>NZ_AP042477.1:627500-4825000 GCF_055388615.1 Desulfovibrio biadhensis
TAAGGGCGCTCTCTGCGGTAATACTTCCCGTCGTCCGCCTTGCGCTCGCCTTTAATGGAAAGCGTCGCATCAGTAAGCGTCAACTCCAGGTCATCGATAGCCAGCCCCGGCACCTCGAGGGTTGCATAGATATTGTGATCATCTTCGCTCAGATTCAAAGGGGGGTACGTGCCGCGCCTCTGGCTGTAGACCAATGGCGTGAAGAACCCGTCCAGCAACCTGTCCAGGCTCCTGTCGCCACCAAAAAAAGGACTGAGTTCTGTAACCATTTCAGCTACCTCCGTTGATTTTTTCTGCATAAAAAATAATCTCGGAGCCGGCCGAGTCAAGTGCTGTTTCAATTTTTTTAGTAATTACATTTCAACGTGTTAACCACCACGTCTCTGTACATTTCCCCCAAACGCACGCTGCAACTTGCACGCACATCTTGCGGGCCAAGTGTCGGAATCTCCGCGATATGGAGCACATTTCAGGCTACTTGTTTCCATATATAAGATGACGTTACTCGCAAGCACCCCTAACATCTGTGAATATAGCGAGAAACTTCCTCCTCACTCCCAGGCAATGGAATCGCCCTCATTGGATGCGAAGCCATTAAGGAAAACCTTTCCCTTCGTGTCACCAAATCCTCACAACATTGACAACGCTTTACCTTTTTAAGATAAACAAATCACTAAGGGTCATTCATATTTTTTGCCGGTGCTTCAACTTTTTTTGTTTTGCCATCTCCAATTGAAATGAAGCTTCCCGCCATGCTATTATCCCTCTCAGACCCTTTCAACCACCTGGACTATTTGCATTATCTTCACAGAGGTCCTGATGGCGAGCATAAACACAACAGACCTTGAGCCCGGAATGGTCCTGGACAAGGACTTGCGATCACCGCAAGGGCGCCTTTTGTTGTCCAGAGGCGAACCTCTGGAATGCAAACACATTACGCTCTGCAAACGCTGGGGCATTCCCGGTGCGGAAATCGCAAACATCACTTCCGAAGAAATTGCAGGGAAGGCACAGAAATCTTTTTCCCCTGTGGCCAGGGAACTGAGCAAGGCGCTGGCTCAAAAGCGGTTTTGCAGTCTTGATCTGCAGCATCCGGCATGCAAAGAGATTTTGCGCCAGTTTTTGTTGCACGCAGCGCGCAAAATTGACGCCGGCGTCATTATTTCAGGGGATTCCACCACAATCAGCGCACCTGCAGCAGATGAGCAACTGCCCCCCCTCCCCACACCGGAGGCTATTGTCGGCAAAAGTGAGACATTGGCCACACTGCCGCAAACCTATGCCCAAATAGTGGAGGCTCTGGACGCGCCGAATGCATCTGCCGCCTATGTGGCGGAAGTCATAAGCCGCGACAGCAGCCTGAGCGCAAAACTGTTGCGGCTGGTCAATTCGCCCTTTTATGGATTCCGCCAGCGCGTGGATTCTCTGGACCGTGCGGTTGCTCTTGTGGGGTCCAGCCAGTTGAGCACCCTTGCGTTGGGAATTTCTGTGTTCAGTCTCTTCAAGGGTGTGCCGTCCTCGGTCTATTCCTTGGAGGAATACTGCAGGCACAGTGTCGCCTGTGGCATAGTTGCCCGGACACTTGCCGGATACTGCCAGGGAGTCAACAGAGAGCGCATGTTCGCCCTTGGCCTGTTGCATGACATCGGCCGGCTGGTAATCTGCCTGCAACACCCTGTTCATTGCAAATACATGATGGAGATATCCCTTTATGGTCGCTCTCCCCTGTATGCCGTTGAGCAACAGATGCTTGGTTGGAACCACGCATCCCTCTCGCAGGAATTGCTAACCTTTTGGGGACTGCCCGAAGAGCTGTGCCAGGGCGTAGGCAACCATCATCCGCCCTTCACAACCAGCCTGAATGCGGAAAGCAAACTGCTGCATGTAGCGGATGTTCTTGCCCATGCCCTGGTCCTCGGCAACTGGGATGCCTTGCGCATTCCCCCCCTTGATATCAGCGCCTGGGAAAGCTTGGCGATAGACTCCAGCGTCATTGCGGCCGTGATGCAGCAGACTGAGCCTCTCATCGAAGATATGTTCAGGGCCTTATTTCAGGAAGCGGTATAGCGTGGAGCCTCTATGCGTTTGAATGAACGGGTCGAATATCTCGAGCGGGTGTACCGCTTCACCTTGGAAGCCTTGGAATCCGCGGCGTCCCTCTCGGATTTCCAACAGAACCTTACCGCTTTTGATTCCCCGGCCATGATCATCCAGGAAGCGGCAAAACGCATACTGAAACTACTTGAACTGACCGGTCTGGCGATCTACCGCATAGACGAGGACAGCGCCGACTTTTACATTGCGCACTGCTGGCCTGCAGCAATGGAAGATAATTTCGTCCAGGAATTGGAAGGCCAATCCGAGAAAGGCACTTTTGCCCAGGCCCTGGATATGCAGAAGCCGCTTTTTGTTTCGGCTGAAGCGCCCCCTCCTTCCAACAGCGGCCAACTGATCCTGCACCGTATGGCCACGACCACGCGTATCCGCGGCATGCTCATGGCCTACCCCGCCAAAGGGCTCAAGGACATACCGGACAGCTCTTTGCATTTGCTTTCCCTGATCATGCTGAACACTGCGAACAGCCTGGAAAGCCACGAGTTGTATCGCCTTTTACGCGCGGCCAACAATCAGCTGGAGCGCAAGATAGAAGCCCTGGACGAACAAAAGGCATTTTACCAGCAACTGTTCGAGAACTCTCCCCTGGGGCTTGCCCTCGTTGATACTGAAAGCAAAATCATAGAGGTCAATTCGGGATTCGTGGATCTGTTCGGATACAGTCAGGAACACTGTGCAGGGCGCATCTGCCACGAACTTATCCTGCCCCGCATGTACCATGGCACCTTTGCATCCCTGCATGCGTCCCTGCTCACCGGCACGCCTACCTCCCGAGAACTGACCACTCGCAACAAGCAGGCCGAGCATATCCCGGTTTCTTTTCTGGGGTACCCGGTGATTCACGATGGAAAAGTACAGGCCGTGTACTACAGCTTCCAGGACATTTCATCGCGCAAGGCCTTTGAACAGCAACTTACCTATCAGGCGTTTCACGACTCGCTTACCGGGCTGCCCAACAGAGCCCTGTTCATTGAGCGCCTGAACCAGGCCATCAAACGCTCGAACCGCGACGAGCACCACCGCTTTGCCGTGCTCATCCTGGATGTGGACCGCTTCAAGGGAATCAATGACAGCCTCGGCCACATCATCGGCGATAAACTGCTGCAGGAAATAGCATCCCGCCTGGCCAGCAGCATCCGCAATGTGGACACTGTCGCACGACTGGGGGGCGACGAGTTCGCCATACTGCTGGAGGGATTCCACAGCGCCCAGGAAGTGACGCAGGTAGTGATGCGCTGCAAAACCTCCCTGGAAGAACCCTTCCTCATCAGTGAACAGACAATCCTTACAAGCGCAAGCATCGGCATCGTACTGCGCAACTCGCCAGAGGAATCGCCAGAGGATTTGCTGCGCAACGCCGATATTGCAATGTACCGGGCCAAGGAAACGGGGGGCAACCTCTTCAAATTCTTCAATCCCGCCATGTTCAATGCGGCGCTGCAGGCCCTCAGCCTGGAAGCCGAACTGCGCCAGGCCATGGCGCAAGAAAATTTCTCGCTTTATTACCAACCCATTGTGTCTTCCCAGGACGGCTCTCTTTGCGGACTGGAGGCCCTTGTCCGTTGGGAGCACCCGACGCAAGGGGTGATCTCCCCTTCCCAGTTCATCCCCATGGCGGAAGAAACCGGGCTCATTGTTCCGCTGGGAGAGTGGGTGTTGCATGAGGCCTGCCGGCAGCTCAAGGAATGGATAACCCTCTACCCCCAATGGACCTCGTTGTACGTCAGCGTCAATCTGTCTGCACGTCAATTGGGATTGCGCGGCCTGCCAGCAATCGTGCAGTCCGCCTTGGACACATCCGGAATCCAGCCTTCATCCCTGAAGCTGGAAATCACGGAATCAGCCATGATGCGCAACATCAAGCTGTGCCAGGAAGTGCTTACGCGTCTGAAAGAACTTGAGTTGCAGCTAGTTATCGACGACTTTGGCACTGGCTACTCCTCTTTGAGCTACCTGCATCAGTTCCCCATTGATTACCTGAAAATAGACCAGTCATTTGTTTCCGGCTCCTCCAAAGGGTTGAGCAAGCCGGAAATCGTCTCCACCATCATGGCCCTTGCCAACAGCATGGGCATCAAAGCGGTGGCAGAAGGCGTGGAGAACATGAACCAGACGCTGCAATTGCGCCGCCTTGCCTGCCCTTTGCTTCAGGGGTTTCTTTTTTCTCCTCCCGTGTGCGGCAAGGATGTCACGGCGCTTCTCGGAGCTGGCGGCGCTTCCAGTTTTGCGCAGGCTCTGAAACTTGCAGAATCCTACTGAGCGGCACGCATCTTTTGCTTCACATTGCAAAAGGCGGCCCCCCTTTCGGGAAGCCGCCCATACATATAGATAGGAATGGTCTGTTCAGTACGCGTTAGGCAGCGTGCTCCGTATACTCGGCGTCTATTACATCGTCATCTGCATTCTGGCCGGGTTGCGCGCCCTGAGTCTGCTGGCCGCATCCTCCAGCGCCGCACCCTGCGTCTGCCTGCTGGCCGGCATTGTTCTGGTAGAGCTGCTCCGCCAGGGCGTGGGCTGCATGGGAGAGGTCCTCGGAGGCCTGCTTGATGGCGGCTTCGTCCTCACCAGCAAGCGCGGTCTTGACGGCTTCAATCTTCGCTTCCACGTCTGCCTTTGTGGCAGCGTCAAGTTTTTCACCAAGATCCCGGATACTCTTTTCCGTGGTGTACACAAGCGTATCCGCCTGGTTGCGCGCCTCGATGAGGGCCTTCTTGCGCTCGTCTTCCGCTGCGTGGGTCTCGGCTTCCTTGACCAAACGGTCGATCTCGGCCTCGTCCAGACCGCTGGAAGCGGTAATGCGGATGCTTTGCTCCTTACCGGTGCCCATATCCTTGGCTGAGACATTCACGATGCCGTTGGCGTCGATGTCAAAGCTCACTTCGATCTGCGGTACGCCGCGGGGCGCCGCCGGGATACCGGTCAACTCAAAACGCCCCAGCGTCATGTTGTCTTGCGCCATGGGGCGTTCGCCCTGCATCACATGCACGTCCACAGCTGGCTGGTTGTCCGCCGCCGTGGTGAACACCTGGCTTTTGCGCGTGGGAATTGTTGTGTTGCGCTCGATGAGCGGGGTCATTACACCGCCCATGGTTTCAATGCCCAGGGACAACGGGGTGACGTCGAGGAGCAACACGTCTTTCACATCGCCAGCCAGGATACCGCCCTGGATGGCCGCGCCCATGGAGACCACTTCGTCCGGGTTCACACTGCGGTTGGGCTCCTTGCCAAAGATATCCTGCACCTTCTTTTGCACCAGAGGCATACGGGTCATGCCGCCCACCAGGATGACTTCGTCGATCTCGGTAGACTTCAGGTCCGCATCAGCCAGGGCCTTCTTACAGGGAGCTTCAACACGGGCGACAAGGTCCTCCACCAGACTTTCCAACTTTGCGCGCCCCAGCTTGAGCATCATGTGCTTGGGGCCGCTCTGGTCTGCGGTGATGAAGGGCAGGTTGATCTCTGTCTCCATGGAAGAGGACAATTCCTTCTTGGCCTTTTCCGCAGCCTCTTTCAGGCGCTGCAGGGCCATGCGGTCCGTGGAGAGGTCGATACCCGTGTCATTCTTGAACGCATTCACCAGATGGTCGATGATCCGCTGGTCAAAGTCTTCGCCGCCCAAAAACGTATCACCATTGGTTGCGCGCACTTCCACGACACCATCCCCCACCTCGAGGATGGAGATATCAAAGGTGCCGCCGCCCAGGTCGAAGACAGCAATCTTTTCGTTGGTCTTCTTGTCCAGACCATATGCCAAAGAGGCCGCGGTGGGCTCGTTGATTATTCGCTTTACTTCCAGCCCGGCAATACGCCCTGCGTCCTTGGTGGCCTGACGCTGGGAGTCGTTGAAATAGGCAGGTACGGTAATAACGGCTTCGGTAACCTTTTCGCCCAGGTATGCTTCAGCGTCAGCCTTCAGCTTTTGCAGAATCTTGGCGGAAATTTCAGATGGAGAATGGGTGCGGTCACCGACTTTCACAGCTGCATCGCCGTTGTTGCCTGCCGTAATTTCGTATGGAGAATGCTTTTTCCAGGCTTGCACTTCAGCAGCATCCGCCTTGCGCCCCATCAAACGTTTGATGGCGAAAACGGTTCGTTCGGGGTTGGTTACGGACTGCCGTTTGGCCACTTCGCCCACGAGCTGTTCCTTATCAGTAAAAGCAACAACTGAAGGAGTAGTGCGCCCGCCTTCGGGGTTGTTGATGCATTTGGCTTCCTTACCTTCCATGACATAGACGCAGGAGTTGGTGGTTCCCAGGTCTATTCCTATAATCTTGCTCATATGCCTCCCTCCTTGGGGTGATATTTAACATTTTTGTTAAACACAAAGTAAAACCTGCATCAGGTCTGTCAAGTGGCTAATGCCCTTTTTTGGGGAATTCGCTCTGCAACGCGTTTAAAACAGAACTTCAGCGCTACAGGTGCTTCAGAGCGACGACAAGTAAGAGGCGATCATTATTCTATAGCAAAGGTATCCATCCAGAACCACGACATTGCATCTATGGTGCATTGGTGCGTCGTTGCTTCTGGAATGGCCTTCTTGTGCATCGCCCCCAGTGACAGCGGTTATCAGTCGTCGCATTTGGCAACGCCACTCAAGTCACTTTTGGCAAAACACCGTTCGCCTTTTTGTTTATAAAGTAATAATGCAGTGTTTCCCTGTGTCAAGGATTGCGACACTGAATTTACCCCTGCGCGGATACACGCAGTAAAAAACTGAAAATATGGAAAAAACTAAACGAGGAGGAAAATTAATCGCCGCAGGAACGCAGGTACGCCCCTGGTGGCAGACCCATGATTTTCTTGAAGGCACGAGTAAAATGGCTTTGGTCGCAAAACCCGACTTCATGTCCGGCTGCGCATGCGCTGTAGCCTTCCCGCATGAGCTGGCGCGCACGCCCTACACGCACTTGCATCTGCCAGGCAAGCGGTGTCACCCCCATGGATCGAACAAAAAGACGGTGCAGGTGAAAGGGACTTATCCCAACGTTTTCGGCCAGTTCATGCAAATCAAGGGGCGCGGCGTGGTGCTCTTTAATGGCGTTGACAGCCTTATGCACCAGGCCAGGGATCAAAGGGGGCGGTTCCGGATTGTCCAGGGCATGCTCCTCAAGCAGCAACACCACCGTCTCCAGAAGCAGTGTCTCTGTTTCCGCAGTGGCAGCGCCGGTTGCTCCGGCTAGGGACTTGAGGTTCCGGGCAAGCGCCGAATTACGAAAATAAGCGTCAGGAAACCGGGGCAAGCCGCCACCACACCCGGCATCGCGGGCGACCTTTGCAACATATGCGGCAGGCAAAGCCAGAGCGCAGAAGGCGAGTTCGCAATCTGTTGGGGCCAGGCAGGCATGGGGTTGATTGGGGTGCACCACAAACATGCACCCGGCGGGGATCGTAAGTTCCCTGGTCCCAAGTTGCATCACGCGTTCACCTGATTCCACCAGGCCCAGGATATAGCTGGCGTGGGTATGGCGCGCCACGGTACCGGGCACACCCTCCCCCTGCACCAGATCGGCGCCCCCGCCAGCAGCGGAAAGCACCTTGAACATGAAACGAGCTTGCCCTTGCACGGCCACGCCCCGCCTCTTGAGCTTTCTCAGACATTGCTGCAACCGCCGGGAGCACAGGCCCATGCACCCGGCGTGCAGACATCTGCTATAGCAGGGCGGGAAAGAACTTGGCAAACAGGACAAGCCCTTTGTCGCCGGCAGTCACTTCATGCACGGCACCGCTCTTGATGACAGCCATGGTGCCGGGGGTATACTCCACATTGCGCTCGCCGACTTTGGCGCACCCGTCGCCGGCAACCACTTCATGCAGCTCCCATTGCGGGTCATGGGTGTGGCTTTGCAGACATTTTCCAGGTGCAACCCGGACCAGATGGCAGGAGAGCGCTCCCTTTGTGGCCTCGCCCCGCACCAGGTGCTTGAGCTCCACGCCTTCAAAGTTCGGATGCTTGTTCCAGGCGCATGCGTCCAGCCGGCAGGCGCCTTCTTCCAAGTGAGCCAATGCTCCCATTCCCCAGTTTTCCATATCCATGTCCATGGCGGACCTCCTTTGTTGTTGTGTTGCTGCCAGAGGTACTCCCCACATCCCGGACAGACTTGGACGATCTTGCTCTTTTCTGCTGCTTAATGTGTATGTCAGGTTGCGCATGCCGTGCGTCCCTGCTATCGGCTTCACGGGCCAATACAACCGTAAGAACAATGCGCCATAAATCAGGAGCCAGAGCATGCAGTCCAAGGAAAAGAACATTTGCATTTACGGGGTGGGGCAAGCCGCCCGGGAAGCACGAAAGGCGCTGACAGACCTGGGGATTCTCCCTCTTGCGTTTCTGGCGCTCCCCGAAGAAAACGCCCCAGAGGAATTGGATGCACTGCCCGTACACTCCCTGGCGGCTCTTCCCGATCACCTGGATGGCGTGCCTGTGCTGCTGGCCGGAGATGCACCCCGCAAGGCCTCCAAAATGCTGGCAAAGCGTTCCGCCACGGCAACCGGCCCGGTCTTCAAGACGTTTGCCGCCGTGTTGGAAGGCATGGCGGCTGCGCTTGCTGCGGAGCATCCGCTTCTGTTTCCTGACCGCCCTGACCCGGATAACAGACGCATGTTCGACTACGATCGCTCCCTGCTGCCCAACAAGTTGCTGGCTCTGTATGAGGAAGGCGTCCATAGCACGGAGGAGTCTTTTGCCCGCAGTGGCCTCACCATTGGCTACCCCGGCTGGAACCTGCTCTATTATTCCTGCCTCTGCGCACTCAGGCCCGGTGTGCATAATCTGATTTTGGAAACGGGCGCCAATGTTGGGTGCTCCACAATCGTACTTGCCCAGGCCATCCGCGATTCCAAGTACCGGGGCAGTGTGGTTTCGGTAGACCTGGACCCTGCCGTACTCAAAAAAGCCGCCATAAACCTCGAGCTTGCCGGGCTTGCCGATCTCGTTTCATTGCACCAGGGAGACAGTGTGGCTTTCCTCAAGGATTTTGACGCCGGCTCACGGCCCGTGCCTTTTGCCTTTCTGGACGGATGCCACGAAGCGCCCCACGTTTTTGCAGAGTTTCAGGCCCTGCACCCCAAGCTGGATGCCGGCAGTGTTGTTTTTTTCGATAACGTGGACGAAGCCGATGGAGTTGCAGGGGCGCTGCGGCGCATCATGGCAACCTACGGGGGCAATGTCGTTCGGTTCGAAAACGCGTCCTGGAATCCCCCGGGCCAGGCGGTTTGGCAAGCGGACGGTCTTGCGGCCATACCCGTGGAAGAATAAACACCGCCACAAAAAGAGGGCGAAGCCGCGCACGTCTTGACGCACTGGCGGTTCTGTTCCATGGACAGCGTATGCCCGAAAAGACACGTTCGGCTGCAGCCACTCTCCTGCTCCGATCCGCCGATGAAGACACGCTTCTCGCGTGGTTTCTCGGCGAGATTGCAGATACCCCCTTCTGGTCATGGGACCAGGGGGACCAGGGTGACCAGGGCGGCCCTCTTCCTTTTCAGTACGCCGCCTCGGTGTTGCAAAGCATGGACGCAGGGCAAAACGCCCACGACCTTGACGCCATCGCCACAATCCCCTCCGTGCTGCAACCAGCACTCCAGGACAAGGAAAACCGCAAAACCCTGGAGCAGGCGCGCAGTGAACGCAACAACGGCGTCTATAAACCGTATTTTCTCCGTCTGCCCCTTTCTGAAAATGAAGATCGGTTGCTGCGCATTTCTCCCCGCCCCATTTATACGGGGGACGGCCAGCTTTCAGGCGCGCTGGCAACCTTGGATGACGTGACAGACCTGCGCAGAAACAGAGAGGTACTTGGCGCAGGGCATGAAAAATTTCGTGTACTGTTTGAGACGCTGCCCATAGGCATCACCATCAGCGATGCAGAGGGAAAGATTCTTGAAGTCAATCCCGCCAGCGAAAAGATTTTGGGTATGAAGACCGAGGAGCACACCGGGCGCACCCTCAGTGGCAAGCCCTGGGACATCATCAGGCAAGACGGCTCGCCCATGCCGGACAGTGAATTCCCGAGTGTTATTGCCCTCAAAACAGGGTGCACCTGCACCTGTGAGGAAATGGGCATCCGCCATTCCAGTGGCGAAGTACGCTGGCTGAGTGTGATCGCTGTGCCTTTGCCCCTGCCTGGGCACGGCGTTGTCGTGTCGTACGCAGATGTGACGGAACGCCACAAGGCAAATGAAGCGCTTCGCGACAAGGAACGGCGCTACCGCCTAGCGGTGGAAGCCGGAAAAGTCTGCATCTGGGAGTGGGATCTGGACAGCGACGCCATGTACCTGGACCCCATGTTCAATACCATGCTGGGATACGAGCCCGAGCCGCTGATCCAAAAGGGCGAGGAATGGCTTGATCTCATCCACCCTGAAGATCGTCCCGCCCTGTTGCAGGCCCTGCGCGACCACATAGAAGGGCGCGCGCCCATATTTGAAAGCGAACACCGCAAGCTGCACCAAAACGGGGATGTGGTCTGGATCACGAGCCGCGGGGTCATGCAGCCTTCGCCCCATGGCGGCACCGGCGTGCTGAGCGGTTCCGACCTGAACATCACGGAGCGCAAAGCAGCCGAGCAGGCCGTTGAACAAGAACGCCGCCGCCTTTTCAGTTTGCTTGACCGGCTGCCGGCTTTTGTTTCTCTGCTTTCACCTGCCGGTGAAATTCGTTTTGCAAACCGTTTTTTTCATGACGCCTTCCACTCGCCTGAGGAACTTGCCGCCTATGAGGCAATGCATGCCGGCCCTCCTGGCGAACCAGGCCCTTTGCAGGAACTGTTCGAAGTCCGCAGCCTGAGCATCTGGGAGTGGCGTTGTGAAGAAACAGGGCGCCACTATCAGGTCTATGGCTACCCCTATGAAGATACAGACGGCCTGCCCCTTGCCCTTGAACTCGGTATCGACATCACATCCAGCAAAAAGGCCCAGGAAGCCTTGCTGGCCAGTGAAGAACGCTATCGCAGCATTGCCGAGAGCCTGGCCATGGGGCTTGCCATCGTGGACGAATCCATGCGCCTTGAGGCCGCCAACCCCCGCCTTCGGGAGTGGCTGCCCCATGTTGATTTTAACGCAACGCCCGACTACCGGGACATTTTCGCGGGCTGCTCCCCTTCACCCGGCCAGGGTGACAAACCCGGCGCAGCCGGCGACCCGCATACGCCGCAATCTGAAGCGGAGCCATCCCATGGCTGTCCTGTGACCTTGGTAAGAAATTACGGGTATGTTTACGAGGCATTGCACGACGTACAGACCCCGGCAGGCACCCGCCGGATGCAGGCCACTTATAGCCCTGTATTTTCCCCCGATGGCAAGGTGGGTTCGGTGATCGTTCTCGTAGAGGACGTAACGGAAAAACTCGAGGTCCAGGCCCGACTGCAACGCGCACAAAAGCTTGAAGCCCTGGGCACACTTGCGGGGGGTATTGCCCACGAGATCAATCAACCGCTCAACGCGTTGCAACTGTACGCCAGCGGCCTGGAAATGCTGGTTGAAAAGGATCACCACTTCGACCGCGAGACCCTGCTGACCCGCCTGGGATGGATTCTACGCGAAACAGGCAGAATCCACGAAATCATCACCCACATGCGGGCTCTTGTCCGGCAGGAAGCAACCCCATCGCGCCCTGCCGCATCGGATACCCAGGAATGCGTACGGGACGCACTCTCCCTTTTGCAGGCACAGCTGAAAGCCCACAACATCGGCATAGAAGTGGAGGCCATACCGACACTGCCCCCCGCCCAGGCAAACGCGGTGCAGCTGGAACAGGTTGTCATCAACCTGGTAGTCAACGCCATGCAGGCATTGGACAGCGTCAACCGCCAGGACAAGCGGATTCTGGTGCAGACCTCCATGCAGGGAGATCGCCTTGCCTTGAGCGTGCATGACAACGGCCCAGGCCTGCAGGACTTCGGGGACAGGGTTTTCGACCCCTTTTTCACCAGCAAGGAAGCAGGCTCGGGAATGGGACTCGGCCTGTCCATCGTGCACACCTTTGTCACTTCCTGGGGCGGTGAGATACACAGCGGCACCAGCGACATGGGGGGCGCCGTTTTCACAGTTCTGCTGCACCCTGCAGCCTAGCATTTCCACACGCCCTGAAACAATACTATAGTTTCAGTATTTTACAGCATTATCTCAACGCATCTCCCACCAGTCCGACAATGCGCAATGGCACCTTGCGCACGGCAATTTTTTTAGACTTTTTAACTGTCTAACAATACATAGCTTTTTCTTCTCCATCAGATAACGCGCGGCCCAGTAGTTGCAACACATACCCATTCACGCCTCCCCGAAGACAAAATGTGTTTTTCACACCCCCATTCTTGACCTCCATACTGGGCTTTCGCAATCACCCAACGTAAAAATCTTTTTTTATCTCATTCCTGTGACAAACAGAATTGACACTTGATTTTCTCTAGAAATTTCGAGGGGTCTTCTTTTTTTTCCGCAAGTAGCGGAAAAATACTGTAGCTAACCCTTTCGTAACATGTTCATAACTCTTAAAGCAGATGTTTTTATTATATCTTTTTTTACACACGTCACGACGTCGCAACTTGTCTATTGTTTCAAAACCACGACATCCAACATCTCTGCCGGATTTGTGCACTTCCGCACAGGAACAGGGATGCAGTAGGTTATGCACCGCTGCAAAATTAATTTCTTTTCTATTTCGGAACGTTGAATCTTAGATACAACACCAATTTTGGAACTCACCTTCACAAGTCATCTTAACTGGAGTAGTTTTTCCCTTGCGTGGCTTTTTTAAAAAAATTCTTGGCATTTTCTAGGAAGAGAGTGTAGGTTTCTACCAGGACTCCAGGGGTCCGTGGGATGTGCGCTGTGCCGCTTGTGGCGGGCTGTGATGGGATATTTTTTGGTATGAAGCTAGCCTGGGAATGTCCCTCTGCAACTCAAATTCTGACGTGGATAATGCAATACAATCGATGAGCTCAATGGAACCAAGTAAAAGCATTTATTATGATGGTCTGACGACTGGTGCGCATCAGCCAGCCAGGCCCGTGAGAGGGTGGCGCCCCTACGCCAAGGCGAAAAAGCAGCTTGAACCCGTTGATTTGAGTTTGCAAAACGCCTGGAACCGGGTGCGCGGCGTTGAGGCCTTGAGCTTTTGCGACTGGCCCGGCCATACGGCAATGGTTTTTTTCTGCGGGGGGTGCAATTTGCGTTGTCCCACCTGCCATAACGCCGAAATGGCCTGGCAGCATGAACTGCTGCCTGCAGTACCCCGCGCCAAGGCGCTTGCCATGCTGGCCGAACGCAAACGATGGCTGGACGGCATCGTGGTCACAGGCGGCGAACCCAGTGTGGTGCCGCACATCGCTGTGTTGCTGCAAGACCTGGGACGTGTAGGACTGCCTGTAAAAATGGACAGCAACGGCATGCGCCCGTCGGTATTGGCCGAACTCCTGGACGCCGGCCTGGTGGATCAGTTCTTTGTTGACGTGAAAGGCCCTTTTCGCCTTTACCCGCACCTTACTGGGCAGGCTGTGAACGAAGATAAGGCCAGAGAAAACATGGAGGAGGTTTTTGACCTTGCCCGTAGCAATCCCGGCCGCTTTGTTTTCCGCACCACACGCGTTCCAACACTTACCGATGCTGATATTGAAGAAACACGCGGCTATTTGCCGCAGGAATATTCTCTGAAAATACAACACTTTCAAGAGCCCAGGAGGACGTATGCCCAGGCTGATACGGAAACGGGACGGATGCGAGGAGACGTGGTCACTGGATCGGATTGCTCAGGCAATACTCAAAGCGCTGAACGTTTGCGGCATCAAGGATCCGATCCTGTCCAAGCGCCTGGCGCAGAAGGTCGAAATCAAGCTGCATGATGTAGATGTTCCTGAACAGGAGCAGGTCCAGGACATGGTGGAACAGGTGCTCATGGAGTCCCGCCTCTACCATGTAGCCCGGAAATACATCTTCTATAGAGAGCAGCGACGCCAGATCCGCGAGCAGAAGGCAGCCTATGTGGATGTTGCCAACACCATCGACAACTACCTGGACAAGGCAGACTGGCGTGTCAATGAAAACGCCAACATGTCCCATTCGTTCCAGGGATTGATGCTGCACCTCTCGGGCACCATCCAGGCGCGCTACGCTCTGGAAAAATATCCGTCTGAAATCCGCGAAGCTCACAACCACGGGTACTTCCATATTCATGACCTGTCCTTTGGCCTGGCCGGCTACTGCGCAGGGTGGAGCCTGCGCGACCTGCTCCTCGAAGGCTTCAACCTCGAAGGACGCTCCAGCGCCGGACCTGCCAAGCACTTCGACTCTGTCATGGGGCAAATGGTCAACTTTCTTGGCACGTTGCAAAACGAATGGGCCGGCGCCCAGGCGTTCAACAACGTGGACACCTACCTCGCGCCCTTTGTCCGCAATGACGGGCTGAGCTACAAGCAGGTGCGCCAGGCCATGCAGAAGTTCGTGTTCAATCTGAACACCACGTCGCGCTGGGGTGGGCAAAGCCCCTTCACCAACGTGACCTTCGACCTGGTGCCCCCAAAACACATCGCCACCGAAGGCGCCATCATCGGCGGCAAGATCACGGACACTCCCTACGGCGATTTCGTCGAGGAAATGGAGATGATCAACCGCGCCTTCCTCGAAGTCATGCTCGAAGGCGATTACCACAGCCGCATCTTCTCCTTTCCCATCCCGACATACAATATCACCAAGGACTTCCCCTGGGAGACCGAAATCGGTGAATTGTTGCTGAAGCTGACCAGCAAGTACGGCGCGCCCTACTTCCAGAACTTCATCAACTCGGATTTGAATCCCGAGGATGTGCGCTCCATGTGCTGCCGTTTGCAGATGGACCTGCGTGAACTGCGCAACAAGGTCGGCGGCCTGTTCGGCGCTGGCGATCTCACTGGCTCCATTGGTGTTGTTACGTTGAACCTGCCCAAGCTGGCCTACCTCTCCCAGGGAGAGGAAGACTTCCTAGACCATGTGGCCGAATACGCCTGCATGGCCAGAGACGCCCTGGAATTCAAACGCAAGCTGATCAATGACAACTTGGAACGCGGCATGTTCCCGTGGTCCCAGCGCTATCTGAAGAACGGCTTCAAGGGCCACTTCTCCACCATCGGTCTGGTGGGCGGGCACGAGGCGTGCCTGAACCTCTTGAACAAGGGCATCGAGACCGAAGCAGGCACACGGCTGATGCAGCGGGTGCTGCACCACCTCAGGGAACTGACCTCCAACTTCCAGGAAGAGACGGGGCATCTCTACAACCTCGAGGCAACCCCTGCAGAAGGCACCAGCTATCGCCTGGCCAAGATCGACAAGGGCCTTTACTCCCAGATTCAGGCTTCGGGCAACGGCACCCCTTATTACACCAACTCCACTGCCCTGCCTGTGGGCCTTACCGAAGACGTTCTTTTCGCCCTGGAGCATCAGGACAAACTGATGCCGCTTTATACGGGCGGTTCCGTCTTCCATACCTTCCTGGGTGAAGCAGTAGCCGACCCCAAGGCGCTGAAGAACTTCATCGTCAAGGCATTTTCCATGACAAAGCTGCCCTACCTTTCCATTACGCCGACCTTTTCGGTGTGCAAGGAACATGGGTATATTTGCGGCGAGAAATTCGAATGCCCCGAATGTGGCGCAGCCACAGAAGTATACACCCGCATCGTAGGCTACTACCGCCCCATTTCGCTTTGGAACAAGGGCAAACAGGCCGAATACACCGAACGCCAGACGTTCTGCTCGATGTAGATAAACGTCATACCGCGCTCACAAAAGCCCCGGTTTCATTACGCCGGGGCTTTTTCTTTTTCATTTATCGAAATCAGAACCTTGCCTAACACAGTGCCCCAAGGCATAGTGGGCTCGGCCTCATTGTCATTCACCCTTGAACAAAAAGGGAGTCATTCCGGCATGGACCGTGCTTTCCGCCTTTATTCCCCCCTGTGCATCTGCGCGCTGCTGTGCATTTCTGCGTTCTTTTTCCCTGCTGCAGCACAAGCCGACGACACAAAACCTGCAGCCGAAGCAACAGACAGCAATAGCGAAGACAACGGCCGCATGCGCATAGCTATTCTGTCCTTTGACGGCATTACCGAAGCTGCCACCAAAAACAACAAGGGCCGCATTGTTTCTGAACGGCTCACCACCGCTGCCGTCAAATCCGGCGTCTTTGACGTGGTGGAACGCCAGATGATCAAAAAGGTGCTCGACGAACTCGAATTCGGCGAATCCGGCCTTTCCGGCTCCGATGCACAGAAAATTGGTTTCATGTTGGGCGCCAAATACGTGCTTTCCGGCTCTGTTGCGGAATACGGGGGCGAGTCCAGCATAGACGCCCGTCTCGTAGACGTCAGCGACGGCACCATCCTCTTTGCGGAAAACATCATCTGCGGGCCCTCGCTTTCCGAACTGGCAAGAGCCACCAGTACGGTCATGAACAAGATTGTGGTGCTTCTGAAACCGGATGCCGCGCCTCAGGTGGCAACGCCCGCTCCAGCACCTGCTCCTGCACCTGCGCCAGCGCCGGCAAAGCCAGCAACGCAATCCAACACCTGGACCGACCCCGTGACCAACATGGAAATGGTGCGCGTCCAGGGCGGGTGCTTCACCATGGGCTGCCAACGGGGTGATTCCAACTGTGAAAAGGACGAGTACCCCCCCCATCAAGTGTGTCTGGACCCCTTCTGGGTAGGGCGCTACGAAGTCACCAATGAGCAATTCGAAAAATTCGTCCGCGATACCGGCTACGTGACCACAGCCGAACGCCAGGGCAACGCCAAGGTATACGTAGGCGCCACCTGGGGCTGGCGCGACGGCTACTCCTGGCGCAAAACCGGCACTGCCACCGGCCCCAAACATCCTGTGGTGGCAGTAAGCTGGGATGACAGCATGGCCTATGCCGCCTGGTTGTCTTCCCGCACCGGAAAACACTTTCACCTGACCACCGAAGCGCAGTGGGAATACCTCTGCCGCAAGGGAGATACAGGCGCTCCCTTGACCGATGTGGCCTGGTATCTCACGAGCATCGGCCCCGGCCTGCACCCTGTGGGCAAACGCAAGCCCAACGGACTCGGTCTCTACGACCTGCGCGGCAATGCCTGGGAGTGGATGCTGGACGCCTACGCAAGCGACTTTTACGAGATATCGGACCGCGATAATCCCGTGAATGACAATTTCAAATTGAAAAAGCGTGGCAACCGCGGCGCAGGCTTCTTCAGCAAGCCGGCCTCGGCCCGATGCGCCAACCGCGGACTGGACGACGCAGACTTCCGTGAAGCCGACCTGGGATTCCGCCTGGTCATGGAGTAGCCGCCATGGGCGTACGCCTGGCCCTTTCTGTATTCCTGATCGGGGCCATTATGGCCGCAACGGTGGCCCATGCCAGCGCCGCCGGTTCTGCCGCAAGTGAGGGCGCCCCGCCTCCTTTCAGCGGTAGCGTAGCGCCCGTGCCTGAAGATGTTGCCGCGATGATGCGGCAGCATACCTGGCGAGAAGGATGCCCAATAAGCATTGACGACCTTTCCTACCTGCGTATGAGCTATCTGGATATGTCCGGCGCGCCGCAGACAGGTGAGATGCTGGTGCATGCGTCTGTGGCGCAGGAAGTATTGGATATCTTTGCTGACATCTACGCATCTGGCTTTTACATCGAGCGCATGGAGCTTATCGAGCGCGCCCCTTATTTTGGAAGCGATCCCTTGTCCATGGCGGCTGACAACACATCGGCCTTCAATTGCCGCAAGGCCCTTGGCAGTAAAAAATATTCCAAACACAGTTGGGGGCTTGCAATTGATGTGAATCCCCTGATCAATCCCTACGTAAAGGGCGACAATGTGCAGCCGCCAGAAGGCAGGGCCTGGTTGCAACGCAAAGCCGGCACCCCAGGGCTGATCACAAAGGGGGATGCGGTCTATAAATCCTTTGTATCCCGCGGTTGGAAATGGGGCGGAGCCTGGCATACTCTGAAGGATTACCAGCATTTCGAAAAGGATCTGCAATGATACACATCCCATGCAGGCGCCGCAAAAGCATTCTGGATTACTCTGCAAATACAAAATAAAACAGTACGAAAGCCCCCCGTGGGGGGTTTCGTTTCCCGAAAAAAGTTTGTATGAATTTGGAACAAGCTCGGATGGATCATTCGAGGCATGTGAGGGTGCCTGGTTTGGTCTGAGCGTTTCTATACGTAACGTCAGGAATGCACGCCGCATTTCTGACAAGGCTTCGCAGGAGCATGATGTGTTCTCCTGTGGCTACGGGTGTATCCTGGCGATGCATCCGGCGCGTCTCCCGACGTTGGTATTCAACTGAAGACGTTGCGTATATTTCAATCATGGAGGTGTGTTGTGGGGAAGATAAAGCTGCTTATCGTTGACGACGAAAAAGATTTTGTCGAATTTCTCAAGGAGCGACTCGAGTTGCGCGGCATTACGCCCATAGTGGCGTATTCCGGCGAAGAAGCCCTTGAGATTGCACACAAAAAACAAGTCGACGCCGCCATTGTAGACTTGAAAATGCCCGGCATCGACGGTCTGGTGACCATCACCAAACTCAAGGAACTGCAGCCCAAGGTAAAGACCGTGCTGTTGACCGGATTTGGCGATGACAAGGTCAAGCAAGCCACGGAAGCCCTTGAATCAGAGTATTACGACAAGGGCGAAATGGAAAAATTCTGGGATTTCATCAAGCATTTGCCCAAAAAGCTGGAAAGCTCCATGGCGACTGCGGGCATGGCTTCTTACGGCGACCTCAACGAAGCCCAGGAAATGGCCAAGCACATCGACGATGAGGATGAGGACGAAGTCCCCAAAAAATGACTCGTTCTCTCGGAGTTCATTGAGCAACCAAGCCCCTGCAGCATGCTGTAGGGGCTTTTTCATTTGCAGCCTCTTTACTTCAGCCCCTGATGCGTTTAGGGGTACAGCCATCATGTATTAGCCGCCTTTGCCCTTAACGGGGCCCCTTCATCTCTTTCAAGGCCTGGCGTCCCTCATGCCGAGGATCAGACGCTTCTTTACGTATGCCCTTCTTCCGCCCGCAAGGGATTAAAGGCTATTACCATGATATCTTTCCACCTTTCCGACATTATATCCAACACCGTTGAAGACCAGCCCCTTTGGACTTGTGGCTATAAAATCCCCTGGGACAATCCTGCGTTCAGTAAACGTATGCTCCGCGAGCACCTGACGCAGGAGCACGACATGGCCAGTCGTAAACGAGAGCGCATAGCGCTGCAGGCTGACTGGCTGCATGAATCCTTTCTTGCCCACGGCAAAAAACGCATCCTGGACCTTGGCTGCGGCCCGGGGCTGTATGCTCCCTATCTTGTGGCGCATGGGCACCATTATCTGGGGATTGACTTCTCGCCCGCCTCCATTGCCCATGCACAAGAACATTTTGCCTCCCCCAGCTGCTGCTTTGTGCTTGGTGATCTGCAGCACACGTC
This sequence comes from Desulfovibrio biadhensis, assembly GCF_055388615.1. Classification (NCBI taxonomy): domain Bacteria; kingdom Pseudomonadati; phylum Thermodesulfobacteriota; class Desulfovibrionia; order Desulfovibrionales; family Desulfovibrionaceae; genus Desulfovibrio; species Desulfovibrio biadhensis. The sequence continues at coordinate 647,041 of NZ_AP042477.1, forward strand.
TTTTGAAAAGGGGCATGATCTGGTGATGTTTCTGTACGGTGAATTGAACGTGTTTCCAGAGGCAGCAGCGCGGCGCATCCTTTCAAGAGCATGGGACGCATTAAAACCAGGGGGCGTTCTGCTGCTGGAAGCACACACCAGGGAAGCTGTAGCGGCACTTGGCAGCGGCGCATCCTGGTCCGCCGCAGCATCAGGACTGTTTGGCGACGCTCCTCACTTGTGCCTGGTCAAAAACCAGTGGTTTGCCGCGCAAGAAACAGCGCGGCAGTTTTTCTACATCATAGACGCGGCAAGCGGTAACGTGCAGATCATGTGCTCCACGACAAAAGCCTATACCGGAGCAGGCTATGTGCAGTTGCTCAAAACCGCCGGATTTACGGGAGTTGCCCTTGAGCCCACATGGCCGGGAGGACGGGATGAGTTCCTGACCATTACAGCTCGCAAACCAGTACAGCAGGAAAAATGAACGTCTCTTCCGCCTGGGGTGGAGTCAGAACGCTTGCCCCAACAGGCCGGGATTGCTACTGTCCGCCCAGCCGAACAGGCAATACAACAATCCTTCAGTCTGCGCCCCTTGCAAGGTGGGCTCCACTGAAGAACTTGCAGGAGTCACAACCATGAAACAAGCTCCGGATCGCAACCTCGCCCTGGACCTCGTACGCGTTACCGAAGCCGCCGCCCTGGCCTCTTCCCGCTGGCTGGGCAAAGGGGAGCGCAAAAAAGGCGACGCCGCTGCCGTGGACGCCATGCGCATCAGCTTCAACATCATCGACATCGAAGGCGTTGTTGTCATAGGCGAGGGCGAAAAGGACAAAGCGCCCATGCTCTTCAATGGCGAACATCTGGGCACGGCCAAAGGGCCGGAAATGGACGTTGCCGTTGATCCCGTAGAAGGCACCAACCTTCTCGCCCTGGGGCGCCCCAACGCCATAGCCGTTGTCGCCCTGGCGCCACGGGGCACCATGTACAACCCCGGGCCGGCTTTTTACATGAAAAAGCTGGTGGTTCCCCCTGAGGCCAAATACCGTGTGGATATAAAGGCCCCCGTGGCCCATAACCTGAAGCGCGTGGCCCAGGCCCTGGGCAAGGATGTGGACGACCTGGTGGTCTTCGTGCTGGACAAGCCCCGCCACGAAGGACTCATCGAGGAAATTCGCGCAACGGGCGCACGCATCCAACTGCATACAGACGGTGACGTCGCTGGCGCGCTTATGGCCGTTATGCCCGACTCGGAAGTGGACGTCATGATGGGCACGGGGGGCACTCCGGAAGGTGTTCTGGCTGCCTGCGCCATCCGTGCTATTGGCGGCGAGATGCAGGGCATGCTCGACCCCCAGACCGAAGAGGAGCGCAAAAACCTCGAGGAAGCCGGCTACAACCTGGCGCGCGTGCTCACCACGGATGACCTTGTCACCAGTGATGACGTGTTCTTTGCCGCCACGGGCATCTCCGGCGGCACCTTCTTGCGAGGTGTGGAATTCACAGGCAACGGCGCGCGGACAACCTCCATGGTTATCCGTGGCCGCACAGGCACCATCCGCCGCATCGAATCCCTGCACTCCTTTACCAAGCTTATGAACGTCAGCGTCATAGATTACGCCTAAAAAGCAAAGGCGCCGTGTGGGGTATCCCTGAAGGAATCTCCCGCACGGCGCCTTTTCCCCTGAATTTCTCTTTTCGCCAGCCTTTTCCCCCGATCAGACTGCACTCTCCACTTTCGCAGAGCACAATAGCCAAGCCCTCTTTTTTCAGCCCAATATGTCGTATTTTCTCAAATATATATTGCTCGGTGCGGGAATAGCCACTATTATGGTCTATAATTGTTGTATACGAGGCTTTTTTCAGCCCTATTACTAAGTTTGCGAATGAAAGACGTCATTTCACAAGTGTATCAAACTCTGGAGATTGCATGCCCAGCCAGATGACCCCAGACCGATTGCTTCATGAAACCGAAAAGTTTGGAAAGAAAATTTGGCGTACGCATTGCAAATGTCTGGCAGAACTCATTGTTACCTCATACATAGTCCTGTACTGGACTATTGAATCTGCCTACCTTCCAATTTCCATAGGGGCTGCCGTTTTCATCCCTGCGCTCATCTGTAGTTTCGCTTGGCTTTATTGGATTTATTCCTCCGGCTCCAGGGCGCACTCCAAAATATCGCAAGAGATGCAATACGGAGCAGAGACACCGGAAAATGATGTGATATTAGAGAACTACAACAAAACCCTCTACTACTCATTATTACAGGGCAAGTCTGAACGGTTGATCGACACACTCGTGGTTGTACAGTTCATTACCGTTCTGTTGCTGCAGCTATATGCGGTGTCCATACAATAGGGAAGCCCGCCAAGGCGCACCAGTCATCGGTTCATGCACAGGGCGTGTTTGCCCATCTGGCATCTCCCATGGCGACTAAAGGACTATTTCTCCAGCTCCAGATACTCTTCAATGATCACCTTGAGCCCGAAGCCCGGGAAGTTCACGCGGTACTTGTTGGGCGGGATGCGCGAGACGATCTTGCCCCGGCCAAAGATTTTGTGATTGCAGAAGGGCAAAGCCTCGGGGTTCTGTACCGGCTTTGGCCGCTCGGGTTCTGGTGCGTCATCAGGAGCGTAGCTCGGGGCTGGCCGCTCCATATATTCCGGCCGGGGGGCGACACGCTGCGCGCCTAAACGCCCCTCATGGATTTCCTCGAAATACGAAGGGGATATTTCTCGCAGAAAAGGACTGATGCTGGCCTGCTCACTGAAGTCCGCCCCCCTCTTATACAACGCGCGGGGGGCAAAGAGCATCAGGCGCTCCTTGGCCCGGGTGCACGCCACATACAACAACCGGCGCTCCTCTTCAAAGTCGTCCACACTATTCATGGCATGGCGCGAGGGAAAGCGCTCCTCAACCAGATCAATCACCAGCACGGCTTTCCACTCCAACCCTTTCGCCTGGTGGATGGTGGAAAGCGTTACCGCGTTTTCACGCTCCCGCTGGTCCGGCTGCTCAAGGCTCAAATCCCCGAGAAAGCTGTCCAGATCATCATAGGTCGTGGCGATCTGCGCCAGTTCCTCCAACCCCTTGCGTCTACGGGGGTGGTCATCGGCGTACAGCATTTCAAGGGCAGGCGTGTAATACTCTATAACTTCCTCCACCAGGGCTGCTGGCCGCGCATTGCGCGTGCGTTGCTCGTGCAAAAAGTCCAGCATGCGCCGCAGCTCCGGGTGGCGTTTCAGGGGCGTCTCCAGCTTTTTCTTGTCGCCGGAGAGAAAAGCATCATGCACTTTGAGCGCCGTTTTCTGCCCCACCCCTTTTACATGGCTGGCTATGCGTTGCCAGGCCACACGGTCGCCCGGATTGCGAACGCAGCGCAAATAGCTAAGCACATCCTTGATATGGGCGGCTTCTGAGAACCGCATGCCCCCGAACTTCTGAAAGCTTATCCCCATTTTGGAGAGTTGCGTCTCGATGTGGAAGGACTGGTAGCCCGCGCGGAAGAGCACAGCCACCTCATCTGGCGAGTAGCGCCGCAGCATCTCTAGAATTTTGTCCAACACCAGTTTGGCCTGGGTTCTATCAGACAAGGGGCGTATGAGCTCAGGCTTGTCCCCTCCTGTAAACTCGGAAAAAAGATGCTTGCGGAACTGCGCCTGGGAGTTGGAAAGAATCTCGTTGGTCAAATCCAGAACCGGCTGCCGCGAACGGTAGTTCTGTTCCAGCTTGACGACTTTTGCCCCTTCAAAAATTTTGGGGAACTCAAGGATGTTGCGCACATCCGCCCCACGAAAGGCATAAATGGACTGGGCGTCGTCGCCAACTGCCATCACACGCCCCGTCGGGGGGCACAAGTGGCGGACAAGACGCGCCTGCACCAGGTTTGTGTCCTGGTACTCGTCGATCATTATATGCTCGAACATGTTACGATAATATTCTTTGACTTCAGGCTGTTCCTGAAGCAGCACTTCGAATTGAAAGAGCAGGTCGTCGTAGTCCAGCAGGTTGTGCCGCCGTTTATAGTCGCGATACCCCTTGTCCAGCTTCAAAAAATCTTCGGTATAGGCGGAAAGGTGAAAACTCTCGCGCGCCAGCACATCGGCCACGTCCAGTTCCTTGTTCCGCGCCTTGCTCAAATTCTCGACAATGGTTCCGGCCTTGGGATAGGAGCGGTCGCCCTTGCCCAACCCCAGATCACCCTTCACTTCTTTGAGCACGCTTTCGGCATCGGGGCGGTCCATGATGGTAAAATCACCAGCATAGCCCGGTGGCGGCGTGCGCCGCAACACCCTGTAGGCAAAGGAATGGAACGTGCCGCCACGCACATTTCCCAGGCCTGCCGCTGCCAGAACCGGATCATCCTGCCCCAGCAATCGACCTGCGCGCATGAGCATTTCTTGTGAGGCCTTGCGTGTGAATGTCAGCAGCAGGATGGATTCCGGACGGACGCCGTTTTCCACCAGATAGGCCAGACGGTAAACAATGGTGCGTGTCTTGCCGCTGCCTGCGCCGGCGATGACCAGCAAGGGGCCGTTCGTACTGCGCACCGCCTCCCACTGGGCTTCGTTCAATTCCTTTTCGTAATCAATGGGCATGGCTTATTATGATCTTTGCCGGGGATTCCGGCTGTTGTATGTCGAAATGTTTGAGTATCAGACGCCCCACATCGCGCATGCGCTCAGGCTGCGCGCCTTGGGAATCATAAAAAAACGCACCTTCCGGCCTGTGTGTGCCCCGCCTGCCAAAGCGGCCGAAAAGCTCGCTCCGGTCAAACTTTGCCTTGAGATCAAAACCGGGCGCAGGCGTAAAAATCAAGTCCGGCAGCTGCAAGGAATCGGGGGCGCCCGGGTAGAGCTCCCCCCCTGTGCGTACGCTTTGCATCACTGCCCGTCCTTCATGCCTTAGGGACATGAGCCCCTCGCGAATATGGGCCAATGTGCTCTCGCGCGCAGCTGGTGAAAATACGCGCCCCCTGCCAAATCTTTGGTCATGCAAAAACACCCGCCCCGGATCGAGGGCGAAGGCTTTTGTTTCCGGCAGGATGGCGGATGCGTCCAGCTCGTGGGCGCTGGTGTTGCAATGCAACAGCCCTTGCCCCTTGAGCCAGACATTCAGGTCCAGCTCCTGCTCCAACTCACCAAAGCCATGGTCAGCCAGAACCAGCAACCGCTTGGGTTCGGGCAAGGCCTCGTAACGGTCCAGCAGGTCGCCAATGGCCGCGTCCCACATGGCCATGAATTCCAGGCAAGGGCGATGCAGCATATCGTCAGCGCTGGTTAACGCCGGAAAGTGAAAGTGGAAAAGCCGGTCTGTTTCCGTGAGCACGAACACCAGGACATCCCAGGCCAGATCACCCCAAAAGAGTTCCAAAGCCTTACGCCGGCCAGCAAGAGTTGTGCGCAACTCGGCCAGCAGGAAATCGGGATCATGGCGCCCCTTGTCCGTATCAGCCTCTATCCTGTACCCCATGGATGCGAGCTGTCCTGCCAAAAATGGCGGGAACACGGCTCTTGAGAGCTCCGGGGCCACAAAACCGGCCACCATCATTCCCCTTATGGGGCGCGCCGGATACATGTTCGGCAGGTTCAATACCCTGCTCACAAGCCCCTGTTCGCCAAGACGCTCAAAAATGGTGGGGGTGCGCAGCCAAGTGGTGTCGGCAATCTGTATGGCGTAGCTCGCCGGATCAAGGCGTGTGAAGCCCAAAACGCCATGCTCTTCCGGACCACACCCCGTGGCAAAAGAGCTCCAGTTGACGGGGGAAAGCTCCGGCAATTCAGCCTGGACGCTGGTCGCCTCCGGCAGCACGCGGGTAAGGTTGGGAAACAATTCAGGATACTGCGCACACAATTGCTGCGCAAGCTCCAGGGGCAGACCATCTACCCCTAAAATCACAAGCCGGGTTCGTTCGTCCTGCATCAGCATGGGGCGGACTGTAGCAGCAGCGGCAAAGATAGGCCAGCCCGTGACAATGGCAAACCCTGATCAGCCCGAATCAAAAAGGAGCGTTGACGCCGCTGACCCACTAAAGGTACAAGTCCGTGGCGCGCGCAAACCCCATCTGCGCGGCAGGACGATGACATGGGCAGGTATGAATGCGAGGTGTTCGGGCTGATCAATTACAGCCCTGATCTTTCTTACGATGCGCTGTATGCCGAAGAGGAGCGTCTGCTTGTTGAACTGCAGGACATCCTGGACGGTTTGGAGGCAGTGCATCTGGATTTTTGGGGGTCAGGCGACGCGTTGCAGTTCCAATGCGCGCTGCCCGAGTTCGATGCCCCGCTACTACGCAGCTTGTGTGACGAAATAACGGCGTTGTTGAAACGCAAACTGCACGGCAAACTGGCGGGCCGCCTCCTCGCCCTGGATAAACACCTAAGCCGGGTTCATATTTTTTACCTGTACCCCGGCCGCTGGAGCGAACAAGGGCAGGACATCACCACCCCGGATGCGTAAGATTCCGGGTAATGTGCCCCCCCGCTGTACAGATGTAGTTGACCAAGCCCACCCAATCATGCCCGGGTGGCGGAACAGGCAGACGCAAGGGACTTAAAATCCCTCGGCCGCAAGGCTGTACGGGTTCGATTCCCGTCCCGGGCACCATTCAAAAATATCAAGTGACCGTCTCCAGAACAAGGACACTCCAGAATATCTGCTAGCAATGCCAAACATATCCTATCTTTCTGGCTGTTCTTCAGTATTCCTTTGTGAAACAGGAACAACTTTCACAGTATTTTTGCACCATCTTTGGATGGAGTTGCAGCACCCCCCGCAACACTTTGGAATCGGGTTACTTCAGGCTGATTATCGCGTTCTATTGTCGCTTGATCCTTGGGAAAAGAATCAAAAATTCTTTATACATATCCCCCATGCAACTTGACTTTTCTTAATTTTTCCATGTATAAATTCATGCATGATCTATAATCATACTACAATGGTCGTGCAAAATGCGAATACGGTGCCCCAATTGCAGCACTATGGGTAATCTTCCGGGCGATTCCGTCAGGAAAAAAGCCCACTGTCCCCATTGCAATACATATTTCATTGTAACAGAGGGGCTTCTTGATCAAGGGGTGGAGCGTCGGAAAAGCCGTCGCGTAGCGGCAACAGGCATTTATTGTTATTTTGGATTCATGCTTGGCGGTGCAGAGGTTGCGGACATCAGCAAAACAGGCCTGCGCATAGGCATCCCGGATGCTGATGTTGACTTCAAAATCGGCGACACTGCCAACATCACCCTGCATATTACCAAAGATTTCATTCTGGAAGAACTACCGGTAGAAATACTGCGAACCAAAGACGGAGCATTGGGGTGCCGCTTTCTCTCCATATCCAAAGAAACCCTCTCCACCCTTGAATCTTTGGTGCACGCCCTCGCTTTTTCCGAAAAACTCGATGAAGCAGACCAGGTGACCCTTGAGATGGACGAAAAGACCATCGAGCTCAAGGCCAAGGGCTATCTCTGAGCATACCCGCACCTTGCCTTTCCCTCCGATATAGAGGCTGGACATACTGGCCTTGCGGTGGCAATCTGCCACACAATGTAAAAATTCCTTCTTTCTATACCAGCACTTTGGAGGTGCCTTTCATGGAAATCAAGCGGATACTGTGGCCTACTGACTTGTCGGATGTTGCTTCGCAGGCATTGCCCTACGTTACTTCCCTGGCAGAGAAATACAACGCCAAAGTCATAGTGCTTCACGTCATGGAAGAAGTGACTCGTTTCGAACGGCTCGCCAATTCGCTCAATTACAGCGAAGCCCAGAATATGCGGGAGCATTTGTGGGGCGAATCCACCAGATCTCTTGAATCATTGTGTGAGATTCTGGAAGACAAGTGCCCTCTTTTTCAAAGGCAAGTGGTAGAGGGCGACCCTGGAGAACAGATTCTTGACTACATCGAAAAACAAGAAATCGACCTTGTCATAATGGCTACGCATGGCCGCACCGGAATAAGCCGTTTTAACTATGGCAGTGTGGCGGATCGCGTGGTCCACCATGCGCCCATCCCGGTTCTGACGGTGCGGGCAAAATAATCAAGCCACTTTTATATGACGTTGCCCATTGCGCAACGTTGTCAGGCCAATTTCATAAAGGTGATTTTTGTGCGGCAGCAACACCTCTCCCTCTTTGGAACCGGACACTCCAAAGCCGGGAGAGCGTTGTACCGCCACAATATCTTCCTTTAAAAAAGGAGCGCCTATGAAACGGATCAGCATTTTAAGCCTTGCCATTCTTGCCGCCCTGCTGCTTATGGGGCAGGCAACGATCGCAAGCGCCTCTCACAAGCTACCAATCGTCACGGGCAAGCACTGGCAATCCTCTACGCAGGATGAAAAACGCGCTTTTCTTCTGGGCTTCGCCACCGCCATCAAGCTGGAGCATGAAGTCCGGGGGGAGGAATGCAAGCAGGAGTGCAAATCGCTGGTGCGTTCATGGGTTAAGGGATTGAGCCCATACGCGCTGACGGAAATCATCCAAGGTTTGGACAACTGGTATGCGGAGAATCCTGACGAATTGGACACTCCAGTCATCAAAACAATGTGGATAATATATGTAGATCCTTCATTTGCAAAGAAGTGAGGAAGCCATGAAAAAAGTCATCGCAACCATCCTCATCGTTGGCACGTTGGCAGCACCGGCCTGTACGAATATGACGCCCCAGCAACAGGGCACGCTTTCTGGCGCCGCCATAGGCGCAGGCGTTGGCGCCGGCATTTCCGCCATTTCAGGTGGCAATGCAGGGGTAGGCGCTGCCATAGGCGGCGGTCTGGGCGCACTCGGTGGATATTTGTCCGGCAGGCAGCAACGCTAGAATCAGCACAAAAGCAACTGACACGGCACCGTCCCCTGGCGCACGACCTGGGGATGGTGCCGTCACTTTGCGTACGCACAAAATTTCCAGTTTATAGCACAACCACCTGGACCCCCCCAGCCCTGGCGAGGGCCTGCACTTCGGGGGTATCTTCTATTTGGCGGGGCACACAAACAATCCCTGTAAAGCCAGTCTCCATACGCGCACCAATTTCCGACAGCGAACAAAAGTAGCAATTTCCCTGCCCGTCACACACATATGGAATACCGGCGCGCCATTGCGGATGTTGTTCCAAAAAATCTAGGTCTGGCAGTGGCTTCTCATCTCCAAGAAGGAGCGTTTGGACAGTGGTCAAGAGCATTTTTTCATCTATGGGCTTGGGGATCACGGCATTGCTGTCTGTATGATCGTCCGCGTCCCTGTCCGCCAGAGCTGAAACAAGTATTACCGGTATATCTTTGAAACGGGGGTCTGATCGCAAGCGCTGGATGGCCTGACTGCCAGGCATGCCAGGCAGCATCAGGTCCATGGTGATGAGGTCTGGCGCCCCTGTTTGCAACCAGCGCAAGGCGGTCTCCCCATCTGGTGCGGTGGCGACGCGGTAGCCGGCATCCTCAAACAAATTCTGCAATAGTGTCTGAATATGTTGGTCGTCATCCACCACCAGAATAAGGGGAACCTCCTCCTTCCTGCGAGGGATGCCCCCTGCATCGTCACTACCTGAGGTGAGTTTTTCAACATCTTCAAGATCTCTGCGCAAAGGAATCTCAAAGACCACTTCGCACCCCTTATCAGGGGCGGATTCAGCCCAGATCAACCCGTTGTAATGCTCTATTATGTTACGGCAAATGGCCAACCCCAACCCGGTGCCAGGCGTTTTCTTCTGGCTGATTTCCTTTTCCGAGACCTGATGAAACTTGTCGAACACCTTGCAAAGCTCGCTGACCTGTATCCCCTGCCCCGTGTCTTTGATACGGCATTGCAGGGCATCGCCATCGTGACAGGCAAACAAGAGAACTTCACCTGCATCCGTAAATTTGAGGGCGTTGTTCATCAGGTTGATAATCACTTGTGTCAAACGATCCCTGTCTACATACAGCGGTGGCATGTCGGGCGTGATCTCATACCTGATATTCACCCCTTCCTTTAAGCGAATGTGCCCCTGCAATACGTCCAGGCAATCCATGACCAATTCATGAAAATCAATCAGTGAATCGCTCCAGTCCAGGCGGCCGGCTTCGATTTTGGCCAGATCAAGAAAATCATTGATGAGCCGGGCCAGGCGTTCTCCTTCTGTAACGATGATCCCCAGATTCGTCTGAATGCGCTTGGGGAACTTCGGTCCGGCATGGTCTTCCATGGCGCAGATTTCTTCCAGCTTGTTGAAATCCCGCTTAATCATCTTGGCAAACCCCAGAATAGACGTCAGTGGCGTCCGCAGCTCATGCGAGACCGAAGAGACGAAACTTGTCTTGAGTTCATCCAGTTCTTCCAGCCTTACGTTGACCTCTTGCAGCTTGTGCGCCTTGCGCTCCAGAGCCTTGGTACGCAGCAGCACCTTACGCTCAAGATTCAAATTCAGGTCTTCCAGTTCCTTGCGGCGCCGTTCATCCCGCTGCCTGAGGCCTTTTATACGTTTGATCATCGCGTTGAAATACCAGCAAAGCTGCCCTATCTCGCCGCTGGCATTTTCATTGACAGCGACATCAAGGTCTCCATGGCTTACACGCTGGCAAACCCGTGTGAGGGCATTGATCGGCCTGAGCTGGCTGCGCAGGATAAAAACCAGGGCAAGCCCCAGCAATAAAATCGAACCCAGGGCCGGAAAAAAGATACGCGCCATGAACCTGGGCAAGGGGGCCTCAAGTTCCGACTTATAGACGGTAACTCCCACCACCCAACCAGTTGTGGGTTCAACGGTACTCCAGGTTATTTTATCATAGATATAATTGCCTGCGTCGTCGGGCCTGTCCCACTTGTAATTGTAACTGTTCTCCCCCCATGGCTGCTCCGCAGTTTCACGCAGCACATCGCACATGAAACGATTGCTCCCCTGCAAGTGCAATTCCGCAAAATTTCCCTCATACATGGTGGGGTGGGCAACCATTCTGCAATCTTCTGCAAATACGTACACATAGACAGATTTTGCCACCACTATTTCATTGATACGCGCTCGCAATTCATTCAGCGTCATGCGTTGCTTTTCTTGCAACGCCTGAGTGGCCTGCCCATAATCCCTTGCCGCAAAAAAGGTCAGGTTCCAGAGAGGTTCATATCGTGCGGCAACCAGAACAGCGTTTTGGCGCCCATCGGGAACATACAACGAAAAGGAGTCCTCTGCGGGTCTCCCTCTGGCGGAAGCGTCCAGATCACGCAGCACATGTGCCTTTTCCAGTTCCTCGAAGACGCCGTTGCCTACAATGCGTATCGCCCCAGTAGCATCTTCCACGGCAATGGCCGGCGTCATTGAGACAGCAAGGGCTTCTAGTCGGCGAAAACCTCGTTCTTTTGCTTGAGCATCCAGTAAAGAACCGGTGGCGTAGGTTTCAATGAATCCGGATGCAAAATCCAATGACTCGCGCAGGGATTGCTTGCTCGCCTCCAACACCTTATTTCTATCTTCTGCCAGTTGCACGCTTGTGCGCCCGATAAGGTCCACAGCGCTTCGCAGAACAGTGTAGGCGTTATCCTCGCTGATTGAGTAAACCAGATCTCTGCCGATGATTTTTGACACGACAACAGCGCCGGCTGCCGTCAACAGGGAGAGAACAGCCGTGGCGAGCACCAGCCGCCAAAGTGCGGTGTTTGGCAACAAGCGGGAAAAGTACCTGCGCACCTTGCCAGCGCTCATCACTGGCCTCCGTCGTCGAGTGGTTCCAGGTAGGGCGGCAGCCCCGCTTTCTTGCGACGCGCACGCCACTGATCAGGGGGCAGCACAAGCTGCTCGCCCTCTTTGTGCAGTATGATGCTGAAGTAATCCTGTCTCATGGGGTCGGCCAAAACAGTTTTCTGGCCGTTTCCCTGGACCATATAGACGGTTTGCACGTTTTGATGATCCAGCGCGCGCCATGTCTGCCGCCCTTTAAGTAATGCAAAGGAGTGCCCTTCCAGGGCTTTGACCACGGCGGCAGGCGCAAAACTCCCGGCCCGCTCAACAGCGCTTTTGTATTGATATACTATGGTATAGGCGCTGGCGCCCGAGGTACTGGGGTAGCGGCGGTAGCGGGCCGTGAAGGCCTCCACAAACTCCTGCCCCCGTTTATGGTTAAAAAGATAGGGCACTCTCCACGTCCAGGGGAGGGTTCCCACAACGCCCTCCATGGCTCTGGCGGAACTGCGTTCTGCCATCCCCAGAGTCAGGTTGGGCACCACTATCTGCATGCGCTCTTTGAGCCCCATTTTATCTGCCTGCTGCAGCGCATAGGCCAGGTCTTTGCCAAAAAGCACCATCACAAGCACATCTGGAGAATCGGCCCCCACTTTTTGCAAGGCTTGCGTAAAATCTGTATTGCCCAGTGGCACCAGCTCACCGGGATGTTTTTCTTTATCCTGCGTAGCGGTAACACGCCGCAGACTGTCTTCTGTGCTCCACCCCCAAATGTAGTCCGCAGTGATATAATGATAGCGCTTTCCCGGAAAATGCTCTTTAAGCCATTCGGCCATGAGCATTGCCGCCATCCAGGAGTCGTTGCACTCCCTGAAGGCGTACCTGTGGCCGTCTTCGACAGTTGTTTCCGAGGAGTATGTAAGGGTTCCAAAAAACGGAATTTTTCTTTTCTGACAGACATCTGAGGCAGTGACTGCAACTGCGGATGACGAACCGCCAAAGATCATTGAGCAGCCAGCATCAATAAGGCGGTTTACATTAAGACGCGTTACGAGAACATCTGAAGCCGAATCACGGGGCACAAGCAACAATTGCTTCCCAAGTATGCCCCCTGCCCTGTTGATTTCATCCACAGCCAGGCGGGCAGCCCTGATCTGGTCCAGCCCTTCTACGGAGTACGGTCCGGTAAGAGGATAATTGATTCCGAGTTTTACAGATGCTGCACAGCACAAAGACGCCGGTAAAAATAAAAATACCGGCAAGAGCAATATTACGCAGAGACCCCATAGCCTTGCTGCTGCCTGCATAACTCTCATGCCTACACATCTCCCCTCAGTACATATAATCACAATGTCATGGAATTTGCAACTTATTTTCCCATCTCCCTTGGAAACTTCTACCTTTAGTTAATTAATTACTATACATAAAACATCCTCGTTGACGCCACGCTCCCCTTGCAGCATATCTTAAACTATCAAAGCAGCTGACAACAACAGCTTTCTCACATGCAACACTATTTTGATGACAAAAGCACATGTTGTAAAATGCTGCCATCCATACTTCTGTTTTTATATATTTTATTTTATGATTTCACTTGCCATAAGGCGATGCCATGAAGAAGAATTGCATGTATTTGCATCCACGGGCTTCACACTTGAGCTTGTCCCCGGCCGGTGCTAGGTAGTCCGTTAATCTTTTGCTTCCTGGCAATCGCACTAACTCGAATAATGGAACATCCGACACTGCTATTGCCAAAGCAATCGGTACACCGACAGCATGGGGGACAGATGGAAATCTGGTGGCGGAGGATATTTTTGTGCCTTCTTTGTTGCGCACAGCTTCCGCTATTGGCCTTGTGCAACGCATCCACTGCATCCGCCTCACAAAACGTTCACGCCAATGAACCGCCTCTGCACATCATGGCCGGGGGCGAATGGGACTACCCCCCCTATACTTTTTTGAATGACGCCGGAGAACCTACAGGCTTCAGCGTAGACCTGATGCAGGCGATAGCTGACGAAACCGGCCTTGAAGTTACCTTTGAACTCACTCCCTGGACCCAGGCGCGCGCAAATATGGAAAGTGGAACGCTCGATGTTCTGCTGGACATGTACTACTCCCCGGCGCGCGACACTCGGTACGATTTCAGCCCCCCCCATACTCGCGTCAACCAATGTATTTTCATCCGCAAGGGTGCTGCGCCCATTGAGACTATCAATGACTTGAAAGGGCACAGCGTCATAGTTGTCCGTGATGATTTAATGCACGAGTATCTCCTGCAGAAAAATGTGGACGCTGAAATCATAGTTATCGACAACCTCTCCGGCGTCATGAAGCTATTGTCCTCCGGATTGTATGACTGCGCCGTGGTATCCCAGCTTCCCGCAATGTATTGGATAAACAAGCTCAAGATTGAAAACCTCCAGACAAGCGGTTTACCCGTCATCAATGCCGAGAACTGCTTTGCCGTCACTGAGGGCAATACGCGCCTCTTGGCCCGGATAGCTGAAGGGTTGGCCATTCTCCATAAAAACGGCACCTACCGAGAAATCAGCGAAAAATGGCTTGGAATTCTAGAAGAAGAAGGACCTACTCGCAGGATTCTCCTGCGCGCTCTTCTCTATACAGGGGCGCCCTTGCTTTTGGTGCTGGCAGTGGCCCTGCTCTGGAGCTGGTCGCTCAGGCGAAAAGTTGCGGAAAAAACCCTTGCCCTCAAACAAAGTGAAGAACGCATCAAATTCGCCCTGGAAGGCAGCAGAGATGGGCTGTGGGACTGGAATATCAATACCAACGAAGTATTCTACTCCCCGCGCTGGATTGAAATGTTGGGGTACACTGCAAACGAGATCAATGGCAACTTTTCAGAGTGGGAAAGCCGCGTGCATCCTGATGATCTGCTCAAGGTAAAATACGAGCTGCGCCAGCATTTTGAAGAAAAAACACAGCGTTTCCAAAGCGAACACCGCATGCGGTGCAAAGACGGCAGCTACAAATGGGTGCTGGACAGAGGAATGGCAGTGGGGCGAGATGGTGCGGGAGCCCCCCTCCGTCTCATCGCCGTGATGACGGACATAGACGCTACAAAAGAGGCTGAAGCCCGTCTCTCACGTCTCTCCGACAGGCTTGTTCTGGCCACGAAATCTGCGCGTATTGGCATCTGGGACCTGGACCTGGCGACCAACAAAATAATCTTTGATGAACAGACGCATCAGATTTATGGCGTCACGGCCGGGGAATTTGACTATGATTTCGATATTTTTTCCAATTTTCTGATCCCGCAGGATCTGGAGGCCACCAGAAATAAATTTCAAAATGCTATGGAGACCGATAGTGATCTGGAAGACGTCTTCCGGATAAGACACCCCAGCGGCGAAATCCGCTACATCAAAATGAACGCCACAATCCTGCGTGACGCAAAGGGCGTTCCCGTACGCGTAGCCGGCGTAAACCGGGATATAACCAGACGTATTCTTGCGCAAAAGGCGCTGGAGGACAGCCGCGCCACCCTAGATGAGCTATTCCGCGATGCGCCTGTGGGCATATTTCAGACAACAGCGAAAGGGCGCGTGCTGCAGGTCAATACGGAAATGGCCAAGATATTTGGCACAGAAACGCCGGAACAGGCGACCACAATCCAGGACATCATCTCGGACTTTTATATTTATTCTGAAGATCGGCTTAATTTTCTTGCAAAATTGCGCAAGCACCGCAATGTGGAATACTTTGAGTGTGAAGCCAGACGCAGAAACGGCGAGCGCATCTGGATCTCCATCAATGCCCGCATCAGAGAGGAGATGGACGACGGCGATTTCATCATCGACGGTTTTGTCCAGAACATCACGTCACGCAAGATGGCCCAACTCGACCTTGAACGTGTCTTTGAGCTTTCCCCTGACATGATCTCCATATCCGGACTGCAGGATATGAAATACATCAGGGTAAACCCTGCCTTCACCCGTGTTCTTGGATTCCAGCCGGAAGAACTTGTCGGGCAGGAGCTCATGCGTTTCGTTCATCCCGATGACCGGGAAATCGTGGAAAAAATCCACCAGGAAAAAATCTCACGGGGCGAATTGGTCATGGATTTTGAAATCCGCATTTGCACAAAGCAAGGCGGCTACCGCTGGTTGCGCTGGGTGATAAATCCGGTGCAGGAGCTGGACCTGGTCTTTGCCGTTGCCCACGACGTTACGGAGAACAAAAAGGACAGAGACGCCCTCCTCGATGCCAAGCTGCAGGCGGAAACGGCCAGCATGGCCAAATCAGAATTTTTGGCCAACATGAGCCATGAAATCAGAACCCCCCTCAATGGCGTCATGGGCATGCTGCACCTGCTGGCCACAACCCCTCTGAATGAAGAACAACAGGAATATGCCGACACCGCTGTACAATCATGCCGCAGACTGACTGCTTTGGTTGGCGATATTCTGGATATTTCCAGAGTGGAAGCAGGCAGCATGCAAATAGGGGCGGAGCCTTTTGAAATTCGCGAGGTTTTCGATTCCGTCGCCCAGCTCTTTACTCCCCCGGCACAACACAAAGGCTTGGAATTGCATTCCCACGTCGCCCCAAATGTACCCCAATACCTGGTGGGTGATGCCAACAGACTTCAGCAGATACTCAATAATCTTGTCGGAAACTCCATAAAATTTACGGAGAATGGTCAAATAAGAATCGAAGCTTCCTGCCTGCCCCATGGTAATAACGGGTACGTCCGTTTGCTCATGACGGCTGCGGATACCGGCATTGGCATAGACGACAGTTTGATAACGCGGCTTTTCCAGCCATTTACACAGGGCGAAGGCAGCCTAACACGAAAATACCAGGGCGCAGGGCTGGGGTTGTCCATTACCCGCCGCCTTATCTTCCTCATGGGGGGAACGTTGGCTGTCTCAAGTGAAAACGGAAATGGCGCAACCTTTTATATCAGCATGCCCTTTTCCGTGGCGACATCCATACCGCAACAGCCAGTCATACAGACGAACACGGATGACACGCCAGACTCCTTGCGCGTACTGGTCGCCGAAGATGACTATATCAACCAGCTCACCATGGTGAAGCTGTTGGAAAAGCAAGGATGCCGCGTCACGGCTGTAGAGAATGGGGTGAATGCTCTTTCTGCTTATGAACAAGATACATTCGACCTGATTTTTATGGATATCCAGATGCCCGGCATGGACGGCATGGAGGTGACGCGCCGCATACGTGCGGCTGCAAAGCAGGAAGGCAAGCCCCACACCCACATCATAGCGCTTACCGCATACGCCATGGCCACGGACAAGGAGCGTTTTCTCAACGCAGGCATGGACGATTACCTTTCAAAGCCCATTCGCCTGGACGACCTGCAAACGGCCCTGGCCACTGTGCGACAAAAACTGGTCGCGCAGCAATAGCGGGTGGCGCAGGCCCTGCACCACTCACTTCGTAAACATCGCCTCCAAAAACGGCGCTACAAAATCCAGCAGGCTTCCTCCCCGGAAGCGCTCGCCCCTGATTCCAGCTGCCACCGCAGCACCAATATCCGACTCCTTGTCCCCCACCAGCACGCTTTTCTCCATGTCTACAGGCCAATCCCGCGCCAACGCCAGTACCATACCCGGCGCCGGCTTGCGGCAATCGCACCCCTGGCCAGGTGCATGCGGACAATGCCGAAAATCATCTATATGCGCCCCTGACATTGCAAGCTGGTCGTTCATGTGGCGATGCAACGCCAAAACCGTAGGCGCATCAAAATAGCCGCGCCCTATGCCGGATTGATTGGTAACCACAAAAACATACCCGCCGGCATCATTTATCCGCCGCACAGCTTCCTGCGCTCCTTCATTCCACACCAGGTCTTCAGGGCGGGAGGGGTAGCCGCAGTCATGATTCAGCACGCCATCCCTGTCAAAAAATACAGCCGGACGCCTGCGCAGTACGTGCAGATCCTTAGCGGCGATAGCAAAGTTAGCATCGACTGCTTCCTGCAAAATATCTCCACCCTCAAGCAAGGTGTCGACGCCCCACTCACTCTCCTGCAGGGCGTTCAGCCATGCCGCGCCAAGACGCCCCCCCTCTTTGGTGCGCAACACCCGTCCCTTGCACCCTGCAGCCAGAGGAGAGGCAAGCGCCAGCAGATTCACATCCAAAAAAAGATCGGCAGGCAACAACAAAAAGGGGGAAACTCCGGTCGCCACCGCAGCAAAGGAAGCAAGAGCCACCGTGGAATCCAACTGAACAGCCAGCTCCGCTAGCCTTGCAGGTGAAAAAAGTTCTCCGCAGGTCGCCGAATCCAGCAGCAGTTCATCGAATCCAAAACGACGGGCGTTGCGCATGAGGGCAACGACAAATTCCGGATCAGGCGACCCCGAGCGTTTTGGTTCAAGTGTCAAAAAACAGCGCTTGCCGCCGGAACAATAGGCCATTGCACACCCCTGGTCTGGTATCAGGTCGCAACCGCCCGCAAACAGGTATGCGCCCGTGTCAAGAGTTGTGCCCCGACCAGTCCTTAAATGCAACGCTGTACAATAAAAAAACGAAAGGCCGCCCTTAGTCTGGCGGCCCTTCACGTGGAGGAGAGTCTTCTATTTTTTTGATCACGTTGTTGCCTTGCAACGCGCCAACTCTTCGTACGTCCAGGGGCGAACTTGTTCTCTCATTCGCAGACAGGTGCCTCGTTCTCGCGGCGGTTTGTCTGCATTTTGATACACTCTTTTCCCGTTGAGGCTGGGAGACTCTGGTTCAGTGTAAGCTCGCCTTTCTTCTTGTGAACGGATTATGCGATGTCACCCTCCGTTATGGTCAGTTCCTGTACGCTTACCGTTTCACCCTCTTGCTCTAGTAAATAAGCACGTGAGAAAGGCTGTCTAGGGGAAAATGATTATCTTTTTCAAATATTCTTGTTTTCGCCTATTCCGCATCAGGCGAAACCGGCTCTGGCGTTGGTTTTACTGCGTCTGCAGCGGAAGCCCCCAACTCCAGACGATCCTTGTATTTGTGATATAAAAAGCTCGCCGCAACCAGAAGCGCTCCCAGTACCAGGAAAGACAAAATCCGGTATAGTGTTGAAAATGCTTCCATATCCACCATAACCACCTTTAAGAGCGTTACGGCGAAAAGTGTCAGAGCGGCGTAGCGCGACATCCTGCTTCCCATACGGAAGCCCCAGATTGTCAGCCCGGTGGCGTAAAGCGCCCAAAGCGCGGACAATGTGGCAGACCGGGCGTCGGGCGCCATTTCCCCGAAAAAGGCCAGACACTCAACGGAAAGCACGGCCAGCAGTCCAGCAATGAACACCAGGTGCAACAGCCCGCCCTCTTGTCGGGCGCCGCGTTGCCCCAGAAAAGCATCCGACGGCCACTGCATTCTGCCTGTCAGCCAGGAACTGTAACCAAGCGCGCCAAGCACTGCCCCTTCTGTAGCCAGCCGCTCAAACAGACGCGAAAAAAAGCCACCATAAAAGGTGTACACTGCGCCTTGCAGGCTTTTCAGTCCGCTATCGACCACAAGCCCGTAGCTTTCTTCATAATCCCAGAACAACAGCCGGGAAAGCCCGCCAATCAGGGCCAGCTTGCCCATAAATAATAGGCCACGGCCTTCAAAGCGCAGGCCGAGATAGAACAGGACAGCCCCTTGCAATGCCCACAACGCGGCGATCAGGCTGCCTTCAAACGCCATGGGCACGGCCAGCACAAAATAGAGCGCTCCGTGGGTGGAAAGCACAGCCGCCCGGTCCAGCGCCTTGTTCTCCACAGATTTTTTCGGCTGCGAGGAGCGCTGCAACACCGCCAAACCACCAAACACAAGCGCATAAAGCAGACAAGGCAGCGCAACCCAACTCTCGTTGAAGCGATCATCAATAATGCTGTAGCTGTAAACCATGCCCATGTAGGAAGCTGCTGCCGCAAGCCAGGCTGCTGCGCGCTGGGCCTCAGGCCCTGCGTTCCGTACGGGCCTGCCCACCAGGGGAACTGTGGCGTAGCCGAGAAACGTCAGGTTCACAAAAACCAGACTGGGCCAGAAATACCACATGCCGTATTCGTCGAAATGCCAGTAGCTGAAAAGGATGAACGTACCAGCCAGCCCGAGCCAGTAGAACCCGCTCCAGCGTTTGAAAAAGGCCGTTGCGAGCACCCCCGCGT
This sequence comes from Desulfovibrio biadhensis, assembly GCF_055388615.1. Lineage (NCBI taxonomy): Bacteria > Pseudomonadati > Thermodesulfobacteriota > Desulfovibrionia > Desulfovibrionales > Desulfovibrionaceae > Desulfovibrio > Desulfovibrio biadhensis. The sequence continues at coordinate 666,785 of NZ_AP042477.1, forward strand.
TGAGCACGGTAAGATAGCCAAAAAGGAAATAGACATTGCCATGCAGCCCGTCCAACAGGGCTGGCGTCAGGTACCCCCCCAGCAGGCCAAGCACGGCCAATCCCAAAGCATTGTACCGCACAGCCAGCGCAATAGCGGCGACAGTGGTGGCCACCAGGAGCCCGAAAGCCGGCGCCTGTGGCAGCAAGTCAAAAAGCTTGAAACCCGCAAACGTGGCGAAATAAAGTGACGCAATACCGCCAGCCAGTACCCAGAGCCCGAAAAGCTCATACCCCTTGCGGCGTGTGATCTCGCCTGCAGCCAAAAGCCCACCGGCCCATACATAGGCCAGAGTCAGCTGTCCTGCAGGGCCAATCCATTCCTTTATGAATGTATATTTCAGAAAATAGCCGATGCCGAAGACCATGACCACCAGGCCAATGGCCAGCAGCCACTTCTGCCCCACTGCGCTTTCCAGGGAGGCGGAGTCCCTGCGAGAGGCGGTTTCAGACGCCAGTCGGCGTCTTATCCTGCGCAAAGGGGGGGCGCCTCTTGGTGGGGAAGGGGCAAAGAAATCGCCCCCTTCAGGATGGGGGCGATCTCCAGGAGCATATTTGAAATGGCTTCTTGTATCTAAAGACGGCGCAGCCTCATCCGCCACAGCAGCGCCTGTGCCATCGTTCTGAAAGGTGAATTCTTCGCCCCCTGCAGCCGCATCACTTTCCTGCTGTGGCAATTCCAGGGACCCGAATTGTTCTTCCAGCCGTCGCAGTCTGATGCCGGTTTGCGCCTGTAAAGCACGCAGGGCGCGCAGCTCTTGCAATACAGCAGCAAGATCATGCACAGAGCCGGCGGAAGAAGGGGCTGCGTCAGGCACAGCATCTTCGGATGGCGGAGAAGATGCGACACGAGCCGCACCGCACATGGGGCAAAAACGCTGCCCAGCGACTACGTCCCCGCCGCAATAGGGGCATTTCAAGCGGATATCGTCCTGTTCCATGCACTCTACCTACGTCACCCTGCATAGCTGCACAAGTCCTGCAAGGACAAAAGCCGCTATTGTATCAGCTGCCCTCGCTCACACCTGCTTCTTCAAATGTTGCCATTTCGTTGAAAATGGCGGCGGCGCTCCGCAAAATCAAAAGAGACATGGCGGCGCCAGTGCCTTCTCCCAAACGCATGCCCAGATCCAACAAGGGGCGCGCTCCCATTGTTTCCAGGGCCTTTGCGTGTCCTGGCTCGGCGGAAACATGGGCAAAAAAAGCGTAATCAGCCACAGCCGGGCACATCTTCCAGGCAGTGGCGTAGGCGGATGTTGCAATAAAACCATCCACAAGCAGGGCCATGCGGTTGCGCGCGGCGCCAATGGCCATACCAGCCAGAGCCGCAATCTCGTACCCGCCAAGGGCAGCCAGGATCTCAAGAGGATCACCACCTGCAATCGTACCGGCATGCAGCTCCAACCCCGTGCCCACTACCTCGGCCTTGTGACGCACGCCTTCGGGGGGCAGTCCGGTGCCAGGTCCGGCAACCTCCAAAGGAGCCAGGCCAAAATATGCGCAATACAGCGCCGTGGCGGGTGTGGTATTGCCAATACCCATTTCCCCCATGCCAATGGAGCGGATGCCCTCGGCGGCGGCCTTGTCGGCCAGGTCCATGCCAAGCTCAAGGGCCTTCTCACATTGTTCGATTTCCATGGCAGGGCCTTCCACAAAATTCTTTGTGCCGGGAGCAACCTTTTTCTGCACCAACTGCGCAGACTCGGGATACGCCCCGCCGCAGCTTCCTGCATCCACGGCAATCAGCTCGGCGCCTGCTACCCTGGAGAGCACATTCACGCCTGCACCGCCAGCCACGAAATTCGCCATCATCTGACGTGTAACCTCTTTGGGAAAAAGGCTCACACCAGTATCAACAACACCATGATCACCCGCTATGGTGTGGATACGCGCCGGGTCGACCTGCAGCATACGTCGCGCAGGCCGCTTTGGGTTCACTGCACCGCCCTTTTGTATGGCGTACAAGCGCTTTGCCAAATCCTCCAGCCGGCCCAGAGAACCTTGCGGTTTGGTCAATGAATCAAGAAGTTTTTGGGCTTCCGTCTCATACTTCTGATCAATGTGTTCTACAGCGCCTACAACCGTAGCTATACGTTGGTTCATTGTTTCTCCCGATCATTCAAATGGATAGAAAAATCATACAACGATGGCTCTGTTAGCGCCTTTCTCGTATCAGGTAAACCCCGACAAAGTGCCGAAGATCATGTTGCAATCTCTTTGACGCCCTGGCTATTCCTGTTATAATGAAAACCTAGACTGGGAGTTGGCGCGATCCTCTCTGCCCAAATCTGCGCTTTGCCACGCTTCCGGAAAATTTACGTGAGCGCCATTTTTGTGGTCGTCCAGGATGGACTTCTGCCAGCGTCAGCACAAAGTGCCATGGAGGGCGCTATGAAATGCCTTCTGACTTGTATCCTTGCCACATTTATCCTCTCTCTGAGCACGGTTGCTTTCGCCGTTGAACAACTGGCGTTTTATCCTGCGGATTCCATGGAAAGCGTCGTGGACCAGCAACATGTGAGCTTTGACCCTGAAATGAGCAAGGACGGCAAAGGCGCTCTGCGCATTTACGCTACTGGTCCGCTGACCGTGCATCTGTATGATACGGGCGATATAGATGTGGAAAATGCGCGCATCACCTACCAGGCTGCCCTGCGTAGTGAAAACCTGGAAGGCCAGGCCTACCTGGAGATGTGGTGCGTATTTGACGCAATGGGAGAATACTTTTCACGAGCCCTGCACGCCCCCATCGCCGGCAGCACAAAATGGCGGCTACAGGAAACGCCCTTCTTCCTCCAAGTGGGTCAAAATCCTGTAAATGTCAGGTTGAATCTCGTCATAACGGGACCTGGCACAGTATGGGTAGATGAGATAAGACTACTGCGAATGCCGTTGCAATGATCAGGGCTTTTTAAGGCAACCCCTTGCCTTTGCAGTACCATGCGTGTAGGGTGCAGATGATGGGTTGTTTTTTCGCGCTGTTGCGTTGCAACCTATTAACCCCCAGTCCCATGGAACAAGGCTGCAGGCTGGTAGAGATGCTTTTGGAAATGTTTATTGATAATGCGTGGTCGTTCCAAACTTCTTTTTACCAGACCTGTTTGAAGACGACGCGACCGAAAAATCGTTAAGGAGTGATTGCAATGCATTGGTTCCGCCTTTTTCTGTTGACCGCCGCGATGCTGACGCTGCTGACCGCCTGCGGCTCATCCGATACACCTACCCCAGAGCCTGAGGCGGCGCCTGCTCCGAGCGAACCTGCGCCCGCCCCAGCTGCGCAAGAGCCTGCTACTCCCAGCATGAGCAAAATGCAGCCCTGCAAAATCCAAAATGTTGAAGACAGCGCCTGCACCAACGAGCTTTCCAAGGCGCTTTCCGACATTCTGGTAAACCAGGGTGAAGGCGAAGGAGCTGCCACACAGGCTGGCCAGGCAATTGCCGGCGCCATCCAAAACGCCCCCGTTGATAAACGCAATGGTTTCACCATGACCGGTCCTGACACAGGCAAGCGGTATTCCTTCCTGTTCCAGAACCAGGATGGCCAGACCTATCTTGTGCTTTTCAGCAAGGCTGAAGGCGCTGACGACAGTGCTTACGAGATCGTCACCACGCGCCCCATGCCGAGCTGCATCTGCCAGCCCTAGCGCGCAGGCAGCCGCATAAAAACGACAAAGGCCTTGCCGCCCGAGCTGATCGGGTGGCAAGGCCTTTTATAGTTTCTAGCATGGAGACTCAGCCAATATACCGCAAATAGAGCAGGTACTCCTGATTGCCCTTGGGGCCCTTGATCTTCGAAGGCGTCAGCCCCAGCTCCTCATAGCCCAGCGCCGTAGCTTCCTCCCGCACCAGCGCGATAGCTTCCTGCTGCGCTTCGGCATCACGCACAACCCCTTTCACTGTTCTGCCGGGACCCAGCTCAAACTGCGGTTTGACCAGCACCACCACCCGGGCTCCGGGCCGCAGGAACCTGGTCAACGGGGGCAACACCGTGCGTAAGGAAATGAAGGACAGGTCGGCGCAAAGGAAATCAACACGCTCAGGCAGCAAGTCAGGGGGGGCTAGCCGGAGGTTGACGCCTTCCATGGAAACAACCCTGGAATCGCCACGCAAGCGCTCATGCAGCTGCGCTTTGCCCACATCCACAGCATAGACTTTGCGGGCGCCGTGCTGCAGCAGATAATCCGTGAACCCTCCGGTGGAGGCGCCTGCATCGAGTGCAACCACGTCCGTAACGTCTATGCCAAAGGCCTCCATGGCGGAAAGCAGCTTGTACGCGCCACGACTAACGTAGCGCTCGGCCTGGGCCAGCTCCAGAACGGCGTCTGCCGGAAGCTGTCGGCCAGGTTTATCCACCATCTGTCGCTGTTTCTCGGTAACCCAGAACACCTGCCCTGCCATGAGCAGACGCTTGGCGCGCTCCCGGCTTTCGGCCAGGCCCTGTTCCACCATCAACTGGTCGGCACGCTGCTTTTTTGACATGGGGCGTTAAAAATAGAGTCCCAGCATGGTGCCGAAGGTATTCACGCCCTGGTTGTTCTCATGCAACCCGGCATTGGAAAAATGGCTGGCGCGAAGAGACGTAAACCATGTGGGGCCAGACGTGGACGGGAACTCGAAACCGAAACCGGCAACGGGATTGAAATTGATGCGCGAACCCTGTCCGTCCACCTGAAAATCGGTGTAAATGCCGCCAATGCCCGCTTCTACATAGGGAACGATCCAATCTGCGGAAATGAAATCAAGATAATAAAGGGCCAGGATATTGGCGGAAACGACGCCTCGCCCCGCCTCAGGTCCGGTGGTGGCGCCGCCCGTCAGCTCTACCTTGAAACGCAACTGCTCCGGCGCCCTGTGGGGCCAGACAGCGTCATAGTCAAAAAGGCCGATCAATGTGGCAAGCCCCATGCCGTAGTTGTCAGACAACCCCACGCCCTGCGCAAAGCTGACGGCCATGCCCCAACGCGCCGGCACTTTATAGCCATCCTGTGCAGACTCCTGGCCCTTTTCCTGCGGCCAGGCCGTGCTGCTGAGCAAGAGCAGGCCAAAAAGGGCCATCAAAAAACATTTTGCACACGTTGCAAGAGATTTGCGATCACTTCTGGTCATACCGGGTCCTCCTGCTGCATAATGGCCGCCACCTGTCGGGTGGCAAACGAACGCGACCATATCCCCACTTCTGCCCGGTTACTCGAAAAAGTCTAGATACACAAGTGCAAGTGCGTTTTTAATGGTTTCTCCCGTGTTGTTCGCTACACAAGATCGATACACGAGACACCTGCTTCAGTATGAAACAGGCAATGCAAAGGGGGGTGGTTTCCGCTTTGGCGTTGCAGGCAGGCGGCTGCAATATCCAGAGCCTGCCCGGCCGGCGTATTTCCCCACAAGGGCGCATGTTCAAAAGAAGCATCCTGAGTACAGGCGGTGCGCCCCCATGCGCCAAAAAGTTTGTTTCCGCCGTGAGGTTCTTCTGCAAACAGGCGCGTCCCAGTCAGAGCGCCATACCCGGAACCATTTGCAGGTTGCGATTTGCGTAGCAGAAAAAAAGCACCCCCCTCGCCTGCCACGGCAGCTGCATCTTGTTGCCCTGGGGCCAAGCGCCCGTGACAATACGCCAGCACATCACAGGCTTCGTCAACACCGCCCAGAAGGATGGTTGCCGCACGCCCTTCGTGCAGCCAGAGAGCAGCCGTTGCCAGCGCCGACGCAAACGAAAAGCCGAATTGGCTGACAGTCAGGGCCGGCCCCTCCATTCCCAACTGAATGGCGACGTTGGCGGCAGCAGCGTTGTGCACGGAATTGGAGAAATGTGTTGGAGAAGCCAGGGCGTCGCCATCGTCTATGCAGGAATCGAGAAAGGCAAACGTTGTCGCGGCGGCGCCATACCCGGTGGCAAGGATCAACCCCATGCTTTTGTCCCCGGACTGTACTCCGCCTTTGCCTTTTTCCTGAAGCAGCCCTGCATCTTCAAGACAAAGACAGGCGCCAAGCAGTGCCAGCCGAGAAAAACGGTCCATCCTGCGCAAGGCCCGTTTGGGAAAAAAGCGCTCCAAAGGGCTGACATCACACAGCAGCGCCCGGCGGTCTGCTTCTGGCAGCATGGCTCCTGCGCCCTGCAGGGGGAGCGTCTGTGGTTGTACTATAGATTGAGGGGCATGCAAGGCAGCGAGCAGGGATGCGTTGCCACAGCCAAAGGGGCCGACAACACCTAGTGCGTGTATGTGCGTTTTGTACATGCTGTCTTACTACCGCTGCATTGCAGGCGGGGCAAGAGGGCTCTAAAGGAACATCCCAAGCCTTGACACACGAAAAAGCTAAGGCATAGTTAACCAATGCCTGCAAACCCGACAACTATCGAGGTATCCGACATGATTTCGAAAAAGCACCTGGGACTGATCCTGGCAACATTTGCATTCGTTCTCATACCATGCATGTCACAGTCCGCCACCGTTGTATATAACAGGTACAACATCCACATCTATCAAAGCCGCGGGGACTGGCACGCCAGCTACGCCAACTACACCGATCCGGGCTCCAGCCACCAGATCGTGCCGCCCAATACCCCCATGACCATAGACACCTGGCGCAATGGGTTCGTCATCATGACCCAGGCCGCACCCAAGCGTAAAATATATTTCGCCTATGACGACAGGCGCATGAACATGTCGGTGGCAACCTACATTCAGACCATAACTTCGCCAAAAATCATTTCTCTAGAACACCTGACGCCCAAGGATCTGGAGGGTGTAAAGGATGGCAAGGCCATGCCCGGCATGACCAAGCAAGGCGTGCTCGCCGCCCTGGGCTATCCCGCCAGCCACCGTACGCCTTCTTTGCAGAGCAACGAATGGATATACTGGCGCAACCGCTTCCGGACCCTGGCTGTCGATTTTGACGTTGACGGCATTGTGACGCAGGTACGGTATTAAAACATTGCAACATACATGATGGCGGGGGCACTGCCCTTGCAGTGTTCCCCGCTGTCTGCCCCCGACACTATCAATGCAAAATACCCCTATAGCTTTTGTTACGGGCGCCAGTAAGGGCATCGGCAAGACAGTGGCCCTTGCCCTGGCGCAAGATGGCTTTGACATCTGGCTGAATTACCTGCGGGATGACACTGGCGCAAACGCCGTGGCGCAGGAGATTCAAGCCCTTGGCCGTGCCTGCTCCCTGTTGCGCTGCGACGTTGCCGACCATGCTGCGGTGAACGCAGCGCTGGCTCCCTTGCTGGAAGAGGCCACCCCATTTGCCGTGGTCAGCAATGCGGGGTTCGTGCGCGACGGACTCATGGCCCTGATGGACGAGACATCCTGGCGCAGCGTTATCGATGTGCATCTCACGGGATTTTACAACGTGGTCCATGCCGTGCTCCCCAAGATGCTGCGCGCCCGCAAAGGGCGCATCATCGCCATGGCCTCCACCGCCGGGCAAGCAGGATTGCCGGGGCAGACCAACTATGCTGCGGCCAAGGCGGGAATGATGGGTGCGGTACGCTCCCTGGCTGCCGAGGTGGGACGCCGCGGTATTCTGGTGAACAGCGTAGCCCCCGGATTTGTAGAAACGGAGATGACCGCAGCGCTTCCCACTGAGCGTTTGCTGGAAATGGTCCCCTTGAAGCGCTTTGGCACGGTTGAAGAAGTGGCCGGCGTAGTGCGTTTTCTTTGCTCAGAAAAAGCCGCCTACATCACTGGACAGACCATCGCCGTCAATGGCGGCATCCACATGTAACTCCCCATTCGATTTCGCACTATCGCCCCTCAAAGGGCCTGGCCTTGACTGACAAGGGGGCTACACGTATTCAAGACCCTCTTCGCCGGTGACTCCAGGGGGTTTCTTACATGTACAGAGTAGCAATAACCGGGGTGGGCGTCGTCAGTTGTCTGGGGAACGACGTTGCCACTGTCGCAACTGCCTTACGCGAAGGACGCTCGGGCATCGTCTATGATGCTGCCCGCCGCGACCTTGGCTTTCGCAGTGCGCTCACCGGCATGGTGCGCGATTATACGCCACCGCCCTCTCTTTCCCGCAAACACCGCAAGACCATGACCGATTTCGGCATCTGGAGCTACGATGCAAGTCTCCAGGCCATGGATATGGCCGGTCTCGCTCCAGATGCGCTGGCGAACCCCGAAAGCGGCGTCATTTTCGGCTGCGACTCCAGCTGTATAGCTGCCGTGGAGCAGACAGACATACTGCGCGAACAAGGTGACACATCGCGTATCGGCTCTGGTCTTATCTTCCGGGCCATGAATTCCACGGTGACCATGAACCTGAACATCCTCTTCGGTATTCAGGGTGCAAGCTGGACAATGTCCTCCGCCTGTTCCAGCGGGGGGCACTCCATAGGCCAGGGCGCCGACCTCATCGCCACGGGGCGTCAGGAACGGATGCTCTGCGGAGGAGCCCAGGAGATAAGCTGGCAATCCATCTGCTCCTTTGACGGGCTGGGCGCTTTTTCCATGCGCCAGGATACTCCTGCCCAGGCAAGCCGCCCCTTCGATGCTGCCCGTGACGGCCTGGTGCCCAGCGGCGGCGCGGCCGCAGTCCTGCTGGAGCGTATGGACATCGCCCAACAAAGGGGCGCTACCATTTTTGGTGAGGTTCTGGGCTACGGATTTTCCTCGGACGGTAAGCACATTTCACAGCCCAGTGGAGAGGGCCTTGCCCGCGCCATGCGCATGGCCATGCAGAACGCCGGCCTTGCCCCCCAGGATATAGACAGCATCAACGCCCACGCCACATCCACCATTACGGGCGACGCTGCAGAAGCAGCCAGCATCCGCAGCGTTTTCGGGGAAAAATCACCCAAAGTTGTCTGTCTCAAAGCGCTCACAGGGCACGAGCTGTGGATGTCAGGCGCGGCGCAGGCTGTCTACGCCACCATCATGGGCAAAGAAGGCTTCACCGCCGGGCACCCCAATTTTTCGGCTGCGGACGAGGGCTGCACAGGCCTGAACATTCCTACCAGCACCCTGCCGGAACCTCCCCGCATCATGCTGTGCAATGCGGCCGGATTTGGCGGCACCAATTCCTGCCTGGCAATCAAACTGCAATCATGAGCACACGCTGCCTTGTCGTCGGTTCCGGTGCATCGGGCATGTCTGCGGCCATTATTCTGGCCAAACAGGGCTATAAGGTAACGCTTGTGGAGCGCGCCCCAAAACTGGCGCCCATACTGCGCGGTTTTTCACGCCCCGGCCTGCGTTTGGATTCCGGTTTCCATTATTCCGGTGGCCTGGGCGCCGGCAAGATTCTGAGCACATACCTCGACTACCTCGGTGTAGGCGCCCATATCAGCCTCGAACCACACCACGTTGTGGACACCCTGCGCATTGAAAACCCGCAAGGCCACTACCGTGTTCCCTACGACTATCAAGGCATGGTCGAGGAACTGGCGCCCCATTTTCCCGAAGAAGTCGAAGGGTTGCAGCGGTTCCTCGCTGCGCTGCGAACGGAATACGAGGCCACGCCCTTTCTCAACCTGGACGTGGAGGAGGAGCCGGAGAGACGCCCCATGCAAGGGCACAGCCTGCAAAGCGCACTGGACCTTTTCATCAAGGACCCTGTGCTGCACCAGATACTCAGCCTGCCTCAATATTTTTATGGCGTGCCGCCCAAGCAAATTCGCTTTGAAGACCATGCCCGTTTTTCGGGTTCCTATTTCGGCGCCACTCGCGCCATCAAAGGCGGGGGCTACGCCCTTACCCTGGCGTTTGAAAAGGCCCTGCAAGAGGCGAATGTGGAGATTGTGGTAGGTGACGGCGTAAGCGAACTGCTGACCTCCCCTGCCGGAAACCTTTACGCCGCCCGCCTGGAAAGCGGCCTTGAGCTGCCCTGCACCATTTGCATTGTGACCACGCACCCGCGGGTGGCTCTGGATCTGGCTCCCAAATCCGCTTTTCGCCCGGCCTATGCAAAACGCATCGCCACCATGGAGGAAACAGCGTCCGCCTTCATGACTTACGGAGTTGTCTCCAATCTGCCGGATGACCTTGCTTCTGGCGGAGTGCACCTTTGCCCCGCAGCGACAGGAAGTCTGGCTGACATCACCAATGCCCCCCCCGAACGACGCCATGTTTTTGTGGCGCTTGCCGGTGAAGCCGATGCTCCCGGCGCATCCGTAGTCGGCGCGGTTGTCCCGGCAGCGGAGGAGGAGGCCTTGCCCTGGCTGGGCAGCAAAGGGTATCATCACCCTGGCCGTAATGAAGGGTATAAAGAGTTCAAGGAAGACATCATCTCGCGTCTGGAATCACGGATGCTGGCATGCCTGCCGGAACTTGCCGGCCAATGGCAGCGAGTGGCAGGGGCAACCCCCCTTACCTTCATGCGCTACGGCAATTCCCCCACCGGGAGCCTTTACGGCGTGCAGCACACCATACACACCCACTACCCCCTGCCGCAAACCAAATTGCCCGGCTTGTACCTTGCGGGGCAGGGTGTGGCCGGACCCGGAGTACTGGGCGCCACGGTTTCGTCGATTGTTGCCTGCTCCTTCATCACAGGGCGCAGGCATCTGCTGCAGGAGGTGCGACAATGCGCTTAAAACGGGTTGTCATTACCGGCGTGGGCGCGGTTTCCCCCTTCGGCCTGGGTGCGGACACGCTCTACTCTGCACTCATAGAGGGGCGCAGTTGCATTCGGCCAATAACGGAACTCCAGTCCGTCACTGGATTGCGCTGCCACATCGCAGGAAAAGCCCCCGATCCCGAAGCGCTTGGCGTAGCGCAAATTCCACGCAAATTCCGGCGTTCCATGTCTGCCATGTCCGTATTCTCCTACCTGGCCTGCAAGGAAGCCCTGGAGGAAGCCGGGGTGGACGCCGCAACCGCGGCCTCTGGCAACCTGGGACTGGCCATCGGCTCCACCTTGGGCAGCACGCAGGCAACCCAGGCGTTCTATGCCGATTATCTGCAGGATTTCTCGATCGAGCGCACCAAATCGCAAATGTTTTTCAAGGTCATGTCCCACACCTGCGCAGCAAATGCGGCCCAGGCCCTGGGCATCAGGGGACGTGTCATAGCACCAGCCGCCGCCTGTGCAAGCGGTGGCCAAGCCATCGGACTTGGCTTCGAAGCCATAGCCATGGGGCGGCAAGACATGATGCTATGCGGGGGCGCCGATGAACTGCACCCGCTTTCGGTAGCCACCTTCGACATTCTCAACGTGGCCTCCGCCCGTTTCAACGATGCCCCGGAAAAATCGCCCCGCCCCTTCGATACAGGGCGCGACGGCACGGTATGCAGCGAAGGCGCCGGCGTGCTGCTGCTGGAGAGCCTGGACAGCGCGCTGCAACGTGGAGCAACACCCATTGCCGAAATGCGGGGCTTTGCAGTAGTCAATGACGCAGCCAATATTTCCACACCGGATGCTGCCAGCATAGAATCCTGCATGCGCAAGGCCCTGGATCAGGCCGAGGTTCCCGCCGCAGCGGTGAATTATGTCAACGCCCACGCCACGGCCACGGAACTTGGCGATATAGCTGAAGGCCAGGCCATCGAGCGGGTTGTGGGCGCGCAAACGCCTGTCAGTTGCTGCAAGGGAAACCTGGGGCACGCACTGGCCGCCAGCGGCGGACTGGAAAGCGCCGCCATCATGCGTATGTACAAACACGGAAGGATTCCCGGCACGCACAACCTCGTCGATGTTGACCCGCGCTGTGGAAATCTTCATCATGTGACCAGCCCGCTTGAGCATGAACCGGGCTATGTCGTCAAAAACAATTTCGCACTTGGCGGGGTGAACACCTGCCTCGTGTTCGGGAGATATGTTGATGGATGAACAAGCGATACGTGAGACTGTCAACGCTGCTCTGGCCGAGGAATTCGAGCTGGAACTGGCTGACATGAAACCTGAAACCCACTTGTACGAAGACCTCGGCCTGGACAGTCTGGATGCCGTGGACATGGTCATTGTGCTTGAGAACAGCTTTGGCGTGAAACTCCGCGAAGAGCAATCCCTGCGTGAAATCCGCACCTTGCAGGATATATACAACTTCATTGGCAACAAGGTCCGCGAGGGCGGCTACACGACATAACGTATCGACCGTCACATTCATTTTGCCTTGAACCCGCTCCTTCTTGAAAGGAGCCAAACCCATGGCCCGGCCCCCGTGCCCCATACAGCAGAGCCTTCATCTTCTTCCTCACATGGGGAGAGACAAGAAACCGGCAGGGTGAAATCCGTGCTGGCCACGATCTATGGCGCCTGCATACTGGTGTTTCTCACTTTGCTGGCGCTCTTCGGCTTTCCAGGAATCTACCTCTGGTGCCGCCTGGTCAAAAAATGGGATACCCGCCGCATAGGGCAGCATTTCATCTGGATGTACGGGCGCGTCTGGTTTCTTGCCTTCCGGCCCATTGTCAAATTCTACATTAATCCCCAGGGGCCTGAAAAGCTGCCGCGTCCATGCGTGGTGGTCTGCAACCACCTTTCCATTTTCGATCTGTATTGCCTTGGTTCCTTGCCTGCGAGCGATGTGAGCATCGTGGTCAAAGCCTGGCCATTCAAGATGCTCTGGAGCACCCCTTTCATGCGCATGGCCTCCTATCTGGACATCGAGCGCACCCCCCCAGAGATATTCCAGCGCCAGGTGGCGGAAGTCATGGCCAGACGCGATGTACTCTTGTTTTATCCCGAAGGCCGCCGCAGCCGTGACGGCCAACTCCAGCGTTTCCGCTCCGGCGCCTTTAAAATAGCGCTGGAGCACAAGGCCTGGGTCGTGCCCCTGTGCCTTGCAGGCACGGAAGACCTGCTGCCTCCGGGCAAAAAGACCCTGCGACCGGCCACCATCCGCATACGCTTGCTCGACCCCATACCGTCTACGGCCTTTGAGGGGGAGCTGGCCCACATAGCGTTGCGCAAACACGTAAAAAAGATCATGCAGGCAGAAATAGAGCGCATGAGAAAGGCGAACAAAGAGGGGTGAACCATTCATGGCCGCGACACCGCAGCATCCTGCGATTTATGAGAACGATCCCGCCTTCGCGCCAGTTGAACGGCAAAAGAAGATGCAGGACGCTCTTCTGAGCGGCCATGTGGCCTATCTGGCGCAGCACTCCCCATTTTACAGACAACGCTTCGCCGAGGCCGGCATATCCCCCGATGCTGTTCAATGTGTGGCTGACCTTGCCTCCCTGCCTCTTACGAGCAAGGAAGACCTGGACACACATGGAAACGACTTTCTTTGCGTGCCCCGGGATGAAATCGTGGACGTCTGCCTGACATCGGGCACAACAGCGTCCCCTGTGGCGCTATTGCAGACAAAGAACGATCTTACCCGTCTGGAACGCAACGAGGAACAGGGCTTTCTCACCGCCGGCATCACCCGCCACGATACCGTCATGATATGCGCCGCCATGGACCGCTGTTTCATGGCCGGGCTGGCCTATTTTCTAGGTCTGGTCCGCATCGGCGCAACGGTTGTCAGGGCCGGCTCCAGCAGCATCCCTGTGGCCTTGGAATTACTCCGCAGCCAACGGCCAACCGTCATCGTGGGGGTGCCTTCCCTCATAAAAACCCTTGCAGAGCGGCTGCAGGCAGAAGGCGAAGACCCCGCGGCAATGGGCGTGCAGACCCTTGTCTGTATCGGCGAGCCCATCCGCAGCCAGGACTTTTCACTGGCGCCCTTGGGCCGACGTATCCATGAGTTATGGGGGGCCAGGGTCCACGGCACCTATGCCAGCACAGAGTTGGCAACCGGTTTTACCGAGTGCGCCCATGGTTGCGGCGGGCATCTGCCCCATGAGCTTGCGGTCATTGAACTGGTGGACGACGCAGGTCACCCCGTGCCGGCCGGGCAGTCCGGTGAGATTGTCGCCACGCCGTTGCGCGTGACGGGCATGCCCCTTTTACGCTTTCGCACCGGCGATGTGGCCGTGCTCTACGAGGAACCCTGCGCCTGCGGCCGCACCACGCCTCGCCTTGGCCCCATACTGGGGCGCAAAAGCCACATGCTCAAATACAGAGGCACCACCGTCTACCCCAACTCGATTTTTGCGGTGCTTCAGGATATCAAAGGCATCCAGGGATACTACCTTGAGGTGCGCGACGAGTATGAGCTTTCCGACCAGATTCGGGTCGTGGCAGGCGCCTGCTCACCGGAACTGACGGCAACGGCCGTGGCGGAACGCATCGCTGCGCGCACCCGCGTCAAACCGGAAGTCGTGCTGGCCACTCCAAAAGAAGTGGCAGACAGGGTGAACCATCCGGACAAACGCAAACCACTCACGTTTTTCGACTACAGAAAGGGGCGTCCGTGAAACCACTATGGGGGCGGCACTTCAGCCGTCAGGAGATAAACGACGCCCGCGACGGGGGGCAGCTCCTGACTATGGAGCTGGAACTGAGCAGAATCTGCAATCTGCGCTGCATCTATTGTTATTCAAGCGCAGGGCAGCCCCTGGAGGATGAGCTGGAATGGGATGAAATCCAGGATGTTCTGGATCAGGCTGCCGGCCTTGGCGCCCGCCGCATCATCGTCCTGGGGGGCGGCGAACCCATGGCCTATCCGCGTTTGTTGGAGCTTATCCGCACCATCCGCCAACGCGGGCTTGCCGTGGATCTGTTCACCAACGGCACCCTGCTGGACCGCCCGACAACGCAAAGTTTACGCAAGCTGGGGGTTTCCCCCGTCATCAAGCTGAACAGCCTGCGAGAAGACGTACAAGACGCACTTGCTGACAAATCTGGCACCTATGCGGCCATCATGCGTGGTTTGGAATACCTCACCGAAGCTGGCTACCCCACGGAACATCTGCCATTGGGCGTGCAAAGCGTAGTGTGCAGACAAAACCTGGATGAACTTCCCGAAATGTGGATATGGGCTCGCGAGCGCAAAATGACCCCCTATTTCGAGATGCTCACTCTGCAAGGGCGCGCCAAGGATCACCCTGACCTGGAGGTGAGCCCTGCCGAACTGCGCGCCGTGTTTGAAGAGCTTTCCCGCATAGACGCCCAACGCTATGACCTGCACTGGACGCCACGCCCACCCATTGCGGGGCTGACCTGCCGCAGGCACGAATACACCTGCACCGTCACCGTGCATGGCGACGTGCTGCCCTGCCCTGGCGTGAACATCCCTGTGGGCAATATTCGTAACGCATCATTGGCGCATATTTTACGGAACAGTCCGGTTATCAACAACTTGCGCAACATCCGCAAGACCATCAAAGGCGCTTGCAAGGAATGTGACCAGGCGGACGAATGCTATGGCTGCCGTGGCATGGCATACCAGGCAACAGGAGACTATATGGCCGCCGACCCTTTGTGCTGGCGCGGCAAGGAATGATGATGCACGCTCCCGCATTACCATGCGAAACAACCGGGCTGCTGCCGCACCGCCCTCCCATGCTTCTGGTGACGCAACTGTTGTCCGTAGAAGGAGGGGAGAACCCCGCCGTCGTGGCCGAAGCCACCATTGCTCCGGACTGCCCTGCTTTGACGCCTGTGGAGAATGGTCCCGCCAGGCTGGAGCCCGAAGCTTTTGTTGAGCTGATTGCCCAGGCTTTTGCCGCCTCCGCCGGATACGCACGCGCAGTAGCGGGCGCTCCCCCGCAAAGCGGTATGCTGGTAGGGCTGCGGCGTGTAGAGTACGGAGCGCCCCTGCCTGTAACGGCGGGCGCGACCCTGACGATTCAGGCGCAAACAACCGGCGGATTCGGCGATTTCTCTATAGTTGCAGGCACGGTCATGCTGGATGATACGGTTCTGGCCTCCGCGGAATGTAAACTTTTCATCGAACCGGAAGCATCTGCTAACGAAAAAGAGGAGCGTCCGTGAAAATCTGCCCCTTTATTGCCAGCCTGTTGCTGGTCATTGTCTGGTCCTGCCCAGTCCTTGCGCAGGATGCCGCCGCAGACGCCACCCTGGAACGCATCCAGAACGCGGCCGAACACGTACAGACCATTCAAAGTGAATTCGTACAGATAAAGAAACTGAGCGTTTTCGCCTCAGAACTGCGCTCGCGGGGCATGATGGTGCTGGAGAAGCCGGACCGCCTGCGGTGGGAGTATCTTGAGCCAAGCGTATCCGGTTTTATCGTGGACGGAGAAAACGCCATCCGCTGGAGCGAGCTATCCCCGGCCCCTGAGCGCTTTGCCATCGACGACGACATGGCCGCCAAGATCGTTGCCGAGCAGCTTCTTGCCTGGGCCAGCGTCGACCTGGAGCGATTGCAGGGAGCCTTTGAAATTTCCGTGGAACAGGCAAACCCGCCGGTCCTGAAGCTGACGCCGCGCTCGGAGCGGCTGGCCGGTTATCTGCAGGAAATAACCATCACCTTCAGTGAAGAACTGAGCATTGTACACCAGGTGCGTATTGTGGAGCGCGACGGCGACAGCACGCTCCTCCAATTCGAAAACGTTGTGGTGAACGAACCCTTGCCGGATAATATTTTTACTTATTAAAAGCAGAACTCACTGGGCGGGCTTGTTTTCCACCACGCTCGCAAGCTCGCTTCGTAAAACGTCCATGCGCTCCAAAAGCGCTGCGAGTTCCTTTTCCAGGTCGATCATCAATACCGGTATTGCGGGCATGTTCTTGGACAGGGCGGCCTTTTCCAACCTGTTCGCCGCATTCCAGCAGCGCTTTGCGCCAATGGCTCCTGTCGCGCCTTTTACGATGTGGGCAGTGCGCTGCAGCCCGCGCACGTCTTCTTCTTCAATAACTTCACGCAATTGCTGTATCTTTCGCGGCACGTCCTCGCGGAAGACCTCCATGATCTCAAGGAGCACTTCCTCTTCGCCTGCAGCCCGTTGCAAGGCTTCTTCCTTATTCAGTATCGCCAATGATTGCAGCTCTACCTCGCAACATGTGTCATCGAATTCCATGCCATCGAGCAATGATCTGAGTTCGTGAAAATTGATGGGTTTGGTCAGAAAAAAATCCATGCCTGCCTCAGCTCATTGACAAACCCCGCTTTTTGCAAAGTGGGGTTTGTTTTTATGAACCGATTTCTTTTCAGGCCGCTGCCAGCTGGGATGTTGGCTCGATCGGCCCCAATCGAACGAGACAGAGAGACTGAGGAAGAAAGTACAGGCATTTGGGCTGCAAATATTTGTATGACAGCTCCAAAGGGGCCAGCAGCAAGGCCATTTTCTTCATGTTTTGACATGTGGCGGAAAGCAGGCTTTGAACCTGGACCTTAGCCAGGCCGCAGAACCGAGCATAGCGATGCCCGTGCAGTTGTTTGGCGTCGGCAAAGCTGCGCTCTACGGTCTCTTTCCGGCGAGCATAGATTCTTTTTCCGAATTCCGTGAGCCGGTGCGCATCCACCGTATCCACGTATTCCCGCCACACATGGCGTGTCACTGTTTTCTTGCAATTCCGGTTTGTTGTGCACTCTTTCAGTAACGGACAGCGGCGGCAAACCTTTGGTAACGAGTCATAGAGACGATATCCTTCGCGGTTGGTGGTGGAGTAGTGAAGCTCCTGGCCTTCGGGGCAAAGATAGCAGTCCTTGTCCGGCAGGTATTCAAAGGCGCGTTTGGGGAGCATCCCTTTGCGACGAGTGGGACGACGATAGCCAATGACACCATAAATATGCTTTTCTTCCAGCGTCTTGCAAATGTGTGAGGTGAAATATCCTGCATCGAGGCCGACGTGCTTCACAGCAAAGCCGAAGCGGTTGATTTGTCGGTCCAGCCGATCGAGATAGGGCATGCTGTCATGCACCGAGGCCGGAGTTACGTAACTGTCGGTGATAATGTTGTGTCGGCTGTCCACAGTGCGATGATCCAAGTAAAAGAAGCCCTTAGGCTTGCCCTCGCGTACCATGTACCCGCTGTCCGGATCGGTTGTGCTCTGCTTGATCCGCTTGGACCCCGCTTCGCGGTTGTCCTGCTTCAGCGGTTTCTTTCCATGCCTGCGCCTGTCTTCCTCCACGGCGTCTTCAAGTTCGCCCAAGTATGACTTCGTGCTTTGGGCAACGAGCTTTTCCGTAAATTTATGCTTGTTGGCGTTGGCTTTCAGGTGGGTGGAATCGGTGTAAAGCGTGTGTCCGCCGACAAGCCTCTTTTTCATGGCCTGGAACACTATACCGTCAAAAATGTCCTGGGCAACGCTGGTGTCGTTAAATCTGCGCCGCCGGTTTTGGCTGATGGTGCTGGCATCGGGCACTTTGTCCTGCAATCCCAGGCCAAGGAACCAGCGATAGGCAACATTGACCTGGATTTCCTTGACAAGCTGACGCTCGCTGCGGATGCCAAACAGATAGCCGATGAATAGCATTTTGAAGAGCACCACCGGTTCAATGGCCGGACGGCCATTGCCCTCGCAATACAAATCCTTGGTGAGCTCATGAATAAAGGAGAAATCAATAACCTTGGCAATTTTGCGAAGCAGATGATTCATGGGGACAAGTTCGTTGATCGAAACAAACTCCATTTTCACCTGCTGATTTTTGGGCGGCTTTAGCATGAAGATAGTATAAGAAAACCCTCGCCGATTGGCGAGGGTTTGTCAGCATTCTGTGCCTGTAGACATTTTTCTCGATACCCCCCCATGGCGTGGGCTGTCATGGCGATGATAACAACCCCCGTGGCCGAAGTGCCAGCCTCACCGTTTCTGATGCGCACCGTTGCTTCCAGACCGTCCATGTCCG
The DNA here is from genome assembly GCF_055388615.1 of Desulfovibrio biadhensis. Taxonomy (NCBI): domain Bacteria; kingdom Pseudomonadati; phylum Thermodesulfobacteriota; class Desulfovibrionia; order Desulfovibrionales; family Desulfovibrionaceae; genus Desulfovibrio; species Desulfovibrio biadhensis. The sequence continues at coordinate 685,421 of NZ_AP042477.1, forward strand.
GCATTTCCAGGTCCATGAGCACGACATCAAACCCTGTTTCCGCCAGATGGGTCATGGCTTCCAGACCGCTGGCGGCATGGCAGACATGGTGCCCCTGGCGCTCCAGAAAAATGGTCGCCACCCGCGCATTGACACTGTTGTCTTCAGCCAGAAGAATCTTGAGGGGACCGTTGGGAAGCGGCCTGCAGGTATGCGGCTGGTCTGGTGCGTGTTTGGGCAGCAGAGCCGGGTCGGCTTTTTCGAACGGCGCCAGTACATAGAAGGTGCTGCCTTTGCCGGGCTGGCTTTCCACCCAGATGCGTCCTCCCATGAGCGTCACCAGGTGTTTGGAAATGGCCAGGCCAAGGCCTGTGCCCCCGTACCCTCTGGTGGTGCTGACATCCGCCTGGGTGAACTCTTCAAAAATACTGTCCTGTTTTTCGGCGGGGATGCCTATGCCCTTGTCCGCCACACTTATGAGCAGGCTGTTCGCATCCCAGAAGTCCTTATCAAGCCCCTCTCTGACTGTTTGCACGCGGCAACGCACCGTGCCCTCATTGGAAAACTTAAGAGCGTTGCCCAGCAGGTTGAAAAGCACCTGCCGCAAGCGCCCTGCGTCGCCCATCACTGCTTGGGGCACGCTGTCGCTGATCTCCAGTTGCAAGTCCAGTCCCTTGCGGCGGGCCTGTGACAGCAGCGTGCGTACAACGGAGCGCATCACCAGGTGCAGGTCAAAAGGCTGCACCTCGAGCTCCAGCTTCCGCGCCTCAATCTTGGAAAAATCAAGAACATCATTGATAAGCATGAGCAGGTGGTGGGCGGATTCCGTGATGGTCTCCAGGTATTCGAACTGCTCACTGTTCAGGGGCGTGGACAGGGCCAATTCGGTCATGCCCATAATCGCGTTCATGGGGGTCCGAATCTCATGGCTCATGCTGGCAAGGAAATCACTTTTGGCGTGGCTGGCCTTTACAGCCTCGTTTTTGGCCTGGACCAGCGCCTTTTCAAGTTCTCGCAGGTCGCTGACATCCAGGTGGAATTGCGCCACGGCGTTGCGCCCTTTGTATCCGCGGGGGATGGGCGCTGTGAAGATTTTGAAGTTTTTCCCTGTCAGGGCGTTTTCTTCATCGCTGGAAAAGCGGCTGGAATACGTCCCTCTTTTCAGGACCCTGTCAACGGTGCATTCCGGACACGGGGAGCGACGGCGCTTCAGCACCTCAAAGCAATAGCGCCCAACAACCTTTTGCGTTCTGGAAACCTTGTAATCATCCAGCAATTTGTCACTGACTTCGATTATCCTGTGCTGCTGGTCCACAATGTTCATCCCGATGGGAATCACGTCGAAAATGGCGCGCATCCAGTCATGGGCCTCTTTGAGGGCCTCTTCCGAATCCGCCAGCCCCTGTATTTTCTCCTCCAGCTTGGCGTTGACATCTCGCAGCAGGCTGTAGAGCGCATAGCTTTCCAAGCTGTTGGCGCTTCTTTGCATAATGATGGAGAACAACAGACGCATACTATCCGGCAGCTCGCTGACGCTGCCTTTCATTATGCCCAGATAAACGCCGCGTATGCGGGAGCTGGTGGCGAGTGAATACAGCAGGATACTGCGGTCCTGCAGCAGGGAGGAGGCGAAAAAAGGCCTGTTGCGATCCAGGGCCCAGGCCAGTGAGCCATTTTCCACCAGATTATCAACCTCGTTTCTGAAGTGGGTCGCCAAATGCCGGGGGGTGCAATACCCCATCTCCAGGTCGGAATCGCTTTCGCTGAAAAGAAAGATGCACTGGGCTTCTGTTTTTACCAGCCGCTTTGCGCGCAGGCACGTTTCCCGCAGGATGTTCTCCGGGGAGTCCAGCTGACTCATGGACGTTTCGAAATTACCCAAAGAAGCGGCAAGCTCCAAAGCCTCAGTGGTCGCCTTGTTGACTTCCTCGAGGTATTCGACGCGCTGCTCCAGCAGCTCTATGCGTTTCTTGTCACCGTTAGCCGACATCGTGATTAAAGAAAATCCGCATTATTTCGCTTAGCTGGTGCTCCGCATGCGGAATGAGCGGAGCAAACGCGTTCTTGTTGAGCCCCAGACTTTCCCAGGCATCGGCAGCCAAAGGGGGAACCAGATCCAGCGGACCACCTACTTCATCTTGCAGACAGTGGGCGGTAATGTCCGCCACATGGACAATGCACGCCTCTGTCAGAGTGCTATGCCCCGCCATGGGAGCATGATGTCCGCGCACGGCCTGAACCAGCTCCTCGGGAAAGCGCCAGGTATCGAGCAAGGCTCCTCCAACCTGGGCGTGATCGTACCCGAAGGATTCACGTTCAAGCTCATACAGGACATTCGTCTTGGGGCCTGCCAGGCGTAAAAGAGAGCAATAGCAGCCAGGTGCGCCGCGCAGCATGAGCAGACGCCCTGCATCGTGCAGCAGTCCGGAAACAAAACAGCGTTCCTCGCCGGGAAAACGCAACTGCCCTGCCAGGAGCTTTGCCCACACACCGGTCAACACACTGTGGTGCCAAAAGCGCTCCATGTTGATAAGCCCGGTGGGTATATCCTGAAACTGTGTGATGACCGAGATGCCCAGGGCAAGATTGGTAAGGTGGTTGGAGCCGATGATTGTCACGGCCCTGGAAAGGGTATCCACCCGCTGCATGCCATAAAGCGGGCTGTTCACCAATTTGAGGAGCTTGGCAGAAAGTCCCACATCCTTGCTGATGACATCGGCAACATAGGCTGCCGATGTCCGCGGACTGTTGATGGCGTCTATGATGTGGTTGAAAATAGCCGGCAGGGAAGCCAGCTCGCCCTGCCCGTCCACCAAGTCCCGCAAGCGCGGCGGTTTTTCCTGTTGCGAACAGTTCTCCTTGTCCGCCATTTCCAGGGGCAGGCGCAGGGAATCATAGCGCTGCGCCGTCAGCTTCACGGCCTGCCTGGCCAGCTCGCGTAGCATGGGATGTTTCATATCCGCATGGGCAAAGCGCCTGGCCATGAGTTTTCTGCTTGCGGCAAGGCGCTCCGAATCCAGGCCATCCAGGGTGCGTTCCTCAACTTCTTCGGAATCCACACCTGCGACCTGGGCTTCGATGACACCCCAGATTTTGCAAATGGAGAGGTGGCGCTCGGTCAACACAGTACCGGCAGGCAACAGAAGGCGGCCTTGGGGGGACTTGAGGTCTTCCTCCAAAACCATGCCGCTCTGCAGATCGGCGACATTGATTGTTGCCATTGCGCCCCCTTAGGGAGGGATTTCAGAACCTTAAACCAACAACGGGCAGCAGGACAGACGCGAGTGCTCCGAGACCAGCTGCCCCATGAATGACGTCATATTGTATGTTCATAGACGTAGGCCTTCCTACTGGTCAAGACAGCCGGCGGGCGTGCGAATTCCCCCATCTACGAAAGCAATGCCTGGGCAAAATCCTTGCCGCTGAAGGGGCGCAGGTCTTCCATTTTCTCCCCAAGGCCGATGAAACTGATGGGGACATCGAACTGCTGGGCAACAGCCACGACCACACCGCCCTTTGCGGTTCCGTCCAGCTTGGTGAGTATGATCTCATCCACGCCCACGGACTCGGAAAACAACTTGGTCTGGGAAAGCGCATTCTGCCCCGTGGTGGCGTCCAGCACCAGTATGCTGCGGTGCGGCGCACCGGGATGCTTCTTGCCGAGAACATTCTTGATCTTTGCCAGTTCCTCCATGAGGTTGGCCTTGGTGTGCAGACGCCCTGCCGTATCCACGAGGACCAGGTCGTAATTTTCCTTCAGGGCCTTATCCATGGCCTCGTAAGCCACGGCAGCAGGGTCCGCATCCTGCCCCTTGGCGTGAAAACCTGCGCCCACGCGTTTGGCCCAGATGCCGAGCTGTTCCACTGCAGCGGCGCGGAAGGTATCACCTGCAGCCACCAGAACCTTGCGCCCCTGCATTTGTTCCCTGTGGGCCAGTTTGGCGATGGTGGTGGTTTTGCCCACACCGTTTACGCCGATAATCAGAACAACCTCCGGAGGATTGACCGCCTTGATGCGGGGGCGCGGTTTGAAAATCTCCTCCACTTCCGCACGCAGCAGATCCTTGAAGGCTGCAGGATCGCTGGCGTCTGCCTTGCGCGCGCGCTCGCGTAAATTTTCGGTAAGCTTTACCGTGGCTTCGTAGCCCACATCAGCGGTGATCAGAATTTCTTCCAGCTCCTCCCAAAAGGCTTCATCCATGGTGTCGTGGGACGAGACCAGAGAATCAATGCGTTTGGTGATGCTTTCCTTGGTCTTGGCCAGTCCTTCGGAAAGCTTCAGCATCAGCCGGTTGCGCTCGTCTTCCTCATCCTCTAGGTCCAGCGCCAGCGCCATGCGGTATTGCAGCTCAGAGCGAAATTCCTCCACCTGCTCGTACCCCATCTCATCCAGCCAGCCTTTGAACGATTCGAGGAACTGTTCGGCTTCATTGGCGGGCGCTTCCAAAGCCTGAAAAAGAAAGCCCAGGCGCTCCCACAGTTCTGGGGTGGCGCTTTGCTGGCCAGTAAGCACAATATCCAGCCACACAGAAAGCCTTGGTTCGGCTTCGCGGAGGGCAAGTGTCAGCTCTTCCCGCCAGGGGGCGCTTTTTTCTGCCGGAGTAGCGGCTGGCGCCTCTGTGGGGGGCTCCACCTCTACCGCTTCGGGCGCCTCTGTGCCGACTTCCGCTTCTACCGCTGCAGGCGGGGTATCAGGGGCAGCGGCCTCCTGTTGCGCATGTGGCTCTTCCTGTTGTTCTTGCGATCCTTCCTGCTGCCCCCCCGCGTCTACTGCTTCGGGCGCGGCTTCATCAGATTTCTTCCAGAGTTTGGTTACTTTGCTAAAAAAACCCATATTTTCTCCTCGCAAGGGGTAGTTCGTACGTATGCCAGGGGCAAGCGGCAACCGTCTCCGGCCGCACCCGCTGTTTCACGCAGAAGCGCGGCCGCGTCAAGCAGTGTGACCATTTTGAGACGCAAGCATGAAGATGCCGTAGGTAGCGCGCCATGCGGCCAGAAACTCGACAATGTGGCCCGTGGTATCCTGATAATAGGAATCGATGGCGGCCTGACGGCGGATGGCGAACCCGGTTTGATCGCAAAACCTGTTGAAATCCTTCATGGTAATGATTCGAATGTTCGGCGTGTCGTGCCATTGGTACGGGAGCTCGCGCGAGATGGGCGCGCGCCCTGTAAACAGGAGCTGCATGCGGATGCGCCAGTGGCTGAAGTTCGGGAAGCTGACAATGCCCCTGCGCCCTGCGCGTAACATCTCGCGGATGAGCGCTGCCGGGTCATAGACCTGCTGCAAAGTCTGGCTCAGCACGACATAGTCAAAAGTTTTGTCGGGATAATCGCAAATTTCCAGGTTAATATCACCTTGCACCACGGACAGCCCTTTGCTGATTCCCTGGAGCACCTTTTCCTCGCTCATCTCTATGCCAGTGCCGTGCACCTGTTTTTCTCTAGTGAGGTAGTGCAGCAGGTCGCCCCGGCCGCACCCGAGGTCCAAGACCTTGGAGCCGGGCTCTATCCAGTCCGCAATCACCTGAAGATCGAAGCGCATTTTTTCGAGGTTCACAGCGCCCCCTTGCGGACCTGGTTCAAGGCGTTTTCCAAAAAGCTGCGCACAAGGGCGAACATTCTGTCATTGCGCAACAGGAAGGCGTCGTGTCCGCAATCAGCGTTGATCTCGCAAAAGCTGACGTCGCGGCCTGCCTTTTTCATGGCCTGCACCATTTCACGCGATTGATACGTGGGGTACAGCCAGTCCGAGGAAAAGGAAACCACCAGAAAGCGCGCCTTGGCTTTACTGAAGGCGCCCGCCGCACTGCCATTGCCGTGTTGCAAGGCCAGGTCGAAATAGTCAGCCGCCTTGGTGATGTAGATGAAGCTGTTTGCATCAAAACGCTGGACGAATTTGCTGCCTTGATAACGCAGGTAACTTTCCACCTGAAAATCCGGCGCTTCCATAAGGTCAAAGGTAAAGCTGTCCCTGTCCTGCAGGCGGCGGCCAAATTTCTGCCGCATGGCTTCATCCGAAAGATAGGTGACGTGGCCGATCATGCGTGCAACCGCCAGCCCCATATCCGGCCCGGATTCACCGTAGTAGCGCCCTTTTTTCCAACTGGGGTCGGCCATAATGGCCTGGCGAGAAATCTCGTTGAAGGCAATATTCAGGGCGGAGTGTCGCGTGGTTGTCGCCAGGGGCACTGCCGTTACCACGGCATCGGGATAGCGCACCGTCCACTCCAGCACCTGCATGCCGCCCATGGAGCCACCAATGGCGCAGAGCAACCGCTCAATGCCCAAATGCTCCACCAGACGCTTTTGCGCCCGGACCATGTCGCCAATGGTAACCAGAGGAAAGTCCAGGCCATAAAACTGGCCTGGAGCATAGGGGTTCTCGGAGGCGGGGCCCGTGCTGCCCATGCAGCCACCCAGCACGTTGGAGCAAATGACGAAGTAACGATCCGTATCAATGGGCTTGCCCGGGCCGACCATGATGTCCCACCACCCGGGCTTGGGGTCTTCCTCAGAATAGTAGCCGGCAACGTGGGAATCGCCTGTCAGGGCGTGAAACACCAGCACGGCGTTGTCACGATTGGGAGAAAGCTCACCGTAGGTTTCATAGGCCAGGTTCACGGGACCAAGCGTTGCGCCACTTTCCAGATCCATGGGCTTGTCTTTATCCCAGGCGCAAAAAAACTGCTTGCGCACCTGCCCTACCGTTATCCCGGTAGCGTCATGCTCAATGTATTCACTCATCCCCCCAACATAGCCAGGGCGCGCGCCCTGCGCAAGTGGCGGCATTGGGGAGGGCGCTGCAAGAAAGCGGGCCACTGCCGAAGCATTCCTGCCGGCTCATAGACGCAGGGAAGAAATCAATAATAAAAAAAGTTGATTACAGATCGAGAATCAAGAAAAGGAGGTATTGCGGAGGGTCACTTCTTTTTGCCGCCCACACGGCAGGCGCCTGCGAATTTGCCTCTGTACACACTTGAAAGACGCTCGATGACCACGCGCCCGCGCCTTCCTGTGGCGTGGGCAATTCTGTCCGGGCCGACAATAATGCCTACATGGTCTATGGTATCGGACTGCACAGCAAAAAAGACCAGATCGCCCGGCTTTAGCGAGCTCCTGTCCACCGGTACGCCGGCCTTGGCTTGCTCTCTGCTGGTGCGCGGCAGGTTGACGCCCATTTTGCGGTACACCAGGCGGGTAAAGGCTGAGCAATCCATGCCCTGTACTGTCTCGCCCCCGAATTTATAGGGGATACCCAGTAAGGGGCGTACCGCCTCAAGCACTGCCCCTGATGTCAGGGGGCCGCCAAGCCCAAGTTCGAGTTCAGTGAGCATATCCACGTATAGTTGTTCGCTCTCAAGAGCCTCGGCCAGGGCGCGACGACGCTGGCGCTGTTCGCGCAGGGCTCTGTCCGCCGGGGATTCGCTGCTGACCTTGAACTGCGCCTCGCTCAGCGCGTTGAACTTGCGTTCTTCTTCCAACATACATGCGGCCAACAACGGGCAGCAGAGAAGAAGCAGTAAAAAAGCGCGCCCTTTCCTGACTACTGGAAGCCAGAAAAGGGAAAAAGGGGGGGTCTTATGGTCGTAGATTGTCATCCGGTTAAGTATATTGCAGCCCTAAGGCGTTGTATACCGCGCCTTAGGGCTGGTGCTATCCATGAGTATGGCAAACGTCAGCCTCGATATTAATCCTTGGCCATGCGGCGCTCCCAGTCGAAGTCGCGACTGGTCACCACATCTTCCATGCGTCTGAGCCTTCTATCCAGATTTTCAAACTTTCGCTTCACACGCCCCAGCGCCATGCTGCGCGAGCTGGTATAGGACTCGTAGAATTCACGGTCCGCATCACTTTCAAAAGGCACCACCGGTTCAGGTTTCATAAGCAGCCCTGCCAGTACATAGAGCACCGCCACAGGCCAGATACCGGTGAAAAGCAGAAGAGCCAGGGCTATGGCGCGGATCCAAAAAACACTGAAGTCGAAGTATTCGGCAAAGCCTCTGCACACGCCCATGATGACGCCCTTGCGGGAGCGGTACAGACCTCGCCTCGAAGTAGCGTATCTCATTTTCTTTCTTCCTTGCTTTCCTTGTCCAGGAGTATGGTCTCCAGAGATTCCACCCGATCCTCCATCCGGCTCAGACCGTGGTAGAGTTCCTGGATCAGTTTGGCTTCGTTCGTGCGTTCCGCCTTGTTTTCCGCCCCTGAACCGCCCTTGAGCAGCTTGGCTATGAGCACCACAACCAGGGCAACAATGACCAGCCCCACCAGGAGCATGCTGAACGCGAAGGTCATGAATCCGCCCATCATTTCGAAGTTCTCCTCTTTTTTTCAGCCAATTTGTGGCGCGACTTACCGCGATGTCCAGGGTAATAGCACAGGCCGCCCGGTATGGGAAACTCACTGCCCACCCTTCTTACCAGCTTTCTTGAGTTCTTCGAGTTCCTTTTCAATGTTTTCGTGTCCCTCCAGGAGGGCGAACTCTTCATCCAGACTGCGCTTGGTCTCGGAGCTGGATGGGTTCACGAGCATTGCTTCGGCTTCCATACGTTCTATACGGTGCTCGAATTCCTCAAATCTGCGGAGGGCGTCTGCACCGGCAGCTCTGCGTACATCACCCTCGGCGCGCTTCTTGTCAGAGGCGCGGATATGGCGCTGCACCAGAAGGCGTTGCTTTTCCTTGGCGGCCTGCAGCTTCTCTTCCAGTGTCTGGATGTCGGTCTTGGCTTGTTCCACCAGGGAATCGAAATGGTCGGTCTCCTGTTGCAGGGTCTCTGCCCGGCGGCCAAAGCGGCTTTTTTCCAGCAGCGCTTCCTTGGCCAGGTCATCGCGCCCCTTCTCAACAGCCAGGGTAGCACGCTGGTTCCAAATGCCCATGCGCTCTTCCACCAGCTCAAGCTCGCGCTGAATCTTGCGCTTGTCGGCCATCAGCCCTGCGCAAGAAGCCTTGAGCTCCACAAGAGTTTCTTCCATTTCCCTGATCATGAGCCGGATCATCTTTTCCGGATCTTCAGCCCTGTCCAGCATGGAATTGATATTGGCGCCGACTATGTCTTTGAATCGAGTAAACACACCCATGGTCGTCCTCCTGTTGGTGTTTGCATGTATAAGGCAGGAAACGTGCCATGGAGAGTTTTTTTTACAACTACTTGTTTTTTCTACACGTACTCATTTGCCACAAATTTTATGTTATGGTATATTTAACCAACTTTTAGCAATTTCAACCAACCAACAGTATTTTTTGCCATGCCATCGCCCACAGAAAACGTACTCGCCATAGAAATGCTCGGCCGCTCGGACGCCTTCCTGCAATGCAGTGAGCGCATTGCCCGTGCTGCTGGCGTGGACCGCCCCGTACTGGTGGTAGGCGAACGCGGCACAGGCAAGGAGCTTGCCGCCGCCAGGCTGCATTACCTTTCGCGGCGCTGGCAAAATCCCCTTGTCACGCTTAACTGCGCGTCCCTGGCGCCTGCGCTTTTGGAGAGCGAACTCTTCGGGCACGAGGCCGGCGCCTTTACGGGGGCCGTCTCTCGACGCATCGGACGCTTTGAGGCGGCGGACAGGGGCACCCTGTTCCTGGACGAACTGGCCACCATGCCGCTGCGTGCCCAGGAAAAAGTGCTACGAGTGGTGGAGTATGGCGAATTTGAACGCTTAGGGGGCATGCGCACTGTTGGAGTAGATGTGCGCATCATCGCCGCCACCAATGCCGACCTTCCAGCGCTATGCGACAAAGGGCGCTTCAAACGGGACCTTCTGGACCGACTCAGCTTCGAAGTGATTACCCTGCCCCCGCTGCGAGAGCGCGAAGGTGACGCCATGCTGCTTGCAGAGCGATTTGCCGCATCCATGGCCCTGGAGCTTGAAATGGAAGAAGCGCCAACATTTACGCCCTATGCAGTGGCGCAAATAGAGGGGCACACCTGGCCCGGCAATATACGTGAACTGAAAAACGCGGTGGAGCGCGCCGTGTTCCATGCCGGAACTGAGCACGCCACGAAGGTGGAAAAGCTTGTACTGGACCCCTTTGCTTCTGCCTACCGCCCACTGCCGGTGCAACAAAAGTCTTTCACTTCCGGGGAGCCGTCAGCCCCGGCCGCGAAGCCGGCGCAAGAAGCCCCCTCGTCGCAGTCTCCAACGCTGCCCATGGACCTGGGCGCTGCGCAAAAACGTCTGGAGCGGGACGCGTTGCAAGCAGCCCTGAACACAGCGCACCACAACCAGCGCGCCGCATCCGACCTTCTGGGGCTGAGTTACCATCAATTCCGGGGGCTTTATCGCAAGTACAAGGGCGAACTGGAAGGGGCGGACATTTTATAACCTCTGAAATGTGGCCTTTTGCAGCTGTTTGGCGTATGCCCCTGCTGTGTTTTCAATGAGCTTTTCATACCCGCACTGCCCCCTTTTCCGGATTCATAATGCCTGCACCGATACATGCTGACGCCAACGCCGGAGCTGCTTCCGCCGGCGAAGAAGAAACCCCTCTCTATAAAGACCCGAATCTGCTGATTCTTTTCGGGGTAACGCTCATGGTTGTCATGGGCGTCACCAGCATTGCCCCCACATTTCCCAACCTCATCAAACATCTTGACGGGGTGCACGAAGGCAACATCGGCCTCATTGTCACCCTGTTTACCGTCCCCGGCATCATACTGACCCCGCTCATGGGCATTTTGGCAGACAGGGTTGGCCGCAAGGCCGTGCTGGTGCCATCCCTTGTTATTTTCAGCCTGGCCGGAACGGCCTGCGCCTTTGCACCTGGCTTCAAGGAAATACTCGTACTCCGGTTTATTCAAGGCGTGGGCGCAGCCGCCCTTGGCGCTCTGAATGTGACCATCATCGGGGACCTTTATACAGGCACTCGCCGCGCAGGCGCTCTGGGCCTGAATGCCGGCGTTTTATCAATGGGCATTGCCGCCTACCCCGTTCTCGGGGGTGCATTGGGATATGTGAACTGGCGGTTGCCCTTTGCCTTGCCGCTGTTGGCCCTGCCCCTTGCCGCCGTCGTCTGGCTCAAGCTGCACAATCCCGAGCCTGATACCAGTGGGGGGCTCAAGGACTATTTCAAAGGCGCCTGGCAAGGCCTGCGGCAGCGGGAAGTGGCGGGTCTGTTCGCCGCTACCCTGGCGGCCTTCATCATGCTCTACGGCGCTTTTCTCACCTACCTGCCCGTTCAACTGGGGCGCAGTTTCCATGCCTCTCCTTTGATCATTGGCAGCGTCATGTCCTTATCCGCCTTTGCAACGGGACTGGCTGCAGCGTTTTTGGGCAAACTGACTACATTTATCAGCGATCGTCTGCTCCTCTTCACTGCCTTTATCCTTTACGGCGCGTCTTGCGTGTCCATGGCGCTGATGCCCGGCATTTGGTGGCACTTGCTACCTGTGGCCCTCTTCGGACTTGGGCAGGGTATCAACATGCCCTGTGTTCAGGCGCTTCTTGCCAATCTCGCTCCCATGAAACACCGGGGGGGGTTCATGGCGCTCAACGGCATGGTATTGCGCATGGGGCAGACTATCGGCCCGTTCATGATGGGATTGCTCTACGGTATGGGAGGGCTTGAGGCGGTATTTATAAGCTGCGCCGTGATCGGCGTGATTACGGCCTTTGCACTGTTGGTGTTGATGCGCCCGCGCACCCAGGACCGCCAGAGCGGTTAGCCCTTGATGGCGTCGAGCAGCTTTTTCGGGCTGGCGAAATCCGGATTGAGTTTAAGGGCATTTTCCAGAAAATACACAGCCTTGCTACGTGCACCAGACTTGGCCATTATCAACCCTACATTATAGGAAAGCACCGCATCTTTGGCGTGAAACTGTGGGTTTTTCTCAAGGGTCTTTTGCAGATAGCGATTCGCCGTTTTGTAATCGCCCCCTTCTGCAAAAGCCATGGCCATGTTGTAGTAGATGTTTTCATCATCCGGCGAGATGCCGACGGCCTTGTTGTATTCTTTGACCGCATCCTGCCAGCGCCCTTGCTTACGCAGGGCAATGCCGAGCAACGTAAAGGTCTTGATGTCCTCCTTGCTCAACATGTCGCCCTTTGCCTCAAGAGCGCGCCTGTAATATTTCTCTGCTTTTTCCGGATGCTTTTTGGCGTATACGTTTCCAATCTTGGTGGAGACTTCTTCAATATAGTTCGAAGCTTCCTTCTTTGCCTGGGCAAGAGCGGTATCGAAAAGCTGTTCTGCCTGATCATCGTTGCCCAATGAGATGTGCAGCCCCCCCATGTCCACCTTGCGTTCAACGTTGAGCGGGCTTAAGCGGTCAAGTTTTTCCAGATATTTCAGCTGTTGTTCGACATCGCCCTCTTCCTCGAAAAATTCGGCTAGCTTTTTCAGGGGTTCGAGATACATCTTTGCGCTTTCGCTGGCGGCTTCATAAGCCTCAACGGCCTTTTCCTTACGCTTCATGCCTCTGAACGCATCACCCAGGATGAGGTAGCCCGCTGCACTGTTGGGCTTTATCTCCAGAATCTGTCTGGCGATCTTCAGGGCCTGGTCGAACGTGCCCTTGGAATTCATCAGCTTGCCCGCATCTATGAGCTTGCCGATCTTCCCCTGGGGTTTGACAGTAAAGGCAATCTTCTCAATAAGGGTATTTATCGAGATAGGCTTGGAAATAAAGTTATCCGCCCCGATTTCGTGCAACAGAACCAGGCGTTGGCGATCTGTTTCACCCGTCAGGATGACTATTTTGGTATTACTGAACGCTTCCTTTATCTGCTTGATAAAAAAGCTAGTCTCTTTGTTATTGAAAAGCCTCTCGATAAACAGGACGACATTTTTCTTTCGTGTCGAGGAATCTTTGATCGCCTTGAGGATATGCTTTTCATCCGTAATGGCAGTGATGCAGTCTTCGGTTACGGCCAACTGCTTGGCAATGGTAGACCGCAGAACGCCCAGAAACGTATTATCGTGGCTGGCTACGACAAAATACCCATGCTCCTTGCGGATAAAGTCCACAACTGTGGTTTCATATTGCTTTATCCTGTTATCAACTTTAATCGCCACGACACGCTCCGGTTTAAAAATACAAAAAAAAGAATCTACAATTCGGATGGGTATTTTTCAATATATGTCGCATAGGATTGGAATAAAACACTGCTTTTACGACACTTCCGCAAGAGATACGCACGCCTGGAAAGAAATCTGTCACACCTTTCCTACAGGTTGACCCCAGTCAGAGTAACTGTCAACAGTTTGCCAAGAATCTCCCCGAAGAAGATGCGCCACTACGCGGCAACGAAATGACCATGTCCCGCGTTTCCGCCTATACGAAAACAATTTCCAGGGGCCCGCTTGAAGAAGGTCAATGCGCAACGCAAATTGCACAAACAAACCAAAACCGCAACAGTTTATATCTCATAGCGTTAATTTGTAATACAATCGCCATAAAAACCGAAGAACCACTATCAAAGCGCCCCTCGCTACCTGAAAATACGTGGCAATACAAGCTGCCCGCTTCCGGATTGGCTTCAAGGATTACCAAAACAAAAAAAGGCGGCTCCGGGACAGGTTCTTACACCTGTTCCGAAACCGCCTATAGCAACATTGCAGAAGTTCCGGCCGAGCCGGAAGAACTTCACACTGCTATTTTACGTGGCACTCGCCACAAGCAATGGGGCCCTTGCCCTCTTCCTCATGGCAGGTGATGCATTGCCCGTGATAGGCATCCATAAGATTCGTCGTGCCGGCATCCGCATCAACCGCGTGGCAGTCTGCGCAGGCAATGCCTTCCGAACTATCGTCTTCGCTCGGATTGCTGCCGTCCATATGGTGGCAGTACCAGCAACGATCCTCCAATTCAGCCGCGGAATTATGCGCGTCATGTGGAAACTTCACCGAGGGGCGCTGTGGATTTTCGAACTGATCGTTAGAGAGCTCGATATAATCATCCTGCCCCTGTGAATATACCGGTGTTAAAGCCGGCAGCAGGAAGAGGACCGTTGCGGCGAGAAGCATGGCCGCGTGTGCGTATCTCTTTCGCATGATGTACCTCTGCGTGTCTTGTCGTGACGCTCTTGGGGCGCAGCGCCTAGATGGCTTTCGACTTCACCATCTGCTCATAGATGATGTCGCCCAGGAACTTGATTTCCATATCCAACTTATAGTGGTGCACAATGTCTTCAAGGCCGCCGTGGCAGTTATGGCAAGGGGCGATGATGACCTTGGCGCCCGTTGCTGCAAGCTGCTCGGCTTTTACCTTGTTTCCAAGCACACGGGTCATCTTGTGCGGCGGACCGCAGTTGATGACGCCACCGCCTGCCGCGCAGCAGTAGTTATGCTCGCGGTTGGGGTGCATTTCCACCATGTTGGGATAGAAGGCCTTGGCGACTTCGCGCCCCATTTCATGCAAGCCCATGCCGCGCACAGTGTTGCAGGGGTCATGGAAGGTAGCCAGGTCGTCCTTGGTGTGATCGACCTTGATACGCCCTTCTTTCAACAGCTCCCAGTAGAACTGGATGGCGTGAATGATGGGGATGGGCATATACTTCCAGGACAACCAGCGGTTACCGGTATCGTACACGGAGCGGTATGCGTGGCCGCATTCGCCCATGACGATCTTTTTCACCTTGAGGCGCATGGCGGTGTCGAAATGGTCGCGCTTCAGGCGCCCCATCATTTCGTAATCACCGGTGAACATGCACATGTCGGAGTTGTCCCAGCCTGTGGTTGCGGGCATGGTCCAGTCGACACCGGCCTCGTGCCAGATGGCAGCGGCCTGGTAGATAAGCTGGGTACGGAACTTCGGCTCAGGTCCGATGACCGAGTAAAAAATGTCCGAACCTTCTTTTTCCACAGGGATACGCAGGTCGGGAAACTCGTCGCGAGCTTCTTCTTCCTGCCACTGCAGGCTGTCTATCCACTCGTCGTCCTTGACCCACATCTGGTTCATGGTCGCGGCGTGGCTGTGACAGGTATCCTGAATGTACTGCGGGGTAATGCCCAGCTTGTGCGCTATGCGGCGCACCGTGGTCATCAGGAAGGCAGTATCAATGCCAAAGGGGCAGTACTGTACGCAGCGGCGGCAGAGGTTGCACTCTGTATGCGCAATGCGCGCCGCTTCCTTCATGAATTCGCTGGAGACCTTGCCCTTGTTTTTGATCATGGGCCACAGGGTCTGCTTGACCTTGCCCACAGGGGCGTACTTGGGGTCTTTGTCGTGCGAATGATAGTAGTGACATGCCTCGGCGCAAAGGCCGCAGTGCACGCAGGTTTTGGTGAATGCTTCCAACCGCGCCAGGTTCTCGGTGGTGAGTACCTGGTTAATGACGCTGGAGATCCGCGCCGGATCAAGGGAATCAGCCCTGTCCAGCCCTGGATCGACGATTTTCTTTACTTTTTCAGTTGTCTCTTGGCTCATTGCGCTTACTCCCGTTGCGCTTATTCGCTCCGTCCGGATGGAGCGGGGACTACCAGTCCTTCACATGGCGCACAGCGCCGAATTCGGAACCGACATATGCACGCACGAAAGGCGCAAGCATCATGTGCGTCAACCAGGTGAAGGGGATCAGCACGAGCATCAGTTCACCGAAGAGAACGTGCAGGGTGATCATCCACTTGTAGTCAAAGATCTGATGATAGGCGAGAAACCCTGTAATAAACGGGGCGACCACCAGCAAAAGGAGCAGAAAATCGGCTCCGGTTGTGACGTATTTGGCCTCGCGCACTGCAACCCGGCGATAGGCAAAGTAGCCTACGCCGAGAATGACGATAACCGTCATAACATCAGCCACCGTGTCGGGCAGCGTGGGCCAGCTCAGGCCGATGCCGTCGGACAGCATCATCACGTGCGCCATCAGGAAAATGGGCGCGATGAGCAGGCAGATGTGGAACGCGAAGGTAACGACCGTCATGACGGGCTGCAACCGCTGGTTGCGAGCCACAAAGGGGATGCTCCACGCGATGATGGAGCGCAGTCCGTATTTGAGATCCACGTAGTTATGCACCGTGGGATCTTTTGTTCTGGCCAGATTCACCAGGCGGACAATCCTATAGATTATGCCGCCAAAAAAGACGATGAAGGCAATCCAGGCCATAGGTCCTGTGAGAAAACTATAAAAGCTGTTCATGGCCGTCTCCCTTGCCTAGAGTTCGCTGAGCGGCAGCACAATGCGGCTGTACACGCCATTTTCGACCACGCGCAGCAGCACCTTGTCACCGTCAGGGCTGAAGATGGGATTCCAAAGCTGGTCGAATTCCTTGCCGTAAAGCTTGCCATCGAAAAGCAGGCCGTACTTCCTGCCAGGCTTTTCAACCTTGGCGGCTACATGCTTGGAATCAGGCGAGAACACTGGCTTCCAGGCCATTTCATAATTGCCGGTCCAGAGCCTGTCATCGACCAGGATGCCCCACTTGCCGGATTCTTCCTTGGCCACAGCTGCGGCGCGGGAACCGTCCGGGCTCACGACGAGGTCTGTGAGCAGCGTGCCCACAGTCTGTCCCCAGGGCTTGCCATCAACAGCCACGGTCCAGCGGCCAAAAGCCGGGGACACGATGGCGTACAGGTGCGAGCCGTCAGGGCTGAACTGCGGCTGCCAGCACTGAAAGTAGACAGGGTCCCAGATCATGTTGTTGTCCTGGGCCATGCCCCATTTGCCCTTGGTGCGCACAGGTGCGACAACGCGGCCATTGGCAGGGTTGAACAGGGGCTCCCAGACACACTGGTAATTTGTTGCCCAGGTATCAGCGTCTACGGCGATGGTGTAATCGTAAAGCGAGAGACGCACCTGGCAGGCGACCTTGCTGGCATCGGTGTTGAACACCGGCGTCCAGCAGTTCACAAAATTGCGGTCCCAGGATTCGCTGTTGCGAACCACGGAGTAACATCCTTCCTGGTAGGTGAAGATGTCCGCCTGCGGGATGCTGCGGGTTTGCACCACGGCTGCCGTGGTTGCGCTTTCATTGTGCAGCACGAAGTTGTTGGCGTTTTCGTACATGGTTTCCCACATCTCGCCATCAACGATCATGCCGTACTCGCCATCCTGCTGCAAAGAAACGGCGACGTTGCCAGCCTCATTGCATTTTGTGCCCCATACATACGTATGGGTTTCTTCCGGAGCTTCGCCATCCACGGCGAGCTGCCACTCTGCCATGGTTGCGACAATGGCCGTAAGACGGCCGTCCGGGGTGAATTTTGGATACCAGGCCTTTTCGAAGGTATTCTCCCAGGCCTCGCCGTTCACACACATGGTGAACTCCGCCTCGTCCTCATTGGGCACTTTGACCACTGCAGCTATTTTTTCACCATCGGGACTTGCAACGAGTTCTTCAACCCATTCAAAATCCTTGGCGCAGGCTGCTGTGTCCAGTACTTCTCTTGTGCCGGGATTCCAATCCCAGTCAGAACCAGGACGCATTATTCGCCTCCTTCCCCTTATTGAACATTAACCGACCAGACTACTTCACTTACTAAATTTTGCCCTCACTACCTCGGGAAGAGAAATATGGCAAGGTGGCAACGTAAAAATATATGCTTCCTACCTGTTTACTAGGGAATTCCCCATCCAGTAACAATCTTTCGACTATACAAAATCTCCCAGTTTAGTGGGAAATACAGTGCCAAATTCTTGTTTCGCAGTTTAATTATTAATTACGATCTATTGCATAAAAGAAGGGGTCGGTCCTAATTTCAGACCAAACCCCTCCAAAAAAGCATGCCGCGTTGCTGTCGGCTGCCGTTGCAGTTCACAACGTAAATCAGAAAAGAATTACTCGCGTTCGTACAGCCTGTCCAAAATTTCCTTGCCCCCGGCAGCCAGAACCTCTTCAGCCAGCGCAACGCCTACCTTGTGGCAGGCTGCTGCATCTGTGGCAGAACCAGTGGTGACTTTGCGCACGACATGCGAACCGTCCACTTCCGCCACCAAGCCTTCAAGTCTGATGGTGCCGCCCTCAAGCACGGCATGGGCGGCAATGGGTACCTGGCAGCCACCGTCCAACCCGGCGAGAAAACCGCGTTCCGCCGCGACGCACAGCAGGGTTTCCTGGTGATTGAGCTTTTGCAGCAGCTCCAGCAGTTCCGCGTCATCCGCGCGGTATTCAATACCGAGAGCGCCCTGCCCCACTGCAGGCAAAAAGTCCGGAGGCCCGAGTTCCACGTGCTTGGGCGCGGCAAGCCCCAAACGCTTGAGCCCGGAAGTCGCCATGATAATGGCGTCGTACTGCCCTTCCATGAGCTTGCGCAGCCGGGTATCCACATTGCCCCGCAGGTTTTCCACCTTCACATCGGGGCGCAAGGCCAAAAGCTGCGCCTGACGGCGCAGGCTGCAGGTGCCCACGGTGGCGCCCTGCGGCACTTCTGCAAGACTCTCGTATTTGACGCTGAGCAGCGTATCGGTAAGGGCTTCGCGCTCGGGCACCACGCCCACTTCAAGTCCTTCCGGCTGCACGGTGGGCACGTCTTTCATGCTGTGCACGGCCAGGTCTGCCCGCCCGTCCAGCATGGCCTCCTCGATTTCCTTCACGAACAGCCCCTTGCCGCCAATTTTGGCCAGGGGGGTATCCAGAATTTTGTCGCCTGTGGTCTTCAGGGGTAGCAGATCCACAGTTTCCGCGCCCAATCCTTCCAGCAGCGACTTGATATGGTTGGCCTGCCACAGGGCCAGTTTACTACTGCGGGTGGCAATGGTGATTTTTCTCATGGGGATTTGCTGTGCTTGATTCGGTTAGCAGGAGCCCGCCTGTGCCAATTCCGGAAAAGGGCGGGCCAAGGGCGCCTGTCTGATAGGCAGGCGCCGTGTGCATGATATGTTTGCGCCGGGAAAACCTAACCGCAGGTGCTGCAGTTGCCGCCCGAGCATCCCGAGCAACCACCGCCACCGCCGCCGCTGCTGCGCATGGCCGCAGGGGGCGTGTCCGATCCGGCGTTCTTGAAACGGCAGCAGGACAACAATTTTTCAGTTTCCACCGAGCCACAAGCAGGGCAGCGCACTTCTTCGCCATCCTTAAAGACCAACTCCTCAAATTCCTTGTCACACTTGGTGCAATGGTATTCATACATGGGCATTTTCGGGTATCCTCCGTATGCTCAGGAAAAGCAGCGCCTTCCCTTCACTGGTTGCGAAATATAGCGGCGCTCAAAGCGCCATACTCTGTGAAAGAGTAGTAGTTCATGCCTGCTCATCGTCAAGGTGGGGGTGCAACTCAAGATAAGGCTGCAGCTCCATCACGGCCTCGAACAGATAATAATCCACAAGCCGGCAGAGCATGTGTCCCACAGCGATCTGCACTTCTTGAATCTGCGGCGTGCTCTTGCTTTCCACGACAATGGGGTAGTCGCACAGGGGCAGCATCTCGCCCCCGCTTTTACCCAGCAGGCCGACGCACGCAATGCCTTTTTCCGCCCCTGCCAAAAGGGCCTGCATGCAGTTGGGGCTGTTGCCCGAGGTGGAAATGGCCACCAGCACATCGCCGCGCACGCCCAGCGCCTGCACCTGTTTGGCAAAGACATGCTCGAACCCGAAATCATTGCTGATGGACGTCAAGGCAGATGTGTCGGTGTTCAATGCAATGGCCGGCAACGGGGGGCGGTCCATCATGAACCGATTCACAAACTCGGCGGCCAAATGCTGCGCATCCGCCGCGCTGCCACCGTTACCGCAAAAAAGCAGCTTACCTCCCCTGGCCAGGGTGGCGGCCATGATTTTGGCAACCTCCACCACCAGTTCGGCATTTTTCTCAAAAAAGGCCTCACGCAGCCTGGCGCCCTCTTTTGCATGCTCCAGCACCAGCTTGAGCGCATTTTCAGACATGCTTCACTCCGATCAAGGTATTACAGCCATCATGCCGCGATTTGCGGCTGCGATGGAGAAAACGCCTTTGCGCCATGGAAAGCCGCACTGCACCAGTGGCGTCTGCCATGGTGCGCGGGGGTGCCATCAGCGTGAAAAGCGTCTGCCGCATGTATCCCATTTGCACGGCAGCGGCAAGGAGCGCTGCTGCATACCGGTTATACACTGCTGGCGCGCCCGTGCATATAGCCGTAGATTGTACCTTAAAAAAGGAAATCGTCATGGTCTGGAACATTTCCTTGATTAGCTTATGCTGTGGGTGTACACAAAAAAACGAATCGTGTGACGGGAGGAGTAAAAAAAGTGCATATTGCTGAAGGCGTACTCAGCGCCCCTGTTCTGGCAGCAGGGTGGGGCCTCACCGCAGTTGCTACATTTATCGGCGTCAAACGGCTCGACCAGGAGCGCATCATGACCGTGGCCATGTTGGCTGCGGCTTTTTTTGTGGCGTCTCTGATCAATGTTCCCATCGGCCCTTCAAGCGCGCATCTTATCCTGAACGGCCTGCTCGGTCTTGTGCTGGGGTGGAGTTGTTTTCCGGCACTGCTTTGCGGGTTGTTCCTTCAGGCCGTATTTTTCCAATTCGGCGGCCTGACGGTGCTGGGGGTAAACACTTTTGATATGGCCTTCCCCGCCCTTTTATGCGGTCTTTTATTTCGCCCCATGTTACTTAAGGGCGGCAAAACACGGATCATCGCCGCTTTTGCCGCGGGATTTTGCGCCATTCTCTTTTCCGGCCTTCTCACCGCCCTTGCCCTGGCATTCACGGACGAGGGGTTTTTCACGGCCGCCAAGCTCATTATGCTGGCGCATATCCCCATCATGATCATTGAAGGCTTTGTAACGATGTTCGCCGTATCCTTTTTGGTCAAGGTGCAACCCGAGATACTCGGCCTGACGCCTACCTATACCAACGAGGGCGATCTGCCCCAGGCACAGGAATAGATCATGCGCACCATTGCAATTTTTCTCATCTTCATGTTTGCCGCTTCCCCTGCTCTGGCGCACAAGGTTATTGTTTTTGCATACATGGAAGGCAATGAATTGGTAGCAGAAGGCAGCTTTCCCGGCGGCAACCCCTGCATGGAGTGCGGCATAACGCTGGAAGACACCGGAACCGGCAAGACTCTGCTGGAGAGCCAGACCGACAAGAAGGGCATTTGTCGCATGACATTGCCCCCTGAAGCGGCAAACGCGAGCAGCGGTCTGCTTGTGGTCATCAACGGGGGCGAAGGCCACCGCGGAGAATGGAAGCTGGCGCCCGACGAATATATGCAGCATGTGGAAGGTGCGGCGCAGGCCGCTCCGGCTACAGTCGCGCAGAATGAGCCGGAAGCTGCATCACCTGCCGTCACTCCCCCCGCCACGGCGCAATCCACTCTGCCTGCCCTGAACGAGAAGAAACTCGAGGCCATGATCTCCCGGTCAGTAGCCGCCACCGTTTCCCGCGAGCTTGCGCCCTTGAAGCGCGAGATACTTGAAGACAAGGGTACGGACCTCCGCGATGTGCTGGGGGGCATTGGCTACATCATTGGCTTGGCAGGTATTTTTGCCTGGGCCCGCAGCCGTAGAACGTAAAGAACGCGCAACGCCCTGACAGACCTGTCAGGGCTTTTTTTGCGCTTCAAGGTAACACGATTCCCTAAAACATCTTACAAAGGAGCCGCAGAATGAGGAAACTTGCCACGCTGACCATCACCGCCCTGACCCTTTTGTGCCTTAGCGCCCCAGCATTTGCCCACTTCGGCATGCTGATTCCTGACAGTTCCGTGATCGGCCAGGACAACAAGACAACCACGCTGACCCTTTCTTTTTCGCACCCTTTTGAAGGGCACGGCATGGAACTGGTCAAGCCCAAGTCGTTTGACGTGCTCTTTGAGGGCAAAAAAGAGAGCCTGCTGGACAGCTTGCAGGAGACAAAGGTAATGGATCACACTGCCTGGAAGACGGATTACACCTTCAAGCGGCCTGGTGTGTATCAGTTCGCCTTTGAGCCTGTTCCTTACTGGGAGCCTGCTGAAGATGTCTCCATCATCCACTACACCAAGACGATTGTTGCGGCGTATGGCGAGGAGGCAGGCTGGAACGAACCCATGGGGTTGAAGACCGAGATCGTACCGCTCTCGCGTCCTTTTGGCGGCTACGCAGGGTATGTGTTCACCGGCCAGGTGCTGCTGGACGGCAAGCCCGTTCCCAACGCAGAAGTCGAGATCGAATACTACAACAAGAGCGGGCTGCAGGCGGCCAGCGACTACCACGTGACATACGTTGTCATGGCCGACCAGAACGGTGTTTTTACCGCCGGCTGCCCCAAGGCGGGGTGGTGGGGTTTTGCCGCTCTGACAGAAGGCGACTTCACCCTCAAAGATCCTGATGGCAACGACAAGGGTGTTGAAATCGGCGCTGTGCTCTGGGTTGAAATGGCGCCTTTCAAATAAATATGAGAGGATTATTTCCGAGGGGGGAATCCTTGGCAAAAGGATTCCCCCCTCGGGAAAATATACACCTACAGGACTTGCATGTCGCAGCCACAGGAAATTTTCAGCAATGGCGCATCGCCCTTGCACAAGGCAGACCCCAGGGCCAAGCTGATCGCAGCCGGGGCGCTGTCCATCGCCATAGCGCTGGGGCACAGCCTTCCCACTGCCGGTGCTGCTCTCATGCTGGGGGTGCTGCTGGCCCTGTTGGCCCGGCTCCCCCTGACCGCCGCACTGCAACGTCTTGCGCTGGCCAACATTTTCATTGTGTTTCTCTGGGCTGTGCTGCCCTTTACCATGCCGGGCGACACATCCTTCACCATAGGGGGGCTTGCAGCCAGCGAACAGGGGGTGACCCTGGCCCTGCTGGTGACCCTGAAATGCAACGCCATTGTGCTCACGCTCATGGCGCTGGTGTCCACCAGCCCCTTACCCGACATGGGGCACGCCATGCAGTCCCTTGGCTTTCCTGCTTCCCTCTGTTGGCTGCTGCTGTTCACCTATCGACAAATTTTCGTCATCTTTGAAGAATACCAGCGCCTTGTGCGCGCAGCCCGGTTGCGTTGCTTCACCCCGAAAACAAACCTGCACACCTACCGAACCTATGCCAACCTGTTTGCCATGACCCTGGTGAAAAGCTGGAACCGCTCCCACCGGGTGCATCAGGCCATGCTGCTGCGCGGATTTGACGGGCGCTTTCATTCGCTTGCACAGCCGCGACTGAAAAAAAGGGACCTGATGCTGGCCGCTGTGCTTTGTCTGGCCGCGGCCTGGCTGGCAATTTACGGATTGAGCGTGTAAAGAGCCCTGCATGGCAGACGACCTCCTTTTTTTACATCATGACCAGGAACACGGCGCCCTCGGAGGGCATGTCCATTTGCCAGAGCACCCGTTGCTGGCGGCAAAGGGCGTGTCATTCGGCTATGCTGGCGCCCCCCCTGTCCTCAATGGGGCAGATTTCTCCCTGGGTGAGGAGCGACTGGGGCTCATAGGCGCAAACGGCAGCGGCAAGACCACGCTGCTGCACATTTTGATGGGCTTACTGCGCCCTACTTCCGGTCATGTGGAGCTCGACAGCCAGGTGGTCTCCACAGAAAAGGAATTCAAGGAACTGCGCAACCAGGTGGGCTTTGTGTTCCAGAATCCGGACGACCAGCTCTTCATGCCCACGGTATTGGAAGACGTGGCCTTCGGCCCCTTGAATCAGGGGCTGCCCCCGGAGGAAGCCAGGGAGTGCGCCATGGAGACACTGCGCAGCCTGGGACTCGCCGGCTTAGAGAAGCGCATCACCCACCGCCTTTCTGGTGGAGAGAAACGGCTCGTTTCCCTTGCCACGGTACTGGCCATGCGGCCGCGCGCCCTGCTGCTGGACGAACCCAGCAACGACCTGGACCCCGCAACCCGCGACCGGCTGGTGGAACTGCTGAACGCCCTGCCCCAGGCAATGTGCATCATCTCCCATGATTGGGACTTCCTCGACCGCACGGTCTCCCGCCTGCTCGTCATGAAAAAGGGGCGCCTGGAATCCCGTGACGCGGCCGTGCTCCACGCCCATGTGCACGCGCACCCGGGGGGCGAAGCCGACCACGCCCACCCTGAGCATGCCCCAAAAGACTGAACACGGCGAAAACGTCGTTTGTTACAGACAAATTTTCCATTGATAGCAGCCGGATACAAAAATTTCTTGCCATTTGCAGCATTCTTTTCTTGACAAAAGCCCAATGCAAGGCATATCAAACGACTCTTCGTCGGGATGTAGCGCAGTTTGGGAGCGCACCTGAATGGGGTTCAGGGGGTCGAAGGTTCAAATCCTTTCATCCCGACCAGAGATTTCAAGGGGTTACAGTGAAAGCTGTGGCCCCTTTTCTCGTTTTGCCCTACGGATTTGCCCTACAATCGTTCTGGGCGGAAGCATTACGGAGTCACTGTTATCATCGTGGCCGTCACGATTTTATCGGGAATCAAGAGGACATCATCGAAATGAAAAAAGTCGGACTTGTCATAGTAAGCTACAACTGGATTAGTCTTGTTGCTCCTTGTATTTGTTGTACCAATCTAGAAATTTTTTCAACTCCTTTTTTTGAATATGAGTATATTTAGCATGGTCATTTGGATAATAGTAATCATGAGTGTGTCCAAAATCGTTTAGGCACTTTTTGATTTTAGGAAGCGATCTTGATGGTATTTCAATTTTATATAGCCACCCTTCACGATAACAACACATATGATTTAATGGCCTTATATCATGTCCATGCATAGTAAAGCAGCACTTTTGGAGTATTAATCTTTCTTCAATGTAAGGAGCATCGATAGCGATTGGCAGAAAATCGCCAACACCATCTAGGAAGGATTTAACGTGATCATCCGATGATGTAAAAATGTAACTAGTGTTCTTAAACTGAGAGTGCTCATTTAGCTTGAATGGAGGTAAAATCCAAAGCTCTGCTCCACACCCTCCTTCGCGAATCATTTTTTGTATTTTACATTTTGCAATATCTGTAGCAAAAAATAAGGCTATCATTGGATCAACTGTCCAATCCAGCAACTTCGTAGGCAAGCCATAATGTTGCATTATGCATAGCCACTCGAATACATTTTTCGGCACAGTTTTAAATGTGTGGCTAGATATCCTTTTAAACTCTTCAACCATCGCAAATTGATCTGGAAATGAATATGAAGTTCCACCAGCCAGTGTGGGCGTTGTCCTTTTTCGGCCTTTTTGGTCGCGAATTGGCTTGGCATTTCTAAGCAAACTTGGCGTTAAATTGCCATATGGACCTTGTCCCCGAAACCATAACTGTGTTTTTTCCTTTTTTTTAATAAAAAAAATGACATCTAATATTTCCTGCACTGTGCATGCTGTATATGTCAAATCCTTTGTCATGTTTAAGTGGGGACTATCCATTTTGCATCTCATATGATATGAATGAAATTTTATTAATAGTTATAACATTACAGTGTCCAAACTAGTACAGCTCTGCCACTTTTCACTTTCTGGCTAATTTGAAATCAATGACATTAAGCAATCGCTCAGGTTCCTCTTTCGCTAACTTAGGCAACAACCCCACCGCCCTATCCTTCTCCGATCTATTGATCTCATAATAGTTCGCCATGATCATTTCCAGGCTCGTGCCGGCCATTTCGGCCACGGCGGCGGCCGACGCCCCCGCATCGAGCATGGTTGTGATCCAGAGATGCCGGACATCATAGAAGCAGATGTCGTAAGGGAGTTTCGCCTTCCTGGTTGAGGTGCGCAAAGCCTTGGCCAGCTTGAGGACCGGGCTTCCCTTGTATTCTATGAGGTGGCCGCTGCCATGCATCTGCTGTCTTGCGAACAGTGCGCGCATGAAACCCTCGTCACAAGGAATCCATGCCCAGCGCTTGACCTTGGAATGATAGACGTTCAGCCCGCCCTTGTCGTAGTCCACATGCGTATCGAAGCGCAGGGCGAACAGATCGGACGGCCCGGGTCGGCAAGGCACGTTCCAGGCCACTTCGAGCGCCCAGGCAAGGTGCTCTGGCGCCAGCTCCTGGACCTTGCGAAGGTCGTCCAAGGACAATCGGGAGCGCCGTGGCGCCTCCTTGCCCTTTTTCCAGCGTGCGAGAGGGTTCTTCTCCAGGTGCCCGTGCTCAACTCCGTGTTCGAAGATCGCTTTCACATAGCCTATGTAGCGATTGCGCGTGGCTTGGGCGTTGTTCGCATACTGTGCGCCGATGATGGCCATGACATCGGCTTGGCTGACCTGGTTCGCTGGCTTGGCTGCCAAGGTGGGTATGAAGGACTTGTTAAGAAGCTCGGCCAGCTCCTTGAGCCAGCGCAGGGCCCGCCCCTGGGCCTTTTTCTCGTTGAGCCAAAGCTGGGCCAGTTCGTCGAAATAGATGCCCTCCTGGCGGGTGATGACTGGAAGCTGCTTGCCTTGAGTCTTGAGCGCCTTGACCTCGAAGTCAAATGTCTTGGCCTGCTTCTTCCCTTCCTTGCCCGCAGGGAAGGTTTTGCTGCGCACGTGCCCGTGTTCGTCACGGAAGTTAACCTGCCAGCGCCCGTCCTTCTTCTTGTGTACGCTCATGGATCGCCTCCTGACTATACAGATACCAATTGTGGTTTCCTGCGTCTAGCAGGAGCTGCGGGAGTGATCTTGAATGTATCAGGACTCGCCATCCAGGCATCGAGCACAGAAACTGCGAAGCGATTTTTCCGAGGGCCGGACTTGGGCAGGTCATACTCACGGAGCAGCCTTGCGAACGTGGCTGGCTTGTATCCGCAATACTGCGCAGCTTCCTTGAGATTGTAGAAAGGTCCCTGAATGGTCATTTGTCTTTCAGCTCAGCTTTTCTCGGTTTCAAGTTTGTTTTCACCTGAAACCATGTCTGCTTTGTCCGCATTGTCTGCAAAGTCTTTACTGACGCGGGCTCCGGGGTGCAGACTTGTTGTTTTCAAAGTCTGCAATGTCTGCAGTGATGTCTGCACAAAGTCTTCGCTTTTTTGATCCCAGAGCAGGCAACGAGTGGAGCGGCGGCCGTTGGCGTTCAGTTTGCCCGCCGAGACGCTCAAGCCTGCGCTGCGCAGCATTGCCCCCATGGCATGGGGGGATTTGATTCGGGCCTCTGCGGGGGCCATGGTGTTGAAGCGCTCCTGGATGAAGCCCACGGCCAGGCGGCCGTTGTCCAGGTCCGGGCGCAGGGACGCGAGCACCTTGGCCAGGAGCCGCATGCGATCCGAGACCTCTGTGGGGCGTGCGCCTCGCTCGTCCGCCAGGAGGCGCACCGCGTCCACTGCCTGGCCGAGGTAGAATTCAGCCACCTCGATGCCGTTCAGGATGCACGTGGTGTCCAGGACCGTCGCAGGCTCGCTGCCGGCGTGGAAAGCTTCAATGCAATGTAGGACGCCAGCCAGGCGCAGGGCGTAGCTGAAGGCCTTGGGCAGGAAGCCGCGCAGCTGTGCCGGCAGTTCATCACGCTGGGCGTCCAGGCTGTTGCGCCAGTCCAGAAACGCCGCCCTGGCCTGGGGGGCGAGGTGCAGATCCAGGGGCTCGCCCAAGGCCGCGCGCTGATCCGCCCAGGCCATGGCCGTGGCGAGGGTGCGCTCCCAGGCTGTGCGTAGGGCGGCAGACCAGACTTCCTCGGTCTGTTCGTAGTGCGCTGGCGGCTCGAAGGTCAGCAGGCAGCGGAAGGCTGTGCCGTCACAGAGATACAGCCCCTTCTTGGCCGTGAACGCGGCCTTGAAAACCTCGGGCTGGATGCCGCCGCAGACCTGCACGCGCGCCCCTTTGAGGTAGACGGTCTTGCCCACGCGCACCACACGCACCGGGTGCCCGTCCCAAAGGCAGAGCCAGGCCTCGCGGTCTGTGCCGCGCGCCTTGTACTGGTTGTGGGAGTTGAGCAGAAACGACGCCTCGTTGAGGAGCATGGCCAGCCCCCCAGTGGGGTGCGCTTCCAGCTCGCAGCGCAGCCCTTCGAGGGTGGCGTCTGTCAGGAAGTAGCCACGCGCCGGCGCCGGTTCGGGCTCGGGGTGTTTGTCGTTTCTGGGCAGGGCGCGCCAGGTCGCGTACTCCTCGGCGTAGCGCTCATGGGCCTCGGCCTGCGCCCGCTTCATGACCTCGGCCAGCAACCACATGGGGGCGGTCTTGCCGCTGCCCGACTCCTCGATGTCCAGGTGCCAGAAGATGAGTGGTTCCCGCCAGGACGCCTTGGGCAGAACAGAAATGGTGCGGCCCAGGGCGGCCCCCAGGATACAGAAGGCCGTACCCGGCAACGGGTTCGGACTGCCGGCACAAGAGCGCGCCAACTGCCGCAAGCTCTCGGCTATTGATGATGGAAAGACCTGCCAGGGAAAGGAGCGACGCGGGAACAACTCGCGGGAGCGGTCGAGGTCCTGGGCCTTGTCGAGGTCGGGTGATGCCAGGTCCTGCCTTTTGGCGAAAGTGCGCCTGGGCTCCAGTGTCTCCAGGCTCTTGGCGCAGGCGGCAGCGATGGTGCGGGCGCCATAGGTCTGGCCGGCGCCGGCGTTGCGCTCCCATTTGGGGCGGTAGAGTCCGGATTGCCGGAAAAGACCGTCCATGTGGGCGGCGTCGCGCCCCGTCCAGAATGAGAGCATGGCGCAGAGCGCCAAGTCGGCCTCGCTTTGGCTGGAGTAGCCGGCGCCTTGCCAGTCCCCCCGCCAAAGGACTTCGAACCGGGCAGCTTGGCGGGACGCGCGAATACGCTCGAACAGCAAGGCGTCCTGGTCCCGGAAGGGGCTACGAGTCGGCAGAGTGGATGCCTCCGGGGAGCTGCCCCAGATCAGGTTCCGAACCTGGCTCAGCTCCCCGTTGCGCTGATGAATATCATTTGGTGCGCCAGGAAAGACGCGGCCACTGACGGTGAAGAAACGGCGTTCGTCGTACCATTCGAAGGCAGAGCCGGCAGGGGCGCCAGGGATACGGGTCTGCTTGCAGCGTGGGTCAGGCTTGCGCCCCTCGACGATGACGTGCAGGCCGACGCCGCTAGGGGAGTACTCCGTATAGCTGCCGAGAAGCTCCACTACTTGCCTCGCCCAGGGCATGAGCGCGCCGGTATCGTGGGCAACGCAGTGGTCAAGATCCACGCCCACAAAGCCGTCCTCCTTGGCAAAGACAAAGCCAAGGCCGGCATACTCGTGGGGCGCTGCCCGAAGCCGATCGAGCACGTCCTCGAAGGCTGCCCAGGTGGTTGGGGCATCTGTCCGCGCACGGTTGCCCCCAAGCGCGTAGGGGACTTTGGTGCGCCGTCCGTTGCGCTCCTCGCTTTTCCAGAGAACCCAGCGCGGGATATTACGCAGGGCAGCCGGGATGGCCGCAATGTGCTCAGACTGCATACGCCCCCCTTTGCAGCAGGGGTGCTACACCAAAAGGAACAGAACTGCATTGCAACCTCTCACAAGATATCAGTACATTCGTATGCAAAACTTCAGACAAGAACAAATTTCGCGTCTTGAACATGTTGACACACCATCTGGCCGTGTGCATTATGCATGTCGAATGTGTTTTGGCTTTCGATGATGGGCGGGCCTGGCGGGGTCCGCCCTTGTCTTTTCCACTCATTTCATGTGCTCTAATCGTCTATGTGGAGTATTGCATCAGATGGTTTCAGCTGTTTGGCCCACTCTTCAAACAGCCTCCGACCTTTGTCAGTTTTCAACCGCACTTCCGGACGCAACCACTCCCCAATACCAAGGAATTTCGTTCAATGACGAACAACCTTTTAAAGGAATTTCCTATCTAAATAGGCCATAAAAAGCCCGCGCACGGCGGGCTTAGCGGCCAAGGGGTGTCATCGTGAAAACGAGCGGAGAATCTCCACAAAGGATTTCACGGAGTTCTGGACCGTAAGCGCAGCCGCGCTTAGCGCGTTGTGCAGGTTCGTGGGGGTGCCGTTTACCTGGGTCATATGTTGATCGCTGGCCGTGAAAACCATTTTGACCAGCTCTTGTGCCTGCTTTTCGACGTCTTCAACTTTGGGCTTGCCCACCGATGCCTCCCTTTCGTTATGCAGTGACCAATGTATGTCTTCCGCCTATGTCAGTCCCCCCCTCGTTGTTTTGGATGACCGACAGACTTGTCCCCCTTTGGTCAAGGCTGTCTCATGCCAGATTATGGGAAGAATGCAATAATTTTGTGAGAAATTTCCCAATCAATCTGCATAAATTGAAAAGTATCGCTGCATCGACAAAACCATGCACTCGCCCCTTGCCTCCCTTGAAGGGGCTCTGCAGGTTCGCCTTGGCCGATATCTTTGACCTCAACCCTTGGTGGCAAATCCGTTGCGGGCCTGCTTGGCATTCTCCTTGGCCACGGCCAGCAGATAGGCAAGGTCCTCCCCGAGCACCTCGGCCATGCGCTGGGCGTCGGCGATGAGTACCCCTTGTGGCTTGCCGGTGTTGGTGGCCTTGCCGCGAATGGCCGACCAGCGCGCTGCGGCGGCCTTGGGCTGAGTTTCCGGCCAGACCATCCGTGCGAATTCCCCTTTGCCCCAACCGCGGGCATCCGCGCGCTTGTCGATCAGCTCCACGAATGACCGCTCCAATAGGTGCGAAAAATTATCCATGGCGTCCTCCCATGGCCCTTGTCTCTGGAAATTCCTTCGTTGTCCAGCGAAAATTTCCTGTTGCATTGCACCGGAAATTCTTTTAGATATGTCACACAAGGAGAGTGACATGAAAGATATCTTCGACCAGCTCCTGCGTCAGCTCGGCACCTATGCCGCTGTTGCCAGGGCGCTTGGCTACACGGAAAGACAGTATCTGAACATCCGCCGGAAGGTCGAGCGCGGAGAGGAGCTGCATCCGCGCGTGGACACGTTTATCCGGGTTCGCGCCCAACTCCTGCAAGGAAATTCCATGCACCCGCCTCAGGCGACCATGACGCCACCAGCAATGGCCGCATGCCTGCGAGCCGGCTCGGAGCGTTAGGTCATGTCTTCCCAAAAAGGCACGTCTCGCATCCCCCGCAACATGGGGCGCGTGGAGTTCCTGGCCTGCAGGGAAAGTATCGCGACCATGCACCGCCAGGGCTACGACAACAGGAAAATCCATGACGCGCTTGCGGCCAAGGGACGCGTGACCATGGCCTACGCCACGTTTTGCCGCTACATGAAGCGCTTTTTTCCCAGCGACAGAGCGCTCAATGACTGGGGGCAGAACCGAGACGAGCACTCGAGCTGCGAGGAGTCGCGCTCAGGGCACAACAGTTTTGCCGTGAACAAGAAACCATCATCGGGCGAGATGATCTGAGGCCCCCCATGGCTACCATCCACTGCATTCTCCAGGGCAAGGGCGGCGTGGGCAAGTCGCTCGTGGCCGCGCTGCTCGTGCAGTACCTGCGCGCCAATGCCGTGCCCGTGCACTGCTTCGACACGGACCCCATCAATGCCACGCTTGCCGGATACGCGGAGTTCCAGGTCACTGCCCTGGACATCATGAGCGGAGACGACATCGATCCGCGCCGCTTCGATCGGCTCATGGAAAGCATCTTCGCCCTAGACGAGGACGCACACGTGGTCGTGGACAACGGCGCATCATCCTTCGTTCCGCTCGGCTCCTATCTGCTTGAAAACGAGGCCCTGCCGCTGCTCCAGAGCCAAGGCCACACGGTCATGCTGCACTCCGTGGTCACCGGCGGCCAGGCCATCCTGGACACGCTCTCCGGGCTCAAGTCCCTGGTGACGCATTTTCCGGCCACGCCCGCCAATCGGATAGTCGTCTGGCTGAACCGCTTCTTCGGCGAGATCACGCTCGACGGCAAAGCCTTCCATGAGTTCAAGATTTACGTAGAGAACGCCGCGAGCTTCCACGCCGTGGTCGCCATCCCACACCGCAAGCAAGCCACCTTCGGCAAGGACCTGGAAGAACTTTTTGCGCGCCGCCAGAGCTTCGACAGCGCGATCAACTCCACGCTGCCGCTGATGGTGCGCCAACGCCTGGCCGGTTTCTGGCGCGATGTCGTGGCAGAAATCGACAAGGCGCAGTTGTTTTGAAGAAAAAATGGCAAAGGCGAACGTCTTGGGGTTCCACCCCAAAGCCCGGCTGGGGGAGATCATCTCCCCCAGACCCCCTGAGTTTGGGTTGATCTGGAGAGATTATGGTGGATGAAACAACAGCTTCGAATGAGACTGATCGAGCAGACGATTATTGCGCTCCTGACGGCGTCGGACTGACTCTGGACGAAGTACGCGCGTTGTTGGCCAAGCAACACGACACCATCATCGGCGCGGACGATCCGGTGCTCATGCTCGTGACGCTGCACAACGCCTTTCTCGGCGAGTACGAAAGGCTCCTGGCCAGGCACAACAAAGCGCTCACCGCCCTGCTCGCGGAAAAGACAGACAGGTACGTGGCCGGCGTGCTCCAGGCGACCGAGGCCCTGGGCAAGGACCTTTCCGCCGCGTCCATCGAATCCATGCGTGGTGTCCTGCAGCAACATAGCGCGGCCCTGAAGGCCTTCCGTCTGCATCTGCTGTGGCTGGCGGGGATCGTGGTCGCGTCCGCCCTGGGCAACGTCATTGCCTTCGTATTCCTCGGGGGGCGGTAGCGTGGACCGCCTGCACGCCAGCCTCGAACACAACCTCGGCCCCGCGATCATGGACGCCCTGCGCGATCCGGACGTGATCGAGATCATGCTCAATCCTGACCAGACGCTCTGGATCGAGCGACTCGGGCAAGGCATGGCGCAGCATGGCAGCCTCTCCGCTGCTCAGGGGCGGCTGATCATCTCCCTCATGGCCAGCGCTCTGGAAACCACAGTCACTGTGGAGCGCCCCATTGTGGAGGGCGAGCTTCCCGCCATCAGCGCAGGGGGCGGCAGTCGTTTCGAAGGCCTGCTGCCGCCAGTGGTGGCCGGCCCCTCCTTCACCATCCGCAAGCGCGCCAGCAAGGTCTTCACCCTGGCGGAATACGCGTCCGCAGGCATCGTGGACGCAGCCGACCGCGCAGTCCTGGAGCAGGCCGTGGCCGAGCACCGCAACATCCTCGTGGTCGGCGGCACGGGCTCGGGCAAGACCACGCTGGTCAACGCGCTCATGGAGTCCGTAGCCGTGCAGTGTCCCGAGGATCGGCTGCTGCTCCTGGAAGACACAGCCGAACTCCAATCCCGCAGCCGCAACGCCGTGTTCCTGCGCAGTTCGGACTTCGTGAGCATGCAGCGCCTGGTCAAGGTGACCATGCGCTATCGCCCCACACGGATCATCGTGGGCGAGGTGCGAGACGGTTCGGCCTTGGACCTGCTCAAGTCCTGGAATACCGGCCACCCCGGCGGCCTGGCCACGGTGCACGCGGGCAGCGCGGCAGCCGGGCTCGTGCGCCTGGAGCAGCTCATTGCCGAGGCCACGCCCGCCCCTATGGGGGCGCTCATTGCCGAAGCCGTGGACCTCATCGTGTTCATCGAACGCGCGACGACCCAAGCTGGTGGTCGCCGCGTCTCGGAAATCGCCCGCGTCAAGGGCATCGATCCCAAAACCCGCAACTTCGAACTGGAGTATCTGCATGCGCACAAGAACGCTGCTCCCGCTGCTTCTGGCTTCAATGGCAATGGCTCTGCTGCCCGAACTCGCGCATGCCTCGGGGGGCATTTCCGAGTTCTCCGGGCCGCTGGAAAAGGTCGTGGGCACCATCACCGGCCCGGCCGGACGCTGGATATCCAT
Organism: Desulfovibrio biadhensis; assembly: GCF_055388615.1. Classification (NCBI taxonomy): domain Bacteria; kingdom Pseudomonadati; phylum Thermodesulfobacteriota; class Desulfovibrionia; order Desulfovibrionales; family Desulfovibrionaceae; genus Desulfovibrio; species Desulfovibrio biadhensis. Next base: position 718,822 of record NZ_AP042477.1, read on the forward strand.
CGTGGCCATGGCGCTCTGCGGCGTGATCTACATCTTCAACAAGGATGACCTCACCGGCGGCTTCAAGCTGCTGCTGGGCGTGGTCTTCGGCATCTCCTTCATCGCCTTTGCCGCGAGCATCGTGGACAACATCTTCTCCTTCTCCGGCGCTGTGGTCTGATCGTGGCTGCCTCCGGCGGCCAGGGTGGGGCGCTGCCCCTCCCTGGACCCTCCCCGTTGGCGGGAATGATTCCCCCCAAACCCCCTCAGTTGGGGGTTGGGAATAACATAATATGGAGTTGCTATGCGCACTTTGACCATCCATCAATCACTGCACCGGCACAGCCACGTCATGGGCGCGGAGCGTGAACTCGTGCTCATGAGCGGCTTGGTCGCCTTGCTCGTGGCCATCGGCGGCCTGAGCCTGCTGTCCGGTGTGGCCGGCTTCGGCTTCTGGGTGCTGGCGGTCTTTGTGCTGCGCCGCATGGCCAAGGCCGATCCGCTCATGAGCAAGGTCTGGCTGCGGCACATCAAACTCCAGTTGCACTACCCGGCGCGCGCCTCGGTCTGGAGGGCGTGATGCTGCGCTTGCAGGATTTTCGCCACAAGGCCAAGGGCCTGCCCGACCTCCTGCCCTATGCCGCGCTCGTGGCGCCGGGCGTGGTGCTCTGCAAGGACGGCTCGTTCCTCGCCGCCTGGGAGTTTCGCGGCCAGGATACGGCATCGAGCACGCCCGAGGAGCTGGCCTTTGTCTCAGCCCAGGTCAACAGCGCGGTAAAGCTCCTGGGCACGGGGTGGATGCTGCACGTGGACGCCGTGCGCTGCCGTCAGCGCGCCTATTCGCGCCCCGACGCGAGCCACTTCCCGGACCCCGTGACGCGGCGCATCGATGCCGAGCGCCGCGCCTATTTCAGCGGCGACCGCTGCTACAGCACGCGCACCTTTCTCAGCGCCAGCTTCAAGCCCAACCTCTACGCCGGCAAGCTGGCCGTGGCTGCCCAGACCGGCGTGGCAACTGCCAACGTCCTGGAGAAGAACCTCAGCCAGTTCCAGCAGACCCTGCTGGAAATCGAAGACGCGCTGGCAGCGGTGCTGCGCCTGCACCGGCTGGATGAATATGAGGAAGAAGACGAAGACGGCCGGCCGCGCCTGTACTCCGCGCTCCTGGAGCATTTGCAGCACTGCCTGACGGGCGAGGAGCACCCCGTGCGTGTGCCAACTATCACTGGCACGCCCATGTATCTGGATGCGCTCTTGGGGGGCGAGGACCTGGTCGGGGGGCTGGCGCCGCGCATTGGCAGGCTGCACATCGCGGTGCTCGGCCTGGACGGCCTGCCGCAGGAGAGCTGGCCGGCCATGCTGGCCACCCTGGACGGCTTGCAATTGCCGTATCGCTTCTCCACGCGCTTCATCTGCCTGGATCAGCTCGACGCCACGCGTGAGATCACCACCTACCGCAAGACCTGGCAGCAGCAGGTCTTCCGCTTCTTTGACCAGTTCTTCAACAACCCCAACGCCCGCGCCAACCGCGACGCCCAGCTCATGACAGAGGACGCGGAGCAGGCCCTGGTGGAGGTCCAATCCGGCTTCGTGGGCGCCGGCTACCTGACCTCGTGCATCGTGCTCCTGCACGAGGAGCGCGAGGTCCTGCATGATTGGGCGCGTGAACTGCGACGTGCGGTGCAGACGCTGGGGTTTGGCTGCCGCCTGGAAACCATCAATGCCCTGGAGGCTTGGCTCGGGACGCATCCGGGCAATGGCTTCGCCAACATCCGCCGCCCCCTGGTGCATACGCTGAACCTGGCTGATCTGCTGCCCCTGGCCGGGATTTGGGCCGGCTATGAGCAGTGCCCGTGTCCGTTCTATCCGCCGGACTCGCCCCCGCTGATGGTCTGCACCACGGACGGCGCCACGCCGTTTCGCTTCAACCTGCACGAAGGCGATGTGGGGCACACGCTGGTCTTCGGCCCCACGGGCTCGGGCAAGTCCACGCTGCTGGCGCTCATCGCGGCGCAGTTCCGGCGCTACAAAGGCGCGCAGGTCTTCTGTTTCGACAAGGGGCAGAGCATGCTGCCGCTCTGCCTGGCAGTTGGCGGCGCGCATTACGATATCGGCGCTGCCGGGAATCACGGCCTGGCCCTGGCGCCCCTGCAGGGTATCGACGCCTCCGAGGCGGAGCAGAGCTGGGCCGAGGGGTGGATAGCCGATCTGGCCGAGCTGCAAGGCCTGGCCGTGCTGCCCGGCCACCGCAACGCCATCCACACGGCCATGAACGCCCTGCGGCAGAACCCGCCGCAAATGCGCTCCCTCACGGATTTCTGGCACGTGGTTCAGGATCAGGAACTCAGGGCCGCGCTCCAGCACTACACCAAAAGCGGCGCCATGGGCAGCCTGCTGGATGCGGCCACGGACACCCTGGGACTTGCAGACAAAGACACACCGGACAGCGGGGCCTTTGTGGTCTTCGAGGTGGAGGCCCTGATGCAGCTGGGCGACAAGAACCTCGTGCCTGTGCTGCTCTATCTCTTCCATCGCATTGAAAAGGCCCTGCGGGGGCAGCCCGCGCTGCTCGTGCTGGATGAGGCCTGGGTCATGCTCGGCCACGCCGTGTTCCGGGAGAAGATCCGCGAGTGGCTCAAGGTCCTGCGCAAGGCAAACTGCGCGGTAGTGCTGGCCACGCAGAGCCTGTCCGACGCGGTGCGCTCAGGCATCCTCGACGTGTTGGTGGAGTCCTGCCCCACAAAGATTCTCCTGCCCAATCTTGCGGCCCGGCAGGACGGGCAGCGCGAACTCTATGCCGGCATGGGGCTGAACGCGCGCCAGATCGAGATCGTGGCCACGGCCACGCCCAAGCGCGACTACTACGTGCTCGCCCCTGCGGGGCGGCGACTGGTGCAGCTCGCGCTGCAGAAACAGACCCTGGCCTTTGTGGGGGTCTCGGACAGGGAGAGCGTCTCCCGCATCAAGGAACTGCACACTGAACAAGGCCCGGATTGGGTTGCATTCTGGCTCAAGGAAAAAGGAGTGCTGTAGATGAAGATTCGGATTGTGTTTCTTTGCTGTCTTTTCATGTTGTTGCTGGCGTCCACTACGAACGCGGGCATGACCGTGACCTGCACCAATTGCAGCGAGAAGTTGATCCAGATCCTCGACCGCGTCACCAACGTGGAAGAGCTGGCGACCCTGGCCGCGGACTACGAAGAATCGGTCGCACAGACCATGCACCAGATGCAGATGGTGGCCAACCAGATCGACCAGTACCGCAACATGGTCCAGAACACCATCAAACTGCCGCAACGACTACTGGGGAAGGTTACGGGGGACTTCAGAAAACTGGCCGGGCTCACGAGCAGCATTCAGAATCAGGTGGGTGACATTGCGGCCCTGGGCAACCTTTTCGAGGAAATCTACGCAGACAAGGACTTCCTGAACAACTTGGCCACGGCGCAAGGCGACGGCATCGAGCCGGCCAACGCGCAGTACTTCGAAAAGTGGAACGAGTGGTCGGATCAGGTCGAGCGCGCTTCCAAGGCCGTGTTTCAGGTATCGGGGCAGCAGCTGGATAGCCTGATCCAGGACGCCGACGCCTTTGACCAGCACATCGCGAGTCTGCTGAGCACACCCGAGGGGCAGGTGCAGGCGCTCGACGCCGGCAATCAGCTGGCTGCGCTGCAGATCGAGGAGGCACGCCAGTTGCGCACACTCCTGCTGACCGCAACCCAGGCCCAGGCCCAGGAGAGCATGAAGGCCGAGCGCTTGGAAGAGCTGCGCGCGCAGTGGTGGAAAGAGGCCACGCGCACGGACAAGCTCAAAGGCAAGGTGGGCATGGAAAACGCCCGGCCTGACCCCTTCTAACCGGCTGGAATTCCCGTGCTCCAGAAGATGACACTCCCGCCGCTGGGCATCTCCTTGCCAGGTGCGGTGCCAGTTGTGTTGGCTGTTGCCCTGGTCCTGGTCTGCCCCGCTGAGGGCCTGGCCGACACCTCGCCGGGCAGCATCTCGCAACTGGTCGAGACCTTCTACACCAGAACGGCCAGCTGGGGCGGCACCTTGCAATCCTTTGCCTTTGCGCTCCTGCGCTGGACCCTGATCCTCGAAGTCTGTCTCTTCGGCGTGCGCATGGCGCTGCAGCGGGCGCAGATAGCGGACATCATGGGGCAGTTCGTGATGATTCTGCTCTTTGCCGGGTTCATCGCCGCTGTGATCAAAAACTATGACGCCTGGTCCTGGAGCCTGATCAACGGGCTGGCCGCAACGGCCGACGGCCTCGGCGCGTCCAGAACCACGGTGGAGGCGCCGTTCATGACCGGCTGCGCCATCGTCATGACCATTCTGGACAAGCTCTCCATCACCTCCCCGGTGGACAGCCTGGCTTACATCGTCGCCGCGCTGGTGGTACTCATCGCCTTTGCGCTGATGACCGCGCAGATTCTCTTCGTCAAGTGCGAGGCCATGATTGCCATGAACGCCAGCGTGATCCTGCTCGGACTGGGGGGCAGCGCCATCTTCCGCGAGTACGCCATCAACGTCATGCGCTACGTGCTCGCCGTGGCCTTCAAGCTATTCGTCATGCAACTGCTGCTGGGGCTCGCGCTCTCGTTTATCGCCGATTTGGAGCTGGCCGAAGCCACCATGCAGGACATCTTCGTGGTCATCGGCGTGGCTGTCATCATTCTGGCCCTGGTGCGCGCCATCCCCGAGGCCTGCGCCGGCATCATCAACGGCTCCCACGTGCACGGCGGCCAGGCCCTGGGCGCCACGGCCGGCGCCGTACTCGGAGCGGCGGTGGGGGGCGCTGCGGGCGCCGCCGCTGCCACGGCAGGCACCGCCGTGGGGGTCAAGAGCGTGAGCGCGGCCTCGCAACTGGCCAAGGAAAGCGGCGCCACCGGATTGGGGCGCTTCGGCCACATGGCCGGCAACCTCTACAGCGCCTATGCCCAGGCTCGGGCTGAGAGCCCGCGCGCCGGCTACGGTCTGCGCCTGAACAGTCGGCTGCAATCGAGACTCCAGGCCAAGAAAATGGAGAACGCCATGAAGGATCAAGAAGATGTCGAATAGGCAGACGTCTGCGCCCCGCAATCCGTACCTGAGCGGCCGCGAGGAATGGCTGGAGCGTTACGGCAGCTACATCCAGCGCGCTGCCCACTGGCGCCTGGCCGCTTTTGTCAGCCTGCTCCTTGCGGCCGGCTCCATTGCCGGCAACGTGATCATGGCCGCGCAGTACAAGGTCGTGCCCTATGTGGTGGAGGTGGACCAGCTGGGTAAGGCCGCGGCCGTGACCCGTGCCGACCTGGCCGCGCCGGTGCCCCAGCGGCTGATTCAGGCCGAGCTGGCCGGCGTCATCGTGAACTGGCGAACCGTGACCGCTGATTTGGACCTGCAGAAGAAGATGGTCGAGCGCCTGGCCTATTTCATGGCCGGTTCAGCCAAGGGGCAGCTGCGGCAGTGGTACGAGCAGAACAACCCCTACGAACGCGCCAAGGAAGGCAAGCTGGTGCAGGTCTCGGTCAAAGGGCTGCCCCTGCCGGTGAGCCAGGATTCCTGGCGTGTGGAGTGGACAGAGACCGTGCGCGGCTTCAACGGTCTGGAGCTGCAGCCGTCGCAGTCCTTCGAGGCCACGCTGACCGTCCAGGTGCGCCCCCCGAATTCGGAAGATCAGATCATCAAGAACCCTGGCGGGGTTCATGTCACAGGCATTTCCTTTGCCAAAGTGCTCTCGGGCACTGTCAACTCGCAACCCCGATGAGGTGCATGACCATGCGTTGCCTGCTGTTATGTTGTCTTGTGCTCTTGCTTCCCGCTCCTGCTCTTGCGGAGCATGCTTCAGAAGCGCCGCAAATTGAGGCGGAGCAATCCGCTGCGCCTTTTCCGCCCCTTCCTGACTATCTCAGTGACACACCGGTGGCGTTGACGCCCAACGAGGCCAAAGCCCTGGAGCTGGCCGGGGAGTGGGCGGCCAGGTCGGTGACGCCCGTGCGCAACGGCACGGGCAAGGTGCTCTACGTGCATGGGGCGAGCCTGCCCACCATCGTCGCCGCGCCGCTCAATGTCTGCGATGTGGAGTTGCAGGCCGGGGAGACCCTCAACGAGGTGGTGCTGGGCGACTCGGCCCGCTGGCTCGTGGACGTGGCCACGTCCGGCGCTGGGGAGCACGAGACCGTGCATCTCCTGATCAAGCCCGTGGACGCCGGCCTGGAAAGCTCGGCCGTGGTCACCACCAGCCGCCGCGTCTACCATCTGCGCCTGATCTCCCAACGCGAGGGGCACACGCCCTACGTGGGCTTCCTCTACATGGAAGACCAGGTGCGACGTTTCAGGGAGCAGGCAGAACGTGAGGCCAGGGAAGAGCGCTGGCGCACGGCATCGCTCGACGGCCACGAGGTGGACCTGAGCACGCTCAACTTCCGCTACGTGGTCACGGGCAAGGCCTCCTGGAAGCCGGTGCAGGTCTATGACGACGGCCGTCAAACCGTGATCCGACTGCCCACGGCCGCGGCCACCAACGAGATGCCTGTCCTGCTCGTGCGCAAGTCCGGCAGCGACGTGCTCGTGAACTACCGCGTCAAGGGCCAGGCCATGATCGTGGATGGGCTCTTTGGAAAGGTCGTCCTGGTGCTCGGTGTGGGGCGCGATCAGGAATCCATCGAAATCACCAGGGAGGACAGCTGATGCGCACATTCATCCTGCTGCTTTGCCTGGCCCTGTGCTCTGGCTGCGCCGCACGCCATGGCGGTTCGTTCTGTGGCCAGGGGCTCCAGGCCGAGCAGGAAACAGTCATGGCCTCGGATGCTGTATCCCGCCTGGCAGAGGTCTACCCGCCCGGCCTGACCGCTCTGCATCTGGAGCCAGCGGAACGCGGCAGCTTTGGCGAGGCACTGGAACAAGGGCTTCGCGCCAGTGGCTTTCGCCTGGAGCCTGCTGCCGGCGCCGAAGTATTGGACCTGAGCTACACCCTGGACGCCATCAGGGAGGAGCCTGCGGCCTGGTATCTGCACATGGCACTCTCGGACGGCTTTGCCTTTTCCCGCGTGTACATCCTCGGGGAGCGGACCACGCCTGAAGCGGGCCTGGCCCAGACCGGGGCACCAGCAGCGCCTGCCACGGTAGAAACGCCTGAACAGCCATGAACAGCCCCAACGAACTCAGCCCCATGGGTGGCGCGGACCTGCCCGTGGCCCGCATGAGCAAGAAGCCCTTGCTGCTCGTCTTGCTTATGGGGTGCATTCTGGCTGCGGTGCTGATCTACAGCGTGAACTTCATGGAGCGTGGCAGCCCAGAGGAGCAAGCGCTCCCGCTGGAGGTGCAGCCCGAGAAGCCCTTTCTCCCGGAAGACGGTGGACCGGGCCTGGCCATGCAACCCGAGCCCCCAGCGGCCGAGGCTCCTGCGCCCGTGCAACCGGAAAAACAGATTGTGGTGCTGGCGCCGCAGAAAGACGAGGCCGGGGACAACGCACGTCGCGAGCAGGAGCAATTGCGTCGTCTCAAGGTGCAAGAGAACATTGACGCCTTGCGTTCCCCGCTGGTGGTCAAGAAGGGCGAGCAAACGCAGCCGGGCACGGTCGCAGTGACGGCAACCGCCCCTGCAGGGGGCGAGAAACCGTCTGGGCGCGGTGGGCTCGACGGCGAGGAACTCTCTGCGTTGCTCCAGAGCGATTACAACCCCGCCGCGGACAAGGACAAGGAAGCCTTCTTCGGGCGCGCCAAGGCCGATGCGCAGTGGCGCTTGCCGGATTCGCGTACTCCCGGCCGCCCCTTCGAACTCAAGACAGGGGCGGTCATCCCCGGCGTCATGCTCACGGGCGTGAACTCCGATCTGCCGGGCGCGCTCATCGCCCAGGTCAGCCAGAACGTCTACGACACAGCACACGGCGCGCACCTGCTCATCCCGCAGGGCTCGAAGCTTTACGGCGTGTATGATTCGCGCGTGGTCTACGGCCAGTCCCGCGTGCTCGTGGCCTGGAACCGACTCATCTTCCCGGACGGCTCTGCCGTGACCCTGGGCGCCATGCCCGGCGCGGACATGAGCGGCTACGCCGGATTTCACGACGAGGTGGACAACCACTACTGGCGCATCTTCGGCTCGGCCGTGCTCATGTCCCTGATTTCCGGGGGCACGGCCTATGCCATGGACACGCTCAACGACAGCGACGCGGCCGGCCTGAGCACGAGCAGCAGCGCGCCCTCCATGCAGGATGCAATGGTCTCGGCCCTGTCCAGTCAGCTGGGCCAGACAACCACAAAGCTCCTGGAAAAGAACCTGAACATCAAGCCCACGCTGGAAATCCGCCCCGGCTATCGGTTCAACCTCATCGTGACCAAGGACGTCGTGTTCGAGGCGCCGTATGCGGCGTGGCAGTAGGATTGAGGCTTCAGGCTCGGCTGGATGGAGCGGGCTTTTCTGGCGCGCGCCCCTTTTGGGCGCAGAACCCCAGGTAGTCGTCAACGGAATCGGCAAAGGCTTGCTGCATTGCGTCTTCGTTACCAGCCTGGAAAGTGATGACGTCGGACAGGTGCAGCACCTCGCCGTGGAACAGGTCGGCCTCGGGATCGTACTCGAAGCACCCCTGATAGCCTTTGTAATGCAGGATATTCATAGCGCTTTGGTACCACCTCTTGGCGCCAAGTCAAGGCTGCAGCGCCATGCCTGAGCACAAGAAACCCTACGGCCTCGGCCAGGCCAAGCCCGCGCGTTCCAGGGCCTCGCTCTGGTGCTACCTCGTCTTCGTCACCATCCTTGCCCTGGCGTCCATGAGCTTTGCCACGCAGCGCGTGGCCGCGCACTACGGCTTCCATCCCGCCCTCGGCGCGCCGCTTGGCCGCGCCTTGGACCTGGCCTGGTACGCGCCGTGGTCCATCTTCGCCTGGCAGGCCATGCCCGGCCTGGCCGACCCTCAGGGCTACGTGGAGCAGTCCCTGTCCTTTGCTCAGGCCCTGTTCATCCTGCCGCAGTTTCTTATCCTCAGCCTCTTTGTGGGGCGCCGCAAGCTCAGCAAGGGTTGCGAGGACCTGCACGGCTCGGCGCGTTGGGCGCGTGCCGAGGAAATTCGCACCATGGGCCTGCTCGACGGGCAAGGCGTGTATGTGGGCGGCTGGCTCCAGGAGCATCGCGGGGGCGTGCGCTTACGGCGAGCACTCCGGGGTATGCCGCTGCGCGTGCAGCGTTATCTGCGCCACAACGGCCCGGAGCACGTGCTCTGTTTCGCGCCCACGCGCTCGGGCAAGGGCGTGGGGCTGATCATCCCCACGCTGCTGGCTTGGCCGGATTCTACGGTCGTCTTCGACATCAAGGGCGAGAACTGGAGCCTGACAGCAGGCTGGCTCGCCACGCAGGGGCATCGCGTCCTGCGCTTCGACCCCTCGGACGCTAGCGGCAACTCCGCCTGCTTCAACCCTCTGGAGGAAATCCGCCTGGAGACCGTGCACGCGGTGCAGGACGCCCAGAACCTGGTCAGCATGATCCTCGACCCCCAGGGCAAGGGGCTGGCCGACTACTGGCACAAGGCCGCGTTCGGCTTTCTTTCAGGGGCGCTGCTGCATTGTCTGGTGGTCACGCGCCACGCCGAGGGCAGGGCGGCCACGCTCTGCGACCTCTCCTGTTTGTTGGCGGATGAGAACCGCCCCATTCAGGATGTGTTCGAGGAAATGATCGCCACGGACCACGCGGCCATGCTCGACGCACTGCTGCCGGGGGGTGTCTCTGGGCACCACGGCGCGGACATCCACCGCTTCGTCACGGCCGCGGCGCGGGAGATGCTGAACAAGGCGGACCGGGAGCTTTCGGGCGTGCTCTCCACGGCCGTGGCCAACCTGAACCTCTACCGCGACCCGGTGGTGGCCATGAACACCGCGCGCTGCGACTTTCGCCTGGACGACCTCGCGCGGCACGAGCGCCCCGTGAATCTCTACCTCGTGATCAGCCCGGCGGACATCGACCGGCTGCGCCCCCTGGTGCGTATCGTGCTGACCATGCTGCTCAACCGCGCCACCGCGCGTCTGGACTGCGGCGCAGAGCAGCGCCGGCGCGTGCTGCTCATGCTCGATGAATTCACGGCCCTGGGCAAGCTGGACATCGTGGAGCGCGCCATCGCCTACATGGCCGGCTACGGGCTCAAGGGCTATTTCATCGTCCAGGACATCGTGCAGCTGAACGCGGTTTACGGCAAGGACAACGGCCTCATGGCCAACTGCCACGTGCGTGTGGCTTTTGCGCCGAACACGGTGGAGACCGCGCGCGTCCTTTCGGCCATGACCGGCAAGGCCACTGTCATCGAGAAAAAGACCGCGCTCTCGGGCGCGCGCAGCGGCGGGCTGAAGAACGCCTCGCTCAGCGTGAACGAGGTCGCGCGGCCGCTCTTGACCGAGGACGAGTGCATGCGCCTGCCCGGCCCCACCAAGAACGCGACCGGCCGCATCACGGCGCCGGGCGACATGCTCGTCTTCTGCGCCGGCCAGCCGCCCATCTACGGCAAGCAGATTCTCTACTTCCTGGACCCGGTGTTTTCCCAGCGCGCGCGGATCGCGGCTCCAGGGAAGTCTGACTCGCTGCATCCGGAGCGCACGCGTCCCGGCTCTTCAAACAAGCCGCAACCAAAACCCAGCGAGGACAAGTCCTATGAACGGTATCTGGCCGAGGTATAGCCTGCCGCTTGCGGTCCTGGTCCTGGCTCTGATCCTGATTTTCTGGCTCGGGGTCCTCTGGGCACTGGGCTTTCGCCTGAACCTCACCCCGTCCGTGGCCGTCGGTCTCTATCGCCTGGAATCCCGAGCGCCTGAACGCGGCGACCTCGTTGCGTTCTGTCCACAGCAGGGGGCGCTTGTCGCACTGGCCCTGGAGCGAGGGTATCTGCGCCCCGGCCTTTGTGCCTCGGGCACGCGCCCCTTGCTCAAACGTCTGGTCGGCCTACCGGGCGATCAGCTGGACATCGCCCCGGAAGGGGTGTGCATCAACAGCAGACTCCAGCCTTGCAGCCAGGTCAGGACACTGGACAGCCACGGCCGCCCCTTGCCGCGTGGCGCCCTGGAATCCGGCACCATCCCCGCGAACAAAGCCCTGCTGCTCTCGGATGCCTACGCCGGCGGCTTCGACAGTCGCTACTTCGGCCTGGTGGACTTGAGTGCGCTGCGTCCGGCGCGGCCGGTCAAGATCTTTGAATGACAAGGAGAGAGGAAATGAACACAGACTACAAGGAGTATTTGCAGGCAGCGGCCCGGGCCGTAGACGTGCAGGCAACCGAAAGTCCAGAGCTGGGCATCCCGGTGGACCCGGATGTGGCCGAGTTCATGGGCGCCTTCGAGGAAAGCGCGCTGAGTCTTGCCGACGTGGACGACGCCGACGACGCGGGGGGCGAACATGGCCAGGAGTAAGGTCGAACGCCCCCCGTTTCATGAGGAGTTCGCGGCCAAGATCATTGAGGACCTGAAGCGCGGCACTGCGCCTTGGCAGCGCCCCTGGCGGCCGGGGCAACTGCGCTCGCCCAGGAATCCGGTCTCGGGTACTGTTTACAGCGGCATCAACCGCGTCATGCTCTCGCGCCAGGGTTTCGAGGACCCGCGCTGGATGAGTCTGAAGCAGGCCAACAGCCTGGAGTGCCGCGTGCGCAAGGGCGAGAAATCGCAGACCATCGTCTTCTGGCAGTTCAGTAAGGAAGAGCCGCTACTCGATGACGACGGCAAGCCCGTGCTCGATGCCGAGGGCAACGCGCTCAAGCACAAGGTCGAACTGGAGCGCCCCATCGTGCGTTTCTCCTCGGTCTTCCACGCCAGCCAGCTCGAAGGCGAGCTGCCCCCGCTTGATCTCAAGCAAGGGGCGGATTGGGATCCTAACGAGAAGGCCGAGGTCATCCTGCGCAACTCGGGCGCGCTCATCAAGCACAACCAGCGCGATCGCGCCTACTACAGCCTGCTGCGTGACGAGATTTCGCTGCCCCCCAGGGAGAGCTTTGCGGCGGCCGACGGCTACTACGCCACCGCCTTGCACGAACTCGGGCACTGGACCGGGCATGGCTCGCGCCTGAACCGGGAGTTTGGCCCCTTCGGCTCCGAGGTTTACGCACGCGAGGAGCTGCGCGCGGAAATAGCCTCCTGGATGCTCGGCCAGGACCTCGGTGTGGGGCACGATCCGGGTCAGCACCTGGCCTACGTGGACTCCTGGATCACGGTCCTGGAGAAGGACCCCTACGAGATCGTGCGCGCCTGCCGCGATGCGGAGCAGATCAAGAACTACGTGCTCGCCTTGGAGCGGACACAAGAACGCGAGGAGCAAGCGACAATGCAAGCCACAATGCAAGCCACAATGCAGACCACGCAGGAAGCAGCGCGTGAACCGCTCCGGGAGCGAGTGCAGCAAGCCGAAACCCCGGCCCGGCAGGCAGCGGAAAAGGTCTATCTGGCGGTCCCCTATCGCCAACGCAATCAGGCCAAGGCCGCAGGCGCCAAGTGGGACCGGGAGGCCAAGCTCTGGTATGCCCCCAAAGGGGCGGACCTGGCCAAGCTGGAATCCTGGCTGCCGGAAAAGGCGCCCGAGCCGGTCAAGAGCATGGACGTGCAGGCAGAATTCGCGCGCGCCATCCATGCCTCCGGTCTCGATCTCGGCGAGCAACCTCCGATCATGGACGGCAAAATCCACCGCGTGCCCCTGCTGGACGGCAAGCCAGGCAAGCTCGACGGCGCCTACCTGGGCTACGCGGACGGCGTCCCGGCCGGATTCATCCAGAACCACAAGACCGGCGAAAAGATCACCTGGAAGGCCACGGGCCACGTGCTCACAGAGGAGCAGAAGAAAACCCTGAAGGCCGAGGCTGCCCAACGCAGCGCCCAACGCCAACTCGACCTCGCCCGTGAGCAGGAAAGGGCGTCAAAACGCGCCTTCGCGAAGTTCGTCAACGCCAAGGAAGCCACGCCAGGGCAAGCCTATTTGATAGCCAAAGGCATCGCCCCTTGCGGCGCACGGGAAGACGAAAACGGCAACCTCCTCATTGCAGGGCAGGACATCACCGGCCACATCCACACCCTGCAAACCATCACCATGCAAAACTTCACCTCGGCCGACAAACGCTTCGAGCCAGGCAGCCGCAAGACCGGCTGCTTCCACGCCATCGACCCGGACAACAAGCTCGGCCAGGCGCCGATCCTCATTGCCGAAGGTTTCGCCACCGCCGCCAGCGTGCACATGGCCACAGGCCTGCCCGTGGTGGCCGCCTTCGATGCCGGCAACCTGGAGCCCGTGGCCACGGCCCTGCGCGTGAAATTCCCGGAGACGCCCATGCTCATCCTGGCTGATGACGACCACGCCCTGGAACCAAACGTGGGCCTGAAAAAGGCCCAGCAGGCAGCCAAGGCCGTCGGCGCAAAGGTCCTTGCGCCATCATTCACTGCAGACGAAAAGGCCAAGGGCCTGACAGACTTCAACGACCTGCACCAGGCGCGCGGCGACAAGGGGCTGGCGATGATCAAGGAGCGGGTGGTCAGGCGAATGGAGCAGGAGCGGAGGGAGGTGGGGAGGTAGACACGTGTAGTCAATTTCTAAACTGGAACTGATTTGATAGGGGAATTATTCTTTGGGAAGATACGGATCGTTCTCCTACAACCTGCAACCGGCGCTGCGCGGAGGAACTGATGCACAGATTCCTCAAGAGCTTAGGCTTCGAGGAGTTGCCGTTCCTGCATTTCATTCCCAACTCCGCCTTCTACTACACCATGCTCCTGGGCTTCTTTCTGTTCAAGGCGTTCACGGAGGACGTGTCCGAGCCTGTGGTGCCAGTCATGTCTTTCCCCACTATGCTTCGCCGCCAACTGGTGGACGTGCCCGCCAAGATCGTCACCCTCGCGGGCAGAACAGTGCTCAAAGTCACGACTGTCGCCATGGATTCGTTGCGTTTCAAAGAACTCTGGGAGCGACTCCTCCGCGCCCAGCGCTTCGTCTGGGCATGAAATGGGCACTGTCCTTTGAGCATTGAATGGAAATGAGCGTCCTGTAATCGGAAAAGGGTCTGCTTTGTCCCTGGACCGTCCTTGCAGTGCCCGAAACGCACGATCTAGATACAGAGACGGATGCTTTAGACCTCCAGCACCTTACTTGCCAAAAGGGCACTTTGGAAACGTGCAGGAGTTGCACGCCAAACAGAAGCCGCCATCAGCCATGTCCGCAAGGTCTGCGCGGGAAACTGCTCTTCCAGCAAGGATTCGGGGCAGCAGCAGGTCAAAGCTGGTCGTCTTATGGAAGAGCGCGCAGGCGGGAACTCCCATGACGCGAGTTTCACCGATCCGACCCAGGAGAGTCATGGCGCCTGGCAACAATGGCGCCCCGTAAATCATGTCGATGAGGCCGGCGTCAAGCAAGCCAAGGCGTGTGACGTCATCAGGGTCCACGGAAAGCCCAGCAGTGGTGACCAGCAACTCTACTTTTGCTGATGTCATCCTGCTGACGGCCTCGGCAATGGTTTTACGATCATCAGGCACGATGTCAGTTGCGGTGACTTTGCAGCCAAATGCTTCCACTTTCCCCTGCACAAGGGGAATGAACCTGTCCTGAATCAGCCCCTGAAAAACCTCTGTGCCTGTAACAAGAATTCCTACGTGCATTTGTTTAAGAGGCAATACGCTGAAGAGCGGTCCCTTTTCAAGCAGGGCAATCCCCCGGTGGTATACGTTACGATCCAGGAGCAGTGGTATGGCTCGCGCACCAGCTACAGGCCTTCCAACTTCAACAAAGATGTCGCTCTGTCTGGTAGCGCACATTACGTCTGGCAGATGGTTGAAAGCTCGTAGTCGTTGGCGATCCACAACGAAAAGACCATCCATAACCGGGAAAAAATCAACTTTTCCTTCTCGCGGACGGGATGAATAATCCATGTTTCTGCCAGCCATGAGCCTAGCAAAATCAAGCGCGGCCTTGTTCTCATGTATTGAGTCGTCACCGCTGGGAAAAGCTTCCTCGACGTACACATGAGCCCGTCCCATGCGTTGCAGTTCGCAGACGTCACCGGCCGTGATTTCCTGGCCGGCGATGACGGCAGGCCCCTTTGAGACGCCGGGCACAACACGCGTCATGTCGTGAAGTGCTTTCCTGCCTACGGCCTCCTGCAGAGGCAGCGCCTTGGGAGTATTTTGCCGGGGGCGCTTTCCTTCGGCTCTTCTTGCGGAAAAAAGATAGGGGACATCGCCAAGGCAGCCAAGACAGATGGGGCCGTCTGAAGCTGTGTATGGCTCGCCACAGGACGGACAGTGTGCAATGCGGCCTGATGAATGTTTGCCCAGCATTCTTTGCGGCACCTGAATGGGCTCCAGGGTGCAAATGGTGTCGCCAGCTATGGAGATTTCATGGAACAGCTTTTTGGTATCTTGTTCCTTCTTGGGCTTGAGCTTCATCAGCCAGCATTGGATTTCCGGCCAGTCTGCCAGCCTGTCCGGATCAACAGCGCAGCGCCACCCCTCGCCGGTGTGCTTGTCGAAAAGGGCCAGGGCGTATCTGCCGGTGTGAGCGAGATGGATGCGGCCATTGCCATACGTGCAAAGGGTGAGCATCTGCACGGCGTCAGGCAGGCACTTGGCTGTTTCAACATAAACTTCGAACAGCGTCCCCTCAGGCAAACGAGCCTTGGCGGCTTCCACCATGTAGGCGCCCAGCAGCAGGCCAGGGGCGGGGTAGCCGTGGAAATCCTTTGCTTTGTCCTTGAACTCGTCAAACGTGTACTGGCCGATCATGACCGGTTGTTTCTGCTCCTGGGATTCAAGCATGGTCTGCCTCCGGACTACAGAGATGAAACGTGCAGGGCCTCGATCTCGTCGAGTTGCTCTTGCACAAAGAGACGCGTCAACATGCCGAGTGTCCGGTAGAAATCGGTCTCGGCGTTCTGGACGACCTTTTCCGTGAACTCCTGGAACCAGCGCCCGAGATGCTCGTCGAGAAATCGCCGGCGAAGGTCCTGGCACATGGCCTTTTCTGTCGGTTCTGCCTGCTCTTCGATCTGCAGCAGAAAACCCAGAAACTCAAGTTCCGCCGCAATATGGTCCGGCGGATTCTTGAAGTCTTCGGCCATTTCCAGATCAGCTTCAAGATAAAGATCTTTGAGGTGCATGGTGGAGTCGCCCATGAGCAGGCCTTCATCTTCCAGATAGACCGAGCCGAAGGGCGGGGCCAGGAGCTGGAATGGCCCGACGAACAGCTTGGCTTGGTCCACCTTGAGCTGTTGCAACTCGGCTTCATTGAACTGTTGCACAAGCTTCGCGGCTAAATCGTGGAATTCTCCCCCCACAGGGGCGAGAGCCCTTTCAAGCAGGTCGATTCTGTCGCCAACAGCAGTGTCTGGAGGGTAGTAGCAGAGAGCCAAGGTGGAAAAGACCTGTTGCTCAACCGTTGTAGGCGCTTCAATTTTGGGCATGGATGTTTTCTCCAGGTTTTGTGTGGGCCGGCCAAGAAGGCCGGCCCCTTTGACCGTGTGCTATTTGGACTCTACAGCTTTGGGGTCGATTTGCATCAAACGGTCGCCCAGGTGATAAAGCAGCATTATGACGGACGCCGAAAAGATAAAGACCAGGGCCTCCCAGATGTTGGGGGCGTAGGTAAGTACCTCGGGAAGGTTCTCGGCCTTGGGCCCAATGGGCCTCGCCTGTCCCGAGATGATGATCGACATGGTCAAGGTGAGAACGCAGAGAAGAGTAAGACCAGCGGCAATGCCCCTGACGCTGCGGCTTACCTTCGAAGCGGCGGGCAGCATGAGCAGAAGGGCCAAAAGCAAGCCAAAAGTAGGCCAGATTCCCGTGACTTCTGAGAATGCCTCCTGAGTGTTGGCAAGAGCTGGCACCAACCTGGCAAAGGCTACGGCTGTTGCGAGTATGAGCGTAGCCTTCAGGATGCGGCCCATGCCCGCAGAGGGTTCGGCCCCCCCGATGGGGGCAATGGCGTCGTATACCGTGACAGCAGCCCAGGCAGAGACCAGGGACATGCTCAACGTGTAGACTGGCATGTAGGCGCCGAAATACGTCGGGCGGGACTCTGCCATGCCGAAAACGCTCCCGAGGACCATAACTGCTATGACACCGATTGTTCCAGAAGCAGCGGACAGGGCCGGGGGCGTGCCGCCTTCCCTGCCTTCGACAATGAATTTTATGATGAGCAGAGCTAACTCAAGGGAGTAAAGCAAGCCCATCCACCATATAGGCGAGGAGAAGTTCGGCGAAAGCATGATATAGATCATGTGTGTCAACGAGCCCAGTTCCAGGCCGATGGAGACAAAGGCGCCGATCAGAGTGACAATGGCCATAAATGTGAAGCGTCTGGCCCAGGGGTTCAGGGCCTCAACCCCCAGGAGCTTGGGCAGGGAGCCCAGCAGCCCCATGCCTGTGCTTGTGATGGCAAAAAAAACGTAGGACCCGATAGGCAATGTCCAGATGATGGTGTCGTTTGCCGCCAGAATGTCATGTCCGCCAGACAGCAGCTTGAAAGCGACAAAGAGCCCTGCCAGGATGCCAAGGCTGAGCAGCGTGACCCAGGGCATGTTGAGTTTCTTCATATTGCTCGTCATTTGGTTCATTTCAGGCCTCCCTTTGTCTGGGCGTATCCAGCCGGGTTGAAGCTGCGGATGTAGTAGATTTTTGGCTTCGTTCCCAGGTGCTCTTTGAGCCGGTAGGGCTTGTGTTTACCAAGGAGCTTGCTTACTTCGCTGTCCGGGTCGTCAAGGTCGCCGAATATGCGCGCATCAGCCGGGCAGGCTTCCACGCAAGCCGGTAAAAGTCCCTGTTTGATGCGGTGATCGCAAAAGGTGCATTTTTCAACGACCCCCATGGGCCTGATACCGTCCAGGGTGTCAGCGCGTTCAGGGTTGTAGTAAGGCGTGCCATTGCCGCCGATCTTTTCCACTTCTTCCTTGGGAGACGTGGTGCAGCCTTTGATCAGCGCCTTGCCGTTTCTCCAGAAGGCGTGCGGCTTCGTCCAGTTGAAGTAGATGACGCCGTAGGGGCAGTTATAGATGCAGTACTTGCAGCCGATGCACTTGTCAGGGTCGTGCATGGTGATTCCGCCTTCTGCCTTGTGCATGGCATTGGTGGGGCAACCGCGAGCGCAGGGCGCATCTTCGCAGTGATTGCAAAGCGTGGGAGTATAGTGGTAGCGGACATTTGGGAACGTGCCTCGCGTCTCCGTAATCTTGTACGACCAGGTGATGCCTTCGTCGAGGTTGTTTTCCGTTTTACATGCGATAATACAGGCGCCGCAGCCTACGCAGCGTTGCTGGTCGATGACCATTGCCCAGGTTGTCATGATGTATTCCCTCCTCAGGCCTTTACGACCTTGACGCGAGTGACGCCGTAATAGGCAGAAGCGCCGCTCAGACGTTCATAGTCGACCGGAATGATGTAGTTGTTGTTGCCGCCACGGGGCTCTTTTCCAAAGACTTTTGATGCAACCTTGCCGTAAGCCCAATGCCCCTGTCCGTAACACTTGGCCACAGTGCCGGGGCGGACACCTTCCCACAAGGCCGCTTTGCAGGATATCTCGCCCGCGGGAGTCTGGAGTTTGATGTCATCACCTGCACTGATGCCCAGCTTTGCAGCGTCTACAGGGTTGAGTTTTGCTACATCGGCATAAGCCATGTCGCCGGGGTCCAGATCCTTGAGCTCGTAATACCAGCTGCAGTTGGGCGTGCGTCCTTCACGGTTCAGTCGGGACTTGTGGTCTACGAAAACAAAAGGAAAGTCCTCTTCTGATCCATGGACAAAGGGCTCTTCGTAGTGGGGGACGAAAGCAATTTCACCACGGGCAAGGTAATTGGTGGCCTCCATGACTCTATCCACGTCGACGCCGTGCTTTTCCGCATGCTTTTCCAGCGCCTCTTTCAAGGTTTCACTGTAGAACTCGAACATGCCGGTTTTGGTTTTCATCTTGCCCCAGCGCGCACGAAAGGGGTAGGGATTGGAGTTCCAGACGCCAATGCGTTTCAGCTCCTCCCAGCCGTTGATGCGGTCCCCGCCTTTGTACTTTGATGGGTTCCACAGGTTCTCGGTCGCCATCTTCAGGGCGAATTCGGCAAATTCCTTTTCATTTTCAGGAGCCTTGCCTGTTTCCGGGTCGTAGAACTTCTCCACATGGTAGCGGTGCAGCATGTCGAAGCCGCGTTCAGCCAGTTTCTTGCCGAGGAGGAAAGGAACCTCGGTCTCATCTATCTTATACTCGAAAGGCATGTTGATGATGGGTTGTTGGATGGGCACATGGCGATAGGCATGGCCAGTTGACTTGGTGTAGCCCCACTTTTCGAACAAGTGATGGGTGTCTGGCAAAACGATGTCCGCAAACCATGAGAATTCAGAAGCGTTGGTGGTGATGTGGACAAGGAAGGGGATCATGGCCAGCGCCTTGTCCCAGCGCTGCGATTCCGGCGCAGAGAAGTTGAAGTTGTTCATGTAGGCAATGGCCACTTTGATCTCGTTGGGGTCCTTGTTGATGATGCCGTCCGCAGCATTGTTGGTCACGACACCGCCGCCTGACTTTCCCTTGTTGAGCGCAGGAAATTGCAGGCGGCCTCGTTGGTCGATCTTTTCGTGCTTTTTGCCCTTCTTGGCGATATCATCCAGGTACTCGTCATATTTAGGAAACTTGCTTGTGTACTCCTTGTTGGAAACAAGGGTTCCGCCGACATTATCGCAGGAGCCCACGAGGCCGTTGAGGGCATGGGTGGCCATGCAGGCGTAGCCGCCGCGAACCTGCATGGCGGGGCCGCCGCCAACCCATGAAATCGCATGAGGGGCGGCCTTGGCGAAGTCCATGGCAACCCGTCTGATCTGTTCTGCAGAGACCCCGCTGCGTTGAGCTGCCCATTCCGGCGTCTTGTCGCGCAGTTCGAGATTCCACCATTTGACAACGCCGTAGGTGTATTTCTCTTCGAAAAGAGTCTCGTCCACCCAGGTATCAGGCCGGAATCGGTTCACGCCGTCGATGAAGTCGCCCACGAAGTCGCGGTACCAGAGGCCTTCGCTGAGAATGACGTGGGCAATGGCCGAGGCAATGGCGCCGTCTTCCCCTGGCTTCAGGGGCAACCATTCATCAGCCTTGATTGCAGTAGATGAGAGTCGGGGTTCGACAACAGCGACCCTGGCTTCCTGGATGGCAGTGCCCCAAGCCTTTGTATAGTAAGAAACCTGTCGGTTGGCTGCCAGGGGGTCGGCGCCCCAAAGGAGGATGTAGCGGCTGTTTTCGATGTCATACTGGCGATAGCCCCAGAATCCCTCTGTATAGTAGGGTCCGAACTTTTCGGCTTCCGCGCAAAGTGCGCTGTGGGAGATGTTGTTGGGGGAACCAATGATCTTGGTCATGGAATCGTACAGAATGTCACGCATGTAGGTATAACGCCCCCGCATGAGCATGTACTTGTAGGTCTCGTTGTTATTGCGCAGCTCCATGATCTTGTCGGCGATAGTATCCAGGGCTTCATCCCAGGAGATGGGTACGAATCCGGGATCCTGGTCGCGCCCCTTTTTGGGGTTGGTGCGCTTCATGGGCGCCTTGATACGGTCTGGATCGTAGACCTGCTGCAAGGACAGATGGGAGCGGGGGCAACAGGCGCCCATATTGACCTTGGAATTGGGATTGCCACGCACCTTCACCGCCCGGCCGTTGACAACATAGATTTGCAGTGAACACCAGGACGTACACCCCTGACACCCTCCGGGCAGCCATTTGCCAAGTTTGCCGGCATTTGCCGCATGGGCTTTTTTTGCAGGAGCAAAAGCCCGCAACGCAGGCAAGCCTACACTCAAGGCTGCCCCCGCAGTCAATGAGGTCTTCAGGAACTTCCTGCGACTGACACCTGTCTTGACTGCCGCTTTGTTTTCTCGATTGTTGTTCTCTGCCATTTGCTCTTCTCTCCTTGGACTTGTCGTTATTCAGCTCCAGTCAGAACCGGGGCTTTATGCACATACAGTGTTCAGGACTTTTCTGTTGCTGCGGCTCCTCTCTGCAAAACGTTGCCAGCAAACCAAGAGCTGCACCTTTTGTTATGCGTCTTTCGCCTCCTGCGGCGCAAGAGCCTGCAGCATTTGCAGCATTGCGGCCATGGATTGCTGTGTTTTCCTGTCTCGCATCTGGCGCACCAATGATCCAAAACCGGCCTTTCCGGCAAGTTCCCAGTCAATGCAGCCGGGCGCAACGGCAGCCCGCTCAAGAAACTCGATGCTGCGATTGTCAAGCAACAGCTCGAGAGCTGCGACCAGGCGAGGCAGATTTTCTTCCATTTGGCGCAGTTGTTCTTCGCTGTAGCCGCCGCCTATGCGCTGCAGGACAGAGAGCATGGTCCCCAACAGCTTGAAGACATTATCGCGTTCAAGCTGATCCAGCTTTTCAATGGCGTGTGGCACAGTGGTCCGGAGCAGGGGTTCAGCGGTGGCGACGAGATCGAACAAGGCATTCATGTGTTTCAGGCCGGCGCTGATGTTTTTTGTGCTGCGCGCCATCTGCTTCATGAGGGCAAGGATTTCATCGAGTTGCACATCGCCTTCGATCTCCGCAAGTTCCAGGATCAGGGCCTTGACACCCTCGTTGACGCGCGGCGCAATATCCTTCCTCAGTTCCTGCATACTTGCCGCCGAAGCGGCCATGGGTTCGAGCATTGCCTCTATTCGTTCGAGACGCTGGAGGATTTCTGTTTGCTGTGTCATGGCGCCCTCTCTTATGTGGCCTGCGCAGGTTGGCGAATCTTGCCTGCCAGGTTCATCTGGGGCTCGAGAGGCAGTTCCTCGCCGCGCATCATCAGGTTCCAGTAGACCCAGCGAAACATCATCTTGCCCCAGTAATTGGGAAGGCTTTCCTTGAGCAGGCTGAAGGGACCCAGGCCTGGGAAGGGGAACATGCCGGGAAGCGGCTCCACCTTGTAGCTGAAGTCGAGCAGGATGGCCTTCTCGCTCCCCGATGCGAGGAAGCAGGTAGCATGGCCGTCAAAGGTTTCGCGCGGGGGGTGGCCGTCGATTTCGCGCACGATGTTCTCGAGGACGGTGGAAGCGGCGTAGTGGGCTGTGGAGCCGGCCTTGGAGGCTGGAATGTTGGTGGCGTCGCCAATGACGTAAACCCGCTCCAGCCCCTCGGCTTGCAGCGTGTGGTTGTTTGTCTGCATGAAACCAAGGGGGTCGCCCAGGCCGGACTCGGTGATACATTTGTCGCCCAGGTTCGGGGGGATGGATACCAGCAGGTCGTAGTCCACCTTGCGTCCGTCTCCTGCCTCCAGAAAGCGCTCCTTTGCGTCAACGTGTGAGAGAACAAAGTTTGAGGTGACCTTGACGTTCTTTTCTTCGGCAACCCGGCTCAGAATCTTTGTGGCCACGGGCTTGGTGAAGACACCTCCAAGTGGCGTTACCAGTTCGATCTCCACCTGATCGCGCACGCCGTTTTTCTGGAAGAACCAGTCTGCCATGAAAACGAATTCCAGAGGCGCGATGGGGCATTTGTAAGGCACGTCGGCAATGTTCATGACAACTTTGCCTTTTTCGAAATACTTCAGGGCGTCGCGGAGTTGCAGCGATCCTTGCAGGCTGTAGAAGTCGAAAATGCTCGAACCCCATCCATCCATCATGCCGTCCACTTCCTCGGGGCAGATGCGGCAGCCAGTGGCAATGATCAGCCAATCATAGTCGTAGCGTCCGGCCAGTCCCTCAACCACTCGTGTGTCCGGGGAAATTTTGGCCACAGTGTCCACCTTGAACTCCACTCCCTTGGGAATGAACTCGCGTCTGGGCTTGAGAACATCCTGCTCCCCATAAATGCAGAAAGGAATGAAAAGATAGCCAGGCTGGTAATGATGGATTTCGTCCTTGTCCAGAATGGTAATGGAGGCCTTTTCTTCGCTGAGTTCTTTGCGAAGCATGTTTGCCATGATCGTGCCCCCTGCACCCGCGCCGATAATCAGGATTTTTTGCATGTCACTCTCTCCAAGCGGCTGGAAATTATTCAAACAATACGTCGTAGAGTGTGTCAGGGCGCATTCCCATGCAGTATCCACGACGCAGGCCTCTCAGGCAGGTTCCTGTGCTTCAATTCAGTCGCTTTTCACCGCCCTGAGGATGCTGCGCAGGCAGAATGTAAGTTCATCATCATAGGGCGCGAGCAGACAGGAAAAAATATTTCTTCTAATTGCCTGCTTCAGTTCCGGGTGGGCGGCGCTGTTTGAAAGAACAACGACCCTGAGATTGGGCAGCGCCTGTTCCAGTTTGCGAAAAAAAGGTGGAGCCAAGGGCCAGTCCTCAACCCGCGCCACTAGAGCCACCAACTTTTTGCCCTGCTGGGCGGAGTCTGCAAGAAGCCTATCCGGGTCGAGCCGGGCGCACGTTACCCCGACTTGAGCCACAAGGGAGCAGACATGGTCCGCCTCTCTGTCGTCCTTTATGGCAACCGCGATCATGCTTTCTTCCATGAAACTGGATCCTTGGGCCTAGTTTGAAATGTTGGAAAACCTACTTGCACGCTATGAATCTTAGCAAGAACAGAGCCAGCATTCTCGGGAACAATGAAGGTATTCAAGCTGAACGCACTAACATCTTGAAATACTGTAATTGTTTCAAAAGAAACAAAAAGATGTAGCGGCTCAAGAAGTCGTCACAAAAGGGGAGTGGTGTTCCTGATTTGGACACCTGAAGTGGCCATACTCGAAATAGCTATAAATTAAAACATGTTGAATGCGACCATGAACAGGACACAATCAGCTTTGTCTTCTGGACTGTGCAGGCTTCAGACACGATCATCAGGGGAGGTGATGCGAAATTTGCGCAACTTCGCGTACAATGTACTGCGGCCAATGCCGAGCCGCTCTGCTGCATGGCTTTTATTCCAATTGCATTCCTCAAGGGTTTCGAGCAGTAGATTGCGCTCATGGTCCAGGATTGTACTGTGCTTCACAGAAGCCGCTCCCTGCTGCAGCTTGGAAGGCAAGTCTTCCCGGTGGATTGTCGAGGCTCTGGCAACGATAACGCTTTGCTCCATGACGTTCTCAAGTTCCCGGACATTCCCCGGCCAGTCGTAATCCAGGAGCATGCGCATGGCTCTTGGGCCGATGCTCGTGACAAGTTTTCCTTGCTCTGCCGCAAAAGATTCCAGGAAGTGTTGCGCCAGAAGCTGAATGTCGTTGCCTCGCTCCCGCAAAGGGGGCAGTGACATTGAGACGACGTCCAGCCGGTAGTACAGGTCTTCCCTGAAAGCGCCAGTCTTGACTTCCTGCAACAGATCTTTGTTGGTGGCGGCAATGATCCGTACATTCACATGGATGGTCGTGTCGCAGCCCAGCCGCTCGAGTTGTCGTGTCTGCAGCACTCGTAACAGCTTCACTTGGGCTTGCAGGGAGATTTCCCCGATTTCGTCAAGAAAGACTGTGCCGCCGTCAGCCTGCTCAAAACGTCCGGCACGCTGCTTCAACGCTCCGGTAAAAGCACCTTTTTCATGACCGAAAAGCTCGCTCTCCAGCAGGGTTTCCGGGTATGCCGAGCAGTTTATGACCACAAAAGGTTTGTCCTTGCGGTTGCTCTTTTCGTGTATAGCCCTGGCCACAAGTTCTTTACCGGTGCCGCTTTCCCCTTGAATAAGGGCGGTTGCATCAGTTGGGGCGACGTCTTCGATCAGCTTGTAGATCACCTGCATTGACGCGTCACGCCCCACTATGCCGCAATAATCCGGCACACTTTCCAGGCGAGATGTGAGCCGTTTGATCTCCTCCTCCTGTCGCGCAGCCCTGACAATGCTGGGAGCGGTATGCGCCAAGACAAGGGCCACGAAATCCGCCTCAAGCAGTGAACAGCTGCAAGACCTGGGACAGAAAATTGCCAGGAATCCGCATAGCTGTCCTTCACAATGCAATGGGATAATACCCTGTTTCTTTTCAGCAATTTCATGGGCCGGAAGTATTTCCGGAGAGATGTCATGCTCGAAACTCAAGACAAAAGGCGGCAGTGTCCGTAAACTGCTTTGTATGTTTCTGGCGATCTCAGGACAATGTTTGCGGGAGCTTTCATTCGCTGAGATTATAAAAATGTTGCTGCAAGTGGAATCAAGAACGAAGAGGGTCATTTCAGAGCAGGTGATGCGTTCACGCACACTTTCCAGGACAAATGCGCCAATCTCGTGCAGCCCGCGAAGGGTGGAAGCCTTGTGAATGACTTCATAAGCCATAGAAAGCTGCATGTAGAGGCGTTCGAGATCCGAAGCCTGTTCTTCAATACGGGTAACGTATTTTTGCAATCTCTGGGCCATGTGATTGAATGACTGGCCCAAATTGCCAATCTCGTCGTTGCTCGTGATTTTCACTCTTTTTTCGAAGTTGCTGGCGTCCAGTTCCTTCGTGGCTTGCACAAGTTCCTGCAGGGGTGTTGTCAGACGCCTGGTAAATGCGAAGCCAGCAAAAAGGGCGACGATAAGAATGCAGCCTGCGAGAAGAGCTGTTTCGCGCCAGAGCTCACCCACATTGGCGAACAGTCTTTTTTCGGAGAATCCCATGCGAAGAATTCCGGCCTTGCCCTCGAAAATTGGCCAGGCAATGTCCAGATACTCTTCCCCTGCTTCTGACGTGATGTAGAGCATCCTGCCATGCTGCGGCGAGTCAGGGATATTGGCCTCCCCAAGAGCCACGGGCACCCCGGAATCCATGGTGCTGGCCAGGACTTCGTTGTCCTGGAGCACGAAAATATAGATAATATCCGGATGATTACGCTGCTCCTGAGCTATGAGCTTTTGCAAGGAGACGATGTCGTTGATGAGAATGAAGTCGGTTGTCTGCTGGGAGAGGCTGAGCGCCAGGTTCTCTGCTGTGGCTTGCAGTTCAGAGTGCAGGCTGAATGCATACCTGTGGGTTGCAAGGATGGTCAGAAGCGCTGAGCTTGTCAGCACAAGGCTGGCAATAAGAATGGCGATACGACTTCTAAGGCTGAGTGACGACATCGAGCGCCCCTGTTTCCTGCAATTGTTGCAGCATCTGTCGAATAGACTCATACCACCCCTCTTGTGGGACAGTGAAGCGGTCTATCTTCAATTCACTCAGGATTTTTTGTCCTTGCGCTGTAGTGTGCATCTCAAGCAATACTGTCTGCAGCTGATTCCGCAGGTCCTGAGGCAATGACGAAGCTGCGACAACAGGAGGGACGCCGAATGCCTCTGAGACCTTGATGACACGCGTCCTGGACGTTATTTCAGGATGTGTGGCTGCCATGTGCTCCCAGATCAGACTGTCAACGCTGGCGCCATCGATCAGGCCTTGAGAAACAGCGACTATGGAGTTGTCGTGGCTGTAAGTGAAAAGCGTTCTGGCAAAAAAAGACCTGGGCGTTGCATGCAACTGTTGCAGCCAATACAGCGGTACCATGTATCCTGTATTCGAGTCGGGATCGGTAAAGGCAAATGTTTTTCCGTGTAGGTCTTCGAACTCTTGGGCGTCACTGTCTGCACCAACTATAAGGTACGCGTGATAGAAGTGGCTGCCATCGATTTCTGGTGTGGCAAGGAGTTCAAATCCGTATTTTTGGCTGCCGGAGGCATATGGCCCTGTGCAGACAAAACCCAGGTCGAGTTCACCGCTGCCAAACAGGCCATTGACCTCTCTGTATGTCTTGCGTTGGACAAAAAAGAGCCTGCGATTAACCTGTTCGCTCAGATAGGCGAAAAGGTCCCTGTAAAGAAGGTAGGTCTGTTTTGGGGAAATCATTGCCCCCACAGCTGCGCGCAACACCGGCGCCTGCCCCTGCGGCGCAACTCCTACAGACTCCAATGTGGGGCCAGAGAAGTCAACCACGATACGTTGCTGCTCGTTTGAACCGGAATCGCAGGAAACAAGCACAAGAAGTGCCGTTATGATTATAAAAATGCAATAAATTAAGCGCATGGAAAGCATCTGTCCACGACTCCTGCGAAAAAGCAAACAGCTTATAGCAACTGTACTATCTATGTAAGGTCCTTGTGCCCCCAGATTTTGGAAAGGGGCTTTTTCTCGTCACTGTTAACCCAGTCCACGAATTCCCTGGCCATGCCCTTGATCTGGTCCCGGATTGCGCGCACCTGCTGCAGCTTCTCTTCATGACTTCCTTCAAGCTGCGAGGGGTCGGGGAAAGGCAGGTGCAGCCTGTGCGTCATGCCAGGAAAAATGGGGCACTTGCCGCCCTCGGACTCGTCGCAGACAGTGATCACGTAGTCGAAGATGCGCCCTTTCTTGAAAAGTTCAAACACGCTCTGCGTCTGTTTTTGTGAAAGGTCCACCCCCTCTTCGGCCATGGCCTCCACCACCAGGGGGTTGATCACGCCTGGCTCGAAACCGGCGCTCTCGACCATGAACTCGTCCCCGCCGAGTTTCTTGACATATTCTTCGGCCATCTGGCTGCGAGCGCTGTTGTGAACGCAAATGAACAGAACCTTGTGCATGACTGAAGTCTCCTTGCTTGGGTTGATGGTGTTTCAGAGCAGGCACTGTAGTCCCCCCATGCACCAGAGGCAATGGCCGCAGGGGATGGCGTGCCCGAGACAATCGCTTTCAAAAGGATAGGAACTGCCGACAATGTCGTCACAAGGCACGAACGAACAGTTGGAGCAATAGGGATATTCGTATTTGAGCACTTCACGCCTGAAATCATAATACGAATCGTTGGACCAGATGTCCTCAAGGGGTGTCTGGCCAATATTCCCAAAGTGCCACGGCTTGATACGCTTGGCCTCGCCGTCCATGTGGCAGGAGACCTCGTGCCAAAGAAACTGGCAGGGCGCCACATTGCCTTCCACGGTCACGAAAGTGGCGTCCTGCTCCACGAAATGGCAATGCCGTTCGTCGGAAGCCAGCAAAGGGGGCAGGTGCAACTCCATGCCGCCAGATTGTGCCAGGTGCCTGGCTTCCTCGAATAGTTGCTTCAAGGGCTTCTGGCTGCGTTTGTCCCAGTCAAGCAGGTGTCGCAGATGAATCCAGACGCCCCTGCGCTGGGCGTCTTCCTGCATTGCCTGGACAAGCTCCACCAGCCGCTTTTCCTGCGGGCTTTTCTTGAATTTCCAGATTACATTGTGAAAGCGGTGGAAGTCCACTCTCTCTTCCAGTGCCTTAATCTTCCACTCCTCGAATATGGCAGTGGCCTTTGGGGTGTTGGGGTTGAAAAGCGATTGCGCCGCCATGGCTGCGTCATAGGCCAGGGCGTGGGAGACGATGACGAACTGCGCACCCTGGCGGGCAGCCCAGCGCACAACCGCGGGCAGCTGCCAACAGTTGTCGGCCATGAGCACGAACTCCACGCCCAAGCGAAGTGTTTGGCCGGCATGCTTGCCGGCGTCGCGCAGCATGGCAAAGGCTTCCTCCAGCCTGGAAACGTGCTGCTGTCCGTGGAGTTCTTTGTCCGCACTGTAAGGCGCCAGGGCGTCTAAGGACAGACACACCGTGTCCACCCCCGCCTGGATAAGCTCCCTGGCCAGCCAGGGAGTCAGGAGCAGCCCGTTGCTCTGGAACCCCATCCAGGCGTCACGGGGCAGATGCTCCCGGGCGAATGCGGCCATTTCAGGCAACTGCGGATGCATCAGGGGCTCGCCGATGCCGTTGAGCACGAGCCCCTTGCAATGCGGCAGGGCGGATTCGATTCTGGTGAACAGCTCCATGGGCATGTGCATCTCAGGAATGTTGCAGCCTGAAGCGCTTTTCACACACATTGCGCAGCGCATGTTGCAGCGAGTTGTGACCTCGACCTGCAACAAGGTAGGAAACCGGCGCTGCACTGCAGGACGCAGAGCATTGCTTTGGTGCACCTGTTCAAGCATCGGATGTCTCCACCCCTGCCTTGCACGACACATGGCAGACTCCAGTGGGGGTGTTCACGATATAAGGATAATACTTGCGTTTGAAAAACAGCGCCACATTGACCAAGGCGATGAGCACGGGCACCTCCACAAGGGGGCCGATGACCGCTGCAAAGGCTTCGCCGGAATCAATGCCAAAAACGGCGATGGCCACTGCGATGGCGAGTTCGAAGTTGTTGGACGCGGCGGTGAAGCTCAAGGTGGTGGCCTGCTCATAGGTGGCATCGGCCTTGTAGGAGAGGTAAAACGAGACGAGGAACATGACCAGGAAGTAGATGGTCATGGGAATCGCGATGCGGATGACGTCCAAGGGGAGCTCGATGACCTTCTCTCCCTTGAGGGAAAACATCACAAGGATCGTGAACAGCAAAAAGACAAGCGTCAGGGGGCTGATACGGGGGATGAAGGTGTTCTCGTACCAGTCCCGGCCCTTGAGCTTCAGGCCAAAGAACCGGGTGAGCAGGCCGCCGATGAACGGAATACCCAGGTAAATGAAGACGCTTTCAGCGATCTGTCCGATGGAGATGTCCACCACGACACCCTGCAGGCCAAACCAGCCGGGCAGCACCGTGATGAACAGGTAGGCATACACTGAGAAGAAGATCACCTGAAAAATGGAGTTGAAGGCGACCAGCCCGGCGCAATATTCGGTATCCCCCTTGGCCAGGTCGTTCCAGACGATGACCATGGCGATACATCTGGCGAGCCCGATGAGGATCAGCCCCACCATGTATTCGTGGTAGCCGGAGAGAAGGTGATGGCCAGGCCGAACATGAGGATGGGGCCGATGACCCAGTTTTGTACGAGCGACAAGGAGAGTACCTTGACGTTCTTGAAAACCTGCCCGAGGTCTTCATATTTTACTTTGGCCAGGGGCGGATACATCATCAGAATGAGCCCGATGGCGATGGGGATGTTTGTCGTGCCCATCCGGAAAGAATTGATGACGTTCTTGATATCCGGATAAAGATATCCGCCGCCGACACCAACGAACATGGCCAGAAATATCCAGAGCGTCAGATAGCGGTCGAGAAAGGAAAGCTTTTTGACGACGGATTCGCTCATTGAAGACTCCCCTACGTCATATGTTGGCGCATGATGCTGTCGATTCTGTTTCAATGTGGTGTCGAAGCCGCACCGCATCCTCAAGGGCCTGGGGCATTGCATGCAGGTCGGAGTCGCAGGCTACGAGCAGGTTCTGCACGCTTGCGCAAAGCAGGCAATCGGGTTTTGCAAGCTGGTAGTACATCCACTTGCCCCCTCGACGGCCGGAGACCAGTCCAGCGTGCCTGAGCGTGGCCAGGTGTCGGGATATGGTGGACTGTGGCATGTCCAGGGCTTCCATAAGGTTGCAGACACACAACTCCCCATTTTTCAGGCAGGCAAGGATGCGCAGCCGTGTCGGGTCGCTCAGCGCTTTGAAATAGAAAGCCAGTTTTTCCATTATATGTCCAATGGCTTGCGAGCCTCGAATCTTGCGCTCCAGATTGCCCCTGCACAATCTTCCAGCTCCCGCATGAGTGCCGGGAGTGTGGAACTCCCTGCCATCATCTCCACAAGTTGCGCAGCAGTGTAGACAATGCGCTGAGTCACTGTGACATCATCCAGACCAGCTTCTTTCAGCCCCTGAATATAGTCTGATTCAGGGATGGCGCCGCCAATGCAGGCGTAATAGGCATCTGGGGTCGCTTGGACAATGGGAGGAAGTGTTTCAGCCACGATATCCGAGATGGAAATGGAGCCCCCGGGTTTAAGCACACGGGCTATTTCTCTGAATACAGCCGGCTTGTCGGGGGAGAGATTGATCACGCAGTTGGAGATGACCCAGTCCACGGAGGCGTCTTTTACAGGAAGCTCCTCAATGAACCCTTTGCGCAGCTCGATGTTGCTTTTCCCGGCTTGAACAACATTTTGGCGCGCCGCTTCGAGCATGTCGTCGGTCATGTCAATACCGATGACATGTCCGTCAGTTCCGACCTTGTCAGCCGCGATGAGCAGGTCAAACCCTGCCCCAGCACCCAAGTCGAGCACTGTTTCACCTTGTTGCACGTTTGCGAAAGCCAGGGGGTTGCCGCAACCGAAAGAGTTCTGCGCGGCTTGCTCATGGACTGCCGCCTCGTTGCCGTATCCTGCTAGCTGGCTTGCGGTGCAGCAGCTGGAAGAAGAACAGCAGCTTCCCAAGCC
The DNA here is from genome assembly GCF_055388615.1 of Desulfovibrio biadhensis. NCBI lineage: Bacteria > Pseudomonadati > Thermodesulfobacteriota > Desulfovibrionia > Desulfovibrionales > Desulfovibrionaceae > Desulfovibrio > Desulfovibrio biadhensis. The sequence goes on from NZ_AP042477.1 coordinate 749,762, forward strand.
TTGCTGGGCTTTGCTTAGCGAGGCTGCGTAAGCCTTGGAAACATTTGTGCGAATGTCGTTCTTCATCGACAGTTCTCCAATTGTTGGTGATGGACAAAAAATTCTTATATCCTCACATGCGGATATGTCAAGATGAAGAATAGGCAACCACGGGCAAGTACACCGGCGTGTTTGAGTCTTCAATGCCAAGGCGCCATTGTTTCCGACATGAATCCAGGACCAGAAGAGGATGGCCAAGGCTGGCACCTCTGACTTGCAGGAGCCAGCCTTGGAATAGTCGTTTACTTCTGGCAGTCACACTCGATATTGCCAGCCATTATGTCCTGAATATCGCCAAGGACATCGTGTGTCCAGCAGTCGTCAGCGCCTGCAGCCTCGCGCATGACCAATGCGAGGATGTAAGCCAACTCCTTGAGACTCGCACCTGCATCCAGGGCGCCTTTGAAGTGCTTTAGCACGCAAGGCTTAGAACGTGCTTTGATGGACAGGGCGAAACAGATGAATTGGTATGTCTTTTCGTCGATGCTCCGCTTTTCCTGATAAAGAGTGTCCATCTGGTCGAGGTGTTCGGTGAATTCTGGAAAAAGTTGGGCAAGAAAGCGCATGGTATCCTCCGTTCAAAATAAAAGGTTACGTGTTTATAGATCGCCGTGCTGCAATTGTGACAATCCCAACAGTCTGACAAAATTTGGAAATTTATTTCGCTCGTGGTTGAGACATTTCCTTACCCTGCCTCAATCCATTGGACTGCATTGGGTAAGTATTTCGCTGAATAATTCCGGAAGCTGGTCAACCCGGAAATCTTGTGTCGACCCGCTTTCCACGTTGCACGTATCAGAAGCAATGATCAGTGGAATCTTGAAATCCTCAGGGTGCGAGGTTCCATGCTGCTTGTCGTGTCCGGCGTGGTCAGCGAGAACGATCAGTAGATAGCTGTCTGTTTTCCGCAGATGCGCCACAAGGGGGCGCAGGTATTCATCGATGAAGCCGAGCTCTTCCATATACTCGGGGGAGAGCCAGCCAAAGCGGGGGCCTGCCTGGTCGAGTCCACTGAGGTGCACGAAAGCAAACGCCTTTTCTGCCTGAAGGAAATTCAGGGCTTCCTGTTCAGGAAACACTGTCAACTCGGACTCGTCGACCGCCGGCGAAACCAGATGCCCCAGGCGTTCTTTGGCGTAGAAAAAGCCCGTTCTGTAACCAAGGGCTTTTGCTTTATGAAAAAGCGTCTCCCCCTGAACGCGAGACTCTCCCGGGCGCCATGAGTTGTCGGTCCTGCCACCGTCTTCCGGGGCTAGGCCGGTGATCATGGCCGTGTGGGCCACAAGTGTGCGGGGCGGGGTCACGCTGCGCGCATCGAAGTTGGCCGCTCCTTCCCGGGCGAGGGCATGCAGAAGCGGGGCGGCAGTCGGGGTCACAGCGTCGGGATGCAGCGCATCGATGGATATGACCACGATCTGTTGCGGTATCGCCCCGGCGATGGCGGCCTCAGACACGAACGCTGCGCAAATTAGCAAGAAAAGCGCGAGGCGCATGCTCTTTCTCCTTGTGTCGAAAGCTTCCGGTACACTAGGGCAGCGCCAATGCCGAGCGCCACAAAAAGCCCGTCGCGGACAACATACCAGAGCATGCTGTGCTCCTGTACCGCACTTGTGGAAAAGCAGCCGCACCCCACATCAATTCCCCTGAAGAAATTCACGAGCAAAGTGGTCCAGAAGAGCAGCAGCAGCAGGTTCGCCAGAACAAGGGCGCTTGCGCGCCAGACCCCGGCCAGCAGCAGCGCGCCAAGAACCAGCTCCAGCCAGGGCAGGACAAGGGCCGCCAAGTTACTCAGGGTGTCCGGCAGGACTTTGTAGTCGCGCACGATGCTCGCGAATGCGGCGGGGTGCAGGATTTTATCAACACTGGCAGCGATAAAGATCCCGCCCAGTGCGAGACGCAGGAGAATGTCTGCATTCTTCAGATTGAAAACACCTGCCATGGCTATTGCCCCTTTGTGGTGACAGGCAGCCCTTCCCTGTTCCAGAGGGTCCAGCCGTTGACCAGGACTCGGACGTTGTCGAACCCTGCCCCGCGAAGCGACGTGGCGAGCTCATGACTCAAGGGGCAGCGCTCCCCGTCGCAGTAGGTGATGATCGCGTCCTTGCCCTGGAGCTTCGGTTTCAGGTCGTCCAAAAGAAAGCCGAACTCCTCGGCAGGTACGGACACGGCGCCCTGGATGTGGCCATCCTCGTATTCGAAGCGCGAGCGCGCATCGAGAAACACGGCTCTGCCGGACAGGAAAAGCATGGCGGCGTCTTTGACCGAAACCGTGTCGGCCCCATTGTTCAGGTCAACGGCGCTTTCCTCGGCATGAAGCAGCGGCAGGCCGTGGGGGCGAAGTGCATTAGAGCCCAGAGCCAGAACAACGGAGACAGCTGCAATGCACAACATCTGTAGAAACACCCTTGCAAATACAAGCATTCTGCAACTCCCAGCGTCAATTGTTTTGCATAAGCTCCAGAACCTGTGTTGAACCTGGAATATCATCGTATAGAGGCTTGACATCGACTACATAGTCAGCCCCAATGGTCCAGGAGTCAGGAAAATTCGAGTCAGGCCTTCTTTCTGGGGCTCTTTTTATGTCGATTCGCGAAACCACTGCCCCTTTGTAGTATGGACGAAGCCAGAGCGTTTCTCCAGGTCTGCGTTGCAAACCGTCGTTGCTTCTGCCTGCGCCGCTTCCAAGCAGGATGTGAAACAAATCCGGGTGCGCCTTTAAAAGACGTTCCTCGTAAGGCGACCCGAGATGGCTTATGCCCACAATGACGTCAGCTGTCTTTTTGGCCTCTGCGACCTGCTCCACAACGAACTGCTGTGCGGCAGTTTCCATGTCAGGCCCATCAATGGTTGGGACAAAGACAAAAGCCAGCGTTACGCCGTCGACGTTCAACATTTCGAAATTGCGTCTGCCGCTCGCCTCTTTCCAATGCTCAGGCAGATCCACTGCCTTTTTCTGGAGCCATCGCCATTCGACTGGAGCAAGGTGGACAACGTCGTAATCCAGCACTTGATACAGTGTCTTGAATTTATCAGGAAAGTAGTCTGACGCGGGCGCTCCTTCAGGGGACAGGAATTCGAACCCCCCACATATGGCGACAACCCGATCCGAACCAACCTCCTGCCGCAGCCGCTTCATGATGGTAGCCCTCCGGGCCACTCCGCCGATTGTTCTGCTGCCTCACGTGGGGCACGGATGAAAGTAGCCAAAACCATTGGCGGTGTAGAGTATCCGCACGAGAGGATTTGTGGTTTCTGCTCTTGCAACCGTTCCGGTTGCCAACAACAAGGGGATAGCCAGAAAAAATAATATCCTATACATTGCACCGCCTTAGATCTCTTGAATAAAGGGATACGCCAGGAAATACACTCCGAGCAGTCCGATGAGTCCACCTGCGAGCTTGCGAAAAAACACACCGCCCCGCTGCCATGCGCTGTTGGCCAGAAACCGCTTGACCAGGGCCGTGGAGCTGCCGGCGACGGCAATTGGAATGCAGTGCCCTATCCCGAACAGGATGATGAAGATGACGCCGGTGACGACCTTTTCCTGCACCGTGATGATTGCCAGGATGGGGGCGATGAACCCGAAAGTGCACGATCCGGACAAAACGCCGTAGGCAAGCCCCAGGGCAAAAGCGCCCCACAAGCCTCTGAGCCTGAGGCGTCCCATGAGACCGCCGGAAAGGGAGCATGTGGGGACGCCCAGCATGTCCAGAGACAGCCAGATCAGGACCAGCCCGATAAGGATTGTCCAATAGGGGCCGACATCCCCCAGCATCCGTCCCAGCAGGGAGCAGACGATCCCGATGACGGCTATGGTGATGAACAAGCCGGTGGTGAACAGCACGGCATAGAGTGAGGCCTTGCGGCTTTCGATGTTTGCGTCCTGCCCCCCGACATAACCAACGATGAGCGGGATGGACGCCAAGTGGCAGGGGCTGAAGAGCACGCTGACAACTCCCCACAGGAAACATCCCAGGGCGCCCAGCAGCAATCCGCCGGACATCCAGGAATTGATGGCGAGAAATAGCTGCTCCATGGTCATTCAACTCCCAGCTTTTCCAGCACAGCAACAATGGACTCCTTATCCATGAAGCCGACATGGCGCATGTGCTCTCTGCCCTGGTCGTCATAGAATATCTGGGTGGGAATGGCCTTGATGCCGAATTCCTTGGCCGCATCGTTGTTTTTCCAGACATCGATGAAGAGGATTGCTGCGCGTCCTTCATATTCTTTTTTCAACTCTTCGAGGATGGGGGCCATCATCTTGCAGGGAATGCAGCTCTTGGCGCCAAGGTCCACCATGGTCACGGTGCCTGGCACAGGGATGGAGGGCGTCTGGTCAGCATGGGCGGATAAAGGCATGCCTTGTTTGTCAGAAGTGAAAAACAACGCCCCCCAGATTGTCGCGATCACCAGCAGCGCAACAAGTCCTGAAAAAGAAAAAATTCGTAGTTTCCTTGTCATGCAAGTTGCTCCATTGCTTTTTGGACCACCAGCGAGATGGTGGTTTCGCTGGGCTCTGAACGCCCCTTTTCGAATCCAATGTCGGACAGACGCAAGTGGCTGACATTGGCGAAGCCAGCCGCCTCAAGGGTCTTCTTGGCACAATCCAGGGGGCAGCCGTCGATGGCCAGAATCATCGACGAGGCTTCAGTGGTCTTCATAATCCCTGAAACTCTGCCGCCGATGCCCGCCAGACAATACATCTTGCCGCAGCCGTCGCGGGTCAGCTTCCTGGCTGCCAGGTCTGCCAGTGCGCCGACGTCGGCTCCACCGGAACATGAAAAGATCAGCTTTGGGGCTGCACTGCAGGCACATTCACAACTCATTGTGATAATCTCCGTTATGTTTGATTGTTATAAAAAACACAGATTACTGGGCAACGCACATATATCTTCCTCATCCCTGGCCCTGCAGCAACAGGGCCAGGGATGACATGGAGATTGGAAATAAACCGACCTCGAAATCAGCTGAGCATTTTTTTAAGTTCGTCAGTGGAAGGCGACTTGCCAGCCGCCTTGACCTCTCCATCCACCACAAGGGCTGGGGTGGTCATCACGCCGTACTGCATCATCTGCTGGATGTCGGTGATCTTGTCGATTTCGGCGTCGATGCCCAGCTCCGAGACAACGGTTTCGACGTCCTTTTTCAGCTTTTCGCATTTGGGACAGCCCGTTCCAAGAACAAGAATCTTTTTCATTGTCTACTCCTTTATCAGGTGACTATGGTTCCATAGATGATGCCGCTCAGCGTGGCCATGATGACCACGAGAGTGACGAAAACAAAGGTCTTCTGCGTCCCCATGACGCTGCGGATGACGAGCATGTTGGGCAGGCTCAGCGCAGGGCCGGCCAGCAGCAGCGCCAATGCCGGCCCCTGTCCCATCCCGTTGCCGATAAGCCCCTGGAGAATGGGCACTTCGGTCAGGGTGGCGAAGTACATGAACGCGCCGGCAAACGAGGCCACGAAATTGGAAAGCATGGAATTGCCCCCAACGGCCGCAGCCACCCATTCTGAAGGTATCAGCCCCTCGTTGCCGGGGCGTCCCAGCAGGGCGCCGGCAATGAGCACGCCATAAAGCAGCAGGGGCATGATCTGTTTGGCGAACCCCCAGCTCTGGCCGAACCACTCGCCAAGCTCGTCTTCCCGGGTGCTGGTGAGCACGCTCAGGCCGATGACGCCAGCGACAAAGGCGATTTGCGGCGAATCAGGGAAAAGGAGTCCGATAATGACAGCGGGCAGCGCCGCCAGGATTCCATGCAGCGCCTTGACCTTGAACCAGGCGACAAGGGTGGCTGCGAAGCCCAGCGCAAACAGGGAGGTCAGGATCCATTTGGCGCTGTATATGCCGGCCCACAACCCTGTATCCTCGGCAGGCGCCCCCCAGTTTGCGAAAACGAGCACGCCGATCATGGTGGCGAAGTACACTGCGTTCTGCCACAAGGGGCGCTCCACCTCTGGTTCCGGCATGGCAGCCATCTGCGCCGCCTTTTCACACTCCTCCTTGCGATAGATGAAGTGCATCAACAGGCCGATGATCACGCTGAAGAGTATGGCGCCGACAGCGCGGGCCAGACCAAGCTGGGGGCCGAGGATGCGCGCTGTGAGAATGATGGCCAGAATGTTGATTGCCGGCCCTGAATAGAGGAAGGCCGAAGCCGGACCAAGTCCAGCACCCATGCGATAGATGCCGGCGAACAGGGGCAGGATGGTGCAGGAGCAAACGGCCAGTATCGACCCGGAACATGAGGCGACACCGTATGCACAAACCTTGTTGGCCGTTGGCCCCAGGTACTTCATGACCGAAGCCTGACTGACAAAAACACCTATGGCTCCGGCAATGAAGAACGCCGGAACCAGACACAGAAGGACGTGCTCCTGAGCATACCACTTCGTGAGGTAGAGGGCTTCGAAAATGGAATTGGTGAATCGCTCCCAATCCAGGGGCAGATAAAAGAAGGCCAGAAAAATGCCCACCATGATGAGCAGTGGCTTCCATTCTTTTTTCCAGAGCATGGACAATGAACCTCCTGACTTTACTCAACAGTTGGCTGTTTTGCCAAGTTAATTGTAAAAAAAATCAGCATTTCCTGGCCTGAATGACAGACTCGATACAATGAAAAAAATTAAGCACACAAGGTACTTTGAGCCGGTAATAGACTTGGAGACCACGCTTGTCATCTTCCACAATGCCCGCCTTTTTGAGCAATGACAAATGCTTGGAGACCGTAGACATGTCATGGCCCACGAGTTCGGTCAACTCGCAGACACAACGCTCCCCTCTCGAAAGCTCGTCGATCATCAGAAGTCGCGAAGGATGAGCCATGGCCTTCATGACCATCGCCCGTTCGGTGAAGTCTTCAAGTCGTGATTTTGTCAGTGTTGCCATGATCTCTCCTTGGTTGATTGGCCAAGCTGTTTCTAGCTAAACCCTGGCCCGTTTCTTGTCAAGTGTCATCGATCAAGGCAAGCCGGTGATGTTCGGCCCCACTGGCAGTTGGAAAAACCACGCTTCTCAATATCATCGGTTTCATGGACAAGCCCTCGCCAGGTGAGGTTCAAGTCGCTTCCATCCGAGCAGATACAGTGGCCGAATGGTCCGTTCTGGCCCTCCCAAGTTCCTACTAACCATCATGAAGGGGTGGCACCACCCCTTCATGATGGTTAGAGGAGTCGAGTATCGGCCAAACGATTTGTGCTGCACCTTTGCGGCAGCAGACCGCAGAAACCGACTTTGTCAGGCAAGGATGGGCAAGTGGTAAGGTCGAGCAACTGGGCGTCATATCTGCTCGGAGCACCTGATCATGAGGCTGGATTTGCGTTCGTCCGGCAGGACCGCAGCGATGAAGAGGCACCGCCTTCGAAGACCAGGCAGTGGGAGGGAGTGAGGTCCGATGGTAATCCACCAGAAAAAGCACTTCTGAAAAACAGAATCTTCTCGTAAACTCAGGTGAGGAAATTTTTTCATGAAGACATCACGATATTTCGATAGTCAGATCCTGCCCATCCCTTGGTCTCTCTCGTTGTCACGAAACCGTAGACCATTTTCGTGGACTGCAAAGCCCTTTCCCCATTTCTTCTGAGCATACCTTCTGGCGATCATCTCAGCTTTCTTATTATGGGGGCTGAAGTAAACGTTCAATCCCGCGTCGACCACCCGGCCGCCATTGGCCAGGGTGAAGAGCACCGTGCCCTTGCCATCGACGTAGTAGCTGAAATCCTTGATCGGGTTATCCCTGGTAGCTGCGGCGTCCGGCGTGTTCGGGGTGCTCGAGGCGTCCTGTGAAGCCAGGGGGACCTGGAGTACGAGCTTGGCTGCTTCCGTAGCGACCAGAGCACGCATGCGGGCCACGGCCGCCAGCTCTTTGCGCTCCATGGGGTGCAGGGCCTCTGCCTTCCTGATTTCCAGCTGCCGCTCGTGCCAGGTCTGGGGGGTAAGCTGCTTCTGCGGTGCAAGGGGCAATGAGCGTGGCTTATCCGGCGTTGTCTCCTCTTTGCGTGAGCGCAGGATGGCCAGGGCAACCTCGCTCCCTTGCTCTGCCTGCATGCGCAGGAACGCGCTCCAGGAGTTGAAGGGGGTGGCGGTGTTCACTTCCTGACGCCGGGCGTCGAGCTCACGCGCCAGGGCGCGACGGGCCTGGGCCTCGTGCTGCCGGGCCAGGCCAAGCAGGTTGAAGCGGTCGCGCCTGGTCAAAGGCATGGCCTCGATTTCCTCTCGACGTTGGGCCCACTGTTGTGCCAGGGCTTCCCGCCCCTTGCGGCGGGTTGCTGCGATGCGCTCCAGGGCAGCCTTGCGACGTTCGATGCCGGCCTTGTATGCCGCGTAGAGATTGCCGCGCTCTGGATTACGATGCAGGGGGCGAGCCTGGAAGCGCTGTCTGGATTGCGTTTGCAACACAACAGACGACGGCGCCATGTAGGGGCCGAAACGCTGTTCCAGTCTCGGCTTGGACAGACTCCTATCGAGCGCGCTGGCCTTGATAGCCCGTTCGCCGTGGCGGTCCTTGCAGACCAGACCGTTGGCGCAGGGCTTGACCTCCAGGCCGAGCGGCGCCAGGGAGCGGTGCAGGTCTTCCCAGGTTTCGCACATGTCCAGCGCTTCAAGGATGGTCGCGCGATGTCCCTTGGCGTAGCCCTCGAAGGACTGTTGGCCTGTATGCGCTTCCACTGTGGCCGCAGTATCACGCAGGCGCGACTGCTCGCACGGGACTCGCTCGCGGCCGTTGTCCACGCTCAGGCCGAAGCGCTGCTCCAGCTCCCGGCAGACGCGGTCGCGGGTGTGAAAGTCGCGGAAGGGCTCGTGGCGCGTCAGGCGCTCGGGGTGGATCATGTTGTAGGCCACGTGCATGTGCAGGTTGGCCGTGTTCTTGTGCACGCCGCAGTGGCGCTGATGCTGCTCGAAACCCAGGGCCGTGGCAAAGGCCTCCTCGATGGCCTTGAACGTCTCGGGCGTGAGTTTGGCTTCATCTTCTGGGCGGAAACTGACCATGAGGTGGTAAGTCTTCTCCCTGGTCGTGCGCGTGTTCAGGGCCTGCGTGTCCGCGACTTCCTTGACTGCCAGGTCGTAGTCGTCACCGGCCCAACAGCCCGCGCACCAGGCCAGCAGGCACTTCTCGCCCCCATGCTCGCCGTGCCCGGCACCGGCGATGTATGCGGCCAGGCGGCGGTAGTTGTCGTTGGCCGGCTTTCGGGTAATGCGTCGGCTGATCATGTCTGCCTCACAATCTGGCGACAGCGTCTTTGAGTTCGCGCTGCCGGGCCTCGATCTGCCACAGGAGCTGCCGCACCTCGCGGTGCAGCCCCCGCCACTCTGCATCGGACCTGCCGAGACAGAGCTTGAACAATCCGCCGAGCCGGCCGAGGTCGGCGTTGATGCGCAGCAGCTCGCGCCGGAAGCGCTCCAATTCTCGGCTTGGCGTTGGCTGCCCCAGACAGACACGCTTCGCAAAGGTGGAGAGGGAGAGCCCGGCCTTGTCCGCGCTCTGGATGATCTGTCCGTACTCCTCCGGCGTCAGGTAGGTCTTCATGGCGATTTTCTTGGAAGGCATCCCTTGTTCCTGTTTTGCAGCGTTGAGCCGAAGGCGAATAAGCACGCTCCCGGCAGGGCAGGATGTGAAGAGGCTACCGTAGGTGGGCCTACTTCACCTGTCCTGCCTTCAGACTTCGCTGCACCATACGACAGCGTATGGAAATCGTCGATCCCATTCGCATATGATTGCAGATGATTGCGTAAGATTGAAGATGGCATTGCATGGTTGAGCATGCATCAATACAGTACATCATAACTGACATAACGCCGCTTAAAAGCGCATACGGGGGAATATCGTCGCAAGGTATGGAGCTTCCGACCGCCCGCTGGTCTTGCGACGGTTTGACACCAGACACAGCATGAGTCGTCCGGCACAAGGTGCAGACAATGCAGACAATGCAGACTTGCCCGAGACCATGTCTGCGGCCGGGAGGGCTTGCAGGACAAGGGCTGACAGACAAAGCGGACAAAGCAGACTTGTTTTTCAGAAGTGAACGGACGGGATGGGCAGCAGACTTTGCAGACATTGATTCCGTGAAGTCTGCCGCCGGGAAAGTCAGTACCAGGCCGGTTGGCAGACAAAGCGGACAAGGCGGACTTGTTTTTTACAATACCTGGTGCTCCAAAAAAACTTGCCAGTGTAGCAGATGCTACTATATATGTAGCAGAAAAGGAGTGAATAATGCCAAACACGCTCCCCACACACCACGAAGGAGCGCGGCAGGTGGACCTGCATGATCCGGAGGCGAGGAAAAGCCTTGCCAAGCAGCTCGCCAGGCTCTTCGACCTCTGGGGACTGAGCGGGCGGGAGCAGGCTGCCGTGCTCGGGTTGGCAGAGGACAACCGCTCAACCCTCGCCCGGTATCGCAAGGGCGCGCCACTGGCCGACAACCGCGACCTCCTGGAGCGCGCCGGACATCTGCTGGCCATCCATGCCAGCCTGCGTCTGTTGTTTCCGCAGAATCGCGAGCTGGCCTATGGCTGGATGCGCGCCCAGAATCGCAGGCTTGACGCCAGGCCCGTGGACATCGCCCGAGAACGCGGCTTTGAAGGACTGCTTGCCCTGCGGCGCTATCTCGACTTCGAGCGGGGGAGTTAGGCGCTCATGAAGGAAACATTCGCCGCTCTGTGCTCCAGCACGCTGCTGTTTGACGGCGACCTGCTGCGCAACATCAAGTCCATTCGCGTCTCCCAGGATCTCTTCGATGACCTGGCGGACAATGATTACGACCGGTCCACGGCCGTGACAGCAACTGCCCTGGGCAAGGATGCCGCACAGGAGCCCTGCATCACACGCCCCTTTGATTATGGTACAGTGATCACCTACAGCTTTGATGCCGCACCCTGGCAGGAGACGCGCTTTTCAGACGGCCGGCGCTACGGCGTCTGGTATGGCAGTCTCGAGCTTGAAACCACGGTGTACGAGACAGTTTTTCACTGGTACCGTTTCATCATGGACTCGTTCCCCGACCATGGGGGGGACATCATCGGCGAGCGCCGTGTCTTCCGCGCGGGGTGCGATGCGCTGTTGATAGACTTGCGGGGGAAAGAGTTGGCCTTTCCAGAACTGCGCTCCAGGAAGGACTACGGCTTTTGCCAGCGACTTGGCTCCTGGCTCGTGGAGCAGGGACAGAACGGGGTGCTGGTGCATTCCGCTCGTTGTGAGGGGGTGAATGGAGCCATCTTCCGTCAGGAGCGGCTCTCGAACGTTCGTGACCACTGCTTTCTCACCTACCGCACAGTGCCGGGCGAGGACAGTGTGACCGTGGAGCGCAAACCCGGTCTGCCCTGGCTGCACATCCGGCCGAGCACCCTGGCGTGATCCTCGGGACAATGCGTTGCGGAACAGCGCTTTCGACACCAGTGCTTGCCTGCCGCTCCGCCCTACAATTCCGCCCTACATTTGTGCCAGAAACAGCCGTTTTTTGTAGGGCGGAGTTCTTGATGAGTTAATGAAATCAACACATTATGCCAGAACCACCTGAATGGGGTTCAGGGGGTCGGAGGTTCAAATCCTCTCATCCCGACCACGAATTTCAAGGGCCAGCTAACGGAAACGTTGACTGGCCCTTTTTTCGTTGGTTTGTATCTCAATTTTATATGGTTGCCCTCTCTGCCGGGGTGGAGGCGCATATGACGGAAAAAACAATGCCTGGAAAAAAGTCTGCGGTTATGTTGCTTGCCACGTTTGTTTTCTGCTGGACTTCCGTAGTCTTTGCAGCGGCCCCCGTAAACAAATCATGGACCGACCCTGCCACGGGCATGGCATTCGTCTGGGTGCCAGGGGGCTGCTACGAAATGGGGTGTGGCGCATGGCAGGCCAGTTGTTACGATGATGAAAAGCCAGCGCGCCAAGTCTGCGTAGATGGATTCTGGTTAGGCACATACGAGGTGACGCAGGCTGCATGGGGCAAGGTCATGCCCGACAACCCTTCTTTTTATAAGGGCGAGATTCTACCGGTGACCAATGTCTCTTGGGATGACATCCAGGAATTTGTCCGCAAGTTGAACGCCCGCACTTCAGATGCAACGTATTTTCGTTTACCAACCGAAGCAGAGTGGGAATACGCCTGTCGCAGTGGGGGCAAGCCGGAAAAATTCTGCGGGGCAGACTCGCTGGACCAGGTGGCGTGGTATCTTGAGAACAGCGGCAATACAATGCATCCCGTCGGCCAAAAATCTCCAAACGGCCTGGGATTGTACGACATGAGCGGCAACGCTTATGAGTGGTGCCAGGATATTTATAACGATGAGGCGTACTACCCCGAATATCCGCATGACAATCCGCTGATTTTGCAAGGCTTGGACGGTGAAGCCCATCGCGTTTACCGAGGCGGCAGCTTCGATTACGAACTGAGATACCTGCGCTCTACAGATCGTCGCAGAACCCCCCCTGAGGCAAGCAGCTACAACCTGGGATTCCGTCTCGTGCGGAAAGACAATAAAACGACTGGCAACGACTAGATGCCCCTGCTCACGCTATTTGCACTATGCAAAGGGCATTTCATTACTCACCATGTCTGAAACCTCTTGAACAGCTTTGGTAACAGAGACTCCAACCTTCTCCTCCCGAAGACGAATTTCAAGGGCCAGCAATGAAAACATTGTCTGACCCTTTTTTATGGAGATTTTGATGGTAAACCTCGAGTTTCTGCTCAAGGTGTTGTAATCACAACGTAAGAATGAATAAACGGCACGAAACACAAATCTTTAGGTGGTGTTGGCGCTTCAGTTTTAGTACAGGCAAAAGGAAAGAATGCATTTACCACACCTTCATGATTTATTTTAGATATGTATTCGTAACACAATATCCGGAGATGAATCGTGCCGTATGAGATTTCATGGGAACCCCACGGGATAGTCTGGACATTTCATGGGGAACTCACAGGAGAGGATGCCACACAGGCGAACCTGGATATTTATGGAGATCCTCGATTCGATACTTTGCGCTACCAGATTGTCGACATTCTGGGTGTTGAGCATTTCAATTTGACCAAGGATATCATGGACGAATCTGCTTCCCTGGACGAAGCCGCCACCTTCACCAAACCCCACCTGGTTGTTGCTGTTATTGCTGCTACACGGGAAGCCATAGAAGTTGCCAAGATGTACCAATCCGCCATGACCACAGCGAGTTGGAAGGTCCAGGTCTTCCCTAACATGGAAGAGGCGAGATCCTGGATTTGCTCCTGCACCTGATTTTTTCGCTCCGGATTTTACATCTCACGAAAATAGTCAAGTCGCTCTTTATACAGATAATCCCTTTCTTGATGGCGCAAATCGTTGCCACTGCAAAGGCCGCAACACCGGAGCATCCCTACCAGCACGTGCTCAGGAGCGGGGTGCTGTGCCACAGATCTAAGGGGCGAAGAGAATTAATGCCATCGAGACAGCTCGATTTTATGCCGCCAGCCAGGGCTGCGGTCCCTGTCGTTCCAGGATTTTGCCACCATTTTGTTTATCAAAAGAATAGGGTATGCTGCCAAGGCGAGACGAGAGGACTTTTTTGAAGGTGGGGTACAATTAACAAACACTTGCACAATTCGAAGTTGCCTCTTTTATAAAAATTGCGGCACCCTACAGAACACGTTTCAGCCTGAGCGTAATCCATCCAAAACGACGTAAACCCGCTTACATCGGGAGACTCCATGAATGCTGAATTTTCCTATATTCAACCTGGCCTGGAGCCTGAGCTGAACGCCCTTACTCCGGCGGAACTGCAACATCACTACTGCGCGCATCTTCATGCTTTTCTTCTTGATGAATTCCTGGGAGCCGCATATCTCAATAGATTTCTGACAATTGACAATCTCCAGTCTCACGGCGAACTCACAAAGTGTTTCGTCCATTTGATACGCAAAGCCGCCCAACTGCTCCCCCTTAATCCGGGGGTGAAAAGAATACACGGGCAGATTTTCAATACGCAACTCGACAAAATAAAATCCAGCGCCCTTGAAAAATACTCCATTGATGACGCTTTTTTGAAACGCTTCAATTTTCTTCAGAAAAGGGGCAAGCACCAGGAAGCCTACGACGCGCTGCTTGCAAAACTCCAGGAAGAAAACACCAACGTGCTGCTTGCGGAGATGTTACTGGAACTTTCTCTTGAAAATGACCCGGCAGCGCTTTCCTGGCTTGAAGACGTGAAGCCGCATGAAATCTTAAAAGATGACTGGAACATACAGACGATCTATCAGGCCGCAAAGCATGGCGAGACAGAACTTGCCTTAGCCCTGTGGGAGCGCGCGGATCTGGATGTTGCCCAATGTGGAGAAAACCTCCTGTGCCACCTCGGCGCCTGCTTTGCCAAATCCGGGGATGCTGCAAAGGCCAAGGAGCTCTTTGCACGAGCACTCGATATGGACCCCACGCTGCTGCCCATCAGGCTGCTGCTCAACGAGCTTGAGAATCCTTTCAAAATCGAAGACACGCCGCTTCAGGGCGAATCCATCCCCATACTCATATACTCTTACAACAAGGCAGAGCTCCTGGGCGCCACGCTCAAAAGCGTCTGTGAATCTGCCATTGGCGATTCCAAAATTATCGTCCTCCTCAACGGATGCTCGGACAGCAGCCTGGAGGTAGTGGAACAAGCCCAGAAGGAGTTCCCCAACAGAGGCATAGAGATCATCAACATGCCCATCAACATGGGGGCCCCTGCTGCGCGGAACTACCTTTTACATTACGTGCATAAACACTACGCATTCAAGTATGTGGCGTATCTGGACGACGATGTGATCCTGCCTGATAATTGGCTGCAGGCTCTGCTCTGCGCCATACGTGAGGATACCTCCATCGGTGTTGTCGGCTGTCGTGTTCTCAACCCAGATGTGCGTAAACCGCAGTACCTTTACCGCGACCCGAGCATAGTAAAGCCGGGCAGCTTTCGCTTGACCCTGCCCAGGCCGATTGCCGGCAGCTCAACGGGATTGTACGAAGTTCGCAGAGATGTCTGGACAGTCATGGGGTGCTGCCACCTGATTCGCAAGGAATGTTTTCAAAAGGTTCCTGATTTCGATATTCAATTCTCCCCCAGCCAACTCGACGATGTCGCCTTCCACCTGGACGTCAACCTGCAGGGGTGGAAGGTCAGATATTTAGGCAACCTGGCGTGTATCCACCACAGGGCAACGGGTTTTCAAAAAAGCGATAACAAAACAAGTGGCAATTCCATGGGGAACGATGTGAAGTTCTATTACAGATTTCGGGATCACTTCCCCGCATTCACACGGTGGATGCAGTCAAACACGGCTGCATTCATGCAGGAGTTGCGATAGCGCCCCCACTTTCTGTCCATGGCACTGCGTTTGTCGAGAGTTCATGTGGCAGGTATGCCCAGGGATTCACTTTTTTTGCGCCTTCTGGCGCGGCAAGATACAGGCTTAAAAGCCTGGCGGACAGTATCAAAAAGCCCCCAGCGAACGAGCACAACAAGCAGCATGCCTTAAAATCAACATGCTTACAGCATGACTGCCTGTTATCCGATAAAAAGAGTAGACCACACTGCACAATTTTTGCTATTCTTTATACTAAGTTTAGACTAAAGCAACAATATGCATTTACGCCTGCGTGCCACACACCCTGTACGCAACAGTTCAAGGAGATGCCATGCACCCCCTTTTTCGTCTTTTTATTTTCTGTAGTGTTTTCCTCACCTTGCTCAGCACCCCTTTGATTTCCGGCGCGGAGCAAGCCTCAAAGGAGGCCCATGGCTGGAGGCCTGCAATAAAGGCGCAGGTGCGCAGCCATGCCATTGCACTCTCAGAAATGGATGACGGAGGGGGCGAAGTTGGCGTGTGGGAAAACCGCGTGTCCCTCAAGGCATCACCGGTCTCATTGAGCTATGAAGTCCGCAGCTATCAGTGGGAGGACAAACACAAGCTGCCCCTTGTCGACAATGGGGAGACCCCTTTTGAAAACCTGCACCGCCTCAGCATCGGGCTTTCGCATCAGGGAGTCATTGCCGACCAATGGGGGTGGTTCGCCGGCCTCACAGGCGTGTCGGCATTTGAAAGCGAACTGGACGACTCCTTTGGCGGAGCATTCCGCGCCGGCATTTCATACAGCTTTGATAAACGCTGGCAGGTCATGGCTGGAGGCACCATTTTCGTCAATGCCATCAGAGTCCGCGCCTTCCCCATTCTGGGGGTGGTTTATAACGGCATCGGCGAGGATGGCACCGGTCTTTTGGCAAGCTTGACCGCGCCTGATGCGTCGGTGACATACAAATTCACCCCCTGGTTCGGCATGAGCGGCAATTTCAACCTGGACACCAGATTTTATCGGCTGGCAGACGACAGCGACATAGAGTCTGAAGGCTATCTCTCCACCAGGGCCTTCCAAACATCACTGCTGGCGGAATTCACCCCCGTTAGCGGCCTGAATGTAAATTTCGGACCAACATTTAATTTTGCCCGAGAAATGACCGTCTACAGGAAAAATGGTGACAAGGTGCGCTCACCGAATATTGACAGTACGTTGGGTGTCGCCTGTGACGTGAGTTACAAATTCTAATGTGATACGCACTTTTGCGTGATTATCTTGCAAATCATACGGCTGTATAGTCGTGCAAACGCATCGCGCATCTTGACTATAGATAATTACCATAAATATCAGCCAAAACACTTCACAACAAGCCATAACGACCAATAATTTTACGCAATGGCTCGTATTACCTCTAAAACACCAAGTCGAATACGCAACAAAAAGACGTTATTATTACATGGCGGCATAATATTTTATTTTTGCAGCTCATCAAAATAAATGTACTAAATCTTATCCCCTTACGGTTTTAAGATTCACACCCCAAAATATAAACTTCCTCTTCTACCCACTTTTACTCATTTTTTCCCTACCAGATTTTTTTTTGACGAAAAGAAGTCTTCAATTGTAAGTAAAAGGCGGGTTGCATGCTGGGGGGCATGCACCTCCATTTGGCCACACGCCTCGGGGTGACAAATAAGAATCAAGGTGTGTCAGTGGCAGGACTGCGCGTTCAGCTTGCCATGCTAAGCCAAAGCTACCGATAAACTGGACAAGCTAGATTGACTGAGACTGAAGCCAAGCTTCCATGAGAAGCGGTGCGTCCGCGCTAGCCGTTATAGCCATGCGCACCCTCTGGTTTCATTGTGGCTGTTGGTATTGCAGGATCAAGCCCCCAGAAAGGA
The DNA here is from genome assembly GCF_055388615.1 of Desulfovibrio biadhensis. NCBI lineage: Bacteria > Pseudomonadati > Thermodesulfobacteriota > Desulfovibrionia > Desulfovibrionales > Desulfovibrionaceae > Desulfovibrio > Desulfovibrio biadhensis. The sequence goes on from NZ_AP042477.1 coordinate 766,997, forward strand.
TAAAGGGATGCCAGAACACAGCGAACTGATGCAGATATTCCTCGCTGAAAAGTTGATTTCGGAAAAACAAATCCAACACGCAGAACGGATTCGCGCAAAACTTGGTGACAGCAGACCGCTTCTGAACATCCTGATCGAATTGGGAGACATTACCGAAGCCCAGGCCTGGGAAGCCATCCGCAACAACAAGTTGAGCATGCGTATTGGCTTGCTGCTCGTAGAGTTGGGACTGATACGGCAGCAAGACCTTGAATCCGCTTTCGCCATCCAGAAGACCGAAGGGGACAATAAAAAAATCGGCGAGATACTGGTCAAGCACAACTTCATCAAAGAACAAAAGATGCTTGAAGTGCTCTCGCTGCAAATGGGGTACATACACATCGACCCCCGCTTCACCCGCGTTGATCCCGCCCTGGTGCAAAGAGTTCCCCAGCATATCAGAAACAAAAGCATTTTCCTGCCCATACGCAAGGAAGAGGGAAAGGTCCTCGTCGTTTTTGCAGACCCCCTCGACTACAAGGACATAGAAGACGCCGAGCACACCTTTCAGGAAGGCATCATCACCGGCATTGCCGCAAAAGACGCCATACGCGAAGTCCTGCAAAGAATAGAAAAAGGCAAACAGGGTAGCATTGTTGCCGACGACAAAACAACCATCGGCATTATCGATGGCATCATAATGCAGGCCATCCAGGTTAATGCCAGTGATATCCACATCGAACCCCTGGACGACAGAATCCGCGTTCGTCTCCGGCGCGATGGCGTGCTGGAACTGCACAAGGAATACCCGCTTGAACTGATGAACGGCATTTCAAGCCGCATCAAGATCATGAGCAACGTGGATATCACGGAAAAACGCCGCCACCAGGGAGGGCGCCTGCTCTTCAGTTATGACAGCGGACAGATCGACCTGCGCGTATCCTTTTACGTAACGATCCATGGTGAGGCCATTGTTCTGCGCCTGCTCAACAGGCAGGGCGCCCTCATCGATATAAACGATCTGGGCATGCAACCGCGCATGTGCAAACGCTTTATGAACAACGCCCTCAGCAAACCAAGCGGCGTTCTGATCATCACCGGGCCTACGGGCTCCGGCAAGACAACCACCGTATATAGCTGCATAAATTACCTGAACAATATCAACGTGAGCATCATCACGGCGGAAGATCCCGTGGAGTACGTCGTCCCCGGCGTCACACAATGCTCCATCGAACCCAAAATCAACCTCACCTACGAGGAAACACTGCGCCACATTGTCCGCCAGGATCCGGATATCATCGTCATAGGTGAAATCCGGGACAGTTACACCGCGGATGTGGCGGTGCAGGCAGCCTTGACCGGGCACAAGGTTCTTACCACCTTCCACACGGAGGACAGCATAGGCGGCCTTGTGCGCCTGCTGAACATGGACATCGAAGCTTTTCTGATTTCCTCCACAGTTGTCAGCGTCGTAGCCCAACGCCTGTTGCGGCAGGTTTGTCCGGAATGTGCAAAACCCGTCAAGCCCACCCAGGCCGAACTGCAGCTTGTGGGTTATTCACAAAAGGACATCGTGGGCGCCCAGTTCATGAAGGGTTCAGGCTGCCCCAATTGCCGGTATACGGGGTACAACGGCAGAATCGCCATTTTCGAGTTGCTCATCCTGGACGAATACATACGCAATGCCATTCTGGACAAGCAGACCAGCTATGAGATCCGGAGTCTCAGCCTCCGTACAAGCGGCCTGGTTACCCTTTTTGAAGACGGCATCGTCAAGGCAGCTCAGGGCATTACCACCATAGATGAAGTTTTGCGTTGCCTGCCCCAGGTCATGCGCCCCCGCCCTTTGAACGAACTCAAAAAAATTCTCGGAGTATAACAGGACCATGACCCTTTCATTTGTCGAAATTCTCGAGGAGACCATCAATTCGGGGGAAATTACGCTCCCCCCTTTCAACAAGGTTGTGGTGAACATCCGCAATGAACTTGCGAAGGAAAACCCGGATATAAAAGCCATAGAGCGCGAAACCATCAAGGATCAAAGCCTCACGGCGCAGGTGCTGCGGATTGCCAACTCACCTTTCTATAAAGGGATGAAAGAGATTTCCACGGTGCACGGCGCCATCATCCGTCTTGGCGCCAACGAGATTGCGAACATCGTCACCTTGTGCGCGCAGCGAAATCTGTTCAAAACCAAGAACCCGGAATTGCTGCGCATGATGAACAATCTGTGGGTGCATTCCGTTTCCTGCGCAGTGGGGTCCCATTGGCTTGCCCGCCACCTTGCCCTTAACGACATCATTCACGAAGCCTTTTTCGCAGGGCTCATGCACGATGTTGGTAAGCTTTTTCTGCTCAAGGCCATCGAAGACATCAAGACAAAGCGCGACCTGAGTTTCGATGCGACCCAGGCCTTTATCGAGGATATCATCCACAGCCTGCACTCCGAGCAGGGGTACAAACTCCTCAAGAACTGGAACCTCCCTTCTATCTATTGCAATGTGGCCAGAGACCATCATAATGAGACGCAAGAGACCGATGACCCGCTGCTGCTGTGCGTGAAGCTGACGGACAAGCTGTGCCACAAATGCGGCTTCGGTTGTAAGGTCGACAGCGAATTGGATATAGCAACCAGTCCTGAAGCCACATTTCTCGAAGTCTCAGATGTTCGCATTGCAGAACTGGAGATAAAGATCGAAGACGCCATGAATCTGGCCAACACTATTTCATGAGCCCCTCCCCAATATGGGGCACCTCAACACGCAGCATAAGGCACAAGACAGCATGACCCTAGACCAATACACAGCAGTCATTGAAAAAAACTTTCCTTTCCACGAACTGCTCGGGATAAAACTGGATGCAGTGCAGGATGACTGTGTACGGTTGCGCGTCCCCTACAACGAAAAACTCCTTGGACATGTACAGAGCAGAATGATCCACGGGGGCGTCATTTCCTCCCTTATTGATATAAGCGGCGGTTTTGCCGTCTGGACCAAGTGCGCCCCTGAAGACACTCTCGTCACCATCACCCTGAGCGTCGACTATCTGCGGCCAGCTATGGCCTGCGACCTGATAGCAGAGGCAACTGTTCGTCTGCAGGGCAACCGCGTGGGCAACGCCCATGTGGTGGTCTGGCCTGCGGGCGCACCTGATGTGCACCTCGCGGTTGGCAGAGGCGTCTACAACATCAAGCGGGCGTAATGTTCATAATCCCCTAAGCATGGCTACCCCATACTGAATGGAGTGGCGCCATGGAGGAATGCTCGTCAGGATAAGCACAGCGCAAAAAACGAAAATGTCCACACTACCCCCCCTCTCACTCCTGCACCTCACACAACGATTTCATAATAACACTGCCCCCTCTGCCTTCAAGCACTTGCAGCGTCACTCCATTCCTTGGACATCCAACATGTTAAACCGCACAAACCCCGTTCTTTAATCCGCAACACAACGCCCCCCCTTCCCCTGCCGCATAGAAATGAGCCCTGCTGTATAATCCCCTTCACACAAGGCCTGATGCGGGAGTGCGCACTTGGAACGCGCGCACACTTTGTATTTATTTTTCATTTTTGTTCATCAAATTTTTGTTTAATTGCTATATTTGTAATATTTTTCGCTTCAGCCTTCCATTTTCGCGCGCCTTTCCCTCCATGCCATCAGACAGGCGTATGGACCAATAAGCACAGCTTATTGCTAGGCTTTGTCTCGGCTAATACCGGTTCTGGAACCAATATTCTGCAATAAATTATTTAATTATTTAATTTCAGCATATTAAAAAATCAAAATGCCGTTCCAAAGCCCTTTCTTGCTGTCCCGCTTCCCCCATGAGCCATCAGTTTCGGTCTCCGTGTTGCATTGTATGCCCTCATAACACGACAAACCAATTTTGCTTATATGGAGGAAAAATTGAAACCCTACGTGCCTGTCGATTCACTCGCTTCACCCAGATTTGTGGGGGTCAGCACATTCATGCGGCTGCCCGCCATAACCACGCTGGAAGGGATTGATTTCGCTGTCATCGGCGTTCCTTTTGATACCGCTACTTCGTACCGGGCCGGCTGTCGTTTCGGCCCCAAAGCCATCCGCGAAGCATCCGCTATCCTGAAGGCATATAACCCCGTGGTGGGCGTGGACATTTTTGAACACTGCTCCGGGGTGGATTACGGCGACGTCAATATCATCCCAGGCTACCTGGAAGAATCCCATAAAAACATCACAGATGGCCTCTCCCCTGTTTTCGAGGCCGGCGTTGTGCCCATTATCATTGGGGGTGATCACTCCATCACCCTGCCCATCCTCAGAGCTGCGCACAAACACCTGGGCCCCGTATCGCTCCTGCATTTCGACTCGCACAGCGACACGGCCGACGACTACTTCGGCAAGCCCTACAACCATGGCACCCCCTTCTTCTGGGCCCTGGAAGAGGGGCTGATCAATCCCGCCACCTCCATTCAGGTGGGCATGCGCGGCCCCCTGTACAGTGCCGATGCCCAGGCCGGCGGTACTTCCCGCGGGTTGGAGATCATCTCCGGATGGGATCTGCACGCCATGGGCATTGCAGAAGGCATCCGCCGCATCCGCGAAAAAATCGACGGAACGCCGGTCTTCATGTCCTTTGACATCGACTTTCTGGACGCTGCCTATGCTCCTGGCACTGGCACCCCTGAAATCGGCGGATTCACCAGCCACGAAGCCTTGCAGCTCGTGCTCGGCGCCTGTGCAGGGCAAAAGCTCGTGGGCATGGACCTGGTTGAAGTACTGCCCGACCTCGACCATGCGCAGATCACCTCTTTGGCCGCGTGCGGCATTATGCACGCATTTTTGTCGGTTCTCGCCAAAAGCAAGGCTGCCAGCAAAGCGGCCTGATTGCGGAGAAACCAATATGTGGTGGAAACACTCTCACCGGGGCGTCCCCATCCATAACCCTTTTACTTTCGGAGGCCTCTCCAAATGATGAGACGACTTGGAATTCTGGTTTTCATGATTGCCCTGCTGACCATGGCTGCCGCAACAGCCCAAGCAAAAGACCTGCTTGATGAAATCAAGGAACGTGGCGAAATCGTCATTGCCACAGAAGCGCGCTTCTCCCCCTTTGAGTTCATCCAGGACGGCAAGATTGTAGGCTATGCAAAAGACCTGATGGACGAAATCCTGAAGGACCTGCCCGGCGTAAAGCTGAAGCAGCTCGATCTCCCCTTCCAGGGCATCCTGGCTGGCCTGGACGCCAAACGTTACGACTTCGTCTGTACGTCCCTGACCATCACCAAGGAACCCATGGCAAAGTACGCCTTCACCATCCCCATTTCCACAGCGTCGGTCACCTATGTAAAGCGCGCTGATGACGACTCCATCAAGTCTGCAGAAGACCTGGCCGGCAAGGTCATCGGCATTCAAGCTGGCGCAAAGCCCTACTTTGCCGCAGTCGAAGGTCTGGAAAACGACGTGCTCAAGCCCAAGTTCGGCAAGGGCGTCGGCGAGCTGGTTGAATTCATCAACAATGACGAAGCTTACGCAGCGCTGGCTGGCGGCCGTGTGGATGCAGTCGTGAACTCACTGCCCAACCTGGCGCCCCTGGTTAAAGAGCGCCCCGACGTCTTTGCCATCGGTCTGCCTCCCTTTGGCCCTCCGACCTATTTTGGCTGGGTGGGACGCAAGGACGCAGAAAGCGCCTCTCTGGTGCAATTCTTTAGCGATGGTCTCAAGAAGTTAAACGAGAACGGCAAGATGGCTGAGCTGCAGAAGAAATGGTTCGGCTTCACCATGGACATTCCGACCACGGTTCCGGAACCCACCATCTAACGTAAAAAAAGCGACTGATATCCCATGTTCGATTTTACCGTCATACTGGGGCATTTTCCCGAACTGCTGCTCGGCGCCTGGCGAACCCTGTTCATCTCGAGCATCTCGATCCTGATCGGTTTCGTCTTCGGCCTCCTGCTTTGCTTCGGAAAGATGTCGCGCGGCAGAGTGCTCAGCAGATGCTGTAAAACCTATATCAGCTTCTTCCGGGGCACCCCCCTGCTCGTTCAGTTGACGATAATCTTCTACTTCCTGCCCCTGGCCGGAATAAACATCCCGTCTGTGGTGGCCGCGGTGCTCTGCCTGTCCATGAACACCGCGGCCTTCCAGTCGGAGATCTTGCGCGGCGGCTTTCAGGCGCTGCCAAAAGGGCAGGTGGAAGCCGCGCAAGATCTTGGGCTCACGCCCCTGCAAATCAAGCTGCACATCCTGGTGCCCCAGGTTTTCAGGGCCACGCTGCCGGCTTTGACCAACGAGACCATCGACATTCTCAAAAACTCCGCTCTTATTTCCACAATCGCGGTCACCGATCTCATGCGGGTATCTCAAACACTGGCATCTGCCACGTTCCGGCCCGTTGAATCATACGTCATGGCGGGCGTCATCTATCTTATCCTGACATCCTGCATCGGCAGACTCGGCATCTTCCTGGAAGGGAAGATGAAAACCGCATAGGGGCGCAATCATGTTCGATTTTTCCATAATTTTAGAATATTACCCCCTGTTCCTCAAAGGTTTCAGAAACACGGTGCTCATCTGCATCGCAGGTGTGGCCTTGGGACTGGCCTGGGGCCTGGTGCTGCACAGTCTGAGCAAATACCGGTTCAGGGCAGTACGCCTACTGTATCGGGGGTACGTCACGGTCTTTCGCGGCACCCCTCTACTGGTGCAACTTTTTCTGCTGTTTTATGGCGGCCCTCATTTCGGTTTGCGCTTTTCGGCAATCGCCACTGGCATCCTGGGGCTTACGCTGTACAGTGCCGCCTACTTCGCGGAGATATACCGCGCCGGATTTCAGAGCATCCCAAAAGGGCAGATCGAAGCCTGTCAGGACCTGGGGTTCACAAAACTCCAGACCATGTTTCATGTGCAATTGCCCCAGATGCTTACACTCATTACTCCATCCGTAATCAATCAAACGATCCTGGTGGTCAAGGAATCCGCCATCCTGTCCATCATCACAGTGCCGGAACTCACCACGGCGGCGGTCAAGGTCTCCACCCAGACCTTTTCCATGGTCGAACCCTATGTGGTCCTTGCCGGCGCATACTGGCTCATTGTTACGGGCATTTCAAAATGCTGCGAAATCCTGGAACGCAAACAGATGCGCTACCTTTCCCGCTAGTGCAATCCGAGGTACCAACTCATGGCCAATGCAAACAATTACAGCGTCCAGCTCATCAATCTGTGGAAGAACTTCGGCGAAACCCCGGTGCTCAAAGGGGTGGACCTGAACGTAAAAAGCAAGGAAGTCGTCTGTATCATCGGCGGCTCAGGCTCTGGAAAGAGTACGCTTTTGCGCTGCATCAACGGGCTGGAAATTTTCAATGACGGCAAAATCATAATCGGGGGGCAAATGTTCAGCGCCCTGGGAGATGAAAACCACCCCAACCTGGTGCCTGCAGAGCGCACCGCTGCGCTGAACTCAATTTGTATGGTCTTCCAGCAGTTCAACCTCTGGCCCCACATGACTGTGCTCAAAAATGTCATGGCGCCCCTGCGTCTGGTAAAAAAAATGAGCAAGCAAAGCGCAGAAGCCAAGGCGCGGGAAGTCCTCGACAAGGTCGGCATGCTCGCCAAGGCGGATGCGTACCCAAACAGTCTCTCCGGGGGGCAGCAGCAGCGAGTGGCCATTGCCCGCTCCTTGGGCATGGAACCGTCCATCATGCTTTTTGATGAGCCGACGTCCGCGCTGGACCCCGAACTGGTGGGCGAAGTGCTGAACGTCATGCGCAAGCTGGCCGAAGAAGGTATGACCATGCTTGTTGTTACCCACGAAATGGGCTTTGCCTACCAGGTGGCGGACAGTGTTGTTTTTCTGGCTGACGGACTGATAGAGGAATCAGGCCCGCCAAAGGAACTGTTTACCAATCCGCAAAGCCCCAGACTCAAGTCCTTTTTGGGCCCCTGGTCGGAACGAAACGGCTCCGTGAACTGATATGATAAAGCTGCAAAACCTCGACAGCCTCAGGCTGTTCTCCACCGCCGCCTTTCATTTGAATTTTACACGGGCGGCCAAAGAGCTGGGCATCTCCCAGAGCGCCATGAGCCAGCAGATCGCCAGGCTCGAGGAATCCCTGGGCTTCCGCCTCTTCGAGCGCAAGGCGCGTGGGCTGGAATTGACGGAAAAAGGCGCCCGGCTGTGGGTTGCCGTGCGCGACGGTCTGGGACGCATAGAGCACACCCTGCGAGAGTTGGACGACACACGCCGCCGGCGCGAAAGCCTGATGGTGCGCACTCTACCCTCCTTTGCCGCCAAGTGGCTCATCCCGCGCATGAAAAAGCTGCGGGACTTTGCGCCTGAATTGAGCATAACCGTGGAAGCAGAAATCCCGCTGCCCAATTTCATGGAAGACGGCATTGACGTGGCCATCACCTATGGCAAGCAGGATCGCCCCGAATTGGATCAGACGTATCTTTTCAGCGACGCCATTTTTCCTGTTTGCGCGCCCTCTTTTCTGGAAGAGCACCCCATAGAGAGCCCGGCCGACCTGGATGGCAGCTTTCTGATCCATGATTCGCTGCCCCATATCATCTACGCAACGGACTGGGCCGAATGGTTCGCCAAGCTCGGCCTGCCCATGCCTTCTGGCGGGCCCGGCCCCTCTTTCAGTACGGCGGCCCTGGTCAGCGAAAGCCCCCTTTCCGGCCACGGCGTTGCCCTTACACGGTTTGCCCTGGTTGCCGATCACCTGGAGGAAGGCAGGCTAGTGCGGCTTTTCGACGACGTGGAGTACGAGGATTCATTCTATATCATTTGCCCCAAGTCTTCTCTGCAACGGGTGGCCATCCGCCGCTTTTACGATTGGATGCTCGAAGAAGCCGCCGCTTTCAAAGCGCGGATGAATTTTTAACGCGGCCTCACATCGTACGAGTACCACACCATGCTCGCCATTGCCCACGACACCCACGCCACCGCACCTGCTGCGCCGCCATCCCATGCCGCCTCAGGATGGAAGGCCGAGCTGGATCTGGAGTTCGCCCCTGGTAGCGGACGCACCATCCTTTCCAGACGCAGCCACCGTGGCCCCCTTGCCGTGCAGCGCCCTTTCCATCCCGAGGCCAATGGCGCCTGCCATGTCTACGTGCTGCATCCTCCCGGCGGTATTGTCGGGGGTGACAGCCTGCGGTTGAACGCCACTGTCAGGCCAGAGGCCCACGCCCTTGTCACCAGTCCGGCCGCGGGAAAATTCTATCGCTCAGCCGGCCCTGTGGGCAGGCAGGTGCAAACCCTGCGCGTGGATAGCGGCGCAACCCTGGAATGGCTCCCCCAGGAAACAATCGTCTACCCGGGTGCCAACGCCTGTCAAAAAACTCGGGTGGAGCTCACAGGCCAGGCGTTCTTCCTTGGCTGGGAAATCATCTGTCTGGGGTTGCCGGCCTCGGAGCAACCGTTCTCCCGCGGCAGCTTCCGCCAGTCTTTTGAAATATTTCGTGATGAAGAACCGCTGCTTCTGGAACGCGCCCTTTATGCAGGGGGCGCAGGCATACTTTCCCAACCATGGGGCCTTGGCGGCTGCACCGTTTTCGGCGCCCTGTACGCAACAGGCGGGAGCGCCACGACCATAGAGCGCATCCGTAAAGGCGTTAAACCCTTTTCTGAAAAAGGTCGCTGCGCATTGACGCACATGGACGGACTGACCGTTTGCCGCGCCATGGGGCACAATGCTTTCAAGGTGCGCGACCTGCTCGCCATAGCTTGGAGCGAACTCAGGCAGGATATCCTTGGCTGCCCCCCGTGCCCTCCAAGGGTTTGGAACACGTAACAACCAAAGGAAAACAACATGAAGCTTTCGCCACGAGAAAAGGACAAGCTCCTGATTTTCTGCGCAGGCATGCTGGCCACCCAGCGCAAAGAGCGCGGCCTCAAGCTCAACTATCCGGAATCCATGGCCTACATCGCCGCTGCCATATTGGAGGGCGCGCGAGAAGGCAAAACCGTGGCCGAACTCATGGATTTCGGCGCCACACTGCTTACCCGCGAAGACGTCATGGAGGGTATCCCAGAAATGATCACCGAGGTGCAGGTGGAAGCGACCTTTCCCGACGGCACCAAACTCGTCACCGTACACAACCCCATCCAGTGAGGTTTTCATGATTCCCGGCGAAATTTTTTGCGAACAGGGCGCCATCGACCTCAACCAGGGGCGCGCCACAGTGACCATCACCGTATCCAATACGGGCGACCGCCCCATTCAGGTGGGCTCCCATTACCATTTCTACGAAACAAATCCCGGCCTCAGCTTTGATCGCGAAGCCGCAAAAGGCTTCCGGTTGAATATTCCAGCAGGCACGGCCGTGCGTTTTGAACCCGGCCAAAGCCGTGACGTGGAGCTCGTGTCCTTGGCTGGCGCGCGCAAGGTTTATGGATTCAATGCCGCCGTCATGGGCGCGCTCGATTAGGGGGAGTTATGGCACGCATAGATAAAAAGGCGTATTGCGATATGTTCGGCCCCACAAAAGGGGACCGTGTTCGCCTGGCAGACACCGACCTCATCATCGAGGTGGAAGACGACAAGGCCATCTACGGCGAAGAAGTGAAATTCGGCGGCGGCAAGGTGTTGCGCGACGGCATGGGGCAATCCCAGGCCGCAAATGACATCGCCGTGGACTGCGTCATCACCAACGCACTCATCCTGGACCATTGGGGCATCGTCAAGGCCGACATAGGTCTCAAGGACGGACGCATCGCCGCCATTGGCAAAGCCGGCAACCCCGATACCCAGCCCGGAGTGGACATCGTTGTCGGCCCCGGTACGGAAGCCATTGCAGGCGAAGGGCTCATCGCCACGGCCGGCGCCATTGACGCGCATATCCATTTCATCTGCCCCCAACAAATAGAAGACGCGCTCATGTCTGGCGTCACCACCATGCTCGGGGGCGGTACCGGCCCAGCCGCCGGCACCAACGCCACCACCTGCACCCCTGGCCCCTGGAACATCATGCGCATGCTTCAGGCGTCAGAAGGGCTGCCCATGAACCTGGGCTGGCTGGGCAAGGGTAATGCATCCCTACCGCACTCTCTGGAAGAACAGCTTGCAGCCGGCGCGATGGGCCTCAAATTGCACGAAGACTGGGGCACCACGCCCGCCGCCATCGACAATTGCCTTACCGTTGCCGACCAATACGACGTGCAGGTGGCTATTCACACAGACACGCTCAATGAATCGGGCTTTGTGGAAAACACCCTGGCCGCTTTCAAAGATCGCACCATCCACGCCTACCACACCGAAGGCGCCGGTGGTGGCCATGCTCCTGACATCATCAAGGCGGTGGGCGCGCAAAACGTGTTGCCCTCTTCCACCAACCCCACACGCCCCTATACTGTAAACACCATTGACGAGCACCTGGACATGCTCATGGTCTGCCACCATCTGGACCCCGCCATCCCCGAGGACACGGCCTTTGCCGAGTCCCGCATCCGGCGCGAGACCATAGCGGCGGAAGACATCCTGCACGACATGGGCGCGTTTTCCATGATCGCCTCCGACTCCCAAGCCATGGGGCGCGTGGGTGAAGTCATTACCCGCACTTGGCAGACCGCGCACAAGATGAAGGTCCAGCGCGGCCCGCTGCCCGAGGACAGCGCGCGCAACGACAACAATCGCGTGAAGCGCTACATAGCCAAGTACACGATCAATCCAGCCCTGGCCCACGGCATCCAGAATGAAGTGGGGTCCCTGGAGCCCGGCAAGATGGCCGATATTGTGCTTTGGAAACCCGCCTTTTTCGGTGTAAAGCCCGAAATGATCATCAAAGGGGGCACCATCATCGCCGCCCCAATGGGTGATCCCAACGCCTCCATCCCCACGCCGGAGCCCGTGCACTATCGCCCCATGTTTGGCGCCTTTGGCGGAGCGCTTGCCGCCTCCACCATAACCTTTGTCTCCCAGGCCGCCTATCAGGCCGGCATCAAGGAACAATACGGGCTTGCAAAACGACTCGCCCCTGTTTCCGGAACGCGCACCGTGCGTAAAAAAGACATGGTGCACAACAGCGCCACCCCAACCATCGAGGTGGATTCACAAACCTATGAAGTGCGCGCCGATGGCGAACTGCTGACCTGCGACCCCGCAGCTGTGCTGCCACTGGCCCAGCGGTATTTTTTGTTTTGAAACAGGCCGGGGGGGCTTTCCGGGGGGAAACCTTTCAATGAAAGGTTCTCCCCCTCGCACAACCCATCACAGGGCTGCCAGATATGATGCAATTTACTCAGGTAGTAGATAGTCAAATAGCAGTAGCGGAAACGCTGACACTGCCCCACGAAAAGCGGGAGCGCTCACGTCTACGGGTACGGCTGGATTCTGGCGTGGAGGCAGGGCTTATGCTGCCCCGCGGCACCGTACTCAAAGGGGGCGACTGCATTGCCACAAAAGATGGCGTTACGGTGCGCATCATCGCCCAGGAAGAACCGCTTTCGATTGTTGTGTTGCGCGATCCATTGGAGATGGCCAAGGCCTGCTACCATCTTGGCAACCGGCATACGCCCCTGGAAATACGGGAACATTCAGTGCGCTATTTGTACGACCCCGTTGTGGACGACATGGTCCGCAGCATGGGGTATTCGGTTGAACATGCGCACGGCCCCTTTCATCCGGAGGGCGGCGCTTACCACATGCCCCACATTGCAGTGGCCAACGACTTTACCTTTTCAAGGAGCGCGGCATGACGCCCACGCCCCAATTGCTTCGCTTGCTGCAACTTGCCAGCCCTGCGCTCCCGGTGGGGGCGTTTGCCTATTCACAAGGGCTGGAATGGAGCGCGGAAAACGGGCTGCATACCGAGACGCTGGCAGCCGACTGGATTTGCGGTATTCTGAAAAACACCCTGGCGCGGCTGGATGTCCCTGTGCTGGCGCGGCTGCATGAAGCCTGGGAACTGGGGCACGCAGCAGGCGTGCAGAAGTGGTCCGGCTTTTTATACGCTTCACGCGAGAGCATGGAATTGCGCGCTGAGGAGCATGCCACGGGCAGCGCCCTGGCAAGATTGCTAACGGACCTGGACATGCCGGAAGCCAGGGAATGGGGCGTCCACCCCAGAAGAACCTTTGCCACCCTGTTTGCCCTGGCGGGCGCGCGTTGGGGCATTTCCCACGGGGACCTGTGCGCGGCTTACTGCTGGGCGTGGGCGGAAAACCAGGTTGCTGCCGCCATCAAACTTGTCCCGCTGGGACAAACTGCAGGGCAGCGGATTCTGTCACAGGTAGTTAGTTTGACGCCTGACGCCGTGTCCCTTGGGCTGGCGCTGGAAGACGACGCCATCGGCGCAAGCGCTCCCGGTCAGGCCATGGCGTCTGCCCTGCATGAAACACAGCGGACACGCCTGTTCCGTTCGTAATTACCTTTACGGAGAGTTTTTATGTTTCAAGCACTGCGCCTTGGCATTGGCGGCCCTGTGGGATCGGGCAAAACAGCTCTCATCGAGCAGATTTGCCTTGCCCTACGCGACCGTTTTGAAATCGCGGTAGTCACCAATGACATATACACCAGGGAAGATGCAGAATTTCTGACCCGACGCCAGGCCCTGCCCCCGGAACGGGTGCGCGGCGTGGAAACCGGAGGGTGCCCGCACACGGCCATACGCGAAGACGCCTCCATGAATCTTGCCGCCGTGGAAGAGTTGTGCGCCACCTACCCTGAACTGCAAATGGTCATGGTGGAATCGGGGGGCGATAATCTAAGCGCGTCGTTCAGTCCTGAGCTTGCAGACCTGACCATCTACGTCATTGACGTCTCAGCCGGAGACAAGATCCCCCGCAAGGGCGGCCCCGGCATCTGCAAGACAGACTTGCTGGTCATCAACAAGACCGACCTGGCGCCGCTGGTTGGGGCGTCTCTGGACGTCATGGACCAGGACGCAAAAGCGCAGCGCGGCGACAAGCCTTTTGTTTTTGCCAACATGAAGACCAAACAAGGGCTGCAGGATATTTTGGATTTCATCATCCGGGAGGGAATGCTGGAGTAAAGGCTGCTATTCCTGGATAGCCTGGTAGACGTATTTACCAATGGAGCAGCGGAAGCGGTACTTATCGCCCCTGCACAGCGCGCGAGCAAACTCCACAGGAATACCGGCCTCATCGTAAACCACGCCGTCAACACGCATACACGGGCAATGCTCCCAGACTTTAAGCAACTTTTTTTCCTCTTTGGAGGGCAGCACCGCGCTTATCTCGTTTTTGGAGTAGCGCAGATTGATAGCGTAGTCCTTTTGCAGGATGGAGTAGAGGATGGTGTCCAATGAGCGCTGTTCCAGCCCCGGGACAAGTTTGGCAGGCAGATAACTTTCTTCCAAAGCCAGGGGCACGTCGCTCGCCAGCATGAGCCTGTACACATAGACGACGTCCTCCCCCTCGTTGATCTTCAACTCCCTGGCCACCATCTCGCTGGCGGAAACAATGCGGGCCTCCAGCGGCTGATAATGGGGGCGCAGCCCCGCGGCCACAATGTCATCATGGAATGTGGAGATGGATTCCAGTGAACGCGTCAAGACAGGGCGCTCCGTGGAGAGCAAAAACGTGCCCTTGCTGCGCTTGCGCACCAGAATATGGTCGCCCACCAGCTTGTTGATGGCCTGGCGCACCGTCATCCTGTGTACGCCAAACATCTCAGCCAACTCGACTTCTCCTGGGATCTTGTCTCCTGGCAAAAACTTTTTTTCCGCTATCTGGCTTGAGAGCCATTCATAAATAGCCATGTACTTGCTTTTACCAGACACGCACACTCCTGTGATGTTTCTACGGCTCGGTTGCTGCGTATTCTTTGCGCCCCTAGACCGGTACGTCTTTGGCCCGAGCTGCGATAAGATGTTCATCTTCCGTCAATAACATGATGTTTTTTCGTACAAATACACCATGCGGCAACTTGATTCAGCCCCTATTTTCTGCGTCCTTACCGCTTGACAATATTCTGTCGCGGGCAGTATGTCTAGACAAAAGAAACGGCACGCTTCTCAAGGCCACTCTGCTGCCGCTCCCTTTCATGCTCTTTCAAGTAAAAAACAACAATTTTCAAGGCACTTAGCTGCCTTATCAACTGATGCTTCCTTAGCAAGAGGAGAAGTCCGATGGCAGGTTTCCCAGCAAAAAGCACGGCCGCATATAACGATGCCGACTGTAAGTACACGTGGCACCATCTCACCCAACACCAGGCCTTTGCCAACAAGCCTCCCATGATTGTCGTGGAAGGCAAGGGCTTGCGACTGCGTGACATCAACGGGAATGAGTACCTCGACGCCACTTCTGGCGGGGTTTGGTGCGTCAATGTCGGCTACGGCCGCGAAAGCATTGCCAAAGCAGTGTACGACCAGATGCTGCAAATGCCCTATTTCGCAGCCACTGCCAGCTCCATCCCCATGATCGAACTGGGTGAAAAGCTCATCTCCTACATGCCTGGCCTTGGCAAAATGTACCTTTCCAACAGCGGGTCAGAAGCCAACGAAAAAGCATACAAGATCGTACGCTCCCTTGCGCATATCACGGGCAAGACCGAAAAAAAGAAAATTCTGTACCGCGACCGCGACTACCATGGCACGACAATAGGCGCTCTCAGCAGTAGCGGGCAAAACGAACGTCGTGACTGGTTCGGCCCTTTTGTAGATGGGTTTGTCTCTTTTCCGCACGCATGCTGCTACCGCTGCGCCTTCAACAAGGAATACCCTTCTTGCGACCTGGAATGCGCCAGAGCCGTTGAAGGCATCATTCAGGCAGAAGGCCCCGAAACAGTGGGCGGCTGCGTTGTGGAAACCATCACAGCGGGCGGTGGTGTCATTCCTCCTGTGCCGGAATACTACGACGTGTTGCAGGGCATCCTGAAAAAATACGACATCAAACTGATCATGGACGAAGTTGTCTGCGGTATAGGGCGCACAGGCGCCATGTTCGGCTATCAACATTACGGCATCACCCCCGACATGGTGACCCTGGCAAAGGGCGTTGCCAGCGCCTACATGCCTTTGTCCATCACTGTGACCACGGAGGATATTTTTTCCGCTTTTGTCAATGATCCCAGTGACAAAATGGCCTATTTCCGCGACATCAGCACCTATGGCGGCTGCGCGGCGGCATGCAGCGCCGCCCTGGAAAATATACGTATTATCGAGGAGGAAAAGCTCCTCGACCGGGTAACGAAGATGGGCGAGATGCTCATGGCTGGGCTGGAAGAGTTGCGCGATTTGCCTGGCGTTGGAGACGTGCGCGGCAAGGGACTGCTATGCGGTGTTGAGTTTGTGGCGGACAAAAAGAGCAAAGAACCGCTGGAGGAGTCCAAAGTCGTCGCCATTGTGGGCGAAATGGCTGCAGCCGGCGTGCTGATAGGGCGCACGAATCGTTGCCTGGAGGGGATGAATAACACCATCAACATGGCGCCTGCGTATGTTGTCACAGAAGAAGAAATCGCCACCATGCTGAAGGCCCTCCGCGCCTCAATCCTTAAGGTGCTTGGATAGAGAAGAGAAACGTGCTGCCTGCGGCAAGAAGCAAAAACGTTTCACTCCAGGTGCAGGTCCGCAACAATCGCCTTTAAAGAGGGAGGTCTCACGTGCATTCCTATAATACGGTCCGCCGCATCGTTCATGGTCGCGGGTGCAGCAGCGCCCTTGCTGCTGAAGTAAAGCGCATCGGTGGTTCCAAGGTTTTTATTGTCACCGGTCCCAACATAAAAAGGACCCTGCTCGGTCCTGTTTCCGAGCAACTGCAACAGGCCGACCTTGATGTGGCGAGCTTTAGCGAGGTTGCCCCTGACCCTAAAATAGAGGTTGTGGAGCATTGCCTGCAAGCAGCCAAGGCGGCATCGCCCGACGTTATTGTGGGGCTTGGCGGCGGCAGCACATTGGACATTGCCAAGGTAGTCGCTGCCCTGATGACCAACGAGGGTCCCGTTGACAAATACTTTGGCATGGACCTGGTGCCGGCGCCTGCTCTGCCCTTTATTCTCATACCGACCACGGCGGGCACGGGCAGTGAAGTCACGTCCATCAGTGTGCTCTCAGACACCAAGGAGCAGCTCAAGAAGGCCGTGGTCAGCAGCAACATGTTCGCCACCGCGGTCATGCTCGACCCTGAACTGACCATTGGTCTGCCGCCCAAGATCACGGCGACCTCGGGCATGGACGCCCTTGTCCACGCCATAGAGTCCTACACCGGGCTGCACGCCACACCTTTTACGGATACGCTCAACCACCAGGCCATCGGCCTTATCGCGGCAAACCTTCGCAAGGCTTACACCAGGGGCGGTAACATCGACGCCCGTGAAGCAATGCTCAACGCCAGCTGCATGGCCGGCATGGCGTTTTCCAACACCCAGAATGGGCTTGTCCACGCCATTGCCCTGGCTGTGGGGGGCAGGTACCCCCTGGCGCATGGCCTGCTGACCGCGGCAATCCTGCCCTGGGTCATGGAGTACAATCTGTTGGCTGGGCCCGAAAAATTCATTGAAATCGCGAGACTCTTCGGGGAAGACACTACCGGATGCAACCACTTGGAAGCAGCGCGTAAAAGCGTACAGGCGGTGCGCGCCCTGCTGGCTGACCTGGAGATTCCAACCACGCTCAACCACTATGGCGTGGAGCGCGACGCCCTGCCCGACATCGCCAAGGGCACAATCGGTGCGGCCCGCCTGATTAACAATAATCTTAGAAGCTGTACCCAGGAAAGCGTAGAAAAACTGCTCTTGGAAAATTATGAATAGCCTGCCGTACTATCATGTGCGCCTGGGCCGTGGGGTTGCAAAACCTGACGGCCCTTTTTTATGCCCTGCCCTGCGAAACAAAACATCCCAATGTTACAACTGCGTACTCAATTTGCTCAATTCCACACCATTCGCTATGCAAAACAACGTCAGTTATTTTATGAGCATTTCTGTTTTGACAATTCAGAAATTGAAACGTAACTTGCTTCATTCCTGCCCCCCGACAAAGATTCATTTATCCGAGAGCGCGCCAGTTAATTATGCGGATTATGCAAATCACTTGTTGCCTTCTTCTCACCTTTTCTTTTGCATTTACATGCACAAGCACAACTGTATATTCCGCAAACAACCCAGATGACAACTCAACAATTAAGAATCTAATTGAATGTTATCTTGATAACATTACAGACGCACAAAATATTAATTTCATCGAAAAACTTTTGTCCAGTGCCGTATACAAAGACAGCGCCCTGATCATTCACCTTGCATGCGGCGTTCCCACTTCTCCAAAAGACCATTTCAAAAAAGACACTGACATAGCAAAAGGGAATCTTCCTGCTTTATCCGTAAACGGATCACCGCCACGTTACGTCCAAAGCGAAGAACTACAGAGTGTACATGATTCTAACAACGTAGCGAACATGGACGCACCCGAAAAGAAAAACGTTTCTACATATCTTTCCTACCACATACAAAACAACAAAAATCCTGCTATATATTTTTCAATATGCAACCTTATGGAGTCCACCGCATTTGATGGACACTTTTCCATATTCCTCCTTCAAGCATATAGATTTCCCAACAACGTGAAAGGTTGGATCATCAAAAACAAAATAGCGAACCAACCCGTATCCAAGTTGCCTCCATCGCAAGAGAAGGGATGCACCCTTCCAGATGTCTTCAATGTACCAAACTTGGAACATGAGAAAGAGTATGCTGTTATTGGCATTGTGTATGACACGGACTCCCATGTCCGCGCCATCAACCTGCAACAACTCCCTGCCCTTTCTCATATAAACAGTCTGAATACACCATAACAATAATTGTATCATGACCACTAACGTTTTATCTGCATTCCTAATCCCAAGTAAGATACTTTTAACATCATGCATCATGATTTTTTGTTTTACCATCACCATTTTCACGCTTCCATCTTATGGTGCAGACCAGATGCTGACGACAGGAGAAACCGCACCCGACTTCACGCTCCCCGACCTTGCAGGTAAACAATACTCGCTTTTTGCGCACAAAGGCGAGGATGAGTACACAATGCTCTTGTTTTGGGGCGTTTGGTGCCCTTACTGCAGAGAGATCATGGTGATGCTCAGCAACATGCATCATAAACTACGTGCCCAGAATATCTCGATTGTCACTATAAGCTTGCGTGAAAGTCCTACCAAAATTTCTCTATTTGTAAACAAACTGGATTCAGATATAATCACACTGGTTGATGAATGGGGGGAACTTAAAAATCCTTACAAGATTAAAGACGTACCTCTTCTCGTTGTCTTGAATAAGGATTTGGAGGTTATTTCTTCAACCACTACTACATCTTCCAAAATGGTGAGTAACATCATAAGCAATATAAGTAATAATTAGCTGTTCCTGACTTTCATCAAACAAAATAAGCGGCGCCCCCCTGTCGCAGATTGAGGAAGATATGAAAAACGCTACGCCTTTGTTCTATACACTCATTTTTATACTATCCCTTGTAGTGCATGTAAGCATAGCAGTAGGTGCGGACACGTCACAGGACAACAACCAACTGCAACAAGGTTGCCTCCCTAATGGTGATGTTTTCAACCTTTTTTACCCGGATGCCATTTCACTCAGACATGTCGCCTTTCTTACCGAGTTCGGCACGCTCAATACCAATGTCGTTATAGGCGATACACCTGACGGCAGTGTAGCCATTGCCGCCATGGACCTTGTGGAACGTGTTGGAGAATATCTCCAGACGATCAACACCACCTCTTCCGCTGGGATTGGTCTGACAGCGAGCACTATCCCCCCCAAATACCTTGCTGAACGCACCATCGTTCTCTGTGGCACCGTGCAAAGCAATGCGTTGATTCGCCAGCTTGTGGATGCCGGCAAGTCAAAGGTGGACTGGAGCGCAGAAGCGTTGGGAAAGATCGAGGTAGTGCCCAATGCTTTTGACGGCCCTGGAAGCGCCGTCATTCTCGGCGGCAGGGACGCTCAAGCCAGCATTCTCGCCATTGCCGCGTTGAACGAATTTTTCAAGCATCTTACCGGGGCAACACTGGTTGAAGCCATGATGCTGCAGGCCGACAAACAATTGCAACATGGTGAAGTCCGCGCTGCGAAAGATACGTATAAGAGACTGGTAGACGGGCTGCGCATAGATGGTTCCGCCACCTTCTTTGCCCCGATCAAGGATATGTCGCCCCATTTTCCCAAACTGCTCAAAGAGGAAGTGGATATGTCCGTTGAGATGGCGAAATTTTTAACCACGGAACCGTCCGCCACTGAAGCGAACAAGGCGTTGCGCGATGTGGCCAAGAAGTGCGCCTTCTGCCACCAGCGCTACCTTTCCTACGACCGCATGAAAACAAACAGAATCAGCTATCTGTACAGCCAATACCCTGATGCCCGATTGGAAACAGAATGGGCCAAGAGCAAATAGTTTTTTCTGGCATGTCAGTTCGTGGCATGAGTTTAAGCACACGATAACGGAGTGAGGGGTTCCATTCAAACCCCTCGCTTTTTTAGATCAAGGTTTTTAACTTGAGCAGCATCTATCGCAAAATCTTTCTATTTGCCCTCATTCTGTTGTTTTCCGGAATGAGCGTCAGCACTTTTCTCAGCATAAGAAAGCTGGAGACTATCCTATACAAGGAAAAACAAAAGCAGACGGACACTCTGCTTCGCTCTCTTTTAGAGAAATGCACCTACGCCATCACAATAATCGATCCAGAGACTAACGAAATATATATAGACAGAAATTCCCTGGATAATTTCATTCAAGACATTGCATCCAACGAACATAATGTTACCAATGTTGTGCTTGCTAATAGCAATGGAACTATTCTGAGCTGCATGGATGCATCATGCAAAAACAAAATTATTAAATCATACGCCCTTGATAATTTCCCTTCAGATTCTGCGAATATTGTTCATATTTTCAATGAAGAGAATAATACCCTTCGTGTTTACGGCATCATAGAAATAAAAGGCATTCGGTGGGGTATTGCTGCAATAGAAATATCCCTTGCAACGCTTGAAGAAAATATTTCAAATCTCAAGTTCCAGCTCATTGGCACTGGGCTTATCTTCTTGTTTATCGGTGCGCTGCTTTCTGTCCCCCTTGTGCGCACCATCGTCACCCCCATTATCAAACTCAGCCGCTATGCCGAGGACGTTGGTAATGGTCATCTCGACCAACGCATAGAAATCTCCAGCAAGGACGAAATCGGACATCTGGCCAGCTCCTTCCAGACCATGGTGGGCAAACTGCAGCAGACCATGTGGGACCTGGAAGCACGCGTGGCCGACCTCCACCATTCCGAAGCCCTGCTGCGTAAATCTGAGAAAAAATACCGTGATATCTTTGAAAACGCCTTTGAAGGCATCTTCCAGGCCTTGGAGGACGGCACGGTCATAAACGTCAACCCTGCACTGGCGAACATGCTCGGCTATGCGTCACCTGAAGAGTTCCTCAGCAGCGAAAAACACTACATTGAGCCGTTTTTCGCCTCCAAGGAATCGCTGCAGCATTTCTGGCAGCAAATGCGCGCGGACCATCAAGTGGTCGATTACGAGGTCTCTCTCTGCGACAAGGATAAAAACAGCTTCCCCGTGCTCCTCTCTGCGAGGGCGCGTTTCAATGATGCAGACCAGATGACCATGATTGAAGGCTCTGTTGTCGACATCAAGGAACGCAAGGAAAAGGAAATAGCAGAACGCGAACGGCTTGCCGCAAACAAAGCCAACGAGGCCAAAAGCCTGTTTCTTGCGAATATGAGCCACGAAATCCGCACGCCCATGAATGCCATCATCGGATTTTGCGACCTGGCCTTGAAAACTGCACTGACCGACAAACAAACCTATTACCTCGATCGTATCAACCGCTCCGCCACGTCGCTGTTGCGCATCATCAACGACATTCTCGATTTTTCCAAAATCGAAGCCGGCAAGCTTCCGCTGGAAACAGTTGCTTTCAACCTCGACACCGTTGTTGCTGATGCGATCTGCGCAATTGCTCTAAAAGCAGAAGAAAAAGAGGTTGAACTGATTCTGGACATGGCGCCAGACATGCCCTCTCAGTTCATAGGCGATCCCCTCAGATTGGGGCAGGTATTGCTCAATCTTGGCAGCAATGCCGTCAAATTCACGGAATCAGGCGAAATCCGCCTTGTCCTGCGGTGTGAAACAAAAGGGCACGATGCGATACTGACCATTACCGTCTGCGATACCGGGATCGGTATGACCCAGGAACAAATCGCCGGCCTGTTTCAATCATTCAGCCAGGCAGACAGCTCTACCACCCGTAAATATGGCGGTACAGGTCTAGGACTGGCCATCTCCCAAAAAATCGTCTCGCTTATGGGGGGCGATATCGAGGTTCAGAGCACCCTTGGGCAAGGATCCTCATTCACCTGCACAGTCCGCCTCGGAATGTCACCACAACTTACTCCCCTTCCTTCTCACACCTTTTCCGGCAGACAGGCGCTTGTCGTGGATGACAATGCAGGTGCCCGCGATGTGCTCATGGGCTATCTCCGCCAGGCAGGCGTTCAGACAACAGGGTGCAGCAACTTGACTGAAGCTGTCGATATACTCAACGCCACATTGCCACAGGAGCATGGCGCCACCACTGGTCGCTTTGTATTCATTGATTTCTCCGTGTTGCATACTGCGCATGTAGCAGCGCCAGGCGGCACAATGCCGTTACAAAGTTCCCCAGAAGACAAATGGTGCGCCATGATTGCAGGAAGCCGCCAGGAAAACGCCCTGGACTCCATGCCATTTTCCTTTGACGCAATAGTTTGCAAACCCCTTTCCTATCCAGCCACGGTTGATGCCCTTGCAACCTTGTCTGGCCAGCAGGAGACCTCCTTCCTTTCCGATTACTGCCGTTCAACTGCTCAACCTGCACCGAGTGTGCTGGGCAAGCGAGTCCTCTTCATAGAAGACAACGATTTCAACCAACAGCTCATAGCGGAGATCGCAGAAAAACATCGATTTGCCGCTGTCATCACCAGCACAGGAGCAGAAGGGATAGACGCCCTGAAAACTGGTGCCTTTGATCTGATATTCATGGATATTCAGCTCCCTGATCTTGATGGCTACGAAATCACCCGACGAATACGTACCCAGTTGCTTTTTCAAAATGTTCCCATCATTGCCATGACGGCACATACCGGGGGGCAAGAGCAGGCCAGATGCCTCGCCACTGGCATGAACGACCACTTGGCGAAACCTTTCAAAGAAGACGAACTGCTCTTTATGATGGAAAAGTGGCTAACGCCCCACACAGTATCCCGCCCTGTTGCTGGCGCTGACGCAGAACTCCCTTCTGTTCGACGCGATTGCATACCTGACATGCAATGGGAGACGACAGCCATAAATTACAAAATGGGGCTTGAGTACTGTGATGGCGACCCACAGCAATTTCTTGAACGCCTGCGTCTTTTTTTAGAGTCAGGAGATAAGTATATTGAATCTTTGACTGCAGCTCTTGCTGCAGGCGACTACACAGCCATCAACCATACAGCCCACTCCTTGAAAGGTATTTCTCCAGTCATCGGCGCCTCAAAACTGGCTCACATAGCTTCAAAAACAGAACAGGCTGTGATTTTCTTTGACAACATGGACGCTCTTATTTCCGATTTTATCGAAGCATTTCAAAACGTACTATTTGAAGCCAGACAACTTACAGCGCAGATTGCAGAAACTGAAACAAAAGAATCAACACCAGCACTAGAATCACATGACAATGACGTTCTTTCGCTTCTTCATGATCTAGATAACTGCATTGAGGATGACGTCAAACAAGCGGAAACACTTGTTACAAAACTTGGTGCATTCCTGTTGCATTCTGATTATCACAATGCCTATATTTCACTGCGGCGAGACATGGACAACTTTGAGACGGAGAGCGCTTCTGAAAAAATAAGAGCGCTTATCACAGCTATGCGCGGCAGTCATAATGAGCTTTGATACAGATCGCCAGAAAATACTCATCGTTGATGACCAGTCCGAAAACATTCGCATATTGCTGGACGCTTTAGGCGATGAACTGCAGATCATCGTGGCCAAGAATGGTCAGACGGCCCTGAAAAAGGCTGGTACATACCTACCAGACCTCATACTTTTGGACATTATGATGCCTGGCATGGATGGTTTTGAGGTCTGTACGGCGCTGAAGCAGGACCACAGGACCAAAAGCATACCTGTCATATTCATCACTGCCACCGATGACTACCAAAACGAAGAAAGAGGGCTCAAACTGGGCGCCATAGACTACATCAGAAAGCCTTTTCATCCCTCCGTCGCAGTTGCACGTATTTACAACCATCTGGAACTCAAACGAAAGACAGACCTGCTGGAAAGTCTCGCCCGTATTGATGGCCTCACGGAAATTTACAACCGTCGTGCATTCGATGAAACCCTGGAGCAATATTGGAAGGCCGCCGCCAGGACTTCTTCGCCCTTATCCCTGATTCTTATAGACATAGATTTCTTCAAGAATTTCAACGACCACTATGGGCACGCAAAAGGAGACCTCTGCCTCAAGCAGGTTGCATCACTCTTCAAGCGCACCCTGCGCAGGCCCCAGGATTTTGTTGCCAGATACGGCGGGGAAGAGTTTGTATTTCTACTCCCCGAGACCGATGCCGCGGGAGTTGCAACCATTGGCCGGAGCATCCTCGATGCTGTCAGACATTTACACCTGGAGCACAATAATTCACCAATAGAAGAGTACCTCACCGTAAGCCTCGGCGGCAGCACCTGTTTCCCTGAAAATGAGGCCTCGTCCGTCTCCCTTATCAAAAAAGCGGACAGCGCTTTGTATTTTGCCAAGGAGAACGGACGTAACTGTTTCCACGCCTATCAAAACCAGGAGTAAATTCTTCTTAAGAGTACTCCCACCTCTTTCTTTTAATGAGCCCCTTTATCCTTTACGAGTTTTTCCCCCTAGCCAAACCATCCAGTTTTCTCTAGGTATTCCAACTCTACAGTCTGCCCCTCTTCTTTTTTGCGCGTTCAGTTATTGTAAAGCTGGGGGCAGACCATTATTGTGTAAACAGATTGATACTTTATTCTTTTTTTTAAGGAGACACCTTCATGCTGGACGTCGTCAAATTTCTTATCGGTTTTCTCCCCTGGATAGCCTTTGGCATTCTTGCGGGGCCATCCCTGATGCAGCTCGAAGAAGCCATTGTCATCTCACTTATTCTCACCGTTGTTTTAGGCGTCAGACAACTTATAAAAGGCTACATTCTCACCTGGGGAACGCTTATTTTTTTCATGGCAATGACGATTCTCGTGCTTGGTTATAGAAGCGCCTGGATCATGCAGCACATGGGAATTTTAGCTCCAGCCACCCTTGCTGCCATAGCCTGGATATCGTTTATTGTTGGCAAACCTTTTGTTCTGCAATTTGCACAAGAGCATACGGCCCAGGAATTTTGGAACAGTAAGGAATTCATCTCGAGCTGCCGCTACATGACCATTTTATGGGGGTGTTTGTTTCTGATATCCACAGGACTTGCTTTTGCAAAATTCTATCACGCAGGTCTCCCTGAATGGTCCTATTCAATTCTTTCTATAGCCATTGTCGTTGTCGGCATTGGGTATACTGAATGGTACAAAGTAAAAAAACGCCGACTACGGGAAAGCCAATAGCTCCACACAATAAAATCAATACTATTTTTTGCAATACTACATCTATAACAAAAGACCGGTAATGTTCAATTGCCGGTCTTTTTATTGCATTTTACTGCTCTCATACTCTACAATAAATTCCCACATCAGTATTCATTTCTCATCCTAACGCATTTTCCGTATGTCTTAACCTTTTCTTTACTCTTCTTAAATTGCACCACCGCTGTTTACCGAACTCCTTCCCTTCCTAAGGCAGTATTTTCCGGAATAACAATTGCTTTATCTCCTTTATGCAAGGAGTACTCTGGAAAATTTTACCTTACTCCATGCTCTTTTTTTAAAGTGCATAGTAATAGCGCCGATAACTTCGCCACAAGCGAACTTTTGATGGAGGTTAGCATGAGCATTTATTCCGTTGACAGTGTTTCAGGCTTTCAGTTGGGGAACATCCAAACCTACGACGCAACGGCAACAGGCGAAAACGAGGAAGACAACTCCTCAAAATCCGCGACTTCGTACGGTGATTCCGTTCAGATTTCAGATGAAGCCAAGGAACTCTTTGAACGCATGCAACAAGAAGAATACGAAGACAATGGTCAAACCTTGACGGCCGAGCAGGTTGCCGGGTTGCAGGCGCTACAGGAAGAGTATGGTGATTTCGAATCTCTGACCGATGAAGAAAGAGAGGAACTGGGCAACAAGCTCCAGGAACTGGGTATTGAGGCACCTTCAGGAGAGCAGCAAAGTACATCAGGAACCACAGAAAGTGAAGGAATGTCAATAGACGGCAGTGAAGCAAAAAGCGTGGGCGAATCCGGAGCGGGAGGCGACAGCTCAGGCACGTCCACTGAAGATCAAATAGAAGAACTGGAGGAACAGATTCAGGAACTGCAGCAGGAAATTCAGCAACTACAGAGTGAATCCACCGATGATGAAGAAAAGAAAACCGAACTCAATACCAAACAAATAGAACTGGCCAGCCTGCAGGCGGAGCTTTCTGAATTACAGACGCAAAGTCAGGGTTGAGCTGCCCCACACTCCCCCCCCTTTCCAAGCCGGCAGCAGCGATTCTGTCGGCTTTTTATAAGATAATGGTAACCACCTGCTTTTCAAAAGGGGCCGGCCCTGAAGAGTGCTGTCGCTTGGGACACTCTCCAGGGCCGGAGGACTCATGCGGAAGGGATCCGCAGGCAGATGAGGCAGTATAAGCTGCTAGGGTGAGGGCTTTCAGGCTAAGAGTCGAGGCGTGTCAGTACTTCACGCACTATATCGCTGACCATGTTGCGCACATTGTCATCTGCGCCGGGCACCGTCGCGCTCTTTACAGGGGCGCTGGCGGTTGCCGCCACAGGCGTTACGCCCAGGAGCTTGGCGGCATTCTCGTACATGATCTTACTTTTCACTTCTGGCTTGAACGGCAAGGAGTCATAGGTCTTCAAGGCTTCACGGAAATCAACAAAGGGGTGCGCGCTGGCGTACAGGATCTTGTCCGGAATCATGGTGTTGGCAGCCTGTACATAAGCTTCCGCCATGGGGGAGAATTCGTATTCGGAAAGATCAATGTAAACGTTCTGGTTGCGCTGCGCCACGATGATGGCTTCGTTCACCCAGGGATACCCGCCATGGCTGATGACAATCTTCAACTCAGGGAAGTCTCTGGCGACAACGTCGATATAACGGGGAGCGACGTGATCGATAATGGCGTTGGGAACCAAGGTGGCCGGCCCGGTGGTGAAGACGATGGGCACATCCAGTTCGCAGCACTTGGAGTAGATGGGGTAATACTTGGCGTCATTGGCGTAGAGTTGCGCCAGATAGGGGTCAACGGCGGCGCCGTGCAAGCCAATATCATTGATGCAAGCTTTGAGTTCGGCGATTGCGCCCATTCCCTTGTGCGGATCCAGGCCGACAAAGCCCCGGAACTTGTTGGGGAACTTTTTGACAAATTCAATGACGCTGTCGTTGTTGGACTTGGCGCCGTAGGTCGTCTCGCAATCACGTCCGGTGATAACAGCCATAACAACGTTGTAGCGATCCAGATCTTCAACAACTTCTTCAACGGTCTGCGGCTTCATCTTGGAAAAGTCGATGTGTTGGCAAAGACCCTTGAACATTTTGCTGTTCTGGATACCCGTCAGGGTTTGCTCCGTGTTAGGCCGGAATCGAAAATCTATGACTTGCATCTTAGGCTCCCCTATTGTGTTTTCCTCGGCTCGCGCCCCGTGGCGTGACCGGTCTTGCGGTTCAGTGCACGACTATCGATATATGCCGCCTATTTCACGGACAGTGATGCAGGAATGAGGCCACGAAGTTCCTCAATTCGCCCATCTGGCAAATTTTGTGTCCCTTCCAGCGGATATGTCCTGCCTATGTACCCGTATTTCGGGGTACCCATCCTGTGATAAGCGAGCAGTTCGTACTTTACATTGGGCATGCCCTCAAGAAAATCAATTATATCCTTGATGGTCTTTTCATCGTCATTGATACCCGGGATGACCGGAGTACGGGCAGTCACCTGCAAGTCAGGGTATGTTTCTTTGAGCTTTTTGAAATTGTTCAGAATATTTTCATTACCCATACCCGTGACTTCTGCGTGCTTTTTTGTATCCATGGTCTTTATATCATAATAGACGCTGTTCAGATACTTTCCGGCTTCTTCAAAGACAGGCCAGGGCACGTTGCCACAGGTTTCAATACAGGTATTGATGCGGCGTTTGCGTGCTTCACGCAGCAAAGCCAAGGCAAACTCGGATTGGCAGAGTGGTTCGCCACCGCTGAGGGTTAGGCCGCCACCGGAGCGGGAATAGAAAATTGAATCTTCTTCGACGCGCTTCAAGGCTTCTTCAACCGTGATATCATACCCATAAATATTCAGGGCGCCTGTGGGGCAGGCGTCTGCGCACAGCATGCAGCTGTCGCAGATGGTGAAATCTACATCTATCTTTCGATCTTCACGGATGGAAATGGCGTCACGCGGACAGATGCCTTGGCACCGTTGGCATTTATCCACGGTCAGACACTTTTCCGGGTTGTATGCCAGTTGCCTGTGCAAGGCCTGGGATTCAGGGTTGCTGCACCAATCGCAACGCAGGGTGCACCCTTTCAGAAATATTATTGTACGGATGCCAGGGCCATCGTGAACCGAGTACTTCTGGATATTGAAGGCTAGGCCCGAAATTTTCGAATCCGGCTTGGTAGCCAAAGCTGTCATCCTTGTCGCTTAAAACCCGGCCGGGAGAAAAATTCCCCCGGCCGAGTACAATTCGATTCTAAGCTACATGGCCTCGTGACCGGTGCGGCGGATCAAGTCGTCCTGCAGGTCCTTGGAAAGGTCGCAGAAGTAAGCGCTGTAACCGGCGATACGTACGATCAGGTTACGGTATTTGTCAGGATCAGCCTGGGCAGCAAGCAGCGTATCCTTGTTGATGATGTTGAACTGAATGTGCCAGAGCTTGAGGTCACAGAAGGTCTTGATGAAGGAGACCAGCTTGGAAGTACCCTCTTCGCCTTCAACACAATGAGGCGTCAGCTTGACGTTCAGTAGGCGAGCAGCGCGCTCACGGTAGCCGTAGTTCTTGGATTCGAAGTTGGACATCAGAACTGCGGTGGGGCCGTGAGTGTCGGCGCCATGGGAGGCGGAGGAACCGTCAGCCAGAGGCGTCCAGGCGTAACGACCGTTAGGAGAGGCGCTCACAACCTTGCCGAAAGGCACGTGGGAGGTGAAGGGCACCAGGCGCAGGTCCAGGTGTACGCCCAGGTCCTTGGAGTACTTCTTGGTGAACTCCAGGGAGAGCTTGTCAACGTCCTTGGCGATGCTGTCGGCGTATTCTTCATTGTTGCCGTAGCGGGGGACATTCTGCATCAGGGCGCGCAGGTCTTCCTTGCCTTCCCAGTTATTCTTCAGAGCGTCGATGATTTCGGCCAGGGTGGTCTTGTTTTCTTCAAAGACCAGCTTCTTGATGGCGGACAGGGAGTCAACGATGGTGCCGTAACCAATGCACTCGAAGTATCCCAGGTTGATGCCTTCAGGAACCTGCGGCGTGTGGATGTCCACGCAATGCTTCATGCACAGGTCGTGCATGGCGCTGCCCATGGGCATGGCGAAGTGCTGCGCACGCAGGCGGATGATGTTGTGCTGCTGGATGAAGGCATGCTTGATGAAGTTCAGGTGCTGGGCCATGTAGGCATCCCAGAATTGTTCCCATTCAGTGAACTTGGTGGGATCGCCGGTCTCCAGACCGATGACTTCGTCGCCGTACTTGAGCATCTTGCCGTTGTACAGAGCCATTTCCAGGGCGGCGGCAAAGTTGATGTAAGCGCAGCCGCTGGTATAGGTGTCGCGGTTGGGCATGCGGATTTCAGCGCAACCGGAAACAGCGTAGTCGTGGATCTCTTCGAAGGACGCCCCTTTTGCGAGATGCAGGGGGATGACTTCTTCGTCGTTGATCAGTTTGGGGAAGCCGGAGCCTTCCTTGATGGTTTCCGCGATTTCCCAGAGGTAACGCTCAGGCGCACGGGAGTGAATACGCGCAGCCAGGTCGGGGTAGTGCAGCGGGAACTCACGCTTGGAGCGCAGCAGCAGGTAGGTCAGCTCGTTGGTGGCGTCGCGGCCGTCCGGGGTCTGACCACCGACGGTAACAGCTTCCCAGTGGGCGTAGCCTTCGTTGAAAGCGCCGCCAGTGGGGGAGAGGTACAGGTCGATGAACTGAGCCATGCCAACCCACATCAGCTCGAAGAGCTCGGTGGCTTCGTCTTCAGTCAGGACACCGGCTTCGACGTCAGCCTTGTAGAAGGGGTACAGGTACTGGTCCATACGGCCGTTGGAGATGATGGTACCGGTCTTCTGCTCAATGCGGGAGAACATCTGCGTGAACCACTGGGACTGCATGGCTTCGCGGAAGTTACGTGCAGGATTCTCAGGAACCCAGGCGCAAATCTCAGCGATTTGCTCCAGTTCTTTCTTACGTTGGGGATCGCTTTCAGCAGCAGCCATCTGTTGCGCCAGGGCAGCATGCCTGTTGGCCCACAGGGTGACTGCGTCGCATACGATGATAACGGCTTCCAGGAAAGGACGCTTTTCGCAATTGTCCTTGGGGCTGAAGGGATCGAGGCTGCGCAGCTTTTCTTCAGCTTCAGTCTTCAAGCCCTTGAAACCGCGCTTGATGACCTTTTCGAAGTCCAGAACCCACTGCAGCGAGGAGCGGAAGGAAGAGGTCTCGTTGACGATGAAGCGAGAGAACATCGTGTCGTTGGGATCATACGTCAGCTTCAAAGTCTCTTCAGGCAGAGCAACAGCCAGGTCTTCGTGGTAGGTCTTACCCTTCCAGTAAGGAGCGATCTCTTCGATCATCACCTTGCCGTCTTCAGGCTCGATGATAAAAGGAGAAACTTCGCGCTTGTCGAGTTCCTTCACAGCGAGGTCGAGGAAGTCGCCATCAAGCTCGGGATACAGGATGCCGTAACGGCCCTGGGCGCCGGCGCGACCGACAAGCAGCTGATCGTCATCTATATAAACAGTGATCTTTTCTGCAACATTGTACATAGCCTTGGCCCAGCGAAGCACAAGCGGCTGCCCTTCGGTCTGGCGCATGGACTCGGTAAAGTATTTACCACGCTCGATATCAACTTTCGGAGTCAGATTCTGCACACGATCCAGAATCTTGAACGCACGGGCGTGTGCGGGAGAGTTACGAAACTGGTTTTCACGTCCTTCCATCTGGTCCTTCAAAAGCCGCTCTTGAGGAGACAAGCAACAATCCATGATAAGTACTCCTTAAAGTAAGAATGAAATAACGATTCCCTTTGATGTTTTTACATGAGCAAGATCGATGCCAGTTAATGGCTTTTGCCCAATTCTCTCGTTATTTCTCTTAAACAGCTAAAATATTTAGACTACTCTTATTTGCGCCAACTTGTCAGTTACAACTGAGTTACAACGAATGTCGCACACCTGAATTATTTAAAATGCACCATGTTGCAGTTCTACAATGCCAATTTGCAACTTGCTTAAAATTCACAACTTTTTTTGTTACAATTTACGAATCAAAGAACAACTGCGTTGCGACCTTGCAACAAGGGCGGAGGGTTTTCCCTCCGCCCTTTGCATCATTCAAACTAAGGATTGATCAGGCTCGGCAACCAGGTAACCAGGGCCGGGAAAGCCATGATCAGGGCGATACCAACGACCTGACAGCCGATATACTGGACCATCCCCTTATAGATGTCCGAGAGTTGCCAACTTGGTATGCACCCCTTGATGAAGTAGCATGAGAGGGCAACCGGCGGGGAAAGCCAGGATGTCTGCAAGGTAACAGCGTAGACAATGGCGAACCAGAGCAGATCGATACCCAGGGCGTTAACCGTGGGCAACATGATCGGCAGAATGATCAATACGATGGGCACCCACTCCATTGCCCAGCCGAGCAGGAAGACGAACGCCATGATCAGAGCGATCATGAACATGGGAGGCAGATCCATGTTGATCAGCAGGTTCGAAAGCCATGATGCGCCGCCAAGCCTGGAAAAGACCGAACCGTAGAAGTTGGAGGCCGCGATCATGATCAGAATCATGGCCGACAGCTTCACACTGTTGTACATCGCGGTTTTGAGGTCTTTTATGTTGAACTTGCGGTACGCGATAACCAGCAACAGCGCGCCAAAGGCGCCACAGGCGGAAGCTTCAGTCGGCGTTGCAAGACCGGCCAGGATACTGCCCAAGGTCGCGCCGATCAGCAAAATGAGCGGCACAACGCCTTTGAGCAGGTCCTTGATGAGTGCGCCAACAGATTCTGCGCGCATTTCCGGCGGCATCGGCGGACCGAGCTTGGGGTTGATGAACGAACGGATGAGCGAGTAGGCGCAGTAGATGCCCGAGAGCAGCACACCGGGAATGACAGCACCAGCAAACAGGTCCGTAACGGGCACGCCCATGAGCGGCCCCATGACCACAAGCATGATACTCGGAGGTATGAGAATACCCAGCGTACCTCCTGCGGCGATGGCGCCAGCTCCCATACGAATGTTATATCCGCTGCGTCGCATGGCAGGTTCAGCCATGACGCAGAGCAGGGTGATGGAGGAACCCACGATACCGGTGGCCGCAGCAAAGATTGTGGCTGTTAGGATAATCGCCACATACAGCGAACCGGGAATGGGGGCCATCATCTTCTGGAATGAATGAAATAGGTCATCCATTAGCCCCGCGCTTTCCAATATGTACCCCATAAATAAGAAGAAGGGGATTGCCCCAAGAACGGGGTCACTCATGACCTGGTAGAACTGCAGGTTCATAAGGTGGAAAACGAGCTTGCCAATACCCAGATATCCAAAGGCCAGGCCGATGAACATCATGGTGAATGCGATGGGGAAGCCAGAACAAAACGCCAGCAACAGACCAAAAAGGGAGAGAACCCCGAGAAGTTCATTAAATGACATGAATTAGCTCCCTTCTTCTTCACTGAGGTCTTTGCAGGCAATGGGATCCCCTGCAGGTTCATGATGCGGATCGCCCCAGAAGAACTGACCACGACGCCAAGCGTAGAAGCTTTTGATCATTTCGCTCAACCCCTGTGTGAGCATAAGAGCCAGGCTCACGGGGATGGCCATCTTCATAGGCCAGATGATGGGCATCCAAGGACTGGAAATGATGGATTCGTTCTGTTGAAAGGACTTGTAGAAGTATTTCCAGCCAACTTCCAAAAAGATAGCGTGTGTGGGCATGTACAAGAATAGGTAGATAAAGAAATCCACCATACCCTTGGTCTTTGTGGACCAGTGGGTGTACAGGAAGTCAGTCCTGATGTGCATGCCTTCACGCAGACAATAAGGTGATGCCACCATAAAGTAGATACCATACATAATAAGGGCCAGGTCACCAGCCCAAATCGTGGGGGCATTGAAAAAGTAGCGGGCGATGACTTCGTGGACCAGCACATACATCATTGGCAAAACAAGGTAAGCGGCAGTCTTACCGGTAAAACCGCTCAGCTTGTCCAGAGCGCCAACAACCTTATAAACGCCTGGTGACGGACCATTTGTCATCGTTTCAGCTTGAGTATTCACTCCAGTACCCTCGTTGTGGAGACTTGAAATGTAAAAAAGAGGCTGCGAACCTCTCGAGTCCGCAGCCTCTTCACACTTCTGCTTACTGGTAATCCTTCATAACGCCGGAATCCATGGCAGTTTTACCCATCTTGTAGTACAGGCCGTTGACCTTAACCTCGTAAGGCACGGTCAGCTTGGCCCAGTCTACCAGGGAATCCAGGACCTGCTTGAAGAAGGGGTTGGCCGATGCGTACTTGTCAAGAATGGCGGGAACGGCAGCCATGTATTCCTTGAAGTAGGCTTCAGGAGTTTCGTGCAGCTGCACGCCGTCCTTGGTGACCAGTTCCTTCAGCGCAGCACTGTTCATGCTGACGTTCATACCGATCTGGTCGGCAACGGCAGCCTTCATGCTGATGTCGATAACCTTCTGCAGATGCTCAGGCAGAGAGTCGTACCAGGTCTTGTTGATGTAAACGTCGCCGATGGACAGAGCCTGGTGCAGACCCTGCAGGTAGTAGTGCTTCCAAACGTCAGAAAGGCCCAGGAACTTGTCGTCGCCAGGGCTGATCCACTCAGCAGCGTCGATAACGCCACGCTGTGCGGAGGGAACGATTTCGCTACCAGGCATGGCAACAACAGGCATGCCAATGCTCTTAAAGGTTTCAGCAGGAATTCCCGGAGGGGAGCGGAACTTCATCTGGGTGAGTTCGTCCATGCTTTCGAACTTCTTGGGGAACCAGCCAAAAGGCTCGGGACCCATGGGGATGCACAGCCAAGCCTTGATGTCGTAGCCCAGCTCTTTTTGGTAGTACTGGTTCAGCAGCTCGGCGCCCTGACCTTCCCAAGCCCAGGACAGCAGACCGCGCTGGTCAAGACCAACACCCAGACCAGCTGTAGGGGCGGCGAACAGCAGGCCGGCGGGGTGCTTGCCAGACCAGTAGTGAGTCCAGGCCTGACCACCATTCACGATACCTTCACTAACAGCGTCAAGAATTTCGAAAGCCTTGACGATAGCGCCGTCAGCAAAAATCTCGACCTTGATCTCGCCGTTGGACGACGCCTCAATGTTCTTACCAAGGCGCTCCATGGTCTTAAAATACATACTGGAACCAGGAACGGCGGTCTGAATCTGCAGCTGGTACTCGGCGGCCCAAGACTGCGGCACGGCGACTACCAAACTGAGCAACAACGCACAAAACAAGCCTCTTAGCATAACCCTTCTCCTCCAAATACGGTTTTTTGGTCTAAAAGCCTGAAACCTTCTCACCTCTACCAGTAGGCTCATCATCCGCCCTGCTCTACCCTGCTCGAAGAAACCAGGAGATGAAGTCACGGACGCAAGAAAAGCCTTAAAAAATAAAGACTTTTGGTTCGCCCCCTTTTAGATTGTTATTTTCAGAGCAAGGATAGTGCCACTCGTTTGCAACAAAAAGCGGCTGAATCACTACCGTTACACCCCCTCTAAGAGGCCGCCTGTCCTCACCAAAAACTCTGCTAATTGCCTAATAAACTTACCTATTGACAAAATTAATTAAAAATAACAAATGGATATATTTTCTGCGGGTTTTGTTGCGAATCTAACGCTTGATGCAAAATTGCAACACATTTCAGGTACACCTCTAACATTGTGAAAAACGTGACATAAAAAAGACTATCCATGTTGCAAAAATGAAACATAATCTATACTGATCCATGACCTCTTCACATTTAAATAATCCATCCCCTATAAAGCCAATGACAACGGTTCTTGCTCCCAACAGCTGTAAGAAAAACCTTTCACAAGCACGTTGCAGAACTGCTACATCTAGATGTAAACTTTGCCACACGATTGAGACATCTCACGATCGTGAAGTGCACCCAAAAACACGGATGTAAAGCATAAATACATTATATTCAAATGGTTAGCAAACTATGCCAATTCTGACACACCAACTGCCATCTGTCGCATGATCGTAAAACGTTAGCTTTCTCAGAAAAAAACGACAACCTTACACGATTTTATTTTTTTATTGGCGACACTAATCTTTCTGGGCAACACTGAATTTCGAAGCGACCACAAAACCAAAAACATGTCAGGCCCAGTCAAAAAACCCCGCGTCATCATACTGCCATAGTTCATTACAGGGCGACGTGGGCGTGCTCTTTTCTCTTCATTTCACATCATCAGTCGTTATTATCCTTGCCCATTTTTTTTTAGGCGAATCATAAATATTTGAAACCGAGATTACGACCTTAGCACGATAGTTGCACAAGATCGAACCGATTCCCCACCGTGATTTCTGGCAGTGTTCACGAGCAGGGACTTTTTCCATTTCGGATATTTTTCAGATTTGATCATATTGTGGCAGGAGGTTCGCAATGGCCAAGCGCATCATTACGGAAGCCGACGTCTACAAAGCTCAGGAAGCGGGTTCTTCAATTACCGCCCCTCCTGGCGAGTGCATTGTCACTCCCAAGGCGAGGGATAAAGCTTTGGAACTCAACGTCAGCATAATCGAAGACCCCGCCACGCAGGGCGCAGCATCCCAGGCTGCCCCCCCCTCTCCCACCGGCGGCACTGGCGACGCAAGCCGCCCCCAAAAGGAAAACGCCCTCATCAGTGAAGTCATTTCCATGATGCGTGCAAAACTTCCTGCTGGTATTTCCCCAAAAAAGCTCGAAGAAGTGGTTCGCGACGTCGTTGCAGCCAAGTCTTCACAACCGGCAGCGGGCAAAACTGAAGCAGCGGCGCCTTCGGCTGGCGCTTCTGATGCGGGTAAAGCCGGTGTATTTTTTGTCGATAATCAACGCCTCATGGACTCGCACGAAGGCCCCAAGCCTGTTCCAGGGCAGACCATCATGGCCGAAGCTCTTGGCGCCTCCGAAAAGCTCCCCATGTCGGCGGGCTACATGCAGTGGGAGAAGTCATCCTTCAATCGCACCATGGAGTGTGTGGAAATCTGCGTCATACTCGAGGGCAAGCTGCATCTGACAGTGGGTGGCGAAAACATGATCGGCAAACCCGGCGACATGATCTACCTGCCCAAGGGCGTAAAAGTGATCTACAGCGCCCCCGAAAAGGTTAAACTGGCGTGCATCAATTGCCTCGACCAGTGCGACTAGGGTGCTGAGCACTATCTCCCTTCCAAACAAGGAAAGCAGCGTGGATATTCTCGAACGATGCATAGAAATCTGTCGTAAAAAGCCAGGGGTTGTGGCTTTTCCCGACAGTCTGGACCCGCGGATTTTTGAAGCAGTTGCAATGATGCAACGTGAAGGCGTTATTGAACCCATCCTCGTCGCTTCACCTTTTGAACTGCGCGGCAAGGTCAAGGCTCATGCGCGCCGTCCCGACTGGTACAGGGTCGTCGATCCAGGCAGTCCTGACATTCTGGACAGAAACACACAAGAATTTATGGAAATTCGCCGTCAAAAAGGAAAGCCGGTCACTGCTGAAGAGGCCGCCCCTTTGATGAACTGTCCCCTCGTGGCGTCCGCCATGATGGTCAGAAGGGGCGAAGCCGAGATCGGTGTCGGCGGCAACCTTTCACCCACCGCAGCCGTTTTGCGCACCGGGTTGGGAATTATCCCACGTAAGGAAGGCATCAAGACCATTTCCAGTTTTTTTCTTATGATCTCTCCGGACGGTCAGAAAAAATTCATTTTTGCTGACTGTGCTGTCATACCGGAGCCAGGGAGCGAGACCCTTGCTGATATAGCGATCACATCTTCAGAAATGGCCCGTGTGCTTCTGGGTGAAGAACCGCGGGTTGCGCTCATGTCGTTTTCCTCCAAGGGAAGCGCCAAGCACCCCCGTGCGGAAGTGGTGCGTGAAGCTGTTGAAATAGCGCGCAAACGCTCCCCCAACCTGCTGGTGGACGGCGAACTACAGTTTGACGCCGCCGCCCTTCCGGAGGTTGCCGCCACCAAGGCGCCAGGCAGCGTCCTCGAAGGCAAGGCCAACGTTCTGGTCTTTCCCTCCCTGGAAGCGGGGAACATTGGATACAAACTGGTGCAGCGCCTGGCCGGCTACACCGCGGTTGGTCCTTTTCTACAGGGATTCGCCGGGGGTTGGCATGATCTTTCCAGGGGCTGTAGCGTCAAAGATATTTACAAGGTCGCCGTAATGGGCATTTGCCTGCAACGCGGCGCCGCCATAAACTAACCTTAACTATTTGATTTAACAAAACCTAAGGAGGCTCACAATGGATGCTCTGGGCATGGTTGAAACGAAAGGCCTGACGGCGTTGATCGAAGCCGCTGATGCCATGGTCAAGGCCGCTCGCGTGCAGTTGGTCGGTTACCAGCAGATCGGCGCTGGTTATGTTACCGCTCTGGTGCGTGGCGATGTGGCTGCTTGCAAGGCTGCAACAGACGCTGGCGCAGCTGCTGCTGCCCGTGTCGGCGAAGTTATTGCTGTACACGTTATTCCGCGTCCTCACGCTGACCTGGAAGAAGTTCTTCCTCTCAAGCGTAAATAGCACCCTGTACGACAGAAAGTGCTGAACTGGTTCCATGTTTGACGCAAACAATGTTGCAACAATGCACTAAAAGACACAGAAGCATGTTCCATTTTGCAACAATTGGTGCATCATGACAACGAGACACACGTTATAAGCTATCGAAGGCGGCATGAATAAAGAAGCCTTGATCCAAGCGATACGAGATGCCGGAGTAGTGGGCGAAGGTGGCGCCGGCTTCCCTGCGCACGTCAAATACGACACGCAGGTGGACACGGTCATTGCCAACGGTTGTGAATGCGAGCCGCTGCTCTACACAGACCAGCATGTCATGCGCAACCATGCGCCTGAAATCGTGCGCGCGCTGCAGGAAATCGTATCAGTTACCGGTGCGGGTCGCGGCGTCATCGGCATAAAGCGGAAATACACCGTGGTTGCCGAGGCGTTCAAAGAGGCGATGGCTGGCACCAGCCTCGAACTCTTCGAATTGGATAACTTCTACCCGGCAGGGGACGAACAGATTCTCGTCAATGAAGTTACCGGCAAAACCATCCCGCCACTCGGCCTTCCAAAGGACGTAGGCGCTCTCGTTGCAAACGTGGGAACGCTGCACTCCGTCAGCAGGGCCATGGAGGGCAAACCCTTCACCCACAAAGAGCTTACGGTTACGGGTGAAGTCGCCAACCCTGGCATCATTCGGGTTCCCCTAGGAACCAGCATTGCTGAATGTGTCAGTCAGTGCGGCGGTCCCGTTGTTTCCGATCCGGTGTACATCCTCGGCGGTCCCATGATGGGGCGCTTTGTGGATACCCAGGAAGCCATGGACGAATCCATCGTCACCAAAACCACGGGCGGCGTCATTGTGCTGCCCCGTGGGCATTACCTTCATGAATGTGCGTCCCTGTCCCTGAAGGAAATGCAAAAGCGTGCAGCAACAGCCTGCATTCAGTGCCGTTACTGTACGGACCTGTGCCCGCGCTTTCTCATCGGGCACAGCTTTGAAACGCACAAAGTGATGCGTGCATTTGGTGGCGGCAGCGACGTGGCAGAAGGCGCTTTGCAGGCCTGGATGTGCTGCGAATGCGGCGTCTGCGAGCTGTTCAGCTGCCCCATGCGGCTTTCACCGAGAAGGATCAACGCTCTCCTGAAACAGGAATTCAGAAAGAAAGGCGTGCAATACCAGGGCATCCGAGAGGTGCGCCCCGAACAAAGCGCCTTGCGTGCATACCGCAAGGTGCCTGTGCCGCGGCTGGCTTTCAAGCTGGACATCGCCAAGTACATGGACCTCCATCCTGAGTACATGGGTGAATATACCCCCGCGACGGTGCGTATCCCTCTCCTCCAACACATCGGGGCCGGGGCGGTCGCCCAGGTGAACGTCGGCGACACGGTCGCCGTGGGCGACCGCATCGGCGCGATCCCCGAGGGGAAACTGGGCGCTACGATTCACGCCTCCATCGCCGGTACGGTTACAGAAGCCGGCAATTCGATAACGATCAAAGGAGCCTGAGGTGGAAGCCAAACTCCAATCACTGGCCATGATCGAGTCCAACAGCATTGCTGTTGGCATCGAGGCTGCTGACTACATGGTCAAGGCCGCACAGGTCGAGATCCTGATGCTGAAAACGATCTGTCCGGGAAAATTCGTCGTCGCCGTATACGGAGAGGTCTCCTCCACTCAGGCGGCGCTGGACGCAGGTCTGGCATACGGCAAAGACGCCGTGGTCGACCATTTTCAGATCCCTAACATCAGCCCCAGCGTAATATCCGCCATGTCCAGTACGGTGGATACCGTCAGAGGCGGCGCCATCGGCGTCATCGAGACGTTCTCTGCTGCCGCATCAATCTACGCTGCAGACATCGCAGTAAAGGCTGCCGACATCGACCTGATGGAAGTTCGCATCGCCATGGGGCTGGGCGGCAAAGCTTTTTGCCTGATTTCCGGAGATGTGGCTGCCGTGCAATCCGCCGTGGACGCTGGCGCGGCAACGGCTGCGGATAAAGGGCTGCTGATGCGCAAGGTTGTGGTGCCAAGCATGGCGCCCGAGGTGCTGCGGCACCTGCTGTAATGCTTCTGGCAGTTTCGGGAGCGCTGAACCAGAGAGAAAAACTGGCGTGCCGGAAACGGTACGTCGTTAAGACGAGGACAGCATGGCAAGTAACGAGTCTTTCGGATTTGTCGAAACCGTAGGTTTGACCGCCGCCATCGAGGCAGCGGACGCCATGGTCAAGGCGGCGCGCGTTCGTGTGAAGACCATAGCCAATGCAGACGCAGCGCTCATCAGCGTGATCTGCGAAGGCGACCTGGCAGCCTGCAAGGCAGCTGTGGACGCTGGCAAGGCAGCAGCTTCCCGCATCGGGGACCTGTACGGCAGCAATCTTATCGCGCGTCCTGACGACGATACCGACCTCGTCGTCTCACAATTCATCGGCAACATCCTCCCCAAGGAGGAAAAGGCCCCGGCTGCCAAGTCCGGCGGTAAAAAGAAATAGCGAATCCGCTGGCGCTATGCCGGCTGATCGACAATTTACAAACGAGGTGTCTGCATGAACGACGCGCTTGGGATGATCGAACTAAAAGGACTGACGGCCTTGACCGAGGCCGCTGACGCCATGAGCAAAGCTGCTCGCGTCGAAGTTGTAGGCTATCAGCGCATTGGCGCAGGTCTGGTCAACGTGCTTGTGCGCGGTGATGTGGCTGCCTGCCAGGCTGCCGTCGACGCAGGTGTGGCGGCTGCAGGCAGAGTAGGCGAAGTTTTTGCGCACAACGTAATCCCGCGTCCCCATACCGATCTGGAAGAAATCTTCCCCATCACACCGCTGAAGAAATAGCGGGTGGCATGGACGCACAATCGTCAGGCATGTATTCTGGCGGAAAAACAGTAGGCAGGGGATGGGCCCCGGCCGCATATGAAGCAGCAGGAGTATCCCGATGGAACTGGGCAGAGTAACTGGACAGGTCGTTGCCACCGTACGTGACACGGGACTGCCTAATTTGACGTTTCTGTTGGTCGACATCATCGATGCCCAGGGCAATACCATGCGCTCGAGCCAGGTAGCCGTGGATACCCTAGGCGCCGGCGAGGGCGAGATAGTACTGCTGGTCAGAGGCAGCGCCGCGAGGTTGATCCTCGACTACAAGACACCCATGGACCTGAGCGTCGTCGGCATCGTGGATCAGGTTACAGCCGGCAAAAATACCCTTTACAGCAAATAGTTTATAAGCGAACAGGATGGTTGGATATGTCCATTCGACGTGAAGATATTGAATCAATAGTGACTGAGGTCCTCAGCAAGCTGGGCACGACAGCGGCTCCCAAGGCCGATGCTCCCCAGGAAGGCGACTGGGGCGTATTCGAGCGACTCGAAGATGCCGTTGCCGCTGCGGACAAGGCTTACAAGCAGATTCCCAGCATCGCCATCCGGGAAAAAGTACTCAAGGCCATCCGCGTTGCCGCCCGCACCAATGCCCGCCGCCTGGCTGAAATGGCTGTCGGTGAAACCGGCATGGGCCGCATTGAAGACAAAATCAAAAAGAATATTCTGGTGGCGGAACGCACTCCCGGCCAGGAAGTGCTCAATCCCCAGGCCATTTCCGGTGACATGGGACTGACCCTGATCGAAAACGCTCCCTGGGGCGTCATCGCATCGGTCACGCCTTCCACCAACCCGGCCGCCACGGTTATCAACAACTCCATCAGCATGATCGCCGGCGGCAACGCCGTGGTCTTTGCACCGCACCCCGGCGCAAAGCGCACGACGCAGGAAGCCATCCGGACCCTGAACAAGGCCGTTTACGAGGAAGTTGGCGTCAACAACCTCATGGTCTGCGTACGCGAACCAACAATCGACGTTGCCAAGCAGCTTTTCACCTACCCCGGCATCAAGCTGCTGGTGGTGACTGGCGGCGAGGCTGTTGTTGAAGCCGCCCGCAAAGCTACCGACAAGCGGCTCATCGCTGCCGGTGCAGGCAACCCGCCTGTCGTTGTGGACGAGACCGCTGACATCAAGAATGCAGCCCGCAGCATTTACGCCGGCGCTTCCCTTGATAACAACATCATTTGCGCCGACGAAAAAGAAATCATCGCCGTCAACTCCATTGCCGATGAGCTGATGCGCGAACTGACCGCATGTGGCGCTGTGCAGGTGACCGCCGACCAGGCCGAGGCCATCGCGCGCACCTGCCTGCTGGACTACCCCGGTCCCAAATGCCGCCCCAATCCCAAGTGGGTTGGCCGTGACGCCCGCGAGCTGGCACGCGGCGCCGGTTTCGATGTGCCTGAAAGCTGCCGCCTGCTGGTTGTGGATGCAGGCCGTGACGTGGACTACGTCTTTGCCCGCGTTGAGCAGATGATGCCCATCGTTCCCATGCTGCGCGCAAACGACGTCAACGAAGCCATAGAGTGGGCGCTGAAGCTGGAGCGCGGCCTGTGCCACACCGCAGGCATGCACTCTCTGAACATCGAAAACATGGACAAGATGGCCAAGGTGATCAACACCAGTCTGTTCGTCAAGAACGGCCCCCACGCTGCCGGTCTGGGCGTTGGC
The DNA here is from genome assembly GCF_055388615.1 of Desulfovibrio biadhensis. NCBI lineage: Bacteria > Pseudomonadati > Thermodesulfobacteriota > Desulfovibrionia > Desulfovibrionales > Desulfovibrionaceae > Desulfovibrio > Desulfovibrio biadhensis. The sequence continues at coordinate 809,559 of NZ_AP042477.1, forward strand.
GGCGAAGGCTGGACCTCCATGACCATTTCCACTCCTACGGGCGAAGGTGTCACCAACGCCAGCACCTTTGTCCGGCTGCGTCGTTGCGCCCTGGTTGGTCACTTCAGGATAGTCTAACATGTCGATTTCCTGGGAAGAGGCAAACCGACGCCTGGATAAGGCGTACGGCTTGATCAACGACGAATCGCCCAAGCGATGGGACAAGCCCTTTCACGTCGGCGTGGACCTGGGCACGGCAGATGTCGTGCTCATGGTCCTCGACGACGCGGGCGAGCCCCTGGCCTGCTTCCTGGAGTGGGCCGAGGTGGTGCGTGACGGCGTTGTTGTCGACTTCATCGGCGCGGTGGACATCCTGCGCAAGCTGTTGGCCAAAGCCGAGGAAAAACTCGGTATTGAGATCAGCTCTGCCTCGACCTCTTTCCCTCCCGGAACCGATGCGCGACTGTCCACCAATATCCTGGAAACAGCCGGTCTCGAGGTTGAAGACGTCGTTGACGAGCCCACTTGCGTTGCACGCCTGTTCGAGCTGGACAAGGCCGCTGTGGTCGACATAGGCGGCGGCACCACAGGCACCGCCATCGTAGAAAAGGGGCAGGTTGTATTCTCAGACGACGAACCCAGCGGTGGCAGACACATAACCCTGAGCATCTCCGGGCACTTCAGCATCCCCTACCAGGAGGCCGAAGACCGCAAGCGCAACCATGAGAAGTACGGGATTTTGAGCCTTGCGCGCCCCACCCTTGAACGTATTAGCGACATCGTGGCCAAGCACATAAAGGGCCACAAGATCGAAAGAATCATTCTTTCCGGTGGCACCTGCTGCCTCACCGGCATCGAGACCGTATTTGAAAGGGAACTTGGCCTGCCTGTAGTGCTGCCAAGCCAGCCCTTGCTGCTCACCCCCCTGGCTATAGCTTCGCTCCGGCTACCAACACAACGGAGCTGATCCCAAAAAATCTGCTGTAACACCCTGGAATAGTGCGAGATCCCTCGAAACGCTTGTGAAAAAACGCACATGAAAAAGTAAAATCTTGTCTCTGCCCGAGGAAGAAAAATCATGAATTTCAAAGCAATTACCAAAGACAGCCAAACATTGAACCTCGCCGCCCGCGATACGGGGTTCATCGATGCTGTCAAAAAGCTTTCTGGTCAGACACCGGCGCGGTGCCTGCAGTGTGGCAAATGCACTGCCGGGTGCCCTGCATCTTTTGCCTACGATTACAGCGTCAGCCAGGTCATGCGCCTGGTACAGGAAGGGCAAAAGGACACCGTCCTGTCCTGCAAGGCCATCTGGCTTTGCCTTTCCTGCCAGACCTGTGGCGTCAGGTGCCCTGCAGGAATTGATGTTCCTGCGGTCATGGATGCGCTGCGGCAGCTTTCGTTCAAGGAAGGCAAGGTTGGCGTCAAAGCCGTCAATTCCTTCCAGCAGAGCTTTCTGGATTCCGCCAAAAAACATGGCCGTATCCATGAGCTGGGTCTGATGGTCGACTTTGTCAGGCGCACCGGCCGCATATTCCAAGACGTTGCCCTTGGTCCAAAGGTTTTGGCCAAGCGCAAGCTTTCCATCAAACCGCACGACATCAAAGGGCGGGAGCAGGTTCTCGAAATAATGGAGCGTTTCGAGGCTGAATCCCGCAATGCCAAAAGCTGAAAACTGATTGCCCCCATGCGAGAAAGACTATGACCACAAACACATCATACGCATACTACCCCGGATGTTCGCAAATAGGGACGGCCAAGGAATACGACATGTCCTGCCGCGCCGTTTGCGAGCATCTTGGCATCGAGCTGCGCGAAGTGCCGGACTGGAGTTGCTGTGGCGCTTCTCCTGCACACAGTCGCGGCAAGGACCTGCAAGCCGCTCTTGCAGCACGCAATCTGGAGCTTGCCAGAAGCACGGGCGCAGAACAGATGACAACGCCTTGCCCAAGCTGCCTCGCTGCATTGAAGACTGCGGGGGAATACGCCGAGGATGCAGAAAAGAACGAGCTTTTGGGGAGGCTGTGCGGCTCTCCCATACAGGGAGCCTTCCCGTCCCGCTCTTTGCTGCAGGTGATCTATGAAGACTATGGCGTGGATGCGCTCAAAGACATGATCACCGCGCCTCTCAAGGGTATGAAGATGGCCCCCTACTACGGGTGCCTGCTGACCCGTCCCCCCGAGCTGATGCAATTCGACGACAGGGAAAACCCTGTCTCCATGGACGAATTGATGCAGGCTGCCGGCGCTACGGTCGTAGACTTTCCTTTTAAGGTGGATTGTTGCGGCGCCAGCTTTGGTGTGCCCCGGCTGGATATGGTTTCCCGCCTTTCGGGCCGCATTGTGGATATGGCTGTCCGTTGCAAGGCCGACGTCATCGTGGTTGCATGCCCCTTGTGCCATCAGAATCTGGACATGCGCCAGCCACAGCTCACCATTCACGGCGCCACCAAACCCTTGCCCGTCATTTATTTCACCCAGGCGCTGGGGTTGGCCATGGGCATTGCGCCCCATGTTTTGGGGTTGGACAAGCACTTCGTTTCAACTGACGCCCTGCTGCATGGCATGGCAGGAGCAGCAGCTCGTTCCGAAGCCGCATTATCTGAGGAAAGATCATGAAAATAGGAGTATTCGTCTGCCTTTGCGGCAGCAACATCGGCGCCACTGTCGACGTGGCCAAGGTGGCAAGCATCGCCGAGGGCTTTTCCGACGTGGCTTATGCCAAGGCTGAAATGTACGCCTGTTCCGAGCCGGGGCAGGAAAGCATCCGCAACGCCATTGAAGAGCGCGGTCTAGACGGCGTGGTTGTGGCGTCCTGCTCGCCCAGAATGCACGAAAACACGTTCCGCCGCACCGTGGAGCGCGCCGGCCTGAACCCTTACATGTTCGAGATGGCCAACATTCGCGAGCATGTCTCCTGGGTCAGCCAGGATGTGGAAGCCAACACACGCAAGGCTTCCGAACTGATCCGCGCGGCTGTTGAAAAACTGCGGTTCAACCGTGGCCTCAAGCGTTCGCAATTCGACGTGAACAAACGCGCCCTTGTCATCGGCGGGGGTGTTGCAGGAATCCAGGCAGCCCTGGACCTGGCCGAAGGCGGCCTGCAGGTCATCATGGTCGAGCGCGACCCGTCCATTGGCGGCAAAATGGCCAAGCTGGACAAGACCTTCCCCACGGTGGACTGCTCCACCTGTATTCTGGGGCCCAAGATGGTGGATATTGCCCAGCACCCTTCCATCACGCTGATGGCCTACTCGGAAGTGGAAAGCATCTCGGGCTACGTGGGTAATTTCAATGTGACCATCCGCAAGAAAACGCCCTATGTCGAGTGGGAAAAGTGCACGGGGTGCGGGCTCTGCATGGAGAAATGCCCCAGCAAGAAAAGCCTGGACCGGTTCAACGAAGGGCTGGCGCCGACAACGGCGATCAACATCCCCTTTCCCCAGGCTATCCCCAAGAAAGCCACCATCGACCCTGAGTTCTGCATGAAGCTTGGCAAGGGCAAATGCGGCGTATGCGCTAAAATCTGCCCTACCAAAGCCATCAATTTCGAAAAGCAGGACGAACTGATTGAAGAGGAAGTGGGCGCCATCATCACGGCCACGGGCTACGATACATTCGACCCTGCAGCCTATGCCGAGTACGGGGCAGGCCGCTATCCCGACGTCATCACGTCCATGCAGTACGAGCGCATGCTCAGCGCCTCTGGCCCCACCAGCGGCCACCTGAAGCGCCCCTCTGATGGCAAGGAGCCCAAGACCGTTGTCTTTGTGCAGTGCGTTGGCTCGCGTGATCCATCCATAGGGCGTCCCTATTGCTCGGGCTTTTGCTGCATGTACACGGCCAAGCAGGCAGTATTGACCAAGGACCACGTCAAGGATTCCGAGGTCATTGTCTTTTATATCGACATCCGCGCCCCATTGAAGGGGTACGAAGAATTCATCGGCCGCGCCAGGGAAGAATACGGCGTCCGCTACTGTAGGGGGCGCGTGTCCTCCATCTACCGCGCTGGGGACAAAATGGTTGTCCGCGGTGCTGACACGCTGCTCGGCGCGCAGGTGGAAGTGGAAGCCGACCTGGTGGTGCTGGCTGTTGGCGGCCAAGCCACAAAGGGCGCCGTCAACCTGGCGGAAAAGCTCCGTATATCCACGGACCAACATGGCTTTTACATGGAAGGGCACCCCAAACTGCGCCCTGTGGAAACCAATACTGCAGGCGTCTTTTTGGCAGGCGCATGCCAGGGACTGAAGGACATTCCAACGTCCGTCGCACAGGGCAGCGCAGCCGCCGCCAAGGCGTTGGTGCTGCTATCCAAGGACAAGCTGGAGTCCGACCCCCAAGTGGCGCATGTGAATCAGAAACGCTGCATTGGTTGCGCAAAATGTGTTTCTGTCTGCCCCTTTGGCGCTATCCAACTGGTCGAGACAAGAGGCGGCGCTCTCAAGGCCGAGGTCATCGAGACCGTGTGCCAGGGCTGTGGCGTATGCAACGTGACGTGTCTGGACAAAGCCATCCAGCTCGATCACTTCACTGACGATCAAATCCTTGCCGAGGTAAATGCACTATGTCGGGAATGGCAAGTAACGAGTTAAAAATAGTAGGTTTCTTGTGTAACTGGTGTTCTTACGGGGGCGCCGATACCGCAGGTGTTGCGCGCTTCAAGCAGCCCACGGACCTGCGTATCATCCGCCTGCCCTGCACTGGGCGTATGGACCCCTTGTTTGTGCTCAAAGCGCTGCTGGCAGGCGTAGACGGCGTACTGGTTTCGGGCTGCCACCCCTTTGATTGCCACTACACCTCCGGAAACTTTATGGCCCGCCGCCGGCTGGAAGTGCTTGCGCGTTTTTTGCCCGTGCTGGGCATTGATCCGCGCCGCTTTGCCTATACCTGGGTCTCTGCGGCCGAGGGCGCAAAGTGGCAAAACGTCGTCACCAGCTTTACAGAAACCATCCACGAGCTGGGGCCCGCCCCCCGTGTAATGGAACCGGAAGACGCGCCTGCGCGCTTCCAGGAGGGATTGGAAATATGGCCGAGTTAGCAGCACTGAAACAAGCGGTGCTGGAAGTGCTGCCCACAGTCGACGCCGTCATCGGTTGGAAGCGCGGCTTCGATTCACTGCGTGCAGTGCCCTTCTTCATGCGCACCGAAAAAGATGTGGAAAAGCTTATTTGGGACCCGACCTGCGTACAGAACCTGGCCACCTTTCTGCCCCATGAAAAAGGGCGCAAGATCGGCGTCATAGTCAAAGGGTGCGACAGCAGGACCATAATCCAGCTGCAAAAGGAAGGTCTCATCGACGAACAGGAAGTCACTGTCATCGGTTTATCCTGCAGCGGCGTCATCAGCATTGCCAAACTGAAACAGGATATGGACCTGGACAGGGTAGAATCCGCCACGGTGAGCAACGATGCCGTGGAGCTCACCTGCGGCGGCGAGGTCAAACGTTACACCATGGCAGACATCCTTCCGGACAAATGCCAGTCATGCAAGTATCCCAATGCCTTGCATTTTGACCGCTTTGTTGGCGACCCCATAGAAGCGCCCGAAAGTGAGCAGGACCCCTATGCCAGACTGGCGGCCTTTGAGGCGCTGAGCCTGGAAGAACGTTTCGAGTTCTGGAAACGCGAAATGAGCCGTTGCATCCGTTGCTATGCCTGCCGTAACGCCTGCCCCTTATGCGTATGCAGGGACCACTGCCTGGCGGAATCGCGCCAGCCGCACTACCAGTCACAGGAAAGCGACGTAACGCAGAAATGGTACTTCCAACTGATCCATGCCACCCACGTGGCCGGCAGATGCACGGAATGCGGTGAGTGCGAACGCGCCTGCCCCATGGGCATTCCCGTGCTGCTCTTCAAGAAGAAGCTGGGACAGATCATGGCTGAAGTTTTTGAATACGAGGCGGGTATCGACCTGTCTTCCACGCCTCCTTTGCAGACGTTCCAGGCTGAGGAGGAAAACATCATGGAGAAAGAGTGGTGGTAGTCGAAAGCCGTTTTCTCGCCCATGAAGGACCTGCCGGCGTGGAAGCCTGGCTGGAGCAAATGGCCAGCAAAATGCGCGTCATGACGCCCGTGCGCGAAGGCATATCGGTCGTCTTTCGCGACCATGTCGCCGGCGCCAAGCTGCAGTTCGAGGACCATGCCGCAGCCGGACCCAAGTCGGTTGTTTTTCCGCAAACCGAGTACCTGATGCGGTTCAAGGCCGAGCGCACCGCCCCAGTTGGGGGGCACAGACGCCTTGAGCTGGAACCCGTATATCCGGACGAAGACATCCTCCTCTTTGGCGCAAACCCATGTGGAGCACGCGGGCTGGAACTCATAGACAAGGTCTTTCTTGAGGGCGAATACGTTGACCCTTATTACAAGGCCAGACGTGAGCGGACCGTAATCGCGTCCATATCCTGCGAGACTCCTGGCAATGCATGCTTTTGCCATTGGGTCGGCGGTGGCCCCGGTGACACCAGAGGTTCCGACCTGCTGCTCACCCCTGTCTCGGGCGGGTATCTTGTGGATGTGGTGACCGAAAAAGGGAAGGCCTGTGTCGGCGAAACCCTGCCTGTAGCCACCAAGGAACAGCAGGAAGAGGCCGCAGCCGCCACCAGCAAAGCCGCAGCGGCCCTGCCCCAGGCGCCGGACATTGCGGAATGCCGCGACAAACTGCACGAAGCCTTCTCTGACATGGACTTCTGGAGTGATGTTGCGGGGAACTGCATCCATTGCGGCGCCTGCACCTACTACTGCCCCACCTGTTATTGCTTCAACATCACAGATGAGGCTTCCGGTCTGGCGGGTGAGCGCATCCGTTCCTGGGATTCGTGCATGTTCCCCCATTACACGCAAGAGGCCAGCGGCCACAATCCGCGCTCTATGCGCGCCCACAGGATGCGCAACAGAGTACTGCACAAATTCGGTTTTTACCCTGAACTCTATGGCGAAAACTCTTGCACCGGTTGCGGCCGTTGCATCCGGCTCTGCCCCATGGGCGTTGATATCCGCGAAATAGTCCTGAGCGCCATGGAAAGGGCCACGGAGGAAAGCAATGCGTGACGCGGCAAATCCGTATCTGCCAGATTTGGCGACAATCATAGACGTTGTCGAAGAAACCCGGGACATCAAGACCTTCCGGGTGGTGCTGGACAACGAGGAACGCATGAAGGCCTTCAGCTTCATGCCCGGACAGGTGGCCCAGCTCTCGGTTTTCGGGACGGGCGAATCGACCTTTGTTATCAATTCGCCGCCAACCCGTATGGATTACCTGCAGTTCAGCGTTATGGCCACGGGTGAAGTCACCAACAGGCTGCATACGCTTTCTGCCGGTGACCACGTGGGGGTCCGCGCTCCCTTGGGCAACCATTTTCCCGTCGAAGCCATGAAAGGGCACGATCTCGTTTTTGTTGCCGGCGGTATCGGCATCGCCCCCCTCAGAACGTTGATCCTTTACTGCCTGGACAACCGCGAGGATTATGGAAAGCTCACCGTACTTTATGGTTCCAGAAGCCCTGCCGATTTCTGCTACAAGGAAGATCTCGAGGAATGGCGCAACGATCCCGACATCGAACTGGTGCAGACAGTGGACAACGGCACTGACGACTGGGAAGGGCGTGTGGGGCTCGTGCCCCATATCCTGGAAGAGATGGCGCCCAAAGCAGACAAAGCCTACGCCATTACCTGCGGCCCGCCGATCATGATCAAGTTCACGGTGCAATCCATGGACAAGCTCGGTTTTCCCGCCGAGCGCATCATCACCACCCTGGAGCGCCGTATGAAATGCGGTATCGGCCTTTGCGGCCGCTGTAATATCGGCTCAAAGTTCGTGTGCAAGGACGGGCCTGTTTTCAGTAAACAGGAAATGGACCAGCTACCCGTGGATTTTTAGGACGATTTATCCACGCAAAACATTTCCCTGTAGCAATGGGAGATTGTTCCAGATGTGGTTTTACACAAGACCCAAATGCGAACTGGACATTGTTGATGGGGTATAAAGCAAGAGGGGAACCTTTCCAGAAAAAGGTTCCCCTCTTGTGATTGCAGCACAACTATTTGTTTTAATTCTTTTCGTTAGATTCTTTTGATTTTCCGTTTGCAGCCTTCATCTTGCGAAACAATGTCGTCCTGTCCACACCCAGGATTTCCGCGGTCTTGGTAAGTGACCCATAGATCGCCAGGGTCTCGTTGATGACCTCCTGCTCGATGTTCCGCATGATCTCTTTGAGCGATGCCTCCCCAATATTGAACGAATGCATGAACGGGTGCACGTCGTTGCAGCTTTTGCTGCCATTGATGGAGCGCGGCAGATCGGCGCAAGAAATATAGTCCTTGGTGTTGGTCACCACCACGCTATGGATGGTGTTTTCCAGTTCGCGGACATTGCCGGGCCAATTGTGCTGGAAGAGAATGTTCTCGGCATCGCGCCCCAAAGACATATTCTTCTCGTACTTGTGATTGAAACGATATAAAAACACCCTGGCAAGGGGCAGAATATCATCCTTGCGCTCACGCAAGGGGTGGATATTCAACACGGCGACCTTCAGTCTGTAAAAAAGGTCGCTTCTGAAATTTCCCTTCAGGACTTCATCTTCCAGATTCTTGTTTGTCGCCGCTATGATACGCACGTTCACCGATGTCACTTTGGTGGAACCCAGGCGGATGATCTCCTGATCCTGAATGGCGCGCAGCAGCTTGGTCTGCATGGTCAGGGAAAGTTCCCCGATCTCATCCAGAAACAATGTCCCGTTGTTGGCTTTTTCAAAAAAGCCTTCTTTGCCCTTGGTATTGGCGCCGGAAAAAGCGCCGGAAGTATATCCGAACAACTCGGATTCTATAAGTGTTTCCGGGATGGCGGTGCAGTCCATCTTCAAAAAGGGCTTCTCTGCGCGATGGCTTTTCTTATGGATTTTGCGGGCCACGATGTCCTTGCCAACACCTGTTTCCCCAAGAATCAGGACGGCGGCGTCAGTAGGCACGATGGTGCTGATGGAAGACAACAAATTCAGCGAAGCCTCACTCACCGCAACCATCCCGTCGTCCTGAAAAACACTTTCGGGATTGAAGTTGGATACTTGGCGTTGGTAGGAATCGATGAGCGCCCGCTGCGAGGTCAGCTCCTTTTTGAGCCGGGTAAAGGCCGTGATGTCGCGAACAAATGTCACAACGAGTTCGACCTCTCCATGGTTGTTCTTCACAGGGTGGCCATGCAGGACCACCTTGCGCCCTTTGACCTCCTGCACGGATGTGGTTTTGGACCCGCTGGAAACAACCTTGGGATTGACCACGGTATTAAAGAATCCATCCTGCTGCAGCTCCTGCACATTCTTGCCGATCAACTCCGGGGCCTTGACCCCGACAAGTTCCTCATAGGCAGCATTCACCAATAATGTCTTGCCCGCGGAGTCGGAAATGTAGACGCCGTCCTGGACGGTATCGATGATGTCGTTGAAGTGGGCCAACAACAACTCATAACCTGCATCCGAATTATCAACCATTGCGCCCTCGTCGGACTGCTATACGTTAACGTCAAATCACGCGCATATTACACGCACCGGCTCAAAGCTTCAGATGAAATCAGAGCGCCGGAACCATACACATGGGCCTATTCAGTGAATATGTTACAATTTTCTCATAAGCAAGAACTGCGCCAGACAAGTCAATGTCGTTTCCGTAACGTTCTGAAAAAAAGCAGTTTCCCCACCCATTCCCGCATGTTTTGGCAAGGTATTTGCTGTCCAGTTTTCCGATCTTAAAAGATATTCGTTTTTAAGTGAACTGATCGCGCCAAGGCAATCGGCGAGGCAAGCGCGTACAATGCAAGGTGACAGCGAATGGCTATGATTGACTCTTTTCTCGACGCAATGGAACGACGCCCTCTGGTCAGTGTTGTTGTCGGGTCGTTGATGATAAGCTTCTCTGCCGTCTTCGTGAAGCTGGTTTCCGTGGGACCGGATACCGCTGCTTTTTACAGGGTCTTTTTTGGCGGCGCAGGACTGGCGTTGTTATCCCTGGCCATGCGTGAACCACTGCGTTTTTATCCAGGCGCCCTCGCTTTGTTGGGCGCTGCGGCTATCAGCCTGGCCATCGACCTCACGGCCTGGCATCGCTCCATTGCCCTTGTTGGTCCGGGGCTTGCGACCATTTGCATCAATTTCCAGGTTTTCATAGTTGCCCTGGTGGGGTGGGCCGTGTACAGGGAGACCCTGCGCCCCAGGATGGCAGCGGGCATGTGTCTGGCCCTGGTCGGATTATGGCTTCTTGCCGGGGTGGATGTGGTTCATACCACGGACACCGTATGGGGCGTCAGCTGGGGGTTGTTGGCCGCTCTGGGCTTTGGCGCATACATTTTGTTCGTTCGCGCATCGCAGGATCGCCCCCGTAAAATGGCGCCTGTCGGCAACATGGCCGTCGCGTCTCTGGCGACTGCCGCCCTGCTAGCGATTTTCTGTACGGCAGGGGGCACGTCTCTTGCCATCCCCACCCTTTGGGACGGCGCCGTACTTCTTACGTATGGGCTGGTTTCCCAAGGCATCGGATGGCTGCTCATTTCCATTGGCCTGCCCCGGGTAAAGGCTTCTGTGGGCGGACTGACAATTCTGATCATGCCCACATTTTCCTTTATCTGGGATATACTTTTTTTCTCCCGCCCTACAGGATTTTGGGGATTTTGCGGCGCAGTTCTCGCCATCACCGCCATTCGTTTGGGACTCGGCGGTCAACGTAAAGCAGCAGCGCCCTCACAAGGAGCGTAATAGTATGAGTATGGATCTGTTTGAAAAAGTACTGGCTCGCACGCGCAAGCCCGGCCCTGTCACCAAACGCCTGCCCAAAAGCATTGGCACCCTCAAGTTCGCCACCATGCTTGGATGGGGCGGCGCGGCTCTGGCCCTTGCCAGCGGCCTTTTCCCTGTGGAACTGGGACTGGTGACGGAATCCGAGCAACGGCTCGGCGCTTTTCTGCGCAGCCTGCCCCTGGTTGCCGTTTTCGCTGGGGTTGCTGTTTACATGCGCTTTTCACTGCTGGGGCGTTTTATGCAAGCGGCAAAGATGTTCCCCAAAGCAGAAAAGCAGGAAATGCGCATGCGTTGGACCCCGGCCATGGCTGTTCTGCGCAAGGTGGTGGAGCTCTACCCCGCGCCTGTCTATGACGATGCAGCGGAAGACAGCGATGCCACGGAAAAAGACAACGAGCCCGACTACGACAACCCGGTTGCACGGGCAGTAGTGGAGAAAAATTTGCGCCGCTTCGACCTGGCAACCTGGGTTGCCCCCGTCACCGTTTATCTGGACCTGAATGATCCCGAACGTCGCGTGCTCATCGATGACGGACGCTTTCTCTACGCAGGGAGCATACTGGCAAAAGATGAACCGCTGCCCTCCCCGATCAAGCGCAACGGCGTCATACTGCTCTATGCTCTTTTTGTTGCGCTTCTGGCCGGCATAGAGGCCTGGTATTCCAGTGGAGCCGAGGCAATTTTCTAGCCCGTAGTTATTCCAGAACTGTATGGAACTCTACATAGCAATGACATGTGTCGGCTTCCTGGCCGGCGGCTTGCAGGGCCTGACAGGCTTTGGCACCGTTATGGTGGCTTTGCCGCTGTTCACCATGCTGGTGGACATCAAGACCGCGGTACCGCTCATTGCATTGCTGGGGCTGTTTATCAACGCAGTGCAAACCGCGCAGTTACGGCGCGATGTGGCCTGGAAACTGCTCCTGCCCATTCTCCTGGGTTCTCTGCTGGCCATTCCCATTGGCGGGCAGCTATTGCGGATAGTCCCTTCCTTCTGGCTGCAGGCCTTTTTCGGCTGCATCCTCATCTGCTTCGTGCTGTTCACCATGTATGTGCGCCCCCGTAAACGTCCCCTGCATGCGGCCTGGGCCTGGATTGCGGGGCTGGTGTCCGGCCTGCTGGGCGGCAGCATCGGGGCCAACGGTCCACCGGTCATCGTTTACGCCACCCTTGGCCCCTGGAACAAGGAGCAGACCAAGGCCATGCTGGTGGCCTACCTGTTCGGCAATTTCATCCTTATTTGCGCCTACTACACGATCACTGCCGTCTTTACAGGGCAAATCGCCGGCTACTTCGCCGCCACCATGCCCGGCACCCTGCTGGGTATAGGCGCGGGCACCCTGCTTTCGCGCCGCATCGGTGAAGGCGGCTACCACAAGCTGGTGCTCCTGATCCTGCTCATACTCGGCGTCACCATGATCTACAAAAGCATTACAGCCTGAGACATCACGCAACGCATTTTGTCTATTGCTCGTAAAATGTACCCGGACAACTCATTTTTGCCGATTTCAAGGTAAAGGAATCAGCGTAGAAGTAATATATAATACGCCGCTCCACCTTGCCTTCGGGATCAAAAACACACGTGCCCAGCACCCCTTCTCGCGAACAAGGGGCAGGCGCAAAGATTCCATTCGCGCTGTCGCACTCGCTCTTCATTCCGGCCTCATTCGCAGCCGCGCCCACAAATTCATAGCAGAATCCCATGAACTGATGCACATCGCAGGACCCTGCGGGGGCGTTTTCCTGCGTAAATGCTGCGCCTTCGCTACCAGAGAGCAAAAGCGCCCCCCCAGCAGTAAGAATAGAGAGCGCCATCCAACAACAGCGCAGCAGTGAACGAGCCATCGCAGACCGGCACTTACTATTACGACACATAGCATCACCTCCTCCCCATACACGTGAAGGCAAACCGCCTGTTCCACCTCGCCGTGAAAAGCAAGCTTCGCAGCATGCGTCTATAAGCAATACGTCTAGGAGCAATACGTTAGGACCCATACGCCCCTGGAATAATACTACCATGGTACGTGATATGTTCTTTGACCTTCTGCAACAATATAGCGTCATTTTCACGGTTTTCGCCAGCCCCGTCTGCAGTTGCGCACCCCTCACAAAATATCAAGAGACTGAAATATTGAACAAAAACATTTGTGAGAAATGGGACGAACCTGCGACAAAAAACCCTTGACACTGATGGGAAATATAATCTACCCAACTGGTGGGTTTAAATACCTACTCGACGAGGAGGTATTTTAGCCTACTCATTTGGAGGGTTTTTTAGAAACAAAGGCGCCTTGGGTCTTACGGCATATGCAGCAGGCGCGCCGAACCAGCTGCAAGCCGCGAAAACAGGGTGATGTGTGTGGTCAAAATCAGGAAGCTGGGCCGCTCCTGTATGTACCGCGCAACGCCCAACGTCAGCGAAAGAGGGAGCGAACATCATGGCACACAGGAAAATTCTCGTGGGAATGACATGTTTCCTGGTCGTCTTGGCAGCCATGCTCGGACTGGCCATGGACGTCATGAGCATTTCCGACGCGTCGGCCACCGTCGAAAAAGCCAGGCCCGGCCTGGTGCTTGTCGACGCAATAGCCGAAAAGCAGCAGCTGGAGATGCCAGCCGCCGTGTTCCTGCACGACAGGCACACCCAGGCGCTGGAGGAAAAAGGAAAAGACTGCGCTGCTTGCCACAAGGAAGTCACCACAAGTCAGGGGCAGAAGGCGCTCGCTTTCTCCTTTGAGCGCACAGAAGAAGAAAGCAAAAGCATGAGCGCGGAAGAGCTCAAAGAGCTCTACCACAGCAAGTGCATCAGCTGCCACGCAGAAGACAAGGCCGCACGGGCCGAGAAGTTTGGCCCACAGGCTGGCGAATGCCGCACCTGCCACGTCGAAAGCCCTGAATACACGGCTGCAAGAAAGCCTGTAGCCATGGGCAACGCTCTCCACTATCGCCACTGGGGTTCGGAGAACATCCCCAAGGACAAGGGCCTGGACACCAATTGCGGCGCCTGCCACCACGAATACGACAAAGCCGAAAAGAAGCTGGTCTACGTCCAGTATCAGGAAGAAAGTTGCAGTTACTGCCATACCGAAGATCCTGCCGAGAGCCCTGCCGTTGCGCCTGAAGAAGGCATGAAGCTGGATACCATGGACGCCTTTCACGCCCAGTGTGTGAATTGCCACCGTGACCTGCAAAAGGTCGGCGTTGAAAAGACCGGCCCTGTAGATTGCGCAGGCTGTCACGGCGCCGTGGCCCAGGACGAGGTCAGGGATGAGAACAAGGCCATGATCGAAAAGCTGGACGGCACGCTCCCCCGCCTCCCGCGCAAACAACCGGATGCAGCGCTGCTGCTGCCGACTGTGGATGCCAAAGCCCCTGCCGTTGCGCAGGAAAGCAAGGCAGGCGTCATGCCTGTTGCTTTTGACCACAAGGCCCATGAGCAGAGTGTGGAATCCTGCGCCACCTGCCACCATAAGAGTGTTCAGGCGTGCAGCACCTGCCACACGCTCGGTGGCAAGGAAGAAGGCGGTTTCGTAACCATTGAGCAAGCCATGCACCAGGTGGATAGCGACAAGAGCTGCATCGGCTGCCATGCGGAGCAAAAGGCCAAGCCCGAATGCGCCGCCTGCCACGCAACCATGAAGGTTACCCCACAGCCCGCCGCAGACTCCTGCAGCTCCTGCCACATTGAGCCGCAAGCACCTGCAGAACAGCCCGCCGCAACCACTGACGAAGAGGGTGCAAGCGAAGAAGCTCCGGCCATGACCTTAGAAAAGCCGCTGCTGCCGCTGCCACTGCCTGAAAGCAAGGAAGCCAGACAAGCCCTGGCCCAGAAAATCGTGGATATGCGCAGCGACGAACAGAAGCTCATCGATGTGAAAGATATTCCCGAAAAGGTGGTCATCGGTTCCCTGGCAGACCAGTACAAGCCCAGTGAAATGCCCCACCGCCAGATCGTGCTGAAGCTCGCCGAGAATATCAAGAACGACTCCCTGGCAGGCGCATTTCACGCCACCAGCACCACCCTTTGTCAGGGGTGCCATCATAACAGCCCGGCTTCAGCCACACCGCCCAGCTGCAAAAGCTGCCACAGCAAGCCCTTTGAAGAAGGACGCCTGGGGCGCCCGGGTCTGAAGGCTGCTTACCATGGCCAGTGCATGGACTGTCATACCGCGCTTGGTCTGGAAAAGCCGGCAAACACTGATTGCACTGCCTGCCACGCTAAAAGCGATAACGGATAGCCTCAAGGAGAACGGACACATGTTGCGCAGAAAATTCCTGGGACTGCTGGGCGCAGCCGGAGCTAGCATCGCCGCGCCCATGAAGGCTGGAGCCGCGGGCAAGGAGTTCAAGGGCTATCCCGGAAGCAAGGGCGTGCTCTTCGACGCCACCCGCTGCATAGGCTGCCGCAAATGCGAGGCGGCCTGTAACGAGGTCAACGAGCTGCCAAAGCCTGAACGCCCCTTTGATGATCTGGACGTCTTGAACACCAAGCGCCGGACCCACGCCGACACCTTCACCGTGGTCAACAAGTACAGCATCGAAGGCAAGGGCGCGCCCGTATACCGCAAATTCCAGTGCAACCACTGCCTGGAGCCTGCTTGCGCCTCGGCTTGCTTTGTAAAGGCCTTCAAAAAGGAGCCGAGCGGCGCAGTGACCTATGACGCCTCGGTATGCGTGGGGTGCCGCTATTGCATGGTGGCCTGCCCCTTCGAGGTGCCTACCTATGAATACGATGAGCCTCTTACGCCGCGGGTGCGCAAATGCACCCTGTGCGCGCCGCGTCTGGCGGAAGGCAAACTGCCTGGCTGTGTGGAGGCCTGCCCCAAAGAGGCGCTGACCTTTGGCGTACGTGAAGACCTCATTGATATCGCACGCGAGCGTATCAAATCGCAGCCGGACAAATACCTGGACCATATCTACGGCGAGAAGGAAATGAGCGGCACGAGCTGGCTTTACCTTTCGGGCGTGCCCTTCAGCCAGATCGGCCTGCGTGAGGATTTGGGAACCGTTTCAGCGCCAGAGCTCACATCCGGCGCCCTGGCGGCGGTCCCCATGGTTGTGGGCGTTTGGCCTGTCTTGCTGGGCGGCATCTACGCCATCAACAAGCGCAAGGAGATCATCAACAACCTCGAAAAGAAAGACGCCGTGAAACACGCCCTTTCCAGGGCGAGCGCCGAAGCCGAGAAAAAGCTCAGCGATGAGCTCAGCAAGGCTGAAGTCAACAACAAGCGCCGCATCGAAGTCGAGGTCAAGAAGGCCGTTGAAGAGGCGCTGCAAGCCAAAGAGCAAGACGGCGAAAACGAGGAGGAGGGCGCCTGATGTCCACCGCACAAAACTCCGGCTCCAAGTCGGTATTCACCCCGTTCAACGTGATTGCCGGCCTGATCATCATCGCCGGCCTGATCGTGACTGTGCTGCGCTTCACCAAGGGCATCGGCGCGGTCACAAACCTAGACGACAACAACCCCTGGGGCATCTGGATCGGCTTCGATCTGCTCTGTGGCGTCGCCCTGGCAGCCGGTGGATACACCACCTCGGCCGCCTGCTACATATTCGGGCTCAAGCGCTACCATGCGGCTGTGCGGCCTGCCATTCTCACGGCATTCCTGGGCTACGCCCTGGTTGTGCTGGCCCTGCACTACGATGTAGGGCGCCCCTGGCGTCTGCCCTACCCGGTGTTCGTCCAGCAAGGCACCACATCCCTGCTTTTTGAAGTGGGTCTGTGCGTGTTCTTATATCTTACGGTACTGTTCATCGAGTTTCTGCCCGCCCCCTTTGAATGGCTGGGCAAGCCGAAGGTCCGCAACTTTCTGGTCAAACTGACCCTTGCGCTGACCATCTTCGGCGTGGTGCTCTCCACCTTGCACCAATCCTCCCTGGGCGCCCTGTACCTCATTGCGCCTTCCAAGCTGCACCCCTTGTGGTACACGCCGTATCTGCCACTGTTCTTCTTTGTGTCGAGCATAGCGGCCGGCCTTTCCATGGTCATTTTCGAGGGCTCGCTTTCGCACCGCTTCCTGCACTCGAAGATGGACGAAGGCTACCTGAACAACCATGACGATGTTGTCTTTGGTTTCGCTCGCGGCGCCTCCTGGGTGCTCTTCGGTTACTTCGCCATCAAGATGATCGGCGTTGCCTACGGCAACAACTGGCACTACCTGGCTTCGGGCTACGGGGTCATCTTCCTTATTGAAATGCTCTGCTTCGTTGCCCTGCCATCGTTCCTGTACGCCGTTGGCGCGCGTGACAAGAACAAGCAGCTTGTGAAGTGGACTGCGATTCTGACGGTAATCGGCATCATGTTCAACCGCTTCAATGTCTCGCTGATAGCCTTCAACTACCACCTGCCCGCCTCTGAACGTTACTTCCCGAGCTGGTCCGAAGTCGTGATCTCTCTGTTCATCGTCACGGTGGGTGTAGTTGTCTTCAGATTCATCGCTACCCGGATGCCGATCTTTTTCGAGCACCCTGCGTATAAGGGCGAGCACTAAAGCATGCTTCCTTGCTGCCCGGCTTCCCCTGCAGCAAGGAAACATTGTGCCAGTGAAATGCAAAAGAGCATCCGGCTATTCACTAGCGAAGATGCACTAATTTTGGAGGGCAAATAGCATGGAATTTCATACTTTACAGGAATTCTACACCCATACCAAAGGTGTCGTTTATCTTATCATGGGAGGCATACTGGTTGCGGCGACTCTGTACTGGTCCTTCGTAATGGGCGGCAAGGACGATACGCCCAGCAGATACGATGAAGATCACGGACACAAATAAGACGATGCTCGAGGAGACGACACATGTATGATTTCTTGACAGGACCGTTTCTCTGGGTGGTCTTCATCGTCACCTTCGTGGGCCTGGCAGCACGCGTAGTGCTCTACATCAGAGGACTCAGCTGGCAGCTGGACCGTGTGGCCTATCGGCCGTACATGGGGCACGGGCTCAAGAGCGCTTCCCGCTCCATCCGCGCCTGGCTGATCCCTTTTGGATCTCATGGCTGGCGTGCGCGCCCCTTGTTCACCATCCTTTTCTTTGCTTTTCACATCGGGCTTCTGGTGACGCCTATTTTCCTGGCTGCGCACAACGTGATGCTGCAGGAAAACCTGGGCTTCAGCCTGCCGGTGCTCCCGGCCAGCGTTGCCGACGTGCTGAGCTGGACCGTGATCGTGGGCGGCCTGTTCATGGCGCTCAGGCGCATAGCCTTCCCTGAGGTGCGCATACTGACGACCATGTACGACTATCTGCTGCTGCTCATCACTGTAGCGCCCTTCATCACCGGGCTCATCGCCCGTTACGAGTTGGGCGATTACGACACCTGGCTGGTTCTGCACATCCTGACCGGAGAGATTTGGCTGCTGAGCCTGCCGTTTACCAAGCTCAGCCACGTGGTGCTCTTTTTCATGTCCCGGATGCAGCTGGGTATGGACTACGGCATCAAGCGCGGCGGCATGAAAGGCTCCAGCATGAGCTGGTAGCCGTCACGGCCGAGACGAAACAAGCTTCAAAGACAGGAGAAGCGTCATGCCTGAAGGAAAGCTGTGTAACAGGCGCCCCATCAATGATGAAGAGCAGCTCAAGCTGACTCTCAGCGACAAGGGCGGCAAGCAATATTACCAGGAAATGGAAGAACTGGATGTGGATACCGCCAAGCTGTGGGCCACGATCCAGAAAACCCTGAAATCCCGGACCAAAACCTGGCTGGACATTTGTGCTCATTGCGGCCTTTGCGCAGAGAGCTGTTTCCTCTACCAGGTCAACGGACGCATTCCGGAACAGGTGCCATCTTACAAGATCCAGTCCACACTCGGACAGATGGTCAAGAAAAAGGGCAAGGTGGACAACGCCTTCATGCGCCACTGCATGGACGTGGCCTGGAGCCGTTGCACCTGCTGCAACCGCTGCGGCCAGTTCTGCCCCCATGGTATTGACATGGGCGTCATGTTCTCATACCTGCGCGGTTTACTTTACTCGCAGGGATTCGTGCCCTGGGAACTGAAAATCGGTTCCGGCATGCACCGTGTTTATCGCGCCCAGATGGACGTGACCACTGAAGACTGGGTGGAAACGTGCGAATGGATGGCGGAAGAGAACGAAGAGGATTGGCCCGGGCTGGAAATCCCCGTGGACAAGGAAGACGCGGACATCATGTACACCTGTAACGCCCGCGAACCCAAGCACTACCCGGAAGACCTGGCCGAAGCCGCCATTCTGTTTCACGTGGCGGGTGAAAACTGGACCGTACCTTCCGAGGGGTGGGAACAGACCTCTTTGTCCATGTTCGCCGGCGACTGGGAATGCTGCAAAGACAACGTCGCCAATGTGTATTCCGCCATTGAGCGTTTGCGCCCCAAACGGGTTATCGGCACGGAATGCGGCCACGCTCACCGCGCCACGGTTATCGAGGGTCCCTACTGGGTGGGGCGTCAGGACGGGCAGCCTCCCGCGCCCTATATCCACTATGTGGAGTGGCTCGAGGAAGCTCTGCGCACCGGCAAGATCAAGATCGACCCCGAAAAACGCATCAAGGAGCCCGTCACGCTGCAGGATTCCTGCAACTATGTGCGCAACCACGGTCTGAAGGAAGTCACGCGACGGATCATGAGCTACCTTGTTGAGCCCGGCTACTTCCGTGAAATGGCGCCCAACAAGGAATACAACTACTGCTGCGGCGGTGGTGGCGGCTTCAACGGCATCGGTAAATACCGCCCCCAACGTAACGTGGCCCTGCGCAAGAAGCTGGAGCAGATTGAAGCCACGGGCGCAAAGCTCGTTGTGGCGCCGTGCCATAACTGCTGGGACGCCATCCGCGACCTCGAAGAAGAATACCATATTGGTATCCGCTGGTCCTTTCTCAAACCCTTGGTGATCAAGATGATGGTCGTTCCTGATCATCTCAAGATCCAGGACGAGGAAGAATAGCCCCTGGCCCTGCCGTATGAACCGTCAGCACTGAACGAGGTATCACATGAGCAAGAAAATCCTGTTGGCGACCACGGGCTCACCCGCCAGCTTTGGGGCTGCGCGCGTAGCCTTCGAGATGGCCAGGCGCTACAACGCTGAACTGCTGCTGTTCCACGTTGTCGGGGTTCCGACCAAGGCCTATTCGCAAATCGTCAACGACGTGCGCACAGGTGAGGAAGTACAGGTCGACGACGACTACATGCAGTGGGTCGAGGACGAGCTGAAAACAACTTACGCGCAGCAACTGGAAGGCGCCGGTCAGGTGCGCTTCCTGCTGACAACCGGCGTGCCGCAGCGGGAAATCCTGCGTGCAGCACGCAATGAAGACGTTGACCTTATCGTGATGGGGGCAAGTTCCGGTGGCAAAGACCACCTGAACAGCAGAGGGTACCCTGGCAGCACTTTGCAAAAAGTCGCCAAGGCCGCCAAGTGCCCGGTTATGACCGTGCACCGCGAATCCGCTTCATACAAGGGCGGTTTCTCCAACATTCTCTTTGGCACGGACTTTTCCAAGCAGGCATTGAGCGCCTTCAAGTACGCGCTCAACGCTGCCAAGGAGTTCGACTGCGATCTGACCCTGTTCCACGCCCTGGACATCAGCGGCAAGGTGCTTTCCCAAAACGAGATCGAAGACAAGCTCATGGCTGCACGCAAGCGCATCCGCGAGACCTACGGCTCGCAAATGGACGATTTCAAGAACTATGACATCGAGGTGTGGGAAGGCGTTCCCTACGTGGAAATCGTCAAGCTTGCGCGCGAGCGCATGGCCGACCTGATCGTCATGGCGCACCATACACAGGATCTGGACCCAGAAGCTGCAAAGCTGGGCTCCACCATGGAGCAGGTCATCCTGCGCGCCAACTGTCCCGTGGTCAGTGTGAACAAACCGGACAAGGTGTAGCTGTCCGAGTGCTGGCATATACGGCAACGGGTTTATAAAAAAAACCGCAACCGGCCGTGGGGCGGCCGGTTGCGGCAACAACTAAGGATTGGGCGCCAATCCCAGTCGACTCAGGAGGATACTGCAATGTCCAAAAAGATCATGATCGTTGACGATGACCCGGAAATTCGCTCGTACCTAACCGAGCTGCTCACCGACAACGGCTATGCGGTCGTAGCCGCCGCAGATGGTTCCGAGGCGGAAGACCTGGCAATCCAGGAAAAGCCTGATCTGATCACCCTGGACCTGGAAATGCCCCAGGAATGGGGGCCTAAATTCTACCGCAAGCTCACCCAGAATCCTGAACTCAAACGGATTCCTGTGGTTGTGATCAGCGGTCTCAATGCCAATAAATACGCTATTCAAAAAGCAGTTGCAAGCCTGACCAAGCCCTTCGATCCCGATCAGTTGATCAAGATCGTCAAGGAAAACATCGGCTAACATGTTGGAAAACAGGCAACTACACCGGCGTCGTCCTGCTTTGCAAGGCGCTGCAGCATACCGGGCGACGCCGGGCTTACAATCAAGACTTGTAAATGCGCACAGGTTTAGTATTCGCTCATACTCACAGGCGGGAAACACATCCTGCAAAATAATGTTGTGAGGTAATGGGCATGCCAAAAAAAATCATGGTCGTGGATGACGACCCCAATATCGTGGATTACCTCGTCAGTGTCTTTGAGGACCACGGCTACGAAACCTGCCGCGCATTTGACGGAGTAGCAGCATATGATGTGGCCAAGGCGGAAAAGCCTGACCTCATCACCCTGGACCTGGAAATGCCCCATGAATGGGGGCCAAGATTTTATCGCAGGCTGACGCAGGAAGACGATTTTTCACACATTCCGGTGATCGTCATCAGCGGGCTTTCGGGTATCCATCTGGCCATTAAACGTGCTGTGGCCACGATAAAAAAGCCCTTTGACCCGGCTGAGGTGATCCAGATCGTACGGGATGCCATAGGGGAGTAGCCAGGCAGCAGGAGGCGGCTCCCCCCGGAAACGACTGCGTTTTTGCAAGACAACCGCTGGAGTCGGAATGGACGGCAAAAAGCTGATGCTGGTCGACGATGAGGAAGGCATACGCCGTTTTCTCGGGCTTTCCCTCGAAGACCTGGGCTATGAAGTCAAGACTGCGGCCAATGGCCAGGAAGCTCTTGCGCTTTTTGAAGATTTTGCGCCGCCGATAATCTTGACCGATATCAAGATGCCCGTCATGGACGGCCTTGAATTGCTGCGTCGGGTCAAGGAGCTTTCCCCCGAAATAGAAGTTGTCATCATCACTGGTCATGGCGATCTGGATCTGGCGATTGAAGCCCTGAAAAACGACGCCGCCGACTTCATCACCAAGCCCATCAACGACGACGTGCTGGAAATATCTCTGGAGCGCATCAGAGAGAAAATCCGCATGAAGCGCCAGTTACGTGAATACACCGAAAACCTTGAGCGCCTTGTAGAGGAAAAAGCCAGGCGCATCGTGGAACTGGAACGCCAGACCACGGCATGCAGGGTGGTGGAGAGCCTGAGCACTGCGCTGACCGATGCGGCCAACGAAGTGGAGACCGATTCCGGTATTTTCAACGAGCTCCCCTGCCTTGTTTCCGTACACAACAGAAATCTGGAGATCGTTGCCTGCAACAAACTTTTCCGGGAGCGCCTTGGGGACTGCCAGGGGCTCAGAAGTTTCGAGATATACACCTGCCGCACCTCCGCGGAAAAAGACTGCCCCGTGCGCATGACCTTTGAGACCGGCAAGGGGCAGCGCAGCAAGGAAACTCTCATCGGCCTGGAAGACGAACCCATCCCCGTCACGGTGTACACCGCCCCCATCCCGGATAACACGGGCAAGATAGATCTTGTGCTGGATATTTCCGTGGACATGACCGAGCTCAGCCGGCTCAAGGAAGAGCTTCTGGCCACCCAGCTCAAGTACCAGCGTCTTTTTGACGAAGCCCCTTGCTATATTTCCGTCCAGGATACGGGCTATACCATTGTGGAAGCCAACCGCCGCTTTCTGGAGGACTTTCCCGACGCTGTCGGCAAGCGCTGCCATCGTGTCTACACGCACCGGCAGGACCCATGCGACGGGTGCATGATCCGCCAGACGTTTGAGAAGGGCGAAAGCCAGCAAATGGAAACTGTGGTCACCACCCGCAAAGGTGAGCAAAAAAACATTCTCGTCTGGTTCGCCCCCATCCGTAATGCCTTTGGGGAAGTGCACCAGGTAATGGAAATGTCCACCGACATCACCGAAATCCGTCGGCTGCAGGATCATTTGACGTCCCTCGGCATCATGCTGGGGTCCATGTCCCATGGGGTGAAGGGCATGCTCACGGCGCTGGACGGCGGCATCTATCGGTTGGAATCCGGCATGCGCAAACAGGACGAAGAGCGCATTACCGGCGCCGTGTCCACACTCAAGGTCATGATCGGGCGCGTGAAAAAGATGGTCCTGGACATCCTCTATTATGCCAAGTCCCGCGATCTGGAAACCGAGGAAGTGGAAGCGTCCAGATTCCTGCTCGATACGACCGAGCTTGTGCGCGAGAAGGCTGAAGCGGCCGGCATTGCCTACAACTGCGACATTCCCGAGGAACTGGGCACACTGGAGCTGGATGCCAGCGCCTTTTCCGCCGCTCTGGTCAATTTTCTGGAAAACGCTGTGGACGCCTGCGAAACCGGCCGCAAGGAAAAGCCGGGCATCAACTTTTCCGCCGCTGCAAAGGATACCGGCCTTGAGATCATCATAGAAGACAACGGTCTGGGCATGGATGCCGAGACCCGGGAAAAAATCTTCACCCTATTTTTCTCTTCCAAAGGCAAGAAAGGCACCGGCATCGGGCTGTTCATCTCCAATCAGACCATAGAGCAACACGGTGGCGCCATCGAGGTGGAATCGGAACTGTCCAAAGGCACCCGTTTCATCATTACCGTGCCCAGGCAAGTGCCGCGACGTATTGACGCCGCCCGTCCGTTACGGGAGTCGTGTTAACGATCACGCTACTGGGGGGGGACATGTGCGCATTCAGACAGCAGAACCTACCCTTCCCGCGGGGTTGCGAAACCTGTCTGTTCCGGGTAAGCATTCATACTGCCTCGGCATCACAATCCGCCTGCCATTCAGGCCTTCAGCCAGGACCACAGCATGAAACTGACCACCCGCAGCAGATACGGCACACGCCTCCTGCTCGATATAGCGCTCCACTCCAAAGAGGGCCCCGTACCCAGCAAGGACACTGCGCAGCGCGAGGGCATCTCCCTGAAGTACCTGGAGAAACTCATCAAGATGCTGAACGAGGCCGGTTATGTAAAAGGCAAACGCGGGCCCAACGGCGGCAATATCCTGACCAAGGCGCCGGAGGACATCTCCATAGGCGCAGTCGCCCAGATACTGGACGGCCAGGAAGAGCGCATGCTGGAGTGCGATCAGGCCGGCACCTGCGCCCGGGCAGCTGTTTGCCTGCGCCGCTCCATTTGGGACGACGCAAGCCAGGCAATGTACAGAATGCTGGATTCCTACACGCTGGCGGACCTTATAAAGGACGCCCGGCTTTGCCCTATGAACGAAGCCCCGAAGAAAGCTTCGAACGGATTCCTGGACGAGTAATTCCGCGTAACCTCCGCTGCACCCTGCTTCTCTTATCCGGCAAAAAAGCACCTGCTGCTGACGCGCCTGATGCTGGCCGGCATGCTGGCAATTGCCGCTACGGCCTGTACCGCGGGGATAGAAGATAGTCATGTTGTTCGAAAAAGTCCGTCATAGCCTGATATTCAAAATGCTGCTTTCCGGCGGACTTACGCTGCTGTTGTGCGTTTTTCTCTGGATCGGCTTCAATGTCCTCTACTTCAAGGAAAACGTGCTGGATAACGTAAAGTCGGACATAGCCATGCTTTCCGACACCATCCTCCTGGGGCTGCATTACGCCATGATGCTGGACTCGGAGGAGGACATCAAGGAAATCATCAACAATATCGGCAGGCAAGAGGACATTCAGAGTATCCGTCTGTACAACATGCAAGGGCGCATTGTCTTTTCCAGCGAGTCTGAAGAAGTCAACCAGGTGGTGGATATGAGCGACCCCTTTTGCATGACCTGCCACCAGTATTCACCCCCGGCCGTAACGCCTAGCCTGGCCGAAAGAAGCCGCATCCGGGAAGACAAGGGCGCTCAGGTGGTCGGCATCATGACCCCCATACCCAACTCTCCGGGTTGTGACGGCGGCCCCTGCCACTTCCATTCCAAGGATGAGCAACTCCTTGGCTTGCTGGATATGGAAGTCAGCACCCAGAACAAAAGCGCCATGATAAGCAACTTTGAGCGCACAAACCTGGCCATTTCCATGGTTGCGTTCCTGGCCACCTTTGCCGTGCTCTTTTTCTACACCTACAAGGCCATCTTCAAACCTATCAGACGCCTTATCAACGCCACCCGCGATATTGGAACCAACGACAAATTCACTGAGATAAGCAGCAAGCAGCAGGACGAGATCGGCACCCTGGCCGCCGCCTTCAACCACATGGGGCGCCAGGTCGCGGACAAACACAGAGAACTGGTGGAGCAGCGCGAGGAATACCGCGATTTGTTCCAGAACGTGCCCTGCCTCATCAGCGTGGTGGACCGCAATTTCCGCGTTATCCGCCACAACACCCTGTACCGCGAACATTTCGGCCACTCCATGGGGCGCTATTGCTACGAAATGAACAAAGGCAGAACGAAGCGTTGCGACGTCTGCCCCGTGGACCGTACCTTTACTGACGGCAAACCCCACACCAGTGAGGAAACCGGCGTCTCCAAAAGCGGGCATATCATTCACTGGATCGTGTACACCTCCCCCATCAGGAACAAACAGGGGGAAGTCGTGGCGGCCATGGAAATGATGATAGACATCACCCGCCGCAAAGAACTGGAAGAAAAGCTCGCCGCATCGGAAGAACGCTACCAGGCCATCTACGAATCATCGCCCAGCGCCCTTTTTGTGATGGACGCCAAGACCCTGGACATTCTTGATTGCAACGACACGGCCACCCGCATCTTTGGCTACAACAGGGAGCAGGCGCTGCAGATATCCTTTCTGCATCTGTTCCGGGAGGACGAGCGCCAGGACTGGAAGAGCATCCTCACCAGCCGTAACGAGATACCCCAATGCACACAACTCACTCGCGACGGCCGCCACATCTACACCACCCTGCGCATTTCTCCCGTGGAATTCCAGGAGCAACGGGTACTTATTATCTCCTGTGCGGACATCACCAAAAAGCTGGAGGCCGAACAACAGCTCATCCAGGCCAGCAAAATGACCACCCTGGGGGAAATGGCCACCGGCGTGGCCCACGAGCTCAACCAGCCCCTGGCCATTCTCAAGACCATCAGCAACCTGCTCACGCGCAAGGTATCGAAAAAGCATGAAATGAACCCTGACATGCTGGCGGAAATAGCCGATGGGGTGAGCACCCATGTGGACCGCGCCAGCAAGATCATCGAACACATGCGCGAATTTGGCCGCAAGTCAGACATGCGCACCATGCCCGTGCAGGTGAACAAAGTGCTGCAACGCGCCTTTGACTTTTTCAGCCAGCAATTGAACGTGCGCAACATCGACGTGACCTGGGATTTGCAGGATGACCTGCCCCAAATCCTGGCGGACTCCAACCGGCTGGAGCAGGTGATCATCAATCTGCTGGTCAACGCCCGCGACGCCATAGAAGAACGCTGGGGGCCGGGGCGTCCCAAAATCGGTGAAAAAGCCATCACCATCACCACCACTTCTACGGACCAAGAAGTCATCATCCGCATTTGCGACACGGGCAGCGGCATCAAGCCAGCGCTGCGCGAAAAGCTCTTCGAGCCCTTCTTCACCACCAAGGACGTGGGCAAGGGCACGGGTCTGGGCCTCTCCATCTCCTATGGTATTGTCAAAGACTACGGGGGGTACATCCAGGCAAGCAATATGGAAGACAACGGCGCCTGCTTCACCATCACCTTTCCCATTGCAGACCTCGAGGGAATGGCAAAGGAGTGAGGGTGACGCTTCTCCCTCATTTGCCTTTCGCCCTATCCCCGCGTACATAGGTCCCATTCTGAGGAAATGGCCCCGCCTTTCCTTTGCCTTACGCCACTGACCATACTTACTAAACGTTCGCGCCTGGAGTCTGCATGGCTTTACCCAGCGACGCTCCCCCTGCCCTGAACCGGCTGCCCTTCCACTACGGGTGGGTGGTGGTCTTTGCCGGCTATCTGGTGTTGCTGACCTGCCTGGGGCTGGCGCGTTTCTCCTTTGGCGTGCTGCTGCCGCCCATGGCCCAGGCGCTGGACCTGACCTACGCCCAGCGCGGCTACGTGGGCACGGGCTATTTCATAGGCTACCTGGCCATGGTGGGGGTGGCCCCCGCTTTGGGACGTCGGTTCGGCTATCGCATGGCCATTGTCATGGGGCTGGGATGCATTGCCGCCACCATGATTCTGTTGGGGTACTCCGGCAGCTACGTTGCGGCACTGGCCTGCTACACCGCCACCGGCATAGGGTCTGGCGCGGCAAATATCTTGATGATGGCGCTGGCAGCCAGGTGGTTCGCCCCTTCCGTACGGGGCATGGCCACAGGGCTTATGCTGGCCGGCAACGGCACGGGCATTGTGCTCTCGGGCTTCTTCATCCCCTTGGTGGTGGATGCGTTCAGTGACAACGGCTGGCGCATGGGGTGGCTTTTTCTGGGCATTGCCTGCGCCTGCATCTGCGCTGTGGCGGCACTGCTCTTACGCAACGCGCCCGAAGACATGGGCCTGGAGATGCTGGGCAAGCGCACGCCAAAAGTGACGACGCCAAGGCCTCCTGCCCATGTGGACGAGAAAGCCGACCGCCGTTTTCTCATTCATCTGGGCTGCATCTACTCCCTGTTCGGTTTCACGTACATTATCTACGGCACATTTTTCGTGACCACACTTATAGAGGGGCACGGCTTTCCGGAGCATCTGGCCGGCCGCTTCTGGGCCTTTGTGGGTCTTTTCAGTCTCATATCCGGGGCGCTTTTCGGCAAAATATCCGACGCATTCGGCCGCAAAACCGGACTCATAGCCACTTTTGCCGTGCAGACTGCGGCCTATGTTCTGGCCGGCATGCACGTTGCCGGTGCGCCATTGTACGCCTCCGTAGTGCTTTACGGCATCGCGGTCTGAAGCATCCCCACCGTGGTTTCCGCCACTGTGGCCGACAGACTCGGCCCCGCGCGCACTGCGAACGGCTTCGCTTTTGTGACGTTCTTTTTCGCCATGGGGCAGGTGGCAGGCCCCACCATCGCGGGGTGGCTCGCCGATTTTTCAGGCGATTTCTCCAGCAGTTATATGTTGGCGGCTGTGCTCACGGCAACCGCCATCATTCTCAGCCTGCTGCTCCGCACCGGGCAGAGCCGGGAGTAGCCCAAATAAAAGAGGCCGGAGATGCTACACCCCCGGCCCCACTATCCAATTCCAAGCCCCGCTTATCTTTCGCTGGGGCGCTTCCACATTTTCTTTTCCGTCTTCTCCGGATTCTTGGACATATACTGATACTTGTTCCAGGCCTTTTCAGCAAACCGGTCCAGAATGTTGTTCAGGTCAGACTGCTGGATGAGGGTATCCAGTCCGCCGCGCTGGCGCAGGTCATCGGCCAGTATCCACCCTTCCCCCTTGTCGAAATCAAGGGAAATCTCTTCATACCGTGCATCCAGTTCCTTGGCCGTGACGCGGTCCAAAAGTTCGCGCACGGTCTGGTAGAAGAACTTCTTCACGTCCTGTGTGGATTCCACCTGGTCCAGCATTTCCCTGAAATCGCCGCGCAGGTCCTGTTCTTCCTTGCTGAAAGACAATTGAGTCGTCATTGATGCTCCTTTTCGTATCTTGCGAGAGTTTTTCCCGCTTTCTTATCCACCCTGATAAAAAAAGAGTGGTGAGAGTATCCTGCTACATGAGCCAGAGTTTCGCGTTCTTACAGCGTGAACCCGGCTCTGTGTGGGAAAAAATGCTTAGCGCTTCATCTTTGAATAGATCATCACGCCGGTGACGCCTTGCCAAAGCACAAGCACTCCCAGCGCCAGTCTGTAGACATCACCGAGCGCCCCGCCTCCGTGATGTAAAGCGCCGATGACGTTTTCATCATCACCGTTCGATGCGGCCACGGATATGCCTGGCCCATGTTCCCCGGCTTTGAGCTCCACCTTGGCGGTGTGCTCATGGTCTCCCCCAAACAGATGCGCGCCAGAGATGACCATGCCCGTCAGCACCTGCACTGCAAGAAAGATGACCAAAATCATACCAGAAATTCTGTGTTTTTTCCTCAAATCAGCTACCCGCATGAGAACTCCTTGCACAAACTATGACTATGGAAAGAAGATTACCGACCATGCCTATACTTTTGGCACGTCTCAGGCAGCATGAAAAGGTAATGAAGCAAGGATACCCGAAGATTCACCGCAGGAAGCGGAAGATGACCACAAGAAGGTGTCAGGATTTCTGTTGCGAAAGCGAAGACATCTTGTTCCAGCGTGCTGCATACTTTTCAGCAAGCATTGTAAAATGCGCAATATGCTCTGCCGCAAGAATGGTGTCTGTCTCACCGCTGATGAACTGACAGGCGCGCTCCATGAGCGTTTGTAAAGGCGTCAGATTTTGCAGCCGTTTTTTTGGTGCTTCCGCCACCGTTTCGCACATTTCCAAAATCTGGCGGCAGCGCGCCGGCGCACTGTGTTCTTCCAGCACCAGGCGCTCCCCTGCCCTGGCTATGCGCTTAAGCTCCTGGGGATTTTCAAGGGCGGCTTTGGCGATGCGGGCCGCAGCCGCGGCATCGCCCCTTGGATACGGGGTGATAATAGTCTCCCCGGGAGCAAACAGCTCAAAAAGACCGTTATCGATGTCTTCGTTGAGCACGGCAGCGCCGCAGGCTGCCGCCTCGAAAGCGCGATAATTGACTTCCCCCGCCACACTCTGGTTCAAGACGATTCTGCTCCTGGCAAACAAGGGGCGGTAATCGCCCTGCTTAATGATAATGGGGCAGAACTTCTGAAATGCGGTGAGGAACTTGTAGCGCGCCGGATTTTGTTTTGGATGCAGCGAGCCCACAAAACAGACCGGAATATCGCGTGTCTCTTCCTGGTGGTAGTCCTTATCCGGATTGCAGAACAAAGGGGCCCACACGGCAGGGCGCGGCAGACCGTCCTGCTCGAAAAACGGCAAGGTGTTGCGCTGCGCGGCCAGCACATAATCAAAGCATGCAGAGTAGGGAATATGCCAGGGGTTGCAAAAGGTATCGATGAAATACCCCATTGTGGGGCACTCCAAAGCTTCCAAACCCCACACACGTGGCACGTTGCCCACGTCCTGCCACAGCACCAGGTCCGGCGTTACGCCGTAACGCTCAAAAATAATGAGAAGATCGCGATAATACAGAGGCGTGTTGGCCCTGAAGGTGGTCGCGTCAGAGCTTCTGTTCCGCTTCCAGACGATGGACAGCACGTCATGCCCCAACCTGCGAAACCATGGGGCCAGAACATCCGTCTCGAGCAGAACTATTTGCATACGTTGCCAGTTGTTCCTTATTTTGTGTCCATGGCGAAAGATGCGCCATGGCAATGCGCGAACAACGCCTCAGCGCGCCTCTGCACTCTCCTCAGGCAGTATGGCATGCGTCCGCAATAGCCTTGGCGACCATCACATCCAGGTGAGCGCCGCCGCCATTCTTGAACACTGTAATGTCGTCAGGCGATTGCCTGCCCGCAACTCCGGAAACAAGGGTATGAAAATCACCCAGCACTGATTCGCGCTTAATAACGCCGCGCTGCAAGGGGTCTTTCAATTCGCCTATATGTTCAAGGGTGGTGTCGTAGCTATCCACGAAAATGCGCCCCCTTTGTAATGCCTGGTCATCTGCTTCGCGCATGTCCGGGGTATAAGCGCCCACCAGGTCCAGATGCGTGCCTGGCGCAAGCAGCGCCCCTTGAATGATGGGGGTATCACTCATTGTGGCTGTACAGATGATGCTGGCCTGGGGCACGGCCTCCTCCAGGGAATCCGTGCACTGGACATCGCTTATGACATCGGGGGCGAGATCATGGAGCCGCGCCGCCAGTGCCTGGGCACGCTGGGGCGTTCTGTTCCACAGCAGCACCCTTTTCAAAGCGGGACGCACGCTCAAGTGCGCACGGATCAGCGGTTCGGCCTGTGCGCCCGCCCCTACCATGAGCAGGGTGTCGGCATCCTCCCTGGAAAGCAGTTGCGAGCCAAGGGCCGAATCGCCCGCGGTTTTCCAACGGGTGATGGCCACACCATCCAAAAGGGCCGTTGGCGAGCCGTCTTCGGCATCGAACAGCAGCACCCACCCTTGCACGGAAGGCAAGGGGGTTTCCCGGGCAGGATTTCCTGGGCAAACGGTGACGGCTTTCACACCAGGGCCAAGGCCCTGTATCCAGGCCGAACGGACCAGCAACTTTGCGCCTTCGGGTATATTGGAAGGCGCCTGGAGCAAGGTATCCCCCACAACGGCGGGAGGCAACTCATGCCCTTTGCGCAGGGCGTCCACAACCAAAGGCCAGTCGGTATTGCGGGCGATGGTCTCGTTGTCGAGTATGTTCAATGTACGCACTGTGTCTCCTCAGACGATGCTTTCGGAAGCGAGCGTAACCGCCGGCGCGGGTTTCCTGGCCGATTTCATGCCGAACAGCAGCCGCACAAACGTCCAGGGGCGGACAAGGAAGAGATATGCCCCGATCGTGAGTGTAAGGGCCAGCACGAAAATCGACGTGTACTTGGCTGCAATGGGCCAGGGCAATGGAATGATCCAGGAGCCCACCAGAAGGATGACGGTCTGATGCAGGATATAAAAGGGCAGCACGGCCGTGCTCAGCTCCGCCGCCGGCGCCCGCCGCCGCAGATGCCGTGCGGCGAATCCACAGATGGTCAGCACCCAGAAGGAGCGGTTGGCCATCAACAGCGTGTGCCCCACAAACTTGCCCAGCGGGGTGGCGTCCGGATTGAGCGGAGAAATCACGCCGCTGAAAAGCCCCCAAAGCAGAACCAGATAGCTCACACAGCCCGCGGCAAAAAGTTGCCACCTGCGCCGCACCAAGGATTCGCTAGAGCTTTCGTTACCGGCAAACAACGCACCCAGCAGAAAAAAAAGCAGGTAGAAAAACATGCTGCTCCAGGAATGCCTGCCGGGATGCGGCTGCAGCAGTCCAGCCGACAGGGCGAACAGCGCCAGGAACAGCAGAAGCCCGCGCTTCTTGCCGCAGAAGCTGCACAAGCCTGACCCCAGCCGCTCCCCAAAGGGGCGCCGGAGCAACAGCAAAACAGGCAGCGCCACAACAGAGATGGTGAACAAAAACCTGAGAAACCAGAGGTGCCCGGACCAGAACGCCAGAAAAAAGGGGCTGGCCGGATTCAGGCTCAGCGTCGCCAGGTATTCGGGGATGGCGCTCCAGAACGAGGAGACACCATGCCCATGGGTCTGCAGCTCCCAGAAGTATTGGGGCACCAGGAGCACAATGCCTACGGTGTAGATCGGGAGCAGCAACCGTTGGCAGCGCTCCGCCAGATATTGCCCGGGCGTGCGCCTGGCAAGGGCGAAATACGACGCCAGCCCCGAAAGCAGAAAGAAGAGCGGCATTATCCAGGCGTCCAGGAAGACGACCACAAGAAACAGCGGCATACTGGTCTCATTGTTCTTCATGTGCCAGTCCACGGGAGTGAAGAACATGCAGCAATGGAAGCCGAACACCGTCAGAATGGCAATGATGCGCAACCAGTCCGCATCGTGCCTGCGTCCGACGGATGGCGCGCTGGTTGTCATTCTCACCCCCTCCTGCTTCTGCAGCGAAGTGTTACACCGTCACCCCGGTGTGCACCTTGAAGGCACGCATTGTATTCAGCAGCAGTTGGGCAATGGTCATGGGGCCTACACCACCCGGCACAGGCGTCATGGCGGAAGCCTTCTTGCTGATGCCTTCGAAATCACAGTCGCCCCGCAATCCTTGCTCGGTGCGGTTGATGCCCACATCCACCACCACGGCGCCTTCTTTTATCATGTCCGCCGTAATGCATCCTGGCACGCCTGCCGCGGCAAACACAAAATCCGCCTCGCGGGTGAACTTGGCCATGTCCGGAGTCCTGGTGTGGCAGAGGGTCACTGTGGCGTCGCCGTATTCACCGCGCATGCCAAGCAGCAGGGACAACGGGCGGCCCACAATGTTGCTGCGCCCCACCACCACGGCGGTCTTGCCCTGGGTCTTCAATTCATAGCGCTTCAACAGCTCCATGACACCTGCGGGCGTGCAGGGCTTGTACCCGGGCAGCCCAAGCGCAAGGCGCCCCATGTTCACAGGGTGAAAGCCATCCACATCCTTGTCAGGGGCGATGCAGGCCAGGCACGCGGTGGAGTCCAGGTTCCGCGGCAGGGGCAGCTGCAGCAGAATGCCGTCCACGTCTTCGCGTTCGTTGAGTTCAAAAATGAGGTTGTTGACGGCCGTGCCCCTTGCCTCTGCAGGCAGGCGATGGGTCTCGGAGCGGATACCGGCGTCGGCGCAGGCCTTTTCCTTGTTGCGTACGTAAATCTGGGAAGCCGGGTCTTCGCCTACAATAATCACGGCCAGTCCAGGGGCGCGCCCTGCCTGTTGTTGCAAGGCTGGTACAGTCTCGCGCAGTTCCGCGCGGATGGCCAGGGATGTGGCTTTGCCATCAAGCAGGATCATAGTGGCTCCTTCATAACAACAGCAAAGAGGCGTCCAGTGCGGGGCGCCCCGCCGTTTTGAGATATCGTGTGAGGTTACTGAATTCAGGCATCAGCCCAGTGTTGTGCTCACACTTCCCCACTTTTGGGGCGGCTGTCAACGTACAATATCAACAACTTGAAATCAAAATGATACTATAAGCAGTCAGAAAAATAATCGCGTATTCTCTTTCATATCCTCCAGGTTACAGCACCTTCTTGGCTGGAGCACAAAAAAAGGGGCGCCCCTGAATACAGGTTCGCCCCTTTTGTGCCATCGGGTAAAGCTAGGTTCTATTCTTCGTCAAAACCGAACTGCGCAGCCATGTAGGGGCCAAAGAAGATGCCATCTTCTTCCAGGTCCTCTTCGATGCGCAGCAGCTGGTTGTACTTGGCCAGCCGATCGCTGCGGCAGAGGGAGCCGGTCTTGATCTGCCCGGCGTTCAGGCCAACTGCCAGGTCGGCGATGAAGGTGTCTTCAGTCTCGCCGGAGCGGTGGGAGATAACCGTGGTGTAGGCGGCTTCCTTGGCCATCTGGATGGTGTCCAGGGTCTCGGTGACGGTGCCGATCTGGTTCAGCTTGATCAGGATGGAGTTTGCCACCTGCTCATCGATGCCGCGCACCAGAAGTTCAGGGTTGGTGACAAAGATGTCGTCGCCTACCAGCTGAATGCGGTCGCCCATGGCGTCGGTGAGGTGCGCCCAGCCGTCCCAGTCGCCTTCCGCCAGGCCGTCCTCAATGGAGACCAGGGGAAATTCCTCGGTGAACTTGCCAAGATAGTCGCTCATTTCTTCGGCGGAGAGCTTCTTGTTCTCGCCTGCAAGCACGTATTTGCCGTCCTTGTAGAACTCGGAGGCAGCGGCGTCGATGCCCAGGGCGATGTCGCGCCCAGGCTGATAGCCGGCTTCCTTGATTGCCTTCATGATGTAGGTGAAGGCCTCGTGGTGGTCTTTCAGGTTCGGGGCAAAGCCACCCTCGTCGCCAACGCTGGTGATGTGCTTGTCTTTGGCCAGAATGGACTTCAGGGTATGGAAGATTTCGGCGCCCATGCGCAGCGCTTCGCCAAACGTGTCGGCGGAAAGGGGCATGATCATGAATTCCTGAATGTCCAGGTTGTTGGGAGCATGCTGGCCGCCATTCAGGATGTTCATCATCGGCACAGGCAGAATCTTGCCGTTGACGCCGCCCAGATACTGATACAGGGGCAGGCCCAGGTGTTCGGCCGCGGCGCGTGCAGTGGCCATGGAAACGCCCAGCATGGCGTTGGCGCCCAGGCGAGACTTGTTCTCTGTGCCATCCAGTTCCACCAGCAGATTGTCCAGAGCAACCTGGCGCAGGGCGTTCATGCCCACCACGGCTTCGGCAATGTCACCCTGAATGTTCTCAAGAGCCTTGAGCACGCCTTTGCCGCCATAGCGTCCTTTGTCGCCATCGCGCAGTTCCAGTGCTTCCCGCGTGCCGGTGGAGGCGCCCGAAGGCACAGCCGCGCGTCCAATGATGCCGGATTCCAGGGTCACTTCTACTTCAACAGTGGGGTTGCCTCGAGAATCCAGAATTTCCCGTGCCCATACGGATACGATTGTACTCATGCGACCACTCCTTCAAGCTAATGTTTCTTGTCGTCGTGAACTTCGCCCCGGCGCCGCACGGCACAAGGGCGGGTCTAGTGTGATGTAGGAGCGGGCAGTGCCCGCCCAGTGCTGCATCCATAAACTTTTTTTGAGGACGCGACACTAGTCATTTCTACCTTCATATAAAAGCCGGAGCCCTTCCATCAAGAGCTCAGGGTGTACCACATCGAAACAGCCGCAGATACCGGCGATGGTGCTGGCCAGACCGCCAGTGGCCACTATGGGGATCTCCCCTTTGGCGCCCCACTGCATGACAAGTACGTCCTTCAGCCGGCAACAAAGCCCCTCGGCCAGTGCGGCAAATCCGAATATCAAACCCTGGTTCAAGCTCTGGCTCGTGCTTTTGCCAATCTGCAAGGTTTCGGATTCGATCTCCAAACGGATCTGAGGCAGCTTGGCCGTGCGGGAAAACAGGGACGATGCCGAAGACAGCACGCCAGGGCAGATCAACCCCCCTAGATACGCCTCTCGGAACACACAGTCAAAAGTGGTTGCCGTGCCGAAGTCAATACTTATCAAGGCCTCCGCCTCAGGCGCCGCCAAACGTCTGGCGGCAAAAGCCGTGACCAGTCTGTCCGCACCGACCTCGGTAGGACGCTCATAACGATTTTCCAGGGGGACGGGCAATTCGCGCTGCACGAACAAGACATCGCACGCAAAAAAACGGCGGCACGCGCTCCGCAGCAATGGATCCAGAAAAGGCGCAACAGAACAGGCGACGCAGGCATCCACGTCGTCGACTTCCACGCCTGCCTGTCTGCACAGACCGGTCAGAGACAATCCCAGGGAATCCGCTGTTTCCGCCGGGTTGGTGGGCAGGTTGAACGTCTGCGTCAGTCCTTGCCCTGCAATGGACAAGCCGAGCTTTACGTTGGTGTTGCCGATGTCGCAAAGAAGCGTGCATCGAGCCATGGGTCGGACCTCCTGAAAGTGCACTGCACAACAATATGCGCTCCTTTCAAAATCAGGAGCACTCATCAGGCGCTAACAGATTTCTCCAGGCATGGCTACAAGGTAACGGCGTCGATTCCATTACTTTCATAAGCGTAATGTAAAACGGCCGGCAGAACCGGCCGTTTTTCATGATCAATCCATTTTTGTGGTGGGAGATGGCGCAGGCCAGGCCTCCAGTTCCCGCTCGTATGTCTTATAGCGGTTATAAGTCCCTTCCAGGTTCATCCCCTCACCACAGATCATGCAATTGCCACCTGCCTTGCTCACCGTTACGGCAGATTCATCCGCCGTGAACTCCAGCTTCAAACGGCAGCCGTCCCTGTTCTCAGCAATGGCGGTGTTGCCCTGCTTTGATTTCTCAATGCCGCGAAAATAGCAGATGGCTTCACCCATCTTTGTTTCTACTGTGTAGGAGCGTCCTGAATGAGCATCCGTCTTTACACCATGTTCAACATCTACATACGCAATGTTATACCGCGGATGATCCCACAAATACCTCGTGACATCCACCTTGATATGCTGCGAATTCGCAGCCCATAACATACCAGCCATGACAAGCACCATTGCCGTCACCAGAAGCATTGTTTTCTTTTTCATTTCCATCTCCTTTATTTTTAGACTATTTAACCAGCATTGAATAAATACCACTAGTTTCAGTTTTCCATCGAACCAGAATACAATGCCTGTTGCAAAGGTACGTCTCGGGGATAAAATGGGGAAATCCCTCTTGGAGAAATAATAATTGGGCATAGCGGGGCGTTATGCTAAAAGCGGCATATTCTAAGACCCTTGTCTTGTGTTCCTGCACAGGCTATAGAGGACAAACTCGTACGACCCAAAAAAAGGGGAGAATCCATATGGATCCAAGCGCACTCATACCCCAGGGCTACCCGATGCCCATTCAGGCCATCGTTCTGCAAATACTGCTCGTGGTGACATTCACCCTGCACATGTTGCTGATGAACGTTGTTCTCGGGGGGAGCATCGTCGCCATGGTGGCAGAAGCCAAGGGCAAAGGAGAATACGCCCGGGGATTGGCCGGCACAGGCAAGGAACTATCGCCCAAACTGACCATGTCCTTGGCCCTGGCTGTAAACCTTGGAGTAGCGCCGTTACTTTTCATCCAGGTTCTTTACGGACAGTTTCTCTACACCAGTTCGGTGCTCATGGCCTGGTCATGGCTCGGTATCGTCGCCATTATCATCCTGGCCTACTACGGATTGTATGCGTTCAACTTCAAATATGAAGCCATGGGTCATGCGCGCATCATCCTGTTAGGGGCGTGCTCCGTACTCTTGTTGATCGTGGCGTTTGTCCTGACCAACAACATGACCCTGATGCTGGCACCCGAACGCTGGGTGAAATATTTCGATTCCCCAGGGGGCACCATGCTCAACTGGAGTGAACCTTCGCTTTTTCCGCGCTACCTGCACATGGTCGTCGCAGCCCTGGCAGTGGGCGGCCTGTTCACTGCGGCAATGTCCCGCATACAGATGAAACGCGGTAAAATGACGGAAGAGGTAGCTACCCGCCGCATTGAATTCGGCATGCGCTGGTTCACGCGCACCACGCTGCTGCAAATAATCGTAGGCCCCATCTTTCTTATGACGTTGCCGGAACGCGTGATGAACAGCTTTCTGGGCGGAGACGCCATCAACACCGGTTTGATGGTAGTTGGCCTCGGCTTTGTGGTGTTGACCATCTACCTGGGCATTCGCCGGATGCTCTGGCCCACAGTGGCCAGCCTGGGCGTCCTCGTTTTGTTCATGTCCATTATCCGGGCGTTCGTGCGCATCGGCTACCTGGCCCCTTACTACAATGCCCAGGAAGCTCCGGTCATGCCGCAATATTCTGCGCTGACACTGTTCCTCGTCTCTCTCGCCATAGGGTTGGCAGCCATCTACTGGATATTGAAGCAGGCTCTTATCGCGGGCAGAACCCCGAACACTGACCAAAAGACTCTGGAGGGCTGAGATGGAATATCCCGTATGGTGGATTCCCAGTTTGAGCGCGGCCCTGGCGGTTGCAGTCATCGCAACCATTCACGTTTTCATTGCGCACTTCGCCATTGGCGGCGGTCTTTTCCTGGTCTTTGCTGAACGTGTGGGCCTGAAAGACAACTCGGACGCCAAAGAACATATCCTGGCGTATGTGAAGCGGCACACCCGCTTCTTTCTTTTGCTCACGCTAGTGGCAGGCGGCCTTACGGGTGTGGGGATATGGTTCGTCATCGGCGTTGCCAGCCCCGCGGCCACCAGCGCGCTTATCAACATTTTTGTTTTTGGATGGGCTACGGAGTGGGTCTTTTTTATCGGTGAAATCGTAGCGCTGCTTGTCTACTATTATACATTCGGCAAAATGCGCCCCCGAGAACACCAGATAGTCGGCTGGCTGTATTTCATCTTTGCCTGGCTCTCCCTGTTCATGATCAACGGCATCATCGGCTTCATGCTCACCCCTGGGGAATGGGCGCAAACAAAGGGCTTCTGGGACGGTTTCTTCAACCCTTCCTTCTGGCCATCGCTGGTTTTCCGCACCATGCTCTGTGCCCTGCTGGCCGGGGTATTGGCGTATTTCACAGCCATCCGCATTCCCGATGAAAACGCCCGCGAACGCATGATCCGCTTTTCCACCTGGTGGGTGGCGGGGCCGTTCCTCCTCGTGCTGCTTTCCGGCGCCTGGTACCTGATGGCCATGCCGCCTGCGCAAATGGACATGATCATGAACAAGTCCCAGGAAATTCCGCCGATGCTCAGCGCTTTCCTGGTTGCAACGCCGCTGGTATTTCTGGGCGCTCTGGCCATGGCGTTTCTCACGCCTCAGTCCAACAGACGCCCTTTGGCCTGGCTGCTTCTGATCCTTGCCTTTATCCAGCTGGGGGCTTTTGAATACATTCGGGAAGCAGGCCGCCGCCCCTATCTGATCTGGGAGTACATGTATTCGAACTCAATCCATACTGCAGACGTTCCCGAACTGGGCGAAAACGGGTTTCTTTCCAAGGCCAAATGGGTCCGGCACAAGGAAATCACAGATGAAAACCGCCTGGAGGTGGGGGAAGATATCTTCCGCATCCAATGCGCCAATTGCCACAGCATTGGCGGCCCTATGCTGAACATCATACCGCGGACGGCCAAGTACACCCAGTTCGGCATGGAAGCGCAGCTCCGCGGTCAGGGGCTCCGCAGCCCGTACATGCCGCCCTTTGTGGGCAATGCAGACGAACGCGCGGCCTTGGCCGCTTATGTGGTGGAAGGGCTTAACGGCAACCAGCCGCAGGCCGTGGCTGCAGATTTGCCGCAACTCGAAGTCGAGCCCCTGCCCTATGACGATGCCAACGACCAATACCTGCTGCTGGCCTGGAACACCACGGGGATGCATCTCTTTTCCGATGCCTCGCGGTACTTCTCGCTGATGCCGGCCGGCAACACCATCTACGCCCAGTTGCTTGAACGCGGCCCCCTGCCGACGCTGATAACCGAAGACGTAACCCTGCACTATTCCCTGGAGGAAGGGTACCAACAGCCTGCAAAACATTTGCGACTCTGGGAATACTCGCGCAAGACATTCGACATCAAGGCCAAGGACAATGTCGGACTCACCGGCGCAGGTGTGGAGGGCGAAATGCAGCCCGATGCAGAGCAGCAAGCCTGGACAGCGGAAATGGTGCCTGTTTCCCCCTATGACGCTGCCGGCAATGCCATGCCCTACCCGCTGGTGACCATAGAAGCCCGTGACAAGGACGGTAACGTTCTGGCCCAAACGCGCACTGTTGCCCCGGCATCCACGGAAATGGGCTGCAAGAACTGTCACGGGGGCGAATGGCGCATGCCCTCCGGCACGGACACCCCCCCAATCATGGGCATAGATGACACAACGGCTCTCGACATTCTGGCCATGCACGACAAGCGCTCCGGCACCAAACTGAAGCGGGTTGCGCTTTCAGGCAAGCCGGAAGCCTGCCAAAGCTGCCACCCCGACGCAGGAATGAAGCTGAAAAAGGGCGACAACAAAAGAATCGGGCTCTCCGCCGCCATCCATGGTTTCCACGCCCCCTATTTGCAGGGCGCCGGCGCAGATGCCTGTAACGCATGCCACGCCTCCTCCCCGGAGGGCGCCACCCGCATGCTCCGCGATCTGCATAACGACATGATGCTTTCCTGCACCGACTGCCACGGCTCCATGACCGACCACTCCCTGGCGCTGCTCAAGGCCGAACTCGAATCCGGCAGACAACACGCCAGCGAGGTCATGAAAGGACTCACGCCTGAAGCCGTGGAAAGCGTGGAGGAAATAGCTCCGAGAAAGGCCTGGGTGCAGCAGCCCGACTGCCTGAGCTGCC
Source organism: Desulfovibrio biadhensis (assembly GCF_055388615.1). Taxonomy (NCBI): domain Bacteria; kingdom Pseudomonadati; phylum Thermodesulfobacteriota; class Desulfovibrionia; order Desulfovibrionales; family Desulfovibrionaceae; genus Desulfovibrio; species Desulfovibrio biadhensis. The sequence goes on from NZ_AP042477.1 coordinate 849,868, forward strand.
ACGTGCTGGATGGCGCAGGGGGCGAAGTCCAGAACTATAGCGCATTCAACCTGTGGACCGAGCCCGGAAAAGAAAACCTTTTCCGCATGCGCCACGATTACCAGGGCGCCATGATGTGCACGGCCTGCCACAACAGCCCCCATGCCGTGTATCCGGCAACCAACCCCTATGGCGAAAACCGCGATGCACTGCAGCCCATGCGCTATATGGGCATGAACAGGGCCATCGGCGCGGACCAGAACTGTCAGCCCTGCCACACCATGGATATGGGCATGTTCCCGCACCACCCCTCCACAGCGCCATAAAAAGACGCAACAGTTACACCATAAAGCACAACGGCCGGGCGCTCTCTGCGTCCGGCCGTTTTTTTGCTACGCGGGGGGCGCATGGCTCCCGCTGACCTCACGCCACTCCTCCATCCTGTTTTCCAAGATTCACGCACCATGGGATTGCAACGCAGACTATTTCCCTATAAAATATTATCCAAATCTTATTTCACATCAGACGAGGCAAGGAGCCAAAATCATGGAGAAGATTCTTATTGTCGGATGCAAGAACACCATGGACGACGTTTGTGTCGGTTGCTCCCGATGCATGGTCGCCTTCAACCGGCGGCAGGGTGTTTTTGAAATTTATGAAGACACCGACGCGGAAATAATCGGGCTTTTGGGATGCGGCGGGTGTCCGGGACCGGCCATAGTGACCCGTCTGGCCCAGGTGAAGTTGTGGAACGCTCCCATGCAGGAAAAACCGACAGTGATTCACATTGCGCCTTGCATTGCCGAACAGTGCCCGTATAAAGACAGCATCATGGCAAAAATAAATGCCAAGGCCGGCATACGGGTCATAGAGGGCACCCATCCGTTTGTGCCTTCTGACATCTTTGCCTGACAGGTGGTCCTGCGCCCGCTAGCCTGAATACAGACCATCACAGGCAGACAGCCGGCAAGCGAAACTCCCTAGCGAACGATGGAGGCCTATCATGACAGTTGATCGCATACTTCGAGGCGTGGCGGGATTCTTCGTACTGCTGAGCGTGTTCCTGGCCTATGCGCATTCTCCCTGGTGGCTGCTGTTTACAGCCTTTGTAGGGCTGAACCTGTTCCAGAGCGCGTTCAGCAACTGGTGCCCCCTGATGGCGCTGCTGCGCAAAATGGGTGTTAAAAGCTGCTGAGCAGGCACGACGGTGGGCTTTCTGGAGAATGAAATGGTAAGGGCCCAGAGCATAACGCCCTGGGCCCTTATGGGAGCCGGACACCCAAACCCAACTGCTACCGCTGCTTCCTTTCGGACCTGACGGGGTTGACAGCGAATTTGCCGCCCGGCTCCCCGCCGCATTGGTCACCCTAACGGACACATCTTGCGTCTTGGCGGGTTACGGCGGGAAACAGGAATTATTGGCATCAAGAGGTGCGAAGGTCAAGCCTTTTCCCTACCAGAATTCAACAACCAGGGACCGACAACGCATCCCCCTGTATTCTTTCAAGACAAGGGGACAAAAACAAAATGACTGTTGCCAGGGGCAACAGTCATCTTCAGGTCGGAAATCATTTGCCTGGACAGACGCACCCCGTCCGCCCTTTACCATGACTCCAAATGTTAGTGTTTGTGGTCGTGATTGTGTTCATGCGAATGTGCATGGTCATGATCGTGGGCATGGTCATGCGCATGGGGATGATCGTGGTCGTGCTCATGTTCATGCTCGTGGCTATGAGAATGCACATGCTCATGGCTGTGCACTTGCCCGTCATGGGAATGCTCATGCTCATGGTGGTGCTCGTGCTCATGGGCATGATTTTTAGCGAACTTCTCGAACTTGCTCTCTTTCTTCGGTCCACAACCGCAGTCTTTACACATGGTGGCGCCTCCTGAATATAGCTAAAATAAGCGTAACACTTTTTTTATAATTATGCCCTTTCAACTGCGATGTCCAGATACCCCGCCTCATTTATTGGGGTTTTATTACTGTTTGTTTTGCCTGTCACGCACCATCATATGTAATACGATACGCACCAGGTCGCCATAGGGCGTTATAGCCAAGCTTACCAGAAAAGCTCCTATGGCCGCCCCGTAAAGTGCATTGGCCCATGCGCCGGCAACGAGCATGGTCACAGCTCCGAGAAAGCTCCCCACTGCAGACCCGAGCCCCAGACTGCTCACCAGCTCTGCTTCCTGGTGCCCCCCGTTGCCGCCGAGGCTTTGCATCTGGCTCTCTTTGGGCTGCGATGTCCGGCTGGTAAAAACCTCCTCCTGCTCTTCGCTCCGTGGTCTGCGCACAAGGCGTGCAAGACCATATCCAAGGCCGCACCCCAAACCGCTGGCAATGGCCACAAGCAACAGTCCAGAGACAGCCCAGAGCAATATACCCAGGTCATGCTCTCCTTTCGGCCCGTACACCCCTCGCAGCACACCGCAGGCGCAGCCAATGCACCAGCCGCACACTGCCAGTTGCGATTCCAGGCGGGCTATGGCAACGCTTTCTTCTTCCGCAGAAGTCTTTTTGCGACGTAAAAAAGATAATAAGGGATTTGCAGTCATTATTAAGGTATCTCAAAATCATCGGCATTGGGAGTTCGCGGCAGGTTTGAATTAAACCGCAAAGACGTTACACACTATTCCCATCGGCCATTTTTTTGTATAACATTGGTAGCACAAGGGCAACGAAGGCTCTTTATTCTCTGTCCACGCCCTTTTTCAGGAGGTATCCATGAAGGTTTTGATCGTGGAGGACGACTTTACCAGCCGCAAGCTGATGCAGACCATCCTCAGCCCACATGGGGAATGTGACATCGCGGTCAACGGCAAAGAAGCCGTGGATGCCTTCAAGGCTGCTCTCGATGCAGGACAGCCTTATGACCTGATTTGCATGGACATCATGATGCCCGAAATGGACGGTCAGGAAGCCCTGAAAAAAATCAGGGGCATAGAAAAGGAACATAATGTTCGGGGCACTGGCGAGGCCAAGGTCGTCATGACCACCGCCCTGGATGATCCAAAAAACGTGGTTGAAGCCTACTATAAAGGGGGAGCAACATCTTACATCCCCAAGCCCATCGATCGTCAATTGTTTATCCACCTGCTGCGCAATCTGGGACTCATCAGCTGACGCACATTGAACGTATGCCCATATTCCGCACTGTCGTACTCGCCGGATTGCTGCTGGCTTTGCTTTGCATCGCCGCAGCGCCATGCATGGCTGCCCAGGAGCCTGTCACCCCTTGGGAACGGTTAACCCAGCAAAAACAACAGCAACAGGCAGATTCCCAGGAGCAACAAGGGGGCGGCCTCATACAATCCCTGTTCTCTGACCGCCACTTCACGGGACTCACCGTTGGCGACATAGCCTTTTTGGGCCTGCTGGCCGCCATTGTCGGCTACCTTTACGTGAGCAGCCGCAGCAGTCGGGAGAACGCCAACAAGGACTACCACGCCCAATCCAATGGCAATTCAGGACAGCCCCCCGTGGATGACGTTCCTGGTCCGGGGCGCAACAGCCGTGCCTATCAGCGTGGCGAGCAGATGTGGGACCACTTGAGCTCCAAACCGCCCCGCCGCCCTTCCAGACCGGCACCGCCGACACCGCCGCCCGATGTGCCGGAGCAGGACATTCAGAACCTTGCAAAGGACCTGCCGCAAACGCCTTCCTCCAAGGAGGCCGGCTTTGATACGGATGATCTGCTACAAGGGGCAAAGGTTGTATACGCCCGTATGCACGAGTCCATGGCGCAGGCGGACTGGGACGATATACGCTATTTCACCACGCCCGAATTCATGGAGCACCTGCGACAACAGATTTCCGGCCCCATGCCGGAACCCCAGGTGATGTTCGTGGAAGCCGGCATACAGGATGCGCGCATCCTGAACGGCCGCGCCGTGGCCTCGGTTGTGTTCTCCTCGTTGATCCAGTTCCCCGGCGAATCCGGCCCGCCACAGGAAGTTCGGGAAATATGGCGATTTGAGAAGGAAATTGCGGTCCAGGACGCCACCTGGCGCATCAGCTTCATGCAGCGCCAGAAGTAACGCGCTCCTCACCAGCGTTGGCAACGCGCTACCCCAGATTGCTAAAAACCATCCAAGACGCCCCCAAAATGCGGGGCGTCTTTTTTATGTATCCGCCCTCTGTAAAGGCAAATGCCCCAGCGCAGCAGTTGTTTCCTGAGCCGGAGCCACGGTTTCACTTTGCTGCCCGTAGTCATGCAGCCGTTGTTCCAGGTCATCTGCCCTTGATTGCAAGCGCAGGCTGACAAGGGCGAAAAGAAACGTCAGTATGCCAAACACTATCCATGCCTTTTTTGGTGAAATCCCATGCACCTGCACCGAGGCGATGACGATGAGCCAAAGGAGCCAGGCAAGCCCCAGAAGGGAACCCACCACCGGGATGGCGTTGAGCGCCGTAGTCAGGGGGGTGATGGCGGCAAGATAGGCATAGCAGCGAAACGCTGTCTGAAAATTCTCGCGTGAGCCCATGAGCTTCCAGATAAGAAACACTATGCCGCTCATAATGAATGTGGCGATCACCATAAAAATGGGGAAAAGAATGATGCCGCCAAAGGAGACGCCAAACCCCTGCAGCCCCAACCCCAACAGGCTCAGCGCAATGGACACCAGGGCCGTGGCCACCCCCATGACCGCGACAAAAAGCACTGGCTGGCCAAAGCCGCCGTCCTTCTCCATGCTGCTAAAGAACGCCGTGGGCTGAAAAATAATTTGAACCGCCGTGTCCTTGATTTCCTGAAACTGGCTGGCCATGGGCAGCTCCTTATTGCGTAGACCGTTATAGGGAGGGCGCGAAAGATCGCTCCACCTGCAATTGTGGGTGCATCCTTGCCCAATTCGTGTCCCCTTTCAAGTACCTCCCGAATGGCGCTTGCCACAACAACAAAAAAAAGCGCCCTCCCCGGGGGAAGAGCGCTCATATATTCGTATGAAAGCCGCCTCAACTGCGGTTCATCTCCATCTTCAACTTCTGCTGGGTACGCATTTCCTGGCGCATGGCGGCTTCGCCGTTGCGCCTTCTGTCTTCCTCGGTTTCCAACAGCAGCGGGGGTACCGAACGCGGCCGGCCGTTACCGTCCAAGGCCACGAACGTCACGTAAGCGGAAGCGCAATGCCTGAACTCGCCAGTGAAGAGATTTTCTCCCTCCACACTGACGCCCACTTCCATGGATGACTTGCCGACCCAGTTCAAGCTGGCCTTGAAATGCACCAGCTCTCCGACAAAAACGGGCTTGATAAAATCCATGCGGTCAATGGCCGCAGTCACGGCGTTGCAGCGGGAATGTCGCATGGCCACAATGGCTGCGGCGGTATCAATATATTTGAGTATGACACCGCCGTGGATGTGGCCGGCCGGGTTGGTGTCCTGGGGCAGCATCAACTGCGGCAGCTCCACCCGGGTCTCGCTCACAGACCGCGCTTGCAGGTCGTTGACCTCGGTCATGGTTGCCTCACTGCACTGTTTTGGTGGAACACTTGGCCGCGCGCTGGGCGTCGGTATCCGCCTGCTTTATCAGCTTCTGCACATGATCAGTCTGCTTCCACTCATGATAGAGCTTCTGCCAAGTGGCAAATTCCATGGGCGCTTTTTCCAGTTGCGACTCATGGGACTGCGCCCACACCTGAAACAGGTACATTTCATTCTGAAAATCCGGGCTGTCCAAAGCACTGGGGACCAGTCCGGATTTGTATTTCTTGCCATCAAGCGAGGTGACTACATACTCGCAGACAGTATTTACCGACTTTTCGTAGGTAATGACTTCATGATTCATTTTCTCGGCCAAGGGCGCAAGATTGGGGTATTTTTCCTGAAAGTGCTCCATGGCCTTTTCAGGGACTTCAATGAAAAGTTCATCGTTCTTTTCTTGAATAAAATAGAAGCGCAGCCAGTTTTCAAATTGCATAATTTCGCAGATATCGGCCACGGCTTCCTTGAAAGACTGTAGCATAACGGCTCCTTGTGGTGGATTTTGCGCTGTGGCGCAATGAATGTTGCACCGCGACACGCACTGCTAACATGCGCATCCAAAAGACGTGCGTCAAGGGTGCAGTGAGCCTCCAGGGGGACGGATCAGGCTCCTCCGTGCAGAAAACAGGCGGTCCAGTGGCCAGGAGCGATCTCCAGCCACTCGGGCTTGCGCTCCGAACAGACCTGCATCGCCTCCGGACAACGGGGGTGAAAAGGGCATCCGGCCGGCGTATCAACAGGCGAGGGAATGTCCCCCTCCAACTTTTCACCATGACCACGGTGTTTCGGGTCCGGCCGGGGAATGGCCTTGAGCAGCGCCTGTGTATACGGGTGGGCAGGGTGCTCGTAAAGCTCGGTGCTTGCAGCCAGCTCCACCAGGCGCCCCAGATACATGACGGCTACGCGGTCCGCAATATGGCTGACCACGCTCAGATCATGAGAAATGAAAAAATACGTGAGGTCCAGACGTTCCTGGAGACCTACCAGCAAATTCAGCACCTGGGCCTGAATGGAGACATCCAGGGCGGAGACGGCTTCATCGCAAATAACCAAGTCCGGGTCCAGGGCCAAAGCGCGGGCAATGGCCAGACGTTGCCGCTGCCCGCCGGAAAACTCATGGGGGTAGCGCCCTGCGTAATCCGCGGATAGCCCAACCCAGTCGAGCAACTGCTCCACACGCGCCTTGCGCTCCTTGGCGCTGCCCGTTTTGTGGATGCGCAACCCCTCGCCAATGGCGCTGCCCACCTTCTGTCTGGGATTCAATGAAGAAAACGGGTCCTGAAAAATCATCTGCACCTTGCGCGGCAGCATGGTGCGCATGGCAGAGTCCTTTTTCCAAATGGACTTGCCTTCTATGAGGATGCGCCCTTCCGTGGGGGGCAGTAATCTGGCGGCCATCCGGGCCATGGTGCTTTTGCCGCAACCGCTTTCGCCGACCAGCCCCATGGTTTCGCCCTTGCGCACATCAAGGCTGACCTGATCCACGGCCTTGAGCACCATAGGCGCCTCAAAGGAGCGCCCCCTTACCTGAAAATGGCGGCTTACGTTCTCAAAACGCAAAAAAACGTCTGCAGCATCTTCATGCTGTTGGCCGTGGGGATTTTCTGATTGCAAATCGGGAGCGATTGACTGTGCGGTCATGGCTCTTGTCTAGCCCATGGAATATGCGGCTGTCGAGAGGAAACCCAAAGCCCGCGGCCGTAATCGGATGTAGCATGACACGGCTCCAAATCAAAAAAGTTTTCCTGCTTTTTCATCTTTTTGCATGCGCCTGCAATGGGGTGCAGAGAGGCGTCAGCCCTTGACTTTACCCCGGTGCGTGCCGATATTCTTTTCAGTCCGGCTCGTTGCGCACATGGTGAGTGCATCCAGGACATCCACGTGGAAACATATCCGCTCCACTACACCCGCTTGAAGGCAATACAGCAGCATGCTACATTTCAAAATAGAACTGGCAATCTCCCTCCACAGCATTGGAGGGCGCAGTTAGATGACGTTTCATATTCTGGCCTTTGGCTGCCAGATGAACATGAATGAAGCCGAATGGTTGGAACGTGCGCTTCTGGCCCGCGGGCTGCGTAAGGCCCCTCCGGAAGAGGCGCAAGCGCTCATTGTCATAACCTGCAGCGTACGGGATAAGCCCGAGCAAAAGGTCTACAGCCTCCTTGGACGTTGGCGGAAGTTCGTCCGGCGTACGCCCGGCGCCTTTGTAGCCGTTGGCGGCTGCGTTGCGCAGCAAATCGGCAACGGGTTTGGCGCGCGTTTCGATTTCGTACGTCTGGTATTCGGGGGCGACTCCCTGGCCATGGCGCCTCAGGCCATTGAGCGGCTGATCCACGAGCCGAACATGCGCATCAGCCTGCTGGACTTCAGCGAAGAGCCTGTGGAGCGCCCGTTGCACCTTGAACAGGGAGAGCATGCACCCGACGAGGGAGCGCCAGCGCGTTTTTCCGGCGGCCGCGCCTTTGTCAACATCATGCAAGGCTGTGACAACTTTTGCGCATACTGCATCGTCCCCTATGTCAGGGGGCGGCAGAAATCCCGCAGCCCCCAGGCGATTCTGGATGAATGCAGAAGCCTGGCCGAACGGGGCGTGCGCGAAGTGACCCTGCTGGGGCAGAACGTCAACAGCTACGGGCTCGATTCCAGCGCAAAGCGTAGAGGCGACGCCACGAGCTTTGCCGCCCTGCTGCGACAAGTGGCCGCCGTGGATGGCATCCGCCGGGTACGGTTCACCACCTCGCACCCAAAGGACTTGAGCCAGGAAGTCATCAAGGCCTTTGCAGACCTGGAGAACCTTTGCCCGCAGCTGCATTTGCCGTTGCAATCAGGCTCGGACAAGATACTTGCCGCCATGGGACGCAAGTATGACATGGAGCGCTATCTTGGTATCGTTCGGGAACTGCGCGCAGCGCGCCCGGAAATAAAGTTGTCCACGGACCTGCTTGTGGGCTTTCCGGGAGAAAGCGAGGAGGACTTCCAAAAAACCCTCGAAGCCATGCACCAGGTGGGCTACGAGTCGAGCTTTTCGTTCATATATTCAGATCGCCCTGGTGTACGTAGCGAAAAAATGTCGCCCAAGGTGCCCCGCGAGGTAGCCGCAGAGCGACTGGAGATATTGCAGGCGCTGCAGCGGGAATTTTCCGAAGCCGATCTGGCTGCAGCCGTGGGAGACGAACTGGAGGTGTTGCTCGAAGGGCCAAGCAAGATGCCCTCCGGCCACCCTGACTGGGAAACCCCTGTGGAAAGTTGGAAGGGGCGCGACACTTACAACCGTGTGGTGAATGTCACCGCCCCCCATGGACAGGAACTGTCACTCTTTAAACGCCTGGAACCAGGCATGCTCATAACAGCTTCCATTACGGAAGCGAAGAAACACTCCCTTTATGGGAAAGCGACAGGTGAGCCATGGTAGAAATGAAAGTATTCGGATTGGCCCTGGACGAAGATTCCCAGGTCCCTGTGCTTGTTCTCAAGGATAACGATGAAAAGGCCGTGCTGCCCATCTGGATCGGCGCAATGGAGGCCATGGCCATATCTCTGGCCCTGAACGGGGTGAAATTGCCCCGCCCCATGACGCATGATCTGCTGCTCTCGGCCATCAACGCGCTGGAAGGCAAAATCGTGTCGGTGAACGTGGTTTCCCTCAAGGAAGGCACGTACTACGCAGAGGTCGAAGTGGACCAGAAAGGACAGCGCAAGCGCATAGACTGCCGCCCTTCTGATGGTATTGCCCTGGCATTGCGGGCCGAGGCCCCCATCGCCGTGGACGAAGGCGTGCTCATTGCGGCGGACGCCGAAGGCAAGCCACAGCCCAAGGCCGTGCTGCAGACCGATGACGCCAAGCAGTGGAACGAGCTTCTGGACAAGCTGAACGTGGACGACACCAAATACAAGATGTAGGCGAGACATGATCGATCTGCACGTGCATACAACATTCAGCGACGGCGCCTTGATCCCCGCTGAAACAGCCAGACGCGCCCGTGTTGCCGGTTACAAGGCGCTTTGCTTTACGGACCACGCCGACCACAGCAACTACGCCCTGGTGCTGGATAACATCCTGCGCTTTGTGAAAGCTGCTGGCCCTTTTGCCGGTATCGAACTCTTTGCCGGCGTGGAAATCACCCATGTGCCCCCCGCACTGATTCCAGACCTCATCACCGAAGTCAGGGACAGGGGCGCACAACTCGTGGTGGTCCATGGCCAGACCCTGGTGGAGCCCGTGGAAGACGGCACCAACCTTGCCGCCATACAAGGGGGCGCTGACGTTCTGGCCCACCCTGGCCTGCTGCGCAAGGAAGACGCGGCCCTGGCCGCGGAAAAAGGCGTGCACGTGGAGATAACCACCCGCAAAGGACACAGCCTGAGTAACGGACACGTGGCCGCCCTTTCCCGTGAATTCGGGTATTCCCTTGTGGTCAATAACGACGCCCACACGGGCGATTTCGTCAGCGCGGAACTGCGCCGCAATGTTGCTTTGGGGGCATCGCTTAGCGAAGAGGAATACCAGCTTGCCGAGCACAACTCCCGCAAGCTGGTGGAAAAAATGCTGCGAGGATAAACGCATTGCTTCATTGTTGGCTCAATAGCCCAGCAGCCGCGCCCTCTCCAATAAAACAGGGCGCGGTACGATCAATGCGGCGGAAAACAGGCCAAATGCAGTACTTGTAACAGGCCAGGCCCTTCATCCGCTTCCTGGCAAGTATACAATACACGCATTTCCTGTTGCATTCTTTCAACATCACAACAAAAATCTTACTCCCCCCCCCCTTGCTACTCCCCATAAAGGCAGGTAGGTTGCGCCTGCAAGGGGGCTGTATCTGGCTTTGTGTTTTGCGCATATAGCAACTTGATGATCACGCCAAACCGGCGTTTTTGCGTCGGGAGACAAGAATGGAAGCACTGTCCATAGAAGCCACCAAAGACTCCCCCTGTGTCCGCTTTGATCCCGTGACCCGGGAATTCGAGATCAGTGGCGAGTCATATCCTGAAAACGCCGCCAAATTTTACGCTCCAGTGTTTGAGTGGATTGAACGTTATCTCGCGGAACCAGGGGTTTCGCTCACCCTCAGGCTAAAGCTCACATATATCAACAGCTCCAGTTCCAAGATAATTCTCAACCTGCTGGACATGCTCGATGCTGCAGCCGAACAGGGCGTTGCCGTAACTGTTCAATGGATATATCAGGAAGGCAACTTCACTCTGCAAGAGTGTGGGGAGGAGTTTGCTGAGGATATTGCAAATCTGGAATTCAATTTTGTGGAGATCGCACAAGCGTGATGAAAAACGGCAATCTTTTCCATCACGAAGAGCAGACACTGGCCAATGCCGAGAAGCTGCTCCAAACACCCCCAGAAGATGCGGCAGCACTGCTGGAGGGGTTCAAGACCCTTGCGCGCGAATACGGCAAGCTCTACAGGCAGAGCAAAAGCCTGGTTAACATCAGTGACATGATGCAGAAGGACCTCAACACGCTCAATGAACGCGTGAACGAGGCCAACGAAGAAATTCAGTTCAAAAACGCCCAGCTCGAGGAGTATTCCCAGAAGCTTTCCGTGGCGCTGGAATCCTCCCAACAAAAATATCGCGACATCTTCGACAACGCCGTAGAAGGCATTTTCCGCAGCACTGCCTCTGGCGAAGTCACCGAGGCGAACACCGCCTTTGCCCATATTCTGGGCTATGAAAACACAGCAGAATTTTTCCGCGACCCGCTCAATTTCTACAATGCTTTTGTTGACCCTGCACTGTGCGAGGAACTCAAGAAGCAACTCAACGTTCAGGGGTCACTGAGCGGGAAACGCATAGCCCTGCGCCGTAAGGACGGCGAGCCCATAGTCTGTTCCATTTCCGCCAGGGCGATTTTTGATCGCATGAATAACGTGGCGTATTGTGAAGGGTTGCTCACAGACATTACCGAGCGCTTGCGCGTGGAGCAGGCGGAAAGCGAACGCCAGGCAGCGGAAGCGGCCAGCATGGCCAAGAGCCGCTTTCTCGCCAAAATGAGCCATGAAATCCGCACGCCCATGAACGCCATCCTCGGCTTGGCCGAGATAATGCTCCGCAACGAATTGCCGCAGCAGCAACGCGATTATCTTGACATGATCCATGAATCCGGCGAGCATCTTTTACAAATTATCAACGATATTCTCGACTTCGCCAAGCTGGAAAGCCGCAACATCACGCTGGAAAAGGTAAATTTCAACCTGCCCGAACTCTTGCAGGCGTGCATGCGCACCATGCAGCCAGCGGCGGCAAACAAGAACATCAGCCTCACCCTGCACATTGCTCCTGATTCCCCGACTATTGTAAAGGGAGACTCCGTCCGGTTGCGCCAGGTGATCAACAATCTGCTTTCCAACGCCATAAAATTCACTCACAGCGGCGTGGTGGATGTATCCCTGGATACGTTGCGGGACAAGGAATCTACAGGGCATCAGTTGCTCTTCACTGTCAAAGACACCGGCATCGGTATCGACCCCAAAGACATCGAAACCATTTTTCTGGATTTTACCCAGTCCGGTGATTCCATTTTCCGCGAATACGGGGGCACGGGGCTGGGGTTGTCCATTTGTCGCGAACTGGTTGAACTCATGGGCGGCAAAATCTGGGTTACCAGCAAAAAGAATCAGGGGAGCGAATTCACTTTCAGCGCCTGTTTCGATGCAGCCGATGCACGCCCAACACGGGAAACCGTCATGCCGGAGGTGCCCTACCAGTCCCCCTTGCGGGTGCTCATGGTGGAGGACAGCGCCGCCAACCGCATGGTCACGCGCCTCAACCTGGAAAGTCTCGGCCACACGGTGCTCGAGGCGGAAAATGGCCGCAGGGCTCTGGATATACTGTCCCGCATCAGTAATATCGAGCTGGTGATGATGGATGTGGAAATGCCTGATATCAATGGTATTGACGTGGCGCGCAGCATCCGTGCTGGTGAGCACGGCGTGCGCAACCCCCAAGTCCCCATTGTAGCCATGACGGCCCACGCTTTTGAAGAAGTGCGGCAGCAATGTCTGAACGCCGGCATGGATGGCTATCTGAGCAAACCCCTCAAGCGCGCCGAAATGGCGCGGGTTATCATAGAGGCCACGTCCGAGCGCAACGGCATTTGTCCGCTGCCGGATGCCGACAACCTTCCCGTGCTGGATGCCCAAAGTGCCCGTGAAAAACAGGGACTTCTGGAAGACGAGTTCGCCATGCTCTTGCCCACGGCCTTCAAAGAATTGCAACAAGAACTCCAGATTGCGACCAAGGCCGTTGCCGATAAGGACATGAACAGTCTTGCCCGGGCAGCCCATACCATGCGTACCGTGGCTGCAAGCATTGGGGCTCTGTGTTTTTCATCACGGGCCAGCGCGCTGGAGCACGCCGCCAAATCAGAGGACGCAGAAGTCGTCTCAAACATTTGGGACAAATTGCTCAAAGACATGCAGAGCTTGGGGCAGCAGATGGACGCCTGAAAGGGCGACTGATTTCCCACCTTCTTTCATCCCAAAAGTAGCCCTCAACATATTATTATCTTGCATTGCAGAAGGTTATTGTATTCTGCTTGCGGTTTTATTGCGCATGGTCCGCCTACAATGCAACAAATCTTTGACCGGAAATTTGAAACACGATAATAACTGTTGCTTATTCCTTAATTATCATTTGTGCATTCGTGGCAGTGTCTTTTTTTCCTGCAACGCTTCAACTCATGCAACTCTATGGATAACGCAACAAACACCCCTGAACACCAGGCGCAGCAAAAGCAACAGTCCGGCACCAGGATTTCCGGACTGAAACTCCACCATAAACTCGCCCTCTTTTTTATTCTTTTTGCAACGCTGGTAATGGGCACCACCCTGACACTGGTCTACCAGGTCGCCAAGGAAAAGGTCGTTCAGGACATTCGCCATCGCCTGATGGACATCGTCAGCATCGCCGCCTTGCAAGTTGATACTGATCTGCACGAAACACTGGTAAGTCCCGATCAGGAAGGATCTGAAGAATATCTGCGTATCGCCAAAGTCCTGCGTGAAATCAAGGCTGCCACGTCGGACATTCGCTTCGTCTACACCATGCGCCGCTCACAACTCCCTGATTTCAAGGACAAAATCGTCTTTTGGGTGGACGCCGAAACCAATCCGGAAAGCGTGGCTCACATGGGGGAGGTGTACGAGGAGCCCAGCCCGCTGCTGGAGCGGACCTTTGACTCCATGGAAAAGACGACTGTGGAGGAGAGCATCTATCGGGACGACTGGGGGGAATGGATCACAGGCTACGCCCCTTTGCGCAATTCTGAAGGCAAGCGTGTGGGCATTTTGGCCATTGACATAGAAGCAGCCAAAGTCCGCGCATACGAGCGAAAAATCCTCTTTCTTTCCGGCGGCATTTTCCTGGCCATGCTCCTCCTGATCATCCCCATGGGGCTGTGGGTGGGCAGGCACATCTCGGCCCCCATCATCCGCATTAAGGAGGGCGCTGAACGCATCGGCGCCGGCGACCTGAGCAGCCGCATCGAAGTTGCACGCACAGACGAAATCGGCGCATTGGCGTCCTCTTTCAACAGTATGACTGTCAATCTGGCTGAAAGCAGACGCAACATTGAACAGATGGTGCAAAAGTACCGCAGTATCTTTGATAACGCCGTGGAAGGTATTTTCCAGACGACAATGCAGGGTGAAATGATAACCTGCAACAAAGCCATGGCCCAAATGATCGGCTATGCCACCCCTGATGAACTGCTGGATTTGATGGGCAGCTCCATAGCTTCTTTGTACGCGGAGCCGACCAAACGCGAAGAAATCATGCAGACCCTTCAGCAAGAGGGGCAGGTTCGCAATGTCCAATTGCAGTTCAAGCACAAGGACGGTTCCTTTGTGTGGGTGGAACTGCACGCCCACCTGCTGCGCGAAGAGGGAGAAACGCCGCTTATCGAGGGCATGGTGCACGACATAACCGAGCGCCTTGCCAGGGAACAGGCAGAAAAGGAGCGCCGTACCGCAGAGGCAGCAAACCAGGCCAAAAGCGATTTCCTGGCCAACATGAGCCATGAGATCCGCACCCCCATGAATGCCGTCATCGGCATGACCGACCTGGCGCTGAAGACAGCGCTCACGCCCAAGCAAAAAGACTATCTTTCCAAGATCCGCACGGCTTCGCGCTCCCTTTTGCAGATCATCAATGACATTCTGGATTTTTCCAAAATCGAAGCTGGCAAACTTTCCATAGAGCATGTTGACTTTCAGCTCCAGGAGGTCATGGAGCATACCACGGACATGGTTGGACAGCGCGCAGCGGAAAAAGGCATAGAATTTTTCGCATCCATTGCGGACAATGTCCCCTGCTCCTTGCAGGGCGATCCGCTCAGACTGGGGCAGGTTCTCATCAATCTGGCGAACAACGCCGTGAAATTCACCCAGGAAGGCGAAGTCACGGTGCGCGCCAGCCTGGATGAAAGCGTTCCAGACCATGTAACCGATGCGCACGTGAAGCTGGTCATATCTGTCCGCGATACGGGCATCGGCATTCCTGCGGATGTAGTCCCCCGGCTGTTCCAGTCCTTTACCCAGGCGGACGGCTCCACCACCAGAAAATACGGAGGCACGGGGCTTGGTCTGGCCATCACCCGCCGCCTGGTGGAAATGATGGGGGGAAGCGTGGACGTCACCAGTGAACCCGGTGTGGGCAGTACGTTCACGGTGCGACTGGAGCTGAAACGACAGGACGAGGAAAAGGAATACTTGCCCCAGGCCCGCGGCAGCATCAAGGGCTTGCGTGTGCTTGTGGTGGACGACAATGCAAGCGCCCGCCAAATCCTTGTGGAGACGCTGGAATCTTTGCGTTTCAATGCCGTTGCCATGAAGAGCGGGACTGAGGCCCTGGCAGAACTGCGCAATACCGAGGAACCCTACGATCTGGTGCTCATGGACTGGAAGATGCCCGGCATGGACGGCATCGAAACAGTGCGCCGCATCCAGGAAGAATCGCGCTTCAAACGGCTGCCCATGATCATAATGGTGACCGCCTATGGGCGCGAGGACGCCGTGGACAAGGGCGAAGACATCAAAATCAGCGCCTACCTGGACAAACCCATCAACCCCTCGCATCTTTTCGATACGATCATGGCGGTGTGCTCCAGCGAACTGGCGATTTCCGAGCAAGGCCCCACCTCTGACGCAGCCGCCCAGGAGAGCATGAAGCGACTTTCCGGCGCCAGTGTGCTTCTGGTGGAAGACATCGAGATCAACCGTCAGGTCGCCCGTGAAATTCTGGAATACGCAGGTGCGCGAGTCATAGAAGCTGAAAACGGCGAGCGCGCCCTGGAGCTTTTGCAGCACATGCCCTGCGACCTGATTCTCATGGACGTGCAGATGCCCGTCATGGACGGTTATGAGGCGACTCGCCTTATCCGCCTGGCAGGCACGTCCAAAGAGCATCCGGCGTTGTCCGTGCCCAATGACATACCGATCATCGCCATGACGGCCCATGCCATGGAGTCCGACAAGAAGCGCTGCCTGGAAATGGGCATGGACGCCCATGTGCCCAAACCCATCGAGGCCCCCACCCTCTATGCGGCCATGGCCGATCTCCTGCCCGAGGGGTCGGTTGCCGCAGATGCCGCCGCAGACGCAGAGACACCAAGGCCGGTAGCTCCCCGCCACAAACAAGAGCGGCTGCCCGAATCCCTGCCGGGAATCGACATTGCAGCAGGCGTCAAACGCGTGCAGGGCAACACCTCGCTCTACCGCAGGCTGCTCAAGGATTTTGCCCGCGATTTCCAGCAATATGACGCCAAGCTGGAATCTCTGTTCCAGAACCAGGAGTACAAACAGTGCTCCCACGAGGCCCACGCACTGAAAGGCGTTGCCGGCGCCATAGCCGCCAACGAGCTTCATGAGCTTGCCAAGGAAGTGGAGCTTGCCCTGAAGGCCGAGACGCCCACCCCACAGGATGTGGAAAAGGCAAAGAACGCCCTGCCGGCCTGCACCGAGGCGTTGGGTACTGTGATGGAGGGACTGAACCAGTATTTCGCCACCACCGACACACCGAACTCCGCCGCCCCCTCTTCACAGGCAGACCCGGAAAAATTGCAGGCAGCCCTCCGCGAACTGGACAGCCAGCTAGCCCAAAATTCTTTTACCGCAGGGCAGACCTTGCAGGAGCACGAAGCCCTGCTCCGCGCCGCAACCACTCCTGAAAACTATGCGGCTCTGGAAACTGCTGTGGCCTCTTTCAACTTCACTGCAGCACGTACAGAGCTCGGTACACTGGCCAAGGACGCAGGCGTCAGCCTGCAGGATTGAGCCTGGAGACAACAATGAGCAGCGCTCCCAAACCAAAAATACTCATCGTTGACGACCAACCCGCCAACATCACCATGTTAGGGGGCAGTCTCGGCGCAGACTATGACATTAGCGTCGCCACCAACGGTAAAGACGCTGTCCGCATCGCAACCTCGGACACCCCTCCCGACTGCATCCTGCTGGACATCATCATGCCGGAGATGGACGGCTACGAGGTATGCGGCGTGCTGAAGCAGCACGAGCAGGCCAAAGATATTCCCGTCATTTTCATCACGGCCATGAGTGAAGAGGAAGACGAGACAAAAGGTCTCGAGCTGGGCGCCGTGGATTATATCACAAAACCTTTCCGCATCCCCATTGTCCAGGCGCGCATCCGTGCCGTTCTGGCCCTGAAGCAGGAAATGGACAAGCGCATGCAGCTCACCAGGCGGTTATCAGACTCCAACAAGAAGCTCGAAGCCGCCAACCACAGAATCATGGAGAGCATAGAATACGCGCAAGGCATCCAGCGCTCCTTTCTGCCCCGGCCAGAGGACATCACCCGCCACATCGTGGACTGGTGTGTGATCTGGAAGCCCAAGGACATCATCGGCGGCGACATGTTCTGGTTCGAAGGGGAGCAGGACAGCTTCTACTGGGCCATCATGGACTGCACCGGCCATGGCGTTCCCGGCGCTATCATGACCATGCTTGCAGGCAGCAGCCTGGACCGCGTCATAAATGACTTCGGTAAGAGCGTGCCCGCAGATGCGCTGATGGAACTCAACCGGATGATAAAGGCCGCGCTCTCCAGACGCCAGACCAGCCCCCTTGCTGATGACGGACTGGACATCGGTATCTGTCATGTTGACGAGCAACAAAACACCCTGACATTCGCCGGCGCCCGTATTTCTCTGTTCCTTGTGGAAAATAACGAGGTGCAGGAAATAAGGGGCGACCGCCACAGCGTGGGGTACCGCTCCTCCGACCCGGATTTCCAGTTTGAAAATCACGTCATCCCTTTGCGCCCCGGCCAGCGATTCTACCTGACCACGGATGGCTACCTTGACCAACTCGGCGGGCAGCGACGGTTCAGTTTCGGTAAACGCCGCTTTCGTGACTTCATACTGCAGCACCACATGCTGCCGTTTGCAGAGCAACAGGTTTTACTGCAAAAGGAATATGAGGCGTATAAACAGGACGAACCTCAGGTTGATGATGTTACAGTAATCGGGTTCACCATAACACCCCGGGGGGGGCAATGAGCACTGCATTTGTCGTAGAAGCTACCCGCAGCACGCCGTATATCAATCTGGATATCGAGTCAGGGACAGCAATGCTCAAGGGAAGTTCCTACCCGGAAAACGCCAGCCAGTTCTACCAGCCGTTTTTCGACGGCATGGAGCAAGCCATCCAGGAAATGGGAACCGGTACCCCTGCGTCCTTCAGCCTGGAACTGGAGATCATCTACCTCAACAGCTCCAGCTCAAAGGTCTTCATGATGCTTTTCGATATGCTGGACGAGGCCGCGGCAAAAGGCTTGCAAACCTCCATAACCTGGCGCTACCACCCTGAAAACGAGTCCGCCCACGAGTGTGGTGAAGAATTCAAGGAAGACCTGCAACACGTACCGTTCACGATGCTGGAAGTTCCCGACCTGCCTGATTTCTAGGGTATCCAATCCTGCAGGCACGAAAAAAGGGGAAACACCACCGGCATTTCCCCTTTGTCAGCATCAACGGTACTGGCGTACCTATTTCTCAAAGAGCTTTTTAAACTGCCCGTATCCTTGCGCCTCGAGCTCCTCTGCCGGCACAAACCGCAGCGCGGCGGAGTTTATGCAATAGCGCAGACCTGTCGGCGCGGGCCCGTCATCAAAGACATGCCCAAGATGGGAATCGCCATACTTGCTGCGGACTTCTGTCCGCGTCATGAACAGCGACCTGTCCTCATGCTCCACAATATTTTCGTCCACCAGGGGCTTGTAGAAGCTGGGCCACCCCGTGCCGGACTTATACTTGTGCGTGGAGCTGAACAAGGGCTCACCTGAAGCCACATCCACATATATTCCTGGTTCCTTGTTATCCCAGTATTCGTTGTGAAAAGCCGGTTCTGTGGCGTCTTTCTGGGTGACGCGATACTGCAGGTCGCTGAGTTCCTGCCGCAACACATCATCCGGAGGCTTCACATAGGCGGCTTTGCCATTTTCTTTTGCCCCCCCGGTCGTGGTGGAGACACTGCCCCCGCTTCCGGTGGAGACAATCGGTGTGGTCAGGGGTTCATCCCCCCAGGTTCGTTCCAGGTACCCTGTCCTTCCGGACAACAAGCGGTACCCTTTGTAGCGCAAGGGATTCTTTTTGTAATAATCCTGGTGGTATTCCTCGGCCTCGTAAAAGGTCGTGGCAGGGCGAATTGCCGTGGCCACCGGCCTGCTCAATCGATTGGTCGCCTCCAGAGCCTTCTTGGATTCTTCTGCAAGCTGCTTTTGCGTGTCGTCAGTATAAAAGATGGCGGTGGTGTATTGCTCGCCCCTGTCTGCAAACTGCCCCTCTGGGTCTGTGGGGTCGATGCTGCGCCAGAAGGCGTTGAGCAACTGCTCATACCGCACCTTGGCCGGGTCATAGCGGACGCGCACTGCCTCCAGATGCCCGGACGTACCAGAGGAGACTTCCTGATAATCGGGATTTTCCACGTGCCCTCCCGTATATCCGGAAACAACATCCACAACGCCATCCACTTTTTCCAGGTCTGCTTCCACACACCAGAAGCAGCCTCCGGCAAAGATCGCTTCCTTGTATTTTGTATCGCTCATTTCATTACTCCCTGATGCGGCAAAGGCCGGCACGGCCATCACCCAGATCATTATGAATAAAACCATGATGCTTTTCATGATGACGGACCTCACTGTTAGAGCATGCCGGGTTTGGAAAAGCCTTGATGCTCATGCGTAATTCCCTAAAAGGATGTCGATGGGGTTCAGAAAAAGCCATGTTGCAGCACTGTTTCACACTGCGCAGAATCTGACTCCCCTGTACCTGAAATAAGTATTACAGGCAGAAGGGCAAGCTTATCTTGTGGAATAGGGCATTTTGGATAACAGTACGTGCAGCAATCGTGTCCACCCCAGGAAGAAATCATGCCACTTGATATCTATTTCGCATTTATTCTTGCCAGCGTACTGCTACTGATAATACCCGGCCCCACGGTATTGCTGGTTATCGGATATGGATTGGGGCACGGCCGCCGGGCTGCGTTGCATTGCGCCGCGGGCGTGGTGCTGGGGGATTTCACCGCCATGGGGCTTTCGTTATTGGGGCTTTCCGCCCTGCTTGCTGCATCGGCCGTTTTATTCACCGTCCTCAAGCTCCTGGGCGCCATTTATTTGGGATTTCTGGGGGTGCAACTATGGAAGCAGAGCACGCGCCCCACCGCTGAAAAGAAAACCCCGGAATCATCCCTAGGGGCGCCCCCCGAAAAGGGATCCATGATGCGCACGGCCTGGCTTGTGACAGCGCTCAACCCCAAAGCCATCACTTTTTTTGTCGCCTTTTTACCCCAGTTCGTGCAGCACGAGTATCCCGTAGCGCCCCAGCTTTTGTTGCTGGGCAGCACATTTCTCGTGCTCTCCTTTTTCAATGCCCTTTCCTTCGCCTTGGCTGCCGGGTCTGTACGCCAGGTCGGCCTGGCCGGGGGCATTGCCTCAAGAGGCAAAATACTCAGACGCGGCGGCGCATGCGCCTGTCTTGCAGCAGGGGCATGGAGCGCGTGGGACGCTTTCCGCCGGATGTAAGGATCTCTCCCTGCCTTCACTTCCATTGCATGCTGTGATACCCCCTGCGCAGCAGCCCCCAGACGAGCCCCACCAACTTCTTGCTGAAGAAGCAGCATAACGGGATCACTTCATGGACAAAAACGCCGGAGCCAATTCCCGCGGCCTGCAATACGCGAGAAAGGGCCAGCGATCGGGCCAGGATCGTGGTTCTGCATTGCGGCCAGGCGTTGCCGGCAACTCGCTTTTGAAGGGCCTATCACCACCTATCCGGGTTCTTTTGTTGGACGACGAACCCGGTCTCCAGGAATCCTTTCGCCACATCCTCGTGCACAACGGCTGCGAAGTCGTCATGGCTGCGTCGCTTGCTGCAGGCCTGGAGGCACTGCAGCAACAGGATTTCGATGTCATTGTCGCCGACGTGGTGCTTGACGACGCTTCCGGCCTTGAAATCCTGGATCACGTCAGCATGCTCAGTCCGTTTTGTTGCGTGGTCTGCATCAGTGGCGTGCCAAATGTGGATGACGCCGCCCAGGCGCTGCGCAAAGGAGCATTCGACTACATCCCCAAACCTGTGGGCAAAGACCGCTTGCTCCAGGCTGTCTCCAGCGCCGCACGCCATGCTCGCGCACTGGAATCCAAGCACCTCCTGGAGCAGGAAAACGAACGTTTCGAACAGGACCTCGAAGCATTGGTGGAGCATCGAACCGCTGCCTTGCGCGAAGCCAATGCCCGGCTGAGCAGAGAAATCGCAGAACGAGAACGCATCGAACAGGCGCTGATCAACCAGACAATGTTCATGGAGACTTTGCTCTCCTCCATCCCAACGCCTGTGTATTACAAAGATACAAACTGCATATACCTTGGGTGCAACCAGGCCTTTTGCGAATTCGTCGGACGAGAAAAGGACGAAATTGTCGGCAAGACCGTTTTTCAATGCTGGCCCGAGCACTTTGCCTCCATCTATGACAGGCGAGACAAGGAACTGCTGCAGCGTGGCGGGCGTCAGGAGTACGAAGGGCCACTCATGACCCAGCACGACAGCAACCGCCACGTTCTTTTCAAAAAAGCGATATTTCATCTGGCGGATGGATCCACGGGCGGTGTTATCGGCATCATAGTGGATACGACAAAATACAAACGCCTCGAAGTCGCTTTGCTCGAGGCTTCCCGCCAGGCCAATGCGGCCAATCTCGCGAAAAGCGAATTTCTGGCCTCCATGAGCCATGAAATACGCACACCCATGACCGCCATCCTGGGCATGGCCGACATGCTCTGGTCAGGGGCGCTCAACCAGGACCAAAAACGCTATGTGTCCATTATCCGCAGCGCCGGCGAAAACCTTCTGGAACTGATCAGCGACATCCTTGACCTTTCCCGCATCGAATCCGGCAAGCTCGACCTTGAGGAAATCGCGTTTGCGCCACGGGATCTGCTCCGTAAAGCCTGTGATGTAATGCACCTGCGCGCCCAGGAAAAAAGGCTGGAGCTTACCTGCACAATTGCGGACGACGTACCTGAAGTACTCAAAGGCGATCCGGCCAGGCTGAACCAGATTCTGCTCAACCTCCTTGGCAACGCCATCAAATTCACCGAATCCGGCAGCATAGATTGCCAGTTGGAGTTGCTGCACTTTCCCAGCGCAGAAGGGGTGCGAGAGGACGTATTGCACCTGTGCGTACAGGACTCTGGCATTGGCATCCCACCGGAAATGCATGAATCCATCTTCGAGCGTTTTACCCAGGCAGACGCCTCGACCACCAGGCGTTTTGGCGGCACCGGGCTTGGTCTATCCATCTGCCGCCATCTTACAGAACGCATGGACGGCCGCATCTGGGTCGACAGCACACCAGGACAGGGAAGCATCTTCCATGTGGCGTTGCCTTTAAAATTGGCCCGCGATGAGGAAGTGCTTGCCTACAAACGCGAGCATGATGACGACATGAACGACTTACTGGAGCGCCACCGCAACCTGGAGCCCCTGCGTATCCTGGTTGCAGACGACTCGAGCATGACGCTGACCCTTATCTCCGAGCTCTTGAAGCTGACGCCGCATTTGCTGCGTACCGCCACAAATGGGGCGGAAGCCCTGGCGCTTTTCCGTGATGAAAGTTTCGATGTCGTGCTGCTGGACCTGCAAATGCCCATCATGGACGGTTTTGAAGCCCTGCAGGGCATCCGTGACATCGAAACCAAAAACTCGCGCACTTCCACCCCTGTTTACGCCTGCAGCGCGGGCGCCCTGGATGAACACCAAACCGCCTGCAAAGAGGCAGGGTTCAACGGCTTGTTAAGCAAGCCATTCCGCCGTGGCGAACTGCTGGAGACCCTGGCGCAAATGGGGACGCCAAAAGGAAAGCCTACTCGCGAGTGCTCTATTGATCCCTTGTTTCTGGTGATCGACGAATCCGCCATAAGCAGGACCATTATCCGCAAGCTGCTGCAAGAACTGGGGTGCACTCGCATCAAGGAAGCGCAAGACGCTCAGGATGCCCTTAATGCGTTGCAGGAGCTGACAGTGGATTGCGTGATCTGCGATTGCGACAACCCGATCATCAAAGCCGAAGCACTGCTGCGGGAGGCCAGAGCAATGAGCCGCAACAAGCATATTCCATGGATACTGCTTGCTTCGGATAACGAACACGAGTTCAGTGCACCGTCTTCTCTTGCCGCCAACAAGGATGATGCCGCGCCGACCTATTCCCTGGCGAAACCGTTCAGGCTGCATGAACTGCGCAGTCTCGTTACCCGCGCCGTGATCCTGGACGGAAAGGGCCAGAGCACGTAAAAAGAGACCGTTTGTTAAGACGATGCCAAGCATCTGGAATCAACTATGCCACCAGGCGGTACAGGCCGCCATCAGGGAGTGACGCCCCATGTCCCAGCCTTTGCCGCCGCTACGCAACGACCTTGACTACATTCCCATAGAACATGAAGGGCAACAGTTTGTGATGGTGCGCGACCCCCTGGGTCTCGTCCGTGAAGGGCAGGGAATCCCCATGCCTCTTTTCCACCTCATGGCCAACCTCAAGCCAGGGGCTACCATCAGCGACCTGCAGGCCACCGTGTCCGAACAGGCCGGGGGAGAGCAGATCACCACCGAGCAGGTCACCGCTTTGGTCAACGAGTTGGATCAGGCCTATCTCCTGGCGTCTCCAGCCTTTTTCACAGCCAAGGAAGACGTTGTGAACGACTTTGTGGAGGACCCGTGCCGCCCGTATATCATGGCAGGGCGCGCCTACCCCGGTGACCCCGAAGAAATCCGCGCCTGGCTCGAGGCAACCCTGCTAGGCGGCAACCCCAACACACAGGGACGGATCAAGGCCATTGTCGCCCCGCACATTGATCCCGGCATTGGCGCCGGCGTCTATGCCCGCGCCTACGCGCCATTGCCTCCGGCGCAGCCTGAACGGGTCATTGTCCTGGGTGTGGGGCACCAGATGACGGGCGGAATGTTTTCCTTCAGCCAGAAGACATTCGAAACACCGCTAGGCTCCATTGCAAACGATACCGACTTGAGCCAACGCCTGGCCGAGGCAGCCGGCAACGCGGCCACGGCAGATGACTTTGCCCATCGTTCCGAACATTCCATAGAATTTCAACTGCTCTTCCTGCAGCATCTTTTGCCCACCCCCTTCAAACTCGTGCCTATTTTGTGCGGCTCCCTGCTCTACGGCATGGAGGACTACACCCGCGAGGCATTCGTGAATGCGGCCGGCCCCTTTCTTGAAGAACTGCGCAAGGCGGTGGACGATCCCGGCACCCTTCTCGTGGCAGGCGTGGATTTTTGCCATGTAGGGCCAAAATTCGGGCACAAGGAGACCGCCCGTGAATTGGAAAGCGAAACACGCAACCATGACCGCGAGCTTCTGAATGCGCTTTGCGATTGCGACGCCGACGCCTTCTGGGAGGAATCCATGCGTGTCCGCGACAAGTATAATGTCTGCGGTTTCTCCGCTCTGGCCACCATGCTGGAGGTCTTGCCCGACTGCAGCGGCAACCAGCTGGGCTATGAGATATGGAACGAAGAGCCGACTTCCTCGGCCGTGAGCTATGCCGCCATGACCTTCACCATGGACTGATAACGCCCCACTCAGGGGTACCTATTGCATACGCTCTTGATAGCGGACGAGAATACGTGATATCCTGACACGGTAGAATACAAGACCGTACATGCGCAATTGCGCCGTCTCGGCAGTGCTTCATAGGAACGAAGGGGGGGCTATGAACATCCGGCGACTGACTTCACTTACGGCTTTTGTCAGTTTCATTCTCGTCGTAATCACCAGTGTTGTGCTGTACATAACGCCACACGGTCGTGTCGCCTACTGGTCTGACTGGCGTTTCCTCAGTCTCAGCAAAACCCAGTGGACAGACATACATATCAACCTGGGCATACTCATGCTCATGGCCCTCTTGCTGCATCTTTACTACAACTGGAAGCCCATCCTCAAATACCTCCAAAACGCGGCAAAAAAACTCACGTTCTTCACCAGGGAAATGAATGGAGCCTTGCTGCTGGCTTTTGTTTTCACTGCGGGCACTTTATTGGGAATCCCCCCCTTTTCCACAGTCCTGGACTTCGCGGAGTCCATCAAGGAAGATCTCTCCAAAAAATATGGTGAACCGCCCTATGGCCATGCGGAACTTTCTTCCCTGAACGTCTTTGCCAAAAAAATGGGGTGGGAGCCGCAAGCAGTTCTCAAGGCCCTGCAGGAATCCGGACTGCAGGCGGCAAGCCTGGACCAGACACTCCTTGAGATTGCCCAAGACAACGG
The DNA here is from genome assembly GCF_055388615.1 of Desulfovibrio biadhensis. Lineage (NCBI taxonomy): Bacteria > Pseudomonadati > Thermodesulfobacteriota > Desulfovibrionia > Desulfovibrionales > Desulfovibrionaceae > Desulfovibrio > Desulfovibrio biadhensis. The sequence goes on from NZ_AP042477.1 coordinate 875,143, forward strand.
GCGCACGCCACAGGCTGTGTATCAGGTATTGGAAAAGGAACTGGCGCCAGAAACGGCGTCCACCTTGGCAGGAGGGTTGCCCGATTCCCCGCCTCCGGGATTTGGCCAACTCACGCTGGAAACTGTGGCGCAAACGTACGGAATCTCCCTGGAAGGTATGGTGGCAGCCCTGGCCAAGGAGGGTGTGGAGGCAGCACCGGACAAAAGTCTCAAGTCTATAGCGACAAATGCCGGCAAAAATCCATATGACTTATACGAGATACTAAAGGCTGGCGCGACCGGGAAAAACGAATAGACAGCGGTTGATCAATAACAGCGATCACAGGCCGCCCAACGTGCGTCCCTGGCGCGGGCAAAAAAGTTTTTCTTGGGAATGCCGCCCTTTTTACAGCGTACGTAATACCCGCTGAACTGACGTGAGTAGCGGATTTCCCCTACATTCACGTCAAACCGGATGACATCCACTTTGAGCAGCCGGTTGTACTCACTGTACTCGGGATTGGCATACACACACCATGCCCTACCCATGGCAGGCAGCACCAGCAAGCAGCACACGGCCAGCCCCACTTTGAGGAAAAAGGGAGCCGCTTTTTGCGAAAACAACCGCGTATCTGCGAGACTTTTTTTAGACAACTTCATTTAATTTTTTTCTTCATTGCGTAATTTGGAGAAAATCAAACTACCCCCTGTGGAAAACTCCTGCTTTGGGGCTTGGGTGAGCACCCCAAAATCCTTGTCACCATTGGAGGTTGCCGTTCTTCAGAGATGCGCCATCCACAACTTTACGAACATTCCTAAAAAATTAAGCCCTTTACCCTGTAGAAAAGTTTTCTTCCCTACGCTCTGCAATCGACCGTAGCCAATTTAGCCATCAAGTTCATCCAAGGCTAATGTACAATTCAGCGATCGTGGCCCCGGAATTCCTGCTCCATTCTGGCCTGTTTTGTAGAATTCACCCGAAAAGGGGCGCAATTCCTGCTGTTGCTTTCAACATGCTCGCCACTGAACGCTTTTTGCTACAACCAAGGGGGTGCTGTCCAGCTTCAGGGGAATCTCGGACAGCGCCAAAAGCCCGTGAACCTGGGCTAGATGGTGATGCGATGGAATACGCACTGCATATTGCTATGCTGGCGCTTGCCGTTCTTTTCAGTGCTTGGTTGCTCAAGCCTGACAAAAACAGCGACCAGCCCAAGCTTACCCGCTTTGATTTCGACCAGGCCAAAGCCCGCGAAGAAATCGGCGATGAAAGCCTGCTGTAAACAGCATATCAACTGAAGCCACCAACTGTTGTCTCCGGGGTTTTGTGGATGCATAGCCACAACCTTTTGGAGGGTGGTCTTCTTTTACCCATTACCGCGCCCTTTTCAGATCAGGCTTCCCTACAGCGCTATCTTTTGCCCGACACCCAGTGGGAACACCTTACCGGGCAGTTTTTCCTGCAGCTGCTTACGTGCAGCGTCGCCAGTGCAATGCCCGGCAAATATGCGCTCTACACCATAATCCAACAGGGTCTGGACGGTTTCTTCCACTGCGTATTCAGGCGCGTTTGACAAATGCAGCCCGCCGACGACCGTGTGTATGCTTGCGGCGCCGCTACGCAGCCACATAGCTTGCAGGGTGTTGCGCAGGCCGCTGTGGCAGCATCCAAGAATCACGGACGCACCGTTTTCCCCCTCCACCAGCAGCGCGGCGTCATCTTCAACAGTATCGGGCTCGGTGCAATCCCTATCCAGGAAAAAGTTATCCACGGCCTGGAATCGCCCCGGCTCACGTGGAAAGTGCGTGTGCATTTCCACATCAGGCAGAAGTCGCAACACATCGCCCACGGCATGGAGTTTTGCGCCCTCTTCGCCGCCGCGCCACCCTATTTCCCTTTTGCCGCCATCAGGCAATTTGCGATACCGGGCATGCAGGGCGCGCGGGTACGCATAAATGGGCGCAGTGCAGCCTGCCTTGCGCAGAGCCGGCAGCCCGCCGCTGTGGTCATAATGGCCATGGCTGCATGCGATCAGATCCGCGTCTGTAAGTGGCGGAAGCTCGGGATCCGCCTCAGACAATACTGCGGCATTGCGCAAGAAACCATCGTCAGGCCCGGTGTCCCATAGCAACAGTTTCTCTTCTTCTGTGAGCAAGGCCATGCTCAGCCCATGGGCGCTAACCAAAGCGCCCTTGTTTGGAGCTTCCCCGCTCACTGTATTGTCTTGCAACACCCAGAGTTTTGCCATGTCACGCTCCCATTGCTCTATTTTCCTGCAATAGTGCACCGTAGAGCATGGATTAGGCAACTATTCTTCTGTTAACAGGACATGGTATTCCAGCATGGAGAAACGAGGCTATGGCTGACCGGCGCGTACCATGCACGGCTGTTTGGGATCATACTGCCAGCCGGGGATCAGGTATTGCATGGCCACGGCGTCGTTGCGGGCGCTGAACCCTTGCGACAAATACAATTCATGGCTGGCTTCCAGGGCGTCCATATCAAGCTCCACCCCCAGGCCGGGGCTGGTGGGCACCGCAATTTGCCCGTTCTCTATCCGCAATGGTTTTTTGGTCAGATGTTGTCCGTCCTGCCAAATCCAATGGGTGTCTATGGCGGTAACCTCACCAGGGGCCGCCGCGGCAACATGAGTGAACATGGCCAGGGAAATATCGAAATGGTTGTTGGAGTGCGACCCCCAGGTGAGCCCCCAGTCATTGCATAACTGGGCCACACGTACAGAGCCGCGCATGGTCCAGAAGTGGGGATCCGCCAGGGGGATGTCCACCGCGTGCAGTTGTATGGCGTGGTGCAGTTCCCGCCAGTCGGTGGCGATCATGTTTGTGGCCGTGGGCAAGCCTGTAGCCCGCCGGAATTCCGCCATGATTTCGCGTCCTGAGTAGGCGCCCTCTGCGCCACAGGGGTCCTCGGCATAGGCGAGAACGCCCTTCAGGTCTTTGCACAGCCGCACGGCTTCGCTCAAGGACCAGGCGCCGTTGGGATCGATGGTGATCTGCGTCTCGGGAAAACGTTCTGCAAGGGCGAGGACCGCCTCGAATTCCTCTTCTCCTGACAGCACGCCGCCCTTCAGCTTGAAATGCCTGAAACCATAACGTTTTTGTGCAGCAGCAGCCAGGCGGACAATAGACGCAGGGGTGAGGGCTTCCTCATGGCGCAACGCTTCCCAGTCATCAGCAGCGTTCTCCCCGGAAAGATAGGGCAAATCAGTCTTGTTCCTGTCTCCTATGAAAAACAGATACCCAAGAACTGAAACATGCTCACGCTGTTGCCCCTCTCCAAGCAGCGCGGCGATGGGGACATCCAGAACCTGCCCCAACAGATCAAGAAAAGCAGTCTCAATTCCCGTGAGCACATGGATCATGATGCGCAGGTCATAGGTCTGCTCCCCTCTGCCGTTGGCATCGAGGTGGGCAAAGCGCTCCCGCACGGTTCTGAGGACGGAGTTCCAATGCCCAAGGGGTGTTTCCAGGACCAACGGGGCCGCGGCTTCCAGGGTTTTTCTGATTCGCTCGCCCCCTGGCACCTCTCCTATGCCAGTTCTGCCGTCATCATCCTGCAATATAATGATATTTCTGGAAAAGTACGGCGCATGGGCGCCACTGAGATTCAAGACCATGCTGTCATGCCCCGCAACGGGGACAATTCGCATCGAAACAACGCGAGAGGTACAGGCTTTGGATGCGGTCTGCTTGTTCAAAATGATGGCTACTTTGCTTGAAATTCAAAATTCTTTACATCTTCCAGACGCGTCTTCATGACGCATCATCACAACACATAACATTCCAAACTTATTATGCTAATCACCATACCACAACTTGTCCATAGTTGTCGCCTCTTCTCACTCCCTTTCGCCCCGGTCTTTTGGAGGGTGACACCCGGGAATGGCGCATGGTAAGGTGTATAAATGCGCGCCACAATTCTCGTAGACAACTGCACCCTTACTGACAGGTACTTTCTGGCCGAGCCGGGATTCTGCCTGCTACTCGAACACGAAGGGCAGCGCACGCTGCTCGACACGGGCTATTCCGATATATTCCTGACCAATGCCGCCAAAATGGGGCAAGACCTGCTACAGCTGGAGCGTGTTGTCCTCAGCCACGGGCACCTGGACCACAGCTGGGGGCTCAGCCATCTGCTTACACGTCGCAATGAAGCGGTCATGGAGGGCCTGCTGCCCGCCACCACGGGTCAAACACCCCCCGAACTGGTGGCGCACCCGCTGGCCATGGACGCCAAACAGGTTCAGGAACAGGGAAGCCTTGTGGAGATCGGCTGCATGCTCCCCCCTGCCATGCTGGAACGCCATTTCAGGCTGCGCCTCAGCAGTGAACCCCTTTGGCTCAGCGAGAAACTGCTTTTTCTCGGCCAGGTTCCCCGCCGTTTCGAATTCGAGCACACACCGCCTCTTGGAGTTGCTGCAACTGGCGATTCCAAAAACGTACCCGATACGCTTGAAGACGACACCGCCCTTGCCTGGATAGGGGACAAGGGAGTGGTGTTGCTGACCGGCTGCTCCCATGCCGGCATTTGCAATATTGCAGCCCACGCCTGCGAGCTGACCGGGGTGGACACCATCACCGATATAGTGGGGGGGCTGCACCTGCTGGACGCGCCTGCCCATCGGCTGGAAGCAACCGCAGCCTATCTTGCAGGACTGGGGCTGGATGCGCTGCACGCCTGCCACTGTACGGACCTGGCGGCAAAGATAGCCCTTTCCCACACCCTGCCCGTGCGCGAGGCCGGTGTGGGCCTGGTGCTGGATTACCAGTAATCCACGCCATCCAGTACTTTTGCACCAGTAAAACAACAGGGAGAACGCCATGGACTGTGAATTTCCCAGGGAAAATGCCAGTGATACCGACATTGTCCGGATATTGCGACAGGCAAAAAGCATTGCAGTGGTCGGCCTTTCCACCGACGCCACCAAGGCCTCACACCGGGTTGCCCAGTACCTCATGGACCAGGGCTACCGGGTCTACCCCGTAAACCCGACCTGTGAGGAAGTCCTGGGGCAGCCGTGCTATCCTGACCTGCGCTCATTGCCAGAGGTTCCTGACATGGTGGATATTTTCCGCCGCCCCACCGCTATTCCCGCCATTGTGGACGAGGCCATAGAAGTGGGGGCAAAGGCCGTCTGGATGCAACTGGGGCTGGCCCACAATGACGCCGCGGACAAAGCAAGGGCTGCCGGACTTGATGTGGTGATGAACAAATGCACCAAGATCGAGCACATGCGGCTGCCAGCCGGAAAAGCCGACAACTCCTGATGCGGGCGCTGACAAAAGCCCGCGAATCAAACAGCAGACGCAATAACGACCGGCATGCAGTCCACTTCCAAAGCCAAATCAAAAACGCGCAGCGCAATAAAGCGTACTGGCGCGTCCATACACCAAAAGCTCGTCACCACCGGAGTCTTCCACCCTTCTCTGCTGCTCTTCTCCATGGCCATCGGTGTTCTCGGCGCAATGGGCGCGCTCTTGTTCCGCACCATGATCGAGCTTTTCCAGTGGTTATTTTGGGGGGCGCTTCCCGGATTGCATTACGACATTTCCAGCACTTTTCTGGATAAGGTGATGGACTCCCCTTGGTGGCTGGTGGTCTGCGCCCCTGCCGCGGGAGGACTTCTGGCCGGCTATGTTATTTTTCGCTGGGTGCCCGAAGCCAAAGGGCCAGGCGTCACAGAGGTCATTCTGTCCGTGGCCAAACATGGTAGCACCATGCGCCACCGCGTCACCCTGCTGAAGTCACTTGTCACCTCCCTGCTTATCGGTTCCGGCGCCTCGGTTGGACGGGAAGGCCCCATTGTGCAGATAGGCGCCTCCACAGGCGCGACCCTGGCCGGTATTTTCGGGCTGCCCCAGGAATTACGCAGGGTCTGCCTGGCTGCCGGCGCAGCAGCCGGCATTTCCGCCACGTTTGATGCCCCTATCGCTGGCACCCTCTTTGCGATCGAAGTCATCCTCCTGGATATCGAGGTGGCCAATATCAGCCACATCGTTGTGGCTTCAGTCACGGCGTCCGTTTTTTCGCGGGTGTTCTGGGGAGACTTCCAGGCATTCAGGGCCGAAGGCTTCGCCATGGCCCATCACTGGGAGCTGCTCATATACCTGGCCCTTGGCGTGCTTGCGGCCCTGGCCGCCATCACCCTGGCCAAAAGCATCACTTCCATGGAGAAACTGTTCGCCAGGATCAAGATTCCAGAATGGCTCAAGCCCGGCCTTGGCGGCCTTTTGCTGGGCCTGCTGGCCCTGGCCCTGCCCGAGGTACTGGGCGTGGGATATGAGACCGTTAACGAAACCCTTACCGGCGCCCTGCCGCTGCTTCTGGCCCTGGCCCTTGTGGGGGGCAAGATACTGGCCAGCTCCCTGTGCATAGGCTCCGGCATGAGCGGCGGCATATTTGCGCCTTCCCTTGTGCTGGGCAGCGCAGTAGGCACTGTTGTGGGATTCACGGCGCAGCTTCTGTTTCCGGATTCGGGACTGCTGCCCCAGCATTACGCTTTGGCCGGCATGGGAGCCGTGGTGGCCGGAACAACACTGGCCCCCATCACTGCAGTACTCACCATTTTCGAACTGACCTACAGCCAGCAAATCATCCTGCCGCTGCTCCTGTGCTGTATCACCAGCGCACTGGTGGTCCGCCGCTTCTTTGGCTATTCCATTTACGAGATGAAATTACTGCGTCAAGGGGTGGACATATACAGGGGGCATGACGTAGGCGTTTTGCGCTCCCTGCGTGCAGGCGAGTTGATGTCCACCAATATTGAGAGTCTGCGCATCGACGCGCCTGTCATGGAGGTGGTGCAAAAACTCATTGAATCGACATTTCCGCATTTTCCCGTGGTGGACAAGGCCGGAAAGCTGGTCGGTATGCTCTCCCTGCGCGACATAAAGCCTGCCCTGGGAGAAATAAGCGATCTGGCGGGCATAGTGGTGGCTGCGGACCTGATGACGCGCAACCCCGCCACTTTGGAGCCTCAGGATTCCCTGGAAGAAGCGCTGCGCTACTTCAACCAGTTGCACATTTCCTCACTGCCCGTGGTCTCCTCCAGGCAGGAGGGCAAGCTGGTCGGTGTATTGAAAAGAGATGATTTTCTGCAGGCATATAGAGAAAAAGTACTTAAAGACCGTATTCTCTCAAAGCCCCGGCTCTGACGGTTGATAAAAGGGTTTTTCGAGGAACACGGCCAGACAAGGAGCGAGACGTCATGGAAGGCAAGGAAACGCTGCATCTGGTCTTGGATAAGGACACCATCGCCAAACGCATCACTGAAATGGCGCAAGAAGTGGAAGCCTGGCGGCAGGGGGAACCCCTGGTCGCCGTCTGTGTACTTAAAGGTGCGTTTCTCTTTTTTTCCGACCTGGTGCGCCAACTGGCAGAACCCATGAATGTCGAATTCATGCGCGCCTCCAGCTACGGTTCCGGCACCAGCACCTCCGGGCAGGTGCAAATTCTGGAGCAAAAGCAGATCAACGTGGAAGGCAAGCGTGTGCTGCTGGTGGAAGATATCGTGGACACGGGGCTTTCCATGCAGGTGTTGCACAATGCCCTGATGCTGCAAAACCCAAAAGCCCTTGCCGTTTGCAGCCTTATCAGCAAGCACGAGCGCAGAGCCCACGACATCAAAATAGATTTCGAAGGATTCAACATCGAGCAAGGCTTTCTGGTGGGATTCGGTATGGACTATGCCGAACGCTACCGCGAGCTGCCCGCCATCTACGAACTCGTCTTTTCCTGATATCCTTTCCCGATATCTTGGCCTGACTTCCTGACCTGGGTGTCCGTGGGGACCGCCCCCGGTCAGATCTCCAGCTCCACATCGTCATCATCTGCAAGCGAGGCTGGCGAAGCGAATTTGATGGTCACTTCTTCGGCGTAGAAGCCCTGCTTGTGGATGGCGTCCAGTATCTGGCGCTTTTGCGCATCGCTCAAGAACCGGTCGCTCTCCACATCCAACTCGGCCTCCGGATACAACTGCCCCAATTCTTCGCGCACGTTTTGGGGCAGGTTCTCAACCCCCTTGCCTACGGGTATAAAAACCGTCCAGAACTTACCGAAACCGGCTGTATGCTCGGCCTTGTATTCCATGACTCTCATAAAAACGCCTCCTCGGGACATGAAATATGGGCACCAGGGTATTTGCTCCCTATCTATTTTTTACGGGCTGCCAGACCACAAGTCAATCCGCGGCGTGCAGCAGGCGGGTCAGCGCCCCACTATGGTCCATCGATTTGAGGGCTGCCGCAAAGGCGCGGCTCTGGTTGTCCGCTGCTGCCAGTTCACCCGCCAGGGTTGCCAGCTCCACCCCTTGTTGCATACGAAACGCGCGCAATTCAAGACCGGCCATGTCCAGAGCCATGCGCCAATCCTGGGGGTGCAGCTCTTTTAAAAAATCGAGGATTTCACGGCGGTAGGAGTCCAGTCGAGAATCCTTGCCCAAAAGCCTGTCCATGGCGATGACCGCTTCAAGGCCTTCGGGCCCGCCTTGTCCGAGCTGCTTTGCCAAAACCAGGCATTCATAGGCGGTATCCGGGATAATCGCCCTCTCTGCTATCATTTCACCATGGCGGACGACACGTCCCGCCTTTTCGAACTCACGCGCCCAAAGAAGCATCAGGGAGCACCCTGTGGCAGGCTTCACGGGCTTTATTTTATTGAGCTTGCAATGGCGGTACCAGAACACCAGGGCCAGTTCATGATCCCCGGCAAGCAGCGCCACCGCGCTGCCGGCAGCATTGCAACACAGGGATTCCTGCCAGCTTCTGGCTGCCAGCGCCTTTTTGGTAAGCGCCATGGCAGCATCCAAACGTCCTTCGAAAACATGCAGGCCAACCAGGGCAAGAAAAACATCCTTACTCAAGGGCATGCGCCGCAGATAATCGTCCAGACGTTGTGGTGCGGCTTCGATCCGCCCTCCTTTGTATAGACGCCAGAGAACAACCCCGAAAATGCTTTCCGCTTCAATGCCTTTAGCCGCTCGGGCAGGAAGGGCGTTTGCAAAATCAAGCAAGGCTTGGGCGCGGTGCACAGGCAAATGCTCTGCCTGAAACCGCCTCCAGGCAGCGTGCCCCAGCTTCTCTGCATCGGCGGTATGTACAGTATAATAATCAAGCAGGGACTTCAGTTCGAGCACGTCATGGAACTCCAAGAACTCGCGCCCAGGCTCGAAAAGCGCATCCTGATCTTCGCCCACCGGGGGCGAAAGGACCAGACAACCGCAAGACGCCGCTTCCACTAGCCTGAAGTTCACCTCCTGCATGATGCTTTCATTGGGCGCCAAACGTGAATCCAAGTAGAACGCAAACATCTCGGCCAGGCTCATGTCCTGGGCAACCGCGGCGTCGTAGCCATCCAGCAAAAAATCCGACAGCCACTTCCGGCGGGGGCGTTGCCTGGTGATACGCCCTACAAATCCTATGTCTCTGGCGCGCTCCCCAAAAGATTTCCAGGGGCGCCCGCTGCATACGCGCGCCAGTCGCAACACTGGCCTGTCGATGCAATTCGCCTCTTTGAGCAAGGAGACATGGGGCGTGGCCACCCCGTCAAATAGCTTTGTGTACCACTCATGCCAGAACAAATTCAAATGGGTGTCCACCGACCAGTAGACTTTTGGACAATCCAGCTCCTTGAGCCCCTGCAAAAGCACCCTTTCACCCAGGAGCTCTTCCTGAAACAACAGATCGGGCGCAAAATTCCGTTTTCTGAGCTCGGCTGCAATGTCCAAAACCCGTGGCAACTCGTACTGATGCAGGATCAAAACTTCATGCCCCAGGGCCTGCAGGGCTTTTCCAATGGATTGGGAAAGAGAGCAAATTTTCATTTGAACGTTTGATTTTCCTGATGCTGAAGACGTTTCCCCCTTCTAAACGCCTTTGCTTCTAGTGACAACAGATGGCGGCACGCCTTGACAGGAACTACGTGGCAGGCTTATTTTATCTATCAGGTCGTTTCATTGTTAAAGCCTAACCTGCTGTGAAGCAGGGGCGGAAAGCCACGGATCTCCAGCCCGTTTCCATGGACGGAGCGGTCTTGAGACAGCCGGGTTGCCAATGAGAAGCCCAGCTTCTTGGCCCCATATTTACCACTGCTTTCCTTCCCCAAAGCCCCCAAACAAGCCATGGAAGGCTGCCGCCGGGAGCATGCGAAACATACCACGGTCCGTATCGTGGCGTGTTGTGCTTTCTGAGGCGGCCGGAAATGTTGTATTTTTTATTGAACTCCAACCCCAGGCCTGTTGCAAGGGCTTGCACAAACACCAACGGGGAACCTTTGTTATGAAAGTGGTTGAAGGACAATTGAAATTTCTGGGGATGGTGAGCGATCTTTCGGGCATCAGCCACAGCGTCGCATCGCAAAGCCTGCGTGATTTCGTCAGCTCCCAGAAGAGCCAACAGGCTCTCTGGCCAGATGTCTTGCCGCGGGAAGTTCATGTCACCCCGACCATTGAAGCCACCAGCGGCAAGGTCGTGGATAGCGTGGGCTAAGGCTACACACTACCCGAACGCACCAGGAGGAGACCGATATGCCTTATACCGACAAGCAATTGCAGGCACTAGACCTGAACGCTGATTTCACCAGCAGAAGCAACACCATCGCGGACCAGTCCCTGCGGGTTGTTCTGGATGCTGCGCACAAAGTGCAGTCCGCTGCGCCACAGGTTGTGCCACAGGATCTGCCCGGCCCGTCAATGGCCGAAGTTTTGAGTGGCAAAATCGTCAGCAGTAGTGCGTAGCGCCGGCAGCACCGCTCCAGGAGATTTTTACCCCCAGACGGCGCGCAGCGTTGCGTCTTATGCCTGAGACAATGCCATGATGCGTTGTTTCAGGAGAATGTCTTGTATCCAGGCGCGATTCCGCTGGCCGTTGCTCTACTGCTGTTCTTCTGTTGGTCTTCCAGGGCGCTTACGCAGCGCACCGTAAGTTGGCGCGCTGCCGTCAGTACTTCTTGTGGCGCAGAATGTTGACGACCAGCCAAAGCCCTAAAATTCCTGAAATCACATACCCAATAACACCCAAGGCGGGGTAGCCGAACAAGAATGGCTCCACCTTGGTGGTGATAATGATGGACGACCCCAGGAACATGGCCGCAAGGGTTATGGCCAGGGCCAGGCGGTTGAAAATATTATCCAGGGTTTCGCGCAGACCACCCAGGTTTTCGTGACGCAGCTTGATGGTGGCCTCGCCCTGCTCGGCCTTGCGAATCAGCCTGTCGATGCGGTTGGGCAACTGGCTGTGCAATTGCCAGGCGTTCTCTAATGTCCGAAACAGGGAGTGCATAACCCGATGCGGCCTGTAACGCTCCACAGCCAGCCGTCGCACAATGGGTTCAGCCTCGGCGATCACATCCAACTCGGGATACAGAAGCCGTACAGCCCCCTCCCCGCTCAGAAGCGCCTTGACCACGCTCGCCAATCCAGGGGGCACCCTGATGCCATACTCCCGGAATACATTGATCAATTCAGACATCAGCGTACCCACGCGAATCTCACCAACCGGCACATGGCTGTAGGCGTCCATGACGTCCAAAATTTCGCGCTCCAGCATTTCCATTTGCGGTGGGGGGTCGGCATCCGAAAGCTGCAACAGCACCTGAATGACGCGCTCGCTGTCATTGTGCTCCACTGCGTGCACCATGCTGACCAGGGAATAGCGCATTCGTTTGGTCAAACGCCCCACCATGCCCCAGTCCAGGAGGCCGATCACGCCGCCTTCCAGCAAGACAAGGTTGCCGGGATGCGGATCGGCGTGGAAAAAGCCGTCTTCGAGAATCTGCTTGAGCAGTGCGTGCAAACCCGCCTTGGCTATCTCCTCACGGTCTTTCAGTTCACTGGTCTTCACGTCATTGAGCTTTTGACCGATCAGCAACTCCATGGTCAGCACCTGCTCTGATGAGTACTCGTCAAAGACCATGGGGATGCGCAGCCTGGGCAGGCCCTCCAGATTGGCGCGGGCAATGCCTATGTTGCGCGCCTCGCGCAGAAAATCGATCTCCTTGCTCAATATCTGGGAAAGCTCGCGCACCATGCCTGGCAGGTCGTACAACTGCAGCGCTTCTACCTTGCCGTCCAGGGTTTCGGCCAGACTTTCCAGCAAGGAAAGATCTGATGCCATGCGCTCACGGATGCCGGGCTTGAGAATCTTCACCGCCACGGAAGTCTTGCCATCGGGCAACACGGCGCGGTGCACCTGCCCCAGCGAGGCGGTGGCCAAAGGCTTTTGGTCAAAAGCGGCAAACAATTCTTCCAAAGGGGCGCCCAGCTCCGCTTCCACCACGGGCTTAATATCCTCAAAAGGAACAGGCGCCACCTGATCCTGCAGTTTGCGCAGGGATTCTATGAGCTTGGCTGGCGCAAGATCGGGCCGCAGGCTGAGCACCTGCCCCAGCTTGATATACGTGGGGCCCAAGGCTTCGAGCAGTAAACGCAACCGCTCCTCAAAAGGCAGGTCCAGATGCGCTTTTGTAGAGGGAAACGGCAGGAATTTGGCTGGCAATTCCAGCCGGTCCACCACTTCATCAAAGCCGAAGCGCGCCAGTGTCAGGACGATTTCCTTGAACCGCCCCAGATGCCTGAAGGTATTCAAGTCCATTTAGGACTCTTCCTTTCCTTTTTGTTCCGCCTTTTGTTCTGCCGCGGCCATGCGGATGTCAAAGGCCTGCATTTGCTTTTCCATCTTGTTCAGACGCTGCTGCATGGTTTCGAGCTCGCTGCGTGACGCCAGATCCAGGCCTTGCAGTTTACTGGAAAGGTTCTTTTGCAACACTTCCTGAAACTCGCCTAGTTCGCTCTGCCCTTTTTCAAATATGCGCTCTGCAGCGCTTTTTGCTTCCTGGGAGGAAAGCTTGCCTTCCTCAACATATTTGCGCAGATTTTCCTCTATCTTATCTCGGGTCAGCAGTGCTGCGCCCAGCCCTACAAACAGGCCTTCCTTGATAAAGTCCTTCACGATATTGCTCCTTTCATCTGCGCCCTTGCGGGTGCGTTGCGACGGTGTAGGCATGGGGGGACCTCCTCTCTGCTACGTCAAGGTGCCTGCGGCACACGTTCTGGCTACTCTAAGCACCATCATTTTAGATTCTTACATATTGCACGTCAGTGTCAAGAAATCCCTGACGCTCCCCATCCACAGCCAAGGTTCTCCAGGTTCCATTTCTTTGTGTGCAATTCGCACCTGGAATGCAGCGTGACTCTACTTCGCAGCTTTTTCCGTTCTTCGCACCATACCATGTCGCCCTTTTAATCGATATATGTTGCGTAACCACGTTATCCATGAAAAAATAAAAATACTTGAGTCCACCCTCATATAAGGAGGCGCATATGGCTGCGGAGCCGAATACGACGCTGCGACGGACAATACTTGAAAAAATGTTCCTGACGCGCGCCTTTGAAGACTGTTTGAGCACCCTGGCCGCAGAACAAGGCAAACTGCCCGGCATGCAGATACTCGCCACTGGGCAGGAAGCCGTGGTGGCGGCCGTACTCGCACTTAGGGATGATGACGTCATTGTCACCAATCATCGCAGCCATGCCCACCTCCTTGCACGGGGGGCAGACCCCAAAACCCTGCTTGCGGAAATTATGGGTAAGGAAACAGGCGTGAACCATGGCAAATCCGGCACCCTGCACCTCATCGTCCCGGAAGTGAACGCGCTCATGACCTCCACCGTGGTGGGCGCCAGCCCCCTGTTGGCCATGGGGGCGGCCTTTGCACAGCAATACAAGGAGAGCGAAGCCATCACCATGGTCTTTTTCGGCGATGGCGCAGCCGCGGAAGGCTCTGTGCACGAGGCCATGAATCTGGCCGGATTGTGGAAACTGCCCATGCTGTTCGTTTGCGAAAACAATTGCTGGGCCGGGGCGCAAAGCTTTGCCGAACACTGCTCTGCAGGCAACATCGCCACACGCGCGGCCTCCTACAACATGCCCGGCGAATTGGTGAACGGAAACGATCCCGACGACATACTGCACACTGCCCAGGAATTGATTGCGCACTGCCGCCAAAAACAGGGGCCCGCGCTCATGGAACTGGCCACCTACCGCATGCGGGGGCACGGCGAATACGACAAACAGCACTATGTAGACCCTGCTGAAATCGAATTCTGGGCAGAGCGCGACCCCATTGCCCTGTTCAGTAAACGGCTTGCAGAGGAATCCCTCGTCGCACAGGAAGACGCCGACGCCATGCGGCAGCAGGCAGCAGCAGCCGTTGCCGCCGCACAGTCATTTGCTGAAGACAGTCCCTACCCCGCACCCGAGGCTGCCCTGGATCACCTATGGGCAAGCCCTGAAGAATATTGAGGAGACGGCCATGCGCGAACTGCATACAGGTGTTGCGATACGAGAGGCCCTCAGTCTGGCCATGGAAATGGACGAGCGTGTTTTTGTAGCAGGCGAAGGGATTGGCGTCTCCATCCATGACAACCCTCTGATGCCGACACACGGTTTGCTGGAACAATTCGGCCCCCGCAGGGTAATGGATACGCCTGTGAGCGAGGCAGCCATTGCCGGCCTTGCCGTGGGCGCCTCCAACATGGGGCTTTTGCCTGTGGTGGAAATAATGTTTTTTCCATTCATCACCCTTGCCTCGGACATGCTGGTAAACCATGCCGCCAAGCTCAGATACCTGAGCGGCGGTAAGAGCGGTTTTCCCCTGACTGTCCGCGTGAAGGCCGGCATGTTTACCGCCGGGTGCCAGCATTCACACAACCTAGAGGCCTGGATGGCCCATATTCCCGGCCTGAAGTTAGCTTTCGCCTCCACCCCAGCGGATGCCAAGGGTATGCTGCTTACGGCGATATTCGATCCTGACCCGGTCATTGTTGTGGAGGAGATGGGGCTCTACTGGATGCAAGGGCCGGTGCCGGAGGGTGATGCGCGTGTGCCCCTGGGCAAGGCCGCCATCAAACGCCCTGGAACGGATGTGACAGTGGTGGGATACGGCGGGGCAGTGCTGGCCGCATTGGGCGCAGCGGCTGCTCTGGAAGCCGAGGGAGTTTCCGTGGAGGTCATAGACCTGCGCACGCTTGTTCCCTTGGACAAAGAAACCGTCCTCGAATCCGTTTCTCGTACAGGCCGCCTGGTGACGGTGCATGACGCCACCAAGTTCTGCGGCTATGGCGCAGAGTTGGCGGCAATGGTGGCGGAAGAGGGCTTTGCATCGCTCAAGGCGCCTGTCAGGCGGGTGGCCGGGCTCGATATTCCAGTGCCCTTTTCTCCCCCCCAGGAGCAATTCTACAAACCCAATGCCGAAAAAATAGCCGCCGCAATCAAACAGATTCTATGACCACCAGCGACTGGGCCGCAGGCATTGTCTGCGGTCCATTTTTTTATAACTGTGACAGACTGGACATGATACCGTAGCTGGGCTAGCTCACAGTACTGGTTCTGTCATCTGCAAGTACAACCATTTACCAACAAATATATTCCGGAGGAACTCATGGCCCAGACAGGGATAGACCTTGCATACATCCAATCCCTACCAGATGTGCTCATTTCCTACATAGTCGACTACGGCATGAGCGTTCTCGCCGCCATAGCCATTCTGCTGGTGGGACTTTACATAAGCAAGAAACTGGCCGGTTTATCAGAGCACATGCTCATGCGGAGCAAGGTTGACCCCACCATCGGACCGTTTCTCAAAAACATAGTCTATTACCTGCTCATCACGGCCGTGGTCATCGCAGCCTTGGGGTCCCTTGGCGTCGACGTCACCTCGTTTCTGGCCGTTCTCGGCGCTGCCAGTTTGGCCGTTGGTCTTGCACTCAAGGATTCTCTTTCCAATTTCGCCGCAGGCGTCATGTTGCTCATCTTTCGATTTTTCCGTGTGGGGGATTATGTCACGGTAGCTGGCACATCAGGCACCGTGAAGTCGGTAAACGTCTTCAACACAGAACTCACCACCCCGGATAATCAGCAAATCTACGTACCTAACGGAAACATCCTGAACGGTGTCATTATAAACGTGACACGGCACGACACCCGGCGGCTCGATCTGGTTGCCTCCGTCAGCTACAAGGACGACATCGGCAAAGCCAAGACCCTGCTGCAGACTATTCTGGATGAAGACCCCCGCGTTCTGAAAGACCCCACCCCCACCATTGCCGTTGGTGAACTGACCCCCAACGGGGTGGACATACTCGTGCGCCCCTGGGTTAAAGGCAGCGACCTGTGGACCCTGCGCTGGGACCTGCTGGAAACGATCAAGAACCGCTTTGGCGAAGCAGGCATCACCATCCCCCTCCCACAGCAGACTGTACATTACGTGCCCGCCACGCAGCCCCAGGGTATGGGTAACAACGGGGAGCAATAAGCGTGAACATACGGCACCAGATAGACAGACTGCTGGAATGGAAGCCCGCCCACATGGTCTACGCCTGGGGGCGGTTGCTGGTGGAATCCATCCTGGACGACCAGCTTTTTCTCAGGGCGTCCGCCCTGACCTATACCACAGTGCTGTCTATCGTGCCGTTTCTTGCCGTGGCCTTTTCCGTACTCAAAGGGTTCGGCTTCCAAAACACCGACTTCATCCGCGACCTGTTGCTCAGAGTCTCCGCCGGGCGCGAACAGGTGGTGGAGCATATCATCACCTACATCAACCAGACCAACGTACGCACTTTGGGCGTTGTGGGTGTGAGCTTTCTGGTGGTCACCGCCGTCATGCTCATCTCCAACATAGAAAACTCCCTCAACGCACTCTGGGGACTCAATAAAGGACGCAGCCTGCTGCGTAAATTTACGGACTACCTTTCGGCAATAATCATCATCCCTCTTGCCACGGTAGCCGCAATCAGCATCTCCGCCACATTGCAAAACAATGCCGTGGTGCAGGGTTTGCTGGAATACACCGTCATCGGCGCGCTTTACATAGTGGTGCTGAAAATCATCCCCTGGTGCATCATGTGGGGCGTGCTGCTCTTCATCTATATGCTTTTGCCACAGGCTAAAGTGCGCTTCACCCCCGCCATTGTCGGCGCTGTGGTGGCGGGCACGGTGTGGCAACTGGCCCAATGGGCCTACCTCACCTTCCAGATCGGCGCCGCCAAATACAACGCCATCTATGGCAGCTTTGCGCAATTGCCCCTCTTTTTGGTGTGGGTTTACATGAGCTGGGTCATCGTCCTCTTAGGGGCGGAGGTCTCTTTTGTGCTGCAGAATGGCAAAAACCTGATGGGCGAGGCGAAATTCAAAAACGTCAGCCCCGGGCAACGCGTACAGCTTTCTCTCAAGGCCCTGGTGACCGTGGGGTATGCGTTCTGGGAAGGCAAAAAGCCCCTGTCGCTGGAAGACCTTGTTGAAGACCTTGGCGCCCCTTTGATTCCTTTACGCAGAATCATGGAGGAAATGGCCACGCAGGGTATTCTTGTGCGGGTGGATGATGAAGAACGTGAGGCATGGACAATGGCGCGTTCCCCCGAAACGCTCCGCATGAAACACGTCATCGACGCCTTCATGTATGCTGATAGCAAGAACCTGCCCGTGCGCGATGGCAAGGCCTATGCCCTTGTAGATGCACAGTTGGCAGCTTTGGACCAGCTAGTTACCGGCAGCGAACACAACCTGACCCTGGCGCAACTCCTGGAACTTGGAGACGGTGACGCCATGGAAGACGCATCGCCTTCCAAAAACATGGTCGCCGATCAGTAATCGTACCGCCAGTTCACGCCCAGACCGCCTGAAGAATCCGCACCCATTTCACTTTCCAACCCCAGGTTGGGGGTGATCTGCACTTCCACGCTCACATTGTCGTCGCGGGGGTCAAGCCCCTTGCTGCCCTTCAAGTACACGTCATCTGTTATGTACTTGCCAGCCTCCAGGGTAGTGCCGCCGCTTTTGCCTTCACCAGCGGTGAGTTCGTCAACACCCAGGGCGTCCTTGACGTCATCTATCACGTTGAATGAAGAACCGCCCCCACCGCCGGATAACTGGTTCACGGCACTGGCCAAGCGTACGGCCTGCATGGGCGTAAGGCTGTCCAGCCTGCGGCCAAAGAGCACGGCGGCCAGAATTTCATTCTGCGGCAAATAGGGCTCGGAGCTGAAGCTGATATTCAGGTTCTCAGGCGTCCCCTGCACAATCACACGGGCAATGATGTCAGCAGCCTGGGTGGCCGTTACAACGCGTATAGTCGGGGAGGGCGGCGACGCGCCAGTAAACGTCAGGTTGCCCTCTTCGATCTCGAACTTCTTATCCAGAAAATCAAACGTGCCCCGCTTCACATCCAAGGTGCCCACGATACGCGGGTCATTGGCATCGCCTGTCACCTTCAGGTCACCCTGCCATTCGGATTCCAACCCGTGACCGCTGACATAGAAGCGCGCCGGGATGGAGATGTGCATATTCAGGTCTACAGGGAAGGCGGCGCTTTCCGGCTTTTCCTCTTCTTTCTCCTGCGGCTCCTGCCCTTTTACGTTCTTTTGCTCCACGGGCACCACTACAACAGATGGCGGCAGTCCCTGGGGCAAAACCAGTTCGGCTTCATCCACAGTCATGTCGCCGTCAACCTTGGCCCCCTGCTTTGTGTCGCCATCAACATTGATTTCGCCGCTCAGAATGCCCGTAAAAATATCCTGGTGCATGGGTGTGAACGAAGTCAGGGTAATGTTGACAGAGAAAGGATTGTCCCCTTCCAGAGCCAACGAGCCCTTTCCGTTCAGCTTGCCCCCTAAACCATCGGATGCCGTGAGCTTTGTGATGCTGACCTTCTCTCCCTTGGCCACGACCTCCACTTCCAGGTCTATGAGCGCCGTGCCAATCTTGAGATTTTCATAGCTGCCATTCTTCACGGCCAGCTTGCCGTCCACGTCAACATCATTGAGACGCCCCCCGATGCTGGCGTCCAGCAAGGCTTTGCCCCCCAAAACCTGATCCGTCATGCCCAGCATACGCTGCACCATGGCAAGCTGAATCCTGCCCTCAACCGTACCTTCCAGCGGCGCGTTCTCCTCCAGTGCAAAGTCAAAAGGCTCCAGCGCCAGTTTCATGGGCAGCGAAGAATTCACCTTTAAAAGGGGCGCGGCTTTCTCATCAATGGCATCCGTCAACAGCGCATCCAGCGTCAGCTTGCTGGAAGCAAAGGCCACTGTCGCGTCAAAATCAAGCGCCGGCAATTCCAGGTCGGCGCCTTCCTCAACATCCGGCAGTTCCAGCTTGGTGGCCAGCAGTTTGGCATTGATTTTTGGCGCGGCCATGGGGCCTTGCACGCGCACATCGAGGTCAATTATCCCTTCGGGCAAACTCGCCATGGCTTCTGGGTCGATCTGTTCCAAAATCGCCAGACGAAAATTCTTGATCTGTGCAGTGAGGTCGGCATTCTCCGGCCCCCACGCGCCTTGCGCCGCGATAAGAGCGTCATCCACACCCAGGGCGAGTTCTGAAAGCTTTACGCCCCCGCCCGGCAATGAGACATCCACGGGTTTGCGCAACGCAATGGGCAACCCGGCAAATGTTCCTTTGAGGCTGGAAAGATTCATGGAGAAAACATCATCAAAGGGCTGCAGGGCGGCCTGCAGCTTGAGATCGAAGGGCTTGAACGCCTGGCCGGTTACATCCAGCACTATTTGCACGATTTTTTTGCCCATGCTGGCATCCAGCTTCACATTGCTGGCAAAAGCATCGGGCGTGCCGGCTTTACCTGTTTGCAGCGCTACTTTGGCATTGCCGCTGCCATCCGCCAGCCCCATGACATTGCCGCTTTCAAAGCGCAGTTGCAGGCTCTCCACAGTGGCGTCGGCAAAAGCCAAATTCGTACCAGACGCCTTGAGCACGGCGCCCTGTGTTCCTGCGTCCTTGCTCAAAGAGACATCCGCCGTCAGGCTGCCAGCCATATCCACCCCGGCAAGAGCGCCCACCGAAGCGAGCCTGTCAGCCACCAGCTTGATGCCGCCTTGGGCAAGCGTGGTCTCAAGGTCCAGGTCCACACTCCCCGTCATTTTCACGCCGGGCGCCGTCAGATCTATACTGGAAAGCGCAAGACGTTGCGGTTCCAGATGATACTTGCTGGAAAGCGCCACGTCGGCTTCCCGGGTATTCACGGTCAGGGCAAAGCTGTCGGCCGCAGCCTGCTCGGCAGGGGGCGTAAGCGGTATACCTGCATCCAGCTGCAATTTCAGGTCATGGAAACTTCTGTCCGGCAGGTCTACAGCCGCGGCCATCACCCCGGCGGTAACATCCAGACGCTGCAGATCGCCCTTTACGGTCAACTGCAGGGGCTCAAGTCCGGCAAGCTGCACGGCGTCGCCAGCTTCCCCCGGCAACGCCAGATCATCAGGTGGCGTCACGTCCAAAGCCGCATCCACACTGCCATCCTGCAAACCATAACGCCCCTTGGCGCGCAGGTCCGTCAGGCTGTCCACCTCCAAGGAGTCAAGGACGACCATCTTTTCGTCAATATCCGCCTTGGCCGTAAGCGCCACATGTTCGCCCACCAAGGCGGCAAGCTGCGGGTCGAGTCCCTGCAGCTTGTCCACGTCGCCGCTCAGGGAAACATTAATTCCCTTTTCCATGCTGCCGGCTGCATCGGCTTCCAGATTCACGGCGGCATTCAGGGGGTGCAGCATGAACAGCGCCCCCGCATTGGGAAGAGAAGCCGCCAGGTGTGCGTCCACCTGCAGCGCTTCCAGGTCCACATCGCCCTTGGCGGTGATGGTGTTCTCCCCGTTGTCCACATGCAGTGAGCGCACCGTGAGCCGTGTCTGCTCCTCCATATGAACGACAAAATCCGTTGCCAGATGAGGGTCGAGCGCCACCCCTTCCGGGGGTTGCAAGCCCTCCACCAGGAGTTGTCCTGTCAAATCCAGCACCCGTTTGGCGTCATCCATGGGGTGCGCTGCCTCGAGCTTGGCTGTCAACCGGGCTGCATCACTGGAAAGCTGCGGCAAGGCAAGCGCGCCCAGGCCAGCGTCGAGGTTGGCGACCGCCTTCTCCTGGTTGGCTTCAATATCAAGGTGCACCACAGGAGCGCCGTGCAGCGCCCCTCCGGAGAGCTTTTGCAGGAGGGAAGCGTCCTTGACGTCAAACTTGACCGCCGCAGTAACGTTTTCATCAACAAGAGCGCCAGCGACATGCAGTCCCAAGGTGGGGGTGGCAAGGGCCAGCGATTCGATGGTAACTGCCGGAGCGCCGGTAAGATCATCAAGCAGCAGAGCCAGATCGAGCCGCGCCGTGGAGCCGGTTATGCCGGCAACATCCGGGGGCACGAGGTTGGCGACATCCGCCAGATCACCCGTCAATCCAACATGCAGCTTGTCTTTGTCTTCAATACGGTCAAGGGCGAGTGTCACCCTGCCGTCAAGCAGGGACTGCCCTCCGATGTCGAATTTCAAGTCACCGGCCCAATCCTTGAGAGGTCCGCTTCCCTTCAAACCGCCGGACACGGACGTGCCAGGGGCAAGGCCCAAAGAGGAGGCGATCAACCCGCCTGAGCCTTCCGCAACCGAGACGTCCACGGAGAGATTTCCCGCTTCCTGATCCAGCCGGGCCAAAAGCTTCACCTTGTCCGGACGGAAGTCCTCTGGGGCAGGGGTGTTCGTATCTCCCGTAACCATGGTGTCCGGCAGCTCCACCACGGCGAGGTCCAGTACAAAGTCACCGTCTTCAGGCTTGATGGATCCCCCGACACGGTAGGCTTTGGTTACGCCCTCTGCTTCCCCTTCAGCCGGCGGAAAGGCATAGAGCAGGCGATCCACACGCAATTCGTCCAGACGCACGGGCGGGATTTTGGGAATCTGCAAGGATACGGGTTCAGTGGATTCTGGAGCGGGCTGTGTGGAAACCGGCGCCCGTAAATAGGCAAGCTTGTCTGCAGTGACCCAGTTCACGGCGATGGCGCCATCCAACAAGGGCCACAGGTCCACGCTTACAGCCAATTCATCGGCTTCGAGCCAGACGCCCTGGCTGTCTGCAAGGGCCAGGTGCCCCAAGCGCAAGTCCCAGGGCATGACAGAGGCCAGGTTGCCAAGCTCTATATGCATGTCCGGGCTGTCCGCCAGGTCTTGCACCAGGGTGGCGACCTTGTCGCGCCCCCATTGGGTGTGCAACGCGCCAATGGCGCCGCCAAGAATCAGCACCACGAGCAACAGCAGACCAAGCAGGCTCAGGCCCGTCCACTTCAACCATTTTTTTACGCGGGGAGAAAGTGCCATCAGAAAGACTGCCCCAAACTGACGTAGATTTGGTAATTATCGTCCTCATCCCTGCCATTGACCGGGATGGCGACATCCACGCCCACGGGGCCCACAAAGCTGTAATACCTTACGCCCATACCGGCGCCGACAAAAAGTTCATCGCCGATGTCGGGGACCTCCTGCTCATAGGCGCGGCCAGCGTCCACAAAGCCCACCAGGCCGAAATCACCCAGAAAACGCCAGCGCAATTCTGCGGAGGACTCGAAGACCGAAAGCCCGCCGATGGGGTCGCCGTCTTTGTCCAGGTCGCCGGCCTTGCGATAGTCGAACCCGCGCACGGAGCTGCCGCCGCCGGCATAGAAGCGGACATCGGAAGGGACGTCAGAGAGCGATGCGCCCTGTGTACTGCCGGCGAGTGCGCGGACGGCCAGGATCAAAGTGTCCTCCCCCACCAGGTTCAGATAATGGGTAAAGGACGCCTGTCCCTGCAAAAAATGAGCGGCATTGCCCAAGGTATCGATGTAAGGCGCGCCTGACACCTGCCACCGCCACCCTTTGGTGGGGTTGAGTATGTCATTGCGGCTGTCCCAGGTCAGGTTTGCCGGAAAGGAAAGCAGCCCGAATGTGCCGTCTTCGCCGGCGTCCTCGCCGTCGCTGCCACTGTCTATGCGCGAAAGACGGTAGGCGACACCTGCGCCAGAGGTGAGATGGTCGTTTATCCGGTATTCGAGCCCTACAGAAGAAAGAGACCATTCGCCATCAAAAGCGTCGCTGCGTTCCCGGGCCACTTTCTGCTCTACCAGCAGGGAAAGATCGTCGTGCCCCACGGAGGGTTTACGCAGGGAAAGATTCAGCATCTGGATGGTCTGGTCGGCGTCTATCGCAGCATTGAAGTGTTCGCCCTGGCCGAAAAGCGTCCTGTGCTCCCATTCCACCTTGCCGCCGATGCCTGTATCAGTACGGTAACGCAGACCGGCCCGCACGGTGCGGGGCTTGCGTTCCACCATGTCTATCGTAATGGGCACTTCGCCTTCGGGGGTCACAGCTTCGCGACTCATGGTCGCCATGGAAAACAGCCCTGTCTGAATCAAGGCCGAGCGCGAGTTTTCCAATACACGGGCATCAAACGGCTGCCCTTCTTTCCATGTCAACTTGAACTTGACGTAGGACTCGTCCACATACTTCAGCCCCTTTATCGTCACGGGCCCGAATGCCGCCTTGGGCCCGCTATCCACCAAGTACGTCACTGAAACCTTGTCATTTTTATGGTTGGCTATCACATCGCGCTTGGCGATTTTAGGGAATGGGTAGCCATTGTTCTCAAGCTTTTTCAAGATATAGGATTGCGCGTCGAGCACATCCTTGGCGCGGTAGGCCTGCCCCTTGAACAAACCGGCTTCCTCCGGCGAAGGGAGCGGTGCGTCCGTCGCCGCGCCTTCTGTCGGCGCAATCTGGAGCTTGCCAAAGGCAAAACGCGGCCCCTGATCGATGCGGAAAATGGCGCGGAGCTTGCCGTCGTCGCCTTTTTCGATCTTTATCTTAATACTGCCCTTGAAGTATCCGAGAGAACTCAGGATCTTCTCAATGGTGGGGATGTCGTCATGCATACGCCGCTTGAGCAGATTTCGGGTAGGCGGCGGTTGCTCCTGCAGGGTAAAGGTATCGATGGACTGCGTCACAATCTCACGGAGGTCATCGCTCAAAGTCCCCCTGATTACAGGCTCATACCCACCGATCTTTTCCCGCCCTGTGCGAACGGCCCGCGGTGTGGCCTCCGAAGCCGTGCTTTCCTTACCAGCATTCGAATTCTGAGTATCGAGCGAACGCGTAACACCAGGAGCAATGCCAAATGCAAAGTCCAAATCCGCGGCGCCTTGCGCCCAGGCGGAAAATGACACGCACAGCGTCAAAGCCAGCGTTATACAAGCAAAAAAAGATGGCATCCTGATCATGGCGGCGAGTATGTTCGGTGTGTGCATGTAAGTGCTCCGAGCCCCTTTTTATATCTTTAGCAGAGGGTGGAAGCAACCTAAAGCACATTTTTTCACCTGCAACTCTCAGAGATTGACAATCCTGAGACTTTTTCAGGCGCCGCGCGCATACCCTACAGGCCGAAGGGCCGCACCGTCCTGTCCAACACCCCCTGCACTTTGGAGATCGCCACTCCGTAGTTGGTAACAGCCACGCCAACCCTGCTGCATTCCCGGATGCGGCGCAGCATGGCCGCCCGGTTCAGCATGCAGGAGCCGCAATGCACAACCAATGCGTAACGCTCAAGATCTTCGGGGAAATCATTCCCCGCCACCATCTCGTACTCCAAATCACGCCCTGTATATTGCGTTATCCAGCGCGGCAGCTTTACCCGACCGATGTCATCCGCCACAGGGTGATGGGAACATGCTTCCGCCATGAGCACACGGTCGCCATCACGCAGGGCGTCCAGTTTCCGCGCCCCTTGCACCAGGGCGTTCAAGTCACCCTTGTTACGGGCAAAAAGCATGGAAAACGTAGTCAACGGCACGGTATCCGGCACATCGCCCGCCACCTTCAAAACAACCTGGGAATCCGTGACCACCAGGGAAGGCGGGCGCTGCAAATTCTGCAAAGCCTCCTCGATTTCGCGCTCCTTGACCACCACCCCCAGGGCGTCACAGTCCAAAACCTCCCGGAGCATCTGCACCTGGGGCAGAATCAACCGCCCCTTTGGCGCTGCCAGATCAATGGGCGTGACCAAAAGCACCCAGTCACCTTCATGGATCAAATCGGCGGCCAGGGGTGGAGCGTCCTTGAATTCTTCCGGCACCCCGCGAATAAGCGCCTCCTTGAGCGCGTCCACTCCATCCCCTGTTCTGGCGGAGACACTCAAGCACGTCACCCCCTGTGCTGTGCAAAAATCCAGATCTTTTGCGGCTGGCGGGGCAATATCCGCCTTGTTCAGCACCACAATGGCGGGCACGCCCAGACTGGCCAACTCCTTCAGAGCCTCACGCTCCGGGGCCTCCAGCCCGTTCTCCCCGGCTACAACCACGGCCATGTCCGTCCGCAGTAGCACCTTGCGCGCCGCCTGCACGCGCAAGGCCCCCAGATCGCCTGCATCATCCAGCCCTGGGGTGTCATAAAAGGTCACCGGGCCAAGGGGCAGCAGTTCGTAATGTTTGGCCACCGGGTCGGTGGTGGTGCCAGGCGTATCCGAGACAATGGCTATTTCCTGGCCGGCAATGGCGTTGATAAGCGAGGATTTCCCGGCATTTCGCCGGCCGGTAAGGGTAATGACCAGCCGTACGCCCCGTGGCGCTTTATCTGACATTATTCTTTCCTTTCCATCTTGGGTGAAGCGCCCTGCCCTTGGGCGGGTTCCATGCCTGCGCGTCTTATCACTGCGATGGTATCTTCCACCGCGCTGATGGCATCTGCATGGCGGCGGTTCTTGCCTGGGTATATGGAGTAGCTGTTGCGGACGGTCCCAGGCGTAAGGGAGGGCATCAACACATTGGCGCCGACATCGAGCCCAAGCCGCTTGCCAGAGATTTCGGGGGGCACTACGGAATCCAGGGCGCTGGTGGCCGGGATGTTTGTCCGTGGCTCCAGAAGACGCATGAGCGCAGTTGCCCGCAGGGCAACATCCAGGTCACCCCATGGCGCATCAGCCCACGGCGTTTCTGGGTGGGGCACAAAAGGTCCTGCCGACAGCATGTGCAGGTCCAACTCTGCAAGGAATAACAAATCCTTGGCCAGCCTTTCCATGCTCTGCCCCGGAATGCCTACAATAACGCCGGATCCCACTTCATAACCAAGTTTGCGCAGCGTCTCCAGACAGGCAAGCCGCGCCGCAAAGCTTTCGCCGGGGCGCGCCTTGTCGTGCAGGGCCGCGTCACAGCTTTCCAGCTTTAAAAGATAGCGATCCGCCCCGCACTCCTTGTAGCGGCGTAGTTCTTCTTCCGAGCGCTCCCCAAGGCTCAAGGTTACGGCCAAAGGCTCGCCCCATGGCGTTGGCAGCGACTTTATTTCCACTAGCAGCTTTTCAATGGCAGAAGGCGCAAATGCACGGTCATCTCCGGATTGCAGCACAATCGTGCCCAATCCCAGTTCAGGCGCCAAGCGCACGGCATCGAGTATTTCCTCTGGCGTCATCCTGTAGCGCTGTTGCTGCGCGTTGGGCGCCCGCAAGCCACAATACTTGCAGTGCCGGACACAATGGCTGGAAAACTCCACTATACCGCGAAGATGGACAAAATCGCCAAAAACATCATACCTGGCTTCACAGGCGGCGGCATAGAGACCGGCGTCGTCGTCACCCATAAGTGCGTCAATGATTTCGCCCAGTGAAAGGGTAGTGGTCTGGCTCACGCATCATCCCCGTCGGTTTTGGCTGACGTCTCGGGCAGATCGTGCCCCAGCCTGCGCATGCGCCCCGGTGAAAGCAGCTCGTCCAGAGTGGCGGCGTCCGCCACGCCAAGGGCCAGAGCGGCATCCCGCACCGTGAGTCCATGGCTGCGGGCGTGCAGCACCACCTGCTCCACACGGGAGTAGCCGATATGTGGCGCAAGAGCGGTTGCCAAGGCCTCGCTGCGCTCCAGGTTCTCGGTTATGCGCTCCTCTCTTGGACGCACACCGTTAATGCACTTTTCCACCAAGGGCGGCAGCACGTTTATAAGCAGGCCAAGGGCTTCGAGCATTTCCAAGGCAATGAGCGGCATATACTGGTTCAGCCCCAGTTGCCCGGAACCGGCCGCCATGGTCACGGTCTGCTGCGCGGCCATGACCCTGAGAGCCACCTGCCCCACCGCCTCGGGGAGGACGGGATTGGTCTTGCCGGCCATGATGCTGGAGCCGGCTTGCAAGGGGGGCAATTCAAGTTCACCTATTCCGCCTGCGGGGCCGCTGGCCAGCAGCCGTAAATCACCCGAAAGCTTCAGTAGATTGGCGGCAAAGGCGGCCAGAATGCCGGCCGTCTCGGCAAAACAATCCTGACTCTGGGTGGCGTCCACCAGGTTCTCCGCCCTGGAAACCGGCAAACCAGTGATGGTGCGCAGTTCATCCGCAGCGCGAAAAATGAACTGACGCGGCGCGCCCAGGCCCGTACCAAGGGCAGTCCCCCCGAGGTTCACCTGTTTCAAACGCTCCCTGCACTTGAAGATGCGCCAGCGATCCCGGGCCGCCCCTTCTGAATGAGCGCCAAAGGTCATCCCCAGCGTCATGGGTACGGCGTCCCGCAACTGTGTGCGCCCGAGGCAAACCACGTCGCGCAGTTCATGCTCCTTGCGTTGCAATGCATCCTGCAACCGCGCCGCCCGCTCTTCCAGTTGCACCAGCAGCGCCAGACATGCGGTTTTCAGGGCAGTTGGAAACACGTCATTGGTGGACTGGTGCAGATTCACATGCTCAATGGGGTGCACAAGCGCATAGTCGCCCTTTTCTCCCCCGAGCAACTCTATGGCGCGGTTGGCTAGAACCTCGTTGATATTCATGTTGGTGGAAGTGCCGGCGCCCCCTTGATAGGGGTCCACCACAATATGCTGTTGCAGGCCGCCATTGGGTGTGGTCAGCTCCTCGCATGCCCGGCAAATGGCCTGCCCCTTGTCCTGCGGCAGGCACCCCAAGGCCAGATTGACCCGGGCGCAGGCCAGCTTGACCTGGGCCAGCGCGGTGATAAAGGGCGCGGGCCAAGACCGCCCGGAAAGCGGAAAGTTCTCCCGCGCCCTTGTAGTGTGAATGCCATAATAGGCAGCGGCCGGAAGTGTGCGCTCACCCAGCGCGTCCTTCTCCGTCCTTTGCTTTTCGTTCTGTTGCGGCATGGTTTTCCACTGCTAGGATGATGTTGTCGATGCTAACGCGCTGTTGCCTGTCCGGCTGGCGGCACTCCCTGGTCCATATGAGCAGGGAGAGTCCGCTTGTCAGGCGGTATTTCAAGGCCAGAGCGCCATTGTTGCACGCGTTATCCTGCCAGGTGCACACATCTGGAGTGAAAAGGCACTGCATATCCGCCCCGTCCGTAATCCAGATGCCGTCAGTGTCATACTCCCCGGCAAATGTGCTGATCATTCCCAGGGTTTTCTTGTTCAATGCAATGATCATTGCATGCCCCCTGTTTGCTCTGTGGCTGCTCAATAGTACAGATCACGTTCTCCGTGGGAGATGCGGTCCAGCCTTCGCAACAGGGAATCTTTACGCCTTTCATCCGCGAAGCTCGCCACCTCGTTTTGCAGCAGGACCTCGCCGGCCTTGCGCGTATCTGCGGAAGCGTAGTCTTCCAGATATTCCTTAAAGGTCAGCAGTCCATTGGGCAAACAAAACTGCTGGATGAAGCCTTGTTTGGCCAGCTCCATGAAATGTTCGCCCGTGCGCCCCAGCCTGTAACAGGCCGTGCACCAGGAAGGCACATACCCATGGTCCGAGACGATGGAGCGAATGACTTCGTCCAATGAGCGGCTGTCGCCCACGCAGAACTGTTGCACATCGGGACGATCATAATCCGGGTCCTGGTACGCGCCGGGATAGGTCCGCGAACCTGCCGAGAGCTGTGAAACCCCCACTTCCAACACTTCCTTGCGCAAGGGCGCGGACTCCCGCGTGGTCAGGATAAGCCCCGTATAGGGCACTGCTATGCGCAACACGGCTACAATCTTCTTGAACTGGTGGTCTGTAGTGGGAAATGGCGGATCGTACGCCATTTTTGCGCCCAGCGCCGGCTCCAGTCTGGGGAAGGAAATGGTGTGCGGCCCCACACCCCAGTCTTTTTCCAGTTGCTGTGCATGGTGCAGCAAACCCAGTACCTCGAAGACCGGGTCATGGAGTCCGAAGAGTACGCCGAGGGCGACATCGTCGATGCCGGCTTCCTGGGCTCTGTGCAAAGCGTGGAGCCGCCAGAGGAAGTCGGTCTTCCGGCCGGCGATATGCACCTTGGAATAGGTGTCTCTGTGGTAGGTCTCCTGAAAACACTGGTAGGTGCCAATGCCCACATCGTGCAGAAGCTTGAAGCCATCCACATCAAGGGGGGCGCAGTTAATGTTCACACGCCTGATTTCACCGCTCTTTTCCGAAGTTACATCGTATACGGTGCGCACCGTGTCTGCGATCCACTCCGCGCCGAGCTTGGGGTGTTCGCCATAAACCAAAAGCAAGCGCTTGTGCCCCAAGTCTTCAAGCACCTCTACCTCTTTACGCAGCTCCTCCTTGCTCAGGGTTCTGCGTTGAAGCTCCTTGTTTGAGGCGTTGAATCCACAATACGCGCACTGGTTGCGGCATTCGTTGGTGATGTACAGCGGCGCAAACAGGACAAGCCTGTTACCATAGATGGCTTTTTTGATGCTCCTCGCGGTTTCAAAAATCTCTTCGTCCAATTCCCTGTCGGTATTTTGCAGCAGAACGGCGGCCTCAAAAGGCATCAGGCCCTTTTTCTCCAGCCCCATGTCCAGCACTTCACGCACCAGACTCGGCGCAGGATTCTTGGCTTTTTCAATGTCGCCCCAGATGGCGGATTCATCTATGAAATTGTACAGATCGTCAGCAGATTTTGCGTTGGTCATTGTCGGTTCCCTCCTGGAATCAGATCACAAAGGATTTGACGCGCACGCCTTCCAGCATGCCCAGCTTGCCCGTCAGGGCCCCGACCTCATCGGTAGTGGCTTCTACGATCAGGGCAATAACACTAACGTTTTTCTCCCGGAACGGCAAACCAAGCCGCCCGACGATGCGTCCCGCGTTGCAGCTCAGCAACTCGTTCACCTCGTGGGCGGCTTTTTCCCGCTCGTTGATGAAGATACCAACAATGCCGGTACGTCTTTCCATAATGGCACTCTCCTTGTGGACTGGAAGAACGCAACCGCATGACCTTACCATGCTGTTCCTATTTGGGAGCGAAGCGCAGAGCGAAAAGCTGCAGGTGCTCCTGCCACAAGGGCAAGACCAAAATTCGTCTTCGCCCTGAGGTTCAGAAATTCCCTTGCCGCAGGCTGCGTAGCTTCACGTGATTCTTTCGGAGGGAGAATTACGGCTATTAGTGTTACTTGTCAAGAATTGGTAACACTAAAAGACTACATATTATTTCCGCTCACACCTACATTCTCCATCAGGCATATCCTTTCTCGGCGCATATCCAGGGAGAATAAGGGTAATTCTGGTGAAACCTTTGATTTATGTCCACTGTGACAGAAAAAAGATATGTGCTACGCTTGCTTTCTTTTGCGGTGTGCAGTATTTTGCCTCACGTATTACTTATTTCAATTTTTTATACACTATATACATACTACACTGGTGTGCGTATGCGAGACCCTGTTGGCGCTTCCCCATCTGCCGCGGGCGCAGGTCATGCCCCCGAATCCAGGGCATTGCCCCATGCTTCCGTGATCGCTTTTGGCAACCTGCTACAAGGGGACTGCAGCCTTGGGCTGCATGTCATAGAAGCTCTGAAACAGGAGAGTCTCCCTCCCGAGACAGAACTCCACTATATGGATGACGCATATCATCACCTGCCGTCCTTGTTCCAGGACCGCAGCGCGGTTATCATTTTCCATTATATGTTTGCCGCCACCCCGCCTGACAAGGACTGTATCTCCAGCCTGGATATGCAGCAATTTCTGTCACTGGCCTGTTCCGGAGGGTCGGAATCCGTTGCGTTGAAACCACTGGCCAAAATGCTGATCGCCCCGACGCTTGCAGGAACAGTACCGGCTCAAATCCGTTTTGTTTTAGCAGGTGTTGCCCTCAATCAGACAGAGGCGTCGCTTTCATGGAATGGGAGAAAAACCGCCAGAAAGGTGGTGCATCGTATTCTTTCCCAACTGAGGGACTGGCGTTGCTGCGAAGGCACATCCGTTGCCCGATTATACGCCATGCCC
Source organism: Desulfovibrio biadhensis (assembly GCF_055388615.1). Taxonomy (NCBI): domain Bacteria; kingdom Pseudomonadati; phylum Thermodesulfobacteriota; class Desulfovibrionia; order Desulfovibrionales; family Desulfovibrionaceae; genus Desulfovibrio; species Desulfovibrio biadhensis. The sequence continues at coordinate 906,097 of NZ_AP042477.1, forward strand.
TGGCTGAAAACGACACTGTAAGGATGTTTACGAAGCAGGAGCATGTTCACACCAAGCCTACGCATTATACGTAATAACACGCTCACTCCAGGAGGTTCATTGCAGCGCACTTCAGGACATGCGGGTCCACCGGTCTTTTTTCCGGCGTAAAATGCCGCGAAGGACCGCAGCCCAAAACCATAACATCGGGAGGTCGATTATGAGTCGAATCGAAATGGAAAAGGTTTTTTACGAGGATCATGCACCTGATCCAAAAGCCAATCCGGATGATCTGTTCTTCATCCAGATAGATGCGGAGAAGTGCATAGGGTGCGACACCTGTCAAAGCTATTGCCCTACAGGCGCCATCTTCGGTGAAAGTGGGGAAGAGCATTCCATCCCCCATACCGAACTGTGCATCAATTGCGGCCAGTGTCTCACCCACTGCCCTGTGGGCGCAATTTACGAGGTCCAATCCTGGGTCAGCGAAATAGTCGAAAAGATCAAGGATCCGGAGATCAAGGTCATCGCCATGCCCGCACCTGCCGTTCGCTACGGTCTGGGCGACTGTTTCGGCATGCCTGTCGGCTCCGTGACCACGGGCAAGATGCTCAGCGCCATGAAGGAACTGGGCTTTGACCATGTGTGGGACAACGAGTTCACTGCTGACGTGACCATTTGGGAAGAAGGCACCGAGTTCGTGAAGCGCCTGACCAAACAGATCGACAAGCCTTTGCCGCAGTTCACATCCTGCTGTCCGGGCTGGCACAAGTACGTGGAGAGCTTCTATCCCGAGCTGTTCCCGCACCTGTCCAGTTGCAAATCTCCCATCGGAATGATGGGCGCCCTTGCCAAGACATACGGCCCTGACACCATGAAGTACGACCGCGCCAAGGTCTACACGGTTTCCATCATGCCCTGCACGGCCAAGAAGTACGAAGGCATGCGCCCTGATCTTTGGTCAAGCGGCTACAAGGACATCGACGCTACCATAGACACTCGCGAGCTGGCCTACATGATCAAGCAGGCAGGCATCGACTTCGCCAACCTGCCCGATGGTGCGCGTGACACCCTCATGGGCGACTCCACTGGCGGCGCCACCATATTCGGCGTTACCGGCGGTGTCATGGAGGCGGCCCTGCGCTATGCCTACCAGGCGGTAACAGGAGAAAAGCCGGCGAGTTGGGACTTCAAGATGGTGCGTGGTCTGAACGGCCTCAAAGAAGGCACCGTCACCGTGGGTGATGTGAAGGTCAGCGTAGCCGTACTGCATGGGGCGAAACGCTTTCGCGAAGTCTGCGACATCGTCAAAACCGGCAAGAGCCCCTGGCATTTTATAGAATTCATGGCCTGCCCTGGCGGCTGTGTATGTGGCGGCGGACAGCCCATCATGCCCGGAGTGCTCGAGGCCATGGATCGCCGGACCACGAAGGTTTATGCTGGATTCAAAAAGCGTTTGGCCATGATGTCGGCCAACAAGGCATAAGGAGAACGCCATGAGTTTTGCTGATTTCACCCGGCGCCAATTCCTCAAGGTCGGCTGCATCGCATGCGGCGGCGCCATTGTCGGCCTGCGTTTCACCAACAAGGCCCTTGCCGCCTCCAAGGAACTGAAGGATTACATGCTGGACCGCATAAACGGCGTGTATGCCGCGGACCAGGCCTTCCCCATCCGGGCATCCCAGGATAACCCCCAGGTTATCAAATTGTACGAAGTCTGGCTGGAACACCCCATGAGCCATGAGGCCGAGCAGTTTCTGCACATGCACTGGACCGATCGTTCCAAGGGGGTTCAGGAGCTGATCGCGCAGCGAGTCTACCCCAATCCGCGCGCAGACGAATTCACCGGCGGCTACCCTTACGAATAACTAACGCCCTCCATCCCTTCGGCCTGAGATGAGGAGCGTTTCTGATTCGAGGGTCGCACTTCAGACCATTTACTTTTCCCTGTTTTCCCGGTGGTTTTCCCGTTTTTTGTCGTTTTTCAGGCTGCGCCAGTTGAATTTGCGATGACTGATGCGCGGCCAGCGCCAGGCCAGCAGAATCACAGCCAGCAACAAAACCAGGTAGAGCAGGTTGAGCAAGCGCCCTGCCTCCATAAGAATACCGCTCCTGTTTTAATGGATTGCTGTCATGCCTCGGGTCAGGACAATCATTAAAAAAGAGGAAGCTGTCCGCCCTACAGGCTATGGAAGCTTTATAGACAGCACGTGAACGTGGTGCGGAATTGGCTGCACGGCTCAAGAGCGCAACGCATCCAGCTTGTCCAGAGCTGTATCGAAATCAAAATCCAGCACGCATTCGTGTATGCTCACAAGCGCTGCGTAACGCTGCGACGGATGGGCATACTCAAGAAGTTTCTCCATAATTTCACGGGAGCGCACGGGGTCCGCCAGGCGGAGCGCCTCCGCCAGGGTCTCGTAAAACGCATCGCGGTCTTCTGCGCTGAGCTGTATTTTAGATGGGGCGCCAGGGGCGGCAGTTATATTTGGGGAAAACGTTTCATCTTCAGGACATAACGCCTTCAGGGTTTCTACAATCAGCGCATACTCGCGCTCCACCATTGCAAAAAGGATCTTTTGCTGCTCCTTACCCGTGCTGCTCCCGGCCTCGAGGGTCTGTTCAAGCTCTCTGGCGACATTCGCAAGTTTTTGCATCATGAGACTGCGAGCGCCCCCTCCCAAGGAGTGCGCAAGGACAAGGGCGGTCTGCCGTTCGCCATCATCGATGGCCACTTCCAGAGCTTCCAGAACCTTTTGCTGCTCCACCAGGCTTTTATTGCAAAGAGCGAGGAAAGCGCCCTCCTCCATTCCCAGGCGGCGCATTGCCGCATCCTTGGCAAACACGACCGGTGACTCGTCCAATGCATCCTGCACGTCCTGGGCTGCGAGACTGCCTTCTTGTGCGCCCTCTCCCGAAAGCCAGTGCTGCATGACGCGGAACAGGCGCTCGCGGTCTATGGGCTTTGTGATGTAATCGTCCATTCCGGCTTCAAGGCATTTTTCGCGGTCCCCTTTCATGGCGTGGGCGGTCATGGCCACGATAGGGGGCATGTCGCGATCGCTTTGCCGCAATGCCCTGGTCGCGCCAAAACCGTCCAGGTTTGGCAGCTGTATATCCATAAAAATAATATCGTACTTTCCGGCCATGGCCATCTCGACAGCTTCATGCCCGTCGCGGGCAATATCCAGCGTAACGCCTGCCAAGGCCAGGATTTCGCGCAGCACATTCTGATTGATGACGTTATCCTCAGCCAGCAGCACCCGCACCCCTTGCAATGAAGGAATGGCCTCGGGCTGCCAGGATGCCCTGGAGGAGCGATCAGCGCCTTTTGTCAAAGGCTCGCAATAAATGCGCAACAAAACATTGAACAGGTCGGACTGTTTGACGGGTTTGAACAAAGTCTCGCTTGCGCCCGCTTCCATGGCTTCTTTGGCTTCCAGCTCGTGGCCAAAGGCCGTGATCATTATCACCGGCAATCCTGGCGAGCCGTTTTCCATGGAGCGCAAGGCCTTGATGGCTTCAAGGCCGGTCATGTCCGGCAGCATGAAGTTCATTATCACGCCATGGACCCGTTCTCCTGGGCCGCTGCGCGCCGTGCGCACCCATTCTGCGGCAGCTTTTCCGCTGCCGACGGTGTGGCAGGCAATGCCAAAGGAGCCCAACATCCGCTGCAACATGTTCGCGCTGCTTTCGTTCTGCTCCACAAGCAGCAAACGCAGAGTCTGCAGGAGGGAGGTGCAATCATCCCCGGCCGGGGCCGTAATATCCACCGTGGCAAAAGGGAGAGAGAAACTGAAACTGCTGCCTTTGCCATGCTCGCTTTCCAGATGAAGCCCCCCGCTTCCCATGAGGACCACGAGTTTCTGGCAAATGGCCAGACCAAGACCAGACCCTCCGTATTTGCGGGTAATGGAGCCGTCAGCCTGGGTAAACACTTCAAAAAGGTGCTCCTGCTTTTCCTTTGCCACACCGATGCCGGTATCCGTAACCGTAAATTCGAGCCAGGCCTTGCCGTCCATGTAATGCTGCAATTTTACGGAAAGGGTGATCTCGCCTTTTTCCGTGAATTTGCAGGCATTACCCACAAGATTTGATAGGACCTGCTTGATCCGTAACGGGTCGCCCATGAGCCCGCGCGGCACCTCCAGGGGGATGTCCAGAATGAACTCCACCTTGCTTCTGGCCAGTTTGCTGCGAAAAAGATCTGTTATTTCATCGATCAGATCATCAAGCCGAAAAACAATGGTTTCTATGTGCAGTTTGCCTGATTCGATACGCGAAAAATCGAGAATGTCGTTCAGGAGACTCAAAAGAGTATTGGCTGACGATTTGATGACGGAAAGATATTCACGCTGCTTAGGGGATAGATCGGTGTACAGGACAAGATCTGTCATGCCGAGAATGCCGTTCATGGGCGTGCGTATCTCATGGCTCATATTGGCCAGAAACTCGCTTTTGGCGCGATTGGAGTTTTCTAGCAGCCTGTTGACCTGTTCGAGCTCCAAGGCTTTGCGATCCAGGTCTATGGTGCGCTCTTTCACCAGACCTTCAAGGTCACGGTTGAGTTCTGCCAACTCGTTTTCCGCCTGCTCCTTTTCCTGCATGGTTTTGTGCAGGTTGGCAGTCATGGAGTTCACATTCTGTCCCAGCGCGCCTAATGCATCTCTTCCCAGGGGCGGCACCGTATGTTTCAAATCCCCTGTGGCTATTGTCTGAACGGAGTTTTCTAGCACAGCGATGGGGCGCAAAACATACCGCCGCAGCAAGTAGGCAAGCACGGCCAGGATCGCGCATCCGCCCAGTATGGCCCCCACAAACATCCGCATACGCAGTTGCTCGATCTTTTCCATGGCCGATTGCAGACTGAGAAAGACGCTCACCTTTCCCACGTACCCCTTGCCAAGTTGCTCATCGTAGACATTGCGCTCCACCAGCAATGTGCCATTGTCGTCTGCCACTTCACGTGTCGTCATGGGGGTGACGTTTCCACCGGAAGCGTTTTCCACCTTTACGGAAAGCACATTGCCCCGCTTAAGCAGGTTGCTGGCGTTATAGAAGAGTACGCCGTAGGTTTGTCTGGCCAGGGGCTCCCTGCACATTTCGGCAAAAAGCTCCACCATGGCTTCTGCGCCTTCCCGTGAGTTGCGCATAAGGGTTTTGGTAAATGCATTGGAAAAATAAATGGCGGGAAGAACAACCATCAAAAGCAGACAGACGACGATGGCTGCGTTGATTTTCAACGAGAGATTTCTCTGCAGAATGTCAGGAAGCCGCGATGTAAAACTGCGCCTGCTCATTTTTCTTCTTGCCGGGAGGAAGGGGGAACAATGTCACCGGCAATGATCCAGCGCCGGAGTTCCTGCAACTCTTCAAGCACGGAAACCGGCAAAATGGCCCGGGTGTAGCGCATTTCGGAAATATCCACTACCCCGTCGGCCATGCCAAAGCGATAATGTTTGTTTTCGATGGTACCGGCCAGGTATTTTTCCACCAGGTGTTCCGTGGCGACATCCATGCGTTTGAGCACGCTGGTAAGAATGCGCCCCTCGACCATATAGTCCTGATCCGTATCCACGCCTATCGCATACAGTCCATGTTCGCTTATGAAATTGAAAACGCCGACACCAGAAGCACCCGCAACAGGAAAAAAGACATCCACCAGCTGTTCTTCGTACATTTCCGCGGCAATCGCAGCAGCAAGCTCAGGGTTATTCCAAGCGATTGTGGAAGCGTCTTTATCTTCGATGAAGGCGGTAACGATATTTATGTTCTTGTCGTGCTTTTTGGCGCCGGCCTCAAAGCCCAGCACAAAATCCATGACCGGTGCAATCTCATAACCGCCGATCACGCCCAAAACCCCACTTTGAGACATGGCGGCAGCCAGAGCTCCAGCCAGGTACGCCCCTTGCTCAGAGGCGCAGGTCACGCTACATTCATTCTGCAGGTGATGGTTGCACTCCGTATCCATAAGTGCAAAAAAAACGTCTGGATTCTCGCGCGCCACACTATCCATGGCCTTACGGATAGTAGCGCTTGTGCAGACGATGAAAACGCACCCTTTGCCCACCAGCTCATTGAACTTGGCGGTCTGCACTTCAAAAGTGACCTCGCCGGCTGGCAATTGGGCCAGCTCCAGCTTCAGGCCATGTTTCTCGGCGGAAACGACAAGCCCCTGGTAAATGGAGTCCAGAAACCCTCTATCCCCCAGACCGCTCGAATCCACAAGAAAACCGATGATTGGTTGTGCTTCGCCGTCAGATTTTTTGCCCGAGGCGTCAACGTCTTTTTGCACCTGCCCGCCTGCAACAGCCGTGACTTTGCCCGCAGGGGTCTCCGCTTTCTCCTTGGAGCGCTGCCCGTCATCACAGCCTGCAAGAACAGACAGACCAAAGGCAAGAAGAAGCAAACACAGCCACGCCCCTGCCCTGCAGAATCGCAGATGCCTTGCCATGTGAGAAGAAAGCAATTTCACTTCCGCCTTCATCTTCTTTTTTCCTCTACCTGAGTGTCCGGCTTGCCCCTTACAGGGTCGGGAATATCCTACACGAACTTCATTGCGTATTGGTTACAACCCCCTGGTGCCCTCTGGCAAGCTTTGCGAATATAATTCCTCTGAGAGAAAATGAATCTTATATGGGGGTCGACTTCGTCCATATCTGCGTTATGTATGGCTTCAATGACGTTGATGGTGGAGCCCCCTTTTTTACAAAGGGCATAGAGCAACACGCATCATATAGAAATAAAAATATACTGCCTATGCAAGCGCCTCCGACCACAGGCAAAATCCCGCACTTGTCAGCCGTCAAACGCTGATATAACATTGACTCTTTGTCGCTAATTCAGCATAAAGGAATATTTCACCAATGCCTTCGAAAGGTCCCCATATATCAATCGCTTCCGACCACCTGCTTTCGCGGGTGCTGCGGCTTACACCAGATGACATGGCGAGCTGGCCAGAAGACGTTCGCGAACTGGCCCTGCGCCTTGCAGAAGAACTTTTTCTGCTGCGCTACAACCCCTTTATCGACCCGGGGCTGGTCTACATCAGCGTCAAGTCCAGGCTCCGTGAGAGCATCCCCTCTCTTAGCCAGGAATACGCCGACACCCTCGATGCGGGCGTTCAAGGCTTCTGGAAAGAATATAAAGAGGATCAGGCATTCAAAGACCAGCTTATGCGCCGGCTGCGCAAATTCCTGCCAGAAGAAGCCATCGCCACCCGCCCAAACATGCTGGTGGAGTGCTCCACTGACGCAACAGACCTGCGCATGGAGCTGCCCCTGGCCGTAATTATGCCGAGCAGCACAGAAGAGATCAAACATGTCATTGCATTGGCCAATGAACTCGGCTTTGCACTGGTGCCCAGAGGGGGCGGTTCCGGACTCACCGGCGGAGCCATCCCGGCCATGCGCCGCACCGTCATCCTGAGCCTGTCGCGGTTGAAAAAGATTCTGGATATAGACCCTAACAATATGCTGCTCTCGGCCCAGGCAGGCGTCATAACCATGGATGCCATCAATGCGGCCGCCGAACAGGGGCTGCTGTTCACCGTGGACCCGGCTTCCAAGACAGCCTCCAGCCTGGGGGGCAACATCTCGGAAAACTCGGGCGGTCCGTTCTGCTTTGAATACGGCACCACCATCGACAATATTTCCAGCTACACCATGGTCATGCCCACGGCGGAGGTTGTGGTGGTGCGCCGCAAGAACCACCCCGGCCACAAGATCCTCCCTGGCGAAACCGTTATCTTCGAGGTCTTTGCCGTGGCCGATGACGGCACGGAAACGCTGCAGGAAACCGTCACCCTTTCCGGTGAGGACATCCGCAGCCCCGGCCTGGGTAAAGACGTAACGAACAAGTTTCTGGGCGGTCTACCCGGCGTGCAGAAGGAAGGCGTGGACGGCATCATCACGGAAGGCGTTTTCACACTGCATCCGAAACAGGAACATTCGCGCATTCTCTGCCTAGAATTCTTTGGTCGCACAATGCACAACGCCATGCTGGTCATCAAGGACCTGGTCGGCCTGCGCGACGTCATTCGCGCCCAGGGCGACCACGTGAAGATGAGCGCCCTCGAAGAATTCAACATTAAATACGTGCAGGCTATTGATTACGCCAAAAAGAGCAGCACATACGAGGGCATGCCCATATCCGTGCTGCTGGTGCAGCTTGATTCCGACGATGAAAACGCGTTGGAAGACAGCGTTGGCGCCATTCTCAATATTGTGCAGCCCTATGACAACGTGGACGTTTTCGTGGCTTCTGACGAAAAAGAAGCAGAGCGCTTCTGGGAAGACCGCCACAAGCTTTCGGCCATTTCAAAGCGCACCTCGGGTTTTAAGATCAACGAGGACATCGTCATCCCGACTGATGTCATCCCCGAATTTGCAGCATATCTTGAAGAACTGAACCTTTTCTACCTGGCCAAGGCATACCGCCAGGCGCTGCAGATGGTGTCATCCCTGCCCTGGGTTGCTGTGGACGACGAGTTCGTCACCATGGAGCTCGAGTTTTCCACTTCCATTCTCAAGGGTGAGATCACTGCCAAGGAACTGAGCGAACAGGAACTGGAAATGCAGGTATTCTACTTTTTCCAGGATTTGCGTTCGCGCTACCCCGGCATAAAGGCCGAGCTGGACAAGATTTACGAAGACATGCAGGCCACGCGCATCGTGCTTGCCAGCCACATGCACGCGGGCGACGGCAACTGCCACGTGAACATCCCGGTCAATTCCAACGACCCCGACATGTTGCACACCGCAGAAGAAGCCGCGGAAAAAGTCTTTGAAAAGGTGCTGGCGCTCAACGGCCAGGTATCTGGTGAGCACGGCATCGGCATTACGAAGATCAACTTCCTTGCCGAAGAAAAAATCAAGGCGTTGCGGGAATTCAAGCACAGGATCGACCCCAACAACATTCTCAACCCGGGAAAGCTGACGCAGCGCGAGCTTCCCGTGAAGCCCTACACCTTCTCTTTCAACCGTCTGATCCAGGATATCCGCAAAAGCGGCCTGCCAGAGAAGGAACGGCTTATCAACCTGCTGCAGAATATTCAGGTCTGCACCCGTTGCGGCAAGTGCAAGCAGTTCTGCCCCATGTATTATCCGGAGCAGAACCTCATCTTCCACCCCCGCAATAAAAACATCAGCCTGGGCGCGCTTATCGAGGCCATTTACTACACCCAGGTCAACCGCGGCATCCCGGACAAACGCCTGCTCGATGAACTGCGCGTGCTCATGGAGCACTGCACCGGGTGCGGCAAATGCACCGCGGCATGCCCCGTAAAGATCGACTCGCCCAAGGTCATGCTGCACCTGCGCTCTTTTCTGGAAGACAAGCATTCCGGCGGGCACCCGGTCAAAGCCAAGATATTGGAGTATCTTGCGGCGGCGCCCGCCAAACGTGTTCCCCTGGCCGCCAAAGGCGCCAGTGTAGGGCAGAATATCCAGAACAAGGCCATCGGCCTGGTGCCTGCAGCCTGGCGGCGCAGGTTCAAAAATCCCCTGCTGGCAGGAAAAGGTCCCGCCACGGGATTTGCCAACCTGGGACAGACGCTCAAGCTGGATAAGGGCTCTATTTTCCTGCCCTCCCCCCGTACACCGGGACGCACCGAGGCCGTGTTTTACTTCCCGGGGTGCGGTGGCAGCCTGTTCTACCGCTCCATTGGTCTGGCCACCATCAAGCTGTTGCTGGAAGCCGGCATGGGTGTCATCGTGCCCAAGGAACACCTCTGCTGCGGCTACCCCTTGCTGGTCAGCGGCTGCGAGGAAGCCTACACCACCAACCAGGCCCGCAACATTTTTGCCTTCAAAAAGCTTCTGGACGAAGCCAAAGCAGAGGGCGTGCATGTACGCACCCTGATCACTGCCTGCGGTTCCTGTCGCGACGGGCTCCAGCGATACGACCTGGACCCCCAGATGCAGGAGCAGCTCCAGACACTGGACGCCATGCAGTACCTCTATGAGTTGATGCCCAAATCCTTTTCCCAGGCCATGGAAGGAAAGGATCCAGGGAAACTGCTCTACCATGCCTCCTGCCATGCGGAGTGGAGCGGCGTGCCTTCGAACAAGGCGCCCAACAAATACAGCAAGGCGCTGGCGGACTTCATGCATGCAGACGTGACCCTAAGCCCTCGCTGCTGTGGCGAATCGGGCCTGGGCGCCATGACATCGCCCGAGATTTATTCGCGTCTGCAACAAAGAAAGCGCGATCAACTCACCCATGACCTGCAGCGCTACGAACCGAATAAGCCCATCATTGTCGGCTGCCCGTCGTGTAAGGTTGGCATTGCACGCAACCTCATGGCCATTGGGCAGGAGCGCCCTGTGCTGCATACTGTCGAGTTCATGGCGCAGCACCTTTTTGGCGATACCTGGCAGGAGGACTTCTTGGAAGCTGCCAAAGACTCCATCACCGCGGGCTCTCCCATCAGGCCCATTCCGGTGAAGCGGAGCTAAGCACAGGAGCCAAGGCGCGGCTATGATTCCAGCCAATCAGTCTGGCCGCGCCCGTTGGCGCATCTGCTTCTGCAATTCCACCCGGTTTTGGGGTGGTGGCGAGCACTGGCACCTCGAGTTTGCTCGCCGCATGAGCGAACGCGGGCACGATACCTTTATGCTTGCGGCCAAAGCTAGTGAGCTGGAAGCACGCGCCACCAGGCTGGGGGTGGACGTCACTCCCATACATGCAGGGCGGCTCGGCTTCCTCAACCCCCTGCTCATGGCCCGACTCTACACCTTTTTCCGCGCCAAAAGGCCCCATGCGGTTATCCTGGGACTGCCTCAGGATCTCAAAGCCGCGGGGCAGGCGGCGCGTCTTGCCGGAGTACCTGCAGTCCTCTACCGCCGCGGCATGGGGCTGCCCGTGCGCGATACCGTCTTCAACCGCCACCTCTATCGTAATGTGGCCCATGGCGTCATTGTGAATGCCGAGGATACCAGGCGCACGCTTTTTGCCCGCAATCCGCACCTGCTGCCGCAAACGCAAGTGCACTTGCTTCCCAATGGCATTCCTGCTTCCTGGTGCGAGGGGCCAACGCCCCCTCCGACCAAGGGCGCTCTTGTCATTGGTACCGCGGGCCGCCTTGTGGAGCAAAAGGGGCACCGGCTGTTGCTGGACGCCGCCGCCCAGCTCAAGAAAAGGGGCGTTGCGTTTGAGTTGCGCATTGCAGGCCAGGGCCCTTTACAAAAAGCCCTGCAACAGCAGGCAGCTGCGTGCGACATTACAGACAATGTTCGCTATCTCGGGTTTGTCGAAAACATGCAGGCCTTTTACGACGAACTGGACGTCTTCGCTTTCCCCTCGCTATGGGAAGGCATGGGCAATGCCGTGCTCGAAGCCATGGGCAGAGCCCGACCTGTTGTTGGTTTTGCCATCAGCAGCATGCCGGAAGTCGTACGTCACACGGAAACAGGCTTGCTTGCTCCGGCAGAGGGCGATGATGCTTCCAAAATCCAGGGGCTGGCCCACTGCCTTGAATCATTGGCAAACGACGCTCCACAACGTATCCTCATGGGGCAGGCAGCGCGCACCCGTATTCTCCAGGATTTTCGTCAGGAGACCATTGAAGAGCGTTTTGAGGACATCCTGCGCGCGCTGCTCGCAAGCGCACAGTCAAAGTAAATACAAGCACATGAAATATCTTGGCATTGATTTCGGAATAAAGCGCGTCGGGCTGGCAATCAGCGATCCGGCCGGCAAGCTGGCATTTCCCTATAAAACAATATACAAGACCACGCGAGACAAGTTGTTTTCGGAACTGGTCGCTATTTTGGAGGGCGAATCCGTAGACGCCATCGTGCTTGGCTTGCCCGAAGGCCCCGTGGCTGCTGATGGCACGCCAGCCTTGATAGTCAGACAAGTTCTCAATTTTGCACAAAGTTTGAAACGGCGATCCAATCTTCCAATATACCTGGTGGATGAGTTTTTCACATCCCAGGAGGCAGAACAGCAATTGCGCGAAAGCGGACTGACCGGCAAGCGTCTGCAGGAAGTTCTGGATCAACAGGCGGCGGCCCTGATACTCGAAACCTTCCTGGAAGGCAGTGATCCGGAAGGAAGCGGAAACTTCGAGATGGTATAATACATGCGCAGATTTCTCCTGGCGGCGGTATCGCTGCTGTTCATCGCCATTATGTGCGCTGCTGGCTATATTGGATACGAAGCGTACAGCTTCATGAAAATCCCGCCGCAGTCCCCCGGTGAGGAAAAGCTCTTCGCAGTGGAGCCTGGCGAGACTTTTTATCAGATTGCCCAACGGTTGCACGACCAGGACCTCATCACCAATGTCCAGTACTTTCGGCTGCTGGCCCGCTATAAAAAGCAGATTGAAGCCATCCAGGCCGGTGAATTCAAACTGGATACGGGGTGGCCCCCTGAAAAAGTTCTGGAGACGCTGGCCACAGGGCAACCCATTCTGTACCGGCTTTCCATCCCGGAAGGGCTTACCTGGTGGCAGATTGCAGCCATTGTGGAAAAGGCCGGCTACGCCACTTTTCAGGATTTCGCCAATACCATCCGCAATCCCGCCCTGCTCGCCGAATACAATATTCCCTTTGACACGGCCGAGGGCTTTCTCTTCCCGGAAACCTACATGTTGCGACGCGCCAAGGAAAAGAACGCGCGCCCCATTGTGGAGATGTTGCTGAAAATGTACTGGGAACAGGTTGCCAAGATTTGGCCTGAGGGACCTCCCCCTGCCGAGGACCTGAAACGGATCATGATCCTTGCTTCCCTGGTGGAGAAGGAATCTGCTGCGCCTGAAGAACGCCCCACAATTGCCGGAGTATACGCCAAGCGCTTGGAAAAGCGTATGCTGCTGCAGGCCGATCCAACCGTTATTTATGGTCTTGGGGAGACCTTTGATGGCAATCTCACGCGCAAACACCTAAATGACGCCACCAATCCGTACAACACCTATCAGATTCCCGGCCTGCCGCCAGGCCCCATCTGCTCGCCTGGCCTGGAGTCCATCAAGGCCGCCGTCAACCCCGAAGACAACGACTATCTCTACTTTGTAGCAAAGGGCGACGGCACCCACCACTTCAGCAAGACACTGCGCGAGCACAACAACGCCGTCAGGAAATACCAGTTACGGAAGTAGCTGAAGCAGGCGCAATCAATAGCAGGCCGTAATCTGACGGCGACTTCTCCTTTCCATGTTTGAGAGCGGATGGTTACGGTATTCTTGACTCGTGTGGTTGAGAAGCAACACACCCCTTATTATTTCCTGTCGCACCTGCCCATAAAAAAGGGAGCCCTTGCGGACTCCCTTTTGATGGCATCTTCTTGTCACCCCGCTCTTGAACAGGGTGGATTGCTGTCTTAGCGTTTCTGCTCGTCTAAAAGTTCCGACATGTGGCGCACACGGATTTTGCTGCCGCGTTTGGCCAGACCGCCGCGGATCTGCATCACGCAACCCGGGCAATCGGTGACGACCACATCGGCGCCTGTTTTCTCCAGGTTATCCAGCTTCTTGTTCAGAATCTGGTTGGAGATTTCAGGGAACTTCAGCGAGTAGGAGCCGCCAAAGCCGCAGCAAACCTCTTCCTCGTCCGTGTGAATGTATTCCACACCACCAGTACGCATCAGATCACGGGGCGCCTTGTGCACATCCAGACCACGGCAAAGGTGGCACGGAGCGTGGTAGGCGACCTTGGTGGCCGAGGAGCGGAAGTCTTCGGGCGAAGCTTCCAGCACATCGTTCATGAAGCTGGAGTAATCGATGACCCTGTCAGCGAAACGTTGCGCCAGCAGGCGATACTTGTCCCCTTCAGGAAACACCTTGGGATAATGCTTCAAGTGCGACGCACAGGACGGGCACAGGCAGATGATGTAATCCACATCGGCCGGGTCAAAGGCCTGGATGTTCTGCAGGGCCACTTCGCGTTCGGTCTCTGTAGAGCCCATCATCATCAGGGGCAGGCCGCAGCAGGTCTGCTGTTGGGGGAAGACAACGTTGATGTTGCGCCCCTTGAAGGTCTTCATGGCGGCTTCAAGCTGCTCGGGGTAGATAAAATCCTGAGCGCACCCTGCAAAGAGAGCCACGGTGAACTTGGGGCTTTCAACAGGCTCGTTGAGTTTGTCAAAACTATCGCGGAAGGGTTTTTCCGCAATGCGCGGCAGTTCGCGGAAGCCCTGATCCTTGGAAAACATCATCGGCAGGTGGCGGATGAATCTGCCGCCCTTGTCGTCCTTCTTCTCGCCAAAAGGCTTTTGGGCAAAACGCGCTGAACGCAGCAGTCCATGGAACAGTTTGCGGTTACGCATGGCCATGGAAAGCAGTGTGTTTTCCAGGCTGCGGCCGGATTCATCCTGGATGCGGGCGTGGATGCGTTTGATCAGCCAGGGCAGATCAATATCCGCTGCACATACAGCCTTACAGGCTTGGCAGTTGATGCAGTTTTGTACCAGTTGGCGCGCTTTTTCGCGCCCGTGGAAAAAGTAGGTCAGAATCAGGCCAATGGCGCCGATGTAGATGTGGCCGTATTCGTGGCCGCCAACCATACGATAAACCGGGCAGACGTTTGCGCAGGCGCCGCAGCGGATGCAGCGCAATACCTGGCGGAAGTCGGGGTCCTTGGCCAGGGCGCGGCGACCGTTGTCCAGGAATACGATGTGGTATTCCTTTTTCCCGTCCGGCGCAGCCTGACACTCGTTGGGACCATGAATCCACGTCACATAGGAGGTCAAAGCCTGGCCCGTAGCGTTCCTGGGCAGAGCGCGGAGCACGCGCAGAGCGTCGTGCAGTGTCGGTGTCAGCTTGTCCAGACCGGCCAGGGCGACGTGCACACGGGGCAGCGTGGTCACCAGGCGGGCGTTGCCCTCGTTGGTAACAATGCCGATGGAGCCGCTTTCTGCAATGCAGAAGTTGGCGCCTGAAATGCCCATGTCGGCCTCTACATACTTCTGCCTGAGCTCACGGCGCGCGACCTTGACCAGCTTTTCGATGTCGTTGGTCTGCTGGCTGCCCGTAACCTGGGTAAAAAGCCCCGCAACCTGATCCCGCGAAAGGTGGATGGCAGGCATTACCATATGGGTGGGGCCTTCGTGGCGGAGTTGAATGATCCATTCACCCAGGTCGGTCTCGGTGACTTCCAGCCCGTAGGCTTCCAGGTGGTGGTTCAGCAACGTTTCTTCTGCAGTCATGGACTTGGACTTGACGATTTTCTTGCAGCCCGTGTCCTTGGCGATGCGTGCGATGATTTCGTTGGCTTCACCGGCAGTATGTGCGAGGTGCACGTGGATGCCGGCTTCTTCGGCGTTCTTCTTGAATTCTTCGAAAAGTTCATCCATCCGCGCTATGGAAGCATCCTTGGCCTGGCCGATCTCCTTGATCAGACCACGCACATCCATGCCGGCAAAGGCCTTGGCGCGCCCTTGCGGATAGGCGACGGCGAATTTGTCCATGGCCTGGCGCAAAAAGTCGTTGCCCAGGGCTTCCTTAACACTTTCTTTGTATTCTTTGAGATCCTTGGCAGTTTGCATACTAGTCCTCCATCAGGAGTATGTGCAGCTCGAGGGGGCCGTGTACGCCAAGTGCGAGAACGCGCTCGATGTCTGCTGTGCGACTGGCGCCGGTAATGAACGCCGTATAGGACGGGGTCTTGTTGACCAGCTTGGCCAGGTCCTTTTCAGCACTGTACAAGTCCTCTTTAATGTCGGACTTTTTGAGCAGCGCAACGTGGACTTCGGCAATCATTGTCGCCAGGCGGGTTTCCTCGCTGTTGGACTCCAGCAGCAGGGTGCCTGTGTCGGCAATAGCGCCGTTGCACATGGTGACACCTATGTCGATACCGCCCAGATGCTCTCTGAGGCCTTTATCTACGCAGGCAAAGCCACCTTTTTCACAGCTTTTTTCGAGCTTGGTGAAATCTTTTTTCTTAAGATTCGGTGCAGCTACGATTTTTTGCTGTTTTGTGTCGCACAAGTCTTCGGCCTTTTTCGAGAGGTCGGCCTCGCAGCCTGAGACAAGAATCTGACAAGCTTCTTTCTTGCCGCAGAGGTCAACGACATAGTCAAAGGCCTGATCGAGGGAAGCGACCTCCTCGACGACGGCCGAGACCAGCTTGGCCTTTTCCTTGAACAGCTGGACAGTCTGTTCCCTGGTCATGCGTCCTCCTGTTTTGTATTCCTGAAAACTCCCATCCTGGAGTTATTCATGAAGCGCGCCGCCGGGACCCTGATCCCGGCATTGCTATCGCTCGCTACGCGCTCGACGGGCACATCCTGTGCCCGTCGACGGTGCGTATTTTTCACACGAGCTGGAACAAGTATGCTTACCAAGCAGTGTTCCCACTATTTGGGGCGACTAGTTACCCTTCTTTCCGGCTCCAACAGCAAGGGCAAAGGTTTGGCGGGCAATTTCCAGCTCTTCATTGGTAGGCACAACCCATATCTGCACAGTACTGTCATCTGCGCTGACAAGTGTAGGTTCGCCAAAACGTCCGTTATTCTTCTCGGGATCGATCTTAATGCCAAGATGTTCCAGACCCGTTACACTGCCGCGTCTGACCTCGGCATCGTTTTCGCCGATACCAGCGGTGAAGATGATGGCGTCGACACGACCCAGCACCGCAAAGTAGGCGCCAAAGTATTTTTTGTTGCGGTAGCAGAGCATCTCCAGAGCGAGCTTGGCGCGTTCATCGCCCTTTTCGACCTGTTCGTGAACGTCGCGCAGATCGCTGTAGCCACAGATGCCTTTGAGACCGCTTTCCTTGTGAACCAGGTGGGACATTTCTTCTATGGTCATGTTTTTGCGCTCGGCCAGATAGAAGAGCACGGCAGGGTCAAAATCGCCCGTCCGGGTGCCCATGACGAGACCAGCCAAGGGAGTCATGCCCATGGAAGTATCAATGCATTTGCCGTTCTTGATGGCCGACATGGAGGAGCCATTGCCCAGATGCGCCGTGATCAGGTTGCATTCGGACAGGGGCTTGCCCAACAGTTTGGCCGCCTCGGCAGATACATACTGGTGCGAGGTTCCGTGGAAGCCGTAGCGACGTACGCCCAGCTCCTTATACATTTCGTAAGGAAACGCATAGAGATACGCATGCTGCGGGATGGTTTGAAAAAAGGCGGTATCGAAAACATCTACCTGCACCGCGTCAGGAATCAGGTCCTTGGCGACGCGCATGCCGATAAGGCTGCCTGGGTTTTGCAAAGGCGCCAGCGGGATGCTTTCTTCCACAGCGGCATCGACCTTTTCATCGATGATGGCGGGCGCGGTAAAGTGCTCGCCGCCGTGCACCACACGGTGACCCACGGCTTCGATTTCAGAGGTATCGCTGATCACGCCCTTGCCGGGCTCGGTCAGCGCCTCGATAACCAGTTCGAGGGCCACTCTGTGGTCTGCCACAGGGAGTTCCCCGGTTACTGTGTCGGCCTTGCCATCCTTGATGCGTTTGTGCTTGAGGCTGCTGCTTTCCTCACCGATGCGCTCCACTAGCCCTTGGGCCAAAACATCACCCACGGGGACGCCGCCGTCTTCGGCTGTCATGGTGAAGAGTTGGTATTTGAGGGATGAGCTACCAGCATTGAGCACGAGTATCTTCATTTGATCGCTTCCTTGTTGCCGCGCCCGACATCATTATAAGAGGGCGCGTGGGTTCGAACACACATGCGACTACCACGTTTCAGTTTTCACTGTTCTTTGTAGACGCTTTTCCACCTATAACACAAGACCACCGCCTGCCTGCCCCCGATTTGTTCCGGTGCAAAAACACCGGCAAAGGGCACGACAGACGGCGGTCCGTTTCTTAAAGGGAATCTGCGTAAACTTCGATTATGTGTTTCACTGCCACCTGTCCCTCCTTTTGGGAGAGCTGGTCGGCAATCTGCATCATGCAGGCCGGGCAAGACGTGGCAGCGATGCTCGCACCCGTAGCGAGGACATTGTCCGCTTTCTGCGAACCGATTTTCCTCGACAGTTCATAGTGCTGCAGGTTGAAGCTGCCGCCGCAGCCGCAGCAGACGCCGGCGTCAGGCAGCTCTGTGTAGGCAACGCCCTTGCTTCCTTTGAGCAGGGTGCGCGGCTGGGCGGTAATGCCCAGGGAGTTCTTCAGGTGGCAAGGGTCATGGTAGGTGACGGTTTTATTACCATTATTGCCGCCTTCGAGCTCTTTGACCCCCAGCACGTCCACCAGGAATTCGCTTACATCCATGACTTTTGCGGCAAAGGGCTTGGCAATGTTGCCAAGTTCCGCGTCACGGGACATATGCGGCCACAATTCCTTGAGTGTCGAAGTGCAGGTGGCGCATGGCGTGAGCACATACTGGAAGTCAGGGCTTTCGCTTTTGCCGCCCTGCCCGAACACTTTCATGTTCATGCCCAGCAGTTTGTCAAAGGTGTCGCGGTCGCCGCTGGAAAGAGCGGGGATACCGCAGCAGGCTTGGCCTTCCGGCATATAGATGCCGACGCCGTGATGCCTGAGCACCTTGAGCACGGCCTGCCCCACTTGGGGGTATATCTTGTCCACAACGCAGCCGGGATAGAAGGCCACGCGGATGCCTGAGGCGCCGGCGGGCTCATCCAGTGACGGAACCAACTTGTGGAAGGGCTTGTCCGCCAGGCTGGGGAAGTGACGGTCCGCAATGACAGGGGCCTGAAAACGAGCGCAGGACGTGCCCAGCAACTCGTTGGCAGACTTTGAGAACATCCCCTGAAACTTGCTGCCGTATTGCACCAGATGGTTGAACAGCTTCGGACGGGTCAGCAACTGCCTGAAGATGGCTTTCTTGGCCGGAGACAGGCCAAAGTATCCCGTCAGAATAGCCCTTGCTTGAAGGAATATATCCGTAATCTTAACGCCGCTGGGGCAGTTCTTTTCACAAGTACCACACAGCAGGCAGCGCTGCATCTTCTCGTTGACGCCTTCAGGGTCCCGGAGCATTTCCGAGGACAGATGCTCCAGAAGGGCCAGCTTGCCCCTGGCTACATCGGCTTCGAGCCCGGTCTGCGAAAAGATAGGGCAGACTGCCTGGCACATCCCGCACTTCATGCAGCTTACGAGCTGATCGTCCAGCTCCTTGAGCATGACGGCGAGTTCATGAATGTCGGCCATTGTCGCCTCCTAGCTGAAGATCTTGCCCGGGTTGAGAATCCCTTTGGGATCCAGGGCTTTCTTCATGGCGCGGTAATATTCGATGGTGGCGCGGCTGGTTTCCTGCACCATATACTTGGACTTGGCCATGCCGATGCCGTGCTCGCCGGAGAGGGTTCCCCCCATACCGAGAGCCACGTCAAAAATGGCGTCAATGGCCTTTTCCACACGCTCCCACTCTTGCTTGTTGCGCTTGTCGGTAAGAATGGTGGGGTGCAGGTTGCCGTCCCCGGCGTGGCCGAAGGTGCCGATGGTCAAGTTGAAATCCTTGGAAATCTTGTTGATGGCGTCCATCATGGCCGGAATCTTGGAGCGAGGCACGGTGGCGTCTTCCAGAACACAGGTGGGCTTCAGGTTGGCCAGTGCGGGCAATGCGTCGCGGCGAGCCTGCCAGATCTGGTTACGCTGGGCCGGATCGTTGGCCACTTCCACGCTCTTGGCGCCGTTTTCCTTACAGATGGTTTCAACCTTGGCGGCATCTTCCTCAACTTGTCCGGGGTGGCCGTCCACTTCGATGAGCAAAAGGGCCTGCGCATCGACAGGCAAGCCAGCCTTGCGGAAATTCTCAACAGTGCGGATGGTGAAGTTATCCATCAGCTCCAGGGTCGCAGGAACGATCTTGCTGGCGATGATGGCCGACACCGTTCTGGAAGCGGCAAGAATATCATCAAAAACCGCCAGCATGGAGCGGGCTGCGGCCGGCGGCGGCACCAGCTTCAGGGTGATCTCGTTGAACACGCCCAGGGTGCCTTCGGAAGCAACCATCAGACCGGGCAGGTTGTAACCGGTCACGCACTTGACGGTCTTGGAACCACTCTTCACCAGCTCTCCGTTAACGTCGAAAAAGCTAATTCCCATGACGTAATCTTTGGTAACGCCATACTTGAGCCCGCGCAGACCACCGGCGTTTTCGGCAACGTTGCCGCCCAGGGTGGAAACAGCCTGGGAACCTGGATCCGGGGGATAGAAAAGTCCCTCTTTGGCCACAGCAGCAGCGAACTTGGCAGTGACTACGCCGGGCTGCACCCTTGCGTAGAGGTCTTCGGTGTTGATTTCCAGAATTTTGGAAAGACCATTTGTCAGCACGACAACACCGCCGGAACTGGGGATGGTGCCACCGGAAAGGTTGGTGCCAGCGCCACGCACGGTAAGGGGCAGGCTATTGTCGTTGCAGAGCTTAACGACCTTGCCGAGCTCTTCACTGGTCATGGGGCGCACGGCCAATGCCGGCACCTTGGCGTCGAGCACGGCTGCATCATAGGAATAGGAGTGACGTTCGGCTTCACCAGTCAGGACGTTCTCTTCGCCTACGACTGCCGCGAACTCCTTGATCAGGGCATTTGTGGACATAATTATTTACGCTCCTTGCAGCGATAATGTCGGGCGGACCATGCGGTCCGCCCGACGATTGCCGTCGTTTGCTAGAATACGGTGGGGAAGAACACAAAGCTGAACAGCGTGGCGACAATACCCACGACCACGCCGTACAGTACGAAGGGCCAGAAGGTCTTGCGCAGGATGGCGCCTTCCATGCCGGAGAGGCCAACCACGGCGCACACGGCCACGATGTTATGGATGCAGATCATGTTACCCATGGCGCCACCAACTGCCTGGGCGGCCACGATGATCTGATGCGGCAGACCAAGAGTGCTGGCCATGCCCCACTGGAATTCGGCGAAGAGCAGGTCAGACACCGTGTTGGAGCCGGTGATGAAGGAGCCCAGACCACCAACAAAGGAGGCGAACATGGGCCAGGCCTGTCCAGCCAGGGCGGCAACTGCCTCTGCCATTGCCAGCGGCATGGAGGGGTAGTCGTTGACGTTCATGGCGCCGGCGGAAGCACCGGAACCGCGGAAGATGGAAACCAGGGCCACCGCAAAGAACAGGGCGATGGTGGGGTTCTTCATCTTGGCAATGGATTCTTTCCAGGCGGCGCTCGTTTTCTGACCGTTCATGCCATGGATGGCGATGGTCAGGATGGCGACCAGCATGAAAGGAATGGTGCCGGGCAGGTACAGGTAGGCGATGGCGGCGTTAACGCCTTCATAGCCAAGGATGTTGGTGAAAGGAATCTTCTGGGCGGCAAGGAGACCCTTGAGGCCGAGTTCGGGAATACGGGTAACTACGAGAATCAGGCCGATGAGCACGTAAGGCAACCAGGCCTTGAACTGGCTCATGTGTGCCTTGAACTGGCAATCTTCTTCGGGGCGGACTGAACCAACCCAGTCAGCAGCCCAACCGCTCTGCGGACCGAAGCTCCAGGAATCCTTGGGCACGGCGATGCCGCGCTTGGCGCCCCAAACCACGATGCCCAGGCCAACCAGACCACCGATGAGGGAGGGGAACTCGGGGCCCAGGATCCAGGCCATGATGAGGTAAGGAATGGTAAAGGCAACGGCAGCGAACACACAGAATTTCCAGGCGCGAAGACCGGGAGCCCAGGACTTTTCAGGACCGAATACGCGGGTCATGAAACCCAGCATGAAAATGGGCAGGATGAAGATCATGGGCAGGTGCATCAGGGTCGACCACTGACCGATCAGGGCGTTGAAGGATTCCATGCTGGTGAAGTTGGTCACCACGGCAGGATCGTTCACGGCGGCCATGACCAGTTCCTTGAGGAACTTCAGGCCAAGGACAATGGGCGTACCAACTGCACCGAATGTGACTGGAAAGGAGTTAAAGACCAGACAGACGACCGCGGCAGCCAGTGGGGGAAAGCCCAGGCTCAAAAGCAGCGGCGCGGCCAGAGCCGCAGGTGTACCGAAACCGGCTGCGCCCTCGATGAAGGCTGCGAACAGGTAACCGATGATGATTGCCTGAACGCGCGGGTCCGGTGAAATATTCTGGAAACCGCACTGGATGGTTTCCATGCCGCCGCTGTATTTCAGCGTATACAAAATGAGGATAGCGCCAAAAACGATGATAAGAATACCAACTGCCGTGACAACACCCTGCAACGAAAGGGCCATGACATAGCCGGTGGGCAGCTTCCACGCCAGAATGGCGCCAAGAGCTGCTGCCAGCCAGGCGAGGGGCATAGCTTTTGTTGCGGGCCAGCGCAGACCTACCATGAGGACCAGCGCTACTGCGATGGGTACAAATGCGATGAGGGCCAACACTCCAATTGGCATGACTGTCTCCTTTGACTGTTCTACTCCCGAAAAACCACTTCTCCTTGCTTCCTCTGCCGCCGCCCGGGAACACACCCCGGACAATGGTAAATCACACGCCTTTCATACGCAGGCTTTCAGCAACACGCGTTCTGGCGCCCTGCACACTAGGGCTTTTAGCGTAGCGCTCGCACACATCGCCTGCCTGCCAGATTTGCGCCCTGTGATGTCCAAAGAAAGCCGAAAATGAAGAAAAGGGCGAGTGACCGTTTCAGTTTGTAACCAAAAATCGTGCCGTTTTTGAATTTTTGGCAAACTGTTTCATTAAGCCGGTGGGTTAGATGAACGACGAATGTTACAACGAGATTCCGACCAGGGCGGTAGTCTGCAATTTCAGACAGTCAAAATTCCCAAGCGACTGTTCCGCTATCCGGAATTCCGGAAAAACGGACACCCCCTGACCATGCGCATCACAAGCCGATATCGTTTTTCTTCAAGAGCGCATATAAATGGGAGCGTGACAATCCGGACAGCTCGAGCATTCTGGGAACATCGCCCCCTGTCTTAAAGACAAGGCGTTCAAGATAGTGGCGCTCAGCCATATCCTTGAATTCCTTGATGGAGGGGAGATTTCCCGAAAGATTAAAAACGGATTCCACACCTTCGCTTTCGGTCCGGGCCGCCGCTGCGGCATCTCCGTTTCCTTGTCCAGACATGCCACAGGAGGATTTTGAGGAACGCAACTGTTCTCTCGTAACCTTGATGCGCAGTTCCTGGGGCAGGTGCATGGCGTACAGTGTTTTCTCGTGCCCCGCCGCTGTCACGGCCTGCTCCAGTACGTTATTCAGCTCCCTGACATTGCCGGGCCAGTCATAGGCCATAAGCATATCGAAGAAATCCGTACCAACGCCCTTGTTGGCAATGCCGTACTTCTCACACAAGCTGTCGATGATGGACAAGGCCAGCGGCTTGATGTCTTCGCAACGCTCGCGAAGCGCAGGCAGGTGCAGGTGCACTGTTTTGATCCGGTACAGCAGATCGCTGCGGAATTCCCCGCGCTCGACCATGGCGTCAAGGTCGCGGTTCGTGGCGGCCAGCAGACGAAAATCACTCGTAACTTCCTGGGCCCCACCAACAGGACGGAAACGGCGCTCTTGCAGAACGCGTAAAAAGGATTTCTGGATGGCAAGGGGCAGCTCTCCAACTTCGTCCAGGAAAAGCACGCCATTGTCTGCGAGCTGCACCAGGCCCATGCGGTCTGAGACAGCGCCTGTAAAGGCGCCCTTCTTATGACCAAAAAGCGTGCTTTCAACCAGTGTATCCGTCAGGGCGGCACAGTCCACCACCACAAAAGCCTGATCTCTTCTGCGGCTGTTGCGATGTATGATGCGGGAAAAAAGTTCCTTGCCCGAACCGGTTTCACCTGTGATGAGCACGTTGGCGTCGGACACGGCCGCCTGAGCCACGAGATCGAAACAGGTGCGCATGGAAGACGAGTTGCCCACCACCCCTTCCAGGTCCAGAGCGCGCAATTCGCTGCTGCAGCGTTTTTCGTTGTGATATTTCAGCGCCCTGTTCAGGGTCAGGCTGATCTGCTTTATGGAGGCCGGCTTTACGAGATAATCCCAGACACCGCCTTGAATGGCCAGCTCTGCACCGTCGGGATCCCCCCTTCCGGTGAGAATGACGACTTCCGGCGCATCCGGAATTTCGCGAATTTCCTGCAGCAGGTCCAGGCCGTTACCATCGGGCAGGGACACATCCAGTAAAATAACATCGTAGGCCTGTTCAGTAAGCTTATGCCTGGTATCCGCTAGACTGGGAACGGTATCGTAATCCATCTTGTGCCGCCGAATCAGGCTGGCCATGGTTTCGCGAACTTCTGGATCGTCGTCCACTACGAGGATGCGGGACATGCTACCTGCTCCTTTCACGATTGCAGCTTGCACCAGAGGAGTGTCATTATTGGACATCTGGCAATTATTCCATGCCAGACGCCCGTGGCTGCAGTTGCATTACAAAACTTCCCGAATAGCGCTGAACAGATCGCTCTTGCTGAAAGGCTTGGGCAGAACAAGACGGATGTTGCTGCTGTTCTTGGCCTGCTCGTATGCCTGGGCCCTGCCTGAGGCCAGAATGACCGGCACGCCGGGAAGTTTGCTCAAAAGAATATGGGCCAATTCTGCGCCATTGGTCTCGGGCATGTCAAAGTCTGTGATAACCAGGTCAAAGGCGCTGTCTTCTTCCAGCACTGCCAGTGCTTCCCCTGCGCCACCGGCAAATATGACCTTGTACCCCAGGCTTTGCAACACGCGGGGCACAGTTGCCAACTGGTCCTTGTCGTCTTCAACAAAGAGTATGCGCCCCTGACCGTGCATCGGGCGCATGCCTTTGTGCTCCACAGTGTCGGAAGCCACAATCCGCGCCGGGATAAAGACCTCGAAAGTCGCGCCGTACTCTTTTTCCTTGAGCCCTTCTCCCTTTTCCACAGGACCATGGGTGCTGCGCACCTGCACAGCGCCGCCGTGGTTTTTTACAATGCCCAGAACCACCGCGAGTCCAAGTCCCGTACCTTCCTTCTTGCCCTTGGTGGTGAAAAAGGGGTCGAAAATCTTATCCAGCAGTTCGGGCGGCACGCCCGGCCCGTCATCTGATACGCTCAATCGAAAACACTGACCAGGGCGCATGTTCAGCATCGCAGACTTGTCCGCCTCCAAAGATAGTTCATCGAGCCTGACCTGCAACAGCCCGCCGGTGTCCCGCATGGCCTGGAAAGCATTAGTACAAAGGTTCATCAGCACCTGATATATCTGGGTCGGGTCCACCATCACATACGCCTGAGAAACATCTATTTCGTGATTAATGGAGATGTTGCGCGGCAGCGAAGGCTGCAGAAAGCCCACGGTTTCGCGAACAAGCTCGGCCAGATCAGTAGGCCGAAAACCCTCCTGCGAAGGGCGGCTGAAGGCCAGAATTTGTTGCACCAAACGCTTGCCGCGATCCGCAGCCCTGAGCACCCGCTTCAAATCCTTTCCAGTATCGGACTTCTCTTCCACATCCATCAACGCAAGTTCCGTGGAATTCATGATGGACGTGAGAATATTGTTGAAGTCATGGGCAATACCACCTGCCAAGGCGCCAATGGCCTCCATTTTTTGGGACTGCAACAACTGGCGTTCAAGATTGATCTCGCGGGTCACGTTTTCTGCCGTGGAAAGCGATCCAACAACATTACCCGAGGCATCGCGAAGGGGCACCTTGTTCACTTCCAGCCAGACCTGCTCGCCCTCCTGGTCCGAGAGGCTGATGCGCTGTCGCACAATGGGGCGCTCGGCAAAAATCACTTCCCTGTCCAAAGCGGAAAACCACTCGGAAAAATAGCCCTCTTTGATGATGTGCGAATCGTTCTTATCAATCAGCTCCTGCGGGTCATCTATGCCGAAAAACTTGGCAAAGGTTCTGTTTGCGCCCAGGTACCGCTGTCTTCTGTCTTTCCAGCAAACCAGCTGCGGAATGGTGTCCATCAGCAGTTCCTGAAAAGAAAGCTGGTTGATGATTTTGCCTTCAATGCGCTTTCTGCGCAGAATGTTCACCACCAGCATCATCAAAGCCAGCGAAAGCAGTACAAAAGATATTCCCAAGGTCCACAGCACATCACGGCTGATTTCATAAAAGACCTTGGGCGCATTGATGATTTCACTTCCCGGCGGCAATTCGGCCTCATGGATGCCGAAGCGCTTCATTTCAATATAATCATACTGATAAGGGCGCTGAACCTCCTCCACTATGGGGATGTCCGACGGATTTTGCCCTGCCAGAATCTTAGCCACCAGCTTGCCCGCGGCTTCGCCCTGTATCAACCCGCTGGCCATCTTGCCGCCGATGATGCCGTGCCCGAGCAGGAAGGACCAGCTCGAATAGATGGGGCGAGGGCTTGCCTCCGCCAGCATGGATTGCGACTCTGCAGGGTCGTAGAGTTGCCCGTCGAGTTCAAAGTAGGAGGGTATGAAAAAGAGAATGGTGTCCTCAGGCAACGATGCGGCACGCTTGAGGATTTCCTTGAACGGCAAGGTATGCCAGTAATCAAAATCCAACTTGCCCACAAAACTCTGCGCAGCCAGTTGCACCTGGGCGCGAATAGCATGCCCCGTCACCGAATCATCACCAACCACCACAACACGCTCCACATTCGGGTGCAGCTTTATGGCGACATCCAGCGTCTCCTTGATACCGGCATCTTCCACAACGCCGGTTATCCGCATGCCTTGCAACTTGTCATTTTTGAAGTCGTTCACACCGCAAAAAACTATGGGCGTATCCTTGAAAAATTCATTGTAATGCTGTGTGACGAAGTCAAAGGCGTTATTGTCCGAGGCAATTACAACGTCAAAAGAAATGCCGGGATACTTCTCTTTGAAGAGCCTGTAGTTCGCCTCCTGCACGCCCACGTCGTTGTGACGCTTGGCGTCGATGTACTCTATGTAAAGGTCGAGGACCATGCCCTCCTTTTCCAGCGACCTGCGCACGCCTTCAAGAATATTGTCCGACCAACGATAGCCATTGTGATAAGAGTTGAGAAACAATACTGAAGGCTTGCGCATACCCCATGCAGATGAGGGGAGCAGCATGCAGCACAACAAAAGCAAAGAGAATACTCGGATCATGTTGTTATAATCTCATAATGCCAGAGGCAGAGGTTGCGTATGTATCTGGTCCTTGAAGGCCGCAATTAAGGGATCTGTACATAAAGCAAAAAACAGACCGCCCGGCCAAGCCACACAAACCTTACTGTAACGCACCTGAATAAAAGAATTTTGCAGACCATACAAATTACGCTGCAGTTCAAGCTCACCCTGTAGTCCTTTTTTTCGGACAAAAGGATACTACCCAAACGCGGGGGAAGCCACCACCGCTAAAGCAGGAAAAAAAAGCAGCGGCAAGCATAAGGAAACGAAAAAAGGAGCGCGGAAAAAACGCAAGGGACATCTTGAAGCGTTTATTTTCATTAAGTTTTATTTCTGACTACACGCTCAAGTCTTTATCAGAGAGAGCGAAACAAGCCCTCCCGGACTCCACGGCAGCAGATTGACAGCCTGTACCTCCAGCCCGTCCTGCCCTTTCACAAGCGCGTTACAGCAGCAGTAGTCCTGGCCCAGCCGAAAGATGTTTGCCAGAGGCATGCCCAAAAGCGTGCACAAGATCGCCCTGTTGACCCCACCATGGGCAACGACAATACGCGTTCCATTTGTTCGGGCGGCAATATCTTCGATGGCAGGCATCACCCGCTTTTGCACATCACGGAAGCTTTCACCACCTTCCGGGGCTACGCCGGCCATGTCGTCACCTCGTTTCTGCAGGGCGCCGGGGAAGCGCGCTTCCACCTCCACTTTGCTCAAACCTTCCCATTTTCCAAGTGAAATCTCACGCAGGGCCGGTTCAGGCTCTAGTTGCGCGTCCACTGCTTCGGCAAGAATGGAGGCCGTTTTGGTTGTGCGCGCAAGGGGGCTGTGCACAATTCCCTCAAAGGGTGGCAAGCCCGGCAATACAAGCCGCAGCCATGAGGCCACCAGATCTGCCTGGCGCTCGCCTTCGGAATCCAGGGGAAGGTCCCGCTGCCCCACAAATCGTCGCGGGTGGGATTGGGGAATCTGCCCATGCCTGAGAAGCAGAATGGTCGCTTTATATTCTTTTTCCGACATATCACCTCCGTTGCGTAACTTGCCACAGGAGCATCCGCCCCTTTAAAACATGCGGCAGCAGCACTTTGCATTATACGGCAGTTTTGTCGTTGCTCCTTGCCATGCTGCAAGAAGGTTGACGACATTCCTGTGTCTGTCGCACGTTGTCTTTTGGCGCTGCGGTCATGCAGATGAGCATTGGCAAGGGCATGGTAACCACTTCCTGAAACGCTGCAACCCACCCCTTGCTTTATTTGCTGCAAACATATTTACAACCATTTTCCAAGGTATGGCATATGACTACAGACAAACAGTCCCAGACAAACGACCTGTCTCCGGAAGCGCAAAAGGCCGAAGCCAAACGCCGCGCACGACGCGAGCGCATTATCAATGCCCTCTGGGGAGTATTCGTGGCTGACGCGTTGGCCATGCCTGCCCACTGGTTCTACAGCATGGAGAACATCTACGACACATTTGACGGTGGACTCAAGGGGTATACCGCCCCACCGCATCCACACCCGGAAAGTTTCATGGTTGGCATGGAATACCAGCCAGATGTCGCCCGTGCCGAAGAATTGGGGCGCCCCTGGGATATTCTGCATGAAAACGCCCGCTTCTATGAAACCAGCTATTCCGACCTGGCCATTGCCCGCGATGAGCAGGACCCTTCCCACGGCAATCCTGCGCCTGCCAAAAAGGAGCGCTACCATTACCATCACGGCCTGGACGCCGGGGACAACACATTGGGTGCGCACCTTGTACGTGTGCTCATGCGCTGTGTTGCAGCAAAAGACGCCTACGAGAGCCATGGCTTCATCCAGGGCTTCATCGAGCATCTGACAACCCCGGGCGCCAACCGCGATCCCTACACGGAAATCTACATCCGTCGCTGGTTTGAAAATTACGCCAAAGGTGTGGCGCCGGAATCCTGTGCCGCCCGACAGCGCGACATCTGGTCCATCGGGTCACACGGTGGCGTCATACGCCCCTTGGTGCTTAGCATGCTGGCCCCCTCCGCCTACCAGGGCATGGGCCTCGCCATAGAACACCAGAATATCACCCACCGTTCCGAAAACTGCAGCACGGCCCTCTTTGTGCTGGTGCCCATGCTCCAGTCGCTGCTCACAGGCGAAGACCCCATGTCGGTCATCCCCCGCTTTTCCCGATTGATCCGCCTGCCGGAAATTTCCGGCAAGGAGCTTTTCGAGGCGTACCGCGCCCACAATGGACCGGGCAACATTCCGGATGAAGACATGTGGCGCATGCACACCACCTTTGACACCCTGCCCTTTGACCTGGAGACCATGGCGGAACTTGCCGACGCCAACACTATTGTCGGCGGACGACTGGCGACAGCCTGCTATCCGGAACACGGGGTGCCCTTGATGCTCTACCTGGCCCGGCGACAACTCTTTGATTTCGAGCCTTCGGTTCTCTCCAACGCCAACATGGGGGGCGATAACGTACACCGCGGGATGCTTCTGGGGCTGCTTTTGGGCGCAGCTAAACGCCCCCCCGAGCATTTGATCCAGGGTCTCAAGGACGCTGCGGAACTGGAAAAGGAAATCACGGCCTTTGCGGATGTGGCCGCTTCCGGAAAAGGTATCTGACGCCTGAACACAAAAAGAAAACGGGGAGGAAACCGGGCTTAGCCCCGGTGCTTCCTCCCCGTAAAAAAGTGTCAGCCTAAGGCTCAGGCTTCTGCGTACTGCGCTATGAGTCGGCGAGCGATAGAGGGAATGGTGTCCAGGTCGGGTTTGGAGACCTGCTCGTCCGCCCCCACAGATTCCCCCTTATGACGCAGCTCCGGCGTGATGAGCGAGGAGTAGAGAATAACAGGCAGCTTTGAAAGCACCGGGTCGTCCTTGATGCGCTTGGTCATGGTGAATCCGTCCATGCGCGGCATTTCGATGTCGGAAATAACAATGTCGATGTATTCCTTCAGAGCCTTGCCTTCCGCCTCGGACCGCTGCTTCATGTCCAGAACGTACTTCAGCCCGTCTTCCCCATTGTTCACAACATGATACTCGAAGTTGGCGCGGGCCAGGGTCTCTTCCATCAGATTCCTGATCACCATGGAATCGTCGGCAATGAGCACCTTGTAGCGCGTGTCTCCCTCAAAGGAATCATACTCATCAGAGGGGCGGGAACGTTCGTCGAACTCTGCAATGATGGATTCGAGATCAACGAGCTGTACAAACCTTTCGTCAATCTGGGTGATGCCGACGATGCAGCTTTCTTCAAGCTGGCTCAGCATGCCTCCGGGGGGCTCCACGTCTTTCCAGAACACGCGGTGAATATCCACCACCCCTGAAACCAAAAAGCCAACCGTGGTCTGGCTGAACTCGGTGACAATGATAACATCATGGGGGTGGGGCTGCGTATCCAGCCCAAGCCAGACGCCAAGGTCCAAAACCGGCAGCACCTTGCCCCGCAAGGGTAAAATGCCCATAAAGCACGGGTGGGGGGCGAACTCAGGGCGTGTAAGGCCAGGATTTTCAATGACCTCAAGGACTTTTGCAACGTTTACACCCAGCACGCAGCGCTCTTCATCCACATGCGCCTTGACGCTGAGACCGTCGGCCGGGGGGGCATCAATATAGAATTCCAGAATCTCCAGCTCGTTGGTTCCGGACTCTAAAAGTATCTCTTTCTTGCTCACCGGTCCGCCTCCCGTATAAATGCAGCGCAAGCGGAATAAAATTTCCGCCACAGCAGCCATGCCGTAAATTACCGCTATTTTTACCTACAAACTGTCCATAGCAGGTAATGTACGGTTTTTCCATAACTCTAAGTCAAAAATCTTGGATTGGTCAGAATTTACTCCAGCTCGCGGGATTGTTCTTCTATGGAAGCCAAGGCCTCCTGATTACGGAAGATATTTTCGATGATGGTGTTCGATACCAGCATGCCATTTCGGGTCAGCCGCAAATACCCCTTGGAAATCCGCAACAGGTTGTGCTTGTGCAGGGCTTTTACCAGTCCGGCATGCTGTTTGGTGAATCCCTGCCCCGTCAGTTCGCGGTAAGCCTTGAGCCTGAGCCCGCGCGAGGTGCGCAAGCGGAGCATGACCATCTCCTTGACGCGGGTCAGCGTGTCGAGCTGCTCCCTTTCGCGGCCCAGATCCACATTGCGCACAGCCTCCACCCATTTTTTCAGATCCGCAGGATTTTCCCAGCGTTCCGAGGCAATGGTGGAGACTGCCGCCGGCCCTACGCCAAGGTACTCGCGCCCTTCCCAGTACCCCAGATTGTGGCGGCAAAAGAATCCCATGCGCGCAAAGTTGGAGATTTCATATTGCAGGTAGCCTTGCGATTCCAGGTAGTCTGCCCCGTACAGAAACATTCTGGCCTGCTCGTCCTCATGGGGGAGCACCACCTCCTGCGCCAGGCAACTGCGCTCCAGGGGCGTGCCCTCTTCCACAGTCAGACCGTAGCAAGAGAGGTGGTCGGGCTTGAGCTCGCAAATCCGCTTGAGCTGCTCTTTCCAAAGCCGCAACCGCTGTCCGGGCAAGCCCCAGATGAGATCGACGTTGATATTTGCAAAGCCGGCCTGACGCAGCACGGAAAAGGCGCGCGCCGCCTGCAAAGCACTATGGGGGCGCCCCAACAATTCCAACTGGGCGTCATCCATACTTTGCACGCCCAGGCTTATGCGATTGATGCCGGCGACCTTCAAAGCCTGAGCGTATTCCGGCTTCCCCACACTGTCAGGATTGCATTCAAAGCTGACTTCGACATTTTTGGCCTGCCGGAAGTGCTTGCGGATGGCCCGGGTAATATCCATGACATCCGCTGCGGGTAGCATGCTGGGGGTGCCGCCGCCAAAGAATACGGTCTCCACTTCGGGCTTTTTGAGCGTGCGCCCCCAGTAGGAGATTTCCCGCAGCAAGTGGGAAACATAGGCCTCGCGGCCCTCCTCTGTGTAGGCCTCAGAGTAGAAACCGCAGTAGTTGCATTTGCGGCGGCAAAAAGGAACGTGAACGTAGAGCAGCATGCAGACTATCCAGTGTGGCTCACTCCCGCTCGTTGGGATTGCGGGAGCCGCCAGGGGCCGTCAACGCTGCCAGATCACCCTGATAGCGTTCGTATTCGCTGTAGAGGCAGCCACAGTATTGCTGCCGGTAAATGCCCCATTCCTTGGACGTTTCAATGCCTTCCTGCCAGCCTTCGCGAAAATCCTGGTAAAAAAAGGAAACGTCACCGCCCCCTGCCATATCTTCACCAAGGGAGCGTATTTCCTCGTGGCGCTGCATTCTGGAGTACAGCAGAGTTGAGCTGAAGCAATCGAACTTGCCACGACGGGCAACCTTGAGGGTCTTGTCCAGCCGCATGGCGTAACACAACCGGCAGCGGCTGGCCTCGCGCAGGGTCACTTCCCGAAACCAGCGTTTGGGGTCGTATTCCTTGTCCAGCCAGATCACGGGAAAATCCAGCCTGGCCGCGACTTCCACCAGCCCTTCCCGCCGGCGCAGGTATTCTTGCAAGGGGTGGATGTTGGGATTGAAAAACACCCCCGTCACAGCATGCCCTTGCTCCTGCAGCCGGCGCACCGGTGCTATGGCGCAGGGGCCGCAGCAAATATGTAAAAGAATACGTGCCATGTCCTTTTTCCGTTACCTGCTTCCCCGCGCAGCTACTAGCCCTCCAGGGAAACCGGCTCAGGAGTGCTCAATATAAATATCGGTCTCGAACTTTTTTTCAAGTTCCGTCAATTTGCCGCGTTTGCGGTTCAGCATGTAGAAGGCCAGCTCTCTTGGCACGGTATAGGTCAAGGGTTTCGGATGGTTATCCTGCAGCAAATGTCTGTGCACCTCTTTCAGGGCCTGCATGGCCTGCCACTCCAGGTTCCGGCGCACGCCAGATCCGCCGCAGCAGGGGCACGCCTCTGTGGAAAGAGATATGGCCGAGGACCCCAACCGCTGCCGCACCACCTGCAGCAGCCCGAACTTGGTCATTTTACCCACATCGTGGCGCGCACGGTCCCCCTTCATGGCCTGGCGCATGGTCTTTTCCACCTCAGACCAGTTCTTGCGGTCCTTCATTTCAATAAAATCGATGACAACCTGTCCGCCAACATCGCGCAGCCTGAGATGCTGGGCAATGGTTTCGGCGGCCTCCAGGTTGGTCTTCAAGGCCATCTCATGAAAATTGCTCTTGCCGCCTATCTTTCCGGAGTTGATGTCCACGGCCATCAGGGCCTCGGTCTGGTCAAAGACAAGCTGTCCGCCGGATGGCAGCGGTACGGTGCGCGAATAGATATTTTCCAGCTGCTTTTGGATATTGAAGCGCTCGAACATGGTGCGATCCGCATGGTCGTGCAGCTTCACCAGGCTGCCGCGCCGGGGAAAAATGAGCGAGGCAAATTCTTCCACCCGCTGCGCCGTTTCCTCGTCATCCACCCAGACCTCCCCCACATCCACCGTGAGATAGTCCCGGATCGCGCGGGAAGCCAGATCGGGTTCTTCATACACCAGAGCAGGGGGCGTTTCCGTTGTTCCCTTGCGGCGGATTTCCTTCCAGAGGCGTTTCAAAAATTGCAAGTCCTTGGACAAAGTCGTCTTGCTCTGCTCTATGCTTGCCGTACGGACGATAACGCCCA
Source organism: Desulfovibrio biadhensis (assembly GCF_055388615.1). NCBI lineage: Bacteria > Pseudomonadati > Thermodesulfobacteriota > Desulfovibrionia > Desulfovibrionales > Desulfovibrionaceae > Desulfovibrio > Desulfovibrio biadhensis. The sequence goes on from NZ_AP042477.1 coordinate 939,568, forward strand.
ACCCCTGATCCAGAGACATGCTGTCCATGATTTCTTTGAGGCGCAGGCGCTCGGCCTCGTCTTCCACCTTGCGGGAGACGCCCACCTGCTCCCGCCCGGGGGTCAGCACAAGACAGCGCCCCGGCAAGGAAATATAGGTAGTGAGAAAAGCGCCTTTGGTCCCGGTGGGCTCTTTGACAACCTGCACCAGAACTTCCTGTCCGGCCTTAAGAGCGCGCTGGATCAAGGGATACTTGTGCCCCTTCTTGGAGTCGTGGGGCTGCATGTAGTACTCGGGGTGCACCTCATCTATTTGCAGAAAACCATTTTTCTCCGCGCCGTAATTGATGAACGCCGCCTGCAGCGAGGTATCGACGTTGTGGATGGTGCCTTTATAGATGTTGCCCCTGGTTTTGGCCTGGTGCAACATTTCCACGTAATATTCCTGCACCCTACCGTCTTCCGCCAGGACAACCTCCACTTGCTCTCCTGGAAGAACGCTGATGAACATCTTGCGTTTTTTCTTTTTTCCTCTCGTCATATCCATTCCTCAAAAAAATATGGTTCATTCCCCTGCATAAGGGGCTCTTGCGAACGTGTCTCACACCGCCTTGAAAAAAGGCGGTTCAGCGTCAGGCAAAGCCCTGACTCTCTTCTTGTCGAGCAGTTCCTCCAGGGCAGCCGCAACGTCAGGCTGCGCACTGTCCAGAGCGGTGGCAAGCTGTGCTGCCGTCTGGGGCCTGCGTCGCAAGCTCTGGTAGACTTCTTCCGCCAAAACCTGCAACGCCGCAGATGGCGCCGGAGATTCAGGCGAAGAGGCGCAAACGCCCCCCTCTTGCCCCAAAGCATGACGCAAAGCAATGCCTGCCCCCTGATTCACACCGCTTTCCGCCTTGGCTTCCGCTTTCCCGCCTTTGCCCCCAATGGCGTCGGTCAGCGTTCTGGCAAAGCGCTCCAGACTCTCTTCAGATGCGGTTTTTCCCTTTTCATATGCACCGGGACGCGAAAGCGTCACCACATCCACACGCTCAGGTCGGAGTTCGCGCACATACTCTTCCAGCAGCGCCAGATTCTGCTCACTGTCGTTTATGCCCTGACTCAAAAAAACCTCTAAATAAATGCGCCCCTGAAATTCGTTGCGAAAATCAAGCAATCCCTTGGCAATGGCTTCCAGCTTCAGGGATTCATGCGGCCGGTCCAGAATCTTGAACTCACGTTCCACAAGGGTGTCAATGGAAGGCAGCACCACATCAGCCTTGGCGAGTTCGGCGCGCACCGTGGGGTCGGGCAACAGGGAGGAGTTGGTCAGCACCGCAATCGGCGTGTCTGGAACTATTTTACGCGGCTCCTGAATCAGGCGCTCCAAGTCGCTATGCAGACAGGGCTCCCCTGAACCGCTCAGGGTGACGAAATCGGGTTTGGAGGTATGCCCTTCACGCCAGTTGCGCAATTCGCGCAGCAGCACTTCCGTGGGTACGAACACCCCACGCTCGACCACACGTTCCGGCTGGGGGCCGACTTCGCAATAGAGACAGTCAAAGGTGCAACGTTTCTCGTCCAAAGGGTCCAGGCCGAGAGAGCGTCCCAGGCGACTCGAGGTCACGGGACCAAAAATGTGACAATCGGACACGTTCTGTTTCCTTACAGGTACAGGCCGGGCAAAAGGTCGGCTTGCACGTGGGCATATTGCCAGGAGCGCACTACGAAAGGCATTGTAGCGCTCACAAATATATTTAGAATCCGCCAGTTGGCGGCGAGCACGCGGTATGCGGGCAGGCTGCGCAATAACAAAATCCAAACGCTGCAACCGGATTTATCCACGAAACCATCTACAGCATACGGGAAAAACAGGGTATGTATCAAGCCACAGGTTTCGCATACTCCTGAAAAATCTTCAGAGAACCTTCCGCACTGCGTTCGTCAGCTTGACACCTGCGCGGGGAAACACTAGGCCAACCGGACATTGTAACGAGGCGGGAGCTCCCGTCAGAATCGGAGGCGCGACATGCCAGAACAAGGCGATTTGGTCCAGATGGTAAGCCCCAAGGGCAAACGTTATCTGATACGGGTAGGCATTGGGGACGCATTGCATACCCATGACGGCGTTATCCCCATGGAAACCATTGCGGCTGCCCAGTTTGGCGCCACCTTGAACACGCACATAGGCAAACCCTATCGCATGCTGCGCCCCACCTTGTATGACCTGGTAAAAGGCGTAAAACGCCAGACCCAGATCATCTACCCCAAGGATATTGGATATATTTGCATCAAATTGGGGGTTGGCCCTGGACGCCGTGTCATCGAGGCCGGCAGTGGCTCCGGCAGTCTGACCCTTGCGCTTTCCTGGTTTGCCGGCCCCACTGGCAAGATTTACACCTATGAAAAGCGCCCCGAGTTTTTCAACCTGTGCCGCCGCAACCTGGACTGGGCTGGCGTGGGTGAAAACGTGGAGCAGCATAACCATGACATTGCAGACGGTTTTCTGCATGAAAATGTGGACGCCCTGTTCCTGGATGTGCGTACGCCCTGGGATTACCTGGACCATGCCGCCGCGGCGGTAGCGCCTGGCGCGCCCCTTGGTTTTCTGCTGCCCACCACCAATCAGGTCAGCGACCTTGTCAGTGCTTTGGAAAAAGGCCCTTTTGCCGGAATCGAGGTGGTTGAGATACTTGTGCGCCGCTGGAAACCCGTGCCTGATCGCCTGCGCCCTGACGACCGTATGGTGGCGCACACCGGCTTTTTGGTCTTTGCACGGCAGCAGGCGCCCCAGGCTGAAGCCATAGCGTCCCAAGAACCTGCTGCAGAAGCAGCCGCACCTGAGATAGCTGCGCCCGCTGCAGAGGAAAACACCGCTCCTGACATGCAACCAGAAGAGACCGCCACACCAGAACAAGACGGCGAATAGCCGCCTTCCATAGCTGCGTCATGCAGCTTGAGGAAGAATATTCATGTCGACACCCACCGTCGCACTCTTTGTTCCTTGTCTTTGCCAGGATGTTTGCCCGGAGACCGCGCTGGCCGCGGCCCGGGCTCTGGAGCTTGCGGGCTTCCAGGTTCTGGCGCCCGAAGGCCAGACCTGCTGTGGCCAGCCCCTGTACAAACAGGGAGCCTTTGACCACACCATTCAACTGGCCAAACACGCCATAGAAGTCTTTGAACCATTGGCGCCCCTGCCTGTGGTATCGCCTTCCGCCTCCTGCACGGCCATGTTGCGCAACTATCCCAAGCTCTTTGCCCAAAAGAAATATGGCGACGACTGGTGCGACCGCGCAAACGCCCTTGCCAGCAGATCGTATGAACTGTGCGAATTTCTTGATGCCAACGTACCTGCTGACTTCTGTTTTCCGGAATACGCCGGAGCAGTGGCCTACCACGAATCCTGCCAGACCCGGACCCTGGGCGTGGGCGCTGCTGTGCGCAACGTACTTGCTCGCGTGCCCGGCCTGCAGATTCTCGATCTCGACGATCCGGACGCCTGCTGCGGTTTTGGCGGCGCGTTCAGCCTGCAGTACCCTGAAGTTTCCCACGCCATGCTGGAGGACAAGCTGTTTGCCCTGGACAAGGCCTGGAGCCAGGCGGACATAACGGGTGACAAACGCATGGCTGTTACAGCCGAAATCGGCTGCATGATCAACATAAGAAGCGCCCTGGACGCCTGTAAGCCTGGTGCGCGCATCCTGCATGCCGCACATTTTCTAGCGCATTCATTTGAAGGGGGGCAATAATGAGAACCCCACGCGAATTTGCTGCACAGGCTGCCAAAGCCACTGAAAACAGACAGTTGCGCAATGCACTCAGCCGTGCTTCCGTCAACTTCCGTGTCAAGCGCACCCAAGCCATGAAACTGTTGCCCGATTTTGCCGGCTACCAGCAAGGCATCCGCCAGGCGCGGATGCGCTCTCTTGCGGAAATGCCCGCGCTGCTGGAAAAGCTGGAGCAGAATCTTTCCGCCCGCGGCGTAAAGGTGCACTGGGCGGAGGATGCGGCGCAGGCCAGGGAGATTATCAGCGGCCTGACCAGGGAATACGGTACCAAGAGTGTGGTCAAGGGCAAGTCCATGATCACCGAGGAGATCGCCCTGAATCCCGCGCTGGAGGCAATGGGCATAGATGTTTGCGAAACCGACCTCGGCGAATACATTATCCAGCTCGCTGGTGAGCCCCCCTCCCACATAATCGCCCCTGCCGTGCATAAAAGCAGACAGGACGTTACCGAACTCTTTCTGCAAAAACTGGGGGAAACGGCGGACAACAGCGTGGCTCTGACGGCCATTGCCCGTGAGGCGCTTCGAGAGCGTTTTCTCAAGGCCGACATGGGCATTACCGGCGTCAACATGGCCATAGCCGATCCTGGCGTCGTGGTGCTGGTGGAAAACGAGGGCAACATCCGTATGAGCACCACCTGCCCCCGTGTTCATGTGGCGGTGATGAGCCTCGAAAAGGTTGTGGCGGGGCTGGATGAAGCCGCTGCCATCCTGCAGATGCTGCCTCGCAGCGCAACGGGGCAGAAGCTTTCTTCCTATGTTTCGATGTTCAGTTCTGCGCGGCTGCCGGATGAAGTGGACGGACCTGAACACATGCACCTGGTGATTTTGGACAACGGGCGCTCGCGCATGCTTGCCGACCCCGAACTGCGTGAGACCCTGCTGTGCGTTCGCTGCGGCGCCTGCCTGGCTGCCTGCTCCGTCTACCGCAACATCGGGGGGCACAGTTACGGCTGGGCATATTCCGGCCCCATCGGCTCGCTGCTGGGGCCGCAGCTCCTCCCCCCGGAGGAAACCAGGGATTACCCCCAGGCCTGCGCCATGTGCGGCAACTGCCACGCGGTCTGCCCAGTCGGCATAGACCATCCGGCAATGCTTTTGACCATGCGCCGCCGCTATCGCGAAGATCCGGCATGGGGGGGCGCTGCACCTTTGCCCCAACGCGCCGCCCTGGACCTGTACACCAGGGTTGCCACGCGCCCCGGTCCGTATCGCGCCGCCATGGCGATAGGGCGGTGCCTGTGCAAGCTGGACCCGGAAATGCGTTTCACCCGCCGCCTTCCCGGCATGAATACATTCCGCCGTTACGCTGCAGGGCGCACCCTGCCCTGCCTGAGAACCCCATTCTATACGCTGTGGCGCAAACGTTCCGGAGGCAGCAATGGCTGATACCGCCAGACAAAATATCCTTTCACGGCTACGCCAGGGTTTGGGGCGTCACCCTTTTACCCCCGCCCCTGCCCCTACGCCTGAACATGTGCTTCAACCCTGCGCCGCACCGGAAAACGCCTGGGAAAACATCGGCAAAGAGCTGTCCCCCATAGGCGGTGCGTTGCACCTTGCCCAGACACCCGAGGCTGCACGCGCCATTTTAGTTGATTTGCTGCGCGAATACGGAAAAGGCGGCGCCATGCGCTGGAGCCACTCCCTGCTCGATACGCTGGAGCTTGACGCCTGCATCAAAGAAGCCGGCATTGAACTGCATGAAGCAACGGGCGACCGCATCTGCCCAGCCCTGGCGGAACTTGGTGTCGGGATTACCGCCATCGACGCAGCCTTTGCACTGGCCGGCACGTTAGTGGTCATGGCAGGGGAAGGGCGTCCTCGCAGCGCATCACTCGTGCCGCCGGTGCATATCGCCTGTCTGCCGCAAAGCGCGCTTTACGAGGATCTTTCCAGCCTGCCCGCCCTGCTCCGGCAGCGTTTGGCGGAAAAAGGGCGCCTGCCCAGCGCGTTGCACATGATTACAGGCTCGAGCTCCACAGCAGACATCGAACAGACTCTGGTGCGCCCCGCCCATGGTCCTGCCAAAGTGATCGTGCTTGGTCTCTGCTGGTTGTAGCGCCTTCTGCTAGGCGCCCGCCTGCAACAACTCCTGAACCAGAGTCGTGGTCTCACGCACCAGGGTTTTGCAGGTTTTCTCGAATATGGCTTGTTCGGCAAAGGCGTTGCGCCCCTCAGCTGTGGAAAGGTCAAACCCAGTGATGCCGTAGCATGTGGTGGCGCCAAAGCGTTCTTCGAATGTAGCTGTGAGTTCCTGCACCATCTCATAGCATGGCAGGAACTCCCCCCCAGGGGAAGGCCGCCCTTTGACCATACCCAAGGCCATGACCCCACCCATGAGCGCGCCGCAGGGGCCAGAGGTTCTGGACAACCCGCTGCAAAACCCCGTGGCGATGCCCGGTAAAAGCGCGCTTTCTATGCCATGGGCCGCGGCCACCGCCAGCACTACGCTCTCTGCGCAGAACAGGCTGCCCCCTGCCATGGAGGCTGCTGCGTCGCCAACGGCTTCGGGAGACTGATCCGATACATTCCCGCTTCTTTTTTCTTCTGAAACCTCTTTCATACAAGTCTTCCTGTTTGTGCTTTACCATACTTGGAGCGCTTAATCGTTATAGCTCCATTTCCTACCCGCTTTCCTTTTCGGTTTATACAAGTACAGAATCAAGTAAAATAAAAAAAGCTCTTCTTGCTATTTTTTCCAAGTTACTTTCCATTGCCATACGCAAGCCCGCCTGCAATTGTCTCCCTTTCTTTTCTTTTTAACGCCCATATCACAGGAACCCATAGTCCTTCTGCGAACACGCCCTGCTTTTTCTTTTTTGGAATGGGCTTCAGTCATCGTATACACAAATACTTAATTTGCCTGCCGGCATATCATGACAACATGGCGCATATGTTTTATTCATAATTCTTCATCAGTGCACCACTAATAGGAAACACCCTTCATCACCATATAACAACATAGTTGTTTCAATCATAATTACTGCCTGAATCCTTCATTCTACAATAAAACTGCATCATGCAACATCCTTCTCCAATCTTCTTCAAAAGGTATGCCTTACAATATTTTGAACAACTCTTTGCATTTTCATTCAACAAATATCGCTAATTAACCGTACAGTTTATATAATTTTTACACTTCCCATCGCCACCTCCTTATTCTATACTTCTCTAAGGATTTTTGACTACACTCACTTCTTTTTGTGATTTATTATTTAAACTGTTGCTACGGTTTTTACCGTCTTTCTCTTCCACAGAACTCTTTATACATTGCAAAAAATTCTTATTATAGTTTTTTGATATGCACTGGTGTTAAAGGGAAATCAAAAGGAAACACAATGTTAAAGGATACTCGACTTTCATTCAAAATTGGCGGTGGTTATGCGTTGCTGATAATTCTGACCCTCGCCCTTGGTATTCTCGGGGTTCTCAGCATGCGCGATGTTGAAGAGAAATCACAACTTTTATCTTCAGCCTACGTACCTGAGGTATCCTTAGCCAACGAAATTGAGCGTACAGCGTTGCTCATGATGTATTCAATGCGTGGCTACTCCCTCTCCAGAAACGAGGCCCAGCTTGAGGAAGCTCAAATGTACCTTGACAAAGCCAACGAATTGCTGCCTCAGGCAGTCGAGTTGGCCAATTCCCACAAGGAACTCAAGCAACTGGCGACAACAATAGAAGAGCTTCAATCCAAATTTACAGACTACCAAAAACTCGTTGACGATACCGTCACCCTCAACAACGCGATCAGCGAAGCACGTAAAGACATGGGCACACAAGCAGTCTCTTTTTCAATGGAGATAAGGAGCCTTCAGATTAGCCAAGGCGCCAGCTTCGCCAGGGACATTGAAGAACGCGTCTCTTCCGTCAAGCTCAAGCAGCATCTGGACAAGAACAACATCTTTACCGACATCATGGCGCTTGGTGACGAAATCCGCATCAACTCTCTCACTGCATACAGTGAAAGGAATCCTGAGCTTTTCAAAAAACCGCTTGAGAGTTTTGAAAGACTTGAGAAACTTTTCGGCCTTGTGGGCAAACTAGTCACCTCTCAGATTGACCTTCAATCACTGGAAACGGCCCATAAAGCCGCCCTTGCCTATAAAGAAAGCGTCATCATTCTTGCCGAAAGCATTGACAAGATCAGGGGTATCGGCGCTGCCGGAGCCAAGACAACCCAAGACATCCTTTCCATCGTAAAAACCATTTCCGAAGCTGGACTCCAGAACACCGCTAACATTGCAAATGAAGCTACTACGAGCTTGGCGACAGCCGTGAACACCTTGCTCATCGGTCTTGCTTTTGCGGTAATCCTGGCTGCATTCATTGCCGTAATCATCACCCGTAACATCACAGGCCCCTTGGGGCGTGTTGTAGGTTTTGCTGACAATGTCGCCACTGGTGACCTGAACAGCACCCTTACCGAAGAACGCGGGGACGAGTTGGGACAACTGGCCACCTCCATTCGCTCCATGGTGACGAGCCTCAAGGAACGCATGGACGAAGCTGCCTACATATCCGAAGAAGCCGACCGCGCCGCCAAAGCCGCAGACGAAGCCAGGATTACGGCTGAAGAAGCAGGCCAACGCGCCGAAGCTGGCCGACAGGCCATCCATAAAGCCGCCGCAGAACTGCAAAGTGTGATTGAGGTCGTGACCTCTGCCTCCGAGCAACTTTCCGCCCAGGTGGAGCAATCCAGCCGAGGCGCAGAGCTGCAAACCCAGCGGTCCAGCGAAGCCGCAACGGCAATGGAGCAGATGACCGCTTCGGTTATGGAAGTTGCCAACAACGCTGCCTCCGCCGCACAGGCCACGGGAAACACGAGAGAAAAAGCGCAGAATGGCGCGCAAATCGTACAGCAAGCCGTGACGCAGATAGATGAAGTCCAGAAACAGTCTCTGGTGATGAAGCAAAATATGAGCGAGCTGGACAATCAGGCTGAAAGTATCGGCGCGATTATGAACGTCATTTCCGACATTGCAGACCAGACCAACCTGCTTGCGTTGAACGCCGCCATTGAAGCGGCGCGCGCGGGGGAAGCAGGCCGCGGGTTTGCCGTAGTTGCCGACGAGGTGCGCAAGCTGGCGGAAAAAACCATGACCGCCACCAAGGAAGTGGGCGACGCCATCAGAGGCATTCAGGACGGGACCCGAGAGACGGTGCACAACGTGGAGCGCAGTGTCACCACAATAGCCGAAGCCACCAAGCTGGTCACTGATTCCGGCAAATCGTTGCATGAAATCGTGACCTTTGTGGAAGACGTCAATGACCAGGTGCAGACAATAGCCACCGCAGCAGAGGAGCAATCTGCAGCCAGCGAGGAAATCAGCCGCTCCGTTGAAGAGGTAAGCTCCATCTCTTCAGAAACGTCCCAAGCCATGGGGCAGGCCGCAAAGGCCGTAACGGAGCTTTCCAACCAGGCCATGAACCTCAAGGCATTGATCGACAGAATGGTCTCGGGCGAGGAATAGCCATCCTCCACCAAACCTACACTGCCCGGGGCGCGCATCACATGTGCATGCCCCGGGTTTTCTTTTTGGTGCGCCCTCGAATAGGGGAAACTTACTCGTAAAGGGGGTTATCAATGGCGTAGCGCACGTCGAGCTGCAAAAGAAAGGCGCGGGCCTTGCGATAGCGCTCAATGCGTTGCTCGTCCTGTTCCGTGGGGACAGGAATGCGCTTCAAATTCATATTATCGTTTAAGTCTGCCAGCTTAACAGTACGAGCCAAGGGGTTTTCCGCGCATCTGCGCAGATAGGCTGCGTAGGTTTCGCCTTTTCGTCTGGTGAGGTGATCCAAGGCGGTGATAATGTCGGACGGCATGCCCTGCTCTTGCAGCACTTCCAGGGTAATGTTCGAATCCTCGACCACATCATGCAGAATGGCGACCACCATCTCCTCTGGTGTCTGCATTTTGTGCATTACCCGCAAGGGGTGCAAAATGTACGGGCTGCCTCCCTTGTCCACAGCGCCGGAATGGGCAAGCAGGGCCACGGCAATGGCTTTATCTATCAATGCCGCCATGTTCCTGTCATTTCCACGCATTTATTCGCCTCCACCATGAACGCTGCCATAAATATGATGAAACAACAGAAATAGGCCCTTCTGTATGCGACCACAAGCGTGCATAAAGACGTGTGTTTTCGCACACGCATTTTAGGGCGAAGGGCGCTGGCGGTGCTAGAACCGCACCCCCATGCTCAGCCCAAGGGAGTGGCTTTGGTCACGCTCGCCTATTTGCCCCGTGTAATCCAGGGACGCGGTAAAGTATTCGCGTGCCATCAGGGTCAGCCCGGCCTGAAGCAACAGCCCGTCGGCCTGGGGGTCGCTTGTGGCGGTGGAGAAGGCTGCCCCGGGATAGTCCTGAAAACGTGCGGTCAAGTCGGGGGAATCATTGAACTGGTGCTGCCACCCTGCGCTCAGGCGAGCGAGCAGGGAAAATTGCTCAAAGGTTAGGCGATAGTTGCCCTGCGCCCCGAGCAGTGTGGTGCTGTAGTTCTGCTCCAGGCTGTCCATGTGCAGATTAAAGGGGCCGGCGCCGTCTTCCTTGAAAGATGGCTGGTCCAGGTGCAGCCAGGTGTAGTAGCCCATGGGGCCGAAGGTGGCGTCGCCTACGGTGAAATCGTACCCGCCCCCTATACGCCCAAGCAGGGCGTGGATGTCATAAGTTGCGTCGGCCTGCTTCCCGGCAAAAGCCAATCCGCGGTGCACGCGGTTGTGCAGGTAGCCATAGCTGAACGCTCCATCCAGGTAGGCCCCCAGGTAATCTGCGCTGGCCGATACGCCCACGTGCTTGCCGTATTGCACACCGTTCAGACTGTCGCGGTCCCAGTCGATGTCGCTTGACGTGTAGGCGAACTGCGCTCCTATGGTGAGCCAGTCCAGGACACGGCCGTCCACCCCCATGGCAAAACCGCCCGTCTGCACCTCGTAGCCCATATAGTCATCTTCTGATTCAGTCTCGCTCCAGGACCCCAGCCCCTTGCCCCACACGCTCCAACGGGCGTCGGCATCGATTGGGGCGCCCGCATTGATGCCCATGGCATCGCCGGGAACTGTTGCTACAGCGGCATTGGGAGCGGCTCTGGAATCACCGCTGCGCAGCTGTTGCGCCCGGCTCATGTTCAACCTGTCCAGCAGCAGCATGGTGGTCATGGAGGTGTTGAACACGCCGAGATAGGCTTCCGGGCTGAGCTGGTCGAAAACGCGTCGGGCCTGGTCCAGATCGGTTATAAAATCAAAATTACCCAGAAACGTCGCCATATCACCCACAGCCATGGGGCGAATCGCATCCAGAGCTCCGGCAATTGCACGCCGGTTAGGGGTATCGGCCAGCTCCACATAGCTCATTGTTCTTACAGCGTTCACAGTAATGCTGTTGGCCAGGTAATTTACGCTGATATCCAACACCAAGGAGCTTTGCATCGTGTCAAACTCGCCGGAAACACCACCGTCCGCAGTGAGGATGGTCCACACCATGTTACTGGTGTCTGCCCCCTCCAAAAAAACGAGGGAGAGCGTGCCCCCGTTGATGGTGGCGGTGCCGGATATATCGATCAGGTCGCTGGTGCCGTCGGCCGCCAGTTCCGCCTGATATACTGTGCCGGCCTCGAATATGGCGTTGCCGTTGACGGTGATGGTGCCGATGGAGTGGCCCGGAGAAATGGTACCGGAATTGGTGAAAGCGCCAACGTATGTACCGTTGCCCCGCAAGGTTCCATCGTTTGTCATGTCTCCGATAAAAATATTGTCTGAGTTGAATTCTCCATAATTGAAAAGCGTACCGGTCAATTCACCATCGTTTGTATACGATCCATAATTTTGACAGTTCCCGTAATAACGCCACCATTGACAAGTGTCCCGTAGTTGTTAATGCTCGTTGTATCAAGTGCGCCTGCAACAGTAAGGGACGCATCACTGTCAATCGTGCTCTCATATGCTATGTTGAGAGTTCCTGTAATCGTGTTGTCTCCCTCTACCACTTCAAGATGTTCGAAACTGAGATATTGGTCGCCATTCTGTTCACCAGCACTTTCAAACTGCAGGGTATCATCACCGTCCTCCCCATCAATATATCCCCCTACACTGGAATGGGACTTGATGGTTACCGTATCATCCTTCATCCCAGCTTTAATACTACCAACGATTTCACCATCATTAATAATGGAATTGCCGACATCTGAGCCACTGGCATAGAACATGGAATATATACCATACACACTGCCGCCTATTTTTCCATAATTTTCAATCACATTATCGCCGCCAATAGCAGCTTCCGGGAACATATTGGCATTTCCATACACATCTCCATCAATAGTGCCATGGTTCACTATTTTACTGCCATAAATTGAATTCGATGATCCTGTGTTATACACTCCAAAGACGTCTCCATGAATTTCGTTATAATTAACAATTAAGTTACCACCCCCAGATGAACTATCGTTGGGCAAAGATGAACCATAAACATCCCATGCAGTGCCATTATTAGTGATAGTGTTAAATCCACCAAAATCACCAAAAGATGGTATCGATGCGATTATACTTCCTAAAACGATATTGTTGTTTGTCCATGTATTGCCGCTCCCATTCGGACCCCAATTCGAGGGCATGTTATTATTGTTAACAAAATCGTCAGCAAGCAACATAGACGGATTAAACGTAAAAAACACTATATAAATGATTATGAAAATTCTCACCGTGCCACCTTATGCCTTTTAGACCAGAAAACACCGCACCCCCCTTGCGGTATATATATTTATACAGAACTACTCTCCCTGAACACAGAGTACCTGCAAAATCTGCATGCCCAAATAATACGCACAGCCTTTTTTAAATATCCATTGGTTCACGATTCAATTAGTGTGTACCTACTGTATGTTAGCAAACTCATTTTCAGCCTGCAATTGCGTTCTGAATGGCAGTAAATGTGACGCCACACTTCAAGCACCATAAAACAAGACGCAACAAGCCTGATACAGACCTGTTGCGCCCCTTCACAACGTATTTCCCTATAAAATAAACAGTGCCGGTACTGTTTAAAATCGCACGCCCATGCTCAGGCCAAGGGAGTGGCTCTGGTCCCGCTCGCCAAGTTGCCCCGTATAGTCAAGGGAGGCTGTGAAGCTCTCATTCGCCACCAGGGTCAGTCCGGCCTGGAGCAGCAACCCGTCGGCCTGGGGGTCGCTTGTGGCGGTGGAGAAGGCTGCCCCGGGATAGTCCTGAAAACGTGCGGTCAAGTCGGGGGAATCATTGAACTGGTGCTGCCACCCTGCGCTCAGGCGAGCGAGCAGGGAAAATTGCTCAAAGGTTAGGCGATAGTTGCCCTGCGCCCCGAGCAGTGTGGTGCTGTAGTTCTGCTCCAGGCTGTCCATGTGCAGATTAAAGGGGCCGGCGCCGTCTTCCTTGAAAGATGGCTGGTCCAGGTGCAGCCAGGTGTAGTAGCCCATGGGGCCGAAGGTGGCGTCGCCTACGGTGAAATCGTACCCGCCCCCTATACGCCCAAGCAGGGCGTGGATGTCATAAGTTGCGTCGGCCTGCTTCCCGGCAAAAGCCAATCCGCGGTGCACGCGGTTGTGCAGGTAGCCATAGCTGAACGCTCCATCCAGGTAGGCCCCCAGGTAATCTGCGCTGGCCGATACGCCCACGTGCTTGCCGTATTGCACACCGTTCAGACTGTCGCGGTCCCAGTCGATGTCGCTTGACGTGTAGGCGAACTGCGCTCCTATGGTGAGCCAGTCCAGGACACGGCCGTCCACCCCCATGGCAAAACCGCCCGTCTGCACCTCGTAGCCCATATAGTCATCTTCTGATTCAGTCTCGCTCCAGGACCCCAGCCCCTTGCCCCACACGCTCCAACGGGCGTCGGCATCGATTGGGGCGCCCGCATTGATGCCCATGGCATCGCCGGGAGCTGTTGCTACAGCGGCATTGGGAGCGGCTCTGGAATCACCGCTGCGCAGCTGTTGCGCCCGGCTCATGTTCAACCTGTCCAGCAGCAGCATGGTGGCCATGGAGGTATTGAACACGCCGAGATAGGCTTCCGGGCTGAGCTGGTCATACACGTCTCGTATGGTTTCAAGATCGCCCACGAAATCGAGATACACGAGCAGATCGGCCATATCGCTGTTTGCCTCGTACAGAATGGCGTCCAGGGAGTTGGCGACAGCGCGTTGGTTTCTGGTAAGCGCCAGCGAACTGTAGCTGGCGACACGGGAGATGGAGAGCTGCAATGCATTGGCCGTGTAGGTGGCATCAACACGTAGCGTATGGGAGGAGAGATCATGATCCGAAAAAACGCCTGTGATTGCGGTATCGGCCGTCATCACTGTCCATTGGTAGGTCCGCAGCAGCAATTGTTTTTCAAGGTCAATGCCGAGAGTGCCCCCGTTAATGGCTATCGTGCCGGTACTGTGCAGCACATCGCTTGTACCGTCGGTATCGAGCTCGACAAACAGCCTGCTGCCGGCAGCAAAGGTCACGTCTCCATTCACTGTGAGGGTGCCTATGGAATTACCGGGGGCGATGGTTCCCTGGCTGATTACATTCCCCACCACAGTGCCCGTACCGCCTAAAACACCTTCGGACGTAACCGTCATCAGAGGGGTGGTAAGAGCGCCATTAACGGCCAAGCCGGCACTGACCGTGGAGTTGTTTGCTATGGCAAGGGATCCGGAAAGCGCAGTAAAACCAAAAGTCACCTCTAACGCTTCGAAGTTAACGAATTGACTTCCGTTCTGCGATCCGGCGTTGGAAAACTGCAGGGTATCGCTCCCTGATTCGCCATCAACACTCCCCCCGATCGTAGAGCCGGCCACAATGACAACCCGGTCGTCATCATCGCCGGCGTAGATATTACCGCCCACATAGCTGGCGTTATAGATGGTGTTGCCTGCGCCCGCAGCGCTACCGGCGCCGTCATTACAAGTCCCCCAGATATCACCGGTGACGGTGCCAAAATTCTGGATAAGGTTATTGCCCCCCGACGAGTTGGCACCGTAATTGTAGCTGCCTACGAGGTCTTCTGCGGTTCCGTAGTTGATGATGATGTTGGAGCCGCCGCTACTTCCGTCGCCAACATTATCGCTGCCCAGAATGGCGTAGGTCGTTCCCGCATTATTGGTGACGTAAGCCCCAGACAAATTGATGATGGTGTTGCCGCCGCCGCTGGAATTGACGCCCGTGTTTTCACTGCCGTAAATACCGTTGGTAACAGTTCCGCTGTTTCTGATAGTATTGCTCCCCCCACTACTACCGGCGCCGTCGTTCACTGTTCCTATGGCATTGAATGTCGTCCCTTCATTGATGACGACATTGCTCCCCCCTGTTGAGTTGGCTCCCAGATTATTACTCCCGATAAGTTCGTCTGCCTTGGCTGCACTGGTATTGCGTACGGTATTCTCCCCACCGGAAGAATTGGCACCGTTATTCAAAGTGCCGATAACTTCCAGGGCCAATCTTTCATTGGTGACACTATTCGAACCACCGCTCGCCCCATTTCCAGTATTAGTACTGCCAGTCATGTACAGAGAGGCTTCTTGCCCTCTATTGATGAGAATGTTTGACCCACCGCTTGCATTCTGAGCCGTATTTTGCACACCGTCGATTCCAAAAGCAGTTCCCGTGTTGATTATATAATTATGACCAGAAACACCATTTACTATATTATTAGTTCCACCTGCTATACCGAGAACAAAGCCACCGTTGTATACTTCATTATACATACTATAGCCACAAGTTATTGACCCTGAAACGCCACCTGTTTCTGTGACGATGATGACATCAGACCCACCTTGCGTCATGTCCACTTCACCCATGACATACCCTGTAGTCGTGTATACATCATCGTCTACAGTTCCGTACCAGTCACTATTCTTACCATCTATTGTTTCTACAGCTCCTAACGCCATATTAGAATACAAAGCAAAAATAATGACAAAAATAGAAATGAGCTTATACATGAATGGTACCTTATTCTTTGCTGGAATAACGCGACGTTCTTTCCATATACTGCACAATACGCATTTCACAGAATCAGGATCGCAAATTTTCAATGAGGCATTTCCACTTAAGAATGTATCAAACGGGTAATCAAATTCAGACGGGGGTGCAATTACCTTTTTCGCAGTTTTATGCATTATTCACAGTTTTTACCGGAAAAATGCAACAGTCATTGTTGCGACAGGACATGCTCCCTATTCCAGTAAGTCCGGCTGCTCACAAAACAATGAGAGCCCCTTGCGGGGCCCTCATGCAACTATACTAAAAAAGAAGGAAACAAAAAGATTAGTTTGTTGCTTCAGGCTTCATCTTTTTGGCGCGTTTTGCTTCTCTTTTGGTTTTGCGAAGGGCCTTTTTGCGTATGCGTCTGGCAGTCATGCTTTCCGCCAGAGAGCAGAGCACAGGCACGACCACCAGGGTCAAAAGCGTGGCCACGGCCAAACCAAAGATCACGGCAACGGCCATGGGGCCCCACCATTGTGAAGACTCACCCCCCACGTCCCATTGCAGGCCTATGAAATCGTAGCTGATGCCTGTTGCCATGGGCAACAGTCCCAAAACAGTCGTTATGGCCGTCAACATCACGGGACGAAAGCGCGTAAGGCCCGTGCGCACCAGGGCGTCGCGCACCTCCATGCCTTCCGCCTTCAGCTGGTTGAAGTAGTCGATGAGCACAATGGCGTTGTTCACCACCACCCCGGCAAGGGAAATGACCCCGACACCGGTCATTATCACGCCAAAAGCCGTCCCTGTGACCAGGAGCCCCAGGAATACGCCGATGAGTGAGAGGGCCACGGACGTAATGATGATGAAGGGTGTGACAAACGAATTGAACTGCGTAACCAGAACCAGGAAGATAATGAACACAGCGGCTACGAATGCCTTGCCCAGAAACGCCTGGGCCTTTGCCTGTTCCTGCTGCTCACCTGTAAAGGCGTAGGAGTACCCCCTGGGCCAGGCGATGTCCTGCAGGCGTCTTTGGATGACAGGAATGACATCGTTGGCCAAAACCCCTGTCGCCACATCGGCGGAGATGGTCACCACACGTTTCTGATCGATGCGGTTGATGCCGCCAAGGCCGCTGCTCACCCGCACATTCGCCAAGGATGTCAATGGGATAGGTTCGCCATTGGGGCCAGACACGGTGAGCCGTTGCAGGGCCTTTACCGACTGCCTGTCTTCTTCGGGCAGTTTGGCAATAATGTCGTACTCGTCCTTGCCCTCCCGGTAGACGCCCACCTTTGCGCCATTGATGGCGGTTTTCACCGTAAAGGCCACCTGGTAGGTATCCAGGCCCATGATGGCGGCCTTTTCCTTGTCCACATCCACGGTGATCTCGGGCTTGCCGGAAACAAAGTTGTCCTTGATGTCCACCAGGCCCGGAATATCTTCCATGCGCTTGCGAATATCCTGGGCAAGCTGCCCCAGCTCGTGGATGTCCTTGCCATAGATTTCCAGGTTTACGGGCTTGCCTGTAGGCGGTCCTTCCTCTTCCTTTTCCACCTGGACCTCTGCGCCTTTTATGCGCGCGGCCAGCTTTTCCCGCATTTCCGCCATAATTGCCGAAGAAGGCCGAGAGCGGTCGTGCAGGTCCTTGAATATCAAGGTAACGCTGGAAAGATGCGTGCCGCCGCCACCTTGAGCAAAGGTATCCCCCGCAGATTTGCCCGGGTTGGCGATCACGTGCTCGATGTCCGGATACTGCATGGCCAGTTCTTCCACCTGGGCCACCAGCTTGTCGGAAGTCTCCAGGTTGGTGCCCACAGCTGCCTTCACCGTGACATACGCGCGCTTGGGCTCCACGTCAGGAAAGAATTCCACGCCCTTGCCGAACTTGCCGAAGCAAACCGCAGAAGCCACAAGCAAGGCAAAGGCAAAAAGCACCGTCAGAATCCTGTGCCTGAGAGACCAGAGCAAAAGCCCCTTGTACATCCGCTTGGTAAAGGAAAGGTTGCCCCCATCCACAGCACCCGTAAAATTCGATCCCGTTTTCACGGTCTGCCATCTGGCGGAAAGCACAGGGTTCACCACCAAGGCCACAAACAAGGAGCCGAACAGGGACAAAATCACTGTCTTGGGCAAAAAGGACATGAACTCGCCCATGATGCCGGGCCAGAAAATCATGGGCAAAAATGCGCCTACAGTGGTCAGGGTGGAGGTAATAACAGGCCAGGCCACTTCGTCCGCCCCAATCATGGCCGCGTCCCACCTGCTTTTCCCCTCCTGCATGTGGCGGTAGATGTTCTCCACAATGACGATGCCGTTGTCCACCAGCATGCCCAGCGCCAGGGTCAGGGAAAACAGCACCACCATGTTCAGCGTGATGCCGAACACAGACAGCAAGGCAAAGGTTATCAGCATGGACAAGGGAATGGCCGACGCAACAAACAAAGCGGAGCGCCCCCCAATGAAAACCAGCACCACGGCAAGCACCAGAAGCAGACCCGAAAGGATGTTGTTCTCCAGATCCTTGACCATCAACCGGATGTCGTCCGACTGGTCCGCCGTCAGATCAATCTCCAGATTCGGCGGAAACAAGGGGCGCATTTCCTCCACTTCACGCTTCAATTCATCCGTGATGGCGATGATATTTTCACCGCTGCGCTTCTTGATCTGCAGCGTCACGCTCTGACGTCCGTCGATGCGGCTCTTGCTGTCCGGGTCCTTGTTGGCGTCCTTAATCACTGCAACATCGCGCAGATACACGGGCTTGCCGTCCCGCACAAACACCACGATATTGTCTATTTCCGCCGGATTCTGAAAATCCTCGGGCACGCGCACCTGGTACCGCGCCTCGCCGATATCCATGTTGCCGCCGGGCATATTCACGTTGCCCTGCGAAAGGGCGGTGATCACACTCTGCACAGGCATATTGTAGAATTCCACCCGGTCCAGATCGAAAAGCACGTGGATTTCACGCTCCAGACCGCCAACGATCTCTGCGTCCAGCACACCCTGGATGCCTTCGAAACGGTCCTCGAAATCCTCGGCAAAGGTTTTCAAACGCTTCAGGCTGAATGGTCCGGAGAGCACCACATTGATAATCGGAATGTCGGAAAAGTTGGCTTCGGTGATGACCGGATCGTCCTCCAGTTCCGGGGGCAGATCCTGCTTGGACTGGTCCACCTTGTCGCGAACCTTTTGCAGGGCGTCGTCAATATCCACCGCTGGCAGGAACTTGATGGCAATGAACGAACTGCCGTCATCAGAAATGGAGCGAATCTCCTCCACGTCCGAAAGCCCCTTGAGCTTGCGTTCGATGGGTATGGTGATCAGCGTTTCCATATCTTCCGGCGCCACACCTTCATAGGTCGTGGTCACGAAGATATAGGGTATGGTGATGTCGGGGGAGGATTCGCGCGGCAATGTGGCGTAGCTGTAGGCGCCGGCAATGATGATGAACAACAGAAGCACCAGCACGGTGCTCTGCCGTTTTACGGCGGCGTGGTTGATGATCATTTCGTAGTCACCGCCATGCCTTCTTCCACCTGATTCTGCCCCGCGATTATAAGCGCATCGCCTATTTCCAGCCCCTTCAGAATCTGTATGCGGTCACGATCGATGACTCCAAGCTCCACCTGGCGAGCCTTTGCAATGCCGTCCTCAACCACATACACCATCTGCTCGCCCCCCCTGTCCAAAACGGCAAACAGCGGCGCCGTCAGCGCGTCGGGGATCAGCCGTCGCAAAAAGCGAACGCGTGCTATCATGCCGGGGCGTATACGCTTATCGGCATTGTCCACCACTATCCGCGCCTTGAATGTCTTGGTGGCGGGGTCGGCCTTGTGCGCCACAAAATCTATTTCACCAGTCCAGCGTTCCTCAGGGTACGCGTCCACGGTAACACGGGTCTTGTCGCCCTTTTTAATGTAGCGCACATCCATTTCCGGCACGTTCACATTGATGCGCAACGTTTCTATGTTCACCAGAGAAATCACGGGATCGCCCTGCTTCACGTATTCGCCGGGATCCACAATCACATCCTCAACGCTGCCCCCAATGGGTGAGCGCACAATCCCCTGCTCATACTCCACCTTGGCGGTGCGCATAACGCTTTCGGTCTTCAACACCTCTGTCTCGGCCTGGTCCAGCTCCTCCTGAGAAAGCACGCGGTCCGCAAACAGCGTACGCCTGCGCTTGACCGTGGCCATGGCCAGATCATACTCGGCCTGGGCGCGGTCCAAGGCCGCACTCAGCACGGCCAGATCGATCTTGACCAGCACCTCGCCCTTTTTCACCTGGTCCCCTTCTGTAGGGCCAATCCACTCCACCCTGCCAGCACGCTCGGAAGAAAGCGTTACGTCATGCAGCGCCTCAGTCTGCCCCGGCAAGGTGAGAATATCGCGCAGTGCACGGGGCGCCACGTTCTCCACCTCTACCAGCACCTCCTTGCGCGCAGCACGGGCAGGAGCAGCCGACGTAGTGTCCTGGGCAGCCACTTCGCTTTTCTTGTCATCATCCGCGCCATTGGCCTGCCCACATCCGGAAACGCTTCCTGCGAACAGAAAGGCCAACAGCATATACGCCACTATATTACGAGACATGTCACATCCTTTTCTCCGGTGAACAACGCATCACACACCGTCTATTTATCCATACAAGCGTCCGCAGTATTTACGGACATTACACTAGGCAGCGCCTTCCTGTGAGGACGCCTCGGCTTCCCCTTCCAACACGGCCCGTATCCCTCCAAGGGTAAAACGGGTCACGTGGCGGGCCAGCCGGTCCACATCCTCCGGCCCCTCGTAGAGACCGGTGCGCATTCTATCCAGTATGGGGCGCGTAAAGAAATAATGCAGACACTGCCCCAAAACACTGGCGCTGCACGCAAGAAACACCTTTTCGTTGATATCTTCGCCAAGAATCTCGCGCAGGATTTCCCACAGCTCACGCACGCTGGGGCGAATATACCATTCCACCAGATCGTCCAAAAACGGCGAAGGCGTCACCATCGCCTCGGACAACAACCGACTCTGGCGTTCGAAGTCATCTCCTCCGCCCAACAGGACCCTGTGCATGAGACTAGATATGTAGGCATGCAGCCGCTCTTCGGGAGTTGCGTTTTCCCCCAGTCCCATGTTCTGCGGATAGCGCTGCATTCCCTCCAGCACCAGGGCGTCGAGCACGGCTTTGTAAACGCCGTCCTTGTCGCTGAAATGATAGTGCACTGCTGCGACATTGGCCCCTGCGCGGCTGCAAATCTCCCGTATGGTGGCCTTGGCAAAACCACGCTCCAGAAAGACCTCCCGGGCCGCCTGCAGTATACGCTCTCGCGTATTGTGGTTGTTATCCTCACCATTCGCGTGGTCGCCATGGCCTACGCCGCTCGCGCCATTCTCCTGGTCAGGCATCCTGCCCGTTCCCTGTCCTGCTTTCATCATCCGTCAAATACCCTCGGAACTGTAAACTTGTTTTAATCGATGTTTGAATCGTCGATTTAATCACCGTTTGAATCCATGTCAACACCAATATTTGTGCCCTGCAGCAGGTATTCAGGCATACCTTTTCTTGTCTCAGCCTTCTATGTCTGGTATCGAAAAGTTCGATAAAACACATGCTTTAGCCAGGAAACAGCACAGAACGCCTGAAGCAAGCCAATGCTCGCAGTGGGGATGCCATGGAGACGGACGCTCCAACCAATGACCGGAAAAAAAACAAGGACCTGAAACCTGTAGCGCTAGGGCGCGTGGGGCAAGGGCTGGAGCAAGAGCTCCTGGCCATGACCAAGGGGTGTACCTCCTGCAAAAAATGCCTGAAGGACTGCGCCTTTTTGCGCACCTATGGCACCCCGCTGGAAATCGCTTTGCGTTTTGATCCTGACAATCCGGAAAATCTTGCCATGCCCTTTGCCTGCCATCTGTGCGGCTTATGCAGCGCACAGTGCAAGTTCGGGGCAACCCCTGCCAAAATGTTCCTGGAAATGCGGCGCGAGGCGGTTCGTCGCTGGGGTGGCCCTTTGCCGCAGCATAAACGCATTCTTGGCTACGAAGCGCGGGGGGCTTCACCACGTTTCAGCCTGTGCGCCCTGCCCGAGGCGTGCGATACGGTGTTCTTTCCCGGCTGCACCCTGCCGGGGGCCAAGCCATTGCTCTTCAACAGCCTGCATCAGTGGCTGGAAAGTCACATCCCCAGCCTGGGGGTAGTTCTGGATTGCTGCGCCAAGCCATCCCACGACCTGGGGCTGGAGCAGATTTTCTCACCCCGTTTTCAGGCGTTACGGGAAATGCTCCTGGAGCAGGGCGTTCGCAGGGTCCTCACGGCCTGCCCGAACTGCTACAAGGTCTTTTCACAGTACGGGTCCCCCCTGGAAGTACGCATGGTCTATGAACTGTTGCGTGATAAATGGAAGCCTGAAAAGCAGGTCGACGGCACTGTCTGCGTCCACGACCCCTGCCCCCTGCGGGAGCGCCCCAGCACGCCGGAAGCAGTGCGAGAGCTCATCACGACCATGGGGCTGGAGCTCCAGAGCATGCCGCACCAGGGTGAAAAAACCGTATGCTGTGGCGAAGGCGGCTCAGTGAGTCACATGATGCCGGAATTTGCAGAAAACTGGACCATGCTGCGCGAGCAGGAAGCCATGGGGCGCCCGGTCATCGCCTATTGCGCCGGGTGTACGCTTTTTCTCAAGCGCCGCATGGAGGCGCACCATATCCTGGACCTGCTCTTTTTCCCGGAAAAGACAATGGCCGGCAAGGAGCGCACATCCCGCGCCCCCTTCACCTATCTGAACCGGCTACGCATCAAGGCGGCGCTCAAAAAACGCCCCAAGTTCTCACGATTTCCCGTAAAAAAGAACGCAAACGACCAGGAAACATAGCAAGGGGCGGTTTCAATCGCTCCCGCTTTTGCGGGCCTTTTTTATCGCCTTGCCAAACACGCCCCTGTCCATGGCATTGATAAAAACCACCCAGGAGCGTTGCCACGCGCTCTGCATATCGTCCTCGCGCAGCAGCAGTGTCACCACCCGGTCAGACCCTTTCACCCTGAAAAATGCAGACGTAGCATTATAGGAATCCTTGATCTCCGGCTTGCCCAACTGTTCGGTAAACCGCTGCCTAAGCGTATCAAAGACCTGTTTTGCTGCGGCCTCGTCCTTGTGCATGGCGACGGCAGAGACATCCACCACGGTAGCGCTCCCGCCTTTGCCAAACGGGGCAGTACGCACCTGGTACAATTCAAATCCCTGCTCCGGTTCAGGGGGCGTAATGCTGTAGCGCGTAAACAAAGGAGAAGCCTCTTCCGCAGCCATTATTTCCCCTTCCCCGCAGACAGCGCACGGGGCATCCAGGGGCACGCCAAAAAGACCGTCCACGCTACTGCCCCACGCAGACCCTGCCGGCAGACAAAAAAGAATCAACAACACCATCCGCCACAACCATTGGACTTTCATTGCTTCTCCCCGTTGCAACAGCATCATAAAAACGCAGCCAGCAGCCCCAGGACTGTAAGCGCCCCTCCCATACACCAGGCCAGAGGCTGCGGCGTAAAGTCAGCTTCCCATGCTTCAGGGGCGTCCTGCCCGCGTACAGCCAGAGCTACGGTCTGTTTCCAGGTGTTCTGGGCAAGAACCCGCAAGCATGTCTGCGCCATAAGCCCCAGCCGCACCCACACGCTCCGCTTTGGGGCGCGCAATCTGTCCATTCGCTTCACGGCCAGCAATGTGTTCAGGGTCTGGGGGAGGTAGTGAACCATCAATGACATGGCCAGGGCGGTCTGCCACGCCCTCTCCCGCAACAGGGGGCGCATTCCCCACGCCATGGCCAGCCCAAGCTGCCTGGTGGAACTACTCATGGCCACGCCCAGCCCCAACAGCAGCAACAGCAGCAGGCGCGCACCAAGCACTCCACCTTGTTGCAGGGCGGCGCCCAGGGGCGCCCCTTCCCAATACGCCATGCCGCACGCGGCAAGGGTCCAGAAAAAAGCAAAGCTCGCGCCGGCAAGCACTAACGTCCAGTTCAAACGGTCCTGCGCCCTGAAAAAAAGATGCAACACTGCCAGCATACATGCAAAAAACACCAACCCCAGCGTGCCGGAATACCAGATGCAGACACCCAACACCAGGGAAGTCAGCAACTTGACCCTGGGGTCGGATTCACGCAAGGCGCGCCCCAATTTTTTGCCACCGCCGCGCGGGGCAAGTGCAGTTATATTGTCCACTAGGTCTTCACGGTCATTCATGACTTGCATAGTTTCCACGGATACTCTAAAAAAGTTCTGGAGAAAAACTCACGTTATGCGTAGACAGGGTTATGCATCCATCAGATAAAGACGGCAAGGGGCGCCCCATCATATCGCGAAATTTAGAAATTCTGGGTTTCGAGCCCGGCAGTCCTTGTCATCTGCCCATGTACCTGGCCACAGTGGCCGCCGGCTTTCCCTCCCCTGCAGATGATTTCATCGACAAGACACTCGATCTCAACGAACACCTGATATCACATCCGGAAGCAACCTTTTTTGTTCGCGTCTGCGGTGATTCCATGCGCGATGCAGGGCTGCACACGGGTGATATTCTCATCGTGGACAGGGCGCTGGAGCCGACAAACAACCGCATCGTCATTGCTGCGCTGGACGGCGAACTCACGGTGAAGCGTATCAGAAAACAGGGGGAGAGGCTGTTTCTTGCCCCCGAACACCCGGACTATGACGCCATCGAGGTGACCGCCGAGGCAAGCTTCGAAGTCTGGGGCGTGGTTACCCACGTAATCCATAAGGTCTGAGTCCCTGCTGGACAAAAGACTGCTATTGCCGGCCGTTTTCTCCCTAAATGCACGGGGCGGCCATCGCCAGGAAAAAGATTATAGAGCCCTTTGATACGGGCAAGAACGAGAGAGGACACCATGGCACTGCGCGCGCAACATATTTTGTACCCCACGCTGGCCCTGATGTTGGCGACTCTTTTGGTTGGCTGCGTAAAGCCAAAATCGCCCACGCCCCCTGAAATTACGACCGACCAGGAGCGTGTAGGGGACGCGCTTTTCCAAAAGGGCAACTTTCAAAAGGCCATCGAACACTATGATCTGGCCCTGAAGGACGGCGCCGACATCGCTTCGGTCTCCTACCGCAAGGGATACGCCTACTTTGCCCAGGACCAATGGGAAACCGCACTGGAGCAATTCAAGGCAGCCATACAAGCCAGCCCTGAACTTGCCATTGCCTACGAGGGCGCAGGCATGTCCGCCTTTCAAATCGGCAAGCTCGACGATGCCGTGCGCTACTTTGAAGAAACCCGCGAACTCGCACCCAAACACTGGGTTCCCTACGCATTTCTGGCAGCCATTTATCATGTGCGGGGCAAGACCGAACTTGCCAAGGAACTGCATGACAAAGCGCTGGACCTGGGGGGTAAAAAAAAGGAAAAACTGGTCGTATCCACTTTGCGCGACGCCCATGCTCGCGCCAGCAAAATGACCCCCGCCGTTCTCGACCCCGAGAACAAGGAAGCCGCCACGGCCGTTACCGAATCTCCCAAGCCCGAGACAGCACAGGAAGAAGACAAGGCCAAGGACTCAGACGCGGTAGCGGAGCAGGACATTGCACCCCCGGCAAATGCAGAAGCCACCCCGGCTGCCGACCAGTCTGCCGACCAGTCAGTTGACGAGTCTGCCGGCCAGCCTGACACAGAGAAGGGTGCAGAAGCCCCTGACGCCAAGGCGTCCGAAAAGGCGGCGCCGGAAGAAAAGAGCTCTGAAATCCCCAATGCCGCTCAGGCAGATAAAGCCCCGGCAAGTGAAACAACGACGCCAGACGCAAACACTGCAAACGAGGAGCAGACTGCCGCCCCTGAAGCGGACAAAGCCCAAACCACGGCGGAAAAGCAGCCGACCATAGAGGAACTGGCCGCCAAACATGCGGCGGAAGATGACAAAGAGGCCTTGAAATCGCCTCCCGTTGTGGCGCCGGGCCCAGGGGAGAAAACCGATCTGGGCACGGTGGATGCCCTGCCGGCCGGGGCCACCCGCTTCACCATCCTTGAAAGCTCATGGCAAACCAAGGGGCAGGCGGACTCCCGGGTTACCGACCTGCGCCAAAAAGGGCTTTCGGCCTATACCGCTTCAGTCAATCTCGGCTCCCGCGGCATCTGGCACAGGGTGCTTTTCGGCCCCTTTGCAGATCTCAAGTCAGCCCGCGCAGCCAAGGAGCGCCTGATCCAGACCTATAACTTCACCGACATGATCATCCTGCAGCAAAAGAACTGACCCTGCCACAAAGCCGGGAATGCGCCTGCATTTCCGGCTTTTTTATACCCCATACAAAAACGGCCAGGCGTGGCATCCGCCTGCCGCGCCCCTTTGTCGAGAGACAATGCTTACGTTGTGTAATGGTATTCGCAGCGAAAGGATCAGTGCGCTATGCGGTAGAGGGTAACGGCCAGCCAGTCCAGGCAAAGGGTGGGATTTGCTCCGTAATCCAGGGCCATGGCGCCCTGCGCAAGGGCTTCGTCAAGCCGGCGCAGGCGTACTGGGTCCAGGCAGTCGGCCATGAACGCCTCCAAAGGAGCGGGCGGGTCCTGCAACGCCCCCTGTTGCCGCAATGTGCCTTTGAGCACCGCCCGCTGACAGCCAAGAAAGACCTGCTGCGCCATATTCCTGTCCGCAGCACCACGTCCCTGTGTACGAGACATCCACCCTCTGCCGTCGCGAGCAGCGCCGGCCAGGGCTGTCAGCCATTCGGCAACACCCTCGTCTTCCTTGCGGGTCACGGGGTCACCCCATGACAGCGTTATGGTCCAGGAACGCGAGACAAGTGTGGGCAGAAGCCGCTCCCGCTGCGGTGCGGAAAGCACAAAACGCGTGCTGGGGCGCGGCTCCTCCAGGGACTTGAGCAGGGCGTTCGCCGCCTCTATGCCCAAGGCCTGGGCTTCATGAAAGATGGCCAGTCGGTATTGCGCTTCACGCGGCGGCTCACCCAGCACACGACGCAGCTCGCGTACTTCGTCGATCTTGATGCTGGCGGCAGAGCCGTCAAAAAAGAACATGTCCCTGTGGGCGCGCTGCAACATCTGCCCGCATACCGAACATTCAAGGCATGGGCCCTTAAGCGATGATTGATGGCAGTTGAGCACACAGGCCCAGAACTGGGCCACTGCAAGACGTGCGGACGGAGTGCCCCCTTCTATAAGCAGCACCTGCGGGGGGGCATTGAGCAGTCGGGAAAGAATGCTACGCACGCGTTCCTCGCCCGCAAGAAGACTCCTCGCCTCCTCCAGACTCAGTAAGCTGCGGCACTCGTCTGCCGCTTCTGCAGCCGCACGCTTCGCCACATTACACCCCGGCTAGTATTTTTGTTTTCTGGGGGAGACACTTTACTAAGAAAGCCTCTCCCCCGCAAAACTTCTGCGCCTTATCCGCGGGCGACGTTCTGCTCGCGGTCCGGGCCAACGGAGATCAACCCGACGGTGACGCCGGTGAGCGCTTCGATGCGTTCCACATACTTGCGGGCGGCTTCGGGCAGATCGTCCCAAGCGCGTACGGCGCTGATATCTTCTTTCCAGCCTGGCATGCTCTCGTAGACAGGGGTCACACTTGCCAGGGAGTTTTCTTCCTGAGGGGGAAACGAAACCTGCTGGCCTTCATATTCGTAGGCCACACAAATTTTCAGCTCATCCAGACCGCTGAGCACATCCAGCTTGGTGAGGGCGATCTCAGTAGGCTCATTGAGACGGGCCGCTTCACGCAACAGCACGGCGTCCAGCCAGCCACAACGACGCCTGCGCCCCGTGGTGGCGCCGAATTCAGCGCCCGTGCGCTGCATGTGCTCGCCATCCGCGTCAAAAAGCTCCGTGGGGAACGGCCCGGAACCGACACGGGTGGTGTAGGCCTTCACCACCGCCACAATCCTATGCAGGCTGCGCGGTCCGCAACCGCCGCCGGCAGATGCGTTGCCGCACACCGTGTTGGAGGAGGTCACAAACGGGTAGGTGCCGTGATCGATGTCCAGCAAGGTGCCTTGCGCGCCTTCAAAAAGCACCGTCTTGTCCTCAGACATGGCGTCCTGCAAAGCCTGCGACACGTCGCCCAGATAGCTGGCCACGCGGTCGGCGACTTCCATCACTTCCTGGAACACGGTTTCGGGGTCCAGCGGCGCCTCACCGTACAGTCCTTCCAGCAGGGCGTTTTTTTCCTTGAGCGCGTGTATGATCTTACTGCGCAACAGGCTGGGGTTGGCCAGATCGCCGGCGCGAATCCCCACGCGGGCCATCTTGTCCTCATAGCAGGGACCAATGCCACGGCCCGTGGTGCCGATTTTCTTCTCAGCGGCGATGCTTCCTTCACGGGCGCCGTCCAGTGCGCGATGGTAAGGCATGATGATGTGGGTTTTTTTACTGATAACCAGCCGGCCAGGGCCGACTTCAATGCCTTTTTCAGCCAGGCCGTCGATCTCACGGCAGAAGACAAAAGGATCGAGGACAACGCCGTTGCCGATGAGGCATTGTTTGTCCTTATGCAGCACGCCCGAGGGAATGAGGTGAAGGATGCATTTTTCGCCCCCTACCACCAAAGTATGACCGGCGTTGTTTCCACCTTGGAAACGCACGACGACGTCGGCCTTACTGGTAAGCAGGTCGACGACCTTTCCTTTGCCCTCGTCACCCCATTGGGCGCCCATGATAACGATGTTTGACATTCCTTTCTCCTTCTGCCAAATTAATCTTCCCGTCGTAGCCAGCAGCGCCCTCCAGCGCTGAAAGGGCATCGTGTCCTAAAATACGGGCACGTAAAAAGTCAAGACCTGCCGGGGCCTCGGTGCCTCCCCCCGGTTGTGCAGGGACTATTCGCCCCGCGGGAAAAGACCAGCTCCAGGCCATGCGCCACGGGGCTTTTCGGCCGCCCTGGCCGCCTGATCACATCCAGTTTCAAGTCCCTGCTTTTTTTCGGCACAAAACAAATCGAGTTTTTATGTATACATTTGTCAAACGCGACTTTCGCGAGTTTCTGGTGCTTGCGGCAATTGCAGCCATCTTCATTGGCGGCTGGCATTTGCAACGCACACACCGAAATATGATACCCGCAACCGTCGCCACTGACCAGCACGTCATAAGGGTCATTGCCCTTGGCCAAGAGCGGGTCAACAGCTCGCTGTCACCTTACGGCAAAGGGTTTGAGCACGATCTCGTGACCTATTTCGCCCGTACTTCGGGGTACAAAGTACAATGGCAAAAGGCCGAAAGCACGGCCAGCGCCCTGAAAGCCCTCAGGCAGGGCACGGCCGACCTGCTGGTCGGTTCCGGGCTTGTGGACGGAGACGTTACCGACATCACGGAAGGGCCTGTGTACGCATGGTCTCAGCCCGTTTTGATCCAAATGCATGAGACTGCGCCTGCAATCCCCCCCGTTGCGGAAAACATGCCCCCCCTGCCGGAACATGTGCTGGTGCAGACCGCCATTCCAGAAAAAGGCGAGTTGGCGGGCGTGCTGCCGGAAGTACAGCATGCGTCCC
Organism: Desulfovibrio biadhensis; assembly: GCF_055388615.1. Classification (NCBI taxonomy): domain Bacteria; kingdom Pseudomonadati; phylum Thermodesulfobacteriota; class Desulfovibrionia; order Desulfovibrionales; family Desulfovibrionaceae; genus Desulfovibrio; species Desulfovibrio biadhensis. The sequence continues at coordinate 968,750 of NZ_AP042477.1, forward strand.
TGACCTTCGTACCCCAGCGCTTTGGACTGCCGGTTGTTCTGAACAGCCTGAATGCAGGCACGGCGCCCATGGCGGTGCTTTCAGACATCCGCTTCAAGCAGTGGCAGCCGTTCTATCCAAACCTTCGCCCCGCCGAGATATTACCGCAAGTAGTTCCCTGTCGCTGGCTGTGGCGCTCCGGCTCCGGAAGTATCGCCACAAAGCTGCAAGCCTTCTGGAAAAATCAGGCAACCCAAACCAGGCTGGCGGAGCTCAACGAGCGCTACTTCGGCTTTTTTCCCGAGAAAACACCCTACAACGAGCTTGGAGCGCTGTACGAGATTGTCGCGTCTGAGCTGCCCACATACGCCCCCCTCATTGCAGAACACGCCAACCGGGAGAATGTCGACCCGCTGTTGCTCTCGGCGCTGATCTACTAGGAGTCGCGCTTCAACCCCAGGGCCAAAAGCCGCACCGGCGCAAAGGGGCTGCTGCAGTTCACGTCAGCCGCGGCCCAGCACTTTGCCCTGGCCAACCGCTACGACCCGGCGGAAAGCATCCGCGCAGGCAGTGAATTCCTGTCCATGGTGTACGAGAAGCTCGAACCGTTGGGGCTGGATCCCTGGAACCGCTGGTTCTTCACACTGGCGGCATACAACCAGGGGCCGGGGCACCTGCGGGACGCAATCGACCTTGCCCGGCAATTGGGAATGTCAGGAAAAACCTGGCGCGACCTGAAAGAAGTGTACCCTCTGCTGGAAAAGAAGCGCTATGGCGACATGGTCAAACATGGCACCTGCCGCGGACGCGAAGCCGTGCGCTTTGTGGACAGTATCCGCTATTATTACTACATATTACACGGTATCGTCAGACTCTCGCGGCCGGAAGCGGAGCACCTTGGCCCGCTGCTTGACGCTTTCGCTGGAGGCTCCGTCGCCATCGGCGACGCTCCCCCGGCTCCCAGACCCTTCTCCTGAGGTGGATTCCTCACCATTGCGGGGAGACCGCGGGCGCTCCATCATCTCGCTGTCCACCAGCGGTTCCGGCACGCTGAGCTTGGGGCGTTCGCCTGAGGGGCGCGCAGACTGCGCCCAATTGTAGTTGAAAAGCTGATTTTTCCAGCGCAGCGCTTGAATCATGCCGAATACCAACGCAGCTTCTTCCCAGCGCTTGGTGGGCTCGAATTCCTGCACCTGCTGGGCGTATTTCTCCCACATGGCCATTAGTGAAGCTTCATCATAGGCGTTGAGCTGGCGCGCCAGCTTTTCGAGCACTTTTTCCATAAAATTGCGTCTCCTTAAAAATATCGCAGCCTTTTGCCCGGCAAGCCCCTGCCGGACATAACAGGGCGCTCTTGAAAAAAGAGCCAAAGCAGCCTAACCTTAAAAATTCGTCAATACGCGCTGAGCCACCATGCGCTGCCAGGAGGAAAGCATGAGCGATTTGAAAAAAATTTACAAGACCCTGCAGAAAGACCCCTTCCCCCAGGACATGCGCATCCTCCTGGGAGATCAGGAACTCCGTTTCGCCAAAAAAACGTGGACAATCGACGGTGAAGAACGCGGTCTACGCTATGGCGAGAACCCGGACCAGCCCGCCGCGCTCTACACACTGGTAGGGGGCGGTCTCGAACTCGATGGTATCAGCTTCCGCTCTCCGGAAAAAGGACTGGTCGCCGCCATCAGTGAAGAGCACATGCTCCAGGCCGGCAAGCACCCCGGCAAAATCAATCTCACGGACGTGGACAATGGCGCCAACATCCTGCAATACCTGAGCGCCAAGCCTGCATGCGTCATCCTGAAGCACAACAACCCCTGCGGCGCCGCATGGGACGAGTCCCTGGCCACTGCGCTGGACAAGGCTTTCATGAGCGACCGCATCGCAGCATTCGGCGGCACCGTTGTGGTCAACCGCCCCCTGGATACGGCAACGGCAAAACTGCTGACCAGAGCCTACTTTGAGGTTGTCGCCGCCCCTGATTACGAAGAAGGCAGCCTTGAGCTCCTTAAGCAAAAGAGCAAAAACCTGCGCATTTTGCGTATTCCGGGCCTGGGCAAGCTCGAAGAACTTGCCGGCGAACCTTTTCTTGAACTGAAATCGTTGATCGATGGCGGCATCGTAGCCCAGTTCTCCTTCCGCAACCGCATCCTGGCAGCCAGCGACTTCATACCCGCCACGGCGGAGAAGGACGGCGTCAGTGTAGCCGCCAGAGCGCCTTCCGCAGCTGAGGCGGAAGACCTGCTCTTTGCCTGGGCCGTGGAATCCGGCGTCACGTCCAATTCCGTCATTTTTGTCAAAGACGGCGCAACCACCGCCATCGGCACTGGTGAGCAGGACCGCGTTGGATGCGTGGAACTGGCCATCCACAAGGCCTACACCAAGTACGCCGACCGCATTGTGTTTGAAGAAAAGGGCATATCCCTCTACGAGGTGGAAGCAAAGGCCAAAGAGGGCGATGAAGCCATGCAGGCGCTGCTGGAAAAGGCTAAAAAGCAGACCGAGGCCGACAAGGCCGGCCTTGCCGGTTCGGTCCTGGTTTCCGATGGCTTCTTCCCCTTCCGTGACGGCGTAGACGTCGCCATGGAACAGGGCGTGACCGCCATTGCCCAGCCGGGTGGCTCCATCCGCGATACGGAAGTCATCCAGGCCGTAAACGAAGCCACGCCGCAGGTTGCCATGGTCTTCACAGGGCAACGCTCGTTCCGGCATTAGTTTTTTTATAGGGATTGCGGGGGGAGCCGATTGCAGCGTGCTCTCCCCTCCCCTTTCAAATTTTTCTGAATATTAACCTGTTTTCGGGAGCGACTTCACGGCATGACCATCAAGCACTCTTTTTCCGCCTGCCTGCATCCAGGGTGCGTGGTGGAATTCATGCACGGCGACAAGCCGCAACCCGCATGGGTTCTGGAAGAACAAAGCGGACGCCTCAGGCTGCTGACCATAACCCGACGCGAAGCCAAACTGCCTGTGGCCCGAATTATGGCCTGGACCGGCCCCCATTATGCTGGCGAACACACCCGCGAGCAGATACTGGAAGCGCTGGCAACGCACCAGAGCAAACGCGATGCACTGGCGGAGCAGATAAACCCCATGGATATCTGGGAGCTTGCCCAGGGCGAAGTGGAGCAGGCCAAGCTGGAATGGTTGGCCGAGCTTGTATGGGAAAAGGAAACCGCTGCCGACCCTGAACATCTGGCCGCCATGGGCCGCGCATTGCTTGGCTGCAAGACCCATTTCAAATACCAACCGCCTGACTTCATAGTTTTTTCCGAAGAAAAAGTGCAGGCCAAGTTGGAAGCGCAGCGTCAGACCGAGGAGCGCGAACGCCTGAGCGGTGCAGGTCGCGAATTTTTTGAGCGGTTATGGCAGACCCGCAACCAAGAGGGGGGGCCCGAACTCGTTGTCCTGGAAGACGAACTGGAGCACCAGTTGCGCGACCTGCTGCTGCAGCGCATAGCCGAACCGGACGACCAGGAAAGCGAGCAAATCTGGAAGCTCGTACGCAAAGGACTCCCTGAAGTACCCCACCTGGAATTACAGCTTGCCCAAGCCTGGGGCATTGTGCCTTCGCACCACAACTATCATTACGACCAGGCGGGCTACGCTCCGGGCGATGCCTGGAGCGCTGCGCACGAAAACGACATAGAGGCTTTGCGCCAACGCGTGATGTCCCTGCGCCAGGAGCCTGAGGCCACCCCCTTTGTCAGCGTGGACTCCGCCACCACCCGTGATATCGACGACGCTTTTTATCTCGAACAAGGTGAAGACGGCGGCTACAGCCTGCGTCTTGCCCTGGCCCGCCCCGCTTTGGGGTGGGAGACCGACTCCACGTTGGGGCAGGAGGTCGCTCGACGAGCCACCAGCATTTACCTGCCTGAAGGCGACAGCCACATGTTGCCTGAGACCCTGGGCACGGAACTGTACAGCCTGCTGGAGGGTGTGGCGCGACCTGCCTTGATTATGGATATCGCTCTGGACGCTGACGGCAAGCTGCTCTCCTGCGACATGCTGAACACCTGGGTGCAGGTGGCGTCCAACACGAGTTATGTTCTGGCAGAAGAAGCCATCACCGCCTGCCGCCAGGAGCAAGAAGGCTGCACACCACAGGGGCGCATGCTGGCCCTGGGTGCGGAGCTGGCTGAAAAACTGCGCGCCCGCCGCGTGCAGCAAGGGGCCGTGGTCATTGAACGCCAGGACCCAGACATAGTGCTCGAAGGAGAAGGGGACAACGTCCGCGTACTGTTGGAGCCAAAAGCGGAAACCCCCGCTTCGCAACTTTTGGTCAGCGAATTGATGATCTTGGCCAACAGCGCCGCCTCTGCATGGGCCAAAGAACGTGGGATAGCCCTTTTGCACCGGACCCAGGACATTGCAATTTCCAAGGAGGGAGCAGGGGTCTGGAGTGCGCCCGAAGATATTCACAAGGTTGTGCGCTCTCTTTCCAGCGCGATTTTGGAACCTGACCCCCGCCCCCATGCCAGTCTGGGCGTACCGGCCTACAGCCCTGTGTCGTCACCGCTCAGACGCTATCCTGACTTTTTGAATATGCTACAGTTGCAGCACTTTTTGGAAAACGGGGAGCCGCTCTATGATAAATCCCGTTTCGTAGACATGCTGCCGCTACTCAATGCGCGCCTGGAGGCCGCCAGCCGCATTCAGCGGTTCCGGCCGCGGTATTGGAAATTGTTGTACTTGCGCCAGCAACCCCGCGAAACATTGTATCCTGCTGTGGTTGTTGATGAAGGACCGCACTTTTTGATGCTTTCCATGCCCAGAGAGCAAATGTTCGTGCGCGGGCCGCGCTCTTTGTTTGGAGACAAGGTCTTTCCGGGGCAACGCTATATGATTCGCCTGGGAAAAATCGCCCCGCTCCATAATGAAGTGCATGTCATAGAGGCCGAAGAAGACGAAAGCGACGAGTCCCTGGAAGCTGCGATGATGGAGGGCGGGGAAAATTAGCACTGTGAGAGGGCACTCGCCTTTGTACTGGACTTTCCCCTGGAAGCTGGCTGGCAACTTGTCAACGCAACACCGATGGTGCAAGGAGTGCTTATGTACGCTGTGTTCGTAATTCTGGCCTATATCTTCGGGTCCATCCCCTTTGGTCTGCTGGCTGGGCGCTGGATAAGCGGCCAGGACCCGCGCGATTCGGGAAGCGGCAATCTAGGCGCGACCAACGTCGGCCGCACTTGCGGCTTTTCCGTCGGCGTGCTCACCCTGGCTTTGGACCTCATCAAGGGCTTGCTGCCTGTGGCTCTGGCAGTGGATGCGCACGCCCCCCATTATATTGTGAGCCTCACGGCCTTTGCCGCCGTGTTCGGCCACTGCTATCCGCTATTTCTCAAATTCAAGGGCGGCAAGGCCGTCGCCACCACCATCGGCGTGTTTTTGCCAATCGCCTGGACACAAATCATTCTGGCCGTACTGGTGCTGCTGGCCATGTTGTTCATCACAGGCTACATGTCTGTTGCTTCGCTCAGCCTGAGCCTTTCCCTGTTTCTTTTCATCCTTGTGAGCAAACCGGTATGGGCGCTGCTTGCCCTGGCCATCATGCTGCTCATCTTCTGGCGTCACAAGGAGAACATTCTCCGGCTGGCCAGGGGTGAGGAAAACCACTGGCGTAAAAAATAGCGAACATCCATGCTCCCCTATCCTGAATTCGATCCCATCGCTTTTTCCATCGGCCCCCTGCATGTACGCTGGTACGGCCTGATGTACCTTTTCGGCTTCATCACCGCCTGGTTGCTGGGGCGCTGGCGCGCCAAACGCTCTGCATTGCCGGGCGCGCCCAAACCAGTCTGGCGGACTGAAGAGGTGGACGACCTCATCACCTACTGCGTTGTCGGCCTGATTGTTGGCGCCCGCCTGGGGTACACCCTGTTTTACGATTTCGAGTATTTCGCCAGCAATCCTTTGCAGATATTCAAAATCTGGCAGGGAGGCATGTCCTTCCATGGCGGTTTGCTGGGGTTGGTGGGCTCCGCCTGGTTTTTCATGCGCAAACACGGCAAATCCGTTGCTGAAGTTGCTGATTTCGTAGCGCCGCTGGCGCCTCCGGGGCTTTTCTTCGGGCGGATGGGCAATTTCATAAATGGCGAATTATGGGGGCGCCCCACCGATTTGCCATGGGGAATGGTGTTTCCCGGTAACAGCGCAGGCAACATGCCGCGCCACCCGTCGCAATTGTACGAAGCCTTGCTGGAAGGCCTGATTCTGTTCATCGTGCTCTGGATATTTTCCGCCAAACCCAGGCCAAGACTGGCCGTGATCGGTCTTTTCCTCTTCCTTTACGGCGCATTCCGCTTCGTAGTGGAATTTGCCCGCCAGCCAGATCCGCAACTTGGCTTCATTGCTTTTGGCTGGCTCAGCATGGGGCAAATCCTTTCCCTGCCCATGGTCCTTGTCGGTGCTGCATTTTTAGTACGCGCCTACACAAGGGGCGACCAAAACCAAAACGTTGCGACGTGACCCGCCCTTTCATTCTGCTTTTTGAAACAGCGAGAGGGAGCGAACCCGGGGCATTTTTCCCTTTCTACCTGGCCAAGTCTCCCTTGGGGAGCTGCTGTACATACGCGTTCCAGCCAACGATACAGAGGGCAGGCTCTGCTACTGGGTAGAATAAAACAGTATTTTTCCCTTTACTGCTTTAGGTCATCTTGACAACACCCCTTGCCCATGCAATTGGGGTGTTTGTTCCGCACGGGAGTATAAGAACGCAGGAACACGTAGCGTAGGGTCTGAGAGCTTTTGGAGACGTTCAGGCCCCTGGTGTTTTCCAAACGACGCATGCCGCGGCATTGCGGCAGGAGGACGCATGCCCAAAGAGGAAGCCATTGAAGTAGACGGCGTAGTGCAGGAAGCTTTGCCCAACGCCATGTTCAAGGTTGATCTGGAGAACGGGCACAATGTGCTTGCGCACATTTCTGGCAAAATGCGCAAGTATTACATCCGCATTCTTCCGGGCGACAAGGTCAAGGTTGAGCTTTCACCCTACGATCTGACCCGTGGTCGCATTACCTACCGCATGAAATAGCGCTGCTTCCGCGATCGCTGCCACGATGTTTCCTCCTGGTCTGTTTTCTTAGGGTAGCGGAGGTGCGCCCTTTTTTGGAGCCTATTTATGCAGCAGGATAAAACAGCGCTGGTCAAAGCCATCATGGACGCCTTGTTCCGCAGCGCGGCCCATTACGGCTTATGGTATGCTGAATCGGTGCACCAAGTCGGTTTTGAAACCGCTCTGAACATGGAGCGTGACGCCAGCGCCCGTTTCCGCGACATTTTATTGCGCAGGCTATCCAAGACCTTGGGATTTACTCTCGAAGAAGGGCTGCCCCAACCGCTTTTGAACATGGAACAGGAGCAACTGGAGTCGCTGCTGCAAGCTGTTTCCATGAACTGGCTCGCCCTGGACGGTGTATGGTTCCAGGCCGCCGAAGCGCACGCCCCGGCAGGCATGCATGACGCCAAGCGTATAAATGATACCTGTTGGAACCGTTTTTCTCCCCTGGAAGCATCACATATTCGCGAAATACTGCAGTTTACCCCCCCTGCCTCTCCCCAGGAAGCCCTTTCTCAACTTGAAACAGCGCTGGCGCACCGGCTGTACGCGCGAATCAACGTGCAGGAAGTGGTGGAGCGCACACAGGATTCCTTTGTTTTCCGCATGAAAGAGTGCCGCGTTCAAGTTGCCCGCAAACGCAAGGGGCTCGAGGATTATCCCTGCAAGTCAGGCGGCTGCGTTGAATACGCCACTTTCGCGAGTGCTTTTTCACCCCTTATCCGTACCGATTGTATTGCTTGTCCGCCAGACCCCCACCCGGACGATTGGTATTGCGCCTGGCGCTTCTCTATCTGATGCAGCAAGAACTTTATCTGTTGCGCCTTTCTTACATGCACTGCCGGACGAAGGGCGATTCCCATTCTTTTTCATTAGGAACCTAGCGACGAGGAGAAACCATGCACATGGACGTCGCCTGCATTGCCTGCTTCATGCACCAGGGCTTGCGGGCATCCAGAAAAGTCACTTCTGATCCACACATACAACGCCGCGTAGTGCAGGCTTTTGCCCGCAGGTTGGGCGAACTGACCGACGAAGATTTTGCGGGACCGCCCCCTGCTTTGGCCAGGGAAATGTATGACATTGCCGCGGGCATAACAGGGTGCGAAGATCCTTATCTGGAAGAAAAGCGCGACGCCAACGCCAAGGTAGTCGCTTTGTTGCCCCTTCTGGAAAAAATGGTGGCTGATCATCCTGACCCGTTCCGGGCAGCCCTTGCCGTCAGTATCATCGGCAACTTCATCGACTCTGGCGTGGCAGAAGTCTTCGATTGGGAGCAGGCGCTCTCCTCCGAAAAGGGCTCGGAGCGCGATGCTGATCCCGCCCTCAGAGGCGCTGCCTTCGATGACTTTCTGGCGGCGTGCTCTCCCGGAGCGGAAGTTCTGATTCTGGGCGACAATGCAGGCGAAATCGGACTGGACACTTTGCTGGTGCGCCAGTTGACCGCCAGGGAGTGCAGGGTGACTTATGCAGTCCGTGGCCGCCCAATTCTGAATGACGCGACAGAGGAAGACGCCAGGCTTTTCGGCATGGATAGCCTCTGCCGGTTGATCACTTCCGGCTCTGATGCGCCAGGCACGGTTCTTTCCCGCTGCACACCAGAATTTCTGGATGAAATGCGCGCGGCCGATGTGATATTGAGCAAGGGGCAGGGCAATTTCGAAGCCCTGGAGGGTAATTGGCCCGGTATCTTCTTTGCTTTCAAGGCCAAATGTTCCGTGGTTTGCCGCAAACTTGACCTGCCATCGGGAAGCTCTGTCTTCATACAGCGTTAACCAGCCAGCAGGCCTTGCATGCCGCTGCCATCAAGCGTTCATGGGCTTGCAAAGTTGGCAGGAACAGTGCACAAACAAGGTACAAGGCGGAACACCGCCTGCATCGACACAACCTTTTAAACCGCATACGAGAGAGGATCATGGGAACGCGTATCAGCCTGTGCCTGTTGCCAGGCGACGGCATTGGCCCTGAAATCGTGCCCCAGGCCATGAAGGCCCTGGAGCGTGTCGCCGCAAAATTCGAACATGAATTTTTCTTTGCCGAGGCCCTCATTGGAGGACGCGCCATCGACGAAACCGGCGTCCCCCTGCCTGAGGAAACCATAGACAAATGTCGCGATGCCGACGCCGTACTGCTGGGCGCTGTCGGTGGCCCGAAATGGGACAAGATCGACCCTTCCATCCGCCCCGAAAAAGGACTGCTCGGCATCCGCAAGGCGCTTCGGCTGTTTGCCAACCTGCGCCCTGCGTTTTTGTTTCCGCAGTTGTCCCACGCCTGCTTCCTGCGGCCGGACATTGTGGAGCGCGGCATCGACATCATGGTGGTGCGCGAGCTGACGGGAGGCATCTACTTTGGTGAGCCCCGCGGCTTTGAAACCCGTGGTGACGAACGTTTCGCTCTGAACACCATGGTTTATTCCGAAAGCGAAATCCGGCGCATCGCCCGTGTGGCCTTTGAAGCCGCCCAAAAGCGCAAAGGCAAGCTGTGCTCCGTAGACAAGGCCAACGTGCTGGACGTTTCGCAACTGTGGCGCCAGGTGGTGGAAGAAACCGCCAAGCAATACCCGGATGTGGAACTTTCCCACATGTACGTGGACAACGCCGCCATGCAGCTTGTGCGTGACCCGTCTCAGTTCGACGTTATCGTGACGTCCAACCTCTTTGGGGACATCCTTTCTGATGAGGCCAGCGTCATCACGGGTTCCATCGGCATGCTGCCTTCGGCCTCCCTTGGCGACGACCGCCCCGGCCTGTATGAGCCGATTCATGGTTCCGCACCGGACATTGCAGGGCAGGACAAAGCCAACCCACTGGCGACCATCCTTTCCGTCGCCATGATGCTGCGCCACTCCTTTTCCATGAACGATGAAGCATCGACCATTGAAAAGGCAGTGAGCAAAGTGCTCGAAGAGGGGTATCGCACCGGGGATATACTGACTCCGGGCAAAACCCTGGTTGGTTGCCAGAAAATGGGCGACCTGGTTGCCGAGCGCATCTAACCAGCAGGCACCACAGGAGTAAGGATATGTTGCGTACTGCTTTGCTTGCCTTTGCCCTCGTGTTGGCCCTGGCATTGCCTGTGAGTCAGGCTGCTGCAGAAAAAGACGTTACTCAAGACGATGCCTTTGCCGCCCTTTGGACAGATTGGAAGTTTGCATTGCAGCACAGCAAGCAGGTCGCCCTGCAAGCAAATATGCTGTCCGGCCCTGGCAAAGAGTATGTTCTTGGCTGGGTGGACCTGGACAATCCAGACACCGGGCCGACCTTTAATCTGACAGTGACCTATGCGACAGCTGATGGCCCGGCCTACATAATGGCGACCTTCCCTGTAGAAGGGAACGGCCAAAACGCCCTTTGCGGCCAGGATGTATCTCTGGAGGCGTTCCCCGTGGACGCTGCGTTTGCCGAGAACTTTGGCCTGACGGCCCATGGCGCAGAAGGCGTTGCCATTGACGATGGCATGTGCGACCGCATTTTCGTTACCGCACGCCAAGGTGAGCAGGGCCCGGTCCTGGAAATATCCAGAAACTGACGGTAGCCGATAACCGACTATACAGCCCGGAAACGTCTTAGCGTTTCCGGGTTTTCTTTTTTCTAAGTCAGTTGGGGTGCTTCGCCCCTTCTTCCCGTAAGGACCTTGACAATCCCGAACGCATTGCATACTTCCCTTAAAGCGTATTTGGCTTTTTTGCCAAATAGAAAAATACACGCAAATTTTCATTGCAAAACAAGGAGGCCTTCCATGAAGCCCCTTACACCCATTGACGGGCAATGCGACTGCATGCAGACCCCGTCGCAGCAGAACAAAGCGGCTACACAAGGCAGCAGGCGTGTCTGGTGGCTGCGCACCATAGGCATTGGCATAGTGGCGCTTGGCCTCTGGTATCTGGTGTACAAAAGCCTGCTGCCCTTTTCCGAATGGTTAAGTTTTACTGCCATCGGCCTGTCGCCTGACAGCCATCTGGGGCAGGCGGTGCAGTTTTTTGTCTACGATACGCCCAAGGTCTTGATGTTGCTTGTATTGGTAGTTTTTGGTGTTGGCGTGCTCCGTTCTTTCGTCACAGTGGAGTGGACCCGCCGCATGCTGGCCGGCAAGCGTGAATCAATGGGCAATGTGCTGGCCGCATTATTGGGCGTGGTCACGCCATTTTGCTCCTGTTCCGCAGTCCCTCTTTTCATTGGATTCATGACGGCCGGCATCCCCCTTGGCGTGACCTTTTCTTTTCTCATCTCCGCCCCCATGGTGAATGAAATCGCCCTGGTCATGTTGTATGGCCTGCTGGGGTGGAAGGTGGCCGCGCTCTACTTTGCCACCGGTGTTGCCGTGGCCATTGTGGCCGGCTGGGTGCTGGGGCGCAAACGCCTTGGCTTGGAAAACCACGTGGAGGAATGGGTACGCACCATACGTGCGGGCGAAGCCGCCATCGAACCCGCCATGGACTGGAGCGCCCGTCTCCGTTTCGGTCTTGATGCAGTAAAAGACATCGTGGGCAAGGTCTGGCTGTACGTCGTCATCGGCATCGCAGTGGGCGCCGGCATCCATGGCTATGTGCCTGAAGGCTACCTGGCTGGCATAATGGGAGAAGGCGCATGGTGGAGCGTGCCCCTTTCCGTGATAATCGGCATCCCCATGTATACCAATGCGGCCGGCGTCATTCCAATTGTAGACGCGCTTCTCGCCAAAGGCGCAGCCCTTGGCACCGCGCTGGCCTTCATGATGAGCGTCATCGCGCTGTCTTTCCCTGAGATGGTCATTCTGCGCAAGGTGCTCAAACCACGATTGATAGCCGTATTCATAGCCGTTGTCGCAAGCGGCATCCTGCTGGTGGGGTATATGTTCAACGCCGTTATTTAGCGCATCAAACACTTGAGAGGAATAACACCATGAAAACGTTGCAAGTAATGGGTCCCGGCTGCAAAAAGTGCAACGAACTTGAGTCATTGGCTAAAGCAGCTCTGCAGGAATCCGGAACAGAGGGCGAAGTGGTCAAAATCACTGAGTTCAAGGATATCGCGGCCATGGGCGTGTTCAGCACCCCTGCCCTGGCGCTGGACGGCAAAGTTCTGGCTGTAGGGCGGGTGCCCTCAAAAAAAGAAATTCTGGAATGGCTGCAAGGCTGAGCCTTGGCTTACATACGATGGCGCTTTCTGCCTGTTGTGGGGAAGAAACCTCTTCCCCACTCCTGAACAGCCTGACAGTAGCAATGACCTGCTGTGTCAAAAAAAATTCCCTTCCCGGGAGCAAGCTCACCCCAACGCCAGTTCCATAAGCATGGGCTCGGCCTCAAGGCGGTCCAGCAGCTTGCTCTTTTCCTTGTGAGCAGCAATACTTAATCTTTCATGCGGGTTTCGTTAGTTAAACAAGGATACTAATTATGCCTATTCCAGATTTTCAATCGCTCATGCTCCCATTGCTTCAATATTTAGGCGATAATAAAGAACATTCCAATCAAGAAATTCTAGAAGCTATGGAGCAATATTTCAGGCTTACTGAACAAGAAAAAGCGGAATTGCTTCCTAGCGGAAAACAAAGAATATATGTGAATAGAGTGGCTTGGGCAAAATCACATTTAAAAAAAGCCGGCCTTATACAATCACCAGGCAGGGGGCTCTATGCCATTACTCCTAGAGGCATTGAGGAATTGGAAAACGCCCCTGATAAGCTCACTATCACATACCTACTTAGATACCCTGAATTCCAGGCTTTCAGGGAAGGTAAAGCCATCCCATCGACCTCACCAGAGACGAACAATGAAAATCAAACTCCAGAAGAGCTCATTGAACTCGGCCACGAAAAAATTGCGCAAGACCTGCGCCTCAGTTTATTGGAGCAAATAAAATCCTGCTCTCCACGGTTCTTTGAACAACTGGTTATAGATCTGCTTCTGGAGATGGGTTACGGCGGTTCACGTAAAGAAGCAGGTACTCTGACCCAGCAGGGTGCAGACGGAGGTATTGACGGTATAATAAATGAAGATAGGCTTGGGCTGGATGTGATTTATGTACAGGCCAAACGGTGGGAGTGCGTTGTGGGTAGGCCTGAAATCCAAAAATTTTCAGGCGCCTTATTAGGAAAGAGAGCCAAAAAGGGCATTTTCATTACCACCTCAGGCTTCACAAAAGATGCTGTGGAATATGCTCAATCAATTGACTCCCGTCTCGTCTTAATTGACGGTAAGAAGCTAACAGAATTGATGATCGAGTGTAATATCGGAGTTTCAATATCCCAAACCTACACGATAAAAAAGCTAGATTCGGATTATTTTATTGAATAATCCTCACCCCAACGCCAGTTCCATAAGCATGGGCTCGGCCTCAAGGCGGTCCAGCAGCTTGCGATGGCCGGCAGGAAAGGCATAGCGGGCCAGTTCGTGCCGCAGAGCCCAGCAGTTTTCCGTGGCGGCCAGAAGCGCTGCCTCCGGAGGCGCATCTCCTGAATACCCTTCCAGTCGCAAGGCAAAGCAGTGCAGCGCCACCCGATAGGTGGTATAGCCATGGCGCACCACCCCCAGTTTGCCCTGGATGCGCACAGCAAGTCCGGTTTCTTCCATATATTCCCGAACAATAGCCTGCTCGGGCGTTTCTCCAGGTTCAATGCGCCCCCCCGGTAATTCCCAAAGCCCAGGCCAGGCGCCCACTAAAAGCCGTTTCTGTATAAGCACACGACCGTTATGCGCAAGAAATCCTGTGGCGACCTCCAGCGGAATGATGGCTTTGGCCGCTGCCGGCACCGGGCGTTCATTCGCAATGCCCAGGTGATGGCTTTCGCACATGTCCGACAGCACGCACCCAGCACAACGGGGGCGCTTGCTACAGACCAAAGCACCGAACTCCATAAGCGCCTGATTGAAGTCGCGCGCCTTGCCAGAAGGCAAAAGCGCCCGCGCTGCCCGCTCGATATAAGCCCGGGTGGCTTTTTCCTTCACTGGTGCATCAAGATCAAAAATACGCGCAAATACGCGCTCAACGTTGGCGTCTATGACAGGTTCATCGCGGTTGAAGGCCAGACTGGCAATGGCCGCAGCCGTATACGGCCCCACACCGGGCAGGGCGCGCAGCCCGTCCACGGTATCAGGCAAGGGCGCGCCCTGCTCGTGCAGCATTTGGGCGGCCTTGTGCAGGTTGCGTGCGCGGGAGTAGTAGCCCAGGCCTTCCCAAAGTTTCAGCACTTCCTCTTCGGAAGCGGTTGCCAGCGCCGCCATATCCGGAAAGCGCAGCATCCAGCGTTTGAAATAATCCACCCCCCGCTCCATCTGGGTCTGCTGCAACATGATTTCCGAAATCCAAACCGCATAAGGGGCGTACGTTTCACGCCAGGGCAAGGGGCGCTTGTTCTTCTCGAACCAAGCAAGCAAGCGGCTTTGCAACTCCCCCGTATATTCCGGGGATGGCAACTTCATAAATGCATCTTCAGACATATGCTCCTCATTTGATACGCGCCCAGGCGCGACGCATGGCGCTGATGCAAAGTCGGCCGGGATGAAACGTCATAGGCTGCAAGCGCTGCGGCAGAATAAAGCCCGTTGCATTGAAATCCTGCGGGGCAAGCAGCGGAAAGGTCAGGTCTTTGGCATACGCCCCTGGCAGGCTTCGGCGGCGGACCTCGCTCCAAAGGGGCACGGCGGCGGGCTCCACCCCCAAAAGGGTGTACACGGCGGTATCCAGGGCTACGGAAGAAGCTGCAGCAGCCAACATCCCAAGAGTAAAGGGCTCACCACCAGAAGGCCCCTGCACATGCATGGCCGTCACGCCGTCCATCAGCGCCACTGTAGGGGGCAGTATCTCTGCCAATTCCACAATCAGACTTTCAAACCGAGGCCCTTTAGGGCCATCCACATCTCCGTGCATGGTATGCGCCACGGCCTTACGCGTGCCCGTTACGCAGCCGAACAGATTCTTCACCGCGCCTGTCACTCGCATCTGACAATGGGCTTTGAGCTTGGCGACGTTCACGATCATATCGGCCTCCAATGCCAGACGGGAGATGCCAACAGTATGACCGAAAGGCAACGAACGGCGCACGGGCCTGTTCAAGTCCATGACAGGCACGTCCAGATCGGTCAGGGCTTGCACCAGGCCGATACGACGGGCAACGGAAACGCCGGAGCCGAATCCAGGAGAATCGGCTACAAAAGGGAGCGCGCCCTGCTCCAATAGCCACAGGCACGCGGCGCGCACAATTGCGGGGTGGGTACATGGGAGTCCGTCGGACGTGGCCTTGAGCAGGTTGGGCTTGACCAGCACCCGGCTGCCCCGCCCGACTGTAATATCTGCCGCCTCCAGGCAGGAAAAAACCGCGTCGTGTACTGACGCGGCTTCATACCCCTGGCAAAGGGCCATGGCCACGGCAAGAGAAGAACCATTCACGCCGATGTTGCCCCGCCCGTTTCAGATGCGTCCAAGGGCTGCATGAAATCATCCAGATGTTTCATGAGCAGACGCGCATGCCCCAATTCCTGGTTTGCCAGGGATTCAAATACCTTTCGGGCCTCAGGATCATCCTGTTGCAGGGCGAGGTTCTCGTACAGGTCCAGGGCGCTCATTTCCAACTCCATCGCAAGTTCGGCAAGGTTGATACAGGATCCGCTTCTGGCGTCCTCTATCCATGGGTCCAGATCATCGAGGCTGCGCCCGCCTTCGAGGACGTCCCCCCGCAGCGAGTCAAAGAGGGTCTCGAAATCATCCAAAGGCGTGTCCTTCTGCCAGGCGCGCTTCAGGTGAGTATACACAACGCGGGCGTGCCCTTCTTCAAAGCTGGCCAGTTCGTGCATCAGCGAGCAGATTATCTTGCCTGTGGCTGCTTCCAGCACGCTCTGGTACAGGCGCATGGCGCCCTTTTCCTGCTCCATGGCGCGCAATAGCTTGTCCTGCAGGGAATCCGCTTCGGAAAAAAGGGCCACATTGGGGAAATCCGGCAGGGCCATCCCCTGCCAGCCGCCAAAACCGCCATCCAGAGAAAAAATGCGCCCCGTGAAGCGTCCGCTGTTTACGGCAAGTCGGGCAGCCATGGCCGAGCGCTTGCCGCCTGCGCAATAAAAGACAACGTCCTTGCCGTTTTCCGGCTCAAGCCTCTCCAGTTCCCCCTCCACGTCCCCCAGGGGAAGCAGTCTGGCGCCGGGAATATGCCCGCCCTTGTATTCCTCGGGCTGGCGCACATCCACCAGGGAGAATGCATCCAGCCCTTTGCTGGCCAGCATTTTCTCCAGGCCTTTGGCGTCGAGATTTTCATAGCCGTGGTTATCACTCATGGCAGTCTCCTCGTTTCTTGCAGCTTTCGGCGTCAGCGTACAACCGGCAATTCGTGCCAACTGGTGGTGAACCGCGCCGATTTGCGCAATTGGCGCATGGTCCAGGGGCGGCCCAGGCCGGCTGCGGCATATTGCAGCGTACTGCGCCCCCATTTTTGATTGACGCGGTCCAGGGTCTGCATCAAGGCCTGGCGGCGCCCCTGTTGCTGCGGGGGGTCCTCCAGCAAACTCAACTGGCGGCCGTTCCTGTTCTCAATGCCGGTAAGCATGATCCCGGCCTTCTTGTACACAAATCCCGGCTTGTAGATGCGCTCCAGGCACTGCTGCGCCAGGGCGATCCAGTCCGGAGTGTGGTCGCCCGGCACCTGCATTCTGGCGGTAAAGGATTCGGAATGCTGCGGCCCTTTTTTATGGGGGTTTGTCATAATGAAGACCGTAAGGTGCGAGGCCACCCCCTGCTGGTTTCTAAGCTTCTCGCAAGCGCGGGAAACGTAGGCGGACACTGCCTCGCGCATTTCCACCAGAGAACGCACAGGGCGCCCGAAGGACCGTGAACTGACGATTGCTTTTTTGGGTGGCGGCGCCTCTTCCAAAGGAATGCAAGAGCGCCCCCTGAGTTCCAAAACCGTGTGCAGTCCGCCCACGGTCATGCGTTGCCGTACGGCATGGTCCGGCATATCCCGCAACTGTCGGGCATTGTGCACGCCGAGGCCCGCCAGCATTTTGGCGTACCGACGTCCAACACCCCACACGTCACTGGTCGCGATATTTTCGAGCAAGGCATCCATGTAGGCGCTGTCTTCCATACGTTCGCACAGGTCCAGCACGCCGCAAGATTCCGGAGACTTTTTGGCCAGACGGTTGGCGATCTTCGCCAATGTCTTTGTTGGGGCGATGCCTATGGAAATCGGCACCCCGGTCCACTGCTTCACAATGCCGCGCATTTCGCGGGCGTAGGCATCCAAAGACATCGCCAGCGGCTGCATACCCGAAAGTTCGAGAAACGCTTCGTCAATGGAATATATCTCGATTTCCGGCGTGTAGCGCGACAGGGTGCGCATGACGCGGGCCGACATGTCGCCGTAAAGCGCGTAGTTGGAGGAGTAGACAGCCACACCTTGTTTCTTGAACCAGGCCTCGCGTTTGAAGGCAGGTTCGCCCATGGCGATGCCCAGGGCCTTGGCCTCATTGGAGCGTGCAATAACGCACCCGTCATTGTTGGAGAGCACGACAACGGGGTTGCCCTGCAATACCGGATTAAAGACCCGCTCGCAGGAAACGTAAAAATTGTTGCAATCGGCCAGGGCAAAAACGCTCACAAAATCTCCTTGCGGCAAAAGCCGGCAGGTTCCAGAATTCTATCCAAGGGGCAAATGGGTAACATTTTGTCGTTCGCAGGAAAAAGAACGGCCACAGCGCGGGCAAAACCTCGGTGGGATGCCACAAAAGAAGCGAGATGTTCGCAACATACCGCTTTACACAACATATCCCATGGAGGGCATGCCCGCAAGACGGCTTGCAACCTCGCCATATCCAACGTCTTTGACCATGCCGTGCCAAAAATACGATCCCATCGCGGCGCACGACACATAACTAACCAATATTATTAATTATTTTTTATAAAAATGGATGCAACGTTGCAGTGCCCTGCCAGGAGCCGCGAAGCCGCTTCATCTGCGCCCCGCGGCTTCCTTTTTGACTGCCCCTGTTGTATACTCTGAAAAGAATGTCTTTTTTCAGAATCTGATTCCAACGTCACGGGAGGCTCGGGATGCGATTGACCACTCTTCGACGCGCGCTTCTGCTCACGACCTGTTTGCTTCTGGTCGGCGCTTACAGCGCATTCGGATTGGGCGGCTACAAGGACCTGCTCTGGATTGACCTGCCCGGCTATGTGATCCATGCCAGGGCCGATGGCGAAACGACCATGACACCTTTCGTAGCCTACCGCGAGGTACGTTATGAAAAAAACACCCGCAAACCTGGCTATCTGATGTGGTCGCAAGATGGTATTGCCAAGCAAACCCCCGTACGCGACATCAGCACCATCAAGCTGCAGCTCAATTATGAACAATTGAGCAAGGTACCGGGGAAAATGGCTTTGAACGACATCGTCGTTATCATGAAAGACGGGCAAAGCCTGAAAGGCCAGGTCGAGCAATCCATTGGCGACGCCCTTGCCAACGACAGCTGGATTCAGGTGAAATACCTCGACCCTGCTACCGACACCATGCAGTTTGGCGGCATCAATGGTCTTGCCATCCGGGAAGTCCATTTCGAATAAGGCTTTTTTGCATACAGACACTACGAGGGGGAAACCATTTGGACGATGGCTTCTCCCTCGCCTTTTTCTGTACAGCAGACCGTTATCATACTGAAAAAACGCAGACAAAGGAGCAGGACATGTCCGAGCCCATGAGCGACAAGGAAATCAAGGAACTGGTGCACAAGCACGTGCATGAACTGGCTGAACTTGGCTTCATCAAGGACAAACAATTTGCCAAACGCAGCTTTGTGCGCGCCTTTCACGCTGTGCTGCGCAACGAGCGCTACGACATCTTCATGGATGATCTGCTGAACTACGTGGAAAGCAAGGACGAAGAAAAGTACGTATATTAAAGGGCGTATCCGCCATTGCCATATTCGCCTGCAATCCGGCGTTGCCCCACTGCCGTATGCTGCTCTGTCTGGCGGTCCTGGCGCTTGCGCCTAGTCTGAATCTATTTCCACGCCGTGCTTTTTGAGGATAGATTCAAGCTTTGCAATCTTGTCTTCAAGCTCACGGACCCTATCCGGATCGCCATTCAGGGTGTTTTCCGCCCTTCCTTCATAGCCTCCGTTTTCTTCTTCCTGCCACATAAGCTCAATGGCCTTGGCAACGATAAGATGCTGATTCCACCCAAGCTTCTGGCTCAAGGCAGACAGTTTCTCCAGAATTGTTCCTTCCAGTTTTATGGGCAGGATATCATCGGCCATACTATCTCCTGATGCTGCAGTGCCTTCCCAGAAAGATTGACGCAACGCCGAAGTAGTACATTCCGGTATGCGGCATACTTTTACCTATCCGAGATTCAACTCTTAAACGTCTGTTATTTTGGTACTCATACTGCGCCAACGTCTTTTACAATATTATTTTCTCTAGAATCCAGAAGAACAGCGCCCCTGTCACGCCCGCTACGGGGACTGTTATCACCCACATCAGCACTATCTTTCCAAGCACGAGGTAATTCACATTTTTCTTTCCCTGCACTATGCCAACGCCTGTTACCGCACCGACGGCGACCGTAGTGGAGGATACCGGCAATCCCAGATGTGAGCAGGCCAGGACGGTTGTCGCTATGGAGAAATCCACGGAAAAACCGCGCGTATTGTTCAGCTTGGTGATCTTCTCACCAACGGTCAGGATGACCCGCTTTCCCAATGCGGCTATGCCTACTGCAATGCCAACGCCCCCTAATACTAATAGAAACGTGGGAACTGGGGCCGAGGCAGGCAGATGGTGATGCTTGGCAATCAGATAGATGGCGATTACCGGGCCAAACGCGTTGGCCACATCATTCGCGCCATGGGCAAGGGAAACATACGCAGAAGTAAACACCTGCAAACGTTTAAAAATACCTTCCACAGCATGGTTACAGCTTTCCAGAGTTTCCAGATATTCCTTGATAAGCCCTTTGCCCATTTCCCAAAGGTAGAGCATGGCGAAAAGAATTGTCAGGACGATGTATATCCAGTTATTGGCGAAATACTTGCTGGCTGTCGTCTCAAAGACCACAAAGGTGGCGATTATGCCCGCAACAAGTCCCATCCAGACAGGACACCACCTGAGAATGGCTTTTTTGTCCGCCGTTTTTTGAATCAGTGTGGACCAGATGAGTTTATAAACGACCAGAGCGACGATGCCGCCAAGAATTGGGCTCAAAATCCAAGATAGGAAAATGTTGATCAATGTGGACCATTGCACGGCGTCTGCGCCACCGATAACAAGCCCGATGCCCATGAGACCGCCAATGATAGCGTGGGTGCTTGAAACCGGAAAGCCAGTCAGCGTGGAGAGCAGCACCCAGCATCCTGAAGTAAGCAGTGTGGAGAACATGGCAATGGTCAGAATTTTGGGATCAGCCGCAACTCCATTGCCAAGAATGCCCGTGCTGATGGTGGAGACGACATGCTCGCCCAAAAAGACTGCGCCAATAAAGTTCATTGCTCCTGCGATACAGATGGCCTGGGCGACGGTGATGGCCTTTGCCCCCACTGCAGAAGCCATGGAGTTTGCCGCATCGTTTGCGCCCAAAGAGAAGGCCATGAGAAAACCGCCCACAATGGAGAGATAGAAGAAGACATCAAAGAAACCCATAACATTATCCTGGCTGTAGATTTGTGGGTTCTTTTCTCTAGCAGCCTTGGTGTTACGAGCCTGAGGCGTACGCGTAAGGATTACTTGTCAGGTTTAGTGCGCCCTCCACGTTGCGATCCATATAAAATGAAAAACCCCCGCCCTGGCCTGAGCCGGAGCGGGGGTGTGTTTTTATGGCGTGCTGCTTCTACTGCCCGATGAGCAGCGGATTGTCCTCGAGTTCTTCGAGGAATTTGTCGGGCTTTTCGGGCTGATCCGGGACCTCGATTTCGGCGTCCACATATCTGCGGAAACCGGTACCAGCCGGGATCAGGCGACCAACAATGACGTTTTCCTTGAGACCGCGCAGATGGTCTTCTTTACCCAGCAGCGAAGCTTCTGTGAGGACCTTGGTGGTCTCCTGGAAGCTGGCCGCGGAGATGAAGGAATCCGTGCTCAACGAGGCCTGGGTGATACCCAGAACCATGGGTTCGGCCACGGCAGGCCTGATTCCCTCGGCGAGAGCGCGGTTGTTCTCGTCCATGAAGCGGGGCTTGTCCACCTGCTCCCCAACGAGGAAGGTGGTATCGCCCGGATCAAGGATGCTGACCTTCTTGAGCATCTGGCGAACGATGATCTCAATGTGCTTGTCATTGATATTAACGCCCTGGAAGCGGTAAACGTCCTGAATTTCTTCAACAAGGTAGTTGGCGAGGTGCTTTTCACCTTTGATCTTCAGGATGTCGTGCAGTTCGGGGTAGCCCTCTGTGAGAGCTTCGCCAGAAGCCACAAAGTCACCGTCGTGGACAGTGATGTGCTTGCCCTTGGGAATCAGATACTCTTTGGAGTCGCCGACTTCAGGGGTAACCACGATCTTGCGCTTGCCCTTGGTCTCAGCGCCAAAGGAAACCACACCGTCGATTTCAGAAACAACGGCCAGGTCCTTGGGCTTGCGGACTTCGAAGAGCTCGGCAACACGCGGCAGACCACCAACGATGTCTTTGGTCTTGGATGTTTCACGAGGCTTACGGGCGATGATGTCACCAGCATTCACTTCCTGTCCGTCACGAACCATGAGCAAGGCGCCCACAGGCAGCTGGAACACGGCCGGAACCGTAGAGTTTGGCCGCGCTTTGGGCTTGCCCTTGTCATCTACAATGGAGATGGAGGGCTTGAAGTTGGTGGTACGGTACTCGATGATCGTCTGCGTTGCGCGCGACGTAGTTTCGTCCACCTTCTCCTGGTAGGTCTTGCCTTCAACGATGTCGGTGAATTTAACGACACCATCGACGTCAGAGACAAAAGGCTCGTTGAAGGGGTCCCACTCAGCGATGAGCTCGCCCTTGGCGACCTGCTGCTCGGCCTTGACCAGCAGCTTTGCACCCGTGGGCAGCACGTATTTTTCACGTTCGCGTCCCTGTTCGTCCACAACGCTGACCTGACCGCTCTTGCCCATGACCAGGAAGTGGCCTTCCTGGTTCTGCACCATTTTAACGCGGCTCATGACCACGCGGCCGGAGTGCTGGACCACGATGGAGGAACGCTCGACTTCCTTGGACGCCGTACCACCGATGTGGAATGTACGCATTGTCAGCTGCGTTCCCGGCTCACCGATGGACTGGGCCGCAATGATGCCGACGGTCTCACCGATGTTCACGGTGTGCCCTCTGGCCAGGTCGCGACCGTAGCACATGGCGCACACGCCGTAGCGGCTCTGGCAGGTCAGCGCAGAACGGATAGTGATGGAGCTGACGCCCCTGTCATCCAGGGCCTTGGCGAGTTCTTCACCGATCAAGGCATTTGAGGGCGCCATTTCTTCACCCGTCTCAGGATCGTAGACCGGGAAGAGGGTCACACGCCCCAAAGCGCGTTCGGAAAGGCGGGCTTTAACATCACCGGCCTTGATCAGGTGCGAGATTTCCAAGCCGTCGACAGTGCCGCAATCGATCTCGGAGATGATCACGTCCTGTACAACGTCAACAAGGCGGCGGGTCAGGTATCCCGAGTTCGCCGTCTTCAGTGCGGTATCGGCCAGACCCTTTCGTGCGCCGTGTGTGGATGTAAAGTACTGCAACACGGAAAGACCTTCGCGGAAGCTCGAGGTAATCGGTGTTTCGATGATTTCACCCGAAGGTTTGGCCATCAGACCGCGCATACCAGCAAGCTGGCGCATCTGGTCGGTGTTACCACGAGAACCCGAGTTCGACATCATGAAGATGGAGTTGAAGCTCAGGTTGCTTTCCTTGTTTCCGGTCTTGGGGTCTTCAAGGATGTCCTGGGAGATCTCACGCATCATGTCCTGAGACACGTTGTGGGTGACCTTTGTCCAGACGTCGACGACCTTGTTGTATTTTTCCGTCCGGGTGATGATACCCTCGCGGTACTGGTTTTCAATGTCATCCACTTCAGCCTGGGCATTGTCCAGCAGCCGCGGCTTGGTGGAAGGAATCTGCAGGTCCTTGACGCCGATGGTCACACCGGCCTGGGTTGCGAACTCGTACCCAAGGTCCTTCAGCTTGTCGCAAAGAATGACCGTGGCCTTGGTGCCGGCGCGGCGGTATGCCTCGCTCACCAGACCAGCAATGGTCTTCTTGGTCATGACCCGGTTCACGAAGGAGAACGGGACCTCTTTGGGCAGCAGCTGCCCAACAAGAACACGACCAGCCGTGGTTTCCACGACCTCACCGTCCATACGCACCTTGATGCGCGCATGCAGCGACAGGCATTTGGCGTCGTAGGCGGCGATGACTTCCCACGGCGCGGTGAACACCTTGCCTTCACCTATCATGAAGGAGCGCTCAACCGTCATGTAATACAACCCGAGGACGATATCCTGGGAAGGCACGATGACAGGGGAACCGTTCGCCGGGGAGAGAATGTTGTTGGTGCTCATCATGAGCACGCGGCATTCCACCTGGGCTTCTACGGACAGGGGCACGTGCACCGCCATCTGGTCACCGTCAAAGTCAGCGTTGTACGCCGCGCAAACCAAGGGGTGGAGCTGAATGGCCTTGCCTTCAACCAGGGTTGGCTCAAAGGCCTGGATACCAAGTCTGTGCAAGGTAGGAGCACGGTTCAGCAGAATGGGGTATTCGCGGACAACCTCTTCGAGGATGTCCCAGACCACCAATTCTTCCCGCTCCACCATTTTCTTTGCGCTCTTGATGGTGGAAGCCAGGTCTCTTTCTTCAAGCTTGGAATAGATGAAGGGCTTGAAGAGCTCGAGAGCCATCTTCTTGGGCAGACCGCACTGGTGCAGCTTCAGCTTGGGGCCGACAACAATGACCGAACGGCCGGAGTAGTCGACGCGCTTGCCGAGCAGGTTCTGACGAAAACGCCCCTGCTTGCCTTTGATCATGTCGGAAAGCGACTTCAACGGCCTGCCGCTTGTACCGGTGATGGCGCGGCCACGACGACCGTTATCAAAGAGTGCGTCAACCGATTCCTGAAGCATGCGCTTTTCGTTGCGGATGATGATATCCGGTGCGCCAAGCTCGAGGAGCCGCTTCAGACGGTTGTTGCGGTTGATGACCCGGCGATACAGGTCGTTCAGGTCGGATGTGGCAAAACGGCCGCCATCCAAAGGCACCAAAGGGCGCAGCTCGGGCGGAATAACCGGAATGACCTCAAGGATCATCCATTCCGGCCTGTTGCCGGACTCGAGAAACGCCTCGATGACCTTGAGGCGCTTGGTCAGTTTCTTTTTCTTGGTCTGGGAGCGCGTGGCCTGGGATTCTTCGCGCAACTGAACCTTGAGCTCTTCAAGATGCAGCTCTTCGAGCAGCGAACGAACGGCCTCGGCGCCCATACCTACAGTGACAACGTCCTCACCGTAGTGGTCGATGACCTGGAGGTACTGATCCTCAGAGATGACCTGCATCTTTTGCAGGGTGGTCTCGCCCGGATCAAGAACCACGTAGGAATCAAAGTAGAGCACCTTTTCCAGGTCCGCCATGGTCATGTCCAGAAGCGTGCCGATCTTGGAGGGCAGCGTCTTCAGGAACCAGATGTGGGCGACCGGGGCGGCGAGCTCAATATGCCCCATGCGCTCGCGGCGCACCTTGGAGGCAATGACTTCGACACCGCATTTTTCACATACGATGCCGCGGTGCTTCATACGTTTATATTTACCGCAGTTACATTCGTAATCCTTCACAGGCCCGAAAATCTTGGCGCAGAAAAGGCCGTCGCGTTCGGGCTTGAAGGTGCGGTAGTTGATGGTTTCCGGCTTTTTCACTTCGCCGAAAGACCACTCACGGATCTTCTCCGGAGCGGCGATAGATATCTTAATCGCTTTCAAGGACTTGCTGGTCACGCTCGTGGCGCTGGCCCCGCGAAAAGAGAAGAGATCGTCAAGCGTCATACGCTCTCACCCCGCATAGTTGTCGGGTTGCGGGGCGGGCAATCTCGCCCGCCCCGTTGGGATGCTTCAATGCTATATGCCGGACACACCGCAGCTGTTCGCTGTTGTGCGTTAGGCTGCGCCACGCTTGGCGCGTTTCTTTTCTTCCTCGATGAGCGTCACATCCAGGCTCAGGGACATAAGTTCCTTGACCAGAACGTTGAAGGACTCTGGGAGCCCTGCTTCGAGGAAGTTGTCGCCTTTCACTATCTTTTCGTACATCTTCACACGACCGGTAACGTCGTCCGACTTGACCGTGAGGAACTCCTGCAACAGGTGCGCAGCGCCGTAGGCTTCCAGCGCCCAGACTTCCATCTCACCGAGTCGCTGACCGCCGAATTGGGCCTTACCGCCCAGAGGCTGCTGCGTGACCAGAGAGTAGGGGCCGGTTGAACGCGCGTGAATCTTCTCATCGACCAGGTGGTGCAGCTTGAGCATGTACATCACGCCCACTGTGACCCTGTTGTGGAAGGCTTCACCAGTACGTCCGTCAAAGAGGACGGACTTACCGTCGTCGGGCAGACCGGCTTTCACAAGCCAATCCCAGATCTCGGATTCCTGCGCGCCGTCAAAGACGGGGGTCTTGGTAAGGATACCCTTGGACAGTCCCTTCAGGGAATCCTTGAGATCGTCATCTTCCAGGCTGTCGACCAATTCATCGATTTCCTTGGAGTTGAAGACCTCTTTTACCTCTTTGCGCACTTCCGCCATCATAGTGCCATTGGTTGCAGCGTCTGCGAGCTGCTTACCCAGTTCACGAGCACCCCACCCGAGGTGAGTCTCCATGATCTGACCAATGTTCATACGAGAAGGCACGCCCAGGGGGTTCAGCACAATGTCCACCGGTGTGCCGTCGGCAAAGAAAGGCATGTCCTCTTCCGGCAAAATGCAGGAGACAACACCCTTGTTACCATGGCGACCGGCCATTTTGTCACCCACCGAGAGCTTGCGCTTCACGGCAACGTACACCTTGACCATCTTGGTCACACCAGGAGGCAGGTCGTCACCTTCAGTGACCTTGCCACGCTTGATGTTGTACATCTCTTCAATGAACTTGACCTGCGCCTGATAGCGCTCCAGCAGCTGCTGGACTTCTTCGTTGGTTTCCTTGCTCTTGAAGAGGTTCACCAACTTCCTCAGGGGCAGGGCCTCGAAGACTTCCCAGGTGAGTATGTGGCCGGCTTCGGCCAGTACTTCGCCCTTCTTCTTGCCGGGCACGTTCACCACAAGCTGCTTGTTCTCGACCAGGACCCAGGCCTGTTCGCGGGTGCGCGTGGTAAGCGCGTCGCGGTGCAGGGTCTCTTTGCGGTCCAGGCGGCCAAGTTCCCAGTCTTCAATGGACTTGGTGCGTTCGTCCTTTTCGCCTTTGGGGCGGTTGAAGACCTTTACATCGATAACCGTGCCTTCGATTCCCGGCGGCACTTTGAGCGACGTGTTTTTCACGTCACGCGCCTTGTCGCCAAAGATCGCACGCAGCAGTTTCTCTTCCGGAGTCAGCTGCGATTCGCCCTTCGGCGTAATCTTACCAACCAGGATATCTTCGGCCTTTACGTTGGCGCCGATGCGGATGATGCCGCTTTCATCCAGGTTGCGCAGCATATCTTCGCTGACGTTGGGGATATCGCGGGTCACTTCCTCGGGTCCAAGCTTGGTGTCGCGGGCAACAACTTCGAACTCCTCAATATGCACAGAAGTGAAGACGTCCTCTTTCACCACGCGCTCGGAGATGAGGATGGAGTCCTCAAAGTTGAAACCACACCAGGGCATAAAGGCGACCAGCAGGTTTTTACCCAGGGCCAGCTCGCCCCCGCGAATACCGGGGCCGTCGGCCAGCACATCGCCCTTGTTGACCCTTTGCTCAACAACCACGCGGGGCTGCTGACCAAAACAGGAGTTTTGGTTGGACTTGTGGTACTTTTGCAGTTCGTAGGCGCGCACACCACCGGTTTTGGGGTGCTTGGTCACGTCGTCATAACGGACAACGACCATGTCTGCGTCGACAAAGCTGACAACGCCATCTCCTTCCGCCAGCAAGCAGCTTCCGGAGTCTTGCGCCAGACGCCCTTCCATACCCGTACCAACAATGGGAGCTTCACAACGCAGCAAGGGCACTGCCTGACGCTGCATGTTCGAACCCATAAGTGCGCGGTTGGCGTCATCGTGTTCAAGGAAGGGAATCAACGCTGCGGAAACAGACACCATCTGCGATGGCGAGATGTCCATGAGCGTGACTTCTTCGCGGGGCAGCATGAGAACATCGCCCCTGACACGTGTGGTCACCAACTTATTTATGAACTTGTTATCTTCGTCCAGAGGCGCGTTGGCCTGGGCGATGACATGTTTGTTTTCGCGAGAGGCATCCAGGTGGATGACTTCATTGGTCACCTGGGAGTCTCTGACAACCCGGTACGGCGTCTCGATGAAGCCGAAATCGTTGACCTTTGCAAAAGTGGTCAGCGAAACGATAAGGCCGATGTTCGGACCTTCCGGCGTTTCAATCGGGCAGATACGACCGTAGTGGCTGACGTGAACGTCGCGGACTTCGAAGCCTGCGCGTTCGCGGGTAAGACCGCCGGGGCCCAGAGCCGAAAGTCTGCGCTTATGCGTGACTTCAGACAGCGGGTTGGTCTGGTCCATGAACTGCGAAAGCTGCGATGTGCCAAAGAACTCCTTGAGCACAGCCACCACAGGCTTGAAGTTGATCAAGTCGTAGGGCATCAGCGTGGAAACTTCCTGCAGGCTCATGCGCTCTTTAATGGCGCGCTCCATGCGCACCAGACCAATGCGGTACTGGTTTTCCACCAGTTCACCAACGGGGCGTACACGGCGGTTGCCCAAATGGTCGATATCATCCGGGGGGCCATGGCTGTCTTTAAGCTTGCTCAACTGCTTGATGGCCTTGAGGATATCATCGTCGGTCAGCGTGCGCTGATCCAGAGGTACGTCGACATCCAGGCGGCTGTTGAGCTTATAGCGCCCCACAGGGGAGAGGTCGTAGTAATCCGCGTTGCGGAACAGATTCTCAAAGAAGGTGGCGGCGATTTCACCGGTGGGCGGTGAAGAGGGGCGCAACCTGCGGTAGATCTCGATCTGGGCCTGCTCCTGATCCTGCGTCTTGTCCAGCATCAGGGTGTCGCGCATGGAAGCGGACACTTCAGAACCGCGAGTATGCAGCACAGGGATGTCTTTGACACCTGCGTCCTGCAATTGCTCGAGCAGCGCGCCGCCGACTTCGGCGCCGGCTTCTGCAATGAGCTCACCCGTGTTGGGATCAACCATGTCGTTGGCCAGGTAAAGCCCGTCGAGCACGGCGGGAGAGACCTCGATCTGGTCCAGGCCGTTTTCGAAAAACATACGCCAGTGGCGCTTGTTGATGGGCTTGCCGGCCTGAACGATAACCTTGTCGTCCTTACCCTTGATATCTGCGTAGGCAGTTTCCTTGCGGTAAAAATCGCGCGACAGTTTCCAGAAGACGCGATCCTTATCCAAGGCAAAATGCTCGACATCATAGAAGTAATTGAGGATTTCGGCCTTGGTCATTCCCATGGCCTTAAACAGGATCGTGGCAGGCATCTTCCGGCGCCGGTCAATGCGCACGTAGAGGATGTCCTTATGATCGTAGTCGAAATCCAGCCAGGAGCCGCGCATGGGAATAATGCGGCACGAGTAGAGCACCTTGCGGCTAGAGTGAGTCTTGCCGGAATCGTGCTCGAAAATAATGCCGGGCGAGCGCTGCAACTGGTTTACAATGACACGCTCGGTGCCATTGATGACAAAGGTGCCCTTTTCGGTCATCAGCGGAAGCGTACCGAAATAGACTTTGTCCTGTTCCTTGATATCGTGAATGGTGCGGTTTTGGCCTTCCTCGTCGACATCCCATACGACGAGGCGCACCTTGATCCTGAGACGGGCTTCATAGGTGAGGCCTTTGGACATGCACTCGGGAATGTCGTACTCGGGCTCGCCTATCTCGTAGCTTACGTACTCGAGACTGGCGGTCTTGTTGAAATCTTCGATGGGAAACACGGATCTGAAGACGGCTTCGAGGCCGATGTCAGTGCGGCGTTCCTCGACGTCCATCTGCAGGAACTGCTGGTAGGACTCCACCTGAAGATCCAGCAGATGCGGAATGGGAACGATGTTTTCCACTTTGCCGAAGTGCTTGGTGAGCTGGGCCATAGGCTCCTCTGCGTCAATGCGGTTCAACGGCCTTGTGCAGGCCGCCGGGTCTATGCGGAGAGAATCCGCGTATCCTGTACTCTCAGACTGCTGTGAGTGCCCCTAAGGGCGGTTGCCACTGCGGCTAGATGCGTGGCAGGCGAGTGAAGAGCGAGAAAGCGTATGCAGAAACGTTGGCTTGCGTTGGCTTGAAGAGTTGCGTAAATAACTTCAAAACGCGGTGATAAGCCGAAGAAGGCAATGAGTGTAGAGATAAAAGTCAAGGAGAAGGATGCACGCACCCTTGACCAAAACTTTGTCATTACCTTTGCGTTCTTCAAAGCAATTGTCACAATCGTCACCGGACTCGCAAACGTCTGCATTGTGCGAGCGACAGAGGACAACGTATCAGCAGCAACAGATATACGTTGCATATACTTTGTCGTCCCGTTCTGTTGCGTGCTACAGTAACTGCCTGCGCACGCTGCCCCCAGAGAAATATTCAATATCGCTCTCTCACAATGAAGAAATCGCAAGGGGAGGCACCACTCCCCCTTGCGTCGGAACGCATTTCAAGGGCGCGGCCAAACGGCCGCGCCCGTTATGAGCTTGCAGCCAAGCTGCTATTTTACCTCGACTTCAGCGCCAGCCTCTTCGAGCTGCTTCTTGGCTTCTTCGGCTTCTTCCTTGTTCACAGCTTCCTTGATAGCCTGCGGTGCTTCGTCAACCTTGGCCTTGGCTTCTTTCAGGCCCAGACCGGTCAGAGCGCGCACAACCTTGATGACGGCGATCTTGTTGCCGCCAGCGGACTTCAGGACTACGTCGAATTCGGTCTTTTCCTCTTCTTCAGCAGCAGCTTCACCGCCACCAGCGGGAGCAGCAGCAACAGCAGCAACAGGAGCAGCTGCGGAAACACCGAACTTATCTTCGAGCTCCTTGATGAATTCGGCCAGCTCGAGGACGGTCATATTGGAAATAAACTCTACCACTTGTTCTTTGGTGATGTCGGCCATGGCTATGTCTCCTTGAGATTCGCTTTGGTTTTTTTAGGTTACGCGGATTCTTTCTGGTCCTTGATCGCGTTCAGCGCATACAGGAAGTTGCGCATAATATTCGCGAACAAGCACACGAAGTTGGTGGGCACGGCATTCATGGTGCCCAAGGCCTTTGCAAGCAGTTCCTCACGGCTCGGCAGTTTGGACAGGTCTTGCAGTCCGGCCTCTTCCAGGTACTTGCCTTCAAGGCTGCCAAAACGTACGTGGAACTTTTTGTTTTCCTTGGCGTACGCTACCAATGCCTTGGCAGCAGCCACGGGGTCATCCGCCCCAAAGGCTACGGCACAGTTCTCTTTCATCTTATCCTTGAGAACATCATGCCGTCCGTCGGTAAAAGCGATCCGCGCCAGAGTGTTCTTCACGACCTGATATTCTACACCAGCATCGCGCAGTTTAACTCTGAGCTGGGTCATTTCTTCTACCTTCAAGCCCTTGAAGTCGGTGACCACCGCAATGCTTGCGTCTTCAGCACGGGTACGCAGTGCATCGACGAATGCGGTTTTTTCCGTCTTATTCACGGTGTCACTCCTTCACCTTAGGGTTGCAAGGGAGAAGAAAGGAGCCAAAGCGAAGTCTCGGCAGGAGATTAAGGTTGTATATCACAACCGCCTGCTGTCTTCGACTCTTTTCTTCCATTGCCGCCTATATCACGCCAATGCGCATTGTGCGCACAGGCGAGGTAGGTATTGCTAAAATGCTAAGCGCCAGTAGTGTTTTCCAAAAACTTGCGAACGCTCGTGGTGTCGATTTTGACACCAGGGCCCATGGTCGTGGCTACGGCCATGCTGCGCAGGTACGTTCCCTTGGCGGAAGCAGGCTTCAGCCGGATAACGGTGTCTACCAGTGCGCGCAAGTTATCGAGAATCTTATCCGGACCAAAGGAAACCTTGCCCAGAGGTGCATGCAGAACCCCGGCCTTGTCGACTTTGAACTCCACACGACCAGCCTTTGTCTCGGCAATGGCAGAAGCCAGGTCAAAAGTGACCGTGCCGGTCTTGGCGTTGGGCATCAGACCACGAGGGCCCAGTACACGGCCGATCTGACCAACTTTAGCCATCATGTCAGGAGTGGCGATGGCCTTGTCAAAATCAAGAAAACCATTCTTGACTTCTTCAACCAGATCTTCACCACCGACGAAATCAGCGCCAGCCTCTTTGGCTTCGGCCTGCTTGTCGCCCTGACAGAAAACAGCAACGCGGACTTCCTTACCAAGCCCATGGGGCAGGGTCACGGCGCCGCGAACCATCTGATCGGAGTATTTGGGTTCCACACCCAGGTTCATGGCCACGTCGACAGTCTCGTCAAACTTGGCGAAAGCGGCCTGCAGGGCCAGCTTGACGCCATCTTCAACGGGAAGGCGCTCGGCCTGGTCGAATCCTTCGATCGCTTTGCGATATTTTTTACCATACTTCGGCATAACTGCTTCCCCGCCTTACTGTTTGACTTCCAGGCCCATGCTCCGCGCAGTACCCATGATAGTCTGCATGGCGGCCTCGATGTTCTTCGCCGTGAGATCCTCCATTTTGGTCTCGGCGATCTCCTTCACCTGTGCCATGGTCACACTGCCAACCTTGTTACGGTTCGGCTCGGGGGACCCTTTGTCAACCTTAGCAGCCTTCAACAGCAGAATTGCTGCCGGCGGCGTCTTGGTTATGAAGGTGAAGGTTCTGTCTGCAAAAACCGTGATCTCGACAGGGATGATCATCCCTTTCTGATCCTGGGTCTTGGCGTTGAACGCCTTGCAGAATTCCATGATGTTCAGGCCGTGCTGTCCCAAAGCGGGACCCACGGGCGGGGAGGGGTTGGCCGCCCCCGCGGGGATTTGCAACTTGATCTTTGCCAGTACTTTCTTGGCCACGGTGCACTCCTTACGGCATGGCGCTCTAGGCGCCTGATGCGTTTACGTTCTGCCTCGTGCGGGTCGGGTCACCCTTTGGTAACCTGGACGAAGTCCAGTTCAACGGGTGTTTGCCGACCGAAGATGGACACTTCCACCCGCAGCTTGCCTTTATCGTAATTCACGTCGTCCACGACACCATTGAAGCCCCCAAACGGGCCATCGATGACGCGGACTTCGTCGCCACGTTCAAAATGGAATTTGGGACGGGGCTGCTCCTGACGCTGTTCCATCATGTTCAGGATACGCTCCGCCTCGCTATCGCGCATCGGTGTGGGGCGGTTGCGCCCCCCAACAAATCCCGTGACTCGTGGAATGGACTGTACAAGATGCCAAGCCTCATCGTTCATGGCCATCTTGATCATCACGTATCCGGGATAGAACTTGCGCGTAGAGGTCTTTTTGGCCCCTTTTACCAACTCAATGACCTTTTCCGTCGGCACAACAACCTCTTCGATGAGGTCCTTGGCTTGTCCGGTACGGATCATCTCACGGATGGTCTTTTCCACACGGTGTTCAAAACCAGAAAACACGTGGAGAATATACCACCGTAGCTTGTGGGGGGAAATCTCTTCACTCATGACGGCCTCACGCTTGCGCTGCGCATCGCGCATTCGGGCTTAGGAAAGGATGAATTCGACGATCTTGGAAAGCCCTAAATCGACAATGCCCAGGTAGACGGACATGACAATGGTCAGCACAATAACAGCGATGCTGGTGGCAATGGTCTCCTTGCGCGAGGGCCATGTGACTTTCTTGAGTTCGGCTTTGGATTCTTCAAAGAAATCCCTCAGCTGGGCTATTTTGCCATTGCCTTCGGATTTCTTTTCCTGGGAAGCCCCTTTCCTGGCTGTTCCCTTACCCTCGCCCTGAGGCTTGGAGCCGGCGCCTTTCTTGGCATCTACAGCCTTGCCCTTGGCGCTTTTCCGCTCCTTGTCCGCAGCCTTTCCAGCTACGTCCTTGCCCTCAGTACGGGCTTCGGCATCTGCCTTGGCATTGTTCTTGGCCATAGACTTAATCTTTACTGAAAAAATGTTTGGCAGGCCAGGAGGGATTCGAACCCCCAACATCCGGTTTTGGAGACCGGCGCTCTAGCCGTTAGAGCTACTGGCCTGCGCTTGTATAGAATCCCCTGGTGCTATTTGGTCTCGCGATGCAAGGTGTGCTTCTTGTCCCAAGGACAGTACTTCTGCATTTCAAGACGACCAGTGGTGTTCTTCTTGTTTTTCGTGGTCACGTAGTTGCGCCGCTTACACTCGGTGCATGCGAGCTGAATATTGATACGCATCGTTTACTCCAGAATTTCCGAGACCACGCCGGCGCCAACGGTACGGCCGCCTTCGCGGATGGCGAAGCGCAGA
Source organism: Desulfovibrio biadhensis (assembly GCF_055388615.1). Taxonomy (NCBI): domain Bacteria; kingdom Pseudomonadati; phylum Thermodesulfobacteriota; class Desulfovibrionia; order Desulfovibrionales; family Desulfovibrionaceae; genus Desulfovibrio; species Desulfovibrio biadhensis. Next base: position 1,002,239 of record NZ_AP042477.1, read on the forward strand.
CCAGTTTCCATAGCGATGGGCGCGATCATCTCCACCGTGAAGGTGGCGTTGTCGCCGGGCATGACCATTTCCACGCCCTCTTCCAGGCCGATGACGCCGGTGACGTCAGTGGTGCGGAAGTAGAACTGGGGACGGTAACCCGTGAAGAACGGGGTGTGACGGCCGCCCTCTTCCTTGGAGAGCACGTACACCTCGGCCTTGAACTTCCTGTGCGGGGTGATGGACTTGGGAGCCGCCAGAACCTGACCGCGCTCAACATCCTCACGCTTTACACCGCGCAGCAGCACCCCGACGTTGTCACCAGCCTGCCCCTGATCGAGGATCTTGCGGAACATTTCAACACCGGTGCAGGTGGTCTTGGTCGTGTCCTTCATGCCCACGATCTCGACTTCCTCACCAACCTTGATGATACCGCGCTCCACACGACCGGTAACAACGGTACCGCGGCCGGAGATGGAGAAAACGTCCTCGATGGGCATCAGGAAGGGCTTGTCGATGTCGCGCTCGGGCTCAGGAATCCAGGAGTCACAAGCGTCCATCAGCTCGAAGATCGGCTTGGCGTCTTCGCTGTCCACGCTGTCGGCTTCCAGAGCCTTCAGAGCGGAACCCTGAATCACGGGGATGTCGTCGCCTTCGAAGCCGTACTTGGTCAGCAGCTCGCGAACTTCGAGCTCAACCAGCTCGAGCAGTTCGGGATCGTCAACCAGGTCAACCTTGTTCAGGAAGACAACCAAGCTGGGCACGCCAACCTGACGGGCGAGCAGGATGTGCTCACGGGTCTGGGGCATGGGGCCGTCAGTTGCGGCAACGACCAGGATGCCGCCGTCCATCTGGGCAGCACCGGTGATCATGTTTTTAATGTAGTCGGCGTGGCCAGGGCAGTCGACGTGGGCGTAGTGACGCTTGTCGGTCTGGTATTCCACGTGAGCGGTGGCGATGGTGATGCCGCGCTCTTTTTCTTCAGGAGCCTTGTCGATCTCGTCAAAGGCCACATAGCTTCCGCCGCCCTTCATGGACATCATCTTGGTGACGGCCGCGGTGAGGGTGGTCTTTCCGTGGTCAATGTGCCCAACGGTGCCGATGTTTACATGCGGCTTGCTGCGCTCAAATTTTGCCTTACCCATGGTCTGATTACCCCCTGTGGATGGTAATGAGCTCGAGGTTTGAAATTCTGGAGCCCACGACCGGATTTGAACCGGTGACCTCTTCCTTACCAAGGAAGTGCTCTACCGACTGAGCTACGTGGGCTTTATCCTTCTATGACTGTAAAGAGGGGATACCTTTGGTTCAGGACTGCGAGAGCGGGGAGCTCTTGGAGCGGGAAACGGGACTCGAACCCGCAACCCTCAGCTTGGAAGGCTGATGCTCTAGCCAATTGAGCTATTCCCGCACACTGCACAGCCGTAGTTCAATGACACCGTCTCCTACAGCCTGGCTACCAAAAAAATGGTGGAGGGGGGAGGATTTGAACCTCCGAAGGCTTACGCCGACAGATTTACAGTCTGTTCCCTTTGGCCACTCGGGAACCCCTCCGCCTTGTGGAGCTGGCGATGGGACTTGAACCCGCAACCTGCTGATTACAAGTCAGCTGCTCTACCAATTGAGCTACGCCAGCAAAAACGGAAATCGCCTAGTTATACGCACCTTCGTCCGTTGTCAAGGCGAAAATAACACTTTCCGCTCCCGCTGGCATCTTTTTTTCACCGACTCTTTTTCCAACAAATGCGGAAAGCGCCAGTGCCAGCCGAGCGCGGTATTTTCAACTCGCGCAAACGACCCTCTTATATATTCCACATCTGCTTGTCCAGTTTTTTTTCTGATCAATGTCCTCTTTTTTTCCAGTCACGGTTTTCTCCGCAGTGCAGCTTCCACCAATGTCCCACGTTGCCACAGCATCGCATTTCAGGTATTTCCTGCCCTTACTCCACTTGTCACAGCGCAACAGCGCATTAAAGGCGACCGAGAGGACGCAAACTGCGAGCACCCTCCATGGCCCATAGCCAACTCGAATTTTACAAAGCCTTATTTGAGGAACGCGATCCCGCAAGACTGCAAAGGTTGTTCCTGAAATGTTTGCTGGCGTTGCAAAACGTTGAGCGCGGCTCTTTGTGGGTACTTTCCGGCAATCAATATGAATGTGTGGAGGCCATTGGCCCGCAGAGCGACCGCGTTCTGGGCATGTGCATTTCAAAAGATCAGACAAGCGTCGTGGGGTGGGTCATAGAAAACGGCGCAATGACTATTGCCGAACCGGGCAAGGACTCCCGCCATTACGCTGCGGTGGAAGACATGGTGGAGAAAAAATCCACCCTTATTCTTTCGTTCCCCATGCTTTTGCGCGATGGCAGCGTATATGGCGCGGTGGAAATCATCGATACATCCGCTGCTGGCGACAAGCTCAACCTTGATCCGGACTACCTCGCCCTCCTTGAGGGACACGTGGCCATTGGCTCCATAGCCCTGTCCAATTCACTCGATTTCACGGTACAACAACGCGAAAACATCGCATTGCAGCATGCTTTGGACGGCGCCCTCCATGAGGGAACCATCATCGGCCGCAGCCAGTCCTTACAGACTGCGCTGACCCTTGCGCAAGATTACGCGCGCACAGATTTCCCCGTTTTGATCACTGGCGAAAGCGGTACCGGCAAGGAACTCTTTGCCAGGGAGATACACCGTCTCTCCCCGCGGGCGAAAAAGCCTTTTTTTGCACAGAACTGCAGCGCCATTCCCGAAACGCTGCTGGAGAGCGAACTTTTCGGTTACAAAAAGGGCGCCTTCACCGGCGCCACCAAGGACAAATGCGGTCTTTTTGAAGCGGCAGACGGTGGCGTCGTCTTTTTGGATGAGATCGGCGACATGCCCGTTGCGCTGCAAGCTCGCATCCTGCGCGTGTTGCAGGACCAGGAAATAAAACCCCTGGGCGCCAATGAAAGCGTGAAGGTCAATGTGCGGATTTTGTCCGCTACCAACAAGGACCTGCCCCAGTGCATCCGGGAAGGCTCTTTTCGCGAAGACCTATATTATAGGTTAAACGTGCTGCCGTTGCGACTCCCCCCCTTGCGGGAGCGCCGGGAGGATATTCCCTTGCTGTTGCGCTATTTTCTGGCGCGCGAGTCACGCAACCTTGGCATTACGCCACCAGCCCTTACGCAGGCGGCCATGTCGCGTCTGAGCCATTACCCCTGGCGCGGCAACATCCGCGAGATGGAAAACAGCGTCAAACTTTTGCTGACCACAACCGAGGGGGGCAGCATCGACGAAGAGGACCTCCAAGGGAGGCTGATGGATGACGCCGCCGTCCAGGAAGAAGCACGAATTGCTCCCGACGCTGTACCACCCCATTGTGAGGAGGGGGCGTTGCCCCTCGACTTGGCGTCCCATACCTGGGAATCCCTGGAACGTTCTTATGTGTTGGCGCTCATGGAACATACACGCTGGAACGTGAGCAAGGCCGCCACCATGGCGGGCGTCAATCGCTCAACATTTGATTCACGCATGCGGAAGCTGGGTATAAGGAAATAGCCTGCGCCTTGATTGCTGGAATTTTCTTTTTTTTATATGCCGGGAGACTTGCCCAATGAATGATACACACACCCCGCGCCCCATACGCTGCCTTGTGGTGGATGACGAACCTCCCGCGCGCGACGAACTTGCCTACATTCTTTCCAATATAGATGATGTCGAGGTCATAGCCCTTGCCTCCACCGCCAAGGCGGCATTGCAGGTCATCCACGAGCAGTCGCCGGATGTGGTCTTTCTGGACATCAACATGCCCGGGCAGGACGGGTTCTTCGTAACCGGGCAGTTGGCAGCCATGGCATCGCCGCCTCTTGTCGTAATGGCCACGGCCCATGACTTCCACGCCGTGCGCGCCTTTGAAGAATGCGCGGTCGATTATGTGCTGAAACCTTTTTCCGACGAGCGTATTGCCCAGAGCGTGGAGCGCGCACGCGCCCTTTTGCGGCAAACGCAAAAAACCCACGCAGCATCCTTACGCGAGGAACTGACCCGGATCGCTGCATCGTTTGGCGGTTCTGGCGGCACATGCGCATGCGCCACCCTGCGCGTCCCCGTAGAGCATCAGGGGCGCCTATTGCTGCTTAAGCCAGAGGAAGTGGTGCTGTGCAGCGCTGGGCAAAAACGCGTGGTGGTGCATACCCAGACAGCGAACTACCAGGCCCAATGCGGGGCAACCCTCGACAGTCTGGAAACGCGCCTGCAGGGCATCTCTTTTTTCCGGGCGCACCGTGGCAAACTTGTCAACCTTGAACATGTCCGTGAGATTTCCACCTGGGAAAACGGAAGGTATCTCATGGTTATGGATGATGAAGAACACAGTGAAGTGCCTGTCAGCCGTGCAAAAGCCCGCGAACTCAAGGCCCGGCTGGGGCTTTAGCTGACGCAGCAGCACGCCCCTCCTTGTTGTAAATCGACGTGTTACAATTCACCCCCAAAAAATGATCCTTCGTCACGTGAATGTGACGTTTCACTCCTGAGGCCATTGTCTAATTAACCAATCACCGTATTCTGGATGCAACCATGAACATCGAAGAAATTTCCATGCTCCTGCCGACGTTGACACAGCACGTGGCCCTGATGCTGGCGGCCGCGTTTGTGCTGTTCACGCTACGCCCCATGCGGCGTATCGGGTTGATGGTCCATAGCCCATCCAACCAGATACTCCTGGCTTTGATTTTTGGCACATTCGGCATCATGGGGACCTACGGGGGCGATCAGGTCCTGCACTCATACGCCAACCTGCGCGCCATGAGCGTCATCACCGCCGGCCTGTTGGGCGGTCCTTTTGTCGGGGCAGGCGCCGGCTTCATTGCCGGCGGACATCGCTTTCTCATCGACATTGGCGGATTTTCCGCAGCCCCTTGCGCCATGGCGACCATTCTGGAAGGCATTGCCGCCGGCATCCTGCACAGAAAACTCGGCGCCAGGGCTCTGGGTTGGAAACCTGCAGCCATTCTGGCTGTGGTGGGTGAGACACTGCACATGGTGCTGATTCTGGCAATGGCGCGCCCTTTGGACGAAGCCCTCGTCCTGGTGCAGATCATCGCGCTGCCCATGATTCTGCTCAACGCTCTGGGCGCCGGCTTATTCGTCTCCATCATCGGCGCGCACAACCGCTTTCACGAGGTGCGCGACTCCAACTATGCGCACAAGATACTGTCCATCGCCAACCGGACACTGGCCCACCTGCGCTCGGGCTTGAACTGCGAAACAGCCGAACGCACAGCCACCATCATCCTTTCAGAAATAGACGTGGCAGGCGTCGCCTTGACCAGCAAGACGCATGTGCTGGCCCATGTCGGCGCAGGAGCGGACCACCACAAGCCCGGACAACGCCTGATTACCAAGGCCACCCGCAAGGCTATCGAACAGGGGCGCCCCGCCTTCATTCATTCGCGCAACGGTATCGGCTGCGCCGACCCAAAATGCCCCTTTAATGCCTCGATCATAGCGCCGTTGCTCAAAGGGGGCGAAGTGATAGGCGCGCTCAAATTCTATGGGGTGGAAACCCACCCTCTCAATGATGTGATGTTCGAACTGGCCAAGGGGCTGGCCGAGCTCTTTTCAACACAGCTTGAACTCGAAGAGATTGAAACGCGTTCACGACTTTTGGCAACAGCCGAAATCAGACGGCTGCAAGCCCAGATCAATCCTCACTTTCTGTTCAATTCCCTCGGCGCCATTGCTTCATTTTGCCGCACACAGCCGGATAAGGCCCGCCACTTGTTGCAGGACCTGGCCCAGTACATGCGCAAAAACCTGGACAACAGCCGCGAGGCCATCGCCTTTGCCGACGAGTTGGAGCAGGTGGATGCCTACCTGGCCATCGAAAAGGCACGATTCGAGGAGCGCATCACCGTAAAACGGGAAGTGCCCCCGGCCGCTGCTTCCTGGCAGATCCCGCCACTTATGGTGCAGCCACTGGTGGAAAACGCCGTACGCCATGGCATTTGCGCCAAGGAAGGGGGCGGTACGGTACGCATCTCCGCAAAAGTAGAGGGCGAAGAACTGGTTATCCAGGTGGCCGACGACGGTGTCGGCATGCCTGAGGAGCGGATTACCGAGGTTCTGGAGGATTTCTCTGATAACAGCGCCACTGTTTCCAGAACAGGATGGAGCAGTGACAGGATCGGGCTGCGCAATTGCCATGAACGTCTCGTGCGTCTTTTCGGCGCCGAGCATGGATTGAGGATAGACAGTCAACCTGGAGCAGGCACACGCGTCACCCTGCGTATCCCAAGGCAGATGGAACAGTCTGAGGCTGCGGCTGCGGAAGCCGCATCGTCTTTGCCTGTCACATCGGGCGCCAGGGGCATCGCCGCAGGTTAAGGTCCCCCGTCAGCGCAAGGGAAACGCGCAGCAGGGGACCTTTCGGACCGGAATGGGGATTCCGGTAGCGTATGCCGCTCCGCAAACTGAGTGTGCAAGGAGTGCGAAATGGTTTACCTGCTGATTTGTATCGGCCTGCTCGTCGTGGGATATCTCACGTACGGCACCCTCGTGGACAAGATTTTCGGTTGCGACACATGTCGCCCCACCCCGGCCAAAACCATGACCGACGGTGTGGACTACATGGAAATGCCCACATGGAAAGTCTTTTTCATCCAGCTTCTGGATATCGCCGGTCTTGGCCCTGTATTCGGCCCGATTCTCGGCGCCCTCTACGGTCCTGCCGCCCTGCTCTGGATCGTCATCGGCTCCATCTTTGCCGGTGCGGTGCATGACTACTTCAGCGGCATGCTTTCCATCCGCTACAAGGGCGCTTCCATCCCTGAAGTGGTTGGCGAATTCATGGGCATGCCGGCACGCCACATCATGCGCGTGTTTTCCGTGTTGCTGCTCGTGCTGGTCGGTGTTGTCTTTGTTCTCGGCCCTGCAAAGCTTCTGGGGCAGATAACCGGTCTGAACGTACAACTCCTCGTTGGGTGCATTTTCCTGTACTACTTCCTGGCCACCATCCTGCCCATCGACAAGATCATCGGCCGCTTCTACCCCATTTTCGGCGCCCTGCTTCTGTTCATGACCTTTGGCGTTCTGGGCGGTATGGCCTTTGCCGATTTTACGGTACTGCCCAACCTGGACTTCACCGTCAACACCAACCCCAATGACGCGCCCATCTGGCCGCTGCTGTTCATCACCCTGTCCTGTGGCGCCATCAGTGGTTTCCACTCCACACAGTCCCCGCTCATGGCGCGCTGCATAGCCTGTGAGTCCAAGGGCCGCCTGGTGTTCTACGGCGCCATGATTGTTGAAGGCATCATCGCCCTGGTCTGGGCCTCCGCCGGTCTGTCCTTTTACGACACGCCCATGGCTCTGGCCGAAGTCATCAAGGCCGGTTCGCCTTCCATGGTTGTTGACCAGGTTTGCCGCACCCTGCTCGGCCCTGTCGGCGGCATTCTCGCCATTCTGGGCGTCGTGGTGCTGCCCATCACCTCTGGTGACACGGCGTTCCGCTCCACCCGCCTGATTCTGGCCGAAACCTTCAAGATGGATCAGGGCACTGCAGCCAAGCGCCTGATGCTGGCCATCCCGCTGTTCATCGTTGCCTTCCTGATCTCCACCCAGAACTTCACCATCATCTGGCGCTACTTTGGCTGGAGCAACCAGACTCTGTCCATGCTGGTGCTGTGGTCTGCAGCCATCTACCTGGCCCAGGTCGGCAAGTTCCACTGGATTACCTCCATCCCTGCCGCCTTCATGACAGCAGTGGACGTTTCATTCATCCTGCAGGCGTCCATCGGTTTCAACCTCCCGGCTCAACTCTCCAACATAATAGGTGTGGTTTCGGCTGTTGTCGCCCTAATCGCGTTCCTGATCTACGCCAACAAGGTCAAGGGAACCAACCCCCAGACCTGCTGCACCCCAGATTTGAAATAACGCGACACATTGCACACATGCTGTATACGGCGGGAGGCTTCGGCCTCCCGCTTTTTTTGCATGCCCATGTACATATGCACCTGCCCCAAAATGGGACCCTGTTCTCTTATAAAATTATAATGCGCACTCTTTTCTGTGCGCCATCTCCCCCAGAGACTGAACTTTCCTGTCTTTTCCAGCCTTTGGCACTCGGGATTTCCCGTAACCTACGGTGTCGTGCGCTATTGAAATAATTTCACCGCTGCTTGCCGTTTATGGTAATATTGGGGTATGCTCAGTAACTTGAGAATTCTACCCCGATACCAAAGGAGCGATTGATGCTTGCTGCGCCTTATGACGCCATTTACAGAAAATTATTGGAATTCCTGCCCGAGGAAAGGGTGTATACCGACCCATTGCGTACGCTGGCCTACGGCACCGACGCCAGCTTTTACCGTCTCATTCCGAAAATCGTCATCGATTCAGAGTGTGAAGACGAAGTCGTGCACATCCTCAATGTCGTCAACGCCCACAGAGTTCCCGTCACCTTCAGGGCGGCCGGAACGAGCCTTTCCGGCCAGGCGATCAGCGATTCCATCCTGGTGCGTCTCGGAGACGGGTGGCGTCACTACAAGATATTCGACAATGCCAGCAAGATTGAGCTGGAACCGGGCATAATCGGCAGCCATGCCAACAAGTTGCTGGCGCCCCATGGCAAAAAGATCGGCCCTGACCCGGCCAGTATCGATACCTGCAAGATTGGCGGCATCGTTGCCAACAATGCCTCCGGCATGTGCTGCGGGGTGGCGGAAAACTCCTACAAGACCCTTTCTTCCATGCGTCTTGTGATGGTGGACGGCACGCCTCTGGATACATCCAGTCAGGCCAGCCGCGACGCCTTTGCCAGAACCCACGCCCACATCCTGGACGGGCTCGCCACCATGCGCGCCAATGTTCTGGCCGACGAAACCCTGGCGAACCGCATCCGCCACAAATTCAAGATCAAAAACACGACCGGCTACAGCCTGAACGCCATTGTTGATTTCGAAGATCCCTTTGACATTTTGCAACACCTGCTGGTGGGCAGCGAAGGGACCTTGGCCTTCATCTCCAAGGTCGTCTACAATACGGTTGTGGAGCACGCCCACAAGGCGTCCTCACTGATGCGCTTTCCCGACATCCGTTCTGCCTGCGAAGCCGCCACCGCCTTACGCGGCGGGGCAGTATCCGCCGCCGAACTCATGGACCGCGCCTCCCTTGCCTCTGTGGAGGATCAGCCCGGGATGCCTGCGGGGCTGGCGGAACTGGGTCCCGAAGCCACTGCGCTGCTGGTTGAAGTGCGCGCCGAAACGGCTGACGAGCTGGACAAAAAAATCGAGCATGTCAAAAAGACCATCGCAGACATAGAGCCCCTTGAACCCCATCAGTTCACATCCGTGCCTGCGGAATTCGGCAAGCTCTGGAACGTACGCAAAGGGCTGTTCCCAGCTGTCGGCGCCGTGCGCAGAGCCGGCACCACGGTCATCATCGAAGACGTGGCCTTTCCCATCGAATCCCTTGCCGACGGCGCCCTGGACCTGCAGGCCCTGTTCCAGAAACATGGGTACACCAACGCCATCATTTTTGGCCATGCTCTGGAAGGCAACCTGCACTTCGTCTTTACCCAGGACTTCAATGTGCAGTCGGAAATCGACCGCTACGAAGCCTTTATGGAAGATGTCACCGACATGGTGGCCAACAAGTACCAAGGCTCCCTTAAGGCCGAGCACGGTACGGGCCGCAACATGGCCCATTTCGTGGAATTGGAATGGGGGCGCGAGGCCTTCGCCCTGATGCGCGAAATCAAAGACCTTTTCGACCCACACGGCCTGCTCAACCCCGGCGTCATCATCAACGACGACCCCAAAGCGCACCTCAAGGACCTGAAGCCCTTGCCCATGGCCTATGAGGACATTGATCGCTGTATCGAATGCGGCTTCTGTGAACCGACCTGCCCTTCGCGCTCATTGACCCTGACGCCGCGGCAACGCATTGTGGCCTATCGAGAAATCTCACGGCTCAAGCAGGATGGCGAGGCCGCCGAAACACAGCAGGCCTTCCATGAAAGCTACGATTATGATGGCGAAGCCACCTGCGCTGCAGACGGGCTGTGCGCCCTGCGCTGTCCTGTGCGTATCGATACGGGCAAATTCATCAAGCACTACCGCGCATGGGGGCACGGGCGGTTCGAAAACGCCCTGGCATCCTTTACAGCCGGCAATATGGGGCTGACAGTGCATACGGTCTCCGGCGCGCTGCTCGTTGCGGCGGCAGCGCACGACGTGCTGGGCGACAAGGCCATGGACACCGTAGCTGACGGGCTGCACAAGATTTCCGGCAAGCACATCCCGCGCTGGAACACCTCCATGCCCAGAACGGCTTCTGCTTCGCGGCGTTCCCCAATCTGCAAGGGGGAGAAGGTTGTTACTTCCCCAGCTGCGTGGCCAGACACATGGGACCGGAAAAACATGACCCCGACAAGACCGCCATCCACGATAGAACTCTGAGTCTGCTGGCCAAGGCGGGATACGACGTCATCTACCCTGCGAATATGACAAAGCTTTGTTGCGGCCAACCATGGGAATCAAAGGGATTTGCAGAGCAAGGCGACGCCAAGCTGCGGGAGTTGGAAAAGACGCTGCGCGAAGCGAGCCGGGGCGGTGAGCTTCCCATCCTTTGCGATACCAGCCCCTGCCTGTACCGCATGCGCGAACACATGGAGAATCTGAAGCTTTTCGAGCCCATTGAATTCACCCTGCAGCACCTGGCAGACAAGCTGGAGTTCACCCCCGTGAACAGACGGGTGGCGCTGCACGTGACCTGCACCTCGCGCAAGATGGGGCTGGCAGAACCCATGGAAGCCCTGGTCCGCAAATGCGCCCGGGAAGTGGTTGTGCCAGAGGATATATTCTGCTGTGGCTTTGCCGGTGACCGCGGCTTCAACTACCCGGAGCTGAACGGCTCCGCCCTGGCGTCCCTGGAGGAGCAGCTCGATGGCTGCACCACGGGGTACTCCACCTCGCGCACCTGTGAAATCGGGCTCTCCCGCTTCGGCAAGATTCCTTACAAGAATATCCTGTTCCTGCTCGACGAGGCAAGCTGGCCCAAGGCCTGATTCTGCCCCTGGTCTGCTTTTTGCATATTGCATCGTAAATCGGGTGTCGCCGTCAAGAGGGCGACACCCAAACACGATGCAGCCGGGAGTGGACTTCATGTCTGTACTTACGCCAAAACTCATGCACATGTTGGCCGAGATGGGCCAGCGCGTCTCCAAGATGCCTAACCGCGTCATCTTTTTAGGTCGCGTCGGTGGTGCACTCATTGATAACGTCAAGTACGCTTTTCTTGACTGTGTGCGCCACTTTCCGCAACTGGACTGCTATTTTCTCACCCACGACCCAAGACAACATTACGCGCTACAGCAGCAAGGTTTGCCGGCCCTGCTCTTTCCTGAAAGCGATGCCATCAGAATATGCGCCTCGGCCAGCGTAGCTGTTTGCGACGACTTCTGGTGGCGCGCCCGCAGTCCCGTGCACCTTCTTTTGTCGGAAGCACGGGTGATGCAGCTCTGGCACGGCATTCCCCTGAAAAGCATCGGCTTTCCCGAGGCAGAATCTGCCGTCAACATGACCCCTGAAAAAGCTGCCAGCCTGAAGGAAAACTATTCAGGGTACGACGCGGTGCTCTCCACCTCGCCCTATTTTACCGAGCACGCCTTTGCCCGGGCTTTTCGGGCTGATGATTTCCCTGAACTGGGGTACCCGCGCAACGACATCATGCTGCGCGCCCCGGACAAATTCGACATGATCAACGTGGACACCAAGCTCTACGGCCTGATGCGCAACCACCGCAAAAACGGAGGACGCGTCGCTTTCTACATGCCGACCTTCCGGGATAACGGGGGCGACCCGTTCAGCGTCAAGGCCCTTTCCCCGGCACGGCTGCAACAGTTCGGCGAAGAGCATAACGTGCTTTTCATCAGTAAATTCCACCCCTACCTGGAATCCAGAATCAAAAGCAATCTGCCGAATCTGCACATCTGTCCTTCCAGTACAGACGCCTACCCCTTGCTGCATATGGCTGACGCACTGGTGACCGATTACTCCTCTGTATATTTTGATTACCTGCTGCTCGACCGCCCCATCGTTTATTTCCAGTACGATCACCAGGAATACACCAGCATAAACCGCGAACTGATGTTGGACATGGACACGGTGACCCCCGGCCCCCGCGTGGCAGACGAAGAAGCCCTGTATAAAACGCTTGCAGCCGTCCTTTCGGGCGATGACCAGCACAAGGAAGAACGCAGGGCGCTTCTGGACAAGAGCTTCACACACCACGATTCCAAAGCTGGCGTCAGGGTCAATGAATACATTTTGCAACAATTTATGCACATGGACATCCAACACGCGACAACATCCGCCAATGCCAGGAGGGCGACGGCATGAAAGCAGTAATCCTTGCCGCAGGCGTAGGCAGCAGGTTGGGGCGCCCTTTTCCCAAGGCGCTTTCCATTCTGCCCACCGGAGAAACCATCATGGGCCGCCAGATAAGGCTTTTTCGCGAGCTGGGTCTGCGGGAGATAACCGTGGTGGTGGGGTTCAAAAAGACGTTGATAATGGAGCAGCATCCCAATGTCTTCTTTCGCTACAACCCGCTCTTCTACATCACAAACACCTCCAAAAGCCTGCTTTGCGCCATAGAAGACATGGATGACGACGTGCTCTGGGCCAATGGCGACGTGATCTTCGACCCCGGCGTCATCCGCGGCGTTATGGATATGCCGCATAACGTGTTGGCCGTGGACCGCAAAAACTGCGGCGCCGAAGAAGTAAAGTACCGCACAGATGAATCCGGCGACATTGCCGCCATCTCCAAAACCATAGAAGGGGGCGAAGGCGAAGCCGTCGGTGTGAACAAGGTTCAGGCCGCCCACGTGCCCGCGCTTGTACGCGCCCTGGAACGCTGCGAGGATCAGGATTACTTCGAACGCGGCCTGGAATACATGATCCGCGACAAGGTGCCCTTCAAGCCCCTGGACATCAGCGACCATCGCTGCATCGAGGTCGATTTTCCCGAAGACTGGCAGCAGGCCCAACAGATGTTTGCAGGCTAAACCAAAACAACAAGATTCAGAGCACATATTTCTATGCCGCAGATTCGGAGAGGAAACATGCAAGGAACCCAAAACAAGATAACCACGTCCATCCTCTTTTTCGTTCCCCGTGGCGGACGCTTCAGCCATCGCCGCCTGGCCGCCCTGCTGGATGAAATCGATAAGGCAGGAATTGCCGCCTCCGACGTGGAAGTTCTGCTGTGCGGGGCATTCGACAGCGAAAATCTGGACGAACGCGCGGCGGAAATGCTTGCCACCTTGCAAACACAACACCCGAGGCTGCAGGTGGGCGCCACAGCCCTTGACCAGTCGGGGGGTGAACTTCTCAATGCAGCAACGGCCCTGGCCCGAGGGGAAACAATCGCCTTCATGGACAGCAGGGCCCACGTTAAAGCCGGAGCCCTTTTCATGGTGCTGCGCAGCCTGACCAAGACCTCTGCCCTGGCCGCCTATACGCCAAGACCGGAAGATAGCGCCCAGTTGGAGCACAGTACGGCGGCAGGCCCCGACTTCGGGCATCTTGCACTGTTGATGCGCGCCCCGGCTCTGCCAGGACTGGTTGTGTGGCGCAAGGAACTGCAACAACGCATCGGCAGCTTCGATACCAGTCTGCACTACTGGATGCTGCCGGAGTTTCTGTTCCGCATTGCGCTTCAGGCCCCTGTGCTGACCGTGAACCCGGAACTGGGAAGCCTGCCGGCATCCCGTCTGTTCATGGACAAGGAGACACGTTCCGCCCATGAGACGGCCATGCAGGCCGAGGGGAAACATATCGTCGCAGCAGGCATACGGTATTTTCTGGAAAACGAACTGCCGGCTTACCCGTCCGGCACCCTCGCCCGGCAAATGACCCAACAGGCCAAAACGGCCATGACACTGCTACGCACATTGCAAAACGGTGGGTCCTGCTCGGAAAACGCCCTCGTGCAGAGTGTTTTTGCTTACTCGCTTCTGGCGCTTCGCCTGGGGCAACACCATAGCGCCAGGGAAATCACTGAAACAACCTGCGAGATCATCACGGACAAAAAAGCTCAGGAGCGTCTGGAAGTGTTATTGGCGTGCGTCCAGCCAAAGATGGCGCCAGCCGTATGAACGCCAGAGGGCGAAGTGTCTGGATAAAAGGTGCATAGAGCAAGCGCCCTGCTCGGCCAAAACGGTAAACCCCTATGGTCGTGCACTTTCTCGCCCTGCAAAAAAACTCCTAAATATTAGGCTCCTAGAAATAGCATTCCAGCCTTTCCAGAGCTTGCCAAAAGCCTTCACCATCATTCTTGTGCCCCTGCCATATTTCGGGAATAAAGCTGGCGTCAGAAGCCTTTGACCGGAGTATGCTGGATATTTGGTAAAAATCGACCGATCCTTCTCCGATTTGCAGTCCTTCACCATCGAGTCCATCGGCATCGGCCAGGTGCATGTGAGAAGTATAGGGCGCAACCGTGGATACGAACTCACTCATGAATGATTTAAAATAATTGCATGCCAACTGGGAATGGGAAACATCCAGGCAAATGTTCAACCCTTCCCTTTTGCAGAGGGTGGCGATTTCCTGTGCTTTTACAAGGACATTGTGAAAACGCTGCCCTCCAAAGTGCCATGGGAAGGGGGGCATCGTCTGCGGAAGTATCTCATAATCATCCGACCGCAACTGCTCGAAACTTCTTATGAAATTATCCAACATCTGCTGCCTGCGCTTCACATCGACAAAGCTGTTATCGGAGAACCCGCCTATATTTGTGATGATTCTTGGCCGGACGGTTTTCGGAAAAAACTTGTTCATCTCCAGTGTGAGGCCGATGACACGCTGCAACTCTTTTATGGAGTGTTCTCTGTAGGCTTCGTCTGGAGAGCATAAGTCCAGAATGTGGTCACCGGCGAACAGCTCGGGGCTATGCACGATAAAATTCAAGTCTGAACTTACATCGAAATAGTCGCCAACACATAGTTCGATGTCTTTATAGCTCAGGTGGAACTCCACCAGGTTCATGTTTGAGCGATGCGAAAGTTTTTTCCAGTCATGAAAACGGACAGGGACTCCCCAGGAAAAGGAGAAGTTGTAGTCTCTTGCTTTGGGAGCGCCAACTTCCAAGTCGGAGAGATAGAAAAAGTCGTTGGCCTGCATGTCTCGCCTGGCATTGGAGCCCACAAGTTTTGATTTGCTGTAGGGGGGGAGCCCTTTTCCCGGGCTGCGGATAGCTATCATGTCTTCAGTGATGACCTCGCCTTTGCTGATATTACGACGCACGACAAGACTTTTTGCCAGGTTCTCCCTGTTGATCAGTTCGCCCTGGGAAATTTCCCTGCCTCCAACGGGGTCGCCGCCCATGGCCTCCTCCACGTTCCGTATGGCGGTTACCATTGCAGCAAATTCGTCCGGCAACAGACTCACCTTGTGATCATTGCCTTCCATGTTGCGGTCAAGGGTGAAGTGCTTCTCGATAACCTTTGCACCCAGTGATATGGCCGCCACAGGCACAACATACCCTCGTTCGTGGCCGGAATAGCCTATGGGACAATTGCCCAGCTCGCGAAGCCTGGTCATGTAGCGCAGGTTCACATCCTTGAGCGGCGTAGGGTATGTGGAGTTGCAATGGAGCAAAACAAATTGCCCCCCTTCTTCTTTGAGAACCCGGATGCCGTCTTTGATTTCGGGTTCCGTGGACATGCCGGTGGAACACAGCATGGGCCTGTGCGTTGCAGCGATTTTTCGCAGCAGATCGTGGTTTGTCAGGTCCGGAGAGGCGACCTTGAATGCAGACATGCCATATTTTTCCAGGACTTCGACGCTTGCTTCGTCCCAGGGCGTGCAGAGCGGCTCAAGCCCTTTGACGCGGCAATAGTCGAAAAGCCGTAGCATATCGTCGGTCTTGAGCTGGTACTTGGTCAGGATATCCAAAGTATACTGGGTGCCGAGATCGGCGGTAGGGTCGTTGCAGTTGCCATTATTACAGTAAAGGGACTTCATGTCGCGCAACTGGAATTTTGCGCAATCCGCCCCTGCTCGTGCAGCCTCGTCGATGAGCAACCGGGCCAGTTCGTAGCTGCCGTTGTGGTTGTTACCTATCTCTGCGATCAAGAACGCAGGGGAGCTATCGTTGATAAGGTGATCGCCAATGACGATGTCCAAATCACCGGTGCACGCGACGGCTAGCAGCTTCATCTGCCCATCGACGATAGGGACGGTATGGATGTCCTTCTTGGCTAAAATTAGCGGCAGCTCGCTTTTTTCCTGCCCTGCATGGACATAAAGGAAATTCTTGTTGGCGACATTGCAAATGGGAACATTCAGATCCACCACTTCCTGGGATAATACCCAACGCAGCATGTCACCCAAAGTCAGCAGCCCTTCGATTCTGTTTTCTTCGTCCACGGCAAAAATAATTTTAGTGTTTTCCCTGCGTAGCTTGGCCAACGAGTCACGCATACTGGTTTGGCGGTGGACTATGAACTTGCGCACATCTTTCGGGATGATCATATCGAATGTTCTCTTGAAGATTTCTTTTTAATCACAATACAATATACATGGGAAAACAGTCTAGCAGCTCCCCCCTGCACGCTCCCTTTTCACAAAAAAAAGCGCCATTGGAAATACCAACCACTACAGACTGTGTACTTATAATCGGGAGCCGTCGAGGAGCTGGACTTAAACAGGAACCATTCTCATAAGCAAAGCTGTGTTCTGGCGTGTTCATTTCGATAGCCATAATAACAACCCCTACCCGTTTGCAATCTTATTGTACCTGAATAGGGTGGTCCAAAAAGTGTGACCCCTTGACCAGAAAGGATGCGGCACGCCACGGTATGAAAAGAGCGACTCGATTCTGAACGTGCTGCTGCAAGGGAGAAGGCGGCCCAAGGAATAAAAGATAACGCCTTTTCATGTTCAAAAGACGTCCATCTTCACTCCCGATAATACGGTTAACGCCTCTCGAAGAATCGAACAACAAGCACTGGAAACGCTCTTCAACAGTTCTTATCAAATCCAGTCATCACCAGCGCACCCCGCGAAAAATAACGTCTGTTCTGATGGCATCCTTGTATTTGGCCACAGCTTCGAACATGGCCGCCAGAGCATCGTCGCTCAAATAATGGGGCTCAACCCCCATCTGCAGCAGACTTTGATGCGTAGGGTTGTAATAGTGATCTTCAGCTTCTTTGCGTGGATTCTCCAGATGCTGCACCTCCACATTGTACCCAAGACCTTTGCCGACAGCTTCAACCTTAAGGGCGAGGTCGTTGACAGAGAAGGTTTCCATGATCTGGTTGTAGATGGCCAGCCGGCCCGGCTCTGGCGGATTTTCCACTGATTTCTGGACACACTGCAGGGTATCTTTCAGGTTGAGGTACCCTCTTGTCTGTCCGCCTTTGCCATACACAGTGAGCGGATACCCAACTATGGCCTGGACAATGAAACGGTTGAGCACCGTGCCGAAAATCTCGTCGTAATTGAAAATAGTGCTGAGCCGCTCATCAAGCTGGGTCTGGTCCGTGTGTATGCCGTAGACCGGCCCCTGCATGAGGTCCGTGACCCGCAGGTTCCAGGTGCGCACGCCGAACCAGAGCAGATCCGTGTCCATGATCTTGGACGTATGGTAGATTGAACTGGCTTGTCTGGGAAAGAGAAAGGTCTGCTTTCGCCCCTTGTGTTCCACATCGAGCCAGCCCTCTTCGATATCGATGTTGGGCGTACCGTATTCACCCATGGTCCCCAGCTTCACGATATGGGCTTGCGGTGCAAAATCCCGCACAGCGAACATCAGGTTGTTTGTGACAAGCAGATTGTTCGTCAGCGTGAGATTTGCCCGTTCATGATCCAGCAGTGAATACGGCGCCGAAGGTTGCTCCGCATAATGAATTATTGCATCGGCAGGGGCGCTCCATTCGATCTTCCCGTATTGGCAGGTGGCAGTCCCATTGAACAGGGAACGGAGAAACACCGGGTCGGCCAGGTCCCCAATGGCAACCGCTATCCGGTGGCCTGTGAGCTGTTCCCAGACGGCAGCACGGCGCGGAAGTGTGGGCAAGGGGTAGAGCATGCCCACGTCCAATTCCGTGCAGGCATTGCGGCGGAAATAATTGTCCACAACCACCACATCGTGCCCTAAAGCCGAAAAATGCATGGCCGTGGGCCAGCCGAGATAGCCGTCAGCACCGAGGATCAATATGCGCATTGCTTCACGTCTCCTGTCTTGCTGGCTTCAAAATCAAGACTGTCTGAGGGCTCCCAGAACCGGAATGTAGGGGTCACGGTAAACCTGGTTGCATGGCCGCAATTTGGCTGGCGTGTGCTTCTCCACTTGCGGAACATGTGCGCCTATAAGGTCATTGTCATAAAGAAACTTGCGCAGTTCGTCCTTGCTCAATACCAGTTCATTGGCTGAATTATAGGCTTTATCCACAGTGCTGGTAACCGTTTCGTCATAGCGGTACTCGATATAGCGATAGTAAGAGGTAAACGCAGGCTTGACCACGAAGTATTTTTCAAGCTCCACAGTCCGCCGCACTTCCTCGTCCGTCATCAGCTCTTCATAGTATTTTTCGCCCGGACGACTGCCAATGAGCTGAATGGGGATGTCCTTCGGGTCATGCCCATACACCGGCGCCAACTCCTCGATCATGACTTCCGCCAAATCCTTGATGGCAATGACAGGCATTTTGGTGACGAACACTTCCCCGCCGCATGCCATGGAGGCAGAATTGATAACCAGGAGCACAGCCTCGTGGATGGACATGATGAACCGGGTCATGTCTGAAGATGTCAGGGTGATGGGGCCGCCGTTTTTGATCTGTTCACGGAAAACAGGAATCACCGAACCGCGAGAGCCCAGGACGTTGCCGAACCGCGTGGAGGCGAACACGGAATCGCCTTTGTACTGGTTGCTGTTGGCCGCAGTCATAAGCCTCTCGCCCATGAGTTTGGACGTGCCCATGACATTGGTGGGATTGACGGCTTTATCCGAGCTGGTGAAGATGGTGATGCCCACGTTGGCCTTCTTTGCAGCATGGATAACGTTTTGCACACCCATGATGTTCGTCTGCACTGCCTCGAAGGGCGAATGCTCGCAAAGTGGAACGTGTTTGAAAGCTGCAACATGGAACACAATGTCGATATCCTGGAAAAGGTCGGCCAGACGCTTGCAATCGCGAATGTCAGTGAGCAAAAAATGGCTGTGTTCATAGGCCGCGAAATCTTGCTGCATGAAAAAAAGTTCGCTCTCGTTATTATCGATGCCTATCAGTTCCGCGATGTCATAGTCGTCAAGTAATTGCCGCACCAGCTCCCTGCCGATGGTGCCGCAGGCGCCTGTGACAAGGATTCTTTTACCTGAAAAAAAGGTCTGTTTCATGATTGTGCTCCTTCTACGTTAGTTCCGTGCTCTTGGTGACAGCACTCTTGACGTACTTTATGCAAGAATAGTGACAATCCAAGCATAGGGGCCCCAACCATGGAATTTGCCGTCTTGCGGCAAATAATTCCTTCTCCAGACCTGCATCCTAGATATTTGCAACCAAAGTGCCTGCCTGTGCTGCTTTCCTCAGCGAGAGGAGAATACTTGGGGAGCGAGTCGCGAAAAAGGCATTTTCTCGTTCAAAACCGGGACATGCCCGAAGATTTTTTGCTACATGGCGAGCATACTCATTCAGGATCACTGACCTTTCTAACTGAAGACCGTCTTCTGGTTCACACTTCTTTACTGAATCTTATCAGACCGCGGGGTGTTACCCAGGACCGACCACGCAAGAGCTACTCGCTGGCGAGTTTTGATGGTTCGCCAATGAACAAACACACCTGGCACATGTTTACACCCTCTTACGCTGTCATCATGTTGACGGAGATGTGGGGCGCTCGGACTGTATCTTGCCCAGCGCAGTGCAACTCCCAGTGTTAATGCCCCTCTGGCTGGTCCATGGCCCGATATTTGCTAAATATTGAATCGTATCCGCCACACGGTCCAAAGATACGCAAACAGCACGGCCCAAGTGGAATATTGTTCTAATACGCGCAAGATTATAATATCCTATGAGGATTTTCATGAGCCAGGAGTCCACCACCCTGAAAGATGGCATCACCTCTTACAGCGTGATCTTATTCACCCCCTTTGGGGGGCGCTTCAGCTTCCGACGCCTGTCTTCACTGCTCAAGGAATTGGACGCAGCCGGGACAGAAACGGCGTCAATTGAAGTCATTCTTGCCGGAGCATTTGATTTTGACGGACTTGATCAAAGAACAGCCGACTCCCTGACGGAGTTGTTTGCAGAAAACCCCCGTCTGAAACGTGGCCCCATGGATTCTGCTGCGAAGGGGGGTGCATTGCTCAACACTGCCTTGCAGCAGGCCCAGGGCGAACACATCGTTTACATAGACTGCCGCGCTTATCTCAAACCTGGCGCCCTGCAGAAAATATTGCACAAGATAAACACAAACCCGGCTGCAGCGATGTTTGTGCCCCAGCCAGAAGACAGCGGACTGCTCGCGAGGGTCACAGATCAAAACCAATCTTTCGACCTCCTTGCGCTTCTGCTGCGCAAACCGACACCTTTTGCCGTCGTGACGTGGAACGCTGAACTGCACGAACGCCTGGGGATGTTCGAGGCGAGCCTCAACTTCACCATGCTCAATGATTTTCTTATCAGAATCGCCTGCCAGCATCCGCTTTTCGCTTTTGATCCGAGTCTGGCCAACCTCTCGTCTTTGCAACTTTTTCCGGACAAGAACACCCGCCACATTCTGGAGCAGAAGGCCCTGGATGAAGAAAATCGTGTGTTTGACGCCGCCTTGGAACGTATGATTGCAGGCGAACTCCCAGGCTTTTCACGCGCGGTACAGTCCCAGGAAATGAACAGGCACGCCAAAGTAGCCATGGAACAGCTACGCTCTTTGCAAAACAACAATGACTACTCGCCCCAGGAGTTAGTGCATTCTACGTTTGCATACGCGCTGCTGACACTGCGTTTCGGGCAGTTTGACAATGCTAGAGAAACTTTGGGAACGATCATTACCCTTGCCAGCGAGCAACTAGACATTACGCGACTGTATAAATGGTTGCTACTGAACGACCGCTCCGCTTCCAATGCTGTTGCAGCGGCAACGCGAATCACTGCCGAAGCAGAAGCACCCGTTGTCAGCGTTTATACGCCACTTTACAACCAGGGGCACTATCTGACTGAAACCGTTGCATCGGTTAGGGCCCAAAGCTATCCGCATTGGGAAATGCTGATCATCAACGACGGTTCGAGTGATGATTCATTTGAAGTGGCGCAAAGGCTGCTCGCGACAATCAATGACCCGCGTATCCGACTCGTAAGCCATGAAAATCGAGGCAAAGGCGCAACCCGCAACCGAGGAGTTGCTGAGACCAGCGGCACTTATCTCGTCTGTCTGGATTCCGATGATTTGCTGGCCCCGAATTATTTCGCCATTGGGGTTGAATTGCTTGCCAAACATGACCGCGTGGGCTGGGTAACCCCAAAGACAGTGGTTTTCGGCGGCAGCAATCATATAGCGTGGAGTAAGGAATACGACTTCATCCATGCATTGCATACCTGCCCTGCGCCAAATGGCTCAATGATAAGACGTGAGGCGCTGCAGGCAGTCGGAAATTACAGGGAAGACCTCACCAACCGTGAAGATGCAGAATCGTGGTTGGCAATGGCCGAACAGGGGTGGATATCGAAAACGACCGCTGAACCTTTGTTTTTTTATCGCCACGCCCTGCGTCGACCTGGCATGAACAACATTTCCAACATTCCCAGTAAGGAAGAGATCTGTTCATTGCATCCATGGTGGTATCGCATGGATTTACCCAAAAAGATGCGGCACATGGCCTACATTGAATCCAAGACGTTCCGTTTGCCCAAGTGGTTTCTAAACATGGACAATATTAAACGGATCGCCGGCGTCTTGCACGACAGGGAATTGTTTTTGGAAGAACTTGCTGCAATCAAGAGCAATTATCCCATTCCCGAAAAGCCCAGCCGATGGGATGCCACACCTGAAGGTGACTACAGAAAAATAAGGGACGAACTGTACGGCGTCCGCAGATCAGCAGAGCAACATACTGCCTTTGCACAAAAAAACGGGTGAACAATGTGAAGGTACTGGAGAATCATCCTCCAGCTTTTTCCTGAAAATGACACTCTGGCAGCGTCTTTAAGCAGTTAGAGCAGCCTGCCGTTTACCCCGGCATCCCCCTCGTCCTGGCGAACCAGCGCACCGTCTCGCGCAGCCCTGTTTTCAAATCCATTTCCGGTTGCCAGCCAAGCATCCGTCGGGCCTTGGATATGTCAGCATAATTGCGCATTACGTCTCCAGACAGTGGAGGGCCGAATTCCACTGCGGGAGAAAACTGCATTTCCTCTTCCATCACTTCCGCAAGCAACCGGGCAATATCCAAGACACTTGTTTCCACACCGGTGGCGATTTGAAAAACTTCGCCCCCCTCTTTTATATCCAGCGTCGCGACCATAGCGCGGACCAGATCCTGCGAGTAGATGAAATCCCGGGTCTGGTGACCGTCTCCATTCACTATCCAGGGTTTGCCCTCATAGGCGTTGTTAATAAATTTGGCGACAAGGCTGCCCTTTTTGCCGGACAAAGGCCCGTACACGTTGGAGAACCGCAGCGCAATGGTGTTTATACCAAAGCTGCTATGATACGCCGAGCAGTACGCTTCTCCGGCCAACTTGCTTGCGCCGTAAGGAGAAATAGGGCGGCAGACGGCTTCTTCGGTCAAGGGTGGTTTGGCATTGCCGATGGGCGCGCCTGATGAGGCGAACAAGAAACGCTCCACCCCGTGTAGCCGGGCAGCTTCCAACACATTAAGAGTACCCATGACGTTGCTTTCCATGTCGGCCATGGGGTCTGCTATTGATGGCTGCACCCCTGTGTTCGCCGCCAGATGCACCACCACGTCGGCCCCCTGCATGGCTTGCTTTACCGCATCTGCGTCACGGATATCACCAGGGACCAAATCTACTGCAAGGGGGCCAGCCGCCGCAGAGACCCTCCAGGCCGATTCCCCTTGTACGTTACGGACATCCGGCGCTACCTTGTTCAGGTCTTCGCGATTGCCTGTGGAAAGGTTGTCGAACACACGGACCGCTTCCGCCAAGCAGTGCTCATTCAGGTAGGCTATAAGGGTCGTTCCGATGAACCCGCAGCCACCTGTTATAAACCATTTTCGCTTTTCCATAGCCCGAATATCCTTTGACTTGTCGGTTCGCGCTCACAACATTTTATGGCACGAATCAATACCACCTCTACCATAATTACACCAGACCATTACAGTTCACCGACTGTGTTGCTCCACTCCAGCAAATATTTTCCCCATGAAACCCAGTCAGGCGGCATCAATCTGCAGGGAGCTGTCTGCCACGTTTTCGTACATGTTACTTAAGTATCAAAATTTGCTAATTTCTTATATCTTTCCATTAAGCTCACGCCCTTTCTACCGATGAGGCTTTCACTGAGAGCTGAAAGCACTGGCCCACAGCCTACAAGGCAGGACACAAATCCATGGCGCATTGCATTTTCTTAGCCGCCCCTGGACGAATCCTGGCCGGATAGGTTAATGATCCCGGACAACAATCGGGGAACAGGAACTCGAAAACGGGGTTCAGCGCTTGTGGCTCTGGCAATGCTGTTGCGCGTCAATCATAATGGTGAGGTCACACACAACTTTTAACATTGCGCTCATGGTCAATTATTGCGGGAAAGCATCGGGCCTGGCAAAGCCTACACAGCAACGCACGTGGGGTAATCATGCAAGCACTCGTATTAGCAGGCGGCAAAGGCACCCGGCTCAGACCATACACGGCGGTCATCCCCAAACCGCTCATGCCGGTAGGGGACATGCCCATCCTCAGCATAATCCTCAAGCAGCTCAAGAAGGCAGGCGTCACGGACATTATCCTGGCCGTAAACTACCTGCACCATTTGTTCGATATCGTTCTGGGCCCTCAAGACGACTATGGCATGAATATCCACTACTCCCTTGAACAAAAGGAGTTGGGCACTGCCGGTCCCATTTCCATGGTCCTCGACAGACTCGAAGAAAATTTCCTGGTCATGAACGGCGATATCCTGACGACGCTCAATTACCGCGATCTGTACAAGTACCATGTGGATAACAAATGCGCGGCTACCATCAGCGTCCATCGTCGTGAAATCCATATTGATTATGGCGTGATTCACGCTACGGACACCAACGAACTGGTGGAATATGAAGAAAAACCCACCATCGGCTTTGATGTCAGCATGGGTATAAACGTATTCAACCGCGACGCCGTTGCGAGCCAGGTTAAAAAGAATGAATACCTGGACATCCCCGACCTTATGTTGCGTATGGCCAGTGCAGGGCACAAGGTATGTTGCCGCCGTGACCAATCCTACTGGCTGGATATAGGGCGCATCGAGGACTACGAAACTGCAAACAACGTGTTTGAGTCCAAGCAAGCCGATTTTCTCGGATAACCAATGCGTGTGTTGCTGACAGGCGGTGGTGGATTTGTCGGCCGCACCCTTCGCGCCCTTATTTCACAGGAGCAAGCCTCAGTGGAGACGGTATCTCTGGGGTATCGAACCGACGCAACGCACACCATCCACGCCCCCAGCGAAATCGGCTCCGTCCTTGCTGCTGCACGCCCGGACATTGTACTCCACCTTGCCGGCGCGTCCTTTTCAAGCCCTCCGGATGTACTCGAACGCATCAACGTCTCCTACGCGGCTTCCCTGCTGCAAGGGGTGCTTGAAAACAAGCTGAATTGCCCCGTGGTGCTTTTCGGATCCGCTGCAGAGTATGGAGAAGTGGACGGGGCGGAATTGCCTGTTGTCGAAACCCGAGCCTGTTCGCCTTTAAGCACATACGGCAAAAGCAAACTGGCCCAGACCAGGCTCGCCATGGACTATTACAGGCAAGGTGTGCGCACCGTGGTTGTCAGGCCTTTCAACATCATCGGCCCGGGCATGCCCCCGCGCATGTTGTTGCACGATCTGGTGCTACGCCTACACGCTGTAAAAAACCGCACCGGCAGGCAGATACTGGAGCTGATGACGCCTGAGGCGACGCGGGATTTCATAGACGTGCGGGATGTGGCGCTGCAGGTCTGGCGAATAGCTCGCAATCCGGACAGCAGCGGTCAGGTGGTGAATATCTGCACGGGCAGGGAAACCACGGTGAAAGACACCTTTTATGCCGTCGCCCAGGCATTGGGGGTAGACGCCGCCTTTGTGGAAAAACCCGCAAACCGCCCTGGTGCTCTGCGCAGCGTGGGCTCTGTGAAAAAAATGGTTCTCTTGTCAGGCAGCGCCCCTGAGTACAGCTTCACGCAAAGCGTCAGCGACGGTGTGGCGAGCATGTACGCTAGCGGTGAACTTTCCTGACGCTACCCCCACACATTCAAGACATCGCGGCAATAGCCGCCTCCAGGCTCCTTTCCCAGGGCGGAGCATCCTGGTGTTGGGCCAAAATGCTCGCCAGCTTGTCCATTTGCCGCCAGTCCTCCAGAGTATCCACTGTGACACGAAGGTCAGGGCGCTGCAGACGCCCTTTGGCCTGTACGTATTGCGTCGTGAATGCCTCCGAATTGTCCAGAATATACTTGTTGATGTGCTCTCTATCTGCGGGGGTGACAGCCAGCGTATCCAGGCGCTGCATGGTGGTCTGAGAAAAGGCGTCCGCTCCGGCGCCATAAGGGAAATCACGGCACTCGGCGTAATCCGCCCCCTCTTCATACACCTGCCTGACCACCGCTTTTACAAGCTCCGGGCACGTGAAAGGATTGTCAGCCGTTACCCGCACATGCACGGAGGCAGGGTAGGCGGTCAGTGTTTGCACATGCCTGGCAAGCACATCGTCCTTTGCCCCCCGTACCACCGCCACCCCTTCGTTCTTTCCCCAGGCCGCGGTTATGTCGTCCTCTGGCAATGATGTCGTACAGAGGGCTATGCGGCAGGGATCACCGGCCAAGCCGGCCTTGAGCCGACGCAGCAAAAACGGAAGTAGCGGCACGCCCGCTATGGGATAAAGCGCCTTGCCGGGAAGCCTGCTCGACCCGAAACGGCACTGTACCGAAACCAGATAACGCACCTGCTCCATAGAACTTATTCCTGTTCGAGGGCCTCTTCGGTAAACCCGTCAAAACGAGATAGAGGCTTTTTCAGGGTGCGCCCAGTCAGGGAGGCAATATCGCTGGGGCCGAAATCGTTCACAGGCCTGCAAGCGATAAAATCAGCCTCACCCAGCTTTTCCCCGGCTTTCAAATCCCTGGCTGCGTAAAGCCCACGCCGGAAGTCGCTGGCAAACGGCCTGTCTGTCCGTGTCAGCAACGCCCTGGCGCTGCCGCCAAATGCCTGAATTTCCTTGGCCTGCTGCACAAGCAGCGCCAATTCTTCAGGATCGGCAGAGTGATGGTGATCGCCACCAGTCCAGCTATGGTCCAAGGTGAAGTGCGTCTCGATAACTTCCGCACCCAGAGCTGCTGCTGCAACACAGGCCAGCACGCCTGGGTAATGGTCTGAGTAGCCAACCTTTACGCCGAAAAGCTCTTTGAGAAAAGGAATAGCTTGCAAATGCAGTTCTTCTGCCGGAGCCGGGTACTTGGAAACGCAATGCAACAGGGTTATTTCGCCCGCGCCTTCTGCGTGCAAAAAGTCCAGGTGCTCGGCGATTTCCTCTAGAGTGGCCATGCCTGAGGAGATGATCACGGGCTTTCCTGTGGCAGCCACACGGCTCAGGAGCTGCTTGTTTGTCAGGTCCATGGACGCCACCTTGAAAGCCGGTACGCCGATATCGTCCAGCATGTCTACGGCGGCCAGGGAAAACGGCGTGGAAAGGAAGTCAACGTCCAGTTTCTTGGCTACTTCTGCCAGCTCTCTGTGCTCGGCTTCGTTCAGTTCACCGTTTTCTATAAGGCTGAAATGCTCGCTGGAAGGCAGAGCCAGGTCCCCCGCCTTGAAGCTCTGGAACTTGACAGCATCGGCGCCGGCTTTTGCGGCGGCTTCGATCATCTGTTTCGCCAAGGCGCAGTCGCCGCCGTGGTTGAATCCGATTTCCGCAATAATATACATGGTGGTGCTCCAAATAGCAGTGTGTTTTATGGTGGAGAGTCGCCGCCAACCGTGTCGGGCCATGCAATGCTTATTGCCGCTCCACCCGGTGCCCATTCAGGTAAAGGACATCGACCACCCCGGCCATGAATCCTCCCAGGGCGTCTTCGGGCGTACAGACGATGGGTTCTTCGTGTCTGTTGAAGCTGGTGTTGATAAGGGCCAGCTCTCCCGTGGCCTCGCAATATTGACTGACCACACGATGATAGTCTCCATTGAGCTCCAGGCTGGTCACCTGAGGGCGGGCCGTCCCGTCCACATGGACAACAGCCTTGTGCCTGGCGGAAAAATCCTCGGTGCAATCATACGTTCGGGTCATGAACCGTGCGCTCACATGATTCTCCTGCCACCCGACATAAGCCTCCCCAGCTTTTTCCTGGGGCGAAACAGGGGCAAACGGCATAAATTCGCTGCGGTTCATGCGAGCGTTCAGCCACTCGTTCACCGAGCGATCACGTGTATGGTAAAGAATCGAACGCGCACCAAGAGCCCGGGGGCCGAATTCCATTCTGCCATCAAAATATCCCACAACCTTGCCCGCCAACAGGTCATCAACAACCCGGGCCGGTTTATCTGCAGGGCGCTCCACGTTCACGCCGCCTATTGCCTCCAGGCTGGCCGCAATTTCCTGCTCCGCGGATTCCGGCCCAAGATACATTGTCGGCACAGGGGCGCCCATACGCCCTGCAAGGGAGTGGTCGGCATAAATCGCGCTGCCCATGACCAGGCCGCCATCACCCATGTTGGGGAAAACAAAAATATTGTCCACCTCTGGCAACTCGGCGATCTTCTGGTTCAACCGGACATTGGCGAACAGACCGCCCCCCAGACAAACATTGACGTTTTTTTTGCCGAGCTTGCGCAGCCAGTGCCCTATCCAGGCAGTGGCCAGGTCTTCCACATGGCGCTGCACGGCAGCCGAGACATCCTCGCGGCTGAATGCGTCCAGCTCTTTGGCCAGCCAGGGCTTGATACTGAAAAAGGGTTTATAGCGGCCAAGGTTGGCGACGATTTCACCGTCTTCAAAACCTATGAGCTGTTGCATGATGGGCAGGGCTTTTTCCGGGTCTCCATAGGCGGCCAGCCCCGTGATCTTTCCTTCATGGCGGTGAGGTTTGAAGCCGAGATATGCAGTAATTTTGCCGTAAAGATAACCCAGGCTGTCGAAAGTCAGCAGATAATCATGACGTTCGACACCGGTAGATCTGTTTCCGGTGCTCACCGAAGCGGATTTGAGGTCCCCGCGCCCGTCCATGGTAAAGATGACGGCGTCTTCAAAGGGGGATGCCGCAAACGCGGCAAAGGCATGACAGGTGTGGTGATCCGCATAGAATATCTGCTCACGATGCAGTCCCTGCTCCTTGGTCCACTCCTGAAATTCGCTAAGCGTGGCGCCGTCCCTGTTGTTTTCCTCCTGAATGCGATCCGTGATCACAAAACCGCTCTCAGGGTCGCGCTCCATGGCCTTCACCACGCGCCGCGCAAGTTTGTCAGCATAGATGCGGCAATAATCCTGCGGGTTGTGCCAGCCATAGGCCACTGTATCTATATCACGCAGAGCCAAGCCGTGCTTGCGCAGCAGATACGCAAGGGACTTGTGCGGCACCCCTTTGTGCAGCTTTACGCGGCTGAAACGTTCCTCGCTGACGGCGTCCAGCAGGCGGCCGTCCTTAAGCAGACAGACGCCGGCATCCACATCGTTATGTATTCCGAGTACGTACATGTTTCCCTCTTGAAAGCAGCTTACCCAGGCAACGGTAAGGGTGCTTTGTGCATTTCCCTGAAGCAAATGGGCCCTGCTTCAGGTTGAAAATGCGCTAATGTCTCGTCCGGCTCATGCAGACTTGCATAACGACTTACAGATGAAGGCCAGGGGTGCACCGCCAATGACGCCTATGATCCTTGGCAACCCAACTTTCCCATCAATTCTCTTGCGGAGATAGATTCCCAACATACTCGCCCCGCTATGCACCGGCTTTCGCCTGGAGCCAGCTCCGTCAACAGGGGAATGACGTGCATGCAGCCGCTTTTCTCGCCCTCTGAGCGCGAAAAGTAGCCAAAAACCCGCCCCTCCAGATAAAAGCAAAGGGCAAAATTTTCATCCAGGCGCTCTGCGGCAATGGAGCTTCCGGTGATGCACGGCGCATCCACCAGATTCATGTGGCGGCTTGCCATCAGACTGTCGCACAATGGTTGCAGGGCAGGCAGCCGATCCATTTCTGCAGTGGTCTTCTGGTGCAGCGCCAACACACGGGTGGCGTCCGTACGTTTGCCAAGCAGGTCAAAAATTGAATCTATCCCATCATCCGTACGGACGAATACGTTTTCGTGGTGTCTACCGCGCATGCCGGTTATATTTTGGTAGCGCAGGCAAGGATTTACGTACATGCCCGCCACACCCTGCTCACTTTCGTTGCAAATGTCGTAGGTCACGGCAAGGGCGCGCTCCCCTGCCGGTTGCACACGGCAGCGCAGGTCAATACCGGCCTGGTGCACATGCATCACCCCAGAGCCGTCACTGTCAAACTGCCAGTCGTAAAAGTCCTTGTATCCATTGCCAGGGCGCGCGTACGTGAACGCCCCTCCATCTTGAACAAGGCCGAAATATTCACACGGGCTGAATTCCAGGGGCAATTCATCCGGCAGGCTGGGCGCTATGATGCCAAAAGAGTGTCTGGAAGGCGGCAGGAAAACATGCACAGGTTCCGAGCACAGGCTATACAGCGAATCATACGGAACATAGGTGTTCCGCACCCGGGTTTCGAGGGGGATGGGACTTTTTCTGCACATGCTGTTCTCCGCCTATTCCGTGGCTATGCCGGCTGCGTATCTGGCGTAAATGGCTGCCGCCGTTTCCTGTCCCTGCTTTCCATACAGCGCTGCCATATCCGCAAAGGTCTGCTGCAGGAGTTGCAAATGCTCGGAAAAATCCTCCCCTTCGCGCATGGCGTACAGGCTCATGTCATCCAGACTTTTAGCGCCATAGCTATCGTAGTCGTCCCTGTTTTGCAGACCGAACTCCAACCAATGCAAAATATCCGTAGCCGCCTTGACCAGGTGACCCATCGACCCCTGTTCCTGGGCTATTTTTCTGTTTTCAAGAATGTGCCCTACACCTGAGTTGTCACGCTCAAAGCAGTCCAACACCTCGATATCCGGAAAAATGCGCTCCAACTCTTCAGGGCGGGAAAGGGTATAGTCTTTGGAGTAGGTGTACACAAAGCGAATTTTGTCCACGCCACACTCCATGGCCGTCTTTTGGTAGGCAGCCAGTTCCTCTGGCGAACTGTTGTAGTTAAACAACACCTTTTGCCAGATGATCAGGGGCGTTTTACTGCCCGTGCGCTGCTTATACGCTGCGATCTGCTCGGTGAGACGCAAGAGCCGTGTGACATCGCCCCCAACGCGGTAGCGCGTGTAGGTTTCCGGCTCCAGGCTGTCCAGTGCGATCTTTATCTTGTCCAGGCCGCAGTCCACGATGGCCGGATCAAAATCCACATTGCCATTGGTGTTGACCAGGAAATTGGTATCGAACCGCTCTTTGGTGTAGCCCACCATGTCCCATATTTCAGGATGCAGTGTGGGCTCGCCCCGGCCGCTGAAATAGATCCATTTGATACCTATGCCATGGGCCTGCAAGTCATCGAGCATCTTGTAATACAGCCAGGATGGCAATTTATGGGGCGGTTGCCGCCGGTACACGCGCTCGCTGTCCGGAATGCCGTGCACGCAAAAGGGGCACTTCAGATTGCATACGGCCATGCTTTCTGCGTGAATCCACTCCACTTCGGCGCCCACCTTGTCGGCCTCGAAATCGCCAAAAGGTTGCAGATAATTGCACTTCAGACACTGATCAGGAAAGGGTACGCGCCCTTCGCTAAAACTTTCGCGGATATGTGAGAACTTCCCCTGCAGGTAATAGTCCGTCACGAAATCCCAATCTCTCCGATCCAGGGGCAGTTTCGCAAGCGAAATACGCTCCCCGGTGGAGCAGTAGCAATTGATTTCACCATTGGCGCGCAGATAGATGCCGCGGGTCATTCTGCAATTCATGGTCGGCCTCTATGTTTTCGGGAGTGTTCCTGACCCAAAACGCATGGGGCCAGGCGATTCGCCAGCTCAAGATCCTCGGGCTCGTCAATGTCGAGGCTTTCGGGCCAGGCAGTGATAAAGGGCGCCGTTTTCTCAGTGTAGGCGTGCCCTACGTCCTTAAAGGACTTAAGAGCAATGATGGAGAGCAAACCGTTTGGGTAATACGCCTGGGGGTGGTCGCCCGAACGGGCCAGCCCTTCCCAGTTGCGTTGCACCAGGCCGTTCTCCACGCGCAGCGCCAGGGCAGGAGCACAGGGAAACGGCGTTACGCCTACCAGTGAGGTGCCGCCGGACGCGTAATAAGCGGCGCAGGCTTCGCGCAGCAGGGCTGCACTGCGAAACGGATGGCATGGCGTGATGCAGCAGACAGCGTCCACATCCTCAAGCTCTGCGGCGTAAGTCTTGAGCACATGGGCCAGCACATCCCACATGCCGACGTCCGCCTCAGCCAGATGCGCAGGGCGCCGGTCCAACAACACGCCTTCACGCTGCGCCAGGGCGGCCTGTATTTCCTCGTCGTCAGTTGAAAAAATCACGGGCGCAAATACACCTGCATCCAGAGCGCCGGACAGGGCCCGCTCATAAAGCGGCACGCCAGCCACGGGCTGGCGGTTCTTGCCAGGCAAACGCCGGGAGTTTCTCCTGGCGCCTATGACACAAGCGCACCTGCCAGTTTCCCTGGGCATGACAGCTACCCTTTTCCCGCCATTGCGTTCTGTTGCGGGGCGGGCTTTTCAATAACACTACGCTCAGGGGCAATATCCCCAACCCTGCCCAGCGCGATGGCGCGCTCCTTGTGCAACAGGGCCATGGTAGCGTCTTCCTGAGGCAGAACGCCCTCGATGATGATCGGGTGTTGCTCCAGAATCTTTTGCGTTGCAGCGCTGGGACGCTCGTCCACAACGGACCACAGCAAATGAAACGGCCCGTACCCGGGATAGCCTCTTGCTTCGTACAAATCACCATGAAAACCATTGCCCGAATAACTGAAGTGTATTTCTCCGATACGGGAAACAAGTTCAGGCTTGGAAAGGAAGTCGTTCAGCTTGACGCCTCCTGTATCCTTGATGTGGCAAATGTCCAGACACATCCCCATCTCCGGCAGATCGGCGTACACCTCGAGCAGATCCTGAGGCCTGAACCCCCATCTGCTTGCAGGGTCCGTGTTCTCCACCAGCACCTTGATGTGCGGCAAATGGTTGGCCAGCAAATCACGAATCCTGCCTCGCTCGTAACGCAGGCAGTCCGCATGCAGAATGACGTGCTCGGCCTCGAGAGCTTCGAGCACTCTGCCCAGGTTACGCAATTCATCCACGATATCGTTGGAGCGCAGCAGAAACTGGGGATCCTTTTCAGCCAAGTGTACCGACCGCAGCGGCAAAGAAGCGAACTCTCGCACAAAAGAGGCAGGCAGACCTTGGGAGCGCAGCAACCGCGAAGGGAACAGGATGAGCTCCACCCCGTGTTCGGCCACGCCATACTCGCCAAGCAGGTCGAGCTTGCGCACGGCATCCTCGGGGGTGCCGTTCATACCCCACTTGTCCTCGTTGTTACGCCAGAAAAAAATGGCGTTGGTGGATACTCCCACGCGTCTGCTCATATAGCATCCGTCCCAGGCTTTTTTGTTCGCCGGTTCCCAGAAAACGCCTCTAAGGCTAGGGGTGTTTCTCCTGGTTTTCACATTCTTCCACACCCCAACCATCAAATTCCTTCTTGTAGGTATAGGTGTAGGCTTCCTCGCTCTTGCCCTCGCCAGCCTTGGCTTTGCGCTTTATGGCGCCGTGGTGGCACTCTGCGCAAACCTCGCTCTCCATGCGCTTGCCGGACAAATGGGCCTGGCGGTGCTGCTCCTGCATGGTGTCCCAGGCTTCCTTGATGGTCATATCGTCCACCGTGCCCAGGGGCTCGCGCATCTGAAAATCGGAAGGACATTTCAAATACGTGCCGCTGCTGGTCACGCACATGCGCTGCCACAGCCGGGGGCAAACGAATTTTGGATCAGGGGTAAGGATCAGGTCCTTGTAATTCATGTCCGGGTTGTAGGCCACGCGGTCCACTATGCTCTTCATCAAGCTTATGTATTCATTGGGGTCATGCTTGATGGCCGACCAAATGCTTTGCACATTGAGCAAGGTCTTTGCGTTCAGCCGGTCGCGCACCCTGCGAAGGGTTTTGAGCTTTTCAAGGGACTCTTCATACTTCAAGGGATAGCGCACCCGCTCGTAATACTCGCCCAGACCGTCGAAGCTCATGGTTATCCAGTCAACGCCGGCGCGCATCAATCCCTCGGCGAGTTTTTCCGTTATCAATCCGCCATTGGTGTTGATCCAGACCTCTTTAACCCCGGAATCCTTGGCAAAGCGCACCATCTCCACGATGTCGGGGTGTGTGAGCGGCTCTCCCCGCATGGAGAATTTCAGGGTGAACAAACCATGAGCGCCGCATTCAGCCACCACTTTTTTGTAGGTTTCAAGCGGCATCAGCTGGTTTTCCTTGATATCCGTATACTGGCGGAAGCAGTGCCTGCAAAGTATCTGGCATCGGCTGCTGGCTTCCATGTCGATGTTCAACGGAAATTGGGGCACCTTTTTTCTGGGATAGTATTTCCACTGGTAACGGTTGATAAGATACGAAACGAGCTTGCCTCTGCTTCTAAGCCACTCATTCCGCAGGTATTCAAACTGGTTCTCGCAGCTAAACTGAACTTTTGTTTCTGCCTTTCTCATGATGATTCCCGTGCGTTAAAGATGTTGCATCCCCCCTCGCAACTGCTGCTGCGGGGTAGGTTCAAACCGTGGTGAGCCAAGTCTGGCGACGGTTTCGCGCATCACCAGAGGCAACAGTTGTTTTTGTTTTTCGAGCACATCGGCAACGTTTTCGTCGACAGAAAGCTCGAAAGCCGCTTGGTAAACAACAGGCCCCGCATCCAATTCGGGCGTTACCAAGTGTGTAGTCAAACCGCTCTCGCAATCCCCCGCAGCCAGGGCCATGCGCACAGGGTCCCGCCCCTTGTGCCGTGGCAGCAGCGAGGCATGCAGATTGACATACCCCAGAGGCGGCACTGCCAGAGAGGTCTCCGGCACCAGATGCAGGAAGGCGTGCATGAAGACGACTTCCACCTCCTGGTCGCGTATGTCGCTATCCAGCGCCATCCAAGAAAAATCCCGCTCATCAAGGACATTCACACCACGGTTGCGGGCCGTGTGTTTTACGGCATTACGCCATGGGTCTTTGCTCGCAGCGTCACTGGCCGTCACAACAAACGCGACATCAGTCAGTTCCAGCAGGAGTTCCAGCATGCGGGCCCCAACGCCCCAGTTGGCCAATACCGCGCATCGCATTGCCTGACCTCAATACTTCCGGTCGATGATCTTGAAGATGTCCAGCTCGCCATCCCCCTCGCTGCCATGACGACATTCTGCACACGCCTTGAGCGTCATGCGCTCTCCATTGGCGTGTACATCGCGAACCTCGTTGAGCCGGTCGCTGTGCCACATGGCCTCCAGCGTCGTCTCACCTGCGTTGCCTAAAATGATGTCGTGAGCGTTCCACCCCGTGCACGTCTGCGTCTTGCCGTCAAAATGCACCACCAGACGTTGCCAGGGGTATTGGCAGATGAAATCCGGCTTCAGCTTCATCTCGCCTTTGAAATTTATGTATGGGTTACAAACCATGTAATCGGACACCGGCCCCATGGCGTTCGTATACGCTTCGGGGTTTTCCCGCACGGCGGGCCAGATGGTGCACAGCCGAATTTGGGGGCGCGTCTTGCCGGCCTGCTCGCGCCGATCTTTAAGAAATTTTACCCTGTCGCGGTTTTCCTGAAATTTTGCCGGCGCGCGGATGGCCTCATAAATACTTTCTATGCCGTCAAAGGAGATGGCCACGTAGCTGACGCCGTTTTCAATGAGGCAGTCAGCAACATCCTGCTCCACATAAAATGCGTTGGTAAGAAAGGAGACGTTGGGGATACGCTTGGCCGCATAGGCTATCATTTCCTTGGCCCGCGGGTGCGTCAACGCCTCTCCCCGCCAGGACAGACGCACCGAATACACGCCGTTGCGCTCGCATTCGTCCACAATCTTCGTAAACAACTCCATGTCCATCTGGCCGGTTTCGTCCAGCATATCACGATAGCACATGGGGCAGTTCATGTTGCAGGTTGAGGCCGTTTCTATATCCACATGCAGTGGAAACGGCGCAACCAGGCGATAGGTCGGCGCCAATGACCAGTTGATGCGGTTGAGCACCCATTCGTTGAACGCCCCTTGATTCAAAATAAACAGCCAGTTGCGCTGGGGCGTGTCAAAGGTCTTCTGGTGGAAATCGATGTGCAGCCGCTCATCCTGCTTGATCCCCTGCCCAGCAAAAGCATTGCGCAGCAGCACGTCGTGATGCCGAAACTGGTTCGCGGCGACGCGCTCTCCCATCAGGGCCAGCCATTGTTCCAAGCCCACCTCAATGGCCGTTATCAAACCGCCAGCGGCGCGCGTAGGGGACAGCCCTTCCAGAAAAGACGCAAATGCCGGATGCGCCTCGGCCTCCGCAGGTACCGGGCGATGGAAATGGATGGTCAGCTCAGTGGCCACGGGATCGATGGTTACATGCAGCATGATGTATTGCCTTGCCGCTCCCCGCTACGGGAGCCCACAGTTTCGTTCTGGTTATCGGTGCCGGATGACATCGTCGGTAATGCTCCCGCCCCTTGCATCATGAGATAATCGAGCACGGACAAATTCGGGACAAAGGGGCCATGCAATTGCGGATAAACGGGGTGCTTCATGTCATGCCACAACACCCGAATGCCACGCCGGGAAAAAGCGTCTTCATCCAAATAAGCGCGGGAGCCCTGGCCAGTGAAGTAGACGTCGCCCTCCACAGCCAGCATCAGGTCCACCAGGCGTTGTGTCTTGGTTGAAGACACGTCGTAGTCCGAAGCCAGAAGTATGGGGGCGTCTATTCCCAGCAAACCGGCGCACCATTCAAGCAAATTACGGTTCAGCTCCAGAAGAAATTCGTGCCCGCGCTCATAGATGGACTGCAGGCCCTGATAAATCTGCTCGAAAAAGGGCGCCTTGCCGTATGCGTCATGAATTTGACGAAGCTGCTTCGTCCGCCAGTCCTGCCCGTTGTCTATGCGAGTGTTCCGAATTT
The DNA here is from genome assembly GCF_055388615.1 of Desulfovibrio biadhensis. Taxonomy (NCBI): domain Bacteria; kingdom Pseudomonadati; phylum Thermodesulfobacteriota; class Desulfovibrionia; order Desulfovibrionales; family Desulfovibrionaceae; genus Desulfovibrio; species Desulfovibrio biadhensis. The sequence continues at coordinate 1,038,622 of NZ_AP042477.1, forward strand.
GCTGTTCGTACCGCCCTTTTTTCACCACGGGCACCGTAAGCCAACTCTCACCCGCCTGGGTTTTGATGCGGTCCCGGTGCTGCCAGCCGCGCCGTATGTACTGGACGTCGTCCAGCATCACATAGGCGTCGCTCTTCCGCCAGCGGTCGAAAAAACCGAGCCAGGGCAGAAAGTCAGGCTGGTGGATGGTGATGATGGTCATGGTGGTTCTTCTTTCCTTTTCCATTATCTACGGGTCACTTGCATATACCGGACCATGTTGCCGTCACGCTTCTTTGTACAAAGGAGTGTTCCAGAGCTGCTCCATGGCCTGTAGAAACACAGGGGTAGCAATCTCTGTCGGCAGCCTGGCCGGATCAAATCCCTGCCCAGCCGTACCGGCTCCTGCGGAAAAAGAAACGATGGCCTGGCGGTACACGGCGTCATAACGCGCAACCATGTCTTCTATGCGAAAACGTGCCAAGGCGCCCTCCCGCGCGGCACGGGAAAAACGTTGTCGCAATGCCGCCTGGTTGAGAAGCGCCTGGGCCGCCCTGACAAGTGCGCGTACGTCTTTCATCGGCGTGGCGAATCCGTCTTCACCTTGCCGCACCAACTCGGGAACGCCCCCTGTTGCAAAGGAAACAACAGGCAGGCCGCAGGATAGCGCCTCGATAACCACAAGGGGGCAAGTGTCGGCCAGAGGCGTATACAAATACAGGTCCAGAGCTGAATAGAGCCTGGCCATGGCGGTCTCGTCCACTATGGGTGGTATATTGATGATCCGGGCGTCTCCTGACTCCGGCTCGCCAGCCCCGATATTAACATAATACATATCAGGGTGTGACTCCCACAGGGCCTGTAAGGCCTGCAGGGTGTAGCGCCCTCCTTTCCACTGATTGGCCAGATTGCCGCCATGGGCGGCCGCCCCCACCAGGAGGGCGTTCTCCGGCAGCCCGAAAAAACGTCTCGCTTCAGTCTTTTCATGCGGCTGGAACACGCTGGTATCCACACTGTTGCAAATATATTCCACCTGCTGATTCCCAAGAACGCTCTGTTCCACTTTTTCCTGCAGCCACTTGCTGGGGCAGACGATCACCAGCCGTGAATGGGTGTAAATATCCTGCTTCGCCTGCCACAGACGAGCCGTGCTATCCACGGGCAAAGCGGGTTCGATGGACAGGTCCGGACACTCACCGCACCCTGTGCGCCAGCGTTCACAATCAAAAGCATGCGCGCAATGTCCCGTAAAGGATTGCATGTCCCGCAGGGTCCACACAACGGGGCGAAAATTTGAAAGCAGCGCCACGGAATACGGATTGAAATATCCTCCGTGCAGGTTCTGCATGTGCACCACGTCCGCCCGCTTGATCAGATGGTGATCAATCAGCCTGTGGCTGCCCTGGAACCCGTAAAACAACAGACCATTCTGCCTGCAGACAGGGGTCAGGTGCGGATCAGGCTCGGGGTCGAACGCATGCACATTCGGGCTTTGGCTGGACTTGTGGCGTACCAGGGTATCCACCCTGTGCCCAAGGGAGCGTTGCAGTTCGGCCATACGCCAAGTGGATTTGGCAGCGCCCCCTGCAATATCGTGGGTATTGATGTGCACCACCCGCAGCGGGGACTCCTGATCGGCTGCCTTGCGCCGCCGGACGGCGCTTTCCTGTGCCGCCAGCAACCGCTTTTCCCTGCCAGCGATGACAGCCTTTTCCTGAGCCTTGGGAGAAGATTCTCCCATCCATCCGGCAAAGACCGCACCGTTCCAGTTGCGCACCACCCTGCGAGGAAATGCCTGCAAATCAACCGGCGCGTTGAGATCGCTCTGTGTTACGGCCACCACGGCCTCGTAGCCCGCCTGTTTGGCGAGCTGCCTGGTTTCTGGGCCAAAGCTGTCCGCACTGCCATAGGGGTAGGCCAACAGACGCACCCCTTGGCCGAGGATGGATTCCAACCGCCGCATGCCTTCTTTGAGTTCAAGCACCTGCACTTCCGGGGGCATTGCTGCAAAGCTCGCATGGCTTATACCATGAGCGCCAATCTCGATCATTTCGGAGGCAGCCAACCGGCGCAGGCCGTCTGTATCCAAAACAGGTCTGTGCAGACTCTGCTCTTCAGAAACGCCGCCCCATTCCAGAAGTTCGGCAACGGCCCGTTCAATAGTCTCTGGCGTTGCCTTGCGCAGGGCGCCCCTGAATGCATCATGGGCGGTAAGTCGCTCCTTGTATTTTCTGGTGGGCCAGGAAATACCCAATACCGTGGATTCAAACGTCTCCGGCAGACTGCTTCCACCCAAGAAAACACTTTCCACCCTGTCGCCCCAGAATCCGTCTTTGCGCCCCAGGGAGCCGGTGCAGACGAAAACAGTGGCGTGAATGCCGTAACGTTCCAGTACGGGCAGCGCGTTTTCCAGATTGTCGGCGTATCCGTCATCAAAGGTAACGGCCACTGAACCGGGGATGAATTGCCCCTGCCCTGCTTCCGCAATGAGCTGATGCAGCGGCACTACGCGCCTGTTCTGCGCCAGAAAATGCATCTGCGCGTCGAAATTTTCCGGGGTCACGCACAAAAGCTGCGCGTCCAGCGGATCTGTCGCCACCCTGTGGTACATAAGCACGCGAGGGGGCAATTGCTGCGCGGCACCCTGCCCGCCTGCGACGTCGCGGGAAACGTCTTTCTCCCGCTTCGCCTTCGTAGCCACCGCCGTCACCAGCACTTGGTAATCCTGGTCGCGGACATCCAGTACCTCTACGGGCATTTCTTCGGCCGGCAAGCCGTCCAGATAGGCTTTTGCCGCGGCCACGTTGCCGTAGGTTTGCATGAGGAGCTGTTCGGACGGAAAATATTTGGCGAGCAAATCATGCAGACACTTGTCGGTGAAGCGCCAGTATTCTCCCCAGCGGTCCATGTCGTATCTGGAAATCTGCCCCAACCCCGTGGTGGTGAGCAACACCGACCCACCCGGCTTAAGCGCCTTGTGGCAGTTGGCCAGGACGGCTTCATGGTCAAATATGCATTGCAGCGTCTGGGTAAGAATGATGCAGTCGAAGGCGTTTTCCGGGATGTTTCTTCCCGTTGCCAAGTCCCCGATGATGGTGGCGTTTGCAGCGGGCTGCACGTGCAGGATGTCACTTTTTGTCACACCCCTGCCGTAGCGCGTAGTGTAGGTGTTTTCCGCTATTTCAAGCACGCGTCCCGTGATAAAAGGAGCACGGTCCGTAAGGAATTTTTCTATATAATAGCGGCAGATGGAGGTGCCGAAATCCAGCCCGAACTTGCGGCTGATGGGCGTAGTACGAGTGATGTCGCCCACACCCTGCCATGGCGCTTGCGCCTCTGCCTTGTGCTCTGCGCGCACAATCAGGGCCGGTGGCGCAGCCTGCCAGGCAACCTGAGACGGTGGAGACTGCACGTCATATTGCATGCCTGCGGCGTCCAGCAGCGCCAGCACATTGTGCAGCACCTGCCGCCCTTTTGAAATCTGGTGGCTGGCCACTGCCACGTTGCGCACCTTCTCCAGCAAGGCTTTACAATCCTTCAGAATATCCCACGCAGCATCTGCCACATGCAGCTTCAGGACATCCACCCCGTTCTCAAGATAGGGCGCCAGTCTGGCCAGACGGACCATGGATGCCTGCGCGGCTTGCCCCAGTGCGCCTGCGCCACCCGGCTGGCTACAAAAGGGGTGCTTCCCCTCCTGGGTGGCAATAGCCGCGGGCACCACCTGGACATCCTTGCAGCCGTTGACCATGAGGTTCTTCATTAGCAACGGCAGGCAATTCTCGTCGGGTTCAAAGGCTATGACCTTGGCGTCAGGGTGCTGTTTTTTTGCGTACAGGGAATACAGCCCTATGTGTGCGCCGCCGTCGATGATGACCGGCGCCTGATTCATAAGGGGAAACGCATAGATACCGTCAACAAAAATCCGGTTCAGGTCGCGGTGCAGAGCGAGCAGATCGTTGCTATAGATTTCCAGGCCACGGAAGCGAACATGCCAGTCACCAAAACGTTCTTCCTGTGCACGGGCAAGCAAGCTGTCCAGAGAGCCATCCACAACTATGGTCTGTTCATGCGCCATTATTCACTCCTGTGATTGGACAAGCCGGAGATGTCACGACCTTGAAAAAGGCAATGGCTTTTCCCGCTTTAGGCGCGTTCTTCCTTGACGCGCCCCCATCTGCCGGGGCAATCCGCAGCGTACATGGCAACTGCATGCACCCTCTTCAGCAGATGAATCCTTTATTTTCGCACACCTGCAGGGTCAACTGCCCATACTGGTCATGCGCTTTGGGCCTGTGGCTTCTGGTGCAAGGCCTCCTGCTTCACAGCCTTAAGATAGTCGAATGCCTTTTGTTTGTATTGCGGACCTGGGTTCAAGTCCAGGATGCCCTGAACATAGGGCAAGGCATGGTGCGGGCAATGCATCGTAAGAAACCGCTCCACCACCTTTATGAGCAACTCCGCGGCCTGATCCCCGGCGGGGGTATCCGTCTCGCCATTGTTTCTTCTGGCGAGAAGCTGTGACACATCATGAGATTTCATAATTCGTTCCACGACCCGCGCGCCATTATCCAACCCTTCCTGGGTTGCGGCTACGGCCTCGGGATGCCGCCGCCACAAACAAGAGGGCCGATGGCAGTGTTTGAACCGCGCCTTGTCCGCCACACGAACAAACCACTCATAATCTTCACAAAAGGGAAACGAAAGATCAAAACCACCATTCACCGCGAAAAGCGATTTACGAACCAGAGTGCCCGGATTGGGAATCTGGTTCTTATAGAGCATGGCTTCGAGCAAACCGGAGGGATTTTCGCTCCAGTCAGCGTACTGCACTACGCCTGTCGGGCGCAGTGCATCGTCCACCTTGATCAGGTTGCCATAAAGAACGTCCATTGCAGAATTTTCCGCAAGCATGGCGGCGTAATGCTGCAGGATACCGGGGGCCAGCAGGTCGTCCGAATCCAGCCAGAGGATGAAATCCCCTTTGGCCTCCTGCACGCACACGTCCCGCGAAGCCGCCCTCCCCGAATGCTCCTTATGGACGTAACGCAGGTGCGGATTATCTATGGAGCGGAGGATCGATGCGGTTTCGTCCGTGGACCCGTCATCCACCACAAGAACCTCGAAATCTCCGTATTCCTGGTCAAGGGCGCTTTGCACGGCCTGGGGCAGATATCCGGCTCGGTTGTATGTGGGGATGCAAACGGAGATGAAAGGACGTGCAGCGTCAACGCCGGTCTTGTCACCCGTTTGGACGGGGGTAAAACGCAGCGGAAAATACTGGTGACAGGATGTTGGCACCGCCCCTTGTACCGTGGACAAATCGATGCGCAGACCTTTGTCAAAAAGTGCGGCAAGATGCGCCACGTCAAGTTGCTGCGTCGCTTCGTATTTATTTGCATAGTCACTCTGCACCAGGTTCAACGGGATGCAGAATGCCCGTGACAAGTCATAGGTCAGCAATACGGGGTGGCTTTTGGCATACTGTTTTGCCTGCCTGGACAATTGCAATTCCAATGTGTTGGGATTTTTATATTCCAGGCTTTCAAGCAAGGGGCGCATCAGGGAGGCAAGATACACCGAACTGGAGACCTCCAGCGGATAATTGAAGGCGTATTTTCCCCTGGGCCAGACCATGCCCAGCACATCGCCCTGAAGTGGTGTCAGCGGCAATTGCGGCTGCACCGTATCGGTCTGATAGTGCCAGACGATATTGCGCCCCAGTCGTAAGGAAAAGCCAATGGCCTGCGGCGTGCGTGAAAGCGTGGTAACGACCGTAGCAGGGGAAAAAGGACGGGTAAAAACATTATCGTCCACCAGAAACAGAATCTGGCCAGCGTCGGCAACCAGTGCCAGCAGATCGGCCTTGAAATCGGTCTCCCTGTGAAAATCCACATTCGGGTGTTCCTGGGCGAGGGCCGCGTATTGGGCAGCAAAACCTGGGGAGGAAGCAGCGTACAGCACGCGCACCCGCACGTCTTTCTCGCCTTCCTGCCCCGCCATGGCCCAGGCCAGCGAGCGCAGACAGGCGTCAAGCTGCATGGCCCTGTCCTTGCTGAACACAATCGCCACGCATGCGCCTGTTTCGTCAGTTTGAATATTTGCTTTGTTTTGCTCTACTGGCAGGACATCGCCTTCCCCTGCAATGGACCAGGTTCTTTCTATCCAGTACGTAAGCATGCGCAGTTCGCTTTCCCCCTGGCTGACCACATGCCAGGAATGAAATGTGCGCACCGCGTTTTGCAGTTCTGTGACGTTCAGATCCTTTGCCTTCACCGCCGTAGCCGTCACGTTGGCCAGATGCGGCCAGCGCTTCCACTGGCTGTTTTCTACGCTGACCTCGAAACCGAACAGGCGCAGTGTCTTATGAAATTTTTCAGCGTCCCACCCGTCAAAATGGATGGCCCAGGATGCTTCATGCGATCCGAAAACGTGGCGCATCACGGCTTGTCTGCTGGTAAAATCGCCATTGCCCAAAACCTGGCGGAAGGATTCCTCCACGTCCGGCGTTTCGATGACGAGCCTGCCCCCGATCTTCAGCCAGCGATGCCAGCGGACAAGCAGCGCCATGGCGCTCGGGCGATCGAAATGTTCGAACACATGGTGGGAGCGGATCTCGTCCACCGTACCTGCAGGTAGATCGAGTTCCAGCAAGTCGGCATGGAAATCAGCCACGGAGCGGGTCTGCACATTGTGCTCCGACGAGGGGAAGTCGATGTTGACGTAGCCCTCGAAATAATTCTGCCCGCACCCGAGATGCAGCCGGACGGCTTCTTTCCCTGAAGCATGCGCCATGACCTTTTCCAGCCATTGCCGCTTTTGGTCCTGTGCAGCAGGCATACGCGGGCGCGCTTCTTCGGGCAGGTCATCGTGGGTGAAAACCCTGCGCTGACTTTCATCCAACGGACCGAAAATATCCAACCACTTGGCGTGGTAGGTCGCGATATCCTTGTCCACCACCGCCTTGTTGCCTTGCTTCACCCCGTCCATCACATGGTGGTGGTCCACCCGCGCCTTGAAAGCCGGAATCAGGTCTCGCCCGGCCTGGAGCAGGCGGAAGCACATATCGCCATCCGCGCAATAAAAATTGTAATCATTGGAAAAACCGCCCGCATCCCGGGCGTATGCAGTGCGGATGAGTCCGTAGTTGATGAGCAGACGACGCCCCAGCGTGAGATCGATGCCATATTCACGCCATTGGGTTTTGGACCCCATGTTGCGGTAGGCCATGGCTGCGCCCGCAGCCTGATCGCCATAAGGCGCCATGGAGTCCAGGGAATGGTCAAAAGCGCCTGGCTGCAGTACGATATCATCCGAGCCATACATGAAAAACCGCCCCTTTGCGTGCAGGAGCATGAAGTTCATCATCTCCGGCCAACTCGGGCGCGCAGTGAAAAACCGCTTTTCCTCAAACAGGCGAATCTCGCCCTTTTCCGCTTTAGCAAACAACTCAGCGTCGGGCTGCGCCGCCAATACCAGAACCTCCACGGAAAGCCCTTTCCCTGCTGCTGGAATGCTCTCCAGGAAATGCATCAACTGGGCTGAGCGCTCCTTGGTTGGGAGAAAAATGCTCACATCCATCGAGGCGGGGGGATACGATTTGCCCTTCCCAAAAGGCATGGCGTAGGCCTGGAGCACGGCGCCCGCCTGGTCACGCTCCCCTGCCTGGCGCAGCGCCTTGCTCAGGCTGTGCACCAGGCCCTTGTCCATGGGGTTGTTCCCAAACGCCTTAACCAGGCTTGCCAAGCCCTGTGTCAACGCTCCTGTCTCGATCTGCGCTTCGCTCAGGGCATGCAATACGCGGACGTTATCCGGGTCCTGTCCGGCTATCTCCTGCAGCACGACCAGCGCCTCCTGCGGACGACCGGCGGCAAGAAGTTCGCGCCCTTTGCTGCACAGGGAATCCTGGCGCAGCCTGATCTTTTGAATATTGGCGGGAAAGACGGTATCCATAGTACGCTCCACACTCTTTTTTCGCTCAAACAGTCCGCTGTTACTCCACGGGCACCATCTCGGACATATCGCGCCATACCCGGGCGTGATTCCCTTCGCCGCGCTCGCGGTATATCTGGTCCAGTCTGGCGAAACTATGCGCAAGGGCCTTCAAATAATCCTCGTAATGGGGGTCATTTATCCGGCTTATGTACTGGCGTTTGTCGGAAAAAGGCATCTTGGCGTAGGAATCCATGTCATCCCTGGTGGAGATGCCCAGGTAAAACCAGTGGGTGATATCCGTGGCCAGCTTGATCCAATCACGTGGATCACTGCTGCTTTCGGCTCTGGCTATCTTTTCCTCAAACGCTTTTGGGGAAAGATGAAACTTGCTGTGGAAGTTGCCAAAGCGCAGGTTGGGAAAGGTTTTTGGGATGTCATCCGGGGTACGTTTGGAATAGTTCTCCGTCCAGGTGAAGTTGAACAGCACTGTGTCCACACCCAGTTCCTTGGCCTTGGCCTGGTAGGCCAAAAGTTCCTCGTCCGAGTCCGAAAAATCAAAAAGCACCTTCTGCCAGATGACTTCGGGATAGGTAACGCCCAGTTTGCGTTTCCGCTCGATGATGTTTCGCGTCAAATCAATGACGCGCTCGACATTGCCGCCGATGCGGTACTTTGCATACGGCTCCTGGAACACTGAATCCAGGGCGATTTTTATCTTGTCCAACCCGGAATCCACGATCATGTCTTTGAAAGGTGTATTGCCGTTGGTATTCACCAGGAAATTAGTGTCGAAAATGTCCTTGCAGAGTTTGACCATTTTCCAGATTTCCGGGTGCAGCGTGGGCTCGCCCCTGCCGCTGAAGTACATCCAGGTAAAGTTCAATCCGGCGTTTGCTATATCGCGCATGGATTTGTCGAACATCTCGTACGGCATCATCAGGGGTTCCGGCCGCTTGTACTTACGAATCTTCTGAGGGATACCGTGTACGCAGAATGGGCATCTGAGGTTGCAAAGAGCCGAGGATTCGATGTGCGCCCACTCGATTTCCTTGCTGATCAGTCCGGTGTCCCAGGAACCGTACGGGTCGATGTAGTTGCACTTCAGGCAGAAGGAAGGCCAGGGCAGCTTGTCGTTCTGCATATGCTGCCGCACCCGGTTGAATCTGGCATTGAAGTAGAAATCCTTTACAAAGTCGTAGTCAAAGGAGTCCGTAGGGACCTTGCCCAGCCGCAGCTGTTCGCCAGATGCGCAGTAGCAGGGCAGTTCGCCGTTGGCTCTGAAGAATATACCTCGCGTCATTCTGCAATACATGATGCACTCCTTGGTCAAAACGCCCAGATGGCGCCTGCCTCAATGATACCGCCTGTCCAGCGGGTTGAACTTTCTTTCCAGATCTTTGATGGGAATGGGCTTCCTGTCCTGTCTGGACAGGTCGATGAAGGCCAGCTTGTCCGCAATGCTCGCGCAGACATTGTCCCAATAGGCGCTTTGGCCGGGCGCAAGGGGCGTGAGCGACCGGATATGAAAACTCTGATCCCGGCGTCTGTAGAAATCCTGGTCTGTGGCCATCTGGCAGTTGTAAAAATAGGCATAGCGCCAGGCCAGATCCACCTGTTCCTGCGTAGGGCGCGGCAGCGGCTCCCGCTTGTCCAGCACGGCCTGCACTTCCTCTGGCGTAGAAACATCCAGAGTAAACCCCTTGCCCCGGTAATGCACCTTGCCGCAAACAAGCGACAGCCGGTTATGCATGGGCGCTTCCATGGATAAAGTTCCCGTGTAGGTGGCGGCCACGTCTGCCATCTCCAACAGCGTGTAGGAAGATATTTCGCTGGCCCCGGGCACGATGTGAACGTTTGCCGGCAGCTTGTTGTCCAACCACTGACAGAGCCGATCAGCAATGGAGCTGCGCCGTTTCGCAGGGGAAGGTATCTTGGCCAGGTTTTTTTCCGAAGGATGGATTCGGATTATCAGGTCGATATCGGGATTTTCCATGGCGTAACGCACAAAAAAACGCGCCCACTCATAAAGGGATTCGAACCCGATATCCATGCCGATTACGCTGGTATCGAAAAGGATATTAGAATAAATGACCACCTTGAAGGAATCAGGACGCAATCCGAGCATTTCCGAGATTTCCGCCTCATCAGTGATCGGATTGGAGTAGATCACATGCGGCGTATTTTTCGAGTTGCGCCAATCTTCGTAGAACTGCTCAATGTGCGCGCGTTGCTCAGGAGTGAGGGGCGTTTTAGAGACCTCGTCCCAAACGCCATGGTGGTTGAACTCCAATGCCGGCGAATCATGGTCAAGAACGATGTGTCCTTCCCAGACAACCACGTCGATGCCCTTTTGCAGCGCCACATCCATGATCGGCCCGCATTCAATGGTCTTGCCGTTGCAAATGACCAGCTTGTCGTAATTCTTATGCCGAAACAGAGCCTCGGCAACCCAGGCGTTCAGGACATACGTCGTCGCCGCCTTGTAGGCGTAAGCCAGTACGGCGTCATGGTCAGTGTATATAGCGGAAAAATGGTAGCACAGCTTCTGGAACAGACGTTTGCCCAAGGGAAGCCCCTGGTAGGTCAGCTCTTGCAATGCATGTATGGAGATATCCTTAAAGCGTTCCAAATGCAGTGAACGAACGACCTCTACCGCCCGCTCAATGTCGTTGCTCTCGCGGAATTCGCCCGTGGTCATGGGCTTTGGCAGCTTCCATGTCTGAAACCACTTCATGGCGTTATTCATGCAGTTTGCACAGGGGGGACGCTTGGTATCCACGTGCTCCATGCCACAGGCCGGAAAGAGACCAGAGCAGATCACCTCGTCCACTTCATGCCCGCGCAGGCGCAGTGCTACAGAAAGCATACGTTCGTAATTACCACGCCCCCACGGCACAGGAGCGTAAAATAAAATTTTCCGGGGGTCGCTGTTCAGGACCGGAGTCAGCGGCTCCTGGCCCCACAAATTCTCTTCCCGAACGAGGCGTTCTATCTGACTGCGCCAGATATTTGCCGGAATATCCTGAGATTCAAGATGATCTTGTACAGCGCCATCCTTGCTCATTTATAACTTCTCCTTCCATGGAAAAGGTGAAACCACCGACAATGGGCGTCAATATTTCCTAGGCACAACAATTTTCCTGGTTCAATGCAAATATCAGTCCAAATAAAATCATGAAAAGGCCTTCCTGGCCGCCCTTTTACCTTGAAAAAACAACCCCGTGGCGCTGATATTTGCGGGGGGCTTTTTTTTTCGCTATAAAGAACATAGATTACAAGAGATAACCAGTCCCTCCACGACAGCGAGCCTGACCTGCCGGGCCATCCCGTATACCAAAGCCAGGGAGTTCTTATGCAACGAGTACTTTTTCTGGGCCCTACCTTCTTCAAGCCCGGCATCTGGTCCACCCTTGCAAGATACGTGTACGGCGACTTGTTTCGCGCCCTGCATGGAAGGTGTGAGCTGCATATGATCTCCAACCCCATGCCCGGCCACGCCCAGGAAGGCAAACGCTACCTGAACAACAACTTCAACGTCGCCTTCTATGAAATACCGGCTGAACTCAGCCAACCACAGCGAATACAGCGCATCATGGAATTATGCGCCGGCATCCGTCCGGATGTGATAACCAATGTTTTCGCTGGCGGCACAAAATGGGGGCACGCCGCTTCCGTCTCCGCCCACCTCCTGGGAGTCAAAGGCATACCCCGTGTTTCCGGAGACGAAATCACCAGCTTTCTCATGCAGGGCGATTTTGCGCCAGACAGCCCGGAGCACAAGCACAGACTGGCGCTAGAAGAAGAAAGTTTCCGCCTGGCAAGCAAAGTCATCGTCATGTCTCCTTGGGAGCAACGCAGAGTGCAGTCTATTTTGGAGGGCAATGCACCGGAGAAAGTCGAGGTCTGCATGCGGGGCGTTAATTTTGAACGCTTCACGTATAAGGAGAAGCGTACGCCAGGAGTGCGCAAGGTCTCGTACCTGGGGCGTAAATCTGCTGAAAAAGGCTATTTTCTGTTGGAAGAAGTAGCCAGTATGCTGGAAGAAACGGCGCCAAAAGTTCGTTTTCTGTTCGCCGGCAACTTCGAGCCAATGCGCACCGGCAACCGCGTCTACACGGGCTATATCGACAGCGAGCAGCTCAATGCCTATTACGACAGCATTGACGCCCTTGTCTTACCCTCCGTCACTGAAGGCATGCCGCAGGTGGTTTGCGAAGCCATGGCAAAGGGCAAACCAGTCATCGTGCCCCGCCACCTTTTTCAGGGGTACCTGCAACACGGAAAGAATTCCCTGCTGGTGGAACTGGACACAAAGGACATCGCCAAGGCCATTCTGATGCTGCACAATGACCCGGAATTGTCCACGGCTATCGGACTGGCAGGCAGGGACTTCGCACGCGCGCATTTTGACAAGACCGAATGGGACAAGCGATACCGGCAAATCATCCTTGGCTGATGCCCCTTTCTTAGAGCGTGCAGGAGCATGAAGGCCCTACCGCCTGTACCTTCCTAGCGCAACGGTTCGAGTAACTTCAAGAGTTTTGGCAGGTCATAGGTGTAGCTTTCATCCCCTCCCGCCGCCATAACTCGAATGAACAAAACGCGACGAGCAAGCAAATACAGGGCGAAATCTTTTAATCTTTCCGGCCAGACAGGAGTCTCCGGACGGGCCCGGACATAGGCATCCACCGTGGCGGCCACGTCTGGTGCATTCATATCGACTGTCCCGTGGACTCTAAAGCACACAAAGGCCAGATCGGAAAACGCCAAGCAGGTCCTTGCCGAATCCGGATCCAAAAACAAAGGGCGCCCGTCTTCCTGGGTAAGTATGTTGCCGGAGTGCAGATCGCCATGCACGATTTGACGTGGTCCCTGCCCTATTATCTCCTGCACACGCTGGAGCCGGCTGACAAGGGACTCCAGCCCGTGCTTACGGGCGGCCACAGCCACATCTGGCACGGCAGCGGTAAGGTGATTGCCCAAGTCGGGCAGTGTAGTGGCGGAAAAAGCATCGTGTAAGCAGGCCAACCTTCGCCCCAGCTCGTAGGGGTCGGGCTTCGCAGTGCCGCCAGGATGATAGTTCTGTAGCGACACCACTCTTTCACCCACAAAGTTGAGCAGCGCTCCATGCTGTGAAGCCAAGACTTTCGGCATGACGCCGGAACGATTGGCAGCCTTATAAACACCTTCGAGGAATTCCAGACGGCTGTTCACGGCATTGGAGTGGATCTTGAGGACCAGCAGCGTGCCGGAAGCATTGATTAGCGACGCATTGGCCGCCAGTTTCTTCACCAGCCGCAAAACATCAACGGGAATACCGTAGATTTCATGCAGGGCGTGCAGCAGCCGGGCGTTGTCCATGCCGCTATCTATCATGCATTCCGTCCTTTGCCGTCGCAAGGGATGTTCACTCGATGTCCCCCCACTGGAGGAAGGCGCCTTTCTTGATCTCGCGACTGACAGTGCGTCCTTTTATTTTTGCGAAATCAGCAACGGACACGCCCTTTTCTGGCCGGGCGAACCAGACGGTGTCTGCATCCAACAAATCGCCAGGCGCAAGGTCGCGGGACGCCAGGCACGACATGCGGTTCCTCTGCTGGTATTCTAGTTGCGCAGTGGTAAACGTATCCGTCAGCTCGCCCATGGCCTGATCAATTTCCTTGATGGTCGCGACGACGAGTTCAATGTCACCCTTTGAAATAGAGTAGGCGCGTTCGGGCCGAGGTTGGCGCCTATCCAGGGAGACAGGCTTTTCCAGGGCGTCTGCTCCTGCCGCAACCGCGGCGTACAGCATTTCATACCCAGCGTAATGGCAGGAAAGCCCCATGGGGGTCTGGAGCACGCCTTGCATGGACTTCAGGCTGCCCAGAGCATGTCCCGCGGCAGGGGCGGGGTGCCCTGCGGGGTTATGGTTGACCACCACCCCGGCGGCTCCTGCGTCCCGCAACGTCTCTACTGCGCGCATAATCTCGCTGCGGCGGCAGGCGCCCGTATCCATGAAGACGGGAAGGCCCGACCTGGCCGCATACTCCAGCAAAGGCAGGTGCACCACGTCGGGAGAAGCGATCTTGATAGCGCTCGCCTTGATCTCACATAAAAAGTCAATGGCCTCGAAATCATGAACAGTTGCCAGGAACGCCACACCTTTTTTGGCGCACAAAGCCCTGACGGCGGCATGCTCTTCCAGGCTCAGTTCACATGCATCCATGTGTTTTGCCAGAGAAATTTCAATCCGTTCGCCGTCCTGCTCATAGCCCATCATGACATTTGGATCACCAAGAATGGCCGCCTTGTTGAACGTCTCAGTCTTGACGCAATGGGCACCCGCCGCAATGGCGGCCTCTGCCAGTTCCAAGGCCAAATCAATGTCGCCGTCGTGACAAACACCGAGTTCGGCAATGAAGAAACACGGATGCCCCGGTCCCACCAGGCAATTGTCCACCTTCACAGGCGCCACAGTACTAAAGGTAGCCACGCTATTCACACACTCCTGCAGTTGTCGATAATGCCGCCCAAAGTGGCGATGAATCGGGTCTCGTCCCAAACGTGCATTCCGTGTTCGATCAATTTCGCGTCAAGAAATGCCTGGATGACGCGTCCTTCAAATGGCGTAGAAGCCACAGGAAGCATGCTTTGCCCCCTGGCGAGTAATTCATAGAGTGTGATGCCCCCGGCGCAGATAACCACATCGCACTGCGCCAGTACTGCATGTAGATTTTCCGGCTGGCGGACAATGCGCCAAGGTTTGCCCCCTGCCGCCACCAGGGCCGAGATTTCCCGCGCCGCGGCCTTGTCCGCAGCAAGACCAGGCCCCAGAACGATGGTGGCCTTACATGCGCTCTTCATTGTAGCCAGCGCCTTGAGGGCTTTTTGCGTCAGCCCTGTGGGGTCCGCCCCCCCAAAGGTAATGGCCACGGTGAAAGGCTTTTTTCCATCACAGGGCGCAGATACATGCGGGGTAAACGCATCTTCCGACAGCATCATGTATCGCGGTCCGAGCAGAAGCTTCGTGGATTTTTCCTTGCATACGGCTCGGGTTTGGCGTTCTGCAGCATCCGGGACATGCGCCAGCGCAAGGATCGAACCATTAACATAGACATCACAGACAGGAACCCGGAACCTGGCGTCATCGATACAAATCGTACGGCACCCTTCCCGCCTGAGCAGGTCAAACGATTCAATATCCAGATCCGGATACGGAAGGTCCACCACCACTGCTGCATTTTCCGGGGGAACGCCGCTGGTTTCGATAAGTGACAGAAGCGTTTCTACGGCGACGGCCTTGCCCTTATGGGGCGCTGCGTCAGGCAACACTTCCACCTGGAATTCGCTCCGTTCGAAAAAATCCACCGCTCCAGGTAAAGAACGGCATACAAAAACAGGCCGCACCCCAACGGTGGCAAGAGCTCGGGCCAGCGTCAGGCAGCGCACAGCATGGCCGAATGAGAGACCATATTCACGCCCCGCATCACAACGTAATATGCAAATATCAGGAAAGGGGCGGTCAAAAAGCTCTGCAATCCATTCCCGCACCGGACGCGGACGAAGCTGGCGTTCTTCACTCGCGGAAGGCATTCGTTTTACTCGCAAAGTATGAACAAGAGTGCGGTCTTTTTGCTGTTATCAAGCATTATGGACAGGTCACACTTCCACCAGCACAAGGCAATACTTTTCCGGCCCTTCAAAGCCTTCCCACCGCTCCACACCCTTGGGCTGCGCAGCTTCATGCTGGCGAAAAGCTTCGCCAAAGTCCTCATGGGTCAGGACTTTGACCACGTTTTTACCCAACTCACGGTACAGGGCGGGATAGTCATGGGAAACAATATTTGTCTTAAAGGCGCGCTTTTCCCGTAGTTCGGGAGTCGTTCTGGTTTCGTCGTACTCCACGTGTAGAATGTACTTGCCGCTGACACGGATCAGTTCCGAAAGCGCCGCCCTGATTTTGCTGGGGTGGATGTTCATGAAAACACCTAGGGTGAAACCAACGTCAAACGCATTGTCGTGAAAAGGCATCTTTGTTGCGTCGCCGTTGACGAGGTCCACCTGCAGATCGCCCAGCCAATCCTTTGCGTTTTCCAGCTGGGTGCTGCTAAAATCCAGGCCGCCAATGCGCTTTTCGGGGTGCATTGATTTAATGCGCCCTACATTCCAACCAAAACCGCAACCGGCTTCAAAGGCGGAATCGTAATCCAGGTAGGCGAGTTCGTTTATGATGAGATCCTGAAAAAACACTTCCCGCTCGAGATACCCGGATGTCGTGATCTCCTTGCAATAGGCATTGCCTCTTCTGACCCAATAATCACGCTGATCCGCAAGCTTTGGCAATGTAATGCCGAAAAGTTTGTAAAGGTACCGCTTAAGCGTATAATCGACCTTGTAGAGTTCTACGCCAAAGAGCTTTTTCCAGTGTTTCTCGATGTTATTTGCAGCGGTTGAATTCATATCACGTCTCATGTTTGCTTCGTAGCCTGTTGGCACAAAGGGGTGGGGCCTATGGCCAGTACGTGCCGACCATATCGGCATTATCGGCGCAAGGATTAGAGGAAGCCCGGCACGTTACAGACTGTGGACGCTGCTCAGGAAAGGGGGCATGCAAACAGCATCAGACCAAATATCTGACAATTCTAAAATTTTCTGCATACTTGACGCCGATTATCCGTCCATCTGCAGCATTTTGTTTTTCTACAAAATCCAGCCATGCCCAGTTCACACGCTCCATTTCCGAGGCATGGGCCCGCAGGGCTTCCATCTTCTTCTCCATAACCTTGGAAATATCGATGTAAAAAGAACCACTGAAGGGGTGCCCGGTCTCATAGTAGTTGCTGCGATACATCAAATACCTGGGAGCATGCCTGCCAGCCATAAGCGTACATTGGGCCGCCTGTTTGTGGTCGCGGTGCACGTCATTGTCCCAATGGCTGTAGATCGTGTCTATTTCACGGTTTTCGATAACTGCCTGGATGGACTTTGTGAGCTGTTCATTGAAGGGGATTTCAAACGTGGGATAGTCAAAGTAGATCAAATCCGCACCCATGATCTCAGCCGACTTCTTGCCTTCCTGCAAGGCAACGTCTGCAGAGCGGATCTCCTGTCCATGAGGGTTCACGTACCCCGAATCCGAGAGTACAAGCATGGTGACTTCGTCGCCGTTCTGAATGTGCCGGATCAGTGTACCGCCACACCCCAGTTCCAGATCATCAAAATGAGCGCCCACGCCGAGAACCTTCATGGTATCATCCTTATAAAGCTTGAAAATCTCGAATGTAAAAATGGTAAATACCTGCAGCAAGGCTGTGCTGCTGCGGCTGATCATTGGGCAAAGCAAAGCCGTCATTGTGCCCTACCATGACTCTGTGGGTTTTGGATACAGTCTTGGGGGCATCAGATATTGTACATGCCGATTTTGTAGCCGGCGAGATTGTTTTTATCGAGAAACCATTGCACCGTTCGCTCCAACCCTCTGCGCATACCTTCCTTACCCGCAAATTCAGGCTTCCATGCAGTGTTTTGCAATATTTTGGAGTTGTCGCACCACAACCTCTCCACTTCACTGCCTGCGGGACGCATGCGTTCTGCATCACATTCTATGGAAAACTCTACGCCCATGACCTCTCCAATCAAGCGAGCGGTTTCGCCAACGGAAATCTCAAAGTTGCTGCCGGCATTGAGTACTGCACCCAAAGCCTGGTCAGACTCTGCCACTGCTATAAAGGCCTTGGCGGTATCCGTCACATAGGTAAAATCTCTGGTTGGCGCCAGGTCGCCCAGACGAATGCTCCGTGCTCCACCAGCCAACTGCGTGATGATAGTAGGAATAACCGCTCTGGAGGATTGCCGCGGTCCATATGTATTAAACGGGCGCAACACCGTGACGGGCGTCTGAAACGAGTTGAAATAGGAGAGTACTATCTGGTCGGCGCCTATCTTACTGGCAGAATAAGGCGATTGCGGCTGCAGCGGATGATCCTCCGTGATAGGAACGGAGAGCGCCGTGCCATAGACTTCGCTGGTGGAGGTGTGCACAAGTCTGCTCACGTCTTTTTCACGGCAGGCCTGCACCACATTAAGAGAACCGCTCACGTTTGTAGCGACATACGAGCCCGGCGCAACATAAGAATAGGGAATGGAAATAAGCGCCGCCAGATGAAACACAAGATCACAGCCAGCAACGGCCGAGCGGACAAAGGCTGGATCTCTAATGTCGCCAGCAAGAATGTCCATTTCCCCGGCGAGCGCTGCCTTGGACGTATCCAGCCACCCCCAGCTACTAAAGGAATTATACTGCACCATCGCCCGCACCTCATATCCAGACTCGAGCAACAGTTCCGCAAGGTGTGAACCGATGAAGCCATCAGCTCCAGTCACTAACGTCTTGCAAGCCATGAGGTCTCCAAGCGTTGAAAAGTAATTGTTATCCTCAATTTCTCTATCTTTACGGCAGCATACCAGAAATATCAAGCTGCACGCCCTGCCAGAGGGCAATCAAGGGGCGCCAGGTCTCATTCGGCTTCGTGGATGCGGTAGCAGGTACTGCACAGTGTCAGACTCTTATGCATATTCTTGTCTAGCAACTGCCGGAATTGCTGCAGTGTCTCACTTGTGTTCCAGATAGCGCGAAGGCTGGATTCGTTCATGTTACCCACAACCAGAAAATTGTCATAGTCTGCGCAGCAACATGTAACCGTCCCATCCCAGTCCACGCTTAATTTCTGGTAAACCTCTGAACAAGGGCGGTACGACTTTTTGATAGTTTCCTGCTTGCGCAATATATCCAGTTTCTCCAAAGCTTCGAAGGACTTGATCTGATGCGAACTCAACCGTGACAAATTTGTTTTTCCTACACCCACGGAATCCACTATATTTACCCAATATGCGACAAAAGCATCTATCTCGGCTTCTGTTTCATTCGTCATCGAACTTGATATATGGATAAACGGCTTTTCTTTTTCCCCTCTGAGAGCCACCAAATCCAACACGGTGCTTTTCAGTTTGTCATACTGCTTATTGTTGCGCATTATTTCATACTGTTCCTTTGTCGCACCCTGAAAAGAAAAAATCAGTGAATCGACGCCAATATCCACAACAGACTGCAGTTGCTCGCGGCTTACTGCTATACCGTTGTTTGTAATATGAATATTAATGTCCTTTGACTTTGCATACCGTACATAATCAATGATATTGGGGTGCATGGACGGTTCCCCCCAGCGTATGATGCGAATGGGAGTACCGTATTCTGCGCACTGGTCGACAAGCGACTTCCAGGTATCTTCAGCCATAAACCCTTTTGCACGCGTCATGGCTTGCTGGCCACAAAAGATGCACCGCAAATTACAAACATTTGTCAGCTCTGCATCGACAAGATAAGGGAACTCAGGCAAACGGTCTCTATGCTGCAATACCGTTTTGAATTCTTCGTTTGTATACAACTGTTTGAACGAATTCACCCTGTTCGAACGTGGATTTACATACTGCATGCATTGCTCCCCAAAATCATAAACAACATGTTGGCTGTTACATCACGCTGTGTATGCCAAACGATGACGACCTGCCTGGCGCCGTCTGCGTTTATACATTTATCTTATCCACGCCGCCAAGCTCCGTCAAAACACAGACTCCAAAATTGCCCCCTTAATCACCTGATACAAAAACACTTTCCAGCACAAGAAAGGCGATCAGGCCGCATCCTGCCTGTTGCACATCCTGAGCCCTTGTAATTTAAGCAAATTACATGCCGTCATGCTTTACACGCCCCTTCTCCCCCGCATTCTCCTTGACTTTTGCAGCAAGCCATAGAAATATTATATTAAATAAAAAAGGAATACGCTCTTTACGATGGCCCAGAAAGTGGTTTCTATATCAGCGATGGAAGTATCTCGCTCTCCCGATGATGTACTGGTGACATATTCACTGGGTTCATGCATCGGCGTAGCAGCCTTTGACCCACAAGCACATATCGGGGGGCTCATTCACTGTCTGTTGCCACATGCCAACGCTTCACCGGAAAAAGCTGCTGAAAACCCCTACATGTTCGTCAGCTCCGGTGTCGTGGAAATGGTCAAAAAGCTCATGAAAATGGGCGCGTCCAGGGAGCGGCTCATTCTGAAAGCAGCAGGCGGCTCCAAAATGATGCAGGTCAACAACCTCTTTGATGTTGGCGCGAGAAACACCGAAGCTTTGAAAAAACTTCTTGCACACAACAACATCCGCTTGAAAGCCAGCGATTTCGGAGGCAATATTCCCAGGACCATGTATCTTTACATGGATGACGGCAGGGTTGTTATCAAATCACTCGGCACGGAGCGGGAGATATGAGCAAACGCGAAGAAATCGTCAATAGCTTAAGGATGCTACCGCCTTTGCCGCCTGCAGCTCAAAAAACGCTCCCCCTGCTTTGGAACACCAATTCCAACCTGACGCAGATTGCCGCAACCATCCAGCTTGACCCGGGTTTGACAGCAAACCTGCTGCGGCTGGCAAATGCTCCCAGCATGGGGTGCGTGCGCAGCATAGCAACTGTTCATGACGCACTTGTACGTCTTGGGGCGAGCCGTGTCGCTCAACTCATCCTTGCCGCCAGCACTGCGCCGCAATTGCGGCCCGCCACACCCGGATACGACCTGCCGCCCGGCGCCTTGCTTGAACATTCCATAGCCACCGCCCTGGCAGCCGAAGAAATCGCTGCGGAAACCGGCGTTACTGCACCACCCAACACCTTTACAGCCGGACTGTTGGCGAATATCGGCAAAACAGTGATGGGCGAGTATTTGCAAGTGGATGTGCGCCCTCTACTGGAGCTGGCCTATTCAGAGTTCATTCCATTCCAGGAAGCCGAGAAACGACTTTTAGGCATAGACCATGCCGAGGTGGGGGCGCTACTCCTGCAAAATTGGGGGCTGCCCGAAGAAATTGTCCACGTCGTCCGCTGGCATCTTGATCCTGACAACTGCGACACCCCCAGCCTGACTTTGGATCTAGTGCACGCAGGCGAATCCCTTGCCAAAATGTGCAGCATCGCCCTTGGCATAGACGGGCTCCATTATCATCCTTCCACTTTCGTGATAGAGCGGTTGCAACTGACTCCCGAGATCGTGGAAAAAGTCATGGCATCAGTGGTGGAAAAGGCGGCAGAACTCAGTGAAATATTTGCTCCACGCTTTTGAAGCTCTCGCTTCGCCGGCCTGCTATAAAACGTGTTTCTTTTTCGCACTTCTCTTGTTTACTACTACATTCCTGCACGTACCTTCCTGGGCCAATGCGCAAAATCCTAAAAACGGCCTTGAGACCTTGCCCATTGCCATAGACGTTGGGCATTCGATCCCACGCGGCGGCGCAACCAGTGCTCGTGGAAGGGCTGAATATTCATTCAACAAAGTTCTTGCAGAAAAGATACAGTTGACCCTTCATTCGAATGGATTGACCGGCGCCTTTCTCATTGCCCCCGAAGAAAAACACATGGCGCCAGGCGACAGGGCGCGCCTCGCCCACGCCAAAGGCGCCGCGCTCCTGCTTTCCATCCACCATGATTCTGTGCAGCCTAAATATCTCAAACCCTGGACATTTGAGGATCGCGCCCTACGCTATTGCGACCTCTTTCAGGGGTACTCGCTTTTTTATTCTGAAAAGAACCCCTCTTCTGAAAAAAGTCTTGAACTGGCGCACTCCATAGGTCAGGAACTTCGCATTGCCGGATTTACCCCCACAGACCACCACGCCGAACCCATCAAAGGCGAGAATCGCGACTTCGTTGACCCCGAGCATGGCATCTACAGGTTTGATGATCTGCTGGTACTGAAATCGGCAGATACCCCTTCAGTCCTTCTGGAAGCCGGCGTTATCCTCAATCGCATCGAAGAGCGCGCGCTAAACGACCCTGCCAGACAACAGAGGATGTCCTGTGCTGTCTGCGCTGGCATCCTGAAGTTTCTTGGCCTGAGCTCCTCGAGTCAAGGCAACTGCACCCCTCTTAACGCTCCGAATTCCTATAATCAAATCACTCCCCAGTAGCTTTCTCGGAACAATCGCACAGCATATTATTATTGACTGCCTGTTCAGACAATATTAAAGTTCGAACAACCATTCAATAAGAGGTGCCCATGGCGAAACGAAAACGCAAACCCAGTGAAAAAGTCGAACGAATCTTGTTGGCGGCAAGGAATCTTTTTGCCGACAACGGTTTTGAGAATACATCTGTTTTTCAAATCGCTGAACAGGCTAACGTAGCTGGCGGCACAGTAATCTATCATTTCAAAACCAAAGAGAATCTACTTTTTATTCTCTGCAGGCACATTCTTTACAATCTCTATAAAGCACTTCGAGAAAGCATCCAGGACTCTGCTACAAGTGCTGCTGCACTCGAAGAATTCATACTTGAATACGAAAGATTCGTCACACAGAATCCAGCGGACTATCTTGTCCTCCTTAACGCAGATCCATTCCAGATACTGGATGTATCACAATCGTCCTACTTGGATCTAAAGATATATCAATCCTGGCTCGTACAACTTGTTACTGACATATTAGATGAAAGTAATAGTACTGAAAATAGTTCTGACCTTCCTGCAACAGAAGCATCTATGCTCATTATATCTATGCTACACTGTGCAGCTAAGAACTATTTACTCTCTAATGGACAAAGCCCCAATCTGTTTCCTGAAGTGATTCTCTTTACAAACGCGAGACTTGCATTCACTTCCCATTCTGATAAGGGATGAACAAGCATCTTTAATTTTTTCAGGGGAGATCGACAAAAATGAAAAATATCAAGCTTGGTGTCAAAATTATGGGGGGTTTCATCATCACGGCGTTGATTACCGTGGTGGTGGGACTTGTTTGTATGGACGTCATCATGTCGCAATCTGACCATCTGAATACCATCGGGCAAGAAAAATTGCCTGGCGTACGCTCTTCCCTGCAAATTGGGTCTGACACCCATGAACTTATAGGCAATTTGCGTATTCTTCTCAGCCCTTATCTGAATAGTGAAGAGCGTGATGCAATTTATGCAAATGTCCAACGTATCCGTGCTCATTACAAAACAGCCTGGGACAATTATCAGGCACTCCCACTTACTGCAGAAGCAAAGCGGCTTCTTGCCCAATTTGAAAGCGCCAACAATGCACTCAAGGAAAAAAGCAACACGGTTATAGGACTTTCGCAACAATTACAGCAGATAGACATCCTTAACCCTGCAGACTACATGCGCGAGCTCCAATTATTCCGTGGTGACCACTACAAGCTTTCTACGCAAGTCGGGGAATTACTGGCTGTAGGCCAAAGATTTGAGGGAGGCACAGACCCCACCCAATGCAACTTTGGCAAATGGCTGGCTGGCTACACGACATCCAACCCCGAACTGCGTAAAATCATTGAAGAGGTCAAACCTTACCACCAGAAATTCCACGAGGCGGTGAAAGACATAAAGTACGCCGTTTCCCAGGGGCTGGATCAACGCGCCCAATCCATCTTTACCGGACAACTTTTGCCCAATGCAGAAAAGACCTTTGCCCTGTTCCGGGAAATGCGGGCAGAAGCCCAGAAGTCGGTCGATACCTTTGCGGAAATGAACCAGGTCGCCCTTGTTGAACAGATGAAAGCCCTGGAAGACACCCTCACGGCGCTCAGCCAGTCCGTAAAACTGAACGAAGACGAGGCAAACCAAGCACTTCATGAAGCCGAACAAGACAGCTCGAGCGGCATGATCATGGCAACCTCTGGAATCGGCATCGGGTTGCTCCTTGCCATAGCCCTCGGCATCTTTCTCACCAGGGGCATCACCCGCCCCATCCGCCAGGGCGTGACCTTTGCCCAGAACATGTCGGAGGGCGACTTCACCAAGGAACTCGACATCCACCAGAAAGACGAAATCGGGATTCTTGCAAAAGCACTCAATGAAATGGTCAGGAGACTTCGCGAGGTCGTTGCCGACGTGCAGTCCGCCTCAGAAAATGTAGCATCCGGCTCTGAAGAACTCAGCTCCTCATCCCAGTCCATGTCGCAGGGCGCCACAGAACAGGCAGCCAGCGTTGAGGAAGTTTCCTCCTCCATGGAGGAAATGAGCAGTAATATCCGCCAAAACGCTGAAAATGCGCAGACCACGCAGGCCATCGCCCTGAAAGCGGCGCAGGATGCCAAGGAAGGGGGCGAGGCGGTTTCCGACGCAGTTGAAGCAATGAAGCATATCGCTGAAAAAATAACCATCATCGAAGAGATCGCCCGCCAGACCAACCTCCTCGCGCTCAATGCCGCCATTGAAGCGGCTAGAGCCGGAGAGCACGGCAAGGGCTTTGCCGTCGTCGCCGCCGAGGTGCGCAAATTGGCAGAACGAAGCGGGGCAGCTGCTGGCGAAATCAGCGAATTGTCGTCTTCCACTGTATCCATTGCTGAAAAAGCCGGCACAATGCTCACCAAAATGGTGCCCGACATCCAAAAGACTGCAGACCTGGTGCAGGAAATTGCCGCAGCAAGCAACGAACAGGACTCCGGCGCGCAGCAGATCAACAAGGCAATCCAGCAACTCGATCAGGTTGTACAACAAAACGCGTCCGCCTCTGAAGAAATGGCGTCCACCTCAGAAGAACTCTCCAGCCAGGCAGAGATGCTTATGTCCACAATGGGCTTTTTCCGTGTGGGCGAGGGCAAAAGCGCCAAACGAAGCGCCAGACAAAAGGCCCTGCCACAAAGTAAAAAGACTAATCCCGCTTCCAAAAACAACCCTGGAGTTGTTCTGGATATGGACAGCGAGTTTAATGACGAAGCTTTTGAACGCTTCTGATTACAGGGCGCAATCTACTCCGGCCAGGCTTGCTTCGAATGCGCAACTGTACTAGTAGTTGGTAAGGACAACTAAAGGGAGCAGACCATGGAAGACAACGCAAGTGAACTTAATCAATACCTGACGTTCACGTTGGGTGAGGAAATATTCGCGTTGGACATCTCCTTTGTCCGTGAAATTCTCGATGACACCAACATCACGAGAATTCCGCGAACGCCCCCGTCCATGCGCGGTGTACTCAACGTCCGTGGTCATGCTGTGCCCGTTGTCGATTTGCGCAGAAAATTCGGCATGTCTTCCACAGAAATGACGGTGAACACCTGCGTTATCATCACTGAAGTCACCATCGATGACGACATGGCCCAAGTAGGGGCGCTTGCGGATACCGTGCAGGAAGTACTGGAGATTTTACCGGCCCAGATAGACCCCCCACCGCAGATGGGCACCTCCATAGACACGCGCTTTATCCGCGGGATGGCAAAAAAAGACAACCGTTTCATCATCATTCTTGACGTAAACCGGATATTCTCCTCGGAAGAATTGGCCGTAGCGCAATCACAGTCAAAACAGCCTGCAGAAGAACAAGAAGCCTGACACCTGCTGCCGTTTCAAGCTTTTAAGATAAAAAGCCCTCCAGCCACATGGTTGGAGGGCTTTTTCATTACCCGATTTCCCCCCATTATATCCCCTACACAATGTCCTCAAAAAATGTAGTGTAATATAACAAAAGTGAATTCTTCTCTCAGAAGAAGTGGAATCAATCCTCTAAGAGTGACATTTTCTTTATTGCATTTGTTCAAGAGGCTCTGAATCACACCACGATACAAGATGGGAATTAAGCATCATCAACTCTGCTTTATACGTAAATATAGATAGTGTGCTTCATGGAGTGAACATACAGGATAGATCATTACAATACGCATCCAGATGTATGTCTATCTCAATTTGCAACTGAATCACCACCAAAGAGTTTCACAATTGTGAACACCTTTATCCACAATTGGCAATCACCCACCTCCCATGGGGCCGCACACACTGCTGTCATAACTTCAACAGACAAACCCAAAACAGGGCTTGAACAATCTCAGGCACCTAAAGTGCCTGAACATGAAACAAGAGTCACTTAACCACCCTTGCACCCTGACGTCAGCTACGGGGCATCAGGCGGGAATGTCATAAAATGGACTGCTACAACTCGCAAGATACAAGAAGCCAGGGAACTTTTTACGATTAATTGACTTGAATTACTCTAGAGCCATCATATATTTTTTAACTTTGCTCGTCTCTTTTGCATGACTTTTTATATTTTAGTAGTTTTCACACCTTGTTTTTAACATTGTTCTTTTAAAATCATAATCAAAATTATTCTTTTTAGAATTATTGCTAAATAATCTAGAAACGATATGTTACACCATTGATACATTCATACATCATGTAGAGTTACTGTTTTTTTATTCCAGTTTTATTTGTGTGTTGTTGCATCATACAATTCCACACAACACTAAAGACATATTACGCCCTTACGCTTGACACACGAGCAAGCTTTGCGTACATGATTGTCGCTGTCCCCAACTTTAAACCTGGACAATTTATACATGAAGGCAAAAATCAGAGTCGAAAATGTTTCAAAGATTTTCGGCGACCGTCAGGAAGAAGCCCTGCAGCTGCTGCATCAGGGTAAGACCAAAGGTGACATCCTGGAGGCGACAGGATGCGGCGTGGGCGTATCCCAAGCGACCTTTGAAGTCATGGAAGGAGAAATCGTCGTTATTATGGGCCTTTCTGGTAGCGGCAAATCAACACTTGTCCGCTGCCTCAACC
Organism: Desulfovibrio biadhensis; assembly: GCF_055388615.1. NCBI lineage: Bacteria > Pseudomonadati > Thermodesulfobacteriota > Desulfovibrionia > Desulfovibrionales > Desulfovibrionaceae > Desulfovibrio > Desulfovibrio biadhensis. Next base: position 1,065,128 of record NZ_AP042477.1, read on the forward strand.
GGCTGATCGAACCTACTGAAGGCAAGATCTTCATCGACGACCAAGAGGTAACGAGTCTCGACACGGCGCAACTGCGCGAGGTACGACTCAAAAAACTGGGCATGGTATTTCAGAATTTCGCCCTTTTCCCCCACCGCACCGTCTGTCAGAACGCGGAATACGGCTTGGAAATCCAAGAGGTTGATCCTGCTGAACGCCGTCAGCGTGCAGAAGCCGCCCTTGAACAGGTTGGCCTCAAAGGATGGGAAGACTCGTACCCCCGCCAGCTTTCCGGCGGCATGCAGCAGCGTGTCGGTTTGGCCAGAGCGCTGGCCCTCGACCCCGATATCCTGCTCATGGACGAAGCTTTCAGCGCGCTGGACCCACTGATTCGCCGCGACATGCAGGACGAACTCATCGCGCTGCAGGAAAAAGTGCACAAGACCATTGTTTTCATCAGCCACGACCTCGACGAAGCCCTCAAGCTGGGCGACCGCATCGTACTGATGAAGGATGGACGCATTGTGCAAGTCGGCACCCCGGAAGACATCCTTACCGAACCTGCCAATGACTATGTTGCCCGCTTTGTGGAAAACGTGGACATTACCAAGGTACTGGTCGCCGAATCCGTCATGGTCAGGACCGATGCTGTGGCGTACGTCAAGACAGACGGGCCCAGAGCTTCCTTGCGCAAAATGAAAAGCAGCGGAATCTCCAGCCTTTTCGTGCTGAACAAGGACCATATCCTCCAGGGCGTACTCACTGCAGATGACGCCTTGGCCGCCATAGAAAAGGGCGAACGGGATATCACCAACATCATGCGCACCGATCTGATTACAGTTAAGCCAGACACGCCGGCTCAGGATCTCATACAGATCATACACGATCTTCCCTACCCCCTGGCTGTGACTGACGAAGACCAACGCCTGAAGGGAGTCATCGTCAGAGGCTCGCTGCTGGGCGCCATTGCCGAACGCGGGAGGGCCAATGCAAGTTCCTAGAATACCTCTTGGCGAGGGAATCGAAGCTCTAATCAACTTCCTCGTCGACAACCTGTCTTTTATCACCAAGGCATTTTCCAAAGTCACCGAAAGCGGTCTCGAAGTGCTCGAAAGCGGCCTGCTGGCCATGCCGCCGTGGCTGCTCATCATCGTGATTGCCGCCATTGCCTACTACTTCACACGCAAACGCGGCATCCCCATCTTCGCGCTGCTGGGCCTCAGCCTTATCTGGAACATGGGCCTGTGGCCCGCCACGGTAAGCACAATCGCCCTCGTTCTGGTCGCCACGCTCATCGCCATCCTCATCGGTATCCCGGTGGGCATCGGCACAGCCATGAGCCAAGTAATCTATCGGATTGTCATGCCCATTCTGGACGTGATGCAGACCATGCCGGCCTTTGTCTACCTTATTCCGGCCATTCCTTTTTTCGGTCTGGGCAAGGTTGCCGCCATCTTTTCCACGGTGGTCTTTTCCATGCCTCCGGCAATCCGGCTTACCTGCCTGGGTATCAAACAGGTGCCTGGTGAACTGGTGGAATGCGCCGACGCCTTCGGCTCGAACCGTTGGCAAAAATTGTTCAAGCTCCAGTTACCTCTGGCAACGCCAACCATCATGGCAGGCGTCAACCAGACGGTCATGCTCGCATTGTCCATGGTCGTCATCGCAGCCATGATCGGCGCCAAAGGCCTTGGTGGCGAAGTCTGGAAGGCGATCCAGAGGCTCCAGATGGGGTACGGTTTCGAAGCCGGTATTGGCATCGTCATTGTCGCCATCATCCTGGACAGGGTCTTGCAACGCGTTGGCATAAGAAATCAGCAATAGATGTAATGCATAGAATGCGCACTGAACGCGCAACATAAACAGGAGGAAAACATGAAAGGTAAAACTATTCTCGCAGTTCTGCTTTCTCTGGCCATGGTTGCCATGGCTGCCGTACCCGGCTTTGCCGGCGACAAGGGCAAAGTGAAAATCGCCTACGTGGAGTGGGATTGCGCCACTGCCAGCACCAACGTGGCCAAGGCTGCTCTGGAAAAAATGGGCTATGATGTCGAAGTCCTGCCCGTTGCCGCCGCTGCCATGTGGCAGGCTGTTGCTACTGGTGATGTAGACGGCATGGTTACCGCATGGCTGCCCGTGACCCACGGCGACTACCTTGCCAAGGTTAAGGATAAAGTTGTTAACCTCGGCCCCATCGTTGGCGGCGCCCGTCTTGGCTGGGCTGTGCCTTCCTACGTTGAAGTCGACTCCATTGCCGACCTCAAGGGCATGGCTGACAAGTTTGACGGCAAGATCATCGGTATCGATCCCGGTGCCGGCCTCATGAAGCTTTCCGAACAGGCCATGAAAGACTACGCCCTCGATGATTACAGCTTGGTAGAAGGCAGCGGCGCCACCATGACTGCTGCTCTGTCCGGCGCCATCAAGGACAAAAAGTGGATCGTGGTTACCGCCTGGTCCCCCCACTGGATGTTCGGCCGCTGGGACCTCAAGTACCTGAAAGACCCCAAGGGTGTTCTGGGTGAAGAAGAAACCATCAACACCATCGTCCGCAAAGGCCTGAAAGAAGACATGCCTGAAGTATACGCTTTCTTCGACAAGTTCAGCTGGAAGGACCCCAACCAGCTGCAGATGGTCATGGCCTGGAACCAGGAGTCCGGTACCACTCCTGAAGAAAACGCCAAAAAGTTCCTCAAGGAACATCCTGAGATGTTCGAAAAGTGGACCAAATAGTACTGTCCGCTTGAAGCAGAGCTCTCCGGCGTAAGCCGGTAGCATGAACGCACTGCCGCCCCTCGATGTATTACCATCGGGGGGCGGTTTTTTTATGCTCTACATTCCGGCGAGTATCTGCAAAATACCCTTGCGCACCAGCATCACGGCTATGGCCGCCAGCAAAAGGCTGGCAACCTTGGAAACGGTGCGCGCGCCCTGGCGTCCCAAAAGGGTGATGATCCAACGACCGATGTAGAAAACCACCCCCACAATCACCATGTTGAGCGCCAAAGCCAGCGCTGTCAGCCACGCACCGTGTTCGTTTGCCAGCAGCATGACTGTTGTCAGCAGGGCTGGCCCGGCAATCAGCGGCACGCCCAGTGGCACCGCCCCTACTGATGCAGGGTCATGGGGCTCTGTCCGGCGCTGCACCTTGTCGGCGTGCAACAGGTCGCTGAGAGAAATGGCGAACAACAACACTCCCCCAGCGATCATGAAGTCGGCCACGGTAACCCCCAGAGCGGCCAAAAGGGGCGCCCCGGCAAAGAGAAACAGCACGGAAACGGCGCTCGCCGTGAGCACCGACTTGAGAATGAGCCATTTGAGTCGTGCCGGCTCAAGACCTTCTACAAGGCCGATATACATGGGCAACACGCCTATCGGGTCCACCGCCACAAAAATGGGGACAAAACAAAGCCAGAAAACGCCCATAGGCATTCTGCGACCGTTTCTATTTCCACCGGAAAATGGCGGAACCTTCAAAGGTCGCACCTCCCGGCTGACCACTACAACCGGCAGAATTTCCACGCAAGGGGGGCCGTGCTCAAAAATGCTCGTGGCTACTGGCGCATTGCTACGCTTGTGTTTTTCATGCTCGCAGCCCTATGATGCGCGGGTCGTGAACCAGCACAACCTGATTTTCAAAACGCGCAACAGGGAGTCAGACATGTTCATACTCAAACACGTAGCCCGCGAAGAAGCCGCCAGAGAACCTGAAAGTAAGATAGCCAAGGCCTACGCAGTAATCCCGCCCCATGTACCCTTGCCCGAGCCCTTGGAGATGATGAGCGCCAGCCCGGAACTGGCGATGATCCAAAGCCGCTCGCTCCGCTATTTCATCACCCACGAAAAACTTGATTTCAGCTTTTTTGCACTGTTGCGACTTATCGCTGCAGATCATTTCGAGTACCCATACTGCTTGCAGCTCAATACAACCATTCTGGAACGCGCCGGCGGCATGTCTCAGGAAGAGATAGAAATCCTGCGACGAGACCCCGCAAAAGCACCGTTGGAAGAACCACAGCTTTCCCTGTTCCTGTTCGTGTTGAAGCTCATAGGTGATCCGTCTTCCATAACGGAAGACGATGTGAACGCCCTTCGCAATAAAGGGTGGGATGATAAGGATATTTTCGACGCAGCCTATCACGCCGCCATGATGCAGGGCCCCAGCATGCTCTTTAAGGCGTTCATCAAATAGCAAAGGGGGCGCTTGCGCTCTTTGGCTGCTTCAGGCAAGGTTTGCTCCCTTAAGGGGTCTGATATGAAACAAACAAAACTTGCCGCCATACCGACATTTTGCGTATTTGTATTCATTGCCGCCTGTGTGCTGCCAGCACTGGCAGGCCTTGTTCCGGAAGCCAGAGCAGACTCCATGGACGACGCCAATGCCGCTGTGCGCGCACAGGAACAGGGGCGACTGGACGAAGCCATGGAACTCTATACCCGGGCCATAGATTCAGGCGAGCTGCCTGATGGCGACAACCTGCTCTCCTACCTCTACAACAATCGCGGCCTGATCTGGGTCAAACGCAAAGAATACGACAAGGCATTGCAGGACTTTGATGCCGCAATCTCCCATAAGAAGGACTACATCTTCTACTTCAACAAAGGGAGGCTGCTCATGGAACAGGGCAAGGACCAGGAAGCCATCGCAGCCTTTACCCAGACGTTGATGAAAAAACCCGATTTCACCAGGGCGTTCCATGCCCGGGGTCTGGCCAAACTCAACACAGGCGATGTTGAAGGCGGCCTGGCGGACCTGAAACAGGCAAAACAGAGCTTCCCCTTTCTGGAAACTCGCGGAGAATAGACGACATGCCCGCTTTGTTCCGTTTGACAATAACCTCTTTGCTGTTCGCAACACTTTGTCTCGCCGGGTTCACTACCTTTACTACGGGTGCGCTGGCTGCAGACACGAAAACCGTGCCCGGCATTCAATGGGGCATGAGCAAAAGCGACGTTAAAAAACTGATCAAACGCGAAAACAGCAAGGCGATCTTCACGGAAACCATCTGTGAAATTCCCCTTGGGCTCGATTTTTTCGGCGGCCTGCCCATCTTCACCAGGGATACAGGCATAGAAATGCTCAAGGTGTACAACTACGGACCACTGTACTTCAAGGATGACAAGCTGATAGGCATGCGCGAGGACATCCGCTACCTGGATGAGTTCACCGGATTAAAAAAACGTTTCCCCAAGGGGCGCTACACTACCTACCGGTTTCCCCAGGAACAGGTGATCCGCACCGTTTTCCTGCAAAAGGAAGGAGACGAATACGTCTTCACAAACCGCTATTTCGATCTTTACCGCTTTGCCCCCAAAGCCAGACAAGAAGTCATCACCCAGGTGCGCGGCTCCTATTGCTGGCATGTGAAACAGACCAGCCCAAATCTGGAGCCCTATGCCGCGGAATACGCCCAGTGTGTCGCCACGTCGCCACGTATGGACGCGGGCCTGGTGCAGGAAGATTTCGAGCAGTGCAAACGCTACTGCGCTGCAACACCTGAAATGTTCTCATCAGACTCCTGCGTCGCCCACTGTGAAAGCGCCCTGGCTCGCGTCAGGTAAAAAAACCTCGCCATACCCGCCACGTTGACATCGACCTGACCATCTCATAAAAAATTAGCATGGGAAAACCTCTGTGCGACAGGAGCATCCCGTTTCTGATCGCCAACGCTCCAGACAAGGAGACCCCCCATGCGAAATATGACCAAAGCCGTCCTGCTGTTGGCGCTTCTACTCTGCGTGGCCAGACCGGCCGCAGCTGAAAAAGCGCAGCAGTGGTATATCGACCCGCCCCATTGCTCCATCACCTTCACCATTGACCACCTGCTGGCCAAGGTGCCCGGACAGTTTCTGAAGTTCTTTGCCAATGTGGCTTTTGACCCGGAACGCCCTGCAGACAGCTCCATTGAATTCGCTGTGGAAACCTCCAGTGTGAACACGCACGTGGAGGCGCGGGACAAGCATCTGCGTACAGGGGACTTTTTCGATGCAGAAAAGTACCCACGCATTTCGTTCAAGACCGACTCCATTGAAAAGACTGGTGAGAACACCTATGCCCTGCACGGGGTGCTGACCATGAAAGACGTGAGCAAAAAAGTCACGTTGCCCATGGAGTACCTGGGCGAAAAAGGCGGTGTTATGCGCCCCACAGTAAATATTCTGGGGCTGCACTCCTCCTTTGTGGTGGACAGGCTCGAATACGGTGTGGGGTCGGGCAAGTTCTACAAAATGGGGCTTGTGGGCAAGGAAGTTGAGGTTCAGGTTCACCTCGAACTCCTGGATGAAGAACCGAGCTGATCTGTGGCAATGCCTTATCAGGCTCACATCCTCTGCGGGGAGGGGCGCCCCTTCCCCGCAGTCCGATTGCTACATGTCATCAAATCTCCATTCTATTCACCTTGCAACCAGGTATCGATTTCGTGTACTTAATGAAAACGGCTGTTGTATGATGCCACCCCATGTATACATTTGACGGCGCTTGCCAAGGAACCACGAGGGCCCCATGTCCACGAACATGCCAGCCGATCACAAGACTATCGCCAAGCAGATCGTTCTTCCTTTTGGCAAATCCCTGGAGATCAGCTTCAGGAGCTTGAAACTACGCTTTTTTCGCTCCATGATTACTGTCTCCAGCCTGGTGCTGGCTGTCTCCTTTCTGGCTTTTGTGCTTATCAGCGCGGATATCGCCAATGGCCTGCTGCATAATGGCGGCGACGAGGCCCAGGAAATTCTGACGCAGGCGGGCTATGACGTGGAGTCCGGCAATGTGGGCTCCAGCGCCAAGGAGCGCTGGATCGTTGTGCTTTCCCTGCTGGTCTGCGCCGTGGGCATTGTGAACGCCCAACTCATGGCGGTTACGGAACGCTTTCGCGAAATCGGCGTCATGAAGTGCCTGGGAGCTCTGGATCGTTTCGTATTGCGTCTGTTTTTGCTGGAAGCCGGCATGCAAGGCATGTCGGGATCAATAATCGGTGCGGTCTTCGGCATTTTCGTCGGTCTGCTTGTCTCCGGACTACGCTTTGGATTCAACGCGTTGACATATCTTTCCATGACCGACGCACTGCTCTCTCTGCTCTGGGCTGTTTTCGCCGGTTTTGGTTTGAGTCTTTTCGGCGTCCTCTACCCCGCCATAATTGCGGCGCGCATGCGCCCTGTCATGGCATTGCGCGCAGAGCACTAAAAGCAGCTATTACGTAAACCAAAGACATACGACCAGGAGCCTCCCATGGCCGAACAGGCCCCCAAGGATAAGGCCGTGAACAGCCAAGAAAGCCGCCACACGATTGTACGCGTTATTGGCGTTACAAAGTCGTTTCGCATGGGCAAAGTGGATGTGCAGGCCCTCAAAGGGGTGGACCTGGAAATTTACGCCGGGGAGTACATCTCCATCATGGGGCCATCCGGCTCGGGCAAGAGTACGCTCTTCAACATGATCGGCGGGCTGGACAAACCCAGTGACGGCAAGGTCTTCATTGACGAAGTCGATATCTCGCAGCTCGATGCTTACGAACTGGCCTGGCTGCGTAACCGCAAAATCGGCTACATCTTCCAGACATTCAACCTGATACCGGTGATGACAGCGCTGGAAAACGTGACCCTGCCCATGACCTTTGCCGGCATGAACTCTGAAGACGCGGCGGAAAAAGGCATCAAACTGCTGGAACTGGTGGGCCTTGGCTCCCGTTTTCAGCACAAGCCCCTCGAACTTTCAGGCGGCCAGCAGCAACGTGTGGCCGTGGCGCGCTCCCTGGCCAACGATCCGGCAATCATCCTGGCCGACGAACCCACAGGCAACCTCGACCTGAGCACGGGCGAAGAAATCATCGACCTGCTCAAGCACCTTTCCCAAGAGCGAGACGTCACCATCATATCCGCCACCCACGACTATAAAATGCTCAACGTTTCCGACCGCGTCATCTGGATTCGCGACGGTCAGGTGGACAAAGTGGAGCACCGCGAAGAGCTCAACATCTCTGTGGGCGGCATTCAGGGCAAAGACGGGCAAGCCGGCATGATGGCCGGAGAAAAGGCCTGACCATGCGGCGACTGGCAGGCATCCTTTTTCTGGCGGTGTTCTTCACCTCCTTCCTGGCTACCCAGGCGGCAACGCCGTCACTGGTCCAGGCGGAAACGCTCATGCAGCGCGTGGACGCCTTTGCCGGACTGGGAGACCGCAGTGTCGGCACCCCTGGTAACCGCGCTGTTGCGAACATGGTGGAAGACGCCTTCCGGGAAGCATCCAAAAATTTTCCCGGGCAGATGACCATTGACAGGCACAGTTTCCTGCTGCCTTCCATCAGCAACCAACAAAGCTACCTGCATCTGCCTGATGGCCATGACGAGGAAATCCATCCGCTGCTGCTCAACGCCCTCTCTCCCGGGGCGCTTGCCGACCCCGGTGTAGAAGGCCCCCTGCTTTACGCCGGAGAGGGGCGCTTGGAAGATTTCAATGGCATGGACGTTCAGGGCGCCGTGGTGCTGATGGACATGGATTCTGGAAAGAACTGGCAGAATGCTGCTCTGCTGGGCGCTCAGGCCCTTATTTTTGTCGACGGAGCCGGCCTCGAAGAACGGCGTTCCCGCATGCAGCAACACATGGGGAAGGCATCGCAGACTCCTGAAACCTCCGGCATGATGGGACGTATGATGGAGACGATGCAGGAGGGAGCGGCGCCTGGCTCTATGATGTCCGGCGGCATGGGCAACATGGGTGACATGGGCAACATGGGTGACATGGGCAACATGGGCAACATGGGGCGCATGCGCATGGGGCAATCCAACGCCAGCCGCGGCATGTACGACCAAAAACTCGAACTCACTCCCATTGATTTCCCACGCTTCTGGATGTCCGAAGAACGCGCCGAATCGCTTTGGGGGGAGCTTTCCACGCTGCCACAGGGAGATCAAGCCCCCCGTGTGCGCCTGACAAGCAAAATCGCATGGGCAAACGCCCCTGTTGATAACTTATACTGCCTGATTCCAGGCAGTGACCCCGAACTTTCCAAGGAACTCGTCGTCTTCGAAGCGTTCATGGACAGCACCGCCTACGTGGCAGGGCGTTCACCCGGCGCTGAAGAAGGCGTGTCCCTGGCCAATCTCCTGGCTCTTGCAGACGAATTTGCCGCACATCCGCCAAAACGCAGCACTCTGCTGTTGGCAAGCAACGGGCAAGGGCAATACGTGGCCGGCATGCGCGAAATCGTCTGGCTGATGAGCTCCGACCGGGAGAAATTGCAGGAACTGGCCACAGCCCAGACCCAACGGCTTGAAAAAGCCAAGGCGACCGCCAGACTCCTGGAAAATGGCGACCCCCTTGCCGTAGCCCACGAACTGGCCGGCGACGATGTGCAGATGCTGCGCGAATCTCTGGGGTTCGTGATCAAAAGCCGGCTGGAAAAGATCAACAGTGAATTGATCAGGCTTCGCTTGAAAGCTGAACCGGACCAGGAGCGCATCAAAGTGCTGGCTGACCGGCGGCAACTCTTGCGCCGTCTTAATTGGGTGGAGAGCACGCGTATCGGCGCCCGCATCGATCCCAAGGAAAAGCAGATCCTGGACGAGCTTTTGCCTGACGCTCTGCAGGAGCAGCGCACGATTGTCGCCGATGCCAGGCTGCAGGAGGACTCCCTGCAAAGCGCAATGACCCTGCGCGAAATATTTGACGCCCATGCCTTGAGCGCCATGATCAGCCTTCACCTTTCCAGCCACGGTGACGGCGTTGGTGCTTTTGACAAAGGGTGGCTGTACGACCTCAAGGACTCGATCAACCGCACCAGATTTCTGAGCCCGTTGGACGAGCTTATGGCCAAGACGGCCAAAACGCTCCCTAAGAATATTGGCGCTCAATACAAAGACACCTTGCGCCCCAGCAAATTGCGCAACTGGCAAAGCTACCTGCCGGACCGCCCCCTGCTGGGGGGTGAGCCTGCCGCCCTGGCCGGCTATCCCGCGCTATCCCTGGTCACGGTGCAGGATGTACGAGCGAAGTGGGGCACGCCCTATGACCTTCCCGAATACGTCAACGCGCGGCATCTGGAGCGCCAGTTCCGCCTTATGGCGCCTCTGGCCCAGGCTTTGGCCAACGAGCCGCTCTCCACGGCCGGCGAACGCGACAGGTCCGGCTTTTCCAACCTGTATTGCCGCGCCAATCTGCTCAGGCATGGGCAGCTGTTTCCAGACAAACCCGCCACGGATAGCGTGTTCCTCACCTATGTAGGGCCTTCGCGCTTCTACTCCATGGTGGATACTGACGGTGCTTTCCGCGTGGTGGGCATCCCGAACAAAAAATTCACCATCCACAAGGCCATCCTGGAAGGCTACCGTTTCGACGAGTTAACAGGCGCGCCATACTGGGCCGTGGACAAGCCCGGCACGGGAAAAAGCAACTACCGCGTCAAGATGAGCCGCCCAGACATGCAGGCGGACTTCATCATGTTCCCGTGCGCCATGAGTACGCTTTTCAGCACTTATGAACCGCGCACCTTCAATTACATGATCTATGTCGACCTGTTCGACGCCCGCACCGAGGCAGACCCGCTGCGCTACTGGTTCAGCAGGCTGGATACCCGCTCCTCCACGATTTTCAGCGTATTCATGGAACCGGGAACACCCTTCAAAGTCACGCTTTCCGACACCTATCTGCAGCGCAAGGTGCTGTTGCTGAATGCTTCGGCTGACAATCCCCAGGGAACAGGCTTTTTGATGAAGGACTGGCCGCTCATTCCCTATACGGAATTCCAGGCGGCCTCTGACATGTGGCACCTGCTGACGCCCCGCATCAGAAGTCTGGAGGAGCGTGGCATCGTCAACGCCCGCCTCTGGGATATGGCGCGCAACGGACAAAAGGCCCTTGAAAACGCGCAAGCCCACCGCGACGCCAAAGAATGGGGACAATTCATGGAAAAGGGGCGCGAGTCCCTGGCCATTGCCGAACAGGTTTACACGGAAGTCGAGCAGACCCAGAAGGACGTTCTCAGCGGCGTACTCTTTTACATCGCGCTCTTTGTCCCCTTTGCCTACTGCTTGGAACGCCTTGTCTTCGCCTTTGCCAACATCCACAAGCGCATTATAGCCTTCCTGGGCTTTCTGGTGGCCATCATCGCCATCATATACGTTGTGCACCCCGCCTTTGAGCTGACCTACAGCCCCATGATCGTCATTCTGGCGTTTTTCATCCTGGGGCTATCATTCCTTGTGTCACTCATCATATTCTTCCGCTTTGAGCGGGAGATGAAGGAGCTGCAGCAGCGCTCCAGGCATTTCAAGCTCACCAACCTGAGCAAATCCGCAGCATTCGGCGCCGCCTTTGTGCTGGGTGTTTCCAACCTGCGCAGGCGCCCCGTGCGTACAGCCCTGACGTGCATCACGCTGGTCATTCTCACCTTCACCATCATGAACTTCACGGCGGTGAAGAGCGTCCACCAAAGCGGCTGGAGCTCTTTCAGCGACGATGCCTCCTACAACGGGCTGTTCATGAAGTCCTTTGGCTGGAAAAGCCTGCCGCCAGAATCCTTGCAGGTTGTACGCACCATGCTGGGCGGCCAGGGAATTGCGGCTCCGCGTGTATGGTTCGAGATAAAGGATCAAACCCGTTCGCCCATCATCCCAATTACTACAAATGGGAAGGAAGAATTCGCGCGCGGCATCATCGGCCTTTCGCCAATGGAGCCACAGGTCACCCAGTTGGACAAGTCACTGATTGCGGGGCGCTGGCTTTCTCCCGATTCCAGACGCGAGATAATCCTGCCCGCATCCATGGCGCATGATTTGGGCGTGCACCCCAACCATATGGTGCAGATCTGGGGCATGTCTTTCACCGTGGTCGGCATCATTGGCGACAACGCCCTGGAGGAGCATCCCGATCTGGATGGCGAGTCCATGACCCCCATCATCTACCCTTCTGAGGCCGACACCAGCCTGAGCGATGTGGAAGCCGAAGCAATTACAGAGGGTGAGGACGTTGCCTCCTATCAAAGCCGCTACAACCATATTCCTGCTGACCAGACCGTCATCGTTCCGGCCAAGACCTTGCTGGCCCTTGGCGGACAAGGGGGCTGGCTGGCAGGGGGCGGCAGGCTGAAAGGGCTGGCCATGAAACTGGCGCCGGAAAGCGAACGCACCCTGGCCCAGGAAGACCTTGGCGCGCGCTTCGGCCTGCTGCTTTTCCGCGGCACGCCTGATGGCACCAGTGTTTTCTATTCCGCCAACACCTTCCGCTACAGCGGTATGGCCAACATCATCATTCCCCTGATCATTTCCGCCCTCATCGTGCTGAACACCATGATCGGCAGCGTGTTTGAGCGCAAAGGCGAAATTTCTGTCTACACTTCCGTGGGACTCGCACCTTCCCACGTTTCCTTTCTTTTTGTGGCCGAATCCCTGGCGTTTGCTGTTCTCAGCGTTGTGATAGGCTATCTGGTTGCGCAGGCCGCTGCCGTTGTCCTTGCCGGCACGCCCCTCTGGGCCGGCATGACCGCCAACTATTCCTCCATGGCTGGCGTCGGCGCCATGATTCTGGTCATAGGTGTGGTTTTGCTTTCGGCCATCTACCCCTCGCGCGTTGCCGCGAATATCGCCATTCCGGATGTGAATCGCTCCTGGACGATGCCAGAAGCCAAGGGCGACCTGATCGACACCATCCTGCCCTTTTTGATCAAGATCGACGAACAGGCCTGCGCCGGTGGTTTCCTTGCCGACTACTACAACTCGCACGCCGATGTTTCCCACGGGCTGTTTTCCACCACACCAGTGGTCACGGGTTTTCTTAAGGAAGAGGAAGCGGCGGATGAAGACCCCGGCATGTATGAGCCCATGGACGTTCTTTCTCCCGAAAGCTGTCTGATATTGAGTCTTCGTGTGTGGCTAGCGCCTTTCGACTTTGGCGTGCGCCAGCGGGTGGAGCTGATCTTCTGCCCCTCTGATCTGTACAAGGGATTCCGCCAGATCAAGGTTCGGCTGCACCGCGAAGCAGGCGAACACACCGTGTGGCACAATCTGAACCGTAAATTCATTAATGATCTGCGCAAGCAATTACTGGCCTGGCGCTCACTGGATCAAGAAGCCAAGGCGCGTTTAGAGATGGAGTTCATGGAAAAATACGCAGGCACCACTGCCATGGCCGAGCACCCCGAAGGAGAAGCACGATGAGCGCAGGCACCAGGCAAATAAGGATCCGCTCAGTGCTCGCCGGACTTGTGCTTGGTCTGGGGCTTTGCGCCTTCAGCCCATACAACAACGCCTACCTTGCCAACACGCATCTGGGCGGGGGGCATTTCCCCATGGCCCCCTTTTTCATCACGGCCTGGCTGGTGGTGATAGTCGCTCTTTTCGCACGCCTGACCCGACGCGAACCGCTTTTCAACGGCATTGAAATGCTGGTCATATGGCTGATGATGGTGCTGGGCACTGCCATCGGCTGGAGCGGCCTGGTAGAGACTTTTTTCATCAACCTCACCGCGCCTGTCTATTTTGCCAAAGACGCCTACGAATGGACGCAGGAACTCCGCCCGTACCTGCCTCCAGCCTGGTATCCCACAGACGCCAAGGCAGTGGAGACCCTGTACAGCGGGCTGCAAAACGGCAATCAGATGGGGTTCGGCCAAATCCTGTCCTCCATACCATGGGACGTGTGGCTGCCCCCCTTGTTTGGATGGGGCGTGTTCATCCTGCTTTCCTACGCCATCATGATCTGCATGGTGAACCTTTTCGGCCGCCAGTGGGTGGTCAATGAACGGGTCAACTTCCCGCTCATGCAGGTGCCGCAAACCCTGGCCGAAAGCATGGACGACAACACGCTGTTCTCCCTGCTGCGCGACAAATACCTGCTGACCGGTCTTTTGCTGGCCGCCTCCCTTCAAACCGTAAACGGTCTGAATTATTATTATCCAGCCGTCCCCATGATCCCGACCCAGATCATTGCCGGCTCCTATTTCCCGAAGTTCGGGTTGTTCTCCGGCTTTTACCATCTGGAAATATATATCGTCCCCGCATTCATAGGGTTTGCCTTTCTCGCCACCCGGCAGATTTCCTTCAGCTTCTGGTTCTTCCACTTGGCTGCGCTGCTACTCTTCGGCATTCTGTCCATCTTTGGCATGCAGTATCCCGAAGCCGCCATGGGGGTGACGTTTGGTCCCCTGCTGGCGCGTCCTGAAGAAGCACAAGGCATCGGCGCCTACCTTGTATTCTTCCTCTTTTTGATCTTTCTTGCGCGTTTTCACCTGATGAACGCCATCAGGGGGGCATTCGGCCGTCCGCCCATCAAACGCACCGGTGACAAAAACGACGACCATGCCGAATGGCTCCCCGCGTCCTGGGCATTCTGGGGCGTCGCCATCGGCTTCATTCTTATGACATTATGGTGCCTATGGTTTGGTCTGCCCCTGCTCTTCGCGCTCATGCTGCCGGTCATCTTTTTCATGATCATGCTGGTGGCCAGCCGCATTGTCTGCCAGGGAGGGCTGCCCTATTTCACCATCACTGCCGCACCTTCCGACGGTTTCATAGGCCTGTTTGGTTCCCGCTACTTTGGACAGGCCGGCCTGCTGGCCACCGTGGTCATGCAAAAGGTACTTTTTCTGGATGTGCGCGAAGCCATCATGCCTTCTTTGTTTCACGGGGCAAAAGCCAGCGAACGCGCCCGTAACCAGCGCATGATGCTCCTGGCCATCGCCATCATTCTGCTGGCAGCCGTGGTTGTGGCTTTTGTGACCATGCTCGTCATGGGGCACAAAATAGGCCTGCGCGAAATGAAGATGGATTGGGCCACCCACTCCACCCTGGCCGTCTATGAAAACGCCCAGCGGCTGTTGGATGCACCCACGGGCCCCAACGCCTGGGTCATCAGTTTTGCTGTTGTGGGCGCGGTTGTCATGCTCATTCTCGTTTTCTGTTATTACCGCTTCAGTTGGTGGCCGCTGCACCCAATCGGATACCTGGCCGCCTACGGCTTTGGCATGCGCATCCTGTGGTTCAGCTTTCTTGCAGGGTGGTTGTGCAACCATCTCAGCCTGCATTACGGCGGTACGGTATTGTACCGCCGCATGCGCCTGCTATTCATAGGGCTGATCATGGGTGATTTTCTCTTGGGAGGTGTCTGGGCCCTGGTGGGGCTCTTCACCGGTTCACATTACCAGGTTTTCCCGATGTAACAGGCTGAGATAATGCATTGTTTGGACGCTATTCGACGGGGCACCGCCCCTCAAGCCAGACGCCAGCGCGCGTGAGCCAGCATGTACGACGACAAGGAACTCAACGAGTATAGAAATCTACTCCAGCCCCCCGAAAAATTCGAGGAAGGGTTCGACTGGAAGACCATTGTCGGCGCCATTTTCATCGGCTTCCTGATGATGCCTGGCAGCATGTATCTGCAATTGGTCATCGGCCAGGGCATTGGCCCTGCCGCCAGGTGGGTGACCATCATCCTCTTTGCAGAGATAGCAAAGCGCTCCTACACGGAACTCAAGCAGCAGGAGATTTTCCTGCTCTATTATATGGCGGGGGCGGCGCTCGCCTCGCCCTTCCAGGGGTTGCTCTGGAACCAGTATCTTGTGCAGTCGGACGCTGCAAAGATGCTGGGGCTGGTTGAGTACATCCCTGCCTGGGTGGCGCCAGGGCCCAACTCGGACGCCATCCTCCAGCGCACGTTTTTTCATAGCGACTGGCTCATACCCATACTATTGATCTTTGGTTCGCAACTCATCCAGCGCGTGGACCACTTTGGCCTCGGGTACGCGCTTTACCGCATCACATCTGACGTGGAAAAGCTGCCCTTTCCCATGGCGCCCGTCGGCGCATTGGGCACAATGGCCCTGGCCGAAAGCACAGAAGAAGACAAGCGCAGCGGTTGGAAATGGAGGGTCTTCTCCATAGGAGGCATGATAGGGCTACTCTTTGGTGGCATCTACGTGCTTTTACCAGCCGTCTCGGCGCTGTTACTCACAGAACCCATACGGCTGATACCCATCCCATGGGTGGAGCTTACACGCCACACAGAGGATATACTCCCCGCCGTGGCAACGGGTATCCAGCTTGACCTGGGGCTGGTTTTCATCGGTATGGTCCTGCCCTTCTGGGCCGTTATCGGCGGACTTCTGGGGTTGCTCATCACCTTTGCGGCCAACCCCATTCTCTACGAACACGGTATCCTGCACCGCTGGCATCAGGGCATGGCAACCGTGGAGACGGTCTTCGTCAACAACTTCGATTTCTATATGAGCTTTGGCATCGGCCTCGGCCTTGCCATTGGCGCCATCGGCATCTGGAGCGTGATACGTTCCTTCAAACGTTCCGGCCCCGACAACAAGCTGGACTTCAGCCTGTTGTTCAATCCGCCAGAGGGACGCGGCGACATCAACTTCTGGCTCTCCATCGGCATCTATGTCGCCTCCACCATAGGGTACATCCTGCTTTGCATGTGGCTGGTGCCCAATTTTCCATGGATATTCTTCGCGCTCTACGGGTTTGTGTACACGCCCCTTATTTCCTACATCACGGCGCGCATGGAAGGTATTGCCGGGCAATTCGTCAGCCTGCCCCTTGTGCGGGAGGCATCCTTCATCGCAGGGTCGAAATTTTTCGGCTACCACGGCATTGAAATATGGTATGCGCCCATTCCCGTGCACAACTACGGTGAAGCAACGGTGCAGTTCCGGCAGATCGAACTCACCGGCACAAGCCTGCGCGGCATCATCAAGGCCGAGATAGTGGTCTTTCCCGTGGTGGTCATCGCCTCTTTAATTTTTTCCCAGTTCCTTTGGAGGCTGGCACCCATCCCTTCGGAGGCCTTTCCCTACGCGCAGAAGATTTGGCACCTGCAAGCCCTGAACTCCCTGCTCATGCAGACCTCTACTCTTGAGGGCGATTCCCTTTTCTACCAGGCGCTCAATGGCAGCTATGTGGGCGCCGGACTTGCCTTTGGCCTTGTCACCTATGCTCTGCTAGCCATATTCGGCCTACCCGTGCTGCTCATCTATGGAGTAGTGCGTGGTTTGGGGCAGAGTACCCCCCATGGCATGATTCTCGAGGTGCTGGGCGCCCTTGTGGGGCGCTTCTATTTCCTCAAGCGGTACGGCAAGCAGTGGCGACAGTACGCGCCCGTGCTCTTGGCGGGTTTCTCCTGCGGCATGGGGCTGGCCGGCATGTTCGCCATGGGCATCACGCTGATCATGAAATCCCTGGGGCGTCTGGCGTACTGACGCGACTCTCCCCTTTCCCAAGGGGGTTTTCCCCAATAAAAAAATCCACACTAATCATCGCGATTAGTGTGGATTTCATGTTTTCAGAGATTTGGTAAGGCTACAGCAAGCTGACTCCCAAGCGCAGGGTCTTGAGAATATCGTCCTCATGCCCCGAAGCCTGGGCCTGGTCCAAAATATGCTTTTCCCAGTCCACCACGCTCAAGGTAATGGCGCGGGCGTAAGCCGTCAAAAACGCACTGGCTTTTTCCGGATCGGAGGGCATTCTGCGCCGGGAAAGCACAATGCACTGCATGGGCGTTTTGGCTTTAAGGGTGAACAACCGGTGCGCATCAGCCAGCAGGGAAAAGCCCCCCACAAAATCGCCAGCACCGTACCCGCCTACATGATGTTCGCGGTCTCCCGTGTTGTGCAGCAGGTCGGCTTCCCCTTCCATTATGTAGTAGGCCTTGTCGTCTTCGTCTCCCTGACCAAAGAGAATCTCACCCTCTTTGTAGCGCATGCGTTTGCAGAGGTAGGCCAGGGCGCGCAATGTATCAATGGGAACCTCCTGAAACAGGGGCAGGCTGCGCAGCAGGTTCAAATTTGCGTCCAACTCGCAGACGCCGTTACTTTTTCTTTCCGTAGATGAGGTCATAAAGAGCCCCTTTCTTTTCAAGCAGTTCGTGATAACCGCCCATTTCAATGATTCTGCCCGCCTTCATCACGGCAACCTTGTCATATCCTTCAAGTGTATCCAGACGGTGCACCACGGCGATGACAGTGCTCTTGCCCTTCCACTTGCGTTCCAACAGATTCTGAATGCGGGTCTGTGAGGCGTTGTCCAAAGCCGAAGTGGCTTCGTCCAGAATCAGAATGGAAGGTTCTTTGAGGAAGGCGCGCGCAAGCGCTATCTTCTGCCGCTGTCCGCCCGACAAATGGTCACCCATGCTGCCCACGTTGAAATCCAGGCCAATGGCAACGACCTGTTCCAAAACGTTTTCTTCGATGAGTAACTGCATGATCTGCTGGTTCACTCGTTCTTCCGCTCCGGCGCTGTCAGACTTCACGTGGCCGAAGATGATGTTGTCCAGCAGATTGGCCGAGGGGATATAATTGTCGGGCCGATAGAAGGCAAAGGCGTCGGGCATTTCCTGCTCGACATAAGCCATGAAGTCGCGGCGCGAATCCACGATCTTCTTTTTCAATTCTTCACTGATGGCCACAATTTTGTGGCGCCCTTCTTCGTATTTCAGGGTCAGCTTCAGTAGCATGGATTTGTCGTCATCCGAGAGTTGCTCCAAGGGGCCCTTCTCAAGATGCTCGACAACCTTGACGTAATCGTCCACCTCGTCGCGTGGTACGGGCAGGTCCTCAAATACTTCAGGACTCTGGCCAAGACTCCGCACGATTTCGATGGAGCTCTGGGCCATATCGCGGCCAAGCTCCCACAGGGGCTGGCGCAACCCTTTCTCATCCAGGAATTTCAGGAATTCTTCATTGATGTGCAGCTTGTCATAGGCGAATTCGTCTTTGCCGGGCGAACCAAAAGTCAGGTTCACAGCCAGGTCGCTGTAGGCCATGAACTGCGACTTGTTGAAAAATTCAACATCATCGCGGACCTCATCACCATGGCGTTCCTGAAAATTCCTGCGCGCGTTGATCAGGCTCTGCACCAGATCGGGGTTCTTTTCCATATCAACCCGTTCGCGCAGTCCAAAACGCAGCACATCGAGGAAAAGTCCCACCTGCTGCACGGTCTCGATAATGCGATCAAGATCAGGCGGATCGTCCCTATTTGCGCACTTGCCGCCGAGCAACTGTATGGACTCACAGGAATAGAGCAGGTTTTCCTTTACCGTGCCCCCAAAGATAAAGGGGTGCTGGTTCACTATGCCCAGGTTGAAGGCCATGTCCTGCTTGGTGAGCTTGTCCACGGAGTGACCGTCGATGAGCACCTCCCCCCCCGTGTACTTGTAGAGCTGGGCGACAACCAGAGCCAGGCTGGACTTGCCGCTGCCCGAATAGCCCACCAGGGCCATGTGTTCGCCGTGGGAGAGGGTCAGGTTGATACGATCCAGCAGCTTGATGTTGTTACCCACCACATAGGAAAGATCCTGGACATCGATGTCGCCTTTCAAATGGTAGGGTTCGCGATCCTTACAAAGCATTTCATGTTCGGGATCAATGTCGAAATAGTCCATGACCTGGGCGTAGCGCACCTTGGAATCCTGATAAATCTGATAGAATTCCATGAGCTCTTTCCAGGGATCGTAGAGCTTTTCGTAGGCGGACAGGAAAGCGACCAGCGCGCCGATGTCGAATTTGCCCTGAATGGCCAGGTAACCGCCAATGAGGAAGAGCGAAAAGGGGCCCAGGCTCTGGAAGAAATTGTTAACGAACTTGATGCCGTACTTGTAAACGCCCATCCAGAGGTTGGCCTGGTACAATTCACTGGCGCTGTCGCCAATCTTGTTGACTTCCAGGGGATTGCTGGCGTTGCCGTGCACTTCGTGCACGCCTGTGATGGATTCGCCCACCAGAGAACTGACAAGGCGCAGTTTGCGCACCCGTCGCTGGTTCCACCTGTTGAACTTGCGCTGCACTCTGGGAATAACCAAAAATTCAGCAGGATAGATTATAAGGCTGATGGTGCCAAGGATGGGGTTCAGGTAGAACATGTATCCGGCCATGGCGATGAAGGTCAGCACGTTCACCAGGGGTTGGGAAATGGCGCTGCCGATGAACACCGGCATGTGGATCAGCTCGTTGGTCATGGAGGAAACGACCAGCCCCGGCGAGGTTCGCCGGAAAAAAGACATGGGCAGCTTGAGGATATGATCGAAAAGCTGGATGCGCAATTCGAGCAGGGAGCGCTCGCCGATATAGTTCTGTAACAGGTAGATGGCGTATTTCAGGGCCTGGGCGAGAAGAACAGCTCCCATGTAGAGCCCGCAATAAATAAAAAGCAGGTGCAAATCCTTTTTGCCTATGGCTTCATTAATGATTTGCTTCTGCATTTGCAGCGGAAACACCCTGGTGGCCACAGTGACGCAAATAATGGCCATCAACACCATCTGGAGTTTGGAGTTTTTGTGCCAAACCCAGTAATACATGGAGCGTTTAGTGACCCTCAGGTCCTCCTGCGGTGTTTTGTCTGCCATAGGCTGCCTTTCCCCCTGGAGCTAAAATTTGCCTGACCATACGCAAAAAGCATTTCATTGAGAAGCGCTATTACCAAACCTCGGGCTTGCTGCTATTCCAGTCCTCAGATTAGAATTTTGGGATCGCAAGCCTGGTGCAGTTTCTTGCATTCATTCCATTCACCTTCTTTTTTTATTGTATTCTGCCCCTTGGCGCATTAGCGATTAATGTGTATGAGTTTTTTAAGCATTCATAAAACGCAGGGGAAGCAACCCATTGCCCTGCAAACATCACCGACGCGGTGCAGCAGCATGAACCAAAACGGCGTCACCATACGGCTTTCTGAAGAAACCAATGATTTCAAAATCTGCACTAAATATGTGGAACACTTTTGCGAGCAGAACAATCTTTCTCCCAAGCTCGTCTTCAAGATAACCCTGGTTTTGGATGAGCTGATTTCAAACATCATATCATACGGTTACAACATGCCGGAGGAGCACGTCATCGATGTGCACCTGGAGATGGATGAGGCTATCCTTACAATGGTGGTGGAGGATGGTGGTGCGCCCTTCAATCCTCTGGAAGCCGAAGAACCGGAGCTGAACATCCCTTTGGACGAGCGCAAACGGCAGATAGGGGGCATGGGCATTCACCTGGTTCGCTCCATTACCGACAGTCAGGCTTACGAGCGCAAGGATGACAAAAACATCCTGACCATGACCATGAATGTTGCTAAATGCATCCAGGAGAATTGAAGCGAAAACGCATGATAATCAGCACCGGAAAGTGCTTCTCAAAACTGCAATAAGATGAATTACCATAAACAAATGCGCTAACAATCACCGACAGGAGTCAGTGGAATGGCACTTTTGCAGAGCAATGAAAACGGAACGACCATTATCACCATATCCGGCAGAATGTCGCCAGAAGAAACGCAAGAGCTGGAAAAAAAAGTGCTCGAAGTCGTCGATTCTGATGAAAAATGCCTGCTCTTTGATTTTTCCGAACTCGAGTACATCAACTCTTCCGGTCTCCGGGTGCTGGTTATGGCCTACCAGCGTATGAAGCAGGCCAAGGGCAAGGTGGCAATATGCAGTATCCGGGACTATATTCTCGAAGTTTTTGAAATCTCGGGCTACGACAAGATTTTTCCCATCTTTCCCAACCGCGAGAAAGCGCTAGAAGAGATGGACGCCTGATACGCAGGGCAGCTTATCAGGCCGTAATCCGGACAGCTTTTTCTGCGCCCTGTTTCCATGCATGCACAAGGAAGCAGGGCGCCCTAGTCTTAGCTCAGCGTTGATGCACAGTACGCTTTTACCGCGCGCATAATCGCGGAGACCGAATCAGCCCTCGCCTTCCGGCACCCCCTGCAGCAAGACCATGGTCACGTCATCCTGCAGCGGCAGCCCCTGCCTGAAACGGTCCAGCTCTGCTCGCACCTTTTCCTCCAACTGTGCAAGATCAGCGGTTGTGCCATTTTTCTGCACAAACTCACGCAAAATACTCCGGAGGCGTTGCTTGCCGAACATTTCCCTGGAAGGGGCGTGCGTCTCCCAGATGCCATCCGTGCCGATGCAAAGCAGTTCTCCAGGCGCCAGGGCGGGACGCGAGCGCTTCACATAGCCCCATTCAGGATCAACGCCCAGAGGTAATCCCGGAGCTGCCAGTTCAGAAAACGTGTCCGTGGCGGGATCATAAACAATTGCAGGGTCATGCCCGGCAGAGCAGTATTGAATTTCCCCTGTTTGCTTATGCACCATAAGCACATACAGCGTGATAAACCTGCCGGAACCATAGACATCTCGCGCCAGCTGGCTGTTCACTTCCGTAATGCACTGGGCCAGCGTCATACCGCTCTTCATGCTCAGGCGTAAGGCGGCCCTGGCCGATGCCATCAGAAGCGCCGACCCCACGCCGTGTCCTGAAACATCGCCCACAGCAATTCCGCACCAGGCCCCGTCTGGCCCTGCATCATCAAAAAAGTCGTAGAAATCGCCCCCAGTTTCATCACTGTACACCAACCAGCCGAAGATGCGGGCTTTTGCCAATTCTGGCGTACTTGCGGGCAACAGGTTCTTCTGCACCTCGCTGGCCACAATAAGCCCTTCCTGCATGCGCAGCCGGTCACGCAGTCCTTCGATCATGGCATTGGTATGGCCGGCAATGAACCCGAACTCATCGTTGGTCAGGACGGGCACCACCTTGTCGAGATCGCCGTTGCTGACGTGCTCCAGAACTTCCGTCTCATTGCGAAACAGCAGCTTCAGGTTTTTCGAGTAGGAGAAGATGGCGCGGATGGTCAGCAACAACAACACGCCCATCACGAAACAGACCTCGATCAATACCTCGCGCTTCATGGCGTCCCAGTTGCCCAGACGAGGCGCCTCCATTGTCAGCCAGTAGACGTCACGCCAAAACACCAGCAGCATGCTCACCGTAATCAGCAGCATGATGCTCACAGCAATGAACGAGAATTTGTGCGTCAACGGATACAGCTCACTCGGAGGGCGCAGGCTGCCGCCCTTGTCTATGGCGAGCAGAAGCAGCTTCCGCTCCCGAACGAGGGAAAGGTCCACGGCCGCGAAAAAACCGACTGTGGCAAGGGAGAGCACCAGCTTGGAGCCGCTGGAAAAGACAGGAAAGCCAAAATAGACCAGGTTGGCCACAGAAACCATAATCCCGGCCAGCAAAAATAGACCGAGATCCATACGAAACTGTCGGCCAGCACGGTGTTCCGGCGCGGCGGCAAGTACGTACCTGGGTTCGATAACAAACCGCAACACAAAACTCGGCACCAAAGACAAGCCAATGACTACGCCAAGCTCCCAGACTGGGAGCGAATCAAGCAACGGTCAGACTTCACCGCCGTAGATCGCTATGGAAACAATTGCAAACAGGTAATAGGCAGCTGCGCGCATAAAAACTCCTTATGCCCTATTTTCTGCCCCATTCACTCTGATTTGGCAACAATTGAAGACGGGGGGCTTCAGGTTATTTCCAAAAACAGCGATGCATAACGGCCATAGCGGTCCAGGGTGTGGCGCTTGCAATCTACATGGCAGAAATTGTGCGTCATGAGGGTTTCCAGTGCAAACAACCGCCAGCTTGGCATATGCAGGTCGTCAAGCAGCAGGGCGGTATCAGGCGAACAATATCGCTCAAGCACAGGCAACAGGAACCCATTACGCTGCGGGGGGCGCTCAGCATCCAGCAAAACTAAATCTAATGCCCCCCCGTCCCAGGAAATCTGCGGCGCCTCTCCTGGCGCGGTCCAGGTGCCGAAGCCTGTATCTTCCAGCCCCTGCTCTTTGATCCAGGCACGGCTGCGCTCCAGCCAGGCGGCATCGGTATCCAGAGAGTACACGCGAAGAGCGCCCCCTTTCCGCGCAGAGGCGAGCCGCAGAACATAAGAGGAAAACCCGCTCCCTACATCCAAGGCGCTGGCAGGGGAAAAAACATCGCAGATAATGTCCAGCAAGACGGACGCATGCAGCGATAACGCCATGTCATCACTGGATATTTCTGAAACATATCGCTCATACGCAGGTGTAAGCGCCTTTTTGCGACGGGCAAACGATGCAGCCACTTCGGCATATAGCGCGCCGGCAGCCTCTTTGGGTCCGGCAAAACCGCTGGGCATGGACACTCCTCGTTCTACGGAAATTTTTCAGGGTGATCGGTCTCTACCCCTTCCCATCAAAGGGGTCAATTCCGCCCTGTATTGGCGCAAGAGCAGCGCCTTGCATCAGATACCGAATACATTTTCATCCCGGTAGAGCACCGCTGTCGTCTCCAGGTCCGGAATCATGGGCACCACACCAAAGAAATCGATTCGCCTGAACCCGCGCTCAGCCAAAAACGCAAACGCTGTGGCATATCGCTTGCGTTCGGCATTGTCGAAAATCAGCACGCCTCCAGGCGTCAGGTGCTCAACACAAAAGCACGCGCACTCTACGCGGTTGCGTCCATCAATGGCAATGAGGTCATAGGGCGCATGCAGCGCGGCCTTTTGCACATAATCGCTGCCTGTCCCCTCCACATGGTACACTGTGGCGTTGGCCGGACAGCTTTCGCTAATGCGCTGGGCCCAGCTTGCATCATTGTCCACACTGTAAACATTGGCCACACGCTGCGCATACCACAGGGTGGAGTTGCCGCAACCATACTCGAAAACCCGCATGCCCGGCTGCAGGCGCTCCTCGATAAAATGAATGGCGCTATACGTATACCAAGGAATAGGGGCGCCTTGCTTGTCCACGCATTGCTGCTCGCGATAGCTGCGCAGCCAGCCGTTTTCCACAAGCCCGTACAGCTCGCTGAGTTCATTGCCCACGGGATTTCCTTTTTCTGCCTTTGTTCAAATTCTTTTTGGATGCGCCCTGCGCATTGTTTGTGGAGCCGGCCTGCATGGCGATAAGTCCCCGTTTGCCCAATTCCTTGAGAAACGCGCTGACAGAAAGCTCGGCTTCCCGCAATTGCAGCTCGTATGTGGCGGCAAATTCCTTGGCCATCTCACCCACGCTGCGTCGCCCGTCTATGAGTCTCCAGGCCGTTGTCCCCATGGCGTCAAGCTCCAGCTTCTTGCGCCGGGGTGATTCATCCCATGCTCCCAAGCGGCTGGCAACCCTGGCGAACCACGGTTTCCACACCAGGGGGTAGCAAAGCCGGACGGTCTTGTCGTCCAACTCTTCCACCTCCACCACCGGGCAGCGCACAGGCTTGCAGGCCAAGGCCTCTTCCCGGCTTATACGGTCCTCAAGCGCTGGCGTTTTGGGCTTACGCAAGAACATAATGCGTGCAAACCTCCTCAAATAGTTCCCGCGCGCCTTTGCTCCCCCCAGTCATGAGCACGCAGAGCACGGTGTTCGCCCCCTCCGGTTGCCACGCGCGAATATACGGGGGGCGATGTCGCCTGGAGATAGCAGCCAGTAGTCGCTGCACCCCCTCGAGCCGGGGATTCCAGTCAACCGCTGCCCCCCCCTGCCAGGCGCTCGCTTCCGGCTTGTCCTTTGCCCCTGTGACGGCAAACCGCTGCACCGCCCAGGCATAAAAATCACCGGTTTCAAACAGTACATTTGCCGGCCCAACCCGCTCCAGCACGATGCCGACCCTTTTGCGCTCCTTGCCCCCTGCAAATTCCAACCGGTACTGCCCTGGCTTGAACGAAAAGTGCCGCAGCGTAAATCCGGAAGGCACCTTGGCTGCGATGCCAAAAAGACGATATTCTTTGCCACCGTCGGGCGCATGGTCGCAAAAGGAGCCTAAAATCCGCGCGCACAACTCATGGTCCACTTCACTGCCTGAGCATTGCAGCAATGTGCTGCGGCGGCATTGCGGACAAAACAGCAACGCCCCCACCCCTTGCGTTGCGTCCAGACGCCAGGAAAAAGGCGTTACGTCCAGCCCCTTTTCAGCAAGTGCGGCAAAAGCCGGCTGCAAGGCCTGCGGCATACGGGCTGCGTCCAGTTGCAGGTCGGCGTCGCCCACTGCCTTGCGCAACCGCGAAAGCGCTTTTTTGTTGGAAACACTGCGCCCTTCTTGCCATTTGCACTCCACAGCGAGCCGACCGCTGCCAGCTGCACGCAAGTAATGTTTTTCCAGGGTCACGGGCTCCCAATCGGCCGGTGTCTGCAGCCAGACACCATTCCAAGCCAGAGGGCGCAGGTCCGGCTGGTCGTATTGTTCCACTCGCTTTTCCCCGCGTGTCCTGTATTCTGTTCCGGAAAGCGCCTGCTTTCAACGGCGCTGCAGACAGAAACACGCTCTTACGTTTTTGCAGTCTGTACACTGTGGCAATCCATACCCCGGTGTTACCGTGCCACCTGTAATGAAGC
Source organism: Desulfovibrio biadhensis (assembly GCF_055388615.1). Classification (NCBI taxonomy): domain Bacteria; kingdom Pseudomonadati; phylum Thermodesulfobacteriota; class Desulfovibrionia; order Desulfovibrionales; family Desulfovibrionaceae; genus Desulfovibrio; species Desulfovibrio biadhensis. The sequence goes on from NZ_AP042477.1 coordinate 1,091,259, forward strand.
CGACAAGCGCCTGTCAATGCCGGTATCCCCGGGCGCAAGGCCGCGGCAAAACATGAAGGAGCATATCATGGCCACTATTCTCGGCATCAGTTCAAGCCCACGAAAAAAAGGTAACAGCGATATGCTGCTGCAGGCAATTCTACACGGTGCGGCTCACACCGGCGCAAAAACACAGGCCCTTTACCTGCGGGATTATCAAATCCTTCCCTGCCTGGCCTGCGAGCAATGCCGCAAGGGCAACGGGTGCACGCCCCTGGACGACGGCATGCGTGAGATATACCCGCTGCTCGAAGCCTCCAGGGGGCTGGTGCTGGTATCTCCCGTGTATCACTGGCATGATGAAGCTGTTCATCGACAGGCTGTACCAATACTATGATTTTACGGATGAGCGCCCCCGAGGATATACCAGCAGACTGGCTGGGCAAGCGCGGCATGCGGCCGTATGCGCCGTATGCGAACAGGTGGACCCGAACGACATGGGCGCGACCCTGGAAATGCTCAGACGCCCCTTGGAGCCTTTGGGCTACGCCATAGCCGGAGAGCTTCCGGTTCTCGGACATTTCGACAAGGGAGCTGTGGCCAAAGACAGTATGGCGCTGGACAAGGCCCGTGCTCTGGGAGAGGCTCTGGCCCAAGCCCTCGGCCAGGAAGGGACTACTCGTTCATGATGTAATGCATGGGGTTCACGGGGCGTCCCTTTTTGTGCACCTCGTAGTGCAGGTGAGACGCCACGCTGCGCCCGGTGTTGCCCATCCGGCCGATGAGGTCGCCGCGCTCCACCTTTTGCCCTTCCTTGACCTCGATCTTGCTCATGTGGCCGAACCGGGTGCTGAGCCCGTTGCCGTGATCGATATCCACCATGCGGCCGTAGGTGGAAAACCATTTGGCGTAGATGACCGTGCCATCTGCCGGCGCATAAATGGGGGTGCCTTTACTGTTGGCGATGTCTATGCCCTTATGAAAGCTTCTGCGTCCGGTCACGGGATTGACACGATAGCCGAAGCGGGAAGTAAAACGCCCCCGCGTTGGCCAGATGGAGGGAATGTGGGTCAAATTCTCTTTTTGCAGCGTTAACTCGCGCATAAGCCGCTGCTGGAGGACTTCTTCCTGGCGCATGGCCGAAAAAAGCTGGTCATAGGTATTGTGCGCCAGGCGCAAGAGTCCGGCGCGGTTATACCCGCCGGAAATTGCCTGGGTCGAGACACCGGACCCGACACCGGTCAGCCTACTGGCGTTTTCGATATTGAGCATGACACTCAACTTTGCGCCAAAGTCGCTTATCCTGCGATAGTCATCTTCCAGGGCGAGAATCTGGTAGGCCTTGTCGTAAATGTCCACCATTTGCTCGTAGCGGATGTCTTCATTGGCGGCCAGCTGACGCCGGTAACTGCCATAGGGCTCGAAATGGCGCCAAAGAAGGACATTGCCAGCTACAAGGGCGACCAAAAAAAATACGAACGCCGGCAACATCCAGCCGCGCACATGCAGGCCGACGAGCTTACCGCCGTTGGATTTGAAAACAAGAAGATTGTACCGAGTAAAAAGCATATTCGTTAGAGCAGAATCTCTGTTGCGTTCCGCTCCCGCGGAGTGCGCCACGTGCTCACGCCAATAATGCGCCTTTTATTACGGCAGCAGGCACACATGGTTGAACAGTGAACGCTCTTGATTCAATGAGAGAGAATAACGCTCGCGCTGAAATGACACATCCCGGCTACGGCGCACTTATACTTGCCAGTTCAAGGTAATTTAGCTAAATTTACACCTTTACATCAGAGTTGGTCGTAACCTTATCGACAAGATAATATACACCGCTCTGGCAAAGCGCAAGCCCCAGCTCCCCCTGCAAGCCATCTGAATCCACGCGGGACGCGGCATAGCGCCCTGTTTCAGGATGTGTGGATGAACATCGTCAGTTTTCAGTTCGCCCTTTTCTTTCTCGCTGTGCTCCCCCTCAACTGGTTATTGCGGGGGCGTACCGGCTATCGACCATTTTTGCTGGCAGCTTCGTATATCTTCTACGGCGCTTTTGGCCTGCATTTTCTGGCCATTCTCGTGGAGTTCAGCTTCTGCACATGGCTTTTTCCGCAGCTTATGGCGCGCACAGAAAACAAGGTGCTGCGCAAGTGCTACATTACGCTTTTGCTTGCCATAGGTCTGGCTGGGCTTGCCTTTTACAAATACTACGACCTGATCTTCATGACCTCGGACAGGCTTCTGGTGGGAATGGGGTTGCAAAACCCGCTCCCCATGCTGGATGTAATCCTGCCCATCGGCATCTCGTTTTTCACTTTTCAGGGGCTGTCCTACGCCATTGATGTCTACCGGGATCCAAAAGCGCTGCTGCCGGATATTCTGGACGTATTTGTTTTCGTCGCCTTTTTCCCGACCATCTTGAGCGGTCCCATCCTTCGCGCCTGGCAACTCGCCCCGCAACTGCGCGAGCGGCCAATACTTACCAAAGATGCTTGCCTCGGGGGCTATTTCCTCATCCTTTCAGGGCTCTTCAAAAAGCTCGTACTGGCCAGTTATCTTGGCTCCCACGGCGTATCTCATGTTTTCGACATGCCGGACGCCCACTCATCACTGGGCGCCTTTGTAGGCACACTTGCCTACACTATGCAAATATACATGGATTTTTCGGGTTACACCGATCTCGTTCTCGGTGTCGGCATGCTCATGGGTTTCATCCTTCCGGAAAACTTTGCAAGACCATACGCAGCAACCAACCTGCGCGAATTCTGGCACCGCTGGCACATCTCCTTTTCCACCTGGCTCAGAGACTACCTCTACTTTTCTCTGGGCGGCAGCCGTGTCAGCGAGCTTCGCAAACATTTCAACCTATTGCTGACCATGGCCCTTGGCGGTCTCTGGCACGGAGCAGGGCTGAACTTCCTGTTCTGGGGCATTCTCCATGGTGTAGGGCTGATCTTTGCACACAGCATGCGCTCCTGGCGCAAGGCCAAACACAAGCCGGAAGACGCCTCCAGCAGCGCAGGAAAATTTCTCGCCTGGGTGCTGACATTCTCTTTTGTCAGCTTTGCCTGGATTTTTTTCCGGGCGGACAGTTTTTCTCAAGGGTGGGAAGTTGTTTTTCGCATTTTGGCGCTTGACGGCGAGGGAGAAGGCGCTAACATATACGTTGTACTTATAGCCTGTGTGCTTCTGTTGAAGGAGTTCTGGAATTTTGATATGCGCAGGTTCTACGTTTCGAGTCTGCGGCGCGTTCCGCTGATTCTACATGCAATTTTGCTAGGCGTTTTCGGCACACTCATACTCAGGCTTGGGCCTGACGGGGTCCCTCAATTCATTTATTTCCAATTCTAAAAAAATCCCGACCCGCCGGGTTCTACACCCTATGAAAAAGTACACGGTCCAAGCCATGGTGCTGTACGCCCTGGGACTGGCCCTGGCTTGCTTCCTGAACATGGACAAGCTGTTGCCCTGGTACGCGCAGGAGACAATGGGCGAAGATTCCGCGATACTTGCAACCCTGGAAGATGCGCAAGATGTTCGTAACGCTGTGGGAATTACCAAAGCTGTAGACGCTTTTGACTGCTCCACTGCATTCCTCTTCAATGATATTTACAAAGACAACACCAAATGTCTTGATGATTTGAGCAACCGCTCCTTGCGCGAAACCTGGCGATCTATGAGCCAGAGCGATCGCAGAAAGGCCGCGCACCGCGTATGGGCCATGCTGCAATCCGCCAGCCAGGGCGCCATTGCGACCACTGCCGGCTATTCTCCCGCCAGCGACAACAAACTTTCCGTGATATCCACGGGGGCAAAGGATTCACAGCTTGAGATCGGAATTGAAGTCGCAGAGGATACCACAAGAGAAACACCGCAGGATGCAACAGCCACTGCAACGCCTGCACCCAAAAAGGAACTTCACTCCGTGCTGGTGGTGGGCGACTCTTTGGCTATAGGACTGGCCAAATCCTTTGAACAGGCGCTGAAAGGCTACAACGATCAGATTGAATTCGCACGAGTTGGCAAGGTTTCAAGTGGCCTGGCCATTCCGCATCTGTTCGACTGGGAGAAGAAGGTCCAGGTGCTGATAGACAAGCACCAGCCAGACCTGATCATCGTCATGATGGGCATAAACGACGCCAATAACAACATCCGTGTTGATGACCGCAAAGCCATTCTTGGCACTGCAGCCTGGCCAGAAGCCTATCAGGAAAGAGTTACCCGATTCCTCCGCATCATACTGGATTACGACGTACCTGTGTATTGGGTGCGTTTGCCGGTAGTACGCGACGAGGCAATGACCGGCCGCATTGAAATTGCAAATGACGCAGCGGAAAAAGCCTGCAATCAGTTTGACCAATGTCATTTTATAGATACGCTTAATATCTTGACAGATGACAATGGCAATTATACTAATTTCAAAAAGGATGCCCAGGGATATACTATACGGATCAGGGCACAGGACGGTATCCACTTTTCAAGCGAGGGGGGGGATATCTTGAGCCACTACATCCTGGAGTATATCTCGAAGCATATGCAGTTGCGTCCCGCCGCAGATACAACAGCAGGATCACATGCCGAACCTGGTGTGGCTGTTGATGCAGACAAGTCCATCTGAACATGGCCGGACGTTTAACAGACGCACTGCCCTTTTTCAGAGCATGGGTTTTTGGCACGTATGCCAGCGGTGATGGCTTTCGTCCCGATCTTACGCACCTGATCGCCATACCACCGCTCGCAAAAGAGGACCGAACCACATGAGACTCATCTTACAGGCTTGCGCGCTCTTGCTCGCCATTGCCGTGTTTCCTCTTCCTACAAGCACGACAAGCGCGCTGCCGACGTATTCCTTGAGCGACATAATAGCAGGCGGGGGGCCTGCGCAGCCTTTGGCGTGCGCTCCTACCGTCATTGCAGACGGCGCACAAGGCAAATCTGCACGTAAAGCAACACAGCCCGGCATCAGTGCGCGCAACAATGACGCCGAGGTCATTGTCATCCAAGAGGACATCCAGGTCGCAAAAGCAGACCCGGAACCCGCCCCTTCCGCTAACAAAGAGCAAGAGCAGGGCGCGTCCACAGTTTCCCGTCTGGACCGCCCCACCCGGCCAATGGCCGTCATTACCACGGACTTTGAGGAAGGCGGCCTATCGGAGGCCAGTTTCCGCACCATGGCCTGCCTGGACAAGGATAATGAAAAAGAAGCCGTAGAGGAAAAGGTCCTGGTCATTGGCGACTCCCTCTCCATTCCTCTTGGCAAGCGGCTCGAAGAGTATTTTTCCACCCTGCCAGGCGTAAATTTCAAACGCCTGGGCAAGGTCTCCAGCGGGCTGGCACGTCCCGATTTTTTTGACTGGGAAAGCACACTGACCAAACTGGCCAGCTCCATGAAGCCCACCACCGTGGTGGTGATGATCGGTACTAATGACAACCAGTCGCTCAAGCGCACCGACGGCTCCACGGTACATTTTTCCGACAGCAAATGGGACAAGGAGTATATTCGGCGTATCCACCGTGTTTTCGAAATATGCCGCTCCAACAATCCCAATGTGAACATCTTCTGGGTTGGCGCGCCCATCATGGCCCGCACGGATTTGACCAATGACGTCAAGCGTATCAACGCGATTATTCAAGACATTTGCGCGGCGTACGAAAACTGCCACTATATTGATACCTGGGACGCCCTTGCAGATGACAAGGGACGCTTCACCGACTTCATGGTGGATAAAAGCGGCGAAAAAGTCCGCATACGCGCCAATGACGGCATACATCTCTCCTTTTTTGGCGCAGAAATACTGGCAGGGCGCACATTACGCGCCATGGCGCCGAATGTCGCCGTGATGCGCTCCATCATTGAAAATGAACCTTCTGGCTAGTGACATGCGCCAGTAACCTTCCCCTCTGGACTTCCTGACGCCCTTTGACTATCAAAGGGCGTTGTTTTTTTCCTGGAGGAAACCCAATGCCCATACGTATTCCCGCCATCTTTTTTCTGGCATGTATACTGGCTCTTTCGGCCTTGCTTTCCGGCTGCACCACTACAAAGATAAGTGCTGATGAACGAGCCGCGCTCCGGAAGCAGGAAGCAGAGCGTCGTGCTGCATACGACCTAGCCTTGCGCAAACGCGTTGAAGCCTCCATACAGACGACATTCGGGTTGCCGGATTGGGTTGAACGCCTGCTCGCCCCCCCTGCGCCCGTAGTAGTAACGCCGGAGCTCCCCCCCGTTCCGGAGGCGACCCGCCCTTCAGCTATACCGGGGGTCAAGCGGCTGCTCATTGTGGGCGATTCCTTTTCAGTCGGCATCGGCATGACCATGTCCAAATCGCTCAAAGGTATGGGGGTGCTGCTGCTGGCAAAAGGCAAGACATCCTCTGGTCTTAATTCACCAAATTTTTACAATTGGCAGCAAAAGCTCAAGGAATTCGTCGATTCCTATTCACCGGAGGTCGTCGTGGCCATGATAAGCGGCAACGACGCCCACAACGGCTCAGGTTCGGAGGCGTGGCGTCAGGCTTATGTACCCAAACTTACAGAATTTGTGAAAATCGCGCGATCAAAAGGGAGTGCGGTCTACCTCGTCGGCCTGCCGACCATGGGCGACAGCGCCTACTCCACCCGCGCAAAAGTAGCGAATCAAGCCATGCAGGAAGTTTGCGAAACGCTGCCAGACTGCCACTATGTGGATTCGTGGAGCCTGTTCTCCGATAACACGGGCAATTACACGCAAACGAAGAACATTGGCGGCCGCGTGTTGACCCTTCGCGGCAAGGACGGCGTGCACTTCACCATGACAGGGTATCACTTGCTCAGCGACAAGATTCTTAATTCCATAGCAAAAACATACAGCAACTAGCATTGTACCCCGGGGCGCATGCACACCGGATTTGCCAGTTCACTCACATATCAAGGCGAAGCAGAAAAACCCTGCGCACGGGTTACTGCTTCGCCTTTTTTTTATTCTTTTCAGGATTTCGATTGCGGGCCGCGGAGCAGCAGTAAATTCCCGGCAATGTCATGATCCACAGGGCGGGAAAACAGGAACCCCTGGCCGCTTTCGCAATCCAGACTGGTGAGCATGGTTCGCTGCTCTTCTACTTCCACGCCTTCCGCCACAACATCCAGATTCAGGCTATGGGCAAGGGCGATCACCGCTCGCACTATCTCACAATTCCCGGCTTCTTCACCCATGCGGCTGATAAAGCTGTTGTCCACCTTGAGTGTATTCACGGGAAACCGCTGCAAATAGTTCAAGGATGAGTAGCCGGCCCCAAAGTCATCGATGGAAAGTTGCACACCCACGCTTTTGATCCTGTTGAGCATGATGATGCCCACCTCGGGATTGTCCATCAGCACCATTTCAGGCACTTCAATCTTGAGGTTCTCGGGCGGCAACTGTGACTCTTCGAGAATGCGCTCCAAATCATCCACAAGCGAAGGGTGGCGCAACTGCTTCAAGGTGAGGTTCACATTCACGGTCAGCCGCTTCGCTTCCTCCACCTCCTGCCGCCAGGCAGCCATGGTGGTGCAGGCTTGAGACAAAACCCAGCGCCCCAGCGGAATGATAAGCCCCGTATCTTCCGCGATGTCGAGAAATGCATCCGGTGTGAGCACTCCTTTTTTGGGGTGGCGCCAGCGAACAAGCGCCTCCAACCCTGTGACATCGCCGCTCTGCAACGCCAGAATGGGCTGATAGAGCAAAAAGAGCTCATTACGTTCCAGGGCGTTGCGCAGGTCATTCTCAACCCGCATCAGCTTAACAGCTTCTTCCAGCATTCTGGAGTTGAAGACCTTGATCCGATTACGGCCCATATCCTTTGCCCTGTGCATGGCGATATTGGCGTTGCGCAGCAGGTCTTCCGGCCTGTCATAAATGGCGGGACTGAGCACAATGCCAATGCTGGCTGTAACGTGCACGTCATGCCCCATGATGTTGCAGGGCTCCTGAACTTCCTGGCGCAAACGCTGTACAATGCGGATCGCTTCACGCATGGAGGTGATTTCTTCGAGAAGGATGACGAATTCATCGCCCCCTAACCTGGCGACGGTATCCAGGCTGCGAATACTTTGCTGGAGGCGTTGCGAGACCTCCACCAGGAGTTGATCGCCGACACTGTGACCGAGGCTGTCGTTGATTATTTTGAAGCGGTCGAGATCCAGAAAGATCACGGCGTAGTGGTAGTTCTCACGGCGTTTGGAACGCTCAAGGGCCTGGGTGATGCGATCGAGGCAGAGTGAGCGATTGGGCAGCTTTGTCAAAGGGTCGTGGAATGCCTCGTGATGCAGCCTGAGTTCCAGCAGCTTACGATCCGTGAAGTCTCTGCAGCTCATTCTCAGACCGAGATAGCCGCCTTTATGGTCGTGGACCCTGCGCACCCGCATATTTACCCAGCGCTCCCGGCCATCTGGACGCACAACCCGAAACTCCAGGTGCCCTTGCTCGGAGCCCTCCACCATTTGCTGCATCAAGGTCCGGTAGGCCTGCAAATCGTCGATGTGGATCACCGACTCGATGAAAGCTGCGCTTTCTACAAAGTATTCACGGGGGTACCCCGTAATTTCCTCACTGGCGGGAGAGACGAACCGCACAAGGCCATCCGCGCCCACCCATGTTTCCCAGTCATAGGTGTATTCCGCCATGATGCGGTAGCTCTGTTCACTGTCCAGCAAAGCCCTCTCGGCTCGCTGCCGTCTGGTTATGTCCGTGGCGTAACCGCCTATGGCGATGATTTCACCTTTGCGCCGCAGGGGAAACTTCACGACTTCCAGGTAATGGACCTTGCCCCCGTCCTTATGGACGACTTGCTGCACGCCGCGAACATAACTCTCTCTGGCGAGTACTTTTTTGTCGTCTTCCTCAAGCCGCGTAGCGGTTTCCGCGTCCAGAAAAGCACCTGCCTGACGTTGCAGCCATTCGCCTTCCGTAGCGCGGAGCATATTTTCATAGGCCTGGTTGACGTAAATATAGCGGCTCTCCAAGTCCTTTATAAAAGCCATGCCCGGCAAATGGCCCATGAACAAACCAAACAGCGAATCTTCATCCCCCGCATCAAATAAAGTCGAAAGTTCTTTGGGAGGGCCCCCGCACCCCTGATTGGCCCACCCATACTTTTTCCGGCTTCACGCCGTTCATCCAAACCCTTTGGCATACTGTCTCCATCCCCCGAAGCAGTTTTGCATCATTCAGGCTATAGTTGTCACAAAGCTGCAATAAAACAGATGAACGAAATACACAAGTAGCATTTCCTCAAGAACCTGCATTACAATTTTTTTAGTTATGCAAAATGCGGCCTACAAAAAGAAAAAGAGCGCTCGTACAAACAGAAGCCGCCCCCTGAATACGCGACAACAAAGCGGACCCGTTCAAACGAAAAAAGACGGGGCAAGCCGCAATACACCAGTTTATAATGGCTTATTTACATTAAAAGTAGCAAACCGTTTCCGCATGGTTGGATTTGAAAAGGGCTCAAATCATTGACGCTGTACGGTGCGTATTACTGAAAAGCAGAGAAGCGTTTCGGCAAGGATAAAAGCCTCAATTCCGACCAGAGCATAGGCGGAGATATTCAACTGTTTGCAAGAGGGGGCGTAAAGGAAGGCAAGGAAAAAAAGGCCCAAAAACAATAACCTGCTGAAATATAGAACTTTTCTACGACTCCATGTATTTTTATAGCATACAAACACGAGTAACAGGCAAGACACCGAAAAAAACGTGTGCACAGCAACAAGCCCGTGCCCATAATATCTGTTCATCAACATAATTTTATAAAAATATACATGCTGCATTACGCTGGCCCGATAGCCCGATACAACCTCAAGGGCTATCAGGGCCAGCGCAAAGAGCAATTCAAGAACAAAGAGAAATAAAGGGAAAAACCGGAGCATACGCTGTTTACTTGGTTGGATCTCCGGTTTCGATGGGATTGGAGGGGTCGTTGCTCCAGCCAATCCACCCATCGCTGAAAATGCCAATATCCTGCAACCCTATGACATCTGCGTAGTAATAGATTTCGGCAACACGCCATCCGCTGCCGCACATGAAGGACAGGTGCTTACTGGTGTCTATCCCCTGCTTTTTCCAAAGAGCCAGGAACTCTTGAGCGTTACGCATGGTGTTATCCGGGTTGCGATAGTAATCCATGCTGTAAGCATTTTCCTTGCCGGCGTAGCCATACACACACCCTGGAACGCGCCCCTTGATCTTGTGGTAACTGTAGCCGGTAACCTCCCCGATATGTTCCTTCCAGGTGCGGTTATCAACAAGGGTGAAGCTCTCGGGCTTCTGCAGCCCCGCCTTGGTCTCCTCCATGGTATCTATCACGCTGGGATCACCAGGAATTGCAGCGCCAAAATCCTTGACCGGGGTCGGCTCGTGGGATTCCTTTTCCAGCTCATAGCCAGCCATGGTCCAGGCACGGGTGCCGCCATTCAGCACACGCACATCCTGCACACCAATGTAGCGCAAAACGGTGGCCACCCGAAACGCGGCAAGGGGCTCTTCACTGGTGACAATTACCGTGCTGTCCGCAGTAAAGCCGAAATCCTTTGCAAAGGTTTCCAGCGTCTTGTCATCCGCCAGCACCCACATGACGGGTTCCGTTTCCGTGGGGGGCTCCACCCGGTCCGTATTGATATGGAACGTTCCAGGAATGTGCCCCTTTGCGTAGGAGGTCTTCTCCTCACCCCAGCTTGCTTCAACAACCATGATCTTTTTGCTGCCTTCAAAACTTTCAGGGCGCTTACCCTCCAGAATATCATGCAGCACAACCGCCGGGATAATCAGTTGATAGTTGGGATAGCGTTCCAGAGGGAGCGCATCGTCGGCCGCCCACTCCTTGACGTCAAAAAGGGACAGCTTTGTATACCCCTTTTTGCTCAAGTAAGCGGCCACCTCTTTGGCGTCCTTTTCGTTGGCGTCATACAACAGTATGTTTTTGTCTGGGGTTATGCCTTTGATATCCAGAGCTTCCTGCAGTTTTTCCTCCAGCTTGTCATCTTCCACACGCAGCCAGTTTGCGGAAAAATCAACTGCACCGGGAATATGTCCGCCCCTTGCCACCCCATCGAGCTTCCAACCATTGAACGCATCATTCAACCGCGTATCCACAACAACCCAATCTTTCTTGCCCTGCGCTTCCTTCACGGCCTGCACATCGACTGTTTCCGCGCCATAGACACTTGAAGCGAACAATACAAAAGATAAAAGCAGTGTGATGATCGTCATCTGTACTCCGTATGTAGGCAACAGTGGGTTCAAAATGCTACTTTTAACACCATATAACATTTACATGTACAACACCCACATCACACACACTACGTCAGGAAACGCAAATTGAAATATAGAATATATATCGCCTTCGTATAATGAAAAATTCTATACCTAAGAAAATTACATACCAGGGGGAATACATTGACAGAAACCGCACGAAAAAAGCCCCACTCCTACAGGGAGCGGGGCCTCTTGACAGTGGAACAGTTGCTTTATCAGGAAGTTTGTCTGCTTGTAACGGCGTAGTACGCCACGGGTATTATGAGCAGCGTAAACAGCGTTGAGGCAAAGAGCCCGAATATCAGCGCCCAGGCCAGACCGGAGAAAATCGGGTCCAGGGTGATGGGCCAGGCGCCAAGCGCCGTTGTCAATGCCGTCAGCACAATGGGGCGCAAGCGGATCGCCCCACTCTGAAGAATGGCCTCCTTCAGGTCCAGCCCTTCTCGTACCGAGTCCTGTACAAACTCTATAAGCACCAGGGAGTTACGGATAACAATCCCACCGAGCGCAATCATCCCTATCATGCTCGTGGCGGTGAAGAATATCGGATTGTCAAACCCTCCAACAGGTGTGGTGAACAGCTCGTTCAGCAGCCAGAATCCGGGCATGATCCCAAGTAATGTTAGAGGAATAGCCATCATGATCAAAAGCGGCATGAAAAAGGAATCCGTCTGGATAATCAGCAGCAGATAAATGCCGAGCAGCGCTGCGCCAAAGGCAAGGCCCAGATCGCGGAACACGCGCAGGGTAATCTGCCATTCACCCTCCCCGGCCCATTCCGCAGTAATGCCAGGGGGAAGCGGGTTCTGCACCAGCCGGTTCTGCATGTCCAGAATGGCTTCACCAGGCGCACGGCCGGCCATCTCGGCATAGACGTACACCACCTGGCGCAGGTCCTTATGATAAACGGGCTGGTCTTCGGGCTCCAGGCTGAACTCACCCAATTCTCCCAGCCCCACCATATTGCCGGTGGCGCTCTTGACCGGAATCTGCGTCAGAGAAGCAATACTGGAGCGTTCGTCCCGCGGCAGCACCAGGCGCACCTGCAGCGGCTGGCGCTCGCCCGGCTGGTGGATCTTTGCTGGTGAGACCCCTCCCACCGCCACACGCAGTGTCTGGGCCATGTCCGCCGTACTCACGCCGTGCAGCGCCGCCTTTTCCTTGTCGGGCACAAAGTTGATGCGCCGCGAGGGGTAGGCCCAGCTCGCATCGATATCCACGACGCCGGGCTCATCGGCCATCAGTTGCATGACGTGCTTTGCCCCTTCTATGAGCTGGTCATAGGTCTTGTAGGGCTGCCCGTATATCTCCGCGGTTATCGTGCTGATAACAGGTGGACCAGGGGGCACTTCCACTATCTTCAACCTGCAATCATACGCCGCTGCAATGGCTTCCAGGTCATTACGCAGCCGCAAAATGATGGCATGGCTCTGCTGGATGCGGTCGGTCTTGTCCGCAAGGTTAACGCGGATGTCGGCCTGATTCGCCCCCTGGCGCATATAGTAGTGGCGCACCATGCCGTTGAAATCCATGGGCGAGTTGTTGCCTGTAAAGGCCACAAAATTGGTCACCTCGGGCACGCCCCGCAAATAGTCCTCAAAGGCCCGCACACAGCGGTCCGTGGCTTCCAGGCTGGCGCTTTCGGGCATATCCAGCACAATCTGGAATTCATTCTTGTTGTCGAATGGCAGCATCTTTAGAGGCACCAGCCGCATAAGAGCCAGAGAACAACTGGCCAGCAGCAGAAGCACCACGGTAAGCGCCAGCACCCAACGCAAAGGGCGCGAGGAAAGAAAAGGCGCAACAACAGCGCGGTACCCGTTGCGAATCCATTTCGGCGTCACATCCTCCCCAGTGCCGGCAGGGGCCCCCTGCTGTGCGTCCGGCGGCATGGGCGCGCCCCCGGCATGGCGTTTCAGCAGCTTGTAGCTCAGCCACGGCACAATGGTCAGGGCGCAGACGGTGGAAAACGTCACCGTCAACGGCACGTTTGCCGCCATGGGCGCCATGTACGGCCCCATCATGCCCGTGATGAAAAACATGGGCGTAAAGGAGACAATGATCGCCAGCGTAGACATGATTACGGGGGGCAGCACCTCCCGCACGGCAAAAAGCGTGGCGTCAAAGGCGTTGCGCTTGCCCATGCGGATGTGGCGCTGAATGTTGTCAACATTGGTAATGGGGTCGTCCACCACCAGCCCAAGGGACAGAATCAACGCAAACAGCGTGACGCGGTTGATGGTGTAGCCGAACAGGTAGTTTACAAAAAGCGCCAGGGAAAAGCTGACCGGCACCGCCACGGCCACCACCAGCGCTTCGCGCCACCCCAGGGTCATGGCAAGCAGAATAACCACGGTGAGGATGGCGAAAAACAGCGAGGAAAGCAGGTCGTTAACCTTTGTCTGCGCCGTTTCGCCATAGTTGCGCGTTACTTCCACATGAATATCATGCGGCAGAATGTTTTTTTCCAGCTCGTCCATGCGCTGCAGCACGGCATTGGCGACATCCACGGCATTGGTGCCCTGCTTTTTCGCCAGAGCAATGGTCACTGCGGGATAATCGTCAGCCCGGGAAACAGCCCCGCTTTCCCGTGCGTGCCGCAAACCATTGCCAAAGCGCGAAAACTCCTCAGGCTCCTCCGGCCCGTCCACAACGGTGGCAACGTCACGCAAATACACAGGGCGATCATCAAATACACCCACCACCAGTTCACGGGCCTCATTTGCCGACATCAAAAAGGAATTCGCCGTGACCGAAAAACGCTCATTGCGCGAGTCCAGGTCACCGGCGGTAATGGAAGCGTCCGCCCCGTCCAGGGCGTCTATGATCTCATTCGGTGAGACATGCAGCCCCGCCATACGCCCCAAATCCAGCTCCACGCGTATCTCGCGGCTGCGTCCTCCCGTGATGAAAACCCGGGATACATCAGGCACTTCTGCCAACCGCTGTTTCAATTCTTCCGCCACGCGGCGCAACTCGTGGTCGTCGTAGCGGTCGGAATACAACGTAAGCATGACTATGGGCACATCATCGATCTCAACAGGCTTCACCAGCCAGGAGGTGACGATGGACGGCACAAGGTCCTGATTCATTTCCAGCGCGTTGTAGAGCTTGAGCAGGGATTCTTCCCGGTCCTCCCCTACATAAAACCGCACCGTGGCCATGGCGCTGTCCTTGCGCGAAGTCGAATACACATACTCAACCCCGTCTATCTGCCACAGCAATCGCTCCAGCGGCGCAGCCACAAGAGTCTCCACCTCCGCAGCGGAAGCCCCCGGCGCCTGGACAAGGATATCGGCCATGGGCACGATGATCTGCGGCTCTTCTTCCCGTGGGGTGAGCATGATCGCAGCAGCGCCGAGACAGAGCGAAAAAGCCAGCAACAAAATGGCTTCCTTGCCCCGCAAAAACTGCCGGACAATAGCCACGATAAAGCCTTTGGGCTCCCCTTTACCCTGCTGCGGGGCAGGCTGCTCAGGAAGCATTGGAAACCTCCGCGGCGTTCTCGCTCTGCTGCGGGGCAGCCTCAGGCGTTGCAGGTGTGTAGTTTTCCGGCACGCCTACGGTTTCTCCGCCTTCAAGTCCGGCGAGCACTTCCACCATATCGCCCCTTTTTTGCCCGGTCTTGATGAAAACCGTGCGCCAGAAGGGCTCTTCAGCTTTCTCGTCCAGCACCTGCACCGTCTCCATCTGCCCCGTGCGGCGTACAGCAGGCGCAGGCACGAATATGGCTTTGCGCTCCAGCATAGGCACAAGCACCCGTCCATACATGCCGGGATAGACATCCGTCATAGGGGGCAGTCCCACCTTGACCAGAAAAGTCCGCGTCTTGGGATCGGCGGAGGGCACAACTTCTTCGACAACACCTTTGACCCGAGTATTGTTGGAAGTGATCTCCACTTCCAGTTCCGTACCTGGGCGAGCTTTGCCTATGAGCCCCTCGCGGACCATGGCCTCCAGCCGCAGCGAACCGCTTGTCTGCAAATACAAAAGCGCCTTCCCCGGGATGGCCAGGTCGCCAGGCTCCACCATGCGTTCAGCTATTTCCCCGCTTTCATGGGCGCGAATCTCTGCATAACTGAGAGCTATCTCACTCTGTTCCACCCTGCGCTCGGCCTGGCGTACTGAGGCTTCAGCCCCGGCCCTGCCTTCCTTTGCACGCTGCAATGCCGCCTCGGCCTGCAGGTAGGAAGCCTCGGCCTGGTCCATTTCGCTCGAAGCAACGGCCCTTTCGGCATATAATGTTTTGATGCGACGGTACCGGGCGCTTGCCTCTTCAAATGCCGCCTGCGCCGCGTCAATGGCCCGCTCAGCCTGGGAGCGCTGTGCCTTGGCGCTTTCCAATCCCTGCCTTGCTTCTTCAAGCTGCGAGCGCAATTCCCGGCTATCCAGCACCACAAGCAGATCGCCCTTTTGCACCTTTTGCCCGGAAGTCACCTCAACAGACAGCACCTTGGCCGTCACCTGAGCTTCCACCTTGGTTTCCACACGGGGGCGCACCGTGCCCACGGCATCATAATATTCGGTCATGGTACGCAATTCGACAGCGGCGCTCTGCGCCGGCTCCGGCTGTTTCGGCAGGTTGCCCACTTCCTGGTCAGGCTCGATGAGCCCTGTCTCCAGAAAACCGCCTGACCAGAGGATCAAGCCGACCAGCGCGACCACGCCAGCCAGTATTCCAAGGATTCTGAGTCCACGCATTGTAGATCTCCTTCTGGACAAAGCCCCGCAAAACCTTTTGCAGGGCCTGAATGTTCGAACCGGGAGGAGCCTCCGGCAATGTAAAGAAATTCCCCGACTCCAGATTCTCCCTTTAACATGGAACAGACAAGAGCGTAAACTATTGGGTTTTCAATTATGGTAACTCGCCGCAAAGGAAATACCCACCCGGCAGCGTTTTCGACAAAGCTGTTACATTTTCCCTTTTGCCGAAAAATTGTCTTGACAACTCCAAGTCGCAGCACGTAAGTCCCTTTTCATGCACCAGGAATCCAACAGCCTCAGGGCCCTCTTTTCCTTTTCCTTTTTTTACTTTTGGTATTGGTTTAGCCCGGCCCGAGGTCTGGACAGAGGTGCACGAGTGTAAGTAGACGCAACACAAAACGCCTCCATAAGGGCCGCGGGCAGACCAGCCGGCGGCCCTTTTTTCATCTCTGGAGGCCACCGGGAAAGAAGATCGCGGCTTCCGGCAAATCGCCGGGAAAGGGGCACAACCAAATCAGGAGGGCGCCATGCTTCTCGGCAAAGAAGTCAGACTGGAACGCATCTTCAACCGCAACACCGGACGCACAATCATCGTACCCATGGACCACGGCGTCACCGTCGGCCCTATTTATGGCCTGGTGGACTTCAAAGGCACCGTGAACCGCGTGGCCGACGGCGGCGCAAACGCCGTGCTGATGCACAAAGGCCTGCCCCGCTGCACACACAGAGGCTACGGTCGTGACATCGGACTCATCCTGCATCTTTCCGCAAGCACAAAACTTTCCCCCACTCCCAACGCCAAAACCCTCGTCGCATCCGTAGAAGACGCCATCCGCCTCGGCGCTGACGCCGTGTCTCTGCACGTCAATCTGGGCGACGAAACCGAAGACCGCATGCTCGAAGACCTCGGCGCCGTGAGCAGCGAAGCCTCCCACTGGGGCATTCCTGTTCTGGCCATGATGTACGCGCGCGGCCCCAAAATCGAAAACGAATACGATCCTGAAATCGTCCAGCACTGCGCCCGTGTGGGGCAAGAACTGGGCGCCGATGTCATCAAAGTGAACTACACCGGCGATACCAAAAGCTTCTCTGCAGTGGTGGACGCCTGCTGCGTGCCCGTTGTCATAGCTGGCGGCGAAAAAATGGAAAACACACAGGACATCCTAAAAATGGTCCACGACTCCATTCAGGCCGGCGGCGCCGGACTCTCCGTGGGGCGCAATGTTTTCCAGCACAAGGACCCCACCAAGCTTTGCGAAGCGCTGCACGGCATTGTGCATGAAGACTGGGACGTGGAGCAGGCCCTGGAACACCTGGGCGACGCCGCATAAACATCTTTTGCATCAGGAGACACGGCCATGAGAGTGGGTAAAGAAATCAGACGCGAACGCATCTTCGACCGCAACACAAAACGCGCCATCATCGTCCCCCTGGACCACGGTTTTACCGTGGGGCCCATCATGGGGCTGGTGGACCTCAAGGAAACCGTCAACCAGATAGCAGAAGGCGGCGCAAACGCCGTGCTCATGCACAAGGGACTGGTGCGCTGCGGCCACAGAACCCGCGGCCGTGATATCGGCCTGATTTTGCATCTTTCCGGCAGCACCAGTGTTTCGCCCTATCCTAATGCAAAGACCCTGGTCGGCAGTGTGGAAGAAGCGCTGAAGCAGGGCGCTGACGGCATTTCCGTACACGTCAACCTGGGTGATGAAACCGAACGGGAAATGCTCAAGGAAGTAGGCCATTGCGCAGAGCAGGCCGCTGACTGGGGCATGCCGTTTCTGACCATGGTGTACGCCCGCGGCCCAAAGGTGAAAGACGAATACGACCCTGAAATCGTGGCGCATTGCGCCCGGGTGGGCGAGGAACTGGGCGCTGACGTGGTCAAGGTGAACTACACGGGCGACGTGGAAAGCTTTCACAAGGTCATCCAGTCCGTCTGCGTTCCCGTGGTCATTGCAGGTGGTCCCAAGCTTGATTCGGACCGCGCCCTGCTGCAAATGATCCATGATTCCATCATGGCCGGCGGCGCCGGACTTTCCGTAGGACGCAACATCTTTCAACACAAATCACCGTCCAAGCTGCTCAGCGCCGTGCACGGCATAGTGCACGAAGAAATGAGCGTGGATCAGGCCATGGAACGGCTGCAGGCCTAGCGAAGGGAGGAGACATGAAGGAACTTTGGTTCAAGGCCGTACCTTTTGACAAAACGTTGGTGACGCTGGCCCTGGAATCCGGGGTGGACGGCATCATCGCAGAAAAAAAGGACCATGCGGCCATTACCTCTTTGGGGCGTGCTCGTGTCGCCGCACCTGAAGATTTCGCCATAGTAGGCCTGGAAAAGAAGGAAGACGAAGAGCTTGCCGCCGCAGAACTCAAAGCAGGCAAACGCGTTATCCTGAAAGAAGGGTGGGAGATCATCCCCGTGGAAAACATCCTGGCCCAGGCGGAAGGTCTGGGTGTGGAAGCAGCCAACCTGGACAGGGCAGTGCTGGCAGCCGGCATTTTGGAACGCGGCGTCGATTTTGTCGTCGCCCTGCCAGAATCCGCGCCCATGCTGAAAGATATGGTTCGGGAGCTCAAGCTCTGCCAGGGGTGCATCGATCTGGCCCCGGCAACTGTCACGGCAATCGAGCACGCCGGCCTTGGGCACCGCGTTTGTGTGGATACCCTTTCCATGCTGCGCAAGGGGCAGGGCATGCTTGTGGGCAACTCCAGCGCCTTCAGCTTTCTGGTGCACGCCGAAACCGAATCAAACCCGTACGTGGCTGCGCGCCCTTTTCGGATCAATGCCGGAGCGGTGCACGCATACGCCCAAATGCCCGGAGACAAGACCTGCTACCTGGAGGAACTTTCCGCTGGGCGTCAGGTATTGATTGTGAACGCCAAAGGCGACACCACCCTGGCCACTGTGGGCAGGGTCAAGGTGGAGGTCCGCCCCATGTTGCTGATTCGGGCGGCGTTTGATTGCGGCGACAAGGAACCCGCGGTTGAAGGCGCAGTGTTTTTGCAGAACGCAGAAACCATTCGCCTGGTGCGTGAGGACGGTTCACCCGTAAGCGTGGTTTCCCTGAAAGTGGGGGACAGGATACTGTGCCGCGCAGACGTTGCGGGCCGCCATTTTGGCATGCGCATCTGCGAAGAGATCAAGGAAGGCTGAGCATGTCCAAAGATATAGCCTCCAGCACAGATATCCCCAGCCAAAACGTCTCTGAAGAGGTGCAACAACGGCTGGTAGAGGTGCGTGACGAAATCGACGACGTGGACCGCCACATTCTCGAACTGCTCAGCCGCCGTGCAGCTCTCAGTCTCGAAGTTGGGCGCATCAAGGCCGGCAATAAAGACATCATCTTCAAACCTTTCAGAGAAAAAGAAGTCATGCAGGCGCTGCTGGCAAAAAGCGACGGCACGCTGCCGGAAGAACATCTGCGCTCCATCTATCGCGAGATATTCTCCTCTTCCAGAAGCCTGCAGCGCCCCCAGCGGGTGAGCTACCTCGGCCCCGAAGGCACTTTCTCCTATTTTGCGGGCGTCGAATTTCTGGGGCGCAGCGTGGAATATATTCCCATGCCTGATTTGCACGCCGTTTTCCGCGCTGTGCATTCGCGGGAAACCGAGCTTGGCGTCATCCCCCTGGAAAATTCCCTGCAAGGCACTGTGGGACAGGGACTCGACTGTTTTCTACGCTATGAAGCCTTTATCCAGTCCGAGATCTTTTTCCGCATTTCCCATTGCCTGCTCACCAAGGCCACATCGCTTTCCCAGGTGCGCAGCGTGTATTCTCACCCCCAGCCACTGGCCCAGTGCAACGGCTGGCTGCGCGCAAACCTGCCCTCGGCCAATATCATCCCCACGGAGAGCACGGCCGCAGCAGCCACCCGGGTTGCGGAGATGGACGACCCGGGAGCCGCCGCCATCGGCCATGCCGGGCTCGGCCCTCTTCTGGGACTGCCCCCCCTTGCCCAAGGCATAGAAGACCTGCCCGACAACTGGACCCGTTTCGTGATCATTGGTCCCACACCGGCCATGAACAAGGGCGCCAGGGACAAGACCAGCATGCTCTTCACGCTGCCGGACAAACCGGGCAGCCTGGTCACTGTCTTGCAACTGCTTGCGCGCGAAGGCATCAACATGAAAAAGCTGGAATCGCGCCCTTTGCGTGGTGAAAAATGGAAGTACGTCTTTTTTGTGGATGTGGAGTGCGACCTGGAGCAGGAGCGCTACCGTAAAGTGCTCGATGAACTGGGACACGCCTGCCACACCCTGCGTGTTCTGGGCAGCTATCCGGCAGGACCGCATCTGGAAACCAGCGGCGCCACATCGGTCTAAGCGCTACGGTAAAACATTATTCCAAAAAGGCCGAGGAGACAGAGCATGACGACCACCCCCGTAACGGTGCAAGCCCCCCCTTCCAAATCCCTGTCGCATCGCGCCGTGATATGCGCCGCCCTCTCCGTGGGAGAATCAAAGCTTTCGGGCGTGCTTGAAAGCGAAGACCTGGAGCGCACCCGCGAGTGCATGCAGGCTGCCGGCGCAACCATCGAACGGCTAGGCGAGGGCGAATACCGCATTGTAGGCTGCAACGGTACGCCTTCAGGCGGCAGCATAGATATAGATGGCGCCGTGGACATTGATGTGGGCGAATCCGGCACCACCTGCCGGCTGCTCACGGCCGTGCTGGCCGTAGGCAATGGCGATTTCAAGCTTTTCGGCAGGGGGCGCATCCACCAGCGCCCCATTGGGGAACTGGTCGACGTCCTGCGCTCCATCAGCGCCGAAATTCAGTATATGGAAACAGAAGGCTGCCCGCCTTTGCTCATCCGCGCAGCCGGCATACTCGGGGGCGAAGTGGAAATCACCCTGGAAGAAAGCAGCCAGTACCTTTCCGGTCTGCTGCTGGCCGCCCCCTTGGCCAGAAGACCCCTGACCATCCGTGTAGGGGGTGAAAAGGCCCTGAGCTGGCCGTATGTGGGGCTGACCCTGCAATCCATGGAAGATTTCGGCTGTAGCGTGCGGTTGCAAGTTCTCGAGAACGACGAATGGGTGCCGGCGGACTGGCACGAACTGCGCGAAGTACAGCCAGGGCGCATGCGCTTTGCCGTGCCCTACGGCATGTACATGGGGCGTTCCGCCACGGTTGAAGGGGACTGGAGCAACGCCTCCTACCTTTTGGCCGCCGGCGCGTTGGGCCCCAGGCCCGTGACGGTGGAAAATCTGCAGCCCACCTCGCAACAGGGCGACCGCGCCATCCTGGATATCCTCCAGGCCATGGGCGCATCAATCGCCTGGCAACCCAATGCCGTGACCGTGATGCCGTCTCCGCTCCATGGCGTTGACGTAGATATGGGGCACTGCCCCGATCTGGTCCCCACCGTGGCGGTTCTGGCTTCCATGGCGGAAGGCGAAACACGCATTCGCAATGTCGCCCACCTGAAAATCAAGGAATGCGACAGATTGCACGGTTCCGCTGAGCATTTGCGCCAGGCGGGCGCTGCTGTTGAAGAACTGGACGATGGGTTGCGCATCACCCCCCTGGCTGGAACGCCGGATACCTCCAGCGTTTTTCCCACCTATGGGGACCACCGCATGGCCATGAGCACTTCGCTCTACGGCCTGAAAGGGGGCGAAGTGAAGCACGACAACCCCGCCTGCGTGGCAAAAAGCTTTCCAGGCTTCTGGGACGCCTGGAAAATCATCACAACGCCCGCGTCCTGAAGTCGGGCATCAGCAAAGGAGCAAGCACATGGACTGGAAGGCTCTGGTCGTCGGCATCCTGCTGGGAACCCTTTTGCTGCTGAGCATGGGCGCACAGCACCGCGCCAGTCAAAACGAAACTCCTGAAATCGGGCGTTTCGAGCTTTTTACCGGCAAAAACGCCATGGGCAAGGACGTGTGGACCATCTTCGACACTGCGCGTGGCGAAGCCAAAGTTTTTGTAGAAGACACAGTACGCCGCGTTTCTTTTGAGGAGAACCGCGTCGAGGAAGTGAAGTGAGGCAATCGTGACCAATGGCAAAATGTCGCACCCCGGTCCCTCGGGGAACCCCACCCCTACGGACAGAATGCATTCTGCGCCTGAACTGCGCCGGCTGGCCATCATCGGCGCCCAGGGGCAGATGGGGGGGCTTTTTGCCTCACATTGCAAAAATTTGGGACTGGATGTGGATTGTCTGGATAGACCCTTGCTGGAAAACGACCTGGAGCAGGCGATCCCCGCAGCCGACCTTGTATTGTTGGCCGTACCCGTGCCCGCAATGGAGGAGATACTGGCAAGGGTTGCCCCCCTTATGCGTCAGGGAGCTATCCTGGCAGACGTAGGCTCCGTGAAGGTTGCGCCGCTGCGTGACATGCGCAAGGCATGGGGCGGCCCCATAGTGGGAACGCACCCGCTGTTTGGCCCCAATCCTCCGGAAGAAGCCAGCATCGCAGTGGTGCCGGGCGATTCCGCAGCGGGAAAGGCCGCGGATGAAGACGCCTGTCTGGCCGTGGAGGCGCTCATCGAGAAAATGGGATTTCGTTATTTCCGCACCACGGCCGAAGAACACGACAACGCCGTTGCCCAGATTCAGGGACTCAACTTCGTCACAACCGTGTCCTATCTGGCGGCTCTGGCCAAACAACCGGAAATCGAACGCTTTTTAACGCCTTCCTTCCAACGCAGATTGGAAGCTGCACAAAAAATGCTGACCCAGGACGCGGAATTGTTCACGACCCTTTTTGAACAAAACCCTTATGGACAAGACGCCGTGCGGCGCTTTCGTAACTTTCTACATATCGCCGCAGGGGGGGACATGGATCTGCTGGTGCAGCAAGCCAGTTGGTGGTGGAAGGATATCGATACTATTTCATAGGCATATGTAAATTCTTCACCAGCCGGGCAACCCCGGCAACAGGCAGCAAGGAGAGCCATTATGGCAGTCGAAAACATAGTACTGCAGCAAAGCGGCAAATGGATGCCGGCAGACATCCAGACGCCCATAAGTCTTTATTTGGGACTGGTAGGCAGCAAGCAGGGTATTCTACTGGAAAGTGCGGAAGTTGACGGTCGCCTGGGCCGCTACAGCATCATTGCCTGGAACTACAGGCTGCGTCTTTCCTGCAAGAACGGCAAACTGGAAGTGGCCTGCCGCGATGAGAGGCTTGAACCCCTCAAGGAATTTTCCGGCATGGACTATATAGAAGGGTTGCGCGCCGTAAACAAGGCCCTGACAATCACCCCGCCCGATGGATTTGAGGATTTGCCCCCCATCACCAGAGGACTGTACGGGTATTTTGGCTACGGTATCGCCGGAGCCTTCGAGCCCAAACTCGCCCCCCTACTGCCCCCGGACCAGAGTGAATCCACACTGGTATTGCCCGGGCAGGTGGCCCTCTTCGATCACCTGTTCCATCGCCTGTGCCTGCTCTCTCTGGTGGAAGGCGCCAAGGCGGAAATGGACTTCACAGCCCTGAACCGCCCCGTGGAGCCGCCTCAGGCCGGCACTGTCATGAACATGCCCGAGGAAGTGGCCTACAAAAAAGGTGTTGATCGCGCCAAGGAGCTCATCAGGCAGGGCGAAGCCATTCAGATTGTGCTTTCCACCCGCTTCCAGGCTTCATTCTCTGGCGACCCCTTTGTGCTCTACCGCCGGTTGCGCCAGGTGAACCCCTCCCCATACATGTTCTTTTTGCGGTTCCCCAAAATGACCTTGATGGGCTCATCGCCCGAGCTGCTTGTCCGCTGCAATGGGGGCGATCTGACCACCTGCCCCATAGCCGGCACCCGGCACAGGGGCGCAGACGCCGCAGAAGACGACCGCCTTGCGGAAGAGCTGCTGCAAGACCCCAAGGAAAACGCCGAGCATGTCATGCTGGTGGACCTTGGTCGCAACGACCTTGGGCGCGTTGCCAAGCCCGGCACCGTGGAAGTGGAGAAGTACAAGCAGGTCGAGCGCTTCTCCCATGTCATGCACATTACCAGCTATGTCACGGCCAAACTGGCAGAGGGCAAGGATGCGCTGGACGTGCTGGGCGCAACCTTCCCTGCCGGCACGCTCAGCGGCGCGCCAAAAGTCCGCGCCATGGAGATCATTGCCGAACTCGAAGGCATTTCTCGTGGTCCATACGCAGGGGCCATCGGTTGGATCGGCCTGGACGCAGACCGCGTAGACCTGGACACCGGCATCACCATCCGCTCCCTCTGGGTGCGCGACGGCATGGTGAGCTGGCAGGCCGGCGCCGGCATCGTCTACGATTCCGACCCGGACAAGGAATGGGAAGAGTGCAACAACAAGGCAAAGGTCTTGCGTGAAATACTGGCAGCCAAGGGAGGCGGCGATGTTTTTGCTGATTGACAATTTTGATTCGTTTACCTTCAATCTCGTACAGGCGTTCTACAAACTTGGGCGCTCTCCCGAGGTGCTGCGCAACGACCGGCCAGAGATCCTCGATCTCGCCACAGACCCCAAGCTCGAAATGGTCTGCATCTCCCCTGGCCCCAGCCATCCGCGCAATGCCGGCCTGTGCCTGCAGTTCCTGGAAAAATTGCCCAAGGAAATACCCGTGTTGGGCGTTTGCCTGGGGCACCAGGTTTTAGGGCACTTTGCCGGCGCCACTGTTGATGTGGGGCCACGGATCATGCACGGTAAAACCTCCATGATCGAGCATGACGGCAAGGGCATGTTCACCGGCATCCCCTCTCCAGTGGAAATCGGTCGCTACCATTCCCTGCTTGTGCATGCCGAGGAAAAACCTGATCTTCTGGAAGTTTCTGCACGCACTGACCAAAATGAGGTGATGGGCATGCGTTATCGCGACCGCCCCTGGGAAGGTGTGCAGTTTCATCCTGAATCCGTGCTTACGCCGCAAGGCCTGGACATGCTGGCCAACTTTCCGGAAAAATTGAGCTGACACAAAGGGACAGACCATGACTGCCGACACTGTAAAAACAATATTGAATACACTTGCTGATGGGCAGAACCTGGAACCCGAGCTCGCTGAACAGGCTTTTTCCCTGCTCATGGACGGGCAACTCAGTCCCGGCCAGGCGGGCGCCCTGCTTATGGGACTGCGCGCCAAAGGCGAAACCGTGACGGAGATGGTCGGCGCAGTCCGCGCCGCTCTGGCCAAAGCCAACCTGGTGGAAGGCATCCCCGGCAAATACATCGACCCAGTTGGGACAGGGGGCGATCACAGAAACAGCTTCAACTGCTCCACAGCCACTGCACTGGTGCTGGCCGGCCTTGGTCACAAGGTCGTTAAACACGGCAACCGCGCTGTTTCCAGCACCTCTGGCAGCGCCGATGCTGTGGAAGCCCTGGGGTTTCCCATATACAAGGATCCCAAGGACATCCGGCGGGAGGTGGAAGCACGCAACTTTGTCTTTTTGTTCGCTCCCAACTTCCACCCCGCTTTCCGCCACATCATGCCTGTTCGCAAGGAGCTTGGCATGCGCACGCTGTTCAACCTTCTGGGGCCTTTGCTGAACCCGGCACGCCCTACGCATCAATTGTTGGGGGTGGCCAGGCCGGAAATCATGCGCAGTATGGCCGAGGTGCTGGTAGAGACCGGCATTGAACGCGCTGCCGTGGTGCACGGTGCAGGAGGGTTTGACGAACTGACTCCATTTGGGCCAAACCAGATTGTATGGGTAGCTGAAGGCTCGGTGATGAGCACCGAACTTGACCCTGAAGAGCTGGGTTTTGAACGCTCCAATCCTGAAGACGTAGCTGTGCACAGCCGCGAAGAAGCCATGAACACTTTGCGCGAGGTATTGGCAGGGCGCGGGCCCAAGGCCATGCGCGACATGCTGGCTTTAAACGTGGCAGTGTCGCTGCATCTGCTTGAAGACGGCATGCCCATGCGCGAATGTGTTGACCGAGCTCGCGGCGCCGTTACACAGGGAGTTGCCCTCAAGGTTATTGGCGAGGAGAACTAGGATGGCTCTGCCGCGTATGCTTGAAGCATTCCGCAAGGCGAAACAGGCTGAAATTGCTGCGCTACGCGAACTTTCCGATAAAGGGGCGCTGCCCGCTGCCTGGCAAGGCGAGCGCCCTTCTTTTCTGGAAGCCTTGCGTAGTGGCGCCAAGCGCGACGGGATTGCCGTAATTGCCGAATACAAGAGGGCGTCACCCTCTCAAGGGTTGATAAACGACCTTCTCGGCCCTGAAGATGTGGCCGCCGCTTATGCTAAAGGAGGCGCTTCCGCGCTTTCTGTGCTGACCGAGGAAGACCATTTCCAGGGGGATTTGGCGTTCCTCGAGCGCATGCGGCCCGCTGGCTTGCCGCTGTTGCGCAAGGATTTCCTGCTTGACCCGCTGCAAATACCGCAGACAGCGGCAACACCTGCATCAGCGCTTTTGCTGATAGTGCGCATGCTGGAGCCTTCTCTTCTGGCCCAGATGATCGAACTTGCCCATAATGCAGGTCTTGATGCGGTTGTAGAAGCTTTTGACGAAAATGACGTACGCATTGCCCAGGACGTTGGCGCACGTATAATCCAGATCAACAACCGCGACCTGGATACGCTGACCGTTGACCTGGAAACCTCCGCCAGACTTATCCAAAGGAAACGTATAGCGGAACTCTGGATCAGCGCGAGCGGCATGGGCAGCAATGCGGAACTGGTGCAAATGCAAAAACTCGGCTATGAGGCAGCGCTGGTAGGGACTTCGCTTATGCGGACGCCTGACCCAGGGGAAGCACTGGAGAACATGCGTAGAGGAGGATAACGATGAGCCGATGCTGCCAGAATAAGGCTATGATCAAGGTTTGTGGCCTTACGCGCCAGGAGGACACTTTTTTTTGCGAAAAACTGGAAAGTCCTCTTGCCGGCTTTATTTTTCATCAAGGCAGCCCCCGCGCCGTTACTCCCGAGCAGGCCCGTGACATCAACACCGGCAGCGCCATGCGCGTTGGCGTTTTCGTAAAACAGAGCGTTGCTGAAGTGTTGCGCATCATGGAAACAGCCCAATTGCACCTGGCGCAATTGCACGGCAACCAAAACCGAGGATTTTGTCGCGATATTGGAAAAAGCCGTGTCATGCGGGTATTCTGGCCTGAACGGTACGCCAGTGTACAGGCCTTGCAAAACGATCTGGAAACCTACGCTGACTGCTGCCGCTTTTTTCTTCTCGATGCAGGAAAATCTGGCGGCGGGCACGGCACCTCCCTGGACTTTTCCTCCCTTGGCGAACTTCACAGCCCCAAATCCTGGTTCCTGGCAGGTGGCCTGGGCCCGCAGAACGTTCTCTCCGCCATCGAGCAAAGCAATCCTTGCGGCGTTGATCTGAATTCAGGTGTAGAAAGCGCACCGGGTATAAAAGATCATGACAAATTGCGTGAAACGCTCAGTTTGCTGTGCAGCAACGCATAAGCTCCCGACACAGCCCTTCCGCAGCAGCGCAAACTCGATTAAAATTTCTCGTCAAACCAGTGTCTTCAGTCATTCCCCGCTTTTTTTCAGGTTGACATCTTTTTCACATTCAAATAGCCAAGCAAGACGACTTGTGACGGCATGTGAGGGTGCTGTTACATATTGGTCGGAGAGGGTATGCCTCCCGATCTTGAACGTCCTATCTTTACTGTGAGGGGTAACTATGCTGCGTAACGTTTTGCGACGTGCGTTTTGCCTATGGCTGACGCTCGGGGTGATGTTGTTCACCTCCCCTGTTTGGGCCGCGGCTGAAGCAGCCGGCGCCGTGCCGGTTCCCAGCGACAAGCCGTGGTGGTTCTGGCCCTTGGTTCTGCTATTTTTCTGTTTCGTGCTGGGCATAGTGGCGGTTCTCGCTGGCGTTGGCGGCGGGGTGCTCTATGTTCCGCTAGTCAGCGGCTTCTTCCCGTTCCATATTGACTTCGTGCGCGGCGCCGGCCTTATGGTCGCCCTTGCCGGAGCATTGGCGGCGGGGCCGGGGCTGTTGAAACGAAACATGGCGAGCCTACGATTAGCGCTACCAGTGGCGCTCATAGCGTCGTCATGTTCGATTCTCGGCGCAATGCTAGGGCTCTATCTTTCCAAGTTGAACCCGGCGATCGTGCAGGCGTGCCTTGGTGGCACCATTGTCGGTATCGCGGTGCTGCTGCTCATGTCCAAGAACACCGAACGGCCAGTTGTCAAAAAGCAGGACGCCATCGGCCTGGCCCTTGGTCTTCAGGGCATTTACCATGACAGCTCAACCGGCGAAGATATCGAGTGGAAAACCCACCGCACCCTGGCCGGTTTGCTGCTCTTCATCGTGATCGGCGTTATGGCCGGTATGTTTGGCTTGGGCGCCGGCTGGGCCAACGTGCCCGTGCTGAACCTGCTGATGGGCGCTCCGCTGAAGGTCTCTGTTGCGACCTCCAAGTTCCTGCTGTCCATCACAGACACCTCTGCGGCCTGGATTTACCTGAACCAGGGCTGTGTCATCCCCTTGATGGCCATTCCGTCCATCATCGGGCTGATGCTCGGCTCCTTTGTCGGCGTCAGGTTGCTGGCCGTGGCCAAGCCCAAGGTGATTCGCTACATGGTTATCGGCGTGCTCTTCTTCGCCGGCTTCAAGGCCCTGGACAAAGGTCTGGGCCTGAACATCATGGGCTGAGCAAGCTGATCACGATAACGTAAAGCGAGGTGCATTATGGCTGAAGAACGCAAGCTATCCACCCAGGCCAGACCGGAACAGATCCGCTATGCTAATATTCTGTTCTACGGCGCATGGCTTGGCATCTTTATGATGATTGCCACATATCTCATCTATATTCTGGGAGTTCTTCCTTCTCACGTCCCCATGGACGTGGTTACATCCTCCTGGAAGATGGGTGTGGCTGACTATCTGCATCACACCAACTCCCCCACAGGGTGGGGTTGGGCGTCACTGCTCAATAGGGGTGATTTTCTGAACTTCGTCCCCATTGCTCTGTTGGCGCTTCTGACCATCGTTTGTTACTTCACCCTCATTCCCGGATACAAAAAGCGCAAAGACTACATGTATATGTTCTTTGCCATCGCCGAGATTCTCGTTCTGGCGCTTGCTGCTTCCGGACTTCTGGGCAGCGGCGGTCACTAGAAGCTGCAAAACCTTTTGTAAACTACTCATTATCGCGCTTAAGGCCGCTGGAGCATTCGCTGCAGCGGCCTTTTTCATTTATATGCTTTTCCGCCCCTGCCCCCCTGCTGCGCGGTTTTACTGCCCCTCCATTTTTTCATACCTGTACATACCCATGAAGTAGTATAGCAGACTTGGCGCGGCTCTGTAGCTTATTTGACAAAATAGAAATAATGTCCCTTGCACTCTTTATCATATTTGTTATTTTTTTTAATTTTTCCACCCGCCCCTCTGCTCCTGAACATTTTTCATGTCGCAATTACAGCCAGTTAGAGACTTGGCCCCTTTCTTGCTCTAAGTGGGGAGCAGAATGACGCATCCACTTACTCTCGGACAACATAATTAAGGAGGTAGTATATGGTTTCCAAATCTCTGTTCCGGAAGGGCCTGATTCCAGCGACTCTTGGGGCGGCCCTGCTCCTGACGCCTGGTCTGGCTCGGGCTGAAGAAGTCGAGCTTCTTTCTCAGGCTAACGCAAACATCCTGTGGACCTTGGTTGCTGCAATCCTGGTCATGTTCATGCAGGCTGGCTTTGCATGTGTTGAATGTGGTTTCACCCGCGCAAAAAATGCCGGCAACATCATGATGAAGAACTTCATCGATTTCGGCGCTGGCGCGATCATCTTTTTCCTGTTCGGTTTCGCACTGATGTTCGGTACCGACGTGGGCGGCTTTATCGGTGCTTCCGGCTTCTCCCTGTCCGGCGCCACCCCCGAAACCGCTGATGGTCAGTGGACTCTGACCTTCTGGTTCTTCCAGTCCGTGTTCGCAGCCACTGCGGCCACCATCGTTTCCGGCGCCATCGCCGAGCGCACCAAATTTGCCGCATACCTTATCATCACCGTTCTGGTTACCGGCCTGATCTACCCCATCTCCGGTCACTGGTGCTGGGGCAGCCTGTGGTTGGGCGATGCTGGCGCTGGCTGGCTCGAAGGCCTCGGCTTTGCTGACTTCGCAGGTTCCACCGTTGTTCACTCCGTTGGCGCCTGGGTTGGTCTCGCCGGTGCTCTGGTTCTTGGCCCCAGAATGGGCAAGTACGCTGCCGATGGCACCGCACGCGCTATTCCCGGCCACAACATTCCTCTCGCCGGTCTCGGCGTGCTGATTCTCTGGTTCGGTTGGTTCGGTTTTAACCCCGGCTCCACCACCACTGCTGACGGCACCATCGGCTACATTGCCGTGAACACCACCCTGGCTGCTGCTGCTGGTCTTCTCGGCGGCATGATCATGGCCTGGGGCCGTTTCGGCAAGCCTGACGTTTCCATGACCATGAACGGCGCCCTTGCCGGTCTCGTAGGCATCACCGCTGGTTGTTATGACGTTGCACCCGCAGGCGCCATCATCATCGGCCTGACCTCTGGTATTCTGGTTGTTGCTTCCGTCGAATTCCTGGACAAAGTCCTCAAGATCGACGACCCCGTCGGCGCTGTTTCCGTCCACGGCACCTGTGGCGCCTGGGGCACAATCTGCGTAGGCCTGTTCGGCGCTCCTGGTTACGGTGGAGTCACCGGTCTGTTCTACGGCGGCGGTGTCAGCCAGCTCCTGGTGCAGCTCGTGGGTGTTGCCGTTGTCTTCGCATGGGCCTTCGGCGCTGGTTTCATCGTCTTCAAGATTGCCGACCTGATCATGGGCGTTCGCGCAAGTGAAGAAGAAGAACTGAAGGGCCTGGACATCTCCGAGCACGGCAACGAGGCCTACAGCGGCTTCCAGCTGTTCTCTGTCGAGTAGGCAAACTCATTCCCGCAAGCAGGAGGAACATATGAAACTCATCATAGCATATACCCGGCCCGAGCGTCTCACCGCCGTCAAGCAGGCGCTATACGCACAGCAGTTCTACAGCATGTCCGTGACCAACATCCTTGGCTCCGGTCGTCAGAAAGGCTTCACCGAAACCTACCGCGGTGTCGTCATTGAAATGAACCTGCTGAAAAAGGTGCGCATCGAAGTTGGCGTGCCTGACAACAAGGTTGGCGACTGCCTCGAGACCATCCAGACTGCCGCCAAGACTGGTAAAGAAGGCGACGGCGTGGTCTTCGTGGTGAACATTGAAAAATCCCTGCGCGTCCGCACAGGAGAAGAACTCTAAAACCATTCCCCGCTGCTTTTGCAGCAACCGGAAATGGGGGGGCCGGTCGCACATTGCGACCGGCCCTTTTTTTAACCATGGATATGCCAAATTCCCGGTTGGTTAACGCATTAGCCAAAATTATGTGACTTGACAGGGCACCGCGCCACGAATAACGCCTCTAGAGCCTACTTCACACCCGGTACCAAAATGAACAGTACAGCACAGAGCATAACGCCGCCTTATGATACGACCCACGCAGATATAGAGACCATCCTGCAAAAACGCAGGGTAGTATCTCATTATCAGCCGCAGGTCTCCATCAAAAGGCAATCCATTCTGGGATTCGAGGCGCTCAGCAGAGGGTGTGACGCCTGCCAGGAAGCTGTTCTTCCACCGAATATCCTTTTTTCCCTGCCGCAGACTGCGCAGCAGCGACTGGAGCTGGACAGGCTTTGCCGCAGCAAGGCCTTGGAATGCTTCAAGCCCATCCATGATGCGCACAAGGAGTTGTTACTCTCCATCAATATTGACATCGCATTGCTGGATACTGTGGCTGCCGGCTCCAAATACCTGGTGAAGCAGGCACGCACCATTGGCATAAATCCCAACAATATCGTCATCGAAATTATCGAATCCAATGTGCAAAACACCGACGCGCTTCTCGATTTCATTACAAGATACCGAGAAGAAGGATTCCTGATCGCGCTGGACGATGTGGGGGCAGGCCACTCCAACATGGAGCGTATAGCGCTTATCAAACCCGATGTCCTGAAAATCGACCGCTCTCTTGTAAGCTCTCTGCATCAGCAATTCTACAAGATGGAAGTTACCAAATCCCTGGTGGGGCTGGGCCAGCGCATTGGCGCCATGGTGGTTGCAGAAGGTGTGGAAAGCGCTGCAGACGCCATGAAGCTGCTTGAACTCGGTGTCGATGTGTTTCAGGGCTTTCACTTTTCCCGTCCGGCGCCTTTACGTATGGAGCAGCACGACACGTTGCAAACCATCAAAGACGTTGCTGCGACATTTCGAGAACACGTGCTTGAGAGCTTTACCGTCCAAAAAAAATTGTTCGCCGAATATGACGCGCTATTGCAAAAGCTGGTCGGTTACCTGGAAAGTGTTGAAGAAAGCGATTTCGACTGTGTTCTTGCGAATTTTCTAAGTGCTCATGACGATCTGGAATGTTTATACGTACTTGATGAGGGCGGCATCCAGATTTCAGAAACAATCTGCAATCCTTTGAAGATAGCGGAATACAAACGCTTCATCTATCAGCCTGCTCAGAAAGGCAGCGACCACTCTCTCAAAGATTATTTTTTACCCTTGCGCGCAGGCATGCGAAAATTCACTACGGAGTCATACATTTCCATGGCTTCGGGGAACATTTGCACCACATTGGCTGCTTCTTTCTCCAGCACATCAGGAACCAATTACATTGTCTGCATGGACATAAGCCGCTCTGCATCTGCCTCTCAGACTGTTTCGTAACAGACCTGACACAACACTTGGCAATCCGGCTTCGAGACGCTACAACCCCTCTGTCCGTCGCGACGGGTCGGATGCATTGTGCCCCAACCTTCCCCGCCGCACCCAAATTTTCGCTCAGGAGTATTTCAATGCCAGACCGCAAAGCCCTTGCTAACGTCATTCGTTTTCTCAGTGCAGACGCTGTAGAGAAGGCCAAGTCCGGCCATCCAGGAGCCCCGATGGGCATGGCCGACATAGCCGCAGTCCTGTGGCTCGACTTTCTCGAGCACAACCCTGCCAACCCCGCCTGGCCGGACCGCGACCGA
The DNA here is from genome assembly GCF_055388615.1 of Desulfovibrio biadhensis. NCBI lineage: Bacteria > Pseudomonadati > Thermodesulfobacteriota > Desulfovibrionia > Desulfovibrionales > Desulfovibrionaceae > Desulfovibrio > Desulfovibrio biadhensis. The sequence goes on from NZ_AP042477.1 coordinate 1,124,130, forward strand.
GTCGTGCTTTCCAACGGGCACGCTTCCATGCTGCTTTACTCCGTACTGCATTTGAGCGGCTACGACCTGAGCATTGAAGACATCAAGAACTTTCGCCAATTCGGCTCCAAGACTCCTGGGCACCCGGAATACGGGCACACGCCCGGCGTTGAAACAACCACAGGCCCTCTGGGGCAGGGTGTTGCCAACGCAGTCGGTATGGCGCTTGCCGAACGTTTGCTTGCAGCGCATTTCAACCGCGACGGTCACGAAATCGTCAATCACCATACATGGCTTTTGCTGGGTGACGGTTGCATGATGGAGGGCGTTTCTCACGAGGCAGCCTCCCTTGCCGGCACCCTTGGTCTTGGCAAACTCATCGCTCTTTATGACGATAATGGAATTTCCATTGATGGAGACGTCTCGGGTTGGTTTGCGGACAATACGCCGGAACGCTTCAAGGCTTACGGCTGGGACGTTATCGAAAATGTGGACGGACACGACCACGATGCCCTGCACAAGGCCATCGCCGCTGCCAAGGGTGTGACGGACAAGCCCACCCTCATCTGCTGCAAGACACAGATCGGCTTTGGCGCCCCCGGCCATTGCGGCAAAGCCTCCTGCCACGGCGCGCCACTTGGTGATGCGGAACTTGGTGAAGCGCGGAAAGCTTTGGGATGGGAGCACCCGCCTTTTGAAATCCCCGAGGACATATACAAAGCCTGGGATGCCCGCGAAAAAGGGCAACAGGCCGAATCCGCCTGGAAGGAAACGTTCGCTGCCTACCAGAAGGTTTTTCCTGAACTGGCCGCCGAATTTGAACGGCGGATGCAGGGCGCGCTTCCTGCAGACTGGTCGGACGTGGCAACCAAGGCAATAGCCGAACTGGCAAAAGCTGAAGATCCCATTGCCACACGCAAGGCTTCTCTTGCAGCGCTGAATGCCTTTGCCCCGCATTTACCTGAGCTTGTGGGCGGCTCTGCCGACCTTTCCGGCTCCAACGGCACGCTCTGGAAAGGCGCCCGTTCCATCACGCCGCAGGATTTTTCCGGCAATTATCTGCACTTTGGTGTCCGCGAAATGGGTATGGCGGCACTTTGCACGGGCATGTCCCTGCACGGTGGATTCATCCCTTACAACGCGACATTCCTGGTATTTTCTGACTATGCGCGCAACGCCATCCGCATGGCTGCGCTCATGGGTGTTCGCAACATATTCGTGCTTACCCACGACTCCATTGGCGTAGGTGAAGACGGCCCCACGCACCAACCCGTGGAGCACGCTGCTTCGCTGCGCCTGATCCCCAACCTGTATGTCTGGCGGCCGGCCGACCGTGTAGAGTCAGCCATTGCCTGGCGGCAAGGCATTGAAAAGAAGCAGTCTCCCCATGCATTGCTGCTTTCTCGTCAGGGTCTTCCTGCGCTCCCCCACACAGAAAAGACGGTGGCGGATGCCGCCCGCGGCGGGTACGTGCTGATCGATTGCGACGGAACGCCCGATGCCGTGATCATGGCGACAGGCTCCGAAATTGGGCTGGCCATGGACGCGGCCAAGACCCTTGCAGAGCAGGGGCGCAAAATCCGCGTTGTTTCCATGCCCTGTGTTGATCTTTTCCTGGAGCAGGAGCAAAGCTATCGCGACAGCGTACTGCCGCCCGCCGTTACGACGCGGCTCGCAGTGGAAGCCGGCGTCACCACCTGCTGGGCAGGGCTGGTAGGCGACAAGGGGCAGGTTGTGGGCATGGATACCTTTGGCGCTTCCGCCCCTGGTAAAGTACTTTTTACCCATTTTGGCTTTACCGTAGAAAACGTGGTCAAGACCCTGCAAGAGATGCTATAGGCACTTCCAGACGGCGTATTGAACGCCTGCTTGCGTAAAACTACAATATCTGCGAGCAAAACCAGGAGGATAGCCCATGCACGTCTTGAAAATGAGTGAACTCGACCTTGCGGGCAAACGCCTGCTGATCCGTGTTGACTTCAACGTTCCGGTCAAGGACGGAAAGGTCACCAACGACGCACGCATCCGCGCCTGTCTGCCGACGATCAAAACAGCATTGGATGCAGGCGCCAAAATCATGCTCGTTTCCCACCTCGGGCGGCCTACAGAAGGTGAGTACGAGGAAAAATTCTCGCTTACCCCCGTTGCGGAATACTTGTCTGAACTGGTGGGGACGCCCGTGCGTCTTGCCAAGGACTGGATAAACGGCGTGGAAGTGGGTGACAATGAAATAGTTCTTTGCGAGAACGTCCGTTTTCTCAAGGGCGAAAAAAAGGACAACGAAGAGCTGGCCAAAAAGATGGCCGCGCTCTGCGACATTTATGTCATGGATGCCTTTGGCACTGCCCATAGGGCGCAGGCATCCACACATGGTGCGGGGCGTTTCGCCCCTGTTGCTTGCGCCGGTATGCTCCTGGCCAAGGAACTGGACGCCCTGGGCAAAGCCATGGAAGCACCCAAACGCCCCATGCTGGCGATTGTGGGGGGCTCCAAGGTTTCCACCAAACTTACCGTGCTTGAAAACCTTTCCAAGAAGGTTGATCACCTCATCGTAGGTGGCGGCATTGCCAACAACTTTATTGCTGCATCCGGGCACCCTGTTGGTAAATCCCTCTATGAACCTGACATGATAGAGGAAACAAAACGCCTGATGCAGATGGCTAAAGATGCAGGCGCTGAAATTCCCGTGCCTACCGATGTGGTGGTGGGCGCTGCAGTCTCCGAGGACGCCAGACCGACCATCAAGAAGGTCTCCGAAATTGGAGAAAACGATATGATTCTGGATATCGGCCCTGAAACCGCCAAGCGATACGCCGATGCGGCGCGCAAGGCCGCGACCATTGTCTGGAACGGTCCTGTTGGCGTTTTTGAATACGACCAATTTGCCGGAGGCACCAAAACCCTGGCGCACGCTGTAGCGGAAAGCGATGCTTTCTCACTGGTAGGGGGCGGTGACACCATCTCAGCCCTTGCGCAATTCGGCCTGTCTGACAAAATGTCCTACATATCTACAGGCGGTGGTTCCTTCCTGGAATTTCTGGAAGGCAAGACCCTGCCCGCCGTTGCCATGCTGGAAGACCGCGCCAAGAAATAGCCTCACCCAGAAGCAAACTCAGGGCGCAGCATTTTTTAGGCTGCGCCCTTTTTCGTATAATACGTGACAAAATAGCAATATTTTACCCGAAAAGGACACTTTCAAGCCTGCTGCTGTTGACAAATATCATCACCTCAGCAACTTTGGCTCGGGGGCCAACTTTACCATAACCTAAAAGCATGCACCAAGAGATCTTACCCGTCCGCAACAGCACCGTCTTGATTGTGGACGACACCAAACTCAACATTGATATCCTTGTTGATACCCTCAAGGACCAGTACACCCTGTCTGTTGCCACGTCAGGGCAGCGGGCCCTTGCCCAGGCGCGTCAGAGTCCGCCGGACCTCATCTTGCTCGACATCATGATGCCAGGCATGGACGGGTTTGAAGTCTGTCGGCAGCTCAAACAGGATCCGCGCTCCAGGGATATCCCCGTCATCTTCATCACGGCGCTTTCCGAGTCGCAGGCTGTGGTCAATGGCTTTGAATGCGGCGCCGTGGACTACATCTACAAACCCATTGATCCCGGAGAAGTACGCGCACGGGTGAAAACGCACCTCAGCCTGCTCAAGGCGCGGCAAGACCTGGAGGAACGCACAAAGGAACTCACCCGCAGTAATCAGCGTCTCCAGGAACTCGATGACATCAAGTCTTCCTTCCTTTCCTCAGTTGCCCATGAACTGCGTACGCCGCTGACTTCCATTCCTGGATTCGCCAAACTGGTGAGCAAGGAGTTTCATAATTCTTTCCTGCCCCTGGTCCCTGCGGAAAACCCAAAACTGGAAAAAAAGGCGCACCGTATCAAGGACAACCTCGCCGTGGTCAGCCAGGAAGGCGAGCGGCTCAGCCGCATGATTAATGACGTGCTGGATCTCACAAAGATCGAATCCGGCCGCATACAGTGGCGCAACGAACCATTCCACATAGAACCCGTCATCATCCTTGCCGCCCAGGCCGTGCACGGGCTGTTCGCCCAGAATCCCGAGCTGGAGCTGCAGCTTGAGCTTCCTGAAGACGATGCCTTCAAAAGAGCAGAAGTCCATGCAGATCGGGACCGCATCGAACAGGTGCTTATCAATCTGCTGCACAACGCGGCCAAATTCACGCCCAAAGGATACGTAAAGATCGCAGCAGCCATGCTCGACGGCATTGTCCGCATATCTGTCCAGGATACGGGCATGGGCATTCCACACGAAGAGATCAACCGCATCTTCAACAAGTTCCACCAAGTCATCACAAACAATGACACCCTCCCCCTGCGAAAGCTTAAGGGCACGGGACTGGGACTGCCCATCTGCAAGCAAATCGTCGAACACTACGGGGGGCGCATCTGGGCTGAATCCACTCCCGGATCGGGCAGCACCATGATCTTTGAGCTCCCTCTCTACACTGAGCAAGAGTAAACCAGGCAGCTCCCCTCTTCTGCCCTGGCGGCTTTTTACTGCAAAAAGAAACGCCCCTTTCCACTTCAGGGGCGCTCCGTTTTATTTCAGACCCTGTTTCCGGATTATCATCCAGTAACGGGCGTATTGATCTTTTCGAACAGATGCGGCCTGGCCATGGCGCTGGGGGGATACTTCTCGAGGCTGTCCTGGAATTCCGGATTTTCAAATGCTGCGCGAAAATCAGCGACACTGCGCCACTCTGCATAGTTGATAAAGACGGAGCTCCCCCCGATGCCTTTATGTAATTGTGTGGAGATGAACCCTTGCTGTCTGGCCATGATGGCGGCGTCAGCCTGCCAGGCGTTAAGCAGCAAGTCAGTTTCTTCCGGCGCCACGCTGAAGACATTCATAAGCACAACCGGGGCTGTGCTGCCCTGCATTTGTTCAAAAAGCGTCACCTGAGCCTCGAGTTCTTCAATCTTGAGCATATTGGCCTCCTTTATCTTCTCGTTGGGCCGTTGCTATTGCGTCATGCATACTGCCACACCGTTCACGCAATTCCTGAAGAAGGGCGAGTGCCTTGCAAATATCTTGGGCGTCGTACGACTTGGCCAGAGCGTTTGACCAATGCACCTGTCGTGCATGGGCTTTTTGATAGACCGCACTCCCTTTTTCGCTGAGCATGACCAGTCTGGCGCGCTTATGATGGGGGTTGTCACTGAAAACAACCAGTCCTTCCTTGTGCAACTCGTTCACCGTCCTCTGCACCGATTGCCTGGCAAGCCCCATATTTCTGGCGATAGCCGCCACAGTAAGCTCGCTGCCCCCCTGGTGCAGCGCCAAAGCACCCAGCACCTGCCACCTGGCGCTGGTCAGCCCAATGTCGCGCACCAGCTCGTCTCCTGCCGCCAAAAGAGCTCCGTTACATCGAAAAATCTCCAGCATGCATGCGGTCAATGCAGCGCCTTCCGGCGTATGTTCTGGTTTCATCTGCAACTCCCAATTTGACAGCATTCTGACAAATTGACAGTATTCTGTCAATATAGGCCGGATGAAATAATAATGGTGCGTCAGCTGTTTTGCTATCGCACAGCAACACCGCAGAATGTATTTGAAAAAAACTATTCAGGAGGGCAACAGAAGTTACGCCGGCTCAAGGCTGGATTCCAAAACACCAAGCGCGTCCAGCGCCAATTCGTATTCATACTCTTCAGCTAGCGATTGCAAATCATTGAGCTCTGCCTGATCAAAATAGGAGTGCATCTTTTCCAAGGCGCTGGAAACGGCTACTGGCTGGGCCGTCGCCAATGCGGTGCGCATGGAGGAGATTGCAGCGCGCATGGCGGCTTCATCGGTTTTCTCGACTTTTCTCTGTCGGGGGCGCTCAGGTTCGCGTACCCCCTCCAGACTGCGTAAAAGACTACCAAGCTCACGCTCCACCGCCGCTACATGCTCTGCGCTCGTGATCTTTTTCTTGCTCGCGTCGTCCAGTTCCTGGGCCGCTGCTTGCAGAGCCACCGCCCCAATACTCCCAGCGCTTCCTTTAAGACTGTGCGCTTCACTGCTCAGGGTAGAATAATCACCGCGCCCCCATACTTCACGAAGACGCACTGCCGTATTCTGGTTGGCGTGGCGAAACTTGCCCAAAATGCGCCTGAACCCGTCATTATCCAACCCCAACCGCTGCATCGAAGCCGCAGCATCGAGCCCCGAAACCGTCGCCAGATCGGGAGCCACACCAAACACAGTCGACGTATCCAGGCGCCTGGGCTTGTTCACCTTCTTTTCAGATGTCGCAACCGTCAACCCACTGCAATATTTGACCAACGCCTGGATAAGCGTTTTCCGGTCATAGGGTTTGGACACAATGCCATCCATACCAGACACACGGCATTGGGTCTCTGTCTCCGACCCGGTCCGCGCCGTAACGGCTATAAGCGGCAACCCTGCAAATTGCGGCGTTCTGCGCAGTTTCTGGGCAAATTCAAACCCATTCATTTCAGGCATCCGCAGGTCAACAAGAACGGCGTCGCACCCTTCCCGCCCCATTTCCTCCAGGCGTTCCCAGGCCTCCAGGCCATTATCAGCCACAACCGTTTGCATCCCGGCGCTTTCCAGGATGGCGGCTGCAATCTCCTGGTTGGTGGGGTTGTCTTCCGCAATCAAAACACGCATGCCTGCCAGCGCAAGCCCCTGTGCGTCCTGTTCTATACTCTCTTCGCCTGTCGGGGCGTCTTTTCTATCCCCAAACAACTGCTCCAGCGCCTGCCCCAGGGTCTCCTGCAGGTAGGGTTTTCCCAGCAGACCATCGATGTGCAACATGTTTGCTTCCTGCAAACCCTTGTCTTCAGCAAACGCGGTTATGAGTACGGTGGGCAACTTCAGCTTCAGTTCATCGCAAATGCGCCTGGCCAGTTCAAAACCGTCCATTTCAGGCATTCGCCAATCGATCATCAAAGCGTCGAACATGGGTATTTCGCCCTGCATCGCGGCCTGCAGGGTTTCCAGCGCCGTTTCGCCATCTGCCAGGGCCGTATATGCCACCCCCAAAGCCTGCAACTGCGATGAGGCCACTGAACGCCCGTATACGCTGTCATCCACCACCAGCACGCGCTTCCCTTGAAGATTGGGAAATTCTTGCATCTTGCCTGCGTCCGGATGCTTTTTAAGGGCAACCGAAAAGGTAAACGTGCTTCCTTCACCTGGCGTGCTGACCACACCTATTTCACCGCCCATGAGCGCCACCAGCCTTTTGCTGATGGACAACCCAAGCCCTGTGCCCCCGTATTTGCGGGTTGTCGAGGCGTCCGCCTGGGTAAACGGATTGAACAACCGCTCCTGCTGCGCATCACTGATACCTATTCCCGTATCCGTAACGCTGAAATCAAAGAGAAGCCGATCATTTGCCGCAGCGTCCTTAATACTGCACCCAACAACGATACTGCCCCCTGATTCTGTAAACTTCAGAGCATTGCCAACAAGGTTGATGAGCACCTGTTTGAGCCTGAGGGAATCGCCTATCAGGCGTATCGGCACTTGAGGCCGGATGTGAAAAAGTAATTCGATTCCTTTCTGCGTTGCGCGTGGGGAGAACAAGCCCCGAATCTCATTCAGCAAGAGCGTCAGAGAAAACTCCCCCTCCTCCAGCTCCAGCCGGCCTGCTTCGATTTTGGAAAAATCGAGTATCCCTTCGATGATGGCCAGCAGCGATTCAGCCGAAGTGTGGACAATATCAATATACCGCTGCAGCTTTGGCGTGAGGTTTTCCCATCTGGCCAGGTCTGTAGCCCCAATGATGCCGTTGAGCGGCGTGCGAATTTCATGGCTCACGTTGGCCAGAAATTCGCTTTTGGTCTCAGTGGCCGCCTCTGCGGCTTCCTTGGCCAGGCGCAATTCTTCATTCACAGCTTCCAGGGCCTTGGTGCGCTCGCTAACCTGCTGCTCCAACTGTTCGCGAATCTCGTCGTCGCTCCGTTTCAGGGCTTCTTCGGCCAAGCGATGCGCCGTCACGTCCTGCATGCTCACAACCATACCCATGGGGGCGGCGTCGCGCCCGCCATATAAAGCGCCGCTCATGATTACGTACCGGAGTTCCCCGTTCCGGGTCAGGCGCGCTGTCTCCAGCCCATGTACCGTGGTGCCCTGCTCCACGGCGTGCATGAAGTGGTCTGCCTCCTGGGCGTATTCCTGAGGCACGAAATCAGGCTGCTGCCCGAGAACATCCTCCTGCGACCACCCGAAAACCCGTGAAAACGCGGGGTTGCAGTAACTGACCCTGTGACTCATGTCATAAACCAGCAAAGGATCAGGGGTGGAGTCCATGGCCGTACGGTAGCGCTCTTCGCTCTCTCGCAACGCATTGCTGTAGGCTTCGAGCCTGATCATGAATTCGTTGAAAAAGGCCGATAACCTGCCCAATTCATCCGGGGGGCCGGGATCCGTGCGTACGGAGAGATCGCCTTTTGCACCCCGCTCAAACTTGCCGATAAGATTTTGCAAGGGACGTGTTATGTAGCTTCCTATCCAGAAACTGAAAGGAACGACCAACAGCATTGTCAGGATAAACGACGCCAGCACCGAAAGCTGCAAGAGATGCAATGGGCGGTAATATTCATCCACCGGAACCGTGGAGACAACCACCCAGCCCAGATCGGGAATATCTCTGTAGACAGCCAGTCTGGTGCGGGCAACTGCATCATCGCCCTCCTTCCAACTATAGAAAATGCGGCCGTTCCTTTGCGACATGAAGGTTTGCAGCACACGTCGGGAGTCCTCATTCTGCGGATCAAGCAAGCCTGAATCAGGAGGTCCGATGATGGCATCGCCATTCCCGTCAAAAACATAGACTTCGCCATGCATACTGGAAGAGACGGATTCCATGCCCTTTCGAAAATCATGGGGGTTGATCAGGGCGCGAAATTCTTTTTGATAGGAAGAAGAGCAGATGTACCAGTCCCAAGCCGCGTGATACTCAACGAAGACCGCCTTGGAAACTTCATGCAATTCACCTGGGTTGCGCCAGAGATATTCGACATACCCCCCGCTCCCCGTCTCCAGGATTTCCTGCACAAAGGGCAAGGCGGAAACATCCTGGCCTTGCACTGCGGAACTGGGGTGGACAAGCACCCTGCCCTGGGAATTAAGCACGAAAACATAGCCGGAGGGACCAATGGATTGCCGCAGCAGCGTGGATCTGGCGCGATTTCTGGCCTCGCCTTCGCTCAATTCTCCCTGCTGCACGCGCAATTGGTAACGTTCAAGGATCTGCAGATCCGTCTCCGCCACGCCGCGCAAATAATTGCGAACAGAGAGTCTGGCGCCGGCCAGCACCATGTTGAGAATGGAACTGGTGCCATTCTCGAGCTGCTCCTCCATATTGCCGAGCATGAGCCCCCTGACCTGGTTATAAACCAGGCTGAACACCAGCAACATGGCCAGCAGGACCACAAAAGCAAATGTACTCAGCAGTTTATAGCGGATCGGGAGCGCGGCAATTTTCGAACGAAGCCCCATTGCACCACCTGTGTAGTGTATTCGGCCGCCTTCCCCCCGTACCAACAGCCGCCTACCCTTCTATTTGGCAGACACGACGCGGTCAAGTGCCTGGCATCCCTCGCCCTTGCGGCTGTCCTGCCACTGCAGTAAATAATGCAGGTCATGTCTGAACTACCTGCTTACACCATACGCCGCAGCACAAGGGCCAAGCGAGCCAGCATCCGCGTACTGCCGGGGCACGCCCCGGGAGGCTCTGTAGAGGTTGTGTTGCCAGCGATCTACCATGGCAGCAAAGCCGAAGAATATGCCGCGGCAATGGTGCGTGAACGCGCCGACTGGATTCGCGCCACCCTGCGCAGACTTTCGGTAAACGCGGCGCCCCCGTGCCTTAAGCCACAGGAATTGAACCTGCGTACGCTCTCTGAAATCTGGCCTGTACGATATGGGGCGGAATCCAGGAGTAAACTGCGGCTGCTGGAAAACGCCAGAGAGCTTGTCTTTCTGGGGGCGCCTACGGATGAAAAAGCCCACGCGCTTCAACTGCAAAATTGGCTCAAGGAAAAGGCGCGGCAAGAGCTTACGCCCCTGGTGCGAGAGCTGGAAAAAACAACAGCCCTGTACAGTAAAGGCGTTCAGGTTCGGCTGCAAAAGACACGCTGGGGGAGCTGCTCCAGCCGCGGCACCCTCAGCCTGAATGCGGCCCTGCTCCTGCTGCCCCCTGAAATGACGCGCTACGTGCTATTGCACGAGCTCTGCCATACGGCGTTCATGAACCACTCCCGCGACTTCTGGTCACTCCTCGTGCAGGTGGAGCCCCGCTCCTTGGAGTTGGACAAGGCCCTGAATACGGCGTGGCGTTTTATTCCGGCATGGGTGGCGGTGCGCTGATTGCGGCTGCATCCGCCTGGCTGTGCAACGCAGCGGGCAAAGGGACCATTTCCAGCCCCAGAACAGGAGCCAGCCCCTCAAGCACGGCAAGCATCTCTCTACGCTGGGAAGGGGAAAAGACCACAACGGCCACCGCCTCCCACGGATCAAGCACCGTGGCGTAGCCAAGGTTGTCATAACCTTCGAGAAAAAACCGAAGCCGCGCAACATTTGCGCGGGGCAACTTCACATAAACCCGCTCAGAACGACACGGTGGCGGCACCATCCTGGGCAGACGGCGCCGCTTTCTGCCTTTACTCACAAAACCCTCGCGCCGTCTTCGGTAATCTCGATCATATACTCCCAACGGATGCCCCCCCATTCGGGGTCATAGAGCCCAGGCTCCACGGTAACGACCATACCGGGCTTCAATTCGCTTTCCGTACGGGGGCCCAGGCTGGGTGGCTCGTGCGTCTCCAGGCCAATGCCGTGCCCAAGCGCATGGGTGAAACGCGATTCCACGCCATGGGAGACAAAACTGTCTCTGGCCACGCCGTACAGATCCATGATGCGCATGCCGGGGCGCGCTGCTTCAATGGCCTTGTTCTGGGCTTCCTGCACCATGTCGCGGGTCTTCAAAAAACGATCGGACGGCTTGTCGCCTACCCAAAAGGTCCTGGTCTGGTCAGAACAGTAGTTGTCCACACGGCCGCCGATGTCCACCAGAACCATGTCGCCTTCGCGTATCTGGGTCTCCCCAGGGATGGCATGCGGCAGGGCGGCATTGGGCCCCACGGCAACTATGGAGGCAAAAGAAAGCTCGCTTGCGCCAAGCTCGCGGAACAGCTTTTCTATTTCCCAGGCCACCTCGGCCTCGGTGCGCCCTGGCACTAAAACTTCCGGCACGCGTTCGCAAACCATGTGGTTGACCTTGATGGAGCGCTCCATGCAGGCCATTTCATCGCTGTCCTTAATCACCCGATGCCGCTCGATCATACCCCGTGTAGGGTGCAGAAAGAGTTCCTGACGCAGGAAATCATAGGTATCCACGTTCATGGACTTTGATTCGAATCCAACACGCGCCTGAGCGGCGCCTGATGCGTTTTTCAAAAAAGTACGCTGCTTCTCGCGTTCTACACCAGAAGAAATATGGATGTACTCCTCATCCCAAAGACGCTTGGCCGCGTCATAGTATCTGGGATCGGTAAGCAGCCAGTCCTTGCCCTTGGCGGTAATAAAGAGCCAGCCTGCTGTCTCGTTGCACTGGGGGTCGTGCAGTTCAAAGCCGCTCAAATAAAACCGATTGGCAGCATGGCTTACTATCAGGGCATCAAGCCCTTTTTCCTGGAGGCTATAGCGCAGTTTCTCCCTGCGCATCGCGTAAATGGCGGGATTCATGATATATATCTGCCCTTATCTGTATCGAACATCGTTATTATTTCCAACTGCAGCAATCAAACGCAACATGGTGCGGCGTTACACTTTATACGTTGTTTCGGCTTTGTCCAGGAGCATATGCTCGGCCCATTCCACCCCTTGCATCAGGGAGTGGTCCATATTGGACACTTCGTATTTCCAGCCGCCAAAGCGCCCCCGTGACCAAATACTCTGTTCTTCCAACCAGGGAATGAGTTGCGCGAGGGCTTTGTCTCTGTGCAGCGTTGGTACAGGGTATCCATAGTCCACCGCCATTTCCCAGCGGCTGACGATCTTTTCACGATGGGCGGCATCGAGCATGGACGTGTTCACCAACCCATCCACGGTTTTGTCCATGAGTGAGGCAATGTCCTCAGGCTTGTGGCGCGAATAAGATGTTTCGGCCATGAGTCCCCTGGCTTGCCCGGCAGGCGTTACATTATTCGGCGAATAGTTATGGAAGTTCGTCAGCCGGTAATAGGGGCAATTGTCCTCCGGAAAATACATCCAGCACGTGGGATCGTCCCGCGTATCGGCCACGCCCACGCCCCCGACGAAAACGCCGTTGTGCTCCAGCAGGCCGGCCGCGTCATGCATGGCGTCTGGGGCATGACGAAGCTGCTCACGCACAAGTATGTCCAGAGGGCCAGTGGAGAGCAGGTGCTCGTAGTGTATTTCACCTTTGCAGGTGGTAGCGGTCTTATTTGCCGTGTCGATCTTCGTAACAGCGCAATCCGTGACAATGCGCTCCTGGATGCGACGGGCCACCTTGCGGTAAATCTCTCCGGTGCCGCCATGCAGCGGAAACCGAAAGACATTGTTCGGCCCCCAGGCTACATCATCCTGTTGCAGCACCAGATTATGCAACACTTTTTCCAGATCGATGACGCTGACTCGCTCGCCAATCCAGGTGTACCCCATCTGCTCTGCCGGGGTGGCCCACACCTTGAAATTATAAGGGCGCATGAATAAACGGGTGATTCCCTGGCCAAAAACGCGTTCAAACCATTGGGCAAAATTATTGGGCGGGTCCTCGGGTCTGCGCCCGGGCAACAGGCCTTGCACACACTCCCACTGCAATTCCGTCGGCAGGTGGCGGATGTTGTTCTGAAAAGGGTACGGCACCCAGGTGTCAGCAAGCCGCACACGCGCTATGCGCTGGTGCTCGAGATAGCGTCCTTCAAGGGCTTCATCCAGAACCTTGTCGTAATAATCGTAATGAGAAAAAACAACGTGCCCCCCAATATCCCAGGTAAAACCAGCCTTATCCGTAAAGCTGGCGGACAGCCCCCCTACGTAGGGGTTGCGTTCAAGCACGAGAAAATTGCTCTCACCAAGCTCGTGCAGCCTTACGCCGGCGCCCAGACCAGTGGGGCCTGCGCCAATTATCAGGTATTTAACCTGCACTGTAAGCTCCTTACGCTATAGCGTTTAGACAGTCACAGTCTTTCCGCCAGGTCATGGATGCCCATAACCTGTTCGAGGACGGCAATCTTGCGCATCAAATCATCGGCGAGCAAACGCCCTTCCGCATGCCAGAGGGCGACCAGTTCTTCTGCGGAAAAGCGGTTGACGAGCTTATAGCGATTGCCCAGCCAATTACCCTTTGCCTGGTTATTCATGGAGGCGGCGCGTCCGCTCCGCTTGCGGTGGTGCACGGCCAGCCCCCCTTGGTAGCAGCAAAATCGCCCTTCCATTGCATTGCGCAAATCCCGATCTAGATCATCGTATTGGGAGGGCGTGTATCGCAGGTCAAAGCCCATGCCCCGTAGGCTGTCCGTTTGCATAAGATGACAGCATCCCGTTACAGAAGCGCAGGGGCGTATGTAGTCAAATTGCCCCCTGTCTGAGACCTGCGCATGAAGCTCAGAGATGTGAAAAGGCTCCATGCTGGCGCAGTGTGGATCAAATAAAACGCGGGGCGCGCCATCTTCGTCCGTGGGCAATTGCAAGTGCATATCCGCGCTCTGTATGATTTCAGGCGCTTTATGATCCATGACCCTGCACCCCCAGACGGCAGCTTCAGGACAGGTTTGGCGGGCTGCATGCAGCAACTCCAGCCAATCCGGCGGGGGCAGCGCATCGTCATCCAGATAGGCAACGTATTCCATCTCGTCCAGTTCGGACATGGCGGCCAGCCAGTTACGCGCAGCAGGGGCTCCGACATTCACCGGTAAACGCAACGTTTTCAAACATTCGCACCCCAGCCTGTCTCGCCAGGAGGCGAGCACATCAGGTGTTGCGTCGGTCGAGCCATTATCAAGGGCGATTATCAGAGAAGCGCCCCTGCTTTCAGCAAGGGCCGCCAAAGTGGCATCCAGATAATCCGCCTTATTGTAGCTGTAGACAAGAACAGCTGTGGAGGCGAATTGCATCAACTCCTCAACAGGCAAAACAGCCGCATGGGCCCGTAACAACAGGTTAGTATGCCAGGGGCGTTTTTCAATGGCCTGTTTCCAATATTCCATGGCTTCATCACGCCATTCCAGACGCCAGCACGCCTCTGCGCAGCGCTCCAGCGGCGCTTGCCATCCACGCGCCAGGGGGTGGTTCATAGCCTGGAGATAGGCGTCTTTTGCCGCGGTGTACTCACCCGCAACAAAGAGAAACTCGCCACGCAAAAAATCCGCCATGGGCGCAAAGGCATCCTGCTGCAGAACCTGAGCGCGCAAAACCCGTTCGCTGGCCTCCCGCCCCTGTCCGGTCATCATGCCCAGTATGACTGTCTGCTCGCACCAAAACAGGTTGTGACCATCTGTTTTTAAGGCGTCGCAGGCGCAGGCAAAGGCTTGTTCGTACTCCCTGTTTTTGGCCAGGTGCTCAAGCGGCAACCCCTTTTCCGCCTCTTCACCATCCGTAGGCAGCCGCCAGGAGGTAATCACCGCCCGCAGCAACGTTTCAGGGATTTCAAGGACGCCCTCTTCTACGGCTTTGGCCCGTTCCAGCACTTTTGCCGCAAACACGCCATCCAAAGGATAATGCTCCCAGGCTGCGAGCTGCAATTCAAGGGCCAGTTGGTGCGCTCCCTCTCCTGCTGCAAAGGCGGCCGCTTCATCGAGATGATCCGGCCCCACACTGCCCACAAGCAGAGCGCGCCTGGTCCGCTGCGGCAGCCGCTGCCAGTATTCGGAAAGCGCCATCAGTCTTCCTCGTCCACCGTATCAGACGCAGCAAATGTCTGCTGCAGGGCGCGTTCCAGTTGGCTCTCCGTCACAATATCCCGCAGCACCAGCGGTGTTCCGGAGGCGTCTCCAGTCGGAAACAACGCCACCACGGGAATGCTCTGGCTGCCGAGTTTGCGCAAGAGGGCCTGCGCTTCCGGATTATCTTCGGTCAGGTCAGCCTGTACAAATACAAGGTCAAACCTCTCCCCCCATCCTTCAAGATTGTCTTTTGCCAGGGTTGTCTTTTCCAGCACCTTGCAGTTTGGGCACCAATCCGCGGTAAAATCCACCATCAGGTTTCGTTGCCCCTTGAGTTCCGTAAAGCTTTCGGCGTCAAAAGGAAGCCAGACGGATTCCCGGTCGGGCGGCTGAAAGGCCCACAAACCAACCACCAGCACAACGGCAAGGGCAGCAGCGCGGACAGCCAGTCGTTTGCCTTTTGGGTCGGCCAAATTGGTCCAGGCGCCCCACATCCAGGCAGCAAAAGCCACGGCCAAAAGCAGCACCAGCGCCGACATGAAGTACGATGTGGGCAAAATCGCCAGCAGATAGACACAGGTGCCCATCAAAAAGAAACCCACCAATCGTTCCAGAAAGATGGTCCAACCACCTGGCTTGGGGAACAGCCGCACCAGCCCGGGCTTGAACGCCATCAAAATATAGGGCAGCGCCATTCCCAGGCCAATGCACAGAAATACGGTTACAATGGTGGAGGGCGCCTGCGTCAATGTCCAGCCAAGCACACCACCGAGAAATGGGCCACTGCAAGGCGTAGCCAGTAAGGTTGCCAGCAGCCCAGTGAACATGGCCTGCAACCGGGGATTCTTGCTCGGCCCCCCTGTCTTCAGGTCGATGATGGGTAGATCAAACAGGCCGAACAGACTCAACCCCAGACCAAAGACAACGGCGGTGACGCCCATAATCAGGCCAGGTTTTTGGAACAGCTGCCCCCAGGCGAGTCCTGCGGCACCCAGGACAACACCCAAGACCACAAAATATATAAGGATTCCTACAGCAAAAAAGACGTTGTGCTCGCGAAACCCTCGCGTTTTGTGAGCAGATGCATCAACACCGGCTGCAGCCACAAGAGTGGAAAGCTTCAGGGAAACCACGGGCAGAACACAGGGCATGAAATTCAAAATAAAGCCCGCGAGGATGGCCAACAAGGCAGCCTTGCCAACGCCCTGCACTTCCAACTCTGGTTGAAAATACTCTGGCACTATATCCAGCGCTTCAATGCCGGCGGCGCCTTGGGTTATGGAATCAGCCCCGTCGGCCCCTTCTATGGAGTCAAGGGGCGCTGCTCCCAGGGCATCCGCTCCGGAAAGGTTGCGGGGGTCGGGCTCCCCTGCGGAAAGGGCAAGATAACGCGGCCACCAGGATTGCCCTTCTGCGCTCTGCAGCGCGTTCGGGTCAAAATCGGGCTGGTCCACCAAAAGCTCGTGGCGTACGGGCCAGCAACTGGTGTCGGAACACAGCAGCATTTCCAATTCGCCAACCAAAAACAAGGAAGCTCCCGGGTCCCCATGCAAAGCGACAAAAATCGGGGTCCGCTCGTGAAAGACCTCCACCATGATGCCAGGGTCGAAGGCATCCGGCTTGAATACGCCCTCAGGGTACAAAATTTCCGCTTCCACACCAGGCGGTGGTGTGATGGAAAGCACCGTAGGCTGGCCCGTCTCCCCCGGTTCATGACCATAGGCGTAATAGCCTTCTGCCGGAGTCAGCCAGACGACCAACACCAGGGGGGCTTCCCCTTCTGGTGGTGCATCTACACGAAAAAGCTGTTCTTCCACCATAACGGGTTGCTGTGTGGCGTTGCCGCCAGCCAGCGTAGCCCCGGAAACGTACTGCTGCCCTGCAACTAGCGACAGCAAACACACCAGCAATACCAAGGGGAAGAAAAGAACCCTGCGCATCACAGCAACCACACCTCCACCTGAGCGCCTTTGGCAATGCCTTCGCTTTCGGCCGGCACGCGCACCAAGCCATCAGCCTCCACCAGCGTTCGCAACAAACCGGACTTGCCCAGTCTTGGCCAGGCCGTGGGGAGTTGTTCGCCCCTGTGCTCCAGCCTGACGCGTACATAATCTTCGCGTCCCTGCTTTGATGCCAGATTCTGCGCCAACACGGCAGGGCGCACACAGCGTTTATTTTCGTCAAAAGCAGTGGCATCCCCCGCCAGATGACGCATCAGGGGTTGCCCCAGCACCAACATGACCACCTGGGCGGAAGCCACCTGTCCCGGCAGCCCCAGGATAGGTTTGCCGGCAGCCCTGGCGACAATTGTCGGCTTTCCCGGGCTGAGGGCAACGCCATGGAGCAGTATCTCTGCATCTGGCAACGAGGTAATCGCCGTGGTGGTGAGATCGCGCACGCCGATGGAACTGCCCCCTGAAACAAGGACTGCGTCGCACTCATTAAGCGCCTTGTGCATGGCGTCGGTGAGCTGCTCCAGGGTGTCCGGCACCAGGCCATAAGATTTTGGGGTGGCCCCTGCCTGGCGCAGCAGGCAGGACAGAGCCAGCGAGTTGACATCGCGCACCTGCCCTGGCTTTGGCGTGGACTCCAGCGGCACCAGTTCATCTCCGGTGGACAGCACCCCCACAACAGGGCGGCGCGCCACTTCTACCTCCGCAATGCCCAGGGCAGCCAGCAATCCCAGCTCCGGCACGCCAAGCCTTCTGCCTGCCGGCAGCACGGCTTTGCCTCGGGCCGCATCCTCACCGGCGAACATCACGTTGTCACCAGGCGCCAGTGAGCGCTGCGCTTCGATGAATCCTGCGCCCAAATCGTCGCTGTGCTCCACCATCAAAACAGCGTTGGCGCCTTCAGGCAGCGTGCCCCCCGTTGTGATGGCGGCGCATTGCCCAGGTTCGATCGAGAATTCAGGCAACGAGTCGATGTGCACGGACCCCGCCAGTTGCAAGTAGGGCGCGTTCGATTCAGAAGCGCCAAACAGGTCCTCTGCCCTGACAGCATACCCGTCCATGCAGGAGCGATTAACAAGAGGCAGGTTCTCCGAAGACACGACTTCGGTGGCGAGAACGCGGTCAAGGCAGGCATCGATGGGCGCGGCTTCACCCGCCAACGGAGCAAAACCGCGCAACACCTCAATGCACTTCGCAACACTGACTATCTCGAAAAAACCCTTGAGCATGGGCGCCTCAACTGATGGCTTCACGTTTTTTAACAGCCTCGGCCTTGATTCTGTCCAGCAGTTCAGCAAGCACGGGTTTTACGTTTTCCCGCAGGTCGCCAGCGACAACGATGACAAGCAGATCATCACCAGGGCGCAGCTCGCCTTCCGCCGCTTCCACAACAACACGGAAAATACCCGGCTTTTGCTCGTATTCCTTACGCAGTTCTTCGATGAGAGCCTTGTCCGGAAAGACTTCAACGCTTGACACGCTTTTGTGCCCGTCTCTGGACCAGCCCCTGACCACGCCATTGTGCGCCAGAACCATGCCCACGTTTTCTACGAAGCCAGGTTCCTGCTTGAGTTTATTAATAATTGCACTTACATCCATGATGTTCTCCTTCTATCCCCATGCGTCAGGGGTGTATTTTCAGCCGGATTCGACTCTGTTACGTCCTGCTTCCTTTGCCTTATAAAGGGCGGCGTCGGCTTTTTGCAGCAACGCCTCCACATTCATTGCCCCTCCCTTAGAAGAGGCAACCCCTAAACTGATGGTGAAGTTCGCCTTTTGGCCCTGTATGTCAAGAACATCGCCTTCAACGGCGACACGCAGGCGTTCCGCTGCAAATAGAGCCTGCTCGCTGTCGGTTTCCGGCAACAGCAGTGCAAACTCTTCACCACCCAGTCGGGCAAACAAATCCTGTGCTCTTATCTGTTTCATTCCTGTTGCTGCGAACAGTTTCAAGGCCTCATCTCCAACCGAGTGCCCCCAGGTGTCATTAATCCGTTTGAAATGATCGATATCAATCATCACAATGCTGACCCAGTTGCCTGTTCTGGTGCTTCGTGAATGTTCCTTTGCAGCCATATCCATGAACTGCCGCCTGTTGGGAAGCCCGGTCAGCGCATCGGTGGAGGCCAACATCTTGAGTTTTTGTTCTGTTTCCTTACGCTCGCTGATGTCACGGATACTACCCACGGCGTACCATTTTCCGTTCACTTCAAAGGAGGCTACAGACAATTCCACATCAAGAGAGCTCCCATCACGTCGCTGCGCCCGAAACTCTGGTATCCTGCCGATAAGTTTACCTTGTCCTGTCCTGGCAAACATTTCCAGGCCACGGTTGGCTTTCTCCAGGAGGCTGTCATCGACTATCAGTTCGTGGATGTTTCTTCCCAGGCTCTCCTGTTCAGGATATCCGAACATTTTCTCCGCCGCCTTATTCCAAAACTGCACTTTTCCCGTATCATCAATCATTATCAAGGCGTCCAGGGACACCTCGCTCATGGTCATGTTTTTTTTCATGTTATCATAAGAAGCGGCTTCCGCTTCCAACGCGGCGCTTCTTGCCTTGCTCCAGAACCAGGTCACCACGCCCATTATGAGCAAAGCAGCCGTGAGCGCCATATACGCCCGGGACAACCATCCCGGTATGAGTTCCGATGGCGCAACCCTGCTCAAAAGTATCCATTCCTCCGCAGCAACCCCTTTGTCGCCCCGTTCGATGATGGTGACATCCAGCGGGTTCACACGGTGGAATGTGAACAGTCCTTCGGAGGTTGTGAATTGCCCGGAGCGGTCTTCCTGAATCTTTTTCCAGGCATTGGGGTACAAGGCCGGCAACCCCTTGTTTTTGCGGTCAGGAAGGGACATGCCCCACTCCACATCTCTGGTAGGGCCAATAATCCAGTCGCCGGCGTCATTCGTCATGAGCAATGTCCCTTCAGTAAGCTCCCTGGTGAGGGCATCCAGCATGGGCCCAGCCTTGAGGTTCAATACAACCACCCCGGTGCGGCTGTAGTCCGTATCAAACGTCGGCGCGGCAAGGCGAAGGATGGGATTGAAGGGCCTTTCAATACCGCCATTGTCTTGGTTCAAATTCATGGAACTGATATAAACGCCGCCAATGCCAAGCTGAATGGCTTTTTGAAAATACGGTCGATCGCTTTTGTTTTGCAAGGCATCGGCAAAAGTCAGGCGTGGCCCTTCATCGGTATCGTCGAAGCGGGAAACTTCCATACCTTTTTTGTCCAAAAAACGGACCTGATCAAACCCTTTATGCCGATGCATGAAGCTGAAAAACAGGTCTTCCAGAATAATCTGCGCAAAGCCCGCAGTTTCCGCGTTCAATATCCTGCTGGCCTGGTCCGCCAGAAAGGCGACATTTCCAATATAGAGGCCAGCCTGCGTCTGCAATACCCGTGTTCTGGATGTTACCAGCTCCAGCTTATTTCTAACGAGCGGAGATGATTTGAAGTCTCTACCCAAATGAGGGCCCCCGCCGTAATGATGAGTACGATCGCAATAACCAGAAAACGGGGGATAAACTGCCTTATGATATTTTTAACGTGCGAACGCGGCATCATAACGCTCCCATGTTTTCCGGCACCCCGGGAAGCGTTATGGTGATGGTGGTGCCTTCGGTCTGAGAACTTCGCATAGCAATTTTGCCGCCCTGCACTTCTGCCATGATTCTGGCTGAATACGTACCAAGGCCAGTGCCGTGCAATTTGCCTGAAGTCACGTATTTATCAAAAAAATTGTCGCGGATGCCTTCCGGCACCACGCCTTCGTTATGGACAGCGATGCTGACAACATTATCCCCGTTACCTCCGCTATAGGCAATACGCACCACCCCTCCTTGGGCAGAGGCTTCTATGGCGTTACGCACAATGTTTGCCAGCATGCTATAGCAGAGCAGCTCCTCCCCCCATGCCAAACAGGGAGTTGTTTCATCATATGGTCCACCGTCATGGGAAATCTCCACGCTGACTTCGGTGGATTCCAAAAGCGACCTGGATTCACGCAAAATGTCCTGCAGCAAGGCGCCCAGATTCACAGGTTGTGGGCAAACCTCATACAGACCGCTCTCAATCTTATACAGGTCCAGGGAAAGATTCACCATGCGCAGCATGCGCAAACCGCTTTCGCGCACATCCTTCAGCAGGTCGCGCTGCAGGTCGGTGAGGTTGTCGTCGCTTTGCAACAACTGGGGCACGCCTATTATGCCTGTGAGCGGTGTTTTCAGGTCGTGACGTGCGATACGATCCATGTCCTCGCGTAAGGATTCCGCCTGCTTGCGGGATGTAATGTCGGTAAACGTGCGGATGAAACCGCCCCCCTCCAGTGGATTGTGCCGCACCTCGATAAAGAGCCCTGCCTTCAATTCCAGTTCAAAAGAGCTGGATTCACTTTTTTGCGCAGATTCGATGACTTTTTTCTTAATGCGCTCATCCTGGCCGTACATGCTGGCCCACTCCTCCACCAGCACGCTGAAATCGGGGCCAGAAGCAAGAAGCCCGGGCCTGAACTGCAGCATTTCCTGCAATTGCCTGTTGGAAGCCAGAACTTTTCCTCCAGCATCGACCATTAAAATACCATGCTGCATGTTGTCCAAAGTGGCCTGCAACAGTGTGGTCTTGCGCAAGAGTTCGTCCTGCATCTGCTTTCTGAGGGTGATGTCTTCCTTCACGGCGACATAGTGGCTGGTGTTCCCTGCACTGTCGCAGGCAGGGGAGATGGAAGCCGACTCCCAGTATTCCTCTCCGGATTTACGCTTGTTGACGAATTCACCGCGCCAGGTATGTCCCTTTGCCAGGGTCTGCCACATTGTCTCGTAATATTCCTTGGACAGACCGCCCGACTTCAAAATGCGCGGATTGCCACCAAGCACTTCTTCGGCGGTATAGCCTGAGGTCTCGCAAAAGCGCGGGTTGACGTATTCTATGGTCCCGTCGGTGTTGGTAATGACAATGGAAGCTGGGCTCTGCTCCACGGCCAGCCTGAAAAGCTCCAGCTCAGCGGCCAGGTGCTCCTTTCCTGCTGTTTCCTGAGCCAGCGAGCCCACAAGGTCGGTCTGCTTGCGCCCGGCCCTGTAGAGCAGCCACCCCAGCAAGGAAAGGGCCACTACGCCAATGCCAATCAGAAGGATGATCAAAGCCGAAAACGATTGTTCGCCCGGTGACTGAGCAGCCCGCGCCGCTGCAGGCCAAAGAGTGAGAGCGCACCCTGCAGCGATGCAGCAGAGCCAATGAAGGCGCCGGCTTACCAATCCGGCAAGAGGGTGAGGCTTTTCAAGCCTCGTTAGCCAATCCATCAAAATACGTTCTTCCGTTTGCTTGCACCAAGGGATTATTCAAAATAGCCAACATCAGGTCATTCCTCAAGCCTTGCCCTACAGACAGTTTAGGCCCCGCCCTATTCCACACCGTATTTTTTCAATTTGTTATGCAACGTTACTCTGGAGATATTGAGTAATTTTGCGGCTTCACTCTTGTTGCCGCCTGTTTGCTCCAGAGTGGCCAGGATAGCTTCGCGCTCTATCTCTTCCAGGCTGCGCCCCCCTGCCGGTTCCATACGAGATACGCCCTCGCTTTCCGCAACCACCAGCGGCAATTCGTTCTCGCTTATGTAATCCCCCAGTGAGAGGATAACAGCTCGCTCCACAGCATTTTCCAGCTCTCTGACATTGCCGGGCCACTCGTGCTTGAGCATCATGTCCATGGCCTGTGGCGTAAATCCTTTCAGGGGCTTTTTGTTCTTTTCTGCAAATCGCGAGAGAAAATGCTGCGCCAAAAGCGGCACATCTTCCCTGCGCTCCCGCAAAGGGGGCACGCGCAAAGAAACCACATTCAGCCGATAGAACAAGTCCTCTCTGAACGTCCCTTGTTGCACCTCTTCCTTAAGGTCGCGATTGGTGGCGGCAATAATACGCACATCCACCTTTATCGGCGTATCACTGCCAACGCGCTGCACTTCACGCTCCTGCAAAACCCGCAGCAGCTTGGCCTGCATGGAAAGCGGCAATTCGCCGACCTCATCCAGAAAAATGGCGCCCTTGTCCGCTTGAACGAAACGCCCTTCCCTGCGTCTGTCCGCACCTGTAAAAGCGCCCTTTTCATGACCAAACAGCTCGCTTTCCAGCAATGTCTCAGTAAGGGCGGCGCAGTTCACCGTCACCAGGGGAACGTTCTTGCGCGGGCTGTTATAATGCACCGCCTTGGCCACCAGCTCCTTACCAGAGCCCGAATCGCCCGTGATGAGCACCGTGGCTTCGGTAGGCGCCACCATACCGATCATCTCCACCAGCTTGTGCATGGGTTCGCTTTTGCCAATGATTTCCGTAGGGGAGAAATCCTTGGGCAGACGTTTGCGCAATTCCCTGTTCTCAGCTTCGAGCCGGGTATGGTCCAGGGCGCGCCCCAAAGTCAGCTTCAATTCGTCAAAGTCCAGGGGTTTGGTGAGGTAGTCATACGCCCCTGCCTTGAGCGCCTCCACAGCGGTATCCACTGAGGAGTACGCCGTCATTATCAATACGGGCACGGCAGGATTATAGGCCTTGATGCGCCCCAGCGCTTCGATGCCGTCCATGACCGCCATGCGTACGTCCATGAGAACGGCATCCCAGGCGCGCTCCGTGACCATCTCCACGGCCTGGGCGCCGTCCGCTGCACCAGAGACCTCGTACCCCCATCCTT
This sequence comes from Desulfovibrio biadhensis, assembly GCF_055388615.1. Classification (NCBI taxonomy): domain Bacteria; kingdom Pseudomonadati; phylum Thermodesulfobacteriota; class Desulfovibrionia; order Desulfovibrionales; family Desulfovibrionaceae; genus Desulfovibrio; species Desulfovibrio biadhensis. The sequence continues at coordinate 1,147,647 of NZ_AP042477.1, forward strand.
TGACCAGAATGGAAAGCGTATCGAGATGCCCTTTATCGTCATCTACAATAAGAATGCTTGGTTTTTTCATATTGCCTCGCCTTCCCCATCGGTCTGCTTCTGCTGGCCATCACCAAGGGGCAATGTAAGAAGGAACACCGCCCCTTTGCCTGGAGCGCTGCTTGCCTCCACACCGCCGCCATGGGCTTCCACTATTTTCTGGACAATGGCCAACCCCAGACCGGCGCCACGCGATTTGGTGGTGTAATAGGGGTCGAAAACGCGCTTAAGCACATCGGTGGGCAGCCCGGGTCCATTGTCTGCCACCTGTATGCGCGCATCCCCCTTTGATGTCGTATCTATGCTCACCTCAAGCTTGCCCCCCTCTTCCATGGCCTGAATCGCGTTGATGTACAGGTTCAAAAGCGCCTGGGTAATGCGATCCTGGTCCAGCCATACAACAGGGGGCGCATCAGTGGCGTCCAGCATCACGTCCACGCCTTTTGCCGCAGCATCCCGCCGGACAAGCTCCAGGGAGCGCTCTGCCAGGGCCGGCAGCGACGTTTTGACCCTGTTCAATTCAGAGGGGCGCGCGTATTCAAGCAATTGCGTTACGGCCCGGTTCAGCCGCTCCACTTCCTGCACCATTATTTCAGCCATGCGCTTACCGTCACTGCCCTCCTCGAAATGCGAACCGAAATAGGTTGCCGAGGCCTTGATGGAACTCAGGGGATTTCTGATTTCATGGGCAACGCCCCCTGCCAGACTACCGATGGCGGCAAGTTTCTCCGCCCTGCGCACGGCATCCTCCAACCGCTCGATCTCGCGCAAGTCGCGCAGCAGCAGAATGGCGCCGGCGTCGTCACCGTCTTCCGTACTGATCATGGTGCCGCTGATGCTCAAGGGCAGGGTCCCGTTTGCCCCCTGTTTTATCCTGAGCTTGGCGTCCACGATTTCTTCCCCAGTGCGCACACGTTCCAGCGCTGCCACCAGCTCAGGCGGCAGGCAGGTTTCAAAGCGTTCTCCCGGCGCAACACCACACTCAGCGCCCAACACGCTCTCTGCCACGTGGTTGACCATGGTCACGCGCCCTTCGGGGTCCATGGCCACAAGGCCTATGGGCATGTGCGTAACCACTTCACCCGAGAATGCACGAGCGTCCAGCAGTTGCTTGCGAGAGGCCCGCAACCGTTGTGACCAATACAGGGCGATGACGCCCCCCAACCCCAAGGCCAGAAGCGTTGCCGCCAATATGACGGTTGTGCGCACGTCCTGGGCGCGGGCTTCCTCAAATGGCTTAACATCCATGCCCACCAGCAAGACCGCCGGGTGCGGCACCTCGTCCGACTGCTGCGGCTCGCCCATCATCGTACAGAAACGCTGCCAGTTACGCCGCATCCGATCAGACCGGTCGCCTGGTATGCCGCGACCATGTCGCCCCATGCCGTGCCCTTCGCCATGTTCTTCTATACGTTCTCCATTATGTTCAAAGCGAGAGCGCAAATCCGAACGCCCCCTAGGCGGAACAAGGGGTGTAAACAATTTGTACACCCAAAATGTGCGCGTGCCGTCTGCAGCCGTGGTCACCTTCCATTTAAGATTTTCGTCTGCCTGCAACCCGGAAAAAGCGCCCTCTGCCATGAAATCCTGACCTATTGAGCCAGTATCGCTGCTGGCCCGCACCACGCCGTCCATATTGGTCAGGGTTATGCTTTCAATGCCCGGCAACATGGCGAATTGTTCCGTAAGTACCTGTATACGCGTCTCTGGATCTGTGCGCGCCATCATGCCGACCCTGGCGCCCGCCTCAAAAGACCTGATAAGCATCGCGCCCTTTTCCGTAAGTACTGTAGAGACAAACGCCCGTTCCCTGTTCACGTTATAAAAGGACATGGCCAGGACGATAACGGCCAAAATGGCTGCCACGCCTACAACCACAAAGGGGGAGGCATACACGTCCAGGCGATTATTGGAGGGAGATTTTCGAAACACCATATTCTTGTCCCCAGATAGTTACATGGGAGCGTGTTAACTTTTTATACGCTCGCGTTGTTCAGTGTATAATTTCTTTACATATCGGACAAGGAACCCGCATGATAATTTCCGACTTCTTTCCTTGCGCTTCAAGCTCAACAGCTTGAAATAAAATACTTTTATGCGATTATTTTCATTCTGGCACGGCCCTTGCCTTTACCTTGGCAAATGCAAGGAAAACACCAGACTTCCACATTGGTAAAAAAACACCCTTGCAACAAGGAGAGAAGCCATGAAAAAGTATATCGGAATCGCCATGCTGGCCCTGGTCGTTGCACTCGTGTCCTCCCAAGCATTTGCTTACCGCGGTGGCTGCCCTGGCGGCGGTCCTGGCAATGGTCCCGGCGCTGTGCAGCAGGAATGGACAGCTGACCAAAAAGCAGAATTTGACAAGTTTTTTGACGCCACCAAGCCCCTGCGTGAAAAGCTCTTTGCAGACCGTGTAGAATTGCGCGCCATCATGCGCTCCGACAATCCTGACGCCAAGGCGGCCCGTGCTCTGGCCGAGAGCATGAACGAGACTCGCAATCAGATTATTGCCAAGGCTGAAGAACTGGGCGTGAACGAATTCGCCGGTCCTGGCTCCTGCCTGGGCGGCCGTGGTGGACGCGGTTTCGGTCCTGGCCATGGTGGCTACGGCCAAAAGGGCTACGGCCCCGGCAATTGCCCCGCCTACAATACAGATGACAATGGTCCCCGTGGTTCTCGCGGCAGCCGTTGCGGACGCTGGTAATCCCTGATTAAACCAGAAAGAAAGGGGAGGCGCATACCTCCCCTTTCTCACTTGCCAAGCATACTTACCCATTTTTGAATTTTACAACGTGCTGCTGCAACGCAACACAAACAACGAGGAGGCACACATGACTTCACGCATCATCAACATCGTCCTCCTGTTGCTGCTCGTCATGTTTTTGCTGGGGGCCTGTGGCCGTGGCTTTGGCGGATACGCCCCTTTCAGTGGAATGTGGCATTCCTCCGGCCACGGAGGTCACGGCGGTTACGGTGGCCATGGCGGCTACCACGGTGGTCAGGGTGGCTACGGCCAACAGGGAAACACCTCCGGCTGGCAACCAAGACACTATACCTACTAAACAGCCAGCGCTAAGACGCGTCAGCAACAGCTTCACGCAAAACAGTCACTAACGACGGTGCACAACCGCCGATAATCATATCCGGGAAGGAGCCATCCTTCCCGGTTTTGCTTTTTATTGCGGGGGCGAAACAGAAGACGGCTACACCACAAGGCGTCGCCGCATGGCCCACAGAGCCAGCCAGCCAAAAACCAACGTAAAAATGATGAGATACCCCACATTGAGCCAGGCACTCGATTCCATGAATCCCAGAGAGGCCCAGCGAGTCAACTCCACCAGATGGTAAAGCGGAAACAGCAGCGAGATCAGGCCGGCCCAGTCCCCTATGCCTGATACCGGGAAAAAAGTTCCTGAAAACAAGAACATAGGCGTTATGAATAAAAAGATTGGAAGATTGAACATGTCTATGGAGGGAATGATGCCGGTAAAGAACATTCCCACGGCGCCAAAGCCTAGGCCCGCGACAAAAGCCAATGGCACGCACCAGAGCCCCGTGGGAAAGGCTACGAATCCCAAGGGCATGAGCACCAGCAGCATCACGGCGACAGCACCGGCAGCCTTGGTGGCAGCCCAGCATATTTCTGCAATCACTATCTCTTCCAGAGAAACGGGCGTTGCCAGAATGGCGTCAAAGGTCTTTTGATAATACATGCGCACGAACGAAGCGTATGTGGTCTCGAAAAAACTGTTCCACATTACGGCCGTGGCCACCAGGGCGGGCGCCATAAAATCCACGTAGCTGAGTTTTTCCCCTGCGTAGGCAACGCCCCCCACCAAACCGGAAAAACCCAGACCAAAAGCCAGAATATAGAAGCCGGGCTCCAGAAGCGGCACCAGGAAGTTGACCTTCCAAATGCGGCGATAGGTAACCAGGTTGCGACGCCAAACGTACAAGAATCTCCAGGAAAGCGCATTGGCGCGTACAGATTTCATTCGCGCAGCTCCCTGCCGGTCAACCGAAGGAAGACGTCCTCCAGGGTTGCCGGTCTGAATGTGCAGGCCTTGTTGCAGAACCGCTCCCGCACGGTTTGCTGCAGTGCGGCGTCCACGGCGTAAACAACCACCCGTTGCTCCAGTGTTTCATGCTTTAGCGTGTGCTGCTGCAGAAACTCCAGAACCTCTTTGTCCGGCGCTTCTATTTCTATGACCGCCCCACCAACATGCTCCTCAATGAGTTTACGGGGGGCGCCTTCCACAAGAATTTCCCCGTGATCCATGATTATCAGCCTGTCGCAGAGTGACTCGGCTTCCTCCATGTAATGTGTGGTCAGCAGCAGTGTAAGGCCTTTCCCCTTCAGATGACGCAAGCGCTCCCACATCTGGTGGCGTGATTGCGGGTCCAGACCGGTTGTGGGCTCGTCCAGAATCAGGAGCTCCGGCTGCGAGATGAGCGCCCGCGCCAGCATCAGCCGGCGAGCCATCCCCCCTGAAAGCTCCATGACTTTTGCCCCCCGTTTATGGACAAGGGCGAAGAAATCCAGCAACTCCTCGCAGCGTTTTCTGGCAATGGCTTTGGATATGGAGAAATAACTCGCAAACAGCATGAGATTCTGCTCAACGGTGAGGTCTGGATCAAGGGTATTGTCCTGCTGGCACACCCCAATCCTGGAGCGAATGTCCCGCCACGATGTCGCCACATCCAGCCCGAAAACGGAAATACTCCCCGATGTAATGGGTGAAAATCCGTATAACATTCGAATCATGGATGTTTTGCCAGCACCATTGGGCCCGAGCAAGGCAAAGTATTCTCCCTCGCCAACGGTGAAGCTAAGGGAGCGCACGGCTTCCACGCTGCCGAACCGCTTCTGCGCCTTTTCCACACGGACTATGTTCATGCCGTCAGTCTCACAATTTCCTTGTATCCCAGTTCTAATCGCAAGAATCATTCAAAAACACTGCAAAAAGCAATAGTCACCATACCCGAATATTCATGAAATTATAACAGGTACGTTAACGAAAACGCCACTCAGAAAGTGCCTCATGGGGTACCTCACCAGGAAAACACTCGACTTCCACCGGTTATTCTTTCACCATGTTAAAAAATTTTCAAAACAAACGGGCATTTACCCGCTATTTCAGGAGGACTTTATGAGTATCAGCGGTAAATTATTTTTTGGTTTCAGTGCGCTGACAATAATACTGCTCATCCTCACCTTTCAGTCATATCTCGGCAACAGCAAAATGAATAATTTTACTGAAAACCAGATGTCCCGCGCAATTGACGCATCTGATGGCGCCATGGAATCACGCATCAACTACCTACACATCATTTGGAGTGTATTGACGGGCGCTGCAGCAATGGAAGAGGAAAAGCTCGCTGTTGCCCACGCCAGGTTTGAAAGTGCCCAAGATGGCTTTGCAGAAACCATCGTTTCCCTGGAACATTCGCAACTCGTTCCTGGCGACAAGTTGCAAAATATAAAAGATCTATTTGAACAACTGGTCAATCAGGGTGAAACGCTCTTTAAATCGCATGCGATTTCCATGGCTCAAATGGAAACCCTAGACGGCAATGTGGCGACATTTGCAGAAGCCTGCATCAAGGCCGACCTCCCCGCAACCGTTGTGCATCTTGTTTGGTCTTACGCCATGGCAGCCAACGATTTTGCCGCCTACGGCGAAGAGCCTGTCCTGAAGGAAGCGCTTGCTTTGGGGCAAGAACTTGCACTGGTCGAGTTTCCTTCTGAACTCGCTGCCATGAAGAAAAGCGTGGTGGACAGCGCGACTACCCTCATCGAGTCATCTGTCACTACCTTTGCTTCTCGAGAAAGCTTTCATCAGACTGCAGAGCAATTGGACAAGGCCATGGAGATTGTCGAGGAAGGCGGCGATGGTTTTCAAGGCGCCGATGATTTTGTGAGCGACCTTTTCAAAACACTGCAGACAAATACTCGGGAATCCTTGAGAACTACAATGCTTTTCAGCGGCATAGGCATTGTCTTGGCTGTGGTCCTGGCGCTGGTCATCACGCGCTCCATCGTTGGTCCGGTCAAAAGAATACGCGACTACACCCTGACAGTGGGGCAAGGCGACCTCGATGCCTCCGTCAAAGGCTCGTTCAGTGGAGAGCTGGCCTCCATGAATGATTCGCTGCAAAAAATGGTTGCCAGTCTTAAAGAAAAAATGCTTGAGGCCCAAAAAAGCAGCGAACAGGCCGAGCACCAAACGCAGCAGGCGCTACGCGCCAAGCAAGAGGCGGAAGAGGCCAAACGCCAGGCAGAAAACGCCAAAAGTGAAGGGATGCTGCAAGCAGCCAACAGGCTGGAATCCATGATAGAGCAGACCACCACTGCCACCCAGGAACTTTCCGCCCAGGCGGAACAGATAAGCAATGGCACTAATGAGCAAAGTGACCGCGCAGGCGAAACAGCTACAGCCATGGAAGAAATGAGCGCCACGGTCATTGAAATAGCCCGCAATTCAGGCAGTGCAGCCGAAAACGCAGAACAAAACAGACACAAGGCCCTGGAGGGCAAGGACGTTGTGGCGAAGACCATTGAGTCCATCATGGAAGTGCAAGGCAATACCGCCGAATTGTCCATGGTCATGAACGATCTTGCGGATAAGGCAAACAACATCGGGCAGGTCATTAGCGTCATCAACGACATTGCAGACCAGACCAACCTGCTGGCCTTGAACGCCGCCATAGAAGCTGCTCGCGCAGGCGAGGCGGGCCGTGGTTTTGCCGTGGTGGCCGATGAAGTGCGCAAGCTGGCGGAAAAAACCATGAGCGCAACAAAAGAAGTTGGCACAGCCATCAGGGGCATTCAGGATTCCGTGCATACCACGTCGGAAAAGCGCGAAAAGGCCGAAACCGCCTTGGACACGACAATCGAACTTGCCCAAGCCGCCGGTGGGCTGCTGGGAGAAATCGTGAACATGGCGGAAGACGCATCGTCCATGATCTCGAGTATCGCGACAGCTGCGGAAGAGCAGTCCAGCACGGCCGAGGAAATAAACCGCAGTGTTGACGCCATCAACAACATTGCAGCAGATACCGCCCGCAGCATGTCCGAGTCCGCCGCGGCTGTGGAAGATCTTTCGCGTCAGGCACTGGCCATGCGCCAGTTGCTGGAGGATTTGAAGTCCGAAGCAAACGCCTGATCTACAGAACTCGCCAGAGCAAAAAAAAGGCCGACCGTCTCACAGACGGCCGGCCTTGTTCTTTTGCAGCTATAGGGACTGGGCTTAGCCCAGCTTTGCCTTTACGGCCTGCCCCACCTGCTTGCCAAGGGCATGGCAGGTAGCCAGGTCGTCATGTGTGGGCACATGCTTGACCTTCACGGGGTCGCCCACAAGCTCCACATGCATGGCCTGGAGCCATTCGCTGATGATCTTAACGGATTCACCGCTCCAGCCAAAAGAGCCGAAAGCAGCGCCCACCTTGTTCTGAGGCTTGAGCCCCTTCATGTAGGTGAGCATCTTCGCCACATTGGGCATGATGCCGTTATTGTGCGTGGGGGAACCGACCAACACAGCAGCAGCATTATGAATCTCCGTCATAACACGGCTGTGATGGTTTGCCTTCAGCCCCATGATCTTCACACTAACGGCTTCTTCTTCCAGCCCCTGGGCCACGGCCTTGGCCATGGTTTCGGTGCTGTGCCACATGGTGTCATAGAAAATGACGGCCTTGTTGTCGGGCTTTTGCTCGGCAAACTTGCGGTAGCTCTCCAGGGCATAGCCCACATCGTCACCGCGGAACATCAAGCCATGGTCGGGACAGATAACGTCCACTTCCAGCTTCATCTCGGTCACCTGGTCCAACGTTTTGAGCACGATGGGCGAGAACGGCAACACGATGTTTGCGTAGTAGTGGCGCATGACGTCATCCAGCATGGGGCGCGGGATCTCGTCCGCATACCGCTCCGTGCTGGCGATATTCTGACCAAAGGCGTCGTTGCTTATCAGCACCTTGTCCTGAGGAATGTAGGAAAACATGCTGTCAGGCCAGTGCAACATGCGGGTTTCCACAAAGTGTACATCCCGCTTGCCCAGGCTGATGGAATCGCCCCCTTTCACCACCTGGACAGGCCAGTCCTCGTAGTGAAAGTGAGCTTTCATGGCCCTTTCGCCCATGGGCGAACAGAATATCTTTTCCGGATTGCAGCGCTCGATAAGAGCCGGCAGGCTACCGGCATGATCCGGCTCCAGGTGGTTGACGACGATATAGTCGATCTTGCCCGGATCGATCACGTTGGCGATGCGGCACAGCAGATCGCCCTTGTGTTCGGCCTTAACGGTATCGAAGAGAGTTACCTTCTCGTCGATGACCAGGTACGCGTTGTAGGTGGTACCCTCAGGGGAGCGGGAATACCCGTGGAAGTCACGGCTCATCCAGTCCACCGAGCCCACCCAGTAGATGTCTTTCTTAATTTCCAAAGGCTTCATAAGCTATCTCTCGTGTTACTTGCTCACAAGGCATTAGGCCTTGGAGAATTCAGACTTGGGTGCGCCACAGATGGGGCAGACCCAGGAATCGGGAACCTTTTCCCAGGGGGTGCCAGGAGCCACGTCGTTATCGGGATCGCCCTGTTCAGGATCGTATTCGTAGCCGCAGACATTGCAGATGTACTTGTCCATATCAGTATTCCTCCGTGTAATCGTTTGTAATTAGGCTTCTGCCTTCCACAGCCCGTGAAGATTGCAGTATTCGCGGGCAGTAACCTTGTCAGCTTTGATGCAGAACGTCGCTTCGGGCGCGTCGCCAGGATTCAGGAACTGGCGATAGGCCTTGCCGTCAGCAACGAGTTCGATCCATTCGATCCAGTGTTTTTCTTCCATGGGGTGAGCCACAGAACCGACAGTGACCTTGTAACCATCAGCGGTCTTTTCGATCACGGGTACGTGCTTTTCTTTTGCGGCATCAACGGTGTTCTCGGTGAAAAGCTTCATGGGTTCGCCGCAGCAGACCAATTCACCGGCGCCGCCGTGCAGAACTTCAATAATGTTGCCACAGGCCGCGCATTTGTAAACTTCCAGTTTTTCAGCCATGTCAAATTCTCCTTGTAAGCAGGTGGTAGTACGCTTTTAGTCCATGGAAAGTGCCGGTTAAGGCTGCCAGTCGTGGACATAAACCTCGTAATGAGCCTGGGGGTGGGCGCAGGCGGGGCACAGGGCCGGAGCCTCCAGTCCTTCGTGCAGGTAGCCGCAGTTGCGGCAGCGCCACGTTACCTTTTCAGGACGTTTGAAAACGATACCTTCATCAATGGTCCGGGCAAGCGCCAGATAACGACGCTCATGGTATTCCTCGGCGCGGGCGATGGAGGAAAAAACCGTCGCAATGTCATTGAACCCTTCCTCTGCAGCAATCTTTGCAAAATTCGGGTACATCTCGGAATGCTCATAATTCTCGCCCGCGGCGGCATGCCGCAGGTTCTCGCTGGTACCCTTGATAATGCCTGCGGGAAAAGCGGCAGTGATTTCAAGATCACCGCCTTCAAGAAACTTGAAAAGCCGTTTGGCGTGTTCTTTTTCGTGTCCGGCAGTCTCATCGAAAATGGCCGATATCTGTACAAAACCTTCTTTTTTGGCCACTGAAGAGAAATATGTATAACAGTTACGTGCTTGTGACTCGCCTGCAAAGGCAGTCAGCAGATTTTTTTCTGTTTGCGTTCCTTTCAAAGATGCCATTGAAATCCTCTTGTTTCTCAATCACTTTTTATTTTGTTTATCTTAACATCAACAAAGCTGCCACAAAATCAGCGTACCATAATACATATTAAATTTCTTTCGTCCAGACAATGATAGGGTAAAAATACGACGTTTTCGTAGCAGCGCTTCAAAAAAAAAGGCCCCCTTCGTCCAAAAACCAAGGGGGCCTGTGTTTTTCGTGTAAGCCGCTATTTTTTGCGGAAGCTTTCCACCAGTTCGCTCAGCCGCATGGCCATGGCCGAAACCTCCTGGATGGCCTCATTGGCGCTTTGCACGCGATCGGTGGCGTTCTGAGCCAAATCATTGATGTTGGACACACTGCGGTTGATTTCATCACTGGTGGCGGATTGCTCCTCAGAAGCAGCAGCAATCCCCTGCACCATTTCGCCTATGCGTCCAAACTGCCCCACAATGGATTCGAATGTCTGCCCGGCGCCTTGGGCGCGATCCGTACTGCTGTCAACAAGCGACCTAGTCTGGGCCATTTCGCTGACGGCAACCTCGGTGCTGTGCTGGATATCGCCAATGGCGCCTTCCACTTCCTTGGTAGCGCTCATGGTCTTTTCCGCCAGCTTGCGTACTTCGTCGGCAACTACGGCAAAGCCCCGGCCTGCCTCGCCGGCACGGGCAGCCTCGATGGCGGCGTTCAGGGCCAGCAGGTTGGTCTGGTCTGCAATGTCGTTGATGACATGCATGATCTGACCAATATTTTCAGCTTTCACTGCCAGGTCGTTAAGGCTTTCAGAGAGCTTGGTCGCCCTGTCCGAGACATCGCGCGTTTCGTTCACAGTGCTGCTTATGGCTTCGCCACCTTGCCGGGCCACCTGGTTCGCTTCGTCCGAAGCCTGAGCAACCTGGCCGGCATTGTTGGCGACTTCCAGGACCGTGGCGTTCATTTCTTCCATGGCAGTTGCCAGGGAATGTGTCTGCCCGGCGGTTTGCTCCATGCTTTGCGTTATCTGATGCATTTCGCCGGCCACCTGTTCGGCGGCGTCGGCCATCTTCAAAGCCACCTTGGTGACTTCATCGCCCACACGCTGCAAATTCTCGCCATGGGCCTGAATGCGGGCCTTGTCCTTTTCTTCCTGGGTGAGGTCGATCATGACGCCGATTGCGCCTGTGACACTATCCGTCGCATCCCGCAGCGGTGAGACCTCGTAATGCAGCGGAAACTCCACCCCGTCGTCGCGCTTATAGCGCAGCACACCGCTTTTGCTGCGTCCCTGCGCCAAAACGGAATCGGTGATGCTGCCACTGCCCTGTCCATCGGGGAACAGGCTGGCCACAGTGACGCCTTTGGCCTTTTCTTCGCTTTTACCCAGAATGTTGCGCATGGGCGGGTTGATGAAGTCGATAACCCCTTTCCCATCGGCAACAAAGAGAGGAACGATGATGCCCTCCAGCACGCTCCGGTTGTACTCGAGCTGGTCGCGGATGGTGCTGACCATGTTTGAAAGCGCACGGGAAAGCTGTGCGATTTCGTCGCATCCGTCGCAATCAAAGCATACCGAGTAATCACCCGATTCTATGATCTGGCTGGAATTGGCGATTGCGCGGATTCTGTTCACCACGCCGAACTTTACGAAAGTCAGCAACAAGAACAGCAGTATGATCAGGCCGCCAAGAGAAATCATGAGTCCTTTGCCCTGGATGCTTGCAAGAACTCCCATCTGCTTGCTGATGTCCTGGAGCATCACCATGCTGCCCAGAATGGGCTGTGCCGAGCCATGGCAATGGTGGCAGGATTCTTCATTGGCCACGGATGTAATTTCTACGAAGTACGGCGTGCCGCCAAGTTCCTGCAGTTCGCCTTCCTTGATTTTACTTTCAAGGCTTTTCTGGAAAAGCGCATCGAACTTGGGGTTTTCAAAAAGAGTGACGATGTCCTTGCGCAAATCGCCCGAGGACGTAGAATAGGTAACGTTTCCTTTGTAATTAGTAAGATAGACCTTGATATTTCTGAACTTCTCAGCAACGAGATTGAACTGTTCCGTTGTCCCCTCGTTGTCGCCTATGCTCATTGGCTGGCTGATAGAAGAAAACAAAATATCCGATGTTTCTTCAGCGCTTTCGTGAATGAGCTCAAACGTGCTTTCACGCTGCCAAAAGGAGTTTGCAAAAAAGAGCGCGGCGAAAATTATCAATAGGAGAAGCGAAATAAAAAGACCTATCTTAGCGCCCAGGGAACTGCGAAGCCATTGCATTTTCCCTCCCCCTTTGGTTAGTGAGCGCCGCCGTGCAGCAGTGGCTTAAAGTTGAATGCACTCACCCGCTCTTCATTATGGCAGGTTTCGCAATCAGCAAGAGATAATTTCCCTTTGATGGATGTGGGGTCACCCCCGGATTCGACATGTTCAGCGCCTGGCCCGTGGCATACCTCGCAGCCGGCGTTTCCCAATTCCGGGGTTTTTTCGTAGCTGATAAAGCCCCCAGGCTGTCCATAACCTGTGGTATGACAGTAATAACACTCCTCGAGTTCCTTTTTCGTCAGGTCCGAGGCCATGATCTGGACACTTTGAGAAGACTTTGCTTTTTTGGCGTACTTTGTGAAATTTTCGTATTCATCAGGGTGACAATCTGCACACGCATCCGATCCGACATACGTTCTTTCCTGGCTTATCCCCATACTTGCCCAGAAAAGGCAGCCCACTGCAAATAAGCCGGCCAGCAATAACCGACTCCAGGGGTTCCGTTTCATGGTTCTCTCCTCCCTTTTGCCCTGTCATCCATCTTGATACGTTGGATACAGACATCCCCCCCAGACATACTGCCCTGCAAGAAAACAACAGCACAATTGAATTATGGTTGTGTTTCTTCCATACACCTTTTTTAGGAAGTATCTCGTTGCTACAAAAGCGTCAAGGATTAAAGAAAAAAGGAACAATCTCCTATCGACTGTTCCTATTTCTAAAAAGTTTTATGGCCATAACAGTTTTTACCAGTTCATGCTTCCCTTCCATGCAGCAGCAAGGTCAGCCACAGAAGCATCCATGTAGGGAGCCCCGTTTGAAAGTACATGAAGCTGTTGTGCTTCCTGTACCGTGCCAATCCGGGCCATAATCTGCCCCTTGAAGCAGGATTCAAAGCCCTGAATATCCTTTTCCTGCACCGTCACCAGCAAACGGCTTGCGCTTTCACTATACAAAATATTGAGTGGCCCGGGGCGACCATCAGATCCGACTGCAGGGACCTTGTCCAGCTCTATGCTGGCGCCCAGCCGGCCGCCGATGCACATTTCAGCAAGCGCCACAGCCAGGCCTCCGTCCGAAAGGTCATGGCACGCCGTGACCAGTCCGGCGTCCACAGCCTTGAAAAAGGACAGATAACGCTCGCGGGCGTCCAGACAATCAACATGGGGCACGGAATCGCTGTAAAACCCGAGTTCGTCCGCCAGTTCACTGCCGCCCAGCTCAGCCCGTGTCAGCCCCAGCAGGTAAACAGCATCCCCCGGCTTCTTGAAATCGCTGCTCACAGACTTGGAGGCATCGGGAACCACACCCATGACGGAGAAAAGCACGGTTGGGGGAATGGAGATCTTGCGCCCCCCGCCTGTGTAGTCGTTTTTCATGGAGTCTTTGCCGGAGATGCACGGCACGCCATACGCCTGGCAAAAATGCTTCAGCGCCAGGTTTGCGCGGACGAGCTGGGCCAGTTTGTAGCGGCCGTCCGGGGTTTTTTCCGACTGAACAGGATCGCACCAGCAAAAATTGTCCACACCTGCCATATGCCGCAAATCCGCACCGACGGCGACAGCGTTGCGCACTGCTTCGTCCACGGCATTGGCCATCATCCAATAGGTATCCAGATCACTGAACTTGGGGCAGATGCCATGGGAAATGACCAGTCCTTCCTGCTTATCCAGCAAGGGGCGCATCACGCCTGCATCTCCCGGCCCATCGCTCAAGGCCCCCACCAGAGGCTTTATCACGCTGCCGGCCTTCACCTCATGATCATACTGGCGGATGATGTATTCCTTACTGCAAATATTGAAACGCCCCAACATGCGTTGCAACAGGGAGACATTTTCCACCCCTGCTGTCTCGGGTTCGCTTCCGGAAACAAGGGAGTTCTTGCCCGCAGCCGCAGCCGGCTTTTCCCAAACCGCTTCCAGCTGCATCTGGGGAACGCCTTCATGCAGAAAATCCATGTGCAACAAGGCCACCGGCTTCTCACCGTAGCTGATGCGGAGTATGCCGTTGTCCGTGAAACGCCCCATTGCCGTGGCCTCCACGTCCATTTCTTCAGCCAGGGTCAAAAAAGCTTCCAGCTTGTCCTGTGGCACGGCAAGGGTCATGCGCTCCTGGGCCTCGGAAAGCAGAATCTCCCACGGACGCAACCCATCATATTTCAGGGGCGCCAGTGAAAGGTCCAATTCTACGCCGCCAGTCTGCTCCGCCATTTCACCAACAGAGGAGGAAAGGCCGCCTGCGCCGTTGTCGGTGATGGCGTTATACAGTCCAGTATCGCGGGCGCGCATCAAAAAGTCATACATTTTACGCTGGGTGATGGGGTCCCCTATCTGTACGGCAGTGGCCGGAGAGCCTTCGTGCAATTCCTCGGAGGAGAATGTGGCGCCGTGGATGCCGTCTTTGCCTATACGCCCTCCTACCATGACGACTGCGTCGCCAACTTCAGCCTCTTTTTCATGGCTGGGGCGGCCGGCGACTTCCTTTGGCATCATGCCCACCGTGCCGCAAAAAACCAGGGGTTTGCCCAGGTAGCGCTCGTCAAAAACAAGGCTTCCATTCACCGTGGGGATGCCGGACTTGTTGCCCCCATGCTCCACACCTTCGCGAACACCTTCCAACACGCGCCTAGGGTGCAACAAACGCGGGGGCAGTTCCCCTTCCCAGGTGGGCGCGGCAAAGCAGAACACATCGGTGTTGCAGACCATCTGAGCGCCCATACCGGTGCCCATGGGGTCGCGGTTCACGCCCACAATGCCGGTAAGCGCCCCACCGTATGGATCAAGCGCCGAAGGGCTGTTGTGGGTTTCAACCTTGATGCAGACATTGTAGTCATCGGTGAAACGGATCACGCCTGCGTTGTCTTTGAACACGTTAAGGCAGAAGTCGTCTGCTCCCTTTTCGGCGCGAATGCGGCTGGTGGGCTCAAAAATGCAGGTCTTGAACAGGCTGTCTATAGTGCGCTTGAGACCGGTTTCCCTGTCATCATAGTCGATACGCGCATTGAATATCTTGTGTTTGCAATGCTCGCTCCATGTCTGAGCAAGGCATTCGATTTCCGCATCAGTGGGGTGTTCCGGGAAGCCGGCTTCCTTGCGCAAGGTCTGGACTTCTGAAGAAGCGAAATGATCGCGGATGCAGCGCATCTCTTCCAGAGAAAGGGCCAGAACGTTTTCACGACTGAAGGCCATGAGCTGTTCATCGCTCATTTCCGTCAAGGCAACGGTTTCCACAGTGTCCAGAGCCTCGCCTGAAACCTTGGCGGCAACGGCCGGGAACCCGGGTTCCCGCGTCCATTCCGTCGCGCTCTTGATGTCGTGGCGCTGGATGAGGTCGTTGGCCAGCAAGCCGGTGGCGATGCGCCCTGCGTCTTCTTTTTCCAGGGAACCTTTAATAAGATACTGGGTGGCGGTGTAGACGGCCAGGCCTTTGCGGGCCCCTTTGTCCAGCCCCAAAACCAATGCGGCGGTATCTGTGGCGGTGCGGCCTTCGTTGTCAGTGACACCAGGGCGGAAGCCCACCTCGATGACCCAGTCGAAGGCGCCGGAAGCAAGCGGTTCGAGCGAGGCCTGCTGCAGCACGGGATCATGCAGGGCGCAGTTATCGATGAGAGATTGAATCTGTCCGTCTTCCAGGCCTTCGATGGTGAAAACTTTGAGGCAACGCACCTCTTCGAGTTCATAGCCCAGAAATTCCTTGACCTTCTTGGCCACTTTGCGGCCCATGACGTCAGTAACGCCAGCACGAAGGCCGACTTCGATTCGCCGAATCATCGCGACTCTCCTTTAGGGCATGTCGACCTTGGAAAGGTCGTTATGCTCACTGCACTTCCCTGAAATCGGTGATTGTTTCAGGCAAAATTCAAATTTCAAGATGAAAATGCGCTCGCAGCCTCGCCGCAGGAATTCGCAGGGGAATCGATAATAAACATTGCAGCGTGACTACTTCTCGCGTGTCAAAACGTAATTGAGGACCATCTGCAATAGGTCCTTTTCGCGGCTGTCAGGAAACATGGACAAGGCCTTGCCGGCACGCTCCAGATAATCGGCAGCAAGCTCTCTGGTTTTGCTGTCTCCTCCAATGTCTCTGATGGCAGCAACGAGTGCGTTATAATCCTCTTCACTGGTGGAGACATTGCTCAAGCGCTCCAGAGCCCAGGCCCTGTCGGCGTCGCCAGCCTGTTGCAGGTAGTACAGCAGGGGCAAGGTCACCTTGCCCTCACGCAGATCGCGCCCCACAGGCTTGCCAAGCTTTTCCTGGCTGGACGCATAATCGAGGGCGTCATCCACCAACTGAAAGGCAATGCCCAGAAAAAGGCCATAGTCTGCGGCTGCCTGCTCCACATCCGGCGAGGCATCACAAGCAATGGCGCCGCAACGGCAGGCGGCCTGAATGAGGTAGGCGGTTTTTCCGGTAATGATTTCTATGTAGCCGTCTTCCGTAAGGGAGGCGTCACGAATGTGGGCGATCTCAGCGATCTCCCCCACAGCGGTATTGATGATGGCTTCTGCAATGCAGGTGGTGAGTTTTGGGTTGCCCGTATCGGCCATCAGCTTGTTGGAAAGGGCCAAAAGGGCGTCACCCGCAAGGATGGTGGTGGAAACGCCATGAATTGTATGCGCGGCAGGCGCCCCCCGTCGCATTTCCGCACCGTCCAGGATGTCATCGTGCAGCAGCGTGGCTGAATGCAAAAACTCCAGGGAAGACGCCATGGAGTAAAGCGCTTCATCCTGCCGTGTGCACCCCAGACTACGGGCGACAAGCAGCAGCAGCAATGGCCGGAGTCGTTTGCCACCGCCAGCAAACACATCCCGGGCTACGGATCTGACAAGTGGGTGTAATTTCTCTATTTCTGCGCTGAGAAACTTGTTGACCCGGGGCTGCTCCGCCTCGAAAAAGCCGAAAAGCTCGTGCATGAAGTCACTAGTACCCGTATTTTTGCCGGAAGGGCAAGAGCATTGCGCCCGTGGCCCTGCACGGTCGCGTCACTGTTTTTCAACAAGCAACAGCTTTCGCCCGGCGTCCAGATGATCCTCGCGTAATATCCTGCCTTTGCGCAAGCGCAGGATGGCCCGCATCTTTTTTTCCTGCTCCGGCCCGATTTCCAACGCCAGACGTCCTCCGGCTTCCATATCCCTGAGACGAAAACTCGCCTCGGTATATCCACGTCAGCAATCTGTCCAGCAGACAATTCGCTCTGCCATAAGAAGCCCCCCGGCCTACAACCGCCAGTAGGCGATACCTGCTGCAGCGACCTCGGCCGGGTCCAGCACGGCCTTCACATCCAGCAGCAGGCACTTGTCCTTGTCGGCAAACCAGGAGCGCATGGTCTGCAGGTCGATTTCCTTGTATTCGTCATGGGGCACGGCCAGAATCACAGCATCGAGGTCATGCAGATCTTCCATGCTGCACAAGTCCAGACCGTACTCATGTTTGGCTTCTGCCGGATCGGCATCGGGGTCGTGCACCAGCACTTCCACATCGAACTCGTGCAATTCCTCTATGACGTCGATCACGCGCGTGTTGCGCAGATCAGGCACGTTTTCCTTAAAGGTCAATCCCAGGACGGCAACCCGTGCTCCACAGATGCGGCAGCCGCTCTTGTTCATGCGCTTGATGGCGGACTCGGCCACGTATTTGCCCATGTAATCGTTGATGCGCCGACCAGCGAGTATCACCTGAGGATGCAGGCCAAGGGACTCTGCCTTGAAGGTCAGGTAATAGGGGTCAACGCCGATGCAGTGCCCCCCGACGAGCCCGGGGAAAAAGCGCAGGAAATTCCATTTGGTGCCGGCAGCTTCCAGCACTTCCTTGGTATCGATGTTCATACGCTCGAAAATCAGCGAAAGCTCGTTCATGAGCGCAATGTTCAGGTCGCGCTGCGTGTTTTCAATGACCTTGGCAGCCTCGGCCACCTTGATGCTGGAAGCCCTGTGCACCCCGGCCTTGACCACGGTGCCATAGAGTTTCGCCAGCAATTCGCTGGTTTCTTCGTCCTGTCCGGCAACCACTTTTACAATGGTCTCCAGGGTGTGCTCCTTGTCACCGGGGTTGATGCGCTCCGGAGAGTACCCCACTTTGAATCCTTCGCCACAGCGCAAGCCGGAGTGCTCTTCCAAAAGCGGAATGCAGACTTCCTCGGTAAGCCCGGGGTAAACCGTGGATTCAAATACGACAACAGCACCTTCACGCAGGTTTTTACCTACCAGGGTGGATGCCCCGGAGACATAGTCGAGGTCCGGACGCCGATGTTTGTCGATGGGCGTTGGAACAGCGACGATGACAACACCGGCACGCTTAAGCGCAGCAGGATCGTCCGTATATTCGATGGTCGCGTTTTGGAGCTTGGCGTCTTCCACTTCACCGGTACGGTCGTGCCCTTCCTTGAGCTCGCGCACACGACTGGGCGAGACATCAAAGCCAATGACGTCAAAATGCCTGCTCATGGCCACTGCAAGTGGCAACCCTACATACCCAAGCCCCACAAGGGCTATGGGCAATTCTTTATTCTGCAAAGATGTAAAATCTATCACGTGCGTTCTCCTTCCAGAAGCGCCGAATATATGCTGAAGGGATATTCAGCTTTTTACTAACCTGTTCAACATTCTGGAATATTCACAACCAACATCTCATGAATGGCAAGCCGCCATTGAGTATGTTAGAGAATGTCCATGGAAATTAATTGGAAACTCCTTTTCATGGCCATTGGCCTGGCGTTCGTCATCGAGGGACTGCCCTATTTCCTCATGGCCGAAAAATTTCCGTCACTGCTACGCAACCTGGCGGAAAAACCACCAGCATTCTTGCGATTCATGGGCCTTGGTTCGATACTCCTCGGCCTTGTCGTCATCTCCCTGGTCCGCGCAATGTAAACGAACCTCACCTATCAGCAAAGCAACTGCCCATAACGCAATACCCTGCCGGCAACAAGTCGTGCAGGGGGGTATTCGCTATTTCCCTTTGCCGGATTCCGGCCCTTGTTTTTCGCTAACATGCAGGTACACGATGCCTGAAAGCATCGGCCTGTAATAAACCTTGTCAAAGCCGGCCTCAAGTAACTCCTTGGCCAGTTCCGGAGCGGGCGGAAAGGCCAGAATGGTATCCGCAAGGTATGTATACGCGGCGGAATCCCCGGAAACTATGCGCCCGACCAGGGGAAGAATCCTGCGCAAATAAAAATTGTACACCCCTTTCCAGATTCTGCTTTTGCCCGTGCCGAATTCCAGGATGCACATACGCCCGCCGGGGCGCAGCACCCGCATGGCTTCCGCAAACGCTTTGGAACGGGGCAGGATGTTCCTGATGCCAAAGGCGATGGTAATACAGTCCACACTTGCCGCCGGCAAAGGAAGTGTCCGTCCGTCGGCCAGGGCGGCTGCAACGGAAGACTCCGACGAGGACTTCGTACGTTTGGCTTTGTGCACCCCCCGCAGCAGCATGGGGTAGGCAAAGTCCATGGCCAGCACCGAAGCTTTCGGATGCTGCCGCAAAATCTCCAGACTTACGTCCATGGTTCCGGCGGCCAGGTCCAGCACCAGCCAGTCATGCTGGCCGGGCGCCTTGCGCACCAGCCTGACCAGTTGATGCCGCCAGTAAATGTCCAGTCCCAGGCTGAGCACGTGGTTGAGCAGGTCATACCAGCGCGCAATGCGGCCGAACATGCCGGAAACCCTACGGCCGTGGTCGTCCGGGCCCGCAGGAGCAGGATGCAATGAAGTGGCTTCAGACATGCGTTGGAGTTATCTTCGAAAAATTATCCAGTAGTGGCGCCTCAGGCCTTGCCCGAGCCTTCTCCGGAAGCGCCGGCATCTGAAACGGCAGTCTTTGTCGTCACCACGTGGGATTCGCCCTGTTTAATGGCGTCGAGAACATCCTTATGGATTCCCGCAAAAATCTCACCAAAGTTCTGCGGCGATACCCGCCCCACTTCGATGAACTTCACCACTATTTCCTTGGCCACCTGCAAGGCCTGCTTGTTATGCTTGTCCATAAATGCGCCTCTGCATGGGGGATTCTACCCCGACGTAGATGAACCACGACCGGGAACCACCCGTTTCCATACCCGCATAGTGCGGGAGTGCGTTGCAAGGGAAAAACCCGTCCGGGGGGAAATGGCCTCGACCACTTGGCGGAAGGCTCCGGACGGGAAAAGAAAAAAACCCGGGAGGCCCTCTCCTTTTTTGCAGGCCTCTATCACTTCCCGTGCCGGGAGTCGAGCCCGCAAAGAGGGATAATCCCGGGTAACAAACAAGCGCTACCTCAAGAAAGTTCTTCCACCAGCGCAGCGATTTCTTCGCGTATTATCCGCGCCGCAGCTTCGGGGATGCCCTTTTCTATGCGTTCTTCAAGGGCGCTGCGAAGCTCTTCTATGCGTCCGTCAAGCCGTTCATCCAGGCGCGCTTCGTTCACCATCTCACTGCGCACAGGCAAGAGCCCTTCGTGGACAATGGCTTCAATTTCAGGGGCCAGCAATTCGCGCAACTTCTCAACCAGCGGCGAATCCTTGTCCAGACGGCCAGCAAGCTGCGTTTCCAGCTCGGCAACCATTTGCGTGGCATCCTCCTGCCGCTTGCGCTCGAAGCTTTCCTCCAGCCTGCTGAAAACATCATCTGCAATGGCAGTGCTTTCCGCAGGCAGGGCGTTGTCCAGATGCTCCTGCATTTTTTGCTGCAGGGACTCCTCAAAGGATTTGGTATGCTCCTCAAGAGCTTCCTGCAAGGAGCGGTCAAGGCGCTGCTCAAGGCTTTTCACCATCTCTTCACGTGCAGCTGTGAGCCTGTCCTCAAAGTCCTGTCCGCTGCGCACATCACGGAGCTCAGCTTCCAGTTGCTCAATGCGCTGCTGCAGGGCCGCAATTTCCTCATTGTTCGCTGCAGGCTGCGGCGCAAGGGGCTTCTCGCCCTTTTCCGCGCGTTCGATGGCTTCCTCGAACTGTTCACCGCCCATGTTTTCAACGTCTTCATCCAGAACATCATCAGGCACATCTTCTTCTGCAAGTTCGAAGTCGGAAAGCGAGACTTCGCTCGCATCAACGGCAGGCTCCGGACTGGAGACTTCTTCAGTCTCGTCAAATTCCAGCGCCAGGCCGTCGTCCAGGTCTGCGCCTTCTTCATCCGCTTCGTCTTCCAAACTCTCTTCATTGAATGCCGATTCGATGGCGTCCAGATCCTGCTCCCCGATTTCCAGCTCAGCGTCATCATCGGGGGCTCCCCGTTCGGCATCGCCTTCTAAAAGCGCGTTGAGGTCATCCAAGTCGCTTTCTTCCAACTCTAAGGACTCGTCTTCCTCTTCTTGTTCCGACGTTTCTGCAGCGTCTTCGGTTTCATAGGATTCTTCCTGCACGGTGGCGTCCATGTCGGCTGCAGCATCTTCTTCCAGAAGCGCAGCTCCTGAAACGTCATCATCGGGGAAATCCAACCCGTCAATGAGGTCATCCAGGCCATTGAGATCGATGTCTTCATCGTCCTGGCCACTTTCGGTGGTATCCTCGTCGGTAAGCGAAAATTCCTGCGTAGCATCATTTTCCACGTCAGGTTCCTGCGGCGCAAGGTCAACGGAAGCGTCGAAATCGAAGGAGTCCTCCTTCTCCTCAGCGGCTGCCGGCGCAGCTTCTGTTGGTTCGTCCAAATCAAAATCGCTGAGGTCTATGTCACCGAGATCAATTCCTTCTCCGCTCTCTGGCGCTGCACTCTCCGCTGCGGCTTCTTGCGTCTCATTCTGGTCGAGATCAAAGTCCACCCCAAGATCCTCGCCCAGGTCTTGGTCCAGATCCTGGCCAAGGGCGTCAAGGTCGAAATCATCGAGCGAGCCGCCCTCTTCTTTCTTCTTGGGCTTGTCCTTTTCCGACTTGCCATTGTTTTGCAATACTTCGAAGTCGATATCGCTACCCTCCTCTTCGGCAGAGGCAACCGCCTCAGGAGCCTCCTCATCCTCGCCATCGATCTCATTGAAGAGATCCTCGCCGAAAGCCTGGTCCGCGTCGGCTCCCAGACCAGCCAGATCGCCGGCTTCGAGGTCGCCGAGAAGGTCATCGATTTCGTCCTGCCCCGACATCTGTTGCGAGGGCTCCTTGTCCGGCTTTTCGGCTTCACCGGGGGCCTGCTCCATCGCAACATCCTGTTCGTCGAGGTCGATATTCAAATTATCTATGTCGTCCAGCCCCAGATCAAAGGTGTCATCCTCGGCGTCGAAGTCGCCCAGATCTGCTGTGTCCAGGGCCTCGTCATCATCCAGACCAGACGGGGTAGCGCCGGATGCAGACTGCTTTTGCGCGGGCGCACCCTCGTCGACATCCAGTCCCATGTCGCCAAGCAAATCATCTATGTCATCCTGGCTGGTGGACGCAGCGGGAGCGGCCTTGCCCTTCTTTTCAGCCGCAACGGGGGCCGGCGCCTCATCAACGGTTGCATCTAAATCCATATTGCCAAGCAGGGCGTCTATCTCTTCCTGTCCAGGCGTTGCGGCGGGAGCGGCTTCTTTTGCCGCAGGTTTTGCAGCGGGCTTCTCGACAGCGGGCTTTTTTTGGGCAGGTTTTTCCGCGGCGGGCTTGCTTGCAGGCTTTTCCGCCGGAGCATCGTCATCAAGCCCTTCAAAAAGGTCCTCAAATTCACCCAAATCTCCCAGATCCCCAAGATCGCCCAGGTCGGAAAGATCATCACCAGCACCAGTTTCCATGGTCAAGTCGGCATCCAGGTCATCCTGATCCACTGCAGCAGAGGGAGCCGCCTTCTGCGCCTGCTGCGCATCGGCCACATCTGTATCCAGATCGCCAAAGTCGTCGCCAAGTTCTGAAAAATCCAGGTCAGCAAGGGGATCGTCATCATCTGCGCCACCTGTGGCTTGCCCAGGCCCAGCATCGCCCCCAGCCTCCAACATATCGTCAAAATCGTCAGTATCAGTTTTGGAGGGCGCTTTCTTTTGCGGCATAAGATCATCCGCATCCTGAAAAAGGTCTTCGAGTTCGTCCTCAAAGCTCAGGTCCACGTCGTCATCACCCACGGAAACATCCGAGGCCGCAACTTGCTGTTTCGGTTTCTTGGAACCTTTCTCGATGACGTCGGTCAATTCGAAGATTTCTTCGTCGCCGGCAGAATTGGAGGCGGATCGCGCCATGGCTCACCTTTGCTTTGCTGCTGTTGCTGCGCCCTTCATCTTTTGTAAGTGCGCGTGGTTCCTGGGCAACCCGAAAAACAGCGCCTGTTCTGGTTCTGCCGCGATAAGCGTACCATAAGAAGCAAGTTAGGTGAATCGGACGCAGTCGCGGCTGTCTGCTGTTCGCCGCCGCCTTCAGTGTTACGACGCAGCGACATTGTGGGCGCTCATGCTTTTAGAAAAATTTGAAACTATTGTTAAAGATTTTATCTTTCGCATTAGGAGAGCAGGCCGTGCATGTCAAGCCATAGCATGGCCTTGGCACGTTTTTTCTGCATAAAAATAGGTTTTTCTCCCCTTTCACGCTGCAAAATGCATTTATGAGTCTTTCTTCCCCTGCTTGAACCTGATCGTACGCATGGCAACACGAAATTCGAACCGGTGCGGCTCGCTCACTGCAAAAACGTAGGGCAGTGGTCCAAAAACCGTTGAGTAAAAACCTGCAAGCCCTTTTTCATGCTGCAGGGAAAGGATGCCACAGCCAGGCAACGTCAACTCCTGCACCTTTGTAAAATACTCCACCGGGAGAGGGCGCTGCAGCATTTTACGCGGTAAAATGAGCACATCCCCCATGGAGACGACGGACGATGCATGATCCAGCGGTCTGAATCTGCCCTGCTCCATATAGTACTGGAACCCCCAATGGCCGGCAAACCAAACATTTTGCGGCAGCCTGTCCTGGTTCTGGATAAGAGCGAAGGCAGCGGTTCGGCAGGCATTTGCCCAGCGATAATCGCACCAGGCCAGACTAAACGCCAGGCACCCGCTCAATACCAGAGAAGCAAAACAAACTCCTTTTTGCGGGGCAACGTTCCCCTCTACGGCCTTTTTTGGTCTTCGCTCCAGTGCCGCCGCAACAAAAATACAGACAGGTGGCACCAGGGGCAGCATATTCCGGGCGCTGATAGTCCAGTTGAGGAACACGACAAAAACAAACTGCCCCAACACCCAGAGGGTCAAAAACACATTGTCTTTATTCAGGTCCAGCTGCTCCCTGCGCAATGTCCGGGGGATCGACGCGTGAAGGATTGTTGCCAGAATCGCCGCACCAAGCAGCATCAACAACGAAGCTTGTAGGGCATATGTGGCGCCGCCATATTCCAATGAATCAAACGAAACGCCGCAAAACTCCCCACTTAGCTGCAAAATTGCGAACAGGGCGATAAAGGCCGCCAGGGCAATGAAGCGCCCACGACTGCGCCAAAGGACTGGAAGCAGCACCAGGCAGGCAGGTATACACCCGCCCAAAAAGGCGAGCCCTTCCAAAAGGTTGTTCAGGCCAAAAGACCCAATGCTCGATTTGGTCGTCACCGAATAGTGCATGGCGCTCGTCAACAACCCCTGGCCATACAGGGCAGACGTCCACCATTGATACCCGAGCAACGCGACAAAAGGCAGCAAAAGCGCCAACAGGCCTGGACGCAGCCTGAAATGATGCAGTATCGAATAGGCGAAAAGCAAAAGGATGAGCGCAAGTGCGTTGAATTTGACCAACACGGCAAAACTGACAAGACATGCGGCAACGAGTGTCAGAACGATACGGCCTTGCCTTTCACCCTGAATATGAAAATACACCGCCCACACCCATAAAGGCAGCAAAAGCGTTTCAGACATGAATCCCCCTGCTGCGAGAAGAACAGCCGGAGACAGCATGGCCATCATGGTTGCCAGCCAGCCCTTGCGACAAAACAGTCGAGAGAGGCGATACATGCCCAATACAAAAAAAATCCCTGGCAACAGCATGGCCAGATGAAGAAGCACATCGGAGGTGCCCTCTGCCCCCCCAGAGAGGGCCATGGGCAGTGCAAGATAATAGGACGTAAGAGGCGGGTTCTGCATCACTTCGGCCATGGGCATGGCCGTTCCGTACCAGTTGACGTCAAATCCATAGAAATTGAGAGGTGTCCTGAGAATCTGTTCCGCACTCCAGAGAAACAGGGGATCGTCAATATGCGCGGCTTTATCCAGAAAAGGAACCATAAGCAGCACAAACAGGCAGCACAGTAACAAGGGGGCGCGTTCATACCCCTTTTTCGGAGTCATTCAACGCCCTCTTTACTTTCGGGTGCGTTGCCTGCGGTGCCTGACTCTCTTTCGATGATAGCCAGATTCTTCCTTGCTTCCTGGTCATCAGGGGCAAGCTCCACAGCCTGGATAAAGCTTTGCCTTGCTGCGTCCAAATCACCCATGCGGTATTCCACCAGCCCACGCAACTTTAAAAGGGAAGCTTTCCCGCTTTTTTGTTCCAGTCCTTTGGAAATCGTCTGCAATGCAGCCTCAAGCTTTCCCGAACGCTGCTGTATATCCGCAACGTTCCAATAGCTGTTCCCATCCTGGGGGCGGGTCATCAAGCGCTTATCATACCAATAAAGCGCATTTTGCAGATCACCCTGCTGCAGATACGCTTTGCCCAAATTGTCATAGGCGACGAAATTTTTGTCAGTAACAGCAGCTGCGTGCTCAAAAAGCGTAATGGAGTTGCGCCAGACCCTGACCTGCCTGTTTGTCTGCCAGACAGCAGCTCCCAGGATCACAACCAGCAGCACGGCAGCGATACTCCCTGTTTTTTTCAGGCGGGATCGCTCCAGAAGCGACGCCCCTCCCCAGACAAGCAGAATATACAGGCCGAGCATAGGCAGATAGGTGTACCTGTCCGCCATGGATTGCATTCCGATCTGCACAATGCCGATGACCGGCAGCATGGCGATAAGATACCAAAACCACCCTGTAAACAGCCATGGAAGGCGTTTTCCCCATTTTATGCAGGCGGCAGTGATGGCAAAAAGGACTGCCCCTGCCACGGCTGTTTCCCAAATGGGGATATTCTTTTCCAGGGGGTAAAAGACCGCGAGATGCACCGGCAGCAGGAATTTTCCAAGATAGGCAAGATAGCCCCCCAGCACAGTTCCAAGGCGCTGCCAGACACTCCACTCAGAAAGGGGCGCCAGTGCGCCGGTGCCTTCTTGAGCCAGCACGGCCACAATACTGAAGATAATGGCCGCCAGTACGTAGGGAACCTTGTCCAGCACCACCATCTTGTTGCGCTGCAAAAAGCCCTCACTTCCGAAAGGCGCTAAACGCCCGAGGGGCCAGTAATCCACAAGCAACAACAACACCGGTAATGTCACCAGCATTGGTTTGGACATCATTCCCAAAAACATGCAGCACAATGAGGTGATATACCATCGGACACCGCCCTCTTTGGCGTAACGTCCATAGGCATGCACCGAAAGCAATGCGAACAGCATGCTCAAGACGTCTTTGCGCTCAGAAATCCAGACAACGGATTCCACATGTAACGGATGCACGGCAAAAAGAGCAGCCACGGCGGCGCTGCGCCAGCGAGCGCCTGTCATGGACTGGAGCAACAGAAACAGAAGCAGCACATTGCAGCAATGCAAAACGAGATTGACCAGGTGATGCCAGAGGGGGTTGAGCCCCGCTACTTCCACCACAGCCATATGGGAGAGCCATGTCAGGGGGTGCCAGTTTCCCTGATCAAGGGCGCCAAATGCCTTGCCCACATTTTCTAATGTAAGCCCTTGCAGCACATGGCTATTTTCGTAGACGTAGTAGGGGTCGTCATAGATCACGAAGCCGTTTTGGAGGGCCGCATGATACGCCAACACAGGCAACAGCAACAATACGAAAACAATTCCGAGCGTTCCAACGCCAGAATCTTTTGCACCACTTTTCTTT
Organism: Desulfovibrio biadhensis; assembly: GCF_055388615.1. Classification (NCBI taxonomy): domain Bacteria; kingdom Pseudomonadati; phylum Thermodesulfobacteriota; class Desulfovibrionia; order Desulfovibrionales; family Desulfovibrionaceae; genus Desulfovibrio; species Desulfovibrio biadhensis. The sequence continues at coordinate 1,174,441 of NZ_AP042477.1, forward strand.
ACCTGCGCCATATCCATCCCTCCCCCCTGTATATAGGCGCCTTTTGTTAATCTGCCCGCACACGGGCACGCACCTTCTCGTGCACCTAGCCCGGACTATGGGTTTAAAGCAAGTGCGGACAAGAAAGAGTGCGCTCCCGCGCTTATAAAAATGCTACTCCACGTGGCCGTATTTTTCGAAATACCCACGGGGCGTGACCATGCGCGCCTGCCCGTCCATTTCAAAAACACGGGTGGCGCTGTTGCCCACCACGAGGATGCAAAGCATGTCCACACTTTCGGGATCCAGGGCGTCCAGGGTGGTGATGGTGGCGGACTGCTCTTCACGGTATGCCTGACGCACAATACCCACGGGAGTATCCCCGGGCTTTTCCGCAAGCAGCAAGTCCTTGGCCCTGGGCAGTTGCCGGGTTCGCCTCCTGGAGCGGGGGTTATAGATGCCCAGCACGAAATCAGCGCGCGCAGCCAGGCTTATGCGCTGTTCAATGCGCTCCCACGGGGTCAGGAGATCGGAAAGGCTGACAGCCGCGAAATCATGCATCAAGGGCGCCCCAAGAATGGCTGCCGCGGCGATGAGCGCCGGTATCCCCGGAAGGACCTCGACATCTACCTTGTCGGCCACACCTTTTTCATGCACCAGTTCCAGCACCAGGCCGGCCATGCCATAGACGCCGGCGTCTCCACTGCTGACCACGACGGTTCTGCTACCTGCAAGCGCGGCTTCGATTGCCTGCTCGCAGCGCTCCATCTCCTTGGTCATTCCCGTGGAGATCAGGGTTTTGCCCTCCAACATACCATCAGGGAGCAATTCCAGGTACATCTTGTACCCCACCACGGTGTGCGCTGCGTCAAGCGCTTCCAGCGCCTGCGCCGTGAGCAGCGCTCCATTGCCCGGGCCGATGCCGACAACCTGTACCAATCCTTTGTGCATCACTTTGTCCTTTGCGCCACGGCCAGGGTAACGTTGCCAAAGGCGCGCTTAGCTACCAGCAGTCCTCCCCCTTCCGCCAAGAGAAGGGCCGCCGCCTCGCATACACTATGCGTGCCCACTGCACGGGCCACCCGTTCCGAGGGGGTAGGAACATCCACACCGTCCAGCGTTGCAGCAGGGTAAAAAACCAGGGGCAGTTCCATTTCTCGCGCTGCTTCCAAAAGCCCCTGCTCATCGCGTTTAGCCTCTACACTGGCCATGCCCGCCAGGCTTTGACGCGCTGCGCCCATGTCCTGCAAAACAATTGCGATTGCCTCCAGGATATCAGAAGCAGGAGCGCCCCTGCGGCACCCTACTCCGAGACACAGGCATTTGGGGTGCAGCGCAAGTGTCTTGCTGTCCGGGGTCGGCAATTGCCACCCGACCATGACAGCAGCATCCGCCGCACTTGTAACAGGGTTGAACCACTTGTCATGCGTGGCAATGCCCAACCAGTTCCCTGGATCGTACACAGCCACAGACTTTGCAGCAGCGAGGGCGGCATTGACGTATTTGATGCGCCCCGTGTCCCCGATGGCCAGTCCTGCATCCATGGCCATGCAGTCGATGGCAGGCGCGCCGGCCGTATCCGTGGCCGTGGTGATGACGCTCTGCCCGCCCGTAATCAGGGCCACCTGTCGCGCAAGATCGTTGGCACCCCCTATGTGCCCGGAAAGCAGACTGATGCAGAAGCGGCCTTCCTGGTCCAGCACGAGCACTGCCGGATCCTTATCCTTGCCTTGCAGCCAAGGGGCGATGACCCGCACCACGACACCTGTGGCGGCAATAAATATATGAGCAGAAAAATTATGGAACGTTGCCGCAACGTGTTCAGACAATGATTCGAAGACTGCAGCGCCAGGAAATGCAGCTGTCAGCCGCTGCGGCATATGCAGTTCCCCCCCCATTTTGCGTGCAATATCCCCGGCAAGAACACCGCCTCGTTCGGTGAGCGCATAGATGGCAATCTGCTTTTGGGAGGTAGAGCGGTCCATGTGTTGCCTGTACAGAAAACATCACTGCTTGTGCTATGAAAAAAAGGCGGGCGCAGCACGCACCCGCATCTTGTCATACATCGTATCCCACAAGGGGGGCAGGCTTAGAAAGTGACAGCCTTTGCCGCGTCCAGCACCTTGTCGAAATCCGCCTTGGAGTGCGCAAAGCTGAGCATGGTGCACTCAAAGCCTGATGGCGCCAGATACACGCCCTGCTCTCGCATCTGACAGTAGAAAGATGCGTAACGGTCGCAGTTCGTGGTCTTGGCGGATTCGAAATCGGTGACGGGCTTGTCCGTAAAAAACAATGTGAACATGGAGGCCATTTTGTTCACCGTCACAGGCTGCCCCTTGCCGCGGATGATTTCCGCCAACTCTTCGGCCAGGGCGCCGGTGCGTGCTTCCAGGTCGGCGTAATCGGCCTTGCTGAGGAGCTGCAGCGTCTTCAATCCTGCAGCCATGGCCACCGGATTACCGGCAAGCGTGCCCGCCTGGTACACTTCACCACTGGGCGCTACACGCTGCATGATCTCTTTTTTCCCGCCATAAGCGCCAACAGGGTAACCGCCGCCGATGATCTTGCCCATGGCGGTCAGGTCCGGGGTGATGCCAAAGCGAGACTGGGCGCCGCCAAAGGCAACGCGAAATCCCGTTATGACCTCGTCGAAAATAAGCAGTGCGCCGGATTCGTCGCAAAGGGTGCGCAGCCCCTCCAGAAAACCAGCCTGGGGCGTCACCAGTCCCATGTTGCCGGCCATTGGCTCCACGATTACGGCCGCAATGTCAGCACCGCTCTCGTTGAAAAGCCGACGCACCGCGTCCAGATCATTAAAGGGGGCCAGCAGCGTGTCCTTGACCGTATCGGCCGGCACGCCAGGCGTCCCGGGGATGCTCAATGTGGCAACGCCGGAACCTGCGGCCGCCATGAAGGGGTCGGCGTGGCCGTGGTAACAGCCCTCGAATTTCACCAGCTTGTTGCGCCCCGTCACGGCTCTGGCCAGGCGCAGTGCGCTCATGGTGGCTTCCGTGCCGGAATTGACCATGCGCACCATTTCCACGGCGGGCATGGCCTTGATCACTTCTTCGGCCAAAAGCACCTCGGTCTCGCAGGGAGCGCCGAAGCTGGCGCCGTCTCTGGTTGCAGCAATGGCGGCTTCGTTGACCTCTGGATGCGCGTGTCCCAAAAGCATGGGCCCCCAAGACATGACCATGTCCACATACTCGGCGCCGTCTGTATCCCAAATACGGGCGCCTGCGCCCTTTTTGATGAATACGGGCTCCGAGCACACGCTCTTGCAGGCCCGGACAGGGCTGTTCACGCCGCCCGGAATCAACTCCTGCGCACGCCGAAAAAGCTCTTGCGAGCGTTGCATCATCACACCTCCGAAATGTGAAATATATTTTAGAAGCTTACCGGGAAAAGCCCTTCACGAATGGCGCTTTCCCGGACCCCGTTCCAAAGATTCTTTTTCAGCAAACGTCTGCACAAAAAATGCGTGGTAACAAAATCCTGGAAACAAAAACGGGAGGAAAACAGCATTTGCAAATGCCATCCCCGCCGCACCTTGCAACATAATGAAAATATTAAAAATAGACCATGGAGGTCTTTTTCAGCTCTTTGATGCTATGGAGCAGGGCGTAATCATCCAGCCCCGAAAGCTGCTTGAGTTCTTCCACTGTCTGCAGACATTCTTCATTACTACGCCCGTGTACCATGGTGAACAGGGAGTAGGGCCAGTCGGCCTTGGGGTCACGGTGGTAGCAGTGGGAGACGCGCTGGTGTCCGGCCATGGCCGGCCCCACTTCGGGCATTTTTTCCTCCGAACATCTCCAGGCAACCATGACATTGGCCGCCCACCCTGCTTTCTGGTGTCTAAGGGTTGCGCCAAAGCGCCTGATTGCGCCGATATCTTTGAGCTCTTGCAGCAAGGCAATGACCTGCTCTTCACTCACGTCCTCCCCTGTTTCCTGACTGACAATGGCAGCCATATCCGCATAAGGAGTAGCGCTGTCTGGCAGCGTTCCCTGGGCGAGCCGCAGCACTGCTTTCTCAGCGTCGCTCAATTCGCGTTCCAAGCGTTTACCTGGGGCACTCACGCCGTTTCGACCTCCTGAGTATATCTGAAAGAATCTGATGTGGCCGCCCACTATTCGACAGGCCATGTGCGTCAAAAACGCATGCTTACCCTCTCACCGCATACGTTGCAAGAGCACCACTTTCTGCAGGCGCGTTGCTTGTTGCAGGGTACTGAGACTTGTCTTCCAGTCCACTGCAATCTATACTGGCACTTTGAAAATAAATACCTTTCCGGTTGAAACATAACTTTTCATACTTTTCTAAGGAGTCGCTGATGCGGATTGTGGTTGTCGGAGGCGGCAGCTGGGGTACGACGCTTGCTAACCTTCTTGCCAAGAACGGGCACGAGGTGGCGCTGTGGGTGCGGGAGCAGGAACTGATGGCGGAAATGCGCGCCAACAGAGAAAACCGCTGGTATCTTCCTGGCATAACCCTGGATGATAACCTGAACATTTACAATGACATCAACCAGGCAGTGGGCGAAAGCGACACTTTTGTTTTCGCCGTACCCAGCCAATTTTTTCGTTCGGTGCTCAGCACCCTGCGCCACGCCATCCCCAAGCGGGCCAAAATCATTTGCGCCAACAAGGGCATAGAGGTAGGCACGCTTTCCACCATGTCGGAGATAGTGACGCAGGAACTGGCTTCGATCAAACCCTCGTTTTCCATGCTTTCCGGACCTTCCTTTGCCAAGGAAGTGGCGCAGGAAATACCCACCGCCGTTGCCCTGGCCTGTGTGGACAAAAAAGTCTGCAAGGAACTCCAGGAACTGTTCGCCAACGAGTATTTTCGCGTCTACAGCAGTAACGACGTACGCGGTGTAGAATTGGGGGGCGCCGTCAAGAATATCATCGCCATTGCTGCCGGCGTTGCAGACGGGATGCAATTCGGCACCAACAGCCGCGCCGCCCTCATCACCCGCGGCCTTGCCGAGATGAGCCGTCTGGGCAAAGCCATGGGCGGCAACCCGCAAACCTTCATGGGGCTGGCCGGCCTGGGTGACCTGGTGCTGACCTGCACAGGCGATCTTTCTCGCAATCGGCAGGTGGGGCTACGGTTGGGCAAAGGGCAAAAACTCATCGACATCATGCACGACATGAAAATGGTTGCCGAGGGTGTGAAAACCACCGAAGCTGTCTATGAAATCGGCAAAAAGCTCAATGTCGAGCTGCCCATTACAGAGCAGGTTTACAAGGTTCTGTATGAAGAACAGGACGTGAAGGATGCCTTGCGCGAACTGATGACCCGCGCCCTGAAAGAGGAGCATTAAGCTCGGAAAGCGCGTCCTGAAAGGGTTTATCGCCTAGCGTATGCCACTGAGACGGCAATTTCGTGACACACGGTCTTTGCCTCTGGAATTCCTGAGCGCTTGTGTTATGAATTGCACCAATCGTCTGCGGGCGTTCGCGGCCGGCTTCAGACTGGGTCTATAGTATTCGGCCTTTCGGACGCGGGGCAACCAGGACACAACATCAGCATTAAGCGAGGGGTACATGCGCTGCAAGATCGTCGCTACGCTAGGTCCGTCGTCCATGAAGTACGAGGTCATGAAAGAAATGGTACGCTATGGCGTGCGCATTTTCCGCCTCAACTTCTCACACTCCAATGCCGCCACCTTCGAGCCCGTGGTAAAAATGATCCGCGACCTCGAAAACGAGCTGAATATACCGCTTACAGCTCTGGGAGACTTGTGCGGCCCCAAAACTCGTATCGGTGAAGTGGTGGGCTCCCCCCTGCAAATCGAGGCTGGCACCACCTGCTACCTGGGTTTGCCGGATGAAGAAGGCCACAACGAAATTGATGGCACATTCATCAGCCTGGATTTTCCCCAATTGCTGGAGGGTCTTGATGTGGGCATGCCTGTGTCGCTTTCCGACGGCATGCTGCGCTTCAATGTGGAGCGCGTGATCAAGAATGACAGGCTCTTTGCCATCACTTCCCGGAACTCAGGCATTCTGACGTCACACAAGGGCATCGCCTTTCCCGGCAAATCGCACCCCATCAAAGCTCTGACGGAAAAGGACCGCAAAGACCTTGCCGAGGGCATGGAAATCGGCATCGACGCCGTGGCCATATCTTTTGTGCAGACCAAGGAAGACATCCTTGACCTGCAGGAAGCCATCAAGAGTCACGGCTCCTGGATTCCCATCGTGGCCAAGCTGGAACGCACCAACGCCTACGACAACCTCGAAGACATCGTGGCATTGTCCGACGTGGTGATGGTAGCGCGGGGCGATCTCGGACTCGAGGCCCCTCTGTCTGAGCTGCCTGTCATCCAAAAACGCATCATCCGCGCATGCCGCCATGCCCAGAAGGCAAGTATCGTGGCCACTCAGATGCTGCTTTCCATGGTGCACAACCCCATGCCGACACGCGCCGAGACCACGGACGTGGCCAACGCCATATTGGATGGCGCCGACTGCGTAATGCTTTCCGAGGAAACCGCCATCGGCGAATACCCTGTGGAGACTGTGAAGTTCATCCACGGCATCGCCGAAAGCGCCGAAGCCTATTACCTGGAACGCGTACAGGGGCCCTTTCAACCCAAGAAAGAGCACAACCCGGCTAAATACTTGGCCTATGCTGCTTCCTTGATTGCAGACAACCTGGGCAGCGCCGGGCTGGTATGCCACTCCACCAGCGGCGCTACGGCCCGCCTCGTTTCCAGCCGCCGGCCGGGACAAATGATTTACGCCCTGACCCCTGATCCTCGCGTGGTAAAGGCTTTGAACTTCTTTTACGGGGTAGAACCTTCTCTGGTGGATCCCAGCATAGTGAGCCATCTTGAACGTGCTGAGAATTTTGTTCAAAATTCCAATGTGTTCAGCCAGGGGGACAGCACCGTCATAACCTCTGGCCAGCCAACCCCCGGCCAGCTTAGGGAATGCAACGAAGGCCCCTGCCCCAAGGATACGCGCACCAACCAGATCAAAATTTACTACAAATAGCCATACACACCGAATCACAAGAAAAAGGGCGCCCTGAGCGCCCTTTTTTTATGCTTCAGCATTCACAATGCGTTAACAACCAATGCTCGCAAATTCCTCCCGCAGGTGCCTGGCCATCACGGCAGGGCGTTCCAGGGGAACTGCATGGCCGCAACGTTCAACCACTGCCAAACGCAATTGCGGATGTCGCCGGGCTATCTGCCTGAAACGCGGTAAGGGGCTCAAAGCATCTGCATCTCCACAGATAAGCGTGGTCTTGGAGCCATGCTGCAAAAGCGATTCTTCGAGATCAAACGAAGAAACCAATCGTTTCAGGCTTTTGAGCTGTCGCAACCGATAGCGGGTAGCGGTGAGGCGTTGCCACAGGCGCTCGTACTCGCGAATCTGCAGCGAGTGCAAACGCTCCGGGCGGTGGAAGACGCGTCCCAGTTCACGGTGCACAGTGCTCAGTCCACGATCCAGACGTCCACTGGCAATATGAAGGTGTGCGGCAACGAGTATGGAGCGGCCAAATAGGGGGGAAAGCAGCAAGGCCAGCGCCCCCCCAAGAGAATTCCCGGCCACAAGGGCTTTTTCAGGTTCAAACCAGGGTGGAAGAGCCTTGTGAAGCCCATGGGCCAGCTCTTCAAGCCCTGCTCCGCTGCGCGCCGCGCCTATATAATCGATACGCGGCGTCACTGCCCTGGCGCCTGGCAAATGGACAAGCGTACGGCACCAATCCTCGGCGCTCCCGGCCAGGCCATGCAACAGGAGCAACTGCATCGCCCTACCTGGAAGCCTTCCCGTTAAAATGAATCTCGACCCTGGCCGTCTCCTTATCCAGAGGCTTGACCTTGACCGCTACCTTCTCGCCCAGAAACTCGGCCGAACCGTTTATGACGCCTTCCAGATAATCGAAAAGCCCACGTGCGGAGTGGTAGTTCATGAACAAGGTATCTCCCTTGTCCTCAAAGGAAAAACGCGGGGGTGCGGCGCCGGGCATGTCCTTGGTGACGCGGTGATGCACATCGTTCATGGACAGCATGAACTGCTTGAGATTCGTGACGTTCTTGAAATATGCCGGATAGGTGCGGTGAAATGCGCCCGGCGTGTAAAATCCAAGGTTGTAAAGCACGTGCCGCTTGCTTTTCCCGGATTCGGTGCTGACGGCTTCCGCCATCTTTTCGATGACAGAGTCGGGGTAGGAATCCGAAGCAAGGAACACAGGGTCGCCAAGACGCTTTTGCGTAGCCCTGTAAACTTTTTCGCCAAATGTCTTTTTCACATACTCCTGCATGAGCTTGGGCAAAATGCCTTTCATGGAGTGCTCTGAATCTTCCAGGTTGGCGCCATTGCGTTTCCCACTGATGTTCTGGGAGAGTTGGAGCAGATCCCGCGAAAGCCTGGCCAGATCCCTGGTGGCAAAGGCCTGCTGACTTGCGCCTTCATCAGCGTCCTTGGCGATTTCGGCAATCTCCTCAATGAGGTGCGATACTTCTTCTGCTGCGGAAGACTGTTGTTCTGCAGAGGCTGCAATGTGCTCCACGCTGGAAACCATGCCCGCGATGTGCCCCATGATCGCGCCCAGGGCTTGTCCGGCCTTGTCAGCCTTTTCCGTGGTGTGGCCTACGCGCTCTTCGGTCAACTCCATGGAGGTGACTGCTTTCTTGGAGAAATTTTGAATAGTGCGGATGGAGTTTTCAACTTCCTTGGTGGCGCCCATGGTCTTTTCCGCCAGCTTGCGCACCTCGTCCGCGACCACGGCAAAGCCTTTTCCGGCCTCCCCTGCCCGCGCCGCTTCGATGGCGGCGTTGAGAGCCAGAAGGTTGGTCTGATCCGCGATATCGCTGATAACGCCTATGATACGGCCAATCTCACCGGCCTGGGTGTCCAGATTGGAAAGCACTTCAGCCAGGTCTGAGGCAGATTCGGCAACGGCATTGATATCATCCACCATGTCGCGTACGAGCCCTGCGCCTTCTTCCGCTGAGGTACGCGCTTCCCGGGCGGCCTCGGAAGTCGAAGAGGCATTGGAAGCGACTTCAAGAACGGCGGAGCTCATGCGTTCAATGCTGGAGGCGGCGGAAGAAGTTTGCTCCTTCTGACGGTTTGCGCCCTTGGCTTGTTCATCAGCCGAAGAACTCATCAGCTCTGAAGCCGAGGCGAGCTGCTGCGCCAGATCGTTTACCTTTGCCGCGGCCTGAATAAATCCTGCTTTCCGTTTTTCTTCATCCGAGGATTCAGCCTTGGCTTCGGGCTCTCGTTCCAGCAACAACACAAGTTGCTGTTCTTCATTCCCGGAAGGCTTTATATTTGCTGCAAAGAGACGCACCTTCTTCCCGGATGGCAATGTAACCGCATCGCCGTTTGCGGATCTTTTGGCAAGAACACTGCCGGCGGCTTCTGCCCCGAGAACTTGTTGCAGCGTATTGCCAGGGGCAATCCGCTCCGCCTCCTTGCTGGCACTGCGGATACTGCCACTGGCGTCACTCAGCAAGACAGCGCCCGGCAGCTTTTGAAACAAGCTATCCCGTGTGGAGATTGACGCTTGCAACTCCTTGTTGTTGGCCTGGAGTGCTTCCAGCGCAGCCTGCAGTTTTCTGCGGGGAACGCCCCCCAAAAGAAAGACGCCCGCAGCGGCCAGAATCATGGCACCAAAAGATACAAGCCCTGCAAATGACAAATCGCCCATGGCGCCCCATGCACACAGGCCCACAGCGACAAGAAGCAGCAGCACGCCTGACAGAATCAGAACACTTTGACCTGAAACAAGAGGCTGCTGGGTAGTGCTCACAGAATTCGAATTAGTCACTTTTTTTCCTAATTTCTTTTATCTTGAATAGAGATATTGCCCCCCTTTGTTCCTTAAAAGCAGTCAGACAAAAGGTCTTCTCTACCACGAAAATCGTTACCTCACTTTACATGAAAAGGCAATTGCCCCTGGAAGAGCGGGCCTGCATACACTGGCCTCAAGTTTCACAGGCATTTACCGATAAGATAACAAGATTATAATGTAGATTTTCATCACGCGACCTGCTTTGGGGAGACTCACTCAGTAGAGCAGGTCGCGTTTTTCTGATTTCTCTTTGTATATTAAAACCTTTCTCACGATTTTACTAAAGATTACTGCCTCCCCTAAGGTTCCGTGGCTCCATTGCCGATAAGATATGCAAGGGAGTAAATGGGGAGGTAATAATCATGGAAATCACCAGCCTGATATCGGGATACGTGTCTGACCGCGCCAAGGCTGGGGAGACCGTTGCCGGAAACAAGCGAAACAGCAACAACTCTGCGTCTAAGCGTGATCGCGTCAGTGTATCTGATGAAGCCAAGCGCCGCGCCGCAGCAGATTCGTCAACGGTTGAAGAGCCCATTCGGCGTGAGAAGGTTGAGGAAATCAAAGCTCTTATCGCGAACGGCGAATATGAAATCAATACTGGCAAGATCGCGAAGCGTATTGTCCAGGAGGATCCGGGATTCTTCCTTTCTAAAAAGAACACCCCATAGTCCTGCTGCATGCTGTTCTGCCACGCCTGCATTGAAGCCCGGAAAGAATTCCGGGCTTTTTTTATCCACGATGCTTCCACGTTTTACCAGGCGAGAGAGGACTGGAAACATGTCAGGAATGTGTTCGAGGCCTGACATGTCTCCTTTTAGGGGCGCTGGTTCTGCTATGCTTCACCGTTTTCTGACGCCAACGCTTCCAGCAGGGGTTGCAGGCCTTCGGGTGCAGACAGAGTGTAATTGGCCTTTGCCAGCACCATGCGCAACGTTGCGACAGCATCCAAGGCGGTAGCCGCGGCGGCTCCGCCACCCTGTTCATCCTGCAATGCCGCGCCCGCAAGGAGTGCTTCTTCCTGCGCCTGGTGCAAAACCGGTATCTGCCGTCGCCATTTTGGCACCAGCACCAGACCAACAAACACCATGGCGAAGCACATGATGGTCGTCCACACAGCACCGGATTCCGGATCATAGGTGATTAAAAAACCGCCAGCCAAAAGAGACACCAGCAAGATGACGCCCCACACAAAAGCAGGGCGTGTCTGCCGCTCATACTTACTGACCAGGGCTGTCGCCTGCGCGCAAAAATAACCCATGCCCACGGCTGCTGCACGACGCTGCAGTGCGGGATCGCTGCCAGTATCCGTATGCTGGAGCAGCGCTTCCACCAACTTCTTTTCAGGAAGCTCACCTCTCGCCATCATGTCTTCTGCCGTCTGCAACATCGTTGGCAGCGCCTGCGCACGTTCCCAGCTACCGTTGCCCACACGCATCTCCCGTGGTTTCAAATATCTTTGGATAGCAGGATGTCACCCTTTTCAAGCTCGGGGACCCTGGTGTCTATGAGCGAGCAGACCTTCTGGTACCGCTCGTTTATCATTCTGAAGCGCCGCACAGAGGCGGAAAAAGCCTCGCCCTTTTCCTGAACGCGCCTCTCAAAAAGGCTGCAGGCAAATGCGTACAGCGCAACGTCTGCCGCGTTCAATTCCCTGGCCAAGGCAAGGTCGCTCTCGCTGATGGCGGTGTCACCTTTATTACGCAGGGCATTTCGCTTTTCATACAACAACTCCTTCACGCCCAGCCATTCTCCTAAAAGCAGCAAACTTGCATCAAACCGTTCCACAATCCCGACAAATTCAAAAACATTTTCCAGATTATCCTTCGCTTTGGCCAAAACTTCGCTGCAGTCGCCTTCGTGGGGAACGTCTTCACCAGTAATAAAACGCACCAGAAAATTTTTGCCCCTGTATTTCAAGCGCTTGTCATTACTTGTAAGATACTCGCGAAAACTGATCTTCTTTTCATTAAGTAGTGAATACAGATGATTCCGGGGCCAGGTTTTCAAAAAAACGTATTCGGAAACCAGCCTGGTCACCGGGTCACGCAAAAACGTGAAAGGGCGCACCTCGCACCCACGAAATAACGGGGGGGTATATTGATCCAGAAACACGTGCCCCTGAATCAGACGCACGCCGGCCAAATCGTGTGCGTTCAGATGCCGCAATCTTTCATATTCTTCTTCCGTGTAAATGGAGAGCAACGCATCCGGCGCAAAATTAGCCGCAAGAATCCTGTTCAATGTCGTGCCCGCAGTGCGGGGGGCATGAAGGAATATGAAAGGTTTGTTTTTCTGCATTTCGATCTACGCAAACTGCATTATGCAATGTTTTTCTTACCATTTACGCCACATTTGCAGCGCTTTCAATCCTGTACGGCGCGCAGCGTTTTTTCAGTGAGCATTCCCATCTGTCACACGTTCATTGCATCTTCAATCTGCAAACGCAAAAAAAGGGATGCATTCGTGGATTGAGAATTCCAGAAATGCACCCCTTTTGTAGGTTAGAGGCAACGATTTATCAGGCGCGGACAAGCGCCCCTGCGTAGCCAACGACCTGGCCGTAATCACCACTGGCGCGGCCGGAGGTGTCATAGGCCGTTATTTCGGCCTTGGTAGCCCCGAGTTCGCGGCAGGCAGCCAGCCCCACTGTCATGGGCAATACGCCGCACATGGTGATGCCATGTCGCCTTACTGTCTCGTAAAGCCCTTCCGGGTCCATGGCCTCAATACGATCAAGGGCCATCTTATCCCGTTTCTTGGCCTCTTCATGGGGCACATAGTGGCTCATGTCAGAACTGACAACGATGCTCACAGGGTCTGGCCATTCAGCCAGGACCTTGGCGATGGAGCGCCCTACTTGTATGAGCGTGGACAGTTCGCTTTCCAGAATAGCAATGGGAACGATACGCGCTTCAGGGCGAATGCCCACCAGAAATGGCAGCATGACTTCCAGGGAGTGCTCATGCAAATGGCCATTCATATCCGGCTCAAGGTGGGCGTCTTGCTGCAGCAGTCGTTCGGCCAGATATTCTTCCACCGGTACAGAGCCCCCTGGAATACGCCAGGCCCCTTTGTTCCAGAGTGAAAACCGCGCACCGCGCCCCGTATGATTGGGGCCCAGCAGCAGCATGGTATTGCTCAACCCCGCCTGCCCCAACGTAAGTCCGGCCACAGGGCCGGAAAACACATATCCAGCATGGGGCGCCATGGCCAAAAGCGCCCTGCCATTCGGGGTCTGCGCTTTCGCCAGATATTTGTTGACTTCACTTTGCAGCGCCTGGGCCGCGCCAGGATAGAACTGCCCCGCAACAACCGGATCGCGTTCCATACCGCACTCCTTACAGCTTATCTGCGTCTCCTGCATGCTTGAGGAGCTCCAATTAAACGACGATTTACTACTCTAAAAGATAATGCAGGGTTGTTTGACGGGAAAGGTTAGGTTCCGGGTACTTTGCAATCATGGACTCCAGGAATTCAATACGGCGCGCCGCAGGGCCTGCACCACACGATCCTGCTGCCGGTGGCGCCAATACAGAAAAGATACTGGAATCCCCTCAAGAACCCGCTTCCAGAGAACGGCTTCGCCCCTTTCCGCTGCGGCCAGGGCTTCATCTTCCCGCACCACGGCCACACCATGCCCTGCGCGTACCAGGTCCAACAGGGTGTCTTCATCATCCGTACGCAGTTGCACTTGCGGTATATATCCATGCTTCTCAAATTGCGCCTGGGCCGACTCATGAAAGGGGCATTTCTCCGTTACCCAAATCCATGGCAGGGATGCCACCTCGGCCCAATCCGCATTCTGAAGACGCTCGCCCCAATCTTTTGGGGCAGCCACCCGCAAAGCCGCAACCGCAATCTGTTCACATATCATATCACCAGCTTCGCACCCACCGTAAACAAAACCGCCATCTAGCTCGCGGTCCCGCAACATGCAGGGCGTATTCACGGAAAGGGATTTAAGCACCTGGATATCCAGGTTGGGGTGGCAACGACGCAGTTCCCCGCAAATATCCAACACTCGCAGGAATGCACTATCGGTATTTATTCCCAGCCTGGCCTCGCCGCAGAGTTCCTCCCGCAAATCCCGGGCTCCCTGCATAAACGAGGCTGCGCTATCCAGGGCGGCATGTGCGCCAGGTTGCAAGGCGCTACCCGCTTCTGTAAGCACCATCCCCTTTGGCGTACGCGTAAAAAGCGACACCCCAAGCTCATCCTCCAACGCCTTGATGTGCGCGCTCACGGCCGGAACGCTGGTGTGCAAGCGTTCTGCCGCACCGGCAAGACGTCCTTCCGCAGCTACAGTGACGAATGTGCGTAAATGGTACAGTTCCATGCCATCCCCGGTAAATGTCACGAGGCTTCAATAATTCTGAAGGCTGTGCTCCGACATTGCGAATAGATTAAAAAGCAACACTGCGATTATTCTTCTCTCGAAACAGCAGACAACTGACTTTCAATGCGCATGGGGCGCTTCGATTGTCAAGCACTGGTCCACGACCTCCCTGCAACATGGAGAAAAATATCATGAAAACATTATCAGTATCCATACTATCAATTACAATACTTTTTGCCATTACCATTTTCTGCAATATTGGCACAATGGCCACTAATAAAAAAGGAACTATACTACCGCAAAAAATTTCCAACATGAAAAATCTGCGAACAGCAGAAGCGATTTTTCTCATACAGTATACAGCTTTAGAGGAAGGAATATCTGCATTTGGGAATGCTACTTCAATATGCCGTGCGTGTATTGAATCTTGCGATACGTCAACGTGTGGTATCAACGCATGTGCAAAGCAATGCAGCAGGGCTTGTGACTTGCAAAATGAGAGGGACGACTTCTTATATACAGCTCAAAAATAGACTTATCCTATTCAAAACACGCATCATGAAAGCATCACAAGAACTCTTCAAAAATCATGAGTTCTCTTTTTCTTCCTTGCCGCCGTTCGCCAGACGCTGGAGCTTGCGCCAGAGGGAAGCGCGATCAATGCCCAGGATTTCAGCCGTGCGGGTCTTGTTGTTGCCTGTCTGCTGCAGGACCCATTCGATGTATTCCTGTTCAAGCTCTTTGAGCGGTTGCAAGGCGCCAAACCTGGGACACAGTTCCTTGAGCTGCTGCACCCTGAGCTCAAGCAGTTCCTCCGGTAAATTACCCACCTGAATGGTATCTCCGCTACACATCACCACTGCGCTTTCGATGATGTTTTCCAGCTCCCGCACGTTGCCGGGGAAGGCATATTCCTGCAGGACGCGAAGCGCATCTGGAGCGAGGCCTGATACGGACTTCTGCATGGTGGCCGCATACTTGGCGACAAAATGATTGGCCAGAAGGGGTATATCCTCAGCCCTTTCAGACAGGCTGGGCAGGCTCAGGGCTATGACATTGAGCCGGTAGAACAGATCCCGACGAAAATCTCCCTCGGCAACCGCCTGCTTCAGGTCTTTGTTCGTGGCGGCCAGGACGCGGACATCCACAGGAATTTCCTGCTCCCCGCCCAGGCGCATGATGCTGCGCTCTTCCAAAACGCGCAGCAGCTTTGCCTGCATGGAAAGCGGCATGTCACCTATTTCATCCAGGAAAAACGTACCCCCGTCCGCAAGTTCCATAAGCCCTTTTTTCTGCGACCGCGCGCCTGTGAAGGCGTCTCGCTCATGGCCAAAAAGCTCGTTGGAAAGCAATTCTTCTGTAAAAGCGGCGCAGTTTACCGCTACAAACCGCCCGTTTTTGCGGTTGCTCAAGGCGTGCACCGCTTTGGCCACCAGCTCCTTACCTGTGCCAGTCTCCCCCAATATCAAAACGTTGCTTTCCACCAACGCCACCTGTGCGATGGATTCCCGCAAGGCGGCTATCTGTGCGCTCTGCCCTATAATCAAGGGGGCGCTCTTGTTTTCCATACGCTGTTGCAGCTCAGAAAGCTGCAGGCGCATATTGTGCTTTTCCAGAGCCTTGCGGATGAGAACCCGAAGCTCCTTGAACTTGTAGGGCTTGCATAAATAGCTGTAAGCGCCTTTGTTCATTGCCTCCACAGCGGTTTCTACGGTGGCGTATCCGGTAAGGATGATGACTTCTGCATCGGGGCTCAGGGTCTTGGCGGCTTCCAGCACATCCATGCCCCCGACCTTGCCCATACGCAGGTCGGTGAGTACAAGGTCGAACTCCTTCGCTTCCAGCAGGGGAATGGCTTGAGCGCCATCGGAAACGGCCTCGCACGTGTAGCCTTCCTTGCGCAGCACATGAAAAAGGTTATCCCTGCTGATGTCTTCGTCTTCAACGATGAGAATGTTCGCTGGCCCCATGAATCAGTCCTTGTCCTGGCTAACCTTGTCCAAGCGCATGTCGCAGGCAGCGCCCTCGTCTTGCCCATTCTCCCGACCTGCCCCTGGTTCCTGAGGCAAAGGGAGCAGAATCGTGATGGTGGTGCCCTTCCCTTCCGTGCTACGCACACGGATGGTGCCTTTGTGGCGCTCCACTATGCCGTAGACAATGGACAATCCCAGCCCCGTGCCTACACGCTCCGGCTTGGTAGTGAAAAACGGGTCGAATACGTGCTTTAAGACATCGTTGGGGATGCCGACCCCTTCGTCCTGCACCTCTATAAAGGCTTGTTTCTCGGGCGTTTCCGGATCCAGCCCCGCGCGGAGGGTGATGACACCGTATTCCGTGGGCATGGCCTGGAAGGCATTTATGACGAGGTTAAGCAAGGCTTCCTGCATACGCTGCTCATCCATGCAGAGCACCAGATCTTCCGGTGCTTCCACCTTTATCTCAATACCGGAAGGAATCTGGCTGGAAAGCAGCCGAAGCGTCTTTTTCAACAGACCATTCAAACTGACAGACCTGGGAGAAAATCCCTGCTCGCGGGAAAATTCGAGCAACCCCTGCACGATTTCCCTGGCTCTGGAAGACTCCTGGTCTATGTTGCCAAGCATGCGGCGCTGCAGCTCCAGATCATTGTCCTCAATCTCCTCGAGGGCTATCTGGGCTGATGTAGAAATATTGTTGAGGGGATTGTTGAGCTGATGCGCCACGCCCGCGGTGAGCGTCCCCAGGGAAGAAAGCTTTTGCGCCTGGACGAGCTGTTCCTGCCGGCGTTCAAGCTCACGGACCATCTGGTTGAAGGCTTCGATGATCCGGTTCAGCTCCTTTTGCCCCCGCACGTCGGGCAGGGTCTCGAATTTGCCACTGCCAATGCTTTTGGTGGCTGCGACAACAACATCCAGAGCGTTGAACACCTTTCCGAAGAGAATTTTCGTCCCAATGTAGCCTACAACGACAGCGCCCAGAACAGAGAGTATGAGCTGCAGCCGGAGCATGGCCAGAATGTTGCCTATGGTGCGCTTTTCTTTCTGGCTCAGTTCTTCGGCAAGGTCGACCATCATCTTGCCGCGTTTGCGCAAGTCCTCTGTCATCGGCCCTGCGTTGCCGTTCTCTTCCGGCGGAGAGAGGGCGATACGCTCCATTGTCTTGCTGTATTCGTCCACAGCCAGGCGCAACTGGGTGAGGTCTGCGTTCCAGTGCATAAGGGAGGAAATCTGTTCGAGAAGGTCCCTTGCCTGACTTATGAAGTTGCGCGCCTCTTCGAAATCCTCCTTGTTCAGATACAGGAGATAGTTCTTTTCAAAGCGCCGCGCTTCAAGGATAACATTCGTGAGTTGCCCGTAGTCCGATAGCAGATCAATGCGGTTTCCGATGCGGGCAAGATCATAAAAAGAAAGCGACCCGATAACCAGAATAATGGTCATGTAGAGCCCAAGGCTCAGATAGACCTTCTGTTTCAGGCTGAGAGGAATGTTCTTGCTTTGTACCTGCGGCGCCATCTCAACAAGCCTTCAAAGCGCTTAATAGTTCAACCAGTCCGCCAAAAGAGGGTCAGGGCACATCATCCCCCTTGCACCAGGTAAAGCCTACGCCTCTTCTGCTTGACAATAAAGTCCTGATAAGCGCCGCTATTCCCAAATCAGCCTTCGTCAGCTCAAATGATGATGATTTTTCAGTTAACGCACTCCTTCTTGGAGTCATCCCGCATCTTTTCTATGATATGTTTGAGTTCCCCTGCCATCTTTGCCAATTCATTCACGGCGTTGGCGGATTCATCCATTGCCCTTGCGCTCTCCTCTGCCGACATCAGAATATACCCTGTGGCATTGGAGACCTGGTCACTGGCGCTGGACTGTTGCTGGAAGGCATCCGCCATGCTGTGCACGCTTCCTGCTGTCTGCTCTATTATTTCTAGTACTTCACGAATCTTTTCGCCAGCGGCGTTGGCGGAATCCACCCCCCGCATTACAGAGGCAACTGCAGACTCGGTGGAAGTCTGACTCTGCTGCGCGCTGGCTTGTATGGAGCGCACAACGTCGCCCACTTCCTTGGTCGCCTGCATGGTCTTTTCCGCCAGTTTACGGACTTCATCGGCAACCACGGCAAAGCCCCTGCCGGCTTCGCCTGCCCGCGCCGCCTCAATGGCAGCGTTCAGGGCCAAAAGGTTTGTCTGGTCGGCAATGTCGTTAATGACGTTTATCACGTTGCCTATCCGCTCGGCGTGCTCGCCAAGCTTGGCCATATCACCCCGTAACTCTTCGGCTTCCTTGCGCACGGCCAGGATAATTTCCCGGGTCTGCTCAACTTCCTGCGCGCCCTCGTCGGCCTTTGTCTTAGAGCTTTCAGCCAATTCGGTGACGGATTGCGCATTGATCGCCGCTTCCTGAATGGAGGCGCTCAACTGCTGCGTTGCGCCTGCCGCCTCGCTTGTTCTGTTGCGTTGCTCATCCGTGGCGGCTCTGGTCTGCTCAACCTGTGCGGAAAGCTCCTCGGCGGCCGAAGCAAGACCATCCGCCACAGCGGTGGCGCTGTCTGCGGCATTGGTGATGATCTCGTTCTGTTCGCAAATTTCCTGTTCCTTGAGGCGCAGCTCGGAAACATCCATGTAGATGCAGATGGCGCCCAGCAAAGCCCCGTCCGATTCACGGATCAGCGGCATGGCGTCTATCTGAATTTTAAGGGAGCGCCCGTCTCGCGAGGCGAAATCGACTTCTTTACGGATGGGGGAGCGTTGCTCCATGGCTGTGGAAAGCACTGTCTTGCGGGTCTTGTCTCCATAAAAGAACTCGGCGACATTCCACCCGTAATAGTCTTCGGGTTTACCGCGCTGACCGAGAATCCCCAAAAGCCCCTGGTTTGTGATGCGCAACACCTCATCGGTATCCACCACCACAAAAGGCGTCAGTATGCTGCCGATGATTGACCGGCAGAACTCGAGTTCATCGAACATGGACCGCACACCTTTGGACAGTGGCGCCAGGTTCCCCCCCTTGCTATCCAGAACCCCTATGGCTGCAGAATAACTTCCTTTCTCAGCGAGCTCACTGAAGGCATTGAACGTTTTCGAATGATTCCCGAACATTTCCAGCTCCCTTGCACAACGCTCTGACGCGGTCTTGTGTTCCCTCCCAAAGCATTCTTCCAGCATCCGGCAAATGGCGCGCCTCGCCATTGCATGACGCAGCAATCATTCCAGACTGCATTACACCTGGAACTCACAATTGCCGGATCCGCCCCTTTCCATATTTTTTGAGCATATCTTATATGCAATATTTCGTTTGGTCCAGCTTTCGTAACACTTTTGAAACAATTCCGAAAAATCATACATGTCCGGAAAATCACACAGCGCGTGGAAAACATTATTCCCATGCCGAAGAAAGAAGGCTATCAAAAAACCGATGTCACAAGGATGCAACAAATTGACTACGCAGAATACATGCTTTCACAGGACAACAAAACAGACCCAGCTACATTTACGACAACATGCAGAAAAACAGGATTGAACACTATTTACACTTGGCCTGCCGTTAATAAACAATTGTAATATTGCAAGATACATATCAACTCTGCTTACGAAAAACTTCTTGAATGACAAATATAATTTTTAACTCAATATAATGCGTCCACTTCAATTTTGATTTTGAGCTTTTTCACAATCTCTTTACACAAAAAATGCTTCTTTTTATTTCGGCATCATTTTTCTGGAGACTGCATACAGCAGTTGGTCCTATCACCTTTTCGCTTTATGGAACAAAAAGGTATCAATCCGGTCCCTTTGTTTTTTCTCTATTGCCGGGGGCAGCGCTTACTTTTCTTCATTTCAAGCTGCTAAAACACTTCTATTTCGCTTCATAATCAGCAATGATCGTTCCTATGCGCGTAGTGATGATAACGATTAACGACCCGGCGGGCACAGCCAGCCTGATGCGAGCCGCCCTGGAACGCGACGGCCGCCATCAATGCCGCCTGATCACCACTGAACTCCGCTACAATTTCATGTTTCCAAAAGATCTGCACGTCCCGTGGCTCAAGGGTGCGGCTCTGGAGCAGGTTCCGGAAGTCTTGGAATGGGCGGACCTTTTCCATTTCCACATGACGGCGGACGAACACACCCCTCTGGGCCCATATCAAGCCAAGGACTTCATGGCCGGCAAGCGCATCGTGCACCACCACCACGGACATCCGGAATTCCGCGCACACCCGGAACGCTTTCAACAGAAATACACAGAATTGGGGCGGCGCAACCTTTTGGTAAGCACGCCAGACCTGCTGCATAAATTACCTGGCACCCGCTGGCAGCCCAATTTCGTTCCAGAATGGCAACCTCTGTACAGCCCGCAACAACGCCATACAAATGGCGCCGTCAGGCTTGGACATTCGCCCACGCGCAAAGAGCTAAAAAATACGGAAGATCTGCTGCATGTCTGCGCCGCTCTGGCTGCCGACCTGCCGCAACTGGAACTGGACATAATCGAGAACACCCGACATACCGAATGTCTGGCAAGGAAACAGGTCTGCGACCTCTTTTTCGACCACATGCAAGGGTATTTCGGCATGGCCTCACTTGAGGCCCTCTCCCAGGGCATTGCCACAATCGCCGGTTTGGATGACTGGAACCAGCATTGTATAAAGGAGTTTTTCGGGTGCGATACGCTGCCCTGGGTGTTGGCGCACGATACATCCCAATTGGCCGCAGCCATACGCCCCTTGGTGTTGGATACCGGCATGCGTCAGGAAAAAGGGCGCGCTGCGCGGGAATTCATGTGCAAGGTGTGGAGCGAAAAAACCGTAGCCGGCAGCCTGGCCGACTGGTACGAGAATCTTTCCTAAAAATTCCTTTTTTCAGCCGCTTGTAACCGCGGCGCCTTTGCTTCCATCTATCATGCTGGCTTTTTTCGAGACCAAGCACCTGAATTTCCTCCTTACACTGGTGCTTTACCGGCATCCGTGGCACTCTGCCCGCGTCAGAGACGCCTTTAACAGCGTATTCATCTTCAGGAGATCGCATGCTCGCTGTCTTGCACGCCCTTGTTTTTCTGGCCGCTTTCCTGCTTTTCCAGGTGGAGCTGATCGCATCCAAGGCCATGCTGCCCGGATTCGGAGGCAGTTACCTGGTCTGGAGCGTCAGTGTCATGCTCTTTCAAGGGTTGTTGCTGCTGGGGTACACCTACGCACATATTGCAGGGCGACTGGCCCCAAAGGTGTGGTTCAGGCGGCTGATGTACGTTATTGCACTCCTGCCTTTGGCCTTTTTTCCCATTTCCTTGTCCGGGCTCACAGAGCGACACCTTGAACTGCCCTTTGTCCTGGATATTGCCTGGGCTTTGCTCGCCACCATCGGCCCCGGATTTTTCGTGCTTTCATCGCTTTCCGTACTGGCGCAACGCTATCTTGCCAGCTCGCGCTTTCGGCAAAGCTCAAACCCGTTCGTACTCTACGCCACCTCGAACCTGGGCTCTTTCAGCGGCCTGCTCAGCTACCCTTTTCTTGTGGAGCCCATGCTCGCGCTGCATACACAGCTCGCGTTGTGGGAATGGCTCTACGCGCTCACGGCCCTACTGTTTGTAGCGGTGCACGCCTGGTCAGGACGCATGCCCCAGACCGCAGGCGCCGCATTTGCTGCCCACACAGCGGAAGGCCGCAGAAAACGGGCGATCTGGCTTTTACTTTCCTGCGCCGGCTCGGCCCTTTTTCTTTCCGTGACCAATGTCATCACCTTTGACATCGCCTCCGTGCCCCTGATCTGGGTGGCGCCCTTGGCGTTGTTCCTGTTCAGCTTTATCCCCACATTCAAGGAGCGTTCCTGGTACCCTCCCCTGCTCCGGGAGCGTTTTCCCCTGCTTGCGGCCATTGGCGTGATGCTCTTTGCCCAGCAACAGATGTCGTACTCTTTGCCTGTCATCATTCTGATTCCTGTGCACCTGGTGGTGTTGCTGCTCACCTGCATTATTTGCAACGGAGAGTTGAACCGGGCCAAACCGGACCAGGTGGGGGAGCTTGCCGCCTTTTACATCTACATGTCCCTTGGCGGTTTTCTCGGCGGGGTACTCGTAGCCTGGATTATCCCCCTGATCAGCAATTCGGTCATTGAATACCTGGCCGGGTTCCTGCTGTTGGCCCTTGGCCTGGCCTTGCAGGACCGCACCGCATTCCCACGACGTTCTTGGCTGGCTGCCCTTGTCCTCGGCGGGGTGCTGCTGGGCTGGTCCACCTTGTTGGGCCGCAGCCAGACCGACGTCAGCGGATTTGATATTTCCTCCTTATATGCAGGGGGCGCCGCGTTCTGCATCGCCTTGTTGTTCTGGGCCATGCGTAATAACCCCTGGAGCCAGGCCTTGGCGTTGGCCCTGGCCCTTGTGCTCGCCCAGGGAATGGAGCACCTGCGCCCCGGGCAGATACTCCTGGACAAGCATCGCAATTTCTACGGCGTCTACACGGTATATGACCACGGGCCAAAACGCTTCCTGAAACACGGCACCACGCTGCACGGCGCACAGTATCTGGCCAAGGACAAGCAAGGCATCCCCCTGACCTACTACCACCCCTTGAACCCTGCGGGTGAATTGTTGCGCTCCCAACTGCTGCATCCGGACAACTTGGCCGTCATCGGCCTGGGCGCCGGCGCCCTGGCAAGCTACGCTCAGTCTGGGCAGGATTTTGTCTTCTACGAATTGGACCCGTACAATGAGTTCGTGGCCCGGAAGTATTTTACCTATCTGAAAAACTGCAAGGGCAATCTATCCGTAATCATAGGTGACGCCCGGCTCTCTCTGAAAAAAGCCCCCAAGGCCCTTTACTCCATTCTGATGGTGGACGCCTTCAGCTCGGACGCCATCCCGGTCCACCTGTACACAGTGGAAGCCATGGAGCTGTATCTGCAACACATTCCAAAAAACGGGGCGGTCCTTTTTCACATTTCAAACAAATATCTGGACCTCGCCCCCGTCCTTGCCGCAAATGCCCACGCCATTGCAGAAAAGGAAGGCTCCCCCCTCTACGCCATGGTCAAACGCAAGCTGACACCACCACACCCTGATGCCGAAGCCAGTATATGGGGCGCTCTTACCCGAGACCCCAAGGTTGCTGCGCTGCTCGAAAACAGACTCGGATGGCAAAGCACCGCCGCCATGCCTTTGAAAAAAGTGGCGCCGTGGACAGACCGCTACTCCAATCTGCTTGCCGTGTTTCGTTAAGACCGGGCATTTTTCCTCTTCGCCTCGACAGCTTAGGTCTCCTGCGTTATCTTTGAGGATAGAGCCTTGTTCACACATTACAAACGACAACGGAGCCTACCATGAAAGAAAAAGAACAATTTGGCGTGAACATGCAGGCACAGCTCGATGAATGGAAACAAAAGGCCGACGAGGCCAAAAACACCGCAGCAGAGCGTGGCGAAGATTTCATGCAGCGCTTGCGGCCCGACCTCGACAAGCTGTCTGACAAGTATGAGGAAGCAAAGTACAAACTGGAACTGCTGCGCATGAGCAGCGAGGACGCATGGGGAGAAATGCGCGATGGCTTTGAAAAAGCCTTTGACGTGTTCAAAGACAGCGTGAACAAAGCCTTCTCCAAGTTCTAGGGCCTGACGTATGCATCTTGTCCACTGGGTCGTGCTCGTCGTATCCGTGGCTGCGTCAACAGTTGCAGCCTGGCACGCACTGCTCTACAAACGCGACCCCAGAGCCGCATGGGGGTGGATCGCCATTTGTCTGATCTTCCCCCTGTTCGGCCCTTTGCTGTATATTCTCTTTGGTGTGAACCGCGTCAGAACCCGGGGCAGCAAGCTCGGCCAAAAGGCACCTTTTGAGCTGCACCACCTGCCACACCCTGCAGATACTGAAATCCTGGCGAATGCGCCCGAGTCCTTCAGACTGCTCGCCAGAACCTCCTTTGCCATTTCCGGACGCCCGCTATTGGGGGGCAATGACATACAGGTGCTACATAATGGTGAAGAGAATTACCCCTTGATGCTTGAAGCCATTGAAAACGCGAACGATAAAATCTATCTCGCCACCTATATCTTTGAAGGCAACGAAACAGGGAAGAAATTCGCAGCCGCCCTGGGGCGCGCAAAAAAGCGCGGTGTGGACGTACGTGTGCTGCTGGACGGAATCGGCAATCTTTCCAGTATACCCAAGGGGAGCAAGGTATTGGAAAAGGAAGGCGTGCCCCTGGCGCTTTTTCTACCGCCCAAATTGTTTCCCCCCTCGCTTTCCATCAATTTGCGCTGCCACCACAAAATACTAGTTGCAGACGCCATCGGCTTCACAGGCGGCATGAATATCGGCGACCGCTACCTGGCAGAAAAGGCCTCCCCGTCCGGGGTTCAGGACATACATTTCAGGATCACAGGGCCAGTAGTATCACAGTTGGAGGAAGTCTTTCTATGGGACTGGGGCTTTGCAACGGGCAAGGAAACAACGCCTCCCGGTGTCCTGCCCAAGCCCACGGGCAATGTTCTGTGTCGCGCCGTGAGCGACGGCCCCAACGAAAGCCATGACAGACTCCCTGCCATCATTGCTGCTGCCTGTTCTTCTGCTAAAAATCGTATCAGCATCATGACTCCGTATTTTCTGCCACCGCGGGAGCTTATCGGCTCCATCCAGAATGCCTCACAACGTGGAGTACAGGTCGAAATCGTGCTGCCTGAAGTCTCCGACCACCAGGTCGTGGACTACGCGACCAGAAACATGCTGTGGGAGCTGCTCATGCACGGGGTGCATGTGTATTTTCAACCGCCCCCTTTTTCGCATAGCAAATTGATGCTCATTGACGACAAGTATTCACTCATCGGCTCAACGAACATGGACCCTCGCAGCCTGCGTTTGAACTTTGAATTTGTGGTTGAGGTGTATGACCCGGGTTTCACCAGGTCATTGCTGGATCATTTCGAGGAAATTCGTCAAAAATCCAGACTGACAAGCCTGGAAGAGGTGGACAGCCGCTCCGTGTTGGTCCGAACACGCGACTCATTCTGCTGGCTGTTCTCCCCCTATTTGTAATTGAGGAGGGCGCTTTGATATTCTTGGCAAGTGTCCTGCTCGCGCTGGTATGCATCCTCCTGGCGCCTGACAATGCCCTGGCCTGGGGGCCGGGTGTCCACATGGCCATCAGCAATCAACTGCTCATGGCCCCGGGCATGCTTGGCCCTGCTCTGGGGCCGCTTCTGGCCACACACCCGCAGCCGTTCATCTACGGCGCCCTTTCAGCAGATATATTCGTCGGCAAAGGGTGCCGTGCGCGCCCTGGCCACAGCCACAACTGGGAAACGGCTCTGGCGCTTTTGGAAACCTCCGAAGCCGACGCTCTCAGAGCTTATGCCCTTGGGTATGCCAGCCATCTGGCTGCGGACGTCATCGCCCACAACTACTATGTGCCAAACATGCTTCGGCTTTCACCTGGAAGCGGCAAGCTTTCCCATGTTTTGGTGGAGATGCAGGCCGACCGCCACATCCAGTGGTGCCGCCGGCAGGCTAGGGGCGCTTTGCGACTCCCCCACAAGGAACAGGACAAGACTCTGCTCGAAGCCTTGAATCTGAAGCGCTGGCCTTTCCTGCTCAAAAAGCAACTCTTCAAAAGCAGTGTGCGCGTAGTGGGCAGCAAGGAGCTCAAGCGCTCTCTGGACAGCCTGGGGCAATTTTTGCCCGTGGTGCCGCCCATGCGCAAATCCACGGGGACGCCGCTTTTTTACAACGGCAGCAATGAGCAGGCCGAGGCCCTTGTTCTACGCAATCAGCAATATTTGCAAAAAATGTTGGATCTGAGTCTGATTCTGGCGCAGGAAGCGGTGCTGCAGCCCTCTGTTTGCCTGGCGTTGGGTTTTGATCCTGTGGGTACTGAAAACCTGGCAGCGGTGCGCAAGCTGGAACGTCTTGACCGAGAGCAACGCATTTTGGACACAGACGAGTGTTTCCCGCTTGCGCCGTCATTGCAGCGCTTTGCACTTGATCTCAAGTCTCTGGAAGAAACCGTGACGCCTGAACAAAGCGGTGTAAAAACGCCATAGCGGATTGCGTGGAAAGCGCTACTTGCCGTGGGCGACAAGCGTTTCTTCGATGATCTGTGTCAGCTTTTCATAGTCAAAGGGCTTGGCCAAAAAGTCATCCATGCCGCATTCCAGGGCCTTCTGGCGGTGCGCGTCGCCGGCAAAGGCGGAAAGACCGACAATGGGCGTGTTGCGCTTTTCAGAACCAACGGCGCCCTGGCGAATGTTTTGCGCCGTGTCCAAGCCGTTCATGTTAGGCATCTGAATATCCATAAGCACCAGATCGTAGTCTTGTTCCTCCAGCGCTTGCAGCGCTTGGATGCCATCCTCGGCCAGACTAACCAGGTACCCCCCTTTTTGGAGTAGGGCGCTTGTGACCTGCTGGTTGATGGGTTCGTCTTCCACCAGCAGGATGTGCCTTTTCCGGGAGGTATCCAGCGTTACTTTCTCTTTCTCAATGGCAACATGCGGTATTTCTCCCGCCACTTTGCAGGGGCAGGTGAAAAAGAAGGCGCTGCCTTGCCTGGGTTTGCTGCGCACCCAGATGCGCCCCCCCATGCGTTCCACAAGCTGTTTGGCCACGGCAAGCCCCAGCCCAATGCCCCCGTAGCGTTTTGTCAGCAGATCTTCAGCCAGGGAAAATGGTTCGAAGATCTTTTCCTGGGAGCCGTGGTCTATGCCCTGCCCTGTGTCCTTCACACTGAAACGCAGGACAAGGTAACCAGCCTTATCTCTGACACAGGCTTCGTTTCCGTTTTCTCTGTCACAGGACACGCCAATGCTGACGCCCCCCTCTTCGGTGAATTTGATGGCATTGTCCGTGAGGTTGAGAAGAACGTGCCCGATCTTTTCCACATCGCCGACCAGCAGTTCGGGCACCCCCGCGCCAAAGGAATAACTGAAACCCAGCCCCTTGGCCTTGGCCTCTCTTGAGAGAGAATCCAGCAGGCCAGCCAGGCGTTTGCGGACGGAAAAGACCTTGTTCTCCACAGGCAGGGCGTTGCCTTCCAACGAAGACAGTTGCAGCAACCTGTTGACGGCGCCCAACAGATTGCGCGATGCGCGCAGGACTATTTCCAGGTGGTCGCGTTGCTCATCGGAAAGCATGCCTCCACCCAGGACTATTTGGGTCATACCAATGATACCATTCAAGGGGGTGCGCAACTCATGGCTCATGTTGCCCAAAAACTTGCTTTTGGCTTTATTCGCTGCTTCGGATTCCTCTTTTGCCTGCTCCAGAGCCTGCCGCACTTCAATCCACTCGGTCACATCCTCCACCTGGATGCAAAACATCACAGGGCGGTCGCCGCCATTACTGATGGCACAGCAATGCGCGCGCGCCCACAGCTGTTCGCCACTGCGATGCAAACAGCGTTTCTCGAGTGTGATTTTTTCAGCAGGATTGTGCAGCAGTTGATCGAAAACGCGGTTAAGCGCCTCCCTGTCTTCTGCAGCCGTAAATTCAATGAAAGGGCGAAACGTGAGTGCTGCGGGCTCATAGCCGAGCATTGCGGCAAAGGCAGGATTGACCTCTTGAATAACGCCATCCAGACTGAGCGTAGCCATGCCAATGGCGGCTTGATCAAACAGAGACCGAAAAACAACGTTAGATGGGGCGGCAGTGTTGCGTTTACTGCCAGTATGTGTGGAACCATTTGTTTTTTCTGGCATTAACTCCCCACTCCCCAGATAATAACGCATCGTCAAATATTCTATCTGCTTCCTTTATTATTTTTATCTCTATTTCTAAACATACGCAATGCCCCCTGCTGCGCTATTGCAGGCATGGCTGCCCCCAATGCGCCAGGCCACGGCATGTACCGCATAACTGACTTTATAAATTGGATTAGAAAGTAACAGCTACCCAGAAATGCAACATCAGGCCTGCTCTGGCTGTGAATTTCTGCGATATGACTGGATAGTAAACTTTGCCACTTCAAACACAGTACGCAGGTTTCCCCAACCGGACAGGGGGGCTTCTTCTTCCTCCTCCACCAGCATCACGGGATTTTTACGCTCAAGCGATACCCCGCCAAGCAGTTTACCCCTGAGGGCCATGGCAGGAGCAGATGCGCCCTTGTCCTCCAGCGTATCGCACAGGTTGCAGGCAACGGCTTGTGGATCTGCAGTAAAATGACAGGCCCGCGCAATATGCTGCACCACATTTATGGGCACATCACCACGTTCATGGGCCTGTTTAAGGACCTCGGCAGCTCCCTCTACGTCCCCGCGGCGCAAGAGGGTCTCCAGACTGCTGCTTATGGGGTCCTTGGCGTCAGGATCGCGCTTTTGCAGTTCTTCATACACCTTGCGTGCATGCCGGTAATCACCTGTTTGCAAGTACGCTTCCGCCGCCACACGCAAGCTTTCCCTTGCCTGCGCAGGATGCCCTAACGCAAGCCAGCAACGCGCCAAACCATGGTGGGCTGCCGGATTCTCCGGCGCCAGCAGCAACGCGGTGCGAAAATAATCCCTGGCGGGTTTGTATTGTCGAGAAGCAAGCAACGCCATGGCCTTTGACATTGCCTCCTGAAGGGGGTCGGGCGCCTCCTCTTCCTGCTGCTTGCCCCAGCCTTCCAGGGCGGCCTCAAAAGCCTGCAACGAGGGCTCAGGCATATCTTCGCACTGTTGCAATCCGTTGTTCGCCATCTGTAACGCGGCCATGACGCTTTTGCTGAACGCTACCAAAGAATACGGGCGCAGCAGATAGCGCGTACACCCTGCTGCCATGGCGCCAAGAACGGATTCGTGTTGATTGTCCACACTGACAAAAAGGAGGGGAACGTTTTGCAGGTCCGGGTGCAAACGAACAAGCCTGACAAAATCAAGCCCGGTCATGTCAGAAAGATGCTCATCGCAAATCACCAGGGTTTGCGGCTGGCTTGTCAGCCTGTATGCAGCCTCCACGCCCGATGTGAACATCTCGGGCTCCTGGCGCAGGACGTTGCGCAGACATTTTCGATCTGTACGGGCGTTGGCTTCATTGCTGCTGAGTATGATGATCCCGAGGTCCTGTCCGACAGACGCGTTCTGCTGCATCGTGATTACCCCTTTGTGGTGTCGCCCACAGCTCCGGGCGCAATGGGTTAATCGTCTGAACCAGCGATTACTTTAGATCTTTATTCATACGAAAACACTCTTTTATACAAATTTAATACAGAGTAAAAAACACATTATTATCAACAAAAAAGCCGCCCTTTCCGTGAAAAGGCGGCTTTACTCTCTTAGAAATTCTACTTTAACTTACTTATACAGATGAATAACTTTTCCTGAGCTGCTTTTTGGCGCCTGCTCTACGGGCGGCGCTTGTTCATCAGGGACAACCCGTTTGTATTCAGTGTTGCATGTCAGGCATTGCCATTTATCACCATGCTCATGCAGGCGAATAAGGAGACCATCCTTATCAAAACAATGTCGGCAAAAAGGGCCTTGCTTGATAGTACCTGTTTTCAGCCAATAGCTGAAGCCATCGTATTCAAGATTTTTGGCAAGATACAGGATGTCTTCATATTCCTGAAGCTGCGTCTTGAGCACTGCGTTTTCGTCGCATGTCTCGATATATTTTTCCTGCAGCTCCCTTAAAATGAGCCGGGCGTTGTCTGTGCGCCCCTGCTCGTAGAGGTCATGCACTTGTTTGAAAAGGTAATAATCCAGCATGGCGCTCCCCTTTGCGGATGATTTTCCCGCAGTAACACCGCGTTCTTCCTTTCTATCGGTTCGCAGCGGCGAAACTTTAGAGCAAAAGAGAAGAAACCATGCCTTACTGTCTTCCCCCTGGATTTTTCCAATTCATTTACATCATTCGTTCATGAATGTGGCCCAGAGTTTCCTGTTGCGGGGGCCGTCAAATTCGCAAAAGTAGATGCCCTGCCAGGTGCCAAGTTGCAAATCGCCGTCTTGTATAATAACAAGTTGCTCGGGACCAAACAAGGAGGACTTGATATGAGCGTCACTGTTCCCTTCCATGTGGCGATAATCCCCGTGATGCGGCACCAACTTGCCCATATTCACCACAATATCGCGTGCGACGGAAGGGTCGGCAGCCTCGTTGATGGTCACTGCGCCCGTAGTATGGGGGCAGAACAGCAGCAAAACACCGTTACGCCAGCCCTTGTCGCGCACCAATTGTCTGACGCGCGAGGTGATATCCACAAGTTCTTCGCGTTGGCCGGTCTTTATTTGCAGACTTTCCATGGCGGCCTCCTTGCTTTTTTATTCGCCCTTGTCGTCAGTAACGCGAAACATGTGCCCCACTGCGGGGTCGTATAGTTTGGAATAACGCGCCTGCCCAGCCTCTGCCGGCAGCACCAGAAACAATGTCTGCCGTTCGATGCCGCGCTCACGCACCACCCCTGCCATCTCTTCAAGGGTCGTCCGGATAATTTGCTGCTCTGGCCAGCCCACACGATGCGCTACAATGACCGGGGTCATACCGGCCACGCCCTCGTTCATAAGTTCCCTGGCCGGCCCTTCAGGCTCCTGGCCAGACAAATACACAGCCAAAGGGGCGCCATGGGGCGCCCAGTCAGCCAAACGCTGCCCTTCTGGCACAGGGGTGCGCCCCGCGGCTCTGGCAATGACCAGACTCTGCGCATCCTCCGGAATGGTCAAAGAAGTTTTGGCAGCAGCGGCGGCGGCAAAAGCGGCGCTGACTCCAGGCACAACCTCATAGCCGATGCCGGCCTGGTCCAGGCCAGCCATTTGCTCTCGAATGGCGCCGAAAAGACCAGGGTCCCCCGTATGCACCCGGGCGACGACACCGCCCTCCCTGGCTGCTTCCACCATCATTGCCACTATTTCTTCCAACCCTAAGGGGGCGGAATCAACGACAGTGGCCCCCTCTTTGGCATATCCAACAATTTCCCTGGGCACCAGGGACCCGGCGTAGATCACAAGATCTGCTTCTTGAATCAGCCTGCGCCCTTTGCAGGTGATAAGCTCAGGATCACCAGGGCCTGCGCCGACAAAATAGACACTTATTTTCATATTCATATCGCAATATTATATTATCGACACCTATCGATATTTACCAACACACCAGTCGGGGGTCATCCTCAGAAGGAAAGACAAAATCCGCTTCAAAAATCCCACCCCAAGCAAGGGGCGAAGCCCTTGCTAACGCCCTACCGTATGGGGCGGAGGCCCACTCTCAAACGCGCTTTTCCGCCCCCCTCTGAAGCAACATCGAAATCCACAATACTTTTAATTACAGTATATTATAAATATCGAAACCTATCGAAACACACTCACCCTTCATGCTTGCTAGCACTGATAATGCTCACTGCATTTTCGGCCTTGAGGTATACATCCTTCCCCAAAGGAGCGCTGTGCGATGCCTGTAGCATGGTGATCTCACAACGCCACCCCGCCTCTTGCAGGTAATTACGCACGAGGGCGATGGTATCCAACAGGATGCAATGCACGACCAATCTGCCCCCTGGGGCCAGCCGGTCGCAAACTACGTCCAGTATCTCCGGGTCGCGCGAAAGCCCTCCCCCGATAAAAATCCGATCCGGATCGGGCAGTTCATCCAGGCAACGTGGCATGGTGCCATGCACGGCCTCCACCTGCAGCGCCTGACAGCGTCTGATATTCTCCCGGATCAGTTGGACCCTGTCGCTGCGTTTTTCCACAGCCCAGACAGTGCCGCTGCCCATGACTGCTGCAGCCTCTATGGCCAGTGCGCCACACCCTGACCCAAGGTCCCAGAGCACATTGCCAGAAACAAGCTGCAAGGCTGCTATGCCTGCGGCCCGTACCGGCCACTTGGTCAGCAAACGATCCTGCACGGCGAAACGCTCATCCGGGATGCCAAGACACAAGGGATTGGCTGGGGGGCCCAAACGTTCGAGCAAGACCAGGTTGAGCCTCGAGAAAGTCTTTTGGCTGGCGGTCGCCAGGTCATACAAATCTACCCGCTCGCGCTCGCTTTCAAGGTCCTCAAAAACCCACATGCGGTAGTTCTCCGACCCTTTGTCCAAAAGCGCCTGGGCAATGGCGGCAGGGATGCTTCTTGCGTCGGTAAGCACCGCCACACGGGTATTACGCGTCAGGGCTTCATACAACATGCGCATGTCTTCACGCCCATGCAAAGAAATGGTCGCCACATCACTCCAAGGTATCTTGGTCCTGGCTGCGGCCACTTGCAGGGTGCTTACATTGGGCATCAACTCCACCCTGCCGGGGCCAAACGCTTCAAGAAGCGTCGTACCTATCCCAAAAAACAGGGGGTCCCCCGTGGCCAACACAACCACGTCCTTGTCATCCTTGTCGTACCCATCCACTGCTTCAATCACCTTGGAAAGGGGCGCCGTCACGGCAAGTTTTTCACCGGGATGATCAGCATAGTGCTGCAGATGGCGCTTGCCCCCGACCAGCACCTGAGCCTTTGCGATGCGTTCCGCAACTTTAGGGGGAAGATCATTTATGTCGAGGCCGAGCCCCACTACGCATATCGGCATTATCTATTCTCCTTTCCACCTCGCAGCCAGCATACGGAAGATTCAATCGCCGCGACGAGGTGCTCATTAACTTGTAGCGAGGCACACGCCAGCTAAGCAAGGATAAATCGCATTCTCCCTGATTTGCCTGCTGTGTTTATTCCATGCAGTGACATCCGCTGCAATGGATTGCGGTGTACGCTGCATGATTGTATATATTGGTACAGAGGAGGTAACCCCAATGGCATTTTTTAGATTTCTCTTTATATCTGTCTTGATTCTAAGTCTTTTCTCTTGCGCAAAGGATGCCGGCGAATTTGATCCTGATACGGGTCTGCAACTGAATGAGTCCGCGAGCGGTCAACAGATCGAGGCGCATGTGGGGCAGACCATTCGCATTTCGCTTTCTGAAAACCCTTCCACAGGCTTTAGGTGGAACATTGAAAAACACGATCCTGCCATTCTTGCACTGCAAAGCAATGAATATGAAAGCGCTGCAGATGCTGTGATAGGCCAGCCCGGGACCAGACATATGGTCTTTGTTGCCCAGAAACCAGGCAGCACGGTATTGGACCTGGCGTATTACCGCCCTTGGGAGCATGTGGAGAAAACGGCTACATGGTTTCAGATAATTGTCCAAGTCATTCCCTGATGACGTCTCAACCTTGTTTTATGAAGTCGGCGCATGAAATCGCCCCCGTCTAGGGCACAGAGTATTCTGCAGACTCCGTGCAGGCCTCTGCGCCCTGACAAAGCCTGAACTCCAGGCTTCTTCTTTACAATGTCACCTGCTGTGGTATTCTGTTCGCAATTGGAAAACCCGCCAATAATCCAGCTTTCCAAAAAGGCATGCTTTCGCAATGGGCTCTCATCAATCCGACGAACAATTCCACGAAAAAGATGTCCCTGTTGCCGTCGTGCGTGGAAACGCTGACCTGCACCAGCTGTTGCAACACAGCCCATTGCCCAACATTGCGCTGGACGCAAAAGGCCGCATCGTAGCGGCCAATACCCTTTGGCAGCGGATGATGGGGGTGGAGCATGAGACCGTCAACGGCAAAGACTTTGCCGCATTTCTTGCTCCCGAGTCCCGGGCACTCTTCTGGGCCCATTTCACCTCTGCTGCAAAGCTGGACGAAATTCCCGAACTGCTCCTTACACTGGTGCGCAAGGATGGCACCTCTGTCCAGATTCGCCACTTCAGCCGCACAACCGGGGGCGATTCCAGCCGTATCATATTTACTGGATGCCAGGAGCAGGATCCGCCCCCGTTGCCCCAGGCCGATGCGCCTAAATCGCTGGACAACTCCCGCTACCAGATGCTCCTTGAACATCAGGGCGACCTGTTGCTGGCTTTTACCCCGGATGGCACCCTGACGTTTGTAAGCCCTTCCTATTGTAAGACTTTTGCTGTTGCGGCAGAAAATATCCTCGGCACCACCTTTGCCCCCAAAGCCTACCCCGGTGACACTGAGCGGGTCCAGGAATCCCTGGCGTCCATAACGCCTGAAGCGCCCACCACCTACCACGAGCAACGGCTGTTCACCGCCAAAGGCTGGCGGTGGTACGACTGGGCGGCGCATGGTGTTTTTGACGCGCACGACCAGCTCGTGGAGATTATCTCCGTTGGCCGCGACTGCACAGAGCGCAAGCAAATGGAAAGCGCGCTGGATGATCTTTTACTTGAACTGGAGCACCGTGTTGAAAAGCGTACGGCGCAACTGGAGGAAGCCAACAACCTTCTGCGCCAAGAAATTGCCGAACGCGCAAGAGCATCTGCCAGACTCGCTGCGTCAGAGCGCAAATACAGGGCTTTGAACCAGAATATGCGCGACGGCTTTGCCGCGCTCACCCTGGATGGGAGAATCATTTCCTACAACACGGCCTTCCGCGATCTGGTGGGCTATGACGACAAAGACCTTGAAAATCTAAAGTGCGAAGAGATCACCCCGTGGCAATGGATTGAGCAGGAGCGCGGCATTATCAACCGCCAGGTGCTCGTGCGTGGGTACTCAGATCTGTATGAGAAGGAATACCGCAGAAAGGATGACAGCATTGTCCCTGTTGAGCTCAGAACTCACGTGACGCTCGATGAAGAGGGGGTGCCAGTGGGTATGTGGTCCATCGTACGCGATATTTCACAGCGCAAAGCCCAGGAAGTCGCCATGCAGGAAGCAAAACGCCAGGCTGAAGCCGCCAGCCAAGCCAAAAGCGCTTTTCTTTCCAAAATGAGCCATGAGTTCCGCACCCCTCTCAATGCCATAATCAACATGAGCGAACTGGCCCTGGATACAAAGCTTGACCAGGAGCAAATCGAGTATATTCAAGCTGTTGCAGCCTCAGGCAAAAGACTGTTGCAGGCGGTGAACAACGTTCTCGAGTATGCCAGCTTTGAAGAGGGCAACATAGAATTCCGCAAGGTAACATTCAATCTACTCGAGGTGCTGCGCTCCATAGTAAAGGCGTTCCATCCCCATGCAGCGTCTAAAGGTCTTTTTTTGGAACTTGCGTTCGCCCCTGCCCTGTCCCGGCATTTTCAGGGGGACCCGCAATGGCTTTACCATATACTTGCCAGCTTGGTGGACAACGCCGTGAAGTATACACAACGGGGTGGCATCCGCATCACGGTCTCCTGCATGGCCGGAATCTGCCCTGTAGAGCTTGATACTGAAGACACGGCAACCAGGGGGGAGCATGCGCCACAAGAACAGCAAACCGTGACGTTGCGCATCGAAGTAGGGGATACAGGGCCCGGAATGACCGAAAAACAATTGGAAAACCTGTTCACGCCTTTTCTCCAGGGAGAAGAAAGCGTGAACAATCATTATGGTGGTTCAGGCATCGGCTTGGCCATGGCAAGGCGCGTATTGACGCTGATGGGGGGCAATTTACGCTGCAAGAGCGTCGGAGGCGTAGGCAGCCGTTTCATCATCGACTTGCCCATGCAACACGGTGTGAAAGAAGCAGCAGAACCCTTTGAAAAACAGGAAACAGAACGTATGACACTTTCCCCAATGCGAGGAAAGGTGTTGAACACGGAAAGCGCACTGCAGCGCTTTGGGGGCGACGCGGTACTTTATTACGAAATCAGTACCGAATTTATAGCGGGCGTAGGCGACCAACTGCAACGACTCCAGGAATTCGCTGCTTCCGGGGATTTTCAGGCATTGTCGCTGCTGGTCCAATCCGTGCGGGGAAACTGCGGCACCATTGGCGCCGAACAATGTTGCAAGCTGGCTATGGATATCGAGGAAAGCGCGTACAACAAAGACGGCGATGCTGTGATTAAACTGGTAACTGAATTGGCCCAAGGGATTGATCTTGTCCGGCAGACCCTTGAAGAAAAGCGCAAGGAGGTAGCAAAGGGATAAAATGCTGGACTGCTTTTTTTAGCGTCATGTACCCATGTTTCAAAACAGGCGCTGGACAAAACCCAAAAAACGTTTATTTTTAAGGTAATGCACGGGCCAGCCCAGATGCATACCGAGCTGGTCCCGGAATCCCTCCCATGGAGCGGGGGCAACTACAGAAAAAGGAGTGAAGCGTATGAACGTACCGCTGGAAATCTCCTTCCGTGACGTCGAAAAAACCCCGGATCTCGAGGCCCTCATCAATAGAAAGGCAGCCAAACTCGAGCAGGTAAGCGACAAGATAACTTCTCTGCGCGTGAGTGTGGAGCAGGATCAGAAAGCGCAGAAGCTGGGAAATCCCTGCCGTGTCCGTTTGGATATCAATGTCCCTCCGGGGCATGAGTTCGCCATCCGTCGTGAAAGCTCCGAAGGCCACCTGCACAAGGACCCGGCCATGCTGCTGCGCGAAGCCTTTGACGCTGCGTGGCGGAAGCTGCGCAAGATCAAAGAAAAGCAACAGGGAAAAGTGAAGACGCACCCTGAACAGGAGACAAACGCCCTGGTGCTGCGTCTCTTTCCTGAAGACGACTACGGCTTCCTCAAAAGCGTGGATGGCCAGGATGTCTACTTTCACCGCAACAGCGTGGTGGAGCAGGACTTCGATGCGCTCAGGGAGGGCGACGGTGTCACCTTCACTGCCGTCATGGGCGATAAAGGACTACAGGCCACCAGCGTCCATATGTCAAACCGCCCCTCCAAGTAATCGATACCAGTAAGTTATGACCACATAACGCGTCCGCCCCTTTTCTTTGGGGCGGGCGGGCTTTCTTTTTTATCATCAGGAGACACCATGTTCGAGACTCGCTGGAAACTTTTCAAATTATATGGTTTCGAGGTTTCCCTCGATCCGAGCTGGATTGTCATTGCCGTGCTCGTGACCTGGTCCCTGGCTGAGGGATATTTCCCTCGCGCATACCCCAACGCCGGCGCCTTTGCGTATTGGCTCATGGGCGCGGCAGGTGCGCTGGGTCTGTTCGCGTCCATTGTTTTTCACGAATTCTGGCATTCTTTTGTGGCCCAAAAGTATGGCCTGCCGATGAAAGGCATCACGCTTTTCCTTTTTGGCGGCATGGCGCAGATGGAAGAAGAGCCCAAGAACGCCAAGACGGAATTGCTCATGGCCGCGGCCGGCCCCTTGGCCAACATCGTACTTGGTTTCGTCTTTTACGGACTCTCAGAACTCATGGCGCCGGACCTCACCCTGCAGACCTTGGATCAGGGCAGCCAGATTGCCAAGGGCGCCGCAGACGCCATCCCGGAAATCCTGCTGTACCTGGCTGTCATCAACTGGATTCTGGCGGCATTCAATCTGTTGCCGGCCTTTCCCATGGATGGCGGACGCATTTTGCGCTCCACACTGTGGATGCTGAAAAAAGATCAGCACTGGGCAACGCGCATAGCCACGTCCATAGGTGTTGGGTTTGGCTGGGGGCTTATCGCCCTGGGCCTGCTGAACATCTTTGGTGGCAATGTCCTTGGCGGCGTCTGGTACACGCTTATCGGCGTATTCCTTTCCGGCGCGGCCAGGGCGCAATCCCGCAAGCAGGAGTCCCAGTACACGTTCCAGCAGCGCAAAGTGGGAGACCTTATGAGCTCCGATCCCGTGAGTCTGGACGCCACCACAACAGTGAGTCATGCCCTGGACAATGAACTCAAGGAGCATGATTACAAGTTTTATCCCGTTCTCAAGGACGGGGCGCTGGCAGGGTGCATAGCCACACGCAGAATACGGCAGATACCACCGGAGGAACGCGACACCACACTGGTGGGCGACATGATAAGCGCCTGCAGCAGGAACAACGCGGTAGCGCCCGGAGCCAGCGCCGCCGATGCCTTGCAGATCATGCAGACAAACGGATTGCAGCGATTGCTGGTTGTGGAAAACAACGATCTTGTCGGCGTGGTCACGTTGCGCGACCTCATTGGCGAGCGAGACTGGCTGGAACGGTTGGGCTAACACTTTCGACCGAACAAGGAGGTTGCGGCCTTTTGCTCCTCGCCTGGCTGACGCAGATCAGGAATACCTGTCCAAAACGTTGCCGAGTGCATCGAGCTCCAGAGGTTTGATGAGGCAATCATCCATGCCGGCCGCCATGAATCGCTCTCGGTCGCTTTGCATGGCGTAGGCTGTCAACGCCACAATGGGGATTTTGGCATTGTGATTGCCGGCCTCGCCGCTTCTGATGGCCTGGGTGGCCTGCACGCCATCCATTCCCGGCATTTGCACATCCATCAATACCAAAGTGTAATCGCCTGTTTGCAAGCGTTCGAGCGCTTCCTCTGCTGTGCTGACGACTTCATACTCCCACCCAAAGTGTTCTAACATCCGTGATACCGTCAACGCACTCACGGTATCATCTTCCGTCACCAAAACACGATTCCCAGAGCCAACCGCCATTGCCGCCTCTTTTGGTGCAGCTTCGCCAACGGCAATTGGCTGCTCAGGCGTATCGCCTTCCTTAAAGGGAAGTGTGACGCGCATGGTTGTTCCATGCCCTTTTTCACTTTCTACGCGAATTTCCCCCCCCCATCAATTCAAGCAGGCGGTTTACGATGGCCAACCCCAGGCCCGCCCCTTGGTAGGAGCGAACATACGACTGTTCGATTTGTGCAAACGGCTGAAACAGCTCATCAATGCGCCCTTTGGGCAAGCCAATGCCCGTATCGGTAACCGTGAAAACGACCTGCAGGCGGCCTTGAGCGTCTTTTCCATCAGGGGAAACCACAACGCTGACCCCCCCTTTACTGGTGAATTTCACTGCATTGCCTACAAGGTTGTACAGCACCTGCCTGAGCCTGGTTTCATCGCCGACAAGGCTCTCTGGAAGCTCTTTGGAAAACTCCACACTGAGCTCAATACCCTTTTCACGCGCCGCCAGCCCAAAGACATCCCTGATGGATTCACCAAGATCCTCCAAAAAGAACGTCTCCTCCTGAATGACCATTTTTCCAGCTTCGATGCGGGAAAGGTCCAGGATATCGCTCAAAAGCCGGGTCAAACGTCCGGAGGACTTGACCGCGGTATGCACGTATTGCTGCTGGTCAGCGTTCAGCTCAGTGGTGGAAAGCAACTGCAGCATGCCAAGGACGCCATTGAGAGGGGTGCGGATTTCGTGACTCATGTTGGCCAAGAACTCTGACTTGGCCCTGTTGGCTGTTTCCGCAAGCTCTTTGGCCAGCTCCGACTCCTCCTGCGCGCGTTTTCTTTCTGTTATGTCCAACAGTGAGGCGACACGGTTGATGCCATCCGGCATGATTTCCACCTGCACCAGGCAATCCCGGTACTGGTTGTCCCGCGTGATGAAGCCAAAGTCGTAGGTATCTGGAATGTCATAGTCTTCAACGTTTTTCGCGGTGCGCTTGGAATGGTAGTCCCGCATCCGCGGTATGTCCTTTTCGGCAACAAAGTCCGACCATTTCATGCGACCTTCGATTTCTTCGCAACTGTATCCCGAAAGCTCGGCGAACATGGGGTTGCAGGCCGAAATGATTCCATCATCTCCCAAAACAATGGTGGCCGAGCCGGTATTTTCGAACAGACTCCTGAAATACGCTTCGCGTAACTCCAGCTTTTCCTTGGCCTCATTCAGCGTCTGCATGCCTCTTTTGATGCGCATAAGCAGCGCATTGATGGTCTCGACAAGGGAGCCAAGCTCGTCTTTT
The DNA here is from genome assembly GCF_055388615.1 of Desulfovibrio biadhensis. Lineage (NCBI taxonomy): Bacteria > Pseudomonadati > Thermodesulfobacteriota > Desulfovibrionia > Desulfovibrionales > Desulfovibrionaceae > Desulfovibrio > Desulfovibrio biadhensis. The sequence continues at coordinate 1,214,074 of NZ_AP042477.1, forward strand.
TCATGCATTCTGGGACAGGGCAATGGCTCGGCATTGAAGACCTCAGCATCGCGTTCTGCGAGATTTTTTTCGATTCGAATCAAAGGGCGGGTCAGGTACAGATAAAAAACAAGGGAAAGCACACCTGACAATAAGGCGTAAAAAGCAAGCGTGCCAAGAATTTCATAAACAATCAGATCATGTAGCTCACTCGCCACATAGGCATTGTTCATCTCAATGGTCAGGTAGCCTACCTGCACACTTTCTTCATAAAGGGGCAACACCTTCTTGGCATCCCAGTCTGGAATAAAAAACGACGTTAAAAAGGTTTCGCCACTCCGCACGCTGCGTTCCCGTTTGGCAAGCTCGGTACCAAAATCATCCACTATACTTGCTGATTGCACATAGGGCGATTGCATCAGCCCGTCCACGGCGTCATTGGCCAGCCTCTGGTCCAAAATATACGCAGCATGGCCCGCAGCATCGGCAACAGCGCCGGCCAGATGCTGTACGCCCAGGTCGATTTCGTGGAAACGCTTGTCCAAGTGCAGGGAGATACGCACGAAACCTATCAGCAAGCTGACGACAAGTCCGAGCAAAACCACATTTGTGGTCAAAACGAGATTGAGTCGGCGTTTGCTTTGCGTCATAGGTTTTTTCTTCTCAGAAACTGGCTCAAACTGCTTTTGCATCGTGCACGCTTCACATGGGGGAGCTTGCCCCACTCACATACTAGCGGTCAGCAAACAAGGCATCGAGAGTGCCGTCTGCGCGCATGGCGGCCAAGGTAGCGTTTATTGCGTCCATGCAAGCAACAAGCGGCGATTTGCGAGATATCCCCATGCACCAGTCATAGGTGGATACCGGTTTTGCAGAACAGGCGATCAAAGCTTTCCATTCAGGATGCTTTTCCACTAGCCCCTTAAAGGTAGTTTCATCTTCCACTATCAAGTCTACACGCCCCGCCAAGAGTAGCTCCAGGCTCTTTTCAGAGCTCGATGAGTATACAATCTTGTATTCAAGGAGCTCGCTGGCTTTCATAAAGTCTGCGCCGTACACATAGCCTCTCACCAGCCCTATGGTATACGGCTCCAAGGACTCGTAGTTCTGCCATGAGAAATCTGCATGGCGCTGGGGCAGGTAGCAGATAACCTCCTGATTGACGAGAACCTTGTCCGTAAAAGCAAGGTATTCACCACGTTCCTCAGACGGAATGAGCAGTGCGACCCCGTCCGCCTTTCCATACTCAAGCGTCTTGAGTGCCCGCGCCCAAGGCATCAACTGCACGTTCACATCAATTTTCATACGACTGAAGAGTTCTCGTAAAAAATCGATTGTAATCCCCTCCTCAGCCATGCTCCCAACTTCCCCCAGGATATATGGGGGGTAGGGTTCATCCACAAAAAGCACTTTTTCAGGGCATGTGGCCGCAGCCCACGCAACATGCACCGGCAACAGTACAAATAGAGCGAACACTACCACTGCAATCAGTTGCTTCTTGAATATATTTTGCATGACGTTCAATTACCACCTATTTTTTAAAAATATATTTCTACTCTATTTTTCTCCCTTCTTTCATACCCTAAACCTTTACCCTAAATACAACTGCATGCTATTATTTTATCGGCCTTAAAAACTAAAACGGCTGTACTGCAAAGGAGCAAACCATGCACCCCGGAATCCGGTCTTTGGCTACAATCGTTATTGCCACCTTTTTCTGTGGCCTACAGGCCTTTGCAATCACACCTTTTCCAGGAGGCGTAGCCATGGCAATGACACTTGACTCGCCGGCTTTTAAAACCGGCTCGCCAATTCCAAAAAAATATTCTTGTAAGGGGGAGGACCTTTCGCCAGCTTTGCATTGGGGCGCTGCGCCACAAGCAACTGCTAGTTTTGCCCTCATTATGGACGATCCCGACGCACCAGGACGCACGTGGGATCACTGGCTGCTTTACAACATTCCCCCGGGCATCTCTTCTCTGCCAGAAGGCGCCGGCAGCAATATGCCGCCAGGCATACAGGCCGCAAAGAATTCATGGGGGCGCAACGACTACGGCGGCCCTTGCCCTCCTTCGGGCACCCACCGGTACTTTTTCAAGCTCTATGCGCTTGATACCGTACTCGATATCCCCAGATCCGCCGGCAAAAGAGAACTGGAGGCCGCCATGCAGGGGCATATTCTGGATACAGCCGAAATAATGGGCACATACAAGAAATAACGAGCCCTTACGGCTGTTCAGGCTTTCTGGGAAAGGGCGTCGCGCTCTTCGTCATAATCCGCGTATTGCAGCGCCGTTTGCCTGAACGCCTCCTGCAACTCCAAAAAAGCCTCCACAAGGTCGGGGTCGAAATGCGTGCCCTTACCTTCTGCGATGATGCCCACTGCCTTGGAATGCGGGAAGGGCGGTTTGTAGACACGCCGGCTGATGAGCGCATCATAAACATCCGCAACAGCCATAAGACGCGCCGCAACCGGGATGTCGTCCCCTTTGAGTCCTTGCGGATATCCTGAACCGTCCCATTTCTCGTGATGGCCATACGCGATTTCCCTGGCCAGCCGAAGGAACGAGTTGCCGCCAAGCTTTTCCTCGGCCTTGGCCAGGCTGTCGCGACCATATACAGCATGGTGCTTCATTTCCTCGAACTCTTCCGCTGTCAGCTTGCCTGGCTTAAGGAGTATCGCGTCCGGCACACCAACTTTGCCAACATCATGTAAAGGTGCGGAAAGATACAGCAAGTCAACGATCTTTGCATCAAGTTGCGGTGCAAAGCGCGGATGACTTTGCAAGTGTTCGCCCAACAGACGAACGTAATTCTGCGTCCGTTTGATATGCCCCCCAGTCTCTGGGTCACGGCATTCCGCCAGGGTGGCCAGGCTTTCGATGGTCACCTCCTTGGTCAGGGCCAATTCCTGAGTTCGCTCCTGCACGAGCTCCTCAAGTTGATCCCGGTGGCGCTTCAACTCGATTTGATTATGCACCCGCGCCTTTACAAGGCCAGGGCGGAAAGGTTTGGTAATATAATCCACAGCGCCCAGCCCAAGCCCTTTTGCCTCATCCTCTTCCTCAGCCAGGGCGGTGATAAATATGACGGGGATGTCCTTGGTGCGCACATCCGCCTTGAGCTTCTCGCACACTTCGTAACCGTCCATGCCGGGCATCATGATATCCAGGAGAATAATATCGGGCGTTGGTGACGTCTGCGCAAGCTGCAGCGCCTTTTCACCGTTCTTGGCGGCAACGATGGCGTATACGTCCTTCAATGTTTCCATGAGAACCTGGATGTTCTCTGTGGTATCGTCGACGATGAGAACCTTGTTTTTTTTCATGCGACATCTCCTGTATCCTGCGCTCCTTTGAACTGCTCTTCCAGGGACAGAGCTGCGGCGCGGGCTTCTTCCGTATCAAAATCATCCATGGCCTGTTGCAATCGCCGCACGTCTGAAGCGAACGTCTGGTGCTCGCCCGCAAGGTCGTGCAGCTTTTGCACAGCGTCCATGGCCTCTCCCAGGTCACTGTCCAACTTCCCGGTTATATCTTCCAATAATGAAAGCGCAGCCGTGATATCGGCTTGCGTCATTGTACGTGATCCGCCTTGTTCCTTGTCCTGCTGCAGTTCCAATGTTGCAAGGGAGTCCAGAACCACGGACAAATCTGTGGCCATGGCCCTCACAAGGGGCTCCACGTCTTCCAAATCGCCTTTGAGCCCTCGCTCGAGTTCAGCCGCGCTTGCTGCAAGCGCATCCATGCCCAGATTGGCGGCAACCCCTTTTAGCGAGTGGGCCAGCCTGGTCGCGTCTTCGGATTGCGCATCTTTGCGTGCAGTGCGTATGGCATCAGGCAGGCCGACGTATTTATCACCGAACTGTTGCAGCAACTTCCTGTAAAGATCGCGATTTCCCGAGGCCCTGGCCAGGCCGCTGCGAATGGAAATGCCAGGAACACCTTCCAAGGGCAGGGTATCCTTTTCCAGCTCTTTGAAATGCTTCTCGGTTGCAGAGACATAGCCCTCTGGAAGCTCGCGCTCTCCCGGCTCAATCCATTGCACCAGAGCATCATACAATTCGTTGGGATCAATGGGCTTGGTTACGTGCCCCATCATGCCGGCCGCCAGACTTTTTTCCTTGTCACCAGCCATGGCATGAGCGGTCATCGCCACCACAGGTACCCGCCCTCCTTTTTCGGGGGGCAGTTTACGTATTTCCTGCGTGGCGGTCAGGCCGTCCATGTGCGGCATCTGAATATCCATAAAAACCAGATCATAATCCCCTGACTGTACTGCCTCCAAGGCTTCCTGCCCGTCATTGGCCACCGAGACCACCATACCGGCCTGCTCCAGCAGTTCGACAGCAATCTGCTGATTGATTTCGTTGTCTTCGGCCAACAGGACGCGCGCCCCCTTGATTTTGGAAAGTTCCGCAGGGCCTTTGAGCAGGTTGCTTTTCTTGCGCCCTTTGATGTCCTCGGTTTTGCCGAAAAGCTCCATGATGGTGTCGAAAAGCACCGACTGATTCACTGGTTTTACCAAAAAGGCCTGCATACCCGCGTCCTCGGCCTGGCGTATGACCTCATCCCGCCCAAAAGCAGTGACCATGAGGACCTTTGGCATTTGCCGCAGCTTTTCTTCGGCAGCCATGCGTTTGGCCGTTTCTATGCCATCCATGCCCGGCATTTTCCAATCAAGTATCACGAGCTTGAACGGATCACCCATTTCTGATGCTTCGAGCAGAATATCTATGGCCTCAGGGCCGGCGCTTGCAGTGGTAACGCGGAATGTCATGCTGCGCAGTGCTTCTGCAAGGATGGTACGCGCGGTGACACTGTCATCCACTACCAGCGCCTTGAGGTTGCGCAGGTCTATCGCAGGAACATAGCGTTCCGGCTGTGGTTTTTCCGCCAGTTCGAAACGCGCAGTAAAAATGAAGGAGCTGCCCTCGCCGGGCTGGCTTTCCACGCGGATGCTTCCCCCCATCATCTCAACGAGACGCTTGGAGATCGCCAGGCCCAGGCCCGTGCCACCGTATTTGCGCGTCGTCGAACCATCCGCCTGGGAAAAGGACTGGAACAGACGCGACATCTGCTCCTCGTTCATGCCAATGCCTGTATCCTTGACAGTGAAGGTGAGCGCAACCTCCTTTTCTTCCAATTGCGCCACCGCAACTGCAACCAGAATCTCGCCCGATTCGGTAAACTTGATTGCGTTCCCTGCCAGATTGGTAAGCACCTGTCCGAGCCTGAGCGGGTCCCCCTTGAGCAGCAGCGGGACTTCCGCAGGAAGGTTGAAAAGCACTTCCAGCCCTTTTTCCTCTGCTTTCAGGGAAACGACATTGGCCAGTGCGTCCAGTACTTCATCGAGCTGGAATCGAATGACCTCCAGATCCAGTTTACCGGCCTCTATCTTGGAGAAGTCAAGAATATCATTGATTATGCCGAGCAGATTGTTTGCGGAAAATTGTATCTTGGAGACATAATCATGCTGTCGCGCCGTCAACTCGGTCTGCAAAACCAGGTGGCTCATACCGATGATGGCGTTCATGGGCGTGCGGATCTCATGGCTCATTCTGGCCAGAAAATCCGACTTCGCACGGGTGGCCTCCTCCGCCTTTTTCTTGGCTTCCTCCAGCTCAGAAATATCCACGATAACGCCCAGCATGCCTCCCCGGCGACCGTCGCTGAAATCGAATGTCGCCACCCAATAGAGCACGTGGTGCATCTTGCCATCGGCAAACAGTATGGGAAATTCGTGACGCTGAAAGCCGCCTTCCGTCAGCAGTCTGGTGTCCTCTGCGTGGTAAGCCTTGCGGTCTTCTTCCGGCAGGTATTCAAGGTCCTCCACCGTCTTGCCGGCCAGATATTCCCTTTCAATGCCAAAGGCTTCCTCGTATGCCCTGTTGCAACCCAGAAACGTTGCGTCCGTATCCTTTATGAATATGGGATTAGGAATAGTATCGATGAGCGCAGCCTGGAACATGAGCTGATCCTGCACTGCCTGCTCCGCCTTTTTACGCGAAGAAATGTCATCCACCACCCAGATCACCCCCCGCGTCAGATCGGGGGGCATTTCGGTGTCCATGGCCTTACCTGAAAGCGAGCACCATACCGCTGTGCCGTCCCTGCGACGCAGCCGCATTTCCAACTGCACATGCTCGCCAAGCTCTATTCGAGGATAGTAATCCCGACCAAAAGACTGGAAGTTTTCCTCGCTGATATGCAGTTCTGACAGGTCCATGCCCACAACTTCCTTGGGAGATGCATACCCCAGAATTGCAGCCAGCCGGGCGTTGCAACGCTCCAGCACACGACCGTGAGAGAGAAGGGCGATGCCCACCTGGGCATTATCAAAAATCAGCTGCAACTCCTCTCGAATTCTTTTTACAACCTCTTCGACCTGTTTGCGCTCCTTGATCTCTGCCGCCAGCTTTCGATTCCACCGCAGAATCACACCAAGTATGATCAGCGCCAATGCCGCCACCAGAAGGCCCATGCGCCAGACAGCTCCCCAGTCGATTTTTGACTGCACGCGCACGTTGACCCAGCGGTCATAGTAAGACTGCCGCACCTGTTTTGGTATTGTCGCCAAGACCCGGTCCAGGAGACTCACCAGCCCGGGCCAGTCCTTGCGTACGGCCATGGCCAGTTCAAAATTATAGGGTGTTGTAGCTGCGACTTTGAGGCCATCGAGATTCTGGGTCCTGATGGTGTAGGTAACAGAGGCAAGATTATCGAAGGCGGCGTCCACGCGGCCTTCCACCACGGCTTCCAGACAATCGGCAAGGGTTTCATAGGTGTGAATATCAATGACAGGGTAATCATTTTCCAGAAATTCCTGGCTCATATACCCCGCAACAACTGCGATCCGACGCCCCACCATCTGGTCCAGTCCCGCCACAAAAGGAGCATCCTCCTTTGTCACCAGAATCATTGGCATACTCATATAAGGGCGCGTAAAGTTCATGTATTCTTCTCGCGCCGGAGAAGGCGTCATGCCCGGGATCACATCCACTTTCCCTGCTTTTGCCTTTTCTATCACCTCGCTCCATGCCAGCCCTTGCAGCGGTTCCATGGAAAGTCCCAGCTCCTGGCTCACCTTCTTCACGTACTCGGAGACAACCCCCAGATACTCCCCTTTGTCGTTCAGCGCCTCGAAAGGCAGCCATGCGGGATCAACACCCAGGCGCAAATCATGGTGCTCTTGCAGCCAGTTCTTTTCCTCGTCGCTCAGCACCACCTCTGCATTAAAATCTGCATCTCTTCCTATGTAGAGTTCCTGGATATGCTGCACTTCCTGCTCGGTGAGCGTATCCAAGCCCTTTTGCAGAATATCACGTAAAAGTGGGGCGCTTTTACGCACCCCCATGGCCAGCTCCATCGGCTTTTCATCCATGTAGCCGGCCAGTTGTATACCCTGAATCATATAACGGTCGATCAGATAGGCGGCAGCGGCATGGGTGCCGAGGTAGGCTGCCGCCCTTCCGGAACTAACGGCCTTCAACGCATCCAAGGGGGAATCCACCAGCAGTTGCTCAACCTGGGGGTAGTTTTCCGACAGAATATCAGCCATGAAAAATCCTTTTTCCACGGCCACGATTTTGCCTGCCAGATCATCTGCGCTTTTTACATCCTTTGTTGCGCTCCCCACCCAGATGCCAATCAGTGAAGACAAATAGCTTTTTGTAAAAAGGTAATGTTCTTCTCTTTGCCTTGTCGGGCTCATGCCGGGGCATACGTCCAACTCGCCCTTCTCCAGTTTCTCTTGCAATACAGGCCATTCATCCACTTCATATTCAACCTGCAGACCCAGCCGTTTGGCCACCATCCGGAACACATCCGCGGCGATCCCTTCATAGCTTCCTTTGGAATCAAGGTATTCAAAAGGGGGCCAGTTCTTGGTCGCCGCAACTTTTACAACCGGATTTTTCAGCAGCCAGGTAATTTCTTCCTGACTCAACCGCCCCTGCGCAATACCAGCGGATTCACCTGTCCAGCGACGCAGAATTTGCTGCATTTCAGGGGGCGTCACCGTTGCGAGGGCCTTATCCAGAATGGCAGCGAGCTCCGGCCAATCCTTGCGAACGCCAATGGCCAACTGCGAGCCTGTCTTCTCGAGCGTGCCCATGACCTCAAGGTTGGTGAACAATTGCTGCGCTATGACATATGTTGCAACAGAGCGGTTGCCTGCGTAGGCGTCAGCTTCGCCCTTGGAAACCGCAGCCAGGCAATCTGCGGTGCTCGCATATTCCTTTACGGTGATGTCGAGAGCCTGCTCTTCAAAATACTTAACGTTGATGAACCCTTTTTCGATGGCCAGGGTTGTACCGCGCAACGCCGCTTCGTTCCCATAGTAAGGGCCGCCCTTTCTGCCAACGATGACATGGGGAATCACCAGATAGGGGGGCGTAAAATTGAAATAGGCCTCGCGCTCCGGCTTGGGGGAAATGTCCATGAGCGCATCCAGTTTGCCCATGCGAACGACCGCCATATTTTCCGTAAAGGGGCCCGCCGTGATATACACCTGAAAGCCAACTCGTTTGGCAAGCAGCTCAATCACATCCACACCAACGCCGACGGGGTCGCCATTCGGCCCTCTGAAGTCCAGCGGGGGCCAGGCATCCATCACGCCGACACTGAGCAGCGGGTGCTCTCTGACCCATTCCCGCTCTTGAGGCGTTAACTTTTTTTGAAAGGAATCTTCCGCTGCCAATACAAGGTGGGGCGCCGACAATAGATACACCAGGAGTATCAATACATAAGCTGGAGCTCTCATCTTGCGTAACATATGCATAGCCTGCATCACCCTGTATTGAATAAGGTTCTACTGCTTCAAAAAACGTGCGCCACTCTGCGTACAATTGAGTTGCCTACGACAACCCTATACATGCACCTAATCCAATCAAAAAACTACCATACGCCAGCATTTTTGCTTTTTGTTCATGACTTTTTCATTACAACACACTGTTTTTACGTGTGTATATGAATACAACAAGATACAAAGCACTCAAGGTTGCTTTTCTACTGTGTTGCCCCATATAGCGCGTGATCTGGGCCTTGCAGACAATGCGAACCTGCCGGCAAAGCAACCGACATTCTGCTGCAACGGAGAATTATTCGAAGAAGTTCTTTTCTACGAACACGGCAAGAATTTCGGCGCTGGCTGCGTCGGGCCGTACGAGGTAGTAATTGTCTATGACGTGGTGGGCGATTTCGTGGGCAAGGATATTGGCCGTAATATCCTCGAGGTTGATATAGACGGAACGCTGCTCAAATACATACCATGATCTCGGTATGTTCTTGGCGCCCGGTCGCAATTTTTTGTATTTGAAGTCGATCTGAACATGGTCTTTGTAAACATAGATAGAGACCTTGCCCATATTGATACGCATGTCCAAAAGCGCCTGGACTCGTTCGAAGATGAAGTCGAGTTTTTTACCAAGCTGGCTCTGCCCTGCTTCCAAACTCCCCCCGCCCATGAGTTCAATGCTTTTCATCATGACGGGGTCGAGCTTTACCTTGTTATCCAGTATCTCAAGGTCAGCTTTGTCCTGATAGTTGACAATGCTGTGCACCGAGGCGAAGTTATACCACGCACTGGGTTGGGCGCTTGCAGCAAATCCGGGGACTGCTCCTGCAAACAGGATGCAGCAAGCCACAACAAGCGTGGTGAGGCCGACACAGAGTAAACGGCCTCGTTGTCGCTTCAAATCACTTCGGGACGATAGTCCCTGCTGAGTGCTCCGCCAGGAGCTTTTTTCCACGTTTGTGTCTGCCACCTTAGCCGCCCCCGTTGTTACCTGGATTCTTTGCCCCGCGAAGTTTTGAACTCTGCATCAATATAGCCGCGCAAACTCTCCAGGGCTTGTACGTATTGCTCCTTGTCACAATCGGCAGGAGCATTCTCAAGCATTTCGTCAATTTTGCCTTGCACACCGCCAACCTTGCCGTCGAGTGATTTGATAAATGCGTTCAAAGACCCCGCCAAATCACTCAACTGGTCTTTATCCCGCAAGCGGAAATTCTTGGTAAGATCTCCGGATGAAACCATCTTGAGGTCCTCCTCCAGCCTGTACAAGGGGCCGGCGATCTTATGCGAAATGTACAGCGTGACAAAGGTGGAGGCCACACCGACCATTATCAGCGTGAACAGGTTGGTATAGAGCACAGCCGGCAGAATGACCTGCGAAGTGGTGCGCAAAGCCAGCCTGGAGTTGTTGAACGTCGAGGTAATGGTATCCTGAGAGGTATAGTACAATATCAACGTGGAGATGATGGAGCCTATAATGACAACGGCGCAGAATTTCAGGATGAATTTGAACTGAAAGTCTTTCTTGATGTAGAGGATTTTTCTTTTGGGTCTCATTTTTGAGCACCTCCTTCAGGAGCGTCCAGCAATTCCTTGTTGAGCTCTATTGTCGCTTCTTTGCGCAAAGTTTCGATCCAATGATCTATCGCACTGGTGACCTTTTCATCATAAATTCTCTCTTTTATCTTATCCTTCATTTCCTCGAAGGGCGGAGCCTTGGGGTCACGCTCCTTGATCCGGTCATAGGCTTCTTCCAACTCCTCCTCGCTGACGTAAACCGCCTTTGACAGCTCTTCGCTCTCCTGTTCCAGCACATCCCGGATCAATGTGTTCTCCCAGAATCGTTCAATGGAGCGCATGAACTTTTCCTTGCGGTCGAGTTTGCGCTTCACGGCTTCCTGAATCAGCAACTCCTTACGAATCGCCTGGTCCAGGTAAGATGCTCGTACGCTTCTGTCCATGTTCAGGTGATCGTAATACCGCGCCTCTTCTGCAAGCCGTTTATTGAACTCGTCAAGGGTCAGTTCATAGTCATTGATCCTTGCAATGACTTCTCCCTCGGGCTTGTCCGCCTCCGAGCAGGCAGCAAGGGCACAACACACCATCACGAGCAGCAAGAACTTACGCATGGTTTTCAACCACCCTGTCCTTGAGCGCAACCATTTGGGTCTGGCGGCGCTCGTGTATTTTCATTCTTTCCAGCAGGTGCGTCCCGCCAGGTTAAAAGCTGATTTCACGCAAAATCACGCTGTACACATAGCGTAAAAACATCATCACCCGGGACCTGGGGCCAGACTCCAGCCAGACCTTGCCCGTTTGCCCCAGCTTGTACCCCTGGGGAACGTCATCCAGAAGCAGCTCCACCTGATAGCGACTTTCCAGCATGTACATCTTGCCCTGGCTTTCCGTAACCGGCAAAACCCCTTTGGCAAGAGACGTCAACGAAAGATAGTTGATGGTCTCGCTACGCACCGGATTGACCTTGAGCACTGTCACCCCAATGGGGTGCGGGTCTGCCTTGGCCATGAACATCCCTTTGTCGCCAACCTGGACCTGGGCAACGTCATCCTCCGACACAAAAGCAAAAAGCTCCATCTGGGACACTTGTCCCACTTTGCCCAGCATGTCGTTTTTGGCCAGATAGCGCCCTTGTACTACAGTCTGATCCCAAATGTAACTACTGCCATCGATCTCGGCAACCAGACGCATCTGATCGATCTGTTTCTCCAGGCTGGAAAGCTGCGCTTCTACAGCGCTTTGCTCTTCTGCAACCTGGGCGATGAACGCTTTTTCGTCAGTGGAAACGGCGTACAGTTCCTGCTTTGCCTTGAGCTTCTCCAGTTCCAATTCCGTTATCCGTTTCTCGTTCCGCAACTCGATCGAATCGAGGACAAGCAGAGTTTTGCCCCTTTCTACAGGCGCACCACGCGTTGTATTGACGGCAACCACCTGGCCGGAATGAGGAACATACACCGATTGGCTGGCCCTGGGCACCAGAACGGCGGGCAGGCTGAACCTGCGGGGCAGCGGCAACGCCAACCATAGCAGCAACAGCGACAGGCCGCACAACGTGAGCAGCAGGTTCAAATTGAAGTGAATGCTTCCACGTTGTCTGTAGATGGCTTTGGCCTCCAGGTAAAAGGGTCTGCTGATAAAGAACCAGACTTCGATCACGAAAAGCACTATGCCGAGGGCTTTCGTGAATTTGTAATACACGAGCACGGCGATGGCGATATACAGGGTGATTCTGTAGAGCCAGGCGTAAATCGAGTAAAAGATCATGAGCGCCAGGCGTTTTTTCGAGGCTTCCGGTTCTGGGCACGGCTTTCTGATTCCAAGGAAAAGCCTACGGTAGAACCATCTGGTCACGGCAAAGGCCCTAAACTGCAGATTGTCGACGCCCAGGATATCCATGAGCAGATAGTATCCGTCATAGCGCATGCCCGGATTCACGTTAATAAGCAATGTGGAGATAAGAGACGAGGAACAGATAACAAAGCAGATGCTTTTGAAAATGCCTTCCGGCGCCACCCCCCACATAAACAGGGAAAGGCCGGCCATGGCCAGTTCCGCCATGACGCCCGCCCCAGATATGGCAAGGCGTCTCTTGCGCGACTGCAATCGCCAGGCGTCTGTAACGTCACTATAGGCAACAGGCCAAAGAACCATGAATGCCACGCCCATGACGGGCACGCGACAGCCGTAGGATTTGGCCACATAGGCATGGCTGAATTCGTGTATTATCTTGGTGCCGACAATAGCCAAACCAAAAAGCGCCATTCCCTGCCAATTAAAAAAGTAGGAAAACGTTCCGAAAAAAGCATCCGGCTCGGAAATCACCTTTGTCAGACCCCACACCAGGAGGAACGCGTACAAAAACATCACGCCCCTGTTGGCCAACCCCTTCACAATCCAGAGCGTCTTGTCCAGAAAGGCATCGGGGCGAATGAGCGGCACTCGAAAATACAGGTAATTGTGCAGCAGCCATTTCAACGGATGGATTTTTCGCTTTGATCGCTCTTCCAGCAGGCTATCCACCGGCCGCGTCAGGCGATCCATGGTCAGGCCACGCTCTTGGGCGTTTTTGCAAAAGGCGATGATTTCATCAGGGGTGGCGCGCAGCGTCGTGTCCTGCTCTATCTCCTGCAAAAGCTTGGCAATGGTCTTGGGTTTGCGAAGACGGTACAGTATCTCCGCACCGGCCCAATCTATCTGGTCATAGGTGCGAGACAGCGGATCATAGATAGTGAACGTGGGGGAGCCATCCAGGGACGGTGGCCCTGGGAAAATGGACAGATCGCCCCTGAGCACAGGCAGCGGAATGTGCGCCGGGTCGATTGCGTCGCCCTTTTGGACGTTTATGGTGTAGGATTGCGTGCTCATCAGTACGGTCCGGCGGCCATCACTCCATATCCAGAGCCAGCCCGGCAGGGGCCTTGGCAGCCGGGTCCTTCTTTATGGCACAAAGCTGAGCGTTTCAGCTTTTTGGTTTCTGCTTCTCCACTGCGGCCACGGCCTGGTTCAACGTATCGCGAAGCCGTTTGGCCGTGCCCAGAGAAAGCACCACGCGGTTGCCGATACGTACGCTCCCGCTATGTGTGCGATCCACATTGCCAAGCTCGATGAGTACATCGCTTTGCCCGGCAAAAACACTGAAAAAATCCCTGTACACATACTCTACATCTTCAGGGCGCTGCACGTCGAGCCTGCTTTTTTCCGTATCATGAGGATTCCTGGCCATGACGCCCTCCTTTTCCGGTTCAGGGAAGATCAAAAACCAAATGTCATGCGGGCCCAGGCAATGGGCTTGCGGAACAGCCAATAGCCGAGGCGGACGGTATTGCCGAATAGTGTGGCGTGCCCTTGCAGGCCGATCTTGAGATCAGGAACCTGATGCAGCCAGGCGCCCTCTGCAAGGATAGCAGGATTCCCTTCCGGAGAAGTGGAAACCGAATCCGCCACATAGGAAAGTTGTGCGGTGAGCGTTTTTTCGGGAAAGGCGTTCAAATGCACCTGAGCGGGTTTCTCAAGCACAAACGGCACGTTATCATCCGGAGGCAACCAGATACGCAGTTTTGTTTTGGCAGGATCCACGATCATCAGCACCTTTTGCCCCACAGCAACGGGCTTGCCCCGCCACTCGTCAGGATCTTCGCTCACAATACGTCCTGTGGTTTCCGCGTAGACATCCATTTTGGACGCCTTGTACTCGGCCAACTCCACCCGCGCCTTTTCCTGCTCCAGCTCCAGCTGGATCATCTCGATTTCCGCTCTTGCTTTTGGATCGTAGAATGCCTGCATTGATGCGCGGTTCAGATTGGATTGGATGATTTCAACCTGTTTGCGGGCGACCTTCAAATCCTCCAGGGTGACGCGCTTATCGTAACGAAAGAGCAGATCGCCCTTTTGCACGGCCTGGCCCGGCTGCACCATCACTTCCTCCACCACGCCATCTACAGGGGCGGTGATGATAATCGGATCGCGCGGCGCCACCTCGCACTCACCAACCACGCGCAAAGGTACATGGACGAACCACAGCAATGCAGCAATGGCCAGCATGAGAAACAATGCGCCCTCGCGCAATGTCCGGCGCAGCACATTTCCCATGCGTGAAGGAGGATCAAGCTTGCCCCACACAGCGCCATAGCTGACCATGAGCGACTTGAGCAACTTGTGGTCAGGTTCGCGCCAGGGAACACGGTTCCAGCGCTCCACCCACAACCCGGCGAGCATCGTGTTCTTATGCGTGATGGGTAGCCAGAGGACTTCAGGGTGTGGTGCGCTTTCGTGGTAGGAATCCCACAGGTACTCTTTTTCAGGAGCAAAAGAATCGGCCCTGAGCACCCCGCTACGATCAGGGTGCTCGAGACCGTTGATAAGCTTGCGCCATTTTACAGCAAGTTCGGACTGACTGGAGACGCCTGTCTGTCCGGAAACGCCCAGCAACTTGGGCTTGGGCTTTGTAAAATCCCAGATTACCGCCCTGTCATAAGCACAGAGGGCCACCGTACGGTTCAGGATTCTGAATATCAGCTCCTGCTTCTTCTGCGACAGGATCGACTCCATGGTGAGCTGATGCAGCAAGCTCACCTTTTGCAGGGCCGTCTGATGCAGGTCCGCCGTCGGCTTCTGGTTTTGTTGTCCGTTTGGCATCCAATGCTGCTGAGGCTACTGCCCCATGATCAGCGTTCCAGTCATACCGCTGACGATTTTACCACCCTGGTTGGGAACCTCACCGTACACCTCAAAGGTGCCAGAGGCCGGATCCAGGACTTTGCTGATATGTGTGATCTTGCAGGATACGGTTTCGCCAGTCTCGTTAACGGAGATGGACACTTCCTGCCCCAGGGAGATTCTGCCGTATCCAGTGGAAGGCATCAGGATGTTCGCCCTGAGCACGGAATCATCCACAACTTCGATGACCGGCGTGCCTTGGTCCACCCACTCGTGGTCGCGGACCAGAACCTGCTTTACAACACCGTTGAAGGGCGCCTTGATCACTGCGTCGTCCATCTCTTTCTTGGCGACCATCAGGCTGGCGCTGGCGGAACCGGCTTCCTTGCGCGCGTTGGCGATATCAAGCGGCGTGGCCGACTTGTAACTGCTCATTTTTTTGGCAACCTTCAGGGCCTGATGGGTGGCGGAGACTTCACTCTGGGCACGCACCAGGTTGGCCTTGTAAACCGTGTCGTCAAATTCAACGAGCACATCGCCCTTACTGAATGAATCGCCCATCTGCTTTTTAACGGCTATGACCTTGGTCGGTATTTCAGCAGACAGCGTAGCCATGTTCTTGGATTCGAAAACCACGGAAAGGGGCCTGTCGCGGCGAGGCGCAGTTCCGGGAGCCTCGGCAGCAAAGGCTGCAGACCCAGCCATAATGACAGTGGCAGCGAGAAGAATGCCAAGAGTCGTGAATATGATTGACTTGCTCATGTTGTTATCCCCGTGATTGCGTCAAGTTGTGCGTCTCTCGGCTACTGGGCCTCGACAGCGCTGATTTTGATGGTCAGATCGCCCTCTTTCGGTGCGGGCGCAGGATTCGCATCAGCCGGTTGCGCGGCCTTTTCAGGGGCCGGCGTGGGGGCCTGCTCAGAAGTCTTGGTCTCTTGTACCGGGGCAACCTCCGGAGTGGCTACGTATTCCTGTTGCTGGCTTTGCGCAACCGGGACGGATTGTACAGCAGAGGCTGCGCCAGCAGCGGGAATCGTATCTTCCCAGTCAAGACCGAGGGTATTCCGAATGCGCGCCTGTGAAAGCACGAGCTTGGAATACGACTCCAGGTAGCGCTGTCTGGCAGAGAGAAAACGGTTGTTTTCTTCAAGCAGCAGGCTTTCCTTGAGCTTGCCGTCCTGGATCATACGATCAATCAGAGCCATCAGCTCGCCACGCTCTTCAGCCACGCTCTTGGCCAGAGGAATCTTCTCCTCAGCGTCCTTGTACTCGATGACAGCCAGACGCAACTGCGTAAGGATGGCCAGAGAAAGCTGCAGCCGACGCTTCATTTCCATATCCTGCTTACGTTGGGCAGTGCGGCTTTCGGAAATGAATTCGGGGATGTTCAATATATCCCAGGCGAGTCTGAGCCCGTATGTATACCAGTGATCTTTCACATAAAAACTGTTGGAAGTGTAGTCGTAACGGTAGTAAGGCGTCAGAGAAGGAAACATCCGCGTGATCGACACCCAGAGGTCCTGCTTGGCGATCTGCTGGTCTATGTCTTTCTCAAAGAGTTCGGGCCTGTTCTGCAGCGCCACTGTCTCCAGTTGCTGCACATCGTAGACAACACCCACAGGCGGAGTTTCGAAATCAAACGGGGCAAGATCGAAATCCGCCACCCTGACACCCATCAGCTGTCCCAACAGGTTCTTGGCGGATTCAAATTCTTCCTCGAAACTGGTAAGCAGAATCATCATTTCCTTGATATCAATGCGATTCTGCAGCCAGTCGTTCCTGGACACAAGCTGCTCTGCCAGCATTTTGTCCATCTCGACCTGACGTTCTTTGGCCATCCGCAAAAGCTGGTTGGCATCGTCGATCAAGTCCCTGGCAACGACAGCACGCATGTAGGCTTTGGTCATCTCCAAGGCCACATTCTGCTTGATGCGGCGGAGCTGCTCCTCAATTATCTGGGAGCGCATGCCTTCCTGCTGCACACGAAAAACGTTCTGCGCCAGGTCAAGAAGATCCCATGAAAGCTCTGCGCTGGCCATGGTCTGATCGAGATCTTCGGAAAACGAAGGCTCCAAAGATTGTTGCCGCGTAATCCATGAAGTGGAGGATGAGGGCGTGTGGGTCGACTTGACGCGCCGCTCAGCCAGCAGAATAAGCTGCGGCAACATCCTGAACCAGACGCCATTGATGAGCTCATCCTGGACACGCTTCTCTGAAGCTTTGGCCAAGGCCTCGAGGTTGTAGTTCAACGCATACCGGATGCAATCATCCAGTGTCAGCGGTTCCGCCAAATTCGGCGGCTGCGGCGTTTCTTCGCGCACCACTTTCCGATCAGCGTCATCAGTGGCCTGGGCAATCATCGCGACATCCTTGCCCATGTTTTCTATGCGCTGTGCCTGTTGTGCCTGCTTACTGGCGGCGCACCCAAAAAGGAACAACGCCAGCGCTCCCAGTACCAGAATCATTCGTAACGCATGCATACCGTGCACACCTTTTCCCCTAGATTTAACTACTCACATCCTCACCAGTCGCCGGCTGCCGCAGACGGCATCTGCAATTCCGGTGCACCCCTAAACGCTTGCTTGACCACGCAAAAAAACCACAACAATATAAAATTATGGTATTATAACAGCAGGCATACAGAGCGGCCCCCCCACCTCTCGAAAGGACACCCTGCTACATCAAGATCCTTCCAGAGGAATACACCCCAAACACCATACGCTGAATGCGCATTGTACAGGCAATTTTTCTACACTTGTTATTGCGATTGCTAGCTTTTGCAATTCACATTGTCAATAACTGCACATCACATTTTTAGAAAAAATCTAGACTTCTTCTATTATTTTTCCCTTTCGTCTGGCGTTGCACCGTAAACATGCCACTTTTGTGCCCCGGCTTTGGCCTCTTTCAATGCCCGCTTGCTGCTCTCAAGCAGGTCATCTGCAGTACTTCCATGCATGGGGTAACAGGATGCACCTACGTGCATTGCAACCGCATGGGGCGCCCCCATCACTTCTACAGGGGCACCAAATTCTTCCAGAAGACGCTTTGCAACCGGCTGCAAATCTTCCGCTGCTGCAAGGTCTTCCAAAACAACGATAAATTCTTCCTGATCCACATGCGCAATGGTATCTACACGCCGTAAACGCTGTTTAATGCGCTGCACTACAGTATTCATAACTGTTTCAGCATGCCCTATTCCTGCGTCACACGCTGCCTGCAGCCCTTGCAGATCAATATTTAGAAGAGCAATCTTCTTGTTTTTCTTTTGTGCACGGTCAATTGCCTGTTCGAGGCGGTCCATAAGGATTATCCAGGGCGTACCAAAACTGGGATCACCCATAGTGATTACTTCACCAGCAGTTTCTACTTCCTCGCCAAAATCTCCATGCACACAAACGATAGCAACAATCCTTCCAGCAGCATCATGCAGCGACCTGCATGTATAGCGTTCCCAGCCTGCACTGTGTCCGCCTCGCTCTCCAATGACGCCTTCTATTGTGGCGCCACTGGATGCTCCATCAAAAAGATTGCTGTTACTTTCGAGCAAACGCGCGCCCCACTCCATATCGGCAAGCCGTTTACCTCGAATTGCAGCAGACTCCAT
Source organism: Desulfovibrio biadhensis (assembly GCF_055388615.1). Lineage (NCBI taxonomy): Bacteria > Pseudomonadati > Thermodesulfobacteriota > Desulfovibrionia > Desulfovibrionales > Desulfovibrionaceae > Desulfovibrio > Desulfovibrio biadhensis. The sequence continues at coordinate 1,232,630 of NZ_AP042477.1, forward strand.
GCGAACCTGTTCACACATGCGCTGGTTGGCGTAAAGCACCATACCGTCCTCTCCAGCAATCCATGCGCTCTGGGCGCACATATCCAAAGCCTCCATCAAGGCTGACGAAAGAATTTCGGCTTCAGAAGTGGTGCTGTTCACGGTAGTCAAATTTATGATCTCACTTTTAAAAGACTTATATTTGTCATTCCCTAATATCATAGGGGGCATGGATTTTCCACTGTTATTTATAACGCATTTACAATCTTCCCATACACATTAAACAACCCCGTTGCGCACTATGCTAATACTCGGCCAGAATGATTGAATTTAGCAACTACAAAATCCTGTATGTTTCCTTTTCGGAGCATTGGAATATCGGGTATATACAACAACTTTTTCAGCCACATGCACGTAATAATTCTTCGCATTTTTTTGCGGCAGCATTATCGTTACAGCGTACGATTCTTTCATTCAACGGCCCATTTGCACAGTTCCAAAAAATGACAGGAAACAGCATTGTAGAGATGCTCAAAATGCAATTGAAATGCAGCAATACCATTACGACAAAAAGAGAGCACCTTCCCGTCATGGAAGATCAAAGTTGTCACTCGATAAACAATGACGCAGATACAGCACATTATAGACACTCGGTCCAAAGTGCGGCGGATTATCAAGTACATCCACAGGCTTTAACCCGTACTCCTCCAGGTAATCATGCAATGCGCCGGAGTCAGACTCACCATTGTAGCGTTTTGTCTCGCACATTTCCACAAACACCGCGCCCACCTCGTGCAGCATGGCACCGCACCCCTGCAACACGGGCAACTCGTATCCCTGCACATCGAGTTTCATAAACCCGGGGCTTTGTTGCAGCACCGTATCGAGGCGCACCTGCTCTACATCTACAGTATCTGCAACGGTGGCGCGCCCCATGTAGGAATTTGCCATAAAATCCAAAGGCGACAACAAGGAAGAAAAAGGATTCCCGACAGTGACGTTGAGCTGCGCAGGGGCGTCACTTTCTCCAAGAGCGCGGGCGTGTACATTCACTTCCGACGTTGCCGCGTACTTATTCCGAAGCTTACCTGCCCTTTTGGGGATGGGCTCGAATGCGTGGATTTCCTTTTCAGGAAAAAGCTCCAGGCAGACATCGACAAACTCGCCCTTGTAAGAACCAGCATCTACCCAAGGTGAGGCAAGAGAGTGTAAAATATTTTCATATTCCGCTAAAAACGCTGCAATTGTTTTCGACATGCAAAAGCCTCAGACGGTCTGTCCTTTTATTATTCCAGTTTCATCCTGACAAACCACGTTCTTTTTCCAGCAGGGCGCCGATCATGCTAGCTAACTCGCTGAACTCCACCGGTTTCGGCAAATAACCATCAACACCAGCTTGCAGGAATTTATCCTTGTCTCCCACCATGGCATAGGCTGTTAACGCCACTATGGGGATATCAGCGTTTTCCTCGCCTGCCTGACCTGCTCTGATGGCGCCTGTCGTTTCTATACCATCCATGTGGGGCATTTGCACGTCCATTAACACTAGGGCGTGTCTGGTTGCTGCAAGGGCCTGCAGCGCCTGTTCACCGTTCTCCACAGAATTGACAGCATACCCTTTCTTTTCAATGAGTTGCTTTAAACCTAGTCTGTTCACTTCATCATCTTCCACGAGGAGAATCGGGTATGGGCAAAGCGCGTGGTGTTTCGGAGATTTGGCTTCTAGTTCTTCCGCCATTGCCATCTGCTTTATGGCAAAGGGGATGCTGCAATAGAAAGCCGTTCCCAAACCTGGCGCGCTTTCCGCCCTTATTTCTCCACCCATGAGTTCAACAAGCTGGCGCACAATGGAAAGCCCCAGGCCCGCCCCTTGATGGGTTCGCCGAAAACCTTCGTCCACCTGTGTAAAGGGCTCGAAAAGAGCCGCAATCTTATCTGCTTCTATGCCCACCCCCGTGTCGATGACGGAGAACAACACGCGTACGGTGTCCGTATGCTGCGTGTGTAGTAATGTGGCGTCGCAGATAATCCGTCCCTTTTCGGTAAACTTGACGGCATTGCCCACCAGGTTGCTGAGCACCTGCTGCAAGCGGATAGGGTCTCCGATTAAATTTCCGGGAATATTTTCATCTATTCTGCACTGCAGCGATATGCCTTTTTGCTTGCAGGAGGATTCAAAGAGATGCTCCATCATTCCAATACATTCAGCGATGTCCAGCTTGGCTGTAGCCAGACGCATCTTGCCTTCCTCGATTTTTGTCAGATCAAGAATGTCCCCCAGCAGCGTGGTCAATCTCGTTGCGGAACGTATCGCCAGATGCACATATTCTTGCTGCTCCTCGTCCAGCTCAGTTCCCATAAGCAACTGGTGCATGCCCATGATGCCATTCAAGGGGGTCCGCAGCTCATGACTCATGTTCGCCAAAAATATCGATTTCGCATGGCTGGCGGCTTCTGCATTGGCTTTTTCGCGTACAAGTTCCTCCTGCTGGGCAAGTAAGCGTTCACGGGTCTTGTTCAGTTTGCCCACCATCTGGTTGTAGGCTCTTCCAATGTCCAGCATCTCATCCGGCAGGTGCTCAATGTTGATCGACCGCCCGTAATCTCCTGAACCGATATCACTGAACGCAAGCTGGAAATGTTTTTTGGCGACAGCCGGCAATTCATCACGAGAAAGTATGGTCAGGCACAGCCAGTCCATGCAGCTGATTTTTTCCCAGTGCGCCTGGAATTCGCCGCTATTGGTCGTTATCAGGCTGTACCCGCTTTGGGATGCGAACATTGCCTCAAGATCAATATCCAAAAAAGCTTCATGCACGCCCCTGAAGGGAACGACAGAGAGCTCTCCTTTAGAGAGGGTTTCCTGCGCATCTCCGCTGCTGCTGGCCACAAGCAAGCCATCGCGCTCCACAACACAACTCAATTGCGTTTTTCTTGTTGGGGTAAGGATTTCACGCCGCACCAGGCTGTCGACCTTGATGTCGATGCTCCACAACCCGACAAATACATCAGCAACATATACAGGCAGCGAAGCGGCAAGGATCAACCCCTGCCCTGCGTAATCAACATGCGGGGGCGACCAGCGAACGCCACGTTCCGGATTCACAACCGGGGCAACGGAAAGAAATGTATGGTACTGGGACCAGTCAAAATCCGGCGTGATGGCCGTAACCTGATCTATGTAGGGGTATTGCAGGGCCGTGTTGGTGACATCCTGGTAGTAGATCCACGCTGCCCCTGGCAGGCGTTTATTCAGGGTTTCCAGCACCACCCCCACATTGCGGTGGCAATACAATCTATACCGTGCGTCAGGGTCATGTATTTTCTCAGGGGGCCAGGAATAACTCACAGCATTTTCAGACGCCCTGCCGCTCCTGTAGGCCTCCAGTTCAGGCAGACTCAGGTAGAAGCCGTCTTCCCCCACTGCGAAGCCTTCCTGCTGCAACCATGCGTCGATTGCGTCCGGGTCATGCGGCGTGATGGAGTGCAGCTCCAGTGTATGGCATGCGAGAAAATAAAGACTGTCCTTTACACGCTCCAATTCGCAGGAAATGACCTTGGCTATGGCCTTCAATCCAGTTTGTATCCGCTGCAGCTCCGCCATACATCCCCCCGGATTGTCCCTTACGCTTCGACATTGTCGCCATGCCAAAGCGTTGAAACATCAGATACAATGAACCCATCAGGAGTTTTCTTCTGCCAACCTGAAACGCTTGAGAACGCTGACAGAAGTATACCTATACGGTATTGTTTCAGGGATTTATCGAGAAACGACATTCTGGAATAACCCTTATTACCCCTATTACGCTCCCAGCGCTTTTCTTTCAAGCTTTGCGCTTTTTTTAGAGGTTATAATAATCCTGATTTTTCACTCCCCTTTCTCAAAGGGCGGTTTCATAGCCCTTTCCCCAAAACTCTCGCCAAAGGCCTCACTTTCGCCTTATCAAACTGAGTTTGTGGGGACGCATACTCTTCACGCCCCAAGAACATCTTGACAAAACAATGCTTTACATAAAATTTAATTAAAAAGGTACCTTTGCAACTTGACTGAGAGAAACACGCCCTTATATTCAAACAAACGAAGGTACCTTTTTAAATTTAACCACAAAGGAGATTTGTATAATGCGACAAACAAGACACCATACACACGACTGGCGCAATGCCAGACGCGGCGGCAACTGCGGCCGCAGACGCGGAAGCGGCCGAGACTGCAGGCGCCGCGCATGGCACATGGACGGCCTGCCTGCCCCTTTCCTGGGAAGAGACGATGCAGCTCCAGAGCTCTCCACGCAATTCCCCGGAGCAGACGTCTGCCCCTTGTGTAAAAACCACTGCCCTGCAGATGCCCCTGGGTGTCCAAAGGGCGAGGCCCACTTTTCCATGCAAATGGCAACCGAAAGGAGGTCCCATGACTGAGACAACAACAGACCAGAATGTGGCAAGCGAAGAGCTGGCCATGCTGTTCCGCAGAACCAGCCGGCTTATGGCGCGGGCTTACCACCGACAAGACCACGCGCCCCATGCACAATTTGCGGTTCTCAACATCATCAACCGCCAGGGGCCCATCAGTCGGGCTGAGCTGCTTGAAATGCTGGATGTGCGTTCTGCATCCTTGAGCGAAGTGCTGCAGAAACTGGAGCGTAACGACCTTATACAACGCGAAAGGAATGAATTGGATCGGAGAGGTTTTGTTTTAAGCGCCACCGAACGGGGCAAAAAAATGGCGGAACAAACCAGTGACGAAGTGCCGGTCGCCCACACCCTGTTCCATTGCCTGAGCACGGCAGAGCAACAGCAACTGCGCTACATACTAAGCAAACTGGCTGACTCGTTGCAAGTCGAACAGTGCGATGCAGAAGACCCCGCCATGCATCATAGATGCGGCCACGGACGGGGGCGCCACACCGGGCGCGGTGGCGGAAAACGCGGCGGCGGTAAACGCGGCCCCGGAAGAAACGGCGCAGGAAGAAACGGCTAACACACCAAGAGTACAGCGCTCCCCCTTTTGCCTCTACAGCCTGCTGCGATTGCAGGACATGCAGCAAAAAAAAGGGAGACGCCGCACGGCGCCTCCCTCCAGCATTTCTTTTCCGGTCGGTGAGAGACTATTTCCCAAAAAGCTTGAGTCGGATGGTCGCTGCATTACGGTGCGCGTCCATCTTCTCGAATGTGGATTGCGTCTCGGTGTATTTTGCAAGCATCATGGACGTATCCAGGGTGGTTTCCTGGTGGGTGATGACCTTGAGGTACATGCCGACCCAAAGCCCCCCCGTGTAGCGGGCGGCTCTGCCTGTCGGCAGACTGTGGTTGGTGCCAGCGACCTTGTCGGCATAGACTTCTGCAGTCAGCTCGCCGAGAAACAAGGATCCGTAGCTGTTTAGTTCAGGCAGCAAATCACGCGGCGCAGCCGTATGCACCTCCAGGTGTTCGGGAGCGTAGTCATTGACGTAGGCGGCGCACGCGCTCAAGTCTTCGCAAACAACAACTTCGCCATTCACATTCCAGGAGGCCCGGGCCACTTCCTCGGTCTCCAGAACCTTGAGCTGCTCCTCCACCTTTTCCAGCACGCTATTGCCCAGCGCTTCCGAGACCGTCACAAGCGAGGCGCGGGCATTGGGATCGTGCTCGCACTGGGCCAACAGGTCCGCGGCTATCAGGTCCGGATTGGCATCTGCATCGGCAATGACCTGTACTTCACTGGGGCCTGCGAGAAAGTCTATGCCGCACGTGCCGAATATCTGTCGCTTGGCCTCGTGCACGAATTTGTTGCCAGGGCCGACAATCATGTCGACAGGTGCCATGGTCTGCGTGCCAAAGGCCATTGCGCCGATGGCCTGCGCGCCGCCCAGGCAATAGATTTCGTCAACTTCCATTTCGTGCAGTGTATACAGGATGCCGTCGTTGATGCCGCCGGTGGGACCAGGAGGGCAGCAGGCTATAATCCGCTCAACCCCTGCGACCTTTGCCGGCATCACAGACATGACGGCCGCACTGAGACAAGGATAGCGCCCCGCAGGCACATAACACCCGCAGGAAGCAACCGGGATGACCCTGTGCCCCATAACCATGCCGGGGTAGATTTCCTTTTCAAAATCCACCAGGCAAACTTTTTGGGCTTCAGCAAAATCCCGAACCTTGGCCATGGCAAAATCCAGCTCCTCTATGACGGGAGCAGGCAGCCGTTCTCTGGCCTTGGCAGATTCCTCGCGGGAGACAAGAAAGGTCTCAGGCTCGAAATTGTCGAATTTCTTCTCATAGTAGCGCAGGGCTTCGTCTCCCTCACGCTTCACTCTGTCCAGAATTTCATTGACGGTTTCCGTAAGCGCGCGCTTGTCCTGTTCGGACACCGGCGTGGCTGTTTTGAGTCTTTTCACTGACATGTCACCTCCTGCACGTGGGAGATAAGGGTTGTTCCGGAATCAGCTGTTGTCAGAAACCAGCGATTGCCGGGATATACAGGGTGATTGCCGGAATATACGTAATTCCGAGCAACACGATGAATTCCATGACAATAAACGGGATGACCTCGTGGATGAGCTTTTCCAGCCGCACATTTCCTATGGCGGCGCCGATGAAAAGCCCGGACCCCACAGGCGGCGTATTCAACCCCACAAGCAGGTTGACGCAAAAAATGACCCCGAAATGCAACGGGGAAATACCGTAGGAAGCAGCGACAGGGGCGAAGATAGGCCCAAAGATGAAAATGGCCGGGAACAAATCCACCACGCACCCTATAAGCAACAGCATTATGTTCAGCAAAAGCAGAAACACATACGGATTGGTGGTGATGTCGTGCAGAAACCCGGCCAGCAGTGTGGGTACGTTCTCCGTGGCCAGGATGTAGCTGAACAGGTTGCTCGTGGCCAACAGCAGAAACATGATGGAGCTGACCTTGGCGCTGTTGAAGAATATCTTTCCGAGATCCTTCCACTTCATGATGCGGAAAATAACCAGGCAAACAACCAGGGCATAGGCCGATGCCGCAGCGGCTGATTCCGTGGCGGTATACGCCCCACTGAGCACACCAATGATGATGAGCAGGGGCATGATCAGAACCACACCGCTTTGCCGCAGGATGCGCAGCATTTCCTTTTTGGAGTATGGTTCCGTCCGTTTTTCGTAATTGCGTTTGCGGCTGATGACGTAGTTGATGGCCATGAGCCCGATACCGGTGAGCACCCCCGGCAAAATGCCCGCGAGGAAAAGCCCCCCGATGGACACGTTGCCCACGGCAAGGGCGTAAATGACGAAGGTCAGACTCGGCGGAATGATGGGGCCTATCACGGAAGAAGCAATGGTCACTGCGGTGCTGTAAGCGCGACTGTACCCCTTGCCGGACATGGCGGGGATAAGGATGGAGCCGATGGCTGTGGTATCCGCCGTAGCAGAGCCGGTGATGCCAGCAAAAAAGATGCTGGCCATGATGTTGGTGTGGCCGAGCCCCCCGCGCACTCTGCCGACCAGGAGGTCGGAGAGTTCCGTCAGTGAGCGGGTCATACCGCCATACAGCATGATCTCCCCCGCCAGGACAAACATGGGAATGGCGCACAGGATAAAGGAATCCACCCCTGAAAACATGTAATGGGAAATCAGGATCAAAGGAACGTCCTGCGTCAGCAGGGCCAACAGGGCAGATACCCCGATGGCAAAGGCGATGGGCATGCCCAGGACAATGAACAATATGAATGTAACCAGAAGAACCGTGAGGGTCATTTCGACCTCAGCTTTGCGGCGTCTTCCAGAAAAAGACGGATGGTGACGAGAATGAAAAGGACACCGCTGACCGGTATGATCATGTAGGGAATAGCGCGGGAAATACGAAGTGCCCCAGTCTTCATGGAAACAAGGGTGTGCGCTTCCTGCCATCCACCTACCACCATCACGGCGAGAAATCCCAGTATTGCGAGATTCATGACCATGCGAATAACAGTGGCGACGCGAGGAGGCAGGCGGTCCACCACGAAAAAGAGGCCAATATGCTGCTTGTCCGCAAGGGCATAAACCGCAGCCAGAAAATGCGACCAGACCATGAGGAAGCGCGCTGCCTCCTCTGGCCACGAGAGGGCGTCATTAAGCACAAAGCGGCAGAAAATCTGGAGGCAGATGATTGCCAGCATGCCTCCTATGGCCGCAATGACGATCCCGCGTATGAGGCGGTCGAAAAAAGCGATGAGTGTTTGCACAGTGTTCCTGCCTTTGGCGATGGAATGAAAGGCAGCAATGGCGCCTGCCCGAGAGCACGGCGCCATTGCTGCAAGGTAACGTATTCTGCTGATCGGGAATTCTAGTTGCCTTCCTCGATCTTCTTGATGGTGTCAAAAGCCTTATTAACGATGTCTTCACCGGCCTTTTCCTTCATCCAGGGAATAACGGCGTCATGGGCGGTCTTTTTCAACAGGGCCTTTTGTTCAGGGCTCAGGGAGATGACCTCGACCCCATTCTCCTTCAGGGTGTTGATGGAGATGACGCGGTTACGGTAGGTGGCGATGCCGAATTCAGCGGCGGCGGCCATCTGGGCGCCTTCCTTGACTACCTTTTTGAGGTCTTCGGGCAAGGACTGGTAGAATGCCTCGTTGATCAGGTAGAGGTTGGCACACCCCATACTCATGTCCAGCGTGACGTACTTGGCAACCTCGTAGTACTTCTGGTCAACCATGATGGTCAGGGTATGGCCAAGGCCGTCGATGACGCCCGTCTTGATGGAAGTATAGATTTCAGCCCAGGAAACAGGTGTTGCCGCAGCGCCCAGGGCTTCCCAGGTCTTGATGGTCAACTGGCTGTTGGGCAGGGTGCGGAGCTTCAGGCCCTTCAGGTCTTCCAGAGCTTTTACAGGGTGTTGCTTGTTGATGAAGTTGTAGAAACCGTAAGGCGCAGCGCCGAGCACCCGCACACCCATGTCCTTGGCCATCATGTCATTGATTTCTTCGAAGGTATCGCTTTCAAAGAATTTTTTCATGATCAGTTCATCAGAGAACAGGTAGGGGGTGAACCACACTTTCATGGGGTCGTAGGCGCCGGTGATGGATTCATCGCCCTGGGCCATCTTGTGGATGCCGAGCTTCAGCCCTTCAAGGAGTTTTTCGGAATCGCCCAACTGGCTGGAGGGGTAAATATCTACGCTGATCTGCCCATTGCTGGCAGATTCAACATACTGCTCAAAAGTCTTCCATCCCAGAGTATTGGGGCCGTCAGGGGATTCGAGACAGCCGATCTTCAGTTCGTACTTCTCGGCTCCTGCGGGTGCAGCAGCAACCAGAGTCACTGTGAACAACAGGGCCACAGCCAAAGCAACGCATTTCACACCGTCAGGTAGCCGCTTGGAAGTTAAGAGCATTTGATCCTCCTTTTGGATCGTTGGGATTACGCTCCGGCCTGAACACCATAAACAGGACAAAAGAAGCCTCCTGGTCCTGCATTACGGCAGCCGACGCCTTGAAATCCACCCAGCACGGCACCACCGTTGTGATGCGCACCTGCTGCATGGTTCACTTCTCCAAAAACAAATGAGGGATAGCAGCTTGTTATTGGCTCTGAGTTGGGGATGAACAGCGAAGCAAAACCCGCAACCAAGCGACACCCTTTTTCCCTGCCCCGGGTGCATGCGCTATGCGGCCAACCCCTGATTTATGAATCACTTACATAATGGAGTCACACTTTCGCCATGGGGCTCCCTGCCAAATATCAGCCCTCAATCGCCAGACTATGTGCAACTCCCATGCCGCTGCTTGCCCCAAGGGAACATGGAGATTTTTCACAACACACCGAAATCAAAAGAGATCAGTTTTACAATTATGTATATTTTTGACGGGCTAATTTGCCCGCATTGCACAAATTGCAGAATTGCACGATTGGAATGACAAAATGCACTGTTTGTTATAATTTGAATTTACAAACAGAACATTTTGTAATTATGAGATATATTCATCCTACATGAATAAAATTCAGAAAAGAGCACGTCTTATCCATGCAGAACTGCATTGCCCTGGGTATTTGCAGTCCTTTGGGTCTTGCGAACTATCGTCGAGGGATCGACCCCCAAAGCACGGGCGGCGCCTGCCTTGGAACCATACTTTTCCAGTGCGCGACGTATCAGCCCCTGCTCATAACGCTCCACAGCCTGCTTCAGGCTCATGCCTTCAATCCATTCGGGAAAATCCACCTGCCCCCTGCTCAGCTTGGAAAGGGAGCCAGCCAAATGCTTGGGGCGTATTTCCTCTTCAGGGCAGAGGATCACCATCCGCTCAATGATGTTTTCCAACTCACGGATGTTTCCAGGAAAGGGGTAGGCCAGAAGCTGCGCCATGGCCTCAGGGGAAATGAACTTGCTGCTCTGGAATTTGGTGTTCATTTTTTCCAGAAAACGCAGGATAAGGTGCACGATGTCGTTGCTACGCTCCCGTAAAGGGGGAATGTGGATGGGCACAACGTTGAGACGAAAAAAGAGGTCTCTGCGAAAGCGCCCCTGAGCGACCAGGTCCTCCAGAGGGGTGTTCGTGGCCGCAATAATCCGCACATCCACCTTACGGGGGCGTGTGTCTCCCACAGGCAGAATTTCATGGTCTTCGATGGCCTTGAGGAATTTGACCTGAAAACGCAGCGGAATCTCGGAAATTTCATCCAGAAACAGGGTGCCACCGTCTGCAATGCTGAAAAGCCCTTGCTTACCGGATTCATGAGCGCCCGTGAACGCCCCCCTGCGGTAACCGAACAGTTCGGACTCGATGAGTTGCTCTGGTATGGCGCCACAGTTGATCTGCACAAAGGGGCGGTTTTTCCGTGGCGATTTGTCGTGGATGAAACGCCCCAGCAACCCTTTGCCCACGCCGGTCTCACCCTGGATGAGAATGGTGGTGTCGAATTGGGATGCAATCTCTGCCTGCTGAAAGACGCGCACCGTGCGCCTGTCCACTGCGGTAATCCCGGCGTCCCACTGCGCCGTATCGGTGCTGTAGGACCCCATGTGCTGCATCTCGGCAAGCGCCAGATAATGGCTGAGCTGGCTCTTCATACGGTTCAGGTCAGTGATGTCACGTTCGTTGGTGACCACAAAAGCTATTTCCCCGCGATCGTCAAAAACAGGGGTGCCGGTGACTATTATGCTCTTGCCATTGCGGATTTTCTGCAGAATCGTGAGCGAAGTCTTTTGTTTCAGCACCTCGATGGTCACAGACTTGTCGATATACCCTTCCGAAACAAGGTCTTTGACATTGCGCCCAATGATGTCTTCCTTGAGATGCCCAATAAGCCCTTCGGAGCTTTGGTTGCACTTGAGGATGTTGCCTTCACCGTCTGTGATGAACAGCCCGTCGTGGGAAGATTCGAATACAGCATCCAACTGCTTGTTTATCTGCTCTGATTGGCTGAAATCCTTGGGCGTTTCCTGCCGGATCGTGCAGACTGACCACAAAAGCTGCTCTTCAGAAAATACAGGGCGGATGTCCAGAGCCAGGCTTCTGCCCTCTCGAGAAAACTGCATGTTCGTCAGATGCCCGCCCTTTTGCATGCAACGGGCGTAGCTTTCTTCCAGGTGGGGCAGGTCAGGAAGCACCTTTGCCAGGGGTTGGCCTTCCTCTGCGATATCCAACAATGCCGCGGCAGCTGCGTTGAAAAAGACGACGCAGCCCTTTTCGTCCACCAGCAGCACTGCTCCGGTAACTGCGTCCAGAACCGATTGCAGCACTGCAGGACACGATTCAAGGCTTTCGGGATTCACTCTTGCTTGCTCCTTGCGCAAAGGATGCCCCCCTCCTGATTACAGACAGAAAATCCTCTTCTATTTCGGCACGAAATTGAGATGTTTAGTATTCAACTACCCCAACGCTTGTAACTCTTCAAGGACAATGGCGAGAACACAATCTCTCGGTCTCTCACCAGCGAGAGGCCGCGCCCCCGTTCATTTTCAATGTACACGTCCACATGAATTGCTTTTTATAGTATTTGAATTTTTGCTTTATATTTTAGGCATCGGCGTGATATGTTAGCTTCTCCTCCGATAGCAACCAAATAACGCCTTTATTTTTAATTGGAATTATTTCCACGCACATACTTTTCTCAAAAGTACCGTGATTTGCGTGGCTATGTGTTATTATCGATAACAGGTGCAGAAACATGAACTTTTACACAAAATGAGAGGGGAAAAATGAAAACAAATAAAATTTTGGTTTTTGTTGTGGGCGCCCTGCTTTTGCAATTCATGCTGGCTACCCCCTCTTTTGCCCTGCGGTGCATTTTTGACACCAATTTCGGCCCCATAACCCTGGACTGGAACCAGGCCACTGGCGAGATAAGCGGCACTTACCCTCACCAGCAGGGGGCGGTCTCCGGCTTACGCGACGCCAACGGCGTAGTGCGTGGAAACTGGTGGCAAAGAGGCAACAACAGCCAGGGACAATTCGTTTGGAATATGAACGCACAAGGCTTTTCCGAGAACTGGAAGTATACCCAGGACACCATGTGGCGTGGCGCATGGAATGGCACCTTCCGAAATTGCAATTGAGCGCCGGGCCGCCAAAGTGGGCGTTGAGCAGCTGACAGCGCAACCTTTTGCGCTATCAAATGCCCCTTGAATGTAAGGAATGGGACATGATTTTCTCTTCACTTCCGTATTTTTCCTTTCGCTAGTCAAGCCGCTTCTTCACCCCGCCAGCCTTATAAGCCATACGAAAAAAAAGGCCGGGAGATCTCTCCCGGCCTTCAGAATGCTGACAAATCCTCGCCAATCGGCGAGGGTTTTCTTATACTATCTTCATGCTAAAGCCGCCCAAAAATCAGCAGGTGAAAATGGAGTTTGTTTCGATCAACGAACTTGTCCCCATGAATCATCTGCTTCGCAAAATTGCCAAGGTTATTGATTTCTCCTTTATTCATGAGCTCACCAAGGATTTGTATTGCGAGGGCAATGGCCGTCCGGCCATTGAACCGGTGGTGCTCTTCAAAATGCTATTCATCGGCTATCTGTTTGGCATCCGCAGCGAGCGTCAGCTTGTCAAGGAAATCCAGGTCAATGTTGCCTATCGCTGGTTCCTTGGCCTGGGATTGCAGGACAAAGTGCCCGATGCCAGCACCATCAGCCAAAACCGGCGGCGCAGATTTAACGACACCAGCGTTGCCCAGGACATTTTTGACGGTATAGTGTTCCAGGCCATGAAAAAGAGGCTTGTCGGCGGACACACGCTTTACACCGATTCCACCCACCTGAAAGCCAACGCCAACAAGCATAAATTTACGGAAAAGCTCGTTGCCCAAAGCACGAAGTCATACTTGGGCGAACTTGAAGACGCCGTGGAGGAAGACAGGCGCAGGCATGGAAAGAAACCGCTGAAGCAGGACAACCGCGAAGCGGGGTCCAAGCGGATCAAGCAGAGCACAACCGATCCGGACAGCGGGTACATGGTACGCGAGGGCAAGCCTAAGGGCTTCTTTTACTTGGATCATCGCACTGTGGACAGCCGACACAACATTATCACCGACAGTTACGTAACTCCGGCCTCGGTGCATGACAGCATGCCCTATCTCGATCGGCTGGACCGACAAATCAACCGCTTCGGCTTTGCTGTGAAGCACGTCGGCCTCGATGCAGGATATTTCACCTCACACATTTGCAAGACGCTGGAAGAAAAGCATATTTATGGTGTCATTGGCTATCGTCGTCCCACTCGTCGCAAAGGGATGCTCCCCAAACGCGCCTTTGAATACCTGCCGGACAAGGACTGCTATCTTTGCCCCGAAGGCCAGGAGCTTCACTACTCCACCACCAACCGCGAAGGATATCGTCTCTATGACTCGTTACCAAAGGTTTGCCGCCGCTGTCCGTTACTGAAAGAGTGCACAACAAACCGGAATTGCAAGAAAACAGTGACACGCCATGTGTGGCGGGAATACGTGGATACGGTGGATGCGCACCGGCTCACGGAATTCGGAAAAAGAATCTATGCTCGCCGGAAAGAGACCGTAGAGCGCAGCTTTGCCGACGCCAAACAACTGCACGGGCATCGCTATGCTCGGTTCTGCGGCCTGGCTAAGGTCCAGGTTCAAAGCCTGCTTTCCGCCACATGTCAAAACATGAAGAAAATGGCCTTGCTGCTGGCCCCTTTGGGGCTGTCATACAAATATTTGCAGCCCAAATGCCTGTACTTTCTTCCTCAGTCTCTCTGTCTCGTTCGATTGGGGCCGATCGAGCCAACATCCCAGCTGGCAGCGGCCTGAAAAGAAATCGGTTCATAAAAACAAACCCCACTTTGCAAAAAGCGGGGTTTGTCAATGAGCTGAAGGCCGGGAGATCTCTCCCGGCCTTCATGTTGATGATACCGTGGTCGTCAGCTGATTAAAGTTAGCGTTTCAGTCATAAATGACTGTTGAAAATCAATGCTCTATTCTATCAGCTAAAATTTTGGCGACTTCAGCGTGAACCTGCGCATTTGGGTGTGCGTCAAAGGAATTAACAACAAGATCACAGAAGTGGCCCGAGAAAACTGGACCACGAGCTAAGGTGGACGTAGGCAGGCCCAAGGAGGCTGTTCATGTCCAGAAAAAGAAGGATATTCACCGCCGAGTGCAAAGCCCGGGTAGCGCTTGAGGCGTTGTCCGGGGAGCATACCCTTTCCGAGTTGGCCGCCAAATACGGCGTGCATCCCAACCAGATTTCCCAGTGGAAGAAGCAGGCCAAGGAAGGCGTGGTCGCGTCATTTTCGGGCAAAGCCCAGAACGACCAGCAGAACCACGAGGTACAGATCAAGGAACTGCACGCCAAGATCGGCCTCATCTGACCCCAAATGAGTTTGTACACCAAAGAAGGGAATAACTCTCGGAATGGTTGGCCCTAAGAATGGGGGCACCTCAAGTTTAACTACAGAACTCAAGACGCGTGAAAGACGGCTGCGCAAAGGGCTTTCACTTGCAAGGCAATCCGTGGCCTCTCCCAGAAAGTCCAAGTCCTTCTTATTTAGACAACTATGCCATGGGGCATGGCGACCACAAAACGATTAACAAGTATCAAAAAATAACATAGAGCATTGGCGCATATATTTCATTAAGTGTATAGTTCATACGAGTACGACTATTCTATGCACTAACATTTTCAAGCAACCGGTCACTTCTTGTTGCATGAAGGTTATCTATTGCTATGCCATTTCGTTTGTCTCGAATCCTCATTGTCGACGATGTGAAGGCCAACGCCCGCCTGCTGGCAAAACGGCTATCCGATGAATACGAATGCTTCACAGCCTCCAACGGCGAGGAGGCCCTGACCACGGCTTTCAGCCAGCGACCGGACTTGATTCTGCTGGATATTCTCATGCCCGACATGGATGGCTTCGAGGTTTGCCGCTTGCTGAAAAACGATGATCGGACCCGGATTATTCCCATCATATTTATTACCAGTCTAAACGAAGACGAAGACGAAGCAAAAGGGCTGGCCTGTGGGGCTGTTGATTACATCAGAAAACCCTTTCGGATGCCCATTGTCAAAGCACGGATCAAAAATCACATCGAGCTGAAAATGGCTCGGGATATTCTGGAGCGACAAGCGTTTATTGATGGGTTGACCACTATCCCGAACAGACGTCGTTTCGACGATGTTTTGAACAAGGAATGGCATAGGGCCGTACGCACAGGATCACCTTTGTCTCTTATTCTCATGGACATAGATTGCTTCAAGAATTTCAATGACAATTACGGTCATCAAAAAGGAGACTCCTGTTTGCGTAAAATTGGAATTGCCTTGCGCGATACCCTGAAAAGGGGCTCTGATTTTGTCGCCAGATACGGCGGTGAAGAGTTCGCAGCCATTCTGCCGCATACGGACGCACAAGGGGCACTGGCAATAGCCCATCAAATCAAGACGGCGGTCTCCAACCTTGGCATCCCGCATGCCTATTCATCTGCAGCACCCCACGTAACTATAAGTCTGGGAGCGGCGACTCTTCTTCCAACAAAAAACCAAAATGCCATCGACATCGTCAGGGCTGCTGATGATGCATTGTATCAAGCCAAAAACAAGGGGCGAAACAACGTAGAGATTTCTGGCTGACCCCCCTGTTGTCGTCAAATCAATACCACACGGAAAACAAATCCATGCCTCATACGGGACACGCCTTGACCAACCTCCAAGAAGCAATCCTCAATTCGCTTGAAGACGGAATCCTGATTGTGGATAATTCCGGGAAAGTCGTCTTTTTCAACAAGAGTTTTCGCTCCATTTGGAATGTTCCAGGGAGCTTACCGGCAGAAGGGACCATTGAGGAATTGCTTGTTGTCATGGCGGACAATCTGGAGGCAGGCGATTCCAAAACATTTGGGGCTTCAGCCGCCCTTGATGCCCCAGCTGCAGGCCGGGTGGTCGATTTGCGCCTAAAGGGCAAGCGGATCATTGAGCAATGCTGCTCCCCGCTGGACTGCGAACTGCATGCTGCATATGCGATCTGGCGTTTTCGCGATGTTACCCTGCTGCGAAAAAAACAGCTGACCACCGAAGTCTCCAATAAACAGTTGACGGACATCATAGAATTTTTGCCGGAACCGACCATGGTCATCAACGAAGATGGCGTCATTGTCGTGTGGAACAAAGCCATTGAGGATGTTTCCGGGGTCAAAAAGTAAGACATTATCGGCAAGGGCAACTTTGAGTACGCACTGCCATTCTACAATGAACGGCGCCCCATTCTGATTGACTGGGCCTTGGGGAAAAATGAAGTTCCCATTGAACTGTACTCCCTTGTCAGGCGCGATGGAGACAAGCTGCTGGGTGAAATTTACACGCCCAACGCCTTTGGAGGTGAAGGCGCGTACCTTTGGGGGGTTGCTGCACCTCTCAAAAATGAATCCGGTAGAATAATCGGGGCGGTTGAGTGCATGCGCAATATCACTGAACGAAAAACCGCCGAGCAGGAACTGGAAAGGGCCAAGGCAGCGGCAGAAGCCGCCACACATGCCAAATCCGATTTCCTGGCGCGCATGAGCCATGAAATCAGGACGCCCATGAATGCCATTCTCGGCATGACAGAACTCATTGCCGATACCCAACTTGATTACGACCAGACAGATTATGTGGAAACGCTGCACTCCTCCAGCGAAATGCTTTTGTCGATTATCAACGACATCCTCGATTTTTCTAAAATTGAAGCAAACCAGATAGAGATTGAAGCCATTCCATTTGATCTTATCACGCATGTGGAAGACATTTGCCGGATAATGAGCGTCAAGGCCCATGAAAAGGGCTTGGAAATCGCCTACAGGGTTTCTCCGCAAGTGCACCCGTATGTTATTGGAGACCCCACGCGTTTAAAGCAGATCCTCATCAATCTGCTCAGCAACGCCATCAAATTTACTGACCATGGGCAAGTAGCACTGCACATTATTCCATCCCCCAAAAGCAAGGGACAGGTTCAAATTTCCGTATCAGACACGGGAATAGGCATCCCTGAAGAAAAGTTCCAGACGATTTTTGACAGCTTCTCCCAGGCCGATACATCCACAACCCGGAGCTATGGCGGCACCGGTCTGGGCCTTGCCATTTCAAAGCGACTCGTGGAGCTAATGGGCGGCAGGATATGGCTTGAGTCTGAATGTGGCGCCGGCACGACCTTCAACTTCACCGTCAATCTTACCGCCACCCAACATCCCCCGCGCACAGACAAATTCGCGGATATCCAAAAAGATCTCTTGGGCAAAAAAATTCTGGTGGTCGACGACAATGATACAAACCGTCTCCTCCTGTACGACTATCTTTCCCGATGGGGCGCAATCGTCTCCCTCGCCGACAACGGCCATACCGCTCTTACTGCAATCGTAAATGCAGATACTAACAACTCCCCTTTTGATATTGTTTTCCTGGATGTGCTCATGCCGGAAATGGACGGTATGAATCTGGCCGCAATTATAAAACAGCATCCTTTGGAGTCGTCCCCCAAAATTATCATCAACACTTCAAGTGATGCCTATGAAGACAGAATCAAAGCCAAAGAGTTGTCCCTGGACGGATTTTTAGCCAAGCCAATACGGAGGGCGGACCTGGTCAATGTGCTCGCGTCCATACATGGGCAAATGCAACACATCACGTTGCCACGGCATAAAACCAATACATCGCTGGAGCTTGGATCCTCAAAAAGGCTTTTGCTGGTGGAGGACATCGCTGCGAACCGAAAAGTCATAATCAAATTTTTACAAGGAACAAATATCAATGTAATTGAGGCAGTTAATGGCAAAACTGCGGTTGAAGCATATACGCAGGCGAATGGTGATTTTGACATTGTATTGATGGACAGAGAAATGCCGGAGATGGATGGTCTGGAAGCGACAACTGCCATCCGCAGATACGAAAATGACTACAACCTGCCCCACACGCCGATCATCGCGCTGACAGCCCACGCCTTTTCACAGCACAAGATTGAATGTCTGGAGGCGGGGTGTGATGCGTTCTTGTCCAAACCGGTCTCGAAAAGCAAGTTGATCCAGACGATTGAAACTCAACTTCTAAAATTCTCAAATAATGCTGAACGCTCCCATGAATCGGAAACAGGCAATGCCGCCGCGTCGGACGCAATCCCCAAACAAGGTGGAGAAACTGCTCCCATAGCTGTTGCCATCGATGCCGATCTGGAAGATTTGATGCCGGAATTTCTGGAAGAACTCTCTCAGGAAATGAAAAACATGGAGTTGGCCCTGGAGCAAAACGATTTTGCAGACCTGCGCCGTTTGGCCCATGGCTTCAAAGGAGCGGCAGGTAACTACGGCATGCAGAAGCTTCAGGACGCCTACTATGAGCTGGAAAAAGCAGCCACCAAAGAAAATGAGGGACGCTGCAGACAAATGCTGGAGAATGCCGCCAGCATCTTGAGCAGGTTAGAAATAAAATACGTTTAGCTGCAACACAGCATAGTACTTCTGTACAATGGCTTGGGCTTGCTGCAGTCGCGCATGGCAAGATGCATGCGCCATTCGTGATGAAAGCACCAGTCGACCAGCCCAGCGAATCATCTACCAAGCAGTTTTACGCCTGTGTCTTCACTCACTGGCACATGGCTTCGATATGCCCAAGCGCCCCTTCTCTATTGGAAAAAACACGACGTTCATTCGTATGGCTGCTATACGCCTGGTAAGACTTGCCATCTTTCGTTCCGACCAAAAAGCGCGTGCCCTCACTTTTACTAATAAAGGTGCCAGTGATCTTCCCCCCACTTGCATGATGGTAGTATCTGACACAATCAGATCCCAGCGTCGCAGGGAAATTGCTCAAATCTTCAGCATTCGCAAAAGAAGCGGGGAGAACAAGAAAGGACAAGAGAAAGAACAGGACGAGAATGCGCATGGAGGCTCCTTTTCATGGGTAAAAGCTCCAAGTCTCCTACGCCTTGGAAATTGTGGCTGTCAAATACAACCGGCTAATATTTCATACTTCTCGTGGATTACTCTTTATTGGGACACTTCTCTAAAAAGAAATGATCACCTACCTTCAGAACATGCCAGGGAATCGCCAACGCACCGCAACGTATGCGCCTCCTGACGGAACCCATGGGACACAAGCCTGGCGGAATTCTCCAGGAGCTATACGCATCAGACTTCCAGAAAAAATACTGATCTGCTAAAATTTACTTTGACGCAGTAGATGCCAGTGTATCTATCTGATTATGTATCTTATTTTCATTGTGTTGAAACGACAGCAGAATAAGTATATCTGAGATACTTCCTAATCGAGGTCCAATCACACTGTATATTTTTTTCAAACGCCACCATTTCAATTAAGCTAAACGCAGAGGACAGTTTGATCGTGACGCTAGACATAAAGTCATCTGTACATTTGGCACCTATCCCTGCCTGACATACGAAAATGACATACACAAATGTAGATATCTTCATCTGATCACACATTCACTACAGTTACTGCGCTCTATAAATAAAATAAAAACATCTGCATTATTTTCCTTACTCCATATACAAACTCTATTAAAATCAGGACAAAGCCATGTATATGAGTAACAACTGAAATACAATGCGTCAGTACACACATGCCTTCAGTGCTTTAAGCATATATCCTTGAGAATTCACCCATGACGTTGCGATTTATCACGATACTTTTTTTGTGCATATCCTGCTCAGGAATCCTGAGTCTTATCTACTATTCTTTTAAAATTTACAAAATGGATGGTGGAAGGCCTTTTATACTCTTCATGGCCTGTGTCTTTATTTATTCACTCGGCTACATGCTTGAACTATCTGGAAATTCTGTTGAAGAAATTTTCTTTGCACTAAAGATAGAATATATTGGCATCCCGTTCATATCTGTTTTTTGGTTTCTGTTCGCATTTGAATACAATAAGTTCAAAATCAAAAATAAACATTTATACATCCTGCTTTTCATCATTCCAGTCACAACAACCATATTATTATACACCAACAACCACCATCATTATTTTTACAGTGAGTTTGGCATTGATACAAGCGGTCCGTTTCCTGTTGCTTCTTTTGTGAAGGGGCCATGGTACTATGTAGAATTCGCCTATATGCAGCTCCTCAGCCTGATCGGCATCGTCTTATTTTATGTCATGACACAAAGGGCAAAGGGCTACCGTAAGAAACAGGCCAATGCGATTTTTTTCGCATCAATTATCCCTTGGTGTGGCAATCTGCTGGAGCAGTTGGGCTTGAGCCCGCAAGGCATCGATATGGCGCCTTTCTATCTTGCCATTCCTATTCCAATCTTTTCCATCGCCATGACCAGGCTTTTGATGTTCAACATCGCCCCCATTGCGAGGGCCAAGGTGTTTGAGACCATGCGCACCTCGGTTTTGGTCCTGGATAAAGATCTGAATATTGGCGATTTCAATCATTTTGCATGCAAGATGCTGCCGGAATTAACGCAAGATTCCATCGGCCTGAGCGCTTACGAGGTACTACAAAATCGCAACGAACTGATAGACAAGATAAAAGCAATGGATGACGCACCCGTTGAGGTCGATATTCATAACAATGACGTAACGACACACTTCAGCATGACCGTGACCAAACTTGCATCGTCCTATGGCAGCAATCTTGGCTATGCCGTCCTGCTATATGACATCACTGAAAACAAGTGCCTGCTGCAGAGGCTGCATAAAATGGCCTTGCTGGATGCCTTGACCCAGGTGTACAGCAGGTATTTTTTCATGGAATCCTGCATGATCGAGATCAATCGAGTCTCACGCTACGGCGGTAACCTGCCATTCATGCTGATTGACATCGATTATTTCAAGAACATTAATGATACATACGGGCATATGGCAGGCGATCTCGTGTTGCAAAACGTAACCGCGGTTTTCAGAAAAACCCTGCGCGCCAGTGATATAATCGGTCGATACGGGGGCGAGGAGTTTGCCATCCTCCTGCCGGATACCGAATTTGAAGGGGCGATTACATTGGCAGAGCGGTTGTTGCATGAGGTTCAAAACCTGACAACAGTATACGAAGGATGCGAAATCAAGGTGACCATCAGTGTAGGCATCACATACTTTGAAGCAGCCGAAGGCCTGAAAGGGACAATCGGCAAAGAGCTACTGAGCGCGTTGCTTAAAACCTCCGACCAGGCTTTATACAGGGCCAAAGCCATGGGAAGAAATCAAATACAATGCATCAAATTGTAATAGTTTAGAATTTTACAATCACCCCCTGCTCTGCCTTGCTGCGCCCCCCCACACAGTATCTCCATAAGCTCCTGAACGCGGTCTGAAATAAGTTGCCCCCTTTGGGGCCGATGCCGACAAAATAACAGCCTTCGCTTCTCTCACCATTTTCCCACACCAAAAGCGAAGGGCCAGGAGTTGCCTCCCGGCCCTTCAGGTATAGTATAGCCCTGTGCATGGCTTACTAGCGATGTATCCGTAAGAAAAAGGGGTTACACCGTGTGATGTAACCCCTGAATCTTCTGGCGGAGCCGATGGGACTCGAACCCACGGCCTCCGGCGTGACAGGCCGGCGTTATAACCAACTTAACTACGGCTCCGCGATGTATACCTGCAGATCTATACTGATCTGGTAGGCGGAACAGGGCTCGAACCTGTGACCCTCGGCTTGTAAGGCCGATGCTCTCCCAGCTGAGCTATCCGCCCCAGGAAAGAGAGACCTTATATACTTCAAAAAACCTTGTCAATCTCTTTTTTCCCGACCTGGGATCATTTCCCGTTCCGGAAAAAGGCATCTAGCTTGTTTCTGTGCCGCATGCAAGCGGTTTTTTGCACCCTTATGAAGAAATTATTACCAATAATAATATGTGTCATTACTCCGGGCAGTTACACCACTAGGAAGACTTGATCGTGATGCGCTTCAGGTAGTCTTCAAGACTGTCCAGCACCCGTGCGCCCATTTCAAGATCAGCGGATTCACCAGCCAGCTGCAGCGTCAGTCCCATTTCACTCACCGGCTCCAGGCCAAAGGCCTTGCCTTCCCCTTTCATTTGGTGGCCGTAGCGCTCCAATGGCAAAGTATCGCCCTTGTCCACAGCCTCGCGCATCACAGACACAGCATGGGACAAAGACTCCAGATACCGGGGGGCGATTTCTCTGAAATCCGGATCCACTTCTACCAGAATAGGCCCAAACGGAGGGTATGCCGTTTCCAGGGGCGATGCCAGATTGCTGGAGGCGTGCTCGTTCATGGCGAATTGAGGGAATTGCCGCGGTTCGGAAATGTCCGGGGGGGTTGGCGCCATTTTGGCTATTGCTTCCAGCAACGCCTTCTTGTGGATGGGCTTTGCCAGATGCATGTCGCACCCTGCATCCAGACTGCGCTGCCTGTCTTCCATAAAAGCCTGCGCCGTCATGGCGACTATGGGCACGGGCGCGGCGCCTTGCTCGCGCTCCCATTGACGGATGGCCTTGCTTGCCGTGTATCCATCCATTAGCGGCATGCGCATGTCCATAAGCACCAGGTGGTAGGATTTGCTTTTGAAGAAGTCGAATCCTTCAAGGCCATTTTTTGCAATATCAATGTCGCAATTCAAATCCTTAAGGTAGGCGAGAACCACATAGGCATTGTAGTCCGAGTCCTCAACCAGCAGGATTTGCAGCGGTTCTTCTGTAGTATCCGCAGCACCCCCCTGGTCCGACAGGATGGCAGAAGGGCCGTCTTCGGCAGCAGCAATTGCAGCCTGCACCTCATCCAGGCTGGAGGGGTAGCCCAAAAGGGCCGTAAAATGAAACGTGCTGCCTTCGCCTTCTACGCTTTCGACCCACAAGCGCCCTCCCATGAATTCGACAAGGCTCTTACAGATAGTCAGCCCAAGCCCAGAGCCGCCGTACTCCCGCGTAATGGACGAATCCGCCTGGGTAAACCGCTCGAAAATACTGGACAGGTTCTCTGGCTTTATGCCGATGCCCGTATCACGCACGCTGCAATGCAGGGAATATGCGTCATTGGTCGCCGCCCCTGATGCAGCCTGCAGCTCAATGTTCACTTCCCCTTTGTGCGTAAATTTGATGGCGTTGCCCACCAGGTTGATGAGCACCTGACGCAGCCGGGTTGGATCACCGACAAGCACAGTCGGCACACCAGGGGCATACGAGACGGACAGTTCCAGGCCTTTCTCCCCTGCACGGGGGCCCAGCACCTTGCACACCGTATCCACGATGGATGGCAGTGAAAATGGAATCCGCTCCAATTGGCATTGCCCCGCCTCAACCTTTGAAATATCAAGAATATCGCCCAAAAGAGTCAGCAAGGATTCGCTCGCTGCCTGAAAAATGTGCAGATACTGGCGCTGCTCCTGATTGAGAGGCGTTCCGCCAAGCAACTCGGCCATACCCACGATGGCGTTCATGGGCGTACGGATTTCATGGCTCATGGCCGCAAGAAACTGACTCTTGGCAAAACTGGCCGCTTCGGCGTCTTCTTTGGCTTTGGCCAACGCCGCTGCTGTTTCAGCCAGCTCCGTCACATCGGACACCAGAGAAAGAATCCGGATCATCCGCCCGTCTTTATCGCGGAGGGCCGAATTGAACCAATGACAGTGCACCACGCTGCCGTCCTTGCGCGGTTCCTGTTTTTCGTGGTGTTGTAGAGGGCATTGCCCTCAAACAAATCCGCTATCTGTTCTCGCACAATTTTCGAATCATCCGGATGGATAAAGGGGAAATCATTCCAGCTTCTGCCAAGGACCTCGTCCTCGCGCCAGCCGAACATGGCTTCTGCCTGAGAGGACCAACTGGCAATGTTTGTGCCGTCTTTCCACTCAATGGCCCCAAGGGGCGAATTCTTCACATGGAAATCCAGGCGCTGCATGCTTTCCCGCAGTTGTTCCTCGGCCCTTTTCAGACGGGTGATGTCTGTATGCGCACCAGCCATGCGCGTGGGTTCTCCATGTTCGTCCCGTTCGCATGTGCCGCGCCCAAGTATCCAGCGGTAGCTGCCGTCCTTGTGGCGAATCCGGTATTCAACCTGAAAATGACTGTCCTGGCTGTTGTAAAAAACGTTGTTGGCCTTTTCGACTTGTTCACGGTCGTCCGGATGAATACGGCGTTTCCATTCTTCCAGATTATTGGGAATCTCGTGATCTTCGTAGCCTATGATTTCTTTCCAGCGGGGTGAAAAACTGACCGCATCCGTTTTTCTGTCCCAATCCCAGATGCCGTCATTGGCGCCTTCCAGAATGAAACGCTGGCGGCATTCGCTTGCCAGCAGCGCTTCTTCCGCCTTTTTACGTTCTGTAATGTCACGCCCCAGCAAGAGGATGATCTTGCGCTCCCCTCCATCCCAAAACAAGGGCATTTTGAGGGTATCGAAGATTCTCTCTTCTCCATCCGCAGCAGGAATACGCTCCTCTTCACGATAAACGGTCTTGGAGGTCCAGGCTTTTTCATCCGTCAGTTGGCAAAAGCCGAACACACTGCTGAGATTGCGCCGTGTCAGTGTCGACAATTCGGCATCGGTCTTGCCACGGTAGTCAATGTTCTGCATATCGAACATTTCCAAGGCCGCCGCGTTGGCAAAAATCCAGCGCCCTTCACCGTCCTTGAAACAAATCATGTCAGGTATGGCGTCCATGAGCGCGTAAAGAGTTCCTTCACGCGTTTCCAGCAACTTCTCCCGGGCTTCCGCTCATGTGCTGCCTTGAGCGACGCCAAAAGCTCTTCCCGGTCGAGATGTTCCAGATGGCTATAGTCTTTCATTACGTCTCCGCCTTCACACTAGGGGGCAAAGCTTGCTCTGGCAGTCGGCAAATGGCTGACTGCCCGACAAAATGGCAAGCTCCCTTTATTTTTGTATTTTTTATTCGAATAGAATCTGACAGAACGCCACGTCTTGGATAGCACCTGCCACCGCCGTGGCAATATGCTCATTCCTCCCCGCTTTCAATAACGTGCCTTTAGGAGATTGTGACATCGTATTGCCGCAGTCATCAATCATCCCGAAAGAGGAAAGGATATTTACCTGGCATCTTGCCACTGCACAATCAGAATGCCCCCCGTATGCTAAAAATACCCTTTTGAACACCGCCATTACTATCGCCTTGTTAGCATCGCTGTGCAGCAAACCACAAGTACAGGTTTTGGGATACAGGGCGCAATCTCAAAGAGTATTTACTCGTGAACAAATGCACCCTGCTGCGACTCCTTGTTTCCCGCTTTTGTGATTTCGAAATATGCATCCCCCGTTGCAGCATTGTGCTTAAGCTCTTATCCTCAACTGAAGATCCTTCTCTTCTCCCGCGTAAAAGACAATTTTCCCCATACCTATTTATTTACAGGCAGTTCCAAAATCGCATACAGACGTGCACTAGCTTCTGCGTTTTTTCTTCAGCGTCAACTCCCATCAAGCACATTGACCCTGATCGTGATGTTCATCATTATGGCACGTCCAATGACGGCTTTCATACCTGACGCATACAGGATCAATCTATTATAACGATAATCTACGCCCTCTTTTGGAAAAACCGTGAATACGACCTGCAACCGCTGCGGCGCAAAAGCCGCTGACCAGGATTCCTTTTGTCCGTCATGCGGCAACGCGCTTGCGGAACAATCTTTTGCCTTTGCAGAAATATTACAAGAAGATGGGCCACATTACTGCTCACAATGCGGCCACCCTGTCTCCCCGGAAAATGAGGACTGCCCACACTGCGGCGCCAAAATCGTGGATGTCCTGTTAGGGGCGAACCGCTTTCCTCACCCCCCTAAAAAGCAGAAGAACAAGGCGGCCCCAGCCTCTTCACGTCATAACTTCTCATGGCGCTGGTTTTTTGCTTCAGGAACCACCATCCTGCTGACGACAGCGCTTTCCATACTCGCAATGGCCTTCATCTCCATTGTCTTGGACATCGCCAATGAGAACATCCTTGGCCTGTTCTTCCTTTGCTGCACTGCGGTCGGTATTTTTTGGGGGGCGTACATCGCTGCGAAACGCTCCCCAGGAATCACAATCATCGAGCCTGCGCTTGCGGCTGCCGGCCTCACCGTGCTTGCAGTCCTTGCCATGAGAGAGGGTGTTTTTGAGGGGGTACTGATAGCCATAGTTCCATTCCTCGCTGCACTGGGCGGCGCCAGATTCGGAGAACGCAAACAAAAACAGGAAGGGCGCGAATAACATGGGTAGTTTTTCAATTCTGTTCGCCCTTATCCTCACAACAGGGCTGTGGCTCAGATTTATCCGCAGGCTTGACCGCATTGAACCGGAACCCATTGGGGCTTTGATCCGTGTGGGCATCCTGGGCGGCCTGTTGAGCGGCATTCCAGCTGGCGAGTGCAACGTGCTGTTTCTCACCCTGAGCGGTATTTCCCTGCACGATATCATGCCGCCGGGGCATGCATTCATGTTTTCCATGTTCGTTGGCGCCAATGAAGAACTGTGCAAGCTTCTGGCAACCGCCCTGCTTATTGGATGGTCAAAACGCTTTGACGAACCCGCTGACGGTGTTGTCTACGCCACAACGGTTGCCTTGGGCTTCGCCGCATTCGAAAACCTGGACTATGCAATGGAAGGTGGCCTGGGCGTTCTGCTTATTCGCAGTGTGACGGCCCTGCCTTTACATCTTGGACTTGCCGCGCTCTGGGGGTACGGGCTTGCACGCTGGAAGTTCATACCCCGCGCCGGCGTCAGCGCTGTATTTCCCTGGTATGTTTTGGCGGCGCTGCTTCATGCCGGGTACGATTTCATTCTTTTCGCTGCGCCCGAAGAATACAGCCTGGCGGCGCTTTTTGTTTCCGGGGCACTCAGCTGGATGCTTATTCGATCGATGCGCAAACGCCTGACATACCTGGTGGAGCAATCCCCTTTTATTCGCGCAGGCTTTTGCGCCAGTTGCGGGGCACTGAACCCCCCAGCAGAAATGATATGCGAATACTGCGGTAACCCGTTGCGCCAGGATTTTTTCAAACCCTGCGGCGGCTGTGGCGCAAAACTCGGTTGGGAGATGAAATATTGCCCAAGATGCGGCACAAAGGCGCCGCTTTCTCCTTGATACCGTGCAGCCAACCAGGCCATGGCGATTTACCCGACAGTGCCCAACGTTATGTATAAGACACCGCAATAATCGCAATCTACATTGCGACATTGCAACCACAGGAGCTTAAGGATGCGGCTAAAAACCAGAATCACCCTGACAATTCTCACGACACTACTTGGCCTGATCGCAATATCTGTTGCTGTTAATGCTGCTACATTGCCCAAGGGCTTTGTGCATCTTCAGGACGTCATTCCAAACGTGGTATGCGAGGTACGGTACTTCAGCGAAGACAACTTTGTGGGCGCACGTGTTGATGGATACCAGGCGCCAGTCATCATAGTGACCGAGCAGACGGCAAATGCTTTGGCCAAGGTACAGAAACAGCTTGCGCCTTTTGGCTTGGGGCTGAAGGTGTTTGACGGATACCGCCCTCAATCCGCCGTGGATCATTTTGTCCGCTGGGCCAAAGACCTGAACGACATCAAGACCAAGGACAAGTATTACCCGGAGGTCCCGAAAAGCGAACTGTTCCAGTCAGGCTACGTTGCCAGGCGCTCCAGCCATTCTCGCGGTTCTGCAGTGGATTTGACCATAGTCGGCCTGGAAACGGGTGAAGAGTTGGACATGGGGTCTGGTTTTGACTTCTTTTCTCCTGTATCATGGCCGGAATCCATGGCCGTGAATGCGCAACAGCGAGCCCACCGCATGCTTTTGCGCATGATAATGCTCGACAATGGCTTCATCCCCTATAAAAAGGAATGGTGGCACTTTAACCTCAAGAACGAACCGTTCCCGGACAAGTACTTCGACTTTCCAGTGGAATAATGCGGAAAACTGAACCAGTTCACTTGCATCGCCTGCAAGGTGTGCTACAACTTACAAATTAAGAGTAAAAATAACCACTCCCTACGAAAACAAACCGCGAATGCCGGGAAAAACCAAGGAGACAGCAGATATGGCTAAACTCATCAAGGAAGAGCAAGAGGGCGGCAGGCTGCACATCGATACGCCTCTCATGGGAGAATCCCTGGTCAGTAGAGAATTCTTGAAGCGTACGGAATCAGAAGAATATTTCCGTATGCAGCCTGAGATAAACGTTCTTAAAATCGGCGGCCAGAGCATCATGGACAGGGGGGCGTCCGCCCTGCTGCCGATCCTGGACGAACTGATCCGCCTCAAGGAAGAGCACAAGCTTCTGCTTATGACCGGCGGCGGCACACGCGCCCGCCATGTCTACAGCATAGGTGTCGACCTGGGCATGCCCACTGGTGTTCTTTCCAAGCTTGGCGATAAAGTCTCCTGGCAGAATGCCGAAATGCTGGCCGTTCTGCTGGGCAAACATGGTGGTGTCAAAATAGGCCACGGCGACCATCTTGAGCAGCTGACCATGTTCTGCCGCCTGGGCTATCTGCCCATCACCACTGGCATTCCGCCTTACGGTTTCTTCGAGCATCCTGCGGAGCTGGGTTCCATTCCGCCACACCGTACGGACTCCGGTGCCTTTCTGCTTGCCGAAAACATCGGCGCCAAGTCGGTGATTTTCCTCAAGGACGAAAAGGGGCTCTATGAAAAGGATCCCAAAAAAGTGGACGCGGCAGAAAGGGCGAACCTCACCTATTATGACAAGATTTCCACCTCTGAACTGTCGAAACTTGACCTCGACGATTTGATCATCGAGCGCCCCATCGTGAATATGCTGCAGCACGCCAAATGCATCAAGGAGATTCAGATCATCGACGCGCTGAACCATCCCGAGCACATCGGTAAAGCCCTGGATGGCGAGCACGTTGGGACCATCATCTACAAAGGCTGATCACACAGCCCTTCCAATTAAAAAAAGGCTGCCGGGATATTTCCGGGCAGCCTTTTTACTTTCTTGGACCAAATGCTGTAGCTAGGCGTTTATCGCCTTTTCCGGGTTGCTGCGCCCCTTTTCAGGCTTGAGAAGAACCACTTCTGCATCAACAGCAGTGGCAATATCCTCAATTTCCTGCTTGCGCACGTGGCGCGCTTCAAACTTCACGTTGACGTTGCTAACGGCAACAACGCGAAAGCGGGGCTTTTTCTCGCCTGTTTCGATCTTGCGACGCTCGCGGATGAATATCTTGCCAGCCATGACACCCTCCTGATACATTTTAAGTCTATTGCGGATATGAACACGTCTACGATCTATGCTTAAGTAGAAGCTATATCCTCATAGCACATATGTCAAGGAAGTTTATTATGGCGACACAAAAAAAAGGTGGCCAGCGCGGACAAGGCAAAGCAGAACGGTACATGAAACCGTCCTTGTTACTGGCATTGGAAGAAGGGCGCGCACGGTATGGCTATGATCTGCTGACCACAATCCAGGAGTATGGATTCATGCAGGGAAAAGCCCCCCCGGGCATGGTGTACCGGCACCTGCGCCAACTGGAGGAAGATGGTTTCGTACTCTCCACGTGGCAGACCGACGACAGCGGGCCTGCCAAACGAATGTACGAGATAACCTCGGAAGGAAAAGACGCCCTGGCGGGGTGGGTGGACTTCATGGAACAACAGGCTAAAAATCTCGAGAGCTTTGTTGCCCGCTACAGAAAAGGGAGCGGCAGCTAGTTTTTCATGCTGCCGTTCCGTGTTTTTTGTTGCGCTTACGCCCCAGAGATTCCCAGACGCCGTCTTCGGCCTTGCGCACCAGCAAGACTGCCTCCCCCCCCATAAGACGGGGGCGGCACCAGCCGAACGTACGCACGCAATCATTGTCCCCTGGCATTTGCGCGTCGCGGTCTATGGACACAACCTGCATACCGTGCCGCCGCAACTGCTCCACAGTGCAATCATCAGGAAGGGAGCGCAATCCGCCCAGTTCTATGCACCGCCCTGTCCAGCCCCAGGCGGTGAGCCCAACGCAGGCAAGGGCGCCGATGACGCCATCTCCTGTGCCGCCGTGTGCCGAGAGATGCACGCCGTCCGGGCCGCTCAGACTGGCGGCCAGAGTCAAGGCCTCTTCCTGCCGCACAACTTCCTGTACACAGCGCTGCCCAAACGTCACAAGCTGCGGCAATGCCGCTGCACCGCGCTCTACCAGGCAAAGACCAGGATCACTCCCTTCCATGAAATGATGCCCAATGTGCGCAATGGCCTTTTCCAAAAGCAACTGGCGCACAGTGGCGTCTTGCGCATTAATGACAAGGCACGCTGCACTGTTATGCGACGTGTACGGGACATCCTCATGTACCAGCAGTTGCTGCCGTACAACTCCCCAAAGAGTACACCCTTCTGGAAGTTCCTGCTCCATCCAGCGTGCAAGCTTGCCCGTACCACGGGGCGCATCTATGGTGTCAGTATCATCCAGGCCTAAATAAAATTGTGTTGTCATGCTTTCCTTGTCCAACTGCACTGGCGGGCGCAGAGCATCCGCTAATTTATTTGTATTATCGGTGGGTTGAGAGCAGCACCGCGTACTGGCAAAGCCCCCTTGAATCAAAAGAATAACTTTTTATGACTAAAATAGCTAAATAGCAACAGACGTCGCACCTTGACAATTGACACTATTTTTATATTATTCGTGTAAATAACATTGTCTTTGTACCGCGTGCCTTGAAAAGGGCCTGTAAGCCTTGCACAGCATAGGAGGGATACTTCATGAACCTTCGATTCAACCGCCTCGAGCTGGCAGGTTCCCTTGGCAACCTTGGCACCATTTTGCCCATTGCCATCGCCCTCATCACTGTAAACGGGCTCAGCCCACAGGGCGTTTTTCTCTGCCTTGGGCTCTACACCATTCTTTCCGGGCTTTATTTCAAGACCACCACACCTGTTGAGCCCATGAAGGTTATCAGCGCTTACGCCATTGCACGCAGTCTGCCCGGAGATGAGGTGCTGGCTGCCGGCCTGATAATGGGCGTGCTGCTTTTGGTTATCGGCCTTTCCGGCGCCATGACAAGAATAGCCAAATACGTACCCAAGCCGGCCATCCGCGGCGTCCAGCTCTCTACCGGTGCGCTGCTCATGTCCCAGGGCGTCAAATTCATTCTGGGAACATCCACGCTACAGGCGCAAAACAACGCCGCCGAACCGTTTTTGATCTGGCAAAGCATCGGCCCGTTGCCTTTCAACTGGCTGCTGGGCGCATTGGCGTTTATTGCGGCGCTGGCTCTGATAAACAACCGCAAAATGCCAGCCGGCTTGGCGATTGTAATAGGCGGTCTTTTGCTGGGGGCTTTTCTTGGGTATGACGCCAATGATGTCGCCATGGGCCCAAAGTTCCCTGGCTTTTTCCCCTTGGGCTTTCCTGACTGGGCAACCCTTGCCACTGCCGGCACCCTACTGGCGCTGCCGCAACTGCCCATGACCCTTGGCAACGCCGTGCTGGCAAACGCCGACCTTGCCAAGGACTACTTTGGCAAAGACGCCGCACGCACCACCAACAAGACACTCTGTGTCAGTATGGGCATTGCCAATGTCGCTTCGTTCTGCCTGGGCGGAATGCCCATGTGCCACGGCGCGGGGGGGTTGGCTGCGCATTTTCGCTTTGGCGCACGTACAGCCGGCGCAAACATCATGCTCGGCGGCCTTTTTGCCCTACTCGCTCTTTTCCTCGGGGATGGCGTCCTTCATGTTGCCAGAATGATCCCCCTTTCCGTTCTTGGCGTGCTGCTGCTCTTTGCCGGCCTGCAACTGGCCCTTACAATAAGCGACCTGCGAGAGCGCAAGGACATGTTTGTCACCCTGCTGATTCTCGGCATCACCATGGCGTCCAACCTTGCAGTGGGGTTTGTCATCGGCGCCATAGTGCATCGCCTGCTGCAGTCCGACCGCTTTTCCGTATAAAGGCGTCAATGTGCAGCATAGGGCAAAGAGGAATGGTGTAAAAATATTCTAAGGCCTTCATCCTTGTCCTTGTAATAGCCAAAGGTGAATTCAACCTTGGTTTCCTTCCCCGTATTTGCGTCGGTGAAGTAATAATTACCCATGGCAACCGCCACCTCACCATAAAATGCCATTTGCTGTTCTCCAAAACGCACTGCGGACCAGGGCTGCAGGGCAAAGCCCTTGTCCTCGGCGACATTGCCCCCGACAAAATACGATACGGCGTCCTCTTTGCGACTACGGAATTGCTGCTGCGCCGCCTTTGTGGGTTTAAACAGCACTTGCCCCTGATCGTACCCGTAAAGTTCGTCCACGGATTGTAAAGCAACGCTGCGATAATCCTTCTTTTGCGCCCAGGCTTCGCCCATGGCCACCACGGCAGCGCCCCATGCATCCTGGGCCTTCAATACTTCTTGTTTGGTTACGGGCATTGCGCCCCATGCGTGTGATAGAAGACAGAACAACAGAATCGGAAGAAGTATGGCAGCTCGTTTCATGGACACCTCTGCATGTTATGATTCAGAACCAGCTTTATCACAACAAATGCGTTTGTTGCTCCATTACATACAGACTTCGAGGCTTTCTGAAAATATCCTTCGAGATCTTGAAATTGCACAAACGTAGGCGGCAAAAAACGATCCCCCGCCATCCAGACGCCGGGGAAGAGACATGGCGCCGAACAGCGGGGGGCGAGGTGAGGGGGATACTTCCTGAACTCTGCGGTGAGGGGCGCATTGAATTCAGGTAGTGAGGTCAGTTCGAAATTCTCAGAGAACAAACCCCAAAGATGTAAAAATATACTTGATGATAAACCAGGTACCTACCAGAATTCCGGCCAGGAGGAGCGATTTGTAACCCTGCGGCCGCACTTCACGCAGCCGGACCTCACACTCCAGATCATTATCCGCAACACTTTCTATGGAATAATGCCTGCGACTTCCGTCATCTTCCCTGGTTTTAAATATATTTCCCTCATAAATTTTGACGGGCTTTTCCAGATTGTCGGTCAGCGCATCCATGGAAGCGCCCCATTCGTCCTTGTATGTGATGTACCTTTCCATGCTCCAACTCCTTGGTCCCGTTTGCACTGCGACCCCTCGCAGCCTCGCTCGTGAAAATTCCAGACGCCGCTCTTCTCAATGCACGATCAGCACAGGGCAGTGGACACGCGCCAAAACGCTTTCGGCCACGCTGCCCATGAGCAGTCTGCGCAATCCAGTGCGCCCGTGAGATCCCATGACAACCATGTCCGCAGCCCAGCTTGCAGCCTTTTGCACAATTTCCGACGCCACATCACCACCTTGGGCTACATGGCTGGCAACAAAATGCCCTTTTGCAGCAGCTTCCTTTTCAAATTCCGCTACTATCGCCCGGGCTTTTTCCAGCAATCCGGCTACATAATTTTCCAGAATGCTGCTTTCAGGGTGCATTTGCAGCACTGTGGTAGCCAAAATCCTGCTCGCATACTGATCTGCCAGATCAAGTGCACGGCCGGCCGCGGCCTTGCTCCCGGCAGAACCATCAAGAGCCAGTAGCAATTTGTCGAATCCGATCTCTGTCCCCGCCGGGATGACGAGCACGTCCATGCGGCTGTAACCTATGACGCGCGCCGCCGTGGGGCCGATCAACGCTCTTTCCACAATGTTTCTTCTGGACTCACCAAGAACGATAACGTTGGCGTCCAACGACTCAGCCTGGTCCACAATTTGTTCATGAGGCTGCCCCTGGCGCAAATAGGTCTGCACACTGATGCCAGCTTCCCGCGCATACTGCCGCACTGTTTCCAGCGCAGCTTCATGGGGCTCTTCCATAACGTGGACCACGTCATCCACATGCAGTCTATCCACATCACCTTCCAGTTCCGGCATCACCGCCACGGCGGATAGACGCGAGCCCGAAGAAACAGCCAGTTGCACGGCCTGCCGGGCGGCGTTCCGCCCGGCTTCCGTGTCAACCACCGCAACTAGCAGGTGTGAATCATACATGGCTACGCAGCTCCAACAGCTTCTGCGCCTTTGGCGGCGTCTTCTTCAGCCTTTTTCTGCTCGCGAATGCCTACAATCATGGCCTTCAGGATAATGAACGCGCCCAGAAGCAATGCAAAGCTCATAAGGTAGAAGCTGGTCTTGCTCAGGATGTTCATGGTCGTCTCGCTGAGGCCGAGCATTTCAAGTTGTGTCAGGTATTTGGGAATAACAAGCCCGCGACTGACTGCTACGATGAGCATGATCGTGGACATGACGTATTTGATCATATAATCCTTGACGTACGTGGTGCCGATGGCGCCCAGTTGCACGCCAAACAGCGAACCAGCAAGGATGATCAGGGTCAGCCTGATATCCACCATGCCGTACCAGGCCCAGATCAGGGAACCACCCATGCCCATGACAAAGGCGATGACCAACTCGGAAGCGGAAGCCATGAGGCTGGTCATACCAAGGATGTAGATCATGCCTGGGACGCCGGCAAAGCCGCCGACCGCGATAGTAGCCGCCATCATACCGGTGGCAAAACCAAGAGGTGCGGTGAACCAGAAGGAAATACGCAAGCCACTGCGCGGGAAGTTGATCATGGGCCAAAGGTTGACGCTTTGCACCCACTTGGCCAGCTTGGTGGTCTTCACCTCGTCTGTGCCGTTTTTCTTGGTCTTAATGGCATCTATGTAGACAAAGGAACCGACCACTGCGAGAATCAACACGAAAGCCAGGCTCACATAAAGGTTGGAGCCGGCTTCGCCCCAGGTTTCCAGAATAACCTTCTGGACCTGAATGCCGACCTGCACGCCGATTTCCGCCGAGATACCGATAATGACACCGATTTTGATGTCGACCTGACCGTAGCGATAGCGCTTCATGGCGCCCACCAGGGCCTTGGGGAACTTGTGGCACATGTTACTGGCCACCGCGATGGGGCCGGGTACGCCCAGGCTCATCATGCCCGGTGTCAGAACAAATGCACCGCCAGAACCGATAAAGCCGCTGACCAGACCGCCTACGAAACCAACTGCCAGCAGGTACAGTGCGCTGAGCAGGGTCAGGTCTATGAAGTTTAGAGTCTCAAGTCCAACTCCGTGTCCCATGGATTGCTCCTTTTCCGCTTCCTGTTTGGAAAGTTCGTTGTTTCAGTTCAGGCACACTTACATTTGCGCGCGCGCCCTTGGACGCTGGTCCGGACGCTTTGTGGGGCGCTGCGTAAGAGGCTTTTCAACGGTAGGCTTGCTGGTCGCCTTGGAAGAGGCATTGACACCCAAAGCCGTCCAGAAATTGCCGGTGAAATTACCGTGAACAAACGAAAACAGGAATGCGGCGGCAACAGGGAGCACTGCGAAAAAATGTCCCTTGGTGAAGTAGGTCATGATCGTCTCAGACTTGGCATACAGAACTGCATACAGAGCCGCTGAGATACAACCATAAACTACTGCTTTACGTTTTGCAGCACGCTTTGCAACATCCATCTTTTTTCCTCCTTCAGGTACATGATGCGATGGTCCCCCGTCATTTTTACCAACCACCAGATCAGATGCGTTCGCTTCAGCAAACGCCAGCTTTACACCAAAGTCCTCGAGCGATTCTTGAATGTTCATGATGTCCTCCGTTGCGTTACGTGCTTGTCTGCCTATCTTTCCTTATCCGATCTGATAGACAGGAACCTTGAACTGACGATGAAGGCACAGGGCTTTTTTTGCGGTATCCGGAGCATGAACAAGGATGAGCTCCACCCCTCTGACCTGGTCACAAATGCTGCGGGCAAGCTCAAGACAGTCGCCTGAAGAGAAAAAACTGGTAATGTGCAACCCATCTGCTTCTTTTTGCAGGCACTCCAGATGCGTGTTGCGATCTGCAGCACCTTCGTTTTCATTCCCTGGTGCTACGACAAGCAGATTGGCGCCGATTCTACGGGCTAGCCGGCTCACATACCTGGCCACCCGCAAAGGCATGGTCGATGCTTCCTGAACAAGCACGATTCTGCAGCCAGGCTCTTCGCGAAGCCTTTTCAGCTCCTCGATGATTGCGCACGCCTGCGCCTGGTCGCCTTCTTGTGCAAGTCCTGCTGCAACGCCCATGTCTTCCAGAAACCTCTTCATATGCTGCGCCTCCTTCACACCCCCTTAATCAAATGACGTGCCATTCTATTTTTTTATTTATCCCACTGATATAATTGTATTTTATTTTTAGACATACTTGGGCACAGTGGTGCATTTTGCATCATTTTTATCCCAACACCTTGTTTTAATATGATTTTATCTTTGCGAACAGAATGGCGGAGGCGGTGCAAATTGCAACAGATGGACAAAATAGACAGAACCTGCAATCTTTACAGCATAAATAAAGATCCTATTTTGCAGCGTTGTCTTTATTCTCTTGGTGAAGGCAAGCCTAGAGGACAAAACGTTTCATTATGGAATTGCTCTGCTGATCGGTGTAAACCTCTTTCCAGGCAGGTGAGACGGCATGGCCCTTTTCAAGCGCTCAGAGCCAGAAGCGGCGCAGCAAGACGACACTCCTCCCCCCCCAGAAAGCCCTCTTGATATCTTGCGCAAGCAGGTGCAGGAGGCGCATCTGCCCTCTGCGCCCATGCAGGCTCTGGAAAAGGAGCTGGAGCGGCTGGCCAGGACTGACCCTTCTTTTCCGGAATACGCAATCGGCTGCAATTATGTAGAATTCATGCTGCAGCTTCCCTGGCGCAAGGCAACCGTTGACGTACTGGACATGGACAAGGCCGAAGCTGTGCTGCACAGCAGACATGCCGGTCTGGACAGAGTGAAGGAGCGTGTTCTCGAGCACCTGGCTCTGAACATCATGCGGCAGTCGCGCCCTTTGTCCGTGCTGGTTGTGGATGACGAACCCATAGCCCGGGAAAACATGGCCTACGCCCTGGGTAAGGATGGCCACAAGGTACAGCAGGCGGAAAACGGCAACGTAGCCCTGGCGCTTCTGGATGATTACGAATTTGACGTGGTCATCAGCGATCTCAAGATGGCAGGCATGGACGGGATGCAGCTCCTTGAAGCCTTTCATGAAATATCGCCGCGCACCACGTTTTTTGTGGTCACCGGCTACGCCACCGTGGATAGCGCCGTCAGCGCCATGCAAAAAGGCGCTGCAAATTACATCTCCAAACCTCTGAACCTGGAAAAACTGCGCCAAAGCGTACGTGAGTGCCAGGCCGCCAAACAGCGCTCCAGCATGGGGCGCGCCCCTGTGTTGTGCTTCTCCGGGCCTCCAGGGACGGGCAAGACCTCCATCGGGCAGTCCATTGCAGATGCGCTGGGCCGCAAGTTCGTCCGGCTGTCCATGAGCGGCATGCGCGACGAAGCGGAACTCAAGGGACACCGCCGCACGTATGTGGGTGCAATGCCAGGCAGAATCATGAATGAACTGCGCCGGCTCGAGGTGAACAACCCTGTTTTCATGCTCGACGAGATAGACAAGGCCAGTCAGGGATTCCGGGGCGATCCTGTGGCCGTGCTTCTGGAAATGCTGGACCCGGAGCAGAACAGCAAATTTCTGGATTATTATGTAGACGTTCCTTTCGATCTCTCTGGCGTCATGTTCATCATGACCGCCAATATAGTGGAGGAACTGCCGCGCCCGTTACTGGATAGAATGGAGGTCATCCCCTACTCCAGCTACACCACCCCGGAAAAACTTCAGATCGCCAGCCAACACCTGGCGCCGCGGCAATTGGAATACGCCGGTCTGTCCCCACAGAATGTCGCGTTCTCTCAAGAAGCCCTCACCATGGTCATAGAGCAGTACACCAGTGAAGCTGGAGTAAGAAACCTGGAGCGCACCATAGGCGGCATCTGTCGCAAGCTGGGGCGCGCGCTTTTGAAGAATACACGCACCCTGCCCCTTTCAGTGCATGAGGAAGACGTGCAAAGTCTGCTGGGCCCCCCGCCTTTCCGCCGCCAGGAATTGCCTGAATCCCTGCCTCCAGGGCTGGCGCCCGGGCTGGTCTGGAGTGAACACGGGGGGCGCGTGCTGTTAGTGGAATCAGTTGTCATGCAAGGAACCGGCAGGCTTATTATGACCGGCTCCCTGGGCAAAGTGCTGCGGGAATCGGCCCAGACGGCTCTCAGCCACATACGCAGCAATGCCGCCACGCTTTCCATAGAACCAAGCATGTTCAAGGACAGCGATATCCATGTCCACATACCAGAAGGGGCAGTGCAAAAAGACGGTCCTTCCGCTGGTATCACCATAGGCGCGGCATTGACGTCAGCGTTGACGCAGCGCCCTTTAAGAGCAGATACGGCCATGACAGGAGAGGTGACACTGACCGGAAGAGTCATGCCCGTGAGCGGCCTGCGTGAAAAAATTCTGGCTGCAGCGCGCGCCGGCGTAACCCGTGTCATCGTGCCTGCTTCCAACAAACAAGACGTGGAGCAGCTCGATCAGTCCATAACGGATGGTGTGGAAATTTTATATGTGGAGCGTCTGGAAGAGGTGTTCGCTTTGACACTGCAGGAGTGACACCCCTTCATTAAAGCGATGTCACGGCTGCAGGAGTGGGCCTGTTCGGATGGGCCTGATCGGATGGATTGGTGCAGATGCCTTTTTTTCTGGACATCTGGCGGCATAAGACACAACAAACAAAAAAACAGCGGCTCACCTATGCGAACCGCTGTTTTATTATTTTTGGGTGTATGTTGTTCTAGTTGCGTTTCATGCGGCGGCGGAAACCAACCAGTCCGAACAAACCGGAACCGAGCAACCAGACCGCACCAGGAACCGGGGTAGGCTGTACGCTTACTGCTGCCACGTCGAACCCATCACCCTGGGTAGCACCCTGACTGGCCACTGTGGTGTCCACAATCAGGAGGTAGGTGAAGGGTGATCCGGCAACACCGGACAGGTCCACGATCGTTTGGGCAAGCGAGTTGTCAATCGACGTTACCAGGGTGAAATCGGCAATATTGGTGCTCTTGATGTTGCCCACATAGATGTCAGCAGTCTCAAGGTAACCTTCTCTGTTGCCGTTGGTGATCTCGAACACAGAGGACGTGGTATCGAACTGTTGGCCGAAACCGAACATCGCCACACCGCCCAGGCCCAGGCTCAGGAAGTTGCCGTCAGGCGCACCGAGAGCATTGCTGGTAACCTTACGGGCAGGGTCTGTGACGTTGGCGCCTTCAACCCAGTCCACTTCGCTTGCGTAAATATCCGCCATGGCGCTTGTCGCCATCAAAGACATAAACACTGCCGCTGCGATAAGTGTCATTAATTTTTTCATTGGATTACTCCTTGCCTGCAGTTGCGGGTCCGGATTTTCCGGCAGGCTGATTGCCCCTTGATCCGATATATGATGATGACGGATCTATTTGCACATTTGCTATTTAGAACAAGCAAACAACATGCCAAATAAACTTGTCTTTATTTTT
This sequence comes from Desulfovibrio biadhensis, assembly GCF_055388615.1. Lineage (NCBI taxonomy): Bacteria > Pseudomonadati > Thermodesulfobacteriota > Desulfovibrionia > Desulfovibrionales > Desulfovibrionaceae > Desulfovibrio > Desulfovibrio biadhensis. Next base: position 1,272,247 of record NZ_AP042477.1, read on the forward strand.
CAGCGCATTAATAAAAAACCTCTTCACAATCCTCCTCAAAGAGTCTGGAAAAATCAGAGTCTTCAGAAAATGCTGTACATAAAAAACGTGTGAACACCCGCTTTCCCCTCCCGAAGTGAGAGGATACGACATAAAAAACGGCGGCTCGCTCGCACGAACCGCCGTTTCAATACGGGGGGAGTAGTATACTAATTGCGTTTCATCCGCCGGCGAAAACCGACCAGTCCGAACAAACCGGAACCGAGCAACCAAACAGCGCCTGGAATCGGGGTCGGCTGTACGCTTACTGCTGCCACGTCGAACCCATCGCCCTGGGTAGCACCCTGACTGGCCACTGTGGTGTCCACAATCAGGAGGTAGGTGAAGGGTGATCCGGCAACACCGGACAGGTCCACGATCGTTTGTGCGTTCGAGTTGTCGATGGATGTCACCAAGGTGAAATCGGCAATATTGGTACTCTTGATGTTGCCCACGTAGATGTTGGCAGTTTCAAGGTAGTTTTCCCTGTTGCCGCTGGTGATCTCGAACACGGAGGAAGTGGTATCGAACTGTTGTCCGAAACCGAACATCGCCACGCCGCCCAGGCCAAGACTCAGGAAGTTGCCGTCAGGCGCACCGAGAGCATTGGTCGGAATCATACGGGCAGGATCAGTTACATTGGTGCCTTGAACCCAATCCACTTCGCTTGCGTAAATATCCGCCATGGCGTTTGTCACCATTAAAGACATGAACACTGTCGCTGCGATGAGTGTCAGTAATTTCTTCATTGGAGTATCTCCTTAGCCTACAGTTGCGGGTCCGGGTTATCCGGGCAGGCTGGTTGCCCCTGGATCCGTTACAGGAGGCGACGGATCACTTTGCCACTAGTTGCTTTCCAATCAGCAAATGACATGCCAAAAAAAATTGTCACGCCATTTCAAAGAGCTATCGACACATACCCGATAAATTGGCCTCAAAAATCTGAAAAAACAAGAGTTCTGCCCCTGATTTGATCTGAAAAATAAGGACGGGATTACGATATAGCCAGACAACTCAATGTACAGCGGCCGTTTTCTGGATCTGGTGCAGATAATCCTTGTAATTGCCCAGATAGAACGCCAGCGCGCGGGCAAAATTCTTACCGATCAAGCCATTGGCCAACAAAACGCTTATCTCTTTTTCACGCTGCAAAATATACTGGGAAAGCAAAAACGCCCTTCTTTCATCGGGCGTCATACCGTGGAGCATGCGCCGCACCACCAATCGCGTTCGGGGCTGGTACATCCAAAGATACATCATATCCAGGGCGTTAACGATAACTATCCCTTCCAACCCCTTTTGCTCCGAAGAAATGGTCTCGATAAACGCCTGGGGCATTTCAAGCAGCTCAAGAATATCATCCTGCGGGTACATAAGTTCAAGCCGGGTGTAGATTTCCACTATCTGCTCCAGCTTGCGCCCGACATCTCGTTTTCTGATAAAAATGTACTTGCTTCTGTCGGCGAAGCCTTCAATGATGCCGGCTATGCAATCCGAAGCGAACTTCGAGATGATGGCAGCCCATTTCTGCAGCATGACATCCACTGCCGCCACCCCATAAAAGGCAAGCACCCCACCGATCGCCATGTTGAACAAAAAAGCAAGGGGAATGGAGAGAACGCTCCTGAACAGGTTGCCCACAACAGCGCTGCGCGGCAGGCCGCGGAAAATGTTATGCCCGGAAATATAGGCGCCGTTGACCAACGCCATGACTGTATAAAGGATAAGGGGGTTGGTTGTCGTATTGATGCCGAACCCCTGATCCAGGATGACCGATTTCACCAGCCAGTCCAGCAACGGCACAGAAAACCCTGTAAACAGCAGTGAATCCGAGAACCTGTCCCAGTTGACCAGGTCTTTCCATTGCAAAAACGGAGAGCGTCTGATGCCACCGCAGCCGAGCACGGATTGTACGATGTTTCGAAACCCTGTGATGGTGAACCAGATTATGGCGCCAAACCAAGCCAGCACCCACCAGTTCTTGGTCAGATAAAAGGAAATGGCTGCCGGCAGAAGCCCCATGAGAATCTTGAGGCAATTCTTCAAATGGCTGTTGAGGTACATCCACTCCAATCTGGCGTCTTCCTTGGTTTCTTCACTGTGCCTTCGTCCAGTGATGGCGCTGTTGCCCCCTCCTTTGCCTCCAAGGGTGTAGATGTTGCCCTTGCCAGAAGGCGCGACCCTGAAGTCCCCTTTTATCCATGACTGCAGCATCTTGTGCCCCAGCATGCCGGAGCCTTGCAGCAAATTGAAAATTCTGCTGCCCCTATCAAAAACCCTGACCGGCCTGTAGCCGATCTGTCTGGAGACGTCCAAGGAGAGCGGTAACGCCTTGTAGCTGGTATGCCGATTTTTTCGGACTCGCCTCCGGGCGCTTCCCGGCAACGTATCCAAAACAACAAACCCCATGCCATGACGCAGTCTGGGGCGCCCTGTAGAGTCTGTTCCCACCCTGCTTCGCAGGGCCTTGTTCCGATACATGGTCGAAAAGGCATGCAAGTTCTCAAGTATATCTGCCAGCTCGGCCTGTTTTTCCTCCCACCCCGGTTTCCGGCGCTGCTGCACCTCGTGCAGCACTTTGGCAAGCATGCGCTTGCAGCGAATGTCGTTACCGCCGTTGAGCATACTTAGAATATCAAGGCTTTTCTGATATATGGACCAGTTGCCCTTCGTGTATTCCTTCAGATTGAAGGTCTCTATATGGGTGATGCTCCCTTTACAATGGTACAGGGTGAGAATGATATCCGCCGTGTCCAGATTTTCCGGATCAAGGATTATCCAGTTATGGAAATGAATTTTCCCCAATAAGGACACCAGGGAAGAGGGTGTATGGTGCAGCAGGGCAGGCGCATCTTCCGCAGGCTGAAACGGATTAGAGATATCCGGATTAACATCCGGCGCCAGCCAGTTTGCCAGGATGTATTCGGGATCGGCCTTTTCTTCCGCTTCTTGCGGCAAGAGCATGGAAATATAGTTGCCGAGCTGGTCCAGATTGGGCTGCCCCGGCCCAAGACAGGAGATGAAATCCTTCTTGTCGATTAGGGGCGCTTCCCACCCCATATCCTTGCCCACCGCATGCCGGATGGTGCTGTTGTACTTGTCCAGAATTTTCCAGACATATTCGTGCTGATACGCAGAAACAATGCGCCCTTTTTCCATCAGTTCGCGCACATCGTCTTTATTAAGAAAACTAATGAAATCAGATGGTTCCTGCAGACCGCGCGGCGTCCAGATGAATTTCACATAACGCCCCATGTGTCTGGCGCGCATCTCGATGCCGATACGCACGGAGACATCCATTATTTTGGCGGCTTCAAGTACTTCGTGAGCGACATTTTCAGGAATGTGGTTGTAGTAGACCAGGGTGATTTTACGCAGCCCCTTGATCCAGGCGTCCATAATAAGATGTGAAGGCGACTTGCGCCCTTTTGTGTAGGCGTCGTGTACATGGTCATCAAAGGCCATGTGCGTGAAGTCTTCCTGCATTTCGAGCAGGCGGTATTTATCGAGCTGAGCGCGAATTCTTCTGGGTTTTCCGGAAATGCAACGGCGAAAATCATGCGCCAGCTTCAATTGCCGGATGTAATCCCCCTGCGAGCGCACCAGCTCCTTCATTATCTGGAGCAGCACCCGGGAGGTATTATATTGCAGGGGGCTTTGCGGCGCCAGCAACACTTCGTCACGCAGGGAGCGCAGCGCCTCCAGACGTTCTTCTGCCTTTCCGGTCTCCAGAGAATCAAGCACCCTTGCCGTGGAATAGGCTACCCGCAGCCCGAAGGTGGAGGCCATCTCCTTTATGCCATGGGGGTGGAGATACGGCTCCAGCGTCTTTTTCCAGTCCTCGCTCGCCTTGCGATCCAGAACATCGTTCACTATCTGGATAAGCCTGTGATCCTGGCGATCAAAGAGCAACCTGCGCTTGACCAGGCTTAATTCACAACGGGAGACTGCTCCCGCACACGTCTTCGTCATAATATCGTAACCTGTTTATCTCGATTTCGTCGCAATATTGATACTTTTCTCACATTACAGGGCGCAACTGTTTTTTTGCGCCCCTTACGTCCCGGGGGGCGGCGGAGGGTCAAAATAAAAAACCTCGCGCCTCCATTACGCAGTCGCGCCACAAATGAAACGCCGTACAATCATGGCGCTTCAAAAAGTATTGCACGTTGCCAGAGTACTCCATCATATAGTGATTTGGATTATATTCAAATGTCTCTCGCCAAGGAGTGCGCAGTTGCGATGCACTCTTTATTTTTTACTCAAGCAATACAAAAAAGGATGCGCCCCCTTTGTGGGAGCGCACCCCTCATAGTATTACCGCACCAACCGGCGGGGTTCAGTCGTTGCTGATGGACGCGCGCAAGACGTGGAGTGTTTTGGCCACGGCGCTTTGCACATCTTCCAGAACAGCAGCAGACTTTTCATCTTTGTCCGTCTTATCTTGCAGCAGGGGCAGCCGGATAGTGGCCATGGCGCCGCCATCAACACGGTTCTGCAAGGTAATGGTGCCACCATGTCGTGTCGCCACCAGCCTGGCAATGGCCAGGCCAAGACCGGCCTCACCCTTTGCATAGCCGCTCTGGCGAAACGGCTCAAAGACCTTTTCCAGCATGTCAGGGGGGAGCCCGGGTCCATGGTCGGTGATGGTGATGGTGGCGTCTTCCGCCCCAGCTGCGATATGGAGTTCTACAGAAGTGCCGGGTTTCGTATGCCGCACAGCATTGCGCAGCACATTGCGAATCATGCTGGCCAATTGCCTGGAATTGCCGCAGATACGACAATCGCCACAATCGAAATAAAGCACCTGCTTGCCGTTCAAACGCGCCTCTTCATCGCAGCTTCTGGCAACACTGCACGCAAGCGCACTCAAATCCATGGAAGTTTTCTCTGTTTCATCCCATTGCTGCCGCACATAGTCCATGAGCTTTTCAAAAATGGAATTGAGCGCGTCGGAATCCGCCTTGAGCCGCTGCATAAGCTGACCGCTCTTATCCGGAGCAGCCGTTTTGGCCAGCTCCATGGCCAAGGTCATACGCGTCAAAGGCGAACGCATCTCATGGGTGAGTTCGCTAATCAGATACCGTTGCTCGGCGTGTTTATCAGCCAGTTGCGTGACAGCCAGGTTGAAATCCTTGGCCAGCTTTGAAAAAGCGTCTTTGCGCTGTTCCAGGGCAGAGTCCAGGCGCGTGTCGAAGTCCCCTTTTGCCAGACGCCCCAAAGCAGCACGCATATCCATAACCGTGCGGCCAGATATGCGCAGCAGCGCAAACAAAAGAAGAATGGCAACGCATGCGCCCGCCCCTATGAACAACAATGGCCGGGGACGCCCTTCATGTGGAAACGGGGGCGGCGTCGCCGCCAGCCCAATGGCGTACTGCACACCCTCGCGATCAATGAAGGCAAGACTCTCCCTGCCTGGTGGCGACATTGGAGGAGGGGGCGGAAAACCGGACTGCATTTCCTTGTAAGCGTATCCCTGCTTTTGCAACGCATGCTGGGTCAGCGAAACCAATTCCTGATCCGGCTGCCGCCCCAAAAGCACCCTGCCATGAGCATCAAAGAGCGTGTAGCCAAAGCCATGGTCAAGCTGTTTTGCCAGGTAGGCTTTACTGCTGGCGCTGGCGCCGTCGCGATGCCACTCCACTAACAAACGTCCGACGTTCTCCAGGAGTTCACTGCGTATTTCACCCCGCATTTCCAGTTGGTTATCATGCTCAAAAAACTGGATATAAATCAGGATGGATACAGCCGCCACACCCAAGGTCAAAAATAAAAACACGATGACGCGCAAGAGAATGTGCCGCATGGGAGGCTCCTCAATCCAGGACCATTCGCAAAGACTCTTTTGCAAGGTCTTCATGCGAAGGCTTGAGGTCCGTGTAGATGTAACCAGCGCCCCGCACCGTGGTGATGCGGTTGCCCCCTTCCTGGGACCGCCCCAGCTTGCGCCTGAGGTTACTGATGTGGACGTCTATGCTGCGGTCAAAGGGAGCAAGCTCCCTGTTGAGCGCCTTTTCCGAAATATCCTCACGGCTGACCAACCCTCCCTGGGCTTCAAGAAGCATCTGCAGAATGGTGAACTCCGCCCCTGTCAGTGAAACAGGGGCGCCCCCAACCTGAACACTCCTGGTCGCCGTGCACAACACGAGGTCTCCAGCCGTGTAAGTCTTCTTGTCATGTACTTGCGGCGTACTGGCCGCATCGGCGCGGCGAATCACGGCCCTGATTCTGGCCAGCAATTCGCGGGGCTCAAAGGGTTTTGGCAGATAGTCGTCCGCCCCCATCTCGAGTCCGACGACCCTGTCCAGGGTGGAACTGCGCCCGGTGAGCATCAGAACGGGTACTGAAGATGCGGCGCGCAACCTGGCTAGAATCTCAAACCCGCTGGCACCCGGCAGACAAACATCCAGAATGACCAGATCACAGTGGCCAGACAGCGCTGCTTCCAAACCGGAATCGCCATCATAGCAAGAGTTTACTTCCACTCCCTCAGCAAGGAGATATTCACTCAGCATGGAGCAAAGTTCCTTGTCATCATCAATGAGTACGATGGATTTCATGATAATCTCGGTGCTGCAGGTTTTACCGGCCATAGTTGCCGCATCCTGACAATAGCAAAGAAAGAGCCAACATTTTGCTACTAAAACTCAAGAAATATTAAGGCAGCATAACTTTTCTACAGGCTTCTTTGGTCCTGCTTAAGCGTATCAGGCGCTGCTCCTGCATCTCCTGTAACGGGTGGTAACAATCGCCCCCCCGATGAAAAGGGTCGCCAATGACTCTATGCACTAAGGAGAGCATGCACATGCTGAGTACACTGAAATCGAACAATAATCCCGCTTCTGACAATCCCCTGATTTCCCAACTGGAATCCTGTCTTGCAGGAGACGAAGCAGCCTGGAGGCGCTTGCTCCTGGATTACGGACCGCTGCTGCGCAAGGCGATTCGCTGGACCCTGAAACACAAGTCGGAAAAAAATACCTACTCTGCGCTGGAATCTGATGCCGACGACATCTTCCAGGACGTGTGCTTCCGGCTGGTGCGCAGCGAATACCGTCTTCTGCGTACCTACGACCCGCAGCGCAGTTCTTTTTCCACCTGGCTCTGCGTTGTGGCCAGAAGCGCCACCCTGGACCACTTGCGCAACCAGAAATACTCCATGCAGACCAGCCCCCGCGAGTTGGACGATCTGGTCGCCACACAGGAATCTGAAGGCGGCATGCTCTCCCTCCCTCGCGATGTGCTCACCGCGCGTCAGGCATACGTGCTGCACATGTGCTTTGAAAAAGACGCCACCACCACAGAAATCGCGGAACTTATGGATGTGCATCCGCAAACCGTGCGCAGCATGCGCAATAGCGCCCTTGCCAGAATGCGCTGGCACTACTTTGGCCCCAAAAATGGTAGCGCAAGCGAAAGCAAAGAATCTGTTAAGAACTCCTCTAGAAAGGTGAAGCTCACGCAAAGAACTTTAAAGTTCATGCAAGATATTGAAATTATATAGAATACATCATGGTCGAAAATTCTATGCTCCGTCTCGAATGTTCGATGTGTGTAACGGAGGCCGGCTGTCGGTCTGCATCGGTAAAGTTACCACATCATAATATTCAAGGAGGAGTATCATGAGCCTGGTCATCAACCACAACCTTATGGCGGCAAACGTTGCTCGCAATCTGAGCAGCTCCTATGGAAATCTTTCCACTTCAACACAGCGTCTTTCTTCCGGCCTGCGAATCAATTCCGCGTCGGACGACGCTGCCGGTCTCGCGGTTCGGGAATTGATGCGTGCGGACATTTCTTCACTCAACCAGGGCGTTCGCAATGCGAACGACGCCATCAGCCTTATCCAAACAGCTGACGGCGCCCTTGGCGTCATCGATGAAAAGCTGATCCGCATGAAAGAGCTGGCGCAACAGGCCGCAACGGGCACCTACACGTCCGACCAGCGCATGATCATTGATTCGGAATATCAGGCAATGGCATCGGAAATCACCCGTATCGCCAACGCCACCGACTTCAACGGCATATCCTTGCTCAACGGGAATCTTTCCAGCACCACCCATGACGGCTCCACGTTGAACTCCACGGGCAAGCTCAAGGTGCACTTCGGCACATCCAACGATTCGGCGGAGGACTACTATTACATCCAGATAGACACGGCCACGTCTTCCGCATTCGGCCTTGGTCTGGCAGCGGGCAATTCCATATCAACCCAGCAGCTTGCCCAGGAGGCCCTGGACAAGATTGAAAACGCCATTGTTTCCAAGGACAAGATCCGCGCCAACCTTGGCGCCCTGCAGAACAGGCTGGAGAACACCATCAGCAACCTGGAAATCCAGTCTGAAAACCTGCAGGCGGCAGAATCCCGCATTTCCGACGTGGACGTTTCTTTGGAAATGACGGAATTCGTGCGGCAACAGGTGCTTACACAGTCTGCGGTAGCCATGCTTTCCCAGGCCAACTCCTTGCCGCAAATGGCATTGCAGCTCATCGGCTAGACAACCGGACCCCCTGTCTGGCCTTTTCGAGCTAGCGGCCCCTCCGGCGAAAGCCTGAGGGGCCGCGCTCATTTGTAGCGTGGGGAAGAAGTAACTTATTCGAGATCGGCGAGCTGGCTTTCCAGAGAATCGCTCAGGTCTTCATAGTATCCAAGCAGGCTTTCCAGCTCGGCATAGCGCTCCACCAGGTATTGCTGCTTGGCATCAAGCCTGGCCTCTTCACGCTCCATGGCTTCGGCATTGTTATCGATGATTTCCTGGTAACTGTCCTCAATGATTTGCAAAGTACCGTTTTCGGCTGACGTGAACGAATCCAACTTGTCCAGGGTTTCGTTGATCTTGCCCTGCCGCAGGCAAACGGTTCCGGAATAGCTGCCGTCTCCGTGGCTGTTGGCAGTGACGGCAAGACCGGCTTCATCGTTGCCGCTCATACCCACAATGGTCCAGCCATCCACTTTCGCCTCATTGCCATTGATGGTGGCGCTGGTTATCGCGCCTCCGGAGACGGTGTACTCCACATCATATTCACCCGGGCTGGTAATGGATGTGATGCTTGATTCGTAGGTAAGGCAAGAGTCGTAAGATACCCCGTCGTTCTCTGCTGCAAATATCCTGGCGACTGCGTCCGGGTCTTCCGCCAGGGCATCCTCCAGCTCGTCATAGTCTATTATCAGATTGCCGAAGGTGCTCGAGTCTTCATCCGCATCAGTGGTTATGCCGACGGACCCGAGGCTCGAGTACAGGTCACCGGAATTTTCCGTTGCATCATAGTACATGAACCCCAGGCCCTTATTCGAAAGAATGTCCTGCAGGCTCTGCTCGATGATGTCCATGCCGTAGTTGCCGCGCACGAGATACCCCGTGGTATCGACCTCTTCGCCGTCGTCGTCGTAGAGCTCCACGTCTTCGTCCAGGACTCTTATGGCTTCGCGGATGGTATTGGTGCGCTCCACAAAGCTCTCAATATTCTCTATGACTGCGTCCGTATCTGTGGCGACAGTCACATCCACGGTTTCCCCTTCGCTGGAAGCGTAGATGGAAAAGGTCAGCCCTTCGATGACATCACTGAAGGTATTGGAATCGCGTTCGATCCATTCGTCTTCCCCCGAGGGGTAGCCATCCACCTTGATCTGGGCGTTTTGCGCTTCGCTGGTATGTTCGAAATCATCCGGCGTCAGGCCATCGATGCCAGAAGTGCCGTTATCCACTATCGTCACCGTGTTATCCGCCCCCAGATCCAGACCGCGAATCTGCAGATGCAGCTCGTCGCCATCATCAATGACGCTCACTCTGATGGCGTCACTCATTTCCGAGTCATTGTTCACGAGGCTGACAAACCCCTCCAGGGTGGTGCCTCCGGCAACTTCCAACTCAATGGTCTCATCCCCGTATTCTATGGTGAACACGGCGTCATCTTCGGTAAATACCGTATCTTCATCTTCCCACCCAGAGGTGGAACTCCACACGTCATTCTGCGCTTTTTGCCCCACTTCTACGCTGTGCGTGCCTTCAATAGCGTCGGAACTGGCCGTCACGGAAAGAATGGATGTGTCTGAACTGGTGGCGCCTTTGACCAGGAACTCGCTCATGGTGTCCATAGTTTCAAGCTGTGTTTTATATAAAGATAGTTCCGAACTGATCTCTTCCACCTGCTCCAGCTTGGAGGACCACATGGCCTCCCATTTTTCCATTCTGTTCAGGCGATAACTCTCGACTTCCATGGTGGCTTCGATAATGGAATCGAAATCCGTGCCGCTGCCGAGCCCTGTAAAGGTAATGGAACCTGACCAGTATTCAGTCATGGCGCTCTCCCCCGGCGTTATTTCGCCGCGAAACAATGCTCATTATTTCAAGGGAACACATGTTGGATTCTCGCCAGTTACATACTTTTAGACGCTAAATGTAATCGAGCAGACTCAGGCCCATTATTTGCGTGCTGCTTTGCAACACCGCCTCATAGGCGTATTCCGCTTTGGCAAGGTCCGTGGAAAGTTGTGTGATATCTGCATCCTCAATGTCGGAAATATTGGCTTCTGCTGCGTCGATGATGGTTTCCAGGTTGTATTGGGTAAATTCCAGCCGATTCTCTCGACCGCCGATATCGCCAAGGGTCACGGTGAGGTTTTCATGGGCCGCACTCAGCTTTTCCAGAACCTCGCTCACCCCCTCGACATCATTTGTTTCCAGATAGCCGACCAACTCGCCCACCGCTTCCAACAGATTGTCATCTCCATCTGGAACGGCTTCCATGGCGCCGGTTGCCGCGTCTTCCACCAATCCGCCAAAGATGTCGCACCCCACGTTATTTATCTGCACGCTGCTCGTGTCCGAGATATCCACGTAAATTTCCGCGTTTTCCGGCTGCACTACAAACTGATCCCCAGCCACAACCGTGGAGCCGCCGTTGGAGGCCAATTCCACCTCTCCTCCCGGAATCATGAACGTACTGTCAGTGGTGGTGTATCCGGTGTTCCAGGTGGCGCCGGAATCCAGGCTGTAGGAATATTCAAGGGGACCGGGCAGGGTGCCGCCTGAATCAACGCGGATGGTGACATTGGAGTAGAATGTTCCCTCGCATGAGGCGGCAACCGTAGAGCTGCCGCTATGCCGCACCACGGCGTCCGCAACGCCATTCCCCTGGTATATGGCGGCAGGGCGCAACCAGATAACGCTCCCGTCGCCTTCGCCTTCCTCGCTGCTGGCTGTCACGGTGGAACCTGATTCCAGGGTGGTCCGCACGCCATCGCACACCAATTCGGTATCGCCCGCCGCAAGGGTTGCTTCGGTCCAGGTATCGCCCCCGTCGGTGGAGTAGCGGTAGTTTAGTGCATCCACACCGACTTCGCCGGAATCCATGAATTCTATGTAGACTGTGGAGTCTGCTTCTCCTGTGACGGAAAGCACTGACGCGGCAGCGCCTTCGCCATCCCGCACGGTAGCGCCCAGGCCCATGGCGTAGGCGTCGTCGGCAATCATGGAGCCGGCGAAAATGGAATCCCCGGCGTATTCCGTATTGGAAATGCTGACCAGTTCCTCCATGAGTTCTCTGGCTTCGGCGGCGATCATTTCACGCTCATCGTCCGAGTAGGTGCCGGTGGCGCCCTGCTCGCAGATTTCCTCAAGCCGGGTCAGCACATCGCTGGCCTGACTCAGTTCCTCATCCGCCAAAGAAAGCCAGGCCACGGCCGTATCCACATTTTCCAGATACTGTTCCATGCGACTCATGCTGCTGCTCAGATCCAGGACTCTGGCCGTCCCTTCCGGATCATCCGAGGGGCGGTTGATACTTTTCAGACTCGCGGTCTGCTCGTTTATCCGCATCAATTCGGATAACCGCGAATTCATATTCGAAACGGACTGTGAGTAGATCATGTTGAAGGAAACGCGCATAAATCCACCTCACGATTTCAGTGACATCACGATTTCAAACATTTCATTGGCAGTCTGAATGAGCTGACTTGCCGCCTGATACGCCTGCTGATAGCGCGTGAGATTGGTAAGCTCCTCATCCAGGCTGACTCCGGCTACTTCCTGCTGCCGTTCATCCAACTCTTCGGCCAAAGCTGTGGTTTGCGTATAATTTCGTGCAGCGGTGTCGGTATCTGCGCCGACATCGGCGACCAGGGCGTGAAGATGTTCAGAAAGGGTCTGGGATGCGCTGCTGGCCAAGGCATCAAGTGACACGTCCTTGTCACCCAGCGCGGCCATTGCCTGGGCGTTGGTGTTGTCTCCGGAAGCCACAACCCCGGAAGCGTTGACCACACCGGAATTGATTCTGTCCGTATTGTTGGCCACACGTTCCTCTACGGCCATGTCCGAGATGCTGCTGCCGGAAAAAAAGGTGTTCAGGCCCAAGGCCGCCAGCACGCCGCTGCTGTCCCCGGCAAATTCGAACTCCACACCGTCTGCGGCGTCGAGCTGCAATTGTCCGTCAACTATGGTGGCGCTGAGCTGGCCTGAATAGCTTGCGTTTATGGCGTCGGCCACATCCTGTAAGGAGTGCACAGAAGGGTCGAAATTTGCGGTGCCGGGTGTGATGGAGGAAAAATCAAGCGAAGAGACCCCGAGACTGTCCCCGGAATCTTCATCGTAAAAAGCAAAGGAAAGGGCCCCTGATTCAAGCCTGTCGGCATACGCCAGAGAACTTTCGGCCAGGGGAACCGTTGTGTCATCCACGGCATTGGATGCATTGGTGGAGCTGTAATGTTCAAGGCCGGCGCCCTGACTGTGCTGGTAGTTCACCTGCCAGATCAACTCGTTGGCGATTGCATTGAGTTCCGTCTGATACGCGAGCAAATCTTCGTCACGAGTTGTCAGCAACCCTGCCAGTTCACCTCCAGAAAGGCGGGTGTCGTCTTCATTGGCTCCACTCAAAGGGGTGATGTTGACCTTGCCCCCTGTTGTTGCATTCCAATAAATGCCGGATTTGGCCATGATGTCGAAGGTGTCATCCGCAGCCAGGCTGCCTGTGGCCGTGGCGTAGGAATCGTCGCTGGCGCCGAACCATATTTCCACGCCATTGACCTCTACCCTGTCGTCATAACTGCCAGCCGTGAATTCCATTACGTCACCGTTTTCATCGGTGACCCAGGTTTCACCGCCATCGAGAGAAACCTTGAAGGTGGCGGCTGCGGCCGTGCCATCGGCGGCGCCCCCAGAAGTAAACTCCACGAGCAGTTCTTCCGCGCTTGTACCGTCGAAGTACAATTCCCCATCAAATGTGGAGCTGGAAGTCAGGTCCTTTTCCACCTGCGGCCCTTCCCAGGAAAGGCTGTAGGCCTTGGCGCCGTTTACCAGTGTCTGGCCGCTGGTGGTGAGCACGGTATAGCTGTCACCGTCCTCCACGACCTTGACGTCCAAAAGGTTTGAAAGTTCCCGCACGGCTGCATCACGCTGGTCCTGCAAGTCCAGATCATCAGGGCTGGCCACGATGCTTTTGTTCAGGCTTGCTATCTCCTCCATAAGCGCGTTGGCGCTCTCCACGCCGGCTTCCAGATCAGTCTCCACGGTTTCCACAGCGTCCTGTAAGCCTGCGTCGATAATGCTCAAGCTGTCGATCAGAGTCTCTGTATAACTGATCAGTTCCTGACGCGTTGCAGCATCATCCGCGGCCTCTTCCAGGGCGGTAAGGCTATCCAGAAACGTATCCAACGCCGTGGATACGCTGTAGGAATCGCTTTCCGTAAACAGGGTCTCCACATTGTAGAGCGTTTCGGCCTGAGCCCCCCAGTAGGCTGAGTCGCTGTTGTAGGAGAGAAACTGCGCCTCGAGCAGCGAATCGTAATTGCGACGGATGGTTTCCACGGAAGCGCCCGTGCCTACCGTGAGATCACCCACTGTTATGGACGAGTTTGTGGAGTAGGTGACAGTGCGCCGGGCGTACCCGTCGGTGTCAATGTTTGCGATGTTGTCCCCTGTGACGGTTATCCCCACCTGGGAATTCATCAGGGACTGTTTCCCCATGCTGAGCAGTGCATTAATCATGGCTCAGCTCCTAGCGCTTCAGATTCAATGCTTCCTGGAGCAGTGAATCCACAGTGGTAATGACCTTTGAGTTGGCCTGGTACCCGCGCTGGTAGGTGATCAGATCCACCATCTCAGAGGAGTAATCCACATTGGATTGCTCCAGGGTGCAGGAGGCCACAGAACCGAAGGCGTTGGTGTTTGCTATGCCTGTTATGGCGATTCCCGATTCGCGGCTGGCCGAGAAAAGGTTGCCCCCTTCACTGATAAGACCCTGGTAGTTATCGAAATCAGCAAGTCCGAGGACGTACAGCTCGATGTTTTCACCGTTGGTGAAGTTACCCACGATGACACCGTTTGCGTCGATTTCCACGGATTCCAGAAATCCCGGGGCATAGCCATCCTGGGTCTGCGACAGGGTGGAGGAGGAGTTGTCGTAGGCGGTGGTGCAGTTGGCATCGAACACCGGATCTTCAAAGTTGAACAGGGACGAAAGGTTGGTGCCGATGGCGGAAGCATCCGACACGGCGCCGTCCCAGGAAGTGGACGTAGGGGTCCTGTCGTGCACGCCAAAGTCCAGACCAATGCTCACCGCTTCTGCCGCGCCCGTATAGCTTGCGTCGCTGGAGCCTGAGAAGTTCGCGGTGAACACCGGATAGCCGTCATCATTTATATCTGCCGGCGTCCAATTGCTCAGGTCGTGCAAATCTCCGGTAGCCGTGCCGTCCAGGGTGAAAGCGGTCATCCCCTGCATCTGTCCGGAGGAGTTGAAAGTTATGGTGCCAGTCATCAGCAGGCCGGCGCTGGAGGTTCCGGCAAGCTGTTGCCCGTCTATTGTGCGGCCGTCCTCGTCCGCATCGCAGGTAACGATATATTCCCACACCTGCGAGCCCCCGGCCTGGCTTGTAACCGAGTCGTCCTGAACAGGGTCGAAGTACACGGTCAGTTCGTGCGCGGAGCCTGCTTCGTCGTAGACCGTGATGGTGCTTTGATAGGTGTAGCTGTTTTCGCCCAGAGGCGGGTCGGCAGTGCCATCCCATTCCTGTTGCAGGGCAAAGAAGGGGTCTGTGGCATTGGTGGAGGCTTCTTCGCTTTCCTTGTCCAGAGAAACCAGCATCGAAACCAGTGAGGTCGCTTTGGGTTCCGACTGCAGGTCTTCTATGACGATATCGCCCAACGCACCTTTGGTATTGACGCCGCTGGAGGTGCGCTCCGTATCGTACGCCCACCCCTGAACCCTGTAGCCTTGGGCATTCACAAGGTAGCCGTCTTCATCAAAGGTGAAGTTACCGGCCCGGGAGTAATAGGTGGAGCCCGTAACAGGGTCATTCACCATGAAAAAGCCATTGCCTGAGATGGCAACGTCGGTAGAAGAGGTGGAGTCCTCGTAGGACCCCTGGGACCAGTCGTTCCAAAGTGTGGAGACACTGGCGCCGTTGCCTATCTGGCTGACTCCGTTGGCCGTGTTCACCGAGGAGTAGAAAATGTCCTGAAACTGGATTGTGGTGGATTTGTAGCCGATGGTGTTCGCGTTCGCCAGGTTGTTGCCAACAACTGATATGGCCTTGCTGTGGACCGAGAGGCCGGAGATACCGGCGTACATGGCGCTTGTAAGGGTACTCATAACAGGCTCCTTGTGCCGGCTTAGCTGGGGCTTGTGACGCTGCTGATGGACATCACGTCCACATAGCTGCCGTTATCGAGCTCATAGACTGCACTGCCATTGAGGGATGTCATGCCGACAACCGTTCCCTGGCACTCCATGGAGACGGAAACGCTGTCGCTTTCGGCGTCGTAGGCCAGGATGCTGACGCTATAGATGCCGTCTTCCAGCTCTTCACCGTCATCATCAAGGCCATCCCAATCAAAGGTATGCTCACCTTCCGAAAGTTCCTCGAGTTCCACGGAAGTGACCAGGTCTCCATCCTCATTGTAGATGTAGGCAGTTGCCGTGGTGGCGGTATCTTCCAGGGTGTAGGTGAGGTCTGTGGTGCCGTCTTCACCCTTGGTGATGGTGTTGCCTTCGGCTGTGACTTCCAGCCCTATGAAGCTGACCGCGCTGGTGACAAACATGGTGCTGACGGTGTCCGCCACGGTTTCCATGGTTTCATTCAGCTCCACGAGCTGCTCCAGGTTTGAGAACTGGGCGAGTTCAGCCAACATCTCGGTATCTTCCATGGGATTCAGCGGATCCTGATTTTCGAGCTGCGCCAGAAGCAGCGTCATAAAATCAGTGCTGCTCAGATCACTCGACGAAGTACTGTCTGTGGTGGTCGTGGTAGCGCTGCTAACGGACGCAATATTCATGATCTTCCTCCATTTCAGGATCATTGATGGCGCTTAACATTTTCCTGATCTCCAAAACTTCTATTCTGCACTCTTTACAGGACGCCATGTGGTCTTCTACTGCTTTTCTTGCCTTTGCTGGCAGATTTTTGTCTATATATGCTGCTATTGTATTATGCCCTGGACAAAGAAATGAACTCTTTGAAAGTCCATCAAACATATTTCCCCCCCATATTTTTATTCCCGTATCATGAATGTATGATTCTACATGCACTCGCATTTAATCCCTCCTTTTGAATTAATATACGTGGAATGGACCACCAAACATCCATTAACATTTGCAAAAGAAATCATGGGAAGGCTTATGTTATGTGGAGGAATGTGAAGCTGGCTTGAGACTTCTTAAGCAGGTTACAACATGATATATTTCAGTTGGTTACGTACACCTAAAGGAAGCCCGCGTCCGTAAGGCTTGGAAAGCGGCATTGACCACTCCTTACTAATTATGGAGGGGCGTCCACGCCTGTTGACCGTGCGCCCACAAGGGAACGCAACTAAACAAACATGTAACTTGCTAGTATATATTATTTTTAAGAATATTTTGAGATATGATTTGACAAATCAGATCGACGCCATTAGTTCAGTACTGACCGGTCAGTACTGCCCGGCATTAAGAAAACCGAAGAAATGGCTCTTTGCGAAACACGGCGCTTACGCCAAGAAAGAAACCGAAATGCCAGACAACGACGACGATAAAAAAAGCCGCATTCTCGATGCGGCGGCAACACTGTTCGGCAGCCTGCCTTTCCACAAAGTTCTGCTCAGCGACGTTGCGAGCGCCGCTCGTGTCGGCAAGGGAACCTTGTATCTTTACTTCAAGAACAAGGACGAACTTTATCTTTCAGTTCTGTTCAGGGAATTTGCAGAACTGGTGGATAGAATGCGTTTGCACCTCGAGGCGGAAGCACCCGCCAACATACAGATGCAGCGCATTGTAGAAGAAATCACCTACCATCTTTTCAACAGGTCTTGCAGCGTCGAACTGATGCGGGGATCATTGGTGCATTTTCCTAAATCCGGGGAATGGCAAGCAAAGAAGATGGAGTTATGCAACCTCATCGAGCAGGTCATCGTAAGCGGCATTGAACAAGGTATTTTTGAAGACAAAAACCCCAAGTTTACCTCCCTCTACATCCCAGGACTCCTCCGTTCAGTATCCTTGTCTCGTGATGAAGGCACCACGACCGAGGAAATAGTGCAACACGCCTGTTCGTTCATCCTTAACGGTCTGCGGCCACGTTCATAGCCCCCACCCTTGCAGCCACCAAACTATAGAGCCACACAGAGATAACGACATGAGTAGCAACACGACTGAGACGCACACCGCCCCAGAAGAAACATCCCAAAACAGTATGAAAACTGAACGGCGCCCCAAATCCCGCACCAAACGACTGGTAAGCATGGGCGTCATAGCCGTAGTGCTGGCAGCTTCAGCGTTCATCGGGATGCCCTACTATTTGGAAGCCCTGTCCCACGAATCAACGGACGACGCTTTTGTGGAATCACATGTTTTAAGTATTAGCCCCCGCGTTGCAGGGCATGTGGCTCGCGTGCTGGTGGAAGACAACCAGTGGGTAGAGAAGGATCAGCTGCTGGCGGAAATCGACCCAAGTGATTTTCAGGTGGCCCTTGAAGCCGCCAAGGCGCGCCTTGAGTCCGCTAAGGCAGCCGTCAAGGAAGCCGCGGCCAACACCTCCGCAGCAGCCAACGTCCTGGCCCAACGCAGGGCGGAATTGCAGATGCAACAGGCCACCCTGGAACAAGTCCGCGCCGAGGTGGCGGAAGTGGATGCGGAACACCAACGCGACATGAGCGACCTTGAGCGTCTGCAAAAGATGATCGCTGCAAAAGCCATCAGCCGCCAGGAATTCGACCACGCCAAAACCAATGAAGCCATGACCCGTGCCAAATACGATTCCGCCCTGCGCGAGGTGGATACGCATTCCGTAAGGATTCTGCAGGCAAAGGCCGCATTGGCGACAGCCGAGGATGAATACAGAGGCATCCAGGCCCAGGCGGCTATCCGCGCAGCTGAACTCTCCGAAGCGGAAGCGAATGTAAAGCAGGCGGAGTTGAATCTCTCGTATACAAAAATTACCGCCCCTTGTGCGGGGCATGTCACCAAAAAAGTCGTAGAACCAAGGACGTATGTCCTTGTTGGCGAAAACCTGCTTTCCGTTGTCAGCCCTGAAGTCTGGGTTGTGGCCAATTTCAAGGAAACACAAATTGCAAATATGCGGGCCGGCCAACCCGTGGACATCGAAGTGGATTCCTACCCGGATACCACCTTTCACGGCCACGTGGACAGCATCCAACGCGGCACCGGCTCCCGCTTCAGCCTGCTGCCACCCGAAAACGCCACCGGCAACTATATTAAGGTTGTACAGCGCGTGCCTGTAAAGATCGTGCTGGACGACCCCACGCCTGAGGGGGGATTCGTGCTTGCCCCTGGCATGTCTGTCGTCCCCATGGTGGACATTTCCGCGCCAGGCAAAGATACCGGCCTGGCAGTTCAGGAAAGCGCCACCGCAGTGGCGTCATCCAGACAATAAGGCGCCATCATGTTTAAAGAACCGGAGGAGATGTCGTCCGGAGAGCGGTGGCTCATCGCTTTCACGGTCATGTTCGGGGCGTTCATGGCCGTCATGGACACCAGCGTGGTCAACGTATCCATCCCGCACATGATGGGCAGCTTCGGTACAGACCTTTCGTCCATCACCTGGGTTGCCACCAGCTACAGCATCGCAGAAATAATCATGGTCACCATGTCCGGATGGTGGAGTGCCCTGATTGGACGCAAGAACCTTCTTCTGGCGTCCTTCGCCATCTTCACTGCAGGCTCAATCCTCTGCGGCACGGCGAACACCTTTACCCAGATGATCATTTACCGGGTCATCCAAGGTATTGGCGGGGGCGCTCTCATCCCTGTATCCCTGGCCATCCTGCGCGAGACCTTCCCCCCAAAGCAGCAAGGAATCGCCATGGCGCTCTATGGCATGGGCGTGGTACTGGCTCCCGCACTGGGCCCCATCCTTGGTGGCTGGCTTACGGATTCCTGGTCATGGCCGTGGATCTTCTACATCAACGTGCCCATCTGCATTCTGGGCATGCTTCTGATTGTGAAATTCGTGCACGACCCACCCTATCTGCGCCGCGGCGTGCAGTCCGTGGACTGGACAGGGATCATCCTGCTTTCCGTCATGCTGACGGGCATGCAGATTATTCTCGAACGCGGGCAAGACGACAACTGGTTCGAATCCAAATTCATAATCGCAATGACGATTGCGACATCACTGTCTCTTTTCGCACTTATCTATTGGGAATTGCGTTGCAAATCCCCAGTCGTCAACTTACGCGTGTTGAAAGACCGCAATTTGACTCTTGGTTCTGTCATGGGGTTGATATTCGGTATATCTCTGTTCGGCACAACCTTCATTCTGCCGCAGTTCACGCAACAACTACTGGGCTACCCCGCGTTTCAGGCAGGCCTTGCCCTGGCGCCCAGAGCCATGACGCTGATACTGTTCATGCCCCTGGTCGGCTGGCTCTACCAGCGCACCGGAGCACGGGCCATGGTGTTCACTGGCATTTTCGTCATCATCTGGTCCTACTATGACCTTGCACAGCTCAATATGCAGGCGAGTTTTCAGGACCTTGTGCCGCCGCTCATGATCATGGGGATGGGGATGCCCTTTATGTTCATTCCCTTGAGCACGGTTTCGCTTTGCAGCGTTCCCCGCAGCGACATGACGGATGCCTCGGGTTTATACACCTTGGCGCGCCGCGTGGGGGGAAACATCGGCTACGCCCTGGTCGCCGTGCTTCTCAACAGGGGCGAGCAGATTCACCATGCCCGGCTTTCTGAGCATATCAGCGATCTCAACATGATTTCCCACAACTACCAGTCCGCGCTCCAGGGGACATTCCAAAACATGGGGATGGATGCCATCACGTCTGCGAAGCTCGCCCTGGCAACCCTGGAAAGAACGCTCTCGCAGCAGGCGACCATGCTGGCCTACAACGACATATCCCTGTTCTTCGGCATGCTTTTTTTCCTGCTCGTGCCCATGGTCTTTCTCCTGCCGACACGCGCAAGACTCTTGGCCCTGACCATGAAGAAAGCAAAATAGGAGCACCCTGAAACGGCATGCAAAACACACCCGCCAGACGCCTTCCGGGAGCATCACAGCAGGACTTCAGGCTCCTTTCTCGTTGCGCACCGTTCGCTCAGGCTGGCCGCCAGTTCGAGCAGCTTCGGCTGTATCATGACGCGCGCGCCCGTCTGGCAATTCTTGATGCAGGCGCAACAGCGGATGCACTCCATGCCATCTGTGACGGGCAGGTCATCCATTGTAATGGCGTCCACGGGGCAGACTTCCACGCACACTCCGCAACGCACGCAATCCTCCTCCCGTGTTTCCGGGCTGATTCCACTGCGGGAAACCCCCTCACGATAGGGGTAGTTGCCCTGGATTTCCAGGGGCGCAATGTCTGCAGGTTGCGGGACCTCTTCCAGCTTGGACCGGATGGCAACGCCAAAGGCGGTCGCGGTGTCTATATCCGCAGCGTCCGGACGTCCGACGCCAATTGGCGAAACAGCACTGGAAAAGGAGTGTTCGCCAATAAACGCCCCTGCAGCCAGAGGCTTGAAACCGGCTTCCTGGGCCAGATCGGCGAGTTCAAGCAAGGCGTCTTCGTAGGCCCTGTTGCCATAGACGACGACAAGAACAGCAGGGCCGCCCTTTCCTGTAACGTTTTTGATACGCTCACGAGCCACAGGCGCAACACGTCCCGCATAAACAGGAGCACCAATAATGGCGAGTTCCGTGGCAGGCACTTGCAACGGCGCTGTAGCAGAGTGCATGGTCATATCCACAAGAGAATTCTCCAATCCCAGGCCGCCGGCAATGGCCTGAACAATGGTGCGTGTGGTGCCCGTAGGCGAAAAAACAATAGACGTCGTGCTTTTGCAATCCATACCAACCTCACCTGTAGAAACAGAGTCCGGGTTTAGTCCCGCAATAAAATTTGTAATGGTTTCCAAACATCTAACACGCAGTCTTCTACTCCTCTGGAGAGCGTCTGACCAGGAAAACTCAAAAAGCGATCACTTTACATTATTCGCAAACTGCTGCAGGATTCGCGACCTCTTCCCCACTCTGCAACACCGCGGGTAGGAAAATCTAATACGTCACAGGTTTCACCACCCCTATTTACACATTACTATGAACAATTTCGCTCTTATACTTTTGTTAGCCGCTTTTCCGGCTTTGTCGACAGACATGTATCTTCCGGCCATTCCCCTGCTTTGCGAGATTTGGGAAATTCCCCTGACGCAGGCCAACCTTTCTCTGGCCGCTTTTTTTGTGAGCTTCAGCGCGTTTTTGCTGGTACACGGCCCCACGGCGGACCGTTTCGGCAGACGGCCCGTGCTCTTGGCCGGGGTTGCCATCTACATCGTAGCCTGTCTGCTGTGCGCCGGCTCCACCTCCATCACCATGCTGGTGCTCGCGCGCATATTGCAGGCTTTTGGCGCCGCTGCCGCCTCCGCCATGTCCCTTGCGCTGGCAAAGGACCTCTATGAAGGGGATGCCCGCAAAAAGTTGCTTGCCTACATAGGTGTGCTCATCCCTCTGTGCCCCATGGTTGCGCCCAGCATTGGCGCACTGATGATGCATTACGTCTCCTGGCGCGGCATATTCGTGTTCCAGTCCTTCCTTGCCCTGCCTGCGTTGTACGGCTCATTACGTCTGCAGGAACCCGATACCGGCAACCACACCGGCGGGCTCGGCGCTGCGTTGCAACGTTACCTGAACCTGGGGCGCAATATTCCATATATGGCGTATGCGGTTTCTTTTTCCCTTGGGAACTTTGCTTTTTTCGCCTTTATTGGCGGCTCGTCAGACATTTACATCCGCGGTTTCGGCCTGGAGGAAGGAAGCTTCGCCCTCTTTTTCGCGATCAATGCCCTTGCGCTCATGGCAGGGTCTTTTGCCTGCTCCCGGCTTTGCGTTTCCATTGCTTCGTTCAGAATCCTGCTCGTATCCCTGACGGGCATGCTTGCAGGCAGCACGCTGCTGCTGGCCATGGGTGGCTCAACACCCATAGGCTTTGCCGGCGCCATGTTCCTGTACAGCTTTTTTCTGGGCATGAGCCGCCCCATCAGTAATCACGTGACTCTGGAGCAGGTGCACAAGGACACCGGGACCGCTGCTTCTCTTTTGACGTTCTTTATCTTTCTTTGTGGCGGGCTGGCCATGGAGACCATTTCTTTTGACTGGCCCTCCAAACCCATGGCCATCGGCGTCATGGGCGCCATTGGCAGCATCGTGCCCCTGGTGGCCGTGTTCTTCCTGCAAAATTCTGAAAAGAACGCTCCTTCCAGCTGAAGACAATAAAAAAGGCGGCGCCTTACATAAAAGCGCCGCCCTTTTTGATAGCGTTCTTTTTCCTGGAGATGCGTCACTCCAGCCCCAGATCCTCCCTGGCCTGGGCAATGCCTTCCAATTGCAATTCCAACTGCGCTGACTGCGTGGATGCGGCCTGCTTTAGCAAGGCTTCGACCGTTTCCCTGCCAGAGGCGCTCTGCACGGCCTGGCGGGGTGTCTTGCCCTTTAGTGCAGAAAGGGGTGTGTCCACCCATTGCCGCCACTGCTCACGATACACTGCGATAATCTTGTTGCGGACTTCAGGGTCCTGCATGGCCTTCTCGTTGAACTGGAGCCCGTTTTTGCCCTGCGCAGCACTTGAGCAAGGTGTACCTGCCCCCGTGGCTTCAGTATGCAGCTCCAGGAACAAGGCTCTGATGGCGGCATCGTGCTCCAGCAACGTATCCGCTTTCATGCCGCCGGCCTCGGCGCCAAAGCTTTCTATAAGCGCCAGCACCCGTACCTTGGCTGCAGCTCCGAACTTGACGGGGCTTGTGCCCAATAAAATCTCGAATTCATCCACGGGGGCGATGGAGCAAAAGAAAATGTCACCCTTTGCCAGAGCTTCCGAGGCGCTCCGCTCGAAAACCTCCCGCACCTGCCCTGTGAAAAGATCTTTGCAGATGAATCCCTTTCCAGGGGTGGTTTCGGTTATCTCGCAAAAGCTGAAAGGCGCGTCGACACAGGAGTGCAGCACCTTTTGATCGAAGCTGTCCAGCTTTTTGCCCTTCACGGAAAAGTACAATGCCGCAATTGTTTTTGAAAGCTTCTGCTGGTCGGCTTGAGGCTGCAATTTGGCGGCTGTTTTCCCCGGGATGCGCCAGCTGAAAAGCGCCCACGGTACAAAAAGCTGTGAAAAGCCGTCAAATGGCACAAGGGGGCCGCTTTGCCCCTTCCTGAGCATGAAGGCGTCCAGCGCCTCGTCCATCAGGTCCAGGTCGATTTCCTTGTTCACAAAAGCAAGTATGCGTTCGACCAGATTGTCATATACCTGGCTGATGCGACGGTATGGAAAATCTTCCGCCTCGGCCTTGGCCAGGCAGCATTTTTTGTATTTTTTGCCACTGCCGCATGGACAGGGGTCATTGCGTCCAGTCTTCATGCTCCGATCCTTTTCGTCTTGATTACAACGTATTGTTCCAGACCTTCAAACGCCCCCCAAAGCATCGAAGAGCCGCACCACCAAAGCGACATACGCGTTCAAAGTCAAGGAAACAGGTGATACCACCCTGCTTTGAACATGCTGCGCTTGCTTATATTTTTTCAATGCAGCGCGTATTTGAAACTGAAACGCTTGGATTTATATTTTGTGATATTATATGCAAAATTCAACTCATAACTATTTTTAAACTCATTACAGAATCTTTATGCTCATTTTACATGTATATATTTCAGTTTTATATCTTTTATGAAAAATATTCAGACTACTAATTTATATATGCTTACTCTTGCACAATGGATATATTCTATTCAACGCGTTATTTTTTCATTATTTTTAAATTTTTTTTCATAACTTTTTTTGTCTCAAAGTAGTGCCTTATAGATGTTCATCACAATAGAATTATCATTTACCCCCACAATTGCAATAATGCTCTGGAAATAAATTGTTCAAATTTTTTAGCTATTTACCCCTTTAATTGAGCGGCATACCCATTCTAATTGGTTCATGTTCTTAAATATACCCTGTCTTTTCAGCTTTTTCCTACTGTGTTACCGTTAGAAAAACCGACTTTTTTTGGGGGTTTCCCCTGACAATGCAGCACGGAAACTTTGGGCGCAACTACCAGATTATAGTTGCAGAACTGCCCTTTAGGCGGCAGGGTATTTAATAGCACTGCAACAGGCGCATCCAACATACTTTTTTTGATGGATAACACCTCGGAGTCTACCACCATGGCACATTGCCATATCATAGGCGTAGGCGCTTCAGCCGGCGGTCTTCAGGCGCTACAGAATTTTCTAGAGCAGTTTCCCGCTGCTCCCGATTTGGCCATCGCCATTGTCACGCATTTGAGCAAAGGCCAGAAAAGTTATCTCGCCAGCCTGCTTTCCGCACATTGCACAATGCAGGTGGTATCTATTGAGAACAATATGGCTGTATCCAGCAATATGGTTTACGTCATGCCTGCCGGCATGAACCTTGTGCTGCATTCCGGCCATTTCAAATTGCATTCACCGAAAGATGCCGCATCAAAACACCATCCTGTAGATATATTTTTCAAAAGTCTGGCGGACGAGTGTGGCCCCCTGGCCATGGGCGCCATTCTTTCCGGCACAGGAACGGATGGCGCTGCAGGTGTGGCCGCCATAAAGCAGCAGGGCGGATTTTGTCTCATTCAAAAAGATTCCGAATTTACTGGCATGCCGGACGCCGCCAGTAAGGTAGTGGAACCGGACGCCATATTGCCTACCGAGCTTATGGCCCAAACATTCATGAAACACCTGGATAAGGATAATCAGCGTAACGAGCGCAAGACCCAGCTTCGCCAGGCCTTGCAAGTCGATGAAAACAGTATGGAAGTCATTCTGGAAGCCGTACTCAAAGCATCCGCAAGGGATTTCCGGGAATACAAGGCCAGTACGTTAAGGCGCCGCATCCAGCGACGCATGACAAACCTGGAAATATGCGAACCAGAACAATATGCAGCATATATTCAGGAAAACAACCAGGAAGCAGAAGTCCTGGCCAATGACCTGCTTATAAGCGTCACCAGCTTTTTCCGGGACACGGATGCCTACGACCTGCTGGCCCAAAACGTTATTCCCCAATTGCACAAGGGCAAGACCAACGAGGAGCAAATCAGAATCTGGTCTGCTGGATGCGCCACGGGAGAAGAGGCCTATTCCATCTCGATGCTTTTTCATGAGCATCAGCGCCAAACAGGTGGACGTTGGCGCATACAGATTTTCGCCACAGACGCGGATTTCGAAGCCATAGAGTTCGCCCGCCGCGGCGTATACCCCGAAAACTCAGTAGCCAAAGTACCGAGCCACCTTCGCAATCGCTATTTCCAAAAGACATCAAACGGCTGGGCCGTCACCGCAGAACTCCGTGAAAGCGTCGTGTTTGCAATCCATAATCTGCTGCACGATCCGCCCTTTCACAAGTTGGACATGATCTGCTGCCGCAATCTTCTCATCTATTTTGAAACGGGTGTGCAGGAAAAGATTTTCCCTTATTTCGTTGAGGGGCTCCAAGAAGATGGTGTGCTTTTTCTCGGCCCCTCGGAGAATATATCGGGGTTCAAAGATTACTTTACGGTTTTGGACAAGAAATGGAAGCTGTTCAAACGCAACAAGAACGAACTGGACCGCAGCCAGACAATGCTGCGGTCGCCCAAGAAATTCGTTATGGACAAATCGCATGATGCCGCCACAACTTCTACGCCCAAATCCGCAGACAGCATTGAGCACCGCCTCGCATCGCTTTTCACTGGCGTACTCATAAATCCTGACGATCAGGTCATTTCTATCTTTGGCGATCCTGATCCCTACCTGGCATTTTCCAGCGGCACTTGTTTTTCCAATATCCATTCCTGCGCCAGACCGTATTTGCGCGCCCATCTGCGTATAGCCATAGCGGAAGCACGTTCTGGGGTGGATTTTAAACTGCGTAACATCGCCACCCCAAATGGAGCGCATGTGGATATACGTGTCAGCCAGGATGACGCGAATCCTCAATCGGTGCTCATAATTTTCGAATCCATATCCAACGCACAGAGTGCGTCCCAGATCCAAGAGCAGGATATGGAGCTTACAGACCTCAATGAAAGATTGCTCGAACAGCTACGATTAACGGGCGAGGAGTTGCAGGAGACCCTCAGCAGCAGGGACTACACGGGGCAGGAACTCCGTGCGGCAAACGAAGAGCTTGTCTCCATGAACGAGGAACTTCAGTCTTCCAACGAAGAACTCGAAGCATCTCAAGAAGAATTGCAGGCCATGAACGAAGAGCTCACGACGATCAATACCGAGCTGCAGTTCAAGATCTCCGAACTGGC
Organism: Desulfovibrio biadhensis; assembly: GCF_055388615.1. Lineage (NCBI taxonomy): Bacteria > Pseudomonadati > Thermodesulfobacteriota > Desulfovibrionia > Desulfovibrionales > Desulfovibrionaceae > Desulfovibrio > Desulfovibrio biadhensis. The sequence continues at coordinate 1,299,004 of NZ_AP042477.1, forward strand.
CAATCTCAATTCCGACATGGAGAATCTTTTTTCCAGCACGGACATCGCCACCATCTTCCTGGACACCGAACGCCGCATTCGTCGTTTTACCCCTAAAGCTTCCAAAATCTATCACCTTAGGGAAGGAGACCAAGGCCGCCCCCTTGCTGATCTCGGCTCTTCCCTCATTGGCGATGCTACGCTGCTCGAAGACTGTAACGCCGTGCTTTCCGGGACAAAGCACATAGAGCGGGTGATGCAAACAAACGACGAACAAACCTTTCAGGTCGAAGTAACACCCTACAAGAGTGAGCGGAGTGAAATGGACGGTGTGGTGGTGACGTTTGTCGACATCACCCAACTCAAACATACTGAAGCGGAACTGCGTCAATCCCATGAGAAGCTTAAACAGCTTGTCAACGAAAGAACCGCTGCACTGCAACAAAGCGAAGAGCGCTTTTCAAACTTCTTTTACGCAACCGCATCTTTCTCTGTCATCAGCGATATCGAGACGGGTCGGTATATCGACGTCAATGACGCATTTTGTGAAATGTCGGGGTACTCAAGGGAAGAGATAATCGACAAAACCCCCATTGAAATCGGTCTCATAACAGCGGAACAGCGGAAATTATTTATCGGCGCCCTCTCTGCATCAGGCAAGGCCAGCAACATTGAGATCCTGGTGAATACGAAATCCGGCGACATCAAAAACACGATTTGGTCAACCCAGGCCATCGAGATGTCAGGCAAAAAGATGCTCATGTCGACAGGGCTCGACCTGACAGACAAGGTGAGAGCGGAAAGCCAAGCCCGGAATCTGGCAAAATTTCCTGAAGAAAACCCCCATCCTGTCATGCGTTTTGACAAGGATGGCCAACTCTTGTTCGCCAACTCCGCCAGCTCCAAACTGCAACACTTCTGGAAACAGGCCGACGGGCAGGAATTGCCCCCCGATATGCGTGAGTTGATTACGGAGACACTGGAGTCAGGGCAGTTGCAACAATTCGAAATTGACCTGCCGGACTGCACGTATCACATTTCCCTGGCCTCAATTCGTGAGGGCGCTTACGTCAACCTGTACGCCCTGGATGTGACCCTGCGCAAAAAAGCCGAGATGGAGATGCTCCGCACCACCCAGCGACTGCAAGCGCTGGCATCCCTGGCGCAGATGCAGGAAAATTCGGACAAGGAGATAGCCAGTTTCATCCTCGGAGAAATCTCCAGCCTGACCGATAGTGCTTTTGGTTTTATAGGCACAATGACCAAAGACGGAACTGTAGTTGACACTCTGGGCATGACTGAAAATATCATGAACGAGTGCGGCGTGAGTGACAAATCCCTTTCTTTTCATGTGAGCAAAGGGGGCGTTTGGGCAGAAGCCATCCGCCGCAAGGAACCCTTGATTTTCAACGATTTCCCGAATGCTCCGGAAAGACGTGGATTCCCCAAAGGTCACATACAGCTGAGCCGTGTCATGGTTGTGCCTATCATTGAAGGCGGGGAGGTCGTATTCCTTGGACTGTTTGCCAATAAGGCTGCCGCATACGACCAGATGGACATCCTTCAGGTGACCGTATTGCTGGACGCCACCTGGCACACATTGCGGCGGCGGAAACTGAACCAGTCCCTGCGCGATAGCCGCGCAGACCTGAAGCGCGCGCAGCAGGTTGCACGCATCGGCAACTGGCGACTTACGGTGCAGGACAACACGTTTGAATGGTCGGATGAAATCTATCACATCTTCAACATCCCCCATGGCACGACCATGACCTATGATTCCTTTCTGGAGTGCGTGCACCCAGAGGATCAGGAAATGGTCGACAACGCCTGGCAGGCCGCCTTGAACGGCGCTCCCTACGATATTGAACACCGGATTATTTCCTCAAAGGAAGAGCGCTGGATACGGGAGCTTGGCAGCCTGGAATTCAACGCGGACGGCCAACTGGTCAGCGGCTTTGGCACGACACAGGACATCACGGACCGCAAACGCACCGAGGAGGAACTGCGCCGCGCTCTGGAGGAATTGTCCCTGCGCAGCCGGGAACTGGACGCCGTGCTCTCCTCTGTCCAGGATTACATCTGCATTTTCAACCGTGACGGGCTTTTTGCCTTTGCCAACCAAAGGCTGTTGGATCTCTGGGGCCTTTCGGCCGACCAGGCCATCGGCAAAACCATGAAGGAGCTGGATTACCCTCCAGAGGTGGAAGCAAAGCTGCTCGAGGGCGTAGAGCATGTTTTTACTACTGGAAAAAGCATTGCCAATGAAACACGCTACGTCAGCCCGGTAACTGGCGAGCACGGCGTGTACGAGAATATCTTCTCGCCCATGCTGTCCAGTGCCGGGAATGTTGGCTATATCGCCTGCGCAAGCAGAGATATCACCGACCGTAAGCGCGCCGAACAGCAGCAGGAGGAGCGCATAAGGGAGCGCAGCCTTCTTGCCGATACCGCGCGAAAGCTTTCCTTGGCGGGCGACCTGGAAACAGTGAGCGTTATCGTCAGCACCGCTGCAAGAGAACTGACTGAAGCGGATGGCGCAACATTTGTCATGCGTAATGGCGATTTCTGCCATTACGTGGATGAGGACTCCAGGCAACCGCTCTGGAAGGGCCGGCAGTTTCCCATGGACACCTGCCTTTGCGGCTGGGTCATCAGCCACGGTCAAAGCGCCATCATTGAGGACATAACGACCGACCCGCGCATTCCGCAGGAATTCTACGCCGACACGTTTATAAAAAGCCTGGTCATGGTGCCAAAACCCTGTTGGTGCAATCGGTATTTACTGGGCCGTAAAGCAAGTCCCTGAAAGCAGTAAAATACAGGTCCTCCAGTCACTGGCAGACCTTGTGTCCGTAACAATGGACAAGCTGGAACTCTTTGACCAGCTGGTCAAAAGCAAGGAAGCCGCCGACACGGCCAACACCGCAAAATCAGCTTTCCTTGCAGCCATGAGCCACGAAATACGCACCCCCCTCAATGGCATCATGGGCATGATCCAACTGGCGGACATGAAAACCACGGAACCACGCTTAAAGGAATACTTGAGCCTGGCCAAAGAGTCGTCGGTGCATTTGCTGGACCTCATCAACGATGTTCTGGACCTTTCCAAAATCGAAGCAGGTCGGATAGAAGCGGATAAAAAGCTGTTCTCTCTGATCGAGCTTCTCGATTCCTGCATGGACCCGTTGAAGCTTGCCGCGAGCAAGAAAGGCGTAACCCTTGCCTACGACCTGGACGACTCTTTGCCCCGCTTCCTGCTTGGTGATCCTGGGCATTTACGCCAGGTGCTTATCAATATCGTAGGCAACGCCGTCAAATACACTGACCAAGGCAACGTAAACGTATTCATCAATCTTCTGGAAAAAGAAGAATCTTCAGAGGATGATACCGAGACCCTGGAAAACGGCGAACGGATTTCGGCGTACTGCACACTGGAGTTCAAGGTGAGCGATACCGGAATCGGCATCCCGCGACAGATGTTGCATAAAATCTTCGAGAGTTTCGAGCAGGTCCGCTCCTCTTCCCATGTAAAATATGGCGGCACGGGTCTGGGGCTGTCTATCTCGCGTCGCCTTGTGGAACTGATGGGTGGACAAATTTCAGTCGACAGCCAAGAGGGAAAAGGGAGCACGTTTTCTTTCACCGCTGTTTTCGGGATTAGTACGCAATCCGGAGATGCGACGCAGGAATTGCAGCCTGTTGCGGAGAGCGGGCGCCCCTTGCGCATCCTGGTTGCAGAAGACAACGCAGTGAACCAGATTTACATCAAAGAGCTGCTCTCCCGTGCGGGGCACAGCGTCATCATGAGCAGTAACGGTTCGGAAGCCCTGGAAAAACTGGCGGAAAACAATGTCGATCTGGTTCTTATGGACATTCTCATGCCGGAAATGACCGGTGATGAAGCCACACGCATTATTCGCAACTCCCCGCCTCCGGGCGTCGACCCTGATATCCCCATCATCGCGCTGACGGCGTATGCTCTCAAGGAAGAGCTGGACCACTACATGGAAAGCGGCTTCAATGCCTATCTTACCAAGCCTTTGCAGGTGGAGAAGCTGAACGAATTGCTCAGGGATTTTTAAAAAACCTGTTACTGCGCCTTGGCCCTCTCCCGCGCGAGAGGCAGCCTCGAACTCACCAGGCAGGCCCCCGCCAGGACGAGAAGGACCAACCCCAGCACAAATACTATCCCGCGGGTACCAAGCCAGGGTATCAAGAAGAATGATACGGCAAGCGCCCCACTGATACTGCCCATGGTTGAGACGGCATAGACCTGGCCAGATGTGCGCCCTATCACCTCGAGCCCTGTGGCGCTGAGCTTGATGGCAAAGGGCGATACCATGCCCATGAGCACGGAAGGCGCCAGGAAAAAAACCACACAGGCCAGCAAAACAGACGTACGAAACTCCAGCTCCAAATCCACAATGAACCGGCTAAGCGGCATGTAGACCAGCGGCAAAGGCAAGATGAACACGCCAGCCAAGGCCAGCACTCCGGCGAGGGTCATCAATGAAGGCCGTCTGTCCGCCAGCAGCCCTCCAAGCCAGTACCCAAGGCTCAGCGCCAGCAGAAACACACTGATAAGGCTGCCCCAGACGTATACGGAATTGCCAAAGTAGGGGGCCAGAACACGGCTGGCGACAATCTCCAGCGCCAGCAGCACCGCTCCGGAAAGAAAAGCCACACCATAGACCAGCAGGGACCACAACAATTTCATGTCAGTCTTGCTCCAGCAACAGGTTGACGGGCGCATGGTCATCAGTAAGCGCCTTTGTTTGTTTCGGCCATGGTGGCACTTCGGACCAATGCCGCTTGAAAAGCGCCTGCATGTTCATATACGGGGGGGAAAGCTGTTTTTGCAAAGCACCCAGTCGCCGCAGCACCGTTTCCCTGTCGGGTAACGTCCGCGGCGCAGCGACGATCACCCTGTTTCTGCTTTTTTTCCCGATAAAATTATGGAAGTTGCCAAATACTTCCTGATAGGTCGCAGACTCCCGCTCGGCCAGGTCACTGGACGTCCACGTATTGGAGCAGACCACACCGCCAGGGTTCAAGTGATCTTTTACCATTTGCAAAAATTCGCGTGTGGTCAGATGAAACGGAATATACCCCCCGTGGTAGGCATCCAAAAAAATAACATCGAACGTTTCCTTTGTGGAGCGCAGCCAACGTCTGGCGTCCTGCTCAACAATTTCCATACCGTCATCCGGTTCGAGCCCGAAATACTCCTTGGCCACGTGCACCACCTCGGGATCGAACTCCACGCTCACTATGCGCGCATCCGGGTAGCACTCCCGCAGATAACGGGTCATGGTGCCGCCGCCGAGCCCCACCACAAGAAAACTCTCAGGCGCATCCACATACCCCAGGGACAGCATCATCAGGGCGGTGTATTCAAATACATGCCGCAGAGGTGTGTTCACGTCCATGGCGCTGCTATTGTGACGCAACGACCCTGCATGCAATCGACGTATGCCCAGGGATTCGGTGACGAACACGGTCTGGTAGGGGGATTCTCCCTCGTAAATGAGCCCGCCGCCAAGTTGTGGAATCTGCATGGCCGCAGTAAGCATCGCCCCTGCCAATAAGGCAAAGATGACAATACCGGCGATGTTTCTTTTTCTGGCCATCCTCTGTCTCCCTTAGACGTTTGGCCTGCTAACCAACGATACCCCCCCTAAAGTCAACCTGAACAAACCTTTATCCGACAGCTTATCCTGGAATATAAAAATGTAAAGAGGGGGGCGCTTTTGCTACCCGTCGTTATAAAAAAAGGTCTTCTACAGTTACAATTGCTGTAGTACAGAATATATAGCGGACATTTTCAGGTTTTCGTCTACACAAAGAACCGCCCTATAAATATGAAAAAAAGCAAGTGGATGCCGCGTTTTTTCTGTGTTTGCAAGGCAGATATATCGCCTGATCGCGGTGATATATCGCTCGAAAACAGGATATGCTTACCGACACAAAGCGCCCCCCGAGGTGGTAAATGACTGACTATACCAAAAAAACAAAAGCAGAATGTATCGAGGAACTGAAAAAAGCGCACCGGCGTATAGCTGCACTTGAAAAACGCCTGCAAAGCGCCCAGGACTCCGACGCTACCCCACAATTCACCATTCCCACCAAAAGCGAGGGGCGCTTCCAGAAACTTATGGAAGACATGGATATGGTCGCCGTGCAGGGATATGACGCCCAGCGACGTGTCATTTATTGGAACACAGCCAGCGAGCGCCTGTACGGTTTCTCCAAAGAAGAAGCCTATGGAAAACATCTCGAAGATCTGATCATCCCGGACTTCATGCGCGAAGGTGTCGTTCAAGGCATTGCCGATTGGATTGAAAATGATGTTCGCATCCCTGCCGGCGAACTTGATTTACTGCACAAGGACGGTTCCTCCGTGCCCGTTTATTCATCCCACGTCATGCAATCCAACGCCAAGGGCGAAAAGGAAATGTACTGCATTGACGTGTATCTGGGGGACATCAAAAAGGCGCACTCCATGCTGCTGCAGGCTAAAAATGAAGCCGAAGCCGCCAACCGTGTAAAAAGCGAATTTCTGGCCAACATGAGCCATGAGATCCGCACCCCCCTCAATGGACTTCTGGGCATGATCCAATTGCTCAAGACAAACCTTATTAGCAAAGAACATATGGATTATGCGGAAATGGCCTTGCAAGCCGGCAAACGCCTTACCAGTTTGCTTTCCGATATTCTGGATATTGCCCGTATCGAGTCCGGCAGGATGCATGTGCAGAAGGCTCCCTTCGAACTGCCCGAGGTCATCAATCAGGTCATAGAACTGTTCATGCCTGAGTCCAGGCAAAAAAACATTCAGCTCAATTTCAGCTACGGTGAGGATATACCCCGTTACGTCAACGGCGATTCGCTCCGCCTGCAGCAAGTGCTTTCCAACCTCGTAGGAAATGCCATTAAATTCACCTCTCAAGGGCAGGTCTTAATGGAAGTCAAAAATATTTCTTCCCCCCTGTCCGAAAAACAATGGATCATGTTTTCCGTGACCGATACCGGGGATGGCATTCCAGAAGATCAGGCTGCTTCGCTTTTCGAGCCGTTCACCCAAGGTGTTGAAGGTTACCAGCGCAAGCACCAGGGCGCCGGCCTGGGGCTCTCCATCTGCAAACGGCTTGTGGAGCTCATGGGGGGATCAATTTCCCTGGAAAGCACATACGGGAGCGGGACCACTGTTGTTTTCACACTGCCCTTGCGGCCCGTGCCCGCCCCGGAAAAACTGTGTGCTCAAGCAATGGAAAACGGCATCCAGGGCAGACAGCTGAACATTCTACTGGCCGAAGACGATTCCATCAGCGGCTATTCCGCCAAACGCCTTCTGGAAATCGAGGGGTATGAAGTCACGCTTGTTCAAGATGGCCAGGCTGTTTTGTTAAAACTTCAGGAAAGCAGCTTCGATGTCGTGCTCATGGATATTCAGATGCCTGTCATGGATGGGGTGGAAGCCACAAAGTTGATCAGAAGAGGCGATGCCGGAGAAAAAAACAAGCCTGTTCCCATTGTTGCCATGACCTCCTACGCCATGGCCGACGACAAGGAGACTTTTTTGCAAGCCGGCATGGATGAATACATCGCCAAGCCCCTGACACGACATGATCTTTGCCAGGTACTCACAAAAGTAATCGCTAAAATAGACACAGTATAAGCAACTCTCAAAGCCGGTTTCCTTCTTCCTCCCAATGGTGCTTCCCGCCTTATTCCTATGCAACATATATGCATCAATTGAATGCGCGGCATTTCCATTTTTCATTTCCTTATACTTCCCTGAAATAGAGCGCCGGAATATTTTACCAATCTGCAACACTTTTGCACGAATTACCTTGATCCATGCCTGATGAAACGCTATCATTTGTATGAATCAGCTTAACATCTTCTCTTTGGGGGTAAAATGGCCACAGAACAAATCCAGTTCGGAAGTAAGGAAGTGCGCAATTTTCTTTGCGGCGTAACCGGCAGTGAGTGTGGCAAGCAACTTTACTCCTTCGCCAACATCATCATAAGAATGCTTGTGTCAGGCGGTGTTGCAGAAGACAAGGCAAAGAAACTCATCAAGGCCGCGCTTACCGAGCATGCCACGCAACGCAGCTTCTACAATAAACAGTGCATGGAGCTCGTTGCCTCCACTGTGGAAGATTTTCTCAATGCCAAGGATGGGGGGCGCGATGTTCTTGGCCGTCTTCTCAAGGCATTCTGTTTTCTAGCACCTGAAAGCCGCTACAGCGTTCCCCCCCAAGGTTCAGAAGCCTATGACACCTCGATATCAGAGTTCGTCCCCGGCATCATCCCAGGTCCTTTGGTAGACTACTTCCTTATTTCCATACGCGGTTCCGTGGAGGAGTTTGATGCATTCAGGGCGCTCCCGTTTCTTTTTGGCACCAACATGACTCACATAGAAGAACTGACGGCGGAAATGGATGATATTCTGCGAGATTACGTCATAGGTGATATGGACGAGCAAGGGGAAAGCGCCCCTATTTATTGGCAGGGGGTGTTGCTGGACAAACGTACCCAGATGGTGGCGCTTCGACTGGCGACAGAAGTGCATGAGCGGATCATGAACATGGGGGTGGAGCGTTACCTCATGGCCATTGAAAGCCTGCAGCGCAAACAGCGCAGCAACACAGGCGTAGTCATCATGCAGCGTTTGTTTACGGAAAAGGACATAGAGCAGTTGGTCGCCGCGCTTGCCGACGCTCGCGAACGTCTGGAAAACGCTCACCAACGTTGCGTGCTCCCGTCTGCCGACGCCCAAAAACAAAACAAAGCGCAGGACCACCCCTCCCCGAAAGAGTAGTCCTGCGCTGTTTCGCTATGCTTTGCTGATGCGGGCGCCCTGCGCCAGCAACTCCGGAGTGGTTTCGTACAGGCTGTCCAAAAACGCCACGGAAAAACTGCCCGGCCCTGCTGCCTTTTTCGCGGCGTATTCACCAGCCAGTCCATGAAATGCAAGGGCTGCTACAGCCGCTTGCAGCGTATCCGGCTCGGCAGCGAGAAAAGCGCCGGTTATCGCAGAAGAGGAGCACCCCGTCCCCGTAATGCAAGACATCAACTCGTGCCCGTTATCAATATGATAGATGGTGTCGCCATCAGTAACCATATCCTGCTTGCCTGTGACAGCCACAACCAGGTCCAGTTCCTTGGCCAGAGCACGGGCCGCGTCCACTGCCTCTGCTGCTTCATGGCTCGAGTCAACACCTCTGGTCTTTGAGTCGGCATTATGCAGGGCCATAATTTCCGAAGCATTCCCGCGCAAGACCCTGACACCCGTCTCGCGCAAAATCCGCCATGCCGCCTCGGTGCGCAGCTTGCTCGCCCCGGCTCCCACCGGATCCAGCACCACGGGCTTGCCTAATTTTGCGGCAGCTTTCCCTGCAGCCAGCATGGACTCCACCCAGGGTGTGCTCAGGGTGCCAATGTTCAGCACCACAGCGCCTGCAATGGCGGCCATCTCTTCCATTTCTTCCGGAGCATGCGCCATGACAGGCGCCGCACCGGAGGCAAGCAGTGTATTGGCGGTAAAATTCATGACCACGAAATTGGTGATGTTATGCACCAGGGGGCGCGCGTCGCGCATGCGGCGCAGGGCTTCCGAAGCCTGGGGGGCGAGCTGTTCAGAATTCATCGCTGCTATCCTGTTGATGTGTTGGTTGAAGAATAGTTCCGGCCGTAGCCCCGGATACTGGCTGCTGCGCAAGGTCACGTCAAGGTCCTTTCTTTTCGTCCTCCACCCCGCGCCCATTTCGCAAATGATGTGGACCTGACAAACCTGCTGACATAGAATGAGACGATGAAACCGTTTCAACCACGCTTCCTTCGGGCGATTCTTCTTCCCCTCCTTCTGCTTACCGCCCTTCCTGGGGCATTCAGCATGCCGGAACTCTGCCAAGCGGTGGAGTCGCGCCGCACCATGGTGGAGAGCGGCCTGGCGCCCTGGGGAAACACTTCAAGCGATACGTCAGATATTCGGCAGCGCATGCGCCACTACCGCACTCCGGGCGTTGCCGTGGCGGTCTTCGACCGCGGCGTGCTCGACTGGGCCGCCGGGTATGGAGTCACCACCTCAGGAGGTTCCCCGGTTAGGGCGGACACCGTGTTCCAGGCCGCATCCATCAGCAAGGTCGTGGCCGCGCTCTGTGCCCTGAATCTCGCGTCCATAGACATGCCGCCGCTGGACGCGCCCGTGAACGACTGGCTGTTCTCCTGGCGGTTCCCTCCCTATCCGGGCATGGCCCTGCGCCCCGTGACGTTGAGGATGCTGCTCTCCCACACAGGGGGCGTCAACGTGCCTGGCTTTCCCGGCTACCCCCGGGAGGAGCGCATTCCAACCGTAAGCGAAGTGTTGCGGGGCGTGCCCCCGGCGGTAACGCCCCCTGTTCGGGTGACGACGCCGCCGGGCGGGGGTTTCCGATATTCCGGCGGGGGCACCCTGGCCGTGCAGCGCTTGCTGGAGGACGTGACCGGCCGCAACTTCGCCGAACTCGTCCGGCAATACGTCCTCTCTCCAGCCCAAATGGTACGCAGCGGCTTCGCTCCTCCCCTGCAAAACGTGGCGCTGGCCCATGACGCTTACGGCGCCCTTGTTCCTGGAGGCTGGCGCTACTATCCGGAACTGGCGCCGGCTGGACTCTGGTCAACGGCGGAGGACCTGGCCCGGCTCGGCCTGGCCATCTGCGAGGCCGCCTCGGGCCTATGGCGGACACCCCTGGATTCGGACTGGAGCGCGGTCATGCTCGCGCCGGAGTATCGCGCCGGCAATCTGGCCGTGGGACTCGGCCTGTTCCTGAAACTCGGCGAAGAGCGCATCGCCTTCCACGAGGGCTCGAACCATGGCTACAAGAGTCTGCTGCTTCTCCTGCCAGAGCGGCGCTCCGGGCTCGTGGTGATGACCAATGCCGAAAACGGCAGGGGGCTGATACTCGAGATTCTCGAAGCCGTGGCCAGGGCCTACGGCTGGCCCGGATTCCCGCCAGCGGACTGGAGCGCCACCGGAAAAGGCGCCACACGGTATGCCGGAAGCTACGAAACCAGCGACGGCGGCGTGCTTGAACTCGTTACCGACAAGAAAGGAGGCGGACTGTCCCTTGCGTTGTTCCCCGGCATGACGCCACTGCGCCTTCTCCCCTTGCCCCAATTACCAGACGGAGCAGCGCGCTTCGCCCTGCCCGATCCTCTGGATCCCTTGCTGCTCGAGATACGGGGCGATGAACTGCTCGTGCAGCGCGATCTTTTTCCCGACATACGTGCTCGCCTCGCAACAGAGAACGTTCCATAACTCCGATTTAAGCATAGTATTTCCTTACAGCTGGCTTTTCCCATCCCTTTCTGGTATTGAAAATATCAATCATCAGAGTACCGTCCGCCTAATAACCGTCCTGAGGGGAAGTCTGAAAAATGCACGACGGGAGCTGTCTCATGGATCTCCGCCTTCGGCGGCGAAAGCACCCGGCCTCGTGCGCCCTGCCTGCGTTACTGCTGGCACTCTTGATCCTGTTGCCCACTCTTCTTTACGCCGCTCCCGACATTTCCTCCACTCCCCCGCCACCGCCCCCTGAATTTCTGCAACTTGTTTCCAGATTTTCCACCGTCGGCAGTGAGCAGGGCCTGCCCTCTGACACCGTACTTAGCCTATTACAGGGGGCTCAGGGATTCATGTGGGTAGGCACACCAAGTGGACTTGCCCGCTGGAATGGATACGAAGCCAGGGTATGGCGGCGCTCCTCCCCTATTGCTGGAGGAGGGCTGGCTGGCGATACCGTCGCGGCGCTGGCGCAAGATGCTGCTGGCGCCATTTGGATGGCCAATCCCGAAGGAAGCCTTACTCGTTTCGAACCCGACGCAGAGGCGTTTACCCACTTCGCGATTCCCGCAGCCCAGGGCAAGGAGCAGACCCTCCATTGCCTGCTGGCCGACGATAACGGATATATTTGGACAGGCGGCCTGGAAACAGGCCTGGTACGTCTGCAGCCGCTGACGGGAGAGACCCGGACAATAGCGTTTCCCGTGCCAGGCAAGGATACCCCCGTCCCGGCGACAGTATGGTCAATAGACAAGGACGCAGAGGGCAAACTGTGGCTTGGCACCTCGCAGGGCGTGTACAGCCTGGCTCCTGACCAGCAGGATGAATTAAAGCCGGTGCGCCATGACGCAGCCTATGATGGCCCTGTGAAAAGATGCCTGGTCCGCGCTGCTCCTGACGGCGTTATATGGATTGCCGGGCACTTCCTGACCCGGTACGACCCAAAGCAGAACACCACCCAAAAATTCACCATTGCCAACGCTCCCCTGGCGTCAATCAGCCTGGACAACACCGGCAATGTCTGGCTGGGCAGTCCCAACGGGGTTTACCTTTTTGACGCAAAAGCGCAGCGCGTCATCCGCTATTTCTCCAATGCCAGGCGCCATGGTCCAATACTGGCATCTGGACCGCGGGGCGATCACGTCACCGCCATCACCCAGGATGCAGCCGGCGCCATCTGGTGCGGCACCAACAATGCCGGTGTACAGATTTTCGACCCCAGGCAGGAACAGTTCGCAATCTACGCTTTCTTCAGCAACGCAATCCCTGTCACTAACCGCAATGCGGTTCGGGCCATAGCAGGTGGCCAATCCCCCCGCATCTGGCTGGCGCGTGACGGAGCATTCTCCAGCTTGAACCTGGAAACAGGCATGGTGGAGGACCGATTGCCACGGAGCATGGCCTTTCTGCCCTACAAGGTAGAAGCAATTTACGTGGATGATTCCGGCACCATATGGGGGGGCGCTCGTGGCTATCTCATCAAACACTCCCCAGCAGAGCAAACCTCAAAAGCCTTTGCCCTGGAGCCGGAAAGCCAAGACCAGCAGCGCCCCGTGATTACGTCCATAGCAAAGGCGGCAAAGAAAACGCTGGCAATCGCAACCGCAAGCCAGGATGTTTTTTTCTTTCACACGGAGCAGGAACGTTTCAGCATACCGCCCAAAAGTCCTTTGGCAGTCGCCCTGGCGAATGACGATCGCGGCGCATTATGGGCAGGGGGGCGCGACATCATCTCACGCTTGGGGCATTCCGGCTTGTGGACTCTTTTCCCTGTTCCAGGATCAAGCATTCAGGCCCTCATGATTTCACGTGACCACAAAATCCAGGCAGGCAGCAACATCGGCCTGGTAACCCTCGATCCGGCCACAGGCCTTGTACACCATAGCGCTCCCGCCACTAATATCCTCGCCTTGCAGGAGGACGGCCAGGGCAGATTCTGGTTCGCCACAGGCAAAGGGCTCATGCGATTTACACCCGAAACGGGAAAGCTGCGGCAATACGATGCTGGCGATGGCTTGCCACGCCTTAGATTTCTTCCCCGTGCTTCCTGGCAGGCCAAGGACGGACGCATCTATTTTGGTACAGAAGAAGGGCTCTTGGCGTTTTATCCGGATGCGGTCAAAGACAGCACCTTCAGCCCTCCTGTGACCATCTCCCGGATACTGCTGGACAACACCCGACTCCAGCCAGGAGAGAACACTCTCCCGACCAGGCCTGTGTGGGATACAAAAACCCTGACACTCAAGCACGGGTGGAAAAGCCTGTCCCTGGAATTTGCAGCTTTGGACTATATTGCCCCGGAGACAATACGCTACAGATACATGCTGGAAGGGCTGACCCCAAAATGGGTGGAAACAGAAGCTGGCGTTCGCAACGCAACCTTCACCACACTGCCTGCGGGCGAGTACCGCTTCCGCGTGCAGGCCAAAAGTGGGGGAACGTGGGGCACTAGCGAAGCAAACCTGCAGCTCGCCGTGCTGCCTCCGTGGTGGGGAACGGTCTGGTTCCGCGTATCCACGGTTGCATTGCTGCTTTTCATTGCATGGAGTCTGTACCGGATACGCATTGGCGCCATACGCCGCCGCAACACGGTTCTCGAAGGGCTGGTCCAGGAGCGCACCAGCGAACTGAACGATACAAACCGCGAGCTAGAACAGGCCAAGATTGCAGCAGAAAGCGCCAACCGCGCCAAAAGCATCTTCCTTGCGAACATGAGCCACGAACTGCGTACGCCGCTCAACGCGATCCTTGGTTTTTCCCAAATCATGGGGCGCAACAAAAAGCTGCCCCCTGAAGAAAAAGAAAATCTGGACGTGATCATGCGCAGCGGCGATCACCTGCTTTCGCTCATCAACCAGGTGCTCGACCTTTCTAAAATTGAAGCCGAACGGATGGCGCTGAACCTGCGCGATCTGGACCTGCATCAGATGCTCGACGATCTGGTGGACATCTTTGCAGACCAGGCCGCCACCAAGGAACTTTCCTTGGAGACAAGCTGGTCGGAAAACCTGCCGCGCCATATCCGTGTTGATGATGTCAAACTGCGCCAGGTGCTCATTAATCTGCTTTCCAACGCGCTCAAATTCACCAGCCAGGGCAGTGTCATCCTGCGTGTGGAGCGGCGTGAAACAACGACAAGCGGTGACTTCACCCTGTTCTTTGCCGTCAGCGACACGGGCGCCGGCATTGATACAGAAGAGCTGGACAAGGTGTTCGAACTCTTTGGGCAAACCGAATCCGGAAAAAACGCCTCCCAGGGCACAGGGTTGGGATTGCCCCTCAGCCGCCGCCTGGTGCAACTCATGGGCGGCGACATCACCATCAGCAGCGAGAAAGGGTGCGGCGCCACCTTCTCTTTCGCCATTCCCGTACAGGAGGCGCACTCTCCCCTGACGGCAACCCTTGCCAACCACCGTCGTGTCATTTCCCTAGCACAGGGGCTGCCAGCCTACCGCATTCTGGTGGCTGACGACAACGAAGAAAACCGTACACTAATCCACAAACTGCTCACCCCCATGGGATTCAGCGTACGGAGCGCCATAGATGGCGAGGAAACCCTGCGCCTGTGGCAGGAATGGCAGCCGGAATTAATACTTATGGACATGCGCATGCCTGGCATGGACGGCTATGAGGCCACCCGTACCATCAGAAAATCAGACGGAGTACAGCCCCGCATTGTGGCGTTCACCGCCAGCAGCTTCCAGAGAGAGCGCGAAAACGCCCTGGATGCCGGGTGCGATGACTATCTGCGCAAACCCATGGACGAGGCGCTGCTCTTCGATATTTTGGGACGCCAGCTCGATGCTGTTTTTGAATACGAGGAACCGCAATCAGAGCGCAAAGCCGACAGCAACTCCATAACGCCCAGCGATACGCATGCGCTTGCCGCAGGCCTAGCAACTCTCCCGGAAAACCTCCGGCAGGAGCTGCAAACCGCAGCGGAAGAGGTGGACATGGAAGCCTGCCTCCAGGTAATTGCCAGCGTGCGGCATAGTCATCCTGAACTGGCCACGGGTTTGACCAGGCTTGTGGAGCGATACCGTTTCGATGTGGTTCAGGAAATCCTTGAAAGCCGCTGACATAAAGAGTTAACACACCATGCAGGACATCTTCACCTCGGGCAGTGATATCGTCATTGTTGACGATGAAGCCAACAACCTCAGCGTGCTCAAGGGCATTCTCGAGAATCGCGGCCACCACATCCGGCCAGCGCTCTCTGGTGAACTGGCCCTGAAGGCCATACGCCGGCGCTCGCCCGACCTCGTGTTGCTGGACATTTTAATGCCGGGGGCGGATGGCTACGAGATTTGCGCCGAACTCAAGGCAGCCCCTGCCACACGGGACATCCCCATCCTTTTCATCAGCGCTCTTTCCGAAACCCAGGACAAGGTCAAGGCTTTTGAATCCGGCGGGCTGGATTACATTTCCAAACCATTCCGGGCGGAAGAAGTGGTGGCGCGTGTAGAAGCCCACCTGGGCCTGCGCAGGATGAGCAAAGCCCTTGCCGAGCAGAACGAACTGCTGCGGCTGGAAATTGAAGAGCGGAAAAAAGCCCAAAACGCCCTGGCCATGGCCAACCGTGAATTGGAAAAGCTCGCCCACCTGGATGGCCTGACCATGGTGCGAACCGGCGTTTTTTTGAGCAGACCCTGGCAACGGAGTGGCAGCGGGCGCAGCGCAATGCCGCGCCCTTGGCGTTGCTACTGGCGGACATAGACTTTTTTAAGCGCTACAATGACACATACGGCCACCTCGCCGGCGACAGCTGCCTCTGCAGCGTGGCGCAGGCCATACAGCAGCGCCTTGAGCGTCCCGGCGACCTGGTCGCGCGCTACGGGGGCGAAGAATTTGCCGTTATTCTGCCAGATACCGATATAAAAGGCGCGCTGCATATTGCAGAGAACCTGCTCCAGGCAATTCGAGACATGGCCCACCCCCATAAGAGTTCAGACGCGGCGTCCATCGTCACCTTGAGCCTTGGCGCAACCGCCATACACCCTACTGAAGAAGCATCCGCCGTGGACCTTATAGCTCTCGCTGACAAAGGCCTCTACCTTGCCAAGGAGAGTGGCCGTAACAAAGTTGAAAGCGCTTGAACCCCCTGCCGCCAGCTGATTGAATCCCCAGAGCCCTGTTCGGGGCGCGCCCTTGCCATCAAATATCCTGTTCATAAACCTGCTTATACCCGCGACAGTAGCGCCAAACGGCATCTATTGTCGCACTTTTGTCGGGTATTTTTGCTAATACTGTATAATTTCAAGTTTCAACGGGTTTATTTTACACAAAGGGAGCATGAATGGTATGTACAAGGTTCACGGTTCATGGAGATGTGCGATACATCCGAAAACTGTTTTTTGCCGGGAGTTGCAGCCCTATTTTGTGTCTGCACCCTTGGCAGGATTCATCCGCTCCAGAGCACGAACAAGAATGGCACTTTTTTAAACCCACCTGCCCAGGCCCCCCATGCCCATACCCTGGCAGGGAAAGACTAGCCGAGGAGCCGCTGTGAGCAATCACGACAAAAAAGACAATAATACCAGTATTTCGTTGCAAGACCCCGCAGCAGAAAACTCCGGAGGGTCTTCTCCTGAGCAGAACGGCAATGCCCCCCAGGAAGGAAATGAGGAAGGGTTTTTTCACCTTGATGTACACCCCTGGGTATTTTTCTGTTCTGCAGGGCTGATCATTTTTTTCGTGATCGCCACCATCCTTTTTCAGCATTACCTGGGCAATGTTTTTCAGACGCTGCAAAGCGCCATGTCCACCTATGCAGGGTGGTTTTTCATCGCGACCATGAACATCGTGCTATTGTTTGTTCTGTTGCTGATTGTCAGTCGATTTGGCGACATACGCCTGGGAGGGCCGGACGCTGCTCCAGAGTTTTCCACCATGGGGTGGTTTGCCATGCTGTTTTCGGCAGGCATGGGCATTGGCCTGCTGTTTTACGGGGTGGCCGAACCCATGTTCCACTACGTGGCAAACCCGCTCACAGAACCCGGCACCACGGAAGCAGCGCGCAAGGCCATGGACATTACCTTTCTGCACTGGGGGCTGCACCCGTGGGCGGTCTACACCATCGTGGCCCTATCCCTAGGATTCTTTTCCTTTAACAAGGGACTGCCCCTTTCCATCCGCACGGCGTTTTACCCTGTATTCGGAGAGGGCATATACGGCTGGAAGGGCAACATCATCGACATCATGGCCACAGTGGCCACGCTCTTTGGTGTGGCAACCTCTCTTGGCCTTGGCGTCCAGCAGGTCAACGCAGGGCTCGATCATCTTTGGGGTATAGGGCAGTCCACCACCATACAGGTTCTGCTCATCGGCGGCATCACGGCCGTGGCTACCTGGAGCGTGGTCAAAGGTCTGGACAAAGGCATCCGCCGGTTGAGTGAAATCAACATCACCCTGGCCGGCCTGCTGGCCCTGTTCGTACTCCTTTTGGGGCCAACCCTTTTCATCCTCAACGCCACCCTAGAAAACATCGGCTACTACATCCAGTTCCTGCCGCAGCTTTCCACCTGGAACGAGACCTACGAACACACGCAATGGCAGCATGGCTGGACAATTTTTTATTGGGCCTGGTGGATAGCCTGGTCCCCTTTTGTGGGCATGTTCATAGCCCGGGTCTCTTTTGGCCGGACCATCAGGGAGTTCATCCTGGGCGTTCTTCTGGTCCCCACCCTGATAACCTTCCTCTGGATCACGATTTTCGGCAACACTGCCCTGAACATCGAGATGTTTGGCGGCGGCGGCATAGCCACCGCAGTACAGGAGAACATCCCTGTTTCGCTCTTCGTATTGCTGGAAAACTTCCCATTGAGCACCGTTACCTGCCTTCTTGGGGTAATCGTGGTCATCACCTTTTTTGTCACATCTTCAGACTCCGGCTCCATGGTTATCGACATAATAACCTCTGGCGGCAATCCCAATCCGCCCGTATTGTCCCGGCTTTTCTGGGCTCTGCTCGAAGGCGCAGTGGCTGCGGCATTGTTGATAGGAGGGGGGCTGGCCGCACTGCAAACGGCAACAATCACAACGGGGTTACCCTTTGCCGCCATCCTGCTGGGCATGTGCTACTCCCTGTACAAGGGGCTCAGACAGTACACCAGCCCGCAGGAATTCTCTCTGGGCACTACCACCAAAACATCCACGTTTCGTGTGAAAAGAAAACCTGACCTGAACAAGACTTTCGGCAGGCGCAAACTTTGGTAATGCCAGCCCACTGCAAGCAATCACCAAGGAGGAGCACCCATGTTCTCCAAGCCTAACAATCATGATCCGCACCAATCCAGGCGTATTGTGGCTCTTGTCATTGCGCTTCTGCTATGCGCTTTTTGCCTTGCGCCTGCCGCCAGGACACAGGCGCAGGAGCCTGTGAAAATCGCCTATGTGGAGTGGTCATCCGCCATTGCCAGTTGCAATCTGATCAAGGTGGTCCTTGAAGAAAAGCTCAAGCAGCCCTGCGAACTGGTGCTGGTCGACGCAGAAGAAATGTGGCGCATGGTCGCCACGGGCGAGGTGGACGCCATGCTTTCCGCCTGGCTGCCCTCTACTCACGAAGGCTACTACAAGACATACGGTGACAAACTTGTTGACTTGGGGCCCAACCTGGAAGGCACCAAGATCGGCCTTGTGGTGCCAAAAGTCACGGCAGGGCGTTTATCCGCAGGCACCGGGTTGCGCAATCGCCCCTATCTGACGACAGAAAGCATACCCCAGCTTGCTGCGGACGCGGCCAAGTACAAACACCGTATCATCGGCATCGACCCTGGCGCAGGCGTCATGCTCAAGACGCGCAAGGCAATGGACGTTTATGGCTTGCAGGACGACTTCCGGCTCATTACGGGGAGCGAGATATCCATGGTTGCAGAATTGAGCCACGCCATCCGCCAACAGCGCTGGATAGTCGTCACCGGCTGGAAACCCCACTGGATTTTCTCCCGTTGGGAGCTGGAATTTTTGGACGACCCGAAAAATGTCTTTGGCAATGGAGGCCACATCAGCACCATGGTTCGCAAAGGGCTGCAGCAGGACAGGCCTGACGTCTACGCCCTTTTGGACAACTTCCACTGGACGCCAGAAGAAATGGGGCAGCTCATGCTCTGGATTCAGGACGACAAGGGCATGTTCCCTTATGAAAAGGCGCAACGCTGGATACGCTCTCACCAGGAGCGTGTGGCTTCCTGGCTGCCCTGAACAGAAATCAACCGGAGATATACATGCTTCAAGAAGTCTACATACGTTACCGCTACGGGTGCATGAAGCTGTTCACAATTGATGAACAAAATGCCCTTATCTTTCTCGGCACGACGTTTCTCATTCATTCCAGCGGCTATTTGCTGACCGCCGCGCATGTGCTTTCCCGGCATGAACGCCTGATGGTGGTGCCCATACCGCCGGACGAAGACGACTTCACGCCTTTGAGCAGCGATACGCTCCAGGCCATTCCCGTCCACGTGGCAGCCATGGACAAGGAGCGCGACGTGGCCCTGCTGGCCTTTGACGAACCCATTGAAGCCACCATGCCCGACCATGTCGTTGGGGCTCCGGACCAGATTGTCGTGGGGCATGGCGTTGCCTGCCTCGGCTTTGGATTCGGCTTCCAATGCGTTTACAACCAGTTGTTGCAACAGGCCATCATCTGCTCGAAAATCCGCTCCACCAATGACACCAACATCTTTCTTTTTGATTCCCGCGTGCATGACGGCAGCCGCGGCGGACCGCTGGTTAGCATGGACGACCACCGTGTCATAGGCATCGTCTCCGGCCGTTTCGATCCTTTGGAGGCATCCCCCGCCACCAACGACTCCGGCATGCACACCAGCTTTTCCTACGCTGTGTCCATTGAATACGCCCTGCCCCTTATGGAGCAACAAGGGCTGGAGATCATCTGATTGTAGGAAACGCCAAGAAAGCGCCGATTCACGCATCCTGCAAAAGATTCGCACAGACATCCCTGCCGCTGAATTGGGCGGCAGGGTTGCCTTTACGCAAGTGATCATAAAGCGCAAGCAATCTGCATAAGCTGGTTTCCTGTGAAAAACGGCTGCGCATGCGCTCCCTTCTGGCTTTGGCCGCGTCCTCTCCTTCGTTCAGCTCCATAATGGCGCGCAGGGCTTCAGCCAGATCCTCCGGCTCTTCGCTTGCCGCCATTATCAACGGATCTTCCCCTTGAAGAGTAAGGTCCATGCCGCCTCCTTGCACCCCGAGCACGCGTGTGCCACAGGCCTGGGCCTCTACCGCTACAAGACCGAAAGTCTCCAGGGTGCCGGCATGGACAAACAGATCGGCCGCGGAATAATAGCGCGCCAACGCGCTCTTTTCCGCCACATATCCCTTACGGGTAACATCTCCCCGCGCCCCGGCGGCTTCATCCACCAGCTCCGCCAATTCGCCTTCGCCTATGCAAAGCAGATGCAGTTTACGCGTCTCATGCTGCACCAGCTCCATCATCTCCAGAAGCTGCGGCAGATTTTTCATACCGGCGAAACGCCCCACATAAAGAAGCAGCATGGTGTCTTCGGCTAAGCCCAGTTCCTGGAAAACCTGCTCTCTTGCACCATTTATGGGGCGGAACACTTGCGTATCCGTGCCCAGTGGCGATTCCACAACGTTTTTCACGCCAAACGACTGCAAAAGTTCTCTGAAATCGTTTGTAGCCGTGATTACTGCATGCATTTTTCCGAAAAGACTGCGCAAATAGGCCTGAAACAACGGTGAAAGCACCCTGTCAAAAGGGCGCAGACGCTCCAGTTTGCTCATCCCGTCCAGCTTGCTTCCCAGAGCCCGCGGAAAATCGGAGTGATAGAACGCCACACTCGCAACCCCTTGTTCGTCTGCAGCGTCCGCAGCCGCCCAGGCATGAAGCAAGGGCGAATCCACCTCCACCACGTCCGGCCCGTACTCCCAAATGATGTCTCTGATCTTATCCATGCGCACCGGCAGACGATACCCCTTTGAAAAGGGAATCCGGGGCGATGCAACCGAAACAACCCTGCTTTTGAACAGGGCTTGCTCCTCGTCCTTTGCCCCTGGAACAATCAAAAGATGCTGAATGTTCTTGAATTGTGCGTAAAATCGCATTTTGTCATGCAGGTAACGCTTCACGCCGCCACTCTGGGGAGCATAAGCCTGCACCACATCACACAGGCGTAGCTCAGGGGCCTGGACCATTTCCACCTGCTGTTCTTTTTGCTTCATACTATTGGCTCCAGTTTCCACTCTCTGGTCGCGTCGCCTGTCGCCACACGCACACGAGCGTAGCCTGGAACCGCAATCACAAGCTGCGGTTTCCCTTCGCGCCATGCGGCTTCCAGCGTAAGATATGCAGCGCCGTCTTTTCGCTCACAAAACACAGAAACAGGCCCCCATGATGTTTGTGTGGGGCCAAGGGAGACCGCCCCCTTTTCGAGCCAGCGGGGCAGGATGCCCCCGCCTAAAACCAGCATATCCCCTTCTTCCCGCACAAAGAGATTGCGCATCAAAAGCGCCCACTCTGCTGCAGCCCAGCCGTGCTGCCCGTCGCCCATGCATCCCCCCCCTGAAAAAGGGTGCACGGCTTCTGGCCAATGGCCTGTGGGGGAGGCCATGGAAGCCAGGGCGTCGATAATCCCGCCAAAGCGGAGATCCCCCTTGCGGAGCAGGGTTTGGGCAATGGCGCAGGTAAGGTAGCAATTGACCCCGGAATGGACCATATCCTGGAAAAAGCCGCCCTTGAAAAAGCAATGCTCGAGCAGAAACTCCAGGGTGCCATGGATGCGCGGATCATCCGCAGCAACAAGGGCAAGGGGGTAATCCGCAACCATGGAGCCGATAGCCCCCGCATCCATACGCCGGTAGGGGGAGGCGGGAATTGCCCCTCCTGCCATGGCCCGGGGTATCGCCGCTATGCTGGAATCCACGGCCCTGGTGAAGTCGCTTGCTTCAGCCTCCCATGCTTCCGCCTGGCTCTTATCCCCCCATCTGCGTTCCAGCCGCGTCAGAGCCTGCAACCCGGCGATGCCCCAGTAATCATCCCAGTAGTAATAATCATTGGGGCCCAAGTGTTCCGCACTGAAACCAGCCGGAAAGAGTCCGTTGTGCCGTTCACCCTGGGCGTTTGTTACGCGCTTTTCCTGTATCCAACGCGCTCCTTTACGCAGGGCGCGCAGCCATGCAGCGTCGGGCTGTTCACCTGTCATGGCGCAGTAGCGTTCATACAGCCAGAGCACCTGCCCGTTGGAATCCCACTCACCTTCCTGAGAGCGGAAATAACCATTACTTTTTTGCAGATTGACAAAGTTATCGAGATGCGGACGCACCCTGCGCCCTAATCCCATCAGAATAAGTGCGTTGCTCATAAGAACGGCGTCCCGGAACCAGAAACGCCGGTAATTGAACGGGCCGGGTACTATTTCGTATGCGGAAAGCTGCACCAGCGTGGTTACGGCGCTTGAAAACAGTTGCCGCAAACGAGGATCGGGCACATCGAGCCTGCAAACGCCCGACAAGGCCTCCCGCCATCCAGTGCTTTGCACCCGCGCTTCTGGGTACTGGCGCTTGAGTTCCCGCCCCAGGGGGACACGCAGCGATACGGTGCGCTCTTCCCCTGGTTCCAGCCGGTACCGCGCCGCCGAAGTGGCCATGCCCACGCGACACCGGACCGCATCACCTGCAGCATCCTCCCTGTCAGCAGACAGCAGCTTGTGCAGCACGTCGCCGGCCTCGAAATTCGAAAACAAGACATCATGGGGCGCCGTATCGAGACGTATCCTGTCCTCGCCATTGACGCACCATGTTGCGGCATCCTTGTCCCATTCAATGGTTTCTATGAATTGCACCCCTTCAGGATTATAGGGGCGCACAGAAATTGCCAACCAGCCGCCTTGCGGCGCATACGCAGTGGCGGCGCACTGCAAAACAGGCTCGCCCTCTTCCATTGCCATGGCGGCTTCGGTTTGCAACCGCATTTCCTTGGCCGAGGTTCTGGTTACAAGCCGCAAGGTGTCCGCATCGCCTGCCGTTTCCCAGGCATACTTTTGGGAGACATCGCTTTCAGGAGCCGTAAGGGTAGCAGGTAAAAGACGCGCCCCATCATCCCCCAGAATCCAGAAGTCGATTGACCACCCGTCATACAGCGGCGTCACCAGCCCCCGCGGCGCAACCAGCGGATACAGCGGCAGGTCAGGCAGCCCCACTGCGGTCCAGTTGCGGTGTGTAAGGTTGACATGGGTAAAGGAATAGGCCCTGGGTATGAAGGACATATCGGCAGGGTCGAATTGCCGGTGCACCCAGTAGGGCCACACCCAGTCCAGGTTGAACTGAATGGCCCTTGTATTCACGAGCCCCCGCGCCTGGAAAAGGATGCCCGCGCGCAGCAGTTCAATGGGCTCCTTGACTTCCGATGGCTTCGAAAAACTGCGAATGCGCCCCAAAACTTCAAGGGGGTCAATGATACCGTAGCGTTTCGCGGCCATGCGAAAAATCCATTTCATGGGCAATAATCGCCAAAGCATGGAACGAGACTCCTTTTCGTTTTGCCTTAGGAGAACGAAACATTCTCTCGATTACTGCCCTTACAGCACAAAAAGTCCTGCAGCAGGTGACATCCAAGTGAACTAAACGGGTATTCTGAAGGTAGGCAAATAAAACTGCAGTACATCGCAGAAGACAAGATGCTGCATGTTGAAATCCCCCGGAGCTATCTTTCCAGCAGGGCGTCCAACCGCTTGAAGCAGGCGTTCAGGCTACGGCGGTGCCGCCAAATGGTACGCCAGGGGTCGCCCCTTCTTTCCAGCCGATCACGCACAGAGCGCACCCCTACATCCTGCGGCCCGAGTGCGCCGTTTTCCACCTCCCTCCAGGAGACGGGGGCGGAAACAGGGGCGCCAGGCTTGGCGCGCAACGTATAGGGCGCTGCCATGTGCTGGCCATAGGCATTGCGCATCACATCCAGATAAAGCCGCCCCTTGCGCTTGTCCTTGCGCTGCTCCAGGGTATAGCTGTCGGGCTTTCGCCTTACGAGCACCAAAGCCGCCTCCCGGCAGAATTCACGCACCGCGTCGAAATCCTTTTGCGGTTTCAGAGGCGCCACCACATGCAATCCTCTGGAACCAGTCGTTTTGACGAAGCACGCCAATCCCAGTTCGTCGAGCAATTCCCGTACGTCCAGAGCAGCAGCGCGCACCATAGCGAAGTTCTTGTCCGGTTCTTTGTTTTTATCGCCAGGGGGGTCCAGATCGAAGACCAGGCAATCGGGCTGGTTCAAGACGCCTTGCTGGGCGAGCCAGATGTGAAAGACAAGGGCGCCTTTGCTGGCCAGATAGGCAAGATCCGCGGCCCGCTGCGCCATGGGGTGCTCGATGGAAGTACCATCAGCCTTTTCTGCCGCCACACGGCCCAACCATGGCGGAAAATAATCCTGGGCTTCCTGCATGTAGAAACCACCCCCTGCTATTCCGTCCGGAAAACGCTGTACGGTCAAGGGGCGTTTTGCAATATGGCGCAGCATGACGGGGGATATGTCGGCGTAATACGCCACCACCTCTTCCTTGGTTATGCCCGAGCGTTTGCCCTGGGCAGGGTAATAGATCTTGTCGCCATGCTCGTATGTCACCGTATACGGCCCAAACTGTCGCTTTGCCATTGCGGTTCCTTTGCGGTCATCCTTCCCGGACAACATCTTCCGGATTCTTGTCCCGACGCAAGCCAAGATAACGAGGGTGGCGCAGTTTGGCCGCCTGCCCCTTGGGCGCGGTCCACTCTGTGAAAGCAACCTCACATACCATTTCCGGTGCTATCCAGGTCACTTCTTTTTCAGAGACGGCTTCATCTTCTTGCCAGACAAAAGGAGGGGCGTCCTGAATCATGCCACGCATTTTCTCATGTAATGAACTAAGGGTAGCTTCATCGAATCCAGTTCCTACTCTGCCTGCATAGCGCAGTGTATCGCCGCCCGGATGTTCATAATATCCTACCAAAAGCGCTCCAAAGCCATCCCGCTTGCCATGCGGCTCGGTAAACCCGCCGATGACAAGTTCCTGCCGCGCCGAACACTTCAGCTTCAGCCACGAACGGGAGCGACTGGAAGCATAAGCCGCCTTGCGATCCTTGGCGATCACTCCTTCCCATCCTTTACGGCAGGCTTCTTGATAAAATACGCCCCCGTCTTCATTTCTATGTTGCGTATAGCGAATGGGGTCAGTGAAATGCAGCGATTTTCTCAGCCTGGCTTTACGCTTTTCCAAAGGAAGACTTGTTATATCCTTTCCTTCATGCTCCAGGATGTCGAAGACATAGAATTTAACCGCGATTCCGGACTCCCGCGCCGCTTCTGGATCATTGATTTGCATACGCCCCTGTAATCTGGAAAAACTGGTGACACTCCCCTTAAAAGCAACAATCTCGCCATCAGCAACAAAGGATTCCGTCTTTTGCTCTGTAAAGGCGTCCACTAGTTCGGGATACGTTGCGTTCAGTAACTTGCCGTTACGCGAATACAGGGCCACGTCGCTGCCCAGCTTCACTGCCAAGCAGCGTTCTCCGTCCAATTTCCTTTCGAATATCCAACCTGGGGCGGAAAATTCTTCATGCTCCAACGTGGCCAGCATGACGTCATATCGCTTTACGGGAACAGCCATTCCATGAGTCCTCCATAGCTACGCTGTTTATTGAAAGCATACCCTGCCGCCCATTCTCTGCAACGACCATGAGACCTTTTCCCCCATGGCTCCCCGAAAAACACCTGTTGCACTTCATTTGCCCTGCGCTAGGGTGTAAACTGCTGCTTGATTGCCTTGTTAGTTCAAACGTTTCAAATTTCAGGACGTGCCTTATGTACATGCTCATCATCCTCGTTGCCCTTGCCATAGCAATCATGTTCATCGCACAGGGGCTGCAACGTAAATCAAAAGGGCGCATACTTCTGGGGGGTGGCGTAGCCCTGCTTGTGCTGGGCATGGTCCTTTTCATGGAGATACGCATCGAGGACCTGTGGTTTCAGGGACTCGGCCTGCGCTCCAGATATTGGACCGAACTGCTGACACGTCTTGCCCTGTTTGGCGGGGGGGCTGTTATTTTCGGCAGCACGCTCTATTTCCTGCTCCATCCGCTCACTGCCGGATCCAGAGGTCTTGGAAAGCCCACACGATACGCAAGATTGGGTGCGAGCATCTTTGCCGGGCTCATCTGCGGTCTGATGCTTTCCGGTAGCTGGCAGGACGTCTTGCGCCTGGTGTACGCCCCTTCTGCTGGCGTCAAAGACCCAGCCCTTGGGCTTGATGTCGGCTTTTATCTGTTTACCCTGCCAGTGCTGGAGCTTTTGCAGGACCTGCTGCTGATTATTGTGCTCACCGGCTTTGGCGTGACGTTTCTGGCCGGGGTGATGGGCTTTTCGGGTTCTGACACAGAAGGACTGGGGCGAGATTTCGCGCAGGCCGACAGCCCTTTGGAAGTGCTGCAGCTCATCACCAGCCGCCCCTTTGGCCTGTACGCGCCTTTGCTGGTCTTTGCTCTGCTTTCACTTGCCTTTTTGCAACTGCTTGAGATGCCACGGCTGCTGTTCTCCTCCTTCGGCGTGGTCCAGGGGCCAGGGTGGACGGATATGCACGTCTTTTTACCCGGCCGCATCATTCTTGCGGTGTTGTTGCTTTTTGCCGCTTTGGTATGCGGTACTCCCTCGTTACGCACAAAAATGGGCAACCTGGCAAAACGCACCATGCCCTTGCGCCCTTTGCGCTCAACAGTGGGAATGCTTGCAGCCATTCTGGCTCTGGCCTGGTTTGTGCTTTTCGGCGCCCTGCCAACCCTTACGCAGTGGCTGTTGGTAAAGCCAAACGAAATTACCTACGAAAAGCCGTACATAGCCAACAGCATCGCAATGACGCGCCAGGCCTTCAACCTGGACAAGGTCGAGGAGCGCAGATTTCCCCAGACCGGCGCGTTCAACCACCAGTTGGTTGCCAACAACCAGAAGCTTTTCGATAATATCAGACTATGGGACTGGCGCGCCCTGGAGGCCGTCTTCAAACAATTCCAGGAGATACGCCTCTATTACCAGTTTGAGGATGTGGACGTGGACCGCTATCACATTGACGGGCTTTATCGTCAGGTGATGATTTCTGCCCGAGAAATGAATGTGGACAATCTGCCAGCCCAAAGCGCCACCTTTGTGAACGAACGCTTCAAATACACACACGGGTACGGCGCCGTCCTGACGGAAGTCAGCAAGTTCACCGAGCAGGGGCTGCCGGACCTGCTGGTCAAGGACCTGCCCCCGCAGTCTGCGTATGACTCATTAAAGATCGACCAACCTTCCATTTACTATGGTGAGCTGACGGGCTCCTTTGCTGTGGTCAATTCCAAGGAATCCGAGCTCAATTACCCCAGCGGCGAAGATAATGTTTACGTTCATTACGACGGCACAGGCGGCGTGCCCATGGCCAGCTTTTGGCGCAAATTCCTTTTTGGCTGGAAATACGGGGGCACCAGCCTGTTCATGTCGGACTACCCCCGCGAAGGTACGCGCATTCAGTTCCGCCGCCAGATCAGGGAGCGTGTCCAACGGGTTGCACCGTTTCTGGATTTTGATGCCGACCCCTATGTGGTCATAGCTGACGGCAAGCTCTACTGGATCATCGATGCCTATACCAGCAGCGGCTATTACCCGTACAGCGAGAGCTTCCGGCAAAGCGGCCTTTCTCGGCGCGTCATGTCCATGAAATCCGCAACCAGAGGAGGGCGCATCCTGAGAACTGTTGGCGATGACAACGTCAACTACGTGCGCAACTCCGTCAAAGTCGTTGTGGACGCCTACAATGGCGATGTGGATATGTATGTCTTTGACAAGGAAGACCCCATCGTGCGCGCCTGGCAGCGTGCGTTTCCAAATATGCTGCGTCCCCGCTCCGAAATGGATGCCGCCCTTGAGAGCCACATCCGCTATCCGGCGGACATGCTGGAACTCCAGGGGCTTGTGTACTCCAAGTATCACATGACCGACCCGTCGGTTTTCTACAATCAGGAAGACCTCTGGGTGCGCGCAACGGAAAAGTATTACAACAACATCATCCCGGTATCCCCCTACTATGTAATGTGGGAGCCCCCCGAAAGCGACCAGATGGAGTACGTGCTGATTCTGCCGTTCACGCCCAAGAATCGGCAGGTGCTCATCGGCTGGATGGCAGGCATGTGCGACGCCGAGAACTATGGCCGGTTGCTGGCCTATAAGTTCCCCAAAGAGAAACGGGTGCTGGGGCCGCAGCAGGTGGAAACCAAAATAGACCAGAACAGTTACCTTTCCGGTCAATTGACCCTCTGGGATCAGCGGGGTTCAAACGTCATACGCGGCAATGTGCTGGCTATACCCGTGGAAGAGACCCTGGTCTATGTGGAGCCCATTTACCTGCAGGCCGAAACCGCGGCCTACCCTGAGCTGCGTATGGTCGTCATGATGCACGAAGACACGCTCAGCTACGCAGCTACCTTTGAGGAAGCTCTTAAAGGGCTCCTGGGCGAAGCGCCAGCCCGGCTACCTGCCATGACGCCAGGCGAGGCAGGCACCTTGTCCATGAACGCCCTTATCAAACAGGCCGCCGATGCCTTTGACACGGCCATGAAGAGCTTTGGTGAAAAATCCTTTGCCGAGGCGCAGCAAGCCTTGCAAACCCTTTCTGAGAGCCTGTCACGGCTGCAGGAACTCGCCGCTCCTGACGAAGACAACGCAACCAAGACCCAAAACGGACAGGAGACACAAGAGTGAGCCCTGAAACCCTGGAAGAATACAAAAAGAAACGCGACTTCAGTAAAACCAGTGAGCCCAGCGACAAAGAGGGCGCGTCATCCGGGAAAAATGGAGACCGTCCTGTTTTTGTCATCCAAAAGCACGACGCCTCTACCCTGCATTACGACTTCCGTCTGGAAGTGGACGGCGTACTGCGATCCTGGGCCGTGCCCAAGGGCCCTTCAACAGATCCGCGGGAAAAAAGGCTTGCGATCCCCACTGAAGACCACCCCCTTGCCTATGCGGATTTCGAAGGCACCATTCCAGAGGGGGAATACGGAGGCGGTACGGTCATGGTTTGGGACAAGGGGAGCTACCGAAACCTGGCCGAGGAGGAAAAGGGCAAGAGCATGCAGGAATCCCTCAAAGATGGCCACGTTCTGGTCTGGCTTGAAGGGGAGAAGATCTCTGGGGGGTACGCGCTGATCCGTACCGGGAAAAAAGACCAAAAAGATGCCCGCTGGCTGCTGGTCAAAATGGACGACGACGCTGCCGACGCCCGCCGCAATCCCGTAAGTACGCAACCGGATTCCGTTGTAAGCGGGATGAGCATGGACGAAATCGCCGAAGAAGCTGCAAGTTCGTAAAGAAAGGATAAGATCAACTGACATATGCAATGAATGTGCGGGGCGGTAACAAATCCACCCCGCACACTCCGGTTTCACACACAGACATCATTTACGTTCAGCTCCGACGCCGACTGTCCCTTCGTTTACAGCGTCCAGAAGGATCCTGTCTGGCGTGAATATCAGCTCCTTCTCCTGACCGCTTCCATCAAGCACGAATTCACCTACGCCATGCAGAGTAAGGTTTTCGCACCCTTCAATAGAATTTTTGATGACTTCGTAAAAAGCGTCAACCACCGTTTCGGCTTTGGCGTCGTCACCAATCACGCCGGGCATGCTGTCCAGTAGGGCATTCTTCATGGTTGTATTATCAGGCATGGTCCATTCTCCTTGTATTTTATGCTGGTTTGTAGTGTTCACCCGGCTCAGACATTTGTTCTGCAACTGCTGGCCAAATCCTTCAGTCGACCATCAGGATTGAACTTTACTATCCTGTAGTGCTCGGAGCCTGGGCTTTCTTGCCCTTTCTTGTACTTCACGGAAAAAGCACCAAGCCCGGCCAGCTCCATGGAGTCAGCGTTTTTCAGTGCTTTTGGTATGGTGGAGATAAGCACATCCACTGCCATTTCTGCGTCCGATTCACTCAGTCCAGTTTTCTGCTGCACCTCATTCACAAATTTCCGCGTATCGTCGGCCATTTCTTTTCTGACAACTGCCTTTCTCATTTTGAAACCTCCTTTTTGTATTTCTACTTTCTTTTACCATTATTTGTATTGTTGTGTAGCATGTGAAGACTTATTCAATTCATATGCCCGACATATACCCGTTATTCGGCCATAAAAATATGTAGCTACTTCATTATGCCGGTTGATTAAGTTATGTTATTTATATGTATAACATACTTTACTTCACGATTGTCACAATAACACAGTAAGCTACATCCACCTTACTCGACAATATTACCAACTTAAAATGCTCATTCTTTGCTTTATTACTTTCAAAAGTCAGTATTGTTTCGCGGGTGGCTCGTATAGTATACTGAAGGTATTCTCCAGATTTTGAAAACCACACCTTTTTGGTCCAACCAAAATTTCAATTAAGACGTAAAATCTTAATTTCCTTTATTGACAGCCACCTTATTCAGGCATATTGGTCCAACCAATATCCTTGACGCAGGTGAGGTAATTTTATGTCGCGGCTTGAAAGCATCGTATCGGGTATTCGTGAGCTGGTTGTCAGCCAAGGGCTTGCTCCTGGAGACAGGCTACCCCCTGAACGCGTGTTGGCGGAGAGATTCGGTGTTTCGCGCAACAGCGTTCGCGAATCCCTGCGTATTCTCATTGAAGCGGGAGCGCTTGAGAGTCGGCGCGGGTCTGGCACCTACCTGCTGGTTGGTGCAGATGCGTTAACGCTTCAGGATACGACTAAACTGCAACACAAGCTTGAACAGCAGCTTTCCCGCAAGCATCGTCGACTCAAGGATATCTTTGCTTTCCGGCGGATAATAGAGCCAGGCATGGCGGCCCTTGCCGCTGCAAACGCAACCCCCAGGGATGTGGAGCGGCTGAAGGCCATTGTCTATGACCAGCAACGCGCCCTTGCAGGCAGTGGAGCGCAGGGGGAGCAGCACTCCGGTAACGAGTTGGATACAGCCTTTCACCTGGAACTGGCGCGTGTTTCTCGCAATGAAGTGCTTTTGGAAGTCTTCAGCGCTCTGGAAAACGTTTTTACAGAAAGCCGTGAACGCGAAGCCCAATCATCAGCCAGGCGCGCCTACTCACCAGATGGGCATTTTTCCATCATTCAGGCCATTGAAGAGAAGGACCCCGAGCGTTGTCACCAGGCAATGGAAGACCACATCCATGAAGCTGAGCGGCTGGCCTTGGAGGCCGAGACAACAAAGAATAGCAAAGGCAAGGGCAAAGCGCCCCACCATAAACTGTAAAGGAGTATTTTCCCGTGGCTACCACTTTTCTAATCTATGCCCTGGCCGGTATCGTTGGCGGGCTGTTGGCAGGCCTGTTCGGCATCGGCGGCGGTTTGATCATCGTGCCGATGCTTGTTTTCTGCTTCCAATTCCAGGGTATCTCTCCCGACGTGATCATGCACCTGGCACTGGGCACGTCGCTTGCGACCATCATTTTCACCGCCATATCCAGCAGCCTTTCGCACCACAAGCGGGGCGCCGTGGACTGGACCGTGCTCAAACGCATCGTCTTCGGCATCCTCACCGGCACTTACCTGGGTTCCTACTTTGCCTCGCTTATGAACACCTCACTGCTCAAAGGCATTTTCGTGGTCTTCCTGTATTACGTCTGCTTCCAGATGTTTTTGAACAAAAAACCCAAACCCTCGCGCGAGCTGCCGGGCGCTGTCGGCATGTTCTCTGCGGGCAACGTCATCGGCATCATATCCAGCCTTGTCGGTATCGGCGGGGGCACTGTCTCCGTTCCATTCCTGGTCTGGCACAACATGCCCCTGCATAAGGCTATCGGTACGGCCTCGGCCATTGGCTTCCCAATCGCCATTGCCGGCGCTGTCGGGTACATGGTCAACGGTTGGAGCGATCCTGACCTGCCCTCCATGGCCTTGGGCTATGTCTACCTGCCTGCGCTCATCGGCATTGTCTGTTTGAGCGTGCTCACCGCCCCCATTGGCGCAAAGCTGGCCCACAGCCTGCCCACCGCAAAGCTCAAACGCTTCTTTGCCGTGCTGCTGCTCATAGTGGCCACCAAAATGCTCATTGGATTGTTCTGATAAGATGACATGACGAGGGGGGAGCTGTTTGCAAGCAATTCCTCCCTCGTTCTTGTACTTCATGAAATTTTGATAGTTATTTCACGCGTGCTTTAACTTTTCTTCAGCAGCATACAACGCACCGGAAGAAGACGTTTTCCGCTCCGGATTGCTATCGTAACGCCCCCTCGGAAAATAAGCATCAGTGGAAGGGGAGCCTGAGGGAGAGTCGTACCTTTTTCTCCACGCTTCCGTTCACCACGCCACGGGAACGCGAACGACCTGCTTGGCCTTGTTGGTGAACAGCAGAAAGCCTTGCTCGTGGCCATGAAGGTAGAGAGCACGGGTGATGGCAACGTCTTTAGTGCAGTACTCGATGATTTCCTGCACGCGCCCCTCTGCCCACCACTTGAGGGCCTGCAAGCCGTCGGCCGACTTTTCCGACCCAAGGGTGGCCTGGGCCAGGTGGTCCAGGGAAAGCCGGTAACCAAGGCGGTTCTTGACCTCCTCCAGCATGTCCAGCGTGGGCAAGGAAGTAAGGAATGGCAAGGGCGCGTAAGCGGACAGCACACGGTAGTCAAAACGTTTGATGTTGAAGCCCACCAGAAGATCAAAGGTCTTCAGACGCTCCATCATCTGGGGCATGTCGTCTTCAAGGTAATGGATGTAAGCGTCAGCGCGAGAATCATAGAGCACAGCCACACTCACGCCCATACGCTCCGCCTTGTTCCACCCACCTACTTCCTGGGCGGAACGCCTGGTCTCCACATCCAGCACACCATATGCAGGGAGCGGCTGTACCACACGCTTGGAAGACTGCACCGGCATGGGGACTTCATGTGTTGCCTCATCTTTTATTGTTTCACGTGAAACTTCAGGATGTTGCGAATTTTCCGCCTGAACGGCATGGACGGTAGGGGGTTCTGGCGGCTCCTGCGCCTCCATGAAAATATCCAATGGCCCGGGCATGGGCGGCGCATTCTTCAAGTAACGCAACACATACATGGATGCCGCCTTATCAATGGGGCGGTTGCCCGATCCACATTTTGGCGAGTGCACACACCCAGGGCACCCTTGCTCACATTCACAGGTGGAAATGGCCATGAGCGTCTTTTCCAGAAGCTCTTCACCCTTTTCGTAGGCTTCCCGGGTTAGCCCCACCCCGCCTGGGATGCCATCGTAGATGAACACGGCCGGCAGCCCCAGTTGCCCGTGCATAGGGGTGGAAATGCCACCCAAATCGTTACGGTCAGTCATCACCAGCAATGGCAGAATGCCGATGGAAGCGTGCTCCATGGCATGGATGCCGCCCATGAAATGCATAAAATCCCTTTCACAGGCGCGGATAAGGTCCATGGGCATGGCAAACCAGATGCCTTCCGTCTCAAAAACCAAAGGCGGCAAATCCAGTGGGGTGATGCGCAGCAGTTTGTTGCCGCGAATACGCCTTGTTTCGTAGCCGGTAACCGTTTCCGTGACCTTGAGCCGCCCCAGATGGAGCCGCGTGCCCCAGGCCGGCTTCTCGGCGTACACTTCCATGATCTCGGTGACCTTATTACCACGGGCGCGGGTAAAGTAGTCCACACGTTGGGGCTTTACCCGTACGGTGCGCGTTGTGGTGTCCATGTCATGCACTACGAAGGACTGCCCCTTGTGCAGGTAGACAGCGCCGGTATGCGTCTCCTTGAAGGCCCGGTGCTCGTCTATAGTGCCCACGCTGAGCGCGCTTTGCTCCACATCGGAGGCGGGCGCGTTCCCGATCTCGATGGAATAGGTGGAGCCCGTGCCGCGCAGGCTTATATCCCTTTGGGGGCGCTTTCTTCTGCTGTATATCTCCCTGCCGTCCGCGCTGCGCAACAGTTGCCCGCTATTTTCCATCCTGGCCAGGGTAGGCGCTATCAGGGGGTCCTGCATCCAGGGTTCATCCGCCCGCAAAGGGGCCTCCGCGGCTGCGCATTCCAAATGCCGCGCCAGAATCACTTCATTGTACGGGTTGAGCACGGCTGCTTCCGCGCCCTGCTCGAAAAACGCCTGCGGGCAACGCATGAAATACTGATCCAGAGCATCCTCATGCGCCACCAGGGCAACCGCGCTTTCGCGCATGCTGCGCCCCACACGCCCCCCACGCTGCATGGTGGACATGACACTGCCCGGATACCCCACCAGGATGCAGATATCCAAAGCGCCTATGTCTATCCCAAGTTCAAGGGCGCTGGTGGAGACCACGGCCAGCAGCTCACCACTGGACATCTTTTCCTCGATCTCGCGGCGCTCCTCCGGCAAATACCCTGCGCGATAGGCGCTGATACGCTCCTTGTAGGGGCCGGAGCGCTGTTGCGCCCACAGACTGATGAGCTCCGTTACCTTACGTGACTGTGCGTAGATTATTGTCCTGAGACCACGGTGCAAGGCGGCCTGCAAAAGCATGATGGCTGCCTGGGCTGCGCCTTCGTAAGGATTCAGGAAAACGAAATGGCGTTTTCCCTGGGGGGCGCCGGTCTCTGTAACGGCTTCCACTTCCAGACCTGTGAGCTGTCGCGCCAATTCGGCCGGATTGGCAACTGTTGCCGAGCAAAAAATAAAGGTCGGGTTGGCGCCGTATCGCCGGCAAAGTCTGAGCAGCCTGCGCAGCACCTGCGCCATGTGCGAACCAAGCACCCCCCTGTAGGTATGCACCTCATCCAGCACAATGAAGTTCAGCCCGGCCAGAAAGGCGCTCCAGGTTTCATGATGCGGGCACAGAGACAGATGCAGCATCTCGGGATTCGTCAGCAGAATGTTGGGGGGGTCCTGACGCACCTTGCGCCGCCGGTAATCAGAAATGTCTCCGTCATAGATGGCGGCCGTGGGCCTGGCGTCCTTGGGCCAGGGTTCCAGCAAGGCTTCAAGATTTTTGAACTGGTCTTGCGCCAGAGCTTTCAACGGGAAAAGGCAAAGCGCCCTGCATTCGGGATCCTGTAGAAAACGTTCAACAATGGGCAGGGTATAGACCAGGGTTTTGCCGCTCGCTGTGGGGGTGGCCACAACCACGTTGCGCCCCATGCGGACCATGTCTGCGGCCCGGGCCTGATGCGTGTAGAGTTCGTCTATGCCCTTTGCGCGCAAGAGTTCCTGCACCGCCTTGGGCCAGGGGCGGGCGTTTGGCGCGTGCGCCGCTTCCTGCGGCTGTACAACGTGATGATAGACCACCTGGTCGCCAAGGCGTTCGGATTCGCGGAGCGAGGCCACGTAATCGGCTACGGAATCTTCAGGAAGGGCATCATGCGGGGTGGAAAGTTGCTGGAAAAGGGTTTCCCCCTCGTGCTCTCCATTCCCATACTTCTTTTTACTCATTTAGTTTTCAAACTTAGTAATACATTGGAAAAGGGGTGAAGAACGCTTAGCAGCGTCACCACCAGAGCCGTGCGCAACTAAAGGCGCTCCCTTTGCACCCTTTGATTTATGGGTGAGGAGCGCTAGTGCCCGGTGATCTTGTACTTCTTCAGTTTGTACTGGAGATTGCTCTTGGAAAGTCCCAACAAGTCCGCAGCTTTGACCTGTACAAAATCCGCCTTGGCCAGGGCGCGCCGCACCAGGGCGGCCTCGATCTTCTCCAGGGTGTCGGCCAGATTCAATTGGACGGGCAGCAGGTCCACCGCGCTTTTGAACTGGGCTTCTTCGTCCTTGATCTCGGGGGGCAGGTCTTCCACACCTATATGATCTCCCGAGGCCAGCACCATGCAGCGTTCGATGATATTTTCAAGCTGCCGCACGTTGCCGGGCCATTCATAGCCGGTAAGGTAGTCCACGGCTTCCGGCGAAAAGGTTTTGGGCTCCATGCCGTTATCCTGAGCGTACTTTTGGGCGAAATGCTGGGCAAGGATGGGGATGTCTTCCCGCCGCTCCCGCAAGGAAGGCAGGGTGATGTGCACCACGTTCAGCCGGTAGTAGAGGTCTTCGCGGAACTCGCCCTTTTCCACGGCTTCCTGCAGGTTTTTATTAGTGGCGGTGACAACACGAATGTCCACTTCCACTTCCTTGCTGCCGCCCACACGTTCGAAGCGGCGCTCCTGCAGCACGCGCAGCAATTTCACCTGAATATCCTGGGAAAGCTCGCCGATTTCATCCAGAAACAGGGTGCCTTCATGGGCCAGCTCGAAACGGCCTCTTTTTTGCGCCACGGCGCCTGTAAACGAGCCTTTTTCATGGCCGAAAAGTTCACTCTCCAGCACGCCCGCGTTGAACGCCATGCAGTTGACAGACACAAAGGGGCCGTTCTTCCGTGGGGAGGCAAAATGAATGGCGCGGGCAACAAGCTCCTTGCCCGTGCCGGACTCACCGGTAATCAGCACGGTGCTGCGGCTGGGCGCCGCACGATCCACCATGCTCAAGACATCGCGGATGGCCTTGGATTTACCAATGATCTGATGCAGGCCGTAGCGGTCTTCCAGGTTTTCATGCAGCAGCCGAAACTGGCGGCGCACGTTTGCCAGCTGCATGGCCTTACTCACGGAAAGCAGCAGCTCGTCGTTGGAAAAAGGTTTTGTAATGTAGTCAAAAGCGCCCACTTTCATAGCTTCCACCGCGGCTTCGATGGAGCCGTAGGCTGTCATGATAAGCACCGGGATATGCGGAAAGTTGCGCTTTACATGCTCCAACACGTCCTGCCCGGAGAGCTTGGGCATTTTCATGTCGGTAATAATAACGTCCACTTCGCTTTCATCCAGGTAGGCCAGCCCCATTTCCGGATCGGAAAGCGCGGTGATGGAATACCCCGCATCCGAAAGCATGGCTTCAAGGATGAGCAAAAAGTTCGGTTCGTCGTCGAGTATGAGGATCTGGTTGGACATGTCCCTACCACCCCTGATGCGATTTATATATCAATCCATGCGCTTGGGCAGCTCTGCAGCGACCCTGGCGCCGCCATCGGGAGCGTTGGCCAGTTCCATGCGCCCCCCGTGGCTCTTGATGATGTTGTTGACGATGGTCAGTCCCAAGCCGGTGCCCGTATCCTTGGTGGTAAAGAACGGATCAAGGAGCTTGTGCTGGGAATCCTCTTCAAATCCCGTTCCCGAATCGGTGAACACAACCTTATGGTGCTTTTCATCCGATTCTATGCTCAACGTCACTTTGCCCTCTCCCGGTGTGGCCTGCAAGGCGTTAACCAGGATGTTGTAGAAGGCGCGATACAGCAAGTCCTTGTCGCCCGTGACCATCTTGCCGTGCTCATAGCTGCGCTCCACCTGGACCTCAGCCTTGCAGCACTCGCTTTCCAAAAAGCCCAGAACCTGATCCAGCACGTGGCCAAGGTCTACAGGGTCCTGCTTAGGCTGTTTGGGGCGCGCGTAATCCAGAAAGTCGGTGACAATCTGCGAAAGTCGTTTGGATTCGTCAAAAATGGCGCGCAGAATCCTGGAGGTAATGTCTTCCTTGTCGCCCGCGCGTTTCAGCAAGAGCTCCGCACTCGAGCGGATAATGCCCAGGGGGTTGCGGATTTCATGCGCCACACTGGCAACCATGCGCCCCATGCTGGCCAGCTTCTCGTTCTGGTGCAGTTCGCGCTCCAGGCGGTCCTTTTCTTCCAGGCGCGCCCTGTTGATGCGGTCCACGCGCCGGATGACCACCAGCAGCACCAGCGAAACCGTAAGGGTGGTGACCAGTGTCGTGGAAATGATCAACCATTGAAAGCTGATAACCGTCTTGTAGTCCTGGGTAATATCCTGGCTCATTTCCAGGACGCCCATGATGAACTTCTCTTCCTGGTCTTCGCCCCCTCCCAGTGCGCCGCGCTCATCACGCAGGGGGTAGACCGTCTCGAGAATGACGCTGCCGGGCTTGATATCCGTGAAAATGGCCCAAAAAGGGTT
Organism: Desulfovibrio biadhensis; assembly: GCF_055388615.1. Lineage (NCBI taxonomy): Bacteria > Pseudomonadati > Thermodesulfobacteriota > Desulfovibrionia > Desulfovibrionales > Desulfovibrionaceae > Desulfovibrio > Desulfovibrio biadhensis. The sequence continues at coordinate 1,337,221 of NZ_AP042477.1, forward strand.
GATCTTGCTCAGGATGGTAAAGCTGTGCTCGCCGTTGAAGGCGCGTTCCACACGCTCGCCTGCCAGGTTCTCATGGCCGACCATTTCCCTATTTGTAGAAAAGGAAACGCGTCTGTCATCACCGTAGATGCGAATCTCATTGACGTGCAGCCCGTGCGTGCTCCACTCGATAACGCTCTGCAACCGCTGGTACTGGCTTTCCTCGCTCAACGCTATATAGCCCACGCCAATAAGCGTGGGTAACGTAAAACGCCGGTAAATCTGCTGGTTCAGGTTTTCCGCCAAAAGCAGGGCAAATTCCTTTTGCTTCTCCAGCAGCGTGCGGCGCGCAGAATCGGCAATGATCACAGAAAGAAACAGCCCGGAAGCCAGAATCAGGAGCAACGAACTCCATGATAGAATCTTGGTGATGCCGAACGTGCGCTTGTAATCCATGCCCGTCCTTGGCGCGGATTTGTTCTTCTTATCACTCACGTATGGAGATTTCCTTATTATTGCTTGAGCTACGAGGGGGAAACCCTTGAAAGGGTTCTCCCCCTCGTGCTCCCCCTTCCTAACTTTTCATTCAATCAAAAAGTTTTGAAGAGGGGGTTCGGGGGGGAAACTTTTTCAAAAGTTTCCCCCCCCGAAAACCAGCCTTGCAATCGAATATGTTAAAACTCTTGCGCGGTGCCGGGCCGGTCGAGAAAACGCTTCAGGTTGGCGGATTCCTCATCATAGCCAGCGGCGCCGAGCTTGGCGTTGGCCAGGCGTTTGCCCAGTTCCACGGCAGGCTGATCCAGGGGATTGATTCCCAAAAGCCAGCCCGAGATGACGGTGGCGGTTTCCAGCAGCCCCATCAGCTTGCCTGCATTGTACAGGGTGGCATCGGCCATTTCCAGGCCAAGGAGGGGCACGTCGTTCATGTGCAGGGCCATGCGCGTTCCCAGCGCCTCGGCATCCAGCAGATCGCCAAAATGCTTGCCCTTCAGAAACGCCCATTTTTCGGGGAGGTCTGGGGAGAAAGCGCGCCCCTGCGGCAAGGAGGGGCAGGTCATGAACAGGCAGCCCTTGTCCTTGGGGCCATCCAGAAACATCTGCTGCAGGGAGTGCTGATCGGTAACGCCAACGGCCGGCAGGGGCATGCTACCCTTGCCCTCTTTGCCCAGGCTTTCGGCCCACAACTGGGCGAACCAGGCGCCAAAGGGCGCCCAGAGCGGAATATAGCTGAAGAAAATAAGCTGGGAATAGCCTTTGTCCATCAAGCCGCACGCCCAGGACGCCAGCTTGAAGGCAGGGTGGGCCGCCACACTTGCAGTGGTCACGTCAGGCGCGCTCAACCCTTTGTTCACATCCTGGGAGCCTTTGACAAGGGCGCTGCAGTCCAGCCCCATGAAGGTGGCAGGCACCAGCCCCACCGCGGAAAGCACGGAGTAGCGCCCCCCCAGGTTGTCGGGTACGGGCAAAGCGTCAACGCCGAGCTCCCTGGCCTGATCCCGCAGAAAGCCCTTGTTGCTGTCCGTGATGAAGAAGAGATGCTTGCGCCAGGATTTGCCGGCTTTTTCCTGCAACCATTCGCTTGCCAGCAAATACTGTGACATGGTCTCGATGGTGCCGCCGGATTTGCTGACAACGACAACAATGGTCTTGTCGGCAGGCAACTTATCGAACCAGGCTTCCAGGGTAATGGTGTCGACATTGTCGGCTATCCATAGCCAGGGGCCCTTGTGTCCGGGGTGATCCTGCTCTGGAAAAAAAGCTTTTTGCAACGCCCGTGCGCCCAGGGCGGAACCGCCGATGCCAAGCAGCAGCATGTGCTCGAAGCCGGCGGTATTTTTTTTGAATTCTTGCAGCGCAGGTTCCAGTTCGCTCCAAAAAGGCAGTTGCAGGTAAGGGAGCGAGCCCTCCCCGGTGCGCTTCAAAAATTCCTCTGCAACGGCAGCGGCCTTGTTTTCGAAGGCTTCCTGGTCAGCGGGGGCAAGGCGCCCCGCATGGGCATTGGTCCAGTCCAGCATATTGGCTTTCATGGTCTGCTCCTTTTTTTGCGAGCATTGCGGCCAGTTCACGGCCGGCATGCTCCTGATGCATCTTCCTGAAGCAGAGACGCTGCTTCATAAGGGCAGAAGATGCATCCTTATTGCGACAGGCTACTTGAATAGCACCTTGGCGACCCTGTCCAAGGCCGTGGCCAGCGTCTCCTCGCTCACTGCGTAGGAAATGCGCACGCAACGGTCATCGCCAAAAGCGGCGCCCGGAACCAGAGCCACACCAGCTTCTTCGAGCAGCTTTGTGCAGAGCGTAGCTGAATCCGGCGCGGAAGCATCATAGTATGTATCCACTTCCGGGAAAACGTAAAAGGCCCCATCAGGCTTCGGGCATTTTACCCCGGACCAGCCGGAAAGAATGTCCAACACCAGATCGCGACGCTTCATAAAGGCGGTACGCATGGTCTCCAGCTGTTCCATGGGCTGCGTCAACGCAGCGAGTGCGCCCTTTTGCACAAAGGAACAAATGCAGGAGGTGCTTTGCCCCTGCAGCTTGCTCAAGGCCTTGATGCAGTCAGGGTGCGCCAGGGCGAACCCTACCCGCCAGCCTGTGGCGGCGCAGCTCTTTGCCAGGCCGTTGACCACGATAACATTCTCTGGATGCTTCTGCCACATGTGCGAAAGACTGGCAGGCGTAGCCGGTGGGTAGATCAAAAGATCGTAAATTTCATCGGAAACCACAACCAGCCCCTTGGCTATGGCAACCTCGGCCAGGGCGTCCAACTCGGCCTGGGTGTAATGACACCCTGTGGGATTGGAGGGTGAGTTCAGGATAAGCGCCCTGCTGCGGCTGGTGATGCTTTTTTCCAGCTGCTCCACACTCAGCTTGAAATCCGCCTCGGGCTCGGTGGCGACGGGTACAGGCACACCGTCGGCCAGCAAAACCATGTCGGGATAGCTCACCCAATAGGGCGCAGGGATGATGACTTCGTCACCCGGATCCAACAGCGCCTGAAAAATATTAAAAAGCGCCTGTTTGCCACCGTTGGTGACAATGGTCGCTTCCTTGGGAGCTTCCACGCCATAATGCTGGTGGAAATACCCGGCCACGGCCTCCCGCAGCTCTGGTATGCCCGGCACCTGGGTGTAGCGGGTAAAGCCCTGGTCCAAGGCATCTTTCGTGGCCTCGACCATGTTTCCCGGGGTTGGAAAATCAGGCTCGCCTACTGAAAGGCTGATGACTTCCTTGCCCTGGGCTTTCAGTTCCATGGCCTTGGTGCTTACGGCCAGTGTGGCCGACGGCTTGATGCGCGACAAACGTGATGCCATGCGCATGTGCAGGCTCCTTGCTTCTGGCATGTGTAATCTGGAAATCGCTGCTGCCCCATAATCTCGCCCTTCTGTAGGGCAAAACTTCTTACAGGTAAATAGTTCAGCCCCTACTCTGCCATGTTATCCTCTTGCTCATGGAGCGTTGTCAGTATAGTCTTGTTCCTCACGTTTTTCTCGGAGTCCGGTTTTACCCCTGCTCTCGCGGCGCATACCGCACGGTTTGCCACCGGCAAAAAAACGGTGCATGGGGCCTTAATTATTTATCACAAAACAAGTTTTACCTTGTCTTGCAGCATCTCATGCAGCAAAGGGAGAATTCTTAGCTGATGACCGAACAAGCTTCTCACCGCAGTGGCTACGTGGCCATGATCGGACCGGCCAACGCCGGTAAATCCACCATGCTCAACGCTTATCTCGGGCAAAAGGTGGCCATTGTCTCACCAAAGCCGCAGACCACCCGCAACCAGATCAACGGCATCCTGAGCCGTGATGACGCGCAGGTTGTTTTCGTGGATACGCCTGGTCTGCACTCCAACAAGGGCGTGATGCACAAAATGCTGATGCACGCGACCCGGCAGGCCCAAGTGGGGGCGGACTGCCTCCTGCTTGTGCTGGACGCCAACATGTACACACGCAAACTCCACTTTCTGGAAAATGACCTCGAACGCATCCAGGACCAGACAGCGGTTGCAGGGGGCGCTCCCTTGATTGTGGCGCTGAATAAAATCGATTTGTTCAAAGACAAATCCACCATGCTTCCTGTTATGGAACGCCTGCACGATTACTGGCCCGGCGCGCAGGTCTACCCTGTTTCAGCCCTGACGGAAGAAGGCTTGCCCCAACTCCTGGAAGCCGTGGTCGCCGCCCTGCCAGAAGGCCCCCCAATGTATCCCGAGGACCAGATATCCACCCTGCCTGTACGCTTCATGACGCAGGAGATCATCCGGGAAAAACTCTTTTTGAATCTGCGCCAGGAACTGCCTTATTCCGTCACCGTGGACATAGAAAACTGGGAAGAGCCGGAAACGCCAACCCAGGCCTTACGCATCGACGCCGTCATCTATGTTGGGCGCAATACTCACAAATCCATGGTGATCGGCAAACACGGCTCCATGCTCAAAGAAATTGGCAGCCAGGCAAGGCGCGACATCGAAGAGCTCATCGAACATCAGGTGTTCCTGAATCTCTGGGTCAAGGTCCGCGAAAACTGGAACGAAGACCCCGGCTTTCTGCGCTCCATGGGTTTTTCTTCCTGATAATAAGGCTGCGTCTGTGAGGGGCTTGCCGCACCTGCTGTCGTCCCATGCGGCAATGCTTTCCCAAATACACGCCTGAGCAGTCGAATAGTTCGGTTTTTTGACACATGACCAGCAATGTCTGCAGTGCGCCCCCTGCCAAAAACAGGGGGCGTTTTCATTTTTACCCCGCAATCCGAGATATTTTGCCCACTACAGGGCGCTGGCAAGCTTTACCTCGGGCGGCCGATGCGCTATTCATATTTAGACTTTTTCATTCAAAACTCTAATCCCATCTATGAAAAGGGGGCCGTAATGCCCCGGAATGAGGCATCCACACCGCATCAGCGCTTGTCTGACGTGCTTTCCGCCATGGAGGCGGCCTGCCGCCGCAGTCACCGCAATCCAGAAGAAGTCGCCCTGGTGGCGGTCTCGAAATATCAGCCACCAGAAGCCGTTGCCACCCTGGCCGCTGCGGGACAGCACACCTTTGGCGAAAACTACGTCCAGGAAGCGCTCGACAAGATTGATTCTCTTTCTGATCAACAACTTGCATGGCATTTTATCGGCAATTTACAGTCCAACAAGGCCAAATTCGTGCCGGGTCACTTTGCCATGGTGCATACCCTGGACAAACTCAAACTGGCCCAGGCTTTGCATAAGTCCGCGCAAAAGGCCGGGGTGGTCCAGGCCGTGCTTGTGCAGGTCAATATTGGCAACGAGCCGCAAAAGTCCGGCGTCGCCATAGAGGAATTGGAAAACCTGGTGGCGCAGACTGCGGCATTGGACGCCATAGACGTCCAGGGGCTGATGTGCATGCCCCCTGTCTGTCAGACTGCCGAAGACGCGCGGCCATATTTTCGACACCTTTATGCATTACGTGAGACCTTGCGCTCCAGGCTGGGCCTGGCATTGCCCCATCTTTCCATGGGCATGAGCTCTGATTTCGAGGTTGCAATCGAGGAAGGCGCTACTCTCGTACGGGTGGGCACGGCTTTATTCGGGCCCCGCCCTTGAATGAACGCAGCACCATGAGGACAAAGCGGATATGGATCTCGCAACCGTAATAGGCATCATCGTCGCTTTCGGGCTTGTCATCGCGGCTATCCTTACCGGTGGCAGTCCGCTTATTTTCATTGATATCCAATCCGCTCTCATCGTCTTTGGCGGCACCATTGGCGCCACGCTCATCAACTATCCCCTGGGCACCGTGCTTGGAGTTGTGGGTGTCTTCAAGAATGCCTTTTTCAGCAGCATCGACGAACCCAACGCAATTATTGAAAAGTTCATGGACTATGCCAACCGCGCCCGCCGCGAAGGCATCCTGTCCCTGGAACCCATCATCAAGGAAATTGACGACGTCTACTTGAAAAAGGGGCTGCAGCTCACGGTGGACGGACTAGAGCCGCAGGCCATTCAGGAAATCCTTGAAACCGAGATTTCCTACCGTGAAAGCCGCCACGAAACCGGCGCAGAGATTCTTTTGACCCTGGGCGCCTTTGCCCCCGCCATGGGCATGATCGGGACGGTTATCGGTCTGATCATGATGCTGCAGACAATGGAAGACCCCAGCACCATCGGCCCGGCCATGGCTGTGGCCTTGATCACAACATTTTACGGGGCGCTTCTCGCCAACCTTCTCTTTTTGCCCATGGCGGGCAAACTGAAAACGCGCAGCAAGTCGGAAATCCAGAACATGGAAATGATCATGGAAGGCATCCTGGCTATCTCAAAGGGGGAAAACCCCAGGATCATCCAGGAGAAACTTTCCAGTTTCGTTCCGCCCAAGCAGCGCAAACAGGAAGGATGATGTCGTGGCCCGGCGCAAGAAGAAAAAATCGGGAGGCGGCGGCTCCACCTGGCTGATCACCTTTTCCGACATGATGACCCTGATGCTCACCTTTTTTGTGCTTTTGGTGAGTATGGCGACTATCGACGAGCGCAGGCGCCTTGTGGTTCTCGGCTCCATCATTGGCACATTCGGCATGGGCAGCGCCGGCTTTGACGCACGCAGCACAAAAGACAAACGCGTCACCATCGAACCAGGCGCCATGGAGGATATAGAAAACCTGGAAACGCTCAAAGACCTGCTGTGGGAAGACCTGGAGGAAGACATCAACTTCCAGTCCAACAAGTATGTCGAGATAGTGACCATCAACGAAGAGGTTTTTTTCGAGCCTGGGAGCCCGGAAATTTCTGAGAGAGGGCGTCGTGTCCTGGACCGTATGTTGCCCATCTTGTTTCGGTTGGAGTATCCGATACTCCTGGCGGGGCACACCGCACTGGACCGCGACGAGATCGCAACCATCAACCAGCTGTCCCTTGAAGATGACGGTCTTGATCCTTCCTGGCGGCTGTCCCTGATGCGCGTGCTGAGTGTTTACAAACACTTTCTGGACCGTGGCATAGACCCGGACAAGCTGATGGTGGAGGCGTTCGGCAAATTTCGCCCCATGTATAGTGACAAAACACCGCAAGGCCGCAAGCAAAACCGGCGTGTGGACATTGTGCTGGACAAGCGCAACACCTTCTGGTTGGAAGAACTCACGCCGCAGGGCATGAAGCAGAAAGACAAGAATTACATATACAAGGATTTCAAGTTCGATATTCAGGTGGAGCCCGAGGAACTGGGGCCGGAGCAGCGCTTCAAAGTGACGCCGCCACCTGAATCCCAACAGGGTGACGGAGCGTAGTACAGCATGGCCCGCGAAAAAAAACCAAAAGAAGCACCGGGAGATCCGGCATGGTTGGTCACATTTTCCGACCTGGTGACCCTGTTGCTCACATTTTTCGTGTTGATTCTTTCCATGAGTTCCATGGACAAGAGCGTGCTGACGCGGGTCAACCTGTTAACCAGCGACATAGGGTTTGTAACCAAACGCTCTGCAGGCAAGATACCCCAGCGCATAGAACTGTTGCTGCAACTGCTGGAAAACCCCATAGATGTCGTAAAAAAGCCTAACCGTTTCAAGGACTTGCTTTTTGCAGACGTGCTTCCACAGGAAATAGACCGCAGCACGCTGTATGAGAACATAGAAGTGATGCGCCACCCTGAAGGACTGGCCATCGTGCTTTCTGACAAGCTGGCGTTTGCACGCAACAGCAAAGAACTGACGGAACTGGCGCAAAGGGTTCTCTGGGCGGTGATGGAAATGTTGCAGTATTCCGGAGCAGACGTGAATTTGGCCGGCTACACCGGCATCGATGAAGGCAACGGCCGTCCGTTTGTCCTCTCTGGCGAGCGAGCGCTTGCCGTCCTTCATTTTTTTGTTCAAAATGGGATAGAGCAGAGACGTTTTTCCATATCCGCCTATGGCCCAAACTTTGCCCTGGCGGATAGTGATACGGGCACTGAACAGGCGCAGAACCGACGCGTGTCCATTCTCATCAAGTCCACACCACTTTTTGCCGGATACCAGACACGCTGACAGCAGAACACCCAAGGAGCACGCCGTGGCAGACGAAGAAAAACAAGAACCGAAAAAAAAGAAAAGCAAGCTCAAATGGATTCTGCTGCTCCTTATCATCCTGCTTCTTGGTGGTGGTGGTTACTTTGCATACACCAAGTTTTTCGCCGGACCCAAGGATAATGCGGAAACCGAGCAGACTACCGAAGAAGAGGAAGCCGGTCCAAAAGAGACGCACATGGTGACGCTGCCCACGTTTTTGGTGAATCTCGCTGACCCGTTGGGGCGCAGATACCTGAAACTGACCATGGACGTGGAAGTGGAGGGAGAGAAGACAAAGACGCTTCTGGAATCGGAAATGCCGAAGGTGCGGGATGCCATCATCCTGCTGTTGTCCAGCAAGACGTATGCGGATCTCTCTTCGCTTGAAAACAAGCAGTTATTGAAGATGGAGATTGTGAACCAGCTCAATCTGATCCTTGAGACATCAAAGATTCTAAGGGTCTATTTTACTGAAATGGTCATCCAGTAGCGGCAGGTTTTCTGAACAGCCGCTGCCCAAGCGCAAAGGAAGAGCGCTATGCAAGACGATGTAAATCAGGACGAACTCGCGGAACAGTGGGCTGCAGCCCTGGAAGAACAGGACGGCGACGGCGATGATGCTGCCGTTGACAATGGAGACATTGGCGGTGATCTGCCTGGCGATGATCTTGCCGATGATGATTTGGCAGACGAATGGGCCCGTGCGCTTGCCGAGGATGAAGGCGCCAAGGTCCAGAACGACAAGGCTGCCAAGGAGCTGAACCGTTCAGCCCAGAGCGCGGATTTCAAAGATTTGACGGAGGAGGCCAAATCTCCCCGCCCTGACAGCGGCAAGCGGGAACTGGACTTCATCCTCGATATTCCTCTGGATGTATCCGCCGAGCTTGGCCGCACCAGACTGCTCATCAACGAGCTGCTTCAATTGGGGCAGGGTTCCGTCATCGAACTCAACAAGCTTGCTGGTGAACCGCTGGAAATATTTGTCAACGGCAAGCTGGTGGCGCGTGGTGAGGCCGTTGTCATCAACGAAAAATTCGGTGTGCGTCTGACAGACATCATCAGCCCCATCGAACGGGTGAAACAACTTGGCTAATCCGCTGTTGCAACACGCATATTCCAACGCACCCGCGGTTGTGAACCAGGCTGTCCAGGCTGCTGGCAAAGCAGCCGGGCAATCCATGGGAAGCTCCGCGTCCCAGGTTGCGAAGGACCCTGCTTTGCAGGAAACGGGCAGAACCGCCTTTGAAAGCGTGGGAACCGCGGCCGGAAAAATCGCTGAGCAGGCTGCCGGTGTCCCGACACAGGACATGATGGGGGGCTATTTTCAGGCTCTGGGCGCTGTTTTTCTACTTTTGGCTGCTCTGGCCCTGGCGTTTTGGCTTTTGAAACGCTACGGCCCCAAGGCCGGGTTCAAGACTTTCCACCGTGGCGACCTGCAACTTGAATCACAACTCGCATTGGGTCCCAAACGATATGTAACTGTGGTCCGTTTTTTGAATAAGCGCATGGTACTGGGAGTAACAGAAACCCAGATAACCTTGCTGACAACGCTGGAAGCGGACCATGCACCTGAAAACAAAGACTTTTCCGACACACTGGCCAGAGCTCAAAAAACCGACCCTCCTGATTGATGCGGCGGCCTGGCTGCGTCGTCCTGCCGTCATAAGCACGCTTTTTCTGCTTGCAGCCATCTTTTTACCAGCTATTGTTCACGCTGCTGCCGACGTAGCCTTTCCCGATCTCAGGATGGAGCTTTCCGGCGGCACCACCGAGCCGGAAAAGGTATCGGTCCTACTTGAGATTCTTTTCGTCCTGACGATTCTTTCCCTTGCGCCGGCCATTCTGTTGACGGTGACGTCCTTCACCAGAATCATCATTGTCTTCCATTTTCTGCGGCAGGCAATGGGAACGCAGCAGCTGCCCCCGAACCAGATTCTCGCCAGTCTTGCCATATTCATGACTGTCGTCATCATGATGCCTGTGGCCAAATCAGTTAACGACACGGCCTTGCAACCCTACCTCAACGAGGAAATAGGGTTCACCCGCGCCTTGGAAAATGCCGAGATTCCCTTACGTGCGTTTCTTTTCAAGCACACAAGAGAGAAGGACCTTTCCATCTTCTACACGATCACGCAGATGGAGCGCCCCCAATCAAAAGAAGACGTTCCGACCATGATGCTCGTGGCCGGCTACGTCATCAGCGAACTCAAAACCGGGTTCACCATTGGATTTTTGATTTACGTGCCTTTTCTGGTGCTGGACATGGTGGTGGCCAGTATTCTTCTGGCCATGGGTATGATGATGCTGCCCCCTGTCATGGTGTCCTTGCCCTTCAAGATTTTGCTTTTCATCATGGTAGATGGCTGGAGCCTGTTGACGGGCTCGCTTGTAAACAGTTTTCTCTTATAAATATGCGAGGGATAGAATCATGACTCCGGAATTCGTAATCGGCTTTGCCCGTCAATCCATCGAACTGGCTCTTTCAGTGGCGCTTCCCATGCTTGGTGTTGGCCTTGGGGTGGGTGTTCTCATCAGTATTCTGCAGGCCGCCACGCAGATTCAGGAAATGACCCTGACCTTTATTCCCAAGATCCTGGCCATCTTTTTAGCGCTATTATTTTCATTTCCATGGATAATGGACAAGTTGATGACCTTTACGACGGATGTGTTCATCAACTTTCCCAAATACATCCAGTAGGGGTGGCATTCATTCCTGCTGGCAAGCGGCGAAACCCCAAAGCAGGGTTTCGCCCCGATAATCTGGAAGTGGTAACGATAAGGGTGCTGCCTTTTTGCTAGCGTCAAACATCTTTTCAGCTATTTACTCGTCGCCAAGAGCGCCCGCCAGCCAGTGCCCCATAAGCAGGGCGCCTGCCTGGGCAACATTCAATGACCCCAGCCCCCCTTCCATGGGGATGCGTAGCAGCGCATCGCACCGTTTGCGAATTCCCTCGCGCAGGCCTTTGTCTTCTCCGCCAAGAACCAGAACAGCCGGTAACGCGGGCTGCAATTCGTGGAAGGCGATGCTTTCTTCTTCCAAGGCAGCGCCATATATCGACAAGCCTGCGTTTCGGGCTGCATCCAGCGTGCGACCAAGATTTGTCACCTTACACAAGGGCAACCGCCAGAGCGCTCCAGTTGCTGCCTTGGCTGCACCGGGTCCCAGGCCGGCGGCATTATGCTTGGGGATGATGATTCCAGCGCCCCCGAGTCCGGAAAGCGTGCGGGCTATTGTGCCCACGTTTCCCGGGTCCTGCACCTGGTCCAATGCGAGCAACACCTTGAAGCGTGCAGCAAAGGCGGCTTCAAAGAGCTGCTCCTCGGGCACGAAACCGGGTGCGAAGATTCTAACGATAACACCCTGGTGACGTCCTGGAAAAATTTTATCCATCTGTTGCTGGGGCGCATGCTGATAGCGCAAGCCCGCCTTTCTGCACAAATCCATTATATGCGAAAGATCCTTTGCGCGCAGTCCTTGTTGAATCCAGACGCCATCCACCTGTTGCGGCGCCTGTTCCAGGCACTCCCGCACAGGTTTGCGCCCTGCCACCAGTTCCAGTCCTGTTTTGTCTTTATCCTGCATCTACTGTTTCCTTTAGCCTTGCTTGTCCTGGAAGGATGCGCCCCCCATGGGGGATCGTCAAGCATCTGTCTCTTAGTAACAGATTATCCTGTCTGAATTTTGGCATTTACGGAGCAGCGCCAGATTATAGTTTTGCCGCATCGGGTACTCATGACACAGTTTTTCAACTGTTGCTCTTGCTTTAGTGTCTGTAGTAGTATCTTTTTTTACAGGCTTCTGCTGCTAAAAGTTGGCTTGTACGCTCACTTTGCAGACTTTAAATCTACTATAATAATTTTCTAGATATTTTCTACAGTTTTTTGTGGCATCGTTATTGAATATAGCGAGCAGTCGCAGTTGCAGGAAGCAACTGACTAAAAGATGAGGAGACTGCCATGAAATACCTCCGACTCACGATCGTACTCTCACTTGCATTGTTTGCCGCATCTTGCGCGTCCAAAGCACCCGTCGGCACCGAATATGTTTTCGATGAACCTGACGTGCGCGAGAAGGTCGACCCTGAACTTGCCGACCCCTCACCACACTATGTGGGTGAATCCTCACTCACCGCGCAGGAATTTCGCGCCCTCAATTATGAAGGCAAGATCAAGTTCAGCAAAAGCGCTTATGCCAAAGAGCTTATCACTGAACAGTTCCTTTTCCTTGAACGCGACGTTCGTTTCAAAATCAACAACTGGACACAGCGGGGCGCTCGTTACCTTCCCCATGCTCGCCAGGTGTTTGCGGAACGCGGTCTGCCAGAGGATCTCATTTATCTGCCCTTCATTGAAAGCGGCTATAATCCAAAGGCCTACTCCAAATCCGGTGCTGCTGGCTGCTGGCAGTTCATGCCTTTCACAGGCCGCCGTTTCGGCCTTTCAGTGGACTGGTGGATGGATGAACGCCGCGATCCATACAAGGCTGCTCACGCTGCCGCCGATTACCTGACCAAATTGCACGACATGTTCGATGACTGGTCCCTGGCTGTCGCCGCCTACAACGCCGGTGAAGGCAAGGTGGGCAGAGCTCTCAAGGCAAGCGGCGCCAAAGACTTTTTTGAACTTGCGCAACGCAACAACACCCTTGATCAAAAGACACGCCTGCGGGATGAAACCCTGGCGTATGTGCCCCGGTTCGCCGCCATGGTCAAGATTGCCAACAACCTGCAACTGCTTGGCCTGGAGCCGATCAACTGGAGCGCAGCGCCCCGCCTGACAAGTATCAGCATCCCCGGCGGCACGGATTTACGCGGACTGGCAAAAGCCTCGAACATGTCCTGGAATGATTTCCAGAACTATAACCCGGCATTCCGCAGGGAAACAACGCCACCTGCCAGAAAAGCGACAGCCTATGTTCCGCTGGAGTCTCTGGCATCCGTTGAAAAATACACCAAGTCCCCCATTTCCCGCACCTATGACAGCGCCCTTGAATATACGGTGCGCAGGGGTGATTCATGGTCCGTCATCGCAAGCCGCTACAATGTGGACATGAGCACCCTCAAACGTATCAATGGTCGCACATCAAACCTGCTGCACCCGGGACAGCGCATCATCATCCCCGGACATGGCCAGGCTGTTGCCGTTCGCAAGGAAAAGGCAGCAACTCCCCAACGCAGCACAAAGGTATCCACGCGTAAAAGCACCAAGGTGAGTACCCAGGCCAGCGCTTCCACAGGCTCATACAGAGTGCGCGCCGGCGATACGCTCTACTCCTTGGCCAGGCGTTTCGGCTGCAATGTATCCGATCTGCAGCGCGCCAACGGGTTGAACACCCCCCGCGCTCTCAATGCAGGGGCGGTCATCAACATCCCCGGCAGCAGCTCCAGAGCCAGCAGACAGGTAGCCTCGGCCGCCACACCCAGCCGCACTGTATACCGCGTGCAACACGGCGACACCCTTTGGAGCATTGCCCGCAACTTCCGGGTATCGCCCTACAAATTGATGGAGTGGAACAGCCTGCAAAAAAATTCGGTGATCAAACCCGGAGATCAGATCAGTCTCTACAGGAAGTAGATTCGACGGCTAAGGGACGAATGGCAGCGGACCTTGGCCGCAATCGATCAGTCTGCCGGGTCACTTGTCCAGGAAGGACAACAACAGCTCCCTGCCTTCACGGGCGGGGAGCTCTTTTTTTGTCCAGAGGCGGCATTGCGCACGAGCCTGCCCCAGAAACATGGAAAGGCCATCCACAATGGTGCAACCCGCCATTTTTGCATCCTGCAAAAGCCTTGTGTGCAGCGGATTGTACACCAGATCAAAAACCGTAATTCCTGAGGTTAGCGCAAATTGCGGAAAAGGCGTATCATTCACACGTTCTCCACGCATGCCAAGGGGCGTTGCGTTTATTATTAAATCGCAATCAACATTGTCGCGTTCTTGCCATTCAATGGCCTCGGCCCCGAATTCTTCCGCCATGGCCTTGCCCCTGGGAAACGAACGGTTGGCAAGCCGTATTTTTTTGACACCCAACTCCTGCAGGCCGACGAGGGCGGCGCGGGCCACGCCTCCTGCGCCCAATATCAGGGCCGAAGCGTAACTGCGCCCCTGCAGTGGCTCCATAAATCCCGTGACGTCTGTGTTATCCCCCAGCAGACGCCCGTCTTCCCAATACAGGGTATTCACTGCGCCCACACGCCCGGCCATGGGCGTCATGCCATCGAGATAGGGAATGACCTGCTCTTTGTAGGGAATTGTGACGCTGACGCCGGAAATGGGCAGGGCGCGCACGGCGGTCATGAATCCGGGAAAATTCTTTGGCGGCACATCCCAGCGCATATACGCTGCGGCGACGTCCAGAACACCGTAACTCCAGGTATGCAGATCAGGACTCAGACTATGCCCCAAAGGGTGCCCTAAAACGCCGTAGAGGGCCTCAGGAGGTCGCAAAGAGTTTTTTGTGCCCTTACTGTCATAGTTTGTTGTTTCTACAGCCATGAGCGTTCTCCTTGCTTTTCGGCATTGCGTACCGCGCCGCGTTTATTGCCACGCATTTTTTGTAAAGGGATGTTCCTTTCTTTTCAATGCAAATTGCCTGGTGTGCAATAAAAACAGGGGACCTTTCCACTGAAAGGCCCCCCGCTGTTAACAAGGTGTAGCAATGTTGCGTTACGCCAGCACTCCGGCGGCGTGTTCTGCGCCGGACTTCAGGGCTTCCGCATTTTTGGGAATGAGGTGGGCGTAGTGGGCGGCGATAATCTTGTCCAGGCTGCCGATGACGGCCTCCAGCGGCACAATGCCAGTGGCCTGCACATAAGCGCCCAGAGCCACCATGTTGGCCATGCGCGTATTGCCTATGGAATCTGCAATTTCGTTGGCCGGCACGGGAACGCAGCGCAACCGCTTTGTATCCAGCAATTCCGGATCCACAAGCGAAGAGTTGAGCACCAGCACCCCATCATCTATGCAACGCTCCTGGAACTTATCCAGGGAAGGACGGTTCATGATGATAAGGCTCTGGGGCCGCAAAATGATGGGCGAACCGATGTCGTCGTCCGAAAGCACCACAGTGCAGTTGGCGGTGCCGCCGCGCATTTCCGGTCCGTACACCGGAATATAGGTGACGTTCAGGCCTTGGGCCATGCCGGCGTAAGCCAGCAGGTTGCCGATGAGCATGACGCCCTGGCCGCCAAATCCTGCTATGATCGCATCCTGATAGAGGCTCATTGTCACTTTCCTTTACTTGCAGGCGGTTTCCTCGGTCCTGTCCTTGTACACACCAAGGGGGAAGCAAGGGATCATTTCCTCGCTCACGCGCTTGTTGGCCTGGACCGGCGTCATGCGCCAGTTGGTGGGGCAGGCGGAGAGCAGTTCCACAAAACCGAAGCCGAGTCCCTTGACCTGGCATTCGAAGGCCTTGCGTACGGCCTTCTTGGCCTTGACGATATTCTTGACCGTATCCGTGGCAGCACGGGCGGAATACGCCACGCCATTAAGACCAGCCAGAATCTCGGCCATTTTGAATGGACCGCCTTCCACCTCTTCGCAACGACCGCTGGGGCAGGTGGTGGTCTTTTGTCCCACAAGGGTGGTGGGCGCCATCTGGCCGCCGGTCATGCCGTACACGGTGTTGTTGACGAACACGATACTGATGCGCTCGCCCCTGTTTGCCGCGTGCATGATTTCCGCCATGCCGATGGACGCCAGGTCGCCGTCACCCTGATAGGCGAAAACAAAATGGTCGGGCCGTGCGCGTTTGACACCTGTGGCCACGGCAGGAGCACGGCCATGGGGAGCTTCCACGGAATCTACCAGCAGATAGTTGTAAATAAAGACCGAGCAGCCGATGGAGCTGACGCAGAGCGTTTTCTCCATGAGCCCCATTTCCACAAGGCAATCAGCCACCAGGCGATGGGCGATGCCATGGTGACAGCCGGGGCAATAATGGGAAGGCCGGTCGGCGATGACTTCGGGCAGCGTAAAAGCCTGTATTTCGTCGTCGTGCAGCATGGTTTCCATCTATGAACTCCTCAGGCGCTCTCTGATGGGCGCCTCGAAATCGTCCGGGGTGGGGAGGTTTCCGGGCATCATGCCATAAAAATCGGAATCGGTATGATGGCGGATGGCCAGACGAACATCGTCGACCATTTGTCCCGTGTTGTGTTCGATGGTCAGAAAGCGCTTGCCTTTTTTGGCCAGCTCTTCCAACGCATCACTGGGGAAGGGGAACAGGGTCTTGGGCCTGAGCAGCCCCACCTTGCCGCCTTCCTTGCGGATGGTGCGGATGGCGCTTTTTACGATGCGCCCTATGGATCCGTAGGCTACGACAACGAGATCGGCGTCTTCTGTCTGGAAGTCCTCGTACTGCACTTCCTTGCGCATCTCGTTGTACTTGGCCTGAAGCAGCTTATTGTGCTCGGCCAGGGCCCCTTCTTCCAGATAGAGGGATTTGAGCAAACGGCAGGGCCTGCCGTCGGCTCCGGAGAGGGACCACTCCGCCCCTTCTTTGGGATCGAGATTGTCCGGCGTCCAAGGTTCCAGGGGCTCTTTCATTTGCCCCAGAATGGCGTCGCCAAGGATCATGACCGGGTTGCGATACTTGTATGCCAGGTCAAATGCCTGGATCATCATATCGTAAGCTTCCTGACAGGTACCGGGGGCTAGCACCATCAAATGGTAGTCGCCATGGCCACCGCCCTTGACGGATTGGTAGTAGTCGCCCTGGGAGGGGCCGATATCGCCAAGTCCCGGGCCGCCACGGTTCATGTTCACCAGCACGCCAGGCAACTGGCTGCCGGCCATGTAGGAAATGGCTTCCTGCATCAGGGAGACGCCCGGGCTGGACGAGGAAGTGAACGCGCGGATGCCTGCAGCCGCGGCTCCCAACAACATGTTGGCAGCGGCCACTTCACTTTCCGCCTGCACGAACTGTCCGCCGGCTTCCGGCATAGCCTTGGAAAGCATTTCCGGAATATCGTTCTGCGGCGTGATGGGGTAGCCGAAATAGCAACGCGCCTTTGCTGCAAGCGCGCCATAAGCTATTGCCTCGTTCCCTTTAACGAACATTTTTTCAATATTCTGCTCGGCCATCACGCGTTCTCCTCTTTGGCGGATTTGGATTTGCGCTTTTTGAAAACCCGGATGGCGTAATCAGGACAAATCATTGCGCAGGAGGTGCACCCTGTGCACTTCTCCAAGTCCTCGGGCTTGACCTCTGCCACCTTGTACCCTTGCTGGTTGAAGCGCTCCGACTGCACGATGATCTCGACAGGGCACACCGTGGTGCAGAGGAGGCACCCCTTGCAGCGTTCATCCAGAAACTCTACGCGAGGCATGAGCGTTTCCTTTGCGTTGTTTCAGGTTACAAGCGTATACCGTCTTGCAGTATGAAATATTCCTGCATGACAAGCCGTTACGCTAGCTGGCCGGCCCGAAAAAAGGGTCGACGCTCCCTAGGTTCATATAAAAGAAATTTCTTTTTAAAGTTTTTTCTTTCAAAATGAAAGGCGTTCTGTTCACGCGCGTTGCATCTTCTTTTTTACCATTACGTATTGCCGCTGCAATTTCTTATGCGCCATTCTTTCATTCGTCATAAAATCAGCATGGCATCACCGTAGGAAAACACCCGAAATCCTGATTCTATCGCCTTGGTATACGCTGTCAAAATTCTTTTGCGCCCTGCAAAGGCAGACACGAGCACAAGCAAAGATGATTTCGGCAGGTGGAAATTGGTAATCATATGATCCACCACAGAGAACTTGAAACCAGGTGCAATGAACAGATTCACCCACCCTGCGTATTCTTCCACGCCGCCTGTCGCCAGATAAACGCCTTCCAGCGTCCTGACCACAGTGGTGCCCACAGCAATGACGGGGCGTTTTTCCTCTCTGGCTTTTTGGATTGCGTTGGCCGTTTCTTTTGAAATACGCACATATTCGGCATGCATGCTGTGCTCGCGAATATCCTTGCACCTGATGGGGCTAAAAGTACCGTACCCCACGTACAAAGTGATTTCAGCTATCTCCAGGCCTTTTTGCCGTAATTGTTCCAGGTGCGTGGCGTCAAAATGCAACCCGGCCGTCGGCGCAGCCACGGAGCCTGCTTCCGCATCATTTGCATAAACCGTCTGGTAGCGCCCCATATCTGCGACATCGAGATCGCGTTTGATATACGGGGGCAAGGGGGGCTCACCACAGACTTCCATGCATGTCTCAAGGTCTTCTTTCCATGCGAGAACACCCTCTACACGACCAAAATCTTCTTTTCTGGAAAGGGTGAAGCGCAGTGACTGCGTAAAAATTATTTCATCGCCCGTCTTGAATCGTTTGCTTCCTTTTAAAAGCCCCTGGCAATGGGCAACCCGCCACCCCCTGTGTTCCATTATTTCCAGGAGGGGGAGCGGTGTTAATAACAGAAATTCCGCTTTTTTCCCTGCTTCGGATTGTCCGTGCATGCGGGCCGGCACGACTTTCGAATTATTGACTACGATGAGAGCGTTTTCCGGGAGAAAATCCTGCAAATCCACAAACTGATGCAGGCTGTCTGCGCCGTTTCTGTCCACTACGCAAAGCCGCGAACCTGCGCGATTTTCCGCTGGATGCTGTGCTATTTGCGCTTCTGGAAGTTCGTAATCATAGCCTTCAAGGGACCACTCACTATCTGTATTCATTTTTTTTGTATCCATAGACTCACCACATCTGGCCCCCTTTTTTGAAAAACCAGGCTACTCATTCCTGACAAGGGGTAATTGGAATTTGCGGTTTATATGAAGCTCGGGTAATGGATTCCGAGGTTTGGTCGCAACTTGGAAACGAATACCGCAGTTATGCGATCATCTCGGAATTTTTCGAGTGCGCACAATTCACGCAGAAATTACAATGACGACGCCGACGTCACTACCTTTCAGGAGGATGCCATGCAAGCCCCGGTTTTTCGCATTCTTATTCTGATGCTTTTGCTCTCTACTGTCTCCTGCGCACAGATGCAGACCGGTGGCGCTTCCGACAATGAACCTGGCGCAGTACCCGCCACCACGGCAGAAGAATCTGATTTTTATTATGATTTTGATGACATTCTTGTGCCGAAAGAAATGGAGCTGCAGACCAAGGACTCCTTCATCCTGGAAACACCCAGCATGAAATCCGGCGTTATGGTGTTTGAGGGCAAAGTCGAGGTTGTCTCGCTGACGAACTTTTTCATCAACAATATGATGAAAGATAACTGGCAGATGCGCAGCGCATTCAAGTCCAACAGGACCATTCTTGTTTTCGAGAAGATGAACCGCTACTGCATCATGAACATTACTGACGACAAGTTTACGACCTTACTCGAGATTTGGGTATCTCCCCGCTCTTCCGACGGCGCCCAGGTGATAACCCCGAATTCCACGTATTAAGAGTTTTTTTCGGAGTAACCGCATGGCTTTGCCTGCATTTTTGCGTTTTGAAGGATTCAGGGACAAGCGGCTGCACCTTGGTGTAAGCGGCAGCATTTCTGCTTACAAATCCCTTGATCTATTACGCAAGTTCCTTTCCACCGGCTGTAGCGCCGGTGTTACGCTCACACAGTCCGCAAGGCAATTTGTGACGCCTTTGAGCTTTCAGGCGTTGGGCGCTGACCCGGTACATTGCGATATGTATCCGGTGGAGCCAGGGGCACAGGGCATATACGCCCATCTGCATCCAGGACGCGAAGCCGATGCTCTGGTTGTTGCTCCCGCCACTGCGCAAACACTGGCCAAGGCCGCCCTTGGCATTGCAGACGATATGCTTGGCAGCCAGATGCTTTCTTTTCCCAGGCCAATCGTTTTTGCCCCTGCCATGAACCCAAATTTATGGCACGCGTCAGCCACACAAGCCAATGTCGCCAAGCTCATCGAGCGTGGGCATGTTTTTGTCGGGCCTGAATCTGGCGATGTGGCCTGTGGCGACACGGGCATAGGACGCTTGGCCTCCCTGGAAAGCATTTACCTTGCCGGCTTGCGCTCCCTTTCTCCTCAAAACATGGAGAATTTGCGCGTTTTGCTGACCATAGGCCCAACACGCGAACACTGGGACGCCGTACGGTTCTGGAGCAACCCGTCTTCGGGCACCATGGGCGCGAGTCTGGCTATTGCCGCCTGGCTCCGTGGAGCACGGGTAACCGCTATCTGCGGGCCCGGCGTACCGCAATTGCCTGATGACATTTTACGGCTTGATATTACATCTGCCAACGAATTGTACGAAGCCTGCAATGACACCTGGCCGCAACAGGATGTAGGCTGCTTTACTGCTGCAGTGGCGGATTTCCGACCTTCTGAGTCAAGTGCGCAAAAACGCAAGAAAACCGCAATAAAGGGTGATCTTTCCATTCCCTTTTCAGCCAATTTCGATGTGCTTGCAGCCATGTCTGCATCTAAAAAGGATAAACAGAAGATCATTGGTTTTGCAGCGGAAACGAGTGATCTGGAAATCCACGCGCGGGACAAGCTAGAACGCAAAGGGCTCGATATGATCGTGGCCAACCGCATTGACGAGCCTGGCGCCGGGTTCACAACCAGCACAAACAAGGTTCTGGTTCTTGACCGGTTGGGGCGCATCGAGCAATGGCCCTTGATGCCTAAACCTGAAATCGCCTGGAGAGTCTGGGATTGGCTATTGCTCGCATTTTCATGAACGAATCCTTGCGCCCCTGGCATGCTAGCGGGTTGTACTACGTTATCAATGAAGGGGAGGGAGCTGTTCCTGAAAAACCTGACTCTGCGTCTGAAACCGCTGCTCCGGCTGCTGCAAACGTGGATGCAATTGCATCACAGGAACCTCCTGCTGCAAAAACCGCACAACCTACGACTGCCAACGTGCCACATTCTTCTTCCCCCTCCACAGGGTGGCTGCAACTTGAAAATGGCCCGCAAAAGCATTGCCATGTCATCTGGACGTATTGGGAATTGGGTGGCGATATGCTGGGTACCCCCAGTGCTGCGCGCAGAGCCTTTCTGCAACAGCTTATTCAGCTAATGCGGCTACCCCGCGGCAGCATAGGCTTCTGGCCTGTATGCGTACCGGAAGGCGAACAGCTTGTACCCGACGTATCTCGCTTTTGGCAGGGCGTTACACGTCATGGCGCTCTTCACGTTTGCAGTTTTGGTGAACAGGCGACAGCTTTGCTGCAAAGTGAGGCTGCGAAAAAAGCACAGCCGGGCAACATCACGCTGCATGCTTTTCCAGCAGTTACCGAAATGGCTGCGCAAAACGCTGTGGCCTTTGTTCCGACATTGCTTTCTCTCATGCAGGCACATGCCATCCAGCTCCCTTGACCTGAATAGCATGCACAGATAATTGACGAGATTACGAAACACGCTACTGCACATAAAGGACGAAACATGAAACGATTTTTGGTTACTGGCGCTGCCGGCTTCATTGGTTTTCACCTTTGTCGCCGACTTCAGGCAGAAGGGCACCACGTAGTGGGGCTCGATAACCTGAACTCCTATTACAGCGTGCAAATAAAGAAAGATCGACTTTCGATACTGCAACAGGGTTCCAATTTTGAATTCATGCAGATTGATATGCATGACGCCCCTGCCGTGAAAAAACTTTTTGCTGATAACAAGTTCACGCATGTTGTTAATCTGGCAGCTCAGGCTGGTGTCCGTTATAGCCTGGAGAATCCTCAGGCTTACATCGATACAAATATCGATGGATATTTCAACATATTGGACAATTCCCGACTGAACGATGTCGAGCATTTCGTTTTTGCATCATCCAGTTCCGTGTACGGATTGAACACACAAATGCCTTTTAGTGTTCACGATAACGTTGATCACCCCATCAGCATTTACGCAGCCACAAAGAAGTCCAATGAATTGATTGCACATTCTTATGCGCACCTGTTCCGGATGCCATGTACTGGACTTCGTTTTTTCACGGTATACGGCCCTTGGGGACGACCGGACATGGCTTTGTACCTGTTCACATCCGCCATTTTGGAAAACCGCCCCATCAAGGTATTCAATAATGGCGATATGCGACGCGATTTTACCTACATTGACGATATAGTAGAAGGGTTGTACCGTGTTTGTATGCGTCCTCCTTCTCCGAATCCGGAGTGGGATCCCAAGAAGCCTGATCCGAGTTCCAGCCCTGCTCCCTATCGCATTTATAACATTGGGAACAACAATTCAGTAGAACTGGGCTACTTCATTGAAGTTCTGGAAAAAATTCTTGGGAAAGAGGCTGTAAAGGAATATTTGCCCTTGCAACCTGGTGATGTACCTGAGACGTATGCAGACATCGATGATTTGACTCGCGACTTTGATTTCAAGCCGCAGACACCTATAGAGTACGGTCTTGAACAATTTGTTGCCTGGTATAACGAGTACTTTCGTACGAAATGAAAAATCTATTGACACGATTCCACAGATTGCACTAGCAACTATATAAATTGAAACCAGACAATTATTCGTTGCACTCAAAGGGTCGTTTTCCATGGAGATGAAGAAGCTTAAACAAGAGATGGATGCTTTATTCACCACTATCCAGGAGCAAACGCAGCTTGGAGAGTTACCGGCTGCTGCTGATGTTGCTCATTTTGAACGCCTGGCAAGACGCATGATGACCATGGCTGAAGAGGATTGGGTGGATGAGTGTGAGGACTTTGTGCATATTGTAGATCAATTGCATAAAAGTGTTAAACAAGGACTCACTGCAGACGCTATCTTGTTAGTTGAGTCCATCCACGACGCCAAAACTTTTTGTCACCGCACCTATGGTCCTGACGGCCTTGAGTGATGTTTCACGTGAAACAGGGCTGTTTGTATCATACTATCTGAAAAGGGAAGCTTAGTGGCTCGATCCATTGTTATTGCCAATCAAAAGGGCGGCGTCGGCAAAACGACTACGGCTGTCAACCTTGCTGCGTCCCTTGCTGTTATGGAAAAGAGCGTACTTCTCGTTGATTGCGATCCTCAAGCCAATGCCACCAGTGGTATTGGTATGGATCATGACGAGCTGTCTCACACACTGTACAGTTCTTTTTTCTCTCCTGATGAGGCAATCAATGCCATTTATGCTACGCCTTCTTCCTATGTAGACATACTCCCAGGTTCTCAAGACCTTGTTGGAGCAGAAGTAGAGCTCGTGGATAAGATGGCCAGAGAATATTATCTGGCTGATCTTTTAAAGCCATTCCAGTCCCAGTACGACTACATCATTCTCGATTGTCCTCCCTCTTTGGGTCTGCTGACACTTAACGCGCTCTGCGCGGCTACAGAACTGCTTATCCCTCTCCAGTGCGAGTATTTCGCCCTGGAGGGCATTGTAAAGCTCTTGCAGACCTATGAGCAGGTCAAGAAGCGCCTTAACCCCAGATTGAAGCTTACAGGGGTACTCTTGACCATGTACGACGTACGTAATCGCCTTTCCCGGCAGGTTAAGAACGAAGTGCGCAAGTGCTTCCCGGATAAAATTTTCGAAACGATTATTCCACGAAACGTGCGTCTTTCTGAAGCGCCCAGTTTCGGGAAATCTATCATCAAGTACGACATCAAATCCAAGGGCGCTGAGGCCTATCTGGCTCTTGCCAAAGAAGTCGTATTGCGCAAGCCTTCCAAATCCGCATAGAATTAAAGCTGGATAGTAAAGAAAAAGCCCCCTGTTTGCACGCAAGCAGGGGGCTTATTGTTATTTATGAAGTGTACTCTTAACGATCTTCACATGCCGTACATACACATTGAATTTCATCCTTGAAATGGCGTTTGGTCACAAGGCCATGACACTCCTGACATTCAAACCGGGCCAATCCGCCAATATTGCACGCCATCAAACGAAATTTTCGGGGTGAATCTGCTTCCCAGTCATTAGTGCAGCTTTGACAATTTTCACAGAATACTTCCTTGTTGATTGGGTATTTGAAATCCCAAAACGCCTTCAACGATTCCCAATCTTCCATAGGTTCAGGAAGAACCTTCAATGCAGCAGGTTTAGCCTGCTCAAAAAAATGAGCAACTTTGTGTTTTGTCTTTTCCCACACATCAGGGGCAATCATGACCCCTAAAAAATTTCCTTTATTATCATAGAGGTGTGTTACACCGTCCCAAGACTTTGACATTTAGGCCTCCTTTTAACTATCAATACCTTCAACTAATGACGCTACTTTCCACTGTCAATCAGTGACACCGCCCAATGTAAGGAGCAATAAGCATGGCTGCAATGCAAAGGGGCCTGGGCAAGGGCCTGGACGCTCTTCTTAAAAGTAATGCCGAACCGCGCTCTGAAGG
Organism: Desulfovibrio biadhensis; assembly: GCF_055388615.1. Taxonomy (NCBI): domain Bacteria; kingdom Pseudomonadati; phylum Thermodesulfobacteriota; class Desulfovibrionia; order Desulfovibrionales; family Desulfovibrionaceae; genus Desulfovibrio; species Desulfovibrio biadhensis. The sequence goes on from NZ_AP042477.1 coordinate 1,361,453, forward strand.
TGATATCAAACAGCTTGATCTCAGCTCGATAATACCAAACCAATTCCAGCCGCGTCGCAATTTCCCTGCGGAAAGCCTTGAAGAACTCGCACAATCAATAAAAAATCGCGGTGTCTTGCAACCGATTCTTGTTCGTAAAGTTAATGGCGATGAAGAGCAATATGAACTTATTGCTGGAGAACGTCGCTTACGTGCATCCAAGGTTGCCGGCCTTAAAGTTATCCCGGCCATGGTGCGGGAAATGAGTGATGATGACAGCCTGGTCCTGGCCATGATCGAAAACCTCCAGCGTGAAGACTTGAATCCTCTTGACGAGGCGCTGGGCTTTGCAAATCTTCAGAAACAACTTTCTTGCAGCCAGGATGAAATTGCCAAAGCGGTAGGGAAAAGCCGTTCAGCAGTCACAAATTCATTGCGTCTGTTGCAATTACCTGAGTTCCTACAAAATGATGTAAAAGAGGGCGTTTTATCAGCTGGTCACGCGCGCGCAATGCTCGGTATACAGGACCCAGGTTTGCAAAAGGAATTACGTGACAGGATAGTCGAGCAACAACTCTCTGTTCGCTCTGTGGAAGAATTGGCAGCTCATATTCGCACCCACGGAACCTTGCCTGAAGATGGTGCGTTGGAACCGGCAATTGCTCCCTCTGAAAGCAAACCCCAGAGTTCCAGAACAACAGACCCTTCCTTCAAAAATTTGCAAAAAAAACTCAGTACCGATCTTTCAGTTAAGGTTAAAATGTCCGGATCTCCTGATAAGGGCAAAATGACCATATCTTTTTCTTCTGAAGATGAGCTTGAGCGTATTCTCAACTTATTACAGGCTTAATTGTTACAAGCAATTTTAACTATGAACAGCACCCCCTCTATATCCAAAGATTCTTTGTTCACTGCACTGCGCTCCCTTAAGCATGCCAAGGTGCTTATTGTGGGTGACTTGATGTTGGACAGATATATTTTCGGCAATGTCGATCGTATTTCTCCAGAAGCTCCTGTTCCAGTATTGAGTACAACACGCGAAAACCTGCATCTGGGGGGAGCTGGTAACGTAGCCAAAAATATTCAAGCGCTTGGCGGAGCACCGAAACTCGTGTGCACCTGCGGTACAGATGAAGAGTCCACCTTGTTACGCCAAACTTTGAAAATGAACAGTCTTGAAGCGAATCTCATTAAGGATAGCTCCCGTCCAACAACCGTCAAAACCCGTGTTATTGCCCATACCCAGCAAATTGTACGAATTGATAGGGAATCCTCGGATCCCAACGCGCCAGAGATTACCGATCAGATTATTACTGCAATCAAAGACCAACTGTCTGAGATCAGCGTCATTATTATTTCTGATTATGGGAAAGGCGTTGTCACAAAAGATTTGATGTTACAACTTGCTGCTATCACCAGTGAAAGTGGTAAAAACATAAAGATTTTGATCGATCCTAAACCAATTAATTTTGATTTATATAGGTCACCTTTTTTAATGACCCCCAATACAAAGGAAGCTGCTGCCTGTGCCGGGCATCATGGAATTAAAGAAACCAACGACATTATAGATACCGGAAATACAATCAAAGAGCGTCTCGGAGTAAGTAACTTACTGATTACATTAGGGTCACAGGGCATGGCTGTTTTTACTGAAAACGACACTATCTGGCATGTTCCGGCAATGTCACAAGAAGTATTTGATGTTACGGGCGCAGGTGATACGGTTATTGCCATGATGGGTCTTTCCATTGCTTCTGGTAACTCTGTTCTCATTAGTAGTTTGCTTGCGAATTACGCAGCTGGTATAGTGGTAGGAGAAGTGGGGGCAGCATCTGCATCACTACAGCAAATATCAGAAGTAATTGAACGGTGGCCATTACCAGAAGTAAAAGCCTGGAATAGTGAACGCATATGATTTCTTCGTTATCTTTTGATGATACGACTCTACGCCTACAAAAACTCATTGAGGCAAACCAGGCCCTCGCGCAGGTGGAATCGCTGAGTGAATTGTTGCCCAGATTACTTCACTTGGCGCAAGAAGTTACCCATGCCGAAGCTTCTTCCATACTGCTTTACAAGGAAGAGACCAATACACTTGAGTTTGCCCTCGCTTATAACGAGCAGGAAGGCACTGCAGAATCCATTATTAATAAGAAAATAGAATTAAAACTAGGCGAGGGAATCGCCGGTCATGTTGCTGCCACACGAAGCTCAATAATAGTTGAAAATGTCCACCAGGATGAGCGCTTTAATAAGAATATTGATAAAATTTCAGGTTTTGTCACCAAATCAATTCTATGCGTCCCCGTGATATATAATGCTGAATTGCTGGGTGTTGTCCAAGTATTAAATGCCAAGGATAAAGATAATTTCGACAACCAGGATTTATTAATCCTTGAGAGTTTTTCACATCTGGGTGCTGTAGCTCTGGTCCGCTCAAAATTACTTGATGCGATGCTTAAGCAGGAAAGATTCCAGGCACAATTGGACGCCGCTGCACGTATTCAACGTAATTTTCTCCCTCGGACCCCAAAAATTGATGACAACCATGTACTGTACGCACAGACCAAGCCTGCTATTTTTGTGGGTGGTGATTTTTATGATGTCATAAGTAGTAAAGAAAGCTTATTGATTATTGTGGCAGATGTTTCCGGAAAAGGTCTTCCTGCAGCTTTAATCGGCGCCAGTTTGTGGACGACATTCAGGAGTCTTTCTACAGAACATGAACATCCTGCCAATTTGATTAAAGCCTTAAATGAAGAAATGTTTGACATAATGGCGCAGCAATTATTCGCTACACTTGTGTGTTGCAGATATTGGCCAGAAAACGGGAGGGCTTTAATTTCCTTAGCAGGGCACTTGCCCCCGTTAATAGTCGCTACAGATGGAATTACAGAAATTTCTGGGTTGCAGGGCCCGCCTGTAGGAATAGATGAAAATAGCATTTTTACTGAGCAGGAAATACACCTTAAAGAAAATACCTCTCTACTATTTATGACTGATGGTATTTCAGAAGCCAGGAATGGTCGTGGTGATTTTTTCGGTGATGAGAACATTATTTCCACACTTTCTTCTTTACCAGAAGGGGTAAAGGGTCCCGCCATGATAAATAAGGTTGAACAATGGCGTGGGAATGTGGACGCTAATGATGATCTGACCCTTGTTGAGATATGGCGGAAATAATTTTATGTTTCACGTGAAACATTGCTTTTAGGGGAATCAATTATGTCAGAAAAAAATGATTTGTGGGCAATTAAAGTAGATAAAAATGGTATCGTCAAAATGACTGGTGAAATTGACTATACTGTTACTCCTAAAATTAGGACTGGTCTCCTTAATTATATAGAAAAAACATCAGGACCAGTAAAGCTTGATTTGGGAAATTTAAACTACTTGGATAGTTCTGGTCTCGCAGTTTTTATTGAAGCAAGACGACATTTGGTAGAGCAGGGCAGAAGCCTTGAAATTGTAGACATTACACCTGAAGTAAAAAAGATTTTTCAACTTACTCAGGTGGATAAATTATTCAATATATGAATATTAAAAGGCACCATCTTGTCTGGAGATGGTGCCTTTAATACTGTGAAAATTGTACTATATAAATTTAAATTGATAGTTCTCTGAATAGTATCCCCTCGGCCGCCACATCTATCTCGTCATTCTTTCGACTTATAAAAAACATTCACGTCTTTAAACCACTCAGCGACAATACTAAGGTGGACATGTCTGGATGCTATGCCGCCTTCCTGGGGCAATCCAGATGATATAGCCCTTTGCAAAAAAATTCTAAAAATCTCCATCATATCTCTTCGGTTAAGGATCTTATGCAGACGTAGTTGATGTATAAATCAATCCACCAGGTAAAGCCCACCGTTATTCGCTGACGATTTACGAATTCAGATATATATTCGTATTCAAATTTCAGTAAACGCCACATCCATTCGTTCTAGGCTTAGTTTAATAAACGTCTGGACCCTCCATGAAGATACGAGCACCTGCGTCTCTAAGGGTCTTCGTGCATTTGCAGTTCGTAAAGTACTAGCTTTGATCCTTGATGAAGAACTCCGTAGGACGTAACAGTTGTGGTTCATTCTAGAAATGCGGCGTAAACATCAGTTTCTATAGTGTTCGTTATGTAGCTTTCCCGTAAGACAGGGCCAGCAAAAACTGGAGATTTCTGGCAAAAGGATCCCATGGAGGAAGCAATGCGGAAATCTCGATTCACTGAAAGCCAGATCCTCAAGATTCTCAAGGAAGTCGAAGGCGGTCGCAAGGTTGCTGATGTCTGCCGCGAATACGGCGTGAGCCAAGCGACCTACTACAGCTGGAAGTCCAAGTACGGAGGCATGGACGCCTCGGATATCCGGCGCCTCAAGGAGCTCGAAGAGGAGAACCGCAAGCTCAAGCGCATGTTCGCGAACTTAAGCCTGGAAAACGAGGCGCTCAAGGACGTTATCGCAAAAAAGCTTTAAGGCCGGCTGAGAAGCGCGATCTGATCGATCATATGCGCCATGAACACGGTGTGAGTATCAGGCAGTCATGCGCCGCAGTGCGTCTGAGTCGGACCGTCTACGGCTATCAGCCTACGCCGCGGGATGACTCGCCCGTGATCGAAGCACTGCTCAAGCTGGCCGAACGCTATCCGCGCTACGGCTTCGGCAAGCTCTTCGCTGTCGTTCGCCGGCACGGCTATCGCTGGAACCACAAACGGGTCTACCGCGTATACTGCCTGTTGAAGCTGAATCTGCGCCGAAAGGGCAAGAAGCGGTTGCCTTCAAGGAATCCGCAACCGTTGGCCGTGCCACCCGAGGCGAATGTGTGCTGGTCGCTGGACTTCATGCACGACGCCTTCATGAGCGGGCAGCGATTCCGGACCTTCAACGTGCTGGACGACTTCAGCCGGGAGTGCCTGGCCATCGAGGTGGATACAAAACTGCCGGCGGCGCGGGTGACGCGAGTGCTCGACCGCATTGTTGCCTGGCGTGGGCTTCCCGAACGGATTCAAATGGATAACGGACCGGAACTGGTCTCGGTGACCATGGCCGATTGGGCGGAAATCCATGGCGTGGACCTGGAGTTCATACAGCCGGGCAAGCCGACGCAGAATTCGAACGTCGAAAGGTTCAACAAGACGTACTGGAATGAAGTGCTTATTTTTTATCTTTTTCACACTCTGACCACGGAGAACTGGATCAAGGAGTACAACGAGGAACGGCCCCACGAATCACTTGGCGACCTGACGCCAGCCGAGTACCTCGAAGCCCATTCACCCCAGGAAATCTCTACTTTTGGCTGGCACTAACTTGGGAAGGCTACAAGGGGATATGTAAAAAAACTGGAGTGCAGGGCTGCTAAGAAAGGTGGTAATCAAAATACTAAATCACGCGTGTAAAATGGCTGTAAAAATCTAAAAATCTTGTGATTAGGACAGACACATAAACATGTCAGAATAGAAACCATAATTAGAAGCGTTTCACGTGAAACTACAACATTATGTTGCAAAGCATACTGAATTGCGACCGTTTTGTTTCGCATGATAGAGATATTGATCTGAAATATTGATCATATCTGCAAGTGAGTTGCCCAGGGAAGAGGTAACCCCGATGGAAACAGTAAATTTAATTTCTTTGTTATCGACAAAAACGCTCATTGATGAAGCCGTAAGACGAATATTTTCAAAAAAATCAACAACACCATTATCTGGTAGCTTGTCGAGCAAAATACAAAATTCTTCACCACCGAAACGAGCAACAATCCCTTTATTACCGCATTTATTCTTCAGCATTTGAGCGAATTGTTTGATGACCATATCGCCAGCCAGGTGCCCATAAATATCGTTCACATTCTTGAAATGATCTATGTCGGTCATGGCAACAATCAAGGGTCTATCGTCCCTTTTGTGCTTGCTATACAATTTATCAGCATGCTCAAAAAAGTATTTTCGATTGAATATCTTGGTTAAAAAGTCACGGTTGGCTGCGTCCTTGATAAGATACACCATGTCGATCATATCAAGGTTCATATTAATCCTGCATAAAAATTCTTCGCGGCTGGCGGTCTTGCTTATGAAATCATTGGCACCGGCTTTAAGAAACTTTGGTGCAATGCCGTCTGTATCATCAGTAGAAAAAACAATTATTGCCAGGTTATCTTCTGAAAAGTCATTGCGTATGTTTTGCACCAATTCATGCCCGTTCATACGCGGCATATGGTAGTCAGTTAATACCAAGCGTATATCCTTATTCTCTTCAAGAATTGATAACGCTTCAATGCCATCCTCAGCCAAAAAAACATTCAATTTTTGATTCTCCAAAACACGTGAATAATGGCGTCGGTATTGGCGCGAATCATCCACAATCAGAACCTTTGTATGATAATTGCTGTGAATACGCCTAATCAACTTCAATAACTGGGGCATATCCTTGGGATGTGATTTAACGACATAGTCGACGATGTCTTTACTCATCATCAATTTTCTCGTCTGCTCGTCAAAAGTACCGGTAACAATAACAGATGGGATGTTATGGCTGAGTATGAAGTCAACAATTTCACCATTAGGAGCATCAGGTAGATGCAAATCTAATAAAGAAATAAAATAGGCATCCGGGTGAGCGGTAATAAGCTCTTTTGCCTCGAGCATAGAGCCAGCCACATCGCAAGGAAAATCAAGATCCGTTGTGATCCAACGTTGTAAACCCTTTGAAATAACTTTGCTATCTTCGACAATTAAAATCTTATTCATGGTAAAATCAACTAGGAAAAATGTTTAAGAGTACATATGGAAAAAAATCAAAAATGAATAAAAATAAGGGCTGAATTGATTAAGATGAGAACTTGAGATTATAATCCTTTACAAGGACTTGTTTGGCGTGGGCTTCCTTTTTTTCGTACAATTCTGAATTAAAAAGCGCCTTATGACCAAAGAAATGCTCGATGTGGTGAGACAGTGAAACATTCTTACACGTGTACCCCATGTGGTGTATATCCCTGAACCAAGCGATACCGGTATCGTATACAATTCCCAAATTGTTTACAAATTCAATATATTCTTCATTATCTTCAATGTTTTTGATGACCCCTTCAAAAACATGGGCGCCAAAAGGACGTGCTTTTCCCACAGGGCAGGTAAGTGGCCTGGCTTTTTCTAAATCAATCAAGACACACCATTCATTGACGCGACACATGGGCAATGGCCAAGGATTACGTTTAATGGAAGGGCAAACCATATAATTTGAAACATCTGTCAATACATGCCCTCTAGGGTCCTTTGCTATAGAGAGAAACTCTCGCAAAGAAGGGCGGTACTCAAGGTATCTTGATGGACTACAAAGCTTATGATGTGAAGCAGGGCAAATCCAGCACTGGCCAACTTCGCCAGCTGCAAGATGATCTCCAATATTGCCTAATAGAAAGGATATTACATCATCAAAAACGTTGATATCGTTATGTATGATGAGAGCGTAACGTGATCGGGAATGCTCCCACGCATATTGATATCGGATCGAATACCTATATTCAGGCTCAGAAAGTTGAGTAGGGTCAATGTGCCCGATCCATCTCCAGGAGGATGGTTCATAAACCTTAATTTCAGGGAGTAAATCCAGAATAAATTGAGTGCCCAAAGATTTGGAAAAATCAGCTCTGTCCAAAGTCAGCCAAATGGTACCAATATGGTGCCCTGAAAACTTGAGTAAAGAGATCAAGGAAAGAGCAGTTTGAAAGGGCTTTCCATAGGCGTTTATAAAAACATCTACTTTTTCCATAGGCGCCTCATAGAAAAAAAAAGACACAAAACATGAAAAAAAAGGCCCTTAGGAAGAAATCCTAAAGGCCAAAATATCATGGTGCCGAGGGACAGAATTGAACTGCCGACACGGGGATTTTCAGTCCCCTGCTCTACCGACTGAGCTACCTCGGCCCAAACGGGAATCTGTTTTTTATAAAGATGCGGCGCAGAATGCAAGTATTTTTTTAGAAAATATGAAAAAAAATCCCAAAAATAAAACCGCAAGCTTTCATTACATATTGATACAAAGAATAATTGCGGTTATAGAGACATAAAAGCAACTTCGCAACAACATGGACGATCAAAAAGGGAGTAGCAATGCTTACTATTGCTGAAATTGCAAAGCGTTATGATCTTCCTGAATCAACTGCTAGATATTACTGTAAAAGATTCAGAAAATTTCTTCCCCATATTGGCGATGGAAAAAGGCGTCGCTATCTCGAAGAAAGCTTACCGGTAATAGAAACAATCCTGGAAGAAATGGGGAATAGTAAAAATTCAAGCGCCGTTGAAGCGAAGCTCGAAAGCCGTCATAAGATTTCTGAAAACAAGAGTGAAACAATAAAAATACCAAATCAGAATCAGGTCACTCCTGTTTTGAAAGAAACAATAAGTCGTGATTTTGAAGAACTATTCAGAAGACAGACCAAGGCAATGGAACAAATAGCAGAGACATTGAACATACTTGTTCAACAAGACAAGAAAAATGAACCTGTGGATATTACTGAAAAATTAGCAAGTAACGAAAGTATAGATAATCTGACAACAGTAATTGAAGAAATCCGTAAAGAAGTTAAGGAATTGAAGGGGTTTCAGGACGAAGCCGAAAAAATTCATCAACAGGATTTGGAACAATTGCGGAAATGGCTGGCACATTTGGCCAAAGAACAAAGCAAAGAAAAATAAAAAGTTCGTATCAATCAACCAGTGCTGGAAGCCAGTTTGTCAAGGGGGACCAAAAAGTAATAAGAAATAAGTCAATAATTAGTACAAAGAGAAACGGTAAAACACCCTTGGCGGCTTTTTCCAAGGGAGTCCCGGCTATTCCAGAAGCTACTATCAGACATATCCCCAAAGGGGGGGTGATCATTCCAATCGCTAAATTTACAACCACTATGGCGCCTAATTGAACAACATCGATCCCAAGTATCGGTAGCATTGGAATCAAAACAGGAACAAAAAGCAAAAGGGCTGCGGTTGTCTCAATCACTGAGCCGGCGAGTAATAACAAAATATTTATACATAACAAGAGAATAACCGGATTATCAGATATTGATAGAAGAATGTCCGCAAGCATACGTGGCATTTCTTGTATGGTCATGAACCAGCTGAACGCCGTTGCTTGGGCAATGATAAACATTACCACACTTGCCGTTATGCCAGCTTCTAAAGCAAGAGTTGGTAAATCCCGAATACGTAACTCCTTATAGACGAAAAATCCTGTAAAGATTGCATATCCTACAGCAACCGCTGCTGACTCAGTTGCGGTAAATATTCCTCCAAAAATTCCGCCAATTATGATGACGGGTGCCAGTAAAGCAGGCCATGCTCCCCGCAAAGATCGCAACAAAAGTAGTTTTGAAAACGGTTGTAACGAGGCGTTATACTGCCCTTTGGATTTAATGGTAATTATGGCAATCAGAGAAACTCCCATTATAATACCAGGTATGATACCTGCCAGGAACAATTTACCGATGGACGCCCCGGTAATTACGCCAAAAATAATCATGGGTATGCTGGGCGGTATGATAACGCCTATGGAACCGCCTGCGGCCTGAACGCCGGCAGCAAATGATTTAGGGTAGCCTTTTTCCAGCATGGCGGGAATAAGCAATCCACCGACCGCTGCTGTATCAGCAGCCGCTGATCCGGAAATACCAGCGAAGAACATTGCGGAAAGAACAGAAACAGCAGCAAGACCGCCAGGTACCCAGCCAATTATATTTTGAGCGACATCTACTATACGACGCGACAAACCACCTTTTTCCATAAGCAACCCAGCAAACATAAAAAGGGGGACAGCCATGAGAGGAAAAGAATCCGCCCCTCCGTACATGCGCTGCACAAGCAACATCAGACTGGAATCGCCTAAGAGGGCGAAGGAAATAAGGCAAGCAACACCGATAGCAATGGCCATTGGCGTTTGAATGAGGAATAAAGTCAGCATGACGCCGAACAGCAAAAGAACGTTCATGCCTGGCTCTCAGAATTGTTTTTGGAAGTAAAAATAGTTGAAATATCGGAGAACAGAAAATTAATGGCATGAATCAGAAAAATTCCTCCAGATAAGGGAACAGCTAAAAATGGTATTTGTCTGCTAAATCCCAAACTCACAGTCATTTGTGGGGCGAGCATGGAGAAAAAAAGGGCGCCATAAAAAAGCATGACAAAGGACAATGAAGCTGTAGCAATATGTGTAAGACACGAAAAATAAACGCGAATGGTAGGTCTAAATTTTTGAACAAAAAAAGAAATGCCTACATGAGAGCATCTTTTGTAAGCTATACTGGCGCCAATAAAAGTGAGCCACACTAGGAGCATGCGGCCAAGTTCTTCAGACCAGAATAACGAATCATTGAGGGCATAGCGGAAAAAAACTTGAACCAGGATAAGTGAAGACATCGCAAGAACAATGAATGAAAGTAAATATTCCGCAAACGTATTAACATGATCACTCAGCGACCGTAAAAAAAATAATAATTTAAGAAACATCTAAAATCCAAAAAGTAAAAAAAGATTCTACCGTGAATGGTATGTAAAATTATTAGAGTTATGTGAATGTTTATTTTTTTTTATTGTAAAATTTTTAATCATGGATTGGATTTCAATTATTTTATCTTGAGCAATTAAGCGTCCCTGACTAAGTATTGCAGGAATATGCTCCAAATCCCAGGGTAGAACTGGATGCATAAATGGAATTTCTGCAATACATATTTCATAATGGTGCATATCAATAGCTGTGAATAGCTGTGCCTGACGTAAGGAGCGAGTGGTTATTGTATGTAAGAGTAAAAAGCTTTCCAAAAAGTTTTGAAAATTTGAAGAAACTGAGTCTTCGAGGAAAACAGCAATAATAATGTCAAAACCTCGAGTTACAGCTTCATAGACAGGAAGTGGTGAAATAAAACTCCCATCAGCAAGAATTTTATCATGCATTAAGACAGGTTCATAGACAGGAAAAAAAGAACCGCATGCGGCAACAGCCTGGGCAATGGAACCATTTTCTATACAGTATCCAGAAGCCTTTTGAAGATCAGTGGCATAGAGGAGTGTTTTTATATTAAGTTCTTCGAGCAGTGCATCCTTGAAAATCAGATCATAGGCTTTTGATAATGAATTGGGGTGATAAAGTAATTGCGAGGAATGTACAGTTCCTTGAGTAATTCTATCATTTATGGACTCACACAAACTTGACGTCGAGATGTCGTGGTAGGCTTCTCTAGTAAAATAGCGATTAAAAATATTTTCTATTTGTTTCATGTCATAGCCCGCGCTCCAAAGGGAAGCTATGAGAGCGCCCCCACCAGTGGCTATAACGAGTTCAGCCTCAATATTTGCTGCGTCCAAAGCTTGAAGCATGGGCAAAGCAGCAAAAGCTCCAGCGCCAGAAGAACCAATCACTACAGCAATGGAGGGTTTATCGTTTGGAACTTTTCCGGGCATGGAAGCCTCATGATTATGTTTCGACGTGGTCATCACGAATCCAATTTCTCATGTGTTTCAAGTGCTGTAAAAACATGTCTAAATCGACCTGGGGAAAAAAGCAAAAGTAAAGGGGAAGGCGTTTGAAACTCCTTGAATTACAATATAAACAAATTTTATCCACAAGATGACAGGACTTGGCTGAAGGCTTGTTTTGTGATAGTAGGGAGGAGATGTGAAGGAAGAGGAAGGCATTTCAAAAATTGTCAAAAACAGCCTAGATTTTCCGGCAAACCCCCTCAATACGGCTTCAATTGAAAACCACCTTGCGACGACACCTGCAGCAAAGATATTCCGAAAAGGAATTGCTGCAATGGTTTGAACCATTGCAAATTCAGGCTGATGACATGGAAAAAAGCCTGCGTGTTGTCTTTCCACATCCATATTTTGGACAATGGTTCAGCCAGAACGTCCAAACAGGCTTTGAGGACCACGTAAGGAAGATTGTTGGTCAAGAGTATTCTATAGAATACTCCTATATTCAGAAGGGCGGTCCTTTGCCCGTTCCGACAAATAATAAGATCAAGCAGCAGGAATTCCCATTTGGCAGCCAATTTACTTTTGAATCATTTATAACCAACAATAAGAACAATTTTCCAATAGCTTCTGCAAAAGAAGTGGCTGAACAAAAAGAAGCTCAATACAATCCTTTTATAATTTGTGGCGAGCCGACATCGGGAAAAACACATATACTCAAAGCAATTGCCAACGAACTTATCAATACGTTTGACAGAGGTGAAATCTACCTGGGAGCTCTTGAAAAAATAGCTGATGTCTACGCAAATACGTATGCAGGAGACAATTTGCGGGCACGTCGCTATTTTTTGGGATTCAAGTGCCTGCTCGTTGATGATCTACAACAAATTAAAGACCATCCGCAAATGCAGGAAGAATTGATCCAGCTTTTCAATGAATTTCACGATGCCAAAAGACAAATGGTCTTTTGCTGCACAGGTCGTCTAGCAGATTATGATTTTCTTGATCCTAAATTGAAGTCACGGCTTGAATGGGGTCTCATTATTAATTTGAAAGAGCCTGATTTGGATGTTCGCGTAAAATACATCCAAAGTATGTGTAAAAATAAAAGAATCAAATTAAACAAGGAACAGATTCTCACACTGGCGCAGCGTTTTACAGATTTACGTTATCTTCAGGGGATTTTATTAAAGATTTTTGCGTTTAAGAAGCTTGTTCACAAAAATATCCAGGACAAGGATTTTAATCAAATCCTCAGCAACGCTGTAGGAGAGAGCGCAGTCGGGCTCGATCCCAATGTCATCATAAAAGTGGTGGCAGAGCATTTTCAACTGCAGCCCAAGGCTCTGGTGGGCAACAAACGAGACAGAGCGATTGTCCATGCGAGACAGGTCGCCATGTTCTTGTGCAGGCAACTCATCGGGTGTTCTTATCCAGCTCTCGGAAAGATTTTCGGTGGTAAAGATCACAGCACGGCCATGTATGCGGTAAATAAAATCAATGAATCTCAGGAAGATAACCAAGATATGCAACGGTTACTAACAAGCCTGAAGAAAAAGTGTCACCAAGCTGCTCAATAATGAACAAATTGCTTGGTTCTGTTCGTACGGTGCAAAATTATCGGCAGGCGGTGTTCGCAATATATACAGTTAGGGCAGCAAGTTACGTGAGTTAGGAACAAAGCTTCAGCCCCTATATACTACGACAAGGAGAATCTTTATGTTGGTTACGTTCTTTAAGGACGACATCATTGAAGGCTTGCATAAAGCCGCCAACATCATACCTGCCAAGACAGGAGCCGCATTTCTGCGCACAATCTGGGTAAAGGCTGAAGAATCAGGTCTCCAGATCATGGCCACGGATTCCAACCTGGAATTCTTTGGCTCCTATCAGGCCACCATCAAGGAAGATGGACTGGCTGGCATTCAAGGCAGAAATTTTTATGACCTGGTTAAACGTCTGCCCGCAGGCGAAGCAACGCTTGTCCTCGAAGAAAAGGGCAAGAACATGCAGGTCAAGCAGGGCAGCAGAAAATACAACCTGCCTACCAATGATCCAGACTGGTTTCAAAATTTTTCGGTATTTCCCGAGACCGGCGCCCTTTCCATTTCAGGTGAATTCCTGCTGGAAATCATCGATCGTGTGAGTTTTTGCATCAGCGAAGACGACACCATGGAAGCCGTGGCCTGCATCAGCATCAAACCTGTACCAGGTGAAAAAAAGGTTGAAGTGTGCGGCCTGAACGGACACCAGTTCGCCATGATCGACAGCACGGATCCGGATTTCATCGAGCTGGTTCCTGAAGAAGGGATTCTCATTCAGCGCAAGTACTTGATGGAACTCAAAAAATGGTTGAGCGCAGATCCCATTGAATGCGCCATAGACAATAAGCGACTTTTTTGCCGCACTGCGGATGGCAAGGAAACCTTCTCCCTGCCGCTCTCCTATTACCAGTATCCGGATTATCATAATTTTCTTTCACGCCTTCAGGGTGAAGACGCAACCAGGGCATCTGTCGATCGGCAGGATGTTGCGGAAGCTCTCGAACGCATGTTGCTTTTCAATACCGAGAACAACCGTTGCACCTACTTCGATTTCAAGGGCACGGAATTGCACCTTACTTCCCAGGGGCAGGATGTCGGCTCCGGTAGTGAGACCCTGGAATGCGAAACCAATGACGATATCCCGCGGATTGCTTTCCCTACGCGCAATCTCATTGAGATTCTGAACCATTTCTCGTCTGAACGACTGGAGATGGTCATGACAGGGGCAGAGGGGCCTTGTGGCATTACAGGGCAACAGGATGAAGGCTACACCATCATTGTCATGCCCATGAAGATTGTGGACGAGACCTACTACAGCGAGGAAGACGCATAAAATGACTGAACCCAGCAAACAGCGGGCATACGACGCGGCAAGCATTACGATTCTCGAAGGGCTTTCCGCGGTCCGTAAACGCCCTGCAATGTATATCGGCAGCACGGATGTACGCGGGTTGCACCACCTGGTCTACGAAGTCATCGATAACTCGGTTGACGAGGCCATGGCCGGGTACTGCTCCCGAATCGTTGTGAACCTGCATCTGGATAACTCCGTCACGGTTTCGGACAACGGACGCGGTATTCCTGTTGATATGCACCCAAAGGAAAACCGTCCCGCCGTGGAAGTCGTCATGACGGTGCTGCACGCAGGCGGTAAGTTTGACAACGATTCATACAAAGTTTCGGGCGGGCTGCACGGTGTCGGCGTTTCTGTCGTCAACGCCTTGTCAGAATATCTGGAAGTCCAGGTGAAGCGCGATGGCAAACGTTGGCATCAGCGCTACGAGCAGGGCGTTCCCGTCACGCAGCTTACCCCTATTGGTGACGCCGTCACTACCACAGGCACCACGGTCCGCTTTCGTCCGGATGAGACCATCTTCGAAACCAATCAGTTGCAGTTTGATGTTCTGCGCAAGCGTTTTGAAGAACTGGCCTACTTGAACAAGGGGTTGGAGATCGAGTTCAATGATGAAATCACCAACCAAAAGGCCACCTTTAAGTTTGATGGCGGCCTGAAGGAATTCATCAAGGACCTGAATTCTGGTGAAATGGGCATCCACGAGATGATCTACTGCTCGGAAACGGCTGATGACGTGGCTGTTGAAGTCTGCATGCAGTATAACGCAGGGTACAAGGAAAATGTGCACACCTTTGCGAACAATATTCGCACCAAGGAAGGTGGCACGCACCTTGTGGGATACAAGACCGCCCTCACCCGTGCCCTCAACAACTATATCCAGAATGCTGACCTGCCCAAAAAGCTCAAGCAAAAGTTGTCTGGCGATGATGTGCGTGAAGGCCTCACGGCGGTTGTGAGCGTCAAGATTCCGCATCCGCAATTCGAGGGTCAAACAAAGACAAAACTTGGCAACAGCGAGGTCACAGGCATCGTATCCGCCATGGTCTACGAAAAGCTGAACACATTCTTTGAAGAGAATCCAAAGGATGCCAAGCTCATCGTGGAAAAGGTAGTTGATGCCGCCCGGGCCAGGGAAGCAGCACGCAAGGCCAAAGATCTTGTACGCCGCAAAGGCGCCCTTTCCGACAACTCGCTCCCTGGCAAGCTGGCTGACTGTCAGGCCAAAGATCCCTCGGTGAGTGAACTTTTCATAGTTGAGGGTGATTCGGCAGGCGGTTCTGCCAAACAAGGGAGAAATCCCAGCCACCAAGCCATATTGCCCTTGCGAGGCAAAATCCTGAACGTTGAGAAAACTCGCTTTGATAAGATGTTGGGCAACAAGGAAATCAAGGCCCTTATCACGGCCATGGGCGCCGGCATTGATGAAGACATGGAGCTCGAAAAGCTGCGTTACCACAAAATTGTCATCATGACAGACGCAGACGTCGACGGCGCCCACATCCGCACGCTTTTGCTTACCTTCTTTTTCCGCCAGTATTTTGATCTCATCGAAAAAGGGCACCTGTACATCGCGCAGCCTCCTTTGTACCGCGTACATAAGGGCAGTTTTGAAAAGTACATCAAAGACGAAGAGACCATGGAGAGCTTTCTCCTGAATCGCGTCAGTGAAGAAGTCACCATTCAGGCCACCAATGGCGTGACCTTTCATGGGGACCAGGTAGTCAAGCTCTTGAATGCCATCCGCTTTGTGCAGGACAAGGTGGGAGATGCAGAAAACATAGGCATATCAAACGCCATGTTCCTTACCTTGTTGCAGCATGACAGACAGATCACCACGGATAGCCTGCATGATACGCAGGAATTCGAAGCCGTGAAGTCCTTTATGAAGGGAGAAGGTTTCCTGGTCGACATCCACATGGAAGATGACGACATCGAATCGAGAACCTTCATCACCATTGAAAACAGAAATGGTCATAGAGCACGGGTTGGCGCTGAATTCTTCAATTCAAAGCTCTACCGGGAAGGGTATCGCGCCTTGAGCGATCTGAAGCGCATGTGCGGTGGGCTCACCTTTGTCATGCACAGGGGCAAGCCTGAAAGCCTGACAGAAGATCAGGAAGGCGGATACGTTGTCGATGACATATTCTCACTTCTGGAAGTAGTACTTGAAGAAGGACGCAGAGGTATCTCCATCCAACGCTACAAAGGTCTGGGTGAAATGAACCCGGAACAACTCTGGCAAACAACCATGGACCCGGAGAAGCGCACGCTACTCCAGGTGAATATTGACGACGCCATTCAGGCGGATGAAATATTTTCGCAACTCATGGGCGACAAGGTTGAACCCAGGCGTGAATTCATTGAACGCAATGCACTTAGAGTTCAGGAGTTGGATATTTAAACCTCATTTGAAATGATTGAGTATTCTTTCATTTTAATGCAGGGAAAACGTTAAAGCACTTGAAGATTCGGGTACCAGCGTGAACGATATTGTCAGTCTCGAAAAAGAAATAAAAAGATCATATCTCGAGTATTCCTTGAGTGTGATCATCGGCCGTGCCATCCCTGATGTGCGCGATGGCCTGAAGCCCGTACACAGGCGTATTCTTTTCGCCATGCACGAGTTGGGCAACACGTACAACAGGGCGTATAAAAAATCGGCCCGTGTTGTGGGTGATGTCATTGGTAAATACCACCCCCATGGTGATTCCGCAGTGTACGATGCGCTTGTGCGCATGGCGCAGCAGTTTTCAATGCGAGATCCTTTGGTGGACGGGCAGGGTAACTTCGGTTCCATCGACGGCGACGCCGCAGCGGCCATGCGTTACACCGAAGCACGCATGTCGCGGCTTGCCGGTGAATTTTTGGCTGATATAGAAAAAAAGACCGTCGATTTTCGCCCCAACTATGATAACTCCCTGGAAGAACCAGTGGTGCTGCCTACCAAGGTACCGAGCCTGCTGCTCAATGGCTCCTCTGGTATCGCAGTCGGTATGGCGACGAACATTCCGCCACACAACCTTGGGGAGTTGATAGAAGGCACGCTTCTTGTCCTTAATAATCCAGAATGCAGCATCAATATGCTCATGGATTGCATTAAAGGACCAGACTTTCCCACAGGCGCTTCGGTATACGGGGGCGCTTCCCTTAAAGAAGCCTACAAGACGGGGCGTGGCAGCGTAAAAATCAGGGGTGTTCTAGAAGTAGAGGAACGTAAAAAAGGATTTCAGTCGATTATCATTAAGGAAATCCCTTACGCCCTGAACAAGGCTTCCCTCGTTGAAAAAATCGCTGCCCTGGTCAACGATCGCAAGATCGAAGGCATCAGCGATCTGCGTGACGAATCCGACCGCAAGGGTATCCGTGTGGTGGTCGACCTCAAGAAGGGAACCATACCGGAAATCGTCATCAACGCTCTTTATAAGTTCACTCCCCTTGAAACAAGCTTCGGTTTCAACATGCTGGCAGTTGTGGACAGCCGGCCGCGACTGCTGAATCTTAAAGATATACTGGAACTCTTCCTTGAGCACAGGCGCGAAATCATTCTGCGCCGGACTCGCTATGACCTCAAGAAAAGTGAAGACAGAGCGCATATCCTTGAAGGTTTGCGCATTGCCCTCGATAATATCGACGCGATCATCAAACTGATCCGCTCTTCTGCAACACCGGCGGAAGCCAAAGAACGGCTGATGGCGGATTTTTCCCTCTCTGCCGTACAGAGCCAGGCCATCTTGGATATGCGCCTGCAACGCCTGACAAATCTTGAGCGTGAAAAACTGCTTGAAGAATATGCAGAGTTGCTCAAAAAGATCGAATATTTCAAGAGCATTCTTGAAAATGTTGAAGTTTTGAAAGGCGTTATTCGTGATGAACTTGAAGAACTCAAGAAGACTTACGCCACACCGCGTAAAACGGAAATTCTTGAAGAGGATCTTGAAGGTATAGACATTGAAGATCTGATTCCGGATGATGAGGTGGTTATCACCCTTTCCAGACGCGGCTACATTAAGCGCACCAGCCTGGACAGCTACCAGCAGCAGCGCAGGGGCGGTCGTGGTATTGCCGGCGTGCACACCGGAGAGGATGACATGGTCCAGAGTTTTGTGACCACGTCCAATCACCAGTACCTTCTGCTCTTTAGCAACAAGGGGCGCATGCACCAACTCAAGGTGCACCAGGTTCCGGAGGGCAGCCGCACTGCAAAGGGCATGCACATCGCCAACCTCGTCCCCCTGGATAAGGACGAGTGGGTGGCCACCGTTCTGGCAATCCGTGATTTTGAAGAAGATCGCTATTTCATGTTTGTCACGCGCAAGGGCATGGTCAAACGTTCAAGTGCAGAGCAGTACAGCCGCTCCCGCCGTACAGGCATCATGGCTGTAGGACTTAAAGAAGGGGATGAACTGCTCACAGTGCGTGAAGTCCAGGAAGACAACCAGGTCATCCTTGTTACCGAAAAGGGCATGTCCATCCGTTTCATGGTTGGCGAAATACGCTCCATGGGGCGCACAGCCGCCGGTGTACGCGGGGTTTCCCTGCGGTCGGAAGACCGTGTGGCCTCGGCCGTTGTTGTCAATGGCAACGCGAGCGAAGAGCTGCTGACCATATCCAGCCTGGGATACGGAAAACGAAGCCTGCTGGATCTCTACCGCCTGCAATCACGCGGTGGTAAGGGCGTCATAAACATGAAGGTCACTGCAAAGACCGGCAACGTTGTTGGCGCTGCAATGGTCAGTGCGGCTGATGACGTGGTCTTGCTCACATCAGGTAACAAGATCATCCGCTTCGGTCTGCAGGATATCAGCAGTGTTGGCCGCGCCACACAGGGTGTACGGCTTGTCAGGCTCGATGAAGGTGGACAGGTTGTAGCCTTCGACCTTGTTCGCGATGCCGCGACACAAGAGGATTAGGACGGCATGGCATCCTCTGCTGGGGTGATTGCTGCTCTAAAAGCACGAGCGTTGTGGGCAGCTTTATTCCTGATTTTAACAATCATGCCCCTTACGGGCTGTTGGGAGCAGGGGGGCGCAGACGAAGACGCCCTGGACAGTGCGCGACAGGCCTATACAATAGGGCACTTTTCAGAAGCAGAACGGATATTTGAAAAATATCTCGAAGATAATCCCGACGGTAATGATCGTTGGGAGGTCTGGAATCGATTGTTGGACATATCCAGAGATATTCTCGGGGATTATGAAAAGTCAGTAACCCTCCTCGATTCCATGTATCTTGAATTTGGAGATGATCCTGAACGAGCGTGGGATTTATTGACGGATTTGGGTGATCTGCATGAAAGTGTGCATAATTGGTCCGCGGCGGCAGAAGTCTGGAAACGAATCCTGAATCTGGGATTTCTGACCCCGAAACAGAGGGGGAAGATTTCAATCCGACTTGCAAGAGTATTGCGGACGCAAAAGGATTTTATCCAGGCGGATCAGGTTCTGGCTACCTGTGTTGAAAATGCCCAGGACAACGACATCAAATCCTGGTGTTTGTATGAAGCCGCGCAAAACGTAGAGTTTCAAATCCGTAAGGCCCAGGCGCAGACCATTGAAAGCCAAGAAAGCAAGGTTGATGTTAAGGATTTGCAAAACACCCTTGGTTTGATTTTGGAGCGCATACGTTCCCTAGATAATATAGACCAGGAGCGGTTTGCCCTGGCCACGTTTATGCTGGCCGATCTTGCAGAATCCCAGGGCAAGAATAAAGAGGCAAGAGAACTATTTGCCTCAATTGCAGATACGTATCCAAATCCCATGGTTATAAAGGCGCGGTTGAAAAACCTCGGCAAATAGCCAACAGAGAGTTTGCTTGGTGTAGAACCAGGCTGCCCTTGAAGTTTTAAATGAAAGAAGCCTTGTCAGATAACCTGGCAAGGCTTCTTTATTATTGAAATAAATAAGGCAGCACTTATTGTATTCTTAAAGTGAACTATGAGACCTGCGCATAAAAAAGATGAAGCCCCGGACACAGGACCCGGGGCTTCGTTGCGAGGTATGGCTTCAGGCAAATTAGAGGATGGGCAGGTACTTTTCGATTTCGAACTCGGAGACGTGCATGCGGTACTCGTCCCACTCTTTAACCTTGTTGGCCACCAGGTTGGTGTGCAGGTGGTTGCCAAGGGTTTTCTTCATCAGTTCGCTGTTTTTAAGAGCATCAGCAGCTTCGGACAGGGAACCAGGCAAGGAATCAATGCCCTGGTTCTGCATGTCTTCAGGGGTCATGGCGAAAATGTTGTCTTCGATGGGATTTTCCAGCTTGTAGCCCTTTTCAATGCCTTCCAGGCCGGCAGCCAGCATTACTGCGAATGCGAGGTAGGGGTTGGCCGAAGGATCAGGGTTGCGAAGCTCAATGCGGGTAGCAGCTTCCTTGCCGGGCTTGTACATGGGCACGCGGACAAGAGCGGAACGGTTACGCTGCGCCCAAGCAATATAAACAGGAGCTTCGTAACCAGGCACCAGGCGTTTGTAGGAGTTGACCCACTGGTTGGTGACGCAAGCCAGTTCTTTGGCGTGCTTCAGCAGGCCGGCGATGTAGCTCTTGCACTCAGCGCTCAGGTTGTGCTTGTCAGCAGCGTCGAAAAAGGCGTTCTTGCCGTTTTTGAACAGGCTCTGGTGAACGTGCATGCCGGAACCGTTCTCACCGAAGAGAGGCTTCGGCATGAAGGTGGCGTAGCAGCCATGCTTACGGGCAACTTCCTTGACCACGACCTTGTAGGTCATGGCAACGTCAGCCATGGTCAGGCCGTCCTGGTAGCGCAGGTCGATTTCGTGCTGGCTGGGAGCAACTTCGTGGTGGCTGTATTCAACGGGAATGCCCATTGCCTGCAGATTAAAAATGATGTCGCGGCGGACGTCGTTGGCCAGGTCGAGGGGGGGAGCGTCGAAGTAACCGCCCTTGTCCAGGATCTCAGGGCAATTGGGGGAGGCGAACAGGAAGAATTCGAGTTCAGGACCTACAAAATAGGTATAGCCTTTCTGGGCAGCTTTTTCGATCACGCTCTTCAGAACGTAGCGGCTGTCAGCCTCGTAAGGACTGCCGTCAGGATTGCGCACGTCGCAGAACATACGGGCAACAGGACGATCCAGAGGACGCCAGGAGCAGATCTGAAAAGTGGTGGGATCGGGGTAGGCAACCATGTCCGACTCGTGGATGCGGGTAAAGCCCAGGATCGAGGAGCCATCGAAGCCCATACCCTCTTCGAAAGCTGCTTCCAGTTCATTAGGAGTGATCTGAAAGCTCTTCAACGTACCAAGAATGTCGACGAACCAAAACTGTACAAAGCTTACATTGTAGTCCTTAACGGCTTTCAGGACGTCATCGCCGTTCTTGCAGTTGAAAACAGGGATGCTTTCCATAATGAAATTCCTCCATTTTGTAACAAGTAGTCCCCACATACCGGGCTCGAGTTTCGGTAGTTGTTAATCTAACAACTTCCGGGCCATAAACGCAAAAACACATGAATTAAACATGATATAAAAGAAAAACCGGTTTTTTACACCAGGAAAATTTAACACTATTGATAAAAGAGCGTTTTTTCAAAGACCCTATTTTTCGATTTTGTTGAAATAATAATACACAAAAATTGCTCTGGTCCTCATTTTTGTAGCAAACGTTTCAGTTGCAGCATGAGACGCCCCTCATTGTCGTCCAGACGCGTTAACCCGGATTCCAGGGCCTGCTGTCTTGCCGTATTGAATTCCTGTGGCGACAAAGGGGCGTTTATCTCTTCATATTGACTCGCAAGGCCACTGGGGTGGTATTGATCCATGACATTTATGTAGGTGTTTGGTGAAAGTTTCGCCAAAAAGTCCATCCAGGCGGCGCTCCCGGATACATATCCAGGCATCACCAGATGCCGTACCAGCACTCCCTGCACGGCCTCGCCCGCATCATTCAGCACCAGATCGCCAACCTGGCGGTGCATTTCGGAAACGGCCTCCCGTGCCCGCTCACCGTAATCAGGCGCATTGCAATACCTGCGACCTGGTTCCTCATCCCAAAATTTCACGTCGGGCATATAAATGTCCACAATGCCATCCAGAAGTTGCAGCGTCTCCACGCTGTCGTAGCCACTGGAATTGTATACCAGTGGTATATTGAGTCCCATGTTGATAGCAAGGGGGAGTGCTTCCAGAATTTGCGGTACCACATGGGAAGGGGTTACGAGATTGATGTTCAGAGCGCCCAACTGTTGCAATTTAATCATGATGCCGGCCAGTTGTTCGGCCGTGGCGGCAACGGTGGCATCAGTCCGCTGGCTGATCTCCCAGTTCTGGCAGAAAACGCAGCCAAGATTACAACCGGCAAAAAAAATGGTGCCGCTGCCTTTCTCTCCGACCAGAGGAGCTTCTTCACCAAAATGCAGGTTGTAGCTGGCCACCAGGGCCTGGCGCCCGGTCTGGCAGATACCGAGCGCCCCACGTCTGCGGTCGATTCTACATTGTCGGGGGCACAGGGTACAGTTGTTCAGTAGAGAAAGCGCTGACTGAACACGACTTTCCAAAATACCCTTGGCATGGCTTTCCAGATAGGCAGGCATCAAAGCTCCTGAACCAAGAAGATAGGGATAAACAAGCTTTGATAATGGACCAAAGAATGGCTGTATGCAAGTGATGCCGACAGATAATTGATGCCTTAGTCAAGGAACTAGCATGATGCATGAAAAGGGCGCCCCGTCTTTGCAGAACATATTCCTGGCCTTTTTAAGGTTGGGAGTAAGTGCATTCGGGGGGCCGGCCATGGTGCCGTACATCAGAAAAATGTCAGTGGACAGGAACCAGTGGCTTTCTGAGGCAAGTTTTCGCTCGGGGGTCGCCCTTATTCAGACATTGCCGGGGGCGACAGCCATGCAGGTGGCCGCCTATGTAGGGCTGCGTACCCGAGGCGTCAAAGGGGCTCTTGCTGCCTACACCGGCTTCGCCATTCCGGCTTTCGTGCTCATGCTCGTGCTTTCCGCCATATATGTGCGGTGGCGGGATACTGATATTATAGTCAATGCGTTCAGCGGCCTCAAGACGGTTGTGGTGGCGCTGGTAGCCAATGCGGCGCTGGATTTCAGCAAACGTTACTGCACAGGGTGGCGCGATGCACTCCTCGCTCTGGCAGCAGGGTCCTGGCTCACTGCGCAATTGGATCCGGTAATAGCCATTGTAGGGTGCTGCCTGGCTGGTGTGTATATTTATACTACTACGGAGCCACTCCCCGAGTTCGTACACGCACAAAGGGCAGTACGCACACAGTGGCGCATGCTCTTTGGGCTCGCTTTACTGGCGGCAGCGGGCATGTGCATTCTCCTGGTTTTTCTTCCAGCACTGGCGGGAATCTGCGCAGCTTTGTTGAAGATAGACATATTTGCCTTTGGCGGTGGGTATGTATCAGTCCCCTTGATGCTGCACGAATTCGTCGAAGTAAGAGGTGCCATGTCCGAAAACGTGTTCATGGACGGCATCGCTTTGGGACAACTGACGCCTGGCCCCATCGTCATGACGGCGACATTCATAGGCTACATAACCCATGGCGTGACTGGTGCGGTGGCGGCAACGCTCTTTGTATTCACACCCTCTTTTTTGATTCTATGCGCCGCATCGCCTTTTGTGGACAAAGTCCTGCATATGGTGGTTGTGCAGCGGATTTTTAGGGCCAGTCTGGCCACACTTGTAGGGTTGATGGCCGCAGTTACCTTGCGCTTCATGATAGTTATTGACTGGAGCCCGGGCAGGGTGCTTCTTTGTGCTGCAGCATTCCTGGCGCTACGACGGGGGGTGGATGTCCTCTGGGTTGTCCTCGTGGGAGGACTTTGCGCGCTTATTCTGTTTTAGCAGGATGTCGAAAAACCGTCACAAAGAAGGGGCACGCAAGGGAGTAAAACATAAAACATATTGAAATTATGTAAAATTTTTGTCCGGCCCGATACTTGCTTCAGCATGCGTGACAATGCAAAGAACAGTTCCCGGAGATATGTATGCCCCGTCCTTATAATTTCCCGTTGCAAAAAGTCCTTGATTACCGCCTCCAGTTAGAGGAGGAGGCCAAGGCTGCATTGGGTGTGGCACAGCGGGCGTATCAAAAACAGGTCAAAGCGGTGCAGCAACTTCGGGACGCCCTTGCAGCACATGAACAGTCCTTGTATGATGGGAAAGAATTGTCCCCCCAGGAAATGTGGCTTTGGCGCAATTACAAGGAGCGGTTGCACACGGATTTGCAGCTTGCAGAGCAGGATATGCTGCAAAAGGCCAAAGAAGTGAATGCCGCTCGCAGGCAATTGGTGACGACGTCCAAAGACAAGAAGCTTCTTGAAAAACTGAAGCAAAACAAATTGGTACGCCATGTTAAAGAAGAATTTGAGAAAGAGCAGAAAGAACAGGACGAACTCGCGACAATGCGCTACGGGCGCGACGCTTACTAGACTGTTCAAGGGCTTTATCTTCATCCTGGTGGTGAAAATCATTATTCTGGGCACAGTGTTTCTGGATGTGCCCAGTCGCATCGCCACATCCGTAAAGAGCGTGCAGCAAACTGCGCAAGCTCCTGCGGAAATGGCGGAAGCACAAGCTGCCGATGATTCTTCAGAACAGGGCGATCAGTCTCAAGCGCCTGCTGCCGGGGGAGATAACGCCGCCGGTGCAGAGGAGGGTGGTGATACTCCTGTTATGCCGGGTGGTCAGGCAAATGAAGACCTGCGGCGTAAGCAGGAAGAATTGAACCGTAAAGAGCAGTCGCTCAAACAGCTTGAAAAAGAGATCGACACCAAACTCGTTAAGTTGCAGCAACTGGAGACAAAGCTGCAAGGCATGATAGAGAAGGCCGAACAGATCAAGGATGATAAGCTCAAGCATCTCATTGATGTCTATTCGAATATGAAAGCCAAACAAGCCGCAACCGTGCTGGAAACACTGGATCCGAATATCGCGGTCAAGATTCTGGCTGGCATGCGTGGCCGCCAGGCTGGTGAGATTCTGACCAACGTAAAGGCAGAAAACGCAGCGGTTCTTACCGAAATGTTGACTAAATTGCAGGCGCCCTTCGAGTGATGGATGAAGGGCGTCTCGCCCAGAGTTCTTCAAAAGGGCAGAGCATGGATTTGATGCGTCTTGAATTGCGTGTAGCCTACAAAGGGACGCGCTTTGCCGGATGGCAATTGCAAAAGCAGGCGACAAGCAACTCACCAAAAACGATACAGGGCTGCCTGGAGGAGGCTTTTGTCGCAATCCTCGGACAGCCCTGCCGCGTTCAAGGCGCAGGGCGCACAGATGCCGGAGTGCATGCCCTGGCGCAAGGCGCTCACGCGGATGTGCCCCTGGAAAAAGCAGGCATCAACTGGCTGGCTGCTCTCAATCATCATCTCCCGCGTGATATAAGCGTGACCATGGCGCGACCGGCAGCAAAAGACTTTCATGCGCGGTTCAGCGCCATAGGCAAAACGTACAGTTACCATTTCTGGCTGGAACGCGGTTGGGTGTTGCCCCAAAGGCGTGATTACGTATGGCGTTTGGGGAGGCTGGATACCGACGCAATGCGTGTAGCCGCGGCGCATTTTGTTGGGGAGCACGATTTCAAGGCCTTCCAAAACCAGGGAAGTGAAGTAAAGACCACAATACGCACTGTGCACACAGCCGAACTTATACCAAGTGATGATTGGCCTGAACTGGCTTTACGGGTATCGGGCAGCGGTTTTTTGAAGCAGATGGTTCGCAATATGGCTGGTGCGCTTGCAGCAGTTGGCCAGGCGCGAATCAAGCCTGCAGAGGTAGTTACGTTGCTTGAATCCAGAGACCGGACCATGGCTCCCGCCACAGCACCCGCCAAGGGATTGACCCTTTTAGATGTCGCTTATTGAATTGGTTTCGAAACCAGTTCCGCCCCACTTTTCTATGAAAAAGTGACGAACAACCCGTATTTTTTGGAAAAAGCTCTTGATAACGACCTGCTGGTCAGGTAAAAGGATTCGTACTGGGCCATATAGTGACCACTGGATATGGCCTTTCAACCAGAAGTCCCGGGTCTTCCGATACTGGGTGAGGAGCGGCAATGGCTGACGACTGCATATTTTGCAAGATCATACGTGGAGAAATTCCCTGCCAAGAGGTTTACTCCACTGACAAGATTCTGGCATTTCTCGATATTTCTCCTGCCAAGCATGGCCATACCCTGGTCATCGCCAAGGAACATCACGAGACGATACTCGATATGCCGGATGCACTCGCTGTAGATTTGCAGCGCGCCATACAAAAAGTGGGACGTGCTGTGATGCAGGCCACGCAGGCGACGGGGTTTAACCTCGGGATGAATAATTACAAGTCAGCCGGACAAGTCGTGCCTCATGCCCATTACCATGTCATTCCGCGGCATGATGACGACGGATTGGTTTTGTGGGATCAAAATCCTTATGAAGACCAGGAAGAGATGCAACGGCTGGCAGCGGCAATTAAACAAGCAGCATCATAAAAAGCCTTGAACGAAGGAGGCGGTTAGATGAGCGGCCAGACTCTGACAAAAGCGGACATCGTCGATTCCATCTACGAGAAGAGCGATCGAAACCGTGCCGAGGTGAAGGGCTTTGTAGAGACCCTTCTGAAGATCATGAAGCAGTCTGTGAAGAAGGACCATGCGCTTCTCATCAGCGGATTCGGCAAGTTCGAAGCCTACGATAAGAAGGCGCGCAAAGGCCGCAATCCGCAGACTGACGAAACCATCATCCTGCCGCCGCGCAAGGTGGTCGTGTTTCGCGTATCGCGCAAGTTCCGCAGCGAACTTAATCTGCAATAACGAAGCTCGAAGGGTAGGTCCGGCTCAGGGATCTTTGCGCCTGTTCAGCATTTTTTAGGGAGTTGAAGGTGCCGAGCTGGACCCGCCAGAAGAGTTGTCCGCGTATGTAAGATTCCTTGATCCTGCTCCCAGGGTGGCGTCTTTTTATGCTGTCGAGCAAGGATGCAGCATTGTTGCGCACGGTGAAAGCGCCTATCTGCACGTAAAAGCGTCCACTCATATCACCTGAAGCTGTATAGCCAGGAACCGCATCCAGCGTTGCGATCTTTACTGGCGCTGTTCCGGTGGAAACAATATCCAGTTCCTCGGCCGCCTTGCGGGATAGATCTATTATTCTGCCGCTGACGAACGGACCTCTGTCGTTAATCCTGACTACTGTTGTGCGCCCGTTGCGCAAATTGGTGACCCGCACCTTTGTCCCCATGGGCAAAATCTTGTGCGCGGCTGTGGCGGCGTACATGTTATAAGGTTCGCCACTGGCAGTTGGTTTGCCATGAAAATCGGACCCGTACCATGACGCCAGACCTTCCTCGCTGTACCCTGCAGCTTCGGAATCTTCCAACGGATAATATTTCTTGCCTTTAATGGTGTACGGACGGTAAGTGCCGCCGCCGGATACCTGGCGCTTTTCGCCAAATATCCACCCGCACCCTGTAAGGGAAAGCATGACCAGCGCAAGCAATAGAAATCGGAGAATACAGGAACGGGAGCAGCCGGAGAAAGTGTGCACTTTCCTTGAAAACCGGAGAAATGCGCTAAAAACCATGCTTACCTACCTTGAAAGAATGAGATGGCAGTAGAACTCTAGATAATCTCAAGAGAAATAGCAAGGCAGGTGGTTTGCAAAGAGAGAAGGTACAGCGTTACTTCAACTTTTAGACAATGCAAGGGCAAGCGCGGTTGTCATTTTCAGTAATTCCATATTGTTGTTTCGGATGGTGTGCGCCAAACGGCGGCCCAGGATGGTCAATAACGAACACCCCAAAACCGGATCGGACGTAATGAGTTGGAAAAAGCGCTGCCTGTTTGTGAACAGGAAATCGCTGGACTCAAGACACTCCACATTGGCAGAGCGGACGTCACTGTCCAGCAGAGCCAGTTCACCCAGTACAGGGTGGCTTTTCCCGTCCAGATTGGCCAGTACCTTGCGCGGGTTTTCCATTTCCAACAGAGGCAGAATGACGTCGCTGTGCAGCATGGACTTGGTAATCCGTACGCGCCCGGACACCAATATATACATTTCTTCGCCAGGATCACCTTCGCGCATGAGGTACTCGCCGGCTTCCACATGAAAAGGTGAGAAAATCGATGCCAGAGATTCCAACTGGGAATCATCGAGTTCGGCAAAAAGCTCAATGCTTTTCCAGTCGATCATTTGCCGCCTCCTTGCGCGCCCGGAGCGAGCAGTAATACTCCGTCAAAGCCCGCAAGGGCTTGAGAATCGTCCGGGTTGACCATGACTTCCGGCAAAGTGTGCCCCAGTTGCGTGGAGCGGCCTGAAGCCTGGAACAATTCGAGCACAAACTGATCCAGGGCGGAGGAAGCATCCAGCATATCCTGAAGATTGAAAGATTTGCTTTCCTTGCACAGGGCCATGGGGAGGGTTCCGTTTCGCGTGCGTTCGGTTTGGGACAGTGCTCCCCACTTTTGCTGCTTTTCATCGGGAGTAAGGCGCTTGTAGCGCAGCATTCCCTTGCTGCCCAGGCCAATGAGGTTCTGGAAAAAAGGGAGAATGGAAGGCGTTGCCACCATGAGACCCAGGATATGGTGTCCGGTCTCCCCCCGCGCAAGTATTTCATTGATACCGGCTCGCATCAGGTGCTCCCGGTTGCTGGCAAGCATGGCTTCCCCGTAGCAGGAAACCTTTGGAGCAAGACTGCGCAGGGTCAGGGCAGCGCAGATGCTCTGCTGGTCGGCTTCATCAGGCGGAAGGTTTTCCTGCGCTACAATGTAAACGACCTTGGCCTGGTCCACACCGGCCTTGGCAAGCACGTTCTTTTGCGCTGGATTGCCGTGTACGAAGTGCAGCCTGTGACCAATGGCAAGTTGGTAGGAAAGTTCATCGCGCTCTTCCTGGGGCAATTCCGAGACAATGACGATATGCGCGCTTTCAAGTCCAGGCGCTTCGACAAGCGTGCGCACCAGTTGCGTACCGAGTTGGTTCCATCCGAGAATGACGACGTGATTGATCAGTTTCACGGACAATAGCCCCATACGTTTTTGTGCCTGACGCTCGACGAGCAGGGAGGCCAGATTTGCAGACAGGGCGGAAAGAAGAACAACGCCTGACCCCATAACGATCATGCTGAGAATGCGCCCTGTGAAGGTGGAAGGGGTGAGATCGCCGTAGCCGACCGTGGTCAGTGTGACGACTGCCCAATAAAGAGCGCTGAAAAACCCGCCTTTACCGGCAGGGCGCAGTTCGATCCAGTAAAAACCGAAGGATGCTACGAGCAAAACCAACCCGAAAACAACAGCGGCAAGCGCCAGAGGGCTTCTGCCCCAGTTTGTGGCAAGGGATCTGAACCATTCAAGAAAACTGCGCATTCGGGTTGCCGGTCACAAATCAGATGCAGGTATCCGGTGAAGGCGGTTCACCGGTTTGTGTTCGCAAGGGCAGGCCTCGCCGCGTGGTCCTGAGCTGCATCTGGACAACTTCGTATTCCTCCAGTGCAGCAGGGTCTTGCGGATTCAGCCGCAGGGCTTCCTCCACCGCTCTCCCTGCTTCTTCCAGCCATCCACCATCGCGCAGGCTCGATGCCGCCAGGGTGAACATTTTTTCCGGGCAATCATCATAGACCACGAGCAGCAGTTTTTCGTATTTGTCCTTGAATACGGCGCGTACCAGCGTGTTCTGGGCAAAAATGAACCGCGCCAGCAAAGAGTTGTCCCGGTAGCGTGCGTAATGTTTTGGAAACATATCCAGACACAGCGATATGATGAACCGAATGCGCTTCATTTCGCGTTCTATGCTTTCACGGGTTTGCAGCAGCACCTGCAACAATTCCTTGCGAAAAATACGGTCTTCACGATCCAGGGTGGCAGGTTCAAGGCTGATGAACCAGGGAGCGTAGTGGCTGAGTTGGTAGGCGTCTTCCTTGAGCTTGATGGTTTCGTGGAATATGTAGCCCAGGGCCCAGTCCAGAAATTTGCCGGTTGAATCGGTTTCCGGAATATTGCGAAACAAGTGGTGCGAGGTGTCTTTCAGGCGCCACAAGAGCCCCTTGTCCATTTCCTCGCCCGTAAGCACGCGCAGCGCATCAAAGTTCATGCGTTGGGTCGATTCGTATTCCAGAAAGCGGTGTTCAAGTTCGCGGGTCGCGAGGCAAAAATCGCGCAAGACGTCTCGCGCAAACTCGCAGCTTTTAGCCTGGATCCATGCCTTGGACATTGAAACTACTCCAGTATGACAGAATGTAAGGGGCAAGTCAGAATACTGTGATCAGAATTGCCCGAATCAAAAAAACAGCACCGCGCTCAACGTCCCGGATAGTGTGCGGCATACCAGTGTTGTGCAACAGATTTTCTACATATACCGCGCAGCAGCAAAATGACAAATCATTGTATTGCCGCGCTGGATCAAGCCGGCCAGCGTTTGCCGGACCGGGGCGCATGGAAGCGCATGGAAGTCGCCGCCAGTTGCTCCAGTCGGTCATCCACAAGCCTGAAAAGCGTACCTTGTGAATAGCCGCCTTTTTTGCTGCGTTTGCCGGCAGGAAGCCCGGTAAGAAGCTCCATGGCCTCTTCAATGGTGCTTACGGAATAGATGTGGAATTCACCCCGCTCCACAGCCTGAATCACTTCGTCCTTGAGCATGAGATGCGCCTTGTTGTCCACTGGCAGCAAAACTCCCTGCTCACCGGTGAGCCCTTTGCGCCTGCAGACTTCGAAAAAGCCCTCTATTTTACGGGTTACGCCGCCGACGGCCATGATCTGTCCACTTTGGTTCACAGCACCTGTAAAAGCCAGACTGTGGCGCACAGGGACATCGGCAAGTGCAGAGAGCAGGGCGGCCAGCTCTGCGCCGGAGGCGGAATCGCCCTCCACATGCGCGTAGCTTTGTTCAAAGCATAGGCTGCCTGTGAGCATGATGGGTTTGTTTTGGGCAAACTGAGCCACCAGGTAGCTTTTGAGGATCATCATTGCCTTGGTATGGATGGGGCCGCCCAGTTGCGCTTCCCGCTCCAGGTCGACTATCCCCCCTTCACCAACGCCCACGGTACATGCAATATGGTGGGGCAATCCTATTTCGTAATCACCGTAAAAGCTGACGGAAAGACCGTTCACGCGTCCCACGGCCTCGCCGCTTGTGGCTACGCGTATCAACTCCCGGTCGTAGTGCTCCATGAATTCCTCTTCATACAGGTTGGAGCGGTAATCCCGGGCCTGACTGGCCTGGGCCAAAATATCAGCGTCCACTTCGTTTTTGCCTTGAGCAGTGGCCAATGCGCTGGCTTCGATCATCAGTTCGCGTTGCAGGGGCAGCATCAAAGAGAGTTTCTTTTGATCTTCCGCCAGGCGTGATGCGTTATCCACCAGGCCGGCAAGGGCGCTGCGGTCAAAAGGAAGCAGGCGGGCTTCCTCCACAATGCGTGAAAGCATGAAGCAGTAGTTCTTCACGGCTGCGGCATTACGGTCGCAGGTTTCCTGCAGATGCGCCTTGATCTTGAATAATTTAGGGAAGCGGTCCTCATGGGCAAGCAGCATCTCGTAGGTGTCGTCCGTGCCGACCAGTACGACCTTCTGAGCCAGGGGCATGGGCTCGGGTTCAATGGTCTTGGTCTTGGTCTGGTCCTGCTGGTCTCCCTGGTCCTCGATGCGCGCCAGTCCACTGCGCAGGGCCCGCAGCAATCCTTCCCATGCGGAAGGGTTCTGCAGCAGGTCCTCGGTATGCAGCACCAGAACACCACCATTGGCGCGGTGCAAAGCACCCGCCTTTACCAGGGTGAAGTCCGTGACGAGGGCGCCCATCTCAGATTCACGTTCGATACAGCCCAGAAGGTTGTTAGCGGTGGGGTGGTCCTCCACTACAACAGGGGCGCCCTGCAAATTGGCATTGTCTACAAAGATGTTGACTTCGCAACGCACGAAAAAATCGTCCGGATTGGACTGTAGCTGTTCCAGGGTTGGCGGCTGGGACTCCTGGGGAACGAGCTGGTCGATGTTATCCATCAAATCGTCCCGCAAAGCGTTCAGGTATAGCTTGATATCCTTGGAGTGGCGTTTCTTGCTGAAGCGGCGCACAACAGGGGAGAGATATTCGTCAAGAACTTCAGCGACCAGTTCCTTATCCAGAGTTTGCTCATTTTGCCGCAGCCCCTGCTCTTCGTGGCTGATACGCCGCATCAGGCGCGTCATGCCGGCCATCAGCTTTTCGCTGCTGGCTTTCAGCTTCTGCCGCAATTCCGGATCAAGCCGTTCAAATTCTTCTTCGCTGAGCAGCTTGCCCTCGATGAGGGGGTAAAGAGTCAGGGCGCCTTGATCGTCTACATCCAGGTTGAAACCTTCATCCGCGGCCTGGTTTTCCATCTGATCGAGGAGTTTTTCCCGCACGGACTGATAGGTGTCCAATAATGCGTTGCGGCGTTTGACATAGGCCTCGGTCTCATAGCGGTTGGGTACTTCCTTCCGGATTTTTGCCAGGGCAGCCCCGAGTTTTTCCTTGAAATCGCGACCTTCACCGCTAGGCAATTCCAAAAGCCGAGGTTTGTCCTGGTCCTGGAAATTGTTGACATACAACAAGTCAGGAGGAGTAGGGCGCTCCATGGACCAGGGTGCCATGAATTGTTGCAATAGGTAGGTGCGCCCCATGTTTGCTTCGCCGCAAAGATAGACATTGTATCCCCTGTCGGTGATGCGCATAGCGTGTTCGAGCGCCTGGAGCACTCGTGGTTGCGGGGGGGCTACCTTGGCGCGTGCCGAGCGTTTGATGAACTCACTGCTGTTGTCATACGCGATTTTAGTCGGCTCCATTGCTGTACGGAGCTTAGGGGGGGTAAGTCGAAGACGTTTGGCCACGCTCGAAGGTGTTTTGGGCATCTGCCGCTCCTTATCAAGATGAAACTTGGTGCGCTGCTCAATCGTGTGAAGCAGACGCGCCAGGCAGGTGATAATCACATGGGATGTGGTAAAGGGGCAAGTGGCCTAAGGGTTCTTGGTAGGCAAGTTGTAAAAAAGATGTAAAGGTAGGGATAGCAGGGCCTGGGACCCCTGGACAAGGGTGATGGAAGGGGCTATTTGAAAAATTTTACTACGCAAGGAGAAGTTTTGGAACGGATTGCCAATCCACCGCAAATTCAGGATATGTGCTGGCATTGGCGGAGCGAGGGCAAAATCATAGCGCTTGTTCCGACCATGGGATATTTCCATGCTGGCCACCTGAGTCTTATTTCCTGGGCCAGGGAGAATGCCGACAAGGTCATTGTTTCGCTGTTTGTGAATCCGACGCAGTTTGGCCCTAAAGAAGATTTGGAAGCCTACCCGAGAGATCTGGAGCGCGACGCTGCCCTGGCGGGAGAGCATGGCGCCGATATTCTTTTCATTCCCCCTGCTGCAAAAATGTATCTGCCGGGATTTTGTACCTGGGTGGAAGCGCCGGAGCTGGCTACGACGTTGTGCGGTCAGACCAGGCCTACCCATTTTCGGGGTGTGGCCACAGTGGTGACCAAGCTGTTGCTGCTTACGGTTCCAACCTTTGCGGTATTTGGGGAAAAGGATTTCCAGCAGCTTGTCATCATTCGCAGGGTGGCCCGTGATCTGAATATACGCTCCAGAATAGTGGGGCGCCCCATTGTTCGTGAAGAAGACGGGCTGGCCATGAGTTCACGCAATATCTACCTGAGCCCTGAGGAGCGCGTCCAGGCGCCCGCCATTCAACGTGGCCTGCAGGTGGCGCAGCAAATGGTTCAGAAAGGTGAGCGTGACGTCTCCCGTTTACGAGCTGCGGTCACCGCTTATTATGAAAAGAATATGCCTTTGGGAAAATTGGATTATCTGGAATTTGCAGATCCCGAGACCATGCAGCCGGTGGAGCTTGTTTCCGCCCCTACTCTGGCTGCGGTTGCCATCTACTTTGGCAAGGCAAGACTTATCGATAATCTCGTGCTTGAGGCGGGAAAGAGCGCCTGAGCCCACTACGCCAACCTATATGAATGTATTCAAACGACTTGTACTGGCTGTTAAAAAGATACTGAAGGCGAACCTCATCGCGGGCATTCTCTTTTTGATGCCCTTGGTGGCCACCTTTTGGTTTTTGCATTTGCTCACCGTATGGGTGGACAAAACCCTGCTGCTTTTACCCAGCCATCTGCGGCCGGAAAATTTCCTGCCCTTTCCCATTCCTGGTCTGGGGTTCATCCTCGTATTCGTGGTTCTGCTGCTTTGCGGCATGCTTGTGCGCAATTTGTTGGGCCGCAAGATCGTGGCCCTGGGCGAATATGTCATGAGCTACATCCCCTTTGTCAGCAAGGTCTACAAGGCTGTCAAAAAGCTCGTAGAATCTATTTTTTTCGGGGCAGGCAAGGATTTCAAGAGAGTTGTGCTCATTGAATACCCCCGCCGTGGCATCTACGCCCTGGCTTTTGTCACAGGAGAGGCAACCGGGGAGGTGCAGGCGAAAACCTCCAAGCGCTGTCTGAACGTCTTTTTACCCACGACGCCAAACCCTACTTCCGGCTTTTATCTGTTGGTGCCTGAAGAGGATGTGACGCCGCTCGATATGACAGTGGAAGAATCTTTCAAGCTTCTGATGTCCGGAGGCATTCTCAGTCCTGAAAAAGCAAACGGCCGCGAGGGGGCCGCTGCAGCCGTGCAGGCAACAAACAATTAACGGGAGGTTCTCATGAAACCCAAGGGCAAATACTACTTTACTTCGGAGTCCGTGACCGAAGGCCATCCCGACAAGGTGGCCGATCAGATATCAGACGCCGTGCTCGATGCGTTGCTGGAGCAGGACAAACGTTCGCGCGTTGCCTGTGAAACGCTGGTGACGACAGGGTTGGCCTTCATCGCAGGCGAGATAACCACCAGCGGTTACGTGGATTTCCCCGCCATTGTTCGCGATACCATCAAAAACATTGGCTACTGCCATTCTGATATGGGCTTTGATTGGGAAACCTGCGCCGTTGTTTCGTCCATTGATAAGCAGAGTATGGATATTGCCCAGGGTGTTGACCGGAACGATCCCGAGTCACAGGGCGCCGGCGACCAGGGCATGATGTTCGGATTCGCCTGTACCGAGACCGATACGCTGATGCCCGCCCCGATATATTGGGCGCACAAGCTTTCCCGCCGCCTTGCTTATGTGCGAAAGGAAAAGATTCTGGATTTCCTGCGGCCAGACGGCAAGACAGAAGTTTCCTTTGAGTATGTGGACGGCAAGCCCACCCGCATCGATACGGTGGTAATCGCCACCCAGCATTCTGACAATGTGTCCTACCAGGACCTTGTGGATGCCGTGCGGGAAGAGGTCATCGTAAAGACGCTTCCTGAGGAATTCTTTGACGATAAGACCAGAGTTTTCATCAATACCACAGGGCGGTTCGTCATCGGCGGCCCCATGGGCGACTGCGGCCTCACTGGCCGCAAGATCATCCAGGATACCTACGGCGGCATGGGCAACCATGGCGGCGGTGCTTTTTCCGGAAAGGACCCCTCCAAGGTTGACCGTTCCGGGGCCTATATGGCCCGTTATATTGCCAAGAATGTGGTTGCCGCTGGGCTGGCGCCGCGTTGCGAAGTGCAGATAGCCTATGTCATCGGTGTGGCGGAGCCTGTTTCCGTACGCGTGACCTCGCAAGGGTATGGTGACATCCCTGACGAAATTCTGACCAAGGCCGTGAATGAAGTTTTTGATATGCGTCCATACTATATTGTGAAGGAACTGGACCTGCTGCGCCCGATTTATAAAAATTCCGCCTGCTACGGCCATTTTGGCCGCGAGCGTGTTGAATTCACCTGGGAGCGTACAGACAAGGTCGAAGACCTCAAAACCGCAGCAAAGGTGTAATTCCCCCTCGTTTTTTATCGCGACTGCATGTGAAGCAGGAATATCCTGCAATGGCATATAGCTGGTAGCTTCGTATTCCAGACCAGGCTGAAACGCCCCGTTTGTATTTGAAAGAGCATACAATCGGGGCGTTCTTGTGCGGAGCGCCTATTTTCTACTGGGAAAGTATGAAACTGTAGTTGCAGAAATGCAATATAAGTTTTAATTTTGTAAACACGATATGAAGAAATATATATTTCCTTGCTAAAAAAAGGAGAGACGTATAAAAAAGGGGGTCTACTCAGTGGAGATACTGAATGCAACGCATAGTTCTGACAACAACTATACTCTTCTCCATGCTGGCTGCCGCTCCGAATGGAAACAACGACAAGGGCAATGCCCAAGCGCAGGGCAGCGCCTATTTTTCTGATATGCTGCAAAATGCCCCGGATTATTTATATTATGACGGGCGCTGTAATTGTTTTCGCGAAATGGGGCGCTCTCTCGATCATTCCGGAGATCAAAGCGCCCCTGGCTTGAATTCAAACGAATCATCGCAGCCAGATTAATCAGTCAAAAAATTTCCATCCCACCCCTAAAGACAGGGCGATTTCTGCCGAAGTGTATGGCAATGGCGTGTTGCGCCATGGAGAAAGCCATGCAGATCCACGGATATATGGGCTCAGGCCTGAACACTTTCATCAGCCGCTTCGGCACTTCTCAGAACAGCAGCCTGTTCGGGGGAGATGCCTATGGGCTCAATGTCCGTCAGATATCCGGAAATAACGCTTCCTCAGACGATACCAGCGGCATCAGCCAGACTTTTGCTCAGGATATCATCAACCGCATCTCCACCCAGGTTGCCCCCGAAGACGAAGCCGCCACAAAGACGGAGCAGCTTGAAGAAGGGGCGGAAGCCACCCTGGAGCAGGAAACAGCCACTGCCCCTCCGGATAGCGAATCAACTGAACCAAAAGACACCACCTCGATTGAGCACTCTCTGGCCGAAGCCGTGGACTTTGTGCGGGCCAATTTCGGCGATGCTGCGGCGCAGGCCACCATGGGCCTCATTTATAAGAATGTAGGCACAGAAGAGATCACGGAAGATTCACTGGGCGAAGGGCTGCTCGATGCCCTCAAGTTCGTTGATCGCAACTTTGGCATGGCGGCGGGTGACAAGCTCATGGCCCATTTCAACCAGGGTGTTAACAACGCGCTCAATGACTACTTCGACAACGGGCTCATGGAGACCTTCTACGCCGCCAACAGTGCTACGGGGACAGCAGGGACTGCGCAGCAAGGGCAAACGCTTATGCAGAATACCACGCTTTCCGCAGCCATGCAGGACCTGGCCAAGCAATACGGCGGGGACGTGGCAACGAGCATTATGGATTCGCTTGAAGCTGCCATGCAGGAGACGAACTCTCCTACAAAAGCGCTGCGTATGACTGTTGAGCAGGCGGGCGTGGATATGGCTGCGCAATACGGGGGCGAAGCAGAAAACCACCAGGCGCTCATCGGACAGTCACTTGCTCCCTTGCTGCATGGTAATTCCTTCAATTCCCTAATGCCTCACGGCTCCCAACTCGACATTCGGGTATAGGATTCCAAACATACATGATGACGCCTGGTTTTGCGCTTCCTGTCCGTTTTATCGGCGCAGGAGGGCATTGTCTTGTCGCGAGCCGGTTCTGGATTAGCGTCAGCTCATATCCTCCGGCCTGTCTTCCGCCCGAGGAAGTTCTTTCATCTGTTTGATAAAAGCATACAAGTTTGCGGGAGGCATGTCCTTTCCAGAAACATCAAGCCGGGTAAGCAATGTCACGGTGTTGCCTTTTGGCGTAGTGACGCTCTCCACTTGAAGCACATAGTTTTGCGGGCGGATGGCAGCTTCCTGATCCAGCGTCATGGACCAGGTTCCAGCCTCCCCACTTTGCCAGGAGATGGTAAAATCATGGGGCGCTGAAAAACTCCTGCGAACCATGGCAATGAAATCGTTCAAGGAAAACGCGCCCTCAGATTTGCCAGCGATCCCGAGATACTCTCCCGCTGCGCTTCGCACCACAAGAGGGGGGGATAAAATCGCTTCCGGAGGCGTCTCGGGAAGGGAAAAATCTGTTGCAGCAGAAGGTGTTGGGGGTTCTCCAGTATGGACAGATGCCGTAGCCAGGCGGTATTCGCTGCTATCACCGTACATGTTGCGGATGATGACCCTTTTTTCGGGGGATTCCGGCAGGGGATGGCGCGCCTGTTCCTGGATAAGCTGTCGCAACTCCGATAACAATCTGCCTTGAGCGCTTTCCTGCATTTCATGCGCGGTCAACAGTTTATTGTGGCAGTTGGTAATCAATTCTTGCAAGGCCACGAGTTTCTCATTGGTTCTTGCCTGTTCCTGAAGCACGGTGGCGAGGGTGCTT
This sequence comes from Desulfovibrio biadhensis, assembly GCF_055388615.1. Lineage (NCBI taxonomy): Bacteria > Pseudomonadati > Thermodesulfobacteriota > Desulfovibrionia > Desulfovibrionales > Desulfovibrionaceae > Desulfovibrio > Desulfovibrio biadhensis. Next base: position 1,399,968 of record NZ_AP042477.1, read on the forward strand.
TCCAATGCTTCAAGCCTGGCTTCGCCAGGGCAAGGGGAAGGATCAGTGGTGCTTTCTGCTTGAATATCGATGGGTGACGATTGCTTACTTTTGTTCTTTATCTTGCTGAATTTATGATTGAGTTCAGTTCTGATTTCTTCCACGGAAAGATCTTTCTGAAACCCCTCGCGAATGCTCAGGGCCACATCCATCACCACTGGTTTAAAGCGAAGCGGCTTTCCATGGCTGTGCAGGGGGAAAAAAAGCGGAAACTTGCGGCGATAGCTTTTGACTGTTGTTTCAGAAACACCGAGACGCAGGGCGATGTCCTTGTGTGTTATGCTATCGTCACCAATCGTCATGCTTATTATGCCTTGTAAAAGTGCTAATCTTGAATATCGATATCCATTGAGTCCCCTGCCTGTCAAGGCGCATTTCCTAAAAGACTGCTCAGAATGTGGTGTGCGCGAGAGTATCTTGCGTCACCCATTGCAATGGCGTAGCAAGGGTGCTCAGCACAGAGACAGGAAACGCCCTCGATTCCATTCATGTATTTTTGGCAACTCGTTGTTCTTCACACTGGAGGCTGCATGAGCACCTTGTATCGTTTTACTCGTCTTGTTTGCGTTCTGGTATTGCTTGTCTTTATGGCATTTTCACATGATGCAATGGCCATGACCGTTAAGCTTGGCCTGGTGACAACGCCAGGATCAGCGCAGAACATTTGCGCTGAAAAGTTCAAAGAGCTCGTGGAACAAAGAAGTGGGGGCGACATTGAGATCAAGATATTCCATTCCGGAAGTCTGGGAACGGAAACCGAGATACTGCAGCAAGTGCAGTTGAACGCAGTGCAGATGGCCATAGTAACCTTGGGTCCCTTGGATGTTTTTGTGCCCGAGGTAAAAGTTGTGGCCTTCCCGTTCATGTTTTCCGGTTACGATCAAGTGGATGCGGTTCTGGACGGAGAGTTGGGTGACAAGGTCCTGTCCAGTCTGGAAAAAGCGCAATTCAAAGGGCTGGCGTTTTCCGAAAACGGATTTCGTAATGTTACCAACAGCAAGCGGCCTGTTAAAACAGTGGACGACGTCAAAGGCCTCAAAATTCGTGTAATGGAAAGCGAACTGCACAAGGAGCTGTGGCGGACACTGGGCGCCAACCCCACACCCATGGGGTGGCCGATCTACAGTGAACTGCAGCAGGGCACCATTGATGGTCAGGAAAACCCCCTTTCCGTCATTGTGAACTACAAGTTGTATGAGGTGCAGAAGTACCTTTCGTTAACCGGTCATGTCTATTCGGCGCACATAAATCTTGCCAATCTCGAATGGTTCAACGGACTAGATCCTGCAACGCAATCCCTATTGCAAAAGGCAGCCCGCGACGCTGCCGCTTTTCAGCGTAAATGGAATCGTGACAGTGAAGAGGCATTTCTACAGACCCTGGAGGACCAGGGCATGAGTATCATCACCAACCCGGATATTGAATCATTCAGGGAACGGGTTGATACATTGAAAACACACTCCATATTCGCTGGAGAAGAAGTGCAGAAATTGCTCAATGCGTTCCTTGCCGCCACACATTAAATTCGATCATGATGGCAATCAACGTAAAATGAACAAATTGTAATGACTCATGGCTCGACTGGGGCTGAAGTCCTTGCTATCAGGAGAAACGCGAAACTGGAGAAGTCCTCTTTGCGGGCTTCATGTTTTGCCTTTCAATTGCACAAGAGCCACGACTTGGAAGAGAATTTTTTGATCCCGGACGCATCGACCGTTTCGTTACAGTGGTGCAAACAACGCGGTGCAATCCAGGTGTCATGTGTTCTTGGAAAACGTCTAATGTCCCTGGCTTCTGTAAAGTAAGCGGTTCGATCATGCGTCGGGTAGAGCGGTAATTTGCTCAAGCATTATGAATTGTAAGGAAACAAGCTGCTTTGCTGCGCCATTGTTGGGCAGTGGAAGCAGTAGTGTATAAAGTTTGTAAAATATCTAGCAAAAGTCTAGACAGGGATTGCCGGCCCGTGTAGGGTTGCGACTGCTAGCGCCCTACGCTAGGCCGGTTTTAGCTACTTCTGGACGTTGCCAGGAAGGGTGTTTGCCGCGTCATCGTGTGCAGCATCTTCTGCAACGATCTATGCTTTGTGCTGGCCAGCCTGGTGCATGAATCTGCCTGGCTCATGAATTTGACAGATGCTCCCTGAAGCTGAAAATCCGAGACCCAAGTCATGTCTCTGATGCCCCGAGGAAAATAAGGAATGCGTACGCAGAATCAAGACGAGTCCAAAAAAGGTACTGCCAAAAAACTGGTGTTGGGATGTCTGGTCTTGCTCTTGGTAGCGGCTCTTGGGGGGGGCGGCTATCTCATTATGAGCGGTAAAGGCGCCGACAATACTGACCAGACGGCTTCTTTTGATCCCGATGATTACGTGGAGGTAGCAGTTTCCGGCCATGAGCTTGCGATGCAGAATCTCGAGCCTGGCTGGGATGTGAAGAGCCTCATGAATGCGCATCTTGATCACGATCCGGATCAGGGTGACGCCTCGGCACAGGCTGCAGCCGACAATGGCGTTATCGTGGCTGATCCTGGCAAGGTCGCCAGCGCCGGAGTACAGGCAGAGGCCGACGCGCAGGCCGAACTCAGGGCTGCCCATGAGGCCGAGTTGGAAAAGGCCAAAAAGGGAGCTGAGCACAGAGACAGGCTAGCGCGGTTGAAAAAGCGTCTGGACGCCATGCGCGCGAAACAGGCTGCAGAAGCTGACGATGACGCACACCAGGAAGTGGCTGACAGTAGTGTGCCAACCGTCAGAAAAGGGGTTATCGCCCCCGGCGAAACAGTATCGCAACTGCTTGACGATTACCTGTCTCCAGCCGAGGTGGAAGAGCTGGCGCAGCTTTGCAAGGACGTTTACCCCCTGAGTCAGGTGAGGGCGGGCAATGCCTATGCCGTCACCGTCTGGGAAGGGGATCTGAAACGATTCGAATACAGTATAGACCGTACCAAGAATCTGGTTGTGCGCAAAACCAGCGATGGCTTCAAGGTCGGTGAAAAACAAGTTGATTTTGATATTTACACTGTTCGCGTGGCTGGCGACATCAGCTTGAGCCTGTTCGGCGCCATTGAGCGCCAGGGCGAGAGTGGAGCTCTGGCCATGCGGTTGGCGGATATTTTTGGCTGGGAAATAGACTTTATCCGCGATATCCGCGCGGGCGACTCCTTTCGTGTCCTGGTTGAAAAGCGCATGCACGATGGCAAGCTGATTGGGTACGGTGATATTCTTGCTGCGGAGTTCACGAACCAGGGCATCCGCTACCAGGGGTTCCTGTTCCATGACGAGCTTGGCTACCCTGGATATTTCGACCCCGATGGCGAGAGCCTGAAAAAGGCGTTTCTCAAAGTGCCCTTGAAGTTCAGCCGCATCTCTTCGGACTTCTCCTGGCGGCGGCTGCACCCCATATTGAATAAATACCGCCCCCACCCTGGTATCGACTACGCCGCCCCAACGGGGACACCTATTCATGCCGTTGGAAACGGTACGGTCACCTTTGCAGGCTGGATGCGTGGCGGTGGCAATTCCATCAAGCTGCGGCACATGAATGGTTATGAAACTTACTACATGCATATGAGCCGGTTGGCCAAAGGCATGAAGAAAGGCGTGAAGGTCGAGCAGGGCCAGGTTATCGGCTATGTGGGCAGCACTGGCCTAGCCACTGGCCCCCATCTAGATTATCGCATGAAGAAGAACGGTAACTTTCTCAATCCCCATAAGGTGGAAAACCCCAGAGCCGCGGCTTTGCCTGACTCTCTGATGGCTGCTTTCACTAAACGGGTCCGTCAACTCACTGCCCACCTGGAAAACGAAAAATTCCAGCCTGTTCTGGACTTTGCTCTGGATAAGGATGGTATCCAGGACGTTGCCGCGCGTTAAGCGCCTGTCAGGTAATACTCGCTTATAAAAATGAAAAGGGGATGGTCATACGGCCATCCCCTTTCTTATTTGATTCTGGTAAGTAAGCCTTTTTTTAGAACAGATATTCCAAGCGCAGTCCGCCGGAGATGGCGTTGTGGTCTTCACGGGCAAATTCTACGCTTGTGCGCGCCATGATATTGAGGCTGTCGCTTACTCCCCAAGTTACGCCGGCGTCCAGCTGCCCCGCGTGGTAGCGATTGTCGGCCGTGTCTACGGAGTAACTCCCGTTGTAGCCTATGAATGAGGAGGTGATAGAGCGCCCTCCGTCAAACCATTCGGCGTTCCAGGAAACCTGCACCTCGGGCGTGATAGTGCCCACTGAAGTCTCGAATGCCCGCGTGACGCGCGCCCCCAATTCCGTGTTCAGGGATTGGGTGTCCCGGGCGCTGATTTTCTGGCCTATCTGTCCGGCGTCGTCTTCCTCTATGCTGTCCTCGTTGAGGGTGCTCCAGGCCAAGGACGCCACAGGACCAAAGGTGAAGCCTGCTTCGTGGAAGTCGTAGCCACCGCCCAAGGCAAATGTCAGGTTGGTGCCGGTCCAGTAGGCGTTTGCAGTGCGGGGCATATCGGGCAGGAGCAGGTACTTGCTGGAGGTATACCTGTCAAAGCCGAACCGGGCCATGGCGTCAAGATACAGGGCGTCTGTGTGGTATCCGGCAAGCGCCGCCACGGACCATTCCACAACCGTGCCCTTGCCGTCGCCAAGGCCGTCCTGGTCTATATTCTGGGAGAAAAAACCGGGAGCAATGCCAAACGTCCAATTTGGGGAAGGGTGATACAGGAGTCCGGCTGTAAACCCCCAGGTGGTGGCGTCGTAGCCTGTGCGGTCACTGCTGGAATCCTGGCTGGCGTATGAGCTGAAGGGCTGCAGAAACATGGAGACATCGTGGGCTATGCATGCTTCGCCCACCCGTTCGCCAGCAGCCAGGCCGGTAGCGCTGTTTGGCGCATGATTGAAGTTGCCGGCGAATTGACGGCCAGACGCCACGCCCCCGCTGCGCAGGCCGGCACGTTGGGCCGTTGTCAGTGCACGGCCGCCTTCCAATGCACTTTGGCTGAAGGCGTCGTAGGACTCTGCAGAGAGGGATTCCATGGCGTTGCTGATCGCGTCTGCAGAGGAAAAATCCAGTCCGGCCAACATCTGGGCCATTTCACCAGTAGCGTCGTTGGTTGCATCGGTCAGCAGCCGGGACAGGCTCTTGGTGCGGCTGCTCCGGGCAAAGGCCGTGTAGGGTGTAGTGCGCTCCACCTCAACATCCATAGAAATGCCTGATTGCGTGGTTGAGAAGGTCAGCGTTGGGGAATCATAGAGCACCGACGTTGCACTGAAGGTGCCGTTGATGCCGCCGTAGGCTAGGAGAATCTCCCAGCTGGTACCGGAGCTGAAGAGGTCACCGGTTTCAGGCACAATGACAAGCGCGCCATCGAGATTTGCCGTGCCTGACACATGGAGTTGGTCACTGCTGTTTGCGTCCACTTCGGCGTACAGCGTACCTGTGGCGGTTTGTGTGTAGTCGCCATTTATGGTCAGGGTGCCGATGGAGCCGCCCGGACTCACCGTGCCCGCGTTGTTTACATCATTCGCCACGGTTCCGTAGCCGCCGAGAGTGCCCCCCTCCTTAACATTGAGCGTATTGTTCACTGTTACGCCCTGGTCTATCAGCAAGGTGGCGTTGGAAAGGATGTCCACGGTATTCGTGTTTGTCAGGCTCGCGTCTGATCCCCATATCCAGTTTGTAAGGGTGGCGCCGTCACCTACGTTCAAGGTTTCTATGTTCTGGAAGGTGTTGGCCAATGTGCCCATGCCGAGCAGCGTCAGGAGATCGTTGCCGCCGCCCAGGTCTACCAGGCCGGTGAGGCTCGCCCCCGTATCCAGGGTCAGAAGGTCGTCAGCAGCGCCGGTCCTCAGGGCCCAGGCGTTGCCGCTGCCAGAGGTGTCCTCGGCGTACAGTGTGCCGGAAAGATAAAGGTTCGCGGCTCCTGTTGTCTCTATTGCTGCAGCATGGTTAACGCCAATAGCACTGATCGTACCTGTAATCCTTACGGGTGTGGCGGCATCGCCCCCGTTGAGGATATTGGAAACGTGGATGCCAGTGGAGCCGTTGCCTTCACTTTTGGCGCTGATCGTTCCTGAGAGTGTGTTTATGTATAAGTTCGCATTTGAACGGATGCCAAATGTCCAACTATTTTCGCTCGTAGCGCTGACCGTTCCGGAAAGTGTGCCTATGTCGATATCGCCTGCAAACGAATGCAACCCATAGGCCCGAAGATCATCACTCGTAGCGCTGACGGTGCCTGACAGAGTGGTGATGCTCATGGCATTATTTGAGAAAAGCCCGTAAGCATTTTGGTTGTTTGATGTGGCGCTGACCGAGCCGGAAAGTGTGGTGATGCTCAAGTCATCCCTAGCAGAAAACCCGTAAGCTTCGTCGTTGTTATCTGTGACGCTGACAGTTCCTGAAAGTGTGGTTATATCAATGTTGCCTGTCCTTGTATAAAATCCATATGCTACGTCATCTTCTGCAGTTACGTTTACCGTACCTGACAATGTATTTATGGTGATGTCTCCAATGGAAGAATAAAGCCCAATGGCGCTGAAGCCGTTGCTCAATGCATTCATAGAGCCTGACAATGTGCCAATGTTCAGATCATCATTAGAAAACAGCCCATAGGTTGATTGGGTCCCGCTTGTAGCGCTGACAGAACCGGACAAGGTGCCGATGTCAACGGCTCCATTAAAAAATATTCCATAGGCCTGATGGTTATCGCTCGTAGCGATGATAACGGTGTTGGCTCCCAAGCTAGTGATATACAACGAGACTCCGTTACCATACAATCCAACCATACTGCTCGTTCCGGAGGTAGCAATAGTAAGTGGCGATGCACCGCTAAAATCAAGGGTGACATTTGATGCCACATCCAAGCCGTGGTTGTTCGTATTATGATTGGTAATTTCCACCGCAAAGCCGGAATTATTGATGAACGAGGCATCGTTGTTCAGAGTGGTGCCTGGTGCGGTAATTATGGTGTCCGCATTAACACCAAAGACAATGGTGTCCGCGTTACCTGCGTTCACTTCGTCCAGCGCATCACTGTAGGTGCTGTCATCGTATGCGTTCACAATGAGGGCGTATGCACTGACGGGATACAGCCCCCAGAGGGCCAGACAGAGCACTCCACACAACAGTAATCCCTTTTTCCAGCAAGCAGCATAAGACGCAAACGTCTCAGCCATGATGCTTTCCTCCAAAATCTTGTGCCCTTTAATGGCTACAACAACGCAAACCTTCGGCATGCGAAAAGCTCTCCCTTGTGTATGACTTTGCTATGACGGCCCCGAACCAGACGGATATGAAGGGAGAACACGCGAGTGCGTTATTTTGGGTCGATAACTATGCCTTTTTTAGAAGAATCTACGAAATGTAGACAAATTAACAAAAAAAGGCAAATTATATTAAGGAGATAGTGTATAGGAGAGAAGAGGCCGTCTTGAATACAATGTGGAAAAAAAAATGTGCCTTATGATCACAAGAAAAGGGGTGGGAGCCTTGATAAGCAATTTTAATCGTACTGCTGCAGGACGCAGCAACGCAAAAAAAACGCCACGGAAAGAGCCATATTGGCTTTTTCAGTGCAGCGGAACTAGTACTGCGTTTATGTAACAGTGGGCTTTTAGAAGCTTTGTCATCCTTTGGCTTTCAGAATGATAGGGAGTAGAATCGCCGCCAGAATGCCAAGAAGTGGCGGCAACCACAGGGGCGCAACCACCCACAGCCAGGACCACCGGACGCGTCCGGTCAGCTTAAGGAAAACGAACAGCCCGGTAAGCACCAGCATAATGATCAACAGCAGAATACTGTCCATCACGAGTCAGGCTCCTCATTGTGGTTGTCGGGAAGGGCGGGCTTTGCTTCGGCACTGTGCAGCGTAAGCTGCGGAAAGGGGATGTTCCAGCCTTCACGGGTGCATGTTTCCACGCAAACACGTTGGAACATGCGGGGGATGGTGAAGTATTTGTCTGCCAATGCGCCTGAAAAGTCGCCAAAAAAGATAATGTCCAGAGAAGACGCGCCCGCCTGGTAGAAATCTACTGTAATGGACGTGGTGTGCTCCATGTACCCTGCTGCCTCCAGGGCTTTCTCCATGTTTGCTTTGAAGGTTTCCACCATGGTCGAGGTAGCTATATTCTGGTTTTGGTAGTCCACGCCGAAAACGGAACGGACAATGAATCCTGTGGAGAGAACAACAGGATTTTGATCCATGAAAGCAGAAGTAGGGTATGTTTTGAAACTGCCGCCAAAGAGCATGAGGCGGACCATGTCCGGATTTTGCTGCACCACCTTGCCGAACGTTTCATCCGCAAGCAGAACCCAATCGCCCTTGCGGGTGGGGAACCAGGGTTCGTCATGGCCAAAGGGGCGCGACGAGCTTTCAATAAACTGATTGAGTCGAACGCGCAGCCTACCTCCGGAAAGCTCCGGGTTGTTCAGGCGAGTGTAGTAATGCAGGCGCTCCACCAGCCATGGCACGCCATTGTATATGATCCGCTCCCCTTCTCGTACCGAGCCCACGTTGAGTATCAGCTTAATTTCCTCAAAGTACTGCATGAGCCCTGATTTGGCGCTCCACACTATGGAGAAGACCAGAACAAAGGAGATAACAAGCATGAGCCAATCACCTGCGGCGTAGAACACTGCCAACGCCGAAAAACAGGCAAAAAGAAAGATAATGAAGATAAAGGTGATGTTGAAAAGGCGTAACAGGAAATTCTTTTTCTCTATTTCCTTGAATTTTGGCCTGTTGAAGATGAATTCCTTGCACCAGCGCAGCAGCATGAAGACTGTAAAGAAGGTAATGAGCGCTATAAGTAAGTGCTTGCCCCTGTTCTTTATAAAAGTTCCGAAGAGGTCGCTTATACTTTGCGGGAGAGAGCGCTCGTTGTTCCTGATTTGCTCCAGACCAAAGCGGGCAACCTGCAGATTGTTTTCCAGGTCTGTCTTGCGCTCCACCCATGTGGCGCGGACGTCCTGCAATTCACGACGGACCTTTGCATCCGAGGTTTCGGCAATCAGCTTGTCAATGCGCGCCAAGGCGCTTTCCAACAGGGGTAATGCCTGGTTTATCTGGTCGATTTCCGTACGCAGGCTGTCAATCTGTCGGGGACGTTCGGTAAGATTCTGCAATTCCCGCAACAAAGGGGCCAGAATGATTTTAAGCTGATCGTTCCAGGTAAAAGTCTGCTCCTCAGAATCCTGCAGAGCATCCAACCTGCCGCCAGCAGCGAGACTTTTAAAAGTGTCTTTTTGCTCCTCGATGTCGTCCTGCAACGCAGCTATTTGCTCTTGCAGATCCTTACGGCGGTTTTCATCCACAGTCATGCGCAACTGGCCTTCCAGAGTGCGCAGCGTCCTGCTTTTGCGAGTCATGGAATCCAGAAGGACCTGCAGCATGGAAAGCGCTTCTTCCTGCCGGCTCTTTTTGGAATCATCCTTATTTTCCACACTGGATGCAGGCGTGGAGGGGATGTCCTTACTTGTTTTTGGGGCGGCGTGAACGCCAAAAGCAAACAAAGACACTGAGAAGAACAAAACAAAGCACGAGGCTATAAGAAATAACCTCGTGCTGTAGATATGTAGGTTGGGGCTGTTTTTCATTGACGAATAATATCTCGCGAGAAACACTATTCTGTCAAGATGGGTAAGTTGCTTGCATCACTCCTTGTTCGCCATGGCAGCAAGTGCAATCAACAGGGCGCCGTAAGCGTTGCCCACCTGAAAGAACCTGGGGAAAACTGCCTCGCTCTGCAGGGATTCCGCCACGCCCGGCAGCAGCAATGAAGCAGCAGCGCCAACGCCGATAATAGGCATATTCAGGGTGAAGTGGACGCCCAAATGTTTGAATTCTCTGCGGCGTTCCAGAATGCCCGACATGGAGCCACTGGTTTCGGCCTGCAGCATATAATGCAGGATGGCGTCTTCTATAGTCTCCTGGGCCTTGTTCAAGACCATGCCGCAGATTTCTTCTCCTTTGATGCCGAGAACCCTTCCCATGGCGCGGGCGCCCGCCACAGAATGCTGCCCGTTGCCCATGTCCATGCGGCCAAGGGCATGAAGCGCATCCGTAGGCGTGAATCCAGTTTCCTTCACGACCTGGTTGCGCACCAGGGCGTCGAGGCTGCGCTCTATCTGGGGTGCAGAGAAGCGCAGCTCAGCAGAGACGGTTTCGGGCGTGCAGGGGCCTTTTTCGCGCAGCAGGCGGACGATGGGGTCGTCCTTATGCGCTTCAAGGCCCTGGCCGCCATCTTCGAGCATCAGGCATTTGCCGGTCTGATCTGCGCCCAGCCAGTCCATAGGGTCGGGCAAAGCATCTCCAGCCAGGCAAAGGGGCGTAACCCTGCGCGGCCCTACCTTGAGTTTTTTCGATTTGCCGAAACAGGCATGGGAATCACCACCAACGCCTGCAGTGTGCATGGCTACAGCCCGTACATGGGTCTTCAAGTCGCCGATACGTTCGCCATCCTGGGCAATGACGGGTTTGCCGGCCTGCAGCATGGTCACGTCCGTGCTCGTGCCGCCCACATCCACCACAACGGCGTCCGGAACGCCTGCGCCTTCCATGCCGAACCAAGTGGTGGCGGCAGGGCCGCTGCCAACCGTAGAAGCGGCCTGCATGGGACCTTCCTGCATGGGCAAAGGCGTTGCATCGCCACGGATCATGATGGTTTCGCAGGAAATGCCCAGACGCGCGATACTTGCCTCCACGCCTTCAACAAAGCATTGCATCACCGGCATCAGTTTGGCGTTCAGCACGGCCGTGGCTGCGCGGTCCTTGAAGCCAGCCTTGTCACTGCACTGGTGTGAGCAGAAAACAGGCTTGGGATCGACCATGGCTATGGCCTTTGCCGCCACCAGTTCGTGGCTGGCATTTTCCATGCTCATGGCGCCGCACACGGCGTAGGTATCCACGCCGCACTTGCGCATGACCTGCACACCTTCAAGTAGTGCTTCCAGGTCGAGCTCGGCGATTTCCGTACCGCCAATGGTGTGGCCCCCTGTGACGAAATGTTGCGCCAGCACAGGAAGATCCAAGGGGGAAGGGTTGCCTATGGAGAAAAATCCGACCTGGCCGCCGGTATTTTCAAGTACTGCATTGGTGGCGAGGGTGGTGGAGACGGCTATCAGCTTGATCTGCTCTGGAGGGCAGCCGGCATTGTCTAATAAGGCCTCCAAGGCCTGGGCCACGCCTATTTGAATGTCGGCGTGGGTGGTGGGAACCTTGACTGCCTCGATCACCTCATTGGTATCAAGGAGCATCATAACGGCATCCGTGTAGGTGCCGCCCGTATCGATGCCAATGCCGTATCTTTGGGCTGCGCCCTCAGTCATTTTTGTCTCCATGATAGCTGAAAATTGATTTGCAGTATGAGTGGTGCCTGGGTTCCAACGCAATCCGGGAAGCAGTAACGCGGCTGCGTCCAGGAGGCAACCCCTGCGGCCGGACCGCTGCCCGTTACAGGAGCAAAGGCGGTCAGCCTTTCCTACAATAATAGTGCAGGTTGAAGGAATCGTTGGGAACAGGTGAGACTTCCACCTCAGAAAATCCGGCTGCAGAAAGCATGTGCAGTGCGCGTTTACGCCCCCACATCATGCCGAGGCCGGCGCCGCCGTCATACAACCCCACCGGCATGCAGTGCATGAGGCTGACCATGTACAGAAAAGGCGCCATGGGGTGTTCCAGATTGCTGGAGAGATCGCTTTCTGCGGCAATATCGACCATGGAAAAGCGGCCGCCTTGCCTGAGCATGACCTGGATGGATTCCAGTGCCTGCATGGGATGTGTCTGGTCGTGAATCGCATCGAGGGCGATCATATAATCGAATGCGCCGTGCCAGCCGCCACCGTCCTTGGCTTTTGCAACATCCACGAGGGAGAATGTCGCGTTGTCGCATCCAGCAGCGGCAACCTTGTTTCGCGCCGTCGTGAGCGCTTCAGGGTCTATATCCATGCCCATGAAGCGGCTGTTTGGAAAAGCCTGGGCCATGAGCAGCACGGCTTCGCCCTCTGCACAACCCACATCGCATACGTCTATGCCGGCTTCGAGTCTTTTGTAGAGCGCGCCATTTTCTATGGCAGGCAAAAACGTTCCGACAAACTCCTTGCGCTGTTTGGCTTCGGCCAGTTCTCCCATGAACTGCTGGAAACGGGGGTAGTTCGCGTAGGGAACGCCCTCTCCGGTGGAAAACCCCTGCTGCACGGCGTCCATGGCGCATTGCGTCAAAAGGGGCATTTCCTGAGTGTATACGCCCATATTGGCGCTGCCGGCCTTACGCGTAAGCACGGCGGCATGCTCTGCAGGCAACAGAAAGCGTTCGTTACGCTGCATGCCGTCATCCTCTGTGAGGGGCGCAAACGATTCCACTATGTCGCCTGCCGCCATGGCGCAGAGCCACTCATACACGTAGCGCTTATCCAGACCTGCTTCAGTTGCGATGGTGGCGGCGTCTGCAGGGGCGCCCAAACTGTCCATGGCCTCGAACAATCCCAGGGAATAGCCAAGGGCGCACGCCAGATTCAGTGCGCCTTCGTTGAGCATGCGTGTCATGCGTTCCGGAAACGAGAGCCCTTTGCCGGCTTGGGTCATTTTTCTTCCCCGGTCTGGCGCAGCACGCTCATGGCGACCAGGAGCATGAGCAGGGACATGGCGATCAGCAGCATGCGCGAGGAAAAGAAAGAGCGGGAATGATCCACCAGCATGGAGAAGTAGGCATTCAGGCAGACCAGAGAAGAGCACACGTAAAAAGCCATGGCGGTTTTTCTGCTGATTATTACGTATCGGGAGTGGAGGTTTGCCTGCATGGCAAGAGTGATGATGAACATGCCAATGAGACTGATAAGGAAACTGCCGTACTGGACCCAGCCTATTTCGCCCCAGTAAGGGTCGAACAGGTCTTCGGACACGATTTTCTTGACTCCTTCGATGCGGGCTCCAACATCAAAGACAGGCTCGCCGCCAGTGGTGAACATTTCAATGATAACAGTATCACCAGGATTCAACAACGCCGGTGCAATACTTGCTTTGCTTGCGGAGAACGAGAGGTGGGTGTTTATGTCCGTAGGAATAAGGCGGTGCCTCAGTTGGACTATTTTTGTTTCGTTCTTGATGGTTATTTGAATAGGCGTGTCAAATTCATCCCGGGCAATGGGGATATTGCCGGTATTCTTAACAATAACAGTGGAAATGTAAGGTTGGGGGACGATCTTGCCATTGACGCGCAACTCTATTTTGGGGTCGGGATTATCCACAGGCGCGCTGAGAGGCATCACCTCCAGGGTTTTAATGAGCAGCCCCTTGCCAGGTAGGTTGATGTGTGGAATCCACTAGGCCATGACCAGAAGAATGAAGACGATGACCAGCGTTGCCAGTGTCGGCCAGTGCTTGTTGATGTAATTATACATAAGGTCCTCGCAAGGGTGGCGGAGCAAAGATAAGCATGCTCCGTATTAACTTTTGATGATTACCTTGGTCTGGCTGGGTGCGGCCGCCAGGCCCACTGCATTGTTATCGTTGTGAGAGGTGGGCATGGAGAGCCGGACAGCGGGGATGCCATCGATCATAATCTTGACACTCCCTGCGTTAAATTTCACTGGGCCCATTATCACATTGGAAGCCACACCGCCGGTAGCACCGGCCTGATCCCCATTGCTGGGTGAGAATGTCGTGTTCTTGTTCACGGCAGGTGAACCGCAAATAAAGACTTTGGTTGAGACGGGCGCTCCCTGGGCCGGACTGACGATATTTGGATACGGTATAGGCACCTGTGCAGGCCCTATGGGAGTTTTGCACACGTCTGCTGGGCTCATTAGGCTGCCACCGCCTGCGGTTATGGCAAACATGGGCGTTCTCCTTATCCAAGGTTGATGGTGGAGCCGTCGATGGAGACGTCTTCTTCAGCCACTATGGATGCCTGGCCGCAACGGGTGGTCATGCGCCCCTCCACCTCTGTGCGCAACTGCCTGGCCTTGTGCTGCTCGAAACCGCTTGTGCGCAACATGCGGCCCACAACGGCTGTACAGCGGCGTGTGAACGTGGTCATGGAACCAGCAACACTGCGTATATGCTGCACTTTTGCGTTCAGGGCGCCCCCTGTAAGCTCCAGCCCCAGAAAGCGCACCCTGGTCTGTACAGCATCGATGTCCAGCTCATTGCCCTTGATGGCGCAGCGCTTGTCCCGAGCGCCAAGCTCCAGGTCGGCCGGGCATTGCAATTTCCATGTGGATGCGGCTTTCTCCAGAACCTGGAGCATCCAGCTTTGCCCTTGGGGCGCATGGTAAACAAGCACCGTGTCTCCGGGGTCAGGAAGCAGAACGCAGCCAGCCGCGCGGCGGACCGCGCAACTGCCACCGCTTTCAAAGATAACGGTAAAGGCTTCTTCCTGCCGGTCCGTCACCTTGGCGGTGACGAGTTCGCCCTGCTGCTGGGGCGTTTCTTGTGATTGCTGCGGCACAAGGCGCAAGGAAGCGTCGTTATGAACGCTCGCGCCTGTGCGGCGTTGGATGATTCGTGCTGTGTTCCGAGACATAGTACGCTCCAGGTTCATGAACGGTTGCGGTCGGGTTTCGGGGACCATGTTTCGGCGGCAAGGAGTTCTTTGTCCGTCTCCCTGACCCCGCGCATGTCCGCACCGGTGAAATTTGCGGCTTCCTGGTCGATGCGGTGCAGATTTGCCCCCCGTAATGAGGCGTTGGAAAAGACAGCGCCTTCCACCTTGGCGCTGGAGAAATCGGCATAGTCCAACAGTGTGCTACGGAAATCAGCGCCATCACAATACGCATCGGCAAAGTAGCCATTGATAAGGCGAGCGCCTGTAAACCGGGCTTGCCCGAGTCGCGCTTCGGCGAAGCGGGGTGTATCCAGGTGTGCGCCGCTCAGGTCGGCCTGGCGCAGATCGGCGGCGTCAAAACAGGTAAACGCGCCGGAGACGCCGGCAAGGGCGGCTTTTTGCAGGCTGGCCTGATCGAACCGGCATTTTTCAAGCACCACATGCTGCAGGTTGGCTTCATTGAGCAGGGCTTTTGTGAACACGCCCTTATGCAGGGTGCATCCACGCAGATCACAGCCACTGAAGTCGGCTTCCATGCACATGGCCGTGTCCAGAACAGCTTTGGCCAGCAGCGCGGTTGTCAGGTTGGCAGCCATCAGGGACGCCCGGAACAAATGCGCCTTGCGAAAATCGGTTTCGGTGAATGTGCATGTGTAAAAGGCGGCGCGGGAAAGGGTGGCTTCGCGAAAATTCACACGCTCCAGATTGCAATGCTTGAAATTGCAAGAAGCGGCGTTGGCGTTTTGCAAAGACGCGTTGCTCAAGGTGCAGTTGGTAAATAGCACATCCGTCAAATCGGCGGTATCGAGTCGTATGGCCGTGAGGTCACAGTCCTGGAATACCGCACCGGCGAGATTTGCCCCCCGCAGGTCCTGGCGGGCCAGATCGGCGTTCAGGATGGGAGCGCCTTGTTGCATGGCGTCTTGAATCCAGGCGGCGTCCATTATTTTTGCCTCGTATCGTCAAAAATGCCGGGTTGCAGCAGTGTGCGCCCCAGATTGCAGTCAGTAATGGCATCGGGATTCAGGCGGGCGCGGTAAACATCTACCCCGAAGAGGTTGGCGTTGGTGATGTTGGCCTGACTGCAGTCCGCCCCCCGCAGGGAACCTTTTAAGAGGTTCAGGCCGAAGAAGTCGGCTTTTTGGAGGACTGCCTTGGAGAAATCAGCATGTTTTGCAATGGCCATGCGCAGGGAGACATCTGTGCATGAGCAGGCGTAAAAGACGGCATGATTCAGGTTAGCGCCATCGAAATTGCATTTATCAAGGGTTGCTCCACTAAATTTTGCCCGGGAGAGGTTGGCGCGAACAAAACTGCTTCCTGTTGCGTTGGTGGCGGCGTCCATGCGGCAACCTTGCAGGTTTGCGTCAGGGAACCATGCGCCTTGCAGTGTGGCGCCGCCTAGTTTCAAATCCGCACCGCTGCAGGCTTCCAGGGTCGCATCGGTAAGGTTTGCGTTGCTGCAGTCTGCCTGATGCAGATCAGTTTCCTGAAGCGAAACGCCCTGCAATATGGCACCGAACATATTTGCGTGGCGAAAGCGGGTTCCTTTGCCTGTGGTCGCGAAAAAGGAAGCGCCTTCAAGGGTTGCGTTGGAAAAATTGGTGCGGTCGAGGCTGGTCTTGGAAAAATCGCAATCCTGGCAGAATGCGTCGCCAAGGTCTGCGGCCTCGAGATCGCTCCCCGTGAATGACACGCCCAGCAGAAATGCCCCCCGCAGATTGGCGGAACGCAGGTCCTGGCCGGAAAAGTCGCAATCGCTCAGATCGTACCCTTGCATTGATTTTCCGCTGCGGATGCGCTCCAGCGCCTGTTCCGTATCTAGTTTCAAAGCCAGTTCGGGGAGTGGTTCTTCCTGGGGCGCTGGTTGTGTGCCGGCAGGAGGAGGCTCCTCTGCTACGGTACTGCGAAATTGTTCTTCAAGCATGGAGAGCGATTTCATTACAGTGGAGAATTCCATCCACCCTTTGAGGCAGTCCTCCAGACCGGAACGCAAGCTCTCCGGTATATCCGGTTTTGCCAGCATGGCGCGTACGGTGGTCAGGTTTTCTTCGAGATTTTGCTCCACGGCATCCTGCGGGTATTGCTCCAACAGGTTCTGCAATCCTTCCGGTGAGGTGTCGAGTCCATTATCTGAAAGAAATTTCATGGCGGCGTCGTGCATGTCCGCGACCATGTCCTCGAGGTTGCCGGTGCTTTCGATTTCAGGCGTGCTTTGCTTAAGTGTCTCAAGATAGGCTTTGGCTTCTTCGCTGGTGATGCCTACTGACGCCAGATAGGCTTCCATTTCGCCTTCCATTTCAGCGACAAGTCCTTCCAGTTGCGAAACGGCATCCGAATCCATAACGGGTGGAGGAGAGGGCGTCGCCATGGCCTCCCCTCCGAGCCCGGTAGCAGCGGCCAGGCCGGCAACCCCGGCGGCCATTGCGCCTGCTCCAAGCCCTGTGCCTGCCGCGTCGGATTCCTGCTGGGTAGGTGGCGCTTCTGGCGTAAATGGGCTGGCCTCCTGGTCCTGCTCAAAACGCGCCGTGTACGTCGACATAGGGCGGGCAGGGGCGTCAAGCGGTTCAAGATCTGCCACTATCGCTGCAATATCAGGGCAATCCTCGCCTTGCGTGTGGCTGACGCCACGGAACAGCAGCACCCCTGTTTCCTGCTCGGGAAAAAGCCAGACCGTTTCCAGCTGGGTGGCGATTTCTTCCTGCGTCTGATTGTCGCGCTGGAGAAAAAGGCGGCAGCGCCAGCCAGGCAGTTGTGATGCCAGGGTGGCGTGCTCAGGGTGCATGTTGCGGCAGGAGACGGGCTCATCACCCGCAAAATATACTCCGTCAGGAAGCCGCTGTTCCTTAGGGGCGCTGCATGCGTACTCGGGCGCATGGTCCCTGGGAACACCGGGCCAAAGCTGTTCGAACCACCCTTTGTCTGGTGTGCCATATAGCCTGGAGCGTTGCGGCCAGTGCGGCGGCATGGCGCCGAAGCCTGCAGGCTCGGGGCGGTCTGCGGGGGAGGCTATCTGTCGGCTGGGCGACTCTACATTCGGCAGCGGCACAATGCCTTCTTCCACCTTGGCAATGCCTTTGCCCTGGGGGTTCTTGGCGAATGACGCGCCTCCAAAAGCGTGGGACCAGTCCAGGGGCATGCGTGTAAAGGGCAAGGGTTCGCTGGTGGCCTCGCCGCGCCAGAACCGGTCACCAAATACCAGCAGCTTGTTGGAAAGCGAGCCGCACGAGACACCGACTTCCGCAGCGCGGGTTTCTTCCTGCTTATTGCAGGCGCCGTACGCCAGGAACTCGCCACGTGGTTTTGGGTGGCCGATGTCCAGGACGTCGCCTTCCGGCAGTGCGCTATCAATGCATTGCCATAGTGCGTCTGCTTCGAGAGGTTCAGGCGCCGCTTTTGTGAGTGAGAACCCGGCAATGACGGCGATGGCAAGTAGATCGCTATTTTTATTGCGGTCTTGTTGCAATAGCTCCCAGCGTGGCAGCCATGGATGGCTGACTGTAAGCAGAGATAGATGAGGTGGTAACAGCAGCTTCATTGCGGTTGTCTCAGCCTAGCTGGATGATGCCGGCTTCGTTAATGGCAAGTGTGCCGGCATGGAGTTGGCCACCCATGAAATTCAGTTTTATGCCATTGGGTGTGACGGCAATGGCGTCGTTGCCGCATTCCAGTTTGGCTTCCCCATTGGTAAGAGTTGCTTTCCCGGGGTTGCCCGCCTGCAGGCTCTCAAGCTTTACTCCATTATTATCCATGGAGATTTGGGCGCTGTTCTTCTTGAAGAGTACGATACCGTCCTCGAAAAGCGTGATGGAAATATCGGGGTCGGGAGTGCCTATGGCGATTGTGATGGCGTTGCCGTCCTCAAGCTGGATGGTCGCTTTTTCTTTGTTGACGAGTTTTATTTTTTCTCCTTTTGCCGTAATCTGTACTACGGATTTGTTGGCTTCTGGGGAGTCTGGTCCCAGTTCGTCCACTTCCGCCGTGAAGGTGGCGTCATCTTTGACAACGTTATTGACTTTCATGGCGATGCCACTGCGGGCCAGTTTGATCTCGGAAGTTTTGGCCTTACTTGATAGTTCTTCGAATTTTTTGACAAAACTTTTGACTTTTGCCCCGCCGGCAATAGCCATGCCCGCGCCGATGACATCCATGGCGATGCCAAGGCCGCCCCAATTAACATCTGCATCGCGCAAGATACCTTCGGGATAATATACACCCTGAGTCACCACGGCGCCTGCCCCGGCTGTCAGGCAACCGCCAATGCCAAGATTGAGGGCTCTTCTTGCCTGACTCACAAGATTTTCCATTTGCTCGTTTATTCCGCCAGCAAGTGTGAGAGAGTTGATCCCTGTCTGGTCAATGTCGTCTTTCAAGTCCGTAGACTCTTCGCCGAGGTCTATGGCAGGCCCCCTTACGTATTCAATTTTGGAGGCGGCTGTGGCGCTGTACGTCATGGCTCCGGTGAGTTCACTTTTTACGCCGATGAATACTTCATTTGTCAATCCGGCGGTCAGTTCATTCTTTACGCCCAGTGTCGCCTCACTTTTGGCGCCCACGGTATATTCCTCGTACTCGCCTTTGGTTGCTTGGCTTATGCTGCCGCCGCTTTGCTTGGACTTGCCCACCATGATGCCGCTTTCGTGGAAGGGCGAGAAAAGCCCCACGAATTCCTGTCCCTCGCGGTCGCCCATCAGCAGCATGTTGCCGCGGGCGCTTTTAATGGCATTGACCGGGTTGTTGGCGTCTTTGACGATGGAGGGTTTTTCAAAGTTGGAAACCGCCCCTGTAATGACAGGACGGTCAGGGTCTCCCTCCACAAAACTGAGCATGATTTCAGTGCCTTTTAGCAAGGGGAAGTGCATGCCGTGGTCGGCGCCGCCATAGGGTTCGGCCATGCGAATCCAGTGCGATGCGTTGCCGTCGGGCTTACCGGAAAGGTCAAAGGGCAGCTTGATTTTATAGCGCCCCTTGTCGTCCAGCTGGGCGTATTTGCCTTCTCCCTGAGCATCTACAGTGGCGCTGATGGTGCCATTGAAGCGTGGGCGCGGGGTCAAGCGAGGCGGCCGGTATTGGGCATCGGCAGGGATGGCAGTGAATTCATTACGGTAGTAGTTATTGGCTTCTCTTTCTGAAAGCACGGGGCCCAACCCGGACATGAGGAAAGCGGTCTGGTCGCCTTCATGCTCCACGCGGACTGCCAGATAGGTTGCATTATGCGCCTGGGTGAAATGATTGCTGAGGGAAAAGGTATAGCCCGTGCGGACAAAAGGAGCCGAACTTTTGCCCTTGAAGCGCTTTTGCCTGCTTCTCGCTTCCTCGGCACGGACCTTTGCTATGCGCTTGGCCTCGTCCGTGCTCTTCAGGTTGTCCCCATACATGTAGACCTTGCCCATGCCGGATGGGGAGACATTCGCCTCGCCACTGTCCAGGTCAACAGTAGGGAGGCGGTAGTTGTAATCCCTGAGTTTAACGGACTGAGGCACGAGGTTCTGCTCGCACACGAAACGGGATGCCGCCACTTCACGCTGTGTGAACTCCATGCCCCCCCCTTGCAGATAACGCAGGGTGGGTTGGCCAGGCAGCGTTGTATGCGAAATGAGCGAATCGGTGACGATCAACTTTTCACCGCGATCTCCCTGTTCGAAAAAGTAGTAGAAGCCTTCGCGCTCGCACCAGCGTGAAAAGAAATCAAAGTGCGATTCGTTGTACTGGCAGACGTATTCTCGCGGGAGGTAGTTCTGGGTCAGGCGAAATTCAAAATCCTGACTGGTGAGAATGCCGGAATCCTGGAGCACTGAGGCGAGAATCTCGGGAATGCTCTTTTCCAGGAAAACCTGGTTGTGGCTGGTCATGCCCAGAGCCCAGAGCCGCGGTGCAAGCTGGGCCTTGTAGAAAACGTACCCCCCAGTACTCTGCAGTTGCTCAAAACGAACAACGATGCCCTGGTAACGCAGGTCCATGTCCTTGTGCAGGAAGACAAGGCGGGCCATGCCTTCGATAACGTCTTCCATATCCAGGTCGTTTTTTGAGGAAACCAGCAAAATATCAAAGAGGTACGGCTTGGAAATCTCCTCGGCGCCGCTGAAGGAGACGACCATGAATGTGTCTGCCGGTAGGTTCATGGACACGAAGGAAAAGCGTCTGTCCTGCATCACGCATTTGCTCCAGTGATTTATAGTAGTCGGAATTGCAGTCGCTATAGATAAATTATCATGCACTTCATGTTGGAGCAACTTTGGAGATGCCAGTCTTTAATATTGCCGCCACAGGCTCCACCCCAGGTGCCGCCCCGGGTGCCGGCCCAGGTGTCGGCAGGCGTTTTGACCTTGCAGGACAAAGGGCTTATGAAAAGGTGCGCTCCATGCGCGAGCATGCGGCTGCCCGAGGAAACCAAAATATTAGTGTACGAACACAGGAAGATATATGTCAGGAAATAACAGCGTCAGCGTCGAGCCCATATCCTTCGGCACCCCCGAGATGGACGCCTTTGTGCGTCTGCCGTGGCGGATTCAAAAAGACGACCCTTGCTGGGTGCCGCCTACCCTTAAATTGCAGCTTGATTTCCTGAATCCGAGAAAGGGCCCTTTTTTCGAGATCGGCGAAGTACAGTACTTTTTGGCCAGCAAAAATGGCGAACCAGCAGGACGTCTCAGCGCCCACATAAGCCATGCTCACGACAAATACCACGATGACAACGCAGGGTTTTTCGGCTTTTTTGAATGTATAAACGATCAGGAAGTGGCCAACGCCCTTTTGGATACGGCAGCGGCCTGGCTACGCGAACGAGGGCGGTCCATCATCCGTGGCCCCATGTCCTTCGGCATATATGACGAAGTCGGCGTTCTGGTGGACGGTTTCGACAGTTTGCCAGCCCTGCTGCAAACGCATAATCCGCCATTTTATAAAGACCTCTTGGAAAACTGGGGCCTTGATAAGGCCACGGACTGGTTTGCCCTGCGCTCACAGGATCGTAACCCCCCTGTGGAGCAGTGGCGCGAAAAGCTAGACAAGATTCTGGCGGAAGACGCCAAAGGCCTGCAAATGGTCAAGCCCGACTTCAAGAGCATGTTTGACCGTGCAGAGGAAGTGCTGGAGCTTTTCAACCACGTATGGGGCAAGAACTGGGGGCATGTTCCGTTTACCCGTAAACAGTTCGAGGACAACTTGAAGGAGCTGAAGCCCCTGTTCAGACCCGAGCTTGTGCGGTTTTTTCTGGATGGAGACGAACTTGTAGCCTTTATGGTCACTATTCCGGACATCAACCCCACTCTGCAAACCTTCAACGGCAACTTGAACCTTTACCAGATGCTCAAGGTATATCTCGAGGGGCGCTGGGGGTCGCTTAAAAAGCTGCGCACCATCCTCATGGGGGTGCGTGAAGGCTATCAACGCCGGCGTTTGCACGACGCCATGATCATTTCCACCTATCTCGACCTGCTCAAATACAAGACAGCGGATTGCTGCGATTGCTCTCTGATAATGGAGGACCACCGTTACTTCATCCGCTCCCTCAGGGCGTACAACGTGCATAAATACAAAACCTGGCGGATTTTCGAAAAACCGCTGTGATAACGCACAGGCGGCAGCCTTGATTTATTGGGGGAAACTTTTCGGAGCTTCCCCCTTTTTCATTGCAGTGGACTGGAAAGGAAGCTACCGCGCGGCTATTTCCGCCAGGGCATTGATGGTCGCGGCGGCAAGCGCCGAACCGCCTTTACGCCCTTGCAAACTGATGGACTGCAAATGGGGGCGCTCCAGCAGGCAGAGTTTGGCTTCAGAAGCCAGCACAAACCCCACGGGCATGCCGATGATAAGCGCCGGGGGCGTGGCGCCCTGATCTATACGATCAAGCAGGCGTATGAGTGCGGTGGGCGCGTTGCCAATGGCGACAATGGCCCCCCCGACTCCATGGGGCAGTGCGTCCGACTGCCCGTCTACAGCCACATCAACAGCGGCTGCCGTGCGCGTGCAGCCCTTGGTTGCCGCCAATTCTGCGGTAACCGGATCGTTGATCAGACAGACGGCGCTACATCCCAGGGGGCGCAGTCTGCGCTCGGGCATGCCCATGCGCGCCATCTGCGTATCCGTCAGGATGATGCACCCCTGTTGCAATGCCTTGATGCCTGCTTCCACGGCATCTGGGGTGAAGCGCAATACGTCCAAAAGACCAAAATCTGCGCTTGTGTGCACCAGCCGCCGGGCAATCTCCCAGGCGTGGCCAGAAAACGGACGCGGCTGTGGCGCTTCTGCGTCAATAATGGCAAATGAGCGGGGCTCAATGGCTTCCGGAGGCAAAGGGGTGGGCAGGTCGCTGGTCATATAGTTTCTCCAGGGAGTGAATTGGCTAGGGGGTCTTACTGTCCGCACATGCGGCAAGGAACGCCGCAGCGGCTTTTGGGTTGCTGCCGAAGTGCATGTGTACGTATGAACCGAGCACGTTTCCTTTCATGTAGCCACCGGCTTCTGCAGGCCGGCCGCGTCTGTCCAAAACAGTATATACTTTTGTGGCTGTCGCGTCAGGCCTTGATATGAATGAGTAATGAAATTCATGCCCTTTGATTGTGGTCAAAGGCGGGCCAAAAAGTGTGGGCGCACTTATTTCCACTTCCCTATATCCCAGGGAGCGCAGCCGGGGCTCCATGCGGCAGTCCATGTCAAAAAGCCCGACCATGGGCCAGGGGGGGGGTGCGTCCTTGGCCTCCAGTTTTGCCATGAGATACATGAAGCCGCCACACTCCCCGTATACTGGTTTTCCAGCAAATCCAAAGGCCTGCACCGCCTGACGCATGGAAGTGTTTTGTGAGAGCTCCCTGGCGTAGAGTTCCGGGTAGCCGCCGCCAAAATAGAGCCCGTCCAAATGTTGGGGCAGGGTACTGTCTTCCAGCGGAGAAAAGAAAACGAGTTCAGCGCCCAGCTCCTGGAGCAGGCGAAAATTTTCCGGATAATAGAAGCAAAAAGCCCGATCTTTTGCCACTCCCAGGCGGATGGTGTATGGCGGTGCTTCCTGATGGGATTGCGCGGAAAAAGCAGTGGTGGTGATCTGCGGCAGCGACTCCACCATATCCGGCAAGGGCACTCCTTTTTCCACCCAGTCAGCCAGGGCGTTAACACGCTGGGTATGGAGCACGCCATCCGCTGCGGTATGCAGCCCAAGGTGGCGGCTGGGGAGTTCCACATCGGGTTCGCGCTCCAGAAAACCGGCGATGGGTACGCCTGTAGCGTGCATGGCTTCTTCCAGCAGCTCCCTGTGTCGGGGGGAGCCTACGCGGTTGAAAATCACGCCGGCCAAATGCAGGGCGGGATCAAAGGTGGCGAACCCGTGCACAAGTGCGGCGGCAGAGCGCGCCATGGAGCGGGCGTCCACCACGAGCAGCACGGGGAGACCGAGCCATTTGGCCATTTCTGCGCTGGAACCTGTTTCATCGACGCCGCTTGCGCCATCGAAAAGACCCATGACGCCTTCGACTATGGCAATGTCGCACCCGTGGGCATGGCGCTGAAAAAGTGTACGGTTGCAATCGCGCCCCAGCATCCAGCCGTCAAGATTGTGGCTGGTTCTGCCCGAGGCGGCGGCATGGAGTCCGGGGTCTATGAAGTCAGGCCCCACCTTGAAAGGTTGCACCTGCATGCCGCGGCGGGCGCAGGCGGCCATCAGCGCTAGGCTGACTGTTGTCTTGCCGCACCCGCTGTGTGTGCCGGCCAGCATGACGCCTTTGGTATGCGTGGGGACTTCATTGTGTATTGCCAAGCCGTTATCCGTGCATTATCAGTGTGTGCCGTCGCAAGGAGGAGCCATGAACGCCGCGTCTAAGGAGTTACAACGCATCCCTGGAGTGGGCAAGCAGGTGGCGCAGGATTTGTTGGACCTGGGTTACACTGCTGTCGACCAGCTGGCGGGGGAGGATCCGCAGGCGATGTATGCAAATCTTTGCGCCCTGCAAGGGGGGCGGGTTGATCGTTGCATGCTCTATGTGTTCCGCTGCGCCGTGTATTATGCTGCAAAGCAGGACCATGCAGACGATGCTCTGGATGAGAAACTCAAGTGGTGGAATTGGAAGGATTAAAGCCGCCGCACATAGGTGAAGATGAACGGTCGAGCGCTTTTGGGCCGTGTTGATCAGTTAACCACGTTGCTTATTGGAAAGGAAATCATGGATGCATTTCATTTGAAATTGGCCCTGGCGCCTGTCATTTGTGCGCTCATCGGCTGGCTCACGAACTATCTGGCGGTGAAGATGCTGTTTCACCCCAGGAAACCGGTGAAGATACTTTTCTACACCATGCAGGGCATTTTTCCCAAGCGGCAGAAGGCCTTGGCGCGCAATCTGGGCGAGATGGTGCAAGGCGAACTCATCTCCCATGAAGATGTTGTGGGGGTGCTGCAGGACAAGGCCTTTCTGGACAAGGTAAGGACCATGTCTGGTGATTATGCGGATTCACTTGTGCGGGAGCGGCTGGTGACGCTGCACCCCATGATCGGCATGTTCCTCAATGACGAGATGGCTGAAAAGATCAAGGATATGCTCGGCAGTGAGCTGGAATCCCTCATCCCCCGCGTGGTGGAGGAAGCCTCCCGCGAGTTGGAATCCAAACTGGATTTCAAGGAAATGGTGCGCGAGAAGGTGGAAGCGTTTTCCATGGACAAGCTTGAATCCATCCTGTTCGCCATCATGCGTCAGGAGTTTCGCTTCATAGAACTGGTGGGTGGTGTGCTGGGATTTATGGTGGGGTTGGTGCAGGCCGCGATTTTTGCCCTGTAACCAGTGACGGCTAAGCGGGCTAGCGGTCGTCGGAGACGTCATTGAAGACCTTGCCGCAGACCTCGGAATAGAAGCAGTAGCCGTTACCCCCTTTGTCTTTGGCCATGTACATTGCGGCGTCAGCGTTATGCAGCAGTGAATCGGCCGTGTTGCCATCCTGGGGGTACAGGCTGATGCCGATACTCACGCCCACATGGCACTTAATGCCTTCCGGAAAATAGGGTTTCACCAACGCCCCTACCAGGGCTTGGGCCACTTTTTCCGCGTCCATGGTGCTACGGATGTCGTTGAGCAGCAGCGCGAACTCGTCGCCCCCTATACGCGCCAGAATGTCAGATGCGCGAACCCGGGCCTGCAAGCGTTGGGCGGCTTCGCTGAGCAGCAAGTCGCCCACGTGGTGCCCGTGGCGGTCGTTGACGATCTTGAAGTTGTCCAAGTCCAAATACAAAATGGCGAACTGCTTGTTGTTGCGTTCTGCGTGGCCAAGGATCTGCTCGAAACGCTCGAGGTACAGGTAGCGGTTGGGTACGCCGGTGAGGCCGTCCATGGTGGCCTTGTGCTTGAGACGAAATTCGGAAATCTTCCGCTCGGTGACATCCTCTATAAGTCCTTCGACCCGCTCCATGTCGCCAGAGGCATTGACCGAGGTCCACGCGCTTATGGAAACCCATATCTTGCGCCCGTCTCTGCGGCGAAACTGCATTTCATAGTTGAGCGCTTCGCCCTGGGTCTGCAACGCCTGGATAAAGCTTACGCGGCTTTCATCATCAACTGATACCGTTTCAAGCAGACTCAGTTCGCTTTCCAGCAGCGATTTTGGGTCGTCGAATCCCAACATTCTGGCCAGGGCAGGGTTGGCTTTGAGCAGCTTGCCATGCGGGTTGGAAATGTACATGCCCTCGACAGAATTATCGAAAATATTACGGTAGGTCTGCTCTGCCTGGCGCAGGGCGTCCTGGGTCATACGTGTTGTGGTCACGTCTTCCACCATGTCCACAAAATACAGCGGCTGCCGCTGCTGGTTGCGCACCAGCGTCATGGTTGTTTTGCCCAGCCGGATGGAACCGTCCTTGCGTACGTATCGTTTTTCAAGGGTAAGGTTCACATGGGTGCCATCCATCAACTGCGTATTGGCGACCTGTTTATGGGGCAGGTCGTCCTTGTGTAAAATGTCGCCTATGGAAAGTGCGAACAGTTCTCTTCTCGAGTAGCCGAGCATATCCAGGAAAACAGGGTTGCAATCCAGGAAGTGCCCCTCCACGTCATGCAGCACAATACCTATGCCGGCCATCATGAACACAGCGCGGAACCGTGCTTCGCTGTCACGCAGGGCCGCTTCGGCGCTTTTCTTTTCTGTGATGTCTATGCCGGTGCCGATGACAAATTCCACCTGGCCATCACTGTCCAGGATCACTGAATTGTTCCAGGAAATGTGACGGTGCGAACCGCTGCGGCTTATCCAGCAATCTTCATGATAGTTGGGAAACTTGCCTGCAAGCAGAGAGGCAAAGGTATTTTTAAGGGTTTCGCGTTCTTCCGGGGGAGAAAACAGGTCCCATATCTTATGGCCAAGCACTTCGTGGGTCAGGTACCCTGATGTGTTCTCGCATGCGCTGTTGAAGCGAACAATGTTGCCATTGGTATCCAGGACCACCACCAGGGCGCCGGCGGTTTCCAGAATGGCGGAGATGAAGTCACGTTCGTGTATAAGTTCGCTTTGGGCTCGTTTGCGCTGGCGTATTTCACACAGTAGATTGTCATTGGCATGGGTCAGGTCCTGGGTGCGTTCAGCTACTTCGTCTTCAAGCTGGTTGCGGTGCTCCAGGAGTTTGCACTCGGACTCGGCCAATTTGGCCACGTGATCCTTGAGTTCCTGGTTTATGCCGTTGATATAATGATATAGCTGATGGCTTTCCAATACGGCTGCGCTGGAAAGCAGAATAATGGACAAAAGGGCGTAGGATGTATCCAGGATATATTTCTTTTCCTGGTCCAGTATGCCAAACAGCATGCCCCTGGTTCTGGAGGCGGTGCTGATGCTGTGCAGCAACAGTTCCTGCTTGTCCAGGGAAGAGACAATGAGAGGTTTGTCCCGCTGCAGCGCCCAGGAAAACGTGGCGTCCTGGATCAACGCTTCTGCTTGTTTCTCGAAAAACGCGGCGCTTTCAGGCGGATCTGCGTAGGCAAGATAAAAGTCCGAGTCAGCTTCATTGACCAAAAGAATGGCAACGCTTTTGAAGCGGATCAAGGAACGGACCTTTTCTGCTGTTTCTTCAAGCAACGGCAGAACGCTGGTAACATTGCTCAGGCTGGTGTGGAAGTGCCCGAGTGTCGCAGCGGTTTCCAAGGCGCTTACAGCGACGTTTTTCTCCCGCCGCAGATAGGCAACCTCTTCTTCAAGTCTATGTATGCGTTCCTTGTCGTCCATGAACTTTCCTAGCCCGCTATCAGTGCTCACCCAGGAATGTGTTAAAAATGTCCTGGATGAGATGTTCCCCCTGGCTCATGACGGAAGAGAGCACGCCAGGGCTGAGTTCCAAGGCCTCCCATGCCTGCTGATTTAAAGGAGGAACATAAAAGAGTCCCTTGTATCCTGTCCAGAGGGACCGTGCCATAATGTCGGCGCAGTGCACAACTGCAGCATCGACAATATGGGGAGACTGCCCCGGGGAATGGTGGTAGGTTACCATTTCTTCCAGTGATTCTGGAAACTGCCAAAGACGCATCAGATTGCTTGCTACGGCGGAATGGTCAAAACCGATAACTTCCTGTTCGGCTTCGAACAGCAGACACGGTTTGCTGCGTGCAATATTAAGGGTGATGGCGGCGCAACGGGGCGCATTTTTGAGAATGACCAACCGCCCTATGTCATGGATGAGGCCGCCAAGAAAAAATCGTTCTTCAGAAAGCCCGGCCATATGGCTGGCCAGAATGTGGGCAAACACGCCACAGGCTATCGAGTGCATCCAAAAATTGCGCATGTCCATCAATTCGGGGGGAACATCCTCGAAATATTCAACAACGGAAACACCCAGAGCGAGCATGGAAAGCTCTTTGCTGCCCACCAGCGCCACAGCGCGGGTAATGGAATCAACTTTGGAAGGAAATCCGTAAAAAGGGCTGTTCACCAATCGTAACAATTTGGCTGAAAGCGCAGCGTCCTTGCTGACCACGTCTGCCACGTGGGAAGCGGTGCTGCTGGGGCTGTTCAGAACATCAGCAATCTGGAAATAAATGTCAGGAAAACTAGCAAGCTCGACTTCCGCCCCTGCCAGGTCTTCAGGACCTGCAAATTGCTCTGGTTCTTCTTCCACAGGGACAAGGGGCGTTTCTTGGACGGTCTGGGTCTCAAGAGGTGAAGGACACCCCTGGCTGAGCCGTTGGGCGGTTTTGTTCAGGGATAGGCGCTGGAGTTCTATAACAGGCGGAAACTCGGTATTGCTAAGGGCGAAAAGGTCATCGACCAATTCCTTGCTGCGTTCTAAAATGGCAGGACTGAAATTGGCCTTGGACGCACCTTCTCCTTCGATCTCGCCCTCAATGTCGATTTCGTTCACACCCCAGATTTTGAGGATGCGCAAATGCTTTTCTTCAATTTCGACCCCTTTGGGCAACAGAAAGCGTCCATTTGCCCCCTTAAGGTCACAACCGAGCCGCATGCCAACTTCCAGGTCGTCAATGTGTAGCTTTACCATGATCTCTTTTTGTTGCGTATTTGCGGTCTCAAAAAGTCTTCTACTTGACGGATGGTCGCTTTTTTCAATTGGTACTATAAAATAATGGTAAATGAAAACAATTGACACAATTATTTTTACATCTAGGTGGGTGATTGAAGGTTGCAGGTTTTTTTGTGTAAAGCACTACCTGCACGGGGGGAATATATCACGCCCAGGAGGTTCGAGGTACAAGAATGGATGACGTTACGCAACAACAGATAGGCGTTTTTGAAGAGATATCGCCGATGATGCTGTTCCCCGGCACACAGGGCAGGTTCAGTCTTTATCTTAAGCAGCAGGGAGAGTATGTCCTTTACGCCAAGGAAGGTGAACAACTTACCTTCAAACACCGTAAAACATTGCGGGAAAATGGAGTTAACGAAGTATACATAAAGTCCTCACAAAAGGGACGTTATTTTGAATATCTTGAAAAGCATTTGGGCACTTTGCTGCAGGATGAGCAGGTTTCCCGCCATGAGCGGGCCGCCGTGCTTTATTCCGCCAGCGTCGGCATAATCAAGAATACTTTTGAGGAGTGTCTGCCGCCCGCACTGCAGGAAGAGCAATTCAACCGAGTGCTCAGCCTTGTGCGTGACTCAGTAAAGTTTCTTTCGCTGGACAACGCGCTGAAGACCATGGCCGCGTTTATCTCGCACGACTACATGACCTACAGCCACTGCGTGCAGGTCATGGTCTACACCACTGCCGTGCTTGCCTCCTATGGCATGGAGGGAGAGCCGCTGGTGCAAAGCGGCCTGGGCGCCATTCTCCATGATCTGGGAAAGACGCGAGTACCCAAGCGCATTCTCAACAAACCGAGCCGCCTGAATGCCGATGAGCGGGAAGTGATCAACACACACCCCCTGCAAGGGGTCTCGCTTTGCACCCATCTGCCCCTTACGGGTGATGCCATGAATTGCATTCTCTTTCACCATGAACGCCTGGATGGCAAAGGGTATCCTGGGGGGTTGAAGGGGGATGCCCTTCCCTTGAATGTGCGTGCTGTCGCCATTGCGGATGTATACGACGCCATGACTTCCGACCGCCCTTACGCCAAGGGGATGAAACCTTACGAAGCCTTGTGCAGAATACGCGATGAATTGGGCAGGGGGCTGGATATGGATGTGTTCAAACGCTTCATCTCCATTCTGAGTGGTGCGGAAATCATTTAATCATTGCCGCCTATGACCAGTGAATCTCCCTCTGCAGCAATAATAGACGCCCGTGAGTACTTTCCCCGGGGGCTCGTGCAGCCGGCAAAAGGCTGCCGTTTTTCCATGGACCCATTATTACTTGCTGCCTTCGCAGCCCAGAGCAAATGGCAGAATGCCCTGGATCTCGGCGCGGGGTGCGGTGTGGCGGGTCTGGCGCTCTTGCTCATACGCACGCAGCAGGCAGGCATTGCCGGCCGGGTGCTGGGCGTGGATCAGGATGTCGCAATGCTCACAGCGGCGGAAGAGAACGCCCGACTGTTGGGAGTAGAGGATCAGTACACAACCGGGCGTGTGGACCTGGCCGCTCCTGATGCTGCATGGAAGCTTCTTGCACCGGATCATTCCATGGACCTGGTGCTTTCCAACCCTCCTTTCAGGGCGCAGCAAAGCGGCAGAACGCCACCGGATGCGAACAGGCTGACCGCCCGTTTTGAAACAGGCGCCGGCCTGCCGGAGTTCGCCGTGGCGGCGCGCAGGGTGCTAACAACCAAAGGGCGCTTTTGCATCGTCTACCTGGCGGAGCGGCTGAGCCAGGCCTGTGCAGTGCTTGAAGAGGGCGGTTTCGCGGTCAAGCGCGTGCTCCCTGTCCACGGCAAGGCCGACCAACCCGCCAAACTGGTGCTGGTGGAAGCAAGGAAAGGAGGGGGGCCGGGTATGCAGTTGCTGCCGCCCCTCGTGCTTTATGCAGGAGCCGGTCAAGAGTGCGCCCTCACACAGGAGGCCCTTGCCTTTTGCCCGTTTTTGGCGTGCAATGCCTGATAAGGCGACACCCTCTAAATGTAGATAACCAACCTCGAATATAGATGATCACACGAATAGTGCTGCACAATTTCATGGCGCATGAGCATGCGGTCTTTGATTTGACTGCCGGCCTTACAGTGCTCACCGGGCCAAACAACACGGGGAAATCCGCGGTTGTCGAGGCGCTACGCTGCGTGGCCGAAAATCCAGCGCCAAAGCACCATATTCGTCATGGCGCCAAGGAAGCCAGGGTGGAAGTGCACCTGGAGGAAGGCTACCGGGTTGTTTGGGTGCGTACCAAGACCCACCCCCGTTATGAAATCTGGGCTCCTGACGCCGTTGAGCCCGAGGTCTACGCCAAGACGGGGGGCAAGGTTCCGGAAGACGTACAGGCCCTGTTGCGCATGAACCTGGTGCACCTGGAGGAAAGCAACCGAAAGATTGACGTGCACCTGGGGAATCAACGGGAACCCATCTTCTTGCTGAATGAGCCCGGGTCGGCCTTTGCGCAGTTTTTCGCCGCATCCACAGAAGGGGCGCATTTGCTGGCCATGCAGGATGCGCTTAAAGACAAAGCCCAAAGCGCCCGCCGCACGCGCGATGAAAACAAGCGCAGACTCGCCGCTATTGAAGCAGGGCTGGACGCTCTGGCGCCATTGCCCGCCCTTGAAATGTCCAGACAAAAAGCTGAAGTAGTGCTTGAAGAGATTGCCACACTTCAGGCAGGCATGCCGCAGCTCAACACACGTATCCAAACCATGCGCACGCTCAAATCCAGGTTACTGGCGCTGGGGCGTTCAACACAGGTTCTGGATACACTTACCACACCCCGGGAATTGCTGCCTGTTGCGGCTTTGGCCCGCATGGCCGGCGAGATACGCGGCCTTTTTCAGAACGTAGTGCTCACCCGCAAGCGGGAGCAGGCGCTGGCGCCTTTACAAGCTGTGCCTGCGCTGTATCCCACAGCCCGCCTGGCCACATTGCTTGCGCGTTTACGTAGGGGGCGCATCCAGCAGGAGGCGTGGAACAAACGCCAAAAAGAGCTTGCCCCCCTTCATGAAGCACCATCGCTGACAGCAACCGCATCCATGGCCAGGTTGCTGGAGCACAGAAACGAGTTGCAGCAGGGTATTCGGAATGCGCAGCACGCTGCAACGAGTCTTGTAAAACTTAAAGCAGCACCGGAATTATTTAGTATTTATCCCTTGGAACAGGCCATAGGCAAACTGCGTGGGCTGGATAAAAAGGTTGCTGCAATGCAAAAGGGAGGGGATGTGCTCACCGCCGTTGCAGCGCCCCCGGAACTGCATAACCCGAAGCCCCTTGAGCAACGCGTGAAAGATTTGAAGACCATGGGGGCGCGGCTGGAAGCACTGCGCGCGCAGGCAACCAGGCAGGAGCAGGCTTTGCAGGCCTGCCGCCACAGGCTGGAGGTGCGGCTTAAGGAAATGGGTGACTGTCCGACGTGTGGCGCGCCTCTGGATGCCCAGCGATTTTTGGAAAAGGGGCATTTTCATGGCTGAGAAGGTATTTTCCGCTGCGTCCGCCACGCTGCCTGTCATCCATGCCGACGGCTTGATACTGCCTGCTGATCCTCATGTGACGGCTACGCCTCCCGGGCAACGGATGGAGGGCTATCTCGAACATATTCTTGAAAAGCTCACTGCCATACTGGAAGAAGCCGTGCGGCGGAATCTGCAGGTGGTGATACTGGGCGATCTGTTTCACTGGCCGCGAGAGAACTCCAACCAGGTTTTGGTCCGGCTCATCGAACTGTTTGGCGAGCATGGGCGCAAGCACCTGAAGCCCTGGTGCCTGGTGGGCAACCACGACAAATACCAGGCGCGCTACACTCCGGATGTTTCCATGGCAGTGCTTGAAGTCGCCGGGGTTCTGGAGGTCATTTCCACCCCAGGGCCGCAATTCCTGCTTCAGGCGCATGGCCGCCGCCTGCTGGTGGGCGCTTCTCCCGATTTCAGCCCCTTGCCGGAGCGATATGAAAAGGGTGACAAGGACGAAGTGCTCTGGATCACGCACCACAACATAGGATTCCCTGATTTTGAGGACAAACCGCTGCGCATCCGGGAAGTGCCCGGCGTGGACTGGATGGTCAACGGACATATCCATCGCCCCCAGCCGATGCAGGTGAAGGGGAATACCCACTGGGTCAATCCAGGCGGCCTGGTGCGTATGCAATTCACGCGGTACAGTAAGGAGCGCAAGCCTGTAGCGGCTGTGTGGACGCCAGAGTGTCTGGAAAAGGGCGAGTTGGAGCTTTGGCAAGTGCCGATCCGCCCCTTTGAGGAAGTGTTTCCGGATCAGGCATTGCCGGAAGATAACGCGGGGCAGGTCGAGAGCGAATCCCTGTTCGTCCAAGGACTGGAGCGCCTTGCCTGGCGTCGGACCAAGGAAGGACTCGGGCTGAAGCAATTTTTGGGACAGAATCTGAAAGATACGCATGATCCAGAATCGAGCGCTGAAGAGCGGCTTGTCTGGAAATTATACGAGGAGGTTGTAAGTGGCGCAGAGAACAAGCACTGAGCAGGACCAGGCCCTGGAACAGGAACTGGCCAGATTGAAGCAGGAATATGAGCGTCTCAGGGAGCAGAAATTCCGTACTGAGGAAAATCTGTTGAACCTGCAGCGGCAACTTGAGGATTTGGAGGCTCAGGCCCGCGAAGAATACGGCACGTCTGACCCTGAAGCCCTGGAAAAGCTGCTGGAGGAAAAACGCGCGGAAAATGCCCGACTGGTGGCTGATTACCGCCGCCACATTCAGGAAATCAATGCAGGCCTGGCCTCGGTGGAGCAGGGCGAGCGGCAATGATGATGGAAGAAGGTGTCACCCTGCCAGGAACGGCTGAACTCGAGCGTGAGTTGGCAGCCATCACCCGTCGCATGGACAGGCTGCAGGGGCTGGCTGAAGAGCGTATAGCCGCCCATGGCAGCGCCAGGCAGGATATGGAGGAGGCCGAAGACTTCCTGGAAGTGGCTCCCCGTGCAAAAGAGCTTTTGGAGGAGCTTACCACGTCGCTTTTCGGCGAGATACTGAACGACGTGGAGTCCAACCTGACCCATGCGCTCCGCGAGATTCTGGGGCAGGAGCGCACCGTTGTCAGCAACCGGGAAATCAAAAGCAACAGGTTGCACGTGAATCTTTCCGTGCTCAGTCCGGAAGGAGAGGAAGACATATTGGTCGGACAGGGCGGTTCCGTCTGCAATATCCTGTCCGTGGGGCTCAGGCTAATTGCGCTTTCACGGCTGGACCCGGCGAACCACCGCCCTTTTCTGGTGCTGGATGAGCAGGACTGCTGGCTGAAACCAGAACTGGTGCCCGTGTTCATGAAGCTGATAGCGCGCATTGCCCGGGCTCTGGACCTGCAGGTTTTTGTGATCAGCCATCACCCTGTTGATCTGTTTGCCATGTACGCCAAGCGCATCTATTCCCTGCACCCCAAAAAGAAGGGCGGCCCCGAAGTCGTTCTGGAGAGGGATGTGGTTGACCTTCCCGAAGATACGGCCATTTTCTCCGGCCACTCTTCAAATTCAATGGAATGATCGCTTATTCGGAGCAGGCGCTTTTCCCTTCTTTGCCATTCTTTGAGAGCACTTTACCAGACGTGTCAATGCACCCCCATGTGCCTCCCTCCATGCTCCAGTGCTCCCCGTAGTAGACGCGGGTGCACCCCTGGCAGAATGCGGCCCGTCCGTTTTCAAAGGGCAGCACAAAGTCGAATTGCGCGGGTATGGCAGGCTCGCCCTTGGTATTGATGAAGCCGTACTTCTCGCCCCCAGCATCTGGCTCTGCGTCGACAGGCGCCGCCACATAGCGTGAAAAGCCTTCACTGAACATGTCCGGCCAATTGTCGAAGAGAAAAGGCTTGTAAGGCAATTTGTCGCCTTGGAGGTCGATCCACACAAAGCCATTATCCCCATGAGCGAATAGCACAGGGGCGATCATCGCTTCCGGTTGCACAAAAATCCCGACCACTGCGAATTGCGCTGGGATGACCACATCACCGGCGGCATTCTTATATCCCCAAAGCCCTGTGCCGCTATCATTGAAGGGAGTCAAAGACTCCTCAGAATGCTGACAAATCCTCGCCAATCGGCGAGGGTTTTCTTATACTATCTTCATGCTAAAGCCGCCCAAAAATCAGCAGGTGAAAATGGAGTTTGTTTCGATCAACGAACTTGTCCCCATGAATCATCTGCTTCGCAAAATTGCCAAGGTTATTGATTTCTCCTTTATTCATGAGCTCACCAAGGATTTGTATTGCGAGGGCAATGGCCGTCCGGCCATTGAACCGGTGGTGCTCTTCAAAATGCTATTCATCGGCTATCTGTTTGGCATCCGCAGCGAGCGTCAGCTTGTCAAGGAAATCCAGGTCAATGTTGCCTATCGCTGGTTCCTTGGCCTGGGATTGCAGGACAAAGTGCCCGATGCCAGCACCATCAGCCAAAACCGGCGGCGCAGATTTAACGACACCAGCGTTGCCCAGGACATTTTTGACGGTATAGTGTTCCAGGCCATGAAAAAGAGGCTTGTCGGCGGACACACGCTTTACACCGATTCCACCCACCTGAAAGCCAACGCCAACAAGCATAAATTTACGGAAAAGCTCGTTGCCCAAAGCACGAAGTCATACTTGGGCGAACTTGAAGACGCCGTGGAGGAAGACAGGCGCAGGCATGGAAAGAAACCGCTGAAGCAGGACAACCGCGAAGCGGGGTCCAAGCGGATCAAGCAGAGCACAACCGATCCGGACAGCGGGTACATGGTACGCGAGGGCAAGCCTAAGGGCTTCTTTTACTTGGATCATCGCACTGTGGACAGCCGACACAACATTATCACCGACAGTTACGTAACTCCGGCCTCGGTGCATGACAGCATGCCCTATCTCGATCGGCTGGACCGACAAATCAACCGCTTCGGCTTTGCTGTGAAGCACGTCGGCCTCGATGCAGGATATTTCACCTCACACATTTGCAAGACGCTGGAAGAAAAGCATATTTATGGTGTCATTGGCTATCGTCGTCCCACTCGTCGCAAAGGGATGCTCCCCAAACGCGCCTTTGAATACCTGCCGGACAAGGACTGCTATCTTTGCCCCGAAGGCCAGGAGCTTCACTACTCCACCACCAACCGCGAAGGATATCGTCTCTATGACTCGTTACCAAAGGTTTGCCGCCGCTGTCCGTTACTGAAAGAGTGCACAACAAACCGGAATTGCAAGAAAACAGTGACACGCCATGTGTGGCGGGAATACGTGGATACGGTGGATGCGCACCGGCTCACGGAATTCGGAAAAAGAATCTATGCTCGCCGGAAAGAGACCGTAGAGCGCAGCTTTGCCGACGCCAAACAACTGCACGGGCATCGCTATGCTCGGTTCTGCGGCCTGGCTAAGGTCCAGGTTCAAAGCCTGCTTTCCGCCACATGTCAAAACATGAAGAAAATGGCCTTGCTGCTGGCCCCTTTGGGGCTGTCATACAAATATTTGCAGCCCAAATGCCTGTACTTTCTTCCTCAGTCTCTCTGTCTCGTTCGATTGGGGCCGATCGAGCCAACATCCCAGCTGGCAGCGGCCTGAAAAGAAATCGGTTCATAAAAACAAACCCCACTTTGCAAAAAGCGGGGTTTGTCAATGAGCTGGGGAGTCAAAGACTCCTTTTCCTCTTGCGCCCCAATAGGGGGGGCAACCATGAACGACAGCAGCAATGCAAGCATCAGTGGCATGAGCAGACTGGTTTTCATCATGCAATCCTCATTTGAATGGGTATGTTCGTGCTTATGCACGCGGAGCATGGGCAAGGCAAGAAAATAGCGGTGTCGCAAAAAAATGAAAAATTCAAATTAATACACTTGACCAAATTAGGTCAAATGTTTAAATCCCCACATGCGCATGCAGCAAGATATGCGAGTAAGTAAACGTTGAAATGGGGTAACCATGGCAAAATACGCAACAAGTGAGCAGACTTGCGAGGCCCTGCTGGACGCTGCCGGGCAGTTGGCGGCCGAATTGGGGTTTGGCAATGTTTCCACCAGACGCATAGCCGAACGCGCGGGCGTGAATGTCAGTGGCATTCACTACCACTTTGGAGGTAAAGATAAGCTCTTTAACGAAGTGGTGCGCAGGGTGATGGATGACAAGAGTCCAGAGCGTCTCAAACAATTGCTTGAACCGTATCTGGATAAATTGGATGACCCGCAAGTGCAGGCAGAAGCCGTGCGGGCCATAGTGCGGTTTCATGTTGAGCTTATCATCGATCCCAGCAAGCCCAAATGGTATACACGGGCTGTTTACCAGGTTTTGCAATACAATTCGCCGCACAGGGATTACGTGAATGACGAGTACATATACCCTTCAACACTCGTTATTTATGAAGTGCTGCAGGCCATAAAGCCAGATTTGCAGCTTGAGGATCTCGTGTTGCATGTCGTTTTCTTGTTTGCGCCCATTCTGATGCACAGCACCTATGATTATCCGATACTACACAGCTTGGGCCGCGAAGAATTTTCAACGGAATATCTCAATAAACTGGAAAAAATGATCGTCCCCCAGATGTTTTCGCTTCTGGGCATAGACGCCCAGGGTAATCGGGTGGATTGTTAGCAGGACGGGGAGAGCAAGGAATGAAAAAGATACGTGTCATAATTGTTTTACTGGCCATTGTAGCGGTGGCTGGCGCCGGTTTCTGGGCGTGGGATTTTTCCCACAGCCTTGCCGGGGCAACGGATGGAAGTGTGGATAGTCAGGCTGCCCCTACAGGCGCTGAAGAAAACGCCAAGGCGGAGCCGGCAAGGCCCCGCCCCATTACGGTGCGGGCTGTGGAAATGGTGGATACCGAGCAGAACCGCAGTTATCCGGGCACCACGCAATCAAGCGCCCAGGCCAAACTGGCGTTTCGCGTTGGTGGTCCGCTGGTCGAGGTGAATGTGGCGCCGGGCACCCAGGTGAAAAAGGGTGATGTCATGATGCGCATCGACCCCAGGGATTTCAAGGACAGCATCACCATTCTGGAAGCCCAGTTGCAGGGCGCCAAATCCTCGCGGGAAAATCAGGAACTGGAATACAAGCGCATAATGCCGCTTTGGAAAAAGCAGGTTGTTTCCAAGTCTGACTATGACACGGCAAGAACCGCTCTTGCCAGTTCGGACGCGGAAGTCAAAAGGCTTGAAGCGCAGTTGCAAGTGGCGCGTCACCAACTGGCCGATACCGAGCTCATTGCACCCTTTGATGGCATTGTCACATCCCAGGAAGTGGAAAACCACGAGCAGGTGCAGGCAGGGCAGGTGGTGCTGGAAATGCACAATATCTCGGATATTGAGATCAACGTGAATGTGCCCGAGACCGAGATGCCCTACTTTAATATGTCGGATGATACCGTGGTCGATGTGACCTTCAGCCCTTTGCCGGGGCGCGTATTCAAGGCGCATATGAAGGAATGGAGCGCCACCGCAGACCCAGTGACCAGAACCTATCTGCTGACCTTCACCATGCCCACGCCTGAAGGCGTGAAAATCCTGCCAGGCATGACTGCAGAGGTGAAGTGGTCCCCCCGCAGCGGGAGTAACGCCATGCTGGTCATACCCGCGACAGCGGTTATTGCCGGCAAGGGCGAAGGTTCCTCCGTGTGGGTTTTTGATCCGAAGACATCCACCGCGTCTCCTCGCAGCATCACCCTGGCAAGCCCTGACGGTCCGTCTTTGAGCGACATGGTTCAGGTCCTTGCCGGCTTGGATGAAGGCGAGTTGGTGGTCACAGGCGGCATGGATTTCATCACCAAGGGTATGCTGCTGCGTCCCTTGGTGAAAAGCAGCAACTAAGTAACCAGGACTATCAAGTATTATGAATCCGGCACGATTCGCTCTTAAAAATCGCACCGTGATGGTGGTCCTGCTGCTGGTGCTCGGCATTGCAGGCGTCATGTCTTACGAGCGTCTGGGCAAGCTCGAAGACCCCACCTTCACCATCAAGACGGCCCTGATCATAACCCAATACCCTGGCGCCTCGCCCCTGGAGGTGGAGCAGGAAGTTACAGACGTGGTGGAAGAAGCCATCCAGGCCCTGGGGCAGGTCAAGGAGATCCGCTCCACGTCCATGGCTGGCGCGTCCTATGTGTATGTGGACATCAAGGACAGCTTCAAGTCCTGGGAGTTGCCGCAAATCTGGGACGAGCTCAGGCGCAAGGTGAATGACGCCCAAGGCGGGTTGCCTCCCGGCGCCGGGCCTTCCGTGGTGCAGGACGATTTCGGCGACGTGTACGGCGTGTTCTTTGCCTTGACGGGTGAAGGCTACTCCTACGCCGAGTTGGAAGATTACGCCGACTCCCTCAAGAACGATCTTTTGCTGTGCGACGGTGTCGCGCGCATAGATTTGTGGGGCGTGCGGCAACAGGTTGTCTGGGTGGAGATGGAGCGAGCGCGGCTTGCAAAATTCGGCATATCGCCTGGGCAGATACAGCAGATTCTCCAGGCGCATAACGCGGTTGTTTCCAGCGGCAAGGTGGATGTGGATGGTGAGTATATCCGCATTTCACCAAGCGGGGAGTTTGCAGACGCTTCCGACATTGCCAACCTGTTGATAGGCAACACGGAATCCCAGATTCATCTGTCGGATGTCGCCACCGTGCGCAAGGGGTATGAAGACCCGCCCGGCGATCTCATGTTGTATAACGGCAAGCCCGCCATAGGCTTTGGCATTTCCACCGTGGCGGGGGGTAACGTCGTGACCATGGGCGAGGTGGTCAAGAAGCGGCTGGCGGACCTGGACGCCAACCGCCCCGTTGGTATGGAGCTGCACAGCATCTACTACCAGAGTGACGAGGTCACCGAGGCCGTCAACATCTTCATGACCAACCTGGTGGAGGCTGTCGCCATTGTTGTGGTGCTGCTGATGCTCTTCATGGGGTGGCAGAGCGGCCTGCTCATCGGCGCGGTGCTGTTGCTGACCATTCTGGCGACATTCTTTTCCATGCTGGTGTTCGGCATAGACCTGCAAAAGGTTTCGCTGGGCGCTTTGATTTTGGCGCTAGGCATGCTGGTGGATAACGCCATTGTTGTGGCGGAGGGGGTTCTCGTGCGCGTGCAACGGGGCGAGGACCGTGAAAGCGCCGCCATCAGCGTTGTGCGCGATACCCAATGGCCGCTTTTTGGCGCAACCATTGTGGCCATTCTGGCCTTCACCGCCATTGGCTTTGCCCCTGGCAATGTGGGCGAGTTCTGCCGCTCCATGTTTTACGTCATGGCCTTGTCCCTGCTTATTAGCTGGCTGCTGGCCGTGACCATCACCCCCTTGTTCTGCGTATGGTTCTTGAAGGTGCCAAAGCTGAAAGAAGGCGCCGATCCGTACCATCGCCCCATGTTTCGGATTTACAGGTCACTTTTGCATCTCTCCATTCGCCTGCGCTGGCTGGTGGTGCCTGCTGTGGTGCTGACGCTGGGACTGGCCATCTTCGGTTTCAAATACGTGCCCAAAGGCTTTTTCATGGATTCCACCAAGCGGTTGTTCTACGTGAACTACTGGAAGCCGCAGGGCACGCATATCGATGAAACCACGGCCGACCTGGTGGAGATTCAAAAACACGTAAGAGAAATGGATGGTGTGGAGAACGTCACCACGGTGGTGGGGAGCACGGCCATGCGCTTCATGCTCTCCTATGTGGTGGAGCTGCCCAACACCAGTTTTGGCCAATTGCTTGTGGAGGTGGATGATTACCACCACATCGGCGATCTCAGTAAAAAGATAGAACGCTATCTGAGCGAGAACTACCCGGATTCCGAGCCCTACAGCACCAAGGTGCCCAATGGGCCGGCCGTTTCCCTGAAGGTTGAAGGGCGTTTTCGCGGACCGGATGTAAAGGTGCTGGAAAAGCTTTCCCAGCAGGCCCTGGAGATGGTGCGTTCAGAGCCGGATGCCCGGGATATACGCACAGACTGGCGGCAGGAGACCCGGGTCATACGCCCGGTCTTTTCCGAGAGTCAGGCGAGACGGGCGGGCGTGACGCGTTCCGACCTGGCCCAGGCCCTGCAATGGAACTTCACCGGCATCACTGTGGGCGTGCATCGCGAAGGCGATGACCTGCTGCCCATCATTTCCAGAGCGCCCGAGTCGGAGCGCGTCTCCGTGAACAATCTGGGAGACGTACAGGTGTGGAGTTCCGGGACGCAGAACTACCTGCCCATCAGACAGGTGGTCTCTGGCATGGAAACTGTCTGGGAGCATCCGCTCATCATCAGGCGTGACCGGCAACGGAGCATAAGCGTCCAGTGCAACCCCACAAACGGAACCGCGGAAGACCTGCGTCTTGCCCTGGCGCCCAAGTTTGCCTCCATCGATCTGCCTGTGGGCTATTCATTCGAATGGGGCGGCGAGTTCGAGGACTCCAGCACGGCACGCGGCGGAATAGCAAAAACCTTCCCCGTCTGCCTGCTGGGCATGTTCCTGGTGGTTGTCTGGCTGTTCAACTCCATCAGGCGCCCCTTGATCATCTTCCTCACGCTGCCGCTGGCCGTCATCGGCGTGACAGGCGCCCTGGTCGCAACGCAACTTGCCTTTGGATTCATGTCCATTCTCGGCTTCCTGGGCCTGTCAGGCATGATGATCAAGAACGCCATCGTGCTCATCGACCAGATCGAACTGGACAGGCAGGAGGGCAAACACCCGTATGCCGCGGTGCTCGATTCGGGCGTCAGCCGCCTGCGTCCGGTTGTCATGGCGGCCGGCACCACCATTCTGGGTATGGCGCCGCTCATCACAGACCCCTTGTACGCCTCCATGGCCGCAACGATCATGGGCGGTCTGTTTGTGGCTACATTCCTGACCCTGGTGCTGGTGCCCATCTTCTACTGCATGTTTTTCCGTATCAAACCACATTTACCGGAAAAGGCAGCAGAGTGATTCGCTATTGATATGAATTAGTTCAATACCACACACCCCCCTAAGAAGAGAGGGCGGTCCGGATCTTGCTTATTTTATACAGCAGGAAAAGGGCGCCCTCTCTTTTTTTTATGCAGACTATAGCTGCTTGTCTGGAAGGCGCCCCTGATTATGAGCATGAATG
Source organism: Desulfovibrio biadhensis (assembly GCF_055388615.1). Classification (NCBI taxonomy): domain Bacteria; kingdom Pseudomonadati; phylum Thermodesulfobacteriota; class Desulfovibrionia; order Desulfovibrionales; family Desulfovibrionaceae; genus Desulfovibrio; species Desulfovibrio biadhensis. The sequence goes on from NZ_AP042477.1 coordinate 1,442,015, forward strand.
AATAGCATCAGGAGGGCTCTGACATGCGTCAGGTGTTTTGCAAGGTGTGCGGCAGTGAAATGCAAGGGCTGCATTTGTATTTTGAGCAAGAAGGTGGGGCGGTTTGTCTGGATTGTGTGGTCGAATGTGAATTGCCACTGGATCTGCCGCGCGAAAGTAAAAAAGACGAGGTGGAACGCCACCCGGCCTGGCGGCAGCCCCAACTGGAGTATTGCCTGGACCAAATGCTCCTGCGGGACTTGCCGGGCCCTTTGCTGGAGCCGGTTGAGTTCTCCTGCAATCGATAGCCCGATTCCAGGAAATACGCCGTATTGCCAGCAATCCACCCTTGATGGTGTTGCCCCTGCAAAAGGGCTCTGATACCTTTGCGCCTCCTTGAGATACCCATCAACCAACGCATGAAGGGGGCGCAATGAAGCTCTTGTCCTGGAACGTCAACGGCCTGCGGGCAGCCATCAAAAAAGGCTTCTGGGAGTGGTTCCAAGCCGCGGATGCAGATGTGGTCTGTCTGCAGGAAACCAAGGCCCACCCTGAGCAGCTTACGGAAAAGGACCGCCAGCCCGACGGCTATACCTCTGTATGGAGTTCCAGCCAGGTCAAGAAGGGCTATTCAGGCGTGGTTTGCTACGCCAAGGCGCCCTTTCTGGAGCATACTGCCGAGTTGCCCGACGAGCGCTTTCAGGGCGAGGGGCGTTTGCTACTCCTGGAATATGAGCAATTCTACCTCTTCAATGTCTATTTCCCCAACGGGCAGATGAACGACGAGCGCCTGCAATACAAGCTGGCCTACTACGACAGCTTCCTGGAGCACGCTCAGGAACTGCGCGCCAAAAAGCCCATCGTGGTGACGGGCGATTTCAACACCGCGCATACTGAAATCGACCTGGCCCGGCCCAAAGCCAATGAGGATACATCGGGCTTTCTGCCCATTGAACGCGCCTGGCTGGATAAGCTGGTGGACCATGGCTACGTGGACACGCTGCGCCTGTTCAACCCCGGCGCACCCGACCTGTATACATGGTGGTCCTTCCGCGCCAACGCCCGCGCCCGGAACGTGGGCTGGCGTATCGACTACTTTTTCGTATCGGAAGAGTTGAAGGACAAGGTGAAGGCAGCCTGGATAGAGCCTGACGTGATGGGTTCCGACCACTGCCCCGTAGGGCTGGAGTTGGATTTGTAGTATAATGTTATAAAAAATTTATAAATAGTTAACCTACATTAGGAGGAGACTATGAGGTCAATTTTTAGCACATATTCCCAAGGAGAAAATGTAGTTACGGAAACAATATTCACAGTATTACAACATTTACCTTTTTGGGCTGTTAATCAGATTTTAACATCCTTAATTGAAGAAGAGGATAAAAATTTATTTTCTTTCATGCCACAAGTTAGGAATAGGCCAGAACAAGGAAGCGTATATGACTACTACATTTCTGCCAATATATCTATTGGAGTAGAGACAAAGATAGTATGTGATAGTATAGTTGAAGATCAAATACAAAGACATATAGAAGGTTTTAAAAATGAAAAAGGGGATAAATGTGTTTTAGTGTTAACGCCATGTGAACGAGATAAAGAAAATATTCTTGAAATACAAAATAATACAAATGTGAAATTGATTCACAAGACATTTTATGATTTGAAAGAGACAATAAGTGAAGTTTTAGCTAATGAATATGTTTGTAGTGATACAATGTTTTTAGTAAGCAACTTGTATAAGTTATTTGAGGAGAAAGGGCTGCTTCCAGTTAAAGATCAGGTTGTAGTGGTCCCAGCTAGACTTGCATGGAATGAATATCTTCAGTGGGGAGAAGATTCCTTCTATAGTGCATATATCTGCCAGCCCAATAGGTATTTTAGAGATGTAGATTACATTGCATTTTACCACGAGGGGGTAGTCAAAAATAAAATTGCGAAGATATATAATTTTGTAGAGGAAATTGGTTATGGTGAGAGGGATAATATACCAAACGAATTTCCAGATGATATTGAAAAATATCTCAGTGGGATCCTGGATAATGAAGATATATGGGAAGACAGAACACGTAATAAAATAATGATATTGTCTTCTGAGAAAAATGAAAATACTGTAAAATTGGATAATGACATTGTAAATGAGTGTGTGAATAGGGAAGGTGATAGGCCCGTCGCTTATGTCCAAAATCAAAGATATACAACATTGCAAAAACTAAGAAATGCAAGATCAACAACAGACCTTTAGCACGATCTAGAAAGATGGGTTCCGACCACTGCCCCGTAGGGCTGGAGTTGGATGTGTAAGAAGATGACCTGGTATGCTACCAGAGCCTTACAATAGTGTAACGGACGCGCCTTGGAGAGCTTTTCTCCATTATGTTAGATTTAGAATAAAAAGCCGCTCTACTAGCGGCTTTTTCGTGCAATAATCATAATTGTGGAACATTTGTTCCATATATTGAGACGACTGTAATATTGTCGAAAAAAATATTTTGATGTAATGATTAATAGTGTTTTTTGATGCACATGGTTATTATTAGCAAAGATACTCTTGTTTTCATATCCTGTTATCTTTATGTCAGCTAGAAATAGGCATCTCTTTGTTGTAAGGACTCCATAACCGAAGCTTTTGTTATGTGTATCTGTGTCGCAACGTGAAACACCGTTCCACAATGCTGCCCTCTTTAGTGGTGAAATGCTGGTACAACATCCTTGCAAAAGGTGTGTGAGAGCCGCCAAGAACATCTGAATGCAACGCGCCAATGTAGGCCCCGAAGTTGCCCCAGCCTATGGTTCCTGGTATTTTGACTGCATTTGTGGTTTCCGGCAGATGCGTTTGCGGCCACACGCCACCGCGACATCGGGTCGCGGGGGCAGGACCGCGCGCGGCAGGGCCGGACAGTCGACAACCAGAGGAGGTTGGCAGCTGTGAAGCAGTACCAACAATACATAGGCGGCGAGTTCAGGGACTCCCTTTCCAAAGACAAAATCGAAGTTCTCAATCCATTTACTGAGCAGGTTGTGGCGGTTGCCCCCAAAGGTGGCAAGGAAGACGCCGAGCTGGCTCTTGAGGCCGCGCAGGCGGCGCAACCCGCATGGGCCGCGATGACAGCGCCTGAGCGCGCCGGTTATCTGAAGAAGATGGCCAACGTCATCCGCGAGAACCGCGTGGAGCTTGCCAAGACCCTGGCTGAAGAGCAGTCCAAGGTTTCCGGCCTGGCCCAGGTTGAAATCGACGTGACGGCCGAATACTTCGACTACTACGCAGGGTGGGCCCGCAAGTACGAGGGCGAGGTCATCCAGAGCGACCGCAAGAACGAAAATATCCTGCTGTACCGCCAGCCCATCGGTGTGGTGGTGGGCATCTGCCCCTGGAACTTTCCCTTCTTTGTCATGGCCCGCAAGGTTGCGCCCTCTCTGCTCACGGGCAGCACCATCGTGGTCAAGCCCAGCAGCGAAACCCCGAACACCACCTTTGAGTTCGCCAAGCTGGTGGACACCATCGGACTGCCAAAGGGCGTTTTGAACATCGTCACGGGCAGCGGCTCCACCATGGGCGAGGCCCTGGTGCGCAGCCCCATCACCGGTATGGTCAGCCTGACAGGCAGCGTGGAAGCCGGGCAGCGGATCATCGCCGCCACGGCGGAGAACATCACCAAGACCTCCCTGGAGCTGGGCGGCAAGGCCCCTGTCATCATCTGCGCCGATGCGGACATTGATCTGGCGGTTAAGGCCACAGTCTCCTCCCGCGTTATCTACAGCGGTCAGGTCTGCAACTGCGCAGAGCGCGCCTATGTTGATGAGAAGATCTATGACCAGTTCATGGACAAGCTCTCCAAGGCCATGGCTGCCGTGACCTACGGCGACCCCTTTGCCGATCCCAACCCTGACATGAGCTGCCAGATCAGCCGTGATCACCTGGGCAAGATCGAAGCAATGGTCGAACGCGCCAAGGGCGAAGGCGCTGAAGTACTGGTAGGTGGGGCTCCCGCCACGGATATGCCTACCGGCCCCTTCTATAAACCGACCCTGCTGGCGAACTGCTCCCAGGATATGGAAGTGATGCGCAAGGAAGTCTTTGGTCCGGTGCTGCCCGTCATGAAGGTCTCCGGCTTTGACGAGGCGCTGGCCCTTTCCAACGACTGCGAATACGGTCTGACCTCATCTATCTTTACCAATGACATCGGCCTGACCATGCGCGCCATCAATGAGCTGAAGTTTGGTGAAACCTACGTGAACCGCGAACACTTCGAGGGTATCCAGGGCTTCCACGCCGGCTGGCGCAAGTCCGGCATCGGCGGTGCGGACGGCAAGCACGGGCTCTACGAATACCTGCAGACCCACATGGCCTACATTCAGTACTAGGGCGCCCTGGGCTGCAATAGCCCAAAAACCTTGGTGCGTTGACGGATACGCATACAGCATGCCGGGAGGGAGAACTCTTGAAGGAGTCCCCTCCCGGTTTTTCTTTGGGAATGTGTCTATTTACTTCGAGGCGGGCTCGCTTCCTGCTCTTTGTCATCGGCAATAGCGGCGTCACAGGCAGTCAGCGCATCGAGAATGGGCATGATGGCTTCAAGGGCGTCTGCCTGGCCTTGGTGCAACGCTTCCACATTGTTGGAAGCACTGTCTTCGTGTTCTGGCATGTTTTGTTTCCAGGCGTTATGGGATTGCGGCTAGGGGTGATCAAGAACCTATGTTCATGGTCGTGTCCGGGGGAATGATATGAATACGGTCAACCGTAACCTTCATGCCGTCTTCAGCCTGAACGACCTTCATCCCCGTGACCTTGCCCAGCAGATCAGGAAGCATGGATTTGTGGTTGGGGTCCAGGTGCATGATGAGAATGAACGCGCACCCGGGCGTGCGGGAAGGCTGGTGAAAAACTCCTCGTAAGCCTCAAGACCGCCAGCAGAAGCGCCCAAGCCCACAATTGTGAACGGTTTTGTGTCGTTATCCATGCTGTCTCTTCTCTGAGGGGAAGAGGATTGGGAAAGAGCCCTAGATTATTGGTATTAACCATTATAGGAAATATGCCAACATACTGCAATAATGGGCCCTGTCCGGGTATGGAAGGCGGAACAGTAAATGCGCACTATAGTAAGGCGTAAGCAATGGAAGACGCCATGATTCTTTTGACGTTTGAAGACGATGGGGAAGCGGAGAGGCATATTGCTTTGAAAGATGTGGTCACAAAAAATATAAAGTCGCTGCAAAAGCGTCTCTTGGAGCAAGAAAAGCCCAGGCTGGAATATTTGGATATGACAGGACGTAGAAAACCGTAAAATGAGCTGTGCCGCCATTTCCTTGACAATCCGCAGGCAAACGGGCATCCAGACGTGGCTTGACAGCACATCTATACATCGCTCCTTTGGCAGAAGGGGCGCAACCGGCAGGCTTGTCAGCCGCACCTGGGAGGAGGCATGTCCCGTATCGCCGCGCATACCGTGGCGCCTGGGCAAAGGCCCAGCGTCGGGGCTGCATGGATGGACTGGCTGCAGATGCTCAGTGGAGCAGTGCTCATTCTATTCATGTGGTCTCATATGATTCTGGTATCCAGCGTTCTGCTGGGGGCCGGCGCAATGAACGCGCTGGCGTATTTTTTCGAAGCAACCTATATGGCCCAATTGGGCGGCCCCATCATCGGGCTGATCTTCCTGTTGCACTTCGTACTTGCAGCGCGCAAGGTTCCCTTTCGCGTCGAGCAGCAGAAATCTTTCTGGCTTCAGGCAAGAATGCTGCGGCATACCGACACCTGGCTCTGGGTGGTGCAGGCAGGCAGCGCCATGATCATTTTGATTATGGGTGCGGCCCATATGTGGGTGGTGCTTACCGATTTGCCCATCACAGCAGCCAAGAGCGCAGCCCGCATCCAACAGTGGCAATGGTTGTTGTTCTATCTGGTGCTTCTCCCCCTGGTAGAGTTGCATGTCAGCGTCGGCTTTTACCGCATTGGTGTGAAGTGGGGTTTTATCAAGCGCGCCAACCGCGCCAAGGGCAAGAAGATCGAGAAGATCCTGCTGGGCATCTTCCTGACCATCGGCATCTTGACTCTGATCCGTTTTTTGACCCTGACCACCGCGTAGGAGCCTGACATGCAGACCATTTACACCGATTTGCTGTGTATCGGCGCTGGCCTGGCTGGCGAGCGTGTGGCAGTGGAAGCGGCCGGAGCAGGCTTTGATGTTGTTTGCCTCAGCCTGGTGCCGGCCAGAAGATCGCACTCGGTATGCGCACAGGGCGGTATGCAGGCCGCCCTCGGCAACTGCGCCATGGGCGAAGGCGACAACCCGGACGTGCATTTTGCAGACACGGTCAAAGGCTCCGACTGGGGCGCAGACCAGGAAGTCGTGCGCATGTTCGTAGAAGCAGCGCCCATTGAGATGCGTCGCCTGGCATCCTGGGGCGTGCCCTGGAACCGCGTAGTGCCCGGCATGCATACCTATTACAAGGGCGGCAAGCCTTTTGATAAAGAAGAAAAAGAAGAAAACCGGGGCCTGATCCATGCCCGCGCCTTTGGCGGCACGGCAAAATGGCGTACCTGCTACGCCTCGGACGGCACCGGACACTCCGTATTGTATACCATGGACAACCGCGCTGCGCAGTTGGGCGTGAACGTCATGGACCGCACAGAAGCCGTGTCCCTGATCCATGACGGCGAAAACTGCCTGGGCGCGGTGGTTCGCTGTTTGCGTACGGGCGGTTTGTTTGCCTGTGTCGCCCGCGCCACCCTTATTGCCACGGGTGGGTTCGGCCGCATCTACCGCAACTCCACCAACTCCGTGATCAACGATGGCGGCGGCACGATTGTGGCCCTGGATACGGGCGTGGTGCCCCTGGGCAACATGGAGGCCGTGCAGTTTCACCCCACCGGCATAGTGCCTACGGATATCCTGGTGACCGAAGGCTGCCGCGGTGATGGCGGCACCTTGCTGGACGTAAACGAAGAGCGCTTCATGCAGGTTTACGAACCCGACAAGGCCGAGCTTGCCAGCCGCGACGTTGTCTCGCGCTGGATGACGCATCACATTCGCGAGGGCAAGGGCGTGAAGAGCCCCTATGGCGAGCATCTCTGGCTGGATATCCGCCATCTGGGAGAAAAGCACATCCGCACCAAGCTGCGTGAAGTGGATGAAATCTGCCATTACTTCCTGGGCATCGACCCGCTGCACAAGCTCATTCCGGTGCGCCCCACCCAGCATTACAGCATGGGCGGTGTGCGTACGGACAAGACCGGCGCGGCATACGGTCTGAAAGGGCTGTTCTCGGCCGGTGAAGCCGCCTGTTGGGACATGCACGGCTTCAACCGTCTTGGGGGCAACTCCCTGTCTGAAACCGTTGTCGCAGGCGGCATCGTGGGCAAGCACGTGGTGCAGTTCCTCGAAGGCGCGGAAGTCTCCATCCCCACCAAGCTGGTGAGCGATACGGTTACTAAGACACAGGAGCGCATCAACGCCCTGATTTCCGGGAGCAACGGCGACGAAAGCGTCTATAAAGTGCGCGACGCCATGTATGACGTCATGGAATGGGCCGCGGGCATTTACCGCAACGGCAAAGACCTTGAGCGGGGCGTCAATGAGCTGCAGGAAATCCATGAGCGTTCCAAGAATATAGGACTGCGCACCAACGGCAAGGGCGCCAACCCGGAACTGGCGCTGGCCATCAAGCTGCCCGGCATGGTGCGTCTGGCCTTGTGCGTGACCTACGGCGCCATGAAAAGAACAGAGAGTCGCGGTTCCCATACCCGTGAGGATTACCCCGAACGCAACGACCGCGACTGGCTGAGCAGAACACTTGCCTATTGGGAAGAGGGCGCAGCGTTGCCGACGTTGCAATACGAGCCGGCAACCGCGGCCTTTGAGATTCCTCCGGGAGACCGCGGCTACGGCGGCGGCAAGATCATCCCCATGGATGAGCCAAAGCAGGAAGCAGAAAGCAAGCCCAAGGCAGAGAGCAAAGCAAAGGCTGCACCCAAGGCGGCGCCAAAGCCCAAAAGCAAAGCCGCGCCTAAAACCGCGGCAAAGGCAAAGCCAAAAGAAGCAGCCAAGGCAAAGCCAAAGGCCAAAAAGGCCACTTCGAGCAAGAAGAAACCGTCAGCCAAGAGTGAGGATTAAGCCATGGGCAGGCAGCTGACTTTCGAAATATTCCGCTATAATCCGCAGGATCCGGCATCCAAGCCCCATTCGGACATCTTCAAGCTTGAAGAAGCAGAGTCCATGACGCTGTTCATCGCATTGCACATGATCCGCGAGGAACAGGACCCGTCATTGATGTTTGATTTTTGTTGTCGCGCCGGTGTGTGCGGTTCCTGCGCCATGACAATCAATGGCCGCCCGGGTCTGGCGTGCCACACGAAGACCAAGGATCTGCCCGACCAGATCACGCTGATGCCCCTGCCGTTCTTCAAGCTGGTGGGTGATCTTTCAGTGGATACGGGCACCTGGTTTCGTGAAATGTACCAGCGCATCGAGTCCTGGATTCACACACAGAAGGACTTTGACCCCACTGCAGAGGAAGAGCGCATGGAAAACGATGTGGCCGAGGAGATTTACGAACTCGACCGCTGTATTGAATGCGGCTGCTGCATTGCAGCTTGCGGTACGGCGCGCATGCGCAAGGATTTCCTGGGCGCTGCCGGCTTGAACCGGGTGGGCCGTTTTGTCATCGACCCCCGCGATAACCGTACGGACCGGGACTACTTCGACCTGATCGGCACGGACGAGGGGATTTTCGGCTGCATGGGGCTGCTGGCCTGTGAAGACGTTTGCCCCAAACAGCTTCCATTGCAGGATCAACTCGGTTATCTGCGGCGAAAGATGGCCCTGAGCGCATTGCCCTGGAAGCGTTAACCATGTATGACAGCCCCCTGCGCCCCCTGGCTGGTCTGACCAGAAGAGGGTGCAGGGGGCTTTTATTATGGTTAATTATATCTGATTTGTGGGTTTTGCGAGATGCTTCAACGATTGCGGATCATCAGCTCCAGGCTCAATACCATCATGCTCTGGGTGGGGTGCATAGCCCTTTTGGGCATGATGCTGCTTGCCTGTGTTAATATGGTGACGCGCGCCGTGTGGGTGCCGGTAAAGGGCAGCTATGAAATCGTAGGGTTTCTGGGCGCGCTGGTGGCTTCCTTTGGCCTGGGGCACACGCAGGAGCACAAAGGGCATATAGCATTGACCATTTTGGCCGGCATGTTCCGCCCCCGGACGGAAAAGCTGGTTGATGTCTTTGCAAATTTGATCTGCGCCGTGTTTTTCGCCCTGGCTGCATGGCGCACAGCTGTCTGGGCCTGGTCCCTTGTGGAGACGGGCGAACTCTCCGAAACCCTGCACATTGCCTATTATCCATTTCCTTTTGCCGTTGCCATCGGGGTGGCGCTTCTGGCCCTTGCACTGATGTGCGACGCCATTGAGGCCTGGTGTGCCGCAACCGGCAAACGTAAAATCAAGGCCGAAGGAGGCGAGGCATGAGTCCCGCGACCATCGGCATACTGGGCATAGTCGCCCTTATTCTCAGCCTGTTCTTTTTGCGCATGCCTGTGGGGTTTGCCATGGCCCTGGTGGGCTTTGTGGGATTCTGGAAGATGATCAATCTCCAGGCGGCTCTCGGCATGCTGGGCACGGAATTGTGGAACGTCTTCTCTTCGTATGGCCTCACCGTCATCCCGCTGTTCATTCTCATGGGGCAGATTTGCTACCATGCCGGCGTCAATAAACGGCTGTATCGAACGGCATACGCCTGGCTTGGGCAATACAGGGGCGGTCTTTCCATCGCCACCATCCTGGCCTGCGCCGGCTTTTCGGCCATCAGCGGCTCCAACACGGCAACGGCGGCCACCATGAGCACTGTGGCTCTGCCGGAGATGAAGAAGTACAAATACAGCCCCATCCTCTCCACCAGTTCCGTGGCCATCGGCTCCACCCTGGGCGTGGTTATCCCCCCCAGCGTCGTGTTGCTGATAATTGGTCTCCAGACCGGGCAGTCCATTGCCAAGCTTTTTTGGGGCGGCATGCTGCCGGGCGTGCTGCTGGTGGGCATGTTCCTGCTGACCATTGCTACGCTTTGCCGGCTGCACCCTTCGTGGGGGCCGGCTGGTGAGCGCACCTCCTGGCGTGACAAGTTCGCTTCCCTGCCAGGCTCCATAGAAATGATCGTGCTGTTTTCCCTGGTAATGGGCGGCCTGTTCGCCGGCTTTTTTACGCCCAGTGAGGCCGGCGCCGCCGGTTCCCTGCTGTCCATCGGCATCAGCGCTGTGAGCGGGCAATTCACCTGGAAGCGGTTGTGGGCCTCTGTGGAAGATACACTGCGTGTTTCGAGCATGATCTTCATGATCATCACGGGGGCGGTGCTTTTTGGACGTTTCCTGGCCGTAACGCGGTTGCCTTTCGAAGCTGCGGACTGGGTCTCTTCCTTGCCCATTCCCGCCTGGGTCATCATGCTTCTGGTCTGCCTGGTTTATGTCTTTGGCGGCATGATCATGGATGCGCTGGCTTTGCTGCTCATAACCATACCGATCTTTTTTCCCCTGGCGGAAGGGTTGGGCTATGACCCGCTGTGGTTTTCACTGCTGATTACAGTGGTCACGACCATGGGTGCAGCCACGCCCCCGGTTGGGGTCAGCGTTTTTATCGTCTCCTCCATGGCGCCGGAAGTGCCCATGACCCATGTCTTTCGGGGCATAACCTACTTTTTGTTCAGCTATGTCGTCTGCGTAGCACTTATGCTGCTGTTCCCCGATCTCTTTCTGTTCCTGCCACATTTGATTAATTGATTTTGCACCGCAATTGATCAGCAACCTTTCTTGCGCTTTTAGCCGGTTTGTATGACGCAATCTCGCGCAGTATCTCCCCTTGATTATTTGTGTAGTCGGCGAAGTGTCACGTGCTGTGCAATGGCGTATGTTGGAGTGCGACACGTTTGTATCGCGGCAATGATTGCGGTTTAAGGGGTGGAGTGCTCTCTTATACAAGGCGAAAAAAAACGGCCGGGGTGAAATACCCCGGCCGTCATATTTGCGTGATATGTCCTGGAGGAGGCTTATTGCTCCTCTGTGAACTCGCTGTTAACCGGCGTTGTGCTGTCGGTCTTGGACGTATCCAGGGGGTAGATCAGCACTGCAGTGCGCTTACGCCCCATGCCAACCATGCCCGGGTGGGTGTTGACCAGGACATAGAGGTCCTTGATGCCGTCGTTGTTGATGTCCGCCACGCCGTAGTCAGCAACGGAGCCCTTGATGCGGCGGGTTTTCCATACCAGGGTCATACCCACGCCGTCCCAGTACAGGCAGTGTATTTCACCCTGCGGGAAGTTGCGGTAGCGATCAAAGAACATGGCAGCCACAGAAATGGGGTGGTTCACGATCAGCTCGTAGGAACCGTCGCCATTAAGATCCACCGGCAGCATGCGCAGCGGAATATAATAGGGCGCGTTCATGATCAGATCGTCCTTCATGTGGAACTTGTCCCGTGGGTCCACAACACCGAGGCTGGAGCCGGAGTAGATATTGTCCGTGGTGAATTCCAGCCCGCCGGAGCGATTGTAGACTTCGAGTCTGTCTTTCTTGTTGGTAAGGATGATCTTGTAGTCCGCATCGCCCTGGGGCAGGTACACAAAGTTGAAGGCGTTGCCCTTGGGAGGCAGCAGCAAACGGCCACCAAGGGTGTACTTGCCGCTCATCTTCACGATTTCATGTACAGTGGTGTCAAACGTATCATAGGGGCCCCTGCGCTGCCCAACCAACATGGGGGTGAAGTTCGGCGGAGTGGGCGCTGTGGCCAGGAACAGGTCGATGTCCTGCTCCTTGGGAACGAGCTTGTTGCCTTCCAAGGAAAACACATACCCGCGGGGCGTGTTGATATCCGCAGTGTTGACGACCTTCTGCACGTCCATTTCAACCGGCAAAAAGATGGCTGATACCACCAGATCCTGCATGCCGTTTCGGTTCAAATCAACAAGGCTCATGCGGATGATGGTCAGCCTGGGGCCGAGGCTGTATTCGCCAATGGGCTCCATATTGTTATTCACGTCGAAACGGTACGCGTAAATCGTGTCTTCGCTGCTGATGAAGCATTCGTTGCGGCCGTCATTATCAGCGTCGCCAACAACAATGCTTGTGCCGGAGTAAGGCAGCGTTGGGCTGCGCAAGCGGCCTTCGGACTGTGCATCACCTGCATAACGGAACTGCGGGTTCAGGTAGAATTCCTGGTTCTGGCTGGTTTCGTTGTGGATCAGGCCGGGGTTCATGGCGTTGACGCGTTCAACATCGTTGGCCTTGTTGCTACTATCCGTGGGACGATCAAAAATGTCCTTGTTGATCTTGGTCGCAACCACTTCCAGCGTCGGGATGAGGCGATCGAGTTCGGACTGAGCGGTATGAGGAACGACTTTGCCGTCAGGTCCTATGACCTTGACGTCAACGCTGCTCTGCTTGCCAAGGATGGTCACGCTACCATAAACAAGATAGTCAGCGCCCAGCTGGCTGCGAGTCGCGGCCGCCTTGCCATCGTCAATGGCTTTGCCGCCGGTGGCAGCATCAACTTTTTCCTTATCCAGGGTTTCAAAGTTCCCCGCCCAGTGCAGGCGGGAGACCATCATGTCCTGGATGCCCTTACTCAAATATTGGTAGTCATTGGGGCCATTGATGGAAAAGGGCGCCACAGCAAAGCTCTTCGCTGCCCAACCAGCGCAAGGCTGCAGCATCAAAGCAAAAAGTGCGAACAGCAGGTATCTACAGGTTGTACGGATTGTCATATTGACTCCTTGAGGATGCGACGCTTGGTGCGGCGCGTATTGTCCAGGGCGCCGGGGCGCCCTTTGGTTCGCCTCCAGACAATGCCGGAGAGGCCTTGCCAATAGCATGAAGAATCCGCTCTGGCAAAGCCCGCATTGGTCGTAAGAGGCTGTACTCTTAAATTGGGTGACAGAGAAGGAACAATTTGAAATTTTTCTTCTTTGACGTCAAGATGCCATTGTCCGGAGGGGGAATTTTGGCTTTGTGACAGCTGGATTCCACCTTTTTGAAATGTAAAAATATTGTAAGGATTGTCGCTCTGTCCAGACAACATACCTCTTTCAAGTCAGAAGAACGCAGTTTTCGCCTTGTCTGCAAACCCCATGAGCGTGATGGCGTTCTGGCAATGCTTGCTGCCCAGGGGATAACGGCAGGCCCAGAACCTTTCTCTCCCTGGTGTTTCAGGGCCACAGAGGGGGCTGTCGCATTGGGGTCTACGCTTGCCGCCTGGTTCGGTCTGCTTTATATCCAGGACCGCGCCTCCATGCTTTCACCCCTGGCCCTTGCTCCCCATGTGGAAAAACATGGCGGGCAGGCCGTTTTGGACATGTGTTCAAGTCCCGGCGGTAAAAGCTCGTTTCTGGCGAGCCTTGCTGGGGAGCATGGCTTTGTAATGGCCAATGAGCCCAACCGTGAGCGGCACCAGACGCTTAAGCGCAACCTGGCGCGGCTGCAGCTCGCCAATGCCGGTGTTTGCCAATATCCTGGGGAATCTTTGCCCGTTCAAGACGGTGCCTGGCCATGTATTTTGCTGGACCCGCCCTGCAGTGGGTGGGGAACCACCGATAAGCACCCCAATGCCGCGCGCATCTGGCAGGGGGAAAAAGTGGCGCCTTTGGTGGAGCTGCAGCGTCTGCTTCTGGCAGAGGCGGTCCGGTTGCTGGCACCCGGGGGGGCGCTGGTATATTCCACCTGCACAACCAATGTACAGGAAAATGAAGAGCAGGTGCTTTACGCCACCCGCGAATTGGGGCTTGAGCTGGACCCGCTGCCGGAACCCGAGGGCTATGGCTTTGAAGCGCCCCATCTGGATGGATGTGAAGGGTGTTTGCGGGTGGATCAGGAACTCTCTCAGGCGCAGGGGCACTTTGCTGTGCGCCTGCTGAAGCCGGGGGAGCTGCCGGAAAGGGCGGAGCATCCCTTGCCTGGTGAGCCCTTGCCCGTAGAGGAAATTTCCGAAGGCCCCTGGGATATGACGTCTTTCAAGGCTGGAGAACTGCGCTTGTTCGGCGAAAACGTGCATTTTGTCCATGAGCAGGCCGCACTCTTGCCGTCTTCATTTCGCTGGCAGGGGTTGCAGCTCGGTCGCTATGGAAAAGGGGGCAAAGGTGGTTTTCGCCCCTTGCCTCGTGCACGGGGGCTTTTACCTGCCGTGCCGCTCCCAGGGGACCTTGTGGCCGAGGAGCCTGGTCTGCTTGTTCGCCTGTTGCAAGGGCAGAGTCTGGAGGCGCCTGCAGCGTCTTCCGAAAAAGGCGGGCTTTGCGGCTTGTATTTTCGTGCATCCGGGATGGAGCAGCCGTTGCCGTTGGGGTGGATAAAGCGCAAAGGCAAGCGTTTGCTTTGGGCTGAAAGATAACAATGCAGGGGGAGTGCGGCGGGAGGCCTGAGCCAGCCCGTGTTTTTCGTAACCCTCTGCAGCGGAATATTGCGTGAAAGGAGTTTGTGATGGGTGGATGCAGACGCAAAATGCGTCGTTTTTTTGCACCGGAAAGCCAAAGGGCTCTTGTTCTGGCTCTGGACCATGGAGTCAGCAGCGGCATGTTGCAGGGTATGGACGACGTGCCTGGACTGGTAAATACCGCCAACAGCGAAGCCGCTGGCGCCGTTCAGGGGGTGGTGCTGAATAAAGGGTTGGTACGCGCCTGGCCGGAGCTGGTGCCGCACACGCAGAATCTTCTGGTCCAGCTTTCCGGGGGTACGCGGCACGGTCTGCCCACCTACAACAAGAGTATCATCTGCTCCGTTTCAGAAGCCTTGCGCCTGGGTGCTGATGCTGTGGCCGTGCATCTGAACATCGGCAACGAACTCGAGGACCGCATGCTGTCGGATTGCGGCATGGTCATCGATGATGCGCACCAGGCCGGTTTGCCCGTGCTGGCGGTGATCTATGCCCGTGGCGGGCAGATCGTGAACGAGTTGGACCCCAGCCTCATTGCCCATTGCGTGCGTTTAGGGGGCGAACTTGGGGCGGATATCGTCAGCGTATTGTATTCCGGTGATATGAGCAGCTTTGGCGCCGCCGTGGCTGCCTGTCCTGTTCCCGTGCTCGTGGCGGGTGGACCGCCGCAACCCGACCTGCAGTCATTTTTGGCAATGGTGGAAAGCGCTTTGGAATGTGGGGCAAAGGGCGTGCTGGCGGGACGCAACATATTTCAGCGACATGCCCCTGCAGAAGCCTTGAAGGCACTGGCGGAGCTGGTGCATCGCGAGCACAACGCCGAGAAGGGACCTGCAGCAGACACGGGCAACGAAGAGTAGGGCGAACTGCCCTATTCTTCGCTCAGGGTCTTTATGGCGTCTGAGTACGCCTTGAACACGGCTTCACGGCTCAGGTTGCCCACTATTTCGCTTTGTTCGTTCAGCACCGGAATCTGGGAAAGGTCCGTGCCTATGAAACGCATCAACGCCGAGTACAGATCATAGTCAAGCCGCGCATACACAGGGGCGCGCATCAGGTCCTTGACCAGTACCAGATCGTGCAGCGCATCTTCGAACAACACCTTGCGCACGTCCTGCAGCGCCATCACCCCTATGAATTTGTTTTCACGGTCCACAACGGGAAAGTTGAACTCGTTTGTGCCGGTGATGATGTCTGTCAGCGCCTTGAGGGTTATGCTCTCCTCAAGAACGGTGCCGCGCCCCGGTGTGTAGACGTCCTGCACCTGCAACCGCTCCAGAATATTGATGGTGGCGTCCCCAACATGGGCCGGAGATTCGAATTTGTTGTCGGTCTGGTTTTCGTAAAGCGAGACCTTGCGGTTCAGCACCAGGCACAACGCCGAGGCCAGCATCAGCGGCGCCAGCAGGCCATAGCCCTTGGTCAACTCGCAGACCATGAGCAGCGGACCAATGGGCGCGTTGGCCACACCCGCGAAAAAGGCGGCCATCCCCACGAGCACGTATGCGCCGGGCTGGGTCACGATATTAGGAAAGAACTGGCTTCCCAGCTTGCCTACAATGCCGCCGCTCATGCCGCCGACAAACAGGGCCGGCGCAAACATACCCCCGCTCATGCCGGAACCGATGGTCACGGATGTCGCCAAGGTCTTGCCCAATGCTATGGCCAGCATGGTGGCTGCGGAAAGGTTGCCCAGAATGGCCATTTCTACCCAGCCGTACCCACCGGTAAGGAGTTGCGGGTAGGCCATACCCATCAAGCCCATGCACAGACCGCCCAGACCAGTGGTCAGGGTCAGGCCTATGCGTTGTTGCACGCGCCGGAACACGGCGTATTTGATGGTGTAGAATGTCTTTACGTATATCCACCCCATGATTGCGCAGACCACAGCCAGAATGGCGTAAAATGGCAGTTCCATGGGGTTGGCGAACTGGAATTGGGGTATGCCGAAGATGGGCTCGTGGCCAAAGGCCAAGGTGAACAAGGTATAGGCCACTACGGACGAAATGACGGCAGGCAGTACGGCTTCGGCCTCGAAGTCTTCCATATAGATGACTTCTATGGCCGTGAGGGCTGCACCCATGGGGGCGCGGAATATGGCGCCCAGGCCACCGGCGGCGCCTGTAAGCAGCAACAGTCTGCGTTCTCGGGCGGATAGCTTGAGTTTGAGCGCGATCCATGACCCCATGCCGGCGCCGATCTGCGTGATGGGGCCTTCGCGGCCGGCGCTGCCGCCGGAAGCGATGGTCAGGATCGAGGTGAAGCCCTTGATGATTGGCACCAGGGGGCGGATGACACCGCCTTGATGGTGGAAGGCCTTGATCATGGAGTCCGTGCCGTCAGTGCCCCCGTGGATACTTTCCGGAATGAACTTGCTGACAAGGTACCCAGTCAGCAGGCCCACAGCCGTGGTGAGCGCTGGCACAACCCAGGGGCGATACACGCCGTGCCCCAGATGATGGTACATGGACTCGCCCGCAGGAGCAGGCAGAACAAGGCCGGCCAGTTGCCCCAGCCATAAGTGCTTCAGGATTTCAATGCCCCAGAAAAAGACAATGGACGCAAGCCCGGAGACAATGCCCATGGCTGCGCCGAAGATGAGCCAGCGGACCATGCCGCTAGTGGCGTAAGTTCTGACAATGTGCCACCAGGAGCGGTGCAGCTTGGTGATAACTGCTTGTTTCGGGTGGTGGAGATATTCGCTGGTTTTCGGTTCTTCTGGAGGGGGGCCGGGAGTCTGCATGGCATTGGGGCGGCTTTAAGAGCCTAAAGTTGCGCCTCTGGCGCTTGGAGTATGTTTCTGGCCAGAGCAATATCTTCTTGGATGCGAGCGATGAGCTCATCAACCCCCGAAAATTTCTTTTCCGGCCGCAGGCGTTGTACAAAGTGCACCTGCAGTTCCTGTTCGTATATATCGCCGTCAAAGTCCAGGATATGGGCCTCGACGCTCAATTCATCATTACCAAAGGTCGGATTGTAGCCGATGTTGGCCACCCCCGGGAAAATATCCCCGTTGCGCTGAATCCACACGGCGTAAACACCAGTGGCCGGGTGCACCTCGTTTTCCAGCTTCAGGTTGGCAGTGGGGAACCCCAGCGTCTTGCCGCGTTTTTTGCCGTGCACCACACGGCCACGGACAACATAGAAACGCCCCAGAAGCGGTTTCACGCCCCAAACGTCACCGGCGCGTATCATGTCCCGGATGCGTGTGGAGCTGACTATGGCGTCGTTGATGATGACCGAATCCAGCCGCTCCACCCCGAAACCGTATTTTTCACCCATCACTTGAAGTAGCTGGAAATTGCCCTGACGCCCTTTGCCAAAGGTGTAATCGTAGCCAACGACAAGCTCTTTGGTGTTGCACCACTCTACAAGGTAGGTGGCCACGAACTCTTCGGGGGTGAGGTTTGCCAGTTCACGGGTGAAGTTGATCAGCAGCATGAGATCAACGCCCAGAGACTCGATGATGTCCAGCTTTTGATCACGCACTGTGATGAAAGGAGGCGTGTGTGGCCCTACCAGGACATGTAGCGGATGGGGGCAGAAGGAAATGACCACACTGGACATGTCCCTTGCCTTGGCTTTTTGGATGGCGCGCTGGATGAGCTTCTGATGGCCTTTATGGACGCCATCGAAGTTCCCAATGGTAACACAGGCCCCTTTTGAGAGGTCGAGATGGATTTCCTGGCGTTCGCGGGCAATTTGCATGGTAGGACGCTACAAGAGATAAAGTGAGGGCCGTCATGTCTTATGGGCAAGAACACAGGTCTATACTCCAAAGCAAGACGAACGGCAAGGCCCAATCCTACCATCTCCGTATTGGAATGAGAGAAGGAGTTATGACAAAAAAAGCAAGTAGCTGCGGTTTTCCTCAACCTGGCCGGAGCACCTTGAGGAAAGCGGAACATGCGGCCCGCATCCGATCTTGCTTATTCCCTGTCTTCTTCCAGGCGGCGCGTAAACGCGTCTTCATCCATGCCAAAGACGTCGTTATCCACCAGAAAGGACGCGATGTTAGCCTTGGCGGGTATACTGTCCATCAGCCGTTCGGGAAGGTCCATCCCGAGAAGCTCGAAAGCCTCGTCAACACTGTCGAACTGCAATTCACCCTCAGGATCTCGCGCCACGCTATGTTTGCTCAAATGCCGCATGATTGCCTCCCGTTTTGGGAGAAGGCCTGGAGAAAAACCCCAGGCGATTGTGGCGGGGGAGCAGGACAGAAGCCTGCTCTGCATCGTCATGGCCCACTGGTGGCCCATGCTCTAGAGAAAGTCAATAGAAAATCACAAAAAAGTGCAAGGAAGGGGTTTTTCAGGAAGGAGGCGCTACAAACGTCATGCGCCGCCTGAATGTATGGTAGGATCGGCCATGCACACTTCCCGGCAGGGATGCGATGCGCATTTGTTAAAGTGACCTGGCCGGGTGAAAACTGCCTTTTCAAGGCGGCATGGCGGCGCCCCGCATGAAGCGGGCCATTCTCTGCCGTGCTATTGGCATACAGTGTGAGACAACGGCATCATTCGTAGTCTTCGTCAAAGCCGTCGTCATCCATGTCTTCAAGGTCTTCGATAAATTCTTCTATGATAGCATCCACTTCACTACAAAATTCCTCGAGTTTTTCTTCCAGCAGGTCTTCGTCATGTTCGAACCTTTCGAAATACTTGAGTATGCCTGTGTTGGCCAAAAGATAATCAGCTACGGTGTCGGCCAGTTTTCCGCTTTCAGCACTCATTACGTATTCCTCTCGTTACAGGTTTTTGGCGTTGCGCGTTTGCAATTTTGGCTTATCAGTGCGTAAGTGCACGGGGTGTAACACATTACACCCGGCTCTTTGCAACACATCATTCGTTGCATCTTGTGGCGGGACCACCCGCTGCAGATTCAGATTGCACAAGGGGCGGCTTGACTTCAAGCTCCAATTTCCGAATGTACAAAATTGATGCAAGCATAAAATGATTACCGTTTTGTGACTTGGACTTAAAAAACATGCCCGGGAAATATGCCGCGGGCTCCAAGCCCACCGGGTACAAGGAGAAACAGGTACACTGATGCAACCTAAAGATGCTGTGAACTGCGCCAAAGTGGACCAGGACGCCTGCATAGGGTGCAGCCTTTGCGAAACGGTCTGTCTGGATGGTATCTTCACCATTGCCGATGGCAAGGCCCAGGCCAGGCAGGAAAACTGCCTTGCGTGTGGCCATTGCGTCGCGGCCTGCCCGTCAGGGGCTGTCACCATGAGTCACGGCGATGCCTGGTCTCAGGACTATCAGTATTTTGAAGCCAGGGAAAAGTGGCTGCCTTTCGGGGAGGGTGACACGGCCGAACTGGTGCGCCTGCTGCGATCGCGGCGCTCATGCCGTAACTTCAAGGAACGCGAGGTCCCCCGCGAATTGCTGGAAGACCTTGTGCGCATTGCCATTACTGCGCCTTCCGGCACGAACAGCCAGCTCTGGAGCTTTACCCTGCTCCCTACACGGCAATGGGTGTTGCGTTTGGCCACCCCCATCAAGGCCTTCTTTCAAAAACTCAATCGGACGGCGGAAAAGGCCTGGCTGCGCGCCGGCCTGAAGCTTGTCGGCAAGGGAGAGCTCGATGACTACTACCGCGGGTATTACCCGAAGGTGAAAGAAGCCATGCGTCAATGGGAAGAAGAGGGCGTGGACCGTCTTTTTCACGGTGCGCCTGCTGCAATTGTGGTGGGAATGCGCCCCGGCGCCAGTTGCCCTGCAGAGGACGCCATGCTGGCGACGCAAAATCTGCTTTTGGGCGCGCACACCCTGGGGGTGGGCACGTGCCTGATCGGGTATGCCGTGGCGGCAGTGCACAATGCCCCAAAAATTAAGGATGCGGTGGACATCCCCCGTGATGAGGCCGTGTATGCCGTGATCGCCCTTGGCTGGCCCGCAGAGCGCTACGCCTTTGTGACTGATCGGCGCAAGCCGCTGGTAAGGTTCGTGGAGTAGGCTGCTATCAGCTACTGGAGAGACCAACGCGGCATCGGGCGTTTTGTCTGAGAGCACATGCCGCCGTAGCATGCAACACGCATATCCCCAAAAAAGCGCAAGGGGAAAACGGCTGATTCACCGTTTTCCCCTTGCATGCAGACGTTGTCCCGTAATCAGAAAGCTTTTGCGAGTTTCCTCAAAATGGTGGCAAAGGATTCCAGTTCCTCGTTATCCAGGGCGCTGGTAATATCTGCAGTAAGCCGGCCATGCAGGGCGTCATGTTCGTGGAAATGCTCTTCTCCCTGGTGGGTCAGTTCCACAAGGATGGAGCGCCGGTCTGTCTCGTTTGGCCGCCGCCGCACCAGTTTTCTGGCTTCCAGCCGATCCACGGCAAGCGTGAGCGTGCCCGTGGTAACTCCCATTCTTTCCGCCAGCTCCTTCATGCGCATTGCGCCGTGGGCTCCCAGTATCTCCAGCGTATGGGTCTGCGGCAACGTCAGCCCCTTGTCGCGGACCACCTCATGCTCCCAGGAAGAGAACTTTTCGTAAAATTCCACCAGCAGTCTGCTCAGTTCTTCTACGCGCTGCGCCCTGTCGTCGCTCATGCCATCCATAAATCACTCCAAAGGGTATACACGCCAAAGCCAATGGTCATAAGGCCTATGCCGCGCATCAGCGCGTTTTCCAGCCAAGGTTTTTCCAGTCTGGTCACCAGTCGCGACATGCGGTGCAAGGCCCAGATGACAGCGCCGATAGCGGCGGCTGTGGTCAGGGCGTATGCGCCGAAGACGATGGTGCTTTTCAGGGCACTGCCCGAGCGGATGGCATATGTATACATGATGGCTACGGTTGGGCAAGGGATGATCATATTCACGAATCCTACGGTGAACAGGCCGATTCCAGTGGCGCGGGAGAGCCTCCCTTTCCATGACGGCAAGGCGCAGTGGGCGTTTTCACCGGGATCGTGCGCATGGTCATGGTGGTGTTCGTGGTCATGATGGTGGTCATGATCTTGGTGGTGATCATGGTGATGGTCATGTCCATGGCCGTGGTCATGTTCATGGCTGTGCAACAGGCCAGGCTTGATACAGAGTATCAGCCCCAGAACAATGACAACCGCGCTGCTGATGATTTCCGCCCACCAGGAAGCTGTGGGAGTGAAAAAGGAAGACACCGCGCCAAGGGTGAGGCCAATAATCAGGCACGCCAGCGCTGTGCCGCTGATGAAGGAGACCGTAAGCGCAAAAACCCGCTTTCCATCGCGTTTTCCTGCCACAAAAGGCGCCAGCACCAGCCACGAATGACCACAAGGGTTGATGCCGTGAACAAGGCCTAACAGCAGCGAACTTTGCAGGGCCACGAGAAAAATACTGTCGTGAGGCATATGAGATATCCTTGAGCGGTTGATTTTGTCTTGAACTGCGGACATCTCTACAGTTGAATAATTTGAATGTCAAACTAAAAAGGTAAAAAATATATCCGTGTCGAAAAAAGGATGTGTTGATTCAGCCCTTTGTAACTGGGAGCGTAAGCCAGAAGGTCGAACCCATGTCAGGGGTGCTTTGCGCCCACAAGCGGCCGCCGTGGTGCTCTATGATGTAGGAGCAGATGGGAACACCCAGGCCGACTCCCTGGGGTTTGCCGGTCAGGTCGTCGCCCAATTGTTTGAATTTCTCGAAAACCGTGGCGTACTCGGCTTCCTGAAAGCCTTTGCCCGTATCCTTGATGCTGATGAGTATCTCGTTGTCGGCGTATTCCGCGCTGCAGACCACTTTGCCCTTATCCGTAAACTTTACGGCGTTGCTCAGCAGGTTCATGACCGCCTGCAGAAGCTTGTCTTTGTCGCCACGGATTTCTGGCAAATCGTTTTTAATGCTCAATTCAAAGGCAAGCTCTTTTTCCTGAAAGAGGGGAGCCATGAGGTTCTGGGCAAGCTGCAGCACGTCGTCTATGCGCACAGGGCCATCGCCCCATTCCATTTCGCCGCTTTCCATGCGGGTGATGTCCAGAACATCATTGATGCGGGTTGTCAGCCGCTTTGCTTCGGTAAGCAGAATGTCCAGGTTGGCTTCAATCTGAGAAACCGCCTTTTCAAGGCTCTTTTGCGGTACGCTGCCGGGGCGCTCCAAAGCAGGAAACACTACCTTCAGCAACCTGCTGCGGATAATGGAGGCAAAACCCAAAACGGACGTCAGGGGAGTGCGCAATTCGTGGGAAACGTTGGACAAGAAGGCAGTCTTCATCCTGTCCAGTTCCTTGAATTCCTGATAAGCGTCTTCCAGCCTTGAGGTGCGCTCCTGAACCCTGGACTCGAGGTTTTCATTCATCTCCTCGAGCTTGCGGTAGGCATCCTGCAGGTTGCTGGTCATATCCATCAGGCCAAGCTCGTTGACCTTGCGGCGTTCCATTTCTTCGCGAAATTTCAGGACGGTGCGAACGCGCGCCAGCAGCTCCAGCTTGTTCACAGGCTTGTTCACGTAGTCGATGGCGCCTGCTACAAAAGCCTGCTCCAGGCTGGATCGCTCATCACTGACCGTGACCATGATTATGGGAATGTCGGCAAGCAGCTCGTCCTGCTTGATGGTTCTGACAACACTGATGCCGTTCATGTCCGGCATGTTGATGTCCATAAGGACAAGGTCCATGGCAGGGGATATGCTCTGGGATGAGCGCGTACGCAAAATGTCTAGAGCTTCTGTGCCAGAAGGGGCGGTGAGGATGTTTTTGTACCCGGAACCACGCAGGATGGCGTCCAATAGCATACGAGAGGTGGCCGAATCGTCCACAAGAAGAATATTGGCGGAAGTATGGGTGCCCTGCATAGGCAAGGGCGTATCTCGTGTACGCATGCAACAATCACTAGTGCACACCGTAAAAAAAGACAAGCCGCACACTTGCAGGGCAAGGCATACGGGCCTCTGGCAAGTGTGCGGCAGGGTGGAC
Organism: Desulfovibrio biadhensis; assembly: GCF_055388615.1. Classification (NCBI taxonomy): domain Bacteria; kingdom Pseudomonadati; phylum Thermodesulfobacteriota; class Desulfovibrionia; order Desulfovibrionales; family Desulfovibrionaceae; genus Desulfovibrio; species Desulfovibrio biadhensis. Next base: position 1,465,287 of record NZ_AP042477.1, read on the forward strand.
TACTTTGCGGCGCAGTTCTTTTTTACGTGGTCAATGGCTGAACGCGCTGCTTTAGCGCCTTCACCCACGGCCACGCTGATCTGCAGAAAACCGCCCAGACAATCACCTGCAGCAAAAACCCCAGGAATATTGGTGCGTTGTTCCGCGTCTGCAACCAGGAACACCCCGTTGCGCTCAACGCCGAGAGAAAAGGCGAAGTCTAGGGACGACGCTTCACCCATTGCGACAAAGAGTCCTTCAAAGGGCTCCCTTTCGCCGGTGTTGAATACGACTGTGTCCAGCACGCCGTCACCCTCCAGGGTGTCGATCTTGCGCTCCTGCACTTGGATGCCAGCATCCGCCAGGTGCTGCATGAACTCGTCGGAAATGCTCGGTTTCTTGCCCTGCGTGATGATGGTCACATCCTTGGTATAGTTGAGCAGTTCAAGGGCCTGGTTGGCGGCGAAGATGCCTTCGCCCAGCACGGCGACCTTGCGCCCCTTGTAAAAAAAGCCGTCGCAACTGACACAATAGGATACGCCTTTGCCTTCATACTCGGACGCATTCTTTATGCCGGGGCGCACACGTGAAACGCCGGTAGCGAGGATCACGCTGCAGGCGTCCAGTTCGCGTTTTTCCGTCTTGAAATGAAAGCCGCCAGTCTCGTTGTGGTGCACGGTCAGCACGCGCTCACACTCTATGCTTGCGCCAAAGCGCATTGCCTGCTGGCGCCCTTTTTCTATCAGGTCTTTGCCTGTGATGGTCTGGTCGAAACCGAAGTAGTTGTCGATATCGTAATCGCCAGCCACCTTCGGGTCGCACCCCAGAATCAATGTATCCATGCCTGCCCGCGCCGTGTAAATGCCTGCTGAAAGTCCTGCTGGGCCGGCGCCTACTATCACTACTTGTCGCGATTCCATTTGAGTGCCTCCTGGCGGTTTCCGTTCTTTCCCCTGCAGCTACGTCGCAGGGGTTTCGTTTCATAAGATAATCGCGCCACCATGATGGTGCAAGCAGCATGGCCAATTCGATTCAATTCTCATGGGGCAGACGCACCACCATCACAGGGCGCGGGCAGCGTTTGATGACGCTGTGCGCCACACTGCCCAACATCAGTTCGGCAAATACACCATGCCCGTGCGTCCCCATTACGACCAGGTCATACCCGCCTTCCGTGGCGGTGTTCACGATAACGTCGGCGGGTTTGCCCAGCCTTACAAGAACGTGGTCCGGCGCAAGGGGGCAATGCTCCAACGTTGCCCCTGCTTCCTGACAGATTTCTTCAATGCGCTTGCGAACAGCACCTTCGGCCTGGGTCAGGCCTTTTTCATTGAATCCATCCAGTGCTTTTTGGCCGAAATGCCCCACCAGATCTATGCCGGCGCCCTGAGAAAGCTCTTCCGTCACGTCGCTGACGACGTGCAGCACGGTGACTGTTGCGTTGTATTTTTCGGCTATGCCTGCGGCATACCAGATTGCGTGGCGAGCACCCTCTGAAAGATCCGTGGCGTATAGAATTGTGCGTATTTCAGGCAGCATGGCGAATCTCCCCTCAGGCTGCGGCCGCTTGCGGGGCGGGCGCAAAGATGCGGTTGGTGAATTTTACGTACCAGGCCGCGGACTGCACCTGGATGATGTAGGCGATGGCTATGACCAGGGCTGCATCCTGCCCCTGTTGGCCAAATGCGTTTATGGCAATGGCCAGGGCGATGGACAAATTGCGCATGACCGATCCATACACGAGGGCGATGGCGTCCCCCCTGGGCAGCAGCATTTTTCCCGCAAAGGTGGAAAGGGCGTAGTTCACAAAATAGAGTATGGCCAAAGGCGCAAGAATGGCCAGCAACATGCCGGGGGCGGCGGCAATGGATTTGGCTTTCAAAGCCATGGCGATGAAGACGATGCCCAGCACGCCCAGGGTGGAAAGAGCAGGGAAGCGGGGCGCCCATTGCTGTTGAAAAGCTATTTGCCCGTATTTCCTGACCAGAAGCTGCTGGGTAAGAAAGCCGGCAACCATGGGCAGAAACACGATCAGAACGATCTGTTGCATGACGGCAAGGATGTTTACCTCAATGCTGGCGCCAAGCAGAAAGCGAACATAGAAAGGTGTCGCCAGGGAGCCAAGGGTAAGGCCGATGACGGTCATTTTAACGGCAGCTTCAAGGTTTCCCTTTGCAAAACCGGTCCAGGAAATGGTCATGCCACTGGTGGGCACCAGGCCGGCAAGCAGCAGCCCAAGGGCCATGTAGGGTTGCTCCTTGAAGAACAACAGCCCCAGACCAAAAGCGAAAAACGGAACCAGCCCAAAGTTTATGATCTGGGTCAGCAGTTGCGCCTTGGTGTCGCCACCTTCAAAAACCTTTTTGATCTTCAGCGTAACCATCATGGGGTACACCATGAGGAACGTGAAAGGGATAATAAGGGATTTCAGCCAGGCGGCTTCAGTCAGAGCGCCAAAGACAAAACCCGCCACCAGCATGACAGGGATTGCCACAACCAGATTCTTGTTCACCTTGCCGAGTAACGACCACATGGGCATGACCTCCTTGAAAGGCGTGTGCGCCCTTCTGCAACTGATTTTTTCACCCCAATGCCCCGCGTTGCGCATCGAGGGTATTTCCCTCACGGGAAAGCTCGGATTGCCGAACCTGGGGCGGAAGGTAGACGCGACATGTAATGCTGTCAAGACATAAATAAATCATACTAGAAAGGTGTCAGGTATTATTTTCTCCATAACGTGCTGAAATGAAGTTTGTTTTTAGTGCGTAGCAAATTGAATAAAAAATACCGGGATACAGAGCTGTCTGAAAAACACGAAAGACATGAATGAGGTCTTGACAGCTTTCTGTTGCTGCAGCATCATTGGTTAAAAAGAGGTGATGCATGCCCAAAGCCAGAACCAAGGGCGCAGAAGAAAGCGACGCCAAGGTGAAAAAGGCCGCCGCAGCCGTCATGGAAGAGGACGGCCAGGAGGACGGCAAAAAGATCAAACAGCTCACACTCCGGTTGCCGGAGGAGTATCATCGCAAGCTGAAGATCCTCGCGGCATGTTCCGGGAAGAGTATGACGGAGATTCTTGTCGGTTGTATTGACGAGCGTCTCGAACATTGCCTGCAGAAGGAGCTCAACAAGGTAAAATGAGCCCTGGATAGGCAGCCTTGCAGACTGCCCCGGTTCTTACTTTGCCCCACCCTTTTGCGGCCTGAATGGAGGTATTCCAATGGCTGCATATGTGATTCATCCCATTCTGCTGGGGTCCAAGGATTTTGATAAGAGTATGATGACGTACCAGCACGATCCGGGGAAACCTTACACCATTCCCATTTACGCCTGGTATCTGGAAGGCGGTGACAAGAAAATACTTGTCGATACCGGCGAGATGCACCCCTTGCAAGGGGAGGAGCGCACCAAAAAGCTGGGCGCCCCTGTTTTGACCATTGATGAAGGGCTTGCGCGGTTCGGTCTGACGCCTGAGGACTTTGATATTGTGATCCACACGCATTTGCACCGCGACCATTGCGAGAACGACTACCGCTTCACCAACGCGGAATTCATCGTCCACGAAAAGGAACTTGAGGCCATCCATAACTGGCACCCCATGGATTACCGGTATGTGGAGGACTACGTGGAGGAAATAGAGGAGAGCGGGCAGATTCGCGCCATCTCTCTTGCGCCTGGTGAAGAAATGGAAGTTGCGCCAGGAGTGCGGGTGCTGGCCACCCCTATCCATACGCCTGGGGGACTCAGCGTATTGGTGGAAACCGCCAAGGGCACGGCGGCTATTACGGGGTATTGTGTTATCGAGGAAAACTTCAATCCGCCCAAAGAAGTGCGGGCCCTGGAAATGGAAGTCATTCCTCCAGGCACGGTCATCGACCCCTACAAGGCTTATGACACCATGCTGTCCATGAAGAATGGCGTGCAGATAATCCTGCCCGTCCATGAACCCCGCTTTGCCACAATGGACGCCATCCCGGAACCATAGAAACAAGACACCCGCTGCATACAGGCGAGGGCTCCCAATTCGGGGGGTCCTCGCTTTTTTTGATGGTGGTTACAAATGCTGCCTGAAAGTCGGCTTATTTGGCTGATGCATCCGTGCAAAGTTCCAGCAAGCCGGCCAGCCGCTCCTGCATGGGTAAAGCGCGCCCCAGGCCGCCATGCCTGAGTCCCTGGTCTTTTGCCCTTTGCAACGCTGCGGCTATGGCGTCCCGGTCCAGTCCCAGCGCTCCCAGATGCTCTGGAGCTCCCCATTCCTGAAAAATCTCACGTAAAACATTGATGCCCGCAGGGCCGCTTTCTTCCCCCAAAACGGTTTGGGCGAAGCGGTCCAGGCTGCCTGGAGCCAGCGCGGCAAGCAGCCCAAGCCAGCTGGTCAGAAGCAGGGGCAGCAGATCGCCATGGGCAGGGGGGGTGGTGCGCCCGTCCTTGAAGGCATGGGACAATACATGGCATGTCCAGTCGCCCTCCGGCAGGGCGGCCGGGATAAAGCCGCTTTGGGCCTGCAGCGCTCCCATGCAAAGATTGGCGCGGGCGGCCAGATTATCTGGCTCATGGTGCAACGTTTCACCTGTTTGCAGCAAAGAGCGTAGCAATGCCTCGGACATTTCTACAGGTAAGGCAGGGGCGTTTTCTATGTGAAACAGGGCAGGCACGTAGCGCTCGAGCACATGGCTGCAGGCGTCCACCACACCACGTCGCGTCTGCTCCCAGGGCAGATTGAGCTGCAAGGCAGGGTCAATGAAAGCCACTGCCGGAAACAGCGCAGGCCCGCGGAGGCTTCTGGTTTCGCCACTATGGGGGTCGCTGATAACGGCGTCGGAATTGGCTTCGGAGCCTGAACCGGCAAGAGTGGAGGCCGCAAGCAGCGGCAAGGCCGAGGTGATGTCCTTTCCCTGCTCTAAAAGCTGCCAGACAGCGGAAGGCGTTGTATGACCGGAAAGGTCTTTCCCCAACACGGCGGCCGCGGCCTTTGTCGCGTCTATCACACTGCCGCCGCCCACTGGCGCCAGCGCCTGGGCGCGAAAATCCTTTGCGGCGCGCGCGATGACCGCGGCGTGGTCAACTGTCGGGTCGCTGGGAATTTCAGAGTACTCCTGCCATTCCAGGCCATGCTTTTTACCGGCTGCGTCAAGTTGTTCCTTGAGCTGATCCCATGCGCCGTTCTTGCGGGAGGAGCCTTTTCCCGTAACGATGAGGAGGCGCGAAAAGCCCAGAGCAACAGCAATGCGTGGCAGTTTGGTCAGGGCGCGCTTGCCGAAGTGAACCCGGGTAGGGGCGGTGAGAGTGAAAGGCTGCATAGTGAGTTTGGGTGTAGCCTCGGGAGCTGTTGCTGTCCAGCGGGGCAGGTATAAAAAAGAGGCCGCACCAGATAAGGCGCGGCCTCGAAAAAGCACTCCAGGGCGTGCAGCGAGCTATTCAGTCGGCGCACCCTTGAATTCAATGGAGATGACCTCGTACTGCACACGACCGCGAGGTACTTCCACCACGACTTCGTCACCCTCTTCTTTGCCGAGCAGCGCGCGCCCCACAGGGGAGACAACGGAAATGCTGCCTTTGGCGGGGTCGGCTTCATCGGGGCCGAGCAGGGTGTAGGTTTTTGCATCGCCAGTCTCAACGTCTTCAATGGTCACAGTGGCGCCGAAAATGGCTTTTTCGCCACCCATAGTGTCCAGATCAATGACGTTCAGGCTGGGGAGCCGGGATTCAATGTAGTTGATACGGGCTTCCAGCATGCCTTGGCGCTCGCGCGCGGCGTCGTATCCGGCGTTTTCCTTCAGGTCGCCTTCTTCGCGGGCTTCCTTGATGGCCTGGATGACTTCAGGGCGTTCTGACTTGAGCCGTTCGAGTTCGTCACGCAGTCTGCGGAAACCTTCAACGGAAATGGGTATGCTGCTCATATTCTGTTCCTCGTTCCAGTCACGGAGAATAAAAAAAGCTTACAGCGGACTTTTGGCCCGCTGCGCGGTGTGCTGCAAACGTGTATGGATGCTTCAGCCGAGAAAGAAAGGTCTGGGTAAGCCAAGAGGCTGCCGGGGTCAAGTGCTATTCGCCTTAAAGATGAAAAAGCTTATGAAAAAGGAATCATTTTTCCAAAGGGTCGATGGAGTTAGGGTTTTTTCACGTACAGCCAGTGCCCGGCATTCACGTAGTCGCCGAATACAGCTTCGGGGAGAGCGCGCTGTAGCGTAACTCCCCCCCGCTCCAGCACATGGTGCAGGGCTTCTCCCCCTGGCAAAGTGCAATAAGCAGGGCCGGTTGCAGTCTCCAAGGCAAGGGGCGTCTCTCCTCTGTAGGGCGAAAAGTTACGGATAAGGATGATTCCCTCATCACGTAACGCAGCCAGCATCTCAGGAAGCGCCTGTCCATACAGAAAACTCGCGGCGGGCGCTTTGTAAAGATCAATGATAACCAGGCAATTGCCGGCCAACATAGGCAGGATTTCCGGCAGGTATTCGGGGCCGTTCCGGCCATGGGCTGCAAGCGCAGTGGCAAGGTCGGCGGGCAGCGCTTGAAGCCTGCCGGGTAAAAAAGTCCCTTCCGGGTCCCAGGCCAGAAATGTGGATTTCCTGGCGCGCGCGTATTCCATGCAGATACAGCTGGCCAATGAACCTGCATGACCGGCATGGAGTATACCCTGGGGGGCGTGCTCCCATAGCAAATGAAACAGCATCTCCACGTCGGCGGCGCCCAGGTCGCCGGCCAGGAGAGGAATGTTCAGGTAGCGCATCAGCCGTGGCTTCCAGCGTTGCCAGGCTCTGCGAGAATTACGTGTTGGGCGCCCGGGCAGGGCGTCAAAGCTCGGATGCGCAAATGGTTTGACTTTTGTGGCCATTGCCAGACCAGGGGCGTTTGTACCGCCAGAGGCTTCAGTGACTGCAGGGTAGTCCAAGACGCATACGTCCCACTCCCGGGAGCTTCGGATTTGCCGAATCACGCGGTCAACACCCTTGAATTGCAACGCATCATGAAAAATTATCGTGTCTGCCAGTTGCCGTGCCGCAGACCAGTCTGCATGCACCTGCGCGTAATGGTGCCCCCCGTCGATAAATACCAGGTCAAAACGTTCCCCGGCTTCTACCATACTGGCCAGCAGCGAGGCGGAATCGCCCTGCATAAAGCTGATCAGAGGCGGTGCGACAAAACTACGGAGTGCGTCACTGCGCTGGTCCGCGATATCTATGGTGACGAGTTCGCCAAGAGAGGCGTACCCGGCCATGGCGCTGGCCATAATGAGGGCGCTTCCTCCGTCAGAAGTGCCAACCTCCAGTATACGCAAAGGGCGTAACAGTCTGACGACTGCCTGCAGAAACGCGTATTCCTCTCTTCCGGAGCGCTCCATGACCTTTTGCCTCAAGGGACGAGCAAATCGAACCAGTTGAAATCATCGTTGTAGAAATTCTGGTGCAGCACCACCTGGAATTTTCTGGGGGCAAAGCGCTGGTGCATTTTTTCCAGGTCATACCACTCTATCCAGGGCGTGCCTTCACCGTCGGTGCGTTCGCCCCATTTGTCAGCGGGCAGGCGGCCTTCTTTTTCCCAGCGCTCCTTTGGATAGGCGAGTTCAATCCAACGTCCTCCGGGGCGCAGCAACTTCAGGAGCTGAGCGCACTCGAACCGGGCCACTTCCAGAGGCGTGTTGATCATGGAACCCTGGCACCAGATCACGTCGTAGCGCTCGGGGTGGTTGAAAGACGCGGCGTCTTCGATACAAACCGTTTTGGCCTGTACCCCCAGCAGGGCTGCAATCCGCTCAAGCAAGGCAAGGTTCTCGGGAATGATGTCCATGAAGGTAACCTGCGCGCCTTTCTGCGCAAAGGTCAGGCAGTCCAGCCCAAGCCCGGCGCCTACATCCAACAGGTGAGAATGCTGGAACATGGGGGTGTACAGCGCGTGGTACCAACCGCGGACGGGAAACCGTTCGGGCGTCAGCTCGGCATCGCGGATTGCGGTCCAGGTGGCGAGCAACTCGTGGTCGTCCATGGCGGCCAGGGTCGCGGTATCCACACGCCCCTTGCCCTGGGCGGGGACAACACGCCACTTGCGGCGTAAAAGCGTCAGCCATTCAGAAAAAAGCGCTTCTTGCGTGGTCATTTGTGGTCCTTGTTACTGCGCGCTCCACCTGGCCGCAACGCGAGCAGGCAGAATAGTATAGGCCAGGCGCTCCAGTTCCGCCACCTGGGCGCGGTATGCATCTTCGTCGGCCTTGGGCCAAAAGCGCCCTGCATTGACTTCGCCCACCATTCGCCAAGTGGCGGGGTCCTGTTCGGCAATCAATCCCTGGGCGCGGAGCGCGGCAAAATCCGCCGAACCCGGCAGCGGCACATACCAGTTCACACCTGAACTTGGCGGCTCGATTGTATCCAAAAACGCAATTGTCTTGCGGAGTGCCGCCAGGGAATCGGCGGGGTGATTGACAAGAATACTTGCATGATATGGGAATGTCAGCTCGTTATGGAGCAGTGCGGTTTTGCGGTTGTTGTCCACGGTGTTGCGTTTGTGCATGGCGTCGAGCACTTCCTGGTCTCCGGACTCGAATCCGTAGAACAGGTAGCGGCAGCCTGCCCTGTACAATAGCTGCAGGAGTTCCCTGTCCACCTGGTCTGAACGCATATTGGCGTACCAGCGCACGCGTTTGTGCAAACCGCGACGGATAAGCTCTTCACAAAAGGGCGCCAGTTCTTTGCGCCAGGAGCCTATGCTGCTGTCGAGAAAATACACGCCGGGCGCATGGTGCAGGGTGTGTTCAACGGCGTCCGCCATGTAAGCCGCAGAGTGCGTGCGCACCTTTGAAAGAGCGCCGTAGGCGCAAAAACCGCAACTATACGGGCAACCGCGCCCCATAAGCAGGTCAAGGCTGGAGGTCAGCTCAAATTTGGTGCGCGCCCATGTTGGTGTGGCGTACAAGGCGTGATCGATAAGCTCCCAATCCGGAAAGGGCAGTGTGTCCAAGTCCTCTATGATTTGCGCGGCCGCGGGAGGGTATTCCGGAGAAGTCATGACGCCGGGAACAGAGGCGGGCGCAGCGCCGTCAGCCAACTGCAGCAGTGCGTTTTCAGCCTCACCCATGACCAGGCAATCGAATCCGGGGCCTTCGGGCGGCGGTGCAAGCACAGACGCCGGCGCCACCGTGGCGTGAATGCCCCCTGCCACCAAAAGAGGGGCGTAGCCAACAGTGCTGGCGGCTTTTCGTAGCGCGGCCGTCAACTGGACAACTTCGAGAAAGTGTACGGAAAAAAAACCAACACCCACAATCTCCGGCTTATAGGCGGCAATCTCTGTGTGCAGCAGGGCAAGGCAGACATCCAGGTCCCCTCTGGCGTGTATCAGATTGCGTTCCATATCCAGGATGCGCGCGTCGTGCCCCTTGCTACGCAAAAGTGTCGCCAACAGCACCAGAGAGTAGGGCGCATTGCGCCACTGCTGCGATAAATCCTGAACCGCAACGCCCTGGTCTTGAAAGCGCCAGGGCCTGACAAGGAGCACCCGTGCCATGTCAGCATTCCTCCGGGTACAGCGTTTGTTCCAGGGGCTGGGCTAGCTCCTCCCACGCCTGGCGCCATGCCGATGGCCATTGTTCAAAAGGCGGAGGAGCCTCCTGGGACCAGGGATTCCAGCTCTCGGGAGTTTCTTCATTTATGGGCTGGTTCGCGGAGGGGGTGCGGTTCACAGGGCGCTTGAGCATCGATTGTAGCGACGCCGTATCCTGCTCCGGCAGCCCCAAAAAGGTGAGCAGCGTATTGCACGTAGCGGGTGAGAAATCTTCGAGCCGCAGCACCATGCAACGTTCGGGGGCATCGAGCGCGGCAAAAAAACGCAGCACGTAGCTGTTGACCTCGCGCCAGTACCAGAGACACTTTTCCAGCGCCCCCCATTTTGGCCAGAGCGTTGCGGTTTTGCTGTCTTTAGGAGGCAGTGCGTGTTGCAACCCATGGGGGTGCTCTGGTGTAAAAAAGCCCCGCGCCATGGCGAAACGTGCAAAATCGGCTGCCCGCCGTGTCTGCAGTATGTATTTTACGCCCTGGCCGGCAAAACGCCGTTCGATTTCAGGCAGCAGAAAATAGAGCAGGGCTGAGACCTCGCCCCATAAGGTTGCATTGGACTGCGCGGCGGCAAGGGAAGCGTGTATGCGGGAAAACGCGTCCGGATACATGGGCGCAGGGTCGCCGCTGCGCCAGGCTTCGGACAGCAGGGCATAGGTGGCGGATTGCTCGTGAACGCAGGCGCACCCTTGCTGTGCGTCCAGAAAGCGCGCCAGCCACATGCTGCCGCAGCGCCCTGTGCCTGTGGCGAAAAAGCAGGCTGGTCGCGACATGGTTTCAGACCCACTCCACAGGTGAAACATAGAAGGGTTGCTGTTCCAGATCTTCACGCATGATGACCCGTTCCATGGGAATAGCGCTGCCGTCCATGCCGTGGAAACCGCCCCATACATCCGTGCTGCCGAGCTTGCGGTGGTTTGCCGCGCCCAGGTCGCGCTGGATGCGGATGGCCTGGTCGTGCAGGTAGTGCTCGGGCATATAGGCCATGTTGCAGGTGGCCTCAAGCTGGGGTGAGCGCAAGTAGGCGTTTGCCTCGGGACACAACCAGGGGCGCCTTTGCGCACCGTCCTGCAAAGAAAGAAATGTCAGCGGTGGGGCGGCCTTTGCCAGAACAAGCAGTGGATGCTCTGTGGCGTCGAGCTTTGGGGCGAGGTAAGCCTCCAGGGCATGAAAGTCCGTTCCCACAGGGGCCACGATGCGCCACCCGTCGCGCTGGTGGACGGCAAGCTGTCGCAGACAGGGGCGCAGCCCCTGGCATACTTTTTCCGCTGCGGCAAAGTCTTCGGGCGTGTCCACGTCCAGACATTCCACCTCGTCGGCATGCACCATGAAAACACGTTCTGCGTGGCTCAGCCCCAGTTCATCCCACAGCGCGGCAGGGGCGTCCGTGCGCTCCAGCATGTACGTGCAGTGCAGCATGCGCGCGTAGAAGCAGGGCTCGGCAAAGAAGCGCTTCACCCCTTCGGCTGTCGGGTAATAATAGTCAGTGATGGGCCAGGTGCGCGTGGTGCAGGTTTTCACGGCCCAGGGGTGGCCGGAAAGGATGGCCGCGTGGATTTGCCTGAGTGTCGCAACCTTGCGAAAAGGCATGGTGGGCATGAACAACCCCGTCCACTCCAAGCCGGGGCGCTCCTGCAGATAGTGCGCCTTGACGGCCGCCAGCGGACTGTCGTCCCCTGCCAACTCCTCGGGTCGCATAAGCACATCAACTTCGCCGCCCGGATACTGCTCTCGCACCACCGCTGCAACATCTTCACTTTCCGTGGAGACCGTAATGCTGGAAAATACGCCGGATTCCAGCAGGGCGTCCAGGGTCCAGCAGATCAGGGGCTTGCCCCCGAGTTTCTTTATGTTTTTGCGCGGCAACCGCTTGGAGCCGATGCGCGCAGGCACCAGTGCGCCGATGTTCATCGCGACTCCTTTTTCATTGTCATGGTTCGTATTCCATGGCCGTCAAGGCCTGGCCAAAGCGCTCCCATACCTGGGTTGCCTGGTGCTGCGTCAGATGATTGCGCCAGTCGCCGGCAATGCCCTTGCGGTAATGGTGGGTGGAATCTGCCTGGCCTGGCGCGCGTCCTCCGGACAAAAACGTAAAGGAGCAGGCTTTTGCGATGCGCTCGCGCTCCTTACTGGAAACATCAAGGCCCAGCATGTCGGCTATACGCCCCAGTTCGCTGGGGGTGTCGCCCAACAGGTCCTCGTATCGTACTGCCAGCGCCGGGGAAGCGAGCCATGAGTGGATACGATCGCATATCCCGGCTATTTCTTCCATGTCGAAGCGATAGGCCCCGTGATTGTAATAGCTGCGCGATACCTGCACATCCCGCGGGTCGCGGTAGAGAAAGACGCTTTTATGCACACCAGCCTGGAGTAATGTTTCCAGGGGCGTGTCCAGTAGAAAATGGTCCACCGTGAAAGTGGACGCCTGCAGCTGATGGGGGGGAGCGTCCGCACGCACATAGCCATGGGGCATGAGCAGCATTTCCAGCATTTCGCGCAGCCAATGCGTGCCGCAGCGCCCCACAGTGGCTACGACCAGGGGCGGGTGTTCCGGCCAGATACCGTCCACGCCCTCCATTTGCCAGAGCGAAACAGTCTGACAGTTGGGAAAGCGCTGTTGCAGCTCGGCTACAATTTCCTGCGCAGCTTGCGGGTTCACGGCAACGAGCACGACATCGCCAGCTTGCGGTGCAAAGTCATGAGGGGAGACAACGGGGCGCGAAAGAGTATGAAAACTGCGGGTGCTCACGTTGCACAGCGTGGCGCGTTCTGCGGCGCGATCCACCAGGCCGGGAACCTCGATTCCTTCGCACGTCGCCAGGATGTCTGCCACAAGGACACCGGGACCGGCCGCGCCCCAGACCCATACGCGCAGCGGTGCGGGGTTGTCGCTTAGTTTGCGCAGACGGCAGGCAAGGTGTTGCGCGCCCCCTGCGAACCTAGCAAGCTCCGCCACCAGGTGTGGCGAGTAGGCAAGGCCGCCGCAAAGCGGGGACCGGGAGTCCTTGCTGGGTGTGCTCACGCCCTGTTTTCTCCTGCTGCGTCTTCTCCTGCTACGTCCTCGCCTGCTGCGTCCTGGTTGTTCAGGCACTCCTCAGGGGTCTGGTAGGCGTTTTGCGGCAGTTGGTACTTGAAGCTGTAGCGCTGGGCGCCCGTGAAGCAGGCAAGACTGGTGTCCGCCGTGACACTGGGAGGCAGCCCTTGGGTTGCCTGGGCGTAAACGCCACAGTTGAAAGCCCATTTTGCAAGCTTGTCCGGGGATGCGCCAGGCTTCAGGGGGTGGCTGTATTCATGCTCGATGTGCAGCATGTGGTACTGGTCCGGCGGGATGAGCGTGCGCGACCATCCCTTGGCCGCGGCGTGCACCACCAGCCAGGAATCCATGGACCCGGCTGTGAGCAAAAACGGGGGCAGGGGGATGAAATCCCGCCTGGCCTCAGTGGCGCGCATGGCAAAAAGGTCCACCGCGGTCCATTCTTCGGGCACAGAGCTTTCCAGGGCCTTGGAAAAGTCGGCATGCGTTTCAAGCGGGCCGCTCCATTTCCAGTTGTGGCGCGGCAGGCTGTACAGGGTAGAGCGCTCCACATTGCTCTGCAGCCAGGGAATGATGCCCGGGCCGAGTACGATGTCTCCATTGATGTAGCAGAAAATTTCGGTATCGCAGTCCATGAGCGCTGTTTCGAACATGGCTTTGAAGCTGCGTTGCGCCCCTGTAAAAAGATAGTGGCGCACCCAGGGCACGACAATGGCTTCGTATCCGTGCTCCGTGGCCCAGGTGGCAGTGGAGACTTCACTGGGCCAGCACACGAATTTTATCTTGAGGCCGCCTGCAGCAGGGCCGTTTTCATGTTGCCACAAGAGGCCCTGCAGCACTGCCTGGTTGCGTTCGAGCCATTCACCTTCAAAGGGGCGAAAGCCAATGTATACGGTTATGTCACGCGAACCGGGGCTAACGGTGGTCATGCGCACTCCTTATGGTTGTGCATCTGCCCTTGCTTGCAAGCGCGGTACAGTGCGAAATCGCGGGGGCTTTGCTCTTCTATGCGAGCGCGCCAAGCTGGCGTCAGCGTGAAGCTGCGGGCAAAATCCCGGCCGCAGACGTTTTTTCGCTGTTTGGGCGCCAGGGGCGGCAGTCCTGCTTCTTCAAACAAGGGCGCGGTGCTTTCGGCCAGGCGCTCTGTCAGGCAAATGTGGCGGAAATACCCCAGGGCTTCGCATACTGCGTCAAAAGCAGTGTCAATGGACATGCGTTTGACGGGCAGACGCAGAAAATTGGCTGCAATCCAGCGCACCATGCAGTCGCGGTAGGCAACCCTGGCAAAAAACGTTTCAAAGGGCTCCCAGGGGTCATAGAGCATGCGGAAATTGTAGAAAGACACCACCTGTTCCGCCGGTTCGCGCAGGGTTATGGCCAGGGAGACCCGGCGTTCCAGGCGTTCGACGGCTGCAATGCTGACATCGTGGCCAAAGACCACGCGCACGTAGTCACTGCGTTCTTCCAGCTCTTTGTACAGGTCTATGCCGAGTTCCTCCGCCCTGGCGAGCCCCCATGGCCCCAGGTGGAAAAAGTCGCGATGCAGCCGCAGATGGTTGGCAAAGTGGCTGCGTAGCGTCTGCCCCCCGGTTTTTGGAACGTGGGGAAAGGCCAGGGGGCCGTCACCGTCAGTCCGTGCGCTTGCACGTATGCGGTCCAGGCTTTGTTCCACAGGGTCTTTGGTCATTGCGCCATGCTCTTTTCCATGATTGCGGGTTACGCCCAAAAATCCAGAACCCGCGCCCCTTGCGCCAAATGGCTATGCCAGTCGTGCTGCATGAACTGGGGCCAGGGCGTGAGCACGGCCGCCACGTTGGCGTCTTGCACGCAGTCTTTAAGACTGTCGCACAATGTCCACGGGCCTTGCTCCCGGGCCATGGGGTCGAAGACCCTGAGCTCGAGCTCTGGATGCCGGCGGGCCAGTTCTTTTGCCGCATCCACAGCCTGGGAGCGCTCAGTGAGCCAGGTGTGCGGCTTGTAGGCCTGCCCCAAAAGCGCCACCCGGGGGCCGCAGGCCTGCGCCGCATCGGCCACACTGCGTACGACGCGCTCCACCTGGGCGTTGTTGATCTGCACCACTGCCTGTTGCAGGGCGGGGTCGCCCCCTGCTTGCTGCATGTGGGCCACAAAGGCTTCGTTGTCCCGCGGAAAGCAGGGGCCGCCAAACCCCAGGCCGGGCTTGATGTATTTCTGCCCGATGCGGGTGTCGTGCCCCATGATGGCTGTGATGGCGGTGGCGTCCGCGCCTTCCATGTTCTGGCAGACCGCAGCCAGATTGTTGGCGAAGCTGATCTTCATGGTGCAGTAGCAATTGATGGATAGCTTGCACAACTCGGCGTCGATGATCGAGCATCTGCCAAAGTAGGGGGTATTGTCGCAGACCTTTTCGTAAAGCTCTTGGACACGATCGCCTGTAGTGGTGTCGGAAGCGCCAATGAGCACGAGATCGGGGTTCAGGAAATCGCGGATAACGCTGCCAATGGCTATGAATTCAGGGTTGTATGCAAAGCCGAAGCCGTCCGGGTGGCTGCCGGCCTTTTTGCCCGTTGTCTGCTCCAGCAGGGGTATGAAACTGTTGCTTCCTGTCCCTGGCATGACGGTACTGACCACATCCACCACATGAAAGCTATGTTTATCTCGAATAAGAGGGGCAATGGCGCGCAGCACGGCCAGTATGTATTCATTGCTAAAGGCGCCGTTTTCGCCGGATGGCGTCGGCACGATAATCAGGGTGAGGTCGCTCGATGCAATGGCCTCGCCCGCATCCAGGGTAAAGCGCAGGTTGGGGCGCGCCTGCTCAAGGGTGGTGGCCAGATCGGTTTCCTCAAAAGGCAGGTCCCCGCGCTCGATGCGCGCCACATGGTCTGCGTTTACGTCCACGCCAATGGTTTCTATGCCGGCGCGGGCAATACACGCTGCCGTGCACAGGCCCAGTTTGCCCAGTCCGAATACGGATACACGCATTATTGGTCCTTACGTACTTTGCGAGAGTTTCCGAGGGGGCCTCCCCCCGGGCTTCCCCTTCCAGAGCTATTTAACAGTTATGGTGCAGGCGTAGCAGGCGCTATGCTCGCCTTGCCCTGTTGTTCCTTTTGCCAGGCCCTGGCGCGCTTGGCGCAGCGCACGCTTTCGTCAAGCAGATTCTGGTACCCGCTTCCCCGCCAGGATGCCGGTTCGTCCGGGTTGTCGGCATCGTGAACACGCACGTTGTAGAGCACCCGGTTCAGGTGGCGAAACCGCGCCCCTGCCATGGCAAAACGCAAAAACATGTCGTAATCGTTGGCGTTTCTAAATTCGGGATCATACCACCCCGCGCGCTGATGCAGTTCGCGCCGGTACAGCCGGCATACGCCCAGATGAAACCACCTGGCAAAGCAGGTCTCGAAATCGTATTCAGGCTTGGTCAAACGCTGCAGGATGCGCCCCTTGTCATCTATGACGTGCATGTCGGCGTAGACCACGTCTGCGTCTGTCTTCTCCAGCACCGCCACCATGCTGGTAAGCGCCTGCGGCAGCAGTGTGTCATCACCCACCAGATACATGCAGTATTTGCCCGTGGCGTGCTGGAACCCTACATTGAAAGAGGCGGCCGGGCCGATGTTTTCTCTGCTTTCAAAAACTCGGAGGCTGCGCCCCTGTAGTGGAAAGCGGGAGGCTGTTTCCCGGATAAAGCGAGGGGCGCCTGCTTCAACCTCCATGTGTGCAAGGTAGTCAACGCGCTCATTGGCAACGCTTTCCACGTAGGCGGCGATGGTTGCGCTGGTGGCGTCCGTGGAGCCATGGTTGCAGAGCAGCAGTTCGATGTTCGGGTAATCCTGGAACATGACGCTGTCCAAGGCCATGGGCAGATAATGCGCCTGGTTATATGAGGGCACCACCACGCTGACGAGCGGCGGCAATGTCGTATCGATGCATTCCGGCTGCAGCACGTTGCTCCCTTATATGAACTTGTAGGTCATGCTGTCTTCGAGAATCACATGCTCAAAGATCTGATTGTGCGGCTGGTACGTACAACGGGGGCACTGCTCCAGATCTATGGCGTCGTGAATCCTCCAGTGCTCGTCTCGGCCCCAGTGGCTTTCCACATCCGCAAAGCTGCGCATAGGGGCGCTGAACTCCAACCGGGAATCGCCCCTGCGATCACAA
Organism: Desulfovibrio biadhensis; assembly: GCF_055388615.1. Lineage (NCBI taxonomy): Bacteria > Pseudomonadati > Thermodesulfobacteriota > Desulfovibrionia > Desulfovibrionales > Desulfovibrionaceae > Desulfovibrio > Desulfovibrio biadhensis. Next base: position 1,481,988 of record NZ_AP042477.1, read on the forward strand.
CAGAGCGAGACACAGAAAGCTTCGTCGTGTCCTTTGCGGGGGGGCATGAAGACGCATGTCATGAATACTGCGTGGCAGGTGGAAAATTGGTTGGCCTTGTTCAGTGCGTCATCAAATTTATGGGTGATGCCAAAAACGCCGAAATCTTCGCTTTCCAGCTTTCTGGCTTTTTCCAACTGTTCGGAAAGCCGCACCCGGTCCACGGGGGTGAACATGCTTTTTTCGCCCTGTCCAAGCTTGTACCAGGCAAGGCCGGCGGGTCGCAGGTGGAAGTTTCTGCACCCCAGTTCCTTGGCGGTGCGGGTTGCCTGGTATACATCGTTGATGTTCCCGTTATACAACAGATATTTGTAGCTCACGCCATAGCCGGGGCGCTGCATGCCCAGTGTGCAATCGCGCCCCTTGATGTAGTCTGTAAGCATGCTGATGTTGTCGCAGACACGGCCGAAACGGTCCTTGCCCTTGAGCTGCTCAAAGGTGGCTGCGCTCCCTGCATCCACGGAGACGCCCACCCAGGTGCACAGGGAAAGAGCCTCGATGTGCTCGTGGATGCGTGTGCCATTGGTGACAACGCCGACTTCGATGCCGCTGTCCACGAGCTTGCGGATGAAATCGCCCACGCCGGGGTGCAAAAGCGGCTCGCCGCCGCCTGCTATGCACACGGCTTCCACCCCTTTTTCCCATTTGGGATGCCCCTGCCAGTTGGCCAGGCCGTGGGCCAGGTCGTCCAAGGTCTTATTTTGTATCATGCCGTGGCGGTCTGTGAGGATGCGCCCCGCGTTGCACCAGGCGCAGGCCAGGTTGCAGGCGTTCACCGGGTCCACGGTAACGAGGGCCGGTTGCGGCACCGGGCCGGGGCGCTGGATGAGCCGCCACCGATACACCTGTGATAACAGCTTGTAGCTGTTGAACGGGTTCCATTTTTTTTCGGGAGACCATTCCCTGAGCGTGGCTTGCTGTCGCATCAATGGCTCGCTGGGGAGAGTATGGGTTTGCGAGGATAATCTTACGAAAAAGGTTGCCTCTCGCGCTCTCCCTGTAAACTTTTTATCCGATTATTAAAAAACAGCAAATCATGCGGCAAAGGCTGCCGCCCGGGGAAAGGCATGCAAAAATCATCCCGAGAAGAGGAAAAGGGGGTGGGAGAGTAAAAAGGTAATAGATTACGGATTAATATGGAGAAGGAGCATGGGGTGCCCATTCATGAAAGAAAGGACACCCCATGCAAATACTTGCCGTATCGTACCCTGCTTACGCCTTGGCCAGGCGTTCGCGCACGTAGGGCACCAGGCCGCCCTTGTCCAGAATGGACTGCATGAAGGGCGGCACAGGGGCGCAGGTAATCTTTTCCCCGGTGGTTTTGTTCTCGATGACGCCGGCCTTGGCGTCCACATCGATTTCGTCACCGTCATGGAGTTTGGCGATGTCGTCGCCGATTTCCAGCAGCACCAGCCCCATGTTGAAGCCGTTGCGGTAGAATATGCGCGCAAAGCTGTGCGCGATGACAACAGGTACACCCGACCCCAGAATGGCGATAGGCGCGTGTTCGCGCGAGGATCCACAGCCGAAGTTCTGGCCGGCCACGATGAAATCGCCATTGTTGACGCGGTTTATCCAACCGGGCTCCAGGCCTTCCATGCAGTTGGCGCCCAGTTCGTCCGGGTCGGTGGTCACCAGAAAGCGGGCGGGGATGATGGCGTCGGTGTCGATATGCTCACCGACCATATGTGCTTTTCCGTTGAAGTTCATGTGCGGGCTCCTTGTCAGCTCAAGCTGTCGGGGTGGACGATGGCGCCGCTGACTGCGCTGGCTGCGGCGACTGCCGGGTTGGAAAGGTAAACTTCGCTCTCCAGGCTGCCCATGCGTCCTTTGAAGTTTCGGTTGGTGGTGGCGATGGTGCGTTCGCCCTTGGCCAGAATACCCATGTGCCCCCCAAGGCAGGGGCCGCAGGTCGGCGGGCCAACCACGCAGCCGGCATCCATGAAGATTCTGAGAAGCCCTTCGTCCAGGGCCTGGCTCCAGATGTTGGGCGTGGCCGGCAGGATGATGGCGCGGACGGTCTTGGCTACCTTGCGTCCCTTGAGCACTGCGGCGGCGGCGCGCAGGTCTTCTATGCGGCCGTTGGTGCAGGAGCCGATGACGGCCTGGTTGATGGTCAACCCGGCCACTTCCTCCACGGGCTTCACATTCTCGGGCAGGTGCGGGCAGGCGATCTGCGGGGAAAGCGCGGCGGCGTCGATGTGGACCACGCGCTCGTATTCGCAGCCGTCGTCGGGAGCCAGTTCCTTGTCGCCTGTGCGGCCGTGGGCCTTGGCGTATTCCAGGGTTTTGGCGTCAACCGGAAAGAGGCCGACCTTACCGCCCGCTTCGATGGCCATGTTGGCCATGGTCATGCGGCCTTCCACGCTCAGGGAGTCGATGGCCGAGCCGCCGAATTCCAGGGCCTTGTAACGCGCTCCGGCAACGCCTATCTCACCGATGACCTTGAGGATCAGGTCCTTGCCCGAAACATGGGGCTGGAGCTGCCCTTCACATTCCACTCGGATGGTGGAGGGCACTTTGAACCATGTTTCGCCCAGCGCCATGGCGCCGGCGATGTCCGTGGAGCCCATGCCCGTGGCGAATGCGCCCAGGCCACCATAGGTGCAGGTGTGGGAATCCGCGCCAATGACGACATCCCCCGGGCCAACAAGGCCCAATTCGGGCAGCAGTGCGTGTTCAACCCCGCAGTTGCCGCCTTCGTAATAATGGGTGATGCCCATTTCCTCGGCAAAGCGGCGCACGCCGGCGACCTGCTCTGCGGAGTCTATGTCCTTGTTGGGCGTAAAGTGGTCCATGACCAGGGCAACCTTGTCCTTGTCGAATACCTTTTCCGCGCCCATGGCCTTAAAGCTTTTGATAGCCAGGGGGGCGGTGATGTCGTTGGCCAAAACCAACGAGACAGGACATTGGATGATGGCGCCGGCGGGCACCTCGTCCTGTCCACTCATGGCGGCCAGGAGCTTTTGGGCTACAGTGTAACGCATTCGCGTTCCTCCTCTTTCTTGGCAATGCGATTCAAGGCGTTGATATATGCTTTTGCGCTGGCCACAATGATATCAGGGTCTGCGCCGCGCCCCACAGCGGAGCGGCCGTTTTCTTCCAGCCGTACCAGTACTTCGCCCTGGGCGTCTGTTCCGCTGGTGATGGCGTTTACGGTAAAACGTTTGAGTGTGGGCTTACGCTCCGCCAGTTCAGCAATGGTGTTGAAAACCGCATCGATGGGGCCGACACCGAAGTTGGCCTTGCGCTTTTCAGCGCCTTCCACCTGGAGAATAAGGGCGGCCGTCGGCGGCATGCCAGAGGTGCCGCACTGCACGCTCAGTTCTTCCAGCCGGAACTTGTCCGGAATGCGGTAGACTTCTTCCAGGACCACGGCCTGGATGTCTTCGTCGTAAATGCGCTCTTTCTTGTCCGCAAGCTTTTTAATAGCCTCGAACACGGTGACGAGCTGCTCGTCATTCAGTGCGTACCCCAATTCCTCCAGCTTGCTTTTGAGCGCGTGGCGGCCGGAGTGCTTGCCCAGCACCAGCTCGCTCTTGGCGCGGCCAATGCTTTCCGGGGTCATGATTTCGTAGGTCTGGCGGTTCTTGAGCACGCCGTCCTGGTGCACGCCCGACTCATGGGCAAAGGCGTTGGCGCCCACAATGGCCTTGTTCGGCGGAATGGGCTGGCCGATGATCATGGAGAGCAGGTTGCAGGTGGGGTAGATGTGCTCGCTCTTCACATTGCAGTCCAGGTTGAAATACGTGGGCCTTGTGCGCAGGTTCATGACCACTTCTTCTATGCTGGCGTTGCCTGCGCGTTCGCCAATGCCGGAGATGGTGCCTTCCACCTGCCGCGCGCCAGCGCGGAGGGCGGCCAGGGTGTTGGCGACGGCAAGCCCCAAATCGTTGTGACAATGCACGCTGAACACGGCCTTGTCCGAGTTGGGCACGTTTTCGATGAGGTAACGGATCAGGCCGGCGAATTCATCAGGCTGGGAGTAGCCCACCGTGTCGGGGATGTTCACCGTGGTGGCGCCGGCGGCGATGACCGTCTCGATGACCTTGGCCAGGAACTCCCATTCGGAGCGGCTGGCGTCCTCGGGGGAAAACTCAACGTTGGAAGTGTACTTGGCGGCGTGGCGCACGGCGGCCTCAGCCATGGCCAGAACCTGATCGGGTTCCTTGCCGAGCTTGTACTTCATGTGCAGGGGCGATGTGGCCAGAAACGTGTGGATGCGCGGATTGGCCGCGTTCTTCACCGCTTCCCAGGTGCGGTCGATGTCTTTTTCCATGGCCCGGCTGAGCCCGGCCACCTGCATGTCCTTCACCGCACCGGCAATGGCTTGCACGGCTTCGAAATCCCCCTGGCTGGCAATGGGAAAGCCGGCTTCTATGACGTCCACGCCCAGCTTTTCCAGCTGCCTGGCAAGGCGAATCTTTTCCTGCAGGTTCATGGTGGCGCCGGGAGACTGCTCCCCGTCACGGAGTGTAGTATCGAAAATAATGATGCTGTCTGCCATGGTTTCCTCCTGTGTGTGGCTGGCAAACCGCGGACATCAGACAAAAAATGCACCTGTGTCCGCATGATAGCGTATATACATGATCAACGGTGGCGGTTGTCCGCCGTATGTGGAAACGAAAATAGGTTACGAGAGTGAGAACTCTCGTAGTAGGAGAATGGAAGTGGCTAGCGCCTGGGCGCTGCCGTGAACCGCCTCGCGGGCGGCAAAGGAAGGTGTTTCGGAAACGAACATACATGGACCTTAGCCACGGGGTGGGGTGGCTGTCAAGAGGGGGGCGGGGACAGAGTCACCACCAGGTTGAAAAAAGATGATATCAAGGCTTAGCTTGTGTCTGAAATGAAAAGGATATGATCTTAGCGGGGTAATGTGGAGTCGATGAACGGGGCACGACTTTGTGTCCGCATGGTTGCCGCCATCACCCGTCATAGTGACGATTTGCAGCTCATATTCTCCTACCCGCTTTCTCCCCTGGACAGACTACTGCCCAAGTGTCATTATTATATGGTAAGAAGAACCGGTAATTATTGTGCATTCGAAAAAACATAAGGAGGCCACCATGGCTGCCAAGACATCTGCCAGCAATAGCGAAGCCGCGCGCCAGAAGCTGAACGACGACTTCAAGGTGCTTATGCAAGACACGCAGGCGCTGCTCGAAGCCACAAAGGGCGATTTGAGCGGCAAGGCCGGCGAGGCGCGCACCCAGCTGGAAAAGAATTATGAAGCAATGAAGGCCCGCTACGAGGAACTCGGTGGGCGCGTGGCCGACACGGTGCACGAAAAAGCCCAGGCGACCGAGCAGCTTGTGGCCGAGTACCCCTGGCACTCTTTGGGTATATCCTTTGGCGTGGGGCTGCTTGTTGGCCTCGTGATGCATAGGAAATAGCATGTTCCCTTCCGGCGCCAGTGTGCGGGAGCTGACAGACAAGGCCAGGCGCGCAGCCGAGCTGGCCTTGCTGCTGCTTGAAAACAGGCTCGAGCTTGTTTCTCTGGAAGTGCGCGAGGAGATGCAGTCATTCGTGCGCGTGCTGGTGAATGCGCTGCTTGCCGTGCAGCTAACGCTGCTGGCGCTTGTGCTGGCCAGCATCACAGCGGTCTGGCTCTCGCCGGCGGACGCGCGAGGGTGGGTGCTCCTGGGCATAACAGGGGTGTTCATCCTGCTGGCTGTGCTGGCGCTGGTCATGCTCAGGAAATCCGCCACACAGTTGGGCAAGCCGCTTCGTCGGACCATTGAAGAATTCCGGCGTGACCGTGAAAGCCTGTGAGTATTGCCATGCGCCCTTTATCTAAAACTTCCTCGCGCATGACCCGGATGCGGCTGGATTTGCTGCAGAGCAACGCGGCGATGTATCGCGGCATGTTGCGGATAGAGTCTCGTGAAGCCACGCGCAACGCAGCCCGGATATTTGACTTCCTCAGCCTGGGCATGCGCGCCGGGCGTATGCTTTCTTCTCTGTTTCGCCGCGGCAGGTAGCGCCGCATGGGGCCTGTTATAATGGGCCCCGCCCTTGTCTGCTCCAGACAATTTTTGACGGGTTACACAAAAATGGGGAGACGCGTCCATGCGCATCTCCCCGTATTTTTTTGAATACTGGTCTGGTTACGCCAGTTTCTTGGCTTCCTCGATGATCCTGTCGTAATCAGGCTCGTTGGTCACTTCAGGCACCAGTTCGATGTATTGGATGGTGTGGCTACGGTCCAGGACGAAAACAGCCCTGGCGAGCAGCCGCAGTTCCTTAATGAGCACGCCCCAGTTTTCGCCAAAAGAGGCCTGGGCGTGGTCCGAGAGGGTGGCCAGGTTGCCGGCTTCGTGCTCGCCTACCCAGCGCGCCTGGGCAAAAGGCAGGTCCATGCTGATGGTCAGCATCTTGGTAGGCGCGGCCAGGTTTTTGACTTCGTCATCAAACCGCTTGGTTTCCAACGAGCAAACGTCGGTGTCCAGGGAGGGCACGCTGGCGATGATCAAGGGCATATCCTTGAAATCGGCCAGTGTTTTCGGCGACAGGTCGTTGGCCAGAACGGTGAAGTCGGGTGCTTTGTCCCCTACTTTGAGTTCAGGCCCAAGCAGCGTCAGTGGGTTGCCCTGGAATGTGATGAGACCTTGACGTTCCTGCATCGGTGTTCTCCTTTCGTGCCGCGCCCAGCTTTGTCAGTTCTGATCCATTTTACTGATGAAGTCCTGCAAGGCGACGGCGTTATTATGTTTTTTATCTTTAGCTGCATATACCAGCGTCACAGGTTGCAAGCGCGACATGGAAGCAAGTTTGCGCATGCGTATTGCCTTGTGTTTTGCCTGCAATTCTGCGCGATACCTCTGTCTGAATTTGGCCCATTTTTTGGGGTCGTGGTCAAACCATTGTCTGAGATGTTCGCTCGGCGCCAGATCCTTCAACCAGTCCTGGATGGCGGCATTGTTTCTGGAAACACCCCGCGGCCATACTCTGTCGACCAGCACCCGCATGCCGTCCCTGGCTTCCGGCTCATCGTAGATCCGCTTAGTCTTGATCATAATATACCTCCAGTGGTGAAAAAAACAATAAATGATCTGAAGCAATCTCGAAGAGCACAGATAAAAATCCTGCTCAATGGAACGATTAGCTACAGCGCCACGTTGGCATAAGGGCGATGTGAAACCACGCTTGGAAATATTTTTTTACTCTAGCCACAATATAGTATTCGTAAAAAAGAAATAGGGGAGAAATCCGGGATAAATCGGGAATCCTTATTAACCCGGCATATTCTATTGCCCAAAGTCTTCTCAGGTGGCCTTGACGTCTGTGGTATAGGCGGGCATTAAGGTATGGAATGGAGTAATGTATTGAAAGGGAGCAGTGCACATATGGCAACAGATCATCAGAAAGACGCCGCAGGGTGGTTGGATAGCCTGTTATGTTCCCAGGGGTTTGTACCGCGACAAACACGCGCAGGTGTTCTTGGATATGTCAAATATCTGGGAAAGAAAGGCTCTTCTGGGAGCGTGGCCCTCTTGCCTAGCGAAGGCGAGACTTTTACAGGGCTGAACCAGCCAGTGCTTTTGTGCGAATACAACCCTATTGGTGAAATGACTGAAGACAGAACCTGCAACACGCTCCGCGAGGCGCTGGAACTGCTGGGTATCGATGTGCCACCAGCAGAAAGGGGGAGCGAAAACAAATTCGCCCCCGTGCAGTTTATCGACCAAATCTGATAACGGGGGCGTTGCCTTTTGCGCCATGACGTGCAGGCTTTCGCGTTTGCACAGTGTGGCCTGCATGGTCCAGGTTGTTCTTCTGTCCAGTCCTGTTTGTTGTGGCGATGGTGATCCTAATTTGGTATAAATTGTAGATTGTTACAGCTTTATGAATTGTGCTTGACAAGCAAAATGAAAAAGAGCAAACGGTTCTTTCGCTTTGCTGCAGGGCCATGAATGCAGCGTAGCGCCAAGCGCGTCCCCATCGTCTAGTGGCCCAGGACGTCGGCCTCTCACGCCGAAAACAGGGGTTCAAACCCCCTTGGGGACGCCAATAAATTTCAGCGGCTTAGGGTAAAACCTGGGCCGTTTTTTCTTTTCAGTTGTTTTTTTCCAACCCTATTTCCAACCTTCAGACGGCATTTCAGTGAATCCTGATCCATCAGGATCCATGCCTTTTGCTCCTTCTTGTTATCGCCATACTCAACTATGGTCGGGTCGGTGCATGGTGTTTTTCCCTGGCTCTTTGACGTTTGATGTGGATTTCCCATGGGACCAGTGGCTCCCTGTTGGGAGCGCCGATCAGGTAGATGACGGTGATGCATATTGCCACGTTTCAATATCCTCTGGCTCGCGAGCGGGCTGCCTGGCCGCATGAGCCGCAGTCCATGCCCTTCTTGACCCCACATCGGTCTCGGTTACAATCCGTCAGTCCTGCGGCCAAGGCTGTGCAGGCGTCACCGAAAACTTCCGAGGATTCTCACCCCATGCAGGAAGCGCATATCAAGCACATGGCTGCCGAACTTTCCTTCCGGCCAGCCCAGGTCCGGGCTGTGGCCGATCTTTTGGAGGACGGCGGCACCGTTCCGTTCATAGCGCGCTATCGCAAAGAGGCCACTGGCTCGCTGGACGAGGTTGCCGTGGCCGCCATTCGAGACGGCCTGGCCAGGCTGGCAGACCTGGACAAGCGGCGAAAAGCCATCCTCGACTCCCTCGAAGAGCGCGGACTGCTTACGCAGGAGCTGCGCCAGGACGTGGAGCAGGCGCGCGACATGGCCCGGCTGGAAGACGTCTATCTCCCATACCGGCCCAAGCGCAGAACCCGCGCCGCCATGGCCCGTGAGCGAGGGCTGGAGCCCCTGGCCCATACTCTTTTGGCCCAGAAGGGGGTGGACCCCTGGCGCGAGGCGGCACAATTCGTCAACGCGGATGCTGGTGTCCCGGACGCGGAGGCCGCCCTGGCCGGCGCCAGAGATGTCATCGCCGAAGATGTCAGCGAGAATCCCCAGGCAAGAAGCGCCATGCGCGTGCTTTTCAAGAAAAGGGGGCGCTTTTGCTCCCGACTGGTCAAGGGCAAGGAACAGCAGGCCGCAACATATCGCGACTGGTTCGACTGGGACGAGCCCGTGGGCAGCATTGCCGGGCATAGGGCCCTGGCCATGTTTCGTGGCGAGCGCGAGGGCGTGCTTAGCCTGAGCCTTCGCCCCCCGCAGGATGAGGCCCTGGGGCTGCTGCGCAAGTCCATGCTGCGGAACACCCGCCCCCAGCCGGACAGGGAGCCCCCTGAAGACCAGCGCCAGGTGACAGCCGCCCTGGAGGATTGCTATAAGCGGCTGCTCGGCCCCTCCATGGAGAACGAACTGCGCGCCCTGGTCAAGGAGCGGGCTGACACCGAGGCCATCAGGGTCTTTGCCGCCAACCTGCGCGAACTGCTGCTCGCCCCAGCGTTAGGGGGCAAAGCCGTGCTGGCCCTTGACCCCGGCTTTCGCACTGGCGCCAAGCTCACTGTTCTGGACGCCCAGGGGGGGCTCAGACATCACGATACCATTCACATCACAGGTTCTGCCAGGCAGCAGGAGCAGGCTGCAGCCACGCTGCTCCGGCTCTGCGAGGAATACGGCGTGCAGGCAGTGGCTGTGGGCAATGGCACTGCCGGACGTGAAACCGAAGCTTTTGTGCGAGGCACATTGGCCAAGCAAGGACTCGATATCCCCGTGGTGCTGGTCAACGAGGCGGGCGCTTCCATCTATTCCGCATCCGAGGCAGCGCGACGGGAGTTCCCGGAGCTGGACTTGACCGTACGGGGGTCTGTGTCCATTGGCCGCAGGCTGATGGACCCCCTGGCGGAACTGGTGAAGCTGGACCCTAAGTCCATCGGGGTGGGGCAGTACCAGCACGATGTGGACCAGACTGCGCTCAAAGCCGCCCTGGACGACGTGGTGGCCAGTTGCGTGAACTCAGTGGGCGTGGACCTGAACACTGCCAGCGTGGAACTGCTGGCCCGGGTTTCCGGGCTGGGCCCTTCCCTGGCGCAGAATATCGTGACCCATCGCGAAGAGCACGGACCTTTCCCCAGCCGGCGCAAGCTGCTCGAAGTCAAGCGTCTTGGTCCCAAGGCCTTTCAGCAGGCGTCTGGGTTTCTGCGTGTTCGCGGCAAAAACCCTCTGGACGCAAGCGCCGTGCATCCTGAACGCTACTCCCTTGTGGAGCGCATGGCCCGCGATCTGGGCTGTACTGTGGAGCGACTGCTGGACGATGAAGGGGCGCGCAGCCGCATTCGACTGGAGGATTACGTGTCTGATGAAGTGGGCATCCCAACGCTTCAGGACATCATGGCCGAACTCGCCCGCCCAAGCCGTGACCCCCGCGCCGCTTTCAGCGTGTTTTCTTTTGACGAAGGAGTGCGCGAGATAACCGACCTGCACACGGGCATGAAACTGCCGGGTATCGTGACCAATGTCACCAACTTTGGCGCATTTGTGGATGTTGGTGTGCACCGCGACGGCCTGGTGCACATCAGCCAGCTTGCCGAACGCTTCGTAAGCTCTCCAGCCGAGGTTGTCGCCGTGGGCCAGGAAGTGGAGGTCACGGTTGTGGAAGTGGATACAAAACGCGGTCGCATAAGTCTGAGCATGAAGAAGTCGTCTGCGGATTGATAACTGCTTCATCAGTTAAGAGAGGGTGCTTAGAAGTGGTGCTGGCTTCGACGGCAGCGGTTGGAATTGCCCCCGCTAAACCGGACACCTCTGTTACTTTGAGGACACCCTGACGCCCCTGACCTGCCCCCATGGTGCTGCTCTCCCCCTTGCTACTCCTCATCTTCGCATGGTATGACTTGGTCATACTGAAGGAGGTGCCATGCCCAGCGTTACTAAAATTACCATCGCCTTGACGCCGGAGCTTTCAGCTCTTGTCAAAGAGTCCGTCGAGCAGGGGGACTACGCTTCAACGAGCGAGGTCATCCGTGATGCTCTGCGTGACTGGAAGCACAAACGCGCTCTTCAGAAGCAAGAAATTGAAGAGCTTCGCCAGCTCTGGGACGCCGGGGTGAAAAGTGGACCGGGGCGTTTCGACAATATGGATGAGCTCATTCAGGAAGCTCGGAGTCGCCTTGACGCCGGAAAAACGGACCGCTGACGCGCATGGCACGGTTCTTCCTGCTGCGAGAGGCGGAAAACGATCTGATCGAGATATGGCAGTATATCGCCGAGGACGACCAGGAGGCAGCGACGCGGGTTCTCCATTCTCTTGATGCGAAGTTCCATCTGCTTGCCGGGAACAGCAAGCTGGGTCCTGCCAGGCCCGACATCGCTCCGGACCTGAGATACTTCGTTGATGGGGACTACCTGATCCTGTACCGCGAAGCTGCCGAAGGCATTGAGGTTGTCCGGGTTGTGCACGGAGCGCGGAGTCTGAAGACGCTCTTTTCCGTCGGCGGGTGACACAAAAAAAGAATGCTCTCTCGAACACCACTTGGATTTGCCGCCGTCCGGCTTTCGAAGTCCAGGTCCTCTACCTCAAGCTCGAATACTTCGCCCCTACGCGCTCCGAGGTGCAGCAATGCCGGGAAGAACACGCGGTCTTGGCCCTCGGCCTTGTTGTAAATCTTCCAGAAATCATATTCTGGTGGCACATACCGGGGATGGCGCGTCTCTGGGTACTTGTCCGCCTCCAGGAACGGTTTCTCGCCGCGTGGTAATCCTTCGATGGATTTGCGATCAAATTTCCACGCCGTTTTATTTGCGCAATTTCCACCGCACGTTTTGTTCTGGTGGACCAGGGCCTGTGCACCTCGGCGAGACCGAGCACCTCGCCCCGCATGTCCTTTTTAACACCTTAATGAGTCGTCTGGGCAAGGTGATCCTGGTGAGTCAGATGCGCGAGGTGGTTTTGACAACAGCTTAAAATCCTGGAAATTATTTAAGAAGCCCGGACTCTCTCGCGCCGAAAACAGGGGGTCATAATAGCGCAGGAAAGCGCGACTGGAGTGGCTTGAGGCCGAGCCGGAGGGTGAGGGCCAGGACGGCCCGAGTCAAAACCCCTTGAGGACGCCATACCGTTCATAAAGTGCTGCCGGAACTTATAAGACGCACCCCCGCATTAGCTCTTGAAACGATGGTCGCCAGTGACGGTAAAGACACACTCGGTATGCTTGTGGTGGTGTTTTCTCCACCATCAGGGCAATTGGGACTTCAGTTCCTGTGTCATGGGGGGCCAGTCCTTCATCATGCTTGCCTCCGCCGTCTTGAAGGCCCCAGGGCGGACTTGGTTTGCGGCGAAATCCACATCCAAAGGTATTCCCGCAGAAGTCTGAATCATTGCATTGTCTGCATCACAATAAGAACAAGCACTGATCCACCCCAAAGAACGAGCCGGTCTTTGCGATTGGTTCCCCGTGTCTGGTCATGCCCCTTGTCTCAGAAGCTGAATGCAGACTCCCAGGAGATATGCACAACTCGTGATTTTGGCGCATAGAGACAAGTGCCAGTGATAAAGCAATGCTAGATTTCGTCCTGGGGCCAGGTTTGCCGGTCCTTTTCGAGCATGGAAGCAGGCGGAATGCTTCCCTAACAGGTGGGAGAGTTTCAAGAGAGGGATGCTGCAAAACACAGGCTTCTCCTGAATCGCTTTTTCCAGCGAGCTGTTCGCTAGAGGACTCACTTACCGTTGATTCCCAGTGATCCATATTGGAACTCAAAGACAGGATTTGCTCTGCAGGTCAAGGTAGTTTTAGCCGCAGCAAGTTATGCCTGGAGCTGTCCTGGCATTCCTGAGCCATCGCGGGGGGGCACGCCGACCGGGTTCTCCAACAACAGATGCGCGTGCTGTTGTTGCCTTGAAGTGCTCTCCCCGACAACTGACAATGTGCTCTGGCGCGGGAAGTGGTTCCCGGGATTTGCGGGTTTTTTCGGCTATCAGGGCGAAGGCCGGATTGGGAGCGTTTTTCCACAACATTGGTGGTCTATTGGAGGATATCCGGACCGTCAGGACGTCAGCTTGACTCAGGCGCAGTACTTCTTCGCGTTGGGCCTGGGGATGGCTGGCAAGGCAGGATGTCGCCGAGCATCACCATCGACAGGGAGCAGGACGCCCCCGCTTGGAATGGAGTTTTTCATTACAGTTTATCCCGATACTGGCTTTTTGAGGGGCGCATTCCCGTTGGGTGGGACCGTCCCTAGCCATCAGAAAGGAATCACAGATCATGAAAAAGAGATGCTGGCTTTCTCTGACCGTACTTGCGCTGTGCATTACTCTGTCCGCGTCCGTGGCAACAGCCAAAAAGCCGTCCGGCGAACCCTCTAGACCGTCTCCTCGGATGAAAATGACGACGAAGATTCCTGAATCCATCGTCGTGCCTGACACAATCGAGACGCGCATCGGCACGCTGGAGTTTTTCGACGGTTTTCCCACGGAAGAAACGACGAAAAAGGCCTACGACTATCTGGATTTTCAGCGCGCCGTGGACGTCTTTCTCGACGAGATGCGCGCGGCCTCCATGGTGGCGATTAGGAATGGATTTCAAGAACTTGGAATTCACGAGGCAAACCAGGTTGCAATTTTCGAGAGCCTTATGGATTCGAAGGCGTTGTGGCTCACCGCCAATACCGAAACCGTATACGCCAGCACTTTCATGGACCTGAAAGCGAATGGCCCTATGGTCATCGAGTCGCCGCCGAACATCCTGGGCATATTGGATGACATGTGGATGCGGTATGTCGGCGACATGGGAAACGCCGGTCCGGACAAGGGCAAGCGTCTGGAGCTGATCGCGGAGAAGACCTGGCAGCGCCATTTCGACGACCGCCTGGGCCTTTCTCTTGCCGAGCTGCAGCGCGTGAAGAACGTCTCCGAAAAGCAGCTTCCCGCCACCGAGCACCTTCTGGCGGACAAGAAGGAGCACATCATCCGCCGGCCCAAGGACATTCCGCTCTCCTATGACCCCGAGGCCATGGGCATCAGCATGAACGTGCCCAAGCACCTCTACAACCAGGGCGAACTCTACAACCTGAGCGTGGCCAGGGGAACGCTCACCGAGGAAGAGCGTTACAAGATCAACGAGCACACCATCCACACCACCATCATGCTCAACTCGCTGCCCTTCCCCAAGGGGCTGGAACGGGTCTCGCTCATCGCGGGCGCCCACCACGAAACCATGACCGGCTCGGGCTACCCCCGCGGCCTGAAGATGGCCGAGCTGCCGGTGCAAGCGCGCATCATGGCCATTGCCGACATCTTCGAGGCCTTGACTGCCTCGGACCGCCCTTACAAGAAGGCCAAGACCCTGAACGAGGCACTGCGCATCCTGAGTTTTTTCCGCAACGACAAGCACATCGACGCGGACCTGTTCGACCTCTTCCTGCTCAGCGGCGTGTACGTGGACTACGCGGACAAGTTCCTGGAGCCGGACCAGATTGACGAGGTGGACATCACCAAATACCTGAGCGACCCGGCGCTGGCTGCGGATTCATAACCAGGAGCGTTTGCAGCCTCTAAGACGGGAGGAGCAGGTGCGCTTCAAGGTCTTTAGGAACGAGGAGGAGCTGCTTGCTTCCGCCCTGAAATCGCCCCTGACCACCGTCATCAATTGCACCCATACCGCCATATCTGGTTCGCCACTAGTGAAACGTGGCGCTGCTCATGACGTATTCGCGGCAATCCTGGGCCAGGGGATGTCGTTCTCGGCCCGGCTGAGGGGGCTCAATATCTGGGAAACGATGTAGCACGATTGCTTCATGTCGAATCTTCTCGCTTGGGGTTACGAGAAAAATCCACTTTAATAATTTGCGGGGGGATTGCCGGGCAACCTTGTTTCGTGTGGGCGCTCAGACCCAAACCCACGGATTCCTGCTTCACATGCTGGCTTATTGGCCTTTATGCCTTGAGCTTGCCCCCGCCAAGTGTTACTTAAAAATAACATGTGAAATTTCCATCCGCGTGCTCCGACATGGGGTTTCTCTGGGGTTTTCAGGTAAGGTACTTCAAATCCGAGGACCATTGTCTAACATTCAGGGAGGAGGGTAGGGGCAGGCTGCGATTCTTACATGAAAAGGGGCATTTCCATGTAGCAGATTCCTTGGAGGGGACATGGGGGGCGATACTACCAAGTCAAGATCTCAGCTTATCGCTGAGCTTGAGACACTGCGGGCAAGGGTTCGTAAGCTAGAAGAGTCTGTTGGCTCGAAGATAAGTGATGCCATACGCGCAGATGGTAAGGATACTCCTCCAGCTAACCGCGATAGCATCAATGCATTAGGGTGGGAATACCAGCACCACGAAAGGATGAAAGAGGTGCAAGGTATTATTGGCCTCGGGCAACTCATTGATCAGAATTACGACTTACATACTTTTTTTAATAGATTTGTTATTGAAATTGTTCCGTCCAGCATGCAATTCCCGGAGCATGTTGTTGCTATCATAAATTTTGATGGCATTCGATATTCTAATAACGACACCCCTCCAGTAGCCAGCCTGACTGCACCAATCACTGTTCGTTCCGTTCTACGTGGCGATATAATAGTTGGATATAATGAAGAGCTTTCTTTTATCCCTGACTTCGAGCAGCGGCTGGTGAATACGTATGCCAACAGAATTGGCCACTACTTGAATAGGATTGAAACGCAACGGCAACTGCAGGAAAGTGAACACAAATTTCGCATGTTGGCGGATAACGCCCAGGACGTGATCTACCGCATGGCAGTGCCAAGTGGGGTATACGAATACATCAGCCCGGCATGTTTGGGCATGTTCGGTTATTCTCCTGATGAACTCATTGAGAACCCGTTACTTATTCGAAATACCATCCACCCCGACTGGAGCAATTATCTGGAAGAGAATTGGAAGCGGGTATGCAACGGAGAAGGGGCCGATTTTTTTGAGTATATGATCATTCACAAGAATGGCGAAGCTCGTTGGCTTAATCAACGCAACGTGTACGTTAAAGATGATTCTGGCCACGTCGTTGCCCTGGAAGGTATTATTACAGACATCACAGAGCGCAAACGAGCCGAAGAGGCGCTTAGAGAAAACGAAAGAAAGCTACAAGATGTTCAGGAAATGGCCGGTCTTGGGTATTGGACGTGGAGAATCAAGACTGGAGAGGTTGAATGGTCGCCTGAAGTTTACAAAATTTTTGGTCTTGATCCCAATCAATTCACCCCACACATTGATTCCATTATGGAACTCTCTCCCTGGCCTGGAGAGCAAGAGCGCGACAAAGAGTTAATCCAAAGAGCGATGGATAACCAAAAAAAAGGGTATTACGATCAGAGATTTTTAAGACCAGATGGCAGCATTGGGTATTACCATTCTACATTTCATGGTGAATACGATGAAAAGGGGGAACTTCTTGTAATCCATGGAACTGTCCTGGACATATCTGATAGGAAACAGGCTGAGGAGGCCCTTCGCGAGAGCCAACAAAGGTTAGAGCTCGCAACGGAGTCGGCGGGCATCGGAACCTGGGTTTGGGATATCGTTAGCGATGAAATGACCTGGGATGAGCGCATATTTCGCCTGTATGGAATCTCTGAAATCCCAGAGCAGTACGGTCTTGATTATTGGCAAAGCTGTCTCCATCCCGACGACAGGGAACTCGCCGGCGAGGCCTGCCTGGCGGCAGTGCGCGGTGAGAAAGAGTATGACGTCGAATTCCGGGTACAATGGCCGGATGGAACGCTTCGCTGGATGCAGGCTAATGGCCTGGTGATTCGCGATGAGGGCGGCAAGCCGATCCGAATGCTTGGAACCAACTATGATATAACGGAACGTAAGCAGGCTGATGAGGCTTTGAGGAAAAGCGAGGAACGCATGGCCCTCGCTCTTGACTCGGTAAGTGACGGTGTCTGGGATTGGCGGGCGGACACGGGGGAAGTTTTTTATAGCGCCCTCTGGTACACCATGCTCGGGTATGAGCCCTATGAACTCCCTCAGGAATTTGACACCTGGAGAAAACTCCTACACCCCGATGATGCGCAGCCCGCCGAAGAGTTTGTGATGACTCACCTGGAAAGCGGAGAGCCCTTCCAACTCGAATTCCGCTTGCGTACAAAGGACGATGGGTGGTGCTGGATCAACGCTCGGGGCATGGTTGTCGAGAAAGACGATTCGGGACGCGCCCTGCGAATGTTGGGAACACACCAAGATATCACTGATCGCAAGTTGGTCGAGGAAAAACTTAAGCAAGGAGCGCGTAGGCTTCGTGAAGCCCAGGAATTAGGGAAAGTAGGCAGTTGGGAATATGATCTGGAAACAGGGGAAATCTGGGGGTCTGATGAGGGCTTTCGTATATATGGAATGAGCCCTCCCCCTTCCAACCTGCTTCCTGTCGCTGAGATCGAAGCCTGTATACCGGAAAAGAACCGAGTTCACCAAGCGCTGGTGGATCTGATTAGCGAAGACAAGCCCTACGACATCGAGTTTGACATTCTGCCAGCTGACGGCTCTCCTCGCAGGACAATCATTTCGAAAGCCAAACTGGAAAGAGACGTGCATGGGAAGCCCCTCAAGGTCTCAGGGGTCATACTTGACATCACAGACCGGAAGCGTGCTGAAGAGGATCGCCAGCACCTCTTCCAGCTCATTAATAATGCAGACAGCATTGCGGTGATGAAGGATCCGGCGCTGCGATATCTCAACGTCAATCGCGCCTATTTAAAGATGACGGGTTATCAGAGTTTTAAGGAACTGGTGGGTAAGACTGACGCCGAGCTGTTCAAGGGGCTGGCGACAGAAGAGCAAATCAGAGAATACGTTGATAATGACCGAAAAGCTCTGCTCCTGCCGGAAGGAGAGTACCTTTCAATCGAAGAGCGCTTTCCTGGTGATGATGGACTGGAACGGTTTTTTCTCACCAAAAAATTCCCCATTCACTCTGATGATACTGGAGAATTGCTTGGCGTAGGGACGCTCACTTCAGAGATCACCGAGTTGAAACGTCTGGAGCGAAAACTGCTACTGACGCAGAGATCGGTGGATAAGGCGGCTTTAAGCATCTTCTGGATCGATCCCCAGGGGAATTTTGTGTATGTCAACGATACTGCATGCGAGCGGCTTGGGTACACTCGGGAACAGCTCCTTTCCATGGGCGTGGCTGATATAGATCCAAATTTCCCCATAGAAACCCGTGCCGAACAATGGAGCCGGTATAAACAGCAAAAACAACACGTCTTCAAGACATTCCACCGCACTAGCTCAGGGATAGTTTTTCCAGTGCAAGTGACTTCAAGTTATCAGGCGTATGGCAATAAAGAATACGAGTTTGCTTATGCAGAGGATATTACTGAACGCGAACGCGCTGAAAACCAGGTTCGAGAGGCACTCGCATTTCTTCAAGCAGCCATGGATAACAGTCCTGCAGGCATTGCCATTGCTGACGCCCCAGACGGAAAGCTGCGGTATGTCAACGAAGCAGCTCTGGGCATCCGCGGTGGCACAAAGGAAGAGTTAGTTGATGGGGTCAGCATTGATGCATATGTCGCCAGCTGGAAGATTCTCCACTTTGATGGCACTCCATACGCTCGAGATGAGGTTCCCCTGGCGCGGGCCATACTCTACGGGGAAACCTGCGAAGCGCAGTTTATCCTCCGTCGTCCTGATCAAGAAGATCGCATCGTCTGGGCCAACGCCGCCCCGATTTACAATGATGACGGCGAACTTATCGCAGGGATTGTCGTTTTCCCAGATATCACAGAACTTCGGCAAACTGAGGAAGAGATCAAACGGATCTTCAATCTGTCCCTTGATCTCATATGTGTGGCGGACATAAAAACAGCTATATTTACTCGTGTGAACCCAGCCTTTACCCGGGTGTTGGGTTTCAGCGAAGAAGAGCTTCTGCAAAAGTCTTTCCTTCAATTTGTACACCCTGAAGATGTGGAGACGACAGTTAACGTAATAGAGCAGACGCTCAAGGCTGGAGCAAAGGTTATTGGCTTCGAAAATCGCTATCGTTGCAAAAACGGCACTTATCGCTGGCTTTCCTGGGTATCCCACCCCTTACCTGAACGGGGGGTGACGTATGCCATCGCCCGTGATGTGACCGAAGAAAAAGCCGCAAGAAAAGAACTGCTAGAGGCCAAGGAGAAAGCTGAATTCGCCAATCGCGCCAAGTCGGAGTTCTTGGCCAATATGAGCCATGAGCTTCGAACACCGATGAATGGTGTTCTAGGGATGCTTCAGTTGTTGCAAACGACAACCCAGAATGCGGAACAAAAAGAATATACCCTTACAGCAATCCAATCTTCCAAACGCCTGATTCGTCTGCTCTCGGATATCCTTGACCTTTCCAGGGTTGAGGCGAATCGGATGTCCATTCAATCTTCGCCTCTACA
Source organism: Desulfovibrio biadhensis (assembly GCF_055388615.1). Taxonomy (NCBI): domain Bacteria; kingdom Pseudomonadati; phylum Thermodesulfobacteriota; class Desulfovibrionia; order Desulfovibrionales; family Desulfovibrionaceae; genus Desulfovibrio; species Desulfovibrio biadhensis. The sequence goes on from NZ_AP042477.1 coordinate 1,501,312, forward strand.
CCTCCGTGACGTGGTGGAACAAGCCTGCGAACTGTTCAAGCCGACGGCACAACAGACCCAGGTCAAATTAGTCTGCCATGTCGATTCTAGAATACCCCGCACTCTAAACGGTGATGCAGCGAGGCTTCAGCAGGTCTTGACGAATCTCATCGGGAACGCCTTCAAGTTTACTAAGACAGGACAGATTTTGTTAGAGGCCTATTCCCTGGCCACAACTAAACGGAATGAATATCGCATTCTTTTCAGTGTAGCCGACACAGGAATTGGGATACCCGATGATAAGGTCAAGCAGTTGTTCAAGCCCTTCACCCAAGTAAGCGAGGGGTACCGACGTGAATATCAAGGGGCTGGATTGGGCCTCTCAATCTGCAAAAGATTGGTCGAACTGATGGGCGGTAATATTGCCCTTGAAAGTGAACCAGGCAAAGGAACAACCGTCCATTTTTGCGTCACCTTCAGTGTGGATAAGCCACTTTTGATCCCGAATGTTGCCCCACCTATCCCATGCAAGGGTAAACCTCTGAAAATCCTGTTGGCGGAAGACGAAGTCGTAAACCGCTACTCCACTACCAGGCTTTTGGAAAAGCATGGATATAGTGTCAAGGCAGTCGTGAACGGGCAGGAGGTGGTAGCAAGCCTGAATGATGAAAGGTACGACGTGGTCCTTATGGACATTCAGATGCCGGTCATGGACGGCGTAGAAGCCACAGCGGCGATTAGAACTGGTGCCGCCGGGCTGAACGTCAAAGACATTCCGATCGTCGCCATGACAGCCTATGCCATGTCCGGGGACAAAGAAAAGTTCCTTGATGCGGGAATGAATGGCTACATTGCAAAGCCTGTCGACCTGGAAGAACTTGAGACTTTACTGCAGAACGCTTTCAATACAGCAACTGTTAAAGGGCCATAGAATCGTTTGAACATCTTTGAGCGAAATGTATACTATCCACACCTGTATACATGAATATGACCTTTATAAAAACGCAATACACTGCGTTTCAGTACTAACCGCTTAGCGATCAAGAGGAAATGGAATGGTTGAAGCGGTCATCCTCAACCATGCAGTATCAGTATAAACAACCAGAAAACTAACTTGTTGCGCTGTTTCAGTCAGATGCGGGCAACGGCATCCTGGACGCCAACAAAACCGGCAACATTTCCACCTACCTCAACCCCCTGGTACGAATTGGACACAAACCCAGGCGAGCTTGGAGCGTTGATGTTCGAGGTTATTCTGGTAACGGCGTAAATTATTTTAAATTATTAAATTGTTGCTGTTTTCCTCACGCCGAAACCCCTAACATTTGTAAGCCACTACTCCAATAGAGTGCGTTCCATTTCTTGAGAGACGTATATGAATGATTGCGGAGGATGAAATTTCGAAAGCCGTTTTTTGAGCTGTCTCAGGCTTTTACTTTTGTCTAGTAGGTTGAGTTTGTCAAAGTGAATCGCAATGCCATATTTTCTCCCAGAAAAGTACAGAAAAAATTCCTGAGGGGATAAAGCTGTTTCTTTACCTGATTCGGCCCAGAGTTCATCAATCGGCATTTTACGGACAAGCTTAATGTCAAAATAGCCAACGACCTCCATCCGCGGAGAGGGGACATAAACATACACGCGGGAAACACGTTTTCGGGGAGAAAATAGCCTTCTGACTTCAGCTGTTTTCTCTCCTTTAAGAATTAATTGCACATACCTGTCTTTTATCGACAGCAACACGCTTGAAATATCTTTAGACATCCATACCCGATATGTAAATTTCTTTGAAGGTTTTTTGGCTTATTGCATAGGGGGAAACAATGTTTAAATTCCGGCTCTCACAAGTTTTAATAATCCTTTTGACCTGACCAAGCCCTAAAAAATTTTTAAACACTTCAGTCTTCGAAAACGTGATCGCCATGATATTTGTTTCAGCGTTGTTTTTTGCAGCCATAAGGACATCTTTCCATTTATAGACCCCAAATCGTTCGTATTTTGGAAAGAGTTTATTTACAGGAGCAATTTCAATTTCGTCAATCAACGATGTTGCCACAACACACTTAGTCGATCCGAAATTACTGTCGCCGCTTACATACCAGAGGATTCTTCCTGGAGCTTGAATTAAATTACTTTGTCTAGAAGACCGATAATAAACTCTTCGAGTTTGAAGAATTTTTTCGGGAACTCCAAAAAGGGAAATTTGAGAGTCCTTAGAAGTGATAAGCTCTCGTGCCCACCTGGGCTTAATCGGGAGGATGCATACTGGTAAGGACAGTTCCTGAATCTTAGCTGGCCAAAATAATCTTTCTAAATCAAAGAGAGTCTCCTTAGTCAAGTCGCTTTCAACTTCTTTCATCCCAATTAGTTTCAAGGCCTCGTTTGCGGTGATAAAGCCCCTGCCAATTGGCTTAATGTACCTATCTTGAAAGTGTTCAAAGCCTGCATCCAGCAAACCTGTTTCAACTAACTTTCCACACTCAGTATCAATAAACTCTATTTGGCATATGCCATTCTCGACAGCTCCCTGAAGAATTTTTTCAATAATATGAGAACTGATAGTATATTTATGCAAAGCCTTTTTATCTAAACGAAGTAAATTGATAACCATCAATTTTTCTTTCAAGAAGGATGCGTATAACCCAACCTCAATGCCTTCAATTTCTATCGAAACAAAAGAATATTCTGTAACATCAGGTTTTTTAATGGTCACCTTATTTTTAAAATGATTTTTTCTTTCTTGGTATCCTTTGTAGCGTTTGAAGTAATCTTCTAAAGTAAAGTTAGTAATTGGTCGAAAACAAATTTCTGACTGTGGCAATGAGGCTGGATAGTACAAATCACGACCAACACCACTACAATAATTAATTATAAATTCTGTAGGGCTGTAGATATGTATTCCGTACAGGAGCGTAATATTTTTAGAACACCGTATTAAATGCATATCATTTGTGATGAAAGAAAAAGCATTGTTATATATAGCAGATGCAATTTGGTGTGCATCATCTATCCTTTTTTCACCTAGCACCCTAAGAAGGTCGGATGCTAGTTGGTGGTCAGGACAATCTTCCACGCGGCTAAAACAGTCAAGGAATTGCCTTGTGGCATTTCTACTTTCTTCGCAGTCGTTTTTAATAACTTCGTTATAGGAATGTTTCGAAATTCGGTAGTCTATTTCGTCTGCATAGGTAAAAGACAGTAGGATTCACATTCCTTATCGCCCTCAACCTTTGCAGCAATTACGATATTTAAATCTATTACAACCATAACCCTACCAATCTCAGGTGCTAGAGCAAGAAGGGTCGGTTGCATACTGTATTCCCATTTTGTCAGCGTATTTTGCTCTTTACCCCGGCCTTTGGTTTCACCGATAGCAGTGAAACCATTCTTTTGCCAAAATAGATCAATTCCATAGTCACGTCGGCATTTAAGGGTAATACACCTCATTTGCGCGGTTTGTTCTTCCAATTTAGAGACTAATGCCGCTGCAACTCCTTCTTTGCGGTGATCGGGATGGACACAGACGTGCGTAAGACGACAAACGAGGTTTCTTTTGTAAGCGAAAAGGACGTAGCCGACTGCCTTCCCACTTTCAGCGACAGCCACAAGGATATTGCCCTTGTCGGCATAATCACAAAAAGCAAGTTCTGGCAAAAAACCAAGGGTTTTCTTTTGACTATCACCAAGGGTAATAATTTCGTCTATAAGGTCAGGTGCTTCTTTAATGTTGCAAATGTAGTATTTCATGCTCGTTTTTAGCGTTTGAACTGAATCGAATTTTTGATTTTCATTTTGAGATTGCTCTATTTGGAGTGGGTATAATATAAAAAGTAAATAAACAAATACTTAATAGGGTGGTTAGTCTAATTGTTGAGTTTGATAATATTATAAAATTGTGGGGTGACAATTGTCTTTAGTGGGTTTTGAATCGCAGCATTGTCTAAAGATAGAAGATGTTTACAACCAGAAAAGTGGCTAACTTTCAGTCTGTTGGGCTGAGATCGGCGATGATTTAGAGTCACTAAAGGGCACGTGTGGAAAAACGCGCTAGCTACTTATCATTATACAAAGTTCGAGATTTCAGCCTATTGTCGTGTTGATAATGAAAAAGTGTTAACTGTCATCTTTGAGGTCCATCCACTTGCGATGCTTGTCAACTACAGTTTTATTTGTTTTGATTTCAATTTGAACTTACTAATACATTGAGAAATAGTGAATTATTGATTAGTTGACCAAAATTAGATGATATGTCATTAAATGACAATGAATGAATTTGACACAAAACGTAATTCGCAAATTGGACTTGGAATAATAGCTGTCGGGCAGTCGTGGAAGCGGCTGTTTCGGCAGATGATGACGGAGCAGGGGTTGAGCAATATCCCGGTACTGCCCCTTTCCACATTGCTGCAGGACGGCGATGGCATCCGGCAGCACGAACTGGCCAAGCGGCTGGGTGTGGAGAACACAGCCGTGGTGCGGGTGCTGGACGCTCTTGAAAAGGACGGGCTGGTCTACCGCAAGGAAGACAGCACAGACAGGCGGGCCAAGCTGATTTTTCTTTCCGAGGCTGGGCGCGATCTGGCCGCCCGGATCGTGGATATCCGCAAAACTCTGCGTGAAGAAATCTTGCAGGACGTGAGTCTGGAAGATATCGAGGCCACCGAGCGGTTGCTCGCCAAGGTCGACATCGCCATTTCAGGGAAGCTTGACCCCCAGAAATAAGCTCCCGACATGTCTTCTTCCAACGAACTTCATTCCGCGAAGGCGTTTCTTGCGGCGATGCTGGCTTTTGGCCTTGCCCTGTATTTCGACCTCGAACACCCATACTGGGCCATCAGCACGGTCTACATAGTGACCACGCCGCTGTCAGGCACCAGCGCGTCCAAGGGCGCTTACCGTCTGGTTGGCACCGTCATTGGCGGGATCATGACCGTGGTTATGGTGCCGTTGCTGGTCAATTCACCCGAGCTGCTTTCCGCCGCCATTATTGTTTGGGTCTCGTTGTGCGCCTATGTCTCCCAGTTGGACAGGACGCCGCGTGGCTATTTGTTTCAGCTTGCAGGCTATACTGTCCTGCTGGCCGGGTTGCCGATCGTCGAAACGCCGGGGGATGTCTTTCCCATGGCCGTTTCACGGGTGGAAGAGATTGGCCTTGCGATCATCTGTGCAATCCTGGTCAATCAAATCATTTTTCCGAGCCATGTGGGCCCGGTGGTGACAAAGCAGATCACCGCCTGGAGGGAAAACTGCAAGGCCCTCGCCCTCGACGTATTCAAGGGCGATCAAATGGACGTGGAAAAGACCAGACGGGAATGGCAGACCCTGACAGGGGGCATTGTATCCATGCGAGAATTAGTGGCGCATGTGGCCTACGATGCCTCCCACCATCAGGCGCTGGTCAAGCTTTTGTCCGGGATTCAGGATCGGATGCGCCTGTTGCCCCCCGTTCTTTCGGCAATCGAGGATCATGTTATGCAGATCGGGTTTCACCCGGATGCGCAACATCCCGAGTTGGCTGCGTTGCTGGCGGACGTGGAGGCGTGGGTGCGCGAGGGGCGGTGTGTTGATGCGGCAGAAACGAGCAGTCTGTCTGCAAAGGCGCAGCACCTGGAGGAGAGCGCCCTGGCCGAGGTTGGCTCCGGGCTGCTGGTTTCCAGCCTGGCGCAGCGGGTGGGGTTGTTCATCAAGGTGTGGCACGAGTGTTCGGTCCTTCATGACGACCTCTGCCGGGGTATGGTTTCCCCTCGTTCAGAACAATTCCTTTCGCAGGCGCCCCGCATTCGGGTGTTCCGTGATCATGGGCAGGCAGTGCTCGCGGCCTGCGCTACTGCGCTGGCCATTGCAGCGCCCATGGCGTTTTGGATCGGTTCAGGCTGGAGCGCGGGCATGCTTATCACGCAGATTTCAGGCGTATTCTGCTGTCGCTGGATCGGGATGGACAATCCTGCGTTTTTGTTGCGTAAAACAGTGACTGCGCTGGTGTTGACAGCAGTGGTGTCGTTGGCCCTCAATTTCACGGTCCTCACCTCCATCTCAGATTTTGCCTCCCTGGTTGCCGTTCTGGGCCTGGTGATGCTTCCCGTTGGCGCCATGCGAAAAACGCCAGGTCAGCGTATCACGAGCATGCTGTTCTGTATCTTCCTGCCCCTCATGGTCAACCTGCATGACAGGATCAGCCTGGATTTCAGCAGGATGGTAATGACGGATGTGGGCCTGGTGCTGGGGGTTTTCTGTTGCCTTGTAATCATCACCCTGGTCAAAACAGCAGGTGCAGAAACACGCTCCTTTTATCTGCTCCGGGCTGGGTGGCGTATCGTTGCGAATGTGGCGGGCTCTTCCAGCCCGAATCATGACCGGAAGCTGCAGCGGCTGCTCGATCTGGTTTCGCTCTGGGCATCCCGACAGGTGGCCATAGCCGCCGATTCCCGGGTACGGCAGTACGATTTGCTTCGCGATCTCCGGCTTGGCAAGAACCTGGACCGCTTGCAGGAGTTGGCTTCCGACGCATCGACCGGTGTTCGCAATTCCGTGACTGCCCTGTGTCATGAAATGGCCGGGTTTTATCGAAAGGGACAGCCACTGGAGGACAGGGGGGCAGTACTGACAAGTCTGCAACAGTGCTGGACGCATATTTTTCAGGATGACGGAAGGGCGAACCATCGGCGGATGCTGGCGTTGCTGCTGTCCATTCAGGTGTGTATCGCCCCCGTGCATTCTGCGCTGCCGGAGCAAGGAATGCTCCTGAAACCACTGCAGGAGGTGTGAAATGCAGGTGGTCAACATATATGGTGTATTTGTGCCGGAGCTGGCGATTTTGGCCTGCATTGCCCTGGCCATGAATCTTTGCCTGGTCAAATTGCTGGCCAGGGTCGGTGTTTACAGGCTGGTTTGGCACCGGCCACTCTTCAATCTCGCCCTGTACGTCACCCTGCTGGGGGTGAACGTCATGGTCTATAGCAGGTACTTGCAATGAAAGGTATTATGAAAAACAGCGGCCGGATTCTGTTCACCCTGTCCATGCTGGTGTGCGCGGGGTGGTTCGGGCTGCATTTGTGGCGGTTTTACATGGATGCTCCCTGGACGCGGGACGGGCGCATCTGTGCAGATATCGTCCAGATTACCCCGGATGTTTCAGGGCTGGTCACAGAGGTTTTGGTCGAGGACAACCAGCGCGCACATAGGGGCGACATCCTGTTCCATGTCGATACCAAACGGTACTCGCTGGCCCGCGAACAGGCCGCAGCCGAGGTGGCCCGTACCCAGGCGACGCTGGCGCTGACCCAAAAAGACTACGCCCGCTACACCTCCCTTGCGTCGAGTAAGGTGGTCAGCCCCCAGCGGCAGCAGGAGGCCAAGACCGAGTTGCAACAGGCCGCTTCGGCTTACGAGACCGCACTGGCAAGGCTCAAACTGGCCTCGCTTGATCTGGAGCGGGCCCAGGTCAGGGCGCCGGTGGACGGCGTACTGACGAACTTTTCCCTGCGACCGGGTAACTATGCGCATGCAGGGGAACCCGTGGCTGCGCTGGTGGATGTAACATCATATTATGTCGCGGGGTACTTCGAGGAAACCAAGCTACGGCGCATCCATGGCAAGGACCGGGTCAGGATAGACGTGATGGGCGAAAACAAGCCGATGTTCGGTCATGTGGTCAGTATTGCAGGGGGCATTCAGGATCAGGACAGTAGCGGTTCAGGACTGCTGGCGTCTGTGGAACCCACGTTTTCTTGGGTTCGCCTGGCCCAGCGCATTCCGGTTCGTATCGCCATCGACGATAACCCAGACAAGGTGCAGTTGATAGTGGGAAGGACCGCTACTGTAACCGTGTTGGGAGGGGAAGGCGACGACTCCAAAGGATACTTCGCCTGGCTAAACCCCACGGCCTCACTGTCTGCGGTTGGTGGCGCAGGGGAGTAGCGCCCTTATCTTTCCTTCTGCCTACACCTTGAAAATGCAAGCAGTGTGCTGCGGGCTGCGGGCTGCGGGCTGCGGGGGCACGTTAGGCAGAAGTGACCGGCCTTTGCGGTGGTGGATTCAATCCGCGCCCCAGTAAGGGGTTTTTGCCCATAGTGTACAGGAACAACGCGTGTGCATTGGCTGAAGTGCTTGCATGCTGGAATACTTTTCGTGGTGGTAAATATGTGTGAACTGTAAAGTTGTATTATAGTTGAAGGGTAAAGTAATTGGTTGAAAGAATGCATTGTAAAAGCGATTATGAATTCTTTGGTGGTGTAAAAACTATCTAGGAAGCATGCTGGATAGATGTGCAATAGATGTGGACATTTACTATACTTCGTTAGCAGGGCGTCAAATAGAAGGAAGTGTTCCCTCAAATGACTTGAATATTGATGATATGCAGAATGATAGTATCGACTATGCAATATGCCTGTTGGTATTGTTGCTAGCTGGCCAGCTTTTCTATTTTTGGATCAAATGTGTTGTAGCTGATAGTTTTATATTGTTAAATCTTTCAAGAAAAAGATGTCTGTTTTTTTCAGACATGAGTATTGTATCTCTGGTTTTATCGGAGAATGGTAGGTCAAAAAAATGAGCTTCAATTCTAACTATCTGAAATTATAGTGTTCGCAATGTGGCATGTAGATTGCTAGGAAGCTGGGTACTGATACAGATACCAGGATGTTCATCATTGAGAATAACTTTGGACATTTATGCAGAGAGGCGTCATATGAAAAATTATATCCTTACAATTATTTTTACTCTGTTGCTCGCCTTTGGGTTCGTCTCGGGTCCGTTGGGAGTAGGGGCCGCCCATGCTGATCTGCTTACTACTGTTTATCATGACTACGGGCTTGGCGCAGGTAAAACCGACCCAGGTGGTACTGATGCGTTGTATTCAGATTACGTGCAGGTCAGTGACAGCTCATCCGGCCGTTTTTATGATCTTTTCAACTTCAGTGCGGGCGTGACCAGCCCTTCGATTGAGTACTTTGAGCTCACGCTCAATTTTTCTGATACCGATGATTATAACTACTTCCTGGGGTTCATACCCGTCCCAGAGGACTGGCAGGTAAGGCCGGGCGACAGTAACACCTTGCTCGATATGGCCAGGGTAGGTTCCAATGTTTATGAACAGACTTTCAGATTCTATAATGATGTTGATACCTTTGGCGACATGGTGTCCAGTGGTCAATTCTATCTCTGGTTTGCTGATGAAGCTTGGGGCGGCAACTCCTTTAAGCTTTATGACGCGACCCTGAGTGTCTACGGTACTGATGTCGCAGCCACCCCTGTTCCTGCCGGTGTGTGGTTGTTGGGGTCTGGTTTATTCGGACTGATTGCTGTTCGCCGCAAAGTGAAAAGTTAGGACAGGCGTCTCTTTGCTCTCATTGGGCCGGGTTCCTCAAAACCCGGCCTTTTTTATTGGCAGAACTGGTCGTCAGTGCGCATCTTGGGGCTGGAAGACACTTATACCCTTGCTTCTGTGACCTTCGACCAAAAAGAGGGGCGCTTTTCCTACTACCAAGGGTGATGCATTGCCACCAGAATGATGCGTATTTTTGGTGTAGTTATTATTCTGATGTGTTGCGAACAGAACGGCTCAGGATGCAACCCTGGGCCGTTTTTCATTGCGCAGAAGGGACTAGGAAAGCCTCGTATTCCTAGATTGTTACATCTGCAATACAAATGACACAAAGTTATGTTTCTTAGGCGGGATATATAGTGAGCCAGGATGAACCATTTGGACGCATCTTTAGCATTGGGAAGTGCAACTGATGAAGACCCTGCTTCTGTTTTGTGTGATTACAGCTACATTTGCCTTACAGCCATCTTGGGCAGCAAGTGAAGATGCATTGGTTTTCGGCCTTCCCTCTGGAAGTTCTGAGGACGCCGTACTGGCCATGTGGCGCCCTTTGCTTGATGATCTTTCCGAGGCTCTGCAAAGGCCAGTTACTGGGATGGTTTACGATGATTACGCCGGGGTTATCTGGGCGCTGCGGCAGGGAAATGCCCACATGGCTTGGTTGGGTAATAAGGGGGCCATTGAAGCCGTAGACAGGGCGAACGCAGAGGTAGGCGTCCAGATCATCAACAAAGATGGGCAAAATGGCTATTACTCCCACCTCATTGCGCGAAAAGATTCGGGACTCAAGAATCTTGATGCAGTGCTCAGCAAGGCCGAAGACCTGACATTCGGCATGGGGGACCCCAATTCCACTTCCGGTTCGCTTGTCCCTGGCTATTATATCTTTGCCAAACGCGAGATTGACCCCACCACTGCCTTCAAGCGGATGACCCAGGCAGGGCACGAGGACAATTTTCATGCGGTGTTTGTAAAGAAGGTTGATGTCGCCACAAGCAATAGTTCTGACCTGCAACGCTTTGCAAAACGTTTTCCTGAAGAATATGAGGCCATAAAGGTCATTTGGACATCGCCCTTGATTCCCTCGGATCCGATTGTCTGGATGCAGTCGCTCCCCGACGCAATAAAAGAGAAAACAGCTGCCTTCTTCGCAAGTTATGGGCAAAAAGAAGGGGCGACTGCTGCGCGCGTTGCTAAGGAGCAAAAAGTGCTTGAGGGACTCAACTGGTCGGGGTTCCGGCGCTCTGATGACTCGCAGCTTGTACCCGTGCGGATATTGAAGCTTTACAAAGAGTTGCTTGAGACAAGGAATGACCCGGCATTGAGTGAGGAAAAGAAGCTGCAGCGTGTAGAGAATCTAGAGTTGAAAATAAACTCGTTGCAGTAGTTCGCGTTTTACTGCACTAAAAGTACCTGTCAAAACAATACTGTGTCCATAGTATATCATAAAAAAGTCCCCTTGAATATCTTCATCAAGATACTTCTTCCTGTCATTCTGGCTTGCCTTTGCACGGCATTATTGCTTGTATTTATCTTTTTCAACCAAATGGAGCGGCAGGCTGTAGAAGACCTTAATCTACGTTTGGAAAATTTTACGACCAGCAAGGCGGTTGAGTTGTCAGGCCCTGTCTGGAATTTTGAAAATAATGTTGTAGAGAAGCTGGTGCATAGCTATATGCACAATGATGATCTGCTGCGTGCAGAATTGTACGATGCAGACGGTGAAATGATTGCACATGTTGAAAATGAAAAAACAGGGCCATACGATACATCTATAGAAAGCGTAAAACCTCTCGTTCACAAGGCAGGTGATGATCTTTACACCATAGGTAAATTAAGAGTTGTTTATCATGATGGGCGTGTAGAATCCATGCTGCGTCAAAGACGGTTGGAAAACGTTGTAAGCATACTAGCAGTGATTTTGGTGCTGGGATTGACCATCTGGCTATCGCTGCATCTTATTGTGGCTGTGCCCTTAATGCGCCTTAAGGAATCTCTTGCCGGCAATATTGGGAAAAACAAGTATGATCCCATACCGTTGAAAAGAAACGATGAGCTTGGTGCTGTTGTAACAGCGTTCAATGATTTGCTTGCAGAGGTGGAAAACCAGAAGAAACGCTTAAAGGCGGTAAACAAGACGCTTTTAAGGGAGATGGAGCAACGCGCTCAGGCTGAAAAAGACCTGCAATTGACCGCAAAGGTTTTTGAAGTCTCCATAGAAGGCATAGCCATCATCAATGCTGCGGGTGAAATAGTGAGTGTCAATGCCAGCTTTGAGAAAGTGACCGGCTATGCAGCTGATGAAGTGATCGGTAAGAAATTGCGCGATGTGAAATCGAGCCTGGCTGATGATCAGTTGCACGATACAATTGCGGCCGCCCTTGAAACAAAAGGGCATTGGTCAGGCGACGTTTGGAACACCCGCAAGAATGGCGAATCCTATGCGGACACGCTTTCCATCTTCAAGGTAACGGATGATAATTCTGGTGATGACCATCTCGTCGCTGTTTTTCACGACATCACGAAAAAGAAGCTGGCGGAAAGGGATTTGCTCCGCTCGCGAGACGAATTTGAACGCCAGGTGTCCCTGCGCACCATGGAATTGCGCCAGGCCAATGAAAAACTGATGGAAATGGACAGGCTTCGCAATGCGTTTCTTTCTTCTGCCTCCCACGAACTACGCACCCCCCTTACTTCTGTGCGGGGATTTGTAAAGATCGTACGCAAGGATTTCTGCAAGGAATTTCTTGAACTTTCACAGGAAGATATAAGAAATGGCGAAGAGGCTGCGTTAGTTGCGTTGGTCGACAATCCAAAGGCGCGCAGGATTCTCGAGAATTTGAGTATCATCGAACAGGAAGGCGATCGACTGACCCGGTTGATAGATGACCTTCTGGATCTGAACAAAATTGAATCAGGGCGCATGGAGTGGCGTGACGAACGTCTTGACCTTGGTGAAACGGTGCAAAATGCCATTAAGGTCATGGGGGTGAGTGATGCCTCTGACTGCTCCCTGGAGCTCCATATTGAGGACGATTTACCGAACGTCATGATTGACCGTGACAGATTCCAACAGGTGATAATAAATCTTGTGGGCAATGCCATGAAGTTCGCGCCTCAAGGTTCAATCGATATTCGGGTCGAAAGGGGTGAACAAGGGGTACTACGCATTTCCGTCAAGGATGATGGCATAGGCATAAAAAAGGAAAACCTGGAAAATGTTTTTCAGCGTTTTTTTCAGGTTGAACAACAAGATAAGGATAAGCCAAAGGGCACAGGCCTGGGGCTGGCCATCTGTAAGAACATAGTGGAACACTACGGAGGGCGCATAGGCGTTACCTCCGCCGAGGGCGAAGGCAGCACCTTTACCGTAGAACTGCCCCATGTGTGATGGCGGCGTTAACGGTGTAATGATCTCTCGGGGTGGCGCCTTTTGTCCGGTCTGAAAACGTACGACGCATCTCTCTGCTTTCACCCGCCAGGTGCTGTGGCTGTATCAGAATTTCATGTGCTGGCGTGGAACGTTGTGGAATTTTCCAGGAAAGAGCCTGCGGGCTCCCCAGCGGATGGCCAGGGACCATGCTTTGCCGTTTGCCCCTGCTGCTGCCGTAAGTTTCAACCCTTCGGTGAAGCGCCTTCTGGTGAAGCGGTTTAGAGCGCGTATAATCTTTAAAAAGGCGCTGATGGTCTCCAGGGACGGTGGGTTGAGCGAGGGATCAATAAATTGCAATTGATGCTCTCGCATGCGGTAATATTCTTTGTCCAGGGCTTCTTCCGGTACTATGCTGGTGATTGTCTCGTGCCCTTGGTGCCGTATAACGAGGGGGCGGTTGATCACAAGTGATCCTCCATGTCTGCATGCATCACAAAAAAACATGGAATCCACGCCGAATTGGATGCCATCGTACTCTTTGAACCAGACACCCTTGCTCAACAGACTGCTGGGTAGCATCATTTGCGAGGGTGTTCCGCCCCCCACATCGTCCTGTAAATACATTCCAAGATGAACATATTTCTGTTCAATGAAAAAAGCAGTATTGTTTCCATTTTTTACTGATTGCTTGGTGAGGCGGTTGTGAACATATAGTTCCTCGCCACAAGAAATGGTTGCAATGTCGGAAACTAATCTTGTTGCTTTGGCAAAAATCTCCAGGCAGTCAGCACCAAGTTCATCATCATCGTGGAGCAATTTAATCCAGGGGGCGCCTGTGTCACGCGCCATGGTCAGGGCTGCGTTTGTATTGCCAACCTGCCCATGCGGGCCTGTGTTCTTCGCAATAATGAACCGTGCATCCTCCTGGCAGAGCAGAACGAGTTCGTTCCATTCCTTACCTGTCGCTGTGTCATCATCCGCTATGCAGCATTTCCAATCCGTATAGGTCTGCTCTTTTATGCTATTTATGGCACGGATAAGTAATTCATGTCTTTTGTATGTTGGCAATGCAATGGCGATATAAGGTATATCCCTATTCTCCGTCATTTTTTTCTGTCCTTTATGACGACGCTCATTAACACGGTCATTTAAAACATGGGGGTATCTGACAGGTTTACCTTGTAATTTGTGAGATTTGTATAAAATTAATTATTTCATTCTGGTAAAGAGAGTTCACAAAAGGTTATTGTATGGTAGCGGCATACGTTTACTGCTTTACGTATGAACCCGAAAAGGCTTGGTAGTATGATCTGTTTTAGTAGTACAATAGTTGCTCTGGTCTGTATAGCAATAGGTAGTTACTGTCTCAACCGCAATGTGAAAAAAAGTGAAACTTGCTAATAAATATTAACAAGCCTATTTATAATTAACGTACTTTAATTTGACTCCTGGTATAAAAGCTTTAAGGTATAACTTACAAATATAGGCTAATCAAACCATCTTGGCAATGATAACTATACCTTTAGGAGGTGCCCCGGCATAAAAAAAGGGTGAGGCTTGTAACGGGTGCAAGTGTTGCAGTATTCACAAATAGTGCCTGTTTGCGGACGTTTAGCCACTAACTCCACAGGAGAAATCTGGTGCGCAAAACAGCTTCTATGCCCAAGGACCTTGGAAAATTGTTCACACTGTTTACAGCTTTTGTGTTGATGACCGTGGCATGTGGTTCAAACGCACATGCGAGCATTTATCTTACAGGTGCCAGCGGGGGCGGCATGCAAACATATGTTGGAGCGCCCCCAGGCTTTGATAACGATACTGCAGGTGTTCCGGCGGGGTTGTTTTCCTACTACGATAGAGCCATCAGGTCCGCGGCCAGCGGCAACGATGGTGTAGCGACAAGTTCGGCGAGCATATCTTTTTCTGTCAATGCGGATTCTCTTGGCTGGATAGAAAATGATACGACAGGGGAATTCTCCATCGAAATGCTGGGAAGTGTCATCAGGCCTTATGGAAATACTTGGGCCACGTCGAACAACGATTTCCAGATTAACTTCTCCACGACAAGCTACTACCAGTACGACTTCTCTGGTACTTTCACGAACTATTCAGATGGGAGCGGCAGATCTTATCTGAGGGATATGAATACCTTGGAAGACCTTTACAGCGCGGTTTCCGATGCTGCGCATTCTGAAACGGGCTCCTCCACAGGGATTCTGGCGCCCGGTAACTACCAGTTTGGGTCGGCGTTGATGCTTACCCTGTTCTCTTCAGGGGTGGACCTGGTCAACGCCAACAGACTGATTGCAAGTCTGCAATTGACCCCCACTGTGGCGGCAGTCCCAGTGCCTGGTACCTGGATTTTGCTGGGGTCAGGGCTGCTCGCCCTCAGCATCAGGAAAAGGATGTTGCACAGGGCATAGTCTTTACACCCTGTATCTTGGTTCTGTTGAGCCCGGAGCGCATGCTCCGGGCTTTTTTGTGGCATCAACCGGTGTTATGGATAACCAAGGTGGATCATTGGTTGTTATAATTAGTGTATGCACCGGGCGTGGCATTGCCTTCTGCAAAAAGGCTTTGAGAAGTCGAGCAGTCGTTTACGTTTCTTCCCAGTGTCTCTTGAAAAAACCGGGCTAATGTGGATGCAGCAGGTGACATAACAGCAGATGCCGTATGTAGGGCGATTTCAATTTTTGGCAAGGGCGGCAACCCCTCAGCAGTTCCAAATACTTGCATTTCTGATGAAAGGGTATGCTCTGCTACTACAGTCACCGCCAGGCCGGCAGAAACAGCTGCACGGATTCCTGAGAGGCTGCGGCTGGTGCATACCAGTCGATAAGGGCGCTCCGCCTTGTGAAGCGCAGCAAGAGCATTCTCACGGAAAATACAAAAACCCGGGGGGAAAAGAGCCAAAGGTAATGGGTGTAGCAAATGCGCTTCTTTGTTCTTCGCACCTGCCCAGACAAGCTGTTCGCTACGGATTAGTTCGCCCCCCTGCGAATTGCGTTGGCGTGTAAGCAGTGCCAAGTCGATGCGACCCTTATGTAATAATCCAAGTAAATCTACAGATAGTTCACAAAAAAGCTCCAATTGTACATCAGGGTATTGGCTTCCATATCGCTCCAGGACCACAGGGAGAAGGTGTGCCGCATAATCTGACGGGATGCCCAGGCGGACCGTGCCCTGAACCCGGCCCACCACGTCCAGGTCACAGAATGCTTCGTCGTTTATGGCTAAAATTCTCTTTGCGTGGTTGAGCAATAATTCACCTGCCTCAGTTAGACGGACGTTTCTGTTGTCCCGACAGAGCAACTTGACTCCAAGCTGCTTCTCCAGGCGTCTAATCTGTGCGCTGACTGCTGATTGGGTGAGGCAAAGATTTTTGCTGGCAGCTGTGAAGCTGGCATTGGAAGCAACCTCCAGAAAGCTGCGGAGAAGGTGGATGTCGAGATTCTGTTTCATGCAGTGCCGATCGTTCTCATAATCATGATGATTCTTTGTTGTTCATAAAAAAGCAAGATGCGTAGTCTTCGCATTTTGGAGCGGTCACAAAGCTTGGTCGTCTATGATCTGTCCAAAAGTAGGGGAGAAGAATTAGCAGACTGAGCATGTCCACGCAATTTGAAGTTGTCGATCACGTGTGGAGTAATTAAAACAAGTAGTTAAAATGGAGGAAAAATGAAGATTGTTCATTTTCTTAGTATTTGCGGTTTGGCTTTTGTCTTGGGAGGCATGTGCTTAGCCCCAACCTTACATGCAGAAAACAAGGCGAAAGTTGAATTAGCCTATGTGGAGTGGTCGTCGGAAGTGGCGTCACACAATCTTATTAAGGCTATTTTAGAGCAGGAAGGCTATGAAGTGGAACTAACTCCAGTTTCTGTGGGCCCCATGTACATGGCAGTGGCTTCAGGCGACGTGGATGGAACCCTTGCTTCCTGGCAACCCATCCAGCGCGATAACCTCAAGGCTGTGGCCAGTCGTTTGGAGAATCTTGGGCCGAACATGGTAGGCGTGCAAAGCGGTCTCGTGGTTCCTGCCTATGTGAAGGTGGACAGCATTGCTAAACTTAACGACATGGCAGAGAAGTTCGATGATGATATCATTGGCATTGATCCCGGTGCGGGCGTTATGCAGCAAACTGAAAATGCCATGAATACATATGGGCTGGACAACTTCGAACTAATGGATTCCACTGGTGCCATGATGACCGCTACTCTGCAGGATTGCATCCGACAGGAAAAGTGGTGTGTGGTTACTGGCTGGACTCCCCATTGGATGTGGGGGCGTTGGGACCTTAAATATTTGGAAGATCCTGAAAATGTATATGGTAAGGCCTCCGACGGTGCTATCCTGACTTTGGTGCGCAAGGGGCTCAAAAAAGATATGCCTCATGTGTATGAGGTGTTAGACAACTTCCAATGGTCCCCCGATGATATGGCAGAGGTAATGAATTGGATCAAGGATGGTATGAAGCCCGCTGACGCAGCAAAGAAATATATGGAGAAATACCCTGAAAAAATAGCCGGCTGGACGAAAAACTCATAAAGCTTGAAATGCAGCAGTCAAGGTGTGCTATTTTTAGCCTTGGTTTCTGAAAAAGTTATGGCCTCCGCCGACAAGCGGGGGCTTTTTTCTGATTACAAGCGGTGTTTAAGGTGTCACGATTATATTGCCTGCAGTCAAATTTCCTTCATAACCAAGTCGACGGTGATGTCCACCCATTCGCTTTCGGCTTCGCAATGCAAATGGGTGATTTTCGCAGTAATAATTTTTCCGGCGTCCAAAAGTCGCGCAATGACGGTGTTGTCCTTGCGCGGCACATACCCCAGCTTTTTTCCATCAGGGGTGAATACCTCAATCGCCAATTTGTCATGAGGATTGTCAGGTTGCCGTATGAGGACAAGCTCCTGGCCTGATTTGAGCTTGCCCTCCGTGCGAGGAGCGTCGTAGAAGCCGGTGCCAGCGATGTGCACATGCAGCAGAAATATCTCCTGGCCGAACGGCATGGCTATTTCGCCCTTGCCAAGGGTGAGGTGCATCAACTGGTTTGTCATGCCATGGCCTTTGTCAGGGAGGGTGGCCATCACTGCACCCTGCTGCCGGTCATGCTGCATAGTTCATTGTACATTTTGCGCAGTGCATCACGTCGCACCGCCATCGCGTCGGTTACCTCCGTAAGCTCCCTTTGTTTTGTTTTGATCCACTCCGGATCGTACAATTCTTTTTGCAGACAGAGTGGGGGGGTAGTCTCAATGCTCTTCACGCGTTGTGTGTACTCAAGTACGACAGATTCTAGACGGTTGCGCTCTTTTTTCAAGGCTTCAATGCCAGCACTCCCATCCAGGTCGTTCAGTTCTTCATGGTTGTGCACGGCAACAAGAAGCGCTTCGAGTTTATTGATGTCGCCCTTGACATAAGCATCCTGGACGCTGCTCCAGTACAGGGTGTGCGCATCAGAAAACTGGTTGAGATCAGGGTGTAGCAAGCGGCAGAGCTTCCGGTATAATCTTTTGAGTGTTTCTGTCTCTTGTTTGCTGAGAAATGACACCGTGTTGAGAAAAGATACGCTGGCATTGAGCATGCGTTCCTTTTCCTTAATCTCTTTATGCCATTTTTCTTTCATGGCATGTACTTCCTGCTCCAGCTTAGCCAGGTCTTCCGGTGAAATGCTTCTTCCGTGGTTCATAATTGCAGTAAGGCGCTCAATTCGAAATTTGAATTCGTTGACCGCGACTCGGATTTTAAGCAACGCATATTCAAACGTGCCGATTTCCTGCTCATATTTTGCGAAAAGCAGGGGCTGCCGGTGGTTTTTCAGGTAGGCTTCCTGTTCCAGAAGTTGACTCGTCTGCTGCCGGAGATCATCAATCTGGAAAAGCAGTTGCCGCGCTTCTGGATGTATTTCCAAATCCATCAGATGTATCTTTATTTTTGCTTGTATTTATAGAAGATGCGCTATCCTCTTACCACTATTGCCCAAAAGAGATCAATTGCCCGATGGGGCGATGGCGGGAAAAGTTATTTCGAAAACAGTTTGCTATGAGAATTGTACGTAAAATGATGATTGGTTGCGCCTCCAGGTTGCGGCTGGCTCGGCAGCCGCAGGGGGCGGTGTGTATGGCGGCTTTACAGATCGTGTATGTTCAGGGGCAGCGTCTGGGTGTTCTGTCTACCAAGCCATGGTAAAGAAGCGATTCGCCCAGTCCAGCGCTTCTATTTCACTTTTACTGATGGTGGAAAGGCCTATGCCCAGCTCCATTGCGCGTGCGTCCAGTTGCAGCCAGTTTGCTTTTTCCTTTAGTTGGGTAAGCTCAAGCCAGGGAAGGAGCTCACTTGGATGCCCCATTAATGCGTTTATTACGTCTTCATCGAGTTGCAGTTCCTTGAAAATATCCTCGTAACGTTTTTCCAGAATGGCCTCCAACAGGGAAAACAGCCCGAGAAGGTACATTTTATCCGCGATTTCCGTCTTGCCGGAATAGAGCGCAAGCAGTTCCAGAAATTTGGCACGTACGGCGGACGCATGGGCAATTTCGCGGGTCTGGTTAGAGGGCGCCATATCGCTCACTATGATAAGATGCAGCCAGTTTTTGAGACGCTCCATGCCAACAAGCGCAATGGCCTGGTGGACGGAATCTATGGTGCGGATAAAAGAAAAGGCTGCGGAATTTACGAATTTTAGCAGGCGCAGGGTAATGCTCACATCTGCTGAAATGGCTTGCGCCAGCTTTTTTACATCGCGCTCTCCGGATTCAAGTAATTGAAGTATTTTTAGCCTGTTGACGGTGGAAACGGCAAAAGGTTTTACCGAATATGTCTTCGGTAACTGGAAAAAAGCGCCTTGCAGAAGATCGGCGCCGTAATCGCAGGCCTTTTTCGCTTCTTCCTGTGTCGCTATGGTGGTTACCAGGAGTTGGGCCCCGTTCCGGTGCAGACTATGCAGCCAGTCCGTGGTTACCTGATCGATAGATGTAAAAGGAACTGCAACAATACCTATTCCGTCGGGAAGAGGCGCAGGGAATTGACTGTTTGCTCCCAAATCAAGGCAAAGAGTTGCTCCGCTGTCCTTCACGGCAAGCAGTTCTTTCTGGATCGCATCGTTTGTGAGTGTTGCCAGTGGGGCTTGCAGCACTATCTTTTCCTGGGCCAGGGCGCGCGCATGGCCGTCTTTGATAAAGCTCTCCGTTGCTTCAAGAAGACAGTAGGCCTCCCTGAAGTCAAAATCAGGGGAATTCATGAGGGAAGCGGCAATATTCAGGGGCGATTCTACCTGGTCTGCATCCGCTACAGGCGCCCCCTCCGCATTGGAGCGATATAGGAGTTCGTACCCCCAGACATTTCTGTCGCGGTCAAAAATTGGTTGGCGTGCTACAAACAGGGTGTTCATTGTCTGCGTACTCCTGTGAGACCACGGTTTGCGGAAGAACCACCGTTATGGTCGTGCCTTGGGAAGCGGATGAGTCAAAAAATATCTCGCCTTCATGCGCCTGTACGATCAGCTTGGCGGAATATGTCCCCAACCCTGTGCCCTTGTACTTTCCATGCGTAACGTATTTGCCAAAGAAATTGTCGCGGATGGCGGCTGGCACTTCGCCCCAGTTGTGTATTTTGATGGTGAAAGGTTCATCTGGAAAAACCGTTACCGTAACGGTTTCATGCTTTGGGGAGGCCTCCACAGCATTTTTAATGAGGTTGGAGAGCAGGAAGGGGATGAGGGTTGTGTCTCCCTGGAGACAAATGAATTCGGTGCTGCTGAAACTCCTTTCCTGCAGTTGTTTGGCGAGCGTGACCCCCTTCTGTTTTAAAAGAAAGGACAACTCGCCCTCGATCTGCTTCAACGTACTGACGAAATCCAGGGGTGATCTGGTAATTTTATACGTCCCCGTCTCCATTTGGTATAAGGAAAGGGAAGAGTCGATGAGATTCAACATCCTGCGGCCGGATTCTTCTATGAAAGAAAGCATTTCGACTTCTGTTTCAGAGAAAGAACCGCTGGAAATCAGGATGCCTGGAAAATTTATGATGCCATTAAGGGGGGCTTTGAGGTCATGACGTGCAATGCGTTCGATGTCCTCTTTCAGCTCTTCGGCTTCCTTGGCGCTGGTAATGTCCACGGCAACCACAAGAATTACCTTGCCCCCTGTAACCCAGTGGTGGATTTTTGCGGTACAAAGGTACCAGCGTTCGTTTGTAAAGCGGAGTTCTTGGGATTTTGTATGCCCTATTTCGCTGAATCGTATTTCATCCAGGGCAAAGGGCCACGACGCAGGGTCGGCCAGCAAAACGTCCCTGGCGATGCTGCCCGTGAGGCTTTTATCCACCGCTTTCTGCAGGTAATTATTGGCATAGACAATGCGCATTTCCTCCAGTTCCATAACGTAGACCCCGGCTTCAATCTGCTCCAGAATACCGAGTAACTGCCTGCGCGCAGCTTCAGATGCCAGCTCCGCTTCTTTGCGCGCCTGGGTGTCTGATACAAACGCCTCGTAATGTTCAAACTCCCCATTCTTGTCATATACCGCACGTACGGTGCGCGATGTCCAAATTTCCGTACCGTCTTTACGTTTGATCTTACATTCAAAGTCATTCACGTAGCCAAGGGCGTTTATTAGCGCCAATAATTTTTGGCGATCATTGGGATCAACAAAGAAGTGGGATACGGAGCGCGCTGCCTGCAGCATCTCTTCTGGAGAATTATAGCCGTATAAACGGGCATGGGCGGAGTTGACCGAAAGATACTCTCCTTCCTTTGTAACAGAGCAGATGCCGATGGGCGCTTTCTCTATAAGCAAGCGATGCCGCTCTTCGCTTTCTTTCAGGGCCTGCTCAGCTTTATTGCGTTCGGTTACGTCAAAGAGCAGTGAGTGCATGTATATTTTTCCATGGTGCCCAACAGGAGTGCTGCGTACATCCACATCTCGTAGGGTTCCGTTTCTTAGTTTGTGCCTGAAATGGAACAGGTTTATTTTCTCTGCGCGCGCCTTTCTGATTTCTGCGGCAAGCTCTTCTTCGGTAAGGATGTTGATTTCGAAAATGCGCATGCGTTTCATTTCGTCGGCGCTGTAGCCGTAAAATGAGCACGCTGCCTTGTTGGCTTCGACAATTACCCCCGTGTCTGGGTCTATCAGCAACTGCATGGTCGGGTTGTCCGTGAACAGCTTTTGATAGGGGTCTGCGTGTTCTAAAGGCAGACCAGGGGCACAATCCTGAAGCACAGGGGCAGGGGGGGGTGAGCCGTCATCCCCGTTGTCCCAGTTGTCTGGGGCGGGTGATTTTGGAGGGCCAGCCAACCACTCCAAAAAGGATGCAGGATTTTCAGCGATGCGCTGGACTACATCTGGTGATCTCCTGCCGGCTAGCACCAGCAACAATTCCAGGGGCGTTTTCAAAACGCCCGCAAAAGCGTGCATTTCTTCGTCGGAAAGGGCAATTTCGCCCCCTTCTTCCAATAAGGAGAGGGCGGCAGGAGTCATGTTGGCCTGGGCTGCTACTGCTTCCAGGGAATAGCCGCCGAAAGCGGCGTCCAGGTCAAGGCGCTTGTGTCGTATATAATCACCAAAAAAATGCATATAAAAACAGCATATCCTTATTGTTATTTCTACAATGCAAACTTTATAAAATTCTACAGGGAAAAAATAACATGTAATTATAGGTGTATGTGGAAATGTTTTATATTGAACTAAAATTTAAAGACTACACAATGAAAAACTTTGGTGAAATTCCTTATATGCATCACCTTGCAGAAGAAACTATCTCTGTGTGTTGCAGCAGTGCAATTATATTTTAAACAATTTGATATCTTCCCGCCATTAACGTTGGGTATGGGCCAGGGGCGCAAACAGTGAAATAGAAAGCTGCCTTGACTTCGATGATTTCGCCGACATCTTTGCCGTTTTTTCGACTTCAACAATAAAGGTTTGTTCGTAGAACCCTGTTTTCAACTGCTGTTAAAGGGATATAACCTGACAGCAGTGTCTCCGTTTTCGATAGATGGTTGCAATAGTGATAGATATTGTCTAGGAGGATTTTTATGGTCGATGGGAAAGATATACGTAAATACGCTTACAAATATTATGGTGCATCGATTAGGTTGTTGGCCCGAAGTACGGTGGATATTAACTGAAACCTGTGCATAAGCAGATAAAAGCTGAACATTGCAGGGGGGGCAAAGAGGTGTGCAGCTATTCCAAAAAACGAAAATTTCTTTATGACATGCACTATTTTCGTGCATTTGCAATTGTAAATATTCTTTTTGCCCATACATGGAAGATACCACCTTCCATTTCTAATGAATACAAAACTCTAAATGTTCTCTCAGAAGTCCTTTTTCATGATAGTACAATATATTTTATATTTATATCCGGTTTTCTTTTTCATTACTTGTCTTTTAACTTTTCTATAGCAAAGTATTATAAATCAAAAATTTTTAATGTGATTACTCCTTATATTGTTGTCAGTACATTTGTATTTATTCTTAAAGCGGTATTGGCTAGTGACATGTTTCATCTTAACCTTTCCGTTGACCTCTCTTTCTCAGGATATCTTACAACAATAATTTACGGTAGGGCTCAAATTCCATTTTGGTATATTCCATTCATATCTGGAGTTTTCCTTGTCAGCCCAATATTGCTAAAGATTAAGAAGGCACATTTTATATGTTTTGTATCTGTCCTCATGCTGCTCCCATTGGCAGGAACAAGGACGGGAATAGAAATTAGCATTGGACAGTATATTTATTTTTTCCCAATGTACTGTTTTGGTATGTTGTGCTCGAATCATTATGAATATTTTTTACATATTAGTGATAAATTTAAGACATTTTTTGTTTCTATTGCACTGTTAACATCAATAATGATTTTTATATATTTGTATTATGGTGGAGAGGTCAGGGCTATTGAGGGCGTCTTTTATGAACAAAAATGGCAATTTTGATGATAGTAATAACAATACTTCAATCCATCAAGCAAAAGAAGATAAAGATGCTGGATATGATCGCAAATTATAGTTTTGGTATCTATTTTTTACATTATTTGTTGTTTGAATTTTTATGGCGCGTTTACATGAGAGTGTTCCATGGTGGTGGTGAATTTTTTTGGAGTATTATTTTTACAATAACGCCAGTGATTATTTTAACGATGCTACTTGTTGGCTTTAATGTGTTGAAAAAGTTAATAAAAACAAAATCTAGAATAATAGTTGGAATCTAACAGTCAATGCGCTCCTTGGCAGACGCTGTTATCGCATTCTGACCTGGGTCAGCAAGGAACAGCTAAGTATACCACGTGACGCTGCCTGACTGTTTAAACTTGTGTTCAGGAAGCTGCCCGCTATATCTGAACCGGAACATGCGGAACATGGAGGGCTATAGAAGAATGCCACACAAGGGACACAGGTGTCTGGTGGAAGGTGGGCTTTCACTTGCGCGCCAGACGATGCGCAAACACGCCCCTTGACAGAGTTACGACTCGTAACCACAATAATTAAGCCATTTTGGCGGCAACATTAACCCGAGAGACAATCATGACCCGACGTTTCATCGTGTTCGTCCTGTTGGCCACGTTTCTGGTGCCTGCCCTTACAGGGTGTGGTTACAACGCCATGCAGCAGAACGAGGAAGAGGTCTTTGCTGCCTGGGGTAATCTGGAGGCCTCCCTGCAGCGCCGGGCAGACCTGGTGCCTAACCTGGTCCAGACGGTCAAGGCCGCCGCGGCCCACGAGAAGTCTACACTGGAAGCTGTGGTCGAAGCCCGGGCCAAGGCCACGCAGACAAAGATTTCCCCGGAAATGCTCAATGACAAGGAAGCCCTTGCGAAATTCCAGGCCGCCCAGGGAGAGCTGTCTTCGGCCCTGTCCCGACTCATGGTTGTGGTCGAGCGCTACCCTGACCTCAAGGCCAATCAGAATTTCCTTGGACTGCAACACCAGCTCGAAGGCACTGAAAATCGCATCAATGTGGCGCGGCAGCGCTACAACGAGGCGGTCAAGAAGTTCAACACCTCCATACGCACTTTCCCCAACTCCCTGACCAACAGCATATTGCTGAACCTGGAGCGTAAGGAGTTCTACCAGGCCGACGAAGCCGCAAAAACTTTGCCTAAGGTCGACTTTGGATCCGGGGGCTAGGGGATATGCTGATTACACGGAGATTCCTTCAAGCCCTTATCCTGGCCGTCCTGCTCTGCATGGGTGGGCTCATCCTGTCTCCCCAACCGGCCTGGACTCTGGAGGTCCCAAAACTTACCGGCTACGTCAACGACACCGCCGACATGATCTCCCCCTCCACAGAGCAGGTTCTGACCCAGCGACTCAAGGCGTTGGAGCAGTCCGACTCGACCCAAATCGCCATCCTGACCATTCCCTCCCTCGATGGCGAAAGCCTGGAGGACTTCTCCATCAAGGTGGCAGAAGCCTGGAAGATTGGCCAGAAAGATACGGACAACGGCGCTATTCTGCTGGTCAGCAAAGCGGATCGCAAAATCCGCATCGAGGTGGGCTACGGTCTTGAGGGGCGTCTCACCGATATCCTGGCCGGATCTATCATCGACAGCGTCATCTCGCCTGAATTCAAGGCTGGCAAGTTCGATGAAGGGTTTTTGCAGGGAACAATGGCCATGATTCAGGCCGTGCGTGGCGAGTATAAAGCGCCCCCCCAAGAACAAAGGCGAGGCGGCTCCCGCGGGGGCGTGTCCCTTTTCCCCTTGATCATCTTGTTCATCATTTTCTTCAGCCTCTTCGGCAGGATGTTCTCCGGTCGTCGCGGGCACGGAAGCGGCCTGAGCTGGCTGCTGCTGGCCATGTTCATGGGCGGCGGGCCCCGTGGCGGCGGTGGGTTCGGCGGTGGTGGATTTGGTGGCGGTGGATTCGGCGGCGGTGGCGGCGGATTCGGCGGTGGCGGCGCTTCGGGCGGCTGGTAGACTTCAACCCTGGATGCAATCATGAGAGATTTGGCCAAAGGTTTTTTGACAAAACAAGAGCAGGACGAGCTCATTCGCTGTGTCAAAGAGGTGGAAAAAACCACCTCGGGCGAGATCGTCCCGGTGGTCGTCTCGGCGAGCTACCATTACCCCTCGGCCTCGCATCTGTTCGGCTTGGCCGCCAGCATCCCCTTGGCCCTGCTGGTCAGCTACATCATGGGGCACACAGACATGTGGACCTTTGCCACGGCTTTCCTTGTTCTCTACGGCCTGGGCTTCATGGCCGCCAATGTCTTCCCGCAGCTCAAACGGCTGTTCATATCGCCCAGGGCCATGGAAGAGGAGGTCCACGAGGCCGCCATGGTCAATTTCCATACCTTGGGTCTGCACCGCACACGGGACATGACCGGGATCATCATCTTTGTGTCGGTCTTTGAGCGCAAGGTCTGGATTCTGGCTGACAAGGGAATCAATGACAAGGTGAACCCCGAGATATGGAAAACGGTCGCTTCTGCGCTTTCCCAAGGCATACGTGAAGGCAAACCCGGCGAGTCCTTATGCCAGGCGGTGAAGAGTTGCGGCGAGATCGTGGTGGAGCGTTTTCCGGTTAAGGCCGACGACACGGATGAATTGCCCAACCTGGTTATCGAGGGGCGCGAGAAGTCCTGAGTCTGTTCACAGCTGTTTAATCAATCACTAAAGTCCTGGTGGGGAGTGACGCACTGCTTCCGCATCATGCCGGCAAATATAAAGGGTGTCCTGAGGGCGCCCTTTTTTTTGCGCCAGTTGCAGCTGGAAGCAAACAACCGCCCTGCCGCCCGGCTGCAGAAGTGTGGCGTCAATTGTTGGAAATCTGCAGAATCTGGTTGAGCCACTCCTGTCGTTTCTTTTGGAAATCATGAATCTGTGCTGCACTCAGTGAATTGTAGCTGCGCAGGCCATCGGCTGTCATCACAGGTCCATGATTAAGCCAGATATAGAGCGTGACGGGCTTGTCGGATTGTTTTTGCAGTTGATGCTCCAAGGCCTGCACCTCGCCACGCGTGTATGCACCCGTGCCTTCTATTCCCACCAGAAAAATTGAAGCATCTTCCTTGAATACTGCGTTGATATTGCTGAGCATGTAATTTTCGTTTTGGCTGAATGCAGATTCTATTTGGGCCTGGATGCGTTCCTTTGTGCTTTTTTCCTTCTCTGTAAGAGCGTGCAGGGTGCTCCATCCATATCGAATAGGGCCAGAGGAAGTTAAAATGGTGACTGGAACGTAGCGGAGCATAAGCCTGATTTCGGGATTACGCGTGGCTTGTCGTATTCTGTTTTCCAGCAGTTGGACATCAGATGGGGAGAGCTGCTGGTAGCCGGCGACCATGGCGACGATCACGGGGCCGGATTTCTGATGCAGGAGGTCCACATCTATCAGGTTGGCTCTAGGGTGATTGCTGAGAAATTCGCGGATCGCCTGGGTGGATTGTCTGATGGCTTGTACTTCAGGGGTGCTTTCGTGGCTGACGAAAAAACCGTCCAACTTGTTGGCGATGAAAATGGAGTTTGATCCATTCGCGGAAACATCGGTCGAACGGATTTCCCGAATGATCAATTGGGTCGGCCTCTCAAGCTGTTTGGAGAGGTTCTGTTCCATGGTTCGTACCTGATTGGGGTCGAACCTGTTCGAAGAGTATACCTGGGCAAGAACGTACAGAGTGCCCCGGTCTGAATTGACGAGCAATTGACTCAGGCCGGAAGTGGTAAAATTGGCTAATTCCTTGGTCAGGATCGTACGCACCGTGCTGCGTAATTGGTTTTCATGCAAAAGATGCAGCAGTGAGTACCCCAGAAACGCTGCAATGAATAAGAAACAGGCTGCGGCAAGGCCGAAGCGGCGGACATAATGCAACTTGCTCAGGTCATGGGCCATACCGGCCCGATAGAACAACAGCGAGGCAAATCAGCAGGATGGAAAGAAAGTTGGCAAAAAAGAGCAGGAATGACCCCAGGGCGTCATTGTATGCGCCATAGCTGACGCAGAGACCGCAGTTCGCAAGGGGCGGGACAATGGCTGTGGCAATGGCCACACCAGGAAGCGCCGGACTGATTTTTTCATCCAGAAGGGCGTAGGCGCCGGCAAAACCGGCAAGAACCGCCACACACAAATCAAAAAGATTGGGGCACGTTCGGCTGAGCATCTCGTTGGTTGCTTCATAGGACGGTGCTAGGCCGTTCATCAGGAGGCCAACAAGTATCCCCATGATGATGGCCATGAGCACGCCCAGCAACTCCGCCTGCAAGGCGTCTTTCAGAAGATGGGATTCCCCGCGCACCATGGCCATGGAAATGCCGAAGATCGGTGTCATTAAGGGCGCCACAAGCATTGCGCCAATAACTACGGCGGTGCTGTCGGAAACCAGACCGAAACTGGCAATGAGGGTGGAGACAAGCACCATGACGTAGAAGCGGACTTCAGGCATTGAATTGTCACGGATGTGACTCCGAACAGCAGCCAATCGTTCGGAGCTTATTTGGAGCTTGAGCTGGTTCGAAAGGATATCGATTACGTATTTTAGGAAGGTGCTGTATTTTTCCATTCAGCTTCCCAAGCAAGTGTATTTGCAAAACAGCATTTGTTATATGCTGCACGAATACATCGCAGCAAAAAAATAAAAATTAATTGCAGCCTCAATCACATGCTGCTGTATAAAAAGATACCTTGTCTTTTGCTACATGTATTTAGAACTGATGTAACTTCAAGAGGCTGAAATTATATAGAACGTTTGTTTTTTTGGACGTAAACATAGATTTTATGAATACGTAGTTTGGTTATACAGACCAAAAATGCGCGATGCTCTGCCTCTTGAGCAACGCTTCCTATAACGATATCAGACGCTACGTGCCAAATCCCGAAACTAAAAAGGGGTAATAATCTGTTGTAATCAAGGATGCAAGGTTATCCTGTAACTTTGGTACTGTTTTCTCTGACGGCAAGGGAGGGGTAGATAGAATCAAGGCCACCCTTTGTTAGGGGTGGCCCTGATTCATTGAGCTGGTGCAGTTCGAAATTTGCGTAGGGAAACGGCGGCTATTGCTTTTGACCTTTAACCGAAAAACCACGAAACCCTTGTATCAGAGACCGCTGCGTTCCAGAGATTTGGTTTCCATGAATAGTCAGTTCCAAAACAATGGCCGGATCGTCCTTAGCATAGTGCATTTGCGTGCCGTAAACACGCATTGCGACGTGGTTTCCGCTGCCGCTCCAACGGGCCAGATAGGTATCCGCATCCTTATACACGTAATACGCGCCCTCACCGTTGGCGGAAAAGGTAAGCCTGGCTGGGCCCTTGCCGATAAATACATTCCAAATGCCTTCAATCGAGGCATCGCCAGAAGCGGGCTGATTTTGTGTGGCCTTATGTTGCTGCGTATCCCTGTTGCCGCTGATTGCGTTCTCTTTATTGTTAGCGCCGCCGGATTGTGATGGGTCTTTTTGTTCTTCTTTTTTTGGGCCTTTTTTTGAAGCAGATTGGTCTTTTGACTTCTTCGCTTCCTGTTTTCTTTCTTTTTTATTCACATTTGTTTTGTTTTCTGTGTTGATGGGTTGCGTTGGGGATCTGTGCCCTCCAGGCGTGGTGATTGCCCCTGTTGCAAGATTCACAGTGTTGCTTGGTCCACCTTTTTCCCATTTGAAAGAAAAGGTTTGCATGGAGACCCTTTTCACTTCCAATCCACTCTCACCAGCCTGATCGGATATGAAACTTTTTGTCTCGCCTGGCATGATGGTCTTGCATCCTTCAGCGCCATGATTACTTTGGCCCCCGTCAGACAATTCATAATGACGATTACCCATGCCTGCACAATATAAAGGAGATGCGGAATTATTTGTTACTTGCCATTTTACTTGTGGCGAAAATTGTCGAGAGAAGTATGTTTTGAAGCCAAGTGTTATAAGTGGAGAATTGTTATAAGTGATTGATGCGTAAGACTTCCATGCAGACCATTTGGCAAATGCAGTTCCTGTTGAAAGCATTACTAAGGTAATTAACAAAGTACATAGAATTCTTTTCATTTCTTTTCTCGCTAATGCACACATTTTAAGCATTAAAATAAATACAAAAATTAAAAGAACAAAAAGCATTCGTGCACGAAATATACACGCGTGAGGCGTGAGTAATTAAATAGGAGCTAGATGTCCACCATTAAGTTTGAAACAATACACAAGAAAACTACTATAGTTTGCCAGCTGAAACAGTTCAGTGTGTAGTGAATAGATGGATTTGCAGAAAGCAACTTATAAATTGCTTGTTGCTGTGAAATCGGTCCTTTGGATTGTTACGCGGCTTGTAAGGGGAGGGCTTGAAGAAGGGAGAGACAATTATTGCGATGTGAACAGCACGGTGGTGAGGCAGGCGCACCAAACATGTTGCAGGCGAATCTGCCCCTCCAGAGTTGGCGCCCTCAAGGGGATTTGACTCGGGTGTCCTGATCCGCAGCCTCTTGGTCGGCCTCGGCGATATACTGCCAAATCTCGATCTGGTCGTTATCCGTCTCTCGCAGCAGGGAGAACCGTACCGTGCGCGTCAGTTGTGCCTCTTCATCGAGGCATGAGCGCGAACACGCCCCAGCCAAGGTATTGGCGAGTGTACATGGCGTAGCGCTCTGGAGCCGAGGTCAGTTCGGTTCGAACATTTTTC
Source organism: Desulfovibrio biadhensis (assembly GCF_055388615.1). NCBI lineage: Bacteria > Pseudomonadati > Thermodesulfobacteriota > Desulfovibrionia > Desulfovibrionales > Desulfovibrionaceae > Desulfovibrio > Desulfovibrio biadhensis. The sequence continues at coordinate 1,531,579 of NZ_AP042477.1, forward strand.
GCGAATTCATCGTCGGGATTTGCTTCGAGCCATCTGCGCATCGTGAGCCACTTGGCTGCCTCGTACCTGTCCCAGCCATCTTGGTCTGCCAGAACCATTTCCACAACGTCGTAGTCGAGGTTGCTGAAAGACACGAGAAGCTCCGGAAGCAGCTGAAAGTCTGAGATCGAATCTGAATGGCATCCCTGGGCGATTTCTTCTGTCGGGGGTAATTGCAGCCAGTATGGCTCGCCGATAAGAATGATCCCTCCCGTGCGAAGACTCTTGGACAGAAGCTCTATGGTGCCGGCGACTCCTCCGCCAATCCAAGTCGCTCCGACACAGGCTGCCACATCGACCTTTTCGGCGGCGAGATAGCCGGCAGCGTCGCCGTGGATGAACTCGATCCGGTCGGCGACCCCGAGTTCGTCGGCGCGGCGTTTCGCTTGTTCGGTGAATAGCTGGCTCATATCGATACCAGTGCCGCTGATTTCGTAATCGCGTGCCCAGGTGCATAGCATTTCGCCCGAACCGCTGCCGAGGTCGAGCACACGTGTCCCGGGTTCCATGCGCAACGCCGCGCCGAGCGTGTCGAATTTATCTGGTGTGAATGGGATATGGATGCGGTGAGCGCTTTCGGAGATCGTGAATATTCGTGGGATGTCCAATGCAGAAACTCCTTTGTATGCATGGCATTGCGACTCGGCTCGCTGAGCCGCGTCACGCGCGTCAGCTGTCCGTTTGTCCGGCGTCAAAATGTGCCCCGGCTTCTCGGATAATCTTGTTCATGTAGTTGCAACGCCACGGTCTGCTTTTCACGCCTGCATCCCAGACTTGGCGCAGCTCTTCTATTTCCTGCTTCAGAAGAGCACGTTTTGCTTCCAGTCGCGCAGAGCGTCGCGGATAACCTCGCTTGTGGAAGCGTAGACCCCTTGCTCGACGGACTTCTTTACAAAAGGGGAAAGCTCTGGCGTCAATGCAATGGCTATCTTTTCAACGGTGTACAGGGCTTCACCTCTAGTATGAACAAGTCATGCCGCAGGAAACGAGGCGTGGCAAGGGGAGAAGAAAAGTCGTTTCCAGGGCTCACTTGCTAAGAGCGTTAGAGTTCGTCGTCATACACCGGATAGAGATCGACAAGTCTAACATCAGTTGTCGCCGCATAGTTGGCAACAGCGTTTTGGAAACGACGAACTACCGTTGCCGTTGGAGTTTTAATGTCAAGTCGGGGAGGGGCGTCCTCTTCGCACCGATCAATAATGGTCAACCTCGTCATCCCATCGCCATCGCTCTTCATGATAATGCGCGCCGTATCAAGGCTTTCATTGTCAAAATCAACAAAAACCGTTTCGGCCCCAGCGGAAAGCACATCAAGAGCATGATTGAACTCCATCAGCGCTCCCGGTGTCATAGTATGGTCGGTATCTGCGAAAATACAAAGATTGGGGAGTTCAATGCGCATTTGGAACCATGCCTTGGCCAAATCCACAATGGAGACTCCGATGTCATCAAGAATCCCGTCTCTAGGATTAACAGGAAGGTTCTTCAAGTCGTTGCCCAATTCGTTGCGAATTGTCTGTTCGTAAGAAGGGAATTCATACGGACGCCAATCCGCCCACATAAAGGGGAGACCTCCCAGCAAATCCTCGACAGCTTGGGTAAATGATCTCCAGGTGTCCACCTGCATTTTCAAATACGCCTCGTGATCCGGGGGCGCCATCAGATCAATGTTGGCTGGATATAAACTTATACCGCATGCCTGGATACGACGTTCGCCATACTCAATGTCTACGCCCCATTTGTATCCTTCCTCCCATCTGTTCAGAATGTATTCAAGATACCAGGACCAGATATCAAGCTCTTGGCATTTCTCCCAAAAAGTAAGCCATTGCTCACTGGAGGGGCGTATCTTTTTTTGTACCGAGGTTTCTCCTTCAACATTATAATAAAGGTCGCTCCCTTCGAACCAGACAGAAATGTGCGGCCTGAAGCCGCTGAGGTAGAGCTGAAAAGTGATTGGCAAGTGGGCAGGCGTTTTGTTCATAGCTTGATCTATATCACACCGGAGATCTGTTAGCAAGGGGGCCAAACGAAGAAAGCTCTCAGGATTTCTCCCAAGAGCTCGAAATTCTTTGGCGTCCCCAAGGGGATTTGACTCGGGCCGTCCTGGCCCTCGCACTCCGGGTCGGCCTCAAGCCGCTCCAATCGCGCTTTCCTGCGAGATTGTGACCCCCTGTCGCCGGCCCTTTAGGCGATGGCTTTTTGCGCGTACGCAAGCGAAGCCTAGGGATAAAGAAAAAGCCCGAAGCGTGAGCTCCGGGCTATAACTTTTGTTGGCGTCCCCAAGGGGATTTGAACCCCTGTCGCCGGCGTGAAAGGCCGGTGTCCTGGGCCAGCTAGACGATGGGGACGCACTAATAAAAAACTCTAAGTATGGCTGGGGGACAAGGATTCGAACCTTGGTTAACGGGGCCAGAACCCGTCGTCCTGCCGCTAGACGATCCCCCAGTGGCGGAAACCAGGACTTTAGGCGTATTGGGTCTGGCTGTCAACCAAAAATTTATATTTTTTTAGGTCCAGGCTGCCAGGCGACGCGTACGCTTTTTCAACTTATTGATCTTGCGGCGCATGTGCTCGCGTTCCTTGCGGGACTCGATGCCGCTTTTGGTTTCACGCAGCTGCTTGATTTCGCCCTTCAGCTCGCCAATGCGCGCCTTGTAGGGGGAAACCTTTTGCTCGTCGTCGTCCTGCATGCCAAAAACTTCCTTGATGGCCTTGATGATTTCTTCCTTGTCCATGCCGGATGCACCGGTGATCATGGGCAGTTTGTCAATCACCAACTGGCGGAGTTCCTTGGCGGTCATTTTGTCGAGGGGCTTTTTGAGTCCCAAATCGTCGAAGCTGATTTCTTCCATGGCTGTTCTCCTACTGCCTAGAATTTTTTAGTAAGCCGTGTTCACCCCTTGGAGGGGCCTTCGGGCCCCTGCCCGGCGAACATGGCCAGATATGCACGGTAGCTGCGGCCAACAGGTGAATCAGGATCCATTCGCCCCAGCGCTCCCCCGAGGTTGTCTGGCCTGCGCGGAATGCCTCTGCGCGGTGTAAACCCTGTTTTTGTATCAAGGGGGGTTTTGCCCATTAGCAGGTCGCATTGCACTTTGTCAAAGAAAACTTCTCCCAGGAACGCATTTACCGCCTCCAGAATCATGGGAGTATAAAATGTCATTTCCTGCAGGGCCGCAGCGTCTTCTACCCCGAGAAGCAACGTGCGTTTGCGCTGCCCGAGTGGACGGGCGAGGGCGGCCGCGTCTTCGCCGACAACAGTGCTCCAGTCTCGCCAGAGTCTGGCGATGCGAAAGGGCTTGTCCGACTGCAGTTTTTCACGGCAGAAGGCCCGTAGATTATAGCCCAGGTGGCGCATGTTGCATACTCCTTAAACAAATAAAATAAACCGGCCTGCCCATGGCGTCAATGTGATGTTGTTGCCGGCAAGATCTTTTTGTCATCGTGCGAAATCAGTGGAATACGCTGTGAAGTATGGTTTTTTGGCTTATAGTTTGATACCGGAAGACGACTGCATACAAAAAGATGCCGGAAAGGGCCTAGCATAAGGACCTCCCCCCCTCTCGCACATCTCGGAAAAGAAGGAAAGGCGACATGGAGCAGGATACAGTTGGCGCAGCACAGGAATATTATGATGCCGGTGACTTTGAAAAGGCGAAGGCGCTCCTGGACGCCTATGCCGGAGAAGACACGCGCGCTTTCTTGCTGGAAGGCAGGGTATTGCACCAGCTTTCAAGGCATGATGCTGCTGCCGCTGCCTTTCGCAAGGCAGCCATGGCGCCTGCAACCAAGGCGCAAGCCCTGGCCGGGCTGGCGTTGGCCTGCGTGAATCTGGAACTTCCTGACGAGGCCATCGCCGCGTGTGATGCGTGTATAGCTCTGGCTGAAGAATCGCAAGACCGTAATCTTCAGGCGGAAGCCTTGAAGAACATGACACTGGCTCTGCTGCGTAAGGCTCTTGTTAATGAAGCCGCCACCTCAATTGAGAAATGCCTCGAACTATCCACGGATTACCCAGAAGGGCACATGGCCATGGGGCTTGTCCGCATGATGCAGATGCATGGGCCGGATGCGGAAAAGCATTTGCAAACCGCATTGCGTTTGCGTCCCGATTTTGCCGGGGCTTATGCGAACCTCGGCTTTTTGTACCGCAGGCAGAACAGGCTGGAAGAAGCAGCAAAAATGCTGCAAAAAGCTGTTGATCTGGGCCCTACAGACCATGTGAGCCGCAATAACCTGGCACTGGCTTATAAGGATCTGGGGCAATTGGAAAACGCAGAGAATGAGCTGCAAACCGCAACCGAAATGTGCCCTTCCTCATTGGCCTACCGAATAAATCTGGCTGCGCTTTACCGCGATACAGGGCGGGTGGACGCAGCCATCGAATTTAACAAGGATGTGCTGGAGCAGGATCCTGGCAATATGGTGGCCATATCGAACCTGCCTTCGTTGCTTCTGCAGGCTGGCCGGCTGGAAGACGCCCTGGCCGCAGCCAGGGAAGCAGTAGGTGCTTTTCCCGATAATCCGACACCGCACTACAACTATGCCGTGGCCCTTTTGCATGCCCGCAGGTTGCAGGAATCGGAAGAAAAAGCCCTGGATGCGCTGCGTATGGGCCTGGACCAGCCCGCTGTTCACCTTTGTCTGAGCCAGTCGCGCACCATGATGGGGCGCTATGCAAGCGCCTATGACGCCGCCCTTGCCGCATTGGAGCAACGAGAAGACGCACGCTCTCATTTCTGCGCCGCCATGGCTTTGAAAGGATTGGAGCGCTATGACGAAGCGCGGGAGCATTTCAAGGCGAGCATGCAGTTCGACCCCACGGATGAGCAGGGGGCCGGTGCTTTTCTTGCCGCTTTGGCAGCGGCGGAAAAGGATACAGGGGCAGAAAGCGCCCCCACAGGGCCAATGTCTCAAGCGTATGTCAAAAAACTCTTTGACCAATACGCCAGCACGTACGACACGCACCTGCTCCAGGGGCTGCAATACAAGGGGCCGCAGGAATTGGCCCGCGTGCTTGGGCCGCATCTGCAAGGGGCTGACGCCACCGAACACAACGGTTTGCGGATTTTGGACCTGGGGTGCGGCACGGGGCTCTGTGCACCTGTATTGCGTGGATGGGCCAGCACCCTTTACGGGTGTGACCTGTCAGCGAACATGGTGCGGAAGGCGAAAGAGAGTAATTTCTACGACGAAGTCGCCGAGGCCGAGGCCGTACAGTACCTGACAGAACATCCCGCCATGTTTGATGTGGTTGCCGCTGGCGACGTGCTTGTCTACATCGGTGAGCTGGCGAGTGTTTTCGCAGCTGTCCGCGAGTCCCTCAGAGCAGGGGGGCTGTTTGCCTTCACCACAGAAGCCCAGGAGCATCCCGGTTATTCCATGGGTAAGAAAGGGCGCTATCGTCACAGTGCCTGCCATCTACAAGAAATGGCCGAACAGGCTGATTTTTCGATTGTTTCCCTTGATTCGGTGCACGTACGGCATGAAGAGGGGGCGCCCGTTGACGGCTTTGTGTGTCTTCTCCGCAAGTCTTGACGTGTAACACGTTTGATTCTGCTGTATCACCCTACTTGACAGCTCGTGAAACGGCTGCTAGATCACTATATCAGGATTTCTTGATAAACTTATTTGAACGAACGCCATGCACAATTGTCTGCCCATGCTCAAGGCCCTGGCCGATGAAACCCGGCTCCGGCTCTGCCACGTGCTGCTGCACGTCGAACTGAATGTCCGCGAACTCGTGGAAGTATTCGGTATGGGGCAGTCGCGTATTTCACGTCACTTGAAGATACTGAGTGATAGCGGGTTGCTCACATTCCGGCGCGATGGGTTGTGGGTTTTTTACAAGGCGGCTGAAACGGGCGCCCCTCGCATGCTTTTGGACGCGACTGAGACCCTTTCCGGGAACGATGCGGAACTTGCCCATGATCTGGAAGTCGCCAGGAGCGTTCTTGCAGAGCGCAGTCTTGAGACGCGGCGATTTTTCGATGCCGTTGCCGGAGACTGGGAGCGCATGAAGAACGATGTTTTTGGCGAATTCGACTTGCAGGACAAGCTGGTGCAGAAGCTGCCGCGTTGCGGCACGTTGCTGGACCTTGGGTGCGGCAGGGGAGAGCTCTTGCTGGCCATGTCCGGCAAGGCCAAGACCCTGATCGGTGTGGATAATTCGCCCAAGATGATCGACCAGGCCAAAAAGCTTCTGGGCAAGATCAAAGGTGAAGTTTCCCTGCGCATCGGTGATCTGGAGCACCTGCCGCTGCGCGATGGAGAGGCTGATTGTGTTGTCATTAGTATGGCGCTTCACCATTTGAACGACCCGGCTGCCGGAATTGTGGAAGCCGCACGCGTACTGAACGATGGCGGCAAGCTGATTATCGCCGAGCTGGACAAACACGCCAACGAATCCATGCGCAAGCATCATCAGGATCGCTGGCTGGGATTCAGTAAAGATGAATTGCAACGCTGGCTGGAGCAGGCTGGATTTGAAACTGCCCCCGCTGACATATACGCCGTGAATAACGATTTGTCCGTGCTTTTGCTGGAAGCACAGCGCACGGCACTTCACGGTGCAGAAAACCCTTAAGCAGCACTGGAGGAATCACCCCATGAGCGACGTTAAGCCGCTGGATCTTTCCCTGGATTACAAGGTCGCAGACATTTCCCTGGCCGATTGGGGCCGCAAAGAGATGCAGCTCTCTGAAATCGAAATGCCCGGCCTTATGGAATTGCGCAAAAAATATGGCGATGAAAAGCCCTTGGCTGGCCTGAAAATTACCGGCTCGCTGCACATGACCATTCAGACGGCCATGCTGATCGAGACTCTGCATGCCCTGGGCGCTGACCTGCGCTGGGCGTCCTGCAACATTTTCTCCACTCAGGACCACGCAGCCGCGGCAATCGCCAAAGCCGGCACCTCAAAGGTCTTTGCCTGGAAGGGCGAAACTCTCGAAGACTACTGGTGGTGCACCGAGATGGCCCTGACCTGGCCTGATGGCTCCGGCCCTGATCTTATTGTTGATGATGGCGGCGACGCTACGCTGCTTATTCACCAGGGCGTCAAGGTGGAAAATGATCCTGCCCTGGCTGACAAAAAGGTCGACAATAAGGAATTTCAGATTGTCATGGATCGCCTGGCCGCCAGCGTGAAGCAGGACAATACCCGTTGGCAGAAGATTGCCAAGAACATCCGTGGTGTTTCCGAAGAAACCACCACCGGTGTTCACAGGCTTTACCACATGGAAAAGAGCGGCGAGCTGCTTTTCCCCGCGATCAACGTCAACGACTCAGTGACCAAGTCCAAGTTCGACAACCTTTACGGTTGCCGCGAGTCCCTTGCTGACGGTATCAAGCGCGCCACTGACGTGATGATGGCCGGCAAGGTCGCTGTCATCGTCGGTTACGGCGATGTTGGTAAGGGGTGCGCCCAGTCCATGCGTGGATTCGGTTCCCGCGTGCTGGTTGTAGAAGTCGACCCCATCTGCGCCCTGCAGGCTTGCATGGAAGGCTTCGAGGTTGTGACCATGGAAGAAGCCGCCCCCATCGGTGATATCTTTGTTACCGCCACGGGCAACTACCATGTCATCAACGGCAAGCACATGGAAATGATGCATGATGAGGCTATCCTCTGCAATATCGGTCACTTCGATAGCGAAATCGAAATGGACTACCTGCTCGACAATCCGGCTTGCAAGCGTGACGAGATCAAGCCCCAGGTGGACAAGTGGACCCTGCCTGACGGCAAGTCCATCATCGTTCTTGCCGAGGGTCGGTTGGTCAACCTGGGGTGCGCCACCGGACACCCCAGCTTTGTCATGAGCGCAAGCTTCACCAACCAGGTGTTGGCGCAAATGGAACTGGCCTCTCGCGAGCACGAAAATAAGGTTTATATTTTGCCCAAGAAACTGGACGAAGAAGTCGCCAACCTTCATCTGGTGCGCTTCCGCGCCAATCTGAGCAAGCTTTCCAAGGAACAGGCCGAATACATCGGTGTGCCGCAGGAAGGCCCCTTCAAGCCTGATCACTACAGGTACTAATCCGCAATTAAGGGATTTCGGGAGAGCCCCGGCACAGGGGCTCATTCCCGGAATCTTCGCACCCAAATTTATAGATATTGGTTTGGGGAAAGATGTACACAGCAAGGGCATTTCCCGAGTGGGAAATGCCCTTGCTGCTTTTGCGCAATGGAGAAAAGACTAAGACACAAAAAAAGGCCCTTTCTGTGCAGAAAGGGCCTCTTCATTTACGTAAAAGCAGGGTGCTTATACAACCTTGTTCAGGTTGTATTCGATGATGCCTTCAGCGCCTGCGGCGCGGAGTTCGGGAATGAGGTCGCGCACAATATTTTCATCCACCACGATTTCAATGGAGAGCCAATCCTTATTGTAAAGGTTGGCCACGGTGGGGGAGGTCAGGCTCGGAAGCTTTTCCATGATGGCGTCGATCTTATCTTCTGGCACGTTCATCTTCAGGCCTACGAGCTTTTCTGCGCGCAGCGCCCCATGCAGGAGAAGATTGAGGTTTTCGATCTTCTGGCGCTTCCAAGGGTTTTCCCAGGCCTTTTTGTTGGCGATGAGCTGTGTATTGGTCTGCAGCAGTTCGGCAATGATGCGCAGGCCGTGGGCCTTGATGGTGGTGCCGGTCTCTGTGACCTCTACAATGGCGTCGGCCAGGCCTTCCACGACTTTTGCCTCTGTGGCGCCCCAGGAAAAACTGACTTCTACCGGGATGTTGGCGTTGCGAAAGTAGCTTTCAGTGAAATTCTTGAGCTCTGTGGCGATCTTCTTGCCGGCCAGGTCTTCAGGACGCTTGAAGGGGGAGTCTCCGGCAACAGCCAGAACCCAACGGGCAGGGCGGTTGCTTACCTTGGAATAAACCAGATCGGAAACGACCACGATGTCGGACTGGTTTTCAAGGATCCAGTCCTTGCCGGTGAGTCCGCAGTCCAGGGTGCCGTCCTGTACGTAAATGGACATCTCCTGAGCGCGGCACATGGAGCACTGCATTTCAGGATCATTGATCTCTGGGAAGTAGTTGCGGTGGTGTTGGCGGATTTTCCAGCCGGAGCGCTCAAAGAGGCTGATGGTTGCGTCCTGCAGGGAACCCTTGGGAATGCCGAGTTTGAGACAATTGCCGTCGGCCATTTATTTATAAACCTCCTTGGGGTCGAAAACTATGGGCGAGCACTCATTGACTTCGCCGTCTTTCAATTCACGATAAAAACAACTGCGGTAGCCGGTATGGCAGGCTGCTCCGCCGATTTGTTCGACCAGGTAGATCAACGTATCAGCGTCGCAGTCCAGACGTATGGACTTGATCTTTTGCACGTGGCCTGAAGTGCCCCCCTTATGCCAAAGGCATTTGCGGCTGCGGCTCCAGTAATGTGCATCACCTGTTTCCAGGGTTTTGGCATAAGCCTCTTCATTGACATAGGCGAGCATCAGGACTTCGCCAGTTGCGGCGTCCTGGGCAATGGTTGGGATAAGCCCGCCTTGCTTGGCGAAATCGGGCGCGAAATCAGACATCAGTATCCTCTGGGTGAAAAAAGGTCTCCGAAAACGGTTGTATTGCATTTAACAACTGTGCAAAAACCGCCGGGGCCAACGTTGTATGCTATCTGGACGCAGCTTTCAACTGTCCACAGGCCGCTGCAATATCCTGTCCTTTGCTCTTACGCAGAATGACGGTCAGGCGGCTGTCTCGCAACTGTCTCTCAAAGGCTTCAATACGGTGCAAAGGCGTCGGCCGAAAGCCACATACATCCGCTTCCGCCGGGTTATACGCAATTAGGTTGATTTTTGCCTTGCGGGGAGCCAGCAGCTTCACCAGCGCCTTTGCCTCACGTTCTGTGTCGTTCACCCCGTCCAGCATAACGTACTCATAGGTAATACGCTGACGGGGGCGCAAAGGATAGGCATCGAGCGCAGCCATCAGGGACTCCAGATCGGCCGCCGCCGCAGCCCGCGGCATTATTTGCTCCCTTAATTTCTGCGTCGGGGCATGTAAAGAAACGGCCAGAGAGCAGAGCGGGGCTTCCTGATTTGCCTTTCCAAGCTCGGCAAGCCCCTTGGGCAGGCCGGCAGTAGAAACCGTGATGCGACGGGGCGAAAAATCCATTCCTTCCGGATGCGCAAGGGCGCGCAGGCTGGTAATGACCTCATGTGTGTTGTTCAACGGTTCGCCCATGCCCATATACACAATATTGCGCAGGGGCGTCTCTATGCCCTGGCTTGCAAGAAAACGTCGCCCAAGCAGTGCTTGCGCGGCGATTTCGCCAAAGTTCATGTTACGCGTGAAGCCCATGGCCCCCGTGCTGCAAAAAGCGCATGCCATGGCGCACCCCACCTGGGTGGAAAGGCACAATGTGTAGTGCTCTTTCTCAGGTATGAGCACGCACTCGATACGTTCTGCGTCGGAAAGCTTCAAGAGGAGCTTGAAGGTGCCATCAGTGCTGCTGCTGACACGCTCCACCGTTGGCAGGTCGATGGTGGCGACTTCGCTGAGTTTTTGGCGAAACGCCTTGGAGATGTTCGTCATCTCCTGAAAATCTGCAGCGCCCTTGGCCCATATCCATTGCCAGAGTTGGCGGCCGCGAAACGCCGGTTCGCCAAGCCCCTTAACAAAGGCTTCCAGTTCAGGCTGCGTCAAGCTGAGCAGGTTGGTAATGTGAGCACTCATGATTTTGTTACTTGGGGGGCGAGGGGAGAACCTTTCTGTCAGAAAGGTTTCCCCCCGGAAAAACTTGCTGTTCTTAAATAGATCGCGTTACGCGCGGGGGTGGTCCTTGTCATTATAGCGACACACGAACTCTACGGCTTCCGGCACGCTGGAAACATCACCCCGGATTTGCGCCTTGAGCAATGCCTCGCGGATAACGCCAACCATGGGGCCGGGGTGCAAACCAGCGAACTCCATGATTTCGTTACCGTTCAGCAAAGGTTCAAGCATCTCTTCAGGCTCGTCAGCGCGTTCCATAATCTTCAAGTTATGGTTGAAGGACACATAGCTGCCGTTTCTGGCCTTGATGTTGGCGCGGCACATCTCAATGAGTCTGGGATAGTGGTCCAGAGCCTTGAAACGGCGGATGCCCTTGTCTGTGAGCATGGGGTTGAAGCGTGTATGGTAGCGAACCAGATGGCAGATGAGGTCTATGTCCTCGGGTTGAAACCGCAAGCGTTGGAGGATTTTGCGCGTAAGTCGCGCCCCCACTTGGGGGTGCTGGGCAAAAAACCAGTTGCCATCCATGTATTCTGCGGTGAAAAGCTTGCCTACGTCATGGAAAAGCAGGGCCATGCAGCCGTACCAATCGTAGGGCAGCTCCTCTGGGTAGTGTTTCATGGCCGCCAGGGTGTGGTCCAGAACATTCTCCGCATCGCCTTCACCCTTATCCTGGAATACGCGGCTCAGGGCGGCAAGCTCAGGAATGAGTCCGTGGAGCACCTGGCCCTCAAAAAGCATGCGCACGAAGCTGTACATGTTTTCAGCGTCAACCTTGCGCCATTCGTCCATTATGTCGCTCACGGAGACGTAATCAAGAATGCGGCGAGCATTGCGGACAATGGTCATCCAGGTGTTGGGTTCTATGGGCAGATGGTAGTTGGCGGCAAAGCGCATGGTGCGAATGCCAAGAAGATAATTCCCCTTGAGCGTGTTTTCCGGAATACCGGTAAGCGATACCACGCCGCTGGAGAGGTCTTCAAAGCCCTCGTACATGTCCGGGCTACGGGGGACATAGCTGCAGGCATACCCCAAAGCGCTGGATGATTTATCATCAAGCAACTTGAGCATGCTCTCCGTAAAGCGCAAGACAGTGGCTTCCGGATGGCCGCTTTCCACCATATTGGTCGGGTGAAAACGATACAGGACATCGTCTTCCTTGAATTCGGCCGTGACCATGTGGTCCCTGCCCGGCATGGCCTGGGTGAAGAGCTTCATCAGGTCGTCTACGCTCATGTCCGTAGCGATATCCAGCTCTTTGCGCTCGTGCCCTTGCAGCAAACTAAGCTGCAGCCTGGGATTAATGATGTATGCATCGAAACCGTTGCGCAGTATGGTGTTGCATACGGATACGGCTTCTTTCAGCTCCTCGTGCATCCGCAATCTCCTTTGCGATGGACCTGTGTTGCGTCGTGTCGTAGCAAGGGCAAGTCGCCCTTATGCGTTTCGGAAGAAATCGATCCTACAGAATATTCTTGCCGCCGATGAAGTGAGCCTGCACCTTGCCATGCAGTTCCATGCCAAGACAAGGGGTGTTCTTGCCTTTGGAAAGCAAGGTTTCAGGGGACACTGTCCAGGACGTGTCAGGATCAAACAGAACAAAGTCGGCCGGATCCTGCGGCTGGAAATGGTTGCAAGGCAGGTTGAATATCCTTGAAGGACCGTAACACCAGGCTTCGAGCAGGGTCTCAAAGCTCATGCGCTTGTCGCGAACCAGCTCCCACGTCAAGGAAAGCGCAGTATCGAGCCCGGAAATGCCGCACGGCGCTTCGGCAAAGGTCACTTCCTTTTCATGCGCAGCATGGGGGGCATGGTCTGTGGTCAGAATGTCAATGACGCCGTCGCTGAGCGCCTGCAAAAGGATTTCCCGATCCTCATCCTGCCGCAAGGGCGGATTGACCTTGGCGGCCGTGTTGTATTCGCGTACGCGCTCTTCCGTAAAGAAGAGGTAGTGCGGGCAGGTTTCTGCACTGATGGGAGCGCCCTGCTCCTTGCCCCAACGTATGAGCTCCACGGATTCGCGGCAACTGATGTGCGCGAGGTGGATAGGGATGTTCAGATACTTTGCAAACAGCACGTCGCGCGCAACCTGCAGACTTTCCGCCACGGCGGGTTGCCCTTTAAGCCCCAGCAAGCCGCTCAACTGGCCCTCGTTCATGCCAGCGCCAGGGGCAAGGTAAGGATCTTCGCAGTGATCGATGACCTTCATGCCCAAGCCCGCGGCGTACTCTACTGCCCTGCGGAACAGCTCCGTGTTCGTGACTGGCAGTCCGTCGTTTGAAAAAGCCTTGCAGCCGGCAGCCGCCAGGTCGGCCATGGAAGTCAGCTCGGTACCCTTGAGCCCCATGGTGAGCGCGCCGACAGGATAGAGGCGCGGTCCTTTGGGCCAGTGTTTCTTTGCCTGGTCCAGCATGAAGGCTGTAATGCCGGCGGAATCATTGACCGGCTTGGTGTTGGCCATGGGGAAAACAGCACCAAAACCGCCATGGGCAGCGGCGTTCAGGCCGCTTTGGATGTCTTCTTTGTATTCAAAACCAGGCTCACGGAAATGCACGTGGCAGTCCAACAGGCTGGGCAGCAGCACCAGGCCATGGGCTTCCACCACGCGAGCATTCTTGAACTGGCGTGATTCGTCATAATTTTCAAGGCTGAGGACCTTAGACTTGGCTACAAGAAGGTCCTTGGGTTCGCCCTTCCAAAGGGCGCCTCGGATAACTAGATCAGGCGCTGCCACGATGTACCTCCATTACTGGTGCAGTTGGCGGCGTATGCAGTCTGCCTTGGAATCTCCAAGCGCAAAACGCCAAAAAGGGCAGACGGAAAAATTACGGTTGGGCGCATGAAACGGCATTTATGCTTTGCGGGTCATGTACAAAAAGAGCAGGGCCATGCGGACGGCAACGCCGGCAGCCACCTGATTGAGAACAACACATTCAGGAGCATCCGCAAGGGCAGAGTCGATTTCCAACCCGCGGTTCATGGGACCTGGGTGCAATACTTTAACGTCAGGCCGGGCCTTGCTCAGGTGCCTGGCTGCAAGACAGTACATGCGCGCGTATTCGCGCAGGTCCGGCAGCAGACCAGCCTGTTGCCGTTCCAGCTGCAAACGCAGGCACATGACTGCATGTGCGCCTTTAACGGCCTGATCCAGGTCTGTGTAGACCGTAACCGGCCAATTCTCCACACCGGGTGGCAAGAGTGTTTTAGGACCGCAGAGCCGTACCTTTGCGCCCAGCATGGTGAGCAGATGCACATTGGAGCGGGCAACACGGCTGTGCGCTAAGTCACCCAGAATGCAAATGGTTTTGTTTTTTACATCTCCCCATTGTTCACGAAGGGTAAAACAGTCCAAAAGCGCTTGTGTGGGGTGCGCATGCCAGCCGTCACCGGCATTGATGACAGCGCAATCCAGCCGCTCAGCCATGAACTGGGCCGCCCCGCTTTGGGAATGGCGCAGTACGATGGCGTCAGGCGCCATGGCTTGCAAAGTCAGTGCGGTATCCTTGAGGCTCTCGCCCTTGGTGATACTGGAGCTGGAAGTCGCAAGCGCAAAGGTATCGGCAGAAAGCCGTTTGCCCGCGACGTCAAAAGATGTTTTAGTTCGCGTGCTTGGCTCGGCAAAAAACAGCACAACGCTTCTGCCTTTAAGTGTGGGGACCTTTTTTACGGCACGCGTATTGATTTCCTGAAAATAAGTGGCAGTGTCGAGAATGTGCAAGGTGTCCTTGCGGGATAGCTGCGTGACGTCGAGGAGGTCCTTGTGCGGCCATTTGTAGCGGGTGTCTCTTTCCATGGCTGCTCTTGTTTCCAGCTTTGGTTACCTGCTTGAGGAAGGGGCGATGCGGAAGTGTTTGATTCCGTTCGCTTAAAACGCCAATCACCGAATGTTCAGGTGCTCAGAAGGTGCGCTCATACATCTACCCGGGCGCATTGCCTCCTTACTTGGCGACAGGGCGTAGTCATGCGCGCGTCGCTCTCAGGAACACCTACAATGCTTTTTGTCATTTTCCAAGACGAAAGTGAAACGAATAAAGCTATTGAACCAGGACCCACCCCAAGCCGGCGCACAGTTCGCCACATATGACGGAAGCCCCGAGAAAGTCTCCGTTGCACCCTCTATTTTTACGGGCAAGTCCGCGCATGCGCAGCAAGCAAATAAAAAGCAGCATGATACCAAGCCCGACTGCTTTATAGGAAATTATCTGCCCGGCAATAAGCGCTAGCACCACAGGGAAAAACATGTGTTCCCACCCTGCAGCGAGAATGAACGAACGCCCCATGCCGGGGCGGGGGTATTTTTTACATAGCATGGCAAGGGCAGGGATGGCGCAACGACCAAGAACAGGGCACCAGACCAGCGCGGCCCAGGCTTTGGAAGCAAGTATCTCGTGAAAAACTAGAACCTGACCCGACACAAAGAGCGCAACAGCAAGAACTGCGAAAAAACCGCTGTGGCTGTCCTTGAGTATGGTCCAGAAGGCATCCCCCTGCTTGTTGCTGCCCCAACCATCCGCAAGGTCAGCAAGACCATCCCAGTGGAGGGCTTTTGTCAGCCAGACGGATATGGCGAGGGCCCCCCATGCCTGGAGCCAAGGGGCGTTTTGGATAAGCCCAAGCCACCATGGCAATATCATGACCAGGCCTATAAGCATGCCCACAAAGGGGAACCAGGCCATGCTGGATGCAAGGTCAAATTCAAAAGCTCTGACGCTGGAAACGTCTGGGCGGGTGGGGGCAATGCGTGTGCAAAAACCAATGGCCAGCGCCAGCCCATGGAACTTGGAACGTTTTCTGGCCATGCCTCAGCTGGCTGCGTTCATACGCAGGGTCAAGTTTTCACCAGGCACCAGTGAAAGCAGATCGCCTGCACTGCCCATGTTCATGGCCAATTCAAAAAAGCCTTGGCTGCCGGGAATAAGACCAATGGTGCCACGCTCGATTTCACAATACGTGCGCACACGCCTCACTGGCAACTTGGCAACACCGGTGCTTATCTCCATGGGGCCATTCAGGATGGCGTTCCAGTCATGAATACGCAAATTGCACACAACGTTTCCAAAGTGGTCCACATGCAATGCATGGGCGCGAAGCGTTTGGCCATCGTGCTCAGGCGCGCTCCAATCGAGCTTGACGATGGAATCAAGGCTGATCTCGCGGCCCAGGGATTCAGGGCTGTCGCCGGCGCTGAGTTTAGCAGCAAGGGGGGCAAAGACATCACGACCATGAAAGGTGTTGCTTGCAGCCGCCAGGTGTGGGTGCGAAAAGTCGAAAATACGAGACGTATCCGCATCTGCATCCTCTACCAAAAGGCCGAGCAAGCCGTTATCTGGCGCGAGAAACAGTTTGGAATGCGCTTCGAGGCAGAGGATTCGCCTGCTGCTGCCCACACCCGGATCAACAACCACCATAAAAAGCGTTCCTTCCGGAAAATGGGGCTGGCTGGCATCCAGAAAAAAGGCAGCCTGAGCAATACCGTAAGGGGTGACATCGTGGGACAAGTCCACAATGCGGCAGTCAGGAGCATTTGAAATGAGTGCGCCCTTCATTTGGCCGACATACGGATCACTAAGCCCAAAGTCAGTCAGCAGGACTATCATAGGGAAGCCTCTGGCTTGAAAAAGTATTAACTTTTGAGCCCCATACAAAAGAAATGATTGTTCTTTATCACCTCTTTTGTAGTGGGTTGGTCAATAACGTGGCCGTACTTACTACTCAATTCAGAAAAAAGAAAGCCATTTTGTGCCGCTATAAAATATGACTGATACAAATACAGCAAATTTACAGTCGTGTGAACAGGGCAGCACGGATAATAGCAAGAAACAGCGGACATAATGCCGCTGTTTTCTTAGTCGCTTTCCCTTACTCTGGCGATAGTCAGATTGAAGGCAAGTGAATACAGATGGTGGAAGAAGTCGACGTACTCCACGTAAACTTCATCGGGCGCAGTGATTCTGGCGGGAGCAAAGTTGAGGATGCCCTTGATGCCTGCTTCGATAAGATGGTTGGCGGCGCGCTGTGCGCGCTCCGGCGGTGTGGTGATAATGCCCACTTCAATGGCCAGGTCGTTCACGCGATCCTTAAGACGTTTGGTGCATTGAACTTCCAGACCGGAGACGTCCTCGCCAATCTTGAAGGGGTCGCAATCAAAGGCGGCGATGATATTGAATCCACGGAGTTTGAACTCTTTGTGGTTCAGCAGGGCACGGCCGAGGTTGCCGACGCCGATAAGGGCGGTGTTCCAAGTGCGGTCTACACCGAGTGAACGCTTGATGGAGCTGTTCAGGTCCTGAACGTAATAGCCGACACCACGCACACCGAATTCGCCAAAATACGCAAGATCTTTGCGGATTTGTGACGGGTTCACGTTGCATGCCTTGGCTAGCATCTCCGAAGAGATAACCTGGGTACCTTCACGCATCAGGTTTTCAAGGACCTGCACGTAAACTGCCAAGCGTTGGATCGTAGCTCTTGGAATCCTTTCGCTTTTGAGATTCAGCATAGTACTTTTTCGCGGCTTAATTTGTGAAATTCAGAACGCCGTAGCGGGTAAAAAAGGGAGGCCGCAGGCGGCCTCCCTTTGCTAACATACGATCTTTGAGCGGCTACCCTACTACAGGATCATCATCAGGTTGACGACCAGGGCGTAAATAGCCAGGGACTCAACGAAGGCCAGACCGAGAATCAAGGTAACCATGATCTTACCACCGGCCTCGGGGTTGCGAGCGGTGCCTTCACAAGCAGCCTTCAGGCCCAGGCCCTGACCGATACCACAACCAGCAGCAGCGAGACCCATGCCGAGAGCAGCACCCAGCTTGATCAGGCCTTCAGCGCCGCCAGCGGCAGCTTCTTCAGCAGCCATGGCGAGGCTGGCGATGGAAAGCAGAGCAACAGTGTTCAGGACGGTGAGAAGAAACTTGCGCATTTGGAAACTCCTCCGAAGATAATGTTAATATTGCTTGGCCTAAGCCATTTCCCCAAAATGTACGACTAGTGTGCGTGCTCCAGCGAGCCCTTCAGGTAAATCATGGTCAGCATGAAGAAGATGAAGGCCTGCAGCACCTTTGCCAGCAAGAACAAGAAGTAGATGGGCAAAGTGGCGACAAGCGGCGCCATGATAAAGAAGAGAACGAGCACGATTTCCTCACCGCGGATGTTACCGAAGAGACGCAGCGTGAGCGAAAGCGGCCGCGCCAGATGGCTGATGATTTCCAGCGGCAACATCAGGGGCACCATCCACCACAGGGGACCCATGAAATGCTTGATGTAGCCGGGACCCCAGCGCATGACGCCGATGAGGTTGTAGTAGGCAAACGCGAAGATCGCCATGGCGGCGTTGGTGTTCACGTTTGCAGTGGGAGCATCACATCCGGGCACCAGGCCCAGGAGGTTCTGCACCAGAATGAAGAGAAACAGTACGATCAGTACAGGGTACACCTTACGGCCGTCTTCACCGATTGTCTGAACAACAAAATCTTCCAGACCTCCAATGATGACTTCCGCGATGTTCTGCACTTTTCCGGGAATCAGCTCCAGTTTCTTGCGAGCGAACCAGGCAAAGACGAACAGGATAAACATAGCTATCCAGGTGTAGAAGATATGCTTAGCTTCTCCTACGCCAAGAGCATGCTGCAAAGCCTGATCGACACCTGTTAGGTTGGAGAAGAGAACCGGATGCGGCAATCCACCTGCCATTCCCCTAAGCCTCCTTAACGTTTTGGTCGAAGCGTTGCGCCAGTCCCCATACAACGATGGTTGCGGCGACCGTGCCAAGACCGGCTACGAGTGCAGGCAAAGACGCCTGCCCGTATCGAATGAGGACGAACAGCACCAGGCCGGTCAGAAGCAGTCGGCCGTAGACCCGGACAAGAAGCGACATGAGCATGCCCTTGGTATAGGTCTGCAGCACCATCTGCTGAACGAACCGGGACAGGGAGTAGAGGTTGTACGTCGCCAGAATTGCGCCGGCTGCAAAATCGGTCGGCCACCAGCCAGCCCATGGGATCAAAAGAAGCGTAGCAGCGCTGGCCAGAACCACAAAAATCTGGTTGCGCATAAGCTTGCGTATCGGCGTGGCCGTGAAACCCCGCTGGTACAACGCTTTTTCAATCGTGTGAGCCATGCTTGTCATCAGGCTTACGTTCCCCTTGCCCGTGTCCGGGCTCGCCATCCTCTTCAGTCTCCGTTTCCCCTGCGGTGACCGAATCGGCTTCTTTCAATTTGCGCAGGATCTTGCGCGAATCCTGTATCACACTACGGAACCCGGCAATGATGCCGAGTATCAGGAACACCATGAACAGCTTCGGCTTGGTGTCCAACCAGCAGTCCAGGCCGTAGCCTATGGCGCCGCCGACAAGCGTATGTGTGACCAGATGCAGACCCATCACCGACGCGTCAAAAATCACGTCGCGGGACTGCTTGTCGATCCTGAAATTTTTAAAGAACTTCAAATCGCCTCGCCCTTCTAGCAGGATCAGAGACTGATTTCGTGCAAATGTTCACATGCGCCGTTTCCACTAACACAGCACTTGCGGGCAGTCAACGCTCCCGGGCAGAACAAATGTGAAAAATCAATCAAAGGTGCCCTGTCTTATCAATCAACTTGAACTTGCTCAAGACGCCGCGAGCCACTACTTAGTTCGAGCACGTGGCCATTGGCAACCCCGCATTTGCGCAGATCATATCGCAATGAGGGCTTTTTTCCGGAAGTCCAGCTGGTTAGGTAGAATAAAATTGTCCATTTGGTGCTTTAAGGAATAGCATAATTTTATGAAAGAGGCACCCTCACACTTCTCCATCATTCCGGGGCGCACGTTCCAGCATCCAGAACCATTGCAGGTCCAGCCCAGCGCGCCCATCTTGCCCGTCTTCATTCCGAATCAGGGGTGCCCCCGGCGTTGTGTGTTTTGCGATCAGTCTGCGCAAACCGGCGTCCCTGCGCAGGGGGGCGGCGCATTGGAGCAATTGATACACACTCTGGAAGCCGATTTGCAGCAGAGGAAAGATACGGACGCGACCCCGTTTGAGCTGGCTTTTTACGGGGGCACCTTCACAGCACTTGCTGAGGAGGTGTTTGCCCGGTTTCTGCATCTCGCAGAGCGTTTTCGTTCTGCAGGTGTTTTGTGCGCTGCCAGGTGTTCGACACGACCCGACGCCATAAACCCGAGTATTTTGGCCAGGCTTCGCGATGCCGGGTTCACCATGGTTGAGTTGGGGGTGCAGAGTTATGCGCCCCTGGCTTTGCATAAGAGCGGCAGGGGGTACACCCCTGTGTGCGCCATGGAGGCCTGTGGCATGGTGAAAGAAGGGGGGCTCGCTTTGGGAGTACAGCTTTTGCCGGGACTACCGGGGCAGACGGCGCGCGATTTTCGCGAAGATGTGCGCAGGGCGGCGGGTTTGCGGCCAGAGTTGGTCAGGTTGTACCCCTGTCTTGTTCTGGCGGGAGCGCCCCTTGCCGGCGCATGGCGTAGCGGCAGCTATGTTCCCTGGGGAGTCGAACGCACGGTGAATTCCCTGGCAGGGGCGCTGCTTTCATTCTGGAATGCCGGCATCAAGGTAGGGCGGATCGGCGTTGCCCAAGAGCAGGGACTGGCCGCACAAGTCCTTGCCGGGCCTTGGCACCCTGGTCTTGGAGGCATGGTCCGCGCTGCTGCGCTCCATAGACTGGTGCGCAGGGAGGTGCAGCGCCTGGATAAGGTGGGCGCGCACCCTGTGCAGGGAATGGCGGCGCCCAGGCGTTACCAGGGCGAATTCTGGGGGCACAAAGGCGCACTGGCGCCTTGCTATGCGCGGGTGGGGCTCACGCGAAAGAACGTCACCTTTTGGAACAAAGGATACTTCGCGTTATATTGATGTCGTCCTAGGAGCAGGGCGCTGTCTATTCTGGAGTTTTCCACGGTGGTGCATCGCCGTCACTATCAGAGGCGGCCGCTGCCTTATCAGGGGCGCTTTTTTTGGGCGCCGCTTTTTTCGTGGTCGATTTTTTGGCTGCAGCCTTTTTGGTAGCCGGCTTTTCCGCAGTCTCTTTCTTGGTAGTTGTCTTCTTGGCTGCGGTTTTTTTAGCAGCAGGCTTTTTTTCTGCAGTCTCTTCGGACTTTGCAGCCGTCTTTTTGCTTGCGGTTTTACTGGCGGTTTTGCGCTTTGGCTTTGCGGTTTCCGCCTTCTCCTGCACAGGGGCAGGGGGCGCTGCAATGGCCTGGGCCGTACGGCCAGAGGCTATGGACGCGGTAAGCGCTAACGCTTCATCCTCATCCAGCGGCTTGAAATAGCGGCAGTTTTTTTGCGGGCATGCCAAGTGCTCGCCACGCGCCTTGGTGCTTTTCATCACCAGGATAGGGGAGCCGCAATCAGGGCAGGGGCCTTTTATGGGCCAGTCCCAGGTTGCATAGTCGCATTTGGGGTACTGGTTGCACGCGTAAAAGACCTTTCCTCTGCGGGAGCTCTTTTCCACAAGTTCGCCATCGCACCCTTCCACAGGACAGGCAACGCCTGTGCTGAATGGTTCGGCGTGCTTGCATTTGGGAAAGGAGGTGCAGGCTATGAATCGGCTGCCTGTGCGCGAACGCTTGATGGCCAGTTCGCCGCCGCAATCCGGACAGGTGTCCACCACCTCAGGCGCCTGGTTTTCACGCTGCACTATTTCTATTTCGCCCTTTTCATCGCGAACGAAATCACTGGTGTTCTTGCAGTCCGGGTACCCGGTGCAGGCCAGGAATTGGCCCGCCTTGCCAAACTTGATGACCATGGGCTTGCCGCATTCTGAGCAGGTGAGGCCTGTTTCAAGGCCTGCCTTGATGCTGGCCATTTCCTTTTGGGCCTTTTGCAGGGTGGGGTAAAAATCGCCCGTGAAACGCTTGAGCAATTCCACCCAGTTTTCTCCGCCTTCTGCAACGTTGTCCAAAAGGCGCTCCATGGATGCGGTGAAATCCACGTCCATGAGCGTGGGAAAATGTTCCGCCAGCATGTCGCTGACAATGGCGCCCAATTCACTGGGCACAAAATGCTTTTCTTCCAGCCGGGCGTAATCGCGGTCCAGCAGTGTGGAGATGATGCTGGCATAAGTAGATGGGCGACCGATGCCTTTCTCTTCCAGTTCACGGATGAGCGATGCTTCTGAATAGCGCGGCGGTGGCTGGGTGAATTTCTGTTCCTTGTCCAGCTTGGCAAGTGCGAGCTTTTGCCCCTTTTCAAGTTTGGGAAGCTGGGTGCCATCCTGGTCCTTGTTCTGCTTCAATACAGCCAAAAAACCAGGGAAAAGCAGGCGTTCGCCCTTTGTGCGCCATAACGTGTCCGCGGCGGCGATAGTCACCGTTGTATCCCAAAAGCGGGCTGCAGCCATTTGCGAGGCGACAAAACGCTCCCATACCAATTTGTACAGGCTGTACTGATCGCGGGGGAGGCGCCCTTCAAGCTCTGACGGCGTAATGCTTACATCAACAGGGCGGATGGCTTCGTGCGCGTCCTGGGCTCCGGACTTTGTCTTGTAGACTCGCGCTTTGGGCGGGTAATAGTCCTTGCCGAACTGATTCACGATAAATTTTTGGGCGGCGTCGCGTGCCTCGTCCGCTATGCGCACGGAATCAGTACGCATATAGGTAATGAGAGCTATGGTGCCGCGATCGGCCAGGTCCACACCTTCGTACAGGCGCTGGGCCGTGCTCATGGTCTTTTTGGCGGAATATCCCAGACGCTGGCTGGCTGCCTGCTGCAATGTAGACGTGATGAAAGGGGGCGGCGGTGTTTTTGAGCGTTCCTTTTCCTTCACCTCATCGACAATGAACTCAGCTTCCTTGACACGGGCTTCGAGCTCCAGTGCCTGCTCTTCACTGCCAACATGCGCCTTTTTGCCGCCTATCTTGGCAAGGTCCGAGAGAAACTGAGGCGGCTCCTTGCCTTCAAGCATTACTTTAAAAACCCAGTATTCCTCTGGCGTGAAGGCTTGGCGTTCACGTTCCCGCTCCACCACTATGCGCAGAGCGACACTTTGCACGCGCCCTGCAGAGATACCGCGTTTGACCTTGCTCCAAAGCAGGGGAGAAATCTTGTAACCGACAAGGCGGTCCAGAATACGCCGGGCCTGTTGGGAATCGAAAAGTTTTTCGTCCAGGTCGCGGGGGTGGTTCAAAGCCTCGCGTACGGCCTTGGCTGTGATTTCGTTGAACTGAATGCGCTTGACGTTGGCGTTCATGCTCTTGATGAGTTCGGCAACGTGCCAGGCAATGGCCTCACCCTCCCTATCCGGGTCAGGGGCAAGGTATACAATGTCTGCAGTCTTGGCAGCGCTCTTCAGCTTGGACACAACTTTCTGCTTGCCCTCAATAACCTGGTACTGGGGCGTAAAGTCCTGGTCCTCGTCCACTCCAAGGGCATTAGGCGGGAGGTCGCGTACATGGCCTACGCTGGCCTCCACGACATAATCCTTGCCCAGAAATTTTTTGATGGTGCGCACCTTGGCGGGCGACTCAACGATGATCAAATCTTTCGGCATGATTGGGCGTCCTATAAACACACTATAGCTCTCTGGCAAGGGGGGGCAGACGCCATACGAGCAAGTCCAGTGCTTGATAGCACTCGATTGCTCTGTCGTTAACACGCTAAAATAATATACTTAATTGCTGCGGGTGACGGGTTTTCGTCGCTTGGGAGGCTCTCAGGATTATTTTTTTCGTTAAAAATACATCTAACCACCTTTTATTCAATATGAAAATAAGCATGGCACAACCACTGCAAAACACTCTGCGAAAACTTCAATCTATTTCAAGGGCAGAGGAATTCGCAGAATGGCTTCAACACCTTATAAGCATCAGGTGGCGGCAGGCAGCAGATTAGGGCTGCTTGTCATTCTGTGTTTCTTCAGCCTGATTTGTGATGTTTCATTACTTTTCGCCAGCAAGGGAGCAGGGCAAATGTCCCAGATTACCCCCCAGCAGAGTGAACCGGCCGCAGTTAATAACAAAGAGCAGAATACACGAGTGAAGCAACTGGTGCTGCTGGGGCAGAAGCGTGCGCAGCACGGCAGAGCCAAGGACCCTTTGTTGCGTGAAAATACGGATGCCTTCAGTTCCCTTCTGGAAAAAAGACAGAATGCAGTATCCACCCCCAATGTTGCCAGAAAGGATGAATCGGAAGGTCTGCTGCACAGTTTCGGTTTGGAAGACGAAGCTAATGAACTTAAGCGCAAGGCCTTTTCTTTGCTGGTGCAATTGGGGTTTGTAGAAAGCGGAAAAACCAACGAACTGCGTCAGCGTATTACACATGAAACACGGCAAGCTGTGATGCAGCCTGTTGCACATGTAGAACCACAAAAAGATGACGAGAAGACTGCTCCTGCCTCCGTCGCGCAAAAGGACGCGGGTGCAGACAATATTGCCGCAAAGCCCCTTAATGACGATAAGGCGCAGGTATCGAGCAAAGTAGATAAAGATGTATTGCAAGAGGTTGCATCGAAATCCGCAACACCTGTCACGGACGCCACCAACAAGAGTGAGCCCATTAAAGTAAAGGATGAAGAACAGGTAGCGACTGCAAAAGAAACAGCGCCCTCGCCCGTAACTGAAGATAAACCCCGGACAAAATTGCTGAGCGATGCAACGCATTTGCTGCGTGTGCCTGTAAACGCAGAAACGAGGCGTTCCGTAGCCATCGATATGATGGCTGAGAAAAAGGCCCGGGAGATATTGACTGCGGAAGCCAAGGAATCCTTGCTTCCCGTGACTGGCGAACTCTCTGCAGTATTCGAGTCCGGTAAGGACGGCATCGCCGCCATTGGCTATGATCGCAGGGGGGGAACGTCCTACGGCAAATACCAGATTGCTTCCCGCGTCGGCAGCATGTCGCGTTTCATAGGATTTTTGGACGACAGGGCGCCGGAATATGCCGAGCGTCTGCGTAATGCCGGTCCTGCCAATACCCGCAGTCGTTGGGGGGGCATGCCAAGTGAATGGAAAAAGATAGCTGCGGAAGATCCCGAAGGATTCGAAGAGTTGCAGGATGAATTCATTCTGGCGACCAATTACCAGCCCGCGCTCAATGGTATAAAGGACAGAGCCAATCTTGATGTTGCTTCACTGTCTCCCGCGGTACAAGAAGTGCTCTGGAGCACGGCGGTGCAGCATGGTCCTGCTGGGGCATCCAGTATCTTCAGCAAGGCGGCTTCCAACGCCACAGGCCAAGATAGTCAAGAATTTGACAAGTCTTTGATCGAAGAAGTGTACAAGGCGCGAAAGCGGAATTTTTCCGGATCATCCCGCCGCATCCGTACGGCGGTCACGGCCAGGCTCAACCGGGAGCAGTTGATGGCGCTCGATCTTTTGGAAAAGGATTTGAATAAAGAAGCTGTAATGTAAAAAGAGTGTAAAGCACGGGCTCCTTTCATTGACACGTTCCATGGGCGCGTGTAGTGATTTAGGTGGAAAAAAGTTGTAGAGATATCTACAAGCCGGGCATGCTGATTCGGGGGAAAAGGCGTGGGGTGTTGTTGCCTGAGGGGAAACAGGAAACCGGCATGGATAGAATAGTACAGAAATTCCTTGGAGCTCCGAGACCTGATGCTGGCAGGCAAACGGTTTCAGAGGGTGTTCAGGATTGTGTTCAAGGGGCGCAGCACCTGTTGTTGCGTAACTCCCATGCGCGCATACCCATTCTTACGCTTGATGTGCTTCTGCCCGCCACTTTGCAGAGCGGCGTTAAGCGTTGGAAAGGGCTTGTTGCTGCCCGCCAAGACTCTTCTTACCTGCATAATAAATTACAAGCCGTACCTGCCCTCAACGAAAAGTACGTGTACCTGCAACGCGAAGGGTTGCCGGGGGCTCGAAGCGTGTTTGCCGAAGGCACGGAAGACACCGGTATGCTCTGGCGATTTCTCTTGGCCCATGAGCTTGTAAACCTGGCGGGAGGAATTAAAGACCTGGCAGACCTTGCCGTGATGGCTATTCAGCGGGGCAGGTTTATGGAACTCGCTGCCCCCTGCCTGCATTTGCCGGTACACGGTGAATATCTCTATATGGCTGGGTTGCTCTCTGTGGCGGATGCAATATGCGCTGTTGCATTTGAAAGCGCTCTTGCCACGCTTGCCGCTCCGGATGAAGTCCTGGCGATACTGTTGGATGGTGCATGTGGCAGTGAATTGCTGTGGCTTGCCCTGTACATAGAGCAAGGGAACTGGCAAGAGGTGCGTGAGTTGCTGGAAGCGTTTTCATCATGCGAGGACAACACGGCAATGCTCTATGGCCAGGCAACTGTCTGGACGCATTTTTTGCTAGGCGAATGAGGCTGAAGCATTCCACAAAAATCGCAAATATGCACGTTGTTTTACCTGTATAACCGTAGCTAATGCTGCGGTTTTTTTACTTGCCACTCAAGGGTCGTTTAATAGTTTTTACACGGAGTAAGAAGAGAAATAATAAGCAACCCTGGTGGATTGTTCTTCTCGCTGTAGGTCAGGGAAAAAAGCACGCTGTTATGATACCACTCCTCTGCCGCCCTGCTCCCTAGTTGTTGCGGTTCTCCAAAAAGCGCAACAAAATCGTTTCGTAACTCCTCACCTTCCTGTTTGTTGATGAACTCCAGATGGATGTCCTTCAAGATGTTGTTGTGGTTAAAAATGTAGACGATTCGTTCGCAATGTAGCGGGCCGTACTTACATTCGTCAGCGGGCAGGGTGTAGAAATGAAGGGTTCGTTTGGCATCAAGTTTTTGCTCGCGCAATAACGTAAAAGGGGTGTCGGCGAAGTCGTTGAATCGCGTTCCCATGAGCATCGATTTGAAATGCCAAGTATTGGCTGTATCCATTATGGGCTGCACGGATTTTTTATTATCTCCACACGCAAAGACAAAGCAAGAAGACAACAAAATAACGAGCGCCAGAAGGCGGTGCAGGTGACAAGGGGCCTTATTGCACATACTTCCCCCCGGTTTGGCAGGCGAGAGGCCTGCCGCGTAGTAAAGATCAGCGCTGGTAAACAGCACTAGGGGCAGGAGTTTAAGCTCCCCGTACGCAGGCAATGAAAACAGTGTGTTGCAAGAGCCAACGCAGACAAGCGCTGCGAATGCCTTGGCAACAATCACCAGAATTTATTGCTTGATATATAGATATACAAAAGGGGGTGTTTTGCAAGCAGCGCGAAAAAAATCACATGTCACTTGCAGTAAGGGCGCGATTGACTGGACGTAATTATTCGGGTTTGTGGGCAAGAATGGTTATCATCCCATCCTTGTTCTGTGTTTTTGCTATACGCAACCCAGCCTTGGTCAGCAGGCTGGAAACCCAGGCGGGATCGAGGCGCAGTTTTGGGTAGGATCCCTTGTACAGAACCCACCCTCCGTTCTGGCGCTCATAAATAAGGTCGTTCACCGTTACGCGTTCAGGGCCGTACTCGAGAAAGCAGGTGAATATTCTATCACTGTCACTGCGGACTGGTATGAACCTGTCCAGGCCGGTATGGGGTTGGTTGAGGTCGCGGAACATCAGTACGATATCGCCCCCATTCTCCAGACGTTGGGATAATTGGCCAAGAAGTTGCGCCACTTCATCTCGCTTTGAAAGTTGCGGAAGGGTATCGCCCATGCATACAGCCAGCTCAATCTTGGGCGGGCAGTGCTGTGCAAAATGAAGCATGTCATCGCATACGGTAGTTACCTTCACGTCCTGGGCATGTTCAGTGAGTTGCTCCAATAGTGCGGCGCTCAGGTCTACGGCGACGACGTTATACCCGGCACGGGCCAGGGGTATGCTCTGAAATCCGGCACCTGCGCCAAGATCAACAGCATTGGATGACTTTTGTGGGATAAGGCCGAGGGATGCAAACAGTTCTGCGTTCTTCTGAATATTCGATTCGTAGCCGCCCATAAGCCATACATAACGGTCGGCAAGTATGTTTTCATAATGTTCTTTTGCGGTATTCAAAAAAAGCTCCCTGACAAGCATTTGCTCTTGTACACTTGATTACATCGTAATCATATCAGGTCGAAGAAGCGTCTTCAAGAAGCGTCTTTTTCCTGTAATGTGGACTGTCGAACTCAAGGAAACGTGTCTTGATGATCACCTTGGCTGCAGATAAAAGAAGTCGAAACCAGGAGCGCAGATGACGAAAATTGAGCGGGATGCCCCATCTGGGAGCTTGATACAAAAAGAGACGGTGTCAGTTTCCGGACAACACATTGAGCTTGCCTTCACAAGGCGTGAAGGGAGCTTGCCAGTGTTGGTGATGCTGCACGGACTCGGGTGTTCACAGCGCTCTTTTGCCGGTGTTTTTCAGGCTGCCGCTGTGGAGGGGAGAGCCATCCTCAAATTTGATCTCCCTGGGTTTGGTGATTCTGCCCTTCCTGAAATGTTCCAGTGTTCACTCGAAAATCATGCGGCTGCCGCAGCGGCGTTGTTGGACAATCTTGGAATCAAGGATCTGCATCTGCTGGGGCACAGCATGGGCGGGGCAATTGCCCTGCTTATGGCACCATCTTTGGGTAAGCGTCTTAAATCTCTCACTAGTGTGGAAGGAAATCTGGTCGGGAGTGATTGTGGTGTCAGCAGATTCGTGTGCAATATGTCCAGAGATCGATTTGAGAACGAATTTTTTGCGCGATTGAAAAAGCGTACGCCTCCTTTGGAAAGGGCCTTCACCGCATTGGAACTCTCTCGCCCGCGTGCCTTTTATGAAAGTTCCTGCTCTCAGGTGCGCTGGAGCGATAGTGAAACCCTTTTGACTACGATGCTGGAGCTAAATGCCCCCCGATTATACATACACGGGCGCCGCAGCAAAGACCTGGGGGCACTCCACCGTTTGGAAGGTGTTGATAAGGCGAGCATCCCTGAAAGCGGGCATTTCCCCATGAATGAGAATCCGAACGTGTTTTACGCAACATGGGGTAATTGGCTGGATGCAATCACCTGACGGTGGCGTTTACTGGCTGGCCTGACCGGCCAGCAGGTGTCACACGCCTCAGGAACCACCATAGCCAATGGTGACGGCGCCGTCCTCTATGATGACAGGAACCTGCCGCGCCCCTTTGGAGTACTCGAGCATTTCCGTAAGCTTTGCAGGATCAGCTTTGACATCATGATATAAATGGTTTTTGTATGCCTCACGGGCATTGGACGTATAAGGTCAACCTTTTTTGCCATAGATAGTAGTCGACATAGCTAGCTCCTTTCCATAGAAGATTTCTATTTATGACTACCACAATGGGTAAATAGCGCAACCATGAATTACTTGATGACAGCTCTGTCGGTTGCCAAGATCGAGAATAGGGGAGCAAAATGGAATTGGATAACGTGTTACCTGTCGTGCAATTGGAAAAGGTGACAGGTCGGTACGCGGTCTTAAGATTGCGCCCTGATGAACCCATTCCAGGGGAGCGGACAGGAGCCTTTTATTCCATTACCCGCACAGCGCACGAAACAAGTGTCATTGTTGACGAGGAATTTGTCCCGGTTGGGGTGTTGGCGGAAACAGGTTTTGTTATGCTCAAGGTCAAAGGTGAGTTGGACTTTTCACTTACCGGCATTATGGCGTCGCTGACATTACCTCTGGCGCGCGCAGGCATAAGTATCTTCGCAATTTCCACCTATGATACCGACTATCTTTTGATTCAGGAAACTACGCTGGAGAGCGCTGCAGCGGCGCTACGCAACGCAGGGCATGTGCTTGACCTTTGATGGCGGAAGTACACACGGAAGAGGTGGCAGCGAAGAGGTGCTCATTTGTTCGCTGCAATCTGACAAAGGGAAATACTACGGTGAGGTATAGACGGGAAAGGTAGGGGGAAAAGCAACAAGCAACGGATTTAATACATGAACATCCAGCGCGGCCCGCGGCTTTCATAGGCTGTCTTGGCTTGCACATGGGCCAGCCCTGTCAGCAGATCCTGCCAGAAATCGCTTTCTTCCACAGGTCCTTCTACCAGGGGGATGTCCTCAGATTCGGGCTGTTGCGTCAGTTGCTTGAGGAGTTTTACGGAGTCGTCCATACCGCCGAGCCCGTCGATGAGTTTTTCCACCAGGGCTTGGCGACCGGTGAATACGCGTCCGTCTGCGATTTCCTTGACTTTTTCAGGGTCGAGTTTGCGCCCCTCTGCGACATCAGTGACGAATTGGTCGAAAAGGTCTGCGACCACACCCTTGAAATAGGCGCGTTCTTCCGGTGTCAGTTCCCGGTAAGGGGAGCCGGAATCCTTGAATTTGCCGCTGGTGATGCTCTCGTTGGAAATCCCCAGCATATCCATGAGCCCCATGACATTGCTGAGTTCCATCTTCACGCCGATACTGCCGGTTATGGTGCCTGGATTGGCCAGAATGGCGCTGGCAGGGCAGGCTACGTAATACCCGCCGGAAGCGGCGACTGATCCCATGGAAGCAACCACGGGCTTTTTCTCTTTCAGTCTTTTGACGGCACGGTGAATTTCCTGGGAAGCACTGACACCGCCCCCCGGTGAATCGATGCGCAAAATGACCCCGAGAACTTCATCATCGTCTTCGAGTTCCTTGATCCAATCCAGAACAGGGCGGGGATCCAGGATAACTCCTTCGACGTGAACCACGCCAAAAGACTTACCTGAAATGTAATTTTTCGAGATGCTGTCAAAAAAAAGAAAGCGTACAGCGGCCATGGACCCTATAATAAGGACCATGGCCGCTGCGAGCAAAATGAATCCGAAAAGAAACGGATGACGTTGGCTGAAAGAAAGCCTAGTTGCCATCTTCCTCCTCGAACTTCTGTTTTAAGAGGTCGCCAAGTGTCTGTCCGCCGCTATCGCTAGAGGAGCCGCCGCGGAATTCCTTGGGCTGTTTGCGCTCTTCGTCTTCCTTGATCTGCTTGATGGAAAGACCAAGCCTGCGCTCTTCTGCGCTGACGTGGATGACTTTAGCCTGGATAGTGACGCCTTCCTTGAACATCTCCGAGGGACTCTTGATCTTCTTGGAGCTGATTTCGGAAACGTGCACCAAACCTTCGATGCCTTCCTCGACTTCCACGAACAGGCCGAAGTCGGTGATATTGGTCACCACACCGTTAACGAGAGTGCCCACGGGATAGGTATCGGGTACCTGGTTCCAGGGATCCTCGGAAAGCTGCTTGATGCCCAAGGTGAACTTTTCATTCTCCTTGTCCACAGTCAGCACTTTGGCCTGTACCGTGTCACCTACGCCGTACAGCTCTTCGGGGTGGCGGATTTTCTTGGTCCAGGAAATGTCCGAAACATGAATCAGACCGTCGATGCCATCCTCGATACCAATGAACAGACCGAATTCGGTGATGTTCTTGATGGTGCCTTCGAGAATCGTACCTTCGGGGTACTTCTCGGCGACAACGTCCCAAGGATTGGGGCGAATCTGCTTCATGCCCAGAGAAATGCGCTTCTTATCAGGATCAACGCCGAGGATCATTACCTCGACCTCTTCACCGACCTTGACCATCTGAGAAGGATGGCGAAGCTTGCGGGTCCAGCTCATCTCGGAGATGTGAACCAGGCCTTCGACGCCGGGCTCGAGTTCCACGAATGCGCCGTAATCAACAAGGTTGGTAACCTTGCCATTGATCTTGGTGCCTTCGGGGTACTTCTCGGTGATGTTTTCCCAGGGATCAGGAACGAGCTGCTTCATGCCAAGGGAAACCTTTTTGGAGTCCTTGTCGAAGTTCAGCACCTTCAGAGTGATTTCCTGGCCAAGCTTGACCATTTCCTTGGGATGCTTGACGCGCTTCCAGGACATGTCGGTGATGTGCAGCAGCCCGTCGAGGCCGCCCAGGTCCACGAACACACCGTATTCAGTGATGTTCTTGACCTTACCGGTGATGACCTGACCTTCTTCCAGGGTCTCGAGAAGCTCGTTGCGCTTGGCTTCGCGCTCTTCTTCGAGCAGCACACGGCGCGAAACGATGACGTTGGAGCGCCGGCGGTTGATCTTGAGAACGCGGAAATCGTATTCTTCGCCCACAAGAGCGTCCATGTCGGGCACGGGACGCAAATCCACATGGGAGCCGGGCAAAAATGCCTCCAGCCCGCCCAGGTCGACCGTGTAGCCGCCTTTGATGCGACGTACGATCTTGCCGGGGATTACGCCGTCCTTCTCCTGGATGTCCTCCAGTTTGTCGAAGAGCTGCATGCGCTTGGCTTTCTCGCGCGACAGCGTGATGGTGCCCTCCACCTCGTCCTTGCGGACAACGAAAACGTCGATGGTGTCGCCTACCTTGATGGTGACTTCGCCTTCGGCGTCCTTGAATTCGCTGGTGGGAATCTGGCCTTCAGACTTGAAGTTGACGTCTACCAGGATGTTATCCTGGTCCACCTTGACCACTTCGCCGTGTACTATGGTACCTTCTTCCAGATCTCCGAAATCTGAGGAAAGGTAGTCTTCCAAAGCAGATGCGAAATTAAGCTCGGTCTCGGCAGCGTTTTGATGTTCATTGTTGGTTGATGATTCCATGGTTACCTCCAAACCTGGGACGTTCTTTTTTCCGCCAGTTAGGCAGAGTAGGTGAAGCTAACAGAAAACACACAAAGTGACAATGCCTTTTCAAATGTAATTTCTGTTTTTTACAAGGTTACGGTTTTAGCACCCCAAGTCTGAAGAAAATCCTTTTCGCTCCCCCTCTTGCTGATGTAATATTTACAGCCAAGCAGAAGCACCCATGAGTAGCATTTGACTAAAGGTAGAAAAAACCATGAAACTTTATGTTTCATCAAACAATATGTTGTAGCGCAGAAGTTACTGCTGCAATTGTCCAGGTAAACGATTCAGTATGAAGGGCGGGCCATGGAGAAACAAGATAACGTGACAATTCCCAATGAAAAAGATTCTTTCCGTATCGGCCTGGTAGGTGAGGAAAAGGATATTCGCCCCTATGTGGAGATGTTCTCCAGCATCGAACTCTCGCAGAACATGCCCTGGCTCCACGTCGCTGCTGTGGCTTGTAGCGACCATGGCCCATTTGAATGGGGACTCCAGCCAGCACCGAAACATTACAATGATACAACAGCAATGCTCGAGGAAGTGGACGATTTGCATTTGCTGATAGATCTTGAAACCACTTCATGCCCCAAGCTGGGGGTGCCCTGTGTAAGCAGCGATGCAGCCAGGCTGTTTGTGGACCTGGTCAAGGATGCGCTGGAAAGCAGGGTGTGCGCCACTGATCTCATCTACGCAAATTCCTTGTTCAGGACCATATTCGAGGAAGTTGAGGAAGACATCCTTTTGCTGGATGCAGATGGGGTGATCGTGGATACGAACAAGAATGTCTACGAACGCAAGAACGTAGACAAGGAAGATGTACTGGGGGCGTATTGCCAGGAGTTGGAAGGGCGTGAATTCTGCTGTGACAACATGGGCAGGAATTGCCCTTTGCACACTACTCTGCGAACGGGAGGCAAGGCTGAGAGCGTGCATACTTTTGTGGATGAAGGCGGGCGCATGCGATATTTTCGCATCTATACCTACCCGGTTTTCAATGCTGCGCGGCAACTGACCCATGTCATGGAAATCAGGCGAGACATTACACATCGCAAAAACATGGAGCTGCGGTTGCAGCAGTCGGAGAAAATGGCGGCCATCGGCGAATTGGCCACCTACATCGCCCACGAGATCCGGAATCCCCTCTTTGCCATTGGCGGGTTTGCAAACTCCCTGTTGCGCGCGCCTTCGCTGGATGACACCGCACGGGAAAAGGTCGGCATCATTTTGCAGGAATCCAAGCGGCTGGATAAAATCCTGAAAAGCATCCTCAATTTCGCCCGCCCCACTGATGCCAGACAGACAGTGGTGGATTTGAACCAGGTGGTGGCAGATACCACGGAGCTCATGACCCTTGGCTGCGAGGACAAGGGGATAACTGTCAATCTGGACTTGGGAACGAACCTGGCAAAGGTGAAGGGCGACGCCGAGATGTTGAAGCAGTGCCTCATCAACATGTTCAAAAACGCCATCGAAGCCATGCCGGAGGGCGGTGAGCTGAGCGTGAAAACACACATGACATCTTCCCATGTTGCGTTCGAACTCAAAGATACGGGGCGCGGCATCCCCCAGGAATTGCGAGAAAAGGTTTTCAACCCCTTTTTTAGTACAAAAGAGCAGGGCGCTGGCCTGGGCTTGCCCATGACCAAGAAAATCATTGAGGAAATGGGCGGTAATGTAGAACTGCACAGCAAGCAGGACGAGGGCACGCGCGTTGTGCTGCACCTTTTGCCGCTGCTTGCGGTGGATAATCCCGAGCAGGGGCTGCCCCCGGAAGATGAAGCGTCGGAGTAGGTTCTACAACCTTTGCTGTAAGAAGGTTTCTGAATGATTGCCTAGGGGTTTCTCTGTAAAAGATTTGCATATCCTGCCCTGTGCCTGGGCATTCTCTTTTTAGATAAGGTATGGTTCGCACAACGCGCCCCCGCTTCATGGGGCGCTCGTTTGCCGTGTGCCGCACTCGTGCCCCATAAAAAAGGCAAATAATGGCTGGTTTGATCTAGAATATATCTGGATTTTGTATAGTATTGTTGTTAGCGTGCGGAGCAAGACGGGCAATGGAAGAGCATTGCACAGCAAAACAGGGAGGCGTTGTGCCCGCAATCATTCTCGCAACACGCAACAAAGGCAAAATTGCCGAATTGACCGCCATGCTGCGCAGGGCGGTGCCTGAGTTGGAAGTAAAGGGCTTGGATTCCTTTCCGGACATAGGCGAGCTGCCTGAGGAAGGGGATACGTTTGAAGAAAACGCGCGCAGCAAGGCATGCACCGCGGCACGGCTCACCGGCATGGTGGCTGTTGCCGACGACTCCGGGTTGGAGGTGGACGCCCTGGGCGGTCGCCCCGGAGTGTATTCTGCGCGTTACAGTGCGGATGTGCCGGGTGCGGAGCACTGCACCGGCAAAGAGCGGGATCAGCAAAACAACCTCAAGCTGCTTCGGGAACTCGAAGACGTTGCGCAGGAAAAGCGCACGGCCCGATTCCGTTGCGTCATGGCCGGGTGTACGCCTACAGGTGAAACCATCACGGCTTCCGGCGCATGGGAAGGGCGCATTGGTTTTGCTCCGGAAGGTGAAAACGGATTCGGCTATGATCCCTTGTTTTTTGATGCTGAAGCAGAGTGCACCTCTGCACAATTGACCGCTGCGGAAAAGAACGCCAAAAGCCACAGAGGCAAAGCCTTGGCGGCACTGCTTGAGGCTTGGCCGGCTTTCTGGAATAAGGCTGCCCAAAAGGGCGCAGCCTGAGCCTGCAAGGGGCGCCAGACTGATGCGCCCTGGAACGCAGTGAAGGAGAATAAGACATGTGCGGAATCATAGGCTATGCCGGGCACAGGCCTGCGGTGCCTCTCTTGCTCCAGGGGCTTAAGAGCCTCGAATACCGCGGTTACGACTCCGCAGGCGTAGCATTCATTCAGAACAAGGCGCTCGAAGTCGTAAAGGCGCCGGGCAAGCTGGAAGTGCTCATGGAAAAATTGTCCCACATGAATGTGGGGCAGGCCACATCTGGCATGGGGCACACCCGCTGGGCCACTCACGGGTTGCCGGTGGAACGCAACGCCCACCCGCATAGAAGCAATGACGGCAAGATCGCCCTTGTCCATAATGGCATCATTGAAAACTATCAGTCCCTGCGCGAAGACTTGAAAGCCAAGGGGCATGAATTTCTTTCCGAGACCGACACCGAGGTCCTGACGCACCTTATCGCCGAAGGCACCAGGCACAACGGGACAATCATAGAGGCCATCTCCTGGGCGCTTGCGCAGGTAGAGGGCGCATTCGCCATTGCTGTGGTCTCGCTGGACGAGCCTGGTGTCGTGTATGGCGCCCGCGTTTCCAGCCCGCTGGTGATGGGCGTGGGCGTGGGTGAAAATTTCATAGCTTCGGATATTCCCGCCTTCCTGCCGTACACCCGTCAGGTTGTCTTTCTTGAGGATGGCGAACTGGTTCGCATCGACAGCGCCAAGTGGGAAGTTTTCGACGCCAAGACCCTGGCCAAGATCGACAAGCAGATCCAGCATATTGACTGGGATGTGCAGGCTGCCAAAAAGGGCGGCTTCAAGCACTTCATGCTCAAGGAGATTTTCGAGCAGCCCAAGGTTGTCTCCGATTGTCTTGCCGGTCGCATGGACCACCACAAGAAACGCATCGAGGTCCCTGAACTGCAGGATGTGGACCCGCCAAAGCGGCTGCACATTGTGGCCTGCGGCACCTCCTACCATGCGGGGCTCTGGGGCATGCAGCTGTTGGAAAGCTGGGCCAAGATTCCCACAACGGTGGAGATTGCCTCGGAGTTTCGCTACCGGGACGTGATGCTCGAGCCCGATGACGCTGTGCTGGTTATCAGCCAGAGCGGCGAGACCGCCGACACCCTTGCGGGATTGCGTAAAAGCAAAGAGCAGGGCGTTACCGTCATCGGCCTGTGCAATGTTGTGGGGTCATCCATTGCCCGTGAATCCGACCTGGTGGTCTACACCCAGGCTGGACCAGAAATCAGCGTGGCCTCCACAAAGGCCATGTGCAGCCAACTGGTGCTTCTCACGCTCATGGCCCTGCACTGGGGCAGCAAGAAGGGGACCCTTCCGGACGGCGTGATGGAGCAGTGCGTGCACGGTTTCAACAATCTGCCCGGTTTGTTGGAGGCGGAACTGCCCGCCATGCGCGAAACCGCGCGCAAACTGGCCAGGCAATACTCCTTTGCCCGCAGTTTTCTCTACCTTGGGCGTGGCATGTGCCATTGCCTGGCGCTTGAAGGCGCTCTGAAGTTGAAAGAAATCTCATATATCCATGCGGAAGGCTACGCCGCAGGCGAAATGAAGCATGGCCCGATCGCGCTCATCGACCCGGAATTCCCGACCTTTGCTCTTGCTCTCAATGATTCCCTCTTCCCTAAGGTCAAATCCAACATCGAGGAAGTCCAGGCGCGGGAAGGCAAGATTCTGGCGTTAACCCACCCCAGTACTCGTCTTGATGTGGACGATCCCTGGGTGATTCCTGAGGCATGGGGCCCGCTCAGCGCTTTTATGGTGCTCCCTGCCTTGCAATTGTTTGCCTATGAAATGGCCGACTACCTCGGTAAAGATGTTGACCAGCCGCGCAACCTGGCCAAGAGCGTCACAGTGGAGTAGCGCTCCGGCCCTGTTGTTCTGTCTGGTCGTGATTTTCTGCGCAACGGCGCAGGGTGTGGTGGTGCGCCCTGCGCTTGCCGCGCCCTATACCAATGATTCTTTGCAGGAAGATTTCAAGGTCGCGTGGAACGAATTCCACGACCTGACCAAGGACGACCGTAAAAGCAAGTACCGCATCTACTGGCAGGATCTGGAAAAACAGTTCCTGGCCATCTACAAGAAGGACTCGGAAGGGCCCATTGCTCCCAAGGCGCTTTACTATGCAGGGCGCGTCAATGAGGAACTCGGGCGCCGCTCCTACGTAGACAGCGATTTTCGTCGCGCCGTGGACTACTTCCAACGTGTTGCCTCACGTTTCCCCAAACACAGCTGGACCGATGACTGCCTCTACCGCAAGGCGTTGCTGGAGCTGAACTATCTGGGGGAAGAAGAGACCGCGAAGGAAGATCTGGCTTATATCGTGCGTAACTACCCCAAGGGCGACATGCGGCCAAAGGCCGTGAGCCTGCTCTCGCAGCTTTCTGGGGGAACCGTGCTTTCCAGTATGGAAGATGACAGCGACCCCGTAGCGCCCGCGCCCCTGCCGGAAGAAGTGGCCGAAGAGGTGCACGAGGAACCAACCCCACCGAAGCAAACCAGGGTGCCGGACAAACAGCCCGATGAGAATGTGGCTTCCGTGACAGCCGTTGCCATGGAACGCCCCAAAACCAAAAAAAACGCCAATGGGCTGAACGAATTGAATGAGGTGCGGCACCAGAGCAGCGACGAATACACGCGCATTGTCATCAACGCCGATCGCAAGACGCCCTTCAGGTACCAATTGCTCAACCCTGTTCCGGAGTTGAACAAGCCGCACCGCCTCTACATTGATCTTGAGGACACGATCATGGGGCCGCATGTCAAACGCAATGTGGATATTGCGGACGGCATTTTGCGGCGGGTGCGCATTGCCCAAAATCAGCCCACGGTGACCCGGGTGGTGCTGGATTTTCAGGATTTGCAGAAGTACCAGATATTTGCCCTGGAAAATCCCTACCGGATCATTATTGATGTTTCTGCACCGGAAGGCAGGCCGCGGCAGGTGCTGGCCAAGGCGTCTGAAAGTGCCCCCCAAAAGGGTAGCAGTAATAAATCTGCGGAAAAAGCCCCTGCCAAAGAGTCGAAAGAAAAGGTTGTAGTCCGGCCTGTTTCAAAACCCAAGCCGGCTGTGGAGCCGGAAGTCGTCGCCAAGGCGGAGGTAAAGAAAACGGTGAAGCGCCCTGTGTCAGAGCCAGTGCGAAAGGGCGCCCTGAAACCCGCGGAACCGCCTGCGCCGGTGCAAACAAAAAAGGAAGCGCCGCAAGAACGTGTGGCGTCTTTGGAGCCGCAGCAGCCCGTGGGCGATTACACGCCCCCCCCGGATAGCCATAAACAGGCCGCCACATTGGTGGAACAGCTGGGCCTGACCGTACGCACCATCATGATCGACGCTGGTCACGGCGGCAAGGATCCTGGCGCAATTGGCGTTGGTGGTGTGCAGGAAAAGAACATCAACCTGCGCTTTGCCAAAATCCTTGGAGAAAAGCTCGAAGATAAAGGGTTCAATGTCCTGTACACGCGCAAGGACGACACCTTCATCGCTCTGGAGGACCGGACAGCAAAAGCCAACCTGGAAAAGGCGGATCTCTTTGTTTCCGTTCACTGCAACGCCATTCATCTGAAGAAATTCAGTGGCATGGAAACGTATTTTCTGGACTTGGCCACGTCCAAGGATGCGGTGCGTGTTGCGGCGCGGGAGAACTCCGTGTCCACCAACAGCATCAGTGACCTGCAGGTTATTCTCTCCGACCTGATGCTCAATTCCAAACTCAAAGAGTCCAAGGACCTTGCCAACCAAGTCCATTCCCGGATACTCAAAGACCTGCGAAAAACGTACAAGGTTAACGACCACGGCGTCAGGTCTGCGCCCTTTTATGTGCTGATGGGCGCCAAGATGCCGGCCATTCTGGTGGAATTGGGCTATGTGACCAATGCCAACGAGGCCAAGCGCCTGCAGTCCGACGAATACCTGCAAAAGCAGGCAGACGGTCTCGTAAGCGGCATCATGGCCTACAAGCGCAATATCGAGAAATTCGCCAGCCTTTGATGCGCCGGCAGGTTCTCCCCCTTGTTTGCTGATTTCGCCGGGCTATCATTATATAATGATAGGCCGCAAACTG
The DNA here is from genome assembly GCF_055388615.1 of Desulfovibrio biadhensis. Lineage (NCBI taxonomy): Bacteria > Pseudomonadati > Thermodesulfobacteriota > Desulfovibrionia > Desulfovibrionales > Desulfovibrionaceae > Desulfovibrio > Desulfovibrio biadhensis. The sequence goes on from NZ_AP042477.1 coordinate 1,570,598, forward strand.
GATCAGGCATTTATCGTTGCTGCGGCGCGGGCGAATGTCTTTTTTCTTTTATGGTTGCGTGTCTTTGCGCACGCAGCAGAGGGATCAACGACTTCTGGAAGAGCGCGAGGGGGCCCAAGAGGGAGCCCTGCGCGGCATCATACTGTGACGCAAAAACCGCATGAAGCAAGGTTTGCCATGCCCACACCGCTACAAAAGCGCCTCGGCCTCGACAAGGCTCCCCTATTTTTGATTGATGGCAGCGCATACGTTTACCGCGCCTTTTACGCCTACCCGGACCTGAAGCGTTCGGACGGTTTTCCCACCAATGCGTTGTTTATTGTCATGCGTCTTATGCTGCGACTGATTCGCGACGAGGACCCTGAGTATCTCGGCTTTTTTCTCGATGGCAGGGGACCTACGTTCCGCCATGAAATTTTCGAGCCCTACAAGGCGCAGCGCAGCGCCACCCCGGAACATCTTATCCAACAGCTGGAGCCCATCAAGCGGGGGGTGGAGCTGCTGGGATATTCCGTGGAGGTTTCAGACGGTGTGGAGGCCGATGACCTCATTGCAAGCATGGCTTCTCGCTGCAAAAAGGATCGCCCTGTTGTCATTGTTGGGGCGGATAAGGACCTCAAACAGTGCCTGGATGAGAACGTCTACATCTGGGACCCCATGGCCAAAAAGGAAAAGCTCGACACCGTGGCCTCCTTTCGCGAGGAGACGGGGCTAGAGCCTGCGCAATGGCCGGATTTCCAGGCAATCATCGGCGACTCCAGCGATAATATCCCCGGCGTGCCCGGTATTGGCCCAAAGGGGGCGGCAAAGCTCTTCGAACGTTTTGCCTCGGTGGAGGAAATAGCGGCACACCTGGATGATCTTACCCCGGCGGAGCGCAAGAAGATTGAGCCGGAAGTGGACAATCTGCCGCTTTACCGCAAGCTTACCGCACTGCGTACCGATATCCATGAAACAAATTGCGCTAACGACTACGCACGTAACACGTTGAACCATGACGCGCTGGCCGCGTTTTTTCAGGAGTATGAATTCCGCTCTTTTTTGCAGGAGCTGCCGCGCAAGGTGCAGACAAGGGCAACGGAGCAGGGCACATTGTTTGCGCAACCGCAGGCAGACAAATCGGCCGAAGTGCAGACAGAAGTCGGACCGGCCGCGGCCGAGCTTGGCAAGTTGCTTGAAGGCAAGGAAGTGGGGCTCACCCCGGCGCGCATGGGCTTTCTGGTTGCAGTGGAAGACAAAGAGTATCTGTGCGTTGAGGACCTGGAAAAGCTCCCTGAGGCGCTTGCGAAGGCAGCGCTTTTGTATACCCCGGATGTAAAAAAGCTGCTGCAGAATGCTCCTGAAATGCACGCGGTTCCTTTGGGGCACTGGTTTGACCTGGGCCTGGCCGCCTACCTGCTGAACCCGGAAGAGCGCGACTACACCTTTCCCAAACTCATAGAGCGCTATCAGGGGTTGTTGGAAGCAAGCCCCAACAATCAGGCGCTGACTGCCTTACACATGGGGCGTGATCTTGCAGCGCGTGTAGAAAATTCCGGACTCAAGAATCTCATGCGAGAACTCGAAACCCCGCTTATTCCGGTGCTGGCGCACATGGAAGAGGCAGGCATTGGTATCGATCTCGACGCGTTCCATGATTTTCTTGGTGAAGTGCAGGGGCAAATCGAAGAGCTGACAGCCGCAATCTACGCGTTGGCAGGGGGGGAGTTCAACATCCGCTCCAGCCAGCAACTTGCGCAACTGCTGTTCGAAAAACTGGAACTGAAGCCCGCGGGCAAAACCCCCAAGGGCAGCGCATCCACCTCGCAGGCTGCCCTGGAAAAGCTCCATGGCAAGCACCCTGTCATCGAAAAGATAATGGAGTTCCGCAAGCTAGAGAAAATGCGCTCCACCTACCTGGAGCCACTGCCCAAACTGGTGGATGCCAACGGCAGGGTGCACACCACCTTCAACCAGCTTGCCACCGCCACGGGGCGCCTTTCATCGAGCAACCCCAACCTGCAGAACATACCCATTCGCGGGCCCATGGGGCGACGCATGCGGGGGTGCTTTTGTGCAACCAATGGCATGAATCTGGTGGCGGCCGACTATTCCCAGATCGAGTTGCGCGTTCTGGCCCATTTTTCCCAGGACCCGACACTCCTGGAAGCCTTTGCAAACGACGAGGACATCCACAGCCGCACCGCAGGTCTGCTTTTTGACAAAACGCCGGAAGACATCAAACCGGATGAACGGCGTAGCGCAAAGACCATCAACTTTGGGCTGATCTACGGCATGGGGCCGCAAAAGCTGGCCCAGGACCTGGGCATTTCCCTGAAGGAAGCCAAAGCCTTTATCGAACGCTACTTTAGTCGGCTGCAAGCGCTGCGCACCTTTTACGAAAGCGTGGAGAAGACGACCAAGGAGCAGGGCTTCGTCACGACCCTGGCCGGCCGCAGGCGCTATTTGCCGGACATCAACTCGAGGAACAACCAGTTGCAGTCCCAGGCCAGGCGGCAAGCCATCAATACGGTGATTCAGGGCAGCGCAGCCGACATCATAAAAGCCGCCATGATAAAGGCCGACCTGGACACATCCCTGAGAAGTCTGGAAGCGCGTGTCATTCTCCAGGTGCATGACGAACTGCTGCTAGAAGTGCCTGAAAAAAAAGCCAAAAAAGCTGGACAACACCTGGCGCACATCATGGCCAACGTGGTGGATGAAAAGGGCTTCAGCGTCAAACTGAAAGTGGATTGGGGGCACGGGCTGACCTGGGAGGAAGCCCACTGATGTTTTTCGCCACCCAACAATGGGATCTGGCGGTCTTTACGTTTTTCAACAGCGTACTGCGTGCGGACTGGCTGGACCCAGTGATGCGCCTCTTTTCCATGAGCGCCATGCTCTGGTTGATTGGAGCGCTGCTGCTTGTCGGTGCGGCCCGTTATGTTGGCGTTACACGTGCTCTTGGCACAGCGCTTTTTCTTCTTTTGGCGTTGGGCGCAACAGACCAGACAGTCTATAGGCTCAAACAGGAGACCATGCGCGTACGTCCTTTGAATGTTCTGGCCGGGACTCATTATTATGAGGATGGCGCGTGGCGGCAACGTCCTGCTTCTTTTCAGCAAGAAAAGAAGACCGGCAATTCGTATCCCTCCGGCCATGCGGCCAACAGTATGGCGGCTGCGCTGGCTCTTGGTTTGTGCCTGCCGCGTGTGCGTCCATGGATTTTTCTGGTGCCCCTTTTCGCCGGGTGGTCACGTCTCTACCTGGGCAAACATTACCCATCGGACGTGCTGGCTGGCTGGATGACGGGCATGGTTGTAAGCGGGCTTCTGTATGGCTGGGCCTATGCCTTCTTGCCCGTGCGCTGGCGCATTTGGGAAAAGGATGCAGGGGGGCAATATCGTGAAAGAAAATGAACCGTGCCACCTTTTCGGGGATGTATCTGCGTTTGCCCTAGAACGGTAAATGTGAAATAATAATCGAGCGTTGCAAAACACTGCGCCGCACGCCGCTGTATGGTCTGGGGAGATGGCATACAGCGCTGGCAAATACATTACACACTACAGGAGGCTTCGATGTCTGACGAACACAAATCCGCGCTGGTAGAAGGGCTGCAAAAGGAACTCGACAAGGTTAAAAATTTTGAGGATCACGCGGGCTCTGCCGCGCAGCATCTTCTTGAACGTGCGGAACGTCTCGTGCCCTTGCTTGAAAATGGCATGCCCTGGCACAGCTACAGCAAGGAACAGTTGGATGACGCTGTTGAAGTTGCCAAAAAGCTGAATATTGGGCCTGTCGATTATACGGAAGATAAATAATACGCCCAGTTGTTTTTTTGAGCGCCCTCTCGTTAAAATGGGAGGGCGCTTTTTTTTATTCTTTTCCCCGGCCGTTGCGCAAGCAATTTATATGACCTTTTGCAACTTGAGTGAATCATTCGCGTGTTCTATTGGCGTTGCAAAAAATACGGCATTGTATACGTTGCATAGTACCCGATGGGTAATGCTGCACATATACGGAATCCTATGACCTATGAGGTTTTGACACGACCATGAGCTGGAATATAGCCCCTCGCATCGCGGAACTCCTTAAAAAAGGCGAAGATTTGGCAGGCATATCAGAGCAGGAGGCCGTTACCTTGCTGCAGTTGGATTTACAATCCAAGGAAGTCTACGCCCTCATGGAGACTGCCAATCGCATCTCGCGCAAGACTTTTGGGAACAAAGGGGAGCGCCATTTCCACATCGGCCTCAATGTGGAACAGTGTCGTTTCAACTGTCTGTTTTGCTCGCTGACAGAAAAGGCTGGAATATTTACGGAAAACGTGGAGTTCAGTGAAGAGCAGGTTCTTGAATGGGCGCGCCTGGCCGAAGCGCAAGGCGCGGACGCCCTGAACATTATGACCACCGGGTTTTACAGCTTCGAGCGCCTGCTTGAAATGGGGCGGATAATGCAAAAAACCGTAAGCACGCCTCTCGTAGCCAATACCCGGGACATTACGCATCAGGAAGGCGAACAGCTTTTGGACGCCGGCTTTGTGGGCTGCTACCACGCCATCCGTCTTGGAGAAGGACGGGATACTCCCTTTAAGCCCGAAAAACGCAAGCGCACCGTGCAAGTGTTTGCTGATGTCGGGCTCAAGTGGATGAACTGTGTGGAGCCGGTGGGACCGGAGCACAGTCTGGAAGAAATCGCACACTTGATGGCCTTTGCCAGGGAACTCGGGGCAACCTACTCCGGCGTCATGCGGCGCATCAATTTTGCCGGCTCCCCCATGGAGAAATTCGGCATGATTACCGAGCGCGAAATGGCGCGCATGGTCGCAGTGAGCCGTCTGGTCATGGGGGATGTGCCCCGCGCCCATTGCACCCATGAGCCCCACACCGCCTCTCTCCTGGCGGGGGCGAACCTGTTTTTTCCAGAGGTTGGCTCCAGCCCCAGAGACCTGGAGGCGGATACAGGCGCCGGCAGGGGCCAGGGGCTGGAACGCTGCGCCACCATCTTTAAGGAAATGGAGCTCGACGTTTCACTGCCTTCAAATTGCTTTGCATAGTACCAGCATATAGTCAGGCGCAAGAGGAATACGTGAAGTTGATTCACTTGCGCCGTGTGTTGTCAGGTTCGGAAGACGTTGGAAGATAACTGCAGTGCAGCACAGCAAGGGAGAACTCATGCAGGTCAGGAACAAGTCGTTACGCCTCGTTGCCGCCGGTATTGTGCTGGCAAGTCTGCTGGCCATAGCCGCAGCAATGACGGCCTCTGCGAATGAAGGGAATGCCTGGCGCCTGGGCACGTGGAAGACCGCCCAGACAATCCAGCCCTTTTTTTACAAGCAGTTTCTGCCTGCTGGAGTTGCAGGGGCGCAGGTATTTCCGTTTACCAACCCCGCAGACCAGAAAGCCGCGCTCCTCGCCGGCAGCCTGGATATGTGCGGCACCACACTGGCCCACGCCATCGCGTCTGCTTCCAGGGGCGAGCCTGTGGTGGTCGTGGCCGCGTTGTGCAACAAGTGCTCGGCCCTTGTTGTGGCCAAAGACGGCCCCGTGCAAGAGGTCAAGGACCTGAAAGGCAAGAAGATCGGCTATGTGCCAGGCACCATGCATGAGATTTTGCTGCGCGAGACTTTGCTTGCAAACGGGCTGGACCCCCTGAAGGACGTGGAACTGGTGCGGGTGGATTTCTTTGACATGGGCACAGCGCTTATGCGCGGCGGCATCGATGCGTTTCTGTCTGGGGAGCCTTTTCCGTCCCTGGCGACCCATGAGGGCTACGGCCGTATTCTCGCCTACCCCTATTATGATGAATCCGTAGGCGACATAAACGCCGGCATGCTGGTGCGCAAGGACGCCATAGAGCAGCATCCTGAGTTGGTGCAGCAGATGGTGAACGCCCATGCGGACGCCACCAGGTATCTGAAGGAGCATAAGAAAGAATGGCTGGACGCTGCTGCGGCCTTTGGCACCAACCGTGATGTTCTGGAGCTGGCCGCCCCGAATATGGCGCTGACCTGGGATATGGACGCTGCCTTTGTGCAGCGGGTAAAAGCGCTTGGCAAGCGGATGCTGGCCTTGGGGGTCATAGAGCAGGAACCCGACTACGACTCGCTCATAGACCTTCGCTTCGTGAAGCGTTATAAACAGGAGCCATGAAGCGGAAGTTGAAAACGCGCGGCGTCTCGCAGTTCCTGCTGCCGCTGGTTATGCCGGCGGTTATGTTCGGGCTCTGGTCGCTGCTCAGCTATTCGGGCATTGCCCCCAAATATATGCTCCCACCCCCTGACCAGGTGCTGCAGACCCTGTGGACGTATATTACTGCGGAACCAGGCAGCGGCGCCTATGCGGGGCGGTTTCTGGAAGACGCCAAGGCCAGCCTGGGCCGCGTGGCCTTTGGATTCTTGTGCGCCGCGTTTTTGGGCATTCCCTTGGGCGTGCTTTCCGGACGTTTGCGCCCCGTCCGGTTGCTGTTGGCGAACTTCATCGATGGTGTCCGTTCCGTACCGGGCATCAGTTGGCTGCCCCTTGCCCTGGTCTGGTTTGGCATCGGGTTCAAAGCTACTGTCTTTCTCATCGGCCTTGCGGCCTTTTTTCCCATCTACGTCAATACCATGGCAGGCGTTGCTGCGGTGCCGCAAACCTATTTGCGCGCCGGGGCCATGCTGGGCCTGAGCTCTTGGGGCATTTTGCGTCTGGTGGTGCTGCCAGCGAGCATGGGCAACATCCTGACGGGCCTGCGCCTGGGTCTGGGGCTTTCCTTCGCCTATCTTGTGCTGGGCGAACTGACAGGCGTGCCCCAGGGACTTGGTGCGGTGATTATGGATGCCCGCATGTTGGGGCGCGTGGACGTCATCATGGGCGGCATCCTGGTCATAGCGATTACGGGCTGGTTGTGCGATGCGCTTCTGGTCTCAGCCATGCGGCTGGGATTTGTCAGCGCAAGGAGGCTTTCTTGATGCAGGCCGCCGGGAGTGTCTCCCCCCTTATGGAGGTGCGCGATATAGCGCTCATGTACGGGCAGCCTGCGGTACCTGTGCTGGAATCTGTGAGCTTTGCCATGGCGCCTGGTGAGATAATGGCTGTGCTGGGCGCAAGCGGCTGCGGCAAAACAACGCTCTTGCACGTCATCGCCGGTTTTGTGCAGGCGCAAATGGGTGAAGTGCGAATAGGGGGGGCGCCGTCTTCAGCGCCATCTTCGGACAAGGCCATGGTTTTTCAGGAGGATGCGCTTTTCCCCTGGCTGCGCGCCTGGGAAAATGTAGCCTTCGGGCTGAAGGCCAAGGGCATCGGCAAGCGGGAGCGTAAGCTGCGGGCCATGGAAATGCTGGGCATGGTCGGCCTGCAAGGCTCTGAAATGTTGCTGCCGCATCAACTATCCGGGGGCATGCGCCAGCGTGTCGCCCTGGCGCGGGTGCTGGTGCTTGAGCCAAAGCTGTTGCTAATGGATGAACCGTTTGCTGCTCTGGACGCCCTGACCCGCGAGGATATGCACGAGTTGCTTTTGCAACTCCATGCTTCCCTGCGCCCGTCGATTCTGTTTGTGACGCATGACGTTTCCGAAGCCGCCAAGCTGGCGGACCGCGTGCTTGTGCTGGATGGTCAGGCCAAGGGCATCATTGCCGAGCAGTGCCTGGACCTGCCGCGCCCCCGCGATCTTGAATCCCAGGAAGTGCGCGAGACAATCATTGCATTGCGTTCGCTGCTCAAAAGCGGGGCGCGCATCGGCTAATAGCCATCATAAGAGTACCTGTTGCCCTCTTATGATAGCTGTAGAAAAGCGTGGCTATCCGTCCATGGTGGCGGAGATGTCCTGAAGAATTTCTTTGAATTTTTCCATGGCTTCAGCCATTTCTTTATAATTATCCATGGCCTCTTTGAGGCGCGCGATTGCCTTATCAATTGCATCCGTATGGTTTTTAATATCATCCGAGGTATGCCTCATGTTTATCCTGGATATGGCGCGGGCCAGATCGCCAATCGAAAGGGCTTGTTCTAGCGCCTCGTTTCCTCCTCCGGCCCTTACGTCGATTGCATACTCGTAAAGCATTTTTGACGTTACATTATGAGCCATGAGCATAGAGGCGATGTACTCAATTTGTTGTTCTGAAAATTCAATAGCCATGATGTCTCCTTCTTCACATCTTCACTAGTTCAAGGAGTCTTTTTGCTTGGTCAGCAAAAATTGCAACGGTTGTAGCTATGGATTTCAAATCAGCTTCATTTCCGCCTTTTGCATGGGCAACCAAGGCATCGACGGCTTTGTTGTAATTGTCCATTGAAGCCACAAAAAGGTAGGAAGCGTTTTCCGATTCACTTACATTCTCTACAAGTACCAGCATGTCACTCGTGTATTCTTTTCTCTTTTTGAGCGTGCTCCCCTCGATGTGTTGGTTCGCATGGTCAAAGGAATTCATCATACTGATCTTTTGTTTAAAAATCAGGTCAGGTATGATGTTTTGCCTGATGTCGTTGGCCACCATATTCGCGAGTTCCCGGGCAGATTCCGCATCTGCGAGGATTGCCTCTCGTATATCTTCAGCCTGGTCATGGGACATTTTTAAGGCGACCAGTTTACTCAACCCTAAAAACAAGTTTTTTACTCCGGCGTATACGAGGGCTACTTCCGATGAAGATTCAAGCACTTTTACCTTGTTCTTCAGGCTGTCTATGGATGCCACAACGTCTTTGGCTTCAGCGTAAAACAATTCGCCGTAATCTACTTCTGAGGTGCTTGCGAGGGCTTTAGCGTAGTTTTGCAGTGCTTCCAGAGCATTGCGTCTGAGGTTTATTGCATCAATGTCATAGCCGTGTTGGTCATAGATTTTCAGGTCTATGGGGGTGGCCATGTATAAATATCCGTTCATCTCCAGCGCAATGTGGCTTTCCAAAACTTCTGAAAAATAGATTGTCATGGCATCTGCAACATTACTTGTCGCAACGGCAAATTGGTTTGTTTGCGTTATGTATTGGCCTGGCTTGGAACATCCAGAAACAAAAAATACGGCCAGGAGTAAAGCGAGGAAAAAACAGGAACTGCGAAAACGGGGCAAAGACATGTCCACCTCCACGGGTTAAAAATGTGGGAGGAACCTCCAGGCTTATTCTGGAGAATGGTATAGAACATGCCTATAATGTGTGTGCTGAAAATTATAGTGAAATTGTGGCAAGGTTATGCGATCTGTCTAAATAAAAAAGATGTCATACACTTTTTGGCGTACGGTTATTGATCGAGCAAGAGGATTACCGATCGAGGGGGCAGGCGTATCTGATCAACGAGGGGTTCCTGAAGGGGAGAAATGCCCGCTCCCCCCCATTGTCGGGCTTCGCTATCCAGCAATACACGCCATCCGGCTTTGGTTTGAGAAGATGCTATTTCCGCAATGCGGTTTTCCAGGGTCATGTTGAAAAGGCAAAGCAGCTTCGCGTTATTCGCGGGGTCTGCGCAAGAAAGCGACAAAACGCTATTGCGATTGTCTATTGCTGTGTTGTTGCGGTTTTGAGGGCGGAGGGCAGGATGCTTATGGCGCAGGCGTAGCAGTTCGCGGTAAAAGGCAAGCGTGGGCGCGTGTGGCTTGGCTGATAATTTAGCCCAGTCCAGCTTGGAGCGCACAAAGGTTTCGCGCTGGTTTGGATCTGGAGGTGTTTCTTTCCAGCCAAAGGAGGCGAATTCGTGGAGCCGCCCCTTGCGTACATTTTCTATGAGTTGACTGTCGCCATGGTGGGTGAAGTAGAGAAAGGGGGCTGTTTCGCCCCATTCTTCGCCCATGAAAAGCATGGGAACGCCGGGGGTGAGCAGCATAAGGGCGGCCGCCAGTCTGCAGGAGGCAGCGTCCAGCAACGTAGGCAACCGCTCTCCTTTGAGGCGGTTGCCGATCATGTCGTGGGTTTGCAGCCAGTTTACAAAACCTGTTGCAGGCAGGTGTTTTGCAGAGAGCCCGTGATGCCGCTTGCGGTAATTTGAATACTGCCCAGTGTAGCAAAAACCGGCGTCAAGAGTTTGTGCAACCTGTTCCAGCTGGCCATAATCCGCATAATAGCCCTGATTTTCTTCCGTAAGATACGCATGGAGCGCGTGATGGAAATCATCATTCCACACGGCGTCCATTCCCAGTCCGTTATGTGCCAGGGGGGTAATCAGTCGGGGGTCATTGTCGTGGCTTTCGGCAATTAGCAGGGGGCGCGCCTTGTGTGGGGACGTCAATTCACGGGCCAAAAGAGCAATATCCGCCAGAATATGGTTAGGGCGGCGGTCATAAATCGCGTGCACGGCATCGATGCGCACACCGTCGATGTTGTAGTCCTGTAACCAGTGGCGGGCGTTTTCCAGCATGAAGTTACGCACGCCATCGGAATAGGGGCCATCAAAATTGACGGCTTCGCCCCATGGCGTAACGTATTTTTTGGTGAAATAAGGGGCAAAGTCTCTGAGATAATTACCCTCCGGGCCCAGATGGTTGTATACCACATCCAACAGCACGGCCAGTCCGCGTCTGTGGCAGGCCTGTACAAAGCGCTCCAGCCCAGCAGCTCCGCCATAGGCGTGTTGCACAGCAAAAAGATACACGCCGTCGTAGCCCCAGTTGCGTTCTCCCGGACATTGGGCCAGGGGCATCAACTCTACGGCATTCACTACCAGGTCCACCAGGTGGTCCAGTTTTTCTATAGCGGCGTCAAAGGTCCCGGCAGGGGTGAACGCACCAATATGCAGCTCGTAAATGACCATGTCCGCCATAGAGGGAGGGATGAACGCGTGCACATTTCGGGAAGGCGGCGCAACAACAGCAGAGGGCCCATGCACACCAAAGGGCTGTGCCCGCGAGGCAGGGTCGGGGCGGCGGACGTCAGCATCAAGAAGATAGCGGTAAAGCCGCCCTTCCGCGATATTAGTTGCGGTTTTCCGCCAGTATTCCCCCTCCTGCGTCAGAGGGAGCGCTAGCTCTACCGTCACAGCGTCGTTAGCCAGGAGTTCCAGCGTTACAGATGTTTTATGGGGAGCCCACACTGAAAAATGACAATGTCCGTCATCGTGAAGGTGCGCACCAATGGGGGTAAGCGTGTTAAGGATATTGCGGTCAGTGTAGGGTGTGGGCATGCGAGCTCCGGAGGCAGTGCGGCATGTATTGCTGCTTTGCAGTTGTCGGTAGTTTATTCTGCCCAAAGTAGATGAAAAACGCCATACGGCGCTGTTGCGCCCCAACTGGACTGCTGTAGGCCAGAGAAGATTTTGTATATTTAGGTGTTACGGGGTGTAAGAAGGGCTTTTTGGGACAGCCCGATAAGGTGTCCCAAAGAGCCCTTGTTCTTGATTATGTTGTTTCGCTTTCCGGCTTGAGAAACAGTACGGAAAGTGGGGGCAGGTTCAGGGACATGGAGTTGTAGTGGCCGTGGCTAGGCACGGGGCGTGTGCTTATGCCACCCATGTTGCCCCAGCCGGAACCGCCATAAATTGTGGCGTCGGAGTTGAGGACTTCGCGCCATGCGCCTGCCAAGGGTACCCCAAGCCTGTAATTGGAGCGTGGTATGGGGGTCAGGTTCAGCACCACCATGGTCATTTCGCCATTGTCACCCTTGCGGATAAAGGCGGCGATGCTGGCCTCGGAATCGGAACAATCGACCCACTGGAATCCTTCGCTGGAGTTATCCAGAGTGAAGAGTGCGCGGTCATGGCGATAAAGGCGGTTGAGGTCCTCCACCCAGCGTTTTACTCCCTGATGGTGCGGGTATTCAAGCAGGTGCCAGTCCAGGCTTTGTTCGTGCGCCCATTCGCGCCCCTGACCGAATTCGCCGCCCATGAACAGCAGTTTTTTGCCTGGGTGCCCCCACATATAACCGAACAGACAGCGCATGTTGGCGAACTGTTGCCACTCGTCCCCTGGCATTTTTCCGAGCAGGGAACCTTTGCCGTGTACGACTTCATCATGGGAAAGAGCCAGCACGAAGTTTTCCGAAAACGCATACATGATGCTGAACGTAAGCTGGTTCTGACGGTATTTGCGGTACACCGGGTCCTGGGCCATGTAGGACAGGGTGTCGTGCATCCACCCCATGTTCCATTTCATGCCGAAGCCAAGGCCACCCAAATACAAGGGGCGTGAAACCATGGGCCAGGCTGTGGATTCTTCTGCTATGGTCTGCACATCGGGAAAGTCTTTATAGACGGACTCGTTGAACTGGCGGATGAAAGAGATTGCTTCAAGGTTTTCGTTGCCGCCGTGAATGTTGGGAACCCATTCGCCAGGCTCTCTGGAATAGTCCAGGTAGAGCATCGAGGCCACGGCGTCCACGCGCAAGCCGTCGATATGATACTTGTCCAGCCAGTAGAACGCGCTGGATATGAGGAATGAGCGCACCTCGTTGCGGCCGTAGTTGAAGATGGCGGAGTCCCAATCCTTGTGAATGCCCTGGCGGGGGTCGGCATGCTCAAAGAGATGCGTGCCGTCAAAATACATCAACCCATGCTCGTCGGTTGGAAAGTGTGAAGGCACCCAGTCCAGAATGACGCCAAAGCCGTTTTTGTGCAGCAGGTCAACAAGGTACATGAGGTCCTGCGGTGTTCCCCAACGGGAGGAAGGGGCAAAGAAACCCGTGCCCAGGTAGCCCCATGACCCATAAAAGGGGTGCTCCATGATGGGCAGAAACTCCACGTGAGTGAAGCCGGTTTCGTTCAGGTAATTGACAAGGCGTTCTCCCATCTCACGGTAGGACAACTGTCGATTGTCTTCTTCCGGCACGCGCTGCCAGGAGCCCAGGTGCATTTCGTATATGGAAATGGGGCTGTTCAGGGAATTGTGCTGGTGGCGTGTTTCCATCCAGGACGCATCTTCCCACGTATACTCCAGGTCCCATACCTTGGACGCCGTGGAAGGGGATGTTTCCCCATGGATGCCAAAGGGGTCAGTCTTGTCCACGGAATAATCACCTTCGCGGGATACGATATGGTATTTGTAGTTGGCCCCTTTTGGCAGATCTGGAATGAACCCTTCCCACAGGCCGGAAGCGTCCCAACGAGGCGCCAGGGGGTGGGCTTGCTTGTCCCAGCCATTGAAATCGCCGATGACGTTCACGGACGCGGCGTTGGGCGCCCAGACTGAAAAAATGTAGCCCTTCAGGCCGTCATGCACCGCTGGGTGCGCTCCCATTTTTTGATAAAGTCTGTGGTGTTTGCCTTCCTTAAAAAGGTAAATGTCGTGTTCGGTCATCAGGCTTGGGCCATGAAGAACCGCGGGGATATCTGTTTTCGTCATTGGCTTTCTCCACAAAGATGTTTGATCCCGCGTAAAGGGATGATCAGCCAGGCAGGGCGGTTGTTGAGTTCATAACTCATCTCGTAAATGGCTTTTTCGAGAAGACTGGGCACCAGCAGTTGCTCCAGTGCGTGCTGGTCCTCAGGGGCAATTGCGCTGCCCTGAACGCTTTCCAGCCAACCGCGCAGAAAAACGCTGCTACTGTATTGATACCAGAGTTCCGCCCATGGTTCGAGAACAGGTACGTCATCCTCACGCACCCAGGAGTCTGTGAGCAGCGGAAAATAGGCGGCGTAATGAAAAGAGCGAATCATTCCTGCCACGTCGCGAACCGGGGAGCGTTTCAACCTGCGTTCGCTCATGGCGCGGGCAGGTTCGCCCTCAAAATCAAAGATCACGAAGTCCTTGCCCGTGAACAATACCTGCCCCAGATGGTAGTCACCGTGGATGCGAGTCTTGACCGAGGCGATCTTGCGTTTGGTCAGTCCGCTTGCAACTTCCAGCACCGCGGGTTCCAAATCCAGCACTTCAGACGCCTCGCGCTGCATAGGGGCGGGAAGGCTGCCTACATTGTCGCGTAACAGCCGGAATTCGCGCCCCGCCATGTTTCTGATGGATTGGAACATGGCCCGTTGGTAGTGCTGGGTGAACCGCTCCGGCACGAAAGCGGGGTCAGCATCGTCACTGGCAAGTGCCAGGTGCATCTGCCCGGTGCGTTGCCCCAGCAGATAGGCGGTTTCCAGGGCGTAGCCGGTGAAATACTGTTCCACCTCTGGCAAAGGGGCGCCCATGGCCAAAGCTGCGAGGTTCTGGCGCAAAGGAACAATTTGGGCATTGCCTTGATGTTCCAGTGCGCTTTCGTAAAAGTGCCCGACAATGTCCAGGGTCTGTTTCCAGGCGTCACCCTGGTTTTTAACAAAGCGTTGCATCAACCCCAGCACAACGCCTTCTTTGCGCCGTTGTCCCTTGTTTCTGGTTTCCGTGAACTCAAGCGCTCCTGCATAAGGGGGAATGTGGCTGAATCCGGCCTTGTCCGTAAGAAAACGCACCATTTCCAGATCAGGGTGATCGCCACGTTCGGTACGGCGATACAGCTTGAGGATGAGTTCCTGTCCAAAACGGATGGATGTGTTGGACTGCTCAGCGCCCAGGACCTTGGGCGTAAGGTCCAGCTCCGGTGTCTGGTCAATTTCGCGCAGGGTCTGGCCCGTGGCGGCTATAAGGCTGCCGCCTGAAGAGTCGATGGAAAGACCGTGCTTGAGTATGTCCAGAAGGCTCCAGAGAAAGGCCTCGTCATATACCGCCTCGTAAATGCATCCAGAACCGTTTGGAAAGTCCACACGAGCCAGGCTGCCTTTTGGCAGTTCATTGCCACCCGCATCTTCCGTTGCAGGGGAAAGCGGCGCGTACGCCAGGGGCAGGTTGTAGATTTCCGGATCCCCTTCGTCGTAGCTGACCTCAACAAGGGCGATGTAGGTGAGGCTGTGCCCCTTGTCTGTTGCGGTATGGGCTCCGCCCAGGCGAGGCCAGTCCAGAATGCGCATGCCGCGAAGTCTGCGGGCCTTGCCCCCGTACCATCTTTGCCGGGGGAAATAAGCCGGCAGCACGTGTTTTTCCAGGGCGCCGCGTGCGTGTTTGTCGTCAAAAAACTCGGCCCAGGATTGGGCTGTGGCGGTTGCCACTGTGGGCATGTGCGCCTCAGACGCTGCAACATGCTCTTTTTCCGGGGCGCATAGTTGGAAAATGTAGTAGCCATAAGGCCCCATGCTCAATGAATAGGGGTGCGCGCCTATGCTTTGGAAGGATGTGCGGCCAAAGATTTCCTTGGGCGAGCAACCTTGGTAGGGCGCCAGATCAAGTTCCGCCATCCGTGCAAAACGCCCCAGGTTGGCCACCACAAGGACAGATTCGTCCTGATGGGTCCGGATAAAGGCAAGGATGCGGGGATCGCCGGTTTCCAGAAATTTCATGCCGCCCCTGCCAAATGCCTGGCTTTCGTTGCGCATGGCCAGGAGTCGGCGCATCCACCATAAGAGGGAAGCCTGGCTGTGGTCCTGGGTTTCCACATTGACGGATTCATAATGATAGCCGGGGTCGATGATGACAGGCAGAAACAGGCTTTGGGGGTTGCCAGGGGAAAACCCGGCGTTTTTGTTCGAATTCCACTGCATGGGCGTGCGCACGCCATCGCGGTCGCCAAGGTAGTAGTTATCACCCATGCCGATTTCATCGCCATAATAGATGACAGGCGTACCTGGCATGGTCGCCAGCAGCGCGTGCATCAGTTCTATTTTGCGGCGGTCGTTGTCCAGCAACGGGGCAAGCCGGCGGCGGATGCCAAGGTTGATGCGCGCCCGGGGGTCTTTGGAAAAGATGCGATACATGTAGTCGCGCTCTTCGTCCGTGACCATTTCCAGCGTCAGTTCGTCATGGTTGCGCAGAAAAAGGGTCCACTGACACCCTTCGGGAATTTCCGGAGTCTGCTCCAGAATATCCAGGATAGGGTGCTTGTTTTCCATTTCCAGGGCCATGAACATGCGCGGCATGAGCGGAAAATGAAAGGCGGAATGGCACATGTCGCCCTCGCCAAAATAGCGCACCGCGTCTTCCGGCCATTGGTTTGCGTCGGCAAGCAGGATTTTGTCCGCATGCCTGGCCTCCACATGCTTGCGCAGCGTTCGTAAAAAAGCGAATGTTTCTGGCAGGTTTTCACAGTTGGTGCCTTCACGCTCGTACAAATAGGGCACGGCGTCGAGGCGCATGCCGTCAACACCCATTTCGAACCAGAAGTCGACGATCTGCAACAGTTCCTGCTGCACAGCCGGGTTGTCGAAATTGAGGTCGGGCTGGTGGTGGTAGAAACGGTGCCAGTAATAGCTGTTGGCTTCAGGATCAAAGGACCAGTTGGCGTGCTCGAAATCCTGAAAAATGACCCGTGCCTCCTGATAGCGCCTGGGGTCATCGCTCCAGACGTAGAAATCGCGCCAGGCCGAGCCTTTTTCCGCACGCCGAGAACGCTGGAACCAGGGGTGCTGGTCGGAAGTGTGGTTCAGCACGACCTCGGTTATGACGCGGATTCCCCTTTCGTGAGCGCTGGTTAAAAAGGTCTTGAATTCTTCCAGGGTGCCGTAGTCCGGGTGCACGTCGCAGTATTCAGCTATGTCGTACCCGTCATCACGCAAGGGCGAAGGGTAGAAAGGCAACAGCCAGATGGCTGTAACCCCCAGGTCTTCCAGGTAGTCCAGCTTGGAAAGCATGCCCTGAAAGTCGCCAATGCCATCGCCGTTGCCATCGCAAAAGGCTTTGACATGCACTTCGTAGATCACGGCGTCGCGGAACCACTCGATGCCTGAAGGATTATTGTTGTTCGTGAGAAGAGACATGGCGCTCAATCCCTATAAAAAGTAGTCGAAATCGGTTTCCCGGCGCAGGCGTTTCTTCAACTTAAAGATGCGCGCAGGCAGCACGGACGGGTCCAGCTCCAGATAATTGCGCTCCCCATGCCAGATGAAATGGTCGTCACCCAACAGATCGTGCACAAGAAAGGGGTGGTTCTCTTCCACGCCGAACTCGCGTTTGGGCATGTGCAGCCAGGTCCCCTGCTTGTTGTAGGGGTCCAGGTTCACAGCCACCAGAATGACATTGTCGAAGTCATCGTCATACTTGGCGTAGAACAGCACAAATTCGTTGTCCGCCTCGAGAAAGCGCAGGTTCCATGTGCTTTGCAGGGCGGGGTTGTCGTGCCGGATTTCATTCACAAGGGAGATGAAATCGCGCAAGTTATGCGGGGCATCCCAATTCCTGAGCGGGATTTCGTACTTTTCCGAATCCTTGTATTCCTCCTTTCCCTCAAGGGCTGCGCTCTCGCACAGCTCGAAGGCCGGGCCGTAAATGCCGTAGTTTGAGGAAAGCGTGGCCGCCAGCACCAACCGTTGCATAAAGCCTGCGCGTCCCCCGTATTGAAGGAATTCAGGCAAAATGTCTGGCGTGTTGGGCCAGAAATTGGGGCGAAAATAGTCCCGTGGCGCGTCCTTAACCAGTTCGTTCATGTACTGGGTTATCTCGGCCTTGGTATTGCGCCAGGTGAAGTAGGTGTAGGACTGGGAAAAACCCACCTTGGCCAGCCGGTACATCACCTTGGGGCGGGTGAACGCCTCGGCCAGAAAGATCGTTTCTGGATATTGCTCCCGTACCTTTGGGATGCACCACTCCCAGAATGGAAGCGGCTTGGTATGGGGGTTGTCCACCCGGAAAACCTTGACGCCGCGTTCGCGCCAGAACAGGAAAATACTTAACAGCTCATCCCACAGTGCTTCCCAATCATCCGTCTCGAAATCAAATGGGTACACGTCCTGGTATTTTTTGGGCGGATTTTCGGCGTATTGTATGCTGCCGTCCGATCGCTGCTTGAACCACTCCGGGTGCTCCTGAACATAGGGGTGGTCCGGGGCGCATTGAAAAGCGATGTCCAAGGCGAGAGCAATGCCCATATTGTCTGCAAGCAAGCGCAAACGCTCAAATTCTTCAAAACCTCCAAGCTGCGGATGGATCGCCTTGTGCCCGCCAGCTGCACCTCCGATAGCCCATGGGCTGCCAGGGTCGTCCGGTTCACAGGTGGCCGCATTGTTCTTGCCCTTGCGGTTGGTCTCCCCAATGGGGTGGATAGGGGGGAGGTACAGCACGTCAAACCCCATGCGCTTGATTTCCGGCAAGAGTTTGCGCACATCTTCAAAGGTGCCGTGCCTGTCTTCGCCCCGCATGGCCGCAGCAGCGCGTGGAAAAACCTCATACCATGAACTGAACAGGGCAAGGTGGGGGTCCACCTGGATCTCCAGCGTTTTTGGGTAGGTGCTGGCAAGGGAGCGATCTCCCCACAAATGCATCAGTTCTTCCAGCTCCGGCTGCATGGCAGCCTCAAAGGCCGCGTCCTGACCACCTGCGGTGAGCTTTGCCGCGGTATCCGACAAAAGCGCCTTGTCGGCTGCAGCTTCGGCCCGCTGCGCTGCATCACGCAACATGGGGGCGCCATCCGCAAGCTCTACAAGGATATTTTGCCCGGCCTCGAATTTCTTCTCCAGGCCATGACGCCAGGTGGCAAAATGGTCTATCCAGGAGCGGGCCGTAAATTCATGATCCGCCATCTCTGTTATGACAAAGGATGCCTGCCAAACGTCATTGCCTTGCGGCTGCATGGGCACCCGTCTGAAATCGGATTCACCTTTTTTGCGCCAGCATAGTTCAACGGCAATGGCATCGTGACCATCGCTGAAAGCATGGGCGATTACGTTTACTTTCTCTCCCAAGGCGCGTTTAGCAGGGTATTCTGCATTGTCGACTTGTGGCTTAAGCATTTCGATGATGACGCGCTTTCTTCCGTCGTTCATGATCGATCGAGCCCCTTTATGTAATGCATTGTTGTTAAAATGAAATGTAACTGATAACAAAAAACATAGATACTGAAGATTCAATTCTGCATATAGCACAGCACCATGAATTAATTCAAGTGCGCACAAATGTAAGAAAAGAGAATGGGTAATTACGTCTTGCAGAGTGCGGATATTATTGAAACAGAGGTAAGGTGCTGATATTGCGATCGGATCATGCCGGGGCGGCGTGCCGCATCAAGATTGTGGCACCACCTGTTTGATAAAACGGGGATTTTTCAGGCAGAAGCCAGAGCTTGATCCTGATCGTTGGGCGTGTCGCTTTCTTCCGCCTCGTGAAGATGCACCCTGTCACCTACTTTTTGCTTTGCCCGGACAAGGGCGATGTCGGCGTAATGGAGCAAATCTACAGGCGCGTTTGTTGCCGAACCCATTGTCACCACGCCTATGCTCAGTGAAAGGGGGATTTGGAAGGGGGACTGGCTTCCATTGTCGCCCACCATCAAGGGGCGCGAAACCAAGATTTTGCAAAGCTTGCGTGCAACGGCCAAGGCGTCCATGCCCTCCGTACCTGGGAGCAGCACCCCGAATTCCTCGCCGCCAAGGCGCCCTACAATATCTGTGCTGCGCAGCTGATTAACGAAGCGGGTTGTAAGCGCCTGCAAGGTCTTGTCGCCCGTTTCATGGCCGTATTTGTCATTAATGCGGTGAAAGTGGTCCACATCGATGAGAAGCACGGTCGCAGGCAGGCCATAGCGTCTGAACCGCGCCAGTTCCTCCTGGCAGGAAAGCAGAAATTGCCTTCTGTTGTATATTCCGGTGAGATCGTCAGTCGTGGCCAGCAGTTGCAGTTGTGCCTGGGCCTTTCTGCGTTCAGCCGTTTCCCTGCGCAGTCTGCGTTTGAGGAGTCTTTCTTCGCGTTGTGCATAGAAGTTATTGCGCTGGGTGATGTTTGCTCCTCGCAGATAATATCCGCCGAAAACGTTGACCATGATGAAAAACATGGCGGTGGTGTAGACCTGCGGCAATGGAAGCGGGGTAAGCGTGCCCAGAGCCATGACGAAAACGCTTGATCCGAGGCTAGCGCCGGCAAGCACTGGCAAAAGCCGTATGGGCAGGAAGATGTAAAAAGCCAGAATTAACAGCAGGGTGAACAGCATACGGTTGGGGTCGGGGCTGGCCTGGGCGGCGTCGATTGTGGTCACACAGGCCACGGCTTCCACAGTGCATAAAGAAAGAATATAGAGCCCGACTCCCCAGGGGAGCATTTGCATGAATCGCCGCGGGAAGGTGAGGAGCACGCACAACCACCCCAATATGAAGCAGGCAATGCGCAAAGGAAGCAGAATGGGCAACGTATCAGGTACACCGCCTGCCGTCAGGGTGAGATAATCACCACCAGCGATGGCAAGATACAGCAATGCACTGACGCCGCAGACCAGGCGCGTTCGCATGGCCTGTTGCCGCCAGCAGGTGAGCCGGTAGCGTCGCTCATGTGCTTTGGCAGAGAATTCACCTTGCCAGGTGAAAGCTGTCACCGGTGCCCCCTTTTTTACCTCTTCTCCCCCGAATGAAGTGCAGTACTCATAGTAACGACAAAAAGGGGCGGATGACAAGGCGACAAGCTGCATGTCGCTTGTGTCATAAATAGCATAACGCTGCTTGTATACGGGATCTACAAAGTGAATGCGCGTTTGTAAGTGTTTCGGGTTATGGACGATCCGCAGAAGGCTTGGGTCTTTTCGGGTGTGGCGGGAGCAACACCGGGCCCTGCAGAAAACGCAGAGCCCGGTAAGCTAACGTATCGTTATTGAGGTTGAAATTCCCGAATGAATTTGCGGTCGATCCAATCTTTGAGAAAGAAGGCGAGCTTGCCGTCAAAGGCGATGCCGCTTTTGTGCAGCACGCCCTTGCGTTCCCCAACGTTGAAGATCAGCAGGTAGGAGCCCCCTGGTTCAAAGGGTTGCAGTTCGTTTCCCTCAAGCTGGGCTTGCAGGTTGTGCAGCAATATGGGGTTCTCGCGTACGGCGTAGACGCCTACTTTATCCAGAGGTTGCGGGTCGTACCAGATGCAGTCGCCCCCGCCGAATATCTCGGGGTGGTCAACGCACTGCAGGAAGCGGTTAACACGCAGCCCGCCGTCTTTGCCCGTGGGGAGTCCCGAGTCGGCAAACACATTGGATGGGTGCACGCCCAGGGCCATGAAGATGATGTCCTGCTCATAGCTTTGCCCATTTTGCAGGGTCACGCTCCCTGTCCTGACTTCTTTGACGTAGTTGCCTTGGTCGCCGGCAAATATTTCGATACCGCGATTTTTCATGCTTTTTTTGGCCAGGCGTTGCACTTTTTCCGGCATGCGTTTGAGAAAGCCGCTTCCGGCAAAGACCTGCACCTTACAGCCGTGGCGCCCTTGTTCGCGGCCGGCGGCATAGGCGTTGCCGGCAACTTCCAAGGCGGCGGCGCCCCCCCCGCATACACCCACGCGAACAGTTCGCTGCGCGGCAAGGTCCAGGATACGCTGCCTTGCTGCCAGCAGGTTCTCAATGGGCTTTACGGTAAAAACGTCCTGAGCTCCCTGGTCATGCAGCACCTGGCTCGGGACATAGCTCCCCAGGTTGCAGCTCAGCACATCGTAGGGAATCTCCCCGCCTGCTTCGGTGGTGACGATGCGCTTTTCAGGATCAATGCGGGCGACCTTGCCCTGCACATATTCGCCGCCGCGGTCTTCTATCATTTCCTTGACCGGGAAGCTGATGTCCTCCGGGCGGTAGTCGCCGCCGAGCATGCCGGGCCCCATGCCGGAGTAATAATGGCGGGGGCCGGGACCGATGCCGATGACGGTGTGTCCTTTCGCTATAATCTCAGGCAAGTGCGCCATGACTGCCATGTGCGCGTGGCCTGCGCCTGCGAGTACGAGTCTGCCCATCAGTTGCCTCCGTGCATGCTGTCCATAAGTTTGGCCAGACGTTGCAGGTGGTTCTTTTCTTCACCGGCCATGTGCTTCAGGAATGTGGCGACATCACCCTCTGCGCGCTCTGCGGCGCGGGAATAGAGGTCAAGGGCCTGTCCTTCAATGGCCATGGCGAATTCAATAATGTCGGTGGGATTTTCCATATCAACGCCGAGACGCTGCATGTACTGGTCTGTGGACATGCCCCCTTCGGGAACGTCGGGGGGGGAGTCAGGGGTTTTCTTGCCGGTTGCCTGCTCCAGGCGCTGGGCGATCTGCTCTTTGTGCTTAACCTCTATGTCAGCGAGTTTCTTAAAAATATCGGCGGCATCATCATTTTGCACACGGCCAGCCATATTGCCATAGAACTCCTCGAGCGCGGCTTCCATGCCGTAGGCAGTGCTCAATACTTCTTCCAGGGAGCCAAGGTCCTTGAAGTATTCAAGCCCTTGCTCATAGTCGCCAAAGCCGGTCCAGCCGTTCCAGGCCTTGATGCCGCCCTTCAGGTTCAGCACCTTGTCAAAGCCCTTGCCGGCAAGTGTCTGGGAGACGATGCGGCTGCGTCCGCCAATGGCGCAGTAGACCAGTACGGGTTTTTCGGCGTCCAGTTCTTGCAGCCTGTCGCCTACATCGGCCATGGGGATGAGGGTTGCGCCTGATATATGCCCGTCGCGATACTCGCCGGGCTGGCGCACATCAAGTATTTGCAGTTGCGGATCATTGGCGATCTGCTCGCGGGCCTCATCAGCGGTAACGGATTCTACGGGTGTAAGAAACTGCTTCCAGCGCATATACATTCTCCGGATGCGTAGTGGTTGATATCACCCCCGGAAAATCATTCTCCGGGGAAAACACATATTTCTTTATACGCAAATGCGGGAGGAATGCAAAAGGGAATCGCTAAAAATAAGGGGGGGAATGAAATAAGGTCCGTAATATCAGAGTAAAAAGTGCTTATTCAAGCTCGAAAAGGGCCTGCCAGTCCAAGGGGCGCGAGCTTTCCTCGTTTTTACGGTGCAGATACTCCCACCCTGCGTCAGGGATCAGGGACAGGGGCACACGGTTGACGTACTGCTTGCAATCGTCACCGGAACATTTGCAGCTCCAGCCGCAAATATCACATGTGCACCCGCCGGTCTTGATCAGTTCTTTAACGGCGCCGGCGTTGTCGCAGCATCGGTCACAGAGCAAAAGCTTCATTTCCGAAAGCTTGGCCATTTGCGGTGGTACAAGAGGGGATTTGTTGGAGGGCATGGATAAAAAGCTAAGGGCAAGGGGCAAAAGGGTCAAGTGCGCCCTTGACCCCCTGCCGGTGTGTAATTTTGTCTGATACCCCCAGGCGTCATGCGTCTTGCTGCGCCATGTCCAGCTCCCGGATCAGTTCCTGCAACTCACTGGCCAGGGCGGCCACATTCTGGATGGCTTCGGAGGAATTGGTAATGCCATCAGTGGTTTCGGCTGATATGCGATTGATTTCTTCCGTTGCGGAGCTGATTTCATCGCTGGCCGCGGACTGTTCTTCCGAGGCAGTTGCTATGGAGCGCACCTGATCTGCCGTGTCGAGAATCGTGTCTGCGATTTCCCGTAGCGAGTCGCCCGCAGCGCTGGTTAAGGAGGCGTTGTTCTCCACTGCGTTCGTGACACTGTCCATGGCCGCCATATTGGCCCTGGTGCTGTTTTGGATGGTGGTGATGGCCTGGTGTACTTCCTGTGTTGCCTGCATGGTTTTTTCCGCCAGTTTGCGTACTTCGTCGGCAACAACGGCAAAGCCGCGTCCCGCCTCCCCGGCGCGGGCTGCTTCTATGGCGGCGTTCAGCGCCAGCAGGTTGGTCTGGTCGGCAATGTCGGTGATCACGCCCATGATGTTGCCGATGCTTTCCGCCTGAGAGCCAAGTTCAGACAGACTTTTCTGCAGGCCCAGCGCCTGCTCTGAAACCACGTTTGATGCTGCCATGGCTTCTTCGACCGTTCTGGTGCCCTTATTGGCCAGATCCTTGGCCTTGTCGGCGCCTGTCGCGGCAAATGAAGCGCTCTGAGCAACCTCCATCACGGTTGCGTTCATTTCTTCCATGGCAGTGGCTGTTTCACTGACACGTTGCTGCTGATACTGCGCGCCACTTGTGATTTGCGAGGCCTGGGCTGAAAGCTGTTCGGCGGAAGTTGCGAGATTATCTGATATCTGGGCGGCCTTGCTTGCTACGCCACTCATTTTGTCCAGCAAACCGGCTACGCGTTTTTTGTCTTCGTTTGCCTGTATCGTGGCTTGTTGTGCCTGCTCCGCCTGTTCGCTCGCTTCGCGAGTTTTTGTTTCGGCATGTTCCAGACTGGTTTTGATACTTTGCACCATCTCCACGATATCCAGGCGCAATTCCTCAAGTTCGCCGGACAGAGAGACATTTGAACATGCGTCATAATTACCTTTTGCGACTTCTTTGGAGCAGTCGCCCAACGTTGTTACACTGTGGGTTATGGACCTGATGGTCACCACGATACCGATGACGAGCAATAATGCCGCCGCTAACTCTATGACGAGCATGATTCTTTCCATGCGGGCAGCATTTTTTTCTGTCTTGAGCAGGATGGTCTCTACTATCTCATCCAAAAGCGGTTCAAGCTTGTTGATCGCAGCAGTGAACTCCTGGTTCTTTAGCTCAATTTCCAATGATTTGTTGACGTAACTTGTAAAGGCGGTTGCATAGTTGACCAGTAAGGTTTGTATTTCATCTTTTTGAGTTGAAGACAGCTCTTCTGAAGCTGTAACTTTTGCCTGCATTGATTGCATGTCGGCGTTGAACTTGTCCAAATATGAAATGTCTCCACGCATAATGAAGTCTTTTTCACGACGTCTGAGCATGAGCATGTCGGTCATGAGCGTGTCGTTGTCCAGCTTCTTTATGACACTCTCCACATTGTGGATTTGGGTGCGAAGTTCTCCTTCCAAACCTTGCTCAGGGGAAAGGCCAAGTGTCTGCATGGTATTTACAACATCAAAAAAATTGTTTCTGTAGTCTTCCAGAATGGTAAGACTGTCTTTTACGATGGCAGTAAACTCAGGATCCAGTTCCGTCAATCTGAGCAGGTGCTCTTTTGTTTTCTCTATGTAGTCTTTTACCAGTTCTACGTGCTCCATATTGCGCGTTGTAAGAAAATTTTTTTCTTCCTTACGTGCTTTGAGCAAGGAGGTTTCAGACATGAATCCTTCAGCTTCCGCCTTGAAGGCTTTGGCAAACTGCTGCGAGCCCCAATATCCCATTGCCTGAACGGCCATGAGCGATAAAAGGGCGATGGCCCCAAGGAGGTATAATTTCTTTTTCAGAGTCATGCCAAACTCCTATAGTGTGATCTGCTGTGTACTGTATGATATCTGCCTTAAAAAAGCCTTGATGAATGGTTGTCCATACTTCACAAGGCAGATCATAAAATACATAAAAAACGTTTTGTGTAAATATCTCTGGGATTATAATCTTGAAGGGGAATATTTGTTCGCTCTCAGGGGACGGTAATTCTAGCAGAATGTTTTTTGGAGAGGGTGTTGAGAACTAAGTATCGAATGGCAGGAAATGCATGCGGCTATAAACAGGGCGCACGAAAAAAAGAATGCAAGGAAAACAGAAGGACAGGAAAAAGGAAGTGTTGCTTTAACGCTTACAACGTGAATGTTGCGCCGAAAAAGAACTCGTACAATGGGCTGTCACTTTGTGTGCACCATTCATGTTCCAAGCGCAAGGAGGGGTGCTGCTCGGTGAGCGCCGCTATTTGCTGTTCATTTTCTTTGGGGTGCAGGGTGCAGGTAACGTAGACCAGACGCCCCCCGGTTGGGAGAAGGGAAACAGCAGCATTCAGAATCTGCGACTGCAACGCGTCGAGCTTGGCCACATCCTGTGGCGTGCGCCGCCACTTGGCGTCAGGCCTGCGGGAAAGCACCCCCAGACCGCTGCAGGGCGCATCTATCAGAATGGTCTTGGGACGAGTAAGCGAAAGGGCGCTCCCAGGCTCCCCACCAACAGGAGGGCGGCTTGCATCAGCCAGAAAAAGCGGAATGTGTGGCAGACCCAGACGTTTGAGTTGCCGCGCAAGACCCCGCAAGCGCCCCTTGTCCGGATCGGACGCCCAGACGTCGAAGTCGTTGCCATGTTCTTCCAGAATGGCGCAGGTTTTGCCCCCGTGGCCGCAACAGGCGTCCCAGAGAGGTGCTTCCCATTCCTGCAGGCCAAGGGCCTGTAAAGCCTGCAGCGAGGCAAGGCTCTGACGCGAAAGCGCGCCATCCTTTTCCTGCGCAGCCAGATCAGGCAGCGCAGCGCTGTCAGAAAGCGCGTAGCCTGGCGGGCTGGATACAAGCACTTTTTCCGCCGCTGCCATGTGGGCAGTCATGGAGGCATACCCGGAGTGTGTTTTGTTCAGCCGAATGCCAACGGGGGGGGCGCTGGCCTGCGCCAGTAAATAGTGCAAAGCGGTTTCAGCGCCGTAGGAAGTGCGCCAAAGGTCAACTATCCATTCAGGGCAACTGTAATAGCGCGCCAGAAAGCGGGTTTCATTGTCGCCCTTTACGCGATGGAACTCCTGGGTACGCGCATCTGCGCCAATGGTTGCTATTTTGCGCAGCACAGCGTTTGTCAGCTTGCCAAGGCCAGGGCCAAAGCGCTTTTTGGCGGTTTGCACGCCCCAATCCACTGTGGCGTACGCCGGCACCCTGTCCAGTTCGGCCAGGGCATGGGCGCAGTGCCCCAATAATATACGTAAGCCAGGGGGCAGTTTGCCCGGCTTGCTCAGGTGCAAAGCCACGGTGTGGTCGTGCCGCGCCTTGAGCCGCAAATAACCGTATACAAGTTCGGTCGCCAGCCCCACATCACGTGCGGAGGTCTTGCTTTCCCGGATGGCGGCATCCAGGGCGTATTGAACAGGCGCGCCCTGCAAAAGCACAGACTCCAGACAGGCTTGCGCAAGAGAGCGGGCGTCGGGTTTTATTTTGGCAGGACGAGGGCGCGGCATGATGGTCCGCGTCTTACCTGGAGATGGCGGCGGCGTTTTTACGCCCCTTTTTGGACATGGCTGCGTTGGCGTCGGATAAATTCACGTCCTCCGGATCCAAAAAGAGGCGCAGCGCCTGTTCCAAGCGGTCGAGGTTGACCAGGGTGTCCAGGCAAGGTCCATGGGGGCGCTCGTTAAGAACACCAAAAACAGGGATAGGGTAGGTATCCTGAATACCACTGGCCAGGTCGCGTTCGCAGGCCACCGCCAGAATAATGCGGGGGCGCGTCTGCACCACAATGCGGCGGGCAATGGTGCCGCCGGTGGCAATGGCCAGGTGCACGCCGTATTTCTCGGAAAGCTCTATCAACCCTTTGATGGGGCACTTGCCACAGCGTTTGCAGTTCATGATGTCGTAGGTCAAACGCATGTCGCAGTGGCTGTTCTGCAGGCAATGGGGCATGAGCAGCAGCACTTGCTCGGCCTTGTAGCGCTTGGCTTCGCTGCGCACCATCTCGTTGTTTACCTTGATGAAAGAGTTGCGCACCATTTCTTTTGGGATGCCGGCAAGGCGCCCCAGCAAGGTCATGAGAGGTAGGAATAATTTGATGGTTAGCCCACGCAACCGCTTGGAAAAAAGGATAGGGCGCCCCAGAAGAATGTTCAGCACCAGGGCCGCGCAGGTCCAGACCACCAGCAGCACAAGGATGGAAAAAACAACACCGGCCACGGCTGGCGCCCAGGGGTTAATGTTCCGCAGGCCAACGTAAGGAATAACCCAGAGTAGCACCAAGCCAATGCAGACAAGCGCTGAAGTGGCCAGAATAAGGCCGATAAACAGGCGTTTGCGCGTGGTGTAGGGATTGGTGTCGCCCGGCGTAGGCGGAGCGGGCGCCATGCGCGAGTCGTGCGATGAGTGCAGGGTTCCCACGTGTGGTCCTTGTTTGGCTGTCGCTATTCCCGACTTTGACAGGCTGCGCGGTTCATATAGCCGTTATAAAAGGAGCGAGCGTCCATGGGTTTCTTGTTTTCCGGCGTCAATTGCGAAAGCAGGTAATACCTATCGGTGCACGCCAGCGCCAGGCCATGGTCACAAAGGTAGATGAGCTGCCCCGGCTCGGGAGTAACTCCCTCTATGGCGTCAATGGGTGGGCCTATTTCTCCAGGAGCAAGGCCGACCTTCATCGGCTCCCCTTCATGGGAGCCGTCTGGTGACGTTTCAGGCTGCCAGCGCATGAACGCCCCTGGCCAGGGATACATGGCGCGCACCCTGTTGTGTACCTCCAGCACGCCGGCCTCGCCAGTCACAAACCCTTCGTCTTTTTGCAGCTTGGCAGCGTAGCTGGCTTTGGCGTCATCCTGGAGGATGGGTTTCACGACGCCGGCTTCGAGGGCTTCCAGGGTTTCCACCAGGAGCTTGCCCCCCATGTCGGCCAGTTGGTCGTGCAGGGTTGCGGCGGAATCTTCCAGCCCTATGCCCAATGCGCGCTGAGAAAGCATGGGACCGGTGTCCAGCCCGGCTTCCATCTGCATGATGGTAATGCCGGTGGTCACGTCACCCGCCAGTATGGAGCGTTGGATAGGTGCGGCGCCCCTGTGCTTGGGCAGCAGGGAGGCGTGAACATTTACGCACCCAAGTCTGGGGATGTCCAACACCGCCTGGGGCAGAATCAGTCCGTAAGCGGCCACAACGGCCACATCGGGTTGCAGATCCGCCACAAGCGCCTGGTCTTCCGGCGACTTGAGCTTCTCAGGCTGAAACACGGGCAAACGCCTTGCCTGGGCAAGCTGTTTGACCTGCGAGGGTCTGAGCTTGCGGCCGCGCCCTGCCGGTCTGTCAGGCTGCGTGAAAACGCCCACGACCTCGCCCCCTTCCCAACGCATGAGCGTTTCCAGGATGGTGGCGGCAAAGGCCGGGGTGCCCATAAAGACGATTCTTAATCTTTTTCGCTGCGCTGCTTCTGCCATTTCTTGACTTTCTTGTCGTACATGGAGCGTTTGAGCCGGCTCATGTGATCCACAATGAGCTCGCCCTCGAGGTGGTCGATCTCGTGCTGCAGGCATATCGCCAAAAGCCCGTCGGCATCAATGACGCATTCCTTGCCCTCGAGGTCCTGGGCAGTAACCTGAACTTTTTCCGCACGCTTTACCAGGGTGCGGATGTTCGGGACGCTCAGGCAGCCTTCTTCGCTCTCGGTTTCGCCTTCTGCCGTGACAATGCGCGGGTTTACAAGATGCATCAACCCTGTGCGTTCTTCGGGCCCGGTGACGTCTATCACCACCAGGCGAACGAATTCGCCCACCTGGGGAGCTGCCAGCCCGATGCCGTTGGTCTCATACATGGTGTGGGCCATGTTTTCGGCCAATTCTTTCAGCTCCGGGGTGAACTCGCATATCTCACGGCTGCGGTCGCGCAGGCGCTTATCTGGATATTCCAGTATTTCCATTGTCATGAGGTACGAATCCTTCTTTGTCTTCAGCAGACTCTCCTCCACGAAGACAAGGTAATGCAAGGCGGTGTATTTGCAAATATGCCGCCCTTACAGCATGCGCCGCCTGGCTGTTGCAGCGACGCCGCCGTTATTGTTGCTCAAACCTGCAAGATGCTGCGCATCTTGTATTTTCAATAATAACCATTGCGAATGGAAATGCAAAGCCGGATCCGGCGCTTGCTATTTATCCTTGTCCTGCTCGGCCTGGGCTTCCTTTTTTACGTTTTCACGCAGGCGTATACCCAGTTCACGCAATTGCTCATTGGAAACAAAGTCCGGAGCTTCGGTCATCATGCAAGTGGCCTTTTGCGTCTTCGGGAAGGCGATTACGTCGCGGATGGATTCCGTACCCGTGAGGAACATGGTCAGACGATCCATGCCAAAGGCGATGCCGCCATGGGGCGGGGCGCCATATTCCAGTGCCTGCAACAGAAACTCGAACTTGTAGCGGGCTTCGCCCTCGCTGAGCCCAAGGGCCTCGAACATGCGCATCTGGTCTTCACGGGTATGGATACGGATGGAACCGCCGCCGATCTCGGTGCCGTTGAGCACCACGTCGTAGGCCCTTGCGCGGGCATCGGCAGGCTTTTCCTTGAGCAGGTCGAAGTGTCCCACCTGGGGTGAAGTGAAGGGGTGGTGCTTGGCCATCCAGCGTTTGGCATCCGGATCCCACTCAAAAAGCGGAAAGTCAGTGATCCAGAGAAAGTTGAAGGCGTCATGGTCGATAAGGCCGAAACGTTCGCCCAGTTTGAGGCGCAGGTTGCCAAGGGCGCTGTTGACCATTTCCGGCGCGCCGGCCTGAAAGAACACGATGTCGCCGACTTCGAGGCCGAGTTCCTTGGCCAGGCCGTCACGTTCTTCCTGGCTCAGGAATTTGGCAAAGGGCGACTGCCATTCGTTTTCCTTGACCTTGATCCAGGCCAGGCCCTGAGCACCGTATATTTTTACAAACTCGGTGTAATCGTCGATTTCCTTGCGGGTCAGTTCCCCACCGCCGGGCACACGCAGCCCTTTCACCAGCTCCGCCTTGGCGAAAACGCGGAATTCGGAGTTGCACACAACCTGGGTTACGTCCTTCAGGTGCAGTGCAAAACGCGTATCGGGACGGTCCACCCCGTATTTTTCCATGGCTTCGTCGTAGTGCATGCGCGGGAACGGCGTGGTGATTTCGCGCCCCAGAGCGTCCTTGAAGATTCTGGCCAGCAAGCCTTCTGCAACAGCCATGACCTGTTCTTCGTCCACAAAGCTCATTTCCATGTCGATCTGTGTGAACTCTGGCTGGCGATCGGCGCGCAGGTCTTCGTCACGGAAACAGCGGACCAGCTGGAAGTAGCGATCCAGGCCGGACACCATGAGCATTTGTTTGAAAAGCTGCGGCGATTGGGGCAAGGCGAAAAACTGCCCCAGGTTGACGCGGCTGGGCACCAGAAAGTCACGGGCGCCTTCAGGCGTGCTCTTGGTCAGAAAAGGTGTCTCGATTTCCAGAAAATCCTGCTCGCTCAGAAAGTTGCGCGCAGCCTGGGATGCCTTGTGCCGGATCTCCAGGTTCTTTGCCATGCGGGAACGCCGCAGGTCCAGGTAACGGTATTCGAGCCGCAGGTTTTCGCTCACGTCCACACGGTCTTCGATGTGGAAAGGCGGGGTTTTGGACGTGTTCAACAGCTTCCAGTCCGTGACAACCACCTCGATTTCGCCCGTGGGCAGTTTGGAATTGAGCATGCCTTCAGGCCGCGGGCGCACCCGGCCCTTGATGGCCAGCACATATTCGGTGCGCAGGATGTGGGCGCGCTCATGGGCGTCGCTGTCTTCCTCCGGGCTGAAAACAACCTGGGTAAGACCCTTGCGGTCACGCAGGTCGATGAAAATCAGGCCGCCGTGGTCGCGGCGAAACTGGACCCACCCCATGAGGCAGACCTCTGCGTCGTTGTCCTTGGCGCTCAGGTCGCAGCATGAATGTGTACGCACCCACCCGTGCAAAGAGTCGATGTGCTTCTGGTGTTCCTTCTGGATGTCTGGATGCTCAGCCATGGCGTTTATGCCTCGTGTTTCTTGATATGGTCGAAAATTGCCTGGGGATCGTCCAGGGGCAGGGCGGTCTGTTCGCCGCGTGTCATTTCCTTGATTTGTATCGTGCCGTCATCGAGCTCTGTCTGCCCCAAAATCAGGCAAAAAGGCGTACCGCTCTTGTCGGCCTGGCGCATCTGGCTTTTCATGCTTTTGGCGGCAAAGGACATCTCGCCGCGCAGCCCAAGGGTGCGCAAGGCAAAGGTCAATTTGGCCGCCGCGGGCATTGCCTGTTGGTCCAGCACTGCCAGGTAGAAGTCCAGCCGGGGCGTAGTGTCCAGGGGCACCAGGGGCATCAGCCGCTCCATGCCGATGGCGAAGCCTATGCCCGCCGTCTCGGGACCGCCCAATTCCTTGATGAGCCCGTCGTACCGGCCGCCCCCCGCCACAGAGGACTGGGCGCCGATATTTTCTGAAACAACCTCGAATGTGGTGCGGTTGTAGTAGTCGAGCCCGCGCACGAGCCTGGGATTCAGGGTATAGGGCATGGCGGCATCGTCCAAAAGCTCACGCACCGCGCTGAAATGGGCGCTGCACTCGGGGCAGTTGTGGTCGGCGATGATCGGGGCGTCCGCCACCAGCTCCTTGCATGCCGGCACCTTGCAGTCCAGCACACGCAAAGGGTTGGTGGAAACCCTGCGCCGGCAGTCCTCGCACAGCTTGCTCTGGTCCAGGCTTTCGAAAAAGGCGGTCAGCGCCTGATGATACTTTGGGCGGCATTCGCGACACCCCAGGGTGTTCAGCTCCACCCGCAGATTCTCAATGCCCAGTTCGCGGAAAAAGGTCATCAGCATCTGCACCACTTCCGCATCGGCGGCGGGCTCCTGCGGGCCAAGACATTCCGCATTAACCTGGTGGAATTGCCGGAGCCTTCCCTTTTGCGGGCGCTCGTACCGGAACATGGGGCCGATGGTAAAGAGCTTGCTTACCTGCTCCTGGGTATAGAGCTTGTTTTCGATGTAAGCGCGCATGACACCGGCGGTGGCTTCGGGGCGCAGTGTGAGCGAGCGCCCTTTGCGGTCCGGAAATGTATACATTTCCTTTTGCACCACGTCGGTTTCATCGCCGATGGAGCGGCAGAAGAGCTCGGTCTTTTCAAGCACGGGCGTGCGCAGTTCCTGATAACCGAACCGGGCAAAAACGCTTCTGGCCGTGGATTCCATACGTTGCAGCGCGGCGGCGTCGTCGCCGTACTGGTCCGCAAACCCTTTAATTTTTGTGTAAGAACTCATGATAGTTAAAACCATTTAAGAGGATTATGTCTTCCAGAGGCAACCTTTCCGCAGAAAGGTTCTTCCCCGGGACCCCCTTTCCAAAGACTGTTTATCTACAGGAAGAATAAGCAATATTTTAGGGATAGAGTGTCGGCAAGAAAAAAATATGTAAACATGGCCGACGCTCTTTGCCCATTTTCAACGGTGAAAGCGGGGAAAACGCCTCTCGTTAGACCATCAGCGAGCGCTTGTCAAAAGGCGGCTCCTGCCGGCCCTCCGGTGGAGACGCTGCTCTTGCTGAACAATGGGATGGAGGTCATGGGTTTGTCTTCGAGCAGATTGACCTTGGCCCCGCAGTAGCCGCCGAACCAGAAGGGCGTGACCACGCGGTTCACCCAGGAAAAGGGCGGTTGTGCGCGCCAGCTCAGGACAGGACCGGGCAGTACGGAATACATGCTCAGGCGTTTGCCCGGCGCGGCCTGGGAAAGCATTTTGCGCATTTCCAGTGGAGAAAACCAGTGCGCGCTGCGCATGGTATTGTTTTTCGATTTGAACGGGCGCGGATAATTCATTCCAGTCTGCAGGTAGTACAATGAATACTTGTTGAGAAACGCCACCAGCAGACCTTTGCGCGCCACCCTGCGGGCTTCCTTGAGCGCCTCCATGGGGTCATCGAGAAATTCGAGCACCGTGAGCACAGCCACAAAGTCGAATTCGCGGTCGTCAAAAGGCAACGCGCATGCATTGCCCAGGCGCAGTTCGGCCTTGTTGCCAAGCCGTTTGCACGCTGCCTGCAGCATCGGCTGGGAGCTGTCCAGGCCTGTTATGTCGAAGCCGGCTTCCCAGAAGCTGTCGAGAAAGACGCCGGTGCCACATCCGACTTCGAGCAAGGTCTGCCCCCTGCGGGGCCACCCTGACATGAGCCGGTTGAGAAGCCGTTTTTCACAGGCCAGGGCAAAAGCTCCGGCCCGGGTTGCGAACCACTTCTCATAGCGTTCGGCGGTGCGTTCGCCCCATAATGCATCGGGCATGCGGCGTGCCTCTCTGTGGTTGCTCTCCGGTGATCGCGCCGGAGGCTGGAGCATGTCAGCCCTTGGCGTACACGCTCATCAACCGCCCCCCTGAATCAACGCGGTGTGCTTGCAGGGGGGCGGGGTGTATCAAAACGAACGCTGCCTATTTCCAAACAGCGCCTTCCGCTGCAGATGAAACCATTCTGGCGTATCTTTTGAGGAAAGGCGAAGAGGGCACCTTTACGGTCGGCGTAAAGTTCTGCTTGCGCTTTTCCAGTTCTTCGGCCGGAACATCGAGTTCAAGACTGCGGTTGGGGATGTCGATGGCGATGGTGTCGCCTTCCTGCACCAGTCCAATGGCTCCCCCCTCGGCGGCTTCTGGGGAGACGTGGCCGATGGCAGCCCCACGGGAGCCGCCCGAGAAGCGACCGTCCGTGATGAGAGCCACGGATTCTCCAAGGCCCATGCCCATGATGGCCGAAGTGGGGGTGAGCATCTCGCGCATGCCGGGGCCGCCTTTGGGACCTTCATAGCGAATGATGATCACGTCGCCGTCCTTGATCTTGCCCCCGAGAATGGCGGTGACGGCGTCTTCCTCGGAATCAAAGACCCGGGCGGGGCCTTTGCGCTGCATCATTTCTGGCGCAACCGCACTCTGTTTGACCACAGCGCCTCCAGGCGCCAGGGAGCCGCGCAGAATGGCGATGCCGCCTTCCTTGGCGTATGGCTTGTCCAAGGGGCGGATGACTTCCGGGTTGCGCACAGCGGCGTTCAGGGAATTCAGGTTTTCGCCCAGGGTCATGCCGGTGGCGGTCTTGACCGAAAGGTCAAGCATGCCGGCGTCAGCCAGGGAGCGCATCACGGCGGGAATACCGCCGGCGGCGTGCAGGTCTTCAATGTGGTTCGGCCCTGCCGGAGAAAGCTTGCACAGGTTGGGGGTGCGCTTGCTGACTTCGTCAAAAATGTCGAGCCCCAGCTCCAGGCCGGCTTCGCCGAATACTGCGGGCAGGTGCAGCACCGTATTGGTGGAGCACCCGAGGGCCATGTCCACGGCCACTGCGTTTTTCACGCTGGCCGGGGTCACTATGTCGCGAGGGGTGATGTTCTTTTCCAAAAGACTCATGACGCGCATGCCCGCGGTCTTGGCCAGGCGCATACGCGCCGCAGTGGGGGCCGGGATAGTGCCGTTGCCGGGCAGACCAAGGCCGATGGCTTCGCTCAGGCAGTTCATGGAGTTGGCCGTGAACATGCCGGAACAGGAGCCGCACCCAGGGCAGGCCGAAGTCGCCATGTCTTCCAGTTCCTCTTCGCTCATGTCGCCACGTTTAACGCGGCCGACACCCTCAAAGACCGTGATCAGGTCGGAGGACTTGCCCTGCCAGTTGCCAGCCAGCATGGGACCGCCGCTGACGATGATGGCGGGCACATTCAGCCTGAGCATGGCCATGAGCATGCCGGGCACGACCTTGTCGCAGTTGGGAATGAATACCATGGCGTCAAAGGGGTGGGCCGTGGCCATGATTTCGATGGAATCAGCAATGATTTCGCGGCTGGGAAGGGAATAACGCATGCCTTCATGGTTCATTGCCAGCCCATCGCAAACACCGATGACCGGAAATTCCATGGGTGTGCCGCCTGCTGCGCGGACACCGGCCTTGACCGCATCCGCAATGGTCCGCAGATGTACGTGACCCGGCACCACCTCGTTGAAGCTGTTGACCACACCAATCAAGGGGCGAGCCATCTCTTCTCGTGTCAGCCCCAGGGCGTACAGCAGTGAACGGTGCGGCGCCTTTTCCAGTCCGTGTGTCATTTTTTTACTGCGCATGAAAAACCTCTCGTTATGATTTCGGGTGCCCATGGCCCGATGTCGTGGTGTAGCGGTTGCGTGTTCAGATGGCGTTGCGCTCGGCGCGTACCGCCGCCAGGCTGCTGGCAAGAGCCACGCAGGTCAGCACCAGCACCAGCAGCGTGGATTGTCCAAATGGAAGAAAGCGAATGTGCAGCATCAAAGGGGGCACGTTCAGATAATCGGCAAAAGAGGCCTGCACAATCTTGAGCATGGTCAAGGCCAGCAAGCTGCCCACCAGACCGTGAACAGCGCCCCCGATTATGAGTGGCAGGCGTATGTACCAGTCACGCGCGCCCACCAGTTTGAGTATTTCGATCTCTTCCTTGCGGGAGAGCAGCGAAAGCTTGATGGTATTGCCCACCACCAGCGCAAGCACCAGGGTGAGAAAGGCGACCAGGGGCCACACAAAACGGCGGCTGGCGCTGGCCCAGGAGCCGGCTATGTCCGAGCCCAGGGTGTTGACGTGGACTTCTTCCACCCCTGGCAGCCCCAGAAGCATCTTACGGGTCTGCTCCCGCCAGGCCTCGCCCATTCCCTCCGGAGGGGTGAAGGACAAAAGCGCCGTGGCAGGCAGCAGGTTCTGGTTGCGCATGAAGCCCAGCTCCATGTCCTTGCCCAGTTTTTGGGAAAGGGCGTTCAAAGCCTGTTCCGGCGTGTAGGTTTCCACATCGGTCAGGTATTCCATGCCGTTCAATTTTTGCCACTGCTGCTGCACTTCCGGCAGGGGCGCGTCCGTGCGCCAATATACCTGGTAAACCACATCGCCGTGCACGCGCTGCAACTCTGCGTCCAGGTTGTGCAGGAACAACAGAAAAAGCCCCCCGAGAAAAGCAACGAGGGTTACTGCGGCAAAGGTGAGCGCCTGGGCCCAGGGGTTCAGGGTCAGGTCTTTGAAACCGCGGATGATGAGTCGGATGAAAACGCGCATGATCGCTCCCTGCTCATTCGTTACCCGGCATGGCGGGGGGTGGTCAATGCGCCCGCGCCACGCTGCCGTTTTCCAGGTGGAGTATGCGCGCCCCGGGCATGCTTCTGAGCAGGTCCGGGCTGTGCGTGGCCAGAATGACGGTGGTGCCGTGGGCGTTGAAATGCTTGAAAATTTCTATGAGCCGCAAGGAAAGTTTTGGGTCCAGATTCCCCGAGGGCTCATCTGCCAGCAAAATACGCGGATTGACCACAATGGCCCGGGCAATGGCTACCCGCTGCTGCTCGCCGCCTGAAAGCGTGGAGCAGAGCGCCTCGCCCCTTTTTTCAATGTTCAGACTGCGCAGCACGGCCCGCACGCGGCGATCGATCTGTTGCCGCGCCATACCGCGGACCTCCAGGGCCAGGGCCACGTTATCGTAGACGCTGCGCTCTCGCAGAATCTTGAAATCTTGAAAAACCACACCCAGTTGCCGGCGTAAGATTGGCAGGCGAAAGCCCGTTGTCTTGCGCAGGTCCAGGCCACAGACCCTGGCCTGCCCCCTGAGTACGGGAAGCGCGCCGTACAGCACGCGCAGCAATGTGGTTTTTCCGGCGCCTGAAGGGCCGGTGAGAAACATGAACTCCCCCTGCTCGAGGGTATAGCTCACGTCCTTCAGGGCCCAGTTCTGGCCGAAGTTATACGAAAGGCGATCGAGCTCGAGGATGGACATGTACGCTCCCAAGGAGTGCTTCCGACTGAAAAATATAAACGGCGCGCAAGCTTCCGGATACTGTTTCAAGGACTGAACGTGACATACCTTTCCCAGGGCCGGAGAGCAAGCCGTGGCTGCTGCTTAGGTGAAAGAGGGGGATGGGTATGATCACTTATGGAAGGGTGCGATGTGAAGTAACATTCTGTTATTTCTTAAAGAATATGTCGGGGGCAGGCGGACTTCCTTTACCGTGGTGACAGGGCATCCATTTCTGACGGGGGGTACCGCTGGGCTGAATGCGCTTCTTCCTGAGAATGTTCGTATTGTTGCAAGTTTGAAGGCAGATTAGAAAACGTCAGCCAGCATTTGCTCCAGGGATGTGTCGGCGTCTGGCTGGTCGTCGCGCCAGGTTCCCGCCAGTTTGCCATCTCGCATCAATGCTATGTTGCCAGCCAGGGCGCGGGTCTGTCTCAGACTGTGAGACACAATTACAAGAGGCAACTGGTTCACCAGCTCCAACAACAATTCCTCTATGATGGAAGCGGAGCGGTAGTCTACAGAGGCGGTGGGTTCGTCGAGGAGCAATACATCCGGCTCAAGCGCGAGAGCACGGGCCAGACACAGGCGTTGCTGCTGTCCCCCGGAAAGAATGTCCGCCGGCTTGTCCAGGCGCTCTTTCACTTCGCGCCACAGGCCTACCTGCTGCAGAGCTTTTTCCATGCGGTGTCGTGCTGCATCATCCGTTATGTCGGTCAACAGGCGTAAGGGCATGAGCAGGTTGCGGGCGATGGAAACCGGCAATACGTTGGGTGACTGGAATACCATTCCCACGCGACGGCGAAGCGCTTCCACGTCAGTGGATGGCGCATACACATCGAGATTTCCATCCGCCAACTGCAAAGAAATGCCCCCCGATGTGCGACAGTCAGGAAAAATTTCATTGAGCCGGTTGATGGCTCGAAGCAAGGTTGTTTTGCCTGAACCGGAGCGCCCGATAATCAGGGTGATTTTCCCGGCATTGATGTCCAGGTCTACATTCCTGCAGGCATGTGCGCCATTGAACGTGACAGAAAGGTTGCGGATGTGGATGGGGATCACCTTTTTGTCCTCCAGCGCCGTTCCATGGCTTGTTGCAATGCATTTGCTGCGATGAACAACCCCGTGGTGAGCAACAGCAGAATGAGCGCCGCCCCGAATCCACGTTGCAGCTCACTAGGGTCACGGTACTCGGCTGCTGTCGTAAAGATGAAAAAGGGTAGAGCCTCGTACTTGTCCAGTACTCCCCGCGGCAAGCCTGCGTTGGCCACCACCCCTGTCAGCATGATTACGGCGGTGTCTTCCGCAGCACGCCCTATGGCCAGCACAACGCCACTCATAATGCCTCTGCTTGCAGAAGGGAGCAGCACATGGCGGATGGCCTGTACCTTGGTGAACCCCAAACTGGGTCCAAGTAACCGCAGAGAAACGGGAAGCCCTTCCATGGTGGTGGCGGTGGCGTTGATCATATAGGGCAGGATTAAAAGGCCCATACAAACCCCGGAAAGAAGGAGGCAGGTGCGCGTGTCCGGGGCAAAGGTGCTGCGTAGAAAAAGAATGAGTGCAAAGCCGAAAAGTCCCATGAGAATGGAAGGAATGCCGGCCAACAGGTCCACACTGAAGGCGAGCCCCCCTTTTATTGGATGACGGGCGTATTCACTGAGATATATGCCGCACAGTATGCCCAGAGGGATGGCGGTGCCACCTGCCAGCAGGATGACTCCCAGTGTTCCGACGCAAGCAGGCCAGATGCCGTCCCACACAGGGGCGAAGTGGAAAAGCGCCTCCAGGGGGGGCGTGTCGCCGAAAAAGAGTTGCAGGTTCAGGGCAGGGCTGCTCTGCCAAAATAAAAAAATCAGCAGAAAAAGCATGATGGCTACTGGGATGAGGGCGCTGCACCAGCAAAATGCCATAAACCAGAAAGCACTCTTTCTCATGATCGTGCTTCCCCTGATTTTTGGATCCAGCGCAAACCCAGGTTCACAAGAGCCGTAATGAGAAAAAGGATCATACCTGCGGCAAACAAAGAGAGATAAGCCAGACTGTGGCTATCCGTGGCCATGACCAGGGCGATGTGCGCCGTGAGTGCACGGACAGAGTCGAAAACGGAGCCTGGAACCTGGGGGGCGTTGCCGGCCAGCATGAGTGGCAGCATGGTGTCGCCAAAAGCGCGCCCTGTGCCGAGAATGGCGGCAGTGAGAAAACCTTTGCGCGACATGGGCATGACCAGGTGGATAAGAGCTTGGGCTCGGGTCATTCCCAAAGCGGCCGCGGTAAGGCGAACCTGTGGTTCGGCCACCTGAAACTGGCTGTGCAGCAAAAGCACGACAGTGGGCAAAACCAGCACGGCCAGACTCAACATGGCGGCCAATAGAGAAAAGCCGCTGCCATGGTGGAAAGTGGAGCGCAGCAACGGCACCAGCACGAACACAGCGATGAAACCGTAAACCACGGTGGGCACGCTGGTCATCAGTTTCACCACACGCAGCACCAGGCGCGCCAGTTTTGGGGGGCCCATGCCGTGTACGAAACAGCAAATGCCCACACCCAATGGAAAGGCCAGCAACATGGAAGAAAAAGACAATGCCAGTGAAACGGTGACCATGGGCAAAATGCCGAAGTGCCCCTGAAAAGGGCGCCAGTCCCATGTCATAAGTTGGGCCAAAGCGTTGTCTTGGAAAAGGGGCAGGCAAAAAAACGCCAGAAACAGAAAAATGGCCAGCACAACTGAGGCCGAGATGCCGGCTGCCAAATGAATGGCGCCTGTGGCGAGCCTGTGGCGGGGCTTGGCTATTGAAGAGGGCATGGTGTGTATGAAAGACCCCGGCGTAGGCGGCACACCGGGGTCACATATCTGCTAATGCAGCGGTATGTAGCCGGCTGCTTTGATGATTTCTACTGCGTCAGGCCCCATAATGTAGTCCACAAACGCCTTTACGATGCCTTCTGGCTGCCCCTTGGTATTCATGTAGAGCTTACGCACCACCGGGTAGGCTCCATCCTTGGCTGACTGCTGATTTACTTCCACACCGTCCAGTGTGGGAGCCTTCACAGTTTCATCCAGATGGCCGATGCTGACATAGCCGATACCGGCCGGGTCACGGGAAATGGCTGATTTCATGGCGCCGTTTGAAGGGACGACATTAGCGGACACGGCGATGTCACCCTTATCAAGGAGCTTCTTCCAGTAAACCGACCTGGTGCCGCTGGCTTCATCGCGGGTATAGAGGGTAATGGCGGCGTCAGCTCCACCAACTTCTTTCCAGTTGCTGATTTCACCCGAAAAGATTTTTTTGATTTGTTCTTTGGTCAGGGAGGCGACAGGATTTTCAGCATGTACCACGGTCGCCACGCCGTCTACGGCAAAGGGAAAGAGTTCCAGTCCGTATTTGGCGATTTCATCGTCACTGGCTTTGCGGCCGGAGTTGCCTATGTCCACCAGGCCTTCGCCGACTTTTTGGATTCCCACACCGGAACCGCCCCCTGCAACGGTGATACGGATGTCTGGGTTGGCGGTCATGATCTGTTTGGCTGCTGCCTCCATGACGGGGATGTGGGCTGTGCCGCCGGCAATGGCGATATCGCCGCTTTTGCCGGTGAAAGCGTCCAGTCCAGAAGCAAGGGCGGCGGTGCTCAGAAGCATGGCGAAAAACACAAATCCGAGAACGGAAAAAATCTTTTTCATATCCGTCTTCCTTGAAGCTGTAGGTGGGAGATAATAACGTCTGCCAAAGCAATATTTGCAATATAATTCATAAAAAAGTCGCAGTATTGTTGCAAATTGAGGCTGCTGATTGCTGAGGCTGGTAAGGATTGAAAAAACTGATATGAAAAAATAAAAAAGGCGGCTCCCGCTATGGAAGCCGCCTTTTGCGTGCGCGTTGTTGTTCATCTGAGGCTTAGAGCATCCTGAGCTGAAAGAACTGAGAAATGCTTACGCCACTGCCTGGATCAACATATTGTTCCAGACTGTTGTAGATTTTTAGCCACACTTGGTGAAGCCGCATGCCTTGCAGCAATGGCACCCTTCTTCAAAGACCAGGTCGGCGCCGCAATCAGGGCAGGCTGCGCCATTCAGGGACGGATCGGAAGAAACAGGCGCTTCCCCCTGCATGTAGCGTCGTTCGAGAACCCATGCGATGGCGTCCGGGATGGAAAGCAGGAGCTTTTTCTGGAACACGGGGTGCTCGCCGCCAATGCCTTTGAGCTGGCTGACGATCTTGTTGACCTCGATGCCGGAGCGCAATGCCAGAGATACCAGGCGGCCGATGGCCTCGGCCTTGGCCGTGATGGAGCGACCGGATTTGCCGATGGTGGCGAACACCTCAAAGGGGCGGCCGTCAACTTCATTGACGGTAAGGTACAACACGCCCAGGCCGGTATTAATCTTGTGAGTGAAACCGAACGTCACGTCGGGCCGTTCGCGCACAACGCGGGAGCCTTTCTGTTGCGGCTCGGCGGCGTTTTCCTGGTCGCTGTCTCCCGTGCAGAGCACCTGGATGCTTTTGCACCCGTCGCGGTAGACGGTTACACCCTTGCACCCCAGTTCGTAGGCCAGCCAGTAGATGTGGTGAATGTCTTCCTGGGTGGCTTCGTTGGCCAGGTTTACGGTTTTGGAAACGGCATTGTCAGTATGGTGCTGGAAAGCGGCCTGCATTTTCAGGTGCCATTCGGCTTCTATGTCCATGGCCGTGACAAACACCCTGCGCAGCCAGTCAGGCAGGTAATCCATGTGCTGGATACGACCTTTCTTGGCTACGTCATCCATCAGCGCCTGGCTGTGGCTTTCGGCTTCTTTCAGGGCGTCCTCAAAGTGGCGGTTTACTTCCACCAGCTTGGCGCCATCCATAACGTGGCGCGCAAAGGAGAGGGCGAACAAGGGTTCGATGCCCGAGGAACAGCCCGCAATGATGGATAGCGTTCCCGTAGGCGCGATTGTCGTGGTGGTGGCGTTGCGATAGGGGCCCAGATTGCGCTTGCCGAACACGGAGCCGTCATAGGCGGGAAAAGGCCCACGCTCGGCTGCCAGCGTTTTGGAGGCGCTTTTGCTCTCGCTCTGGATGAAGGCCATGAGCTTTTCGCCAAGATTGAGGGCCTCAACGCTGTCATAGGGGATACGCAACTGGAAAAGCAGGTCGGCCCAGCCCATGAGTCCAAGGCCGATCTTGCGGTTGGTACGCACCATTTCGTCAATGCTCTCCAAAGGATAGCGAGAGGCGTCTATGACGTTGTCCAGAAAGCGTACGCTGAGGTGGATGGCATCCTTAAAGGCGTCCCAGTCTACATCCTTTTTGGCGGCGTCGTAAAAGGCGCTGACATTGAGCGAGCCCAGGTTGCACGCCTCGTAGGGCAGCAGGGGCTGCTCACCGCAGGGGTTGGTGCTTTCGATTTCGCCCAGTTCGGGGGTGGGGTTGTCCTTGTTGATACGGTCCAGAAAGACAATGCCCGGATCGCCGCTTTCCCATGCCTTGCGCACCAGCAACTCAAATACCTTTTTGGCTTCGAGTTGGGCTACCGTCTTGCCGGAATGGGGGGTGACCAGGTCGTACTTTTCGTCGTTTTCCACCGCCTTCATAAAGGCTTCGGTCAATCCAACGGAAAGGTTGAAGTTGTTCAGTTCGCCTTCGCGCTCCTTGGCGGTGATGAACTCCATGATGTCGGGGTGGTCAATGCGCAGGATGCCCATGTTGGCCCCCCGACGGGTGCCCCCTTGCTTGATCTGCTCCGTGGCTGTGTTGAAAATGCGCAAAAAGGAAAGCGGCCCCGAGGCAACGCCGCCGGTTGATCCGACACGGCTTTCTTTGGGGCGCAGGCGCGAGAAGGAAAAGCCCGTGCCGCCGCCGGATTTGTGGATCAAGGCAGCGTATTTGACGGCGTCGAAAATTTCTTCGATGGAGTCGCCCACCGGCAGTACGAAGCAGGCGGCAAGCTGCCCCAGCTTGGTGCCGGCGTTCATCAGCGTGGGGGAGTTTGGCAGAAAACGGAAATTGGTCATCAGGTCATAGAACTGCCGCGCCAGCTCATCGACCTTGTAGGGCGACTTTTCATATTTTGCTTCTTCGCTGGCGATGCTCCAGGCCACCCGCCAGAATAATTCCCGTACACCCTCGGTGATTTCGCCGTTCAGCCCTTTGCGCAGGTAGCGCTTGGTAAGGACTGTTTCGGCATT
The DNA here is from genome assembly GCF_055388615.1 of Desulfovibrio biadhensis. NCBI lineage: Bacteria > Pseudomonadati > Thermodesulfobacteriota > Desulfovibrionia > Desulfovibrionales > Desulfovibrionaceae > Desulfovibrio > Desulfovibrio biadhensis. The sequence goes on from NZ_AP042477.1 coordinate 1,613,578, forward strand.
TTCAGAAATGTGCACGTCGAGCAGGTCTTCGGGAATAGGGGGTATTGCAATGATGTCGTCGGCTTGTGCGGTCTGCATGTCTTCTCGCTAGAATTTTTATTTATTGTTTTTACTACGACGCAACAGCAACTCTGCCCGTTGCGGGCAGGAGGGTGAAAGTATGATAAGCAGGGAAAATTGTGAAGCAGGTTTGCCTTACGACCGAAAGGTCGCAACCCCTTGAAAATACGAGTTGGCGAAGAAAAAAACTAATTAATTCAGGGTTAATTCAAAATCCCAGACATCGTCTTCATAATTTTTCCTGACCTCAAACCCCACGGCCTGAGCCAGTCCGGCCATGCCCTGATTGGTAAGCAATGCCTGCCCTATGATGCGATTTGTGCCCCGTGATTTGCAGTAACGGATTATTTTTTCCATGAGCATGCGCCCCAATCCGAGACGCTTCAGATCCGAGCGGATCAGCACGGCGAATTCGGCATCGTTGTTTTCAGGGTCTGTCATGGCGCGAACAACCCCCAGGGTGCGCTCCTCGCCGGAATCATCCACCCCTTTGGCAATAAACGCCATTTCGCGGTCGTAGTCGATCTGGGTGAGCTTCTGCATTTCGCTACGGGGCAGTTCGCCTATGTTGCCAAAGAAGCGATAGCGCTTGTCCTCTGCTGAAACGTGCTCCAAAAATTCGTAATGGTCCGGTTCGTCCTCAGGACGGATGGGGCGCAGTGTCACCTTGCGCCCGTCCTTGAGCAGGACGCACTCTTCCTGCTCTTTCGGGTAGGGGCGTATGGCCAGTTGATCCGCACCGCTCATGTCTGCCTGGGCCACGCTTATCTGCACGTCCAGAGCCAGTACGCCCTTGTCGTCCGCGTACAAAGGGTTGATCTCAAGCTCCAGGATTTCGGGTATGTCAATGACCAGCTGCGCCACCTTGATCAGCGTAAGGCAGAGCATTTCCATATCCGCGGCGGGATGATCGCGGTAGCCCTGCAACAGTGGGTACACCTTGGTGCGCGAGATGAGCTCCCTGGCCAGGTGCATGTTCAAAGGGGGGAGGCCGACCACGCGGTCGGCAAGCACTTCGGCAAGACTGCCTCCCTGGCCGAAACGCAGGGTCGGGCCAAAGACCGGGTCGGTGATGATTTCTACGGCCAGTTCGTGAGCGCCGGCGCGGCGCATCATGCGCTGCACGGTAAAACCGTGAATGCGCGCTTCCGGCCTGGCCGCCCTGACATTCTCCAGAATACGCCCTGCAGCCTGACGCACGGCTTCGTCATCCTGCAGGTCCAGGGCCACACCACCGGCCAGGGACTTGCGTTGAATGTCCGGGGAAAGAATTTTCAGCGCCACGGGGTAGCCCAGTTCCTCGGCCACCTCCACACAGCCTTCCACACCGTCCAGGTCGCTGACCATGCCTGAGACGACAATGGGTATGTCGTAGGCAGCCAGCACATCCTTGGCTTCGGTTTCGGTCAGCATCTGGCGCTGTTGCTCCAGGGCCTTGTTCACTATCTGCCGGGCCGCGTAGGTGTCGGGGTCGAAATGCTCTGGCAAGGAAGGAGGCGTTTCCATCAGCAGTTCCTGGTTGCGCCTGTGCTGCACCATGTTCAGGAACCCGCGGATAGCCTTTTCCGGTGTAAAATAGGTAGGTACGCCTGCCGCCCCGAAAATTTGCCTGGCCTCCTCGGCGTTTTCTATGCCCATGAAACTCGTCAGTACGTTGCGCTTGGTCTTCTTGGCCGCACGCACCACGGCGTCCGCCACTTCCTTGCTGCCGACCATGGCAGTGGGCACATGCATGACCAGTACGGCGTCGACGTTTTTGTCCTTGGTCAGGATTTTGATGGCGTTTTCATACGATTCGGGCTGCACTGCGCTTTTCATGACCATGGGGTTCCAGTAGGAGAACTGCCCCCCAAGTTCTTTTTCCAGGGCTGCCTGTGTTTCTTCGCTGAGCTGGCTGAGGTGCCCCCCGCCGGAAATGAGTTCGTCCGCCGCAAGAAAGCCGGGGCTGCCGCCATTGGTCAGGATGGCCAGCCTGTCCCCCACAATGGGGCGCGTGCGGGCCAGGGTCTCCACTGTGTCAAACAACGCATCCACGTCGAACACGCGCAACATACCGGCGCGGCGGAATGCTGCGTCGTATACTTCATCAGCCCCTAAAAAGGCTGCCGAGTGGGCCGCTGCTGCGGCTGCGCCTTCTGGCGAGCGACCGGACTTGATGACCAGCAAGGGCTTGTTACGGGAAAACGCACGCGCTGCAGACATGAACAGCCGGGCATTTTTTATGGTCTCTATGTACAGCAATACGGCGCGGGTGTGGGGATCGCTGTTCAGGTAGTCGATAACGTGCCCCAGGTTCATGTCCAGTCGATCGCCCAGGGATATGAAATGGGAAAAGCCGATGCGCATGGAGCTGGCCCAGTCCAGTACCGCGGTGAAAAGCGAGTCCGACTGGGAGATGAAGGCCACCTTCCCAGGCAGGGCGTCGCGATGGGCCAGACTGGCGTTGAGGCCTACCGTGGGGCTGATGAAGCCCAGGCAGTTGGGGCCGAGCATGCGGATGCCGTGCTTGCGCGCGACTTCCAGCATGGCCTTGCCGCTGGCGGATTGTTCCTCTGCCGTGCGGCGGAAGCTGCCCCTGCTCAAAAGCACGGCGGCGCGGGTGCCGCGTTTGCCCAGTTCGTCCAGGTAATAAGGCACCTTTTCAGGTTCGCTGCAGATCACGGCCATATCTGGCGTTAGGGGCAGGGTGTCGACGCTGCGGTAGCTCTCAATGCCGAGTATGGGTTCCTGTTCCTCGTTCAAAGGCATGACGGGGCCCAGGAATTTGCACTCTGTGAGATTGTGCATGATCACGTTGCCCGGCGAGCCGGGTTCGTTTGATCCACCGATGACCGCCACAGAGTTTGGGCGGAAAAGTTGTTGCAAGTTCTCTGCAGACACCTGTTCTCCCTAAGCAAAAAGGCGTAGCGCTTTTTCAAGAGCGGTGGCTGCGCCTTTTGCGCAACCTGCTTCTGCTTATCACTGCCCGTGGCGCGGGTGTCAATGGTAAAAGCTTGACGGTGACGCGCAGGGAGAATCGTTAAACACGACTGCAACAGGCGTTAACCTTGCGTCAGAACAGATTTAATGCCTGTCGGATAAATGGCTGTGGAGGCGCAACCCGGCCCCCGCAGGCCGGACTGCGCCTCCACAGCTACAGGAAGGCGAATGGAGGAGAGTGGGGCTCCCCCTGGAATTACGCGGACTTGTTCAAACGGCGTTCGGCGGATTTTTTTGGGCTTTCAAACTGTACGGCCGTGCCATAGCAGGAAAAGAACTTGCTGCCGTCGGGATGAAAAGCCACGTTTTCCTTGTAGCCGATGATGCCTTGCGCGCCCTTGTTCACGGCGCGGGCCGTCATGCCGAAAAAAGTTTCTTCTGAGTCGTATCCCCGGCAGGCTACAAGTCCCAGCACCTTTTCGATCTGCTTGCCTTCAATGTCCTCTGTGGTGACCACGGGGAAGCGGCCGGTACCGAAAAGCTCCTTGAGGCGGGCCATATCGTCGTCCAGGGCAGAGTTGCGGCGTTTGTTCTTCTTCTCGCTGTTGTTCAGGAGAAACAGCATGATGACACCTCTCTTACAAATGATTTCCAGAGTTGACCGTGTTAGTTCTGCCATGCTGAAGCAAGAAGTCTGCCAGCATCGAAAAAGCGGCCTGGTGCCGAGATCGCGGGGTCTTGGCGGCTGTCTCTATCGTTGGTCAACGTCGGAGAACCGACACCCTGAGCACCTGGCATGCGCGAAGCGGCTGTAATGGACTGGAACTCTGGACTGCCGCGGCCCGTGGGTGTAATGGGGAACATGCCCGGAGTTCCATTTTTGCCGGGTCTTGCGCCATGTGTAGGGGTATTACGAGTATGGCAGTGAAGGGTTCGTATTCATAACTGCTTGAAACAGCGAGTATTGTTTCAGGACATATATTGTTTGCAGGCGAAATGCGCTAGAGGATAACCATGCAGGTTTACGCCGGTCTGGATGCAGGCTCGGTCAGCGTCAAACTTGTGGTCATTGACGCTGCAGGCCACATTCTCGATCACAGTTATGTCCGACATAAAGGGCGCCCCCTGGAGATTGCGCTGCCGTTATTGGAGCGTGCAATCAAACGCCATGGCCCGCTCCCGTTGGCAGTCACGGGCACCTCGGGCAGACAGTTGGCCGACATTCTGGCCGCCCCTCATTATAATGAATTGGTAGCTCTGGCCTTGGCCATGCGTGCAGCGCATCCCGAGGTGCGCACCGTCATGGAAATGGGAGGTGAGGACGCCAAATTTTTGATTCTGGAACATGGCGCCATCAAGGATTTTGCGCTTAATTCCGTGTGTGCTGCAGGAACAGGCAGTTTTCTGGATCAGCAGGCGGAACGCATGCGCATGGGTATAGAGGCGTTTGCCGACCTCGCCCTGGAGAGCAAGGCGCCGCCCCCTATAGCAGGACGCTGCAGCGTGTTCGCCAAGTCGGACATGATCCATCTGCAGCAGATAGCAACGCCCGTCGCCGACATTGTGGCGGGGTTGTGCTTTGCTGTTGCCAGGAATTTTCAGGGGTCCATCGTGCGCAACCGCCCCATGCCGGAAGGCGTTGCTTTTCTCGGGGGCGTGGCCATGAACCAGGGTGTCGTCCGGGCCTTCAGGGACGTATTCGGCCTGGAGAATCTGCTGACTCCCGATATACCTACGATTTATTCCGCCATGGGCGCGGCCATGAGGCTGCAGGAGGATGTCATCAGGGAGCAGGCGCTGCAGCCGCCTTTGGATGGAAACCGCCTGGAGCAGGCCTGGCTGACGCTGGCCCGTTCGCGACATGGCGGCATAACCACATCGGCGCACGGTGTGCTTGTAGCGCCGGGTGACGATTTTGCGACCCGCCACGACCTGTCTCAATGCGCAGCCCAGAACGCGCCCGAGGGTAAAACGCTTCCGGATGCAGCCGCTGGAGGATTTGACGCCTATCTTGGCGTGGACATCGGCTCCATAAGCACCTGTCTTGCCGTTGTAGATGCCTCTGGCGACCTGATAGCAAAACGCTATTTGCGCACTGCAAGCCGCCCCATTGAGGCTGTGCGGCAGGGATTGCGGGAAATCCAGGAGGAATTGGGCGCGGGGTGCAACATCCGTGGCGTGGGCACCACGGGCTCTGGCCGCTATATGATAGCCGACTGCATCGGCGCCGACCTGGTCAAAAACGAAATAACCGCCCAGGCAAGGGGCGCGGTCTGTCTGGACGCCCTGGAACATCCCGACCATGGCGGCGGGGTTGATACCATTTTCGAGATCGGTGGGCAGGACTCCAAATACATCCGGCTGCAGGATGGCGTGATTCTGGATTTTGAGATGAACAAGGCCTGCGCTGCGGGCACCGGTTCTTTTCTTGAAGAACAGGCCGAGAAGCTGGGTGTGTCGGTAAAAGGGGAATTTGCAGGGCTGGCACTGGATGCGGACGCCCCATGCGCGCTTGGGGAGCGGTGCACCGTGTTCATGGAAAATTCACTGATGAGCGCCCTGCAACAAGGCGCCGGCAAGGACGACCTGTTGGCCGGGCTTTCCTACAGCATTGTGGAAAACTATATCAACCGCGTTGTGGCCGGCCGCCCGATTGGGGACAAGATATTTTTTCAGGGTGGCACGGCGTGTAACAAGGCCGTTGTCGCGGCGTTTGAAAAGTACCTGGGCGAAAAAATCCGCGTGCCGCGCCATACGGACGTTTCCGGCGCCATCGGCATGGCGCTGCTGGCCAGGGAGCATGTGTTGGAAAACGGGGTCTCGCGCTCGGCGTTCAAGGGGTTTGCGCAGGCGCAGCGCCCGTATGAGCAAAGCTCCTTTGCATGCAAAGGCTGCGACAACCATTGCGAAATAAACCGCGTTCGTTTTGAAGGTGACGCAGACCACCTTTATTACGGGGGGCGCTGTGAAAAATACGATATAAAAAGACGTAAGCGCCGCCCCCTGCCGGATTTGTTTGCCTTGCGCAGGGCGGAGCTCGAACGCCGGCACAGGGAATATGAAAAAGAATTTCTGGCTGCGCGAGAGAGCGGCCGAACTTCAGGAACAGGGCGGTTGGGGCGTATTGGCCTGCCGCGAGTGTTCTTTCTGCAGGATTGGCTGACCTACTGCAGTACGCTGCTGTGGGAACTGGGATTCGAGGTCGTGGTCTCTTCACCCACGGACCATAAGATCACCTCGTTGGGAACGCAAACCACCCTTGCTGAGACCTGCTTTCCCGTAAAAGCCGCCTTGGGGCATGTGCGCCGGTTGCTGCAGGATGGGGTCGAGCGCATCTTTCTGCCAAGTTTCGTGGACATGTCGCTTCCTGGGAACGGGGAAGCGGGTGCTTCCTCCCTTGCCTGCCCCCTGACGCAAAGTTTTCCTTACCAGGCGCGTGTTCTCATTCGGGATGCTTCGGAAAAAGGGGAGATCGCCGCTCCCGTGATCAACTGGCAGGAAGGGCGCTTGGGCGTCTTCGCTTCGCTGTTTACAGCGCTCAAATCCTATGGCGTGGGGCCCCTGGCCATGTGGCGCGCCATGACCAAGGCCGAGGCGGCCCAGGAAGCATTTGGCCAGACAATGCGTGCGGCAGGGGCAGACCTGCTTGCCAGATTGGGAAAGACGGAAAACGGCGCAACCCTTCCGGACCGCGCCCTGGTTGTTATCGGCAGGAGCTACAACGCTCTGGATCAGGGGATGAACCTGGACATTCCCCGCAAACTGGCAAGCCTGGACACGGTGGCCATCCCCATGGACGCGCTGCCTTTGGACGATATGCTCGCACCCGTGCTGGCGGACTGGCCGGAAATGTACTGGCGCTCCGGGCAACGTATGCTTGCCGCGGCGCGGTCCGTACGTCTTGACCCGAGGCTGGATGCCCTGGTCATCGGCAGCTTTTCTTGTGGTCCGGACTCTTTCATCATGGAGTATTTTACCAAAGAAATGCAGGGGCGCCCCTTTCTGCATATTGAAATTGACGAACACAGTGCTGACGCAGGCGTCATCACCCGTTGCGAGGCGTTTCTCGACAGTCTGGAAATGCGCCGCAGGCTGGAAGAAAAGGGGCATGCGGCAAACCTGGAGAAGGCTGCGGCATCCCCCCTGCGCCATGGCAAAAAAAGGGGTCGGGTGCGCAAGGTGTATGTGCCGCGCATGGGAGACCAGGCATTTGGACTGGCGGCAGCCTTTACGGCCAGCGGGCTGGACGCGGAGGTCATGCGCCCCACCGATAATCAGGCCATGGACCTGGCCCGGCGCTACATCAGCGGCAAGGAGTGCTACCCTTTTGCCGTCACAACTGCCGATATGCTCAGAACAGCGATGTCTGCGGATTTCGCCCCTGAAACCAGCGCGTTTTTCATGCCCTCTGGCAGCGGACCGTGCCGTTTCGGGCAGTACAATCTTTTGCAGCGCATGATTCTGGAGCGCGCCGGATTCCCGGAAACGCCCATTCTCTCCCCCATGCAGGACAGCTCGTTCTATGAGGAAGTGGGCGAGATCGGCAACAGTTTCGCACGCATAAGCTGGAAGGGTATTTTGGTTTTCGACCTGCTCAACAAGTGTCTGCAGGGTGCGCGCCCTTATGAATCTGTGCTAGGGCAGGCGGATGCCTTGTACGCCCAGGCCTTGCAGGAGATTCCAGGCTATCTGGCTGGTGATGAAGCCATACTGGGGCGCGTTCTTGGCACTTATGCGGAGCGCTTTGCCGGCATCCGCAAACAAGGGCTGGCGAGTAATGGCGGGGCGCGCCCCCTGGTGGGAATCGTAGGGGAAATTTTTGTGCGCACCAATGCTTTTTCCAATGAAGACCTGGTGCGCAAGGTCGAGGCTCTGGGCGGTGAAGCCTGGCTGGCCTCGGTGGACGAATGGATTTACTATGTAAACTGGGGCGCGGCGCGCAATGCCCTGAAACGGCGTAAAGCGCTGCAACTCGGGCAGGTACTGCTCAAGGATGTTGTGCAACGGCGCATCGCCCACCGGTTGGAAGTCTCCACAGGTGAGATGCAGCGCGAGGCGCCCTCTATCCATGATCCGGGCACCAGGGCCATATTGAAAAAGGCAGCACCCTATTTGCACCATTCATTCAGGGGCGAAGCCGTGCTTAGCGTGGGCAAAGCCGTGGACATGCTGGAACGGGGAGCAAAAGGCATCGTCGTGGCCATGCCCTTCGGGTGCATGCCCGGCACGGTGGCGACTTCGCTTTTGCGCAGTGTCTGCGCACGGTTCGGTGCGCCCATGATCAGCATACCCTATGACGGCACGGCCTCCAGCGCCACACGGCTGCAACTGGAAGCCTTCATGGAGCAGGTCGTCAGACGCGGGTGATCCGGAAACACCAGTAGAACCTTTTGGGAGGAACATGACCAGCAGCGACTCCTTGCGCCTGCCGGAAGCGGTGCGCGGGAACCCACGTGTTGCCGCTTACCTTGACGGATACCGGCAGCGCTATCATCAACTGCTCGCGGAACATCCGGAGCTCGCCCCAAAAGAGGGCGCAGAAAACGTAGCTTGCCCGTGCTGTGGCAGTGAGTTTTCGGCCTTTGGGCGGTTTCGCCACCATTCTTGGGACCCCTGGCGGCAGAACGCCATGTGTCACGTTTGCGGCTCCCTGGAGCGCCACCGCAGGCTCTGGCTGCAACTGGTGACCGAGGACGCCCTGTTCGAGGAACAAGGCGCTCTGTTGCATATCGCCCCGGAACCATTTTTGAGCGGATTCTTCAAAGTGTGTAGCAACTTGGAGTATGTGGACGTGGACCTGCAAGAAGGGCGTGCAGGGCAGAATTTTGACGTAACAAGATTGCCGTTTGCAGAAAGTCGCTTCAACTGGTTACTGTGTAGCCATGTGCTGGAGCATGTGGACGACGACCACAGGGCTCTGGCCGAATTCTACCGGGTCCTTCTGCCGGGCGGCGTTGCCTGGCAAATGGTGCCCACCCTTAAAGAAGGGACGCTGGTGCACGAACCCCCGCCCGGCGGCTTCACCCCGGATGACCATCGCCGTGAATACGGTCTGGAAGATTTTGTGGAGCGTGCCCAGGGTGCAGGTTTCCGTGTGGAAGTCCTCCACGCCAAATCCTTGTCTGCCGCTATTCGAAAGCGCTTTCGCACCAGCAATCACGTGTACCGCTGCACAAAACCGTAAGGAGAAGTATTGTGACCGAATCAATACCCAACAAGGAGAGTCTGGCAATCTTATGGGTTAATGGTGATCCTGAAGCGGCCATGCGGATGGCTTTTATGTATGCGCGCAATGCCATGGCGAATGGCTGGTGGCAGCAGGTTCGTCTGATTATATGGGGGCCGTCCGCCTCTGCCATGCGGCAGGATATGGAGCTGCAGGACGCCTTGCCCAAGCTCCGTGAAGCCGGTGTGGAAATCATGGCCTGCAAGGCCTGCGCAGAAGAATACGGCGCAGAGCAAACGCTGGAGGCCTTGGGTGTAGATGTGCGTTATACGGGCGAGTTGTTGACCGAGATGATCAAGTCTGGCTGGCATGTGCTGAGCGTGTGACAGGAACAAACGAAAACGAGTTATGGTCTTATCTGAAATATATAAAATTCCGTGGCGCAGATAGGGGGCAGACAAGCCCCCGGATGCTGCGGTCAAAAGACCTCGGCATCCGTAACAGGGGTGAAAAAACGGCTGGCGTCAGCAAGATGTTGGGCGAACAACCCCTTAAAAGTCTAGTTATTCCTGACTGTAACGCTCAAGCACATTGTTCAAATCTATCTTTTTACGCCTGATGCTTCCCTCTTCTATGTGAAAGCGGGTCATGGTGAAGGCATGCTGATCAATGTAATCGATGCGACCTGCGCTTGTTGACGTCAGCAGGTGCTCAAGACGCTCGATGAAGTCGTCGATAAAAAAGAAATTGCCCTCATACTCGAGCTCCATTTCACCGTCCTCGCAATTGAACTCGGTGAATTCGAACTCGTCGGAAAGCTCACAGGCTTCGGAATCCACATGTTCCACGTGTCCGTAGACGCGGATTTCATCATATCCCATGGTGGAGCTCCTCGGCATTCCGTTGTTCTGGATCATTCGCAGCATGGCACCTTCCCTGGTTTTGGGCCGCGTATGGCGGCGGAGGGTATGGAGCAGCCGCTGGACCGGCTGCTGCGTACGAGGGCGTGTTTGGACCCTGCACGCGCCTTCTGATTGCTGGTTGTGATGAGCTGGGCGCCATTGCCACCGCTCCTGTCCGTTTGCTTGGGCTTCTATAGAACAAACCGGCGCCTGTGGTCCAGCTTTGGACTCAATCGTGAAAAAAATTAGATGTTTGCAACAAGATTTCATGTTAAAAACAACCATGGTCCCGGGGGGTTGGAAGAAAACCGCCATGGCTTTTCCTCTAACTGCCCAGGGACGCAGCATATTCTTGTAGAAATAGTGTAAGTAGCTGATTATACGAGAAATAAAAAAGGCGCTCTAGGCGCCTTTAGTGGGTAGTTCATACTAAAAGAGGGGGTCAGGCCATAATGTCCAGAATGGTCCCGTACATCTCGTCCTGGGTGCGGATGGCCACGGCATTGGCCTCATAAGCATGTTGGGTTGCGGTCATGCCCACGAATTCCCGCGCCAGGTCTGTATTGCTGCCCTGCACATATTGCCAGGAAGTATCCACCTGCCCGGTTTCGGGGTTGGTGGTCCTCTCCAGAGAAGGCACCAGGGGGCCGGGGCTCTGGTCCTGCATTATGGCGGAAACCTGCACGCCCTGATCCTGGGGGCCGGTCTGCAAATCGGCTCTGCTGGCCTGAAACTCGTTGGTGTTCATATTGGCCACATTGTTGGCCGACACCTGCATCTGGGTGGACAGGGCGCCAAGGGCCGAAACATTGGCATCGATGCGCATAGGGCTCCTCCCTCGGGTGGGGCGTTCCGTTAACAGCACGGGGTACTGTTGGCCTCCTACCCATTACACCATAATAAGCATATCGGCCGCTGAAGTGAATAGCTTTAGAGGAGGTGGCGGAAAATTGTTTCGAGCCTAAGGAATTATTTATTTGAATAAATGGAACATTATTACTGAAAAAAACATGCGTTCATAAGGAATGCAATGGAGAGGGGCGAAAAGTAATAGAGAGGCGGGATGGCGTAAGTGTTCATTATGGCTGCCACTCCGTGCAAAGCAGCAGTACAGTTGCACGCATCCGAAATGCAGCAGTAAGAGGGCGATACCGCACACTTTCGCCGGAATTACTCCAGGTGCTTTTCGATGATGGCAAAGGCGCTGTGGTTGTGGATGGATTCAAAACTCTCCACTTCAACCCTGTACCAGGCAACCTGGGGGTGGGATTGCAAGGACTGGGCTGCCTTGCGGACAACGTCCTCCACAAAGGCGGGTTCGTTGAAAGCCGCTTCGGTGACGAATTTTTCGTCTTCGCGTTTGAGCAGGGAATACAGTTGGGATGAGCCTGCGCCCTCTGCAATGGAGATGAGTTCCTCGAGCCAGAGAAAGCCGCGAAAACGGCAGCGGATGCGCACCATGGAGCGTTGGCTGTGCGCGCCTTCCTCGCAGATGGCCAGGGAACAGGGGCACACGGTCATGACAGGCACCTCGACACCGAGGACGAACTGGGGCTTGTCAGGATCGGAAGCCGCAGCCCCCTGTGTGGGGGAGACATCGGGCGCAGGGTCAGTGGCGGCTGCCACGTCACCCAGTTCCCCTGTGAGGGTGCAGTTATAGCTCATGGTGCTGTGGGAACAACTGGCAGGGGCTTTTTTGCCCAGAAAAAAAGGGAAGCTGAAACGGACGTAGACGCGCCTGGCTTCGAGCCGGCGGCGCATGTCCAGCAGCAGTGTGCGCACCCCTTGGTAGTCCAGTTCCTGCCCCCATTCTTCCAGGGCTTCCACAAAGCGGCTCATGTGCGTGCCCTTGAAGTCAGCAGGCAGGTCCGCGCCCAGGTCAACGCGTGCAACGGTTTGTTGCACGCCATGGGCCCTGTCGCGCACTGTGAGCGGCAACTCCAGGTTTTTCACTCCTACCCGGTCGATTGCCATGCTGACTTCGGCCGGTCCGCTCTGCACATCCTGCATTGCGCCGTTTGTCGGCGTTTTTCCGGCCATGGGTTACACCAGATTCCTGCCGGTGGTGGTCAGGGTCAGTTTACCGTGCTTCACCCCTTTGGTGGAAATGAGCTTTTGGCCAAGGTTGCGTACAGTCTCGCCCGGGCCTCTGAGCACCAGGACTTCGAGGCAGTTGTCATGATCCAGGTGCACGTGCAGTGTGGAAAGCACCACATCGTGGGAGTCATGTTGCATCTCGGTAAGCCGCTGGGCCAGATCGCTTTTGTGGTGGTCGTAAACCAGGGTCAGGGTGCCGGCAATTTCCTGCTTGGTATCTTCCCACTCCTTTTGGACGAGGGTGTTGCGGATCAGGTCGCGGATGGCTTCCGAACGGGTCTGGTAACAGCGCTCCTCGCAAAGCTGGTCGAATTTTTCGAGCAGGTCGGAATCAAGGGAAACGCCGAAGCGGATGGTCTGCCCCATGGTTTTTCCTCCCAAAGAGGGCGCTCAGCTTGAGCGCCGATTGCCGGAAGCCTGGCGGGCAAGCTCCCAGATGTTCACCCCGGCTGGTGGGCCGGGAGCGGTAACGTGTGGTGTTTTGGCGCTATGCACTTTTTGACAGCGCCACCCTGCGTCCTGCATGCGGCGGGCAAAATCGGCATACAAGGCACGGCTTGGTTCTGCTATCCAGGCGATGCCGTCGTCAACAAGGGTGTGTTCGAGAAAGGCGGCGACGGGCTCGATGAAGCGGCGCTCGTACATGACGTCCGCCCCCCAAATGCAGTGGAATGCGCCTTGTATAAAAGCAGGCGCGCGCCAGTCCATCTGCGCCCACATGGGCGGTGATGGCATGTTCACCGCGTTGTGGCGGCTGTTGCGCCTGGCAAAGAAAACGGCTGGCCACTCATAGTCCATGCCCAGTACAAACCCGCCGCAACTGGCGCCTGCTAGGGCCGTAAGCCCCAGGCCGCATCCAAGATCGAGGCAGCGCCTGCCCTCTATGCTTTGACGTTTGCGCCCCAGCCATTCGCCGAGCAGCATGCTCGACGGCCAGAGCTCGGTCCAGTAGGGGAGCCGTTCGTCATCGCCAAACAGCTCATGGGCGGTGGATTCGTCCTCGCCCATGGCCTCCCAGAGGCTTTCCAGGTCGCCGTAGCGCTCGAGCTCCCAGCGTTTGCCCAGCAGCTCGACGCAAAAGGGTTCTTTTGGACCGTTTTCAAGATCAATACTTGGCATAGTGCGTGGTACCTCTACAAAAAGGATGATCACACATAGTGTCTACGAGTATCCTTTCTGGTGACACGGATTATGCCTTACACGTAACTGTGATGCAAGCGTAATAAGAAGGGAGGACAAAACTGGATGACGAGAGTACAATGCCTCATTGTCAATCGCCTGTGTTGACAAGGCAAGCGCTTGCGAATAACGCCTGCTTTTCTCTGCCCGCCAAAAGCCTTAAAAATAGGGGCGGAATTTACCCGTTCCCGCGAGATTCGAAACATGCCACGTTTTTTTCAACGGTTCACAGAACCGAACGGTTACCGCGATGTATTGCGCGTCAGTCTGCCCCTGGTTGTCAGCATGGGGTCAGTAACGCTGATGCAGTTTACGGACAGGCTCTTTTTGGGGCGCTACTCCCTGGACTCCATTGCCGCATCCATGCCTGCCGGAGTGCTTGCCTTCATGTTTTTGTCCTTTTTCATGGGCACGGGCGAGTACGTGAATGTCTTTATCGCCCAATACACCGGCATGGGGCGGCCGGAACGCGTGGCCCATTCGTTGTGGCAGGGCATCTGGTTCGCCTGTGCTTCGGGTGTGTTGCTGGCGGCCTTGTCCCTGCTCGGACCAGGACTTTTCGATCTGGCCGGGCACCCGCCCGGTGTCCGGGCGCTGGAAGACACCTACTTCCGCATCCTGATGCTTGGTAATGGCCTTGTCGTGCTCCAGGTTGTGCTCTCCTGCTATTATTCAGGGCGCGGGCTCACCCGTACCGTGATGCTTGTGAACGTATTGGGTACGGTGGTCAATATCCCCCTGGATTACGCCCTTATCAATGGCGTTTCCGTTTTTGGCCTGCCCCTGGCGCCGGAGCTTGGCATTGCCGGAGCCGGACTGGCTACCGTCACCGCCTGGGGCGTCATGTTCGCCGCCTATGCGTGGCTGCTTTTTGGCAGAAAAAATGAGCAGGCCAAAATTTTGCGCGCAGCCATGAGTTTTGACAAGGAGCTCTTCGGCCGGCTCATGCGCTACGGTATGCCAGGGGGCGTTCATTTTTTTGTGGATATATTCGCCGTAACCTTTTTCGTATTCATGGTCGGACGGCTTGGCACCGTGGAACTGGCCGCCACCAATATCGTATTTGCCCTGAACTCCCTGGCGTTCTTGCCCATGATCGGGTTTTCCATCGGCGTCAGTATCCTGGTGGGACAGGCCCTGGGGCGGGAAGCGCCGGATGACGCCCACCGTGTGACCATGAACACCCTGCACATGACAGTGGCGTATATGTTCTGCTTTGCCTTTGTGTTCATCTTTTTGCCGAAGCCGCTTTCCGCGTTGTTCATGCCCCGCGGCATGAGCCCGGGGGAATTTGCCCCTATTCAGGAAATAACGGTTATGCTTCTGCGGCTTGTGGCGATCTACAGCTTTTTTGATGCCTTTGTCATGATTTTCTACGGTGCGCTCAAAGGTGCGGGAGATACGCGGTTCGTGATGATCGCCATGGCCTGCATGGCCCTGTTCGTCATCGTCATTCCGGTGTATCTTGCTATTGAGGTGGCGGGCAGCGGTATTCTGGCGCCCTGGTTGTTTTTCACCAGCTATATTCTGGGGCTCAGCATCATACTCGGGGCGCGCTACCGCAAAGGCGCCTGGCGCACCATGCGTGTGGTAGGCGAGTGGGAGCGCAGTATTGCTCTGCAGGAAGAGCGCTGACACCGGCGTACCCGCGGGGGCAACTTGCCATAAGGCAAGGCAATGTGCTTGACTATACGCCGCACTTGTAAACAACATGCCGTATTCAATACGGGCACAGCGCCATGCATGCTGCCCGGATGCAGGAAAAGAAAGGAGAGGACTGATGCCGTCGTTCGACATCGTGAGCCAGGTAGATTTGCAGGAAGTGGATAACGCCGTGAACAATGTGAAGAAGGAACTGGGCACCCGCTATGATTTCAGGGGGGTGACCACGGAGATCGACCTGAACCGCAAGGACAAGGCCATCAGCTTGCTGACTGGGGACGAGATGAAGTTTCGCGCCCTGAAAGACATGCTGCTGAGTCAGGCCATCCGCCGGAAACTGGATCCCAAGGTCTTTGATTTCGCCGAACCGGAGCCTACCAGCAAAGGACAGGTCAAAGGGCAGGTTACGATCAAGGAAGGTATAGACAAGCCCACGGCGCAGCGCATTGTGAAGTTGATCAAGGACCAGAAACTCAAGGTACAGACCCAGATTCAAGATGAGCAGGTCCGCGTGACGGGGAAGAAAATCGATGATCTGCAGAGCGTCATCAAGGTCCTGAACAACGAGGACCTGGAAGTGCCGCTGCAGTTCGTGAACATGAAGAGCTGATACGCGACAAGAAAAAGGGGCTGGCCGGCTGCAGACGGCCGGCTTGCCCCTGTGTGCCGCTTAGGCTGTTATGGTATCTTTCTAGCGGCAAAGCACTTCGTAATTGCGAACCGTCAGCTCTTTGCCCCCGTAGGAGATGTTGGCGCCGTTAAAACCTGGACGGACCTTGCCGATATGCAGGCCGCCCTTGATCATGCCGCGGGCAATGTAGAGAGGCTCGCCGTTTGATTCCTCGCCCCCTGCCATGGCGCAGTTCGGCACATTGCCGCCAGAAGCAGGCACCCAGTATCCCGGTCCGACCCAGACATCATAGCATTTGGCAATGATTTCCCTGCCTCCCCATGGAATATTTGCGGCATGAAAGCCGGGGCGCATCTTGCCCGGGTGGACGCCGGAATACTGCCCGCGTGTGGTCAGCCTGGCCCGTGCAATCCAGAGCGATTCGCCGGAAGCCTCGTAGCCTTGGGGTTCTGCCCCTGCTGGTACCTGGCCATCGCATGCGCTTACCCATCCTGCCAAGGCTGCAGCAGGAGAAAGCAGCATAAAAGTGAGAAGAATAAGGGTGGTGTGCTGTTTAGAGATGAAACGCATGCCCCTGACCACTGTCGAAAACAAGTTGGTAAAATCCATCGTTAACCTCAGCGTTTGATGGTCCCTGGCAACGCCAGGCACATCTACAACCTGCCATTGGACATTGGCGCAATACATTATTGCCGGCCAGCCCTATAAGGTAAAATCTGACCTATAGGCAACTGAAAATACGAAATAAAATGCTATCTGTGAGGTATGAATAAGGTTAAGGCGGGGTAAAACAAAAAAAATTATTTCATCGTGTGACGAAATTAAAGGCAAAGCCGCGGCAGTGGATATCGCCACCGGCTGCAGGGTTGTTCTCCAGACGGCTGCGTACGCAGGCGACCTCGTCTCCATTGTAGACGACCCATACGTTGCCGTATTTGGCGCCGCTATACCCCAGGCGGCTGTTTTTCCTGATCAGGCGGGGCCTGCCCAGCAGGTGTTCCACTTCGCTTCTGGCCATGCCTTTCTCGGTAAGGGCTACGCAGAGCCTGGTGTCTTCTTCCAGGCTGCGTTGCAGGCGGTTCTTCGCGGCGTATGGATCTTTGGTTCTTGTGGCAACAGGCGTTACCTGTGCAGGGCGCGTGCTTTCCTGTGCAGTGACGGTGTGTGGCGTCAGGTCCTGAGGTTTGGGAGAGGCAGAGAGCGCAGGCTGTTCCGCGATGGCGGGCTTATCCATGGCAGCCACTCTGCGTGCGGCTAATTCGTCCATCCGCTCCTGAACGGTGTCCGGGTCCACCTCGCCTGTCACGGTGAGGGTTATGGCCAGATTGCCCCCGTCCATCTTCACGTCTTCCTGGTCCACGGTCACACGTACCAGGGCCGCGGTAAAGGAAAGCACCTCATCCTCTTCCATTTGGAAATTGCGGGTCTTGCTCATCACTTCCACATAGGCGCCTGCCTGTTCTGCAATGCGGCGTTTTGCCTCGGCAAGGCAATTGGCGCGCGCCTCGTTCTTGGATTCACTGTCACCCATGACATAGGTATGGGTCACGGTGATGCTTTCTGTGGCTGCGTGGGCCAGGGCAGGGGCAAAAAAGCAAACAGCCAGTCCGGTGGCGACCAGGCAGGAGCAGAGGCATGAGTGGATTCTGTTCATGGTGGTTCCCTGTAAGTATGGTAATCGCGCAGAGCGAAGCATGATCCATGCCAGTCAGCCGCTGGCAACGCAGCAAGCCAGGCGTAGGAGATGAAGGGCGGTTTCGTGCGAACATCTGTCAGTAAATCGACAGGCTCTATTCCCCATTATAGAAGGCGGCAATTGCCAAGTATGCCCCCCTGACTTATCTACTGGGTATGAACCAATCTCCCGAAAATCCGGAACGGCTGACTGCGGCTGTCTCTGCAGATTCCCTGTGGCGCTACGATCAGGACACCATGGAAAAATACGCAGCGCTGCTTTTGTGGGCCCTGAACGAGGCCCGCAAGGAGCCCCTGAAAAAAAGCGACCTGGTGCTGGTGCAGTATGATCTTGAGGCCTTGCCCCTTGCCGAGGAAGTCGTCGCAGCGTTGCACGTTGCGGGGCAGGTCCCTGTGCCGCGTATGGAGCCGACAGTCAGGATGCAGCGGGAGCATCTGCTGCAGGCCAACAGAAAGCGCCTGCTCATGGAAATTCCCGGCGAGCGTGAACTGTATGCGTCTTTGGCGGGCAGCATCAGGATTCTGGCGCCCCAGGCCTATGACGCTTTTGACGATATAGACCCTGAATTATGCAACATCGCCCAGCGTGGGAGTAAAAGCTTGCAGGATGTGCTTTTCAGGCGCGAGCAAAGCGGCGGCTTTGGCTGGACCGTTGCCCTTTACCCTTCAAAGGGTGGCGCCAGGGCGGCCGGCATGAGCCTTAAAGAGTACGCCCGCAGAATCGAAGTGGGGTGCCTGCTCAATACGGGGACGCCCTTGAGCACCTGGAAGCTATTGCGCCGCAAGATGGACGATGTGACGGACGCGCTGAACGCCATGCCCATCACATCATTGCGCGTGCAGTCCGAAAATAGCGACCTGCTGGTGCGCCTGGGGCAACGTCGTGTCTGGAAAGGTTTTACAGGGCGCAACATACCCAGTTTCGAAGTCTTTACCTGCCCGGACTGGAGAGGGGTGGAGGGAACGTTTTACGCCAATGCCCCCACCTTTAGCTATGGCACACGGATAGAAGGCCTGCGCCTGACATTTCGGTATGGAGAAGCCGTAGAGGCCACGGCTGCGGACGGTGCTTCCATGGCCGTGGAAAAGTTGCGGATCGACCCCGGCGCCAACAAGGTTGGTGAATTCGCCCTGGTGGATAAGCGCTTTTCGCCCATTGACCAATTTATGGGTTCACCGCTTTTTGACGAGAATCTGGGCGGCGAGCACGGCAGTTTTCACATCGCCATGGGGCAGGCGGATGCGGCGGCTTACTCCGGGCAGCACCCCCTTTCCAATGCAGTGGCTGCAGAGTTGGGCTTCAACAACTCCGCCTTGCATTGGGACCTGGTCAGCAATGAACCGCGGGAAGTCTACGCGGTGCTGGAAGGTGGGGGGCGTGAACTCATTTATGAAAATGGGCAGTTTGTGTTTTAATCTCCCTTTTTTGGGTGCTGAAAAGCAAAAACTTGCATTTTTTTAAACTTTTTTTAAAAAATATGTGTCTCGCCCCTTGACTTTGCGTCATTTCATTGACAGCAAGAATCAAGGAAAAGACGCGGGAATCCCCTTACGTCAGGCCTTTTGGAGGGCCGATGCAGTTCGATAGCGGATCCATCATCGGCGAGAGCAAAGCACTCAAAGATGTATTCAAGATACTGGCAAAGGTAGCGCCAACAGACAGCACCGTGCTAGTGACCGGCGAATCCGGCACAGGCAAGGAGCTTCTCGTGCGTGCGCTGCACAACAACAGCCAGCGAAACGATAAGCCTTTCATTCCCATAAATTGCGGCGCCATTCCCCACGAGCTTCTGGAGTCGGAGCTCTTTGGCCACGAAAAGGGCGCCTTTACCCATGCCGTGCGTTCCAGGGCAGGGCGTTTCGAATTGGCGGACGGGGGCACCGTTTTCCTGGACGAAATCGGTGAGATGGACCTGAGCCTGCAGGTGAAGATACTGCGTGTGCTGCAGGAAAAGGAATTCGAGCGTGTAGGCGGCACCAGCGCCAAAAAGGTGGACGTGCGCATTGTCGCCGCCACCAACCGTGATCTGGAGGCCGAAGTCTCCGGAGGGCGTTTTCGCGAAGACCTCTTTTACCGCCTGAATGTCATCCCCCTGCATTTACCGCCCCTGCGCGATCGCGGCGGCGACGTGAAGCTGCTGGCGGAACATTTCCTCAAACGGCTCAACAGATTGGAAGGTCCACTGCGTCTCAGTCCGGAAGCCTTGCGCATTCTTTCTGCCTACTCCTGGCCTGGCAATGTCCGGGAGCTGGAAAATTTCATGGAGCGCATGTGCATTCTTTGTGAAGGAGACTGCATCCAAACGGAGGACCTTCCTGACAAGATTATCAAAGAAGTTGGTGTGGAACTGCCGCCTGAACCTGTCGTCGAGTATGTACGGCAGGGATTTGCCTGGCCCACGCTGGAAGATCTCTCCACCCACGGTCCGGGTCTCAAGGAATTTCTCGACAAGGTCGAGGAAAACCTTCTCCGCGAAGCTCTGGAAATGGCGAACGGCGTCAAGAACCAGGCTGCAGAGATCCTGGGCATCAAGCGTACGACGCTCATCGAGAAACTCAAAAAGAAGAATCTCGAGTGAGTCGCATCCCCTCGAGGGGGGCGCCAATGCCAGACGCTAGCACAATACTTGCAAATAAAATCGGCGTTATGACCGAACGAATCCGCTCCGGCAATTTTTGGCCCTTTAGCGAGCCTGTAATAACCTGTGTATCCGCTGGCGTTTTCGCCCTGGCGGGGGTTGCCGCGTTGGTGGCGCTGGCCTTGGCGTTGATCTGGCCAAGCTCGGCTCTTGCCGTTTCCCACTACTGGGGGCGTCATCCGGACAAAGAACGCCTTGTGGTGGTTTTTGACGAAACCATCCCGAGTTACAGTGTCAAACGCACGGGGGAAAAGGAACTGACCCTTTACCTACCCCCCGGGTATTGGGATGAGCACGAAAAGCCCAAACCGAACATTTTCAACACGGCGGACTACCTGGGAAACGTCTTCTCCACCCCGGATGGCTTACGCATAACCCTTAAAACCAACGCAATAGGGTACATTCAGTTTCCTCTGCGCGACAGGGGCAAGCTGGTCATCGACATCTTTCCCGATCCCATCGGCGCGAAGTGGAAGCCCGGGGACCAGGACTCCCAGAGCGCCGCGGCTTCGCCCGCGCCAAAAGCGCCTGCACAACCTGCAACGCCTCCGGTTCCTGTAGCGCAACAGCCAGCCACGCAGCCCCAGGCGCCAGCAACGCAGCAAGCGACGCCGACGGCTCCTTCTTCTGAGCAGGCTGCCACGGAACCTGCCCCTGCTGCGCCTTCGGCGCCTACCGGAGAGACTGCGTCTACCGGAAAGACTGCGCCTACCGGAAAGACTGCGTCTGTGGAAAAGCCGGCTCAAGAAGGGCAGACGCTGGAATCTCTGCGCAAGGAATTCGAGGAAGTGCAGAAGGAGGCGACGCCTGCACCGCAAACGGCGCAGCAGCCACAGACGCAAGCGCAGCAACCTGCAGCGCAACAAGGTAGTCTCCAGCAGAAAAATCACTTTTTTTCGGTGCCCTACACCTATCGTGCACGTATACAGCACAAAGGGCCCGAAGAAGTGACAACGCCGCAGAAGCTGCCTGAGGCAGGGCAGGGCAGTTCGGACAGCGGCACTACTCCTAGAGGGGCGGACACTACCAGTTGGCTGGACGGAACGATCTTTGCGCCTTCTGTGGTTTACGCGGCAGAAGACACGCATACTGTGCGTCAGAGCATTGGCAATAATGCGGCGCCCCCTGTCGAAGTGGAGGGCGCGCAACAGACCCAGGCCCCGCAGCGGATGGAGCCTGCAGCGCCCCCGCAGGAGGCGAACAATCTTCGGGCGCGCATGGCCCCCCCGGATACAAAGATTCCTGTACCGGTGGAAGCGCCCGCGCAGCGTTCGGCACCGGTGCAAGTGGAAAATCAGGAAGCACCGCCCCCTGCCCCTGCAGCCGTGGAGGAAGCGCCGCCACAGCAGCCTGGAGCCCAAGAAGAAATGGCGCAGGAGCAGATCGAGCAGCAGATCGATGCGCCGGAAGAGGAGCGCCTTGCCGAGGACATGATAGAAGGCAAACCGCCTGCAGATACACCAGAAGCGCCCACTCAGGCCGAATCCGCGCCTGCACAAACTCAGGAACAAGCCCCCCAGGCCGCTTCGGAGCCTGCCCCACAAGCGCCTGCCCCGGCAAGTGATGTGCAGACAACGGAATCAGGCGAGCCTGATCCCAATGCGCCGCCAGATTTTGAGGCTGTCTTGCTGCAAGCCCGTGCTTCCCTGGCCAATGAAGAATACCAGCCGGCTGTGGACATGCTTGCTGCAATCAAGGACCACTCCAAGTTGCCCAAGAAGATGCGGGGGGATGTGCTCTATACTTATGCGGACGCATTGTACGCCTTGTCGCGCCAGACACCCCGTGAGAATTACGCCAAGATTCAGGACGCCTATACCCAGGCGATGAACGACAATCTTGAATCCCCCCGGGTGCCGGACGCGCTGTTCCAACTCGGGCAGCTCAATCTCAAGGTGGACAGCCCGCAACAGGCCAGGGCCTATTTCAATATTCTTGAAAAGCGCTACCCCGATGACCCCCACATTCCCCTCATCAAATACTACTGGGGGCAATATTACTACGACCATGGCGATTTTCAGCGGGCTGCCGACCAGTTCCAGTACATTGTGCAAAAATATCCGGACAACCGGTATGTCCGCGAGGCCTCGGTCGGGCTGGCTCGCTCCCTCAATGAGCTGGGATACGAAGAACAGGCCCGCGAACTTGTGGACTACATTGAAAAGCGCTGGCCGCGTTATTATGTGGAATTTCCGCCCTTGTTGCGCCTTTATGGCGATGTGAACTACCGCGTTGGGATGTTGGACAAGGCCAAGCTGAATTACTGGACCTATTACAACATGGACCCCAACGCGGAGGGCGCCGACGTTGTCTTGGCCCGATTGGGCGACATCTACCTGGAGCTTGGCGACGTAAAGACGGCCAAAGAAGTCTATGACATGGCCATTGAAAAATATCCTGAGAAAGAGGGGGGGCTTATAGCCAAGATGCGCCTGGCTGAGCAGGGCGTGTATGATGAACCCACTGTGCAGGACATGTTCACCGTGTTCGACCGCCCGTATACGGAGCGGCCGGCCAATGTGTATAAAATGATTGTGGAGAAGTACCCCAACAGTGAATTGGCGCCCCTTGCGCAATTGAAGCTGGCCATGTGGTATTTGTGGAACGAGAAGTTGCAGGACGCCCTTGCCGCGGCGGATGAGTTCGGCACCCGTTTTCCTGGCAGCAAGCTGACAGACAGTGCCAAAGAGGTTGCGCTCAAGGCCTTTGACAAGCTGGTGTCACAATACCTGGCCGACCAGAACTACCAGGGTATTACGGAAATGTGGGACAAGAGCCCCCTGCTTAAAAGTCAGGAGGGCGATCTTGCTCCTGAAACACGCATCGGGCTGGCGAATGCCCTGTGGAAGACGGGAGAGACAACTGCCGCCAGCGACATGCTGGACCCGTTTTTCAAGAGCGCTGCCATGCCCAGGCATTCGGAAAACGCTCTCATGCTGGCAATGTCCATCTGTCTGGACAGCCAGAATTGGGAGTGTTTGACCGACCTGGCGGAACGCACCCAGCTTTGGGACATTTCTCCTGAGGTCAAACAGAAAATGGAGTACAATCTGGCCCTTGCCTATGAAAACCTGGACCAGTCGGCTAAAAGCGCGCCCTTATGGAATAATCTGGTGGACCGTGAAGGCATAGACCCGGCGCAGCAGGCCTATATCCAGTATTTTCTGGCCCATGAAGCACGCGACAACGAAGATTACAAGCGCGCCTTTGAACTGGCTCAATCCAGCCTGGGCATCTTTCTGGACAAGAATACCGACCAGGAAAAGATCAAGGATTTGTTGCAATTGTTGATGGACGTCACCAAAACCACGGGGCGCACCCGGGAGGCCCTGAAATGGGCCATCGAGTATTCCCGCTACATCAACAAGAACGATCCCGAGTGGCCGGCCCTGCGTTACCAGATGGCGCAATTCTATCGCCAGCTGGCGGACAATGAGAAATGGCGCGCCATTCTGGAAGAGTTGATCCGCGACAAGCCCAACTCCCTATACGGGCGTATGGCCGCCTCGGAACTGCAAACCCGCAAGATAGAGCAGGGCGCACGTCAGTTTACGCCAACCGCCGGAGATATCTAGCATGATTAGAGCTGTAACCGCCCCGTTGGTCGTATTGCTGGTGGCTTTTGTATTGCTGCCGTCCATGCCCCAAGCCCTAGAAGCCGCGCAAGAGCAGGTATCCGTTTCCGGTGTCTCGGCAGAGATACTGGACCATGGGATCTACGGGGGCGTTCTCGACCGCGGCCCCCTCCAGGATGGCAGCGACCCCATGGGGCAGCTCAAAAAGCCCCGACTGGTGCAAGAAACCGAGAAGGTACCTGCCCGCCCGGAAACACTTTTTGGCATTCGCTACAAGATTGCCGCTCCAGAAGGTGTGGAAAGCGTGCTCCTGGAAATCCGCGTGGAGCATCCACCCGTAAAATCCACAAAATCCACTGACGCCGCCAAAGCCGATCCCCTGACCTCCTATACCGTGGAGCGGCTGGTCACACCCGGAAAGCCCTATGTGCAATTGCAGCGGGTGCCCCCAAACGCGCCGGAGGATGCACCTGCTGGCGTCTGGCGTTTTGTGTTGCTGTTCAAGGGCAAAGAGCTTGCCGCGCAAAGCCTTGAGCTTGTGCGCAAGGACAGCGGCTTTGCGCTGTTGCAAGGCGCCCCGCAACAGACATGCCGGTTGGTGGTGTTGAAGGCCTCGCCAGATGATTTAGGGAGCGAGGTGGCCAGCGCCAGACTGCTGGAAGAACACAGCTTTGCCCTGCGCCTGCCGGACAGGGAGAAGGCCTGCTTTCTGACCCTGGGCAATGATCAGGGTGCGGCTTTGGGCATCAGCGATATGAGCGGCCGGCTGCTCACCCCTATCCAGGCCTGGGAGCCCGGACTCCGCGTGCTGGCAGTGAGCTTCACCGAAATCGGTGGCGATGCCTATCCGGAAATCATTGTTGTGGCTGAAAACGCCTCCAAAAATCCGCCCGAGCTCGACAGTCGCGTTTATTTCCACCCTTCCGTTGACGAACGGGTGCAAGGGGCGGCGTGGAAGCGCATGCCCGAAGTGGACAGCCAGGTGGCACACCTGGGCAGCGCCTTTGCCGTCAAGCAATGGCTGGCCGCCAACGCTCCTGTGGCGCAATAGCGCCAGCCTCGCCCCTTTTCTTACCGCTCGATTGAATTTTCCTTTCTGCTGGGCATCTTAGGCGTTTCGCCCTTGCTCTGCTAAAGGGTGATTTATTGTTACCAGCACCATCCATGCCCGCGCAGGCGGGCATCCAGTATTTTCTTTTCGCATGTGCTGGCTGTGGAAGCTTGTACGGCGCAAGGCAGAACCTGGATCCCCGCTTCCGCGGGGATGACAGTCAGTTTGTAGTGTGGTGAAGCGTTGTTATCGCCTTGCGTTTGGTTTGTGTTTGCGAATCCCGGAGCCCTGGAGTTTTTGCCGCGAGTAGCGCCCCTGGCAGTCTGTCATGCCCGCGCAGGCGGGCATCCAGTATTATCTTTGTACATGTGTTGGGTGCGAGGACTAGTAGGGGCAACGGCAAACCTGGATCCCCGCTTCCGCGGGGATGACAGCCAGTTTGTAGTGTGGTGAAGCGTTGTTATCGCTTTGCGTTTGGTCTGTAGTTTGCGACTCCCGGAACCCTGGAGTTTTTGCCGTAAGTAGCGCCCCTGGCTATCTGTCATGCCCGCGCAGGCGGGCATCCAGTATTATCTTTGTACATGTGTTGGGTGCGAGGACTAGTAGGGGCAACGGCAAACCTGGATCCCCGCTTCCGCGGGGATGACAGCCGGTTTGTAGTGTGGTGAAGTGTTGTTATCGCTTTGCGTTTGGTCTGTAGTTTGCGACTCCCGGAACCCTGGAGTTTTTGCCGCGAGTAGCGCCCCTGGCTATCTGTCCTGCCCGCGCAGGCGGGCATCCAGTATTATTTTTATACATGTGTTGGCTGTGAGAACTTATAGGCGCAACGGCAAACCTGGATCCCCGCTTCCGCGGGGATGACAGCCGGTTTGTAGTGTGGTGAAGCGTTGTTATCGCTTTGCGTTTGGTTTGTGTTTGCGACTCCCGGAGCCCTGGAGCTTTTACCGCGAGTAGCGTCCCTGGCTATCTGTCATGCCCGTGCAGGCGGGCAACCAGTATTTTCTTTTCGCATGTGCTGGCTGCGAGCACTTTGAAGGCGCAACGGCAACCCTGGATCCCCGCTTTCGCGGGGATGACAGCCGGTTAGTAGTGTGTGGAGTGTTGTTATCGCTTTGCGTTTGGTTTGTGTTTGCGAATCCCGGGGCCCTGGAGCTTTTACCGCGAGTAACGTCCCTGGCTATCTGTCATGCCCGTGCAGGCGGGCAACCAGTATTTTCTTTTCGCATGTGCTGGCTGCGAGCACTTTGAAGGCGCAACGGCAACCCTGGATCCCCGCTTTCGCGGGGATGACAGCCGGTTAGTAGTGTGTGGAGTGTTGTTATCGCTTTGCGTTTGGTTTGTGTTTGCGAATCCCGGGGCCCTGGAGCTTTTGCCGCGAGTACCGCCCCTGGCTATCTGTCATGCCCGCGGAAGCGGGCATCCAGTATTTTCTTTTCACATGCGTTGGCTGTGAGCATTTTGTAGGCGCAAGGCAGAACCTGGATCCCCGCTTCCGCGGGGATGACAGTTTTTACTATGTATGAGGGGGGTGATGCTTTGCATCCAGTCCGTGTTTCAAAGGGCGGGGATCACAAGGAGGGCTGTTTTGCCCTTTGGCAAGGCTACTGCGTCTCTTTGCGTTCCTGCAGCACCTGTTCCACCAGGTCTTTGACGTAGGGCAGCAGGTTCTCGGCGATTTGGCGTGTCCCCTTGGCATTGGGGTGCAGGCCATCCGGCAGGGTCAGCCCCTGTTTCATGTACACGCCTTCCAGGTAAAACGGGTAGAAGGCCACGTTGTGCTTTTCCGCCAGGCGGGGAAAAACCGCGTTGTAGCGCGCCGCGTAGTCCTCCCCCATATTTGGGGGGGCGCCCATCCCCGTAAAGAGCACCTTTACCCCTGCGTCCTGCAACCGCGTGAGGATGGTGTCCAGGTTCTCCTCCATCTGGGAAACACGCATGCCCCGCAGCCCGTCATTGGCGCCAAGCTCCACAATAGCCGCATCGGGCTCGTCGGCCAGGGACCACTCCAGACGCCCGAGCCCCCCGCCGGAGGTGTCTCCGGATACGCCGGCGTTAATCATGGTCACGTTGTAACCTTGCTTTTTGAGCAAATCTTCCAAAATGGCAGGCACGGCTTCGGTGGGATTCAGGCCATACCCGGCAGTCAGGCTGTCGCCCAGGGCCAGAATTTTCACGGGCGTCTCCGAGGATGTTGTGGCGTCACTGGCCCACGCGTCTTGCCTTGTGCCAATAATGATGTAGAAAAGAAATATGAACACTACCAAGCAAACTATACCGACCGCCCCAGACATGGGGGATACAGGCGTTGATGGTACAGCTGCGGGAACTGCTGTGGCTCTGGATGACATACATCTTACATTACCTGCGGCCAGCGGCCCGGTCAACGTATTGAAAGGGGTGGACCTGCATGTTGCCCGCGGTGACGCCGTGAGCATTGTCGGGCCCTCTGGCTCAGGCAAGACCACCATGCTCATGCTGATAGCCGGTCTGGAGCGCCCCACTTCGGGGAGGGCGGTGGTGGACGGTGCTGATTTGTCCACCATGGACGAGGACGGCCTGGCCAGATTCCGCAGAGGGCGCATAGGCATAGTTTTCCAGGCATTTCACCTGGTGGGCGCCATGACGGCTCTTGAAAATGTGGCCCTGCCCCTGGAATTTGCTGGTGTGGACAACGCCCTGGAGCGTGCGCGTCAGGGGCTGGCCGCCGTGGGGCTGGAGCACCGCGCAAGCCACTACCCGGCGCAGCTTTCGGGGGGCGAGCAGCAGCGTGTGGCAATTGCCCGCGCCTTTTCGCCCAATCCTTCCATTCTGCTGGCGGACGAACCCACAGGCAACCTGGATGCGGAAACCGGGCAGAAGGTCATGGACCTGCTGTTTGACATGCAGGACAAGTACAAGACTACCATGCTGTTGATAACACACGATAAACGCCTGGCCGGCGATTTCTGTCGCATCGTCCAGATGCAGGACGGTAAATGTCACGATCAGCAGGCGGACGTGCAAGGAGCGCTCATTTCATGATGCGATTACACCTTGCCGCCCGCGTAGCCCGGCGCGAACTGCGCGGCGGGCTGTTGCGCTTCGGCGTATTCCTGACATGTCTGGCACTGGGCGTGGCCGCCGTCGCTGCTGTGGGCGAAGTGGCAGCCATCGTGGACAACAGCCTGCGCGTGGACGCCAAAGCCATACTCGGGGGCGATCTCGCCGTCACCCGCAGCCATATAGAGCTGGACCAGGACGCGCAGGACTGGCTCTCGCAACGGGGTGAAGTCTCCCGTCTGGCGCGGCTGAGGACAATGGTCCGCGCTGCCGACCAAAGCAAGGCTGAAGCTGCAGTACAGCGCTCCATGCTTTCCGAGCTCAAGGCAGTGGGGCAGGCGTACCCCCTTTATGGTGCAGTAAAACTGCAAGGGGGGGGCGACTTTCACCAGGCCCTTGCCAATGAGAACGGAAAATGGGGCGCAGTGGTCGATTCCCGCGTACTGGCGCGGCTGGGCCTGGAAGTGGGCGATGACCTGATAATCGGCAAATCCCGGTTCACCATACGCGCCATACTGGAGCATGAGCCCGACAAGGCGGCGCAGTTCTTTGGCCTTGGCCCCCGGGTTTTTGTGAATATCGAAAGCCTGCCCGCCACTGGTCTGCTGGCTCCGGGCACGGTGGTCTACTATGTATACAAGTTGAAGCTCTTCAACCCGCCCCCTGCTGGCGCGCCCAGGGCGAACGAGCAGGTGAAGGCTCTGGCCCAGGAGTTTCGCGATACGTTTGGACAGAGCGGCGCCAGGGTGCGCGACTACACCCAGTCGGGGCGCTCGCTCAGACGGTTTATGGATACCTTGCAACGCTACCTGCTCCTGGTGGGGCTCATTTCCCTGCTGGTGGGGGGCATCGGCGTTGCCAACGGGGTGCGCAGTTACCTGGAAACCAAATCCAGGGCCATCGCCACCATGAAATGCCTGGGCGCGGAACGCTCCACGATATATGCGGCATATCTGTTTCAGGTGCTCTTTCTGGCCCTTGCAGGCAGCGCCATGGGGCTGATTGGCGGGCTGATCGCCGCCCGGGTTGCTGCGGAATTTCTGTTCCGCACCCTTGGCCTTTCCATGGATGCCGGCGCCGCGTTCTTCCAGGGGCTGGCCGTCTTGCCCCTGGCCGGCGGGTTGGGGTTTGGTCTGCTCACGGCCTTGCTTTTTGCCGTCTGGCCGTTGGAGCGCGCAGGCAAGATATCACCGGCGCGTCTTTTCCGCGGCTATGCCGATCCCCGGGGAGAGCGCCATGGATACGCGGCCTGGTTGATTGCCTTGGCCGTGCTGGTGCTGATGCTCATCCTTGCCTGGGGCATGACCCGGGATCTGCCACTGGTGTTGGGATTTGCTGGCGGCGCTCTGGCTGGCGCGGCCCTGTTTCGTTTGGCCGCATGGGGGCTTATGCGTCTGGCCGCCATTGCTCCCAAGCCGCGGCGCATCTGGTTGCGCCAGGCCATAGGCAACCTGCATCGACCCGGCGCGCGTACGCCAGATGTCATATTCTCCCTTGGGCTTGGGCTTTCCGCCCTGGCAGGGGTGGCGCTCATCGACGGCAACATGCTGACCCTCATCAACCAGCAGATGCCGGAGCAAGCGCCCACCTACTTCTTCATCGACATACCAAAGGACAGAATAACCGCCTTTCGCGATGCCATTGAAGCCATCCCGGGTGTTTCGCGTTTTGAGTCGGAACCTTCACTGCGGGGGCGCATAGTGGATATAAATGGCACCCCCGTTGAAAAAGCCAATGTATCATCGGAGAGCGCCTGGGCCATCCGCAGCGAACGCGGGCTGACCTTTGCCGCCAAAAAGCCGGACAAGGTGAATATCGTGGCGGGGGAGTGGTGGCCGCCGGACTACTCCGGACCGCCCCTGATGTGCTTTACCAAGGGACTGGCGGACGGTTTCGGCATAGGTGTGGGTGATACGCTGACCATCAACATTCTGGGGCGCAACGTTACGGCCACCATAGCCAGCTTGCGGGAGGTGGAGTGGACAACCCTGGCCCTGAACCATGCGGTGATGTTTTCGCCCGGCGTATTGGAAAAGGCTCCGTATTCCTACATCGCCACTGTGTACAGCAAGGATGGGCACAGCGAGGATGTGAGCGCTGTGCAGGACCCCGTGTTTGATCTTGTAGTCACGGAATTTCCTGAAGTCACGGCCATTTATATCAAGGATGTATTGCGTGATGTCAGCGCCATTTTTGACGCCATAGGGCTGGCTGTGCGCAGCACTGCGGCTGTCACGCTCCTGGCAGGACTTTTGGTCCTGGCCGAGACCCTGCGCGCAACATTGCGCTCCAGGTACTATGAGGCCGTGCTCTTCAAGGTGCTCGGGGCTACGCGCTGGGACATCGTGCGCGCGCTAGCCACAGAGTTCATCCTGATGGGCGCGGGCACGGCGTTGCTTGCCGCATTGCTGGGCAGCGCCATCTCCTGGGCCTTCATCCACTTTGTCATGCACGGTGAGTGGCGTTTTTTGCCCCTGCCTTTGGCCGTTGTCTGTATAGGCGGGGTCATTGCCACGCTGGGGCTGGGTATGCTTGGCATCCGCAGTGTGCTGGGGCGCAAGGCCTGGCCCGTGCTGCGGAACGAGTAGGGGCGGATATACAAAGGCGCAACGGTAAAAGCTGGATACCCGCGCAGGCGGGCATCCAGTATTATCTTTTACATGTGCTGTGGGAGCTTGTAAGGGCAAAGGCAAACCTGGATCCCCGCTTCCGCGGGGATGACAGTCAGTTTGTAGTGTGGTGAAGCGTTGTTATAGCTTTGCGTTTGGTCTGAAGTTAGCGAATCCCTGGCGCTTTTGCCGCGAGTAGCGCCCCTGGCTATCTGTCATGCCCGCGCAGGCGGGCATCCAGTATTTTTTCCACATGTGCTGGCTGTGCGAGCTTTTACGGCGCAAGGCAGAACCTGGATCCCCGCTTCCGCGGGGATGACAGTCAGTTTGTAGTGTGGTGAAGCGTTGTTATCGCCTTGCGTTTGGTCTGTGTTTGCGATTCCCGGGGCCCTGGAGCTTTTGCCACGAGTAGCGCCCCTGACTATCTGTCATGCCCGCGCAGGAGGGCATCCAGTATTATCTTTTCACATGCGTTGGCTGTGAGCATTTTATAGGCGCAACGGCAAAACCTGGATCCCCGCTTCCGCGAGGATGACAGTCAGTTTGTAGTGTGGTGAAACGTTGTTATCGCTTTGCGTTTGGTCTGTGTTTGCGAATCCCGGAGCCCTGGCGCTTTTGCCGGGAGTAGCGCTCCTGGCTCCCTGTCATGCCCGCGCAGGCGGGCATCCAGTATTTTCTTTTCGCATGTGCTGGCTGTGGGAGCTTGTACGGCGCAACGGCAAAACCTGGATCCCCGCTTCCGCGGGGATGACAGTCAGTTTGTAGTGTGGTGAAGCGTTGTTATTGCTTTGCGTTTGGTCTGTGTTTGCGACTCCCGGGGCCCTGGAGCTTTTGCCACGAGTAGCGCCCCTGACTATCTGTCATGCCCGCGCAGGAGGGCATCCAGTATTATCTTTATACATGTTCTGGCTGGGGAAGCTTATACGGCGCAAGGCAGAACCTGGATCCCCGCTTCCGCGAGGATGACAGTCAGTTTGTAGTGTGGTGAAACGTTGTTATCGCTTTGCGTTTGGTCTGTGTTTGCGACTCCCGGGGCCCTGGAGCTTTTGCCGCGAGTAGCGCCCCTGACTATCTGTCATGCCCGCGCAGGAGGGCATCCAGTATTATCTTTATACATGTTCTGGCTGGGGAAGCTTATACGGCGCAAGGCAGAACCTGGATCCCCGCTTCCGCGAGGATGACAGTCAGTTTGTAGTGTGGTGAAGCGTTGTTATAGCTTTGCGTTTGGTCTGTGTTTGCGACTCCCGGAGCCCTGGAGCTTTTGCCGCGAGTAGCGCCCCTGGCGATCTGTCATGCCCGCGCAGGCAGGCATCCAGTATTTTCTTTTCGCATGTGCTGGCTGTGGGAGCTTGTACGGCGCAACGGCAAAACCTGGATCCCCGCTTCCGCGAGGATGACAGTCAGTTTGTAGTGTGGTGAAGCGTTGTTATAGCTTTGCGTTTGGTCTGTGTTTGCGACTCCCGGGGCCCTGGAGCTTTTGCCACGAGTAGCGCCCCTGGCTATCTGTCATGCCCGCGCAGGCGGGCATCCAGTATTTTTTCCACATGTGCTGGCTGTGCGAGCTTTTACGGCGCAAGGCAGAACCTGGATCCCCGCTTCCGCGAGGATGACAGTCAGTTTGTAGTGTGGTGAAGCGTTGTTATTGCTTTGCGTTTGGTCTGTGTTTGCGACTCCCGGGGCCCTGGAGCTTTTGCCGGGAGTAGCGCCCCTGCTATCTGTCATGCCCGCGCAGGCGGGCATTCAGTATTTCCTCTTCAAATCGTCAAGGTATCAGTCCACCACAAGCACTTCCGTGCCCACGCTGACGGCCTTGGCCATTTCCAGCCCCTGCTCGTTGCGCATGCGGATGCACCCCGCAGAAACGCGCTGGCCGATGAGACGCGGCTGATTCGTGCCATGGATGCGCAGAGCTACGCCATGGGAAAGGTGGATTTTGAATTTGCCCATGGGGTTGGCGGGACTGCTGGGGCGCACCCTGTCCGGCAAACGCTTGCCCCTGCGCAGTGCAGCCCGTTTCAGGTTGGCAGTGGGCACCCACCAGGGGTTGAAATCGATGCGCGTAATGGTGCCCAGGCCTTCTGGCCCGCGCAAGCCAGGACGGGGGGTGGCGACAGTATAGGTGCGTACCAGGTTTTCCGCTCCATCCGCGCCTAATTCGTATAGCCAGAGCTTGCACTGCTTGACGCTGATCTTGATGCGGTACGTGGCATTGGGGCGCAGCGCCGCGAGCGGGGTTTCCGTGGCGGAAGCCGCCTCTTGCATGGTTCGTGGTATTTCGCGTGTTTTTGTGGCGGTTTGGGGCATGTCTGCAGTGGTGGCTACGGTGGGCGCGCTGGCTGCTGCCGCCACGACAGGGGCGGTGTCGGTAGCTTGCAGCGTCACGGTCACCCGGCGGTTGGCCAGCCGCCCTGCTTCAGTTGCATTATCCGCAATGGGGGCGCTTTCCCCTTTACCATTGGTGTCTATGCGCGATGCAGCTACACCATAACGCGCTACAAGCATCTCTTTGATCTGTCGGGCGCGCCGCTGCGAAAGTTTCAGGTTGAAGGCTTCCGATCCCTTGGAATCGGTGTGCCCCACCAGGGATATTCGGGTGGCGGGGTGCTGTTGCAGAAATTGCCCCAGTTGTTGCAGCGTGCTTTCGTCCTGGGAGATCAAATCCGTGCCGCCGTAGTCGAAATGCAGTTGTTTGGCTGCGCCAAAAGCGGTGATTGGAGACGCTTTGGGAGCTTTTGGGGCAAGCCTGGAGGCTGTATTGCGCGAGTCTGCGGGGAGTGGCGTTTGCACCGTTGCGGCCGCGGCTATTTTCTGCTCACTATTTATGGGGGTGAATTTCTTATCCAGCGCGGCGTAATGCCCGGTCAGGGTCAGCTCCAGGCGCTGGTTGCGGCGGCGGCCTGCTGCGGTGGCGTTGGAAACCATGGGGCGTGACGCGCCCAACCCTTGGGTGCTGATACGCGCCTTGGGGATGCCGTATTGATTGACAAGAGCGCTGCCGATCTGATCGGCCCAAACTTGGCTTCGGGCTTGGTCGCTTTCCGGAGAAACACCTGGCGCGGTGTGCCCCTGAATGACCAGGGCGGTGGCGGTATTTGTCCGCAGCAGGGTTGCGATGCGTTTCAGTTGTTCTGCAAGCATTGCAGCGTCGAGGGGGGCTTCTGGTCCATGGGGCACCACGACGTGCATGTACAGCGGCACGGGGCAGCCAAAGGCGTCCACTTCCAGGCCGGCGGGGGTCGCCGAGCATTCGTCGCTCTGGTCGGGCACGCCATCATGATCCGCGTCGAGATTCGCAATATTTCCAGGTGATTCTGTAAGATTGGCAGTGCTGGGTTTGTGAGCGCCCCCTGCACAACCGGAAACAAACAGTAACGCCAATACCAGTATAGTCAGTAGCAAGCGAAAATTGGTTCGCATGGCCCCCTCCCTGAATGAAGCGATGCGGTGAAAATCGTGCTCTTAATATAGCCTAAAACGGCGGATAATGCCATTATATATCACCATACAGGATGACGGAAATTTTGCAAAGCAGGTTGCAAGGGGCGCTATGGCGCCGGTGGTGTCTTATCTGAGGTGGCGCATGGGAAACAGGGAATTACAGGAGAGCTTGCGGGCCGGGCTGGCTACTGTGCTTCCGGAAGCACCGCCCACGGAAGAGGACTGGGGCGGCCGTGAGGGGGACCTGGATGCGCAGTGGGCGTACAAGGTGTTTTACGGCAAGGACGCGGCGCAGACGCACCCCTTGTTTGCTGCCAACGTGATCGAGCGCGCCGAAGAGATTTCCTTCATGCCGCGCGCCGCTTTTCAATATTATTTCGTTTGTTTTGCGGATTATGTGGCTGGGAGCGAGGTGCTTGTCCAGGATGACGCGTCCTCCGCAGCCAGCTGCTTTTTACGGTTGCTGGAAAGCGCATTGCGGACGCACCGCGGCTGGGTGATGCCGCTTTTGCCACAACTTTTACCCGTGGCGGCCTATGTTGCCGCAAACCAGCGCCTTTTCGATGCAGATCGCGACATCTTTGGCGATTTCGGCGAATTGCTCGCAAAGATTGAGGCGCTCAGTTCGTGAGCACCGCATCTATCTCTTCGAGTATTGCCGCTGCAGCCGCGGCTGGGTCTTCCGCCCTGCAAATGGGGCGGCCTACCACGATGTGATCCGCACCGTTGCGGATGGCGTCTCCAGGGGTGGCAATGCGCTTTTGATCGTCTCCCACCGGGCCGGCGGGACGAATGCCGGGGGTGACGATGCGCAGGTCCCAGCCCAATTCCTTACGTATGCGTGCAGCCTCCCATGGGGAGCAGACCACGCCGGCCAGGCCGGATTCCTTTGCCAGGGCCGCACGCTGCAGCACCAGGTCTTCCAGGTTGCCGGGAAAGCCCATAGCGTTCAGATCTTCCTGAGAAAGGCTGGTCAAGGCCGTGACGGCCAGCAGGTCGCAGCCGCTGTCCGTTGCGGCGGCAGCCGCCGCCTGCATAATGGCGCGTTCGCCGTGCAGCGTGGCCAGGGAAGCGCCCCTGCCGGAAACCTGGCGTACGGCCGCGGCCACAGTATTGGGCACATCGTAAAATTTCAGATCCAGCATGACCTTGCACCCCAGCCCGAGAATATGCTCCACCATGGCAAATCCTTCTGCCAGGAAAAGCTCCAACCCTACCTTGAAGTACCCAACAGTGGGGCGCAGGCGTTCCACCATTTCTGCGGCCGGCGCAAAAGCAGGCAGGTCCAGGGCTACAATACAGCGTTCATTGAGCGGCATGGTCAGTCTTTTGGTCATGCTTTATCCTCCCGGGGCCTGTGTAGCGCCCTGCAAGGGGGTTGGCAAGCGTCTCGCTTGGTGCCAAAGATAAGGGCATGACGTATGCGAACAAGAACGACGATACAGCGCTTACCGCTGGGGCGGAGGCATAGATGGCCATTTCACTATTTGCCTGGCAGGGATTGATAGAAGAGCGCATTGAGAAGGCCATGCGCGAAGGGCAGTTTGAAGACCTCCCCGGGAAGGGGGAACCCCTCAAGCTGGAAGATGACTCAATGATTCCAGAAGACCTGCGCATGGCTTACAAAGTGCTCAGAAATTCCGGCCATTTGCCGCAGGAAGTGGCGGACCGCAAGGAAATCCAGACCATTCTGGACTTGTTGGAAGACTGTCCTGACGAAAAAACGCGCTGCCGCCAGATAAAAAAGCTGAATGTACTGGTGCGCCGCTGGAACATGAGCCGGAAGCGCCCCATCGTAATGGAAGAAAACGAGCGCTATTACCAGAAGCTGGTAGAGCGTGTGGAACTGCCCGTGCAGAGTAAGGAAAAGGGGAAGTGACAACGAATGTCGTGAGAGGCTTCAAACCGCAGCGTGTTTGGTGCTCGCGGTTTCCCCTTTTTATCTGATGTACCCCCGCAATTTGCCCAGGAGCGAGGTGTCCGGCTTCATGGGATTCAGCCCGGGTAGGGGTTCGTCCAGGGCAAGCTGTTGGCCAAAGGGCAACCGCTCCACCATGAGGTTGTACGTCTTGGCCGCCAGGTGTTCGAGGTTCAGCACGTCTTCGATGTTGTAGGCCAGCAGCGTCTCCAGCACGCTCTCCTCGTTGCTGCGCAGGAATTCCTGCCAGAGCAGCACGGCAAAGTAGCCGTCCACGCCGTCCAGCTCGCCCCTGTCGAGCCCAAAGTGTTTCTCCACTTTTTTCAGCCCACCGGTAACGCCGGCGGCCTTGAGCGCGAAACGCAGGTCCAGGTGCGCGTGTTCCAGGGTTATGCCCATGCTGCGTTCGATGAAGGGCGCGTCAAAGCAGCGACCATTGAAGGTGACAAGCATATCGTATTCCTGGATGTCTGTGGCGAAGTCTTCCAGGTTGCGCTCGTGCACATACCAGCGGGTTTGCCGCCCGTCGTAGAGCGCAATGGTGGTGATATGGTCCTGAGCAGGGCCCAGACCTGTGGTTTCAATATCCACGTAGGCCGTGTTGTGGCGAAATTCGGGAAACAGCCTCCAGATTTCATTGGGGGGTAGACTCTGGACAAAGAATTGTGCGTCGCCAGCTTCCAGCCGCTCCTTGGAAAGCTGCAAATGTTGACGGCACATCTCCAGTTTTGCCGCTGATTTGGGCGGCACGGGCAGACTTTCGGCCTGGAGCAGATCATCCCAGGTGTGGATGCCTGCATCCCAGAGTCTGGCTTCTGTTTTGACGCCTATGGTCGGGATATGGCAGAATGTTTGTTGTAGCATTTGTAATTTTTCCAGTAGGTTGGTTGGTGGTGTGCATATTGCGGCCTGGGGCAGCATACGGATTGCTCCAGAGCTCTGCAAGACTCCAGTGCCTGCAAAGGAGGCGTTATGTGTGGCCGATTCGGATTCGACATGCCCCCGAAAAAAGCGAAAGAGGCTTTTGAGCTGTCGCGGGTGGAGGAATACACCCCCCGCAGGAATATAGCGCCTACGACCGAAGTGGCAGTGATCGTTGCAGGCGGAGAAGGGCGCGTGTTGGGCGCCATGCGCTGGGGGCTAGTGCCCTCCTGGGCCAAGACTCCGGAAATGGGTGCGCGGATGATAAATGCCCGGGCCGAGACCGCTGCCGAGAAACCGGCCTTCCGCGCCGCATTCAAGCGCCGCCGTTGCCTGCTGCCGGCCCAATGGTTTTACGAGTGGAAGCGCAAGGAAAAAAGCAAACAGCCCTACGCAATCGCCATGGAGGACAGAGCCCCGTTCGCCATGGCCGGCCTGTGGGAACACTGGCAGGGCGCCGACGGCAGCGAACTGCTCACGGTCTGCATTCTGACCACCGACGCCAATGACCTGGTGGCGCCCATCCATGACCGTATGCCCGTGATCCTGCCAAAGCACGACTGGGACCTATGGCTTCTGGCCGGGGAGCAAGGGGGCGATGCCAGCAAACTGGAGCGGGAGCGTTTGCAAGCCCTGCTGCGCCCCTATCCGGCGGATGCCATGCACGCATGGCCCGTAAGCACGGAGGTAAACAACCCCCGTAATCAGGAACTCTCTCTGGAGCCTATTGCAGAGGGCGGTGTGTGAGGCGTCCATGATCATCAGTGCTTCCCGCAGAACCGATATACCGGCTTTTTATGCGGACTGGTTCTTCAATCGTTTGCACGCCGGGTATTGTCTGGTTGGCAATCCCTTTGCGCCTTCGCAATCCAGCAGGGTCTCCCTGGCGCGTGCGGATGTCGATTGCATCGTGTTCTGGACCAGGCATCCTGCCGTGTTGGCACGGCGGGCGGTGGAGTTGCGCGATCTGGGACACCAGGCCGTGTGCCTGACCTCGATCACCAATTACCCCCGTGCCATGGAGCCGGCCCGGCCGGCCACCGAAGCGGCTGTTAAAGGCGTTTTGCGGCTGGCGCAGGAATGGGGCGCTTCACGCATTGTCTGGCGCTATGATCCCATTGTGCTGACGGAATCCACCCCGCCAGAATGGCATTTGCACAATTTCAAGGAGTTGGCCGGCCGCCTTGCAGGGGCCGTGGTGCGGGTCAAGACAAGCCTGTTTGAAGGATACCGTAAGACACGCTCACGCATGGCGGCCCTGGAACGTCAAGGATTCTGCCTGTTTGCCCCGGAGCCGGAACGCGTCAGGGAGTTGCTTTTCGGCATGAAGGCAATAGCAAGGACCCATGGCATGGAACTGCAGGCATGTGCGCAGGGGGCGGCTCTGGCGGATTGCGGTATTCCGGCCGGAGCGTGCATCGACGCCGCCTGGCTTGGGCGGGAGTTCAATATATCCTTGCCCTTGTCACGGGATTCGCACCAACGTGGTGACTGCCTGTGCGCCCAAAGCCGGGATGTGGGCGCGTACGATACCTGCTGTTTTGGCTGCGCCTATTGCTATGCCACGGCGTCGCCAGCGCGTGCACGGGCGAACCGCGCTCTTCATGACCCTGCCGGGCACGCCTTGCTGCCGCTGGCCGCACCACGCAAGGAGCGCGGCTGCCAGCAGGGGCTGTTGCCTTTGTAGTAAATTCCTTGTTGGGGGTTCACCCCATCACTACAAAAAAGATCTGCTTCATGCAGCAAGTGGAGACAGAGAGCGATTGTCCAGAGAAGAAAGTCGCTACTGGCCTTGTCACTCCCCGGACTGGTAAGTGTTTTGGGTGCGAAATGGCGTATCAAAGGGATTTGTGATGCGTTCATGGATGGCGTCGCGTATTTCACGCACCTTGGCCATTTTTTCTTCGTAGGTGCCTTCCAGGGCGGAAGGGTCAGGAAAAGGCCAATGCCAGCGATGGGTCACGCCAGGGAAGACGGGGCACTTTTTTTCAAGTGAGTCGTCGCAGACCGTGATTACGTAGTCGTAGAGCCTGCCTTCCTTGAAGAGTTGAAATACGCTCTGGGTCTTTTTCCGGGAAAGGTCGATGCCCACCTCGGCCATGGCGTCGATGACCAGCGGGTTTATCTCGCCAGGCTGGAATCCTGCGCTTTCTACCTGGAAGGAGTCTCCTGCCTCACGTCGCAGAAGTTCTTCCGCCATCTGGCTTCGGGCGCTGTTGTGGTTACAGACGAAAAGGACCTTGAGCTTGTCCATGGGGCGCCTCCAAGCGAAATGTGGTCCACAGCACGAGAAGAGAATACAACATACCTGAAATCTGTGACGAAATCGTGATGCATGCAGGCAGTTGTCAGCTTTGGATACGCCCCTAAATATGGCGAAAAAACTATTTGGCAGGCGCCGGTTCTGCGTATTTTTCCAGTTCGCAATGGATGGTCTGTTCCGTAGAGAGGGCGCGCAATTGTACCCGTTGCAC
Organism: Desulfovibrio biadhensis; assembly: GCF_055388615.1. Taxonomy (NCBI): domain Bacteria; kingdom Pseudomonadati; phylum Thermodesulfobacteriota; class Desulfovibrionia; order Desulfovibrionales; family Desulfovibrionaceae; genus Desulfovibrio; species Desulfovibrio biadhensis. Next base: position 1,652,553 of record NZ_AP042477.1, read on the forward strand.
ACAGCTCATGAAAGCGATGATGCAGGGCATGCTCAGGGAGTAGTAGACTTGGTTGCCGCGCTTGTCGTGCTTGACGATTCCTGCTTCACGCAGCACGGAAAGGTGTTTTGAGACTGTTGACATGTCGGCGCCCACAAGTTCGCGCAACTCGCAAACGCAGCGCTCCCCTTCTCCTAGGGCGTCCACCATGGCCAGCCTGCTTGGGTGGCCTAAGGCTTTGTAAATACGGGCTTGTTCTTCTATTTCACATCGCGGGCGCATGACAAATCCTTCCTTTGTTGGCAAAATAGCCAAGCACCCCCCCTTTCGTCAATTCCTGACCGGGCGTTTGCCCGGCATTGCCTCAAAAAGTGCCCTTGTTCCAGCCAAACCAGGAACGTTCTAAAGCAGCAAACTCTATGTAGATCCTGTCTGCAGGAATGGCAAGCTCCTGGTCCAGAAAAGCACAAATCGTTTCAGAAAGCGGTGCGCACTGTCCTTCCTGCAGGCCGATGCTCTTGAGCGCCACAGCTGCGGCAGGGGAGTCCGTACCGCCATGCAGCAGAAAAGCGCCTGGGGTGACCAGGGTCTGCACGTATTGCTCGGGCTTGCCAAGGGCTTTGGTTACCAGGGCGGAAGCCTTGGCGGCAAATTCGCGGGCCGCGCCATCGGTCATCACTACATTGGTGTCGATCTTGAAAAAAGGCATGGCTTTCTCCTGCGGGCTTGCTCTTCCGAAATGGCTGCGCAAAGAGGGAAGAGAATCTTCTAACTATAAAACCATTCGTAAGAAAAAAGGAGTCTTACGTCAATCATGCACCACAGCGGAAGACGCGCGCCTTAAAACGTCTGTTTCAGTAGATCCTCACTGCGCCCTCGTCCGCCATTTTGTCTTGGCTGCGTGGGCTGTTGGAACGTTCCCTGTTGCTGTTGCCCGTTCTGGGGTTGTTCAGAGAGGTCGGGCGTCCAGTACTGTCCTGGCTGGTTGGGCGCTGTGGGGTCGCTTGAGTACTGGACGGGAGCGCCCCATGTGCCGCCAGGGGGGGATTGATAGTACTGCGGTTGCGTGCCTTCCTTGAAGGGCAGCAGGTAGCAATCCGTGCATCCCGGGCTGGCCAGGGTGCCGGTTTCCCCGTTTACCAGAACCTGCACTATGCCAGGAGGCTCGGGGAAATCCTGCTCCGGGTACATGTCTTCCACGGCCATGCGGTAGTCCAGCCAGATGGGGGAAGCGGCGCGCGAGCCGGTTTCAAACTTGCCCATGGGGGTGAGTTGGTCAAAACCTACGTAGACGCCTGTCATCAGGTACGGCGTGAAGCCCATGAACCAGGCGTCGCGTTCGTCGTTTGTGGTGCCTGTTTTACCGCCCACGGGGCGCTTCAGCGCCTTGGCCCTGTACCCTGTGCCGCTCTGCACGACAGCTTGCAGCAAAGAGTCCATAATGTAAGCTGTTTGCGGAGAAATGGCCTGCGTCTTTTCCGGGGCGGAGCTGTAGATGTCCTCTCCCCACGGGCCTTTGACGGAGAGCACCATGCGCGGCTTGGTGCGCACCCCCTGGTTGGCAAAGGCGGTGTATGCCTCGCACAGATTGATAGGCGTGACGGCCACAGCGCCCAGGGCGATGGGCAGATAGGGCGGGAAATCTGGCTCCAGGCCCAGTTCCTTGGCGCGTTCGATGACCTTTTTGATGCCGATGCGCTGGGCCACGCGGATGGTTACCAGGTTCATGGACTTGGCCAGCGCCGTGCGCAGCAGTGTCGGCCCACTGAATTTGTGGGAAAAGTTTTGCGGCTTCCACACCTTGTTGCCGATCTCGATGACAATGGGCGCATCCAGAATCATGGAGGCCGGGGTCAGGCCGTTGTCCATGGCCGCGGAATACACCACAGGCTTGAACGCGGAACCCGGCTGCCTGCGCGCCTGTGTGGCGCGGTTGAACTGGCTGCGGTCAAAGGAATAGCCGCCCACAAGAGCCCGTACTTCGCCCGTTGGCGGTTCGATGGAAACCAGGGCGCCCTCCACTTGTGGGCGCTGCTCCAGGGATAATGCAGCAAGCATTTCATCCACTGACTTTTCTGGTTCCTGCGCCACTTCTTCCTGCGGTTTCTTGGCCTTTTTATCCTTTTTTTCTTCAGGAACAGGCAAGGACGCCCATACGACATCGCCAGGGGAAAGCAGCTTGGTGGCGTTTTTGATCTTGGCTGCGTAGTCGGGGGGCACTTTCACGTTGGGCGTTCTGGCCCAGGACATGGTGGATACGGGGATATACCCTTTGCGGGCTCCCACCCGTACGAAAGCCCCCTTGCTTTCGACCTTGGTAACCAGCGCCAGGACCCAGGCGCCGGGCGTCAGGTCCTCGGTCTGATAATCGTTCTGCTCAAGAAAGGTATCAAATTCCTCTGGCCGCAATTCCTGCACGGGGCCGTGCCAGCCGCGCCGTTTGGTGGAATCTTCCAGCCCTTTGCGCAGGGCCGCCTCGGCTGCTTCCTGGTGCCGCATATCCAGTGCCGTGTAGACATGCAGGCCGGAGCGGTAGGCCGCGTCTTCGCCGTATCGGTCCAGGTCTATGCCCAGCCGGTCCATGTTTTCCTTGCTCAGATAGTCCACAAGCCAGCGCCGGACTTCTTCCAGGTAATATGCGCCTTTTTGCCAGGAAATGTCGTCCATGCTTTTGTAGACCAGTTCCTGGTTCATGGCTTCGTCATATTGCTCCTGGCTGATCCAGTTTTCTTCGCGCATACGTCCCAGCACATATTTTTGCCGTGCTTTTGCGCGTTCCGGAAAGCGGAAGGGATTGTAGCGCGAGGGTGCCTGCGGGAGCCCCGCGATAACGGCGCTTTCCGCCAGGGTCAGGTCGCCTACATGTTTGCCAAAGTACACACGGGCGGCGGCTTCCACGCCATAGGCCCGGGCTCCCAGATAAATTTCGTTCAGGTAGATGGTAAGGATTTCGTCCTTGCTGAGGTAGCTTTCCAGACGATAGGCCAGCAAGGCCTCCTTCAGCTTGCGCTCGTAGCTTTTTTCCGAAGTCAGCAGCAGACGTTTGATGATCTGCTGGGTAATGGTGCTGCCCCCCTGTACGTTCTCCCCGGCCTTCAGGTTCTTGATAAAGGCGCGAAAAATAGCCGTCAGGTCAATGCCTTCATGCTGGTAAAAGGTCTTGTCCTCTGCAGCCAAAAAGGCCTTGGGCAGGTGGTCGGGCATCTGGTCCAGCCGCGCCAGAAAGCGTTTTTCCCGGTACAGGTGCCCCAGGACGTTGCCATTTTTGGTGTACACCGTGGTCACCAGCGAGGGCTTGTAGTCGGCAATCTTGGTGAACCCCGGCAGGTCCTTGGCGGCCCACATGTACAGGGTAATACCGCCGGCGGCAGCCATGAGGCACCCCATGCAGAAGAGCATGGCTATGATGATGAGCGCTTTTTTCATTTCGTCTTCTTATACCTGATGAAGGCTTGTTTGAGCAGCGGCAGACCTTCCTGCGGGGGCAGGCCCCAGGCCAGGCGGATGCGGCCATGCAGCATGCGCACCTCAGCTTCGGTCATGTCCATCACCTCCAGCAGGTGGGATATGGTTTTGGATTCCTCGACAGCAAGGCAGTTCGGGGGGGTGAACAAGGTCAGACGCCCCCCAGTGATCCAAAAGGGAAAGATGAGGCAATAGTGTGGTCTTACTTCGCGGGGCAGCACACACCCGTTGTTCCCCAGGAAAACGCACGTGCCATCGGGCCTGGTCGCCAGCCGCAGATGAAATTTCACTTCAGGAAACAGTTGATCGAAGAGGTTCTTTTCCTTGGGGAAGAGACGCTTCAGATTGTCCACAAACGGTTTATTGTTGGACTCCTGGACAAAAGCGCCCTTGTCCTGAACGCTTTCCAGAATGCGGTCGCGCTCCATTTCGGAAAGGGGGAAGCAGACCTTTTCCTCACCAGGCTCCAGCTGGCAGCAAGTGGGGCCGCGGTCGGTGCAGCGTTTGCACACATGAGGATCGGCCAGAATTTGTTGGGTATCTTTATCGCAAGTCATTTTAGAAAGCCTTTGTATGCACCACAGGCCAGTGGCCGTTGAAGCCGCGACAGACCATGATGGTGAATTTGCGCCCTTGTTGTCCGCGGAAAGTGGTCTGCAAGTGCCGTATCTGAACGGAATCAAACATCTCTTTCAGTTCAGCGGGCATGTGGTTTTTGAATCGCTCGATTACAAAAAGAGCGCCCCATCCTTTTGCGCCGTCAGGCAGCGCTGTCGGTCCTGGCCAGAGGTCGTATTGGTTCATGCGGCGGTCGATGTAGGCGCAGTAGGTGCGCGGCTGTCCGGGAGCGTAGAAGGCCAGCGCCGCAGTAATATCGTACGCATCGGAGAAATAAAACACCTTGTCGGGGTCGTCAAAGGCGTTCTGCGTCAGGCAGTCCAGTTCATTGCCAAGATCGGCCCAGCCTTTGAGACGCACCGTAGGGTTAAGGCCGGAGGGCAGGGGCAGATAATTATTAAGGTGCATGGCGGCAAAGGCCACAATACCGAGCACTATCCATACCTTGACGGCTTTGCGGGCGCGCCCTCTGGCATAGCTGATGTGTCTGGCCAGGGCGAAACCGCCGAGCAGGGCGCCGGCCACATAACTCATGGCGGGCCAGTTCGCGTATATTTTTGTGTGAAAGCTCCAGATGACGAAAAAAGCCCACAAGGGCCAGAAAAACAGCCCCAAAAGCCAGCGTTCTTCGCTGCGCAGTTCCAGTGGTTCGGGCAGCGGTGCAGGCACCACCGGAGCGGCTTCCTCCGGGGCTACCGGTTCCTCCAGTTCCTGCCCCAACCCCTGGGGGCGGCGGGGGGAGCCGAACAAGGCCTGCCAGCCTCCCCAAATCACGTAAAAAAACCACCAGGGCAACAGAATGCCGATCTGTCCGCCCATGAATTCCGGAAAACGGTCAAAGCGCACCATTGGCTTGGGTTCCGCAGCATTTACACCGGCCAGGGTACCCACGTGGCGAAAGCTCACCCATTCATGTGTGGCGTTCCAGATTACTATGGGCAGCAAGCCAATGCCCGCGCCTGCCAAAAGCGAAGTAATCACCACATATACCCGCTTGCCGGCCCGGCGACGAATGGCCAGGGCGAAAACAAAAGCCAGCGGCACGAACACGAGCATGGTGTATTTGGCCAGGACCCCCAGGGCGACACAGGCCGCCAACAATAGCGGCGCATAACCTGTCAGCCTGCTCTTTTCGCCCAGCAGCGCCTGGTGCAGGCAAACAAGACCGGCAATCCAGAAGAACAGCAGGGGGCTGTCCGTGGTCATCAACACGGCGGATGCCATGAACAGGGGAGACGTGTTCAGCAGCAACAGCGTCCAGAACGCCATACGGGGGCGCTTTAGCTGCACGGCGGCTAGGATGAAGAAGGCGCATTGGCTGAGCAGGGAAAAAAGCACGGCGCAGGCGCGAACACCCTGTTGCGTGTTGCCGAAGACGGCTGTGCCCGCCGCATTCAGCCAGGCGATAAGCGGCCCTTTGGAATAATACGATAGCTGGAGATTCCGGCTCCAGTCCCAATACTGGGCTTCGTCCTGGGCCAGGTCCAACTGCCCGGTGGCGACGAACAATATCCGCACCAGGGTGGTGGTCAGGATCAGGCCCAATGCCAGTGTCATCCAGAGTTTGGCTTGCTTATCGGGAATTGCGGGTGAATCCATGCAGAATCCTTGAAAATGGCATCATATATTGGCAGCAGGCGCCAGTGGTATGGTTGCCTGCGCGGCAAAGGAGCAAAATACAGTTGCGCTCGGGATTGTCAGAATTTGTGTCCGATTGATAGCGTTTCGCGGCGCGCCTTGTCCAGGCACAGCGATTACGGTTTTGCAATGGTTTTGCATAACAAGAGGAACAACATGGCAGCAGGTGGCCGTTTTGCTGTGAACGACCACCTGCGAAAAGTACGCGTGATAGGGGAAAAAGGGCGTGTCAGTCGTTTTCGGCGGCTTGCAGAATGGCCTTGAACGTGTCGGCCATTTCTCGGAATGCAGGCTCGTAACCACCGATGATGCGCATGGCTATCTCGGATGCGATCTCTGCAGAGTAGGCATGCAGGGCGTGGCTCCGGTCCATGAGCATGGTCATCCAGTATTCGTCGTGGCCGATGAGCTTTTTCTTGATGGCCGAGGATACGATGTCTTTGGACCCTATGATATTGCGAACGCCCATTTGCTCCTGGTGTTCTTTCAGAATTTTCATGGCAAGCTCATGGATGCATTCGAATTCCTGAATCAGGCCATGGATTTCAAGCTGTGTGAGCTCGCGCTCCTGATCCAGCCCCACGGTGCGTTCAAGATTTTCAAGAGCCAGCAGAAAATTTTCAAAAAGCGGTTTCCAGTGATAATCTATTGCCATGAGCCGTCTCCCCCTTCTTGCATCGCGTAAACCAAGCGGTGACCATTTTATACTGAAGCAATATGTTATTGCCACGGCATAATCAAGAATATGGTCTGAAAAATTCAAACGAGCGGCAACCTGTTACGAGGGGGCAGAAGTAATGCCAGCTATCGACGCCGCATCCCGGATGGGGTAGAAGTTGCTGTACCGTTACTGGAGATGCAGGGATACGGTGTTAAGGTCGCTGTGTTTCCAAAATGATCCAACGGAGGGAACGACATGCTTTTGCAAGGAAAAAAGGCGCTCATTTTTGGCGTGGTTAACGAGCGCAGCATCGCATATGGAATTGCCAAAACATTCAAGGAACATGGCGCACGGCTGGCCTTCAGCTACGCCGCCCCGCCAATAGAAAAGAGGTTGCGCCCCATAGTGGAGGAGCTGGGCGGCGAATTCACCATCCAGTGCAACGTGACGTCTGACGAAGAAATCGAAGCAGCGCGCGCAGAGGTGGAAAAGCAATGGGGCGAAGTGGACGTGCTTGTCCATTCCATTGCCTTTGCCAACCGCGACGACTTGCGGGGGCGCTTCATCGATACAAGCCGCGACGGTTTTTCCATGGCCCTGGACATCTCGGCCTTTTCTCTGGTGGCGCTGTGCCGCGCCTTTGAGCCGCTCATGCCCAAGGGCAGCTCCGTGCTGACCATGAGCTACTACGGCGCCGGCAAGGTGGTGGCCAATTACAACGCCATGGGGGTGGCCAAGGCCGCGCTGGAAGCCAGCGTACGCTATCTGGCCGTAGACCTGGGGCAGAAGGGCATACGCGTGAACTGCATCAGCGCCGGCCCGGTAAAATCCATGGCCGCCTCGGCCATCCCGGGGTTCAGCAAAATTCTGGGCGCAATCGAACATGCTGCGCCGCTCAAGCGGAACATCACCTTGGAAGATGTCGGCAAATCGGCGCTTTACCTGGCGTCTGACCTGTCCTCGGGAACCACCGGCGATGTCATTTTCGTGGACTCGGGCTTCAACATCATGGGCGTTTGTACGGACAGCATATTAGGATAAGTACTGGAGCCGACGGCAGAAGATGACAACTGCGAGCAATGGACCCGCGCGTCTGGCGCTGACGGTTTCAGGTCAGGTGCAGGGCGTGGGGTTTCGTCCCTTTGTGTATCGTGTAGCTCTGGATCACGGGCTGGTGGGCTCTGTGCGCAATACGCCGCAGGGCGTGCGCATCGAGCTGCAAGGGGAGGCTGCCTCCCTGGAAGCCTTTGCCCACGACCTGGAGGCCAAGCAACCGCCTTTGGCCAGAATAGTATCCGTGGTGCGGGAGGATTTGCCCCCCAAGCTGGAGGCGGAGGACGCCTTCAGCATACTGCATTCCAGTGCAGGGGAGGGGCACAACGTTCTCATCAGCCCGGATACGGCCACCTGCGCCGATTGTCTGCAGGAAATCTTTGACCCGGCAGACAGACGCCATCTCTATCCCTTTACCAATTGCACCAACTGCGGCCCGCGATACACCATAACGCGCAGTATTCCTTACGACCGCCCTGTTACGTCCATGGCCTGTTTCCCCATGTGCGAGCGTTGCGCTGCGGAATACGGCGATCCGTTGAACCGCCGTTTTCACGCGCAACCCAATGCCTGCCCGGACTGTGGCCCCCAGGTCTGGCTTACGGACAGCAATGGCGCAGAGCGCGAAAGGGGCACTGCCGCGCTGGAGCTGCTGGCCGCCGAGCTGCTCCAGGGGCGTATTGCCGCCATCAAGGGGCTGGGTGGCTTTCATCTTTCCTGTCTCGCATGGGGGGCGACAGGCGCCGCGGCGGTGGAGGAATTGCGCCGGCGAAAGAACCGGCAACACAAGCCTTTGGCGCTGATGGTGCCGGACGTTGCAACCGCGCGCCGCTTTGTGAATGTGGAGCCGGCCGCCGCGGCTTTACTGACAGGGGCGGAGCGCCCCATTGTTTTGTGCCCCCCTTTGGATAGGGCGACAGCGGCGGACGGCAAGGTCCCGAGCATTGCGCCCAGCGTTGCACCGGATACGGATCAGCTAGGGGTAATGCTGCCGTATACGCCCTTGCATCATGTGCTTTTGGCGCTCATTTCCCGGCGGAGCGAGACTGTTGCTGCAGCCGAGCGCCCCTTGCCGGCGCTTGTGATGACTTCCGGCAACATGAGCGGCGCGCCCATCTGCCTTGGCAACCGTGAGGCACTGGCGCGTTTGGGGGAGATTGCGGATTGTTTTCTGTTCCATAATCGCGACATTCTCATCCGCACAGACGACTCCGTTGTCCGGCCGCTGCCTGCTGCAGCGCATGACAAAGGGGAAGCGCCGGTGCAGTTCTTTCGCCGCGCCCGTGGCTATACCCCGCGGCCTGTTTTTTTGACGGATTTGGCTGATGCGCCCTCTGTCCTTGGGCTGGGGCCGGAGCTTAAAAATACGCTGTGTTTGACAAAAGGTGACCAGGCCTTTGTGAGCCAGCATATTGGTGACCTGGAGAACATTGAAACCCTCGGCTTTTTTCGCGAAATCATCGAGCATTTGCAAAAGATTCTGCAAACGCGCCCAGTTGCCTTGGTGCGCGATCTGCATCCGGACTACCTGAGCTCCCGCTACGCCATGGAGCAGGGGGCGTTGCCTGTGCTGGAGCTGCAGCACCATTACGCCCACATCCACGCCGTGCTGGCCGAGCACAAGCATGTTGGCCCGGCCTTGGGGCTTGCCCTGGACGGCACAGGGTTGGGGGATGACGGATCACTTTGGGGGGGCGAGCTTTTATTTGTTGATACCGCGAGCCTCACGCATCGCAGGCTGGGGCGGTTCGATCAGGTGCACCTGCCAGGGGGGGAGAGCGCAATCCGTGAACCCTGGCGCATCGCGCGGGGTATTTTGCACCAGTTGGGGCGCGCTCCGGGGGAGCGTGGCTGGCCCTGGCTGGATGATGCCCAATGTGCGCGTATGAGTGACATGTTGCCGCAATTGTTGGACAAAGGAATCAACGCCCCTGCAACGAGCAGTTGTGGCCGGCTGTTCGATGCTGTTGCCGCCATGCTGGGGCTGGTGCGCAGCATAACGTACGAGGGCCAGGCCGCCATCATGCTCGAGGCTGCGCAGGATATGGCTGCATCTGGCGGCTATGTTTGTCCCGCCAGAGAAGACGATGGCCTTTCCGTGCTGGAAACGCGCGGGCTTTTTGTCCAGGCCCTGGATGACTGGGAGACCGGGGCGCCAGCGAGCGCTGTCAGCCGGCGTTTTCATACTGGTTTGATCCAAGGGCTTGGTGACTGGGCCGCCGCAGCTGCCGCTGCCACGGGAGTACGACAGGTTGCGCTTTCCGGCGGGGTGATGCAAAACCGCACTCTGCGTCTGGAGCTTCCACGCACGTTGCAGGAACGGGGGCTAACGCCCCTATGCCACCTGGATGTACCCCCCAACGACGGGTGCATTTCCTTGGGACAGGCGGCCTGGGCGCGTTTGCGCCTGGCAGGGGAAGCATAAAGGCGCCAGACATAAGGGAGGGTGCGTGACCTATCTGCCGCAATATGGCGATCCTTTTTTTCTGGCTATCGTACTGGCGCTGCTGGCAGCCAGCGCTGTGGAAATGTTGGTGGACGCGCTGGAAGCGCGCTCGGTTTCTTCTCAGATTCCTCCCGAATTTCAAGATGTTTATGATGCATCGGAATATGCCCGCTCCCAAGAATATACGCAGGCGAAATCGCGGCTCAGTCTTATAGAAGGAGTGGTGGGGTGCGCTGCCACCCTGGCTTTTCTGCTGCTGGGCGGCATCGCGTGGCTGGACGGTCTGGCCGGGCACATCGCAGGGCAAATAGCGGACGGGCGCGCCGCCATGGTCATTCGTGGGCTGCTTTTCATGGGCGGTCTGTCATTGGGGGGGGACTTGCTCTCCACGCCTTTTTCGCTCTGGCACACCTTTGTGCTTGAAGAGCGTTTCGGGTTCAACCGCGCCACACCGCGGACCTATGTCATGGACAAGCTCAAGGGGTTTGCCATCGCCATTCTGCTGGGGGGGCCTTTGCTGGCGGCAGTACTCTGGCTGTTCATTGCGGCCGGTGGCTGGGGCTGGCTTTTGGCCTGGGGAGCCGTGGTCTCCTTTATGATCGTGATGCAGTATCTGGCGCCGACACTACTGCTGCCACTTTTCAATACATTCACCCCGCTGGAAGGGGGCGAGCTCCGGGAACGCATCGAAGACTATTCGCGTACGGTGGGGTTTGCTCTGGAAGGCGTTTATGTGATTGATGGCTCGCGCCGCACCAGCAAGGCCAACGCCTTTTTTACGGGCTTTGGCAGGCGCAAGCGCATTGCGCTTTTTGATAACCTGGTGGAGCGCCATTCGACGGATGAAGTGCTGGCCGTGCTGGCGCACGAAGTGGGGCACTACAAGAAACGCCATGTGCCGCTCATGCTGGTGCTGGGTATTTTCAAGACAGGCGTGCTCTTTTTCCTGCTTTCACTGATGCTCAAAGCTGATGGCCTCTTTGCAGCTTTTGCCGTGCAACCTACAGTGCACGTGGGGCTGGTGCTCTTTGCCCTGGTCTATTCCCCCGTATCATTGTTGACGGCTGTGCCGGCAAACAGGCTTTCACGTTTGTTCGAACGGCAGGCCGACGCATACGCGGCAGAAACCACAGGGCGCCCCCGTTTTCTGGCGCAGGCGTTAAAACGGCTGGCCGCCCATAGTCTTGCCAATCTGACCCCGCACCCCCTTGATGTGGCGCTGCATTATTCACATCCCCCTGTGTTGGAACGTGTGCGCCGACTGGAACAGTGGAAAACGGGTGTGGAAGGTTGAGTGTCTGATCGTCACGCTATCCAGATGATTTTTGGCGAAATGCAACGCTTGCTCAGGGCAATGCCGCGTTGCGTTGCTGCACGGCTCAAGGCGCTGACAGTGCGCTGTAAAGGGTTTGACCGCCTTGTGATCACGCTGTAAGTATGCAGCACATGATTGAGGTGTTTACTGCCTTGAGTGGGGGGAAATCATTGGAATACGTTGATTTTTTAGCAATAAATCGAGTAACTGCAGACAGGCCCCACCTTGTTTATCCAAATGCATGCTGTTGCCGTCGAGCAGTAAGGCCCTGTAGCGTTACTTTCTAAAATGTCTACAGATTCGCATAGTCAACATATCTGCCCTCCCCACGTGAAGTATCAATGGCAACCTCGACTTCTTTCGATACATAAGGAAATGTCAGGCCTTCGATTTTTGAAGAGCATAGGGAAGGGGTGCTCTCTATTTGTGTGTTATTGATTTGCAGAAGTGTGGTTGTTTCTCGTAAATGGAGCCATACAGTCCTGAAAAGCGGGTAGGATACTGCAGATACCATAAAACATCCGACGGATGTTCTTGGAAAACTCAAGACCGGACACAATTCAAAAGTATATTTCGTACAGTTTGCAGATACGGTCTTCAACTATAGCTATAATTATTTTGGATAGTTGGCTGGCGTGACAGATTGGTTGAATAGAGACACCACGTACCATGCGCCGAAAGGAGCCATTTTGTGCAAGCCTGCAAATGAACCAATGGCGAATGCCCGCTTTGGTATTGCCGGAACCGTCGGCTATTCTGAAATGGTCCCTTAACTTCTCATGAATACTGAAACTATGAATGCATCCATGACTGGTCAATCTGGCGGTGAGCAGCGATTGGCCCCGGTGGCCTTGTTTGTCTACAATCGCCCCGAACATACGCGCAAGACCCTTGAAGCATTGGCGAACAATACGCACGCCCCCTATACGGACCTTGTTGTTTTTTCCGACGGACCAAAGAATAGTGATGCTGCGGATCTGGTGCGGGAGGTGCGTTCCATTGTACGCGCCGCCTCCGGGTTTGCAACGTTGCGGGTGGTGGAAAGGGACGCAAACCGTGGTCTTGCGAACTCCATCATTGCTGGCGTGACAGAGCTTATCGATACGTATGGCGCTGCGATAGTGGTGGAAGATGACCTGATAACATCCCGACACTTCCTGGCGTACATGAACCAGGCCCTTGCCCACTATGCGGCCATGCCGGAAGTATTCTCGATAACAGGGTATTGTTATCCGCCCAGGCTGCTGGCCTTTCCTCACGATTACCACTATGACACATTTGCCTCGTACAGGTGCCACTCCTGGGGGTGGGCAACGTGGAAAGATCGTTGGGATAAGGTTGACTGGTCTGTTTCCGACTTTGAGGAATTCATGTCGGACGAGGAAGCCCAGAACGTATTCAACCGTGGCGGAGATGATCTGACAAACATGCTTGGGCTGCAGATGGATGGAATGATCGATTCCTGGGCTATTCGATTCTGTTACGCCCACTTTCGTAATGATGCATACTGCATGTACCCAGTACAATCATTGATTTCCAATATCGGCTTTGATGGCTCAGGCTGCCATTGCGCTGCAGAGGACAATCCTCTCCGCGCCACAGAGTTGGACGATGATTGGGTTCCAAAAAAGTTCTCCTCTCCGCAGATAAACCAAGAGATTGCCAGAAGCTATAAGGCAGTGCACAATTGTTCAACTCCTGATGCTGGAAGCAGCGATAAAAAGACGTTTCTGCGGAGAGTTTTTCGTTATACCAAGCGGTTGGCGTCGCGATTGATACACAAGGAGCAAAAATGAAAGCAGTCATCCTTGCGGGGGGTTTCGGCACTCGATTAAGTGAAGAAACCGTTGTCCGTCCCAAGCCAATGGTGGAAATTGGTGGCCGCCCTATTCTTTGGCATATCATGAAGATATACTCTGCTCATGGTGTTAATGACTTCATTATCTGCCTGGGTTACAAAGGGTTTTACATCAAAGAGTATTTTGCCAACTACTTTTTGTACATGTCTGACGTCACCTTTGATATGTGCGAAAATTCCATGCATGTTCACAATAATACCTGCGAGCCCTGGCGCGTGACGCTCGTGGATACGGGGCATGACACCATGACGGGCGGGCGTCTCAAACGCATTGCCCCTTACCTTGATGATTCGGACTTCTGTCTCACATACGGTGATGGTGTCTCTGACATCAACATAACGGCTTTGCTGGATTTTCATGCTTCCCACGACAAATTGGCGACATTGACGGCTGTCCAGCCTCCGGGACGTTTTGGCTCCCTGGGGCTTACGGATGATATGATCACGGAATTCCTTGAAAAACCTCAAGGTGATGGCGGCTGGATAAACGGCGGCTTCTTTGTCTTGTCACCCAAGGTGCTTGATTATATCGACGGAGACGCCACTCTTTGGGAGAAAACTCCCCTTGAAAATCTTGCACGTGACAACCAACTGATGGCTTACAAGCATCACGGGTACTGGCAATCCATGGACACCCTTCGGGACAAACACACGCTGGAGGAACTCTGGCAGAGCGGTAATCCACCATGGAAAATTTGGGAATGAGTTCTGCTACGTCCACACCATTTTCCTGGAGTTCCCTGTACGCAGGCAAAAAAGTCCTGATAACGGGGCATACAGGCTTCAAAGGCTCGTGGCTTGCACTGTGGCTGCACCTGCTGGGAGCAAGGGTGACTGGTTACTCCTTGTCCCCACCGACAGAGAGAAACCTCTTTGAGTCCATTTCTGTGGGAGAACTCATAGAGGATGTCAGGGGCGACATTCTCGATCAGCAACACATGGAAGCTGTTTTTCAGAAAACACAACCTGAAATCGTCTTCCATCTGGCTGCCCAGCCCCTGGTGCGACGCTCCTATGCAGAGCCGAGGCTGACCTACGCCACCAACGTCATGGGCACCGTCAACGTGCTGGAAGCCGTGCGCGCAACCCCGAGCATCAGGGTTGTGGTCAATATCACGAGCGATAAATGCTATGAGAATCGTGAATGGGTCTGGGGGTATCGTGAGAACGACCCCATGGGGGGAAGTGATCCTTACAGCAGCAGCAAGGGCTGTGCTGAACTCGTTGCCCAGGCCTATATGCGTTCCTTTTTCTCCCACCCCGAAGCACCTGCCCTTGCGTCTGCCCGCGCCGGCAACGTTATAGGCGGGGGGGACTGGGGAGAAGACCGCCTGCTTCCGGATTGCGTGCGTTTTCTTGAAAAGGGCGATTCGATACCTATTCGGAATCCCCGCGCAACCAGGCCCTGGCAGCATGTTCTCGAACCCCTTTCAGGTTACCTGTGTCTAGCAGCCCGGCTCTGGGAAGACGGCCACACCAGCCAGGGCGGGTGGAATTTTGGTCCGTCCGAGGCAAGCAGCTGGAGTGTTCTGCAGGTTGTCGAAGAAATATTATCCCTTTGGGGTACTGGTGCATACGCTTGTGATTCTGCGGCGCATCCACACGAGGCGCAGCAGCTTCGGCTTGACTGCAGCAAAGCCAACATCCAGCTGGGATGGCATGCTCGGTGGTCCGTGAATCAGGCTATTGCAAGGACCATTGAGTGGTACAAACGAGAGATCGCCGGGGATCAGCCACAGGCCCTACGCGATTTGTGCCTCCAACAAATTGAATCTTACAGCACTCTGTAGAAATCATGGATAAAGCAAGCAACTCATTTTCCTTTCAAGTCGGCGAAATTGTTCAAATCTCTTCTGCTCCGTCAGGTGGCGCGCAATTTGGCGTAATTTTGAAGAATTGTGAGGAAAAAGTATATTTGTGCCCCTTGGAAGATGGCGGCAAGCATAAGGATGCGCCAGACGCTCTTGTCATCTCACTGGAAGGGGGCGCATACCTTGCCTTGCCAGAGAGCTCCTTCTGGTATTGCGGCAATGGCGCAGTATCCAAGGGACACGTCGCCGCTGCTCAGCTGGACGCCATCCTGCGCGCATTCAACAGGTTTGCTGTGGGGCTCCACGCGGATCATACCCATGCCGCGCGTCCCTTCACACCGGGAGAATCGCCAGTGCCCGTGTCTGGACGTGTTTTTGGCACACGGGAAGTCGAGACCTTGATGGACGCGAGCCTGGATTTCTGGCTGACCACAGGGCGTTTTGACGAAGCGTTTTGCGCGCAGCTTTCCGCATTTTTGGGTACGAAGCATGTCTTGACCACGAATTCCGGGTCTTCTGCGAATCTGCTTGCGGTCAGCGCCCTCACATCGCCCTTGTTGGGGGAGAGGGCCTTGTGCCCCGGCGATGAGGTCATAACGGTGGCCGCAGGGTTCCCAACGACCGTGACCCCCATTTTACAGAACGGGGCTACGCCGGTTTTTGTCGATATCGACATCCCCACGTATAATATTGATCCAGCGTTGATTGCCGATGCCGTGACAGAAAAGACCAAGGCCATCATCATTGCGCACACACTGGGCAATCCTTTTGATCTTGATGCGGTTCTTTCCGTTGCGGAAAAGCACAACCTTTGGGTCATTGAAGACTGCTGCGATGCTCTTGGCGCGGAGTACGATCTCCCTGCAGGGCACGCCCTTCCCGCCGGCCCCAGAAAGTGCGGCACTTTTGGCCACATTGCCACGTTTTCTTTCTATCCTGCTCACCACATCACCATGGGCGAAGGCGGCGCCGTGGTGACCAACGACACGACCCTGAGCAGAATTTTGCTCTCTTTTCGAGATTGGGGGCGCGAGTGCTGGTGCAAGCCTGGACATGACAACACGTGCAAAAGCCGCTTTACGAAGAAATTTGAATTACTTCCAGATGGTTATGACCATAAGTATGTCTACTCGCATATCGGCTACAACCTGAAGATAACCGACATGCAGGCTGCTGTTGGCGTAGCGCAAATGGAGCGCTTGCCATCTTTTATCGAGGCGCGGGGCAGGAACTACGCGCATCTTTACAACCTTCTCAGCCAGGCAGGTGACGCGCTCGTTCTTCCTGAGCCTACGCCGCGCAGCCGCCCCTCCTGGTTTGGAATGCCGCTCATGTTGCGCGAGGATGTGGGCTTTTCTCGAGAAGACCTTTTGAAGCACCTCAATGAACTCAAGATAGGCACCCGATTGCTGTTTGGTGGAAACCTGACCAAACAACCAGCCATGAAGAATCAGAAATTCAGAGTATCTGGCGCATTAGACAATACAGATAAAGTGATGCGTCAGGTTTTTTGGGTTGGTACGTATCCTGGTTTGACTGCGGACATGCTGGACTACATGGGCGCATCCATTTTGGAATTCATTCAAAAACACGGCTAACCCTTCGCGTTATCATGAATATCCTCGTTTCTGGCGCAACAGGATTCCTTGGGCTGCATGTCGTTTCCGGCTTGCTGGATGCCGGGCATGATGTGATCGCTCTGGTGCGTCCTACATCCGATCGCGCACGCCTTGCGGCCATGGACTGTGATCAGTTGGTTGTAGCGGAATATGATGGTTCTATAGATTGTGCTCTGGATATTTTTGCGCGGCATCGCCCCCAAGCTGTTATGCATTTGGCGTCCCTGGTTATTGCATCCGTACCGCATGAAGCTGTGGACCCCCTCCTGGATGCTAACATCACCCTTGGCGTCCATTTGTTGGAAGGTGCTGTGTCTGTAAAGACTCCTTATTTTATCAACACAGGTACGTTTTGGGAGCACTATCAAGGCGAGGCGTACAATCCTGTGAATCTGTACGCTGCAACCAAGCGGGCTTTTCAGGATATCCTGACATATTATACCGACGCGGCCTCTCTACAAGCCCTTACCCTTGTTTTGCATGACACGTATGGACCCGGGGACTTTCGCCCCAAGCTTTTTTCGCTCCTCAGGCGCGCAGCCGCGGGCAATGAAATTTTGGACATGACCTTGGGAAAGCAAGTGATCGACCTCATTTATGTGGATGATGTCGTCCGCGCCTATTGCAGTGCGCTTGATTATTTAGCGCAGGCTGCACCTGTCGGTATTTCTCCACCCCGATATGCAGTGACAGGGGGCGATCCCCGACCGTTGCGTGAAATCATAGAGATCTACGGCGAGATTGTGGGAAAAAAGATAGCAGTCAATTGGGGGGCGCGTGACTACCGTGAACGCGAAATGATGTCTCCCTGGTCCGGAGAGCCGCTTCCCGGCTGGCGACCTTCTGTAAGTCTGGAAGAGGGCATCCGCCTTATGGAAGGGCTTGCATGAACCACTATACGCTTCAGGTTGCCAGCGGTATTCCGCAAGTCGATCCAGGTGGAACCGGCCGCTTTATTCGTGTGCTGCTGGAGCAAGCCAAAGAATACCCCCATGTGGATTTCAAGTTCATCCATAGCATGGATGAGCGGATTTCCCTGAAAAGGGCCCTGCGAGATTTGCATCTCCTAAAAGGGGCGCGGGAAGTTTTTTTCCGTATGACAGCAGGCCGGACGCCTACGCCGCGACCTGATGATCGTGTATTGCAGCGGGCTGACCATGTGCTCATCATGCACCCGCAAACACTTGGTTATACATGGTGCGAAGCGTTTCTTCGTAAAAGGCGGAAGCCGACATGGCTGTTTGTTCTGGACGCCAGTTTTTTTTGCATCCGCTCGTACAACCATATTCCAGGAGAACAGTCTGCTTGTCTGCGGTGCCTTGGTGGCGATTTCTCGCAAGCGACCACCTTTAATTGCCCCGATTTTCCTTGCCCGCAACCAGGTTCGGTGCGTTTTCTCAAACTATTGATGAAATGCGCGGCAAGCGGAAAGGTCCGTTTTCTCAGCCAAAGTGCTAATCACGACGCCCTCCTTCGCCAGCATTTCGGTCCTGATGCCTGGATCAAACGCGCGGGCATGCTTGCTGATTTTGACTTGCAGGCAGAGCGAAGCGCTTCCGCTTCTGACTATACCGGGCATGTGGTTTTTCATGGCGCACAATTGGAACCCAAAGGAGCCAGGTGGGCATTGGAAGTCGCCCGGGCCTGTCCGTCTGTTCCTTTCCTTTTCCCCTTCGACAGTGTTTTTGCTGCTGGATATGGAACGCCTCCTTCCAATGCGGTTTTCCACCCCATGACTTGGGAAACTGGTCTTCGGGAGGCCATTGAAAATTCCAGAGCAACACTTTGCCCCAGCCTGTGGTCCGCGCCAGTGGAAGGCGCTCTTATCAAATCGATCATCCATGCTCCTGTTACGGCGGTTGCAGCCGAGGAGACGGCGTTTTGCTCCACTTTCCCCGATAATGTCTTGCTCAAGCTTTCGAAGGATCCTGAGCAGGCTGCCGCGCAGTTGTTGTCCAGCCCCCCGCCTTCTCGCGAAGCAATTCTGCAGTGGTGTGACAGCTATTATAAAAGCAACAAGAACATCTTGGGGAATTTGTACGCTGCAATGGGGTTTGCAGGGGCGTAACATGGCAGTAAACGGGTTTCTGGTCTTACCGGTGGAAATCGTGCTTGCGCCTCTTTGTATGGAGGGGGGGCAGATGATCGCGGTCTGCGCCACTGTCAAAAGACTTCTCAAGATCAACTAGTCAGGGCCGGAATTCTTCTGGCAGATTTTCAGGGTGGGACGTTCTTTATGTCTATGGTGCGGAATGGACTGCGAATGATTTGGCGAAAGTGCCCCTTAGGCATGCGTATTTTGATGTTGCGTGTGCTGGTGCGTTTGCGTCTGGGGGCCGGGGTTTCTCCTTGCGATGCTTATGATGAAGATGCCGATGCACAGGTCATGGTGCTTGGGTTTTTCTCTTTATATACAGGCCTTGGCGAATCCGCCAGGTTGTATGCTGATCGTGAAGCTGCAAGCGGGAAAAAGATCATTCGTGTAGATTTTACCTCGCTCTATCAAACGCCGAACATGGAGCCTGCAGAAGAGTTGCTCGGCATTGCTCAAGCCCGCACCATCAAGGGGCCAGTGCGCGTGGTGGTCCACTGCAACCCGCCTCAGATGCTGACACTTTTTCTGGCCCTTGGTGCAGCTTTTTTACGCGATAAATATATCGTAGGGTACTGGGCCTGGGAATTGGAAGCGGTTCCCCCCGTCTGGAATTTTGCCCTGCAATATGTGCACAGTGTGGAAGCGCCGAGCGAATTTACTGCCAAGGCTATCAGAAGGGCCACGCGCAAGCCCGTAGTGGTCAAGCCGCACCGGGTGAAACCGGCGAAACAGAGCGGCAGAGGCTATGCAGAAGATGGGGTGACGCGGGTCCTGTTCATGTTCGATATGCCGGCGCGGCTTTCACGAAAGAATCCCCTTGCTGCCATTGAGGCGTTCCGGCTCGCGTTTGGGAACAGTTCCAACGCCCACTTTACGATCAAGGTGGGCTCGCCCACGGATTCCGTGGATATGCGTCGACTCCAAGAGGCCCTCAAGAAATCGAGCAACATTGAGTTGCTGACAGAGGCCCTGAGCGACACGGAGCTTGATAGGCTCTATGCCGCGCATGATATCTACCTCTCGTTGCATCGATCAGAAGGCTATGGACTCACCCTGCATGAGGCAATGCAGCGGGGGTTGCATGTCGTCGCAACGGGGTGGTCGGCGAATACCGAATTCATGCAAGGGCCCAGAGCGCATTTGGTTGATTATGAGCTTGTCCCCTTACAGGAGGACGCCAAGGTTTTTGGTGTAAAGGGTGCGCGGTGGGCGGAAGCCGATACGCAGCATGCTGCACGTATTCTACAGACAATTGACACACAGGAACGAGAGGGACGCAATGAGTAGTCTGCTCATGCTTTGCGGGACTGCTTGTCTGTTGCTGCATGTGCGCTGACTATGGCAGTTGTGAATATTGGCTGGTACAAGAACTACACCTTGTTATAAAAGTGCGTTTTTAGTGAAGAAATCATCGTTCCAATAAATGGATCATACTGGATGAAAAGACATGTCGGACAATTTTCACGGCATGTGAGATGATAGATTCGCAGAGGTATACCTTTTATCAATGACAACTACGTTATCAATTATTACTCCTTCCATGAATCAAGGGGAGTACATAGAACGCGCCATTGAAAGTGTTGTAAGGCAAGGTTTGCCTGGTGTGGAATACGTGGTCGTGGATGGCGGGAGCAATGACGCGACACTTTCAGTATTGAAGAGGTACGACAAAGGCATCACTTGGATCTCGGAATCCGACTCTGGGCCAGCGGAAGCGATCAACAAAGGCTTTCGGATGACTTCAGGTGATATTCTTGGATGGTTGAACGCAGATGATATATATTGCGGCGAAGCGTTCTCTTGCGTCATTGACGTCTTTGCAAAAAATCCCTCTGTTGATGTTGTGTATGGAGACGCCGTATACATTGATGACAATGAAAAAGAGATAGGCTTCTACCACACTGAAGACTGGAACTGGGAGCGCATGCAGCAGACCTGTATAATAAGCCAGCCTGCAACGTTTTTTCGACGTAGGGTTTTTGAGCAATTCGGTCCGCTCAATGAAACCCTGCGGATAATGGATTATGAATTTTGGCTGCGACTGGGGCTTGCAGGAGTGCAGTTTCAGCATCTACCCGTCAAAATAGCGGGAATGCGACGGCATCCTCAAGCCTTTTCGGTTGCGCAGCGCCTTGAACTGCACCGGCAGTCAAATGATGTCACGAGGGATCTCCTGGGGAGAACCCCAAGTTCTTGGCTGACAGGTTGGGCCTGTGCGTATGTTGAGAGCAAGAGGGTGGCGCCCGGAACGTTACTGCATGCTGCATTGGGGAAGATCATTCTGCCGCTGTATGCTTCGCTGTACTGGAATAAAAAGATTGAAATGGAATTATTCAAAAATATTGTACGCAATTGCATAGCTGCGCTCAGCAAAAGAAGTATCGTCCCAAATAAGAAGAGTTAAACCCCACATAGTGTTGTTAAAGTGTGTTTTTCTGCAAGTTTGCATCGTATTGCAAGCGATCAGTGAGTTTTGTTGCTGATTACAACTACTCAATTATTGCCATATTTTCATTCTTTTATTGTTCGTGGTGATAATGGAGAACCTTGCCAAGTACGCTGCTCCTTTCCTTTTACTTCCCGCCTCCCTTTATTTACGTAGCTTCGTACGTTTGGCGAGTTTCTCATCGCTAAGCAGCTCAGGCTGTGTATTTAATTTTTACCATCCAACACTTTATAGAGGACTACAGGGCAAAACTTGCCATCGTAAATTTTCTGCAAAGTTATGTCTCGATAGTGTATTGTTTCTTCTGAATAATACATTTTAAAATAGGGGTTGTCTGAGTCTTTTTCAGGACCGCGTACAAAATTTTGAGAGTAGTATTTTGATATAATGGCAACGTCATATTTGGATGTAGGAATTCTTTCTTTTTTTCCCCACCAATCATTTCGAAGAGTCTGCGGAAAATCGGAGACATAGGGAGTGCTGAAAATGTGTGGCTTATTGCCCTTGCCAGCTTTTTCAATAATTTGCCTTATAGTTTTCAATTCTGCACTGCAATTTGATACATTTGAAACATAGGCATGTGTCTTTGGATCTGCAAAAAAAGAGAGTTGATACACACCTATCAGAATAATCATGTAAGCAACTAATATGATGATGTTGTTGTCTGAGCGGCCATGAACGCGAGAAAAAGAAAACCTTAACTTTTGCTGGATGGACTTATATGCAAATAAAAATATCCATAGATATATAGTAATCAGAAATGGGACCAATTGGAAAAGGTAGTGCTGCCAATCTATTATAACCGGTTTTGACCAATAGAGAAGGCTGATGCAAAAAAAGCAAATGGTGGCTCTAACAATATCTCCTTTTTTCAAGGTTATTGTCTGAGGAAACGAAAGAAGTAGCGCTAACACTGCAAGGCTGAATGGCGCCATTATTGCCAGTAATTGGCGCAAATAGTTGATGGTCCAGTCCCAGGAGATGGAAGTACGGTATTTATTGAAATGGGAGGAAATGCCAAATATTAATTCGTATAATAAATTTAACTTTTCAAATGTATCTGGATACGAGAATAATACATAACTGATGAAAAAGAACAAAATAAAAAGTACAATACCTTTTACATTTCGTTTAGTGTAGATTATAAAAACCAATGTGATAAATATAAATGCAGGTACTTTGATAGCAAGGCAAAGTCCAGCCAATGCTCCACATATGATGTATTCTTTTAATTTTATATTTTTTGGAGTGAATAAGGTGTAGAAAATTCCCAATATGCTTATTAGTAAAATGTCTGGGTAAATGCGGAAGATATATCTTCCCATAAAAAAATTAATAGAAGACAATAAAAACAGGAGAAAAGCAATACGGAAAGATTTGAAAGCTAAATAGTTAGTGTCTGTATTTCTTTCTAATAGTTTATAGATTAAAACATAATACATTAAAATTAAAGATATACAATTGATTGCTAGGAAAGAGTAGTGTAAACTTATGGTTGGATCGTTAATTGAAAAAAATAATCTGTATATTGGTGAAATGAGTATCAGGTCAACAAAGCGAATTAATTTATACCAACCAAGCCCATACACATCCAGACCGTAATTCGAAAACACGTATGTTTTAAGTGCAGAGTCAATATGAAGAACAGCATCAATATCGAAATATTCGATAATGTCCTTTGAAACGGTAATTTGAGGGATGAAATAGAAAAGAACCCACAGTATGCCGATGATGTACAGGAAAAGTTCTAGTGGCCACGTTGGTATCTTGTTCCATTGCAGGCCTAGATAATGTCTTCCAATATCTTTCAAGAGTCGCCTCACCCAGACAATAAGCAGTGATTGTTGTAACCCAACAAAAAAGACACCTTTCAAACGTTGATGCGTTGACCCTCTTAAATCATCCCACAAAATAATAAAACAACATGCCTGGCTCGGTAGTGGGGGGCAAGTGTTGGTATGCCACTTCAACTACTGTTTTGCTTGCAGGCTTCCGCCAAGATATTCTTGCCCCCGTGGATATGGCAGGTGCTGCCCTCAGAAAAAGTCCGCTGGGAAAAATACCTTGTTTGTATCAATCTAGCTGCTCAGGTAATTCGTAAGGGTGCCCGTATGGAGGGGCACGCCGTATACACGCAAATATCCACGATAATTATCCTGCGTGTTGTTCCTCAAAGGTCTACAACGCATCAGCATTTAAAAAGGCAACTTGTGCGCAAAAAATTAGCTTATTGCTTCACAATTTTTTGGTGCCACATTTCCAAAAGCACGAGTTTGTAAACGAAAAATATTCCGGGCCAGCCCTGCTGTAAAAGACTGGTAAGAAGCGTGTCAATTTTGTTGTTGTCCAGGATGCCATCGGCAACCAGCTTGCCATCGCGAAGGATAGCGCCATACTCAGAAATTACGCCGGTCAACCATTCTATCACAGGCGGCTGGAAGCCCGCTTTAGGCCGAGAGAGCACGTCCGGCGGCAGTACATCTTTAAGAGCAGCGCGTAGCCAGGCTTTCTGTCCAAGTGTATGGTCAGGGTGCTTTGCTCGAATCGTCATCACAAGTTCAATGAGGGGCGCATCCAGAAACGGCAAACGCGTTTCGACACCTGTCCCCATGCTGACGCGGTCGCCCAGGGACAGGCAATTTGAGACGAGCCATGTATCGAAAAGGAGGCGAATTATGGCTGCCGGTATTTTTTCAAGGCTACGAGGCCCGATTTCGGTGGGTCTGAAGGGATTTTCAGAGGCCAGGTCACGCATGGCGTTGCCATAAAAGGTGCTTTTTATACTAAATAAATCGCTGAAATCCGGGGCTGCATGCATGAAATGCAGTTGCCCCTTTGGCCTGCGTATTTCCGCAAGGTCAAGAATAACCTTGAACCAACCACGCGCCCTAGCCGGCACGCGATGGGAATGCGCAAGTTTTTTGAGGAGGCGTATGAAATCGGGCTTGTTTAAGAGGGCGGCCAGACTGGATACAGCAGGGTGTTTCGCAAGCATTTGATTGGTTCGTGCTGTACCTGTTACCCATGAATAGCCCCAAAAAATTTCGTCACCACCGATTCCGGTGAGCAATACTTTAATACTGCAATCAGATGCAGCTTTGGGAACCGAAAAGTGCCCAAAGGCGGCTGGATCAGCAATGGGCTCATCCATGATGTGGACAAGGCTTGGAAAGAACTCGACGAAACTCTGTACAGGCAGTTCAACTTCATGAACGATCATGCCCAGTGATTCCGCCAAAGCCCGCGCCTGGGCGCGTTCATCATAAGGGGGGCGCCCTGGATACCCGACACAAAATGCGTGCATGGGTTCAGGATAATGTTTTTGCGCAAAAGCGGCGATGGCGCCTGAATCGATGCCGCCGGACAAGGCAACGGCAACAGGCACGTCCGCGCGCAGGGTCATGAGCACCGCTTCCTCAAGTTTCTCGCGAATACTCGCAAGAATGTCAGCTTCTGTCTCAGGAGAGGGCGATGGATCTACGATATCTTCCACATTCCAATACCGATGCGGCGTGGTTTGCCAAGCATCAGGGGACAACCACATGGTATGCGCTGCAGGCAATTTGTGGACATCGCGCAGCAAAGTGAAGGGCTCGGGCACGTACTGGAAATGGAGGTACAAATCGACAACTTCGGGATTCAAGTCCGGTTGTCGCCCGATGAGGGGAGTCAAAGCTTTGAGTTCAGAAGCGAAGATAAAACGATCCGCGTCTTGATAATAAAAAAGTGGCTTTTCTCCACAGCGGTCGCGCCCCAAAAAGAGGCTGCGTGTCTGCGAATCCCAAAGGGCGAATGCGAACATGCCACGGAAGCGGTCCACGCAGTCGCGGCCCCACACTTTATACGCTGTCAGCAAAACTTCCGTGTCGGAATTGGAGGAGAAGTGCTCTCCAAGTCCTTCCAGTTCTTTGCGAAGCTCCACGTAGTTGTAAATCTCGCCATTGAAGGTGACCACGTATCGGCCATCCTGGCTGAGCATCGGCTGACTGCCGGTATCGGTAAGATCGATGATTGCCAGGCGAGTGTGCCCCAGTTGGGCATGGGCGTCAGTGTATGCGCCGTCGCCATCCGGACCTCGGTGAGCAAGGAGTGCGAGTTCCTTAGCATTCAGAGGTGGGCGATTTCCTGGTTCTCGGTGGATGACACCTAAGATGCCACACATTATGATGCCTTCCTTGTCATATTTCTGATGTTAAAAGCAAGATGGTAGAGCACAAACTTTTACATATCACCAATGTTGCCGAAAAAAGAAGTGTGATTATGAAAAAATTATAGTTCAAAATTCTAACGGTAGATCACAGATGACATGTGAAAAGGTGAAGGAGTAAGTGAAGTTTGCCATATATATAATTGTTGTGGTTGGAGGGTGAAGTGTAATGCATAGAAAGAATGTACTACCCTTCCACACACTGTTGCAAAAAAACATCTAAATTATTCCCAAGTTCAGCTTTGCAGAATTGCTTATTGTAGTGCTCAAAAAAATGTGCAGCTATGGGATGGTCGAGGACGTTTTGTAGCCCATGCAGCATAGCTGGAGCATCATCTTCAGAAACGGGGCAGCCAATCCCGTACTCCCGGACCCGGCGCCCCATTAGGCTGCGGTTGCTAACGAGGATAGGTTTGTAAAAATGCGCAGCCTTGCCCAACATGTTACTGCTAATAGGGAAATTTCGATAAACGGCGAAAATGACGTCACTGGTAGCGATCACTTCGTTCATTTCACGTTCGTCTTTGAAGTAGATGTCACGAAAGAATATATTGTCTACATTGTTATCAGAGAGGGTCTCTAATATCTTCTGTTCTTCTGGGCAGAAGGAGTGGGTATGCACTTGTCCAACTATTGCGAACAAGTAATCCGAAGCTTCAGGAGACGTTGCCATCTCATAAAATTTAAGCAGGTTTTTCCGCCCCTCTATTGAACCACATAAGAGGACGATTGGACGTCCTTTAGCTTTGCAAACCATTTCCCTTGTGATCTGGCCTTCTTCCTCAGGCAGGTCTCCGTTAACAATGTCAGGCAAAAAAGCAAATATGTTCCTTTTTTGCCGGGCACGATAAGATTCCACAGCCGCTTCATCTAGGAAACATAGCCCCTTGAACATTGGGTCCGAGAAATATCCTTCAGTACCGGCCTGATTTCCGGTTAAAGGGGCGAATCGGACGCCCCCCCACGGTATTGACATACGAACATGGGGGGGGCGCCACAATGAAGGCTTTGTAATCCATACGTCAGCGTACATGGACAAAAGAACGTCAGGTTTCCATTGCAGCATGCTCTGGGCAGCATTGGCAGCTGCCGACAGGTTTCCTGGATAGCGCTCTCCGGTATAATGCATGGCTGGAAAAAAAGAACGTACGAGTTTGCTAATGCCTTTTTGAAGATACCACATTGGTGGGGCAAACACATGCAAAAGACTACGTTTCAATATCACCCGCCAGGGTAAGTCAAAGGTTACTCTGACCTCTGGGAGATGGTGTGCGTACATGTGGCCGCGATAATACCAGCGATGGAAAAACGAATCTCTTGTTTCCACCACATCTTCTTCAGTGTTTGGGCTGGATGCTTGGCCGTTCGCTATCCGCCGCTGTCTCAACAACCGGTTTTTCAAGCGCTGGCGGAATGAGGGTGGAAGAGGGAGCGTTTCCGGCATGAGCAACACAATCAAGCTCTCGGAGGCCGTAAGGTCGTGATTCTCCAGTACAGATAACATAACGGCAGGAACAGGCGTCATGATAACGACACGGTAGCCACGTTCCAGAAGCAGTGCTGCAAACATGGCAGTCCATGATTCATGGTGTCCAGTGCCGGATATATGATTGTAAAGAAGGATGGAACGAGGCATTTATTGAGAACTCATAATGTTGTGAAAATAGTTATATCTCGTTTATGGAATTGAATGATTTCAAAATATTTTTGTAGGTTGTAACTATAGGTGTAAAAGTCTATTGATATAGAGAAAAATAAATAAGCAACTCGTGTGCGTTATCCACGGAATGCATAGTCACTGTGGATAAATGGGCATAGAGTGTGTGAGTCGCTGGAATTTTCAGTATGTGCGCCATACTTATTGTTTAGGTAAAGGGCGATGTGGATATGTCGACACTTTCTCGGATCATTTTATTGTTTAAAATAATTAGGAAAGCTGTAAATAAGTATGTGTAGAGTGCCTGTCCATCAGTAAAAACTGTTTGTATAAAGTTGCGCTATTTTTCTAAATGTCTTTGAAGAAAATAGTAATCTGTTGGATGTCCTCTGTTGAAGGTGGCATTCACTCAATCTGTCCTTGTAGTCTACTATTTTTTCAAAGCGTCACGAATTTTCAAAGCAAGTAAAGTGAGTAGAGGTGTTTTTCGCCTGGTGCAAGTTGCCAACTCCTCTTCTACTTTGTTTAGGGTACTTTGTAGAGTTGCATTCTTTGCAGTGAAATTTTCAAATTCCTTTGTGAAGCTGCCAAGCTGCGCATTATATGCTACTATTTCTTCACTATATTCATGGCATTTTGCTTTAAGTCGGGAAGTCAACTTGGAAGACTTCTTACGTGAGAAGCGAAGGCGGTCACGCAAAATATGAACAGCAGCTTCTTTGTTGTCCGCATAAGAAATGAGGAATTTATCTTCAAAAAGAAGATAATCGAGTCCTGATTCAAAGAATCCAGTCAAGGCATCTTCTGGCGTGCAGACAATTGGCTCTTCATGCAGATTAAAGGACGTATTTACAATGGACGGTACGCCTGTCTTTTCATAGTAAATTGTTATGGCTTCATGGATGAGCGCGTTGGTTTCTCTGCTTACCAATTGAGGACGAGCTGTGCCGTCTACATGAACTACAGCAGGGCATTTTTCCTTCATTAAATCTGTGCAGTTGGCTGTTATTGTCATAAAGGCGGCCGCGCGTTCTATTTGTGAGGCGTTTTCGTATAGCAGGCTCGCATCTTCCACACGGGATAAGGGGGCAAAAGGCATGAACTCAGTACGGTTCAATTTATTATTCAATTGCGCATTAATCTCCGATTTGGTGGCCTGAGCCAGAATGGAGCGATTCCCCAGTGCACGCGGCCCCATCTCCATGTTGCCCTGGAATACGGCAACAATGTTATCCTCACTTAAGAGAGTGGCGAGTTTTTCTGCAGGTGACGTCAGCGTTTCATAAGAAATGTTTCTACGAATGAGTTCCTCTTCAATAGATGCAGTAGGAAATGCGGGCCCATAATAGGTTGACGTCATTGGCTCAGGCGAAAAGTCCTTCTCTGTCATTATTGCGTGCCAAGCTGCGCCAAGAGCTGTGCCATCATCGGTCATGGCAGGTGCAATGAAAATCTCTTTAAAGCCCGACTCCAAGATCAATTGGTTCACCTTGACGTTTGCAAACAGGCCGCCTGCAAGACAAATTCTATCCCCTGTTATGCCATTCTCCCGTGCACGCGTCAGGATTTTCAGGATATGCGCTTCAAGAAATTTTTGAATGGTTGCAGCGATATCCTCTTTGGAGAATTGGGCTAGTGCATCTCTGAGAGGCTTAATTCTATCCTCGATTACAAAAATCGAAGGGGAAACGTCGAAGTCCCTTGCAAAATTCCACGTGGTAGCTTGGCTTGTTATCGCAATATTGTCTTTGTACCATTCAGTGAGCAATGCATAGCACTCAGAATTAGATACACCGTATGCAGCAAGACCGGTTACCTTTCCTTCATGTTTGTTCGGTGTGAACCCAAGAATTGCAGTAATGAGAGAATAAAGAGCAGCAATGTCAGGGTGAGCGAGCCTGGTAAACATTTCAACAGGCTCTACACCAGTATTCCTGCTGGCTTGATATAGCCCGCCTAACCATGGATTACTGTAAATGCCACCATCATATGTTAGGCACAAAGATGAATCGAATCCGCTAGCCCAAAAAGAAGAGTGCGTATGGGCGAGATGGTGACAAACTTCTATGGTTTCACAGGGTATCGAATCTTTGAATTGAAGATAACTCTTTGGGTGCGCCGGTTCGTAGATGTTTGAAGTTGTTTGAAGCGTGTTGTCAAAAAGTTTGCTGGGCTTTATATCGCCGTTTCCAGAAAAGCCATTTGAGAGTGCGACCTTAGAAATCCTGTCCCAAGGTATTTGATCGAGTAGTTGCGTTGGAGGTCTTCCATCCTGTTTTTCGCGAGTTAATCTCTCAAGTGACATTGCAAAGAGGAGCTTGCCCGTAGGAGCGACTATTGCAATGGAAGTATCATGTAGACCATTGTAGTTTATTCCTACAATGCTTCCCGTTGGGATGTCTTGGGGTATAATTATCATACAAAAGTATCCATATAAATTACGAATTGTTATTGAAAAATGAGAATGAAGTGTTGAGTTGAACACTCGCACGCAAGTCAGCGTAGAAAAAGATATCTTCAGGCTGCGTGATAACAAGGCGTGCAGATTCCATATCAAAATACAGGTGAACAGCTGCTGTTTTTTTCAATATGGAGGGTCCAAATCCGTAAATTCCAGGGCGAAGATTTGGTTTGTCGACTAAAATGTCTAAAACATATTCGCCTTCATCAAAGTCCATGAGATCCTGATGCGCCTCGTAACTGTCAATGATAGCAATGCTTTTGTTTATTTCTGCGTTCAATTGAACTCTGAAAATGACATCGCTTAGTTTAGAATAGAATTTTACATGGCTTCTGATGATAAAAGAACGACCGTATTGAATTTCGTTTACGGCCTCTCCATTGCTGGAAAGTATTTCAACCTTGGTAATAATAACATCGCCTGTCCCTCCTCGCGTGCCCCCATATTCCGAAGGCAAGTCATTTTTTGAGTCTTTTGAAGAGGTTGGGCTTAATGACGACGAGGTAAAGCGCGAACGCATATTTGCATGGTCGTAGGCTTTACATGCGTCCTCAACCGGGATGACCCCTTGGCTGATTCCTTTGTGGATGAGCATACCTTTATTGCAGACTGCCCATATGGCGCCTGGAGAGTGCGACACTAGCAAAATGGTAGTTCCATCCTTTTTGAGGTTTTCAATGCGCTCGAAACAGCGTTTTTGAAAACTGATGTCGCCAACTGCCAGCACCTCGTCCACAAGAAGAACTTCTGGTGTGCCCAGCACTGCCACAGCAAAGCCAAGGCGCACAGACATGCCGCTGGAGTAATTACGTACGGGCATGTCAATGAATTCTTCCAGTTCGGCAAAGGCCACAATCTCGTCAAAGCGCCTGCGGATTTCAGCAGTGCTCATCCCAAGCAGGGCGCCGCTGATATAAATGTTTTCGCGTCCCGTGTGCATGGGGGAAAAACCGGCGCCGGCGGCAATGAGCGCCCCAATGCGGCCGCGCAGGGTGACCTTGCCGGCATCTGGAGAGTATGTCCCGTTGAGAATGCGAAGAAGGGTGGTCTTTCCAGACCCGTTGACACCCATGATTCCGAGTGCATCTCCCGGTTCCAGCTCAAAATTAATATCTTGCAGTGCCCAAAACTCCCCCTTGCGGAGATGTGGGGCCTTATCCATGCCAACGCTGCGGCGTAGGCTGTCCACCAGTCCATATTTCAGGGCGGTGCGTAGGGAAAGACCGAATTTCTTTCCTACTTGTTCTACGACTACATTTGATTTTGACATTATAGACGCTCAGCGACAAGGTCCTGGATGAGGTAAAAGATGCGGAGGGCGATTGCAAGACAGATCAAACAACCTAGCGTGACTATGAAATAGATACCGATATCTTTTGGATCTCCCTTAAAAATAAGATCGCGGGGAGCTTCAATAAGGTATGTAAGTGGGTTCCATTTGATCGCCATCTTCGCTAGGGGCGAATCAACATTGTCGGCAAGATAAGCGACAGGTGTCGCGTACATAAGAAGCCCAAGGCCCTGCGACACTATTGGCGTGAAATCGCGAGCAATAGAACCGATAACGGAAAGCACGAGACCGAAAGCGATGCCAAGCACTAACATGGGCAGTACCATGATTGGATATATTGCATACCACCATGTTGGAGCAAAATCGAAGAGAAAGAAAACAATGCCCATGGTGACCATTCCAATGAATATGGAATAGACGACACCTGCAAGTCCGCTTGTGGCCAGGGCAAATTTTGGGATATTTGTGCGCATGACCAGATCAGACTGGGCCTGAAGGCCATTACTGACAGAAGCCATTGCTCCGGTCATGCATCCCCATATTGATGTGCCAAGAAGAATATACACTGGATAAGGAACATCTTTTACCCCCGGGTTAAGGATGCCCATGAAATACATGAAGATAAAACTGGCGATCCCAAGAAGCGGGGTGAGTAGGGCCCATAGATAACTAAAGATTTTTTGTCGGAATTGCGATGTGAAATCTCTGAGAAACAGCCTGATTATAACCTCTCGAGATATTGAAATCTCATGAATAGCCTGGCGAACAGCCCAAATCAGCCCGCCCTGACGCTCATTTGGCTGGTAGACGGTGAGAAGTGTTCCGTCCTTTTCGATAAGTCTCATGTATTCCTGCGTTTACTATATTTATGCTTTAAGGGAAAAGTTTAAGTATTTATGCACAGTAAAAAATGTTCATGCCAAATTCTCCTGGTGCTGTCCAGGTGGCAACTCCTTGTCATGGCAAGGGGGGCGGGCAAATTGTTACGGATAAGTATACAGTAAAAGCATGCCAGTAAACGCCTTCTTCAAGGTGTAGCCGTTGTATATCAGTAACAAAAAAAGATCCGTAATGAAAAGCACGGGGAAAAGGGGGCAATTAAAAAAAGTAAAAAGTTGGCAGGCAAAGCGCTGAAAAGTGGTAGTGCTTGGCGCGCATGCATGAGGTCGCCCCTGGGCAAACAGAGGGCAAAAAAATGAAAAACAGTAGTGCTTGGCGCGCATGCATGAGGTCGCCCGGGAGGGACACAGACCCAGTACGAAAAAAAACTACCCATGTTATGGGCGTTTTCGCTGCAAATGTAGGGCCTTGCTTTGGCATGAGGCGTTGTGTACTAGGTTCCCTAATGGCCCGCGCCCGTAGCTCAGCCGGATAGAGCGTCGGACTTCGAATCCGCAGGCCGGGGGTTCGAATCCCTCCGGGCGCACCAAGAAAAATTGCCAGAAAAGAGTTCCCTTCCTTGCCTCGTGCGCAGAAAAAGCCCGCCCCTCCACATCTCCATAAATGTGGACCCCACTCCATGGAGGGGCAGGCGTAGACGTTAATTCGGTATCCTACGCAAGGCCAATAACCCAATTGCCTTGAGTGTCACTTACTCTGCGATACCCGTGTTTTTGATGTTACCATACGCCCTTGGGCAACGGCAGCGTTGTCCTTATCCGTGATTTATCAAAGCGCTCTTTTTCTTGCAGCGTCCAAGCTCGGGGGGCGCTCAATCCATTTCCAGAGAACTCGGTCACGGTTCCGGGTACAGTCAATTCCACATGCGCCTGTCCGGAAGATTCGACTTCCTGAAGCATACGTTCAACTTTCTCTACTTCCTCATTGGCGCGTTTTTTGGCCTCTTCAGCTTTAGAAGCATTGCTGATCGCCATTGCTTCGCCCCCGCTTCCCACGCCTCCACCGCCACCGTCGGCGTTGCCGCCTCCACCTCCGCCACCTTCATGGCTGCTGGCGCGCAATGGAAACATCATAAGCGCAACCACTATACAAACTATAACAATCAATAAGGAACGTGATAGATGTTTCATGATCTGCTCCTTACCTGCATTGGTATGTGCGCAAGAGTTTTCTGTATGCCTCGGCCTTTACCTTGTAGGGCTTGGCTTCCGTATGCTTACCTTTGCTGCGGATTTTTCTGTACGCCAGGTTCGTCGCTTTCATGCTTATGGTTATTTGCTGACATAGTTGGCTTTTCTTGTATGGAGGCAGCGCCGCCACCCCTGGCTGTGGGGGATTTTTGGCGGATACCAGCAACGGGCCGTCAGCGTACAACCCGTGCACTTCTTTTCCAGGGTCCACGGCTGAGGCGAATTCGGTGCCTCGAATCCCCAGAGATGCGTTGGGCGTCTCCACTTTGAAGCCCTCAGGGTTCAGTTCCTTGATCGCCCCCGAAAGAAAACTCGCGGTGCCTTTGAAAAGGCGTACAAAAAATGTGGGTTTTTTCTTCTTTTCCATGAACACATCGGCAATGTGGCACTCGCTGTTTGCAGCCAGGGCCAGAATCGTCCTGTCCTTGAACATGATTTGCAGGCGGGAGGCTGCCCCTGTCGTTACTTTGTCCTTGTTGTTTATCGCCATGCCAGGCTTGGCCGGCATGGCCGACTCCCCACGCATGATATTCGCCTGCCCCTGGGCCTCCTGCACCCAGCCCACGGCGCCGGCAGCCTGCGCAAAACCGTATGAAGCGCAACTGCAAAACAGGACAGCAAGAAAGAAAACACCGAGCTGCACCAAACGTACGTCCTTCATGCCCCTACCCCCTAGGTTGTGATTTTTTGATAAATCACCAGACTTGATCCAGCAACTTTGAGACCATAAATATCTTCTCTTTGATTGGAGAGTTTTTGTCAACTTCAATGTTAGGTAATTTTGAGTGTAAGAACGACAATTTGCTGTTGTACTAGTGGTTAAAAATCAATTTTTATTTGTAATATATGATATAAACAAAAAAAATAAAGATTACATGAAGACTACTATATTTATAGTCTGCTGCCAAAACTGCTTTTTTGGAGAAGATACAGGTAGAAAACAGCAGTGAAGTGCAGTCTGTTTCTTGATATAAACTGTAACAGCCAGACATTATTCATGATATATATTTGCTGCGCGCTCTGCCAGCGTTTATGCGCTGCAAATAATTGACAGAGGGTAACGTCGCTGTGCCCCTCCCCAAAAAAGGCCTAAGAAGAATAGTGGCAGCCATAAAGCGCTGTCGCAAAACCAAAAGAATCCACCAGTACCCACCTGGGGCATCTGGGGACCATCTACGCGGCAGGGTTATGAAGGTTCTCTGCACATTTATTCTTGTGAAGTTTTCCCTCCCCCGTTAGGTCTTTGCCCATGGAAGAGCGTATTTTTGCCATAGGCGACATTCACGGCCACTACGCCAGGCTTCGTGAACTCATGGGGCGCTTGCCCCTGCAGGAGAGCGATACCCTGGTCTTTTTGGGCGACTACATAGACAGGGGGCCGGCCACCCGTGAGGTGCTCGACTACCTCATCGAGTTGCAGGCCCGGCATAAGGACATCGTATTTCTCATGGGCAACCACGAGTATATGCTGCTGGAATATGCCCGGACTGGAGATTCTGGGCTGTTGCAGACATTGCGCATGCTAGGGGTGGAGGCAACGCTGGAAAGTTACGGTGGCGCGGCAATGCGCACACTGCGGGACCTGTCTTTCATGCCCGAGGCGCACGTTGCTTTTCTTAAGGATTTACATACGTTTCATCGTCAGGCCGGGTATCTGTTTCTGCATGGTGGCCTGCCCCATGGATGCCAGCCAGAGGATTGCCCCTTGGAGCAAATGCTGTCCATGCGCGGCACGTTTCTGTCCGACCCCTGGGAAGGGCCAGAAATCATTGTCTTCGGGCATACAGCCTTCCAGACACCCTATGTGGGGGAGGGCAAGATCGGCATCGATACTGGCGTGGAAAAGGGCAATCTGCTTACGGCTGTGGAGCTGCCCCGGCTCCATTTCTATCATTCCTGAAAATCGTCGCCTTCCAGGGCGAGGTTTCCCTCCAGAAACGCATTCGCCAGTTTCTGAGGGGCTGCGTCACTTGTCATGGCGCCGTCCATCAGTCTGCTGAAACCTATAAGTCGCCCCAGCATGTCCAGCTTTTCTTTCAGAGGGGCGGCCGGCAGTTCGGCAAGAAATCCCGTAACCAGATCGCCCTGATGATCCGTGGAAAAGCCATAGGCATTCAGGATAGTGGCAATGAAACGGGCGCGACGTTCCCGCTGCACCGCGGCGGTGCCACCGCCTTTGAAACGGAAGCGGATGTAGTTTTCCTGGGGATTCATGCCGCACACGCTGTCTATCATGGCAAAATGGTAGTCCACACGCGAATTCAGGTTCATGTAATCCCGGGTGATGAGCGCGTAGTTTTGATTGCCAACGGGGCGTTCACCCGCATTGTCGAGCAGGGAGCGGGAAAACAGCCCGGCTGTGGATAAGGACGGTGGTGGTTTGCGCCAGCGCAAGCCAGGTGCGTTCATACCGCCGCAAAGGGCTTGCAGTGGTTCGCACAGTATGTTTGCCAGGCTGATTTTGCGTTTGACCCCGGATTGCAACCCGCCGCCCAGATCAATGACCAGAAATTGAAGCGGCACGTCTTCGATCCAATGCACCAGGCTGTCAGCGGTTTCCACCACGGCATCCCCTGCATGAAACAGACTGATGAGCGCTTTTTCATGGCTGAAACGCACAATGTCGTGCAGCGTACGGCATTCCTTTATGGAAAAAGTGGGGCCGTAAGCGTCCGTCAGGTTGAGCGGCACGATAAGATCGCGGAGGGCGGCCGCCATCCCTGTAACGACTGCCTGGGGAGATTGCCGGGTATGTTTTTGATCCCCGATGTTGTCAATGATGTCTCCTACTTCTTCCGGAGCCTCAATGACCAGATGATCGTCTGCGTCCACAATCACCAGCACACCCTCTGGTATGGTGTTCAGGGCGCCCGTGGCGCTGGTTATCATGGGGGCGCCGTATTCACGGGCAACGCAGGAAAGATGATCCGTGGGGTTGCCCAGCTCCACCACCACGCCTTCCACCCGGGGCATCAGGGACGCCGCATCCACAAGGCTTTGCTGCAGCACCAAAACCACGGGACCATCAGGTAGCGGTTTGGAAAGCTCAGCCGCATCATGAATAACAACACTTCTGCCAACGCCGCGGCCAGGGGAAGCGCAACTGCCGTCCGAAACAAGCTTTTTGCCCCTGAGCTTGGCGGCTACGCGGATGGATTTGCCCTGCAAACGAATGGAGCGCGACTGCAAAATGTGTGGTCGCCCTGCATCGTCCAAAGCCCACTCCATGTCCTGGGGGCCGCCAAAAAGCACTTCGCCCAAGCGCCCCCAGCGCATGAGCGCGGTAATGGCGTTTTGTTCCAGAATGGGGCGCAGGCGTTCCGCCTCGGGCACATCCTCCATGTGCAAGCCTCCGTGCGCATGCGCCATTTCTCGCGTGGTTTTTTCACGCACTTGGCGCAGTACGTCATCCGGCGCGCCGCGCATCGGTTCATACACATCGGCGGGGGCATTGCCCCCCACGGCCTGCGTGCCCAGACCGGCCACGGCCGTCAGCAGCATGCGTCCATTTTCAGGGGCGGACGGGTTCAGGGTAAAGAGGACGCCGGCTGCTTTCGCAGCGACCATGGTCTGCACAATCACGGCCATGGAAAAATCGATCACGGGCAAGCCGGCCTGTATGCGATACGCCAAAGGGCGTGGGCCAAAATTGCTGGCCACCACGTGCTTGTAGGCATCGGCGAGGGCTTCCGGGGTCCGGATGTTAAGTAAAGAGCTGAACTGCCCTGCAAAGGAGTGCTCCGGGTTGTCTTCCACCAGGGCGCTGCTGCGCGCGGAAACAGGGGGCTGCCCCAATTCGCTCCATCCTGATAACAGCGCGGACTCCAGGTCGACAGGTAAGGCGGCGTCCTGGATCATGGCCTGAATGCGCTTTGCCACATCCTGAATTTCTGCTTGCATATGTGGATCTGCCTGGCCGCCTTGTGCGGCTTCGGCGCGGGCCTCTATGGGCAGCAATTCCCGGCGAATGGCGTTTTCCAGGTCCGCTTCCTGAAGAAAATGGCGGCAAGCCTGGACGGTCATGGCAAAGCCAGTGGGGACGGGCGCGCCAGCAGCCATGAGCGCACCCAGATAGGCGGCCTTGCCGCCGATGACCCGGGCGTGCTCCACACGCGCATCGGCCAAGGGGATATACAGCAGGTCACTGTCCTTGCCTGATGCCAACGCAGTCGCCAGACGACGGATTTCTGCCGCCAACCTGTCGTACACCGTATAGAGCGCGGGGTAACGATTGTCCGAGAGACGGTTCAGACCGTCAACCAGTTCAAAGATGACTGACAACAGCTCTTCCAGCCCCTGGGGGCCTTCCGAAGCCCCTGCATGGCGCAAGAGGGCTGTATCGAATGCGCTAATGCCTTCCAGGGCCTGCTCGTTGCAGTGCAAGACGGCGCGGAATGTATGGTAGCGCGCCTTGAGATAGCGTAAGGCAGCCTGCTCCCGGGCCAGGCGTTTGTCACGGTATACCTTGCGCAGCCAGGCGATCATGACGCCTCCTGCGGGCTAAAATGCTGCACCAGCTCGTGAAAGGCGTTGCCCATCAGTTCCAGGCTGGCTTCGCGGCCCATGGAAATGTCGAGCTGTCTGGTAAAGGAGGTCAGCATGCCGAGCTGCTCCAGGGTTCGCGCCATGGTTTCCTGGTCCACGATCTTGAGGCGCCCCGTCAAAAGGTCGGCCTTGCGTTCCACGTGGAATTGCAGCGCTCCCAGTATGCGCTCTATGAGTCTGACACGGCGGGCCTTGCGTTCCGAATCGGCAAAGCCGCCGGCAAAACGGTAATAGATGTAATTCTGGTTTGGGTTTTCCTGCATGAAGGCGTCTATGACATTGTAATGATAGCCCATGTGCAGGCTGAGATTGCAATAGCCCGTGGCCAGAATCGCGAGATTCTGCCCCTGGTTGCCTGTAGGCGCCTGCAGCAGGGCGGATGTCCGTTGCATGCCGGAAAATACATCGCGCATGGATAGGCGCACGCTTTGCCGGCTGTCCCAGGCGTAGCGCAGTCCCGCCAGAAAATAGCGCATGGGCTCGGAAAGGATATCGTCACGGGAGGTGACGTTGCCGATCCCATGGGCTAAACCGCCCCCTGCGTCCACCACGTGCAGGTCCAAAGGTATGCCCATTTGCAGGCGATGTGGAGCAATGGTGTTCCTGCCGGAGTGAACATGCAGCAGTTCCTCCACGGCGCGCTCGTGGCAAAAATGGATGATGTCGTGATAACTGCGGCAATTTTCTGGAGCAAAGCCCGGAGCTGCAGCATCTGTCATCTGTAGCGGCATGATGAATTGCAGCAATCGTCGCAGGATCGTGTATTCCGGGTCCATGGCGTAAAGCTCTGAGCCCGCGCGGCGCTGCGCCAGTAACGCGTCCAGTGAGCCTGCGTAAATGGTTGTGTCAGAAGCATCCACCGTGACCGCAGCATCAGGGGGCAACGCCTGAAGCGCACCCGTGACGCCAAATATGGCGGGGATGCGGTATTCACGGGCCACAGTCGCCAGGTGCCCGATGGTGGAACCCAGTTCTGTCACCAGAGCGCCGGCTCTGCGCAAAAGAGGCGCCAGTTGCGGGGATGCGGTGCGCGCCACGGCAACAGCGCCCAGAGGGAAATCTGCGGGAACGTTGTTTTCGTCCACATGTACGACCCGGCCGGCGGCGGCGCCTGCCTGGGCCGACTCGCCCCCGTGTATAAGGGGGTGGGCCTTATCAAGAACCTCGGAAAGTTCCAGCAGGTCCGCCTCACTCTCCGTTTCCAGGGCGGCGGGCGTTACATCCACGACATGCAAAGCGCCTTTGGGCGTCAGGCGCAAATGCAGTGTTTGCGGGGAGCCCAGGCCCCTTTCCAGCGCGATGCCCGCCTCGGCGATCTGCCTTTGCAGGCCGGGGCGCAGCAATCCGGACCCGCGCAACATCCCATTGTCCAATGGTTGCACCGGCCGCGCACCGTCTGGCAGCTTTTC
Organism: Desulfovibrio biadhensis; assembly: GCF_055388615.1. Taxonomy (NCBI): domain Bacteria; kingdom Pseudomonadati; phylum Thermodesulfobacteriota; class Desulfovibrionia; order Desulfovibrionales; family Desulfovibrionaceae; genus Desulfovibrio; species Desulfovibrio biadhensis. The sequence goes on from NZ_AP042477.1 coordinate 1,691,217, forward strand.
GACATCCGCCTTGGGCAAAATATCGCTTTCCAGGGGGGCAATGGGTTGCGTCTTGCCCAGTATGCAGCTTTCTACACCGTTGTCGTGGGCAAGCTCCAGACACATGGACCCAGGCGCCCCGCCTGGGCAATAGGTCTGCAGACTGCCGCTAATAGTGCCCGGCACGGCTTCATGTATACCCAGCGCCAAGTCACTCCAGCCGTTACGCGCCCCTTTGGCACAGGCTTCCAAAAGCGCATGGGGCAACGCTTCCGCCTCGACCTGCGTAACATGCTGCCCTGCGGCAGGCTCCAGTGTGCCGGCTGGGTGCACGGAAATCTCCAGGGGACAAACGTTCCCGCGGCGCGAGAACAGTGCATCGGTCTCTGTGCGCACGGCCTCTTCCATTGACGCGCAAAATCCCTGTTCAAGAAGCAGGCTGCAGCCCGTAACGGTGACGGCAAAGCCATCAACTGCGTTTACTTCCGGCATGCGTCCAAGTGTCGCCAGGCAAACATTGGCCATGCCGACCAGGGGCAGATTTTCCCAGTGCAGCTCGTGGTAGTCCATGGTCAGGCGTGAGGCCTCCGGTCCCAACCCGCCGGAAAGAATGTCGTAGAGAATCGACTTCAGGTATTCAAAGCGGTCATAGAGCTGGACATAGCGGTCGTCGGTCATGGCGTTTAGGCTGTAGGCAACCTGGTGCACAAGACCGCTCATCTCCCGCACGGAGCGCGAGAGAAAGGCCATATCGAAAATGTATTCGCCCCCCAGCGCACTTTCCATTTCCGCCATACGTCCCAACACATCGTTGTTCAGCTCCAGAATACGGCGGAACTTGTGGAACAGCGAACGGGTAGAGGTAGGGCTTTCCTGTTCTCTTTCGCGTCGTTTGCGACGGGATGTAAATGAGAGCAGGCGAGGGGGCATCATGCGTTCCCTTTGTGGTCCTGGGGAGTGTTCTCGGAAGATTCTTTGCGCCTGGCCTCTATGCGTTTCACGGCGTCCATGATTTCGCTGAGCTTGAAGGGCTTCGCCAGAAAATCCATGGCGCCCTTGCGGAACGATTCCTTGGCTGTATCCAGGGTGGCAAATCCCGTGATCACCACCACCCCGGTATCAGGGGCGATTTCCTGGATTCTGGTAAGAAAGCCCATGCCGTCGATGCCTTCCATTTTCAGGTCGGTGACCACGACATCAAAGTGCTCCTGCTCGATTCGTTGCATGGCTTCGGCGCTGTCGGTGAACGTCTCCACCACATAGCCTGCCTTCTGGAATGCCGGTTTGAGCCGCTTGCACACGATGGGCTCATCGTCCAGCACCAGTATGCGGGTCCTTGTTTCGTTCATGGTCATTTGCGCTCCCAATAACCGGTGCTATGCGTTGCAGAAAAAGTTCGACGTGCTTTTCCACGTCTGCGGCGGTGTGCATCTGCACATCGAGCTGCCGGGTGTAGCCCACCAGGCCGCCCAGGAGTAGCATTCGCTCCACGCCGCGCTCCAATGATAACTTTTTGATGCGCCCCACCACAAGGTCGCCGCGTATTTCCACCCTGAAATCGTAGTGCTCCAGGATTTCGGCAATGAATCGCGCGCGCCGAGAACGGCGTTCCTGGCCGGTGACGCCGCCCATGAAGCGAAAATAGATGTAGTTGTCGTTGATCTGTTCGCTCAGGTAGGCATCCACGATATTGAAGTGGTAGCCGAGCCGCAAATGGAGGTTGCAATACTCCCGGGAGACCACGGCAAGGTTTCTGCCCACGCGCACCGGGGAGGAAAGCGCGGCAGGCACTGTGCGGGTGAAGCTGGACATGAAGCTCGTCATATCCACCGCCACGGGATTCGTGCACCACATGTCGGAGTTGATCATGCCCTGCAGCAGCCCTTGCAGCGGAACAGAAAGCACATCATTGAAGTGAGCGTCCTTGTCGGGCGCTCCCTGCAGGCCGTCTTCCACATCGATGACGGTCAGTCCCAGAGGAATATCCAACACCAGGCGCCGTGGCTTGGTTTCATCACCCAGATTTCTATTTTCCGTTATCTGAATGAGTTCTTCCACGGCTTTTTCGTGAATGTACCGGGTGATGTCGTGAAACGTGCGGCAATTGGATGGACGGAAATCGTCGCTTTTCGGGTCCACCAGATGCAGTGGAGAAATACGCTTGAGCAGCCGGCGCAGCAGCCTGTATTCGTACGACTCCTCGAAAACACACTGGTTCTCGAGCTCAAAGCGCTGCAGCTCCGGAATAATGCCGCGGTAGATGACGTTGTTGCTGGCGTCCAGGGTGATTTCGTCACCGTTGTGCAAAATCTGCGTGGCGTTGCCGGTGTTGACAACGGTGGGCAGACGGTGCTCGCGCGCAATGGTGGCCATGTGCCCCGCGGGGGAGCCAATGTCGGTGATGATGCCCTTCAAGCGAGGCATGATTCTGGAATAACGCGGCGATGTGAAGCGGCTGACCAGCACTGCGCCGTGGGGTACCGTGCTCAGGTCCTCGTCGCTGTGCAGAATATGCACCTTTCCGGACGCAACGCCCTGCTGCACAATGAACCCTTCGCCTTCAAGCACCACTTCCTTGTCGTCCACGCAAACAAAAGGGGTGTTCTGCAAGGGTTCTTCGGGAGTAAAAGGGCGGGCCTGCAGGATGTACAGCTTGCTCGCATCGTCCATACTCCACTCCACCTCTACAGGGCGCTTGAGGTAACTTTCTATGGCCATGCACGCCCGCGCCAGCTCCTTGGCCTGTTCCGGGGGCAGGCTGTCCGCCTGCTTTTCATCAAAAGACAGCGTTTTCTTGACAATACCCCCTGTAGGGTCAAGCTGAAGCTGCCATTCGTTTTCCTCTTTACGCGCCGCCAGCACGTCAAAAGGAGGCGTGCGCCCCAAAATCATGGTGTCGGCCTGGATGGCGCCGTCCATCAGCGGCGCGCCAAGACCTGGGGCGCTGTATACCGCCATGCAGTCACACATGGCGTGGCGGCCGTAACAGGTCTGCAGCGTCCCGCTGACCCTGGCGGGCACCATAACCTGAATGCCCACCGCCATGGCCAGCTCGTCTTCCCGGAAGCCTAGCTGGGACCTGTAATGCCAGGCCTGTGGCGAGTACGCGCTGGCCAGGACTTCCTTACATGCCTCGGCAAGCCGTTCGCGCCGTACGCCGAGCACGCTGCTGTACTGACCGGCAAAGCTGATTTCGCCGCCTTCGCCCCATGCGCTGCTGCGCACGGCGAACAAGGGTTCCTTGCCGGTTTCCTTGCGATGGGCCGCGGCGATGGCATTGGCCTGAGCCATGATCTTGGAAGTGAGCTGCCTTGGCAGATCGCAGCCCAGAACCTTTGTGCGCATGGTCTCGCAAGCCGCGTCAAAGGCTGTTTCGTCGGTATCCTTCCAGGCCTTGGCCACGGCGTCGCTGGACGCGGTAAGGCCGCAACGTCCAAGCACTTCGCTAAACGCGCGGGTGGTGACGACAAAGCCGTCCGGCACATTCAGGCCAAGAAGATTACGCAGGATTCCCAACGTGTTGAACTTGTTGCCGGCAGCATCCACGGTTTCCTGGTCAAGCTGGTTCAGGGGGAGCACGAGGTCCGTCTGCTCCAGAAACAGCTTGCCGGACAATTCCTCGTGAATGGCCAGGCGGATGCGTTCATAGGCCCGGAACAGCTCGACGTTTTTGCGCTGGCTCAGCACGCTCAGGTCTGAAATGAGCTTGAAGACAAGGTCTTCCATCTTTTCGCAGGAGTCGCGGATGTATTGCTTGTCGAAAACATACTCACCCCCCAGCTTGTCCCCCATGTCTCCCATCAACTCGAGGATGCGGTTGTTGCGCTCTATGATTCCCTTGAACTTGCGAAACAAGGCCTGGAAGGGAACCGGAAGCGGCTTGCGCCGCCAGAAGGTGAGTAGGTTTTTGACATTCACTGTATGCTTTCCTGCTGGAAAAATTCGTCATGTTTTACTGCATGGTAAGCAAGGGGGCGCCGGTCATGGCAGTTCCCCCCTTGCATACCTTATTCCCAAACTTTGTTCCCTTACTTTGCAACACTACTTTACGTCTTACTTCTTGGTTTCAGGGTGTTTTGACCGCTATTCTGAAAGTGGCGGCAAAACCCCGGTTACGGGGGCAAGGCCCTAGTGCGCCTCCCCCTTGCTCTGAAACACGATGCCGATGATAAGACCGCTAACCAGAGCAATGATGGTGGCCAGGATTCCATACATGGTGCCATGGTCAAAGGCGAGGTTGGCCAGAAATTGCGGCGTGCTGACCAGTTCTACATCCAGGGGGGTTGTGGTCGCGTCGACCTTGACGCCGTCCTTGATGGCTACGGCTTCCAGTTTGTAGTCACCGGGAACCAGGCGAGAAGGAATGGGCAGCTTGGCCGTGAAATGCTGCATGCCGCCTTCCACTTCACCCATGGTGAATTCGCCGGCGTCTTCCTGGTAGAGCTTTTCCTTGTTTTTCAGGCGGATGAGCTGGTCGATGAGTTCCGGCCTGGCGTCGTTGTCCGGTTCGATGGCTATTCCATTGAGCACGGAAGCGGCCTGCAACTGCTTGCCGGCATGGCCGAGTTCGTCCAGCGGCTTGGAGCTGCCTACGATGTACAGCACGGGCACGTCATGAAAGGTGACGGCGTCCATGTTCATCCACAACAGGCCCATGGCCTTGTCCTTGCGCTTCATGTGCAGGTCGTTGGCTTCGCCAAGCACCCGCAAGACGATTTGGCTGCCTTCGGGAACAGTGCCCGCAACGTCCACGGTGGTGCCGTTGTATGTGGTGCCGATGTCGATGGTTTCCGGCGTCACCTTGAGCTGCATGGGGGCCTGCGCCGAAACGGACGTGCACAGCAGGGCCAGAATGAACGCGGTAAGTGTGATACATCTGATATTCATTTTAATGACCTCCCACGTATGCAAGCAGAATGTCGGGACGGGCGATGAGCTCGTAAAGCATCTTGCCCATGACGACCAGAACCAGGGAAGCGAGCAGAATTTTGAGCTGGTCGCCCTGGAGCTTTTTACCGACGCGGGCGCCGACCTGGGCGCCGATGGAGGAGCCCACCAGCAGCAGAAACGCGAGGACGAAGTCCACGGTGTGGTTCTGGCTGGCCTGCATGATGGTGACATTGATGCAGGTGAAAAGAATTTGGAACAGGCTGGTGCCGACAACGACGTGCATGGGCATGCGCAGCAGGTAGACCATGACCGGAACCATGATGAAACCGCCCCCAACGCCCATGATGGCGGCCAGGACGCCCACCAGAGTGCCCAGGAACAGGGGCATGATGACAGACATGCGAACGCCGGAACGCGTGAATTCGGTTTGGAAGGGCAGTGCCTCGAACATGCGGGCGTATTTGGATTCCTTGGCGGGAGCAGGTTCTTCGGTCGCAGGTTCCTTGCTTTTACGCAGAGACTGCAGACTTTCGAGGAACATGTAACCGCCTACGAACCCGAGCATGAGCACGTACGTGACGTTGATAAGAAAGTCCGCGTTGCCCATGGCCCGCAGCACCTTGATGACCTGCACGCCCACGGTGCCGCCAAGGACGCCGCCTATGAGTAGCAGGATGCCCATCTTGAAATCTACGTTGCCCAGCTTGAAGTGGGCCAGGGTGCCGGATGTGGAGGCACCGACGATCTGGTTGGAGTCCGATGCGGCCGCCACGGTGGCAGGAATGCCCAGCATGATGAGCAGCGGGGTCATGAGAAAACCGCCCCCTACGCCAAATATGCCGGACAGAAGCCCCACACCGCCGCCCAGGCCGAGAATTGTGGCGATATTCACGCTGTTGCCGGCGATCGGAAGATATAAATGCAGTGGTACAATCATTTTCCGTCCTCTCTCGATTCCCTTTTTCTTGGAGTAACTATTTCGAAGCAACAGGACACGCGGTGGCGGATCATCTGCAGTGAGGCCAAATCTCTTTCTTCATTGGCGCCGTTGGCATTGCCATGCTCTGTCACCAGTCTTGTGATCCTGTGCTGTTCCACAAACTTGATCACTTCCTGTTCATATTTTCCCTCCGTAATGAAAGATTCGGTGTGCACGCTGTGCTCTGCTGCGTCCTTGAGCTGTTGCTCCAGCTTCTTTGTTCCCTCAGGCGCGGACGTCTTTTTCGCTTTTCCGGGGGGCAGGACTGAAAGCACGTACAGACTTGCGCCGATCCGACGGCACAGTGCGATGGACCGCGCAAGCGCTTCCCAGGGGACCTTGTGGCCTTTCATACTGACGAGTATCCGCTCCATGTGTTTCCTCGACTTCTGTAAGAGCAAGGCCTGGGCCATTTTAAGAAAGTTCGTGAAAACAGAATGTTGCAGAAAAACAACAGTTGTGAAGTGATGCTTTATGTTCCAATGTGAAACAAACCATGTCTTTGCATGGTAGACATGGTTCAAATTGAAACATATGGTCGGGAAACGTCTTGGACGGGGCGCTCTGTCTTGGTGCGTTGCCGGTTCCGTGGCGCAGATGAGGCATGATGATCATGACGGAAAACACTTCGGTTAATAGCGGCTCAGAGCAGCTGCAAACCTTTTGGCGCTCCATCAAGGGCAAGTTCTTTCTGGTCTTCATGGCCAGCTTTATTTCCGTGTTCGCACTGACCCTGCTCAATTTCTGGAGCATGAGCATGGTCAAGCAGCGGCTGCACCTGCTGGAGCGTTATGAGGATTTGCTCAATGACGTGCTTGAGGTCAGGCGTTTTGAGAAGAATTACCTGCTGTACAATGACCCGAGCAGTCTTGTGGAAAGCATTGATTACCTGCAGAACATCGAGCTTTTGCTGGATGAATTGCAGGACAATATCCTTGAAGTGGTGGGGGGGGATGAATACGGGAAATTGAACGCGCTTTTTCAGGAGTATTACGGGATCATAGCCTCCACCCAGGCCGGCAAGTCGCCGGATCAGGAGCGGATCAGGGTCCTGGGAAAACAACTGGTTGATTCTGCAAACGGGCTGCTGCGCAAAAAGCGCGAAAGAATCCACAAGGCCATCGTGCGGACATCATTCATTCCGTTTGCATCGTTGTTCATCTTCGCTCTGCTGGTGCTGTTAATCGTCAAAATCATCTCCAGGGGGCTGTTGCAGCCCTTGAGTCTCTTGAAAGTGACCACACAACGGGTGGCCAGGGGAGACTTTCGCCCCATACCGCCACGGGCCAACCGCATCGAGGAGATTGCCGGCTTGATCAATGCCTTCAACCGCATGGCCCAGGAGCTGGAGGCCAACCAGGAAGACCTCTTGCAGGCGCGCAAGATAGCCGCCCTGGGGACGTTTACGGCCGGTATCGCCCATGAGTTGAACAACCCCATCAACAATATTTCCCTGACGGCTGAGACCATGGAGGAATTGTACGCTGACAAGATGGACGATGACGCCAAGGAGATGGTGAGCGACATTCAGACTCAGTCCGAGCGCGCCAGCGAGATAGTAAAGAATCTTTTGGATTTTTCCCGCACGGAGCGCCCTGTCTTCACCACCCTGACGGTGCAGAACGTCATCAGCAGCACCGTGAATCTGCTCAAGAACCAGTTCATGCTCACAGGCGTCACCTTGAACAAGGATATTCCGGAGCAACTGCCCCCTATCAAGGGGAATTTGCAGAATCTGCAGCAGGTGTTCATGAATCTGATGTTGAACGCCATACACGCCATGGACAATGGCGGGCGCATCGACATCGTGGTGCGTGAGGAGGGCGCCATGGTCCGGATCGAGATCCAGGATACGGGCGTGGGCATGGATCAGGAAATGCTCGAGCATATTTACGAACCGTTCTACACCACCAAAGAAGTGGGCAAAGGCACGGGGCTGGGGCTGGCCGTCACCTACTCCATTGTCAAGCGCCACAACGGGCGGGTGGAAGTCAGAAGCCAGCCCGGCAAGGGCACCGTGTTTTCCGTCTTCCTGCCAAAGATGGAGCAATAGCATGACAGCCGCGCGGATAGCCGTCATTGACGATGAGGCAACAGTTTGCCGCCGTCTGGAGCAGGCCCTGGGCAAGGATGGCCTGGAGGTGGCGACCTTTACCACTGGGAGCGCTTTTCTTTCCCAACTCGGCTCTGCTGCTTTCGACGTGGTGATAACCGACCTGCGCCTGCCAGACGCCACAGGCCTGGAGATTCTGGAAGCGATAAAGAAAGAGCACCCCGAAACCGAAGTCATCATGATTACGGGGTACAGTTCGGTGGATACGGCCATCGAGGCCATGAAGCTGGGCGCGCACCATTATGTGGCCAAGCCAGTGAAGCTGGAAGAACTCCGCGTACATATTCGCGGGGCCCTGGAAAAGCGGACCATGCGTCAGGAGAACCGCCAACTGCGGAGCGCACTGCAGAACCAGAGCGGCATCGAATCCATCATCGGCGCTGGCGAGGCCATGCGTGACATTTTTTCGCTTATTCGCAAGGTGGCGCCCGTGGATTGCAACGTATTGTTGCAGGGCGAAAGCGGTACGGGCAAGGCCCTGGTCGCTCGCGCCATCCACAATCTGAGTCCGCGCAACGACAAGCCGTTTGTTTCGTTCAACTGCGGCGGATTTACGGAAGAGCTCATCACCAGCGAGCTGTTCGGGTACGAAAAGGGCGCGTTCACAGGCGCCAGCGCCACAAAAATCGGACTTCTGGAATCCGCGGCCGGGGGCACCGTCTTTCTGGACGAAATAGGCGAAATGCCGCTGCCCATGCAGGTCAAACTCCTGCATGTCTTGCAGGAGCGGCGCATTTTGCGGGTGGGAGGCACGCGCCCCATTGATCTGGACATCAGAATAGTGGCCGCCACGAACAAGGACCTGAAACAGGAGGTCACGGACGGCAATTTTCGTGAAGACCTGTACTTCAGGCTGAATGTGGTGACCGTCCATCTGCCCAGGCTCGTGGAGCGCCGGGAAGATATCCCTCTGCTGGCGCGGCATTTCATGGAAAAATACAGTTTGGCCTTTCATAAACAGGTCACTGCCATAGAGCCCGCGGCCATGAACCTTCTGACAGGCTATTCCTTTCCCGGCAATGTGCGCGAGCTGGAAAATATCGTAGAGCGCGCTGTGGCGCTGACAGACTGCGAGGAAATCCGGCTGCAGGACCTGCCCCAGGATTTGCAGCAGTTGGAGGTGGACGCCATGGAAGGCGACGGCCTGCTCAGTCTGGAGGAAATGGAGCGCAAGCACATCAAGAAGGTTCTGGAGAAAACGGGCAATAACAAAGGGTTGGCCGTGCAGATTCTGAACATCCCCCGCACCACGCTTTGGCGCAAGCTCAAACAGTACAAGCTTGAATGAACGCTTGTTCCAAATTGAAACAAGCTGTGCTTTCCTGGGCGGTAATCCATTGAATTGAAGTGTTAATTTTTAAATATTCTGTGTCATGCTCGCATTTTTACGGCAGATGGTGTAGGGAAATTTCGCCCGCCGTCACTTACGGCAAAAAGGCGTCACCTTCATCCGGAGTAGGCAAAATGAACTTGCGTCGCGTACTGTCATGGTCCCTGGCTGTTGCACTGTTTCTGCTGGCCCCAGTATCGGGGGCGTTAGCAGGGGAATTCGAAAGCCCCCCGCAATTGAAGGCATCCAAGCTGCTGCCGCAGGATATAGTGAAGGGCAAGCTGTATACGGTGGAAGAAAAGGTGCTGAACGACGGTTACCTGAACACCTATACCATTGACTCCCAGTACGGGAAGTTCACGGCTGTTTCCACACCCATGGTCTATGTCCGCATCCACGAGATCAACACCATTGCGGAAATAGACAAGATTGATCTGGGGGACGAGTTCGGCGACTCCGTGAAGCAAAGCGGTAAAAGTCTGGTCTCTGGCGTCAAGAATCTGGTAACCGACCCCGTGGATACCCTTGGTGGGGCTTTTTCCGGCGTGGCCAAGGCCTTTGGCAGGGCGCAGGAGTCCATCTTCGAAAGCAATGCAAGCCAATACGAGGATAGCGCTGTGGAAAGCGCCATCGGCCTTTCCAAGGTCAAGCGCGATTATGCCGTAAAATTCAAGGTGGACCCCTACTCCACCAACGAGGTGCTGCAGGATCGTCTGCAGAAGCTTGCCCTGGCCAACTACTCGGGAGGGCTGGGCGTCAGTGCGCTCAATTTTGTGCTGCCGGGCACAGCGGCCATGGCCGTTTCTGCGGTGCGCGGCACAAACCTGATGAACGATGTGGACCTGAGCACGGCGCCCGCTGATCTGCGCAAGGAAAACAGGGATAAGTTGCTGGCCATGGGCGTGGAAGAAAGCGTGGCCCGCATATTCATCAATAACGAGGTCTTTTCTCCCACGGACCAGTCATTGTTGGTGGCCGCGCTGGACAAATGTTCGGGCGTCAAGGACCGCCAGGCCTTCATCGAGTTTGCGGTGCCCACCAACAGCGGCGACCTGGCCTTTTTCCGGCAACGCATGGCCGCTATGTTCATGGAATATCACCAGAAAAAAGCGAAACTCGAATCCTTTGTCCCTGTGGGCAAATTCATCGCCGCCAAGACCGCGAACAATGAACTCCTGCTCTGCTTCCCCCTGGATTACGGGGTCAGGTCGTCGGCGATGGTGACCGTAATGAAGCAGTTCAACGATGCCGCCGCCAAGATGGGAGTGAAGAGCAAGCGCATCCGCGTCAGCGGCAGGTTCAGCCCCGAGGCCAAAAAAGGGCTCGAGGCCGATGGGTGGAAAGTGGACGAGGGCGTGTAGCGCTGACCATTCGCCACTACTTGCTGCGCAATGTGATTTTCAGGATGTTGCCCGGCTCCCAGAGGCGCATGCGTGGCCCCCAGGTGCCAGCGCCGCGGCTGACGATGATTGTCGTGTCATCTGCTTGATAGCGCCCTTCGAAATAGGGGAAGCGGAGCCGCACCACGTAACCGAAGGGCCAAACCTGGCCGGCGTGGGTATGACCGCTGAGCATCAGCCCCACGTTTTGGGAGGCGGCCTTTTCCACCAGCAAGGGCGTGTGGGAAAGGAGTACGGTTGCGCCCTTTGGCCGGTTTTTAAGGGTTGCTTCCAGGTCTTGTTCGCCGCGGCCGGTGCGCATGCCTATGGTCAGGTCGCGGACGCCGGCAAATATCAGCCCTGGTACGGGTTCTTTCCACGTGTTCAAAAGCACTGTGTATCCGGCTTCTTGCAGTAACTGCAGGGGCTGGGATGCGCGCCCGTAATATTCGTGGTTGCCCTCCACCGCATAGACGCCAAGGGGGGCGCGCAGCTTGCGCATTACAGGCAACAACCCGTCATAATCGATGAAGTAGCCGTCAAAAAAGTCGCCCAGCAGCAGCACGGCATCGGGCTGCAAATCCATGACTTGCTCTATGCGCGCTTCCAGCCAGTCCTTGCCGATAAGGGAGCCTACATGCAGGTCCGACAAGGCCACCAGTTCCAGGCCGTCGGCTGCGGCGGGCAGCCCTGGCATGGTGACTTCGTAGGTTTCCACCACAGGCGCGCGTGTCCCCTGAATAATCGCCAGTCCGGAAAGGGCCAGCCCTGCGATAAGCGCATACCCGCGCAGACGTGGCGCAAGGCGTGGCAGGAAAAGGCCAAAGCCTGTCAGCAGGTCTACAAAAAGCAGGGAAGCAAAGGCCAGAAAGACGATCACCAGCAGGTCCATGCTCACCAGCTCCACCAGGTGGGGGAGTGTGCCTGAGTTGTTGTGCCCGTATGTGCGCCCCAGCCTGATGAGCAGCCAGATGCCTATGCCTGCCAGCAGCCTGAATTTCCAGCTGAAGCGGGACAGATAGGGAATGCCGCCCGTCCGCCACAGCGCGTACAGAGCCATAAACGCAGTGATGCCCATCAATATGGTGCCGAACATGACGCCTCGTAGAGTTGTGTGCGAAAGGGGGCACGTGAAGGGATCCGCCTTTTATTACAAAAGGCTGTATAAAAGCAGAACATGAAATCTCCTGTGGATGTCGTCGGCAGGGCAAATGCGGAAATGAACCTGCATGAGTCGGAATACTATCGTTGAAGTGCTTTGTTGCAAAGGCCTTGCGCCACGGTCATTACCATGGGTATGATGGACCATCGTAGTGCACCTTTATGAACCCGCATCACTGCCCTTTGTGCAAGGAGGCCTTTGTGAAATCCCTGTTCAGGTTCTGTATTCTCGTTGTGTTGTTGGCGGTTTGTTCCTCCATCGCATGGGGCGAATGTGGCAGTGCGCCTTTCATGAACAGACAGTATTCTCCAGAATGCCTGCGCCGTCTGGGCGACGGCACGTTGCCTAAAGCCTTGAACGTGGTGGATGGCTATTATGACAAAAATCCAGATATGGGAGACTTTTATTTTGATGTGGAAGAGGTGCACTGCACAGACCTGGACGGAGACGGCGCCCCTGAAGCCATGGTGACGTCAGTCTGCGGGTTGCTGGGCGCCAACTATACGCTGCCGGAATATTTTGTGTTTGCCGGCCCCCCTGCCTATGCAAAGCTTTTAGACAGTATCTCGGACGAGCGCATCCACGCGGATTTCAAACGTTACGACGATTCCGACATGATTTTGTGGCCTTTGCAGGAGGCCGTATTTGTGAAAGGCGGGGGCATAGACGCCTGGTTCTATGCCGGAGGGCCTCATTGCTGTCCGGAAAAGAAGGTAACGCTGCATTATGTGTTGCGAGAAGGCAAACTGGCGCCTTTGGGAACGCCGCGGGTGGAATCCGTTGAATAGACGACCCAAAAGGCCGGGGAGCCGCGATGGCGCATAGCAATCACGCCAGTCTGGCGGAGTACAAAGCCGCTCTGGATGCCTCGGGGGATCTCATCGCCATTGTGGACCGGGACCACATCTACAGGATGGTTAACCGGGCCTTTTTGGAAAAACGCGGCGTGCCCCAGGAACACGTGCTCGGCTGCCATGTGCAGGACGTGCTTGGACCGCGGCAGTACGCCCAGGCGCGGCCACACCTTGAAAAAAGCTTTGCCGGCCACGAGGTGGACTATGTGATGGATGTCGCCTACCCCCGCCAGGGCGTGCGCATCATGCGCGTGCGTTACACACCTGTCTGGGGGGAAGATGTTGCTGCAAAACAGGTGGAACGAGTTCTCAGCGTCATCCAGGACATAACCCCCCTGCGGGAAGCAGAGGCCTTGTCCAGACGGCACGAGGCCACCTACGCAAAACTTTTTTTGGAATCCCATGCTGTTATGCTGCTGGTGGATCCCGTCAGCGGATTGATAATAGACACCAACAGGGCCTGTTGCGATTTCTACGGGCAAAGCCAGGAAGAACTCTGTTTGTTTCCTTTCGAGGCCCTTGAGGCGCCGGCGTGTAAAGGGGGCATGTCCAAAGCGCTCAAAGCCGATAAAGATCATTATGTTTGCTGCCATCGTATTGCGCATGGTGAAGTGCGTGAAGTGGAAATATTTGTCACTTCGTTTGTTCCGGATACGCGGAATTTGCTGCACCTGACGATATACGACGTCACCGAGGAGATGCGCCAAAAGAAGCACAAGGCATTTCTGGCCTCAATAGTGGAATCCACCCATGACGCCGTCATCGGCAAGGACAAGGAAGGGCGGGTGCTCAGCTGGAATAAAAGCGCCCAGGCCATGTACGGCTACACTGAAGACGAAATCATCGGCAAAAGCATCAATACGATCATTCCCGCCGAGCTTCGTGATGAGATTGAAGGGTTGATGGCCGCTGCGCTGGCCGGTGAGACCGTTGATAAATATGAGACCCGCAGGCTGCGAAAGGATGGGAGCGAGATAGACGTTTCCCTGATTATTTCCCCCATTCAGGACGCCAATGGAAGCGTGCTAGGATTGTCCACCATCGCCAGGGACATTACGGAACGCAAACAGGTAGAGCGGCGTTTGCATGTTCTTGCCGCCATCGTGCAGCAGGCAGAGGAAGCCTTTGTCATTACAGATCAAAACGGCCGCATGGAGTATGTCAACGCAGCCTTTTCCAGCTACAGCGGCATAGAGGAAAACAATGCAAGGGGCATGCAGGTGCAGAACGTTCTGCACCCCGTGGAGATGCCCGGGGTCGTTGACGCAACAAAGACGACAGACTGGCGCGAGGCGCTATATGCAGGGCGCTCCTGGAGCGGAAGGCTGGCTATACATGGTGCCAAAAAGGGTAAGATAGTCTTTTACGCCAGGCTGTTGCCGCTAACAACGCCGAATGACCAGACCGCTATTCGAGTCTTGACCTTGCGAGACGTTCGACGTGAGGAATCCCTTGAGCAGCAGCTTCGTCAGGCGCAGAAAATGGAAGCCCTTGGCACCCTGGCAAGCGGCATAGCACACGATTTCAACAATGTTCTCGCTTCCATCATGGTCAATGCCGAGACGGCCGCCCTGCTTGCTGCGGAATTACCGAAAATTCTGTTGGACTGTCTGGATGATATCGGCAGCTCCAGCCGGCGGGGGGCCGAGTTGGTCAAGAATATCCTCACCTTTTGCCGCCAGGGCGAGCAGGAATTGCAACCCATGGAACTGCAGCCGGTGGTCAAGGAGGCGCTTAAACTGTTGCGCTCCACCTTGCCTGCTGATGTGGCGCTTAAGCCGCGGGTTGATGCCGCGGGTTGCATGGCCATAGTGGACCCTTCGCAGATTCACCAGGTGATAATGAATCTCTGCCTGAATTCGGTGCAGGCCATGCCAGAGGGCGGGGAGCTGCGGGTGGACCTGGACCTGGGAGAAAAGGACACCGTTGTCCTGCGGGTGGCGGACCAGGGCACCGGCATTGCTCCGGAGCATTTGCAGCGCGTCTGCGACCCGTTTTTTACCACCAAACGGCCAGGCGAGGGCACCGGCCTTGGCTTGTCCATTGTGCATGGCATTATCAGCACCTGCGGCGGCGCCCTGCATATCGAATCCACCCCGGGGGAGGGAAGTGTGATCACGGTTTCCTTGCCCCTGCATAAAGGGGAGTTTTGTCCTCCAGATGCGGGCGACAAAACCCCCGCGCCAGGCAAAGGCGTACTGCTTGTGGTGGATGACGACGCCGGGGTTCTGGTCTCGCTGGAAAGGGGGCTGGGCCAGCTGGGGTACGAGGTCCTGGTGGCCAAAAGCGGCAGTGAGGCTGTGGCCGTATATGAAAGGGAGCGGCAGCGGATAGACTTGCTGCTTTGCGATCACGCCATGCCTGGCATGGCGGGAGTGCAGCTGGCAGGAGTCTTGCGCGCCACAACGCCTGCCTTGCCGGTGATTTTTTATACAGGGGACACAGGCGCGCTGGAACCGGAAGCGCTTTTTCATCTGAATCCTTGCGCCGTGCTCCATAAGCCTTTATCAATAATACAGATAAGTAAAACCATCCAAGAGATGCTGCCCCAAAAGGGCTAACCGGAATTATTTGGTGACGCCATGGCCCGGTTGTTGATCATAGATGATGACGCCACGTTCAATAAGACCCTGGCGCGTCCTTTGGCGCTTATGGGGCATGAGGTCGTGCAGGCGCATTCTCTGAGTCAGGGATTGGGCATGGCGCGGCAAGGGTGCGATGTGGTTTTTCTCGATGTTCGCCTCCCGGACGGCAATGGGCTCGACGCCATCGCCTCCTTGACGCGGGGAGAGCAGCCGCCTGAAGTCATCATCGTAACCGGAGAGGGCGACCCGGATGGCGCTGAACTGGCCATGCGCAACGGTGCCTGGGATTATGTGGAGAAGCCCTTTACGCTCGAGAAAATCACCCTGCCCCTTAAGCGCGCCTTGGCGTATCGCAGCAGAAAGGACGCCCACGCCGTCAGGATGCTCCGGCGCGACGCCATAGTCGGTTCGAGCCCTGAAATGACGTCATGTCTTGAGCTTTTGGGCAAGGCTGCGGGAGTGGACGCCCCTGTGCTGCTAACCGGAGAAACAGGCACGGGCAAGGAGCTGCTTGCTCGCGCACTGCATGAAAACAGCCCCAGGTGTGACAAGCCCTTTGTTGTGGTGGACTGTGCATCCATTCCGGATACGCTCATAGAGTCCGAACTGTTTGGACACGACAAGGGGGCGTTTACCGGGGCAACGCACGACAAGCCCGGCCTGGCGGCCCAGGCGCATGGGGGGACGCTGTTTCTGGATGAAATTGCGGAAATGCCCCTGCAGCAACAAAGAGCCTTGCTGCGGCTTATTCAGGAAAAACGTTTTCGCCCTGTTGGCGCAGGCAGGGAGCGTTTCAGCGACTTCAGGCTTGTTTCCGCAACGAACAAGGATTTGCGCAATCTTGTGCACCAGGGAAGATTTCGTGAAGATCTGCTTTTCAGGCTGGAGGCGTTTCATATTGAACTGCCCCCCTTGCGTAAACGCAAGGGCGATGTCATTCAGCTTGCGCTTTCCCGGTTGAACGCCTTGTGCAAGGAGCACGGTCTTTCCACCCGGGGGGTGTCCCCCTGTTTTCTGGATGCGCTGACCACATGCCAGTGGCCTGGTAACGTGCGTGAATTGTTCAATGCTGTGGACCGGGCTCTTTTTGCGGCAGGGGATGCGTCCATCTTGTATGCCCGTGATCTGCCGGATACAGTCCGTATTTTTGCTGCACGTTCAAAGGTCTCCCCCCCGTTGCCGTCATTGCCTGCAAGAGGCTATGAAGAAAGGGATATCCCCGTGACTGAAGCAGGCGATCTGCCCAAGATCCACGAATACCGCATCAGTCTTGAACGCCAATACTTGCAGCAGTTGCTCCATCGCACCAATGGCAACGTGACGGAAGCCAGCCGTATGGCCGGGGTCTCACGCCAGCACCTCCACAGGCTTTTGTTACGCCACGGCATTGTCCGTAATCATTGACCCTCCTCCGTAACGCATACGCGACGTCTGTCGCATATATGCGACAAGTGTCACGCAATAGCGACGTCCTGTCGCTGTCCCGTCTTGCCGCTCTTTATGTAAAGTGATGCAAAATCATAATTTTAGATGTTTCGCTCCATTGGCATGTAATTTGGATTGCTCCTGACGCCAACGCGAGGGGGTGCATCCATGAAACGGATTCTGTTCATCGAGGATGACGCACTGGTCCGTGAATCTGTCTGCCGCGGGCTCATGCTGCTTGGCTACACGGTTCTCACGTTCGAAAGCGGACAGGATGCCTTGCACCACATCAAAGAAGAAACAATCGATGTGGTGATTTGCAACGAATCCCTCTCCGACATGCAGGGGACGGAGTTTCTTCTGACGCTAAACGGTATGGAACACAGACCGCACACGGTGGTGGTAGCCGGGGGGACAAGAGAATTGCAAATGCCCCACCATGTGTACCTGCAAATGGTCAGACGTCTGGGGGCAAACGCTATTCTGAAAAAACCATATTCATTAAAAGAGCTTGAAAGTGTGATTGACGGTCTGGACGGTAACACCTGATGGCAGAGTAAGAACAAAGGCAAAGGAGAGAGGCAATGAAGAATTTGAAACTGGCAGTAAAAATCGGCATCGGGTTTGGCCTGCTGATAATCATGGCCTGTGTTTTGGGCGGCATGGCAGTGCTGAACATGAGTAATGTGGAAACAGAGGCAACGCAACTAGCCAAGGAATACGTCCCCGAAGTTGCCATTGCCAATGGTCTGGAAAGAAACTCCCTGCTGACCATGTATGAGATCCGCGGCTATGGCCTGAGCGAAGAGGATCAGTACTGGCAACGGGCAACTGAGAACCTTGCCAAAGTCGAGGAATATCTGGCCAGGGCCGAGGAACATGCTGCAAAGTATACGGACCTGGTCAAGCTCAAGGAGCAGGTGATCACAGCCAAGGAAATGGTGGCGCAATACAAGAAGCTGGCAAATGAAACCAATGTGCTCATAAACGATATGGTTCAGGATAGAGAGAATATGGACGCAGGGGCAAAGGAGTATGTGGTGAACTGCGCCGCTTATCTTGAAAGCCAGAATGAAATGATGCGCCAGCAAATCAACTCCGGTGAAATGTCCGACAGGCTGCTGGAGCGGTTGGACAAGATTACCGTCATTAATGACATCATCGATCTTGGTAATGATACGCGGGTCAAGAATTTCAAGTCCCAAGCGACGCGCGATCCCGAAGTCTTCCAGAGCGGGCTCGACAATTTTCCGAAAATTTATGCCTTGTTGGACCAAATACGAACCGTGACGCGGCGGGCCGACAACCTGCAGCAATTGGATGCCATAAAACAGGGCGCCGATGCATACCGCACAGCCATGGAATCTTTTATCATGCACTGGAAGCGCCTGCAGGAGCTGGGCAGATTGCGGACAGAAGCCGGCGATGGCGTGCTTGAAGCGGCGCAAGCCACTGCAGATGCTGGCATGGATCAGACCCAGTACATTGCCAACGAAGCCGTGACGAATCTTGGCGCTGCCTCCATGGTCATGATCACCGGGCTTGTGGTGGCGACTCTTTTCGGCATCATCGTCGCCGTGTTCCTGACCAGGGCCATAACCCGCCCTGTAATCAAGGGCGTCGATTTCGCAAAGGCTATGGCGACAGGCGACTTCACGCAGAAGCTCGATATCGATCAGAAGGACGAGGTGGGCATTCTTGCCGCAGCGCTCAATGAAATGGTCGATCGATTGCGCGAAGTCGTGGCCGAGGTCCAATCCGCCACGGATAATGTCGCTTCCGGCAGTGAGGAGCTCAGCGCATCGGCGCAGAGTCTTTCACAGGGCGCTACCGAGCAGGCCGCCAGCGTGGAGGAAGTCTCTTCCTCCATGGAGCAGATGAGCAGCAACATTCGACAGAATGCGGAGAACGCACAGCAGACCCAGGCCATTGCGCTGCAGGCCGCAAAAGACGCCCAGCAAGGCGGGCGCGCCGTGCATGAAGCTGTTGCCGCCATGCGCAATATTGCAGAGAAGATTTCCATCATCGAGGAAATCGCCAGGCAAACAAACCTGCTGGCTCTCAACGCAGCCATTGAGGCGGCCCGTGCGGGTGAACACGGCAAGGGGTTTGCCGTTGTTGCCGCGGAAGTCCGCAAATTGGCGGAGCGCAGCGGCGCTGCTGCAGCCGAGATAAGCGAACTGTCCGGCTCCAGCGTGGATATAGCTGAAAATGCAGGGAATATGCTTGAAAAGATGGTCCCGGACATCCAAAAGACCGCCGAACTGATTCAGGAAATCGCCGCTTCCAGCTCGGAGCAGGATTCAGGAGCGCAGCAAATCAGCAAGGCAGTGCAACAGCTTGACCAGGTTGTGCAGCAAAACGCCTCCGCCTCTGAAGAGATGGCGTCGACCTCTGAAGAACTCTCCAGCCAGTCTGAACAACTCATGAGCACCATGGGCTTCTTCCGGGTAGACAAGAGCGGGCAACAGCAAAGCAGAAAAAAGACCAGGCAGAAAGCACTGCCCCAGCAAGGCACGGCCCACGGGCAAAGCGCTAAAAAGGAAAGCAAGCCCAAGGCCATTTCCCTTGAAATGGGTGATGATGTTTCTGACGAGGACTTCGAACGCTTTTGAGCAAGACACCAGGGAGAAAGCATCATGGCAGGGAAAGCACTGCACCAGTACCTTACGTTTATGCTAGGCGATGAGCTGTTCGCCATGGATATAGGATTTGTGCGGGAAATCATCGATGACAAGAACATCACCAAGATTCCGCGTACGCCGGATTATATGCGGGGCGTCATCAATCTGCGGGGGCACGCCGTGCCCATTGTTGACCTCCGGCTCAAATTCGGCATGAGCATCACCGAGTTGGATGTGGATACCTGCGCGATCATTACGGACATAGAACTCGAGGATGGCGTGAGCCAGATAGGCGCTCTGGCCGATTCTGTGCAGGAAGTCATGGAAATCAATCCGGATGATATGTCAGCGCCCCCGCGTATGGGAACCTCCATCGATGTTTCCTATATCAGGGGCATAGCCAAGAAAGATGAAAAATTCATCCTTGTTCTCGATTTGGAGCGGTTCTTTTCCGATGTGGAACTGCCCGCGGAAGTCAAATCACTGGAGCCGCAAGACGTTCAGGGGGAAGTAGCGGCAGCGGTGTAGGCTTTAACAGGGCAGGCTGCATACGTAAAAGGAACAGCCTCCTCTCCTCAAGTCCCGGTAACTCTGCCCGGGCCACGGAGACCGCCTCTTTCTCCTTTGCACCAGGAGAAAGGGGCGGTCGTTTTTCATGGGCGTCCCCCAAAAAAGATGCATAGTAACAAAAATGGTGTCAGTCGGGCAGGGATGATTGGAAACGAGAGTTTTTACTGTCACCGGCAAATAATGGAATGCGGTGGCGGAGCAGAAAGAGCAGACAAAATACCAAGGCCAGGATGCTGATGATCAGGCCTGCTATTTCGTATTTATTCCAGACCAATTGAAGTTGCAGAAGATGTTCTCCCGGGGGCAGGGCAAAGCTGATAAGCCCGAGTTCTGGCGAAGGGCTGATGGCGTATTCTTGGCCTTCAGTATCAATGACGTTCCAAAATGGAAAATAATATTGTCCGATGGTTATGGACTCTGGCTGGTTGTTGCTGATCTTGATTTGTATGCTTCGAGATTTCCATTGCACAATGGAGATTTTTGTAGCGCCGTGAAGATAGGAAACTGTCTCCACTGGTTTAGAGGGCAGAGAAGAGTATGCGGGGATGTATTCTGCCGTAAAGGGGGAGGCGCCAGCTATGCCTCGTACACCGTGTTCAAACGCCAGGTTTGTGGCCGCGAATTTTGTTGGCGATGCTAATGGATATAAGCTGGAGGCCTTTCTTACCAGAGCAGCGGTAGTAAAGAAAATTATGGCGAAAATAAGAGGAATAAAAATAATTTCCAGGCGTTTACTGCCTGGGTTGTTTCGGTTTTGTGTATTGATTGAGAATCCTAGTGCTACGCAAAGCGTAATGTCGAGGAGCGAGCAAAGTCTTGTTGGAAATTGTATTTTTTGAAGTACTGCAAGCATGTCCCAGAGACGTATAGATGATTTTGACATCATGAAAAATACAGCAGAAGCAATAAAGATAAAAGTAAAAACATATTTTTTATTGTATGACGTTTCATTACGTAATGTAACGAACGAAATGAAAATAATGTATATATATGTAAACATGATGATCATGCCTGCATAATCCTGTTTCGCAAAAATAAAATTATTAAAATAGATATGACTCGGAAGCCAAAGAGAATTGATGCTTACATGATCCTGTAAAAATATTGCGGGGAGTAGATATACAGAAGATAGGCAGATTCCCAATAGCATCCCGGAACCCAACAGCAGCGTTTTTTTGAATTTCCCCATGAGGGCAAAAATTATTCCTGCTGAAAGTAGGAAATGAAAAACGATCACCCCCGTGCAAAGATGGGTCATTAAGAGCAATGAATATATGAATGAATATATGATGATGTTGTTCTTCTTTTCGTTGATCCTGAAGGCGTAAGAAAAACAGAGAGGTAGAAAAATGTACGCTGCAGCTTCCGCAAATCTATGGTGTCTAATAATAACTTCTGAATAGTGATAAGGCAGTATCGCATAGGCTAAACTGGCAAAAGATGCCGCTTTTGCAGGAAGAAATGGTTTGATGCTGTAATAGAAGGTAATGCTGGATAGAATCATGAAAAAAGACGTGCAAATCCCCAGGATGTAGGGGAGAGGGATAGTACCCTGCAGTAGGACGACGAACGGGTAGGACAGATAGTAAGAGATTGGCGAATAGAAGAAAAAGGCCGGGCTGCCAGCCCCATAGAATAAATCAGGTAGCCAACGGGGGTAGAGCGTGCCCTCATTGAGCACGGAAGCAAAAGATCTGGCCCATGTTGCGTGGATTTCGCCATCCGGCCCCATTGGAAGTCCGAAAACAAGAAGGGGAAGCGAAAAAAGCAGTGTGGTGGCAATTAAAAAAAGGATAATCCGCTTATCTTTTGGCGAATTATCCTTGATTTCAGCTGCTACTGTCACCGTGTACACTCTTTTGGTAAACGCGGTTGTGGATGGAATTACTTGTATAATAACGCTAGATAAATTCCTTTATGGAGTGGGATGGTCTGTTTTTAACGACCATACTATAAAGTATATGCATTCCTAAAAGAGTGCAAGGACAAAACCATTTTACCAGTGGTTGTTATTCTGCAGTATCCCTTGTTTGAGGATGTTTCTTTTTTCTTGTGGATCGTGAAAAGTGTCTCCCCGAAAGGCTGGCGGCGACCTCGATATCTTCATCGCTGAAGTTTACAAGTTCGCTAACAATATAAATAGGACGCTGCTTTACCTCTACAAATATGCGGCTGATGTATTCGCCCAGGACCCCGAGTCCCATCATGTTCAGGCCGCTGAAAAACAGCATGATGACAATGAGCGATGCATAGCCGGGCACGTCTACGCCCATTATGAGTGTCTTGAATATGACGTAGAACATGTAGGCCAACCCCAACATGGAGAGGGTGAATCCCGTGTAGCTCCAAATTTTCAGGGGGACGGTGGTGAAGGACGTGATGCCCTCGATGGCGAAATTCCACAGCCGCCAGTACTTCCATTTTGACTCGCCGGCTGCGCGGCAGGCCCGGCAGTAATAGACCGTTGTTTGCTTGAATCCCAGACTGGCGAAAATCCCCTTGGTAAAGCGCGATCTCTCGGGAAAGCCTTGAAACGCCTGCACAACTTTGCGGTCCATCAGGCGAAAGTCTCCGGCGTTGTTGGGGATGTGGACATCACCGATCTTGCCGATGAATTGATAAAAGGCTCCTGCGGATAAACGCTTGAAAAAACTATCAGAGCTGCGGTCGTTTCTGACTGCCAGCACCATTTCATACCCTTGGCGCCATTTCTCGACCAGTTCCGTCAGTACCTCGGGCGGGTCCTGCAGGTCGGCATCAATGGGAATGACTGCGTGGCCGGTAGAACAATCTATGCCAGCGGTAAGCGCGTATTCCTTGCCAAAATTTCTGGAGAGGTTGATTGCCTTGATTTTGGCGTCTTTCTCACAATACGCTTGCAGAAGTTCGAAGGTCTTGTCCGTGGAACCGTCATTGACACAGATTATTTCGTAGGCGTTTGTAATCTTGGAAATAATAGGAGTAACTTTCTCGAAGAAAATATCGAGAACTTCTTGTTCATTGAACATTGGGACTACAATGCTGATTTCTGGATGTTGTCCCATCGGAAACTCCTTTAGAAAGTAACTGTGATTGCGGCCTTTGTTTCTATAAAATCTGGGGCCTGGCTCTGCAAGCAAAGGACGTGGTGCAGAGAAGTGGGCCGCTCCCTGTCTGGCTGATGTCTAGCGCAGATTGGTTCAATTGAACACCGCGCATGTTTCCATGGTGATGCAGCGATCTGCTGTGAAGCGGAAGTATTTGGCTGCCGTCAAAAAGCGGAGAACTGTTTCACCAGTGTGATCGCAAGGAAAAAACCGCCCCTTGCCGTATACTCGCAGCAAAGGGCGGCAAAATTCTGGCTCAGGCGCTATTCGGGCATGCGGCTTATGCGTGCGCCCAGGGCCGTGAGTTTTTTGTCGATATCTTCATACCCGCGATCCAGGTGATAGATGCGCTGCACTTCTGTGGTGCCCTGGGCCGCCAGACCGGCAAGGACCAGGGATGCGCTGGCACGCAGGTCGGACGCCATGACAGGGGCGCCGAGCAGGCGTTCGACGCCGCGTACATGCGCGCTGCGGCCGGAAAGTTTGACCCGCGCGCCCATGCGTACAAGTTCCTGTACGTGCATGAAGCGGTTTTCAAAGATCGTTTCCTCCACTACGCCGGAGCCTGCAGACAGGCACATCAGGGTCATTACCTGTGCCTGCATGTCTGTGGGGAATCCGGGATAGGGAAGCGTTGTCACGTCTACACAGGCCAGATCCCGGGCACGCCGCGCCAGCACTGTGCCGTCGGCCTGTTGCTCAATGTGCACGCCCATTTTGCGCAGCACGGCGACAACGGCTTCCAGTTCCTCCAGGGGGCAGTCCTCTATCACGAGCTCGCCATTGGTAATGGCCGCCGCCACCAGAAAGGTGCCGGCTTCGATACGGTCCGGCATGATGGTGTAATTGCACCCCTGCAGGCGTTCAACGCCCTGCACGCGAATCATGCTGGTGCCGTGGCCGCTGATTTTGGCGCCGCAAGCAATGAGAAAATTCGCCAGGTTGCATACTTCGGGTTCGCGGGCAGCGTTTTCCAGAATGGTTTCCCCTTCTGCCAGGGAGGCTGCCATGAGCAGGTTTTCCGTGCCCCCCACAGTGGGGAAGGGGAAAGTGATATGCGCGCCGGTGAGCCGTTTGCAGCGCCCGTGAATGTAGCCGGACTCCAGGTCGAAAACCGCGCCCATCTGCTCCAGTGCGCTCAGGTGCATATCTACGGGGCGTGCGCCAATGGCGCACCCGCCTGGCAGGGCCACCTTGGCCTCGCCCAGCTTGGCCAGAAGGGGGCCCAGGCAGAGCACGGAGGCGCGCATGGTCTTGACCAGTTCATAGGGCGCCTCCACCTGCAACTGCCCCGGATTCACCACCACCGTGCCGTTTGTCTTGTCCGTGCGCTCGTAGCTGCACCCCAGGATGTCCAGTAATTTGAGGGTAGTATTGATGTCGCGCAAACGAGGCACGCGCTCGTAGGTTATGGCCCCATCTACCAGCGGAGCGGCCAGCAGGATGGGCAGGGCTGCGTTTTTGGCGCCGCTGATGCGCACATGTCCATTCAAAGGGGCGCCGCCCTCGATGCTTAATTTTTCCATAAAAAAACTCCTTTGCGCGGATTCTGTATCATTCTGCGGTAACGAACTGTTGACTGCCGCAGTGACTTGTTATATCAATACCGTCTTTACGGCGGGAGTAGCTCAGGTGGTAGAGCACATGGTTGTGGCCCATGTGGCCGTGGGTTCAAGTCCCATCTCTCGCCCCATTTTTGATCCCATTGAAAGCCGCGTCCTGGACGCGGCTTTTTCTTTTTGCATCCGCCCGGCCGGTATGTTGCATTTTTCCCGATTTCAAAAGCGCCTGCTGATCAAGCGAAATGTTTTACGGGCAGCCGTAACGCCCAAGCCGTGTGCCGCGAGCATATACCCCATGGCCAGCAAAGGGACAAGGACCAGCGCAGCCGTTCGGGGGGAACCGCTCCCCACGTGAGCGCCCAGCCGCGAAGCTGCATATACGCCGATGCTTAAGAGCAAGGGCACGGCCAGTTGCCGCAGGGCTAGGGCAGGTCGTATGTCCCTTTTTCGCAGGCCGATATACAGCAGCATGGCATTGGCCCAGCCAGCCATGGCCATGGCCAGCGCCAGACCGCCGGCGTCAAATAAGCGCATCAATGGCCAGGCCAGTATGAGAAAGAGGGCAATACCGCCCATGCCAGCCTTCCAAGTATAAGCAGCTTCCTGCCGGGAGCAGCACGCCGCGGCCAGCGGCCGGATGGCGGCAAAGGGGGGAAGCCCGAGCGCCATGGCCGCCAATACGCCGGAAGCGCCTTCAACGGCGGTTGCGTCAAAAGCTCCATGCCCAAAGAGCAAGGACACGATTGGGGTGGCCAGCCCCGCTAGCCCCGCCGCGGCCGGCAGGCTGATAAAAAGCGTCAATTCCAGGGCGTTGCCCAGAACCGTGTTGAATTCGCCTGTATTTCCCTGGGCGTTGCATGTGGCGAGTTGCGGCAGCGCCACCATGCCGATGGTCGCCCCAAATACGCCCAAAGGCAATTGCACCAGCCTGTCGGCATAATAGAGCCAGGAAACACTCCCCGTGGGGAGCAACGTGGCCAGCAGTGTGGCCACCAGCCCCACTATTTGCAGGGTGGACGCTCCCACAATGGAAGGGGGCGCTTCTTTGGCTAGCCGCATGACGGCGGGGTCTTTGAGAGAAACCTTTTTCCGCCAGGCAAAGCCGCGTTTGGCAAGGGCTGGTTGTTGCGCCAAAAATTGCAATGCGCCAGCCACGGGGAGTGCCCAGGCCAAAGCCCAGGCCGCATTGCCCCCTGTTCCCAGAAAAAGGGCGGCAAAGCCCAACGCTGCCAGAAAGACCAGATTAAGCACGATGTGCGCAAATGCAGGGGGGGTGAACGCACCGAGTCCATGCAATACGCCCATGCTGACGCCCGCAGCCAGCAGCAGCACCCCATAAGGAGCGCAAATACGCACCATGGCGACAGTCGCCTGGAACTGTTCAGGCGCGTCGACAAAGCCAGGCGCAAGCAGCGTGGCCACAACTTGGGGGAACAGCATGCACAAAAGGCAAACGCCCCCGCTTGCAAGCAATGTCCAGAACATTGTGCTTCTGGCCATGGCAAAGGCGCGCTCTTGCCCCTCCACCTGCTGCAGCCGGTTGAACTCGGGGACAAAGGCCAGGCTCAGCGTGCCTTCTCCAAAAAGGCGGCGCAGCAGGTTGGGAATGCGAAAAGCCACGAAAAAGGCATCCGCCAGGGGACCTGCCCCTATTACGATGGCGATGGCCAGATCGCGTGCAAAGCCCAGAATGCGGCTCGTGGCGGTGAGACCTGCGAGTCGGGAGGTGTTGCGCAATGCGTCGCTGTTGCTGGTTTTTGGCTGTGCTGGCGGCATGGCAGGGGTGTAGTCCGGCCGCGGCTGGCTTGGCAAGGGGCTCAGGCTGGGATGTGCAAAAGTTTTACCTCGGCGTTGCCTTGCCATCCAGCGCCTCAAAAAGGAGAAGGACGGCTTGCGCCGTCCTCCGCGTCCCACGTCTTCCGGATTCCCCCCTGGGTCTCGTGGCAAATATGCTAGTTTTAACAATGACAGGAAAAAAGCCACATCGTCAATTATTTTATTCTGCGTCTTTATGCACCTTGATGAAATTGTCTTTGCGAGGCTGTGCGCCATTTTTGGGAGCAGGCCTTTTTTGGGGTGATTCCGTAGCACCAACAGAATCTGTGCTTTGTTCGTTCAGGCCTGAATCTATTGCCGTCATATCTTTGTCTTTTGCTTCCAATGCAAAAGCGGTCATGGTCTTTGTAATAAATAAGCTGCATAAGAGGGCTAACAGGGCCAAAATAACAGCAAGCCTGTTTCCCATGAGGTGTCCATAGTGCATATTCTTTCTCCTGATACGTCATTGCCTCCTGTCGCACCCAGTTAGCCGGGGCACCACTAAAAGGTATGGTTGTGTTCATAAACTGGAAAAGCGCAGTGCCAGTAACGGCAATCAACATAAGTGTGATGATGATCTCAATCAGGGTGAAGCCGTTTTGCTGTTTTGTGACTGGAGCACGCCCATGTGTAATAGTATGGGGTCGCCTGATGTAAAAAACTGAATGATACTTTAAAAAAGAGTTTAAGTTCATAGTATCCCCCCTATGAAACAGCAGCTGTTAAAGTGCTTACTGTGAATATAGTTAATTTGTAGATGTAATGCAATATGCGCATAAGTATTTATTCTGTAAATAGTGATTCTCCATAAGTGCGCCCAATGTACAGTGCTTTAGTTCATAACCTCTAAATACATGTGATCTGGAAACAGTCAGTTAGAATGCCAAAAGTCTTAAATCGTCATTCTTGTCCGAAGATGCGTTAGAATAGGGCGCAAACAGAAAAAAATGACTAAAAAGGTGGAAAACTGACAATCGTGTTGGGCCCGCGCAGATGCTGGCAGGGTGATGGCAAAGCGTGCTATAGCCCCAACTCCATGTTTGCGAATACCTATTCACATTTTTCGCGTAGGCGACGCGCTTTGGCGCTTTTCTGCGGTGTGTTGCTGGCCCTCTGCCTGCTTTCACTTTCTCGCATGCAGGTGGGGGAAAACGCAGCGGCCATGCTGCCGGACCAGGGCGATGTCGTTGTTGATTTCGAGCTTCTACAAAAAGCCCCTTTTGCTAAAAGGTTGGCCATATCCATTTCTGACGATACAGGCCTTGGACCAGATCGCCTGACCTCCGCCGCAAAAGAACTGGCTGACGCGCTCAAGGAACTGGGAGCGCCTTTGGTGACCAGCGCAATGGCCGGGCCTCCGGGGAAATCTCCTGCCAAGCTTGCCGAAACTCTGTACGAACGCCTTCCTTCCCTGGCTGACGCAGTTGACCTGGAAGCCATCAAGGCCAGGCTCGTCCCTGAAGCTGTGGGACGCGCCTTGGAGCAGGACCTGCTGCTGCTCCAGAGTCCGCAAAGCTTCATACTCGAAGGGTTGCTGCAGAAAGATCCCCTTGGCCTGCGGGAGTTCGCCCTGGCAAAGCTCAGGGCAGTGAACATGCTGCCGCGCATGCGACTCTATATGGGGCGTTTTCTTAGTCAGGACAGGCGCCATGCCCTGGTGCTGGCGGAAACGCAGATTCCCCTCACGGATGTTGGAGGGGCTGAGAAGCTGCTCAAGGAAATCGACAACGCGATAGATGCAACCCTGCCCGAAGGCTGCAGCGCGTCGATTATCGGCGCGCACGGCTATACAGTGGCCAATGCGGCGGCCATAAAGGCCGATCTTAAACGCATCCTTACGCTCTCCTGCATCGGGCTCGGGCTGCTTTTCGGACTGGCTGTACGCAGTTGGCGCGTGCTTTTCGTGCTCATGGTGCCGGCTGTCGCCTACCTGGTGGGCGCTGCTGCGGTGGGGGCTGCCTGGAATGTCGTTTCCGGCATAACCCTGGGATTCGGGGGCGTGCTCATGGGCATTTGCGTTGATTTTGCCCTGCACGTTTTCCTGGCCATGCGGAGAGAAGAAGGGCTGCCGGGTGAAATAATCTCCAGTGTTGCAAGGCCGGTCGGCTTTTCCTTTTTGACCACGGCGGCGGCCTTTTCCATCATGCTTCTTTCCGAGCTTCCCGGTGTGCGCCAGTTGAGCGTTTTCTCCCTGGCCGGCCTTTTGGCCGCCGTGGCGATGGCGCTTGTTGTGCTGCCCCATTTCCCCCTTGGCAGGGAAAAACACCCCAAAGAGCCTCTGTATCCGGTTGACGATGATGATGCAGAGCCCGATTGCGAATTACTGGAAGGGCTGGACGTATTGGTGGAGCCCAGCATGACCCATGGGCAGGACGGCCTGCCGAGCGGGCCGGCGTGCAAACTGCGGCAACAAAGACGGCAGTCCTTTGCGCAAAAGAAGGCCGGATGGATTTTTATCCTTTGGCTCCTGGGCATGGCTGTGTGCATATTTCTTGGGCGTAATCTCGTGCTTGAAGGAGACCTGCGCAAGCTCGCAGTGATGCCGGAGAGTCTTTTGTCTGCCGAGTTGGAATTCAAGCAGACGTGGGGCGATGTTCGTGGCCAGGCCATGTTGTTCGCCAGGGGAGATACCCTGCAAAAGGCCTTGCAGGCCAATGAAACTGCCTACCAGCAGCTTGTGTTGCTGATGCAGCCTCAGGTTGCGGAAGCGCCATCTGCCCAGGTGGAAGCTCCCGCCGTAGCCCCCGTTGCATTGGGGCCGGTTCTTTCCTTGGCGCCCCTTTTGCCCTCCCAGGCGACACAGGACGCCAGGCAGGCGGAGTGGCAAAGTTTTTGGGAGAAGCAACTTCCAGTGTTGCGGGATGTCTTGCTCCTCCGGGCTAAGGACCTTGGTTTCAGCGAAAACGCCTTCGCCCCTTTCTTTGAATATTTGCAAGAGCCCCCCGCTTCCATGACGGCGGGTACGCTACGCGAAATGGGGCTCGGCGCTGTGCTGGACATGCTGACGCAGGGATCGGAAGACGGATTTCAGGTGCTCACGCTGTTGCCGGATGATCCGCTTCTCCTGCGGCGATTGCCGCAAGCCTGGACCAGCGGCGAAGGCCCCATGCGATTGGTCTCGCAGACCAGGTTCCGGGAGCAGATGCAGCGGTCCCTGCAGCGGGACTTTACGCGGTTTCTGCTGCTGGCGTCCGGCGCGGTGCTCGTTTTGTTGCTTTTGCTTTTTCGCAGTCCGCGCAAGATGCTGCTGGCTGCGGTGCCTGTTGCCTCCGCCCTGGCCGCCCTGGCAGGGGGGACGGGCTTTATGAATACCGGCTTGAACATTTACGGTGTGCTGGCCGCGGTGCTTTGCATGGGACTGGCCGTGGATTACGGCATATTCATGACCATGCGCGGAGAGCGCACCCACGCGGAAAGCACGGATCAGGCCGTATTGCTCTCCGGACTCAGTACCCTGCTCGGATTTGGCGTTTTGGCCGCCGCCAGCCATCCTGCATTGCATTCCATGGGCGTGGCGGTTGTATACGGGCTGGCTGGCGCCTTGCCCGCATCATTGCTGGTGGTGCCCGCGCTACAGGAATTGTTGAGGAAAAGACGTGCCAAAGACATCTGACGCGAGACATTTCGGAGCGCGCACGCTTTGCGCCCTGGCCATCTTGTTTGTGGTCGGTTGCGCCAGTGTGCGTACCCACCCCTGGCTGGAAGCGCCTGCGGCTTTTGATGCCGCAAAGGCCGGAGAGCTGCTTGCAAATGACTGGCTGGGCATGGAAGGTGTTGCCATGCTGCGACTGGAAGGTCGTCTGGAGATTGGCTCGCGCAAGTTGCGCCTGAGCGCGATAGTGCGCCGCGACGGTGGCAACCATGTCGCCCGCGTCGTCGTCATGGGCGATATGGGGTTGACCATCTGCGACCTGGACGTGACCCCCTCCGGACACATCACTCATAGTGTGGCGCCTGATTTGAAAAAGGCGCCTTCTGTAGTGCGCCACATTGCGCGCACTTTCAGACGCATGCTGCTGCTGCCCCTGCCGGAAAATGTGGACACTGCCGGCCGTTATGCGCGCACCGGCGAATATATGCTTGCATACGAAACAGCCGGTGTGGGGGCAAAGCGGGCAAAATCCTTGCTGCAACGGATCTATGCAGCGCCGGATACGGAAAATGCTGGACGGTTGACAGGACTGTCTGCGCCGGATGCGGAGTGGGAGCTTGCTTTTTCCGACTGGCAACCAGCAGGAAACATGCGCTTGCCATGGCCACGGCGTTTGGCATACCACGACGCCAGCGGCGGCTATACGATTCATGCCTTGTTGGTTTCGTTTGCGCCGGAAGAGGCGGGGAACTGAACGTGAATAACATTTACGAAGCATTGCAACAGCAGCTTGCCGCTCCTCACGAATCCAGCGAAGGGGCGGTGGTGCAGCGCTTCGAACTTGCTGCGGATTTTCCTGCGTTTCAGGGACATTTTCCCGAAAATCCCATCCTGCCTGCCTTTGTCCAGGTGATGCTGGCGCGCATGGCGCTTACGCATTGGCTGGAAAGCCAGGGGCTTACGCCTCCTGCAATAACTGGCGTGGAGCGCGCAAAGTTCATGCTGCCCATAGGGCCCGGAGCGCTGCAGGTGCAAATCACCACGGGCAAGAAAGGATATGTAGTGGATATTGAAACAAGCCAGGGGCGAGCGGCTTCAATCATACTGCGATGCCACGAAACGCAGGACCATAGCTGATGCGTAAGCCCTATTTTTCGACAGCTCCGGGTGACCCTGCGCCGCTGCGGCAAACGGTGCAACGCCGTGTGCGCTTCGAAGAAGTGGACCCCCTGGGCATTGTCTGGCACGGCCGCTACCCCAGCTACCTGGAAGATGCGCGGGTGGCGGTTTGCGAAACCTTTGGCATCGGCTACATGGACCTTTATGCAGCCGGGGTGCTTGCGCCCATCAAGAAAATGCATCTGGACTACCACAGGCCGTTGCGATTCGGCCAGGTCTGCAGCATCGAGGGCGCCCTGCATTTTACCGAAGCTGCGCGCATCAACTATTCTTGCTCCATCCGCGACGAAGCAGAAAGGCTGTGCACCACGGGCTACACCGTGCAGCTCATGCTGGACGCGGACGAGGTGCTGCAGATGGTGCCCCCCCGTTCTATATGGAATTTTTGCAGCGCTGGCGCGAAGGGGTGCTGGTGAAAGATTAATTTTTATCGTCAGTATTTCAGTAGATTACAATATCAATAAGTTCTGAAAGGGGGAGTCCGGAGAGGGAAGGTCTTTCAAGATGTTCCCGCCCGGATCATGGTTTACGATGGGATTTTCCACCGATGTCTTGCCTTGGTTTCCGCCGGTGTGGGTAACCCATGCTGAAGTGGTGTCTCCGCTGGCCGACAGCCTGGACGCCACATGGCGCAGGCTGTGCGCCGGAGAGGGCGCAGTGCGTCCGCTTGATGTTGGCGGACGGTTTGCCGCCGGAACGCCGGGATACGCCGCCCTTGTGCCGGGGTTGGAAGCCAAATCGAATATGACGGCAGGGCGTTCGCTGCTGCTTTCTCTGCTGGACAAGCTGGCGACCAGGATGAAGGGCTGGCCCGTAAACAAGGGGCGTCTTTTTCTGTATGTTTCCAGCGCAAAAGCCGGCATCGACGTACTTGAGCGTAATTTTGGCCAAGAATATCCCGTGGCGGCATGGAAGGATGTATTGCCGGCAGGAATCCGGGACTGGGCGAAGGAGCGATTGCATTGCACGCCGGCAGGGGGCGAAAACGTCGCCGCTGCCTGCGCATCAGGCGCTGTGGCCATTATCCGCGCCGCCCAGGCCATAGCAAAAAAACGCTGTGATGTTGCGCTGGTGCTGGCGGCGGATATTATTTCACCCTTCACCCAGACGGGGTTTGCGGCCCTGCGCGCCGTGTCGGAACACCCCTGCAAGCCGTTTGATGTAGCGCGGGACGGGCTTAACCTGGGAGAAGGCGCGGCCGCTTTGCTGCTGATGGCGCCTGAATTCGCCCGTAAACATGGGTATGCCCCCATGGGTGCGCTGTGTGGTTGGGGGCTGGCCTCGGACGCCCGCCATATCACCGCCCCTGCAAAGGACG
This sequence comes from Desulfovibrio biadhensis, assembly GCF_055388615.1. Lineage (NCBI taxonomy): Bacteria > Pseudomonadati > Thermodesulfobacteriota > Desulfovibrionia > Desulfovibrionales > Desulfovibrionaceae > Desulfovibrio > Desulfovibrio biadhensis. The sequence goes on from NZ_AP042477.1 coordinate 1,723,662, forward strand.
CCAGAGGTCTGCGCGCAGCCCTTCATGCTGCGCTGGAACGCAGCGGCAAGCAGTACGCCACCGCAGGCATTTGCGCCCATGGTACGGGCACTGTGTACAACGACGCCATGGAACTCACAGCTTTTGAACATGTATTTGCCGACATTCCCCCGTTTTTCACGGCAAAAGGCGCGTTGGGGCACTCCATGGCAGCTTCCGGGGCCATGGAGGCGGCGTTTTGTCTGCAAGCCCTGCGCGAGTTGCGTATCCCCCCCACTGTTGGATTGACGGCGCCGGAACCGCGTTGCCAGGGCAAGGCTGCCGCTGCGTGCCAGACATTGCAGGCACCGGCTCTGGTGAGCTGCAATGCAGGATTTGGCGGCGCCAATGCCGTGCTGGCGTTTACCCTGCCGGGGGGTGCTTCATGAGTGACTGTACGGTGCAGATTACAGGTATCGGCTGGTGCGCGCCCCAGGATATGGGCGGCACAGGGCAGGGTGTTCCCCGTGCCTTGCCGTTTGGGGATGGACCGCTGCCGGAACTGCGGCGTGTGGATGTGCTGGACGCCCCGGATAAGAGCTTTGGCCGCATGGACGCCCTGTGTCGCGTGTGGCTGGCGGCTTGCGCCATGGCTCTGCGAGATGCAGGCTTGTACGGCAAAGCTGCGCGCTCCACGCCTACCCCTGCTGGGGCGGTGATGTCCACGGGCTACGGTTGTTTGGCCACGGATGTTGCCTACTGGGGCACAGTGCCCCCCCATGGCGAGATGGCGAGTCCGCATCTGTTCGCCTACACCTTGCCCAGCATAGCTCTGGGCGAAGCGGCCTTGCGCTTTGGCTTGACGGGCCCCGCCATGGCCTTGCAGGAGCCTCCTGGTGTGGCGCACGGGCAGGGACTTGCTGCGCTGGCCACTGCCCTGGATATGATAGATTGGGGAGAAGCCTCCCTGATGCTGGCCGGCATTGCCGAGCTGGGCGCTCCCGAAGCCGCAGTTGGTCTTGAGGGCGCTTGCGGCCATGCGCCGCGTGGCGCATTGGTTCTGGTTCTTGAAAAGCGACTGCCCCCGGGGTACTCTGCCCTCGGCTATGGAAGCTGTGCTGCGCCTTCTGGAGGGGAAGGCGCTATCCTTTACGAAAACGCCCCCGTCGGCGATATCCAAACCTTGCTTTCGCGCCTGCCCTTTGGTCGGCGCGCCTGAAGCCACAGGTCACCATGCGTCTGCACATCATCTACCCAAAATGGCGCAAGTTGTTGCGTCAGACGGAATTCCATCTGCCCCCGCACGGTCCGGTGGTTTTTGCCGCCACAGTACCGGAAAGCGTGGATGTCTTTTTTACCGATGACAACCGCGTTCCGGTAGACCTGGACGCGCCTTGCGATCTGGTGGCCATGAGCGTGATGCTCACCAGCCAGCTGCCCAGGGCCTTTGAACTTGCGGACGAATTGCGCGCCCGGGGTAAAAAGGTGGTGTTCGGTGGCATTGCCACCCAGCTTCATGCGGCAGAGGTGGCCGAACATGCCGACGCGGTTTTTCTCGGCGAGGCTGAAGGACGTTTTGGGCAGGTCCTCCAGGATTTTCAGGACGGCAAGTTGCGCAAGGTATACGATTACTGGCGCACGCCACCGGACATAAGCCTTGTGGGGGCAGCCCGGCGCGACATACTGGACCGCTCCTTGTACAATTATCGCGGCGTGCAGATGGTGGATCTGGTGCATGCCTCCCGCGGTTGCCGGTTCAATTGCTTCCCCTGCTGTGTCGGGTACTTGGGGGGCAAGGTGCACCGCCCCCGTCCAGTGGAGACTGTCATTCAGGAAATGGAAGGCATCCCCAACAACCGGCTTTTTGTGGTGGATAATTCCCTTTCCCAGGACCGCGAGTGGCTCAAGGAACTGTTCACGGCAATGATCCCGCTGAAAAAGAAATGGGTCTCGCACCCTGTGATGTATGACGACGAGATTCTGGAGCTGGCTGCCAAGGCGGGGTGCTGGTACGTGTACCAGGCCATTTTTGATACCTCGGACGTCATCAGGAAGCGCATCCGCCAGCTCAAGGATCATGGCATCGCCATTGAAGGCACCATTCTGCTGGGTACGGACGACCAGACCGAAGATGATGTGAAGCGTCTGGTTGATTTTTTGATGGAGAACGAACTGGACATCGCCGAGTTCACCATCCTTACGCCGTTTCCTCACTCCCCCGTGCGCGCCAAGCTTGAATCCGAAGGCCGCATTTTCAGCAACAACTGGGCTGACTACACCTGTGACCAGGTTGTGTTCCAGCCACGGCACATGACGCCGCACAAGCTCGAGGAACTCTATCACTACGCCTGGGACACCTTTTATGCCGGAGGGGGCGAGAAGATCAAAATGGGCGAACTGTTCCGAAAAGTTGTGCAGCGCGAGATGGCCGACGGCACCTACCGCCGATACAACCCGCGCACCCCACGCAGTTTCAAGGCCCCGCGAGAGGAGTCGTGAGCCGGGTCTTTTTGCTGGCGTGCAATACTGCCACCGAGCCGTACCCGGTTTACCCCCTGGGCATGAGCGTGGTGGCGGCCGGGCTCGTTGCCGCGGGACACACAGTACGGCAGTACGACCTCATGGCCTCGCAAGGGGGGGAAGCCGCCTTGCACCAGGCCATCAGGGATTTCGCCCCCGATGTTGTTGGCATGTCCCTGCGCAACATCGACAATGTGGATTCCTTTGCCGGTGAGGAGCACTGGTATCTGGGGCGCGCCAAAAGCCTTGCAGAAGCGGTGCGCCAAGCCACAAACGCTCCTGTTGTGCTGGGCGGGCCTGCCTTCTCCATCATGCCCGAGGCCATTCTGGCCTTTCTTGGCGCAGATTACGGTATTTCCGGAGCGGGCGAAGCCGCCATGCCTGCCTTGCTCGAAAAACTGAACAAAGGCGAAGCTCGCCCCGGTGTGTATACGGCCCACGAGTTGGCCGGCGCGGCAAGCTGCTGCGCCGCCCCCCGTCCTGCATACGATGGGGGTATTCTGGATTACTACATTGGTGAAAGCGGCCTGGCCAATCTGCAGACAAAGCGCGGGTGCTGCTTCAATTGCAGCTATTGCACCTATCCTGCCCTGGAGGGACGGCGCTTTACCCCGAAGCCGGCGGAAGAAGTGGCGGAAGACGTGCTCTGGTTGCACAAGGAGCACGGCGTGCGCGAGCTGTTTTTTACGGATTCCGTGTTCAATGACCCTGCAGGGCACTGGCTGGAGGTTGCCGAGGCCCTGGTCCGTGCCGGCTCCACCATGAAATGGAGCGCCTTTTTTCGGCCCAAGGATTTGCGAAAGGATGACCTGGACTTGATGCGCAGAAGCGGGTGCATGGCCCTGGAGCTGGGCAGCGATGCGTGCGCCGGCGCAACCCTGGCGGGATTGAACAAGGGATTTGATTTTGACGAGATTGTGCGCTCGGATGCGGCGGCCCGCCAAGCAGGCCTGCCTGCCGCGCATTTTGTGATGTTTGCCGGCCCTGGCGAGACGCCGGAGACCATTGAAGAGAGCGTACGAAACCTGACGCGGCTGGAAAAGAGCGTGGTTTTCGCTTTCTCCGGTATTCGCATTTTGCCGGGCACTGCCCTGCTGCAGCATGCCCTGGAAGAAGGGGTGCTGGCGCCTGGGGATGACCTGCTGCGCCCCGTGTATTATTTTTCGCCCCATGTGGACCGTGAAGCCTTGAACAAACGCCTGATGGAGGCGTTTCAAGGCAACCGGCTGCGTCTGTTTCCGCCGGGAGAGGCGCAACTGCGCATGGATGTGATGCGCCGCTTCGGCCACAAGGGGCTGCTATGGAACAAGTTGCTGGAATCCCGCGCTCCACGGGGAAAGGCAAGGAAATAAGAAACAGCTTTTCAGGCGCAACGATGACTTTTGAAAGGGGCGTCCGCAGGGACAACCCTTTTTACGGGGGGTACCCCTCGGGCGACAGACAAAAGGTTCTTTATGAGTCGTTTGGACGAAAAGAGCATTCTGCTGGTGCATCCTTCCGGGGCGCGGGGTGGGGCGTCCGCCATTTCCAGGCTGGCAAACATCATGCCCCCTTTGGGATTGGCATCCATTGCCGCCTGGTTGGACCGGGCCGGGTACGCCACGCGTATCGTGGACTGTTATGCCGCGCCCGATGACAAGGAACTGCTGGATGCCGCCGCAGACATGCGGCCCGCCTGGGTTGGGTTCAGTTGCACCACGGCCACGTTCCTGGATGGTGTGCGTCTGGCGGGCGTGTTGCGTCAGGCTTTGCCTGGTGTGCGCACCGTCATGGGCGGGGTGCATGCGTCGTCCCAAACAAAACGCTGTCTTGAGGAGCATCCCGAGCTGGATTTTGTGGTGGCGGGAGAGGGGGAAAAGACCCTGGAGGAACTGTTGGCGGCGGGAGCCGACGGCCCCACTGCCTGGAAGGAGATTCCCGGGCTGGTGTACCGCGACGAGGCGGGGCAGGTGTGCGAGAACGCAGCGCGCAAGGATCTGCTGGAGCTGGATACGCTGCCTTTCCCCGCCTATGGCAAAATGGCCGGTTTCCCCCAGGCCTACACATTGCCGCTCTTCAATTACCCCAGAGCGCCTGGCGCAACCTGCACTTCCAGCAGAGGGTGCCCCTATGCGTGCGGCTATTGCGATCGTTCCGTGTTCCGGCGGACGTACCGTTTCAATTCGGCCGCGTATTTATACGAGCATTTGCGCCATCTGCGGCAGGACTTTGGCGTGCGCCACGTAAATATTTATGATGACCAGTTCACCTTTCGCAAAAAGCGGGTGGTGGAGTTCTGTGAAATGCTGCTTGAAAAGCCCTTGGGCATGACCTTTAACTGTGCTGTCCGTGCGGATCATGTTGATCCTGACCTGCTGCGGCTGCTCAAGCGCGCAGGCGGGTGGATGGTCAGTCTGGGGATAGAAAGCGCGGCGCAGGACGTGCTGGACGGGTTGAACCGCACCATGCGGGTGGAGCATGTGGCCGGCACGGTGCGCGAGATCAAGAAGGCCGGGCTGCGGGCCAAGGGGCTCTTGATGATGGGCCTGCCGGGGGAGACTCTGGAGAGCATACGCCATACCCGGGATTTTGCGTTGTCCTTGCCGCTGGACGATCTGAACATGGCCAAATTCACGCCGTTTCCGGGCTCGCCAGTCTATGAAAACATCCGGGAATACGGAACATTTGAAGAAGACTGGGAGCGCATGGACTGCATGCACTTTCTGTTCGTGCCCCATGGCCTGGACAAAGCCACCCTGGAACAGGAATTCACGGCATTTTACAAGGCGTTTTACACCAGCCCCCGAGCCATGTGGGACAAGACATCCATGATCTGGCGCTCCCCGGACAGCTGGCGGCGCTTTCTTGCAAACCTGGGGCAGTTTTTGCGGTTTGCTCGCCAGGGGGAACGCTATGAATGATTGCTTCCAGGGACTGCGGCTTGCCGTGGCCGTGCCGGTGTACAACCATGCGGCGACCCTGCCCCAGGTGGTAGCCGGGGCGCGGGACATGCTGCGCAAGGAAGCAGGGCGCTTTGCGAACCTGGAGCTTTTTTCGCTGCCCATTGTGGTGGACGACGGCAGCACGGACGCGCCGGAAAAGGCCATGGCCGGTCAGGATGCGGTGTTTTTGCGGCACGAGAAAAACCTGGGCAAAGGAGCCGCGATCAGGACGGCGGCGGGCAAGGCCAGGGAGCTAGGGTGCAGCCACCTGGTGACGCTGGACGCGGACGGGCAGCATGATCCCGAGGATTTAGCGAAATTTTTTGCAGCAGTTGCAGAGCGCCCCTTTGCCTTGTTTGTGGGTGAGCGAGATTTCGACACCTTGCATGTGCCGGGCGCTTCGCGCTTTGGCCGCAGTTTTTCCAATTTCTGGTTGCGCGTACATACGGGGCGCAAGCTGGGGGACAGCCAGAGCGGGTTCCGCGCCTACCCTTTGGCTGCGCTGCTGGACCTGGACTTCAATGAAGACCGCTACGCCTTTGAAGTGGAGGTGCTGGTGCGCGCGGCCTGGGCCGGGCTGGAGCTGGTGGATATTCCCATACGCGTGCACTATCCGGAAAAGGCGTCGCGGGTGTCACATTTCAAGGCTTTTCAGGATAATGCACGTATTTCCTGGCTGAATACGCGGCTGACATTCCGTTCTGTACTGCCCTGGCCCCACCAGCGGCTAGTTCCAGAGGACGCAGCGGGGGAATGCGTCAGTGCTGGATTCCGCCCCATTCATCCTTTGGATTCCGTGCGGGACCTGGTGCGGACCGGGGTGCCCCCGAAAGAGGTGGCGCTTTCCGGCGGGCTGGGCATGCTCATCGGGTGTCTGCCTTTGCCAGGGCTGCAAACCATCACCGTCATCACTGCCTCAGGATATCTGGGGCGCAACAGGTTTATCGCGCTTGGCGTAAATCAGCTCTGCATGCCGCCTATCATGCCGGCCTTGTGCATCGAGGCCGGGCACTTTTTACGGCATGGCAGCTTTCTGACAGAAATTTCCATAGAAACCCTGGGGTATCAGGCGCCGCAACGATTGCTGGAATGGCTGCTCGGGGGCGTGGTCCTGGGGCCGGTGTTTGCCCTGTTGACTGGCGGCGTGCTCTACGTTCTGGCGCACGGCGTAAAGAAGGGCAACAAGGTGGTGCGCAAAAATGGCTGAGACGCAGCAAGGAAGGCCACGGGGGTGGAACAGCCGCAGTGTGGCGAGCCGTTTCCAACACGCGTTTTTTTACAGGCTGATTCGCCTGGGCGGGAGGCCCTGGGCTTATGGCTTCCTGCGGCTGGTGGTCCTGTGGTACACGCTGTTTCGTCCTGCACTGCGGGACAGGACGCTTTTTTATCTGCGCAGACGGTTTCCGGAAGCGCGGGGAGCCGCGTTGCTGCACCATAGCTACAAGCTGAGTGTGCAATTCGGCAAAGCACTTGTGGACCGCGCCGCCGTCGGTATTTTAGGCCCTGACGAACTGGGCGCGAGCTTCACCACAGGGCGCGATGCATTGCTGGACCTGCTGGCCGAAGGCAAGGGCTGCATTCTGATGGGCGCCCATGTTGGCGGATGGCAGGCGGCCATGGCAGCCATGGATTTTCTGGAAACGCCCGTGAACATGTTGATGCAGCGTGACGCGGGCGACGTGGACCGCCACTGGTTTGAGCACAGGGGCATGGAGACGCCCTTCAAGGTGATTGATCCTTCAGGGTATCTTGGCGGCGCGGTGGAGATGCATGCCGCGCTGGGGCGTGGAGAAGTGCTGTGCGTCATGGGCGACAGAGTCCAGGGCAGCGAGCGCAACGTGCTGTCCGTGCCCTTTTTGGGGGAGCAGGCCAGTTTTCCTGTGAGCGCCTATCGCGTGGCAGCGGCAACAGGCGCGCCCGTGGCCGTGTTTTTTTCTCACAGGACGGCGGCCGGAGGGTACGAACTGGAGGTGCCGGAGATCATCCGCGTACCCCGCCGGCTTGGCAGAGGTGCAGAAGGGTGCCGCCCCTATGTGATGCGCTTTGCCGCTGCGCTGGAATCCTATTGCCACCGCTATCCGTACCAGTTTTACAACTTTCATAATATGTGGCGAAACGAAGATCAGGAGTGAATACATGAGTTTGCATGATGAATTGAAAGAGCTGCTCGTGCGCGAGTTGCAGCTCGAAGATATTGACCCAACTGCCATTCCCAACGACGCTCCTTTGTTTGGCGATCCGGACGCAGACGACGAAGGGCTGGGTCTGGATTCTCTGGACGCTGTGGAAGTGGTGGTGCTGGTGCAGAAGCATTTCGGCGTGGAAATCAAGGACATGGAAGAAGGGCAAAAAGCCTTGCAGAGCATTGACTCGCTGGCGGCCTTCATAACGGAGCGCAAAGGGTAATGAGCGCCCTTGTTACGGGTATGGGCTGCATTTCCGCCTTGGGTGCGGATATGGCGGCCTGCATAGACGCTCTTTTTGCCAAAGAGGGCAGTGCGCCCGACATCCCCTCGCGTTTCACCACTGGGCACCAGCGGATATACCCCGTGTTTGAGCTGCCAGCGCAGGTGGTGCAGGCGCTGCCCCTGGATGAAAACACGCTGCTTACGGCCCGGCTTGCCTGGGCTGCCGCTGCCGCTGCCATTGACCAGGCAGGCGTGGCGCATCTGGCTGAAGACGCCCCCCGTTTGCGTGTGGGCGTTTGTGTGGGAACAACGGTGGGCAGCGCCATGAATAATGAAGCATTTTACAGGTCTTACCGTGATCCTCAGGGAAGCGCCCCTGACATGGGCGCCATCCAACGCTATCTGGCGAGCAACCCGGCCGAGGTGGTGGCCAATGCGTTGCGCCGGAAATGCAGCCGCGTGGAAGTAACGCTGGTGCAGACGGTGTGCAACGCCTGCTCGTCAGGGGCTGACGCCATTGGCATTGCCGCCGGCTGGGTCCGGGGCGGACTTTGCGATGTCGCCTTGGCCGGCGGGACTGACGAATTGTGCCGTGTCACATTGAATGGCTTTGCCTCTTTGATGATCCACTCCCAGGAGCCTTGCCGCCCTTTTGATGCTGCGCGCGCCGGGCTGAATCTGGGAGAGGGCGCTGCCATGCTGGTGCTGGAGCGGGAAGAAAGCGCTTTGCAGCGCGGCGCCACAGGACTGGGGCAGGTTCTGGGATACGGGGCGCGTTGCGATGCGCATCACCTTACTGCGCCGCATCCTGAAGGACGTGGCCTGCGGGCCGCACTGGACGAGGCTCTTGGTTTCGCCGGGGTGGAAAAGAGGGATATCGCCTTTGTGAATGCCCATGGGACAGGCACAAAGGATAACGATCGCGTGGAGGGCAAGGTGCTGGCGGATTGTCTGCCAGGCATTCCCTTTTTTTCCAGCAAAGGACGAACGGGGCACACTCTTGGCGCCGCCGGCGCCATAGAAGCCGCCTTGACATTGGCGTGCCTGCAAAAGGGGCGCATCCCCGCCAGTTTTGGTTGTAAGACGCCGGATCCCGACGTGCCCGCCGTCCCCTGCCTGCAGGAGCAACCAGTGCAAGGGCGCGCCGCGTTGTCCTTTTCGCTTGCCTTTGGGGGCAGCAACGCCGTGTTGGCGCTGGGTGTGTAAGACATCTTCCTGGCAGGCGGAATCCGGCCTGTACTTCTGTCTATATTTGTTGTGGTGGGATGTGCTGCTGTTTGCCGCGGTGATTTGCTGTCTATGCGTCCAGGGCGGATTTCCTACAGCAGTCGCCTGCGCGATTCTTGGAAAGTTCCAGCATCTCAATGGCGAATGGCAGCAAATATTCGGCCCAAAGGCGATAGCCTTCAGGACCCGGGTGAAAACCATCAGAGGCAAAGGCTTTGGTATACTCGGGGTTTGTGGTTGTATCCGCCGGCAAGGTGCTGGGGCAGTGTTTGATCTGAAAGCTCTGCTCCGCCATCCGGGCCAGGGCAGCATCCAGGCGGCGGGCGCGTTTGGATAGCACCCAGCGTAACGGGTTGGGCAGGCGGACGAGGAAGCGCTCCGGCTGTGGCACGCCGGTCAAAAGCACCGGCATGGGCCAGAGGCGCATACGCAGCCTGAGAATAAGACAATCAATCTTGCGCGAGAATCTCCTGCAGGACGTCAGAGAAAGCGTGTCGCTAACGCCCATGCAGATAATCAGCAGATGAATGTCCCGCAGTTCATCCTTGACGTCATCAATACACTGCACCAGGGCGTCGTTGTCCTCCACTGTGGCGCCATTCAGGCCATAGGCCCGCCAGGAAACGGCCTGCCCCGTGCGTTTGCTGATTCCGGCTGCAAGCTGAGCCACGAGGCTTTTATCCATACGTTCCACGCCAACGCCGGCAATGGGCGATTCACCCACGGCAGCCACCTTGATGACGGGATCCTTGCCTGGAATAACCCCATGGCTGGGACCGGCAGCAACGGGCAATCTTGGCATATCCCGTCGAACGGCCCGCCCCTGCATGGAAAGCAGAGGCGCCAGGGGGGCCAGCCAAAGGTTGGAGAAGCAGGGCATGTATGGCTTCCTCAGGGCATGAGCGGAGCGTTTACAAAACCGGTGGCAAGGTCCAGCCCGCACATCAGATTGGCGTTGGCCAGCGCCTGGCCGGAAGCTCCACGGCACAGATTGTCAATGGCGGAAACGATGATGAGTCTGCCCACGCGGGAATCCAGGACAAGCCCGATGTCGCAATACATGGTGCCCCGTACGTATCTGGTTTCCGGGAGCTGCCCCTGGGGGAGTACCCGCACCCAGGGGTGGGGAGCGTAAGCCTTTTCGTAAATACGCTGGATATCTTCGATGGAGGCCTCCGCCAGCAGCGAGCAGTAAATGGTCTCCAGAATGCCACGGTTGATCGGCAGCAGGTGTGTGGAAAAGCTGATCTGCAGCGGGCGGTCTGCAATGGCAGAAAGTTCCTGCTCGATTTCAGGGGTGTGGCGATGCTTGCCCAGGTTGTATGCGCGGAAGGAGTCTGCAACTTCACAAAAAAGGCTGGGCACGGCTGCCTTGCGCCCTGCGCCTGTGGCGCCGGATTTGGCGTCAACGACGATGCTGTCAGGATCGATCAGCCCTTCTTGCAGGGCGGGCATCAGTCCCAGAATGGCAGCAGTGGGGTAGCAGCCGGGGTTGGCGACCAGGGACGTCTTTTTGACCTGCTCGGCGTACAGCTCGGGCAGCCCGAAAACAGCTTCCTCCAGCAACGGTACTTCGCGGTGCTCCTGCTTGTACCAGGTCGCGTAAGTTTCCGGGTCGCGCAGTCGAAAGTCTGCGGAAAGGTCAACGACCTTTACATCCTTGCGCCGCAATTCACCGGCCAGGTCCATGGCGGCGCCGTGAGGCACTGCTAGAAAAACCACTTCGCAGGCGGCTGCCAGGTCATCGGCATCCGGGGGCGTGATAGTCAGCGCGCCCATTTCTGAGTCTTGCAGAAACGGATACACGCTCTGCAACGGTTGCCCGGCAGAAGCGCGGGAGGTTGCCCGCACCAGCTTGAAAACAGGGTGTGCGGCCAGCAATCTGGTCAGTTCCATGCCTGTATAGCCAGTGATGCCCACCAGGCCTATGTTGATACTCTTTGCGGCTGTGCTCATGGCACGCTCCTGCTGCAGGAAAATAGTTCGCTAAGGTGTCGTGGCGAACAGTTCTTACAGGGTCTGCCCCCGCGGTTGCTCCGCTCGCCACCAAAGGGGGAGGACTCTGCCATGCTGCAGAATGCGCCCCCTTTTTATATGCAATATATCAGCCTTGCTGCGTCAATTATTTTGATTTCACCACGTAGGTCATGCGCAACTCATACAACAGCCCGTCCAGCATCTTGGCTTCTTCCGGGTCCAGGCATTTGCAGGTCTTTTCCTTGAGCATGGCCAGGATGTCTATGGTGTGCTTGGCCAGGGGGAGATTTTGAGACGTCTGCCCTGTTTCCGGTTCAGGAACCTCGCCCAGATGCACCATGGCCGATGAACTCAGCGAAAGGATGAATGTGGAGAAAGTAACCTTGGGAAAGAGGTGCTCATACGCCTTGCCTGCTTCCTGATAGGCTTGTTTTGCTTCCTCTTTTGCGCTGTCCTTTTCCTGCCCGCAACAGCCGCAACCTTGCGTGGTTTCGTTCGTTGCCTTGTTCTGATCGTTGCTTTCGCTCATGCTCGCTCCCATTGCTTGCCTGTGCGCAACATTTAGCGTTCAAAAAAAAGAAAAGATACTACAGTGTCAACGTATCCGGCAGATTAGCCGGCCATGCCTCAAGGGCTCGTTCGTAAGCCATGAGGCCTGTTTCTAGCGCATTGCGGCCGGAAACATGCCCCCCACAGTGGCGGATGCTGGCGGCAAGAGCGTGGAGTCCGGCCACAACATCAGCCCAGTCTACGTAGCCCATGTGGCCAATGCGCACAATACGCCCTTTGAGGTGCCCCTGTCCGCCGGCGAAAATTATGCCGTAGCGTTCGTTTGCTGTTTGCAGCACGGCGTTGCCGTCACACCCTTCAGGCAGCTTTACCGATGTCAGGCCGAGGGTGAAGCCGTCCTTGGCGAGCAGCTCCAGACCCATGGCGGTCACGGACTCACGCGCCAGCATGGTCATGGCCCATTGCTTGCGGTAGATGGCGTCCAGCGCGGCCACTCCAGTCATTTCTGCAGGGAAAACAAGCTCAAAGCAGGCTTCGAGCCCGACCAGCAGACTCACGGGTGATGTGAACAGGGTCTGGTTGCCCTGGGCCTTTTCACGCTCTCCTGCCAGGTTGAAATAAAAAGGTTTGTCGGTAACCTTTTCGCTTTTGGCCCAGGCCTTGTCGCTCAGAGCGATGAACGCCAGGCCAGGGGGCGTCATCAGCCCCTTTTGCGATCCTGTAAGCAGCACGTCGATGCCCCAGGCGTCCATGGGGCAGGGGGAGATGCCAACCGCGGAGATGCCGTCGGCCACAAGCAGCATGTCCCGGTCTTTGGTGAGCTTGCCAAGCTCCTTTATGGGGTGCAGCACGCCGGTGGAGGTCTCTGATGCCTGCACCAGCAGGCCGGCTGCGTCCGGATTGGCGTCCATGGCCTCTTTCACTTCTGCGGCAGTGACACTGCGCCCCCATTCCTTGCGGATGAAGACAATATTCAGGCGGTGGTTGGCGGCGATCTCCCCCCAGCGTTCCCCGAATTTTCCGGCTTCCACCACCAGGACTTTCTCTCCTGGATTGAAGCAGTTGGCTATGGCTGCGTCCATGACGCCAGAGCCCGAGCAGGACAGTGGCATGACGGTATTCTGGGTGCCGAAAAGCAGTTGCAGTTTTTCCTGCACGCCTTGCAGCAATTTTTTGAAAGGGGGCTTGCGGTGGTGGACCATATCCCTGGCCATGGCCAGGCGGACTTCTTCCGGCAGGGGGGTTGGGCCTGGGGCAAGCAAGCGTGGTTTGTTCAGCATGGTGTTTCCTTACTAGGGCGTCAATAGCGCCCTGTTTCTAACATGTATTCTTTTACGCGTTCGAGGGTCTGTGCGAGGGACGTTTGAGGGCGCCATCCCAGGATGCTTTCGATGCGCGAAATATCGGGTTGTCGGCGCATCATGTCTTCAAAGCCGGGCGCGTACGCCTCGGCATAGGGTATTTTTACAATCTCAGAGGTGCTTTCTGCAACTTCGCGAACTTTGCGGGCAAGGTCTTCTATGGTGATTTCATTGCCGCCTCCGACATTGAAGACTTTCCCTACGGCGTCTTCACTTTCCGAAAGCAATTGCATGGCGCGGATGACATCCTGCACGTCGCAAAAGCAGCGGCTTTGGCTGCCGTCGCCAAAGATGGTGATGGGCTCCCCGCGCAGGGCCTGGGCCATGAAGCGGGGGATGACCATGCCGTATTGGCCGGTCTGCCGCGGTCCCACCGTATTGAACAGGCGCATGATGGTGACGTTGAGGTCGAATTCCTGATGGTGGGCAAGGCCGAGACTCTCGTCCAGCATTTTGGAAATGGCGTAGGCCCAGCGGCTTTTGCTGGTTGCGCCCAAAACCACGTCGTCGTCTTCATGGAAGGGAGCCTTGGCGCCTTTGCCGTATACTTCCGAGGTACTGGCCAAGAGCACTTTGCAGTAATAGCGGTGGGCACAGCGGAACACGGCTTCACTGCCGCGCACATTGGTCTCAATGGTGCGAGCAGGATGCTTGACGATGAGGTCCACGCCAACGGCCGCCGCCAGGTGATAGATGACCTTTGCCCGGGAGGCCAAGCGGTCCATGACCAGTTCATCCATTATGGAGGCGCGGGTAAAATGGAAGTTGGGGTTCGAGCGATGATGCTCTATGTTGGCAAGCTGCCCGGTGGAAAGGTCGTCGATAACGTCAACTTCGTGCCCCTTGGCAAGCAGGGCGTCCACCAGGTGGGAGCCAATGAACCCGGCGCCCCCGGTAATTAACACTCGCATGTTCCGCATCCTCAGCATGGTAATGCGCGCACGGCGCAATTATTTCTTAAAAGAATAAAATTTAGGCAAAAGCTAGCGGCCTGTCCAGTACCGCATTAATGGAGGATGAAAAGCTTTTGGAATTTCCCGGGGGCGGCGGGATGAAATCCGTGCTTACATACTGTACAGACTAGGGACTGTGTAGTACCAGCCCTTGGACTGCAGGCTGCGTCAGGCGGCCTGGGCAATGGTTTTGAACTCATGAAGACGAAAAAAAATCGTACCGGGGCGGGCGCAATTGCCCGGCGCGTTTTGCCCCCTGTGCTGTACCGTGCTATGGGCGGTGCAAGCAGCAGAAACCATAAGACGAACGAGGTGTGAAAAATGAGCGGAGATCCAAAATCCGGCATGGCAAGCCGGCTGTACCCCGCCGGATTGGCGCTTGCCGGACTGCTCTTTTGCATCGCTGCCGGACTGGGGCAGGCAGAAAGCCTGTGTCTCACGCAGGGGTGCTCGCTTTATACGGATGTGAACGTGTTCGGCGTTTCGTTGTGGTGGTACGGCGCCGGTGTTTTTATTGTTATTGGCGCGCTGTGCCTGGTGGGGGCCCTGCGGCTTGCCTGGCTGGGGGCGCTTGTTGTTGTGGCCGTAGACTGTTTTTTTCTCGGGTGGATGGCGCTCAGCCTGCCGTGTGTCAACTGCCTCATCGTTGCGGCTTTTTTCCTGTCGCTCCTGTTGACCTTGAGCTGGATAATCAACGCCAGGTGGCTTCCTGTTCTGATAGTGGGCGGACTCTGGTTGGGGCTGTTTTCTCCGAACCTTTTTGCCGCCGGACAGGAGCTTGCCGGCCCCTGGGCCATAAGGGGCAGTTATAATTCGCCTGTGCGGGTATTCTTCTCTCCCAGTTGCCCGGCCTGTGGCGAGGCCTTGCGCGGTCTGCTGGCAAATGGTGAACGCAACCTAGCCTTTTTCCCTGTGGCTGAAAATGAAGAGGATGTCCTGCGTATACGCACGCTTGAGCATGAGCTTGCCACCGGCGCTCCATTTGCACGGACCTTTGCTGCCAGCCGGGACCCTCTGGCTGCGCCTGACGCCGGCGCCTGGGAGCGTTTTTCCCTGCGTGTCCGCCTGATGCGCAACAAAATCGCATTGGCGCGGATGGGCGCGCCGCGCATTCCCGTGATACTTACCTTTGGTGTGCCAAAAGGGTTTGGCTCCAGTGCGGGAAAAAGCGACAGCGGGGGGCTTTTCTCATCTCAGGAAGAATTCAGCGGTTGTACGCAGCTTGGTGACGGGCTGGTGGATTGTGATGACCCCTCGGCCACGCCTTCACCTGCGCCTGCACCCGGAAATGATGCAGAAAAAACCCTGGAATTAGAGTTGGGTGGAAGCAATAATTTGTATTAGTGCAGAAAACTACAAAAAGGTTCTTGACAAGTCTGCAAATTGAGGGATAAAGAACGTGTTTCCCGTTCAGGGCCGTTAACTCAGGTGGTAGAGTATCTGCCTTTTAAGCAGAGAGTCGCAGGTTCGAGCCCTGCACGGCCCACCAAAGAATGCAAAGGGTTACTTCAGAAATGAAGTAACCCTTTTTTTGTTGCCTTTCGTTTTGCCCAGCCATGATGTTTTCCATTTGTCAGGTACGGTTATGTACGTGCAACAGGTCGGGGTTTGATGTAAGCACCGGCATTGCTCGCAATTAGGGCAGGCATCACTACGTTTACAGGGCGATGCAGCAGGTTGCAGGGTTGATCGTGGAGGATGGAACTGCAAACAAAAACTGTGGTGACAGCGTTCATGGTTCGCATCGCACGGATGTTTATAGCACCGGTTTTTTGTTGCTCTGGCTGATTTGGGTCTTAAGGAGAGAGAATATTTAGAAGGTCGGCCAATTTTCAAGGGTAGTAATAAACTGCGGCTCTGCCTGTCTCCGATTTAACATTGTATCATATTGTTTTAATGATATTTTAGCGAAGATTTCGTCATGCACTGTGAAACATGGTTGCGATAACGTCGACCATCGGATAGGAATTTACACATCACGATGCCCTTCAGGTGGCATGGGCCATAACAGGGAATCCGGTGCGAATCCGGAGCGGTCCCGCCGCTGTAATCCTCGCGTACGGTCCGATTCATTACACACTGCAATTATGCGGGAAGTCGAATCGGATGGGGAAAGCCAGAAGACCTACCTGAAGCATTTCTTGCCGTTTTCGGTTCGCGGAAACCGGACACGGGCTTGAATTTTGATACCAAGTTAAACCTTGTCGGATTTTTTACGGTTCTGCCGTGGAATCTACATCGGCAATTGTGCAAGCAATGCAGCCGCGAACGCTGTTTTACGCGTCGGGAGCTTTCCGTGTTTGTTGCTTGCAGGAAAGTGTCTTATGCCTAGCAAAATTCTCAAACGTGATGGTTGTATTGAAACATGGTCCACCAAACGGATTGGCAACGCTATTTTCAAGGCGCTCAAAGGCAGTGGCATCAAGGATCCGATCCTTGCCGAACGCCTGGCTGGAAAGGTTGAGCAAAAGCTTCTTGGGGTGGATGTTCCTGAACAGGAGCAAGTGCAGGACATGGTCCAGGAGGTATTGATGGAAGCCCGTCTCTACAAAGTGGCGGAACGCTACATCATTTACCGGGAAAAGAGGCGGGAACTCCGTTCTCAGAATGACGCGTTTCTGGATATCTCCGGCGTGACCGAAAGTTATCTAGAGAATATTGACTGGCGCGTGAACGAAAACTCCAACATCGTGCACTCCTATCAAGGGTTGATTCTGCATATGGCAGGGGCGGTGCAAGCCCGGTATATGCTGGAAAAGTATCCTGAAGAAGTGCGTATGGCCCACACCCACGGCTATTTTCACATACACGACCTGTCCTTTGGACTGGCGGGCTATTGCTCTGGCTGGTCTCTGCGCGACCTTTTGCTGGAGGGGTTTAACCTTCGCGATCGCTGTTCCTCCACCCCTGCCAAACACCTTGATGCGGCCTGTGGGCAGATAGTCAATTTTCTCGGCACACTTCAGAATGAATGGGCAGGGGCTCAGGCGTTTAACAACGTGGATACCTATCTCGCCCCTTTTATTCGTAACGACGGGCTAAGCTTTCAGCAGGTTAAGCAACAACTCCAGAAGCTGCTGCACAATCTCAACGCCACATCACGTTGGGGAGGGCAAAGCCCATTCACCAACTTCACGTTGGACTTTGTGCCTCCCGCGCACATAGCCAACGAAGCTGTGATTATCGGCGGTCAATTGCAGGACACCACCTACGGTGAATATGCCGAGGAAATGTCTATTTTTAACCGTGCGTTCCTTGAGGTCATGCTTGAAGGTGACGCGGACGGCCGCATATTTTCCTTCCCGATTCCCACGTACAACGTGACCGAGGACTTTCCTTGGGATTCCGAAGAAGGAAAACTGCTGCTGCAAATGACAGCAAAATATGGCGCCCCGTATTTTCAGAACTTCATCAACTCAGACCTCAATCCGGAAGACGTGCGCTCCATGTGCTGTCGTTTGCAGATGGATCTTCGTGAAATTCGTAAAAAGACAGGCGGTCTTTTCGGATCTGGCGACCTTACGGGGTCCGTGGGTGTGGTGACGCTGAACCTGCCAAAGCTGGCTTACCTGGCGCACAATGAGGATGATTTCTTTGAGCTTGTTACCGAATATGCGTGTCTTGCCCGTGAATCGTTGGAGTTCAAACGCAAGGTCGTTCAAAAGAATCTGGATGCAGGCATGTTCCCGTTTTCCAAACGTTATCTCAAGAATGGTTTCAAGGGGCATTTCTCTACCATTGGGCTCATTGGCGGCCACGAAGCATGCATGAATCTGCTGGGCAAAGGGCTGGAGACACAGTCTGGGTCACGTCTCATGCAGCGTACCCTTAACCTGCTGCGCCGCCTTGTTGTGGCGTTTCAAGAAGAAACAGGCAATTTGTACAACCTGGAAGCCACTCCCGGGGAGGGCACCTGCTACCGCCTGGCCAAGATCGACAAGGAATTGTACACGGACATCTACACTTCCGGTGGAGAAACGCCATACTACACCAACTCGACACTGCTGCCCGTCGGCATCAGCTCGGACGTGTTCTTTGCTCTGGAACATCAAAATGAACTGCAAACGCTCTATAATGGCGGTACGGTCTTTCACACCTTCCTGGGTGAAGCCGTGCCGGATGAAGACAGTGTGAAGAGCTTTTTGCTCAAGGCGATGCGGCTGACAAAAATCCCTTATATATCGATTACGCCAACGTTTTCCGTTTGCGTAGATCATGGATACCTCTATGGTGAGCATTTCGATTGCCCTGTTTGCAACAAAGAAACCGAGGTCTACACCCGTGTGGTTGGCTACTACCGCCCTGTGAGTCGCTGGAACAAGGGCAAGCAGGAAGAGTATAAGGAACGCACGGAGTACGTGCAGGATTCATTTTGCCAAACGGCATAGCAGCAGCGAAATACAATGATCTTGGATGCGAACCAGCTTGCCTCGATAAGGCAGCACAATGATGAGGAAATTCGACGGGGTAGCCGTGGAACACACGGCTACCCCGCCAATACCATTCAAAACTTGCTGCATACAATTGAGGCTTTGAAAAAGGAAAAGCGGAAGTGGAAGAAGCTGGCGCAATCCCGGGGGGCGTCTTTAAAGGAAATAGCCAGTATTATTTCTGAAAGTGATAAGAATGGCGGTTGATGCCGCATCGTAAAGCCTTTTGGTTGTAAGGAAAAAAGAAAGCGCCCCTGCTACCATCTGGATAGACCAACGCCGAAACGGATGGATGTTTCTCGCTGGTCGTAATCAATGAGGCTTTCGGCGTATCCGTCGAAGAATTGCGCCTGCAGGTACAGCCCTAGGTTGTCATTCGTCAGTTTGGACAAAGGATAGGTCAGGTCCAGCTGGACGCTGCCCTTGCCGCTGGCGTTTCCTTTCCGCAGGTTGGTTGTCAGCTGTATGCCGTCTTGTTGCCCCAGGGTGAAACGCAAGTCGAAGTGTCCTCTGTAGTCTGCAATGTCGGGGTTGTCGCTCAAGTCCCAGACATAGGTCCAGACTTTGGGCGCAATGGTAAAATAGAAATCCCATGGCAGGGCGAAGCGGACAAGCGGTTCGACATAGGCAATATTCAGGCTGCGGGAATCGCTCCCGCCTTTGCCATTGGACTCATGCTGCAGCCCTGTGCTGAACCCCAGGGTGTCGAGCCAGTTGGGATATTCGAAGCCCAGGTCGTAGGTGGACCAGAAGACTTCCGGCATGTAGCTGGAGTCCTTAAATGGCTTGGAAATGCTCTCCATGTCCCACAAGGACGTTTGCGTATAGGCGATATGAAAGCCGGATAGCCATGGCAGGCTTTTGGCCCAGTCGCCATTGGGATTAAAGAGGCGGTATTTGAAACTCAATTGGAACTTCGAGACGGTCGGATCGCCCCCATACAGAAAATACATGGGCTTGTAGGTCGCCAGGTTCTCTACCACATAGGACAATGGCGTGACCTCTTCACCCTCTTCTACTTCCACGTCTTCCTTTTTGACCGCGGCGACCTCTTCGCTCTGAGTGATGGGTGTGTGCTTCTTTTCCACTTCAGGCGCTACGGCAACAAGGATTTCTCTTGTGTCCAGATCTTTTGGTGTTATTCTGGCTGTTCCGCTTTTTCCCTCTGGCAGGGCGATTGTATAATCCTGACGGTAAACACCATGTGGGGGCAAAGTGGAAGGCGCTTTGGAAACACTGCTAACAGCTTCCATGGTTGTCGTATATGCGGGGGCGTCCAATTCCAGGGAACAGGCAATGGTTTGCGGCACCGCTAGTGTGGCGGCCTCATCCCCCTGGTTCATGAAGTAGACGGAAAGCAGCAGGGCTCCAGCTTTTTGAGGATTTTCCTTTGCCGGCGCAAGCACTATGTCAATTGCCGCCATTGCTGCACTGCTGCAGGTCAGGAGTAGGAAAAAAGAAAAAAGACAAGAAGTAAGGTATCGCATTCGTAGTACCCAACAAATTCAAAATGAAGTGAAAGTGGTTCAGCAAGGCTGTCCGACAATTGTTTATTATTGCACCCAGAACAAATAGTAAAATGTCGGTAGCACAATTGGGGTAAATATTATGTAAAAACCAAGTGCCACATGTATGCAGCGGGAAAGAGACGTGAAACAGGTGCTTACCATATGCTTTTTGGGAGAAAGCAGCTATATCGGGTATTTTGGCATTTGTCGGGCTGTGTTGTTCCGCGTTGGGATGTCTATCAAGCGCCTTCGCTTACCTAAGAAGTGAGCGGGCAATGCAGGTGGGAGCCGCAATGGTAAAAGCCAGCGAGATGTCCCGCTGGCTTTTTGTGTTATGCATTTGATATTGTAAACTTTGTTCCGTTTCGCCCGTATATGTAGCAGTTAGCTTTTAGCCTTCAGGTCAATGACAAAGCGTTACCGGATGTCCTTGTTCACCACACGTTCAAAGGCCTCGGTAATCATGGCAGGGGAAATCAATTCTATATCCGCCTTGATGTTGTGGGCTGTGCAGTAGTCGATAACCTCCTGGGTTTCGGCAATGCCGCCGATGAGCGAACCTGCGAGATTTCTACGGCGGCTGATGAAAGCGCCCCCTGGAACATCTTCCAGTTGATCCAAAGCACCGGGGTTTACGAGCGTTCCATCCACCCTGAGCAGGTTCATGAACTGGCCAATGGGATACCCCTTTGGCACTGTGGAGATTAAGAGATCGAACTGGCCTGCGAGCTTTTTCATTGTTTCTTCGTCACTCCACAGCACGGCCTCCCGAGCGCCAAGATCTTTGGCGGCGGATACTTTGCCCGGGCTTGTGGTGAAGACGGTGACGTCTGCCTTGCGGGATACGGCGAGTTTCACCGCCAGGTGCCCCAGGCAACCCAGACCGATGACGCCAACGCGTTGTCCGGATTCGACCTTCCAATGCTGGATCGGGGAGAAGGTGGTAATTGTGCAGATTAGAATGTATTTTTTGAATTTTTTTTGCAATCAAAAAATGGAGGGTGTTTGTGAAGAAACAGGTCTATTGCTGGTTTGCGCAAGGGGGGATTTTTTTGACGATACATTTGGTGAAGGAAAAATGTGACGGGAAGCAGGGCGGAGATATTCCGGTTTTTGCAGACTAATTATATTTACTGTCTGATAATCCTGGAAGGCTGCAGCCACTGTAAATGTTGATGCGCTTTAACATGTCGAAATGATGTATTCCAGTATATAGGTATGAATATTGCTTGGCGATTTCGAACGTGTGAAAGCTGGAAACGAGTAAGGAGACCGAATCACAAAAGGAGATGTTATGTTACAAATGGGGGTCGGGGGAAAAGTGGTCAGGCAGGTCGTACTATCAATCCTTTTGGCGTTTATTGCAGTTCCTTTTATGTTCTCAGGTGTGGCGAAGGCGTCTGTATTTACACCGCTGACGTTTGACTATAACGCTGATATATCGATTGGCTCGGTGGGGCAAGGCTATACCTTCCCGAGAGGCCTACAAAACTTTAACGGGGTTCCTTTTTATATCCCAGGTACTGATCAAAATAATTATTGGAATGCCTATGCGGAAAGCAACGGTAACGTCGAGCGCCTGGAAATAGACATAGCCGCTCCAGGCATAGATAAGGTCTATACCCTCATAAATTCATTGTGGGGAGAAAAAGACGACGGATACTTGGCGTATATTGACTTTGCCGGGGACAATGGCGCCACGTATCACTATGCTCTTGATGGTAATTTCAATCTACGGGATTACAACCGTAGCCGTAACTACACTAATCAATTGAACGACCCAAATACCTCTGAAGTGTGGACAAATGGCGCTCAGGGCTTGGATATGCAGATTATCGACCTGCCCGACTCCTTCCTCACGGCTTCATCTGTGACGATGACTTTAACGGATGAAGGGTGGCGCAGTAAGCAGCGAGTTTTTTTGTACGGAGCTACCATTGAGACGGCTCCAGTTCCTCTTCCCGGAGCTGTCTGGCTGCTTGGGTCCGGCCTTGTCGGCCTCGTTGGCTTGAGGAGAAAGATGCAGCGGTAGGGGCCTGTTTGCCCGGGGGGCAAGCGCGCCCTTTGGATAAGGGAGAATGGAATGCTTGCATGTATGGCGCTCAGAGCTCGTTAGTTCGAAGCTCTGAGCGCTTTTTTTGTATGGCTGGTCAGGTGTCCGAGGGGTAAGCAGAGCCTGGGCGTCTCTGGAAAGCAGGTGTGTAAGCAAAACTAGCCGCTGCCTACATTACGGATATCCCTTTAGTCGTTTACATGGGAAAAACAACACTAAGTCTAAGTAGAACATGAGAGTTGTTTTCTTGTTTTTGCAGACTGATATCCGTTATCGTCTGACAGTCCTGGATTATTGTAGTGTATGAAAAGGTTGTTGTATAATAAGATATGGAAATAATATGGTTCCATATTTGGTATAGGTGTTGCAGTACTGCCTCGAACATATGTAGGCCAAAAATTCGTAAGGAGAACCAATTACCAAAGGGGAAGCTATGTTTAGAATAAGGGGCGGGGGAAAAGTGGTCAGGCACATTGTTCTATCAATCCTTTTGGCGTTTATGGCTGTTCCCTTCTTGGTTGCAGGTGTGGCGCAGGCTTCCGTGTTCACGCCGCTGGTGTTTGATTACAACGCGGACATCTCGGACAAGACTCTGGATAACATAGTAATTAACGGAGAGTACTTCCCGAGGGGGGCACAAAACTTTAACGGTGTTCCCTTCTATATTCCAGAGGCTGGCCAGAACAATTA
Source organism: Desulfovibrio biadhensis (assembly GCF_055388615.1). Classification (NCBI taxonomy): domain Bacteria; kingdom Pseudomonadati; phylum Thermodesulfobacteriota; class Desulfovibrionia; order Desulfovibrionales; family Desulfovibrionaceae; genus Desulfovibrio; species Desulfovibrio biadhensis. The sequence continues at coordinate 1,746,178 of NZ_AP042477.1, forward strand.
CTGGAACTTCAATGAACCAAGGACCTATGGGATAAAAAGTCTGGACGTAGACATAACCGCACCAGGTATCGACAAAGTCTATACCCTTATAAATTCGTTGTGGGGAGAACGAAGCGTCGGAGCAAGGGCATGGATAGACTTTACTGGAGACAATGGCGCCACGTATCACTATGATCTTGATGGGAATTTCAATGTTCGTGATTACAACCAGGGTAATTACACTAACCGCATAGATGATCCAAATACCGTTAAAGTGTGGAGTCGCGGTACGCAGCGGTTGGACATGCAGATTATCGACCTGCCTGACTCCTTCCTCACGGCCTCTTCTGTGACGATGACTTTAACCGATAACGGGAATCCCAGTGCCCAGAGAATATGTTTGTATGGTGCCACCATTGAGACGCCTCCAGTTCCCCTTCCCGGTGCTGTCTGGCTGCTTGGGTCCGGCCTTGTCGGCCTCGTTGGCTTGAGGAGAAAGATGCAGCGATAGGGGCTTGTTTGCCCGGGGGGGAACAAGCGCGCCCTTGATAGAAGGTGAAAGAAATGACTGTTTATATGGCGCTCAGAGCTCGGTATCCCGACGCTCTGAGCGTTTTTTTGTTGGGCGACAGAGAGTGGCCTTGTTCTTTGGGGAAGCAGGCAACATTTCAGAGATCAGGCGTTGCGCCCCATTTCATAAGCCTTTTTGAAATCGGGGCTTGTTGCTGCGGCGCCGCCGTTCCATGCGCCCGTAACGGACAGCACGCCTTTTTCTTGAATACCGCTGAAGCTTCTGATGAAGACCCTGAAGCTCTCCACGGAACTTTCAACCTGAGAACTGCCACCCGCGCAGGACACCGCATAGTAGACTTCTTTGTCTCTGAGCATGGTATAGATAGGGCAGACCCTGTCGATGAAGGTCTTCATCTGTCCGTTCATGACATGGAAATAGACAGGGCTTGCCAGGAGCAAGACATCGGCGGCGAGCAGCTTCTCGTTGATTTCCGTCATGTCGTCTTGTTGCACACAGGCGCCGGGTTCGTGAATGCAGGCCAGGCACCCGGTACAAAAGTTGATGTCCTTTTCGGCGAGGCGAATCTTTTCGACGTTATGCCCGGATTCCAGAGCGCCACGCATGAATTCGTCGCCTAGCGCATCGGAATTGCTGTCCGTCCTGGGGCTGGCGGAAATAATCAGGATATTTTTCTTTTTGGCGTTATTCTGCGCGGCCTGCACCTTTGCAGGCAGAATGGCGCCGGTGACTCCTGCTACAAGAGGGGCAGCAGCAATGGCGACGCCGGCTTTGATAAACTCCCTGCGGTTGGGCAAGAGCACGGGGCGGTCAAAAGCGATGTTATTCTTGTTGTCAGGCATATTAGGTCTCCAGTAATGCGCATTTTGATTAGCAGAGTGTCGTCCTGTTGTCCGCGTTACTCTTTTGCTTTTTTGGAGTGCGTCTGCGTACGTTATGGCTGGGTACTTTGCGCCCCCATCGCCGAGTATTTATGCACCCATTCTATTTTTCATCAAGAGCTTTAATGAACTCCTCGGTGTCCGGGATATCAGCCATGGAGGAGGCGTAGTGTACTGCCCGGATTATACCGGTTGTATCAACGAGCACTTGAGCGGGCATTCGCCCCAGCTTGAAAAGTTTGACTTCCTGACCATAGCGTTTCGGAACGGATAATTCAGGATCAGGCAAGCCGTTAAAGGGCATGGCTTCCTTGTCCCAGTATTTTCTGAAAGCTTCCCGTTTTTCAGGGCCGATGACCAAGACTTCCACATTCTTTGCCGACAGCTTTTCCGCATCCTGACGCAACTGCGCCATGTGCTTGCGGCAGAAAGGTCAGATAAAGCCCCGATTGAAAACAATGAGGACGTTTTTCCGCCCCCTGAATTGGGAGAGGGTAATCTCTTGTTCGTCAATGTCTGACAAAGTGAAATCAGGTGCTGGTTCGTTAACTTTTATTCGCAATTTTCTTATCCTGTTATTCGTTTTTTATCCGGTATCTTCCTGATCGGTTCGAGTATTGATTAGATGGCTGTGGCCAGGTTCATTTCATAGAGGAAAGAGAGAGCCGCACACATGAGACCCCAGGCCATGAGATGCGCCTGGACAGTCAAACCCAGACCGGTTTTACGTCGCATGAGCAGAGCGGCCAAATAAAATAGCCAGATACAAAGAGGGAAAATGAGTCTTGGCGATGTGATTCCAAAAGAGCCATACATTTGCTCATGGACCGCCATCCCCAGCATTAGCCCGGCGCCCATAAGCGCCAGCCCGGCCTTCAGACTGTGGTCAAGAAACATATCAAGTTCCGCCAGGCTCCAGGGGAAGCGGTCACCCAGCCCCACCTGTTTGGCCTTGATGCGTCGGCTTCTGTACAAATAAAGGCTGGCCGCGCAACAGGTTATTCCAAACAGGAGATAAGCCAGGGAACTGACCAGGATGTGTAAGAGGAGGAGAATGGACATTTGCTTAGCTTTACCTCTTTAGATGGTGGTGCTGGGCGCCGCTTTTCAGCTGCAGGAATCCCGGGATGCGATTCCTATATTGCCGAAATGATCAGAACGTGCCGATATGTTCCATGTCGCTGGGGATACGCTTGTCGCCTGGCTGCCAGCCTGCAGGTTTACAGAGTTCATTGTTTTCTTCGAGGTCGGGTGAAGCCAAGTTAAAACGTGAAATATTAAACGAACGATCAATTAATTATTGTTATAAAAAAAGGGGGCTAAAGCCGTATGGCGTCCCATGCAAGCTTGAAGGCCGTTTCAATGGTCTGCTCCACAATGATGCCGGAATGGCCGCATCCTGGGTTGGACAGAGTCAGAATGGGGTAGAAGAAAAACATCATGTGCATGTGGAAATGGACATCTTTGAGGACTTTGTCCGCAACCCCGCGATTAATAACCGATATGAGCGGCCCAAAAAAGGACTGCAACTCTTCCAGACTGATAGACTGCATGTACGGCGATTTTGAGAACTGCTCAGTATAGAGATAATTCTCTCGGTTTTTTGTGACGTATCTGAATGTGTTGCTCCATATCTGGTGCAGCACATCCCGAATCGGCAGGTCAAAATTTACGTCATCAAAGAGTCCTTTGGACCACTCGGCCATGACCGTACGGTACGTTTCAACCAGTAAGGCGTCCTTGTCCTCGAAATACGTATACAGGGTGGCAGGAGAAACCCCGGCCGCCTTGGCAATCTTGGATACTGATGCAGCTGCAAAGCCACTGGTGTTGACCGAGCGGACCGTGGCGTCGATGAGCGCTTGTCGTTTGGTATCATCCTTAATACGCATGAGCTGTATGTTAAATAAACATTCGTTTATGTCAAGCGTTTTTAGTTGCAATATGACGAGGCGAGTTTCCTTGGCACTTTTGGACACCCACAATTGTCGCGCGCCCGCGTGCCCCAGGCATCAGGGCCAGGTGATGGCGACAAAAAACAAGGATAATGAGATTCCAACGGTTTGCATCGTGAAGAAAGCGTTTGATACATTGGGTAACAGGCTTACAGCTTGCTGCGATCACCTTGATTTTGATGCGTCTTGTTTTGAAGGGAGGCTTCATTTTGGGCAGGCAGGTGTTTGCGCCCCTGAAAAGAGATAGCTGTCCGGCAGTCTTCACGGCCGGGCTTTCTGGACCCTACGGACACTGGTTGCCACTGGTTGCCGCGGAACACCCGCGCGCATCACAGCGTATCATTTATGCATTGCGTCCTGAACTACGAAGGGCGTTTTGGCTCCCGATTCTGGCGGCGCGGTATCCATGAACGCGTCAACGCATAACGGGCAGAGCTGCGTTCCTGTAAAGTTGACGATCATCTTGTAAGCCTTGTCCATGGGGAAGCCCTTACGGTAGGGGCGATCGCTGGTCAGGGCGTCGAAAATGTCGGCAACTGCAATAATGCGCGCCCACAACGGGATGCCTTCTCCTTTCAGGCCATCGGGATACCCTGTGCCGTCATAGCTTTCATGGTGGTGGCGTATGGCTTTCGCCACCTGCCCCATTCCAGGTATGGGGGCGATAATGTCTGCCCCTACAACTGAATGTGTCTTGATGACCTCATATTCTTCGGTCGTGAGCTTGTCCGGCTTCTGCAGGATGGAATCCGGAACGCCGATTTTGCCGAGATCGTGCAGTTGCCCCGCCAGATGGATGTACTCCACATCCTGTCCTGGGAGCCCCATGCGGCGACTGATGCGTACCGCCAGTTTGCCCACCGCGTCTGAATGGGATTTGGTGTAGCCGTCTCTTGCATTCAACGCTCTGGCCAGGCTGGAGATGGCGCCGAAAAGCAGGTTGCGCTCCAGGGCGACCCTCTCCAGATTTTGCTGCATGATTTCGTCGTAGCTGGCCAGCAACCGTTTGACCATTATCAGCAACTGACCAGGAAGAAAGGGCTTGATCAGATAGCCCGCAATGCCGCGGCCTTCAAAATTCTGAGGGCCGTCATGGCGGCGGTCTGAAGTCATGACAATAAAAGGAATGAGTGCAAGGGTTTCGTCAGCAAGCATCTTATCGCGCAGTTCAAGGCCGTTGACGTCCTCCATGATCACGTCGCTGATGACCAGGTCGAATCGCAGGTTTTTGAGCAGATTGTATGCTGCCCTGCCACTATCGGCCTGCGTTACACGGTACCCCTTTTCCGTGAGCAGTCCTGATATGAAAAGCCGGAACGATTTGGAATCGTCGACGACCAGAATATGTTTCAACCGGGTAGGACTAAGTGCCGAGACATGCATGCTGCGACCCCTTGTCAACTTGAGCGTTGTTATTGTTCACTTTTACGCATGGCTCGCCGGACGACTTGCGGCACATCGAGTATGAGTGAGACGCTGCCATGACCGTTGACTGTGGTTCCAGAGATGAAGTCCACATCATCGTAGAGCTCGCTCAGGCTTTTTATGACGGCCTGTTGTCTGCCGATGACGGAGTCCACAGCCAGCCCGACCAACGCGTCGTCCACATTGACCACTATGATGCGCTCATAATCAGGCTGTTCGCCCGGGGTGCGCAGCAGTTTGCGCAGGCTGACACAGGGGATCATGTTTTCCATGTATTCCATGGTGTCCACAAAAGGGGGATCTTTTTCGACGAAACGCTCCTGACAAGATTCTATGTTTACTAGAGGCAGGATGTATGATTCCTCCGCCACCAGAACGTTCAAGCCATCAATTATCGCCAAAGTAAGGGGCAGCCTTATGGATATGGTGGTGCCTTTGCCGGGCTCGCTCTCAATGTCCACACTGCCGCGTATGGAATCCAGCGAACGCTTGACGACATCCATGCCCACGCCCCTGCCAGAAAGGCCGGTTACTTCTTTTGCAGTGGAGAAACCGGGAATGAAAAGGATATTCAAGGCTTCTTTCTTATCCAGGGTCGCGTCCGGAGTAATGAGGCCTTTTTCGATCGCCTTCTGCTTCAGCACTTCAACGTCGATGCCTTTGCCGTCATCGGTGATTTCAAGGAGTACGTCGCCACGAGAATGCTTTGCACGCAAAAGAAGGGTGCCTTCTCTTGGTTTGCCCGCCTCTTCGCGGAAATCGGGACTCTCCAGACCGTGATCCAGTGCATTGCGCAAGATGTGCATCAACGGGTCTTTGAGTTTTTCGATGACGGTCTTGTCCAGTTCGGTGTCGCCGCCTTCAGTCTGGAAGTCCACTTCCTTGCCCAGACTGTTGGTTACGTCGCGCACCATGCGGCGCATGGAACCGAAGACCGTTCCGATGGGCAACATACGCATGCCCAGAGCGTTTTCACGCATCTGGACGGTCAGGCGCTCCATGTCTTCTGCGATCTGGGATATGGTGGTGTTGCGCAAGGCCTTGGAGGCGATGGAAAGCCTGGCTTGGAGGATGACCATTTCGCCAACCATGTTCACGAGGCTGTCCAGCCGTTTGGCGTCCACGCGGATGCTCGCGGCCTGCGGTTCGGCTGCGGGACGCTGGGGCGCCTTGCTTTCTTTGGGCTTGGCCAGCTCGCGCTGCTGCAGACAGACGTTGAAGGCCTGCCGCAAAGCTTCGTGTAAAACCTCTTCGGCTTCAGAGAGGTTGTCACGGATGATCTGGGCCATGCTCTTTAAGTCGGAGCAACGAACCCCTTGTTGTCCCAGTTCTCGTACGCCGACACCGCCTTCATCTTCAACAAAGATGAAAACGTCCTGGATGGCGTTTTCACCCAGGGTGGTGGTGAGAAGTATGTCCCACCAGCCATAGGCCTTGGATGTTTCGTAATTCTCCAGGTCCGGGATGTCTTCCGGATGGAATATTTCGATCCCGGTACCCAGACCGAGCAGTTCCTCCACCAAAGCAAGGGGGCGGGTGCCGCTGAAAAAGGTGTCCGGCGCCGGTCTGTAGCGAATCCAGAACGTCCTGACCGGTTCATCGGCGCCAGCAGCCGGTGTTGCTTCTGCGGTGGATTCAGGTTTGGCGTCGCCCCCTGCTCCTGGGAGATAGTTGCGAAAGGAGGCGAGCAGGGTGTCTGAGCGCGCCCTGGATTCCGGTGTGCCTTCTGGCGGTTCCTGAAGCAGCGCGTGGACGTGATCCTTTGCTTGCAGTGTCAGGGTCAAAAGTTCCTTTGTAAAGGAGACTTCGCCATTGCGCACCCTGTCCAGAACGGTTTCCACGTCGTGGGTAAAGCGGGCTATTTCCTCGAACCCGAACATGGAGCCAGAGCCCTTGATGGTGTGCATGGCCCTGAAGACGCGGGCCAGACACTCCTTGTTGTCCGGGTTTTCTTCTATTTCCAGCAGGCCTTCTTCGAGCTCGGAGAGCATTTCTCTCGCTTCGTCCAGGTAGGCTTGCTTGCTCGTATCCATGATGCTCATGGATCCTCCTGTAGGTACCTTGGGTCCACAAAGCGGCGTCGCGGACTATCTGTGAAGGACCAAATTGCAGCTGTCTCAGGCCAGGGTAGTGCAGCTGGTGCATGAGCTTCAGGCTTTTACGGGCGACTACTTTTAATAAAAGCTCTTACGTTATGCGGTTGCACCTGCTGTTCTGCTGTGGGCCCTTTGCATGGCCTGCATTGTCTTGCGCAGCATGACGGTTGCGTCCCCTCAATTTTCCGGGCGCCAACGCCCTTTGAATACTGTCCGGAACATACCAAAGCCGTCATGCTGCCCATTCGCATCAGGAAGCTATTTGTTGGGGCTCTGCAACACCCCCCATCATGGTTATTTCGGCAAACCCGGTATACTGGGCGCGGGAGGCAAGCTCTGCCGGCAGATCCTTCTGCAGAACAAGCTTTTTGCCCATTGTCTGACAGGAACGGCGCAAGGCCTCTATCAACTGAAAGAATGAGAGGTCGGCGTCCTCAATGGCGGCAAAGCTGACAGCCACCGTATCGGCCTCGCCTGCGACTGCTTCCCGCAGCATTTCCAGCAATTCTTCACTTCTTTGGATGGTGCAGCTACCTTTCAATTCTATATTCATTTTGGGTACCCCCATGTTCTGCGCCGGTAACCTGTGTGAGCATACGTAATTAAGCGCATTGTACAGGTCGCGGCTGCAGCAAAACGGTTATTCCTGTGTCTGGCCGGGAAGCGTCGCACTGGCTTCAGCGGCATTGGGCTCATGTTCGCATCCCGGTACGGCGGCAGCATCCTTGTCTTCTCCCGGTTGTGGGCATGTGTCGCTCTCCTTGACCTCCTCCTTGTCCAGGAGCTTGAGGAGATCCAAGAGCAGGATGAAGCGGTCATTCTTTTTGGCAACGCCCAGGATATAATCCACGTGTATCCTGGTGCCCATGCGAGGGGGCGCTTCAATGTCCTTGTCTTCGATTTCCTGGACCTCTTTTACCGAGTCGGCAAGAACCCCCACTGGTTGCTCCGAGTCATTCCGGATCAGGGACATGATGATGATCCGGGTGTTGATGGTATGCTCGGTGCGCTTCATCCCGAATTTCAGCTTGATATCCAGAACGGGAACCGCGCTTCCTCTGAGGTTGACCACCCCGCGCATATACTGCTGGGATTCCGGTATCCTGGTGATATCCGTAACATCCTGAATTTCACGCACGGAGTTGATGTCGATAGCGAAGAATTCGTCATCAAGGGTGAATGTCAGGTATTTGTTCGTGGTATCGCTCATGCAGGCCTCCTTGGCCGCTTCAATGCTTAGAATCTTTCGAAATCATTGTCTGAAGCGTCATCCAAGGTGTCTTCATCAAGATCCAGCTGCAGTTTCTTGCCACCCTTTGGGGCCGCCTTTGGGGTGGGCAAGGAACGCGCCTTGGAGGCATGTGTATGGGAGGTTGTCCTGACCGTGCCACGCGCAGCTTGGTTGATCTTGAAGAAGGCAATGGTGCTCTGCAGTTGCTGGGCTTGCGCAGAGAGTTCTTCAGACGTCGAGGACATTTCCTCTGAAGCTGCAGAGTTCTGCTGCACGACGGTGTCGAGCTGCTGCAAGGCCTGGTTGATCTGGGTGGCTCCTGCGGATTGCTCAATGCTGGAAGCGCTGATTTCTTGAACCAGTTCAGAAGTCTTTCTGATGTCGGGAACAAGCTTGGCAAGCATATCGCCCGCGCGTTCGGCAACTTCAGTGGACTTTGCCGAGAGCTCGGTGATTTCTTCGGCCGCTTCCTGGCTGCGTTCGGCCAGTTTGCGGACTTCAGAGGCCACGACTGCGAAGCCCTTGCCGTGCTCGCCGGCGCGCGCCGCCTCAATGGCCGCGTTAAGGGCCAGCAGGTCTGTTTGCCGTGCAATCTCCTGGATGATGGATATCTTTTCGGCGATGTCCTTCATTGCCTTCACCGCTTCGGTAACGGCTTCACCGGAGGATTGCGCGTCTTCGGCGGCTCGGAGGGCAATGGCTTCGGTCTGCTTTGCATTGTCTGCGTTCTGGGCGATGGAGGAGGCCATCTCTTCCATGGATGCGGAGCTTTCCTCCACACTGGAGGCTTGCTCGGTAGCGCCCTGCGAGAGACTTTCGGCGGTTGCCGACATTTCTTCGCTACCGGCCGCCACTTCCTCGGCGCCGGTCTGAATGCTGCCCACCACATCGGTGGTGCGTTCAATCATTTCTTGCAAAGAGTGCATCAGCACGTCATTGGCGGAGCGGGCTTGCGCCTCCACTTCCAGGTTGCCCTGGGAGATTTCCTTGGCGAGTTTCGCCACTTCACGTTCGGCCTCAGTGAGGGCGATGATGGAGCGCATCAGGCTGTCCTTGCTGGAGCGGACTTCGACGTGTTGGTCCAGATCGCCCCTTGCCAGCCCGGAGACGGTTTCCTCCACGCTCTTTTCAGCTTTGAGCAGGCTCCCCATGGCCTGGAGCAGGTCGCCGACCTCGTCCTTGCGGTCTGCCTTGACTTCCTGCTCGATGTCGCCTTCGGCCATGAGTCTGGCATGTTCGACAACCCTGCGGATGGGCGTGGTAATGCCCTTGGTAAGGAAGATAGCGAACACGATTCCCAATACGGCTGAGACTAGCGTCCCAATGATGAGGAACAGGTTGGACCTGGTGATTGCCTCCCCCATTGCCTGAATCTGTTGCAATCTGGCCTCTTCACCCATTTCCTGAGTCTCGCGGGCAGCGGAAAGCATTTCCTGGGCTGCTTTATCCTGTTCCTGCACGTTGTTATAAAAATTTTGTCCTGCTTCCAGGTATTTTTGGATGGCGGCGGACATTTTTTGCGCCACTTCCTGAACACGGGGCTCGCCGCGCCCCAGGTCAGACCATTTTTGAATGCCTGAGAGGAGCTGGTTGGTCCACTTTTCGAAGTTGGCCCACTCCTGCTCGTTCTTTTTAAGAATGTAGTACAGGGCCGCTATGCGCAGGGAGAGGAAGTTCCGGGAGATGTCCATGTTGAAGCTGTCGCTGATCTCGGTCCACTTGAGCAGATCGCTGGTGTAGTCCTGCGCGGACGCGCGGGCTCGTGCAGGAGCAACGATATCTTCGCGCACCACACGCCCCAGATCGTAGACTTCCGTGGTCAGCTCCCGCCAGATGCCCATCATCTTGTTGGAGTCTTCGTCCAACGCAACATAGGAATCAAAGGCGGCCATATAGCGGTTTGCGGCTTTCATGACAGCTTCCATGCGCTGCCTATCGGCGGCGTCAGGCAACTCCTCGCGGAGGGCGGCAGCCTTGGTAATGAGGCCGTTTATGTCATTGTGCACCGCATCAACAAACTGCATGTCCTTGCGTATGACGTAGTTCTTTTCATTCTGCCGCGCGCTTTTCATGGAGTTCATGACGTCATTGATGTTGGAAACCATCGCGACGTTGTTCTCCACGGAGTACAGACTGAGCATGCCGACACCGGCGACAAGTACGGTAAACAGAATCAAAAGACTGAAGCCGACCCCAAGCTTGATTCCTAGTTTCAGATTTTTAAACATTGTCACCCCCGAAGTAGAATGAGTAAGCCCTGCATATCCGTCATTCAGACAAGCCGCCTTAACCGTGATTCCCTGTTTTTATTGGAAGAATCATGCCAAAAGGGTTATTTGGAAAAATGTAGTAAAATTAGGGTATAAGCTGCATTAAAAAATACAGAAGGGGTGTGAATAAATTCAATAGTGTGAACGCGGAGATGCGAGACTTTTTCTTATCTAGCTAAGAATAAGGAGGAATACTTGCATGTGAAATCCGTGAACAGCAGTGAATTTATTCAATGGGGATATTGGGAGGAGAGAGCCTGGTCTTCCTGCACGTCGTTTTTTTCTTCACTGCGCTGTTTCAAACGTTTGTTCAGTGCGGAAGGTGTAATGCCCAGCATGCCGGCGGCCAGACGTTGATTGTTTTGCGCGCGCTCCATGGCTTCGTCTACAAGGGCCTCGCCAACTTCTCGCAACGTGGGCAGGGAGGGGAGTTCTGCAAAAAGGCGGCAGTTGTCTAATTGTTGTTTGCAATGTGAGGAGACATTTTCTGCGTTAATGGATTCTCTGAAGCTGCCGGTGGATAACATGTGGGAGGTGTGGGTCGAAAGGGCGTCATAAACCATGGCCCTGAGTTCCCGCACGTTGCCGGGGAAATGATACGTTGTCAGAAGCTGCAGCAGTTCCTTGGGGTAGCTTGGTATCTCTTTGCCCAGTTCTTCTGATATTTCGGTGACAAAACGATCAAAAAGCAGCGGCAGGTCATCCTTGCGCTCTCTGAGGGCGGGGATGTGCACGCAATGGGTTTTGAGCCGGTAGTATAGGTCTTGCCTGAAACTGCCGTTATTCACGGCATCCAGAATGTTGATGTTTGTGGCGACCAGGATGCGTGCAGAGGAGAGCACCGGCATATCAGAACCAAAGGGGTGGAATTCCTTTTCCTGCAGGAGGCGCAACAATTTGATCTGGGAACTTTCCGTCAGCTCGCCTATTTCGTCCAGAAAAAGCGTGCCGTGGGCGGCTTTTTCCACAAAGCCAAGGCGGTGCTGCTCCGCCCCTGTAAAGGCACCTTTCTTGTGCCCGAAGAGCGTATCTGCAAACATCAGGTCATCCAGGCCGGCAACGTTTACAGCGACGAATTCGCCGCGTCTTCCGCTGGCGGCATGCAGGCCTTTGGCGATGAGCTCTTTGCCCACTCCGGTTTCACCGGTTATGAGCACGGGTTCGTTGCTTTGCGCCACTGCTTCACAATAGTGTAATATTTTAATAATTTGTGGATCCCTGGTGAGGAAGCTGGAAAATGCTTCCGGAACGCCTGGGACGGAAAGAAGGGCGTTCTTTTTGAATATCTGCAACTGCCGGTTCAGGCTGCGGCGGTCTAGAGCTTTTGCCAGGCTGGACGCCAGCCGGTCGGAATCCACCGGCTTGGTCACGTAGTCGAAAGCGCCCTTGCGCATGCAGCGCACAGCGGTTTCCAGTTCATTAATGGCGGTGACCATGACAACGGGGACGTCAGGTTTTTCCAGGGTCAGCGTTTCAAGGAGCTCTTCGCCGGAAATGACCGGCATGACCATGTCCAGTAGTACTGCTTCAATGTCTTTTGATTGCAGTATCTCAAGCGCCTCCTGGGAGGAGGATGCGGTGAGAATATTTGTATACCCCATGAATTCCAAGGCAATGGACAGGCTCTCAAGGGCATTGTCTTCATCGTCGACGATCAGGACAGGCCGTGAAGGGTTGATTTCAGTCATTTTGTATTCTCGTTAGAATGATTTGCCATTGGCAAAGTCATCGTTGCAGTGGCTCCTGGCCCTGGAGTATTGTTTGACAACGTAACACTCCCCCCGTGTAGTTGCATTATTTTCTGAGAAATTGCCAGCCCAAGCCCCGTTCCACCCATAGCTCTTTTTGTCGTGAAAAAAGGAGTGAAAAGCTGGTTAGCTGCAACAGGGTCAATTCCCTTGCCGCAGTCGGTGACACTGAGCCAGGCAGTGCCTGCCGCGGCATCATGCCCGGTACGCACAATGAGCTTGCCGCCAGTCTCTGCCATGGCGTCCAGGGCGTTGAGCATCAGGTTGAGGATGACCTGTTCAATCTGCCGGGGGCTGCCATTGGCAAAGGGCTGGTTTTCGTCCAGCTCCAACTCGAGCTGACAGCGGAATTTGGCGATCCGGGCTTTCACGAAGGGGATGGCGATCTTGAGTGATCTGTTCAGGTCGACCTCTTCAGCCATGGTTTCCATGTCTGGATTCGCCAGGCGACGCATGTTGTCCACAATCTGCTGTATGCGCTGTGAGCCTGAAATGATGCCATCAAGCAGGCGCGGTAAATGCATTTTCAGACGGGAATAGGGGAGTTCGCCTACCATGAAGTCGCCTGCTTCTTCTGCATGTGCGTCCAGCAGCGGGAGCAGGGATTGCCAGGCCTGTTGCAACAAGGGGGCGTTTATGGCGATGAAGTTGTTGGGATTGTTGATTTCATGGGCGACGCCTGAAGACAGGATGCCGAGGGAGATAAGCTTGTCCGCCTGGATGAGTTGCTTGTCACGCTCTTTTGTTTCCTGCTCTATCCGGCGTTTGTCCGTTATATCGGTTGCAAAACCGTCTATGAGTTTGCGACCGCCTACATCAATATAACGCAGATTCATTTGCAGTATTTTGTGGCCGCCATTGCGATCGATGCAGGCAATCTCGAAATCGTTAACCGCTCCGTGCTTGAGAAGCTGCTCCTTGAGCACTTCACGTCGTGAGGCATCTTGATAGAGATGCAAAATGTTTTCACCGATTTCTTGAGATGCCTGTGCCACAGATTCATAGCCAAGCATCTGCGCAAATGCCTGGTTGAAATGTAACGGGTAGCCGTCGAAATCCGTGCGCAATATTCCTACGGGGGCATTGTCGAAGATGTCGCGATAGCGGGCTTCTCGCTCCATTAGCATCCGCTCCCACTGTTTGCGGTAGGAGACATCGGTAACGATGCAGATGGAGGCGTTTTCCGGGCGCAGAGGGTCGATGGGCGCCAGGCGGATCACGGTCTGCACAAGAAAGTTTTGCTTGTGGCGCAAATCGGTTTCCAGGATGGCCCTGCCCTGGGTGCGGAGCTGATCCAGAACGTCGTCGCGAATAAGGGAAAAATCAGTATCTTCCGGGAAAAACATCGAAAGATAAGCGCCCTCGGCCTCCTCGATGGAGTAGCCGAGGATTGCTGTGACCTGGCTGTTGCTCCAGACAAGATTCTCCGGCGTGATAAGGCAAATGAGAAGCGGCGCTGCTTCCAGTATGCTGCGCAGGGTGCGTTCGCGTTCTTCCAAGGCTCTGCTGGTCTGTAGACGGGAGGTGATGTCCCGCATAGAGGAGATGAACCTGCGTTTGCCGCCGATGGTTGCCTTTTTGAGACGCACCTCGGCCCAGAAGCGCTTCCCGTCTTGTCTTCTGTGATACCACTCCAGGGACTGCGGCCCATCATAGGCAAGAGCCACCTGGCGGGCCTCATCCAAGGAAAAAGGATACTCGCCATGGGAGAGGTCCTTTATGTCCAGGCGCAGCATTTCCTCATGGGTGTACCCAAACAGCTCCTGGGCAGCTGTGTTGGCGTCTACAATCTGGAAAGTTTCCTCATCCAACAGCAAGATGGCGTCAGTGGTTGTATTGAATATCTCCTGATAGTTCTGCTCGACCTGATTGAGCTGCTCCTGCATGTACCGTTCTGCGCTCACATCGTTGCTTATGCCCACCATGCGGGAAGGGATGCCTTCGCTGTCCCATTCCACTATATTGCCTGTGCTGCGCAGCCATATCCACTCATTTCGGTGGTTCAGGAATCTGTATTCAAGATTGAGGCTCTCTTCGCACCCCTTGTCTCTGAAGCGCTGCAATGCTTCAAGGACCCAAGGTCGGTCCGCAGGGTGGATATGCTCGTGCCAGATTTCCGCGGTCTGGATTGCTTTAATCCCGATTGAAGCGTCTGGGCCTAAACGGTCGGGGCTGAACTGCAGCTTGTTGGTTTTGAAGTCTATATCCCAGATAACGGCTTTGTTTGCTTGCAAGGCCAGATTGATCCGCTTCTGGCTTTCTTGGAGTTCTATTTCCCCGAGCTTGCGTTCTGTAATGTCGGTTATGCTGCACAACACGCCTTCGATGTTATCTTCCCTGCTTTCCAAAGGCTGGGTGAAGATTGCGAACCAGCGGCCACGACCTTCTATGCTGTATTCCTTGTACTGCGACTGCCCGGAGGCAAAGGTCTCGCGCACGACGCATGTGTTGCACGAGGTGTTGGAAGCATGCAGAAAACTGTGGAAGTCCATTCCAACAGGGTTTTTATGCGGTACGATATTGCTGAGATGCCTGTTGTGCCAGGCGATGGTCATGTCCGGATTTACGACGCAAAGACCCGACTGCAGGGACGCGAGGATGTTGTCCAGGCGGTCGCGTTCTTCCTGAATGGCGATATCCAGTTGCTTCTGGTCAGTAATGTCACGCGCAATGTTGAGGAGAGCTATAACCTCGCCCTTGTCGTTCTGCATTGGGGCGTAGGTTATGTCCATGAAGCGTTTTCCTGCGCCTGGATAATGGTACCACCCGTGGTGGTGCATCGTCTTTTTCTGCAGGCTCTGGGCAGCGATGAAACGGATTTTTTCAAAAAAGGAAGGGCCGAGAACTTCTTGAGCAGATTTGCCTATGGCCCAACCAGGAGGAATGTCGAGTACCTTCTCATAGGCGCGGCTCATGGCTATGTATGTCCGATCAGGTCGCACCAGGGAAATATTGTCGGTGGTATTTTCCATGATCAGGTCCAGCAGATGGCTCTTGTACAGGATCTCATCCTGCAGGGGGGTGTCAGCAAGGCGTGCCTCCAAGGCAGCTATTGTTACCTTAGCTTCCTCCAGCTCTTTGCGGAGTTGGATGACACTTTTTTCATCGTCCATCATGCAGCCCCTGAAAAATTATCTGAAACAGAAGAAAATACTTTGAAAGGTTACTGGTTGTGAGTCGCCGTTTGCCAATATTGTTTATTTGTAACGATAGCCCTATTGAAATTCGTAACCATTGTAATCCTATTCACGGAACAGTCAATACTAAAGATAGGGAAGCCGTCATGTATGTTGCATACTGAAGATTGAATTTTGGTCCCCGGATTAATTTTTTTCCTTTTCAGTACTCATAGTTCTTATAAAGTCAAAAAAGAAGTATTTTTTCGTATCAGATTCGGTATTTCAAAAAAATGAACGTCTGTAGATCAAAGTAGAAAATGAATTTGAATGATTGAAATTCATATCTTCTCAAGGAACATTCCGAAACAGAATTATTTGTTTTTGTAAAATTTGAATGCCTGAATCCTGCCGTATTTTCTTAAAATCTTAACATGAAACTACGAAAGTTGAGAAGTGTAATAGTGATGAGAGAAACCATTTGTTTAATTATTTTGTGAAAAGAATAAAAAAAGATATATGGAAATTATGTAAATGTGTAACGGTAAAATTAAAATAGTAGTGAATAAGGAAGGAAAGTTTGTATAATAAAGTATTGTGTAGTTGTGTAATTTCTAAAGTGTGTTTCCAAAGGTGTATGTGTGTAGTCTGTAGTGTGTTGGAGAAGAAGACGATCAATTACGTAAACTTGTTCAGTGTGGTGGTGTGGCTGGATGACAATAAAAGGCATAAGGCTTCATGTGTTTGCTTGATATAGTATTGATGAGGCCATCTATCCACCTTAAAATAATGTAGGACAGGCTCTGTTGCTGCGGCGGGGAGGAGGAAGTGGGGATAATTATGCAAGAAAGTGTGTGTTACTTGGCCAAATTCTCATGCATGTTTTGTAAAATAGAGAATGATAAGAGGGGGAATGTTGCTATTTGTTTTAGTATATCAAGCATGAGGTGTGGATAAACAACCCGTATGCGCGCAACAGGACGAAAAGCCATTCCTCCAGGTATTTGTGACCTCCTGCGGGTTTGCTTTGCAGGCGAATTGCAAAGCGAGACGGCTTACCCGTTGTAAAGGGGGGCTTCCCAGGAGGCTCCCCCTGGCGGGCAGGGCAGAAAGCTAGGCTTCCTCCCTGGGGAACAGTGAATAAAAAAGCCACCAAAGGCGCTGTTCCACGTTTTTGACCAATTCCCGCAGTTCGCTCTCCTTGATTTGCAGGCTTTCCCAAATGGCTTCGCCCGGATGCATTGTATACTGCAAATTACAGCCTATGCCGATGGCCGTTACGATCTGGTTCGCCACAAATATGATTTCCGGAACCTCCTTGCCGAGGCATTTTTCTGGATTGTGGTGGTAAAGGGCTGATTGCACGATGCCTGTCGGCAGCCCCCACTCACCAAAGAGAACTCCCCCGATCATGGCGTGGTCTGCGTCGAATAGCTCCTGCTCGGCAAGGTGCAGGGGCGTACCGTGGTGCAGTTGCATGGCCATGGAGAGCTTTGCAAGCTTCGGGTGGCGGGAATACAGCATGATGCGTCCGAGATCGTGCAGCAACCCGGCAACCAGAAAGCGCTCCGGCTCGAACTTGCCGGTCAGGATGGCAATGTCGTTCGCCAAAATGGCGCACGCAATGGAGTGCTTCCAGAAAGATTCAAGGGGGAGGCTTTCGGGGGCGGTGTCTTCAAACATGGTTAGCAGGCGGATGCCAAGGGCAAGTGACGAAATTTTCTTGGTGCCAAGCACTGTCACGGCCCGCTCCAGCGTTTCGATTTTCATGGGCATGGCGTAAAAAGGGCTGTTCACCATGCTCATCACCGCTGCTGCCAGCTTTGAATCGTATGCGATGATTCCGGCTAGATGGTTGGCTGGCGCGCCTTGCTCGATGGCGTTTTGCAATTGCAGGACGATTCCCGGTACGGAAGGCAGTTTCAGTTTTTCCTTGAGCGTTTCCAAGGGTAACAGGCTTGCGTTGGCTTTCAGCTCAAGAAAGGTGGTGGCGTCTGGAAATTCAACCACTTCTTCATCCAGCATGCAGGCCGAATGTTCAAGCAACTCCTTGTTTTCTATTGCTAACCTGAAAAGCAGGGCATTGATGGGGTTGTTCAAGGAGACGTTTCGAAAGCGATCTTGAGCGTTCTTGCTGAGCATGAGTTCTCCTGTCATTTCTGACGGGCCCGAGGAGCCCCGGTAAACACTTGGCAATAACATGGAACGCCTGGGCGCAGGCTGCACGCCGGTATATGGCATGCAGCGCCGCCATGGTGTTAAGCCTTGCGACCTCCAGTCTTGCTGCTGGCGCCATGCGGGCACGCCTTTTTTAGGGGCAATGCTGTTCCGTATGGAAATACCTCATTACTCGCAGCAGCATAACGAACGGTTGTCCAAAGCTGTCGATCAACAGCATTGCCCACCCATCAATGAGATTGAGAATCCTTGTATAGTGAAAAACATTTCTGGATAGAGAAGTCCAGACTTCTAATGCAAAGAATTTGATCAGGAGGGGAGTGTCTGGGAACTGTTTATCACACGATCCACGGTTTCAAGCAGGGCGTCGGCGTCAAAAGGTTTGACCACATATTCGTCAAAGCCGGCTTCCTCGCCGCGTTTTTTGTCCCGCTCCATGGCAAAGGCGGTCAGAGCAATGATCGGCAAATCGGGGTTCAGCCCCTTTACCTTGCCGGCGCGGATGGCAAGGGCCGTATCGATGCCGTTGAGGTGCGGCAACTGCAGGTCCATCAGGACCATATCCACCGGCTTGGCCGCCAGCACATCCAGTGCCTTGAGCCCGTCTTCGGCAAGCAGCACATCATGCCCGGCAATGTGCAACATGCGGCGGGTGAACATACGGCTCACGGGCTCATCTTCCACCAGCAGAATCCGCAGCCCGGGCAAGGAAGGCAGAGGCGGGGCGGGTTGTTGCGCCACAAAAACGCTCTGATTCTGTTCTTCTTCAACACGTTTAAGGCGGATGGTGAAAAAGAAGCTGCTGCCGTGGCCAGCTTCACTCTCCACCCACACTTCCCCGCCCATGCGTTCCACAAGATCTCGCGTAATGGCCAGGCCCAATCCGGTGCCGCCATATTTTTTGGTCATGTAGTCTTCGCCAAGGGTGAAGCTTTCAAAAATCGTTTCCAGCTTGTCATTGGCAATACCAATGCCCGTATCCTTGACCTCGAAAAGAATGTCGTGAAATTCAGGAGCGTTGGAACCGTTGGTCAAGGATACATTTACGCGGATTTCACCCTGTTCCGTAAATTTTACCGCGTTATCCAACACGTTCAAGAGCACCTGCTTGAGCCGAAAGGCGTCTCCCAAAGCTTGGAACGGAACATTGTCCTCCACAGTGGCAACGAAATCGAGGCCCTTGGCATTCGCCTGGCGGTTGGCGTTATCCAGCAGGGGCTGCAGGGCTTCTCGGAGGGGAAATTGCTTTTCCTTGAGTTCGAGACGCTCCGCATGGATGGTGGAGAGGTCCAGCAAGTCGCTGACAATGTCCAGAAGTTCGGTGGATGAATCCAGGATAAGATCGAGAAAGTGCTCCTGTTCCGCTGTGGGCGTGGATTTGCGCAACATGTGGGTCAAGGCGATGATGGCATTCAAGGGGGTGCGCAGCTCATGGCTCATGTTAGCCAGGAACTGGTTTTTTGCTTCGTTTGCCGCTTCTGCCGCGTTTTTGGCCAGGCGCATTTCGGCTTCAGCGTGCTTGCGTTCTTCGATCTCTGCCTCGAGCTGGCTGGTACGTTGCTGCACCAGGCTTTCAAGGCGCTCCTTTTGTTCAATCCTTTTGCGCCTGTGCTCAGCCCTGCCCAATGCGCGCAAAACCGAGGTTTCCAATTCGTCGATGTCTTCAATGGGTTTGATGAGGTAATCCCAGGCGCCCTGACGCATGGCGTCCACAGCCTGGCGCATGGAGCTGGTGCCTGAAACCACAATGACAGGCGTATTGGGCGCTTCCTTGGTGAGCACGCGCAACACTTCATGGCCGGGCACGCCGGGCATGCGGAAGTCAAGAAGCACGCAGTCGGGATTTTCACTGCGAAAGAGTTCGAGTCCTTTCTGGCCATCAGCCGCCTGGACAACAGTGTAACCACGTTCGCTCAGCGACTGAACGAAAAATAATCGCAGCGTGGCGTCGTCCTCAATGGTCAGGATTTTAATCGTATCACTCATATCTATCAATAGGATTTGTTTTCGTAGCTGTTATGGCAATATATAATGCATTATAATCCAGTTGCGTCATTAAAAATACCCGTAGCAGAGCGCTTAGCATATTGGAAAGGATGTTTCCATCCTTTTGCGTCAAAAAGCAGAGGTAGTTTTCACAAATGCTTGCCACTGCTGACATGATGAGGCATAGATCGATGAAAGGGGTAGAAACTCAACATCCAAGGACCCCGTGCGGGGAGAGGCCGGCGTGCTAATGCCCGGCCCACAGCTTTTTTTGCGTGCAGGGGGGAGAGTGGCGATATGAATAGAAAAAAAGATAAATCCGGTAAGGAATTCGAGCTTTACAAAGATCGTTTCAACGCCATGGGCCTCGAACTACCCGAAGCGGCAACCGCTAACCCCGTCTCAATGGGCTATGTTGCATCTTTTTTGATGCGGCATGAGGTGTTCGGCAAAGAGGAACTCGAAGGGAATCAGGCGGAAGGTAACGAGTCTGATAAACCTAAATAGAGGCCTGCTCCTCGAGACGCACCCATTTTGCATATACAGCCCGCCCTGCCTCAGATGACCATTTTTTCAATGTGTTTTCACGAGGTGGCGAAATGAAGCCAGTCGTTCGTTTCACCCTGTATCAACACGTCTTCTTCAATCTCGTCTTTGTCCTGATGATTGCCGTGGGCGCCTTTGCCCTTCTTGAACTTCCTGTGGAGCGCTACCCCCAGGTGGAGTTTGGGAAGGTCTTTATTTCCATATACTTTCCCGGGGCCAGTCCGGAAGAGGTGGAAACCCTTGTCACGCGTGAAGTCGAGGACTCCCTGGAAGGAATGGAGAACATAGAGTTCATCCAGTCCACATCCTTCAGAGAGCGCTCCAGCGTTGTGGTCAAATTCATTGACGATACTGACTACGATTCGCTTTATGACGAACTGCGGTTCCGCGTTCTGAATGTGCAACGGGAGTTGCCCGCGGAAACAGACCCTCCTGTTTTCACCAATATCAAAACTTCCGACTGGTTGCCGGTTGTCAGCGTAAACCTTTCGGGTGACCGCGAAAATCGCGCCCTCGTGCTCATGGGAGAAGAGCTGAAGCTGGCTCTTTCGCGAATTCCCGGGGTGCAGGAAGTCTTACTGCGTGGGGAGTACACCAGAGAATTCCACGTCTTTCTTGATCCTGAAAAAATGGCCACCTTCGGTGTGACCATGGATGACATGGCCAGAGCCTTGGACGCGCATAACGTGTCCATACCTGCCGGGGATTTTTCGGACGGCAAGGGCGAGTTCGTGGTCAAGGTGGATGAAAAATTCCGGACCAGAAATCAGGTGATGCAAAGCGTGGTGCGCAGGGATGCGGACGGATCCTTTCTGCGTGTCAGCGACATCGCTTCCCACGCGGAGATGGGCTACCGCGAGCCCTTTGTCGTCACCTCTGTCAATGGCAGTGACGGCATAGCACTTTCCGTAAAAAAGACGGCGGACTCCAACGCACTGGATATCAAGGCTGCGGTGGACCGCGTGGTGGAGCAGTTCCTGCCCGTCCTCGAAGAGGAAGGAGTGAGCGTTGTGATGACCCAGGACTCCACGGTCTATATCAACGACGCCATGAGCACACTGGGCTGGAACCTCTGCATCGGCGTGGTGCTTGTCTCCCTGATAATCTGGTACTTCATGGGGTTCCGCAACGCCGCCCTGACCACGGTGGGCATTCCTTTCTCGTTTTTGACCACCATGATTCTGATGTATCTGACGGGGAATTCACTCAACGAGATCACCCTGTTTTCCTTTGTTCTGGTCTCCGGCATCATTGTTGACGACGCCATTGTGGTTGTGGAGAACATCTACCGCCACCATCAAGAGGGTGCATCCCTCACGGATGCGATAGTGGAGGGCACTTCCGAGGTTGCCTTTCCGGTTATATCGGCCACTACAACAACCGTAGCGGCCTTTTTACCCATGCTCATAATGACCGGCTCTACGGGTGAGTTCTTTGCCCTGGTGCCCAAGGCAGTGGCCTTCGCCATTGCCGCCTCCCTGGTGGAGTGCCTGTTCATACTCCCCCTGCACTACAAGGACTGGGGGCCTAAAAGACCCGATGCGGGAACTGCGCAAAAGCAGGAGCACAAGGACAACCTGCTCCTGGCCGTGATGCGCTGGTGTACGGTGCGCATCATCAGGCTCACCATGCGTTTTCGCGTGTTGACCCTGCTGGTGGTGCTCGTGGCGTTCATCGCTTCGGCAGGGGTCATGTACGTGTCGGCAACGGGCATCATGCCCCTTATCCGCATCAAATTTTTTCCGGACGACTACAACCTTTATTACGTAAACGTATATGGTCCTTCCAGCGCTCCCTTGGAGCTGGTGGACGCCAAGTTGCGGGAAATAGAGGCATTCGTACTGGAAGACGGGCCTGGTATGGCCGATTCTGCCCTGGGGTACGCCGGTTTCTACGTTACCGAGGACTACCAGCAGATTTATGGCAACAACTACGGCAACGCGGTCATTACCCTGCCAGCAAAAAAAGAGCAGCAGTTTGCCAATACCGTGGATAATGACCCCCTGCAGCATTTGGAAAACATGCGAGAACGCATTACGGCCGCGTTTCAGAAGGACGACTGGCGTATTGGCGTGCGTGCAGAAAAGGGGGGGCCGCCTACAGGCAAGGATATCACTGTCCGCGTTGTAGGGCCCGACGCCAATGCCGTGAGCCGTCTGGCCGCTGCGGTGCTGTCCTTCTTGCGCAATAGCGAAAACATTTCCCCATGGTTGGTGGACCTTGGCGATGACAGGGGGCGCCCCAACAGAATTTTCCGTTTCCATGTCCAGGAGGAAAAAGCGGCCGAGTACGGCGTGCCGCCAACTGCCGTGGCGCAACTGGCCGCAAGCGTTCTGGATGGGCGTTTCGTGGGAAAGTTCCGGGTCGCGGACGAAGAAGTGGACCTGAAGCTGAAATTTGAGCCCAAGTATCTGCAAAGTCCGGAAGACGCCTTGCAGATGCCTCTTATAGAGCGCCTATTCGGCTGGCGGACCTGTGCGATGTGGAGTCCTATACCGAGCCGGCCCATCTGAAGCGCTATGACGGGGACAGGGCGATCACCATCGAAGCCAACCTGAAGACCGACGCGCCCACCTCCACCCCTGCCATCATAAACGCCTTGCGCAAACAGTTTGCGGACAGGGCTGTCAATTACCCCGGGGCGGACATTGCCTTTGGAGGAGAGTTTGAAAGCACACAGCGCTCCTTTACCTCCCTGACCTATGCGTTTCTGGTCGCCATTCTGATCATATATCTTATTCTGGCCAACCAATTCCGCTCCTATATGCAGCCCCTCATCATCCTCTCCGCCGTGGTATTCTCGCTGGTGGGGGTCGTGGTGGGCAAAATGGCCACCCAGACACTGTTTACTGTCAACAGCTTCATCGCGGTGGTGGGCGTCACAGGCGTGGTGGTCAACGACTCCCTGGTCCTTGTGGACTTCATCAACAAGGGGCGCGCAAGGGGCATGTGCCGGCGGGACGCCATAGAATATGGTGTGCGTGTGAGACTGCGCCCCATTTTGCTGACCACGCTGACAACCACCCTGGGGCTTTTGCCCATGGCCATCGGTTTTCCCCAGTATTCGGTTGTCTGGGGCACCATGGCGTCCACATTCGTCACAGGCCTGTTTACGGCAACGGCGCTGACGCTGTTTGTGGTGCCCGTCGCCTGGGATCTGCTGGAAGCCCTGCGCGAGCGTTTGGTTGGCCGCCGTACTCTCAAAAGCGAAGGACTTACGCAGGAAGATGTGGACGCCCTGCATACCTGTGCTGAGGATGTACAGGGAAAAAACTCCCCTGATTCTCCCTCATAATTCCCCTATCATCGACGCGTTTCTCACCTGTCGGGGAGTAGCCCCCCGGGTTATTACCTTTATGTATCCGATAATTTCGCAAAGGAGGTAATAGATGGCTATGTTTCTGCAACCGGTACGTTCTCCCGGGTTGGCGCATATTTCTTATATTTTTGGCGACGGCAGCCAGGCTGCCGTTGTGGACCCAAGGCGTGATGTGGACAAGTACCTGGAAATAGCACGCAGGCACGAAGCCACCATCACCCATATTTTCGAGACCCACCGCAACGAGGACTATGTCATCGGCTCAAAGGAGCTTGCCAGAAGGACGGGCGCCACCATCCATCATGGCAAAGCCCTGGACTTCACCTACGGCGAGGGCGTGGCAGACGGGGATACTTTTACGTTCGGGTCGCTCAAGGCCGTGGTTCTGGAGACGCCGGGACATACCTTCGAATCCATCTCCCTTGCCCTGTATGACAGCAGCACGGGAGACGATTGCGTGGGTGTGTTTACGGGGGACGCCCTGTTCATTGGCGATGTGGGGCGCACCGACTTTTTCCCGGACCGGAAAGAAGAGGTCGCGGGCCTGTTGTATGATTCCATCTTTGAAAAATTGCTGCCCCTGGGGGATCAGGCCATCCTCTGGCCGGCCCATGGCGCAGGGTCGGTATGCGGGTCGGGCATGGCGGACAGGGATTTTTCCACCATCGGACTGGAACGGCAGCAGAACGCAGCCCTGCAGGTGCATGACAAGCAGGCCTTTGTGCAGAGAAAAATCGCGGAAACCCACTACCAGCCGCACTATTTCCGCAAAATGGAGGAGCTCAACCTGCATGGAACCGCGCCCGCGCCCTGTTCGTTGCCTGCGCCCAAGGCGGTAGGGGTGGAAGAGTTCGCCCGCCGTATGGAAGAGGGCATGCAGGTGGTGGACGTGCGCGATCCCGAAGCCTTTGCCGGGGCAGCCATACCGGGCAGTCTGGCCCTGCCGTTGAATATGCTTTCAGCCTATGCGGGGTACTACCTGGAGTATGACAAAGACATCGGTCTGGTGGCTGACAGGCCCGAGGCGATGGAGATCGCCCGCATCAGGTTGCATCGCCTGGGGTATGACAGGGTGGCCTGTTTTCTGCCCAGTGGTCTGACGTCTTGGGAGGTCAGCGGCCGCCCCTATCATCGTGTGCCTGCCGTGCATGTGGATGAACTCGTGAACGCCATACAAGAGGGCGAGGATTTCATCCTTCTGGACGTGCGCAAGCACGAGGAAGTGGCGCAGGGCATGTTGCCCGGGGCAAAACACATCTTTTTGGGCGACCTTCCCGACAGAGTGGACGAACTCCAGCGCGACAAACGCATAGTGACCTTTTGCGGCAGCGGGCAGCGCGCCATTATCGCCGCATCGCTGCTTGAGCGCGCCGGTTTCGAGCAGGTAGAGGACGCTTTGGGCTCCATGGCGGCCTGCGAGGCGCGGGGGTGCCCCATCCAATCGTCAAAGGAGAACGCATGAAAACGTATCTGAAAATGCTCCTGCCCCTTGCCGTGGTTATGGCATTTGCCGCCACGGCATACGCAGGGCAGGCGGCAGAAGGCGTCACTGTGAACATTTCCCAGGGGCGCTGGAATCCATACGTGGTCGGCGCCGGCATCGGCTGCATCAGTTTCCTGGCCTTTCTCTTTTCAGGCCAGGGGCTCGGCGCCTCCTCCGCCTACATGCGCACCGGCGGCATGCTGGAAAAAGGGCTGGAAGGCAAAGTGGCCATGGACAAGGAATACTACCGCAAACATCCGGCGCGCATCACCTGGCAATGGATGCTCATCGTGGGCGTTCTCATCGGCGCGCTTGGCTCCTCCCTGCTTTCCGGCAGCTTTCAATGGGAGTGGACACCTGCCATGTGGACCGCGAAATTCAGCGGGAATTTCCTTTTGCGCTGGCTGGCCGCATTTGTAGGGGGCGGTATGATCGGCTTTGGCGCCAGGTTGGCCGGAGGGTGCACCAGTGGCCACGGCATAACAGGCACCCTGCAGCTCAATACCAGCAGCTGGGTTGCGCTGCTCTGCTTTTTTGCCGGTGGCAGCGCCGTGGCACTGGGCCTGTATTAGAAAGTGCACCAAGGTTTTAGAACCAGACGCACAGGGAGAATTACATGCTTAAAGCATTGCACGATAATCGACCGATACAGCTTGTTCTCGGGCTGCTCTTCGGTATCTGCTTCGGCGCCCTGCTACAACGCGGGGGGCTCACCGACTACGACGTACTCATGGGGCAGCTCCGGCTTTATGACTGGACTGTGGCCAAAGTCATCCTGTCCGCTATTCTTGTCGGCATGATAGGCGTTTGGAGCCTGAATGCAGTCGGTCTGGCGCAGATCGCTGTCTATCCGGGGTCCATAGGCGGCACCGTGCTCGGTGGCCTGATTTTTGGCTGTGGATTCGGCTTTTTGGGCTACTGCCCCGGCACACTGGCGGGCGCTGTTGGCACGGGTTCTCTGCACGGTCTGCTCGGCGGCATACCAGGCATGATTCTGGGCTCGATTGTTTACGCAAATCTGGCGCCAGGCCTGGAAGGCCTGAAAAGCGTGGGCTCGTTCAAAAAGGAGACCCTGCCGGAACTTTTTGGCATGGACCGTTGCAAGGCCGTGCCCGTGATGGTTCTGGTGTTGGCGCTGGCGCTTGTGGGGCTGTATTTTATGGATGCGGCCGTAGGCGCTCCCAAATGATTTGGGGGCGTCAGTCGGTTGGCGTATAGAGCAGGCAATCGACGTCTTGCGCCAGCAATTCGAGTTCGTTGGCGATGCGGTCGAAATCTTCGGTGGTCAGATTTTCGGGTTCGGTATTCAAAAAAAAGTCTGCCCGCTTGCGCAGCTGCAAACACACACTGGCAACTATCTTGAGACGTTCTTCTTCGCTTAGTTTGGAAGGCTGATCGGCTGCAGGAATCGTACTGTTGATCATTCGTGTCTCCGGTTTGGTTCGTTGATGCCGTCTTGTTTCGTCCTGACGGCAAAGGTCAGACTCTTTGAACCATTACGGAGTCGTAGCGTAAAACGCTGCCTACTTCAAGTCGTGGGGATACTGCTCGTCCATGCGTACCATGCGCACCATGCGTACCGGGCATTGCTCCTCAGAAGCGAATGACCTCGCGCAATACGCCAAGCACAATGTCGTCCCTCTGGATGGAGTATGTGCCGTCATCCACCGCCTGCTTGAGCTTTTCCACCTTGCGTTTGCGGGCTTCCAGGCTCTCCGGGCTGGGAGCTGGTGATAGGCGTTGTTTTCCATTTCTGGCCATTGGTTGTCGGCTCGCGGTGGTTTGCCGCCTTCCCGTCGGGGGAAAGCGTCCCGCGTGCAAAGCACCTATCGGCAACCTTCAGAATGCCTTTAGGAGTCTCAAGAAATACTTTCCGTCCGTTAACGGTACCTTGGAAGGGAATGTCGCATAGCACAGATTGCATGTTGCAACAGGTTGTTATCATGCTGTTAGCGCCTTGGTTCACGGGCAGGACAGGTATTTCAACCGTGCAATTCTCGCCTGTCTCTTTTTGCTTTTACACAGGGGGCAAGGCCGGCAAAATTGTTGTTTAGCCATGCCTTGTGCTTGCATGTCCTGTCGCGTAGATAATGGAGTATGACTTTTTTTATTGTGCATTGCTGCATTCACTCCGCCTTGTGTGACACAAAAGGACAGAACCATGCCCCATACTGACGCATTGCTCCCCACGAATGAGATGCCGGCGGCAGCTGCCGATGCAGACGTTTTGCTCGAGAAGGGGCAGGCAACGCTGCAATCCCTGGCCGCGACAGTGGAAGCTGTCATCCGCGGTCAGAGCAGCGCCGTACGCAAATTGCTGGCCTGTTTTGCCGGTGGGGGGCATGCCCTTTTAGAGGACGTTCCCGGTACCGGTAAAACGACTTTGGCCAAGACCTTTGCCAAGGCCATGCGTCTTGATTTTGCGCGGGTGCAGTTTACCCCGGATCTTTTGCCGTCCGACATTCTGGGCGTGTCCATATTCGACCAGCGCGAACAGGCGTTCAGCTTTCACAAGGGGCCGGTGTTCACAAACATTCTGCTGGCCGATGAAATCAACCGCGCTTCTCCACGGACGCAATCCGCCCTGTTGGAGGCTATGGCCGAGGAGCAGGTAAGTGTGGATGGGGTGCTGCACAAGTTGGAAAAACCGTTTTTTGTCATTGCCACCCAGAATCCTTCTGATTTTCACGGCACGTACCCCTTGCCGGAATCGCAAATGGACCGTTTCGCCATGCGTTTCAGTCTGGGGTATGTCGCGCCGGAGGAGGAAGTGGCCATCCTCAAAGCGCAGACGGTGCGCCACCCGTTGGAGGATGTGCGCCCTTGCGCTGATGCACAGCAGGCCCTGGACCTGCAGGCCGCTGTGCGCACGGTACGGCTCTCCCCCGAGATACGGCGATATGTGGTTGATTTGACAAGCGCCACCCGCAATATGCCTGGAGTGCGTCTGGGCGCCAGCCCCCGTGCATCCCTGGCGCTCATGCGTTGCGCGCAGGCGCTCAGTTTGATGGACGGGCGCGGGTATGTGACGCCGGAGGTCGTGCAGGAGGCGGCTGTGCCGGTCATTGCCCACCGTCTGGGCATGGAGCAGCAGGTGCGTTACGCCGGCGACAGTGCAGAACGCACGGTGCGTGATATTCTGGAATCGCTCCCCGTGCCGGCCTGACGCCTGTAGTGTAGAGGTCGGCTATGCCATTGCGAATGCCTTTTCTTGCCTCGATCAGGTCCCTTGCATCTTTTGACGCGCTGCAGGACAGGCTGACGTATATGGAACGCATGCGCCCCCTGGCCCGCGCAGGTTTGCGCGTGTTGCAGGGGTACCGGCGTTTTACAGAGGTGGGGCGGCGTTCCATGCAGCGCTTCACCCCTGTTGGTAAAACGTTGCTCTGGCTTTATATGGCGTCGCTCTTTTTTGTGGTGGATACGCGCGCCACCATGAATTTCCAGCTCTTTGCCCTGTTGCTGGCGGCGCTTTGCTGTGGATTTGTCGCGGCTTTGCTCATGGGCGTCAAACCCGGCGTTATCTCGGCCCGGCGCATTCTGCCCCGGTTTGCAACAGCCGGCGCTCCCTTGGAATATGACATTGTCTTGCGCAATACCTCAAACAGGCTGCAGCGCAGCCTGCGGGTGGTGGAGAGCTTGCTGCCGGAGCATGCCCTGGAAACCGCGGCTGACAAAACCGCCAGACGCCGGCTGGTATTGCGCGACAAAGACGTGGCCGCCTTGCGGGTGCGGCTTGCCTGGAAGAGGCTGTTGCAGGGGAGGGGCGCAAGCCTGCAGGTTCGGGAAGCTGCAGCGCCGACCATCCCCCCTGGGGGAGAGGTACGGGTGCGCATAACCGCCCTGCCGCATACACGGGGGGTGCTGCGTTTCAGTGAAAGCGCGTTGATTACGCCCGATCCCTTGGGATTGTTCCGCAGTTTTTCGCCACTTCCCGCCGGGGAGAGCCTTGTCGTACTGCCTGCGCGGTATTCTGTGCCCAGGCTGTCATTAGGGGCAGGGCGCAAGCATCAGCCCGGCGGTTTGCCCATGGCCACCCGTATAGGAGAAGAGGGCGAGTTTGCTTCCGTCAGGGAGTATCGCCACGGCGACCCCTTGCGCCACATCCATTGGCGCAGCTTTGCCCGGCACGGAAAACCCATCGTCAAACAGTACCAGCAGGAATATTTTGCGCGCCATGGGCTGGTTCTGGATACCTTTCCAGACCCGACACGTGTGCCGACGCGGGCGGATGCGCTTTGTTTCGAGGCCGCCGTCAGTATGGCGGCATCTTTTTCAGCCGCGCCGCAGGATCAGGACACGCTCTTGGACCTGCTTTTTGTCGGCGATACGGCGCATTGTGTCACGGCAGGGCGCGGATTGGGAAGTGTCTCCCGCATGCTGGAGATTCTGGCAGGCGTGGAGCCGAATCTCGGGGGGGATAAACAGCAGGCCCCTGATTTCCACACCCTGTCCGCACTGGTGCAGACGCACGCCCCGGTGTTGAGCGGGAGTGTCTGCATTTTTCTGGGCTACGATCAGGAGCGCCGTAACCTGGTTGAGGCGCTCAGGCTGCAGGGCGTTGCCCCCTGGGTGCTGTTGCTGCCGTGCGGTAGGGAAACTGTGGCGGACGTGGATGACCCACAGGTGCACGTGCTTGACCCGGAGAACCTGGAGCAGGGACTGGCAGCGTTATGAGCATGACCATGCGCAATGCCACAGAACCAGCGGCGCAAGCTGGCAAACGCGCAGCACCCCCTCTATTATTAGGGGCGGCGATGCTTTTTTGGGGGGTGCTGACTGGCTTCCTGATCCAGGCGGTGATTATGGGCGCCGCCCTGGAAGCCATCTCCAGGAGCCCTGCGCGGTTGGATATCCGGCCTGCTGATTTCAGCCGGGTTCTGGACCTGTGCGTGATACTCTTCCTGGGTGAGTCGCTCTATCTTTACCTTACCCCCATGGAAACATCGCTTCTGCTGGTGTTGGTGCAATGGTTGCCTTTTTCCTTGTTTCCTCTGGTGTTTGCGGAATCCATCAGCACACGGGGCGAGGTCGCTCTGAGTACCCTGTTTTATACGGTGCGCCCCAAACGGGAGAGCACAAAACCGCCTCTCAGGCTGCGTTTTGCCCCTGTCTTTGGCATGATCTGCGTTTTTGCCGCAGGCGCGGCCAATGCACGGACGCCCCTGTTTTTCCCCTGCGCTGCTGCTCTTCTATGCTGGTGGCTGTTCTGGCGCAGGCCGGGGCGCTATTCCCTGGGGCTCTGGTTTTTGGCTGCGCTTCTGGCAGCAGGGGGTGGCTGGCTGGGGCAATGGAGTATCCATACGGTGCAGGAATCGGTACGCAACTGGGTACGCCACGACCCGTACCGGCGTACAACCGCCATTGGAGAATGGGGCGAGCTCAAACTGTCCGACTCCATCATCTTGCGTGTGGCGGCCGAAAAGGGTGTGACATTGCCGCTGCTGCTGCGTGAAGCGACCTACAACTTTATGGATGGGAAGAACTGGCTGGCCGCGGGGGGCAACTTCATGGAGCTGCCACCTGTAAATCCGGAAGGTAATGACTGGCGGCTGGATAATTACAACATTACAGAGAACAACGGGGGCAATGGAGCTGCACCCCCATTGCAGGTGACGATTTTTCAGAGTTTTTATCGGCGTGGCGGGTTGTTACCCTTGCCGGAAGGCACACGCCGGATAGAAGCGCTCCCCGTAGGTGGGGTGGAGCAAAGTTCTCTGGGCTCCGTGCGCGTTTCAGGAGCCCCTGGACTCGCAGGGTACAAGGCGTTGTATGCCCCTGGTACCAGCCTGCAGATGCCGCCCAACGCAGTGGATCAGGTGGTGCCGCAGGACCGGGAGACAATAGACAGTCTCCTTGAACCGCTGCATGTGGAGCATCTGGAGCCTTTTGCACGGGCCATGGCCATTCGCGATTATCTGCGCAGCCAATACGCATACAGTCTGCTCCTTGAGCGCGAGCATCCGGAGATGAGCCCGTTGGCGGAATTTTTGCTGGTCAGCCGCAAGGGACACTGTGAGTATTTCGCCATGGCCGCTGTGTACATGTTGCGTGCCGCCGGCATTCCGGCACGGTATGCCGTTGGGTATGTGGTGCAGGAGTATAGCCCGGAAGAAGGCATGTTCATTGTCCGGGAGCGCCACGCCCATGCCTGGGCGCTCGCCTGGATAAAAGGGCAGTGGGTGGCGGTGGACGCCACCCCCCCTGTGTGGTGGGAAGAGGACGCCAAAGGGGAATCACTGTTCCAGGACCTTGCCGATTTGCGGCAACGTTTGGCCTTTGCCTTTGCACGCTGGTGCTGGTTGGGTGAGGACGCAAGAACGAAACGGATTCTGCTTTGGATCGCCGGGCCGCTGCTGTTTTTCCTGCTCTACAGACTGGGGCGCAGAATGCGCATCGGCAAAGGGAAACGGGAATCATACCCGGATGCATACAGGGAATTTGGCCTTGATCGCGTGGAGCGTCTGCTGGCCAGGCGCGGGTTCTCGCGCAGGGTAGCAGAACCCTGGCAGACATATCTGGACAGGGCAGGCGTCCGTGGCCTGGGAGACGCCATGGAACTGTATTACCGTGCGCGTTTTGATCCAAGGGGGCTGGATGCAGTGGCGCACCGTGAGTTGCGCAAAAAGATAGCGGCCTGGCTGCGGGCGGAGAAAAAAGCCACGCAACCAGGCCGGAAAAAGGCGGACGTATGAGCCGGTTACTTGAAGAAGCGGGTGTTTTCCTCGATCTTCAGCGCAATGGGAACGATAAGGAAAAGCACCATGAATATGACGGTGCTGACTATGAACAGCAGCAAGTTGGTGCGCTCCTGATATGAGGCGTCCCAGCGTGCTTCTTCCTTGCGCAGCAGTTCGGTGAAGATGGTCTGATACCTGCGCCCCATGTCGAGGTACAGGCCGCGGACCTGCTCGTTGGTAAGTTTGAGCTTGGTCTTGTTCTCCTTCACCCAGGTCTGGAAACCGTTCATGAAGGAGTAAAAGCCGTCGATGAAGCGGGTGCGGCGGTTTTCCGGCACTGTGGAAAGCCATTCCAC
The DNA here is from genome assembly GCF_055388615.1 of Desulfovibrio biadhensis. NCBI lineage: Bacteria > Pseudomonadati > Thermodesulfobacteriota > Desulfovibrionia > Desulfovibrionales > Desulfovibrionaceae > Desulfovibrio > Desulfovibrio biadhensis. The sequence goes on from NZ_AP042477.1 coordinate 1,777,959, forward strand.
AAGCTGGTTGTAGTAGCCCGTCTCGAATTGAAAATCCTTGACGATGTTCTTCATGTGCTCATCGTACTTGTTTTCTATGGCGCGCTTGGTGTCGATCCGGGAAAAATCCTGATCCACAGGGCGTTCGCCCGGCAGGCCCAGGTAAGGCGTAAAACTGTCGAACTCGGGCGGTTGCAGTTTGTCCGGAGCAGCACCGATGTATTGAAAGATGCCAATGACAAAAGCGATGAGACTGGCCAGCACCATGAGTGCTGAAAGAAATTTGCCGAAAGAGAAAAGCACTTTGGTGAGTGTATCTATTTTTCCAGCGTCGTACATCTTTACCTCCTGAAAAATGAGGGCTGCGCAGCATCTTGGCAGTCAGCCGCCAAGGTATGTTGTTGGGGCTTATAACACCAGCCCTCGTGTGTAGCCTTGCCTGGAGCAGTGTGATGCCGTTCATCCCGCTAGCAATCTGGCGCCGGTTGCGCAGGTGCAACCGTAATTAGACAAGGCCAAACAGACCCCACTAGTGATTTTTCAAACACAAATCAAGGCTAAAACCTGTCTTCTCCCCAGATGATATTACCTTCCACCAGCCTTGAGAAGCTCATAGCGAGCAAGTACGTTTTTTACGTACTGTTGGGTTTCCTGATAAGGCGGAATGCCGTTATATTTCGCCACAGCCTCAGGACCTGCGTTGTAGGCCGCCAGGGCCAGTGAGAGTGTTTGGAACCGCCCCATGAGTTGTCGTAAGTAGCGCGCGCCGGCATCAATGTTGCCATTCGCGTCGAATGGGTCGTCTAGTCCATATATACGTTGGGTTTCTGGCATCAATTGCATGAGTCCCTGGGCGCCTTTTGGCGAGATGGCCCGTGTGTGGAAGCCGGATTCCTGCGCTATGACCGCCAGTAACAGGTTAGGATCCATGGTGTGGCGTGTTGCGATTTTCTTGACTGTCTGCACGAGTTCCTTTGGTGGGGTGATGGGCGCCAGCGACACGGGGCGCGGCTTCCACGCAGTCACGTTTTCCTTTATCCACTCTTTTTTCTGATCGGCGGTGGCGCCGCCTTTTTTTCTGATAAGGGAGCGGATCGTCTCCAGGCTCATTTTCGGACGTTTCTCCCCTTCATACAATAAAACGTATTGGTCATTTTCCTGTTGGTCGAGCAGATGAATGATCCCATATTCGTCTTCATAGCCATACAGCGAGTAAGCTTGGGCTTTGCTGCCGCCAAAAGGGCTGAGAATAAAAAAGGCGGCTACAGAAATAGAGAGAAATGCCAACAGCGGGTTGATTGGCGCCTGTGTCGCTGACGGCGCCATGGGCGCTGCCTTGTGCAGGATATCATGTTGTGCAGACATGGGCTGCTGATAAAAACACGCGGATAACGCCCCTGATAACAGCGCTATAAAAAGCGCGAAGAATGACACGAAGGGCAGCTTTGCCAGCGACGTAAACAACGACGCAACGCGCATCGCAACCAGCGACGCGAGGAAGGTCAGAAAACCGTGCAGGAGCATCACTCCTGCCGCAAATGTGCGGCGAACGCCGGCGATGCTGTCCATGGACCAAGACATCATGCAATCCGGTTTTTGTGTCAAGTGCTGGCCTTGCGCATGACAGGGGGGTGGAGTGCACTCATAGAGTGTTTGTTTCGCCTGTTTCCGGCTGGGGGTCAGAGGTCTCTGCATACCCACACCACCCTGCCTATGACAGCTACGTCAGCACAGGGCAGCGTCACTTCGATGGGGGGGTAAAATTCCCGGTTGTCACTCAGCAAGAGGAGACTGCCAGGCCGCATGTCCACGCGCTTTACCACCATTTGGGTATCCATGCGCAAAACGTAGATTGCGCCCTCGAGAATATCAGTCTGGCTTTCGTCTACAAGGACAAAGTCCCGCTCCTTGAGCGTAGGAATCATGGCCTCGCCAGTGATGCGAAGCAACTTCATTGCTTCCGGACTGCCCTTGGCCTTGAGCCATGCCTTGGAAAAAGTGCAGGGAGGAGAGTCTTCTGATGGCGCCAGCCCGCCTTCTGGAGTGACCCGTGGCATGGCCATGGGCACAATGATTTCCTCTTGCGCCGCTTTATTGATGTGCGTGGGCGCTTCTTCCCCATAAGGGGGGGCAGTTTCGGCCACCCCGGATGGCTTAGAAGGGGTGGAGCGCGTCTGTTTTTGCGATGCTTCCCTGGAGGCCTCGTCTGAGAGCGGGCTTTCTGAAGCATGATACGCATGGCCGAGGCGCATATCGCCTACACCGCTCTCCAGCCATAGCGGATTAAGATAGTAGGGCGCTCTGCACAGTTTAAGATACCATTCCGCCGGAACAATGTTGCGGCGTTTGGCGTCGGAGATAGCGGCCTTGCCTATTTCCAGCAACGCTGCAAGCTCGGTTTGGGTAGTAACGCCGGCGCCCTGCATCATGCGGGCAAGAACAGTAGGAAAATCGTCTCTGGGGAGGGGCTGCGGGATCATGGCGTTCATCCTGGTAAAGATTTTCTTGACACCATCCACCCGAGCGAGTAAGTGTAAAGGCGTCCTGGATAGCATACAGGGGGTATTCAGGCGGATTGGTGTACAGCGTACACCAAAGCGCAGAGAAGTCAAGCATAACTGCAAAAATAGTATTGTATTTGCGAAATTCATGCTGGTGTGCAGCATGCTGCCCCCTTGTATGCAAGCAGATGTACAGGTGGGCACTGAAAAGGGGCAAGTAATGAGCAAGCTTGTGATCGCCGGTCTGGAGAATATTGCCGATGAGCTCGGCTGTTCCAGGAAGACGTTATACAAATGGATCAGGGAGCGGGATTTCCCTGCGTTCAAGATGGATGGCGTCTGGAGAGTTATGCCCAGAGATGTGGAGGTGTGGCTGTATGTGCAGCGAGGTGTCCCTGTGCAGCGAAGTGTCCCAATGCAGCAGTTGTGGAACTGAGAAAAAAAGCAGTGGCGACAGGCAGTCTGCAGCAGTTGTGGACCAGTATGGGGGCGTCATTGCGCGAACTTGGAGACGCCCCCGAGGTCTGAAAAGCTACATGAAGTAGCTGCGGGGGGGGGCCAGACCCGCGGCAGCAGGCGTCAAGTCCTGTGCATCAACACAGTATGGGCGACGTCAAAGTTGAATGCACCAGTGCAAGTAAACGTTTACGCAAAGCAACGCCCACGCAACGTAATAACGTACTGGCTGAGATTCACCCACGCCAATATCGCGCAAAATACGTCTGCGCTGAAAAAGTCCAGGCTAAATGCCAAAGGGCAGCCTGGGGCAGGCGAAGCTTGAGCGTCTCAGCTCAGAACAATGACTGAGTTCTCGCAATTGCCGGCCGGGTTGAACTCATAGCGGTCCGCTTCCCAGTCGTTTATCCAGCTGTTGCCATCCACAACGTAGCGGAACTGGTAGTCGCGCCCTACTTCAAGATCAACCTGCACGGAAAAGGAACCGTCCTTGTTGCTCTTCAAGGGGATGCCGGTCTGGTCCCAATCATTGAAATCACCAACCAGATGGACTTTTTCAGCACCTTCCACGGCTTCTTTGGGCACTTTGAAGTAGACTTTGCAAATGGGCTTGGTCTTCAGAAACTTTTTGGACAATGACATAGCTGCATCCTTCCGTCGTTATTTACAGTTCATACGCGAATGAAGGGAATTTTCACCCCCAAGTCTAGAGCATGTGTTCATTGTGCTGTCAATAGCCAGAAGAAAATTGTCCAGAAAATCCGCATTTGAATTGGCTTTACATTCCGGCTGTAACAAAATGTCGTCGGATTGTAACGGCCGCATTTGTAGGCACAAGGTGAGCAAACGCTTGTTTAAGGGCTATCAGATATTCGTCACGGGAGAAATACCCGAGTCGCGCCGTAGTCAATAACGTCGAAGGCACCCCCGACGTTGTGCAGGCGTTTGGCGTTTTCCAAATCGTCCACTGGCGCGCCAAATGCTTCATTGCTCAGTTGAATGGTGCCGTAATGCATGGCAAGGGATTCGCGTGCGCCAAGAGCCAGGTGCGCGTGGACTGCTTCCTCGGGGTTGACGTGCGATGCGCTCATGAACCATTGCGGCTCATAAGCGCCAATGGGGAGCAGGGCTACTCGAATGGGGGCGAAGCGTTTGCCGATTTCAGCAAAATGCGGCCCCCAGGCGGTGTCTCCTGCAAAATAGAGCCTGCCTGCGCTGCTTTCTATGACAAAACCGCCCCATAATGCCTTGTTGGCTTCAAAAAGGCCCCGTTTGGAAAAATGATTCGCGGGTACGTAATGGATGGTGACACCCTTCACCCAGGTGCTCTGCCACCAGTCCAGTTCGCGAATTACCGGATAGTCCAGCCCAGTGAGGTAATAGGCATTGCCCAGCCCTGTAATCAACAAAGGGTGATCCTGGGCGGCCAGCTTTTCAAGACTCGGCAAATCCATATGGTCGTAATGGTTGTGGCTCACCAGCACCACATCAATGGGAGGGAGCTCCGCCATTGTCATGCCAGGTGCGCGCATGCGTCTGGGGCCTGCCCAACTCACGGGGCTGGCGCGTTCGGAGAAAAAAGGATCGATTAAGATATTCAGGCCGTTACACTGCACCAGAAACGTGGCGTGATTGATGAAAGATACAGAAAGTTTTTCACCAAATACCCTTTCTTCCGGGTGTGGCGCGTCTGCTGGCAAGGGGGCGTTCTCCACCCATTCGGGCCACTTGGCCCTGTCTTTGTCAAAGATGACCTTGAAGATGTCCAGCATCGCATGGGGGGCTTTCTTGCCATCAAAAACAAAGCGGCCATTCTGGAAATGAGGACTCGTCTCATATGAAGACATGCCGGCTCCTGCACAGGCTGTCAGACTCAAGGTTAGATAAAGAGGAAAAAGGAACAATCTTCGCAGTTTCATATACCTGTATCTAGGCATCAAGGGCCGTATTGGCAACGTGCATCAGCCAGGCGAGGGTGCGCTTCATGAGGATACGCCATGAAAAAAGCCCCCTTTCCCTGGAAAAAGGGGGCAAAAATTCATGCAACCGGCTGGCTTGCAAAAGGGGGCAGAATCCCGTTCCCGGTGATAGCCGGGACGCATCTGCGAATAAGGCAGGTCCGACGCGACGCGGTTATTCGTTGACCGCGCGGTCCTTGTCGCCCTGGACGTCAGTGAAGAATTCTTCGTAGTCCATGTTTTCGGCCAGGCCGCACAACCCGCGCACGACCGCTATGAGGTCGTTGGCATTGACGCTGACGTCAAAAAGGCCGTTGTTGATTTTACAGAGGTGACCTTCACGACGAATCGTGTAGGCTCTGCGCTCTTTGCTCTTACCGTCAGAGGTGACCACGGAGTATGCCTGGTCGCCAGAGTTGGTAAGGTAGAGCCTCTGATGGGTGAGCGCCTGGGTTTCCTCGTCGAAAAACGAATGCTCAGCATACAGACGGCCAGTGAACGTAATGTTCGCGCCTGTGTCGTTTTCGAGAGTAATCTCTTCCATGCGTTCAGGGGCTTCTTGGGATTTCGCCATCGCCATTCCCTCCTTGCAGCCGGCCATATGGCCTTTACGTGGGAAGTTTTAGTTGCTCAGGACCGGTATTTTTCTTAGCTTTCTTATCCGGCAATCTATCCGACGTCAGGGGCGGTCTGGGTGAATCATCAAAAAGAGCTCCACCGCCGCGCAGCGACCAGTAGTCTTCGAGGTCCGTTTTGGAGATGCGGTATTCCTTGCCGATCTTGGCGGCGCGTAACTTGCCGGCTTTTATTTCCCGGCGCACCGTTTCCTTGTGGCAGTTCAACAACTCCGCGGCCTCGATGAGAGTGAAGGTCGTCTTCTCTGTCATGCCGCCCCTACATCCGAAGCCAGGGTGCTCCGGAATCGTACCGGGCTGTCCAAGGTCGGGCCGATAAGTGTACATGACCAAATCAGGTACATAACGGCTGCCGGCCACCCCAGCAATATGGTCAGACTGCTACCGCGATAATCAACTGGTGTCAACATACGTCAACGCAAAACAACCTTAGCATATCATGGTATATTCACGCTTCTTGATAAAAAAAGTATGATATTCCAAAAAGTTAAAAACATAAAAAATCTTAAAAATACCAACAAAACTTGGGGAAAATGTACGGTTTGTCGTACAAACAATGCGCGTTAGCCATGGTATGTGCGAATGCGCACCCATTGGTGTCAGCTGATTTCCGACAAAAATCGCTAAGACAGTGAAAACGCTTGCGTGGGGTGCTGTCTGGAAATACAAGGCAGAAATGAAGCACGTATTACCCGCTGCTGTTTTGAAACAAAGCATACGCCACCAGGCAACAGGACACAAGGCACAGGTACCTGCTGTGCAATCAGATCCTTCGGCTCTTGCGATATGAAAAAAAGTTTTTATTTGCTGTAAACCCCACGCCATCGTCATGCGTCATACTAAAGATTGCACCGGTTTTCGCATCCGATAACCGGGCAGGAATACGGGAGTGCTCCACAATTGTGCAGCACCATTGAGGATACAATGAATCGATTGATACTACTGGTGACGTTGCTGCTGCTGACGACCTCCCTCAGCGGTTGCGCCGGCATGCTCTGGCCACATGAACGCAAGGGCGGCCCCATGGCTTTGCCCGGGGAATATGATGCTTCGGGGGGCGATGGCGCACAAGCATTGCCCAAGGCCTGGTGGCGCGCTTTTGAGAGCGAGGAGTTGAACACCCTTGTGGAAACCGCTTTGCGGGGCAATTTCGATGTGCAAACCGCATGGGCGCGGCTGCGTCAGGCCCGGGCCGCAAGCGTCATCAGCGATGCAGACATGTACCCGACGCTCAATCTGGAAGGATCCGCGCAGGGTGACAGAGGGTACTCGCAAACCACCTCGGAAGACAAAGGCACCTACACTGAGGGCGAAAGCTACGGTATTGGTCTTGCCGCTTCCTATGAAGTCGATTTGTGGGGGAAGTTCCTTTTCAAGAGCGAATCCGCATCCCTGGAAGCCGAGGCCGCGGGATATGATGTCTCCGCTGCCGCAATGACAGTGACTGGTGAGGTGGCCACCAACTGGGTGGACCTGCTTGCGGCTCGCGCGGAAATGAAAATTCTGCTCGATCAGATCGACGTCAACAGCAAACAGCTTGATTTACAGGTTTTGCGTTTCAAATACGGCCAGGCTACGGCCCTGGATGTTTCCCAGCAACGCGAACTGCTGGCCAGCACCAGGTCGGAAATGCCGCTTCTGCAATCCCAGGCGCGTGTTTTGGAAAACGAAATCGCCTTTCTTGTCGGCCGTTCGTCCCCTGAGTTCATTCAGATTACCCAGGAGGATTTGCCCCAACTCATAGACTTGCCCGAGACGGGGCTGCCTGTGCAATTGCTGACAAACAGGCCGGATGTGCGGGCTGCCTTGGCCAGGCTCAAAGCGGGGGATTTCGACGTGGCGTCGGCCAGGGCCGACAGGCTCCCGTCAATCAGTCTGTCGGCAAGCGATATGTTCCAAAGTAATAATATCGGGTATATTCTGGACAACTGGGCGCAGCAGATTGCCGGTTCCTTGCTGGGGCCGATTATTGATGGCGGTGCACGAGCCGCGGAAGTACGCAGGCAACGCGCCCTTGTGGATGAGTATATGACTGATTACGCACGGGTGGTGGCAACTGCCGTGCAGGAAGTACAAAACGCCTTGATTCAGGAAAAGCGACAAGGAGAGTATGTTGCGTTGCTGGAAGATCAGCTCAAGGCTGCGAAACAGGCCCGGATTCAGGCCCGGTTGCGCTATCTGCAAGGGCAGGACGATTATCTTCCGCTGCTGACGGAAATGGTCAACGTACAGGATTTGGAGCGCAAGCTCGTGGCGGAACGGGCTAATCGCATAACTTACAGAATCGCCCTTTACAGGTCGCTGGGTGGCGACTGGACAGACCGGCTTACACCTGATGGATACGTGGATGCTGCCGGAGACTCCATACGTCTCGTTATGGGGGCGGACTACAAGGGCGGGAGCAGGCAATGAGCCATAGAAATGAGAATAAACACCCGAAACTGCGGGCTTTTGTCACCTTTGTGCTGTGTCTGGTGCTGCTTGCCGCGGGTATTGGGGTCGCCAGGTATTTCATCAACTCCAAGGTGCAGCCCAAGCGCGCCCCAAAAAAGACGGTTGCGCGGCTTGTGCAGGTGATGCAACCGGAACCGGGCAACAAACCCATGCGCCTGGAAGCCATGGGCACGGTGGTGCCGGCAAAGGAAGTGGTCCTGCGTCCGGAAGTTTCGGGAACAGTGGAGAACATTTCCGACCACCTGACACCTGGCGGCCGTGTGCAGGCCGGCGATCTTTTGGTCAAGCTCGACCCCAGGCAGTACTCCCTGGAAGTAACCAAGGCGCAAGTGGCCGTGCAGAGCGCCGAGGCTGACCTGGCTTTGGAGCTGGGGCAGCAGGTGATTGCCAGGGAAGAGTTGAAGATGCTCGCTTCCCAGGAAAAAGGCGAAAAGCTCGACACGGATCTTGCCCTGCGCAAGCCCCAGCTCATGCAGGCCCAGGCGTCGCTGGAAAGCGCCAAGGCCGATCTTGCTCAGGCGGAGCTGGACCTGGAGCGTACCGAACTGCGCGCCCCTTTTAATGCCATCGTCACCACACTGGATATAAATGCGGGCTCGCAAGTGAGCACGTCCACCGATCTGGCGACCCTGGTGGGCACTGATGAATATTGGATAGAGGCGGCATTGCCTCTGGATGTCTTGAGCCATCTGGAGTTTGATCGGGAAGGGGGCGTGCCTGTGACTGTGCGCTCCCAGACGGGGGCAAATGGCTGGCATGGCCGCCTGCAGCGGCTTTCCGGTACGCTGAACGATGAGACCAGAATGGCGAAAGGCATTGTTGTTGTGGATTCCCCTCTGGATAGCAAGACCAATGCGGGCAAGCCGCTTATTCTTGGCGAGTATGTGAGCCTGGAGATTGAAACCCAGCCCTTGCAGAATGTTTTCACCCTGCCGCGCAGCGCGCTTAGGGAAGGCGATCAGCTTTGGTTGGTGCAGGATAATAAGCTCGCTGTGAAGAAAGTGCAGCCTGCAGGCAAGGATTCCGAGCACGTTTTCATCCCCTATGGTGAAAACGGCTTGGAAAAGGGTGCTTCTGTTGTTGTTTCCGAGATTACATCGCCCATTCCGGGCATGGCTTTGCGCATAGAAGGCGAAGAACCCGCCACGGCAGAAGATGCCGGGAAGGGCAATGAGAAGCGTGCAGAGGCGGAGAACGCCAACAAGAGGGTTATGCAGTGAGCAGTCCTGAACGCCATATGCACTTAAAAGGCCCTATTGCCTGGATGGCCTCCAATTCGGTTGCCGCCAACCTGGTGATGCTCGTGTTGCTCATAGGGGGGGTGATCGTCGGGGGAAACATCAAGCAGGAGGTTTTCCCTGAATTTGAAATGGACATGGTGACCGTGACCGTCCCTTATCCCGGCGCCAGCCCGGAAGAAGTGGAAAAGGGCGTCATTCTTGCCGTGGAGCAGGCTGTCCAGGGCATAGAAGGAGTGGATGAGGTTACGGCGACGGCCGGCGAGGGCGTGGGCACCGTACAGGTCGAGGCCATAGAAGGCGCGAACATCGACCGGCTCTTGCAGGATATTCAAAGCGAAGTCGATGCTATCGACACTTTTCCCGACGAAACCGAAGACCCCACGGTGGTTATCGCATCGCGGCGCAGGGGGGTGGTCACCTTTGCGGTTCATGGTGACGTAGGCGAGATGACCTTGCGCAGGGTGGCCGATGATTTCAAGGACGCCCTTTTGATGAGTCCGGGCATAACCCAGGCGGAATTGGAAGGCGCCAGGGATCTGGAGATTCACGCCGAAGTCTCCCAAAACAATCTCAGACGCTACAACCTGACACTGGACGATATTGCGGACAAGATTGCCTCCGCCTCGGTGGAAAGGGGCGGCGGCAGCATGCGCACCAGCCAGGGCGAAATACTTGTCCGCGTTACGGACCGCAGGGAGTACGCCTCGGAATTTGCGCGCATCCCCATCAAAATTGGTGAAGGGGGCGACAAAGTCTATCTTGAAGACGTCGCCAACATAAATGAAGGGTTTGAAGACACCAACATGTGGGCCTCCTTTGACGGGAACAAGGCCATCATGGTGGAAGTCTACCGCGTGGGCAACCAGACCCCTGTTGAGGTGGCGACCGCTGCCAGCAAAGTGGCCGAGGAATTTTCCGAAAATCTGCCATCCACGGTCTCCATCGATGTCCTCAGGGACCGTTCCAAAATATTCGAGAATCGCGCCGATCTCATGTTGCGCAACGCTTACATGGGGCTGGGCCTGGTCTTCATCGCCCTGGCCCTGTTTCTTGAAATACGTCTGGCCTTTTGGGTCAGCCTCGGCATCCCCACATCGTTTCTGGGCTCTTTTCTGTTCCTTTCAGCCACCGACTTCAGCATCAACATGATAACCATGTTCGCCTTCATCGTGACCCTGGGTATTGTTGTGGACGATGCCATTGTGGTGGGTGAAAACGTCTACTACCACCGGCGTCGGGGCAAGAATTTCCTTGCCGCCGCAATAGATGGGGCAAAAGAGGTGGCCGGGCCGGTTGTCTTCAGCGTTATTACCAACATCGTGGCTTTTTTGCCCATGTACTTCGTGCCTGGTGTGATGGGCAAGATATTCAAATACATACCCATAGTTGTGGGCGCGGTGTTCCTGGTCTCGCTCATCGAAGGTCTTTTCGTGCTGCCGGCGCACCTTTCACATGGCTCGGAACGCACCCGCTGGCGCACCGTCAACCGCTTCATAGCCTTGCAGGCCCGTTTCAGCACCTGGTTCGAGGGTTTTATTCACCACAGGTATGGTAAATTGCTGAGTTTCTCCCTCAAAAACAGATATCTTGTGTTGGCGCTCGGCCTTGCCTTGCTGATAGGCACCCTGGGGTTTGTAAGGTCCGGTCGCATGGGCATGGAGCTGTTTCCACGCATCGAGTCCGACTATGCCTACGTGGATGCCTTTCTGCCCTATGGAGCTTCTGAGCAAAGCGTCAAGAATCTGGAGAAACGCCTTGGGGATGCGGCTGAAGCCGTGGTCAGGGATCATGGCGGCGACCAGCTCAGCCTGGGGATTTTCACCAAGGTCGAGGAAAACGAGGTTGAATCCCGCATCTATTTGACTGAATCTGAAATACGGCCGATCTCCACCACAGAGGTGACCGAGCTATGGCGCAAAGAAGCCGGCACCATCCCCGGCCTGGAGTCCATATCTTTTGAGGCTGACCGCGGCGGTCCTGGCAGCGGCAAGGCCTTGACCGTACAATTGAGCCACAAGGATACAGATGTGCTCGACCGCGCCAGCGAGGCGTTGGCCGAAGAGTTGGCGGATTTCCAGGGGGTCTCGGACATCGATGATGGTGCTGCCAAAGGCAAGCGTCAATTTGACATTACCCTGCTGCCCACTGGAGAAGCCGCCGGCATCAGCTCCAATGAGATTGCCCGCCAGGTGCGCAGCGCGTTTTACGGTGCAGAGGCCCTGAAGCAACAACGGGGGCGCGATGAGGTCACCGTCAGAGTGCGTTTACCCGAACGGGAAAGAGCCACGCTGCAGACCTTGGAAGACCTGCTTATTCTGTTGCCCAACGGGCAGACCATGCTTTTGCGTGAACTGGCCGAGGTGGCGCCCAACAGGGCGTACACCAGCATCGTGCGTACTGATAGCAGGCGTGTGAACAGTGTTACCGCCAACGTAACGCCCCGCTCCATGGCGGAAAACATCATGAACGAGCTCAAGGCAAGCGTGCTGCCGCAGTTGCGCAACCGTTTCCCCGGGCTTTCCTGGAGTTTTGAAGGGCGCCAGGCAGACCTCAAGGACAGCATGGAGAGCCTGTACCAAGGGCTGCTGCTTGCGTTGCTGTGTATTTACGGGCTGTTGGCCATTCCGTTCAAGAGCTATTTTCAGCCGATCATCATCATGTTTTGCATCCCCTTCGGTCTCATCGGCGCTGTCTACGGCCATTTGATAATGGGGTACTCATTGAGCCTTATGAGCATGTTCGGGCTGGTGGCTCTTTCCGGCGTGGTGGTGAACGATTCGCTGGTGCTCATTGATTTTGCCAACCGGCGTGTGCGCAAAGGGGAAAAGCCGTTAAAGGCGATTCGTTACGCTGGCGTGCAACGTTTCCGCCCCATCATGTTGACCACCCTGACCACGTGCGGGGGGCTGGCGCCCATGATCATGGAGACCTCCAGGCAGGCGCGGTTCCTGATTCCCATGGCCATTTCCCTGGGATTCGGCATTCTTTTCGCCACCTTTATCACGCTGCTCATGGTGCCGGCGCTGTATTTGGTGCTGGAGGATGTCAAAGTGCGGCTTGCCAATTGGTTTGCGCCGGCGCCGACAACGGAATCCCACGGGCACGAATAGGGCGGAAGAGATTCCGCCCTTTTACATGACGATCGGGTTGCCGCAACGACTTGTGAGCACGTCAGAAGATGCCGAGACGCAGCATCATTTCCTGCATGTCGTCCACACTTTCCAGGTCGCCCAGGTCCTGCTCCATGACCTGAGGGTGCATGGGCACAACGCCCCATCCTGTTGCGACAGAGGCCAGGTCGAGCAAGAGCAGCTCGGAACGGATCGCATCGGGTTCCAGGTGCGGTTCGATTATGCCCAGCATGCGCCGGGTCTCAAAGTTGTGCTTGTCGCGTACCTTGTCCACTTCCTTGGCAAGCTCAAGCTGCCGCGAAAGTTCGTCACGGCGTGCAGCCATGGCCCCAGGGATATCCTCCCCAGCAATAGGGGCAAAGCCCAAAGCCCAATCCAGCACGGCAGGCAGGCGCTTGCAGCAGCGGGGCATATCCAGCGCCCCTTGCAATAAACGGGTAATAAATTCCAGGTGGTGCTCTTTCCAGGAGAAGCGGACGCCCCTGCACGCGGCGCGCATGGCAAGGAACGCATTTTCACCAGCTTCCTGGCGCACTTGCTTCAGGGCATTGGCCACCTGTGGGGGGATTTTGTTGTACAGCCGCAGCCTGGTGGCGAACTGCATTGCATCAGCCATATCGAATTCGAGGCGAATGGCGGGCAGATTCGCAGTGGCAAAGGCGGGGCGCAGTTTGACTTCCACGCCTGCGAGCTGTTCCGCCAGACAGGTGAGATCAAAACTGGCGCTGGCGTCAGCCCCGTGTTTGAGGGCCAGAAGCTCAGCGGCTTGTCGCAAGGAGGCATCCGGAAACAGGGCCAGCTCGCGCATGGCCGTGGCTTCGGTCTCGTCCGTGTCTTCATCTGCGCCGCTGGTCGCGGTGAGCTTTCTCTGAATGGCGTGCATCGTCTGCTCTGCAGCAGCGGGCGGCAACGTCAATGGATCGTCTAGATACAAAGCCTGCGCAATGACGCGCAACTGCTCAGGCTCAATGGTCAGGCCACTTTCGAGCAGGGCGCGCAAATCGGTGGCAAGCGCGATTTCGGGGGAGGGATTTTTACACATCCCTACCTGATACCAGCGTGGAGAAAAGAGCGCAATAATGCTGCTTCAATGAATCAGGCGCCGGATGCGCGCGGATCATTCCCAGGGGGGGATGGGCGCAGCAGGAGCATCGGGGTTCCAACGGCATGGGGGGCGTACGCCGCACTCCCGCGCGTGGGGCAATACCGCTTCGGCAGTTCCGAGATGCAGAAGCCTGCCATCAGCCAGCAACCCCATGAAGTCTGCCAGGTCCAGCAGCGGCTCAAGGTCGTGGCTGACCACCACCTGGGTCACGCCACGGTTCTTGTTGTCCTGTAGCAACTCCCTGAGTTCGATAATAGCCGGATAGTCCAGCCCGCTAACGGGTTCATCCAAGAGTAAAAGGGCGGATGTGTTCTTGCCGCGTAATTCCTGGGTGAGCAGCGCAGTGGCGAGGCAAAGCTTGCGTTTTTGCCCGTGGGATAATGTATGAACAGGCGTATCCAGGCAATGGGCTATGCCGAAACGATCGGCCATTTCCAGGGCGGGAGCCGGATCGGCATGCTTGTGGAGACAGAGCTCCAGGTCTTCCCGGGGGGTGGCTCCCAGAATTTGTAAGTCCGGTTCCTGCAGGCAGAGAGCCGCCATGCGGCGGACGGCCCGTTGCCCCTTTGGCATCGTGTTGCCCGCTATGACGGCTTTTCCGGAAGAGGGCGCATGCAGTCCCGCAAGCAGTTGCAAGAGTGTGCTTTTGCCGCTGCCGTTCACACCGGCCAAAAGAAACAGGGCGCCTTGCGGCACAGAAAAGCTCACATTCGCCAACACCTGGCCTTTGCCCGGGTACGCAAAACTGCACTCCTCCAACTGGATGAGCGGCGGCAGTTCTTGCGCTGCAGAGGGCGTGTGTTCGTTCATCTGCGTACGAGTCCCTTGGCGTGCAGAAAACGGGCGGCAAAACAGGCGCCAATGAGTTTCAGCACAAAGCCGGGCATAAAGGGCAGCATGCCGACGGCAAAGGCTTTGCCCAGGCTTGAATCAATAACCATGGCCAGCCGTGGCACACCTATGACAAAGACCGACAGTTGTCCCAAGAACCCCCAGAAAAAAAGCGATTTCCAGGACGGCGCCTTGCCTGGCTCCAGGCCCCGCAGCGCCATGCCGGACAGACCGGCGCAGGGTATGAATCCGATCAGATAGCCGCCAGTGGGGCCGAACAGGTGTCCCAGACCGGCAGCGCCCCCTGCAAAGACAGGCAAGCCGACAAATCCGGCCACAAGATAAAGGACTACGGCCAGCATACCCTGCCTGGGGCCGAGCAAAAAACCGCTGCATACCAGGAACATGGTCTGCAAAGATATCGGCACCGGACCAATGGGTATATTTATGAAAGCGCCGGCCGCAATGAGCGCCGCCATTAGCGCGGTCCAAACGATGTTGTGTACCTGTGTCAGGGATGTCTGTGTCATGCTTTACCACGTCTCAAGATGAATGTAGATTATACGATAGCGTATAAGGAAGCGTGAATGGATACTGACAGTTAATTTGGTCTGCATTACGCCAGGAGCCATTGGTGACGCGTAAGCTTTTTTTCATACCAGGCGGTTCTGGTCAAGATGTCCCACTTCGTCATGGTACAAGGGGCAGTGGATGGTTTTCAGGGTTAAGCGACAGGGTACTATGGATGGCGGCAAAGCCATGACATACCATAATGAAACGAGCCATACGCGGTGGACGCTCGGAGGACCGGGGCTCGACTGGAGCAACCTGCCTGCCGAATTCAAGCGCTATCCTGAAAAACTGGCTCTGGAGACATTTTCTCTGCCCGAGCCTGTTGGATTCCCTACGGCATCACTTTTCGAGGCTTTGTACGGGCAAGGCGTGTCCGCCGAAATCGTGGATGTGCCCATGCTCAGCCGCATTCTCTATCTGGCCTGCGGCATAACGGGCGTCAGCAACACCCCGCGCGGCGATTACTACTTCCGTGGCGCCGCCTCTGCCGGGGCGCTGCACCCTGTGGAGATGTATTGCGCTGTGGGCTCGCTGCTGGATGGCGAACCCGGGCTTTGGCCTGGGCTCTATCATTATGCGCCACTGGAACATGCGCTTGTGTCCCTGGAACGTCAGGACGCTGTACAACGGGTGGCGGCAGGGTGCGCCATGATGGGCTCGCCTGCTCCGCTTACTTTCGTGCTTTCCAGCATCTTTTTTCGATCCACCTGGAAATACCGCGCAAGAGGCTACCGCTACTGTCTGCTGGATTGCGGCCATGTGCTGGAAAACCTCAAGTTGGCGCTACGGGCGGAAGGCCTGGATGTCCGTGTGCATATTGATTTTGATGACAAGGCGATAAACAGCCTGCTGGGAGTTACATCCGACCTGGAAGGGGCTCTGGCCGTTGTCGAAGTCTTGGGTGCGCCTGCCACATCGTTGCCCGCGCCGCGCCTTTCATCCGCGCCTTTTGAACAGGAAGAACTGGCCAAAGCCAGCAGGGTGGCCAAGGCAGAGCTGCAATATCAGTTGCTGGACACCATGCATCAAAGCAGCATGCAATTGCCCCTGGCGAGCCCGGCGCCTGCGTCTTCCGGCTGGCAGGCTATCCTGGACAAGGAATTGAAATTCGCCCGGTTGCCTGAGGTCAGAAAAGAGTTCCTGCCCCGCATGGCAGACCTTCCCCTGTTCTCCATCATCAAAAAACGCAGCTCGAAACGAAATTTTGTGCCGCAAAAGGTGGATCCCCAGGTTGTGTTGGCGTTGGCGCGCAGCCTGTGCGGGCAGGAGGAATACGGCTTTCGCGCTTGCGAAGTGGCCATGGTGGTGCAGAATGTGGCGGACAACCGCATTCGTGACGGGGTGTACCTGCTGCGGCGAGAAGACAATAGCGTTGCGAAAATGTTCACCACCCCGAGACACCCCCCTCTGCCGCTAGCCATTGGCAGTGTTTGCCTGGGGCAGGAGTGGATTCGAAACGCCGCGGTACAGTGTCTTTTTTTTGTGGATATTCCCGGCCTGGAAGCCGCGGCAGGTCCGCGCTCCTACAGACATTCCATGATCGAGGCCGGTCGCCTTGGCGAGCGGGTATACCTTGCGGCGACAGCCTTGGGCTTGGGAGCCTGTGGCATCGGCGCCTTTTTCGACAAGGAAGCCGCTGTCCTGCTGGGGCTGGAGGATCGCGCCTGGTTGCTTTACCTGGTGGCGTGCGGCCCCGTGCGTCGCTGACGTCTTTGCGCCTCAGTCTTTACGCGGTGGTCCGAAAAAACCGCTGCAGTCCTTGCACAGCTCAATTGCTGCCTTGTTGCCCGTGCGGAAGAGCTCCATCATTTGCTGGCGTTTGGGACTCATGGCCAGGGCGTCCACCCCATGTTCCTGAATGCTGCCTATGACGCCCCGTGCGTTGAGATCGTTACAGCAGACCGTAACATTGCCGTCTGGCAGAACAACCAGGTTGCGTTCGAGCAGGAAGCAACAACGACCTTCCATACGCGTGGCAATGGCGCGGTAACTGGCGTCGTCCACTCCCAGATCAGCGCTGCCGTCCCAGTTGTGCGGATGCCGCAGGGAAACCTTGTCCAGCCGCTCCAGCAGATGGCGAAAATCAGGATCCAGCCGCGCAGTGGTTGGGGCTGTCGGGCTTTCCGGCGGTAGAATACATATGGCTTCGGTTTTGATGGGCGCCCCCGCTGCGGCGTTGATTTGCAGAAACGTCTCCACATTGCGCCTCACCACGTCCCATTTCGCGCCAATGCGGATGGATTCGAACAACTCACGCGTGCCGCCATCAAGGGAGAAGCGCATGACATCAACCGCGCGGCTGCGTACTATCTGTTCCGCCTTGTGCGGCGTGAGCAGCATCACGTTGGTCAGCAATTGTACTCTGGGATTTCCAGGCAGATTGGGGCGCGCGCGACGTATTTCGGTGAGCATGCCGGGCAGGTCAGGGTGCAGCAGTGTTTCTCCCGCATTATGCAGGTCTATGCGCGCCAGCCGGACGACATCGCTCGCCACGAGTTGCTCCATGACCTTGGCCAGCAGGCTGCGCTCCATTACCTGGCGTTGCTTGTCATGGTCCAGGGAGCACCAACGGCAACGCAGATTGCAGGAGGAGTTGAACTCGATGTTCAGAAGCGTGACAGGTGAAGAGCCCATGCCCCACAATAGGGCGGCAGGCCCCCGGGCGCAAGCGCGGAAGCGTTACAAGCGGCTCAATATCCAGCCGGGGGCGCCTGGTCGAAAAAACAATACGGGTCGCGCTGGCGCAATGGGTCCAGCCCCAAACCGGCGGCAACGGCCAGACACCCGCCGCAAACAGGGCGTATGCCGCATCCGTCACAGGCGGAACTGCCTTGACGATAGCGCGCTGCGCGCTCTCCGTCATACACCGCCGCCAACCCGAGCGCATACACATTGCCCAAAGGCGCGAGCATCTTGCGACAGGCGTGGGCTTCTCCATCCCCCAGCACGGAAATGAAGTTGAAGGCGGCGCCGCAGCCATGTCCCGTGCACCCGCCAAACAGGGGGGCGTTTTGCATGGCAAGCGCCGCGTTGAGCAGATTGTCCTTCATGCGCACGTGCGGCATGGCGCGACAGGCCTTGATATAGTCCTGCAGAAAGGAAACGTAGGCGCCCTTGTCTACACTGGCCAGGGCGGCGCCTTCGCCCATGAGGGATAAGCGGTTGAAGGTGAAGCGGTCTGCACGCCCTTCAAGGAGACGCGCCAGGGGCAGCACCTGGTCCATGTTGTCCCGCGTGAGGGTCAGCATGACTATGGAAAGCACGCCTTT
This sequence comes from Desulfovibrio biadhensis, assembly GCF_055388615.1. Taxonomy (NCBI): domain Bacteria; kingdom Pseudomonadati; phylum Thermodesulfobacteriota; class Desulfovibrionia; order Desulfovibrionales; family Desulfovibrionaceae; genus Desulfovibrio; species Desulfovibrio biadhensis. The sequence continues at coordinate 1,796,092 of NZ_AP042477.1, forward strand.
TTCCCGCAGCATATCCAGAAACTCCAGGACACGGGCAAAATGCCCTTTGCCGCGAATGTAATCGTTGTGTTCTTCGAGCCCTTCCAGGCTGACCTGATAGAATACAGGCTTTTCCACGTCGATCATGGCGTCGATGATTTCCGGCCCGCAGGGGTTGCCCAAAATGGCCAGGCCAAGATCCAAAGCCGCGCCTTTGCGGTAGAAATCCATGAAATGTGGGTGCAGCAGGGGATTGCCCCCCGTAAAACTGACCTGGCCGGAAACATTGCGCTGCCGGCAAAAAGCCGCCAGCTCTTCCAGGAGTTTTAAGCCCTCTTCAAGAGGGGCGTTTTGGCGGGGGGACCGGTCGTAGCAATGGCGACAACGCAGGTCGCATGCCTGTGTCAGGTGCCATTGCAGCGTGAAGCCCGTGGCCGCGTGAATCCCCTCGGGCATGGCGGGCGATGCTGCTGCACGGTCTGGCGTGCGTCGTAACAGGGAAGGTGGCTTGCGCAAGATGCCCTTTTCCGCCGCAGCGCGCAGCAGTCCCTGCACAGCGGCGATGGTAACGCCGGCCACACGGGCCACATCGGCCAGGGGCAATGCCTCGCTTACTATTTTCAACGCCAATAGATCATCATCACTGGCGGCGGCGCACGTTACGGTGCTGTCTGGTTCGGGCCATACCAGAATTATCTCGGGTCTGGCCTGGATAGCTTCGAGGGGCGCGCCCGCAATGAGGCTGCAAAGTCCTGAAACATTGGCAGAAAGGATTTGTAGTGCAGGGTGCAACTCCAGACCATGGCAGGGAGCTGCATCCGATTGCTGTGCCTCTTGCCAGCAGCGCACCTGCTCCATCGCCAGTTCAAGGGTGGCCAGGTCGCCCAGCCACGGGTAGGAGGTGTCATCTATGCGCGCCAGATGGGCGCATACCGCGTCAGGATCATGTGGGGCGGATTCTGACAGGACGTTTTCCCAGGCGTTTTCGCCAAGGATGCGGCGGCAGGTTGCAAAAATGCGATTGCAGACATCGTCCTGTGCTTTCATGGATACAAGATGGCCTGGATTGAGTTGCAAGGCAAGAGGGCGCATCGGCAGACGACGCGCCCTCTTGCGATAATTGGTGGTGCGACGCACACGGCGTCGCTACAGAACAGCGCCTCAGCCGGATGGTTTGGGCTTCTTGGGTTTATCTTCCGTACCTTCCGTAACCGGGGCCTTGTCCTTGGAATCCTGCGAAGTGGCGGCGTCCGATTTGTCACCACCGTTCTGGTCTTTTTTCGGGGTGTCGACCACACCCCCGGAACCGCCTCAACCCGAGGCGGCATTGGCCGTGCTGGCGTGCCACCCAAGGCTTGAGCCGGCTACCAGCCCTGCGATGCAGATGCCGGCCAGGGCTTTTTTGACATCCTTCTTATCCATGTTTTCCCTCCAGAAACGAGCCAGGGACGGGGCGCCCCCTTTGTTAGGGCCATGTGGGCTGCACAATCCTCCGTTGTTCAACTGCGGGGAACTCTCCCCCCTGCCCCAGTTCCCTTTGCAAACCCCTGGATTCTTGCGCAGCCGACATGGCAATTGGATAATTCTATGCCACAATAGCATATTCATAGAAGAATACAATGGCTCTGGGTTGTTTTTTACAAAAAGGTACCCGAACAACTACGGATAAGGTGCGGTGAAAAGCACGTTTTGCGGGTGCTGCAGCGGGACAAGACGCCCTTTTCAGTTGACTTTTCGGGAAGTGACAGCCTAATGAAGGGAATGGAATACAAGACTTTTTTCGGCCGCAGATTCCCACTGCTTCTGGCCCTGGCCTATGTGGTCTTTTGGGCTGTGCTGGCTATTGCGCCTGTTTCCCGCGCAGTGTGGTGGGCCGAGAATCTGCCACTGATGATCGTGTTCCTGCTGTTGGCGTGCACCTACCGGCAGTACCGTTTCAGCAACGCGGCCTACGTGATGATGGCATGCTGGATGTTCTGGCACACCATCGGGGGGCACTACACCTTTGCCAATGTTCCTTTTGGCTGGGTCACCGAAGCCTTTGGCTTTGAGCGCAACCACTTCGACAGGGTGGGGCATTTCATGGTGGGGTTTTACGCCTTTGCCTTTGCCGAATTGCTAGACCGCAAGGGTTGGGCCGTGCGCTGGGTCTCCGTGCTTTTTGGATTGCTGGCGGTGATGGCCGTGGCTGCAGGCTACGAGATTATCGAATGGCTGTACGCCGTGCTCGAGGGCGGTGACGCCGGCATTGAATTTTTGGGAAGCCAGGGAGACATCTGGGATGCGCAGAAGGACATGCTGGCTGATACGCTGGGCGCGGTTTCTGCCCTGGTGCTCTATGGTATTCGGGAAAGTCGAGTGCCGCGTATTCCCAAGCGACAGCGCCCTCGTCATACGTTGATTTATGACAGTGTGCCGCAGGACTCAGCCGGTCCGTCCAGCCAGTCTTTATAGAGCTTTTCCACTTCTTTCTGCCCGTTTTTTCGGCACCACTCCATGCTTTGCTGCGCCACAGAGCGCAATTCCCGCGTGTGGGCGACAAGCTCCCGGTTTTTACGCAGGGCCTCGCTCCAGCGTTCAATGGCGACGGGATCGTCGCACGCTTGCGCCAGCTTAAGCACGTTTTCCAAAGCCTCAAATGAAGGGCGCAGCAGAGCCCAGGCCTCGCCCCATTGCAGCGCCAGGGTGGGGGCCTCATTTTGCAGCAGGCCTGTAATGCGCCGGTATCCCGCCTCCCATAAGGGTTCTTGCTCAAGCAGCGAGCCAAGCTCCCTGGGTGTTTGCCCGGCCGTGTCCAGGTGCTCAGGCAGGGGGGTGCGCATGGCCAAAAGGGGCTCCAGCCAAGGGGTAAGGGAGAGTGTGAAGCCGGCGCGCGCCGCATGGCGATGCAGGTCCGGCAAAAAGCACCCCCTGGCGCGTGTATTCAGCAGGCGGGCGTTGTGGGCAGTGTGCTCCCAGCGCCCCGGGGTTTTGCTGGTGGCGTGGTGCAGAATGGCCCGGCGGGCAAAAGCGAATTTCCCTCCACGTTTTTGCAACTGGCAGCAGAGGTCTATGTCTTCACTGCCGTTCATGTACTCTGGGCAAAAGCCGCCCACGGCCTCGAATTCACTGCGCCGGACCATGAGTGCAGCGGCGCTCAGCGCCTGCGGGGAGCGCAGCGAATCCAGGGCGGGGTGCCTGCCGGGAAAATAATGAAAAGGGTGGACAGGGTGCATGTTGGGATCAAAGCCGATGCAGGCGTGCTGCACGCGGTTGACCCTGGGATAGAGCAGCAGGGGGGAGGCCGCCACAGGCTGCCCAGGCGCTTCCATGGTCGCCAGCAGCGTTTCCAGCCAGCCGGGCGTTGCATTGGTGTCGTTGTTCAGAAAAAGCAAAAAAGCGCTTTTTGCGGCAGCTGGGGTTTTTGCGCCGGCATTGCACCCCTGTGCAAATCCCAGGTTGCGCTCCAGCCTGAGGTGGGTAAAGCGCCCCGGAAAGAGGTGTTCGCCCAGTGGCGCGCAGTGCTCGGCGGTTGCGTCTGTGGAGCCGTTATCCACCACCACGATGTGAAAGGGCGCACCTTTTGCGCAGGAAGCCAGACTCTCAAGGCAGGCGCGTGTGTACTCCCAAAGATTCCAGGCCGGGATGACAATGGTTGTGCATCTGTCCGGAGTCAATTCAGGGCTCCTGCTTTCTGGAAGGCAAAAAGAAAGCGCCCCCGTTTATTATTGTACAGGGGCGCGTTGGGAGCAGATTTTTCAGATCGCCGCATTTGGGGGGCTCAGGCCGACGTGTTGACTACACCGCCTGCGTCGGCTTCCACCACGTAGCCGCTGGTGGCCGGATGCACGTAAAATGTCTGCGTGGACGGCTCTACGACGTAGGGGCCGGTGGGTGCACCGGCCAGATAGTCCATGGTCGGCGCGGTGTCGCTGACGGGCTGGTCAAGGTGTGGTCCGGTCACATAGGTTATGCTCATTACGCCTCCCTGAAGCATGAATATAGGGTCTGCCCGGCGGAATGACAAGAGGAGAAGGAAGCGGAAATAAGGGTATGTTTGTTCGATAACGTATCGCCTCTCTGATTTGTCTGGTATGATTACAAGAAACAATTCTGAAACCAATGTGAGGCGAATATGTCCGGCGAAAAGGACGTGTGGGAATTTTACAAGGACGCAAGGGACAAGTGGCGCTGGCGCCGTATTGCGCCCAACGGCAGAATCGTAGGCGCAGCATCGGAAGGCTATGCCAACAAGGCGGATTGCCTGGGCAATGCCAGGCGCAACGGATATCAGGACTAATTACCCCAGAATCCGCTCTGCCTGCTGCATGTGCTCCTCGAAAGGATCCAGGGGGCGCTTGTTTTTTGCGCCCAGAGGCACCAGCAGTACACTCTGCAACAACATGAAAAGCCCTGCAGCAGCGCTCCAAGAAAGTGCGTCGCGGCTCAACGGCGCCGGTATGACATCCGGCGCAAGCCATATACAAAGAGCCCCTCCTCCAAAAGTAAGCGTTGTTTCGGCTATCCAGGGCAATATCCCACTGGGGGCGGGGGCAAGCAGCCGTCGCGCAAGGAACAAGGCGCATGCGCCCTGCACCCCTATAAGCAGGGGCGCAGTGGCCAGGAACACCACAGGCAGAGGCAGGAGCATCACGGCAAAGGCGGCCACGCGCCCTTTTTCTCGCCCCAGGGAATGAATCCAGCCGCTGATCATGATCGCCAGCCAGATACAGGCGCCCAGTGCTGCGGCCGAACCGGCATGCAGGGCAAAGGCGAAGTGGAGCAAGGGAAAGAGTACACTCGTCAAAACAATGCAGGCCATGGCCAATGTGAAGCGGCTGGCGGGACTCATGGGAACCTCCCTGGAATCGCCAAGGGCGCCCCATTTTGGAACAGGGCGCCCTGATATGGTTTCAGCGTGTATATTCGACACGCAGCGCAAGGTTGGCGTACTGGCTTTTGTGAACGCGTAACCGTTCGGCCAGTATTTGCCGTTCAGACTGCATTGTTTCGCCACAGTCGGCATGCAATGCTGCATCCAGCCTGCGAAGCTTGCGCTCTTCTTCTGCAAGCGCCTTGCGCATGCCCTCCATGGCGCGCTGCAACATGGTTTCCCTGTCTTGCACGTCGTCCATCAGGGCGTGCATTTCAGCCCGCAGCATACGGTTGATGCGTTTAAGGACGTTCATTGGACGCTCCCTTTGGCTCTGCGGCTCAAATAGCCTTCATGCTGGATTTTTTTGGACGCCTGTTTGCGCAGCATTGCCGGTTCTGGAGCGGTTTGTATCTGGCGCACCTCGTCACGCAATGCCTCTACGTCTTTTTCCAGATTTTCCTGCACCTGTTCCGAGCCGACAACAGCATTGAGGCTGCTCTTTTGTTCCTTGTACTCGCGAATGCGCGCAAGGGCCTGTGTTTCGTTGCCCTGGGCCACGTCCAGCGCAACTTCTTCCTTGAGCCGGTTGTAGTCTTCCTGAACGACCTTGCTGCTCCATACATCCTGGTCCAGAGATGCCACGGCCTCTTTTTCATCTGCCACGCAGAGTACGGAAAGTGGCATGTCCAGCCGTATTTCACGGGGGGCGTCGCCAACGCGATAGCGCAGGATGGGTGAGGGCAGCGCAATCTCCCCGGTATGTTCCACGGGTAGACGCAGGGTCACATAAATGGTTCTGGTCTGGCCGTACTGGATGTTGCCGGGATAGAATCCTGCGCCGTCGGGGCTGTGTTCTATGGGGTATCCGCCCGCTTCCACCAGGGTTGCGCCCTGCTGCAACGGCAGCCATATTTCCAGCCCACTGGCCGCCATCATTCTGGCAGAGCCCAGTTCCTGCTGGAAAACGGAGGCAAAGGCAGTGGGGTTTTCCATGAAAGAGTAGCTGCCCTGGCCGCGGTCCGCGATGGCGGTCATGAGCTGTTCATTGAAGTCCACACCCACGCCGACTGTGCTGATGGTGAATTCGCCCCGCAATGCGGCCCGGGCCATGGCGCCCAGCTCCGGCAAGGCTACAATACCCTGGTTGGCGTGGCCGTCGGAAAGCAGCAACAGGCGGACATTGCGCCCCGGCTGTCGGGCATCTTCACATATGGCGATGCCCTTTGCCAGGCCCAGGCCCAGGTTGGTGCCCCCCTGCGCCACAATGGAATCCACGGTGCGTCTGAGACCATCGCGGGAGCGGCTGGTCATGCGTGAAAGGCCATTGTGCAGGGTGACGCCATTGGAATAGGAAACAAGGGCCAGCCTGTCGGATTCGCTCAATTTGTCGGCAAGGGACAAAATGGCTGCCTTGGCGTTTTGCATTTTGCTGCCTTGCATGGAGCCGCTGCGATCCAGGACAATAACCATATCCACAGGCGTATCCTGCTTATTCTGGGAGGCGGCTGCGGCGTTCGGATCGTCAAAGGCGGAGATGGTCAAGGCCATGGAAACCAGCCCGTCGCTATTCTGGGCTATTTTACTCTGGCTGAGTTGCGCCTGCATCGACAACAAGGAATTGGAAACCGCCGCGCTGGATGGCAAGGGGATCTGGGCCGTGGGGGGCTGGGATTTATCCTGCCTTGCCCAAACCAGGGCCGCAAGCATGGTGAGAATCAAGACGGCGACAACGGTGATGGAGCGAAGGGTCGTCTTGTTCATGACTCCCTCCTTGTGCGGCGCGGCTTGTGAAAAAAGCCAACCACTACCGTGAATGTGAGCGAGATGATGATGAGTACGGTGCGCAGTGAGATTCTGTTCATATTACCCTCCTCGTGTTCTGCCGCCGGCAAGCTCGGCCGAATTGCGGCTTACGTGAGGGTAATGCTACTGCAACACTACGAAACTACAATGCAAAGTAGTGCAAAGTAGGGGTGCGTGCTTTTTGCAATGTTTTTGCGAAGGGGTGCGGGCTCAGTTGCCAAAGATTTCTATCATGTTGCGGCCATGATGTTTGGCATTATAAAGGGCCTGGTCTGCCTGGCGCAGCAGGTCTTTGGGGTCCTGCTCGTCAGTGGGGATGGCGGTGGCAACGCCCAGGCTGACAGTCACCACATCGGCAGCCTTGGAGGCTCTGTGCTCCATGCCCAGACCCGAGATCTGGTCCTTAATGGTTTTGCCAATCTGGTAAGCGCCTTCAGCGTCGGTGTGGGGCAGCAGGACGCAGAATTCTTCCCCGCCGAACCGCGCGACAATGTCGCCTGGACGTCTGAGCATGTCCTGAATGGCCTTGGCCACGTTTTGCAGGCAGGCGTCCCCCTGAATGTGCCCGTATGTGTCGTTATAGGCCTTGAAAAAGTCTATATCGATCATGATGAGGGAGATGGGTGTTTCCCGCCTGCGGCACCGGCGCCACTCTTTTTGGAACGTATCGTCAAATAGCCGCCGATTGGGAACGCCGGTGAGGCCGTCCAGATTGGAGAGCGCCTCGAGTTTTCTGGTCAGTTCTTCGAGTTCGCGCTCCCGTGCTTTTCTTTGATCGGTTTCCTGCTTCAGCCGCAGTACAGAGCGCACTCTGGCGCGGAGCTCCACCTTGCTGACGGGCTTGTTGATAAAATCGATGGCGCCGACTTCAAATGCGCGCTCCAGGCTGTCGGCATCGTCACTGACAGTGACCATGATAACGGGTATGTCCTTGCAACGCTCGATGTTTTTGATGGTGCGCGTTGCTTCGATGCCGTTCATGCCAGGCATGTTCAAATCCATGAGGACAAGGTCGACCTCATGCACAACAGAGGCGTCCTCCGCATTGCTGCTGGCGCCCTGCTCGAGTATTTCGATAGCCTCTCGGGCAGAACTGGCCTGAAGCAGTTCAGAGTAGCCGCTATGGCGGAGAATGCTTTCAAGGAGCATTCGCGATGTCGGTGAGTCATCGACAATCAAAATCTTCATCAGGTGATACTCTTTCCCATATATTATAAAACCGTATGGCCAGTGTTGAAAAAACTGCACAGGTAAAGACTCTAATGCCACAGAGAGCCGACCGTGGCAAAGAAAAAATAAAAGACGGTAATTCTAGAATGCTATTGGGCAGCCCCAGGTGCCTTTTCTGATGTCTTAAGGTAGTCGTCTATGATGATTTTTGGGTCCAGCGTTTTTTGTTCGAAAATGCCGTCAGCATTGCCGTCGAAGTGCCCATAGTCCTGATTGGTGCGCATATCGATCACCGTGTAGCCGTAGACCCGCTCGTGGAAAGGTTGATTGGGCTGGTAGAACATGTGGTAGAATATCTTGTGATGCGGGTAGTCTGCAGGAACGAAGGCAGCGCTGATGGTGTCGGCGCCATCCAAAACGGGAAACGCGTCAAAAGGCTCGGTGTACCCGAGAAAGGTATCCTTGGTGGATGCCTTTTCAACAGCTTCCAGAAGGGCCTCGGAAGTGCGGTAGTCGATATCGCCAGTATGGGTGACGACGGAACCGTCCGCGCGTTCAAGGGGGACACGGCCCCTGGCCTTGATTTCCGGGATTTCTTCTTCTGCTTCAGGCTTGGCAGGCTCCTTGGCGGCGGCCTTTTCCTCTTTGGCAGTGGAATCTTGCACAGCAGCTTTTTCCGAGGCCGGTTCCTGTTTGCCAGCAGGGGCGCTTTCCGCTTTTGGAGCGGGAGTGCTTTTGCTCTCCTGGGCCGCCCCCATGTTCATGTCCAGGTCTTTGCCGTCGGTCGATGCTTTAGGGGCCTCGCCTTCGGATTGGGTTTGCTCCGGAGAATCCGAGCCGCCGAAAAGACCGCTGGTCCAGGAACAACCAGACGCCAAGCTGACAACCAGAGCCAACAACAGAAGCAATATCAAACGAGCAGGCAGAAATGCGCCCAGCATATATGTCACTCCTTGCTTGCCCCATATTTCTTGAAATGGGGCGTCTATTACTGATACGGGTAGCAGTCCGTGATTTGCTAAATCTTAAACTCTCTTACGATAACACATGCCTCTCGGCAACAGCAAGATACCTGCCCCCCTTGGAAGGGCTGGGAATACACATTACAGAAAAGTAGAGAAGCAAGCGCCTCTTGCGTGATACCGTATTGCCACGGTATTGATGGTAGAGGAGACGAGCACGATATCTGGATATCCGCTGGCCGCTCCTGCACCAAATCTGAAAGCAACCTTTTGCCACATGGCGGAAATGTATGATCAGACGCGAGCTTTTTGCGCAACTCAGGCTGCTGGCCGTGAAGCAAGGCGTGAATCTGGCCCGCAAGCACGGCCGCCCTTTGGGGGAAAAACTGGCGGCAAAGCTCTCCAAGGTCGGTGTGGAGCGTGGATTGCTGGATGGCCCCCTGGATTTGGACGCTGTGTTGCTCAGGTTGAAGGCCCTGCGCGATTCCGGACGCTTGAGCAAGGAAGATTTTGCCAATCTTGCCCGTGAAGTGCGCGAGCGCCTGAAAAACAAAAAATAATCCCGGCATCTTGAACGTGTCGGTACGCTGGAGAATGACGTGCGACGAATAGCGATCTTATTGGCGGTTGTGGCGTTTTTTTGTTGTGCCCGTACAACTGTTGCAGCCCAGAGCGTGGACTGGAAACCCCTTGTAGACAGGCTGGTGGCCGATGGCTTTGACAGAAGTCAGCTACAGCAGCTTTTTGCAGGTATTGCGTACGACCCCAAAGCCATGGGGCATAAGATGCTCACCCTGTATAACAAGAAGTATGGTTCCGGCCTGGTGCGTAGAATCCAGAGCCAGCTAGACCGCCTGGGCTATGCTCCTGGCAAGGCCGATGGGTATGCCGGCAGTAAGACCCGGGCTGCCATCCGCGGTTTCCAGGCCAACAACGGGCTGGAGGTGAACGGGCAGGTCAGCGAATCCTTGCTGGAGTACGCCGTCAATCAGGGGCGCAAGGCGCCGGCGGGGTATACACCCCCTCCAAAGCCTGAAAGCCATGGCGCTTCGGTCTGGCGTAGCGTGCTCACGGAAGAGCGTATGGCCGAGGCACGGGAATTTTACAAAACCCACACAAAGTTGTTGCAAAAGGTGGAGGACGAATACGGCATTCCTCCGGAAATTGCAGTGGGGCTTCTGGCCGTGGAAACCCGTGTGGGGAATTTTCTCGGAGACCAGGCCGCCTTTGCCACCCTTGCCAGCATGGCGCGCTCCACCACGCCGGAGACCTTTTTGCAGACCTTCAAGTACGATACCCCTCAGGGCGCCCAGCTTACTTGGCTGCGCAAACGCACCCGCCAAAAGGCGGACTGGGCCTATGACGAGCTCAAGGCGCTTCTTGTGTACTCCAAAAACAAGGGAGCAGACCCGCGTACCCTGCCGTGTTCAATCTATGGCGCCATAGGCATCTGCCAGTTCATGCCCAGCAATGCGCTGCGTTTTGGCGTGGATGGCGACAACGATGGGGTGGTGAACCTCTTTGACGTGGACGACGCCCTGCCGAGTATGGGCAACTATTTGAAAAGACACGGGTGGAGCAACCCGGGCGCAAGCGTACGCAAGCAACGCAAGGCGTTGTACAACTACAATCACAGTGTTGTGTACGTGAATACAATCATGGCGGTGGCGGAGCGATTGAAAGAAGATAAATAAGTGACGCCTTTGGCTGGTGGGATGTCCGTGCATTGAGTGAGCTCATTGCAACCTGTCGCCACAGAGCCACCCTGACACCTTCAGGCATTGTCTGGAATTCTCTGGAAGCATGGGCACAATTGACAATGGCCATTTGAGCATATCGCGCATGCGATTCTGGACATCTTTCATTTTTGGGGTGGGGGTTGTCCTGTGGTGTGCCGCCAAGTTTCTGGCCAATGACGCAAACCCTGATTTGTTTGGGTATTTTGCGTTTGGAAAATTGTTTTTCAAGGGTGATTTTCCCTTTCACGACCCCTTTTCCTATCTGCCAGTGAAGGACGTCTGGATTTACCATGAGTGGCTCACTGGGGTTATCTTCCAGGCAATAGTCGAAAGATTCGGGTTTACCGGCCTTATGCTTTTTCGCTGGTTCATGTTTCTTTGTACGGTGGCGATGCTGTTGTATTGTGCAAGGCTACGTAAAAGCTCCTGGACAGCATCGTTTTTCATGCTGCTTGTTGCCTCGCCCGTTTTTACGATCGGTTATTCCCCGGTACGCGCTCAAATCTTCACCAATTTATTCTTCATTGCATGGGTCGCTGCCTGGGAGCGCTTTTACGCCACCGGGAGTAGGTGGTTGCTGTGGTGCACTCCGGCACTCATGGTGTTTTGGGCCAATCTGCATGGTGGGTTCGCCCTGGGGCTGGGGATATGTGGGCTGTACGCTTTTGATGCAACATTCCATGGCTGGCGCAAAAAAGAGTACTGTTTCTGGCCGATAGTAATTTTTGCACTCCAGCTGCTTGCCACGCTCATCAATCCGTATGGCGTTGATTACCTTCTATATATGGTTGACGCTGTCGGCCTGCAAAGGGAGTGGATTGGCGAATGGATTTCCATCACCACTGCATTGCAGCAGGGGTATCTTGTACAAAATGTTGTGCCCTACTTTTTAGCGCTAGCAGTTGCATTGGGCGTCATACTTGGGGCAGGGCGACTGAAAAGTCGCGACGCCCTGGTGCTGGGCGTAACCTTTTTTGCAGGGTTCCGGCATTTACGCCATTCGGTATTCGTGTTTTTCAGCGTGGCCATGCTGCTTCCCAGATATCTGGACCACGTATACCAAAGGCTTTTTTTACATAAATACAAGCTGTCAGCCATTCCTGTCGCACACAGGTCAGGCATGGCATTACTGGGGGGGGTGCTGCTTGTTCTCGCATGTCTGGAACTTGCCGGCACAGCTCCATTGCGGTTGACTATCCCGGATACGGCTGTTGCGCCCCCCCGGCAGGGTAATACTGCATACCCAGTGCAAGCCGCTGATTTTTTGGAAAAACGCGATGGCGGGAACATCCTCACAGAATTTGAATGGGGGGAGTATCTTCTTTGGCGGCTTCCCACGGCGTTTCACATTGCTTTTGATGGACGTTACGAGACGGTTTTTCCTGAAACTGTCTCCGCCCGTGTCTTTGCAGCATTGAATGGCGAGGACATGGCGTTTCTGGATGATTTCGACCATCAGTTGGCAGTATTGCGGGCGCGTTCACCCCTTGCGGTACAAATCAGGGCTTTGGCTTCCTGGAATTTGATTTACGAAGACAGGGGCGCTGTGATTTTTGAAAGGCGGCAGATTCCTGAAGCTTCCTGACCTGCTGGATAGAAAACGGTGGATGGTGCGGCGCGGCGTAAAAGCAAAAAAAAGGTCGCTGCGTGTGCAGCGACCTTTTCATCAGCCTCGGGTCAGGCTGTTGTAAACTTGATGGTGCCGAAGGGGAGAGTCGAACTCCCACGCGGAAACCCGCACTAGACCCTGAACCTAGCGTGTCTACCAATTCCACCACTTCGGCCTCAAGAAGGGTCTTTTAATCATACCCTCCGGGGCTTGGCAAGCATTTTTTGCTCCTCCAAGCAGATTTTTTCACGCTTAACGCAAAGCGCCTTCGCGCCGCGCCCAGTCCTTGATGCGGGAGAGTGCTTCCGTGATTTCTTCCTCGCTGGAGCCGAAGGACATGCGCAGGTGACGCTCGCCGCCGGGGCCGAAAGCCCCCCCTGGTATGGTGATGACTCGGGCCTCGCGGATAAGCCGGATGGCGAGTTCGCGAGAGTCGGGCAGGCAACTGTCACAGCGCGCCATGATATAGAACGCCCCTTTTGGGGGAACATAGCTGAACAAGGGGGCGAGTGCATCCAGCCCCTTGCACAGGATTTGCCTGCGGGCGTCGAGGGCCAGGCGAAAGTTCTCCATTTCCTGCTGCGGGCCCTGCAATGCAGCCAGTGCAGCGTGCTGGGCCGGCGTTGGTGCGCAGATTACCGAGCAATCGTGCACCTTGAGCATTTCGCCCAGGATATCAGCAGGTGCCATTATGTAGCCGGCGCGCCACCCTGTAAGTGCGTAACGCTTGGAAAAACTGTTCACTGCTATCAGCCGGGGGCGGAGTTCCGGAATGGTCGCCAGGCTGAAAGCCCCGGGCTTCTCGTAGGTCAGGGAGTCGTATGTATCATCGCAAATAACGTAGAGTTCGTTGTCGACGGCCAATTCGGCCAGGGCCATGAGATCTTCGCGGGAGAAGACCGCCCCAGTAGGATTGTGGGGCGAATTGATGATCATCACCTTGGTTTGAGAGGTCACGGCATTGCGCATGGCCTCGATGTCCAGGCTCCAATCTTCGGGTTTGAGCGGCACGGCGACGGGGGTGCCTTCGGCCAGCAATACTTGCTCCACGTGGGAGGGGTAATACGGCGAAGGAAGCAGCACCTCGTCCCCCGGTCCTACAAGCGTGAGGGTGGCCATGAGCAGGGCTTCCATGGCGCCGGCCGTGACGGCCAATTCGGTGTCGGGGTCCACTTCCAGATTTTTTTCGGCGCGTAATTGCCCCGCAATGGCCCGCCTGAGTTGGGGCAGTCCCTGTTGCAACGAGTACTTGCCTGCGCCGTGGTCTGTGCGCAGCGTTTCGCAAACAGCGTCGATAATGTGATCGGGCGTAGGAAAAGAAGGCACGCCTTGTCCCAAGGAAACACAATCACCGACCTGCGCAGCAATGACAGGCATTTGTTTGGTGGCCGAATGCGGTATGTGCCGCACGCGGCGACTGACATCGTACAATGGCATTTTCGCCCCCTGCATTATGAGTGAAAGTTGGATTGCGAAGGGAAGAATCCCTATTGGCAGGGATTCCACCCCTCCGCGCTCCCCTTTCCCAAATTCGTATCTGAAAAGTTGGTGGAAAGGGGGGGGGAGCGCAATTTTTATGCAAAAAAGCGCTCCGAAAATATATTATTCGCCCTCTGGGTCCGGAAAAAGCTTGCCCGGGTTGAGGACGCCAGCCGGGTCAAACAGCTTTTTGATGCCGCGCTGCAATGAAATGCTCTTTTCTGAAAGCTCCATAGGCACAAAGGGGCGCTTGGCAATGCCCACACCGTGCTCTCCGGACATGGTGCCCCCAAGTTTCAGGACCAGACGCAGGGCATCCTGAACGGCGGCCTCCACCTTTGGAGCGTCTTCACTGTTTTCAGCTGTCAGGTTCAGGTGGATATTGCCGTCGCCCGCATGGCCAAAGGCGTAGATACGCACGCCATGGGTTTGCTCCATGGCGGGGAGCGCCCCCACAAGGGTGGCGATGGAGCCGATGGGCACCACAACATCTTCAGGGATGTACACCTTGCAGGATTCATGGATGCGCACCGAGACCTGACGCCGCACCCACCAGAGACGCTGGCGTTGCTCTTCATCCGCAGCGGGCAATACGCTTGTTGCGCCAAATTCACGGCAAATAGCGGTAATGGCTTCGCTTTCGCGCGCTGCCTGCGCCTGGGAGCCGTCGGTTTCGATGAGGAGCAGGGCGCCGTCTCCCTTGGTGTCAAAGGGCAGCAAATCGCCCACAAGGGCCAGGCAGGTATGGTCCAGAAATTCCATGGCGGATGGCAGGCAGCCGCGGGTTAGAATACCTGTAACGCAACGCATGGCCGCGCCCATATCGGGGAAGGCGGCAACCAGGCTGCGGGTGGCCTGGGGCAAGGGAACAAGTTTGAGTATCAGCTTGGTGATGACGCCAAAAGTGCCTTCGGATCCTACGATGAGGTGCGCCAGGTCGTACCCCACCACACCCTTTCTGGTACGCACGCCCGCGGAGACGATCTCGCCCGTTGGCAGTACGGCTTCCAGCCCAAGAACATAATCGCGGGTGGTGCCGTATTTTACACAGGCAGGGCCCCCCGCGTTGGTGGCGGCGTTGCCGCCGATGCTGCTCGTATCGAGGCTGGCTGGGTCCGGAGGATAAAACAGCCCCTGTTCTCTGGCTGCATCGCGTAATGTTGCAGTGATGACGCCGGGCTCGACTTCGGCCACCAGGTTCGCCGCATCGATGCGCAGGGAGTTCATGCTTTCCATGCAGAGAATGACCCCGCCATGCCCTGGATTGGCCCCGCCCGCCAGGCCGGTGCCAGCGCCGCGGGGCGTTACCGTAAAGCGGCGTTCGTTGGCCAGTTGCATGAGTGCGGAAATTTGTCCGGCGTTCTGGGCGTACACAGCCGCCTCGGCCTGGGAGAGAGAGGGCAGGCCGCTTTCGTCGCAACAAAGAGACGCCAGTTCCTCGGGCAGTGCGCAGCAGCCTTTTGGGCCAAAAATATCGCGAAGTCTGTCCAGCGTATCTTCTGAGAGGGCAACGTAAGGGGCGCTCATGCATCAACCCCTTTTGCTTTCAAAACCGGGGACGGAAAGCCTGCCTTCTACCCAGTGCAGAATCAGCGTGGCCAGGGTGACCAGCAGCAGATAGTAGATGCCGACCACAAGATAGACCTCGGTATTCTTCCAGGTGCTTTTGGCAATGGCGCGGCCAACGCCGGTAAGCTCGTTCACTGTGATGATGGATGCAAGCGAGGAATATTTAATGAGGTAGATGATTTCGTTGCCGCATCCTGGAAGGGCGCGACGAAAGGCCTGTGGCAGAATGACGTGGAGGACCGTTTTGAAAGGCGACATGCCCAGGGCGTGGGCAGCCTTGATCTGTCCCCCTTTGATGGAGAGGAGGCCACCGCGGATGTACTCCGACTGATAGGCGGCGCTACAAAGGGCAAAGCCTACAATGGCCGCCGTCTTTGGCCCCATGACAATGCGAAAGCCCCAGAGATCGGCATACGGAAGAGCAAAATACCAGAAAAAGAGCTGCACAACGAGTGGGGTGCCGCGGAAAAGAGAGACATAGGCGTCTGTAATGGCTTTTGTCCATTTAGGCCCAAAAACACGCAGAGCCCCCACCACGATGCCCAGAAATACACCGATAAGGGCAGAGGGAATGATTAGCTGCACGGAGGTGATGAGGCCGTGGTTCAGGCCGGGCACCACATCCTGGGCTATGAAATTGAACACCTCGCTCACTATGCGACTTCCCCCGTGAGTTCATTGATTTTGGTGCAGAACGATTGGGTGCGTGAGCTGGAATCCTTGCACAAGAGCTCTGCGGGCGAGCCGCGTTCTATGATGTGCCCCTTTTCCATGAACAGAAATTCGTCGGCCAGGGAGGCGGAAAAGCTGATCTGGTGCGTAGCCATGACCATGGTCATTCCTGCTGTCGCCAGGTCGCGAATAACGGCCAGCACTTCGCCGATGAGTTCAGGGTCCAGGGCGCTAGTGGGCTCGTCCAGCAGCATGACCTTGGGGTCCATGGCCAGAGCCCTGGCAATGGAGACGCGCTGCTTCTGCCCCCCGGATAGCTGGGCAGGGTAGAGGGAGGCCTTGTCGGCAAGGCCAACACGGTCAAGCTCGGCTTCGGCCCGTTGGGTGGCTTCCTTTTTCGGGATGCCTTTGACCTTGACCAGGGCGATGCGCACGTTCTCCAGGGCGCTGAGATGGTCGAACAAGTTGAAATCCTGAAAGATCATGCCCACTTGCTGGCGGAAGGAGTAGAGCTCTTTTTTGCTTTTGCTGTTCACCTCGCGGCCTTCGAGCCATACATGGCCGCTATCCGGGGTGATGAGCAGGTTGGCGCATTGCAGAAAAGTGCTTTTACCACCCCCGGAAGGACCGATCAGAACTTTGAGATCGCCCTTCTTGAGGGTCATTGTGGCGCCGTCGAGCACCAGATTCTCACCAAGGGACTTGGTGATGGAGTCGACGTGCAGGATTGCATCGTTTTGCGGCATGAAAAATTCCTTTTCAGGGCGCCCCACTAGTGGGAGTAACCCGGGATGCGGACCTTTTTTTCTATTTTTTTCAATGCTCTGACGCCCAACAGGGTAAGGATGTAAAAGATGACCCCGGCAAAAAGCGCCAAGGGCAGCGGCTGGTGGGTCGTTGCTGCCACCGAGCGCGTGCGGGACATGATTTCCATGACGCCTATGACGTAGGCCAGGGCCGAGTCTTTAAGCAGGATTGAAAATTCGTTGGACCAGGCAGGAATGGACAACCTGAGCGCCTGGGGCAGGATAATGCTTTTGATGGCTGTGAAATCGCTCATGCCCAGGGCGCGGGCGGCTTTCAGCTGTCCCTCCGGCAAGGAGAGGATGGAGCCCCGAAAAATTTGTGACTGATAGGCCGCGCTGGTCAATCCCAGAACGATGACCGCGGCGGCAAAGGCGCTGTCCAGATGGATTGCGGCGAAAAACGAAAATTTGCCCAGCCAGGCCAAAATGCCAAAATAAAAAAGGTACAGCTGCACAAGAATGGGGATGCCCCGGAATATCCAGACATAGGTGCCGATAATCTTGCGCAGGGGTTTAGCGCCGTATACCTGCCCCACTGCGAGGGGAATGCCCATGCAGAAGCCAAGCCCCATGGCGCCGAGTATAAGTCCGGCAGTGTACCATGTGCCGCTCAAGATGTAAGGGAGCGCTTCCCAAATGGCCTGTATGGCCTGATTCATCTTCAGAATTCTCCATGCTTCGGGTGTTGCCGCAGTCCCGTGTCTCACAGTGAGAGAAGGGCAAAACGGCCCGGAAGGCGCCAGGGCCTTCCGGGCCGGAGTCGGCTACACGGTAAGGCTGCCGGTCTATGGAATGTCGTACTTGGCCTTCAGCTCTTTCCAGTAAGGATCGGCCATGAGCAGTTCAAGCCCCTTGTTCAGGGTTTCCAGCAGCTCTTTGTCGTCCTTGCGGACGGCGTAGGCGTAGTTTTCAGGCTTGGCGTCAAAGGTGCCGGCAATCTTCAGCGGCTTGTCCTTCATCAGCTCAAAGGCAATGGAGCTGTCCATGCCAGAGCCGGCGATACGGCCGATGGGCATATCCTGCAGCGAAAGGTCGGTGGAATCGTAAAGCACCAGTTCGAAGTCATACTTCGGGTCCTTGGAGAGCTTTTCGAGCAGCTTGTTGGTCACTGTGCCGCGCTGCACGCCGATCTTTTGGCCGGAGGTCAGCATCTTTTCCAGGCTCATGTCGTTGTCTTTGTTGACAACCAGCACCTGGGTCACCTGATAGTAAGGATTGGTGAAATTGACGATCTTGGCGCGTTCTTCGGTGGCGCTCATGCCGGAAGCAATGAGGTCGATCTTGCCGGAGGTCAGGGCGGGGATGATGCCGTCCCAGTCCATGGGCTGGTGCTTGACCTTGAAGCCCATCTTTTCGGCGATCCAGTTCATGGATTCAACGTCAAAGCCCGAGGGTTTGCCGTCCTTATCTACAAAGCCGAAAGGAGGGAAACCAAAGTCGATGCCGTTCACGTATTCTTTTTCTTGTGCGACGGCGCTGCCGCAAGTGAAAGCCAGGGCCAGGGCCAGGCACGTCAGAATGGAGAAAATCTTTTTGGCCATCGAGAACACTCCCCTGAAAAATGGATGGTTATGAAAGGTAAAGACGTCCGCGAGTCGCATTTTTCAAATGTGGCAAAACGGTAGCAACAATGTTGCCATTAGCCGTGCCAGACGCATGGGAAGTAGCAGACTCGTGCCAAGTTATCAAGTGAACAAGCTGCCGACGCGCCTGATATCTGGCTTGTTGCGACATGCGCAGGGGGTAGCGTCATTACGCGCAATCGGGTAGGGAACTCATGCGCGCCGCGAGGCGCATCCTAATAATACTGACGAATGAGAGGAGCATACCGTGGAGCCGCCCCTGAAAAGCACTTTGGAGCCGGCAACGTCCCAGTCCTTTTTGCCGGTTGAATCCCTGGAGACGACTGCCCGCTTGCTGATAACCTGTCCGGATAAGCCCGGCATTGTTGCTGCCGTGACAAATTTTCTTTTTTCGCACAACGTCAACATCACCGCACTCGACCAGCACTCCACCAAGGCGGAGGGCGGCGTCTTCTTCATGCGCCTGGAATTTCAGACCCCGCATCTGGATGTGACCCGTGACGCTTTGGAAGAAGCCTTTGCCCGCGTAGTTGCGGATCGGTTCAATATGGACTGGCGCATGTGCTACGCCTGTAGTCCGAAACGTATGGCGATCCTGGTTTCCGGGCATGAGCACTGCCTTATGGAACTGCTTTGGCGCTGGAGCCGGGGTGAATTGCATACAGATGTTGTCATGGTCATCAGCAACCACCCTGTGTGCAAAGAAAAAGTCGACGCTTTTGGCGTTCCTTTTCATCACATCCCAGTGGAAAAAGGCGACAAGGCCGCCAGTGAAGCCCAGATGATCGAACTGATGGATGGCAAGGTGGATTGCGTGGTGCTGGCGCGCTACATGCAAATTCTTTCTCCTGAATTCGTCTCCCACTTCGAGGGGCGCATCATCAATATACACCACTCATTTTTGCCTGCTTTTGCCGGGGCGGACCCGTACCGCCAGGCCTATGAAAAGGGCGTCAAACTCATCGGGGCGACCGCCCATTACGTTACTGCTGAGCTGGACGCCGGGCCGATAATCGAACAGGACCTGGCCAGGGTGAACCATCGCCACAGCGTCAAGGACCTGAAGGACATGGGGCGCGATCTGGAGCGCCAGGTTCTGGCCCGGGCCGTGCGCTGGCATCTGGATGACAGGATTATCGCCCATGGGAATAAAACCGTGGTTTTCGTGTGATGCCGCAATAGCATTTCCCTTCCGGGATAAATCGGGGTAGTAGTAGCCGAACAAGCGCTCCGCCCTTGACGTGGCGGGGTAAAGTAAGCGATGAAATTTACCCGTACTGCTGTAGGAAACGAGAGCCGTATAAAAACCGCGCAGGCGGTGCGGCTATATTTCAAGTGGTTCGGAAACAAAACGAAATCAGCTCACAGACCATCCTTATCAGGGAGGAGTTACATGAAACGCTTTTTTCTGCTTGCCGTTCTTGTGGCCATGCTCCTGCCCGCAGTTGTCCGGGCGGAGACCTACACTGTTTCGGTGAACCAGTTCGTTGAGCACCCCGCCTTGGACGCCGTGCTCAAGGGCTTTCAGGACGGCATGAAGGAACTGGGGCTGGACGCCGAGTACAACGTGCACATTGCCCAGGCCAACATGGGCACCACCACGCAGATCGCCAGCCAGATCCTTGGCGAAGAGCCCGATGTGGTCCTGGCTATTGCTACGCCTTCCGCCCAGGCATGTGCGCAGAAGATCAGGAACATCCCTGTTCTGGCCACCGCGGTTACCGACTTTGTCGGCGCGGGCCTTGCCAAGGACATGCAGGCTCCCGGCGGCAATGTCACCGGTATGACCGACATGAGCCCCGTGGCCGAGCAGGTTGATCTTATCCGCGAATTTCTGCCTGACATGAAGAGCCTGGGCGTGATCTACAACGCCGGGGAAGCCAACTCCGTAACCCTGGTCAACATGCTCAAGGACGCCTGCGCCAAGCATGGCATTACCGTAGAAGAAGCCACAGTGGCCAACTCCGGCGGCGTGTATCAGGCCGCCAAAAGCCTGGTGGGCAAGTGCCAGGCCGTGTATATCCCCACGGACAATACGGTTGTGGCTGCTCTTGAATCCGCGCTTAAAGTGGGTGACGAGACCGACCTGCCCATCTTTAGCGCAGACAATGATTCCGTGGAGCGCGGCACCGTGGCATCCCTGGCGGTGGACTACTACCGCATGGGGCGCCAGACCGCTTCCATGGCCAAGCGTATCCTGGTGGACGGTGAAGAACCCGCCACCATGCCCGTGGAAAAGCTTGAAAATCTTATGGTGTATGTGAATCCCAAGGCCGCCGAGGCCATGGGTGTGGCTATCCCCGCGTCCGTGAAGGAGCGCGCTGACAAGGTCGTCGAATAGCGACGCCTGCAACCAAAAATTAAAACTCGCCCCGGCCGGCTGCATGAAGTTGGTCGGGGCATTTGTTCGCCATGACCTGGTATGCATTTTACGGCGCCCTAGAACAGGGCTTTGTCTATGGACTCATGGTCCTGGGCGTGTACCTCACGTTCAGGGTCCTGGAATTTCCAGACCTCACCGTTGATGGCAGTCTGCCCCTCGGCGCTGCGGTGTCTTCGGTGGCCATTGTCTCGGGAGTCAGCCCGGTGGCTTCTCTTTTTCTCGCCACGGGAGCCGGGTTTCTGGCCGGTATGGTGACGGGCATCCTGAACACCAAGTTCAAGATTCTGCACCTGCTCGCGTCCATCCTGACCATGATCGCGCTCTACTCCATCAACATACGCATTATGGGGCGCCCCAATATTTCTTTGCTCGGCAAACCCACAGTGGTGGAAAGCTGGGCCGGGTTCTGGCAGGGCCTGGGCTTGCCCCCGAATCTTGCCGCCAGCGCATTTTTCGGCTGTATCGCCCTGGCCGCCGTGCTGTTCCTGATCTGGTTTCTTAAAACCCAGCTGGGGCAGGCCATGCTCGCCACGGGCGACAACCCCCAGATGATCACCAGCCAGGGTGTAAATACACACCGGATCATCATCTTTGGGGTGGGGCTTTCCAACGCAATGGTTGCCCTTTCCGGGGCGCTGGTCTCCCAGAACCAGGGCGCCGCCGATGTTAACATGGGGGTGGGCACCATTGTTGCCGGGCTTGCCTCGGTCATTGTGGGAGAAACCGTATTCGGCCAGCGTGGGGTCGTACGGCACGTGATAGCCGCCCTGCTGGGGTCTGTGCTCTATCGCCTGGCCATTGCTCTGGCCTTGTCCATGGAGCTGGGGCAGTTTTCATTCACCCCCAGCGACCTGAACCTGATCACCGCCATCCTTGTTGTCATCGCCCTGGTGGCGCCGCAATTGAAACAAAGGCTGCGCGCGCGATGCTGATACTCAAAAAGATCGTCAAATACTTCAATAAAGGCACCATCAACGAAGTCCTGGCCCTGAATAACCTGGACCTCATCGTGGAGCGTGGTGACTTTGTCACTGTCATTGGCTCCAACGGGGCGGGCAAGTCCACCATGCTGAACTGTGTTGCAGGGGGCTTTTTGCCTGATTCCGGGCGGCTCTTGCTGGCGGAAAACGATGTGACCAACTGGCCGGAATACAAGCGCGCCAAGTTCATCGGCCGCGTTTTTCAGGATCCCCTCAAAGGCACCTGCGCCACCATGACCATAGAAGAGAATATGGCTCTGGCCGCCTTGCGCGGCAAGGTTCGCGGCCTGGGCAAGGGCGTCAGGGCATCGCAGCGTGACATGTTCCGGGAGCAGCTCTCCAAGATAGGGCTTGGTCTGGAAAATCGCTTGCAGGATGTTGTGGGGCTGCTCTCTGGCGGGCAACGTCAGGCCCTGACCATGCTCATGGCGACCATCGTGCGCCCCTACCTGTTGTTGCTGGACGAACACACCGCGGCCCTGGACCCTAAGACAGCGTTGCAGATCATGGACCTGACACAGGACATAGTGGAAGAGCAGAAGCTGACCACGCTGATGGTCACCCACAACATGCACCAGGCCATACAGTACGGAAATCGGCTGGTCATGCTGCATCAGGGCGAAGTGATCCTTGACCTTGAAGGCGATGAAAAGAAGAATCTCACTGTGGACGATCTGCTGGAGCGCTTCCATGCCGTACGCGGCGAGGAGCTGGCATCGGACCGCCTGCTACTGGGGTAGTTTTTCAGCCTTGAGGTTGACCGGACGCAAATCCCGAGTATGCTGTCTTCCAAGGCCTGCATCTTGAAGGTCGACTGCAAGCGAAGCTAACGCATTTTCGTCTTTATACACGAGCACGCTTTGGGACAACATATTGTTGTTTCAAGGAAATGCATGAGGTCATCTACGCTGTAACCAGGCGAAGATGCTCAGAGGACAAGTACTATGCGAAAGAGCATTTCTTTTCTATTTGTTGCGATTCTTCTTCTCTCGGCCATGAACGCCTGGGCAGAGCCCAAACGTGATGTCTATTATCAAGTATCCACAATTGAATCATTGATGCAGGGCGTTTATGACGGCGGCGTGACCTGCGGCGCCCTCAAGGAACATGGGGACCTTGGTCTGGGAACCTTTCGCGCCCTGGACGGTGAAATGGTGGTCTTGGACGGGGAGGTCTACCAGGTGCGCGGCGACGGTACGGTGCATATGGTTCCCGATGTCATGGAGACACCTTACGCTGGCGTGACTTTTTTCGACCATGACGTCCAGGTGCATGTGGAGCCCCTGGATGGTATGGAATCCCTTGCTGCGGCCATTAAAGAAGCCACCAAGACAGAGCCCAACATGCTCTATGCAGTCCGTGTGGATGCGTCATTTGATCTTGTGCGCACCCGTAGTGTGGACAGGCAGAAAAAGCCCTACCCCTCACTGAGTGAGGCGGTGAAGGATCAGCCTGAGTTCACGTTTTCGCATCGCAGGGGCACACTCGTGGGTTTCTACAGCCCAAAGTTGATGGATGGCCTGGGCGTACCTGGTCTGCACCTGCACTTTTTGACCACAGAGCGCGATGCCGGCGGGCATGTGCTGGATCTGAAGGCGCCTGGCGTGGATGTCTTTTTGGACGCCACTCCCATTTTGAGTGTGGAATTGCCTTTGAGCAAGGATTTCCAGGAAGCTGACCTGGATGGATCGGTCAAGGATCTGCACAAAGTGGAGAGCGCCCGCCAATAGCGCCCGTTAATACCGACAACCGCAGTCTGCAAAATCGCGCCCCTGAAACCAACAGCAGGTTCAAGGGGCGCTTTTCATTTGTCAGAAATAACCGTCCTAGCGACGTTTATGCACGATGTTCTTTTCGGAGATTATTTCCAGACCGTCTGGGGAGACAGCAAGAAGATAGATGTCTTGCGCCAACCCATTTCTGGTCTTCTTGCCATTGTTCATTGTGTATTCGTAAAAATATTCCACACGTTTCAAGTGGGGGGCGCTGGTCTGGTATACCTGAATGTCGCCTTCCAGCTTGCGTTGGTGCATGGGCCAGAGTCGGAAGTAAAAGCCAAGTTCCTTGCGTATTCTCTTTTTCGGGACAATACCGATGTTGAGCAGGTCTACTGCATCGCCATAATGCTCGAGCAGTGCGTCAATGTTACCGGCGTTGTAAGCGGTAAGATACGATCTCACAAAGGCGTCGATGGAAGCGTCTGCAATGGCATGGCGCTTTTGGACAGGTGCGGAAGGCTGCGCTGCGGGTGGGGGTGCGGTTTTTAGCTGCTTGGGCTCGGGTGACGCTACAACGGGAGGCGGGGGCGGTGTGTAATCCGGCACCAGCTTGGCTATCAGTTGCTGCGTGGTGCCCGTCATGACGGCGTTGATTGTGTTGAAATCGTGGTTCGCCATGTTGGCGCTTTTTGCGGCCACTATTCTGCCGCTTTTCACGTCGATGATTTTGATATCCAGGCGACCGTTGGCGCCAAAAAGTATAAAGCCCCCCGTCAGGACGTATTTTGCACCGAGTAAGGCGCCGACTTGCTGCGCGCTGGATTCGACATTGCCCCCGTTTTGTCCAAAGTACTGTTCATCGAGTATCTCCCTGGTCTTGCGGCGCTCCACCAGACCGATGGAGTCCACGCTGCACAGTACCGTTTCGGCAATTTGCACCAGCAGGTTGCTCAGAACCTCGGCCTGCTTTTTATCTGCGCCATCAGTGGTGATGTCGAAATCAGTGACGGCCATGGTGAACAGAAAATCAGACTCCGTATCAGAAGGGGGCGTATTTTGAGCTGTCTCTGCACCTTCAACAGTGGGTGCTGTGTCCGCAGCCGTGAGAGCTGCAGCAGTATCCAGAGCCAGAACGCCGGCGGGAAAACACAATGGCAGCAGACAAGCCAGAAGTGACAGGAATATCCAGTCCCTTGTCGCGTATGCTAGGTTCAGGCTGCTGCGCATCTGGTCTCCAGAACATGAAGGATTCGTTCATAGTTTGTGTACTCCAGAGGCAGCCATGTCAAGAAGCCATATAGCTTGTGCGTATCCGTGTTCCTTGCACCTCCAGCACGGTGTAAGGGGAAACACACGATGTAAATGATGAGGGGGGCTGTGCATGAAAAAAGCGGACAGGGAAAAGACTCCCTGCCCGCTTGGATTCGTAGAAGTGATGTCTGCCGTCTGTCCGGTGGTTGTGCGGTAGCGTTCCGGAAGGACGGCGGGTGCTGCTGCCGACTACCAGACCAGACGGAATTCGTCGCGGCGGTTGTTGGCCCAGGCCTGCTCGTCATGGCCGGGATCAGCAGGGCGCTCTTCACCGTAGCTGATGGTTTCGAGCTGCATGGGGTTGACGCCCAGCAGGACCAGGTATTTTTTGGCGGCCTGTGCACGGCGTTCACCCAGGGCAAGGTTGTATTCCTCGGTGCCGCGTTCGTCGGTGTTGCCTTCGATGAGCACCTTCAGGGTGGGCTGGGCGCGCAGCACGTCGGCTTTACGCTTCAAAACGTCCTGAGCCTGGGGGGAAAGGGCGAAGCTGTCAAAGGTGAAGTACACCTTTTCGCTCATTACAACGCGTTTGGCCTGTTCCAGATTCTTGGCGGCCAGTTCGCTTTCGTTCATGCCGCCGGAACCCTGCTGTGCACCGGAGGCGTCAGCGCCGGGGGCGGAGCCGACGTTCTTTTTGGCGCAGCCTGCGCCCGCAGTCAAAGCCACTGCCAGAATCAAAGCCAAAAACCAAATGGGACGTACGTTCATAGGACCTTCCTCCTTGCGCATCATGCGCTTGGGTGTGTTCTTCCTCGTTGCGGGGTGAATTCCACCCGTGGCGGTGAAAATTGTTGGCACTGTATGATCTCGCAGCCGTTTTCTGTCAAGGTTGCAAGAAAGTTTTTACATTAGTTTTTCAATCGAAAATCCAAGTAAAGCTGCATGTTACATACTCATCACACATCTGCTGCCTTAAAATGCAGTTATTATAAGAAGGTATGCTTTGCCTGCCTGGTTTCGCAATATAACTGCCCATAGCAACAACGTTTAGCTAGTCCGTCAGCCCCCAGGCGGGAAAGCTGCCTTCGCCATTGGTGGGTATTTGCACCGGCTGGTCGCCGTGGCGGGTGGTCAGAAAAAGCTGCCGCCCTCCGTTTCTGGTGGAGGTGAAGGCCACAAAGTAGCCATCAGGTGCAAATGCCGGTTGCTCGTCGCTGCCTGGGCCAAAGGAAATCTGCTCCTCAATGCCGGTTTTCAAGTCCATGACAAAAATTCGGAAACCGTCCGGCATACGTTTTGTGTAAACCACCTTGTCGCCCTGGGGGCTCAAAGAGGGGTCGGTGTTGTAGGAGCCTTCAAAAGTAACCCGGTTCGCACCACCGCCTGCGGAAATGAAAATCTGGGGGCCGCCGAAACGGTCGGAGACAAAGGCCAGGGTCGAGCCTTTCTGATCAAAGGAAGGGGATACATCGATGCTCTGGCTTTGTACGAGCTTGCGCTCCACTTCCAGGGCGTTGTTAAGCAGCACGATGTCTGAGTAGTCTCCTTCCGACATGCTGGCCGCAATTTTGTTGGCTGCGGTAAAGGCAGGGCTGATGACGGTGCGGCCGCTGAAGGCCTTGGTTGTCACATTGCCGGTGGCCAGGTCGGCCACGCCCAGGGAGTGCTTGCGGTCGTCGATGTAGGTAAAGGCTATGTAGCGCGCATCCTTGGACCAGTCCGGGGACAGGCAATAGCCGTTCAGGTTGGTGACCTGATGCAGATCACGCCCCATGGGGCGCACCGTGAAAACATTTTTGCTTTCGCCCGTCTTGCGAACAAACGCCAGGGTGGAGCGGAAGAATTCGCCATGACCAGTCAGCTCTTCCATAAACGAAGCGCAAAAACGGTCCGCCACCTGAGGCAATTGCCCTTTGGTGACGTCTGTGTAGCTTTTGCCCAGCAACATGCGTTGGGTAAAAACCTGGAAAACACGCAACTCAACGCTGTTATCACTCGTCCACCCTGCAGTCAGCAGCAGGTCCGCCCCAACCAGTTGAAAACGTTTGTAGTCGATGGCGTCGTTTGTGTAGCCTTCCAGCCTGTCCCCCCCCACAATGGACTGGGGCGAAACAAGCTCGAGAAACGGCAGAATATCGAGGTTCTGACGGATCAAAGCCTGCAAATCCTGGGCAAGGGCGGGGGCGGGTGCGCCTTGCTGCCCCAGCGGTTGTGCCAGAGCCATATTCATCCGGCTCTGCCCGGGGCCGTAAATGTCGATGGTTACAGCTTCACCAAACGCTCGGGGCGCCGCGGCCATGATAAGCAGCGCTGCCAATATGAATATTCTCGTGCACGAGGACATGGTCGTACCTACCGCAGTTCCTGCGAGTTGAAGTTAATCCGGATGACATCCAGACCAGGGGGCGGAGGCGGCAGCAGGTTCACCTGCTGGGCCTCGGCAACGGCCGTGAGGATCGATGCGTCGAAGTCCTGGCGTCCGGAATGCTCGATCAGACTGTAATGGCGTATATGCCCATCCCTGTTAAGACGTACTTCCACCGTGGCCTTCAAAACCGTGGGCGAATTAAGTTTGGGGAATGCCCAGCGTTCCTTGATAAGGGAGGCAACGGCGCGCAAATACGCTGCGGATTGCCCGTTATTACTTTTCTGGAAGCGCTGACCTCCATTGTCTGAGCCGGTAGCGCCGCCGCTGCCTTGCATGGATTTCTGCAGATCAGCCAGTTCCTTGGCAAGGTCGTCGCGGTCCTTGGAAGTTTGTTTCTCCGCGTCGTTACGGGCATTTGCAATCGCTTGCGCCAATATTTGCTCCCGCGTCATTTGTGGGGCGTTCATGTCCCGTACTTCATGGGAACTGAATTTTATCTGAAACGTATTCAGCCCTGCCGGAGGTGGGGGCAGGTACTTCTGCATGGAATCGGCCACAGCGGTCAAAACAGATGCGTCAAATTTATAAGCACCAGATGACGATGCAAGCGAAAAATCGCGAATCTCACCATCAGTGTCCAGATGTATTTCAACTGCCGCAGCCAAAGCGCTGGATGTCTTTGGGGGGAGCCAGCGTTCCTTGATAAGAGCGGCAACGGCGCGAATATACGCGGCATAAAGCGTTTCGTTTTCGTTTTGCTCAGGCGATTGCTTGTCGACGTGCTGTTTGAATACTTCTCTGGCAAACCCCTCACGGTTAGGGCTTTGCTGCTGTGCAACTTGTGAGAGTGCATCATTCTGGCTGGCGGCCGCACGATGGGCGTAAAGCGCTGTGAGCATGATGGGCAGCGCTGCCAGCAAAAAAACTCTCGTGCACAATGCCATTAACGTACCTACCGCAATTCCTGCGAGTTGAAGTTGATGCGGATGACTTCCAGACCAGGAGGCGGAGGCGGCAGCAGGTTCACCTGCTGGGCCTCGGCAACGGCCTTGAGGGTCGATGCGTCGAAGTCCTGGCGTCCGGATTCGTTGATAATGCTATAATTGAGTACTTCCCCGTTTCTGTTGAGACGCATTTCCACCGTGGCCTTCAAAACAGTGGAGGAATCAAGTTTGGGGAATGCCCAGCGTTCCTTGATGAGAGAGGCAACGGCGCGCAAATACGCTGCGGATTGCCCGTTCATACCGTTCTGGCCGCCCTGACCACCACCGCCTGTTCCGGTACCGCCGCCACTGCCTTGCACGGATTCGCGCAGGTCGGCCAGTTCCTTGGCCAGCGTGTCGCGGTCCTGCTTCTCCTGCTTGGCTGCATCCGTACGCGCAGTCTGCAGCGCCTGGGCCAGAATCTGCTCCCTGGTGTCAGGCTTTTTCTGCTCCTGCTGCTTCGGCTTGGGCGTGGCGGCCGCCGCAGGCTTCGGCTGCTCCTTGGGCTTGGGCTCGGTCTTCTTCGGTTCAGGTTTTTTTTCCGGTTCTGGCTCCGGCTTTTTTTCCGCAACCTTTTTTTCAGGCTCAGCCTTTTTAGGCTCGGGCTTTTTGGGCGCTTCTTTCTTTTTCTGGCTGATGTCCTTGCCTTTTTCAGGAGGCGCCTTCTTTGCCACGGGTTGCGGCTTGGCCTCCGGCTTGGACTGCTGCACAGGTTTGGGCTGTTCTTTCGGCTCCGGCGCGGGGGGCGTCTGCTTCACTGCAGGAGCAGGTTCGGGAGCAGGGGGCGTTTCCGCCTTCTTGGGCTGGGCTTTTTCCTGAGCTTTCTCAGCAGGCTTTTCACCCGGACCAGGGTCGCCCGGGTCGCCAGGTTTGCCCGGTGCGCCGGCCAATGTCACAAGATTCACCTCATAAACCGGTACGTTCAGGTCTATGTGCGTTTGAGACACAGGCCAATACAGGGAACCAAAAATGATTCCGGCGTGAAGTAGTATGGATAATGTATAGCTGACAACGCGTAACATGGACGCGCCCATCCGATCCGGCTACCGCCGGAGTTACTGCGACTTCCCGGCCTTTTCGGCCGCGTCGGGTGTTGCGGGCTTCTTGCCGGATTGTTGCGCGGGCAGGTCGAGCTCCATGTCCTTTTCGGCAACCACACCCAGCTTGTCCACTCCGGCGTTTTTCAGTTCTCCCATGACCTTGACCACCAGTCCGTAGGGAACTTCCTTGTCCGCCCGCAAAAAGAGTTGCTTCTTCTTATCGGTGACCAGGCGCTTTACGTGACCGGCCAATTCATCAAAGGGCACCGCGTATTCGTCCAGGTACAACGCACCGTCACGGCGCACAGTGAGCACCATGTGGTCGCTGTCCGAAGGCAACGACTCCACAGTGCGGGTGGAGGGCAGGTCCACTTCCAATCCCTGCTCCAGCATGGGGGCAGTGACCATGAAAATGATCAAAAGCACCAGCATGACGTCCACAAAGGGCGTAACGTTGATTTCGGCTAGATGTCCGCCGCGGTTCATTTTTACGGCCATGGCGGCTCCCAAGCCCGGCTCAGTGAACACGGGCAGGATAAGGTTTCCAGGTTACAGCCTGACACCACCACCGGAGCGGGGCGGCACGGACTTTTGCTTGGGCTGTGTATCGTCCATATGCGGTAATTCACGCTGCACGCGGTTCAAAAACACGCCGGCAAAATTCACCAGATCAGCTTCGATGGCGCTGATCTTTCCTACAAAAGCGTTGTATGCAACGGTTGCCGGTATGGCCACGGCAAGCCCGATGGCAGTGGCAACCAGTGCTTCGGAGATACCAGGCGCAACAGCGGCCAGGGCCGCCGTCTTCATTTGGCCAATGGAGTGGAACGAGTGCATGATGCCCCACACCGTGCCGAACAGGCCGATAAAGGGCGCTGCGTTGGCGCATGTGGCCAGAAAAGATAGCGATGTCGTCAGACGCTGCTCCTGTTCGCTGACACTCTGGCGCAGGGTGCGGCGCAGGTTGTCCATGACCACGCTCATCTTCTCGCTGCTGCCATTTTCTTCCAGGCGGTTCAATTCGTCCACACCGCCGGCAGCCACCTGATAAGCAGGCGAACGAACGTCGCGTCCCATCAGTTTGATGGCGGCACGCAGACTGTCTGCTTCCTGGAATTCATACATGTTCCCCGCGACTTTGCGGCGGGCGCTGGCCAGCGTGAAAATTTTGGTGAAAATGATGGCCCAGCTTAACAGGGACATGACAGCCAATAAACTCAGCACGATCTTGACCACGAGAGTGGCGTGGCCCAGAAGCTCGAAGAGTTGCATCTCTTGCATGAGCGCGCTCCGGAAATAAGGTTTGGGAACCCTTACCATGTCTATCTAGATAAAGTCTACACCTGGGGGCGATACAAGTTGCGCGCCGGAAGGTCAAGGCATTGGCCTCAAAATACCGTGTGCATCACCCCAACAGCAGGTCACAAACAAATGGCAGCGATTCCTCTGCAGGTCCGGTTACCACAATGTCCGACACGTCTCCAAACATGGAGGTATCCATATTGAATTCCAATACTTTCCCGCCTTTACGCTTGGGGTACAAAGGCAGCGTATTGGCGGGGGCAACCTCTCCTGAAGTGCCTATAATAACCACCAGATCGGCCTGTTGCGCGGCAGCTAATGCGCTGTTCATGGCCTTGGCAGGTATCTGCTCATTAAAAAAAACAAAATCAGGCCGGATTATTTTGCCGCAATCTTCGCAATGCCAGGGAATATCAGCAGTAGTCAGGCTGGATACCTGTTGGGGGTCGTAGTCGCGTTTGCACCCCATGCAGTAGTAGCGTTGACCGGAACCGTGAAATTCGATGACATTGCGCGATCCTGCGCGCTGGTGCAGATTGTCTATGTTCTGGGTGACTACTGCCTGCACCTTGCCGGCCTGTTCCAGCCTGGCCAGGGCTTTGTGCGCAGGATTGGGTTTTGCCCCGCTGAAAATGGTGTGGGCCTCCAGCAGAAATTTCCAAACCTTGTCGGGGTGCGCGCGCAGGGCTTGCAATGTGGCCACTTCTTCCGGGCGGAAGCGTTCCCACAAACCACCGGGGCTGCGGAAGTCGGGGATGCCGCTCGGTACGGAAATGCCCGCCCCTGTGAGTA
The DNA here is from genome assembly GCF_055388615.1 of Desulfovibrio biadhensis. NCBI lineage: Bacteria > Pseudomonadati > Thermodesulfobacteriota > Desulfovibrionia > Desulfovibrionales > Desulfovibrionaceae > Desulfovibrio > Desulfovibrio biadhensis. The sequence continues at coordinate 1,827,135 of NZ_AP042477.1, forward strand.
CAAGGCAGCTTTCGGATGCACGCCAGATTTCGGCGGCGGATTCTGCGTCGGTTCTCCAATCTTTACTCATGGTCTCCAGACCTTTGTGTTTCTGTCAGCCATGAATGTCAGGGCAGGCATATTCATGGACTCGCCCCCCTGTACAGCGCTTGTGCCGAGTTGTGAAGAGGGGGGCGGGGAGCATCACGTAAAAGTTGCGTAAAATGCTATTATATTGCAAATGTTCGCGCCTTTGAAACGCCTTCTGTCAGCTGTTCCACAGGGTCGCGGCAGCACTGATTCCGGTTGCCAGGGGCATTGGAGCAAAGCCCAGCGCCTGGGCCTTGTCTATGCACAAGGAGACATCTGCAGGCCGTGACGCCGCCATTTTTACGGCGGCCAGAGGAACGGCTTGTATATCTTCGCCACTTTTGCCAAGTGCTGCAGCAAGGCGTTTGCCGAATTCCAAACGGGAAACTCGTTCGTCCCCTCCAAGATGCAGCAGGCCGCTGCCTTTTTCAACGGCTAGCAGCACGCCTTTTGCCGCATCTTTTACAAAGAGCGGCGTGCGGTATTCGTCGCTGAAGAGCGTAAGCCCCGCGCCGTTGTTCTGCATAAGTTCCCGCACCATGGTGGAAAAAAAGCCCGTGTCCGGAGTCTGAACTGGGCTTCCGTATAGCAGGGCCAGCCTGCAAATACAGACGCTCGTCCCTTGTGCTTGGCAGCCTTCCAACACCACGGCTTCGGCAGCGGCTTTTTGCCGGCCATATTCGCTTAATGGCTCAGGAGGAGCGTCTTCCGCATAAGGCGCCATTGTCCCGCTGAAAACCAGGTCCGTGGAGGCATGCACCAGCTTCAGACCACGGGCAGCACAGGCGCTTGCCGCCTCGCGCGGCAGCTCCACATTGAGCAAACGAGATTTTTCCGGGTCCTGTTCACACTTGTTTGCATTGGACTGGGCTGCCAGGTTCACCACTACATCTGGCCGCCAGGCTGCCACGGCCTCCGTGAGTGCGCCCGGCCTGGTGAGGTCACAGCACATGGCTTCGATGCGCGGCCCACTGAGCGGGAGGGTGTTGTGCCCAAGGGCAAGCACCTGCCAGCCGTCCTGGGCAGCTTGCAGGGCGAGATGTCCGCCCAGAAAGCCGCTGCCGCCTGTCAGCAATAGCCGTTTGCAGTGCATTCTGGCTCCATGGTGTCGTAAAAAAGCAGGCGCGTCATACCTGTTATTCGAGATACCTGTCTGTAATGGCATAGGCCATACAGCCGGAAATCGCAAAGTGCGGGCATCAGCCGTGCACTGTCAGGGGCGGTCTGCCGCCTTTTATTATTGAGGTGGGAGCGGGGCGAGATACGCATTACGGATAATGGACAATGATTGAATATCCTCTCAAAATTGGGCATGGTGGAGATTATTGGGCAGCCAACCAGCAGGAAAATCAATGCTGCCAAGGGAAACAAGTAGGAAATGCAATCAAGGATATTCCTGACGCAGAGGTTGCCAGGCATCTGGATGCTTGCTGCTTTTGCGATACTGGCGTTCATGGCCGCTTTTTTTCAGTATGCATCTGGAGCTCACGCCAGCGAACCAGCCAAAGAAATGCCGGGAGTTTTCGGCAGTCCACCCGTTGCAGCGCCGGATGCGGAATCCCAGGATTCGAACATCAAGATAGGCGGAGTGTACAGTCTTACGGGACTGGCCGCCCCTGCCAATACCTTTTCGCAAAAAGGCGCACGGTTGGCGGTGCAGGAGATTAACGCCGCCAACGGTGGTGTGATGGGGCGCAAGCTGGAATTGCAAATGTTTGACAACATGAGCACGCCAATTGGTTCCAAACTTGCCGTCAAACATGCGAGCGAAGCTGGTGTGGCGGCCCTGGTGGGTCCGAGTTGGAGTTCTCATGCGCTGCCTGCAGGGCGGGAGGCCGAGGCGCTGGATTTGCCCATGGTTTCGGACACCGCCACCATGCCGGCAGTGACCCTGGTCGGCGATTGCGTGTTTCGCGTGTGTTTTACCGACGTATTCCAGGCCAAGGTTCTGGCTTGGTTTGCCGCCAAAAAGTTGGGTTTGAAAAAGATTGTCACGCTGGTCAATTTGAACAGCGAATACAGCATAGGCCTGGATGCCCTTTTCCAGAGCCGGTTCAAGGCCTATGGGGGGCAGATCGTCCAGCGCCTTCCGTATAAAAGTGTAGATTTGCTCGGAGCGGAAGATTTCGGCGCGCTTGTTTCTCAGGTTGCCTATCTGGATGTGGATGGCGTGTTCATTCCCGGTCATGCGGAAAGCGGCAAGATAGTGGCGGCGTTGCGCAAGGAAGGGGTCATGGTTCCCGCACTGGGGGGAGATGGCTGGGAAGCCACCACCGCTGTAGATCTGGAAGGTAACGAAGGGCAGGGCGTGTATTTTTGCACCCACTGGTCCCCCCTGTGGGATAATGAAAAGACCCAGGCCTTTGTCGCGCGTTATAAAAATACTGTAGAGCTTTCATCTGGGCTCGCGTTGGCGTATGATGCAGTATACCTCCTGGCGGACGCCATGAATCGGGCGGGCAGCACAGATGCTGCGGCCCTGTGCGAAGCACTCAGTCAAACAAAAGATTTTTCTGGCGTGACAGGCTCCATTACTTTCGACGAGCATGGCGATCCGCACAAGAGCGCAGTCATCATGAGCTATGAACAAGAGACGCCGGTGTATCTGCAAACCGTGAGCCCGGAAGACATGCAGGCCAATCCATGAGACTGCAAAGCATCCGCTCCAGGGCTACTTTTGCGGTCTGGGCTACAGGCCTGATCGTTGCCCTGATCTTTGGCTCCGCGCTGTTTATGATGGAAAAACAGCGGCGGGCGACTGCCCTGGAAAAAATTGATCTTTTCCTTTCTGCAGTCGCAGGGCAACGCATGGAGAGCCTGGCCAACGAGCTTTTTGCCGGACAGCACGAAGCGCTGCAGCACAGCATTCAGAAATTGTTGGACGTGCAGAGTATAGACGCAGTGGCCTTGTACGATGCTTCGGGGCAGCTGGTTTTGCGCAGTGCGGATTTTGCCTCGCCTGATCTGGCGCCCGTGCTTTTGGAGCGGCTTGCAGAAAAGCCCTTGTTTCTGCGGACCCAGGCTGGCGAAAAAGACTACGCGCTGCACCTGGGAGATATTTCCGCCTATGGCGAGCGTGTGGGCTATATTGCCCTGTATTCGAGCCTTGCCCAGATAGAGCGGGAAACCACTCTGTATCTGACGCTTTTTGCCGGCATGGTCATAGCTGGCGTGCTCATCACCTCAGGGGCGCTGCAATATCTGCTCACTCGTCTGGTTTTGCGCCCCCTGGATTCCTTGCGCAGTGGAATCGCCAGTATTCAGGCCGGCCGCTTGGGAGAGCGGGTTCCCATGGAGGGCGATGACGAAATAGGCAGTCTGGCCAGCGCCTTCAATGAGATGAGCAAACGCCTCCAATCGCAGCAGGCCTCATTGCGCGAATCTGAGGAACGCTACCGTTCCTTGTATGAAAATTCCCTTGAAGGCATTTGCCAGATGACAGGAGATGGCCGGTTCCTGAATATGAATTTGGCCATGGCGCGTATTCTTGGCTACAACAAGCCGGAAGACGCCCTGGATGCTGTGCAGAGCATCAAGGATCTGCTCCATGTGCATCCCACGCAGCGTCGCGAAATCAAACAGTTGCTGCGAGAAAGAGGGCAGGCCAAAGGCTACGAGACCAATTTTCGCCGCAACGATGATGTCATGATCTGGATTTCCCTGAACGCCAACGCGGTTTTCGATTCCAGGGGAGAAATCGCGCGGATCGACGCCTTGGTCAGTGACATTACGCAACGCAAGCAGGCCGAAGAGGAACTTGAACGTTATCGATCTCACCTGGAAAAACTGGTGGAGGAGCGTACCGAGCAGCTTTCCCGACGTAATGAGGAATTGGCTGACGAAATAGAAGAACGGAAGCGCATTGAAAGCGCCCTGCAAACGGCAAAGCAGGACGCTGAGGTGGCCAATCAGGCAAAAAGCCGCTTTCTGGCCACAATGAGCCATGAAATACGTACGCCCATGAACGCTATCATGGGCATGGCCGACATACTCATGGACACGGAGCTGGATGAAGAACAGCGCGGCTATGTGGAAGTGTTTCGTTCCGCAGGGCGCGGGCTTATGTCCGTACTCAATGATATTCTTGATCTCTCCAAAGTGGAAACCGGTAATCTGAGTCTTGAAAGCATAGAGTTCAACCTGGGTGAATTGCTGCAGGAACTTGCGGAATTCGCGCACCCCATGGCTGCCAACAAGCACCTCTCCCTGCAGTTGGACATAGAGCCGGATGTCTGGCCCCACGTCAAGGGAGACCCCATGCGGCTGAGACAGGTGCTCACCAATCTGTTGGGAAATGCCATCAAGTTTACCAAAAAAGGGCATGTGCGGCTGCATGTGTCCAAACCAAAAAAAGTAGGCGAATTTTCCCATGTTTTTACGGTGAGCGATACCGGCGTCGGTATTCCGGAGAACAAGCTGGAGAGTATTTTTGACAGCTTCAATCAGGCAGACAGCTCCATTACCCGAGAATTTGGCGGCACCGGCCTTGGGCTGGCCATTTCACGTTGGTTGATAGGACTCATGGGGGGGCGCATCTGGGTGGAAAGCACCCCTGGCAAGGGAAGTGACTTTCACGTTGGGTTGTTCTTGCCCAAGCAGGAAGAAAAACAGGATAGAGATGGAAGCAATGACAGCGACGTTATGGCCGTGGCATTGCCGCCGCTGCGTTTGTTGCTGGTCGAAGATTCGGAATTCAACGTTTTTCTGATCCAATCGTTCATTAAAAATACCCCGTTCACCATAGATGTGGCTCGCAACGGCAAGGAGGGGGTGGAGCGTTTTGCCGCCAAGCACTACGATATGGTGCTCATGGATATTCAGATGCCGGTCATGGACGGGCTTGAAGCAACCCGCCTTATCCGGGAGATGGAGAAGAAAAGCGGCGCACATGTTCCCATCATAGCTTTGACGGCCCATGTGCTGCCCCCTGACATTGCGCGCTGCAACGAAGTAGGGTGCGACGCGCATGTTGCCAAACCCGTGAGTCGTGAGGCGCTTTTCTCGGCCATGCTGGAGCTCATTTACCCTGAGACGCATGACGCCATGGCGCAAGCTTCTGCGCCCTCCACAACGGAAGAGGCGATACAGAATCTGGCTGTTCCAGCGTCAAAGCAGGAAGAAGCAACAGATGCAGACGCGCAGGAGGAGCTGGAAGTGGTGGTGCCCCCTGAACTGGAAGATGTGGCGCCGAAGTTTCTGGAAGTCATGCGCGAGAATGCCCAGGCTGTACTTGATGCTGCCGCACGGGACGATTTCACCATTATCAGGACCTATTCGCACCAGATGCATGGCGAGGGAGAAGCCTACGGCTTTCCCCCTGTGAGCGAATACGGCAAGAAGATCAACAGCGCTGCCAAGGAAGGCGATGCAGGCACCGTGGCGGAACTGGCCAGAGGCCTGCTGCATTACCTCGACAGCATCCGCCTTGCCTGAGCATCGGGCAAAGGACGAAGCAAGAGCCCTGCAAGGGAGAATCTTGCAAAGCAGCTCCCGCCCCCCGCACGTACTTTTGCAGAGATCCTTTGGGAATGAAAAAAGGGAAGCAAGGGGGACCCAACAGACAGGCCCTCCTCACTTCCCCATGTAGTCCGATTGCAGCGTGCGACTCAGATGTCCAGCTTGGGTTTGACGTACAGCTCTTCCCCGTAGGCATCGTTGATGACCAAAAGGGGAAAGTCCACCACAGCAAGTTCGCGGATGGCTTCAGGCCCCAGGTCCTCGTAGGCAATGACCCTGGCTTCCTTGATGCACTGGGAAAGCAGGGCGCCAGCGCCGCCTGTTGCGCCGAAGTACACGGCCTTGTGTTCTTTCATGGCGGCTTTCACTTCATCGTTGCGTTTGCCTTTGCCGATGGAGGCCTTCAGTCCCAGGGCGTGCAGCCGGGGGGCGTAGGAGTCCATGCGGTAGCTGGTGGTGGGGCCGGCAGCGCCAATGGGGCGCCCCGGAGGCGCAGGCGAGGGACCAACGTAGTAGATGGCCGCGCCCTTCAGATCAAAGGGGAGCTCTTCGCCATTGTCCAATGCCTCCACCAGGCGTTTGTGGGCTGCGTCGCGCGCTGTGTATATCATGCCGGTGAGAAAGACCACGTCGCCGCTGTGCAGCTTCATGATGTCCTCGTCAAAAAGCGGTGTCTGCAAATGATGTTCAGCCATCAGAGCGTGACCTCCTTGTGCCGTGCGGAGTGGCATTGGACGTTCACGGCCAGGGGCAAGCTGGCCAGGTGGCAGGGCTCCATGGAGATTTTTACGGCCAGGCAGCTTGTGGAGCCGCCCAGGCCCATGGGGCCGATGCCCAGTTCATTGACCAGGCCGAGCAGTTCGGCTTCCTTGGCCGCCACATCCGGATCCGGATGCGTGTCGTCGAGCTTACGCATCAGGGCTTTTTTGGCCAGGATGGGCGCGTAGTCAAAGGTACCGCCGACACCGATGCCAAGAATGATCGGCGGGCATGGGTTGGGGCCTGCCTCCGCCACCCGCTGCAGGACGAATTTCTTGATGCCTTCCCACCCTTGTGCAGGGGCCAGCATGGTAACGCGCGACATGTTTTCGCTGCCACCGCCCTTGGCCATGAAGCTGATTTTCAGCTTGTCGCCAGGTACGGTGAAGGTGTGAATGATGGAAGGGGTGTTGTCGCCCGTGTTGGCCCGGGTCATGGGGTCGCAGGCAGATTTGCGCAGATACCCTTCCTGGTACCCTTTGCGCACGCCTTCGTTGATCGCCTCGGAAAGAGGCATGTCTTCCACATGCACGTCGTTGCCCATCTCCACAATGAAGACGGCCAGACCCGTGTCCTGGCAAAGGGGCAGGCCTGTTTCTGCGGCCAGGTCTGCGTTCTCCAGCAGTTGGCGATAAATTTCCTTGGCTACGTCAGACGTTTCTTCGGCTCGGGCTTTTTCGAACGCGTTACGTACATCCTCCGGGATGTAACGGTTGGCGTCCATGCACAGTCCGGCCACCGCGTCGATGATCTCCTGGGCGGGTATGGTCCGCATGGCGACTCCTTGGGATACAGGAAAGAAACAAGGGCCGGCCCCGGCAATGGCCTTCCGCGGCCGGCCGCCACATGAAAACAAGGAAGGGGCTCTTGCCGCTCTGGCCAGAACCCCTTCATCATCGGCCTAGTGGCCGAATTCCTTTTCGTATTTTGCCTTCAGGTCCAGCATCTGGGAAAAAATCTCGTCAGCCGGAAGCCCCGCCGCGTTGGCTTTTTCTTTCCACTCGGCAATCATGGGTTCCAGGGTCTTGGAGGCCTGCTTCATGTCTTCTTCAGGCAGCTCAATGACCTCGATGCTGTATTTTTCCTTGCTCCAGGCGATGGACTCGTCCACATGTCCGTCCATGTAATCGCCCGTCCACTGGGACTGCTCTTTGGCCAGGTCGTTGAAGACCTTTTTCACGTCCTCAGGCAGTTCTTCCCACTTGCTCTTGTTCATGATGACAGCAAAAGGGTACACCTGAAAGTTGGTCATGGTCTCGTAACGGCAGCTTTCCGCAAAGTTGAAGTCCATGAGCACTTCCAGAGAGGAGAGCAGGCCTTTGACCAACCCTTTTTGCAAGGCTTCGGGCGTTTCCGACATGGGCATGGAGACGGGCACTGCGCCCAGCATGTCCAGCACTTTGGAAGCGCCGCCCGAGGCCCGCAGTTCCAGTCCCTTGAGGTCGGCAAGGGAGCGCACGGGAACCTGGCTCATAATATTGGAAGGGGCGGTGGTGAACATGGCCAGCACCTTGACGTCGGCAAAAGCCTCGGGCTGATATTTCTCGTAGATGTCCCACAGCACCATGCTGGGCGTGACGGAGCTGGTGAAGCTCACAGGCAGCTCCAGTACAGTGGTCAACGGAAAGACGCCCGGCTGGTAGGACATGCAAATGTTGCCGATGTCGGCCTGGCCCTGCTTGACGCCATCGTACATGTTTTTGGCGCCCAGCAGCGTGCCTCCGGGAAAGGTCTGCACTTCAACCTTGCCACCGGTGCGCTTTTCGACTTCTTTTTTCCAGCGCTCCATCTGCACGCAGGGAAAGGTGGAGGCAGGTGGAAAGTTGGCATAGGTCAGGGTGATATCGGCTGCCTGCGAAAAAGAAGGCAAGGCCATGGCGACAAGAGCCATGAATACAAGGCTGTACAGGACGGAACGCAGAAGATTCTTCATCTCACTCCCCTTTTATTGAACGAAACCAGTGGTGGCGGCCTTATACGACCGAAGATGTGAAAAGAGCTGCAGTTGCGGAAACAGCGCCTGCCCCCAGCAGGCGTTCTGCCGCAGGGCTTTCCGATACCACACGGGCACCCGCCCCGCAACATATTGGAGCCCCGAAGGATTCTTGAGGCAAGCAACGTAGACCCGGCGCATTGTTTTGCGTATTACTTATAACCGAAAGTGGTATTTTCCATTCTTGCAAGATGCGCTCGATGCTTCTGCATCCGGCGAGGGGATGCGTCTGCTTTGGGCAATAACAACTGAATTTCCTGTTTGTTGACACAATGGCGCCTGTACTATGACTCCGACAGACGATAAACAGAACACCGGGCCTTTGCTTATGCCCGTCACTCCCCAAGAAGGGGGGCAGAAGCTGCTGCAATATATACAGCGTGTATTGCATAAGGATGGCGGTGCGCCCCAGTCTTTGCTCATGCGCTGGATACGCACGGGGCAGGTGCGTGTGGACAAAAAACGCGCCAAACCTTTCCAGCGTCTGGAAGCAGGGCAGATGGTGCGGCTGCCCCCACAGGCGCGGGAGTTCTGGGACACAGCGCCCACGCCGGAAAGGGCAAGCATTGAAAAGACCGTGACCCTGGACATTGTGCATCAGGAAGGTGATTTGCTTGTGCTTTCCAAACCGGCCGGGCTGCCCGTGCATGGTGGCAGCGGCCATGATGATTCCCTGCATGACCGGCTGGTGGCCGCCTATGCAGATGCGCCATTTGCCCCCACTTTGGCGCACAGGCTGGATAAGGATACCTCCGGCCTGGTGCTTGCCGCACTTTCATACAGCAAGCTTGCAGAGCTGCAGGAGCTGTTCCGGCAGCATCAGGTGCGCAAGGAATACCTGGCCTGGGTTTCGGGGGCCTGGCCCTGGCAGGCGGACGCAACCCTTGAAGACAGGTTGGAAAAAACGGGGGCTCCGGGTTCGGAACGCGTGACGGCGGGTGAGGGCAAGGCTGCCCTGGCCTGGGCGCGGCCATTGGCAAAAGGCAAAAAGGCCAGCCTGCTGCTGCTGCGGCTGGGAACAGGCCGTACGCATCAGTTGCGAGTGCAACTGGCCTCACGCGGACACCCCATCATTGGTGACTTGAAATACGGCGGCCCTCCCTTGCCACGGGGAGCTCATTGTTCGAAAGGCATGTTTTTGCACGCCTATCGCTTGGAACTACCCGGTGAATGCTTTATACTACCTGCTCCCTGGTGTGGCGAGTGGGCCCACCCTGGTCATATCGCACGCATCGACATCAACCCCATTTATGGAGAGTCGACATGAGCCCGATATTCAAAAAAGACAAAAAAAATGAAAACGGCGAACAGGAATGGTTCATCCCCGAAGACGGGCGCAAGCATCTGGCCAAGTATTTCGAGATGTTCGAGTCTCCTGTCACGCTGCTGGTTTTTACAAAGGAAGGGGTGAACGACCCCTATAACGAGTATATGGTGAAGTTCGTAAAGGATATTGCCCGACTCGGGGGCGAGAACATCATTGCCGCCTTTCATGACCTTGAATCAGAAGAAGCTGAAAAATATGGTGTTTCTGCTTCTCCGGCGCTGCTTTTAAGCCCGGATACATATCACATTCGATTTCTTGGAGCGCCCCTTGGAGAAGAAGGGCGTTCGTTTGTGGAAGCCTTGCTGATGGTGTCCAAAGGAGAGAGCAAACTTTCCGAAACTTCCAAAAAGATGCTGGCCGAGTTGCAGGAAGAGCGCCGGGTCATGGTTTTTGTAAATCCGAGCTGCCCCTATTGCCCCGGGCAGGTGGTCAATGCCTTCAAGGCCGCCATCGAGCGTCCAGGATTGGTCAAGGCCGAGTGCGTGGAAACAAACGAAAATCCCGACCTGGCCACCGAGCATGCTGTGGGCGCAGTGCCCCATACCCTTGTGAATGAGAAACTTTCATTACTTGGGCTGGAGCCCGAGGAGCGTTTCATCGCGGAACTGCTGACCCTGAAAAATGCCGAAGAGTTGATGCAGGAGGGCGGTGAAGAGTCCAAGCATCTGGCGGAAGTGGGGCATGTGCAGGACCATGACATGGATGTGCAGCAGGTTGACCTGGTGATTATCGGCGCTGGTCCGGCTGGGCTGACGGCCGGTATCTATGCGGAGCGTTCGGGCCTTTCCAACGTGATTCTGGAAAAGGCCATCGTTGGCGGTCAGGTGGCGGTGACGCCTGTGGTGGAAAACTACCCCGGCTTTGCCAACGTGCCCGGTAAGAAGCTGATGGACATCATGAGCGAGCACGCCCGCCAGTATGCGGATATCCGAGAAGGCGAGTCCGTTATGGAAATCAAGGTGGGCCGCAATGTTGAGGTGTACACCAACCGTACTGTGTTCCTGGCCAAGGCGCTCATTCTGGCCACAGGAGCAACTTGGCGGAAGCTAGGCGTGCCGGGCGAGGACAGGTTCTTCGGCTTCGGCGTCAACTACTGCGCCTCCTGCGACGGCTATCTCTACAAGGGGCGCAAGGTTATCATCGTTGGCGGCGGCAACACCGCGTTGACTGATGCGCTGCACCTGCAGAATCTGGGCGTGGACGTCACCATCGTGCACCGCCGCGACAGTTTCCGGGCGGAGAAACACCTGCAGGAATCTGTTGAAAAAGCGGAAATTCCCATTGTATGGGACCACGAGGTGGAGGAAATCCAGGGCTCTGACGAGGCTGTCGCCTCGGTCCGGCTCAAGAACACCAAGGACGGCTCCACCCGGGAAATGGAAGTTGACGGCGTTTTCGTCGCCATCGGCCTGGACGCCAATGTGGACCTCGCCACCATGATTGGCGTGCATCTTGACAAAGAAGGGTACATTGAGGTGGACCGCGGCATGCGGACAAATATACCACGGATATACGCGGCTGGTGACGTTACCGGCGGTGTGCAGCAGATAGTTACCGCCATTGGCGAAGGTTCCACAGCCGCCATCTCGGCTTTTGAGGATTTGGCCAACCCCTACTGGTTGCACAAAAAGGGATAGAGGGGGCAGATGCCAGGCATTCTCTGGTTTGGAAATCCGTACTTCAGCCGTCATTTGCAAGCGTTAGGGCGCGAGGTGCATCACGTTCCGGTGAAGGCGCCCCGCGCCTTTTCCTGGACGGATGTTTTGGAACTCCATGGCGCGCCCCCCGAGGTGGTTGTTTTTGGGGATAACAGCATGCCCCCCCTGCTGGTGGGCGTGGAGGATTTCCCCTGCGCCACTGCCTTTTTCTGTGTGGATTCACACATTCACTCCTGGCATCCTTATTATGCTCAAGCCTTTGATCTTTGTTGCGTGAGCCTGAAAGACAACCTGCCGCGGTTCGAAGGACGTTTGACCGGCGAGCAGTTGCGCTGGATGCCTTTGTGGGCGGATGCCGGGAGCGCTCCCCCTGTGGTGGCGGAAGAGGACAAGGAGTACGAGGCGCTTTTTGTGGGCAATGTGAACCCGGAGACAATGCCGGGGCGGCATGCCTTTTTTCAGGAATTGCAAAGGCGCTTGCCTTCTCTCACCGTGATGCAGGGCAAATACAAGGAGCTTTTCCCCAAAGCCAAAGTCGTGCTCAACTATGCAGAACGCGGAGACTTGAATTTTCGGGTGTTCCAGGCCCTTGGGTGTCGTTCCTTTCTTGTCACCCCAGATGTCGGGCACGGGCAGTCTGAGCTGTTTCGCGAGGGAGAAGAGCTGTTCAGCTTCGCGCCTGAAGATATGGACGGTATGATTGGGCTGATTGAAAAGCTCCTGGCAGACAGGCAGCTGCGCGAGCGAGTTGCGGCCCAGGGGCTGGCCGCCATCGACAAGGGGCACAGAGCCAATCATCGGGCCGCGGCCTTTGATGCGTGGCTGCGTTCGTTTGATTTGCCGGCCCTCGTGGCAAAGCGAAAATCCATGACCACGGAAATACGAAGGCGCTGGATGAAGGTGCTGTTTCTGCACCTGGCTGAAGGGCTGGGAGGTGAACTGCGCGAAATCTATATGCAGCAGGCCCGCCGCAATATCGGGTGAGGCGCTTGCAGGCAAGGTCTCTGCCACGTATTGCTGACCGCGCCCCCGTTTACTAGTCGCCAAAAACCATAATGATGCTACATGACCACCATCGCCCTGGATTTCCGAGCCCTGCCTGAAACAGGAATCGATCATTATACCAAAGCATTGGCAGCACGTTTGCCGTTGTACATGGCTGGCTTGGATATTTATCCGCTGCGCAGCACCATGGAGATTGCTCCCACCAGATGGAACCGCATCAAGCGGGGCGTTTTACGCGTTGGTCACGAGATGTTCAGCCTGGAGCGCAGCTTGCGCAAGGCAGGGGTCGATCTGTTTCATTGCACAAAGAATTACGGCGTACCGCTTGGGGGCGATTTGCCAGTGGTGACGACGGTGCACGACATCATCCCGCTGGTTCTGCGCCACGATTACAGTCGCGCGTTTGCCAAGTTTCAGTATTTTCGCTGGAACTTTATGAATTCCCTGAAGGTTTCCAAAAAGATAATCACCATTTCAGATTTTTCTCGCGATGAGATTTGCCGCTACGCCCCATTTGTGCGCGACAAGGTGGCTGTTGTGCCGCAAGGGTGCGACCAGCAATATGGAGCGGGCATGTCAAAGGAGGCGGCGCTGCGCATCATGGCGACCCATGGTGTGACGCGCCCTTACATCTTGACCATGGGGGGCGCTGAGCCCCGCAAGAATGTCGCCATGCTGCAAAACGTGCACGCGGATAACGCCGCTGCTTTGCCCCAAGACCTGGTTATCATAGGGGGCGAGTGGTACGGCCGCCGGTTGCCCGTTTCATCCCGCAAGGACCAGGTGCATACGCTGCAAAAAGTACCGGCAGCTGTGGTGGTGGCGGCGTATACCGCGGCCGAGGCGTTTGTTTTTCCTTCGCTGTACGAAGGGTTCGGGTTGCCCGTGCTGGAAGCCATGGCCTGCGGCGCGCCTGTGCTGGCGCATGATGGGTCGAGTCTGCGCCAGGTGGTGGGCGATGCCGGGCTACTGGCGGATATGCGCTCTCCCGAGTCGTGTTTACAGGCGTTGCAGAGGCTGTTGTCCGAGGCTTCCCTGCGTCAGGAGCTGGTACAGGCGGGGGCAGCCCAGGTGAAGCGCTTCACCTGGGAGGAAACGGCCCGGCAGACGGCTGCCATCTATGCCGCAGCGCTGGGCTGATGCGCATCACGAGAGCATCTGCCTGGTAGTGACGGTTGCTGGTCAGCCCTGGACTTCCCGGAATCGATGTATTCCCCTCCATAAAAAACGCTTGCAAGGGGCACTGCCCTTGCCTGCTGCATCATGTTGCAGAGGATATTTCGGCGTTTGCATCAACCTTGGCATCAGCATTTGCTGTGGTGCGCAGGTATACATCGCGCTGTGGAAAGGGAATTTCAATGCCTTTTTTGGCGAACAGCTTGTATATGGCGCAATTGAGTTCGTGGATCAGCCTGCCCCTGTCATGGGGGCGTTTGGCCCAGCACAACAATTCGAAATCAAGGGAGGAATCGCCGAATGTCCGGAAGCGGACGCGCGGTTCCGGATGTTTTGCAACAAGGGTGCTGTCATGCGCCAACTGCATCAGCAACTCCTCCACCAGGTCGATGTCGGAGCCATAGGCCACGCCAACCGCGATGCGCACCCTGTAATGGGGCACTGGCGCGCTTTCGTTAATGATCTTGACGTTGGTAATCACTGAGTTGGGAATGGTGATCATTACGTCGTCGCGGGTTCTGATGCGGGTACTGCGCAGGCCCACCTCGGTGACCTCGCCGCGTTCACCCTGCTCTAGTACGATATAGTCGCCGGACCTGAAGGGCCTGTCCAGAAAGATGCTGATGCCGCCAAAGAAGTTTGCCAGGGTCTCGCGCGCGGCCAAGGCCACGGCAACACCCGCAATACCGGCGGAGGCGAATACCGCAGTGACCGGGATGCCGAAATAGGCCGCCGCGTTATAGATAATGAAAAAGACGACGGCCAGCGAAATGATGCGGATGAGCAGGCGCAGGAGCCCTGCATCGAGCCCTCTTTTCTGTGTGGCCTGTGAGCCCTGTACGACCCAGATGGCGATATTGCTCAACACCAGCACGGCCCAGATCGTCAACACATAGACGAGCCCGTCGGAAAGCATGGTTGTCACCACCAGCACATCGCCCGTGATGTTTATCTGCAGGTCAAGGAACTCGATGACGCCATGGGCCAGAAAAATGCTGCCAACAAGAAAAATCAGCCGCACTAAATGCTGCCGCAGGGTGTGCATTTCGTTTTTGTGTTTTTTGTGGGTCAAGCGGTAGAATAAAAACCAGAGGATACCGCTGCAGATAACTGTCAGAAACAGCCCAGCCCATTGCCACAAGGCCTGGTCCATAAAGCTGATCATGGCCCATTTGGGCAGGGAGTCTAGGAATCGAGCAGGGATCATCCACCCCCCGGAATAGATGTAGTCCTCATATCCCACATCATCCTTGCCCGAGTGTTGCGGCATGTCCTTGGTGAAGCGGTAATAGGCTGCTGCGTTGGCCACTGTTTGCGCGGAAAGCAGGAAGTTACCTTTTCTGGGGCCTTCCATTACTTGTGTGAAGATGATTTCCGTACCAGGGATGCGCCAGGTGGTGTCTTTTGTGGCGGCGATGTTTTCCTTGCCGGGTATCTCTGACCAGGGAGGCAGGGGGATGCGGTCAAAAACTTCCTTGAGCAAGAGCACGGCTTCAAAGGTGGTGCCCTCGCGCACGGCGGGCGCTACTTCAGAAATATCAAGCGAGCGGGCAGCGCGCTCGTTGAAGGCGATTGTTTTGGGGCTGCGGTAGCCGTCCTCGGCAAAAGCCTGCATGGCAAGGGATGCATTCTTCAGAAAGTTCTTGAGCGATGCCCGTGGGCTGGAGGTGTTTACCGCTTCTAAAGGGTTCACAACCACGGCAAATGCGGGAAGGGCCAGGCTGCATAATAGAATACAGCATCCCAGGATACTGGTTATTTTTGCTGTTTGGAGTGAGAAGCCTTGCTTCGCAACGGTCATTGTTCCCCCAAGAAAGGATCGACGTAAACGACGAAACGGGTTTTCGCGAGTTGTTTTGCTGTCACCAAGGTACGGCCGGCCCGGAACAGTGCATAGTCAAGTCTGGGCGGCCGCGTCAATGTATAGGGTGAGCGCCCCTGGTTCGTCCAGAAAAGGAATTGAGGAGGCGCAAATGGCGCGCTGGCGTCAGTGCCCCAACAATAATGGGTAAAAAAGTGCGGCCAGGAAAAACTCCTGGCCGCGATCTATGTGGATTGTTCGGGCGATGTGTAGGTTTCCCGAAACGCGTTGTGTGGTCGCCACATTTTATGTCGCCAGCAGGGCGATGATCGGTCCGAGTATGGCGCAGGTCACGCCTGCCAAAACCATCACCAGTCCGGCGACGGCTTCTTCCTCGGCGCCCACCTCACGGGCGCGGGCAACGCCTGCACCATGTGCGCCCATGCCGAACATGACGCCGCGGGCAAAAGAGGAGCGCAAGGGCAGGATGCGGAGCATAACCCCACCAAGCGCCGCGCCGATGATGCCCGTGCAGATCACGCACACGGCGGCCAGATCAGGCGAGCCGCCAATATTCTGGGCGAACGGCATGGCAAAGGGCGCCGTAAAGGAGCGCGGCAGCAAGGACAGGCGCAAACCTTCTGAAAATCCCAGCCATTCGGACAACACCCAGGTGCTGCCAAGGGCCAGCGTGCTGCCGAAAGCAACGCCGAAAATCAGCAATGGCCAGTGGCGGCGCAGCAGGGCGCGCTGTTTATAAATAGGCAGGGCAAAAGCCACCGTGGCAGGGCCAGCCAGCATCATGAGCCAGCGCCCCCCGCGCATGTAGTCGTTGTAATTGGCGTGCAGGGCAAACCCCAGGATCAAACACACCACGCAAGGCACGAGCAGTGGAGACGTCCACCACGCGTGTATGCGGCGGTTGGCCATGCGCGCCAGAAAATAACAGGCCACGGTGACAGCGACCCATAACAAGGGCGAAAAATTAGTGAACATGGCTCGACCTCATGCGAAAATGCAGTTCCACAGCAAGTCCGGTTCCAGCCATCACCAAAAACACGCCAACACCAATCACCGCCAATACCTTGAGCCCCATCCAGCCGAGAAATTCCTGGTGGTTCAGCAGGGTCATGGCGGCAGGCACAAAAAAGAGCAACAAGTGGTCCAGGAGTTTGCCAGCGCCTTTGTCGATCCAGCGAACGGGAAACTTGCCAGAGATCAGGAACAGGGCCAGAGCCAGCAACCCAAGCACGCCCCCGGGTACGGGGACATGGCACAACCGGGCCGCCGTCTCACAAATCCACCACAAACCGATTATAAAGGCTATCTGAGCCCCGGTAGCCAGGGGCGCTTTCACGCGAGTGCTTACTGAATCCAAGTGGTATTTCATGGTGCAATACCTCCTTGAGAACAGTAATAAGCATGTGTACGCCATTTGGAAAATGACTTGTCAGAATGTCATCTATTCCATTACGGAATGGGCATGGAACTGCGAAATCTCAGAGCACTGGTGGAGGTTGCCCGGCAGGGTGGGTTCACCAAGGCGGCACAGGTGTTGTTTTCCACGCAGTCAACGGTGAGCAAGGCTGTGCGCCAGCTTGAAGACGAGCTCGGCGAAGAGCTGTTTACGCGCTTGAGCGATGGTGTGCGTCTGACAGAAGCCGGGGAGCTGGTCTATGCGCGTGCCGTGGTCATGCTCGCAGAAGCGGAGCATGTCCAGTCGGAACTGGCTGAACTGCGAGGTCGTTACACGGGGCGTTTGCGGCTGGGCTTGCCCATTTTTGGCAGCGCCAGGCTGTTCGCCCCTTTGTTTACAGAGTTTCGCAGCCGCTACCCCGGGATAGACATAGAGTTGCTGGAGCAGGGGTCCGGCCACCTTGAAACGGCGATTCTTGCCGGCGAGCTGGAGTTGGCTGTCTCGCTACTGCCTGTTGCCGATTCCTTCCAGTGGCAGGCCGTGTGCGATCACCCCTTGATGGCGCTTTTGTGGAAGGACCACCCCTTGCATAAGCACCGCAGCATCAAGCTGAAAGATCTTGAACCATCGCCCTTTATCCTGTTTGAGCAGGGGTTCGTGCTCAATCATCTTATAGAAGACGCATGCAAACGACGGGGATTCACGCCCCAGGTCTCTGCCCGCAGCAGCCAGATGGACTTCATCGTGGCCCTGGCCGCAGCGGAGTTGGGCGTCCCGTTGCTGCCCCGCGTCATGGTGGAGGGGCGGCGTTTTACTTCGCTTAAATCCGTGCTTGTGGATGAACCCGACCTGCGCTGGAAAGCCGCTCTTGTCTGGCGCAAAGAGGCGCGTCTTTCTCCTGCCGCCAAGGCCTGGCTGGATCTGACCCAGGAATTTTTTCCCGTGGGGGATGCGGGGGAGACACAATGATACAGAAAAAAGAAAAGGCCGGAAGCACGCGCTCCCGGCCTTTTTTACATATCAGTAGTAATTCTGCTCACTCCTGAGCAGAAGGCGGCGTGGGATTGGTCTTGCCCACCAGCTTGTCCAGGTCCACGCGCACCACGGCGGTATGGCCCAGGACCTTTTCTGGGTACCCCCCTGTTGGGCCGCCGTGCTGGGCAAGGATCACGTCCAGGCCTTTGCTCTTATCTGCGGGGTCTTCCAGGATGGTGGCGCACCCTGAACCTGTGATGGAGGTGTAGTGGGTGGTGTAGCCACAACCGTCATCCCCGCGGACCAGTTCGCTTTCCACAACCGTGGTAAAGGCCACCAGACCATTGGCGCGGATACAGTCCATTTTGCGGCCTTCCATGGCGCAGTGGAAATAGACAGCGCCCCCCGCGTATCCGAAATTCACCGTGACAACATACGGTTCGCTGCCGTCCCACAGCCCCAGCTGCATGGTGGTGCAGCCGCGCAGCAGTTCCTCTACTCTGGCCTTGTCTTTAATCTCGCGATTGGCTTTACGCACGGGTGTTCTCCTCGGTTCGTAGCTATGTGTCGCCCGTGTTTATGCCGAAATCCCCCCGTGAATCAAGAGAGACGTTGGCCTGAAGCCGGATCGAAGCAAAGCATCTTGGAGGTGTTGGTCAGCGCCACGGTGATGTTTTCACCCACGGTCAGATGCAGGGTGGCGGGGCTGTCCACCAGCATGCGGAATTCGGCGGCGCCGTTTTTCACGGTCAGGGCGGATTTCAACCCAAGGGGTTCGATGTCCGTGAGTTCACCGATGATGCCTTCCGGCACGCCGCTTTCGGCAAGGGCAAAGTTCTCGGGGCGCAGGCCCAGCTCAAACTCGCGCGTGGCATCGCCCATGATGGCGCGTACATGCTCTGGCGCCGTAACATGGGCGCCGGCAACAAGGATAAAGCCGTTTTCGTAACGCGCAGGCAGCAGGTTGATGAGAGGCGAGCCCACAAAAAGCGCGGCTTCCCTGTCCACAGGGTAATCGTACAATTCCTGAGGGGGCGCAATCTGCACGACCTTGCCGTGCCGCAGCATGACTATTTCGTCCGCTATGGCCAGGGCTTCGTTAAAGTCTGGCGTAGCCATGAGAAAGGTGCGCCCGTGGTCGCTCTGTAGCCTGCGCAGCTCGGCGCGCAGCTCCACGCGGAGCTTTGCATCCAGGCTGGAAAGGGGCTCGTCCAACAAATAGATGTTGGGGGTGCGGATCAGAGCACGGCCAAGGGCAATGCGCTGTTTTTCCCCACCACTCATGGTTTTGGGCAGACGGTCCAGTACATGGGCCACCTGGAGAGTGGCGGCGAGGCGGGTGACCTTTTCCTTGATAACGTCAGGCTTTTCACCCTGGATGACAAGCGGGCTGGCGATGTTCTGGTAGCCCGACTTGTTAGGGTAAAGGGCCAGATTGTCAAAAATCATGGCCACATTACGGTCCTTGGGCTCCCAGTTGGCAACATTTGCGCCGTTAAGCACGATGCTCCCCCCGTCTGGGGTGTCCAGTCCGGCAATGGTGCGTAGCGTGGTGGTTTTGCCTGCGCCCGCAGGGCCCAATACCACGGTAAAAGAGCCGGTCGGGACGCTGAAGCTGATCTCGTCCAGGGCCACCGTTTTTCCAAAACGCTTGGTGGTTTTTTCCACCACAAGCATGTGCTGGTCTGATGCGGGAGTGGTGCTCATGATCTATCCTTGCACAAATATATCTGTTCTGCGGTGTGTGTCGCCGCTGAAAAAGAGCAGGCTGTCCGTGTCCACGGTCAGGCCGGTTACCGTATTCACCGGTGGGTAGTCGTGGGAAGGCGCCACCACTTTCATGGACTCCAGCCCCAGCTCCACTGTGAGCACCACTTCCGGGCCGCGCGGCTCCACCAGGCTAACGCGTCCGGAAAGCGTTGCATCGCTTTCCGGCACCAGGCGGACCTTTTCCGGCCGCACACCCATGATGAATTCGCCCTGCGGCAGTTCGGGGGGCAGTGCGTTTTGCTCAAGCTGCAGGTTCATTTCCGGGTTTTTGACCAGCGGAAGGAACATGGGGCGACCTTCTTCGCGCTCAAAGCGCCCCCAGTAGAGATTCATGGCGGGGGAGCCCAGAAAGCCGGCAACAAAGGTGTGGTCTGGCTTGCTGGTGATGATCTTGGAATCTTCCACCTGCAGAACCCTGCCCGCATGCATGATGGCGATGCGGTTGGCCAGGGACAGGGCTTCTATCTGGTCATGGGTGACGTAGATGATGGTGATGCCGATTTCGCTCTGCAGCCGGCGCAACTCCCGACGCATGGCCAACCGTGCGGCGGCTTCCAGGTTGGAAAGGGGCTCGTCCAGAAGCAGTATTTCGGGCTTGGTCACCAGGGTGCGGCCAATGGCGATGCGCTGCAGTTCGGAACCACCAAGGTCCTTGGCTTTTGCATCCAACTGATCCTTCATGCCCAGGAGTTCGGCGGTTTCCTCCACGGCCTTGTTGATTTCCGATTTGGGTCTGCCGCGAACCGTCAGGCCAAACGCCAGGTTCTTGCGTACGCTCATGGAGGTGAACACGGCGTAGTCCTGGAATACCAACCCGACGTTGCGCTTGCCGGGAGGCGTTGCGACCACGGATTTGCCGTCGATCAGTATGTCTCCCGAAGTGGGGTATTCCAACCCCACGATCATGTTCAACGTGGTGGACTTGCCGCATCCCGAAGGGCCGAGCAAAGCCACGGTTTCAACGGCGTCTATTGCCAGGTCTATGTTGTCAACGGCCTTAACGTCGCCGCCGTTGTACTCCTTGACCAGACTGACGAGCTCGAGTTTGGGTCTACTCATTGCTTGATAGCTCCGAAAGTCATGCCTCTGGCGAGGTGCGATTGGATGAGAAAGCCCACATAGATGAGCGGGGCCATGGCCAGCACAGCCAGGGCCGCCTGCACGCCGTAGAGCGTGCCGGCTGTTGCCGTGACGTACTTGGCCAGCTGCACCGGAATGGTGGCTATGTTGGTGTAGGAAAGCACCAAGGCGAACATGAATTCCGACCAGTTCAGGATAAAGATGAACATGGTGGTGGCGAACAGGCCGCCCTTGATGAGCGGAATGGTCACCGTCATGTGCGCCCGGAGTCTGGAACGGCCGTCCAGCATGGCGGCTTCCTCCACCTCGCGGGGCAGGTCGTCCACAAAACTTTTCAGCATCCAGGTGGAAAAGGGCAGCGTTACGGCCACATAGATTGCTATGAGCCCTATGTAACTGTCGATGAGCCCGATATTGGAAAAAATGATGACAAAGGGCACCGCAATGGCCGCCGGCGGAAACATTCTTCCGGAAAGGATGATTAGCGGCGTGGCCTTGTTGTTCACTGCGTAGCGGGAAAGCCCGATGGCCGAAAAAAGGCCGATGAGCACCGAAAGCGCCGTGGCGATGGAGGAGGCGATAAGGGAGCCGAAAACCGCTTTGGTGGCGGACTGGCTCACGCCTCCCACCCCGTATTCCCGGATGGCGTCGGGGTCGAAGAGCGTTTTGAAGTTGATGAACGTGGGCTCGGAAGGCACCCATATCGCCGGAGAGGCGTTCCAGTCCGTAGGGGGCTTGATGGCGGTCATCACGATCCAGAAGATCGGAAAGAGCACCAACGCCAGGGCTACGAACAACACAATAGCCTGGAACAGGGAAAGTTTTTTGGTTTCCATTAGCGGTTTACCTCGAGCAGTTGATCCCGCACCGGAATGAGCAGGAAGTGAATGAGCACCAGGCACCCGATCAGGATCAGAAAGGCCGCGGCAGCGCCATAGGCGAGCTGGAAGTCATTGAAGGCCAGCTTGTAAATATAAAGACTGATGGTCTCCGTGGAAGAGCCCGGTCCGCCGCGTGTGAGCATGAAGACTTCATCAAAGAGCTTGATGATCTCCATGGTGCGGATGACAAAGGCCACGATAATCACCGGCTTGAGCATGGGCATGATGACTTTCCAGAATACCTGGCGCGGATTGGCGCCCAGAATGACGGCGGCGCGCACAGGGTTTTCCGGAATGGAGTTCAGGCCAGAAAACAGGATGAGGAAAAACAGAGGCGTCCAGTGCCAGACTTCGGTGATGATCACCGCCAACATGGCCAGAGAAGGGCTCTTGAACCAGTCCAGCGCCGCTTGCGCCCCAAACATGAACTCGATGATCTGGTTCAGGGGGCCATTGGACTGGAACAACATCCAGAAGGTGTAGCCCACAACCACCGGCAGCACCATCATGGGTGTAAGAAACGATGAAAAGAGCAGGGATTTGGCCTTGAATTTACGCATGAACAGAACCGCCAGCCCCAGTCCAAAGGTGAACTCCAGCCCCAGGCAGACCACTGTGAGGAAAATGGTGCGCAGGACCGCATAGAGAAAGCGGGTGTCCCAGACAAGGAGTTCGCTGTAGTTATCAAAGCCAACAAAGCTGGCGTCGAAAAGAGAACCCCTGGTGGGGGACCAGTCTGTAAAGCTCATGTAAAGGGCCACCAGTAATGGAAAAACCAGAACAGTGACGGAGACGATCTGCCCGGGGTAGACCATAAGACGGCTCACTGATTTCTTGCTCAGCCCGGATGGTTTTTCCTTGGCCATGGTCTCGGGAGGCGTCATACTCCCGGTATTTTGGACGGCTTCGCTCAAGACGTTACCCTCGCGATGGTTTCGATCCGGGGGCCGGATCGGCCCATTTTGGGAAACCTCCCGGCGCCTTTGGAAAAAGAGACGCCGGGAGGGTCGTTACGGATTAGTTGGTGGGGGTTAGCTCCACTTGTCGGCGCCGCTGGCCTTCTTGATGGGGTCGGCCAGGTTCTTGGCAAGAGACAGCCAGGACTTCTTGACCTTGTCCTTGCCAATGCGGCGGGTGATGCGCTCGAACTTGTGCGCGGCGGCGTCAAGGGCTTCCCTGGGTTTCTTGTCACCGATCATGCACGCGTGCACTTCCTTGTCCAGGGCGTCCTGGTACTCGAAACCGCCGGGCAGGCAGAAGTCGGGCACGGTGTTGACCATGTTTTCGTACAGGGTCTGCAGGTACGGCTTGGTGTAGGTCTCCACCAGACGCTCTGTGGGCTCCAGCATGTGGTTGATGCGGTAGGGATCGGAGTAGCCGCCCAGGTAGGGGATGGCGTCGGCCGAAATGGTGGGGGAAGTCATCCACTGCGCGTATGCGTAAGAGAGCTCGGGGTTGGCGGAGTACTTGGAGACAGCGTACCCGTATCCCCAGCAGAACAGACCTGCATAAAGCAGGGTGCCATCGGGCAGGGTATCGGCCGGCATGACCGTGGCCGCGATGTTGCCGGTGGTGGCGGGGCCGGTGGAAGGCGCCTTGGAGTACTTGAAGCCGGAGGGCCAGACAATGTTCATGAAGCCTTCACCACGGCCGAAGGCATTGTAGTTGGAGGACCAGGTGAAGCTGAAGGCGTCGGGGTGCAGGTAGTCGTTCATGGCCAGCATGTCTTCCAGAGCGGCCACGCCTTCGTCGGAGTTGAACGTGGGGTTCATATCGCCGTCAAAGTACAGCTTGCCCTTGGAAACCAGGCGCTGCATGAACATCCACTTCACATAATAAGGGGAGCGGTATTCCAGGCTGCCATAAAAACCCTTGTCCGGATCGTGCATGAACTGGGCGAGGTTGTAGTATTCCTTCCAGGTCTTGGGCACGGCCAGGGGGTAGCCATACTTGTCCTCGAAAGCCTTCATTTTCTCAGGGTTTTCCAGGTAATCCTTGCGGCAAAGCAGGGTGATCTGGTCACCGTCGTTCAGCAGGCCGGCCACGCGCCCGTTGTACAGCTGGGCATGGTGGCTGGCGGGGAAGACAACGCCCCATTCTTCATTGAACAGGTCGGGCTTGTGCTCTTCGGTCCAGTCGGTCAGGTCGTAGATGACGCCGGAATCGATCCAGTCGGGGTAGGACATGGCCGTGGGCATCATCACGTCGTAACGGCCAGTCTTGGCCACGGCTTCCTGCATGCCCTTGGTATGCACGACTTCATCGGGCTCTTCGATGAATTCAAGGGTGATGCCCAGTTCATTTTTCCATTTGTCCACATATGGGGTCATGTTGCCTATGGAACCGGTGGGGATGAGCAGGGTCAGGGTTTTCTTTTCAGCTTTGGCGGCAGCGGCCTTGGCCAGCTCCCAGGCGCGCTCTTCGGAGCCGCTGATGGCCGCAAAGGCCTTTTTGGCGCCCAGGGGCGAAAGGCTGACGGCGTTGGCCACAACAGCCGATACGCCCAGGATGCCCATCTGCTTCAGAAACGAACGACGGTCGAGTTTCCCTTTGTCATAGGATTCACACGTTTCGTTGATTTTGGTTTTGTCCTTCATGCTGGTCTCCTGATGTAAAGTGGGGTTGCAATGACAACAAAAAAGTTTCCTTGTGGCCGTTTTCTCTTTCATCTGAAAGTTGTTGCGCAGCGCGTCTCTGTAAATGAACGCAATGCGTTTTCTGGTTATTGTTCCTGATTGCAGAGCATTGCGATGCGCTCGGCAACTGTGTTGCAAAATTTCTCTGACTCTTCGGCGTAGGTGTTGATTCTTGAAAGCATGTCATTGAAGAAATCTTCATTGAATTGATCTGCGTAGCATCTGTAGTGCTCTATCTGTCCGCTTCGGAGCAGGTGTATCCATTTCATGGCTATTTGCAGATCGACTTCCAAATGAAACTGGAACCCGTATGATGCATTGCCGACCTTGAAACATTGGCAGGGGCAGGTATCGCCCTTTATCAACAGCGTGCCTTCGGGCGGTACGTCGGAGGCATCCTGGTGGAAACCCATCAGGGCCGGGAGTTCGATACCGCCTACAACAGGGTCTTTTTTGCCTGCCTCAGTGAGCTGGTGGTGGATGAATCCGAATTCAAGGGAGCCCATGCGATGGACACTGCCGCCGTGGGCGCGGGATAGAATCTGCGATCCAAGGCAAATGCCAACCACGGGCTTGCCTGCGGCATCGTATTGCCGCATCAGTTCCATCAGGTGCACAAAGTGGGGCCACTGTTCGTCATCCCAGGCGTTTTGCGGCCCGCCAAGCACCACCAGCCCCGCAAAATCAAGGGGCGATTCCGGAAAGGGCTCATCGTCGCAGAGCTTCACCAGGTGGATATTGGCGCCGCGTTCGCTGAGCGCTTTGCAAAAATTGCCGCAGGGCGCATTGTCCGAATGTTGGAACACAAGGAAATTTAGCGCCTTGCGCGAAGGACTGAAGAGACTCACGCATCGCCCCCAGAAATGGTTTTTATGGTCACAGTCGTTTCATAGTAGGGCGTGCCGTTACCCACCTTGCTGGCCATGTCTCTGGTCAGGCGGTTCAGCCCGTGTCCGGCCTTTATCCAGCCGCCGCGTTCGGCAACAAGACAATCCTGGCGGAGGCTTGGGTCCAGGTGCAGCGTCGCCTTGATCTCACCCACCGGGCTGGCCACGATGATGGTCTCGCCCTCCGTGGCACCGTGTTTTGCGGCTTCTTCCGGATGCAGCCAGACGGGAGGCAAGGGCGGGTGGTCGTCCATGGTGCGTTCCGAGCAAATATAGTCATGGGGAGCGATACTCAGCAGCCTGTAAGGATACTCTGGAGAGCTCTGCTGCAATACCGAAGGATCGAAAGACGTCATGAATTCGAATTTGCCCGATGCGGTGGGGAAGACGCCGTCCGTGTAGGGCACTATGGGCGCTTGCAGGCGAAAGGCGCCCTGTCGCAATTGCTCGGGGGTGCACCCTTGCGCCCAGATGGGGGAGCAGATTTTTTCCAGCCACTCCTGCTGTGGGCGGCAGTATTCGTCTGCAAAGGGAAAACGTTTTGCAAGTTCCTGAAACATATCGAAATTGGACAGGCACTCCCCAACCGGTTCAATGGCTTTATTCACTGGGCCGACATAATTGTGCCCGTAGGAGGCCATGACATCGTCTTCTTCCACAAATGTGGTGGACGGCAGGAAAACGTCTGCATAGTCCGCGGTGTCGTCCATGAAATGGCCGTTATAGACCACGAACTCGGTCTGTTCGAAGGCTTTGCAGATTTTGTCCGAGTTGGGCGCCATGCAAATGGGATTGGATGCTGAGGTGAAGATCATCCGGATGCGTGGATTGGCCGCTTCCAGGATTTCTTCGCCTATGCGCGGCATGAGCAGTTTGCGGTGTTCCGGGTGGAGTTCATCGCCCCAATATTGCTGATCATAGGGGCCGTATTCTTCAAATCCCTGGCTGACACCGCCTCCTGGCACGCCGATGTTTCCGGAAATGGCGCCCAGCGCGTCTATGGCGCGTATGGAAAGGTGGGCGTGCTCGTGGCGGTGCAATCCCCACCCCAGCAGAATCGAAGTGGGGCGCTCATTTTGCAGCATTCTGGAAAGGTACAGGGCATCATCTTCCGAAACCTCTGCCAAAGCGCACAAATCAGCGACTGTGTATTGCTCGAGGATGGACAGGTATTCCTGAGCGCCCTTGCTGTGGTTTTGCAAAAAATCCCGGTCTTCCGCGCCGGCCAGCAGAAGCAGCTTTGCAACGGCCATGGCCAGGAACACGTCGTATCCAGGTTTTGGAGCGATGTGTCTGCTTGCCAGAGAGGCGGACTTGTTCCTGAAGGGATCCACCAGCACCACGGAACCGCCGCGTTTGCGCAGGTCTCTGATGATCGGCACCAGGCTGATGTTTGTGGAGACCGGATTGCGCCCCCAAAGAATCATGGAGGTGGAATTGTAATGATCCAACGGATCGTGCGAGATGCGGTCGCCCAGGTCCAGGTTCTGTGAGGCCTGTCCGGTGCCGCCGCACAGGGAGCCGTAAAGCGTGGTGACGCCGCCGAAAAGATTGAAGAAATAACCGTTCAAAAGCTTGAGGGCCGTACGCTCTCCGTACCCCTGATAGTACAAAATGGCCTCGGGACCGTCCTGATCCTTGATGGCCTGCATCTTTTCAGCCACCAGGTCCAAGGCTTCGTCCCAGGAGGCGCGCTGCCATGCGCCGTCCACTTTGATCATGGGGTGCAGAATGCGGTCCTTGTGATACACGCGCTGCACATAACGCATGGCCTTGACGCAGGATTTCCCCTTGGTCAGGGGGTGAGCCGGGGAGCCCGTCAACTTGATGAGCCGCCCCTCTTCCACCCTGGCGGTAAGACCGCAGGTGTTGGGGCAATCCCGCGTGCAGGTGGTGAACAGCTCTTTATAAGGCGACATGTTGCAGACCATATCCTTTGGTTTCAGGCGTGCTTTCATGTGTGTTTGCACAGTCTTGCGGCAAGCGCTTGAGGGCCATGCACCCCCCCTGGCAAAGGCGTTTGAAATCCTGGCAATCGGCGCAAGCCGGATCGTCGGTAACAAACCGTGTGGGGCGCACGGTTTCGGCAAAATACTGTATGAGCGCCTGCTCATCTGAAAAATCGGTGATGTCGTCCACGCGCACATCTTTAAGGGGCAGGCAGTAACAGGCCGAGAGATCAGGATGCAGATCAATGGACGGGTGGCAAATGCCTGTGAACTTCATGGACGTGCGCTTCATATAGGCCCTGTCGTCCGGGGAGAGATCGCAAAGCCTGGCGCTGCAATCCATGCCGGTGCGGATGCCTGCGGCCTGGCATTCCCGCACAAAGGAAACGATGCGCGGCATGATGGAAGAAGCCCCGTCCATGTTGACGAAGTCGTTGTCCGCATCATTGGCAGGGCGGGAAACATCGTAGCGCACGGCCTTCACGCCATAGCGGCGGGCGTCTTGGATAAGCGCCCCATAGTCCAGAGTCTCCATGGTGAAGTTTCTGGAAAAGGTGAGTCGTGCA
The DNA here is from genome assembly GCF_055388615.1 of Desulfovibrio biadhensis. Taxonomy (NCBI): domain Bacteria; kingdom Pseudomonadati; phylum Thermodesulfobacteriota; class Desulfovibrionia; order Desulfovibrionales; family Desulfovibrionaceae; genus Desulfovibrio; species Desulfovibrio biadhensis. The sequence goes on from NZ_AP042477.1 coordinate 1,854,541, forward strand.
TCGCGCCCGGCCAACAGTTCCAGGTTCTGGTGCAGACGTTCATGCTGCCCCGGACCGTAGACGCCGGGATCGTTGTAATTGACCACAAAGTTGTCGACATACGGCGCCAGGCGTTCGGCAAGAGAAGCGGGGAACAGGCCGTTGGTGAACAGCACAACGGAAATGCCCGCATTTTTTGTGGCTTCTATCATTTCCGGCAGCCGGGGGTGCAGGGTGGGCTCGCCACCGATAAACGCCACCGCGGGCAGCGCGGCAGAGCGCATCCAGACGAGCAGTTTGTCAAACGCCGCCGCCCCCATATCCTGGGGGTGGTCCTGGTGCAGCGCCCGCGCAAAACAATACGGGCAGGCCAGGTTGCAGCGGTAGGTGACAAAGATGTTGATCATCTGGATACGCTTCCGGTTAAGATTTCAGCGTTGCTTGCGACTATGACGCCTGGAGCGAGAACGTCTGGTATTCGTTTTCGCAGGGGTTCCCGACACACAACTGCATCCACCCGGCTTCTGGCTGCATGATCACGGCGAAAATGGTTTCAAAGGCGGTGTTTTCACCCTCTTCAGGAAAACCATGGGCGCAGATGCAGCGCGGGTAGTTGGTGTGGTCTTTGGTCATTTCCTGCAGCAGTTCAGGGGTCAGCTTGCCGGTGTTGCGGCGCAGAAAGTTGTCCGCCACCTGCTTGCGGACCATGGTGCCGCCATGACTGAGCCAGTTTGGCGTCTCAAACCTGCGCATGGTGGGGCTGAGGTAGTGGTTCGTGTGGGCCAGGGCCTTGTCCACGGGCAAGAGGTCGTAGCTGGTTGCCGAGACTTCGGCGCAAAAGTGCACGCCGTTGCCGGCCAGCTGGTAGTTCATGCCTGTGGCGCGCGAGGTGTAGATGACAGCGCCAAGCGCGTCCCCGATGCGTTCGGCGGCCAGGGCCTTGCGCATTACGCAGGGGTAGATGACGCCCGGCCTTGCGTCCGGGGCCACTATTTTGTTGATGACGGCGCCAACGCCTGCGGTGTTCATGCCGTTCATGCCCAGGAGGCCGGACATGGTCACCACCAGGGCTTCTGGCCCCTCGGAAGGTTTGATGCGCAACAGCGCCAGATACTTCTCGTAGTAGCGCTCCATGTCGTAGGTCTGGCCGATGTATGCGGCGCCGTCTGCCGTGGCTTCCGCGGTCACATTGAACGTGGTGCAGCCCCACAGAGCGTCGGGCAGGATACGCCCGCCCACGCCGGGTGCACGCAGGTCTTCCAACTCGAGAAAGGTGTTCAGGTAGACGATGTCTTCCAGGCCCATACCTGCGCCGTCCGCAATGCCGCGCATTTCATCCAGCAGGTCGGGGGAGAACTTCTGCACAAAACCTATGTTGCGCATGCAAAAGGCTTTGAGCGTTGCATCGTCCACCTTGAGGTGGGTGTTGTTTTCCTGGTGCACCCGGGTGATGGAGGCGACGAAGTCACGGATGGAGGTACGCAACGTTTCGCCGTGGGCGACACCCATTTCATAGGGGGTGCCTGTCAGCTCCAAAACGGGAATTCCAAATGACATGGTCTGCTCCAAAATCGTCTGAGGCGGTGCGCGCCCCTGGCAAGACATCCGCTTGAAGCGGGTCGATAAGCGATCCGCTGCAAACAGATGTTATTATTAGATGAGTTCCATGAAGTAATCCCATTCCCAGGGATCGACACGGTTGTTGAACTCGGCCGTTCCGTAATCGTCGAACTTGCTTTTGGCTGTCTCCACTTCAAACTTTTTCAGTGCAATCATCAGCTTCACAAATTCGGGGTGCAGCACTTCGTGCAGTTCGGTGTCCTTCTCGAATTCAGTGATGGCTTCTTCCAGGCTGAAGGGGAGTCTGGGCACGTCGTCGCGTTCGTAGGCAATGTCGGGAATGGCGTCTGGCAGTTCCGGCTTGTTGCGGATGCCGGCCAAGCCGGCAGCCAGTGTGCTCACTGCCAGCAGGTAGGGGTTGGTGCCGCCGCAGGCCAGGCGGTTTTCCAGGTGTGTGCTCTGCCCCCTGCATCCTTTCAGACGAATGCCCACGGTGCGGTTTTCCATGCCCCATGTTGCGCTGTGGGGGGCAAAGGAGTTTACGCGATAGCGCTTGTAGCAGTTGATGGTAGGCGCGGTGAAAATGGAATTGGCAGGGGCATGTTGCAGCAAGCCGGCAAGGAAGTCTCGCGCTAGTCCGCTCAGGCCGCAGGTGCCGTTGGGATCGTCGAACATGTTCTTGCCGGTTTCTTTGTCTATGAGGCTGATATGAAAATGGGAGCCGGAGGCGCTGGATGCGATGAAGGGCTTGGTCATGAAGGTGGCCATGTAGCCATGCTGCAGGGCGATTTCCTTGGTGCCCATCTTGAACAGGAAGGCCGTGTCCGCCGCGGCGAGGCCGTCCTTGTAGTACAGGTTGATTTCCTGCTGGCCGGGACCGTGTTCGGAGTTCTGGGTGATGATCCGAACGCCGGCCTGGTCCATCTTGCGCATCAGGTCGTAAGTGAAGTCGATGTCAAAGTTGTTCTTCAGGGTGACGAAGATGGGCTGGTCGTTGTAAACGGGCTCGCGGGTGTCCTTGTTCAGGACGTAAAATTCGAATTCGTACCCCAGGCGGCAGATGTAGCCCATCTTGTCGAATTCATCGATGAGCTTCTTGAGGAGCAGGCGGGGGGAAGCCATGGCCGGCGTGCCATCGTACCAGTATGGGTCGATGGTGATGTTGGCCGTGTTGGGCACCCATGGGAGCACGGTGAAGGTGGAGAGGTCCGGCCTGGTGCAATGGTCTGCAAAGGCCACTTCTTCAGCATACCCGGTTCCGGCGGGCACCATGGATTGAATGTCCAGCCCAAGCAGTCCGCCGTAGAAATTCAATCCATCCTCGATGTAGTTCATGAAGCAGCCCACGGGAACAGTCTTGCTTCTGGAAACGCCGTGGATGTCGCTTTGTTCAAAGCGGATGAACTGGATGTCGTTGTCCCTGATCTGTTTCTTGATGGCGTCGATCATGCTGCTTTTTGGGATGTTCACAGTATCTCCCGAAAATATAATTTTGTTACAAAATACGCGTGTAGCCCTACCATATTTGTCAATGGACACTAAGAAGCATTATTCATGCCATTCTGGTTATTTCTTTAGTATCTTAATTATTATAATATGATGTGGTAAAAAAAACGGGCGTTATGCAGAATGGACCAAAGAGGGTGAATCTGTATCGAATTTAAGAAAGTGAGAATCAAATTTAAAAAATTAAGAAATCTGCATTTTGAGTGGTATTAAATTAATTCTTTTTATATTAAGCATTTACTGTTTGTGGCGGGCGCGTTGACGATGTCGTCCGACTTGGATAAGGTTTGTGTGAAGTTGAATTTTCAATTTTGTATAAAACCTGTTGCATTCTGGTTGCTTGGCATGGAAAATTTTGAACGTTTCGCCGCGAACAGCCCAGACGCTCTGGCTGCCTTCTCCAAAGAAAAACAGCTTTTGTTCGCCAACAAGCGGTTTCTGGAGCTGTTGTTTCTGCCGCTCAGCGATGCAAAAGGTACGGAACTGCAAGACCTTGGGCTGCCGGAGGGATTGGCGTCGGACCTTGCCATGGCCATGGACGCCGTAGACAGGGCCAGGGCCGAGCGCCGTTTTACGCGGTGGGAGAAGCTGGTGAACACGCGCCACAAATTCGCGTGCCGGGTCATCCCCGCCAGTGACGCAGGTTTTCTTACGGAATTGAAGCTGGACAGCACCGAGCAGTCCGAGGGCAATGATGCGGACAATACGGGTACAAGCCGCTTTTTCGCCATCCTCGATCGCTTCCCCGCCTTTGTTTACATGCAGCGGCAGGACTACACCGTTGCCTATGCCAACAAGCGCGTCAGGGACCTTTACGGCAGAACGGAATCCCGGCTGTGTTATGAAGTTTTTGGTGGGCGTACGTCACCGTGCCCCCATTGCCCTACTTTTGATGTCTTTGAAACCGGCATGCCTGTAGAGTGGGAATTCACAGATGACATGGGGCGCACGTTTCATATCTATGATTACCCTTATGAAGATGAGAACGGCGAAGCCATGGTTGTGGAGCTTGGCATCGACGTCACCGAGTTGAAGCGCGTGGAAAAGGAGCTGTTCGAGGCGCGCAAGCTCCGCGCCATCGGGGTGCTGGCTGGCGGCATGGCCCATGATCTGAACAACAACCTCGTGCCCATCATCTTCAATATTGACCATGCCCTGAGCCATGTGCAGGAGGAAAGTTGCCGGGAAACCCTGGGCGAGGCGCTGCAGGCAGCCTATCGTGCGGCCAAGCTGGTGGAGCAGGTGCTGGAATACAGCCGGCAGAACGACACAAAGCGTGTTGACCTGGATTTCGCCCATATTGTGCAGCGGGTCATGCAGGATTTCAGAGACAAGTTGCCCCCTGATATTGATGTGGGGGTGGATGTGGGCGCCAGAAACAGCGTTATAAAAGCCAATGAAGCCCAACTGGAACAGGTGCTGGCCAATTTGCTGCACAACGCGGTGCAGGCCATGGCAAAAGGGGGCGCCATCAACGTCTACCTGGGGGAATACCAGGTGGAGGCGCAGCATAAACCGCCCCACCCGGACTTGAAGCCGGGAGAATATGCGACCCTGCGTATTTGCGACACGGGCAAAGGCATAGAAAAGGAACACATAGACCGCATCTTCGAACCCTTTTTCACGACACGCAAAGGAAAAGGGGGCAGCGGCATGGGGCTGGCCCTTGTCTACGCCATCGTCAACAGCGCCGGCGGCGTGGTGAAGGTGGACAGCACCCCTGGCATTGGCACCTGTTTTACCCTGTATTTCCCAAAGGCTTCCAGCCCAGTGTACCAGCCCATGCTCAGGGGGGAGCCCTGCATTCTGCACAGTCAGGGGGGGTGCATTCTGCTGGTGGATGACAATGTTCCTGCCCGGCAGGCCATGGCCCGGACCTTGTGCGACGCGGGATTCTCCGTGGACCAGGCGGACACGGGCGACGCAGCCCTGGAGATGCTGGCCCCTGATCCGGGAAAATATGGTCTGGTGCTGGTGGATCAGACCATGCCCGGCATGTCTGGTCTGGAAATGTCCAAGCGGCTTTTGGCCGATACGCCGGCAGCCAATGTCGTTATTTACACCGGTTTTGCAGAGCCCGAGCTGGAAGAACAGGCCCTGGCCGCCGGGGTTCTGGCCATTGCGCTCAAGCCCATGTCTCCTTTTGTGCTTGTGGAAACAGTACGGCAGTACGCCGGCAAGGCCCACGCTTGATGGCAGGTATGAAGTATGGCGAATATTCTGATTATTGATGACGACCCCCTGGTGCGTAACAGCCTGGCACGGTTGTTCGAGGACCTGGAGCACGAGGTGCTGATGGCCTCCAGTCTGAGCGAGGGGTATGAGCTCGCAGCCATGGGTGTGGACATCATTTACCTGGACCTGGACCTGCCCGACGGTGATGGTCTGGAAGCCATAGATAGACTTTCCGCCACGCCAAGCAAGCCCGAAGTGATCGTCATCACGGGCATGGGCTCCAGCTATGGCGCGCAAAAAACAATGGACAGCGGCGCCTGGGACTATATCGCCAAACCGGCAACGCCCCAGGCCGTGAAGCAATCATTGCAAGGGGCCCTGCGTTTCCGCAATGAAGCCACGACCAGCAAGCCAAAGCAGACAGCCGGGTTTGATCCGTGCGGCATGAAGACATGGGACGAATCCATGCAGCGCATCATGCGCGACATAGAAAAAGCCGCCAAAAGCGACGCCAGTGTGTTGATCTGCGGTGAAACTGGGGTGGGCAAGGAATTGGCCGCGAGGGCCATCCACGCCAACAGCGACAGGAAGGACAAATCCTTCGTGGTTGTGGACTGTTCCAACGTTACGGATTCTCTGGTGGAAAGCATGCTCTACGGCCATGTCAAAGGTTCGTTTACCGGCGCTCACGCAGACCATAAGGGGTTGGTTGCCGAGGCGGACGGGGGCACGCTGTTTCTTGATGAAATAGGCGAGCTTTCCCTGACTCTGCAAAAATCGTTTTTGCGCATTTTACAAGAGCGCACCTACCGCCCTGTAGGGGGGACAAGAGAGCTTGGCAGTGATTTTCGTCTTGTGGCCGCCACCAACCGTGACCTGGGTAAAATGGCTGCCGACGGCGCCTTTCGTACGGATTTGCTGTTCCGGCTGCGCACCATGGAGATTGTACTGCCCCCGTTACGTGACAGGGGGCGCGACAAGGAGCTTCTGGCAGCGGAGTTCATCAATCAATATTGTGATCGCTATGGCCTGGAGGCGAAAATTCCGTCCAAGGAACTGTTCAACGTGGTCCGGGGCAGCAAGTGGACAGGTAATGTGCGCGAGCTGGCAAGCGTCATGGAGGCTGCGGTGATAAATGCCGGCAGCGCGCCGACCATCTACCCCAAACATTTACCGGGCAATGTCAGGTTTTCTTTTTTACGAGAAAAGAACGGCAAGTTACGTGAACATGCGCCCCGCTCTGAACAGCCAGTGCTGCCCCTGCGCAGGCAGGGGGAGAAGCTGCCCTCCTACCGCGATTACAAGGCCAAGTGTGATCGTGACTATTTCTCACGCCTTCTGGAAGAGACCGGACAGGACATCACGCAGGCCAGCAAGCTCTCGGGCCTCAGCGTTCCCAGCGTCTACCGCTATCTGGCCCTGGCTGGCATCCCCACAAAAAACAGCCGGAAAGGTTGATTCTACCACATTTCTCAGCGTCTTCTCCTGCCATTAGAAAGGCGGAGCTTCGCGCCTTATCAATTGCTGGCGGCTGTATTTACGGTCCTGCTTGACAGCAAATATCCGGAGGCGTAGTTCTCTTTGCCGGTAACACGAAAATTAAAAATGTATGCAGTTGTACGTCAGGGTTTTGAATTTGGCAGGGGCGGGGTGTTCACTCGGGATCGGGTACCGTGCTAGAATGAGGAAAGTTGAGGTAACGTGGCACCATTTCCATCATTTCAGGAACAGGCAACTGTGCTTTTTTCCCCAGAAGAACATCGCGATGCACCGGCCAAAATACGACCTCGTCCTGCTCCATGGGCGTCTCGGCTGCAAAACGCGACCCTCATCGCCCTCATTCCGGGAGTGGTGCTCCTTGCCTGGTGGCTGTTGGCCCACTGGGAGGTATTGAACCCCTACCTCACCCCCTCCCCCGGCAAGGTTTTAAGCGCGGGGGTGGAGGCGCTGCGCACAGGGGAGCTGTGGATACACGCGGGCGTCAGCCTGGCCAGGGTTTTCGCCGGCTTCCTCCTGACGGTGTGCCTGGCGTTGCCGCTTGCCGCCTTGCTGTATTTTTATCCCAAGAGCGAACGTTTGCTGCGCGTGCCCCTGGAACTTCTTCGAGTCATACCACCCCTGGCGCTTATCCCCTTGTTGATCCTCTGGTTGGGCATAGGCGAGGGCTCCAAGCTGGCGATCATTGTCCTGGCCAGTTTCTTTCCCATCTTTCTCAACGCCTATGATGGCCTGGAAAATGTCGACAGCCGTCTTTTGGAAATGGCGGCGACCATCGATCTGACGCCATGGGATACCTTTCGCAGTGTTCTGCTGCCTGCGGCGCTGCCGTCTGTCATTACTGGGCTGCGTATCGGCTTCGGGTATAGCTGGCGCGCCCTCATTGGGGCGGAACTCATCGCCGCTGCCTCGGGCCTCGGGTACATGATTCTGGACGCCGAGCAGCTTGCCCGTACGGATAGGGTGTTTGTGGGCATCTGCGTTATCGGGCTGCTGGGGTATATCTTTGATGCCGCGCTTTCGCGGACAACCGCCTGGGTGAGCCGCCGGTTGCATCTGGTGCAAGGGGCAGGCGCATGATTGGCCTGGCTGTGGCTGGCCTTTCCAAGCGCTACCAGACCGGGGGCAAACGTGTTCAGGCGTTGGCGGACGTTAACTTCTCTGTGGCGCCCGGGACCTTTGTGGCGGTCATTGGCTACAGCGGTTGTGGCAAGACAACGCTGATCCGCCATATAGCCGGTCTGGATCAACCTGATGCAGGGGGCGTCACGTTCCCCGGAGATTTTGAAGGCGGCACGAAAAGGCGCGCCAGATTGGGTGTAATGTTTCAGGAACCCAGACTGCTGCCCTGGCTCACTGTGCGCGAAAATCTTGCCCTGGCCTTGCGACGTACAGACGTGCCCGACCAGGGAGGAACGGTCGGCGAGGCGCTATCTCTGGTGGGCATGAAAGATTTCGAGGCCGCGTATCCGGATCAGCTTTCCGGCGGTATGGCGCAACGCGCCGCCCTTGCAAGGGCGCTGTGCCGCAAGCCGGATGTGCTGCTGATGGACGAGCCTTTTGGCGCACTGGATGCCCTGACCCGTCTGCAATTGCAGGTAGAGCTGGCGCGCATCTGGAGCGAACGCCCCATGACGGTGCTGTGCATTACCCATGACATTGGGGAAGCCGTGATTCTGGCAGACAGGGTGCTGGTGATGGTGGCCGGCCGCATGGTGGCGGAATGGGAGGTTGCATTACCGCGCCCCCGGAGATGGGGGCAGCCTGAGTTTGAAGCACTGCGGGGGGAAATTCTTGATTTTATTCTGGACACCAACAACAAGGAGCGCCCCTGATGCTTGTAGGAGCAGGAATGGTTGAAACAATGCGGCGTATGTTCATGGCGGCAGGCGTATTTGTGATTGTGATGCTGCTTGCGATCAGCGCTGCAGCCGCTTCACCGGATGCAATCAATGTCTCGTACGTCAAAGCGCCGTTCAATCTGCAGATTATGGTGATGCAGTCCAAGGGAATGCTGGAAAGGGAATTTGCGGCTGACGGCATCACGGTCAACTGGCGGGAAATCACCTCCGGAGCCAAGCAGACCCAGGCGCTGGCTGCGGGGTCCCTGGATATTGCCTCGGTGGTGAACACCACATCCGTTTTGCTGGCGAATGCAGGGGGCAATCCGGTCAGGATCATAGGCGGGGTAAGCCGCCCCTGTGAATCATTCGCCATTGTGGTGGGAAAGGATGGTCCCACATCTGTGGCGGGACTCAAAGGCAAGACCGTGGCCGGTCCCAAGGGCACGGTGCTGCATCAGCTTCTGGTGGCTGCGTTGGCGCGTGAAGGGCTGGCGGAATCAGACGTAGAGTTCGTACAGATGAATTTGCCCTCGGCGCGCACGGCCATGCTCGGGGGGCAGGTGGATGCCGCGCTCCTGGCGGCGAGCCTCGTCATAAAGTCTGTGGAGGCCGGAGCCCGGGTGCTGGTAACAGCCAAGGGGCTGGTGACGCCCATTCTGGTGAGCGCGACCTCTGCATCATTTGCTGCAGAACATCCGGACCTTGTGCAGCGTTTCATGGAGGTTTCGCGGCAGGCAATGACGTTTATCGAGCAGTATCAGGAAGAAGCCATTCGCATCGGCGCGGCGGAGCATGGCATATCCGTGGAGGACGCCAGGACGCTCTTTGGTTGGGCAGACTTCACTACGCATCTCGTGCCGGATGATCTCAAGGTCATGCGGGAGGACGTCGCGTTCCTTTCTGATAACGGCATGCTGGCCAAAGACGTTGATCCAGCCGCACTTTGCCTGCCAGAGGCATTTGAAAAATAGTCGCCCGGTGCGCCCGGTTCTCGCATATTACAGAAGGGGCGCATGACGCTCCCCATAAATAAAACCCCCGGAGGTGCCGGGGGTTTTTTCATGTGCTGGTAGTGGAAAAAACGTGCGCGTGCGCAGTGCCGGATCAATCCACAATGTCCCTGTCGCGCATGCCCATGAGGTAGAGGATCGAGTCCAGGCCAAAGGTGGAAATGGCGTGCCCTGCGCCTTCCTTCACCTTGGGTTTTGCGTGGAAGGCAATGCCAAGTCCTGCCAGGTTGAGCATGGGCAGGTCGTTAGCCCCGTCGCCAACGGCGATGACCTGTTGCAGGTCGATGCCTTCATGGTCTGCAATGCTGCGCAAGTGCTCCGCCTTGCGCGCTGCGTTGACTATTTCGCCCAGGACGCGCCCCGTGACTTTGCCGTCCTTGATCTCAAGCTCGTTGGCGTGCAGATAATCTATGCCGAAACGCTCCTGTAAACGTCTGCCAAAATAGCTGAATCCACCTGAAATGATGGCGATTTTGTAGCCGAATCGCTTGAGGTTGGCGATGAGCCGTTCGGCCCCGTCGGAAAGGGGCAGGTTGTCGGCCACCTCGTCCAGGGCGGATTCGGGCAGTCCTTCAAGAAGCGCCATCCTCCGGGCCAGGCTTTCGTTGAAGTCCATCTCGCCGCGCATGGCCGCCTCTGTGATTGCCGCGACCTGATCGCCCACGCCGTGAAGCTTGGCCAGTTCGTCTATGACTTCCACCTGCAGCAGGGTGGAGTCCATATCAAAGGCTACCAGTCTGCGGTTGCGACGAAAGATGTTGTCTTCCTGAATGGCAATATCCACACTTTCGGCAGCGGCAACATCAAGAAAGCTCTTGCGGAGGGCGCCCTGGTCCGCCGCTGTGCCGCGCACCCAGAATTCCACACAGCCGTTGGCGCGCCCCTTGACACCTTCTTCCAGGGGAGGGCGGCCGGACAGTCTGGTGATGACGTCTATATTGAGGCCATTGTCGGCAAGGGCTTGGGAAACGCCCCATAATGCCTTGGCGCTGATGGTGCGCCCCAAAAGGGTGACGATGTGGCGCTGGCGTCCTTGTTGGCCGACCCAGCGTTCGTAGCGTTCGTCGGTAATGGCCGTGAACTTCAGATTCACTTCAAGCTCGTGGGCCGTAAAAAGCAGGTCTTTCAGAATTGGGGCGCTTTCCGCTTCCGCAGGTATGCGGATCAAAACCCCCATGGCGAGGGTGTCGTGGATCACGGATTGCCCTATATCCAGAATTTCCACGTCGTATGAAGCCAAAACGCCGGCAAGCACAGACATGACGCCGGGGCGATCTTCCCCGGCAACCTGGATCAAAATCAAATCGTGCATTCTCAGCTCCCTTGCTGGTCCTTATCTGCTGCGTCATCAAAGGCGCCGGCAGATGGTGCGCCGGCGTTTTCGGGCTGGAGGAGGAACTGCTCCCCCGGTGTGTAGTCGGGAACAAAGACACGCACCTGGTCTCCTTGCTCCTGCCCCATCAATACGACCTTGCGGCGCTTGCCTGCAGGCGTGGTAAGCCAATACTGCTCGTATCTTTTCTGCAAGCTGGACCGGGGGACGAGCAGTGTGCCGGCGCGATCCGGCAGCAGTACGTCGAGCTCTACCCGCTGTCCTCCCCTGGCTTCCATGTTTTTTGCAGAAAAAGCAAGTTCCACATTGATTTTACGTGTTTCCGGATCAAAGGCCGGGGATACCTGATGCAGCTTCGCCTTATGCTCCTTGCCGTCGGCACTGCGTAGAACAAGTTCTGGAGGGTGGGCGCGCAGCCAGTGAAACTGCTCTTCGTCCAGGGCAAAGGGCGCCACCAGTGTGCTGAAGTCGCCGACGGTGGCAAGGGACTGCCCTGCTGTCACCCATTCTCCCGGTTCTATCATGCGCTCGATGACGATAAATCCGGCAGGGGCCTGGACCGTGTGCCGTGCCAGTTGCTCTTTTGCACGTTCGATTTCCACGTCCAGTGAGGCGATTTGCAATTCCGCCTGATCCAGGTCCTGCTCGTATTTGTCCAGGGAGGATTGATCGGCGTGGCGCCCTCTTACCAGGTCGCGGTAGCGATTTGTTTCGACTTCCAGATAGTCGCGCCTGGAGGCTGTCTTGCGGCGCTCCACTTCCAGTTCCGAAAGATTCAGGCGGGCATAAACGGGATCTATGTGCGCGAAAACACCATCTTCAGGGATGGCTTCGCCCACATCGGCGGCAACGTCCAGAATTTTTCCGGAGGCTTCGCTGGACAATGTAAGGGTGACATCCGCCCTGGTGTAGGCAGCAAGTGTTTCCACACGCAGGGTGGGTTCAGGCGTGAAAGTGGAGGCATCTCCGGCGTATGCAGTCGGAACAATGCCGTACAACAGGCAAGAGATGGCTAACCAAGCGTAAAAAAAGCGTTGCATGAGCACGTTCAGGTAAATGTTGCCAGCCCGGTGAATAGCTGCAGTCATGAGCAGTTGCATATCAATCAAGGGAAAGCATGCGTCCCGGGTCTTATCAGCCGCTGCATGGCTTGAAAAGAGGGCGCTGTTGCCCATGGTCATCTGCCTGGACGTGGGCCGCTTCAAATCGTCACTTCTAGCCCGTCATAGGCCATGAAAACCTCGAGAGGCAGCTCTGGCTTGTGCAGGCTGGAGTAACGAACGGTCTGCTGGAAAAAAAGTTCAAGGGCGTCGTCGTCTTCGGCAGGTTCGTGGTGAAAAAGGCAAAGCTGTTTCACACCGCCTTCCTTTGCCATTTCAACTGCCACAACATTGCTGGAGTGCCCCCAGTCTTTTTTCAGGGTCTGGGAGGTGGCAAAGTCGTATTGCGCGTCCAGAACCACCAGATCGGCCCCCCGTATGAAATCCACAAAGGTGCGGTCGTGTCCGGCAGGGGTCAGGTGATGCTCGCAATCAGTGGCGTAGATCAGTGTCTTGCCGTTTTTTTGGATTTTGTAAGTATAGGAGACGCCGGGATGATGCTGCCGTATTGCCGTGATTTGGTGTCCGGCAATGGTGTATTGTGTTTGTGGCTCCAGCTTGTGCGCCTGAAAAACCGCACCAGTTTCAAAAAGAGGAACCGGAAAAAAAGGCGGCTCCTGCTGTTGGACAAAGGCTTCCTCCAGTCCATCGTGACAGCCGTACACGTTTATTCTGTTGCCTGGCAGATAGAGTGGCGGGAAAAAGGGCATGCCTTGGATGTGGTCCCAATGCAGGTGCGACATCAGAATGTGGAAAATGGAGCCGGCAGCGCCGGAACGGGTGGCAAAGTGGTTGACCCCGAAGTCGCGCAACCCCAGGCCGGCGTCCAAAAGCAGAAACGTGTCGCCTTCAAGCATCACTTCCAGACACGGTGTATTGCTGCCATAGCCACCCCTGATGGGGAATGGAAGGTTGTCTACAAACGCATCAACGGCATCCGTATCCTGCAACCCTGCGTCCAGAGCGGCTTGGATGGCGCGCACCACCTTGGAACGGATCTTTGCAGCATTGTTAGAAGGTGCGGCTGAACCGCGAACGCCCCAGAACTTGATCTGCATGGGCTTCTCCTGCTTGGGACTTCTGCCGGGTAAATTTTCAAGACTGCACATCAATAGCGTAACAAGAGTATGCTGGCAATGATGAAGGCGATTCTCTTGTGTAAGGCGTTTTTTGCTGCCCGCCCCCTTACGTGGTGCGGGTGTTTTTGCCTGCGTGTGAGGTTACCTACGGTATATAGAAGGGTGCTTCAGAGCATCGAGGCTGGAGGAATCCGGCATGCCAGCAAGGAGAGGGAGGATTTTGTGGAAATATATTGTACACATAACAAGCAATAGGGCGTGAAATATAAACTGTTGTTTCAGTATGTTATGAAACTCAAAGGGGGAAGGGGCCACGGGAAGGCTCTTTGCTGGCATGTAAACAAAAGCCGAAAACTGCAGGTGATGTGTGTAAAAAAGCTATTTCATACTGCAGTATTTTGCTTCGTGCTTGTGATAGCGGACATAAGTTTTTCAGAGAGCCATGATGCAAAGAGTGTGTCGTTGGCATTGGCATCGTGCATGGAGCGATTTTCAATATATTTTTTATACTGTTTGGCCGTGTGCGCGTCATAAAAGCATGGAAAGGGTTATTCTGCACAGAATGTTGAGTAATTAATTTAACAATCCCCGATGGAGTTTTGGCAGATGCCGGAGACGTTTTTTTCCATGGAGAGTATTCCCTTGAATCACCAGCTTGGTAAGAGAGTTGATCGGGTACATAAAAAATGTATGTAAAAAGGTTGCCCTAAAACCGCCAAGTGCTTGACTTGAACCTTTGTACTCGGCTATAGGCAGAAAAGTGGAATAGGTATTCCACAGGTATGGACCTCTCTGTTGTTGTCGAGAGGGTGGAATTGGGCTTCAGCCCTTGTTACAGGACGCATGATCAGGAGTCGTTTTCCCCATGCGCTCCATCATCCATTCAGCTTTTAGGAGCAATCAGATCAATGGCTACGAGTATTTATGTGGGTAACTTGCCTTGGAGTGCGTCCGAAGAAGATTTGACCAGAATGTTTTCCGAACATGGCGAAGTGCTTTCCGCCAAGATCATCATGGACCGCGAGACCGGTCGCTCCAGGGGCTTCGGTTTCGTAGAGATGGAAAAGGATGATGCAGAGAGGGCAATAAGCGCCATAAACGGCACTGACATGGGCGGCAGAAGCCTGAAAGTGAATCAGGCGCAGCCCAAGCAGCCGCGCGCCCCCAGGCGCTAGCGGCGCATATATTCGTCTGAAATGCGTCCGCCCGAGTTTTTCGGGCGGACCATGGTAAGGCTGACCAGCACCGTTGGTATAGGGGGAGGGTGGTCAGACTGGCAGGGTGCCTTGTCAGGCAGGGGAAGTCTTGTGGCTTTTCCTCCCTGTGGAGGTGTTCGAAACAGTCCTGTTCGCCCTTTTTTTATCTACGCGGCACGGTGATAGTCGCTTTGTTCCACCGCGCTTGTCGGGCAACAACCGACTGGCCAGGTGCAGGAAGCAGGCGTCGTGTCTTGTGGTGCGCCATTCTTTTTTCGGCGTGCACGTACCCGGTGGTGGTCTGCAACTCAGGCGAGCTGGCTTTTTTACAGGGGGCAAATGTGCGTTTGTGCCCTGATGCGAGTGGCCAGAGGCGCTCTGGCTACCTCAGTGTGTTCTTTTGCGCCCGGCGTCGGGCTGCAAATGATTAGTTATTCGTGGATGTTCAGTGGCGCTCGTTCACTCTTTGGGCGAAAACCTGTCGTTTTTTTCCTCCTACAGCGTGGACAAAAAAACGTCTTCCTGGTAGGCGCAACAACCTGAAGGTGGTGAGCACCTGCGCCTTAGTCCTTGCACATTTACACGTGACAAGCTATGTGAGGCCAGGCAAGCGTTTTCATGAACAACCAGTAAACAGACGGTGAGAAACCGTTAAGTCGGGAGAGAGTGCGATGACCAAAGCGGACCTGATCGGTATCATTCAAAGCAAGGCTGGCCTGGAGACCAAGGCTGCTGCAGGCAAGGCCCTCGACGCTACCCTCGAAGCGATTTCCGATTCCCTGTCCAAGGGCGACGACATCACCCTCGTCGGTTTCGGCACCTTCAAGGTTTCCCAGCGCGCAGCACGCACCGGTCGCAATCCCCGCACCGGCGAAGAAATCCAGATCCCCGCGGCTAAGACTGTTAAGTTCGCCCCGGGGAAGCGTCTCAAAGATGCAGTAAGCTAGACGCGCTCATTTTCACGCCCGTTCCCTCCGACTTGTTTTTGGTTCGGAGGGGGCGGGTGTAATTTTTGAAAAAGCTGCACCCTATGGCGGCAGCAAGCAGAAGCAAGCGCATACCAGGCCTGCAGGGTGCGTATGATAGCTGCAACCGGAACCATTGCCCGTCTAAGAGGCATGGGTTCAACCTTCTCTTCTTCTCTGCATCCCCCCCATTTCGTTACCATAGCTCAGAGTTTGTTTTTGTCTGGACTGGCGGCTTTACCAGTCTGCCCAGCGATGGCATACTAGACCTTTGTACTCAATAATTACGTGCCGGTTGCATTGTGGCCCCTCGCAATAGAGCGCGGGGTGCATGCAAGCGATGGCGGGCGCCTGGGGAAAGAGCGCCTCCAGCGCCGTAAAGCAAGGAGAAAAAGCCATGCGCTTTTGGATACTTTTGGCAATCACGCTGCTTGTCGCAGCGACCGTTTTCGCCGGGAACCTGTACTATTGGAAGGATGATAACGGGGTCATGCAATTTGGCCAGCGTCCTCCGAAGCAGGGCATGACAACCGCCAACGCCCCCAAACAGGTAAAAGAAAAATCAAGTGCTTCCGTTGATATTTATGTCACGGACAGGTGCCCTTACTGCAAACAGGCCATGCGCTATCTGCAAAGCAAGGGCGTGCGCTTCAACGTCTATAACGTGGAAAGGGACCAGGGGGCGGCAAAGCGCATGCTGCAGTTAAGCAAAGGCAGCAGAGCCGTGCCTTTTGCCATGATTTACGGGGAGCCGGTGATAGGCTTTGCGCCGGGGATATACGACAAGGCGCTTAGCGCGCGGAAATAGCTGTCTCGCCTGAAAAATGGCATCAATGCCTGATCAGATGCGTCTGTTCACCAGAACGCCGCCGCTTTCTTCAAGGGCTGTCTGGGCGGCTTCCACGGGGAAATAGGCGCCTATGCGCATGTAGCCTTCCGCCTTGATGGCGTTTTCAGCTTGCACGCGGCGTGCGCCCAGGGCTGCATCCAGATTTTGCTCCGCAACGGAGTATATCCAGGGGCCGGGACCGCCCCCCACTATGGGGGTGCTCGGATAGATGTTGTAAAAGAATGCTTCTGCCATGTTCCTGCTCCGACTGCCCGGGATGGGCGTGCGTTGCCTTTATGGACATCTGGTGTATAGTGCACACAGTGTTAGATGTCCGGTAATGCTGAAAGGTTTCCTCATACTATAATACACCCGCCTTCTGTCTGGGGCAAGGGGCTTTCCTGATCGTTCGGGATGTATGTTTTCATCGCGCCCGGGTGGTTGGAAACCTGCTGCAGGAAAAGGCGAGCATCGCGAGGAGGACCCCATGCGCGTTCTGGTGGTTGAAGACGACCTGGAAGCCGCCGCCTATATGGTCAAAGGGCTCAAGGAAAGCGGGTTTGTCGTGGACCATGCTGCAGACGGAAAGACCGGTCTTTTCATGGCCGCTTCGGAAAATTATGACGCGCTGATAATCGACCGCATGTTGCCTGGCATGGATGGTCTGACGATCATCAAAACCCTGCGCTCAGCGGGCAATAAAACCCCGGTGCTGATTTTGAGCGCCCTGGGCGAAGTGGATGACCGTGTCAAAGGCCTGCGTGCCGGCGGCGACGATTATATGACCAAGCCCTATGCATTTGCGGAGTTGTTGGCCCGGATCGAGGCTTTGCAACGCAGGGGCAAGGTGGAGTCGGCCAATACGGTGCTGCAGGTGGCCGACCTGGAAATGGACCTGGTCACCAGATCGGTGAAGCGTTCAGGCAAGACCATCGACCTGCAACCAAAGGAATTTTCTCTTTTGGAATACCTGATGCGCCATGCGGGCTCCATAGTGACCAGGACCATGCTGCTGGAAAAGGTCTGGGATTACTCGTTCGACCCCCAAACAAACGTCATAGACGTGCACATCAGCCGGCTGCGGCAGAAGATCGACAAAGGTTTCGAACGCCCTCTGCTGCATACGGTGCGGGGCGCCGGTTATTCGCTCCACGACGTGCCTTGACCCACGTTTTTCGCCCATGTCCTCGTTGAACGTCCTCCGCTCCACGCCGTTTCGGCTCGCCCTGCTGTATATGGCCATTTTCGCCTTGAGCGTGCTGATGCTCCTGGGGTTCATCTATTGGAGCACAGAAGGGTTTCTGGAAAGCCAGATAGAGGAAACCGTCAACGCCGAAATCCTGGGATTGTCTGAACGTTACGAACTGCTCGGTCTTGCAGGCGTCATTCATATCATTAACGAACGCATTGGCAATGATGCTTCGCGGTCAAGCCTCTATCTGCTCACGGACATGGAGTTCAACCCTCTGGCGGGCAATCTGGAGCGCTGGCCCAGCGACGTCACCAGGGATGCGCACGCAGCGGCGAACAAAAGTGAAGAATGGCTGCACTTTGCCCTTAGCGGCGTTGGCATGGATGACGGGCGGGACGCCATGGCCAAGCATATCCGGCTCAAGGGCGGCTTTCACTTGCTGGTCGGGCGTGATGACACGGAAAAAGTGCGCGTTGAAAAGCTCATCGTCAAATCAATGGGCTGGGGATTCGCCCTTACCCTTGTTCTGGGCATCATTGGCGGCCTGTTCATGAGCCGGGGCATGTTGCGCCGCATCGACGTCATCAACCGTGCCAGCCGGGAGATTATGCGCGGGGACCTCTCACGCCGGATACCAAGGCTGGGAACTAACGACGAATTCGACCAGCTTATCCAGAATCTCAATGACATGCTCGACCGCATCGAGAACCTCATGGATGGGGTCAAGCAGGTCTCAGACAATATTGCCCACGATTTGCGCAGCCCCATCAACCGATTGCGAGGGCGGCTCGAAGTGGCCATGCTGCAAAAGCCGGATATGGAGACATATCGCGCCACCATAGAGCAGACCATTGCCGGCACGGATGAGGTTATCCGCACCTTCAATGCGTTGCTCAAGATCGCACGGGCCGAGGCCGGGCTGAACCGTGAGGAGATAGAGGAAATAAACCTGGTCACCATTGCCAGGGATATGGTGGAGCTTTACGAGCCCCTTGCGGAGGAAAAAAACATACGTCTGGATACCGATTTCGGCAATGATGTCTGCCTGCCCGGCGACAGGCACCTGCTTTCCCAGGCCATGGCGAACCTGCTGGATAACGCGCTTAAATACACGCCGGAAGATGGCGTGGTGACGGTTTCGCTTTCCAGCAACCGCAAGCTGGCTACATTGCAGGTGGCGGACAGTGGCCCGGGCATTCCGTATGCTGAACGCGAAAGGGTTCTGGAGCGCTTCTATCGTTTGGAGTCCAGTCGCAATGCTCCAGGCAGCGGGCTGGGGTTGTCCCTTGTGGCTGCGGTGGCCAAGCTGCATAACGCAGATCTGCTGTTGGAGGACAACAGGCCAGGCTTGCGCGTCAAAGTGGTTTTTGATCTTTCGTGGCTTGGGGCAACGTCTCCCGGTCACAAAAATCCCTGAGGGTGGCAAGCAATTCCTGCAGGTCAACAGGTTTGGCCAGGTAGTGATTCATGCCCGCCTCCAGGAACAATTCCTTGTCGCCTGACATGGCGTGAGCTGTGAGGGCTATGATAGGCACAGGGGGGCGCCCTTCGGTTTTTTCCTTCTCCCTAATGGCTCGGGTGGCTTCCAGGCCGTCCATTTCCGGCATTTGTACGTCCATCAATACCACGTCGAATTCCTGAGCGGCCACCAGTTCAAAAGCTCTGCGGCCGTTTTCAGCGCTGGCCACTTCACAGCCATTCTTTTCCAGAAGCCGGCGAATCACAATCTGGTTGACGGTATCATCTTCGGCAATGAGAACGCGCAAACGCTCGACAGACTGGGCGGCATGGCGCTGTGGCCTGTCTTTGTGCTGCTCTATTTCGATGCAGTGCATGTGCAGGGTCACGATAAAGGTCGTTCCTTGACCAGATTTGCTGTTTATACAGATGCTTCCGCCCAGTCGCTGGACAAGGGTTTTCACAATTCCCAGCCCCAGGCCTGCCCCCTGAAATCGCCTGGTAAAGCTGCCGTCCGCCTGGGCAAAAGGCTCAAAAATCGTATCCAGTTTGTTGTCCGGAATGCCGATGCCGGTGTCGCTGACCTGGATGGCCAGCAAAAAGTCCTTTTCCTTTAACTGAGCAGGTTTGCCGGGCACCACCCAGGATGCGATATGCACGCCACCACTTTCCGTGAATTTAACGGCATTGCCCAGAAGGTTGAAGAGTATTTGCCGCAGCCGCGCTTCGTCTCCCACTGCACCTTCAGGCACGCTACCGTCCAGGTTCAGTTCCATGTGCAGCCCCTTGTCGTGGGCCGATATGGTAAAGTTCTCCAGGACCAGGTGGAATGTCTCGCGCAGGGAAAATGGCTGGATATTGACGAGAAGCTGCCCGGCTTCCATGCGCGAAAAATCCAGTATGTCGTTGATGATGGTCATCAAGCCCTTGCCTGCGGCCAGGGCCGTATCCAAAAGCTCTTTTTGCTCCTGGGTCAGCGGTGTCTGTTGCATAAGCTGCATCATGCCGAAAACGCCATTGAGAGGCGTGCGCAATTCGTGGCTCATGTTCGCCAGAAACTCCCCCTTGGCGCGGTTGGCGGCTTCGGCTTTGTCCTTGGAACGCAACATCTGCTCTTCCGCCATTTTGCGGGTGGTGATATCATTGATAATGGCGGCAAACTGCCCCACGCGGGGAGAGTAGGCGCTTACCGAGTAATGGCGGTCCAGAACGTTGCTGTACTGTTCGATGAGCTCGGGCTGGCCGGTAAAGGCAACCCGTCCGTAGGTCTGAATCCAATACGGCTCGGTATCTGGCATTATTTCCAGCACAGTGCTGCCGATGATGTCATCGGCTTTCAGGCCTGTTATTCGTTCAAATGCTGGGTTGATGTTGAGAAAGCGGTAGTCGATGGGCCTGCCTTGATCGTCCACCAGCATCTCATGGAGGGCGACGCCTTCCTGCATGTTTTCGATCAAGGCCTTGTAATCGGTTTCCAATCGTTTCTGCTGCGATACATCGATGAGAAATCCCTGGATGCCTATGACCATGCCTTCCAGGTAGACCGTGCTGTAGGAATAGACATGCACCCCTGTGTTGCCGCCATTCATGAGGCGTGTGATCTCTCCAGTGGGAATCTCCTCTCCTTTGAGCAGTCTCTCAAGCAAGGAGAAGGCCCTTTCCCGCTCTTCTGGCGCAACAAAACCAGTGCAATGGCGACCGAGCACCTCGGAGGGGCGCACGTAGCCGTGCATCAGCAGCCACGCATCGTTGACATCCTGGATAATGCCGTTTTTGTCGATGAAGACGTAGCCGGCAAGTGTGTTGTCGATGATGCTGCGCAGGCGTTTGCGGCTGCGTAACAGGCTGGCCTCCACCTGAATCCGTTCGTTAACTTCACGCTTCAGGCGTTTGTTGACGAAAAAAAGCGTAACTGCAGCGCCAATTGCCATCAGTAAAAGCGCAGCGGAAAACCACAGGGCGCTGTACATCCAGGATTGGTTTGAATTTGTGTAGGTGGAGAAGAGAAAAGGGGTGATATCAGGGCGGTTCGCAGCGTCTACATGCCCCTGCTCGTAAAAGCTGTCAGCCATGTGGCGCCATCTGCCGGGGTTCATGTGCCCCAGTTCCACCAGTTCAGGAAGGATAAGGCCCTGCATTACCGCAGCTTCATATAATAGCTGTTCCTGACTTTTTTCAGAGGCGTACTGCGTGCGGATCAGTGTTGCAATTTCCTCGGGATGGCGCATGGCGTATTCCCACCCCTTCATGCTGGCCTTTACAAAGCGGTCTGTCCTGTCGAGATGCTCAAGCACTTCCTTGCGGCTTGTAAAAAGCACGTCCCCATAGAAATCTACGCCATAGTCCTTGGGCGCAAGGGTGATGTGGTGGATGTTCTGTTTGTCCAGGTACCAGGGCTCGTTGGTCAGATAGGCGGCAAACGCTGCCACTTCGCGGTCGAACAATTGGCTCATGCCCTCTTTTCTGGGAACAAAAGTCACAGTACCCGGGTCAATGCCCTCAGCTTCGAGCATGCGCAAAATTTCAGGTTCGGTATCCAGCGCCGTGGCGATGGTGTGCCCTGGTAGATCCTGCGGCCCGAAAATTCCCGAACCGCCCAGGGCGAGCAGGACAGTGGGGGTGTGCTGGAATACGGTTGCCAAGGCCACAAGCGGGGCGCCATTCAGAAAGGCATTGAGGATGTCAGAGCCGCCAACGCCATAGGTGGCACTCCCTGAAAGCACGTCTTGCAAATAGGTTGGGTTGATGGATCCTTCCCGGATGGATACATCCAGGCCGGCTTCGCGGTAAAAGCCTTTTTCCAGGGCTGCGTAATACCCTGCAAACTGGAACTGGTGTTTCCACTTCAGCTGCAGGCTGACTTGATCGAGCTTTTGCTTTGCCATGGCATTACAAGGCAAAAGCCCGAAAAAGCAAAACACAAGTCCTGCGCAGAGCATGCGCAAGGAAAAGGGGGAAATGTTGGTGAATGGTTTATTGCAGACCATGCGCCCCCCGGACGTAGTAGCCCAACTGATCCAGCATACTTCAGTTATATGCGCTGAATATTCCAAATTTGCAAGTATTGCCATGGATTTGCAAAAACTTCATTAAGATGCTGGCAAGAAGAGGCAAATAGCGTATAGAATCCTCCCATTACGAAGGAGGAAGCCGTCGATGCCCAACATTTTGGCCGCCACCCGTGATCCGGAAGCGGTTAAGACTCTGCGCCGCGTATTTGGCGAGAAACGACGCGTTACGTCTTGTCAAACGCTTGCTCAGGCTTTGGACATTCTGGCGGACCATCCTCATGATCTTTTCTTTGTGGATCAGGACATTCTGGCCACGCCCGTACAGTACGGTCGCAGAGACTGGAAACAGGAGCTGCAGGCCGTGCGCAAGGCAGGGAATTACGTGGAGACTGTTGTGCTGGCGCCGCCGGACAAGGTTCGCTTTGCCGTGGACGCCGTGCGAGCCGGCGCTGCAGATTACCTGGCTTTGCCCATCGATGCTGACGAACTCGTATATGTGGTTGAAAGCATGCGCGAAAGTTCGCGCGTGGCGTCTGAGCTCGATTATTTGCGCAGCAATCTGATACGGCAGAGCTTTCCGGATATTCCAGAAACCCACAGCCCGCTGATGCGGGAAGTGTTCAAAAAGGTGAAGGTGGCCGCGCCCACCAGCGCGCTGGTGCTGCTGACCGGCGAAACCGGCACGGGCAAAAGCGTCATTGCCCGCCTCGTGCACAGTTTGAGTGAGCGGAAAACCCGCCAGTTCATCGGTGTCCATTGCGGCGCCATTCCGGACACCCTCATCGAGAGCGAACTTTTTGGGCATGAGCGGGGCGCCTTTACCGGTGCGCACAAGCGCAAACTCGGCAAGTTTGAAATCGCCCATGGCGGGACCATCTTTCTGGACGAAATCGGCACCATCACCCATGCCGCCCAGGTTCGGCTGCTGCAAGTCCTGCAGGAACGCACCTTCCAGCGTGTGGGGGGGGAAAGCAGCCTGGAAACGGACGCCAGAATCATTGCGGCCAGTAACGAAAATCTCAAAAAGCTTGCAGAAAGCGGTTCTTTCAGGACCGATTTGTATTACCGCCTCAATGTCTTTCCCATTGAGATTCCGCCCTTGCGGGAACGCAAGGAGGACATCCCTTTGTTGCTGCGGTTTTTCCTGAAAGATTTCAGCCGAAAATATGGCAAGGAAATCACCGATGCCCACCAGGAGGTGGTGGAAGGGCTGAAGGCGTATGACTGGCCGGGCAATGTACGCGAACTGCAAAACCTGGTGGAGCGCGCCTTCATCCTGGAGTCCGGAAATGTCCTGAGCGCGGAAAGCTTCCCCCAGGAGCTTTTTTCGGACTGCAGCGGCCAGGGACTCCTGCTGCCCAATACCCCCATGACCCTCTACGAGTACCGCGAAGCCGCCAAGGAAGTGGCGGAACGCCAGTACTTGGAGGAGCTTCTGACCCGTCACAAGGGGCGCATAAACCATTCTGCCGAGCAGGCGGGCATCAGCACGCGCCAGTTGCACAAGCTGCTCACAAAATACGGCATCCAGAAAGAAAGCTACAAAACCCGCGGCCAGGACTGACAAGCGCGGGCTTAACAGCGGTAGTCTCCCTTATATTCTCCCCTCTTGCGAGGGGCGTCTTACCCCTTGCCCGCATCATTGCCGGATACGGCGTGTCCCATTTTTGCTGCAAACAGGAATATCAAGTTCCTGTTTTATCCCTGTCTTGAGTGGATTCTCCCGTAATACAAGTACTTTAACGTTGTGGAACGGCGATTGCTATTGCGTGCGGAGGAAACGGTCCTCCTGAATCGGAACAGGTGATGCCATGGATATGCAGTTGGGGAAGAATACCATTGAATGTGAAGGCATTGTCTGCCCCTGGGGGTGGGATGCTCGCAACAACGTGACCAATGTGCTCATCTCAGCCACGGGCGAACGGGATTATTTCGTCATCATGGATGCGCAAGGCATGGCCATGATTCCTCTTTGCGGCAAGCGCGTCAGTGCGCGCTGTGTGCTGGAAAAGGACAGCACGCCGCAACGGATCCGGATTGTTTCCTTTTGTGAAAAGGACTTTGGCGACTGACGCCCTGCAACTCATACGCCCCCCGGAATTGAAGGGGCTTTACCCCGGCGTAAAACAGCCGGAGCCACCCGCAGAGGAGGCTGCAACGATGCAAATGGAGCTGCGCCCCATTTCTTCCGCTCCCCATGAAGTACACCAGGAGCCTGAACAGGAAACCGCCTGCGATGTTGCGCAGGAACCTCCGGACTCCGGGGCTGCCCTTAGGCGGACAAAAAAAACCAAAACCTGCCCCAAGAAAACCGCTTCTGCTTCGTGCATGACCCTGGCGCCAGTCAGGGGGCAGCGGAGCAGGCGTACCTCCCATTCCACGCCTTTTGTGGAAAGCGACCGGACCAAAGCCTTCCGGGAGCAATACTATCCTGAAGTGACGGCAGCCAGATGGAGTGACTGGCGCTGGCAATTGGCCAACAAGGTTGTCGGCATGGCCGGTCTGGAGCGCGTCATGGCTCTGGAGCCCGAAGAACGTGCAGCATGCGCATCCGCCCTGGGCGGTGGCTGCAGCGCAGGGCTGCCTTTGGCCGTCACGCCTTATTATTTATCCCTGCTGGCGGATTCGCCATCTGGCGAGCACAGCCCCCTCAGGCGATGCATGGTGCCCACGGTCAACGAACTGGTACATGCTTCTGGCGAGGCGGCCGACCCCCTGGGTGAGGAGCACGACAGTCCCGTGCCCGGTCTGGTGCATCGGTATCCGGACCGTGTCCTGTTCATGACCACGGACAGTTGCGCTGCGTATTGCCGCTATTGCACGCGCACCCGCCTGGTGGGCCGCCGCAAGGGGTTGCCCGGCCGCAAGCGCTGGCAGACCGCCCTGGACTATATCGCCTCCCGGCCTGAGATCCGTGACGTCATTCTTTCCGGGGGGGATCCCCTTACCATGCGTGAGGACGCCCTGGAATGGCTGCTGGCGGGGGTCAGGAACATTCCCCATGTGGAAGTTGTGCGCATTGGCACCAAGACGCCCGCCGTCTTGCCGCAGCGCATTACGCCGGGACTGACCGCCATGCTCAAAAAATATCACCCGTTGTGGATGAGTCTGCACTGCACCCATCCCGCTGAATTGACCCCTGAAATGCAGGAGGCGTGCACCCGTCTTGCGGATGCCGGTATGCCTCTGGGCAGCCAGACCGTGCTTCTTGCGGGGGTGAATGACACGCCTGCAACCATGGGAGCGCTTTTCAAAGGACTGATGCGGATGCGTGTGCGCCCCTATTATTTGTACCAGTGCGACCCCATTCCCGGCAGCGCGCATTTTCGCACCCCTGTCAGTAAGGGGCTTGAAATTCTGCAGGAATTGCGTGGCAATATCTCGGGCTATGCCGTGCCGCAGTATGTGATCGACGCCCCTGGTGGCGGCGGCAAGATTCCGTTGCTTCCGGAAACCGTCATTGGCCGCGATGCATCAGGTAATCTGCTGCTCCGCAATTACGAGGGAAAAACCTTCAGCTATCCGGATTTTCCGGCACAAAAGGGGGCGCCATGCGCATTGGCCTGACGTACGATCTGAAACAGGAGTATCTCGACCAGGGGTACACTCCGGAGGAAACTGCTGAATTTGACCGCGAAGAGACCATTTGCGGCATCGAGCAGGCCCTGCAGGACGAAGGTTTCGAGACGGAGCGCATCGGCAGCGCCCAGGCCTTGGCGCGCTCCCTGGCATTGGGGCGCCGCTGGGACATGGTCTTCAACATTGCCGAAGGCCTCCACGGCATGGGGCGTGAGTCCCTGGTCCCGGCACTGCTGGATGCCTGGCAGATACCCTATGTCTTTTCCGATCCCGCTATTCTGGGCCTTTGCCTGCACAAGGGTATGACAAAACATGTTGTGCGCGATTTGGGTCTGCCCACGCCTGATTTCGCCCTGGTGCAGGACCTGCGCGACCTGAGAAAAATAGACACAGCGCGCATGGGATACCCGCTTTTTGTCAAGCCGGTGGCGGAAGGCACAGGCAAGGGCGTCACGGCGGCCTCGCGCTGCAATGATTTCAAATCCCTGAGAGATGCGTGTCGTCAGTTGCTCGACCGTTTCCGGCAGCCTGTGCTGGTGGAAAGCTATCTGCCGGGGCGCGAGTTTACTGTGGGAATCGTCGGTACGGGGCGCAGCGCCCGCGTGTTGGGCGTTATCGAAATTGTGCTGCTGCATGATATTGAGCAGGGCGCGTATGGCTACGGCACAAAAGACCAGTACGAAAGTCTGGTGGAGTACCATCTGGTGGACGACGCCTTGGCCCGCCGCGCTGCAACAGTGGCCCTGGCCGCCTATCGGGGGCTGGGCATCCGCGACGGGGGGCGTCTGGACCTGCGCGCAGACGCAAGGGGCGAAGTGCATTTTATCGAGGCCAACCCCCTGGCTGGCCTGAACCCGGTGCACTCAGACCTGCCCATTATTTGCCGCTTACGGGGGATTCCCTACAGAGAACTCATCTCCATGATCCTGCATGCCGCTCTTGAAAGAGAAGGTTTGCTGCAGACAACGCATATCCCGGCTGCCCCCATGGCGGCAGAAAGGGCAGAGGCGGTGGCATGCTGATATCTGATATGGTGCGTATGCTTCCAAACGAGCACCCTTTGCTGGTGGCCGTTGTGCATACTGCAGTGCCGCAAGACGCCGGTCCTGAGGAACAGGATACCCTTGTTCAGGCTGAATACGCTGCATCCCTTGCGCGCTCCCTGGGGTTCGAAGCCGTGTTGTTGCCCATTGCGGAAGTGAAAGGGACGGAGAAATCTTTGGAGGATGCTGCAACCGGGAGCGCCCTCAGGCAGGGGCTTGCAAAGACGGGCGCATCGGTGGTGGTCAACCTGGTGGAAGGAATCGGGGGCAGCGCCAGGGATGCGCACCTAGTGCCGCAGGAGCTGCATGAACTCGGCGTGTCCTATACAGGCAGTAGCGCCCATGCGTTGCTTTGTTCGACCAACAAGCTGATGGCCAAGCAAATCCTGCGCGCAAACTGCCTTCCCACGCCTTCTGTGGTGAACAGACTGTCCCAGGCTGCACAAGAGCGGATGACCGATGTCTGTATTGTCAAAAGCGTTTGGGAGCATGCCTCCCTGGGGCTGGATGCAGGGAGCGTGTTAAAGCACCCTACGGGCGAAGAGCTTGCAAAAAAGCTGGCCGAGCGTTGCCAACGTTTCGGGGGGGAGTGGTTTGCCGAAGAATTCATTCCAGGGCGCGAGCTGAACATATCCCTTTTGGAAACGCCGCAGGGGGTGAGTGTTTTGCCCCCCGCGGAAATCGTTTTTGGAGAATGGGACGAGGAGCGTCCGCAGATCGTGGATTTTGCGGCCAAATGGAACGAGGACGATGCTGCCTTTAAAAATACGAACAGGAGTTTCCGCTTTGCGGAAAAGGACAACACCATCCTGAACCGCGCCCGCCAACTTGCACTGGATTGCTGGAAAGCCTTTGGGCTGGAAGGCTATGCGCGTGTGGACATGCGCGTTGACTCTCTGGGAGGGCTTTGGGTCATTGACATCAACGCCAACCCCTGCCTGAGTCCGGATGCAGGTTTCATCGCCGCCGCAAAGGAGGCCGAGCTGCAGCCAGGAGACGTCATGGAGTATCTGCTTCTGGCCGCCATGCAGCGCAGCGCTAAGCTGCGTCATCGCGTGGCATAGGGGGCGGGCATGTTTAGGATACGTCGCGTGTTCGATGATCTGCTGCCGGCCGATGCTGCGGCAATAGCCAAGGCAGTGGATATCCTGACAAATCATTTTCCGGATGCGCCAGAGGGAGAGTTCGCGTCATTGCCCAAAAAGCTGCGCGACCCTCTGGCGTACCGCTTCCGCACCGTGCTTTTCACGGCGGAGCGCCAGGATCGTGTGGTGGGCGTTGCCATTATGTTGCACGCCCCGGATGCCGGATTCTGCTATCTGGATTACCTGGCCGCCGCCAGTGGGCGTACTGGGGGCGGTGTGGGCAGCGCCTTGTACCAGCGGCTGCAGCGCGAGGCCATGGACCTGAACGTGACAGGCATTTTTTGCGAATGTCTTCCCGAAACTTCGGACCTTTGTGGCGATAGAACTTTGCTGCGGCAGAACGCCGCCCGGTTGCGATTTTATGAGCGGTGCGGCATGCGGGTTATAGAGGGTACGGAATACGCCACCCCCATTTCGGAAGGCGACACATGCCCGCCGCTGCTGCTTTTTGACGGGTTGGGGCGGCAGGGCAGGCGGGGAAGGCTGGCGAAAAACAACGCCAGGCCGATAGTGCGCGCCATTCTGGAGCGCAAGTACGCTGAGCGTTGTCCCGAGGGGTACATCGAAAGGGTGGTAAAGAGCTTTCAGGACGACCCCGTTCAGTTGCGTGCGCCAAAGGCGCCCCCGACGCCTTTTCCTGCAAGTGATGCACAAGGCGACATGGCCCTGGTTGTCAGCGAGAAGCACGCCATCCATCATGTGCACGAACGCGGCTATGTGGAAGCGCCGGTCAGGGTCAAACATATCCTGGCCAGGATCGAAAACAGCGGCTTGTTCCAACGGCTCAAAACCAGACATTTTCCGGAACGGTTGGCCGCAGCGGTGCATGATCCGGCACTGTTGCGTTATATGAAACGGTGCTGCGGGCTGATTGCCCCTGGCAAGGCGGTGTATCCGTATGTGTTTCCGCTGCGCAATGCCGCCCGGCCGCCAAAGGAACTGGCGGTGCGCGCCGGGTACTACTGCATCGATACGTTTACTCCACTGCACAGTAACGCCTGGAATGCGGCGCGGGATGCGGCGGATACAGCCTGCACCGCGGCGGATGCCTTGCTGCATGGGTACAGGGCTGCTTACGCCCTGGTGCGCCCCCCTGGACATCACGCGGAGCGCAAGGTGTTCGGTGGTTTCTGCTACATGAACAACACAGCCATTGCGGCGCAAATGTTGTGCGGTTACGGGCGAGTAGCCATTCTGGATATTGACTACCACCATGGCAATGGCACCCAGGATATATTCTATGAGTGCGAGGACGTATTGACCATTTCCATCCACGGACACCCCAGCCTGGCCTACCCTTATTTCAGCGGATTTGCCGATGAGCGGGGCGAAGGCAAAGGGCGGGGGGCGAACCGTAATTTTCCCCTGCCGGAACATGTGGACGGAGCCGCTTATCACAAGGTGTTGCGCAGCGCCCTCGATCTTGTGCAGCGATTTGCACCGACGTTTCTGGTGGTGGCGCTGGGGCTGGATACGGCCAAAGGCGACCCCACCGGCACATGGACGTTGCAGCCTGCGGATTTTCGTGAGAACGGACGCCTTATAGGCGGGCTGGGCCTGCCTGTGCTTGTGGTGCAAGAGGGCGGCTACCGTGTGCCGTCTCTTGGAGGCAATGCGCTGCAGTTTTTTACCGGTCTGCATGAAGGCCTGCACGTGCCACAGCTTGGCCGGCACGCAACAATTGAGCACGGAGGGCGCGTATGAACGGGCACAGTGTGATACAATCTGCGCTGCGGCAACGGCTGCGCGCACATGACCCGCGCAGAATCCGCTCTCTTGTTGCGCAAACCGCAAATTTTACAGCAGAAGAAGTGGATGTGGCCGAAGAATTGGCGCAGGAAACGCTGCGGCAGGGAGTTCGCAGCGGGTATGAGTTCGTGTTGATGGACACGCCGCAGGGGCTACAGGCCAGCTCCGTACCAGTGAAGGAAGGGCGTGGGGCTGGAACTGGCATGGGGCTTCTCGGGTATGCATGTTTCGGGCGCATACCCTGCACATGCAGCAGTTGGGACCTGTACTGGATAGTGGTTGCGCCCCAGGCCCAAGGCCTGGGAGTGGGGCGTCTGCTCCTGGAAGACGTGGAAAAAAGGGTGCAGGCGGCAGGCGGTGAGCGACTGTTTGCAGAAACGTCTTCTTTGGCGCGGTATGCGTCCGCGCGGCAGTTCTACGTGCGTATGGGGTTTGCGCAGCGGGCCTTGTTCCCGGATTTTTACGCCCCTGGTGATGCCAAGCTGGTGTTTGAAAAACAATTGTTTTCTCCCGCGGTATAGTTCTTTTGTCCGCCGGATAAAGGCGTGTTTTTTTCTCGGGGGGGCAGGGCCTCCATTGTCAGTTTTTTCCTGCATTCCGACTCTTTTTCGACACATATTTTACCCAAATTATGCCCCCCTTTGCATGGGGGCGCAGTTATGCGTATACCTTACTGTGAATCGCGGCGCGCGATGCACGGCGTGCAGTTTTGCGTCTGAGTTGCAGCCGCTCCTGAAATGATATCAATCTCCACCGGAGGAAGGCCTAAATGCACGTTCGCGCAAGCGGAATTCTATTGCACATAACCTCGTTGCCCTCGGCCTTCGGCATCGGGGACCTGGGCCCCGCAGCCCGTGAGTTTGCCAGCTTCATTGCTGCCCTTGGCCAGAGCTACTGGCAGATACTGCCCACATGCCCCACCGGGTATGGCAGCTCCCCCTATGCCGGAACATCAGCCTTTGCCGGTAATCCCGATTTGTTGAGCCCGGAAATGCTGGTGGAAGAGGGGTTCCTGCGCAAGCAGGACATGCCCGAGCGGAACAATGCTGATCCGCGCCGGGTGGACTACTCCCGCGTAGGGTACCAACGCGACGCAATGTTCGCCAAGGCTTTTGAATACAGCGGTGCGGACATCACGGGCGATCCCTCTTTTGTGGCCTTTTTGCGCCACAATGCCGACTGGCTGGAGGACTGGGCGTTGTTCGCCACGCTCAAGGACCGGTTTGACCGCGTCTCCTGGTGTGATTGGCCGGAAGAGTATCGCTACCGTGATGCAGAGGCGCTGGACAAGTGGCGCGATGAAGGCTCACGCCTTTTGGCGCGAGAGCGTTTTGTGCAGTACCTTTTTCACCGCCAATGGGAGAGCTTCAGGGAATTTTGCAATGACCAGGGCGTGAATGTCATTGGCGACATGCCTATATATGTCACCTATGACAGCGCGGATGTCTGGTCGCGTCCGGAACTTTACCAGCTGGATGCCACGCGCAAGCCGATTTTCGTAGCGGGCGTGCCCCCCGATTATTTCTCCACGACCGGGCAGCGCTGGGGCAACCCTGTATACGCCTGGGAAGCGCACCGCGCCGAGAAGTACGCCTGGTGGACACGGCGGTTCAAGCACGGGCTGAAGCAGTGCGACTTCATGCGAGTGGACCATTTTCGCGGGTTCTGCGGCTACTGGAGCATCCCGGCAGACGAGCAAACCGCTGTGAACGGGGAGTGGGTGGACGCCCCGGGGCAGGAACTGTTCACCGTGCTTTTGCGCCGTTTTGGCGTATTGCCGCTTATTGCCGAGGACCTGGGCGTGATAACGGCGGACGTGCGCGAGCTCAAGCATGTGTTCGGCTTTCCGGGCATGAAGATCGTGCAATTCGCCTTTGGCAAGGAATGGGCCAAGCATGTGCCGCATCTGTATGACCAGGACTGCGTGGCCTACACCGGCACCCACGACAACAACACTGTCGCCGGCTGGTTCGTGAACGAGGCCAACCAGACGGAGCGCCAGACCCTGGCCCGCTATCTGGGGCGTGTGCCAACGCCGGAAGATGTGCACATGGCGTTCATCCGTCTGGCCATGCAAAGCGTGGCCAACACCACCATTTTCCCCATGCAGGATGTTCTTGGCCTTGGCTCCACCCATCGTATGAACCGGCCCGCCACTTTGGGCGACAACTGGCTCTGGCGGCTGCTCCCCTCGGAAATGGATTTGGAGCGGCTGGCCTGGTTCAAGGAAATGACCGCATTTTTTGACAGGGTTTTATAATGACGTTTCATCTGCCATGCGCGGCCTCTTCTGTTTGATCGGCGCGCAAGGGCAGGCCGTGTTTATACGGCCCGTACGTATAAGGAGTTGCAATATATGCCACCACGCAAGATGCAAGCTGCTGCAGGCGATCCCCAATGGTACAAGGACGCGATAATTTACGAACTGCACGTCAAAGCCTTTTTTGACAGCAATAACGACGGTATCGGCGATTTCAAGGGATTGTGCGAGAAGCTCGACTACTTACGTGATCTGGGCATCACGGCGTTGTGGCTGTTGCCGTTCTATCCTTCGCCCCTGCGGGATGACGGCTATGATATTGCAGATTATTACGACATCCACCCGGATTATGGGGTGCTGCGCGATTTCAAGCGGTTCCTCAAGGAGGCCCATGACCGCGGCCTGCGGGTCATTACCGAGCTGGTGCTGAACCATACCTCGGACCGCAACGAGTGGTTTCAAAAGGCCCGCCACGCCAAGCCCAATTCGCCGGCGCGCGATTTCTACGTCTGGAACGACAACACGGACCTCTATAAGGAAGCGCGCATCATATTTCAGGATTACGAGATATCCAACTGGACTTGGGATCAGGCGGCGGGCGCTTATTTCTGGCATCGATTCTACCACCACCAGCCTGACCTGAATTGGGAGAACCCCAAGGTCAAAAAGGCCATGTTCAAGGTCATCGACTTCTGGTTCGGCATGGGCGTGGATGGCATGCGTCTGGACGCCGTGCCGTATCTATTTGAACGAGAAGGCACCAACTGCGAAAACCTGCCGGAAACCCACGATGTGTTGCGTGAACTGCGCGAATATGTGGACGGGCGTTATGCGGACAAGATGTTCCTGGCCGAGGCGAACCAGTGGCCGGAAGACGCCGTGGCCTACTTCGGCAAGGGCGATGAATGCCACATGTGCTACCATTTTCCCATCATGCCGCGCATTTTCATGTCCCTGTGGATGGAGGACCGCTATCCCATCATGGATATTCTGGAGCAGACCCCGGAAATTCCCGAGGGCTGCCAGTGGGCCATGTTTTTGCGCAACCATGACGAACTGACCCTGGAGATGGTCAGCGACGAAGAGCGCGACTATATGTACCGGGTCTACGCCAAAGACAACCGCGCGCGCATCAATCTGGGCATTCGCCGCAGGCTGGCGCCGCTGATGTCCAACAACAGGCGCAAGATAGAACTCATCAACTTCATCCTGTTTTCCTTTCCGGGCACGCCTATTATTTATTATGGCGATGAAATCGGCATGGGGGACAACTATCATCTGGGCGATCGCGATGGCGTACGCACGCCCATGCAGTGGAGCCCGGACCGCAACGCCGGCTTCTCCAAGGTCAATCCGCACAAGCTCTTTCTGCCCGTGATAATCGACCCCGAATACCACAGCGAAATGGTCAACGTGGAGAACCAGGAGCGCAATCCTTCCTCACTTCTGTGGTGGATGCGCCGGGTCATAGCCATGCGCAAACGCTTCCGGGCATTCGGCAGGGGGGATATCCAGTTCGTGACCTGTGAGAACCCCAAGGTTCTGGCTTTTGTGCGCAGCCATGTGGACGAAAAGGGCAACACAGAAAGCATTCTTGTGGTGGTCAACCTTTCGCGTTTTTCCCAGGTGGTGGAAATGGACCTGTCCGATTACGCCGGGCAGGTGCCGGAAGATGTTTTCAGCCGTACGCGGTTTCCGCAGATACGCAAGGAACCCTATGTGCTGCCCCTTGGTTTTCATGATTATTTCTGGTTCAAGCTCAAGCCTTTGCACGAAGAAAACATTTCTTTGGATGAGCCGGCCGAACCGGAACAGGCTTTGCCGGAACTGGCCATCAGCGCGCGCAGCAAATCCCTGGACTTCAGCCTGCTGCACAAGGGGCTGGAAGAACAGGCGCTGCCCCGGTGCAACACGCTGCAATGGTTCGGCGCCACCTCGGGCAAGGTGCGCAAGGCCGCGGTGCTGGACTCCATACCGCTGGTGCAGGGCGAGGCCTTTCCCAGGCTCTTTTTCCTGGAATTGCAATACTCCGACGGACCGGCCGATATGCTGGTGCTGCCCATCTCCATGGCGGCGGGCGAATGGGGAGAAAAGCTCCTGGAAAGCGAGCCTTCCAGTGTGCTCGCCAAGGTTCGTGTGGGGAGTGAAGAGGGCGTGCTTTACGACGGGTTGTCTGACGAGCGCTGCCGCTACGCCCTGCTGGAGGCCATTGCCAGAAAACGCCGCTTCCGCGGCGCACGGGGCTCTGTGGTCGCCAAGCCCGGGAAGCTCTACCGACAGGTGAACGGGGCGTTTGTGGACATGCCTTCCTCACGCTTCAAGGGCGCCATGCACAATACTGCCGTCACCTACGACGGGCGGTTGTTCCTAAAACTGTATCGCCCCCTGCAAAGTGGGGTGAATCCGGAACTGGAGCTGGCGCAGTACCTGAGCGAACAGGCCGGGTTCGAGCATACGCCCCGCTACCTGGGCGCCATCGAATATCAGCGCAAGGAAGGGGAGCGCTATACGCTGGGTGTGCTCAAGGAGTTCATTCCAGGGGCGGTTGACGGCTACACCCATGCGTTGGAGCACGCCACGCGCTGCATTGAACATTGTCTGGCAGGCACTGAGGCCCACTGCGTCATCGCCATGCCGCAGCGCCAACTGTTCGATGCTTCTTCCTATGCCTGGCCGGAACATTTTCTGGAGAGCCTTGGCGGCTTCTTCGTGGAAATGGTGGAATTGCTGGGGCGCAGGACAGCCGCTTTTCACAAGACGTTGGCCGCACCCAAACGGCTCAATTCCTTCAAGCCCGAGCCTTTTTCCAAGCTATATCAACGCTCGGTCTACCAATCCATGCGCAACCTGGTGCGGCGCACCGTTGCGCTCTGCCGTAAAAAGGTCAAAGGATTGCCAGAGGACCTTGCCGTTCGCGTCAAGGCCTTTGTGGATGATGAGCGCCGGCTGCTGGCCTTCCTGGAGGGCATCACCAAGGTCAAGGTGGAGGCGGACAAGACCCGCATCCACGGTGATTACCACTTGGGGCAGGTGCTGTTTACGGGTAAGGACTGGGTCATTCTGGACTTTGAAGGCGAGCCCGAGCGTTCATTGGGGGACCGCTCCCTGAAACGCTCCCCGCTGCGGGACCTGGCAGGGATGCTGCTGTCTTTTCATCATGTGGCGCGCACCGCCCTGGCGCAGGAACAATCGCTGCATCCTGAAGCCGTGGAGTCCCTGGGCCCCTGGGCCATGACCTGGAGCATGGCAGCCTCTGATATCTTTTTGCAGACCTGGCTGGCGGAAAGTGAAGGCGCCGGATTTGTACCCAAGGACCGCGCCGCCCTGGAAACACTCTTGGGGTGCTTTCTGGTCGAGCGTTGCGTTCTGGATTTGGAGCGCACGCTCATGCACGATCAGGCGCGCGCCCATTTACCGTTGCTCTGCCTGGCGGGTATTCTGGACACAGTCGCGCAAAAGGATAAAGAGGAATAGCCGGAGAACTGCGAGGGGAAAAACTCTACCAGTCTCGTGAGGCAGCGAATGCGCTACCTTTCCTCGGTACTCCCAAAAAATAGAGCCCCGTCTTGCAAGCAAGACGGGGCTTTTACTATAATAGTTAAACAGTAAATTAGTCTTCAACCATTGTGGCAAGGGCGCATAAATCGTCAACGCCTTTGATATAGCTTTCGCTTGGAGAAAATGGTTTATCGGAGAATCCCAGAGAGTTAAGATACTCGTTCCTTGCGGCCGTGAAGTACTCTATCGACTCATTGGCAGTATTGATGAACTCCATGCCGATGTTATCTTCTCTCACTGCTTTGTTGATCTGTAATTTGGCTAGCAATGTCAGCTTACCGAAGTCCCCTTCAGATACTGAAGTTCCCTGTTCAACTGCCTCCCTTACATCGGTCAAGGCCATGATGACTTCCACGTATCCGGCATAGGAGACGTGGGAAGAAAAAAGAATACAAGCCACTATCAATCCTAACTTCGCACAATAACGCATGGTTTTTCCTGGAATGTTAAAGTGAAGTTTTGAAGGCAGCGTTTGCCTCTTGAAGCCAGCCATTCACAATGTGGGCCTGTTGGATGAGCTTATGATTGTCATCGCAGCCTCTGAATCGCAATTCAACAACCATATCCTGGATGAGCTCCTGCACCTCGGGCAGACGTCGATTCATTTTTTCCTGTACAGCGGTTTTATCCATAATAAATCCTGTGCTGTCCCCGTGTTGTGTTGTATTTCATACTGTTGGATGTGTTTTATGTAGTTAGGGGGGATCGAAATGTTTAAACCTTGAAGTCGGGTAGGTGTGTGTATCGTCGAAATGCAATACGACTAGATTACAATTTTATCAAACAAAACAGTTTTATTATAAGAAGTATAATAAAATGTGAAAAACTGTTGCCACGATTCACAGATACTTTGGTATAAAACCCAAAACAGTTAAAAATAAATGCCCGTCTTATTGTGAGAATAAGGCGGGCACTATGATTGGGAAACAGGTGGG
This sequence comes from Desulfovibrio biadhensis, assembly GCF_055388615.1. Classification (NCBI taxonomy): domain Bacteria; kingdom Pseudomonadati; phylum Thermodesulfobacteriota; class Desulfovibrionia; order Desulfovibrionales; family Desulfovibrionaceae; genus Desulfovibrio; species Desulfovibrio biadhensis. Next base: position 1,890,544 of record NZ_AP042477.1, read on the forward strand.
GGCTTTTAGATAAAGGTATTTCCTAGTAAACCATGTATCTGATTTTATTGAGCATGTGCGTGGGCGCGGTGTTCTTTCCACCAGGCCCAGGGGATGAGCGCGAGCAGAACAATGGCTGAAGCGATGGCCACAACGCCGAATACTTCGCTTTCACCCTCCGCCAGCCAGCCGGCAGTGGAGAGTCCCATATTTGTATACAGCAGATTGGTGAGGGCGCCGAGCGCCAGGGATGCTACAACGATGCACCCCACGTAGATGACGGCGGCGCGCTTGCCGAGCAGTTTGGCCACGACAGTGATGGTGGCCATGTTTGTGGCCGGTCCTGCCAGCAGGAATATCAGGGCCGCCCCTGGTGAAAGTCCCTTGAGCACGAGTGCTGCGGCCAGGGGCGTGCTGGCTGTTGCGCAGACATACAAGGGCACGGCCACTGCCAGGGCCGCCAGCATGGGCCAGGCTCCCGTGCCGAGCCAGTCCGCCAGGGAGCCTGAGGGCAGCAGCGCCGTAATGATGCCCGCAATGACCACGCCAAGCAGGAACCATGCGCCGATATCGCCCAGCAGGTCTGTGAAGGCGTAATAGAGACCACCAGCTGCGCGCTGTAGTATGGATTTCTTTTCACCGTTTTCTGCGGTCGCGCCGCCACAGCACCCCCCTGCACAGCCGCAGCCGCTTTCCTGTTGCAGCGGCTCCAGTTTAGGCGGGGGGGTGATGAGCGACTTGCGCTCTTCTTTCCTGTCCAGAATATCAACGCCAAGTCCTGCCATGGCGGCTGTTATGATCGCGGCGACGGGCCGCAGGACTGTCATTACAGGATCCAGGAGCGCCCAGCTGACGGCAATGCTGTCCACGCCCGTTTCAGGGGTGGAGATGAGAAAGGACATGGTGGCACCTTTGCTGGCGCCCTGATCTCTGATGCCGGCCGCGGCGGGCAGCACGCTGCAACTGCACAGGGGCAAAGGGGCGCCAAGTATGGCGGCCTTGAACACGCTTGCTGGGCCTGGCTTGCCTATGTAACGCGTGACAATGGAGCGGGGCACAAATGCCTGAAGCAGGCCTGCCATGACGAATCCAAAAAGCATGAACGGGGAGGCATCTAACATGATTTCCCAGCAAGATGCCAGGATGTTAAGCAGTAGTTGCATGTGAAGTATCCTGAATATTTTGCAAAAATTTCATACCATGTTGACAAACTAATCATCCGGAGAATAGCTGTAAACCCAAATAGTATGACAATCAAGATTTTTGAAGGATGTTGCAATATAGAAATAGTTGGGCGCTTGTGCTGCAATGCAAAGAGGCGTTTACAGCATAACCAGTCTGACGTAGCGTAAAGCTCGGCCTCCGTGTACGGTCCATGCTTTTTCAGGCAGTATGCGGGGCGGGATTACCCATGCAAGATGCCGCCATGATCACCGGAAACGGTTCCCTTTTCGAGCGTGGAGCTCACCTGAAACGCCTGACACTATGCCTTCTGGCATGTTTGGTGGTTGTGTGCTGCGCGGTAAACGCTCAGGCTGCGGAAGGACTGGTGCTGCGCAACTTCGTGCTCGATAACCAGCAAGGTGACATGACGGTGCGCTACAGTCTTGACCTTGAAGGGGAAAAAAGCCTTGATGCGGTGCGCGTGGCGCTATTGGAGGGCGAAACCCTGGCCCTGGAGTGCAGCGCAGAGCTTTCCCGCCACCGTGGGTACTGGGTGGACAAGGGTTTGGCAAAGGGCAAGCTCGTCAATCTGCTGCGCGCTGACAAGGAGCATGATAATTACGTGCTGGTGCAGGAAGGCGGTGGGGAGGTGCGCAACGACTCCCTGGAGGATCTGCTGAGAGGCGCCTGGCGTAACATGTCCATTGCCATGGGATCTTTTTCCGTGCTGCAGCGCAACGCCACCTACAGTGTGGAGCTGGATGTTGCACTGAAGCAATATGAAGTTCCCGCCTGGAAGCGCTGGAGCATGTTTTTCCGCTCTTTCGAAATAGTGCCAGGGGCGCGTTATCTGATGGATTTCGAGTACTGAGAATTGCATCATGCCGCCACAATCTGAGCTCCACGATACTGCCGCCAGCTCCCAAAACGAGGGCGCCACAGACGCCAAGGGCCGGGAGACCATCCGCATAAGCGCCACGGATGCGCGTGAACGCAAACGCCGGCGCAGGGAGTTGCTCCTTGCCGCGCTGCTTTTCCTCGTCGTTGTCGTGCTTTCCGTTGTGGAGTTGAAGTATCTGGGCGTCAATGCCTGGCTCTTCATGGCGCTCTTCAATCTGAATTTCATTTTTCTGCTTGTTGTGCTGTTGCTGGTGATACGCAACGGCGTCAAACTCCTGCTGGAGCGTCGGCGCAATGTTTTGGGGGCGAAACTGCGCTCCCGTCTGGTGCTGGCCTTTATCTCCCTGTCCTTGGTGCCTACGGTGCTGATGTATATGGTCAGCGCCCAGTTCGTGCAGACCTCTGTGGAATACTGGTTCAACAATCAAGTGGGCGCAGCCATGGAGCAGGCTCTGGACGTGGGGCAGGATTTTTATGCCTCTGGCCGGGATCGGCTGGCGCGCATCGCCCGCGGGCTTGCCCGTAACCTGGGCCAGGATTTTGGCGTACAGCAAAAGGTGCCGCAGGCTGCGGAAAAAAGTCTGCAGGGGTATCTCGATACCAAAAGCAAGGACCTTGGCCTGGTGATGTTGGGCGTGCTCGACTCCCAGGGCGAAGCCCTTGCCTGGAGCTGGAGCCCCCGTTTCCAGCACGCATGGAATACAGAAATGCGTTCTGCGGTGGACTGGCGCGCCCTGCAGGAGAACCCCCAGTTTTGGGCAATGTGGTGGCCGGGAGCCGGAGAGGATTTCGTGGTCGGGGTCATGCCCCTGGGCATTGAAGACGGACAGGCTGGCGGCGGGTATCTGGTGCTGTGCGAGCACCTGGGCGTGAACCTGCTGTATCGGTTGGATCTCATTGCCCAGGGCGTGGAAGAATACAAGAAGTTGCAGACCATGAAACGCCCCTTGAAGGTGGCGCTGTTTCTGATCATGGGCGTGCTGACGCTTTTGATTATTTTCGGCGCCATGTGGTTTGGATTTCGCCTGGCAAAGGAGCTGACCCAGCCGATAATGGCTCTGGCGGAGGGCACGGAGCGGATTGCAAAGGGCGATCTTTCCGTGCGCCTTGAGGATACCTCCAAAGACGAAATGGGCGTGCTGGTGCGTTCCTTCAACCGTATGGCCGAAGACCTGGAGGCCATGCGAGAGGGGCTGGAGTACGCCAACAAACAATTGGGTGACAAGAATCTCGAGCTTGCCGAACGCGGCCGCTATATCGAGACGGTGCTGGACAATATTGCCGCAGGGGTGGTTTCCGTAGATGGTCTGGGGCGTATTTCCACCGTGAACAAGGCCGCGGCGGCCATGCTGGGGGTGGAAAGGGAATCGCTGCCCGGGAAATTGCCCCAGCAGGTGTTCGATAATTTCGATTTTTCCCTGTTACGAGACATCAACGCCTTTGTGAAGGACAATCCTGGCGCCATCTGGGAGCGGCAGCTCAACGTTCGCATGCGGGGGGTGGAGCGCACATTGCTGGTCAATGTGGTGGGCCTGGGCGCCAGCGACGCCACTGGCCCCAGCGGTATGGTCTCCGTATTCGAGGATATTACGGAAATAGAAAAGATGCAGCGCATGGCGGCCTGGCGCGAAGTCGCGCGGCGCATAGCACACGAGATCAAGAACCCGCTCACACCCATCAAACTTTCTGCACAGCGGCTGGAGCGCAAGTTCGGCAGCCAGGTGGGAGACAGTGTTTTCAATGAATGCACCGGGCTCATCGTGCAGCAGGTGGAGCACTTGCAGCAGATGGTGCAAGAATTTTCTGCCTTTGCCAAACTGCCTGAAATTTCACCACAAATTGGGCGCATAGAGCCTTTGCTGGAGGAAGTGACAACCCTTTTCCGCCATAGTCACAGCAGCATCGCCTGGGATGTGGATGTGGAAGAACTCCCCGAATTACGCTTTGACCGTGAAGGACTGCGCCGCGGGTTTATCAATATTCTGACCAATGCGGTGGAAGTCCTGGAAACGCCGGAACACAACGAGACCCGCAAGGATGCCCGGGTGCGGATACAGGGGCGCTACGACAAGGCCCTCGGGCTTGTGCGCCTGGAATTTGAGGACAATGGCCCAGGCCTCACGCCGGAAGAGCGATCACGGCTGTTCGAGCCATATTTTTCACGCAAGAAAGGGGGCACCGGACTGGGGCTGACGATCCTCAAATCAATAGTCACAGACCATAGGGGATACGTGCGCGTCCGTCCCGCAAGCTCTGGCGGCACTGTGCTTGTGGTGGAGCTTCCCGTGGACGCCCCGGAAGGATAAGCAGGGGGGAGTCAGGGCAGTGGCAGGCAGATCGTTACAGTCGTCCCCTCTTCTTCAGAGGTCCGCATGCTTATCGTACCTTTTTGGGTCTCCGCAATGAGACGGGCGGAATAGGTGCCCAGCCCCATGCCTTCTCGCTTGCCGTGTGTGCTGTACATATCAAAGAAAACATCCCGGACTTCCAGTGGCACAGCGCCTTCATTGTGCAGTGCAAGGCAGCTCATACCGCGTGAAACGTCCATTTTGCCGCGGATGGACAGGGTGGCGTTGTCAGGGGATGCCTCGGCAGCGTTTTTCAGTAGATTCGCCAGCATGGAGTAGCATAGCAGTTCCTCGCCATGCACCGTGAATGGTTCCTTTTCTTCCACGCCCCAATCTATACATACGTCGAGCTTTTTTCCCTTTAATAAGGAACCAAGGTCCCGCAGAATGCGGGCAACAATGAACTTCAAATCCAATGATACGGGTTGCAAAATGTAGGAATTTGTTTCCATTTTAATCAGGTTGTGAGACAAATTGATTGATTCCAGCATGTTGACGCCGGCTTCACGGATCAATTGAAGAAAGTTTCGCTGTTCTTCATCAAAATCATAACTGCTCAGTAAGAAATCTGGAATGTTGATGATGCCGTTCAAAGGCGTTTTCAGGTCATGGCGGGTTATGCGACCCACCCGCTCACGCATGACCTCGAGGAGCTTGCGGTCGGTAATATCCTGAACAAAGGTGGCTTTTCTGAATTTGCCATGCTCGCCATTGAGTCTGGCTGCGTCAGCAAGAATGGTAAGCTCGGTCCCATCCTTGCGCAGGACGCTCCACTCGCCGCGGATTTCCCCTTTCCCGGCTATGAAGGCTTCATGTCTTTGTGAGAGGGCATCTCGTGCGGATTCCGGCACCACAATGGTGAAATGTTTGCCGATGAGTTCTTCTTCCGTGTACTGGTAAATTTCACAGTACGCAGGGTTGACGTATTCGAAGAATCCGTTTTCATCCGTAATGCAGATGCCTGCGGGAGTTTTCTCGACAAATTCACGGAATCGCTGTTGCGCCTCTTGTTCGAGCTCTGAGCACCTGGATTCGGTTTCGTTGAGCCTTTCTTCGAGCTCCGCAATGCGTTCACGAGCTTCCAGAAGTTCTTGTAGCAGGCTTTTCTCGTCGTGCATGATACTCTCCCCAAAGCATTATGGCACTAAAGAATTATCTTTATCTATACAATAATTCAAGAGTGGGGCTGTGAGAAGAGCTGAAAGGGCAATTTGCCCTGACGAGAGGCAACCACAATTGGAGGAAACGCTATGGGTCAGCGTTTTGTTGTGGCGCCGCGTATGAGTTGCCGTAAAAGCTTAGGGGAAGCGAGAAATGACATAATGAATCTGCGCACGGTCCGGTTTGTAAAGAAAAGGGTGACCATTTCGGGTACGCGCGTGCGCCAGTCTTTCCAGGTTTCCTGAAACGCTTTGCGGAAGCGGTTTTCCCGTTCTTTGATGGTTTCCGATGTGTGCTGCTCCGGATAGCGTGAAACGAGCTTGCTGTGGGTCTGCCCCAAATTTTGGGGGGGCGCAGCCGCGTTCAGGTCATTAAAAAGGGGGCTGCCCGGGTGCACCATGAGGGGGTTGACGTCTGCAATGAAGGGTTTTGCCTGTTTAAGGAAATCAAGGCTGGCCTGGAAGTCTTCCTCCGTTTCTTTCGCCTGCCCCGTGATGAAGCTGGCGATGTTCACGATGTGCGCCTTTTTGGCCTTGCGCACGGATTCCTTCATGGTCGCCACCCGTGCTGGCTTTCTGTATTCCTTCAGGATGGCGTCGCTGCCGCTTTCCACGCCCAGATAAATGACGTCAAATCCTGCGCGGTGCATCAGCTCCACGGTATCTTGCGGCAACAAATGCAATGTGCCGGCGCAGGACAAGTGCAGTTTCATGCCTGATGCGATGATCAGTTCGCATATTTTGCGCAGCCTGGGGATGTCGGCCACGAAGTTGTCGTCAAAATAGATGACGGTGGTATACCCCTGGTCGTATATCTCCTGGAGTTCCTGAAAGACATTTTCCGCGCTGCGGGTGCGCAAACGCCCCCCGTAGAGTGCGGCCCCGGCGCAGAAGGTGCATTTGAACGGGCAGCCGCGGGAGGAAAACGCCGTGGTCATGGGGTGAAAGGCCGGCAGGGAAAACCCGTACCACTGGGTGCCGTAGTCTCCGTAATCCAGAAGCGTTCTGTCCGGAAAGGGCAGCGCATCGAGGTTCTGAATCCACTGTGGTTCGCCCCTGACAATTGTTCCATTTGCACGATGCGATAGCCCGGCTATGCCAGTGACGTCCTGGCCATTTTCCAGACGCTGGCACAGTTCCAAAAGCGAGTTTTCCGCCTCGCCACGCAGCACGAAATCCAGGTCGTCCAATTCATCGAGCAAAAAATTATCAAAAAGAGTGGGATGAATGCCCCCGCAAATTGTGGTGGCCTGGGGCATGGAGCGCCGGATCTCATGCAGAAGCGCACAAGCGTCATTGATGTTTCTGCTGGTCATGGAAACGCCCACCACATCGGGGAGTGCAGGAGCCTTATCCAGAATTTTCGCACAGGTTTGTTGTGGGTCAAGTCCCTGGCTGTAGGCGTCTATGACCTCGACCTGGACGTTGTCCAGGCGTTTGACGCTTGCGCCAAGGGAGAGCAGGCCCAGAGGAGGAAATGATTCGCGGTTCCAGCCAGAGCCATGGGGTGATTGGATGAGCGTTATCTTCATGCTTGTGTGCTTTACCTTATGAGGAGCGAATTCCTGCCGTTCGCATATATTATTCAACCGCCAGTTTCAGGCGTGTCCGTTGCTGGTGCAAGGTGGTTACAATCGCACGCAAGGTAACAGCCCCGATGACCACAACGCCGCCTGCCAAGGCCCACGGGCCTGGAACTTCGCCGTATCCCAGCGCAACCCACACAGGATTAAAGATGGGCTCCAGGGTCATGATGAGGATGGCTTCCAGCGCTCCCATCCGTTTGATGGCCCAGGTGTACAATACCAGGGACACGCCTTGCTGCAGTACGCCAAGGTAAACAAGCCCCAGCCAGCCTGCAATGTCTGGAAGTGCGGCAAACATGAACGGCAGGCCGCACAGTGCTGTTATACCGTGCCCCAAAATGACCGATTCCACTGGTGATGCGTCTTTTTGCGCCCGCATGCAGATTGTGAAGAGAGCGTAGGAGAGCCCCGTGCCGACAGCTATGATATTGCCCCACAAGCCTATGGGCGAAAGCCTGTCCAGAAAGAAAAGGATCATGCCGCCAAACGTCATGGTGATGCACAACCAGTCGGTACGGGTTGTTCGTTCCTTCAGGAACAGCGGTGCAAGCAGGGCCACATAGACGGGGGCGGTATACGCCAGCAAAATGGCGTTGGCGGCCGTGGTCAGTTTGGTGGCCACAACATTGGTTATCAATAGCCCGGCATATCCAATGGCCCCGCCAATAACTGCAGGTGACAAACGGAAATGCAGCCCTCCTTTGCATAGAACCATGAGCGTCAGTGCTGCGAGGGCGCTGCGCACACCGGTGATGGCCATGGGGTTCCACGCCACGAGCTTGATGGCAAGTCCTCCCGAACTCCACAAAAGGGCGGTGGTCGCCATGAGCAGCACGGCCTTGGACTTGTCCTGCATAGTTCAGAGATAATCCTGGGGGTATGGGCATATTATGTAATCCGGGTACTGCAGTAAAAGCCAGGGGCAGTGCCGTCAAGTTGTGCGGCGGGAAATGAATCTTAATTTTTGCTATTATTGCATACGGAAGGGTGTGTTTTCAGGCAAAAAAAAGCCCCGCCAATAGGCGGGGCCATTACAAACATGCAGTGCAGCTGCGTCTCAGGAAACAGGCATGGCTTCCCCAAGGGGGGAGGCGCTGGTGGCGTGTTCTGCTGCAGGAACGGGCTGCGCTTCCTCCTGTTCTGTAATTTCTTCCAGATAGGTTGCGCGGTTTGCGTTCAGCTCCTGCAAGAAGGCGTTGTTCATTGCATGGCCGGAGCAGCGGACTTCGAAATACCCCTGCAGGGGGAGGTCCAGCAGCGCCATGTCGCCGATGAAGTCGAGAATCTTGTGGCGTACGAATTCGTCCTGAAAACGCAGGCCCTCGGGGTTGACCACGGCGAATTCATCCAGGACGACAGCGTTGTCCAAAGAGCCGCCACAGGCGAGCCCGGCGCGCTGCAATGCCTCGACATCCCGTAAGAAGCCAAAAGTCCGCGCCTTTGCAATGGAGCGTACAAAGTTCTCCGGTGAAAGGTCGAAGCGCATTGTCTGCACGCCAATGATGGGGTGCGCGAAGTCAATGGTAAAGTCCACCATGAAACCGCGGTAAGGTTCGCCTTTAACCATCTTGCCGTCGTGTTCCATAAGTAATTCGCGCTTCAGGGCGAGAACCTTGCGCGGCTTGGATTGGCGACGGATGCCTGCGGAGCGAAGCAGAAAAACAAAAGAGGCTGCGCTGCCATCCATGATGGGAACTTCGCCGCCTTCCACCTCGATATGAATATTGTCTATGCCCAGGCCGCGGATGGAAGCAAGCAGATGCTCCACAGTGGCGACGCGGTCCTGTCCGTTGACCAGCGTGGTGGAAAGGCCGGTGGCGATGACGTTTTCTGGCTGGGGCGTGAGGAAGCTCGCGCCGTGCTCTCCACGGAGGGAAAATATGATGCCGGTGTCTTCAGAAGCCGGCAACAATTTAAGCCGAACCCTCTCACCGGAATGCAGCCCTATGCCTGCGCATTCTATGCTGCGTCTGATTGTCGTCTGTTGCATAATTCCTCCTGGAATCATTGGAAGCAAAAAACATTCCAGGTTTAGACAAAATATAACTTGTTATATTCGTTAGTATAAAATTTGAAAGCGCCAACAATAACTGTGGAAAAAAAACATCAATGTTGTTTTTAGACGACAGAAAGAAGAGCGGAGAGTCTTTACGAAGACCGTCGCCTGGCGACAAAGACTCTGGGAAGACCGGCCAGGTCAGGCAGTACTTCTTGCTCTTGCCAGGAGGCGTTGCCAGCCATGCGCAAAACATCATCCTTTTGCTCACAGCCTATTTCAATCAGCAGCCAGCCCCCTGGGCGCAGGGATCTTTCCGCAGCGTGCAGCACACAGGCTATGCTTTCCAGCCCGCTGCGTCCTTCATCCTGAAGCGGCACCAGCGCGTGTCTTGGCTCAAAGCGGGTGATCTCATGGCTCAGGGTGTCATACTCCACCGCCCCAACATAGGGCGGGTTGGAAACCACAAGGTCAAGGCTGCGTGAAGAAAGGGGCGGCGCCACAAAATCTCCAAGGCAGAACTGCAGCCTGTTTCTGCCTCCTTGCATCAAGGCTGCGGCGTTGGCGCGTGCCGTTTCCAAGGCAGGGGCGCTGATGTCCATGGCCAGGCCACGGCTGCCCGAAAGCTCCAGGGCAATGGTCACGGCCAGAATGCCGCTGCCTGTGCCCAGGTCGGCAAAGCGGATGGAATCGTGCTCTGCAAAGCGCGCAAGCACTGCTTCCACCATGTGTTCCGTTTCTGGGCGCGGGGTAAGCACGTGATGGTTTACGCTAAAGTCGCGACCGTAAAATTCTTTGCGCCCCAGAATGTAGGCCACGGGTTCGCCCTTTGCGCGGCGGGCGGCCAATTGCCAGAACGCCTTCCACTCGGCAGGAGACAACGCCCGGTTGCGCTCCAAAAGCACCTGCATGCGCCCCATCCCCAATGTCTCAGCGAGCAGCAATTGGGCAGAAAGGGCGGGGCTGTCCACTTGTTTGCGCGCAAAAATCGACTGCGCCAGGGCAAGCGCTCTGGACACGATACGCAGAGGGTGAGGCCCTGAAGACATACCAGGTTATGAGGTCTCGGCCTGCTGCTTGAGCGACTCTGTCTGGTAATGCGTCATGAGCGAGTCAATGAGTTCGTCGAGGTCACCTTCCAGCACGGCCTCCAGCTTGTAAAGCGTGAGGTTGATGCGGTGGTCGGTCACGCGACTCTGGGGGTAGTTGTAGGTGCGGATGCGGCCGGAGCGGTCACCCGTGCCAACCTGTGCGCGACGGTTGTCGGCCTGCTCCTGAGCCTGGCGGTCCTGCTCTATCTGCAACAGTCGGGAACGCAGCACCTTCATGGCCTTGGCGCGGTTCTTGATCTGGGATTTTTCATCCTGGCAGATGACCACAAGGCCGGTGGGGATATGGGTCACACGGACAGCGGAGTCCGTGGTGTTAACGCTCTGACCTCCAGGGCCGGAGGAGCGGTAAACATCCACACGGATGTCTTCCTGACGGATTTCTATATCCACTTCCTCGGCTTCCGGCAGAATGGCGACCGTTACGGCGGAGGTGTGGATGCGTCCCTGGCTTTCCGTGGCGGGTACGCGCTGCACGCGATGGGTGCCGGATTCATACTTGAGGCGGCTGTATACCTTACCGCCCGCAATAAGGGCGATAACTTCCTTGACGCCCCCCGTGCCCGTGTCGCTGACGCTCATTTCCTCGACACGCCAGCCGTTCTGCTCTGCATAACGCAGGTACATGCGATACAGTTCCGCAGCGAAGAGTGCGGCTTCTTCACCACCCGTACCGGCGCGGATTTCAAGGATGATGTTCTTCTCGTCCAGGGGGTCGGTGGGCAACAGCAGTAACTTGAGCCTGTGCTCGAGGTCGGGAAGCTGCTCTTTGGCGGCTTTCATCTCCTCTTCGGCCATCTCCCGGATTTCGGGGTCGGCGTCGTGGAGCATTTCCTTGCTGTCTTCCACCTGCTGGTAGATCGTCTTGTATTCACGATAGACGTCGACGATCTCCTTGATATCAGCATGCGCCTTGGTCAGGGTACGATAGCGGTCCTGGTCGCTGTATACCTCGGGCTGGCTGAGTTGCTGCTCGAGGTCCAGGTAACGCCGCTCAATATCGGCGAGTTTTTGAAACATTAGAGGCCTCCGGCCAGCTTGCCAGCCGCAGGATCGGGCATGGCGTCGGTATAGCTGGAGCCGTCAAGGCTGGGGGCGGTGTCGGCGCTTTCGGCCAGGGCGTGCTCCAGGGCCGCGGCTGCGACTTCGAGCTGCCCCTCGTCGGGTTCCTTGGTGGTCAGCTGCTGCAAGAGCAGGCCGGGCGTATTGATGAGTTTGCAAAGAACGTTGTTGCTGTGCTTGCCTGCGTACTTGATGCTTTCGTAGGCCATGCAGCTGATGGGGATGATGAGCAGAAGCTTCATACCCAGGATGTAAACGTGCTTCAAAATGGGCGATGCCGGCGCGTAAAAAGTCAGCAGCGCAGGCACGAGCACGGCATGGATCACTATGCTGATGCTCAGCACAAAAAGCAGAAAGGCCGTGCCGCAACGTGGGTGCAGCCGGCTTTCAACCTTAGCCTTGTGCGGGTCCAGGTTGCCGTACTTCTCCCAGGACCAGACGAGCTTGTGTTCAGCGCCGTGGTATTCGAAGACGCGACGGATGTCTGGCACAAAGGAGATGGCGACGATGTAGCTCAGAAATATGGCGAGCTTGAAGAAGCCATCCCATACATGGAAGCTGAGGCCTTCGACATCGCCCCCCAATCCAAGGGCGGTCATGCCCAGGGAAAAGAGGTGCGGCACCACGACAAAGAGTCCAAGCGCCAGGCCGATGGAGACAATCAAGGTCAACACCAGGTGCCAGGGTTTGAGCTCAGTGCCTTCGTCGTCTTCCACAGCCTGCCCTGCAGACCAGTTCAGAGCCTTGATGCCGTTGACCAACGTCTCCAGCAAAACGGGAAAACCGCGCAGGAAAGGTTTGCGCATCCATGGCCGCGTCAGGGAAAACCATGACCATGCCCCGACACTGATGGTGCCATCTGGCTTGCGCACGGCAACGGCCATGCGGTCCTGGTTGCGCATCATCACGCCTTCCATGACTGCCTGGCCGCCAACACTGGGGGCAGCGGCAAAAAGGCCCGACACAGCGCGCAAGGCGCTACGGGCCGCGCTGCCACGGCTGTGTTCAAACACCGATTGATGCTTCCTGCTGCTGTGCACGTATGCTCCTCTGACGAGGTGGTGCGAAGGGCCTTGCGGCCGTGGTCGCCTTACTTCCCAGACTTGTCGAACTTGGCGTATTTTTTACGGAAACGGTCGATACGGCCAGCGGTGTCAACAAAGCGCTGCTTACCAGTGTAAAACGGGTGGCAGTGCGAGCAGATTTCAACGTCCAGGTTCTCACCCTTGGTGGAGAAAATTTGGGACTCGTAGCCGCACGCGCAGCGGAAAGTAGCTTTGAAGGTCTTAGGATGCAGATCTTTTTTCATGGGAAACTCCCTATTGGTGAAATCAAAAAGAGGGATTACATACATCAGCGCTTTTCGCTTGGCAAGCCCTCTTTGTGTCATTTGCGCATTTGTTTTCGGTGAGACTGAAAAATCCCCTTCCAGGGGCCCTTCAAGCCCTGCGATGTGTGCTTTTTCGGCAACTTGCGCAAGCTTGTGGTTTTTATTTGGCAATTGTTGATTGAGCAACTGCTTCCATGTATCATAAGTACTGGCCGACCCGAGCGCAAGGGTCGGCTGCGTCTTTATATGGATTTTATCAAAAAACAGGCATGGTTATGAAAGAAATGCAATTCACTTCAGTCGTTTCCTCACTGCTGGATGCGCATCTCGACGAATTGGCAGCCCGTGAACGTCTCGAGAAAGAGCAGATTCGCGCGGCAATCGCCGAGGGCAGCATGGTGATTTTGGGCAACCCGGCCCACAAAAATATCCGCCCCACCCTGGTTGGGCAACCCGCTTCCATCAAGGTAAATGCGAATATAGGTACTTCGCCTCTTATGCAGCATCTCGAAACCGAGATGGAAAAATTGAAGGTGGCTGAAGGCGCAGGCGCGGACACGGTCATGGATCTTTCCACCGCTGGCGATCTGGACGCTATACGCAAGGGGATGCTTGATGGCAGCCCGCTGCCTCTGGGTACGGTGCCCATCTATTCCATGGCGCACAAGCGTACCGAGGCCGATGAAGACCCTGCCGATTTTTCCTGGCAGGAGTTCAGCAGCGAAATCAGAACCCAGGCGGAACAGGGCGTAGATTTCATGACGCTGCACGTCGGCGTTACACGCCATGCCGCGGATATGGCGGACCGCGCCTTTGAAGATGGCGGCCGCTTGATGGGGATCGTCTCCCGCGGGGGAGCCATTCTTGCGCGCTGGATGCGCCGCAGAAACGCCGAGAATCCCTTGCTCGATAACTATGACGAAGTGCTGGACATCTGCGCTGCGCACAACGTGACCCTGAGCCTGGGAGACGGTCTGCGCCCCGGCGCTGGGTTCGATGCGGGCGATGCCGCCCAGTGGGCCGAGGTCGGGGTGCTGGCTGAATGCGCCCGCCGCGCCAGAGAAGCCGGCGTTCAGGTGATGATAGAAGGTCCCGGACACGTGCCCCTGCACATGGTGTTCGGACAGATTCAGACCATGAAACGGCTCTGCGCCAATGCTCCTCTGTATGTGCTTGGACCTTTGACCACGGATGTGGCCCCCGGGTATGACCATATAGCCGGAGCAATAGGCGGCGCCCAGGCAGTGATGGCAGGAGCCGATTTTCTGTGTTATCTTACCCCCGCTGAACACCTTACTCTGCCCTGTGTGGATGACGTACGGCAGGGGGTGATGGCCTCGCGTGTTGCAGCGCATAGTGCGGAAGTCGCGCTTGGGCGTCCTGCAGCGTTGGAGCGCAACCTCGAGATGTCCAAGGCCCGCAAGGCACTGGACTGGGACGCCATGGCGGCCCTGGCGCTGGACCCCGAAACCGTGGCGTTGCGCCGCAAGGATCACAAGGACGAAAAGGAATGCGCCATGTGCGGCAAGTTCTGCGCAGTGCGTATGCTGGAACAGGAAACAATCTAGAGCTGTTTACGTCATTATACATGTCTTGAACGCTCTACTGTACTGTTCAATCGGACAGCAGAAAACAATGAACTTCAAGACGATTATGCTGCGCGTGATCATCTGAGACTTCTTGGAAAGCGCGGGGCAGGAGGTGTTGCATGTACAAGATTGTGTTCATTCGCCACGGGCAAAGCACCTGGAACCTGGAGAACCGCTTCACGGGGTGGACCGACGTGGACCTCACCGAACAGGGGCGGCAGGAAGCCTTGGAAGGCGCCCGACTCCTGCGCGAGGAAAACTACGACTTTGACCTCTGCTACACCTCCTACCTGCGCCGGGCCATCAAAACCCTGGACCTGGTGCTGGATTCCATGGACTTGATGTGGCTGCCGGTGCTCAAGACCTGGCGGCTCAACGAAAGGCATTACGGTGCGTTGCAGGGCTTGAACAAGGCAGAGACCGCAGAGAAATACGGTGACGACCAGGTCTTTGCGTGGCGGCGCAGCTACGCCACACCGCCGCCTGCCCTGGAAGCGGATGATCCGCGGTTTCCCGGCAAGGAACGGCGGTATGCAGATATTGCCGACGATGAGCTCCCCCGTTGCGAAAGTCTGGCGGACACGGTCGAGCGCGTCATGCCCTTCTGGCACGACGAGCTTGCACCCATGATCCGTACCGGCAAGCGCATTCTTGTTGCAGCCCATGGCAATAGCCTGCGTGCGATAGTGAAGTATCTTGACAAGATGTCTGAAGACGCCATCTCCAAGCTGAATATTCCCACCGGGGTGCCGCTGGTTTATGAGCTGGATGAAAATCTTTTTCCCATCAAGCACATGTACCTGGGGGATGCTGCTGCAATCGAAGCCAAAGCAAAGGCCGTTGCAGAACAGGCCAGCCGGAAGTAAGAGGGGCGCATGCGTATCTTGTCGTTCTGTCTTGTCGCGCTAATGCTGGCTATACAGCCGGCGCTGGCTGCCTGGGATTGTACTTGGGGAAAGGCCAACTACGACCAACGCGGCTGGCTGCGTAACGTACAGATATTTCGCAATGGTAAAAGAATTGCGGATATTACACACGTTGACACCCTGGATGTCTACTATGTGCAATGCAACGGCATATCGGGACAAGAAACATTTAATACCGCCAACGACGCGGCCTGGGCGGCCTGCTGGAAATGCAAATAAGACGCATCATTTTTTCCTTACTGCTTGTTGGCCTTCTGGCCGGCGTTTGTCTGGGGTCGTATTTCGCAGCAACCTCTTCCAACGCGCAACCACAAAAAGAAGCCAATAACGGCGTTTCCGACCCTGACCCTGTGGAGCTGGCCTCTCTGGGGCAGCCTGAAGTTTCATTACAAAAACAGCGCTTTGTGGATAACAAGGACGGCACGGTCACGGATTTGCGTAGCGGACTGACCTGGCTGAAGCACGCCGACTGCTTTGGCACCCAATCCTGGAATGAAGCCTTGGAGCTTGCCGCCTCGCTGGCCAATGGCGAACTGTGTGGCGATATGGAGCTGACGGATGGCTCTTCCCCAGGAGAATGGCGTTTGCCCAGCATCCGCGAAATCATGACCCTGCCCATGATCGAGTATTTCAACCCGGCGCTGACCAACAGCATGGGCACAGGGAAATGGTCTGAAGGCGATCCCTTTTTGGGCGTAAGCTCCCAATACTACTGGTCTAGCACCCACCTCGAAGACAAGAGCGCCTGGTACATGTACCTCTATAATGGCGTGCTTGGCATCTCGGAAATGTCCCAGCACTATTCCGTCTGGCCCGTAAAAGGGCAGCTGAAGCGTGTCTGGGATGTTGGTTCCTAAATTCCCTTTCTTTTAGTATCCCCTTGAATTCGTAACGTAATCTTCACTTGCCCAGTTGTGCTCCCATCTGTAAGTAGAGGGCGGTTTCGGGCGGTTAGGAATCGTTTGCGTTATAATTGTATTCCAAAAGTAGTAAATTGCTCATTCTGTCTTGACGGAGTATGTATGTTTTCGGCATAGTTTGAAAGAATTGTTATAGTAGGGGGGTAGGCCATACTTGCTGCTGTAAAAGCAGATATCCAGATTGTTGGACCCACCATTTCGGTTTCTCCTCGAGTAAATTTATGTGGCCGTACGCCTTGATGGCTGTATTTCTGTCGCTGCATGTCATCTATCTCTAAATCTTATGTGAGGTTATCATGTTGCGTAGCCTGAACTTGCGCTGGAAAATAATGCTGATCCTGGTGCTTGTGGTTCCTGTCCTGTTGGGAATTACGTTGTATCAAACACAGACGCTTTCGCAATTGATGCGCAGCTCTGTGGAAGCCAGGGCATTGGAAATGGCCCATCGGTATGCCAACAAGATCGATGTGGAGATGAGCGAGGCCATGGTAACCGCAAGAATCATGGCGCGCATGTATGAAGGGTTGGCCGGAACGGATAATCCGCCTGCCAGGCAGGTCTATCTGGACACCATGCAGGGCATGCTTTCTGATAATGATGAATTTCTTGGCGTTTATGTAGCGTTTGAGCCAGGCGCCCTGGATGGGAAGGACGCCGAATATGCAAATGCCCCCGGTCATGCAGAAGACGGCGGTTTCCGCCCCTGGATTTATAGAGACGGGGGCAAGATATCCATGCAGCCTTCGCTGAATCCAACCGATCCGGACGACCCCAACCTGGCCTGGTACTATCTGCCCAAAAAGACGCAGCAGGAAGTGATGATGGAGCCATGGGCCTACGATATCAACGGAAAATCCGTACTCATGGTGGATATGATCGTGCCGATCATACAGCAGGGGAAGTTCATTGGCGTTGCAGGTGTGGATTACCCCATGGATACGGTCGATTCCTATGTGCGCAATATCAAGGTGCTGGATTCGGGGTACGCCGTCCTGCTCTCCCACGCGGGCAGATACATCGCGCATCCGGAAAGTGAAAAATACGTTGCCGGTGGTTTGAATATTTTCGAGCAAAAGGACACGCCGGAAGTGCTTGTTAAAGGGCTGAAGGACAAGGTGCTCAAGGGCTCCGTATTTACCATGTACAGCCAGGGTGAAAAGGGCGAGATGCTGTCGGTTTACGCCCCCGTCACTGTTGGCCGTTCCACCTCGCCGTACATTTTTGGTTTGCATATCCCCATGGATGAAATGCTGGCCGAGGTCAGCCACCAGCGTAACCTGACCCTGGCGGTAAGCTGCGCCGCCATTGTTTTGATCGTGCTTTTCATCCTGTACATCGCCAGAACCATTGATAAACCCCTGCGTGAAACCGTGGCCGCTCTGGACACCATTACAGGGGGCGATCTCTCCGTTCGCCTGCCGGCCGCATCAAAGGACGAAATCGGCCGTATGCAAGGGGCAGTCAATAATATGGCTGCAGAACTGCAGTACCATATGGATGACATCTCCAGACAAAAAGCCATTGCCGAGGAAAAAAGCCAGCAGGCGGAGAAGGCCAAGGAAGAGGCGGAAAACGCTTGTCTCCAGGCCGAATCCGCCCAAAAGGAAGGCCGCCAAATGGCTGCCCGGCGGCTGGAGGAGATCGTCAGTCACATCTTTGCCGCCTCGGAAGATGTTTCCAGACAGGCTTCGGAAATCCGTTCCGGCACGGAAACACAGCGCGAGCGTATAACCTCCACCGCCACCGCCATGGAAGAAATGAACGCCACGGTGCTGGAGGTGGCGCGCAATGCAGGTGAGACCGCGGAACAAGCCACCCATAGCAAAGATAACGCTCTTGATGGCGTCGTAGTCGTTGGCAAGTCAATGAAAGCCATGGGCAATATCTAGGAGCAGACCTCGCAACTCAAGGACAGCATGGCCCAGCTTGGCACCCAGGCTCAGGAAATTGGCAATATCATGACCGTTATCGAAGATATTGCCGACCAGACCAACCTGTTGGCGCTGAACGCCGCCATCGAGGCGGCCCGGGCCGGAGAGGCGGGCCGCGGATTTGCCGTTGTTGCAGACGAAGTGCGCAAGCTGGCGGAAAAAACCATGGGCGCCACCAAACAGGTGGGAGAGTCCATCCGCTCCATTCAGAATGTGGCCCAGGCCAACATTGAAGGCATGGACACCGCCGTGGAAAGCATCAACCAGGCATCCCAGCTGTCACAGCGCATGGGAGAGGTGTTCAATACCATCACGGAAGGGGTAGAGGCCTCGGCGGATCGCATTCAGAGCATCGCCACCGCGACTGAGGAACAGTCTGCCTCTTCTGAGGAAATCAACCGGGCCGTGGAAGAGATCAATATGATTGCCGAGGAAACGGCGAGCGCGGCCGGCGAAGTTGAAAACGCGGCGCACGAGCTTACCAGCCAGAGTCAGGAGCTGCGTTCGCTCATCAATGAGCTGAAGAAGGAATCCTAACTTCAGACAATGCGGCGGGCGCTATACTTTGTAGAGGGCGCCTGCCGCATCCGCAAAGCCAGGGAATAAATCCAGCCAGGTAGGCAGGCAGCGCGCCTTGCAACCTGGTATTGAAAAAAAGGCGTGGTGCAGGTGCAAAGGGGCGTCTGCTCCTGCATCCCCATACAGTGCATCTCCCAGAATTGCATGTCCCAGGTGGGCGGCGTGGGCGCGTATCTGATGGCGCGCCCCTTTTTTTATGCGGGCTTCCACCAGGGTCAGGCGTTGCCCCCCGTTGGCTTCTGCATGGCATAACGAGCGGAAAACAGTTCTGCGCAAGGGCGCAGCCGTGTCGTCGAGCACCTTGGTGCGTACGCGATCGGCAGTATCAAGGGCCCGGTCTGCAAGGTGTTCTTCACCCCTCGCCTGTCCAAAAAATCCCACCAGCACTGCCAGATAACATTTGATGGCCAGTCCCTGGTCCTCAACGTTGCGAAATTGTTCCTGAGCCGTAGCCCCTCTGCCTGCCAGCAAAATGCCGGACGTGGGAAAATCCAGGCGGTTCAGAAGTCGCCACGGGGGAGCGTCCTCCACAGGGAGCAAAGAGGGCAGCAGCGCCTCCACACTCTGGTGGGCGCCTTCCGTTCCGGCAAGCGATGCGGAGTGCATCCCGGCCGGTTTACAGATGGCGGCATACATGTGGTTCTGCACAAGAACACGGAGATCAGGCGACAGGGGCAGGTCATGTTGTGGGGGCGGCAAGATGGCCAACACCTGCCCGGCCGCGACCCGTTGCCCCTTGTTTGCCAATCGTCCGTCCAGAAGAACGCGTCCGGAGGCGATCAGGCGCTTGCGCCCCCTGAGTCCCATGTCCGGGAGCAGCAGCGACAATGCCTGGTCAAGACGCGATCCGGCAAAGGCGTCAGAAATGTGTACTGACATGTGAGGGAGGGAAGTAAGCGCGGCCATGCGTCAATATAGCGTTCCCAGCCAAGGGAGCGCAAGCAAATGCCGCCGCCCCGCGCCTGCATTCCAATGCAGGGCGGGGGGGGCGGCTGAAATTGCCTTGATGCCGAGGGTTAGCCGCGTTTGTGCAGTGAGAAAGCCCGGTTGCGCCGCGTGGTTTGACCGTAGCCTGCATGGCGGACGCCTTCCTGCTTTGTGCGGAGCAGTTCGCTACGCACACTTTCATGCAGTTTGCGTGCTTCGGTGGTAAGGCGCCCTTGCAAGGACATGAGCTGTTCGAGCTTGTCTTGCAGCAAGGGGAGTTCAACGCCGGCATTGTTGCCATGCTCATCCTTCAGGGCTTTTTTGATCAGATCGCCCCTTTGTTGAGCTTTGGCTCCTGCCTCGTCAACTTCACCTGCCTGGAGAAGTTGCAATTCCAAATCCCCGAGGCGGAGAGCTTCTTCCAACATTGCTTGCGTTTCATGTGGTGCGGGCATCACTGGCGTTCTCCTAGGCGGCCATGGCCTGGATATCCGTGCGCAGGTGGTTGACGACCTTTTTCCAACGCTCGATGGATGGCGCGAATTCGTATTCAAGAATATCGGCCAAAAGAATCCAGTCCTCGTTTTCCATGACATCGCTCATTTCTGTGAAGAGCTCGGAAATGTCGTTGACTGCATCGTTGAAGTCCTTGTTGTCATCGAGGCTGAACTCGTGACGCAAAACGCTGATCGTCCCCATGAAATCCCGGATGACATCCAGCAGGTCCTGGTAGACTTCGAGGGCTTCGGCGTCATCCGCTTGACGGAACAGATCGGCGACGCGCTTGCCGCCGTGGTCCATGATGTTTACGACCTTGACCAGCTCCTCGGTGATGTCGATGGCCATTTCCTGGACAGGAACGGAAATGATTTCAACCTTTTGAATTTCATCGGTGTCGATGTCTTCAGCCTGGTGCGGGTAAATTTCGCTAAAACTCTCGTCGTTGACCAGCACATCGGTCACGATGCGTTCTTCCAGGTTGTTGTCCTCGGCCACCTTGACCAGCAGCTCTTCCAGGTTCCCGAAATTGTTGACTTGCAGTCCACTTTTCACACCGTCGACTACGATCATGATACATTCTCCCTTGGCATTGTATTGTTGCAGGCAATTTTTTCCATACAAAATGATTGTGCAAGCAGTGATACAATAAGCGTGCCAAAGGGTGAGCCAAAGGGGGGGCAGAAAAGGTGTCAGGCGTTGAGCAAGCGTTGCCATTGCTCGATAAGACTTTGATAGCGCTCGATGAAGCGCAATACGTTTTGCATGTCGCGCCCTGCTTCCTGTGACTCCACGGCAAAGAGGTAGGACAAAACATTGAACAGGGGGCTCTGGCCGAGTTGCGCCTGCAGGCGTTGCCATGTGGCGATAAACTTGTGCTTCAGCGCTTCGCGGGGGGCTTGCTGCAAAAGCACTCCCTGCTGGCGCATGAGCAAAAGCAATTGCGCACAGGCGGAAAGGGTGCGCTGGGCTTCCGCCAGGGGCGTGGCGGAAAGAGAAGGGGGCGTATCGCCGGCGGGCACTGCCTGCTGCTCAAGAAAATGACGGTAGATGTGGCGTTGCAGCCGCACCCATTGTACGCGGTCGGTCGTTTCATGGTCGGACAGGCAATGCAAATCCATGAAGCCCAGGCCGTCGGTTTCTCGAAGACTTTGCCAGACACGCGCGCCAGGCATGTCCTGCAGGGAGGGGGCTTTCGTCAGGCCAAGTCTGTAACGGGTGAGTGCGAGCACGGTCGCAGGGGGAATGGTTTGCCGGCATGCCTCGCTGTTCGGGCACGGTTGGCCGAATTCGCAGGGATGGCAGGGCAGGTCCGGTTCCAGGGAGACGTCGCCCTCCTGATATGGGCCGGTATCCCAGGGCTGCGCAGTGGCAAGGAATATGGCCACGACAGGGCGCCCCAGCCCGGCGGCCAGGTGCATGGTGCCCGTGTCATTGCTCACGAGCCCTTTGCACAAGGACAGCACCGCTGCAAGTTCTGGGAGGCCGGTCTTGCCGATGCAGTCCACGGCTGGGCCGCCGGCTTCAAGATAGCGTGCGGCAAGGTGGACTTCCCCCTTGCTGCCCACAAGGACGGGCATAAGGCCGAGTTCGTTGCGTAAAAGCGCCCCTAGTGTGACAAAACGCTCAACGGGCCAGCGTCTGCGTTCTTCGCTGGCGCCAAGCTGCAGCGCTATGAATCCGCTACAATCCTCGGGCGGCTCGCCCAGCAGGGCCTTGGCTGCGGCAAAAGCGCCCTCGTCCGGTGGGAGAGGCTCATTGCGCCAGGGGCCGGCGTCATGCCCTGCAGCCTTGCAAAAGATGTCCACGAGATTGAAAGGGCTGCACCCTCGTTTGCCGGTGGCCGCTTGCAGAAACGCGGCCCAGAGGCCGGAGCAGTAGCCGAAACCGTGGGTGTCCAGGCCGAAACCGACAAGATCAGGCGTTTTCTTGTGCACGTTGGCGCAGGCCAGCACAGTTTGCCTGGCCATGAGTTCTGCAGAAATCATGGCTGTCAGGTTGGCAACCGTGTCTGGAGCGAAATCCCTGGCCACATCGCGGCCAATGGCGAGGCCGATATCCAAAGCCTTGCGCCAGTCCGTATCCAAGGCAGCGAGGAGGGCGCCACCTTTAATGGGGCGTATGTAGTCCAAATCTCGCAGTAGTTGAGCGGCCGGGGCAAAGTTGTCCAGACACAACAGGCCTGCTTTGTCGCCCTTTGCCGCGCAGGCGGAAATGGCAGGCTGGGTCTGCAACAGATCACCAAAGCGTGTTAGATTGAGGAACAACATGCTCATGAGCGCCCCTGAACAGGAAGTTTTTCATCCATTTGTCGAATAAAACGATTTCTTTTCAAGCTTATTGCTTTTCTTACCGGATACCTCTATGGATTGATTTCCAGATCAATCCAGAGGAGGAAGCACATGGCCCTGTTTACCAAAGAGGAAGCCCTTCGCTATCATTCCGATGGCAGACCGGGCAAGACCGAGGTTATCCCCGTCAAACCCTGCAAAACCCAAAAACATCTTTCAATGGCCTATTCCCCAGGCGTGGCAGAAGCCTGCAGGGCCATCGCGGCAGACGAACTCGAAGCAAGCAAGTACACCGGCAGAGCAAACCTGGTGGGCGTTGTCACCGACGGCACAGCAGTGCTGGGCCTGGGCGACATCGGTCCCCTGGCCGCCAAGCCGGTCATGGAAGGCAAGGGTGTTCTGTTCAAAATTTTCGCTGACATTGATGTCTTTGATATCAACCTGGCGGAAAAGGACCCCGATAAGTTCATCTCCATCGTCAAGGCCATGGAGCCCACTTTCGGCGGCATCAACCTGGAAGACATCAAGGCGCCGGAGTGCTTCAAGGTTGAACGCGAGCTCATCGAAGCCATGCAGATTCCCGTGTTCCATGATGACCAGCACGGCACGGCCATCATCTCTGGCGCAGGTATTCTGAACTGCGTGGAAATCGCAGGCAAGAGCATCGGCGACATCAAGGTGGTTGTTTCCGGCGCAGGCGCCAGCGCCATTTCCTGCAGCAAGTTCTACGAGGCCCTGGGCGTTGCCCGCGACAAGATTTTCATGTTCGATTCCAAAGGATTGCTGCACAAAGGGCGCACCGATTTGAACGAACACAAGATGTATTTCGCCCAGGACAAGTACTACGGTCCCCTGGCGGAAGTCATCAAGGGGGCGGATTGCTTTCTTGGACTTTCCAGGGGCGGCATCATGTCCAAGGATATGGTCGCCTCCATGGGCAAGGACCCCATCATCTTTGCCTGCGCAAATCCGGACCCGGAAATCACCTACGACGACGCCAAAGAAGCGCGCCCCGACTGCATCATGGCCACGGGCCGCTCCGATTACCCCAACCAGGTCAACAACGTACTGGGATTCCCCTACATCTTCCGCGGTGCTTTGGATGTTGGCTCGCGCAAGATCAACGAGGAAATGAAGGTGGCCGCCGCCAATTCTCTGGCCGCCCTGGCCAAGGAGCCCGTGCCGGACAGCGTGTGCCAGGCCTATGGTGTGGACAAGCTGGAGTTCGGCATCGACTACATCATTCCCAAGGCGCTGGATCTGCGCGTGCTGGAATGGGAGGCGCCGGCAGTGGCCCAGGCCGCCATGGACAGCGGTGTGGCAGAGCGCCCCATTAGTGATATGAAAGCCTACGCCGAGAGCCTGCGCAATCGGCTGGCCGAATCCCACAAACGCATCGAAGCCTTTGTGGATAGCTACGATCTGGATATGTAGCAGCTTTTTTGTGATGATTTGCCTTTTCACAGCTGGCCGGGGTGGTTTTTGCCCCGGCTGGCTGCTTGACAAAACAGCATTTCACAACTAACTGTTCATTGTTACGGCCGCGTTTGAAATGACTTGGCAGGCAATGTCAGACATTTCTTGATGCAAAGGCCGACACAGGAGCACCGCGCCGCATTTTATGGCGCAAGGGGGGAGCAAGCCGCCGGAGCGCGGCGTGGCAGACTGGCCGGCTCCCCTTTCGTATCACAAACCAGGAGGTTGTTTTGGCTAAAGAAGAAGGAATCCAAGTTACCGGCACTGTGGAAGAGGCCCTTCCCAATGCGATGTTCCGCGTAGTTCTCGAGAATGATCATGAAGTTCTGGCTCACATCTCCGGCAAGATGCGCAAGTATCGTATCCGTGTGATGCCTGGCGACACCGTCAATATCGAACTCAGCCCCTACGATCTGAACCGCGGGCGCATCACCTTCCGCCCCCGCTAGTTTTGTGCCACGCGCGTGGCCCGTCCGGGCCCTGGGCGCGTTTCCTGTCTGGCGTATATAAGGTTTCCATGGTCGCTTTGTAGCCCTTGCTTGTGGCGAGGGAGGGGCTGTGGTGCGTCCTGCGTGCCGGATGTTGCAGATCTGCTCTTAGTCCCTAAAATCACATATCTTCAGCAAGCTCGATCCAGGCGCCCCCCGTCAGCTGCGCCAGATCCTGCGGTGTCAGTTGAAACACCGCGTGGGGTGTGCCCGCAGCCGCCCAGATGGTCTGATACTGCTGCAAGTCTCTGTCGAGCACGGTCTCAATGGGGGTGGTGTGCCCTACTGGTGGAACGCCGCCGATGGCGAACCCTGTTTTCTCCTTGACCATTGCGCCTTTGGCTTTCTCCAGGGAGATGCCTGTCGCTGCCTTGATCTTGTTCAGATCGACCCGATTTACGCCTGACGCAATTATCAACATCAGCCGGTCAGCGCCTTTTTCCTTGAAGATGAGCGACTTTGCAATTTGTGCGACACTGCAGCCTACGCTGTCTGCTGCGTCTTGCGCTGTGCGGGTGGAGCCTGGCAGTTCCTGAACCTTGTATGCGCCCCCCGTTGCCGAAAGATAGTCCTGCACGCGTTGCGCGCTGCTATTGAGTGCTATTGTCATGCTTTACTCCCTGTTGCACGTTTACGACCAGGAGCGGTGGCATTGCTCGTGTTCTGGTGTCGTGCTATCTGGTTTTTGTGCGTCATAACGCACGCAGTGTTTGATGGCGTGTAGCATTGTGCGTTAAAACGCACAAGAGTATCTTTACAAGGCAGGGTAGGATGCGGGCTGAAGAGTTCAGAAAAACCATTGCAACCCGTTTGAAGACGTTTCGCATGCATCGCGGCATGAGTCTGGACGCCGTGGCCAGGGCGACGGGAGTTTCCAAAGCCATGTTGGGGCAGATCGAGCGTATGGAATCAACACCGACCATCGCCCTGTTGTGGAAAATCGCAAGTGGCCTGCAAACATCCTTCTCCGCCTTCTTTGCCGTGGAGGCTGTTCCTTTGGCAGGAGAAGAAATTTTTCCTGATGATCCGAACATGCAGGTGCGGGTGCTCTTTCCTTATAATGAACAGACACGGATGGAAGTTTTTGAGGTCGAACTCGCAAGGCGCCACCAGCAGCAATCTGATGCCCACCATGTTGGCGTCATTGAGCATGTGGTCGTCCAGAGAGGGCGTGTGGCGGTATTACACGACGGTGCATGGCAGGAAGTACCGACAGGCGCCCCCTTGCGTTTTCATGCGGACCAGCCCCATGGTTATGCGGCGTTGGGTGTTGCTGGCGCCCTGTTTCTTAATATTATCAACTATACATGATCTGGAAACAGCGGAAGATGCAGTAAAAGGGCAGCTGCCTGTGTTGCTTGTTCACGGCAAGTTGTCTTGCCCTGGCAAATGGCGTAGAAGTGGTGCCCTTGCTGGTTGCCTGAAAGGGCATCCCACCTGACAAAATCCGAAAGACCAGAACTGCTGGCAGGAGACGTGTCGTGAGCAATACCAGGGTCCAGAGGACCATCGCGGACATCAATAAGCGTATCAAGCAGGGCAAGGCCGTCGTGCTCAACGCCGAGGAAATGACCAAGGCGGTGCGCGAAATGGGCAAGGAACGTGCAGCCAGGGAAGTGGACGTCGTCACCACGGGTACGTTTTCCCCCATGTGTTCTTCGGGCATGCTCTTCAACATCGGGCAGCAGCCACCTTCCATGAAGGTCAGCCAGATATGGATGAACGGTGTGCCGGCCCATGGCGGCCTGGCCGCTGTGGACGCCTACCTCGGCTGCACGGAGCCCAGTGAGGACGACCCCCTGAACAAGGTCTATCCCGGGCAGTTCAAATACGGTGGCGGCCATGTCATCGAAGATCTGGTCAGCGGCAAGCCGGTGCACATGCGCGCCAAGGCCTATGGCACGGATTGCTATCCTCGCAAGGAGCTGGTGCGCGACGTAAGTCTGGCGCAATTGCCCTATGCCCAGTTGCTGAATCCCCGCAACTGCTATCAGAACTACAATTGCGCCGTGAACCTCACCAGCAGAATCATCTACACATACATGGGGCCGCTCAAGCCCAACGCGCGCAACGCCAATTTTGCCACGGCAGGGCAGCTGTCGCCCCTATTTAATGATCCGATGTTCCGCACCATAGGCCTGGGCACCAAGATATTTCTTGGCGGCGGTGTGGGCTGGGTTCTGGGCGCAGGCACGCAGCATGTGGCTTCGCCCAAACGTACCGAACGCGGTCTGCCGGAAAGTCCTGCCGGCACCCTGATGGTGCGTGGCGACATGAAGGGCATGAAGCCGCGTTTCCTGCGTGGCGCCAGCATTGTGGGCTATGGCTGCTCCCTGCATGTGGGGGTGGGCATTCCCATTCCCATTCTGGATGAGGAAATCGCCTGGTTTACGGGTGTCAGCGATGCGGATATACGCATGCCGGTCAAAGATTATGGGCACGATTATCCGCAGGGGCTGCCCCGCGTTTTGGGGCACGTAACCATGGAAGAGCTGAAAAGCGGCGAAATAGACGTTATGGGCAAGAAAGTAGGCACCGTGCCGCTGACGAGCTACACCAGATCCCTGGAAGTCGCCGACGAGCTCAAGAAGATGATCGAGTCCGGAGAATTTTTGCTGACGGAGGCCCAGGAGCGCATCCCGGCAAGCTGATTCACTGCAGTTAATGAGGAAGGGGAAGCTCTGACCGGGTTTCTCCTTCACTTCTCCACTTCCAGAAGGATGTTGCGGCGCTGGAGCGCCTTTCTAGCGTTCTTTCTAAGTGACGAGCGTCATTTTTTAATCACATTAAATTGGTTGAAACAGACAAAAAGTGTCCAACTGGCGGGAATTATGGACGGAAAAAAAGCTGGACAACGCCATTTTTTGTCATATATGAGGAATGTTTTGATTCCACTAAAGGAGTTTTTTCATGGGTAGCCACAAGAAGCATGAGCGTAAGAAAGAACTGGACCGCAAGCGTCATCGCCGCAAAAAGAGCCTGAAGGCTCGTGTGCGCGAGGCCAAGGCCCAGGCCCGCAGCTAGCCGCATTGTTGCAGCGCCGGGGCGCGCCCTGGCCTGAACATTCCAGCGCCGCACCCTGTCCCATGATGGCGATGGCGATATGCCAGCCATTACGGATAGCCACGAGAATCGAGAACACTTCCAGGCTGGGCGGTCCTTAAAGGATCGCTCTGCCGGGTTCTTTCGGCGTAACGCCGGAAGAGATCGGCTTTTCCCTGTTCATTGGCAGCCGTCTGGCTGCTGTGGCCTGTTCCTCATTGCAGGGGTGCGTGTTTTGCCGTTCCGGAGTTCGGCTCCGGTTGGGCGAATGCCTGCGTGCGAATTGACAAAAGCGTTTCAAGAATGCGTCTGTGCGGGCTTGACAAGGCCCCTCAGGTAATTAAATGACGCATGTTTTGAAGTTGCCAACATGAACGCCATGGGCCGACTGCCGGCGTGCATGCGTAATACACCGACCACGCGAAGGCGCATCCAGCCACGCCTGGCCGTATCCATACTCTTTCAGGTTATTTAGGGAGGAGCGATAATGCCTATCTACGAGTATCGCTGCGACGATTGCGAAAATGTTTTCGAAGAGTGGCAGAAGGATTTCGAAGATCGCGATGTGCCATGCCCAAAATGCAACGGCAAGAGCCACCGGCTGATCTCCAACACCGCATTTATTCTCAAGGGCTCTGGCTGGTATGTGACCGACTACGCCCGTAATGGCAGCAGTTGCTCAAGCAACGCCAACGGCAATGGCGACACTGCCAAGGGCGCCGACAATGGCAATGGCAAGAGCGCTGACAGCAGTGCTGCCGGTGAATCCAAGGCCGCGCCCGCCAAGAGCGAGTCCTCCAGTTCCTGTGCGTCTGGTGGCGAGAGCAAGAGCGCTTCCAAGGATTCTGGCAGCAAGAGCACCTCTGCCGGCACTGCCGCATCCTGATGTCGTTGTGCCCGTGAACCCGGCTTGTATTTTTCCAGGCAACCTCAATGGTTGCCTTTTTTTTGATTCCTTTTCCGATAGCAGGATATACGGCAAGGATACAGCAAGGAGTCTGCGATGATCGAGCGTTATGCGCGCCCCCAGATGCTGGAACTCTGGTCTTTGGAAAACAAGTTCCGCGCCTGGCTTGAGGTGGAAATGGCCGTTTGCGAAGCCTGGACCGAGATGGGCGTTATCCCGGAAGACGCCATGCAGGAGATTCGCGACAAGGCGGATTTTGAGCTGGAGCGTATCCTTGAAATAGAGGAAAAGACCCGCCACGATGTCATCGCCTTTTTGACGGCGGTTGAAGAGAAGGTGGGGCCTGCCGCGCGCTGGATTCACCTGGGGTGCACGTCCTCTGACATTGTGGACACGGCCAACGGCCTGCTGCTTACCCGTGCAGGAAATATTGTGGCGCAGGGTTTTGAACGGGTGCTTGCCGCACTGGCCGACCTAGCGGAACGCCACCGCTCCACCCTGGTGATGGGGCGCACCCACGGCATCCATGCGGAACCCACCAGCTTCGGTCTGAAGATGGCCGGCTTCCATGCCGAGATGCAACGCCATTACGAGCGGTTCAAGATAGCCCTCGAAGGCGTGCGCGTAGGCAAGATTTCCGGGGCGGTAGGCACTTACGCCCATCTGGAGCCAAAGCTGGAGACGCTGACCTGCAACAGGCTCGGGCTGAAGGTCGATCCCATTTCCACACAGATCATCCAGCGTGACCGGCATGCCGCGTTCATGACCGCTCTTGCCTTGACGGCGGGCGGGGTGGAGCGCCTCTGCGTGGAGCTTCGCCACCTGCAACGTACAGAAGTGTTGGAGGTTGAAGAAGGCTTCGCCAAAGGGCAGAAGGGTTCTTCAGCCATGCCGCACAAAAAGAATCCCATTTCTGCAGAAAATCTTACGGGTCTTTCCAGGGTTGTTCGCTCCAATTGTCTGGCTTCCATGGAGAACATGGCGCTCTGGCATGAACGCGATATCAGCCACTCATCTGTGGAGCGCGTTATATTCCCTGACTCCACGGAACTGATGGATTACATCTTGAACCGTCTGGCCGGTGTGTTGGAAAAATTGCGCATACTGCCGGAAAACATGCAGCGCAATATAGACTTATCCCACGGGCTCTACCTTTCGCAGCGCGTGCTGCTGGCCCTGGTGGAAAACGGCATGGCCCGTCAGGAAGCCTACGAGATGGTGCAGCGCCGCGCCATGCAGAGCTGGGATGAGAAACAGTCCTTTCCTGAGCTTGTGCGCGCGGACAAGGACATCACCTCCAAGCTGCCAGAGGGCAAGTTGGACGAGTTGCTGGACCCGTCCTATTATATGCGCTTTGAAGACCTTATTTTCACCCGCGTCTTTGGACACGGGCCCACAGGTGCAGACGGCGCCGCTGAGATCGCGGAGCGCAAGGCCAGCCTGGCTCGCCTGCTGGTGAAGCTCAGCTACAAGGAAGGCGACTTCACCCTGGCTTCCGGCAAACGCAGCGACTATTACTTCGACTGCCGCCAGACCGCGCTGAACCCCCAAGGGGGGCGTCTTATCGGCCAGTTGTTCCTGCACATGCTCGAAAATCGCGATGTCGACGGCGTGGCAGGCATGACAATGGGGGCGGATCCCCTGGTCGCTTCGGTTTCCGTGCTTTCTACGGAAACAAAAAAGCCGCTGCCTGCCATCATTGTGCGCAAAGAAGCCAAGGGATACGGCACAAAGCAATATTGCGAAGGGCTGGCCAACTTTGCACCCGGCAGCCAGGTGGCGCTTCTGGAAGATGTCGTCACCACCGGGGGCACCCTGGTCAAGGTCATCGACCGCATCGAGGCGGCGGGCCTGAAGGTTGCCTGCGTGCTGTGCGTGCTGGACCGCGAAGAAGGCGGCACGGAAAGCCTGGCGGCGCGAGGCTACAAACTGGAGTCGATTTTTACGCGTAGCAGCCTGCTTGCCGCAGCCGGCAAGGGTGCTTAGATTTTCTGTTCAGAAGGGTGTTTTTTCTGGACATTTTCTATAGCTTTACGCAAAGAAGACAAATAAGGTCTGAATCAGCTTGGCAAGGCCTTATTCGGTGAGAGGGCTGTTCGCCCCACACAGCCTGAGACGTGTGTGACGGCGTGCATTGCAAGGGTCTGGGCATTATGCTAGACCCCA
The DNA here is from genome assembly GCF_055388615.1 of Desulfovibrio biadhensis. NCBI lineage: Bacteria > Pseudomonadati > Thermodesulfobacteriota > Desulfovibrionia > Desulfovibrionales > Desulfovibrionaceae > Desulfovibrio > Desulfovibrio biadhensis. The sequence continues at coordinate 1,920,918 of NZ_AP042477.1, forward strand.
ACTCATCCCAAGCGCGGTGACATCGCGCAGCAATACCGCGGATCGCAAAAAGTTATGACGCATAGAGCGCTTTACAGTCTGACCCACAGTGACGCCTCAAGGGCTGCTACAACCAGGCGCGCCCTTGCGCTGACTGTCGTGGTCATGATGCTTCCCCTCTTGTTGTACGCCGTTCCAGGCTGGTGCGCGGACGCAGGGCAAGCCGGCAACGCCGTCGATATTGACAAATGGCGTGTGGAGCTGGGCAGCCATCCCGCAGTGCCTTCCCTTTTCCTGGCCATAGATAAGAAAAAGCAGCAGCTCTATATCATGGAGCAACGCAGCCCTCTTTCCGCCACGGCCAGCTTTTTTTGCTCCACCGGTGAAAAACCCGGCGACAAGCAGCGCGAAGGCGACTTGAAGACGCCGGAGGGCATCTACTTTGTGCAAAACCGGCTGGACGGCGGGTTGGATTTTCAACTCTACGGTGACCTTGCCTTCACCTTGGATTATCCCAATCCTGTGGACCGGCTGAAGCAGAAGACCGGCTCGGGCATCTGGATTCATGGTCGCGGCCACGCGCTTACGCGTCGGGAAACCAAGGGCTGCATGGCCCTGGCGACCCAGGATGTGCATGCCCTGGATACTAAGCTGACGCGCGGCACGCCTGTGGTCATTGCCGGTGATGTGGAATGGCGCAGGGAACAGCTTGCTTCCAAGGTTCCTGACGAACTGGTTGACCAGGTCAACTCCTGGGCCCAGGCCTGGCAGGGCAAGGAAGAGGACTTCTTCGACTTCTACGACAGTAGCCGTTTTGCTGCAGGCCGCGGCCGTCCCTTCAGCGCTTTTCGCGATCACAAGGAGAATCTTTTCCGAAACCTGGATTGGATTCAGGTTATGGTTTCCGATGTTCGCGTGCTCCCCGGTCCGGACTACTGGGTGACATATTTCGGCCAGTTCTACCGCTCCCCCTCACTCATCAGCGAAGGTGTGAAACGCCTGTACTGGATGAAGGACGACAAGGGGCAACTGCGCATCGTGGGCGAAGAGTGGGATAATGTTCCCCTCGGGCTTGAAGACCTCTATGTGCAAAAGGTCAGCAACGACGCCCTGAGCTTCATAGACTCCTGGCGCTCTGCGTGGGAGACTGCCGACCTCGACACCTACATGTCGTTCTATGCCAAGAATGCGGAGCAGGGCGGCCGTCACGGGCTGCGCTCCATCAGAGAACACAAGGTCGACCTGTGGCGGGAAAAGATACCGCTCTTGGTGGGCATTGACGACATGGAAGTCTCGCTCCACGCCGATGGCGTGAAGATCAGCTTCATTCAGGAATATCAAGCCAAAGGGTTCAGCGACAGGGGCGTGAAAACGCTCTATCTCGAGCCACAGGGCGAGACCTGGAAGATCGTGAGCGAGAACTGGAGCGCCCTCTAAAATGGGGGAGAAATTCAGCGTCCTGCTGATGCGGGACGACCTCCAGGTCAAGCGTTTCCGCATCCATCCGAATTGGTTTCGCGTTATCCTGTTTGTATTTTTTCTGCTTGCGGTGGTCTCCGTAGGCGGTTTGTATTTTTCCTGGACCTTCTGGCACGACAATATCGAACTGACGGGAGAGGTGCAGCAGCTTCAACACAGGGTGCAGCAGCAGGAGGTAAAGCTCACAAGCCTCGAGAATATGGAGCGCATCCTGGAACTGCATGACCCTGAAGAGTTGCAGATGCTCATTGCCTCGGCCGCTACGCCGCAGCCTGCCTCGGAACTTTCCGATGTTGTGGACTTGAAGGACATTTTCAAGAGTGTGGAAGGCAAAGGGGCAACCCTGGAAGATGTCGCCCTGGAAACACTGGACGAGGGTGGCTATCGTCTGCGCTTTGTCCTGAAAAATCTGGACAAGGGGGACGAAAACCTCACTGGGTATATTGAAGCCTCGCTCATCAGCAGGGACGGGCATCTGCTTGAGCTGAAGTTCCCCATAGATGAGATGAGTTTTCACATCCAGCGTTTCCGCACCTTTTCATCCGTTTTTTCCTTGCCACGCGGGTTGGTCATAAACGATGTGTACGCCCTGCGGCTGCAAGTCATCGCAGAAGACGGCGAAGTGGTGTACAGCAAGACCTATCCGGCAGGGTCCATCCAGACTTCCTGAACAGCGCGAACACCTGACGCACGCACCAAAGGGCGTTCGTGTTTTGCCACAGTGCAACGCCTTGGAGCCGAATCATGTTTTATGTAAATTTACCCCTGCGTTACATCCATGGTGATGCGCGCTACCTGGAGCTGTTTCAAAAATACCGTGGTGGTGCTTTACAGCAAGGCGGGCAGAGCTTTGGGCTGGAACTGGGCATGGACGCATTTTCCCTGCAGCATTTGCCGCGCACCTGGCATGAGGCCCTGGCCGCACAGTTGCGTGAAAGCGGTGCGCGCCTGGCAATGCATTTGCCCTTTCAGGACCTTTCGCCGGGGAGCGGTGACGAGCTGATCCGCCAGGCATCACAGGCGCGGCTGGAAAGCGCTTTTGAACTGGCCAGGGTGTATGCCCCCGACCACATGGTGGGGCATCCGCTGTATCATGCGGAAGCATGGGAAGGGCAGCATGAGAAGTGGGTAGAGCGTTCGCTGGCTACCTGGGGTGCCCTGATCAAAGGGTGGCCGGAGCACCCGCCGTTGTTTCTGGAAAATATCAGGGAGGCGGGGCCTGAACCGCTTGTGGCCCTGATGCAGGCATTTGCAGCCGAAGATAACGTCGGCGTCTGTTTTGATGTAGGGCACTGGCATAGCTTTTCCCATGGCGGTGCGCTTGGAAATCTGGACGCATGGATATCCGCCCTCGGCCCTTGGATAAGGCATCTGCATCTGCATGATAACGATGGCAGTGGGGATCAGCATTTGGGTATGGGGAAAGGGGATATTGATTTCGGGCATTTTTTCGCCCTGCTTGCCCAGTCGGGCGCGCGCCCCAGTGCAACATTCGAACCCCACAGCGAAGAGGCGTTTGCCCAGAGTCTGGCCTTTTTTCAGGGCCATCCGAGCCTTTTTGCCGGACTCGCTGGCAAAGACTGAAGGCGCAGCATGACCCGGCTTACGGAATACGGAACGTAACAAATAATTGCTTTTACGCTTGGCAGCTGTTTGAGTTTCTATTACTCAATCTTGAGCGCCGCAGCCGCAGGAATGATGCGACAGTGACCATTGCGCGCTGACTAATGAGGAGTCTTTGAAGGTGCCCCAAGAAATTTCACGGTCGAACCGTTATGAAAAAATGTATCCGGTTACATGGGACGTGCTGCACCGGGATTGCAAGGCTTTGTCCTGGCGGCTGGTGGAAAAAGGCCCCTGGGAAGGCATCCTCGCGGTGACGCGGGGTGGCTTGATCCCTGCGGCCATCATTGCCCGTGAGCTGGATGTCCGGCTTATCGATACCATTTGCGTCCTCAGTTATGACTGGAACAGCGCCTCCGGTAATGTCGACGTGAAGCAGACTGGCAGCGTGAACGTGCTGAAGTCCGTGAACACCAATGGCAAAGGCTGGCTGCTTGTGGACGATCTGGTGGATACGGGCAAGACCGCCCGAGCTGTACGGGAAATGGTGCCCGAGGCGCATTTCGCCACAGTGTTCGCCAAGCCGGAAGGACGCCCCCTGGTGGATACCTTTGTCACAGAGGTCAGCCAGGACACATGGATTCTGTTCCCCTGGGACTCCGAGCCGCAATTCGTGCAACCGATCTATCAGAGCGCCATGCCCGGCAGGTCATGAGCGTTCAGGCGTTTATTTGAGAACAACACAAACATCACATGGGAGAAATGCGCCATGAAAAAAACGTTCTGGATTGCTTTGTCGGCATTGGCTCTGCTTGTAGCTGGAGCGTTGCCTGCTGCAGCCGGCAAGGACATCAAGGTCGGCTTTGTTTATGTTTCGCCTGTCGGTGACGCTGGCTATTCCTATGCGCATGATCTTGGCCGCCAGGCCATAGACAAGCTGCCCTACGTAACAACCTCCTATGTGGAGAGCGTGCAGGAAGGCCCCGACTCCGAACGTGTCATGCTGAACATGGCCCGCAAAGGGTTCGACCTGATCATTGCCACCAGCTACGGCTATATGGACCCCATGCTCAAGGTCGCCAAGCAGTTCCCTGACGTCGCCTTTGAACATTGCTCCGGTTTCAAGACCGCAGAAAACATGGGCAACTACTTCGGCCGCATTTATCAGGCGCGCTACCTCACCGGTCTGGTTGCTGGTAAAATGACCAAAAGCAACATTCTCGGTTACGTGGCCGCTTTCCCCATTCCCGAGGTTATCCGCGGTATCAACGCGTTTGCCCTGGGCGTGAAAAAGGTCAATCCCGACGCCAAGGTGCATGTGGTCTGGACCAAGACCTGGTACGACCCCGCCCTGGAAAAGGACGCCGCCAAATCGCTCCTGGATATGGGCGCAGACGTTATTGCCCAGCATCAGGATTCCCCCGGCCCGCAGGAAGCTGCTCAGGAAGCCGGCGTCTACTCCGTTGGATACAACTCCAACATGTCGCAGTTTGCACCCAAGGCGCACCTGACCTCTGCCATGTGGAACTGGGCGCCCCTGTATGAAAAGTTCGCCAAGGAAGTTTCCGAAGGCACCTGGAAAGCCGAGGCCATCTGGCCCGGTATGGCTGAAAATGTCGTAACCCTGGCTCCTTACGGTGATATGGTGCCCGAAGACGTGCGCGCCATTGCCGACAAGGCCGCCACCGCCATCAAGGGTGGCGATGACATGGTGTTCCAGGGCCCCATCAAAGACCAGAACGGCAATGTCGTGGTAGCAGACGGTGCGAAGCCCACAGACAAGGAATTGCTTGGCATGACCTGGTTCGTGGATAACGTAGTGGGAACGACCGAATAAAACCGGATTACAAAGCGTAGATAGGCTGATGTTCGGACTGCGGCAACGCAAACGCGAACACGCCATGCGCTGGGGCGGTCTGGTCGTGGTACCGGCCGCCCTGGCTTTTTCGCTGGTGGTGTGCGCTCTGCTCCTCGCTATGGAGGGGCTGGACCCCCTGCACGGGCTGACCGTGCTCTGGCAGGGCTCTTTTGGTGCGGGCTGGGCGCTGTCGGATGCACTGCTGAAAAGCGTGCCCATTTTCCTCTGCTCGCTGGGGGTGGCTGTCGCCTTCCGCATGCAGATATGGAACATCGGCGCAGAAGGTCAGTTTGCGCTCGGCGCCATAGGCGCGACCTTTGTCGCGCTGCACATGTCCTGGCTGCCGGGGTGGAGCGTGCTCCCCGTCATGTTTATTGCCGCAGGCGTAGCAGGCGCTTTGTGGGCGCTCATCCCTGCTGTACTGCGCATCTGGCTCAACGTGAATGAGATCATCTCCACGTTGATGTTCAACTACATTGCTATTCTTCTCCTCGATTACCTGATTTACGGCGTGTGGAAAGACCCGAGCAGTTTTGGTTTTCCCATGAGCAAGGAATTTGCGGACGCCGCCATCATCGGCATCATCCCCGGCACCCGGCAGCATTGGGGGCTGGCTTTCGCCGTGGCCGCCGCCCTGTTCCTCTGGGCCATGTTGCGCTATACGCGCACCGGTTTTGAGATCAAGGCCAGCGGCTCTGGCGTGCGAGTGGCAGCGTATGCCAAGCTGCCGTACCCTTTTCTGGTCTGCCTGGTGATGTTCATGAGCGGCGCCTATTCCGGGTGGGCCGGTTGTATAGAAACCTCTGCCACCATGGGGCGTTTGCAGCCCACCATCATGGCCGGCTATGGATACACCGCCATTGTCGTTGCCTGGCTTGCCAGGCTGAACCCCCTGGCCATTGCCATCACCTCCTTCATGCTGGCCGCATTCCGGGTCGGTGTGGAAAACCTGCAACTTGAGTTGCAGATTCCGGCCGCCTTTGGCTCCGTCATGGAAGGGGTGATCTTGCTCAGCGTTCTGGCGGGGCAGTTTTTCTACACCTACCGTTTTGAACGCACCCGTTTGCCCCGTGAAAAAGCGACGACAAAGGAGATGGCATGAGCCTCGAATTCGTTGTCGCGCTGCTGGCCGCCACGGTACAATCCGGCACGCCCGTGCTGTTCGCCACCCTGGGTGAAATGCTCACGGAAAAGGGGGGCGTGCTCAACCTGGGTGTGGAAGGCATGCTCAGCGTTGCCGCCCTGGGGGCTTTCCTCACGGCGTACACAACGGGGTCGCCCTGGCTGGCTTTGGTTGCCGGCGGCTTCTGCGGCGCCGCCATGGGAGCTGTGCATGGCGTTGTCTGCATCACGTTTTTGGGCAATCAGGTTGTTTCGGGGCTGGCGCTGACCATCGCAGGCGTGGGCCTCACCAGTTTTTTCGGCACACCCTTCATCGGGCAGGCCGCGCCGGGGTTTGATGCCTGGGCCTTGCCTGTGCTCGCCGACATCCCCGTGCTCGGTCCCATATTTTTCAAACACAACGCCTTGGTCTATCTTTCCTTTCTGGCGCCCGTTGCGGTGTGGGTGCTGCTGCGCCGCACCAGCCTGGGCATGGCCATTCGCGCAGCGGGTGAGATGCCCGCGGCAGGTTTTTCCGCCGGGCTCAACCCGGTGAAGATGCGCTGGATTGCGCTGCTTCTGGGCGGATTCCTCATTGGCCTTGGCGGGGCGTACCTCTCCCTTGCCTACACCCATCTCTGGTCCAACGGACTTTCCGGAGGCAGAGGGTGGATCGCCGTGGCCCTGGTTATATTTGCGTTTTGGAAGCCGGGACGAGCTGTGCTGGGCGCCTATCTGTTCGGCGGCGTCATGGCCTTTCAGCTTCGGTTGCAGGCTGCGGGCACGCATTTACCTTCGTCATTGCTGCTGATGCTGCCGTATGCCCTGACAATCATCGCCCTTGCCGTGTCCAGCTTTCGCGGCGCAGACACCAATGCCCCGGATGCCCTGGGCGTGAATATCGAGCCCGAGGACTAGACCATGGTGAAAGAGTCCCCCCGCTGCGAAGCACGCCTCCATGCGCAAGAAAATGCAACCAGCCAGAGCGGCGATATGGCAGGACCGCCCCCTATTGTGCGTCTTGTGGAGCTCACCAAACGGTTTGACTCCAACGTTGCCAACGATCATATTTCGCTGGACATCCGGCCAGGCAAGATCAAGGCGTTGCTGGGAGAGAACGGCGCTGGCAAAAGCACGCTGATGTCCATGCTTGCAGGCCGCTTTGCCCCAGATGACGGTCACATCGAAGTCGACGGCAGCCCGCAGTTCTTTCATTCCTCCAAGGACGCCATCGCCGCTGGCATAGGCATGGTTTACCAGCACTTCATGCTTGTGAACTCCATGACCGTGGCGGAAAATGTTTTTCTGGGGCAGACAACTTCCTTTTTCACTTCGCAAAAGGCAATGAAAAACAAGGTGCGCAGCCTGGCCCGGGATTTCGGTATGGAAATCGATCCTGGGTTGCCTGTCTCCAAGCTGTCCATGGGTGAACGGCAGAAGGTGGAGATCATCAAACTGCTGTATCGCCAGAGCAGGGTGCTGATTTTCGACGAACCCACCAGCGTGCTTTCCGAACTTGAAGCGGAACGCTTGTTCGAATCCATGCGCATCATGGCTGATCAGGGCAAGGCCATCGTCTTTATCAGCCACAAGCTGGAGGAAGTGCTGCATATTGCGGACGAAATCGCCATTCTCCGCAAGGGGCGCGTGGAAGCGGAAATCCCCCGCGAAGCAGTGACCTCCAAGGCCGACCTGGCCTGTCGCATGGTGGGACGCGAAGTCTTGCTCAAGGTGAACAAAAAGCCCGTGAAAGCGGGCAAGACTGTGCTTGATATCCGCAAACTCACGGCTGAAGGGCTGCATGATCTGAATCTGCGCGTGCACATGGGGGAAATCATGGCCGTGGTCGGCGTGGCCGGCAACGGGCAAAAGACCCTGGTCGAGATGGTTTGCGGCATGCACAAGCCGCCGCAGGACACCATACACATCATGGGCAAGCCATGGCGTAAGTTTTTCGCCACCCTGTCGTGGAAAAAATCTCTTTCCTATGTGCCTGAAGACCGCTTGGGCCTGGCCGTGGCGGAACAAATGGACCTGGTGGACAACCTGCTGCTGACCACTCGCAAGGGTTTTTCCAAGGGCCCCTGGCTGAATCGCAAGCGCGCGGAGCAGACCATGACCATGCTCATGGAAAAGCACGATATCCACCCCAACAAGGTGGAAAGCCTGGCCTGGCAATTGTCCGGTGGCAATCTGCAAAAGATGGTCATTTCCCGCGAGCTTTTCAGAAGGCCCGCCCTGGTGGTGGCGGAGCAACCCACTCAGGGGTTGGATATCGCCGCTACGGAAGCCGTGTGGAACCACCTGTTACGGACAAGAGGGCGCTCCGGCATCCTGCTGATTACCAGCGACCTGAACGAGGCGCTGCAGTTGGCGGACCGAATCGCCGTGATTTTTGAAGGGCGCTTCATGGACGTCTTTGATGTCACCGACCAGAAAAAGGTGGAGAACATCGGTCTGATGATGGCGGGCGTCAATCCGGACGAGGCAGACACCCTCCCTTCCCGTTAGAGCTTGCCGAGAAGCGGCCCGCTGCAGGAATTTGCCGCCGCAGCACAGGCAAGCATTTCAGGCTGCAGCCTTGCTTGCCTTTTGTTTGCGCAGCCCCAGCCAGGAGTGCCCCAGCAGGATAAGAAAGAGCAGGCTGCCCCCTGCCAGCGTACTCATGCTGGCGGCTTCACCTGCGATAAGCCAGACCGCAAGCGGTCCCAAGACCATTTCCAGCAGCATTATCATGTTCACTTCAGGCGCCGGCACCCAGCGGGGCGCAAGCATCAAAAAGAAAAACGACACCGGCAGTACAATCATTATCAGGGTGAGCAGGTAGGGCAGTTTTTCCACAGGCACGGCAAAAGCGCCCCCTGCCAGCGGAAGCGCTATCATGGCCACGATGAAGCCGCTCAAGGCCATGCAGGGCGCCATGTTCACTTCTTTGCGACTGCGGACCAGCACAAAGGACATGGCCAGAAAAACCGCCTGGGCCAGTGCAGCCGCGTCCCCCAAAAGGGGGGCCATTCCTAACTGCTGTGCGTCCTGGTGCAGCAAATCCCCGGCAACGATGATCGCCACGGAAAGTGTGCAGCCGACTGCGGCCAGCCAGGTGCGCAGCGGCAGGCTTTCCTTGAGAAAAATGCGCGAAAGCACTGCTCCAAAGATTGGGGCCGTGCTGATGATCGCTAAGGTGTTCGCCACGGTGGTCAGATATAAGGCATTGAGAAACAGCAGTGTGGCAATGGCGAAACACATTGCCGTAAGCAGGCCGGGACGGCCAATGGCGCGGAAGGCGGCGAGTGTGCGCCCCCTGTAGATAAAGGCCATGCCCAACGTGATGCACAGACACATGCCCACGCCCCTGTAGAATTGTAAAGACCATTGCGGCAGGTCCAGCAGCCGCACAAGAAGGGTGTCCGGGCTCAGTATCAGAACCCCGGCTACTGCCGTCATAAGCCCTTTGCCGCGGCTGACATCAATCGCACTGTTATCGCACATGTTCGCTCCACCATTATTGCCTGGAAGGCAGGGGAACGTACCCCGGGCGACGCAGGGCGGCAAGCTGAAAAACAGCCGTCGCAAAGAGGCGTTTTTTGGGCAGCTAACTGGAGGCTTTGCGCCGTTGCAAGCGCCCCATGAAAAAACCTATGGCGCCGCCTGCAGGAATGGTGGCCCAACCCATGATTACGATGCTGAAAAAAGTGAAGACACAAGCGCCCCAAAGTCCCTGCAGGGGGGTCAAGGGGGGCTCTCCGAGTGAGCTTACTTCCCCCAGAAAAACAAAACGCAGGTTCTGAATAATAATCAAAAGATACCAGCAAAACCAATGCCCTGCTGCGCCTGCCGTCAATCCGGCAAGCAGCCCGCGCCATTGGCCGGGGGTTGGGGTGCGCCATTGAAAAACAAGCCAGAAGAGAAACCCCGCCAGAAAAGAGCCAGCAGGCGCGGCAAAGAGCATGCCCGTCCACCCCGCGCTCAAGTTGTGGGAGGCAAGCCAGGCCCCTGCGACAAAGCCGACAGGCAAGCAAGCCAGCCCCATGAACAAACCCCGCTTTATGGCCGCGGACATGGAAACCGAACCGGAGGGGCTGGCCATGGCAAACTCCTGTGCTTTAGAGGAATGTATAAAAGAGGGCGAATCCTAGTATCAGACTGAAAAGAATAACTTCAGGAATCACGAAATAATCCGTTTTGCGCAATCCAAGCCTGCGCTGCAGGGAAAGATAACGCCACCCAGCAAATATAAGCAGGCAAGGGCCAATGATGAAAGACGCAATGCCCAAATATTTGAACTTGACCAACATCTCTGGCTCAAGGTGTTCTTGCAGCAGGAAAATGACCACTTTTTCCAGGATGAAGCCGAAACTCATGATTGTGAGGCAGGTGCGGCACCAGGCCAGGAACGTGCGCTTATTGGCAAGATGCACGCGGTCCTTTGCCAGGGCATTGCGTTCTTTTGCCAGTATGTTGCGTTCTCTGGCCAGTTCAGTGCGTTCTAAAGCCCAGCCGAAACGTGGATCAGGCTTATGTGCGTCGTCATCGAAAGGTCTGCGGGGCATCTGAAAATCTCCTTAACGTTGCGTAGAACTGTATTGAAATTTAGGCTTCGTGGTCAATACGGGAAAATATGTCCCGAAAAGGGGAAAATATTTGTTCAGGAAGGCCCTGGGAGGGGGTGGGGCTCTTGACAAGGCCTCAGGGCGTCTCTATTGTGTCTTCCTTGGTTTGCGGGTGTAGCTCAGCTGGTAGAGTACAAGCTTCCCAAGCTTGGTGTCGCGGGTTCGATCCCCGTCGCCCGCTCCAGAATTTTGTGTTGCATCCTGCGACGCGCTATGTGCCCACAAGCATGTGGTGGTGTCGAACAACGGGGTGGGCTCGAGGGGCTCCCCCTTTTTTTACGCGTAATGCAAAGGGCGGGGCGCTGCAAAGACGACCTGTCCTGATGTTGGCAAGATGTACGAAAGACGTGTGAAAAGTGAACAGGAATGACGCTGAACGTTTTTTTGGCAGAACATATTGTAGTACCGCAGCTTCTCTGCATGGGCAGGGATTGGGAATGACGGACGCGTATGACGGACCCCTTGCAGGCAGAGATTGAAGCCATAGTCGCTCCTCTTGTCGCAGCCCAAGGCCTTGAACTCTGGGGCCTTGAGTATTCTCGCGGCAAGCGCTCGCTTCTGCGTATTTATGTGGAAGCTCCCCAGGCCTTTGCAGCCAGCGCCGAGCAGGACTCCCCTGTCCAACCGGAAGCTGGCAAGGCGGATGGCGAAAGTGGCGACGCTTTCGACGATTCGGCTTTTGAGGATGTGGACCAGGATGCGGGGCAGGATGTTGCCCAGGGTGTGAGCATCGCCCAGTGCGCCCGTGTTTCGCGTCAGGTGGGCCTGGCTCTGGATGTCGAGGACATTGTCCCCGGTGCGTATGTTCTGGAAGTTTCTTCCCCAGGTTTGTCGCGCCCATTTTTCAGGTTGGAGCAAATGCGCGCCTATGTGGGGCAGGAAGTTGAAGTGACCTTGTATGAGCCCAGGCTGGAAGCCTTCCCTGGTCGCAAAAGCTTCAAAGGGGCATTGTTGCAGGTGACGGAGGATGGTTTCGCCCTTGATGTGGTCGATGGACCGCATGGCGAGCGCGCTGAGGCGGCGTTTAGCTGGGATGATGTCAAGAAGACACGCCTCGCGCCGGAGGTGCCAGTGCCGGCCAAGCCCAAGAAAGAAAAGAAGCGCAAAAAAGGCAAGCGGCACGGTTAACCCCGCAACGGAATTTTATCGCTTCACTGTCATGTTTGATAGCGTAAGGAGCACCCCATGAGCATGGAACTGAAAAAGGCCATCGACCAGATCAGCAAAGACCGCGGCATTGACCGCGACTTGCTCGTCGATACCCTTGAAGAGGCTGTGCGCTCGTCTGTATCCCGGAAATATGGCGATATGATCGACGTTGAAGTCAATTTCAACGAAGAAACCGGAGAGATTGAAGTCTACCAGTTCAAGATCGTCACCGAAGAAGTCCTCAATCCGGCAAACGAGATCACCCTCGAAGAGGCTATCGAGCATGACCCCGGTGTGCAGATCGACGATGAAATAGGCTTCCGCCTGAATGTGGAAGACCTGGGGCGCATCGCGGCCCAGTCTGCCAAGCAGGTCATCATTCAGCGCATGCGCGATGCCGAGCAGGAAATCATTTACGAAGAATTTAAGGACCGCAAGGGTGATATCGTTTCCGGTATCATTCAGCGCCGTGACCGCATGGGCTGGATCATCAACCTTGGACGCACGGAAGCGCTCTTGCCCAAGGAGGAGCAGATCCCCAAGGAGCGCTTCAAGCGCGGAGATCGCATCCAGGCCCTGATTATCGACGTGCGCAAGGAAGGCCGCGGACCACAGGTTATTGTTTCGCGTTCGCACCCGGACTACATGGCTTCGCTGTTCAAGCGCGAAGTGCCTGAAGTCGACGACGGCATCATCACGATCATGGACGTTGCCCGCGACCCGGGCAGCCGCGCCAAGGTCGCTGTAGTGTCCCGCGACCGGGACGTTGATCCCGTGGGCGCATGTGTGGGCGTACGTGGTTCCCGTATCCAGAACATCGTGCAGGAGCTTCGCGGCGAACGCATCGATATCGTGGTCTGGAGCCCGGATATCGCCACTTATGCGGCCAAGGCCTTGTCCCCGGCCATGATCTCGCGGATTACCGTTGATGAAGACGAGAACCTGCTGGAAGTGGTTGTGCCTGATGATCAGCTGACGCTGGCCATTGGTCGCAAGGGGCAGAACGTGAAGCTTGCTTCCAAGCTTCTGGGCTGGAAAATCGACATCTACACCGAGACCAAGTACAGCGAACTCAACGCCGGGCGCGAACAGCTCGAGCAGCTTGCGAGCGTTGCCGAAATCTCGGTTGACTACTTCCTTTCCGCCGGTCTGGAAAACATTCAGCAGGTGGCTGAGGCAAGTGACGAATATTTGGCTGAGAATTTGAACCTGACTGAAAACAGGATCAACGATGTGCGCTCGGCCATCAATTTCCTCGGCTATGCAAGCACGCCTGAAGAGGTGGCTGCAGAAAAGGCCGATGCAGATGTGCCGGCGGACGAACAGCCGGAAGCCTCCGCCACGGACGAGGGCGAGGCTGATAAGAGTGATAATGAAACGGAGCAGAACTCTGAGCAGGCATAAAAGCAGAAATGAATGCAAACGGCCCGAGAGCCGTGGCCCCATCCGTTCTTGCGTCATTTGCAGACAGCGGATGACTAAAGACGTCCTCAACAGGTACGTCTGCCCCCGTCCCGGGCAGGGTGCTGCAGAGGACAAAGCCGCCTTGCGGCCAGTGCTGGACCCGGAGCAAAGACTGCCGGGCAGGGGCTTTTACATCTGCGACAATGCGGAATGTCAGGAACGCGGCGCGCGCTACCAAGGCTGGCGGCGGAAGTGCAAAGGGGTTGTGAAAGTATGACGACGGAAAAGATACGAGTCAAAGATCTTTCAGCGGAGCTGGGGGTCAGCAACAAGGATTTGTTGCAGGCCTTGAGAGAGCTCGACATTCAGGCCAAGAGCCATATGAGCATCTTGGATTCTGATGAGGTCGAGGAGATCAGGTCCAAGTTCAAGAACACCAAGACAAGGACCGAAGTGGTGCGCAAGGAAGTGCAGCCTGGCGTGATCGTGCGCCGTCGCCGCAAGTCCGTGCCCAAGCAGCCTGACAGCGCCGCAGTCGAAGAGCCTGTTGTAGAAGAGGACGAGGAGCATGAAGCGTTTGATGCGCCAGAGTTCGCTGCGGCTGAGCATGTTGAAGAAGCTCCTGCTGCTCCTGAGGCTCCCGAAGAATTTGAAGAGGAGGAAGCCGTTGCGGCTTCTGAAACTCCCGCTGCTCCTGAAGAGCCTGAAGAGGTATCCTCTGCCGCTCCGGAAGACGAACACGCTGCAGAACCCGCAGCCGCTGCACCTGAGAAGCCGGCAACTGCTCGCATAGTTGCAGCGCCTGGTGAAACTCTGCCGGGCGCCGCTGCAGAAGAGCCGGAAGCTGAACCAGAGGCCGCTACGGTGGAGTCCGAGCCCCAGGATGCCGTCGCCGCTTCTGATGCAGTTGCAGAAGATGCTACTGCCCAGAGCGCAGGCCAGAGCACAGACCAGCCCGCTGCAGAAGTCTCTGAAGAGGCGCCTGCTGCGGCCGACGTCGCACCCGCTGCAGAAGAGCCCCAGGATGAGGCGGCTTCTGAAGCGGCAGCGCCTGCCGCCGAAGACGGTGGGGCTGAGGCTGCGCAACAGGCCAAAGAGGACAAGCCTGCAGCAAAGAAGGCTCCCGAAGCCGACGCCGCCACCGCCGCTGAAGAAGGGGAGCGCAAGGATAAGAAAAAGCGCAAGAAGAAAGGGCCGCAGGCCACTGAATCTCAAGTGCGCATTATTTCATTGCCTGATCCGGCTACGGAACCGGCTGCCCCTCGCCCCAAAAAGAGCGAGCGGCCTGCACCTGGCGGTCGTCCTGCACCTGGCGGTCGTCCTGCACCTGGCGGTCGTCCCGCACCTGGCGGACGTCCTGCGCCTGGTGGTCGTCCTGCTCCAGGCGGACGTCCCGGCGCTCCGGCAGCGGGTGCTCCCGGCGCCCCCGGCGCCCCTGGGGATGATGCCGACAGCCGCGGCCGCAAAAAGCGCCGTAAGGACAAGCGCGTTGTAGAGTTTCCTCAGGGAGGTGATGAGGAAGGTCGTCGCCAGGCCAATATGCAGGCGAAGAAAAAGAAGAGCATGACCGTCAAGGACAAGACCGGCGGTAAAGCGCGTCCGAACAAGCGGCGCCGCGGCTTTCAGGATGATTTCCAGCAGTTTGCTCAGGAAAATCAGCAAACCACGCAACCGGTCAAAGCGTCCAAGCGTAAAATCAAGATAGATGAAGCCATTCGGCTCCAGGATCTGGCCCACCAGATGGGCATCAAGGCCCAGGCCCTTATCAAGGTGCTTTTCGGCCTCGGCGTGATGGCCACCATCAACCAGTCGCTGGATATGGATACGGCTACCCTGGTAGCTTCCGAATTTGGCTATGAAGTGGAAAAGGTCGGTTTCTCCGAAGAAAGCTACCTGCTGCCGCAGGAGGCCGACAAGCCGGAAGATTTGCGTCCGCGCCCTCCAGTAGTGACCATCATGGGGCACGTTGACCATGGTAAAACCTCCTTGCTGGACGCCATCCGCCAGTCCAACGTCACCTTGGGTGAAGCTGGCGGCATTACCCAGCACATAGGCGCCTACCATGTGAATACGCCCCGTGGCGAAGTGGTCTTTCTGGATACGCCTGGTCACGAAGCGTTTACCGCCATGCGCGCCCGCGGCGCACAGGTCACGGACATCGTTATTCTGGTTGTTGCCGCCGATGACGGCGTTATGGACCAGACCCGTGAAGCCGTGAACCACTCCAAGGCTGCCGGCGTGCCCATCATGGTGGCCGTGAACAAGATAGACAAGGAAGGCGCAGAGCCTGACCGCGCCCGCCGCGAGCTTTCCGAACTCGGATTGCTTCCGGAAGATTGGGGCGGTGAGACCATATTCGCCAACGTGTCTGCTAAGCAGCGCATCGGCATTGACGAGTTGTTGGAGTTGATCCTGCTGCAGGCCGAGGTCATGGAGCTGCAAGCCAATCCCGACAAGCCCGCCAGAGGCCGTATTGTGGAAGCCCGTTTGGACAAGGGACGCGGCGCAGTGGCCACCGTGCTGATTCAGGAAGGCACGCTGAAGCAGGGCGATTACTTTGTCTGCGGTCTGTTCAACGGGCGCGTGCGCGCCATGTTCAACGACCAGGGCAAAAAGGTGAAGGAAGCCGGCCCGGCCATGCCTGTAGAAGTACAGGGATTTGAAGGCGTGCCTGAAGCAGGTGACGAATTCGCCGTGGTCGAGGACGAAAAGGTTGCGCGCCGCATCGCCGAATCCCGCCAGCTCAAAGAACGCGAGCGGGCTCTGGCCAAGGAAAGCAAGGTCACTCTCGAGACCTTCCTCTCCCAGCGCCCCGGCGATGCAGAGGTC
The DNA here is from genome assembly GCF_055388615.1 of Desulfovibrio biadhensis. Taxonomy (NCBI): domain Bacteria; kingdom Pseudomonadati; phylum Thermodesulfobacteriota; class Desulfovibrionia; order Desulfovibrionales; family Desulfovibrionaceae; genus Desulfovibrio; species Desulfovibrio biadhensis. The sequence continues at coordinate 1,936,890 of NZ_AP042477.1, forward strand.
AAGACCCTCAACCTGGTGGTCAAGGCCGACGTGCAGGGCTCCCTGGAGGCCGTCAACGACGCGTTGACCAAGCTGTCCACCGACGAGGTCAAGGTCAATCTGATCCATGGCGGCACCGGCGCCATTTCGGAGAGCGATATTCTGCTCGCCTCGGCTTCTGAAGCCATCATCATCGGCTTTAACGTGCGCCCCACTGCGAAGGTCAAGGATGTTGCCGAGCGCGAGAATGTGGATATCCGCTTCTACGACATCATCTACAAGCTGGTGAACGAGATCAAGGACGCCATGTCCGGCATGCTTTCGCCGTTGACCAGGGAAGTGTACCTTGGCCAGGCGGAAGTTCGCGATACCTTCAGCGTTCCCAAGGTCGGCACTGTTGCGGGTTGTTTCGCCACTGATGGCAAGATCCTGCGCAATGCCGGTGTTCGCCTGCTGCGCGAAGGTGTTGTTGTCTACACAGGCAAGATCGCCTCGTTGCGGCGCTTCAAGGACGACGTCAAGGAAGTGGTCAAGGGCTACGAATGTGGTATCGGCCTTGAGAACTACAACGACGTCAAAGTCGGTGACATTATTGAAGCCTTTGACGAAGTCCAGGAAGCCAGGTCTCTCGATTAGAGCGACCCTGCTTTGCAATGGATGCGACGTTTTTATGTATATGACTGGAACAATGTATAATTGTTTCAGAGAAAGGCCTTGATTCAAGGCGATAAATCGCCAGGCTGCGTTGTCTTTGCAAGTTCTGCTCTCCGTGCGCATTTTGCTGAAAAAATGTAATATTGCTTCAGTACAAAAGCCGGAACAGCAGAGAGCCAAAGGCAACGCCGCCATGTCTCCTTTAGACGGAGGCACAGCCCCGGTGGCAGGGGCAGGGTGATTAGCCATGCATATCGGCGTGCTTACGATGGAATTCACGCTGCACGGCAATGATTCGCTGAAAGGGAAACGTAACGTTGCACAGAGCCTGAAGCGCAAATTGTGCAACAAGTTCAACGTCAGCGTAGCCGAGGTGGCGAATCAGGAAAGCCATACCAGCCTTGTGCTTGCCGCCGCCATGGTCGGCAGCGACTACAAGCGGGTAGAAAGCACCTTGAACAAGGCGCTATGCATGGTCGAGGCCATTACTCCGGAAGAGCTTACTTACAGCGACATCGAAATGATTTGAGTCGTATTGTCGCAAAGATGAGTGAATCATGTTTGGACCGTGTCAGGAAATAGCAAAGACCCTCGTGAACGAGGATGACTTCCTGGTGGTCAGCCATGAAAGCCCTGACGGAGACGCCATGGGCTCCACCGTGGCCATGGGCTGGATTCTGCAGAGCCTGGGCAAGCAATACATGCTGTATAACCCAAGCGGCCTGCCCGACCACTTCACGTGGCTGAATACACCTGCCAACATAGAACAGAAGATCGAGGAAGTGCAGCACTTTGCGCCCGGCCGGGTCATTGTGCTGGACTGCGGCGATCCTTTCCGCATGGGAAAAGAGTTGCTCAAGGTCGTTGATCCCAAAACGATCATTAACATGGACCACCATGTCGGCAACCCCATGTTCGGCTCTGTGAACTGGGTGGACATCAACATGGCTGCCGTGGGCGAGATGGTGGCCATGGTCGCCAAAGAGTTGGGCATCCCCTTGGCGGGGGGGCTTGGCGAGGCGATTTACCTGGCCGTTGTCTCCGATACCGGAAACTTTTCCTATGGCAACACCAAGCCCGAAACGCTGAAGCTTGCAGCCGAAATCATGCGCAGAGGGCTCAATATTGCCGAATTCAGCTCCAAGTATCAGAACCAATGGAAGATAGGGCGCATTCGCTTGTGGAGCGAAGCCATGCGCGACGCCGAGTTGCACGTTGATGAAAAAGTGATAGTGGTACAGGTAACTCGGGATTTGTTGGCGCGGCATGGCACCACCTCTGAGGACTGCGAGGGGCTGGTTGAATTCATGCGGCGAGTCAGAACCGTTCGGGTGGCCATTTCCATGCGCGAGGAACGTGACAACCTGATCAAGTTTTCACTGCGCTCCCAAGGCGCCGACAATGTGCAAAAGGTGGCCAAACGTTTCGGCGGGGGCGGGCACAAGAACGCCGCTGGCGGCATGGTGCCCGAGACCATGGAAGTCGCCAAGCAGCAACTCATCAAAGCTATCCAGGAAGAGATGGCCCTTTGAGACGAATCCGGCCGGCCCGGCAACCGGCCTGCCTTTAAGGAATACTATGCCTGAACAACAACATGGCGTGCTTGTATTGAACAAACCCAAGGGGCCTACTTCCGCAGGCTGCCTGGAGATGATCAAACGATCGCTGAAGCAAAAGAAAATAGGCCATGCCGGCACCCTGGACCCCATGGCCAGCGGCGTGCTGCTGGTGCTTTTGGGACAAGGCACCAAACTGGCCAGCTACCTTACCGAAGGTGGCAAGACATATTCCGGAACCCTGCAATTGGGCATAACCACAGAGACCTATGATATGGAAGGTCAGGAAGTGGTTGAAGCGCCCTGGGAGCATCTCGAGGCCGATGACGTAGCGGCCGTGGTCCGGGACTGGACCAAGATGACATCGCAGGTGATTCCCCCATATTCCGCAGCGAAGCACAAGGGAAAACCCTTGTACAAGCTTTCGCGGGAAGGTAAGGAGACTCCAGTCAAGACCAAGCCCTTGACTGTAACCCGGTCTGAGGTTCTCGAAATGGACCTTCCCGGGGTAAGCTTCCGCGTAGAGTGCGGCGCTGGCACGTACATCCGGTCCCTGGTCCACAGCCTGGGGATTCGGTTGGGGTGTGGCGCGGTGCTCAGTGCATTGGTTCGGGAGCATAGCCATCCGTTCGGTCTGGATCAGGCTTGGGAGTTGGACACGATCCTGAACGAGCCGGACGAACTGCCAGGGCGGGTAATGCCCCTGTCCGAGGCCTTGCCCCATTGGCGCAAGGTTGTCCTGGACGCCAAGGAAAGCCAGATGGTCAAGAACGGAACGCGCATCGAATGCGCGCCCGGTGCTGCCGGTACGGTTGTTACTCCTGGCGAACGGGCCATGCTTACGGAGCAAAGCGGTAAAGCCCTTGCTCTGGCAGAAGCCGCCATTACGGATGGCAAACCGGTGTGGGCCATACTCCGCGGACTTTGGTAGCCCGCGGGTCTGGTCAAGGACCGGCCCTTTTGTCATTGCCGCGAATACGCCAAAGCCGAGCGCCGCGGATCAAGACAAAAAGGCCTGACAGACGACATTAATTGGCAAGGAGGATACCGCTGTGGTCATGACGCCGGACGAAAAGGCTCAGATCATCGATGATTTCAAGACGCACGATGGCGACACTGGCTCGCCTGAGGTGCAGATTGCGCTGCTTTCTTCGCGCATTCAGTACCTGACCGAACACTTCAAAAGCCACGCCAAGGACTATCACTCCAGGACGGGGTTGCTGAAGCTGGTCGGTCAGCGTCGCAAACTGCTTAACTACTTGAAAAAGAAAGATGTTCAGCGCTACAGGGACATCCTGGGCCGCTTGAATCTGCGCAAGTAGGCAACCACGCGTCCTATACATCGGGGCCGCCGCATGCGGCGGCCCCGACTGCTTTTGGACGCCCCCTCTGGAAGCTTTCTCTCGCGCAATCTGGAACCCGGCCGACCCACTTATGGCGTCGGACGCGTACCAGATTGCGGGACCAGGAGCCTGACAGGGGGCAAACTACATAAGGAACGCTTATGAATTCTGCATTTTCTTTTACCCGGGTCGCCCAACCCGTAGGCGACATGGAAATTTCCATGGAGACCGGCCGCCTGGCCAATCAGGCCGACGGCGCTGTTTGGGTTCAGTGCGGCGGCACAGTCGTACTGGTGACCTGCGTTTCGCTCCCCATGGAGCGCGACGTGGACTTCTTTCCCCTGACCGTTGAATACGTGGAAAAGATGTATGCCGCCGGCCGCGTGCCCGGCAGCTTCTTCCGCCGTGAAATCGGCCGCCCCAGCGAGCGCGAGACGCTCTGCGCCAGGCTGATCGACCGCCCTTGCCGCCCTTTGTTTCCCAAAGGATTCCGTGACGAGGTTCAGATCATTGCAACGGTTCTCTCCTCGGACGCCGAGATCAACCCCGATGTTCTTGCCGTGAGTGGCGCCTCTGCCGCCCTGCACATCTCCGATATCCCGTTCCAGGGCCCCATTGCAGGCGCGCGCATCGGCTACATAGACAAAAAATTCGTAATCAACCCCACTGCGCCCATGCTCGAATCCAGCGAGCTGGACATGGTATTCGCCGCTTCTCGCGAGGCTGTGGTCATGGTGGAAGGCAGCGCCAATTTCCTGCCCCACGATCTCATGGCCGAAGCCATGGACTGGGCCCACAAGGCCATCGTTCCCATTCTGGACATGCAGGAAGAGCTGCGTGAAAAGACCGGCAAGCCCAAGGTCGAGTTTGTGGCTCCGGTCAAGAACGAGGCGCTTCAGGAAGCCGTGGCCGAGCTGGCCACTCCGGCTCTGGAAAAGGCTCTGTCCATCAAGGAAAAAATGGCGCGCCGTCAGGCCAAAAAAGACGTGAAGGTCGAAGTGCAGCAGGCCATTGCCGAAAAGGAAGAGTTTGCCGCTGAAGCCGGCAAGGTCGGCGAGATCCTTTCCGCCATGGAAAAGGAAATGGTCCGCAAGCGCATCAAGGAAGAGGGTGTTCGCCTGGATGGTCGTGACATGACCACGGTGCGCCCCATCGGTATTGATGTGAGCCTGCTGCCGCGTACGCATGGTTCCGCGCTTTTTGCCCGCGGCGAAACAAAGGTTCTCGCTGTCTGCACCCTGGGGAGCGGTCGCGACGAGCAGCGCATCGAAGGGCTTGCTGGTGACGAGAGCAAGAGCTTCATGCTGCACTACAACTTCCCCCCGTATTGCGTGGGCGAGATCAAAATGATGCGCGTGTCCCGTCGTGAGATTGGGCACGGTGCTCTGGCGGAGCGCGCCGTTACTCCGGTGCTGCCTTCCCAGGAATCCTTCCCGTATACCTTGCGCATCGTGGCGGAAGTCATGGAGTCCAACGGTTCGTCCTCCATGGCCTCTGTTTGCGGCGCCAGCCTGGCGCTCATGGACGCCGGTGTGCCCATCAGCGCCCCTGTGGCCGGTATTGCCATGGGGCTTATCAAGGAAGAGGACGAGTACTTCGTGCTGACCGACATCATCGGTGAAGAAGACGCTCTGGGCGATATGGACTTCAAGGTTGCAGGCACCGAAGAGGGCGTGACCGCATTCCAGATGGACATCAAGATCGCCGGTATTCCGCCGCAGATCATGCGCAAGGCGCTGGAGCAAGCCCGTGAAGCACGTATGCACATTCTGGGCAAGATGAACGAAGTGCTGGGCGCCCCCCGTGCAAAACTGCCTGACCATGCTCCCAAATATGAAGTGGTCACGGTCAGCCCTGACATCATACGCGTCATCATTGGCCCGGGTGGCAAGAACATCAAGGCCATCACCGCTGAGACGGGCGCTTCCATCGACATTGAAGATTCCGGCAAGATCGAAATCTTCGCGCCCAACGAGGAAGCCATGCGCTCTGCCAAGGAGCGTGTGCTCTACTATGACCAGAAGCCTGAAGTGGGCAAGATCTACGAAGGCCCGGTCAAGAAGATTCTTGAAATCGGCGTGTTGGTGGAAATTCTGCCCGGCGTCGAAGGTCTGGTGCACATTTCCCAACTGGATCTGGGGCGTGTGGAAAAGGTCACCGACGTGGCCAACCTGGGCGACACCATGAAGGTCAAGTGCCTGGAAGTGCTGCCTGATGGCAAGATGCGCCTTTCCCGTGCCGCTGTGCTGGCCGAGGAGCAGGGCATCGAGTTCAAGGATACGCCTCCTCGTTCCGGCGGTGGACGCCGCGACAACAACAGGGGCGGACGCAGCAATGACCGCAATGACCGCGGTGGCCGTGGCGGTCGCGGCGGCGACCGTCGCTAAAGATCAAGAAGGGAGAATACCAGGAAATGGGGCAGTAAGCGCTCGTTCCCGGTTTTCTACCTCTGCTTGAGAATACAGCCCGTGGAGCCGTTTGGCTTCACGGGCTTTTTGTGTGGGAGAGCGAAGACAAGACAATGGAGAATAGGGAGTTGGAAAGGTATTGGGCCGCAAGGCCCCGAAGTTTCGAATGACTCTCCCCCCAGGTGAAAAAAGCGACCAATTAGAAAATATGATGGAATCAATCTGGAAGCATAGAAAAATTAGACTGTACATTTAGCCTGTCTCGTGTTGAAAATGATTTTTATTCTCATTAACGACATCTGGAGACAGTCATGGAAAAAAGGTTGAGCGCCAACATATCAGACTCTGTTTCGGACACCCTCTTTATTCCCCTGTACATGCGCAGCTTGGAAACAAAAAGGGCGCATGGAATAATCAACGACCATAAAGCGTGTGAACTGGTCGAAAGCATAGATTATGATTTTGAAAAATATAACGAGTCGAAGATGTCTCAGATTGGGACGTCTATCCGGATTAGGCATTTCGATCAAGCGGTGACACGATTTGTCGCCCAAAAGGATAATCCGGTGGTGGTGCACATCGGCGCTGGACTGGACACACGCTTTTTACGGACATTCAAGGGAAAGGGAATATACTACGAGTTGGACCTGCCTGAAGTGCTGGATTTTCGACGTAAGGTCCTGCCAGAATCGGAGCACAATCCCTTTCTTCCCTACTCCATGTTTGATGCGGCATGGATGAAGTTATTGCGTGAAAGGCATCAAGAAGCGGATTTCATGCTCATAGCAGAGGGCGTGTTCATGTATTTCGATAAAGCGCAGATAAAGCCGCTGGTGCAGGCCATGGCTGAAAATTTTGACTCCTGTGCAGTTCATTTCGATGCGTGCTCCTCTTGGGGAGTGGCAAGAAGCCACAAGCACGATACTGTGAAAAAGACCAATGCCAGTTTCAAATGGGCGCTCGATGACGACAGGGAGTTGGAACAGTGGGCAGCAAATATCCGGTACGTCGACACGACATATTATTTTTCTCAGGAGTTGCGTCGCTGGGGGGTGGTGGGCATTATCGGAAACATACTCCCGAGCATGCGAAAGGCCTTTAAGATGCTTCATTATGAGATAGCTTGAGCAATTGCAGAATCTGATGATAAGCCTTGGGCCGTGGAGAGAACGCGCCCCGTGTCTCAAATCTCGGGGCGGCTGGGGGACCTTCGGAAAATACCGGTGCCCTTGGCGCAAGTGGGTAGCACTTAGGATGATGATCTGGGGACGCAAAAAAGCCACCCCCTGTTACGGAGCATATCCGTAAAGGGCTGGCGGGAAAAAGAACGAGAGCGCAGTGTCAGCTGTTCAGGTCCAAGTCGTCGCGGATGAGATTCTCGGCAATCTTGCGGGAGTCGACTTCGTACTCGCCCGCCGCGATCTTTGCCTTGAGCATCTCGACCTTGTCGCTACGTACGTCAGACGTATTGCTGGCTACCTTGAAGGCCTCGGCGCGCAGGCTGGCCTCGTCGGAAAATTCGACGTGGTCGCCTTTGGAGCTTTGTGTCGCCCCGGTATCGCGCTTTTGCCTTGCCTTGTCGCCCTCGGCCTTGTCGAGCTTTGTACGCTCGTAAGGATTCAGGCCCGTAAGGGTATTCTTTATTTCCATAATCTCAACTTCCCTTCAGGTCAGAGACTACAACATGGTCTCGTTGACCTTATCAAGGGTTAATTGCCACAAAGTGTTCATAATCTGCATTCGCTCCTGGGATGTTACCTCCTTTGGACCGGATGACGTTTGCTTGAAAATGTGCAAATCGGGCTGCTCGATGGGGTATTCAAAGAGCAGTGAAGCATCGAACGCCTTTTCCAATTCTTCGCGAATCTGCTCCACGATGGGGCTGTTGCTCCCCGACATCAGTAGATTCTCGACGATTTCTCTGGCAACGCGTTCTACCAACGCATGCCTTTTCGCTTCACGAGCCGCAGGATCCTCGCTTGTCACCCCCCGACCCATGGAACGATTGTAGCGGGCCAGCCGGCGAGCTGTTACTAGCTGCCTGTCGTATTGCAGCAGCATGTTGCGTAGGTAATACGGCTTCATCGTCACGGTAGTTTTCCCTCTCGTCTGTCTTATCGGTAATTCGCAGGAGGACTTTAGGGGGGGCGGTGAAATTTTTTGTATTTGGCAGGGGCTTGCAACATTCCGTTTTTGATGAAAATGTTGCGCCCTGAAGCATTGAGTGAAAAAATAATCGGCCCAGATGCATTTGCTGCCGGGTCGGGGAGGAGTTGTCGTGTTCAAAACCGTTCACCCCCTTGTGCTTGCCTCCGGGTCGCCCCGGCGTCGCGAGCTGCTGGGGTCCCTTGGTGTGGCCTTTGCCGTTCGCCCCAGTCCTGTGGAGCCCCCACCATATCCTGGCGAGAATCCGGCAGAGTACGCCATGCGCGCCGCAACCGCCAAGGCAGGCGATATAGCGCGCCAACTCAAGGACGAAACGCCCCTTCCGTATATCATAGGGGGGGATTCCGTTGTCGTGGCGGCAGGCAACATCCTGGGCAAACCTGCAGATACCGATGACGCCCTTGCCATGCTGGAATTGCTCTGCGGCCAGGAGGCCCCTGTCACCCACCAGGTAGTCACCGGTGTGTGCATATGCAAGGCCGGAAAAGAGGGCGCCAATGCAGAAGAGAGTATGCAATTCAGCGTGAGCACGGATGTGACCATGACGCCCACCCCCCTTGCGGTGCGAAAGGCCTATGTGGCGACCGAGGAGCCCATGGACAAGGCCGGCGCCTATGCCATCCAGGGCGTGGGGGGCTTTCTGGTGCGCGAGATCAAGGGTTCGTACTCCAACGTCGTGGGCCTGCCCCTGGCGCGTGTGCTGGAGGTGCTGGTGGATTGGGGGGTAGTGGTGCCGAAGCAGGGCTAAAAATTCGTATATTCACGGGGCGCCAGGCGAAATTCCCACGGAATCCCCACCGGGGGGAGCACCAGGGGAAAACTGGGTAGTCCCACACAACTCCCCATCAAGCGAATGACAAGGTTAATGACTACGGATAGTTACAGCTAAAAATGTCTGATCAATGTGATTGGCTTGCCATTGGCAGAGGTGGTGGAGGTGTTGCTGGAATGGGGAGTCGTGGTGGCTCCTAAGGTGAAATAGAGTGCGTTTCTAGAGAACGTTCCAATCCTTCCTTTCCTCAAGAGGTTGTATGGATATAACAATCCCAGACAAAAATGATTACCCCAAACTGATAACAATATGGGAAGCTTCCGTTCGAGCAACGCATGATTTTCTGAAAGAGGAAGATATTGATTTATTACGACCGCTGATTCTTGAACAGTACTTTGATGCGGTGGAATTACGATGCGCAAAGGATCAACGTGGCGGGATTCTCGGATTTTGCGGCGTTGCGGACAACAATCTTGAAATGTTGTTCGTGTCACCGGAGAGCCGAGGACAAGGAATCGGCTCCGCTTTGTGCCATTATGCCATTGAAAACATGCATGTCACGACCGTTGACGTAAACGAACAGAATCCACAAGCAATTGGGTTCTATAAACACATCGGATTTTTGATTATAGGTAGGTCGTCAAAGGACGGACAAGGTAAGCCCTACCCATTACTACACATGAAGCTGGGCTGAAGCTTGCTTGATGTTTTTGCGAAAAGGATAACGAGACATGCACGCAAGTCCCCACAGGGCTGCGACTGGCGAAGTAAAAGCCAATTGGCAACAGTATGTTACCAGCTAGGTCTTCTGCTAAGATCAATTGCGACTAATCTACATGCATGCTACTAGCCCCTGGAGGAGTAAATACCTCTCCATAGCTATGGGGAGGTCAAATAGTAGCAAACCCGAAGGAGATACTCATGGCAAACTGTTGCGACATGAAACCAGGCGATGTTTTTTACTGTGAAAGCTGCGGGTTAACACTGAAAGTAGAAACAGCATGTACCTGCGCCCCTGGCGGTGAAGACTGCTGTTCGGTTCCTCTGACCTGTTGTGGCAAGGAAATGAAAAAAAAGTCCTAGATCATATTGCCTCATGGGGGCGTGCAGACTCCCCAGAGACGAATTTGGCGGGAACGGTATGCAATGGTGGCGGCTCAAGGGGTAACCCTGGGTCGCCTTTTCATAATGGAAGACTCCAACACAAGTGTCCACCGGGTTCCTGCAGATGAAGGAAGAGGAGGCTTGTTGCCACCGTCTCATGTCGCTGCTAAGTGAGCGTGTCAACAAGATGCTGAATATCTTACGGAAAGCTATACTGTTTGCGCTTGCGTTTAGAGCATCTCAATGAAGAGAACGCGATTGGGCAGGGCCTTCAGCAGTTCCCCCTCTCTGGCTAGTCAATCATCCGTGAGCTGTCTTCCCGTTGTATGCCCTCGTTCTGCTCTTCGACCTGCCTTATGCGCCGCATACACCCCAACGAGCCCCGTCAGGAGTCGCTCAAACATCCACTTGCTGAAGATTGCCTGCGACTCGACCCGTTGCCCCCCGCAGAAGTTATGAACAAGGGAGTGACGTCAAGGCTGAAAGCAGCGAGCAGTAAGAAATGCAAGGCAGAGGGGCCGTTAAACGCTACCACACACTTGCAAGGTCATTTGACCCAGATGTATGCGCATGGTTTTGCCAGATGTGCCCATGCTCCCCATTTTATCACCAAAAAGCACCCTTGATGCATGACCGATTAACAGAATATGTCCTAATTTAATAGGAATTGTCTCCGTAGCGCCACCGGTGTTTCCCAACAGAAAACTTTCTCATTCAGGACGTATGCTTGGACGCACTGGAAACAACAACGGGAGGATATCGTCATGCAACCAATCGGCCCTTTAATGCACGAGCACCGCGACATTGAACGAGTCATCACCCTCATCAGGGGGGAGGTCGAGCACTTGGCTGCCGGGAAGAAGCCAGAGCCCGAACGCATAGAAGAGTTCATCTTTCTGATGCGGGGCTTTGCAGACGCCTGCCACCACGGAAAAGAAGAGGACATTTTATTCCGTGACCTTGAAAAAAAGGATCTCAGCGAACAGCACCGCCGCATAATGGAGGAACTCGTTCAGGAACACGTGGAGGCCAGGGAGATGGTCCAGAAGCTCGAAGAATCCAACAACGAACTCAAATCCGGCAAGAGCACTGCTGTCATGGACATCAAGGCCCAGCTCAAGCGTATCGCCGACCATTACCCCGGGCACATTGTAAAGGAGGACAAGCATTTTTTCTTCCCCTGTATGGAGTACTTTAGCGAAGACGAACGGGACGCAATGCTCGAGGAATTCGACGAATTCGAGCAGAACATGCCTCATGAGGACTACCTCAAGCGTATTGAAAACCTTGAAAAAGGGCACGTGTCTCCTGCCTGATTCACACCAGGCAGTGTCTACCCCGGCGCCCCCTGCCTGCAACGCGGAAGGGTAAGGATATCCGGCTGCGTACACCCCGGGTAATCCCAAAAAGTCACCGCATTCCAAGTTCCCACGGTGGGGAGCATCAGGGGGGGCTGGGCAGTCCAACACAATTTCCCTTCAAAGGTGTGTCAAGGTGAATGACTACGGATAGTTACAGCTCATGCCCTCTGAGCGACTTCGTCGGCTTGCCCCTGGCGCGTGTGTTGGAAGTATTAATCGAGTGGGGGGTGGTGGTGCCGGGGGAGGGCTAAGAAAAGATACATTTGAGGTATTTTCATTAGCTGCTTGAGGCAAATTCCCCACTTAGTTGCCACACCACTACGTCTGGTGAAGTAAGAAGTCATTGAAGACAAGCGATTTATTTTTTAGCAAAACACACTTTGGAATGCCTTTTTCTACGCACTAGGAGCGCATCGACAACAAATCCTAGAGAAACGAGCTGTTGGAACATGAGAATGTAATAGCCCTCGAGACACATAAGCGTTGAACAACTCACATTGCCGAGTATAAGCCAAAGGTATCCCTGTTGAGAGTCTTGCGCCATCATATATGTTCCAAGAAGAAAGCCTGCTGCGATGCCTAGTTCGAAGATTTGGCTGACGTCGGTGAGTCCACCGTACTCGTAGAGGCTCAAAGCAAGCCCTCCCAGGACAGATATTTTCGCTAGGACGTCCAGCCACTTTGGCTCTGATCCATATCCAGACCAAGCAATAATCAGCCCCGTTATCATGGCCGGTGCACCACCAGATTCCACCGCTGCCGCTATCCAGTTACGCTCAGACACAAATACTATTACCCAGGCCGGGAGCCCGGCCAAATAGACAGCCCATGACCTGATGCGCCAGATTTTCCGACCAGCAACACCGCCTGTTCTTTCCGCTCTTGAAAAGAAAACCTTGTTCAGGAGATAAAAAAGCCCTCCCCAGATTTGAAGCAGAATTTCTATCAATCGCCAGCCTTCTTTTTAGAAAACAAAATCCGATTGTAGTAATTTTCAACAAGAACAATTGCCGGCAACCGTCCCTTGAGTCCAGCGATAATGGCTGATAACGCTAATCGAATAATTCGATTACGGAGGTGTTGGATGGATTTGGGCAAGCTTAAGACATTTAGAATGGCGGCGGTTCTGCTGAACTTCAATAAAGCAGCCGAAGTCCTTAACATTGCTCAGTCAACGGTATCTACGCAAATCCGTTCTTTGGAAGACGAGCTAGGTGAGCTGTTGTTTAAAAGGGTACATAAAAAAATTATGCTCACCGAAGCGGGCGAAGCAATGCTGTTTTATGCGGACAAAATGTTGAATCTTGAAAAAGAAGCACGAGACAATATCTCAAACAAAGCTTGTCCTACTGGAACGCTCAGACTTTTAGCTCCCGAAGCAATTGCTGCCAACTACCTTACACCTTTGATTAAAAATCTGTTAATATCACATCCAAAGGTGAACTTTGACATTAGCAATTGTTCACTGAGTGGCCTTGAGAATGAACTCAGGACGGAATCAATTGACCTCGCATTTATCTTCTCCAGTCATATTGATTCGGCATGCTTGAAATCAGAAGTGATCATGCAAGTAGAGTTTTCAATGGTGACTAAAACAGATTCAAAGCTTGCAAAAAAGAAGCGTTTAGACGTTTCTGATTTGAACGAAAAGATATTACTACTGCCAAAGGCTGGATGTGGGCATGGTCTTATGATCAAGCAGATGTTGGGATTGGATATTGCAACCCCATCTTCCATCATGGAATTTACAAGCATTGAAGCGATCAAACAGTATGTTCTTGCTAATGACTCTATTGCCATCCTGCCGAAAGTTTCGATTCAAAACGAAATGTTGCAACAAAAACTCATTGAATTGGCATGGATGAATGAACTAACCATGGATCTGATCATGGTTTGGCTCAAGCAGCGAACTATATTCCCTCTGCTAAACGATTTTATGATTTTAGGCAGACAGATGAAAAGGTTCTGTGATGGCGACAGGGATGTTTACTCGTAGAGCTGGCGCGGCTCCCACCCGGGGCTCCATGGGGGCTGCCCCTGGCGCGTGTGTTGGAAGTGTTAATCGAGTGGGGGGGGTGATGGTGCCGGGGGAGGCTAGAAAGATGGTGTGCTCGCAGTATTATCCAGGTAAAATCTGGAGTAACCCCCATTTTGAACGGGCACTGGCTGGACGAGAAGCTCCGGATCGTGGAGACGTCTCCCCCGCCAGGGATGCGTGTATCCTCTGTGACCCGCAAGCAGTGGATCGATCCAGAAAAAGTGCTGTACACGAGAAGGAGGTATAATGAAATACACAGGGGCATGCCTGTGCGGCAAGGTCGCTTTTGAGGTGGAAGGGGATTTTGATAATTTTTTCCTTTGTCATTGCGAACGCTGCCGTAAGGACACCGGTTCCTCCCATGCCGCGAATCTGTTTTCCTCCACAGCCACGTTGAGATGGCTGGCAGGGGAAGAGGAAGTGCGGACATTCAACTTCAATGCAACGGGGCATATCAAAAGTTTTTGTAGCACGTGTGGATCGGCTCTTCCAAATATTCAAATGGAAGGAGCCCTTCTTGTCGTTCCCGCGGGCAGCCTCGACACTGATTTACCGATCAGGCCGGATGGCCACATTTTTATGGCAAACAAAGCCAACTGGGACTACGAACTGGAGAGTGTGCCCACCTATGACCGGCTTCCCGGAGAGAGTGAAGGGTGAGCAAGGGGATAGCACGTTTGCTGCATGGGCATCGGCAGTAGGAGGCGTGTGGGGGGGCAGCAGGTGGAGGCAGGGCAATTGGAGACATAGAACAATTGGAGCTTCAAAATGGCCTATATGGATACCATCCCGGAAATTAGAGGCTTTTTGGAAGGTGCGGACCACGTTGACATTACGCATGCGGATTCCGTCACGTCCATGCGTGAGTTCATAGCCGCCGCCTTATCCTACATGCCTGGCTGGATGAAGGCGCTTTACAAGGTCAGAGCAGTATTTGTTCGACTGCTGGGCATGAAGCAAGACGGCTATCCAGGAGCTGACAGGGTCAGCCCAAAGGACGTTATCTTTGCGCCGGGTGATATGGGCAGTTTCTTCAAAGTGAAGGGCGGGGAAGAGGAACGCTACTGGATAGCTGGCGCAACCGAAAAACACCTTTCCGGATACCTCGCCATAGCCGCGGAACCGTTGCCTGACGGAATGAAGCGGTTCCACGTGGCGACCATCGTTCACTATCGACATTGGACGGGCAGAGTCTATTTCAACCTCATACGTCCGTTTCATCATGTGGTTGTATGGGCCATGGTGCGCCATGCAGCCAGGCAGGGCTGAAAATCGCACATTTGTGGTATTTTTCAGGGGCCCCCAACCTGGTTTTCACTTGGTAGGGAGAAGCTGAACAGTCCCAAAGGATAAAATAAAAAACGCCTGGAACCCACAAGGATCCCAGGCGAATAATGACGAATCAGGTATTGTGAATGAACGCTACCAGCGGGCGCGTTCTACACGAGGTCTTGCTTCGTTGACTTTGATGTTGCGGCCATCAAAGGATTTTCCATCCAGATTCTGGATGGCTTCCAATGCGCCACTGTCATCCATCTCAACAAAACCAAAACCACGTGGGCGACCAGTCTCACGATCCTCGATCAATTTGACGGAAGTCACTTCGCCATAAGCTTCAAAAGCTGAGCGGACATCGCCTTCATTCGTGGACCAGGTCAAGTTGCCTACATAAAGATTCTTGGACATTCAATTCTCCTAAAAAAAGTAACTCAAAAATGGCTCCCGTGCGCCAAAAAAAAGAGCAATGTACGGAGTGCGTACACTGCTCCTCGACGTATCTTGTTGTAACTACAGCCAGTTCTGGTCACAATTAGACCGCGCCTACACGGGTGCGACTGGCTAAGTATTTTATAATGTCCTTTTCTCCAATCGAAGTCAAGGACTATTTTCCAGAAAAAGATTGCTGATTTTACGTGGTGCTGCACACTAGAAGTATAAAAGGATGCCCCACACAATTTCCTACCAAGAGAATGCCAGGGGCAATGGCTATTGCTATTTATGGTAGGAACTCGTTGACTGCGTCGTAGGGTTGCCCCTTGCGTGTATATTCGAAATCTCAATGTATTAGGGCGTTAGTGTTCCAGTGCAAAGCTGGGAAATCTTACATTCGCGGTATTTTCCACCAAAAGTTCCAACTGATATTCTCCACTCAAGGTTGTTTTGCGCCACAGCCAAAAAATAAACTTGATTGAGAACACTTTTCTAATTAGTGATAATTTAAGACTACTTGATGCATAAATACAATACAATGTCAGAAATTCTCCACGTTAAGACCATCGTTCTCTTTTTGGCAATGGGAAACTCTGTTGCTGCAATATTAGTAGCATTTGCAATGTATAAGCGCACTTTGCGCTATGATTCGCTGTTTGTAGTGAGTTTGGCTTCTCAAGGTATAGGATGGACTCTTATCCTTCTCCGAAACATTATTCCGTTCATGATTTCTTTCAACGTAGGAAACAGTCTTTATGTATGTGGTGTGGCAGCAGGATGTCTTTGTCTTTCGTCGCTGGCATTTCTTATTTCACAGAGATATACATTTTTTTTCAGCATAGCAGCGATTATTCAAGTGCTCCTAATATGGACGCCCGGTCTTACTGTTGCGTTTAAAATTTCATTATCATCAGTATTGCTTGGAATTACTTATGGAGTTCCTTCGATTTGTTTGACTTTTTATGCTTCCAGGCCTTCTCTGCTCCAAAAAATGACAGGAATTATACTCGGATTGTGTGCTGTTTTAACAAACCTCCGAGCAGGATTCATATTCTTTTGGGCCGATTATAATCTTGCTGATCCAAATTTTTTGCAGATAGCAACATTGCTTGTACAGGCCTTGGCTATGATAGTCGTTATCACGGGCTACATCCTTACGCGTTGGGAATTTCTCTACCAAGATATGACCCGTCTGGCATCAATCGACAACTTAACTGGAATCCTGAACAGAAGAACGCTCATTGAATCTGGCGTACAGGAGTTGATTCGTTCGCGACGATACAATCACCCCTTGGCATTCCTCATGGTTGACGTGGATTATTTTAAGACAGTCAATGACACCCATGGCCACCATGTTGGGGATTGCGCCCTTAAAGCGCTAACTTCTCTCGGCACGGAAGTTCTGAGGAAAACGGATTTGTTTGGGCGTTTGGGAGGAGAAGAGTTCGCAGTCATTTTGCCTGAAACTTCTCAAGAGCAGGCGATTGTGGCTGCGGAACGTTTGCGAAGTGAAATCGAAAACATGGAAATCCAGATCAATCAGCAAAAATTGCAGATTACCATCAGCATCGGCATGACAATGCTGCAGGCCAAAGATGAAGCAATCGAGAAAATCATGCAGCGCGCCGACGCTGCCCTTTACAAGGCCAAAGGAGCCGGACGCAATAGAGTCGTTTTGGAGTGAGCAACTGTCTCGGTTTTATTGGCTATCTGTGGTTTTCGCTTTAGAATGAATGCAATGGTTGATCAGTCTCGTCGACGTGCACCATGACGTCTGGTCCGCTGTCCACTGGCTTCTATGCCACGCGAAAATCCGATGCGCCATGGGATCGGGCCAGGCTCCCAAAATACAGGCACAGCAGTTCATGACTGTCGCCCATGTACAAGTACTGCAGTTCATGGTTGGGCAGGTGCTGCAACTCGGCGACAGGTATCTGAGGCGGAAGGACAAGTGCAATGTTGGGGGTGATGTCCTCTATCCTGCGTAAGAGCGCGTCCGCGGGCGGTGCTGTTGTGGAATCAATGAACCTATGGACGTGTTCGCTCCCAGTTATGTTCCAATCCGGGTCGAGAAAAGCCGCGTCTATTGTAGGTAGCTCTCTGGTAATGCGATCAGCCATTATGCATCCGGATAGAAAAACCACCTTTTCAGACAATCCAGCTTTCTCGACATTGTCCTTCGCCATCCCCTGGATACGGTCATCAATATCAACGGTATATACTTTTTGTGCTGCACGAGCCAAAGCAATAGTGGTAAAGCCTGCCCCTGTGCATGTCTCCAGAACGGTCATGTTGGCAATGCGGGATGCAAAGTGCGCCGTGAACCGGTGATCGATGCCCATTATGAAGGCTCTTGCATCGGCGCGGTAGGCATCTCCGAATTTTGCTTGAATTGCAGCAGAGTTCATAGGCAAAACCCCTAATAGTACGTCTTTGTTCTGGCGCATAGCATGTGTACAAGAGGGGGGGCAAGCGCATAAAAGAATGGCAGGGGTGCACGGAACAGAGTCCATGAACAACAAACGGGGTGTTCCGGTATTTACGCCAAATGCACCGGGTACGTATACAACTCTCCCAGCGGGGTTGGTTGCTGTAAGGCAGTTGCTCGGGTATAATGATTCATAAAGCTATAGTGTCCGATGGAAATTATACGCTGCATGGGCGGGGACGCCTGTTTACATAGTATTTTACTCAAACGTACAGGAGGTTTTGATGAGAAGAGGGTGTCCACGGTGTGAGCAGCTCCCTGATTCACCGCCAGAATCAGGGGTGTTGTATCTTGCTCCCCCTATTGAAGAGTCACGAGAGGCGCTGGCGTCTTATCTTTCGCAGTCGGGAATGCCGTATTCACAAATTACTCAGGGATTATTTGCAATACACTACAGTGAAAACGACCTTGAACGATTTT
The DNA here is from genome assembly GCF_055388615.1 of Desulfovibrio biadhensis. NCBI lineage: Bacteria > Pseudomonadati > Thermodesulfobacteriota > Desulfovibrionia > Desulfovibrionales > Desulfovibrionaceae > Desulfovibrio > Desulfovibrio biadhensis. The sequence goes on from NZ_AP042477.1 coordinate 1,954,889, forward strand.
GCGCTGATTATCTCTGCAATGTAAGTCAGCTTGAAATGCAGGACACAAAGACGATTATTCTGGAGGAAGGATACGAACCCACAACAACAGACTTCATTAAAATGCAGCAACTATCATCACTTGTTGCACGAATTGAAGGCACATGGCTCATTGATGTTTTGCGAGAAGAGAGAATCACCGCCTTTTTTCAACCAATCATAGAAGTCGAAAATTCAGATACAGTGTACGGATATGAATGCCTTTCCCGTGGTATTTCACCGTCAGGAGAATATATTCCCCCAAGCAAGTTGTTTGGAATCGCCAGATCCGCAGATCTTCTTTTCAACCTCGACAGGACATGCCGGCTTTCTGTGATACGAGACGCCGTTGCGCAAAATATACAGAATACAATATTTATAAATTTCAATCCAACAGCGATTTATAATCCGGATTATTGTCTGCAAACAACACTTGCTGCGATAAAGAAAGCAAAAATACCTGCGGAGCAAATTGTTTTTGAAGTTGTAGAGAGTGAAGATATAAAAGATACGGATCATCTGGTTAACATCCTGGATTTCTACCGCAATCGTGGATTCAAGGTTGCTCTGGATGACATGGGGGCAGGCTACAGTTCCTTGAACCTGCTTTCCAAGCTGAAGCCGGAGTTCATGAAACTGGATATGGAGCTTATCCGCGACGTAGATAAGGACGACTATAAAGCCACCATAACCAAGAACCTGATACAACTGGCCAAGGATCTTGGCGTGCTTTCCATTGCTGAGGGCGTTGAAACCATGAGCGAATGGGAGTGGGTGAAGTCCCATGGCGCCGATTTTGTGCAAGGGTATTTGTTTGCAGAGCCAGCCCCCACGCCGCCAGCTCCGAAAAAGTTATAAATACAACATGCTGGACGTAATCTGGTGCAAGACTATGTGCGAAGTGTAGCGCCTTCGCTATTCATGATTCCATGTGCAAAAAGAAGGGCCCCTGGCGTTGCCAAGGGCCCTTTGTGATTTGTGACGCCTGATTATGCTGCGCAAATTTTTCTGGCAAAGGCCACGGCTTCTTCCTTGCGTGCGTCCCCCAATTTATCAGGGGTGGAGCAGCCGCCCACGAAAAATTCGCCAGCGTTTATGGTCATATGGGGCTTTTGCAGCCGTTGGTAGGCGGTGATGGCTTCCTGGGCGTTGTTTTCACGTCCGCCGCCCCCTGTCAGCACCAGGGCCTGCTTGCGCCCCTCTATGAGAGAAGCGTGGCCTGGCTGGTGGTAGTTGACGTAAAAGGCGTAGGTGCGGTCGATGACTGTCTTCAGCTGGGCGCTGACACCCCAAAAATACAATGGGGATGCGTACACCACGAGATCCGAAGCGGCCATTTTCTCCAGGATCTCCGGCACATCGTCTTTCTGAACACAGCCTATGACGTCAGGCTTATTCTTGCACTTGGCGCAGGCCAGGCAGCCGTTGATGTTTTTGCCCACAAGACCAATGGTTTCGACATCGTGCCCCAGTGTGGTCATTTCTTCCTGCATCCAGGCAATCAACTGGGCCGTGTTGCCATTTTTTCTGGGACTTCCTTGCAGTATGGTTATCTTCACAGGTTGCTCCTTTATTTTCACAATAGTTTTTATCAAGCAGTGGAGGGCTTTGGGAAAAGCCTGAGCACGGTAGCTGTCAGTTCGTCGGCAAAGGCTACATCTACAGGGGCGTGGCCTGTGAGCAGGCGATACCACATGGCGCCAAAGATGATATCCACCAGGATTTCCAAATTCTGCTCGGGGGGGATGTCTCCGCGCTCCACGCCTTTTTGCAAAAGAGCGCGCAGCACGGCGCGGCGTTTGGCCACAAAGAGTTCCTGAAAACGTTTGCGAAATGCCTGGTCTGTTTGCGCTTGGGCCATGAGAAAGCGAAGGTGGACCCCAGCGCCTTGGTTTATCGCCTGCATGGATTGGCGCAGGAATTCTTGCAGGCATTGGTGGAGGGACGCGTACTGCGGAATGGCTATGGTGGCGTCTGCCTGACTGCGCAGCGCGTCCAGCACGATATCAGCCAGTGAGGGCCACCAGCGGTAAATGGTTGGTTTGCCAACCCCTGCACGCCGGGCAATGGCCTCGATGGTCAGGCCTTTGCCATCGTTTTCATGCAGCAGTGCATGGGTGGCGCCTAAAATGGCTTCGCGGGCTTTTTCGCTTCGGGGGCGTCCGGTCTTGTTCATATCTGTTCACGTTACCTTCCCCCCCCTTTTGCCATGCTTGACAAGGTGAGGCAAGTTTAATTACGTTACGTCTCGTAATGAAAATAACAACTGCACAAAAGCAGTACAAGCAGGCAGGTATGTGCAATGAAGCTCCGTGGACTCAAGCTGGTCAGTTTTTCGCCCACTGGCACAACAAGGGCGGTGGTCAAAGCCATAGCAAGCGGTATTGGCGTATCCCGCATGGATGAAGTGGACATAACGCCCCCTGCAGCACGAAAAAAGTCTCTGGTCCTGAATGCGGAGGAGGCGTGCATCATCGGCGTACCCGTTTACATGGGGCGCGTTCCAGACATTTTGACCCCATGGTTGCAATCCATTACAGGGGGGGGCGCTCCAACAGTTTGCGTCGTTGTCTACGGCAACCGCGCCTACGAGGACGCCCTGCTCGAACTCAAAAACTTTGTGACGCAATGCGGCTGTTTATCAGTAGGGGCGGCTGCATTCATCGGCGAGCATTCCTTCGCCAGTGCGCAGGCGCCCGTAGCTTTGGGACGTCCGGAACAGGGGGATTTACACCTGGCGGCGGATTTTGGCAGGCGTGTGGGGGAAAAAATACAAACCGCTGCTACCTGCTCTGATTTTGCGGATTTTACCGTGCCGGGAACGTATCCATACCGCGGCAGCACAACCCTTTGGGATGTTGATTTCATAGCAGTAGACGCAGGGTGCGTGCAGTGTGGGGTGTGCGCAAAAATCTGCCCCGTAGGCGCCATCGCATCGGACAATAGCGCGGTAATTGATACGGTGAAGTGCATAACCTGCTGCGCCTGCATCAAGCGATGCCCGCAAAAGGCAAGAAGCATGAAGCCCGGGCCAGTGGTAGATGCCTCCAACAGGCTGCAGTCCCTTTATAGCGAGCCCAAACAGCCGGAATGCTATTTGTAGCAGAACAGGGCGGCCAATTGCAGACAGGTGCTTAAGATCAAAAGTATTTATGGTTTGACATGATAATGCAGGGGCGGGCATGATTCATTGCATTCTATACACCCATGCTGCCTGCTACAAAGAGGATCCTTCATGCAAACCATAACTATCACGATTTATTCTGATTATATTTGCCCCTTTTGCTACATCGGGAAAGGTCTCATTGACATTTTGGAGAAGGAATTTTCCCTGTCAGTGGACTGGCTGCCCTTTGAACTCCATGAGAAAACTCCCGCCGCGGGCAGGTTGTGGAGCGATCTTTACAAAGGGATGAACTATGAAAATTTTTTCAACAATATGACCGGCCGCGGCGAAGAAGCAGGCATCGTGTTCACGCCGCAACCCATGTTGTACAATTCGAACATGGCCCTGCAGGCCGGGGAGTTTGCCAAGGAGAATGCTTCCCACGGTGCATTCCATGACGCAGTTTTCAAGGCGTATTTCGTGGATTGCAGAAATATTTCGGAGCTTGAAAACCTCAAGGCAATAGCAGACGAAGTCGGCATGGACGCCCAGGCGCTGGAGAGCGCCCTCCGTGATGGAAAGTACGCCCCGAGAATCGAGGAAGTGGCTGCGGAAGCGAAGAAAAAGGGTATAAGCTCCGCGCCGACTTTTGAAATCCAGGGGTATGGCAATATCATCGGCCCCAAGCCTCTGGAGGTCTTTCGCACCGCGTTTGCAGAGGTCCTGCAGGGAAGCGAAGGAAAGCAGGCGGATTAAGTCACTTTTTCGAAGGGGCTTATTGGAGAAATAGGCGGCAGGCACAGGCCCGCCGCCTTGTTGTAGTGTGTTATCAGACTTATTTTGCAGCGATCACGTAGCCGAAGCTGGTCCAGCGCCCGTTGTCTACGGCCAGTGTTTTGGGGTCTTCATCCGGGTTCTGTTTGCAGAAAGGATCATGCCTGGCGTACTCCTGCCACCAGTCCCATGCGTCAGGGGCGTACCCGCTTTCAAGAACCTGAAAACCGGCGGCTGCAACGTCGGCGACAGTGCTGTGGATGTCCCGAAAGCAGTCTTTCCACGCGAATTCATCCTGCGAGACGTAAGGCTCCAAATCCGCGGGCAGCGGCACATCCAGGTGCATGGGTTCACCCAGGCCAAACACGCCGCCAGGTCTGAGTACGCGGTGAATCTCCTTGAGACAGTTCAGATACCCGGCCTCGCCCTCCATGCCCCTCACCATTTCCAGGGCAGTGGTGGAGTATGCGAAGTCGAATGACTCCGCTGCCAGGTTGGTATGTGGTACGCCGATTTTCTGGGCAAGCACGGAATTGGCTACGCCCCATTTTTCCGCATTGCGGCGGACATGCTCAACCATGGGCTTGCCGTCGATGCGGTCGTCCCAAGGGTCTATCGCCAGAATGGAAACACCGTATTCCTTGGCCAGAAAGCAGGTTTGCACGCCGCGGTTGCACCCTACATCCAGTAAACGAGCGCCAGGGCGCACCCCCATTTTTTGGGCCATGAAATCGCCAAGCCGCAGGCCGCCGGGGCCGCTGCATGCGGCGTAAATCATGTCCAGGTCGGTGTATTTGCCTGATTTTTCGTATGTTATATGCGTCATGGGATGACTCCTGTTGGATTATACGTTGCCGGCAGGGAACATGCTTCCCTGGCGGGTATATGAGATCCTCAGGCAACAGGAAGTCCTCCGTCTGCCGCGGTGCGTACCCGTCAGCAGACGGATTACGCCACTATTCTCTTCTTCATGCATCCCTCGTTATTGGTTCTGGAAGCAGCACTACCCCTTGTGCGGGGGGTGTGGGAAGGCCAGTGCCGCTTATGGACAGGCACTGACTATCAGGCAGACCGATATTTGACAACCAGAAGGACAGCCGCTGGAAAGCAATCGCCGTGGTGTTGCTCTGCCTCGGACAATCCAGCGAAATATTGAACCTTATTCATTCAGAAGGGGGGCGGCTATTTTTCGAGAAGCATGCGCACGTAGCCGGAAAGTTCCCGTTCTGGGATGTGGTCAGCCGGGGCCAGCTCCCAGTCATCATAGCCAAGCAGACTGAACGTATCGCTAAATTGCTTGAAATACGTGATGTCTTCCTCAGTGAAATAGCGCTTCCAGTTGTTGCAACTGCCGGTTCTGTATGTCTGCTTGTAAGAAGCGCCCACGTCGCGTTCCTTGGAAAGCTCCAGATTCAGATACTGGGCGAGCCCTTGTGTGTTCTCGGTGATAAAGTCTTCGTAGCGCAAGAGCAGGTGGTGGTGCCATATCCGAGTGCAAAAGTGATAGAAGCCATAGTCGAACGAGGAAAATTTACTCAGACTTTTCGTGTAGTTCATGTTGAAAAGCGAGTCGAAGGTTTCGCACATGTGCATAAAGGAGATGCTTGCGGGGGTGCGTTCCTTTTCCTGTAATAACTCGATCCAGGCGTCAAAAAGGCCTTGGTCTTTGACAACACGTTTCATATCAAAAGGGTAATACAGCAACACGCTGATGACCTCGTCTCTGGGGTCGCGCCGGATCAGGACAAGCTTATCGAACTGCATCTGCGAGTTGTTGTTCGCGATTGTGCTCAGCTGTCTTTTTTTGTCGAGCCATTGGTCGAACAGTACCTTTATTACGGTATTCTGCTTATCGTGTTCCTGGGTGAAGGCGGCAACGTCGGTGGGCTCGAACAGGAACATTGTCTCCCCGGGCAAGGAGCGCGCAATCGTCTTGGAGATGACGGTCGTGCCTGTTTTTGATTTCCCGATGACGAGAACATTCATGCTGTTTGCCCCCACCTGGTTTCAAAAATTACAGGGGGTGGCTTGCGCCACAAAAAAATTTCCCATGAGCCCCCCCTGGTCGAAAGAAATACGGTAAAAGAGTGTAGAAATATGAGCGTACACTTTATAGTGTCGGGAGCCCAGGAATATAACGGGGTTTCATAATATATTGGCGGCTTGACCGGTCATGTCGGCTTGGCTAAATTTCCCGCATGATGGAGACGTGTACAGCGCCCCTGTCTGAGGACAGATCCCCCGAGCTTTTACCCAGCCCGATTTTCGACCTGCCCCCGTTTTTGGCGTTCCTGCCGGTTTTTTGCCTTCCTGGCGGCCGGGCAGCGCATTGGAAACTCTACATGATGCAATGATAACAAAAGCAGATAGGTACAAAGGAGTCGGATAAGATGTCTCATAAAAACGCAACCACTGCGGATATGGATGCCTCTGCTACTTGGAATGGCGCGGAATCTTTGGTCGCCACGCTTGTTGCAAGTGGCGTAGAGGTTTGCTTCGCCAACCCAGGCACCTCGGAAATGCACTTTGTCAGCGCGTTGGATCGTATTGAAGGTATGCGCCCCGTGCTTTGTCTTTTTGAAGGCGTCGTGACAGGAGCGGCAGACGGGTACGCCCGCATGACGGGCAAGCCGGCCTGTACCCTGTTGCATTTGGGGCCCGGCTTTGCCAATGGCATGGCCAACACGCACAACGCCCGCAAGGCGCAATCTCCGGTTGTTAACATCGTGGGGGACCACGCCACGTACCATGAGCGATACGATGCCCCCCTGCAATCCAATGTCGCCGGCTTTGCGGAGGCCATTTCCCACTGGGTGCACCGTTCCCGCAGTTCCCGCACCGTTGCCATGGATGCGGCCCGGGCTGTACAGGCTGCCCGCCAGGCGCCGGGGCAGATAGCGACCCTTATTCTGCCGGCTGACACGGCCTGGTTGCCGGCGGAGCGCCCCGCACCTGCATTGGAGGTTCCCGTTCCGGGAAAGGTTTCCCAGGATGCAGTGGATAACGCGGCCAAGGCTCTTTTGAGCGGCAAGAAAACCGCCATCCTCATGCGGGGGAACGTGCTGTATGGTGATGCTCTTCATGATGCAGGCCGCATTGCCGCAAAGGTCGGGGGAACGCTTTTTTGCGATACGTTTGTGCCGCGGCTGCGGGCCGGGGCAGGGGCGCCCGTTGTGGAACTGCTGCCGTATCGCGGCAAGGATATTCTCAGCCGGCTTGGTGAATTTGAGCAATTGTTGCTGGTAGGCGCGGAACCCCCTGTGGCGTTTTTTGCCTATCCGGATCAGGAAAGCTGGCTTACGCCGCAGGGGTGCGAAATAGTGACCCTTTCCCATCCTCAGGAGGATGGCGGCCAGGCCCTTACCGCCCTGGCGGAAGCCATAGGCGCCCCTGCAACTGCTCCTGTAGCTCCGTTTTCGCCCCCTGATTTGCCACAACAAGGGGCGCTGACGCCGGAAAGCATTATGCAAACTGTGGCTGCTCTGCTGCCTGAAAACGCCATTATCACCGATGAAGGCATCACCTCCACCCTGCCCTATACAGGGGTGCTTTCAAAAGCGGCGCCCCATGACTATTTGCCGCTGACAGGGGGCTCCATTGGCGACATCTTGCCTGTCAGCACCGGAGTGGCGATTGCCGCGCCTGACCGCAAGGTGGTTTGTCTGGAGGGAGACGGTAGCGCCATGTACACGCTGCAAGCGCTGTGGACCCAGGCCAGGGAAAAGCTGGACGTTGTCACCGTGCTGTACGCCAACCGGTCCTACGCTGTGTTGAATCAGGAATTGAAGCTGGTTCAGGCGGCATCACAAGGAGAGCGGGCCCTGTCCTTGCTGGATCTGCATAATCCTGCTCTGGACTGGGTGAAGCTGGCCGAAGGCATGGGCGTTCAGGCAGTGCGGGTGGAGACGAACCATGCTTTTGCCGCCGCGTTCAAGGCGGCCTTGGACACGCCCGGCCCGCAGCTCATCGAAGTGCTTATATAATGAGAGAAAAGAGCGCAGCGGAGGGTGTCGTCCAAAATCGACGCCCTCCGCTGTTTGTTTCCTGTGGCGGGGATTATTTCACTGAAAACTTTGTGAGATAGGTAAACTCGCCAAGGGAAACGGTTGTAACTTTTGTAAAACCCAGCGGTGTGAACAGCGCTTCGGCGTCGGCATCGCCGATGCGATGTTCCTTGCTGGGGCCGGGCCCCTTGTCCAGCTTCTTGAATTCGATGAGAACCGCCTGCCCGTGGGGCTTCAGGATGCGTTTTAGCTCACGGAGCACGTCCTCACGCTTTTCGGAGGGCAGATCATGCAGCATGGTGGCCATGAAACAGATATCCACCGAGGCGTCTTCCAGGGGCAATGGCTTCGTTGCGTCGGCGTGGATGGCCTTGATGTTGTCAAAGCCCTGCTCCTTGGCGCTGGCTTCCAGGGCGGCGATGCCTTCTGCCCAAAGGTCGATTCCGTAAATGGTGGTGCCCTTGGCGATGCGTTCCGCCAGCGCCAGGGTGTAGCGGCCAACCCCGCATGCTAAATCCAGATAGGCCGATGCGCCCTCCACGATGATGTTGTCAAAAGCGAGGTCCTGGTCGATGTGGCCGATGCTGCTTTTTCCCGCAGCTACTGGTTTTCCGGTCATGTATGTCTCCTTCTGGGCTTGTGCGCTCACGGAAAGGGCGTCCTGCAGGGCACCTCCTCGGTGAGCCTGTTCTTGCATGTTTTATTGGGCTTGAAAAAGTTGCAGATAGAAATGCTCGGCCACCTTGTAGTGGTCCAGGGGGGCAAAAGGCAGCGCCTTCTTGAGGTCTTCGGGAGAGTAGCGGCGTTCCAGGGGCGGTCCGAAGTCTGACGTCGTCTTGTCGAATTCCACCACGCCAAGAATACCGCCTGGCCGGAGCACTCGCTGCATTTCCTGGATGATCCCCGGAAGTTTGGCAGGCGCCTGGGCATGCAGCACCGTGGCTATGAACAGACGATCCACCGACCCCGCGGCAAGGGGCGTTGCTTCGGCCAGGTCGCAGACCAGGGCTTTGATGCGCATACCGTTTGTGTCACGGCGCAACGTTTCGATATAGTGCTCATTTATATCCAAGGCATACACCAGGCCAGCCGCTCCCACCCGCTCTGCAAAAAGCCTGGCCATGTAGCCGCTGCCGCACCCTGCATCTACCACCGTCTGCCCTGGCGCAAGACGCATCGCATCAAGCAGCAGCGCGTTATCAAGCGTGCCTTCGGTAAAACGCCTGGTAGGGCGCGGGGGGTGCTGCTGTATGGGTGACCAGTCAATTCCTGCCATATCTGCTCCCAAAAAAAGTGCGTGTTACGGTTTCATAATTTGTAAGACTGTGGGAAACCGTCTGTCAACAGTAGCGATGATGTTGCCCGGTGCGTGCGGTTCGGGTACGTACCTCGCATCATGCAACTCTTTCTTTGGAACAGGAGAAAGCCTTGGTCCATATCCGTCGCCTTACATCCATAGCCAAAAAACAATTTCAGGAATTGTGCGATTTACTCATAGATTCTGTTGAAGGGGGGGCTTCCGTGGGTTTCCTGTCTCCCATGACAGAGGAAAAGGCAGCGCCTTACTGGCATGGGGTGGAAACGCACCTGGCGTCTGGGCTGGGCCTGTTTGTTGCCGAAGAAAATGGCGCGATTGTCGGAGCCGTGCAACTGATTCCCAGCCAAAAGGAAAATTCACGCCACAGGGCGGACCTGGTGAAGCTGTTCGTCCTGAGCACACACAGGGGGCGGGGCATCGCCACCCTACTGATGCAGGAGGCCGAAGCCTACGCCCTTTCTGTGGGGTGTTCGTTGCTCATGCTGGATACCCATGCAGGCTGCAATGCCGAGCCTGTCTATCAGCATTTGGGATGGACAAAATACGGCGTTGTGCCGGGGTATTCTGCAAGCACGGACGGAACGCTCCACGATACGGCGTTCTACTACAAGCATCTGAATGGTTCCTCGTCTGAGTGAATGCGGCAACGACCACTAACTGAGAGTCCTGCGAAAAGGGGAGAAGGACAATGCCTTCTCCCCAGTATTTGAGCAGAGGTACGGTCGGGCTAGGCCTCTCCTGCTGCGGCAAAGGCTGCGTGGGGCGCAATTTCGCCTTTGGGAGAGACTTCCGTAAAGCGTGTTGCCAGCACGTACTGTTCGGGCACGCCGGGATAGGTGAGGCCTGCCATGTTCGTGAAGCCGAATCGGGTGTAATAGCCGGGATTCCCCACCAGCACCACACCGGCGGCGCCGGCTTCCTGCAGTTGCTGCAGTCCTGCGCGGATAAGGGCTGATCCAATGCCCTTGCCCTGGTGCGTGGGCATAACCCCTACTGGGCCCAGAAGATACCACCCCGAAGCGCCCCCTATTGTTGCGGGGGAGAAGGCAATGTGCCCCCTGAGGTTCTTTTTATCCTCTGTGTTTTCCACGGCCACCAGGGACAGGCTGAGGGCCTGTTGCGCGCGCAGAATTTCCACAATGCGGTGTTCGGTGGGCTCTGCCCCTGGCTTGTGCATGGGGTGCCCTTTGAACGCGGCGTATTGGATGTTCATGATGGCGTTTATATCGGAAGGGACTTCGTGTCTGATATGCATTGGTGCACTCCATAAATCGCAATTTGTGTTGATAACAGCTCAAAATCAAAGGCGTCTTGGTAGGAGTGTGGCTGCCGGAAAAAGGGCGAGCAAAGAGAATCCCCCCTTTGCAACAAATCAAGGGGCGGCAGGCTGGCAATGCTTTGGCCAGGCCGTAAGGCGTGGCTGTCGGACCGTGTGCAACGATCCGCAGGGTTTGCGATTACCGGCCTGCTTTCTCGCAGGCAGCCGGCAGCACAAAATCCAATCTGGAAGAGTACATCCAAATCCTTTTTTTAGAAGTGACGCCCGTGCAATATGCAGCACATGGAGAGCTGTCAATACAGGGAGGGAGGCGGTCAGCGCCGCCCCGCCCCCCTGATTATGTTTGCAAGCGTCAGCGCCGTAGATGTTCGAGCACCGCCAGAGCTTCGGCTGGGGGCGTTTGTTCTATGCGGCGATACTGGCGTCCGTCTGGCGTACGCTCCACCATGCCCCTGTCCACCATTTCACGGCGCAGCAGGGCATAGTCGCCAAACAAGTGTTGCGCCTCGAGCATGTCGCTGATTTCGCGTTCCGTGAGGGGGGTGCGTGCAGGTACGCGAGACCACATCACCCAAAGACAGACCATGCGCTGGCTGAATTTGCCGGGCCACCGCACAAGCCGTCCCTGTTCGTCAAAAAAACGCGCCACACGGTTGACGAGCTTGTAGTTTACTACAGGAGGCGCAGACTTAGGCGTTTCAAATGCTGTGCGGGCATCCTGCTGCGCGCGAAAGTGCTGGAAGTTGCGATAGCCGCCAGCCTTGCTGAGCAGATTCAGCATTTCAAGGTGGCTGGGCGTGCCTTCACGACCGTCCAATTGATGGCGCAAAGAGCGGGCAAACGCGGCAATGTCGGCCACGGCCAATGGCAATGGAGTTCTGGACATGACTCATCCTTTCCCGGAACTGCCGGGATGCGTGCCTATCCAAAAGAGTGTGGATTACCGATGGTCGCCGACTTACGGCCCGGCACGAGGACAAGGTGTCGAGCGGAATGGAAACAGTGGCAGGTTTAGCTCCCCAAAAAAGGGGCGGCGACGCCTGGGTGAACTGCCGACCGAGGCGGAACATACACACACCACGGCCGGCATGCAAGTCATGCAGGCGAGTTTGCCCTGCCACAGGGCATGGCAAAGAACGCTCCAATTAATGCAGATGGCAGCCTACACCGTGACGTTCAGACCGCCCTGCGCTGCTGCTTGGAGTTTTTCCAGGATGTTCAGGATTTGCTGATCCCTGCTTGCGCCTTGTTCGTCGCCGGCGGCTTGATGTTCTTCAAGCCTGGCTTGAAATTCTGCGATCCAGTCAATGTTGCCGTCTTCGTCCGGTTCGGTGCGCATGGTGTAGCTGTTCGCGGCATCTTCAATACCCGAATCAAAGTCGAAAAAGTCGTCGCTGGAGTCGTCTTCGCTCTGGTCCCAAAAGCTTTGCGAGTCTTGGCCGGAACCAAAGGAGAGCATGGAGTGCTCCATCATGGAAATCTGCCCGGCATCGTACAGCTGGAAAGAAACAGCGCTCATGGATTCTATCGACAAGGAGCGCACATTGGTGCCCTGGGCGATCTGGCGAAAAATGTCCTGCGTGGAAAGCTCGCTTTCGTTTTCCTGGGAAGAACCTTCTGCGTTCTGCGCCTTGGATTGCGAAGTTGCGGCGGCCTGCTCGTTTTGCTGCTTTTGCAGGTTGAGAAGGCTGGACTGGTAGTAAGAGTATCCTTGGATCTGCATGGAAATGCTCCCTGGGAAAAAAGTTCCGATGCAGATATATGAGCAACAAGTATGCCGATTGCAAAAAGTGAAAACACGAGTAACATGGAAGGAAATTCTAATTTGCGAGGAGGAAATATGTACGCTCTCGCCATTAATGGCAGCCCCAGAAAAGGGGGCAATACCGAAAATCTCTTGCAGCAGGTGTTGGCGCCCCTTGCCGCAGCAGACTGGAAAACCGAATTGGTGCAGGTGGGCGGTAAGGAAGTGCGGGGTTGCCTCGCATGCTACAAATGCTTTGAAAAGAAGGACAGCAAGTGCATCCAAAAGCACGATTTGTTCAATGACCTGGCGGAAAAGATTTTTGCAGCAGACGCCGTGATCATGGGGTCGCCAACCTATTTTGCCGATGTGAGCGCAGAATTGAAGGCCGTGCTGGATCGTAGCGGTTTTGTTTCCATTGCCAATGGCGGCTTGCTTACCGGCAAGATCGGCGCCGCCGTCATTGCCGTGCGCAGGGGCGGTGGTGTGCACGTCTTTGACAGCATCAACCACATGTTTCTGATGTCCAAGATGATTGTGCCTGGCTCCACCTACTGGAACCTTGGGTATGGATTGGATAAAGGCGAAGTGGCGGGCGACGAGGAAGCAGCGAACAACATGCGCCATCTGGGCGAAGCCATAGCCTGGCTGGGCAAGGCAATTCAGCCGCATCTCAAGGATTACCCTGCCTGAGCAGATTGCAACAGAAATCCAAAGACCCGTCTTCCTGGTAACGTGCCGGGAAGACGGGTTTTTTTATGGTGTCAGGTCAAAAGGGGTGACGTTTTTCAAAGTACAGGTGTATTCATGCAAATTAAGAATTCACGGTAGATTGTCGTCTCTGTGACATTTGTGCGAAGAAGAGTATGGAGAATCTATGGAAAGGAGTGCTGAAATATACGTACTGTATCATTATATTGAGATATACAAAAATAGAATCGTGTGAATATCCCCGATTTGACAAGCGAAAAAAAATGTTGTTATCCAAAGACGTCGCGCAGAAATGCGTCGTCATTTTTGCGGAAAATCATTATTCTATCAATGTTTATTTTATTTCTGCGTAGCTTGAAAATGATAATTTGCATAAAATCATTCATGCTACAAATATAAACTGTATTCATTACTATCCCAACAGAAAGATGATTATCCCCATTACAGTGTCGATTGGCACTGTTTGTGGATGATATAAAGTACTCATGGATGTAACGCATTGTCTTTGATGCGTCATAGTCATGCACCCCAAACCACGAGGAGAAGACATGAGTAATGACCTTGAAATCTGGCATGCGACTTACGAAGCCAAAAACCTGAATGAACTGGACTGCGCTTACAAAAAGTGGGCTCCTCTCTATGACAGGGATACCCTTGACGGCATGGGATATGTCGCCCCGACTGTCGCAGCCACTTTATTGGACGGTTGTTTGGAGTCCAAAGACAGTTGCGTGCTCGATGCTGGGTGTGGAACTGGCCTGGTGGGCAAGGAGATGGCCCGGCTCGGTTACAGCAACATCGATGCAATGGACTATTGCGATGGCATGCTGGAGCAGGCTGAACAGAAGAGAGTCTATGAAAAACTTATTCAGGCGGACATGAATAAAGGGCTTGACCTGCCAGATAACGCCTATGATGCGTCAATCTGCGTTGGAACGTTTACTTACGCACATGTAGGCCCTCACGCTTTTGAAGAATTGGTCCGTATAACAAAGCCAGGTGGCTACGTTTGCTTTACCATCCGCGATGGTGCCTACGAAAAGTACGGTTACCGCAAGAAAATGCTGGATATGGAAGCTGAAGACATCTGGGAACTGCAATCCATGGTTGTGGAAGATTATCTCGTGAAAGAGGGCGTCCGCGCCAAATTCTGCACGTATAAAGTCATGGATGCTTGAACAGGAGGAAATATTTATGGTTTCTGACAACAAAACTCTGGACAAGGTGTATACGGCGACTAACCATGAAGACCTCATGGACGCCTACAAGGATTGGGCCGCAGATTACGACTCTGATACAGTGGGCTCTTTCGGTTACGTGGCGCACGTCGCCTCGGCCAAGGCTCTTGATCATGTCCTGGATGACAACAACGCCAGGATACTCGACGCAGGCTGCGGCACAGGTCTTGTAGGGGAAGCTCTCAAAAATATGGGCTACTGCAACATGGACGCCCTGGATTATTCTCAGGACATGCTGAACGAGGCAGAGCGTAAGGGCGTGTATCAGCGCTACATGCAAGCCGACTTGAGCAAGCCTTTGAACCTGCCCGACAACAGCTACGACGCGGTTGTCTGCACAGGTACCTTTACCTACGGGCATGTGGATGCAGACGCTTTCGGTGAACTCGTTCGCATCACCAAGCCAGGCGGATCCATCGTCTTCACCATCAGAGAGGGCGCCTATCAGGATTACGGATACCGCGCCAAAATGATAGAACTTGAGCGCGACAATGCTTGGGAACTCTTGTCCATGTATGATGAGGATTATCTCAAGGAAGAAAATGTGACTTGCAAGATGTGCACATATAAGGTCGCCAGCGCGTAGTTGCTATTCTATCGTACTGCTGTTAATACCCCGCCCCTGCTTATAGGGGTGGGGTTATTTTTTTGGGCAGAGTGATCAGACGGGAGATCGTCTTCGAAGCACTCTTCTGTGTAATATTGTTGTCACAATATTGAGCTAAGTACGCTAGTGCCGCCAAACTCTCCCAATTTTTGGGGGGAATAGGTACATATTTTAGAGGAGTAAAGAAAAAATGCGCGCGTCCATCAAATTGAAACTCATCGCCGGTATTGCCTTGGCGGTATTGCTTCCTCTCCTAGTCGTGTTCATAATTCTGAGTGTCAATTTTACCGATCAGGGTGTGCAAACCTACATCGGTTCGGCCCAGCGCGAACTGCGGCTGGTCGATGAAGCGATAGACATTTTGTTTGAGCAGACCAAGCAGAACACCGTGTTCATGGCCTCCCAGCCTGTGCTCAAGGAAGTGGGGGACACCCTCACGACATACGCGGAGACAACGTCTGATACCACGGCCGTGCCTCCCGAAACCGATACCTACGGAACCCAACTGCGCGAGCTGTTCACCAAGATGCAGGACACCCACCCCGCCTATCTTGAAGTCTATCTCGGTACGCAGTTCGGGGGCTTTACCACAAACAGCAAGACCACAATCCCGGCGGGGTATGACCCGCGTGTTCGCCCCTGGTATAAGGGCGCCCTGAAAAATCCGGATGCGGTGAGCGTGTCCGAAGCGTACCTCTCCACCAACGGACAAACCTGCATTTCTGTGGCCAAGCCCTTCAGAGACAATGCAGGAAAAGTGCTCGGCGTTTTGGGAGTTGACCTCTCACTGGGAACCCTGACCAAGCTTGTGCAGGATTTCTCTTTGGGCGACACGGGCTATATGGTGATGATTCAAGGGGATGGCACCATTATCGCCAATGCGGCCGACCCAAAGACAAACTTCAAAAAAGTGGATTCCCTCGAGGACGACTCCTACGCGCGACTCTACAATACAAAAGAAAGCAGTGTGGAGCTAAGTATAGAGGGCAAGCCCAGGATCGCCGTACTGCTCACGTCCCCTGGTCTTGGCTGGAAATTGGCCGCCATCATAGAGAAAAGCGAAATAACAGGGCCGGTGAACAAGCTGCTGCTTTACAACTCCGTTATCGCCCTTGTCGGCCTCGCCATTGGTCTCATCCTCACCTGGTTCTTTCTTGGGGCGATTTTGATCAACCCCTTGCGCTCCATGAACGGGTTTCTGCAATTGATTGGCGAAGGGCGCTACGACAACAGAGTCCCCGTCACGCGGCATGATGAAATCGGTGAGATATTCGAAGCGCTCAACGGCATGGCCGAGACCCTGGAAAGCAACATCTCCCAAATCAATGAGAAGAGCAGAGAAGCCGAAGAGAAGGCCAAGCATGCTGAAAGGGCCACCCAGGAGGCCCTTGACGCCCGACAGGAAGCGGAGCGCGCCAAATGCGATGGTATGGCGCACGCGGCGGAACGTCTGCAAAGTGTGGCGGCAAGCCTGCAATCCGCCTTTGAAAGCCTTTCTGAACGTTCACGAAAAATTACCAAGGGCGCAGAGGTGCAGTCAGAACGCATCCAATCCACCGCAACCGCCATGCAGCAGATGAACACCTCTGTCATGGATGTGGCGCGCAACTCCAGTGAAGCGGCCAAGGACAGTGAAGAAGCACGCAGCAATGCCAACGAAGGCGCGTCCGTCGTTGAAAAGAGCGTGAAGGCGATGCAAACGACCCATGACCAGGCCGAAGTGCTGAAAAAGGATATGCTCGTGCTCGGGGAGCAGGCTGATGCCATTGGGGCGGTTATCAACGTCATCGAGGATATTGCAGACCAGACCAACCTCCTGGCTCTGAACGCCGCCATCGAAGCCGCCCGCGCAGGGGAAGCCGGCAGAGGATTTGCCGTGGTTGCCGATGAAGTGCGCAAGCTGGCCGAGAAAACCATGGGTGCGACCAAGGAAGTGGGCAGCTCCATCAAGGCCATACAGGACGCCGCCGCCCGTAACATTACGAGCATGGAGGTCGCGGTTAAGGACCTGGACGCCGCGGTCGAACTCTCGGAAAAATCCGGAACAGTGCTCATGGGCATTGTGGCCAGCGTTGAGCGCTCCACCAGTCAGATTCAGGGCATTGCCGCCGCTGCCGAAGAGCAATCAGCGGCTTCGGAAGAAATCAACGCCTCCCTTGATGAGGTCAGCAACATTACCCAGGAAACCAGCCATGGGATGGAGCGCTCCGGCCAGGACCTGAAGGAAATGGCCGCCCAGGTGGCAAATCTGGACAGGATCATCAAGGAATTGCAAGAAGAGGGAAGCTACACCTGTTAATGAAGAGGGGGGCCCTTTGCCCCCTTTACCCGATAGGCAACATCAGTGTGGCGTGCTAAGCTGCAAGCATGAAAACATTGCTCGCCATACTGTTGTTTCTGGCGCTGTTTTTCGGAATTTGGGACCTGGCTTGGTGGAAGCTTGGCGGGGTCAGGCAGCTCCACCCGTGGGAGCTTAAACGCATGCTGCGGGAGAAACCGGACGATGTGGTGCTTCTGGATGTGCGCACGCCCCTGGAATACGGGTGGTTTCATATTCCGGATGCAGAGAGCCGGCAGGATCTGCTGCTGGACTCGACTACGCTTCCTGAAGTTGCAAAAGACAAGGACGTGGTGGTCATTTGCATGACGGGGCACCGCTCCCCCGTGGTTGCCAAGAAGCTCCAGGACAAGACCGGAGGGCGGGTCTACAATCTGAGCTGGGGCATGGCCGGGTGGTTGCTTTTCTTCGGCCCCCTGGCCCGCTGAACGCTCTGCAGATCCCTTTCTACGAGGGCGTTGGTGCAAGGCCGCACACACTCCCCAGCCATCCCCCATTGTCTTGGAACTCCACAAGAAGAATATGGCGGAAGCCGGCATGACGTGTTGTGCTGGATGTAGTGCGTCTGCCGTCGAGCGCAGGCCCTGGATTCCCGCCTTCGCGGGAATGACAGACCAGACAGGCAAAAAGGGGTGGGCGGCGTCATAGATGCGTGGTTCATCTCAAGGGCATCCGTCAGGCTGGCATGGCTTGCGATACACGCGTAAGTCCTGGCATTCGCGCGCAATCATCCCCCATTGTCTTGGAACTCCACAAGAAGAATATGGCGGAAGCCGGCATGACGTGTTGTGCTGGATGTAGTGCGTCTGCCGTCGAGCGCAGGCCCTGGATTCCCGCCTTCGCGGGAATGACAGACCAGACAGGCAAAAAGGGGTGGGCGGCGTCATAGATGCGTGGTTCATCTCAAGGGCATCCGTCAGGCTGGCATGGCTTGCGATACACGCATAAGTCCTGGCGTTCGCGCCCAATCATCCCCAGTGTCTTGGAACTCCACAAGAAGAGCATGGCGGACGCCGGCATGACGTGTTGTGCTGGATGTAGTGCGTCTGCCGTCGAGCGCAGGCCCTGGATTCCCGCCTTTGCGGGAATGACAGACCAGACAGGCAGAAAGGGGTGGGCGAAGTCACAGATGTGTGGTTCATCTCAAGGGCATCCGTCAGGCAGGCTTGGCTTGCGATACACGCGTAAGTCCTGGCGTTCGCGCCCAATCAATCCCCATTGTCTTGAAACTCCACAAGAAGAGCATGGCGGACGCCGGCTTTTTGTATTGCGCTTGAAATAGTGCGTATGTCGCTGGGCGCAGCTCCTGGATTCCCGCCTTCGCGGGAATGACAGGCAGGCTGGGCAATGAGGGGGGGCTCGCAAAGAGCCCGCAACGGTTATTCGGCGGTATCCAGTTCGTGCAGGTACAAGTGGCCGGAATATTTTGCATCGACCTGAGGCACTTGCAATCCCACCCGTGCCTGGTGGTTGATGAGAATGGGCCCTGAAAGGTTCAAAGCCGTCTTCTCCGGCTGGTCGGGCGGTATGGAGACCGTCACCAGCACGGCGAGTTGCCGGACATTCTTCAACCTGAGGATCTTCTGTTCGGCCTCGCCCAGACGCACCTCGTAATCAGAAGTGAAGCTGTACGGATCGGCTACAAGAAGCCCTACCTTGGAACTGGTCACGCTTTGCAGGATCAAAAACGGAGATTCGTCCCTGACCTGCAAAAGCACAAACTCACGCTCTTCCTCAAAGCCAATCAGGCCATGAGGAAAGTAAAGCGTCTTGTCGAGTTCTACTACTCGTTTTCCGAGACGAGTTTCGATGACTTTTTCTTTTTGCCTTGCCATATTGTCGTCACCGCCAGCAAATCATCATCTTTGGAATCGATCGCCAGCTTGTTCTGTTCTTGCACCCGAGTATACACCTCTTCCCGGTAGACCGTCATGTCCTTGGGAACGTCCAGGCCAATTTTAATCTGCTTGCCCTGGACGCTGAGGACCGTGATCTTGATGTTATCCCCGAGGTAGAGGCTTTCACCGGCGCGGCGTGTCAGAATGAGCATGCATTTCCCGCATCGTCTTGCCTGCCGCATGGTGCGGCGGCGTATAGACTCTTGTTTCGACCCTTTTGCTTCCCTGCTTGAAGGGCCTGGCGCAGGCCATCCTGCCCCGCGCCGTATCGTACCACTGTACGTCCCCTAGTACGTCCTTGTACCGGTGCCGGTTTTTTCCGGCAGACGCGCCAACTACCTTGTTGCTACAGGTGTAGCTGAGGGCGGGCGCTTCGTCCAGTATTGTGTGCATATCATACTGGCGCAATTATTATTCATTTGATGCGATGTATCCTGTTTTGCAAGATGCTTCAATGCTTATAGCTGTCGGTTGCGCTAAATATAGTTCATCAAACTCATGCGCATGATCTGCGAGGAGGTCTTGAGCACGCTCTCATAAACGATTTGCTGCATGGCAAATTCGGTCATAAGCTCGGAGACATCCACATCCTCAATGTCGCTCAACCGCTCGGTTTTGATGATTTTCAGGTTCTCGAGCATGTTTACGGCCACTTCGACGCGGTTTTCCCGGGCACCCACATTGGCGGCTACGGTCATGACATGTTCGCTTGCAACCGAGAGGTCGTCCAGGGCTTCCTGAATGCCACTCTGGTTGTTGGTCTCGATATAGCCCACAAGTTTGCCCACCACATCGAACATGTTCTTGGCGCTGCCGTTTTGCGCAGCCACTTGGTTACCGCTGTTGGTGTCGGTATAAATACCGCCAAAGACGTCCTTGCCGATGTTGTTGACGGAAAGACGCTCGTTCGGAGAAATTTCGTAGAGTATTTCAGCACGCTCCGGCCTGATGATGAACTGGTCACCAGGTGAAAGGGTGCTGCCTGCGGCAGAAGTGCCAAGATCCAGGAAGCCGCCGGGAACAGGCAGGGTGGCGTTGGACACCGAGCCGGCATCGGAAACGGTATTGCCCTCCACCCAGGTGATGCCGCGATCGAGGCTGTAGGAATATTCGATCTCTTCGCCCAGGGTGATGGGAGAAGTGTTGTCGATACGGACCATCACATCCTGGCTGAAGGAACCCAAGGCGGAGGAACTGGTGACCATGTTGCCGCCAAACTTGTCCACCTGGATATTGTCTTCAATGTCGCCCTGGTATCTTGCTGTGGGGCGAATCCACAGCCATGTGCCGTTGGGGCTGCCGTCGTCCAGAATACTGGCGTCCTGCTGCGTGGTGTCCACAGCGCTGACGGTGTTTGGAACATCCAAAGTGACGTGCACGCCGTCCAGGTCCAGGGTGTCATCGCCGGCCGCCAGGGTGCGGGTGGTCCAGGTATCGCCCCCGTCGCTGGAAAACTGGTAGTCCAGCGCGTCCACCCCAGCGGTGCCGCTGGTAAGGAACTGGACCATGACTGTGCTGTCCGTATCCCCGGTGATGGAAAACGTGGATATGGCGTTTTCGTCGTTTGTGGTTGCCCAAAGGTCTTCCACAAAGGCCGGCTGATTTGTTTTGTGGCCGGCGAAAATGTGATTGCCCTCATATTCCGTATTCCCCAGCACCATGAGCTGTTCGAAGAGCTGGCGGACTTCATAGCCCACCTGCTCGCGGTTTTCCGCGCTCATGGTACCGGTGGCGGCCTGTTCGGCAAGTTCCTTGACACGGGTCAGTACGGTATTGACCTGGGTCAGGGTGCTGTCGGACTGTTGCAGCCAGCCCTGCGCGATATCGGCATTGCGCATGTACTGGTCAGTACGGGTGATTTGCGTACGGTATTGCAGAATCTGCGCGGCTGCCACAGGCGCATCCGAAGGTCTGTTCACCTTCTTCTGGCTGGACGCCTGTTCGTTCAGGTTTATGAGCTCAGCGAGTGACCTGTTCATGTTGGACACGTAATTCGTGTACATCATTTGCTGTGTGATTCTGACAGCCATAGGAGTGCTCCCTGGATTACTGCTTCAAGCCCAGGACGGTTTGCAACATCTCGTCCGCGGTGGTGATGAGCTTTGCTGCGGCCCTGTACGAATGCTGGTATTTGATGAGGTTGCTCATCTCTTCGTCCAGGTTTACACCTGCAACGGCCTGTTGCTGCTCGTTCAGGTCATCGGAAAGAGATTTGTTGTATTGGTAGTTGAATTTGGCATTTGCGGTATCGCCGCCTACGCGTCCGACCAGGGTGGAGTAGTATTCGAGGATGGTCTGGTTGGAGCTGGCGTTGAACGAACTGACAATGGTTACCTGCTTGTCCCTGAGACCACCGATCTCGAGTGACGTGGCGTTGTCACCGGGGTTGTATTCTCCCGCGCCGTTGATATGGCCGGCATTGATGCGGCCGCTATCATACATGATATCGGAATTGATGCCGATGTCGTCTGAACCGCTCCCACTGAAAAAGGTGTTTATGCCCAGCCCTGCCAAAAGTCCCGAGGAGTCGGTGCCAAAGCCTATTTCCATGCCGTTTGCTGCGGTGAGACGCAGGCTGTTGTTCACTATGGTGGCATTGATGTTGCCACCAAAAGTGTTGTTGAAGGCATCGCGTACGTCTTCGAGGCTGTGCACGGCAGGGTCGAAATTCTGGATGCCGGGAGTTGAGGGGTCGAAGTCCAGGCCGCTGTTGGAAACCAGGTCGCCCGTGCTCTGATCGTAAACAAAGATTTCTACGTTGCCAGAGGTGAGTTTGGTGTTCCAGGTCAGGCCTGAAGAATCGCTGCCCAGGGCGAGGGTGGTGTCGTTAACCGTGTAGGTGCCCTGGGTGTCGGTGATCAAACTGAGGCCAGCGCCCTGGCTATGCAATCGGTTCACTTCCCAGATCAAAGTCTTGGATACGGCGTTGAGTTTGTCGCGGTATTGCCCCACGTATTGGTCGCTGAAATTGAAAAGGGCAGTCAAACGCCCCCCTACGAGACGCATGGGGTCGTCGGTGCCGTCTGCGCGCATCTGGGGGGTGATGTTCTCTTTGTGCGAGGCTGTCTGGTACCAGTACAGGCCGTTCTTGGGCATGACCGAGAAGGTGTCGCCCGCTGTCAGATCCTGGGTGGCGCCGTCGAACCAGATGCCCACACCGCGAACATCAACCTGCATGTCTTCAGGGCGAGCGTAGAAATGACGTTCCTGGCCGTCTTCGTCTTTCAGCCAGGTCTTTCCGCCATCGATGGAGACACGGAACATGGCGGCGCTGCTGTCGGAGGTTACGCCGCCGTCTTGAATGACCTGGATGGTGTATTCAAAGTCGGAGCTGCCATCGAACTTTATTTCGCCGTCAAAGTTGGAGGCGTTTGTCAGCGACGCCGTGGCCTGGGGTCCTTCGTAGGCCAGCCGGTAGGATTCTGTGCCCTGCACCAGGGTCTTGCCGGAGGAGGTGACGAGAACCCAGTCGTCGCCCACGCTCTGCACAGGGCTGTTACTGTCGTTGGCGTTGCCCTTGTCTATGACCTTGACGTCCATCATGGTGCCGAGTTGGCGCACCAGGGAATCGCGCTGGTCCAGGAGCGTATTGGCGTTGTTCACGCCCGGGATGTCGTGGGAGTTAATTTGGCGGTTCAGGTCAGCAATTTGCTGAATGATACTGTTGATCTCTTCGACTTCCCTGTTGATGGCGTCCTGGGCTTGAAGCTGCAGCGTATTCATATCGTCGTCCGTACTCTGCAGCAGGGAAATCATGTTTTGCGAGTTGCCCAGCAGGGCTTCGCGGCTCGGATAGTCGTCGGGGCGCAGGGAAAGGTCTTCCCAGTACCCGAAGAAGCTATCCATAAGGGCGCTGATACCAGCCGTGTTGGATTCGTTGAAAAGGTTGTCCACGCTTCTGAGGTCGGTCCACAGTTCGTCATACCGCTCCCGCATGGTGGCCATGTCGTTGTACTGGGCCTCTACGAACATATCGAAAGAGCGCACCACCTGGGTGGCAACCACGCCCGTGCCGAGTTGGCCGGGGCGGTAGTTCAGGGCGTACCCTTCCTCAAAGAGGACAGACCGTCTGGTATAGCCCTGGGTGTTGACGTTGGCTATATTGTTACCAGTGGTCTCGATGGCCGCCTGGCTCCCAAAGA
This sequence comes from Desulfovibrio biadhensis, assembly GCF_055388615.1. NCBI lineage: Bacteria > Pseudomonadati > Thermodesulfobacteriota > Desulfovibrionia > Desulfovibrionales > Desulfovibrionaceae > Desulfovibrio > Desulfovibrio biadhensis. The sequence goes on from NZ_AP042477.1 coordinate 1,978,065, forward strand.
GCGCGGTGCGGCCGATATCCAGTACAGAGTTGATGCCGGGCATCAGAGTTTTCCTTCTAAGATCCTGGCCTGAGGACGTTGATTGGAATAGGTTCCCTTGGCCGAGTAGCTTTCCTTTTTCTGGGGCACCAACTGGTTATGCAGAAATTCCAGCATGCCCTGTGACTGATCCATGAGCCCCAGAACCAGCTTGGTATTTTTTTCCGCCTGCCTTGCGCATAACTGCTCCAGCTTGTGGATGCTGACGAGGCTCTTCTGAATAGTATCGGGCAGGTCGCGCAGCGCCTCTTCTTCAGGTTGCGGCAGGGCTTCCAGGTAGTCTTTCAGCCGCATGCCGTGCAGCATGCCGCGCAGACTTTTACGTTCGGAGATGATCTGCCCCACCAGTTCCTGAATGGAGAACTCGGTCTTTGTCACTTCTGTCGGGTTGCGGGCCATGAGCTGGGAAAATTCTTCCTGCATCAGCTTGTGCAACAGAGTCAGCGCTTTTCCCTGACGGGACAGGCTTTCATTTATGGGAGCGAGGAGTTCGTACATGACTAATGGCCTCTCTGGCTATGCCTGGCGGCCGTTTGCGCTTCCGGCTGCGAGACTGTTTTGAACCTTCATGGGGTCGAAGGCCGTGCCTTGATGGCGCAACTCAAAGTGCACATGGGGGCCTGTCGATCTTCCCGTGTTGCCTACTGTTGCAATTTCCTCGCCAGCTTTGATGGTTTCTCCCGCTTTCACCGAAAAATCGTTGTTGTGGGCATAAACGCTCTGCCAACCGTTGGGGTGATCCATCACCACCACATTGCCGTATCCGGGCTTGTTGCCCACGTAGCTGACAACGCCATCCCAGCACGCCTTCACAGGGGAGCCTGAAGCAGCCGCCACGTCGACGCCTTCATGAAAGGTCCGTTCACCGGTGTACGGATTGTTGCGCCAGCCGTAGTTTGCTGTAACTCGCCCCTCTACGGGCCACTGCATGGAAGATGCGGGTGGTGTGGCCTCCGCGGGGCGGGAAGCATCCGCTCCCCATGTTACTTCGACAGAAGAATTCCTGGCTGCCTCCGGTGTGGCAAGCTCCAGCTTTTCGGGCGTGGCGGCGGCAGGCGCGTCGGCCAGTCCTGGTACGCCACGCAGGGGTTCCAGACCGCCTTCATTTTCCATTGCCCCTTGTTTGCGATTTATGCCGCCTTCCAGCAGGCTGACTTCCTGCTCTTTGTCGGTGGGAAACGTTCCTTTGGCAGGGGAAGGATTCAGGGCTTCATCTATGGAAGGGGTGAGCTTGGCGTGGCGCGCTTCCCTGGTTACCGGCGATACATTGGGCGTGATGCGCCGTGCCAGAGCCTCCACGGCCGCCATCACTTCAGGGTCAATGGCCTCGTCTGCTGCTTTGTCGCGCGCGCTGGCAACAGCCTGACGGCTTTTGGGGAACGATTTGGTCGGGTCGTCCACAAGTTTTGGCCCTGCCTCTGGAGAAAGACTCTGGGTCAAATCATCCTTTTCCAGGTCGTTGGCTGCCTGTTCAGGGGAAGGGGGCGCCTGTTCGGGGTAGGTGTCTGCATCCCACCCGGAAAGGGAGCGCTCTTCCGATGCGCCTTCGGCCGGTGACTCTTCACTGCCGTCATTCTCGCCAAACGGTTCGTACAATGCATCGAGTGACGTTGTTCCCCGCAGCTTCTCCGAGCCCATTGCGGCGTTGCCGCCAAGTTCCGCTTCCTTGGGGTTGAGCATGCGTGGGTCGTATCTGGCGACCAGTTCCTTGATGGGCTTCTCGTTGCTGTTCTCACTGGGAGAGGTGACCCTGCTGGCGTCCTCCATGGACTGCTTGAGTTGCTCGTAGAGCATGTCGCCAAGCCCGATGCCGCCGGCGTCAGCCAGCTTTTCGGAAAGCGCCTGGTCGAACATGGAGAGGTACATCTCTTCATTCTTGCTGTGCAGGTAGCCTTCCTTGGGAACAGTCTTGCGCATTTGCTGCCAGAGCTTATTGATGAAGACGCTCTCAAAGCCCTTGGTCGCCTCACGGAGTTTTTTCTCCTTGGCGTCAGGACTCATCAGTTGTTTCTGGAGACGCTGGGTCTCCAGCTGCTTTTGCAGCATCTGCGAGTCTGTGGCCTGGCTGGCCAACAGAGCGGGATCGGGCAGCATTGAACTCATATTAGATGACCTCGAGTTCTGCGTGCAGGGCGCCGGAAGCCTTCAGGGTCTGCAATATGGAAATCAGGTCTCTGGGGGTTGCGCCGATGGCGTTGAGCCCGTCGACCATTTCCTGCAGGGTGGCGCCTTCCAGCATCACCAGACGTTTGTTATCTTCCTGAACACCAATACTGGTCTGTGGCGTGACAACAGTCTGCCCCTGGCTGAATGGGCCAGGCTGGGAAACCTGCGGGTTTTCCTGAATCACGATCTGCAGGTTGCCGTGGGACACTGCCACCTTGGAAAGCCGTACGTCACGTCCGAGAACCACTGTCCCGGTTTTTTCATCCACCACGACACGGGCGCGGTTGTCCGGGGTTATTTCCAGGTTTTCTATGGAGGCCATGAAGGGCACGAGATTGTTCTGCCAGCGTTCGGGCACATGCAGCTCGATGGTGCTGATGTCCTTTGCGCGGGAGTATTCACCCCCAAGCGCCTCGTTGATTTTTTCCACGGTCTGCTGGGTGGTGCTGAAATCCGCTGTGCTCATGTGCAGCATCATGCCATCCTGGTGGTTGAATTCGAAATTCACACCGCGCTCGATGTTGCACCCGTTGGGTATGCGGCCGACAGTGGCTATGTTTTTATCCGCGCTGGCTCCTTGGCCTTCCACGGAAAAGCCGCCAATGGCGAGAGCGCCCTGCGCCAACCCATATACTTTGCCATCCACGCCCTTGAGGGGGGTGCGCAGCAGAACGCCACCCAGCAGGCTTTTGGCGTCGCCCAATGAAGACACGGTGACATCTATGGAAGAGCCGGGGCGCGCTGAAACGGGCATTTTTGCTGTGACCATGACGGCCGCAACGTTTTTGGGTTTGAGATTGTTTCTGTCTACGCCCACGCCCATGTTTTCGAGCATATTGACCATGGACTGAATGGTGAAGTCGGATTTGTTGCTGTCGCCAGTGCCGGACAAGCCGACCACAAGGCCGTAGCCGATGAGCGAGTTGTCGCGAACGCCCCCGAACGTGGCGACGTCCTTGATCCTGACGCCATGGGCAGGGGGGGCGGCCAGCAGCATGATAAGGGCCAGCAAAATGGCCACGGTTGCAACCTGCAGGGCCAGGACTCCGACCCGGCCTTTTCCGCTCGTGGCGATGTGGCCGCCATTGGCTTGCAGTGCGCTTGTGTTGTTCATGGTCGCCCTCCTTGGCGAATAGCCGCTGCCGTAATGCATCGGTGCGTCATTGTCTTAGTTAGAACGGCCAGACGTTATCCAGCAGGCGCATGATCCAGCCTGCCTTTTGCTTGTCCGCCAACACGCCCTTGCCGTAGTACTCGATGGTGGAGTTTGCCAGGCTGCTTGAATCGATGGTGTTGTCGGGGCCAATATCCCTGGGGCGCACGAGACCGCGCACTACCAGAATCTGGGTTTCGTCGTTAACGCGGATTTCACGCGCGCCTTCGATCTGCATCAGTCCGCCTGGCAGAATTTTGACAACGCGGGAGCCCACGGTGGCTTTGACATTCGAGCCGCGGTCCGTGCTGCCTGTGCCTTCAAACTTGTTGTCGCTTGTGGTCGCGACTATGGCCCCTGTTGTGGGGTCCTGCATCAGGCCGAAGATGTTGGCGCCGCCGATGGGGTCGATACCAACGCTTTCCTTGCCAAAGAAGCTGGAGACACTCATGTCGATGGAACTTTTGCGTTCGGTGTCGGTATTGGCGGTGTGTGTACCGCTGGAGGTCTCCACAATGTTGACCACGACAATGTCACCCAGTCGGCGGGCGCGGTTGTCGGAGAAAAGCTCCTCGGCGCTGCCGGGGTTGTAAAGCGAGCCCGGGTTGTACTGCTCGTCGGCCTCGGCCATGTCTACAGGCTCGGGACTCATGACGGGCAGGGTCTCGGCATTGTGGGGCCGCTGAACGCAACCGACCATAGGCATGGCCGTCATGGCTGCGAGGGCTAAAATTATGAGTGGGCGTTGCATGGCCGCGTCTCCTTGATGGTTAGAAAACCTGAACGGTCTTGCCGTCTACGACACGGGCGTAGACCTGCACCTGGCTTTGCATGTTGCGTACCGGAATGCTCTGATTGTAGCCGCCTTCACCCAGGGCCTCTGCAGGAACCTCCAGACGAACGTTTTGACCTTGGTAGACCATGGTCACCAGATCACCACGGGTGACCAGGGGCAGTGGTTCGAGGTCGGCGGTGTAAATGACTTCATCCTTGCCGGTTGTGGTGCGAATCCGCCACGGGCCGCCCTTGCCGTCCCAGATGTCGCTGCGCAGATACGCAGCGTTCTTGCGTGCCCAGCCCACACTGCTCTTGGAGATGGCGTCTCCACGGTTAAGAGGGCGCATGGCGACGGGCACTTTGCGCCAGAGGTCCATGAAAACGCTGCAGGTGGCGGTGCGTTGCAGGCTGCCATCCATGGCCAGTTCACGGAGCCGGAGCGATACGCGCCCGGCCGTCAGCTCGGCCCCTACACATTCCACTTTCACTGTGTTGGCGGGGTCGCGCAAAAAAAGAAATTCCGGCAGGCGAAAATCGCGAAATTCGGCTTCGCCCCCTAATGAGGCGGCAGTGGCTGTCAGAGTATTGACGATTTCATTCTTGAGGGCCTCTTCAAAAACAAGCCCGCCGCCGCGCTGGATGACGATGCTACTGGGCAGGATACACCTGTGGACGTTATCTCCGAGGTGCTTTTCCAGGGCCGCCTGCAGCTTCACTTTGGAAATACTCATGGGGCGCAGACGCCTTTCGGGCGCGGGCCAGAGCTCCAGAGTGGCCATCTTGTGCCAGGTAAGCTCGTCCATACCTCCCAGAGGGCGTGCGATTTCTCCCAAACGCACAACAGTCCCCTGCACGACGGCGGCGTCGAGTATTTGCAGCCGCCACCCTGTTTCGCTGCCTTTGGCGGTGGCGACGAAAACCTGGGATGCAGCCAGCAGCAACGCGAGGAAAACCAACGCCGAGGGGATGAGGCGTTTGGCCACTGTGCGGAGTGGGGGAAGATGATGCGACATTTTTGTTACCTCCAGGAGCCGGACGGCGTTTAACGCTTGAGCTGGTTGGCAATACCGAGCATGGAGTCCGAAGTGGTGATGGCCTTGGAGTTTGCTTCGTAGGCGCGCTGCCCCACGATCATGTTGACCATTTCATCCACGATTTCCACGTTGCTCATTTCCAGGTAACCCTGTGAGATGGTGCCGGAATTGTCGTCGCCGGGCACGTTTTCCACAGGATCGCCAGAGGCTTCGCTCTGGTAATAAAGGTTACGGCCAGCGCTTTTCAGCCCCGCAGGGTTGATGAATGTGTAAATAGGAAGATCCACGGCGCCCAGTTCCTCGCCGTTTTCATCCAGGGCAGCCATGTGTCCGTTTTCCGAAACCACAATGTTGGAGGTGCCTTCGGGTACGGCGAATTCTGGCTGCAGGACGTAGCCGTTGGCGTTGACCACGGTGCCATCATTGTTGAGCTTGAAGGAGCCGGCGCGGGTGTAGGCAAGCTCTCCGTTGACATCCACCTGGAAGAAGCCGTCGCCTTCAATGGCCAAATCAAGGGCGTTGCCTGTATTCTGATAGTCGCCCTGGCTGAAGAATTTGTGCACCGTGGTAGGGCGAACACCCATACCGACCTCGATACCCGTGGGTATGACCCGGCCGTCCTGGGTGAGACCGCCGGCTACCTTCATGCTCTGGTACATGAGGTCTTCGAATTCGGCGCGGCTCTTTTTAAAGCCGATGGTATTGACGTTGGCCAGGTTGTTGGAGATCGTGTCGATATTGAGCTGCTGCGCGATCATTCCTGTGGCCGCTGTCCAAAGCGAACGCATCATAATCAGGAACCTCCGAAATAGTATGCGGGTCTATGTTGTCTTACCGACCTGCGTTGTTGCTTTTTGATCCACTTCTCTGGTGTTGGTTATGATCTTCTGATAGGCTTCAAAAGCCCGATGTGTTTCGATCATATTGACCATTTCCTCCACCACGTTGACGTTGGGCGCTTCCAGGTATCCTTGGGCTACCTGGGCAGCATCAGCCGGGACTTCAGCCGCGTCGGTTTCTTCGTCAATTGTGTAGAGATTTGCGCCGTACTTTTTCATGGCCGTGAGATCATCGACAGTTGAGATGTCGAGCTGGCCAAGAAGTTCCTGATCAGCAAAAATTTGACCGCTTGGATCAACTGTGATCTTGGCTCCTTGCGGGAGAACGACGGGAGCGCCTCCAGCGAGCACGGGGAACCCCTGATTGGTGACCAACGTGCCGTCGGGACCGACCTGGAAGTTGCCGTTGCGGCTGAAGAAATCACCCACTTCGGTGCGCACCTTGAAGAAGCCGTCGCCGCTTATGGCCAGGTCCAGCGGACCGCCTGTCGGTTTCAAGGGACCCTGGGTGAAGTCCACTTGCTCCTGGGCGAGACGGACCTTTGACATGTGCAGCGGGCGCGGGAACAATTCCTTGTCCTGCAAGCTCTGAACAGGCTGCATGATCTTTTCGTGGGCGTACTGGATCATGGTGTCTTCAAAGGATACACGATCCTGCTTGTAGCCTGTCGTGTTCACGTTCGCCAAATTGTTGGCGATGATGTCGAGGCGGTGTTCCTGGCACATTGCACCGAACATCGCGGAATACATACTATCTTGCATAAGGCGGTGCCTCCCTTTGGCCAAAGGGGATGCAAGAGCCTTGCCAAGATTTTGTGGGATGGTTTTCAGACCAGAGAAATGCAAAAATGTAAAAACGAAATTTCAAATATTGCCAAATTTAGAAAACTGTGTGAAATCTCTGTGCTGGGTATTGAGAATGCTTGAAGAAGGAATTTTCGTAAAAACAAATAGTTAGCGGTGCAAAAACAACGAAGTGGGCAGATCGTGTTCACGGCATTGTCTTTGCAAAAACATACCCCATGTCAGATACAATACATAAACTGGAACTCGAAGCGCTGCTGGCGATCAGCCAGATTTTCGACAAGGCCCTGGATCTTGACTCAGCCTTGCGCGCCGTGTTGCGTATTCTTTCTGAGACCCTGAGCATGGAGCGCGCCACAATCACGCTTATGGACCGGGAGAGCGGGGAATTGGTCATCAGCGCTTCCTGCGGGCTGACGAGCGAAGAGTCGGCGCGGGGCGTCTATAAGATGGATGAGGGCGTGACCGGGCGCATCTTTCAGAGCGCACAGCCATACTACGTGCCCGATATCAGACGCGAGCCCCTTTTTCTGGACAAAACCGGCGCACGCAAGATTGAGAAAGGACGCGTGTCCTTCATCGGTGTGCCCATCATGCTGCATAATGAGGCCATTGGCGTGCTCAACGTGGACAGACTCTTCGAAGACAACGTGGATTTCGAAGAGGACATCAGCTTTTTGCGCGTTGTGGCGACCCTCATCGCCCAGTTCATCAGCATCAACGAGCAGGTGCGCCAGCGCGAGGAAGTGCTGCGCAGAGAGAACGTTTCCCTGCGCTCCAAACTTTCCAAGACCGGGAGCGGTCCGTTCATTGTCGGGTTGAGTCCGCCAATGCTGGAGGTCCAGCGCCAGATTGAAAAGGTGGCCCCCACCAAGGCCACAGTGTTGCTCCTGGGCGAGTCCGGGGTCGGCAAGACCTTGATCGCCAACATGATTCACGATCTTTCGGAGCGCAAGTCGCACCCCTTTGTAAAGGTCAACTGCGCCTCCATCCCCGAAAATCTGCTTGAGAGCGAACTATTCGGCTACGAGCGGGGGGCTTTTACGGGTGCTGCCGCTTCACGGTCGGGCCGTTTCGAAGATGCGGACGGCGGCACCATCTTTCTGGATGAGATCGGCGAGCTGCCCATGGGCGTCCAGGCCAAGCTGCTGCGTGTTCTGCAGGACAAGGAATTTGAGCGTCTGGGCGACAACCGCACCCGGCGGGTGGACGTACGTATCCTCACCGCCACAAACCGGAATCTTGCCGAGCTGGTGGAGCAGGAGCGCTTTCGCCCTGACCTGTATTACAGGCTCAACGTGTTCCCCATCAACGTGCCTTCCCTGCGTGAGCGCAAGGATGATGTGATCAGGCTGCTGAACCATTTTCTGCAAAAGGTTTCACGAGAGTACGGGCGCACGCTTTCCTTTACCCCGGGTGCGTTGAAGACCCTGGCCAACTATAACTGGCCCGGCAACGTGCGCGAGATGGAAAACCTGGTGGAACGCCTGGTCATCATGGTCGAAGGCTCCCGTATCGATACGGGCATGATCCTTCCCTATCTCTCCGGCGACCGCAAAGATGGCGATGTTGCCCTGGTGCAGGGAGAGCAGGCCGGCAACGGTCCGACCCTGCAGGATATGGAGCGCAACGAGATCATTGCCGCGCTGCGGCGTAACGACTGGATACAACACAAGGGCGCCCGCGATTTGGGAATAACCCAGCGGCAGATGGGCTATCGCGTACGAAAATACAAGCTTGAGGGCGTCATCGCCGAAGAACGCGCCAAATTACGCGCGACCAAAAACGGGCACTAACGCCCTGTAGCGAACAGGCGCGTTTCCATTGCTCTTGCGCCTGTAAGCAGCTTCGGGCGGGATTGTTGCCTCATATTGAAGACATGTCTTGCGACGGGCCTCCCCACCCGCTGCAGATCTCCACACACTCTGAAAAGGCCGCGGCACGATGTCGCGGTCTTTTTGTTTGCATAGAAAAAGGCCGGGTCGCCGCCGCGACCCGGCCTGAGAGAGACGTTTTGAGAACCGTGACGATTCCGTTTATTAACCGCCCAGGAGCTGCATTGCCATACGAGGCAGTGAGTTGGCCTGCGAGAGCATGGCCACAGCGGACTGGGTGAGAATCTGTTGCCGCACGAATTCGGTCATCTCGAGGGATACGTCAACGTCCGAGATGCGGGATTCAGCAGCCTGCAGGTTCTCAGACTGGATTTCCAGGTTGGTGATGGTGTTTTCCAGCCGGTTCTGCAAGGCGCCCAGGTTGGCTCTGATCTTATCCTTGGAAACGATGGCGTTCTGGATCTTGACCAGGGATTCCTGCGCAAGCTGCTGCGTGGAGATGGAGTTACCCGCAGCAAGCCCGAGGCCGAGGGCCGAAGACGTGGCTGTGTCGATCTGGATGTAGTAGTAGTCTTCCGCCGAGTCGTTGGCAGTACCGAAGTGGACCTTCAGCTTACCGGTAGAGACGATGGTGGAGCCACTGTGTGTGCCACTGGAGAGGTTACCGTTCAGCAGGTAGATGCCGTTGAAGTCGGTAGCGTTGGCGATACGGGTGATTTCCGAAGCCATTGCCTGGTACTCGGAGTCGATGATCATACGTTGATCAGAGGTGTAAGTACCGGTGGCTGCCTGTTGCGCCAGTTCCTTCATGCGGATCAGCTTTTCGTCGATGACGCCCAGGGCGCCGTCAGCCGTCTGAATCAGGGAAATGGCGTCGTTGGCGTTACGAACACCCTGGTTGAGGGAGGTGATGTCTGCGCGCATGAGCTCGCGGACTGCCAGGCCAGCGGCGTCGTCTGCAGAGGAAACAACACGCAAACCAGAAGACAAACGGGAAACGGAGTTGCCCAGGTTGCCGTAGGAAGTGCGCAAGTTTCGCGCTGCATTCGCTGCCATTAAGTTATGATTGATTACCAGAGACATGTGTTCCTCCTTGAATGTTGTACCGGGCTATCCATGCCCGGCAGAGACGTGGAAAACTAAAGACGATGGTGTGCTCCCATAATCCTCCTGGAATTTTCCATTTGAAATCCTTCCTGGAAGATTGATCGGAATTGCACGACTAAACTTGAGGGGGGTGGTTAAGAAAAATTTACGTAAAAGTGGCGTTGAAAAGCTAATGTAGAGCCTGATGTCTGCGCAAACTTATGTTGTTGCACACGTATGCTCTGCTAGTATGCCAGATGAGAGTGTTAAAATATGTAAAGAGGTGATTGTTGTATATTGTTGCAGTTGGTGGTTGTCTATTAATGGTTATACGACTTATCGGCAGGGCGAGTTGTACCTTAAGGGCTCATTAGCTCAATTTACATAAAAAAAGCCCCCACCCTTTGCGGGCAGGGGCCTGTTCTCGTCCAGCACAGCCGGTTTATTTCGGATGGCAGGCAGAACCCATGCAGCTCAACATCTTTTTGCGCTTGTCCTTATCCTTGCCTGCTTGTTCCTTATGGCAAGCCAGGCAGCTCATTTGCGTATCGCTGCCTTTACCGTGGATCATGTTGTAAAGCGATTTTTCGCTCCTGTCCTTCTTGTCAAAGGAATCATGGCAGCCGCTGCTGGCGCAGGCCACGATGTCGGACTTTCCATCCCACTTGTGGTGGCATTTCTGGCACTCGAAATCTTTGTGTGGCGTATGCGGAAACATTACAGTTTTACTGGGTAGATACGCCATCTCGATGGGGTCGGACGGGCTGTCCACAGCATAAAGTGACGGCAACGCAACTGCCAGCAGCAGCGCTGCGCATGAAAGAACGATCGTCACAGCCTTCATGGTTTCTCCTCCTCGGTATAGGAATTTCGGTTTATTAATTCCTACGCCTTGGAGCAGGGCAGGTCAATGCCCTCGGCGTGAAAACGGGGAGAGTAAGCGCATAATCGGAAAAATGCAGGCCGCGCCATGACAGCTGGTTTTCTGTTTTTTCGCGAGCCTGCGACCATTGGCTGATATGCGTACCCTGTCCAGCGGCAGGGCGTGGAGGTCGATAGCAGGCGTGTTGTGCTGTTTCCGGATCGGGTAGTGGAAAAGGAAAGTCGTTTCGAACATCTTGCAAGACTCCCGAAGTGGTTTTGCATGGCAAGCAGACTGTCTTGCACATCGGCATTTTTTAAAACCACATCAGGGTGAAGCACAAAAAAAGACCGCGCCCTTTGCCGCCAGTGGGACAAAGGGCGCGGTCGCGTGATCGGTGTAAAACAGCTTAGCGTTTTTCGTGCAGAGTTGTCGGGCTGGGAGTCCTTTGCTTCAGAGGACGAGGCGACTCTTGTTGTCTGGTCTCGATATTGCCAAACCACTGCTTATACTGCTCTTTAGCGCCCTGGGGAAGGGCGTTCCAAACGCGAGAATCCATGTACATATCAACCTCCGAAAAAAGGGCATGTCGCATAATATCCAGCATTGCAGCTAGTTATATGCGTTTATTTTCTTTTGTCTTACTCTGCCAACGCTACATCAAACCAACATCTTGTATTAATAAGGCAAACTCTGTGCCAACCGAGGCATGCCGCACTTTCAGGTGATTTGTGAGGAGGGATTTCGGAATTTATAATTCCGTTTTACGCTTGTGAGGAGAAAAAATGCGAGGGCTTTGATCGGAAATTCACAAAGGCGAAAGAAGGCAGTCGCGCTGCAAAGCTCCGATTGACGGGGGTTTTATGGCGCTTGCATGCGAAATGAAGGTATTTCGGAACTCATGATTCTTATGATTGGTGGAAAAGAACCATGGATTCCGATTTATTGCGGAGCAAACTCTGTGTTTTGTTTATTCGGTAGTGGAGCGGATATGCTCGAGCAGTGAGGTGGTTGCGTAACCTTTGAGCAGGGGCAGGCTGTGCACGCTGCCGCCTCTGGCCTGAACCGTTTCACGGCCGACGATTTGCTCCACGGGCCAGTCCCCCCCCTTTACTAAAACGTCGGGCTGCAGCGTTTCGATGAGCTTGAGAGGGGTTTCTTCGTCAAAGGCAGCCACGTAATCAACGCTGGCCAGGTGCGCCAGAACAAACGCTCTTGCTTGCAGCGGATTCACAGGGCGCGATGCGCCTTTGCCAAGTTTGCGCACCGAAGCGTCGGTGTTCACCCCTACCACGAGCAGATCGCCCAGGGCCCGGGCGCGGGCCAGAAGGTCCACGTGCCCGGGGTGGATGATGTCGAAACAGCCGTTGGTAAAGACAACCCGCAGGGGGCGCTGTGCGCGCAGTTCGTGCAGATGGTCGGCAAGAGCGGCAACGCCCCTGTGACTGGAGAGCGCAAGCAGGGCGGGGTGGTCCGGCAGCATGGCTACTCCTTGGGGCGCAGGCGTTCGTTTTGGCCAAAGAGCATGAGCTCGATCCAGTCCATGGCGAAATCCAAAGTGGCTTCGTCATCAGACATGATGGCCTGCTGCTCGTTTTCCGGCACATTGACACGTTCGAAAAGACGCATGTCCCGGATAAAGTCGCGGAAACGGTCCGTCTGGTAAAGGGCCAGCAGCAACATGGTAGCGCGCCGGTTATCCAAAGGGGCGCCCGAAGCCTTTTGCTGCGCCATCAAGAGGGTGTACCGTTCATTGAAGGCGGTGTAAGGCTCGAGCCCCTGGTCCATGGTCCAGGTGTCGGTGGTCCAGGTGGAGCCTTTTTCAAACCCGCGGCAGTGCTCTTCCTGCACCAGAAAATATTGTTCTTCGAGCCGGTCGCCTTCACCCGCCAGACGGGTGGCGCGCCCCACAGGGTATATGCGGCAAGCACTGGGGCGGTTCGGGTAGATGGAACACCCCTCGGGCCTGACAAAGGGGCAGCTCTTGTTGGCGTCTTCCTCCATGCGCAGGTGAAGCATGGGAAAGCCCGTGTCAGGAAGCGCGCTGACGTGGCAGCGGTTTTTTATGAAATCTTCGCTTCCCTGTTCCGCACCTTTGCGCAGCCGGAGAAGATCATAGGGGGTGAGCATGAGGTTCAAGTCCGAACAGCAGGCATTAAAGCAGGGCACGCCCGGGTGGCAGGCAAAGCAGAATTCCTGGCCGGGTTCGATTTCTGGCAGGCTGTTGAGAAATTCCTGTGTGGCGTCCTGTTCGTTGTAGTCGTCGTTTTGGGGCATTTGCTCTCTCTTTAGGGTTTGCCTGTAGTGCCGCGCATGCCTCTGGCTGCAAAGACATGATACGAATCAGGGGCGCCCTTTGTTCGAGCGCCCCTGGTTGGATGCGTGTTCAAGGCTCCTTACGCAAATTCGCGAACAATAACCTGTTCTTTACGCAAGGGGCAGAAGGTAGGGCGGTCCTCATCGAGCCGTACAGGCCTGCCCTTGGGGGTGGAGATGTTGCACCAGATGTTATCGTCCACACTGGTCAGAAAAGGGCAGTTCTTACATTTTTTCACCACGACAATCATTATAGCGTCCTCGGTTGTTCTTTGCGCTGCTTAGTATTGATAGCTCTGCGCGTTTTGGATGGGCAACGTGTGCGTCACCACTTCATTTTGCGTACGGACCACAATGCGTACCCCGCTTATCCCCACGTTGCCAGGCAGATACAGGTAGCCTGAGCGGGTATAGAAAGGCGGCATGGGATCTTCCTGCCATTTGTAATGGCTGAGTTCGTTATAGACCATGTCGCGCAGTTGCTGGCGGGATTCACCCATGGTGGAAACCGCTCCTGCAGTGCCACCCACAGCGCCGCCGATCAGCGCGCCTTGCCAGACACGGTCGTTACCGCCTGTAAGCAGCCCGATGAGTGCGCCAAGGCCTGCGCCCGCCGCAGCGCCGACAGTGCCGGAGCGCAGCATGTTCTGGGCAGTGTTGTTGAATTCCTGAGAGTTGAGCACCAATCGGCCGGCTTCGTCAACGGAATAGACCATGTAGTCGCCGCCGTTTCCCATGCCGCGAACTTCCGAAAGCAGGACCTGGGGGCGCGTGTCTGACTTGTTCTTGAACACCAGCAGCACGGGTTGCAGGCCGGCGGCTGCGTAGTTCACGCCCTGCCCCTGGTATTGATAGCCGATGGCAGCGATGTCCCACTGATTGGTGCGCACACTGCCGGCGGTCGTGCTCGGATCCGGGACGGCCCTTGGCTGCGGCAGCGGTTGTGTTGGCTGGCAGCTCCATACAAAGGCCATGACCAGTGTAAGCATCACCGTGAGAGTTGGATACATATACCTGCGATTCATGGCATTACCTCCAGTGGCGTGTTGTCGTCTTGGATGGGCTTAAAGATTAATGATAAGCCTGATTTTGCAATTTGTCCAAACACTGTACCGTAAAAAAGCTTAGTTACGGAATTTTAACGGAGTATGCCTTTTTGAGTTGCTTCAGGCAGGTTTCCCGGCAACGTCTTTCAACTTCCAGCAAGGTGCTGAACGCCTCGTTAAAGTCCTCTTGTCCCAGAGCAAAAAGCCCATGGCCGTATACGATGGCGGCGGGCGCCTTCTCCAGGGCAGGGGGCAGCGTGTTGCACAGTCCGTAAGTCCCGGTGCCAACCTCCCCGGGGACAATGGGCGTGCCCAGGATTTCGCGGGGCTCGGTACAGTCCAGATGACAGCGCCCCTTGTTTGGGCAGGACTGTTTGGGGCAGTCCAGAGACATGATGACGCAAAAGGGCGGGTGCCCGTGCAACATGGCCTTTGCGCCGGTACGGGCAAGCGCCTCGATGTGGGCGGAAAGTTCGCTCGATGCCGTGAGCCCGGCGGTGGAGCCGCCTTCTTCCATATCAAGCGGGCAGGGATCGATGTGCCCGGCCAGTTCCTCCAACGAGCTGCCCGTCTGGCTGATATACAGGGTGATGCCGTACCGATAGGAAATGTTGCCGAAATAAGAGTCCACAAGTCCGTATTCAACGGTGGCGCGTCCTGCCTGGATAAGGGCAAGGTGCACCTGTTCCGCGTCCGCAAAGGGCGCCCGCATAAGAGGAGGCGCATCAGGAGCAAGGGGGCGCAAGGTTTCTATCGCCCTTTGCAATAAATGGGGGGGCGGTTCACTGACTCCAGAGGCGTCCTGGAAGCGGGCGTAGGCAAGGGCATCGGCAAAAAATTTTACGAAACAGGCGAGACAAATTGAGCTTGCAGTGACGTACCCTTGTTCGGGGCTCACCGTGCCATAGGCGAGCACCGTGGGGGCGCTGTCGTCCTGGTCGTCGCTCAGGATGATTACGCCTTTACGGCGCGCAAGAACCTTTGCCAGGGTGTCAGGATCAAAACCGCGCACCACGGGGAGATCGTGTAGAAACGTCCGGGTTTCGCAGTCTTGCGGCAAGATGGCGGGGTATGCCCCCTTTCCGGCTGCAGTCGCTTCCTGCAGCGCCTTTTCCGCCAGATGCCGCACAATGCCTGCGTATGGTTCCGAAGGGCGCATGCACACCAGGGAATTGATGGAGAGTTTTTGGAAAAGCGGCGACAAAAGCGGTATGCGCGGGTCGTTTTCCTCGTTGTCGCGATTCCAGATCAATTCGTCATCCAGGCCGGCAAGCAGGGCCCGCTCTTGCGGGGCGCCAACAGATGCGGACAACCCTGCCGTAACCAGTTTGGCCGCGTATTTTTCCAACAAGGGGCGCATGCTCATTTCTCCCAGTCAGCCGCGGCATTGCCAGGGCAGTCTGGCCATTGCAGGTCCAGGCTGCCGGCCTTTGCGCGCAAGGGGCGCCCTTCCTGGTCCAACCCCCGGATGCGATAGTAACGCCGCCTGGCGTCCAGAAACGCTTCACGGGAAAGGGGCGGAATATCGAGGCCGTCTCCACCGGTTCCTGGTTCCGTGAAAAAGCGGGGCGGCAAATCGTCGTGGCGAGCGTCAAACCCCCAGCAGGCATTGAGCAGGCGTTCCTGATAATCGATGCGCTCCCCGGCGCGTAACAGATCATGGGGCGTGGCCTCCACACCCGTCACCGCCGCATACGCCTTGGCGTATTCTTCCAGGCTGGCTGCAAAAAAGGCAAATCCGCAGATGCCCAGCGCATCCGCCGCTGCGATGCCGTCTTCGGCTATTTTGATGATGCGCGCCTTGCCACTGTAACTGAAACGGTCGGTGGCAACCGGCTTGCGTAGAATTTCATGGCTGATGGGGCAGGCGCGTACGTGGCTCCCTCCGATGGTCGAGACGGCGTAGGCCAGGGCCATGCCATAGGCGCCCCGCGGATCAAAAGGCGGCAACTCCAGCCCTTTCACACTCATGGACAGCGCGCCGCGGTCTTCGCTTGCGGCATATATCTTGGAACCTTTGCCAAGGGCGGCGCCAACGCCCGTATTGCAGGCAATCTCCCTGAGCAGGGGCAGAAGTCGCTCTGAAGCTATGGGCGCGCCAGTGATTTCGCTGTGGCAGGCAATGGTGGCGGCGGTGGAAACAGGGTCCATGCCCAAATCCTGGCACAACAGGTTTGCCTGCATGGCCAGGTCCATGTCGCTGTTACCAATGAGGGCCGTAAAGTGGGACATCGCCTCGAAAGAGGGCAGCGGATCGCCGGAGCTGGAAACCATGCCGCAGCGGATGTGGCACCCTGCGCACCCTTGCCCCGTGGCTTTGTAACGTTTGCACCAGGCAACGGCGCTCAAAGACGGTGCGGCATCAAAGCGGGTGCGGCGAAAATTATCGGTGGGCATCATGCGGCGGGTGTGCATCAGATCGAAGAGCGCCCCCGTACCATAATGGGCAAATCCGTTTTGTCCCATAAGTACGGAAGAAGCGGCTGTGAGACGTAATATTTCTTCCCGTGCGCTTTGCAGGGCCTGAGGGTCCGCCACTGATACGTGCCCAGAGCCATACACGGTCATGAACTTGAGCTTCTTGGCTGCAGCGGAAAGGCCAAGGCCCGTGCGCCCCGCTACATTTCCATCCACGGCAAGACCGGCGAAACGCACGCCCTTTTCGGCGGCCGGGCCGGTACAGACAAGCGCGCCCTCTGCACCCAAGGCATCGAAAATATCTGAAACCGTGGCGTCCGAATAGGGGGAAGCGTCTTCGAAAGAGACATCGCCGTTGTTTATGCGCAGGCCAGTGGGGGCCGCGGCGCGCCCTGTGATGATGATGCCGTCCCAGCCGGCGCGTTTGATTTCCTGGCCCAGACGTCCACCGGCAGGTGCGTCGCCAATGCCCCCCGTAAGAGGGGAGCGGCTGATGATTGAAGTCTGGCCGGAGAGGGGGGCGTCCGTCCCTGCCATGGGCCCCGGAAACAGCAGCAAGGGCATATCTGGAGCGTCCCACGCCTTGCCGGCGTGAGGCGCGAGAAAATGCCCGGCAAGACCTCTGCCGCCGATACAGCGGTGGTACAGGGCCGCATCGGGAGACAGGGGCGTGGCGCTGCGCGTGGTCAAATCCACATGCAGGATACTGCCCTGCCAGCCGTGGCGGGAGGAATTCTCAGGCGTTTGTGACACGGCCTTAAATAACGGGCTTGATGTCGATGACGGGGGTGCCGTCCAGGACTTCCAGGGGGGCTACCTTGAGCTGCGCCCCTGGGCCGACTTCGAGAATGCGAACCTTGTGCAGGCCGATGGGGTTGGGCCGGTCTGGAGAGCGGGTATTGAAGACGCCGCGTTTCGGACGGTTATGGTCGCCGCGGGGGTGTACCTCGAGATAGCTGCGATTAGCCAGGTGCAGCCAGGTGAAAAGCCAGACTTCCTTGCCGGGCTCCAGGGTCTTCAGGGCGTCGGCATAGGGGGGCTTGAACTCTATGCGGGCTTCCACACCGCCTTCATGCTCGATTTTTGGGGCAGTGGCGCGGTCTTTGATGGATGAACGCACAACGCCTACGATCACCAGGTTGCTATCGATGACAGGCTCCGTACCGGAATTTTGGTCTGCAATATTCATAGCTGTGAGTATGCGCCTTGGCTTTTTCAGGGTCAATTCTGTCTTGCGACAAAACACGCTTCCTTGGCCGTCATTTAGTCATCAGGGGCGCGGCACAAGCCCCTGCAGTATCACGAGTTCCTGCTCCAGTTCCTGCAAAAGTTCCGGAACAGGTGCGAAATCCTGCTCCTCTCCGGCTTTTTCCAAGGTCTTGGCAGCGTCCAGTATGCGCGTAGCACATATCGTGGCTGCCGCTCCCTTCATGGAGTGCGCTGTATTGTGCAGCGTCTGCACATCGCTGTTTTTTAGACATTCGTGCAGTTTTTCCATCATTTGGGGGGCAACTTCGTAAATGAACTTTTGGCGCAGCAGCACGATTATGCCATTGTCCCCGCGCACCATTTTATGGGCGCGTTCATCGTCAAAGTGCTCATTTCCTGGACTTGCCTCGTCTCTATAGGCAGAAGGCGCGGGCAGATCACTTAAATGCTCAGCCATGGTTTCGAAAAGTTGGTCCATGTCCACAGGCTTGGTCACGCAGTCGTCCATACCGGCCTGGAGAAAACGGTCCTTGTCGGCGTTCCTTGCATACGCCGTCAGCGCGATGATGGGAGTATGCCTGTTCAGGGGTTTTTCCTTTTCACGGATGCTGCGGGTGGCGTCCATGCCATCCATGTCATGCATTTGAATGTCCATGAGGACAATGTCGAAGCTATCCTGAGTCCAGAATTCCACGGCTTCTATGCCCGATGAGGCGTGGCGAACAGTGTGCCCTTCACGTTGGAGAAAGTGGCTCAGGTATTCGGCATTGATGGGATTGTCTTCCGCCAGCAACACACGAAGGGGGCGCTGTGGACGTTTGCCAATGGTGTCCGGCACCTCGTCATACTGAGGTTGCTCATAAGGGCAAAAGGAAATGGTAAAGTGAAAAGTGGCGCCTTCGCCCCGTTGGCTTTCTATCCAGATGCTCCCTCCCATGGCCTCCACAAGTTGTTTGCTGATGGCCAGTCCGAGACCGGAACCGGGAGTCTTGTTGGCCAGGGAGTCCTCAAGCTGGCTGAAGCTTTTGAACAGGTATTTCTGATCTTCCGGAGCGATGCCAATGCCCGTATCACGCACCGTGAACATCAGGCGGAGCCGCTTGTCGGAATCCTGAAGCGGCCGCACCTCCACCCGGACCTGTCCGTCTTCGGTAAATTTGAGGGCGTTGGATATGAGATTGCGCAACACCTGTGCAAGCCTGCCCTGGTCGCCTACCAGGGATTCCGGCACGAGCGGTGATGTCTCGACATACAGTGTAATGTGCTTTTCCTGTGCCTGGGCTTCGAATTGCGCAACGGTAGTATTAAGCAGGGAGTGCAGGGAAAAAGGCGCTTGCTCGAGTTCCAGCTTTCCGGCCTCGATGCGAGAGATGTCCAGCAGATCATTGATGATCTGCAACAAGGAGGTGGCGGACTCCTTTATCAACCCCAGGTATTTGCGCTGGTCGGTGCGCAGGGGTGTGGTCATGGTCAGGTCGGTCATGCCGAGTATGCTGCCCAGGGGCGTGCGTATCTCGTGGCTCATGTTCGCCAGAAAGACGCTTTTGGCCTGGTTGGCGGCGTCAGCCTGCTCTTTGGCCGTGCGCAACTCCAGTTCCATGCGTTTCTGCTCGGTGATGTCGCGGGCCGTACCTGCCGCCAGGATCGGTTCATCGTGCTCGTCAGTAAGCATGGTGCCCTGGATGGAAAACCAGCGAATCTGACCGTCGGCATGGAGCATGCGGGGTTCGATGTCGTAATGTTCTTTCTGGCGCTGCAGGCAAAGATCCCAGGCTTTTGAACATTTTTGACGGTCTTCGGGGTGCATGCGCTGGATAAAATCGCGTAGTGTACGCATGGGGGTGGTGATGCCCAGCAGGTGCTCCATGAGCCCTTCTGTCTGAATGCGCCCTGTCCGCAAGTCTACTTCCCATACCGCAGTGCGGCCGGCCATGGTGGCCTTGCGGTAGCGCTCCTCGGCCTGCTGTAGTGCGCGTTCGGTTTGTCTCCGGAGTGATACGTCTTCCACAAAGCCTTCCAGAAGAGGTTCGTTGTCTACTATTTCGTTGGCTTTGCGCAGATGCAGCCGCCCAGTGAAAATGCCGCGGTCCTTGCGACGGTACTCTACGTCAAAGACAGCGTTGTCTGCGTCTTGTTCCAACTTATCAAGTATGACTTTGCGTTGTTCCGGATACACGTAAAGTTTGTGCGCAATGTCCTGAGCGTTTTCCAGCAGTTCCTGTGCAGTGGCATACCCCAGCATTCGGGCCATGGCGGGGTTTGCATCGAGCATACGGCCTGAAAGGGTGGAACGGAAAATGCCCAGGCTGGAGTTGTTGAAAATGCTGCGGTATTTTTCTTCTGCACGGATCTGGTCGCGGATGTCGCGCGCGATCATGATGATCATCCGCGTTTCCTGGATGGTGATGCAGCGTGCGGAAACCAGGGTCTTGATGGGGGCGCCGCTTTTGTGGCGAAAGATGATCCGTTCGTTGTGAACGCTTCCTGTTGCAGCAAGCTTTTTGGAGAGTAGGTGGCGTTCTCCAGGGTCTTTCCAAATGTTCAATTCAAGGACAGTTTTGCCCACGGCTTCCTGGGCGGAATACCCTGAAAGCGCGGAAAAGCCTTCGTTCACATCCACCAGGCGCCCGTCATGGAAGGTGCTCAAGGTAATGGAGTCCGGCGTGGTCATGAACAAGGTGCGCCAACGTTCTTCACTATCACGCAGACTTTTGTTGGCCTCTTCAAGGGCGGCAGTGCGCTCGCGAACGCGGCGCTCCAAATCCTTTCGGGCTTCTTCCAGCTTTTTGTTGCTGTCGTAAAGTTCGGCGGTGCGTTCATCCACCTGCTTGGAAAGCACGTCACGCGCCGCGGAGAGGGCGTCCTGGGTTTCGCGAAGCTCGGTGATATCGGTAAACGTGCTCAGGCACTGGGCCTCTGCATCGTTTTCTCCGTAATGGAGTTGGCTGTGCACAAGGGTAGAGACAAGACGCCCGTTACGCAGCTGCAATTCCACTTCGGCGGTTTGGGCCGCGCCTGTTTCATACACACGGTTGCGGTGTTGGAAAAAACGCTGCTGCGAATTGCCCCGCAGATATGTCATGAAGGGTTTGTTTATGAGGTATTCCCGGCGGGAGCCAAAAAGGTCTGAAGCCTTCAGGTTCAGGTCCTGAATGACCCCCATTCGATCCATGACAACATAGCAAATGGGCGCGAAATCGAAGAGGCGGATATAATCGTTGCGTGACTTTTCAATCTCTCGCTGGGCGTCGAGCAATTCTTCGTGCTGCATTTCGAGTTCGATGTGCAGGACGTTCAGCTCGTGCAAAAGGCGTTTGGCGTCTCCTGTGACGGCGGCCGCCTGGGGCGGCGCCTTGTCCAGGATACGTTCAGCCTTTTCCCGCAGACGCTGGAAAGTGTCGGCTTTGTAGTCGTCGAGACTCATACCTATACCAAAGATATTAATTATTGGGTCGTACAGAAGAAGTCGTTGGCCCAGGCAATGGCCTGATGGTAGCACTGCTCCACATCTGCAACGTTCAGCCCAAGTGTTTCGAGCATTGCGTCTAGCTGTTTCCAGTCCACCTGCTCCACACTTTCAACGAGCTGCAACCAGGGGGTATAGTCGTTTTCCTCACCGCAAAGCGCCCCTTTCAGGGAATCTTCCAGGAACAGGTGGTCAAGAAGGTTGGCCATGGGAAGGTCCATGATGGCTTCGAGCAGGGAAAAAAGCCCGAGCAGGAACATGGGTTCCGTGTCTTCATATTTGGCCAGCTTGGCGCAAAGTTCAAGGAAGCGGGCCCGTTGTGCGGAAAGAAAGGCCAGCTCGAAAGTTTTGTCGGGGGATGTCAGGTCCGTAAGAATGACCAGCCGCAGCCAATGTTTGATCTGTTTCCACCCCAGAAGGAGAACAGCCTGGCGGATGCTGCTGACCTTGTTGAGGAAGCCGAAAGTGGGAGAATTAAGCAACGCCAGCAGCCTGTAGCTGATGGAAACATCAGCCTCAATGGTTTCTGCAAGCAGGTCGTAATCCGGGGAATCGTTTTTGAGGATATAGAACAGGCGCAGCTTTGCCGCATCACTGGCTGATGGCTTTCGCGTGGAAAGCACGTTGGGCTGCTTGAAAAAGTACCCCTGGAACAGGGAAAATCCCATGAATTTTGCAAGTTCGTGCTCTTCATGGGTCTCGATGCGTCGCGCCATGAGCTGCGCCCCGTACTGTTCGGCCTCTGCGGTCAGTTCGCCCAGTACTTCCGGTGTCTTGTCGCGGAAGTCTATGGCCAGGATGTCAGCCGTTCGATACAGCGCAACTTTGCCGGGGGAGGCGGAAAAATCGCCCACCATGATCTGGTAGCCCTCTCCCCGGAGGTCATGCAGATTGTTGAGCAGTGTGCGGGAAGCTTCGATCTCCTCTTTTACGAGGATCACGGTATTCGCAGGCGGCAAGGCAAGGGGGGCGTTGATGAGGATGGCCTCTTCGTCAAAAGATACCAGAAGCTGTTTCGTGTCCGGCTGGCTGCTGGGGCACAAGGTCACGTTTGTCATGACCTTGAGTGTGGCTTCCAGGGCATCGGTAAACGCGGCAGCAGTCGCTTTCTCGTTGGAGCGGTAAAGGACTTGATACCCCCAGACAGACAACTCCTTATCGAAAATTGGCTGTCTGGCGACGAAGACGGTTTCATACGGCTTAGGGCCTTGCATGGCGTGAACAAATAACATCATTAGGTGCCGGAGCGCAATCAGGCAATCACCCGCACCAGGGTTGAGGGTAATGTCCTGTATGACAAAGATGTTCTGAGGTGTTGGACAGTTGCATTTATCTTCGTGATGGGGTAAATTCACGCTTCTTTATAGTGGGTTTTGTGTGTTTCGGGTTCTTGTGCGATATCTTGGGGGGGATGCGATTGGGCCTGTTCAATATGCGACATAATCTGGCTGTTTTTTTCCCGGTGCGAAAAATGGCCGTGCTGGTCTTTGCTCTGTTGTTTTTCTTTGCTGGGCAAACACCGCACGTTGTTCATGGCGCTCCAATAAAGCTGGCAATTGTTGAATTTGATGCCGTGAACCAGCCAGCCAAAGCTGGAGGCTGGGGCCGACTGATGGCGGAGATGTGCATAACCGCCGCGGTGAACACTGGCTCCTTTGAAGTTGTAGAGCGCCACCTGCTCGAAAAGATCATGAGCGAGCAAAGCATGGGGGCGCGCGAAACCGGCTTCGCTTCCGTGGCCCAATCCATTGGCAACATGGTGGGGGCGGACTATCTGCTCTCCGGTTCCGTCATGAAAATGGACAATCAGGTGCGGGTCGATGCTCGCCTCGTGGATGTTGCTTCTGGCGCCATCATCACGGCTCAAAGCGTGAATTCCAGCTCAAATTTGGGCAAACTTTCCAAGAAAATAGACAATCTTCTCGCCACCATCGCAGAAAGCGTCTACGGTGGCGCACCTCCCCAGGCCGGCGCAGGTGCTCAGGGCGTCACGCCCGGTGGTGCCCCTGCTGTTGCCGGCAAGCCCCTCAGTCTTACCGTGCAGCATGCAGCGGGTGACGGGTTGACCATCCCCCTGAGCGAAGGCGATGCCTTAAGCGCACAGGACGGTTATTTTCTCGAAATAACCACAGGGCAAAAGCTCTACGTCTATGCCGTGCAAATCGATGCAACGGGCGCAATGTTCGGACTTTTTCCCAATGCCGCCTTCAGCTCAGTCGCAAATCCCATGTCTCCGGGCAGCACCTACAGAATTCCTTCCGCCGAAGTCTTTCAGCTCGATGAAAACAGCGGCACGGAAACCATTCTGGTGCTGGCAGGCGTCGGCCCCATAGAGCAGGCCGAACGGGTTTTTGCAAACCTGGAAAACGCCGATCCGTTTGCCATGGAGGATCTCGTCAATCAGTTCCGAGCCGCCATGGATGCTGCAACTTCTGAAATGAAGCAAAGCCTTTCATTTATACATAGGTGAGTTCGTACTTTCTACTCGGAGTCAACTGGTCGGTAAAACAAATTGAGGGGGTCAGAGGCATGAAACCAACGCGTTTCAGGTTGCTGTTGGCGTTGCTTATTCTTCTAGGTTTTACGGTCATTGTCGGCGCTGACGGCACAACCCAGGCCAAAGAACATCAAATTGCGGCGTTCCAACAGGATTCCAAGAACACGGAAGCCAAGCTCAACGGTGCGTTGGTGCTCAGTCCTTCCGTGAAAATCAAGGATGAAAAAAAGGAAGAGGCCAAAAAGAAAGGTACCAAAACATCCACAAAGAAAACGGCTAAAAAGGCCGAGCCTCCCAAAAAGACACCCAAACAGAAATATCCAGGCCTGGACGCCAAGACGGCCGCTTATGTGGTTGAGCTGGACAGGAAAATCGACATCTACAATGAATCCGCCGGCAAAGCCAAAGAGGCAGGCGACGAGGACCTGGCTCAACTCTACCTGAAGGCCGCGGCCAAAGAGAGCGCCAAGAAGGCCGCTCTGATGAAGCCCGAATCTTCCGAGGAAGACAACCTGGCTGTTGAAAATGCCGTCAAAGCGGAAAGCCAGGCCTTTGATAAGATCGTAAAACGTACCGACAAGAATGATCTGGACGCGGAGCAGAAGCAGTACATCCGCACCGAGGTCATCACACCGCTGGAACGTTCCACGGTTTTCTTTGAAGAACTCCTCAATAGAGCTTTGAAACCCTTGTTGCAGCAGTATCTGGGCAGCCCAGGAGCCGTACTCAACACGGCGGCCACCGTCTACAACATTTCTCAAGGCGGGTGTGCTTCCACTGGCAGCGCCATTGCAACAGGTGTAACCGTCGCCAACGTGGTCATCCCTATAATCCGCTCCCTCATCGATCTGGTGCAGTACATGAACCAGGATACGCAACAGACCATCACCAGCCTGAATACGCTGGTGGAATAGTGCAGCCAATATCCCGCGCCGGAAGCAATCCGGCGCGGGAGTTTCCCGGAGGTCGGCATGGCATCGCCAGGCTTTACGCGCTTTGTTTTTCCCGTGGGTTTTCTGTTTGCGGCGTGTTTGTTTGTTTTACACATGACGCCGGCGCAGGCTTATGGCGCCGATGCACAGGACCTGCTGCAGCAGTTCAATGCAGCCTTCACAGCCGCACTGGAGGCTGACAAAAAGCAGGATTATGCAGCAGCGCTCCCCGAGTGGGAAAAGGCCTTTGAAGCCATAGATTTCTTTGAGGAAACAGAACAGATCGTTCCCTACAAGGAAACAGTGCTCTTCAAGCTGGGTGAGACCAACAGACTGCTTGCCAAGCAGACAGAAGACCCCGCTACCCGCAAGGAACACTACGAAAAAGGCGCGGCTGCTCTGGCTGCGCTATTGGAAAGAGCCGTCCTTGCCGTATATGAGCGCGACGAAGTGCTGCAGCAGCAAGGCTATCTTTTTAGCGGCAAGGGTCTGTGGTTGGCTGCTCAGGGAGAGCCTGAAGCTGCCGCGCAGGCGCAGGTCAAGGCTCTTGAGAGTTTCGGCGCCATCAGCGATGCGGCCACCCGGGATGATACCGTAGCCAGGGAGCGCTCCGCACATGGCAAGACCCTGAAAATGTTGGGACGCTATGCAGAGGCGCACAAGGAACTGGCCTATGCGGTGCAGCACTGGGCCAAGGTCGGCAACAAGGAAGAGCTTGCCCGTGAAATGAACGCCCTGGCTTCGGTGGAGTTGTCCATGGGCAACATCGCCAAGGCTGCCGACGCCTTGGAGGGGATGCTGGCTGAGCATCCTGAAGAAGCGCCTGTCACATTGAACCAGGCCAGCGCCACATTCAACCTGGGCATTTGTCTGCAACTTCTGGGCGAATACCAGCGCTCTCGCAAGCTTTTGGAACGTGCTTACGAGATGGCTGTGGCGCTGAACGCCCCCGCCGCTTCGGAGGGGGAAACGCAGGACCAGGCCGTTTCACCGTCTCCCCCGCAGGAAGGCGCGCCGTCTGCAGCCGAACAAGCCTACTATGCCGCCTCGACCCGCGAGCTGATAGACAGCATCGCCAACTCGCAGGGCATTCTGGACTATCAATTGGGGTTTTATAATGAGGCCCTTGAATTTTTTGATGTGGCGGCAGCAAGCCAGGATAAGCAACTCCAGGCCAAGGCGCTGCTCAATGCAGTGGCTGTGCATATTGCAGCCCTGCAGGAAGAGTGGGACCCCGTAGTGTTTCAGGTGGCCGAGCAAAAGGCCACGGAATCCATGGGCATTGCTGACGCCATCGACGACATGCGCACTCACATGGCCGCGCGGCAGAATCTGGCGCGGCTGTATCATGACCGCGCCATTGCGCCAGAGAGCGCCGACATCCCGGACGAGCAGCGTCCGGAGAGCTTTGCCAAAGCATTTGAGCATTACGCCGCTGCCTTGCAGATCGCCGAAAAGTTCAAGGCGCAGGGCGCGGCCGCCTATGAAATGAGTGACATAGCAAGTAACGTGGGCGACGCCTTGCTGGCTCTCAGCAATATGTCCACGGCGGAGCCCGTGAACACCGCAAACCTTTGCCCCCAGGGACCTTTGCTGCAGTGCAGCCAGGCCCATTACGCCCTTGCCCTTGATAACGCCAAACGCATCCAGGCCATGGAGCAGCTTTGGCGGGCGCATTACGGCATAGGGCGCGTGCAACGCGCAGCAGGGCAGACAGACGACGCCATCGCCAGCCTCGAAGAAGCCGTGGAAATCATCGAAGGCATGCGCAATGTGCTGGGATCGGAAGAAGCAGGCGCGTTTCTGCGCAACCGCACCGACCCTTACATAGAACTCATCGACATCCTGCTGGAACGCTGGCGGCAAACGCCGGAGGAAGCACGGAATACGCCAGAGGCGCAGGGCTGGGCCGCCAAGGCATTGGGGTACCTGGAACGCAGCCGGCTGGCTTCGATCAAGGCCCTTTTTGAGCAGGCCCTGCCGGAAGAACGCAAGGCGCAGGGGCGCGCTTTGGCGGAAATCGAATACAGGCTGCGCAGGCTGTATCTGGATGAAGCCAATAACAGTCAGGAAATAGCGGTCCTGCTGGCGGAAAAGGCTGAAGCGGAAAAAGCCATTGCCGCAGATGACGTGCTGCTGCACAAGCCAGCGTTCGACCTCGCAGCAGCGCAGAAAAACCTGCTGTCAGGGCAGGCCGTACTGGCCTATTATTATGATGCAGCAAACGTCTGGGTCTGGAAACTGGACGCGGCAGGGCTGACCCTGCACAGCGCCTCCAGGAATGTAGGGGCGGGGCGTCGGGCGCGTGATTTCATCGGACAATTCGTGAACCGGCTGGGGCATGAAATAAACGCCGGCAACGCGGAAAACGTCCTGCACGAGAGCTGGAAAAAGCTCTTCAAGGATACCAAACTCGACCTCGTTGACATAACCGAACTTATTGTCATCCCGTATGGACAACTGGCCGTGCTGCCCTTTGGCGCTTTGCTGGTGGATAAGGACAGCCAGCATTATCTGATGCAGGATTTTGAGATCGGCTACCTGTATTCCATCACGCAACTGACCGCCCCCCGATTGGAAGGCAAAGAGGCTTTGCTGGCCGTGGGCAACCCCAATTTGCCGAGTTATTTCGGTGTGGAGGTGTTGCCCGTGCCCCCTGCGGAAGAGGCGGGTGCTGCCCGTGGTCAGGAAAAGAAAAGCCCCGTGGATGAAGATGAAGGGCCGAAGCTTGACCTTTCCGGCATTCCTTATGACGAGGCGCAGTTCATTTACCGCAAGCTGAATCCCGAGGATTTTGCGCCCACGGTGCAGGAAGTGGAGGGCACCCGCGCATTTTCCTTCAGCCCTCTGGCCAGTGCAGGCGAGGAAGTAAGAACCATAGACAAGGAATACGAGGCCGACGGTAAAGGTCCGGTGACCACCACCACGGATACTGCCGTTACAGAAAGCGAGCTGCTGCAGCAGATTAAGGAGCGCCCTGGCAGGTATCTGCACCTGGCGACCCACGGGAAGCTGCTGCCCACCAGCCCGCTGGATTCCTTTCTCGTCTTCTCCGAGGACAAGGCGGGCGCAGCAGGCTACCAAAGCGGCCTGTTGACCGTCCGGCAGATACGCAGCGACCTGTTCGGCAAGCTGGCCGGCGCCCGGCTGTGCACCCTTTCCTGCTGCGAGACGGCTTTGCGTGGCAAGGGCCTGGGGCTTGAACTTGCTTCGCTTGCCGGCGCTTTTCAATCAGCAGGGGCGGCAGTGGTTGTTGCTTCGTTGTGGGAAGTGCCTTCGAAGGCGACGGCCGACCTGATGACCAGCTTTTACGGGCACCTTTTTGCAGGGGAGACCGTGACCGCAGCTTTGCGCGCGGCTCAGTTGGAGATTGCCGGCAGGGAGGAGTACGCCGCGCCCGTAAACTGGGCGGCGTTTGTTGCCATTGGCGTCGACCCCGTCGCATACGGTGAAACGACATCTGCTGCCAGCGCAGAAAATGACGTGAATAATCCGCCCCAGTAGTGTAATAATGGGGCGCAAAATACGGAGTGCGATATGAAACAGATCATCAACGCTGTGGCGCTTTGGGCCTTGCTTTTATTGCTGGCTGCGCCAGGGGTTCTGGCTCAGGATTGCGAAGAGGCGTATAAGGACATCGAGACCCTGGACGATATGGACGAGTTGTTGCGACGGGCGGAAAAATACCCTGATTGCGGCGATTTGTACGTTGCTCTTGGTGATGTCTCCTACGATCAGGAACTCTGGCTGGATGCGGAGAAGTGGTATGGTAAGTCGCTTGAGTTCTACCCTGATGACAGCTTTATTCAGGACCGCCACGCCGAGGCCCTGCGCAAAAAACCCATTGCCCTGGATGACGCCGCCAATGTTGATGTGGACAAGGAGATCACCAAGCGCGGCCTGGGCGGTACCAAGGGACTGCCGCCGCTTTCGCTGGAGATCAACTTTGCAACGGGAAGCGCTGCCCTGCAGCAGGCGGCATACGACTCCCTGGATACCTTCGCCGTCATCATAACCAAAAAATTTGGCGACTATAACTTTGAAGTACAGGGGCATACCGACAATGTGGGGGCTCCTGCCAACAATCTGAAACTTTCCGAACGCAGGGCCAAGGCCGTGCGCGACTACCTGGTGCAGAATCGTGGCATCGATCCTGCAAGATTACGTGTAAAAGGATATGGCGAAACCCGTCCCATCGCCTCCAATGCTACGGATGACGGCAAGTCCAGGAACCGGCGGGTGCAGTTTCAGGGCTTTAAGTAGAAACAAGTGGGTGGTATGATGTCACCAAAGTGGGGAAATATGGTCAAAATAGGGAAAATCGCGAGGATGTCAGGGGTGGCCTTGCTGGCTTTGGCCGCACTGTTTTTACTTGCGCCTTGTCAAAATACGCATGCTGCGGGCCGCACGGTTATCGTCTCGGCTGAGGGGTTGGCTGATCCCAATGCCGACGCCTACAAGCGCGACAAGGCGATAATGGTGGAAGACCTGCGCAGGGACGCCAAGAATCAGGCCGTGGAAAAGGCGGTGGGTTCATTGGTTTCGTCCTCCACCCTTATGGAGAACTACACCCTGATCCATGATCGCGTGTTGACTCAGTCTGCAGGGCTGATCAAAAGCGTGATCAAGGAAAGTCCGCCCTGGATTGGGGAAGACGGCTTCGCCCACATGCTGATCAAGGCCGAAGTCTATGTGGACGACGTACGCAACGCGCTGCAGAAGATGTCCAAGACCGAGCGCATTGCGCTTATCAAGGAAGCGGGAAACCCGCGCATTTCCACATCCATTCTGGTGAAAAGCGCTGATGACCCCCTGGGCAAGCCCGCTCGTTCCGCTTTGGCTGAAAACATCCTGAACGAGCGCTTAAAGAGTTTTGGCTACCGGGTCTGGAGTGAGGACCACTCCCTGGAGTTGAAGACCGAGCTTATGGTGCGCAGCCAGATGGAAAACCAGGTGGAGGCAACGCTCTCCCTGCAACAGCAACGCGTGGCCGACTTCTACATTCAGGGCGTTGCCCAACTGGCCAGCTACACCCACACCCTGAAGCCGGCCAACATAACCGTGACCATGTACAACCTCTCCCACTTCAGCGTGAAATGCGTAAACGCCCATACCGGAGAGGAAATTCTCTATAACAACCAGGTGCCGCGTGGAAAGTCCTGGGCCAATGAATCGCAGGCAATAGAAGACGTCGGCAAGCTTATCGGCCAGGAATTTTCCCGAGAGTTTTTTGCCGAGCATCTGCAGGCGCCGTCCCAGATCTTTCAGCTCCAGGTCATGGGGTTGCCCAGTTACGACATGGGGCAGTTGCTCAAGAAGGAATTCATCGGCATGCGTCCTGTGCTGAATGTGGATTTTCGCAATTTCGATCGCAACGGTGCATCCCTTTATGAAGTGGAATTCACCGGCGGTCGTGAGAACTTTGGCCAATTGCTGAACGGCGCGATTATACAGCCGTTGAACCAGAAACTGGGGGAAAAGGCCTTTGGTCTGGATTCCGCACACGGTGAAGTGGTTCGCATGACCTACCACTCGGACATGACCGAGAAGGAATTGCAGAACAGGCTGGAAAGCACGCCGCCTGCTTCATTGGCAGCGGCTTCTCCCCAGCGCATCAAGGATGTGGTAAAGAGTGAAGAAACACTCAAGAAGGTTGCTGAGGTTGCGCCCCAGGCTGCGCAACAACTGAGTAAAGAAGGCATCCTGGATCAGGAAGGGGCTAAAAGCGCAGTGCAGAACTTTTAAGTATGCAGAGGTGAAGTGCGTAGTTTCATGGGGGGAGATACTTTTTTAAGAGACGCTTCTCTTTGCACCCCCTGGAAGGGAATGACGCGATGATTCTGAAAAAGGGGGCGCCTAATGCGGAAGGCGCCAACTCGGCCGCACCACGCGGCGACCGTAACCGCACGAATCAAAGGAGTCTTGCAATGGTTAGAAAAAGCCTTCTCGTTATGAGTTTGCTCTGTCTCGCCCTGGGTCTTGTGGCTTGTAAGCAGAATCCGCCAGCACCCATGCCGCCCCAGTTGACTGCAGAACAGCACTTTAACCAGGGCCTCTCGTTCTATCAGCAGGAAAATTTCTCTGACGCCGCTTTCCAGTTTGAGCAGGCCGTGGCCAAGCGGGCCAACTATGTCGAGGCTTACGACTATCTGGGACGCAGCTACTGGAAGCAGAACATGCTTTCGCGCGCGGAACAGGCTTTTGTGAAGGCCGTGCAGTTGCAGCCTTCCTACCTGCCTGCCCGCGAGTACCTGGGCTTGCTGTACTATGTGATGAACAACCTGAGCCTTGCCAAGCAGCAGCTTGAAGCCGCCCGCGGTCTGAACAGCATTGACCCGGCCGTGTACACAGCCCTTGGCGAGATTTACCTGCAGCAGGGGAGCTGCAAGAGCGCCATAACCGCCTTCAAGCGCGCACTGCAGCTGAATTCTTCCTACATTGAGGCAAAACAGGGGTTGGATCGCGCCACGTCCAAGTGCGGCGGCAAGAAATCAACCAGCAAGCCCAAGCCCAAGCCCACACCCAAGACCCAGTTCAAGGGCGGCGCCAAGGCTCTGGACCCTGCAGACTTCTAAATGTGGCCACAATGTACTGATGCGCCTGGCTGCGAAAACTGCAGCCGCTGATCTCAAGTCGGGATCGCAAAGCGTCAACCCGGGGGTGAATCGTGACTCACGCAGTTAGCAAGACGTCCTTTCTCGAAACCTTGAACAGAGCGTGCAGCTTCCTGTTGTTTGGGATTCTGGCTTTGCTGGTGAGCGGGGGGTGGACCCCTGCACGCAGCGGGCAGAAAGAACTCATGCAAGCCTGGGAGGCAAAGCAGCAGGACGTGAAGAACAAGGTATACGATCGGCTGCGCGAGGAAGGCAAGCTGCCCAAAGACGGTACGGTCATCTTCAAAGCCAGAACCAAGCGTGACCCGGGGGACCAGGAAAAGCTGCTCATTACCGTGGATGAAGTGCAGGTGGTGCCAACGCCGGAAGATTTTTCGCCTGTTGCCCCT
Organism: Desulfovibrio biadhensis; assembly: GCF_055388615.1. NCBI lineage: Bacteria > Pseudomonadati > Thermodesulfobacteriota > Desulfovibrionia > Desulfovibrionales > Desulfovibrionaceae > Desulfovibrio > Desulfovibrio biadhensis. The sequence continues at coordinate 2,009,547 of NZ_AP042477.1, forward strand.
GCAGATCAAACAGCAACAACGGTAAAGGGGGGCGCTGCAAGTTCCACCCCTCCCATAAAGGGCGGAGCGGCGAGCACCAGCTTCGATACCGAAGAGGGCAAGGTCGTGCAGCCTACGCCCATCAACGCCGTGACCATAGAGTGGCATAACATGGATGTCTCGGACTTCATCAAGGAAGAGTCCCTGGATATTCCTGTAGAGCAGGAGTTTGCCGGACGCTTTGTGATTCGCCGGGGCGTCATCCTGCCTGCTCCAAAAGAGGATGCACAAGAGATGCAATCACCGCCGGAGCCTACCTCCAAGGGGTGGACCACGGTGGTGCCGCCAAATGACGGGAACAAGGCCGGCCTGCCCTAAGGCAGGCCGCGCCCAGAACATGGGGAACGCCTCCTTTGCCGGGCACTGGGGGCGAAGATAGAGAAGACCGACACGGGTGCGGCCGGCAGGCCGCAGCATCGAACACAAAGATGGAGAGACTTATGAACCGCAAGACCATTGCAATAATGATGATCGCAGCCCTGATGCTTTGCTTTGCCCATGGGGCCGAAGCCGGCAACAAGAAGCTCATGTCCATCAAAATGGCCAAGCAGGACCTGGCCAGGAACCTGATGGAATCCATTGTTGGCTACAAGGTCAAGAGCAAGGGTGAATTTGGCCTGACAGAAGACGCCAATTACAAGGTGGATACCAAGGCCCGTGCTCTGCTGAAGGGCGTTCAGGTGGACGAATGTGTGTACGACCAGGGCAAGGATGTGGCCATCTGCTACGGCCATGTGGATCTGGGCGAAGTGCAAAACATTCTGGGGGATTACAACGTCTACAAGGGCGTGACCATCCGGTCCATGGGGTTGGGCACCATGACGAAAAGCGCCCTGCCGGCGCTGCGCTCGCTGCGCGCCGCCATGCTCAATGCGTATGACGAGATGGCCAAGGTGCTGGTGGGTGAAGATATTTACTCACGTTCGACTGCTGAAAACTTCGTGCTGACCCAGGATGTGAACCGCTCCCGCCTGTGCGCCGCTGTTTACGGCGCAGTGATTCCCCAGCATTCCGTAAAGTTCGGCAAGAAAGGCTGGGGTTGGGATGATCAGGGCGATGCCTATGTTATCCTGCAGATGGACGTGGAAAAGGTGCGCGACATGATGGGCAACACCTTCAGGTACAAAGGTGAAAACATCATCGAAGTCATGGGTATGGGCGCCATGAAGGATGAGCTTTCCGAAGCCGAGGAAGCCCAGAGCGGCGGTGTGCCACAGTCCGCCACCAAGATGACGTATGGCAGCCTGGACGTGCCTACCCCTGGCAGCGGCAATCAGGCCAATGACGATTACAAGGGTGGCGCAGAGGCCCAGTAAATGATGCAGATTATCCTTACGGCGGTGCGGCGTGTGAGTCGCGCCGCCGTTTTCCTCCTTGTATGCTTCGCAATCATGGGTGTCTTTTGCACGGGCGCTGTGTTTGCGCAGGAGCAGACTCCGGAAGAGACGTCGGAACAGACCGTACAGAAGTCGGAACAGGCTGAAGAGAAGACCGGGCAAACCGACCGCGTCAAGGCTGGCGTGGTCGAGGAGATAGAAGGCCAGGCCATTGCCTTTTTGCAAAAAGACCCCCACGTCATGACCAGCGCCAGCAAAGACGAACGGGATCTCGCTCAGGGCGCGGCGATTTATGTAAACGACGTCGTGCGCACGAGTGATGCAGGCAAAGTGAAAATCCGCTTTGAGGACGACAGTGTCATGGACGTTGGGACGGAGAGTGAAGTGCGCATCACCAGCATGGTCTATGACCCTGAAAATGCGGAAAACTCGAATCAGGTGTTTTCTTTTTTCAAGGGCCTCTTTCGGTTCGTAACAGGGGCGATCACGCGGCAGGATCCGGAAAACACGACCCTGCAGGCGCCTTTGGCCACCGTGGGCATACGCGGCACCATCACGGACCATTATGTCGATGCTGTTGACGAAATCATTGACGGCACACCGGTACGTGTAGTGGCCAGCGAATTGCACGCCCTGCGTGAGAGCAGCCATCCGGACGATGTGGTGGTCAGCTACCAGGACAAGCAGGTGGTGCTTGCCAAGCCTGACGACGTTGCCGACGTGAAGGTCAACCTGCCTGTAAGCGTGCGAACGCTGACGAGTTTTGAGAGGCGACATTTCGGCGAAGTCGCCATCGAGCCGTATTCCTTTGATCCTGAAGTCGGCAAGTCCCTCAGGCAGGGGTGGGCCACACCCAAACAATGAGGTGCTGATACTTGGCCTTGCTGGGGGTTAAGCGGAAAACGACGCAAACGCCTGCGCTCGCCGGGATGCTCTCCTGGCAGTATTATCTCATTGCCTATGTGCTGGGCCTGTTGGCCTGGCAAGAACCCTTGGCCGCGCTCTGCGCGGCCTTGCTGTTTCTCCTGCTCTCCGACCTGACGCATTGGCGCAGGGCGGTTTTTTTTGTGTTGGTGATGGTGGCGGGCGCCGGCATAGCGGTCTGGTGTTCGCCTGTTGCCGCCCCTGCTTTGGATTCTGCGGAAATTCCTGCATGGATGCTGGATCGTGAAAAGATAGACCTGCATGCGACTGTCGTCTCCAGTGAGCCACGTCCGGAAGGACGGCTCAGATGTATTCTGAAAGACGTGCGTTGTTTCCCCCCGGAACAATACAATACTCCCCCCGTGGATTTGGCGGGGCGGCTGGCCTTTACCTGGTATGCTCCGGAATTTACGCCTCCCCCTGGGGCACGGATCGCGGCGCATTTGCGGGTTGCACCCCTGCGGGGCATGACCAACGCTGGCGCCTGGGATTACGAAGGGTGGTGGGCGCGGCAAGGCGTCCGTTGGCGGGCTTGGGCAAACGCGGCAAAAGGGCGCGTGCAGATACATGGGCAGGCACAGACCGATGCCTTCTGGTCGCCTGCCTGGTCCGTCTTGTGGCACTGGCGGGAAGCTTTGAAGGCACGGGTGGCTGCCCTGCTCAGGCCATGGGATTCCCAGGGGCGCGCAGCGGTCTTTGCTCTGTTGTTTGGTGAGCGCTCCTGGTTGTGGCCGGAAACGGCTGCGCGTTTGCGGGAGGCGGGCGTTGCGCACAGTTTCGCGCTTTCCGGCCTGCACATCGGCTTTGTGGTGCTGGTGGGCTTTGTTCTGGTGCGATTGGTAGGGGTAGTGGCGCCTGGCCTGTATCTGAAGCGCCCCCGCCAGCAATGGGGCGCCCTGGCTGGGGCATTGCTGGCAGTGGTGTACATTTGGCTCGGGGGGTGGTCGCCATCGCTTATGCGCGCGGCGCTCATGTTTTTCATCTGGGGGGCGCTGTATCTGCAAGGCCGCGAGAACACCTTGTTTGATGGACTTTTGCTGGCGGTGGCCGTGATGCTGGTGGCGTCTCCGCTCCTGATTTTTGATCTGCGGTTGCAACTGTCGGCCCTGGCCGTGCTGGGCATTGCAGCGCTGCTGGACCTGCGCAGGCACTGGCGTAAAACGCGTGGGAAAGGAAGCGCGCTTCTGGCGGGCGGCCGCCCCATTCATGAACATGGCGGCAAAGGGGGCGTTTTCATTACCGTATGGCAGGCAGCGTGCAAGACGCTGCCCATGGTGCTGCTGGTCAGCTGCAGCGCGCAATTGGCGCTTTTGCCCCTCATTGTACATTCTTTTGGCGAGCTTTCAGGCAGTTTTTATCTGAATGTGCTGTGGTTACCGGTTCTAGGGGTGGCGGTTATGCCCCTTTCCCTGGCGGGACTGGCAGCCAGCCTGCTCCCCTGGCAGCAGCCTGCTGCTGCGCTGCTGCATGTGGCCGCATCCATAAGCAATGCCTTTCTTACACTTTTGCAGGATATGGACGCATCCGGCCTGCTGCTGGTGGCAACGCCCATGCGCGATGCGTGGCCCGCGTGGGTGGGGTATTGGTGCGTATTGTTCCTGTTCTGGTTTTTTTTGCGGCAGGCACTGCAGCGCAGGGCTTTGCAGCGGGAAAAACCCGATGTCGCAGAAAAGCTGCGACCGCTGCGCCTGAAGGGCAAGAATTTGTTTGCTGTGCTTCTTGGGGTAGTGCTGCTGACGCTGCCCGCCTTTGGAGCGGCCTTCAAGGTGTTGGATAGAGGCGTTACGTTGCACATGCTCGACGTAGGGCAGGGGCAGGCGCTGCTTTTGGAATTGCCCTACGGGAGAAGACTGCTCATAGACGGGGGTGGTTTCCCCTATGGCTCATTTGATGTGGGGCGCGCAATCGTCTCACCAGTGCAGACCGCGGGGCGGCCGCCCGTGCTGACCGGGGTCGTCCTCTCCCACCACCACACCGATCATATGCTGGGCCTTGGCTACCCCCTGGAGCAGTATGACGTCGGTTTTTACGCGGACAATGGTCGCGCCATACCGTTGCCGGCGGGAAAGCGTTTGGCGGATGCTTTGGAGAGCAAGGGCGTCCCCCATTTAGTCTGGCAGGAAGGGGATGTGTTGCCCCTTGGGGATGGGCTCGCCCTGGAAGTATTGCATCCGGAAGCCGTATTGCATCCGGAAATCGCTCTGGATCCGGCATCTGAGTTGGAAACGGAAAAAGACACCGTGTCTAACGATAATTCCCTGGTGCTGCGTGTAACCTGGCATGGCCGCGGGCTTGTGATCATGCCGGGTGATATTGAAACGTCCGCCATAACGAAACTTCTGGAGAGCGATGCAGACTTGAGCGCCCAGGTGCTGGTTTTGCCGCATCATGGTGCGCATAATGGTGGTGAGTCTGCGTTTCTACGGAGGGTTGCACCGGAAATTGTGCTGGCCAGCGCGGGTTTTTTGAATCGCTACGGTTTCCCCGCTCCGCAGATGCGTAACGTTGCAGCGCAGATGGGCGTCGCCATGTATGTGAGCAGTGCGTGTGGCGAGGTTACTGTGCGCTGGGACCCTGTACGGGAGGGGGCGCTGGCGCCCCAGCCTCGGGTGGTGTGGCAGCGGCAGGGGCAGCGGTAGGGGAAGCGGGCAAACTGGCCGGAATGGGCGCAATGGTAAGCCGCATGGGGCCGAACAAATCCTCGGCCTCGAGCACCCTGGCCGTGATGTCGAGGGCCGCCCCGGTTGCGGGAAGCGGTAGCTGTGTACCGTCTGCAGCAAGGATGCGGCCTTTGGCAAGCAGCAGACGGAATTCCTCGGCGGCAAAAGCCCCCCCGTTGGCGTCAGATGCGGCCAGGGGCAAAACAGTGGCGTAATCGGCTGTGGTATTTCCAATGATCCCCTGCAGGCGCACGGTGTCGCCAATTTTTGCGTCAAGGGCGGCGCGTAATGCAGTGACCCGCGTTTTGACGTCGGCCACAGTGGGGAGCTCTGCGATGGCTGCATCATAGGCCGGATCGCTCTGCCAGGTGGGCAAAGCGTTTGCTGCATCATAGGCAGGGGCGCGGCTGAAAAATATTCTGTTTGCCTGCAGAGGGGCGCCGGACTGCGTGCTGCCCTGTAGAATGGCGATGATGTCCGGCAGGGAATCCGCATCCAGATCGTCCACGCCAATGGCCTGGATACGCAGGTTTTGCAGTGTATCGTCAATGGGTGCGCCAAAAGCCACTGTAGCTGCGGGGTCCAACAGAATGTTAAGGCCGCCGGTGGTGGTAATGCGAAGCACGTCGCCCTCTCCGGTATCGATTGCCAGCAGGCAGGCGCTTCCCAGGCCGGGAATCTTAATGCCGAAACTGTGCGACGGCAGCAGAGTTCCGGCAACCGGTGTTACCTCGCTGCAGGGCGTATGGTCAGCGGCCATGAACCCACCCCCGCGAGGCGGGCGCAACGTCACGCTCTGGAGCAGTTCCTGAAACGTTTTGCGCCATTGGCCCGCCACCCCGGGCAGGGTGCCTTTGCCCATGGCGCTGTAGAACGCGCGCTCCATGTCAGGTTCTCGCCCCCAGACCTGTCCGCCCGCGCATGCAGACGCAGGAGGCGCCGTTGTAAAATAGCCCGGGTTTTCGCGGATAACTGTTCCAGGAGGTGCTTCCAAGCCTATCTGAGTGAGCCAGCCATTGCGAAAAAACAGTGCACTGGCCCTGAACAAGGGGCAGTCCGTGTCTTGTATATGCAGTGAATAAAAGCTGAGGCCCAAGGCGTTGTCATTGAGGGCAACGGGCTGCCCCTTTCCTGTGACAGCCTGTGGCGCAATCTGCTGCAACAGGGAGGCAATGCCGGCTTGCCCCTGTGCTTCTTTTGCCTGGGCGGCCAAAGCGGCGCGCAGCAACAGTGCGTCCTTGAACCTAAAAGGAAAGGGCGCGTTATCCTTCAGGCGGCTCATGGGCAACGCCTCGTACCAGAGGCCCAGGCCGGAGCCGTTTCCAGCAGGTGTCTGGCGGGGGGCATACATGCGCACGCCCTGGGGTAATGCGGCTTTCAGACCCGCCTCAGGCACGCCAAAATCCTGTTGCGATCCTTTGTCCACGGACGGAGGTGGGTTTTTTTCCAGAAAAAAGAAGGCGCCCTTGTATATGAGCACGAACCGTCCGTCCGGGAGGGAGAGCATGGTTTCAAAGCCGGGAATATCGCAGCCCGTGTCCACCACGTCGGCAGGGGCGTCACCCTGATTGGGGATACCGAGTTCGGCCGGGGTGGTGTTGTAGGCGGCCAGAAGAACGCCAGCGCGGATTTTCTGAATGACAGGCGTCACGCGGCAGGTGCGGCCCTCGAAGCTGATGGAGGTCTGGGAGATACGTGCAGTCTTGCCCAGCCAGGCCTGGGCCTGTTCTGGGGTGAGCGTGGCGGCCTTGGGAATACGGTAGTCTATTATGCGCCAGACACTGCCACTGCCAGGTGTCGCCGCGGCCATTGCCTGAACGCAGAAACCCAAAAAAAGCAGGCCAAGGATTGGCAGAATGGAGCGCAGGTGCATCAGCGTTCCCGAAAGTGATCGAAGCCGGGACCGGCCACGTCTTGGAAATTACGCTCACCCACACGGATGCCTGGCGCTTCGGTAATATTGCCGATGCGCAGAAAGCCGGGCAGCGTGCTGGCGAGCCGCACGGCTGCTTCCTGTGAGCATGCGCCGATCAGGCAATAGTCTTCGCCCCCTAATAGCGATTCGCGAAGAGGGTCCCGCCCTGTCTGACGGCAGAAATGCAGAACATCCGGGTGCAGGGCTTCCTCACGGAGCTCAATGCTGACGCCGGGCACGTTTTGCGGTCCCAGATGGGGGGCGAGCTCTGCCCCCAATAGGCGGGGCAGGTCCGTGGCCAGACCATCGGAAAGGTCCATAAGGCTGTTTACGCCAGGCTCGGCCGCAAGCACTCCCGCCGTATCGAGCAAAGGGCGCGGGGTCAGGTGGGCGGCTACTGCGGCGGGATACAGTTTTGATGCGCCATGCCCGGTTTCCTCCAGCGCCAGGAGACCACAGCGCGCCAGCCCCAATGTCGCGGCGCCGCTTTCCGGAGGAGAGCAGACAAAAAGTATGTCGCCTGGCGAGCAGCCACCACGCGGAACAGGCCGCTCGCTTTGCCCCCATACGGTGATGGAAAAACCAAGGACAGGGGCGCGGCTTAAATCTCCCCCTACAAGCGGGGCGTCTGCCGCTTTGGCAAGGGCCGCCATGCCGGCGAAACAGCGATCCCAAAAATCCGGGGGCAAGTCGGACTCGCTTTTTGCCGGGGCCTGGACGCAAAGGCAGAAGCCGGTCGCCTTGCCGCCCATACCGGCGATATCCGAGAGGTTTACCGCCAGGGCCTTGTGCCCGATTGCCTCAGGGGGGAAATAGGAGCGCCGGAAATGTACGTCCTCGATGAACATATCCGTGCTGATGAGGGCTTTTTCAGGCCAGGCCACAATGGCGCAATCGTCACCGCGCCCCATGAGTAAGGAAGGGTGCTCGCGCGGGAAATGCCGCTCAAGGCAGGTCAGAAAAGAGAACTCTGAGTCCGGATGCGCAGCGCCTGGCGCGTGCGACATTTAGAAATTGACCTCCGCGACATGCATGCCCAAACGCTCGGCAAGCTGGCTGATCCAGTGGATGTCCTGCAAATACATCAACAGCGCATAAGCGATGAGGATGCCGACGGCCCAGATAACGCCGCCCACAATGTTGGGCACGCACCAGGCGACTGTTTCTGCAAACAAAGAGGTCGGGCTCAACAACTGGTCGCGCAAGGTGTCTTCGTGTTCCTTGGGCATGAAAATTACGCGCAATTTGTCCAGAATGGAAATAACCAGGGGGGGAATCACCAGCCAGAGCACCCAACGGATGGGCAGGCCACTGGGTATGGCGTCACGCACGTCAAAAAAATTGTAGATGTTGGAAAGCAAGCTGACGCCAACAGCGGCGTATATAATACCAAGAAGGATGTGGATGTACTTTGCGACGTTCATGCCGTCCTCGTGGCGCCGTGGCGCAGGCTTTATGAATGGAACAGGCCAGTGATGCAGTATACGTATACTGTGGCACGTTTAGCATCGTGTTCAGGTCGTGACAAGCCCCGTACGCCGCCGCACGCTTCTTTACTACTGCGCTCTTGCAATGGCTGGCGCATGCCGTAGAATACATAATATGATCCTAGCTCCTGAACGCCTGCGCATGCTCAGGGAAGACCGGGATGATTCTCCTGGCAACCGAGACGGCGGCAACTCCGGTTCCCATACGCCTGATGGGACCCCTGAGATTGTAGACGAACTCGCGCCTGATCATGAAGGCAGGGCACTGCGTTGCGTTTCCTGCCACCACATTATTACCTGGAGCAGCCAGCGTATGGAGTGGGGCGGGCAGCACCGCCATGTATTCTTCAATCCCTACGGCCTTGTTTTTGAGCTTGGGTGCTTTGCCAAGGCCCAGGGCTGCGGCGTCACCGGCCTTCCCAGCGATTCCTTCTCCTGGTTTTCCGGCCATGCCTGGCAGGTGGCCCTTTGCGGCAAGTGCCTGCTCCACATGGGCTGGCTTTATCGCCCCATCAGTACTGGGGGGCGTTTTTTCTTTGGTCTTATTCTGGATAATCTGGTGGAGGACGAGGCATGACACCTCGCCCTCCATTGCCTTTGGTCTTCTTGTCGCAGTAGCGCCGGCAACTGCCTGTATGCGGTTACCTTTCGGCATCTCACCTACCGGTGCTTGCCATGTATGCCCATGTGTTGCGCCGTACGGTTCAGCATGCCGAAGAACCGCTGGTGGCGACCGGTGTTCATGTCCAGCATCCGGTAGCACCCCACTTTCACTACGTCCTGCACCACCATCCAGGCGACATTGTAAAGCCACACGCCGATGATGATGCCAACGGGCAGCCTGGGAACGAATATGCCCAGAGCGCACATGATGGCGGCCAAAAGCTGCGTGCCCATGATGGCCCAGAAGAGCGGCCTTGCAGGACGTGGACGCCTCCAGAAAAAGTCCTTGCTGCGGGTGAGAAAGAGCATCAGGTGCCCGCCGGCGACAAGCTGCAGAAAGAGCATGGTCTGCAGGTGTTTCGGGTCGAGCTGCCATTGCATCTTGCCCAGGGTCAGCAGCAGGAAGCTTTGCGCCACCGCCAGAGCCCCCAGCACCCCGGAGATGATGAGCACACGTTTCATATCCCAGCGTACAGGTGCGGGTGAAACGGTGGTGTTGTCGTAAGCTATTGTCATGATGGGGATGTCGTCCAAAAGGGCCAGCAGTATGATCATGACCGCCGTGAGGGGGTAGAAGTCGTACACCACCATGGCCAGAACCACGAAAAACATGATGTCTATGGTCATGGCGATACGGTAAATGGTGTAGCTCATCATGCGTTCGAAGATGCGGCGGGATTCCTCCACCGCCTTGACGATAACGGACAGACCGGGCGCCGTGAGCACCAGGTCCGCAGCCGCCCGGGCCGCATCCGTCGCCCCGGAGACCGCCACACCCACGTCGGCCTGTTTCAAGGCAGGGGCGTCGTTCACACCGTCGCCGGTCATGGCCACCAGGTGCCCCTTGTCTTGCAGGGCATGCACGATGGCGTATTTGTGTTCGGGAAAGACACGGGCAAAACCGTCGGCCTTTTCAATGCGCCCCGCCAAGGCGTCGGAAACGTCAGCAGGGTTGTCCGTGTCCTGAAAAACATCGCTCGCCGCCAGCAGTTGCGTGCCCAGGCCGAGTTGTCCGGAAATCTCCCGGCCGATGGCCAAATCGTCGCCTGTAACCATCTTCACTTCGATACCGTATTCTTCTGCCTGGGATATGGTCTGGGAGGAATCAGTACGCGGCGGATCGAACAGGGAGAGGATACCCAGGTATTTCCATGTTTTTTTGCCGGGGTCCATGCGCGCAACGCCCAGGGCCCGGTAGCCCCGGGACGCCAGGGAATCCACAACTTCTTCGGCTTTTGTCCGCGTGGTCTTGTTCACCTTGCACAGGTCCAGAACCACCTGAGGCGCCCCTTTGGTGACCTTCAGCACTCCGCCGGAACCATCTTCCAGCTCGGCTTCTGTGCGTTTGGATATGGGGTCAAAAGGCGTGAAGCCTTTTTGGTTGAACGCCTTCAAGGATTCAGGATTTTTGATCGCCTTGATGACGGCCAGGTCGATGGGGTCCTGGTTCTCCTCCTTGGAGGCCAGGGCCGCGTAGAGTACAAGCTCGTCCGCGTCTTTCGCCTCGAAAAGCGTGGGGTCGCCCAGGGTCAATTTGTTCTGGGTCAGGGTGCCGGTCTTGTCGGAACACAGTATGTCTATCCCGGCCATTTCCTCGATGGATTGCAGCCGGGAGACAATGGCCTTTGACTTTGAAAGCGTCAGCGCGCCCAGGGCCATGGTGACGGAAAGGACTGCGGGCATGGCCACCGGGATGGATGCCACCACGAGGATGAGCACGAACTGGATGAGCTGCATCCAGGGTTCACCGCGTATGAGTTCCGTGAGCACCAGCACAAGAGAAAGACCCACTGCCAGGAAGATCAGAAAGTCGCCAACGCGCATGACGGCTTGCTGGAAGTGGGAAACCGAAGCAGCAGATTCCACCAGTTTGGCTGTGCGGCCGAAAAAGGTATCTGAGCCGGTGCCTGTAACGATGGCCACCATTTCACCCTGTTTTGCAATGGAGCCGGAGTACACTTCCTCGCCCTTTCGGCGTGTAACGGGCAGGGATTCGCCGGTGAGCGCGGCCTGATCCACCGAGAGGTATTCACCGTCTATGAGCACCGCATCGGCGGGGATTACATCTCCCAATCTGAGGCGCACAACGTCGCCAGGCACAAGATTTGCCGCTTCCACCTGCCGCCATGCGCCATCGCGGAGGGCGCGGGCCCCCAGAGCAAGCTGCCCTTTGAGCGCGTCCAGGGCGTTGGTGGCCTTGCGTTCTTCCCAAAAACCGATGCCTGCATTGAACAGCAGCATCACAATGATTATGAAGAAATCGGCCCAGTGCTGCACCAGAAGGGAGAGAATGGCGGCGGCTTCGATCATCCAGGGGATGGGCCCCCAGAAATAGCCGAGCAGTTTTTTCAGCTCGCTTTGCTTATGCTCCTCAAGGGCGTTGGGACCGAATTTGTCAAGACGGTTGCGTGCTTCTTGCGAGGAGAGACCCTTTGGGTCGGCGTCCAGCTTTTTGAAAAGGGCGTCCAGGTCGATTTTCTGCGGTTTTTGTTCAGGCATGGCATCCTCAATACTGGAAGGGGGGTGTCAGGGAGTGAAAAACTGTTGCTCATGTAAATCATGAGGCAGATGTACCCGTTGCAAGCGCTGCTAGCCGATGCGCGCCGTCCAGGCCGCCTCGGAAAAATGAGTCTTGCACTCCGGCATACACCATGTCCGGAAGTTTTTGCAACGGCGGGGCGGTTGCGCCGTATTACTCCCCGGAGGTGAAGCTCTCTTCGTCAGTCACAAGCCATGTGTAGAACTCGGGCTTGGGCTTGTGTCCAACGCCAACAGCGCCTTTGTCCATGTAGAGGCAGAATGACCAGTCTGTTTCGTAAAAGCTGGTTGTGCTGCTCCAGTAGGCTTGCTGCACGTCAGCGAACGGATGCCCTTCCGGCAGTGCAGGCGTGTGGCGGGAGCAATCTACCAGAGACTCCAGCTCGTTTATGTTTGGCAATCGCCAGGCAATGCCGCTTTCTTGGCTGGCGCGCATGGCCGTTTCCAGGGCCTGCTCCCAGGGCAGCAGTTTGTTTTCCGCCGCGGCGGATGGCTGCCACACCAGACGCGTCAGGCGGTCCAGCACGCCTATTTCATTCTCCAGAACGCGGAAGCGCGGTTCCGGCCATGTGGCGCCCAGTTGCAACGCCCCGTCTTGTAGCGGCGCATCGGCGCATGGAATTTCCTGACCGCTTTCGCTGAAGCATTGTTTTTGCCCTGTTGCAGGCAGCAGGGTGCTTTGGCCGCAAACAGGCCACACCAGGCAGTAGCCTGTTTTGGCGCCGTAAAACATGCGCCCCCCTTCGAAATGGACGTACCAGGCGTAGGCAGGGGCCTTTGCCGCTGTGGTCGCGCTCCAGTACCACCCCAGAAATACATTGTTGAAAGGGTGTTCTCCTGGGAGGGCAGGCTTGCGCGCACCGTGGTTCACAAGGCTGCGCAGTTCTCTGCGGTTGGGCAACCGCCAGTCGTTTCTTCCGAGCCAGTTTTGGCTGTTCAGTGCATTGATTTCGGCCAGGGCTTCCCCCCATGTGATGGGAAAAACCAGGGGATTTGCATCCCGGCTCCAGAATAAACCGGTAAGCGCATCGCGAACAATGACATCGCTTTCCAGAAAAAAACGCGGTTTAGGCCAGGGCGTTCCTTTGCCAAATGCTGCGTCCTGGCAGATTGCGGTATCCTTGTTGCATGGAATTGTATCGCCGTTGGCCCCGTAACAGTGCTCCATACCGGTATGCAGAATGTGTCTCATTGTGATCGTACCAATTGGTTTGATGCATGGTGGTTAGGTGACCACCCAATATGACAGAGCTTTTGCACTGGGGCAAGGTAGGGTAGAAAAAAACGAGGTCTTATTCAGATTGGCTTGATGCAGTGCGTATGGCACATTTCACACTCCAAAAGTACACAAAAATGTAACCTGATATGACGTATTTGTACCAAGCACAAATCGTTTTCAGATAACTTGTTATTTCCAGGGTGGATTCATGGAATCGCAACAGGTAGCAGAAATGCTGCAGCAAGCCCAATTGCTGCATGATCAGACTTCACAAATGATGCAACAGGCTCAGGTTAATGAGAATTTCGTTTGGGTTCTCATTTGTGCCGCGCTTGTTTTCACCATGCAGTTTGGGTTCATGTATCTGGAGGCCGGGCTGGCCCAAGCCAAACATACCATCAATGTGGCCATCAAGAACCTGAGCGATTTTGTGGTTTCGGTCATGGTGTTCTGGCTTTTTGGCTTTGGTTTGATGTTTGGAACGAGCTGGGGCGGGCTGGTCGGCGGATCGGATTTTTTGATCAGCGTGCAAGATAAATGGATGGCTGCGTTTTTTGTCTTTCAGGTTGTATTCGTAGGAACAGCGGCCACTATCAACTCGGGCGCCGTGGCAGGCAGAACCAAGTTCAGCAGTTATCTCGTTCTTTCCGCCCTGATTTCCGGCCTTATTTATCCGCTGTTTGGGCACTGGGCGTGGGGCGGTTTGCTGCTTGACCAGGCAGGCTGGCTGGAGGCCCTGGGCTTCAAGGATTTCGCAGGCTCCACTGTGGTGCACCCCGTGGGGGGGTGGGTTGCCCTGGCAGGCATCATGGTTGTCGGCCCCAGAATCGGCAAATTCAAAAAGGACGGGACACCCAATAAAATACCGCCCTATAGTTTGCCGGAAGCTGTCATGGGCACCATGATTCTGTTTTTCGGCTGGTTCGGGTTCAACTGCGGCAGCACCCTGGAAGCAACACCTGAAATCGCCTCCATAGGGATGACCACGGTCCTTGCCGCATGTTTTGCCGCGGCATCGAGCACAGCGCTTTCCTGGATATTCAGTGAAAACAAACGGCCGGAAGTGGAAAGCATCTGCAATGGCGTCTTGGGCGGTCTTGTGGGCATCACAGCTGGATGCGCCTTTGTGGATGCGTCCAGCGCCATGATTATCGGCCTGGTCTCCGGCGTGGTGGTCTATTATTCCACAATCCTTATCGAACGGGTCTTCAAGCTCGATGACGTCGTGGGCGCCGTTGCCGTGCACGGTTTTTGCGGTGTATGGGGCACCGTGGCGGTTGGACTCTTCGACATGAAAGAAGGCCTTTTCTCTGGGGGCGGTTTTACGTTGTTGGGTGTCCAGACCCTGGGCGTTGTGGTCTGTTTCGCCTGGACCTTTGGCGTGGCTTATCTCGTCATCAAGCTTATCGACAAATTTATAGGCATGCGCGTGAGCCGCGAAGACGAAGAGCGCGGTCTGAATATTGCCGAACACGGCGCCAAGATGAGCTGGTACGATACCATCATGACCATGCAGGACATCGTCAAAACAGGCGATTTGCGAAAGCGCGTCGATGTGGAGCATGGCACCGAGGCCGGGGCCGTGGCCATAGCCTGCAACAGCATGCTGCATGACATGCAGCAGACAGCCGATGTCGCCAGGCGGGTGGCAGGGGGGGATCTCTCCCAGAGCATTGCCCCAAAAGGTGAGCACGATGTGCTGGGGCAGGCTGTCGCCAGGATGGTCGCTTCGCTCAGATTGCGCAGCAAGGAGCAGGAAGACACCATAGCCAAGGTGCATGAAATAGTGGCCACGGGCGACCTGACAAGCCGATTGACGGCCTCGCCCAATTCAGAGCTTGCCGGTCTCGCCGAAAGTTTCAACGAACTGCTGACCAGCATCAACGACGCCGCCATGGTGGCCCGGCAGGTGGCGCAGGGTGAATTGGAGCACCAGGTCATCCCGAAAAGCGACAGGGATATTCTCAACGCCGCCATTGCCACAATGCTCGAAAGCCTGCGTCAGAAAAGGCAATCCAGACGGGAAACGGTTCAGGCCATTGGCGCAATTGTGGAAACGGGCGACCTGGAAAGACGCGTGCCCGTCAATGGTGATCCGGAAATGGCACGGGTGGCCCATGGCTTCAACTCCCTGCTGGATGAAATCCACAAGTCCGCAACCATTATCCTGCAGGTGGCGGAAGGGGATTTGCGGCATACCGTGGCGGCAAAAAGCGACAAGGACATTTTATCCCTGGCCACAAATACCATGGTGGCGGGGCTGCGCGAACTTTTGGAAAAGGTGCACGACGTTTCATACGCCCTTGGCTTCACCATCGATGATCTTGACCGCGCCAGCCAGGGGCTGGAGCAGAGCAACTTCGAGCTTGTGCGCAGCATAGAGCTCACCGCGAACCACGTGGATAACAGTATCAATGCCGTGCAGGCCATGACGGACCAAGCCAGGGCAGGCACCTCGGCCAAAGAGCAAAGCCTTGGACACATGGATGAAATAGGGCGGACACTGGCTGGCCTTGCCGATACCATCCAGAACTTCGACACTGCCACGGAGCGCATTGCAGCGTTCACCGAATCCATTCGCAAGATCGCCGCGCAAACCAACCTGCTGGCGCTTAACGCCACCATTGAAGCGGCGGGGGCAGGATCCCACGGCAGAGGGTTTGCCGTTGTGGCCGGAGAAATCAAGACGCTGGCCTTGGAAAGCGCCCGGGCGTCAGACGAAGTGGAGCAGCTTGTGGAAGGGATTCAAAAGGAGACCTCCCAGGCGGTGGAACGCGCCCGCAGAAGCAAAGACTCAACGCGCTCGATCTCTGAAGACATGGCCGGCGTCCTCGTGCAGGCCACGGATGGCATCAGAACCTCTGTGCAAGACGTGACCGCGAAAATCGAGACCATTTCATCTTCTTCCTCAGAGCAACTGGAAGTCGTGAACAGGAACGCACAATCAGTGGACACCATTGCCAGTATCGCGCGGTTGCTGCACGAGAAGGCCCAAAGTCTAGCTGAAGCCGTGGGCTATTTCAAACTGCACGGTCAGGAAGGCTGACGCGCCACACCGCATCACCTTTGCTTGCAACAATACAAAGGCGGCATCACCCCCCTCCCTGGTATTCTTCAGGGCAAAGGGCGATGCCGCCTATTTGGTTGCTGGCAGCTGCTATAGCTTACTTGGTCAGAACGCGAGAACGCTGGAAGCTACAGCGCATGCAGATGTAGTCCAAAAGTTCCTGATAGCTGTAGTCCAGGGACTTGCTGTAGAACTCTTTGGGCTCGCCTTCAAGGCGCACGCTGTATCCACCGCCCTGGAAGCGTACTTCGGCGCAATACTGCTTGAAGTCACTGATGACGGTATCGCCGACGTGTTTGCCGTTACGTAGATTCGTTTGGATTTCACATTCAAAGGCTGCGGCCGGCTGTGCCAGACACAGCAGGGCGAAAAGGAGCACAAGGGCCAGTATGGGACGCTGCATGGGTTCCTCCAATGGGCGCTGGCTGGAACGTTCTGCATGCGGCGCCCCTGGTTCATGCCCTTGCATGCCTCTGGGCGCCGGCCGTAACGATCCGTTCAGGAAGGCGCGGCACGATGCAATTTCGCCTTTACAAAGTAAGTATCGCAGAAAAGCCCGTACATTGTAAAGCAATGTAGAGCGTCTAGAACACGTTTACAGCATCATGAAGTCGTTGCAACGTCTTTTTGCCCTTGTTCTTCGGACGGGCGTCCATGCTCCTCAATATCCCGCAGCACTTCTGCCTGCCGCCGCTGGTCCAGGTGCTCCAAATAGGGGCGCGCGGCGCGCTTCTGCAATTCCACGGTAAAAGCGGGAGAAGGCACCAGTTCAGCGGCGCGCAACATGCCTTCCAAATCTGCCTGCAGGTCTTCCACTTCGTAGTCTTTGGCCCGGTCTATGGTGATTTCATGGTACAGGTCGCGTTGCCCCTGCCAGGAAAGCCAGTGCCAGAGAATACCGCGTTCTGCTTCCGCCAGATTGGCGGCCTTGGCCGCCAGTTTGGAATTCAGGAGCTGGAATTTCGTCTTCAGCGCAACGCCGCTTTGCGCCTGGGTGGAGATCTCCGTCATGGCCTGGCCTCCTGCGTTGGCCGCGCGGTATATTTCACGCACCTTGAAGGCCACCCATTCCTGGATGGCGGCAACCGTGGCCGCCACCTGGGCTTCCAGCCAGTCGGGCTTGCCGGCCTCGCCGTGTTCCGGGTTGAACTCCAGCACCGCAGATGGAGCGGCCAGGTCTTCGCCGGATTCGCCCGGCTCACGCATCGGTTTGCGCATCATGGGAAATCCGGCCAGACCGATGACTTCCTCTGTTTGGGAAAGGTTACGCAGGATGGAAAGGTCGATGTGCGCAATGTCAGCCAGGTCTGAGTGCCCTATGCCACGGTGTTCGAGATCGCGCAGGTTGTAGAGCCAGACAAAGGGTATCTCGCCCAGGGGGTTTTCGCCCTGATCCAGCAGCGTGGCCTTGCCCGTTTCGCTGGCGCTCCATATCTCCCACCTGTCCGGCCACCAGAGGCGGTGCAGGCCGTCTTCTTCCAAAAGTTTCAGGTAACTCAATACGGGGCGGCCGCTGGCGTTGCGCTGGTGCCGCCAGTCCAGGATGGAAAGGGGCGTGTATGCACAACAGTAAGGATAGAGCCCCTGGTCGATTTCCTGGGCTCTGGTCAGCGCCTGGGAGGGGTACTTGTCCACCAGAATGCCGGCGTGCCCCATAATGGATGCGACGCGTTGCTGTTCGAGCAGGAAGACGTCTAGGTTGGAGCCCCAAAGATCGCAGTCGTCGCAGAACTGTTGCCAGAGGGTGTCCTGAGCCAGGGACGCCAGGTCTCTATGGGGCGGCTTGCGGAACAGATAGTGGGTGAAAAGGTCTACTATGCCGCGGCTGTAGTTGAACGTGTAAAGCTCGGCCAGCCGTCTTCTGAAGTTGCGTTCGCTTTCACGTTCATGACGGGTGACTGCGCCGCTGCGTACAAGGGCGGAAACTCCTTGATACGCGGCGCGCAAAAAGCGCCACTGCTTGCGGTTTGCATCATAAAGGGCGTGGGTATTCTGCAGATCCATACCGTCCATGCTGTCCTCCTGAAGGGGGTGTTTGCGATTGGTCTTGGAGTTGTTCTTCTACGCAGGGTGTTTCGTTTGATAGCGCACGTTGTTTTCTGCCTCCCTCAATTCCAATGTTGTTGCCGGCTGGGCCTGTAGCGTGAGCGTTTGCTGCAATGCTGCAGCGCCTGGGTCATGGCGTCGGTCTGGTCGGCATAGGCGCTGTTGGGAAAACGCGATGTTTCATCGAGAAATTCTTCCAACCAGGAAGCTTCCATGGGCAGAAACACTTTGCCGCCTTCAACCAGGGGGGAAACCGTGTGCGCGCGCATGGCCTTGTCACCCTCCGCCACGGCAACGGGCACCAGCGGCAAACGGGTGGAGCGCTTCAGCTCCTGCACCAGGCTCTGGCCGCTGGCTTTGTCTTCCACCAGTACAGCGTCTGGCCGCCACTGTTCGTAATAGGTCATGAGCGCGCGCCTGAGTTCGGGGTATTCGAGGCGGTCGCGGATCTGGTCCAACAAGTAATAGCCGTCCTCTCCGGCGCGCCAGGTCTGCCCCACACTGTATGCATTGGTGGCGCCGGTCTTGAATGCCGTGTCCCAGGACTGGATGGTCAGCCCTTTTTGCGGCGGGGTTCTGAATCGCTGCCACCAGGAGCGTTTGAAGATGCCGCCCGAAGCCGGGGCG
This sequence comes from Desulfovibrio biadhensis, assembly GCF_055388615.1. Lineage (NCBI taxonomy): Bacteria > Pseudomonadati > Thermodesulfobacteriota > Desulfovibrionia > Desulfovibrionales > Desulfovibrionaceae > Desulfovibrio > Desulfovibrio biadhensis. The sequence continues at coordinate 2,028,069 of NZ_AP042477.1, forward strand.
GGGCGCTGTTGCAGTTGTCCTGCCGCGCCCCAGCTGCCCAGGGCGGTCTGTAGTCTGGCCAGGGCCGCGGCGTTGAAGCGTTCCGGCCAGAGGGGCTGTCCCTCTTCTGTACGCGGGTCTTCCACCCGTATTCCCAGTGCAGCGGGGGCGCTTGAAAAAATGCGCCCCTTGCCGTTGTCGTCTTCCCAGGCCGCGGGGAGCTTCAGGTGCACGTACCCGCCTTGCTGCAGTACGTGGCCGCTCAGGTCTTGCTCGTGCAGACGCTGCATGACAATGACCAGGGCACCGGTGGAAGGATCGTTGCAACGGGTGCTCATGGCCTGGTCCCACCATTCGGCCACGGCGCTGCGCTTTTTTTCGCTCATGGCTTCACGGGCGTTATGGGGGTCGTCTGCAATGATGCAATCGCCCCCTTCACCCGTTGCCTGCCCGCCGACTGAGGTGGCCAGGCGGAATCCAGTGCGGTTGTTTTCAAAGCGGTCCTTGGCGTTCTGGTCTCCAGCCAGGGTGAATCGATTGACCCAGCGCTCTTGATACCAGGGGCTGGTGATCAACCGCCGGCACTTGAGGCTGTCCCGCACACTCAGGGAGCGGGCGTAACTGGCAAAGATGAAACGCCGTTGAGGTTCTCGCGCCCATACCCAGGCAGGCCAGAATACGCTGACGGCCAGGCTTTTCATGTGTCTGGGGGGCATGTTTATGAGCAGGCGGTTGATTTGGCCGCGGGTCACTGCCTCCAGGTGTTCGCACACGGCGGCCAGGTGCCAGCCGTCGATGAAGGTTGTGGCGGGCTCCAGCACGCGCCACCCTTGGCGGCAGAATTCCAGCAGGCTTTGTTCAGCTCTGCGGGTCCGCTCCGCCCGCAGTTGTGTCATTGGCGGTGCATTTCTCAAGGAGTGCCTCCAATTGTGCAAGCTCTTCATCACGCAGTTTTGTCAGGTCGAGTTCCTGTGAGAATTTGACCTCATCATCATTAACGCCTGTCAGCCGCAAACTTTTCGCCGCCCGTGCGTGGGGCGCCCAATGCTGCAACCACCAGGCAGCTGCCTGCCATTGCGGGCGCATGCGGCTGCGCTTGGACGTCTGGCGTACGGGATCGCCTGCTTCATCCAGAAACACAGTGGTTTCCAACAACTCCACATTGCCTTCGGCCGCATCGGCCAGGGCTTGCAGATAGCGGGCTTCCGCCTTGGCCATTGCTTCGTCCACGGCGCACCAGAAGCGCACGTAGCGCACTTCTTCTCTACGAGGGGGAGAGTCGGGATTTTTGGCGATACGGTCCATTTCACGGCGCCCCCGTTTTGCCCAGACGTAGAAGCTTGAGACATCGATACCGGCCATGGCTGCAGCCGCAGTTATGGCGTTGCCCCGCGCCAGATACTCGCAAAGCAGACGCTGCCGTTCCGGGGTTAATTTCCGGGCGCCGTCAAGCGGGGAGGCAGGCTTGCGAACGCCCTTTGGTTTGGGGCCTGTTGTCTTACGCTGTGGCTTTTCTGCCATGGCATCCTCCCTGTTCTTTGCCGCCGCGGATTGCACGTAAGAGATGGCGGGCCACGGCGCGCATCAGAAACGGAGGCACCGCATTGCCGATGCGGCTCACGGCGTGGCGCCATTCCCCTGCAAAATGGTAGGCATCCGGAAAGGATGCAATGCGCTTGAGTTCCGCAGGGGAAAAGGTTCTTGTGGCAAGCGGATGGCAGTGCATGTTGCGCAAATAGGGGCGTTTGTCCCTGCCATTGGCGGCGCAGGCCGTAATGGTGGCGCAGGGCGCGTCCCAGCGCATGCGTCGCTGATAGCCGGCATAAACGGCTCCCTGGGGCGCCCCGGCGGCCATGCGCCATGTTCGGGTGGCGCGCCCCTGTGGTGATTCATCCACCCAGACATGGCCGATTTCCGGGATTTCTTGCTCCGGAAAGTCTGCAATGGCAGCGGCCAGCGGCCTTGGCCAGGATTCCGTCGGCGGGGGCGTCAGGGGCGCTTGTGCAATGTCCTTTCGGATGCCTGTGAGAAAGAGCCGGCGTCTGTGCTGCGGTACATTGAAGTACGCAGCATCCAGCACCCACGCTGCAACGTGATAGCCACGCCGGGACAGGGCCGCCGCTGTTTCCTTGAACAGGGCGCGGCCGCCCGTGCCGGCATTGAGCAGAGCGGGTACGTTTTCCATGACAAAGGCTTTTGGCAGCATCCCGCTGGTAAGGCGTACAAAATCCCAGACAAGCGCGTTCCGCGGATCATGCCTGTGCCGCGCACCTGCACTGCTGAACCCCTGGCAAGGCGGGGACGCCTCGATAACATCGAGTTCGCCTTTGTCGACCCCGCACAGGTTGAGGGCGCGTTCGGTTGTCAGATCCTGCACGTTTCCAAAGTGCAAGGACGCCTGAGGGTGATTGGCCAGGAAGGTGGCTACTGCATTGGGAGCGCGTTCCACGGCCAACAGGGTGCGGTATCCGGCCATGGAAAAGCCGAGGGCGGAACCGCCCCCTCCTGTAAAGAGAGACATGCAGGAGGGAGCGGTCATTTCCCGTGGAGCGCAGTGTGCGCGCCATGCCGTGTTAAGAAGCGTGCGGTAATCAGGCTGCAAAGCTCTCTCCGCATCTGGGGCAGTGCAAGGCGCGGGGCAATGGGGCGGCTGCCACATCCCAGCGCTGGAATGCCCCCGTGGGGGGCGGCTCCCGTTGCAACAACCCTTGTATTTCCGCACGGGTAAAGCCAGTTGCCCAAAGCAGATCTTCCCGCCCTGCATCTTCCAACATCGCCAGTTCGGTCGCCAGAGTCGTCGGCTCCCAATGGCCGCGAGCCGTACGATTGTCTGCAAGGCGGCTGGCCCGCAAAAGAAGGGGGCTTACCTCTTTTTGCATTATGAGCACAGGCACAGCCTCCATGCCTAGCAAACGGGCGGCCGCAAATCTGGCAAGACCTTTGATGATGTTGCCCTGCCCGTCGCAAACAAGGGGCTGGTCAAAGCCGAAAGCCACTATGGAAGCGGCCAGCGCTGCTATCTGCTCCCTGGTGTGGACCTTTGCCGCGCCCGGTAAGGGGCGCAAATCCCACAGTGGACGCATTTCTAGTGATAACGCAGTCATGGCGCACCCGTCTCAATTGCCTGTTGCCGGGTTTTCCTGAAAGGAGGACAGATCGCATTCGTCTTCGCACGCGCCTTCATCCTCTTCAGGGAATCCTGCCGCATCGGGATCATCGGGTTCGATATCTGTGTCATCGTTTTGTTCGTCATCTTCGTATCTTTCAAAAAGTGCGAAAGAATCTTCTCTGTTTTCAGACAAATCCTCGAATGTCTCAGGCAGACAAGCAGCAGGGCAGGGGAGCTCCCCCTCCAATAAAGCGTCTTCCTGATCCGGCAGTTCAGGAAAGAATTCCAGGTCGCGAAAAAGTGGGGATGTTTCAAACATGGCAGCATTCTCCATGGTAATGCGTTCAGGACCAGATTCGGGACCAGAGGCGTTGGGCCACGATGGCCAGCACGGCGGCGGCTCCGGAAAAGGTCCAGACGCGCTGTTTGAGTTCGCGTACGTCGCGAGCCAGGGTTTCCACCTGGGCGCCGCGTTGGACACAGCGCTCGGAAAGCAGGGTCTTGATTTCGGCGAGCATGGTGTTTTGCAGACTCTGCCCCGTTTTGAGGTCGTCCACAGCCGCCCAGAGATCACGGATTTCCTGCCGCATTTCTTCTGTCAGCATCATGTGTCTCCGTTCTTGTCCTGCGGTGTGGCGGAAACGTCAGCCTGTTCCTGCGAGGGCTGACTATCTGTGCTCTCCGCCAGATCGGGCAGGTTGCGCAGCATTTCATTGTCGGCCTGCAAATCCTCAATTTCTGGGATTTCCACACCCTGATCGTCTGCCAGGCGCTTCACGCTCTCCACCAGCGCAAGCACGGTTTCGACCATTCCGGGCAGCAGTTTGACGTAGCCTGCGTAACTCTCCAAAAGCGCGAGTAAGCTACTCATTGTTCGCCTCCACCAGCAGTCCGGCCACGTCGGTAGCCAGTGTTTGTATGTCTGCAAACAGTGCGTCCATATCGCGCTCGGGGTGCGCGCCCCTGCTCCAGGCGATGGCAAGATCGTTGTATGTGATTACCAGCCCCTTGAGCGTATTCAGCCGTGGTGCCACGTTTTCCTTGAGCCAGTCCTGAGCTGTTGCGGGGAGGGCATCGTGCACCGCTGCATATTGCCGATGCAGTTGCAGGTACTGGCGCGTCAGTTCGTGACCGGCAAGACGGGCGCGTTCCGGCCCGCTGGTGCCTGCCGCGCACCCAGCCGTGTATCCGGCCGCGATGATGCACGTTACAAGCAAGAGCCACAGAAAAAGGGATGACCTGTTGTTTGGATCAATCATTGGCTTTTTCTCCGCCCTTTGTTTTGGCCTCCTGGGCGTCGACCCACCCCTGGGATGCCAGGTAGGTCATCACAATGCCGGCAAAGCCAAGCACGGTGTCCTGATCAACATCCACATCCAACCCTTGCTTGAGCAGCACCAAAAGCGCAGTGAGCAGCGCCATCCAGAATTTACGGGATTTCAGTTTGCTCATGACAATGCCTCCTGAAGTTCTATGCGGAGCAAGGCGGCGCTCTCGTTAATGGTGCTTTCCACGTAAAAAGGAACGCCGGCAGCTTCGCGGGCGCGGTCCAGCAACATGATGAACGAAGGATTCATGGGGCGGTCGAACTCTGACGGGACAAAATGTTCGATGCCCGGCCAAAAGGGCTGGGCCTTTTCCGGTGTCGTGTCGGTTTTGTTGCCTGTGATCCAGGAACGGACATCAAAACATGGACACGCCTTGTGGACATTTGGAAAATCCCGATGCCCCAGGATGTCGGCCTGTGGGAAGCGGGCCTGCAAAACCTCGATCAGTGAACGCAGTGCCGCCAGTTGGGCGGCCGTATAGTTGTCCTCGGGTATGTCCTGCTCCCTGGCCTTGCCCCCCACAAGACAAATGCCGATGGAGTGGGCGTTGTGCCCTGCCACATGGGCTCCCACTTTTTCCAAGGGGCGCCCTTTTTCGACACGACCGTCCCTGCGGATGACAAAGTGGTAGCCGATGCCGCTCCACCCCCGCGCCTTGTGCCAGCGGTCGATTTCTGCTGCGCCGACGTCCATGCCCGGGGGCGTGTAGGCGCAATGAACAACTATGTTGTCGATATTACGCATTATCAGTCTCCTGCGCGTTGTCGAGAGCGGTGTATTCCTCCCGGAGCTCCAGCTTCAGCGCCAGCTTTTCCTGCAACGCCTGAGGGAGGGTGGTGGTGTCGAATCCTGTTTGCGCCCAGAAATCCTCGAGCCCGCGCGGGATGGAAAGATCCAATTCTCGCAGTTGGGACAGGATCGCCGTTTGACGCGCCCGGGCTTCCCATTCTGTTTGACATGCGGCCCAAGCCGTTTCTATTGCCGCCGCTGAAGGACGTGCCCCCAGTGTGGACTCGTCCCAGACGATCTGCTGCATCTCGCCAGTTTGAATAACCTTGAACGGGGCATTGACGGAGGGTTCTGCACCTGTGATCTTTGCAAGCGCCAGGGCAGTGTTCATCATGCTGTTACCTCCCCATTGATTCTGACGGCAGAAACCGTTGTTGTGTTTGAACCACCGACTAAGGTCTGTGCATCATTGCAATTGTGATAAATCTGAAATTGCATTGATGCTCCCTCGGGAATGGATATTGCTTTAGAACCGATACAGTCGATGAATGACCCATCTGTAGTTGCAGAAACTGTTGATATGGTTATGAAATCGCCTATAGGTGTTTCGTCCGCTGCGAATAACTGTGCGCCAGCCCATGCGGCTGCACCAACGCTGATATGTTGCACGCGCATGTTGAGGGACACCATGTAATGACCAGGAGTATTTGGCGTAAATTTGTAGTTTGTCGTGTCGTAACAGTTGCCGATGTCATAAATCTTGTTGGCATACTGTGCAGTCAAAAAGGTGTAGCTGGGTATTCCTGACTGATCTGCGGAAAGGATTGCTTTGAATGCAATGAGTTTCAGGGTTTCCATGGAAGTCCAATTGGCGCCATCGCATAAAAGGAGCGCAAAATCTCCGGCGGCATAGACCTTTTTAGAGGCGCGGCCGCTGATCAGTTCGCCCCCGTTTGGCAATATGCCGGCCGGCGAAGTGAAGCGAAGGCCAATCCATTTGCCTGCATTGCCCGAAGGGGGCGGTAACGTCACAGGTCCGCTGGAAATGTTGTGCATTTTGCCAAAGGCTGCATTGGATAGTGCGGTGGCGCCGCCTATGTACACCTCTGTGGAAACAAGGGGCGACAGCAAATCACAGGGGGCGCTGTTGCCGCCACCACTGGTGGGCGTCTGGGTTTTGTGCAGAAGGCTCATTGTGCGATCCTCACTGTGGCGGCGCCGCTGGCGTAATCTCCGGTTTTAAAGCCGCAGCGCACCAGGCAGGCTGTGGCCACACTACCGGTATCGGCCCCGGGTGCGGTGAAATAGTCGCCCGTGTCGCCCCAGGTTTCGCCGTCGTCATGTGAAATTTGCAGGGACAATGTGCCGGTGAACACACCCTGAACGCAGACATCAAAGGGGCGCGCCCCTAGATGGGGAGTCCAGCCTGCAAGGCGCAGCGGTGGTGTAAAGGTGTCATCAGTTGTGAGGTTTGCCTGTGAAATGAGTGACATGGTGTTCTCCTCAGCGTTCAGCAAGTATCTGCAGGATGCGCCTGCGTGAGAGGTTGTGTTCTGTCGCCAGTGCTGCGATGCTCGCCCCCTGGTTTCTGCTTGCCAGGATGCGACGTTTGCGCAGTTGGCGCAGCACGGCGTCAGTCTTGGGAATATCCAGCCTGTCGCCGCCAAAGGTCAGGGAAAGGGCCTGCGCCTGCTCCTCGCTCAGAAGCAGGCGCAAAGGGTGTTGTGGTGATATGGTGCGGGGCACGTAAATGCTGGTGCCGCCATAGGCCTTGGCCAGGGCAAGTGCTGCATCGCTCCCGGCTACGTGCTGGATGAGCCGTAACCCTGTGGGCAGCTCGCTCCAGTTGAGTGAGAGCGTGTCCGCAGGCATGCTGCAGTCATGGTAGGAAAGGTGTTCCATAAGTGCTCCTTGCGCTTTTGCATATAGTATACACGCATTTTATAGGCGGTTACGCAAGGAGCTTTGGGTGTACTTTATTTCCCGGATATTTCCTGTTGACAGGGTGCAGAGGGAGGACGCAATCGGGTGCTGGTGTCATTAAGGGCGCGTTGCTGCCGTAACCAGTCCTCTACGTCCACGGGCAACGCCCGCCAGACCCCGTCCATTTTGAAGGCGGGAAAGCCTTTTGTCTGGATCCATTTGCAGAGTGTTTTTCGTGAGCACCCCATGGTTTCGGCAATGTTTTCAAGTCCGGCCAGCACCATTTTGTCCATGATTGTCCTCCGTTACAGAATACGCATGTAATATCGCGTACCTTGACATTTTTGTGTAAACGTTATTAACTAGAGAAAAGCTGAATGTTTCGTCCCAAGTCGGTCTCGTCTCTATCCTCGGAAAGGTCCTGGTTTCCCCCCGGGGCCTTTCTTCCTTTGGTGAGCTGGCAGAACGTATTTTAATGAAGTTTTACGTATAGTGTCAAGCCAACCTTCTGGAATCCCCTTCCCATTCTCTTTAATTTAACGTATTGTTGCGAACATGACGCTACACAATTCCAAAACCGACGCCACAATACCTGGCGACGCAGAACTTTTTCGCACTGCGCTCAATGCCACATTGGAGAGTCTGGGGCATGGCGCACAAAAGGAAATAGCTGCTGCCGCCGAATGCTCCCCTTCGTATATGAACGATATAATCAAGGGGCGAACGCGTGGTTCCCGCCTGACGCGTGAGCGTATAGCCGAGGCCCTGGGGACGGATTACGACGCCATGCTGGAACGGGGGCGAGAACTCCTGCGCGGAACCAGCGGCCTCTCCAGCGTCGTTTGCCAGGAGACCGAATTCATGACCGTCCCCATGGTGCGGGCCAAGTTGAGCGGGGGGGGCGGCTCTTTTGAAACCGAGGGCGAAGTGGTGGGATACTATGCCTTTCGTACGGATTTTCTAAGCCGTAAAGGCGCGCCCGATTCCATGGTGCTGTTTCAGGTGGCGGGGCACAGTATGAGTCCTGTGCTGGAAAACGGCGACACCGTCCTTGTGGACCAGTCTCAAAACGACATCATTCCCGGACACATATACGCCGTAGGCATTGACGACACCGTGGTGGTGAAGCGCATTGAGATTGAACCAGGCGTCATGATTCTGAAAAGCGAAAACCCGGAATACGGTAAATTCGATGTGCCGACCCATGAGAGCGCCAACCTGCGGGTTATCGGGCGCGTGGTGTGGAGCGCCCGCGAATATTGATCCCGCCGGAGTAGGGCCCCTTTCCTTTCCTTTCCTTTCCTTCGTCGTATCCTTTTCTCAGCCTGTAGTTTGATCCCGGCTCCCCGCCTTTGCTTTTGACCTCAGTTGTCTTCACTATGTTCTGCCCTTTTGTGGGTGGTTGCCGCAGCAGTTGGCTGAGTAACTCCCCCCCCAAGGGGGGGTGTTGCGGTATGTTGTGGCAGATAGCAGCCCCTCCTGGATTGGGTTTTCTTGGTCCATGAAGTTTCCTTCTTCCGAAGTTTGAAATCTTTATACGTTGACAATACGTAAAATTTACGTAGAATACGAGCCGTGGTTGGGCGTCAGGATTTGCCTTGAGTGGTGAAGCGATGCCCTTGGTAATGGTTCGATTCACGTTTACCGGTCTTGCCAACGCAGGGAGCCCCTCCAAAGAGGTGTGCATAACACTAGCGGAGACCGCAGCCGGCAGCGCGCATGTATCTGGTTGTCGGCGTCTGGTGCGGTCTGCCCCGGAAAAGGGCGTTCCGGGGCGGCTGCACGATGTCCACGGTCTTTTCGGAGCAGCAGTGGTCGGGAAGCTATGATACAAGGAGTGGTCATGTTCGTACGCGCGAAACGAGAAAAGCGGCATCTGGTCATAGGGCTGTGCGGCACAGCAGGCAGTGGCAAAACGTTTTCGGCCCTGGCATTGGCACAGGGGTTGGCCCAACCGGGCAGGCGGATTGCCCTTTTGGATTGCGAAGGGGGCGCTGCCTCGTTGTACGCCGACCGGTTCAATTTTGACATGCACACCCTGGCGCCTCCGTATGGGCCTCTGCGGTACGTGGAAGCCATAGAAAAAGCGGGGGAGAAAAGGTACGATGTGCTTATATTGGATGGCATATCAAATGCCTGGGGGGGTGAAGGCGGCGTGCTGGAGCAGGTGGACGCCGCCCGTAGCGATGGACTGGACGATCCCTGGGAAAAAGCGGGAAACGCCCATGCCGCCATGGTTCGCGCCATGGGAAAGGCGCCCTGCCACATCATCGCTACAATAAGGGCAAAGCCTTTGTGGGAAAAGGTGGCGCAAGCAGAAAATGGCGGATTTCAGGGACAGCGGCTGGTCAAAACAGGCATACGCCCTTTACAGCGTTCTGATATTGCCTACCATTGCACGGTTTTCTGGCAGTTGTCGCACAAGAGGCACGCTGCCACGGCGCTGAAGGACAGCACCGGCCTTTTTGACGATCAGAAAATGATTCTTGGGCCGGAGACAGGGCGCCGGATGCGTTTCTGGTTGGAAGGCGACGGCCAGAAGCCTTCGGGGCTGGAGCGAGCCCTCCAGGCTATTCGCTCCTGTTCCAGCGTCAGCGAATTGGCCATATTGTGGGGCGACTGGCCCGCTGCATGGCGGCATTTCCCCTGGCAGGACATTCTTACCAGGGCGGTTGCGCAGCGGCTCAGAGAATTGCAGACGAGCGCATAACGCTGCTGAAAGAAAGGTTATTTGCCTGGGCCGACAGGGGGGTAGTTCAGGCTGTCACGCATGGCGCTTTCCGCCGCGGCAGTTGAGGGCACTTCTGTATAGTAAATCATGTTGGCGGCTATGCCGCTTGCTTCGATGTGGTCTCCCAATTGCTTCAGCGGTGGTATGGCCCGCTGCAAGGCAGGGGCGATGTGGAACATTATCAACCACAGCATGAAAACAGCCACTGCCAGTTTGAAAAAGCCATACAGACGGGAACCTCCGGATTTGGGCGTTACCTTTGCAGGGCGGGGAGCTGCGTTGGAGTGATGGTGCGCAGTGGCTTCCATAAGAACCTCGCATTTTTTTAAGGGGGGCGCTTGCGCGCCCCCTTTTTGTGTGGGCAGTTCTGTTTAGATGCTGGCCGTGATCTCTGGGAAAACGAGGTAGAACATGATGTAGGCCATTGTCAGGGTGAGGATGAGGTTGAGGCTCTGACCGCAGACATAAAGGATAAGGGGTTTGCTCCCTTTGAAATAATGGGCCAGTTCACGGAAGTTCGTGGCCAGGCCGATGGAGGCGAAGGCCATGCAGAATGCCCAGCCGCGGATAAGCCGCGAGAATCCACGCAGGGCGCCGTTGTCGATGACGGCATTGCCCACATCGGAGCCCACTGCGCCGAACAGCGAAGAGAAGACGATGGATGCCACCAGAAACCCGAGTACGAACTTGGGGAAACGATGCCAGATTTCCCAGGCGCTGACGCGTTTTCCAGGGACACAATCCACCCTGTAACACCAGTAGAGCGCGACACCAAAAGCGGTGACGCCGATGAGAACGTTCTGGATCATCTTGATGGTGGCTGCGACATACAGCGCCTTTTCACTCAAAAATGCGCCTGCTGCTGCCACAGCGCCTGTGGAGTCTATGGTGCCGCCCATCCAGGCGCCGCCAAGGATGTACGGCATGCCAGTGGCTTTGATGACAAGCGGCATCAAGACCATCATGATAGCCGTGAACACCAGGGAAAGCCCGACGGAAAGCGTCAGCTCCTCCTTTTTTGCGCGGCAGGCAGCCGCGGTGGCGATGGCGGCGGAAACACCGCATACGCTCATGTCCGCTGAAATGACTATGTTCAAGGTTTTGGAAGGCATCTTTACGATTTTCTGACCAAAGATGTATGTGCTGATAAGCACGATAGGCGTGACCACCCAGGCGACAAAAATGCCTGGGATGCCGATGGCGACGATTTTGTTGAAGAGGACTTCCGCCCCAAGTAGTACAAGGCCTGTCTTGATATAGTACTCGGTCTGGACGGCTGGCATCACCCATTTTGGTGTGCCCACAGTGTTGGAGATCAAAAGACCAAGAAGGATGGCCCAGGCTGCCCAGTCGATGCCGTACTGCTTCATGGTGGCCTGACCGGCGCAAAGATAGGCGAGGGAGGCGACTGCAAAAACAAAGACGAATCCTACCAGGAATTTGCCTACATTGTGCCCCATAAAGGAAATACCGATGGCGAAGAACAGGCCAAGGGCGGCGCAGCAGGCTATCAGCCAGGGAATCTGATTGTAGGAGCTGACGCTTGTTTTGCTCTTGGCTTTCGATGCGTCGCTATGCGCCTGACGCCAGACGTCAATGGCGTCCTTGGCCTGAGCGTTGAGTGCTTGATCCTGAAAGTTGGCTGCAGCGGCGGTTTTTTGCGCTTGAGTCGCGGCCTGTAGAGTCTGCTCCTCTTTTCCCTTGGCTTCTTCGTACTTGCCCATGGCCTTGGCAGCTTTCGCTTCAGCCTGCTCCTTGGAAAAGATCAGGCTATCCAGAGGGTTGGAACTCCATCCGTGTGGCGTGGCGAAAAATTTCTTGATTTTTTTGGCATAAGGTTCGCCGGTTGCCTTGATTTTTGCCTTGGCGTCAGAAGCCTTGTACCATTCCACAGTCTTGAAGGGGGCGCGAGACGCCTCCTGCTGCATGATCGCATTTTGTTTGGAGAAGGTTTCTTGCATTCCCTCGGGTGGGTTGGGCAAAAATATGATTAAACCAATCGCAAGAATGATGAACCCCAGCCATATCGCCCAGTAGTCCTCCTTTTTCCATAGATCGGAAATTCTCGATTGTCCCTTATCCACAACAATGTCTGTATTAGGTTGGGAAGAATCGGACATTTCTGCCATGGCTGTCACCTCGCGCGTTGATTGTTAGGTGGAAAACAGAGTATGCCCATAAAATTCAAAAGAAATACTTTTTAAAAGTATCATAGAACGTGCAAATTAAATCATGATACTGCGTAAAAAATAATGTGAATAGAAATAAAATTTAGAGCTGGTGAATAGTAAAACGTGGTAAAATTATCATCAAGTAAAAAACAAAAAATAATGATATAAAAAAATAAATTATAGTAATATCATTGGTATTGAAATTTTCACTGAATTTTTTTTAAGCAATAAATGCGTTTGTATAGCTGAATCATAATAGTATTATCAGTTGCAATCGATTCAGCAATTTATTTTGATAGGGATAGTCAAGGATATAAATACTATAAAATTAACAAAACACAGCATTGATTGTGTATAAAGAATAGAAAAGCACCATCTGGTGGCAAATATAAAGAACAAAGTGATCATGGCTGCGGGAGTATTTTTTGAAAAAAGGGGCATGATAGAATACTATAAAAGGGGGCAAGAGCGTCTATGTCTCTTGGCATGCCCCTAAGGGGGCTGGTGGGGTGCAGGCAAGGAAGGAATGGGCCGGAGCACTGGGAAAGGCTCCGGCCCGAAAAGGAATCAGTTATTGTGCAGGATATCCGGCGAGACTTTGGAAGCCTTGGCGGTGCCGGTAAGAACCATGCATTGCAACAGTTCGGTTTTGAGTTGTTCGATGAATTTGACCACGCCTTCGCGTCCGCCCCCGATTGTAGCGATGGAGAAGGGCCGGCCGATAAGCACGGCATTGGCGCCCAGTGCGAGCATCTTGAGGATGTCTGCGCCGCTGCGGATGCCACCGTCAACAAGAATGGGAACCTGCCCCTTGATGGCCTGTGCAATGCCCGGGAGCACATCCGCCGTGCCTGGACAGTGGTCGAGCACGCGGCCGCCATGATTGGAGACAATGATGCCTGCTGCGCCTGCGTCCACGGCCATCTTGGCTTCATCGGGGGTCATCACGCCTTTGAGCAGGAACGAGCCGGGCGTGCGGGAAATGATGTCGCGCAGTTTGGCAATGGGTTTGGGAGAAACGGGGCGCCCCATCTTGCGCAGGGTGACGAGTCCGGCTGCGTCGATATCCATGCCAAAGACGGAAGCGCCCGTGGCTTTGGCTTTTTCGAGCTTGTCGTAGAACTCGTCGTCTTCCCAAGGCTTGATGAAGGGAATGCCCCAGCCGTCGAGGTCGGTGATGGCCTGGTAGCCGCTCTGGTATATGAAGTCGGGCACGCCGTCACCCGTGCAGCCGATGATGCCGGCTTCCTTGCAGCCAGTGAGCTTTTCGCTGATGTACCAGGACTCTTCGACCTTGCCCCCCATGTTGAAGGATACGCCACCGATGGGCGCGGCCATGACAGGCAGGGACAGCTGCAGCCCCAGCAGCTCAACGGAAGTATCCGGTTCTGCAGCTTCATGGATGAGGCGCATATTGAAGTTTTTTTGCTTCAACGCCTGGATGTTGTTCATGAAGCTGGTTGCGGTGCCGAGACCGCCCATGCCGGGGACTTCGCCTATGCAGGCCTTGCCGTTGCATTCGGGGCAGACGCGACAGAATCCAGCCATGAGTTCTTTGGCGCGTTTTCTGACCTCTTGCATCGTGTATTTCTCCTTGTATTTGGTTGGTCGTTCAGCCAAAGCTAGGCGGCTGTGCGCACCGCCTGGGACAATGTGGCTCTCTTTTGCTTAAGGTGCAAGTATGGTTTTGTTGCGACCGGTACGTTTGGCTTTATAAAGCGCCTCATCGGCGCGTGAGAACATGGCTTCGAAGGTATCTTCAGGAGGACGGTAGGTGGTTACGCCCAGGCTTACCGTTATCCGCAAGGGCGTTTCGTCGGCAGTGAAAACAGGACCGTTTTCTTCGTCAGTCAAAATTTCCCGAAACCGTTCTGCGCTGTTGAGCGCGCTTTCTGGGGTTGTATTGGGCATGCAGACAACGAATTCTTCTCCCCCGATCCTGCCGAGGATGTCGGCTGAACGAAAACATTCGCGGGCGGTCTGGGCCAGTTTCTGCAGAACAGCATCGCCCGTTGCGTGTCCGTAGGTGTCATTAACTTTTTTAAAGTGGTCTACGTCGAACAGCACCAAGGACAGGGGCGTATCGTACCGTCTGGACTGTTGCAGGTAGTTTTGCGCCAGTTCCATGAAATGCCGCCTGTTGTAGAGTCCTGTAAGACTGTCGGTGGTGGCCAGCAACTCGAGCTTGCGCTCGTACTCCTTGCGGTTGGTTATATCGCGTAGCATGCCCACAGCGTACCACTCTCCCTGGGTGCTGAAGGCTACAACGGAACGCTCCACCGGGAACAGGGAGCCGTCCTTGCGACGTGCGGGAAATTCTTCAAGACTGCCAATGACCGGACCTTCACCATATTTGCTGAAATGCGTCAGCCCTTTCGCCACTTCACTCTCGTATTCACCCGTGGTGATAAGGGGGTGGAGTTTCTGGCCGACGGCTTCTTTCGCGCTGTAGCCGAACATGCGTTCCGCTGCGGGGTTCCAGTAGGCAATGGTGTCATATGCGTCGATCATGATCAGGGCATCGAAACTGGTGTTGCTCATGGCCAGGAACTTTTCTTCGCTAACGCGCAAGGCTTCCTCGGCTTCGCGGCGCTCGGTCACGTCCTGCACCGTGCCGGACATGCTGGTTGCCTCTCCTGAAGCATTGCGGAAAATGCGCCCCAGCCCGAGAACCTTGCGCTCTTTGCCGTTTTGCAGCAGCAGGCGATGCTCGATGCGAAAGGAATCCTGATTTTCAGCAATAGCGTTGTTGATGTCGTCCTGAATTCTGTCGCGGTCATCCGGGTGGATGAGGGATGAGAAATCCGAAAAATCAAGGAACGTACTGCGAGGCTCAAGGCCGAAGATGCGGTATGTTTCGTCGGACCACCTGATGTCGTCGGTTTTCAGGTCCCACTCCCAACTGCCGATGTTTGCGATGCTTTGGGCCTGGGCAAGACTGGCGCGTGACTTTTCGAGTTCTTCCTCGATATGCTTGAATTCATTCATATCGGTGTGCGTGCCGATGATCCTGAGCGGCGCTTCGTCTTCATCTCTGCGCACCACCATGCCACGGGTCAGAATCCACTTGTAGTCACCGTCCTTGCAACGCAGCCTGTGCATGGCCTCGTAATGCTTTGCGTTCCCCTTTATGTGCGCCTGCAGGGCCTGCTCAACGCGTTCCTTGTCATCAGGGTGTATACGCTCCGACCATTCCTTGGGGGAATTGCCGATATCTGCATCGTCGTAACCGATCATCTCTTTCCAACGCTTGGAAAAAAACACCGTGTCGGATTCACGGTCCCAGTCCCATAACCCGTCCCGGCTGCCTTCCAGTGCAAAGAGCAAACGCTCCTGACTGGAGCGTATCAATCGTTCCGCCTGCTTGAGGGGGGTTACATCATTGAGCACGGCCAGGGAGCGTATAATGGTTCCTGCTGCATCGTATTCTGCAGTGGCGGAAAGCAATACCTCGAGAATGCCGCCGTCCTTGGTAACCATTTGGTAAGGGACGTTTTCGCAGACGCCGTTACGGAAAAAGGCAGGCAGCACCTCTTCTTTGGCAAAACGACGGGATTCTTCAGTCAAAAACTCAGTGGACCTGCGTCCGAGCACTTCCTCCCGGGTATAGCCCATTTTTTGGCACCATACATTGCTGACGCCGAGCAACTTCCCTTGCCCGTCTATGGAATGAAGCATGACGGGCAGTTTGAAAAAAAGCGCGTCGTATTGCTCCCGGCATTCCTCGAGAGTATTCCAGTCGGTGTGCCCTGTGACTGAAGATTTCGTGCCGTTGGGGTTCGATTTGTCGGCCATGTTGCTCGTCGTTGCTGGAGTTTTTGCATCCATATATGGAGTAGCCAAAACATGATAGCAGCGGAAGCAATCCTTTGTCACCCATTACGGTTACCTAATGCAATATGCGCAATGATCCCTATTCATGCGCTTTGGGCGAAGTGTTCATATTCGGTTGCTTCATCTTGCCTGTGCCTAGGGCACGGAGCACGAAGCCGAGGTTCCGCGGTGTCTCGCCAATGCGGCGGATGGAATAGGGCCACCACTGGCGACCAAAGGGCAGATAAACCCTTACAGCAACGCCCTGGGCAACCAGTTCCTGCTGCAGACCGGGACGTACGCCATGCAGCATCTCCACCTCCCACTCCCCAGGGCGCCAGCCTCTGGCTTCGGCCATTGTCCGTGCGTAATCGATTATGGTGTGGTCATGGGTGCCCAGGGCTGGGTATACGCCGCGCGCTTTGGCTTCGGGAGAAAACAGGATACCGAGCATTCTTTTGTATGCATTATCGCGCTCTTTGCGCCCTGTTTGGGCTATGGTCGCCGGTTCGGCAAAGGCGCCTTTTACCAGCCGGATGAAAGCGCCCCTTTCTATGAGGCGCAGCAGGTCTTCTTCGCTTCTGTGCAGGTATGCCTGTAGTGTGATGGCGACAGGCAGTTCCTTGTCGCGCAGGGCATGATATACTTCCAGGGTTTTTTCCGTGACGCCGGCGTCTTCCATATCCAGCATCAGGGCGGGGCACATTTCAAGGGCACTGCTGGCGGCATGTTGCGCCAGGGCCTCCGCCAACCGCAGCGCATTATTGCGGCATTGCTTCCAGGAAAGCATGGAGCCGATTTGCGTCGGATCCACGGAAACATGCATTTGAACGCCATGCTGCGCCATCATAGGGAGCGCCTCCAGCAGGGCGTCCATATTTTCCCGCACCAGTTCAGGGGTATCAACATATTCCCCCATGAAAAAAAGCGATGCGCCGATGCCATGGGCTTGGAGGTTGCGGGCTGTGTGCAGGGCCGTCTTTGCATCATCACCACCGGTAAACTGCCGTGAAAGAACGCCAGTAAAAGGGCGCGCCAGTCGGGAATCCTGCATGAAGTCGCGCAGGGGTGCGCTACGCGCAAGCGTGATCATTGTTTTTTGCCAAAGACGCATATTGTCCTCCTTGTGTTTTGCAAAGAGGGTAGCCCCTTGTTGCGGACAGGTATTGTACGATCTTGCAGGGCGGCACCTGGCAAGGTAGGATAGGGCATGGCGAAACGGTACGGCACAATGAGCGGGGCTGACGTGGCCTTTCTGCGCGATGCGGACCTGCCCGGGCTGGAGATCCGCGCTTCGAGCTATGAAGCTGTCTCCTTTCCCAAGCATACCCATGAGACCTACTCTATAGGTTATGTGGAAGCAGGGCAGAGCCGTGTTTTTCTCAGGGGAAAAAATCGCAGCCTGGAGCGTGGGGAGATTGTGCTCATCCACCCCAACGAGGTGCATGCCTGCAATCCCGCCCCTGGCAGTGAGTGGGAAAACAGAATGTTTTTCATGTCGCCTGACCTGCTGGCCGGAGCAATGGCTGAAATCTTTGGAGAACCGAATGTTTTGCCGGAATTCAGCCAGGTTGTGGTGCAAGACAGCGAATTGCTCAAAAATCTGCGCGCATTGCTCCGCGCTGTGGAAAGGGGTGACGCCGCCTTGCAGAAAGAGTCCCTTTTGCTGCTGTGTTGCGCGGAAATATTGAAGCGCCATGCGGCAATTCGTGTTCCGGAGCAGTCAGAGGATGCGCCTCGGCAGGTGCGGATGGCCAAGGACTGGCTGCATGAAAATTGGGACACCCGGGTGACGCTTGCCGCATTGACCGCAGCGGCAGGGGGCAGCCCCTATGCGCTTTTGCGCAGCTTTCGCAAGGCCACAGGGCTTACGCCCCATGATTATCAATTACAGTTACGCATAGCCCGCGCCCGCAAGCTGCTTGCCCAAGGCAATGATATTGCAAACGTGGCGCTGGCAACAGGCTTTACGGACCAGAGCCACTTCACCAATGTTTTTCGCAGTGTTACCGGCGCTACCCCCGGCCAGTACCGCAGGGGGCGCTAAGGATTTCGCCTTGAAACAAGGTCTTTCGATGAAAACGTATTTCACCGTTACGAAGCGCTAAGGCTTCGCCAACCAGGAAAACAAGGAGACAGGATCCATGCCCTTCATCAACATCAAGATTGCACGCAGCAACCCCACTGCCGAACAAAAGGCCGAGGTTATCAAGCGCGTAACCCAGGTCATGCAGGAAGTGCTGGGCAAAAAGCCGGAAAACACCATGGTGATGATCGAGGAAGTCGATACCGACAACGTGGGCCTCGGCGGCGTCACCATTACGGAAAAATTGAAAGGCGCGTAGGCAGGGGCGTTCCAAAGAGAGCGCCCTTTCCACAGATACGCGTGGATGAAAAAACCCCCGGAGTGCGCATTGCGTACCCCGGGGGTTTGTTTTTATGAGAGCGCCTGCTCTGGCAGGCGTTGTGGATGCTGTGGGATACGTCAAGCCCGCAACGTGAACTGCCTATTCCTTGCCCTCTCCCAAAATGGCTATGGAATCGATGCGTTTTTGTAGCAGATAGTCGGCGCGTTGCACCGGTTCCAGCTCCTTACCGGGCGTCAGGGTGGTGATTACGGCGCGCCCTATGATTTGCCGCCCCTTTTGACCGCATGTGTCCAGTGTGCGCAACCCCCAGATATTATGCATGATGATGGCGCGCCCCTTGTATTCGCCAAGGAACAGCATCACATGTCCAGGCTGCCCCACAAGGGTGCGGAAGGGTACTCCCTTCTCAAGTAACGTTGCCTCTTTGTCCGCGGGGGAGCGCTCGGTGATGTCAATATGGCGCCCTGTACGGGCCTGTGGCTTGGAGTTGCGCGGCAGCCATACACCAAAAGGGGTGAACAGATCACGCACCATGGCGGAGCAGTCCCTGTCTTCGTACATGCCCCCCCATCCGTAGGATTGTCCCATGAGTTCCCGGGCCACTGTGGCTATTGCCTTGGGTTCCAGCGGTAGCGGGAAGGGCGCGTCATTTTCAGGGGGCGCGGTGGCCTCCATGAAAACTGCGTTGCCATCAGGGGCGCGGCCAGGTGCCAGCATGACGCCTGAGGACGTTAAAGGAAAGATGCTGCCGATATGGGCGGTAGCGACGAAATCCCCTTCTTTGTCTTTGAGGGCTGTGTCGTCCTGGATTATGGCGGCGTACGGCGCGCCGCGAAAGCGCTGCATCTGTTCCGGGGCTATAAAGGCCAGATCTCGGGCCGGCACCCAGCCAGCGGCAAAGGGCGCTTCCGCATATAACCAGGCCCCGTCGGCGCTTTTGTGCGAGACAAACACCGGCGTGCCCAGCCATAGCGCGGAGTTTTGGAAGTAATCGAAGGGAAATCCTTCTCCAGCCTCGCGCGGGTCATAAAAAAAGGGGCGCATGGTGGGCATGGCTCTGAGCGCGGTGTTGCGCACTGCAATGGCAGGTTTGGCAAGGGAGGGAAACGCCCCCGTATTCATTTTTGCCACAAGACTGTCGAACCACCCTCTATCCCGGGGGCGCAGGTTTTCGCCATACCCCTGTTTGTTGCCGTAAGAGGCTATGCTCCAAAAGGCCGCATCCTTGGAGTAGGCTGTGGCTTGCTGTCTCCAGGGCGCAAGAAAACGCTGCAGATAGTTTGTGCTTTCTGCTTCCAGGGCCTTGGCTTCTGGTTTGGGCCAGTCGGCATTCAGGCGGTCGGCATAAAACATGGGGTCCTGGGGGAGCTCCCGCAGGTCGGCGATGCTTTTTGAGGTATCCCAAGGCAGGGTGGGGCAGGTGGCTTTTGGGGCGCAGCCCGAAGCCAGCAGCAAAATCAGCAATGATATGGAATAAAGAATGCTGCGAAGGTGCATAGCGCGCTCCGGTTCAGGCTTTTGGGACCTGGTGGCGCAACAGGGCGCCGGCAAGTGCATGTTCAAGGCGCTCCTGGTCCACGGGTTTCACCAAATATTCGTCCATGCCCGCAGCAAGAAAGCGTTCCTTGTCGTTGTTGCGGGCATAAATGGTCAGGGCCACAATCGGTATTTCGTGATTGCGCACGTTGCTGCCGGGGTCTCGGATGACGCCGGTGGCGGCAATGCCGTCCAGCCGCGGCATCTGGATGTCCATAAGCACGAGATCAAAGTCCTCCTTTGCCAGGCGGGTCAGAGCCTCTTGGCCGTTTTCGGCGCAGACCACTGTGTGCCCCATGCGGGTGAGCATGACCCTGGTCAGAAAACGCGAGATCTCTTCGTCTTCCACCAGCAGAATATGTAAGGAATGTTGGGGCGTGGCCTGCGTAGTGACCTCGCCATTTACGCCCCCTTGCAAGGGAATTTCCAGCCGTGCCGTGAAGTGGAATGTGCTGCCAGCGTTTGGCTTGCTTTCAAACCAGAGGTTGCCGCCCATCTTTTTTGCGAGATGGAGCGATATGGGCAGGCCAAGACCGGCGCCGGCAAATTTTTTGGTGAGCAGCGTCTCGGAAAGACAGAAACATTCAAAAACATCAGCCTGCTTTTCGTGGGGAATCCCGATGCCGGTATCTTTGACGGCAATATGCAGGGGGCATACCTGCCGTTCTGCATCGTCGGAAGCGGTGGCCATGTGTGCTGCGCGTTTGTCGCTGCAGCGTTCAATGGTGATGGAGACACTGCCCTTGTCGGTATATTTCAGGGCGTTGCCGGCCAGGTTCACAAAAACTTGTTTGAGCCGTTCGGGGTCGCCGGACAGTTGCGCAGGCACCCCCTTGCCCCAACTGACGGAAAACGCCAGCCCCTTGTCACTGGCGCGCTTTTCCAGGGCTTTCAAAATAGGGGCGAGGGTTGTTTTTAACGAGAAAATACGCGGTTTGAGCTTGAGCTGGTCACGCTCTGCCGAAGAGTAGTCCAGGATATTGTTGATGATGCGCAGGAGGTCATAGCCGCAGCGGCGCAATGCGTCCAGATATTCCCGCTGTTCCTGGTCCAGGCGCGTATCGCGCAGGAGTTCCCCCATGCCCAGCAAACCATTGAGGGGGGTGCGCAACTCATGGCTCATGTTGGACAAAAAATCACGCTTGGCCTGCAGCGTTTCCGTGGAGTTGGGTTTGTTGGAAAAGGATGCAAGTGCTTTCAGGCTGCAGTTCTCGCGCTCCAGTTCCTCGATGCGTTGCACAAGAATCGCAACATCGGCGTCAGAGCCGGCGCTCTGCGTTTCTCCATGGTTGTTTTTCTTTGCATTGTGCGGCGTGTCCATGCTCCGGACTCCCATTACCACCCCCCAGTGGTTAGCATCTGTCGCACATCTCTGCCAGACGATGCTCCAAATTGGTAAAGCGTTTGTGGGTGGCGTTATTGCCCACGGCAATGCCGATGGCGCGCTTTGCCCCCACAAGCACTACCAGCTTTTTACCCCGTGTTACGGCGGTGTACAAGAGGTTGCGCTGTAGGAGAACGTAGTGCTGCGTGAGCACGGGCACGACCACGGCGGGATATTCGGAGCCCTGAGATTTGTGGATGGAGGTGGCGTAGGCCAGGACCAGCTCTTCGAGTTCTGCGCCTTCTATGGTGACTTCGCGCTCGTCAAAGAGCACCTCCAGCCTGGCTGATTCACGGTCACACCCCTGAATGATGCCGATGTCGCCGTTATAAATGTCTTTATCGTAATTGTTGCGCACCTGCATGACCTTGTCGCCCAGGCGAAAGGCCTTGCCGGCTCTGTTCAGGCACACGGGGCGCGGGTTCAGGCGCTCCTGCAGCATGGCGTTCAGGTTCTGGGCGCCGGCTGGGCCTTTGTGCATGGGCGTAAGCACCTGAATATCCTGCATGGGGTCGAAGTCGAAACGTCGCGGAATATGGGAGTGCACCAGGTCGACCACCATCTCGGCCGCTGCCTCGGGGTTGTCGCGCTGTATGAAATAGAAGTCCGAAGGTTCGTCGATGCTGCCCAGGAGCGAAGGCATGCGCCCCTGGTTTATGGCGTGGGCGTTCATGACGATGGCGCTTTCACGGGCCTGGCGGAAAATTTCGTCCAGCTCCACCACATCGCAGCAGCCCGAGCCGATGATATCCCCCAGCACGTTGCCCGGCCCCACAGAAGGGAGCTGGTTCACGTCACCCACCAGCACCAGTGTGGTGCCCTTTGGCACGGCCTTCAGCAGGTGGTAGCTCAGCATCTGGTCCATCATGGAGGCTTCATCCACGATCAGCAGCGAACATTCCAGGGGCGTTTCCTCATTGCGGCGAAAGCCCCCTTCCTGTGGGCTGTACTCCAGCAGCCTGTGAATGGTTTTTGCCTCATGGCGGGTGGCCTCGGCCATGCGTTTGGCCGCGCGGCCAGTGGGCGCCGCCAGCAAAGCCTTGGCCTTGATGGCCTGAAAAATGCGCAAAATGGCGATGATGATGGTGGTCTTGCCAGTACCGGGACCGCCCGTCACCACCAATACTTTGCTGTTTGCCGCTGCGCGTATGGCTTCCGCCTGTTTGGATGCCAGGAAAATGCCCAGCTTGCCCTGCACCCAGGCGATGGCTTTTTCCGCTTCGATGGGGCGCACGGTCTTTGGCGCGTCCATCAAATCTATGAGCTTTTGCGCGACGCCCGTCTCGGCAACGTGGTAGGGCGTCAGGAACAGGCTCCGGCCGCTCTCGCCGGGAATATCCTCTTCCATGACCCGGCGCTCCTCCAGCAGGTTGCGGGCCGCTTCTTCCACCAGTTCGGGCACGTCCAGCCCCAACAGTTCGCAGCAGCGGCGTTTAAGCTCCTCCAGGGGCAGGTACACGTGCCCCTGGTCGCTGCACTGGCGCAGTACGTAATGCGCAGCGGCCTGCACGCGCTGCAGGCTTTCTTCATCAATGCCCAGCTTGCGGGCAATGGCGTCGGCCGTGATGAATCCCACCCTGGGGATGTCCATGGCCATGCGGTAGGGGTTGTCCTGTAGCACGTAAATGGCGGCAGGGCCGTAAAATTTGAAAATGCGCACGGCATAGGCGCTGGAAACGCCGTGCTCCTGCAAAAAGACCATGAGTTCGCGGACGTCTTTTTGCTCCTGCCAGACGCCCTTGATCTGCTCCAGTCGTTTGGGGCCAATGCCCTCGATCTCCAGCAAGCGATCCAGGTGGTTGTCCAGCACGTCCATGGTGTCGTGGCCAAACCGGGCTATGATGCGGTCCGCCATCTGTTCGCCTATGCCCTTGATGAGCCCGGACTGCAGATAGGCGCGCAAACCGTTCAGGGAAGAAGGCATGGCCAGGGAGCAGCTGGTTGCGCGGAACTGGGTGCCGTATTTCGGATTTTCCACCCAGTCGCCCTTGAGCAGCAGTTCCTGCCCGGGTTGGGGGTCCACCATGTGCCCCACCACGGTGATCAGCGCGTCACGGTCGTTGCCGTACCCGCGCAGTGTTGGCACGGCGTCTGGCCGTCCGTGCATGCGCAGCCGCGCCACGGTGAAGCCTGTGTCTTCGGCGGTAAAGGTGATGCGCTCTATCTCGCCCGTTATCTCTATCTCGCCGGAAGGTGTGTTTCCCTTTCCCTCATGGCGTGGCGTGTGGTCGTACTCTGGCATCCGCGCACCATAGGGGAAAACCGCTGCGCAGAAAAGAGGCAGACGCGGGAGGAACCGGCTTTACGCAAGGGCAATGACGCAACAGACTAGTTTTCTTACTCTTGACAGCCACAAATGGGGCATTATTACTGAGAAGCTGACATAATCGTCCTGGCCTGGCTCTTTCAGGCAGGGCCATGACGCATCTGCAGAAAATTCGCTCTATTTTGCATCGTGCATTTTCCATTTTATCGCTTATACGGGGCTGCTTGACGGCAAAGCGCAATTGCAGCCGCAGACTAACGGTATAAAGACTGGCGACCATTACAAGGAGGAGATAATGACCGCACCCGAGCATACTGGTGAACAACACACCTTTAAAGCAGAAGTGCAGAAGCTGCTGCACATCATCACCCACTCCATTTACACCAACAAGGAAATTTTCCTGCGCGAGCTGATTTCCAACGCTTCCGACGCATTGGACAAACTGCGTTTCGAAACCAGCCGCTCCACAGAGGTGAAGGACCCTGATCTGCCCCTGGAAATCCGCATCACCACGGACGAGGACAAGAAACTGCTCGTGGTGGAAGATACGGGCGTGGGCATGACCCGGGACGAGGTGGTGGAGAACCTGGGCACCATTGCCCGCTCTGGTTCCGAAGAGTTCATCCGCAACCTGGAGCAGGCCAAGGCCGGGGGCGATGAGGCCGCACAGGGCGATGCGGGCAACATCATTGGCCGCTTCGGCGTGGGCTTTTATTCCGTGTTCATGATCGCGGACAAGGTCACGGTGCGCTCCCGCTCCTATCGCCCTGATGCCGAAGCCGTGATCTGGGAATCCGACGGCGCCGGCGCCTATGAGGTTTCCACCACGGATGAGGATACGCCCCGCGGTACGCGCATTGAAATCCAGGTGACGGACGAAGCCAAGCGCTTTCTGGAAAAGTCGCACATTGAGCATGTCATCAAAAAGCATTCGAACTTCATCAATTTCCCCATCATGCTCGAAGGGGAGAAGGTCAACACCATCGCGGCCCTCTGGCGCGAGCCCAAGTTCCAGATAAGCAAGGAACAGTACGAGGAGTTCTACACCTTTTTGACCTATGACACCCAGCCCCCTCTGGATGTCATCCACAATGCAGTGGATGCTCCGGTGCAGTTCACCACCCTGGCCTTTATTCCCAAGAGGGGCATGGATTTTCTCAATCTGGGGCGCGATGAATACAGCCTGGACCTGTATGTGCGTCGCGTGCTTATTCAGCGCCAGAACAAGGACCTGGTGCCCGAATACCTGGGCTTTTTGAAAGGCGTGGTGGACACCGAGGACCTGCCCCTGAACATCTCCCGCGAGACGCTGCAGGAGAATGCGCTGATCCGTAAAATCCAGAAGACCCTGACCAAGCAGGTGCTCTCCCATCTGGAGAAACTGGCCAAAGACCGCCCCGAAGATTATGAGGCGTTCTGGAACGAGCACGCCAAGACCTTCCGCCTGGGGTATTCCGACTTCGCAAACAAGGAAAAGTTTGTTCCTCTGCTGCGCTTCAACACCTCCTACCACGAGGACGCCAAGGGGCTGAGCAGCCTGGATGATTACATCACCCGCGCCCGTGAGGGACAGAAGGAAGTCTACTATATCGCCGGCGCCAGCCGCGAGGCCATCAACCTGAATCCCCACCTGGAAATCTTCAAGACCAAGGGGCTCGAAGTGCTGTATCTGTACGAGCCGCTGGAAGAACTGGTCATGGATGCGGTGGGCGAATACAAGGAATTCAAGATGGTCAGCGCCGAGCTGGCCGACGTTGCCAGCCTGGAATCCCTGCCTGATGTCGGGGAAAAGAAGGAGCAGGCCGAGGAACTGGACGATACGGGCAAGCAGGACTTTGAAAAGCTGCTCGGTCGGGTCAAGGAAATCCTTGGCGACCGCGTCACCGAAGTGCGCGCCTCGCAACGCCTGAGCGACAGCCCCTGCTGCCTGGTGAGCCCGGACGGCGGTGTGAGTTCTTCCATGCAGAAGATCATGCAGATGATGCAGAAGGACAGCAGTATTCCGCCCAAGGCGTTGGAGCTCAACCGCGAGCATCCCTTGGTGCGTAACCTGCTGCGCATTTTCCGCAATGACGCGCAGGACGAAATGCTGACCAACAGCGTTGAGCAGCTCTACGAATCCTCGCTACTGCTGGAAGGTTACCTGGCCGACCCGCACGCCATGGTCAAACGCATCAACACCCTGCTGCAACGCTCCAGCGGCTGGTATACCGAGATCAAGAATATCTAGCTGATTGGGCCATCTGAGAATGTGAAACGCCCCCGTCAGTAAATGGTGGGGGCGTTTTTTCGTTTCTGTTGCGGTAAAAGAGAATGCTGCTGTCACCAGTTTCTGCTTTGGCGCCGAACAAGAGTAAATAATATGTATCGTTGTTTTGCTTCTAACCAGTTCCAACAGCGATATTGACACCCCGCCTCGAGAACCGGCATATGCAACACATACATTTTACAAACCAGTTCACTCAGTTATAAAACGCCAACCGGACAGCCAGTGCCCGCAATCTCCCAAAAAATACTGAAGCATCTCTTCAAGGAATTTCTGCCCTTTTTCCTGGGCTTCTTCCTTATCTTTATTCCGCTTATCTGGTGCGGCTATCTTGTTTACACGGGGGAGCGCATCGACATCATTGACTGCTTTGCCGCGGCGGGCGCCATTGTTTACATCCCCCTGGTGCTCATTCAGGAGAGTCTTGTCTATGTGATCGCCCCTGCCGTGGGGGGCCTGCTGCTGCTTGTTTCCTGCGTCCAGAAAAGCAAACGCACGCGTCTTGTAGCGTACGCGTGCGTGCTTGTGGGTTGGGCTGTTTACGGAACGGCCGTCACGGTGCATTTTTTTGAGCGGGTGTTGTAGCGCCCTTATTTTCCTTTACCTTCCGGCAGCATGAATTGTTCATGGGGGGCCGCCGATCCGTTCTCTTCCACGTCAAAGAAGTCTGTTGCTTCGGTCAGTTCCGCTGCCTTTTCGGTCAGGCTCTGTGAGGTGGCGGCAATTTCTTCGGCTGCAGATGCGTTTTGGTGGATGACCTGCCCCAGGCTTTGCAGTGACTTGTTCACCTGGCGGGCGTCGTCATCCTGGGTGGCGGTTGCCGAGGCGATTTGCGCCACCAAATCCGCAGTGTGTTGGATTTCTGGCACAAGATTGAGGAGTTTGCTGCCTGCGCGGTCGGCCACCTCCACGCTGGTATCCGCTATGTGGATAATCTCCTGGGCGGCCTTGCCGCTGCGTTCCGCCAGTTTGCGCACTTCAGAGGCAACCACGGCAAAGCCTTTACCATGCTCACCTGCACGGGCCGCCTCGATGGCTGCATTCAAAGCCAGCAGGTTGGTCTGGCGAGCGATTTCCTCGATTATTTGGATTTTGCCGGCAATTTCCTTGAGCGCCCCCAATCCTTCCTGCAGAGCCTCGCCACTGTCCTTGGCGTCCTTTGCCGCATTTACGGCTATTTCGCGTGTCTGGCCGGCATTTTGCGCATTGTCCTTGATGCTTTCGGCAATGGATTCCATCCGTGACGAGACGTCTTCCATGCTGGCGGACTGGGAGGCAGTGCCGCTGGCCACACTGTTGGCGGCTTCGGCAAGCTCGCGGCTGCTGGTGTGTACGGAGGCCGATGCCTCGGAAACGGCCTGAATCACGCTGCCCAGACTGGAGATCATGGCGTTGAGAGATTTGCCGACCTTGCCAATCTCATCATTGGCAGGCTTTGGGATGCCCTTGGAAAACTTGCCCTGGGCCATGTCTTCGGTCAGACGGGTTATTTCTAAAAGCGGCCTGATGACGGACGTGCGCATGACCCATGTGACCAGGGCGGAAATCACGATCAAGGTACCAACGGTCCACAGGGTGACGGAAATGGCAGCGGCTTTGGTTTCCTTTTTGGCCGCATCAAGGGAGCTGATGAGTTCGAATGCGCCGTGGATTTCGCCGACTTTCCAGCCTTCCTTGATGCCGCCTGTTACATCTTCTTCGCCCTTTGGGTCGCCATGACAATACAGACAATGCTCGGTCAATCTGATGGCCTTGAAATAGCGGATGGAATCGTCGCCTTGAATGGTGATTTCATCCTTGTTCTCAGCCTTCATCCGGGCGAGCACTTCTGCTTCGAGCGCAGTGGGTGTGTTTTGGGGATTCCGGGGCGAAACCTTGGGCACACGAAAGGTGTAGCCTGCCTCTTCGGCCTTGGTCATGGCCATGCGAATGGATGCGATGACAGGCACTGCGTCCATGACCTTGTCCTTTGGCAGTTCATCCAAGGGGCGTATTATGCCGGCATCAAGCATGTCGCTGACCCTGTTGCGCGCCGCCTCGGCCATGAAAACCACAGCCCTGCTCTGTTTGAGAATGCCTTCCTCGGATTTTTCGGAAATAGTGCTGATTTGCTGTGCCCCCATGACAAGGGCGATGACCACGGGCCCGATGATGGCCGTGATGATTGTTTTCGACTTCACGCTCATGTTTCGCAGCATTGCAAAAACCCCTCGCTGGAGATGCCAAGCCAGATTTTTTACGGCAGTAACATGAAGCATACCGCATGAGAGGGCTATTGCGTATTATATTCCGCTGCCGAGAGGGAATTTTGTACGGGGCGAAAAGGGGGGCAACCGGACAGCTTGGCGGGAGTACGCGCGGGTGGGAAAAAGGAGCTAAAAAAAGGCGTGCGCACCACATCCGTCAATAAATGCGGTGCGCATGGCATCAGCTATTTCGGATGATCAGCCGCAACACTTCTTGAATTTTTTACCGCTGCCGCAAGGGCAGGGATCATTGCGCCCTACCTTGGGTGCTTCCCGGCGAGAGGGCGCCTGCTTTTCGGGCTGCTCCACATCAC
This sequence comes from Desulfovibrio biadhensis, assembly GCF_055388615.1. NCBI lineage: Bacteria > Pseudomonadati > Thermodesulfobacteriota > Desulfovibrionia > Desulfovibrionales > Desulfovibrionaceae > Desulfovibrio > Desulfovibrio biadhensis. The sequence continues at coordinate 2,056,233 of NZ_AP042477.1, forward strand.
CGTCCACGTAGCGCCATTTGCCGTTTTCACGGTTGAAGCGGGAGTGTTCGCGCACCTCGCCAGGTGCGCCGTGGCGCTCAAAGCGGGCAATAAAGGTTACCTCGCCAGTGGCGTCGTCTGGGCCGCCTGCTACGGTGTCCAATATCTCCAGCCCCTTCCAGGTGACGGAGCGGTTCCAGCGTTCCACTTCCCGGGGAACAAAGGCGGAACGCCGCTCCGGCGCCGTGGTTTCTTTCAGGTAGTCGATGTCGCTGACAGCGAAAGCTGCGTACCGCGAGCGCATGAGTTCTGCGGCAGTGGGCGGGAACGCCTCGCCCTTATGATAAGGGGCGCAGCACGTGACGTAGGGCTGGCCGGAGCCGCAAGGGCAGGATTTTTCACTTGTTTCCGACATTTTGTCCCTCATACTCGTAGGTGCCGCTCTTGCCACCGGACTTGTGCAGCAGGCGTCCTTCCTCGATGACCATGTCTTTTTGCACGGCCTTGCACATATCGTAGACGGTGAGGGCCGCAACCTGGGCAGCCATGAGGGCTTCCATCTCCACACCAGTCTGTCCGGAAGTGCGCGACTCAGCACGGATCACCACGGCAGGGGGTGTTTCGGTCAAGCTCAGCTCCACATCGACGTAGCTGAGGAACAGGGGGTGGCAAAGCGGAATCAGTTCAGAGGTGCGCTTGGCAGCCTGGATGCCGGCGATACGCGCCGTGGCTACCACATCACCCTTTGGCAGAGCCTTGTCGCGAACAAGCTCCAGGGTGGTGGGGGAGACCAGCACGCGGCACCCTGCAACTGCCCTGCGGCGGGTTTCGGCTTTAGCGCCAACGTCTACCATACGGGCATGGCCGGCTGCGTCCAGATGGGTCAGTTCAGAGCTGTCTTGGGACACGTTCGCTCCTTGGAGATTTTCGGGGGGAAGCAGTTCCCCCTGCAGAAAAGTTTATTATTCCCTTCTGTCTATATTGCGTCAACGCAAATGCCAAGAAGTTTGGAACAGGGAAAACGCAAAGGGGGAAAACCATTTTACAGGTTCCCCCCCTTTGTCAGGCGATATTCGTAAAATCCGCAGTCTAGCCGCTGGCAGCCTGGTCGGATTTATCCGTTTTTTCAGTCTCTTCAGACTTGTCAGATTTTGAGGATTTGCCTTTCTTGCCACCAAAGAAGTTTTTCACCTTGGTCATGGGGCGTTGGTCCTCGAGCCTGGCAAACTCGCGCAGCAATTCTTCCTGTTTTTTGGTCACGCTGTGGGGGATTTTCACGGTGACTTCAACAAGCAGATCGCCCTTGTGCTCACTGCCCAGATAGGGCAGGCCCAGGTCCTTGAGCTTGAACACTTCGCCCGACTGGGTTCCTTTGGGGATGTCCAGGGGCACGGGCTCGTCCAGGGTTGGCACTTCAATGCGCGAGCCGATGATGGCGTCCACAACACCGACCTCGGTCTGGTAGATGAGGTCCTGCCCTTGGCGACGGAAGGTCTTGTCCTCCTGGACGTGGATGACCACGTACAGATCGCCGGGAGGGCCGCCAAACTGGCCAGGCTCGCCTTCTCCGCGCAAACGCAGACGGTTGCCATTGTCCACGCCGGCGGGAATACGCACGGAAAGTTCGCGCACTTCCTGCACCACGCGGCGGCCGCGGCATTTGGAGCAGGGCTCGCTCACCACGCGCCCTTCACCATGACAGGTGGGGCAGGTCATGGCTATGCGGAAAAAGCCCTGGTTTTGCTGCACCTGTCCGGCGCCATGGCATTGCGGGCAGGTTTCAGGCGAAGTTCCCGGGGCGGCACCTGAGCCCTCGCATTCGGGGCAGGTGACGTTCTTGGGAATCTTCAGCATGGTTTCCATGCCCTTGGCGGCTTCGCGAAAGGTCACGCTCAGGTTGTAGCGCAGGTCTGCGCCTGCCTGGGGGCGTGGTCCGCGGGAGCGCGCCTGGCCGAAGCCAAAGAATTCGCTGAAGATGTCACCAAAGGTGCTGAAAATGTCATCAGCGTTGGAGAACCCTTCAAACCCGTTGGCGGAAAGCCCTTCGTGTCCGAATTGATCGTAGCGGGCGCGTTTTTGCGGGTCACGCAACACTTCGTATGCTTCAGCCGCTTCCTTGAACATGGATTCGGCTTCAGCGTCACCGGGATTGCGGTCAGGGTGATATTTCAAGGCCATCTGGCGATAGGCGCGTTTTATCTCGTCGCCGTTCGCTTCACGCGTAACCTCGAGCACCTCGTAGTAGTCTCGTTTGGCAGACATGATTCTCTAGTATCTTTTGCCTCAGGCGTCGTCAGAAGCGAACTTCTGGTCCTGGCCAAAGGTCATCTCGTTTTCAGGCTGTATTACCACGTAGGGGGCTTCCTGCAGCAGGACCTTGGAACCTGCAATCTCACGCAGGGCAGTGACCACTTCCTTGTTCTTGCTCGTAACCAGGGGTTCGTACCCTTCGCGGTACTGCTTCACCCGTTTGATGGACATCTGAACCAGAAGAAAGCGATTATCCACCTGTTTCTGGCAATCTTCAACTGTGATGCGTGCCATGTTGACTCCTTAAAGAATAATAATACTTGGGGCCGCAAAGTGCGAAAAAACTATTGGGCAGAGGAAAGTTGGGACAGCCTTGCAAGAAGGTCGTCCAACAACTCGCGCTCCACCGGATACGCCTTGTATGGTTGCTCCACCACCGCCCAGCATTGGCCGGGGGGCAATGAATCATCTTCGTGGAAACTGACGACAACAGAGGAACCGTCCGGCTTCTGGCCGGCATCCCCTGCAGGCTGTGCTGCATCGTCTGCCTGGAGCGCTGCGTCATAGAGCCGCCAGGTCAAAGCGAGTTTTGCCGTAGGGGGCAGGGCAGCACGTCCGGTATCGAGATACTTGAGATCGCCCAGCCGCCAGAGCAGAACATCAAAGCCCGGCAGCGGCGTGCCGCTTTCGGTCTGCCATGTCGTGCCCTCGCTGACAGCTACAAGCGGGCTATACCGGTCTTTGGCCGCGGGTTCAAGCTCCATACGCTCCACTTTTGCTCGATCCAGCTCTATTATACCCCGCTGGCTGAGGTAAAATCCAGTCTTGGCAAGGGCCTTGACCATTTTTGCATCCACAGCCACCGGGGCTTTTTGCCAGGACGAAACAGCGGCAAAAGCCAATGTTTTCGCTTCCCCTGGTTGCGGTAGCTGATAAATGCGCAACTGCTCAGGCTTTTCTGCTCCGCTGCGCCAGAAGGAGAATTCAAGTCCTGGGGTCAGCCCCTGGGGTGAAAAATCCGTCAGATATTTTGTGCCTTCCAACGTTGCAAGATCATGGGCGTACATGTTGGCTTCCTGCATGTCCACCGTCTTTGTGGCCAAATCTTGCGGCCAGGTAAAACGCCACTGCGCGGATTCTCCGGCAGCTTCTGCATTTTGCGCGCGTTCCAGCTCCCAGGAGGGAAAGCCAGTTTCCTTGCCCCCTGCCTGATCTGCCTGGCTGGGGCTTATAAGCCTGATCTTTTCCAGCGCCTTTGTGTCAATGTCCAGGAGCCGGAGGTCGTGGTACTGGCTTGCCGGCTGCGAAAGCTTTTCCGCGTACTGCGCATCCAGCAGCAGAATACCGGCAACATTCGAACTCAGGGCGTACACACCGTCGCCTGCCGGATTCTTGTCTCCAATGGCGATTCGCCAGGGTGCGGCCTTGGCCGTCTCTCCCTGCTGCGCCTTGCCCTGGAGTGTAAGTACGGTTTGCGGTTTGTCCAGACCATAAGGTGCCAACGTTTTGGAATCCGGCGCCGCATTGCCCTCCAATTGCAGCCGGCGGGTAGGGCCGTGGTCTGCCACATAATCCAACAGACTGTCCACCTTGGTCACAGCGGCGCGCAGGGCGGGTCCCTGCCCGGTGCTTATCAGCCAGGAACCCTTGTCGTTTGTCAGGGTAAAGTCGCCTTTGGGGGACGCCACAGTAACCGACTGCGCCTGGTGTACATCCATGGCGGGCCAGTTCGTATCCGTACCGGCCTGTTCCTGTTTTTCTTCGGGCCAAAAGCTGACGGTCGCCCAGACGGCCACGGCCAGCACGGCCAGGATCATGATTCGTTTGTTCATGGCTACAATGGGGCTATTGTTTCACCTTGCGCCGGGACATGGCCACCCAGATGGCAAAGCCCAGGCAGAGAAGGGGCAGCAAAAAAAGCGGCGCCCAGGTCACCACCATGCGTTCCGCCACGGAAAGCGTCAGGAACACGTTGGCGCTTTTCGGCTTGCTGACAGTGATCAGCTTCTCGCGCTCCATCAACCAGTTTGCGCTGTTGCGTACAATGTCCAGGTTGCCGGCCATGTTCACATACTGGTCTGTCGCAAAATCCTGGTCTGCAAAAACTACGGCGCGCTGGCTTGGTGCGGCCTTGTCGGCCTCACTCTGCTGTTCAGCTTCGGGGGCGCCATCTGCGCCGTCTTCGGTTTTTGCGCCAGGTGTGTTTTCATAGACGGCGGCCAACCACAGCGGGCCGGGAGTGTCCTCTCCCTCGTCGAATTTGGCGGTGCCGTGCTCCCGCAGGTTGTCGAGGTTGGTTTCCAGCCAGGATTGCTCCGTGCTGCTGCCAAGCGGTGCCGCATGGGAGGGGGCTCCTTCGGCCCCGGCAAGTGCGGTGGCCGTGGGCAGCACTGTCATCAGGGCGAAGTCCCTGGTGATGGGGTGGTAGCCGTAATCCTGAACAATGGGAGCCATGGGGTCGCCCACGATGAGCCGGCTGAGCGGGTCGAGGGTGAAGCCGTCGAGCCGTTTCATACCCAGGTTGGCCAGCCAGGGGTCCAGATTGGTCTTGTTTTCAGCGGAAAGACCGATGAGCAGGCGGCCGCCCTTTTTCCACCAGGCATCGAGGACATCGAGTTCGTGCTGGAGAAAGTCGGTTTTCGGGCCCAGAATGACAAGGGTATCTGCGTCTTCGGGTATCTGATCGGCCCTGGCCAGAGTCAGGGGCGCCACATCGGCGCCCTGATCGGTCAGCGCCTTGGCCAGCATGGAACAGGACTGTTGGCCGGTGGCTTTTGGATTGGATTCGCCGTGCCCCTGCACGAAGTATATCTTGGCGCGGGTGGGATTGCTGACACGGATCACGCCGTTGATCAGCTTCTCCTCGTCGGGAAAAAGCACCTTTTCCGTCTTGTTGCCGGACAGCAGCACAACGGTGCCGGTCTGGGTCACGTCATATTCCTTGGCGCGATACGGGGAGCGGTCCGGGTCTACGAATTCATAGGTGAATTCACCTGTCTTCTGGGTGAAGAGTTGCAGCAGACTCTCTATCTGGGCCCGTTCTTCAGGGCGAAAGAACGCCACTGCAGTGACCGGTGCATCCAGTTCTCTGAGCGCGTGCACGGTTTCCACGGCCAGGGAATAGCGCTTGTTGGCTGTGGTGTCCCAGCGCCAGCTTTGTTTGGCGGCCAGAACGTTCAGCCCTATCAACAGACAAAGGCCGAGAATGCCGGCCAGTGCGGTTTGGGAAATCCGTTTCATGTTCATGGCGCTACCCTCTCCAACGTTGGTTTTCCAGGCTCAACACGGATAACCAGAAAAAGCCTGCGATGAAGGTCAGGTAGTAGACCAGGTCCGCTACGCTGAGCACGCCGTTGGTGAATGAGTCAAAATGGTTCATGGGCGAAAGACGCGTCAGGATTTCAGTCACCGGGCCCTGGCCGACTTCGCCGGCCCAGGAAAGCAGCCACAAAAGGAGCAGCGCGGCAAAACTGAGTACGGCGGAGACGATCTGGCTTTCCGTGAGCGATGAGAGGAACAGCCCCAGGGAGGCAAAGGCAGCCGCCAGCAGGAAAAGGCCGAAATACCCCGTCAACGTAGGGGGCAGTTCTGGCTCGGAAAAAACATACAGCAGCCCGGGCCCGAGTGCGGAAAGCGCCAGCATGATGACCAGGAAGGCGGAGATGGCCAGAAGCTTGCCGCCTACGATCTGATGCTCCCGCAGGGGGTAGCTCAGCAGCATCTCAAAGGTGCCCTGGCGTTTTTCTTCGCTGAAGCCGCGCATGGTCAAAAGCGGCAGGAAAAAGAGCAGGATCACCCCCGTATTTTGGATGTACGGGGCAATGATCATCTCATTGGGGCCAAAGTCGGAAACCTGCGGGTTCTGCATCACCTGGATGCTGATGAGTTCGAAATACTGCACCGCAGTGACAAAGAAATAGCCCGATATGAGCAGGAAACAGGCCATGATAACGTAGGCCAGCGGGGAGCGGAACAGGACGAAAAGGTCCTTGCGCATCACCAGAATGGAGCCGTTCATGCCTCGCCTCCTTCAGTCTCTTCCTCGTGCACCAGGCTGACGTACACCTCTTCGAGGCTCATGGATGCAGGTTTGAATTCCAGAACGGGCCAGCCCGCCAGAAAGGCTTCCCGGCTGATGTCTGCACGTCGGTCTTCTGCCATGTCGGTTTCTATATAAAACGCGCCCACGCCCATCTCGGACGGGGCTGGTTCGACCTTTTCCACCCAGGGCAGTGTGCTGTAGCGCTCCAGAACGACATCGTTCATGGCTGCGGGCATGTCGAGCCGCAGCAGGTATTTGCCGTGGCCGCCAAAGCTATGCGTAAGTCCGGCTGGCGTGTCTTCGGCCTTGATGCGCCCCTTGTCGATGATCAGCGCGCGATTGCAGGTCAGCTCGACTTCAGGGAGGATATGGGTGGAGATCAGGATCGTTTTCTCCTGCCCCAACTCTTTGATCAGGTTCCGGATTTCGCGAATTTGACGGGGATCCAGCCCGGCCGTGGGTTCGTCAAGGATCAGCAGCTTGGTGGGACCGAGTATGGCCTGGGCCAGGCCTACACGTTGCCGGTACCCCTTGGACAGGTGGCGGATGAGCCGGCCGGAAACATCCTTGAGGCCGCAACGCTCCATGACTTCTTCACTGTCCTTGGCGGGGGAGATGCTCTGCTTTACCCGCGCAGCCCAGAGCAGGTACTCCTGCACCTTCAGCTCGGGATACAGGGGCACGTTTTCGGGCATGTAGCCCAGGTGCCTGCGCAGGGCCATAGGGTCTTTTTGAATGTCTTTGCCGTTGAATCGCACGACACCAGCGGTGGGCGAAAGATAGCCCGTGAGGATGCGCATGGTCGTGGACTTCCCGGCTCCGTTGGGACCGAGCAGACCGACGATTTCACCCTGGTTTACGGAAAAATCCAGTCCGAAAAGAACCTGGACATTGCCGTAATGGTGATCGAGATGTTCCACTTCCAGCATGGCGTTCCCGTTTGTATGAACTGTAGTTATTGTGTTGAGGCGTTCGCCTTGTGCGAACGCGCGCCTGATGACGGCGCATGGATACGGCAGAATGATGCGCCGTCGTCGCCCTTGGGCAGACGTAACCCATGAGGGCGGCGCCTGTGTTGGCAGCGTAGCGACAGGGCAGAGCGCCCTTCGCATTACAGTACAGTCCGTCTGAATATTCTTCGACAACTTCTTCGTCAAGGGGTGGTTGATTACAATTACGATAGGTTGGAACTTTTTTATGCAGCGGATGGACACAGGGCGGCTAGTGCTTCTTGCACAGCACCGCCTGTGCAGGTATGAAACTGCACCCCGGCTGCAGCACGAGAAAGAACAACCGGGAAAGGACGTTTGATGCCACGAGAAAAATTGAGCTTTGCGCAGAAGTCCTGCATTGGCAGCGCAGGCAAGATGTTGCAACAGGCCATAAAGCTGCCCCCCCATGCGCGGATCGGCATTGCCGTTTCAGGTGGCGAGGACAGCCTGACCTTGCTCAAGGTCATGGTCTACCGCCAGCGTATTGTGCCGTTTCCCATCGAACTGATGGCGCTGCACGTCAACCCTGGTTTTGAAAAAGACAGCCACGTAGATATCGTTAAATTGTGCCTGGAGTTGGGCGTGCCCTTGCACTGCGAGGAGAGCGACCACGGACCCCGCGCGCATTCCGAAGAAAACCGCAAGAACTCTGCCTGTTTTTTTTGTTGCCGCTTGCGACGCAAGCGGCTTTTCGAACTGATGCAGAACTATAAACTGACCCACCTGGCCATGGGGCACCATGCCGATGACTTGGTGGCGAATTTTTTCATGAACCTGTTTCAGGCCGGGCGCGTGGGCGGTTTGTCCATATGTGAGGACTTTTTCGACGGTGAATTCAAGCTGATACGCCCCTTGCTGTGGATGGAGAAGAAGACGATATCCAAGGCCTGCAAGCAATGGGGGCTGCCGGTGCGGGTGAATCCCTGCCCCTCGTCAACAACCAGCCGGCGCGCACAATTGGAGCGCTGGTTTGCGGAAGGGCCAGGCAAGGACCCTCGCGTGCGCAACAATGTGTTGAACGCTTTGCGGCGCATGGAAATGGAACGACAAACCGACTGAAATTGCTGTACTCTTTCAGAAGCGTGTAGGAACTTGACTGACAACTTTAAATGTCTTAAATGAAAGTGCTGCCATTAGATAGAATGGATTCGTGTCGCCTGCAGGCTCTGAGGAATAAAGTCTAGAATTTCGCTAGATTAGAGAGCCCCACCAGGCGACGGCTCTGTTTGGGCAGATAATCTCATTGCCCCGCCTTGTTGCAGCGCCCCGGGCTGTAGAAGGCTCTGATGACAACGAAATGGTAATGGATTGGAGAGAGCAGGCCACGTCCCATGGTCATCCCGACAACCCTGATTCCAACACGTTTCGCACCGAGGTATTATGCTCCTTAAAAAATACCACGTAGTCGTATTCAAGGATAACGAGGGCGTTTACAAAAAGCTCTATGTCCGCGGCTGGATGGTTTTTGCATTGATAGGGCTCGTCGTTTCACTGGTCGCCGGCAACATCCATTTCTGGAGTTATTTCGCCGATTACAAGCTGGTGCGCAATCGCCTGGCCGAGTCGAGCAAGACCGTGGAAGAGCAGAAAGGGCAGCTCATCAGTCTGGCTTCCAAGCTCAAAACACTGGAAAAGGATCTGACCCGCGTCCGCGATTTCGATACGAAATTACGGGTGATGATGAATCTGGATACGCAGATCGAGGCTTCCAGTTCCATGGGTGGAGAAAAGGCAAGCTCCTTTTCCGAAAGTTACCTGCCCATCCATCGCCAGGAACTTCTGGCGCGCAAGATGCACAACTTCCTGCACCAATTGAATACCGATGTCCGTCTTGAAGAGATGCGCCAGCAGAATCTCTTGCACTCCTTCCAGGGCAATCGCGAATTGCTGGCCACAACGCCTTCTGTCTGGCCTACTGATGGCTGGGTAACGTCGCCATTTGGCAAGCGCATTTCGCCCTTCACCGGGCAAGTGGATATGCATACGGGTATAGACATTTCCGGTAAGGTCGGCACACCCATTATTGCTCCTGCTCAAGGTGTGGTGAAATTTGCCGGAGAAGACGGCACCTACGGCAAGACCGTGGTCGTGACCCACGGCATGGGCTTGACCACTCGCTATGCGCATATGGACAAGATAAGCGTCCAGGAAGGGGACAAGCTTTCCCGCGGCGACCTCATCGGCGAGTTGGGCAATACCGGGCGCAGCACCGGCCCCCACCTGCATTACGAAGTCCGGCTCAATGGCGTCAGTGTCGACCCAATGCGCTACATCCTGAATTAAGCATTTCCCCTGACAACAAACACCCCCTGACGTGATGCCGCGGCAGGGGGTGTTTTTATTGCGCCATGGATGTGTTGGACTTGAGCACCCCTTTGCAGTATTAAAAAACCGCCACGAGATACTGAGAGACTTCCTTTCAGGGAGTTCTTCTTGGTACTGATGCTGACCAGGGGCTCCCTTGTCGGGGCGCTGCCGGCGGAACTTCAAAAAAGATGAGATCATGTGCGGCATTGCTGGTTTCTGGGGCCCCTCTGCGTCAACTGAGACCCTGATTCCCATACTAAAGGGCATGGCCCACGCTCTGGCTCACAGAGGACCAGACGGCAACGGCACCCACTGCGAACCCGCAGATGGAGTGGGCTTCGCACATTCGCGTCTGGCCATTGTGGACCTCTCGCCCGCCGGGCACCAACCCATGTTGTCTGAGAACGGACGTTTTCAGATTACCTATAATGGTGAAATCTACAACTATATGGAAATCCGGCGTGAGCTTGAGGACGCCGGGGCCGCCCCCCATGGTGGATGGAGGGGGCACTGCGACACAGAGGTTCTGCTTGCCGCCTTGCAGATATGGGGGGTGGAGCGCACATTATCGCGCTGCGTGGGCATGTTTGCCTTTGCTTTTTTCGACAAACAAGAAAAAACCTTGACGCTTGGGCGTGATCGCCTGGGCATCAAACCTCTCTATTTGGGCTACCGTAACAACACCCTGCTTTTTGGTTCAGAATTGTCGGCGCTTCGTGTGCATCCGGCATGGAATCAAGGGGGCGCCCCTGGTGTGAGCGCGCCTGCCCTGGAAGCGTATCTGCGGTATTCCTGCGTGCCTGCGCCCCTTACTATATATAAGGGCGTATATAAGCTTGTGCCAGGCAGCTACGTTACTTTTGGGAGTAATGACATAAAGGCGCAAAACATGCCCCGGGCTGTACGCTACTGGAGTGTGGAGCGCTGTGTTGCCCAGGGCAGGGAAAACCCCTTGCAGGGCGACGCCGGTGAACTGGCGGACAGGCTGGAGCACGCCCTGCGTGATGCCGTACAGCTCCGGCTTGTGGCGGATGTGCCCCTTGGAGCGTTTCTCTCCGGCGGGGTGGATTCCTCTACCATTACGGCCCTGATGCAGGAATTGAGCTCGCAACCCGTACGCACTTTTTCCATTGGTTCGCGCTCTGCACAATATAATGAAGCCGATCAGGCCCGCGCCGTGGCTGAACATTTGGGAACACATCATACGGAATTGATTGTTGACCCGGCGGAAGCATTGGCTGCTGCGCGTAAGATGCCTGAAATATTTGATGAACCCTATGCTGATGTTTCGCAGATTCCCACATGGCTGGTCTCCAAACTGGCGCGTCAGGACGTGACGGTTTGTCTTTCCGGAGATGGCGGTGACGAGTTGTTTGGCGGGTACAATCGTTATTTTCATGCGCCCGAGCTCTGGGAAAAAATAGGTGCGCTGCCGCAAGGCGTGCGCAAACCCTTGGCCGCTCTCATGCGTGGAGCCGGAGAAGGGGCGCTGAGCGCCCTGTACGGGGTGGCAGCCAACCTGAGAGGGAAAAAGGGGCAGCCGCTTTTCCGCGACAAACTGCAAAAGGTGGTCGAGGCCCTGCCTGCAAAAGGGCGGGAAGGCTTTTTTCAAAGTTTGATAGCGACCTGGCAACAGCCCCGGGACCTGCTGGATGCCTCATTTGCCGCGGATGCACCTGCTGTTGATCCAGTTGCCGCTGCCTTGGCGCCAGAGGAAGAATTGCCTGAGGCTATGGAATTTGCGCCGTGGATGATGGCCATGGACCAGAACGGATACCTGCCTGACGACATCCTGACCAAGATGGACAGGGCCAGCATGGCCGTTGCCCTGGAAGGGCGCGTGCCGCTTTTGGACCACAGGGTGGTGGAGCTGGCCTGGCGCATGCCGCTGTGGGCCAAAATCGAAGGACGCAGCGGCAAAAAGGTTTTGCGCGATGTGTTGCATCGCAAGGTGCCACGCGAGCTGGTGGAGCGCCCCAAACAAGGGTTTGACCTGCCTGTTGACGCATGGCTTCGCAAAGAGCTGAAAGATTGGGCCGGGGCTCATCTGGGGAAAAAATCCCTGGAAGACGGCGGCCTTGACCCTGACCCCGTGCTGCAGGCATGGCGTGAACACCAGCAGGGGCGCCGCAATCGACACTGGCAGCTATGGTCTGTGCTCATGTATCAGGCCTGGAGGGGGGCCTACACCAATACAAGCGAAGTGGAGGCTTCCTGACGTGCCACTGCAAAAAGTGCTGATTGTTTCCAATATGGATTTGAATATCCTGCTGTTCCGGCGCAGCTTGATCAAGGCGTTGCTGCAGCGCAATCTTGAGGTGCATATCTGCGTGCCGCGGGGGCAGCATGGCATGGAGCTCATGCAGCGGGGGGCGTATCTCTGGCACTATCCGCTGGTGCGGGGCAGCCTGAATCCTCTTGCTGTTCCCGAACCTTACAAGGTCATGCGGGACCTCATCAAGCACATCGAACCGGATGTGATCCACACCTTCACGCACCAGCCAAATATTTTGGTACGGTTGGCCACCAACGGAAAAGCCAAGGTGGTGCATACCATCACAGGGCTTGGGTCGGGTTTTTTGCAGCCTGGCATCCGGGGCATCTCCATGCGTACTTTTTTCAAGCTGTTGTATTTCAGCACGGCCCACCGGTGTGACGCATTGGTGTTCCAGAACGAGGATGACCGTAACTACTTCAAGAGTTACGGGCTGATAAGAGGGCGTAAATCCTTATGCATCCGGGGTAGCGGTGTGGATACCGAACGTTTTCACCCTGACGCGGTGACAAGGGAGGAAGTGCTTGAATTTCGTCGCTCTGTGGGCGTGGAACCGGACCAGATACTGGTGACCATGACGGCCCGTCTGTTGTACGACAAAGGGATCATGGATTTTTCAAGGGCGGCGAATGAACTGGCGGATGCTTTTCCGAATACGCGCTTCATGATTGTGGGAGAGGCCGACCCCGGCAATGCCCGCTGCCTGAGCGATGAGCATTTGGAAATGTTGCGGCAGCAAAAGAATCTGATCCTGGCAGGGTGGCGCGATGACATGCCCCTGGTCTGGTGCGCCAGCGATATGGCTGTGTTGCCTTCTTACAGGGAAGGGTTGCCCATGAGTTTGCAGGAAGGCATGTCCTGCGGTTTGCCTGTCATTGCCACGGATGTGCCCGGCTGTCGGGAGATCGTGGATGAGGGCGTAAATGGGTTGCTGGTGCCTTTTGGTGACAAGCCTGCCATTGCCGTTGCACTGCGGGAGCTTATTGTGAACCCGGAGCGGCGCAAAAAAATGGGACAGGCCAGCCGTGATAAAGCTGTCGAGGAATTCGATGGGCGCAAGATAGCGCAGCAGCATCTCGAGCTGTACGAAGAATTGCTGGAAGATTGAGCAGAAAGCAGCACCCGATACAAACAAGAAGAGGCTGCCCCAGGGGCAGCCTCAGCTCATTGACAAACCCCGCTTTTTGCAAAGTGGGGTTTGTTTTTATGAACCGATTTCTTTTCAGGCCGCTGCCAGCTGGGATGTTGGCTCGATCGGCCCCAATCGAACGAGATAGAGAGACTGAGGAAGAAAGTACAGGCATTTGGGCTGCAAATATTTGTATGACAGCCCCAAAGGGGCCAGCAGCAAGGCCATTTTCTTCATGTTTTGACATGTGGCGGAAAGCAGGCTTTGAACCTGGACCTTAGCCAGGCCGCAGAACCGAGCATAGCGATGCCCGTGCAGTTGTTTGGCGTCGGCAAAGCTGCGCTCTACGGTCTCTTTCCGGCGAGCATAGATTCTTTTTCCGAATTCCGTGAGCCGGTGCGCATCCACCGTATCCACGTATTCCCGCCACACATGGCGTGTCACTGTTTTCTTGCAATTCCGGTTTGTTGTGCACTCCTTCAGTAACGGACAGCGGCGGCAAATCTTTGGTAACGAGTCATAGAGACGATATCCTTCGCGGTTGGTGGTGGAGTAGTGAAGCTCCTGGCCTTCGGGGCAAAGATAGCAGTCCTTGTCCGGCAGGTATTCAAAGGCGCGTTTGGGGAGCATCCCTTTGCGACGAGTGGGACGACGATAGCCAATGACACCATAAATATGCTTTTCTTCCAGCGTCTTGCAAATGTGTGAGGTGAAATATCCTGCATCGAGGCCGACGTGCTTCACAGCAAAGCCGAAGCGGTTGATTTGTCGGTCCAGCCGATCGAGATAAGGCATGCTGTCATGCACCGAGGCCGGAGTTACGTAACTGTCGGTGATAATGTTGTGTCGGCTGTCCACAGTGCGATGATCCAAGTAAAAGAAGCCCTTAGGCTTGCCCTCGCGTACCATGTACCCGCTGTCCGGATCGGTTGTGCTCTGCTTGATCCGCTTGGACCCCGCTTCGCGGTTGTCCTGCTTCAGCGGTTTCTTTCCATGCCTGCGCCTGTCTTCCTCCACGGCGTCTTCAAGTTCGCCCAAGTATGACTTCGTGCTTTGGGCAACGAGCTTTTCCGTAAATTTATGCTTGTTGGCGTTGGCTTTCAGGTGGGTGGAATCGGTGTAAAGCGTGTGTCCGCCGACAAGCCTCTTTTTCATGGCCTGGAACACTATACCGTCAAAAATGTCCTGGGCAACGCTGGTGTCGTTAAATCTGCGCCGCCGGTTTTGGCTGATGGTGCTGGCGTCGGGCACTTTGTCCTGCAATCCCAGGCCAAGGAACCAGCGATAGGCAACATTGACCTGGATTTCCTTGACAAGCTGACGCTCGCTGCGGATGCCAAACAGATAGCCGATGAATAGCATTTTGAAGAGCACCACCGGTTCAATGGCCGGACGGCCATTGCCCTCGCAATACAAATCCTTGGTGAGCTCATGAATAAAGGAGAAATCAATAACCTTGGCAATTTTGCGAAGCAGATGATTCATGGGGACAAGTTCGTTGATCGAAACAAACTCCATTTTCACCTGCTGATTTTTGGGCGGCTTTAGCATGAAGATAGTATAAGAAAACCCTCGCCGATTGGCGAGGGTTTATCAGCATTCTGAGGCTGCCCCAGGGGCAGCCTCTTTTCATTTTCATATACTGCACCGCCCAAAAAAAGGGGGCGCCTTCGGGTGCTACCAGACCATGCGCATGGGCACGCCACGGCCGTGGATGTAGTCCTTTATTTCCCGGATGGAGTACTCGCCGTAATGCACGATGGAGGCAATGAGCGCGGCCGAGGCGCGGCCTTCGGCAAGCGCATCGTACATGTGTTCAGGGTTGCCCGCGCCGCCGGATGCGATGACCGGAATGTGCACGCTGTCGCTGACCAGGCGGGTCAGCTTCAATTCATAGCCGTCCTTGGTGCCGTCAGCATCAATGGAATTGAGGCAGATTTCCCCGGCGCCCAGGGCCTCCACCGTCTTGGCCCATTCTACGGCATCCAGCCCCATGGGTTTGCGCCCGCCATGGATGACGACCTCATACCCTGAGGGGATGTCCTCGGAAACAGGCACCTGCTTCACGTCCATGCCCACCACGATGCACTGTGCGCCAAAAGCGGCGGCGCCTTCGCTGATAATGTCCGGATTCTTGACGGCTGCTGAGTTCACGGAGACCTTTTCCGCGCCGGCAAGCAGCACACGGCGCATATCGCTCACGGTGGAAATGCCGCCGCCTACGGAAAAAGGGATGAATATCTTGGAGGCAACCTTTTCCACAACGTCCAGGAAGATGCCACGGTCCTCGTGGGAAGCCGTGATGTCGTAAAAAACGATTTCGTCTGCGCCTTCCTCGTAGTAGACGCGGGCCGATTCAACGGGGTCGCCGATATCGACATTACCTACAAATTTGACGCCTTTGGTGAGCTTGCCGTTACGTACGTCCAGGCAGGGGATGATGCGTTTGCTGAGCATTAGCCGGCCTCCTGGCAATAGCGATAAAAGTTGCTGAGCAGTTTCAGGCCAGGGCGTCCGCTTTTTTCAGGGTGGAATTGCACGGCCCACAGCCCCGGGGCACCATGAATGGAGCAAAAACTGCGGCCATAGGTGGTGGTGCCGATGACGTACTCGGGTTTGGGATTGGGATAGTATGAATGGACAAAGTAAAAGTCGGATGTGGGCTCGATGCCTTCCATCAGTTCGCAGGGCTTTTGCAGCTCCACGCTGTTCCACCCCATGTGGGGTACACGGATGGGGGCGCCGTCCACATCTTCCCAGGCCGGATTGAAAAGAACGCATTCACCCGGAATGATCCCCAGTGCCTTGGTGTCGTTCTCCTGTGAAAATTCAAGCAGGATCTGACACCCAACGCAGATGCCGAGGAGCGGCTTATCCGACTGCACCTGGTCCTTGATAACGTGGTCCAGACCGCTGGTGGTCAGTTCGTCCATAGCCTGACCCGCTGCGCCTACACCTGGGAAAATAAGGCCCGAGGCTTTGGCAATGGTGGCCGGGTCAGCGGTGATGATGTTTGGTATTTCCAAAAAATCAAGGGCGCGGCGTACACTTGTCTGGTTGCCGGCCTTGTAGTCCAGGATCGCAAGCATGCCTGATCTCCTGCTACGGCGTTATGGTTGGGGTCCGGCTGCGCATGGGCGCGGATGCTGGAAAAACAATGTGCTGGGGCAGAAGCTTACCAGTACTGTGCCCCCCTACCAACGGAGGGCGTAAAGCGCAACATTTTTTAGACGTCAGTTTGCTGCGTCAGGAGAGAAGCATGCGCCAGTACAGGTCTCCAAAGAGAATGTAGAGCATACCGCCCAGGGAAAGGAACGGGCCAAAGGGCACCATTGTTTCCAAAGCGCGGCCAGAGGGCTTGAGCAAATAGTAGAGACTGGCGAAAAGCGCGCTGACGGCGGAGGCCACAATGGTTATGGGCAGGGCCTGCCAGCCCAGAAGCGCCCCGAGCAGCAGCATCAATTTGATATCGCCCGTGCCTAGCCCTTCGATGCCTTTGAGCCGGCGGTAGAGGCGTTGCAGCAACCAGAAAAGGCCGGCGCCCACAGCCATGCCGATGAGCGAGTCCTGCAACGAGGGGCCGCCCAGCTCCGGCCGCAGGATGAAGTAAGCGCCGGCAAGGGCGATGCCTGCGCCGGGCAAGGTCAGGATGTCCGGCAGAATGTAGGCTTGCAGGTCGATGAAACTGGCGACGATCAGAATGCCGCCGATGACCATGTAAAGCAGAAACACTGGCGTGGGGCCATATTTCAGGGCCAGCCCGAATGCCCACAGGCCCGAGAGTAGCTCCACCGCGGGGTAGCGCAGGCTGATACGGTCTTTGCATTGGCGGCAGCGCCCCATGAGTATGACGTAGCTGAGGATGGGGATATTTTCCCAGAAGGCGAGCTGATGGCCGCATTTGGGGCATTTGGAGCGCGGCTTTACTATGGATTCTTCGCTCAGGTAGCGGTGGATGCAGACATTGTAAAAGCTGCCGAGCACCAGCCCAAGGATAAGGGCAAGCAGGGGAAAGAACGGCAAATAGGCGTTAAAATCCATGGCGCAGGCTCCTGGCAAGAAAATAGTGACAGAGGTACGGTATTTAGTGGCACACGGCGCCATGATTGGCAAGGCTTGTGGTGAAATCGCACGCAGTGTCAGCAGGCAACGCTGACGAATTCTTCATAGGTGGTCTGTCCAAAGAGCACTTTTTCTGCAGCGTCCTTGGCCAACGTCCGCAGTTTTCCGGCCTTGGCCAGCGTCTGCTTGATGTCTTTTGCCGGAAGCCGTTTCTGGATCATGTCCTGGACTTCGTAATCCACCTCAAGGACTTCGAAAACTCCCATGCGCCCTTTGAAACCGGTGCCGTCGCACTGGTTGCACCCCTTACCGCGGAACAGATGCACCGTGGCGTCCGTGCTCGATTGCAGCAAGTGTCTGGCAACAGGCAGGGGCGCTTCGTAGGATTCCATGCAATAGGGGCAGATGCGGCGCACCAGACGCTGGGCGACTACAACCTGCAGCGTGGCAGAAAGCATGAAAGGATCTATGCCCAGGTCCAGAAAGCGGGCAACTGCGCCTGGGGCGTCATTGGTATGCAGGGTGGAGAGCACCTTGTGCCCCGTCATGGAACTCTTGATGGCAATGGAGGCGGTTTCGGCGTCGCGAATCTCACCTACCATGATCACATCGGGGTCCTGGCGCAGAATGGAGCGCAACCCGCTGGCAAAGGTCATGTTGGCCTTGGTGTTCAACTGAATCTGGGTAACGCCGTCCACGCGGGACTCTACAGGGTCTTCCAGGGTCACAATGTTGATATCCGGGTTGTTTATGCGCGCCAGCAACGAATAAAGCAGGGTGGTCTTACCGCTGCCTGTGGGGCCCGTCGCCAGGATCATGCCGTGGGGCTTCTGCATGCCCCGTTCGATCATCAGACGCTCCGGTTCGCTCATGCCCAGGTCTTCCAGCTTCAGATGGTGGTTGGACTGCTCGTGCAGACGCAGAACGATCTTCTCACCATAGATGGTGGGAATGGTGGAGGTACGCACGCTGACTTCCGCGTTTTTCACCCGGTAGGAAAAACGCCCGTCCTGGGGAATTTTGGAAACAGAGATATCCAGATTGGAAAGAAGCTTGATGCGCGAAACCAGGGGCAGAAAATATTTTTTTGGGGGTGCGGGCTGATCGCGCAGTTCCCCGTCGACGCGGAACCGCAGGATCACCTCGTCATGCTCCATACTCAGGTGCAGGTCGCTTGCCTTGCGCTGGTAAGCCTGTAGCAGGATGGAGTTGGCGATTTTAATGACAGGGGCACCCTCGGCCATGTCCTGCAGGTCGCCGATATTATAAGGAGCGTCATCCGCTTTTTCGCTTTCGGTTTCCAGTTCGCTTTCTTCGGCCAGGTCGGAAAGGGAATATTCCTCTTCTACGGTAATTTCTTTGCCGTACAGCTTTTTGGAAAGAACCCGTATCTCCTTTTCCAGGCAAAATACCGGCTCAACGTCGGTTTCCAGTTCGCGGACTATGGCGTCGTGTGCACTGAGGTCCAGAGGATCGACCGTGCCGACCCAGAGGATGCCGGCCCGTTTCAGCAAGGGCACAAGCTGCAACCGCGCAGCTTGTTCAAAAGGAACGAGCTGTGCCAGGTTGAGATCCAGGGGAAAGTCCTTGGCTCGAAATCGGTGCAGCTTCAGTTGGCTGCATACCGCATCGGCCACGTCTTCTTCCGTGCACCAGCCTTTTTGAGTCAGATATTGCCCCAATTTCACGCCACGGGAGACGTGCTCGGCAAGGGCCTTGTTCAATTGCTCTGGCGTCACGCAGCCACGAGAAAGCAGCAGCTCGCCAACGCGCTTTCTTGGTTTTTTGTGCGTTGTCGAAGTCATGCGGTCATCCGCGAAGCATTGCGCCAGGCCATTTACTGCATTTTTCAAGGGTATTTCTCCAATTCATGGGACGCATCAAAGGTCGAGCACCGCACGGGCAAGGTTTGCCAGTTCCTGCGGACGGAAGGGCTTGGTCATATACACGTCTGCCCCTGCTTCAAGACCTTTCTTGCGGTCGAACTCCTGCCCCTTGGCAGTAAGCATGATGATGTAGACTTCGTTCATTCCCAGTTGCCGTTTGACGGTGCGGCAAACGTCGAAGCCGTTCATTTTGGGCATCATAACGTCCAGAAAGACCAGCTCGGGGCGCTTGTCCCGGATCATTTCCAGGCCTTCTTCACCGTTCTCGGCAAACAGCAATGTCACGCCATCGTCTTCCAGTGATTCCAGAGAGCGTTCGAGCAGCATGCGGATATGCGGCTCATCGTCGACTATGAGGATGGTTGGGGAAGCATCCGAATCGATCACTTCCTCATCCTCGCTGGTTGGTTGACCATATGTCTTGCCGGTCATTTTACGGTAAACGCCCTCGGCCCATTCCAGATTTTTACGCTGCGCAGGATTGGTCATCTCTTGGGTTGCCTCCAAAAGCCGGGATACAGTCGCAAGGGCCTTTTCCCCCTGGCCGTTCCGGCGGTAGAGCAGAAAGAGGTTATAGGCAATCATGGGGTCAGTGGGCGTAAGTTGGGCGCCCAGTTCGTACAGTTGTACAGCCTTGGACATTTTGCCGGCTGTTTTGCAGTGGTCGGCCATTATTTTGAACGGATTCAGCGGTTTGAGGCCTGCCTTGCACAGCTCGGCATACAGTTTCGCGGCTTGCTGGTGTTTGCCGGCATGGACGTAATACTGGGCAGCTTTGTTGTAGCAGCTTCTGGCCCGGGTAAGGTCTCCCAGGGCCCGGTAGGCCAGCCCCAATCCTTTGTGGGCTTCCGGGAACGCCTTACAGAGTTGCAAAGCCTGGGAAAAGGACTGCGCCGCATTTTTGAAGCGTTTTTCGATCAAGGCCTGACGCCCGGATGCGTAAAGCGCCTTGGCTTTTTTGGTTGCTTCCTGCTGGGGCGTTTGTTTGGAGGGGGATTGTTCTTGAGCGCCCCCTCCCACTACAGCAGGGTGGGCCGCTTTTTTTGCTTGCCTGATGTCTTTCTTCATGGGCACGGCCTCCATGGGGTCGGCCATATTGGTGACAAATTCAGGCGCCTTTTCCTCAACCACGGGCGTGGTGGGTATGCGGATCCCGTGAGGGGAGGCAGAACCATCGGCGCCATTGCTGTTTACCGGTGCCGGTTGCTCTACAACAGAAAGAGATGCGCCTGCATCCTTCTGGGCGGAAGTTGCAGGTTGTTCCTGCACTTCTTCTGCAGCAGTGTGAGCGGAAGGCGACCCCAACCCGTTTTGGCGTGCTTCCTGCCATCCAGGGGTGGAGAGCACAGCCTCCTGTATTTTTTCTGGCAGCAAATGTGCGGGAATGGGTTTGGGGATAAATATGTTGAAGCCGAAACGTGCGGCCTGATTCACGTATTCCTCGTTCATGCCCGGCACCATGAGCATCATGGGCATGCCCTGGCTGATGCGCTTTTCCTGCAATTCCTTAAGGAGCGCAAAGTCGTGGTCCGCCACAAGGGTCCAGTTCAGCAGCGTCAGATCGACGCCGCCATTGGACAGTGTTTCCAGAACCGCCTCTGGCGTGTCTGCAAAATGGGCAGGTGAATGCCCGCAATAAAGCAGCATGTTGGAGAGCACCCGCTGTGTTACGGGGTCCTCTTCGGCAACAAGAATGCGAAGGTTGTTTAGTGTGTCCATGATTGTTTTTTCCTGAAGCAGCGGTTGCCGCTATCCTTTACGAGTCGGGGGCTGCTGGCCGGGGTTGATGGGCGCTGTGGGTTTGGCCGTGCGCTGGCCTCTGCGGCCATTTTGCAGCGCCATGCCGGCCTGGCAGGCAAGGCAGTGGAGCAGCTTGATGTCGCGTGCGGCGTATTCCCTTGGGCTGTGATGCGTCAGGAGCACGGCTCCCAGCACATTGTCCTCGCCGCCTTGTCCCAGGATTGGTGAGCACAGGCAGGCTTTGGGCACACTCACCCCCTGGTTGTTTCTCTCCCCCCCGGCAGCATCGCCGGAATCCGTGAAGCGGTAATCGTCGGCAACGTCGTTGACCATCTCGGGAGCGCCCTTTTTCATGACTTCCAGAAGGAGCATCCGGGCGTTTGTCAGGCTGCCCCTGGCCAATGATTCATCGCCCTGTACCGCCAGGATGTCGAAATCCTTGCCAGAGTCTGCTTTTTGAGCGGACGGTACAAACACCACGACACCTGCCGCGCAGTCGATCATGTCACAGGCCCAGCGCAGCAACTGGGTTGCCACCTCACCTGCAGTGCGCAGGGCAAGCAGTCGGGGCGCCACCTCATAGAGCAGACTCAATTCATTGTATTTGTTCAGGGTGTCGTTGCTTAGCATGAGCTTTTCCACTTCCTGTCCGATATAGGCGTCCAGCGCGGAGGCCGCCACGGCGGCTGTGGTCACGTCCGAGCGCACCGTCCCCAGGTGGTCGCCCTTTACAACAAGGGGGGCGTCCACCCCAGGATTGGAGGAAGGGCCAAAGAGCAGCTTGCCGGATGGGTCGTATACGGAAATCGGCGCGCCCAGACCGTCGGCGATGTCTTGCAGCATGCTTGTGGCAGGCTTTTTATTGAGAATGCGACGCAGTTTTATCATGCTTTTTCCCAGCCGTTTGCGTTGTTCAGGACAGCAGCACGGCGCGTAGGTCGCTGCAGCCGTGCTCGAATCGTAGCGAGCGCAAAAGATCAAAGCGGGATGCAAAGCGGGCGCCTGTAAGGAGAAGCGGCAAAGGGCCTGTCGTTGTCTGCTCCAGACAGGCTTCCATGCTGTCCGCCATGCTCACTGCGTAGCCCTGCTCGCCCAAGAGGGAAGCAAAGGCCTGCAGCGAGGCCGGGTCCTGATCCGCCAGCAAAACGGGGGCGTTTTTCCCAACGCCAAGAAGCGTTAATTCTTCCAGCAGGCTCGAACGCCGGATGGGGCGTGCGAACAGCCTGTCCAGGGCCACGGCAAAGCCTTGTTCCGACTCGCCTCCGTGGCTCAGATTCATAAATTTTACGTGGCTGGTGCGTTGCTGTTTGCGCAGGGCGGCGGCCAGCTCAATGCCCTTTTCTTCAAAAGCGTCCAGGTCCAGGACCACCACCTCCAAGGGGGCGCGCTTGGCAAGGGTCAGCGCGGCGTTTACGTCCGCTGCCTCGTGGGCAACAAGGCCAAGGGCTTCGATGCGTTGCCGCAGGTGGCGCCTGAGGCGCTCGTTGGGCAGGACCAATAGGGCGCCGGGTCTGGGCACGCCGGGCTGTGGTTTTTTGCCGTTGCCAAGCCCCACCCGTTTGGCAAGCGTCTGCAGAAAAAAGGAACCGTTGGCCTCCATGAAGGCTTCCACGGTTTTATGCTCCGCGCGTATCAAGGCGGCTTCCTCGGGCAGGGTGAACCAGAACTCACTGCCTTTGCCCAGCTCGCTGTTGACGCCCACCGTACCGCCGTGGTGCTCGATGATCTGCTTGCAGATAGGCAGCCCAAGACCTGTGCCCGAGGGCTTGTCCGTCAGCGTATCGCCCACCTGCTTGAATTTTTCAAAAACCTTGTCCAGGTCGTCTCCCGCTATGCCCACACCCGTATCGCGTACGCTAACGCGCACACCATATGTGCCTTCGTCATTGCTCCAGCGTTCGGCCTTGCATGTCACACTGCCGCTATCCGTGAATTTTACGGCGTTGGAGATGAGGTTGACCACCACCTGGATGACGCGGTCCTTGTCGCCCTTCAAACCTGGCAAATCGGGGTCTATTGCAACAACGCTCTCGATGTTTTTCTTTGTGAACAACGAGGCCGTAGAGGCCAGGGCTCTGCGCACAATTTCATTGATGTCCATGGACTCGCTTTTCCAGTCCACCTTGCCGGCTTCCATCTTGGCGATGTCCAGGACGTCGTTGATCAAGGCGGTCAGGCGTTCGCCTTCTTCCAGGATGATGGAGAGGTTCTTGCTGACGTTTTTCATGGTCCGTCCGGCTCTTTTGTCCGGGGTGGGGACACATGGAAATATCACTGTCTCCAGATCGTTCTGCGTGATTTCGGCAAAGCCCAGCACGGATGTCAGGGGCGTGCGCAACTCGTGGGAAACCATGGAAAGAAAGTCCGTCTTGAGTTCGTCCACTTCTCGGAGTTTGACGTACGCATCGGCAAGCTCATGGTGCATGGCTTCCGTTTTCGTGTTGGCTTGCTTGAGTTTTGTATTGATGCGTTCCATGTCGCGTGTGCGTTGCTGATGCAGGGACGCAAGGGTGGAGAGCATGGCCTGAACCGTGACAATGCCGGCAAGCTGCCCATCCTTGGTAACGATGACATGGTCGAAAATTTTGTCCTTTTCGCGCTGCATGGCTTGCGAAGCCACGACATCGAGGGCGCTGCCAGCATCGGCCACAAGGGGAGCTGCGTCCATGACATCGGAAACAGGGCGTTTGTGATAGAGTGCGACACCGTACTGCTGGCTGAGAACACGGTCCAGGTGCAGGCTCATAACCAGTCCCACAGGACGTTCGCCATCAACCACGACGAGGGAACTGATAGGGTCGTCTTGGACTTCAATGCGTTTTTTTACGTCGCGCACCATCATGTCTGGCGGGGCGGTGAAAACGCTTTCCACCAGGTCCGCCATGCTCACACTGCGCATGGTATCGTCACGGAGAGAAGCATTTTTCATCGGCCAGGTTGCCCTTTGTTTTTCCTAAACCAGGGAAAAACGCGGTGCGCGCACCCCTGGAAGAGGGTGCATCCTGCCACGTGGAAAAAGGTGAAATGTTGTGAATGTGTGAATAATACATGACAATTGACGTATGCATTGTCTGGCTGCGTCACGCAGCAACCCGCGCCAGTGCAGGCATGGCGCACACCTTGCTATTCGTGGCTTTGGAGTATATGCAACGCCCGTCACCCCCGGAATGTTCGGTCAAGGCTGCGCCTTGCCTGGGCAGGGGCTTGTGTCATATAACCCGGAGCAGGCGGTTTTGATTATGCTCCGGCGGTTTTGTCTTCGGCCCTGCCGGTGTCAGGCACAACCGTAGTGGTACTTATATCTTCGAGTTGCAAAACGTTTAGCGGTTTGCACTCTCAGTACTATCACCGAGAGCACACGTTGGTTCACAGATTGAATCTCGCTGTTTCGCATCGTTACGAAAAAGGCCATGCCCATACCGTGGTGACACAACAGGTGCCGTCGCGGCAGGGGGCAACTGCCCCTTGTGTCTTGCACTGCGCCGCCTGCAACAAACACCATGTTTTTTCCATCTACTTGAAACCGTACATTTGAGAGTGCCATGCCCAAGCGTGAGGACATCAAAAAGATTATGCTCATCGGCTCCGGCCCCATTGTCATTGGCCAGGCCTGTGAGTTCGACTACTCTGGCACCCAGGCCCTGAAAGCCCTGAAGGAAGAGGGCTATGAAGTGGTTCTGGTGAACTCCAATCCGGCCACGATCATGACCGATCCCGAGTTGGCCGACAGGACCTACATCGAGCCCATTGAGCCCGAATCCGTGGCCCGTGTGGTGCGCAAGGAGCGCCCAGACGCGATTCTGCCCACCCTGGGCGGGCAGACCGGCCTGAACACTGCGGTTGGGCTTGCAGAACTGGGCGTGCTCGATGAATGCGGCGTGGAACTCATCGGCGCGTCGCTTCCCGTCATCCAGAAGGCGGAAAGCCGTGAGCTTTTCCGCAAGGCCATGGAAAATATAGGCCTGGAAGTGCCCCAGAGCGGCATTGCACGCAGCATGGAAGACGTGCGACGTCTGGCCACGGAGCTGCCGTTCCCGATCATCGTGCGCCCCGCCTATACCCTTGGGGGGACAGGGGGCGGTGTCGCCTACAATATGGAAGACCTGGAAAAGATCGCGGGCCACGGTCTGGCCGCCAGCATGACCACGGAAGTCATGCTCGAAGAAAGCGTTCTCGGCTGGAAGGAATTCGAGCTGGAGGTCATGCGCGACAAAAACGACAACTGCGTGATCATCTGCTCCATTGAAAATATCGACGCCATGGGCGTGCATACGGGCGATTCCATCACCGTGGCCCCCGCCCAGACCCTGACCGACCTGGAATACCAGCAGATGCGTGATGCGGCCATTGCCATCATGCGCGAAATCGGGGTGGAAACCGGAGGCTCCAACGTACAATTCGCCGTGAACCCGGAAAACGGGCGGCTGGTGATCATCGAGATGAACCCCCGTGTTTCGCGTTCTTCGGCCCTGGCTTCCAAGGCCACCGGCTTCCCCATCGCCAAGATCGCGGCCAAGCTCGCCGTGGGCTATACCCTGGATGAGATTCCCAACGATATCACCCGCGAAACCATGGCGTCCTTTGAGCCCACCATCGACTATTGCGTGGTCAAGATTCCGCGCTTCACATTTGAAAAATTCCCGGGCAGCGAGGACTTTCTGACCACGTCCATGCGCAGTGTGGGCGAGGCCATGTCCATCGGCAGAACCTTCAAGGAATCGCTGCAAAAGGGGTTGCGCTCCCTGGAAATCGGCATGCCCGGGCTGGGGCGCGATTTCCAGCGTCGCGAGTTCGACCGCGACGAGCTGGTGAGCAAGCTGCAAAAGCCCAATTCCCGCCGGATTTTTGCGGTGCGCCATGCCCTGATAACGGGCATGTCCATCGAAGAGTTGTACGACCATACATATATCGACCCCTGGTTTCTGCGGCAGATCAAGGAAATCGTGGACATGGAAGACGAGCTCCGCCAGTTCAGCCTGGAGCAGAGCGTTGTCACGTCCAACCCTGAACTTGCGGAAATGCTGCGCCGCGCCAAGGAATACGGTTTTTCTGACCGGCAGCTCGCCCAGCTCTGGAAACGCAGCGAGGATGACATCCGCACCTTGCGCAGAGACTTGGGCGTTCTTCCCACATACTGCCTGGTGGATACCTGCGCTGCGGAGTTCGAGGCCTATACGCCTTATTTCTACTCCACCTACGAGCAGGGCAGCGAGACCACTCCCCCTGCCGACACCAAAAAGGTGATGATTCTGGGCGGCGGTCCCAACCGCATCGGCCAGGGCATAGAGTTCGACTACTGTTGCTGCCACGCGGCGTTCTCCCTGAAGGAAATGGGCGTGGACTCCATCATGGTCAACTCCAACCCTGAGACCGTCTCCACGGACTACGACACCTCGGACCGCCTGTATTTCGAGCCGCTGACCCTGGAAGACGTGCTGCACATCGTGGATTTTGAAAAGCCCGACGGGGTCATCGTTCAGTTCGGCGGACAAACGCCCCTGAACCTGGCCGTGCCGCTGCTGCGCGCCGGCGTGCCCATTCTGGGCACCTCGCCCGACAGCATCGACCGCGCCGAAGACCGCGAACGCTTTCAGGGCCTGTTGCACAAGCTGGACCTGAAGCAACCGCCCAACGGCACCGCCACTACGTTGGATCAGGCGTATGTCATTGCCCGTGATATCGGTTATCCCGTGGTGGTGCGTCCCAGCTACGTACTTGGGGGGCGGGCCATGGAGATCGTCTACAGCGAAGAGCAACTGGAGCGCTATTTCAACGTGGCGCTTATTGCCTCCGGCGAAAGCCACGCCAGCGAGGACCACCCCATCCTGATCGACAAGTTTCTTGAGAACGCCGTGGAACTGGATGTGGACGCGCTGAGCGATGGCAAGGATACCTACGTTGCCGGCATCATGGAACATATTGAAGAGGCCGGTATCCATTCGGGCGATTCCGCCTGCGTATTGCCCCCGCATACGGTATCTCCCGCACTGCTCGAAGACATCACGCGTCAGACCAAGGCCTTGGCCAAAGAGCTGAAGGTCGTGGGGCTGATGAACATTCAATACGCCATCAAAAACGGTGAGATTTTCATCATCGAGGTCAACCCCCGCGCCTCACGCACGGCGCCTTTTGTGTCCAAGGCCACGGGCGTGCCCCTGGCCATGCTGGCCACCAAGGTCATGATGGGGCGCACCCTCGAAGAACTTGACCCCTGGAGCATGCGCAAGAAAGGCTATGTCTCGGTCAAGGAATCGGTGCTGCCTTTCAACCGTTTTCCGGGGGTGGACATCCTGCTCGGACCCGAGATGCGCTCCACTGGCGAGGTCATGGGCATTGACGAGACCTTTGGTCTGGCCTTCATGAAAAGCCAGCTCGCTGCAGGGCAGAAGCTGCCTTCCAAAGGGCGCGTGTTCATTTCCGTAAACGACCATGACAAGCCTGAAGCGGTGAATCTTGCCTGGCTGTTCAAGGACCTGGGGTTCGAGATTCTGGCGACGGGCGGCACTGCCGATTTTCTGAACGCCAAGGGCGTGCCTGCCAAGCGCATTCCCAAGGTTTCGGAAGGCAAGCGCCCCCATGTTGTGGACCAGATAATCAACAAGGAAATTGACCTGCTGATCAATACGCCTTCGGGCAAGGAAACCATTGAAGACGCGCGTTTGCTGCGGCAAACCACGCTGCTTTATGGTTTGCCCTACACAACGACCATTGCAGGCGCCAGGGCCATGGCTCAGGCCATCACCGAGCTCCGTGGCAAGGGGCTTGAGGTAAAGAGCCTGCAGGAATACTACGGCCGCTGCTGATGCGGCCAAACCACAAGGCCTTATCATGAAAAAAGAATACTGCGGCCTGTTCGGGATCTACAACCATGAGGAAGCTGCCCGCATGGCCTATTTCGGCCTTTACGCGCAGCAGCATCGTGGGCAGGAGAGCGCAGGCATTGTCACCTGGGACGGCACCAAAATCCGCGAACATCGCGGCATGGGGCTTGTTCCGGAAGTCTTCAATGAACGCCACCTGGGCAAGGAGCTCAAGGGCAACATCGCTGTGGGGCACATTCGCTACTCCACCACGGGCGCTTCCCTGATCCGCAACGCCCAGCCTTTTCTGGTGCGTTTCGGCAACATGCACCTGTCTGTTGCGCACAACGGCAACCTGGTGAACACCCAGCAGTTGCGCAAGGAACTGGAAGACGAAGGCTCCATCTTCCAGACCACCATCGACTCAGAGCTGTTCATCCACCTCATTGCCAAGAATCTGCGCAAAATGAGCCTGGAAGAAGCTGTGCTCGCCGCCTGCAACAGGGTCAAAGGCGCATATTCCCTGCTTATTCTTGCTGATGATAAGCTGATAGCGGTCAAGGACCCCCATGGCTTCCGCCCCTTGGCATTGGGGCGCGTGGGCGGCTCCTATGTTTTTGCTTCCGAGACCTGCGCCTTCGACCTGCTGGAGGCCGAGTACCTGCGCCCCGTTGAACCGGGTGAAATGATAGTGTTGCAGGGCAACTGCATGGAAAGCTATCGCCTGGGTGAACCGCAGAAAAATCACCATTGCATTTTCGAACTCATCTACTTTGCGCGGCCAGACTCCATCGTGTTCAACGAATGCGTGTACGAACGCCGCAAGGAAATGGGGCGCATTCTCGCCAGGGAAGCACCGGTGGACGCCGATTTCGTCATGCCGTTCCCTGATTCGGGCGTGTACTCTGCTGTGGGCTACTCCCAGGAGTCCGGCCTGCCCTTTGAAACAGCCATGATCCGCAACCACTACGTAGGGCGCACCTTTATTCAGCCCTCCCAGTCCATGCGCGATTTCAGCACCAGGGTGAAGATCAACCCCGTGCGCAGCATGATAAAGAACAAGCGGTTGCTCATTGTAGACGACTCCATAGTGCGGGGCACCACCATCCGCTCCCGCGTCATAAAGCTCCGTGAACTGGGAGCGCGTGAAGTGCATATGCGCGTCTGCTGCCCCCCGATCCGTAACCCATGTTTCTATGGCATCGACTTCTCCTCAAAAGGGGAGCTGATAGCCGCCAACAACAGCGTGGATGAGATTGCCCGCTTCATTGGTCTGGATTCGCTGCACTACCTGACCATCGAGGGGCTGCTGAATTCGGTAGCCAGCCCGAAGGACTATTGCCTGGCCTGCTTTAACGGCAACTACCCCATCAATCCCGAAACGGGGTTGGGTAAGTTGTGCCTTGAGGATGAAAACGCCACCAACTGGTAATATGAACGCTACTCATGATGAAATTCTCGCCATTGGCCGCGAGGTTCTGGAAATAGAAAGCCAGGGCCTCGACGCCATGGCGGAGCGACTCGACAGCCGCTTTACCGCGGCTGTTGAACTTCTGGCCGCCTGCAAGGGGCGCGTGGTGCTCTGCGGCCTGGGCAAATCCGGACTGGTCGCGCGCAAAATCGCGGCGACCCTTTCCTCCACGGGCACACCGGCCATGTTTCTGCACCCTGTGGAAGGCGCCCATGGCGATATGGGAATGTTGCGCTCCGGGGACCTGCTGCTGGCCATATCCAACAGCGGTGAAACCGACGAGCTTAATGCAATTGTCCCGGCCATGCGCAGCATGGGGGTAGGGCTCATCGCCATGACCGGGGGCCTCGATTCGACTCTGGCGCGCATGGCCGATATCGTTCTGGACTGCGGTGTGGCGCGCGAAGCGTGCCACCTGGACCTGGCGCCCACTGCCAGCACCACTGCGGCCCTGGCCATGGGAGACGCCCTGGCCATTTGCCTGATGCGCGCCAAGGATTTCAGCGAGAAGGACTTTTTCCGCTTCCACCCCGCAGGAGCCTTGGGAGAACGGCTGAAGCAGCAGGCCGAGGTGCTGATGCACACCGAGAACATCCCTGTTGCGCGGCCGGAAACACCCCTGCATGAAGCCCTGGCGATTCTGGACAAGGGCGGCCTGGGCGCCTTGCTCGTCACCACCTATGACGGCATCCTGCAGGGCATTCTCACAGACGGCGATCTGCGTCGGCTCCTCGCCAAAGGGCCGGTGGAGCGCAACGCCCCCGTTTTTTCCGTGATGACTGCCAATCCCTGCCATGCGCAGCCGGGGCAAAGCGCTGCCGAGCTGTTGGACCTCATGGAATCAAAGACTATCACCGTGCTCCCCGTTGTGGACGACGACCTGCATGTCACTGGGATCGTGCACCTGCACGACCTGCTCGGCAAGGGGCGTCTGCGCTTCGGTGGCTGATGGGGCGCACTCCCCCAAACCGGGGGTGTATCTCTTTTATCCTACGCATTCTGTCAGGCCGTCTGTCCATGCTTCCTGTCATTCCCGCGCAGGCGGGAATCCAGTATTTCTTCTTGCTTTGTTCCTCGATCCTGAAACCAATACACATGAATACTGGATCCCCGATTTTTCAGGGATGACAGAGCGCGTTTGTGAGGGCATTGGCGTTTTTCGCGTGTCGTTTCTTTACAACTGCTGGCGCTAGGAAAAGGGCGCGCCTGTGCTGTGCCGTTGGTCCATGCTTCCTGTCATTCCCGCGCAGGCGGGAATCCAGGGTTTTCTTGCTCAGGGCAGCCAGCTAGAAATCAATGCACACCAATACTAAATCCCCGATTTCTCGGGGATGACAGGGTGCGTTTGCTGGGACATTGGCGTTTTTCGCGTGTCGTTGCTTTACACCTGCTGGCGCTTTGAAAAGGGCGCGCCTGTGCGATGCTGTCGGTCCATGCCCCTCTGTCATTCCCGCGCAGGCGGGAATCCAGTATTTCTTCTTGCTTTGTTCCTCGATCCTGAAACCAATGCACACGAATACTGGATCCCCGATTTCTCGGGGATGACAGGGCGCGTTTGTGAGGGCATTGGCGTTTTTTCGCGTGTCGTTGCTTTACACCTGCAGGCGTTGGAAAAAGGGCGCGCCAGTGTGATGCTGTTAGTCCATGCTCCTCTGTCATTCCCGCGCAGGCGGGAATCCAGTGTTTCTTCTTGCTTTGTTCCTCGATCCTGAAACCAATGCACACGAATACTGGATCCCCGATTTCTCGGGGATGACAGGGCGCGTTTGCCACGGCCTTCGCGTATTTCGCGTGTCGTTTCTTTACAACTGCTGGGGTTGGAAAAAGGGCGCGCCTGTGCTGGGCCGTCTGTCTATGCTTCCTGTCATTCCTGCGCAGGCGGGAATCCAGTATTTCTTCTTGCTTTGTTCCTCGATCCTGAAACCAATGCACACGAATACTGGATCCCCGATTTCTCGGGGATGACAGGGCGCGTTTGCCACGGCCTTCGCGTATTTCGCGTGTCGTTTCTTTACAACTGCTGGCGCTAGGAAAAGAGTGCGCCTGTGCTGGGCCGTCTGTCGATGCTTCCTGTCATTCCCGCGCAGGCGGGAATCCAGGTTTTTTGTTGCTCAGGACCGCCAGCTAGAAACCAATGCACACGAATACTGGACCCCCTATTTTTCGGGGATGACAGGGCGCGTTTGCTATGGCCTTCGCGTATTTCGCGTGTCGTTGCTTTACACCTGCTGGGGTTGGAAAAAGGGCGCGCCTGTGCTGGGCCGTCTGTCGATGCTTCCTGTCATTCCCGCGCAGGCGGGAATCCAGTATTTCTTCTTGCTTTGTTCCTCGATCCTGAAATCAATGCACACCAATACTGGATCCCCGATTTCTCGGGGATGACAGGGCGCATTTGTGAGGGCATTGGCGTATTTCGCGTGTCGTTTCTTTACAACTGCTGACGCTTTGAAAAGGGCGCGCCTGTGCGGGGCCGTCTGTCCATGCTTCTTGTCATTCCCGCGCAGGCGGGAATCCAGGGTTTTATAAACTCTTTTCCCTCCCCAAAAAATAGGCCCCTCAAATGTGACCAGGCAGGTTGTCACATTTGAGGGGCTTGACCAGAGGAGAGAATGGAGAAGCAGATTCTCAGGGTAAAACTATGTTTAAGGGAGATTCCGAGAGGGAGCTTTTTTCAAGAGGCTCCCCCTTGGAATCTGCGCCTAGGGATCTATGTTATTGCGGGCCGCAGCCTGTGCCTTTGCCGCTACATGCGCCGGCCATGCCTTTTGCGCGCCCCTTGAACCGGTCCAGACTATCGCCCGAGTACGCCAGGGGCAGCATTTCCTGGATGAAGCCTGTGCAGGCATGGGTCGCGATGCCGTTTTTCTCCAGGATTTCCCGGGGAGAGTCGCCCATGGCGGCAGCCAATACGGCGCGGCAATCACACAGGGTGGTGGCCAGTTCGTTCCAGCGTTTGGGACCACATCCGGGACGCGCGGTGGGCCGCTCCTCCACCATGCGGAAGCCGTTGTCGGTCTGCTCCCAAATCTGCATGGTTTTGGCTTCGCCCAGGTGCTGGTTCACCAGCATGCCCTCACGGGTGGCGACAGCAACATACGGACGCTCAGCAGGGGGTGCAGGCGGCAAGGAGGCGCAGGATTCAAGAACAGGCGCCAGTTCTTTAGAGCGGTCCTTGCAGAGCATGCCCACGGCGTCGGCGCGGCAACGGCGGCAGTGGGTCATCTGGGCGACATGGGCGCCGGAGATGGCGCGCAATTCGCGGACACGTTCCTTTGTCGGTTCGGTAAGGTCGGCATAAGGCGTACCTGCTGTGGGGTGCAGCGGGATGAGATTGTGCAGGGTTGCGCCCAACTTACCGGCGGTACGGGCCACCTCTTCCAGGTGATGTTCGTTCACGCCGGGAATGATGATGGAGTTGACCTTGACCATCATGCCGCGGGCAACAGCGCCTTCGATGGCTTCGAGCTGGCGCTCCAGAAGCAGTTTGGCGGCCTGCTCCCCGCGATAGATCACGTTGCCGTCGCGGACAAAGGAGTAGATTTCCTTGCCGATGGCAGTGTCCACGGCGTTGCAGGTCACGGTGACATGGCTCACGCCGAGTTCGGCCAGTTCGTCCAGATGTTGCGGCATGGCAAGGCCATTGGACGAGAGGCAGAAAAGCAGGTGCGGAAACCGCTGTTTCAGGAGTCTGAGTGTGCCCAGGGTCTCGGCCGGGTTGGCCATGGGGTCACCAGGTCCGGCAATGCCGGCGACGCTGATGCGGGGTTCACGCTCCAGAACTTCCTCCATGTACTTCATTGCCTGTGCAGGGGCGAGCACCGCACTGGTCACGCCGGGGCGCGACTCGTTTACGCAGTCGTATTTGCGGTTGCAGTAGTTGCACTGGATGTTGCACTTGGGGGCTATGGGCAAATGTACGCGGCCACACTGGCCCGAGGCGCCTTTATTGAAACAGGGGTGCTGGGATGTATCTCTCGTGTTCATGTCGCTCTCCTTATATCCCGGTCAATCGGGGGCCTAGAGGTAGCCGTAGCCCACAGGGCTGTCGCTCTGATTCTTTTCCAAAACGGCGTTGACGATGCGGTCCAGCATGGTTTGCGCCCCGCGATAGCCGACGTGCAGCAGCCGTTGTCCGCCAAAGCGGTCGTGGATGGGGAAGCCGACGCGCACCAGAGGTACGTTCCACTCCCGGGCGTAGCGGTACCCTTTGCTGTGCCCGATGAGGATGTCCGGCTGCAGTTCCTTGGCAACCTCGGCGATGTCATAGAAGTCCACGCCCTGGCGGATTTCAGGAGTGTGCCGGGCATAGGGCGCCATGGCCTCGGTGAGCAGGTTCTTGTAGTTATTGTTCTGCGCGCCGGTTGCCACGAGCACCACGTTCATGCCGATTTCCGCAAGGAAAGAAGCCATGCCGATGGTCAGGTCTTCTTCGCCGTAAAGCACCACACGCTTGCCGGAAATATACTTGTGAGAATCGACAAGGGCGTCGATGAGGCGACCACGCTCTTTTTCATGGCGTAACGGCATGGGGGTGCCGCTTATCTCGTCAAGAGCTGCGAAAAAGTCGTCCGTGCCACGGATGCCGATGGGCAGCCCCATGGAATGAAGAGGGACCCCTGCGCTGTCTAAAATAGCGCTGCCAGCGGTTTTGCGCCCCTGTATGCAGTGGCCGCATTCAATGGTGCCTTTGGCTGTGCCCATGGCGCGGATATGGGAAATGGGCGTGCCACCGGACGGGATTTTTTCGTAGTCCAGGAGCGCCGGGCCATCCAGGGTGTCGGAAATATCCGGCAGAAGGGTGGCGGCCAGGCCGAAATCTTCCGCAATGTCGCGCAGGTGGCGCAGGTCCTCGGGCGAAACAAACCCGGGGATGATGTTCACGCTCGGTGCTTCATGGACGGGTTCGGCTTCTGGGTCCACAAGCTGTTCGGCCATGGCTTTGACCGCGGCGTGCCAGCCGTCCATGTGCGTGCCGTTGTAGCTGGGCGTGCTGCAGTACACCAGCGGCGGCAGGGGCAGGTCGCCGAATTCTTTCTTGAATTCATGCACGAGCATGGGCACGTCGTCACCAATGGTTTCCGTGAGGCAGGTGGTGGCGATGCCGATGCAGCCGGCGCCGTATTTCTGCATCACATTGAGCAGACCTTTTTTAAGGTTGGGACCGCCCCCGAATACGGCTTGCTTCTCGCCAAGGGCGCTGGACGCGATGTCCATGGGCTCGCGAAAGTGGCTGATGATGTAGCGCCGCATGTAAGTGGCGCAGCCCTGTGAGCCGTGGAGAAAAGGAATACAGCCTTCTATGCCGCGGAAAGCGATGGTCGCCCCAATGGGGGTGCACAGCTTGCAGGCATTTGTGGTCGATATGTATGGAGAATCTTTCATGACGTTGTCCTTTTGTATTTTCGCCGTTACTTGCTCTGGTTTTTCACGCTTCTGCGGGGCACAAAGCTCCAGACCGGGCTCATGGCCGAGGTGTGGACTTCGCGCGCGAAGTTGTACATGCCTTCAAACCCTTCGAGTGCGAGTTTGCGCTCGTGGTTGTGGTCGCAAAAGCCGACGCCCAGTTTATAGGCGATGGGGCGCTCCTTAACGCCGCCAACAAAAAGGTCTACGTCTTTTTCCTTGATAAAGGCCGACAGCTCGAGTGGGTTGGAGTCGTCCACAATGATGGTGCCGGGATCGGTGATCTGTTCGAGTTCGGCGTAGTCTTCCTCTGTCCCTGTCTGTGAGCCGACGAGCACGACCTTCATACCCAGGTGGCGAAAGCTCTTGATCAGGGAAAAGGCCTTGAAGGCGCCGCCAACGTAAATGGCGACTTTTTTGCCTTCGAGATCCTTGCGGAAGTCGGCCAGCCTGGGCATGAGCTTGTCCAGTTCCTCGCGTACCAGTTCACTGGTGCGGGTCATGATTTCGGGGTCTTTGTACTCGAAGTGCTCGGCCACGCTGTAAAGCGACTCGGCCATGTCCTCGATGCCCAGGTAGGAGACACGGATGTAGGGGACGCCGTATTTCTCCTCCATCATCTTGGCCAGGTCCAGGGTGGCGCCGGAGCACTGCACGATGTTCAGGCCGGCGCCGTGGGCGCGGCGGATGTCGTCAATACGGCCGTCGCCCGTGACATTGGCAACGACTTCCACGCCCATGCGACGGAAGTATTCACGAACGATCCAGATTTCGCCGGCAAGGTTGAAGTCGCCAAGAATGTTCACGCTTACGGGGGAGATACCGGTGGTATCGCCGGTGCCGATGA
Organism: Desulfovibrio biadhensis; assembly: GCF_055388615.1. NCBI lineage: Bacteria > Pseudomonadati > Thermodesulfobacteriota > Desulfovibrionia > Desulfovibrionales > Desulfovibrionaceae > Desulfovibrio > Desulfovibrio biadhensis. Next base: position 2,091,416 of record NZ_AP042477.1, read on the forward strand.
GCCGGAACATGGCGTTGCAGGCGGCGCGGTAGCCTTCGCGTTTGTTGCCGCGGAAGCCTTCGGACTGCACGGGGATGACTTCAACGCCCGTGTCTGCGGTAACGCGGCGGGCAACAGCTTCCACGTCGTCGCCGATGAGGCCGACGATGCAAGTGCAGTAGACGAAGCAGGCTTTGGGCTGATGGCGTTCGATGAGTTCGCGCAAGGCGGCTTCGAGCTTGGGCTCGCCGCCGAACACCACGTCTTTTTCCTGCAGGTCGGTGGAAAAGCTCAACCGATGCAGTTCGGGGCCGGAAGAAAGGGCGCCGCGGATGTCCCATGTGTAGGCGGCGCAGCCAATGGGGCCGTGCACCAGGTGGACGGCGTCCGCAATGGGGTAGAGCACGACGCGGGAGCCGCAGAAGACGCATGCGCGCTGGCTGACGGCGCCGGCAAGGCTATCGCGGTTGCATGCCATGGCAAAGGGTTCGCCTTCGCCTTTACGGTATATCTGGTCTTTTCGTTCTTCAAAAATTACGCTTTCCATTTTCATTCTCCTCTGGTCAGACTGAAGCGGGTGGTGCGTTGGCTTGCAGCGCAGCGCGACAGCCGCTTATGCAGTGACGCCGGCGATCTCCCCAAAAGGGCAGTTACATCCGCCTGAACCGGCGCCAGGAAATTTTCTTTGCAACGGTTTTGCGGGGCTGTCCGCGCCTGTTGCAGAGCTCCCCGTTCTTCGGGGCGGTATTCTGCCCATGGGGCATTTGTGGGAATGCTATCCGGATCGTGATGCACGACGTGGGGGTCAGCCTGCCGGACACCTGCCTGTCGATCCTGATTTTTCTGGGCAGTTGCAAAGTGTTTTGCTGCCGCGCCATTGCACCTTTGAAGCATACAAGCCCGGCCTGCCTGGTGTTCGTGTTGAACGGACGGGTATTGTGTGTGCGGTGTGTGGTGGTCTTGGCAGCGTACATTTTTGTATCCTTTTCCTTTTTGGTGCAGCGGGAGCGCCCCGCTGCACCGAAACTTCTCTGAGTCGGGAAAAATTACTCCATCAGATAGTCGGCGGGCGGTGTGCCATCTTCAATGCCGTCGAGAATGGCATCGATGGCATCTTCGCTATCCACACCTTTGAACCACCAGTTGTTGGGGTAGACGACCATGATGGGGCCGTCTTCGCATTGCTTGAGGCAACCGGTGGCGGTCAGCAGGGCATCCAGGCCACGGTCCAGCACTTCTTCTTCCACGTACTGCAGAAATCCGTCGGTCTGCTTGTGGCAGATGCCCTTAGGGTCGCCCTTGGCGCGGAAGCTTTGGCACATCAGGATGTGGTAATCGGGTCTCGCCATTTTGTTTCGCTCCTTGTTCAATCTGTGTTGTGTCGTTTTTGTTAGAAAACCTGATGCAAAAATTTGTTATTTGCGGCACTTGTCTTTTTTACCACCGCCATAAAGCGTATCCACAAGCGGCTCGATGTTGCCGTCTGTGCGCAAGAGACGCAGCCCTTGTTCGCCGAGAACGCGCTCCGGATTGTTGCCCGCGCTGTGCACCAGCACATAGCTGCAATCATTCAAGACTTCCGCCAGGGCCACCCAGCGTTCATCGCCTTTGCCCGCGTCAGGGGCCTTGCGAGAGCCAAGCAGTGAAACCAGTCCTTCCTTGGGGCCGTAAATCAGGAACTGACGGGTTTGCCCCAGATGCATGTCCACATCGAAACCGTCACTGGTGGCCACTGCGACATTGGGGCGCTCCGGAGATGGCTTGGGGAGGGCTGTGATGCCCAAAGGCTGCTGGCTGCTTGTTTCGATACCAAGTCCAGCGGCCGGGGCGGCGCAAACATCGGCTGCATCGATGACGGGCAGATGTTCGGCCGCGGCAAGCTGCAGGCGTTGGATCAACTCGGCGGGAGCCGCCGGCAATTCAGGGGCGGGGGCGTTTTCATCCCCGCAACGCTCAGGAGGCAGCCAGGGGCAAAGCAGCATGGCGCTTGCGCCACCTGCTGCGCCGAAAAGTGCGATGTCCACGACGTGTTCGTCGTTGATGCCGGGGTAGACCACGGTGCGGATGGTTACGGCGATGCCGTTGGCCACAAAGGCAGCCAATGCGTCCGCCTGTTCCTGCACCAGAAGCGCGCCGGCCTGGCTTCGCTGGATGGTCTGCTTGCCGGGGCGCACCCAGTTGTAGAGCTTGGGCGCTATTTCAGGGTCCACCATGTTCACGGTCAGGCTTACATGGGTCACGCCCAGCTCGGCCAGAGCAGGCGCATGCTGTGCGCCGCCAAGACCGTTGGTGCCCAGGCACAGGGAAATATCAGGGTAAAGCTGGCGAATTTCCTTGAACAGCTCGAAAAGTGGTTCTGGTGTGGCCAGCGGATCGCCGGGGCCGCTTACGCCCACCATGTTGATGGAGTTGCCCTTGAACTTGGCTTTGTCCATGGCCTGCTGCAGCGCGTTCAACGCGTCGGCGGGATTCAGGCTGTGCTTTTTAAGGGCTGACGGGGTAGCGCCGCCAAAGGCGAGCATGGCGTTGACGCCACTAGCAACGGGCAGGTGAACCCTGGCGCAGGAAAGCATGGTCTCGCTGCTGCATCCGCAGGTGATTTCTTCAGGGGTGAAGCAGTGTGTGATGGCAGCGTTGTTGGCGGTCATGGCCGGGTCCTTGTATTTTTTGGTTTCATGGGGGGAGCCGGACTCCCCCCATGACTGGATAGGGTGCGTGCTAGAAAACCAGTTCGAACTTCTCTTCGACAGCGTCCCTGTCTATGCGTTCGAGCAGGGCATTGAGGATGCTGGAGGCAAAGCGCAGTGCGCCGGAGTAGCCTACGGTCGGGAAGTACTGGTGGCCGACGCGATCCAGGATCGGGAAGCCGTGGCGAATGTGAGGAATGTCCTCGTCCCGCGCGATGTACTTCAGGTAGGTGTTGCCGATCAGCATATCCACGGGGTCATTCTTGATCCACTGGTGGAGCAGGAACATGTCGCCCTTGGCTTTTACGTTGACCTCGTAAGGCAGGTCCTTGGTGATTTCCTTGATGCGGCGCTCAAAGGCCTTGCCCGGGGTGCCGGTGACGATGTGGGTGGGCCACATGTCCATGGAAACCAGGAACTCGGTGAGGGCGATGAGCTGATCCGGATCGCCGGCCAACGCCACTTTCTTTTGGTAGAAGTACTGGTGGTAGTCGGAGATCAGGTCCACGAGCTTGGCGCGTTCGGCCTTGACTTCGTCAGGCACGGTCACACCGGCGATGGTGCGCAGAGCGTCCACGAAACGGTCGGTGGCGGCCAGGCCGATGGGCAGATCCAAGACCTTGCAGGGCACCTTGAACTGGGTGTCCAGCAGGCGGGCGCCGTCGGCAGAGGCCCATTCGCCCAGGGCCAGGGTGCCGATGCTGTCGCCGGTGCTCTTCAGCTCGGAAACAGGGGTGCCGCCTTCGGGGAACATCTTGTACTCGCCCGTCAGACCGGTGTTCAGTACGCCCGAGGTGTCGGGGAAGAGGATGTGCTTTACGCCAACCATGGTGGACAGGCGCTTGATCTCTTCCATATCGGCGGGTTCAACCCAGCCGGGGATGATGTTGATCTTGCCGTTTTTCTTGCCCGTGCTCTTGGCCAGGCCCTTAACCATGCCCTTGACCATGTTGGAGAAGCCGGTCACGTGGGAGCCGACATAGCTCGGGGTGGAGGCGCCGATGACATGCTTGCCTTCGGGGATCTTGCCTTCCTTGTCGGCCTTGATGGAGATCTGGTTCAGGTCGTCACCAATGGTCTCTGAGAGACAGGTGGTGTGGACCGCGATGACCTCGGGCTCGTACACGGTGAACATGTTTTCGATAGCCTGTATCAGGTTGGCCTGGCCGCCGAAGACCGAAGCGCCTTCAGTAAAGGAGCTGGTCGCAGCCGAGATGGGCTCCTTGTAGTGGCGGGTCAGCATGCTGCGGTGGTAGGCGCAGCAGCCCTGGGAGCCGTGGCTGTGGGGCAGGCAACCGTGGATGCCGAAGGCGGCGTACATGGCGCCAACAGGCTGGCAGGTCTTGGCCGGATTGATGGACAGAGCCTTGCGTTCGGCCACGTCCTTGGGTGTATGTCTGAGCAACATTGTGCTTTCTCCTCTTGCGCTCTTATTCCCACACGTAGGTGGCGGAGAGCTCGGGGTTCTCTTCCCAGGGCGCCTTCATGAAGCCCCAGACTTTGCTGTTCACGAGGCGGTCCACTTCTTTGTAGAAGTTGATGGCGCCTTCGAAGGCCGCATACGGTCCACCGGAGTCGTAGCTGTGGAGCTGCTTCATGGGCACGCCCATCTTCTGGATGCTGAACTTTTCCTTGATGCCTGCGCAGAACAGGTCGGGCTTCAGCAATTCAACCAGCTTGTCGGCCTCGTACTGGTTCAGGTCGTCGATGACGAGGGAGCCGGTCTCCATGTCGGACATGATGCCGTCGTATTCCTTGAACTTCAGGCCGGCCTTTTCCAAAGCTTCCTTGGCGGCGTCGTCTTTGCGCAGATGGAAGCGCTTTTCATCGGCAACGACTTCCAGCTCTTCGATGTTGCGGCTGTCAGCATCCAGCTTGATGGTGGGCAGCACTTCGCGGCCTTCGTAGTCATCGCGGTGGGCGAACTCATACCCGGCGGAAAGGGTCTTCATGCCCATTTCAGCGAAGAGCTCCTGGTAATGGTGCGCGCGGGAGCCACCAACGAACAGCATGGCGGACTTGCCTTCCGTACGGGGGCGCACGTCTTCCAGAGCAGCCTTGACGGGCTCCATTTCCCTGGCGATGACTTCCTCAACACGGTCCATGAGCTCTTTGTCGCCAAAGTACTGGGCAATCTTGCGCAGGGACTTGGCGGAAGCTTCCGCACCGATGAAGTTGACCTTGATCCAGGGGATGCCGTACTTTTCTTCCATCATTTCGGCCACGTAGTTGATGGAACGGTGGCACATGATGGCATTCAGGTCCGCGTTGTGACACTGGGCGAACTGGTCGTAGGTCGAGTTGCCGCTGAAGGTGGAGACCAGGGTGATGCCGCAGTCTTCCAGCAGTTTTTCGATGACAAAGGCGTCACCGCCGATGTTGTATTCGCCCAGCAGGTTGATCTTGTATTTGCCTTCGATCTCCTTGTCCTGCTCGCCAACCACGTGGCTGAAGATCTGGTTGTTCGCGATATGGTGACCTGCGGACTGGCTGACACCTTTGTAACCTTCGCAGCTGAAGGCGAAGACGTTGATGCCCAGCTTTTCCTTCATCTTTCTGGACACGGCGTGAATATCATCGCCGATGAGTCCGACGGGACAGGTTGCAAAGACCGCGATGGCCTTGGGCTTGAACAGGTCGTAGGCTTCCTGGATGGCCGCCTCGAGCTTTTTCTCACCACCGAAGATGATGTCCTGATCCTGCATGTCGGTGGAGAAGGCATAGGTCATGTAGTTTTCATGTTCGGGCGACTCGGGCTTGGTCTGGTTGCGCCGGGTCAGCCAGGAGTAAAAACCGCAGCCAATGGGTCCGTGGGTTATATTCACGATGTCGCGGGTGGGGCCCAGGATAACGCCCTTGCACCCTGCGTAGGTGCAGCCGCGCATGGTGATGATGCCGGGAATGGTGCGCACGTTGGCCATGATTTCAGGATTGGCGCCGCTCTCTTCCTTCTTGTTGATCACGATCTGCTTGGCGCGTTTGCGCTTGACCTTGGGAGGATACTTCTTGAGCAGCTCTTCCTTGATGGCGTCCGCTTCCCAGGCGATCTTCTTCTTGTTTTTGAGTGCCATGTGGTTACCTCGTATTGTTTCCGGCCCCGGGTATAAGGGGCGGTTAGGCTAGGCTATGGATTTCGCCCCGGTCTCACCCGTACGGACACGAACCGCATCCTCAATGGGCATCACGAAGATTTTTCCGTCGCCGGGCTTGCCGGTCTTGTTGGTATCGATGATCGTTTGCACGATGTCGTCCACATCCTCGTCGGGCACCACCACAGTGATGACACGCTTGGGGTAGAGCAGGCCTTTTTCGCCCAGAAGGGCGGCGGCTTCTTCGTAGCCCTCTCCAGCGCCTTCCAGCACCTGAGAGTTGACCAGCCCTTTGCCCCGACCTTGCGCCTCGTGAGCGAAGAAGGCGTCAACGCCGGCTTCGGTCAGAGCTTGCTTGGTGCGGTTCATCATGGGCATGCGCACAATTGCGATTATTTCTTTCATGCCTCGGCCTCCGCGGGTTCGGCGACAGCGGTGTCACAAACGCCGGTGCTGATGGTGTAGACGCTCTCAACAGGAGAGACGAAAATTTTACCGTCGCCGTAGTTGCCTTTGGAACCGGTGCGTGCTGCGCGCATGATGGTTTCGACAACAAAGTCTTTGTCATCGGCGCGTACAACGCACATGATTTGGGTTTTGGGGATTTCGTCGTAGGTTACTTCACCGATCTTGATGCCGCGCTGTTTGCCGCGACCTGCAACGGAAAACTTGGTCGCTGCAGGAAAGCCTGCGTCCAGAAGCGCTGCCAGAACGTCGTCGACTTTCTCGGGGCGTACGATTGCTCGAACCATGATCATCATTGCGGTATCTCCGTATTCTTTTTAAGCGTGATTAAAGGGTCGGGCCTATGCAGCTTCGAGCAGACCGTATTCCATGAGCAGCTTTTCAAGGTCTTCGATCTCCAGAGGCGTGGGGATCACGAACATTTCATTTTTGTCGATGGCTTCAGCCAGGTTGCGGTAGTGCTGTGCCTGGGGGTGATCAGGGGCGTAGTCGATGACCGTCTTACGGTTGATCTCGGCCTGCTGCACCATGTTGTCGCGGGGCAGGAAGTAGATCATCTGGGTGCCCAGGCGCTTGGCGAGCTCTTCGATCATCTCTTTTTCGTTGTCGACGTTACGGCTGTTGCAGATGAGGCCGCCCAGGCGAACGGTACCGGACTGGGCGTACTTCATGATGCCCTTACAGATGTTGTTTGCAGCGTACATGGCCATCATCTCGCCGGAGCAGACGATGTAGATCTCGTCGGCCTTGCCGTCGCGGATGGGCATTGCGAAGCCGCCACACACAACGTCGCCAAGAACGTCGTAGAAGGCGTAGTCCAGGCCTTCGCTCTCTTCGTAAGCGCCGAGGGATTCGAGCATGTTGATGGAAGTGATGATGCCGCGGCCGGCGCAACCAACTCCAGGTTCGGGGCCACCGGACTCAACACACCAGGTGCCGCCAAAACCTTTTTTGCGGATATCTTCGAGATCGACGTCTTCACCTTCGTCACGAAGGGTGTCCAGAACGGACTTCTGGGCCAGGCCGCCCAGCAGCAGACGCGTGGAGTCTGCCTTGGGGTCACAGCCTACAACCATGATTTGTCTGCCCATTTCGGTAAGGCCGGCAACGGTGTTTTGTGTTGTTGTGGATTTGCCTATGCCGCCTTTGCCGTAAATAGCTACCTTTCTCATTGTCTCCTCCATGCGGTTTGATTGTCGTTTCGTTTGGCAATGCGTGCGGATGAAAGCCACAAAGGCAAGGCGCGTGCCACAAATGCGTACCATGCGTATTTTAATTTATAACATACTGTTTTGATGAAGTTTCATGAAATGGATACAAAAAAGTCACGTTTTCTGAAATAGGCGTGAGAGTGGGTTAGCTACAAAACCAAAGTGTACTGTGCTACAAAAATGTAGCGTTTTTTGTAGTCTGCTCCACAACACATGCAAGAAGGTGTGGGCGCGCGCCTCCAGGTATGTCGCACCCTTTGGGGCCTGTGCGTCTGCAGCGCCTTGTCTGGCACCATTCTTGCCTCTTAGGCATGACCGCATTCCCCTTGTGCACGGAGCTGCATTGGCGCTTTGGGAATGAAATGAGACCAGCAGAGAAGGAGACGGACCATGCCTCAAGGAATTATCGACAGCACCCTGCGTGAGGGGGAACAGTGTTACGGCGTGTATTTCACCCCGGAAGAGAAAGAAGAGCTCATTGTCAGGCTGGGCCGACTGGGCGTGGATGAAATAGAGATCGGCGTACAGGGGCAGGAAGACCTGAATGACCTGCTGCAGCTTGCGTCCAGGGTTGCGCCCAATGTTGCGTGCAGCGTCTGGTGCCGCTCAAGGGATGAAGATGTGGTGGCTGCTGCGCAGCATGGCTGCAGGATCAACATGGGGTTGCCCGTGTCCGAGGATCATGCCCGGCAACGGCTGGGGTTGGAATTGGGGGACATTCCGGTTCTTGCTACAAAAATGGTGACCCTCGCAAAACAGAGTGGCGCGCCGTATGTTTCCTTGGGCCTGGAGGACGTTTCCCGCGCGGCTCCTGAAACAATCCTGGAAGTGGCTGCCGCCGCTCTGGATGCTGGGGCGGCGCGCATAAGACTTTCGGACAGTGTGGGCCTTCTGGACCCGGGACGCATGGCCCTGCTTGTGGAACTGTGTGTCGAATCACTGGGCGACCGCCCGGGCTGGAGCCTGGGCGTCCATTGTCACAACGATTTCGGTATGGCCATGGGCAATGCATCCACTGCTTTGGCCACCGGCGCATCCTGGGCCGACGCTTCCGTACTGGGCATTGGCGAACGCGCCGGCATCACCCGTCTGGAGGAACTGGCTAGCTGGCTGGCCCTGCAACGTGGAAAGACTTCCTACAATTTGGGAGAACTTCGCGGCCTGTGCGCGATGGTGGCCGAGGCGGCGGATTTGCCGCCTTCGCGTCTGCACCCCATAGTGGGGCGCGATGTTTTTTCCTGCGAGAGCGGTTTGCATGTGCATGCCGTGTCCAGGAACCCGGCTCTTTTCGAGCCCTTTGACCCGCGCCACGTCCAGGGCGAGCGTAAGATGTCCGTGGGCAAGAAAAGTGGCCGTGCAGCGGTGCGCGGTGTTTTGCGTAAATTTGGCGTGGATTTGCCTCCGGCAAAGTTGGAAGAGCTGGTTGCAGACTGCAGGCAACATTCCGCCCGTCTGGGGCGCCCCTTGTCCGATGCCGAATTGTTATCGCTTGCCGTGCGCAGCATGGGAAAGACGGAGCAGGACATGCAAAGCAAAGAGTTGCAGCACGCCTGAAACAAACACAAAACAAGCGAGTGATACATACTGCCCATATTGTATCCCGCCTTCCTGCGCCCTCTGAAAAGACACACCAGCCAGGCCCTGTTCACGGTTGTTGACAGCCGTGGCAGGGCCATTTTAACAAGCTCCCTATATTCTGTTAAAATCGAAAAACAGCCCTGGAATGCAGTTGATGGCGGTTTGCCGCCACAAACTGCCTTCGCAACCCCGTGTTTCAGAAGGGGCGCTGCCTGTAAGGGGCAGTTTTCTTAGGGAGAATTCATGGCCAATTATCTTGTGCGCGGCATCCTCATCGGCGGTTCCCTTGGGGTCCTGGCTTCACTCGTGGGTATATTCGATATGGGCCGGGGCGCTATTCTTGGCGCCACTGCCGGCGGTTTTGCCGGGTGGACAATGGAAAGCAAGCAGCAGCGCAAGCAGGAGGCGGCCAAAAAGGCAGAGGCCGCACGCGAGCGGGAAATGGCCGACGCCACGGATTCCACTGATTCTGATGACGGGAAAGACTGAAGCGGTGGAGCCATGAAAGCTGAACGCATGCCGGGGGGGACACATTTGTCTTCTGCATCGTTTGCGCTTTGGTACGGGAGACTGGCTCAGTGAAAGGGGGGACATTCAAATACCTGGCCCTTATGTGGCTGGTTGGAATCGCCCTCTATATTGGATTGGTTCTTTTCCCTGTCCGTTTTCCCCTCGTAGACCTGCCTGTTGCCGGAGGGGTTGCGGTTGGCGACCTGTTGCATTTTCTGGCCTTTGTCATCCTGGCCGGGTCCTTCCCCATAGCCTTTTCCTCCAGGTTGCTCGCTCTCTTTTCCCCCGTGGCGCTTATTTTGCTGAATGTGGTTCTGGAATTCGCCCAGATGCATATTCCTAATCGCCGATTTTCTGAAATGGATGTTCTGGCAGGCACCGTGGGTTGTCTTGTCGGCGCCCTCATCGGCTGGATTGTTCGCATCGCGGGCAATAAAAAGGCCCCTTCCGAACGGGTATGAACCGTTTGGAAAGGGCCTGTTGCGCTTTATAGCCTAGGGTCGCTATTGAGCCGGCGCCGCCTCGGGTTTTTCCTCGGGGGCATCAGCCGCCGCCGGTTTTTCTTCTTTTGGAGCGGGATTTTCTGCAGGAGGCGCAACAGCCTGAGCCGCAGCCTCATCCGGCACGAAGATCACGCCGCCCTCTGTCTTGTCGGGATGCTCGGCGCGGTACGTCATGACCCTGCTGATGACTTCTTCGAACTCACTGATGGGGGCGGCGCCGGAAATCAGCACTCCACCCACCAGGAAAGACGGGGCGCCACGCAATTGCAGCATGTTGGCCGTTTGCAGGTCGCGTTGCAGGATGCCTTTGATCCGTTCACCCCTGAGCGCTTCTTCGATTTTGTCCGTGTCCAGGCCGAGATTTTTGGCCTGTTCGTCCAGCCATGCTTTCCCGCCCTCTGCCAGTTCCTGCCGGTGCTCAAAAAGGATGTCATGCAGTTGCCAGGCCTTATCCTTGTCCTGCATGGCGGCTGCTTCAAAGTACGCAGCGGCCAAGGGCGCCATTTCATGCGAGGAAAGGGGCATGTGCAGGAACACCAGATTCAGCTTGTCGGGGTGGCGTGCGAGGAGTTCCTTGATGACCTTGTTGGCGTTGGCGCAGTGCGGGCATTGGAAATCGGAAAATTCCACTATATTGATGGGGGCGTCCTTGGGGCCGAAAACAGGGCGCTCCTCGGAAACCGTAACGCGCAGCGGATTTTCCAGTTGCTCCGCGATCTGGTCCTGACGTTCTTTTTCGCGTTTGAGATTTTGCCCTTCCAAAACGATATCAAACATTTCCTCAGGATAATGGTGCAACAGGTCCATGACCATTCTGGGGTTTTGGCGGATGCCTTCTTCCAGTTTGGCCGGGGTCAGCTCGCCGCCGGCCATACTCGAGACCATGTAGCCGGTGGCCAGGCCCAACAACAGGCAAATGACGGCAATGACAACAGTACGCATGAATCCTCCTCATGAAAATGAAAACCGGCTCCGGAGCAGGGGCAGTGGCCGGCCGCCTGCATTGATGGATGTACGCCGAGTTGCAGTCGATTTCGGGGTTAATGATCCAGCGGCGCGTTCAGAAGTTGCCGCTTTTTGCGGTAACCACCGCTTAGCCTCGCTGTAGCGCGGCCGTTTTTATAACGTAGCGCAACAAAATGTAAGCATTTTGTTGTTGGCAGTAATAACGCGCTCCAGCCTTGGTTGCAAGACAGTTACTGCAGCAGTTTTGGGGGGTGTATACCGCTTTTTCATAATTTTTTGCTACATTGGTGCATCGTATGGAAATAGCGAATGAAAAAAAAGTTGCAAGAGGGGGGCTGTTGGATTGACAATCTGAAGGGGCAACTTATTTATAAAGTAAGGCGGGACCTGCTGCCCCGCCAGGTTGATAGAAAAGGACGGAAACGTAAACGGAGGGTAAAGCGGCATAGAAACGCACTACTACCCAACATACGGCGAGCTGAGTCGCCATTGTAAGAAAGAGCGCGTGCGCTGAAACAACCTGACGGCCTCCCAGACCGAAAGGCGGGAACAAACCGAAGGTTGACCGGGATGACCGGAACAGCGCACTTTTTTTTATTCTCTTCTCCACAAAATATCCTTTTCCCATAAGTCTTTGCATTCCACATTGAAAATCTTCAGTAAAATGTCACTTGCCGCTGTTGCCATTCGGCGGGGCTGTGATACTTTGCCCCCGGTACGGCGACGCGCTGCCGACATTATCTTGATTGTGAGAGGAGAGGGATAACATGCGATTGCTTGCCGTATTCTGCTGCGCCGTCCTTGCGTCGGTGCTGTTTTTGCAGGCTTGGGGGGCTTCGGCCGAGAAATCGCCCGAGGAAATGCTGAAAAGATATTGCACAGTGTGCCACAACCTGGAACGTGTGCGAAAGGCCGTTGGGAACAGGGACCAGCAGGGGTGGACCGACTATATTTCGCGCATGCAGGGTAAAGGCGCGTCCATTACAGACAGGGAAAAATCACAACTGGCCACCTTTTTGGGCGACCTTAAAACACCGACCTTCTGACCCCGTTCAGGGGCACCTCTTTTCCGGTGCGGCCTTTGGCCGCGCTGCTGCGTAAAATCCCTGTGAAAGTCCGGCAGGCAGGGCGTTTCGGACAACGACGATGAGCAGCCTCACATTTCGCGGACGGCAGGCCCTGGCCTTGCTGTTTCTTCCTGCAGCTGCAGGATGCGCACTCTGGCTTTTTGCTGTGTGGGAAACACCCCATGCCGCCGCCGGCTGGTACCGGGTGCTGGGCAAGTTGTGCGCACTTGTGGGGATCGGGCTCGCGCCTGCCGTGGCTGCATTGGGGATGCGCCAGCCAAAGGCGGAGCGATATCTAGGGCTCGAGCGCATGCTCAGAATGCATCAGAAGCTGGGCGTCTTTGTTGTTGTGTTGCTCGTGGCTCACGCTTCGCTGATGATCGCCACCTTCACCTCCTTTACGGGGCGCACTCCGCTGCAAGCCCTGCAGTCATTTGCAGAGGTGTGGGAGATGCTGCTCGGAATGTCTGCCCTGGGGCTCGTTCTCCTGGCAACGGCGCCCGCCGGTTTTACAAAATTCATCTGGAAACAGCGCCGGCAGCTCCGGCAACAGGAAAGGGCACCGTCACCCCTGCTGCCCTCTGCAATCCCGTTTTCATACTGGAAACCGCTGCACTTGCTGCTGTATGTGGCTGTGCCGGCCGGCATGCTGCATGGTTATTTTAGGGGCAGCGAAATGAACGCCCCCGTTTTTGTGGGGTATTGGCTGCTTTGCCTTACGCTTTTTCTGGCGTGCGCGTCGCAGCGCAGTTTCCTGCTCCTGAAGGGGCACAGGCGCATGCGTCTGCGCGTTGCTGCCGTCCGTCCGGAAAACCATGATATTGCAACCATAGTGCTGCAACCGGAGAAAAAGGGGGCGCTGCCACCCTATCTTGCCGGGCAGTTCATGCTTTTACGTATTCCATTGCAGGGGCGTTTTTCCGAGCCCCACCCCTTTACGATAGCCTGCCCTGCGCCTCCTGATGGGAGAGGTGGGCAGGAAATTTGTTTTTCGGTCAAACGTGGTGGCCGCTTTACCCAGGCGTTGCATGAGCTGGAGCCTGGAACCACGGTGCGTTGCGAAGGCCCGTATGGGGTCTTTTGTCGTGATGCTGCCCGGGCCTTGCCCCATTTTACCGCTGGCGAAGAAGAGGGCGTTCATCCGGAACATCCGCTTGCGCTCATTGCAGGAGGTATCGGCATAACCCCGTTTCTGTGTCTGCTGCGGGCCATGGCGCAACGCCAGACAAAAAGGGAAGGGCAGCGTTCGCGGCAGGTGCATGTGGTCTGGGCCAACAAGACCGTGGCCGATGCGTTTGCCCTGGACGAGCTCAAGACCCTGAGTAAAGTGCTCGACCTTTCTGTGACGCTTGTTTTTTCCCGCCAGACAGTGCCCGAAGGGCTGGGAGTGGAGGCCGTGTACGGCCATGTGGAGCGCGAGCTGCTGGAAAGGCTCTTTTCAGGGGGGGAGGCCTTTCACCTCTGTGGCCCCCCTGCCATGCAACAAAGCGTGCTGCATGCCCTGCACAGCGCCTTTGGCCTGCACGAAAGCGCAGTGGAGCGGGAATTGTTCATCTGGTAGCGCTGCGCGTTGCTCGTCTGCAGAATGAAAGCGACGCCTGAGCGAGTTTTGACGGGGTTTTACTGCGCTGAAAGATTGACAGCCAGGGGCAATTTGGGTGAACTAGCGTGCTTTGCACGCTTTTTTTCACCGTTTTTATTGGAAACGGGGTGGAGCGGAAACTGCGTGTTCCAGACGCATGTGCTTTGTATAAATAAAATTTTCGCTCCTGCGACATTTGCCGTGCGGCATTGCCGTCGGCAAAACTGTTTTTTTATGGCTTCGAGCCGTACGCAATCCGACGTTTTGCGCGCGTAATATTCCGCCTTCTGGAGGCTTACAAAAATGTATCTTAGCATCAACTGGCTGCGGGAATTCGTTCCCTACGAGGGGTCGGAACAGGCCCTGGGCGACAGACTGACAATGATGGGCCTTGAGCTCGAGGAAATTTTGCACCCCTTTGCCGGGTTGAAGGGCGTTGTTGTGGGGCATGTGCTTACCTGTGAAAAGCACCCCCAGGCGGATACGCTTTCGGTTTGCACTGTGGATGCAGGGCAGAGCGAAACGCTGCAAGTGGTGTGCGGTGCGCCAAACGTAGCGGCAGGGCAGAAGGTTGCCTTTGCGCCTGTGGGCGTCACCCTCCCCAATGGACTGAAGCTGAAGAAAGCCAAGCTCCGCGGCGTTGCCTCCCATGGGATGATCTGCGCCGAGGATGAACTCGGCCTTGGGGAAGATCATAGCGGCATCATGGTCCTGGACGCCTCTTTGGAGCCGGGGCGGGAACTCATAGACGCACTGGGTCTGGATGAGGTGGTTTTCGACATTGGCGTTACGCCCAACCGCGCCGACTGCCTGAGTGTTCTGGGGCTGGCCCGCGAAGTGGGCATTGCCTTTGATCTGCCTGTGAGCCTGCCAAAGGTGGAGCTGCAGGAAACCGGCAAGGCCGCCAGCGACTATGTGCGCATTCAGATAGACGATCCGGAACTCTGCCCTGCGTATCGTGCACGCGTTTTGGAAGGGGTCACCATCAAGCGCTCTCCGGACTGGATGCGTTGGCGTTTGGTCGCAGTGGGGCAGCGCCCCATCTCTAATATCGTAGACATCACCAACTATGTGATGTTCGAGCTGGGGCAACCCTTGCACGCCTTCGACCTGGACCTGGTGGAGGACGGCGTGATCCGTGTTGCGCCGGCCGACGACGGCATGCGCTTCACCACGCTGGACAATCAGGAGCGTATCCTGACCGCCAATGATCTGTTGATCTGGGACGGTAAGAAGCCCATTGGACTTGCCGGTGTCATGGGTGGGGCAAATTCCGAAATGCACGCGGGCAGCTCTGGCGTACTTCTGGAGTCGGCTGTATTCCGCCCCGCCAGTATCCGCAAGACGGCGCGGCGTCTGGCGCTCCCCAGCGAAGCCAGCTACCGTTTCGAGCGTGGCGTGGACCAGCCTGGTTCGTTGTTGGCCCTGAACCGCGCCGCAGCCCTGATGGCCCAATACAGTGGGGCAGAGCTGCGGCCGGGTGTTGCCGAGGCCGAGCCGCGCCCCTGGAAAAAAACGAGCATCACCTTGCGTCCTTCTCGTGCTCGCAAGCTTCTTGGGCTTACGGACGAGCTGGGGATGGACGATGCCTTTTGCAGCCGCGTGGTTTCTAGCATGGGGTGCGATGTGGAAATGGGCGAGGGCGCATGGACTGTCTCTCCTCCCAGCCACCGCCTGGACCTGGAGCGCGAGGTGGACATCATCGAAGAACTGGGGCGTGTTTACGGGGCAGACCGTATCCCCGCCACCCTGCCGCAGATAAAAAAGCCACTGGATATTTCCGGCAAGAAGGATTCGCCCCTGGAAGGCGAGTACAATTTCAATGTCTGGATCAAGCGCTGGGCCTCCGGCGCAGGGCTGAGTGAAGTCATCAACTACAGTTTTGTGGGGCAAAAGGACCTGGATCGCCTGGGCCTGCCGGAAGAAAACCGTATCCCGGTGAAGAACCCCCTGAGCGACGAGCAGGACGTGATGCGTCCAGAGCTGGCGCCCGGCATGTTGCAGAACCTGCGCCACAACCTGGCCCAGGGGAATGAAAACCTGCGTCTTTTTGAGGTTTCCCACGTTTTTGAGGCCGATGCCACATCAGAGAGCACGGCTCGCGAGCCCAAGCGCCTGGGGCTGCTGCTGCATGGCAGCCGCTGGGATGGCGGCTGGCCCTGGCAGGCAGAAGACGCGGACTATCAAGATTTGAAAGGGCTTGTGGAGCATCTGCTGACCTTCATGAAGCTGCCCAAGGGGAGCTATGAAATTCGCGAGGGGCACACCTGGATGTCCCCCTGTGTGAGCCTGCGTATAAACGGTCAGGATGCTGGCGTGCTCGGGCGCGTGGACCCCGCCATTGCGGATGCTCACCACGCACGCAAGGCCGTGTGGATGGCCGAGCTGGATCTGGATGTGCTCAAAGAGATGTATGAGAAAACCAGTATTCAGTTCTGCGAACTGCCGAAATTCCCTTCTTCCTGGCGCGACATCACGCTGGCCGCTCCGGGGGCCTTGCAGGTTGGGCGCGTTATAGAACACGTGGAAGGCATGAAATTGACCCTGCTGGAACGCGTCCGGCTGGTGGATGTTTTTGTGCCGGAACAGGCCGCTGCCGGGGAGGAACGCTTTGACGACGAGCGCCGTCTGACTTTTCGTATAACTTTCCGCCACGCAAACCGCACACTTACGGATAAAGACGTGGACAAGGAAATGAAAAAAATGTCAGAATCGCTTTTACAGGCATTGCCGTTACGCATGTAAGGGGACTTACACACCAGTCGGCGGAGAATGCGGTTGGCAGATACATTGTTGTCTGCGGGCCCCGTAAAGGAGACCGTCATGGAGGAGGGCAAGACCTATCGCATAGGGGAAGTGGCGAAAATATTGCAGCTTAAGAGCTATGTGCTGCGCTTTTGGGAGACCGAATTTCCGCAGCTCAAGCCTTCTCGCACGGACAAGGGGCAACGCCTCTACTCCGAAAAGGATGTGGAGCTGCTGCGCTCCATCCAGCACCTGCTGCATGAGCGGGGCCTGACAATAGACGGGGCGCGCAAAGAGCTGGCCAGCCATACCCCGCAGGACGACCTGCTGGACATGATCCGGCAGGAACTGATGTCCATACGTGAGATTTTGCGGACGGGATGCTGAACGTCCAAGGCAAGGGGTGCATTACGGCCCAGCGCTTGCATCAACAAGGGTAAGTCGGGGGAAAGTATTGCCCCTTGACTTTTTCCGTGTATATGGTCCAATGTAAGTGTCTTTTTTCACATTTCAATCAGTATTCTTGAGGAGGAGACTGGAAATGAAGAAACTGTTTACCTGCCTGGTCGCAGCCGCCATCGTGTGTGCGTTTGCGCTGCCCAACCTGTACGCCGTCGACGCTCCCGCTGACGGCATCAAGATGGAAAAAACCTCTAACCCCGTAGTGTTCAACCACTCCACCCACCAAGCCGAAGACTGTGAGTTCTGCCACCACAAGTCCGGGGGTGATCTTGCCAACATCAAGGCCTGCTCTTCTGAAGGCTGCCACGATGCTTTCGACAAGAAAGACAAGACTGAAAAGAACTACTACAAAGCCATGCATGGCAAGCACAAAACCATCCCCACTTGCGTTTCCTGCCACCGCGAAAAGGCCGGCAAGGACAAGGAACTGAAGAAAAAGCTGACCAGCTGCAAGGGCTCTGTTTGCCATCCCTAAGCTGAATCCGGCTTAATTTTAGTCGTTAAGGCGGCCGTCTTGCTGTGGCAAGGCGGCCGCCTTGTTTTTGGAGCTGCCATGTTTGAGAATACCGTCAACAACCTGTCGTTTGAGAATTGCCGCGCGTTTTTCGGGGATTCGTCGTTACGGAATAAAGCAGGCACAGCTACTTTGTAGACGGCAGCGCGAGGGGAAAGGGGGCTTTGGGGGGATATCACTCGGTATCGGGTGTGTCTGTCACCAGGGTGTTGCCGCCACGTGATTTCGCTTCGTACAAAAGGGCGTCGACCGCATTTATCATCTCGATATAGCTATCATATTCGTTGCTGAATGACGTGATGCCGGCGCTGATGGTGACTACCTCGTGCGCGCTGTGAATGTGCGGCATGGCGAGCTTTCTTATGGCGTCCTGAATACGTTGCCCGAGTCGCTGGGCCGTGTCCTTGTCGGCACTGTTGAAAATGACCGCAAGTTCTTCCCCGCCGTAACGGTATACGCGGTCCTCGTTGCGGATGGTGCGTGCAATTTGTTTTGAGATGTTTTGCAGCGCCCTGTCGCCTGCCGTATGCCCGTATTTATCATTGTAGTGCTTGAATTTGTCCAGGTCGATCAGCATGAGTGAAAAGAATTCAACCCCTTGTTTGGCCTGGTTGAAGACGATCGCGATATCGCGGTCAAATGATCGGCGGTTGTGAATCCCTGTCAGGCCGTCTAAGAGGCTCAGGTTTCGCAACTGCGCATTGGCCTGCTCCAGCTCTCTGGTTCTGCTTTCCACCCTGTTTTCAAGGCTCTGGTTCACTTCGTGAACATGGCGGGACATGTCCAGGAACGCTCTGGCCAGTTGGCCAATTTCATTCTTGCTCTTTACCGGCAAGAGCTCGGGATTCTCCACCAGTTCCTCATGTCTGTTGCGCGCCACAAGGGAAACGGCCTTGAGCATGCGCTGTAAAGGGGCGCGTACCTGCCTGTTTATCACCAGGTAGATGACGAGGTAATACATGACGAAAAGTAACAATCCGAGCAGGAGCACGATTCTTGAGGCCTGATGCGCCTCTGCGAAAACAATGCTTTTGGGATAGACCATCACAAACCACCAGTCGGGGCCAGGTATGTGGAATGAAAGAAAGTAGCTGTCTCCCTCTGTATCATCAATGACGTAAATATCCTTTTCCTGCCGCGTCACTGCACCGTGCAGCATGGAATACATGCGGAGTATATCAGGCTCCTCTATCTTGTCCCGCGAGAGCATCCCCTTCCATTTTTGCTCTTCGCTAAGTGCGCGGGGGGAGGCAATAAGATCGCCATTGCTGCTCATTATGAAATTGTATGCGCCGGCAGGATGTTCGGATACCAGCCTGTCCATGATTTCCTTGAGGGAGACATCCATGCTCGGGTTGCAGAGGTGGCGCCCTTTGTAGTCCACAGGCAATTCATAGGTAATAGTCCATTGCTCAGCGGTCTCGTCGTAATACAAGCTCGTCCAGACAGGGGTTCGGTCCGGGTTTGTAGATTGCAAGGTGGCCTTGATGGTGCCCAACTCGTTCATGGGGAGGTCTGGTCTGGCTTCCAGCCCCCAAGGGGAAACCGGGGAAAAGACCGTGATAGCGTTTTCAGGAAAGCTGACATGCAGCCCCCCTTCCGGCCACCATGCCGGACCGTAACGGTTCACCAGAATGTAGGAAATAAGCAGGCGACGCTGAAAATCAGGCGATGCAACGGACTGGTTGTTGCCAATAAATGAGGTGACGCCCCATTGTTTGCCAAGGTTTTGGTCTGTATGCCCATCGAAAAAACGCTTTTTCATCCTAATGGCGCCATCCTTGTCAACTTCATACAAGCGCCAAAAATCATCTTTGGTAAAATCTATATCTGACAAATAGAGGTCCATGAACGCGTCACGAAAGAAATCAAGGCGTTTTGTTGTTTCAGAAAACACTTTGTTTTCGTGCCTGCTGCGTACCTGCATGTATTGTTGGAGATACTGTATGTTTTTTTCTTTGCTGTTCGAGTAAACATTATAGTAGCTCAATATGGTGGCGATAAAGACAATAACGGCGCCAAAAAAGCTGACTCGCAATAGTATTTGAGAACTGAGCCGGTTGAAATTTTGGAAGTAGGGTGTCGTTTTCATATACGATTTCCAGCATAAAAAGTACGCGTTTAGTTCTATTTGTGCTGTTCTGTTTTATAGATTTGTACTGTGGAGCAATATTGGCATTGTCCTGCGGCATTGTCACGTTAAAATCTTTTACACAATATTAATAAAGGTTTGTTTTAAAGCCTTTTGTCCTTGCAATAATGATTAGAAAAAAAGGCGTTGCTCCAGAAGCAGGAGCGACGCCTTTTGAAAAGCAGGATATGGATTGTATGGCTAGAACGACAGCAGGGGAATTGCGGAGGGCGGCATAGGCCCCTGGTTAAAGCCTGCTGACGGAGAATCGTCCAAACTCTTATTGAAGACAGGCACATCTGGTCGGGAAAGGGGCAGGTAGTATATCGCCAGCTTCATGCTTTCACCGTTGGTGGCTTTTTTCAGCTTTACCCGGACTTTATTATTGTAAAGCACCCAGGTGTGTTCCTGGAAGTCCACCTGGTCCTTCACCTTGGCCATGCCGAATTTGCTCAGCAGGTAGTCTTTCATGCGGGAGTACTGTTTTTCGTTCTGCAACTTGATGAATATCGCGAACAGTTGGTCCTGAATGCCACCAAAGACAACGTCTGCCGTTTCTGTCTCAGAAAACTTGTAGGTAATCTTCTCGTTCTTGTAATAGTCGATGATGCCCGTAGTGCGCAGCTTCTTGAAGCCGTCGGCCTCGGTCAGGGGCATTCCCCATTTCTGGCCGATGAAGCCTTCGCTAAGGTCCATGGCCATAGCCGGGGCCAGTATTGCCAGGGGCAGGGCCACAGCCAAAACAAAGGTGATTACGAGCTTTTTCATGGCGTACCTGTCGGGTTTGAAGTGCTGAATGGATAGCCTGCAATGGGCTGGTGAAAGCGCATGCCAGTTTGGATGCAAATTGTTCAATGCAATCTGCTCCATGTAATAAACGACTCGCAGAGCCCTAGCAAGTGTCGGGCGCGTTTCTTTGCGCAATGGAGCGCATCAGGAAAAGACGCCCGCCGTGCGCAGGATGTTAAGGCCAATCAAGATCAGGACGCCCCCCCCGAGGCGCTCCGCGATTTTCGACAGCCTGGAGGAGCGGGTGAATACGGCGCCGATATGCAAACCTCCAGCCGTGAACAGAATGCAGACGACGCCAATGATAAGGGCGGGAAACCAGATACTCTGCCCTAACAAGGATAGTGAAAGCCCAACAGCAAGGGCATCAATGCTTGTGGCCACGCTGAGCATCACCAGGTTCATCCCCGTGGTGGGGTCGCAGCGGTCGCGGCTTTCCTCATTCTGAAAGGATTCCCAGAGCATGCGCCCGCCAATGAAGAGAAGCAGACCAAAGGCGACCCAATGTGCCCAGTTTTCCATGAAAGACCGGACGGAAAGCCCCAGTAACCACCCCAACACAGGCATGGCAGCCTGAAACAGCCCAAAATGCCAGGCCAGCCGAAATGTCTGGCGTGTGGTGACGTTGCGCAGGCAGACACCGGTGGCGATGGAGACGGCAAAAGCGTCCATGGCCAGGGCGACGGCAAGGAGGAGAATGGTGGAGAAATCCATGAGTATTCCAGTCAGAGGATTTCCCGGCCAACAGCCTGGATGCTACAGCGTTGCAAGACGGACAGTATCCTGTCAAGCGTGTCACAGGCCGATTTGTTCATGCGCTGGTGGTGCAGCATAACCCCCAGGCGTCCTGTTGCAAGGCCGGTTTCGATATCCGCAAGCATGCCGCGCCACGCCTGGGTGGCTGCGCCCTCTTTGCGGGTGTGCAGGTCAAGGTGCACAGGCAGGGAGAGCAGGTCCGACAAGGCTGCGGCCTGTGCGCAGAGCTTTGCATCTCCGGATATGGCCTGTAGCCCAATTTCAGGCAGCAGGGCCAGGGCGTCGCTGCTCATGCGGTTCCACGGCGGGGTAAAGCAGGGGGTCACTTCCCTGCCCATGATCTGCGCCAGCCGATCACGCCCCTTGATGAGATCTTGTTTTTTCAAGGCAAGGGCGCGGCCGGAGCCGAATTCACTATTCTTGCCGCATATTTCATGCCCGGCGTGCCGCCACCCGTGTTGATGCCAGCAAAAAAGTGGAGCGCTGCGCGAAATTTTCTGAAGTGTGCGCCAGTGTGCTTCTGTGAGCCACGCAGGCACCACCGCGGGCCAGAGCGGGGTCTCATGCCGCAGGAAAATGGACAAGAGTTGCTCCAGAGCGCCTCCGGATTTTCCTGGGATGGCAACATCATCCGCACGGAAAAATACTTGCGCGGTCTTATACCTGGCGCACAGATCCTGCAAATGCTCGAAAAATGATTCTTCTGCAGCAGTATGGTCCAGCCATGGCTGGCAGGGGGTGCGCTTCACCGCCCCCCGCCGTATGGGGCGGGACTGCAGGTGTTCCAGACAGGCAACGGTTTTTTGCGCGCCCTTGATGTCCAGCTTGGCGCTTCTTTCAGGAGGGGCGAGCAGCGCCTGGCGCATGCGTCCGGCAAGGCGCTCCGGCTCCAGGTCTTCTGGGGCAAGCACACCCAGCAGGCCACGCTGCTGCAAGAGTTCGGCGCGCATGCGCTGCTCGCGGTTTTGCGCAAAGGGCAGGACAAGCCCGTATCTGTTGGCGGCGGCCAGGGCCAGGACAGTGTTGTACCCTCCCATGCTTACGGAAAGGGAGGCTGCGTCCAACCAGGCGGGAAAACGCTTGGAGTGTCGGCGCAATCGCACATGCGGCTGCTGCTTTGCAAGGCTTTGCAGGCGGGTAAAAACGGTAGCATCCATGAGCGGGCCGCTGAAAACGGCAAGACGGTGTGGCAGAGCCTCTGCAAGGTGGGAAGAAGCGCGTATGACTGCTTCAAGCAGCTCCCCCCCCACACTGCCGCTGCCAGCGCTGGCCACGACAAGGTACTCGTCATCCTGCATGCCCAATTCGGCGCGCAGGGCGGCGCCGGAGGCTGCTCCGGGTTGCTGGGCCACATACCCCGTGTACGTAATGGCGGGGCGCACGTCCGCCATTCTGGAAAAGGTGCGCTCCAGACTGATGGCTTCCGGGTCGCTGTGCACCAAGACCAGATCGAAATGTTTATTCAAAGGGGCGAGCACCCTGCGTTCGTATTTTGCCTGGTCCTTTTTTTCCACCAGGATGTCGCGCACGCTGCAGACCGTACGGCAGGGGCCCAGTCTGCCGGAATGCGCCAGCTCCAGAGCAGGGAGCAGCTCAAAGCCAAATTGCCGCCGGCCAAAGGGATACAGCTCCACCAGAAAAACATGGGGGCGGCATTCCTGCACTATTTCCAGCAGGCGCGCCCGTCTTTCTTTCTTGATGCTTTCCAGGGCTTCTTCTGGAGCAATATCCGGAGGTGGCGTGACGGGAAGGAGTTGCGAAAATTGTTCGTCCATGCGCAGGCCCGGCAATTGCTCGTGCCTGACGCCGGGGGGCAGGGACACTGGAGCCTCGGGCCCCCCGGTGACAAAAACGACGTCATGTCCGCCACCGGTTTGCGATGCAGCGAATGCCCGCACGATTTCAAGGCTGCGGTACAAGTGCCCCATGCCGAGAACGTGTTGGCAATAAACAAGGACGCGCATCAGATTGGCTTCTCCAAGGGGTGGGCCGATGCAAGGAGTGAAAGCCCGTTTTCCGTGTCTGCATCAGTGCAGGTCAGCAGCAAGAGCTTACCACGGGCAACAGGGTCCACGCCACCCAGGCTTTCCGGCGTGTAGTCGCTGTGCAGCAGGTGGTGGGCCATGGTGCGCAGAACGCCCTTGTGGCTGACGAGCAGTATGCGCTCCCCGGGATAGGTGCGCGCCAACGCGGCAATGCACTCCAGGGTGCGGGCCAGCACCTGCCGCCTGTTTTCGCCTTCTGGTGGGGTAAAGTCCCAGCCCTTGCGTTCCTGGTCTGCCAGGTTCACCGGGTACTTGCTGCGGATATCACGGATGAGCATGCCGACCCAGCGCCCCCAGTCTTGTTCGCGCAGACGGTGGTCCTGCTCAAGGGGCAAGTGGAGCGCCTGGTTGCAGCAGGTGGCGGTTTCCACTGCGCGCTCCAGGTCGCTTGCAACGATGCGGGTGAACCCCCATGCCGCAAGGGCTTGCCCCCAGCCCATGGCGTCGTTGCGCCCTTTTTCCGTAAGGGGGGATTCGCTTTGCCCCTGGATGCGTTTTGCGCGGTTCCATTCTGTTTCGCCGTGGCGCAGCATGCCGAAGAGGGTCGCCGTCATACATGCACCTCAGGAAGTTTGCCGGAGCGTCGCGCATCCTGAACAAGATTTTCCAGGATTGCTTCCATGGCGCTGAAATTCTTTTCCAGGTCGTGCTTTTCCCGCACATGGAGCTGTGCCTGCTCCGCGAGTTGTTTACGGAAATCCTTGTCGGTAACCAGCTTGCCAATAGCTGCGGCAAAGGCTTCTTCGTCAAAGCTGGGTGTCACCAGACCGCTGTACCCGTGGGATACGCAGATCTTGCCCCCGAAATGGTCCCAGGCCACCACAGGCAGGCCGCATGATTGGGCCTCCAGATACACCATGCCCACGGCTTCGTTGATGCCGGGAAAGGCGAAGATGTCGGCGGCGCTGTAAAATTTGGGCAGTTCTTTGCGGTCCACCATGCCCAGAAAGCGCACAGGCTTGGGCATTTCCTTGCGGGCAAGCTCCTGCAAATCGCGGCGTCCCGGGCCGTCGCCGCCGATGACCAGTTCCAGGTCGGCAAAGGGCCCCCCTTGCCGTACCAGACGACCACAGGCCTTGATGACTTGGCTCAACCCTTCCGTTTTCACGCCGGGGCGAAACACTGCCACGCTCAGCACCACTGGATGATCGCCCACCTGCCATTCCTGACGCAAAGATTGACGCGCCGCTGCATCATGCACGAAATCCTCTGTGACCAGGCAGGGAGGCACATAGCTGGTCTTTTCCGGCCCGACCAGGCTGTTGACGTCTTTCAGGTCCCATATTTCTTTGATGAAAATATGTCCCGCGTCGTGGAGTACCTTGCGGTTCAAATAAAAGCCGGGGCGAAAGCGCAATTTACGCCCCCGGACTGGTGCGTAAGCGCCGGAATAAAGTGCATAGGCGGCGCGTTTGGCCCCCAACCATGGGCCAAGCACGTCAGGCGCCTTGTCATAGGAGTGATAGGTAAACCACAAATCCGGGCGCTCATTGCGCAAAAAAGTTCGGGTATTCAGGATGGCGCGCAGCAGCGCCGGCCACCGACGGGGGCGCCAGAAAAACCAGGTGGTCTCAAAATGCGGGGGGGAGAGCATGGTGTGGCCGCGCCGGGCCAGAAAATCGTGGATGCTGCGCGCAATCATCACATCCCCGGAAGGACGGGGGTGGTCCAGAGGCTTGAAAGGCGTGCAGAACGCGATGCGCATGTCGCTTACTCCTGCGGGCCCAGGCCGTGTTCCTTATAAATCTGGGCCAGGTCCCGGATGAGGCGCTTATTGTCGAAAATTTTCTGCACGCGCTCCAGGGCCGCGGGAATGGTGCGCTCACGCAGCTCTGTGTCCGTCAGCACGCGTGCGAGCGCTGCAGCCAGTGGCGCTGCGCCTTCCTGCAAGGCCGCATCCGGTACGATCAGGCCCGTGCGCTCGTGCTCCAACAGTTCGGGTATGCCGGAAACATCCGTAGCCACCGCAGGCACGCCCATGGCCATGGCTTCCGCCAGTACGTTGGGGATACCGTCGCGGTCGCCGTCTGCAGCAACCTTGCATCCCAGCACAAAGCAGTGCGCCTTGCGATAATGCTCCAGCACTTCCTCGTGGGGAATGGCGCCGGTAAACTGGACTCGCTCGCCAAGACCCAATTCCTCTATCCGGGCCAGCAGCTTGTCGTGCAGGTCGCCGCTGCCGATGAGCGTCCATGTAAAGTCCACTCCTTGCTGGTCCAGCAAGGCAAGGGCGTCCAGGATTCGGAAAAGCCCTTTTTTTTCCACAAACCGCGCCACCGTGAGTAATGAATACGGGGGGGCTGCTTCCATGCTGCGATCCGCCGGGGAAAACAGCGAAAGGTCGATGCCATGGTACACGCAGTGCACGTCCATGTCGGAGCCGGGAGGCAACAGGGAGCGCAAATAGCGCTGATTGTAGCGTGTGCAGGTGACGCAAAACCTGGCCAGGGCCAGCTTCAAGCGCACAGGTCCGGGCTTTTGGGTGTAAATGTCCTTTGCATGGGCCGTAAAGCTGAAGTCCGTGCCGGAAAGCACTGCCGCATACAACGCCACGGAAGAGGGCGTGTGCGCAAAGTGGGCATGGAAATGGGTGATTGGCGGATCGTTGCGCGTTTCGTGCAGCAGATAGCCTGCCTGTAGAAAATGTTTGAGCCAGGTGTGCTTTTTGGGCGCATCAGGAAAGCGCCGCAAAAGCAGGGCCACCCCTTTCATGTAGCGCAAAGGGTGGCGGACGAACCATGCCAGGTTTGTGCGCAAAAAGGCAGGCAGGCCGGGCAGCAGATATTCCGGCAGATAAACCACTTTCGCTTTGATGGACGCCACTGAAGCATGCTGGATGCTTTCTCGCGGAGGCCGCATGGAAATGATGGCGATGCGGAAGCCTTCTTCTTCCAGCAGCCGAATCTCGTTGGAAATGAAGGTTTCAGAAAGCCGGGGGTAGCCCTTCAGGACCATGCCCAGAACACCCTGGCCGTCAGGTGTGCTAGGGCGGGGGGTGCTCACGATGCCTCTCTACGGAAGGCTTCCAGCCTGGAGCGCATGACGTCGAGTCCGCACATGGAAAAGGACTCGATGGTCTTTTTTTGTTCCTCGGAATTGGAGAGCAGGGTGTTCACCTTTTCATAAAGCCCTTCAGGGGAGAGCTCGTCCCAGGGCAGAAATTCAGTCAGACCGCGTTTTTTCAGGATTTCTGCACGGATGCGCTGTTCCAGCCTGGGGGTTTCCCGGGGGATGATGAGCGAAGATTTGCGCAAGGATAAAATTTCGCAGACCGTATTGTAACCACCCATGCTCACGATGAGGTCGGCTTCGGCCAGCTTGCGCTCGATCTTTTTCACAAACGCCACCAGAGGCACGTTTACGGCCTTGGCGCGCTCCACCAGTTCATCCAACTGGTCCCTGGGGATAAAGGGGCCGGTGATAACCAGGGAACGATAGGGGGCCTTGCCGTTTTGCTCCAGCATCTTCAAAAAATTATCCAGCACGGGATAACCATCGCCCCCGCCGCCGGTGGTGACAACAACAAGTTTTTTGCGCCCCTTGCCTTTGTCGAAATATTTTTGCGGGGGTACAGGCCTGGGAATATAGCCGGTGTAGACGATTTTTCGGTTCAGGGATTCGGGGATGGCGTATTCCTTTACGGGATCAAAAAAGTCCTTGTTCCCGTAAATCCAGATTTCAGAATACAGCTCTTCCAGAACGCTGGCGAAATTTTTGTGCTCCCATTCGCGACGGGTGCTTTCCGGATCGTCCAGAATATCGCGCAGGCCAAGCACTATTTTGGCTTCTGGCCGCTCCTGTTTGAACCACTGCAGCGTGGGCTCCAGCTCGCCCTTGAGCCCCAGGGGCACCTTGTCCACAATGAAGAGCTTGGGATCAAAGGCCCGTGCAGTGGCCTGGATGATGCTCTGCCGGATGTGCAGGGCGTGGTGCGCGTCTATGTTTATGCTGTGGGGCACGTAAACCGTATTGGAGCGCTTGATCATGCCAGGCACGCGGACAAAGTCGATGCCTTCGGGAATCTGAAAACGACCAGCAATGGGCGAACCCGTCAGGATAAGGATGTTTACCCCGGATCCGTTAAGATGCCGCGCTATGGCCATGGTGCGACGGATGTGCCCCAGACCATAGGTGTCGTGTGAATACATTAGGATGTTGAACGTTTGGGGCATCTGCTGCGCTCTGGGCGAATGGGGGTGTGGCTTGAAGTCGCCTGGGCTTTTACAAAAAAATTGGACATTATTACGTCAGGGCCATTGGTTGCCGTGTCACATCAAAAAGGTGTTTCTGCTTCATGCAAGCTGCTGTATGCGGCAGGGCATCCTCGTTATTCGGTTTGCGCCCTAATGTCCAGAGGCCATAAAAAACGGGAGCTAGTCGGCCGGGTGCACGCGCATGCATAACCGCGGGGCATTCAGGGCTGTTCCATTGCTGCCCAGGGTTCTCTGCAAACTTTCACATAGCTCAGAAACACTGGAATCCTGGAAGCTTGCCAAATAGTTGCGGCAGGTTTGGCAGGCTTCGTCCTTTTTACCCTGGGCTGCCAGGGCAAGGGCCGTATTGCAAATGAACAGCGGTTCGCCAGGTTGTTGCGCACTTGCCTTGGCAAAGGCGCGCAGGGCTTGGTCGTGGTGCTTCGAATTCCATAAAAGCACACCGGTATTGTTGTGCGCTGCTGCAATCATGGGATCCAGGTCTATCGCCTGATCGTAGGCCTTGTGCGCTTCATCCAGCTTGCCGAGAAGATTCATCTGCAGGCCGCGTAAAAAGGCCTGCTGTGCATCGGTCAGCAGTACGTGATCTGCACCGCGGCACGGGCAGCGCCTCACGCGGCAGGGCTCTGCACGGTCGTACAGGGTCACGCCCGTATGCACATTGCCCATTATGGTCTTTTCGCCAGAGCAACGGAATACGGTGCCGTCAGGCTCCATGCGTATGAAGCTGCGTCCGCCTTCGCAGGGCAGACCGTAAAAATCGTACACCATCTTGGTGCCTGCGCCGGGGTGCAGGGAGAGCATTTCCCGGGCTTCTGGGCCGTATGCGTCAGGGTATTTCTTGTCGTTGAAGCTGCCTTTGAAAGGGCGCGGTCGCAAATTGATGCCGTGATCGCTGAAAAAGGCCCTGTCTTTGGGAAAGCGGGACACCAGATCGGGGTGCAGAACATAGTTCACAATAACGGTGTGCCCGGCGGCTTGTAGCAATTTGGCGCTTTCAATAAAGCTGTTCACGCCTTTGTTGCGTTCGCGTTCCTGAATGTGCAGGGAAACATAGAACTCCTCTACGCGGGCAGGGTCCACCTTCTCAACAAAATCGCGCACCTGGCGGGGCAGGCTGAGATTGGTGTCAATACTGATGCGGTGGTTCTGCGTCAGTTGGCGGCACAAGTCCACGAACCCCGGGTAGAGCATGGGCTCCCCCCCGGTCATGCCCACGAGCCACTGGCGCTCAGTGCCATCGAGAAAATGCAGCAGATCCCGGGCAGGAAAGGCCTCGTGTACAGGGGGCGGCGTATGCGGGTAGTAACAATAACTGCAGCGGTAGTTGCACTGCCGCGTCATGTTCCACATCATGTAGTTTGTGTTCTGGCTCATGGCTTATTCGCTTTGACTCCAAAATAACGATGCTGCATATCATAGCTACGCCTGTTCGAAAAGCAAGGGGCGGTTACCCCGGGCGCGCGCAGATACCCAGGACACTTGCCATCCGCGTCGGTTCTGATAGGTTCGCACTCGCCGAAGGCAGGGGGCGCCTTGCAATCTGCCACCTATCAACTATGTTTTCAGCCTACAGGAACGAAAATCCATGCAACTTGAGACGTTCACAATCACTACGCCGGAAACGGCGCCGCCGGCCCCAGAGGGCTGGATTCGCTATTGGCACGGGTATCACCAGATGCGCAAGGTGAAAAGCGACCAAAAGCGCGAACTGGACAAGCAGGAAGACGGCCAGGCCGGAGAAAAGGGCGCGCTGACTGAGCGCGATGTCGAGATTCAGGTTTTTTGCAACGCGCTTTCCCTGATAGACGCCGAGCAAGTGAATATGTTCGAACTGGGCGCAGGGCGCGGCGACTGGTGTCTGGCAACGGCCGGTCTGCTGGACCACAAGCTCATACCCGTCAAGGCAAAAAGCTGTCGCTGCCTGGCCCTGGAAGGCGAACCCAGCCACTTCTCCTGGACCAGCGAGCATTTTGTGCGGCAGAACATAAACGGTGTGGCAGTGCATGGCGCAGCAGCCCGAGAAGACGGCATTTGCCGCTTTCGTGCGCTCAAGGCCCCGGATGAAAGCTACGGACAGGGCGTGGACAAAGACAAGGGCAATATTGTCGTGCCCTGTTATTCCGTTGATACCCTTATGGAGCGCTACGGTTTCGAACACCTGCACCTCATCCACATGGATGTGCAGGGTATGGAGTTCGAGGTTCTGGAAGGCGCAAAAAAAGCCCTGGCTGAAAAACGCATAGATGTCATGCATATCGGCACGCACGGTGGCGATGCCCTGGATGACAAGATCATCGACTTGCTCGGCCCTTCCTGGGAAGTGCTTTTCCGCGTCCCGGCAGAAGCAGGCATGGTGGATACGGTCTTTGGACGCGCCCATTTCCCCAAGGACGGCATCATGCTGCTGCGGCGCATCGATTGATAGCGCTGGGCAAGTAATTATGATGAATGAAGCGCCTCCCATGACTCCCAGGCAAAAGGTTCTGGCCCTCATCGGGGTCAACCTGACCATCCTTATGAGCACGTTGGACGTGAGCATCGTCAACGTTGCCCTGCCGAGCATGGTGAAACAGCTCGACACCAATTTCGCCATGATTCAATGGATAATGATCAGCTATCTGCTGGTCATTACCAGCCTGATGCTCTCAGTTTCACGCCTGGGAGACATGCTGGGCAAAAAGCGACTTTTTCTTTTCGGGCTGGTGCTTTTCACCGTTGCTTCGCTACTGTGTGGCCTTGCGCCCACCGTGGGGTGGCTCATCGGGTTCCGCGCGTTGCAAGGGGTGGGCGCCGTCATGACCCAGGCTCTGGGCGCGGCCATCATTGCAGAAGTGGTTTCTCCCAGCGAGCTGGGGCAGGCCATGGGCTGGGTAGGGGGCACTGTCTCCCTGGGGCTGACCGCTGGCCCTTCCTTAGGCGGCATTCTGGTCGGTTTGGTGGGCTGGCGCTCCATTTTCCTCATAAACGTCCCGGTGGGTATCATCGCCTGGTGGGTGGTGACACGGAATGTGCCCGAGTCCCCCCTGCCAGAAAAGCGGGAGCGTTTTGATGTTCCCGGCGCGATAATCATTTTTGTGGCCCTGGGTTGCTACGCCCTTGGCATGACCATGGGGCAGGATTTCGGCTTTGAAAAAAACTACGTTCTGGCGCTTCTTGCCGCTGGGCTGATTGGAACCGTTTTTTTCATCTGGTGGCAGAATCGGTCGGACCACCCCATGCTTGAGATGTCGCTGTTCAAGAATCCGCTTTTGAGCCTGAACCTGCTGATGAGCAGCCTGGTTTTCATCGGCATGGGGTGCGTGTATATTCTTCCTTTCTTCTTTGAATTGGTGCTGGGGTACGCCCCTGAAATGATTGGGCTGATGATGGTGGTGGTGCCCGCCTGCATGGGGCTGGTCTCTCCCCTTGCCGGCAAACTTGCAGACAAGTTTGGGGGGCGCACCGTGGCTCCGGTGGGGCTGACACTGTTTATTATCGGCGCGTTGTGCATCAGCGGCATGGGGGTGGACTCTACAGGCTGGGAATATGTGCTGCGGGCCCTGCCCATGGGCCTGGGTTTGGGATTTTTCCAGGCGCCTAACAACAGCGCAATCATGGGGCAGGCGCCCCGTCATAGACTGGGTGTTGTCTCCGGTCTGATGAATTACTCCCGCACGGTGGGGCAGACCACGGGCATTCCTTTGCAAGGCGCCATTTTTACGGCTGTGGTTCTGGCCCATGCCAAGCTGCCTGAGCGCACTGAATTCTCCATCGCGCCAAAGGAAGCTTTGGTGGAGGCCTTTTCAAACGCCTTTTATGTGGTTGCCGCATTGGGGTTCGTCTCCCTGTGCCTGTCATTTGTTGCTTTCAGAGTGGAAAAGAAGCGCCAGGATGCAGCAAGGGCGGCATGATGCATCTTGCTGGCTGGGCGTCTTTTACCTGAACCCATTGCCAGTAGTACAATCCGACAATCATAGAAACGACAGACGAAATAAGCATTACGAGGGATTTATGACTGCGGTTGCGCACAAGCGGGCATTCGCCCCGACTCACCATATTTGTCTGCTTGGCTGCATGCTGGTTGCCCTGCTGCTTGCGGGGTGTGCAGGCAAGGAGCCTGTTGTCGTACCGCCGCGACCCGCGCCGCCGGTTGCGCAAGAGCCGCTGCCCGATTCGGTGGGCATGTGGCAGCCCCTGGTGCGCAAGCTCATTGCCCAGGGGTTTGACAAGAACGAAATGGTGGCGCTGTTTTCCCGCCCCGCGCTGCAGTATGATCCCAGCCCCATGCGTACGAAACTGAAGGAATTGTTGCGGCTGCATTTCAACAGGGCGCGCACACGCAAGATACAGCAGGCGCTGGACACCATGGGCTTTGATCCCGGACCGGTGGATGGTCTTTCCGGCAAGCGTACCCGTTTGGCCATTGAGGCCTACGAGCAGGCCAAGGGAAAGCCGCTTACTGGCGAGGCTGATGACAGTCTGTTGGCGAGTCTGGAGAGTGATTTGGCCCGCCCGAAATCCCAGTGGCCCGTACCGCCGGCGGATTTCACCCCTATTGCGTCCTCGCCGGAATCGGCCGGGGTGTACAAAGGGGTGCTTACCCCCAAACAACTGGCCGCCAGCCTGCAATTCTATCGCCAGCATTATGGCACGCTGCTTTCCATGCAGCAGCGCTACGGCGTGCCCCCTGAATTGGCGGTGGCCATTTTTACCGTGGAGACACGGCTGGGTGAATTTCTGGGCGGCCGCAAAGCCTTTGCAACATTGGCCAGCATGGCCTTGTCAGCGGATTTCGATGTGGTGCGCCCTTATCTTTCTGATATGCCAATGGGGGCGGACGAGGTGGCCTTTATGCGGGAAACCGCGGCCAAACGCGGCGACTGGGCCTATGGCGAGCTTACCGCATTGATCCGCTACGCGGAAAACGGCGGGGAGGACCCGTTGTCGATTCCGGGCTCGGTCTACGGAGCCATCGGGCTGGGGCAATTCATGCCCAGCAACGCCGTTGCCTATGGCGTGGACGGCGACAGTGACGGCGACGTGGACCTCTTTACCCTGGAAGACGCCGTGATGAGTTTTGGCAATTTTTTGCAGGCCATGGGCTGGAAGGGCGACATGCGCGACCCTGAACAGCGGCGCAAAGTGCTGCTGCGCTACAACCGCAGTAACCGCTACGTGAACACCGTGCTGGCCGTGGCTGACTACCTGGTCCAAAATGGAGGGTAGACAGGTGGGGTGCTGCCGGGTGGTGCTCAGACCTTCAGGCTGCCGCGCAATTCGTCCAGACTTTCTATGCCCAAACGCTCCATGATGCCGGGCAGATCGCGCACGATATTGAATGCGGCGTCTGGTCGCTTGAAGGTGGCTGTGCCCACCTGTACGGCGTGCGCGCCAACCATGATGAATTCCAGCGCGTCTTCGGCCGAGGCAATACCCCCGATACCAATGACGGGGATTTTTACCGCGTTGCAGACCTGGTAGACACAGCGCAGGGCCACGGGCTTGATGGCCGGGCCGGAGAGCCCTCCTACGACGTTGGCCAGCCTGGGGCGGCGGGTCTGAAGGTCCACAGCCATGCCCGTAAGCGTATTGATGCAGGCCAGCATGTGCGCGCCGCCCTTTTCACAGGCGCGGGCTATTTCCGTAA
The DNA here is from genome assembly GCF_055388615.1 of Desulfovibrio biadhensis. Lineage (NCBI taxonomy): Bacteria > Pseudomonadati > Thermodesulfobacteriota > Desulfovibrionia > Desulfovibrionales > Desulfovibrionaceae > Desulfovibrio > Desulfovibrio biadhensis. Next base: position 2,124,338 of record NZ_AP042477.1, read on the forward strand.
TGTCTGCAACATTGGGGCTGAGCTTGACGATGACGGGTTTTTTTCCTGCGTTCCTGCGCACCGCCTTGGTCACTGCCAGGGCCATGGCCGTATCCTGACCAAAAAGCGAGCCCCCCGCCGCCACATTGGGGCAGGAGATATTCACTTCCAGGGCCGCCACGCCTTCGGCGTTGGCAAGGGCCGCGGCCAGTTCTCCAAATTCCTCGGCAGAGCAGGCATACAGGTTGGCGATGATGGGCGTGTTGCGCCAGGGCAGCGAGGGCAGTTTTTCTTCGAGAAACGCCTCAACACCAATATTTTGCAGGCCAATGGCATTGAGCATCCCGCTGTGGGTCTCGGCTACCCGGGGCATGGGATTGCCGGCCCGCGGCTTGAGGGAAAGCCCTTTGACCACGATGCCGCCCAGGTCGCGCAGGTCCCCATAGGGGGCGAATTCCAGACCATAGCCGAAGGTGCCGGAGGCGGTCAGGATCGGGTTTTTGAGTTTCAGTCGCGGCAGCTTGACGGCGAGTCCGTTTTTGTTCATGGCTCCAACTCCACTTCGTCGGCCCAGAACATGGGGCCTTCGGTACAGACCTGAACGGGAAGCAGCGGTTTCGCATCAGCCTGTTCTGCATCCTGGGGCGTTTTTGCAGTACGCTTGGTGACGCACCCCATGCAGGCGCCAACGCCGCAGGCCATGCGATTTTCCAGACAAAGCTGAGTGCGTACGCCGAGCTCCAGGGCAAGCCCCTGCACGGTGCGCAAAAAGGGCGTTGGGCCGCAGGCCAGCGCCAGACCGTCGCCCACGTATTGCCGCATGCGTTCGCGCAGCAGCTCTATGAATTTTTCCAGGTCTTCCGGCCCTTGCTCACGAAAGCTTTCGGAATTGATCTGCTGGGCGAGTTGCGCGTATGGATAGCAGGATTCCGGGGGGCGGTGACCAAAAATGATGTGCAGGTCTTCCGGGTTTGGATGGCGCAAGGCGTACCCGACAAACGGCGCGATGCCGATGCCCCCTGCCAGAAGCAGGGTGGGCGCGCCGGGTTCCACGGCAAAACCGTTGCCAAGCGGCCCCCAGACGGTGACGCGTTCGCCGTGCTCCAGTTGGGCTATGCGGTCCGTACCGCGCCCTACCACCTGGAAAAAGACATCGAGCGCAGCATCATCGCTGGTGCAAATGGAAAATGGCCGCCCCCAGGTCAAGTCGCCTTCCCAGGAATGGGGGCGCAACATGACAAATTGTCCCGGCACCCACGTCTCCCAGGAGGGGAGTTCGAGGCGCAAACGATAAAATTCCGGCCAGTCCTCGCATTGACCAAACGGCGCGCAATCCAATACGCTGACGTCTTGGCACACGGGCCGGTAGAGTTGAATGTCCATGTGTCCTCAAAGGTCGCAGCACGTGTGCTTGAAATACAAGCATAGGACTGCGAACCCAATGTTTCGCGCGCTCCTGAAAAAAGCGCCAAGGAGATGCACGCAATGACCCGACAGGTAAAGCCTGAGATTCTTGCCCCTGCTGGCGATGTAACCTGCCTGCTGGCTGCCCTTGCCGCAGGCGCCGATGCCGTCTACGTGGGGCTCAAGCATTTCTCTGCAAGAATGCAGGCCGAAAACTTTTCCGTCAAGGATTTGGTGCGTTGCAGAGAATTGGCAGCTGAAAAAAATGCCAAGCTATATGTCACACTCAATTCCTTGATGAAGCCCGGCGACCTGGATGCCGCCGGTCGGCTTATGGACAGGCTGAACGAGCATGTCCACCCCCATGCCTTGATCGTCCAGGACCTTGCCTGTCTCGAACTCGCCCGCCAGACTGGATTCGAAGGAGAGTTGCATCTCTCCACCCTGGCCAATGTGAGCCACCAGGCCGGCATAGGGATGGCCGTTAAACACGGCGCCAGCCGGGTGGTGCTGCCCCGGGAGCTGGACATCGATGAAATTAAAGATATGGCTGCGGCCTGTCCGGAAGAGGCTGTGGCAAAAGGCTTCGGACTTGAGGTTTTCATCCACGGGGCGCTTTGCTTCTGTGTTTCCGGCCGTTGCTGGTGGAGCAGTTACATGGGGGGGAAAAGCGGGCTCAGGGGCCGCTGTGTGCAGCCCTGCCGCCGTGTGTACCAGCAAAAAGGCAAGCGCGCGCGGTTCTTCTCCTGCCAGGATTTGAGCCTGGACGTGCTGGTAAAGTCCCTGCTGCAGGTGCCGGAAGTCACGGCCTGGAAAATAGAAGGCCGCAAGAAAACGCCGCATTATGTGTATTACACCACCAGCGCCTATAAGTTGCTCCGCGATCAAGGCGGCGACCCGCAGGCCCGCAAGACTGCCGAGGACATTTTGTCTCAAGCATTGGGGCGCCCCGCTTCACATTATACGTTTTTGCCCCAGCGCCCCCATTCTCCGGTGAATGCGGCGCCGCCGGATGCTCCTGACAGCGGATCAGGGCTTTTTGCCGGGCGCATAAGCCTTACGCCAGAGGGCAGGGCTCTGCTCAAGCCCAGGCTGCCGCTGATAAAGAACGATCTGTTGCGCATAGGGCACGAGGACGAGCCCTGGCACCGCACCCTGCCTGTGCGGAAATCAATCCCAAAGGGCGGGCGTCTGGATTTGCCGGGCAAGGGAAAGCCTCCCAAAAAAGGCACGCCCGTCTTTTTGATAGACCGGCGCGAGTCGCAGTTGGTGCAACGGCTGCACGCATTGAAGGACAAACTGGAGAGCATTCAGACGCCGGGGGCGATTTCGCGGGCGTCTACATTTACGCCAAAAATGCCCCCCCGCTATGGCAAGCCGGGCAAGCCCAAAAACATGATAGTGGTGCGGGCCCTGCCAAAGGGCAAGGCTGCCAAGGCCCTGGGCGACACTGGTATCTGGCTGCATGAGAACGCTTTGGAGTCCATGTCCCGGACGATGCACCCCCGTATTTGTTGGTGGCTGCCGCCAGTCATCTGGCCAAAGGAAGAAAAGGCCGCCAGCCAGCAGATACGACGGTTGGTTTCCAATGGAGCACGCCGTTTTGTATGCAATCAGCCCTGGCAGGCCGCTTTGTTCCCCGATGTCGAAGGACTGGACCTCATTGCAGGACCATTTTGCAATGTTGCAAACGCCATGGCGATTTCTACGCTGCAATCCATGGGGTTTTCCATGGCCGTGGTCAGCCCTGAGCTGGAAGCCGAAGCTTTGCTTTCCCTGCCGCATCAGAGCCCGCTTCCCTTGGGCATTGTCATTGGCGGGGAGCTGCCTGTGGGCATTTCCCGTGTGGAGCCGGAAGGGCTCACGCCGTTGACACCGTTTACAAGTCCCATGCGGGAGAGCTTCTGGGTACGGCGTTATGGCCGTACGGAATGGATATTCCCTGGCTGGCCATTGGATTTGAAGGAAAAACGTCAGGCTCTTGCGGATGCTGGATATTCGCTGTTCATCACCCTGCGGGAAAAGCGCCCCATAGATTTGCAGGAACCGTCGCGTACCGGCACCTTCAACTGGGATTTGCAACTCCTCTAAAGGCTGATTTGTGGGTAGAAAATCCAGAAAAAAGCGCAAGCAGTCCGGCGGTAAAAGCGCGGCAGATGTTGCGCCGCTGCGTACAGAACAGGCAGCGGCAGTCCCGAGCCATTCTGGGACGCTGGCGCCTTTGCTGGCCATGCTGGCTGTGCTGCTTTTAACGGCGTGGGCTTATTCGCCCGTCCTGCAGGCCGGTTTCATCAACTTTGATGACGACGATTACGTCTATGAGAACGAGATGGTCTTGCAGGGGGTGACAGCCACGGGCGTTGGTTGGGCCTTCAGCAGTGCCTACGCCGCAAACTACCACCCGCTGACATGGCTTTCGCACATGGTGGATGTGTCCCTTTTCGGGCCATCTCCGAAAGCCATGCACGCTGTAAATCTGTTGTTGCACCTGGCTTGCGCGCTGCTTTTGTTTCTGCTCATCAAGGCGGCTACGGAAAAAAGCTGGGGAGCTTTGCTGGTGGCGGGGCTTTTTGCGTTGCACCCCCTGCATGTGGAAAGCGTTGCCTGGATATCTGAGCGCAAGGATGTGCTCAGCACATTTTTTTTCCTGCTGACGCTGCTGGCCTGGCAAGCATACGGGCGCAAGGGCGGTATGCTGCGCTATCTGCTTGCGGCAGTGTTTCTGGCCTTGGGACTGCTTGCCAAACCCATGCTGGTTACAGCGCCGTTTGTGCTCTTGCTTCTGGATTACTGGCCCTTGCATCGCAAGGCGGAACTCCCCACCGGCAAACGTTTTTTTGCTTTGTTGCTGGAAAAAACGCCTTTTCTGCTACTGGCTGGGGCAAGCGTTTTTCTGACCCTGTGGGCGCAAGGCGCGGCCGGGGCCATGGCTACGCTGGATGAACTGCCCCTTGCTGCACGTTTCGCCAATGCTCCTGTCGCCTGTTTGATCTACCTCTGGAAGACTCTGTGGCCCACAGAGCTTGGGATTTTTCATCCGTTCCAGCCTGTGCCGACATGGCAGGGGATTGCCGCAACCGTGTTGCTGGCGGCCGTGACGCTGGCGTTGGTCCTCAAACGCAGACAGGCGCCTTGGGCGCTTATGGGGTGGCTTTGGTTTCTGGGAACGCTTGCCCCCGTCATTGGCATCATACAGGTGGGTGGTCAGGCGTGGGCAGACCGCTATGTCTACATCCCACACATGGGGCTCTTCTGGGCGCTTGCATGGGGTGTTTTGTCTGTGTGGAAACAGTTGGAAGGGCGTTTGCCAAGCAAAAAACTGCAGACAGGCGGCATCATTGCCGGCTGCGTGCTGGGGCTTGTGCTGGCCATGAGCGCACATACCCAGGCTGGTGTCTGGAAAAATAGTGAAACCCTGTACTTGCAGACGCTTTCCGATGGCGTGCCCAACTACAATGTGCGCTACAACCTTGGCGTGTACTACAGCAAGCAGGGGCGCCGGGCAGACGCCATAAAGCAATACCGGCTCAGTCTGGAGGCCAAACCGGATAATTACAAGGCCATGAACAACCTTGCCTGGCTGTTGGCGGCATCGCCCGAGGAAGATTTGCGTGATGGCATGGAGGCCGTGCGCCTTGCCCAGCAGAGCTTGCAGATAACCGGGCCAGACCCTGGCGTGCTTGATACGCTTGCCGTGGCGCTGGCCGAAGCTGGGCGCCCTTACCAGGCTCTGGACTTGGCGCGCAAGGCTGCTGCAGCGGCCAGAAAGGCCGGCATGAACGAGATCGCCGGCGAGATCGAGAAGAAAATTCCCTTCTATGAGCAGGGGCGCGCCTTCCACATTGCGCCCTGATACCGTCCCCTGCCCTGGAGGCAGGGGGAGCGCTCAGGCCGCCCGTCCAGAAGAAGGCAAACTCGCGGCGTACATATCCATGGCGCGGATGAGGATGTCCCGGTCGGGCTGGTTTTCCAGGATCGTTTCCTCCCAGCGTTTCTGCCCCCCGAGAAATGACGTGGTGGGTTTGAGTATTTCCCGCGCCACATCGAGGCCATGTTTGGTGATACGGGCGTAGGCGCCCTTTACCGAGCGTTTGCGCACCTCGTTTTCAGTCTCGGGCACCTTGTATTCTATGAGCCCGGCAGCTGCCATCTTTACCAGGTGGCGGTCGGTGGTGGTGCTGTCTGCATCAGCATGGAGGGCCAGATTGTCCACCGTCTGCGAAACGAATTGGCTGAGTCTGTCGAGGAGGGCGATTCGTATGCGGTTGGACTGTGGGCAACTGTTGCGCCCCGTTGCAAGAAAGTCCTCGCAATTTGCTTCCAGCTCCACGCAGCGGCGCAAAAGAAATCCGGCCGCGGGCTTGATTGTCGGATCAACCAATTTCCAGACAGGCGCCTGTTTGCTTGAGCCGTTACTGCCAAGAATCACCGTGTCGTGCACCAGCACATCCTTCAGCGAGCGTTGGCAATACTGGTTGAAGTTGTTGCGGTTCAGGAAGGGGAAGGATTGCAGGTAGGGGAAGTCCCGTGCCAGCTTGTCTTCCATCTCTTTGGGTCGCAACGGATCCAGGCCGATAATGCCCCAGATCATGAAAGCCTTTGGAAATGTGTTCAAAGCGTGCAGGGCCTGCTCTACGTTTATGTTCTCATGAACAACGGGAGGCTCTGGCGCCTTGTTGCGTATAGCGCTTCTTTTGCGGATCATCATCCTGACTATTATTGTTTTGGGACGGCTTCAACAAGCCGCAATCGTGAATGAAAATACTCGTAAGTGGTATGCTTGCGAATAACAGACGTTTACTTTTCGCTTGCGCAGCAGGTGCAGGCTTCTATCTGTTAGCTTGCCCCTGCCAACGACTTCGAGCTGCAAAAAAGCACGTCTTTGCAGCTCGAAGTAATAATATACCACCTCAATAAAGACTGTAAAGCCAAGTCTCCTGAACCGGGTATCAAAAGTATTCCTGCCCTGTTGTTCAGAAGTTGAAGTTGAGAAGTTTTTTGACCTCATCGAGGGTCTTGGTGGATTCCTCACGGGCGCGCTCTGTGCCTTGCTCGATGATGTCCTGCAACCGCTTTGGGTCCTCGTCCAGGGCGGCGCGGCGCTCATGGATGGGCTTGAGAAAAGCGCCCATGGTTTCCAGCAGCAGTTTCTTGCAGTCCACGCATCCCCATGTGGCGTTGGTGCAGCCCTCGCGGATTTTGGCGCAGTCGGCTTCGCCGGTCATCAGCTCATGGTATGGGAACAGGTTGCAAATGTCGGGATTGCCCGGATCGCTTTTGCGTACGCGGTTGGTGTCCGTGAGCATACTCATGACTTTGGGGCGGATGCTTTCCATGGATTCGCCCAGCCCGATGGAGTTGCCGTAGCTCTTGGACATTTTGCGGCCGTCCAGTCCGGGCAGCTTGGCGGCTTCCGTGAGCTTGGCCTGAGGTTCAGGGAAAATCTCGCCATACAGATAGTTGAAACGGCGTGCGATCTCACGGGTCAGCTCCAGGTGGGGGAGCTGGTCGTGCCCCACAGGAACGTAGAGCGGCCGGTAAATAAGAATGTCCACGGCCATCAGTACTGGGTACCCAAGAAAGCCGTATGTGTTCAGGTCTTTTTCCATGAGCTGCTGCAGCTGGTCCTTGTAGGTGGGGTTGCGCTCCAGCCAGCCTACGGGGGTGAACATGGAAAACAGCAGGTGCAGCTCCGCATGGGTGGGCAGCATGGACTGCTGGAAGATGGTGCACTTTTCAGGGTCCAGCCCGGCGGCCACCCAGTCCTTGACCAGATCGGGGATCAAGCCCTTGATGCGCTGGGGAGTGGCGTATTCCGTGGTTAGGGCGTGCCAGTCGGCAATGAAAAAGAAGCAGTCGTATTCCTTTTGGAGTTCGACCCAGTTTTTCAGTACGCCGAAATAATGGCCAAGGTGCAAAGCCCCAGTGGGGCGCATGCCGGATACGATGCGCGGTTGCGTAGCGCTCATGGTTCCTCCGTGGATATCCTCATGAGAAAGGCGTGTTGAACATATTACAGCAGCCAGTTGCGAATGGCGAAAACCACCGGAAGAAGAATACGGCCAAGCAGTCCGGTGGCCAGCAGAATGATAACGATAAGCAGACCGTACCGCCCTACCGATAAATAGCGCTGCGCCAGGTTGGCGGGCAGCAGGGAAGCCACGATTTTGCTTCCGTCCAGGGGCGGGATGGGGATCAGGTTGAAGACTCCCAGGATGATGTTCACATCCACGCCTGCACGGAAGATGAATCCAAGCGGGTAAAGCAGATACGCTGCAATGGGGCTGGTGTTGTTTTGCAGCAAAGGTATCAAGCCGTGCAGCGCCAGGGCGAAAAGTATGGCCAGCAGGAAGTTTGTCACGGCGCCTGCCGCGGAAACAAACAGCATGCCCTGGCGTTTTTTGCGAAAATGATAGGGGTTCACGGGTACGGGCTTGGCCCAGCCGATGACAAAGGCCCCGATCATGGCCGTGACGATGAACATCAGCGTCCCTGTGGCGTCCAGGTGCTTGAGGGGGTTCAGGGTCAGGCGTCCTGCGTCCTTGGCAGTGGGGTCGCCATACAAGTAGGCAACGTATCCGTGGGCAACCTCGTGACAGGTAACACCCAGAAGCAGGGGGACGAGGTAAATGGCTATGCGCTCTATGGCGGCGGAGATTTCCGGCATGGACAGCGGCTATCACGTTCAAGGACGGGAGGCAAGCAACCTGACAGGCAATTCCTTTTCAGGCCGTATGCCAGCGCAGTACTTGCGAAGAAACGCCCCTTGCATTAGCTATGGCTTTCAGTGGGTGCACAATAAAACTGCTAAAGAATGCTCACTGCAACAAGGGAATGGAGGTGTTCGTGAAGGACAGCTACTCGATGGAAATCTCCAATGGCATGCTGCAAGCCAGTTTGCATGGAGAAACGAGCTTGCAACTTGTCACGAGCCTGAAAGAGGAGATTGTCGAGGCCCTGGACCGATCGGATCTGCAGGTCTTGGCAGTGGACGTTTCCGGATTGGTTTTCATGAACACCATTGGCATCAATATGCTGGTGCTGCTGCGTAAGCTGTGCAGTGAAAAAAGCGTTGATTTCGTTCTGCTGCGCCCCAGCGAGCAGGTGCTGAAAGTTCTCAAGCTGGTGCAGCTTGCGGATTACTTTGTCATTAAAGAACAGCTCTAAGACATGCTTCAGCCTTGCTGGGCCTTGCTCATGGCAAGAGCCACCTTGTTCTTCAGCTCATCCAGTTCTACAGACTTGACCACGTAATAATCCGCCGCAATCGACTTGAGATCGTGCTGGAAGCTGTCGTATGCGGTGCTCAGAATGACGGGAAGACTCTGGTCCTTGCTTCTGATTTCTTGCAACAGGTCAAGGCCGGAAAGATTGGGCCCCAGTTTGATATCAAGCACGACCACCTCGGGCGTTTCACGCGCTATGACGTCAAGTATCGACTCCTGCCCATCTGACGTGGCGACTTCGTACCCCTCGGACTCGAGCTCTTCCTTGTAGAGCATGCGGATATGCTTTTCGTCGTCGACGACCAGAATTTTTTTGCCCATGTCCGTACTCCCTTTAGCACTGTCTATGTTTCCTGCTGGAGCGGCGATGCTCCTGGAAAAAAATGGATTTCATGTATCCCTTGATCATAAAAAGCCTGATTTGAATATCATTAGTACAGGCCAGGATAAATGACAAGATGGAGCGCGGTAAAGCTGAAAGATCGTGTCGGGGAGGCATAGCCTGGAAGCTGGCGGGGTTGGCGAATCGTAGCATACTGAGGTATACGTGGCGGAGAGGATAAAGCCGCTTTTTGTTTCCTTCCACTATGGTAGACTTTTTTTGATAAAGTTGCTAGAAAGTTACGATTAAGAAGGTGCGCCATGATTGATGATGCAAATAGCTCCGGACATTTGGAAACGGAACAGACACTTGCGCGCCTGGGGGATGACAGGGAACTGCTGGAAGAGCTGTACGCCGCATTTTCCGAAGACGCGCCAGTGAAGATGGAAGCACTCACTGGACATGTGGAAGCCGGAGATTTGCACAATGTAATGCGGCAGGCGCATTCGCTGAAAGGCTCCGCCGCCGCCATCGGCGCCTCCAAGTGCAAGGAACTCGCCATTGAACTGGAAAGCACTGCCGGCAAGGGCGATGTCGGTGAGGTGAAAAAATGTTTCAAGCAGCTTCAGGAAGAGATGGACTGCGTTCTCTCCTTGATCCGCCAACAACTTTGAGGAGCACATGGTTCAGGTATTGATAGAGCCGGATGGCCGGAATGTGGAAGTTGCCAAAGCGAACACGGTGCTCCAGCTCCTCAATCAGCTCAAGCTTAAACCCACGCGAGCCCTTGTCATTCGCGAGGGCAAGCTTTTGACGCCTGATTTGCCCCTGTATGCAGGCGACAGCCTCGTTGTCCGCAAGGTCGGCTCCAGAGGATGATCTCCGGCGCATTGCCCGGGTGAACAGAATTTCACTTTCTCACATGCGTTTACGTTGATACGAAGGGCTTCTGCAGCACGTCCCTCGGATGCAATGGCGAGTGCGGAAATGTCTGATTACATCAAACACCAATTCGTTTGAAACGGCTGGGCAGCGCTCCTGCAACTATGGCAGGCGCGTGGAGCACAACCGTTCCATACAGCGGGGGGCGCCCCCCATAATGAGGTTCTTGAAATGAAATGCAAACGCTGCCGCGAGCCGGCCGTAGTGGCTTTGCCAAGCCATCATACAGGTTTTTGCGGGGAATGTTTCGACCTTTTTGCCCTGCGCCAGGTGGAGCGCGGCATCCACGCGCAAAAAATGCTTTCACCAGACGATAAAATTCTAGCCGCTCTTTCCGGGGGCAAGGATTCCCTGGCGCTGATGCACATGCTGAACCGGCTGGGATACAACGTGACAGGGTTGCATGTGGATCTGGGCATTCCCGATTCCTCAGAGCATGCCCGCGCCTCGGTGGAGCGTTTTTGCGAAAAGCATGGCTACAAGCTGGAGGTGCATGAGCTTGCAAAGGAAGGCGCGGCCATTCCGCTTGTGCGCAAACACGTCAAACGCCCCATCTGTTCGGTTTGCGGCAAGATGAAACGTTACATCTTCAATCGCAGAGCCATGGAAGGCGGCTATACGGCCCTGGCGACGGGGCATAATCTCGATGACGAAGTGGCGCGCCTTTTTGCCAATGTTCTGCGTTGGGACAGCGCCTATCTGAGTGATCAGGGGCCGGTACTGGAGGCTTCCGGCCGATTTGTGCGCAAGGTCAAACCCCTGTATCGTCTCAGCGAGTTTGAACTGGCCAACTATTGTTTTTTACAGGGCATTGACTATCATGTCTCTGGCTGCCCCTACAGTAAGGGGGCTACTTTCAGCGTGCATAAGGAGCTTTGGGCAGAGCTTGAAGAACAAATGCCCGGGCAGAAGCTGTGCCATTACGAGCTTTTTCTCAAGCAGGGGCGCGCTGCGTTTCAGGCTGTGGAGGCTGCGAAGGGAGATACCCTCGTGGAGTGCGCCCGCTGTGGCTATCCCACCTCGGCTGAAGTATGCGGTGTTTGCAGGATTAAGGCGCAGCTTCCGGAGTCGGAAGACATTTCCTGAAGAACGGGCCCAGACAGATTAGTGGAACAACAGCCAGGAGAGTGCACATGGTGCGCACCAAGTCCAGGATTCTTCTCGTTTCTGCAGGCGTATTCATGGCATTGTCCCTGTTTATTTTTGCTATGCCGCACTGTCTTCTGGCCATGAAGGCGCCAAGCGCAGAGGATGTGCTCTCCTTTGGCGCCGCTGAAAAGTCGGAACCCGCTGCTACGGAGGCTCCGGCCGGCAAAGAACAGCCAGAAACCACGCAAGCGCCTGCCACCAAGGACGCGCCTGCCACCAAGGGCGCGCCTGTCGCAAAAGACGCGCCTGTAGCTCCTGCGCAGGTTCAGGAGCAACCCTCCCCAACATCCCCCCCTGTCACACAGCAGCCCTCACAACCCATGCAGCAGGAGCAGACCGAGGAAGATTCCTGGGAGGATGAGTCCGGCCCAGATGCCTTTGGGCAGCCCGAGACAGAAGCCGGGGCCATTGCACGGGCGGAAAGAGCAGCCTTGCGCTGGCTGAAAATGGTGGATGCCGGGAAATTCGCTGCGAGCTGGGACAGGACCACGCGCTTGTTCAAACTGGCTGTCAGCAGGGAGGATTGGGAGCACCAGCTCAAGGCCGTGCGCGCTCCCATGGGGCGTCTTGTCAAACGCAAGCGCGCCAATGCCCAGTATACGGAATACCTGGCTGGCGCCCCTGATGGGGTCTATGTGGTTTTTCAGTTTGCCACCACCTTTGCCCGAAAAAGTCGCGGCGTTGAGACCGTGACCATGCAGCGCGAGGAGGACGGCGTTTGGCGGATAGGGGGGTACTTTATTCGCTAACGCGCGCAGGCCTGTGTGTTGTTAGTATTTTGCATAGTAAAAGCGCCCCGGGTGTTGTTAGTTCTGGGGGGAAGATTCTGCTGTAAAAATATCTCCTCGGAAAACAGGCCTGATGCATGCCTCAGCCCAGCGCGACCATGCGCACCAGCCAGAGTCCCAGCATGGCGTAGAGCCCTGCCAGCACATCGTCAAGCATGATGCCAAAGCCCTCTGGCAGCCATGTTTCAGAACTTTTCACCGGTGGCGGCTTTAAGATATCGAAAATACGGAAGAGCAGGAATCCCACGGCCAGGTCCCAGGGGCCCAGGGTCGCGAAGGGGAAATACGCAATCCACTGCCCCACGAGTTCGTCCACCACCACTATGCTGGGGTCTTTGTTGTCGTAGAGGCGCTCCACAATGGTGGCCGCCAGGCCGCCGACAACAAAAATTGCAGCAAGCAGCAGCGTGCGTCCGCCCCAGGCCATGGGCAGAAACAGAAAGGGCGCAAGCAGCGCAGCAAGAAGAGACCCCCATGTACCTGGCATGGGGCGTATGCGTCCCGGCACGACAAGGGCGCACAACTCAAGGCTGAGACGTTCCTTTAAGCCGGATACAGGGCGGGGGGCGCTGCGTCCGCGAACACTCCAGCGATCAAACCAGGACAGCGGCACTTGCTTCCTCCAACGTGGTGAACCCTCGCAGCACCTTGTCCGCCGAGTCCATGACCAGGGTCCGCAGCACGCCGAGTTCCACTGCCCGTTTCTCGATCTGGTGCATGGAGGCGCCCTTGATGATCAGGTCCTTGATATCGTTGGTGACTTCTAAAATTTCATAAATGCCGCAGCGTCCGATGTAGCCTGTGTTGTTGCACTGCGAGCAGCCCTTGCCGCGTAAAAACGGTGTGCCCTTTACGGGTTTCAAGCCCAGTGCGCTCATGGCCTCCATGGGGGCCTCATAGGTTTCTATGCAGTGCGGGCAGATGCGACGCACCAGGCGTTGTGCCCCCACCACGAGTAGTGTGGACGCCACGAGAAAAGGCTCGATGCCCATTTCGATAAACCTGGTTACCGCGCCGCAGGCCGTATTGGCATGCAGGGTTGAAAGCAGCAAATGTCCGGTAAGGGCCGACTCGATGGCGATGGACGCGGTTTCCTGGTCGCGGATTTCGCCGACCATTATCACGTTGGGGTCCTGGCGCAGGATGGATTTGAGGCCGCTGGCAAAGGTCATGCCGGCCCGGCGGTTGAGCTGGACCTGGCGGATGCCGGGCTGCCGGTATTCCACAGGGTCTTCCAGGGTGATGATGTTCACGTTGGGCGTGTTCACCTTTCTGAGCAGGGAATACAGCAGGGTGGATTTGCCGCTGCCTGTGGGGCCGGTGGCCAGAACCATGCCGTAGGGCTTTTGCACGGAGCGCAGAAATTTATCCATTTCATTGGGCGCCAGTCCCAGATCTTCCAGTTCCAGGGCCTTGCCAGCGCTTTGCTGCAAGAGACGCATGACCATGTTTTCGCCATGAATTGTGGGCAGCGAACTGGCGCGGACACTGACTTCGGAGTCTCCGTAGCGGAAGGTGAAACGTCCGTCCTGGGGGATGCGCGTTACCGAAATATCCATGCCGGCAAGGAGCTTGACGCGGGAAATGATCGGAAAGAAATAGCTTTTTGGCGGGGCAGGAAATTCTTTGAGCTGGCCATCGATGCGGAATCGCAGTTGGATGCGGTCTTTTTCAGGGCTGATATGGACGTCAGAGGTTTTTTCCCGCACGGCCTGCATCAGAATGGAGTTGACCAATTTGATGACAGGCGCTTCCTGGGCCATGTCCTGGGCGGAGCTGATGGAAACGTCCAGGTCTTCACCGTGGGCGTCGGCTTCCGTGTCGGCCTCCATGCCGTCCATGCTGGAAATCATTTCCGTTACGCTGAACGTTGTGCCGTACATCTCCTGGGCCAGGATGTTGAGCTGCTGCTCCGTGCAGATGACCGGCTCCACATCAAGGTTGGTTATCCGCCGGATGTCATCCTGCGTGCGCAGATCGGAGGGGTCGTTGGTTGCGATGATCAATAATTGCCCTTCCTTGCGCAAGGGCACGATCCGGAACTGCTGCGCCAGCTCGGAATTTATGATTTCCTTGAGCTTGACGTCCTTGGGATATTTATCCGGAGAGTACTTGTCGATCTTGAGCTGCTCGGCCAGCAGGTCGATGAGTTGGCTCTCGTTCAGACTCTCTTTGGCAGCCTTGGCCTTGGCAGAAGAGGGAGGGGTCTTCTTGGCCGGAGTGCACGTATTGTCGGGTTTCGGCACGGCAGACTCTCGGGGCTTGAGGTTTGTCGGGCAGACAAAAGACTACGCCTGTAGCGGCATAGTACCTGCGCCAGCCGGAAAATCAAGCGCAGGTTGCGTTGCCGTTGCCTGCCGGTCTGGTAAGGGGAAGGTTGAAGAAAAAACTGGCGCCCCGTCCGGGTGTGCTGTCCACGCCCACGCTGCCCAGGTGCGTATCCATTATCTTCTTCACTATGGAAAGTCCGAGCCCAGTGCTGGTTTCATTGCCAGAGGGACGGGTCTTGAGTTTTGAAAAGGTCTGGAAAAGCAGGTGCCACTGGTCTTCCGGGATGCCAGGCCCCTGGTCGGTAACCCGGACCTCGGCCTGATCGTTTGCAACGGACAGACTCACGCGCACCACCGCGCCCATGGGGGAAAACTTCACCGCGTTGGACAACAAATTGTCCACCACCTGGGCGATTCGCTTGGGGTCGCAATCGGCAATAACGTTTTTTTCCAGTCGTGGCACCAGCCGCAGGTCTTTGCTGGCGGCGGATATGTTCATTATTCGCAGACGCTCATCAATCAACTTTTCCAGGTCGGTTTTGGCGTAGCTGAGGTCCAACTTGCCGCTTTCAATGACGGAAATATCCAGCAGATCGTTGACCAGCTCAAGCATCTGCGTGCTGGAGTTCAGAACGAATTCGCACATTTCAGCCTGTTCGCGCAGTCCCATCTTGCCCAGGTCATCATGCAGCAGGCCGCTGAATCCCTTGATACCATTGATGGGGTTGCGCAGATCATGGGCCGCGATGCCCAGAAAGCGGTTCTTCAGTTCGCTCAACTCACGCAATTTACGAAATGTTTCAATTGTCTCCTGGTTATGGACGACCCGGAGATAAAATTCCTCGCGCGAGAAGGGCTTCTTGATGAAATCGTTGGCTCCGTTCTTGATGAAGCGCACAGCGAGCATCTCATCGTTTTGGGCGGAAATGCCGATGATGGCCACTTCCTCGCGCGAGTGCGTTTCCCTGATAGTTTTGCAGAGCTCCGCGCCGTTCATGTTCGGCATTTCATAATCGGTAATGACCAGAGAAATGTCTGCATGCTTGTTCATTATGGCCAGCGCGGCTTCGCCGCTGGAGGCAACATGCACCTGGAACATATACGTTTTCAAAAGCGAACGGACCATGCGTCGGAAAAGTGGGGAGTCGTCCACCACCAAGGCGCGGGCGCTTTTGTTGCGGTAGAGCCGCCCCAGCAGACGAACAATTTCTCCTGTGCTCTGGCTGTTTTTGTAAACGTAGTCGATGATGTTCTTGTCCAGCAGTTCCTGGCGTTGTTCCTGGTCCTCGTTGGACGTGTAGACAATGGCAGGCAGCCGGTGTTCCATGGCGTAATCAATGATTTCGTTCTGGGACGCATCAGGCAGGGTAGGGTCCAGTATAGCAAGGAAATATTCATTGCCATTGTCTTCTAAAAGCGTCTTGGTCTCGGCAAAAGAGGACGCCACGTCCACTTCAAACTCCAATTCCTGCACGATGGTTTCGCACAAATTGGAAGAAATGGGCGCACTGTCTTCGACGAGAAGAATACGGACGTTGGTACAGTCTTGTGTCATAAATTTTTTGATAGGTGGCGGCTGGAGCCCTCTCCCCAAAAGGGTAGCGGAAGAATATGCCGATCTGACCAAAGGGTCAACTGCATCGGCGCAGCATGGGTGTATCTATTGAAAAACGTGTATGCAGGACTAGTTGTGGAATATACGGGAGCGTACCTTGCTGACGACTTTGCCCGTTATATCGAACACGGGGGCCAAAGCCTTGGGGGCGGCAACCTTGCCGACCACGAAGAACGCCACAGTAAAGACCACTCCGCTGGCCATTATGGCGGCAAGGGCAGCCAGCAAGGGGCGCTGTGGCAGCCAGTTGCGAGAAAGCAGCACCATGCCCCATGCTGCTGCGCTGGCAGGTGTGCTGACAAGGGCGGCGGCAAAGATGGTCCGTCCCAGGCCGGCAAAAGCTCCCTTGCCGTGTTTGCGTCGCCAGACCAGGGAAAGGAGCAGGGTGTAACTGGCAACGGACAAGGTGCTGGATAGGGCAATGCCTGCCGCGTCCATGTTTTTGGCCAGAATATAGTATATGGGGATGAATCCCAGACTGGCCAGGGTGCCGCAGATGGCAGGGGTAAGGGTGTTTTTGCGCGCGTAAAACGCACGCCCTACGATTTGTTGCACCCCCCAGCAGAAGACCCCGATGAGCATGATTTGCAGGCAGAGGGCGGTTTCCTGGGTGGCGGTGGCGCCAAAACGCCCCTGTTCGAATATCAGGCGGATGGTGGGTTCGGCGACGGCCAGCATCCACATGGAAAGGGGAATGACCAGTGCGGTTGCACCCGCCAAGGCCTGCCGCAGGGTTTCATCAAAGCGCGTGTCGTCTCCTTTTGCGGCCAGGCTCGCCAGAAAAGGATAGGAGGCCAGACCCGCTGCCTGCGCCACAACGCCTACAGGAACCAGCATGATCCGGCGTGCATAATTCAGCCAACTGACAGCGCCTTCTCTGGTCAGGGAGCCGAAGATGCGCAACAGCTGTTCATCCAGGACCACGACACTTTGCCCTACCATCAGAGGGAGCGCCAGCAGGATGAATTTTTTCAGCCCCCTGTGACGAAAAACCGGACGCCAGCGCAGAACGCCTTGTGTACCGTTGCGCGCGGCCAGGAGGGGCAACAGGAAGTTGCCCAATAATGAGCCGGCCAGGACCCCCCAGCAAAACCCCTCCATACCCTTATGGATGAGCAGCATGCCGCCCGTAATTATGGCGCCGTTATAGACCAGGGGCGTGATGGCGGGCACGGCGAACTGTCTGCGCAGGTAGAGCAGTGCGGTAAGGCAGGACCCTAGCAGAAAGAATATCTGGGCGGGCAGGATGATGCGCAGAAACAGGGACAGCCGCTCCAAGGCCTCTGCATCGAAGCCCGGCGCCGCCAGTTTGGCCAGCCAGGGGGACAGCAGCATGGCAACCAGGGTCACACTGATGATGGCTATTGCTATCCAGTTGAATACGCACCAGAAAAAATCCCAGCCGTCTTCATTGTCCAGGGCGCCGTGTTCTCCGCCTTCAAAGTACGAAGCCAGCAGCGGAATCAGGGTTATGGAAAAATACCCGCCGGCGAGCAGGTAATTGATGAAGTCCGGGATCACGAATGACGCGAAATAGACGTCCGACTCCATACCGGCGCCGTAATAGTAGGAGATGACCTTGTCGCGCACCAGTCCCATGAAGCGTGAAAGCAACACGCTCAGGCCCATGATGGCCGCGGCGATCCCCATTTTCTGGCTGGTGCGGAGCAGTTTCATCGTCTGGTGCGCCTTACAGGACCTTCAGGCTGGCGGTAATCCCCTGAGCGGAGCGTTCGATACGGGCATAGCCGCCGTCCGCCAGCGGACCGGGGTTGATGATGACGGTCCGCCCTATATTGCAAAGGGCGCGGGATTCATGGATATGCCCTGTAAGGCAGACATCGGGCTGCACGCGTTCGATGAATTCCCGCACTGCTGTGCTGCCCACGTGTTGCCCGTTGGGGAGTTTGTCGGTCTCGGTATCAAAGGGCGGGGTGTGCACCACCAACAGCGTTGCGCCAAAGCTGACAGGGTGGCGCAAGAGTGCTTCGTGCACTTCCCGCAGCCACGCGCCGAGTTGATTCTCGGAGACTTCGCTCGGTGTGTTGAACGGAGTGGGGGTCGATGCCCCCACAGCCATCAACCCTATGGAGGGGAGACTTTCCTCTGCGGGTGTCAGCTCCATGGCCTGAACGTGGATGTTCCATCCCTCCATGTCCAGCATGCCGTCCACTTCGGGAGTATCCATGTTGCCAATTTGCGCCAGAACGTGCCTATTGCGTGCGGTAACTGCCTGCAGCACGCGTCGGGCTTCGGCAGCGCCCCCTTTGATGGTGAGGTCACCGGAAACGAGAACGCCGCGGGCCTTTTCCAGGTCCGGGATGGCGGCAATATTAGCCGTCTCGCCGTGCAGGTCGCCGATGCCGATCCAGAAATCGCTATGCACCATGTTCATGGCCCCTTTTGTTTTATATCCACGCCGGGTATGTTCCTTAAAATATTGCGAGGCAGAAGGGAAACGAGGTTTTTTTCTCCCTGTCCGTCAGCCTCCCGAATACGTAAAACAACGACTTGAGACGATTGCAGAAAACCATGTCTGAATCAAGAGCGGTATCGACAGCATTGGATGCGGCAAAAGACGGCCTGCGCAAAAAAATGGCCGCATTGCGCCGGGAGCTCCCTCTGGAAGAGGCGGCGGCGTTGTCCAGGCAGGCCCAGGTGAATCTTATGGACGATGCGTGCTGGCAAAACGCGCGCACCGTGCTGCTGTATGCGGCTTTCAAGGGCGAAATGGACACGGGCTTGTTGCTGGACGCAGCATGGAGTGAAGGCAAGCAGGTGCTGCTGCCACGGTGCTGTCGCGAAGGGGGCGTTTTGACCGGGGCTTTGGAGCTTGTGCCAGTGAAGGCCGCTGCCGAGTTGACGACCGGCGCCTATGGGATTGCTGAACCGAATCCCGCTGTCTGCGCGCCACCTTTGGCGGGTGATGCGGTAAACGGAAGCTGCGGGGTGGACCTGGTCGTGCTCCCTGGCCTGGCCTTTGACGCCAACGGCGGGCGCCTGGGGTACGGCGGCGGTTACTATGACCGACTCTCGGCCTCCGGCGCTCTGGAGGGCGCACGCTTGGTGGGGTTCTGCTTTTCCTTGCAACTTGTTCCCAAGGTGCCTGTCGCGGCCTGGGACATTCCGGTGCATGGCCTGTGCACCGAGGAGCGTCTTGTATGGATGACACAGCACAAAAAGAGTTGATCTGCATCCCCTTTGTCTTTCCCGGGGTGGAGCGGGTGCGCTGCGCGTTCCAGACCCGCCGGGCAGCAGGGCAAAAAGCCTCCGCAGATCCGTATGCCTGGGGCAACATCGTCATGGCGGAAGGCGACCGTGAAGAACGGGTATTTGCAAATCGCAAGACCTTGCAGGAGCAACTCGGCTTTGCCCACTGGCAGGAGTGCAAGCAGGTGCATGGCGACGCCGTGGTTTTTGATCCCGAGCCCGCCATGTGGGACAGCTTCGGCTGGATAGAGGCCGACGGCCTGGCCACAGCACTCCCCGGCCAGGCGCTGGTCATCAAGACTGCAGACTGCCAGCCGCTGCTTCTTGCCCATGAGTCCGGAAAATATGTGGCGGCCTTACATGTGGGATGGCGCGGCAACCGCATCTGTTTTCCCCAAAGTGGGGTAACGCGATTTTGCGAACACTACGGGCTGCGCCCCCAAGAGCTGTTTGCCGTCCGTGGCCCCAGCCTGGGCCCCGCAGCCAGCGAATTTGTGCATTTCGACAAGGAATGGGGCAGCGATTTCCAGTCCTGGTTCATCAGCCGAACCAAAACCATGGATCTTTGGCGTCTTACACGCGATCAGCTTTGCGAGGCAGGGCTTGAACGCGAACGTATTTTTGGGGTGGACCTGTGCACCTGGAGCCTGAACGACCATTTCTTTTCCTACCGCCGGGTCAAGGCCAGTGGCAGGCAGGGCAGCTTTATCTGGATGGAGTCGTAGGCAGAAAAACGGTCAGCCTCTTTCGAAAACCCTAAAGAATTTTCGAATGTTGCCGATGATGCATTCTGTTCGCGCTTCGGGGAGCGCAAGACGATTGCAAACATCGGAGGATAGCCTCATGCCGTTTACGCTCTGGATTACGGGGGGCGACAGGCCGGACCATAGGCACTTTGGCGAAGATGCAACACCTGTTGTTCTGGCAACGTGCATCGCAGCAAAACTGGAAGCACAAGGCAAATTGGCCCAGGTGCTTTATGAGGATGTGTTCAGCGAGGCCACGGGCAAAAGGCTTGGCTTTGACCTTAACGATGCTCCCGCCCGGGTCAGACGGCTGCGGGAAATGAGTCGTCTGCTTAATGAACACGGGGTTGTTTCGCTGGTGGCGTATACTTCCATGAGCCCGCATGACAGCGATCTGAACAGGGGGCTGCTGGAAAATTACGTGGAGGTGTTTTGCGATGCGGCTCCATGTGATGCCTTATCCGAAGCCATATGCCCCCCCGCCAGGCCAGACCTGTTGTTGCAGCTTGATTGTACGAATAAGGATGCCTGCATTGAAAAAATATGCAGTGTTATCGCAGACAGAGGGTGCATGGAGCCTTTGGCGCCTGGGGCAACACACGCTGGCGAACAAAAAGGCGGCGGCGATGCTGTTGTGACAGACTTGAAGAGAGCTGCCTGCTGGGGAGGGTGAAGAAGTCTCACTCCTCTGATGCAGATGCGGAAAAGAACATGTCCAGTTCATCCATGACGTTGTGAAACTCGTTGAGAAACTGGTCCATTGCGCCCTTGTCCAGGTTCTGCGCACCTGCCTTGAGGGCCGCCTCGCATGTCTTGGCGGATTCTGAAAGCCCGAAAGCACCAATATTGCCTGCAACCCCTTTGATGTCGTGCAGGATTTTACGCGCATCCTCCAAACGCCCTGCCTCCAGTGCCTGCTGCAATTGCTGCTCGCTATTGGCATGCTCCACCTGAAAAAGCCCCAGTAGTTTGGCGTAAAGAGCCGGGTCGTTGTCCATCAGCAACATGCCGTGCTGTACGTTCAGGTGCCGGAAAGCAGGGAATCCCGTATCAGAGTGTGAAGATTCCTGCATTTTTTCCGGCGCAGTCTGTTTGGGAGGCGCAGCCTGCTGCTCTGACGCCACAGCAAGAAAGCGCATAAGAGTCTCGTACAGCTTGTCCGGCTCCACGGGTTTGCCGAGGTGCTCGTTCATGCCCGCCTTGAGACAATGCTCCACCTGCATGGACGTTGCGTGCGCCGTGAGCGCAATGATCGGCAAGGCCCTGGCGCCCATCTCCTGACGTATGATCCGGCAGGCCTGCAGCCCATCCATTTCAGGCATTTGCACGTCCATGAGCACCAGGTCATAGTGTTTATTGCCCACTGCTTCCACCGCTTCAAGGCCATTGGTCGCCACATCCACCGCCATGCCCACCTTGTGCAGCAGCTCCGAGGTCAATTGCCTGTTAACAGCATTATCCTCCGCCAGGAGCACCCGCTTCCCCTGCAGCGGTGCGAGGTCTCTTTCACTGTTTTTTTGTAGGGCGGCGTCACTGACGCCTTCCATTTCCTTTTTCAGGGATTCTGCATCCAGGGAAAGGACATGGTACAAAGCAGCGCGTGTAAACGGTTTGCTCAGCATCGCGGTTGCCTGCAGTCTTTGTGCTAGGGGGGCGAAGGCGTTGCGGGAGTAAGTGGGGGTGAGCAATATCAGGCGTGTTGCGTTGCCGATGGCTCCTTCATGGCGCAGATAGGCCGCATTGTTTTCAAGAAAAGGCATCGAAGCATCCAGAAAGACAAAGGGATACGGGGGCGACATTGTGCCCTTTGCCATTCGCAGGGCCAGTTCCGCAGTGGGAGCCGATACGGGCTGCAAACCCGTCTGACAAAGGTTCTCCATCAGGGCCTGGCGGGTGGAGGCGTTGGACGCAACAATCAGCGCCACACCTTCTGCGGAAAATGGAAGGAACGGGGTGGCAGGCGTTGCCGCCGCGTCGAAAATGGCGGTAAAAGTGAAGGTGCTTCCCCTGTCTGGCTGGCTTTTGACTTGAAACTCGCCCTGCATGAGCTGCACGAGGCTTTTGCATATTGAAAGTCCAAGACCGGTGCCGCCATAACGTCGCGTGGTGCTGCTATCTATCTGGCTGAAGGGGGCAAAGAGCTTGTTCACCTCTTCCTCTTCCATCCCTATGCCCGTATCCCGCACACCGCATTCCAGCCGGATTCCCTGGTCGGGTTGCACTTTGGGCATACGCACCGAGACGACCACTTCTCCGGTTTCTGTGAATTTGAT
This sequence comes from Desulfovibrio biadhensis, assembly GCF_055388615.1. Classification (NCBI taxonomy): domain Bacteria; kingdom Pseudomonadati; phylum Thermodesulfobacteriota; class Desulfovibrionia; order Desulfovibrionales; family Desulfovibrionaceae; genus Desulfovibrio; species Desulfovibrio biadhensis. The sequence continues at coordinate 2,146,262 of NZ_AP042477.1, forward strand.
GGCGTTGCCCACGAGGTTGAGCAGCACTTGCTCCAGTCTGGTGGCGTCGCCCTTAACCATGACTGGCACGTGCCGGTACACCAGGTACACAAATTCAAGGCCTTTTTCTTCCGCTTGCAGGGCGGAGATGGAAGCCACCTGGTTGAGCACGTCGTCGAGCGCGAAGTCTCTGCTTTGCAGTTGCAGCTTGCCGGCCTCTATCTTGGAGTAGTCCAGAATGTCATTAATGACGCCGATGAGTGCTTTGCCCGCCTTGTTGATGGCGCCCAGGTAGTCAAGCTGCTGCGGGGTCAGCCCGGATTGCAGCGCCAGATGGCTCATGCCTATGATGGCATTCAGCGGCGTGCGGATTTCGTGGCTCATGTTGGCCAGAAAAGCGCTTTTCGCCTGGGCCTGGGCTTCAGCCGCCATGCGTTCGCGCTCAGCAAGCTCCTTTTGTTCCTGCAAGCTCAGGTCCAGGATAGAGCCTTCGTGACGCATGCCTCCTTCCGGCCATGGCACTCTGCGCATGGCCATGCTGCCTCTGAAGCTGGAGCCATCGTGCCTGGCAATGTGCAGGACTAGTCCGGCCACCTGCCCATGCTCCACCAGCAAACGCACCAGTTCGTCGCGTTCGGCATCGCGGGCGGGAATATCCTGTATGATGTTCAGCCGGGCTTTTTGCAACTGTTCCGGCGAATCATAGCCCAGCAGGTGCGCCATGGAAGGGTTCGCGCTTATGATTACGGCGTTGGAATCGGTCTGGAAGATGCCTTCCACCGCGTTTTCGAAAATGCCTCGGTATTTTTCCTCGGCCATGCGCAACGTGCGTTGTTGTTCACTGATGCGGTCGGCCATTTGGTTGAAGCTTGCTCCCAACCTGGTCACTTCGTCCTGCGAGTGCACTTTGGGATCAATGGGGATGCGTGAGTCCATGTTGCCCTTGGCCAGAGTCTCCATGGTTCTTGCCAGGGATGTCACAGGGCGAATGATGGTTTTGGAAACCACAACATTGAGGAATACTGCCAGGACAAGGATGATGGCGCCAAAGAGGGCCGCCAAGGTGCTCAGGGAAAGCGTGTGCATATCCTTGATGTCTTCCAGGGAATATTCCAGTAGCAGGTAGCCCGTGGTTTCGCCCATGGCGGCCAGGTGCGAAAGAAAGTGAAGAATTTCCTCCTGGTGGTGGGTCTGCTGCCATGTAAGAGAATCCTGCCTGGCCTTGCTGAAGTGCTCCTCTTCCGTAAGATGCAGTTCGTGGTCCGGCATGGTGCCGACCTTGAGCAGTAGTTTGCCTTTCTTATCGTATATGGATGCCATCCTGATGTTGTCGACCTCGAGCATTTGCTCCAGGCGCAGGCGGAGGGCGGAGTCCCGGCCCTCAAAAATGGCATTGGCCAGGCGCTCGCGATCGCTGCGAGCCATGACGGCAAGCAGGCTCAGCGCCTTGTTCTTTGCGGTGTTCAGCTCATTTTCCAGAAACGGTACGGCCACGCCGGCAAAAAGCACTGCGATGAGCAAGAGGGTACAGAGGATGGCTGCGAAGAGCTTTACCCGCAGCGACATGGTGGAAAAATATTTCACTAAGCTTCTCTTTTAGTCTGCTTCTTAAGGGGAAACGTTACGGATAAAGGTGGCTCCACCGTTTTCCAGTTTGTTGATGACCACGGGTTTGATGGGGTCGCCATTTGCATCAAAGGAAATGGAGCCCGTGACGCCAGGGAAATTCCTGGTCTCTGCCAGAGCCTGGCGCAGATTCTCTCTTGTCAGGGTCTCTGCTCTGCGCGCTGCATCCGCCAGGAGCATGAAACTGTCATAGGTCAGGGCCAGTGTGGTCTGCTTGATCTCGCCATGATCCTTTTCCCAGCGCTTCACGAATTCCCGGGATTGGGGCAGCGGGCTGTCCGTATGCCAGCTGGTGGTATAATAGCATCCATCAGCCAGGTCGCCGATATAGTCGTAAAGGCGCAAACCAAAGGAATCGCCCCCGAGAATGGTGGCTTGCAGTCCGCGTTCCCTTGCCTGCTTGATGATGAACGATGAATCGCGGTTGTCCCCGGGGACATAGAGCACGTCCGGATTGTACGCTGACGCTTTTTCAAGCAGGTCCTTGTAATCGGCGGTATCCAGGAGAAATTCGCCGCGCCAGAGGATGCTGCCGCCCATTTCTATGAAGGATTTTTCAAAAAAATCACCAAGGTTGGTGCTGTATGTCCTGCTAGCGTTTACCAGCGTCACGGCGGTCTTGGCTTTCAGGTCTTCGCGGGCAAAGCGCGCCATGACGCGGGCTTGTAATGGGTCCGTGTAGCAGGCCCTGAAAATATAATTCCCGAAAAGCGTCACTTTCTGGTTCGTGGAAATGGGCGTTATCATCGGCACACCGGCGGCTTGGAGCTCGGGCGCCATGGCGATGGAGTGCGCGCTCCAGGATGCGCCAACAACAGCCAATACGCCGTCATTAATAGCCCTTTTTGCAGCGAGTTTCGAGCCGAGCGCAGTACTCGCATTATCGAACTCAAGGATCTTTACGTCATGTCCCTTGAAGCCTCCTGCCGCGTTTATGTCCTTTACTGCAAACCGCGCCCCTTCGAAAATTATTTTATTGGAAGTGGAGGCCGTGCCGGTTTTGGCTGCAATGACGGCAATGAGTACGGGCCGCTCTGCGGCAAAGCCGGGAACAGCGAATACCACAAGCAGCGGCAAAAAAGTAAAAGCGAATGTTGCGAGTATACCCACGTTGACCTCGTGGTTAAAATGAATCCATGATTGTAACGGTAACGTGCTCTGGTCTGGTCTGCAACAAAGTTGATTCTTGCGCCAGCGTTCGAGAGCGGGTAACCATGCCTCCATGGAAGCGTACGCCCGACATCTGTGCGCCTTGGCAAAAGGCAAAGCATATGAAAACGCCCCCCTTGCGGCATATACCAGCTGGCGGATAGGCGGACCGGCGGATTTGTTGCTGGAGCCTGCCGGCGAGGAAGAACTGGCCGCCGTCATCACCTTTTGCCGTGGGGAAGCAATCCCCATGTTGATACTCGGGGGCGGCGCCAATCTTCTTTGTGACGACGCCGGGTTCAGGGGTGTTGTCATCCGCATGGGCGACGCTCTGGGGCGCTTGCAACTGCAGAATGACCTGCTGGTCGCCGGCGCCGGCGTTCAGGTCTCCACGTTGAGCCGCCATGCCGGAAAGGCCGGCCTTTCAGGTCTGGAACATGCGGGCAACATACCAGGCAGCCTTGGCGGGCTTGTTACCATGAATGGCGGCAGCCGTCGCAGGAGCATTGGCGAGAATGTTGTGAGCGTCACCGTCCTGAACCAGGAAGGGGAGCAGCAGCGCCTTTTGCCGGATGCCTGCGGGTTCGGGTATCGTTGCAGTGTGTTTCAGCGCGGTGGGTACATCGTGACCGGAGCGGTGCTCAAACTGACCCCGGATGAACCGGCCGCGGTGCTGCAGCGGATTGATGCGGATTTGCGCGAGCGTCAGTCCAAGTTTCCCCTGGAAATGCCCAGTTGCGGTTCGGTCTTCAAAAGTATGGAAGCGTTGTACGAGCGCTTCGGCCCCCCTGGTAAGGTCATTGAAGATGCAGGCCTCAAGGGCGTGCGCAGGGGCGGTGTTCAGGTTTCTCCCCAGCATGCCAATTTCTTTGTGAATACGGGCAACGCGCGTTCGGCGGACGTTCTTGCGCTCATTGCCCACGTAAGAAAGTCGGTGGCGGACCGCACGGGCGTGCTTATGGAGTGCGAAGTGCGCTATGTGGCGCCTGCAGGAGGTGTGGTGCCTGCCCATGAAGCCCTTTTCTGATCTTTCTGGCCACTACTAAAAGAAAACACCCCCCTGCCGCAACAGCGACAGGGGGGTGTCGTTTTTTCAGCCTGGGTGCGAGTTATTTGCCACTGCGTCCATCATCGCACGCGTCCCCCGTGCCGGGGCGGGCATGCTCAGGAGTGGAAGTCACTTCGCAATTTGCGTCGGAACCCTGGGCGCCAGGGATCTGAATGTCCTGAGGCGTCTTTTCGTAAGGGTTGACCTTGGAGAGCAGTTCGAGGATGTGCCAGCGCTCGTCGATATCCTTCTGGATGCCGGCGCGCAGGGCCTTGCTTTCCTCGGGGTACAGCTTTTCCAGAGCGGCGTAACGGTTCTCGCCGGAGAGGAACTCCTGCAGGGTGCCGTCCGGGGCCTTGGAGTCGAGCTGGAAGGGGTTCTTACCCTGCTCGGCAAGTCTGGGATCGTAGCGGAACAGAGGCCAGTAGCCGCTTGCGACTGCCAGGCGTTCTTCTTCCTGCGTACGCCCCATACCCTTGCGGATACCCTGGTTGATGCAAGGCGCGTAGGCAATGATGATGGAGGGTCCGGGGTAGCTTTCGGCTTCCACCAGGGCCTTGAGGTACTGGTTCTTGTTGGCGCCCATGGAAACAGAGGCCACGTAGATGTAGCCATAGCTCATGAGCATGCGAGCCAGGTCCTTTTTGCCAATCTTTTTACCGGAAGCGGCGAACTTGGCGATGGAGCCCATGGGTGTAGCCTTGGAGCTCTGACCACCGGTGTTGGAGTAGACTTCGGTGTCCATGACCAGGACGTTGATGTCTTCGCCGGAAGCGAGGACGTGGTCCAGTCCGCCGTAGCCGATGTCGTATGCCCAACCGTCACCGCCGAAGACCCAGATGGACTTCTTGGTGAAGAGGTCGCCCTGGGTGGCGATCTTCGCCAGGGTGGGGTCGCTCTGCCCTGCGAGGAGCTTCTTGAGCTTGTCGCCGGCAATCTTGGAGGCTTCAGCGTCATCAAAACCGTCCAGCCATTCCTGCATGGCGGTCTTGATCTCGGCGGAAGCGCCGTTGTTCATGACTTCACGCATGGTATCGGCAAGGGCGTTGCGGCGGGTGTTGATACCCAGGTGGATACCGTAGCCGAATTCGGCCGCGTCTTCGAACAGGGAGTTGCCCCATGCCGGGCCGAAGCCTTCATGGTTGGTGGTGTAGGGTGCGGAAGGTGCGGAAGCGCCCCAGATGGAGGAGCAACCCGTGGCGTTGGCGATGGTCATGCGCTCGCCAAAGAGCTGGGTAAGCACGCGGACGTATGGAGTTTCGCCGCAGCCTGCGCAGGCGCCGGAGAACTCGAGCAGCCCCTTCTGAAACTGGGAGCCCTTCACGGTGGTGCGGCTCATGGCTTCGACCTTGTGCGGCACCTTGATGGCGAAGTCATAGTTGGGCACCTGCTCATCGGTCTGGCTGGCCAGAGGCTTCATGACCAGGGCCTTTTCCTTGGCAGGGCAGATGTCTGCGCAGTTGCCGCAGCCCATGCAGTCCATGGTGTCGACCTGGATGCGGAAGTGCATGCCGTCGAGGCCCTTGCCCTTGGCGCCGAGGGTCTCAAAGGAAGCGGGAGCGCCTTCGAGTTCAGCATCGGTGGCCAGGACAGGCAGCAGAGCGGAGTGAGGGCAGACAAAGGCGCACTGGTTGCACTGAATGCAGTTGTCCTTGATCCATTCGGGCACGTTGATGGCCACGCCGCGCTTTTCGTACTGAGAAGTGGCGGTGGGGAAGGTGCCGTCGGGGGTGAAGCAGGACACGGGCAGCTTGTCGCCCTGCTGCGCCAGCATGGGGCGCATGACGTCGCTGACGAATGCGGGCTCGTCGCGCTGGACTTGCTTGTCGGCTGCGTTCTGGGCCCAGGAATCGGGGTAGTCGATCTTGATCAGGCCTGCAGTCGCCTGCTCAACAGCGGCGATGTTCATGTTGACGATCTTGTCGCCCTTCTTGCCGTAGGTCTTCTTGATGGACTTCTTGAGCAGATCCACAGCGGTTTCAAAGGGCAGCACTTCGGCAAGCTTGAAGAACACGGTCTGCATGATCATGTTGATGCGGCCGCCCAGTCCGACTTCGGCAGCGATCTTGACAGCATCGACGGTGTAGAAGTTCAGCTTCTTTTCCGCGATGGTCTTCTTCATGGCGCCGGGCAGATGGCTTTCCATGTCTTCCTTGCTCCAGGGGGAGTTGAGCACAAAGGTGCCGCCTTCCTTGATGCCCTCGAGCACGTCGTACAGGTGGACGTATGCCGGGTTGTGGCAGGCCACGTAGTCAGCCTGGTTGACCAGGTAGGTGGACTTGATGGGCTCTTTACCGAAGCGCAGGTGGGAAATGGTGATACCACCGGATTTCTTGGAGTCGTAGGCGAAGTAACCCTGGGCAAACATCTCGGTGTTGTCACCGATGATTTTGATGGCCTGCTTGTTGGCGCCGACGGTTCCGTCAGAACCGAGGCCCCAGAACTTGCACTGGATGGTGCCGGCAGGGGTGGTGTCGGGGAATTTGGGATCGATGGCCAGGGAAGTGCTGGTGACGTCGTCCTCGATACCCACGGTGAAATGCTGCTTGGGCTGCTCCTGCTTCATGTTGTCGTACACTGCGGCAACCATGGCGGGGGAGAATTCCTTGGAACCGAGACCGTAGCGGCCAGCCAGGACCTTGACGTTACGGCCGGCCTGGAACATGGCCTGGCAGACGTCGAGGTACAGCGGATCGCCGGGAGCGCCGGGCTCTTTGGTGCGGTCGAGCACGGAGCAGATCTTGGTGGATTCAGGCAGGGCGGCCAGCAGATCTTCATTGGAGAAGGGACGGTAGAGACGAACCTTGAGCAGGCCGACTTTCTCGCCCTTGGCGCCCAGGTGGGAGACGATTTCTTCGATGGTCTCACAACCGGAACCCATGGCGATGATCACATGCTCTGCATCAGGAGCGCCCACGTATTCAAAAAGCTTGTAGGTACGGCCGGTGGCCTTTTCTACCTTGGCGAAAGCTTCTTTAACAATTTGCGGTACTTTCTGGTAGTAGGGGTTGGCAGCTTCGCGGCCCTGGAAATAGATGTCCGGGTTCTGCGCAGTACCGCGAACATTGGGATGCTCAGGGTTCATGGAGCGAGCGCGGAATTCGTCGATCTTGTCATGGTTGAGCAGGGGGGCCATCTCTTCGTAATCCAGGACATCAACCTTCTGGATTTCGTGAGAGGTACGGAAGCCGTCGAAGTAGTGCAGGAACGGGATGCTGGATTCAATGGACGCGATGTGAGCTGCCAGCGCCATGTCGTGCGCTTCCTGAACCGAGTTGGAAGCCAGCAGGGCGAATCCGGTCTGGCGGCAGGCATAGATGTCTGCATGGTCGCCGAAGATGGACAGGGCATGGGCAGCCAGGGCGCGGGCGGAAACATGGAAGACGCCGGGCAGCAATTCGCCGGAAATCTTGTACATGTTGGGGATCATCAGCAGCAGGCCCTGGGAAGCAGTAAAGGTGCTGGTCAGGGCGCCGCCTGCCAGGGAGCCGTGGACTGCGCCGGCTGCGCCTGCTTCGGACTGCATTTCGCGAACCTGCAGCTGCTGTCCGAAGATGTTTTTGCGGCCTTGCGCGCACCAGTCATCAGCGAGCTCCGCCATGGTGGAAGAGGGCGTGATGGGGTAGATGGCGGCCGCGTCGCTCAGGGCGTACGCAACATACGCCGCGGCGGTGTTGCCGTCGATGGTCATTTTCTTAGCCATGCGTCTCTCCTTTTTCGAGTCGAACGGTCAGCGACTTTGATGGTTCCGATCTAAAACTGGGGCCTGTGGACCGGTTGGCAGGCCCTGACGATGTCGAGCATGCAGCAGGGGGGGGTGTCGTCAGAAACCCTCCCAGGATGTGTAATCATGGAACATCTTGAACGCCTTGTTGCGCGGACGCACCCCTGCGCAGGGGCGCATGCGCGCTTTTCGAACCCAGCAGAATTGCCGTTTGGGTTTATAATCAAGATATGTGCCATGCTCGTCCATGCGGGAACTTGCAGAACAAATTGAGGACCTTCAGGCTCCGGTGATCAATTTTGGGCACGTTTGTGCCTGTGGTATGACCATAACATGTCCGGTTTGTCGGACCATTTGAGAGGGGCTTTGGCCTCGGATTTCTTCCCCTGTGGCAAGAAACATTCCGAAAAACACAAAAACACTCTGTAGAGCGGCCCCTGTCAATAGTCAGAATTGACTTGTAACTGTCTGACATATTGCACTTAATTGCTTGTGCGCAAAAAAAGTGGGGCCACACGGTCCGGTTTGCTGCCTTTGCTACATTTCCTACAACATAATGTCTGAAAATTCGGATGCCGTCCATCCCTTTCGCAAAAAAAATGACACGTACAAGTTCTGTTGCAGTAAACGAGACTTGTGCAAAAATGAACATGTCATGTTGCAGAAATGTCACAACAGGCGTAAGACAAACGGCGCATGTGCAAAAGTTGCGCAGAAGCCCGCGGTATAGCTTGTATTCCAGAATATGAGCTGCGTCTATTCTGGAATTGCAAACTGCAATGGCCGTAATGAAACATGGGTGCACAAGTTCGTTTTGCGTTTGTTTTAAGAAAACTGTGGCTCGGGTATAGATTTTCAACGTGTGTTAGGGTGAAATTCCCTGGCATGGCAAGCGAATAGCTGTAAGTGTTGCAGAGATGCCACTGGCTGTCGCGGAATTTCCTATAAAAATTGGTTATTAGATGAAAAAATTTGTTTTTTGTAGTGACTAGGATTGTAAAAAAAGGCACAATAGGGGGTAGGGGTAGATGTTTGTCCGATTTTTCAGAATCCAGGCTGTGTATGGACTTATGAGACGCAACGCCCTGCCCCTTCAGCCGTTCGGGTATAATGATTACCAGCTGATGCACATGATGGCACGGTCTTTGTTAAAGAAATAAGGTAATGGTCCACGTTCCTCTACCCGAACGTGGGCGGAGAAAACAATCGAAGGAGCTAACGTGTCCAGGAATCTCTACATCACCGCTACAGAAGCGAAAAGCGGCAAGTCTGCAATCGCGCTGTGCGTCATGCGCTTGTTGCTATCCGGTATTCAGCACGTGGCCTTCTTTCGCCCCATCATCAATGATCCCGAAGAGGGCGGCAGAGACCATGATATCAACTTGATCCTCTCCGAGTACAAGTTGGATATTCAGTACGAAGACACTTACGCCTACACGCTTTCTGAAGCGCGGGCGCTGATAAATAACGGTCAGCACGCAACGTTGCTCGAGAATATCCTGCAGAAATACAAGTCCTTGGAATCCCGTTATGATTTTGTTCTCTGCGAAGGAACAGACTTTTTGGGTAAGGACGCTCCTTTTGAATTCGATCTCAACGCCGATATTGCCGCAAACATCGGCTGCCCCGTGCTGCTGGTCGCCACAGGAAAGGGCAGTGTCGAAGACCTGGTTGCCTCTACCCAGTTGACCATCGATACCCTGGAAGAAAAGGGTGTCGAACTTGTTTGTGTGATTGCCAACCGTTTTATCGGCACTAAGGAAGAAGCGCAGCAAGCCAAGGAATCCCTGGTTTGCAACATACACTGTGAAACGCCGCTGCTGGTCTACGTTATCCCCGAAGAGGCCAGCCTGGGTAATCCGACTATCAACGATGTGCGGAAATGGCTGGGCGGTCAGGTCCTGTATGGACACGGCAGGCTGGACACCCTGGTCAAGGACTACATCATCGCAGCCATGCATATTACCAACTTCCTTGAATATCTCGAGGAAGGCGGCCTGGTCGTCACACCGGGCGACCGCTCCGACATCATCCTTTCCAGCCTGGCTTCGCGACTGTCTTCTTCATACCCGGACATTTCGGGTATTCTGCTGACAGGCGGCCTGCAGCCCGCTTCCAGCGTGCACCGCCTCATCGAAGGGTGGACTGGTGTTCCGGTCGCCGTGCTTTCCGTGGAAACCAACACCTACAAGACCGCCCGTAGACTCATGGAATTGTATGGGCGTATCTCCCCTGAGGATGTGCACAAGATTGCCACGGCGCAGGGTGTTTTCAAGGATAACGTCAATTCCGAAGAGCTCCGTGAGCGTCTGGTGACAACGGTCTCCACGCGCATCACCCCGAAAATGTTCGAATATACGCTGATTGAAAAGGCCTCGGCAGACAAGCAGCACATCGTCCTCCCCGAAGGCAGCAGCGAGCGCATCCTGCAGGCGGCAGACATCCTGGCAAGAAGGGGTGTGGGCACCTTCACCATCCTGGGCGATCCGGACAAGGTGAAAACCAAGGTATCCGCTCTTGGCCTGCAATTCGGTAGTGATATCGAAGTGGTAGACCCCGTAAAGAGCGAAAACTACGAAGACTACGTGCAAACGTACTATGAGTTGCGCAAGCACAAGGGCCTGCTCATAGACGACGCCAAGGACCGCATGTCCGACCCGACCTATTACGGCACCATGATGGTCTACAAGGGGCATGCCGCCGGCATGGTTTCCGGTTCCATTACGACCACTGGTCAGACCATCCGACCTTCCTTTGAAATCATCAAAACAAAGCCGGAAGTCTCCATTGTGTCCAGCGTTTTTCTGATGTGCATGAAGGATCGGGTGCTGGTTTTTGGTGACTGCGCCGTGAACCCCAACCCCGACGCGCAACAGCTTGCCGAGATCGCGCTCAGTTCTGCGCATACCGCCAAAATATTTGGCATTACGCCGCGGGTCGCCATGCTTTCCTACTCCACCGGCGCCTCAGGCAAGGGACAGGATGTGGATAAGGTCGTCGAGGCTACGCGTATCGCCAAGGAACGTGCGCCTGAGCTGCTTCTGGAAGGCCCCTTGCAATATGATGCGGCCATTGATCCTGAGGTTGCCAGGACAAAAATGCCGGACAGCAAGGTTGCCGGATACGCAACAGTGTTTATCTTTCCTGATCTCAACACCGGTAACAACACGTACAAGGCAGTGCAGCGGGCGGCTGGAGTGGTCGCCATTGGGCCTGTTCTGCAGGGTCTGCGTAAACCGGTCAACGATCTCAGCCGTGGCTGCACCGTGCCTGACATTGTGAACACGGTGGCGATAACGGCTATTCAGGCCCAGGCCGAAAAAGCCCGGGCTGCAACCAGCGAAGACGCCAAGCCTGCGTAACCCGCAAGGTTTGTTTTATCGCTGACAGGGGTAGTAGTATGAGTAAAAGTACAGTTACAGACATCCATCTTGATCTCGATCGGATGCGCGTCATTTGCCAGTGGGACGAACCACGGCAGGTGGTGCTTAACAAGAACTCCATGACTGTGGCAAAACGCAAGTCGGTTTCTTTGCGTGTAACACAGGGCGGGCGATTGAACCGACAGGATCGCGAGCGTCTGGAAGGACACCCCAAAATGCCGGCCGTGTATTCCTTCCTCGAGGCTATGAAGCGGAACAATCTGCTCCCGATGAATAGCCTGGAGCCCCATACCTGCGAGATTTGCGGCGAATCCAGCCGTGTCTTCCCGCACTATGCGCCGGGGCGGAAAAAGGTGGTTTGGCGTTGTGGCGCACATCGCTACCACGATGAGAGCACACCCAAAGGCAACTGATTAAGGGCGCTCTCCCGGATAGACTGCGGGAGAGCGCCCCTTCTCTCAAATCACGCCTGCTTCTCCAGCACGACCACAAAACCCTTAACAGGGACTGACGCTTCGTTGCGCGTGGACACTTCCTGCAATGAGTGGAGCGTAAAGCCTGCATTTGCAGCCAGTTCGCGCACATATTCCGGCGCGTGAAGGTAGCGATTGTTCTCGCCTACAATAAATCCTTTGCTCTCTGTTCCGGAGGGGGGGGACTGTAAAAGCTCCAGGCTGAAGGCGAACAGGCCGCCGGGGCGCATCCGGTTGTAGGCTGCCGTAAAAACGGCGTGCAGATCTCCGACATAAACAAACACGTCCGCCGCGACAATCAGGTCGTAGTCCTGTGTCATCCCCAGGAGTACTTCTTCGAGATCGCCTTCCAGCAAATCTGTGTAAATTGCGCGTTCTCTGGCCTTGGCCAGCATACGTCGGGAGATGTCCACGCCATCCAATCTGCGCGCAAAGGGACTGAGAACAGCGCCACAGAGTCCGGTGCCGCACCCCAGGTCCAGGGTGTCCCATCCGTTGCTGGCCGCGTCCACGATCTCTTGTTTGCGCAGCCAAGGGGTGAGCGCGTCGAGGAGTATCTCCGGCCCTTTGTATTCGAGTTTTTCCTGAAGATGTCTGTCAAAAATGCCCGCATACTGGTCAAAAAGTTCACGGACGTGGGCTTCTGGGGCGCGTTCCGGGGTCGCGCGCAGTCCGATGCCAGCCAGATAGAGTGCGACGCCCTTGGCGTCGGCTGGGTCCAGCTCCAGACAGCGGGTGTAGAGTTGGAGGGCTTCATCAATGCGCCCCTGCCGTTGTAGCACGTATGCCAGGCGCACGAGAGCAGATGTGGATTCATCCAGTTCCATGGCCTTGCGAGCGGCTATTTCTGCCTGCTGCAGATCGCCTTCCTTTTCCAGAAGGTTTGCCCAGTTTGTCCATGCTTCCGCGTAATCCGGCGCACAATCTCTGGCTCTGCTGAACCACACATCGGCGCTTTGCCTGTCACCCTCGTTGAGGGCCAGCACACCCAGGTTGTTCATCGCCACAAAGCAGCGCGGGTTTTCCGCCAGGGCTTTGCGATAGCACCGTTCCGACTCCTCGATTTCACCGGCGCCTTGCAGCGTGTGCCCCAACCTGAACCAGGTGTCTTCGCATGGAGTCAGCGCAACGGCTTCACGTGCGTATTGGATGGCGGTGTCGAGTTCTCCCTGTTTTTCCAGGGCGCCTGCAAGGCCAAGAAGCACTTGCCCTTTGCTGCCTGTGTCAGGTTCCAGGCGCAGGGCGCATGAGAATGCGTCAACCGCGTCATCCAGTTCGCCAAGGGCTGAGAGCGCGCGCCCCAGATTGCAGTGGGCAGCGAGATTCGCAGGGTTGCGTCCGAGAAATTCTTTCAGAAGCGCAGCTGCTTCTTCGTGGCGATCAAGGCCATTGAGCGTGGCGGCGTAATTCAGCGGCAAGGCGCCCTGGTCCATTGTCTCTGGCCAATATGCAAGGGCGCGTTCGTAGGCTTGTGCGGCTTCTTGCAGTCTGTCGAGTCCGGCCAGGGCATCGGCAAGGGCGCGCCAGGCCGGACCATGGTCCGGGCGCAGGGAAACCCCGCGTTCCAGCAGCGGCAGCGCCTGGGCATATTCGCCTCTGGCTGCATAAACGGACGCCAGGTTTCCGACTGCGGCGGGATTGTTGGGGGCAAGCAGCAGAGATTCCCGGATGCAAGCGGCTGCGGCATCGAGTTCGCCTTCTTGAAAGTGCAGAATGCCCAGCATGTGCCTGGCCTCAGGAAATTCCTGGCTATCTCGTGCTATCTTTGCATACAACCCGCGGGCAGTGGTCGTGTCTCCCTCGCGATGCGCCTCCAGCCCCATCGCCAGCAATGAGGGAGGAATTTCTTCAGAAGTATTGCTATGCTGTCTTCGTTTTGCAGCACCCTTTTTTTTGGCTTTCATGGCGCGCCTTTTATATGGTTGGATGTTTGGTTGGTGAGCACCCTCGGTAATGAATGAGGCGATGATGCCAACAAGACAGCAAAGGTCAAGAGGCGGATGCGCATGTTTATATGAGAAAAAAGGAAGAAGAGCAGGGAAGGGGGGTGTACGTGGTTGGGGTACCCTTTACGGAACAGTAAAGGAGACATATAGGAGTAAAAGCGCCACCAGTTTCAATGTTGAGACGTGGCGCGATCAGGTCTTAAAATGTTGTCACATGAATATAAAAACAAGCAGTTATTGCAATAACTATTTTGTATCAGGGTGTATGAAAAGGAATGGCAATGCGGAAGCATCAATTTGTTAAGGTTGATTGCCTTTGTAAAAAAAAGGCAACACAGTTTGTGTGTAATTATTGCGGTGTTGTGGAATATAGAAGTAAAGATGAAGTGACGCGTATGTCAAAAATGCAGGCAAAATGCGACCATGCCAATGCTCCTGAAGCAGACCCTCAAGAGCAGTTCAAGTCGATGCTGGGCGGCAACTTTAATTGTCTTTCACCGGACTACGAAACCTATAACCAAGAGAAAGCGCGCTCTTGATTCCTGCCTCATTTCCCTTCCTTTTTGTTTCTGAATTGCAAGCTGCAATAGCTTTTGCTGTTTATTTTATACCTTAAAGGTCTAGTATGTGTTGTAAACAGCTGAACTGATGTGTTGTTGCGATTTTATTTGTGTTTATGTGTGAATAAACGCACATTTATTGCCTTCCTGTATAAATTCTTGTAATAATAATTCACTATTCGTCACCTTTGCAGTATGTGGGCGGAAGATACTTGAAAAAGTTGGTACATTTATTACGGGGGGAAGGATGCGAATCAGTTTAAAGTATAAACTTTTTTTTCCTCTGGTGCTGGCGGGTCTTGTGTTTGGAGCTGGTGGCTATTGGTTGATAAAGGGCAAACTGTCAGAATTGCGTGATAATTTTGTGCAGCAGATGGCAGAAGCAACCAATCAGGAGCTGGAATCAAGCATCAATATTCTTTCGCAACAGGTGTATGAGAAGGCGGCCATGTTTTCGCAACTGCCCGCCGTGCTTGCAGCCTATGAGCAGGCCCTTGCCGGTGATATTGACGATGAGCGCTCGCCAGCTTCTCAGGAGGCGCGGCAGAATCTCCGCGCGGCGCTGAACAGCTTCCAGTCAGGATACAAATCGCAAACAGGCGAAAATCTCCAGCTCCACTTCCATTTGCCTAACGCCCGCAGTTTGCTGCGTTTGTGGCGTGAAAAACAGGCCAAGCGCGATGGCAAGTGGGTAGATATTTCTGATGATATTTCCAGCTTTCGCAAGACTGTCATTGAGGTCAACGAAACTGGTGAAGGCCGCAAAGGCATCGAGTTGGGGCGCGGCGGCTTTGTCATTCGCGGCATTGCCCCGGTCAAGGCGGCGGATGGAAAGCAGTTGGGGTCTGTGGAGGTGCTTACCAGCTTTGCCCCCGTCCTTGCAGCGGTGACGCAAGATGCAAACCAAGGCGCAGCGTTGTTCATGGACGCGCAGTTCCTTAAAATAACGACTGCGTTGCAGGACCCCGATAAATTCCCGGTAGTGTCGGAAGCATTTGTGCTTGCCGTGCCTTCCGCAGACGGCAGCGTGCAGAAGCTTGTCAATGTAGCATTTCTTTCACGCTCCAAGGAAGGGTTGACCATGGAGATTCACGGGGATCAGGCCATTGTCGGGTTCCCGGTGCGAGATTATCAGGGCAACGCCATTGGCGTCATTGTGCACAGCAGCGACGTAAGCCAGGCAAATGCCATGATCTCTTCCGTGACGGGTATTAACGGCTTGATCCTGGTACTGGCCCTCGGTCTGGCCATTATTCTGGGCATTATGATGTTTGTGCTCAAGGTGCAGCGCCCCACCAATGCGATTATCACAAAGATCAAGGATATTGCAGAAGACAGGGCGGACCTCAAGGCGCAACTGCCTGTTCATAGCAATGACGAGATCGGCGAACTTTCCATGTGGTTCAACCGACTGACCAATAAGTTGGACAGCATCATTTGCGGTTCGGAAATGTACATGAATATGGTCAACGCAGTGCCTGACCCCATGTTTGCCGTGGACAACGACATGCGGATCATCGTGATAAACGATGTGGTTGCCAAGCTTTTCAACAAGTCGCGTGAAGAAATCGTGGGAATGCAGTGCCGCGACCTTTTCCAGCACGAAATGTGCGATGGTAATGATTGCCCCATCAAGTGTGCGATGGCAAAAGGCAGCCGCCATGAATCAGCCATAATTTCAATGAACATAGATGGGAAGATACATCACATGCGCCCGTTCAGCGATGTAGTGCAGGACTGCGAAGGCAACAAGATCGGCTATTTTGAGGTTCTTGCAGACGTTACTGATCTGATCGATAACGAGCGTACATTGAATGAGAATATGAGACGTTTGGAAAATGTGGGTCAGGAAATCCAGATGGCGGCCAGTTCCATAGCCGATGCCTCGCAAAGTGTTTCCGTTCTGGTGAATCAGGCGCAAGAAGGGGCGGATCAGCAAAGTGATCGTGTTGGCTCCACTGCCACTGCCATGGAAGAAATGAACGCGACTATTCTGGAAGTAGCCCGCAATGCCGCCAGTGCGGCGGAGCAGGGGGATCAGGCCACCATCAGGGCAAGAGATGGCATGGGAGTTGTTGGTGACGCGGTATCGGCCATCGGCAAAGTCGCCAGTCTTTCCGAAGAGTTGAAGCGGGACATGGGTTCTCTTGGCGAGCGCGTCGATTCCATCGGTAAGATTATGGACGTAATTCAGGACATTGCAGACCAGACCAACCTGCTGGCTCTCAACGCCGCCATTGAGGCGGCGCGCGCCGGTGAAGCCGGCAGAGGCTTTGCCGTGGTGGCGGATGAAGTGCGGAAACTCGCTGAAAAGACCATGGGCGCAACAAAGGAAGTGGGCACCGCCATCAGCGCCATACAAGATGGCGCCACCAAAAATATACAGGGTATGGAGCAGGCTGCCCATGCTGTGGATGAAGCCACGGGCCTGGCAAGCAGGTCAGGGGACGTGCTTCAGGAGATTGTCTCGCTGATTGAGGCGACTGTGGCGCAGATTCAGGCGATTGCAACGGCTGCGGAACAACAATCCGCCACTAGCGAAGAAATCAATCGCTCCATGGAAGATATCAATCGCATTTCAGCAGAAACAGCGAATGGTATGGCCAACATAGCTGAGTCTCTGGATAACCTGGAAAGTTTGTCCAGCAGGCTCAAGGCATTGTCCCACGAAGGATAAGGATGGTCATGTGAGACGCTTCCATACCTTCCTTTGGTAGAGTGAATCGTGTTCTAATATATCAGGGCGTTACCGCAGAAAAACGGTGACGCCCTTTTTATTGCTGCGCTTGAAAGGAATTCTTTTGGTCTGTTATCAGGCTGGAGGTTCTGGCGCTACAGGCGATAGTTAAGAACCCAGGTGATGAATTCCGTTATCCGTTTTGATACATGTTCATCCAGATTGCAGAACTTCAACCCCAATGTTGCGCCATCTTTTTCCCTGCGCAAGTTCTTTACTTCGCACATGGCGGTAAGTTCCTCTGTGCTTTTTACAAGATAAAAACGTATGGGAACCGGTTTGTCTTTGGGGATGAGTTCAAGTATGTCACTGCTTATATTGCGCAAGGTGATACCACAGCCTGATGTGCTGATATTACCGATCATGCAGGTGCGTTCCTTACCACCTATAGGGATTCTTGCCGGAAGATGACAATCAGTTCGTGTAGCTTTGCGAAGGTTGCAAATTTCAGCATCAGTTGGATATGTAAAATAAATATGGCGAAATGGTGATGTAGTATATAATATGACTTTTGCCATGAAGCCGTTTATGACGCCTTCCTGGGTGAAAAATATTTTAGTTTTGTTCCCTTTGTACAAATAGTTGTATGCCAGTTTGTCTTCACCAATAACGGGAGCAAGTGAAACAATAAAATAGCTTTTGCGCTCCATACCAATGAAATACGTTTTAATTTTGCCCCCAAGCCCGGCAGGTTCAATAATGACACGGGAGCCTATGGGGATGCTGAAGGTGTCGACGTCAACGCGGCGTATTTGGGCATCGTTTGTCATGCGAGAAGTTTCCTGAATGAGATTGGCTATGGAACGAGACAAACACAGAATAGCATTACTACTGAGCTTTTATCCTTCGTAAGCATTACCTAATAATTATATTGGAAATCTCCTCCAGTGTCACGACAGTTCCATTGCAATTGTGCAAATGTAAGGTTTTATGGTCAGGTGGTAAGGAGAGTGGTCCTTGCCTCTCCCCTTGAAAAGGGATAGGCACTCGCTACGGCGAAGGGTGACGATGCGTAGTGAACACGTTGCCCATGCCGGCTTTTCAACACGCCATGAAGCAGGATCATGAATTGAGCCACCAAGAAAACGCAACGGATACAACGCAGCAGGTTACCAATGGGGCAGATGAGGCCGCAGCAAAGCGCTTCAGGAAACGCTCCATTGTCAAAGCGGTCATCTTTACCATAACGGCTTTGCTGCTTTTTCTTCTATTGCGGGCAACTCCTTTGCAGCATTTGCTGGAGCCCGCATGGGTGGACAGCCACATCAAAGGCCTGGGCAGTCTCGGTGTACTGCTATTTGTCTTGCTGGGAGCGTTGTTCACCGGGGTAGGAGGGCCGCGTCAAATAGTGGCCTTTCTCAGCGGCTATGCCTACGGTGTCGTTGGCGGCACATTCCTGGCCCTGTTTGCCGTCTGTCTTGGCTGCATTGCTTCTTTTTCCTACGCACGCTGTTTGGGACGCGGTTTTGTGCAGCGTCGTCTTGGCGCAAGGCTCAAACGCGTTGATGAAATTTTTTCAAAGAGCACTGTCAGCACCACATTGCTGCTGCGTTTTTTCCCGTTTTCAAACAACCTGGCCACCAATCTCATGGCGGGGGTGAGCAATGCCCGCCTCCGCTGGTTTCTGGCCGGCTCCGTATTGGGGTATCTGCCGCAGACGCTGCTTTTCACGCTCCTTGGCAGCGGCATCCGCCTGGGCGCCGAGTGGCAGGTGGGCCTTTCTATCGCACTTTTTGTGGGCTCTCTTGTCCTGGGATACGTCCTGTTCCGACGTCATTGGCGTCTTTACAGGACGACCCAGGACGAGATTTGATCTGTCAGGCTAGACGCCCAGTTGCAGCCCGGTAAGCGTTTCGTAGGCTTCTACGTAACGCGCGCGAGTCTGCTCAATGACTTCTTCAGGCAATGCAGGCGCAGGGGGTTCTTTGTCCCAGGGTTGGGCGGAAAGCCAGTCGCGCAGGTATTGTTTGTCAAAGCTCGGTTGCGAGCGCCCCGGTTCGTATCCCTTCTGCGGCCAGAATCTCGATGAATCAGGGGTGAGCACTTCATCAATGAGCAGCAACTTGCCGTCCACCATGCCAAACTCAAATTTTGTGTCGGCGATGATGATGCCATGCTCCTCGGCATAGTCGCGGCCTGCCTTGAAGATGTTCAGCGACAACCGCTCCACTTTTTCCATCAGTTCTTTGCCCGCCATTTCACGGGCCTGCTCCACACTGATGTTTTCGTCGTGGGCGCCCAGTTCTGCCTTGGTAGATGGCGTGAACAAGGGAGTGGGAAGCTTTTCGCTTTCACGCAGACCGTCAGGCAGCTTGTGGCCGCATACGGCGCCGTTCTTTTGATAATCCTTCCAGCCAGAACCCGTAATGTACCCTCTGACAATACATTCCACGGGGAGCGGCTTGGCCTTGTGCACCAGTACAGCGCGCCCTTCAAGTTGGTCAGCGTATTTATCCAAGGGGGCGGGGAATTTGTGCACATCAGATTCCTTGATGTGGTTTTCCACGATGCCCTTGAAACGCTCCATCCAGAACAGGGTGATCTTGTTAAGGATAACACCCTTGTATGGAATGGGTTCCGCCATGATCACGTCAAAGGCCGACATGCGGTCCGTGGTGATGATAAGCAGCGTCTCTGCATCCACTTCATAGATGTCACGCACCTTGCCGCGGGAGTGCAGTTTCAGTTCCGGTATGTCGACACGAGTTACAATCTGCATGGTGATTACTCCTGTTGCAGCGGAGTCGCTGGAGGACAAATGTTTTAAAATTGATTCTCCAACGGCCCCCTTGTCAAAAATTATGCTGTTAAAAGGGGGCATTAACCCCTTAAACATGCAAGCTCTTAAAAAGACAGGATCGGAAAAAGCTCTTTCAGGAGCGTTTTCGCGTAATGGCGCCCCTCATTTAGGCTTTCTTCACTCTGCACTCAACGCTACGGGCGTGTGCTTCAAGACCTTCCAGTCGCGCGAGCCGTGCAATTTTGTCGGCATGTGCAGCGGCATAGGCGCTGTTGCCGGCAATCAAGCTGGACTTTTTACAGAATGTCTCAACCGACAGTCCGGATGAAAAACGAGCCGTCCCCATGGTGGGCAACACGTGGTTTGGCCCGGCAAAATAATCGCCAATGGGTTCCGGCGTGTGCGCGCCCATGAATATAGCGCCGGCGTTGCGCACCGAACCAAGAGCGCTCCATGGTTCTGCAAGCACCAGCTCCAGATGTTCGGGGGCGATGCCGTTGACCAGTTCCATGCCTGCATGCAGGTCTGGGACAATGACAAGTGCGCTCCAGTCAGCCAAGGCCTTGGTGGCAATGGCGTTACGGGGCAGACTGGACAGCTGCAGTTCAAGCTCTTTGCATACCGCCTCAGCCAGGGGCGTGTCCGGCGTGATCAGTATGGAAGACGCCATGGGATCATGCTCGGCCTGGGAAAGCATGTCCGCGGCAAGCCATGCGGCCTGCGTTTCCATGTCATCCAAGGCAGCCGCTTCCGCAAGGATAACGACTTCGCTGGGTCCTGCGATCATGTCAATGCCCACCTGGCCGATGAGAAGCTGCTTGGCAGTGGTCACGTGGATATTACCAGGGCCGGCGATGACGTCGCAGGCAGAGATGCTTTCCGTACCATAAGCAAGGGCGGCAATTGCCCATGCGCTGCCGCAACAAAATACGTTTTCAAGGCCAAGAACATGGGCGGCGGCAAGAATATAAGGGTTCAGCGAACCATCCTTACGCGGGGGGGAAACAAACGTAATTTCTTGAACGCCTGCAACCTGGGCCGGGATTGCGTTCATCAGCAGGCTGGAGATAAGCGGTGTCTCTCCACCTTGGCCACCAGGCACATAAAGCCCTGCCTTATCGACAGGGCGGACCATGCGCCCCAGCACCATGCCGTCAGGTGCAGTATGCCACCAGGAATGCTGGACCTGGGCTTCATGGTACGCGCGGATATTATCGACAGCTTCCTCAATTATTGCAAGGTCGGCGGCAGGAATGCTGGCGGCTGCCTTGCGCAGGGCATCAGGGGGCGTACGCAACATGCCTTTAGTGAATTCGGGGCAATCAAATCGCCGGGTGTACTCCACCAGGGCCTTGTCTCCGTTTTCGTGAACATCAGTCAATATATCCTGAACACGCTCCCGGATGGTTGCGTCATCGGCTCCGGCACGTTTTTCCAGCCATGTTGTTATCGATGAAAGCTCAGGGTTTTTCAGTATCCGGCAAGGCATTGTCGCTCCTTGAATTGCAGTGCTTGCGTAGCTGATGGGGAACCACTGTGTGGCGTAACGGCGCAGTCAGATTGTGTTGTGTGTTTCCTCAAGCCGCGCAAGAACGATGGCATAGTATAAAATAAGTGTCTTGCTCTTTGCAGCCTACTAATTGGGAGGGGCGCTCGCTACGTGATATATATGGGTCCAGGTACCTAAATGTCGCTCAATTTGTGCCCATTGTCATAGAAGAGGATGCCAAAAAAGTCGAGGCCGTGGCGATGAGGTGTGGCGTTTGAGGCGGTACAAAAAAAGCCGGGGCCCGAAGGCCCCGGCTCGAGGGTATGCGTCATAGCAGAGTCGTACTAGAAGCGGTACTGCAGGCCCATGGCCAGCTTCCAAGCAGTCTCGGTATCCCACAGGCGAGGACCAGCGTTGGTGGTGCGGTCAGCCTGAGTTTCCCAAGCATACTTTTCGCGGTGCACGTCAACCATGCCCATTTCGACAACAGCAGCCAGGTTCTCGTAGATCTGGTACTTGTGGTCGAAGTTAACTTCCCAAGCCCAGTCAGCAGTGGTCAGGATGACGTTGCTGTTGTTGACGAAGGCAGGGTTCCAAGCGCCGCCGCCTACGCGGTAGTCACGCATGGATTCGGGATCGTTGGTGCCCCAGAAGACAGCTACGGTCAGCTGGTGGGTCAGGTCTTCGATGAAGGAGATGTCCTGGAGGGCGAGTGCGAGACCCCAGGTGCCTTCAGCGCTCTGACCAAGCAGGCCGCCGGAGTTCAGAACGCCGTTGCCGTCAAAGCCGTAGGTGGTGGCCTGGAAGGTACCGTCAACGCTGGGAATGCGCTCGGAGCCGTTCCAGATGTTGTCGTCGTCACCGGAAGCCCACCAAGCGATCAGGCCGGGGGTAACGTAAGGAGTCTGGTAGTCTACACGACCGGCCAAGTACCAGCCGGAGCGGGTCAGGTAAGCTTCGCTAGGATCAACAGAGGTACCCCAAGCAACGTCGAGACCGAAGGTCAGGGGGTCCAGCATGTTGAAATCAACGGAACCACCAACCCACCAGAAGTTCTGGTAGTCGTTGTTGTAGCGAGCATCAGCGCCGCTAGCAACAGCAGAGGTGGGGAAGTTGAAGCCGTTACCGGCGTTGGCGTTGGTGCTCCACAGTGCGTTGTTCAGAGCGTACAGGCCGTCGGTACCGGCAACCATGTAAGCAACGTACGGGGTTACAGTCATAACGCCGTCGATGGTCACAGGAACGTAGAGGCCGACCAGGTCGATCTCGTCGTTGATGGAGCCAGTGCCACGAGCGGTGGCGGAGGTGCCCCAAGCATCGCTACGGCCGGAGCCGTTGTAAGGACGAGCCCAGAAAGCGCCGATGGTGACCATGTCGTTTACGGGGTAAACAGCAACTACACCAGCCATGTCCGTGCCGCCGGAACCCAGGATCGGGTTACCAACAACAGCGGTGGGCAGGGTCATACCCTGCATACCAACACGAAAGACCAGCTCGGTGTTGGGAACGTTGAATTCGATGTAAGCGCGGCGAACTTCAACGGAAACGTTGTCCATGCCGATCTGAGCCTGGCCGGGAACGCCCCATTCGTCTTCGCCGATTTCGAAGTAAATGGTACCAGAAACGTTTTCAGAAGCAACAAAGTTGACCTGAATACGTTCACGCTGGCGAGCGTAGAACTGATCTTCGCTGCCATTGCCTTGACGCCAAGCCTTGGTGTTGTTGTAGATGCTCTGATCCATCCAACCCCAAGCGAAGTCAAAGCTGCCTTGTGCGGTGATCTCAACAGCAGCGGCGTTCAGAGCGGCGCCCAGAACGAAGCTGGCTGCGAGAATCAAAGTGATGAGCTTTTTCATTTTAAACCTTCCTCCTTTTGCTTTGCCAAAAAAATGACGCTTCCCTCAATTTGCGGTAAAGTCCTTTTACCCTCGTCAAATGGGCTTTGCAAGGGGTTTTTTGAAAAAAGTTAAAATTTTTTTACGGTAAAAAAATTGGGTTCTGCCCCCGAAAGTACTTTTGGAAAAGTCTATTCTAACTCTAATATATTGAAATGATATGCGAACAAAAAATTTGTACTGCTGCAAAATATTTTTGTGGCGTCTCTTTGGTAAAAATTCTTGTACGCGTAAAAAATTTATACCCCCCTTTGCCATCGGGGGGGCATGCCGTATCTTATGCACATGCAAACTGAAAACAACTACCCGGAAGGGTGGACCCACCTGCAGGGATTGCGGGAAAAACTTCCGGATATTCCTGTTACACCAGGCGTTTATCTTTTCAAGGATACGAACGGGCGTGTTGTCTATGTGGGTAAGGCGAAACATCTGCGCAAGCGGGTCAGTTCATATTATCTCAATTTTCCGCGCCATACCCCAAAGACAAAGGCCATGCTGGCCCAGGCCAGGAGCATCGATACACTCACCACCGGGACGGAAAAGGAGGCCTTGTTGCTTGAGGCCAGTTTGATCAAGAAACACCGCCCCCGCTATAATATCGTGTTGCGGGACGACAAGCAGTACGTGCTCTTCAAATTGAACAAGAAGGCCGCGTTTCCCCGGCTTGTGCTTACGCGTAAGGTGCTGCGTGACGGCGCTCAATATTTTGGTCCATTCACCTCTGCACAGGCTGCCCGCGCCACATGGAAGGCCATACACCGCGCCTTCCCTTTGCGCCGGTGCACGGACAGGGCGTTGAAAAATCGCGTGCGCCCCTGTTTGTATCATCATATTGGGCAATGCTGGGCGCCATGTGTTCTGGACGTTTCGCAGGAAGAATATGCAGGGCTGGTGAAGCGTGTGGAAATGTTGCTGACGGGCCGCTCCACAGAGTTGTTGACGACCCTGAAGACCGAGATGCAGCGCGCTTCGGACGCTCTGGAGTTTGAAAAGGCGGCGGAGTTGCGCGATCAACTCCGCTCCATTGAGCGCACAGTTGAGCAACAGGCCGCGGTGTTGCCTGGGACGGCGGATATTGATGTGCTCGGCCTGGCGCAGACAGAAGGGGGGCTGGCTCTCGGGTTGCTCTTTGTCAGACAAGGGCGCCTGCTTGACCGTAAGAACTTTTTTTGGCCCGGCTTGTCACTGGAAGACGGGCGCGAGGTACTGGAGGGATTTGTCGGTCAATACTATGGACCGCATAGCTTCATCCCCGACAAGCTGGTCCTGCCCTGGGATCTGGACGCAATGGCGCGGGATGAGGCTGATGCAGTTGCCGAAGAGACTGCTGCTACAGCCGAAAGAGACGAGGGAGATACCTGCTCCGAAAAAATGGGCAGCAATTTGTGTGTGCACGAATTGTTGGCCGAGGCGCTTTCCGAGCATCGCAGCGGTAAGGTGCGCGTCGCGCCGCCACGAAACAGTGCGGAAAAGCATCTTGTCTCATTGGCCGGCGCCAATGCCAGGGAGGCTGCGCAACACAGGGAGCAAACGCCCCTTCTTGAAAGTCTGGCCAAGGCCCTGCGCATGGGGGCGCCCCCTGTGCGCATAGAAGCCGTGGATGTCTCGCACCATGGCGGCGCCCAGGCCCGAGTCGGGGTTGTCGTGTTTGAAGACGGAGAACCCCGCAAGGATCAATATCGGGTATACACCGTGCCCGATGATGTGCCGGCGGGGGATGATTACGCGGCGCTTTCCTCCTGGGCAGGCAGGCGTGTGGAGTCCGGTCCGCCATGGCCAGATCTGCTGCTTGTCGATGGCGGCCGTGGACAGCTCGCCGCCGTGGAAAAAGGGCTGGAGCTTGCCGGTGTCGACGGTCTCTTTTCTCTGGCGGGTATTGCAAAGGAGAAGGTTCAGGGGGCGGGTGGCGCGCGTCGCAAGACGCATGGACTCCAGGATTCGATATTTTTGCCTGGGCGCAAAAATCCACTGCCGCTGCAACCTGGTTCCCAGGAATTGCTGTTTTTGCAGCACGTGCGCGATACCGTGCACAACTTTGCCATTGGCCGCCACCGCAAGGCCAAGCGCAAGGCCGCACTCAGCGGGGAACTGTTGCGTTTGCCCGGGGTGGGCCCCAAGACGGCCCGTTTGCTCTGGGACAACTATCCCAATCTGCAGGCCATGGCTGCGGCCACGGAGGATGAGCTGGCGTCGCTTCCCGGCATGGGGCGCAAGAAAGCTGCCGCACTCTTCAAACAACTTCAGGAACTCACAGGCTGACTAAAAGAAAAAAGGCCGGGGCGAAGAACGCACCGGCCTTTTACGTGTCTTCGTAAGAAGGCGTCAGGACTTAAGCAGTTCATTTACCTTCTGTATCACGGCAAAAGCGTCTGCAACGTAGAGAACGTCCGCCTTGCCCTGCGCCCAGCCGCAGCTGGCGTCCAGGTTGATGGCGCGGCGTTCGTTGATGAAGCGCCAGCCCACGACGTGGGGCTCTTCACCATGACAGCAGGTGGCCAAACCCTTGGGGTGGCGAGGTGTGGCGCCGGTTTGCCCAACCTGGTGCAGGTGCGTCAGGAAGGGGAGCACAGGCTGTCCTTCGGTGCCCTGGTCCACCAGGGATTTGGAGCTGCCAAGAGAGGCTTTG
This sequence comes from Desulfovibrio biadhensis, assembly GCF_055388615.1. Classification (NCBI taxonomy): domain Bacteria; kingdom Pseudomonadati; phylum Thermodesulfobacteriota; class Desulfovibrionia; order Desulfovibrionales; family Desulfovibrionaceae; genus Desulfovibrio; species Desulfovibrio biadhensis. Next base: position 2,171,637 of record NZ_AP042477.1, read on the forward strand.
GCAGTGCCCAGGAAATCCAGAATGATGCTCGAGGCATCCTCGCCGTGAATTTGCCCGTCGCTTTGCTTCTTGGTCCAGCCTGCACCCGCAACAAACAGCATTTCCGCATCGGGGCGGATGGTCTGTTCGTCCACGTCCGAGGTCTGAATACCGTGCACCTGGGTGCGTTTGGCGTTATCAGGCAGGGTGGGCGCCACTTCTTCGGCAGAGGCGGCAGCGGCTTCACCAGCATAAGGAGTGTGGCTGCCGGGCGCCATGCTCACCAGCCAGGGGCGCTGGGCGCGGGTCAATGCGCCGACCATGCGTTGTCTGTAGTACCAGCGGCTGATGACCAATGCGCCGTCCTTTGCTTCCAGCTTGGTGGCAAAAGTGTCGGCACGGCCGCCAAGACGTTGCGCTGCGCCTGCAATCACGCGGCTGATGCGGGAATCTGCGGTTGCAACCACGATGTTGGCGCCGGATTTTTCTACCAGCGCCTGAACGGCGGCGACGTCTGTGCCATATCGGGGGGTGGAGAAATCGCCCCCTGTGATTGTGTAAAAAGCGGCAGCGCCGCAACCGCCAAAAGCGTCGATGGCAGTGGCTGCGTTTTCGCCAAAAACGGCTACATCAAAGGGGCAGCCCAGACCACTGGCAACTTCGATAACGGCTGCCAGGGTTTCAGAGGCGCTTTTGTGCAACGAACCGTCAGATTCTGTATGCGCCAGAAAGAGTATGCGTTCCATTGTGCTATCCTCGTAACTTCAGGGCTTGGTTCAGCTCTTGATCCAGTCCACGATTTCGCGGGCGATATCATCAACCGGAGTGTCCTTGACCACGCGGGTCTCACGACGCTGCTTGGGCAGCTCCACAGTGGAAAGGGTCACGCCTTCACTGCCCACAGGCGCAGGCTGCGCCTTCTGCAGCGCAGGCATGATCAGTCGCATGTTGACCATACCCACCTGCGGGTTATTGGGGGGCTCGGGCAGGTTCCCTGTTGCCCAGCCCAAAACAGCAGGTGGCGTGGCAACTGTGGATACCTGGTAGCACCCGGCTTCAATGCGTTCGAGGATGCGCAGTGAACCGTCTGCTTCTACGCGCAGTTCGTCAACGCCCTGGAATTGGTCGGTGATGCCGAGCATCTCGCCCAGAATCTGCATGGTGGCGCCAGCGCCGCGGGAAGCGGACTGCCAGCCCCCAAAGAGCAGCAGTTTGCTTTTGTCCAGCCCCTGAATGGAATCGATTCCCTTCTGCAGGGCTTCAGCCGTCTCAAAAGCATCCACAAATCCGCCTGCAGGGCCATCCATGACGACCAGCTCGAAAGGCACCTTCTGTCCAATGGACATCATAACCTGCTGCAGCTTGGCCTTGGGGCCGAGAGCCAGCAGCCAAACTTTGCTGTCAGGATTATTCTTGGCAAGGTTTGCAGCTTCGAAAAGCGCGTGCCCTGCCCAAGGGTCCAGCACTGCCGGAAGCATCATCTCATTTTTCAGGCCCCAGCCTTGGGGACCCTGCATGGGCTCGAGCGTCTGCAGCGGATCGGGAACGATGCTGCCGCAGACCACAATGTGAAAACTCATCGTCTCGGCTCCTCTGGTTGTTGGTTGAAACAATCATTACGGTAAGGGTGTACCGAGGAAATCTTCATGAACGTTTTCCCCCCGGCTTTCCTTCCCAAATCTTTTGGTAATGAAAAACGTAGTGCCCTTGTCGATAATAAAGATCAGAAAATATGGGAAGGAAGAATTCGAGAGGGGAGCCTTTGCAAAGACTCCCCTCTAGAAAAAATATCATCTCGGTATATCTGCGTTTCTAGTTCTCGGCCGAGTGCAGACCGCCAGAACCGGCGGTGAAGCTTACGTTGGTGCGCTCTTTATCATTTGGGGCGGGTTTGCTGCAGTTCCACAGGCAGGCTCCGCAGTGCACACATTTTTCCCTGTCAAAAAGAGGTACCCCACCTTCGGGGTTCATGGCGATTGCCTGGCCGGAGCACGCTTCGATACATACCTGTTCGCGGCAATTGACGCAGGTCTCGGTGCTCTTGAACTGCACGTGGTCGGCGTAGCCAGGCGCAGCCTGGACCTTGCCGCCCATAAGCAGCGCATCCTGATGCGAGACCAGAAGCTGGCCATCAAATTCTATCTTGGGCCAGCCGGCGCGCTCCATCAGGGCATCGTGCAAGGGTTCGCCCTTTTCACGGCATTCCTTGCGGATATTCTCGATTTCACCAACGGGAATGATACCGCTGTAATATTCTTCAATGCTCGGCACACGTTCCCAGGGGCGTTTGTGATCGCCGGACCAGGCCAGCTTGCCTTTGGAAAAGCCCGACATGGTCATGCCGACCAGTCCCTGCATGATGCCTTTGGTAAAACCGTCACGAGAACGCTCGGCCTGCTGGGATTCTGCTTCCAGCCAGTGGTTGCGGCGGCGTTGCACGTAGGTTTGCTGCAGATTGGCCTGGTTGATTTCCTTGCCTGACTTGTAAATATCGATGAGCGCCTTGGCCAGCAGGGTGCCGGAGGCCCATGCCTCGTCAACACCTGAACCGGTGAGTATGTTTGTGGTGCCGGAGCCTTCGCCGATACGGGCGTAGCCATCACCCACCAGGAACGGCTCGCCGCGGCGGCCGGATTCCTGCAGACTCTTGGCGCCCCAGGAGCGCATGCGCCCTCCTTCGAGGTAGCGCCACAAATAGGGGTGCTGCATCCAGTGCTGCATGTAGGTGTATGCGGTGCGGACCGGGCTTTCGAACCAGGACGGCACAAATATGCCCAGAGAGGCGACGTTGTCCGGGTAGACATAGAGAAAGCCGAAGATGCCGGGTTCGGGATACCCCAGGGTGTGCAGCACGGTGCCAGGCTGCAGTTCGCACCCTTCGGGCAGGTCCACCACCATCTTCATACCCACGGCCCATTCATGCTGGCTGTGCCCTTCCGGCAGACCGAAGTGCTGATCGATTTTTTGCCCCACGGCGCCGACTGGTCCGTCACCCACCACGGTGAGCTTGGCCTTGATGTCCATGCCGGGCATAAAGCAGGCATCAGGTGCGCCTTGCTTGTCGACCCCCTGATCCGCCAGCCGCACACCTTCCACGCGGCGATCCTTGATAAGCGGTTCACTGACGGGGGTGCCGGGCCAGATTTGCACAAGGCCGGAGCCCATGACCTGCTGTCCGACCCATTGGCTGAACTGCCCCATGGAGAAGAGATAGCCGTTGTGTTTTTGCAGAAAGGGGGGGATGTACGGGAGCTCGACGGCGTCGTGCCCGTACCCCAGCTTTTTCCCAAGCTTCGACCCGGCGATGGCGCGGATGGTCTTGTCCTGCACCTTCATGGTCTTGGGTCTGCGGCTGGCGCCGTGTGGGTCCAGAAGGTAAACGACCTTTTCTTCCGAAACGGGGGCGCACATGGGCACTTCGTCCGGATTGAATTCGGGAAAGCTTTCCCGGATCGCCCTGGCCTTGGTCACGATGCCCGAAACGCCAAACCCGATGTCATCGGCGCGTTCGTAGCAGATCACCTGCAAGGGCATGCCCGGCATACTTTCGCTTTCAGCCAGGGGCGTGCCGTCTTCAGCGACAAGCGCACGGGACAAGGTGGTCAGAAAGCCTGCCATGGCAGGGCCAAAGCCCACGCAGGCGATATCGACTTCCATGCTTTGGCGTTCGATCTCGCTCATAATTCAGGGTCTCTCCGGTTGGCTTTGCAAGGCGGCTGCGCCGCCTTTGCTGTCGCCTTGTGTTTGTGCGAGGTGCCCCCTTGCTTACAAGGGGTAATCCAGCGCCTCAGGAATCATCACGCCTGTCAGGGCTTGGCTTGCGCGGTCTTTGGCCAGCTTGGCGCCTGCAAGGCTCTTGTCCACGGCAAGCTTCAGGGCGAGGAACTCGTCGTCTTCCACAGGAGCCTCCTGAAAGCCGTACACCAACTCGGAGCATACCCGGGAGACTTCACCCGCAGCCCGGGCAGCCTGGACAGCGAACATGTCGTTGTAAAAGCTGAGCAGGCCTTCAAGACCTTCGGCCACCACAGGATTCATGGGGCCTTTTTCCTCGAGCTCAATGATATCATACATGAAGCAGCGCGCGGCCAGCAGCCAGCATAGGGCGTCCGCCATGGGGTAGGTCACGCCGTGGCGCTTGCCATGGTACAAGGGGCGTCCATCCGGGTCCTTGTGGGTATTCAGAAACTCAAAAGTGTGCAGCCACAGTTTCATGCCCGCGGCCATGGCGCCTGCGCCGGGGCGCGTTGCAGCCAGTGTATCCATCTGGGCAGCCCACTGCTTGAACCGCGCCAGAAAGACGGCGTCTGCGGCGGTGGCGCTGATCTGGCGGCGTTGCACTGCTTCGGGACCCTCATAAATGGCTTCAAGTTGGGTATCGAACCACTTGTGCCCGAGGAAGCCGGGGCAGTCTTCGGTGATGCCGTAGCCGCCCATGAGAGACAGGGCCTCGCGCATGACATTGGCGCCGTGCCCTGTGTTCCAGAGCTTGCAGGCGGGGCAAAGCACGTTGCCCTCAGCAGTGGCCAGGCAATATTGCACCAACGGATCGGCTTCGAGTTCCTGGAACCGGGCCTGGTCGCGCTCGGCTTCGGGAAGCTGCTCCAGTTCGATGTATTCGAGGGCTTCTTTCTGCTTCTTGCGCAGGGCCATAAGCTGCTTACGGCCCTTGATCATTCCCTGTTCGGTCAGAATACGGGTCTTTTCCTTTTCCAGGGGGTCAATCACATCCCAGATACGAGAGGCCTCGAACCCCAGGGAAGCGGCAGCTTCGCCAGTGGCCCAGACATCGATAAGACGCTGTAGCGCATCTTCCTTCTGCTGCAGGCCCTGTTCGAAACGGGGCGAGCCGGGATGGGCCGCTTCACCGCCGCGAAAACGCTGGCGCTGGTAGCGCATGATGGGTTCCACGGCGGACAACAGCTTGGATGCCGTCATCAGTCCCACAGTGACGCGGGTGTGGCTGAAGACCGCGGCAATGACCTCGGAGTGTGAATAATTGGGGACAATGACTCCGTCCTCCACGGTGTACCCGCCCACAATGCGGCTGGCCGGTACGGTGAGGTTGAGGACCGGGTCGGAAGTCGCGGAAAGCTGGTGCACCATTTTCAGGGTCGGAGAGCCCGGATCCCAGGTGCCGGGGTCGTCCTTTTCCAGGATGACCATGCAGGAGGTCTTGATGCGGTCGTCCGCGGTATCCACAGCGGCAACCACAAAGTCGGCAAAGGGCATGTTGGTGATAAAGCGGCCGCGTTTGTCGATATGCAGCATGGGCTCTTTACCGTCTTCCCATTCCTTGACCGTGGCCTTGCCCACCAGCACGCCCGTATCCACGCCCACGTAGGGGATGGGTTCGGTAAGGGCAAAGGCGCCTCTGAGCACCTTGCGGTCTTCGCCTGGTTGGGGCGGCACGCAGGCGGAAAGATAATATTCGCGCTGTTCCTCGGTGCCACGCTCATGGATGGGAGACAGGGCAAGAAAGCTTGCCATGCTGCATGTGCCTGCACCGGCATCAACCCAAGCGAGTTCGTAGGCCACCAACGAGAGCGCCAGGTTTTTGGGCCCTTCGATGAAACCGCCTTGTTCGGGTTCCATGAAAATGGATGTCAGGCCGGCTTCGTCAAAAGCTGTGAGGAGCTGGGCCTTGGCCTCGGTCCAATCGTGGCTGTTGCGTGCGCCTTCCGCCACGAGACGGGCCACCAGCCCGCGGGCAACGCTGCGCGCCGACTGCACGGCCATTTGCATGTCGAAACGGTCGGAGAAGCGCCACATAATCTGACGTACGTCGTCGCTGGGCAAGGTGCGAATGCTATCCATCGTGTGGTTCCTGCGGTAGGTTTTTCAGTTTGCGAGACAAGCAGCTATCATACGCAAGACAGTGCATTGCGTATGCGCGCCATCGGACGCGGCGGGTGCAAGCAGCCTTGAAATCAAGGCGCAGGGCAGCCGTAAGCGAAGGAAAAAACACGTATTTCCCTTTGTGCCTGGTCGGGATGCAGGACGCAATGCCGACATTTACTATTAAGAGAGCGGCAAACTACGACAAAGCACAGCCCGAGTCAACAAAAGCACAGCAGCGATGGTCTGCAGGGGAGTTCTGTGAAAGAAAACGATCAGTTCCCAAAATCGTTGAGGTCGATTATGGCAAGAGTTGCAAGGACCATGGCTTTGACTACGGCCTGTTCCACCGTGTGACCATAGGCCATGACGCCGGGGAGTTCCAGCACCTCAGCCAGCCAACGTCCGTTTTCAGCAGGTTCGAATCGAATGGTGTATGCGTCCATAAATCAAACTGGACAACAAAATACGACCTGATGTCAAGAGGGAGGTCAGCTTCTTGAAATCTCCTGCAAAAAGAACAGGGAAAAATGCTTTTGACAGTTCGCCCGTCTCTGGGGCAGATTTCAGCGCATTGAGGCGATGGACCCAAAGTCGCCAACGGGCTTATGCGTCCTGAACCAACGAGATATTCAAGATTATGAAAATCCTTCATTTCTTCAAGTGCTATCTTCCCGAGTCCTTTGGTGGGGTGGAAAACACCATTTATCAATTGGTGCACGGCATGTACCCCAAGGGAGTGGAAAGCACGGTCATGTGTCTCTATGGCAATGCCCTGGCGCAGCCCATTCTCAATTTTGAGGATCATACGGTTGTGCGTTCCCTGAACGCCATCAACTATGCCTCCACCCCTATTGGTCAGCGATTTTTCAGGCGCTTCCAGTGTCTCATCGAAGATGTGGACCTGGTGCACTACCATTTTCCGTATCCGGTGGCGGATGTCTTTTACCTGCTGAATGGCAGAAAGAAGCCTTCCGTGGTCACGTATCATAGCGACATTGTACGGCAAAAATGCCTGTTCTTGTTTTACAAGCCCCTCATGTACTCTTTTTTGTCCAAGGTGGACTCCATTGTTGCGACTTCTCCCAACTACCTTGAATCCAGTCCTGTGCTCAAAAGGTTCAAAGACAAGATTCAGGTCATCCCTCTCGGGATCAGGGAAGAGTCGGGTGATGCGGTTGACCCCGAACTGGTGGAAAAGTGGCGAAAGAGGGTCGGCGAGGGCTTTTTTCTGTTCGTTGGCGTTTTCCGCTACTATAAAGGGCTCAAATACTTGTTGGAGGCGGCCAGGGTCACAAATTACGAAGTCGTGCTGGCCGGCTCAGGCCCCCAGGAAAAGGAAATCATCAAGACCAAGGAAAAATACAAGCTCGACCATGTGCACATGTTGGGGCGTATTTCCGAGCCTGACAAACTGGCCCTGCTGCAATTGTGCCGGGCTGTGATTTTTCCGTCCCATCTCAGGTCCGAGGCCTTCGGCATAACTTTGCTCGAAGGGGCGCGGTTTGGAAAGCCGCTGATTTCTTGTGAAATCGGCACGGGCACGTCCTACGTGAACAAGGATATGGAGACGGGGTTTGTTGTTCCGCCGCGAGATCCCTATGCCCTGGCGACGGCCATGCACAAGATTTTTCACTACCCTGAACTTTCCGACAAGTTTTCCACTTCCTCACGAGAGCGTTTCCACGAGAACTTTACCGCACAACGCATGGCGGATTCCTATCTCGATTTGTATACCTCCATACTCCAGAAAAGATGAATTGTTGCATGTAATGACGGGATTGCCGCATTGGCCCGAGTTTATTGCTAATGTTGTTTTTGTTGCCTTGCAATGATACCGAATATTTGCTAGTCGTAACCCGCATCTGTTAAGTCTTTCTATGTAGTTGAAATATCATCTTTTCCGGGGAGGCCATCCCGTATCTGATCATGGGATGGTGATGTGCGCGTTTCACAACATTTCATAAGTGGGGTCTAATTCATGAACTGCTACGAGCGTTACTTGAAAACGTTCGGCATTTGTATTTTTTGTGCATTTGCCATCATCTCATATGCTACACCGTCTGCAGCGTATACATTTAAAAGTAATAAAGCCATTCCGGAAAATGGATGGATATACTATACTTCAGGTGATTTGTCTCGCTATGAGAATGCAGATAACATAAAGAACATCAAGTACGATTCCCAGGGAAGGATCAAGTCTTTTGTTGTCGAAGACGGTTATTACGAAACCACAGAGCATTTGCATTACGAAGGCAACAAAGTCTACAACGAGGAAGGCGATTTCCTCGGCTATGCTTACTTCGGCAACCAGTCACCAGGTGTGCAGGCTGAAGAAAAGGAAACCATCAAGTCTGAAACGCGACTGACGACACGTTTGATCCGCAATCGTATCGCCCAGATTCAGGCGCCGCGCCCTAAAGCCATGCAGAACAAGCAGCAACAGGCCCTGAAGAGTCGTCTGGAACACCAGACCGCCATGGATATGGCGGGCGGCAGCAGTGACCAGGTGGCTTACGAGATCGATCCCGGCGTAGCCACAGGCATGGCTGCCGGTGAAGCCTTGAACGAGCAACTCGGCCTGGGCGTCTGGCTTTCCGGCGGTATGAGCCTGATGGGCAATACGGCCAGCAACACCAAGTTTGACGGCTACTCCGCCATGACCATGCTCGGCGTGGATTATCGGCTGACCGACAGGACCGTGATCGGCCTGGGCTTTGGCATGGAAGGCTCCTACATTGAGAGCGATTTCTACGGCATCAACGGCGAGTCGGGCTCCATCGGCTGGACCTTTGCGCCGTATCTTTCCATCGCGCTTTTCGATCAGACGATTTTTGATATCATCGGCGGCGTCTCCCTGCTCAGCAACGGGTCCACAGCCACTGCGTTCCACGATTCCGTCAGAGTCATGGTCAGCCCCAACATCACACAGTACTTCGTGCTCGAAAACTGGTTGCTCAGCGCATCCATGGGCTATACCTACGCGCGCGAGAGCAGTTACGACTACTCAAACTCCGACAACGCCCCTTTCATCGATTTGCCCGAAGCTTCGTTTGCCGCTCCCAACGGCAAGCCTGATCCTGTGGAAACAGGGGAGCTGCGCATAGGCGGCCGGGCCTCCTACGCGTTTACCTACCTGATGCCCTTTGTCGACGTGGGCTATATTTACGATACCTGTGAGACGGAAGAGGACCCCGACGAAGTGGAAGTCTCCATGGGGCTGGATATTTACCCCGTGGATAGCTTCATCATCAGTGCCGAAGCCGCCTACAGCCTGTTCCGCGAAGATACCTACAACGCCCGGTTCATGATGAACATGCGTTACGAATTTTAGGCGAGCGAACAGCCTGCCAACGTCAGAAAAGGCGCCTTCCGGGATTATCCGGAGGGCGCCTTCTTTATTGGGCGCAGCACTGTGCAGCTTTCTACTCGTCAGGGTCGCTGAATCCCGGAGGCAGGGCGCCCTCATTTTGCTGCTCACTGGTTTCAGGGGCGGTGAATCCCGGGGGCAGCCCTTGTTCGTTTTGATTGGGCGCGGCGTAGCCGCCTTGACCTTCGGGATATTCTTTCGTTTGGGGGTATCCCTGCGTGTCTGGAGAGCCGTATTCGCCCGGATATCCGGTTTGCTGGGGCGCGCTTTGTTTGTGACCTACCAATGAAAGCTCAAGGCCTGCTGCTGTTGCCGTCTCCTCATAGCTGCCGGAAGCCAGACGCAGGGCGCCCATGGGTTCGATAACAATGGCGCGTTGCTCCCGCACAGGGCAGTTGAACTCACAGAATCCGCACCCTGCACAGCGGTTTTCGTGCACTATCGGCACTGGCGCATCAATGCCGGGCGCGCGAATCAATTCAATGGCGTCAAACGGGCAGACCTCGTCACAGACAAGACATTTGCGCCCGTGCTCCCAGGCCAGACATTTATAGCGCAGCACCCGGGCCGTGCCCAGCTTGGCGTGCACCTTTTCGGCCTGGCTTGGCAGGGTGCGCAGTGCGCCTGTGGGGCACACCAGGCCGCACGCCCTGCATGTTGGCTCACATGGGCCGCGTCGTGGCACCAGCGTAGGGCTGAAAAGACCGGATACGCCGAACTCCAGGCCAATGGGCTGCAAGGTATTCGTGGGGCAGGCTTTCATGCACTCCCCACAGCGGACACAGCGCGCAAGAAAATCATTTTCCGGCAGCGCGCCTGGTGGGCGGATGACATCCGGAGGCGCCACGGAGCCTTTGCCCTCCGGAACGTGAGGGGAGGTCAGCCCCGTGACGGCCGCCATGGCGCCGCCAATACCGCCCCCTGCCCATAAGACGCCGGCAAAAAGAAATGCGCGTCTAGCTGGCTGGTGCGTTGGGGAAGAAGCGTTTTGTTGCGGTGCCGTCGCAAGCCGAAAATCAATAGCCTGCACCGGACATATCTGCGTGCAGCGTTGACAGATAATGCATTCCGCATGGCTGGTAAGGAAAGGGTCTTCAGGAATGGCGCCCATGGGGCACTGGCGTTGGCAGGCGCCGCATTGGATGCAGGTTTCTGCAACCTGCCTACGCAGCAGGGGGCGCCGTGAAAAAAGGGCGAACAAGGCCCCTGCTGGGCATAGGTTGCGGCACCAGAAGCGGGGTGCCAGCAGACCACAGGCAAAAATACCCGCAAAGAAAGCTATGGTGAAAAGCTGGGTTGCAAAGCGCGGTGTCTGCAGCTGCGTATAGTAAAGGGATGTCATTCCCAGGGCATCGAGGGCAGGGCGCGTCATGTTCAGTACATGATCGCCAAGGGCCAGCAGCACCGGATGCAACAGCAGGGCGTAGAGGCGGGTGACAAGGGGAATCGGCGCCAGCAAAAAGACGAAGGATACTCCCATGGTCGCAGCGGCAAGCAGGAAGATGAGCAGGTAGTACTTGAGCCGTGACAGCCGGGGAGATGCGCTGGAGCCTGCTTGCAGACGGTACTTGCGGGTTGTGGTAGGGCCGTAAAGCAGGCGCTCGACAGCGTCGATGGTGGTGCCCATGGGGCAGAGCATGCCGCAGAAAAATCGCCCTATTATGGCCGTGGCGAGCAATGCCAGCAGCATGGCTATGCCACCGGTTATCCAGGCACGGGTGCTCAGCCCGGAAATGAGCATGCCGGCAGGGTCCAGCCGCAGAAAGCTGTCCGGAGGCAGCCAGCGCACTAGCCACCCCGCAAAGGGCCACATTGTCTGCCAGATAAGAAGGACGAATAGCAGCAGGGTTGCGCCCTGCACCCAGCGTTGCAGCCGGGGCGGGCGCTTTTGCCTTTTCTTGAGAGAACCTGTGGAGCGAGACACTACAACACAAGTTCCTTCACGTTCAGATTTTCAATGTCCATGCGCCCCAGACCGCGTTCATGGGCCAGTCGTATGTGCTTTACCTGATTAGGGTTCATTTTGCGCCCCCACCATTCAAAGGTCGCCACTGTGTAGGCGTCCGCCGCCACAAAGTCGCGGGAGGCAATGACTGCGCCGGGTGTGATGACCTTGCCCGGGCCATAGGGGCCATTGGTGGTCAGCACTCTGGTGGCGTCCACCACGGCCAGGTTTGCGCCGAGCCGGGTATTCAGGTCCACAATGGACTCCGAAAGATCATAGCGCGAGTGCATGACGCCGCGGTTCCAGATCAGCCCCATCATGCCTTTCATGCTAAGGCTCACGCCGGTGGACCCGTGGGATTTCGCCACCGGAGCCGCGATGATGACATCCGCTGCGAGAACATCCTTCATGAAGGTATTTTCGCGCATGGCCTTTGCCTTTGGTATGGATGCATCACGGTAAAAAGAGGGTGCTTCGATGGCGTGCGCGATGTCGCCCTTCCCCAGCCCTTGGCAGGCGGCTGCGATGCCCGAGCGTTCCAGGCAGATTTCGCCTGAGCGCAAGGGGTTGTCCAGCACGCGGACATCCGCAGCGTCGGCTTCAAGGCACATGGCCACAATTTCCCGCACCACTTCCGGGTGGGTGGTGGTGGCCCACTCGGGCGGATTGGCAAAGCTCATGTTCGGTTTGACGACCACGCGTTGTCCCGGTCGCACAAATTCCTGCATACCGCCCAGCATCTCCACAGCAGCCCGCGTGGCGGCGGCAGGCGCGCCCTTTGCCATGGCCAGGTCCGGCGCGGGTGCGGCCAGAATATCCTCCGGTGCAAGCAATCCCAGGCTGCCACCGGCAAGCAGGGCGGCAGCGCCGAGTTGGTGTTTTAAAAATTGACGGCGGTTCATGCCGGGGGCGTTGCCTTTGACCAGGGCAGTTGTTTTTAAGTGCCCAGTTTTTTTATTAAAATACTGCATGGTTATCCTCCGGTTTTGGAATAGTTATACGGGAGCCTCTTGTTTGTGACAAGGGGAGGAGGAAAAGAAGGGGGAAACTATTTTGGGCGACTGGACAGAAGCGTTTGAAGGGTTATTACATTTGGATATGCCCTTGTATTCTGAGAGAGAGGGGCAGGAGGGAGCATGACCAATGTGATGGCGATAGTGGCGGGAGTGCTGGCGGCACTCGGGTTTGCCGGTCTGGCAATCTGGAAGCTGCGTAAATACTGCGTGCCCTGAATTCTTATGTACGGCTCCGTGGGCACGGGGCTGGCAGTATACTATCTTGTCGCAAAAGTGCTCTGAGACGGGTTCTGTCTGCTTCAGGAAGCGATAGCTGGATGCTGGATGTCTTCCCTGTTGCTTCTGATCAACGTCAGGGCCCGGCTGGCCAGTGTTACGAACTCCGGCTTGGAGACCTGGTCGTCAGCGCCGACGCTTTCACCTTTGTGACGCAGTTCTTTGGTGATCATGGAGGAAAAAAGCACCACCGGCAGGTCCTTGAAAGCGGAATCCTGTTTGATGTGGCGGGTCAGGGCGTAGCCGTCCATACGCGGCATTTCTATGTCCGAGATGACGATGTCCAGATAGTCGATGACGCGTTTTCCTTCTTCCTGCGCCCTGGCTTGCAATGATTGCAGAAAGTCCCAGGCATGCTGCCCGTCGTTGCATGTCTCCACCTTGAAATTCGCTTCCAGCAGTTTTTGGTGGATCATGGAGCGCAGGGAGGTTGAATCGTCAACGATCAGGGCCCGAACGTCATGGGCCGCGCGCTCCACATTGCCGCTTTCCCTGCTTTCAGGATCAAGCTCGTACAGTATGTTTTCCAGGTCCAGCAGCAATACGAAATGATCCTCCAAATCCACCATGGAGGTGATGCAGTTGCTTTCCATGCGCGTCAGGTATTGGCTTGGGGGGCGAACATCAGTCCAACTGACCCGGTGAATCTGGGTGACCCCGGAAACCAGAAAGCCGGTGATGGTCCGGTTGAACTCCGTTACAAGGATGACTTCATAGGCGTTTGGCGCCTTGTCTATGCCTAGCCAGGTGCTCAGGTCGAGAACGGGGAGGATAATGTCGCGCAGGGGTATGGTGCCCCTGAAACAGGGATGGCTGGCAGCCTCGGACGCAGTAAGGGGAGGGCTTTCTATGACTTCCAGCACCTTGGCGACATTGATGCCGAAAAAGCCGCGCTTTGCAGGGGTGTTGTCCGCGGCGTCCTCAATGCGTTCATCGATGTAAAATTCGATGATCTCAAGCTCGTTGGTTCCAGATTCGAGCAGTATCTCGCTTTTGCCCATAAAAACCTCTCCCTTGCATGGTACGCTGCGGGTACATAGTAAAAGCTGCCATTGTATTGCTAGTATAGGCTTTATTGAAACATGACAACAGGATTATAATGCCGCATGGGGCGGCCAAAGCTGGCAAGGCCGCCCAAAATTGGGTAGCGTGGTGTCATGTCCGGCAGTATGCTGTAGGGTCCTATATATGGAGGAAAGAAAAATGAGATGTGACCGGATGAAAATGCTTGTAATCGCCTTTTCCATTTTGCTGGCCCTTGGGGGCTGCGATTCGCTGGGGAATTTTTGCAATCCCTTTTCTCAAACCAGCGCCACTGTGCTTATCGAGGGTGACGCCACCATGCATTTGCCCGCTCCTGTGGTTTTGGAAGGTGTAACCATAGGCGAAGTAAAGGCCCAGGATGTGGATGAGAAGAACCGCCCTTATCTTGAGCTTTGCCTGGACAAGGAACAGGCTGAACGACTGGACAGGATAACGGTCTTCTACATAGAGAGGGAGGACACGGGTAAGGATCGGCTTGTTTGTCAGACCTTTCCGGAAGAGGACGCCCCGGCGAATGAAGAGATGCGCTTTCTGGGCTTTGGCAGCTATAGCGATTTCATCGCCTGGCGCGCGCAAAGCATAGTAAAGAAGGGCGTGGATGGTTTTCTCAAGGCTCTGGATGAGGCCTTTGACAGTGTGAATAAATAATTTACGGGAATTTGAATGCAACGCGAATTCAAGGTCGTTTTGTTCGATTTTGGCGGTATTCTTGCCGAGGAAGGGTTTCATCAGGGATTGCGGCACATTGGCCGCACCCAGGGAAAGGACCCTGAGGCATTCTTTCAAACAGCCGTGGACAGCATCTTCGAGACCGGCTATCTGGTGGGGCGCGCCACGGAAGCCCAATGGTGGGAAGATTTGCGCCAGCGTACAGGCATCCATGGTGATGATGCGGTGCTCCGCAAAGAACTGCTGGAGCGTTTTGTGTTGCGGCCGAGAATGTATGCTGTGGTGGACGCCGTAAAAGCCGCCGGCATGCGGGCCGCCGTGCTGAGCGACCAGACCAACTGGCTGGACGAACTGGACGCGGCGCTCAGCTATTCCAAGCCGTTTGAAAAGGTATTCAACTCATATTACACTGGGTTGCACAAGCGGGACCCTGAATCTTTCAGGTATGCCGTGCGTGAGATGGGAGTGCAGGCCGAAGAGGCTCTGTTCATTGATGACACCAGGCGCAACACCGATCTGGCCATGGAAACCGGCCTTTATGGGCTGTGGTTCAGGAACCAGGAGGATTTCGAGGAAGAATTACTGACCTTGATCCCGTCTTTGCGCCCCATGCTTTCCTGAAGGAACCGATATGCATAAGCCGTCTACCGGAGTGGCGCCAGAGGGCGTCCCTTTTATTGGTCTGGGAGTTTTTCTTACGCTGCTGGCAGCGATTCTGGGGTACGAGATTCTGTGCCTCGTGCTCCTGGTGTTGACGCTTTTCACGCTGTATTTTTTTCGCGATCCTGAAAGGGTGGTGCCCCAGGTAGCCGGGGCGGCCGTCAGCCCTGCAGACGGTCGCGTTGTGCGCATTGGTCCGGCCAAGAATCCCGTGGATGGCAACGAATGCACCTGCGTCAGCATCTTCATGAGCGTCTTCAATGTGCATGTGAACCGCATGCCCGTTGCGGGGAGCATCCGCTCCATTGAATATATACCGGGCAAGTTCTTCAACGCTTCTTTGGACAAGGCGAGTGAACACAACGAGCGCTGTGTGCTGGGCGTGGAGGATGCGGATGGCCGCACCTGGGGCATGGTGCAGATAGCAGGGCTGATTGCCCGGCGCATTGTGTGCCGCACGGAAGCTGGCGATGCGCTTGCACGCGGGCAGCGTTTTGGCGTTATACGCTTTGGGTCAAGGGTTGACCTCTATCTTCCAGGTGACTACTCTCCAAGTTTACAAATCGGTGACAAAGTTGTTGCCGGCCAGAGCGTGGTTGCCTGTCGCAGATGATGTGGCGCAGGCCACGCATCCATTTCCACAGGCGCAAGCGGGGGCAGTGTCGCAGTTCTCGTGCCCCATGTCCCTCGCTGTTCGCCAGATGACAAGGATATTCAATGGACCGTTCGGTTTCCTTTAGAAAGGGTGTTTTTCTGCTGCCGAACCTGTTTACCACGGCCAGCCTGTTCGCAGGTTTTCTGGGCATATTGTGGGCTGTGAGCGGCCGCTATGAATCCTGTGCCCTGGCTATATTGGTCAGCGCGCTTTTTGACGGGCTGGATGGCAAGGTTGCCCGGCTTACGAACACGACCAGCGAATTCGGTGTACAATACGACTCTTTGTGCGACCTGGTTGCCTTTGGGCTGAACCCGGCGCTGTTGCTCTATCACTGGCAGCTTGGCGGTTTCGGTCGCCTTGGGCTCATGGCCTGCTTTTTGTTTGCTGCCTGTGGCGCTTTGCGGCTGGCGCGTTTCAATGTCCAAAGTGCTAACACCTCCAAGAAATTCTTCATCGGCCTGCCCATACCGGCCGCGGCCTGCATTATCTCCACCCTGGTGCTGGCAACGCCCTACCTGCCGACAGGCATGACTGAATCCGTGTTGCCAGTTGTCTGTCTGATCCTGGCTTACCTGCTGTCCTTTTTGATGGTCAGCCGCGTGCGGTATGCTTCCTTCAAGGAGTACGGCCTGTTGCGTACGCATCCCTTCAGCTCAATGGTCACGGCCATTCTGTTGTTTGTGCTGGTGGCGTCGCAGCCGCGGGTGCTGGGGTTTGTATTTCTGCTGGCCTACATGATCTCCGGCCCCATCTACACATATGTGCTGATGCCCCGCCGCAGACGCAGGCAAACGGCCCAGGATGGGCCGGACGCCACTGCAGAACGCTAACGCGTACTTGCTCTGAAAAGCGCTTATGAGCGAAGGGTAGCCGCACTGCTGCTGGATTGGCAGCATGTTTTACATGACCGTTGTCTGACGGCTCCGATGCTTTACGGCAAAGTGAACGACTTGGCGATTTCCTTCACCAGGGGGTCGAACTCATTTTTGAGTCCGGCCTCATACCGCAGCATGAAGGTGTAGAATGTCTTGTTTCTAAGGATGGTTCTGCGGTAGAAAATGCGCCCCCCTTCGTATCCGGAAACAACGAACCAGTCCCACTCCAGCTTTTTATAGGTCACTTCGCGGCCGGGTTCGTTCATGGTATTTTGGAATTCCTCTTTCAGGGGCGTGTCCAAGGCGTTGTGCGAGGCGTAGACAATGAGTTCGGCATTGTTGTCGGCCCTGGTGAAGACCTGGCCGTCGCCGTTTTCGGATTCATCTTGGGGGAGCAGGGACGCCGGGTACTTGATGGCGTAATTGTAGCGTGGGTTGTGATAAACGTTCCAGGTGACGCCATCACCGGCAAAGGCGGGGGGAGCACTCACCCACAGCAGCACGGGCAGTGAGAAGAGAGCGAGGGCACAAAAGATTTTTGAAATGACAGGACGCATGCCGATCTCCTTTATGGGCAAATGTTCTGATACAAGCCAGTTATTTGCCACAGAGCCCGGTGCAAGTCGACGGTTTGTCCGCCTGCGTACATGCCTTGCGCGGTGAAATGAGTTTTTATGCAGTGGAGGACTGTGCGAACATCCTGCCTTCCAGGGTTTTGTCAAAGCGGCAGCCGATTTCGCCCCCATCGACCCATACGACCTGGGCCTGCATGCCGCAAAGCCCTTTTCCCCATCGCTCCAGCCCGCAATCGCAAAATTCCAGATGATCCCCGGCAGTCAGCGTGCAAAGGCAATTGCTCTCTGCCCCTTTATTGACGGCCAGACGGCATCCTTCAATATTGATGTCCATGATCAAGGCAGTTGCGGAATCGCCTGTTCCAGTGCGCAGGGTGCACCAATTGTTGGTGTCATGTACAGGAAGGGCAACGCGGATGAATGTCCTTCTGTCTTGAAAAGCATTGGCATCGGGCATGCTGGTTTCTCCTGGCTTTTAATACAAGCGAATCGCGCCTTTGAACGTGGAGAATCTGTAACAGTGGCGATTCTCACAGGCTGGAAATAAACGAACCTGGATCATGAACGTGATAATGGTTCATGTCAGGTTGCAGCTTTATGTCGGGCTCATAGCGGGAAGACGAATTCTGTCAGATTTCAAGGGATTTTTGGGGATCATGGCAAGTCTGAGCTTGAGAAAAACTCTAGACTTTGCTACCCGCGGTGCATGGAGGTGCCGTCATGGGAGCCAAAAGGGTTATTCTCACCAGTCAGGATCTGATCCGTTTCGAGCATGCGCTTAAAGACGAGATCGCCGGATTCATTCCTTTCTCGTCGTACAGTCTCTATTTTCCGCAGGAAATGCCCTATGAAATGCGCGATCCGGACGCCGTGCCTGGCGAGCTGGGGGCCCTTGCCATTCATCTGCCAAAGGAACGCAAGCTGCTTTTGCCCCTGGTGGAGGAAGGGCGTTTCCTCGGCGTATTCCAGGCGCGCGGCGTTACTCTGGCTGCGCCCAAATCCATGCGCCCCTTTCTTGTGCGCATGGCCTCGCTCTGTCTGGACAAACTTGCAATGTACAAGCGTTCCGTCACGGAACCGATGAGCGGCTTGCAATCACGCCAGTCGTTCTTCGACGCCATAGAGCGCGAGATAGACGTTGTTCGCAACTGCATGCGGCCAGGCGCATCCTGCGCGGATTTTTCCATGAGTGTCTACCGCGCCGGGTTGGGAGTGCTGGCCATTAACCTGGATGGATTGCCCCAGGTGCAGCGGCAATACGGATTTCTGGTTGCGGAACGGCTGGTGGGGCTTTACGGCGAAGCTGTGGAGCGCGCACGCCCCAAGCAAGCCCACGCTGCCCACCTAGGGGACGGAAGATTCGCCCTGTTCATGCCAGAAGCCATGCCCAATGCGAGCCGCAAACTTGGCGAGGCTCTGGTGCGCGAACTTGATCAGGTGCGCTATCGCAATGAATTGACGGACGAACGCGTCCGTTCGGCCTTTTCCGTAGGCCTGGCCAATTATCCACAAGATATGGAAGGGCGTCTTTTTGAATTGCCCATTGCAGAACAGGCGCGACTGCTGTTGCACAAAGCGCAAAAGGCCGCGGCTGTGGCCAAAGAGCACAGCCATGGCGCCGTATTTCCCTATGCGCGCATTTTAGAAGACGGGGGGCGCGTCAAGGATACGCTGCCTGCAAACCGTCTGCTGCTCAGCTTGGGGCGTGATGCAGGCGCAAAGGACGGCCAGCGGTTTCTGGTCTGGTCCCCGGGCAATGGGGATGTGAAGGACGAGCAACATCCTCCGGTTTATAAGGGCGAGGTGGCCGTCATGGAAGTGCTTGAGCACAGTTCTCTCGCCGAGGTCATGCATCAGAACGATCCTTCCTGGGATATGGAGCCGGGGGATTGTCTGACACTGCTCAAGGAAAGCCTGGGTGCATCGGCGCAGCCGGGGCAAGCCACAGGCGCTAAGGAAAAAGAAGCCTCCGAACAGCGCGATGTTTTGACAGGGCTGTTGTTGTACAGGGATTTTTTGCTGCAACTCACACGGGAGCGGGAGCGCTGCAAGACATTTGTGCTGGCCCTTGTTCGGCTGGGAAGCGGGGAGCTGGACCACACCCAGGCAGAACAGCAGGCCGCACAGGCGGCGACACTGGCCAGGGAGATTTTTTCGCAGGACGATGGCGCAGCGCTTCTGGGAGGCCGCTACAGTCTCAATTCCTTGCTGCTTTTCCATCCGGAAATGGATGCGGCAAGCGCCAAGGAAAACTATGAAGAGCTGGCCTCCCGCCTTGAACGCATGGGCATTTCAGTCGCTGTGGGGCTGGCCTGCCACCCCTTTCTGAACTTTCGCAAGGCAGATGCCTTGGACAATGCTCGCAAGGCCTTGGAATATGCCATGCTGCTGCCTGCGCCCCATGTGGGGGTAGTGGATTCCCTGGCGCTGAACATCAGCGCAGACAAGCAATTCAGCCAGGGCGATCTCTATGGCGCCGTGGAGGAATACAAGCTGTCTCTGCTTGCAGACGAGGACAACAATCTGGCCCGCAACTCCCTGGGTATCTGTCTGGCCAGGCTTGGACGGCTGCCCCAGGCCCGCCAGCATTTTGAAGAAGTGCTTTCACGGGACAAGAAGGACGTCATGGCGCTGTATAATCTGGGGCACGTCTGTCAGCGCATGGGCGAGGCCAACCAGGCCCGCAAGGCCTACAAGCGCTGCCTGGAACTGGAGCCTGGGCACGTTTACGCCCTCATTCGTCTGGGGCAGTTGAGCGAACAGCAAAATCGCCTGGCGCAGGCCCGTAACTACTATAACCGTGCAGAATCCTCAGAAGAAGGAAGCGGGTTGACGCAGCGCTACTTGGCGCGGCTTTGTCTCAGGCAGGGGCGCATAGAAGAGGCGAGAGAAAGGCTGCACCAGGCGCTGTTGCATGACCCCAAGGACGCCTGGTCCATGTACCTGCTGGCCAAACTGTACCTGGATAATGGCGAGGATCCGAGCATTGCGGAGTCGCTGGCAAGGCAGAGTGTGTCGCTTAGGCCGGAAAATAGAGGGTTCTGGCTGGAGCTGGCCCGT
Organism: Desulfovibrio biadhensis; assembly: GCF_055388615.1. Taxonomy (NCBI): domain Bacteria; kingdom Pseudomonadati; phylum Thermodesulfobacteriota; class Desulfovibrionia; order Desulfovibrionales; family Desulfovibrionaceae; genus Desulfovibrio; species Desulfovibrio biadhensis. Next base: position 2,191,602 of record NZ_AP042477.1, read on the forward strand.
GCCTACGAGATTCAGGGCAGGGAGCAGGAGGCCAAGGAGGCATTGGCGCGGGCGGGAGAACGCTGACGCCCTCCTGCGTATGTGGCTTGGGCGCACTGATAGTAGAGAGAAAATAAAAAAAAGAGCGGCCTCACGAGATCCCTGGCAAATGGGGGGCAATCCAAAGGAAATGTGGGCCGCTCAATATAACCCGCCACATAAGTAGGGCGGAAATTTTTGGTCAATGGGAGCGTCAACCTGTGAGAATAACCTTACACGCGAGGTTCCCAGATAGCAAGTGGTAAAATTTTTTAAAAGGGATTCAGGCTTGGTTTTTTTAGTCTAAGTCGAAGATATCGTGAATGAATTTTGTCAGAATCCTCGCATCCGCCTTGCCGAGCAAGCGCTCTCGTTCATGACCGTTTTCAATAAGCAGATAGGTTGGCGTTCCCAATATGTAGAAACGATTACGGAGGCGATTGTCTTCGCAGGCTTCGGCTATGCAAACGTGAAGCATGGGGTGGAACTGCTTGGCAACTGCGCACAGATCTTGTTCCAAGACCATGGATTCCTTGCTGCGCCGCAGGCAGGCGATAAGAAGCGGCGTATCAGAATCAAGGAGGTCTTCTGAAAAGAGAGGAAGCTCACATAGGTCGTCAGGGTCTGGCGGCAAGGTGGCGTAGTTCATGGGTTGCAGCTCTGCATCATACGTGCCAGCTGTCTCATAATATGAGATATTATGTAAATAGCTAATATAAATTATCTTTTATAGGAGAAAGTGAAGGGTGGCAATTTGACATATGTAACATGTTACAGTGTTGCAACATGTTACACGCTGTGTCACTCTGCTTTGCGATCATCTTTCAAATTCGCGAATTTTGCGGTAGATGGTCTGCCGGCTTACGCCAAGAACACGGGCGGCTTTTGCCTTGTTGCCGCCGGCTTCTTTCAGGGCGCGCTCCAACTCTTTTGGGGTAATGCTGGCGAAGCCGGCTTCAGATCCCAGCTCCATCTCGCAATCATTGCGCAACTCCAAAGGTATGTGGGGCATCTCTATGGTTGCGCCGCGGCAAAGAATGAATGCGTGCTCCATTGCGTGCTTAAGTTCGCGGATGTTGCCCGGCCAGGAGTAACGCATGAACGCAGACTTCACTTCGTCGCTTACGCTCTGGATGTTCTTGTTGAACTGGCTGTTGAAGAGCCGGATGAAATGATCGATGAGCAGGGGGATGTCTTCTCGCCGCTCTTTTAGGGAGGGAATGATGATTTCTACAACCTTGAGCCGGTAGTAAAGATCCTCTCGGAAATCTCCGTTTATGACCCTCTCGCGCAGATTCTGGTTTGTTGCGGCTATAACCCTGACGTCCACTTTCCGTGTTTTTGTGTCACCAACAGCCTCGAACTCCTTTTCCTGGAGCACCCGCAACAGTTTAAGCTGGATACGCGGTGAGATGTCGCCGATTTCGTCCAGGAAAATGGTGCCGTGGTGGGCGAGGGTAAATCGGCCTGCCTTGTCGCGGATGGCGCCGGTGAAAGCGCCCCTGACGTGCCCAAAAAGTTCGCTTTCAAGCAGGTTTTCGGAGAGCGCGGAGCAATTGACCTTGACCAGGGGGTTGTTGGCGCGGTTTCCTGCATTGTGCAGGGCCTGGGCAACCAGTTCCTTGCCGGTACCGCTGGGCCCGGTAATCAAAACCGTGGTATCGGTTTCGCTCAAATCCTCCACCAGGGTGTAGATGTGCTGCATGCGCTGGCTTTTCCCGATGATCCGCTGGAACTCCCGGCGTTCGGTAAGCTCACGCTCCAGGCCCACAAGCCGTGAAATGTCTCGCAGCAGCAGTACAACACCGAGGAACTGTCCCGTATCATCAACCAGGGGCGAGCAATTGAGCACCAAGGTCAGATCGCCTTCCTTGTTGTCGCACTCCACACGGAATTCACGGACAGGCTGCTTGGAGCGCAGGGTCTGGGTTACCACCTCGGCCACGGTTTCCAAACCGTTGCGGAAGGCTTCGCGGTAGTCCAACCCCTCAAGGCTTTCATGCCAGGGGCCCAGCATCTCATGGGCGGCCTGGTTTGTTTGTATGATGTTTCTGCTTTTGCCGATTGTGACAATGGCGTCCGGCACGCTCCGGAAAACGGCTTCAAGGTGAAGTCTGAGATTCTCTTTTTCGATCAGCAAGTTGCGACGGTCGTCTTCCAGGCGCTTATGCCGTAGGGCAACCCGGGACATGCGCAAAAGCGTATCCTTGTTCACTGGCTTGGATACATAATCAAAAGCGCCCAGCCGCAGCGCTTCTGCGGCGGTCTCAACGTTCGGGTCGCCGGTAATCATGACCACCGGTACCAGCAAGCCCCGGTCCTTTACGTACTTAAGCAGCTGTATGCCGCTTTTGCCGCCGAGGAGAATGTCTGCAAAGATGACGTCAGGGGTGCATTTGTCCATCAGCTGGACTGCGCTGGCGTAGTCCATGACCGTATCCACACGGTGACCTTCCATCTCCAGGATGGTGCCCATGGAAAAACAAATGCTGTCCTCGTCATCCACTACGAGAATATACGGCATATCGAGCAAGCTCCCCCTGGCCAGCTGAACAACATCGCCGAAAAAGAATTAACGTTATGCAACGTAATGCACCAATAAGAGGCGATACGGAATTATTATTCCGCATCTGGCGCCAAAATTGGCCTTATCTGGCGATTATTCAAAAAGGTAAGAGTACTTAGAGTATACTTCGTGGGTTTTACCAGCCAGGGCTTCGGCGTCTTCCTTTACAGAAGCGGAGTGCACAAAACCGACTTCGTTGGAAAGCAGATACTTAAGCGTGCCCTCGGTTTCGGAGTAGACAAAAATGGCGGAGTAGGCCGAACTCATGTTGGGGCGTCCAGGAAACTCCTCCACAGTGCGCAGGATCAGCTTCAATTTGCGTTCATCCTTGGTGGAAAGGGTGAACAGGCTGGAGCGGTCGAAAAGTTCCTTGAGATGGTAGGCAAGGCGGCTGCCCACATTGTCGGTCCCGGAATGTTCGACGCTGACAAGGATTTTGTGCTCATTTTGAGAGGAAGGCGTCGGCTTGTCGGGCAAGTCTTTTTTGGGAGCCGCCAGGGCGCCGCCCGCACCGGCTGTTTCCTGGGCAAAGGCGGCAAGCGGCAGACCAAAAATGAGAATGGCGGCAAGAGAGAATAGAAGCGTGCGCATGAGCATTTTCTCCTGGGGAAAGGGTCTTGGTGATAGTGTGAATAGCATATGCAGCCAGCGCTTCTAAATCAAGAGGAGAGGGGAGGTTGGTCATTATTTGGCAGACGAATACACTGGGCAAGAACAAGTGAAAGCAGGCTCATGGCCGCACCGGCAAAGAAGACGACTCTGTAATCAAACAGCCAAAGCGCGCCACCTGCCACGGGTATGATGACTGCTGCTATGTGATTGATTGTAAAGCCCATTGCCATGCTGGGGGCGATGTCCTCCCGGGCGGCTATTTTCTGAAAATAGGTGCGTATGGCGATGGAAAAATTGAAGAATATGTGGTCCAAAACATACAATGCGCCTGCAACAACGGCACTATCCGTAAGGGCGTATGCAATGAAAACGAACAACAAACTGCCATATTCGATGGTCAAAATCGCACGCTCGCCAAAGCGATTTATCCCGCGCCCTATCATGGGGCTCAAAAACATGTTTATCAGGTTGTTGATGACAAAAAGAATGGTGATTTGCTGCACGGAATAGTTGAAATGTTCCACAAGAAGAAACACGGCAAAGGCAACAAATATCTGGCGTCGTGCACCGGACATGCAGGTGAGTGCGTAGAAGAGCCAGTAGCGTTTGCGCAGAATCATCTTCTTGGCTTGCGGTTCCAGTGCTGTATCTTGCGGGTGCATGAACATGCAGCCCACAGCGACAAGGGCGATGGCAATACCGAAAAGCAGAAAAAGGCCTGTGTAGTCCATGTAGCCTGCGAGCAGGAAAATGGCGCCGCCAGCAGCCAGATTGGCGGCTGAAGCAGCGGCTTTGAGCCTGCCGGAAACAACGGGGGCGGCGCTCAGGTCAAAATACTGCAAGGTCAGGGACTGGTTCATTGTCTCGAAATAGTGGAATCCGAAAGACAACAGCAGGGTGGTGCATATGAGCCCGCCCATGGTCGGAAACAGTCCCGTGGCTGCTACACCAGCGCCGAGCACAAGGACCGACAACGTCGCCAGCCGGTGTTCGCTGATGAACAGCAACAGGTACACGGCCAGCAGGGAAAGGAGTCCGGGCACCTCTCTGATGCCCTGCACCACGCCCATCTGGAAGCCGTTCATACCTGCGACTTCCACGGAAAAATTGTTTATAAGGGTGCGCCAGCCTTGCAACCCGCCTGTGGAGGCCACTGTAAGCAGCAACAAAAAAAGAAACATGCGGGCATTGCCCGCATGCAGGGTGTCTATGGACTGGCCAGCGCCTTTTCCAAGGCGCCGAAGTGCTATGAATGGAATGCGCAATCAGAATACCTCTGCTTCAAACCAGAAAATCTGTGTTTCAGGGTCTGTCCAGCAATCGGCGCCCATGCCGGCCTTACGGCAGGTATGGCGCAAAAAGGTGTCCCTGTCCCACCCCCATTCAACGGGAACCTGGGGCAAGAGCAAACCAGAGGAGGGGCCTTTGCGAATCAAAAGCCCGTGCCGCCCCACTTCGATACGTTCCGAATCAGGGCACGGTTCCAAAGGGCTTAGCACGGAAATTTCGGTTTCAATGCGTTCGAACTCATCCAGGGAAAGAGGGGGAAAACGCGGGTCTTCAAAGGCGGCGCTCTGGGCCATGTTGGCTATGGTCTTGTGCAGCGGCGCGTTGCCAACCACATTGCCGATGCACCCACGCAGGTTGCCATCGATCTTCAGGGTGACAAATGCCCCCAGTTTTTCTTCCAGGGTTTTGCTTATGGGAGGCGGCAGTTGCGCTGCGTCTTTTCCTCCTGCGCGTTGCTTGAGTCCTTGCAGGATGGAAAGGCGCACGAGTTCGTGCAGGTAGCGTTTTTCTTCATCACTGAGGCTGAATTCAAAAGAACGTTCTATGGCTGCCATGGGGGCCTCCTTGTAATTGGATGCGTTGCGGCCCGGCCGATTCAGAAACCAGGTTCCAGAGGCGGATTTACCAAGTATGCGCCTGTGACCGGGGCCTTGGGCGAAGTTTCCTCATCTACAAGGTAAACATGCCTCCCCTGTATGCGCAAGCGCCCCTTGCTGAGCCACTGCAAAGCCTGTGGGTAAATACGGTGCTCCAGAGCAAGGATACGCTTGCCCAGCGCGTCTGCATCTTCTCCTGCCAGGGCGGGTACAGCGGCCTGGATGATGACGGGGCCGTTGTCCATGTGCTCATCGGCAAAGTGCACGGTGCACCCGGAAAGTTTGACACCGTAGGCGTTGGCGTCCCCTTGCCCATGGATGCCGGGGAAACTCGGCAGCAGCGCAGGGTGGATGTTCAGCACCCTGCCTGGAAAGGCCTGCAAAAAGCCCGGGGTAAGCAGGCGCATGAACCCCGCCATGGCCACTGTATCGGCGCCTGCATCACGGATGGCTTCAACCATGTGCTGGTCAAAGGCTTCGCGGGAGGCAAAGTTGTGGTGGTTCAACGCCAGGCAGGGCAGGCCGTGCTTTTCTGCGCGCGTCAGGCCGTATGCATCCGGCTTGTTGGAGATGACCAGATTGATGGTGGCGTCAAGCGCCCCGTCTTCGATCCGGTCGATGATGGATTGCAGGTTTGAACCACTCCCTGAAACAAGTACCGCTAGTGAAAGTGACATGACGTAGTCCTGAATGAAGGAAATTGAAATCGTGGTGCCGGCTCATTGCCGGGTGCATTCTGCTATTTCGTGGGTGGATACCCTGTTGGCAATGCAGCGTGCAAGCGCCGCATGCTGGGCGGCATTGGGGTGCCCGGAAATTATATCGTCTTTTTTCAAGAACCACTTGGGATCCTGAAATTGTATGGGTAATGCGCAGGAGGTCAAAGGCAGGGTGGCCGTTGCTTCGCATTTGGGATCCTCGCCAAAAATATTCACTGCCATGAATTCAATGCCATGTTGCCGGCACAGGGTGTTCATGCGCTCTATACTATAGCACGTGGCGGCGGTCGCCTCCTGGCTGTTATCGTCAATGAACCGATCGAGCAATCTGTCCTGGATAAAATACACCAGGTCCAGGTTGTCAGCCAGGCCCAAAAGGTTGAGTTCGGAGTAAGGGACCTGAATCCATTTTCCCTCGCTGTCTTTGGCAAGATGCGGGGGGATGATGTGCACCCCTTTGTAACTGGCGAGGGACCTGATCCAGGGGGTGTTGCAAATGTTCCTGTTTCTGTGGTGTACGGCATACCCGTATACGACAATCGCAGGGGGCGTTTCGTTTTCTTCCAGGTAGCGTTTGAGCATCAAGTAAGATTGCCAGGTGCCATACCCCGGTACGGCCCTATTCACTACGCGCAGTTGTTCATTCCTGGACACAAGCTCTCCCTGCAACACCGCGGCAATCGTTTCGTCATCCTCCACACCATAACCAAGCATGTAGGACCCACCGAGCAGAAGCACAACGGGCGCTTCCTCCAGGGTTTTACCTACGGCGGCGGAGATCGGCACCAGGCGTGAACCATCGGCCTGCACAGTCATGGGCTTGGAGAGTATGTCGACGTTCCAGATACCAGGGGTCATGCGCCACCCCAGTTCCTGGTCCGGGGTGGCCCATTGCTCGCTATGGAAATGGCCTGATCCATCATTGGGGCGGTAATGTTTCAACCGCAGCCCAAGTTCCAGAATCACAAGTACGAAAAAAACGGCCCCAACGGTGAGCAACACCTGCTGCACCCAGATGCCTTTACCGTGCAACGTCTTGTTGTCGGCTTCTTTGGCGTTTGTTCCGGCTTCCCGGGGTGGATCGCTCTTTTTGCCGCGAGGGTGCGTCAACGCAAGCTCCTATTTCTCAAGTCCCGCGGCTATGGCCTGGGCCAGAGCCGGGATGGTGAATTCCTCTGGTTGGATATGGGGCGTAAAGCCATAACCGGCAAGGGTTTTGGCTGTTACGGGGCCGATGCTGGCCAAGGTTACTTCCGGCGCAAGTTTTTTCAGGGTCTCGGGAGAGACCATGGCAAAGAAGTTGTCCACCGTGGAGGTGCTGGCAAAGGTGATGCACTGCACCTCGCCCATTTCGAGCATGGCCTCGAAGTCCTGCACCTTGCCCTTGGCGGGCACTGTTTCGTAGACGGGCAGGATTTCCACCTGGGCCCCGGCCTTGCGCAATTCTTCAGGCAGCACTTCCCTGGCTTCCTTGGCGCGGGGGATCAGCACCTTTTTGCCGGCAACGCCACGCTCCAACAGCCCGGCCACAACGCCTTCAGCCACGTATTTGTCGGGTACGAAGTCGGGGCGGATGCCTTTGGCCTGCAAGGCCTCGGCTGTGGCAGGGCCGATAGCCGCGATCTCGCAGCCTGCCAGAATCCGTGAATCCAGGCCCACGCTTTCCAGTACGCGCCAGAAATGCTTGACCCCGTTCACCGAGGTGAAGATCAGCCAGTCGTACTGCGCCAACCCCAGGATGGCGGATTCCACGGGGGAGTCGTCCACCAGCTGCTTGATTTCAATGGTGGGGAACTGGATAACGCAGGCGCCCATTTCTTCCAGAATGGAGGCCAGGCCGCTTGCCTGCTCCCGGGCGCGCGTCACAACAACGCCCTTGCCCATGAGGGGCTTGTTTTCAAAATACATCAGCGTGGGGCGCAGCTTGACCACATCGCCCACCACGATCAACGAGGGCGCCTTGAAGCCGAGACGCTTGGCTTCATCGGCCACGGTCTCCAGGGTGGCGGTCATGGTCCGCTGCCGGCAGGTGGTTCCCCAGCGCACCAGCGCAACAGGCGTATCTGCGGGGCGGCCGTTCTTGATCAGATTCTGGGCGATCATGGGCAGGTTCTTCACACCCATGAAAAAGACCAGGGTGCTGGCGCTCTTGGCCAGAGCCTCCCAGTTATGGGCGCTTTCTTCCTTGGTGGGGTCCTCGTGCCCGGTGATGAAGCTGACGCTGGAAGCATATTGACGGTGGGTCAGCGGGATGCCGGCATAGGCAGGGGCCGCCACGGCGCTGGTTACGCCGGGCACGACCTCGAATGTGGCGCCCGCTTCCAAAAGTTCCTCGGCCTCTTCTGCGCCCCGGCCAAAGACATACGGATCGCCGCCTTTCAAGCGGGCGATTATCTTGCCTTCCTTGGCTTTTTCAACAAGCAGGGCGTTGATCTGATCCTGGGGCAGGGTGTGGTCGCCCCCTTTTTTGCCAACGTAGATGATTTCGGCATCAGCGCGGCAATAGTCGAGAAAACCGGGGTTTGCCAGGTAGTCGTAAACGACTACGTCGGCGCGCTCGAGAATTTCCTTGGCCTTGATGGTCAGCAGGCCGGGATCGCCCGGGCCGGCGCCTATGAGGTAGACGGTCACATAAGCCTCCTGGGGCTTTTGTATGCGTGGTTGCGTTGTAAGGCCTCCCCGGCAAGGGGAGGCCCCGGCATTAGATATCCTGCATGGCCTGCTTCAGCCGCTCCTGCAGCCTGGTCAGGGTTGTCTGCTTTTCATCCAGGGTTTCGGCCTTGTCGCGTTCCTTCTGCACGACCTCAGCCGGCGCCTTGCTGGTAAAGCCTTCGTTGGCCAGCTTTTTGTTCACGGCGGTCAGTTCCTTGGCGATCTTGGTCAGTTCCTTGTCCAGGCGGGCAAGCTCGGCGTCAAAGTCCACCGCCCCGGCAAGGGGTACGAACAGTTCGCTGGAACCAACAACCGCACTGGCGGACGCCTTGGGCGCGCTCACCTCAGGGGCGGCTTCAAACGTTCCCACACGGGCCAGCAGCTTTATCATTCCCTGATGCTCCAGGAAGAAAGCCTGCTCTGTGGCGTCGTTGGTGCGGATGAGCGCCGTCAGCTGTACCGACGGGGCGATGTTCAACTCGCCGCGGATGTTGCGCACGCTGACGATGGTCTGCTGCAAAAGCTCCATCTTCTGCGCCGCTTCTGGGTTGTGATGTCCGGGCACGGATTCGGGGTAGGGCATCTTGGACAAGTCTTCCTGCTCGATGCCCGGCAGGTAGCTCCATATCTCCGAGCTGACAAACGGCATGTACGGGTGCAGCAGCACCAGAAGCCGCTTGAGGACGAACAACATCCTGTACTGGGCGTCGTTTTTGACCTTGGCGTCGTCGCCGGAGAGTTCAGGCTTGAGCATCTCCAGATACCAGTCGCAGAATTCCATCCAGATGAAACGGTACAAGGCCTGGGCCGCGTCATTGAAACGGTAGGCCGTCAAGGATGCGTCCAGCTCCTCGGCCAGTTCATCCAGGCGATGGCAAATCCATGCGTGGTGCAGCCCCTGTTCGGCCGGCCCAACTTCGGGAGCCACAGGCGCAGCTTCGTCCTTGCCGGGCAGGTGCATCAGCGCGAAACGCGATGCGTTCCATATCTTGTTCACAAAGTGGCGGTAGCCTTCAATGCGGTCTTCGGAGAGCTTGATGTCCCGGCCCATGGCAGCAAAGGCCGCCAGGGTGAAGCGCAGGGAGTCGGTGCCGTATTTGGCCACCATGTCCATGGGGTCGATGACGTTGCCCGTGGACTTGCTCATCTTCTTGCCCTCTGCATCGCGCACCAGGGCGTGGATATAAACGTCATGGAAAGGAATCTCGCCGCGGAACTGCAGCCCCATCATCATCATTCTGGCGACCCAGAAGAACAGGATGTCAAATGCCGTGACGAGCACCGACGTGGGGTAGAATATCTCCAGCTCGCGGGTTTCATTTGGCCAGCCCAGGGTGGAAAAGGGCCAGAGCGCCGAGGAAAACCATGTGTCCAGAACGTCCTCGTCCTGCACCAGCTTGGAGCTGCCGCATTTGCAACAGGTTTCTGGGTCCTCGCGGGTCACGGTGAGTTCGCCGCACTCTTCACAGGTCCAGGCCGGGATGCGATGCCCCCACCAGAGTTGGCGGGAGATGCACCAGTCGCGTATGTTGTCCAGCCAGTGGTAGTATGTCTTGGCCCAGCTTTCGGGCAGGATGCGCGTTTGGTCTGGGACGGCGGCGCGGGCCTTCTCGGCCAGGGGCTTCATGGAAACGAACCACTGCGTGGAAACATGGGGCTCGATCACGCTTTTGCAGCGGTAGCAATGCCCCACGCTGTGCTCGTAATCCTTGGCCTCCACCAGCAGGCCCAGCTTTTCCAGGTCCTCCAGCACGCGTTTGCGGCATTCTTCCTTGGTCAGTCCCTGGTATTGGGAGCCGGCCAGTTCGTTCATCTTGCCGTCTTCGTCTATGACCTGAATGACATCGAGCTGGTGAGTGCGCCCCAATTCCCAGTCGTTCATATCGTGGGCCGGGGTCACCTTCAGGCAGCCCGTGCCGAATTCGCGCTCTACATAGGTGTCGCCGATAACGGGGATTTTGCGCCCCAGAAGCGGCAGCACCACCGTGGCGCCGATGATGGCTGTGTAGCGTTCGTCTTCGGGGTGCACGGCAACGGCTGAGTCGCCGAGCATGGTTTCGGGGCGGGTAGTGGCGACAATCACGCTGTCTATGCCATTTACCGGCTTTTCCAGCGGATAGCGGATGTGCCAGATATGCCCCTTGCGGTTGGCGTGTTCCACTTCATCGTCGGCAAGCGCTGTGTGGCAGCGGTTGCACCAGTTGATGATGTATTCGCCCTTGTAGACAAGGTTTTGCTCGTAAAGGGAGACAAAAACTTCCCGAACGGCCTGGGAAAGGCCTTCATCCAGGGTGAAGCGTTGGCGGCTCCAGTCCACGGAGGCGCCCATGCCTCTGATCTGCTTCAGAATACGCCCCCCGTATTCTTCCTTCCATTGCCACACGCGCTCGATAAAGGCTTCGCGCCCCAGATCGTGGCGGGACTTGCCTTCTTTGGCCAACTGGCGTTCCACCACGTTTTGGGTGGCGATGCCGGCATGGTCCATGCCAGGCACCCAAAGAACGCGTTTGCCTTTCTGGCGCTGATAGCGGCAAAGAATATCCTGCAGCGTGATATTCAGGGCGTGCCCTATGTGCAGTGAGCCCGTGACGTTGGGCGGGGGGATGACGATGGAGTAGGCATCGCCTGTGGCGTCCAGGTCCGGGGTAAAGGACTGGTGCTGGTCCCAAAAATCGCGCCAGCGTTCTTCAACGTCCTGTGGCTCATAGCCCTTGGGCAGATCGTTCTGCGACATGAATCAATTCCTTTGCGTAGAGTTGTTCCCGGCGGATGCTTGCGCGCCAGGGGGCTGCCTGATAGCGTATGCCGCCTGAGCTGCCGGGGAAAATGCATGGAGCGAATTTCGGCAGACTAGCGGGTGCCAAGATCATGTCAAGCCTTTACATACTTTGGGACGAATCCCACATCTGGGGACTGTTGGCCTGGCGGGCCATCAGCGCCATGGGGTTCGACTACCGCCTCGTGCGGGGGCAAGAAATAGCGCAAGGCCTCCTTTCCCGCAAGCCGCCAAGCGTGCTTGTTGTGCCGGGGGGCGTCGCCAGGCGTAAAGCCACTGTGCTGGGCGAAGCCGGAATGACCGCCGTACGCGACTATATCGCGGGGGGCGGCGCCTACGTGGGGTTTTGCGGCGGCTCCGGGCTGGGGCTCACGGGAACCTTTGGCCTGCGCATCTGCCCGTGGCAACGTGCTGCGCTTAAAGACCGCATGCTGCATCTTGTCAGCGGGCATATCCGCGCGGCTGTCGCCCGGCCGCACCCTCTTGCGCCTCCGGAATCCCTGGGTCTGCCGGAACAACCCCTGCTGCCCGTATGGTGGCCGGCGCGGTTCGCCCAGGAACAAAACTCTCCCGTCAGTGTGCTGGCTACCTATGATACGCCGGGCGATGATTTCTGGGTGGCGGATTTGCCTGTGAGCGCACTTCCCGAAGGCACGCTAGCCGACTGGGAAGCACTCTACGATGTGCGGCTGAAACCCAGCACGCTCAAGGGGCAGCCATGCGTTGTCACCGGGGAATACGGCAAGGGGCGCTACCTGTTGAGCTACGCACACCTGGAAACCCCGGGGTCGCCGCATGCCAACAAATGGTTGGCCCATATCCTGCGAGAATTTTTGGGTAATGATGACGCCAGCGCTCACGACGGCGTTCCGGCATGGGACCTGAGCAACCAGCCTGTGCGCTGGCACACGCCCTTGCTGCTGGAAGCGGCGCACGCCCTGGACACCATACTCGGGCTGGGGCGCGACCACTTTCTATTGTTCGAGCGCAATCCCTGGCTCATGGGGTGGCGCGCTGGCATACCCGGCGCCGCACTGAACAACGTGAACTCCCTTTTGCGCCAGACCCTGGCCCAGGAGCCCACACCCGCGGCGGAAAGCTATCTGAAGAGTCGCGACAAGGAATTCGCTCATGCCGTGATGGATTTTCGTGAAGGCGTCAGCGGCTACCTGCTGGCCGAGCGTCTGGCCATGACCCTGGCCAAGACCTTTCCCGAGGCCGTTTCCCAGGATGCGCTCAAGCGCCAGCGCGCAGCTCTTTTTGGTGCGCCCATGGAATACGCAGGGCCCTACGGCACCATGCTGGAGATCCTGGACGAACTGTTTTGGCGTTGCGTAGCAGCGCCCGAGTAGGCAGGAGGGCACCATGGTTTCGCCTGCCCCCCCAGTCTTGGACCTGCCGTTCATTCCTGATGCCGGATACCTGCGCTTTGTGGCCGCCCAGGGCGCCAGGGTGCATTCAATGCACGTGCCCATGCATTTGCCAGAGGTGGCGGACGCGCGTCCTCCCGGTCAGGAAGTGGACACAGACCACCTGGTGGAACTGCTTGGCCTTGTGCCGTCATCTCCCGGCCCCCGTAAGCACGCCCTGCTGAATGGGCGTTTTCACGCGCCTGAAGCCTATGTGGACAAATCTTTTCTGCAGGGCCTTGCCGCACGGTTGCAAATCTTGCTGGAGGCGGGGCAGTTGCATGGCATCATATATGATGATCACTATCTGCTGCGCGCCCTTGCGGATTTCGCCCCTGATCTGTGCGCGGAGCTGGAGGCCATTCCCAGCGTCAATTGCAGGCTGGACTCGTTACCGCGTGTGCTTTGGCACGTACGGTATGCACGGGCGGCGGGATTTCGCCCCCCGGGGCAGATAGTGCCGGACAGGGAGCTGAACCGTCGCCTCCCGGAGCTGGAAGCCCTGGTCGCCGCTGTGCGGGGCAAGTTTCCTGACTTGCAGATAATACTGCTGGCAAACGAGGGCTGCCTGCCCCAATGCCCTTTCAAGACAGCCCACGGGGGGCACATGGCCCTGGGGCATATCCGCGGGCTTTCACCAGCGCATATCGGGGCCAACAGAAACATAGGGTGCAGCCGTCTTTTTGCGGAGCGCCCCGAGTTGCTGTTCGGCGCACCGTTCATCCGTCCGGAAGATCAAGGCGCGTACGCCCATGTGGCAAACGCCTTCAAGGTATGTGGTCGCACGCGCGGGGCGCAGGTCATGGAGCGCATCGCCCGCAGTTATCTGGAAGAGCGCTATGCCGGCAACCTGCTCTGGCTGCTGGACACCCAGGAGTGCCTTGCGCCGGCGCTGTATGTGGCGAACGAGGAATTGCCCGACGATTTTTTGTCCCGCCTGTCCCGGTGTGATGGCGACTGTGAAGATTGCGGCCAGTGCTGCCTGTTGGCTGCACGCCATGTGCGGCGTCAATCCCCTGGTGATTCCCTGGGGGCAGGGGCCTTACCGTAAGTCTGGAACTGGACAAACGGGCAACCTTGAGCCAATCTCCGCTCCATGAATGAGCAAGCACCCAACTCCGTAGCGAATGAAGCAGGCGACAACCGCCCCATAGGGCATTTTGAAGTTCAGGCGCGCGATGGCGAAGCCCGCGTTGGCGAGCTGGTAACCGCCCATGGCGTGATCAAGACTCCCGTCTTCATGCCCGTAGGCACCCAGGGCAGTGTAAAGGCCCTGAGCCCCGACGACCTTGAAGCAATCGGCGCCCAGATTATTCTGGGCAACACCTATCATCTTTATTTGCGCCCCGGTTCGGAACTGGTGGAGCGCTTCGGGGGGTTGCACGGCTTTTCCAACTGGCGGCGCCCCATCCTGACGGATTCGGGGGGCTTTCAGGTTTACAGCCTGAGCGGGCTCAGGCGGATTACGGAAGAAGGCGTGGAATTTCGCTCGCATATTGACGGGTCAAAACATTTCTTTGCACCGGAGAAGGTGGTTCGGGTCCAGCGCCAACTGGGGTCTGACATCATGATGGTGCTTGACGAGTGCGTGCCCTATGGCGCGGACCGCGACTACACGGACCAGTCCCTGGCCCTGACCACGGACTGGGCCCAACGCTCCCGTAATCATTATCCAAAAGGAAGCGGCCCCAACCTGCTTTTTGGCATAATACAGGGCGGGTTTTACCAGGACCTGCGCGAAAAAAGCATCGAGCAGATATGCTCCATCCCTTTTGACGGTTTTGCGCTGGGCGGCTTCAGCGTCGGGGAGCGCATGGACGTGATGTATGAGTTCCTGCACTCCTGCACCTCGCTTATGCCCGCGGACCACCCCCGGTACCTGATGGGAGTGGGTAAGCCCATGGATATTCTGGAGGGTGTGGAAACAGGGCTTGATATGTTCGACTGCGTGCTGCCTTCGCGAAACGCCCGCAATGGTACGTTGTACACCTCCCAGGGCAAGATCAACATCAAGCGCGCGGAATTTCGCGAGGACCCGTCCCCCCTTGATCCTGCGTGCGATTGCTACACCTGCCGCACCTTTTCCAGGGCGTATCTGCGCCACCTCTATGTTGCCAAGGAACTGCTGGCCTACAGACTGAATACCATCCACAACCTGGCATTCTACCTGGATATGATGCGCAAGACCCGCGCGGCCATCCAGGAAGGGCGCTTTGCCGCACTCAAGGCCAGGTATAAGGATATGTTCGACGAGTAGTATGGTTACAGCGCACTCGCATCGGGGGGGCGCCCAGTGCCGCAGTTGTCGGCTTTTTTTGAGGATGCGACACGGGCGGATCCAGTGGGGAGGCGCTCTCGACAATAGGGCGCTTTCACAAGCTGCGCGAAGTGTGTTAAGAGGCAAGCAGAGATTTCGGGTGGTTCTGCAATTCAAGGGAAAAGGAACGCCTGAAAATGGCGCAGACGCATGCAGACGGCACTACAAATGGGGAAATGACTGGAGCCCGATACCTTCAGCTCTAACCGGGACGG
Source organism: Desulfovibrio biadhensis (assembly GCF_055388615.1). Classification (NCBI taxonomy): domain Bacteria; kingdom Pseudomonadati; phylum Thermodesulfobacteriota; class Desulfovibrionia; order Desulfovibrionales; family Desulfovibrionaceae; genus Desulfovibrio; species Desulfovibrio biadhensis. The sequence continues at coordinate 2,206,772 of NZ_AP042477.1, forward strand.
CAAACCCATGCGCAGGTTCCTCTCTTTTTTCTTCAAGCTGGTTGGCTTTTTCACCGTACTGTTGGCCATTTTCGCGGCCGTGTTGCTTTTTTTTGGCGGCAGATGGCTTCCAGTGGAGGGTATCCCGCAGCCTGCCGACTATATAGTGGTAATGGGCGGTTCCCCAAGCAGGGCGCTTTACGCGGCAGACCTGTATAAACGGGATATGGCGCCCCAGGTGCTGGTGAGCAACCAGTGGCGCGCGCCTATGATGCAGGAGCTGGACAAGCTGGGCGTGGAATATTGCCCAGGCGAGGAACTGGATACCGCCATTCTGCGGGCCAAGGGCGTGCCCCAAAACGCCATAAGCCAGTTCGGCAACCGGAACATGAGCACCGCCCAGGAGGCCATGGAACTGCAAAAACGCTTTGCAGGGCAATCGGTCAGCCTGCTTGTTGTCACCTCCACCTATCACGTGCGCCGTACGGGGCTTATTCTGGATGAATACATGCCCTGTTGTGAGCATCTGGTTGTAGGTTCGCCCTATGAACCATTTGCCAGCGACTGGTGGAACGATCGTGAAAGCGCCAGGGCGCTGGTGCTGGAATCCGCTAAATATTTATACTTTTTATTCGGAGGGCGCTTTGTTTCCACACCGCCCCCGGCTGAAGAGAGCCAGGAGACACCATGAGCACGGCCAATCGTCTGATCCACGAGAAAAGCCCCTACCTGCAACAACATGCGCACAATCCAGTGGATTGGCGCCCCTGGGGGGAGGAGGCCTTTGCAGCGGCGAGAGCGCAGGACAAGCCGCTCTTTGTCTCCATAGGTTACGCCACCTGCCACTGGTGCCACGTGATGGAGCGCGAATCCTTCGAGGATGCTGCCACTGCTGCAGCCATGAACGAGGCCTTCATCAACGTGAAGGTGGACCGTGAAGAGCGGCCCGATATCGATACCGTGTACATGACGGCTTGCCAGCTTATGAACGGGCACGGGGGGTGGCCGCTCAACGTGCTGCTTACGCCGGAGGGCCAGCCTTTTTTCAGCGCCACCTATTTGCCCCCCGATTCCGGGTTTGGCCGGCTGGGACTGAAGGACCTTTGCCAGCGCGTCAACGAGTTGTGGGCAACCAGTAGAAAGGATCTTTTGGATTCCGCTGCGTCCGTCACCCACACCCTGCGTCTTGCCTGCCGGGAGGATGGTGAAGATACGGGCGCCCCTGCCGGGGACATAACGCCGCATGCCGACCCCCGCATAATGGAGCGCGGCTTCAAGGAGTTGGAAGAGCGGTTTGATGCGGTACATGGCGGCTTCGGCAACGCGCCGAAATTTCCCACCCCCCATGTGTTGTTGTTCCTGCTTTCTCTCAAGGATACGCAACATGGCCCCAAAGCCTTGGAAATGGCTTCCAAAACCCTTACGGCCATGCGTCTGGGAGGGATTTTCGATCACGTGGGGTGGGGATTCCATCGCTATGCAACGGATGCGTCCTGGCTGCTGCCCCACTTTGAAAAAATGCTCTACGACCAGGCCATGCTGGCCTATACCTACGCAACGGCCTATCAGGCCACAGGGCGCGACGCTTTCGCCACCACCGCGCGTGAAGTGCTGACCTATGTGATGCGCGATTTGCTTTCTCCGGAAGGCGCCTTCTTTTCCGCAGAGGATGCGGACAGCGAAGGCGAGGAGGGCAAATTCTATGTGTTTTCGCTGGAGGAAGTGCAGAGCGCCCTTGGTGAGGACGCGGAACTGGCCACAGAAGTGCTTAATTGCGCGCCTGGCGGCAACTTTGCCGAAGAAGCCACCGGCAAGCCTACGGGAACGAATATATTGCACCTGAGCGAACCGTTGGCGGATGTGGCTGCGCGACTGGAGCAGGACCCCGAAAAACTGGCGCAACGATTGGAAGCGGCCAGGAAGACGCTTTTCAGCCTGCGGGAGCGCAGAGTCCGCCCCTTGCTGGATGATAAGATACTGACTGATTGGAATGGCCTGATGCTTGCCGCCCTTGCAAAAGGGTCGACCTTGCCCGGCGGTGAGCGGTGGTTGCGCGATTCCAGGCGCACGGCGGAATGGCTGCTTTTGCATCTGCGCACAGACCCAGTGCCGGAAACCAATGGCGTGCGGCTGTTGCTGCACCGCTACCGTGACGGTGAAGCCGGCCTGCCTGCGCATGTGAATGACTACGCTTTTCTCTGCTGGGGGTTGATTGAACTGTACCAGGCAGGCGGGGGCGACGAGTGGCTCAAGGAAGCTGTCGCACTATGCGACGCCATGCTTGCCTTGTTCTGGGATGAAGCGCGCGGCGGGCTTTTCATGACCTCGCCAATCGCTGGCGAGCAACTCATCTGCCGTCCGAAGGAACTATACGATGGGGCGCTGCCCTCCGGTAACTCCGTGGCCGCCCTGGTGCTGGAACGCTTGGGCAAGCTGGCTTCGCGTCAGGACCTTTCCGAACGCGCCAAGGCTCTGCGCAAGGACGCTTCCTTTTCCGTGAAAAACCAGCCTGCGGCCCACGCCTTCATGCTTTGGGCAGCAAGCGAGGCCGATAAATAAGGCGACGCTAACAGTATATTTGACATTCACCCCCCTGAGCCCACGGCGGTTCAGGGGGTTTTTATTTTCAAGACGCAAAATGCTTGTCCACATCCTGGTTACTATTGAAAAGGCGCTATCTGGGCGAGTGCGGAAGTTTGCAGCTTAAAAAGCGGCAATAATCTGCGGGCTGTTGGGGGTGCACTAAATTGTATGTACGATAAGCTTGTGTTTTTTACCCGTATGGAGTTTTGTGCCCTCCTGTTGTTCCACTTTTGGATTATAATTTTATAACATGCTGATATTACGAATTAGTCTGTGCTGGATTAAACCAGTTGTCTGGTGTATTGTTCCATCTGGCGACAAAATTGTAACCAGTTGCTTTGTTGGGATATTTTGCTTAGGTTCCGAGCCGTTTTGCGAAAATAGACCGTTTTGGAATGAAAGCGTTTACATTCTAGCGGAATGTTTTCGGTTTGTCGTTTGGTTTGAATGGGCGGTTGAGCAGGCGCCGCATGTTGCCGCAGCTTCGTGTGCTTTTTTGCCCACCAGGAAGTGTTGGGTGCGTGCAAAATCTACAGGGCATGGCCAGCGAATACCCCGCTTATGGCTTGTGGCAGGCGGACTATTCACTCTGCAATCAAGTTGTAACTGGAATGTAACGCACGGCAGTTGCTCTGAACGTATAGAATTGGAAGATATATAATTTTTACGTTCCGCACCAAATCACCTAAAGATGGAGTCATGCCATGAAAAAGATCCTCGTATTTGCGCTGTTGGCGATGTTTGCAGTTGCCAGCACTGCCCAGGCCGAAACGTTGAAGTTGTTGACGTGGAAAGGGTACGCCCCTGAGAAGGTGGTAGCTGATTTTGAAAAGGAAACCGGCATCAAGGTCGAGATCACCTTTTCCAACAACGAAGAGATGATCGCCAAGTTGCGCGCCACTCGCGGCGCCGGTTTCGATCTGGCCCAGCCTTCCCAGGATCGTATCGCCTCGGTTCAGGAAAAGTACAACCTGTACCAGGCCATGGACTACTCCAAAATCGACAGTTCGCTGTTCATCCCCTCGATGCTGGAAGCCGTGAAAAAGAACACCAAGGTTGGCGACGCCTCTTACGCCGTGCCCTTCTGCTGGGGAACTTCCGCACTGATCGTCAACAGCGAAAAGGCTCCGGAAGCCGATTCCTACCTGGCGTTGCTCGATACCAAGTACAAAGGTCGCGTAAGCTACCGTCTGAAGCGCCCCACCCTGATCGCCATGGGGTTTGCTCTGGGGTACGATCCTTTTGCTCTTTACAGCCAGCCTGAGAAGTACAAGGAAATGCTTGACGCCATCGAGGCCAAGCTGATCGAAGCAAAGCCCGTTGTGAAGAACTACTGGGCCAACGGCGACTCCCTGCTCGAGTCCATGCGCTCTGGCGAAGTATGGGTTGCCATGGCTTGGGATGCAGGCGGATGGAAGCTGCATGCCGACAATCCCGCCATCGACCTGAAGGCTCCCAAAGAGGGTGCTCTGGGCTGGATCGACACCTTTGCCATTCCCGCCAAGGCCGAAAACGTGGACGCCGCCTACAAGTGGATCAACTTCATCATGAAGCCCGAAAACGCCGGCTACTTCACCAGCCAGGAGAAGTACGCCACTGCTTCCCAGGGCGCCATGAAGTTCACCGACAAGGAAGTGAGCGCCAACTTTGAGCGCACCTTCCCCCAGGCTGCCATCGACAACATCAAGTGGTACCCGCCTGTTCCTGCCCAGCTGGAGAGCATGGAAGGCAAGGTGCTCGACAAGATCAAGGCCGCCAACTAGTTTCGTAACCAGACCGGTAATGCAGGTGGTGGGTGTGATGCCCACCGCCTGCTTTCCACCACACCCAGTAAAAGAGCACCATGCCTAACGATCTTTCCGCCCGTAATGTTGTGAAACGATTCGGCAGCTTTACCGCCGTGAACGATGTCTCCTTCGATGTTCCCGAAGGCACTTTTTTCTCCATTCTCGGTCCTTCCGGCTGTGGCAAGACAACGCTTTTACGCATGATTGCCGGTTTTGATGAACCCACGTCCGGGGTCATTGAAATTCGTGGCAAAAACATGCTGGGCGTGCCGCCGAACCGCCGCCCCGTAAATCTGGTTTTTCAGCACCTGGCGTTGTTTCCCATGATGGACGTGGCCGAAAACATAGCGTTCGGCCTCAAGCGACGTGGCTGCAGTGCAAAGGACGCCAGGCAGAAGGTGACTTCCATTCTGGAGCGCGTGGGGTTGCCCGGATACGGTGAGAAAAAGATCCACCAACTTTCCGGGGGGCAGAAGCAGCGTGTGGCGATTGCCCGCTGCCTGGTGCTGGAGCCCTCCGTGCTTTTGCTGGACGAACCCTTGGGCGCGCTGGATTTGAAACTGCGGGAACAGATGAAGGTGGAGCTGAAAAAATTGCAGGGCGAGGTGGGCACGACGTTTGTCTACATCACCCATGACCAGTCCGAAGCGCTGGTCATGTCCGACCGCGTGGCCGTTATGAATTGTGGAAAATTTGAACAAGTCGGCACGCCCAAGGAACTGTACAGCGAACCCGCCACACCATTTGTCGCCCAGTTTGTGGGAGACAACAATACCTGGGAAGGCAAGGTGACCAAGGCGGAAGGGGGCGATGTGCAGATCACCACGCACGAGGGCTATGCGTTTACCGTCCGCAGTGCAGGGGAGCACGCTGTGGGAACGGACGTGACCTTGTTCCTCCGTCCGGAAGCCATGCGCATAGAGCCCCGCAACAAGGAAGAACTGAACAACTTTGGCGTAACAGTAAAAAACATTCTTTTCGATGGCGCCAACAGCCGGCTGCTGACCGCAACAGATCAGGGGCATGAACTTTTGGTGGCGCTGCCGCAGAATCGCGAGTTTGACCACATTACCCGTGGCGATAAGATAAGCCTGGGGTGGCACCCGGAATCCGGCATCGTTTTCAAGAAGGAAGCCTGATCATGAAAGGCACCAGGCTGACTTTGTGGGTATTTCTGGCGCCGGTCCTGTGTTGGCTGGTGCTGCTCATCGTGTTGCCGCAGATAGACCTGCTGGTGATGAGCCTGCGGGGGGAAAACGACTATGGCGAAATGGCCTGGACACTGCGCAACTACATGAATTTCTTTACCGAGCCCGTTTACTGGCTCACATTTGTGCGCACCGCCACCTACGCCATCATCACCACGTTCATCACCATCATCATTGGCCTGCCGGTCTCCTTTTACATTGCGAAGCTGGCCCGCAAACGCCTGCAGGGCGCGCTGCTGATTTTTCTATTGCTGCCGTTCTGGGTCAGCGAGTTGGTACGGGTATACGGATGGATGATTTTGCTGCGCGAATCCGGCGTCATCAACTTTTTTCTGCTCAAGCTGGGCATACTCGATAAGCCCATCGAGATGCTCTACAACGACGCCACAATGATAATGGGACTGGTGTATACATCCATGCTGTTCATGGTGGTGCCGCTGGTTTCCGTGATGGAAAGCCTGGACGACAGCCTCATCGAGGCGGCCCATGATCTGGGCGCCAGCAAATTCACCATCTGGCGCACCATTGTCATTCCGCACTGCAAGCCAGGCATCACGTCCGGCTCCATAGTGGTCTTCATGCTCGCCCTGGGCAATTACCTGACCCCGAATCTCATGGGCGGCAAAAATTCCCTCTGGTTCACGGAGCAAATCTACAATCAGTTCATTGCCAGCTTCAACTGGAACCAGGGTGCAGCTTTCGGCTTTCTGCTTCTTTGCCTCAGCTCTCTGATCATCTGGGTAGGGCTCAAGATTTCACGCCAGAAGCTTGGGGAGGTGGCCTCATGATCCGTTCGTTGCCCAGAAGCAAACCGTATAACTGGTCCTTCAACCTGTTCATCTTGCTCTATTTTACCTTTCTGTTCTCGCCGCTGGTGGTCACCTGCGTCCTGGCCTTCAATGATTCCAACTTTCCGGCTTTGCCGTGGGAAGGATTCTCTCTGGATTGGTTTTTGGCAAGCGGGCCAGATCGGGTAGGGCTGTTCCACAACGATCAGATTTTGCGCTCCATCGTGACGAGCTTTGAGACGGCCATCTGCGTCGCTCTCCTCAGCGTGGTGGTGGGCACGTGCGCCAGTTTTCTGTTCGAAAAGGAAAATTTCCGGTTCAAAAACGCTTTGTATTTTCTGATGCTGGCCCCTCTGGTCATTCCGGGAGTCATCCTGGGCATCTCGCTGTTGCTCGCGTCCAATACGGCCGGCACGTATGTTGATGTGCATCTGGGAGTTGATGTGCCGCTTTTTCGCCCCAGCTTCTGGCTTGTGGTGGTGGGGCAGTTTTCGTTCATCACCACCTTTGTGACGCTGGTGGTTTCGGCCAGGCTGCGCAAATTCGACACGTCGCTGGAAGAAGCCGCCCTCAACCTTGGAGCAACGCACTTCGGGGTCATCTGGCACGTTACCCTGAAATTTCTGCGCCCTGCCATTATAGGCGCGGGGGCCGTTGCCTTTCTCATGAGCTTCGAGAACTTCAACACCACATTGTTTCTCGTGGGCTCTGAGCCGACCCTGCCTATCAACCTGTACCTGCAGGTCAGGGACGGGAGCACCCCAGTCATTAACGCCGTTTCCCTGGCGCTGATAGTGGGCACCTCGGTCCTGGCGCTGGTCAATCTCTATTTCACCAAAAAAGTGGACTAAATGTTTTTCGATCTACTGCCAGGGGCGGGCTATGTTTGCGCCCATCGCGGTGCGCGCGCCCTTGCGCCTGAAAATACCATGCTGGCTGTGCGTCTTGCCTTTGAATCCGGCGCGGACTTCTGGGAACTGGATGTGCAAAAGACCACGGATGGCGCGCTGGTCGTGTTTCATGATGATTTTTTGGAGCGCACGACCGATGCGGCAGAACGTTTTCCCGAGCGCTCTCCTTGGTCTATTTACGATTTTACTCTGGAAGAACTGCGCTCACTGGACGCGGGCGCCTGGTTTATGCGCAAAGACCCCCACGGCAGCATAGCAAAAGGGGATGTCCCCCCCGAGAATCAGAAGCAGATGCAGGGGCAGCGCATACCCACATTGCAGGAAGCCTTGGAGTACAGCCGCGCATGTGGGCTGCCCTTCAATTTGGAGATCAAGGACCAGCTCAATACGCCCGGTGATTTGCGTATAGTATCGGAAGTACATGCCGCACTGGTGGAAGCGGGCGTCAGGGATATGGCCCTGGTTTCATCCTTCAACCATGACTATCTTCGCGAACTGCGCCGGGTGGACCCTGCTTTGCCCCTCGGCGCCCTTGTGGAGGACAGCCACCCCGAAGATCTGGAGAGGTATCTCGATGAACTGGGCGTGTGCTGCTACCATCCGGATTACGAGATAACCAGCCTGGAGCTGGTGCGTGACCTGACAGGCAGGGGCATCAAGGTTTCACCCTATACTGTGAATGATATGGACCGCGCCCGGGAGCTTTTGGACGCGGGGTGTTATTCCATTATCACCGATTTTCCGCACACCCTGCGCAAGCTGTTGGGCTAAGTCCGGCGTTTTTACGACAGTTGCGGGCGCCATGCTCGTAGCTGCTGGATTGTTGCGGCTTGTCGTCGCTACAATCTGGATGCCTGCCCAGTATACCTTACACCCAGGCCGGCAGCACCTGTTCCCACAGCATTTCCCCGGCAATCGCCAGCAACAACACCCCCATGATGATGTTCAGCACCTTGAAGATGGCCAGGCCTTTCACTCTGCGCCCCAGCAATGCACCCAGCGCGGCGTAGCTCATGGGGGCGCCGAATGCGAGGCAGGAGAGGAAGGCGGACCACAGGGCAATGCGCACCCCGTATATGCCCGCAGCAGGGAACTGTACGGTGGCGACAGGCAGCACAACCAGGAAGGTTTTGGGATTGGTGAGCTGCATGAGCAGACCGTCTTTGTAGTCGAGCAAGGCAGGGGCGCCGGCATTTTGTGTCACATCCACCTTGGCGGTGATGATCTTGTACGCAAGGTAGAGTATGAAGCCGCACCCCACTATGGCGACATAGGGCAGCATGCTCTGGTCAATGACGGAGCTGCCGGTGTAGCCCACCAGCAGTATCCAGGCCAGCATGCCGCTGGCTACGCCGCATGAGAACGGGACATGGTTGCGGAATCTGTTTTGCAGCCCGTTGTTCAGGCTGAGCACGTTCACCGGACCAGGGGTATACATGATGCTGATGGAAAAGAGGATGATACCTAACATGGAAAGCTACTTGGCGGATTGAAGTTGGTATTGTCTGGGCGTCAGGCCGTACACGCGCTTGAAGTGGCGGTTCATGTGGCTGACATCGAAAAAGCAGTAGTCCTGCGCTGCATCGATGGGCGCAGCGCCTTGCTCAAGGGCGTTTTTCACCTTGTTGACGCGGCAATTCAGAATATATTTGTGCGGGGTCAGGCCGAATTGTGCGCGGAACATGCGTATCAAATGGTACTTGGACATGTGCGCCACATCTGCAAGATCATTGATGCTTATTTCTTCCGCAATATTGTCGTGGATGAAATCCCGTACCCGCAAAAGCAGGGCGTCTTTTCTTTCCTGCCGGCGGGCGGGTTGAAACCGGCCGAATCTTCTGGTCAGGGTTTTCACTATTTCCAGGAGTTGCAACTCGTGGTCCAGCGCCGTTCCCCAATCGAGGGCGATATGGCGGGTGAGTGTCATTACCTGTGATTGCAGCAAATCATCCAGAAAATGGTGTTCCGGAATGCGCCATTCCAGGATTTTTTTGGCGCTGGCGCAATTTGCCAGGTGGTAAAAGTCCACGGCCGGCAGGTACAGCATTGTGTATTCAAGGGCCTGCTCGTCACCGGGATTGCCATTGTGCACGTCATGGGGGTTCAGCAGAATGAGATGTCCGGGGTAACTGCGGATGTAGCTGCCTTTGCAGGAGAAATCCTGCCTCCCCGCAAGGGTGACGCCTATGGCCATCTCCTCATGGGCGTGTTTGTCATAGGCAAAGTCGGACATTGCCGCATGCAGGGCGGTGACTCCGGGCAGGTGCCTGCTGGGTGTATATATGAAATTGTTGGGCTGCTGCATGGTCTTTCTCCAACTGAGTGCCATGGAAATACCCTAGCAGAAGGCATCGGACAGCGCTTGGACAAAATTGCTCTCTTGAAAAAAACCTCAAGGGGGTGTGCTTGACGTCTCGCCAGGGTGCTGCCAGAAGATGTATAGAGAGGAAGATTGGATATCACCCCTGTCAGCAGCGAGCCTATCAATGGAAAAGCCAGACGCCGCGATACAGTGTCGGGATTTGCACAAAACCTACGTCATGGGGGAAGTGGAAGTGCCCGTATTGCGGGGCATTGACGTAGATATATACGGGGGCGAATTGTCCGTGGTGCTGGGCGCTTCTGGTTCCGGCAAGACCACGCTTCTGAACATCATCGGCGGTATTGACCACCCCACTTCGGGGAAGGTGCTTTTTTCCGGGCGCGACATAGCGCAGATGAGCGACCGGGAGCTGACCGAACATCGCCGCAAAAATGTGGGGTTCGTGTTCCAGTTCTACAACCTAGTGCCCACGCTGACAGCGCTGGAGAACGTGCTTGTGTCCACAGAGGTGGCGGACGCGCCAATGGACCCGGAAAAAGCCCTGGAACTGGTGGGGCTGGCTGATCGCAAGAACCATTTTCCGTCACAGCTCTCCGGGGGGCAGCAGCAGCGCGTGTCCATTGCCCGCGCACTGGCAAAGAACCCGCGGGTGATGTTTTGCGACGAGCCCACAGGCGCGCTGGACGCAGAAACAGGGCGCATGGTGCTGGAGCTGCTCACCGGTTTGAACGACCGGTTGGGCACGACGATTGTGATCATCACCCACGCGGCGCCTATTGCGTCTTTGGCAACGCGGATTGTGCGTTTGACCATGGAAGGCGCAACCTCCCAGACAAATGAAAAACGCGCCCGCGCCGGGGATATTTCCTGGTGAGCGTGCTGCACGTCAAACTGCGGCGCGACCTGTGGCACAACAGGAGCATGCTGGCCGCCGTGGTGGCCATCGTCATGGTCGGGGTGGGGTGTCTGGTCGGCTTCTTGACCACGTCCCAGAATCTGCAACTGGCCAAGCGTGACTATTATCAGCGCACCTTTTTGGCGGATTTTTGGGTGGACCTGAAAAAAGCGCCCGTTTCGGAAGCCATGCGCCTTGCGTCTGTGCCGGGGGTGGCCAGTGTCCGCAACCGGCTTATGGCGTCTGTGACCGTGGATATGCCGGACCTGGCGCGCCCTTTGTCGGGTATGCTGCTTTCGATGCCGGAAAGACGGCAGGACGTGATCAACAACTTGCTGCTGACCAGCGGCGCCTGGTTTACGCCGGGGGGCAAGGACGAGGTACTGGTGGACGCCGGCTTTGCCACTGCCCGGGGGCTGATGCCGGGTGATGTGGTCAATCTCGTCATCCAGGGGGAGCGACGCTCTTTGCGCATTGTGGGCACGGCCATTTCTTCGGAATACGTGTACCTGATGCCGCCGGGCAGCCTTGCGCCACAGCCAGCAAATTACGGCGTCTTTTATGTGCCGCGCAACCTGGCCGAGGACGCCATGGGGTTTGAGGGCGCGTGCAACAGCCTGGTGGGGGTGCTGACCCCCGAAGCGCGCGAACAGCCCCAGTTCGTACTGGACAGGCTGCAACGTCAGCTGGAGCCTTATGGGGTGTTCGCCACCACGCCGCTTGCGTTGCAAAGCTCAAACCTGGCGCTGGAATCCGAACTTTCGGGCCTGTCCACCATGGCGGTGATGTTGCCCCTGGTCTTTCTTTCCGTTGCGGCACTGGTGCTCAATGTGCTGATGACGCGTCTGGCGGAGCAGCAGCGCTCCATAGTGGGGACGCTCAAGGCCCTGGGGTATGACAACTGGCGGATCATGGTCCATTTTCTCTATGTTGGGGGATTTGTCGGCTTTGCCGGCGGGGTGCTGGGGTGTGTTTTGGGGTGGCTGCTTGCGGCGGGACTCACCGAAACCTATCGCGGTTTTTTTACGTTTCCTGCCTTGGAGAACCGCCTCTACCCTGAACTTATGGCCGTGTCTGTGCTCACGGCGTTGCTCTTCGGCGTGCTTGGCACCATCAGGGGGGTGCGCAATGTGACACGGCTCGCGCCTGCTGCGGCCATGCGGCCGGCAGCGCCCATGGAAGGGGGAAGCGTTCCCCTGGAGCGACTGCCATGGTTCTGGAGGCGTCTGGGATTCCGCTGGCAGCTCAGCCTGCGTAATATTTTTCGCAATCGGGTGCGTACCCTGGTGGGCGTGTTTGCCGCGGCCATGGGTACGGCTCTGCTTGTCTCCACCTTTGGCATGGTGGATTCGCTGCAATACATGGTGGATTTCCAGTTCGAAAAAGTGATTCTGGCCGACTATACGCTCAGTTTTCACGACGAGTTGGATTACGGGGCTGTGTATGAGATGCACGCCACCCCCGGTGTGGAGCGGGTGGAGCCCGTGCTGGAAGTGACGTGCGACCTTGCAAATGGTTTTCGACGCAAAAAGGCGGTGATCAAGGGGGTAACGCCTGATGCGCAATTATTGCGCCCCCGCGATGCGTCCGGTGCGTATGCGAGCGTGCCAACCGCCGGACTTTTGCTTTCCCGGCGGCTGGCCGAAAGCCTGGACCTGAATCCCGGGGACAGCGTGGTGATGATACCCACCAAAGGGTTGCAGGAGCCGCGAAAGGTGCGTGTCGTTCAGGTGATCGACACCATGTTCGGCATGGAAGCCTATGCGGACTACAGCTTTTTGAACACGCAGATACACGAGGCGCAGGCGGTTTCGTCCCTGTTGCTGCGTACGCGGATGACCCCCCGCCAGCGCGAGGCCTTTCTGCGCCAGTGCAAGACATACCCCGGGTTGACCGGCATCGGGGACAGGACCCTGCAACGCCGGCTGATGCAGGTATCCTTTGTGGACAAGCTGGGCGCCATGGCGTTTCCACTCATTCTGTTCGGCGCCATCATTTTTTTCGGCGCCATACTCAATGCAAGCCTCATCAGCATCATTGAGCGCAAGCGAGAAATCGCCACATATCGGGTGCTGGGGTACACTCCCCTGGAAGTAGGCAACCTGCTGCTCCGGGAAAATCTCGTGGTGAATCTTGTGGGCATCGCTCTGGGGTTGCCTCTGGGCGCGTGGATGCTGGAGGGTATGGCCATGGAATACAGAAACGACATATACGCCATGCCGGCTGTTATCAGCAATGCAGGGTGGGCCTTTTCCGTGGGACTCGCCTTGCTGTTCGTGTTGCTGTGCCAGCTGGTGATTCAGCGCATCATTAACAAACTGCAGTGGAATGAAGCCTTGAGCATGAAAGAATAAACGCGGCATGTCCGCGGAGGATATTGATTTTTTACAGAGGAGGAAGTCATGGCCAAGGGCGCAAAAGCGTGGGTGAAATGGCTGATTGTCGCCTTGGGTATCACTGGGGGGGCAGTTCTGGCGATGCAATATATGGAAAAGGGCGCGCCAGTGCTGACGGAAGAGGCAACAACAGCAGAAATCCGCACCTGGGTGGAGGAGCGCGCGCGTACTTCACTGCCCCGGGTGTATAAGATGACCATGCCCATTGACGGGCGCGTATTCCCCATAGAGATAGAAGCTGGAGAAATGGTCAAGAAGGGGCAGCTTGTCGCCTCTCTGGACACCACGCCGCTTCTGGCCGCCAAAGCCAAGGCAAAGGCTGCGTTGGAGATCAATCAGTTCAATGAACTGGAGCAGACGGCCGCCATAGAATTCCAGCGCTGGATAGAAGCCGTGAGCCAGACCGCCCAGGCAGCAGAAACCATGACCAAGGCCAGCGACGCCCAGCTAAAGTTTTCGGACTGGTATACAAAATCAGTTGAAGATCTGGTCAAGAGCGGGGCATCCCCCAAGGAGCGCATTCTGCGCGCCGAAGCCGACAATGCCCAGTATAAGGTAAACGCCGCGGTGAACAGGCTGGTGGCGGAAGCCATGAATACGATCCGCATCGCCTCCGAATTGGGGCCAAAGTACGTGGACGAGTGGCTCAAGCGCAAAAGCCTGCAAACCGATGCCCTGCGACAGGCGCTGGCCAAGGCGGAAAGCGATCTGCAACGTGCCGAACTGCGTGCGCCGATAGATGGTGTGGTGTTGGCGCGTCATGTGGAAAACGAGACGGCCCTTCCTGCTGGCGCGCCCCTTCTGGACATAGGCAACCTTGATGCGTTGCAGATTACAGCCGATATCCTGACGCAGAGCGCTGCGCCTATTCGTGCAGGCCAGGAGGTGGACATCCTGGGGTTGAAAGCGGGCAGCGCGCCTGTGGCGGGAAAGGTGAAGCAGGTCAAACCCGAGGCCTTCACCAAGGTTTCGTCCCTGGGTGTGGAGCAGCAGCGCGTTCCGGTCATTGTATCATTTGACGCCAACAAGGCGCGCGCCAGATCGTTGGGGCTTGGCTATCGGCTGCGGGTGCGTATCTACACGGGCGCTGTAAAGGATGCCACCGTTGTGCCGCGGCTGGCTATTTTTCGGGATACCAGCGGCCAGTGGCAGCTTTTTGTGGTGCAAGCGGGCAAGGCGGCGCTCAGACAGGTGAATGTGGGGCTGATGAACGACGATCAGGTGCAGATCACCAATGGAGTGCGTTCGGGCGAGCAGGTCATTGTCTCCCCTCCAAAGAATTTGCACGATGGCGACACGGTTGCGGCAAAGGGGGTCTAGCCGAAAGAAGGGTGCGATGCTTGAAACAGGGAAGAGTAAAAAAAGGCTCCCGCGCGCTGCTTTGAACCAGGCGCACGGGAGCCGTACTGTTTGTATGGCCTTTTAGATCAGCCTTTCATCCGCTCTGTCATTTCGCTCAGGGTCCTTATCTGGCCCGTCAGATCGCTCACAACACGCTGCGAGTATTCCATGGCTTTTGAGGTCTCATTGGAAATCTCGTTGATGTCGATGATGCTCCGGCTGATTTCCTCGCTGGTGGCGGATTGCTGCTCTGCCGCGGTGGCAATGGACTGCACCTGGCCTGTGGCTTCGCTGACAAGGGTCACGATTTCTCTGAGTGCATCGCCCGATGCATTGGCAAGCTCTGTAACCCGGTTGGTGGTCTCCACCGACTTGACCGTGTTGTCGATATTTTTGCGGGCGCCTTCCTGAATGGCCTTGATTGCGTTGGCCACATCGCTGGTGGCGGACATGGTCTTTTCCGCCAGTTTGCGCACTTCGTCGGCAACCACGGCAAAGCCGCGTCCTGCTTCGCCTGCCCGGGCAGCCTCAATGGCAGCGTTAAGGGCCAGCAGGTTGGTCTGGTCTGCTATTTCATTGATGACGTTCATGATGGCGTCGATGTTTTCGGCCTGCTGCCCCAGTTGCTTCATGTCTTCCATCAGGGTGGTGGATTGCGTGGAAACCTCAGAGATGCCGGACACGGCGCGGTTGACGACATCGGCGCCTTCTTTGGCCATGTTCCGGGCCTTGTCCACGGCTTCCGCCGCGTTGCCCGCGTTTCTTGCCACTTCCAAAACGGTTGCGCTCATCTCTTCCATGGCAGTGGCGGTTTCATCCACGCGCTTGGATTGTTCATGGGCGCCAGTGTTTGATTGTTCGATTTGAACGGTCAGGTGCTCGGAAGCGGCAGTCACCGATTCCACCACCTTGTCCAGTTGCTCTGCTGCCTGAACAAGCTCCGCGGTCTTGGCCGCTGCGCTTTCCTTGGCTGTGTTGGCTTCCTTGCTGGCGCGTTCCGCTTCCTGGGCCTTGTATGCGGCTTCCTGTTCCTTTTGGGCCATGCCGGCGATGTTTTCGCGCAGGGCCACCGCCATGGCGGAAAGCGACTCCTGCAGTTCGCCAAGTTCATCGTGATGGGTCGCCTCAAGCTCCACGTTCATGTCGCCGGAAGCGATTTTTTGGGCGGCTTCCTTGATTTTCTTCAAGGGGGCTATGATGTTGCGAGAGACCAGCATGCTGATGGGAAGCAGGAAAAGCAGGATCAAAATTCCGGCTGCCGCTCCTTGGTACAAGATGGTCCGATTGGTGTGGGACATCATTTCCTGGCGTATTTCGGCGGCTTTTTCATCGATATTGTCGACGTACACGCCGGTGCCGATCCAGTATTTTGTGCCGGGAATCATGGTTGCGTACCCGAGTTTGGCGACAGGGGCGTCTTTGCCGGGTTTGTCCCAGGTGAATTGGACAAAACCGCCCCCGTTTTTGGCGGCTTTGGCAAGATCACGCACGGAGTATACTCCGTCATCGCCTTTGAGGTTGTTCAGGTCCTTGCCATGCAACGCGGGCTTGACAGGATGTGCCACGTTGGTGGTGTCCTGATAAACGTAATAATACCCGGAGCGGTCTTCTTCAAAAAAGGCGTCCTTGATCGTATTGCGGATAATTTCTATCTTTTCCTGTTCATTTTCTGTAGAGGCAACTGCCTTTGAAAGCGTTTCAGCTATGGAGTCAGTGGCTACTTTGATCTTCTCGCGTTGGCCCTGAAGCATGAGCTCTTGCGCCTGGGCAACTTCAATATCTGTCAATTTATAAGAGTAATAAATGTTTATGGCTATTATTGCCACTGCTGAAAACATGGCTATGAAGAAAAGCATAAGAAGTTTGTAACGAATAGATAAGTTATTCAAGGTATGTGCCCTCACTTTATATAGTCTGGTATTTTTTACTTGAATTTGTATACGGCAAAGGTGTGTATGCTTATGTGGAGATGCGATGGAGAGGAAAGAACTGCAACATCGAGCTGGGGAACTTTACGCAAGAGGTCTCCGGGGGGCAAGTAAAACTGAATTAAAACTTAAAAAAGTATTCAAAACGTCATAAACATTGCATAAATGCAACGAATGTGTCTGTTTCATTCCGTGGGACGAGGAAATGTGCAGCCGCATGCGTCTGGTGTCAAAAAATGTTCTTCACGCCTATTGCAGTGCTCGGGCATACATTGTCTTCAGCATCTCGAGGGGGACCTGGGAGTGCCAGTGTCCTGTGGCCCTGGCCAACAACCAGATGCAGGTGAAGGTCGCCACCGTTGCCGCACCAATAAACATCCAGTTCACCGGGCGTCCAAATACTTGGATCTGCAGCGCGCTGTTTTTGCCACATGCCTGAATGCAACGGGTGCACCCTACGCATTCGGCAGTGCGGACATTCTTTTTTTCCTGGATGCTTATCCGGGCAGGGCAGGCCCGTTCGCAGCTTCCGCAGTGCACACAGGCTTCTGAACGGTGCACACGAGTGATGCCAATCCAGGAAAGCATACCCAGCAGGGCCCCCAGGGGACAAAGCCAGCGGCACCAGGCGTTGCGAAAAAAGAGCGTCAGGATGGCCAGTGCGCCGAGGACCATAAGCGCTACAGAAGAGGGCGAAAGAAAAAAGCGCATCAGATGCGCATCCGCCGTCATGTTGTATTGACCGAAAAGAAACGAAGCCAGGGCGCGGCCGCTCATGCCGAACCAGATGGTGAAGACAAAGAAGGCGAGGGCCAGATATTTAGGCGCCAGCATAATTTTGCCAAGGAGCCGCGGCGGCGTGCGTTCCAGCTTTAAAGTGCGTCCCAAAGAGGAAAGCAGGTTGGAAACCAACCCCACAGGGCAGACATATCCACAAAAGCCTTTGCGCAAAAAGATCGCGCTGAGCAGGGCAAAGCAAAGAATGGCCAGGCCGGCAGGGTGCGCAGGGTCCCAGTTCCCCGTTGTCAGAAAATACTTCAACCCCATAAAGGCGCTGATGGGTAAAAAGCCTTCCACTCCGGCGGGTCTGGTGACTGGCGCCCCATCGCCACTCATGGCCCAGATACAGAATTCGTAAAAGAGCCAGCCAATGTAGAGACAGGTGACAGCGTATAGTGTCTGGAGGGATCGTTGCCAGATTGCAGGTGTGATCTTCTTTGTCATGGCCGGAGCCTACTGCCGGGGTGTGCGGTCGTCTGTCGGCAAACCGACAATGGAAAGCGCATTAACAGATGGTAATGTTTTTATATATTACTGACGTTAAAGAGTTTATTTTTGTGTCTTGGGGGCTGCCCCATGATGCGGCGAAGGCAGAATATTGAATTGGATCCATTAAAGAAGGGATATTCGCCGGTCGATAAGATAAGCAACGTGGCATGAACAATTGACCGGAGGCCCACTATGGATGGCGTTTCTGATGTCACTCAAGGCGCCCTGCAAACGGGCGCGCATTCATTGATATCGAAAGGCGCAGGAAGCATCGCACCGCAGCAGACGCCATATGAGGGGCTGGCGCCTCAGGATACTGTGGATATTTCTGCCGAAGCGCTGGCCGTGATCGCACAACCCACTATAGATGGGAGCGCCGCAACGCCTGCCCCTTCTCCATTGCCCGAGACCGGTGACCTGGACGGGGAGCACTATGTGGTCGGGCCGGAAGCAGTGCCCCCTGATCAGGAGCTTGAACTCGGGAGCTCCATTGCCGACCTGACCACCCGCTGGGGGCGGCATGTGACCGTCAATACCGTGGAAACAGGTAATGAAGACGGAACGACTACCAACCGGTACCTGCTCTCTATTTCAGGAAAGGAAGGGGAGCAGGAGCAGCGTTACTTCCTGAACAGCAGCACCATCATCAATGAAAGCGAAACTGGAGAGCTGTTTCTGGGCGCGTATTCGCAGAGCGGTGACCTGTCCAGAGACGATATTATCATCGCCCTCGGCTTTGAAAATACGATCGTGAGCGGTGCAGGCGATGATGTGGTCGTGGCTACCAGCGAAGTGTCAGATGTGAATATCAGTACAGGAGAGGGCGATGATACGGTGATCCTTTCCGGCTTGTTTGGCGGCAACGTCAACACAGGAAGCGGCGATGACCGTATCGAAGCAAAGAACATACGAAGTGGTGATATCCAGACTGGAGACGGCAACGATGTCATTGTTGCCGAGAATGTGGGCATTGCTTTGGACGAAGACACCTCCCTGCATATCGATACCGGCGCCGGGAATGACAAGATAAAGGCCAACTCCATTGGGACCGCCATGAGCGGTAATGCTTCCATTGATATTTCCACCGGGGCGGGAAATGACAGGGTGACGGCCAACTCAATTGCCAATCATGCATACGGTAATGCCGCTTTTCGCCTGGATATGGGCGATGGTAATGACCGGCTTTCCAGCGTGCATATAGGATCCTGGAACTCCGATAACGCCCTGGTGGATGTGAATACCGGCGGGGGAAACGACAGGGTAAACGTAAGCTGGTTCGGTGCTATGGGCGAAGGGAACGCCGAACTGAATCTGGCAATGGGGGGCGGTAACGACAAATTCGCCGCGTCCTGGGTCGGCGCCATGACAAAGGGCAATGCAGAAGTCAATGTGGACATGGGCACCGGAGACGATGCGTTCAACAGCAGTTGGGTCGGCGTAATGGGGCGAGACAACGCGGAAGTGAACGTTACTCTGGGCGAAGGGGATGATAGGTATAATAGCTCCTGGAGCGGATTCGGCATGTCCGACAATGCCAGCCTCAATATTTCAACAGGGCCTGGCAACGACTACGTAAACGTCAGTTGGCTCGGCACGACGCTTAGTGGCAATGCGCAGGTGAATCTGGATACGGGCGAAGGCAATGACTCTGTCTATGCCAGTTGGATAGGCACGTTCATGTCGGGTAACTCCAAAGTGGGTATAAACACCGGCGCCGGAGATGATTATCTTTCCTCTTCCTGGATTGCGACCATGCTTATAGAAAATGCCAGCGTAGAAATCAGCACCGGGACGGGAGACGATACGGTGTATGCAAGCCATTTTGGCACATATAACAGGGACAATTCCACGGCTTCCCTGGATACGGGCGCTGGTGACGACACTGTCATGATCGAAAGCCTAGGCAAAGGCGCACGCGATAATGCGCGATTCACCATCAATACCGGGGCAGGGACGGATTTGCTGCGCGTCGCCAGGATGTATGCAAGAACTGACAACGCAGAGAACAGTAATCAGCAACCACATAGCCACAAGCACAAGACGGAATCCGATTCCTGAGCTCAGACAACGTTTTTATAGTAAGAAGAAGGCCGTCTCATACTATGAGGCGGCCTTTTTGTTGGTTTCACAGTTATATGAGCGTCTGGCGTTTTACTGAAAATGACAAGGGCGGTAATGGCTGCTGCAATCTGGGATAGCGGCAAAAGACGCAGCAAAAAAGGATAAAAAAGGTCAGTAGAATGTTTTTAGGTTATTATTTGTAATAGCTATCGATAATTGGCTCCAATTTATTATAAATGTATGCATGGCCAATTTTGTTCATATGATAGTTGTCATCGGCATAGCCATCATTGGGAAAATCTTCTACTTGTATAAAATTGGTCTCGCTTTTCAAAATATCATTATATAGATTGATTTGGGATTCAATTCCCGGCGCTATGGCAGTGTGTTGTTTTTGTGGTGGTAATATTGCAATCGAATAAAATGCAGCACTATGAAAGATTTCTTTCATACTTTGAATGTTTTTTTCAAATTTTTTGGGGATTGTATAGTGTATCTTCCTGATGCTTCTTAATGTCTCTTTGTGCTTTTTTATAAAACGCATGAGGCGTAATTTTTTGAAAATGAATAGTTCGTAGCTCTTAAGCGCGCGTGGCGCACAATCAACAAGGCCACACTGTAAAATTACCATGTCGGGTGTGCAATGACAGTAGTATCGTATGGATTGCTCGAGGAGTGTCCCTGAGGTGGCTTTTCCTATGGCAAGATGAATAAAATTTATTTTTGGGAAACGATTTTTTAATAGTTCAACATAGATATCATCCCACTCGCAATTCTCCCAGGATTGACGTGGAAGCGATAAAGAGTCGGTTATTACAAAAACTCTCTTGCTTGGATGCATTAGTCTCCCCCAAAAGTTATGCATGTCCCCTATTTTTAATATTTGATTATCGTAGTGTGAATGTAAAGTCAAGTAGTAAATAATGCACAAATTTAAATGGATAATAGTTTGCAAAGGAATATGCACGCTAAGCGGCGGTTATCTGTTTGTAGCTTCGTTTTTAAGGGGATAATAAAAAGCAGTTTTCATCCATGAAGCGTGTAGAATATTTATTTTAAACCTCGGGAAAATGTAATTTGTATAACTTTTATGGGTATGGAGCTGATACGTTTACACAATTATCTGTTCTGTACACCTAAAGGCGCCATGAAGATGTCTGTTCTCGATTAGTATTATTATTGATTAGTGGAACTTGTTGTTCTGGAGGCGTCATTGCATGGGAGCCTTCTCTGCTCCTGCGGGCATGGATCTCGCTAGCTGCGATCACAATATGTTGCCTGGCAGCTCTCAAGGGTAGATCATGGCGACGCAGAAAGAACAGAGGGGCAAACTGTTCAAAAGCTTACTTTTTGGGGGTAAGCAGGCAGAAATGAAAAGCGTCTATTCCAGCACAAGCACGGGTTTGATGGCCGTTCCCTGTTCATGGGCTGCAAATGCTTCGTTGATGGCTTCGAAAGGGTAGCGTTGGACCAGCTTGTCCCAGGGAAAGCGCCCCGTTTTGTGGTGCTGCAGAAGTTCGGGAATGAAGCGTTGGGGCAGTGCCCATCCCGCGTCGGTTGATTCCCAGGATATGCCCTGCTGACGTTGCTCCATAGTGAGTTGGACGCTGCCGCCAATGCCTACGCCACAGGCCCGTGCCCCCGGCTTGAGGGTGGTTTGCAAAACGTCGAGTAATTTCCTGGCGCCTGAGGTATCAAAGGCGTAATCCAGCCCTCCCGATATCTCGTGGATGGCTGCCGCCAGGTTGGGTTCTTTTCCGGAGTCCAGGCAATGGGTCGCGCCCAGATTTCGCGCCATTTCCAAACGCAGGGGCAAACGGTCCACGGCAATGAGGGGGGCGCATCCCGCCATTTTTGCGGCCATGATGGCGGAAAGCCCTACGCACCCCACACCAAAGACGGCAAGGGCGCGCCCTTTTTCTGGGGTCAGAAAGTGCATTACAGAGCCGGCCCCGGTCATGACGCCGCACCCCAATGGCCCCATAAGGGATATGTCGGTGGTGGCGTCCACCCGGGTCACGCCGTTTTCATGGCATACGGTGTGGGTGGCGAAACCTCCCTGACGCAGTAGCGGGGCTACCGCGCGCCCCTTGTAGGAGAGCGGCGTGGTGCCATCCTCGCGGAGACCTCCGAAGAATGTCGAAAAATGGACGCACTCCCAGGTGCGCCCTTTGGTGCAGGGAGGGCATTTGCCGCAGTACGTGTAGTGCTGCACCACCTTGTCTCCAGGCTGCACGTGGGAAACAGCACTGCCTGTCTGCAGCACGACGCCACTGGTTTCGTGCCCCAGCACCATGGAGACTCCAGAACTGGAAGGCCGCATGAACAGATCGGTGTGGCAGACGCCGCACCCGGAAACCTTTACCAGCACTTCATCCGGTCGCGGCGGGTCAAGGTCGAGTTCGCGGGAGGTGAAAGCCGCAGTGTCATCGGGGAGAACGGCTGCCGTGATTTTCATGGGTGCGCCCTTGGTGATGTGGCTTTTGTGGTGCCTGCATACATACCCAAGCACATGGCATGGGCAAAATTAATTGGCAATGCCCGATACGGTGGCGATTCTTTACCATGCACTGCCAAAGGGTAAAAACAAAAAGCCCCGCGCAACCGGTTACGTTGGCTGTGCGGGGCGTATCAAGCTGTGTGCGGGGCGCGGTCAGGAATTATCCTGGCGCATGTGCTGGATGAGATTCTTGAGTTGTTGCGCCTGGTTTGAGAGTTCCATAATGGCTTTGGCGGATTCAGCCATGGTGCTGTTCGTCTCTTCGGATATCTGGTTGATCTCGCTGACCGCCTGATTGATTTCCTCGGATGCGGCGGACTGCTCCTCGCTGGCCGTGGCAATGGAAAGCACCTGTCCCGAGGTGCTCTGGGTCAATTCAAGGATACTCTGCAAGGTTTCCCCGGCTTGCCGGGCCTTGTCGCGGGAGATGTCCACCACTTTTACGGTTTCCGCCACCTGGTCGATGTTGGCGCGGGTGTCCACCTGAATGCCGCTTATGGCGTCCCCAACCTCCTTGGTGGCGGACATGGTCTTTTCCGCCAGTTTGCGTACCTCATCCGCCACCACGGCAAAACCACGGCCGGCCTCTCCGGCGCGGGCAGCCTCGATGGCTGCGTTAAGAGCCAGCAGGTTGGTCTGGTCTGCAATATCCGCAATAACGTTCATAATGTTGCCAATGTCTTCCGCGCGTTTGCCAAGACGGCCCATGCCGTTTTCCAGCTCGCCGGAAAGCGTATGTACGTTGCCGATTTCTGTTATGACATCGGAAACAACATCCGAACCATGCTTGGCGTGGTCCGTTGCTTCATTGGATGTGCTGGCGGCCTGGGATGCGCTTTGCGCCACCTCCAGTACCGAGGCGTTCATCTCTTCCATGGCAGTGGCGGTTTCCTCGGTGCGCTGGTTTTGTTTTTCCGCACCACTGGCGGACTCCTCGATTTGGGCGGACAATTCTTCTGAAGCGGAGGAAATTATTTCAACTATGTCCTGCAATTGTTCCGCAGCGTCGAGCATTCCTTCCTTTTTGGCTGTTTCCGCCCTGGCCTGGGCTACTTCGGCCTGCCGTGTGGCCTCCCTGGCCCTTTCGGTTTCCTGAGCGGCGCGCTTGCTTTGCTCTTCGGCTTCCGCAATTTTGCCCTTCAGCGAAGTCACCATGGTGCGCAAGGCTTCAGCCAGGGTGCCGATTTCATCTTTGGTCTTCACGTCCAGGGACAAGTCGAGCTTGCCGCTTGCTACGCCTGTGGCAAAAGACGTGGTTTTGCGGATGGGTGTGCTCAAGGAACGAGCCAGAAGGTAACCAACCGCAAGCATGATGACTGTTATGACAAGAGCTGCGAAAAGTGTTGAATTGGACACGGCTTTCTGCGTTTGGGCCAGTTGTTTCAAGGGAGCGCCGATGAACCACATGCCAACGGTTGTGCCCTTGGTGTTTATGGGCCAGTACGCTGTCTGGTAATCGGTCCCCAGGATATTGTTGCGTTGCAGGAAGGTTCTGTCCTCATGCAGAACGGTGCGTACTATTTCCTGATTGGCCAGCTTGGTGCCTATGGCGCGTTTGCCTTCCTTCATGATGGTGGTCATCACTCTGGTGTCGCCCTTGAAGACGGTGACATCGAGGTTCAAAAGCTCTTTAAGGGAGTCGACGAATTTTTCCGATACCAGGGATGTGCCAAGGGAAATCGTTCCTACGACGGCGCCGTTGCTTCTGACAGGGGCTGTTGCGCGCAGGCTGAAAGTTACAACGGTTCCGGAAACGACACCGGCATACACTTCGCCAGCAAGGGCGGCGGCAATATCCGGTTGTTGTGAAGCGTCTTCACCGAGTCGTTCGGAGTGCCCGCGTGCTATAACCTTTCCTGTCCCGTCGGTGATGGTGACAAAATCAACCCCGGTTTCTTTTTGAAACGTGCGGGCAAGTTCCTTGACCTTGGCTTGGTCTCCAGCAGCAAGCACCTGGCCCAGTTCTTCGCCTTTCGTGAAAATCGTGATTTCCGTTTCATATTCCGAAAGCAGGTTGTCTATGAACTCGTCAACGATGGAGTACATGGTGACGATATTCTCTTCGGCATTTTCTTCAAATCCCTTGGATAAAAAGTGATTCGCAGTGAAGTAAATGGAAGCGCAGGTCGCTATCACGATGAAAAAAGTCATGATCAGGATTTTGCCCATAATCGAAATTTTCATACCGCTCCCTCCATCGGTGCCGTGGAAGAGGAACGTAGCGTCGTGGCCCCCCTTCTTTTTGGGTTGTCACACAAGCCTGCAGGCGTTCGAGAATACGGCTGGATTATAATGGGAAAAGGGATGCTACGCCTAGCGTTTAACAAGAATGATGAGCAAGAAAGAATATGCAGTGATACACATGCTGTTTGTGGATAGTGGCGATGTGCTGGCATCAATGCCCTCGTGCGGGTCTAAAAGTAAAAAACTATACATAAAAAAGGGAAAACTCATTCCACTAAAAAGAATATTACATACAACAATACTAGTTTGAAGGCGTCCAAGCAAGGGGATTATAACAAAACTCCCCGTGTTTTCGATATAAAAGCGTCAGATATGCATGTCCAGAGATGCGATGAAGGACTGTGGCGTAGCGGGGTGTAGTCGGCGGCGTGGGGGGAAAGGTAAAGGAATTAGGGGTGAGGGTGTAGGCTTAAATAGTAAGTAGCCTGAAACAAAGGCTTTTCCACCAGTATAATGATCAGGGTGGGCCGCTGCCCGCAACGAGGAGTGTGCCCATGCACAGGGGAGAAAATAGCTGCCAAAGGCAGAAGGAGAGCGCTGCTGGCAGCGTGTGGAACGTGCGGTAATCCGACTACAGTTGCATGATGAGAAAGCAGACGCGTTCGCCAGGGGCGTATTCTGTAGCCGTATATATTGTGTCCACGGTGAATCCTCTGGACAGGTAAAAGTTCAAAGCCCTGGCGTTCTTTTCAAAGCAGTTCAAAGTGAGGCGGTTGTGCCCCGCCTGTGCGGCCTGCTGCGCGGCATGGCGTAGCAACGCACTGCCAACACCTCTGCCCATGAAGCAGGGGTGCGTCCATAGTTGCTCGATGTAGTCTTCTTTGCGCAACATCACCCCGGCGGGAGCGCCGTCCACTTCTGCCAAGACGCAGTTGCAGCCATCTTCGCGGGCAATTTCCGCAAAACGATCGTTCTCCAGGCTTTTGCGAGTGAATGATTCCGGCAGGAACAGCACATAGCTGGCCAGAAAAGAGTCCCGGATGATGTCGCGGACAATGGCTTCGTCGGCAGCATTCGCCTGGCGAATGGTTATCATGGTATGACTCCGGCTCTCAGGCTTTTTTCACGTCCACGGTGTTGTCATTCATGGTCGTGGCCTGGCCGATGTCCGACAGACGCTCGTAATGCAGTGTATTGGCCAGATTCTCGTTGGCCGATTGCCTGGAATCATATACGCCGGCGGCCGTCACCACACCTTTGCTCACCAAAGGCGTGACACAGGCGGTGAAGGGCACCTCTCCCTGGTCATTATGGGCGATGATACTGTCGCCATCTGCAATACCACGGGTTTGCGCGTCGTCCGGGTGCATGGCCAGGGACATGGCGCCGCGTCTCTTGATGAGGGCATCGCGCTCCAGAAATATGGAGTTCAGGGTCTGCGTGCTGGGCACGGCAACGAGTCGCAGCGGATATACGCCGCCATACGCCTCCTGGTATTGCGGCATGGGGGCGGCCAGCGCATCGTTTACAATCTGTATTTTGCCTGAGGGCGTTTGCCAGCAGGTATGGTCGGCAAAGGGAAAGGAGAGCAGCCCTCCTTTGCGCAGCGTGCTCCATTGCGCGTCCGTGATGGTTTGCAAGGCCGGCGTGGGGTGGGCCAGTAAATCCGCCAGCATGTCCTCCTCGCTGCGGTCGAAATGCTCTCTGGCGTATCCTGTGGCCGTGGCGAGCATCCTGAAAATATCCCAGTTGCTTTTACAGGCGCCAGGGGCGGGGATGATTTTGTATGCCGTGCCAAAGGTGCAATACCCGTAGGCACTGTGGCAGTCAGTGTGCTCCACGGAAAAGGTCGCCGGCAGGATTATGTCGGCATAGCGGGCCGTGTCGGTCATGAAGCGTTCATGCACCACGATAAACAGATCATCCCGTTGCAGTCCGTTTCGGATGCCCTGCTGCCGGGCAATCGACCCCACGGGATTGCACCCCCAGACATGTAGATACTCAATATAGGGGGCGCTTTCATCTACGCCTGGGTTTTCCAGCGCCGAGGCTACCTGGTTGATGTTTATCATGCGCGGCGGGCGGGGGCGCAGGTCCGGCCGCATGATGCGGTCCAGATCAATATAGTTGCCGCCCCCGGGGGAACAACCGCATAAACCGCCCCCAGGCTTGGACCATGCGCCAGTAAATGCAGAAAGAATGGTGATGCAGCGCACCGTCATGCCGCCGTTGCCGTAGCGGGAATTGCCGCTGCCCAGGATGATGGCGGGCGCTTTGGCAGCGCCATATTCTTTGGCCAGGGTGACGATGGTCTGTGCGGGCACGCCGGTGATGCGCTCGCCCCATTCCGGGGTGTAAGCGCCCAGGGTCGCCTTGAAGGCGTCAAAGCCTTCGGCCTCGCGCCGCAGAAACGCTGCATCGTCCAACCCCTCTGCTGCCAGTACATGCATCATGGCAAGGGCCAGCGCGCCGTCCGTGCCGGGGCGGACCAATACCACCGCATCCACGTGGGGTGTCATGTCCCGGGCGTCTGTCTCTATAAGCACAACGCGCTTGCCGTCTTTTCTGGCGCGGGCGATGTCGGGCATGCTCTGCAGCCGGGTGGCCTTCATGTTGCTGCCCCATACAATGTACATGTCGCTGTGGGCCAGCTCCCTGGGGTCGAGGCAGCCCGTCTTGCCCATCACGGCGGCGTAGCCCGCGCCTTTGGCGGAGGAACAGAGCGTTTTCACCAGCCCGCAAGCGCCCAGTGCATTGAAAAACGCCTCACCGCAATTGCGCTGGATGTGCCCCATGACGCCGGAATAGAAAAGCGGAAACACGGCATCGGGCCCGGCAGTCTCCATGGTGCGTTGCAACTGCTCCACAATGATCTCGATGGCTTCTTTCCAGGAAATGGGGGCGAATTGCCCTGCGCCTTTGCTGCCCGTCCGCCTAAGCGGCGTTACAATCCGCCTGGAATCATGGATGGATTGCTCGTAACGGCGCATCTTGTGGCAGATCAGCCCATAAGAAGGGGGCGCTTCAGCATCCCCCGTGACCTTGACGACCTTGCCCCCCTCCACCGTGACCAATAGACCGCAAGAGGCCGGACAATCATAGGGGCAAATGGATTTGTATGTCTGCATGCTGGGATAATCGTATTGTTTACCCCCCAAATTTTACAAGGGGCAGTTGTTTTGGGAAAACACTATCCAAGGAGGGGCGTAAGCGCAAACATTACAACAAGGCAGGGGCGCGGCACACACGTGGATCATGTCCTGCAAAGCAAAAAAATAGACAGGGAAACTTGCAAGTTTGCCTGTTGAGTTTTAGTATACATCCATGAGCAACGATTCCCCATCCTTTTTAGCCTCGGTCGGTGTTGTAGATGAGCTGATGCTGGCCACCTGCCAGTTGCAGCGACGTTTACGCACAGAGTCCAATCCTGATGAAGTGCCCCTTTCACAGATTGTGGCGCTTGCCCGCTTGAACGAGGGTGGCAAGACGAGCATTGCCGACCTTGCACGGCTCGAGTCGGTACGCCCCCAATCCATGGGGGCAACGTTGGCTGCACTTGAGAAAGAAGGGCTTGTGGCCAGAACGCCGCACCCCACGGACGGGCGGCAGGTGCTTTTCGGCATCACGCAAAAGGGTACGGAAACGTTGCAACGCAGAAGGCTGCTCAAGCGCGAGTGGCTGACACATGCCATGAAGAAGCTCGCCCCTGAAGAGCAGCAGACAATTTTATCCGCCACCGCTCTTATCAAGCGCCTGTGCGACTCCTGACCCGTCTTTTTCCGGGCCTGTCACCATCCAATCCAAAGCTGTCGCAAATGAACGCATTTTTACAATCTGCAGTATTCCATTCCCTTTTTGGGGGCGTCTCATGCTAGGCGTCTTCCGCTCCCTGAAAGGGTATAACTTTAAGCTCTGGGCCGGCGCGGCCCTGGTTTCCAATGTGGGCACCTGGATGCAGCGCTCCGCCCAGGACTGGCTGGTGCTGACGCATCTGACCAATAACAACGCCACCGCCGTGGGCATCGTCACTGGGTTGCAGTTCGGACCCCAGGTGTTTCTGTTGCCGCTCACCGGTTTTGTGGCCGATACCTTTGACCGTCGCAAAATCCTGTACTTCACACAGGGCGGTCTGGGGGTGCTGGGCATAATTCTGGGGCTGCTCACCATCACTGGGTTGGTGCAGCTGTGGCATGTCTATGTCTGCGCGTTTTTGCTCGGTTGCGTCACGGCGTTTGACATCCCAAGCAGACAGACCTTTGTTGCGGAAATGGTGGGTGAAGAAGACCTGGCCAACGCCGTGGCGCTCAATTCCATGTCGTTTCACTCCGCACGCATGCTGGGGCCGGCCGTGGCGGGGGTGATGATCGCCACCATCGGTACGGGGTGGGTCTTTCTCATCAATGGCGTCTCCTTTGGCGCTGTGCTTATCGCCCTTTCCCTAATACGCGTAGGCGAGCTGTTCCGCGAAAAGCGGGCCGTAAAGGCGCGCAAGAGTCTTGTGGAAGGTTTCCGCTACGTATGGGGGCGTTCCGACCTGAAAGTCATCCTGGTGATGTTTTTTCTTGTGGGCGCGTTCGGTCTGAATTTTCAGCTCTTCATCTCCACCATGTCGGTCAGCGTATTCCACACCGGCGCGGGTGAATACGGAATGCTGACATCCATAATGGCGGTCGGTTCGGTGCTCGGCGCTCTCATCACCGCAGGCAGAGGCCGGCCGCAGATCACCATCCTGGTCACAACGTCCGCACTGTTTGGCGTGGGCTGCGCCCTGGCCGCCATCATGCCGAATTACCTTTTGTTCGGGCTTTCGCTGGTGTTGATCGGCATCTTTGCGCAGATTCTCACCACCTCCACCAACAGCTTGGTGCAGCTTTCCACCGCGCCGGAAATGCGGGGGCGTGTCATTGCCATCCTGTTTGCCGTGGCCATGGGCGGCACGCCCATCGGCGGGCCCATTGTCGGTTGGGTGGCGGATTTGTTCGGCCCACGTTGGGCAATGGGGGTAGCTGCGGCATCAGGCGGCGCCGCTGCGCTGACAGGCGTGCTCTTCATGCTCAAGCACGGACAGTATCTGAAACGCTACAAGCCCAGACGCATTCGCCTGAAGGCAGGGGGCGACGGCGCGGCACCTTCGCCGACAGGCGGCAAATAGTTCACCCTTGCAGCTTTTGCAGGACCGCCACAACAGGGATGGCCGAGATGGGAACGCCGAAGCTCGTGATGTCAGGCAGGGTGTTGTTCTCGTGCTCTCGAATGCCTACGGCCCTGAGATGCGCCTTGTCGTGGGTGGTGTGGGCGTCCGCCGCCAGGGTGACAGGGTAGCCGTGGGCCGCGGCGCTGCGCACCGTGGTGTCCACGCAGAATTCCGAGGCGTAGCCGCACACGATCAGTTCCGAGACGCCCCTGTCTTTTAGGGTGGCGTCCAGGCCGGT
The DNA here is from genome assembly GCF_055388615.1 of Desulfovibrio biadhensis. Lineage (NCBI taxonomy): Bacteria > Pseudomonadati > Thermodesulfobacteriota > Desulfovibrionia > Desulfovibrionales > Desulfovibrionaceae > Desulfovibrio > Desulfovibrio biadhensis. The sequence continues at coordinate 2,236,357 of NZ_AP042477.1, forward strand.
GCGCAGAAATGAATCAGGTGTGGTCTTGCGTATCAGGATGTCTTGCGCAGTGGTGACAATGTCCGGAAGCAGTTCCCACCCCGCGCTGCCATGGAGCATGGGAGGCTTCTGCGTCTCGTGCTGCACCATGACCACCGGCACTCTGGTGCTCCTGGCCCTGGCGGTAAGGGCGTTTATCCGCGCCACCACCTCAGTCGCTTCAAACGGTCTGGGGGCATCCTGGAAAAGGGCCTGCTGCATATCAATGACCACGACGGCAAGGCTCATGGCGTCTCCTTGATTTGGGTGTCACCGCTCCCTGTCCAGAGTGCGCAGGTTGATGGCTTCGGCCAGGTGTCCTGTATTCAATTGATCTGTGGGTGCGCCGGAGGCAACCTGTTCCAGGTCGGCGATGGTTCGCGCGATGCGCAGGATGCGGGTATAGGCGCGGGCCGAGAGACCCAGGGTTTTGACGGCCTGCTCCAGAAAGGCGTGCTCAGGGTCGCCCAGCTTGCAAAACTGCTCCAGCCAGCGGCCTGAGAGGTCGCTGTTGGTGGCTGGCGGCAGGGTGGCGTAACGTTCCGCCTGGATGGAGCGGGCCTGTTTGATGCGCTCCCGCATGGTGGTCGAATCCGTGCCGGGGCGGCTTTGGCGCAAATCCTTGTACGGCACGGCCGGCACCTCCACATGCAGGTCTATGCGGTCCAGAAGCGGCCCTGAGACTTTGCCCCGGTAGCGCGCAACGCTCTGGGGCGAGCAGGTGCACTCGTGCCGCGTATCCCCCTGGTACCCGCATGGGCAGGGATTCATGGCCGCAACCAGCATCAGGTCCGCCGGGTAGCTCAGGGACACGGCCGCGCGGGAAAGGGACACGCACCCGTCTTCCAAGGGCTGGCGCATCACCTCCAGCACGTGTTTCTTGAATTCGGGCAGCTCGTCCAGAAACAGCACCCCACGGTGGGCAAGGGAAACTTCGCCCGGCCGCGGGTGATGCCCGCCCCCCACAAGCCCGGCGTCAGAAATTGTATGATGGGGCGAGCGGAAAGGGCGACGCACCACCAGGGCTTTGCCCGATTCCAGGTGCCCCGCCACACTGTAGATTTTGGTGACTTCCAGGGCTTCCTCGAAATCAAGAGGCGGCAACACAGAAGGAATGCGTTGCGCCAGCATGGTTTTGCCACTGCCAGGAGGACCGATAAAAAGGAGGTTATGGGCTCCGGCCGCTGCTATTTCGATGGCGCGCTTGGCGTGCTCCTGCCCTTTGACCTCGGCGAAATCCAGGGGGAAGGCTTCGCTCTCCTCCCAGATGGTATCCAGCCGGCTGGCAATGGGGGAGACAAGGGGCGTATCCCCTGCACGGTCCGGAGCCAGTAGAGCAACGGCCTGCCCCAGATCCTGCACGGGGTAGACGTCCAGCCCTTCGGCCACGGCCGCTTCGGGCGCATTTTCCGGAGAGCAGAGCAACCCTTTAGCGCCCTCGTTACGGGCGCGCACCGCCACTGGTAATACGCCGGGGACGCCTTTCACCTGACCATCCAGGGACAACTCACCGCAAAAGAACCACCCGTCCAGACAGTCCTCGGGCAGCACCTCTGCTGCAGCCAGCAATCCCACGGCGAGGGGCAGGTCATACCCGCTGCCTTCCTTGCGCATGTCCGCCGGCGCCAGGTTCACGGTGATGCGCGCCGGCGGCAGACGATATCCTGAATTTTTGAGGGCCGCGAACACGCGCTCCTTGCTCTCGCGCACGGCGCCTTCGGCCAACCCCACCATGGTGAAGGCCGGCAGCCCTTGCCGTGCGAAATCCACTTCCAGATTGACGCGGTAGGCGTCTATGCCCAAGAGTGCGGCGCAGGCAGCTTTGGCGATCACGAGCACCTCCTTGTTCGTATTGGGGACAACAGGGGCTCGTTCCGCGCAGACATGGGAATCCCTATGGTTGGCGCACCAGAACGTGCAGACTGTAGCGGGTGTTTGCTTCCTTGCCGGAAGCAGGCGTGTTGTAAAGAACTATCTGCTTGTCCCCGCTAATCTTCAAGGCTTGCGCCCAGGCGGACATGGCTTGCGCCAAACGCCCCTCTTGTGGGGTGAAGACATCGAAACGGGCCTGGTCAGGTTCGGAGCGCAGGGTGATTTCAAGAATCCAGTCCTTGAGCGTCAGCAACCGGAAGCAGGCTTTTTTGTCCGCCCGCAGGTTGCCTTCGAAAACAACCTCATTGGAATCGGGCTTGATGTGCAAAGAGGTAAAGCGCGGGCAATCATCCGGAGTGATGCTTTCTGTCGGGGTGCGCGCCACCCGTTTGCGCTCTTCTGGCTCGGGTTGCGGAGCCGTCTTGGCTGATGCGGAAATATCATCCTCTTCCGCAGCAGTCTGTGGCGGCTCGTCTTGCTCCGGTGTCGCAATTTCTGGGTTTTCCTGAGCAGGAGGCGAGGGCTGTTCTTCCACGACGGGAGACCCCTCGGGTGTTTCTTCGGTAGATACCTCGGATTCTGGCCTCACCAGAGGCTCTTCCGCGGGGGGTGTTTCCGCCACCTGTTCTTCCAGCTCATTTAAGGCTGCAGCCACGGCGTCCTTTGCAGCGGCGTCGTCCTTTTTGGGGGCGGCAGCTTCTGAGCCGGGTTCACCTGCCGCCATGGGGCGCAGATAGCGTTTGAATATCCAGCCGTCCTGGCCTTGGAAGTCGAATTTGTGCCAGCCGTTGATTATTTCGGAGACCTGGATGACATCGCCCTCTGAGAGCGCACCCAGCCGGGAGGTGTCGTTGCCGGGGCCGCCGCGCACGGCAATGCCGCGGAGCAGCTTGTACGGGTGCGGCTCTGTAAAGCTGTCGTTCCATTCATCGGCTGCAGCGCCCCTTGCGGTGACAAGGAGCGCAGAAAGCAGCAACAGGGCGAAGAAGAAAGGGCGAATGGCAGCGTGCATGGTCTAGTGGATTATATCGCCAATGCGGTCCCAACGAATGTCGGTGATGCCGTTCCAGGACCAGTAGAGGACCCACGCCTTGCCTTTGATGAGACTGTGGTCCACAAATCCCCAGAATCGGGAATCATAGGACTCGTCACGGTTGTCGCCCATGACGAAGTATTTGCCCTCTGGCACGGTAAAGGCGGGTTTATTGTCACGCGGGCCGCTGCGGACCGTGGGGTCGGTGTGCTTGGTATAGGGTTCGTCGAGTTTCTCACCGTTGCGGTAAACGACCTTGTCCTTGATTTCAATGACATCGCCGGGAATGCCGATGACACGCTTGATGAAGTCCTTGGACTTGTCTTCGGGAAATTCGAAAACAATGATGTCGCCGTGATCCGGATCGGAAAAGGTCAGCAGGTATTGGTCGGTAAAGGGAACCTTGACGCCGTAGGTGATTTTGCTCACCAGCAGGTGGTCGCCAATGAGCAAGGTGTCGAGCATGGAGCCCGAAGGAATCTTGAAGGCCTGGATGAAAAAGGTGCGGATGATCATTGCCAGGATGAGAGCTATTATCAGGGCTTCGCTGTATTCTTTCAGCATTTTTTGCCAGCGGGGGGTCATTATGGCGTCCTTGTTGTGAGGTCGATTGCGGGCTAGTCGTCTCCGGCCTTGAGAGCGGCCAAAAAGGCTTCCTGTGGAATTTCGACGTTACCCATGCGCTTCATGCGCTTTTTGCCTTCTTTTTGCTTTTCCAACAGCTTACGCTTACGAGTGATGTCGCCGCCGTAACATTTCGCCGTCACGTTTTTGCTCAGGGGCGGGTTGCGTTCTCGGGCTATTACGCGCTGCCCTATGGCGGCCTGGACAACAACTTCGAACATCTGCCGCGGGATTGCGCGTTTCAGCTTGAGGGCTGCATTGCGGCCGTGCTGGTACGCGGTGTCTCTGTGCACGATGGTCGAAAGCGCGTCAACCGGGTCGCCGTTGATCATGATATCCAGCCGCACGAGGTTTGCCTCGCGGTAGTCCACCAGTTCGTAGTCAAGGGAGGCGTATCCCTTTGTGGAGGACTTCAGCCGGTCGAAGAAATCGAACATGATTTCGGCGAAGGGCAGCTCGTAAGTAATGATGACACGGGTGGAGCTCAGGTAGCGCACGTCTTTTTGCTTGCCGCGCTTCTCCTCGCAGAGTTGGAAAACAGCGCCCACATAATCGTTGGGCGTGTGGATTTCCATGCGAGCGAAGGGCTCCTTGAATTTATCTATCTCTCCAGCGTCAGGCAGTTTGGAGGGATTTTCTATGTTCAGTTCCTCGCCACGGATTGTGATGATCTTGTATATCACTGTAGGAGCGGTGGCGATGAGGCTGGCCTGGAATTCGCGTTCGAGGCGTTCCTGGATGATCTCCATGTGGAGCAGGCCAAGAAAACCGGCGCGGAAACCAAATCCCAGGGCCTGGGAGGTCTCCGGTTCAAAGGAGAACGCAGCATCGTTCAACTGCAGCTTTTCCAGGGCGGCTTTCAGCGGCTCGTACTCGGCCGGCTCGGTGGGGTACAGCCCGCAAAAAACCATGGGCTTGATCTTCTTGAAGCCGGGAAAAGGCACCTCGGTGGGGATCTTTGCGTCCGTCACCGTATCACCCACTGGCGCATCGCGCAGGTTCTTGATGGTGGCGCAGAGAAAACCGACTTCGCCGAAACCCAGTTCTTTGCACTCCACGGGTTCGGGCTGGAATACGCCCAATTTGGAGACTTCGAACTGCTTTTTGTTGGAGAACATCATGATCCGCTGGCCCATACGGATGGAGCCGTCCAGCACGCGGAACATGACCACCACCCCCTGGTATGGGTCGTACCAGGAATCGAAGATCAGGGCGCGTAAGGGCGCATCGGGATCGCCCTTTGGCGGCGGCAATTGCTTGACCAGTGCTTCCAGCAGGTCGGATACGCCTTCGCCTGTCTTGGCGCTGACCATCACCGCCTGAGAGCAGTCCAGGCCGATGGCTTCCTCGATGTCCTGCTTCACGCGTTCGGGCTCTGCGCTGGGCAGGTCTATCTTGTTCAGCACAGGTATGACTTCAAGGTCGTGGTCCAACGCCAGATAGACATTGGCAAGGGTCTGTGCCTCCACCCCCTGGGTGGAGTCCACCACCAGAATCGCCCCATCGCAGGCAGCAAGGGAGCGCGAGACTTCATAGCTGAAGTCCACGTGGCCAGGGGTATCGATAAGGTTCAGCAGGTATTCCGTGCCGTCTTTGGCCGTATAGGGAATACAGACGCCCTGGGCCTTGATGGTGATGCCGCGTTCACGCTCCAGTTCCATGCGGTCCAGGTACTGGTCGCGTTTCTGTCGGTCGTCCACAAGGCCGGTGATTTCGAGAATGCGGTCGGCCAGGGTGGATTTGCCATGGTCGATGTGGGCGATGATGCTGAAATTCCGTATCTGACGACGTTGTGCCATGTGATTATAAGACCGGTTCCGCCGGCCGCGAGCGATTTGTTCCGTTTAGGAGGGCGGGGCGCGCCTGGCGCCGCCCGTCTCCGAATAACCGGGTATGTCCCGGGAGAGCGCGGCGGCCGCTGGTTGTAGCCTTTCTTCGCGCTCGGAGCAATGGTCTTGCACACCTGTTGTAAAATGCAAGGTTTTTTCCTACCAGTTTCCACCACATCAGAAAAGCCAATATCCGCGGAGAATACAAGGGGTGGAACACAAGCTTACGGGCCGCAGCCTCCAGGCGCGGCGAATTGAATTTTCAACAGCCTCTTAGGATATTCTCGCCAGGAAGTCTAACCCCCCCTGTGACCTTTCTGCGCCGGCCCAGTCAGGAAGATGGTCGCAACCCATGGCAACCCTTTTCAAAATCACCCATGCAATGTACAGAAGGTGCTAAAGGAAAACTCGAATATGGTCCAACTCAACACGCTGCTGGTGCACCCGGACCCCGAGGTGCGGCATTTCTTGCGCGAATCGTTGCGCGATGCCGACTTTTTGCGCGTGTTGGGCGAAGCCACAAGCGCTTTTGAAGCCCTGGAGCTGCTGGAAGCCATTCCCTACGGTGTTTTTTTTGTGGGGGTGGAGTTGGGCGAGGGCGCAAGCGGTCTGGAGCTGGCGCAAATGCTCTCCAGCCGCAAGCACAAGCCTGCTCTGGTTTTTATAGCCAGCGACGAGAGCTTGGCCTTCACCGCCTTTGAGCTGGGCGCCACGGATTATTTGCTGTGGCCCATTTCCCAGGAGCGCATGGTCCGCACCTTTGAACGTCTGCGGCAATTCAAGGCGCATTATAAGCTGATTCCCCCGCCTTCGGCCGACTGGGGCGACGCCGTGGAAGAGCTTGTTGGCGAACCTGAGGAAGAGGCCACCTTGAAGGTGCCCCTTGGGGAAGAGGACCAGGAGCGCTTCCTGAACGCCCTGCGTCAGGCATGGGACCATAGCCAGCGCTATGCCTCCATCGACATAGAAAAGCTGGCCATCAGTCTGGAAGGGCGCACCATTCTTGTGCCTTACGACCAGATTATCTTTGTGGAAGCGTATGAAGATTACAGTTACGTGCACACGGCCAACCAGAAGTTCCTGACTTCCTATCGCATGAAGCTGCTGGAAGACCGCCTCCGCCAGCACCGGTTTTTTCGGGTACACCGGAAATATCTGGTGAATCTGGACATGGTGACGGAAATAGCCTCGTTGCCGGGAAGCAACTTCATGCTGCGTACGGCCGGTCGCACGCGCATAGAGCTGCCCATCAGCCGGCGGCGTATCGCCGAGCTGAAACAGATACTTGGTTTGTAATTTACCGTTCGCCAGTCGAAATGCGCCTTTGGGCGAAAAAGACTGCCCCCCTTGTGGTGAACGGGAGATTGTGGCTACATGACAGGGTTCCGGCCATCTGGGCAATGTCCGGCGCCGGGCAGTGGAACAAGGGCGATGTCCGTCACAAGATGGTGCAACGCCTCTGTTTGCAGGGGCAAAATGGTGATCATTTTGCTGCCGTGCGTTTTTGGAGGGGCCGTGGTCGCGTTGCGCGCGGACAGGGTCAGGCGGTGAGGCCGCCAGAGCCGGATGCCTTAGGCGTTCTGCTCCATGTAATACGACAAGGAGGATGTTCATGGGCCAGTCTGGCGCATTGGATGCATTGCTGCAGGAGGAGCGCGTTTTCAGACCGCTGCCTCAAATGCTGGCTTCAGCGAATGTGGGCCCTCAGGCCTTGCAGGACGCCCTGCGCGGGGCCGAAGAAAACTACCTTGCCTATTGGGAGGAAGCCGCCGAGGACCTGGACTGGTTCAAGAAGTGGGAACAGGTTCTCGATGATTCTAATCCCCCGTTTTACAAGTGGTTTACAGGTGCAAAGTGCAATATCGTCTATAATGCTTTGGACCGCCACATAGAGACCGTCAACAAGAACAAGCTGGCGCTCATCTGGGAAGGCGAACCCGGAGACACCAGAACCTTAACCTATTATGAGCTCTACCGTGCGGTTTGCCGCTTTGCCAACGCCCTGCGCACCCTGGGCGTGGAAAAGGGCGACCGCATCATCATCTACATGCCGCCCTTGCCGGAAACGCTCATAGCCATGCTGGCCGTGGCCAAGATCGGCGCGGTGCACAGCGCCGTGTTCGCGGGGTTTTCGGCCAGAGCCCTGCGTGACCGCATTGAAGACGCCCAGGCCAAGATGGTCATCACCGTGGACGGATTTTACCGCAACGGCCGTGTGGTGAACCTCAAGAATATAGTTGATGAGGCGCTGGTGGGCGCCTGCCATCAGTGCGCCGAGACCGTCATTGTGGTGCACCGCGCCAATGTCGATGTGGACATGGCCGAGACCAGGGACGTCTGGTACCAGGACCTGGTGCGCAACGAACGTTGGGAGGCAGCAACAGAAGTCCTGGACAGCGAGGATATGCTCTTTCTGCTCTATACCTCGGGTGCAACGGGCAAGCCCAAGGGCATAGTGCACACCCATGGCGGCTACATGGTCGGGGTCAACCGCACCATGAAGTGGATATTCGACATCAAACCCACTGATATATTTTTCTGCACCGCGGACGCCGCCTGGGTCACGGGGCACAGCTACGTGCTCTATGGGCCGCTCATCGCGGGCACCACAACCCTTATGTATGAGGGGCACCCCCTGTATCCGCAGGCGGACAGAATCTGGAGCATGGTGGCGCGCTGGGGCATCACCATTCTCTATTCCGTGCCTACCCTGGTGCGCATGCTGATGCGCTTTGGGAAGGAGTATCCCAAGCTCCATGATCTCAGCACCCTCAGGCTGCTGGGCAGCGTGGGCGAACCCATGAACCCCGAGGCCTGGGTCTGGTTCCACAAACACATCGGCAGGGGGCAGTGCCCCTTGGTGGATACCTGGTGGCAGACCGAAACCGGCATGTGCATGATAACACCGCTGCCCATTTCGCTGCTCAAGCCGGGGTCGGTGAACAAAGCCTTTCCCGGCGTGGAAGTGGATGTGTTGGACGAGAAGGGCAATCCTGTGCCCCCTGGCAGAGGGGGGTTGCTGGTGGTCAAACGCCCCTGGCCGTCCATGCTGCGGGGGGTATTCAATGATGATGAACGCTATGTGGATACCTACTGGAAGCGTTTTCCCGGCTACTATCTGGCGGGGGACGTGGCCCGCAAGGATGAAGACGGCTACATCTGGATACAAGGGCGTTCCGATGACGTGCTGAACATAGGCGGACACCGCATAGGCACAGCAGAGATGGAAAGCGCCCTGGTTTCGCATAAGGCAGTTGCCGAGGCCGCTGTCATAGGGCTGCCCGACAAGATCAAGGGGGAGGTGGGCAAGGCCTTTGTCATTCTTAATGATGATGTGGAGCCCGAGCACTCCCTGGTCAAGGAGCTGCAGGACCACATGCGCCGGGAGCTCGGCCCGGTTGCCGTTGTGCGGGTGGTGGAATTCGTGGATACCCTGCCCAAGACTCGCAGCGGCAAGATCATGCGCCGTATTCTCAAAGCCAGGGAGCTGGGTGAGGAAGTGGGGGATACTTCTACCCTTGAAGATTGATAGGGTTTCTTAAAGTTTTGTAAGCAAGGTGAAACCTTTGCGTCCATTTTAGGACTTCTGTCGGATTTCTTTTCGGCATTTTTGTGTCGTAATTCCAATAAATTATGATGTGGGCGCGGCATGGCCGCCAGATGTAATGACCTGCCTTCCCGGCAGGTTGGACAACACATTCTCCCCTTCCATGTTTTCCGATCGTCATTATTGTGCTGTGAACGGCGAGCGCCTTTGCCTGCAATGAGGGGCAGCGGCGCGTGTATGATTGATAGAACAGGGGCGCGCTCATCGCCCATCGCACAAGATGGCGCGCCCGCAAACAAAGGACAGGTTGTGAGAATAGGCTTTCTCGCGCGGGGCCTTTTGGTTCTGCTGGCAATAATGCTGTTTGTGGCCTGCGCCCAGGCGGATGACCCTGATGACAAAGCCGCCGCAAAGGGTGATGACACCACTGTAGTGGCGGCGCTTGCCGACCCGCATACAGACGCGGCTGCTACTCATCTGGACGATGCTTCAGGCCTGGCCTTGCGACGCACCGCCATTGTGCGTGCTGTGGAAGCCGTCAGCCCCGCTGTCGTCAACATTACCACGACCACTGAAATACAGGCTCGCGGCAGAAGAATGGACGATTTCTTCAGCCCCTTGTTTGAAGATTTCTTCAATTTGCAGATTCCCAGGCGGCCATCTCAAAACTATACGCAGCAGAGCCTGGGGTCGGGCGTCATCATTGACGGCAAGAAAGCCCTCGTGCTTACCAACGCCCATGTCATTTCCGGCGCCAGCAGCATCAAGGCCAGGCTCATCGACGGACGGGAGTTCGAGGCCGAACTTGTTGGGGCGGGTCCCGATGTCGACCTTGCCGTGCTCAAACTCAAGGATGCGAAAGCACTCCCGGAAGCCTCTCTCAGCCGTGATGCGGACCTGCTCATAGGCGAAACCGTCATCGCCATTGGCAACCCCTACGGCTACAACCACACGGTCACCACGGGCGTTATCTCGGCGCAGCACCGTTCGGTACGCACGGATAGCGGTGTCTACACAGACCTGGTGCAGACCGACGCCGCCATCAACCCGGGAAACAGCGGCGGCCCTCTGGTCAATGTGCTCGGGCGGGTCATCGGCATCACCACAGCCATCCGCGCGGACGCCGAAGGTATCGGCTTCGCCATCCCTGTGGGGCGGGTGCGGCGCGTGGTGCAACAGCTGGTGCAGCAGGGCGAGGTGCGTCCCGTATGGCTGGGGCTGAGCGGGCAGGACCTGGATCAGCGTCTTGCCGGATATTTTCATTTGCCCCGCGTGGAAGGCATGCTGGTTACAGAGGTGCATAAGGGCACGCCTGCTGCCAAGGCCGGTCTGGAAGCGGGCGATCTGGTGCTGGAAGTGGAAGGCGTGACAATCGAAGACAAGAACCACTATCTCCAGTTGCTACGCAATTACCTGGAAGGGCAGACCGTCAAGCTCACCGTGCTGCGTGATGGCGAAAAGCGCAGCATCAAGGCGACGTTGGCTGATTTTGGCGATCAGACCGCCCTTGACCTGGGATACCGGCGCTGGGGATTTGCCGTTGAGCGCTTCAGTCGCGACGGCTTGATTGTCGGCAAGGTTCTGAAGGGCAGTCCCGCGGCCAGGCTGGGTATGGAGCCCGGGGACGTGGTGCACAAGATTCAGGAACTGCCCATGGGGGCCAAGGAAAATTTTGTGGATGCCGTGCAACGATACAGGCTGAACAACAGCTTGCTGATGATCGTGGGCCGGCAGGGGCGCGCCTATCACGTGCGTTTGCGCATCTAGCTGGCAGGCGTGATTGCAGGGTGAAAAATTCAGGTGGCATCTGCTCTTGACACCCGCTTACTACTGAGGCTATCTGCTAGCGCACATATGCGCGGAGTAGCGAAAACGTTGCGATAGAGCGCATTGCAAGACTGCAACGATGCTTCCCTAAGCCGAGGGAGCCTCGTGAAAACCAAGATTGGGAGGACATGATGGGTTACAAGGTCACTGTTGATGTGGACAAGTGTGTAGGTGACGGCGAATGTGTCGACGTTTGCCCTGTTGAAGTATATGAACTTCAGGATGGCAAAGCTGTTCCCGTAAACGAAGAAGAATGCCTGGGCTGCGAGTCCTGCGTTGAAGTTTGCGAGTCTGACGCCATCACCGTTGAAGAAAGCTAAAGCGTCCTAAAGACCATCGCCGTGTCCGGCAATAGCCGGGCGCGGCGTTTTTTTTAGGTGCTCTCGCTGTACGGTCGTATACGTTTTTTGATTTTTTGCAGGAAACAACAGGGCGCTGCTTCAGTAGAAAGCCTTGTTTCAATATAGTGATGCATTTGCATCGTTCCCCACCGCCGTCCGCTCTCTTTACTCCGGGCATGCCTCAGGTTGCCGACACGCGGCGGCCGGCGGTCGACGCCGGCAGTGCGCAGCGTTTCTCTGTTTGTTTCGACAATTGTTTCCGTTTCAGGGGCTGACAACCCGTATTTCGCGTATTAGTAATAGGATCAAATCGAAAAACGATTTGCCATAGTGAACAGTATCGGGCTTGTAGAAGCCCGAGGGGCCGTGAAGTTGCATCCTGACAGCACGGCTTGTTGCCTGTTTGTATGGGCAATGCAGGTTTGCTCGCGACAGGGTGCAATCGTGCTGCCTCTCGGGACGCAGATGCCACATGGCCCGAGGTCACCAGGCGGGAAAGCAAGCCGTGTGTGGCCGTGCAGCACGCACAATGCGGGGCAGAAGGCAGGGACTTTCCGCTCCTTTTTTGGTCTGGGCGCAAGCCGCCCCTGATTTTGTCTGACAATGCAAACAAGGCAGGCAACGCGTTTGCATCACCTGAAATGTCGCAGCAGCTTCAGGCGTAGAAAATTTTTCTCAAGGAGCCATTAATGCAGTTCGACCCAACGCCTTTTTTCGAACGCTACGAAAAAATCGTCCAGGAAGTGGACTCCCTCTTTGAACACGTGCGCTCGCAGCATCCGGATCTGGTCACCTGTGGCCTGGGGTGTAGCGATTGCTGTCACGCCATGTTCGACCTCTCCCTTATCGAGGCCATGTATATCAGCCATCACTTTCGGGAGCTCTTCGCGGGGATGAAACGTTCGGAATTGATGGACCGTGCAGACGAGGCCGACCGCACCGCCTACAAGTTGAAGCGCCAGGTTTTCAAGGCCAGTGAAGAAGGCAGACCCGCCAGTGAGATTCTGGCCGAGGTGGCTGCCATGCGCGTGCGCTGTCCTTTGCTGGATGATGATGACAAGTGTGCGCTCTACGATCAACGCCCCATAACGTGCAGACTCTATGGCATTCCCACCAACATCGGTGGCGAGGCGCATACCTGTGGTCTTTCCGGTTTTGAACCCGGTAAGCCTTACCCTGCCGTGAACATGGACAAGATTCAGGACACCTTGATGCTGCTCAGCCAGGAAATGGTCGCCGCCATGAAGAGCAAGCACGGAAATCTTGCCGAAGTGCTGGTGCCGGTTTCCATGGCCATGATGAACGAGTATGACAAGGAATATCTCGGCTTGCAGGATGCCCCTGAGCCTGAGCCAGAGCCGAAAGCCGCTGCCACCCCTTGCAACAGTTGCGATTCCAGCCAGTCCTGGGTGCTTGGCGGCAGCAAAGAGGAGCGTGAGGCCGAGGCAGCCCAGGTAGAGTCCTGCAAAGGTTGCCCCAGTGAGGGAAACTGCAACGAAGCAGTGGATGGCCGCTGCCCCACAGGGGGGCCCCAAGGCGCACCCCGGGAGAATGAATAATGGCTGCATTGACCCCCGACCAGGAGGCCATGAAGCGCTCTATATGGGATAAGATGTCTCCCAGACGAAAGAAATTTGTAGAGCGCATGGGCGGCTACGAACAATGGGATCCTTTTCAGGAACCCAAGGACCCCATAGATATCCGCAAGGACCCTACCAGGCGCACGGCCGGACAGCTGGCGCAGCAGTTCTTCGCGTCTTTGCCCAAAGACAAGAAGCGCAGCGAAGCCTACGGCAGGGGCGCTCAGGAAGTGGCTTTCGGACTTATGACGGAGCAAGATCACGCGCAAGGCATGTTCGATTACAGCGTGTGGTATTATAAACTTTTGAAAAAGGAAGGGATCATCAATGACGAATGAAAGCCAGGCAGAAAAAAGCGCACGTCTTGAACTGCGCATTGCCGAGCTGAAGGATGGCCTTGAAAAGAACCCCCAGTGCGGCAATACGCATTACAACCTTGGTGTGGCGTATCTTGGCAAGCGGGATTTTCATGCTGCCGAGGTAAGCTTTCGCGAAGCCGCCGCCAATTCGCCCAAGATGGCCGAAGCCTATGTGCAGCTCGGTGGCATCGCCCTGCAACGTGGCGATATGGAAGGTTGTTTGAATTACAATAAGATGGCTACGGAAGCGCGCCCTCTTTTCGCAACACCGTGGGGCAACATCGGTTTCGTGCTGCTGCAGCAGGGTGATGTGCCCGCTGCGGCCAAGGCTCTGGAAAAAGCCGTCAAGCTGGACCCCACCTTTGTGCAGGCGCTGACAACGCTGGCCAGCGCCTACTTGTCTGAAGGTGACACGGACCGGTGCCTGGAGCGTTGCCAACAGGCGTTGAAAGTGGCGCCTTCGTTTGGCCCTGCCTACAATAATATGGCGCTGGCCTATCTCGAACGCGGCGAAAACGACAAAGCCGTAGAGTGCATCGACAAGGCCCAAGAAACCGGATTTGAAGTACACCCCGACCTGCTGGCCGAGGTGGAAAAAATCCGCAAGTCCTGATTGTATCGCCCCCGCCTTTGTTCCGTGTGTAGCGAACAGGGGCGGGGCGTTTCTTTTTTCCCACCCTTGAGGAGGCGACCATGGCCGAGTTCCGTAAGTTGAAAAGCCAGGCGCGCCAGTGGCTCGCACAGGATGACTGGCAGGATTCCCTGGACAGTTTCGCCGCTGTGGAGCCTGAAAAACTCGTGGGTCCTCTTTTTTCCCTGTTGCTGCATGACGGCGTGGTCAAATGGCGCGCCGTGACGGTTCTGGGGCAGACAATCGCACGCATGGCCGCCGCCGATATGAACCAGGCGCGGGTGGTCATGCGCCGTCTGATTTGGAATATGAGCGAGGAGTCCGGCAATCTCGGATGGGGCGCTCCGGAGTCCATGGGCGAGATCATGGCCGTGCATAAAACCCTGGCCGGGGAGTTCGGCAGGGTTCTTGTCTCCTACATCATCGAAACCGGCCGCGACGACAACTTCATCGACCATTTGCCACTGCGTATCGGCGCCTACTGGGGAGTAGGGCGCATGGCCCAGGAGCACCCGTGGCAATGTCTTTCCGCTGTGGCGCCCTGCCTGCGCGGCCTGGGGCATCCGGAAGGTTTTGAGAACGAAACCTCTTCCGCCACGGTGCGCGGTCTTTGCGCCTGGACCCTGGGCTCCATCGGCAGTCAGGGGCAAGACGCCCTGAGCAAGGCGGAGGATTGTCCCGGCGGGGTGTGCGTGGACCTCTCGGGCCTGCGTGAGCAGCTTTCTCCTTTGCTCGCGGATGACACCGTCTTCCAGCTGTACCGCGACCGTGAACTCAGTGACGTGAGCGTGGCTTCGCTGGCGCAGGAGGCCCTTGACAGGTTGCCCTCCTGAATCATGATTACAGCAGTATCGCCAACGTGATGGGGATGATCGCCAGGCCGAGGAGCATGGAGGCCATGATGACTCCCGTGACTTTTGCGCCCCCTTGTCCGTAGTGCTCCGCCAGCAGGTAATTGAACATCGCCACGGGCATCATGTTTTGCAGCATGAAGACATCCCGCGTCACGCCTTCCAGTCCGAAGATCCATGATAAAAGCACCCCTACTATGAGCCCCATGGCGGCCTTGAAGGCTGCCAGCAGCACACAGGTGCGGTAGCTACCGACCTGCAGATGCGCCATGGACGCGCCAAGGGCCAGCAGCATGAGTGGGATGGCCATGCCCCCCATGATATCCAGGCTGTGGACCAGCACCTCGGGGAGGTGCACATTGCTGAACCCGAGTGCGATGGAAATGACGGCGGCGTAGAGTGTGGGTGTTTTGAGCATGGAGCCGGGCGCCATTTTTCCGGAGTTGATCCATGTGCCGGCCGTGAACATGCCTATGTTGCTGACCACCAGGTAGCCCAACCCCAGATAGAGTCCGTCCTGCCCAAAAGCCAGCATGCACAGCGGGAGCCCCAGGTTGCCGTTGTTGCCGAAGATAAGTGTGGAAAGATAGGTGCTGGGGGGCAGTTTCAAGGCGCGGAGAAAGAGCCAGCCAAAGAGACCGAAGAGCACATGGGCGGCTGCGGCAGCCAGAAGCAGCTTGAGAAAGCTGTCCGCAGGCAATGACATTTGAGAAAAATTTGAAAGCAGCAACGCTGGCACGGCCAAATACATAAGAAGTGGCGTGATCATTGCACTATCAAAAGGGAGACTGCGCCGTGTCCAAAAAAAGCCTGCAAGGGCGCACAAGAGAACAGGCGCGGTGACATTAAATACTTGAAGCGCGAGGTCCATGAATAGTCCTTGAAATTTAATAGGGTGGAGCTTCCCCTGGTGTTTTTGTACCAGATGCGGTAGTAAAAAAGGGTGCGTATGCCTGGGGAGGCAGGTGCGTCAAGGGGTGAATGTGTCATTTAGCCCTGGATTTTGGCTTGACAATCTTGCAGAAAGTAGTACATTTCTTCCAAGATCGAGAAAAAGCCAAACCTGTCGTGAGGCAGGGACGGAAAGCCACGGGTCTTCTCAAGCATATTCGGGCAGTTGCCTGACACGAAGAGAGAAGACAGCCGGGTTGCCTGCTGGTCAAGCACGATTCGTTCTCTTCGAATCGTCCCTCCGGGCCGCAAATCGGCATTCCTCCCTTTCTCAGCGACTGACGTGATGCACCCCAAGGAGGTATGCGGCCATGTTTACATCAGGAAACGAAGCATCAGAAAAGAGGCTGCTTTTTTCCAAACAGCCGGTTTTCGGACCCAGAAAGCGTATATGGGGGCACGACCTCATCGTACGCGATGCACCTTGGGCCCGCTTCGCTGGCGGCAAACCGGAAAAAATTTCCCCGTTTACCAAGCTGAATACACGCGACGCCAAATCCTATGCTTTCATGCCTGGGCAAGTTGGTGAAACAAAAATACTTGTGCCTTTTGCTGAGCACGCTGTGCTCAAAAAAGAGCCCCAGTCTTTGCCTGAAGGCTACACCATCATAGAAGTCAGCGAAGCCCGCGCCCCTGCCAAGGAATATCTCTGGGCGCTGGACGGGCTGAAACGTCAGAACTACCAGATTGCGCTCAACGACTTTGAAGGGCATGCCGGCAGCGACGCCTTGTTGCAGCGCGCAGACTTCGCCAAGATCCGCATGCCAGGCAAAACACCGCGGCAGATCATGTCTCTGGTGCGGCTGGCGCAGGATCAAAAGGCCGAGCCCATTGCTGTGGGCGTGGAGAACAAAAAACTCTACGAGGCGGCGCAGGCGCTTGGATTCAACTACTTTCAGGGGAGTTTCTTCAAAAAGGCCAATGTCGATCCGGAGCGCAGGCTGACAGCCACCGAGCACTCTAAGATTGAGCTTTTCAATCTGATCGAAAACGGCACCCCCGATTTCACGCAGCTTGCAGACGCCATTGCAATGGACGCCTCCATAAGCTATCGTTTGTTACTGTTCCTGAACTCCGCAGCGTTCAGTTTCCCGGTGGAGATTACCTCCATCAACCACGCTGTGGTCATTCTCGGATGGGAGCAGGTCAAGGACTGGCTGCGTATGGCCATTCTCAACGACCTGGCCGGCACGGAAGAGAGCAAGGAACTCATGCGTCTGGCTTCGCAGCGCAGCAACTTCTTCAAGATGACTGCCGTGCGTTCCCAGTATCGCAAGGACCCCCATGACAGGCTTTTCCTGCTGGGGCTGTTTTCCCTGCTGGAGCCCATGCTCGGCATGCCCATCGAATCGATTGTTGAGAATCTGCCCATCAAGCAGGTTCTCAAGGAAGGCCTCTGCCGCCAGCACAAGCGCCTTGGACTTTGGATCGAACTGGCCCAGCGTATTGAAGCGGCGGATTGGCAGGCTGTTGATAAGATCGTCGACTATCTGGACCTCAGGCCCGAGGCCGTGGCCGGCGCTTACTACGACGCCCATGTTGTCATGCACTCCTTTTACGGAGTCGGCGAGGAAGAAGAGCCCGCAAAGCGGTAACCTCGCGGGCGGCGTCGGTGGAGCAGGCCGCAGAGAGAGGATGCAATTGTGGCTGAATACTACGACTTTCCGCCCGTCATGGACATGGAGGCCATGTGGCACGCTCTGGAGCTCATGAACAGGGATTCCAGCACTGCCCAGGCCAAGACGACCAAGGTCATGATCGAGGGGTACGAACGGGTCAGTGGCGTCCTTGGCTACAAAGAACCACCCCGCATGTTGGAGGCCGTGAAGCCGGCGCCTTTCATACCCAGCCCACCCGAGGGCGTAGTGGAGCGTGAAGGCGCGTCAATAGTGCATCAGGACGTATAGAATCAAGAATTGTAGCATCAGGGCACACCGATAATGATACGCCCCCTCTGGTTATAATGCCGGAGGGGGCTTTTTCTTGATCTATAATGTCGTGTCCGTGAATTTCGGAAAAAGTCTGAAAAAATCATGCAAATTCAGGATACACTATCTAGGAACATGGGGAGCAAAAAAAGACCGCGCCCGTCCGGCAGGGGAGGCCGAACAGGCGCGGCGGGGGATGATACGAGGCGAAAGAGCCATTTTCGCTGGCTGTCCGGGCACGTGCCAGGGTCAGGGCACAACAGCCGGCTTTTGGAGAAGATGTTCCTCGTTGCGGTTAAAACTTGCACACTCCGCGAGGGAATGCATTGATATGGGTCAAGTTTTGTGAAACAAATGCCTCATGTCCGTTCTGCCCCTGCTTGAATCACTGCCGCTTCTGCGTGGACTCTCCATGGAACAGTTGGAGGGGCTCTCCAGACACGCCCAGGACAAAACAATATCCGCCGGCGAACGCATAGTGAGCGAAGACGACAAGGTGCGCGCCTATTTCATTGTCATTTCAGGCCGGGTCAAGGTCTTCAAAAGCTCTTTGGACGGCAAGGAACAGACCCTTTACATCATGGGCCCTGGCGAACCACTTGGCCTGTGCACGGCCTTTGGCGACCGGCACTCCCCTGTTAATGCCCAGGCTTTGGAAGCCTCCCGGCTGTTGTTCTTTCCTGGTGATGTCCTGGAAAAGATGGCTGCCTGCGAACCGTCGCTGATGTTGAATATGCTGCTGGTGCTTTCCAGGCGTCTGCGCGAGTCCATGGCCCTGGTGGAGGCCCTTTCGCTGCAGGAAATGCCCCAAAGGCTGGCGGGCTTTCTGCTGAATGCCCTGCGCACACAGGCAGAAGGCGACTGCGGGGAGCAGGGGGAGCGCTGTCTGCAACTCGGTGTCACCCAGCGTGAACTGTCCAAAATGCTTGGCACAACCCCGGAAACCTTGAGCAGGGTGCTGAAGCGCCTGAGCTCGGACGGTATTCTGGATGCAAGGGGGCGCGTTGTGTGCATCCGTGACAGCCAGGCTCTGCAGGACATAGCCCTGGGCGCTCGCTAGCGATTATTCGCAATAATCCGAATAAAATGGAAAATGCCCTCAATTCCACTTGTTGAGGGGGCGTCTGCGCGTGGCCGGAACGGAAGGCCACAGCGTTCCTGGCGTTATGCCATGAGGTAAAGGCCGATGTCGGGATCGCGGTCGGTGGGGAAGAGGTAGCGGCAGCCTATTGAACGGTCGTGAATGCGCAGTATTTTTAATTGGCGGGTGATCTCTCGCGGTGGGGTCGTGTCCAGCGTCACGGTGACATCAATGGAGTCTCCCTCGTGCAAATCATGGGGGCGGAGGGTGCGCAGCATCATGCCGCCCATGGAAATGTCTTCTACAATGATTCTGCCGGAGTCGTCCTTGTTGTGGGCGATGTATTTACCGGCAAGCTCGGTTTTTTTGCGATACTGCTTGCGGAACTCGATCTTTGCCAAAAACAGCTGCCCGCATTTGCATTTGACACGCAGCGACTTCTTGCCCTCGGGCAATTTGTTCGTATCCAAGGGTTTTGCCATGCCACAGGCTGGGCAGACAATGGTGGTGAACCCCTGGCGGTTAACGTAGAAAACCTTTTCAATCATACGCTGCGTTCCGTATGGCATTCGGGAAAAGTGTCATGTCTTTTCCTGCTCGAGCATTTGCACCGGCCCGAGATTTTATCAGCGTGACATGGACCTGACGCGGGATAGTCATACTCGCCATGTGCACCTGTGATAGGTTTGTTGCCATTGAAGTAGAAATGTTAGTCTAGTCATCTTTCCCGAAAAAGAAAAGTAGCGACAGGCCGGGAAATTGATTCTGGACTAAGAGAGGGCGGCTGTTGACTGTTCGTCTCAGCCGCCGATGTCTTCGCGACGCGTTTCCAAGGCAGTGATTTCTTCTTCCAACAGCGCCATCTTTTCAAAAAGTGCTTCGCTGGCTTCTTTGCTCTTGGTGTATTTGGCCAACAACTCAGTGGAACGCTTCTGATCGGCGTAAATTTCGGGGTCGGCGAGCGCGGCTTCAGCTTCTTCCATTTCCGCCAGGATCACTTCAAGTTCCTTTTCCAGTTTTTCGTAGGCCTGCTTCTTGGGTTTGAGTTCCCGGTAGAGTTGGTTGCGCAGTTCTGCCTGCTTGCGTTTGAGTTCCTTGGCCTCTTCCCGGGAGAGGCTGCTGGCCGCGCCACCATCGCCACCTTCTGCCACGGCAGCCGCTGCAGTGCCACGAACGTCCAGTCCGCGGGATTGCTCCTGCAATACCTTACGGCGGGCTTCGTCGTATTCCTCAAAACTGTCATATGTGGTGATGCCGTTCTGCCCCAGTTCCCAGCATTGCTCGGCAACACGGGAAAGCAGCCAACGGTCGTGCGCCACAAAAAGCAGGGTGCCGCTGTAATCCTCCAGGGCCTGCATCAGGGCCTCACGGCTTTCCAGGTCCAGGTGGTTGGTGGGTTCGTCGAGAATCAGCAGGTTGGAGCGCTTGAGGAACAGTGTGGCCAGCAGCAACCGGCTTTTCTCACCGCCGGAAAGCGAATGGACGGGGCGTTCGAAATATTCCTGCCCCAGCATGAAGAGGCCGAGAACGCTCATGAGCTGCTCTTCCGTCATCCTGGGGTCGGAAAGGCGGCGTATTTCTCCCAGGACGGGGGAGTCAGCATCCAGGATGTCCAGCTGATGCTGGCTGTAATACCCCATTTCGGAGCCGCTGCAGTGCTCCACGTATCCACTGGTGGGCGCCAGTTGACGGCAAAGCACCTTGAGCATGGTGGATTTGCCGCATCCGTTGGGGCCAACAAGGGCGATTTTCTGTTCCCTGTAAATGCTGAAGGTAACTGGTTTCCAGAGGGGGGTGCCTTCATAGGCCAGGGTCAGGTCCGCAACGGCGATGGGCACCTTGTCACCGCGTTTAGGCTCCGGCCAGGAAAAATCAAGGCTCTTGCGTTTGGGCTCGGGCCTGTAATTGGCAAGTTCCTTTTCCATCCTGGCGGCCTGCTTTTTCTTGCTGCCTGCCTGCCGCGCCTTGCTCGCCTTGGCTTTGAAACGGCGCACGAAATCCATCTTTTTTTCGATTTCGCTGGCCAGTTTCTGGGCCTCGCGTTTGCGCTGCTCCTCCTGCTCCACCTGCCAGGCCAGCAGTTCGGCAAAGCTGCCTTTGCGAAACAATGGCTTGTTGCCGCCCAAAAGCAGCACGTGGGTGCCCACGTTGTCGATGAACACGCGATCGTGGGCCACAAAGACCAGCACGCCTTCATAATTGAGCAGAAAAGACTCCAGCCACTCAACAGCCTCGAGATCCAAATGGTTTGTAGGCTCGTCCAGCAGCAGAAGGTCGGCGCCAGCCACCAGCACACGGGCCAGTTTGGCGCGTTCACGCCAGCCGCCGGAAAATTCACGCAAGGGGCGTTCGTGTTCATGGGCGTCAAACCCCAAACCGCTCAGCACGGCATGGGCGCGGTGCTCGGGATTATACCCATAGGTCTGTTCAAGCTCGGCCTGGCGGTGGGCCAGCTCCTGAATGCGGGCCTGGTCCCCGGATTCCTGGGCGGCTTCCCAATCACTCCAGAATTCTCCCCAGGAAGGGAGCACTTCCAGCACGTAAGCGAGCAGCGAAACCTCGAGGGTGGTTTCATCCAGTTCCTGAGCGACATAGCCGAGGCGTGCGCCTTTGGGCAGTATCACCCGGCCGGAGTCAGGCGCTATTTCGCCTGCCAGAAGTTTGAGTAGGGTCGATTTGCCCGCCCCGTTGGATCCCACAACGGCAAGACGAGTTCCAGGGTGCACCTCGAGGGAGAACTCCTGGAGCAGGTCGCGGCCGCCATAGGCCTTGGAAAGTTCTTGTAGTGTTATCTTCATGGCTGTGGAGGGGGGCAATAGCAGAAGCGTCCAGGAAACGCCAGCCCATTGCAAAAGGAGTCAGTTAGAGATCGTTTCGAAAGCTGAGAAAAGCCAGGAGAGGCATGCTCCCCTGGCGTTTGTCCTTATGATTGTCAGCGCCCTTTCACTTGCAGCCTGTAGGCGTGCAGGATGGGCTCTGTATAGCCCGAGGGCTGCTCGCGCCCCTGAAAGACAAGGGCCCGCGCCGCCTGGAAAGCCGGGCTGGCGTCAAAGTCAGGTGACATGGGGCGGTGGTTCGGATCTCCGGCGTTCTGTTTGTCCACCATGGCCGCCATGCGCTCAAGGGCTGCCTGCACTTGCTCCTCGGTGACAATGCCGTGGTGCAGCCAGTTGGCGATATGCTGGCTGGAAATGCGCAGAGTGGCGCGGTCTTCCATCAGCCCCACATCATGGATGTCCGGCACTTTTGAGCAACCAATGCCCTGCAACACCCAACGGGAGACGTACCCCAGAATGGACTGGCAGTTGTTGTCCAGTTCTTCGCGGATAGCATCCGCAGTGGGCTTTTCTTTCATGAGCGGAATCTGCAGCAGGTCATCACGGGTGGCGCGGCGTTTGCCGGCCAGTTCGCTTTGCCGGGCAAAAACATCCACCTGGTGGTAGTGCATGGCGTGCAGCGTTGCCGCGGTGGGGGAGGGCACCCAGGCGCAGTTTGCGCCGGAAAGAGGGTGGGCGGCCTTGGTTTCCACCATTTCGAGCATGCGGTCAGGCTTGGCCCACATGCCTTTGCCTATCTGGGCCTTGCCGGAAAGCCCGCACGCCAGCCCCACATCTACGTTCCAGTCTTCATAAGCCTGCATCCAGGTTTCAGAGCGCATGTCATTCTTGCGCACCATGGGGCCCGCTTCCATGCTGGTGTGAATTTCATCGCCGGTGCGGTCCAGGAAACCGGTATTGATGAAGATAAGACGTTCCTTGGCCTGGGCGATGGAGTGCGCGAGGTTCAGCGTGGTGCGGCGTTCCTCATCCATGATGCCCAGCTTCACGGTGTTTGCGGGCAAGCCCAGCAGTTCTTCCACACGGCTGAACAGGCGACAGGTGAAGGCGGCTTCGTCCGGACCATGCATTTTGGGCATAACCACATATACGTTGCCTTCTCGGCTGTTCACGCGGCGCCCGTATTTTGGGGCCACGTCGTGCAGGGCCAGGTAGACGGTGCCCAGGGCGTCCAGGAAACCTTCAAAGATTTCATTGCCGTCAGCGTCGAGAACGGCCGGGGTGCGCATCAGACGCCCCACGTTGCGTACCAGCAGCAGGCTGCGGCCCGGCAGCATAAAAGGCGCTCCATCTGGCGCTGTGTACTTGCGGTCCTCCGCCAGGGTGCGGGTGATGCTTTTTCCGCCCTTGGAAAATGTGGTGGCGAGATCTCCCTTCATGAGCCCGAGCCAGTTGCGCCAGGCCAGGGCCTTGTCTTCACCATCCACCACGGCCACAGAGTCTTCCATGTCCTGGATGGTGGTCATGGCGGATTCCAGGAGAACATCCTTGACGCCGGCGGGGTGTTGCGCGCCAACCTGGTCTTCGTGGTCGATGCACAATTCCGCGTGCAGGCCATTGTTGCGCAGCAGGATGACCGAGGCGGTTTCTTGCCCCTGGTACCCTGCAAAGCGGGCAGGATCGGCAAGATGGGTTGTGGCGCCGGATGCCAGGGTGACGGAAAGGGTTGCCGGGCCGGTGGTGCGGTCGACAACGTAAGCAGTGGCGTCCTTGTGGCTGCCTTGCTCCAGGGGGAAAGCCTGGTCCAGGAATTCCGCGGCCTTTTCCATGACACGGGCGCCACGTTTGGGATCATAGCCAGCGGCAAGGGCCTCGCCCTCTTCACGGGGGAGCGCGTCTGTACCGTAGAATGCATCGTAAAGGCTGCCCCAACGGGCATTGGCCGCATTCAGGGCGTAGCGTGCATTGGTCACCGGCACCACCAGCTGGGGGCCAGCAACATTGGCTATTTCGCGGTCCACCTTGCCAGGGGCCACGGGTTCGGGCTCAATGGCCGGGAGCAGATAACCCAGGTCCTGGAGAAAGGTTTTGTAGGCTGCGGCATCAAAAGGTTTCCCCTTGTTGTCCTTATGCCAGCTGTCGATTTTTTGCTGCAGGTCATCGCGCTTGTCGAGCAGGGCCTGGTTTTCGGCGCTGAACTCCTTCACGATGGTGGCCAGGGCCTTCCAGAAATCGGCTGCGTCCACATGCAGGCCGGGCGCGGCTTCGTCCCTGATCATTTCAAACAAGGGGCGCTCTATGGAGAGACCGGCTTCATCTACGTATTCAGGCATGTTGCCTCCTCATTAGTCTACGTTCTTCAGGATACGACGTTTTCAAGAAGATATACTCAATCGCAGCTTTTGATAAGGAAGCTATCTGCATTCGGGCAGGATTAAAAGGGAGTTTCCTGCTTGGGTGGTCCGAAAAGATGAAGAAAGGCCTCGGAACGGTTGGGAGTTGTGCTTTTCGTTGACAAACGTGTGTCGAATAAACTACGAAATTAACGTTTTGCGCATAAACCGGCAGCTCAGTTTTACAGGAGTAGGAATTGCAGGATCAAAACACCTCAGACAGCGGCCCCAAAGCCGATACTTCATCTTCCGCCACCAGTTCAAGTGATGGCGCCCCGCAGCCAGCCCTGGTTGTGGAGAGTATCCATAAGCGTTTCGGAGGGCTTGAGGTCCTCAAAGGCCTTTCTCTGACAGCCAATGAGGGCGACGTTATCGCACTCATCGGGTCCAGCGGGTCGGGAAAGAGCACTTTTCTGCGCTGCATCAATCTTTTGGAAATACCCGATAGCGGCGCTGTGCGCGTACGCGGCGAGCTTATCGAGATGCGCAAGAACCGCAAGGGCGAATCTGTGCCCAAGAACCAGAAGCAGGTCGACCGTATCCGCACCCGCCTGGGCATGGTCTTTCAGCAGTTCAACCTGTGGGAGCACATGACCGTTCTTGAAAACGTCATAGAGGCTCCCGTGCACGTGCTGAAGCGCCCCAAAAAGGAGTGTGTGGAGGAGGCCATGGGGCTGTTGCAGAAGGTCGGCATTGCCGACAAGCGGGACAGCTATCCTGCGCACCTTTCCGGGGGGCAGCAGCAGCGCGTGGCCATTGCCCGTGCGCTGGCCATGAATCCGGAAGTGATCTTGTTCGACGAACCGACCTCGGCCCTGGACCCTGAAATGGTGGGCGAGGTGCTGCGGGTCATGGGCAGTCTTGCGGAAGAGGGGCGCACCATGATCATCGCCACACATGAAATGGACTTTGCCCGGGACGTCTCTTCCCAAGTGATGTATTTGCACGAGGGGCGCGTAGAGGAGCAGGGACCGCCAAGCCAGGTTTTCGAGAATCCGCAATCCCAGGTTTGCCGGCAATTCCTTTCACGCTTTCTGGATGTTCGCCCCAGCTAGAGGGGGCTGGTTGTTCAAACTTACCACACTCGAGAGGAGAAGCACTGATGAAGAAGGCATTCGTTTACACCCTGTGTATTGTTGCTCTGGTGGCCATGGCCACGACGGCATTTGCCGGCAAGAAAGTCATCGTGGGCACTGAAGGCGCCTACCCTCCATTCAACTATGTTGATGACAAGGGCGAACTGGGCGGTTTTGACATCGATCTGGCCAAGGCCATGTGCGCCGAGCTGGATTACGACTGCGAGTTCAAGGCTGTGGAGTGGGACGGCCTGATTCCCGCATTGCTGGCCAAGAAAATCGACTGCATCATCGCTTCCATGTCCATCACCGAAGAGCGCAAGGAAAAGGTGGACTTCACCAATAAGTACTACCAGACCCCTGCCAGCTTTGTTGCCAAAAAAGGCGCCAACTTTGAGGTGAGCAAGGAAGGTCTGAAGGGCAAGGTTGTCGGCGTTCAGCGCGCTACCATCCATGAGAACTTCATCCGCGACAACTTTGGTGATGTGCTTGAGATCAAGTCCTACGCCAAGCAGGAAGAAGCCAACATGGACATGGTTTCCGGCCGCGTGGACCTGCTCTTTGCCGACCAGGTAGTGCTGCAGGGCGGTTTCCTGGATACTCCTGACGGTGCTGACTACGAATTCATCGGCCCCGCCTACCTGGACAAGAAGTGGTTCGGCGAAGGCATCGGCATCGCCGTGCGCAAGGGTGACGACGAACTTCGCGAAGGCTTCAACAAGGCCATCAAGGCCCTGCGCGCAAATGGCAAGTACAAGGAAATCAACGACAAGTACTTCGACTTCGACCTTTACGGCGAATAATCGAAATATAGCCAGATGGCCCCGAGGCTGCTTGCCCCGGGGCTGTTCATTATTTTCCACAAGGCTGAATGATGCTCGATTTGCAAGGCTATGGCTCGTTGCTTTGGGAAGGGACCCAGCTCACCATCATGGTGGGTGTCTGTTCCATGTTTGTGGCTATTCTGCTGGGGCTTCTCGGCGCCTGGGGCAAGCTTTGCAAAAAACCCTTTTTCAACCTGCTCTCTGCGATTTACACCACCGTCATTCGCGGCGTTCCGGAGCTGGTGCTTATCCTGCTCGTTTTTTATGGTGTGCCCACCCTGGTAATGGACCTCTCCAGAACACTCATCGGGCATGAAATCATCATCGACTTCAACCCCTTTGTCTCCGGCGTGTGGACGATCGGCTTCATTTACGGGGCTTTTTCTACAGAAGTTTTTCGCGGTGCGTTCATGGCCGTGCCCAAAGGACAGCTGGAAGCCGCCCGCGCCATGGGCATGAACCCCATGCTGGCCTTTCGGCGGGTGCTGCTCCCCCAGGTCTGGCGCTTTGCTTTGCCTGGGCTCGGCAACGTGTGGATGGTCCTTATAAAGGCTACGGCGCTCATCTCCGTCATCCAGTTACCGGAACTGATGCGCAACGCCGAGATCGCTTCCCGGGCCACCAGAATGCCCTTTACCATTTTCTTTGCGGCGTCACTCATCTATCTGGGCATAACCGTGCTTTCCATGTATGCGCAGCTCAAGGCTGAAAGCTGGGCAAACCGCGGCGTGCGCAAGGCGGCCTGAGACCATGATCATTCCCGAAATAGTCGTCGAAAGTCTGCCGCAATTGTGCCAGGGCGCCTGGATCACCATCCAGCTCACCGCTCTTTCCGTTCTCATCGGGTTCTGCCTGGCAGTGCCGGCCGCGCTTATGCGCGTCTCCAAAAACAAATGGCTTAACATCCCGGCGCAGGCCTTTATTTTGTATTTCAGGGGCACGCCCCTTCTGGTCCAGATTTTTCTCATCTATTACGGTAGCGGCCAGTTCCGCGACCTGCTCTCCAACTTCGGGCTTTGGCAGCTTTTCCGCGAGGCGTACTTCTGCTCCGTGCTGACCCTCACGCTGAACACCGCCGCCTACACCGCGGAGATTCTTCGCGGCGCCATTCAGAGTGTGGCATGGGGCGAGATCGAAGCCGGCCGCGCCTGCGGCATGTCCAACCCGCTTCTGTACCGCCGCATCGTTCTGCCCAAGGCTTTCCGCCTGGCCTGGCCCGCCTATACCAATGAGGTCGTCTTTCTGCTTCAGGCCACGTCCCTGGTTTCGATCATCACGATCATGGACATCACAGGCGTTGCCAGAGTCATCGCTGCCCGTAGCTTTGCCATCTATGAGCTGTACATCACCGCTGCCTTGTTCTATCTGGTCCTGGTCTATGGTCTGCTCTTCGTTTTTCGCAAGGTGGAGCACCGTCTCACCAGGCATTTGCAGTCCAGGACCAACATGGAGGAGTCGGGTGAGCTTCCCATGCTCGGGTAGCCGGACCGCGCTTCTTGCATGTTATCACTGCTGCTGCATGATGAAGACTAATGAATCCCCCTAATCTTATTCTGGTGTATACATGACGAACGTTTCTTCGGAAGCATCCGCCCCTTCGCAGCTTGATCGCGGCGTCGCCCCCATAGAGCCACGGCATCTCAAGGCCGATGCACTGCTTTTGACCACTGCGTTGATCTGGGGGTGCGCTTTTGTCGCCCAACGCAAGGGCATGGATTTTGTCGGGCCTTATACCTTCAATGGTGTGCGGTTTGCCTTGGGTGCCCTGGCGCTTTTGCCCCTGGCCATGCGCAGCCAGCGCTCCCTCGGGCAGGTGAGTGCGGCGTATAAGGCGCCAACGTTCACCACGTATCTCATGGGCGGCATTTTTGCCGGTGCGGCCCTGTTTGCAGGGGCTACCTTGCAGCAGGTGGGGTTGCAGTACACAACCGCCGGCAACGCAGGCTTTATCACCGGACTCTATGTGGTCATCGTGCCTATCCTGGCCCGTTTGCTGGGCAGCAAGCAGGGGTGGGGCATCTGGGTAGGCGCTTCCATGGCAGTTGTCGGGCTGTACATGCTTTCGATCACGGACGGCCTGCACATGGCCTACGGCGATTTGCTGCAGCTTATCGGCGCATTTTTCTGGGCCGGCCATGTCCTTGTGATTGGTTGGCTCTCGCCGCGCATGAATCCGCTTGTTTTGTCCATGGCGCAATACTGGGTCTGTTCCGTGCTCAGTCTGGGGGTGGCTTTTGCCTTGGAAGATGTTACCATTGCAGGCATTATGGATGGCGCTTGGCCGATTCTTTATGGCGGGGTGGTTTCCGTCGGTGTTGCCTATACCTTGCAGGTGGTGGCGCAGCGCGATGCCAAACCTGCCCATGCAGCCATTTTGCTGAGCATGGAATCCGTTTTTGCCGCGCTGGCCGGCTGGGCTTTTCTAGGAGAGACCATGGGGGGGCGAGCCGTTTTTGGATGCGCCTTGATGCTGGCCGGAATGCTGGCGGCGCAACTGATGCCATTGCTCCAAACCCGGCGCAACGGGAGGCGTGGTTGATGCCGGCCTGCGGCCTGCCATTGCCGCCGTGCTATGGTGTTATTCCTGCACGTTGGGCGTCATCACGTTTTCCGGGCAAGCCCCTGGCGGACATTGCAGGGCGCCCCATGTTTTGGCACGTCTGCCAACGCGCCAAAGAAAGCGGCGTGTTCAAACGCATCATCCTGGCCACGGATGACGAACGCATCAGCACAAAAGCGCTGGAGCTGGGCGTAGAGGCGCTTATGACATCACGGGAGCATGCAAGCGGCACGGACAGGGTTTACGAGGCCGCCACACTCATGGGCGTGCCGGACGACGCCGTGGTGGTCAACATTCAGGGAGACGAGCCCGCCCTTGCCCCTGGAATGCTGGCGGAGCTGGTGGCGCCTTTTGCAGACCCTGGTGTGGAGGTGACGACCCTGGCCCGTGAACTGGCGGAAAATGATGTGGGTAATCCCGACCGGGTGAAGGTCGTGCTTGACGCGGCAGGCAACGCGCTCTACTTCTCTCGTGCAGCCATACCTTACAAGGCACGGCATGCTGCAGGAGACACCCCTGGATACCTCCTGCATGTGGGGCTTTATGCCTATCGCATGCGCACGCTGCGGCGCTTTACGCAACTGCCGCCGGGGCGTTTGGAGCGATGCGAGCAGCTGGAGCAGCTCAGGCTTCTTGAAAATTCCATTCCCATCCGCGTGGGTCAGACCAGGTGCACAAGCCATGGGGTTGACCGGCCGGAGGATATTGCCATAGTAAGCAGATTGTTACGGGAGAAATAGAATCATGCGCGCCATTCTCGCCCTGGAAGACGGACTGACCTTTACCGGACGTTGCTTTACCAAACCTGGAGAAAGCAGCGGCGAGGTCATTTTCAATACAGGTATGACCGGATATCAGGAAGTGCTCACCGACCCCTCCTACACGGGGCAGATGGTGACCATGACCTATCCGCTCATCGGTAACTACGGAATCAATATTGAAGATGTTGAATCCTCACGCATTCGCGTGGCTGGCTTCATCGTCAAGGAATGCTGCAAGACGCCCTCCAACTGGCGCAGCAGCATGAGCCTGCCGGATTACCTTTCACAGCAGAACGTCTTGGGCATAGAGGGCGTGGACACACGAGCCCTTACCCGGCATCTGCGGCTGCACGGTGCGAAGCGTGGCCTCATTTCCACGGAAGAATCCGACCCGAAAAAGCTGGTGCGCAGGGCTCAGGAGCTGCCTTCCATGGAAGGGCTGAACCTGGCCGATACGGTGACGCCCGAGCGCCCCTATATTTGGACCGGAACCGGTGTGGAGGACGCTGCCATAGCCGAGGACGGCAGTTATGCATGGCCAGGTGAAGGGCCGCGCATCGTGGTGGTGGATTGCGGCATCAAGTGGAATATCCTGCGGCTTTTGGCCAGCATGGATATGGACCTGCTTATGGTGCCCTCCAACTGGGACAAAAAGCGCATCGATGCGCTGAAGCCCCACGCGGTGTTCCTTTCTCCCGGCCCAGGCGACCCGGCTGCGCTGGCCCATGTCATAGAGACCATCCGCCAGCTCACAGAGTCCTATCCCGTTGCCGGCATTTGTCTTGGGCATCAATTGTTGGGGCACGCCCTGGGCGGCAAGACCTACAAGCTCAAGTTCGGCCACCATGGCTGCAATCATCCGGTCAAGGACCTTGAACACGGGCATATTGAAATATCTTCGCAGAATCATGGATTTTGTGTGGATCTTTCTGACGTGCCCGATGTGAAGCCCACGCACATCAATTTGAATGATAATACACTTGAGGGCTTTGCCCACACGAAGAAGCCCATCATCGCCATCCAGTACCATCCGGAAGCCTGCCCGGGGCCGCATGACAGCCGTTCTTTTTTTGGCAGATTCCGCGAGTTGGTGCGGCGCGAGGCTGGAGTATAGAAAAGCCCGGCGCAGATTCGGGATTTTCTCGGGCATTCACGGCGGCGCAAAAGAGGGGAGTGAGACATGTCCAGTGAACTGATCAAGGCCAGAAGCCAGATCGGAAAGGTCAGAACCTTCCTGAAACAGGAAAAATATTTGCCTGCTGTTCAGGCATTGCATGATGCGCTGCTCGTAATGCTCAAAAGCTCGTTGATGAAGAGCGAGAAGGAAGAATTTGAACGGCTCATGGCTGACGCCGTGTACCTTTTGGATTCGAACACGGGCTTTCATCAGATCATCCCTCTCAAGGTGGAGTTTGTTGCCGGCAAGGAGCGCGAGCTGCTGAACACGCTGAAGGAGTGTCTCAACGAGCTGCAGGACAGCGCGGTGAGTGAAGCGAAAAAGCAGCTGGAAGCTCTGGAAAAGCGCAAGGCGGATGAGCTGGAGCAGGGCCGCGGCATGGTGCAGCGTCAGGAGTATGACAACGCGCGCGACCATTTCAAGAATATGGTGCAGGAGTTCGCAGAGGATGCGGAACTCAAGGCCGACATTGGTGAAATATACCTGAAGGCGCAGCTTTACGAGGATGCCTACGGATACCTTTCCCAGGCTCTGGAGGCCTCGCCCGATTCCTTGCACCTGTATAACCGCATCGGTATCGCCCTGCGCAAAATGGGGCTGTACGAGACGGCTGAGAAGTATTACCTGAAAGCCCTTGAAATTATCTCCGATGACGCCAATCTCTATTTCAACATCGGCAGGCTCTACATCGACTGGCAACGCTGGGACAAGGTCGTGGAGGCGGCAGAGAAGGCTCTCGAGCTTAATTCCTCTTTTGCCGAAGCCCAGAAAATGCTCACCTTCGCACGTAAGCGCATGTGAGCATTTATCCGGCATTTGCCGGGCCAGTCAAAACTGCACCGGCGCGAATATGGCAGGCGCGCCGGGTACATGCACAAACAACAATCAGGAGCACTCACAAATGACCGTTCGTGTCGTCATGTTCATCACAATGTTCATCCTTTGCGCCGTAACCCCCGGTCTGACAGCCGAGCAGGCGGCGGAAGAAGCTAACGGCCCTTTCACCAATGCCCAGGAAGCGATGCAAGGGCCTTCTACTGAAGAGCAGCTGGCTACGCTTGAAAAGGAGCGTCCGGAAGGCATTGCCGCTGCCAACAGCTACCTCAGCGATGTGGGACTGGAAGAATCCTTCGACCAGATCTACGGCCCTATCGCACAGCAGATTCCTGGCGAACAGGCCAAGAAAATCGTGGACACCATGAAGAGCCACGTGCGCATGGACGAAGTCCGCAACATCGTCAAGTTGGTGCTGCTGCATCATTACACCGACGAAGAGCTCAAGGCTTTGGCTGATTTTTATGGTTCCGACGTGGGTAAGTCCATTTCCGAAAAGCTGCCCGTCTACCTTGAAGACGTGAATGCGGCCATTCAGGGTGAGGCCCAGCGCGCTCTGATGCTTTCCCTGCAGCAAATTCAGCTGGAAGCCGCCAAGCAGAACGCTGACAAGGCGCCTGCAGAAGGTGAAGCGCCTGAAGCTTCTGCACCTGAAGCTTCTGAAAAAGACCAGGCCGCTCCTTCTCCTGATGCCGCTCAGGCACCTGAAAAGGAAGAGAAGTCCCAGGGCACCTGGGGCAAGAAGCCTGAAAAGAAAGATTAGCATTTGCCATGAACGGCCCCGCCCAGGATGCGCCGTCTGCCGCACCGCATTACGGTCCGGTTGACGTGCTCATCCTGGGTGCGGGGCTTGCCGGTATGCGCGCCGGCATAGCCGCCCTTGCCGTTTCCCCCGGGGTGCGCGTCTGTTGTCTCAGCCTTGGCGTCGGTCCTGCCGGTTCTTCATTCCTAAATCAAAACAACGCATTGGGCATGCAGGTGCTTGCCGATGCCCCGACGTGCGAGGCCTATGTGCGGCGTGCAGTCGCCATTGCGCCCCCTGGTCATGTGGATACTGATCTTGTTGCCCTTATGGCGGAAGAAAGCCTGCCACGGCTGGAGGAGTTGCGCCTGTGGGGTGCGCCCATACGCGGCGATCACCACCAGGACATGGCGTCCCTGCTCAAGGAGCGACAGGCGGCGTGTTTTTTTCAGGAGCAGGCAACCGCATTCATTTTTCCGGATCTCACGGCCCTGCGGCACTCTCTGCTGTCTCGCTTTCTTGAGCGCGGGGGACGCTTGCTCGAGGGAGTGGAGGTCCTTGGCCTGTGCCGGGACGCATCACTTGCAACGGCCAATGTGCGCGGCGCCTTGCTCCGCAAGAAGGGCGAGCATGTAGTGCATGTCATGCCCGCGCGCAGCGTCATCATGGCGCTAGGCGGGCCCGCGCCCCTGTATGAGCGCAACATCTGCGGTCCGGCGGTGCAGGGCTATTCCTATGCGCTTCTCCAGCGCGCCGGCGCGCCAGTACGGCAGGCCGGGTTGCTGCAATTCTTGTGGCATTTTCAGGATTCGCGGCAGTTCGTTTCCCCCCATTTCCTTGCAAATCAGAACTGGCGGGTGCGGGGGGGCGACTCCCCTGAAGGAAAGCAGATTCCGGAACATATACGCGCCCTGGCAGGGGAGCGTGCGACGCATTGCCCCTTTGCCTATGCGCAGCGGGATAACCTGCTGGACAGGTTTCTCCTGGCCCATGCGGGCACTGGGGGTGTTGTGGCGCTGCGTTCCGGAGCGTCCGGCAGCGTGTGGCGAAAGGCCGCTCTCATGGCGCAGGCAGGAAACGGCGGGGCCCGCATCGACCTACAGGGGCGGACATGCGTGCAGGGGCTTTTTGCCTGCGGCGAAAGCGCCACCGGAATGCACGGGGGCAACCGCATTGGCGGTGGCATGGTGCTGGCCAGTCTGGTGTTCGGCGCCAGGGCCGGGCATACAGCCGCCCAGGAAGCCATTGGCAGTAAGTATCCCAAAAAATACGATATACAGGTGTGTGGCGAACCAGGGCATGCTCCGCCACCTTTGGAAAACGATGGTGATGCTGCATTGCGCCGCCACATACGCCGCCTCATGCAGGAAAACGCCGTCTGTGGTGGAAATCCGGAGGCGTTGCCGGCTGTGCTGGCGGAACTGGAAGCTATTTTGCAACGCGCCCAAGTAAATGGAAAAAGCATGGCATTGGGCGATCGCCTGTTCTGCGAGAGCGCGGCCATCATCGTGCGCCACCTGCTGGCATTGCATGCCGGACATGAGGAGGAAAAGCGTGTCTGGTAAGCCGCTTGTTTCTGTGCTGTTGCCTGTACGCGATGGCGAAAACACCTTGCCCCGCGCCTTGGACAGTCTGCTTGCACAAAGTATGGGGCGGTTTGAAATTATTGCCGTGAACGACGGCTCCTGTGACGGTACGGCTAACGTGCTCGACGCCTATGCCGCCAAGGACCCTCGGGTCATCCCGTTGCATTGCGCCGCCAGGGGCCTGGTGCCTGCACTGGAGGAGGGGTTGCGCCATTGCACTGCGCCCTTTGTTGCCCGCATGGATGCTGATGATGTGTGCCTGTGCGAGCGGTTGGAGAAGCAGGTCGCCTTGTTGCAGAACGCCCCCCATATCGGCGTGGCTTCTTGCCTTGTACAATACGGGGGTGACCGTAGCTTGCAGGGAGGGTATGCCCGGCATGTTGACTGGGCCAACAGCCGTATCACCCATGAGCAGATCAGTCTGGCCAGATTCAGGGAATCGCCCTTGCCACATCCTTCGGTCATGTTCCGCAGGGAGCTGGTGGAGCGTTTTGGTGGCTACCGGGACGGTAATTTTCCTGAAGACTACGAGCTGTGGCTGCGTTGGCTCGACGCCGGGGTGCGTTTTGAAAAGGTGGCTGCGCCGCTGTTGCAGTGGAACGATCCGCCGGGAAGACTGTCACGATGCGACCCGCGCTATGGCATGGAGCAATTTTACCAGGTCAAAGCCCATTTTCTTGCACGCTGGCTGCAAAGGCACAATCCCTTTCACCCTGTTGTGCATGTTTTAGGTGCTGGACGGGTAAGCCGCAAGCGGGCAGAGGCGTTATGCTCCCGTGGTGTGCAGATAGAGACGTATTACGATGTAGATCCGAGAAAGATCGGGCATGTTGTAAATGGTCGCCCTGTATTGGATAGAAATGATGTGCCCCCTCCAGGTAAGGCTTTTTTGCTGTCCTATGTGGCAAATCACGATGCCTTTGAAGACATCAGGGGTTTTTTGGAAGCACGGGGGCATGTTATGGGGCGAGATTTCATACCTGCCGCATGATTCTTGAAAGCAGCCTCCCTGGGGAGTGCAAGTTGCAAGACGATGTACCCTGTAAATACTGTATGACCAGCCAGAGAGATACGTACATTTACTTGCTACAATTTAGTATTTACTGATAGAATTGGCAAAAATGATATGCGTGCCGGCTTGGCGTATCGTAACGGTGGCCATTGCACGGGCATGTAAATGGGCAGGGGTGCTCGGGCCAGGCAGTAGAACAGGCGGACGAAAGCGAGGAGGCCGTGTGGCAGGGAACGACCAGAATTCGCAAGATGGCGCTGTGTCTCAAGATGAAGTCAAAGACTCCCGACAAGAAGGGGGCGGTTTTTATCGCTTTTGGAGAGGCCTTACCAACCCGGGAACATGGTCGCTTAAATGGCGGTTTCTGTATTTTACAGGCGCCATGCTTTTTTTGGGAAGCATTTTTCAGGTCTTTTTTCTTTCCTACACGCTGCATCAGTCCATAGAAAAGCGCGCTGATGACAACCTGCGCCTGCAGGCGGAGAACGCCCAGCAGAGTATGCATGAAAGATTGCAGTTTCTGCTTTCCCAGGCGGTTGCCGTGTCATCGATTCCCGAGGTTCAGGATGCATTGGCCGCGGGTGATCGCGCCAGACTGTTGTCCTTTGCCAAGCCCTATGCCGACAGGATCAGTGTCGAGCTGGTTGTGGACAGCCTGGATTTCGTCTTTTTTACAGAGGCTGGCGACAACCTGCTGGAGACTTCGAGTATCAGTACGAAGAGCAATGGCACAAAGCAGGAAATGCTGCGCTATGTGTTGGAGAATGGCGAAGCTGCGACGGGTCTGGAATATGCTGATGGCGCATTACAATTGCAGGCAATGGCGCCCGTCGCAACGGGGGGCTCTTTCATTGGCGTTGTGGGCGTATATTTGAACGCGGCCGAAACATTGCTCCATCTGCAACGCCCCAGTTCGACCATGGCCCTTATGATTGATGCCTCTGTAATTGACGATACGGATGGCCGCCAGGTGGAAAATGGGTGGGTCCTTGTTGATGGTTACGGCGAAGACTGGCGGCAACACAGCGCCTGGGCGCTGCAGCATCAGCTTGCGGACACCAAGACCGGCGAATGGTTTTTCCGTCTGGAGCCCCTGCATGACATGCAGGGCCGACGGATTGCGGCCTTGTTGTTGGGGTATGAAACCCGCGCAATGCAGGAAATGCGAAAAAACCGCACCTATCAGATGGGGGGGCTCTTTATATCCGGCGCGGTTTTGCTCTGGGCGATTCTTTATTTCAACGTACTGCGGGTGGAGCGTTTTCTCTGGCGGCTGAAAAAAATCATCATCGCCTCACATTCCAGTGACTTTAGTGAACGTTTTGAAAGCGATCACCTGCACTGCCTGAACATAATGAATTGCCACAACGAAGAGTGCCCCGTGTATGTGGACCCGAGCAGAATCTGCTATCTGGAAACAGGGAGCGAAGCCATCTCGCCGGTCTGGCGGGATACCTGCATCTTTCTGAACAAGTACGATAGCTGCCACGAATGCCCTGTCTACCATATGCGCAAGGGCGACGAACTGGTGGAAATGCGCAACGTCGTCAATACGATGATGCGCCATTGGAACAATTTCCTTGGCCGCGCGGGTAAGCTGCTCGCCTATGTTTTGCGCAGTCAGGAGACCGGCCGCGAGGCCTCGTCGCTGCAGGAAGTTTCCAAACGGTTGGAGCAGATGGCCCAGCTCACCTTCTTCAGCCACGATCTGCAGGGAACACTGGACAAGGACGGGGTGTACCAGCAGCTTGGGTATGTCTTCAGCCACCATTTCTCGCTCAACAAGTTTGTTTTGTTCGAGGTGGATCACGATGCGGACCGTCTGCTCATTGCCCTTGATGCGAGCAAGGAGGATCCCCTCTGCAAGCGAGATGTGCTGCTGACCACTGAGGTGTGCCGGTGCAAGCGGAATTCCGAGGACGTGATCTCTTTTTACAATGAAGTGCTCTGCCCGTATTTCAATATAGACACGTCCAAATATGTGCGCTGTTGTCTGCCCATGATCATGGGTGGGCAGGTGGGGGGCGTATTCTCCTTTGTCGCCCCCAAAAACAGCTGGGACAGACTGCGCGATGAAACAATCCCGTTTTTGCGTAAATACCTGGATGAAGCCGCGCCAGTGCTGTCCTCGCTCAGGCTGTTGCAGCTCACAAAGGAGCAGGCGCTGCGCGATCCGTTGACCCATTGCCACAACCGGCGTTTTCTGGATGAGTTCATCGCCAAGTACGAGCCCCTGTCAGAACGTGAGAATCGGCGCACCGGCTTTTTGATGGCGGACCTGGACTACTTCAAACAGGTCAATGACGACTACGGGCACGAAGCTGGCGACCTGGTGCTGAAGCAAGTGGTGGGGGCGATCAACGCATGCATCCGGCGTTCGGACTTGCTGATACGTTACGGCGGAGAGGAATTCCTGATTCTGCTGCAGGATGTTCAGGAAGGCATGGCCGTGTCAGTGGCGGAAAAGATTCGCCAGCGGGTGGAGCAGCAGCCCCTGGATTTGGGCGACGGGGTGAAAATCCACAAGACCATCAGTTTGGGTGTGGCTGAGCACCCCGCTGATGGCAACACGCTCTATAAGGCCATCAAATTCTCCGATGTGGCGCTGTATGAGGCCAAAGGCAGGGGGCGCAACCAGGTTGTGCGCTTTACGCCCGAGATGTGGCAGGGCGAGGAATATTGATGCGTCTCCATGAAAGAGGGGAGACGCTTTACTTTTGGGATGCCTTCGCGGGCAGCGCCCCTTCTTTGTCCAGCAGGTAGCGTTTCATGGATACCCCGGTTCCGGAAAAGCCCACCAGGTCCCCGCGTGCGCCCACCACACGATGGCATGGCACCACAAGTGGCCACGGATTCAGGGCCATGGCCCGGCCGATGGAGCGCGCTGCTCCGGGTTTGCCGCAGATGGCAGCCAGTTCGCCATAGCTGACTGTGCGCCCCCATTGTACTTCGCGATGCAAGGTTTCCAGCGCCAGCCTGGAAAAAGGCGTCAAGGGCTCCATGTCCAGGGGCAGTTGGGGCCAGACCACATGTTCCCCGGCTACGTAAGCATCAAGGGCTTTTTGCATGGCATCGGCGAAACCGGAACTGCATAGCCCCTTGTCAACGCCTTGTTCCCCTGGCTCAAAGGGGTCGTCTTGCCAGCGCAACAGGATGCGTTTGAGCTTGGGGCCGCTCCAAAAGAGCGTCACACGCAAGGGCGCTGCGACCAGGGTTTCCGCAAACACATTCTGCATGGTGTTCTCCTGTTGCCGGTGGCCATATAGCGTTTCGAAGAATGCTGTGAATCCGAAGCCCGCCCTGTGGCTTTACGAGGGGCGCAAAGACTGTGGCAGTTCTTCCGCCTGATCGAACCAGGAAGGAGGGGCGTCCGGTGCATCACACATCTTTCCCTGCCAAGTGGTATTGTTGTGCATGAAGTTGTGGATTTCCGCCAGCAAAATACGCTTGTCCGCTGCCCATTCCGGCGCCAGAAGTTCGCCTGGGGCAGGATCGCCGGTCAGCCGTTGCACAACCATATCACTGCGCATGGTGGCAAGGGCCATACCAAGCTGCCGGACGTAAACGGATCGCTCGATGGGAGTGTATTTGCCCGCCCGCCACAAGGCGGCCAGGGAGCTGCCTTCACAGACGTACACGTTGTGGAATTTCACGCCATGCACAGGAAGGGCGTTGACGAGTTGCACAGAACCTTGTAGCCCCTCTTCTTCTTCCTGGGGGAGGCCTGCCATGAGGTGGGCGCATACGCGCAGTCCGTGGTTGGCGGCTGCCCTGCAGGCCCGGCTGAAACAGTCGCTGTCATGGCCTCTGTTTATGGCCTTGAGAACAGCATCGTCAGCGGATTGCAGGCCCAGTTCCAGCCAGACTTCCTCCACCGGAAAAGAGGCGAGCAGGGCTAATTTTTCATCGTCGAGGCAGTCGGGTCTTGTGCCCACGGCAATGCCCGCCATTTCCCCATTATTTATAAGCGGATGTAATTCTTCAAGTACCTCGCGTAGTTTGGAGAGGGGTCCGTGGGTATTGGAAAAAGATTGCAGATAGGCTATGAAGCGTGGATTCTTGTGCCTGCGAAGGTAGATTTCCTGCCAGTGGCCCCATTGGCCAGCCAAATCCAGGCCCTGGGCGCCGAGGCCGGAGCCCGAGCCTCTGGCATTGCAAAAAAGGCAACCTTGACGTGAAATGGTGCCGTCACGATTCGGGCAAGAAAAATTTGCGTCCAGCGGAATTTTTTGTACGCGACAGCCAAAGCGCTGGCGCATGTATGCAGCCAGCGAATAATAGGGCTTGACGCCGCCGTGACGAGTTGAAGTGCTGTGCATAAGAACGTAAATGGGGGTCCGGTTTCAAGCGCAGGACCTTGACACCGGAAGCAGTTTTCTTCAAGTCCAAACAAAAGATTGCATAACTCACGAGCGCAAAGCGAGGCAAGCAAGAGCATATGTCCAGGGTAACGGATTTCGTATTAGGCCTTTTCTCCAATGACTTGGCCATAGATCTTGGCACGGCGAACACCTGCGTTTACGTAAAAGGGCAGGGCATTGTTCTGCGCGAGCCCTCTGTCGTGGCTGTGAAGCAGGATTCCCGCGGCTCCAACAAGGTGCTTGCTGTAGGTAATGAGGCCAAACGGATGCTCGGACGTACTCCGGGCAACATCGTGGCCATTCGCCCTATGAAGGATGGCGTTATCGCTGATTTCGAAATCACCGAGGCCATGCTGCGGCATTTTATTTCCAAGGTGCACAACTCCCGGCGGCTGGTGCGCCCTCGGATCATCATCTGCGTGCCCACGGGTATCACCCAGGTGGAAAAACGCGCGGTCAAGGAATCGGCGCAGAGCGCCGGCGCGCGGGAAGTTTACCTCATCGAGGAACCCATGGCGGCGGCCATCGGCGCCAACCTCCCCATCCAGGACCCCACCTCGAACATGGTTGTGGACATCGGCGGCGGCACCACAGAAGTCGCCGTCATCTCGCTTTCCGGCGTGGTCTACTCCAAATCCGTTCGTGTCGGTGGAGACAAGATGGACGAAGCCATCATGACGCACGTGAAGCGCAAATATAATATGCTCATCGGCGAAAGTACGGCTGAAGAGATCAAGGTCAAGATCGGCTCCGCCTACCCTCTGCCAGAAGAGGAAGAGATGGAAGTCAAAGGTCGTGACCTTGTTTCGGGCATTCCCCAGAACATTCCCATCACCTCCGAGGAGATCCGCAAAGCGCTTTCCGAGCGTGTGGACGCAATCGTCCAGGCTGTACGCGTGGCCCTGGAGCAGACCCCCCCGGAGCTGGCTGCGGACATCGTGGACCGCGGTATTGTGCTTACGGGCGGCGGTGCGCTGCTCAGAGGACTGGACAACCTGCTCCGCGAAGAGACTTCGCTCCCCATCACCGTGGTGGAGGACCCACTCTCCACTGTTGTGCTTGGATCGGGCAAGGCTCTTGATTCGTTGGATATCCTTAAGGAGGTAACCATCGATTAAGCTCCTGTCCCGTAAGTTTGTCCTGATCCTTTTCCTTGCGCTCTTCAGCTATTTGAGCCTGTATACCTGGAACGTCCGCACCGGGTACCTCGATACCCTGGCTACGTATTCAGGGCTCGAGTTTGTCGGGTGGACGCTTTTGCCTGGAAAATGGCTGGCGACCAAGGCAGGGGATTTCAAGGACCACTATCTTTACCTGGCGGACGTGCAGAAGGAAAACGATGCACTGCACGAGCGACTGCAAACAATGGCCTCGGCCCTGGCAAAGAGCAAGGAAGAGGCTGCTGAAGTCAAGCGGTTGCGTTCGCTGATGGATTTCAACCCCCCAGAACTGTGGCGCACAGTAGGGGGGCGGGTCGTGTCTTATCGAATGGGCCCCCATGCCGCACTGGAAACCCTTGTGGTGGACAAAGGCTTTGAAGCCGGCGTGATGGTCAATACGCCGGCCGTCACGCATGAAGGCGTGGTGGGTAAAACCCTGCGCGTAAGTCCCTTTTTCTCCACCGTGCTGCTGGTCTCTGACCTCAACTCCAGGGTCGCCGTCCTGGGCCAGACAAACCGCTCACAAGGCTTACTGGCAGGGCGCGGGGCAGGAGAACTGCTGCAGGTGCTTTACGTGCCCCTCAACGCGCCCCTGGAGGAAGGAGAAATCCTTGTTACCTCCGGGCTTGATGATATTTTCCCCAAAGGTTTGCCCGTCGCCAGGGTCACAAAGGTCCAGCGCTCGGACATCAGTCTTTTTTTGGACGTGTGGGCCGAGTTGCTCATCGACTTCAAAAGTCTTGAAGAGGTCATGCTGCTCGAGCGTGAACATCATACCAGCGGCTCCAGCGGCAGCCTCTATGAACTCCGTTGAGGTTTGCAACTATCCGGGCAGTTTTTTGGAGCGCGCTTGACAGAAGCAGGGGTATCGACCACACAGGGCATAGACGGCCAAACCGCTGCAGCGTTTTTGCGAGCAGTTTTTTTCTTCCCTTTAAGCCAGTCCCGACGCATCCATGAATCTGTATAATTTTCTCTGGTGGACCATTTTTATCATCTGCGGCATTTGGGCCCAGTACTTCGTCCGAGGCGTGGATTTCCTCATGATCGGGCTCGTGCTCAGCCTGCAGGAAGGGCGCCCTGCGCAGACCGCATGGCTTTTGGCCATTTTTGTCCTGATTCAGGAGGGCATCGGTTCCCTCTCTTTCGGCTCCAGCCTGCTGTGGTACGCCATGCTCGTTGTGCTCTACAGTCTGGGGCGCTGGCTTTTCCAGGCCAAGAACATGATTTTCATGGTCCTCATGGGCGCCTGCATGGGGGTGTGGCATTATCTACTCATCTTCATCATGAGCTCACTGCAGGACGCTGTAGTTTCTCATGACAGACTGTTCTTCGAGAGCGTTTTGCAGGCCCTTCTCTTCCCCATAGGGTGGGCCGTGGCCAACGCTTTGCGCTCGCGGAGGGAGAGCGATGCCCTATCTGTATGACAGTGAACCGCAAGGGGCGCCCAGGTCCGGCCTGTTCCTGTTGCAAGGGCTTGTTCTGCTGGTGTTCCTTATCTTCTCCCTGCGCTTTTGGTATCTGCAGGTGCACAAGGGG
The DNA here is from genome assembly GCF_055388615.1 of Desulfovibrio biadhensis. Taxonomy (NCBI): domain Bacteria; kingdom Pseudomonadati; phylum Thermodesulfobacteriota; class Desulfovibrionia; order Desulfovibrionales; family Desulfovibrionaceae; genus Desulfovibrio; species Desulfovibrio biadhensis. The sequence continues at coordinate 2,277,631 of NZ_AP042477.1, forward strand.
GAGGAGTTCAGCCGCCTGGCCCGAGAGAACCAGTTGCGGCGAGAGCTGGTCTATGCACCGCGCGGCGCCATTAAGGACCGCAACGGCAAGCTGCTGGCCCTGAACCAGCCCGGTTACGCCCTGACCCTGGTGCGCGAGGATTGCACCGACATTGAGGAAACCCTCGAACAGGTCAGCCGCTGGACCGGCATCGGGTTCGAGGCGCTGCAACAGCGATTCGAACAGGGGCGCAAACAGGTCAAATCCTTCGAGCCCCTGACCCTGGTGCCGGATATCTCCTTTGACCTGGTTTCCCGTATCGAGGCCAATACCGTCTATTGGCCTGGTTTGGAGATAAGCATACGCCCACGCAGGGATTATCCCAGTGGCCCCATTGTCTCCAACATACTTGGATACCTTCTCGAGGCGGACAAGGCAGACCTGCAGCAGGATAAGACACTGCGCCCTGGTGATATGGTTGGCAAGCAGGGGGTGGAAAAGGTTTTTGAAAGCAAGCTGCGTGGTGAAAAAGGGCTGCGGCAGCTGGAAGTTGACGCCACGGGCCGCGATCTTTCCAGCGCCATTTTGCGCCAGCCCATGGCCGGCGAGGATATCACCCTCAGTATCGATGTGGACCTTCAGGAATTTATTATCAATGAATTCGAGGGGAAAGCCGGCGCCGCCGTGGTTCTGGACCCGGATACTGGGCAGGTCCTGGCGCTGGTGTCGTCGCCCACTTACGACAACAATATCTTTACCCAGGATTCCTTTGGCGAGCACTGGTCTTCGTTGAACAAGCATCCCAGGCAACCGTTGCTGAACCGCGCCATCCAAAGCACTTATCCACCGGGGTCGGTCTGGAAGCTGGTCGTGGCGGCAAACGCCCTGAGTGAGGGATTCATTACACCCAAAAAGACGTTTTTCTGCTCAGGGGCCTATCAGCTGGGGCGCATGTCCTTCCGCTGCTGGAAGAAATCCGGCCACGGCGCTGTGAACCTCGTGCGCTCGCTGGTGGAGTCATGCGACGTTTATTACTACCAGGTGGGCGAAAAAATGGGCGTGGACCGCATGAGCAAGTATGCTTTTGCATGCGGTTTCGGCAAACCGACCGGGATTGACCTGCCCAACGAGAGCGGCGGACTGGTGCCGACCAGGGAGTGGAAGCGCAAGCGCTTCAACGAACCGTGGCAAGGTGGTGAAAATTTGAACATGTCCATCGGGCAGGGGTTCACCTTAGTGCAGCCGCTGCAGGTTGCGCGCTTTATCGCTGCCCTTGTAAATGGCGGCAGGGTGCTCAAACCAAACCTGCTGCAAAGCGACAGACCCATTGTTCAATCCACGTTGCCGCTTAATGACAGTTACCGCGAAGCGATTCTCGGCGCCATGGTGGAGACTGTGGAGCACGGGCACGGCACGGCGCGGCGCATAGCGCGGCACGATGTGCAACTGGGCGCCAAAACAGGAACAGCCCAGGTGGTCAGCATTGGCAAGATACGCAAAAAAGAATTTGAAATGCCCTACCAGCACCGGGACCATGCCTGGATGGCATCGTGGGGCAAAGCTGACGGGAAAAGCTATGTTGTCGTCGTCATGGTGGAACACGGCGGACACGGCGGTACGGCTGGCGGCCCTATTGTAAAAGCGATCTACGAGCACCTTTTCGGTCCGGAAGCTTCCCTGGAAGGCGAGCAACCTGTTGCCGGCGGCACAAACATCGTAAGGGATGCGCCAGCCCCTGCAGCGCCGCCAGAAGAAGCCCAGGACGCCATGGAAGAGCCCGGCGTACCCCCGCCTCCCCAGGTGACGCGCCCCGGAGCAGATCCTCTGCCAATGATAGAATTTGGCGTACCGGAGTAATAGATGGCCCTAGACAGAAGACTTTTTACCTATCTCAATTGGCCCCTTTTGGGCCTTACCGTTGTCCTTTTTGGTCTGGGCATACTGAATCTGTATTCCGCAAGCGGTTTTCGTCAGGAAGAGGGGCTGCTGGTGGACCCCTACTACAGCAAACAGCTTATCTGGGGCGGCGTAGGGCTGGCTGGAATGCTGATTTTTACCTTGGTGGATTATAAAAGGCTGAAAGGAATGGCCTGGCCGCTGTTCATCATTTCCGTGTTGCTGCTGCTTGCCGTTCCTTTTTGGGGCAAGACGATCATGGGCGCCAAGCGTTGGCTCTCATTGGGATTTTTCAATCTGCAGCCCAGTGAATTCGCCAAGATCACGGTGCTTTTTCTGGGGGCCAGGGTGCTTTCCATGCGTACGGGAAGGCTGGACTGGGGCGGTCTTTTTTTTGTTCTGGGCATTGGGCTGGCGCCTGCAATGCTGATCATAACCCAACCTGACCTGGGTTCAGGGCTGAACCTGCTCTTGCTATTAGGCGGCATCATCTTGTACAGAGGACTCACGCCGCGAGTGCTTAAGGTGCTCGCAGTGGTTTTCCCCATGCTCATACCGCTGGGCTGGTTTATGCTGAAAGGGTACCAGAAGCAGCGGATACTGACGTTTTTGAACCCTGGGAGCGATCCCATGGGCGCTGGGTATCACATCATCCAGTCGCAGATAGCCATTGGTTCAGGGGAATTATGGGGCAAGGGGTTTCTGGCAGGAACCCAGAGTCAGCTACGGTTTTTGCCGGAAAAGCATACGGACTTTGCAGTGGCAGTTTTTGGAGAAGAATGGGGGTTTATCGGCAGCATAATGCTGCTGACCCTGTTCTGTTTGTTTTTGCAGAGCATCTTCTCCACGGCGCGAGACGCCCGTGATAGATTTGGCAGTTTTTTGGCAGCAGGCGTCTTTTTTTATTTTTTCTGGCAGATTTTGATCAACATGGGCATGGTTCTCGGTCTCATGCCTGTCGTGGGAATACCGCTGCCGTTCATCAGCTACGGCGGTAGCGCCACCGTGGTGAACTTCTGTCTCGTCGGCCTGGTGCTCAACGTTTCTATGCGACGGTACGTGTTCAAGACGTCTTGAGCAGTCGCTCGCGGCCGGCATCCGTAAACCAGCATAAGGAGTACGAAGACATGGCCAAAGACGAAATTAACGCCTTTCTAGGTGCCGGCACCAATTATCAGGGCAAGCTGAATTTCGATGGCTCTGTCCGCATCGACGGTACCTTTACTGGTGAGATTCAGTCGGAAGGAACTCTCATCGTTGGCAAGGACGCCAAGGTTCAAGGACAGATTTGGGTCGGCCAGTTGATTCTCTCCGGACATCTTGAGGGCGAGATCGAGGCGGCCGTGAAGGTGGTGCTGCATAAGACGGCGAATCTGGTCGGCAGTATGAGCACCCCGACGTTGGTCATCGAGGAGGGCGCAGTGCTCGAAGGGCAGGTGAGCATGAGCAAATCTCAGGTGGCTGGAAAGGGCGACAAAAAGGCAGGCAAGAGGCTCGACTTTTCTGCGACTGATAAGGGCAAAAACGCAGGCACCAACGACTTCGCCCCTGACGAGGCAAAGAAAAGCGAAACCATCGGAAGCTCCTAAAATAGGGCTTAAATAGCAGTTCGGCAGGCTGTCAGCAGGAAAAAACACTTTGACAGCTTGGTGAAAATTGGCTATTTGCGCCTTGATTTTGAGCTAAAATTCACAACCTCTCATGGGGGAAGGCATGATCAACCTTGATATCACCATGCTGGTGCAGTTCATCAACTTCGTCGTCACCCTCGTCGTGCTTAACATTTTGCTGGTGCGGCCGATTCGCGGAATCATCAAGAAGCGTGCAGGTGTGATGGACAACCTTCTGACCGAAGCTGAAACCTTCACCCAGTCTGCCGAGGAAAAGCTGAAGAATTACGAGGCTGCTCTGGATGAAGCTCGCAAGGCTGGCACTGCTGAGCGGCTGCGCTTCAAAGACGAAGGGCAGGAAGAGGAAAAGAAGGTCGTTGGCGCAGCCACCAAGGAAGCGCAGGATACTCTGGCTGCAGCGAGGGGCGAAATCAAGTCCCAGTCCGAAGCGGCCATGTCCACGCTGAAGTCGCAAGTGGACACGCTGGCAGAAAAGGCAGTCGCCAAAGTCTTGGCGTAATCAAACGGCAGGTCGGCAAGGAGGTAAGGTGCTTTGAAAGGGCTCAAGGTAGCAGGTTACACACTTTTTCTGATCCTCATAACCGTCGCTGTGGCCATTGCGGCCGAGCACGGTGCCGAGGGCGCGGAACACCACGGCAACGACTGGATGAATTTCTTCTGGCGTGTGGTGAACTTCGTCGCATTCTTGGCCATCATCTGGTTTGCGGCAGGCAAGAAGATCATCGGATTCTTCAGCTCCCGCCGCTACAACATCGAAACAGAGCTGGACGAGCTTTCCAAGCGTAAGGAAGAGGCCGAAGGCAAGTTGGCCGACGTTGAGCGCAACATCGCCAACGTGCAGTCCGAGCGTGAAAAGATCATCGAAGAGTTCAAGGCGCAGGGTGAGGCGCTGAAAGCTACGATCATCGAGAAAGCCGAAAAGCAGGCCGAGCAGATCAAACGCCAGGCAGAGCTGACTGCTGAGCAGGAAGCCAAGTACGCCATGGAAAGTATGCGCAAGGAATTGGCTGAGCTGATTACCCAGGCCGCGGAGCAGGCGCTGGAAAAGAAGCTCACCAAGGAAGAGCACGAGAAGCTGATTGATAAATATTTAACAAAGGTGGTGTTCAATTGACCGGGAACATTGTAGCCAGACGATACGCCAAGGCGCTGTTCTCCATCGGCCAGGAAAAAGGTGCCGATGCGCTGGACGCCTATGGCAAGGACCTGTCCGGGTTGGCGGAAATTTTGGACCAGGCCCCCGAGCTTCTGCGTATCTTCCGTAATCCGATCATCTCGGTGGACGAGAAGAAGCAAGTTTTGGAGAAGCTCTTTGCCAAGCTGAAGCCCAGCGATGTGGTCAAGAACTTCTGCCTGCTCCTGGCTGACAAGGAACGCTTGAGTGCGCTTCCTGACATCATCGCCGTGTACAGTGAGCTGCTTGATATCGAGCAGGGTGTCGTGCGCGGTGAGCTGGTGACAGCCATCAAACTCGATAGTAAGAAGCAAACCGCCGTTAAAAAGGAATTGGAAAAGAAATCAGGCAAGAAACTCGTGCTTGATTTCGAGGCTGACAAGTCCATTCTCGGCGGAGTCGTTCTCAAGGTTGGGGACATGATCATGGATGCAAGCCTCCGCGCACAGCTTGGCATGCTGCAAGAAAACATAAAGAGGGGTGAATAGGGCCATGCAGATCAAAGCCGAAGAGATCAGCCAGATTATCGAGGATCAAATTCAAAACTACGAGCAGCGGGTCGAGATGAGTGAGACCGGCACCGTCTTGTACGTCGGTGACGGTATCGCCCGCGTTTATGGCGTTCAGAACGCCATGGCCATGGAACTTCTTGAGTTCCCCGGCGGCCTGATGGGCATGGTGCTCAACCTCGAAGAGGACAACGTTGGTGTTGCGCTGCTCGGCGAAGACACCGAAATCAAGGAAGGCGACCCGGTCAAGCGTACCGGCAAGATCTTCTCCGTGCCGGTTGGCGAAGCTGTTACCGGCCGCGTTATCAACCCCCTGGGTGAGCCCATTGACGGTTTGGGCCCCATCGATGCTCAAGAAGTTCGCCCCGTTGAGCTTAAGGCTCCCGGTATCGTTCAGCGTAAGTCGGTCCATCAGCCCTGCTACACCGGTCTGAAGGCTGTCGACGCTATGACGCCCATCGGTCGCGGTCAGCGCGAGCTGATCATTGGTGACCGTCAGGTTGGTAAGACCGCCATCGGCGTTGACGCCATCCTGGCTCAGAAGAACACCGATGTGTTCTGCTTCTACGTCGCCATCGGCCAGAAGAAGGCCAACGTCGCCCTGGTTGCCGACACGCTGAAGAAGTACGGCGCCATGGAATACACCACCATCATCTCGGCTACTGCTTCCGAGCCTGCACCGCTGCAGTTCATCTCTGCTTACTCCGGTTGCACCATGGCTGAGTTCTACCGCGACAGCGGCCGCCACGCTCTGATCATCTACGATGACCTTTCCAAGCAGGCTGTTGCTTATCGCCAGATGTCTCTCTTGCTGCGTCGCCCTCCGGGACGTGAAGCTTTCCCCGGTGACGTTTTCTACCTTCACTCCCGCCTGCTGGAGCGCGCTGCCAAGCTGGACGACTCCCGCGGCGCCGGTTCGATGACGGCTCTGCCCATCATTGAAACCCAGGCTGGTGACGTTTCGGCCTACATCCCGACGAACGTTATCTCCATCACTGACGGCCAGGTTTACCTCGAGCCCTCGCTGTTCAACGCTGGTGTGCGTCCGGCCATTAACGTTGGTCTGTCCGTCTCCCGCGTTGGTGGCGCTGCGCAGATCAAGGCCATGAAGCAGGTTGCTGGTACCATGCGTCTGGACCTGGCTCAGTACCGCGAACTGGCCGCTTTCGCCCAGTTTGGTTCTGACCTTGATAAGGCTACCCAGGCCAAGCTGAATCGCGGCGCCCGCCTAGTTGAGCTGCTCAAGCAGCCTCAGTACCGCCCCATGGAAGTACAGGAGCAGATTGCTTCCATGTACGCTGCTACCCGCGGCTTCATGGACGATGTTCCGGTTGATTCCGTCCGCAAGTTCGAAACCGAGCTTCTGGAATTCATGCACAATTCCAAGGCTGACGTTTTCGAAGCGATCAAGGAAAAGCAAGTTCTTGATGATGAGGTAGAAGGAAAGCTGAAGGCAGCGATCGAGGAGTTCAAGAAAGGCTTCCAGGCCTAGACTGCCAGGAGGATAGCCAACAATGCCCTCGTTGAAAGACGTACAAAGCAAAATCGTAGGCGTCAAAAAGACGAAGCAGATAACCAAGGCCATGAACATGGTGGCCTCGGCCAAGCTTCGCGGCGCCCAGTCCCGCATCGAGCGCTTTCGCCCTTATGCGGACAAGTTCTACGAGATGCTCGGAGAACTGGCCGGCAAGGCGGACGAAGCGGCGCATCCGCTTCTGACTGTGCGCGATGAAATCAAGACCGTAGGCGTGCTGCTGATCACTTCCGATCGCGGTTTGTGCGGCAGCTTCAACGCCAACATGATAAAGGCGGCCAGGGCACTGGCCAATGACAAGGCTGCAGCCGGTAAGACAGTTAAGTTTTACTGTGTCGGTAAAAAAGGCCGTGACTGGGCCCGCAAGAGCGACTTTGAAGTCGTCAAGGAATACGCGGATCAGATGAATTCCTTTGATTTCACTCTCGCCAACACGCTGGGCATGGAAATGATCAATGCCTACATGGAAGGCGAGCTTGACGAAGTCGTTTTGGTCTTCGGCGAGTTCGTAAGCATGGCCAAACAAGAGCCCATCACCCGCACCATCCTGCCGCTGTCGCACCAGGATGCTGCTGCAGAAGGTGAAGAGGGCGCAGTCGATAGCGGTGGTGAATACATCTACGAACCGGACGTGGAAGGCCTGCTGGCCGAATTGCTGCCCCGGTTCATCAAGGTGCAGATCTACCGCGGCCTGCTGGACACATCTGCAAGCGAACACGCAGCTCGTATGAGCGCAATGGACAATGCCACGAAGGCCTGCGACGACATGATCGATTCGCTGACCTTGGTCTACAACAAAACTCGTCAGGCAGCCATCACGAAAGAACTGATGGATATTGTCGGCGGCGCTGAAGCGCTTAAAGGTTAAGAGGAAGGGAGCGTAAGAACATGAGCCAGAACGTCGGTAAGATTAAGCAGGTTATCGGCGCCGTTGTCGACGTCGAATTTCCTCCGGGCAAGCTGCCTCACATTCTCTCTGCCCTGGAGATTAACAATCCCAACAACACTGACGCCCCGGACCTGGTGGTTGAAGTGGCACAGCACCTTGGCGACAACGTAGTCCGCACCATCGCCATGGACGCCACCGAAGGCCTGGTACGTGGCATGGAAGCCGTGGACACCGGCAGCCCCATCACGGTGCCTGTTGGTAAGGCTTCTCTGGGCCGCATCATGAACGTCGTTGGCCGCCCCGTGGACGAACTGGGCCCCATCGATGCTGAAAAGAAATTGCCCATTCACCGCGAAGCCCCCACTTTCGCTGAGCAGAGCACCTCGGTTGAACTGCTCGAAACCGGCGTCAAGGTCATCGACCTGCTGATTCCCTTCCCCAAGGGCGGCAAGATGGGCCTGTTCGGCGGCGCCGGCGTGGGTAAGACGGTTATCCTCATGGAGCTCATTAACAACATCGCCAAGCAGCACGGTGGTATCTCCGTGTTCGCAGGTGTTGGTGAGCGCACCCGTGAAGGAAACGACCTGTACCATGAAATGAAAGACGCCGGCGTTCTCGAGAAAGCCGGTCTTATCTACGGACAGATGAACGAGCCTCCGGGAGCACGTGCTCGCGTTGCCCTGACCGCTCTGGCTTGCGCCGAGTACTTCCGCGACGAAGAAGGCCAGGACGTGCTGCTGTTCGTTGACAACATCTTCCGCTTCACCCAGGCTGGTTCCGAGGTTTCCGCACTTCTCGGCCGCATGCCTTCCGCGGTTGGTTACCAGCCTACTCTGGGTACTGACCTTGGTGAACTGCAGGAACGCATCACCTCCACGAACAAGGGCTCCATCACTTCGGTGCAGGCCGTTTACGTCCCTGCGGATGACCTTACTGACCCCGCACCGGCAACGACCTTCTCGCACCTTGACGGTACCCTGGTTCTCTCCCGTCAGATTGCTGAGCTCGGCATCTACCCTGCTGTTGACCCGCTTGACTCCACTTCGCGTATTCTGGACCCCCTGGTCCTGGGTGACGATCACTACTACACCGCGCGTGAAGTTCAGATGGTTCTCCAGAAGTACAAAGACTTGCAGGACATCATCGCCATTCTGGGTATGGATGAGCTCTCTGACGAGGACAAGCTCACCGTTTCCCGTGCTCGTAAGATCCAGCGCTTCTTGTCGCAGCCCTTCCACGTTGCCGAGCAGTTCACCGGTGTTGCCGGTCGTTACGTCAAGCTCGAAGACACCATCAAGGGCTTCCGCGAGATCCTGGAAGGCAAGCACGACGACATCCCCGAAAGTGCCTTCTACATGGTCGGCGACATCAACGAAACGGTGGAGAAAGCAAAGTCCTAAGCCAGACCCCAGGAGATCGGTATGGAAAAGTCTCTCAAGCTTGAAATAGTCACCCCCGACAAGCTCGTTCTGAACGAGGAGGTCGACTATGTGGGAGCGCCTGGCTACAATGGCGAATTCGGTGTAATGCCGAACCACATCGCCTTCCTCTCCGCCTTGCAAATAGGGAACCTCTATTACAAGAAAGGTGGAAAGGCCCACTATGTCTTCCTGTCCGGCGGTTTTGCGGATGTGTCGAACAACAAGGTGACCATCTTGGCTGAAAGCGCTGAAAAGGCCGAGGACATTGACCTCGAGCGTGCGCGCAAGGCCAGGGAAAGAGCTGAACAGCGTATGGCCCAACAGAAGGAGAAGGTTGACTTCGCCCGGGCTCAGGCCGCCCTGCAAAGGGCTATGGCTCGCATGAAAGCCACCGAACACGGCACAAGCGCCCCGAGATAGCGATTACGCTATAACCGGCGAGCTTTTGCTCCCGACGTAACATCACAATAAAAAAGCAGGCCTTTACAGGTCTGCTTTTTTATTGTCTAAGCAACGAAAATTCGCACACAAGGGGTCTAGATATGTTTGACGCGAGCATTGGCGCTTGCATTCTCGCCGCAGGAAAAGGCACGCGCATGCACTCCAACCGACCAAAGGTTCTTCAGGAGTTGCTGCAGGAACCCATGCTGCATTATTTATACGCTTCCCTGGACCCCGTATTTCCTGACAGCGTTTTCAGCGTCATTGGCTTTGAAGCCGGCCAGGTGCAAGACGCTTTCCCTGAGCGGGAGGCGGCGTCTTTCATCCTTCAAGCGGAGCAGCTTGGCACCGGTCACGCGTTGCAATGCGCACTGCCTACGCTTCAGGAGCGAAATCTTGAATATGTGCTTTTGGTCAATGGTGATACGCCCCTTTTCACCGCAAGGCATGCGAAGGATTTTGTGCAAGGATGTCTGGACAAAAAACTCGATCTGGGATTTTTGACCCTTACCTTGGAAGACCCAGGATCATTTGGCCGTGTGTTGCGTAGAGATAACCGCGCCGTCGGCATCATAGAGGCAAAGGATTATGATGTTGCCCTGCATGGCCCGGAACCCAAGGAAATCAATTCCGGGATATATTTTTTCAGGTTGGAATCCATCGCCCCTTTGCTTGGGCGCTTGCAAAATGAAAATAAGAGCGGTGAGTACTATGTCACCGACCTTGTAGCGCTTGCCGTAGATGCAGGGTTGGAAGTCGAGGGTATAAGCGGCGGCAGCGATCCGCAATTGCTGGGGGTGAACAGTCCCGCAGAGTTGGTGGAAGCTGAGGACTTTTTGCGCAAGCAGATCAATGCGTCGCTTTTGCAGCAGGGTGTCCTCATTCGCCAGGCGGAAAGTGTGCGCATCAGCATGTTTGCAGAAATCGCTCCAGGCGTGCAGATAACTGGTCCTTGTGAAATTTACGGCCGCTCAGTGGTGGATTCAGGTGTAGTCATCGAGTCCCATTGCGTGATACGAAGTAGCGAAGTACAACAGGGCGCACATATAAAGAGCTTTTGCCATTTGGAACAAGCGGTGGTAGGGCCGCGTTGCCAGGTGGGACCATACGCAAGATTGCGTCCTGCTGCTGTGATGGAAGAAGACGCTCGGGCCGGTAATTTCGTGGAAATCAAGAAATCCGTGCTGGGCAAGGGCGCCAAGGCAAGTCACCTGACGTACCTGGGCGATGCCGAAGTAGGGGAAGGGTGCAATATCGGCGCTGGCACCATCACCTGTAATTATGATGGCCAGAACAAGCACCGCACCGTGATAGGCAAGGGAGCATTCATCGGCAGCAATTCGGCGCTGGTTGCGCCGGTAGTGGTGGGCGACAACGCGCTGGTTGCTGCTGGATCAGTGATAACCGAGGAAGTCCCGCCCCGCGCCGTGGCGTTCGGACGCAGCAGACAGGTAAATAAGGAGCGTTGAGCAGAGGCTTGCAAGCAAGCTTTGCAAATGGCCCCTTGATTTGCCGCAAGCGAGGTATTATCATGGTCGACATGGATTTGCTAGAACAGCTTGAGAACCGCATAGAGGACATATTGTCTCGTCTGAAAACTGCTGAAGAAAAGAATGGCGTGCTCGAAGAGCAGGTCAAACAACTTCAGGAGGAAGCGCAGACCGGCAAGGCCGACCTTGAGAGCGAGAATGTGCGCCTGCGGGAAGAATTGGAACAGGAAAAAGCGGCTAAAGAGGCCGTTTTAAACAAGATCGACGGTTTGCTTACTAAGATTGCCGAGCAGACAACGAGTTCATAAGGCGAGCCATGCCCAGCTACACGATGACAGTGTTGGGGCTTCAAGTAGCCTTCAAGGCAGAAGCCGACCAGAAGCGGGTCAAGGCGGCGCAGGAGCTCGTGGAAGAACGTTACAAGCGGCTTCAAGCGGATGGAAAGCAGATCAGCAAAGAGAAGCTGTTATTGTTTGTGGCCTTGGGGCTGGCAGATGACTTGTTACAGTCTAACCAGAAGCTTCGCGCCAACGAAAATGGCGTGGCCCGGCTTCTGGCAAAGATAGATGAGGTGTAGCGTAAGCTGCACCGATGACTTAGCCGGGTAGATATCTCCCTGGGGGGTTAGTGATTGTCTCGCTGTTTTTTGAGCCAATGAAAAACAGAAAGGGTGCCGCTCGAGCGTGCCCGTGCGCATATCCGGAAGCCTCTGGAGAGCCTGACGGTTCGCCAGTGGCGCCCGCCATGGTAGCCATGGTTCAAAAAAGGGGACAACACGGCGCCCCGGGGATGTCTATATAACGGGCCACGAAGCAATTTCGTGGCGCCGTAACACCTGCTGGGTCATAATCGTCGCAGACCGCCCGCGTCTTTTGTGGCGGCTTACAGTCCTGCCTGACCCTTCGATTACGCCAACTAGGCGGCTCTCCTGACGTGTCGCGGAAGTTTGCAACAGATTGCAGATGTGCGTGATTTTGCACCAGCCATGGGGCGATTTGCCCTGTCTTTCTGGTGCTGCGTGTAGAACTTGTGCATGAGCAAGGGGCTACGCGATGTAGCGACAAGAGGGAGCGTACGCGCACTGCCGCAGGGCAGGAGTGCGGATTATCAGGCAACCGCCTGTCAACATAAAGAGGGGGTTTACTCCATGAGTACCATCACCGTAATCCTGGTTTTCCTGGCACTACCGGTTGGTGCCGGCGCCGGATTTGTATTGCACAAAATCATTGAATCCCGGCGGGTCAAGGACTCTGAAAGTTTGGCCAAACGCATAGTGGATGAAGCGCGCAAGGAAGCCCAGGCGCAGAAAAAAGAAGTTTTACTCCAGGCGAATGACGAGATTTACAGCCAAAAGAAAGAACTTGAGCAGGAAGCCAAAGAGCGTGAGCGCGAGATCAAGAAGCGGGAAAGCAAGCTGATCGAAAAAGAGGAGCGGCTTGAAGAAAAGCTCGAAAAGGCGACCGAAAAGGAATCCGAAGTTCTTTCCCTGGAAAAGAGCCTGACCCACAAGGAACGCGATCTGATACTGCGTGAAGAGGAAGTGGAATTGCTGACCCAGGAGCAACAACGTAAGCTCCAGGAAATCAGCGGTCTTACTGCAGATGAAGCCAAGGCCCGGCTTCTTGAAGAAATTGAATCCAAGACACGCCACGACGCTGCGCGGATGATCCGCCAGATAGAGAGTGAAGCCCGCGAAACCGCCACCCGTAAGGCCCAGGAAGTACTGGCAACCGCCATTCAGCGCTATGCAGGCGACTTTGTGGCGGAACAGACAGTCACCGCGGTTACTCTGCCCAGTGAAGACATGAAGGGGCGCATCATCGGTAGAGAAGGGCGCAACATTCGCGCCATCGAAGCAGCCACCGGCGTTGATCTGATCATCGACGATACCCCAGAGACCGTTATCCTCTCTGCCTACAATCCGCTGCGCCGGCAGGTTGCCAAGATGGCGTTGGAGCGTCTCATCAGCGATGGCCGTATCCACCCGGCGCGTATTGAGGACATTGTCAAAAAAGTTGAGCAGGAGTTGGATGTAAAACTCCGTGAAATTGGTGAGCAGGCGACTTTTGACGTGGGCGTGCACGGTATCGGGCCCGAACTCATAAAACTTTTGGGCCGCCTGCAGTACCGCACCAGCTTTTCCCAGAACGTGTTGCAGCACTCCATAGAAGTGGCCTCCCTGTGCGGCATCATGGCTTCCGAACTCGGAGTGGATGTCAAAAAAGCCAAGCGCGCCGGCTTGCTGCACGATATCGGCAAGGCGGTGGACCACGAAGTCGAAGGCCCGCACGCCACCATCGGTGCGGATCTGGCAAAAAAGCACAGCGAAGGAAAGGACATTGTCCATGCCATTGCGGCGCACCACGAGGACATTCCCCCTACGTCGGTGCTGGCAGTGCTGGTGCAGGCTGCGGACAGCCTCTCCGGGGCGCGGCCTGGCGCACGTAAGGAGCTTCTTGAAAACTACGTGAAGCGACTCGAAGAGCTCGAAGGCATTGCACTGGGTTTTGACGGCGTCGCCAAGGCTTACGCCATCCAGGCAGGCCGCGAAATCCGCGTCATGGTGAACTCCGACGACGTGGATGACGACAAGACGTATCTGCTCTGTAAGGATATTTCCGAAAAGGTTGAAAACAATCTCACCTATCCGGGACAGATTCGCGTGACAGTCATTCGCGAACGAAGGGCCGTAGGCTACGCAAAATAAATAAGGTATTTACGCCCTCTGTGTTGACCAAACACAGAGGGCGTTTTTCTTTTTGGACACTGCTGCTTGCTCGGTGCGTGCGGCTTACAGCAATCTTCGTGTCTGCCCTATTTGTATCAGACTGCGGGCGCTATGGATTAGCTACGGCGGGTATCAATGCTCCGCGAGTAACCATCATTCCAAAGAAGTGCCCCCGCTAAAAAGGATTTGCGAGGAAGCGTGGTCTTGTACTAAGAGTGTATGGAGGACTTCCGCAACGTTTCCTTTCGAGGGAGCAGAACACCGACAGAGTGAAGCATGACGAAAGCCGAGGTGCCGGAAACCTACAAGACCTTCCAGAAGGGCCAGGTCATATACAAGGAAGGGCAGGTGACCCCGGTGGCCTATATGGTCAAAAAAGGGGCTGTGCTTCTTTATAGAACTGTCAACAACCGCAAGGTTGTGATTGCCCATCTCAAGCCTGGGCAGATTTTTGGTGAAATGGGCCTGATTATGGGCGAACCCGCCAATGCCACGGCAGAAGCCCAGATCACCACGGAATGTATCGCTTTCGATCGCGTATTTTTGCAGTCCCTCCTGCTCAAAAGCCCCAACCCCATCCAGAGAATTTTACGCCACCTTCTTGAGCAGTTGCAGGCCATGCATACGCTGGTCAAGGCGCGCCCCTATGAGGATGTCTTCCTGGGAATATGCCAACTCCTGGAGCTGTATGCACAGGCCCAAGGCCAGGCCGACCCTGAGGAAACACGCACTGCCCTGAAAAATGCGGTGAGCTATGCGGAATTCTGTCGTATGGCTAAAACCGTGCTGCAGGTGCAACAGAACGAGATAGACGCTGTGTTGGAAAAATTGAACAGGGTGAATCTTGTGAACATCCGCGGTGTCAAAGGCGCCACCTACAAGCGCGACATCCTCGGCCAGATGAATAAATCGTCAGAATATTTACGCGATCAGATCGTTGTCATCACTGACCCCATGCGGTTCATGACGGCTGCCAGGAACCTGAAAAAGGAAATGGCGGAAGAGGACCTCACCGGCAGTAATACCGGCATGGTGTATCTGGATGTAGAAGACGCTGCAAAACGCGCCGGCATAGAAAAAAGCGTGCTGCTCAGGCTTATCTGTCAGCAGGAGATTCCCGAAGGCGTCTTCAGCTTCAGGGAAAAAGCCTTGGAGGACTGGCTGGAAAACTTGGAAAACGACTACTTCACCCTCGAAGGGGGGCGCTGGAAATCATGGCGCCCAATGATAGCCGATGACCTTGTTGGTGTGGATAACACCTCGTTGCAATTGGCTTTTACCAATCTGGGGCAAGACAAGCTCCTGGTGCTCTATGCAGCGGCTGGAGAAGCCGGCAAAGCTAAAATCCGGGAAAATGTTTCCAGCAAGACCAAAACAATGTTGGATAATGACGTGCAGGGATTGCGTGTAGACCTTTCTGAAGTGGCGGCAATTGAAGCCGAGTTGTTTGCTTTGCTTGAAAAGCTCGGAAAACGAGCCTGAGGAGAAAGGGGGAGGACCGAATGGGTATGGCCAAGAGTGAACGGGGAGCGCCGATGGCGAAAACCGTACTCGTGATTACCAACAACAAGAACAATGGGGACAAGGATAAGGCCGCGCTCCGACGCATCAATCTGGAGACAGGGGCGGTTGTTGGCAGTGGTAAAGAAGCCCTCCAATACCTGCGCGACAACGAGTGCGACATTATCATCCTGGACACCGCGATTTCGGATATGGACGCCAAGACTTGCCTCGGCAAGATCAAGGGGAACCAGGAATACAGAAATCTCGCCATTGTCATGGTCACGCAGGAAAACGACAGAAACAACGTGTTGGATGCGGTTTCCGGCGGTTGTTCCGGGTATATTCTGCGCCCCTATTCCTTGGATACCTTTGAACGCCACATCAATACAGCACTGCAACTCGTACGCTTTAACGAAATAGAAAAACGCCAGATCGAAGACGCCAAGCTCATGCTGGAGATGGGCGAGTACGACGAAGCCATCGAGGAATTCGAAGAAGTCGTCTCCATGCAGAGCGAAGCCCAGCGCTACTACGACCTGGGGTGTACCTATCTGGTGCGGGAAAAATTCGGCAAGGCCATTGTGGCCTTTCAAAAGGCCCTGCGCATCAACGACCTTTTTGCCGAGGCCTACCAGGGGCTGGCAGAAGCCTACAAAGGCAAGGGCGACAAGGAGCAGTGCCAGTTCTACCTCAAGAAAGCCGCCAACCTGTACGCAGAATTTGATCGCATGGAAAAGGTGAAGGAAATCTTCATCGATATTCTGAAATACGATAATACCGCGAACAACCCCTTTAATACGCTGGGCGTGCGACTGCGCAAAAACGGGGACTACCAGGGAGCCATACGCGCTTATCAGCAGGCTCTGGAAGTTACGCCCAACGATGAAAATGTGTATTTTAACATGGCCAAAGCCTTCTTTTACATGGATGACAAGGTGAACGCCCTGAAATACGTCACCATGTCTCTGCGTATGAACAGGAACTTTGGCGAAGCGCTGAAACTTTACAAATCACTCAAAGGCACGTCCTGGCCTTCTGGAGGAGCACGCCCCCGTAAGGATGGCACAGGCCTCATCCATGAACAGACCAGGGTCGATGTTTGAGCAACCGGGACAATAGCTGCGTATGACTGCGGAATACCTTGAAGCGGTCTGTCGTGAGGGGCAGACCGTCAATCCCGTCTTTACCCTGCTGGGTGTTAGAGTATTGGAAGTAAACATAGAGCACGGTATTCTGCAGTGTGTCATTGGCCCGGATCTGATCCAGGGCGCTGGCGTATTGGCAGGGGGCATGCTCGCCACATTTGCGGATGAGGCAATGGCGCACGCCGTGCTGGCAAGGATAGAACCCAACCAGCGCACCGCCACTGTGGAAATGAGCGTGCGCTATCTACGCCCCCTGCATGAGGGCGATACCGTCACGGCTAAGGCCTGGGTTCTGAAAAAAGGGCGCGCCATTGTCACTGCTGAATGCGAAGTCGTGGACGGAAAAGGCCGCCTTGCTGCCAAGGCCGCTGCATCGTTCATGATCTTGGGCTAATTCTCACACCAGACTAAAAAGGGTTATTCCCGAGGGAAAAAGTGCTGTCGCCCCTCCAAATGAAACGACAAGCCGCAAGCGTTGCCGAGTGTGAAGGGACGCAGCCTATTCGTCGGTTTTTTGCGTTGCAAAAAGCACGCAATCTGTTGCCGCATCCATTCTCTTTGCAGGAATCACATACGCGTCGCGATATGGATTGCGGAATGAGTTCCGCGCTTTGAAGGCCTTCTGCTTGTCATCATATGGGCCGGCCTGCACCTGAAAGGCGGGGCGCCTGCCGCCGCCATTCCGGACAACGCGAACATTTCCTTTTTTGGCAGCCCGCTCCATTTCCGCCTTTGCGTTACGCTCCAGTCTGTAGACAGCAAGCTGCACAAACCAGGCGTTGTCGGGGTCCATGTCAGGCGTCCATGCAGGCGCGCCTTTACAGGCAGCAAGAACGGCGCCTTGCTCGGGCGGGCCTTGGGGAGCGGCCAGTTCTTTGGACAGTTTTTCTGCCTTGGCGTCCACCTCGTCCTTTATCTTTTGTTCCGCCTTTTCCTTTGCTTCCGCTTCCTTGCTTTGTTTGTCGATGGTATCCTCAATGGCGTCAAGCTGTTCCATTTCATTGGATGTCTCGTTTTCACGCAAATAAGAGCGCAGGGATGAGCCCTCAAGCTCCGCCATGACAAAGGCATCGGGAAAAGGGTCGTTCAGCTTGTCCAGGGAATTTTGCGCATGGGATAGTTTACGGAAAGGTCCCAGTTGCACATGGGCGGTAACGCCTTGGGGATCGATGATTTGCAGCACCCGCCGCTTGGGCTCCTCTTTGCCTAACTTGTCAAAAAGCTGCATGGCATGGGCGGGATTGGAAAACGTTGCAAGGTGGACAATGAATATGCCTTCGAGATCACCCTCTCCGGTGGCGCCGTGGACAGTACCAACGGTTTCTATGGTGACCGGCGCAGTGCCGGCTTGCAACATGCCCAGTTCCTGCGCAGCAGTTTTTGAAAGATCGATGATGCGCCCTTTGGCATAGGGGCCACGGTCGTTGATGCGCACGACAACGCTTTTACCGTTACGCTCGTTTGTTACCCGGATTTGCGTGCCTAATGGCAGATATTTATGGGCCGCGGTGAGATCGTACATGTCAAACGTCTCACCACTTGCGGTGGTTTGCCCTTGAAAATGGGGGCCATACCACGACGCCTGCCCCTGCTGCTTGAAGTCTTTTGCGGCCACACCCAGGCAGGGCAGCGCCACTATGGAAAGAAAAAAGAGTAACATTGCAAACAATATTTTCATGCGTGCACCTTTTTTAAGAGTAAGGATAGGGTTCAAAATTAAAATAATTGCTGAAGAGGGTTTTGTCTCGGGCTGCTGTGGGTGAAAAATCGGGGTAAGGCGGAAAATGTGGCAATACGAGGAGGAAAGCTTAACCTCCTGAAGGAAGTAGATGTATGAATCTGCAGTTTTTTTGCAAGGAATGCTTGACAGGTCAGGAGGTCGAAGATAAAGTCCTCCTTCTTTGTGTAGGCGCGTAGCTCAGGGGGAGAGCACTTGCTTGACGCGCAAGGGGTCAGGAGTTCAAATCTCCTCGCGCCTACCATTTTTTGACCTAAGGTCGGCCCCGTATCCCCGTTTGTGCGCTCCTGTCAGGAGTGACGGCCGAAAGTGCTGCCGGCTGCGCACAGCAAGAACAGTGGGGGCGGGGTCGCTTTGTATCGTCTCCGTGGCAGGCCTGGTGGCCGGTAGCGTCGCGGAGTAAGCCGCAATGGCGGCAGTGCACAGGAGTGGGCGGCATCATGCAGGTGCAGGTCGAAGATTCTCAGGTAGACGTTACTCCAGGGGCAACGTGTGCAGATGCGTTGCGTCAGGCTTTGTCTGGCAAAAAATTCAAGAACACTTTGGCCTGTCGCGTACAGGGCAATGGTGACGGTGACGACCATATCGCAGACCTCAGTACGCCTCTTGAAGAGGGTGCTCAGGTTGTTGCGCCTGTTTATGCTGATACACCGGAAGGCCTGGACATCATCCGCCACAGTGCGGCGCATGTTATGGCTACGGCCGTGCGTCGGCTATTTCCTGGCGTCAAGGTGACCATCGGTCCCGCCATTGAAAACGGTTTTTACTACGACTTCGATTACGAACGCCCCTTTACGCCTGAGGACCTCGAGCGCATTGAAGAAGAGATGCGCAAGGTCGTTGCCGAGAACAAGCCCTTTGTCCGCGAAGAGGTTTCCAAGGAAGAGGCAGTACGCCGCTTCAAGGAGATGGGAGAAACATACAAACTCGAGATCATGGATGATCTCGGTGGTGACCATTTCTCCATCTATACCAACGACGATTTTGTGGACCTCTGCCGCGGCCCGCATATTCCAAGTGCAGGGGCGCTGAAGGCCTTCAAGCTGACCCACGTTGCCGGCGCTTACTGGCGCGGGGACGAAAAGCGCCCCATGCTGCAACGTATTTACGGGACTGCTTTTGCGGATGAAAAGGGTCTGAAAGCGCACCTGAAGCGTTTGGAGGAAGCAGCCAAGCGGGACCATCGCAAGCTGGGCACCCAGCTGGACCTGTTCAGCTTCAGCGAAGAAGCTGGCCCGGGTATGGTCATCTGGCACCCCAAAGGCATGTTGGTGCGCACCATTCTGGAAGATTTCGAACGCAAGGAGCACTTGCGCCGCGGATATAATATCGTTCAAGGGCCCATACTCCTGCGCCGCGAATTGTGGGAGCGCTCCGGCCATTACGATAACTACCGCGAAAATATGTATTTCACAGAGGTGGATGATCAGGCTTATGGCATCAAACCCATGAATTGCCTGTCACACATGATCATCTACCGCTCGCGCGTGCGCAGCTACCGCGATTTGCCCATGCGTCTTTTTGAGCTGGGTGTGGTGCACCGCCACGAGAAGTCCGGCGTACTGCATGGACTTTTGCGTGTCCGCCAGTTTACGCAGGACGATGCGCATATCATTTGCCGTCCGGATCAGTTGCAGGAAGAGATCATCGGCGTCGTGCGTTTTGTGCAGGACATCATGAATCTGTTTGGTTTTGAATTTGAGATGGAAATTTCCACTCGCCCTGAAAAGAGCATTGGTTCTGAAGAAGACTGGGATCGCGCCACCAAAGCGCTGGAGAACGCGGTCAATCAGTTGGGCCTGCCGTATGACATTAACGAGGGCGACGGCGCTTTCTACGGGCCGAAGATCGACATCAAGTTGAAGGACGCCCTTGAACGTCGCTGGCAGTGCGCCACGATCCAATGTGATTTCACCTTGCCTGAGCGTTTTGATTTGTATTACGTTGGCGAGGATGGTGAACGACACAGGCCGGTTATGGTGCACCGTGTTGTTCTCGGGGCCATCGAACGCTTCATTGGCGTGCTTATAGAGCACTTTGCCGGTGCATTTCCCACATGGCTGGCGCCTGTGCAGGCGCGTATTCTTACGGTGACCGACGCACAGAAAGATTTTGCCGAAAACGCCTTACAGCAGTTGCAGGCACGCGGTTTGCGAGTGGAAGCTGACCTGCGAAATGAGAAGCTGGGCTACAAAGTTCGTGAAGCGCAGCTTGAAAAGATACCGTATATCCTTGTCGTTGGTGACAAGGAGGTGGAAGCTGGGAGCGTAAATATTCGTCTCCGGTCCGGGGAAAACCTGGGCGTACAAACTTTGGATGAGACGGCCGAACGTATCCTGGCGGATTGCGAAGAACCATTCAAGAGAGGAGGAATGCGCTATAGCTTCGACTACTCAGGCCAGGTGTAATCACCAGATCCGCTCCAGACAGGTGCGGGTTATTGGCGAAGACGGCTCCCAACTCGGCATATTGGCGAAGGACGAGGCGATCCAGACTGCTCAGGAACGCGGGCTTGATTTGGTGGAAGTGGCACCCAATGCCGATCCACCGGTCTGCCGGATCATGGACTTCGGCAAGTACAAATATCAGCAGCAGAAAAAGCAGCAGGAAGCGCGCAAGCGGCAGACCGTGGTCCAGATCAAGGAGATCAAGGTCCGGCCCAAGACTGATGAGCACGACTATCAGACGAAGCTCAAGCACATCATCCGCTTCCTTGAAAATGGCGACCGGGTCAAGGTTACTGTTTTCTTTCGCGGACGCGAGATTGTGCATAAGGATCGCGGCCTGACCATTCTGCAGCGAGTCGTCGAGGACACAGAGGATATAGCAAAAGTGGAGCAGGAACCTCGTAGTGAGGGCCGCACCATGAACATGTTCCTCGTGCCGCACCAGAAAAAGTAAGCCCTCCACAGGGCGGTGCATCAAAACACTTGCACATCGCCCGTACCTGTGGCAGAGCAGCGTTCCCGGCTTTTACAAAGCGGTATGTAAAACTGCCGCCTTCTGTTGCCGGGGCTGTCCCTTTGCAAGAAGGGTATATAGTGCAGCAGGCGCTTTTCTAGCGCCTCTCGTCGCTTCAGGGGCTATTCCCTCCCTGTGCGACAGCGGGCCGCCTTCGCAGGCCCCCGGCGCTCACGCGCCGCAACCCCGCCCAGAGCAATGAGGCGATGGGTTTGCACAAGCGGAATGTCTATTGGCATTCTGCTATACAAAAGAAGATTAAGGAGAGCAGCATGCCGAAACTCAAGACCAACCGTGGCGCGGCCAAGCGCTTTCAGAAGACTGGCAGCGGTAAATTTCGCCGTCGCAAGCAGGGTCTGCGCCATATTCTGACCAAGAAAAATGCCAAGCGTAAACGTCGCCTGGGCCAGTCCGCCCTTGTGGATAGCGCCAACAAGAAGTCCGTGGAGCGGATGCTGCCCTACGCCTAGGGAAGCGTCTTTTTGCCTGTCCTTGTATAAGGACACCACGGTATAAGAACGACACAACCGCGTTCGCTTCAATATTGGGGCGGGGGCGTCTGAAGGAGAATCACCATGCGGGTCAAACGCGGAAAAGCTGCACACAAGCGGCACAAAAAATATTTGAAGCTGGCAAAAGGCTACCGTGGAGCGCGCAGCAAGCTCTACCGTACCGCGCGAGAGACCGTTGAACGCGCCATGGCTTACTCCACTCGCGACCGCAAGGTGCGCAAGCGCGAGTTCCGTAAGCTCTGGATCATGCGTATCAACGCCGGTGCTCGTGAGCACGGTTTGTCTTATAGCCGTTTCATGAACGGCCTCAACCTCGCCGGCATCGAGCTGAACCGCAAGGTTCTTGCCGACATGGCCGTGAACGAGAAGCAGGCATTCGCCAAGCTGGCTGAAACCGTCAAGGCACAGCTCAGCTAACCAGACGTACAATTCGACCTGACGAAGAAATAAGGGCGCATCGCTGCGCCCTTTTATCTCTTCTCAGTTACGAGAGCCAAATGAACGGTACACTAAGCGAGCAGCTTCAGGCACTGGTACCGGATTTCGAAGCAGCGCTCAATGCTGCCGGATCACAGGACGATCTTGAGGTCCTGCGTATCGAGTTTCTTGGTCGCAAGGGGCGGCTCGCCCAGATCATGTCCGGGCTTTCTCAGCTCCCTCCGGAGGAGCGTCCGTTAGCTGGTAAGCTCGCCAATGAGGTGAAGCAGACCCTTACAGGGCGTTTTACCGAGCGCAAAGCCGCGCTCGAACGCGAGGTGAGTGACGCCCAGGTCGCCGGCTTCGATCCTACTGTTCCGGGGCGCACGCCCTGGCTTGGGTCACTGCACCCTATCACCCGGGTTACGGAAGAGATTTGTGAAGTCTTCCAAAATCTCGGGTATGACATTGTCAGTGGTCCTGAAATCGAAACCGACTTCTACAATTTCGAGGCCCTGAATCTCCCTGCCGACCATCCGGCAAGGGATATGCAGGATACGCTCTACATCGACGACGCCATTGTGTTGCGCACGCACACATCGCCGCTGCAGATTCGTACCATGCTGGAGCGCAAGCCGCCCATTGCGGTGGTTGCCCCTGGCAAGGTCTATCGGCGCGACTCCGACGTGACCCATACGCCCATGTTCAACCAGATCGAAGGTTTGCTGGTGGACACGGACGTCAGCATGGGAGATTTGCGCGGCACGCTGACTGCCTTTGTTCAGGCCTTGTTCGGCCCCAGCACCAAAGTCCGATTCCGCCCCAGTTTCTTTCCTTTCACGGAACCCAGCGCAGAAGTCGATATCTCCTGCATGATGTGTCATGGAGAAGGGTGTATTGGTGGCGCGCCTTGCCGTGTCTGCAAGCAGACCGGCTGGATTGAGATTCTGGGCTGCGGTATGGTGGACCCGGAAGTTTTCAAAGCCGTTGATTATGATGCAGAAAAGTACACCGGCTTTGCTTTTGGCCTGGGCGTTGAGCGCGTGGCCATGCTGAAATACGGTGTCAATGATCTGCGTCTTTTCTTTGAAAACGACATGCGCTTTCTGCGTCAATTCTAAGAGTTCTAAGCAAGACTACCATACGTTTTCTTTTGCTGCTTCTTTAGCTGCAATAAAAGAAACCGTCCGCAAGCTTCTTATATAAATTATAAAAGGCGAGACCTTGATCAAGGTTTCGCCTTTTTTTTGGTAATACTTCCCCATTTTTTTTGCGAGTTCTTGGTGGCTATGCAGCGGGGTACCCCACACATTGGGCCATGATGATTCGCTGGCTGGAGCCGAGGTTCATGGCCTTGTGCAATGCGTCTGTATCGATGCTGGTGCGCGCCACAGTCGCAAGATTCTCTGATGCGCAGAAAAGGTAGACGTTCTGGCAGATGCAGCCGACATTCGCACCCTGCATGATATCGTCATCAACGGCTTTCAGCGTATCCACCACGTACACCAGATTCACAGGCGCGTTTGCGACGTAGGATTGTGTCCCTGTGACTGCACGGATATCGCTATCGCCCTTTTTAATCATTTCATTTTTGTCCGCATCATAGAGATAGAAGCCGTCGCGTTTGGTGATCCAAAGCTGGATTTCCTGTCTGTTCAAGGCAGATGGCGCAGTGCGTTTGCCACTTTCCGGACGGTTGACACCCCATGCCGCCCAGAGCAGGTAATCCAAAATGAGGGGGTGTAAATCCTTATCCGAATAATCGCGGATGCTTTGTCTGTTGGTAAGCGCATTTCCCAGGCTGCCATTCATACCACCTGGTTCATCACGGTTCACGGCAAATACCTTGCCATTAAAAATGCCGCAACTCGCAAGCAAAGCCCCAGCAGCGCTGACAAATGTGCGTCTGTTCATGCGTTGGCTCCTTCCAGCTTCAAATATCCAAGAAAAGATAGAGATTGGAAAAGAGTCTACCTGTTCGCCTGATATGGTCAAGAATCGTCTGTGTTACAAAAAAGGGGAGGTTTTTAAGCTCGTGCGTAAAACCTCCCCATGTATATGAACACCCTGGTGGGTGGATGCGCCAGATAGCTGCAGTTACGGGCGCGTACTTTCTTCTATAAGGTACAGAATGTTTCGGTATGGTTTGCCACTGTGCAACGTGAGCCCAGCCTCACAGGTCCGCGAAACACTGTACCCTTCAGAACAGTCGGCTACCTGCTCGGCCAGCGTGGAGAGGGCGGAAGCGTTCACCTGGGGGTGGGTAAACCCCTTGTCGCCAGCAAAGCCGCAACAGTTGATGCCTTTGGGAACGACCACAGTGCTGGCGCAACGAGATGCCAGGGCGACAAGGCTATCCGTCAGCCCCATGCTGCGGATAGAACAGGTAGGGTGAACTGCGATGGTGCGGTCCAGCTTTGTAAAATGCAGCCGATTTTGCAGATGTTTCAGCACAAACTCCACAGGTTCAAGCAGTTCCATTGCCGGGTACAAGGTTTTGCGCATGCGGGCGAGACAAGGACTGGTGTCGCACAGAACTGGGTAGGCGCCGCCTATGGAGGCCGTATAGAGGGCGTCGCTGAGTTCGTGCGCCTTGGCGTCGGCTTCTTCCATAAGGCCTTTGCTTTCAAACGCCTTGCCGCAGCATAGGGAGCTCATTCGTTTTGGAAAAACGACTTCGTACCCGGCACGCTCAAGCAATTTCAGCGTTATGTCTACCAGTTGCCGAACGGGTGCGCCGTCAGCGTCCTTGTGCTCGCTGGAGTACCCCATGGTGCGCACGGCGCAGGAAGGGAAGTATACAACCTTTGCGGGGGCCTTCTGTTTTTTGGGTTTGCGGATGGCGCTTCCGCCTGTGAGGTGCATGTCCACAAGGTTTGGCAGTGGTTTGCCCAAGACTTTCCAGGCGCCCTTGTTCAGGGCTTCCAGGGCTTTTGCCCCAAGGGCGCGTTCAGCCAGGGCGCCAGCAGTGACCATGGCCGAGGCGGTTTTGGAGGTGATGGTGAAATTGCTTCCCACCGCACCTGCAATGGTGTTGGCCAGGGCGCCATGGGATTGATGGCGCAGGTGGCGGATGTAGGAAGCGACGTCGACCCCCAGAGGGCAACGCATGTGGCACAAACCGTCTGTAGCGCAAAGATCGATGCCGTATTGTTTGAAGGACGCTTCCCATTTTGCGGCGCGTTCATTGTCGCCACTTGCCCGCAACCGGGCAATGGTGCGCGCCACGTAAATACGTTGCCGTGGGGAGAGCCCCACTTCCCGGGAGGGGCAAAGCAGTTCGCAAAACCCGCACCCCCCGCATAAATCCACGGTCTCATGCAGGGCAACAGGTTGCTGCAGATTGGTTACGTGGCTTTGCGGATCCTCGTTGAGCAGAATTTCGGGGTTCAGGATGCCGTCAGGGTCCAGCAATTTCTTGAGCTGCTGCATGACGCCATAGAGCTCTTCCCCCCATTCTCTGGGAACATAAGGGGCAATGGAACGCCCTGTACCGTGTTCGGCTTTAAGCGATCCATGAAAGCGGGTGAGCATGGCATCCACAATGTCGTTGGTAAGACTGTGAAACGTCTTCACCGATTGCGGATCACCAAGCCGTACGGGCACGATGAAGTGCAAATTCCCATGAAAGGCGTGTCCGTGAATACCGCCATGGAAGCCGTGCTTTTCCAGGATGTCCTGGAAGGTGGCGGCGGCTTCGGCCAGGCGGTCAGGCGGCACGCACCAGTCTTCAGATACCGTAAATTCGTCGGGTTTGCTGGCTCCGGCAAAAGCAGGGTTCAGGGAGCGCCTGATGTTCCAGAGCTTTTCGCACTCTTCGTTATCCGTGGTGAAGACGCGCTCCCGTAATGTGGGAATGCCCTCCAACCGTTCAAGAATGGCGCTGATGTTGGATTGCAGCTCTTCTTCATCCTTGGCGCGGGTCTCTATGAGCACAGCGCAGGCCTTGTCATCCAGGGCCGCGATATATTCAGGCGTATCGGGAAAGGGCTCCGTGGCTTTGAGCGTCATCCTGTCCATGATCTCGGCTGCATGGGCGGGGCAGTCATGACTCAAACGCGTTATCGCGCTGGCTGCGGTGGTCAGGTCCGGAAACAGCATCAGCGATGTTCCCCTGAGGGGAGCGAGGGGCAGGGTTTCCAGGCTGATGTCCAGAATGCACCCCAACGTGCCTTCGGACCCGATCATCAGGTGCGCAAGGATATCCAGAGGGTCGTGATACTCCACAAAAGCGTTCAGGCTGTAACCGGAAGTATTGCGGATGGCGTATTTGCTCTGGACACGTGCCTTGAGCGCCGGATTGTCAACAATGCGCCGGCGCAAGGATTCGATTTGCAGCAGCAGGTTGGCGTGGCTGTCTCGAAAGGCGTCCACAGACGCCGGGTCACGCGTATCCACAACAGTGCCGTCGGCAAGCATGAAGCGGATGCCCGTCATGGTGTGAAAAATGTTCTGCGCCACTGTGCAGCACATGCCCGTGGAATTGTTGGCGGCCATGCCACCCATTGTGGCGACGCTGATGGACGAAGGGTCGGGGCCGATCTTGCGCCCGTGAAGAGCCAAAGCATCGTTGATGTCGATGCCTATGGCGCCTGTTCCGGCTGCCACGGTGCGGGCGTCTGGCGCAACAAGAATACGCTTCCAGGCGGCGCCACGGAAACGCACCATGACATCCTTGCCCACCGCCTGCCCGTTGAGACCGGTGCAGGAACCACGGAAGGTAAGGCCGGCCTTGTGGGCGCGGGCCAGCGCAAGCAGTGACTGGAGTTCATCTTCCGACGTCACATCCACCAGCATGCTGGCGCGGGGTTCAAAGGGACTGGCATCCAGAGAATTGGCACGAACGAGCATTTCGTCGGTGCAAATCTGTTGCGAGGGGAGCATACTTGAAACGGAATCCACAAACGCCTGGGTGGGCATAATCTTCCTCCGGCTGTGTAGCCAAAAGAAAACGTGCGCCAGCATGGGGGGATTGCGTGGCGCACGTTTTGGTTTGCATATCTTTTTGATGCGAAGCCGGCTGCACCGCATGGAGTAAACGCGCGGCCGAAAATGGGCATTGCGTTTACTGCGGCGCTTTTTGCTCCGCTATAGCAATCTATCCTTCATATACGCCGTATTGGTCGATGAAGGGCTTGGCAAGTTCGGCCAGACGTTCGGTGAGTTGAGCGTGGCGCGCCTTTTCCGCACTGTTAAGGGGCTGCAGGCTGGGGCCGAAATCAAACCCACGCATACCCAGCACAATTTTGCCTCCAAGCGGAAACTGCGCGGTGAGCATGGTGCTGATGAGCGTAATGGCCTGGTTGTGAATGGCCAGAGCGTCCTCGTAACGATTTTCCTGGAAAGCGGTCCACAGCGACACGA
Source organism: Desulfovibrio biadhensis (assembly GCF_055388615.1). Taxonomy (NCBI): domain Bacteria; kingdom Pseudomonadati; phylum Thermodesulfobacteriota; class Desulfovibrionia; order Desulfovibrionales; family Desulfovibrionaceae; genus Desulfovibrio; species Desulfovibrio biadhensis. The sequence goes on from NZ_AP042477.1 coordinate 2,304,963, forward strand.
GCACTTCCGGAAAAACACCGGCAAACTGGACCATGCAGCCTTTGCCGCCAACATGGAGCACAGGCAGCAGGATGTCCTCACGACCGGAAAGAAAGTTCAGCTCCGCGCCGGCCTGTTTGATGGCGTCTATGAAGTTGACGCAATCGATCATGCTGCCGCTGCTGTCTTTCATGCCGACGACGTTGTCGCGGCAGGCCAGCCTGCCAACCATGTCGTAGGGGATGGGCTGCGTGAACCCCGGGATGTTGTAGACAATGACAGGAATATCCAGGGAATCGATGATCTGGGAGTAATATTCCTCCAGAACGCCATCACAGACCTTGTAATAGTATGGAGGCGAGACAACCACGCCGTCACAGCCCAGGCTGATGGCAACCTTGCCCAGACGTACAGCTTCCGCAGGGGTGGAAGACCCGATGCCGGGAGTCACCTTTACGCGGCCATTGGCCTGGTCCATGACGATTTCCATGCAGCGGACTTTTTGGTCATAATTCATGTGGATGAACTCCCCCGAAGAGCTCACCGGGAAAAGACCATGCAAACCTTTCTGGATGCAAAATTCCACGAATCTGCGCAGCTCTTTTTCATTGATATCGTGATTTGCATCAAATGGTGTGAGCATTGCGGGGTAGATGCCTTCCGGTCGAAACATATTACAATCCTTTATCATGTATGTTGTAGCGTTAATAGCGATAAACCTGTGATCGATACTGGCCGCTGACGCTTACATCAACATTTGCGGCAGCCAGAGCACGATCTCGGGAACAAGAACGAAAATGATCAGTGAAATCATCATGCAGAGAATCCAGGGGATGATCGCTATGGATAGCCTGTCTATGGTGATGCCGCTGATTGCCGAGCCGACAAACAGGTTGACTCCTAGCGGCGGCGTTATGAAGCCGATGGCGAGGTTGACTGTCATCAGGATGCCGAAGTGGACCGGGTCAAAGCCCAGAGCCGTGACGACAGGCAGCAGAATGGGGGTCAGGATGATGATGGCGGCCAGGGTCTCCATGAAGCAGCCGACCAGAAGCAGAAGGGCCATGACCATGGACATGACGACCAGCTTGCTGGTGGAGATGCTGGTGATCCACATGGCGATCTGGTTCGGCACCTGCTCCAAGGTCATGATCTTGCCAAAGGTTGTGGCCGTACCGATGATGACCATGACTGTCGCGGTCAGCAGGGCGGAGCGCGCAAGCACTTCGTAGAAGTCCTTGAACTTCAACTCGCGGTATACAAAAAGGCCAATAAAGGCGCCGTATGCCACGGCCACTGCTGCAGCCTCCGTAGGCGTGAATATGCCCCCGTAAATTCCCCCCAGAATGACAACGGGAACAAGCAGCGCCCACTTGGCGTCCCAGACCGCATCCCACTTTTCCTTTGACGAGTAACGATCTGCGCTGCCCTTGTAGCCGCGCTTGCGGGAGACGATCATGGTCCAGGCGATGAGCACCAGGCCGACAATGAGACCAGGGAAGAAGCCACCCAAAAACAGGGCGCTGATGGATTCCCCGGAGGAAACACCATAGATGACCATGGGAATACTAGGCGGAATGATAACGCCGATGGAGCCGGCGGTGGCCACAAGCGCCGTAGCAAAGACCTTGTCATAGCCTTGGCGCACCATTTCCGGAATCATGATGCCGCCGATGGCCGCAACCGTGGCTGGGCCGGAGCCGGAAATGGCGGCGAAAAACATGCATACCGCAATGGCTACAATGCCTAGTCCACCGGTATATTTGGCAAAAAATCTGTTGGCAACCTTCAGCAGGCGATCTGATATGCCGCCTGCGCCCATGATTTCACCGGCCAGAATAAAGAAGGGCACGGCCATGAGCGGAAACGAGTCCATGGAGGTGACGAGGTTTTGCGCCAGATAATCTATGCGCACGGCGCCTGTGGTGAAAATGGTGACAAGCGTGCTGGCGCCGAGGGCAATGCCGATGGGGACCTGGAGGATCAGGCAAAGTGCGAACGATCCGAATAAAACGAGCGTAGTCATGAAAAAATCCCTTCCTTACCCTAGAGTTGGAGATCGTCCTGGTTGAGAACGCCGTCTTTGGTCTTGAACTGCTTGAGGATGCTTTGCACCAGACGGAAACTTGTCAGGCCGTATCCAACAGGAACCGAAAAATAGATGAGATACATGGGCACGCCCAACGACGAGGATATCTGACCGTATTTCATGGTTTTCAGCGCAACGCCCCAGGCCACATAGGTGACGATGGTGGAGAAGGCGAGAAAGACAATGTTGCTGAAAATCAGGCAGGCCTTGTTGAGGCGTTCGTTCAGCACCAGACTTATGGCGGTAACGCGGATATGCTTGTCCTTTCTGACCCCGTAGCTGATACCCAGATAGGTCAGCCAGATGAACAGGTAGCGGGCCATTTCCTCTGACCATGAAAGAGAATTGTTGAGGACGTAACGCATGAAGACTTGCAGGACGATGAAGCTGCTCATGATAGCAAAGGTCAGGACCAGCAGGACTTCTTCAAGGTGATTGTCCAGGTAGGACAGTATTCGGCTCATAGTCGCTCACTCCGGTAGAGTGGCGGGGAGGACCAGGCCTCCCCGCCTTTGCATAGGCGCATCCGGAACATCAAACTTTGCGACAGAAGGGGGGCTTTCCGTTCACGAAGACGTCCGGATGCGAATATGTAATGGGATTACGTTTATTTGCCTTCGGCTTTGGAGATGCACTCTTTGAAGTAGTCCAGATCTTCCTGGCTGATGTGCTTCAGAGCCTCGGTTTCGGCAGCGCCGCTGCTGAGTTCGCGGAACTTGGCCATGGCGTCGGCGGAGGGAACAACGATTTCGTGTTCTTTCTCGATTATTGCCTTGGCCTTGGCGTCGTTTTCACGGGCAACGCTGCGCTCGTAATCCTGGGCTGCCTTGGCTGCCTTCACGATGGCCTCTTGTTCCTCGGGGGAGAAGGAATCAAAGGTCTCCTGGTTCATCATGAAGATGTAGGCGCCGTAGAGGTAGTTGGTCTGGGTGTAGTAGTCCTGCACTTCGTAGAAACGGTTGGTGACAGTGAGTTCCCAGCCGTTTTCCTGGCCGTCGAAGGCGCCCTGCTGCAGCGCGGTGAACAGCTCGCCAAAGGAAAGGGGCGCAGGGTTGGCGCCAAGCGCCTTCCAGGCAGCAATGTGGATGGGGTTGCCCATGACGCGGATCTTCAGGCCTTCCAGGTCGGCGGGTGTAGCTACTTTATGTTGGGAGTTGCTGAGTTGACGGAAGCCGTTTTCCATGAAAACGAGCAGCTTCAGGTTCTTGGGGGTCAGGCGCTTTTCCAGGAAATCGCCGAATTCGCCGTCCAGAACCTTGTAGACCACCTCGTGGTTGGGGAAGGAAAAGGGCAGGTCCAGAAGGTAGAATTCAGGTGCGAAGGAAGAGAAGTTCGACGTGGTGATGCCGACGATGTCCACGTTGCCCATCTGGCAGGCTTCTGCGAGCTCCCTGTCCTGACCGAGCTGACCATTGTTGAAGATCTGTACTTCGATGTCGCCGTTGGTTTCCTTTTCAAGTACTTCCTTGAACTTTACGAAACCGGATTGGATGGCGGCCTTTTCAGGAGCGCCGTGAGCAATGCGAAGGGTTGTAGCCGATGCTGCACCACAAAGGGCGATGACCAGCAACATCGACAGGGTTACTACCATGACCTTTTTACCAAACATGTTCCTACTCTCCTCTCGTTAAACTGTTCTCTGCTTCCTGCAAGCCCTTAGCCGATGCGTTGGGAAATGGTTCTCCCAAACTCGACAAGGAGCTGGCCGGATTTGCGCGCCTGGGCATCGTCACAACGGTAACTCGCCATGGCGATGCTGATGGCGCCGACCGGGTATCCTCCGGAAAGAAGCGGCACGCCGACACAGCGAATGCCGTCTTCATGCTCGCCCACTTCTTCGGAAAAACCTTGCACTCGAAAAAGTTCCAACTGCTTGCGCAGGAACTCGGAATCCGTGATGGTCCGCTCCGTCATTTGCGGCAGGGGCGCTGCCAGAACTGCGTCCAGTTCTTCAGGTGGCAACGCCATGAGCACGGCTTTACCGCCGCCGGTGCAGTGCATTTTGGGCACATCACTCAGACCAAAGCGTGTCACCAGTGGATGCACGGCCTCCACGCGCTCCACGTAGTGCAGCTTCCGCTGATCGTAAGAAAACAAATGCACGGTCTCTTTCACGGATTCCATTATCTGCAGCATGTAGGGTTTACAGACCTCGATGAAGCTGCGTTGCGCTTTGTAGGCTGCGGCCCAGAGCAATGACGTGGGCCCCAGTCTGTAGAGTCCGTTCTGGTCTTTTATGACTAGGTCGTGCTCTGCCAGTGACGACAACAAGCGGGAAACAGTCGCCTTGGGTTGATCAAGGGCAGCAGCTATCGCCGTGGTTTTCTGCGGCGTAGAGCACTTGGATAAATAGCGCATCAGCGCTGCGGCCTTGTCGATGACTCCGATTGACATATCTGTTTCCCCCTTGGTTGAGTGTGTTTCACATAATGAAACCGTAGTCCGTTATTTGGAAACTACCCAAGGAGCGGTTTGCTGTCAACAGGTTCGATGATTTTTGTAGGGAAATTAGAAAATGCAATATGATTAAAATGTTAAGAGTATTTTTGGAGTGGCAGCGTTATTTTTAAAAATGTGTTGACACAAAAGAGGCAGAATCCTAGACTATTAGCGTTTCACAATGTGGAACCGTGTTTCACAAATAACGATTCACCAAAGGGAGAGTCTCATGTCCAAGGATCACATGAAAAAGAGAAGCGATTTCGTTTTTGCCGGTCCGGATAGGACGGCGCACAGAGCCTTGCTACGGGCAAGCGGCTTTACCACCGAGGAGATCGCTCGCCCCAAAATTGCTGTTGTAAACTCCTGGAGCGATATCGTTCCCGGTCATGCCCATCTACGTCCATTGGCAGATCAGGTCAGAAAGGGAATTGCTGACGAAGGCGGCATGTCTGCAGAGTTCAACACCATCTGCGTGTGCGACGGTATTGCCATGGTGCATGGCGGCATGCGTTATTCTCTGCCCAGCCGCGACTTCATTGCATCCACCATTGAAATCATGATTCAGGCGCATGCCTTCGACGCCATGGTTCTCGTCGGCTCCTGCGACAAGATTGTACCAGGCATGCTTATGGCCGCCCTGCGGTGTGATATTCCAGCCATCATGGTCAATGGCGGCCCCATGGAAGCCGGTAAGTACAAAGGAAAAACCAACCTTTGCAGCGGTGACGCCTATGAGGTCGGCGGCAAGTATCGTCGCGGAGAAATGACCGAAGAAGACCTTATGGAATTTGAAAAGAGTGTTTGCCCAGGTGTTGGCTCTTGCTCGCACATGGCCACTGCCAATACCATGTGTGTCGCCACTGAATCCATGGGCATGATTCTTCCCGGCACCAGCACCGTGCTGGCCGTCAGCGACGACCGCCCCAAGGTCGCTTACGAGACGGGCAAGCAGATCATGACTCTTCTGGAAAAGGGCATTACCCCTTCACAGATCATCACCAAACAGTCCCTGGAAAACGCCATGCGCGTTGTGCTTTCCGTGGGCGGCTCCACCAACGCGGTGCTGCACTTCCTGGCCATTGCCAAGGAGCGCGACATTGACTTCACCCTGGATGATATCGACCGCATGAGCAGGGAGACCCCCTACCTCACCAACCTGCAACCTTGCGGCGAAATGAACATCCAGGACCTGCACACGGCAGGCGGCATTCCTGCTCTGTTCAAGGAACTGGAGCCTCTTTTGAACCTGGATGTGATGACCGTCACTTCGCAGACCCTGGGTGAAAATCTGAAGAATGTTTCCGGCACGCAGGACAAGCGCGTGCTTTCTACCCTGGATGCGCCCTTCAAGCCCGACGGCGGCCTGGCTGTGCTCTATGGCAACCTGGCGGAAGAAGGGTGTGTGGTGAAAGCCAGCGGCGTGCACAAGCACATGTATGAATTCGAAGCCCCTGCAAAGGTGACGGAGAGCGAGGAAGAGGCCATCGAATACCTCTGGTCGATCAAGGACGAGGAATTTGAAAAAATGGCGCTGATAGTTCGTTACGAGGGTCCGCAGGGTGGTCCGGGCATGCGTGAGATGCTGGGCGTCACCGGCGCACTCTACGGTCTGGGGCTGGATACCAAGGTCGCCGTCATCACCGACGGCCGTTATTCCGGCGCCTCCAAAGGGCTGGCCATCGGCCATGTGGCGCCGGAAGCCGCTGCCGGCGGCGTCATCGGGCTGGTGCAGGATGGCGATACCATCCGCTTCAATCTGGCCAAAAAGAGTCTGGACGTGGATCTTACAAAGGAAGAAATCGAAACTCGCAGGGCCAATGCCCCGAAAATGGAAGTTGTGGAAAGCAACAGTATTCTGGCGCAGTACGCTTCCATGGCTCACTCCTCAAGCCAGGGCGCCTATCTCAAAGGGCGTATGCTGGTAAAGAAATAACCTCCCACATGCCGTACGCCAGCCCGCCGCGCACAGGTGGGCTGGCGTCCCTTCCAAAATCTACCCCAGGCGTTTTATTTCCTCGTACCTGAAGCAGGACACCACATGGTCGTTGACCACCCCAATTGCCTGCATGTGGGCGTACACCGTGGTGGGGCCAAGAAAGGCGAAGCCGCGGCGTTTTAAGTCCTTGGCAAGCGCTACGGAAAGGGGGGTCTGGGGTGGTATCTCCTGAAGGCTTCGCCAGGCATTCTGAATGGGGGCCCCTCCTGTAAAATCCCAGATGTAGGCGTCAAAGCTGCCGTATTCCTCCTGCACGCGCAAAAAGGCCCGGGCGTTATTGATGGCGGCTTCGATCTTTTTGCGGTTGCGTATTATGGAAGCGTCTTGCAGCAGGCGCTCCACGTCTTCCGGCGTATAGGTCGCCACTGTCGCAGGATCAAAGCTGGCAAAGGAGTTTCTGTAGCCTGCGCGTTTGCGCAGGATGGTCAGCCAGGAAAGACCTGCCTGGGAAGATTCGAGTACAAGAAACTCAAAGTGCCTGGATTCGTCGTGAACGGGAACGCCCCATTCCGTGTCATGGTAGAGGATTTCCTCCGGGGAGCGGTGCGCCCATTCGCAGCGGTGTTTCGTCTCCTGCATCATTTCACCAGGGCCAGGACCTGTTTGAACTCCTCGCACGCCGCAGTGCCCATGATTTCAAAGATGGCGGCTTCCGTGCTGGTGACGGTGACGCCACCGTGCCGCAACCGGGCAAGGGCAAATTCTTTATCCTCGGGGGCGCGGGAGCCGGTTGCATCGGCCACCACATGCACGTCGCACTTGCTGGTGCTGTGCGCCAGGGCGTGCAACGCAGTTTGCAATATGCAGACATGGCTTTCAATGCCGGCCAGCAACAGTGCGGAAATATTTAGAGATTCCAGCGTGTCCATGAAGGCCAGTGAACCGAAGCAGCTAAAGCTGTCCTTTGCAACGGGAGAGAAATCGGCCTTTTTTTCTTCCAGCGCATCACGCAAGGGCGCCACGGTGGGCCCCAGCTTCGTCTGTTCGCAAACAATCACGGGCATGTCCATGATGTTGGCAAAGCGCGCCAGCTTTATGCAATTGGCGAGTATGCGCTCATGTCCGTCTATGTGGGACAGCAATCGCTCCTGCATATCGACGATAATCATTGCGACGTCGCCCCGACGTATCAGGATGTTTTTGCTTTGCATGGTATTCCTCGCAGGTAGGGATCAAAGCCCTTTTGGAGGGGGCTCTTCCGTGAAGTCGTTCTTCAGTGCCCTCTCGTAAAGAACGACGGGTATGGCAAAGAGCAGATACGGCAGAAAAACAAGCCCGAGTTGCAACAGGCTGGGGGCGCCGGCCGGGCTGGGCACGCCAAAACGCTCTCCGTAGCCGATGAGCACAACAGAGAATACGCCCAGGATCAAGGTGCCCTGAAAAATCATGCGCCAGCGCACGGGGTCCCACAGTTTGCGTTTGAAGGCAAGGCCGTATGCGCCCATGATGCAGAGTGTGAACATTGCGATATCAAGCGCGTTTTTCAGTGCAACGAGTATGTGCAGCGGGTTGGTGAGGCTCCAGATGCTGATGACCACGGAGGCGAGGTACAGAATGCAGAGAAGAATAAAGTAGCCCTTCATAAATAGCCCTTGAATAGTATGATTGCTGAGGAGACCTAAAAATACCAGCGCCAGCTGCGCCCTGCCATGTATAATTGCCGCAGGGTGTGTACGCCGAATACTTTTAGCTTTTTCACGAGAAAAAGGAAGAGGTAGGCTGTCTGCAACGCATCTTGCAGCGCATTGTGCTGTGGAAACAGCGGCAATCCCCAATACTTGGACAGGTCCCTCAAATTATAGGAAATGTGTTTCTCGTAGCGGTCGTAATAGCTTTCGAACAGCGCTTCCTGATACACCTGGGCCAGGCGCATGGTATCTATGCAGGGCGTTACCAGCCTGTTGCCCAGAATGTCTTTACTGGCGCGGTTCAGGAAAGAAATGTCCAGCCCGACGTAGTGCCCTACAATGAAGGCGTTGCCGATAAAATCCACCAATTCGGGCAGCACCTGCCGCAAGCGTGGACGCCCTTTTACCTGTTCGGGGGTGATGCGGTGTATCAGGGTGGATTTTTTGGGCAGGGGAATCCTGGGCTCAACCAGGGAGTAGAATTGCTCTGACGGGGCAATGGCCAGGTCACGAATGCGCACCGCCCCAATGGATACGATCTCGTCGCGTTTCGCGTTCAGGCCAGTCAGTTCCGTATCCAGTACGACAAATTCGTATTCCTCCAAGGGGCGGTTTTGGTCCAGCTGTTCAAAATGCCCGTGCACCCCGGCCAGCAGTGGATTTTGGGGCCTGGCGTTGAAAAGCCTGGCGATAATGGATTCCAAAGCATAGGGCGGCGCCAAGGCTGTGGCGTATCCGGTCACGGTTGTCTCCGTTTCATGCTATGTTCAGTCTGAACAGGTCTTTGAGAAAAGACTGCACATTCCCGATAAGGGCGAATGCTTCCTTGAGCGTCTTTTTCTCCAGTTCGGAGAGTTTTCTGGGATCTATGTGATTGTTGGGAGATTCGCCCCCTTCCACACTTTCCAGCTGATGCACCAGCCTGAGTTGCAGTAGAAACTCATAGGCGTCTCGCGCGCCGGTATATATGTCGGGGGGGATGTGCCCGGCTTCGTGCAGCAGTTCGAGCCGGCTTTGGGTGTTGGTCTCCCGTATGCCGCATTTCAGGGCCATGACCCGGGCGAAGTCCACAAGGGGTGCTATGCCGCGCTTTTTAATGTCCAGTCGGTTCTTGTGCTCGCCGTCTTTCTCCACAATGAAATTGCGGAAAAACGACAACGGAGGGCGGCTTTCCAGGCAATTGGCCGCCAGATACCTGAGAAAAACATCCTGCCGTGCTGCATGGGCGGCCACGTGGTTGCGCAGTTCATCGGCAAATCCGCTTTCACCAAAAACGGGGCGGAAATCGAAAAAGATGGCCGCGTGCATCACTTCTTCGGGGGTGTTCACGGCGATCCAGCGCTCGAAATAATCGCGCCAGACCATGTACGGCTGCCGCCATTTGGGGTTGGAAGCCATGATGTCCCCGGGACAGCGGGGTATGCCGCACTGCACCAGGTGCTCGATGGCTCGCTCTGCAAAAGCCTGAAAATACACTTCTGCTGCACGCTGGATGATTTCGTCACGCGGGTCCTTGAATACAAGCGCATTGTCCTGATCCGTGAAAAACGTCTGTTCCTTGCGGCCTTCGCTGCCCAAAAGCAACCAGCAGAACGGGACAGGGGGCGGGCCAAGCTGCTCCATTAACAATCCCAGAATCTTGTTCACGATCATGTCGTTTATGACTGTGATCATGCGCGCGATGTTGCCGGCTTTTGCCCCTTCCTCCACCAGGGTGCGCACCACGTGTGGAATGCGCTCGCTCAAAGGGTAAACCCCTTCAAAGCTCCGCTGGCCGATGATTTCGCGAAACAGGGACATGGGGGATTTTCCCTGCATCACCATGATGTCGTGGGAGGTGATCATGCCCACGACTTTTTGCTCCCGCATCACGGCCAGGTGGTGGATGTTGCGGGTCATCATCTGCAACAGGGCGTCGAAGCACAGGTCCTTGTGCTCCACAGAAATGACGGGGGAGTTCATGACCGTTTCGATGGGCGCGTTAAAGTCCATGCCCACGGAAATGGTCTTGCGCAGGTCCTTGTCCGTGACGATCCCCAGGATTTCGTCGGAAGGGTCTGTGATCAATAAGGACCCCACACCGTGGCGGACCATGAGCTGCGCCGCTTCCTGAATGGTCTTACCCATGGGTGCGGTAACCGGTTCCCGGTGAATGATGTCACCCACTTGAGAGCGGAAGAGGTAAAGGCCGCCCGCTTCCGGCAAAATCTCCTTCCGGGAGCGCAGGGAATCAAAAGCCTTGGAAACGTATTGCTCCGAAAGTCCCTTGGAATAATACTGCGCCAGCAAGGGGCGCTTTTCCACCAGCTGCCCAAAAATGCGACAGTCGAGCCGGAAAAGAAACGTATCCTCCACGGTTTCGGCATTGAACTTGGCAATACCCCCCTGCAACATGGCAAGGCCGCCAAGGGAATCGCCTTCTCCGCGGTAGTCCTCCAGAATTTCGCGCCCCTGGTCGTCTTTGCTGAAAAGGCGCACCCCGCCTTTTTGGATCAGAAGCAGGCTTTTTACCTGGGTGACGCCCTGCTCGAAAAGCAGGGTGCCTTTAGGCTGAAAGTCGATACAGCAGCTTTTGGCCAGTTGCCGTCGCTCTCCATCTTCGAGTTCGCTGAAAGGCAGCGTGTTCTCGAGAAAATCGAGGACCATCTCCGGGTCGAGCAGGCTGGGGTCGTGTTCTGGCATGGTGATCCCCTGTAAAGTGGACGAGCGCTTACCTGAATACCACTATACGTTTGCAAGAAGGAGCGCGAGGGGGAAGCCCCTTTTCCGGGGCTTCCCTCACAGCGTGCACTCCTGCCGTCATGCTTAATGGTCTATGGCCGCGCCGGCGCCCCTGGGAATGCGGACCGATTCAACGAGTTCCTGAATTTCTTCAGGCGGGGGCGCTGTCATAAGCGAAACCAGCACGGTCACGATGAAGTTGATAAGCATACCCACGGTGCCGATACCTTGCGGGCTGATGCCCAGGAACCATGGGTCGGCGCCCATAAAGGCCGGCGTCGTATGGATGATATAGAACATGGTGAAGCTGATGCCGCAAATCATCCCTGCGATGGCGCCCTGCCGGTTGGCGCGCTTCCAGAAAATCCCCAATACGATGACCGGGAAGAAGGAGGAAGCGCCGAGTCCAAAGGCAAAGGCAACCACCTGTGCAACAAAGCCGGGGGGATTGATGCCGAAGTAGCCGGCGATGACGACAGCCACGCCGATCATCACGCGCCCCAGCATGAGACGCTGTTTTTCCGAGGCCTGCCGGTTGATGATGCGGTAATAAAGGTCGTGGGAAATACTGGAGGCAATAACCAGAAGCAGTCCCGAAGCCGTGGACAGCGCGGCGGCAAGTCCGCCCGCAGCGACCAGTGCGATAACCCAGGCCGGCAGATCGGCAATTTCCGGATTGGCCAGCACCATGATGTCGCGGTCCACGTAAAGTTCATTGGGCGAACTGGTGGGCGTGTTTGTCAGCATGCGCTGCCCGTATTGCCCCACTTCATCAGAAAATACAGGCTTGCCGTCAAAGGCCGAGCCGGCGCGGTACTCGATGATGCCGTCGTTGTTCTTGTCCATCCAGGCGATGAGTCCGGTCTGCTCCCAGTTCTGGAACCAGGAGGGCGCTTGTTCGTACGAAACATTATTTAATGAATTAATCATGTTGTAGCGAGCAAAGCTGGCGATGGCAGGCGCTGTCGTATACAGGATGGCGATGAACAACAGGGCGTATCCCGCAGAAAGCCTGGCCGCGCGCACCGAAGGCACCGTGTAGAACCGGATGATGACGTGGGGCAGGCCAGCGGTGCCGACCATCAGGGCAAAGGTGATGGAAAAGACATCGAGCATGGAGCGGTCACCCTTTCCAAATGCCGACGTGTACTCCGAAAATCCAAGGTCCGTACTTATGTGGTTCAGCGTATCCAAAAGATGTTTGCCGGCATCCGGACCCGAAATGATGGTGCCGCCAAACCCCATTTGCGGCAGGGGATTGCCTGTAATTTTCATGGATATGGCCACCGCCGGGATGATGAAGGCGATGATCAGCGTGACGTATTGGGCGACCTGTGTCCAGGTGATGCCCTTCATACCGCCCAGGCCGGCGTAGAAAAACACGATGGCCATGCCGATGAACACGCCAGTGTTCACGTCAACTTCGAGAAAGCGGCTGAAAACAATGCCAACACCGCGCATCTGCCCCGCCACGTAGGTCAGGGAAACAAAAATTGCGCAAATCAGGGCCACGATGCGTGCGGAATTGGAATAGTAGCGATCCCCGACAAAGTCCGGAACGGTGAATTTGCCGAATTTACGCAGGTAGGGCGCCAGCATCAGGGCCAGGAGCACGTAGCCGCCGGTCCACCCCATAAGGTAGATGCAGCCCGAGTAGCCCATGAAGGAAATCAGGCCGGCCATGGAGATGAACGAGGCTGCGCTCATCCAGTCCGCCGCCGTGGCCATGCCGTTTGCCAGAGGGGGCACACCGCCGCCGGCAACGTAAAAACCTTTGGTGTCTTTCACCCGGGACATCCAGGCGATTGTCAGATAAATGCCGAAGGTCAATCCGACCATTATATAGGTCCAGGTAGTTATGGACATTGTATTCTCCCTGTAAATTTGATGCAGTGTTGCAGGCGCTGTCTATTCGTCCACGTCATATTCTTTGTCGAGCTTACGCATCAGGATAAAGTATGCGAAAATAAGAACAACAAAGACGTAGATGGAGCCCTGTTGGGAGAACCAGAATCCAAGCGGAAAGCCACCAAGTTTTATTTCATTAAGGGGTTGTACGAGAAATATTCCGAATACATAGGATACAATTGCCCAGATAGAAAGCAGGATGACCATGTAGCGTACATTTTTACGCCAGTATTCTTGCATCTTGTTTTGCATTGCTGATTCCTCCTCGTGAATGAATGTCATGCTGCCGGGGATGTCCCTGCTTCGCCCTGTGCGAAATTGCTGCAGCGAAGTCACGTGCGCATTGCTTCATGCGCCATGTGCTTTGTTGCCCCTGCCTACATTTGGTTTCTATCAAAGGAGAGAAGAGCAATGCATGCTCTTTTCGGTAAACGGAGAAAGTGGAAAAGCAAATGGCGGCCCCCAAAGGGAGCCGCCATTCAACTGTGCATTTCGACCGCTCATGGCGAGGGTAGGTTTTCTACTCCCGCGCTGCGGTGGGTATTGCTGGCTGTTATTTGCCCATGATCTCCCGCCAGCCGTCGATGAGGTCGCTGACCACGCCGGGGTCGGCCAGGGTGGAGGTGTCGCCAAGGTTGCCGGTATCGCCGGAAGCGATCTTGCGCAAGATGCGGCGCATGATTTTACCGGATCGTGTTTTTGGCAGGCCGGGGGCAAACTGTACAACGTCGGGCGAAGCAATGGGGCCGATCTCCTTGCGCACATGGACGCGCAGTTCCTTGAGCAGCTCCTCGCTTTCCTCGAAGTCCGAGCTCAGGGTTATGTAAGCGTAGATGGCCTGGCCCTTGACGTCATGGGGCATGCCGACGACCGCAGCCTCGGCAACGGCAGGGTGCGCGACCAAGGCGGATTCGATTTCGGCTGTGCCCATGCGGTGGCCCGAAACATTGACCACGTCGTCCACGCGGCCCATGATCCAGAAGTAGCCTTCGGCATCCCTTCTGGCGCCGTCACCCGATTCGTATGTGCCGGGAAATCCCTGAAAGTATTGCTGTTTGAAACGCTCCTGGTTGCCCCATACCCCGCGCAACATGCCGGGCCAGGGCTTGCGAATAACCAGGAAACCGCCTTCGTTCTCTCCGGCTTCCTTGCCTTCCCGGTCAACGATGGCGGCGTCAATGCCAGGCAGGGGGAGGGTGGCGGAGCCGGGAACGAGCGTCGTTGCATACGGCAGGGCGGAAATAACAATGCCCCCCGTTTCCGTTTGCCACCAGGTATCCACGATGGGCAAACTCCCCTTGCCGATGTTGTCGTGATACCACATCCAGGCTTCCGGGTTGATTGGTTCGCCAACGGAACCCAGCACACGCAGGCTCTCAAGCTTGTATTTCTCGGTCCACTTCACGCCTTCGCGCATCAGAGCGCGGATGACGGTGGGCGCGGTGTAAAAGATATTGACCTTGAATTTTTCACAAATTTTCCAGAAACGGTCTGGGCCCGGGTAGGTGGGAACGCCTTCGAACATCAGGGATGTGGCGCCCAGCGCCAGCGGACCGTAAACGATGTAACTGTGCCCCGTGACCCAGCCGATGTCGGCGGTGCACCAGTGCACGTCATCGTCATGCAGGTCGAAAACCCATTGTGTGGTGTGGGCGACATAGGTCAGGTAGCCGCCGGTGGTGTGGAAAACCCCCTTGGGTTTGCCCGTGCTGCCACTGGTGTAGAGAATGAACAAGGGGTCTTCGGCGTCCATGAGTTCGGGCTCACACACGTCGGAAATGTCCTCGGCGGCCATTTCCTCATGCCACCAGACATCGCGCCCGTCTTTCATGGTAACGTCGAGGGATGCTGAATCAACAACTATGACTTTGGAAACCGTGGGGCATTCCTTGAGGGCTTCGTCTGCATTGGTCTTCAGGGGGATGACCTTGCCGGCGCGGTTCACGCCGTTACCCGAGATGACCACCTTTGCTTCGCAGTCCTGGATGCGGTCGCGCAGGCTGTTGGCGGAAAATCCCGCGAATACGATGGAATGGGGCGCGCCTATCCGCGCACAGGCCAGCATGGCCACCACCAGTTCCGGGACCATGGGCAGGTAAATGCTGACGCGGTCGCCGCGTTTGACGCCCATTTTTTTCAGCACATTGGCAAAGCGGCAAACCTCGGTGTGCAGCATCTGGTAGGTGTACACCTTGACCGCGTCTTCCTTCTCACCCTGCCAGATGATGGCGGCCTTGTTGCGGCGTCCCTCTGCCAGATGGCGGTCCAGGCAGTTGTAGCTGACATTCAGCGTGCCGCCCTCGAACCATTTGATTTCTGGTTTGTCAAAGTCCCACTCAAGGACCTTTTGGGGTTGGGTATGCCAGGTCAGCAGTTCGTTGGTGCGGTCCAGCCAGAATCCTTCCGGGTCTTCCATGGAGCGTTTGTAGTGCTCCTGGTATTCCTCGATGCTCTTAACCCAGGCCTTATCCCTGCCGGCCATGGGGGGCTCGAAGTGTCTTTTTTCGTCCATCATGCTGACTATCTTGTCCGAACTCATTGTGCCTCCTCCGTAAACGCGTTTGAACATGGGGCGCTCCCTGCCAGGATTTGCGCCGCGCATGAGCGGAATGGTGATATCGAAAAGGAAATTACTGCCACCATATAATAAGAATGAAACATGGCGAACAGGTATTTTTGGGTAAACGGTATAAAATCGGCAGGTGAATGGCAGAAGGGGAGAGAAAATGGTCGTTTTGCGCGGGGGAAAGCGCAATTTGGGCTATATGTGGCGGAGAGAGCAGGGTGATGTGCAAAAAAAGTCAGCGAACGGCATGGACCAGCAGTCTGTCATCAGCATCAAATGCCAGCAGCTCCAATGCTGCGTCGGCATCCAAATGCTTATAAGCGTGGCGGAGCGCATCCTGCGCCAGTTCTCGGGCAAGGGGCACCTCTTTTTCAGCGTCCCGGGCCAGATCAAAGACCCTGCGCGCGGTGACGGCCTGGCGTACGCCCTCCACAGCGGCGGCATGCATACCAAGTGTGTGGCAAAGCGCGGCCAGGGAGGCAAAGTCCAACCTGCCGCTGTCGGCATGGGTATGTTCCATGCCCTGAGCCATTTTTGCCAGCTTGCCCCCGTAGCAAGAGACGATGATACGCGCAAAGCCGCGGCTGGCGGCATGGTGCAACGCGTGGGAGAATAAATCCGCCATTTGTACAAAGGCCTGCTCTGGAAGATGGGGCATTTCCTTTTGGGCCAATGCCTCGCTGCGGCGCCCTGTGCAGAGACAGACGGTATTCAGGCCGGCGGCCTTGGCCACGTCCAGGCCGCTTTCCACTGTTGCACGCCATGACGCGTGGCTGAAAGGTTTGACTATGCCGCTGGTGCCCAGCACGGAAAGGCCGCCCACAATGCCCAACCGGGCGTTCATGGTCTTGCGGGCCAACATGGCGCCGGCCGGTATCTCCACAAGAACATCCACACTTTCAACGTTGCGGCTGGAGGCGTCTTTGCCTTCCCCGGTTGCAAGCCCTTCGGCCACGGCCAGGGCTATCTGCCTGCGCGGCATGGGGTTTATGGCCGCGAATCCCGGAGGCATGGGCAAGCCCGGCAGGGTCACGCGCCCTATGCCCTGTCCGCCTTCTATCCGCACCCGAACCGTTTTTTTCGGAGCCCCCCCCGATATGTCGGGGTGCAGCACTACGCTGCAACAGATGGACGCGCCGTGGGTGGCGTCGGGGTCGTCGCCCCCGTCTTTGATGACAGAGGCACGGGCTGCTGTTTGCGATTGCAAGGTTGCGGACGCCAGGGGCACGCATAGCCGTCCGATGAACCCATGGGGCGAGGGCAGGGGGATTTCCACGCTTGTCGCAGGCGCATGCTGCAACACGGCGAGGACGGCCGCCTTGGCCGCGGCTGCCGCGGCCGAACCCGTGGTGAATCCCTCTTTGAGGGTGCTCTGCTCCCGTTTCATGAGCCGTCTATTCCTGCATGAGGAAAACTTGCGCCGGCAAGGGGGTGAATCCCAACTTCGGCCAGAACTCGCGGCCGCCACTGGCGACGGTGGCGCTCACCGTTGGGGCGCCCAGCATTTTCAGCTGCGTGATGGCGTCCAACGCCAGGACCGTGCCGATGCCGCGGCGTTGCTGTTCCGGGTGTATGCTGAGCATGTGGATGATGGCGCGCGCCCCGTCGTAGACAGCGCGGATCATGCCCACGGGGGCCGCATCCTGTGTGGCCACCAGAAACACATTGCCGGGGTAACGGGCAAAGCGCTGCATGGCCGCCCCCCCTTCTACTTCGGGGTAGTCAAGCTGGCCGTTCAGCCGCAGGATGTCTTCCAGGGCGGGGACATCTTCAGGACGAAACGGCCGGATGGCGACCCCTTCGGGTAGTTGCCGTGGCGGCAGGGAGGGCGACTCAGCACTCACGGTCTGCGCCCCCCTACGAGAAAGACGGGATCGTTTGCCCTGATCTGCCAGAAGTACGGATCATCACAGGGGCGCCACCAGTTGCGGATGGACAGTGTCCAAAGGTCGGTGAAGCCGCTTTGCATGAGCCAGTCCAGCACCAGCCCCATGCGCTCGAAGGGGTGCAGGTCCGGCCAGCATTGGGCAACCTTTGTGGGGAACCAGCGGTCGGAAAAGCTGAGCAGAAAGCTGCCTCCTGGCCGCAATACGCGGGAGGTTTCCGCAAAAACGGCCAGCGGATCCTGCAGATATTCCACGGAAAGTGAGCACAGGGCCAGGTCCATGCTTTGATCCGCAAAGGGCAGGGTTGGCGTGGCGTTCAGATCTTGCACAACCCTTTCGTTGAGAAAGGGGTTGGCATCGAGCTCTTCGGCATTGAGCCCAAGGCCCGTAACATGGAGCCCCATGTCCTTGCTGTCATCCTGGCTCTGGGGCAGGTGAGAATACAGGCTGCTCATCAGGTCCAGCACACGCATGCCAGGCTTGAGAAACTGCGCGTACTCCGCGGCGATGAGCTCCGAGGCCTGGGCGTCAACGTGGTTTATCAGGCGGGCTTCCTTGTAGAATTCCGTGTCGGCGCCATTGTCCATGCGCTCAAGGGGGTAGTTCTCGTAAAAGTTGGTCGGTTGCCCCTGGTGGCGACACTGCATGCCCGGGCCGAAGTCAGCAATTTGCTCCGACCAAAGATAGCATTGCCCCCCGGTATCGGATACTTTGGGCGCCACTTCCAACACTTCGGCCTCGAACCGCAGGCCGTTTGCCCCGGGCAGCGCCAAGGGGTGGTTGCAGTCCGCTGTGGCGTGTTTTTTTTCTTCGTCCCATGTCAGCAAACGAAAGGGGCGGGCGTCATCGGGCGGAATGCCAGGCTCGCCGCTGATCTGCCGCCTGGGGTAAAAGCGACCTGTAAGAGGCGGCACCACACGCCCCGCCACATGCATCTCGCGAAAATGTCTTGTGCGGATATCAAGGATATTGCGCTGGTCATAGGGGGGGATGAGTTCCTCTACCTGATAGTCCTTAACAAGGCGAGCGCCTTTGGTTTTTCCTTCAAGACGCTCGTAGAATCCCGGGGGGAAAATATCGCGCCAGAAGTTGACCTTGCGCGCCAGCCAGCGGTCCTCGTGGCGGGCTTCCGGGCTGGCGTATTTCAGAGAAAGGACCAGCGTTGCCAGACTGTCTTTGTCAATATGTTGTAATGTCTCTTTTTTATCTGTGCTCATGATCGTCACCTGTCTTCCAGGCGGGAAATTGATGTGTCCCGCGCTGCGTTGAGTCTTGCTATGGTTTCTCGCAGGCGATTGCCATTGTGCTTGTCCTTGGAAACCAGCATCTTGGCAAAATCGCGTATGATCCTGCCGGCCCTGACCGGGGATGGCAGCTCAGGCATTGGAACAAGGCCCAGGCCATCGCATTCCAATAACGGAATTTTCAGGGAATTGTCGATGTTGGCGGAAAAATTATTCAAGGGAGCGCCACTGGCGTTTTGCGCGTTGTCGTTTTCCTGCAGGGAGCGGGCATACAGCAAGACCTGGGAAGGTTCCTGAGAGGTGTTGATCTGGGTTATGCGCCGGTTCATGGCGTTGCACCACGTATGGAAACCTCTGTAATGCAGCGTAAGCGAGCGCGATCCGGTGCGGGGGTTATGTTTGTAGCGCCCGTGCATATAGGTGTCGCAGGCATCGAAGGCAAAAGTGTAGGCCAGTTCAAAGAGCCGGGAAAAACGAGCGCTCCAGCGCAGCCCGCCGGGGAGGGGAAAGGGCAGTCTGGGAGTGCGCCCCTGGAGCATGT
Organism: Desulfovibrio biadhensis; assembly: GCF_055388615.1. NCBI lineage: Bacteria > Pseudomonadati > Thermodesulfobacteriota > Desulfovibrionia > Desulfovibrionales > Desulfovibrionaceae > Desulfovibrio > Desulfovibrio biadhensis. The sequence continues at coordinate 2,323,963 of NZ_AP042477.1, forward strand.
GCGCCATAAAATCAGCGGTTTCGGTAGGCAGCAGCAACAGGTCGTATAACTGTCGGACGTGCTCCTGGTCCGGCAGCAGTGCATGGAGCAGGGCCAGCCGGTCAAGGGCGCGTTCTTCCTGGGCGCGGAGGTCCTGAAGATGCGCGTAGACCATCTCGACCTCTTCCTCGATGATTCTTCTGGCGCTGAAAAAATTGTCTGCCATTTCCTGCAGTGTTTCCAGCTGCAGGGAATTGCGAAATTCTTCGAAACCGGTTGGCGTTTTCACGGGTGTCCTTACAGATGACCGGGCGCCCCGGCCGAACAGGCATATTACCTGTCGGCACGGGGCGCTCGCGGCGTTAGTGCTCGAAACTCGAGCGACGGGGTTAACCTGCTCAGGAAAAACCTCCGCCGCCACAACCACCCCCCATGGAAGGCATGGGGCCAAGGCCGCTCATGCCGCCGGCAGTGGCGCCGCTGCCGCGGACACACGCAGCGGAAACCTTACGGGCGGTATTGTTACTGCCGCATTTTGGGCAGGGAATATCATTTTTTTCACCAAAAACAAGTTCTTCAAACTCGTTGCCACAGGCTTTGCATTCGTATTCATACATTGGCATGTCGTTACACCTCGACATTTTTAGTCATTCCGTGGGGGCCTTAAACGTCTGTAAACGGCTCTCTTCAGTTTACAGACCCGTTGCCCGAACCGTTTCCTGAATTTTCCGGAATGCCTGCAAGCTGTTCCATGAAGCCTTCCTTGAAGATCAGCTTGGTTGCCAGTTCGTCGGCAATTTCTGCTACGTCCATGAGTTTTTCAAGAAAGTCGAGAATGGCGTAGCGCCGTTCTTCGTCTCCGTTTTCGAAATCAAAGGCCAAATCGCCAGATTTGAAGTACGCCTCAAGTTTTTCAAGATAGCTCGTATCAAGCATTCCGTAACTCTCTCGTCCCTTAAGATGTTGAAAGTCCGGCGTGTTGTGAAAAAAGCGCACACCGGACTCTTGGGAGGCATAAGGCCTCAGCGTTTGTCATTTTTATTCTTCGGCTGCCAACTGCAGCTCGAGCGGGGGCCTCAGCCCGAAAATCCACCCGTTCCGCCGCCAATTTTTGGCAAAACGAGCTTCAAAAAGAGGATGTAGGCCACGGCCAGGATGAGAAGTGGCAGAAGTCCTTCCATATTGCCGCCTTTGGTGTTGCATGATTGACGCCTTTATTGGCGCATGACCCATACATAATGTCTTTCTGTCTTTGCGTCAATATCAGGCTGTTCGATCCTTTTAATACCCTTTGCCTACAACATTTCAGACTGGATTGCTAGCAAGAGGGACTCGAAGCTCTTATGGAAAATGCGGCATGGAAAAATGCTTGACATGTGTCAAAATGTCTTTATGTCATTAATTCATATCAAGGGCGTTAGCCCTAATTTGTATTTTCTAAGGAGTGATAAATGGCACGGAAGAAGGTGGAAACTGCCAGGAAAAAGGGCGCAGGCGTCTCACGCAGGGCCTTTCTCGCCGGCCTGGCAGCAACCGGGGCCGCTGCCGGCGCAAATGTCATGCTTCCCGCCGCACCGGCAAAGGCGGCAGACAACCCCCTTGGCGATGGAGAACTGGCCACACTGCTGGACCTGAGCAAGTGCATCGGCTGTGGCGCATGCGTGCAGGCCTGTCATGAATCAAACGCGGCGTACTACCCCAAGGATGTGGTGAAGCCGCTCCCCACCATGTACCCCACTGACCGCACCAAGCCGCAGGACTGGTCGGAAAAGCAGGATGTCGAGGACAGACTGACACCCTACAATTGGTTGTTTTTGCAAAACGCCAGTGTGGACTACAACGGGGAGCACTACGACCTGAACATACCCAGGCGATGCATGCACTGCCAGAATCCCCCGTGTGCGGATTTGTGCCCATGGGGCGCCGCCTACAAGCAGTCCAACGGTATTGTGAAGATAAATTCGGATATTTGCCTTGGCGGCGCCAAGTGCAAAAAGGTCTGCCCCTGGCACATCCCGCAGCGTCAAACAGGCGTTGGCCTGTACCTGGACCTACTGCCCAATTTTGCCGGCAACGGGGTGATGTATAAATGCACCCGCTGCCACCAGCGTGTAGCAAAGGGCGAAACGCCTGCCTGCATTGAAGCCTGCCCCATGGATGTGCAGAAGATTGGCCCCCGTGAGGAAATCCTGGCGGAAGCCCATGCCCTGGCCAAAGAGATGAACGGTTTTGTCTACGGAGAGCATGAAAACGGCGGCACAAACACGTTTTATGTATCCCCCGTACCTTTTGATCTGCTGGACAAGGCAGTGGAAAAGGGAGACGGACGCCCGCACCTTGCCCCCGTGGAAAACAAGATGGCGACAGCGGAAAACCTGACCTGGGCAGTGGTGATGGGGCCATTGGCCGGCATCGGCGCAGGATTGTTGACCCTGGCGAAGGGTATGAAAAAGGATTCCAAAAATATTGGAGGGGACCATGACAACGGCTAGCAAATCCGGGGGCGCGCTCTCGATGCAAGCCGCGCATTTTTCCGATGCGGCTCCGGCCTCCAGGCTGCTGCCGGCCTGGTATTCCCCCGCGCTGAAGGTGACAGTCCTGCTTCTGGCCTTGACGGGCTTCGGGCAGATGCCCATTTACAACAGATACTGGGTAACCAGCCTGCCAGGGCTGGGGTGGACTGGTGATTTTTACCTGACCCATACCCTGCATTATATTTTTGCGGCTGTGTTCATGGGGTTACTGACCTATGCCGTCATACAATACGCAGGGCGGTGGCGCAGACGCCTGAAGGTGAGTTTTTCCGGCAAATTGCGCGCGGCTCTTTATCTGGGCGTGGTTGTTACCGGCATTGTACGGGTGCTGAAAAATCTGCCGCAAATGTTTTTTGACCCCACAACGGTGATGCTGACCGACATATTGCATTTGGCAAGCGTCATGCTGCTGGGCGCGGCGGCCCTGGTCGCCCTTGTCCGGGGCTGGCCCTATCTCCTGAAACGCAACTGAAGCCAAGGCACAAGGGGGCGCACTATGGAAACACTGCTGTATGCTGAAGCCGAAGAACGCCACCCCGGCAGCTATATTGAAACCGAAGTGGTGCAAGCAGGGGGCGAAAACCAGATTCACATGCGCGTCTGGAAGGATAAAGCCGCCTACGATGCCGCGCAAACCGGGAGCGTTGCTTCAGATGCTGTTGTTGCGGAATACGTGATGCAGAAACAATGCATGTACCAGAACCCTGACATTCCCATATAGCGCCACTCTTTGCGTATGCTGTGGTGGCGCGTATAACATCGTTTCGCCTTATTCCTCCTCCTCTAACAGGCCGGAGCCGCGCACACGGTTCCGGCCTTTTCTTCTGTGCAGGCAAAAGCATGGGCTTGACACCTGCGCCACCTGCAACTATCCGCTGGTGCACAAACCAAGTGGGAGAAACAAGTGAGCCCGAGCAAACCGAAATCAGTATTGTCGATTCAGTCACACGTTGCCTTTGGCCACGTGGGTAACGCCGCAGCTGTCCTGCCCCTGCAGCGCATGGGGTTCGAGGTCTGGCCGGTGATGACCGTTCAATTTTCCAACCACACTGGGTACGGCGCCTGGACTGGAGATGTGTTTACCCCTGATCATATTCTGACCCTGATCTCGGGCATGATCGAGCGCGGCGCGCTGCATGACTGCGATGCGCTGCTTTCCGGCTACATGGGCGACGCCTCTTTGGGGAACGCCATTCTCCATGCACGCGAAGAGATCAAGGCCCGCAACCCCCACGCCATCTATGCCTGTGACCCTGTGATGGGCGATGTTGGCCGTGGAATCTTTGTGCGTCCCGAAATTCCTGATTTCATGCGCGAGAACGCAGTGCCCGCTGCGGACGTCATCACGCCCAACCAATTCGAGCTCGAACTGCTTACCGGCGTGAAAGTTGCGACTCTCGACGATGCCCTGCGGGGGGCGCGCCGGGTGCTGGATATGGGGCCGAAAGTTGTGCTCGTGACCAGCCTGCAGCACGACGCAACCCCGGAAGGACGCATCGAGATGCTGGGCGTTACTGCGGATGGCGCCTGGCTGGTGGATACGCCCATGCTGCCTCTTTCACCGTCTCCCAACGGCGCTGGCGACGCAGTGAGCGCCCTTTTTCTGGGCCACCTGCTCAAAGGCGAAGGCGTTGACCAGGCATTGGCGCACACCGGCGCCACCATTTATAAGATTTTTGAAATCACCCACGCCATCGGCACCCGGGAGTTGCAGCTTGTGGCTTCCCAGGACTTCATGGCTGCTCCTGAACCGCTGCCCCTGCGCAAAGTGGCGTAGCGAAAAAGAACGCAGGTCTTTTCTGGAAAAAAGGGGGTGTTTGAGAGCCCCCTTCTTTCCACCCCTTGCACCCCCGCAAAACGTTCACTGTTTTGTGGGTTTTTTTTTGTGAAGTACACGATGCGCCCAAAAAAACCGGGCCGCTTCGCTCGTAGAAGAGCAGGGCGACCCGGTGAATCAATTTGCCATGGGTAAGGGTAGCGGGGGAAGAACCTTTCCTTGAAAGATTATCCCCCGCATTGTCTCTTTCCGCGGCGTGTTACGTTGTTGTGGGTTTCTTCATTTCCCATTCCTGGACAGAGGATTTGTCTTCCACTTCTTCCCAGCCGCTGATCATGGAGGCGACATGGGCGAAGACAGTGTGTCCCGTAGTGGTCATGTAAACATGGACGATGAAGAACTGCAGGACGAGGAAGGCCCCCAGGGTATGCAGGAAGGCCATGGTGCCCAGGCTCCAGGTCAGTCCCCAGCCGGCCCAGTCGTTGTAATAGTAATACAAGAGCCCTGTAATCATCTGAAAAGGCAGCAGAAACGAGACTATGGACAGGTAGGTTATGCGCTGCAGCGGGTTGTGCTTGGCGCGTTGCGTCTTGGGCACAGGGTGGGGTTCCCCCTTGAAGATGCCGAAGGCGTAGTATTTTGCCACGTCCAGAATCTTCTTGAAGGTGGGCACGTATTGTTTCCATTCGCCCGTTGTCAGCAGCCAGAAGGCGATGAAGATGTACAGGACGAGCCAAGTCCAGGCCGAATAGATGTGAATGGTGTGCGCGGTTTCAAAGCCGAACAGGCTGAATGTGCCGTGCAGTTCGAAGCCTGTAAGCAGCAGGAGCAGAATTAGCGCGGCCTGCACCCAGTGCCAGAAGCGTTCGAAGCGAGTGTACAGATATACTTTGACGGTCTTACCGTTGGTAGTACTCATGTGGTTACCCCTTTTTGGAAATCATGCGCAGGAAGCCGTGTCCAATGACACCGACAAGGGATCCTAAGACCAGTACCCAACCGAAAATGTCCAGCCAGGAGAAGCTGTCGCGTCCCGGCATGTAAAAGCCGGTGAGTGACGCCAGGCGGCTGTCGTGGCTGTGGCATTCGTTACAGGCCACGGTCTTTTCCTTGGGTGCGACCATGTGGGTGGTGGGGTAGTGGTACTCGGTTTCTACAAATCCCACCTCGCCGCTAAAGGGCAGATCCACGTAGTCCATGCCGGCCTTGATGGATGCTTCCCAGTTGAACCCCTTCCAGTAGGCGGCCTTGTCGTCCTTGCCCCTTGGGAAGAGGTGGGGCACGACCATGGTGTTGTTGCCCTTGTCATAAGGGGTTTTTCCCCTGTGAACCTTGAAGGGGTAAATGCGTGAAGCTGGGTCGTTTCTGCTGCCCACCACGGAGTTCACCTTGACGGGCTGGTTGGGGTCGATCTTGTCTGTCAGCAGAATGTAGTTCATCACGCCATTGAACCAGAAGTACTCGGGCGTGACGTTCTTTTCCCAAAGGAATTCACCCTTTTTGGCGTCATAGTCGTGGCGACCGAACTGATCTTTCGCCTTGCGTTCCTTGTCGCCGGCCTGGGACCAGTCCCACATCATTTTTGTGGCCTTTTCCCGTGCAAAAGTAGGAATGTGGCAAGACTGGCAGGCGACCTTGTCTGTATGGTCGTTGGCCTTGTGTCCAGGCTTGTGGGGCTTGATGGTGTGGCAGGAAACACAGGTGATGCGGGTGATCTGGTCGTCGTTGATCAGACTTAAATTGGGGTCGTTGCTGGCGGGGTGCTTGTAGCAGCGCCCTGCAATGGAGTGCGCCTTGGTGGTGTGGCAGCGCACGCAATCAAAGTTGGGGCCGTCAGCGGCCATGTGGACGTCGAGTTCCTTGCTGGGGTTGAGCAGGGAGGAGTCCAGGTCGCCGTGTTTAACCGCGTCACCGCCACCACCATAAAAGTGGCAGACGCCGCAGTTTTTACGGTTGGGGCGGCCTACGCTTTGCGCAACCTTATTCCAATTGGGGGGCATGAATTCCTTGCCACCAAATTTTGTGGGCTCAGAAACCGGGTTGCCTGCACCTTTTGGAAACTTTTTGTATGTGCCGGTCTGTTCGTGGCAGACGAGACAGTCAATATCGTTTTGCGTGGCTGTCTGCATGAAGGATTTGTCCTTCCAGCCGTATCCGGCGTGACAGGACGTACAGCGGGGCTCGTTGGAAGGAACGGAAATACAGAAGTTGTTGATGGTCAGCCCGTATTTTCCCATGACCTTGTTAGGATCCTGGGGGCACAGCCAGGTCCAGTGAATGGTGCTTTGCACCTGTTCGCCGGCCTCGTTGTGGCAACTGAGACAGGCTGCAGTCACCTCAGGGCCTGAGTGGAAGTCTTCTTGCAGAATTTTGTGCTTGCTGTGGTCGGCGGTGATCCAGTGTTCCGGCTTTTGGGTCACCTTGCGGGCTTCTGCCGCGCCGTAGTCGCCGTTTGCATCTGCTGCAACGGCTTTTTGTTCTGGTGGTGTGTCCTGCTGCGAAGCCGGTAGCGGTAGCACCCAGATGGCCAGGAGCAGAAGAACCGCTCCTGCAGCAATCCCCTTGCGAACCAATGACGAAACAGAAGGTTTACAAGTATTCATGAAATCCCCCTTGCATTGAGCAGTGCATAAGGCCTCCTTGAAAACGTTGACCAAGCCCGGCTGCCTCCCTCACTGGACAGCCGGTGCCTCTTAAACTCACAATCCCCTATCGGTTGCATACCTATTTGGAAGGATATGCGGGAGTCTTTGAGTCGTCGTCTTTCTGATGCCTATACCCCGCTACGGTATAATGCGCAAGGGGTCAGTCCATAAAACGCGATAAAATGGTAACAATTTTTTCGAGCTGTTCTTGCTGCTCATCCGGCGTCTGCTCTTGCATTTCGTAGTTGCAGGTCACCAGATAGCGGCGGACTATCAAAGTGTTCATGGATTTCAGGGCGGCTCGTACAGCTTTGACCTGGGTCAGAATGTCTTCACAATCCTTGCCGTTTTCAATCATCCCGGAGATGCCGTTAAGCTGCCCCGAAATTTTTTTAAGACGAGCTAAGACATTGATTTTTAATTGTTCTGATGTCTCAAGGTGGCCAGTCATGAGTGTATCCTTGTTATGGTCAAAATGATCGTTGCAGGCCCCTTAGAACTATTTAGACGCTGTAGATGAACCGATGCCCGGATGGGGTATAAGGCTTATGTCCTTGTATACCCATTGGGGGTAAGGGCGTCAAGCGCGATTCATTTTTTTTGATAGCGCAAGGGGCCAGCGCATGCCGCGGGTAAAGGCTTTCCCGGCAAAACATGCGCGCAAATTGTCTGGCCGCTCAATACGCCTGAACAATATCAAAAACAACCCTATGAAATTGTGGGGAAATCGCGCCTGTTGTCGGGGAGGCGGCAGGTCTATCGTCGTGTGGGGCTGCTGCAAAATTGTATGGAGAAGCCCACTACGGGTATGCGGTGTCCGTCGGCATTCCGGAAGAAGGCGATGCGCCCAGGAATATCAGGGCTATATGCCTCCCTTGTCATCTGCCGGGCAAAGAGCTATGCACACTCTCTTTCGACGTTTTTGTTGTCCCCGGAGGCCCCAGGGGGGAAGAAGCGCCTTCTCGTACAATCCAAAGGGGCGAAAAGTTTTTTCTATGGTTCAAGTTTCCTTTACAGATATGTTTTCCGGCCTGTCCAGGGCCATGGATTGCATCAGTACCAGTGTTGCCGAGCATCATCTGCGCGTTGGCTACATAGCCGGCAGCATTGCCGACAGGTTGCGCATGGATATTCCCTGGCGCAGGGACCTGGTTGTGGCCGGCCTCATGCATGATTCAGGGGCGCTTTCACTGAAAAGCCGGATAGACGCCCTGCAGTTCGAGGCTGACGGCGTGGAGCATGCCGAGATAGGGTATCGCCTGTTGCGCCCTCTTGCTCGTATGGAGCGGGTTGCAAAGCTGGTGCGCCACCACCACCTGCCGTATTCCTCCATGATCGAAGGCAGGGTGGATGCTGTCTGCGAAAGCAATATCCTGTTTTTGGCCGACAGGGTCGACGTGCTTTTGCAGCGCGAGGCGCCTGCCAACGGGCAGTTGCCCGAGGTTGTTTCTCGTTTGCGAGACACGGGAAAGCAGCTTTTTGTTCCTGATTTTCTGGACGCCTTTTGCAGTCTGGCGGAGGACGCCCTGTTTATCGAAGGACTCCGCGATCCAGGAAGCCAGCTCAAGAGAATTGCTTGTTGTAATGATGGCGGGGATACGCTCGATATTAACGAGTTGGTGGAATTTTCCGGGCTGTTTTCACAGATAATCGACTTTCGCTCCCGTTTTACTGCCACCCATTCCAGCGGGGTGGCGATCACTGCCGTACGGCTGGCGGATATGCTGGAGTTCACCCAGGAAGAACAAAAGATGATGCTGGTTGCAGGGCATTTGCACGATCTGGGGAAACTTTCAGTACCTCAGGAATTGCTGGAAAAGGTAACGCCTCTTACTGCAAGTGAGTTTGAACGGATCAGGGACCATGCCCGTATCGGGCATGACATTCTGTCCACGATTGCCGGTCTGGAGCAGGTTTGCGAGTGGGCGGCGTGCCATCACGAGCGCATCGATGGCAAGGGGTACCCCTTTGGCCTGGATAAATCCTCCCTTTCCCTTGGTTCGCGGATTGTCGCCGTGGCTGATGTGTTTACCGCGATTACCGAGGACCGCCCCTACCGTTCCGGGATGGACAGGGAGCAGGCAAAGAGCGTGCTGCGCACCATGGCGCGAGAAGGCGCACTGGATGGCCATGTGACAGCGACACTGTTACACCATTATGATGCGTTTAATGATATTCGCAGCCATGAACAGATAAAATCCTTACACAGGTTTCAGGCTTTTTATTCGGATAATTGAGTACGTGGGGGAAAACACCGGTTTCAGTCCTGCTACTGGGCAAATGTTTGACCGACGGTGTTATTTCTCGTATTCACGCGCAAGGGCAAAGAGCCCAAGACATTGAAACAACATCAGGAAGCAGAGCCATGGAAAACGAGAAGAAAGCAGCTGCGATTGCCACAGAGGGCGAAACCAAAGGCAAGAATTTCATTCGCCAGATCGTGGACGAGGATATGGCCTCAAACAAATGGGGCGGCCGTGTTGCTACGCGTTTTCCACCAGAGCCCAACGGCTACCTTCATCTGGGGCACGCAAAGTCCATTTGTCTGAATTTTGGCCTGGCCCGGGACTATGAAGGCACTTGCAACCTGCGTTTTGACGATACGAACCCCACCAAGGAAGAGCAGGAATACGTTGACTCCATTGCCCGGGATGTCCACTGGCTTGGCTTTGATTGGCAAGACAGGCTTTTTTATGCTTCCGATTACTTTGAGCAGCTTTACGCCTTTGCCGAGCAGCTTATTGAAAAGGGGCTGGCCTACGTGGACAGCCTGAGTGCCGAAGAAATCCGCGAGCACCGGGGCACACTGACCGAGCCGGGCAAGAATTCTCCGTACAGAGAGCGCAGCATCGAAGAAAATATGGATCTTTTCCGCCGCATGCGCGCAGGGGAATTCAAGGACGGGGAGCATGTGCTCCGTGCCAAGATCGACATGGCCCACCCCAATATGGTCATGCGCGACCCCACATTGTATCGCATCCGTCATGCACGGCATCACCGCACAGGGGACAAGTGGTGCATCTACCCCATGTACGATTTTACCCACTGCCTGTCGGATTCGCTGGAGCGCATTACGCACTCGATCTGCACTTTGGAGTTCAAAAACAACCGCGAGTTGTATGACTGGGTTCTGGACAAGCTCGAGGTGTATCACCCCCAGCAAATTGAGTTTGCCCGCTTAAACCTGACCTATACGGTGATGAGCAAGCGGCGTCTTATCCAGCTTGTGCAGGAAAATCACGTCAGGGGGTGGGACGACCCGCGCATGCCCACGTTGAGCGGTATCCGCCGTCGCGGCTTTACCCCTGAAGCCATCCGCAACTTTTGCGAACGCATCGGCGTGGCCAAGGCCGACAACATGGTGGATTACGCCATGCTGGAATTTTGCGTACGGGAGCACCTGAATGACGTTGCCCCCAGAGTGATGGCCGTGCTCAACCCCTTGAAGGTCGTCATAGAGAATTATCCCGAGGGGCAGGAGGAGGAATTTACCTTCCCCAACCACCCCGAGCATGAGGAAATGGGCGAGCGTCAGGTTCCTTTTTCGCGTGAGCTCTACATCGAGCGTGATGATTTTCGGGAAGATCCGCCGAGAAAGTTCTTTCGCCTGGCGCCGGGCAAGGAAGTGCGCCTGCGTTACGCCTACTACATCACCTGTCAGGAAGTGGTGAAAGACGAGAATGGCGAGATTGTCGAACTGCGCTGCACCTATGACCCGGAATCGCGCGGCGGATGGAGCAAGGACGGCCGCAAGGTCAAAGGCACCCTGCATTGGGTATCCGCAAAGCATGCTGTAGACGGCGAAGTGCGCCTGTATCAGCATCTTTTCACTGCGGAAAATCCCATGAATCTTCCAGAAGGACAGACGTTTACCGATGTTATTAACCCGGACTCCCTGGAAGTGCTGCAGGGGTGCAAGCTTGAACCCAGCCTGGCGGATGTGGCGCCGGAACAGGGCTACCAGTTCGAACGTTTGGGGTATTTCTGCAGCGATCTCGATGGGAAGCCGGGCAAGCCGGTTTTCAACCGCACCACCACCCTCCGCGATTCTTGGGCGCGTATCGAGCGCTCACAGAAAAAAAGCTGATTTCCAAAAATTAATAGCACCGGAATGGGGAGCCCTTGATATGAAAAAAGGCTCCCCGCTCCCGGACTTTCCCGCAAAATAACAGGCAGCCCCTTGTCTTATAGAAGCATGCAAGGGGCGCAAGACGATACGCCATGGCGTTAGGCTGCTGGGGTGTAAGTGCGAGATGTGCGGCGCTGTGGCTACTGCTGTTTTTGGCTGGTCTGGCACTGCTGCAGTTCGCGCTGCACTGAGGAATACCGCGTCAAAAGGCGCTCGTACTCGGTGCGCAAGGCGTCGAGCTCCTCCTCAAGGCGTTTGGACCGCTGCTGCTCAGCGACAAGCTCCTGGTTCATCAATTCCGGAGTCAGCTTGTGCAGTTTCACTTCCTGGTGCTTATCCTGAAGGGTTTGTTTTAAACGCGCGACACGCTGCTGCAGTTCGTCGATGACCGCGTTTTTGCGCTCAACTTCAGCGCTCCATGCTCTGGAGACCTCGCTGCAGTCCTGTTGTTCATCGGAACAACCGCCGCAAAACGCGGCGGCAAGAAGGGCCAGGAGCAGCAGGGGCAGGCGCAACTGGGAATAGGGGGGGCGGAATCTCATTGTAGTATCAAGACAAATTCGAGGTTGGGATTGTCCTTGAAAAAGCCCCGCAGCTTGGGGGAGGTTGCGCTGTCCAAGTGATAAAAGACCTTGAAGTCTATGTCGTCCAGGGTGCTTGCCAGGTGCTGCAACCCCTTACGCTCCTTGCTGCGATAGAAGATATAGTTGACGGGGTAGGTGGTCTTCCACTCGCCCTTGGCTGTTACATGGGTATATCCGTGCTTTTCGAGAATTTTCTTGATGCGTTCATCCAGGCCGGCTTCCTTGGCGTAGAATAACCAGACTGGGGAAGTAATCTCTTCGGGCTTGTCCACAGCGGGGGGGGGGGGCTTCGGTATCTGCAGCGGCGGGGGTGGCAGATTCCAAAGCGTTGGCCGCAGCCTCTTCCGGGGTTGCTTCTGCAGCGACGGCTTTCTGCGTCGTGGTATCCTGAGTAGTGTCCTCTTGCGCGCTGGATTGGGTATTATCAGCGCTTTCATTGTCCCGCGCTGCTACCGTATCGCTCTCATTTTCCTGCGTGTCGGCTTCAGCCACGTTGTCAGCTGCGGCGGTGGCTTGCTCCTGCTCGGGTTCCGGGGCGCTAATGGAGGGCTTCTCAGGTGTTTTTTCGGCGTCGCCCAGACTTCCCATGGGCTTTGGAGCCTCGGGCTCTTCTATGGAGTACGCCAGTTCCTCGGGTGGGGCGAGGTCTTCTTGCATGGCAGGGGCGGTAGCATCCGCAGCAGGTGTTGCCTGCGCGTCTTCTGCCGCAGTGGATTGCGAACTGCCTGGCGAACTGCCTGGCGTCTTCTGCTCTGTGGCGTTTTGCTTTTGGTCGTGAGTCGCATCTGCCGCAGGATTTCCCGCGTCAGCCACGAGTCCTGCGTTTTGTCTGGCAGCCGAGTCCCCGGCCTGCTCTGAGTCTGCTCCACCTGGGGCGCCCTTCTCCCCAAGAAGAGCGTAGGCTGCCACTGCGCCAATGAGAAGTATAATTGCGCAGATAAAAAGCCCTTTTCCATTTCCGGAATGGTCCTTGGGAGTCTGGGTGACATCCATGGGCGCAGTAGCACAGGCATTGCAATATATGCCTTTGCTCCCATCAATTTTTTTGCCGCAACGTACGCAGCTTGCAGTGATTTTCATTAATTTATCACCCGTTTCCTGACAGCACGCTCTCCTGAAAAAACGCCAGTGGCACGCTGGCTGGCGCAGACTTCAGGGCTGCTGTACATCTTCCTGCCTGGGCACTCTCCCCTTAAAGACCGTAATGCGCCTGCTGGAATGGTACAATTATAAATAAGCATTCAACATATGTGCGGGCATAAGTCACGCCAAGCAGGCTTACACCTGCTGCACAAGAGTCAAGGTGTCGTCTTTGCGCGTAATTTTACCTTGCTCGACCAGACTATCAATCACACGGTGCAGTTCGGCGAGTTCATCAGGCTTCAGCACGAGGCCTGCTTCCCTGTTGATATATGTGTAAGGGAGCGTATCAGCCTTGCCCCTACGGAAAACTGCTTCAACAAATCGGGTGTAAAATTCTGTGGGTTTGCTCACATGGACCTCGTAGCACGGGCTGTGGCTATGCGCAGCGTTGGAAAGTATATGATCAATGTATACTGGAAACGGTTCACAAGCCGTGCCAGCATGTCTAGAAAATGTCAATTACTGTTGTGGAAAAATACGAGACTGTATCCGCATTTAAAAACGTGTTTTGAATGACGTTCAAAAACATCCCACACCAGTCCATATCAAGAATTATCATGCATTCTAACCCACAATTCGCGCTACCCTCCTTGACGTGAAAGATAATTGTGAGTAATGTTGAAAGAATCTATAAGCTACTGAAATGCTGCCCCTTAATTGTTTGTGGGCAGCGCTGCCAAGTCGGAGGCGGGACAATGAACAGCCTGTGGAAAACCATGCGGTCGGTGGTATTGGCTTACGTTGTAAACATGGTCCTGATTACTGTTCTGACAGGAGGGGTGTGCTTCATTGCAGTCGTCGCACAGGCGGCAGAGCCTGTGGGATGGGTTCAGGAAGCTGTAGGCGCGGTCACCATTCATTCCAGTGGCAAAAGCATCAATGCAAAGGCAGGCAGCGGTGTTCTGCAACATGACAGAATAACCACCGCCGCAAATTCACACGCTCAGATAATGTTCAGGGACAAGACAACCCTGGCAATGGCTGCATCCAGTGAGCTGGTTGTGGCGGACGTGTACCTGAAGGAAACAGACAAAAGCGCGGCTCGCCTCGTCATTAAAACCGTTTCAGGCGTGTTCGGCTTTTTGATGGGGGGCATTGCCAAAAGCAACCCAAACGGATTCAAGGTGGAAACGCCAATCGTAGCCTTGGGGATTCGAGGCACCGAATTTGGTTCCGCCGTTTCTGAAGACGAGGAACTGCACGGCCTCTACGCAGGGGGGCCGGTCGTTGTCTCTCTCAATACCCCTACAAAGCCTACCCTGGATGCAGAGGATAGGGAGAATCTCTGTTTCGAACTGGAGGATACAGTAAAAGGCTTTGAAAGAGCCCACCGTCTGAACTGGGGGGCGGGGCGACATACAGAAGCAAAACAATTCAAGGCCAAGGCGGAAGAATACGAGAAATTATTACACCAATACAATTGTGAGTAGGGGGGCGCCATGAACAAAACCATCGCCATCATATCACTGGTGTCAGTATTGCTGTGTTGGAGCTTGACGTCTTCCGCATGGGCGAGCCCCCAATCGCAGGCTATCAACGAAGGAAAATCCGCTGTCAGGCAGGAAGAAAAATACCTCAAGCCCCTATTGGCGAAGCTGGCGGCAGCCCTTGGGCAGAGTGAAGTCACATTGACTGTGCCCGGTACAGTCACCACCGTCATAAAAGGAGGCGGCCTCACACTCCCAAGACCCTGGACGCCAGCAGAGAAAAAGCGCCTGGATACCGGTAGGGTAAATCCATCATTGCCGGCACCGGCAGGGGTTTGGAAATAATGTCGCCAACGCAGACTGCTTTCTTTCTCCTCCTGTGCCTTTAAGTGCGCTTTTGCGCTTGTTTTGTCTGGAAGGGAAAGGGCCAGGCAAGGGAGGGGCACTCCCTCCCTTTGCCCCCGCCTGCAAACACATAAGAATTCAGGTGCTCTATGTCCTTGAAAGTCCGTATGTTCGCGAGCTTTGGCCTCATTCTCCTCCTGGTTCTGGCGATTGCTACGATTGCGTCTTTGAGCATGCGGGATATCCGCAAGGCCATGGTGCAGGTGACCGAAAGGGCGGCCCCTATTGTGAGCACGGGAGAGCGGCTTTCCGGTTTGTTATGGCAGGCTTCCACACAGGCGCATGGCGGTCTTTCTGAACAGGATATGGACACCAGCGAAGCAAGGCGCCAGTTTTTAGAGCAGCTCCATGCACGCTATCAGGAGACCGAAGAACGCATGCGCTCCCTGGCAGTGGGGGAGGAAAACCTCCTTGCTTTGTTGGACCAGGCACAGACAAAGTCCAAAGCTTTTTTTGACCAGGCGGACGCGGCCTTTGCCGCGCATCATGCGCAGTTACAGGCACGGGCGGCCCGTGTCGCCAATGCGGAAAAATTTCAGAATCTCGCAGACAGGTTGGCCCGTTTCTTCGACCTCGTTTTTTCCAGTTGGGGCAAGGAGCTTGAAGAAAGTCAGGATATGGCGCTCTATCTTAACGTCAAGGCGGGCATGGAGCTGCAAAGCACCCTGGCCAGGGCAACGCTGCTGGCCCGTTTGTATCTTGAAGCGCAGGATGAAGACAGCCTGCGCACCATCAAGGGCGAATTTGCTGAAAGCATTCGCTTGTTGGAAGAAGGTCTGGCAGCCATCCTTTCCATGACCCCGGACGCCACGGCAAAACAACGCATACAGCGGTTGGCGGACCTTGAAAAACAGATGGTGGAGGCGGCCATTGCCCCTGGAGGATTGTTCTCCAGCCATGAACGCTATCTGGAAAGCCGTGTTGCAGCGTATGAAAGGGCCAAAGAAATGGAGGCCTATAACATGGAGGTGGCCGCCACCCTGAATGAAATAGGAAAACAGGCGAAAGGCATCTCCGACAACGCCGAAGCACGCGCAGGGGAGATTCTCTCCGATGCGACCATGTACATAGTCGGTATCACTGCCATCTCCTTGTTGCTCAGTGCCGGGGTGGCGCTATGGCTCATTCGATCCGTGACAGGTCCCATTCGGGAAACAGTTGCCGCTGCCGAACAGGTGACAAAGGGCAATCTGGATATCTCGTTGCCTGCCAAGGGAAGTGATGAGACGGCTGCCCTGCAACGCGCCATCCTGACAATGGTGGGGCGATTGCGGGAAAACATGGAGCAGGCGACCCTGCGCGGCGAACAGGCCGAGGCGCAGGCTCGGCTCGCTGAAAAGGCCTTGCAGGATGCAGAGCAGGCGGTAAAGATCTCCGACGCCGCCAATGCCGCCATGCGCAATGCTGCTGGTACGCTGGACACGGTGGTCCGGGAAACATCCACTGCGGCTCGGGATATTTCAAGGGAACTGGAATCCTTGGCGCATGGCGCGGATGAGCAGCAAGACAGGGTGCGAGAAGCCGTTGCGGTTGTGGATGAAATGCGCTCCAGTATGTCCGCTGTTGCCCAGAGTGCGGGCGCAGCCTCGGAGGATGCGCAGCGCACCCGCGACAAGGCCACCGAAGGGGCGAAGATCGTCAACAATGCGGTGCAGGCTATAGGCGAGGTGAACAACGTTTCCAATGCGTTGCGGGAAAACATGGATGAGCTGTCCCAGGGGATGGGTGCCATCGTCGAGATTATGCATGTTATCAGTGATATAGCTGATCAAACCAATCTCCTTGCCTTGAACGCCGCCATCGAGGCGGCCCGTGCAGGTGAATCGGGGCGGGGGTTTGCCGTGGTTGCCGATGAAGTGCGCAAGCTGGCCGAAAAAACAATGAACGCCACGGGCGACGTGGCCAAGGTTGTGGATAGCATCCGCGACCAGGTTGCACGCAGCAACAGCAACATGGCAGAGGCCAGCAGCGCCGTGGACCGCGCAACGGAAATGGCGGCAGGTTCGGGCGAGGCGCTGCGTGAGATTGTGGAGCTTGCTGCCTCCACAACACAGCAGGTGCAGACCATTGCCACTGCCTCCGAAGCGCAAGCCGAGAGCTCCATATCCATTGCGGGGACCATGTCCGACGTTGACCAAATCGCCGCCACGGCCGCCGAAAATGTACAGCATGCCCGAATTTCGATAGGGGCGCTGGTGCACCAGACAGAAAAGCTGGAATCTCTGGTGGCGGAGCTGGAAGGCTGAGCAGGCGCCCCTTTGCTCTTTAAAAGGGCAATGTGATCCCCGGCGTTTGCAGGGCATAGCCTTTAAGCAGGCCAAAGCACCCCATGAGCATCATATCGCCCCCTGGCGCGGGAAATCTGGCGTGGGTTCCCTGCAGTTGCGTGCGCTGGGGCCCCAGAACAAAGAGCGGTCGGGCGAAATCGCCTTGCTCGCTGTCTGTGGGCAGGTCCAGAGTCAGGCACCCATGCCCGCCAGAATCCAGCACTTCCTGATTGCTCAGTTCACCTTTGCGAAAGCGTTCGAGATCGGCAATGATCTTGTCCGCATCGCGCATTCCGTTATGATGTTCATAGATGCCGAGAATGCGCCCTTTGTAGAGGAGAAAGGCTATGAAATGACTGTTGCCCAGGTTAATGACGGTGGCGCCCTGGGTGGCCTGCGCCTTTTGCACCTCTGCGTCGCAGAGCGCCCCCAGCACGGCGGCGGCGCCGGTGTCGGAAACCAGTGCATTGCCCGCTGCCTTTTGCAGGCAGTGCAGTCGCGTCAGTGCTTCGGGAGGCGTTTTGAACAGCAGTTTTTCAGGGGCGCCGTGGTGTTCCAGCAGGAATTGACGCCATAGCTCGAAGCGCCCCAGCCTGTTGCTGGAAAGGGGGTGGTAGCCATGGTCCTGGGCTGCGGCAAGGATCAGTTCGGGCAGGGGCAGCCCGGCCATTTGCAACAAAGCCTGCCACCAGCTGGAGGAATAGTCTGCAAGGCGGACGGGTGCGTACCCTTCGGGTGCGTTTTCACTGACGGCAACACCCATCTTTTCCAGGCGCAGCATATCATCGCCTAAAGCCATTGCGGCATCGGGGTGGGCGGCCACGCCCAGGCCGGCTTGTAGATGTGGCTTCAGGGAGCGCCAGAAGCCGCCCCCCATGTTTTCTCCATGGAGATAGATGGGCTTTTTTGCGGCCGTCAATTCCGCGATGCGCGCCCCAACCATGCGGGCGGGCGCTGGCAGGACGAATTTGGCGCAATTTTCGATGGGCCGCCCTGTCTGATAGAGCAGCACGTCCTGGGTGCCGCTGCCGATGTCGAGGCAAAGTATCGTATCGTGCATGATCGTCTCTCCATAAAGGCAAACGCCCAAAAAGGGCGTTGGTCATCGTGTCGTACGCATGCGCATCTTTTGCATGGCGTGAAAGGGGGAGTCAAACGTATTATTAGTTAATTTAGTGCATAGCAATGGTGCATTTGGGCCTTTTGAAAACTGTTTCGGAGGCGTCATTACAATGAAATGCTCACGGCCTCCAGTTGGCTGGCAGCTTGCCAACGCCTTGAGCTTGCCCCTCGTGAAATGCTACAAAAATCAGAGTTGTCAATTCTTCATTCACGTCTGAAAATATTGCTTGTGTTAGGTGGATATGCAATCAGGTGCGTTTTTTGTGGTAATGGCCGCGCTCTGCTGGGGGCTGGCCGGTGGTATCGGCGGTATCCTCATGGCCGACGGTTGGGATCCTTTCGTGGTCTCGTTTTATCGTGGCGTCATCGGACTGGTTTTCGTTTCCGTGTGGCTGGCAATGAGGTCCCGCGGCAGCGGGCTGGCGAATTTCAGGTTGTGGTTTTGGTCGATCATTGCGGGACTTGGCGTTGCAGGTAATTTTTCTTTTTATTTTGTAAGCATCGCAGAGGGCAGTGTCGCGGTTGCAGCAACGCTGATGTATTGTGCGCCTGTGTTCGTCTATCTTGTGTCCTTTGCCCTCAGGATAGAGCAGCCCACCCCCCTTAAGTGGGCGGCAATCGCCATGGTCATGTTTGGCGTTGTTTTGCTTACGCGCATCTATGATGCAGGCGCTGGCAGCGTATCACCGGTGGCGGTTGGCGCAGGCCTGCTTTCCGGGGTGTCTTATGCCCTTTTTATTTTTGGGTTCAAATACGCAGCGCCCCATGGCAGCCCCCAGGCAATACTGGTGGTTGCATTTGCGGCTCTTGCGGCCATTCTCATCTGGCCAAGCAATACCGATCAGGCCTTTGCAGTTTTGCAGACGCCCAGCTGGCCACTTTTTGCTACCATTGGTTTGCTGGGCGCTGGATTGTCGTTCATTTTTTACATCGCAGGGTTGAAACACACTTCTCCAGCCATCGCCTCCGTGGTTGCAATGGTGGAGCCCGTCACTGCATCACTATTCGGTGTTGTGGTTCTGAATGAAAGCCTTGCCTTTTCGCAAGTGGTTGGAATGGTGTTGATATTGGCCACAGTGACGGCATTGAGCATGTATTCGAATGTGCCCCAGGCGATTCCTGAATGAACACCTCATGGGCGGATGGGAGGTAGTAGACGTGAGCAAAACCGTTTCCGCTTTCCAGATGGGGGCAGGGGTGGTGCCTTCGTTTTTTTTGGTTTCGATTCTTTGTCAGAAAGGGTGCGCCCTACCCGAATGCAGCGCCGCACGCCGTCCAGAATTTTTACGTGTTTGCGTCCGCCAAGCTTTCATTTTAAAAAGGTGCCCGGCTGGTTGGATGTGCAGCCGGGAATGAATACAAGCAAGGGGCTAGCACGTGGCCGACGTTGACATACTGGTGGTGGACGATGAGCGCATCGTGGCGCTGGATATTCGCAACACGTTGCAACGGTTGGGCTACAATGTTCCGGCCATGGTCTCCACCGGTAAAGATGCTGTAGCCATGGCTGGCAAGCTGCAGCCGGATCTCATCCTTATGGATATCCGGCTCAAGGGGGAGATGGACGGGGTTCAGGCGGCTGCGGAAATCAACCGTTTGCACAGAATACCGGTCATCTTTCTTACAGCCTATTCCGATGATTCCACTCTGCAGCGAGCCAAGGCGGCAGATGCATTTGGCTATCTTATCAAGCCGTTTGAAGAGCGCGAGTTGCATTCCACCATCGAGGTGGCCCTGTACAAGCACGGCACCGAGCGCAACCTGTTGGAAGCCATGCGCAGTGCGGAAAAGGCCAGCATTTCGAAGAGTCTGTTCCTGGCGAACATGAGCCATGAGATCAGAACGCCCATGAATGGCATAATAGGTATGGCAGAGCTGGTGCTGGACAGCGAACTGGACGACGACCAGCGCGATTGCATGGAAACTATCCGCCATTCTGCGGATACGCTGCTGGAACTCATCAATGACATACTTGATCTTTCCAAAATCGAAGCTCACAAGCTAACCCTGCGCAAACGAGAATTCGACCTGCGCGCACTTCTGGAAAAGGTCATCAAGACCCAGGGCCCCCAGGCGCGGAGCAAGGGGTTGAATTTGGACTATCATCTCGGCCCCGGCGTGCCCATGAAGCTGGAAGGCGACATGCTGCGGCTTACCCAGGTTTGCAACAATCTGTTGAGCAATGCGGTCAAATTCACGCGTGAGGGCGCAGTGCAGCTGGAGGTGAATGTTGTGGATGCGCCTCTGGAAATCATCGCTGCAAACGCCCGGGAGAGCGCGCCCCCGTCTGGAAAAATGCTCAAGCTGCTGTTCTCGGTGCATGATACGGGGGTGGGCATTCCGGAAGAGCAGCTGGACAGAATTTTTGAGCTGTATCTTCAGGCAGGTAATGAGGATTCCGACATTGCCGGGACAGGCCTGGGGCTCGCCATCAGCCGGGAACTCGTGCAGATGATGAGCGGCTCCATCTGGGTGCGCAGCCGCCAGGGGCAGGGGTCCACCTTCTATTTTACGGCAGCCTTTGGTGTACCTTCCGCACAGGAGGAAGAGCTGCAAGCGGAGCTGGAAGAGGATGACCTGGCAGACATGCCCCCTTTGCGGGTGTTACTGGCAGACGACAATGATGTGACCTGCGCCCTGATTCGCAGACTGCTTGAGCGCAAGGGACATTCACTGCACAGTGTAGGCGATGGGGCGGACGCGCTTGCGGCCATGGACGCGGAATGCTTTGACCTGGTGCTCATGAACATTCAGATGCCGCGTATGAATGGCATGGAAGCAACCCGGCGTTTGCGCCAGGGGGCCTGCAAGGCAACTCCCGCTACTGTCCCCGTGATCGCGGTTACAGCCTATGCCCTGCGCCATGACAGGGAGCGCTTCCTTGCCGCGGGTATGGATGACTATCTGGCCAAACCTTTGCACAGCAAATCATTTTATCAAACACTTGCCCGCATTCTCAAGAGCAAGCCCGATGCTCGCAACGAGCCCCTGGTGCGCGAGTACGAAAGGCTGGAGCATCTTCATAGCGAAGCCGAATCGCTTCCCCTGCTCGATGATGAGCAGGCCCTGTTACGAATGGGGGGCGACCAGAGGATTCTCAAGGAATTGCGGCATGTATTTCTGGAAGATGCCGAAGCGCGCTCCTTGGCCCTGCAACAGGCGCGGGAGCGGCTGGATCTTACCTCCAGCGCAGCAGCGGTGCACAGCCTCAAAGGCTCGTCCGCCAGCATCGGCGCCGTATCGCTACATGCTGCCGCCAGCGCACTGGAGCGCGACATCCTGCAACAGCGGCCGCCTGTGACTGGTGAAGAACTGGCTGCCAGATTGCAGCGGCTGGACGATACGCTGACGCGGACCGTGACGCTGCTGGTAAAACGCCAGCTTGAAATCTGACTCCTTGCTACCGGTTGGGGCATTCCACGCATTTTATATTCTGAAAAAGAAGGTCCGCCTAAGCCGGAGGGCCGGGGGGGGGATGGCCCTCCGTACTTAGACGATCGCACCTTGCGAACATCCGGGGGAGGATGTCCGCTCTTGGAATTCAGGCAGCGGGGGGGGGTGCCGTACGCCTAATGGTACGGCCTGCACTGAATTCCATGGACAACAAGACTCCCAGGTGTTCGGGGGGATCACCTGGGCGTTCGGTTATATAGAGCAATGCGCGTGCCAAGGATGAGCGAGACACGGAACATTAAATAAAGTTCAATATGATGAGGGTGTTGTAATTTTAGTCGGGGAGGCGCCCGATAGACAACGCGTAAAGAAAAAACGTAGATAATGCTGGGTCGTGCGGATACGCACGGTTGATATCGCACGTGGTGCGTTATTGACCACTCTTTTCTTCGATTTTTTGGAGACGGCGGTGCAGAGCGTAGCGAGAGAGGCCCAGGTACCGCGCTGCCTGGCTCTTGTTGCCGCTGAATTTTTCCAATGCCTTGGCGATAATGGCGTCAGTGAGAGACTCGATATCAAGATTCTCGTCAGGAAGTTGCAAATCTTTGGGATCGCAAAGGTTCAGCGTCTGGTTGGAATTGTTGCTCTGTGCATCGGTTGGGACTGTTGCAGTGGCGCGGGGATGCGGCGCCGGGGCTTGCGGCGCAACGCCCATGGCAATTTTTTTGGGCAGAAAATGCAAATGCTCGGTGGTCAGCAGATCGCCATCCGATGAGAGCACGGCGCGTTCGATGGCGTTTTCCAGTTCGCGGACATTGCCAGGCCAGGAATAGGCCATGAGCATATCCACAGCATCAGGATGCAGTGCCTTGAAATGCTTGCGCTTGCGCTTGGATTCGCGGGCAAGGAACGTTTCGGACAGGGGCAACAGGTCATCCAGGCGCTCTCGCAACGGGGGCAGGTGCAAATGACCAACCTTCAGGCGGTGAAACAGGTCGCGGCGAAAGAGGCCTTGTTCCACTAGCTCTTCAAGATTGCGGTTGGCGGCGCAAATGATGCGGGCGTTGAAGTCCCGCCGCTTGACCCCACCGACACGATAAAACGTACGGTCTTCGAACACGCGCAGCAGCTTCGGCTGCAGCAGCATGGGCATTTCCGCCACTTCGTCGAGAAATATACTGCCGGTGCCGGCCAGTTCCAGCTTACCGGCCTGCCCTTTGCGTGTGCTCCCCGTATAGGCGCCTGCCTCGTGCCCCAGTAATTCGCTTTCAAACAGCTGTTCGGGGATGGCGGCGCAGTTTATGGCGACAAAGGGTGTGTCGTTGCCGTTTTCTCCAAAATGCACGAGCCTGGCCATAACCTCCTTGCCGGTGCCGGTTTCTCCTTCGATGAGCAAGGGCACGGTCGGGTCGGCATGGTAAAGCGCTGCTTCCTCAACCACATGCTTCATGGCAGCGGATTCCGCGATCAGGTTTTCGATGCCGGCAGCCTTGAGCAGTTGGCGTTTGGCGCGGGCCAGGTCTTGCTGCAGGGAGCGGGTCGCCTCCATGACCTTTTTGTCGAACTGCTGTTGGTACTCCCGGTTCTCAAAGAGCAGGGCCTGGTGTTCAGCACAACGGTCTACCACAGCGGCCAGCTCCCGCGCATTGATGGGCTTGTTCAGGTAGTCGTAGGCGCCTTTGCGCAGGGCATCCACAGCGGTTTCCATGTCCCCGTGGCCTGTGATGATGACCACGTCTGCCTGGCGGCTGTAGGGGGAGGCCTTGAGGCGCCCCAACAGCTCCAGCCCGTCCATGTTGGGCATGCGGATGTCAGTGATGATAAGGGGGAAAAATTCGCGCTGCGCCAGGTCCAGAGCCTTTGCCGCGTCTGCCATGGGCACGGGTTCGTGCCCCAGGTCTGTAAGGACCACGGCAAGGCTTTGCAAACTGTGTTCGTTGTCGTCTACCAGCAGGATTCGCATAATATATCAGGGGAGCGGGAACTCGCATAAAAGCGTTACAGGTGATGCTGCGTCGAATTGTGCACAGGCCGGCCGAAATAACAAATCATTACAAGGGGACCTGCATGGGGCCTGCAGGCAAAACACGACTTCAGACGTTTTGTCTGCTTACCAATGCTGCCGCTGTTCTTCAGGCATCATGATGCTTTTGCTACAGCTTTGACAACAGTTTTGACAACAGGGGCGCTTGCCGGGGTGTCTGCAACGCGGGAGGCTATTTGCTCCAGACGTTCCAAATACAACCTGCGGAACAACTCTCCATTGGCGTCAAAGCG
The DNA here is from genome assembly GCF_055388615.1 of Desulfovibrio biadhensis. Lineage (NCBI taxonomy): Bacteria > Pseudomonadati > Thermodesulfobacteriota > Desulfovibrionia > Desulfovibrionales > Desulfovibrionaceae > Desulfovibrio > Desulfovibrio biadhensis. The sequence continues at coordinate 2,347,645 of NZ_AP042477.1, forward strand.
TTTTGCCTGGGCAGCATGCAGCCTGCACCAGTCAGCAGCAATAGAATCTTTCTGGATTCGGCTTAATTTGTCAATCATGTGCAATGTGTTGTGGCAGACCGGCATATGCGGAGCTGCCGCAACAAGCAATCGCCAGCCATCGGGTCGCTGCGTCAGCAGCAGCTCTCCCACGGCGCGCGCGCACTGATAGTTGGAGCCGGTGCGCAGCCAGCCTTCAAGGGTGGCGACATCCGGTCTTTCCGGGCCATTCCAGGGCTGCATCCAGCACTCCGGAACCTCTTCTTCTGGCGTGTAGCGTACCGTACCATGGTGTGCGAAATCCACCACTTTTCGCGCCAGGACCGGCCAAAGCGTGGCAATGTGCTCCAGGTCCCGTTTGATTTCCATTCGTTGTGGCGGCAATGCCGGATCGTCCGGCTCGATGTGGATTCTCAGGAAGGGGCAGTGCTCTTCCACCCGCTGTGAGCGCCCTTTTGCGGTTGCGCGATTCCAAATGCCCCCCAGTATGCGGTTCGGGTCCAGCACATGGATGTTGGGGAAGTTTGCTTCCCAAAAGGCAATGGCCTCGGGCAAAATTTGCTGCAATTGCGTCCACTCCTCAAGGTAGGCGTGGTACCCCGGACCAAAAGCGGGGTAGGTGAGCAGCCGCGTCACCACCAGCAGGGGCACGCCCGGCCGTATTGACGCCAGCCGCTCCAACAGGGTGGTGAATCGATGCAGGTATTTCAAAGGATTGGGCTTTATCTGCTGGCAAGAGGCTTTCATCCAGGTCTCTATCTCTGGAACTGCATTCCAGCATGCCGGGTCCACAAAAAAGACTCTGCTGTCTGGTTTATGTACAAAAAGGGGGGTGTTTTCGTGGAACAGGTTTACCACAATGGCGTCTGGCGCTGGGTCGGCGGCATCAAATAGCTGAAACTGGTTGCGCAGGGTGCGCCCGTGCATATAGTTTTCTATACCGTAGCGGCGTTGCATGGACGTCAATACGGACAGTGCACTGTCATCGCCCCCGGAAGTTTCCTGGGCGTCCAAGGGTTCCAAAGTCAGGGGCGAGGCGACAGGCCTGTGTTCGGCCTGTTCCCCCTGACCAAGCAAGGCCTGGCAAAGAAAGTCCATCTGACAGTTGCCGAAAAGATAAAACATGCGCTCCCTCCCGTGCGGCAGATTGTTCCGTGATTGCCAGTGAAAAGCAAAAACGGTACCAGCAAAAGCCCAGGGAGATTTTGCGCAGCGAGTGACACAAGCATGCAGATAGCCACCTTCAAATTGAGCGTTATGCAGACCAACTGCTACATCCTTTCCAATGAGGAAGAGGCTGTGGCCATTGATGCGGGCCAGAACCCGGCGCCCATGCTTGAACACCTGGAGGCCAATGGCCTGACGCTGACGCATATTCTGCTGACGCATCTGCATGCAGACCATGTTTGTGGTGTGCGCTTTCTGCAGCGCCATACCAATGCGGAAACATGGGGCAGCCTTGCCGACAGCTACCTCCAGGACAGCCCGCTGGGGCGCGGGGGGGTGCAAAACCTGCCCCCTGTCCCTGCGTTTTCCTTCACTCCCGTCGAGCCGGGACGCTATAACGTCCTGGGGCAGACACTCCTGATTCTGGATACCCCCGGGCATACCCCTGGAGGGCTGAGCTACTACTTTCCGCGCGCAGGCGTTGTATTTGTAGGTGATTTGCTGTTCCAGGGCTCAGTTGGGCGCACAGACTGGGACGGTGGCGACGCTGACGCGTTGCTCGACGCCGTGCGTCAACGCATTTTCATCCTGCCGGATGCGACAAAAGTGCTCAGCGGACACGGCCCGGCCACCACGGTGGGGCATGAAAAGGACGCAAACCCCTTTTTCCGCAGCTGATTCGTTTTCTGAACTTTTTCTCTTTTTTATTTCATTTGTGCTGTGGATAATGCTTGTGGAATCAGTTTGTAAACAGCTGAAATAAATAATAGCAATAAGACACCATTTTTATCCACAGTGTAACGGTCTGGATTTGCAGGCAGTTGCCATCAGTATTCCTAAGTATTATCTGTTCCCAAAAGCGAGTAAAAGCCTAACCCGTCGTGAGGCGGGGGCGGAAAGCCACGGGTCTCATTTTGTTTGTTGGAGACGGCCGGGCTGCCTCGGACTCTCTACGCAATACAATTGCACCTGCCCGACGCACGCCTTGCATCACTCCCCCATCTGCGCTGCTCGCACACGTATCCTCTGCAAGCAAGGAGTTTGCACCATGGATCCCTCTATCGAACTGCCCTTTTTCAAGGTTGTCGTGACTGATAAGTCCACCCAGTGGTTGGGAGATGGCGCCACCCGCAAAAAGTCTGAGCGCTGCATCTACTATTACGCCGAGAAGAATGAAGAGGATGGACTTTTTGTGCAGCCGCTGAATGGGAGTAATATTCCCAGTGGCGATAAAATAGTCATAGACGACGTGGAGTTTTGCAAACGCTTCAAGCCTGAGCCCCTGGTATTCTATAACAAGGTCATTCCCGCGATGGAGCAGCTGGAAAGCAGCCTGGGCAAGGCGGAACGCCACCGCGCCGCCGACAGGCTGGACAAGGCGCAGGCCGCTTATCAAGAGGTGTTGGCTCTGGATGCAGTGAATGTGGGCGCCATCTTTGGCATGGGGCTTGTGGCCCTGGCAAAGGGAGACACCGAGGAGGCCGAAGAGATTTTCAAACAGCTGATGGACCTGGAATTTCCCTTGGAAGGGAAGAACAAGCATTTGTTCAACGAATTCGGCATTAAGCTGCGCAGGAACAACATGTTGAGCCAGGCCATAGAATGGTACAAAAAAGCGCTCGGCTGCAGTAGCGGCGATTCACACCTCTATTGCAACATGGCGCGCGTGCAGCTGGAGCTCGGCCAGTTCGACCAGGCTGAGGAAGCGTTGCAGGCAGCGCTCAGGCTGGAGCCCAATCTGGAGCCCGCCGCAAAGCTGTTATCCGCGGTGACCAAAGCCAAGGCGCGCCACATGCCCGAGACTGCGAAGGCTACGGCTGAAGCCGCAGCCTGATCAGCTTTTGGCTGGCGCCTGCCGGACGCCGTTTTCCCATTCCAGGGCGGGCACGGCTTCTTCTTGCAGCATGATGGGTATTTCTTCGCGGATGGGGTAGACCAGGGCGCAGGCGTTGCAGCGCAGCCCTTCTTCCTCTCCCATGGTTTCCAGCTCGCCCTTGCATACCGGGCAGGCAAGTATCTGCAGCAGTTCCTTATTCAATGCCATGTGTCAGTCCTCCGGTTACGTGCTTGAGCATTTTTTAAGAAATGTTCTCTGGCGTGCAGCTGTACACGCTCCTGCCCCTGGTCGCAAGAAGGGGGGAGGGTGTATTTAGCTGTATATTGCGTTGACATGCGTGGCAGAGGGTTCTAGCACCAATGCCAGCCAAAAGCGAAATCTCAAGGAGAATGTTTTCATGCCTGGTATTGATCTTCATGCGCATTCCACGGCTTCCGACGGCACTTTGCGTCCTGCGGAGGTTGTTCAGGCCGCTTACGATAAAGGGCTCACGGCGATCGCCCTCACTGACCACGATACTGCCGATGGTCTGCCGGAGTTCATCGCCGCAGGTGAACGCATCGGCATCCGTACCGTGCCGGGGTGTGAACTTTCCGTCACCGGTGAACGCGCCAGGTTCCATATATTGGGGCTTTATCTGCCTGCCACACCCCAGATTCTCAGTTCCCACCTGGAAGAATTGCGTGAGCATCGTCATCAGCGCAATTATATAATTCTGGATAAACTGCGCGAGCTCGGGTGCGACATCAGCTACGACGAAGTGCAGGAAATTTCCGGTGGTGGTTCTGTAGGGCGCCCTCATATTGCACAGGCCCTTATGAAACATGGGTATGTCAACAGCATCGATCAGGCGTTCAAGCAGTATCTCGCCGCCGGGGGCAAGGCCTACGAACCCAAAAAGGTGCTGGGGGCTGCGGACGCCATTTCCCTGCTTAAAAAAGAGCAGGCGACCGTCATGCTTGCGCACCCGTTCCAGTATGCGCTGGGTATGGATGTGCTGGCTGAGGAGCTCATCAAGCTGAAGGACTTGGGCCTGGATGGGCTGGAAGCCTATTATAACGATCACTCCCCCTCCAAGGTGCAGGCGTTAGCAAAGCTTGCCGCCAAGCTGGACCTGCAAATCAGCGGGGGATCGGACTTCCACGGGGACGCCAAGCCGGCCATCAGCCTCGGTACGGGACGTGGCAGCATGCACATTCCTGAAAGCGTGCTTGAGACATTGGACGCCTATCGCATCAAACAGGGGTTACCGATCTGAGCCCTTTACACCAAGGGGTGCGCCCCATTCCTGAACTGCTGGCGCCGGCCGGTTCTCCCGCCAAACTCGCCACGGCCCTGACCTACGGTGCAGACGCTGTCTACCTTGGGGGGCCTGGGGGCAATCTGCGCGCCAAGGGCAGCTTTGCCACCTGGGAAGACGTTGCCGACGGGCTGCGTCTCATCCGCGAGAAAGGGCGCCGCGGCTATCTCTGTATAAACGCCTACCCTTTGCAGAAGGACCTGTCCGCCGTTCGCGAGACCCTGGAGCATGTGGCAGGCATGGCGGAGCAGGTTGCGCCGCATGGCCTGATAGTGGCCGATCCTGGCGTGCTGCATCTGGCCAGACGCATAGCGCCGCATTTGCCCCTGCATGTCAGTACGCAGGCCAATACGGCCAATGCCGCTGCAGTCGCCTTTTGGCAGGACCAAGGCGCAGGGCGCGTCAACCTGGCCCGGGAAACCGATCTGCCTTCCTTGCGCAGCATATTGCGCGAGCTCAATGAGAGCCCTGGGGGGCGCACCATCGAGCTGGAAATGTTCGTGCATGGCGCACAGTGCATGGCGCTTTCCGGACGCTGCCTGCTTTCTGCATATCTTGTGGGGCGCTCTGCCAACGCTGGCGCCTGCGCGCACCCGTGCCGCTATGAATACCGTCCCTTGGAGCTTGAGGAGAGAACGCGCCCCGGTCAGCCGTTGTGGCAGCTCGAAGAAAACGACGGCTACAGCACCCTGCTGGCCGCGGACGATCTGTGCCTGCTGCCGTATTTGCGTACGCTGACCAGAGCAGGGGTGGACGCGGTGAAAATTGAAGGCCGCACCAAGAGCGAAGGGCACCTGGCGCAAGTGTTGGACGCCTACCGCGGTGCATTGGACGCCCTTGAAAATACAGGGCAGTTCCCGCTTGAGGCATGTATGTACGAATTAATGCATACAGCCAAACGGACGTTAAGCAGCGGGCTTTTTTTACCGCAGGGGCGAAGACGGCTGCGACAGGCTGAGCCAGGGAAGCTGCGCCCCTTGTTGGGAAAGGTGCTGGAGGCAGCCGCTGCTGGTCGCTATCTCGTGGCGGTGCGCTCCCCCTGGGCAGCGGACGCAAGCGTTGAAGTGCTGGTTCCGGGGATGCGGCGCACTGTATTGCCCCCTGGCGGCTATACCCTGGAGAATGACGCTGGCGAGGCGCTTTCTCGCGCCCACCCGGGACTGAACGTGTGGCTGCGCGCCGATGTCGTCCTGGAGCCTGGCTGGTTTCTCAGGCTTGGCGCTGCAGCGTAGTGGTGGTAGCTCCACGGCGCGCAGAAGAAACACGCTCTGTATTTCCCCTTTCCAAAAAAAATACCATTGTTTCGGAACGTTGTTCTCTGCTAGGCAGAGGCATCCTCCACGTTTTTAAACGTGCTTTTGGTATCCAGCCACGGCGCACGGGGCAGGTGGTGGGAAGAGTTGCTGTTGAAAGGGTGAGATGCGTGTGTTTATAACTGCTTGCCCCTGGACAAGGCGACGGAACGGTGGCATATTTTTGTCAATATGCAGAGGATGTTGTTCTTCCTCAATTGTTGCAGACAACAGCGACGGAGTGCTGCGAACTTCCCGGATGCATACGTAGGGCCCTTAGAATGGGAAGGCCCGCAGGGATTCTCCGTGCAAGCTGGATAAGGAGAAAACCATGCTCATTAGCGAGTGGATGACCAAAGACCCGATTACTGCGACCCCTGACAGCTCCCTGATGCAGGCCACGAAGCTGATGAAGGAGAATCAGATCCGCCGGTTGCCCATTATTGATGACGCCGGCAAACTGGTTGGCATCGTTTCCGATCGTGACATCAGGGCGGCGTCGCCGTCCCAGGCCACGACCTTGGAAGTGCACGAGATGTACTATCTGCTCTCCGAGTTGAAGCTCAAGAGCATCATGACCAAAAAGCCCCTGAGCGTGAAGGCCACGGATACGGTGGAGCGCGCCGCTCTTATCATGACGGAGAATCGCATCGGCGGTTTGCCCGTGGTGGATGATGCGGACAAGGTGGTTGGCGTTATCTCCGACATGGATGTGTTCCGGGTGCTTATTGAGATAACGGGCGTAAAGCATGGCGGTGTTCAGTTCGCCCTGCGCTTGAGCGACGCACCGGGTACGCTGAAACAGGTGCTGGAGGATTTGCGCAAGAATGGCGCGCGGATCAACAGCATTCTGACGTCTTATGATGACCAGGGCCGCAAGGCTTACGTGCGCATCATGCCCATGGACCGCGCCAAGGAGGACGCCTTGATCGAGGAGATCACAGGCAAGTATCGCTTGGTATTCTGGGCGCGCGATAACGTCCATCCGATGTAGGCTGCAAGTCTGATCTGCTACAATAATCAAAAGCCCCGCTTCGGCGGGGCTTTTCAGCTCATTGACAAACCCCGCTTTTTGCAAAGTGGGGTTTGTTTTTATGAACCGATTTCTTTTCAGGCCGCTGCCAGCTGGGATGTTGGCTCGATCGGCCCCAATCGAACGAGACAGAGAGACTGAGGTAGAAAGTACAGGCATTTGGGCTGCAAATATTTGTATGACAGCTCCAAAGGGGCCAGCAGCAAGGCCATTTTCTTCATGTTTTGACATGTGGCGGAAAGCAGGCTTTGAACCTGGACCTTAGCCAGGCCGCAGAACCGAGCATAGCGTTGCCCGTGCAGTTGTTTGGCGTCGGCAAAGCTGCGCTCTACGGTCTCTTTCCGGCGAGCATAGATTCTTTTTCCGAATTCCGTGAGCCGGTGCGCATCCACCGTATCCACGTATTCCCGCCACACATGGCGTGTCACTGTTTTCTTGCAATTCCGGTTTGTTGTGCACTCTTTCAGTAACGGACAGCGGCGGCAAATCTTTGGTAACGAGTCATAGAGACGATATCCTTCGCGGTTGGTGGTGGAGTAGTGAAGCTCCTGGCCTTCGGGGCAAAGATAGCAGTCCTTGTCCGGCAGGTATTCAAAGGCGCGTTTGGGGAGCATCCCTTTGCGACGAGTGGGACGACGATAGCCAATGACACCATAAATATGCTTTTCTTCCAGCGTCTTGCAAATGTGTGAGGTGAAATATCCTGCATCGAGGCCGACGTGCTTCACAGCAAAGCCGAAGCGGTTGATTTGTCGGTCCAGCCGATCGAGATAGGGCATGCTGTCATGCACCGAGGCCGGAGTTACGTAACTGTCGGTGATAATGTTGTGTCGGCTGTCCACAGTGCGATGATCCAAGTAAAAGAAGCCCTTAGGCTTGCCCTCGCGTACCATGTACCCGCTGTCCGGATCGGTTGTGCTCTGCTTGATCCGCTTGGACCCCGCTTCGCGGTTGTCCTGCTTCAGCGGTTTCTTTCCATGCCTGCGCCTGTCTTCCTCCACGGCGTCTTCAAGTTCGCCCAAGTATGACTTCGTGCTTTGGGCAACGAGCTTTTCCGTAAATTTATGCTTGTTGGCGTTGGCTTTCAGGTGGGTGGAATCGGTGTAAAGCGTGTGTCCGCCGACAAGCCTCTTTTTCATGGCCTGGAACACTATACCGTCAAAAATGTCCTGGGCAACGCTGGTGTCGTTAAATCTGCGCCGCCGGTTTTGGCTGATGGTGCTGGCATCGGGCACTTTGTCCTGCAATCCCAGGCCAAGGAACCAGCGATAGGCAACATTGACCTGGATTTCCTTGACAAGCTGACGCTCGCTGCGGATGCCAAACAGATAGCCGATGAATAGCATTTTGAAGAGCACCACCGGTTCAATGGCCGGACGGCCATTGCCCTCGCAATACAAATCCTTGGTGAGCTCATGAATAAAGGAGAAATCAATAACCTTGGCAATTTTGCGAAGCAGATGATTCATGGGGACAAGTTCGTTGATCGAAACAAACTCCATTTTCACCTGCTGATTTTTGGGCGGCTTTAGCATGAAGATAGTATAAGAAAACCCTCGCCGATTGGCGAGGGTTTGTCAGCATTCTGAAGCCCCGCTTCGGCGGGGCTTTTGACGTTTAAGAGGAGGGAGGAAAGGAGTGTGGCGTGTCCGGGGTGTGCAGTGATGCCTGCCCGGGATATGAGCCTCCATGGTGTCGCTCAAAAGTTACAAGACCGTGAAGCAGATGCGAAAGATCGGTGTCACAAGCATTTTACGCCTTGCATCATGGAATGCCCATGGACAAGCTCCTGTCTGAGCGGCGTCTGTGCGCCTGGAATCAGCGCCATAATTTGTATCTGCTATTGTAAAAGCTCCAGTGGCATGGGTATGGGGTACCCGATTTCCCCCCTGCATCTCCCCTTGAGAAAGATTGCTGTAGCCGGAAGAATGCGAATGTCGGAATAGCTTTCGCACTTTAATGATTACTGTGTGAAAGGAATACGGCTACAATGCGGCTAAGAAAGCTGTAAAACAAAAGGAGAGTGTCATGGCGGAAGCAAGCCAAATGTGGCAATGCCAGATGCATTACTGTGGTTATGTATATGATCCCGATGTCGGCGATCCCAAGCGTAACGTGCCTGCCGGGACAAAGTTTGAAGACCTGCCTGAAGGCTGGACCTGTCCCTTTTGTGGCGCAAGCGGCAAACTCTTCAAGCCTCTTTCCGGCCCAGGCTCTGTGCTGTACGAAAATATCCGCAGCAATCCCGACTACTCCGGGATGAGCGACGAAGACATCATGAAGAACATCGCCAAGGGTGATGTGGAGATCAAGAGCCCTGACGCAGGGCGGGCGCAAGGCGCAGGACACGCGCCGCCGCCACCGGATCGCCCGTAATTTTGTTTGCTGTTCAACGAGAAAAGCCCACCGCAAGCGGTGGGCTTTTCTAATCTACGCATGAAAAAGGCTGACTGCTACAAAGCATCCTTGATGGATTCCCGATATTCAATAATGTCCTGTTCTGACACCATAACCTCTTTAACTTCTCCATCAACCATAATGACAATTGGCGTATTGGTCGCAAAGGCGACTTCGCGAGCACGCAAGGCTGCACGTTTTAACCCTTTCTCAATGAGCGTGATCATTTCTTCCTGCTTTTTAGTGGGCATTTCATTTGCCTCCCGAATCAATCAATATTGGCCTGTCTCCCATGTTATCAAAGAGAAACCAACTATCAACGCTATTTTTGTATGTAGAATAAAAGTTTTCAAGCCCATTATGAAAACGTCGTTTAATAACATTCGTCGGAATGTTATGGCCGCCTTGTGAAACTCTGTATGCCACGCGTTTTATCGCTGTGTCTTTAGTTGAAAAAATGTAGGAAGTAATAGTTAGATTAGGTGATCGTTGTTTTTAAACTCGAGATCAGTTTAAGAAATTGTTGAGTATGTTTTATTGTTTCAGAAGCGCGTTCTTGCTCTATTTGGATGCTTTTATGAGCCGCAATGTTTCTATTTTTATTAATAATTTTTATTTCATCAACGTCAAAATTAAAAATAGATGATAAGTATCCTACAAGCGTTCCAAAAGTTGGTTTTAGTTTGAACAGTAGATGTTCGGAAAAATTTTTATTGAAGTTATGTGAAAAGTAGTTTGAAAGAACTTCCAATATAGCAATTTAACAGGAGAGAGATGCATGAAGTATGGCTGCCCTATAATTTTCGTCATATAAATCCTTCCATGCTTGTGAAAGGAATTTCTGCTCAGTAGAAGGAGACATATTTTTTTCAATTTTCATTAGAATTGTTGTAAATTGTAATTCTGTAGCAAAATTATTGAAACTTGGAAAATGTATCGTTGCGGATCCAATTCTTGATGACATGCCGAGTGAGGGTCCTGCAATGATTTCTGTAGTATTGCCACGTTCAGAATATTTAGTGGATATGTTATGATTAATTAGATTGTAAAAGTGTGATATTAGTTCATCAGAAAAAGAGCTAGCATAAGATTCTGGATTGCTAATACCGAAATCCGCAGAAGGAAATTGAATACATAGAGATTTAATAGATGGATGGTATTGTAATTTTTCCTTATATCCACCACTAACTACTGTCATGATGTCAGTTCCAGGTTTAATAATTGGCCCAATCATTTCTCCCCATGGGGTTTGATTCAGCAACTTTGCCTTCTCTAGGAGCTTTGGTGGGAGAAGTTTACCCAGGTCTTTATGATTAGAATCTTGTTGAGGAAAATGAATCGTTAAGGGTTTATCCTCATATTTACATAGGAATTTTTTGCTTAGTAATTCTTTATGACATAGAATATTCTTCTTTAACCTAACAATTATGATATATTCTTGGCTCATAATTTAACCGTGCTGATTAAAAAAGATGGATTATGAAAAAATGTAAATAGTTTGTATCTTTTCGGAGTAGAGAATAGCTGCTAAGATATGAAATGAACTTCGTTTTGTCTAGATAAGATATTAAATTTTCTGTAAATTGTCTAGTGTTGTCTATGAAGTTTAAAAGGGGTTATAATTGGGAATTTCTACTTATGTTTTCGACTTTTCTTTTGTAGTACACACACTATTTAGTTAGACTTTTGTATCGATGGCCCAGTAACTTTATAAAATATAAGATTGACCAAAATTATGCAAAAAAGCCCACCGCAAGCGGTGGGCTTTTTTGCATTGCTATGACCTAAACGACTCAGTCGATGGGCGTGCCGTTTTCGCGCATGTCCTGCACCAGCAGTTCGCGCATGCGCGTGGAAACAGGCCCGGGGCGTACGTCATGGATGGGCTTGTCGTTGTAGCGCACGATGGGTATGGCATCCAGGGTTGTGCCTACCACCATCAGCTCTTTGGCGTGGTAAAGTTCTTCTTCGCGAATCTGGCGGAACTGCACCTGCACCTCATCTTTGATCAGGTCCAGGCCGCGCATCAGGGTGGTGCCCATCAGCGAATTGGTGAATTCCGGCGCCACCAGCACGCCTTTCTGGTCTACCAGGCAGACGTTTTCCGTGCTGCCTTCAGCCAGAAAGCCGTCGCTCGTAAAGCACACCGGAAAGTCGTACCCCTTTTCCACAGCTTCCTTTTTCATCAGCACGTTGGGCAGGTAGTTCACCGACTTGATTTTCGCCAGGTAAGGCTGCTTTGCCGGGTAGCTGGTATGGAAGGCGGTGACGCCTTTTTCAAAGTATGCTTCGGGTTTTGGCTTGAAGGCGTAAGCCACGATATAGAGCGTTTGGAAAACCGACTCGTTAGGATCGACGCCAAACCCACCGGGACCGCGCCCCATGAACATGCGCAGGATGCCGTTTGGGGTCTGGGCTGCGCGGCAGACCTCAAGTACAAGTTCGGAAATGCGCTCCCATGTGCAGGGAGGTGTCAGGTCGATGGCCTTGGTGCCTCGTTGCATGCGCTTGAGATGGGACTCCAGTTGATACAGTTTGGAGTCCACGAATTTGAGGGCTTCGAAAAGACCGTCACCACGGTGCACAAGGTGGTCATCCAAAGGGGCGACCATCAGTCTTGCATCACGGCAAATGGCGCCTACACGGTTGTCGTAAAAGGCGAGAACCTTTTCGCTGTTGGGTCTGGGCGCCGCCAGGAACCGCTTGAGGTATGCTTCGCTGTCGAGAATCTCAGTCATTGTCTTGATCGCTTTGTTTAGAATACATTCCTGTCCGTCACGCGCACCAGGTCGCGCTCCATGAGCGTTTCAGCGATCTGGATGGTGTTCAGGGCAGCTCCCTTGCGGATGTTGTCTGCAACAATCCACAGGTTCAGGCCGTTATCAATGGTTTCGTCGTCGCGGATGCGTCCCACGAACGTATCGTCTTCCCCTGCGGCGTTGAGCGCCATGGGGTAGATTTTCTCGGAAGGGTTGTCCAACACGGTGATGCCAGGCGCCTGGGTAAGCACCACCCGGGCATCCTTGGCCGTGAGCTTGCCTTCGAACTCAATATTAACGGATTCGCTGTGCCCGTAAAATACGGGGACGCGGACCGTGGTCGCCGTGACCTTCACGCGCTCGTCACCCATGATTTTCACGGTTTCGTGAACCATCTTCATTTCTTCCTTGGTGTAGTCGTTCTCCAGGAAGACATCGATTTGCGGCAGGCAGTTGAAGGCAATACGATGGGGGTAAACCTTCACCGTGGGGTCCTGCATGTTCATCAGTTCGCGCACCTGGCCTTCCAGCTCCTGGATGGCCTTTTGCCCTGAACCGGAAACCGCCTGATACGTGGAAACCACAACGCGCTTGATGGGCTGCACGTCATGCAGGGGTTTGAGGACCACCACCATCTGGATGGTGGAGCAGTTGGGGTTGGCGATGATGCCCTTGTGCCAGTCCAGGTCATGCGGATTGACTTCCGGCACAACCAGAGGGCAACGCTCATCCATGCGCCATGCGCTGGAGTTGTCCACCACTACGCAGCCGGAACGTGCAGCGCAGGGGGCGAATTTTTCTGAAGTGGAACCGCCCGCAGAAAAAAGAGCAATGTCCACACCTTCGAAAGAATCCTCCTGCATCTCGCGGACCACCAGCTCTTTGTCTTTACAGGTCACGGTGGTGCCGGCCGAGCGGGAGGAAGCCAGAGGGATGATTTCCTTGGCCGGAAAATCGCGCTGTTCGAGAATGGACAGCATTTCTCTGCCCACGGCGCCCGTTGCGCCTGCCACTGCCACTACAAGGCCGTCCTTGCCCATGCTCGGCTCCTTTCGGTTGTTGCCCGCAAATGGTGCGGGGGTCACTGTTTCAGCAAAGTCTAAACTGTGACAATTGCACAATGCCGAACGGCCTGCAAGAGGCTGGAGGCCCACATCTGCAAACGCTTTGCAAAAAAACAAGCGCCGTGAACATCGCGATTGCGCAAGAGGCAGGGGCGGGCTTGCATTTTTTGGACTTTGAGGCCAACACTCTGTGCAAACAGCGAGGATAATACATGAGAATAAAAACATATGCGTTGCTTGTACTCTTGGGCATGCTGCTTTTTCCCATGGCCTGGGCGCAGCCGGCCGCGGCGAGCTGGACCGAGGCGAAACTCGTGAACGTGGATGCAGACGCGGCAGCCAGCGACGCTGCAAAGGATCGCTACGCCTTGCAGGCCGGCGCTTACTCTTCCGAGGATAAGGCCTTTGAGCAGGCGGAAATTCTGCGTGAGCGAGGTTTTGATCCCTATGTGTTGGCCGTGCGAGCGGCAACTGGCAAGAACGTGCAGTATGCCGTGCGCGTCTCCCTGCACGCCACCCTGGCTGCTGCGAACAAGGCAAAAGAGGCTTTTCAGGCCAAAAGCGGGGAAAAGGGCGTGGTGACTTTGCTTGGCAGTGTCGCCCCTTATACTGGAGCCCCCCTGGAAGACACGCAAGAAAAGAAAGACACGCAAGAGATGGTTCTTGATGACGGGCTGTATTTTTTGCAGGTGGGCGCTTTTGTGGAGCGCGAACACGCCCACGAGCGTCTGGAGCAATACAAGGCAAAAGGCTATGAACCGGGCATGGTGCTGCTGCATGACCAGGAGGAAAATCCCTGGATCATCGTATATGTAGGGCGCTATGACAACGCTGCCGCTGCACGCAAAGCGGCCAAAGCCTTTCGGCAAAAGGAAGGCAAAGACTGCTACGTAAATCTCATTGACCGCAAGTTGTTTGAGTCGCGCATCGAGAAGGAGTGAGCATGGCCAGACACGTGGCCAAGCATTGGGGGAAGCGCACCGACCGTCCAACAAGGGGAGGCTTCGCCCCTGTCTGGATGGGGGTGCTGTCTGCCGTTTTGCTTTTGTCCAGTGTCACGCACGCGCGGGGGGAACTGCCCCAGTATCCCGAGCAGGCCTTTGAGCAGTTTTACACGGCCTTGGACACGGGGGATTGCAACCGCGCCCTGGAACTGCGGCCCGAATACTCCCGCGGACGCTGTCGCGATATTGCCACTGCCAGCCTGCCCAGCCTCGACCTTATTTGTCAGGGAGCGGACAACGCGGCCTTCAGGCTGCGCGTCGAGTATACTCTCAAGAGCTCTCCTGACAGGAAGCGTACTTTTGAGGGCTACGCCCTGGCGGAACGCGCAGAGGATGGCTGGCGCATCACCGCAAAATCCTACCATAGCCTGGAGCAGAAAAAGGGCAGACTTGATGCCGCCACGTATCTGCGCAAGGTGCATGCATTGGACCCTGCCTGTGCTGGTGGCTCGGCAGCCGAGCTGGGCGCTGTTCTGGGGGCGGATGCGGCTGGAATAGATGGCGATTTGCCCCCGCCTCCTGCAGCAAACCTTCCTGCATCGGAAAACCTGGCGCCCGTCATGGAAGAAGTGGCCGTCATGGAAGAAGTGGCCGTCATGGAGGAAGAGGCCGTCATGGAGGAAGAGGCCGATCAGGAACCCGCGCCTGAAGTACCGGAAAAACCTGTGACCGCGCCCGATGCCGCGCCTTCTTTTGAAGCTGCTGCGCCTCCGGATGGCTCGGAAGCACTCACGCCTCCTGTTGTGAATATTCCTGCGCAACTGGAGTTTGATATTTTGCGACAAGCGCCGGAGAATGCAAACATCCAATATTATTTGCCTCCCCCGGTCTTTGGTTCTCAGGTTGTTTTGGATGCGCTGTTCACGCCGCAGGACCTTTCCGGCATCTCGTCCGATTCCAGACTGACATCATTGCCTGAAGTGGATCGCATCCCTCCGGGAAGACTGCTGCCGGAGCGCAGGCTGGCGCCGGTCGCCCCTACCTATAAAGGGGCGATCCGCAACGTGGTAACAGAAGGCGACGCAAAGCCAATTGCGTTGACCTTTGTTCTTACGGAAAAGGCGGATGAGGTCTCTGGCTATGATGTCCAGGTTGTGGATTATCTGCGGAAAGCGCGGGTCCCGGCGACATTTTACGCCGGGGGCAAGTGGATGCGCAGCCATGAGAAACGCACCATGCAGCTTATGGCCGATCCGCTTTTTGAAGTGGGCAGCCACTCCTGGATCAATGTGGACAGCAGCACGTTCACCGGAAGGCGGCTGTTAAACCAAGTGTTTTGGCCCCAGGCGCAGTATGAGTTGATTTGGGAGAAGCTCGTGGCCAGCGCTCGGAAGAAGGGCATAGATAATGAGGAACTGGCCCGGATTCCTGCTTTGCCCCAGACTTTCCGCTTCCCGTATAACGCTTGCGGCGCAGACTCCATTGCGACTGTGGACGACAATGGGCTGCCTGTGGTGCAGTGGAACATCGGCGGTGGTGATTCAGACTCCGAACTATCGCCCGTAGCCTTGGCAGACAGCATCCGTAAAGCCGCGGCGGCAGGCGCCATCGTTTACCTGCATGCAGATGGCCATGGCAAGGCAACAGCCGAGGCGCTCCCTCTGTTTATCCCGCAGCTCAGAAGAGAAGGTTTCATGTTTGTCACTATAAGCGAGTTATTGCGTATGGGGCGCCCTTTGACTGAAAAACAGTGCCAATCCACAACACCTGTGGCAGCCACTCCCCCAGGCCCCACGGAAATCGTTGTCCCCCCGTTGCCGCAGTAGTTCAGAGTCCTCCGCCGAAAATATCGTCTGCATCAGCTTCAGGATTATCCAACGGGTCCCGCATCAACTCGCGGGCGCCGCCTTTTGCTACGCCTCAATCTGCCGAGGAAGCGGCGAGTTCCCGCACCAGCTCCAGGTCTGCTTCAAGAAAGGGCATTGCGCATGCAGCAGCAGGGGTGAGCCAGGCGAGTTCGTGTCCTTCATAGGGAGTGGGGGCGCCGGAGTAGTGTGACACATGGAAAAAATGCAGTCTGACGCTGGCGTGGTCATAATCATGCCTGGCAACACGCCAGAATTTGGTCTCTTCCGGGGTTATGCCCAACTCTTCCTGCAGCTCCCGGGCTAGCGCCTGCTCCAGGTCTTCGCCTGCCTCGACCTTTCCCCCTGGGAATTCCCAGAAACCGGCCAAGGGTTTGCCAGGGGGGCGTTTGACTGCAAGATAGCGCCCTTTGCTCCAAATGATGGCGGCCACCACATCGATGCGTTTACAGGGGGTATTGGCGCACATTTTCAGCGCACCTTGCCACTGGCTTCTATGGCCCAGTGACGTATCGCCCCATCTTCGGCCAAAACGGTGTACTCGCGGGCCAGGTTGGCAACCACGCAGGAGTGGTTTGGAAGAACAAGCACCTTGTCTCCAATGCGCAGGTCAGACATGGATTCGTTGCGAGAAAGAAAGCCATGCTCCTCAGAGAGCCGCGCAACAGAAAATGTTTCGCCGCTGTCGCTTTTCATGTTCAAGGGGCGCGCAAGGCCATAGCCGAGCTGCCCTCCTGCTGCATAGCCATGGGGCGCTGTGTCCATGCCCAGGGTTTTTGATCCGGCATCAATGATAATGAACGATTTGTTCATGCTGATGACGCTGGCAAGCACGCGCAGGGCAACGTTACGTTCTAAAGCGAGGCCAAGGCGAATGGGGGTGCGGTCCAGAAAGACGTAATTTCCAGGGCGCAGCTCGTCGATACCGTCAAAATTTGCCGCGGCAAGAACCGTGGGCGTGCTGCCCACGGAAATGCGGAGGGAGTCGTCATCGCCCTCGGTAATAAGTTCTCTGGCGGCCAGCATCTGGGTGCGCTCGCTTTCTGCCATGTCGGCGGCTTCTTTGGTATCTTTGGCGCCGTAGGCCTGCCCTGCATGAGAAAGCAGACCATGGAGCGCAAGGGAAGGGCAGGAGCGGATAAAGGTTGCCAGTTCGACGAGCTCGCGGCTGTGGGGCAAAACGCCGCAGCGTTTGAGTCCCACATCCACCTTGATGTCCACTGGCAGCCTGACGCCGGCATCCCGCGCCGCGTCTGCAAGGGCTTGTGCCACGGGGATGCTGTCGGCAATGCAGCGTAGGGGCAGCGTGTGCGCATCGATGTTTTTTGCTGCTTCAATCAAAGAAGAGATGCTTTCCTTATTGAGCAGAGGATAGGCCACAGTGACGGGGGCCAGACCGGCTTGCAGAAAAACAAGCGCTTCGCCAGGTTTGGAGGCCGTAAGCCCGGTTGCGCCAGCCTGAAGCTGGCGACGTGCTATCTCCAGACTCTTGTGCGTTTTCACATGGGGGCGCAATGCAACGCCGGCGTCGGCAGCCCGTTTTTGCATGCTCATAATGTTCGCCATGAGCGTGGATTCGCGCAGCACGACACGGGGGGTGTCCAAAACCGAGAGTTTTTGCAGCGCATCCAGGCGCCAGGAATCGTTTGATGATATGGGCATGGGGCACAATAAGACACCCCCCCTGTGACGTCAAAGGTCGGTGTGCGCATAGTATTGTTTGCAAAATAAGCCGAATGCTATTTCTGCATTGATTTTTCGTAGTAGTCTAGGGTAGAACTAAATCTGTTCATCTTGGAGAATTTTATTGCATACAGTACCGACGATACCGGGTGCAGTTGAGATTCAACAGTCCTCTTCCAGGAAAGAGGGCTTTTGGTATTCACTGCCACTTGTCGCGATTCTGCTGGCATTACTGACCGTTCTTCTCGCACCTTCTCTTGCTTATACCCTGCCGAATAATCTGCGTTTCAAGCGTATCGGGCTGGAAGAGGGCCTGTCCCAGGTCTCCATGCTCTGTTCCGCCATGGACAGGCAAGGTTTTCTCTGGTTTGGCACCTACAACGGGCTGAATCGCTACGATGGGCAAGGATTTAAAGTTTATAACAAACATGTGGGCGATCCCGGTTCCATTTCGGATAATGTCATCCGTGCGTTGTTGGTTGATAATGAGGGTGTTCTTTGGGTGGGCACGAGTAACGGTGGGTTGAACCGTTATGATGTGGAGACGGACAGCTTTATTGTTTACGCCAACTCTCCTGATGACCCCACAAGCCTGAGCAACGATGAAGTGCGTTCACTCTACGAGGATGAGCAGGGTACTCTGTGGGTTGGCACCGCAAATGGTCTGAATGCAATGACCAATGAGGGTGGCTTTGTACGCTACGCACCTGCGGAAGGTGAAGCGGAAAGTCACCGTAACAATTCGGTGTTGACCATAGGTAAAGGGCCAGCCGGGGTGCTGCTTGTGGGCACGCAAGAAGAGCTTGTCTGTTTCGACCCAGCTACAGGCGAGTGGCTTGACGCTGCAAAATGTCTGAAAGGTTTTGAAGCACTCCCGGATGGGCCCGTATACAAATTGATATATGAGCCTTCTGCTGCCGGTGATGGTAATGATGCCGGGATGTTGTGGCTTGGCATTGGTGAAGACGGTCTTTTTCGGGTGAATCTCAGCACGGGAGAGGCGAAAAAGTTCTTTCCCGGCGCCTGGGTGACATCCATGTTCAAGGACAGCAGGGGGATTTTATGGGCTGGAACCGAAGAAGGCCTGGCCAGACGGCAGGGGGAAGATTTCCTGCTGTATCGCAAGAATCCCTTTGATCCTAGCAGCCTGCCCCATGATGATATCACCAGCATCCTCGAGGACAACGCCGGGGTGCTTTGGGTTGGCACATACGGGGCCGGTCTGGCCAAAATGGACCCCAGGGTCCAGGAATTTCAACTGTTGCGGAACGAAGCCTGGAACCCACACTCCATACCAGGGGAGCGGGTCAGCGCCGTGAAAAAGGACCTCCAGGGATTCTTGTGGGTTGGCACTGCCTATAGCGGTTTGAGCAGGGTGGACCTGCATAGCGACGATATTGTCACCTTCATGCATGATGATGACGACCCTGCAAGCTTCCCTGCAGAAGAAATCCGGGCCATGGTTCTGGACAGGGAAGGGGCGCTCTGGATCGGCACGGCGGATGCCGGCGTGGTGCGCATGGATACCGAGTCCGGTACGTTTGTTACCTTCCGTAACGACCCGGATGATCCGGAATCGCTCAGCCACAATAACGTCTATACGGTTTACGATGACGGCAAAGGGTCGATTTGGGTGGGCATGAGCAAAGGGGGGCTGAACCGGTTGGACAAGGCCACGGGCAAGGCCGTGCGTTATCCACCGGAGCCGGACAACCCCAAGGGGCTAAGCCACAGGCGTGTACGCGTCATGACTGAAATGGACGGCTACCTCTGGCTTGGCACCAACAATGGACTTGACCGTCTTGATGTGAAGACAGGGGTTTTTAAGCGCTGGCTTCACGTGGATGGGGCAAAAGAGGGGCTGCCGGATGATTTGGTAACGACCCTACTCCCCAGTGAAAAACCCCATACGATATGGGTGGGTACGAACCACGGTTTGGCCAGCTTTGATACGCGTACGGAAGAATTTGTCCGCTATACCACAGAGCGGGGCTATGCCTTCCCCAGTGAGGCGGTGACGGGCTTGTTGCGTGATAACCAGGGGCACCTCTGGGTCAGCAGTTTCAAAGGACTTTCCCGGTTTGATCCGCGCACTGGTGACATTCGTAACTTCACCCCTGCCGATGGATTGCAGGGGTATGAGTTCCTGGACAATGCAACATTCAAGGACCATGACGGCACCCTGTTTTTTGGAGGTGTGAACGGGCTTACGTTTTTTCAGCCCCAGAATATAGATTTCAACACCCATGCCCCGCCTGTTGTTCTGACCAGCGTAAAGGTCATGAACAAAGCCATGAAATTCGACCAGAATGTGAGCCAGCTTGAGTCGCTGACCTTGAGCTACAAGGATGTCTTTTTTGCATTGAGCTTTGCGGGGCTGGACTTCATGAATCCGGAAAGAAACACCTATGCGTACAAGCTGGAGGGCTTTGACAAGGAATGGGTAAACGCTGGGACGTCGCACACGGCAACCTACACAAACATAAATCCCGGTGAATACGAGTTCAAGGTGCGTGCGGCCAACTGCGATGGCGTGTGGAGTGAAGAACCGACAACCCTCCGCCTGATAATAACTCCACCTTTCTGGGCGACCCTGTGGTTTCGAACGTTGCTGGTGTTGCTGGTTATCATGGCGGCCGTGTTGTTTTATGAATTCAGAACCAGAAGTTTGAAGCGACAGCGTAGATTATTGCAGCAACTGGTGGAAGAACGCACCCAGGAACTTGCCAGCGCTTATGCCCAGGTTGAAGGGCTGATGTTTTATTCCCCCAGCGCCATCGCCCTCAAGGACGATGCGTGCAGGTACACAAGGGTCAATCCGCAATTCCGCCGTTTTTTCCATGAAGGTGACGAAACCGCATCCTTGGGGAGCGACAAGGACTATTTCCCCCCTGAGACGGCTGCAAAGCTGGAGCTGGCATGCAGGGGGGTGTTGCAGACAGGCACGCCTGCGACCTTCGAGATGGAACACAACGCGCGAACCTTCATTATACAACTTTTTGCACTGCGCACTGAAAGCGGCGCGCCGTTTTCAGTGTGCCTCATCGCCACGGATATCAGCGAGCGTAAGCAGGCCGAAGACGACCTGCGCGCCAGTCAGGCGCGTTACAGGGGGCTTGCAGCCAACTTCCCAGAGGGCTTTGTCGGATTGTTTGATGCAGATTTGCGCTTTTCCGTGGCCGATGGCGCAGGGCTCTCCGAGTTGGGAATGACGCCAGGCTCCCTGATGGGAAAAACAGTTGCCGAGGCCTTTCCCAAGAATATCTCCCAGAGGCTGGAACAGCCCATGCGCAAGGCTTTGGACGGCTCGAACAGTGCTTTTGATGTACGCATTCTGGGCAGAGAATTTGAAATACGCATGGTCCCCATTGCAGATGAGGACGGCCAGGTGCTGTCGGGCATGATTGTAGCGCACAACGTGACCCAGCGTGTGGAAGCGGAAAAAGCCAGACTCGAATCGGAACAGATATACCGTCGCATCGCGGAGATTTCTCCGGACGCCATCATGGTCCACGACCATTGCGGCATCCTCTTTGCCAATAATGCCGCCGCCAAAATTCTGGGCGTGCCGGGGCCGGAGGCAATACGGGGGCGCTCCATGCTTTCCCTGACTCCCGACGAGCAGGTGCCTGCCCTGCAAGACCTGTTCGATCAGGCCTGGTTGCGTAGAGGTGCAGCAAAATTGCAGGAAATCCAGCTTGTTGACGCAGGAGGGGCGCTTGTCAGCGTTGAAATGGCAACAGTGCCCATCACCTTTATGGAAGGCGAAGCCCTGCTGACAATAGGGCGCGATATCACAGAGAAAAAACGCTTGCAGGCAGAGGCCATGCGTACCGCCCAACTGGCCTCGCTGGGTGAACTTGCCGCAGGTGTGGCCCATGAAATCAACAACCCCATCAATGGGATCATCAATTTCGCCGAGATTATCCGAGACGATGAAAACAAGCGCCTCAGCTATGAAGAGCTTCCAGAACGGATCATCAAGGAAGGCGAGCGCATCGCAACCATAGTGCGCACGCTATTGAATTTCTCCAGAGGGCAGGATGAGCCCCCTTACTACTATAGGGTCGAAGAGGCGCTGCAGGACGCGCTGCGGCTTTGCCGCAACCAGATGGAAAAGGATGGCATCACCCTTTCGGTTGTGGAACAGGATAAAGATCTTCTCCCTGTTTTTGGCAAGCCAAGCGAACTGCAGCAGGTGTTCATCAATTTGCTTTCCAATGCCCGTTTTGCCGTGAATGTGAAATTTGACGGTGTGCCCGATGCGGACAAGCAAGTGGACATTACCCTGAAGAATGTGGAAAACGAAACCGGCAAGATAGTACGCATCGCCATCACGGATAATGGATCGGGTATAGAGCCGGCTGTGATGCAACGACTGTTCGAGCCCTTTTTCAGCACAAAACCCCGTAATGAGGGTACTGGACTGGGGCTTTCAATCAGCTATAAAATTATAAAAGACCATGGTGGAAAAATCTGGTACGAGAGTGAGCCTGAGCGATTTACAAAAGCAATAGTTGATATTCCCGGGGCAGAGTATGGTCATGGAAAATAACATTCTCATTGTGGATGACGAAGAAGGCATTCGCTACGCCTACGGCAGAATCCTGGACGACGCCGGATTCAATACCACCGCCGTGTCAAATGGTGAAGACGCGCTGGCCTTGCTGGAAGAAAAAAATTTCGACGCCGCCATCGTGGACCTGGTGCTCAAGAGTTCTTCCGGAATGTCCGTACTGGAATATGTCAAGCGCACCAAGCTGGTGCTGCCGGTGATCATTGTCACGGGGCAGCCTTCGGTGGAAAGCGCCTCAGAGGCCCTCAGGCTGGAGGCCTTTGACTATCTGGTCAAGCCGGTAAAAAAGCGGGAGCTGGAGCGCACCATCCACAAGGCCACGGCCTACAAGCAGTTGTATGACGAAAAGCGTTCTCTGGAATTGGAAAACGAGCGTTACCGGCGCAATCTGGAGCAACTGGTGAACGAGCGCACCGAACAGCTCCTGCAGGCCAATTCTGAATTGCAGAAAAACGTCAAGGCCAGCCGGCTTACGGAAAAGAATCTCCGCCAGAGTGAGCAGCAACTTCGTCACATCTTTGAACATTCGCCCATGGGTGCGGCCCTTGTATCCCTCGATTATCTGTTTCGGGAGGTCAATGCAGAGTTGTGCCGCATCACGGGATATTCTCAACTTGAATTGTTGCGTATGGGACTGGCCCACCTCATTGAGCCGGAGGATTTGCCTGACTTCGTGGAGCAGTTGCGCATGCTCGAGGATCAGGAAAAGGATCTCTGCAGACTGGATGTGCGATGTGTTACCAGAAGCGGCAAGAATAAGCTGCTCAGGCTGTGGGTCAGATGCATCAGGGATATTGAGGGCAATGCCCGATTCTTTTTGCCCCTGTTCGAGGACATGGAATCCAGGCGCCACATGCGCGAGGAGCTGGGAATACTCAAGGCCACCCTTGAACAGAGCGGTGAAGGGGTGCTTGTTTGCGACGCGTTGAACAAGGTTATCTTCGCCAACGAAGCCGCGGCTGCGCTGTGCGGAAAAGACCGGGAGTGCTTTCAGCAGTCGTCTCTCAGGCAATTGCTGGACGAAGCCGGTATGCAGCGATTTCAGCAAGAGGTCGTGCCACAGATATTGCAAAGCGGCACTTGGGAAGGGGAGCTTACCTGTGTGGATGGGGACGGTTGCCAGCGCACGCTGAATGGTTGCTGCCACACGCTGGATGTGAAGCTTGGCGGCCCAGGCTACTACTCGGTACTATTTCTCAATCCCGCGCAAGAGAGCTCTGTGGCGTCTTCGAACAGTAGGGCTGAAGCCTAGCAAGAACTGGCTGCCAGGCCTGCACTAGTCGCTGTTTTCCGGGGACTCACAGCTCTTTTTCGTATTCTTGGCCGTGTCTGTGCGGCTCAGGCGTTTCCATACAAACGTATCAGGGGGGGTGTCCCCCAGATTCTCCAGTGGTATCTCTGCTCTTGCCAATGCAGTGTGCCCCCCGCCGGAACCAACGTCATTGAACAGTTCGGCAGCAAGCTTGCCTACGTTGCTCATACCCCGCGAATAGCCGTCGCCACGAAGAATCAGCACAACCTTGTCCTGATAGATGCCGGCAACGCCCGTCCAGGTGATTTCGTGCACCCGCATAAAGAAATCGGCCAGCACCACCAGAATGTCCGGATTCTCCACTTCATCCATAAAGATGTAGAAGCCATGTTTGAGAAAGCGGATACACTGGAACGCCTTGGAAAAATAGCTCAGCCACTCCAGCCGGAATTCGCTGCGCACGATCTTGCGCAAAAGCATCATGTTGGAAAATTTGCTCAGGTAGCGGAAAGCTCGGACGTCTACATCGCAAAATTCGCGCTCAAAGCTCTGGGTATCGTTTTTGATGCCGTACAGCAGCGCTGTGGCGAGCAATTTACCAGGGCGGATGTTCAGGTTGTACAGGTACTCCGTAAGCAGGGTGCTGTTGGACCCGTACTCGGGTTTTATCTCCTTGAAATCGGCCAGGACGGGCTCTTCCTTGACCAGAGGGTGGTGATCCAGCACCAGAGAAAAATGGTAATCCTTGAAAAAAGGGTGATGGTGGGGTTGGGAGTCGACTACGGCAAAGCGGTCGTATTGCGCTGCTACATTCGGCGTCAGTCGCACCGTGGGAATGCGTAGGTACTGAATCATGGCCAGATTGTCCGGCCTGCGCACTTCATTGACATGCGCTATGCCCACTTCGCTTACCCTGTGGCTCATTATGCGTTTCAAGGCAAGGGCGGAGGCCAGGGCGTCCGGGTCGGCGTTGATCATGATCAGCCAGCGTTCTCCCCGGGAAAAAAGTTCGGAAAGGAGGTCCAGCTGAGCGTCTAGCTTTCTGAAGTATGCCATGTGCCACCTTTTTTGAGTTCCAGAGGCATGCCCGCCACCAGCAACCAGGCAGCGGCGCAACGCGCTGCAAGCATTTGGTGCAATTGCCCGAGATCACGCGTGAACCTGCGGGTAAAGACGTCGGCCGCCACAGGGCCCAGGCTGATTTCGCTGGAAACGAATCCCAGCAACGCGCCATGACCATCGAGCAGCGCTTCGAGCTCATCAAGCCTTTGTTCCAGGTCGTCGAGAGCGGAGCGCCCCTTTTGCATGCAGGCAAACAACCAGAAATCCAGACTGTCTGCCAGCACCCCTTTGTATCCTTGCTCCAGGCAGGAATGGATGCTCCCAAACAATTCGGTGCCCGTTTCAATCACAGGAAGTTTTGCAGGGCGCGCCAGGCGGTGAGCCTGCACCTGCTTGCGGAAGGCCTGATCGGCGGGTTTGCCCGTCACCAGCAGGCAGTGCGGCCCCTTGCCCTGCAGCAGCTTTTCCAGGGCAAAGTGCGATTTGCCTGATTTTTGTCCACCAAGGACAAGGTACATCATTCTGCAAGCTTCCCGGAAACCTTCTTCTCACCATTTTTTCCATTTGCAGAGGGCGTTTCCGTCCAGCGTGCAACAAACGGGACTGAATTTTGGAACGCGTCCCAGTCGAATAACTCGAGCAGAAGAGTGCGCCCCGCTGCGGTGCCGTATGGCGCCAGGCGGCCAATAAGCGCATCCAGCCTGTCCAGATCTTCCCGGCTCATACGGTCCATGGGCAGGTGTTTGTGCCTGTGCGTCGCACCGTCCGGCGCGGCGTGTGTTTCTGCCGTATAAACATGCAGCATGCGCACCCGCTGCAGCAATCGCGAGGATTCCAGCAATTCGTTATGACTGTAGGCCATGGCATGGCCAAAATCCAGGCAGATGCCGCAGTCAATTCCATACGCACCACGGAGCGTTTCAGCAAGGTCATTGTCTGCAATGTTCTCCAGCAGAATACGTTCTGATGCAAAACCGTGCTTGCGCCAGGCGTAAAAAAAGGCCTGCAGCTCCGCAGCCGTTTTGGGAGGGTGCAGCACATAGGCCCGGGGTGTGAGAAATTCGGCTTTGCGGGCAACTTTGGCCGCTGCAGCCGCCGCCTGTTCCGGTCCTTCGTTCCAGGGCAAATCAAGGGGCAGATGCACATGATAGAGCATTCTGCTGGTACGTCCCGGCAGGTCGGCCAACCATGCGGGCAGGTCGTTTTCTCCGTAGGCAAGGCAAGCTTCCGTTTGGAAAATACAAAGGGCGATTTCATCCACCTGGCCGGACAGAAAACGGCAATTTTCCGCCACGGTTCCAGGCATGACAAAGGAAGGTGCGGCAAGACGCCAGCGTTTGCCGGTCAACAAAGCAGGGGATTTTCGTAAAACCATGGAATATTACCCACCACAAGGGGCAGTATCCCCTTGCAATTTTTCAATAGTGTGTCGTACCGCCGGCAGGACGGCCGCCAAATTTTCAGCCACGGCCTTTTTTGAGCCAGGTAGTGTTATAACCAGGGAGCGGCCGATTGCGCCGGCAAGCGCCCGGCTGATTACGGCATGGGGCGTTTTGGTCAGGCTGGCTTGCATCATTGCCTGGGAAAAACCGGGCAATGACTTGTCCAACAAGGGCGCTATCGCCTCTGGGGTGGTGTCCCGCGGGCCAACGCCAGTGCCCCCGGATGTAAGGATCAGGTCGAACCGCTGGGTAAGAGCCAATTCTGCCACCAGTCCGCGCAGCCGCAACGGTTCATCCGGCATGACAAAACCCTGGCTATGAGTAAGGGGCAAGGCTTCGTCCACCAGTTCTTCCATCAAAGGGCCGCTCAAGTCCTCGCGCCCCCCGGCGGCACAGGTATCGCTCAAGGTGATCCAGGCCAGGCTGAAGCCTTCCTTTACAGGAGTAAGGGGCGTTCTTGCGCCAGCAGTAATCTCGCCCAGGGTACGCACCAGCACCCCCTGTTCCGCATGGGGCGTGCCCCATGGCGCCCACTGATTTGCCAAAACCAGCAAGTTTGCGCCGTCCCCACGCAATTCACTCCCTGCCGGTAGCAACGGCGGCGCCCCTTGCACTTCTATGGCGGTGGCGTCACGCCACTCAAAAGGGGCTGGGGTAAAGCTGATAAAAAATTCCACATCAGCTTCAAAATCATAGGCGCCAGTGTGAAGCGTCAGTCTGGGGCATTCCTGAACGGTCGTGGCGGTCATTGCATTCTCCTCGGAAAGATGTATCGCGGACTTTCATTTTGCCTTGGCTTGTCGTATCAGGCAAGCGGTAGCGCGAATGTCTGGGCGTTTTGCAATGCCATGCGGCGCACTATGTTATCCGGCAATATGCTTCTCACCCCTGTGGCGCGCCAGATAAAGAACAATGTGTTAACAAAGGATATCAGGATGAAAGGCATCATCTTAGCGGGCGGTTCGGGTACGCGTCTATACCCCATCACCAGGGGCGTTTGCAAACAGCTCCTGCCCATTTATGACAAGCCCATGATCTACTACCCGCTGTCAGTACTGATGCTGGCAGGTATCCGTGATATCTGTATAATTTCCACGCCAGAAGACCTGCCGCGTTTCAAGAGCATGTTCGGCGACGGCTCCAAACTGGGGCTTTCCTTTACGTACGTGACGCAACCCAAGCCCGAAGGCATCGCTCAGGCCTTTCTCCTGGCGGAAGATTTTATCGATGGAAACCGTGTTTGCCTTGTGCTGGGGGATAACGTCTTTTACGGCCATGGCATGTCCGCTCTTTTGAGCGGCTGCACGGAGCTGGAAAAGGGGGGTATTGTTTTCGGATACAAGGTTCGCGATCCCGAACGATACGGCGTTGTGGAATTTGACGAAATCCAGAATGTGCTTTCCATCGAAGAAAAGCCCGAAAAGCCGCGTTCCCGGTACGCTGTCACCGGGCTCTATTTTTACGACAGCGAAGTGGTGGACATCGTGCGCGACCTGAAACCATCCGCAAGGGGCGAGCTGGAGATTACGGACGTGAATAACATCTACCTGAAAAAAGGGCGCTTGAAGGTTGAAATCATGGGGCGCGGGTTTGCCTGGCTGGATACCGGAACCCACGAATCCTTGCACCAGGCGGCCAATTTCGTGCAAGCTGTGCAGGCGCGCCAGGGGACAAAGATTTCAAGCGTGGAGGAAATAGCCTACCGCAAAGGGTATATCAGCCGGAGCCAGCTGGAAGAACTGGCCGCGGAAATGATAAAAAATGATTATGGAAAGTACCTTATGGAGCTTGCCAATAGCGAGGACACGTTCGATTAGGCAACCCTGCGGCATATATGCGCCTGAAGGCGAAACAAAAAACGCGCTCCACACCGTATGGGCTGGAGCGCGTTTTTTTATAAAAAGCTGGTAAAAAGGGTGGGCTTAATGGAGATGCTCGCCCTTGCGAATACGATAAATGGCCGAGGAGATGATGATGGCCATGTAAACAAAAATTCCGATTACGCCCACAAAGCCCTGGGGCGTGGAGTGCATCATGTTGTTCCACAGTTCTGCGATCATATCTCTTCTCCTCTCCGGTATTTTTAGCTTGTGACTAACGACACGAACTCAACCATGACAGGGGTGTTTCTGTCAAGGTCTTTTTGGCTGTCAGTCGAGCATACGCGCCGGTGCAAGCGCAATAAGCCCTCCGTCGCGGTCGCGCAACAGGGCGCTGGGAGTGGCGGATTGTAAGCGGATTCCTTGAACGCCCCCGTTGCCATCAAGGATCCATGCACCGCCATCATTGAAGGCAAAGACAGCAGTCTTGCCAGCTGGGGAGAGTCGGAGCGGGCCGAAACTGCTGTCCAGAACACGCCGCGAACGGTAATCATCCACCAGCAGTACGCCTTCATTGGTCGCAATAAACAGGCCGGCCTGCGTCCAGGTGAGGCTGCCGGGGGCAGACGCTTGCATGTATACGCTGTTCGCCCCGGTGGTGGGGGTCCATCTGCGTATGCGGTCCGCTCCTGTTTCGGCAACCAGCAGGTCGCCGCGCCTGTCCACCGCCAGACCAGATGGCTCGTGAAGGCCTGAGAGAACAACCTCTTTTTTCCTGTCCGGGGTAATCGACAGCACAGTTCCATCCCTGGTGTCTGCGACATAGAGCGTTTTGCCAAGAAATACCATGCCGCCTATGGACTTTAGTCCTTCCACAAACGGCGTGGGGGGCAGCTCGGGGCAGCAAACAAAAATCACCCCTGCCGCGGCGTCTGCAGCGAAAATGAGCCCCTTGTCGTCCATCACCATCATATTGGGTGCTTGTCCGGCATGAACCCAGCGCGGTGTTTTCGGCTTTTGGCAACCGCCAAGCAGTGTGGCGAAAATGCTGGCCACAAGGAGAAGCAGCAGTGTGCACCCGCCCCATGTCATCAGAACGCCGATGTGCTGTTTGTGCGCAGGCTTCCCTGTGGTATTTGCAAAAGAAATACGTGGCATGCGCAGCGCCCCATTGGGGCTTTCCTCAGCCATGATTGTCGGCGCCCGGCTGGACATCATGCTTCTCCTTTGGATTTTGAGACACGTTTTATTTCGTGAGGAGTCAGTTGTAGAAAGGGGTGATCGATATGTCTAATATTGTTTTACATGCTTATTGATTCGAGATACAAATCAATCATGTACCTGGGGCGCTTGAAATATTTTCTGGCCGTGGCGGAAGAACGGCATTTTGGGCGAGCTGCCGAGCGGCTGTTCATGACACAGCCGCCTTTGACGCAACAGATCAAGCTGCTTGAAAAGGAATTGGACACAAAGCTTTTTGAGCGTACGAGCCGTTCCGTTAAGCTGACTCAGGCGGGGGAGTTGCTGTATGCCGAGACGCGCCCCTTGCTGGCAAAACTGGAAAAAGCCGCGGAGCAGGCGAGACTGGCGGCGCAAGGATTGGCCGGCAGTGTAGAGATGGCCTTTGTCTCCACGTTCATGGACACCACATTTCCGAATGCGCTCAGTCATTTTCGGCAGGAGCGCCCCTTGGTGAAATTGGTGCTCAGGGAATACGGAACCCAGAAGCAGTTGGAGATGCTGCGCAGGGGAGAGCTGGATCTGGGGCTGGTACGTCTGTTGGAAACCCCTTATCCGGGATTTACGGCCAGATTGTATCATTGCGAGCCGTATGTCATGGCCATACCGCAAAACAATCCTTTGGCCGGGATGGAGCGTGTGCCTCTGAAAGCCTTGAAGGACGAGCCTCTGGTCCTGTTTCCCAAACGCTCCCACCCCATGTTGCATGAATCCATGTTGCATTGCCTGCGCAAGGCGGGGGTGCAGCCAAATATCATTCAGGAAGCCACGCATAAGTACACGACCACTGCCCTGGTTGGGGCGGGCATGGGCATTGGTTTCACGCCCAGATCCATGCGGCTGGTGCGGCGCCCGGGCGTTGTGTACCGTGATATTGATGGCGAGCTGCCCCTTGTCCGGCTTTACGCCATGTACAAAAGTAACAGCATGTTTCCGGCGCTGCAGGCGTTTCTGGAGCATCTGGAAAAATATGGGGATGGCGGTCCGTTTGGTGCCAGACAAGTGCCAGGGGTGCCAGAAACGCTTGGTGAGTAGCCGTACAGGCCAACGCTTGTCTCTTTGAAGAGCATCTCGCTTTGACACAGCGTGTAAAGCGTGTAGGTTCGGGAGATGAGCACTGTTATTTCAAAAAAACGATTACGATTTTCTACATCACGATGCGCCAAAGGAATGCTGCTGGTTTCAATGCTGTTTTTGACGGCATGTTCAGGGCAAAAGCCGGACAACCTGGGCCCGCATGACGGGCGTTTGGCTGCTTGCCCGGATACTCCGAACTGTGTTTCCAGTCAGAGTGACAAGGAAGACGCTGCCACCGAGCCGCTCCCAATCATTGTAAACATCCGCGAATCCATGGCTTGCCTGGTGGATCTTTTACAGAAGCAGGATCGCTGTGAGATTAAGGGGCAGACCCCTGAGTATATCCACGCAACCTTTCGCAGCCGTGTATTCGGTTTTGTGGATGACGTGGAATTTCTGGTGGACAAAGAGCAGGATGTCATTCATGTACGCTCCGCAGCCAGGGTGGGGTACAGTGATCTTGGCGTCAACCGCGCGCGGGTACAGAGATTGCGCGAAAGCTATATAAAGGCATGCCGTCAATGAACGACGAAAAATCAATGGAAGAGACAGAAGGAAGCGCCCCTTATACAGAACCGGATGCAGACGAATTGCAGCCCGGTGTGGAAGTGGAGTGCGAAATCATGACCATGGCCGCAGGGGGCAAGGGCCTTGCCCGCATCGCCGGCATGGTTGTTTTCATAGAGCGCGCCCTTCCCGGGCAACGGGTTCGCGCGTTGCTTTTGAAGCGTAAAAAACGGTTTGCCGAGGCCGCCTTGCTGGAAGTGGTGCGCCATGCGCCCAACGAGGTATCTGCCCCGTGTCCGCATTTTGGCGATTGCGGGGGTTGTGACTGGCAAAATCTTGATTATCCTTCGCAATTGCACTGGAAGCGCCGGCTTACGGCAGAAGCATTGCAACGCCTGGGTGGAGCCGGCGAGGTGGATGATCTGGTGGCGGACACGCTGCCTTCGCCCCTGGAATATGGGTACCGCAACAAAATGGAATTCGCTTTTGGCGAAGATCTCGGAGGCGGTTTGGCATTGGGCTTGCGCCACCGCGCCTCCCATGATGTGCTCAACCTGGAGACCTGCCTGTTGCCGCATCCCGGGGTGCTGGATATTTTGCTCGCAGTTCGCGAATTGTGTGCTTCAAGCGGCTTGCCCCCCTATGATCCTGAAACGCGAGAAGGTTTTTGGCGTTTTCTGGTGGTGCGCTCCATGCCAGGGCAAATAGCCCCTGATGCGGAGGACGAAGGGGAGCGCGTACTGATCCAGTGCATCACCACCGGCAAGGGAGCGGGCGTTGCCGTTGTGGATTCGATTGCGTCCGAACTCATGGAGCGGTTTCCAAAAATTGTCGGCTTCGTGCACGGAGCGCGGACCGCGCCCAACCAGATTGCCATGGTGGAGCGGGTGCTGGCGGTGCATGGCGAAGATTCTCTGCAAGCGGCGCTGCAAGACCCCGATAGCGGAGAAACGTTTACCTACCATATTTCGGCCGGTGCTTTTTTCCAGACAAATACCGATGCGGCCGCCCGTTTGTTCAGCCTGGTGCGTAAAGTGGCCCGGGCAGAGAAAAACGACGTGGTTTGGGATGTCTATTGCGGCGGGGGCGGCGCCGGTCTCTGGCTGGCAAGAGACGCCGCCATGCTGGTGGGCTTTGATGGCAACCGCGAAGCCGTTGCCGATGCGAGACGCAACGCCGCGGCCAATGATTTGTCCAACTGCGTATTTCGCTCCGGAGAAGTCCGCAGGATGCTGCAGGCCGAGCGTGAGGCCCCGGACATTGTGGTGCTGGACCCGCCGCGGGTGGGACTGGCTCCGGAAGTTGTTGACGAACTCATTGCACGGGCGCCCCAGCGCATCGTCTATATTTCCTGCAATCCAGCCACCCAGGCCCGCGATGTGGGACGCCTGCTCGGTTCCTATACCCTTGCCGGCGTGCACCCCGTGGACCTGTTTCCCCAGGCCCACCATGTGGAAAGCGTGGCCGTGCTTGAGCGGAAATAAAACATGTTGGGACAGTAAAGGACTCAGCGCCGGTTTTCTTGCTGGGCGATGAAGGCTTTGTGGAGCCGGGGAGGAACCCTGCTGTAGAAAGGCTCCTCCCCGGAAAATGAATGTGCTGCCGTTAGCAAATCCTGGGCAGTTGCTCGCCTTCCAACATGTGCAACAGCCGGCGGCCACCGAGGTGTGTGACCAAGGCTACCTGGCCGGCTTGCATGGGACCCTCGGGCGCATCCACCGTGCCAATCTGCGTAGCGCGGGCGCCGTTGGGGTCTTTGCGCATGATGTCCAGCGCCTTGTCCGCCATGTCCTGTGGCACAATGCAGATAAGTTTGCCTTCATTGGCCAGGTACAGGGGGTCCAGCCCCAGGAAAGAGCACCCTGCTGCAACTTCCGGGTTCACTGGCAGTGCGCCTTCTTCAATACTGCAAGCCACTTTGGATTGCAGGGCGATTTCATTCAGTGTGGTGGCCAGTCCGCCGCGGGTGGGATCACGCAATACGTGGACCTGCCCCTCACGCCCTAACCCGTCAAGCAGCGCTGCGATCATGTGGCTGAGACATGCGCTGTCGCTCTTCACGCTGGAGCCGAAATTGAGCCCTTCACGCTGGGAGAGCACGGTAAGGCCGTGGTCGCCCAGGTCGCCACTGATGAGCACGGCGTCCCCTGGTTGGGCGCGGTGTCCCGAAGGGGCTGGGTTTGCAATTATTTCGCCTACTCCAGTGGTATTGATGAATATTTTGTCTGCTGTGCCTCTGGGCACTACCTTGGTATCGCCTGTCACGATGATAACGCCGGCCTCGCGAGCAGCCGCCGCCATGGAAATCACCACTTTTTCCAGAATCTCCATGTCCAGCCCCTCTTCAAGCAGAAAAGCGCTGCTTAAATAGCGGGGGCGCGCGCCAAGCATGGCCACGTCGTTTACAGTGCCGTGCACGGCCAGGGAGCCGATGTCGCCGCCAGGAAAAAAGATCGGGTCCACAGTAAAGGTGTCCGTGCTCATGGCCACTGGTCCGGAAATATCCAGGGTGGCTGCATCATCGAGGGCCGCCAGGGTCGGGTTGTCGAAATGCCGCAGGAACAACTCGCCGATAAGGCGGTGTGAGGCCTGGCCGCCGCTACCGTAGTCGAGGAGAAGCTTGCCTTCTGCCATCTCAGGCCTCCAGCCGGTATTTGTAGTAGGCCGCGCAACTGCCTTCCGTGGAAACCATGCAGGGGCCGACAGGGTTCATGGGGGTGCACGCCTTTTTGAACAAGGGGCACTGGTCTGGGCGCAATTTGCCCTTGAGCACCTCGCCGCAGCGGCACCCCGGCAGGGGGTTGGACTCGGACAAGGTGAGGGAAAAGTGGGCAAAGGCGTCGTAGGCGGCATAGTCTGGAGCAAAGCCAAGGCCGCTGCCGGGAATATTGCCTATGCCGCGCCAAAGCGCGTCCTTTGGTTGAAAAACTTCCAGCATCACGCGTCTGGCTTTTGGGCTGCCTTCACTGGAAACCGCTCTGGGATATGCGTTCTCCACCCGGGCTTCACCCTGGTTGCGTTGCCGGACCAAAGAGAGCAGGGCGCTCAGGATGTCCAGCGGGTCAAAGCCCGCAACCACTGCGGGCAGATTATGATCCCGCGCGAGAAATTCGTATGGTTCCAGGCCGATGACCGTGGACACGTGGCCGGGAAGAATAAAAGCGTCCACCGCGGCGTCGGGGTCCTGGATCAAGGCCGCCAAAGCAGGGGGCACCAGCTTGTGGAACGAGAGCACCTTGAAGTTGTCGATCCCCTGGGCCTTTGCCATTTGCACCGTGGCGGCAATGGTGGGGGCCGTGGTCTCAAAGCCGATGCCCAGAAACACCACGGTGGCGTCCTTGTTTTTTTGCGCCAGGGCAAGGGCATCAAAGGCAGAGTACACGACTTCTATGCGCGCACCGTCGGCCTTTGCCGATTTCAGTGTGGCGCCGCCGGGGCCGGGCACCCGCATCAGATCGCCAAAGGTGGCGATGATCACGCCATCCTTGCCGGCCAGGTCGATGTATGCTGCGACTTCGCTTTCATGTGTTACACAGACCGGGCACCCGGGCCCGGATACGTGCACAATGGCTTCGGGCAGCAGGGAATGCAGCCCGCTTTGAAAGATGGCAACGGTGTGCGTGCCGCAGACTTCCATGAACCGGAATGACCCGGAAAGCTCTGTTTCCAGCTGCTTGAGCAGCTTCTTGGAAAGCTCCGGATCCTTGAAGCTATCGAATACGCTCACATGGATCTCCTTGCAGCAAAGTGGGCGGCATTTCGGCCGCAAGGGGTTTTTGTCTATCAAGCACTGCGGAAAATCAAGCTTTTCGGGTAAGGAACGAAAAAAGTGTGGTATGGTAGTGTAACGTAAGGCACTGGCAGATTGAGGACTGGGGCAGGAAATGCCTCTGATGCGATATTGCGCGTTGACACCGGAAAAAGCCGACAGATAATGTATCGCGTTAGAACGCCGATAATATGGAGTGCGGCAGAAACCTTTTTTTTGTGCTAATGGATTTGCCAGGATACTTACTGGTAATAAATGGTATTATTCCTGTTGATGGATGCGCTGCGTACCAAAGACCCTTTTCACCAACATTTACAGAAGCGGCAAAACGTTTTTGAAATTTTAGAGAGACCATGTCCTTTTCCGAATACCCCATTCATGTGAATCAGCTCGTTGTCGGGCTGTATGTGCGCCTGGACGAGAAGAACAAGCGCTTTTTGTCCTTGCGTAAGGGGTTCAAAATCAAGAACGAAGAGCAGATCGAGAAGATTAAACGCAGCGGTTTGACCCACGTGACCTGCGTGCTGAATAAAAGCGACCGGTTGCCTATACCGGTGGGCGCAGAAAGCCTGCGCGAGAAGAAGAAGCCCGTTGTGGTCCGGCACCCGGGGCAAACAGGGCCTGACGCTGCTGGGGAAAACAAGGCCAAGACGCCCATCTCCAAGGAACTGTTTGGTCTCAAGCGGGAAACCATAGAGCGTAACAAAGAGCGTCGCCAGCAACTCTCCAAATGCGAAAAACACTACGACGAAGCTGTTTCCAACGTGGCTGTCATGCTCAGGCGTGTTTCGGGCAAGTCGGACGAGGCCGTGGAGCAGGCCGCCAAGGTGGTCAATCAGCTTGTGGATACGTTTCTTTCCGACCGCGATGTGTTCGTGAACCTGATGACCAACAAGCCAAAGGAAGAAAAACAGCACCTGCATGCCTTCAATGTCACGGTGCTGGCCATGATGCTGGGCAAGGAGCTGAAGCTTTCCGCCACGAACATGCAGTCTTTAGGCATGGGGGCCATGTTCCACGACATAGGCAAGGGGCGGGTGCCCATTACGGAAATGTCCATGGGCAAGGCCACGACCATGAAGTATGCCGTGCAGCGCCACTATGAACTGCACCCGCAATTGGGGCAGAAGATCGTAGGTGATCTGCCCAGTTTTCCCCAGGACAGCCAGCAGGTGATCCTGCAACATCATGAGACCATGGATGGCAAGGGGTTTCCTGCCAGGCTCAAGGGCAAGGGCATTGCCCCCTTGGCCCGGGTAGTGGCTGTGGCCGACGCCTATGATAATTTGTGCAACAAGGGCAATGACAAGGAAAATCTCACACCCCACGAGGCCCTGCGCCACATGTTCACCAAGATGCGCGCCAAGCTGGACAACGGGCTTCTGGCCATGTTCATCCGCAATCTGGGCGTGTACCCTCCGGGAACGCTTGTGCAGCTTTCAAACGGCGCCATAGGCATGGTGGTTTCGACCAACCTGAAGCAGTCTGCGCGGCCCGGGATATTGATCTACCACCCTGACGTTCCCAAGCGCGAGGCCTTGGTTGTGGATCTGAGTACAGAGGAAGAACTGGAGATCAAAAAGACGCTGCGCCCCGAGGAATTACCCCGCGAGGTGTTCGCCTACCTGAGCCCGACACGGCAAATCAGCTACTACGCAGACGTCATGGGCGAGTAATCCTACCCATTTTGGCGCATTAGGGCTGTTTGCAACCGCCCGCTATACCGTTTGGCTGGGAAATGGTATGCTTTACATGCTCGGGAAGGGCACATGCGACCATGAACCAGCAGAAATCACCCCTTTCGCAGATCATAGCGCAGCTCAGGGATGTGTTGCGCTCCACCCGTTACTCCATGATGGCCGATGTGCTGCCACTGGTGGAGCAGGCTTACGTGCTTTTGGGCTTTGAGGATCAGAACGCCCCGGCCACGGACGTGAACCGGTCTGATCTGGCGTTCAATATCGCCGTTATGCTTGAGCATACCCAGGACAATTCAGTCATTCGCGTCTGTCTTGGCATGTTGCTGCACATCAAGGGCATCGGCGAGATATTGGCGGCCACCTACCTCCGCAAGAACAAGGTTCCCCGGCAGACCCTGCTGACCACGCTGAATGGCTTTGAGCCTGTGCGCAAGCTTTCCCTGGCGGACAGGTTTTTCCGCCACCCTCATAAACATGAGCCCTGGTTCCTTGAATGGGCGCACGAAATCGCCAAGGAAATTCAAGGCGAGGACCCGGAAGAAGTCCTGCTGTTCCTCGAAAATATGCACGAAAGCGAAGGACGGCTCTCCAATCCTTTGCAGCGTGAACTCTTGCGGGGGCGTTTCGGGGTCTGGCTGCACAGGCTGCTGCATCTGGAGCTGGATGAGGAACAACTCGGCTTTATGCTGGAGACCACACGCCGGCTGGGGTCGCACCAGATAGCGCTCAGCCTGCTGCGCTCCTTGACTCGGGCCGATGGCGCGATGCTTGCCAGACTGCTCGTCTGCATAGGGGAGTGCGGCCGCAAGCAGGATGCAACGCTCATCAACAGGGTGCTGCCCTTTGTGCGCAACGATGACCCTGCTGTTTGTCTGGCGGCGCTTGCAGCCATGGGCAAGTTGCAGGCGGAAAAACTGCCCCATGCTCTGGCCTGGGCCTGGACGCGACAGGAAGGTTTGCGTAACCGGCTGTTGCCGCTTTTGCTGCGCATGAATGCGACTGGCCTCAGAATATTTTTCGAGCGGCTGCCAAAGGTGGAGCGCCTGGAGCTGTTGCCGCGGCTTGTTGCGCTGTTCACCACATTCAATCCCGTGTGGATGGTCGAAGCCCTGCAATTGCAAGCCAAGATTGGCCAGGGGCAGGATAAGGATTCCAGACAGTTACTCAAGATCATGGAGGATTTTTTGTTGGCGCACCAGCCGGTGGCCAGAGAATCGGGATATCGGCCTACTTCCGCTCCGCGTGATTCCAGGGGCGAAACAACCCGCCGCGCCAGCAAGGAGCAGGAAAAAGCCGCTTTTGCCTTGCTGGAAAAGCTCAAGGGAAGCGTTTCCGGGATTGCAAAACCCGCAGAAGACGCAGGCTCGGGGCGAACGCTGCATGGGGACGCCCTGGTACGAAAACTGGCCCAGGGCGGGCGCATAGAGCGCATCGTCATGGAAGGGCAGGAGCAGCCGGGCCTGCGCGTAACCGATGCCGAATTGATCCGCTGCACCCTGGGCACCAACAATGTCACGGAAAGCTATTTCAAAAACGTCCGTTTTGAAAAGTGCGTGCTGCGCAATGTGGATCTTGCAGGCTCCACATTCGAGGGCGTTGTTTTCCTGGACTGTGAATTGACGAATTGCCGCATGGCTTCCTGCCGCACGCAGAACGTTACCCTGCATGGGTGCACGGTCAATGCGGGGCAGTTTTCCAACAGCATGCACGAGGAGCTGACGTTTTCCACGACCAAGCTTACGGAATGCGATTTTTCCGGCTCGCGCATGGATGAACTGATCATGCAGGCCTGTTTGCTGCACTCCGTGCATTTTGCCCATGTAGATGCGCGCGAGCCTGAGTTTCTTGGCGTGGAGTTTGTGGATTGCAGGTTCCAGAAAACCTCGATGGACAGGGGATTCATGCGGAACAGTTCGGCTTCCACATCGGTTTTCACGGACTGCCGCTTTTACGATATGGATACCGACGAACCCGGCTTTTTGGGCCAGGGGCGCAAGACGGCCGTGGAGGGGATGGCTGCGGTGGCAAAGGGGGTGCGTCCTGCGCGGATGGCCCCCCAACTGGGAAGCGCAGCCGGTATGCGGTTGATGTTCCGCCTCATTGAGCAGTGGTATTACGAAAAGGACCTCAAGGAGCGCGAGGCGCTCTTTCTGGAAAACAACCGGCGCCGGCTTGATTGGGCCTATTGCATGCTGCCCGGCGCTTCTGACGCTTTTTTGCGCATGTTGCCCTCCCTGGTGGAAAGTCCTGGCCCGTTGCCTGGACCGCGACAGGCGCCTGAACAGGAAGACGAGCCCGCTTGGCCTCCGTGCGCCATCCATGGCTATGCCCCTGACTGGAGCGTGCTGCAGATGTTGGTGGACAGCCGCATTCCGCCAGGACCGCAGGGGGAGGCCGAGAGGGACGCGGCAATCCCCATCGAGGGACTCTATACCATTGGCAGCACGGGCACCATTGCCCACGCTCGATTTTCGGATGTGGACCTGTGGGTGTGTTACGACCCGGCGCTTGTCTCCCCTGAAAACGTGACCACGTTGCAGAGCAAGCTGGAGCGCATTGAAAAATGGGCCCAGAAAAACATGAACGTGGAGGTCCATTTCTTTCTCATGGACCTGGAAAGCGTGCGGGAAAACGAATTCGGCTTTACCGACAAGGAAAGCGCAGGGTCTTCCCAGGCGCAGCTTTTGAAAGAGGAATTTTACCGTACTGGCGTATATGTGGCGGGGAAAAAACCTGTGTGGTGGTATTTGCCCGTGGGCGTGGACGCAAAGGGCTACAAGCGTGTCATCCAGCGTTTTCAGGACGCGGTAGGCCCCCTGGACCGCAGCGTTCTCGATCTGGGACACCTGGAAGAGATTCCAAAGGGAGAGTTCTTCGGCGCATCGCTCTGGCAGATCGTGAAGGCCATCAAAAGTCCCTTCAAGTCGGCAATGAAGCTGGCCCTCCTGGACAAGTATATCAGCGGCATGAGTACCAATGTGCTGCTTTGCAACCGGGTAAAGCACAATTTGTTTCTGGGCGCCAAAGACTTGTGGGACATAGACCCCTACGCCCTGATGTTCCGCGAGGTGTTTGAATATTATGCCGAGAATGACGATACCGACGCGCAGGACCTGATGCGGCTGGCATTTCTGCAAAAAACGGGGCTGTACCTCGCGGCGCAGAGTACGGGGCGGTTTTATGAGATGCAGGACTACAGCTATATGGAGTTCTTTTTTCCCTATTCCGAAGCGGAGATAGCAAGCCATGTAGAGCCGGGGCGCGGCGTACTCACAGAAGAGATCAAGGTCGCGCAAACCTATGGCGAACTGGTGGCGCTGGGGCAGTTGATGGTGCGTTTCATGCTCAAAACCTATGAGCGCATCCATACGCTGTGGTCCCGCCTGGACATAGACACCCGTGTTACCGAAGAGGACATGACCAAACTGGGGCGCAAGATTCTCAGCTATCTGAACCCCCGCCCAGGCAAGATTATGCGCCTGCCCTTCATGGCTGAGGCCGGCGGCGCCCGGAAGCTGTTCGCATCGCTGGAGTTTACCTGCGAAGGCCTGGCGGGCACGGCCACCACATGGATATGCCTGGGAGAGGCGCCCAAATCCAAGGGAAAACGCTCAAAAAAGGAAGAAATCCGACGCGCCAAAGAACTGGTGCCCATGCTTGTCTGGCTGGTGGCGAACAAGGCGTTTTCATCTGGCAAGCCCTTGCAAGGGGCGAACCTGGAATACCCTGTGTCACTGGGAGATATCAGCGACTTACTGGAGTTCCTTTGCGATTTTCTCCCCCTGGAAAAAGTGTTCGACAGCGACATCAACGAATACTTGCGGCAGGAAGAGATCGCCTACGCGCTTTGTGTCGTGAACTTCATGACCCCTCGAGAAGAACGTGAAATTCGTGAAGTGACGCTGGTGTACGCAACAAACTGGGGCGAGCTGTATTGCCAAAAGGTCACCGCAAACCTGAAACAGTTGCGTAACCACCCGCAATCGTTTCTGCGCACCAGCCTGGGCAAGGGCTTGCACCACGACCTGCAGTTCAGCGTATACCTGCCACCCAAGTCCATGTGCCCAAAAATACGGATGTTTTGAGAAAGATTCAGTC
Organism: Desulfovibrio biadhensis; assembly: GCF_055388615.1. Taxonomy (NCBI): domain Bacteria; kingdom Pseudomonadati; phylum Thermodesulfobacteriota; class Desulfovibrionia; order Desulfovibrionales; family Desulfovibrionaceae; genus Desulfovibrio; species Desulfovibrio biadhensis. The sequence goes on from NZ_AP042477.1 coordinate 2,387,546, forward strand.
GGCGTGCTTTTTCAGGAATTCCAACAGGACCTTTTTTCCAAAGGGACGCCTGACCACACCAGAAAAGCCCACATCGCACAGGCGGTTTTGATTCAAGGGGAGAAAAGGCGCGGCAAGGGCCAGAATCTTACGGCGCTGCAGATTGTGCCTGTCCTCCCACTCCCGGATGCGCCGGGCCAGTTCGTATCCGTCCAAGGGGCGCATTTCCAGCGCCAGCAAGACCCATTCATGCCCCTGTTGCACCAATAGCTCCAGCCCTTCTGCGCCTTCACCGGCGAACTCCAGCGCAAAGGGCGTTTCCTGCAGGTAGTACGAGAGCAGCATGCGATTGACGTGGGAGCTGTCCACCACCAGCAGGGACTGCTTCAGGGAGTTCTTTTCCCTGGCGGTGTCCTTTACAGGGGCGGCGGCGAAAAGCTGCTCTATATATTGGGTGAACTTGTCCTCTTGAAGTGATGGCACGGTTGGTTCAAGGGGGATGTCCACCTGGGCAGGGGCGAGTTCTTCCCGGGCGTACGTCGAAATGAGCCCGCTATCGAGCAACAGATCATGGACCCGGGGATCAACGTGCCCCTCGTCTTTCATCTGGCCGAGGATGCGTATGGCCATTGAGAGGGGCATGGGTTTCTTATAGGGGCGGTCCGGCGCCGTAAGGGCCTCGAAAATGTCCGCCACTGCCATGATTCTGGCCTGCAGGGACAGGTCTTCGCTGCCCAGGCCAAAAGGATAGCCCGAACCGTCCAGCTTTTCGTGATGCTGGGAGGCGAAGTCGGGCACGCGTCTGAGGTGTTTGGGAAAGGGCAACTCCGACAGCATCTTGTAGGTGAGTTCTGCATGGGCTTCGATAATCTGACGCTCCTGCGGGTTGAGAGTGCCCTTGCGGATGGAGAGGTTGGCAAGCTCGTCCTTTTCCAGGAAAGGGTGGTGCTCACCGTCATGTTCCCAAGTCTTGCCCTCTATTTCCTGCAACCGCATGATCTTGTCGTCGGTGAGAAATTCACCAGGCTTGTTGCATGCCTTGATGAATTCCAGGTCGTCGTCAAGCTCCGCCATTTGCCGGATACATTCCTGCTCCGCCGCCGTATCGGGGGACAGTCCCTTTTCCAGGGCGGTCAGGCGAAGCTGGAGTTTCTGGTTTTCCAATGTCTGGCGGATGAAGGCGTATCTGGCTTCTATATAATGGATGCGGTCAAAGATTCCTTCCAGCTTGGTGGATTTGTCCACAACATATTCCGGGGTGGCGATTTTTCCCACATCGTGCAGCCAGGCCGCCAGCCGCAATTCTTCCAGCTCCTTTGATGAAAAATGCGTGTCCGCAAAGGGGCCGTTTTCGGTTTCGTTTATTTTTTGGGCCAGCATGAGCGCCAGTCTGCTGACGCGGGCGATGTGCCCCCCTGTGTAGCGGGATTTTGTTTCGATGGCTGCGGCAATGGACCTGACAAACGAATCGAGAAGTTCCTTGAAGTCGTAGAGCAGTTTTGTCTTGGTCAGCGTGACGGCTGCCTGGGAGGCAAGCGCCGCTACAAGCGCCACGTATTTGTCGCTGAATTCTATGATCGCATCTTTGTCGTCATTGGCGGGAGCAAAGGGCCGGGCATTGAGCAGCTGCAACACGCCGATGATGTCCTGCTCATGATTGCGCATGGGAATGACCAGCATGGACTTGGAACGGTAGCCGGATGCCGCGTCGTAACTGCGCGTACCGGAAAAGTCGAACTTGCTTGATGTGTAAACATCTTGAATGTTGACGATATTTCCGGTCAGGGCCACGTGTGCGGAAACATGGGCATGGTTTTCCTGTCCATCTACGAACAAGGGCACAGGCGGCATTGATGGCTTTTTGTTGTCCACACCGCCAAGAAAGGTGCGCATACTCTCGTTTTGCAGAATGACAAATTCGAGATGGGTGCGGTCTTCATTGACCATGTAGAGCGTACCGGCATCGGCATTGGTAATTTCCCTGGCTTCATAGACGATCATTTCCAAGAGTTTAGGAATGTCTTCTTCGCCGGAGAGAGCCAGGCCGATCTCAGCATAGCGCCCAAGATGGTGGAGCTGAAAATCCTGATCTCCGCTTGTACCGCTTGCGTCAGGATCAATATGTGGGCAATCGATCTTTTCCACCTACAGCCTCCTCACGACATCCAGGCAATCGCTAAAAATGTCAGGCTCTGCCATAGAGTCGAGCCAGAGAATGGAAGGCCCGTGAACGTTCGTAGTCGAGTTCTTCAGGCAGAATACGCCAGGTCCAGTTGCCGCTGCTGGTGGAGGGGGTGTTCATGCGGGAATCCGCACCAAGCCCGAGAATATCCTGCATCGGGAAAATGGCGAGATTCGCCACGCTGCCCATGGCCAGCCGTATGCACACTATGTGTGGCGCCTGTCCGTCCTGGCAACCGGCATATTCAAGCATGCGGTGCTTGTCGTCTTCGGGAGCCTCGTCAAAAAACCAGCCGTTGATGGTGTTGTTATCATGGGTGCCGGTGTAGACCACGCTGTTGTGCACGTGCATATGCGGGGCGTAGGGGTTCTCGTGCACGTTGGAGCCAAAGCAGAACTGCAGGATTACCATGCCCGGGAACCGGTAGTGGTCTTTGAGTTCACGGACGTCGGCAGTGATGTACCCCAGATCTTCCGCAATGATGGGCAGGGTGGGCATGCGACGCAATAGCGTATCGAAAAGACGATTGCCGGGACCGTCGATCCATTCGCCGTTGATGGCGGTTTCTTCCTCGGCCGGCACTTCCCAGTAGGCGGCAAAGGCCCTGAAATGATCCAGCCTGACCACATCGTACAACTGCAGGGAGTGCTCCATTCGCATGACCCACCAGTCGTAGTTCCTGTCACGCAGAATGTCCCAGTTGTAGACGGGATTGCCCCACCTTTGCCCGGTTTTGCTGAAATAGTCGGGGGGCACGCCAGCCACATAATCCGGTTCGCGCTTATCACCGAGCTTGAAAATTTCAGGATGTCCCCAGACGTCTGCGCTATCCAGGGTCACGTAGATGGGAATATCCCCGATTATGCTGATGCCCTTGGCGTTGCAGTGCTCTTTGAGCCCGCTCCATTGCAAGTGAAAGATGTATTGGATGAATTGCTCGAACAGCAATTCCTCGGCGGCTTCGTTGCGCCACGATTCAAGTACATCTGCGTGGCGGTCGCGGTAGGGGTCTGGCCATTCAGTCCAAGGGGCGCCGGAAAAACGCTTTTTCAGTGTGGTGAACAATGCGTAGTCGTCAAGCCAGCGCTGGTTCTTTTCTGTAAAACGCCGGAAATCTGGTGAGGCGGTGAGGTCGCGGCGGCAGCGTTCGAACGCGGTACGCATGATGCCATATTTATATTCGAACGCCTTTTCGTAGTTTGAGCGGCGCGGGTCCTGCTCCTCAAATGGAGGGAGGTCTTCCGCGGCAAGATACCCCTCGGCGACAAGCATCTCAGGACTGAGAAGAAGCAAGTTGCCGGCAAAGGCGCTGGAACTGGAATAAGGTGAGTTGCCCATGGCGGGCGACGTGGGGGAAAGAGGCAGAATTTGCCAGAAACTTTGCCCCAGGGTTTCGAGATATGCAGCGAATCTGAAGGCCCAGGGCCCCATGTCGCCGATGCCGAAATCTGAAGGAAGAGAAGATATGTGCAGAAGTATACCGCTAGAACGAACCTGCATCGAAGCTCCTTATTGTTCCAAAACTAGTGTCTACGAAGGGACATTGTAATTTCAAACGATTATCAGGGACATGATTACCTGACAAGGCGGGCATGTCTTCCTTACTTTTACACTTCTTAGCATAACATAAGTGATGAGATATACAAAGGTCAAGGGAAGGGGAGAGAGATAGACGTGGTGCATGACGTTGCGGTGACGTTTTGGGTGAGTATGTAATGCAAATTATGACAGATGCAGTCCGGAAAAAATGGAAAACGTCTGAGAAGCGTCACTTTTACTATACTGCAAACTTTGCCCAACATAAAGGAGCAACGTGCAGCCCCTTGAATTTTGTATACAACTTATGGAGGGCACACGTTTTGCTTGAAAAACGGTAAAGGTTTTTTCCCGACCAGACGATATGCTGGTAAACGAGGAGAGGCAAGATGGGCTCGTTCAGAAACAGATTGCAACACAGACTGAATCCGCTGCACGTATACTGTCGGCTGCGTGAGATGGGCATAAGCGATGCCCGCGCCACACGGCTGATGGGGTACTACGAGCGGTTCATCTACAGGTTGGCGTTATGCTGACGGGTAGCTGTGGCAACGTTCTGGAATCGGCCTCGGCCCTTTATCCGTATCGTTGCCCGTAGTTTTCCCTACAGTATGGCGTACGCTTTTTTTCCTGGAGCCGAAGCACGGCACCGGGCGAAAAAAACACGAGGACTCACATACCCGGAGCCCTCGTGTAAAAGTGGTGCAGCTATCAAAAAAAGCGCAAACAGCCGTGCATCAGCCGCCCAGGTAGGCCTTGGTAACCTCAGGGTCGTTCAACAGGTCTTCGCATTTGCCGGAGGTAACAACTTCTCCGGTTTCCAGCAGATAGGCGCGGTTGGCGAATTTCAGCGCCATGCGTGCGTTCTGTTCCACCAGCAGAATGGTGGTGCCTTCCTGGTTGATTTCACGCAGCGAATCAAACACGCGTTGCATCAACAGTGGCGAAAGTCCCATGGAGGGTTCGTCCAGGATCATGAGCTTACGGGCGCTGATAAAGGCCCGCGCCACGGCCAGCATTTGCTGCTCGCCCCCGGACAGCGTGCCTGCCTTTTGCACCTTGCGTTCTTCAAGCCTGGTGAAAATGGAGAACATCCGTTCAATATCCTGCTCAACCTGCTTTTTGTCCTTGCGGGCAAAGGCGGCGAGCTGCATGTTTTCGAGAACGGTCAGGTTTCCAAAGAGGCGTCTGCCCTCTGGCACGTGGGAAATGCCCAACTGGCTGACGACCTTGTCGGGCTGGTATTTAAGCAGGTCGTGCCCGTCAAAGGTCATTTTCGAACCCGGGTCCGCAGGGACCACACGGGAAATGGCCCGCAGGGTCGAGCTTTTTCCAGCGCCGTTGGCGCCGATGATGGTGACGATTTCGCCCTTGTCGATCTGGAAATTGATACCGTGCAGGGCTCTGATTCGCCCGTACGATACGTGCAGATTTTCCACGGTGAGAAGCATCAGTCCACCCTTTCTTCGCCCAGATAGGCCTCGACGACCTTGGGATTGTTGAGCACTTCCTTGGGTTCGCCCTCTGCCAGCACCTCGCCGAAAAAGAGGCTCTGGATGCGGGAGCAGAGGTCGGTAACCACGCGAAGCCTGTGTTCAATGAGGAAGATGGCCGGCTTGAAGCGGTCATGAATCTTGCGCACAACGTCGATCATGTCGTGCATTTCCTCAGGCGTCATGCCCACGGTGGGCTCGTCCAGAAACAGCAGCTTGGGCTCGGTAACCAGGGCCCTTGCCATTTCCACACGCCTGGCTGCGCCGTAGGGCAGGTTTATCACCCACTGGTCGGCAAAGCGCGCCACGTTCATGATTTCAAGGTAATGCATGGCCAGTTCCTTGGCCTTTTGCTCTTCGCGCTGGCGGCGTGGGGTATCGAAAAATGCCCCTATTAGGCCGTACTGCAGCTTGGAATAGCGCGCCATCATGACGTGTTCGAGCACGCTCATGTGTCGCCAGAGCCGCATTTCCTGAAAGGTGCGGGCTATCCCCAGCGAAGCGATCTGGTTGGGTCTGAGACCGACAATCTCATGCCCGTCGAAGGTGATGCTTCCTTCGGTGGGGCGGTAGACGCCGGTGATCAGGTTGAAGATCGTGGTCTTGCCTGCGCCGTTGGCGCCGATAAGGCCGACGATTTCACCCTCTTCGATCTTGAGGTTGTACATGTTAACGGCGCGCAGGCCGCCGAAATTATGGCTCATGTTATGGACTTCGAGAAGCGCCATGACTCTGTCCTTTTCCTAGGCCTTACGCGGCTTGAGAATCTCGCGCAGGTTGAATTCCTTGAAGGCAACCAGGCCGGTTGGCCGGTAGATCATCACCAGGATGAGCAGCAGCGGAATGCATATCCACTTGAATATTTCCAAGGGCCGCAGCATTTCACCCAGCATGCTGATGCTGACTGCTCCGACAATGGAGCCGTAGACCGAGTTGAGCCCGCCAAAATAAACCATGGCCAGCACCTCAGCCAGTTTCTGCACGCCAAAGGTTGCCGGGTTCACGTAACGCAGCACGTGTGCAAAAAGGCCGCCGGCCACGCCCGCCCAAAAGGCGGCGAAGAGGAAAGCGGTCATCTTGGTTTTGCGGGTGTCAACGGTCATGGCGTCTGCTGCGCTTTCATCGTCGCGCACAGCATTCATCGCCTTGCCCACGGTACAGGTCACAAAGTTGTTTATGACCCAGACACCGAAAACGACCACGGCAAAGACCATGGGCAAAGTGGCCCAGTCGGGCTGATTGCCAAGGCCGCGGGGGCCGCCGACAAACTCGAGGTTTTCTATCAGGCTCTTGACGATGAAGAGAAACGCCAAAGAAATAATGGCCAGATAGTCGCCACGGGTTTTGAAGCTGGGGAAGGCAATGATCAGCGCTCCGAGTGCGGCGACAGCGCCGCCGAAAAAGAGGCCGATGGGGAAGAGCGCCTGCCCCCATGCGCCTGAAATCAGCGCTGGGCCAAAGACCTGATCGTTGACAAAAAGACCCACGGTGAAGACTGAAGCGCCGTATGCGCCCAGAGCCATGAAGCCCGGATGCGAGCATGAGAATTCACCCATGTAGCCGTTGATCAGGTTCAATGAAAGTGTCAGCAGGATGGCAACCAGCATCAATTTCAATGTAATCAGACGGTAGTCGCTGATGTCTGTCCATATGTGGAAGATCATGTAGAGCAGGATCAGGTGGACAACAGCAGACAGTGTTACCGATGTTTTCAACAGCCCCCCCGAGATGGGATTGGTAATAGGCGCAGCTATTTTGGCCACCAACAGGATGGGGATGAGATAGATCAGTAAGACGAAGCCCAGGGAACCGGGGATGAGGGCCGGTGTTTTAAGCATGACCATGAAACCGAAAAGCACCGGCACTTTGGGCAGGCCCAGGGCATTGGCCAAAGCGCCGCCAAAGAAGTGCTCAAGGATCACGGCAGCGAGTCCACCCAGGAACCAGCCCAGGAGCGGGACATTGGCAAAAGCCTGGAGAAAGCGCCCCCACATGCCGGGGCTATTGTCTCCCGCTGTCTTGGTTTTTGTCGTCATGGCAGTCGTTCCTTCACAGCTTGGCACGAGTATGTCTGTTCAGCCGCGATGCACGCAGCATGTTTCCGGTACGAAAAACGGGTCGGCAAGGCGATTCATTCCTACAGCCTGAGCTTGGCGCTGTAAGGTTCGCCAAAGAACCCGTGAGGCCTGAAAACCAGGATCACCAGGATGATCGAGTAGGCGATGAGGTCGCGCAATGTAGACGGGAAGATCATGGCCACGAAAATCTCGATGAATCCAAGTAAAAAGCCCGCAAGTGTGGCGCCCATGATGGACCCGCGCCCGCCGAGAATGGCGGCCACAAAAGCCTTCCATCCGAAGACGATGCCCATGTAGGGGGCGAGCACCGGGTAGGCTATGCCGAACATGCAGCCCGCCACCGCAGCCAGACCGGAGCCGATGGCAAAGGTAAGGGCGGCAATGCGGTTCAAAGGCACGCCAAGAAGCGGCACGACCACGAAGTCGAAGGCCATGGCACGCATGGCCATGCCCCACTTGGTGCTTTTTACGAAAAAGTGCATTCCCAGCATCATAATGAGTGAAACAACCACGATCATTATCTTTTTGCTGGTAATGAAAACACCGCCTACATCAAAGGTGGCGGTGGCCATCAATGTTGGGAAACGTACGCGCTGTCCGCCCATGATGGCGAGAACAGCGGTTTCCAGAATAATGCCTATCATAAGGCCGGTGATGGCTGCAGATGCTCTGGGCGCCCCCCGCAAAGGGCGGTAGCCAACGCGCTCGACCGTGACGCCCAAAAGGGACGTAAGCATCACGGAACCCAAAACCGTCATGCCCAGCATGACCCAGTTGGGCAGGCCCAGTCCCATGGACTCGGAAAGTCCAATGAACAGCGTGGCGAGGCCGAAACCAATGTAGGTGCCGACCATGAAAATATCGCCATGGGCGAAGTTGAAGAGCATGAGGATCGAGTACACCATGGAGTAGCCCAGTGCGATGATCGCGTAGAAGCTTCCCCATTGGAGCGCGTTGATCACGTTTTGCATGAAGAAAGTGAACGACATCAGGCTCGCTCCTGCTGGATGGGGAAGGCCCGGAGTGATGCACTCCGGGCCTTCTGGCTGTCGGACGGAAAAGAACCGTCCGCCTGTTTGCTATGAAATCCTACGGGCATACCGACTTGTAGAACTCGTACTCGCCGGCTTCGTTGATCTTGACCACCACGGCGCACTTGATCGGGTCGCCTTCAGGGGTAAAGGTCATGTTACCGGTGATACCGGCAAAGTCCTTGATCTTGACCAGGGCGTCCTTGACAGCAACGCGGTCTGATTTCAGATCGCCGGAGATTTTGCCAGCGCTCTTGATGGCTTCGAGCATGATGTTGGCGGAGTCCCAGGTCAGCGCGGCGACGTCGTCAGGCGTCTTGCCGTACTTTTCGCTGTAAGCGTCGATGAATTCCTTGGTGGCGCCTTTGGCACCGGCAGCAGCGTAGTGCGTGCTGAAGAAGTAACCTTTGCACATATCGCCGCAAAGGCCCATCAGGTCGCCGCTGCCCCAGGAGTCGGAGCCCATGATCGGCTTGTTCCAGCCCAGGGAACGGGCTTGTTCCACGATCTGGGGAACTTCGTTGTAGTACTGGGGAACGAACATAACGTCGGCGCCGCTTTTGACGATGTTGGTCAACTGGGCGCTGAAGTCAACGTCCTTGGTGGTGAAGCTTTCAAAGGCAACAACGGAACCTTCGCCATGAATCTTTTCAAAAGCGCTCTTGAAGTATTCGGCAAGGCCCTTGGGGTAGTCGCTGGCGATGTCATACAGCACAGCGGCTTTCTTGGCGCCGAATTCTTCCGTGGCGAAGTTGGCGGCAACGGGGCCCTGGAAGGGGTCCAGGAAGCAGCCGCGGAAAGCAAAGGGGCGGTCCATGGTGGTATTGGGGTTGGTGGACCAGGGGCTGATCAGCGGCGTTTCGTACTGGTTGGCCACACCGGCAGCAGGTACGGCCTGCTTGGAGGACTGAGGACCGACGATGGCGAGCACGCCGTCTTCAGTGATCAGCTTGGTGGCTGCCTTCACTGCGGATTCGGCTTTGGACTCGTTATCTTCGTAGATGAAATTCAGCATGTACTTGGTGCCGCCAACTTCCAGGCCACCAGCAGCATTAACCTTTTCTTTGAGCATTTCAGCTGCGTTCTTGGTGGATTCACCCACATCCGGAATGTCACCGGTCAGGGGAATGTCAAAACCGATCTTGATGGAGTCCTGGCCGAAAGCCGGCGAGGACAGAAGCAGCAGTGCCACGATACCTAGCAGCAGTCTTTTCATCTGTTTCCTCCTTAAGAAAGTTGCCTCGAATTATTCGTCAAACCCGTGTCGAGAGTCACCAGAAGTACACAATCTTTGCGGAAAAGAAAACCGCGTTTTAGAAAAAATGACAATAATGGAAAAAAGTTGCGGCATTTTTTCTCATTTGCCCTTGCGTGAAACACTTGGTTAAACGGAATGTGTTGTATCACTCCCCGAAGGGGAAAAACACACTCCTGTTTAAAGGACTTCCGCCTTCTCGATGGTCACCGGCTCAGAGGGCACATTCTCGTTCATACCCACAGTGTGTGTGGGTACGGCTTTGATGGCCTCCACCACGTCCTGCCCCTCGACTACTTTGCCGAACACCGTGTACCCCCAGCCTTGCAAGCTCTTGTTGCGATGATTCAGGGGGGTGTTGTCCTTGACGTTGATGAAAAACTGCGCCGTTGCAGAGTGTGGCTCCATGGTGCGGGCCATGGCAATGGTGTAGATATCATTGTTCAGGCCATTGTCGGCTTCGTTCTCAATGGGGTCCCTGGTGGGCTTGGGTTGCATGTCCGCAGTCAGTCCGCCACCCTGAATCATGAAGTTGCTGATGACGCGGTGAAAGATCGTTCCGTCATAAAAACCGTCGCGCACGTATTGCAGAAAGTTCTCTACTGTTGTCGGCGCTTTGCCCGGATCCAGTTCAAGCACAATGTCGCCCATGGAGGTGTGCAGCACCACGCGCGGATTATCATTGGCAAGTGCCGTGGCAGGGGCAAATGCGACTAGTGGCAGCAACAGGGCGGTCAGGCCGCGCGTGATGAAACTAACGCCTTTTTTCAGAGGCGAGTCGTTATGGAGCATGGAAAATCCCCTTTTCAGGCCTTGCGGCCAGTAATCGTTTAGATACATCAGATGTGGCGGACAGTTGTTTGGGCGGAAAACGCCCGTGGAAATCACCAGGACATTGCCACGATCAGCTGTGGAAGTCGAGCCGATTAGACCTGTACATATAACTCCGATGGGCTATTGCTTAGAATGCGCCCATGCTCTACAAACACGTTGCAGGTATGTAAGATGCCCTGCGCATAACCATGCGATGACGCCAGCCATGGGGCTTCTCCCGCACCAAAGCCACGGAGGTTCCGCCTGATGACGCTTTTTTCCCGCCCACTTCTGCTGCTTGTTTTTGCTTGCGCCTGTTCACTGCTTTTTGCCGGAGCTGCGGGCGCCTTCCCTTCAAAGGCAGGGCAGGAACATCCGTCATCCGCCACGGACTGGCAATCTTTTCTACGCCAGGGTGAAACCGACAAATCTGAAGCAGTGTGCAAAAAACTGCTGGAGCAGAAATCTCAGGCGGACCGCGTTGAGGGGCACAAGTGCATGGCCAACACCATTCTGTATAAAAGCAGAACCGGTGGGCAGGATATGGCAGGGCAGACAGGAGGCGCCCCACATATGGGGTGGACCCGCGAGGGCGCTGACGCTGCCATTGAACAGCTGGAACTGGCCATGCGCATGGCGACGGACGACTTGAGCCTGCACCAGATGCGCCTTTTCATTCTTTTGCGTTCCGGGCAGGCGGAAAAAGCGCCCCAGGCATTGGAAGATAGTCTGCAACGCTACACTGGCAAGGAATCTTTTGATCCGTGGTTGTCCTTTACCCGTGAATTCTGGGAAACAAAGGCCTATGACCCGGGGCTGCAGTATCTGAAGGTACTTGCGGAAAAGTATCCCAACAACCCAAAATTGCTGAGCAACCTTGCCGCATTTGCAGCCAGGGGCGGACAGCCAGACAAGGCGCTGGAGTACGCGGAAAAAGCTATAGAACTGCAGCCTGATAATCCGCGCCACTATTGGAATATGGCAGGCATCTATGAAAAAGCGGGCGATCTGGAAAAAGCGGACAGCTTTTTTCTGAAAGCGCTTGCCCTGTTCAAAGACCCCGAGTCAGCAGATGCGGCCTGGTGCAGCTACGCCATGTTCGTCAAGGAAAGCCTGCATGATGCAAAGCGTGCAGAAGAACTCATCGCAAAGCACTGCAAGAAAGGGAGCCCACAGCAAGGGCAATGATCCGCTAGTAGCTGTTGTGTCGTAGATTTTTTATGATGGGAAAAGAGGGGGCCTCCTCCCTCGTCCTGTCCGTTTAATCCGCGAGCGATATGCTCACCGATCTTCCCCGGTTGCACCGTTATTGGTGCATGTTCAGGCTCGTCCCAAGCCTTTACCGGACAAAAACGCGGGCGGAGGCCCCAGAGGTCTTGCTCCGGTTTTTCCTTAGCCAGAGTTGTGCCAACTTCTCTTTATTTTTAATAAAATATTAAATAACAGAATGTTGTGATGTTTTTGCCGCGCTTGCCCCTGCTTTGCAGGGGCGATGCGTGGTGAAATTGTGTGGGATTAATGAAATATCGTTAAAATCTTATATCTTCAGAATATGTTCAGGCAGCGTGGTGTGCAGGAAACGATGGATAGTAAGTAATAGGCTTTTATTATTGATGAAATATGAAAAGCATGTTTTGGCACGGAAATGGCTAACTAAGAGGCAGGCACATCAAGAACGCGCTCTTGGAATACCAGGAGCCCAAAGTTTCTGGGAGGTGAAGGAATGGACACGACACGCATAGCCCATGCTTTCATGATCGCGGTGATGACGGTTCTGCTTGTCGGTATGATCTTCGAAGCCTTCCATGGTTAGAAAAAACAGCCGACCGGGGGGAACCGGAAACGGTGTGCCGCCTACAGGCGCGTAAGCGCCGCCATACGATGCGGGCATCCGGGGGGCATCAAATACGGCTCGAAGCCCCTGGAAGGAATTCCTTCCAGGGGCTTCGCCTTTTTTCACTGCTCTGGTCCTGCCTAAGGGGGCAGTACCCCTACACGCGAGGAGGAGGGAGCGCTGGGGTTAGAGCTGCTTGTGGCAGAACCACCAGTCGTAGCAGCCGTCCTGGCCCTTACGGGCGTCGGCTTCCTTCTGACTGGCTGCCGGGGGTATAATGACGTGATCGCCGATAAGGTCGTTGTTGGGCCAATTGGCGGGCATTGCCACACCCTTGGTGTCGGAAGTCTGCAGGGCCTTCACGGCGCGCAAGATTTCCTCCATGTTGCGGCCGACTTCCTGAGGATAGTAAATCATCAGCCTGAGCAGACCGTTGGGGTCTATGATGAAGACAGCGCGAACGGTGTTGGTGCCCTTGCCGGGATGCACCATGCCCAGGGCTTTTGCGACATTGCCCATATCGTCGGCAATCACGGGAAATTCAATCTTGATGCCCAGTTTCTCGTCGATCCAGTCTACCCATTTGATGTGCGAAAACACCTGGTCGATGGAAAGGCCAACCAGTTCACAGTCAACTTCGCGGAACTTGTCATACAGCTTCTGGAAGCCAGCAAATTCAGTGGTGCAAACAGGGGTAAAATCAGCTGGATGGCTGAAAAGTACAAACCATTTGCCTGCGTATGCCTTGGGCAGTTCCAGGGGGCCATGAGTGGTCTTTACGGTCATAGGGGGGAAAGCTTCGCCGAGAAGGGGGATTCCGTGTTCCATTTTTACGTCCTCCTAGATTGGATTTTGATGGATGGTATTGATGTAACCTATAGGATGGGTTCTGGCTACTCAGAATGCTCTTGTGCCTGAACCTTTTCAGAACAGCTGCGGCAAATTCCTGTTACGACAACATGCACGCCGTCGGGTTCCCCCCAATCCGTAACATCCTCGGGCAGTGCCTGGGTGTGAATGTCGTTCCAACTGAAATCGTAGATTTCCTTGCAGCAGCGACAAACCATGTGGTGGTGCAGCGAACGGTCAGCGTCGTACCTGCTTTGCTCCTGGGATACGTTGAGCTTGTCCACGAGGCCGAGTTTTTCAAAGGTGGAAAGGGTACGGTAGACCGTATCCAGAGAAACACCAGGGAGGCGTTCTCGTACGCTGTGGTAGACCATTTCGGCAGAGGGGTGGGTTTTGGTGCTGGCCAGTTCACGCAAAATTTCTACCCGCTGCTGCGTGAGCTTGAGACCGGTTTGCTTGCAACACTGGTGCAGCGCCTCAATCTTATCGTCCACAAATGCCTGTGGTTGCGTCCGTTCCATTTCCATTGCCTTCTCATTCTCCCGTGCTTCGTTCAGTTGCGCTTAATCAGAATCATTCTGATTTGGGTTCTCACAGGTTTTTCCCGAACCGTCAAGTACTGAAAGGCAAAAAATTGTGTTTTCTGGAAAATAATTTTCCTTATCAATTAAGAATGCTGAAATCGTTGATTAAATAATGGGCAGGTGACTGGCCGTACGTATCGCCCTTTACCCCAATACCCGGGCAAGGGGCGTATTAATGGCGAGTGGCAGGATGAGGCCCGCTATAATAATGATAAGCTACCCCTCGGTAAGGCTGCGCTCCAGATCCCAGCGTATCCAGGCTTGTTGGGGCGTTTCGGGATCACCTCCATTGGCCGAAAGGGTCCAGCCTGTCACCTTGGCCATGAATCGCTCGCCAAGGCTGGCGTCCTGCACCAGGGCCAGTGCGCCCGGCAATGCCAGGGGAACAAGGGGTGTTTGCGCTTCGTAGCGTTCTTTGCTTGTGCCTACGGCATCAAGGTAGTTGCGCCCCCGTTCTCTGGCAATGGCCGGGGTACGGCAGATGCCGTCCACCACCAGTTCAGGCGCCGGCCGTTGCCCCTGGCCTCTTTGAATGCGGTACAGCCGCGCCTGGCTGTTGCTGTCGATTCCTGTTCCTGCGCCGGTTACCCAGCATTGCACGGGCTCTCTTGTTGCGCTTTGCACCAGAAACAACCGGCAACGGCTTTGGTAGCGGATGCGCACCAGGGAATTGCCGGGCTCTTCGGTCACGGCATCATACCCGGATACAGTGACATTACCGAGGTGCGCGCAACGATATTCGTTTTCCAGCAGTGCATGCACGGGATAGGTAAGGGCGCCCTTGCCTTCTACAATCTCAATGGTTTCTTCATGGTTGAAATCCAGTGCGCCCTGATCATGAATGGTCACCTGGCAGCCCGAGGTGGAGAGTTGCACTTCCTGGAATGGCCAGGCAAACACGGCCACCAGTCTTTGGGATGCCGGCAGTGTGTTTTCCGCATCACCGTCAGGGCCATGCCACTCCACAATGCGCAGCGCATCGGCGCTTCCTGTCGCCTCCACCAGAAGCTCCACGGCGTCATACCCGGGGGAGTACTCGTTCTGTTGCTGCAATGAGAGCAGGGAGTCATGGTCGGAAAATACGATGTCCGGATTGACGGTGCCATAGAGCGACGGGCTGACAGGATACCGGTATTGCACCACAACCTCTCCGCCAAGGGTGGAAATGGCCACACAGGCCTCCGTGGCCAGCTGTTGCAGCATCTGCGCCGGAGTCAGGGATTCGAACGCAACGCCCTGAACGGGCCAGTCGCACACGCGCCAGTCCAGGGTGATGGCGGCTGTTTGGCATAATGACTGAACGGCTTCCTTGGCCGTGCCTTCGCTCCAGGTGCGCGTCATTGGTGCGGCAAAAGGGGCCGCCAGCCTGGATACTGGGCTTGATGCTTCGATGAGGTACTCGTCATTGGCGAATTGTCGCGTGCGGGAGCGGGTATCCACCAGCAGCCGTATTTCCTGCTCGCCGAGCCGCAAGGTCAAGGAGCTGCCGGGAAGTGCGGTCAGCCAGTCGTTCATGTCTGCCATCTGCAGGGTGCATTGCATGGCCTGATTGTCTTCATCCGCAACCAGCTCCAGGGAAAGAAAATCCACCTCCCTTTCGTTCAGGGTTGCAGACAGAGGCAGTGCCTGAAGCGGTTCTTGTTCCGGCTCGCTCCAAAGCAAAAGCAGGGGGGCGGCTATCCTGTCCCTGGGGGGCAACGCCCAATGCAGGCGCAGCTCTTTGCTCAGTTCCGTGGTCATTGCCCAAACAAGGCGGCAGGGCGTTGTTACCAGACCGCGGATTGCGAACTGCATGTGCAGACGGGGGGCAAGCAGCGCCTGCCCCCATACCAAAAGTACTTGCTGGGAGGTGACCATAGGTTATTCACTCTCCCCCACAAGCACGATGTTGGCGCTTATGCTGGCGACAGCGGCCGCGCCGGCAGGGACCATATGCCTGACCCACAAGGGCATGGTCGCCGGGTGGGTGGTGAAGGCTATGCTGTCCCCGGCCTGCCAGGTTCCGCCAAACCCTGCTGCGCGCAGGGTGAAAAACACGCCGCCATCCGGATTGGAAGGCGCATAGTCGCTGGATATTTCGCCCGCTGCCTGGTCTCCGGAATAGGCGCCCGTCACGTTGAAGCTTGTTGCGCTGGTAAAGGTCAGCAGCCAGTCGTCTTCTACAGCCCCGATGCCATCGACTTCCAACGGTGTGTTTTCTTCATCGTAACTGCCACCAGTGCTGTTTGCACTCCATGCGTCATAGGTGGCGTTGATATCGCCCCCTTCCACCGGGAGTACGGAAGCGCAGAATGATTGCCCTGCTGTGTGTGATTCCGCCAATTGATTAGTACCATCGAGCGTCACTGTGACCAGGCTGCCTGACACGTCCACGCTGACATTCTCGAAGTATTGCCCCCCGTTTGTGTTCCCCAGCCAGATCGTGTCCCCGTCTTGGAAACAGGTGGCCAAGGACGTGTCCTCCAGAGCCAGCACAAAAGAGGCGGCGCCGGCTTCCACCGACGCATGCAGCGGCGCGGCGGCATATTCTCGGGGGGCGGGGTCGGCAGGGATATCTCCCTGCGTCTGGCGCTGGGTTGCGGTGAATATGGTCAACCACCCTTGCCCTTGTGTGCAGGAGGCAAGGTGTGCGCCTGCTTTCAGAAGCGAGAGGTTGTCTGCATTTTCCACGGCGGCAAAGAGTTTACGCAGTCGGGTCACCCCGGCCGTGCGCCCCGCCTGGGTGACATCCGGGAAAAAGTTGTTTTTAACGCCATCAACAACACGGGCGGCGGCCATGCGCCCCCCGTTGTCTGCGGTGTTGGTAACGGTTTCTGAGCGGTAGTATGCGATTTCACTGGGAAGTATGGCCATGGGAATCCTCCGGTAATTGGATCAAAAGCAATAGTTGAACAGGGTGGTGGCCATGGCGGCCAGTTCCATGGTTTCTTCGTTGTCTGCACAGTGGGCAATGGCGCTGCATTCGGTGCAAATGATCTTGTTGCCAGGGCCGCAGTCTATGCCTTCGATGTTTTCAAGCTCCATGTAAGCAGGGGGTACGTCACCATGGCCTCCCGCCACCAGCGAGCCGTCGTTTTTCAGGCCTATGATGCTGTCGTAGTTGGCAGATATGCTGACAATATCGGTCCAGGAGAGCACGTCGTCGATCACGCCCAGATAGTTGTCGCCAACGGCAATGCAAGTGCCGTCATGCAGCAGACCTATGGTGTCGTAGCGGCAGCAGGCTATCTGGCGCACGCCACTCCAGGACGCGACCTGGGCGTATGGATCGGAAGGGCGCATCCCATAATAGGTGCAGGTGCCGTCTGCATGCAGAAAAACACCGCCGGCGTATGCACCGCCTTCGTCGTTCAGGTCAAAGCCGACCACATTTCGCAGATTGGCCGCATCACGCCAGAGATTTTCCCAGAAAATCATCTCATAGGTGGCGACGAAAGGCGCATCACCGGTGATACCGATGGCAACGGAGGAGCCGGTCACCACGCTTTGCACGCCGGACCATGCCCCAAAATGGGGATAGTCTGGATCCTGGAAAGGTTCGCCGGCGAATATGACACCGCCCCCTTCCTGTATGCCAAGAACATACGAACTGGAGGCGGCAATGCCGGTTATGCCTGTCCAGTTGACGCAGTTTGTCTGGCCGCGGTTTCGGTCCAGGGCAACAACGGGAACGACGGTGCCGTCGGAGAGCAGGGCGTAGTAACTGTCCAGGGCGGCCACCGCCTGGATGGGGCGCACAAGGTAGTTCGGCTCCGGCTGCATGAAGACGCACACGCCGCTTTCAGCGGCAAAACGCTGCATTGTCACGTCGTAGCAGAGCCCGTTTTGTATGCGGCAACCGGTGACGTATGGTCCCCAGGTTGCGCCGGCGTCGGGGTCCTTGTAGAGGACGCCCAGATCTTGCCCTTGCCCCTGCACGCGCATGGTTTGCGGGGTACGGCGTCTGAGCGAAACCCTTTGCAGGTCTCTGTTTATGCCGGTCATGATTGCCCCCCCTGTTCATCAAGCCTGGCCGCGGCCTTGGGGCAGAGCCAGAGGGATTCCACCCTGGATTGTTTCAGGCGGGCGCTGCCTGGACCTTGCAGGCCGGCGCGGGCAGTGCGCCCTGCCGCGCTGCAGGTGATGGAAAAATCCTCCCTGCGCCAGCCAGCCTTTTCCAGCCGGGCATACAGCGGGCTTGCGTATCCGCTGAGCGCCACCATGCCGGAAAGGTTTTGCAACGCATCGAGCAAGGAGTCATGATCCGCGTCACTGAAATCGTGCCGGTAGACACCACCCCGTCGGGATTGGGGCATGTAAGGGGGGTCGCAGTAAAACAGGGTTTCTGGCGTATCGTAGAGCGCAAGCACTCGCCGGTAGTCCAGATGTTCGATCTGCACGCACTGCATGCGCCTGGCGATTGCGGGCAGCATTTCCATGATGGAGAGCCAGCGGGAGCAAGTGCCGGCCATGCCCCGCGCCGAATTGGCCACATTCATGGAAATAGAGCCGCCAAAACGCCCAGAAAAGGACATGCGAGCGACCACAAACCATCTCCAGGCGCGCTCCACGGGGTCCGGGCTCTGCTCCCAGGTCTTCAGGCAGTTAAAATACTCCTCGCGCGAGTAGGGCGTGAGCGACGCCATGTGGCAGAGTCGCGCAAAGAGCACGGGATCGCGGAGGGTGCGAAAAAAATGCACCAGCCCGCTATCCAGATCATTATAGACCTCCACGGCTGCGGGCGCCTTGGCCAACAGAACCGAAGCGCCCCCGCCAAAAGGCTCCACATACGTTCTATGGGGCGGCAGCAGTGGCAACAACCGGGGGGCAAGCCGTCCCTTGCCGCCAAACCAGGTGATGGGTGAGCGGAGTCTGCGAGTCGTCATCTTACAACTATCCTGTCGTTGGAGAGTCCGTCCACGTCAGTGTCCAGATAGCCTTCCTTCACCGCTTTGAAGAGATGCTCCCCGGTTGCGATATTGGTGAGGTGCAGTAGGCCGTCTGTGTCAGTGATGCCTGCCAGGTTGCCATCCAGATAAATCTGCGCTCCTGGGACGGCTGCCTCGGTGGAAAAATCCTGCACAAAGATGGAAAGTGCCTTGTATTCCACAGATGTGGCGGCAAGCTCGGGCATTTCTATGCTGAAAATTCGGTAGGGCTCGGTTTCCAGATCATCATAAAGAAAGAACCAGAGGTCCCCCACAAAATTGACAGGCAGGGTCCAGGTCCAGCTGCGGTAGCTGGCAACACGCCGCACCGTGGCCAGCACAGAGCCATAAAGCGGTGCATCGTGCAGGAACTCCAGGCAGGAGTAGCCTTTGCGCGCACATTGGGAGAGAAGGTTGCGCCCCTATGGTTGCCAGATGGCAGGGGGGTGGGGTGCGGCAGGGTCCACCCAGACAAGAGGCGTCAGCGCCGTCACCGAAACTGTTTCTACAAATGGGTACTCAAGGGGCGCCACCGTGGCGGCCGCCAGGTTCAGCTGTTGGGAGTAAAGCGCCTCTTGCCTGGTGAGCCCGCCCAGACGCCCCGGCCCCAGGGATTCGTGGGCAGCGCACAGGTTCCACCCCTGCAATAGTTCCTCCGGTCCCCACAGCCTAACCTCCAGGGCATCGCCAGGGGCGATTTCTCCCTGGGGCACTTCCACATACAACAAGGGGCAGTCCTGCTCCTTTTGCTCTTCGGAAAAGTCCAGCACAATTGTCGGATCGCTCATGGTATCACCAGCTTGAGCGCCTGCAGGCGGTATAGCGTGGCGTCATCCGGATCGGCGTAGTCCACGACAGGGGCGGTTTCCATGATCGGTGCATCCCAATGGCGAAACAATACGAGAAAGGAAGCACCGTCATGCAGGGTCAGCAGCATTTCTCTGCCAGGAAAGCCGGCCCATTCCTGCAATACTTTCAGGTCAGAGCGCAGGATCCAGGCATGGTCGTTGCCAAGGGTTATGGGGCGGCCCGAATCGCCGGGCGCGGCGGCAGCCATGGAGACAAGCCGGCCCGAGACTGTGCGTTGCGCAGAGCCCGACGTGCGGGTCCAGGCGAATTCGTCCTGCCAGAGCAAATCCGGTGGCAGGGTGAGTGCGTCGAGTGTTATGGCCATGATGTCCTCAACGTATGGTGAGCGTTGTCGCCGCTGGGGCGGAAACGCGGCTTACAAGTTGATCTGCCCTGACCACGACCTGAGCGCCTTCTGGCGCCTGGCCGTATACCTTGCGGCGTGCTCCGGTGGAAAAACGCACCACGATGCGTGCGGCGTCCAGTACGCTTTCCACCGTGCCCAGGCGAAGGCCGGGTGTGCCGGAATCCAAGAGAGAACGCAGGCTTTTAAGGTCGTTCATAGTGTCCCCTTTGCGAGTTGTGTCAGCCCTTTACGCAGGGAGCGCGCGACCTGGCGCTCCGCCCACAGGGTATGGGCGCCGCCACCGATATTCAGGGTGATGGATCCGAAATCGGCCCCGCCTGGTTGCGGGGCAAGCGAACGGGAGACGGATTGCCCCGCAACCAGACCGCCAGTTGCGAAATGACGCGTCGCGCCAGGGCGGTGCAGCGCCGGGCCAAGAGTCTGGGACAGGGCCGCGTCAAGGCTGTTCAATTTTTCCAGTGCATCCAGGCCAAGGTTTTGCACCGCCTCTTTTCGCAGCACGAATTCCCCCGGCATCAAAAGGGCGGGCACGGAATCGCGCCCTGGAATGGAGCCGGGCGTACGGGGCACTTGGCCCCCTTTGGCAAAGCCGACTGGTCCGCCTGTCGCGAGCCAGTGCCTGAAACCGGTGATGTCTGCACTGCCGTATTGCGTGTTCAGGTCGTTCAGTGATTTATTCCAGTCAATTTCCAGCTCCTGGATGCGGTGTAGCGTCTCCAGGTAATATTTGCGCATTTCCAGACGCCCGGAGCGCTCCGTGTTGATGCCTTCGCGCTCGGTTTGGCGCACGGCCCGGCTGGATTCACGGTCCAGCTTACGCTCAAGCGAGCGGATCATGACGCCGGCGCGCCGCTCTTCCGCCCGCACCAGCTTCTCCAGACGCGTCATCTCGATGGTGTATTGATTGCGGACCCCGTAATTGCCGTAATAGCCGGAGCCCGATGCGCCGTTCATGGCGTTCACAATGGCCTGGCGACGCAGGTATTGGGCTGTGCCTTCCGCGCCCCGGGCGTTGTAACTGCCCCCCATGTGCCCGCGCACCAGTTGCTGGCTTGCCATCTCATCGCGCAGCTTCTGGATATTGGCGCGCATTTCCTCGATGTTGGACGCCGCTTTAATGGCCGTGTTCTGCACCTCGGCCACGTATTCGTCGGCGATTTCCTCCAGCATCATGCGCAGCTCATCCACAAGGCTTTCCAGCTCCAGCCGCTGCATTTCCAGCATGGCGGCAAGTTCTTCGTTGCCCTCCTGCTTGGCGGCATTGATGCGTTGCACAAAGTCCTGGTTCATCAGGTCCTTGCTCTGGGCCAATTCCGCTGCTGCGCCCAGCAGTCCGTCGGCTTTTTCCTGGGGGGGTGTGGTGGTGTTTTCAAAAACCTGCAATCCCTTTGTTGCCGCACCAATGACCTGGGAAAGGTATTGTGCGGGCGCATTGCGCAACTGAGGCAATTGCAGCTTCTGCACCACGCTCTGCACCATGGAGCCGTGGCGGGATGCGATCTGTGATGTGCTGCGCACATGGTTGTTGCGCAGCAGGGCATCTGCCTCAGGAATCCCCGTGGTGGCCAGCCCGCCAGAGGCGAACCGGGGGAGCATGTCTACAAGGTGGGGCGGCAGAACCAGCCCCCCGGCCGCAAAGCGCGGGGTGACGGTCAAGGGAACTTCCGGCAGCCGCATGCCGTTCAGGGCCTGCAAAAAGCCAAGGCCATATTTGCGGACTGCTTCCTTGCGCAGTACGAATTCACCGCGCATCAGCATAGCCGGGACGTCGTCTTCGTGACCGCCCCCAATGGTGATGTGTGGGGAGGCAAGCCGGCGGAAGACTCTTCCTCCGGCAGCGTATTTTTCCGGCGGCAGGGGGGAGACGCCCCGCAATTGGTCAAAGGCGCGGGATGCTGCAACCGCAGCACGGGGCAGGGCAGTGGCGTGTTCCGCCATGGCGCGCAGCATGCCGGGGGCGCCCTTACCGGCCAGCTCGCCGAATACCGAGCGGATGCGCTCCAGTCCGGAACCGGCAGGATCGCTTTTGCTGCCCAGTCCCATAAAGGCGTGGCGCATGCGCTCCATGGCTTCAGAAGCAGGGGCCAGGCTGTTTGTAGCGCGCCCCAGAGTGGTCATGCCTTTGGCGGCGCGCAGGCTGTCGCGCTCTGCCTGGCGTGTGGCGTCGCGCAGTCGTGTCAGGGCTGGTGTCGCCAGGTCTCGGGCTTCCAGGATGAGTTGTATGGTTGCTCTGTTCACGAGAGCTCCTTCAAATGGCGTTCTAGGGCTTCTGGCGCCCCCCGCGTGGCAAGGGCCATATCCGCGAGGCGGGCGCGACGTTCCTGACTGGCAGCTTCGCGTTCACTTTTCAGGCAAAGGGCAAACCACTCCCACCCGTAGGCATGGGCCTGCCCGTGCCCCCTGCGCACCAGAAAGGAAACGGCGCGGCAGATGGCTGCCATGTCCAGAACGCCTGTTCTCAGCTTGCGGCCGCGCTTTGCTGCGTTGCGGCGTCTTCTTCCTGAGTGGGGGGCAGGTTCAGGCTCGCGACCAGCCGTTCCAAAAAAGGGGCGTTCACCTCCTCAAACCCTTCCCAAAGCTGCAGAAACGTGTAGCCGCCAATGTTGCGCACCTCTTCCCCCAGGTCGCAGCAGGCTTCCAAAAGTTGCAGCTTGAGCTCGGGGTCTCCCAGGAGCATGTCGGCAACATCCCGCATGGACAGGGTTTTGGGTCCATTTTCCGATTCTTCTGAAGACCCTATGGCGCCGAGCACTGCCTTGTGCAGCAGTGGCGCCAGCAGCGGCGTTATCTCCCGCACCAGAACGCCAAGGGATTCCTGTTGGCCGCCTTCTATGGTTGGCAAGGTGTCCAGGGTTACAACCTTCTGTCGTCTGAGCATGTCATCTCCGGTAAATGCGTAAAATGTTGCAGGCGGTGGAAGAAGCTCCACCGCCCTGGTCATGGTGGGGGGCTCAGCTCATGGCAGGCAATATGCGTGTGCGGAAAGGGCTGGCTTTGTCGTCCGGGGTTTCGGCCGTACCGGTGAGGACCAGCTTGTTGAATTCCGGGGTGATGAAGCCAAAAGCCTCGGTGGGGCTGACGCGCACGCGCCACACATCGGTGATCATGCTCAGACCGCTTACGTCGTCGTAGCCGTCCAGGCGCAGGGCCAGCAGGATGTCGGCCTTTACGCCGCCGTCTATGCCGTACCCTTCTCCCGCTGCAATGGCGGCGGCATTGAACGTCACTTCGCTTGCGTCTCCATCGGCAATGCTTCCATCCGGCAAGGCCATGATCAGGCCAGCTTCGGGCTTGACCAGAAAATCCACGCCTTCGGTTTTGTCGGCGATGGTAACCCCGGAAACATTGTAGGCGCCCAACTCCATCCACTGCGAATGGGGCAGGGAAATAGTGACGCTCTGGGCGGTCACCTCACTCTGGCTGAAATCCGCTGCCGCGCCGGCCAGGGCCAGCGCCAGGTTGTCGCGGCCAAAGGTGTCCACCTCGATGCGGATATCCACACCGTCCAGGCGTTTGACGGTGTCCAGCGTCTGCCCCCTGGAGGCGCGTTGAAAACTTTTGCGTTCGAGCTGCTCCACTTTTGGGGTGAGCTGGAACAGGCTGGCGTTGCCGACGGGGCGGTAGCCACCCGTGGCGTCGGCAAGGTCCTTTACCAGCAAATCGCCCGAACCGATGAAACCGTTATTGGAAGAGAGACCGGTAGGCATGGAAGTGCTCCTTGGTTGTGACGTTGGCGAGCATTGCACCCCTGAAAAGGTTTGGATGCTCATGCGTATTGTGTTGCGATAATTGTTATTGTTTCAGTGAAACGGCCAGGTAACATTGGGGTGGCGCCACCGGACTACATACCTGTGTGGTCATGTACGTATGTGATACGTGCGCGTAGCCACGCCCCAACATAGGGAGGGCGATGGGCAGCCTCGGTTTCCGGCAACACCGTGGTATCCATGGCCAGCCCCCCGCGTCTGCGGTCAGCGAACAGCGCCTGCCACAGCCCGTCCAGCATTTGCGAAAGGGTCGCATCCGGCGTTGCGGCTTCCAGGGCGAAAACATAGATGTCCACGTCCAATGTGGAGACAAATTCCTTGCCTGCTCCAGCGCGGCGCTCTTGAACCGGTTTGGGCAGGTGGGCCAGGGCCGAGACCACGGGAAACTGGGTCTGCGCAAAACCGTCCAGTTCCTCTGCCCAGGCATAGGGGCGCCGCACCACCGTGGTTACCCAGTCCAGGGACTGCACCGCAGCCAGAATGTCGCGCACGATGCGTTCGCGTTTGCTCAGCGCCATGGGGAAGCCTCCAGTACGCGGGCTGCCAGTTTTCCAAAGGGGTGGCGGGCCTGTTCGCGCCCGGGAAACAGGGGCGTGCGGCCGGCAGGGACAAGACGGCAGCCGCTTTCTTTTCCGGGAAATCCTTGGAACAGCTTGCGTTTGCCCTTTTTTTGCTGTGTAGATGCACCCATGAAGGGGGCGGAGTGGACCGGCAACCCTGCGGCCAGACTGCGCTCAAGAAACAGGGCTCCTTCCTGGGGAGAGAGGGTGATGCCCTGCACCCAGCCGGAAGTTGGGGTGGCGTATCTGGTAACGTACATGCCTCACCCCCGTAGCAATTGGCGGCGCGCCGCAGTTGTTTCCACAGTGTCGGCAAGGCCGGAGCCATCCCAGTCGTATCGCAGACCGGAGCGCACCAGTTTTTCCAGCAGCGCTGCATACTCCTTTTCATAGAGCAGCCGGTGGCGCTCGAAGCCGTCACTCTCACCCTTGTTGTATTGCATCAACCGTTCATGGATCACGGCCAGGGTCTTGAGCACTGAAAGCCGCCGCAACGCCTGCAGCTCGAGCCGGGATGGCTGCATGGGCATGGTGCGCCAGTCCATGCCGCGGGCTGCGGCCGCGGCGCGGTACCACTGCCGTTCGATGTCGTCGAGGAGTTCCTCTTCAGCCATTTCACGCAGTGCCGCAGCGCCTTCCGGCAGCAGTGCAAGGATGCCTGCGCGACGTCGCTCAAGGTCCTGATCTGTAGAATAGGGCATGGTTCAGCTCCTGCTTTCCGGGGTGCGTGCGTCATGGGTGGTAACGGGAACCGGGGCGGACAGCATCTTTTGCAAATGGCTGACGAGTTCGTCGCGCAATTTTTGCACGCGGATTCGCTTGTCCAGCCGCAATCCCAGCCGTGCCGCCGTTTGCAGCAGCTCGGTCCTGGGCATGGTTTGCGCTGTCAGCAACAGTTGCTGCAACGCTTCCGCCGGGTACTGCCTGTGTTGCCTGCCCGCAGATGGCGCGTGGTCATGCTCAGGTCTGGAAGGCTTTACATTTCGCTTCTCCCAAAGGGTGTGCTGCGCCGGGTCCAGGTCCGTGGCATTGATGCGCAGGCAGCGTTCAGGATTTGTTGGGGATACGATGCGCACTGTTGCTACTGCGCCCATGCCGCACTCCTTGTTCTTTCGTGATTGTCATGTGTCGCCTTGATCGAGAGGGGGGCGGTTTCTGTGAACCACCCCCCACCTTCCAAATGGGCCTCCGGCCAGGGGAAGCGCCACCGGGTAATCAGGGAAATCAGACGTCGCGTCGCAGCACCACAGCCAGATTGGGATCAAGGCAGGCCACCCCAAAGAGCACATCCAGGGTCACGTTCACCGTGGCGGACGCATCGATGTAGGCCAGCCGCGAACGGATGGAGAGTCCAGTGGAGGGATCCGAGATCACCGCCATGTTTGCGCCTGCGCCGTCGCCGATTTCCGGCAGGGGCGCAAAGGCCAAAGCAAAGGCATTGCGGTGGAACATGAGGTTGGCGTGGTAGTTGTCCGCATGCACGTCGGCGGCGCTGCCATCATCAAAGGAAACGGCGCTGCCGTCGGCGTAGTTCTGCACAAGGGGAGGGTAGACGCCGACCTGGGCGTTGGCGCCGCTGGTAAGACTGGCGTCTTCGGCGACCACATACCGCTGGGTGTGCCCTGCAATGGTAAACCCATCACCCGCGGCAAGATTTTCGGCGCCGGAGAAATCGGCAATGGATATGGTGGTCGCGCCCTTGAGGTGATCGCCATTGAGGCTGCCGGCAGTATCTGAGCCGGCTGCAACCACGGAGCCGGAAGCATGCTCTGGCAGGTTTTGGTTCACGAAGTGCTCCACACCGAAGCGCGTACCCAGAGAACCCAGGTAGAGAGCGTCTGCAGAATTCGCCCCTGCAACGGCTGCGGAGTGGAAAACATCCCGTGCAAGGAAGGCGGCTTCCAGCTCGCCATCGATGGCGAAGTGGACGTTGCCGGCATCCACCAGGGCGCCGGCATTGGTGCGCAAAACCTTGCGCGTGGCCAGGATGTCCGCCTCGGTGGGGGGGGCGGCGCAATCGACCTGCCAGGGAATGTTTTTGTACAGACCGGTAAGCTGGGCATCCACATAGGACGCCAGGGCATAGGCGGCGGGGGCGATGTGTTCGTCCACCAGACGCTCCCCGCCGTAGGCAAGTTCCTTGTCGGTGACGGCGAATTTTACCTCGCGCCAGTTGTTCAGGGAGATGGTAACCGAGTCGGCCTGCAAATCAGGGGTGTTGCCTGTTCCGCCGGCCTGGGTGGCAAAGGATCCCGGTCTGCGGATGGAGATGGATTGCCCCAGATTGGCGCTGCGGCGTTCGGCATCGTAGCCGCGGTGGACGCGGGTGGCCATGCCCAGGGCCTTTTCCAGATGCAGCAGCGCCTCCTGGGCGTAAAACGTGGGTTGGTATGCGGTGAGAGAATTGCCCATAGATGCACCTCGCTATTGGATGAGCAGCTCGCTGCCCAGCTTGGCCGCTTTTTCTTTTGCGCGGCGATAGAGCAGCGGATTTCTGGCCTGTTCCTTGGTTATGGTCACGGGGCGACCGCCTTGTGGAGAGCCGGTTCCGGCTGCTGCGCCCGAGCCAGCACCGGAAGAAGCCTTGAACAAGTGCGGCGCCTCCGCCATGAGCTTCCGGGCCCATTCAGCAAAATCCATGGGGGCAAGCCCATCTTTGGCGTAGATGATGTTGCCGTCGGCATCGCGGGCAACAGGGCGCCCCTGCTCGTCGATGGAGAAAAGAGCCTTGCCGCGAGCAACCACATCGGGCCAGGCGTCCTTGTGCACTTCGCCCACCTTGGCGACGGCATCGCGGATGCCGCGCTCCAGCACTTCTGCAGCCAGGCGATCGTTTTTTGCCTTGAGCTCTGCCTCCAGTTCCCTGATTTTGGTCTGAAGACGGGCGATCTGCCCTGTCTGCCCTGTCTGCTCCGGCTGCCCCTGCTGTTCCGGTTGCCCGGATTGGGGAGAGCCGGCGTCGGGCTTTTTTGCCCCTTGCGCCTCCGCAGGGGATTGTGCGGCCGCGGCTTCGCGCATTTGCTGCAACTGCTCCTTCAATTGCCGCAGCTCGCGCTTGAGTGTGTCGCGCTCCGCGGACAGGGCCGCGCGCGCTTCTCCCACCGACTTGTCCACGAGTTCGCGGACCTCCGGGAGTTCCTGCCATTGTTCAGGAAGAGTCGTTTCATCTGTCATGCGTGTGCTCCTGACGCTGTTCTGTCCGGCTTGGCCGGATGTTGGGCCTGGCCCCGGAGCGCTGGCGACAAAAGGGCGTTGCCGCTGCGTTGCCATGGGGCGCCGTCGTTCATGCGAGGGAAGACTACGCGTCAAAAAACCAAAGCATCAGAGGGCAACGTTTCACCCCAAAGCGTAGGGTGAAGCGTTTTATAAAGACATGTCAGGGAAGTGGACGCACTAGAATGGCGCGACATGATTGCTGAAAAAGATAGGGATTAAGGGAATTACGAATGCATTGCTGCGAAACGGAAAAAAGGAACGTGGGAAAAGGCCATTTTTAAATGGCGCTTTCCCCGTGCAAACAGGGGGGAGCAATTAACGGCTGGAGATGAAGCGGACACCAACGAGGGTGAGAAGCCCCCCGGTTATGGCGTCCAGCAGGCGTTGCCAGCGCAGGTAGATGCGGCGTGCGCCGGGCAGGGAAAAGATGCAGGCTACGCCGCCGTACCAGCAAATGGAGATGCCCGTCAGCATGATGATGGCGACGGCATAGAGCCAGACGGGCGCCCCGTGAGGCAGCAAAGCGCTGAACATACTACCGAAAAAGACCGCCGTCTTGGGGTTGGAAAAGCTGGTGTACAGCCCTTGTCTGAAAGGAGGGGTGCGGAGCGCCTGTGTGCTTGTGGGCGTTTCATTCTTATGGTTTGCGACACTGAGCAGTGTTTTCAGCCCCAGATACAGAATATAGACTCCGCCGATGATCCGGGCGGCGTCCAGGAGCCAGGGAAACAGCTTGAACAAGGCCTGCAGGCCCAGAAGGGTGGCAATGGCCCAAATGGCGGCGCCTACGGCGACCCCCAGGGCGACGCGGATACCCGCCTCCCGCGAACAGCCAAGGCTGGCGCGTGTAACCATGATGAAGTTGGGCCCCGGGCTGATGACCGCCGCCAACCATATTCCAGCAAATCCGGCAAGGGAAAGAACATAGTCATGCATGATGGCCTGCATCTGGATTACCCCATCTCGTCTTCATTGAGCACGTCGTTGACCAGCGCCCGGAAGTCATTCACTACCTTATCCCCCCCTGCGTATTCGAAAATGGTCATGCCGTAGCCAGGGGCTTCCGCCAGCCGTGGGCTGTAGCGAATAGGGGTGAGCAGGTAGCGGCCGTAGAGTTTCTCAAAACCTTCCAGAATCTCCGTGGAGTTTCTGTTGTTGCGGTTCAGGAACGTGGGCAGAATGTATTTGAGCTGTACGCTCTTGTTGTATTTCCTGATGGAGGAAAAGCTTTTGAGAAATTCCGAAAGCCCTTGCACGCTCATGACTTCCAGGGAAACGGGCACCAGAACTTCCTTGACGTAAAAGAGTACGTTTACGGTGAGCGGGTCCCACCCTGGAGATGTGTCCACGATGATGAAATCGTAATTGACCTCAAGGGGGGTCAATGCCTCGGTGAGTGTGGATTCACCGCCAAAGTCTCTGCGGTCTATGAAGCGTTTGAGCTCAGCCAGGTTCTTGCCGCCGCCAAGCAACCAGAGACCGTCGCGGGCCTTGGTCAGGCATTCTTCAAGGGGCTGATCGCCCATGACGAATTCAGTGAGTCCGGCTTTGGGTTTGACGCCAAGCAGGTAGGCGCATTGGCCTTGGGTGTCCGTATCCACAAGCAGCACGCGGTTGTCCCGCAGTGCCAGGCCGTGGGCCAGATTTACAGATGTTGACGTCTTGCCGACACCGCCCTTGCTGATCATCACGCCAACGGCGCGCGCCCGTTTCAAAGGGAAACGGTGGTCACAGGCCTTGCAATGCACAATGGCCCGTTTGGTGGGGACTTTACTGTCGTCAATGGTCCGGGTGAAGTTACATTTGGGACAAACAATTTCCATTGCATTCGCTCCAGTTCGCAGCTGACTGATACTTCGAAAGAGACCTGAATCGCCTTTACTTGTTCAGCTTTTTGACGATCTGCTTTAGCAGAATGCTCTTTTCGCCTTTCACCTCGAACTCATGCAACACAATAATAAGGGCGTTGTTGATGATGCTGGACATGGAAATCTTTTTTTCCAACTCGGGGTCCACCATTTTGCGCATGCGGTATTTTGCTGATTTGAGCATTAGGTGGATTTTTTTGGAAAAATAGATGGTTGTTTTCTTTTTTCGCGGTGCCAGATGAAAGGATTGGACATCCTCGAAGTCTTCTTTTTCAGGTTCCACCAGCTTGCGCAGATCCGTAGATATGGCCGGCGCCGAGAAGTTTGTGAGCTTGAACGCACGGTGTACAACCCGTTGTAATTCTTTGGGATCACGGTAGATGAGCTTGTCCAGGTCGTCGGTTTGGAGAGAATTCGCGTCTGTCGCAGCGCCTAGCACCTCGGAGAGGATGTCGCTCGTGCGGCGTTCTTCGCGGGTGGCTGTCTGATTCTTGTCCATGTAATCGCTCCCTGGTCGGGGGCGGTCGTGGCTGTCCCCCGGCTTGCAGTCTTTGTAAACAGTCTGGACCTGATCGACATGCGACCTGCCGGCTCAAGAAGCCGTGCAATTTTGGTATGTAAGGACCAGTCCAGAAAGATAAGGACGGGGCATCCTGCTGCATGCCCCCGTCTGTGACAGCCTGATCTCTGCTTGTTTCCCACGTGTTTGCAAAGAACACCCCTGCGGGAAGATAAGGCCGCCACATTCCGTTTCATAACAACAATACAACAGACTCTCGGGAAAAGCCAGAGTGGAGGGCAAAATGGCGGTCTGTGCGCAAGTCTGTTCTTTTTTGGTGGCTTTGGATGGTTATTTCCGCTCTTCGCTGTGTGATTTCGCCCGACAGTTGTGTACACAAACGATAATTATATATACTAGTCTATAGTGTTCCTTTCCACGTTTGGTATTCCATTCAAATTTTTGCTTAAAGAGAAAATGTGCATGTTTTAAGCATACCCGAAAGGTAGGAGAAACTACGAAAAAACGATTGTCTGTACAAGGTAAATTGCTGTATTTATGTATATTATAATGTATTCTAAAAAAGGCTTAACAATGAGCTTGTGTCGGTGTATTGTCCGCACGGATTTGCCAATTGAACAGTTGTGCATACTGTTTTGCCAGTTGCATCCACGTCATCGAAGTGAAAAATCTGGAAAAAGTATAGAGTAATGTTTGAACCAGTTATGGAAACGACCGTTAGTGAGGGATACCAGATGGGGATTGGAGACAATCACAAGCAGTTTCTTAATGCAGTCAACCTTTTCAGCAAATCAAATCGTTACTGCGGTATGATGCCTCGTTGGGTTGTGGATTCCTGCAGCTCCAATGCTGTTCGTGAAGCATTTCAGATGGGCTGTGTTGCCTACAGCTACGTTGATTCGGATGATTTTCCCGGCCTGGAGGGCATGATTCTCACGGACAAGGGAATCAAGGCACTGGAGTCCTGATACCTCTTCGGCTTCTGAGGCCGAACACCCTTGGCGCTTGCCGAAACTGATCCGGACTTGTCAGTACACCTTTTCCTCCTCCCAAGCGCTTTTTTTCACAAGATACCCCCCTTTGCAGCGCCTCCCATCTCCATCTTTGGAAACGTTTACATCGCCCCCTTGCACGGCATGCAGGGTGCGCTTCTTTTCGCCACGCTACGTCCGAAAAAGCCGCTATCGGCCTTTTTGATTAGCTAAGGGGAGTGGTCGCCTAGTAGGCCCTGACACCGTGGTGTCGGCTCTATCTTTGGGAAAAGGCCTTGAGAGGCAGGGGGGTCAGAGGCGTTGGTGCGCCAGTTCCTGTTCCAGTTTTTCCACCACCAGCTTGTTCCCCCAGAAATTGAACTGGCGAATGCGCTCTTCATAGACAGGAGCGTTTCGTTCCATTTCCTTGAGCGTGGGGAGCAGCTGACTGAAATTCAGGACGTAATCACCGAAGCCGAGCTTCTTCAGGTTGTAGGCGTTGAAAAATTGTTCGTACATCAACTGGATCGGCAGGCAGACCACAGGCTTGCCAAGATACAGCGCCTCACTGATGAGGTTGTGCCCCGCGTTGGATACCACGTAGCGCGCCGTACTCAAGTCCTCCAGAAATCCATTTTGGGAAAAGGGCTTGAAGATCAGGTTTTTCCTGGGGGGGTGTTCGCCGAATCCATAGACATGGAACGTTCGGTCCATCTTTTCGAGTTCTGGAAGCAGCGCATGGAAGGTGCCGCCGCTGGTATAGACCAGACCGTGGTCGCCCTCCCCAGGGGTGAACTGCAAAACCCGTTTGCGCAGAATGGGGGGGACAACGCTTGCAACGCTGGCGTCCTTGACCGGAAGCTGGAAAAAGGAACTTATGATAAATTTTGATGCGTTACTGTAAAGGCATTTGATGGGGAAAAACGTCAACAGGCGATCCATCAGCTTGCCTTCAGGAATCGCATAGTCGCAATGGGTCAGTATGTGCTGATGATCCAGGCTGATGCACGGCAGCCCCATTTTTTTGGCGGCCAGGGGCACGAAGAATTCGTAATCGGAAATGATGAGGTCAGGGCGGAATTTTTCAATTTCCTTGATGCAGTTGCGGATGGTTTTCTTTTTGCCGAGAAGGAGGCGCGCGGCGTTGGACAACGTGGCCGCGATATCGGCCCGGGTGTCCTTATAAAAGGTGCCCAGCATGGGCAGTTCATACACGCGGTGCCCTTCGTTGCGCAGTTCAAGGACCTTGCCCCCCCCTGCAAAGAGATAGTCATGGTCCGGCATTTGCTGCACCACGGAAAGGGAGCGGCTCAGATGCCCTCTGGCATCCCCCATTATGGCGTAGAGTATGCGCGCCATTATCAGGACTTGTGATGCTGCTGGTGCAACTGCGTCAGGAGCAGGTCCGCCAGGGTGAGGCGAACCATGGCCTTGATGACGGGGACGATGCGTGGAATGGCGCTGATGTCGTGGCGCCCTTTTGGTTCAAGGGAGACAGTCTGCCCCTCGTCGTCAATGGTCATTTGTGGCTTGCTGATGCTGGGAATGGGTTTGACCGCAGCACGCAGGACAATGGGCTGGCCAGTGGAAATGCCGCCAAGAATGCCACCGGCATTGGTATTGGCCATGCGGAAAGCGCCAGGCTTGGGCAGGGGGTCGTTATGTTCGCTGCCCAGCATGGTGGCGGCCGCCACACCGGAACCGATTTCCACGGCTTTAACAGCGCCGATACTCATGACAGCATAGGCAAGCATGGCGTCGAGCTTATCGAAAACCGGCTCGCCAAGTCCTGCTGGAACGCCCATGGCCTCCACGGCGACAATGCCGCCAAGACTGTCGCGCTGGCCTTTCACCTCGGCCACGCGTTCTTCCCAGTTTTCTACGATGGAAGGGTCTGGCGCAAAGAAGGGCCGGTCGTCAGCGCCCTCAACATCCAGCACCTCTGCACGTACACCGCCCAGTTCCAGCGTATAGGCGTAAACAAATACGCCATGGAGCTGGAGCAGGGCCTGGGCAATGGCGCCGCCGGCTACCCGGCTTGCGGTTTCGCGCCCTGATGAGCGCCCACCGCCGCGATGGTCGCGGTGTCCGTATTTGGCCTGGTATGTGTAGTCTGCGTGGCCTGGGCGAAAAACATGCCGCAGGTGCTCGTAATCTTTAGATCTGGCATCGCTATTGGCGATTTCGAATCCAATGGAGGTGCCCGTGGTTTGCCCTTCGTATACGCCGGAAAGCAACCGGACGCGGTCGCTTTCCTTGCGGGGGGTGGATGCAGGGCCCTGACCGGGTTTGCGTTTGTCCAGCTCTTCCTGAATGACGTCCTCGTCCAGTGGAATACCGGCGGGACAGCCGTCCACAACGCCACCAAGCGCAGGGCCGTGGGACTCCCCAAAGGTCGTCAGGCGGAAGTTGCGGCCAAAGGTGTTGCCGCTCACGAGTTTGCTCCGTGTTGTTTGCCCTGTTCAATCGCTTGCAGGGCGCTCTGCTCGAGGGTTTCAAGTGGCAACGTCGCATCGAGCGTAATATGGGCGCAGTCCTCGTAAAAGGGTTTGCGCTCTACCAGGGTCTTTTTCAGCTCTTCTTCCAGGGGCAGCGCACTCAAAGGAGGGCGTTGTCCCGGAAGCGGGTCTTTGGAGAGGCGTTTGGCCAGGGTATCGGCATTTGCCTCAAGATACAGGACCAGTCCTGCATCGCACAGTGTGGCCCGGTTTTCCGGCGAAAGAACTACGCCGCCACCGGTTGCCACCACATGGGGTTCAAACGTGCAAACTTCCTGCAGCAATTCGGATTCCTGGGTGCGGAATGTTTCCCACCCCATGGAACGTACGTAGCTGGAAATGCTTCCCCCCACCCGTTCCTCGAGCGCTGCGTCCATGTCGATGTACGGGAGCGCGAGAGACTGTGCAAGACGTTTGCCAAGGGTACTTTTACCGCTGGCGCGTAAGCCTACGAGAAAAATGTGTTTTTGTTTGCAAGAAGTCATATTTCGTTGCTCTAGGAGGGGGCTTTCCAGTTGAGGACACGTTGCGCAGCAATTGCGGCAGCGCCCCATAATCCGGAGTTCTGGTTGTGATTGAGAAGGACAGGAACATCGGCCAGCATGGCTTCATGGGTCTCGCTGGAACGAAATTCTTCACTGAATTCAGGTGCGGCGATCACATCCGGAACACGGGCGGCAACACCCCCGGAGATGAACACCCCCCCAGTTCCCATGACCTCCAGGACATAGTTGCGGCAGCTTCTGGCATAGAAACGGGAGTACCAGCGCAGAGTTTCTGGTCTGTCAGGGGAGGAAGCCGCGTCTTTTGGAAAGCGGGCCGTGACTTCCGCCGCTTCCAGGTCTTCACCGGTGAAGAATTTGTGGAGAAGCTCAAGGCCGCGGGACGCCACCACAATATCACCGATGAGTTGTGTACGGCCGGTTTCTTTTCTCGCAAAACGTGCGAACTCATATTCGGCGTCATTGACAAAAGGGAATTCGCTATGCCCCCCTTCAGAGGGGACAGCGCAGAAACCGCCCTCTGGTAAAGGCATGAGCGCGCATTTGCCCAGGCCGGTGCCTGCGCCGATGATGGCTTTTGCGCCGTCTGCATGGGCGGTGCCGGGCAGCATGAGTTTTGCGTCTTTCACGGCGTGGGTAATGCAGGCATACGCCTGCGCCACAAAATCGTTGACCAGCAGGGCGCGGGGCATTTGTCGGCGCACTTCCTGGTTGTTGAGATCAATGGTCCAGGGAATGTTAGCAGGGGTGCACAAGGTGCCGCTGCGGACTGGCGCGGCGATGGCAATGACAATGGCGTCGGCGTCTTGCAGGGGGAGGGGAAACTTGGATGCCTCCAGCATGGCGAGCAGATCTGCAAAGCTTTTTGCTTCGCAGGTTGGCAACCACACCTTGTGTTTCAGGTCCAGATCGCCCCCTTCGAGCGAAAAATGGGCAAAGCGACTGTTGGTACCGCCTATATCGGCGCCGATGATGTGTGACATGGTGCAGCTCTCCCTCGTAGCAGATACCTCTTGGCGTGGGGGTGCTTCAAGTGCCTTATCTTGCTGTCCTGGTGCAAACGTTTTGAGTCATACACTATTGCCATGGGAAAGGCCAAGTGCTGGAAACGGGGGAGTCCCCGGGGTAAGGTGGGGATTGTGCCCGGAAAAGCCGCATGTTGGCGCGGCGCTTGACTTCGCAAGGGGATGGTATAATCTGCGCACCCTGTCAGTGGACGTGTTATCACTGGGGGTAAAGGACCATACGACGCGATGCGAATGCTCTTTTTAGGTGACGTTGTTGGGCGGCCTGGACGTAATGCGGTAAAACGCCAGCTGCCCGCTTTGCGCGGGGAGTTGCAAGTGGATATGGTTGTGGTCAATGCGGAGAATGCCTCGGGGGGACTGGGGCTTGATCCCGAGGGCGCCGAGGAGCTTTTTGCCGCAGGCGCCGATGTGCTGACTTCGGGGAACCATATCTGGAAATACAAATCCATTCAGGATTACCTCGATCGGGAATCCCGGTTGCTGCGGCCTGCTAACTTTCCTGGAGAGCTGGCCGGTACAGGTATGTGCGTGCATACGCTGCCTGGTTCTGTGGATGGCGGTGAGCATAGCGTTGCCGTGCTCAACCTGCAGGGCAGAACCTTCATGCAACCCCTGGACTGCCCCTTTCGGAAGGCGGATAGTCTTCTGGCCACGCTGCCTGAGGACATAAAGACGATTCTTGTGGATTTTCATGCCGAGGCCACCTCGGAAAAAATAGCGCTGGCCCGCTACCTTGACGGGCGCGTCAGTGCGGTGTTCGGCACCCATACCCATGTGCAGACCAACGACGCACGGGTGCTGCAAGGAGGGACGGCCGCGATTACCGACGCCGGTATGTGCGGGGTCCACGACTCTATTTTGGGTATGCGCGAAGAGCCCATATTCGAACGCTTTCTGACCGGCATGCCATCGCGCTTTACGCTGGCCAAAGGACGCGCAACGCTTTCTGGCGCTGTGTTGGAAACAGACGACGCAACCGGTAGGGCTGTCAGCATCGAGCTTTTTTGCCGACAACCCCAGGAAGGTTGAGAACACTGCAAACCTTGCAAATGGAAACAGGCATGGATCTTAAAGAAAGTATGCAGCTCATCGAGCGCGGCGCAAATGAAATCATCTCTGTAGAAGAACTGACCGACCGGTTGAAAAAAGGGCAGACCCTGCGCGTGAAAGCCGGGTTCGACCCTACCGCGCCAGATCTGCACCTTGGGCATACGGTTCTCATTCAGAAGCTGAAGCATTTTCAGACGCTGGGGCACCAGGTCATTTTTTTGATTGGTGACTTCACCGGCTTGATCGGGGACCCCACAGGCAAGAGCGAAACCCGCCCTGCGTTGACCCGTGAGCAGGTCCTGTCCAATGCCGAAACCTACAAGCGTCAGATTTTCAAGATTCTGGACG
Source organism: Desulfovibrio biadhensis (assembly GCF_055388615.1). NCBI lineage: Bacteria > Pseudomonadati > Thermodesulfobacteriota > Desulfovibrionia > Desulfovibrionales > Desulfovibrionaceae > Desulfovibrio > Desulfovibrio biadhensis. The sequence goes on from NZ_AP042477.1 coordinate 2,423,632, forward strand.
AGGAGAAGACTGAGATCGCCTTCAACTCGCACTGGATGGACAAATTTTCCGCTGCCGACTTTGTAAGCCTGGCATCGCGTTATACCGTGGCGCGGATGCTCGAGCGCGATGATTTCCACAAGCGCTATACCGAAAATCGCCCCATTGCCATTCATGAATTTTTGTACCCCCTTGTGCAGGGGTATGACTCCGTGGCCTTGTGCGCCGATGTGGAGCTGGGCGGCACGGACCAGAAGTTCAACCTGCTTATGGGGCGCACGCTGCAGCAACAATACAAGATGGCGCCGCAGGTGATCTTGACCATGCCCATTCTGGAAGGGCTGGACGGCGTGCAGAAGATGAGCAAATCTTTGGGCAATTATGTGGGTATTGAAGACGCCCCTGCTGATATGTTCGGCAAGCTGATGTCGGTTTCCGATGCGTTGATGTGGCGCTATTTCGAGCTGTTGTCCGACAAAAGCATCGCGGAAATCGCCACATTGAAGGAAAGGGTCGGCGATGGCCGGGATCACCCCAAAAAGGTGAAGGAATCCCTGGCCTATGAGATCACGGCGCGGTATCACGGAGCCAACGCGGCACGCGAGGCCCAGGAAGGCTTCAACAAGGTATTTGCCGGCGGCGGGGTGCCTGAAGATGCTCCCAAGGCTATGGTAAAGGCAGGGGAAGACAGCAAGCCCCTCGCAGTATTGGCCGACAGCGGTCTGGTTGCTTCCCGCGGCGAGGCAAAGCGGCTCGTACGTCAGGGAGCCCTTTCCGTGGATGGGCAGCGCTGTGAAAATGCTGAAGAATCTCTGCCCGCTGGGGAATATGTGATAAAGCTTGGCAAGAAGAGGTTCTTGAAGCTCACGGTCACTTCTTAAGTATGGTTTGCGCGGTGCGCGTGTGCGGCAATGCACACCCCACCGCAAAACAGGGCGTCTGTTTTCAAAGTCTGCCAGCTTCGCTATCTGTTACACCAGGATGCCACCTGCTCCCTGCGGGGAAGGAGGTGGACCAGGAAGAGGCGGAGCGCAGGCAATAGTCTTGGTTGCAATCGTAACGCACAATGTCTTTTCCTGAAGTGAATGGACAGCGGAATGCTAACGGCGTTTTGCATATATCACCCTGTATGATCCTGATGCGGACATCGTCCGCGCGGGGGGCACAAGCCGCACGCCTGTGCGGCAAGGAGCATCACATGGTCTTCGGGAAGAAAAATAATACGGCGCCGGAAACTGAAGCTTCCGTGGACGCCGGCATCAACGTGTTTCTTGGTGCTGGCACACGGTTTGAGGGCCGGCTGGAATTCACAGGCACCGCCCAGATTTCAGGTGCGTTTACCGGCGAAATCGTTTCCAAGGGCGTTTTGGTCATAGGGCAGGGCGGCAAGGTCGAAGGCTCTGTCGAGGTAGGCCAGATGCGTGTTGCCGGGGAACTCAACGGCACTGCCAACTGCTCGCAAAAGGCGCTTTTGCAGAGGACTGCCGTCTGTACTGGGCAGATGTACACCAAGGGGCTGGCAATGGAAGATGGCGCTATCTTTGATGGCGACATTTCCATGGGGAAGGAACCTGGCGGCAACGTATAGCTTCTGCGCATCGCTACCAAATGAACGACACGTTCATACGCTGCAAGTACACAGAGCAGGGCGCCTAGGTGTGCTGTGTGTGTCAGGATTCGATAAGGGAATCCGCGTCGTCGTGGACAAGGACCATGGCGACCTTGCGCAGGTTTGGCTTGTAAGAGCCATTTTGCACCTGCTCCTTGAGGCGTTGCAGTTTTTCTTCGCGAGGGGTGAGAAGTGACTGCTCCCCATCATCCATAGCTTGCGCAAGTGATACAAAACCATCAGCAGGAGGGGATGCTTCCTGCTGTGTTTTTTGGGCGGGAGACGTTTGTCCGCCTTTTTTGTATTCCTTTTCGCGCATTGCTATGTCTTTTTTACAATTTTCTACAAAAGTACACCTCAATACTCCATGATGCTGCGGCTGTGTTGAACAGCCTGCACAAAATATCGGTGTGAGTTGATGAATATTTAGGGGTGTGTTTATGGGGAAAATGTTCTGATGTGAGGAAAAGGGCGTGGCGTAAGCGATACAGACCGAAAAAAAAATCTGCTTTTGTCTGTCTCGGGGGGGAGGGCTCTATAACAATGCAGAGCAGGTATACTGCTCGTGCAGTTATGCAATTTATGAGCGGAATACTACCCGCATACAGCAACAGGCAAAAAGAAGACCCTTTTGCATTGCGCTCCAGAGCAGGGGGAGCATCGAAGGTGTGGGTGCAGGCAGTGCGTGACTAGAAACGGATAAGCGGCACCCAAAAACCCGCCTTGGTTTCCTTTTTCTGCAGAAAATACTCATGGCGTTGGAGGTCCCCATCGCCGTCTTCATCCATCTGCTTGAAAACAGGGTCGGTATCCACATGGCTGAAAAATGCTTCCAACTCCTCGACACTGAGTTGTCCGTCCTGGTTCATGTCCGCCTGCTTGAGGAGCCGGCGGCCATCCAGTCCCAGTTCGCTTCTGGACAGCATTTCGTTACCGTCCGTATCCAGCCTGTTGAATGCGGACTCAAGCAGCAGCTTGTTTTTTGACAACTCGCGGAACTCACTCAGCGTGAGCACCCCGTTGCCATCCAGGTCAAGAATATCAAAGGTCTCCACCCCTGCTCTGCCTGGCAAAGGGCTGAACAGGCCAAAAGACAAGACCGCAATAAACGTTATGAAGGAAAATTTTCTTAACATGGCGAATCTCCTGCGTATTACTCCAAATAAGCCAGTGCGATCCTAAATACGTCGGCATAGCTCCGCTTCTGGCGGATCGCCAGGCTCAGTTCCAGACTCATTTCCAGCTTTTGTCTGGTTTCGGCGATGATGGCGTCTCTGTGCACTTGTAGCCTCTTGCGCACAAAAGGCGCATCAAAGCCGTCAATGACCAGTGCAAGCCCGTCACAGAAAAAATTCGATTCGATAAATTCCAAAAAGGGTTCGCAGGCCATTTTACTTTCACGTCGTGACCATAGGACGTAGAACAAAAGTGTGACCATCAGGCGGTCATCCTTCAGTCTGTGCCCTACATTGAATAATTTGGCCTTGTCATCCACACCGTCGGTGGCCTGCTGCACAAGTTCCTGGGCATAGGCAAATGCTTTTTCCTCATTCAGGGGAGAGCGGGCGTAGTGCGCCGTCATCTTGGCCAAGGTCTTGCGTGGATTTTCAACTGTTGCAATGTCCAGCAGCGTCAAACGCATCAAATCCATTTTGCGTGTGAGCACAGCCAACGTGTTTGTTCGCTTGATGGCGGCATAATGCGCAATCTTGTCTTCCGGCAAATCACCGGTCACGTACTCCAAAAGGTTCTTGATGGAGGGTTCGCTCGTATAGGCCGCCTCTTCCTCCAGAAGCTTCAGGTTACGTTTGCCTTCCACAAGTTTTTTAATTGAAAGCCAATAGGCGGCAACTCCTTCTAAAGGAATTTCCACAATGTCGAAGTCGCGTTGAATACCGGTGGATTCCACCTGCACTGGCTCCCTGACGAGGTTTTGATGCTGCATGGATAACTCTATTCTACCCCAACTAGCTGAAACAAGGCAAGAACGCTTCGCGCTTCTCGTGGCGCGGAGAAACGCATGCCTGCCAGCAGCCGGCAATATGCTGCACAAACAGCTGTATTTGGTGTACTGAGAAGGTACAGCGTCCATCGATGCAACGTCCAGTTCTCCGGCTATGCAGTCCGCATCAGTCAGGCTATGCAACAAAAGAACGGTGCATCCGGAAAAGGTCCTTGTCTATAAATAAGGATCACGTGCTTACTGTCAATGGCGCTGAATATGTGAATAATGTTGTAAACAGAGTGTTTGAAAAGGTACGGCGTTGTATGCGCATTTATCTTGTAGGCGGTGCGTTGCGGGATGCATTTATGGGCCGGGCGCTTAGCGACCGCGATTACGTTGTGCTTGAAGCAGGAAAGGCCGCATTCATGCAACAATTCCCCGGAGCAAAACGAATTGGCGGTGCACTGGGCATTTATGTGATCAATGGATGCGAATACACCCGCAGCGATGCAGTGGATATTGAGAGCGATTTGCGCACCCGCGACCTCACCATAAACGCCATGGCCAGGGAAGTGTTTTTGCAGGCGGATGATGACGCGATGCAGCGACAAGGAAAGATCATCGCCCACCCCAAGGCAATGCAGGATATCGCGGCGCGCATCCTACGCCCCGTGGCGGTGGAGAATTTTGTCGCCGACCCTTGCCGCACCATCCGGGCGGCGCGGTTTGCCGCGACCTTGCCTGGTTTTTCTGCCGGCCCCGGATTGTTCGTCGCCATGCGGGCTGGTGTTGCGCATGGCCTTAACCGTGTGGCGGCCGAGCGCATCGGGTATGAAGTGCGCAAGGCTTGCGCAGGCGTCGCCCCAGCGCGGTTCCTGTCGTTTCTGCACAGCGGCGGCTGCTTTACAAACGAGACAGGGTGGTTTGCTCCCTTTGTCCTTGCGCCGGAACTGACTGACAAGGCGAGCAGCCTTATGCAGAATATGGCCGGAATACTGTTGCGAGCCCGTTCTGGTGTGCATTCCTTGCCCCCCAAACGCGACGCGGCGGCCATGGGCGTCTATATGGCCATGTGTCGGCACATGGGGCCCACCGTGGCGTACGACTTTGGCGTAACCTTGAAACTCCCCGGGACATGGATACGGGCAGGGCGTGACGCCGCCGCCCTGTTGGAGAGCATTCGCGGGTACGCAACCCTCTCTTCAAAGGAAAAGATCAGCTTGCTGCTATATTGCCACCGCACCCGGTTGGCTGGGCTCATGACCCTGCTGGCCATGGCGCAGTATGGCGTGGCTGCCCATGAAGCAACGGGCGAAATAATCCGCAAGGATTTGCAGACAATATTGAATGTGCGTCTGCCGGCTCACCAACAAGGCAAGGGGCGCTCCTCAGGGAGGGCCCTGTCGCGGCTGCGCATGCAGGCTTTGGAAAACTGACGGTATATCCTTCCATAATGGCTGGAATTAATGCTGTTTAGGGAAAGATTTCCTGGCGTTTAGGCAATGTCCTGCTCTTCTATGGCGGCGTCTGGCCCTGCGCCACCCAGACGCCAGAGCAGCAACAGCCCGATGATGAAGAAAACAATCAGGGAGAGCAGCGCGTTGCGAGAGCTGCCCGTCATTTGGGTGATAAATGCAAAGACCAGCGGACCGCCTATGCTGGAGAATTTACTGATAACGGAGTAGTAGCCGAAGTATTCTGCCGATGCCTCCTTGGGAATCATGTTCGCATACAGCGAGCGGCCAAGGGACTGGGAGCCGCCAAGCACAAGTCCCACCGCGGCGCCGAGCAGAAAATATTCCCAGGGGTGTTCGAGGAAATAGCCGTATATGGAAATGCCGCACCATGCGAGGAGCGCGAGCATGAGAGCTTTGCGCGTGCCTATTTTCTCCGCCAGTCTGCTCAGCAGCAGGGCGCCGAATATTGCCAGAAACTGGATCATCAGCAGGGTCAGCATCAGGGTCGTGGTGGAGAACCCCAGCTCTTCCTTGCCGTATATGGTCGCCATGTTGATGACGGTTTGAATGCCGTCATTATAAAAGAGAAAGGCCAGCAGAAAGAGCAGCAACCGGCGTTGGTGTTTGAGCTGTGCGGTGTGCCCCAGTACGCGTTGAAAGCCCATCTTGGCGTACCCGATGATGCGTGAGCTGCTGCTTGCGTTGGCCGGCAAGGCGCGCGGGGAAGCGTCTTCCTCCAGCCGAAAAAAGGTGATGCAGGCGAAACCGCCCCACCATAACCCGGCCATGGCCAGGGCCAGACGGGCAGCCAGGTCCTGGGATATGCCAAGAAACTGGTGTCCGGCCACCAACCCGAGAGCGAGGGAAAACTGTAGCCCCCCGCCGAGGTAGCCGAAGGCGAACCCCTTGCCGGAAACGGCGTCTCTTTTATGTTTTGGGGCGATGTGTGGGAGAAAGGCGTCGTAAAAGATATTGCCGCCATTGAAGCACATCTGCGCCAGGATGAAGAGCCCCAGAGTCAGCATTACCTGCCCTGGCGTGGCGAACAGCAACAGCAGGGTGCAGATGCTGCCCATGAAGCAACAGAACATGAGCATGCGCTTCTTGGCTGCAGAAAAGTCGGCCATGGCGCCCAAAAAGGGGGCCAGCAGAAAAACAAATGCCGCGGACAGGCTCATTGCGTAGCCCCAGAGCGTTGTCGCACGCAGGGGCGCACCTCCCCATGGCGGTGTCCAGCCGCCTTCGGGGACTACTGCCGCCGCGAAATACGCCGGAAGGATGGCGACTATCACCGTGGTGGCGTAGGCCGAGTTTGCCCAATCATACATGGCCCAGGCAGTAATGCGGCGTTTCTGTTGTTTTTCACTGGAAAGGGGCGGTTGGTTCATTTTTTGCCTCTGGAGTGCCAGGAGGGGAAGAACTGCTGCACGGGGTTTACTTTCTGCCCAATGACTGCGAAAAGTAGCCGGGTATGGAAAGCACCGCAAGTGGCGGATCGGATATATTCCATGCCAACGAAAACAACCTGCACCAAAGCATGCAGGGAGGAATGAAATGTACGTATCCCGCACTTTGATCTGGAATACCGTGTTTTGTCTGCCTTTGGTCCTGGCCCTGGCCGGGGCGCTGTATCTCATCGCCCCCGCTCCTTGTCATGCCGCTTGTACGGAGGGCAATTGCCAGGACGGCAACGGCACCTATGTTTTTGAAGGCGACGTGGTCTACAAGGGTGAGTTCAAAAACGGCAAACCCTATGGCACTGGCATCATGACCTGGCCCAACGGCTCCAAGTACGAGGGCGATTTCGTCAACAATTTCCGCCATGGAAAAGGCGTTTACACCCGTCCGGACGGGGAGCGCTATGAAGGCGACTTTACGGACGACTTTGTGGAAGGCCAGGGCAAGCTTACCTACTCCACGGGGGAAGTGTACGAAGGCGGCTGGGACAGGAACAACAAGCAGGGCAAGGCTGTGTATACCACGCCCGACGGAGAGCGTTTCGAAGGCATATACGAAAAAGGCTGGCGCAAAACCGGCACATATACCTGGGCCGACGGCACCAAGTACGAGGGTGAGTTCCAGGAAGACACCATGCAGGGCAAGGGCAAGCTGACCTACCCTGACGGCAGCACCTACGAGGGGGAGTTCAACGAAGGTTTCCCCGAGGGGCAAGGTGTATTTACCAAGGCTGACGGCACCCGCATTGAAGGCACCTGGCAGGATGGCAAGCTGGTGGATGGCAAGACCTACCAAAGCGCTGCCCAGGCAGGTGAGGCGAGCAACAAAAATGGAGAGGCCGGGCAATGAGTAGCGGCAAGGACGCCCCCTCTCTGGATTCGCCACAGAGCGCCTATGCCTGGCTGTGTGAGCACAGCCGCGCAACCGCGGACCTGGAGTCCACGGCAGCGCTCCTGCATTGGGACCAACGCACGTACATACCTGCCAAAGGGCACGAGCATCGCTCATCCGTGCTGGCGCAACTGGCCGGCATGGTGCACGAGCGGCAGGTGGATCCACGGCGGGGCGAAGTCCTTGACTATCTGGAAGGGAGCGACTGGGCCAAGGATGCTGCATCTCCCGAAGCCGCCAATATTCGCGAATGGCGGCGCGATTTCGACCGCACCGCTAAAATTCCGCAAAGCCTGGCCGTGGAGCTGGCCAAAAGTTGCTCTGTAGCCGAGACCGCCTGGGAGCAGGCCCGCCCCAAAAATGATTGGAAGGGCTTTTTTCCCCATCTGGAGCGCATTCTCGAGCTGAAAAGGCAGGAAGCCGAGGCCGTTGGTTATGACAGCGAGCCCTATGACGCGCTGTTGGATGATTATGAGCCTGACGAGCGTGCAGCACGGCTGGAGCCTCTTTTTGCCACATTGCGCACTGCCATCGTGGACCTGCTTGGTCGATTGGAGGGCGCTCCCAAGAAGCCGGATGCCTCCTGCCTTTCAGGCGAGTTCCCCATTGAGCCCCAGCGTGACTTCTCCCTCGAAGTGGTCGGCGCATTTGGCTACGATTTGGAAGCGGGGCGGCTCGACGTAACGGCCCATCCGTTTTCCATTACCATTGGCCCAGGTGATTCGCGCATTACCACGCGTTTTCGCACGGACCATTTCAATGAAGCGTTTTTCAGCGTGATGCACGAGGCCGGCCACGGCATGTACGAGCAAGGGCTGGAAGCGCAACATTGGGGCGCACCCATGGGGCAGGCCGTTTCACTGGGCGTGCACGAATCACAGTCCAGACTGTGGGAGAACATGGTGGCGCGCTCTCCAGCCTTTTGGAAGCACTATTTCCCCATCGCGCAGCAGCGCTTTACAAGCCTTGCCGAGGTTTCGCAGGATGACTTTGTTCGTGCCGTCAATGAGGTGAAACCCGGATTGATCCGCGTTGATGCTGACGAAGTCTGCTACAACCTGCACGTATTGCTTCGTTTCGAGCTTGAGCTGGCGCTTTTCCGCGGCGATCTTGCGGCTGCCGATTTACCTGAGGCCTGGAACGACAAGATGCAGTCACTGCTTGGCATAACGCCTCCGGACATGGCCTCTGGCGTACTGCAGGACGTGCACTGGTCTGCTGGACTGATTGGTTATTTCCCCACGTATACCCTTGGCAATCTCTATGCTGCGCAGCTTTTTCAGGCGGCTGGCAAGGAACTGGGGTCGCTGGAAGAAATGATTGGGGCAGGAGAGTTCGCCCCTTTGTTGGGCTGGCTGCGAAAGAACATCCACAGCCATGGGCGGCGTTTGCGGCCACGGGCGCTTGTGCAGCAGGCAACGGGGGAAGAGCCCGACGCAGCGTATCTGATTGCGTATCTTAATGAGAAGTTCGGCGAGGTTTACGGATTGTAATCCGTCGTGGGCCATTGGGACCGCCCTTTGAGGGCCTTTCCTGGCTCATGCAGACCCCGACAAGAACCACGCCGGCAGCCAGAAACTGCTGTCCGGTAAATGTCTCTCCCAGGATCAGCCACCCCAGAAATACGGCGAAGACTGGAATCAGATTCACGAATGCGGTAGCCTGGCTCGCCGGCAGTTTGCTCATGCCGTAATTGTAAAGTCCATAGGCTACTATGGAAATGACTGCGCCAAGATAGACCACCGAGACAATGGCCTCCACAGGCGGGTGCGTGACGGCTTTTGGATAGATAAAGAGAGCCGGCAGGAAAAAGATGCAGCCGCAGACGGCTTGCACCGCTGTGAGGAACCATGGGGAATAGCGCGCGCTCAGGCGTTTGAGCAGCAGCATGTAGCCCACAGCGCTGCTCATGGCCAGAAATTCCAGAAAATTACCCAACGCAGGATTTGGCGCATTGGCGTCCGCCACGCTTGAGGTGCTCAGCCAGAGTACGCCCAGGACGGCGAGAATGAAGCCTGCCCAAGTTTGAGGACGGGGGCGCTCTTTCAAAAGCAAAAAGGCGCCGACGCCCATCATCAAGGGAAGCAATGCCGCGACCATGCCCGCCTGCGACGCCGACGTGTGCGTCAGGGCAAAGGCTTCAAACAAAAAGTAGAGGCCAGGCTCGAAAGCTGCCATCAGTAACAGCCAGCGCCAGTCGCCCTTGCGGTATTTTACGTGTTTGAGCCGGGGAAAAAGGAGGGCGAAGAGAGCGGTGGCAATAAGCATGCGACCGAAAACCACGAGTGGGGGCGGGAACGCCGACACCGCGATTTTCATGGCAATGAAAGAACTGCCCCATAGCATGGCAGCCCCCAGCAACGCCAGGGTAGGGATAAGTCTGGAGTCATTTTGCATGGGAAATGGAGGAGTACGCCTGCGCCCGTTACTTGTCCAGAGTTATCAGGAAGAGGCGCTGGTTCGGACAGTTGTCCGGAGCCAAACGAGTGTGTGGTGCAGTTTCCAGAGGGCGTGTTGCACACGTGTGGTGTGTTTTTAGGCTATGCCGGGGGGCGTGCTTGCAATAGGCAAGGGTGACTTTTAACGGGGTACAGCAGTATTCCGTATGTGTTTCCGTTGCAAACCCCTGGACAGATATGACCAGCCCTGCCATTATACTCGCCCGTTTGCATGGATTTTGGAGCGAAGATATGCCGCGCAGCCTGAGAAACAGACTCTTTATTTTTTCCGTATTGCTTGCAGTGGTGCCGCTGCTTGTGGTGGCCGCTGTTGTCACGTGGTTCAGTTTTACCGTGCACCGAACCCAGGCGGTCAAGCTGGAACACGAAGTTGCCGTGCAACTCGGCAACCGGATTACCGAGCGCTTGCAATACATGCAGCGGTTGCTGTCCGTAAGTGAAAAGACATCCGATCTCGCAATATTGCCTGGGAAAAAGCAGAGAGAAATCCTCCTGGATATGCTTCTTTTCGGAGAGCAGCCATTCGACGCGCTGGTTGTTCTGGACCTGGACGGCAACGAAATGGCGAGCGTTGAACGCGATGCGAAACAGGCCCTTTCCTCCACGCGAGAGTGGTGGAAAGATGATACGTTCATCACCCCTCTCAAGGAAGGTCGTTCGTATTTTGGCCCGGTTTCATGGAAGGAATCGCGAGCCATGCCCTATATGACAATGGCTGTCCCCATTCACGAGCCTGTGACAGGCAGCGTCCATGGGGTGCTGGTCGCTTTCGTGGATCTCGGAAGTATTCAGGGCCTGGTCACGGACACCAATTCCGGAGATGACGAAGATGTGTATGTTATGGATGATGCTGGCAGACTGCTGGCCCATAGCGAATTTACCACAACCTCTGAAAGTCTGACGGCAAGGGCCGGGGTCAAAGTGCCTCTCCCCGTCGATCAGGGCATTCATCGTAATTCTGCAGGACGCTGGGTTGTCAGAGCGCCTGCCAGTTTTTCCTTTGACCAGTTGAAGCTCATTGTTGTTGCCGAGCGAAATCTGACCAGCGCACTTGGTTTGGCCTTGAGTACCCTGAGCACCATTGTCGCTCTGGTGGGGATATCCTTTATCGCGGCGCTTGGCGTGGGGTATGTGTCCATCAGGCGCATAGTGAAGCCTGTGCAGCAATTGGCCGCCACGGCGCGAGCCGTGCGTGGCGGTGTGTTGTCTTCTCGCGCTCCGGAACACGGTAAGGACGAGATAGGTGAACTGGCGGTTGCCTTCAATGCCATGACAGACCAGTTGGAACAAAGCCTGGGCGGTTTGCAGGAAAAAATCGGCGAGCTTACCTACATTCAGGAACGCCTGCGCGAAAGCGAGCAGCAATATCGCGATATTTATGAGCATGCCAGTGAAGGTATTTTTCTCGTGGGGGTGGACGGCACTCTGCTGGACGCCAATCCGCAGGCCCTGTCCTGGTTGGGGTATGATCTGGAGGAAATAACCTCCCAGCCGGTTGGCGACCTCGTACACCCTGAGGATACGGCCGAACTCCCAGTAGAGCGGGTTATCGATCTCGTGCGCGAAGGGCACGTGCTGCGGCTGGAGCGCAGGTATCGGCGCAAGGATGGCGCCTACCTGAATCTGGACCTCAGCACCAAGCTCATTGGCGACAACCTTATTCAGACAATGTTCCGCGACGTGACCGAACGCAAGCATATGGAAGAAGAGCTTGTCAGGGCCAAAAACGCCGCCGAGGAAGCCAACAAGGCCAAAGGGGTCTATCTGGCGACCATGAGCCACGAAATCCGTACTCCTCTTTCCAATGTCATCGGCATGGCCGAGCTGACTCTGGAGACGGAAGAACTGGGTGGGGAGCTGCGTGAAAGTCTTGAAATGATACTTGATTCAGCGGTTTCTCTGATTGATATCATCAATGATATCCTGGATCTGGCCAAGATAGAGGCGCGGGGAATCACCCTGGCGCAGGTGGATTTTGACCTGCGCAAAACCCTTGAGCGCACGCTCAAGACCTTTGAGACGCAGGCTGGCAGAAAGGGAGACAAGCTGCACCTGGAGGTGGATTTGGACGTGCCCCCGGTTCTCAACGGAGACCCCGGCCGTTTGGCGCAGGTCGTGCGCAACCTGGTGCATAACGCCATCAAATTTACCGAAAACGGTGACATCACCCTCGGGGTTTCCCGCACCGAAACAACACAAGGGCGTGTCAGCCTGCTGTTTACCGTAAGGGATACGGGCATTGGCGTGCCCAAGGACAAGCTCAACAAACTCTTTTTGAGCTTTACCCAGGTGGACAGCAGTTATCAGGAAAAATACAAGGGAACTGGCCTGGGTCTGGCCATATCCAAAAAGCTGGTGGAGCTGATGGGAGGCACCATCTGGGTCGCCAGCGAGGAAGGCAGAGGGGCGGCCTTCAATTTTACAGCCAAGCTCAAAGAAGGAAAAAAGAGCGATGGCGCACAGCCTGTGGAAAAGCCGCAAAGCCCGCCGCAAGAAATCCAGGAGAGTCTGTCCGCAACAGTGCTTTTTGCTGAGGACAACGCCATCAACCAGCTTTTCATCTCGGATTTTTTGCGCTCAAAAGGCCACAGAGTCACGGCTGTTGGCAATGGCAAGGCCGCGTTGGCCGCTCTGGAGCAGGAACAGTTCGACATAGTGCTTATGGATATACAAATGCCGGAGATGGATGGCATGGAGGCCACAACACGCATACGAGAGGGTGGCGAAAATGCTCCTTTTGATCCGGCGATTCCAATAGTGGCCCTTACTGCCTATGCCATGCGCGACGATGTTAAGCGGTTTTTGGAAAATGGCATGGATGGGGTGATTACCAAGCCAGTGGACCGCGACCTGCTTGAACGCACGGTCCAGAAAATAGTACGGGAGTACAGGGAACAAAAGTAGATCGGACATGGGGCGGCCTTGCCCTGTAGATATGTCCGAACGTTACAAGGATAAACAACATATGCAAGAATACGACGTTATTATCGTGGGCGCTGGTCCTGCGGGGCTTTTTGCTGCCCAAAGTCTTATTGAAAATACCGACTGCAACGTGCTTATGCTGGAAAAAGGCCTTGGCGCGAGGAAAAGAACTTGCCCTATTTCCGCCAAGGCCGGGTGCAAATATTGCACCCCCTGTAATATTCTCTCAGGAGTTGGGGGCGCCGGGTTGTTTTCGGATGGAAAGCTCAACTACATCCATAAGCTTGGCAAAACGGATTTGACGCAGTTCCTCCCCCGCAGTGAGGCGGAAGCCCTCATCCGCGAGACAGAGGACATTTTCAATCAGTACAATATGGACGGGATGGTCTTCCCCACGGATATGGACTCTGCAGCGGCCTACCGGCGCGAGGCGAAAAAGTTCGGCATACACCTGCTGCTCATCAGGCAGAATCACCTGGGCAGCGACCGGTTGCCCGAGCACATAGGCCGGATGATGGACGATCTCGTTGCAAAAGGGCTTACCCTGCATACCCGCGAGGAAGTTGAGGACGTCATTGTAGAAGATGGGCGCGTTATTGGCGTGCATTCAAACAAGGCGGATTACCGCTGCAAGAACGTGATCCTCGCGCCTGGGCGCGTGGGTGCGGACTGGGTGAGCAATCTGGCGAAGAAGCACGGAATAGCGCTGGAACAGCGCGGCATCGAGGTGGGCGTTCGGGTGGAGGTCCACAAGGATATTCTTCATGACCTTACCAATGTGATTTATGACCCCACGTTTTTTATACAGACCTCCAAATACGATGACGAGACCCGCACCTTCTGCACGAACAGGGAAGGATTCGTCTCCCTGGAGAATTACCAGAATTTCGTGTGCGTAAACGGCCACGCCTACGCAGACAGGAAATCGGAAAACTCCAACTTCGCGTTTCTTTCCAAAGTCGTGCTCAACGAACCGGTTTCCAGCAATCAGGCGTATGGCGAGGCCATAGGCAAGCTCGCCACCCTGATAGGCGGCGGCAAGCCCTTGCTGCAACGGTACGGTGACCTCAAAAGAGGGCGGCGCTCCACCTGGAACCGGATCAAAAAGAGTTCCATCGAGCCGACACTCACCGAAGTGGTCTGTGGTGATATTGCCATGGCCCTGCCGGAGCGTATCGTGACCAACCTGGTGGAAGGTCTGGAGAAACTGAATCTTGTTGTGCCTGGTGTCGCCAATGAGGAAACACTGCTCTATGCGCCGGAAATCAAGTTCTTCGCCATGCAGATGGCGACGAACAATGATCTCGAGACCGCCATCGGCGGGCTTTATGTGGCTGGCGATGGACCAGGTGTTGCCGGCAATATTGTTGGCGCAGCGGCAACCGGACTTATACCGGCAAAGGCCATAGCTGCGCGCATGGCCGGCTGATGTTTGTATAAAAAGCACAAGGCCCCCGCCGGGGAAACGGGGGCCTTGTTCGAGTGGGGTGTTGTGCGATGCATTAGAATGACTGGTAGTATGCTTATGCACAGACAACCTTGCCAATTTCTTGCTTAAAGATGAACTAATTGTAATCTTTGCCTGACAAATCTTGCCGCGACTCTTACCTTTCCATGTCATGGGGCTGCAACTCTCCCCTGGTGTGCGCCTGTTTGTACCCGGTTTAAAACTGCCCACCTTGTGCGACAGGCGCTGAAAACGTACAATTTACACGGCGACCCGGTGCTTTGTTTCCGGAGCGTGAACGGCACGAGCGCCATATCCCGATAAGCAATTTTTTTTGGTGAACATATATTATGACGATGTCTGATGAAGTGTTTCGCATCCTTGTTGTCGAGGATGACCCTGAAGGTCAGGGACGGTTGGAGCCCGTTTTGGGTGAATTGGGTTTTGAGGCGAAATTTGTACGCACCCCCCATGAGGCCTTCGAAAGTATAGAGAAGGAAGGGGAATACGATGTTGTCATGAGCGACCTGCGCACGGAAGGCAAGGGTGAGCTCAACCTGCTCAAAACCGTCAAAGAACGCCACCCCACCACTGTAGTCATCATCATCACTGGTTCGGTGTCCATCGAGCGCGCTGTGGAGGCCGTCAGGAAGGGGGCTTTCCACTACCTGGCAAAGCCCTACAAAATGGAAGACGTGCGCTCTGTTCTGAACAAGGCCAAGGACAAGCGACTCATGCAGCTCGAACTGCGCGAGTTGCGGTCCATGTTCAGCAGAAGAGCGCCCAACCTCATCGGCAAAAGTTTACAGATACAAGAGGTCAAGGAACTCATTGAAGTGGTGGCGCCTCTGGATTGCACCGTGCTTCTGGAAGGTGAAACTGGCACGGGAAAGGAGCTTGTCGCGCAATTGATTCACCTGACAAGCCCCCGCGCTGACCAGAAATATCTGGCCGTCAACTGTGGCACCTTTCAAGAGGAGCTGCTGCGCAACGAACTCTTTGGCCACGAGCGGGAAGCCTTTACAGGGGCGCAAGGCCTTAAAAAGGGCGTGTTCGAAGCTGTGGAAGGGGGCACGCTGTTTCTGGACGAAATAGGCGAAACCCCCATGGCGACCCAGGTGCAGCTTTTGCGGGTGCTCCAGGAAAAAAACATCATCCGCGTGGGCGGCACCAAAACAATCCCCGTGGATGTACGTGTCCTTGCCGCCACAAACCGGGAACTCACCAAGGAAGTGGCGGGGGGCAGTTTCCGACAGGACCTGTATTACCGTCTGAATGTCTTCACCATCCGCATGCCGCCTTTGCGTGAGCGGGCCGATGACGTGCCCCTGTTCTGCAACCATTTCGTGCACAAGTTTTCCGAGGACTACCACAAGAATGTGGAAGGCCTGGATGATGAGGCCATGGAAACCCTCATGAACTATGATTTTCCTGGCAATGTACGCGAGCTGAAAAACATGATGGAGCGGGCCGTCATCCTGTGCGGCGAGCCCTATATCCAGCTGCGCCACTTGCCGCGACGGCTGCACGGCAGCCACAGCGCATCCTGCCATGGCGTGCCGGACGGACAGCTTGTAACCATGGCGGAGATGGAAGAACGCTATATCCGCCACGTGCTGGAACAGGTGCAGGGCAACAAGACCAAGGCGGCGGAAATTCTTGGTATTGACCGCGTTTCCCTGTGGCGTCGGCTGAAGCGCATGGGGGAAGCAACTTGAGCTGTTACAATTTGTAACACTATTTCAATCTGCAACAAAACGCTGTGAATGGCGCAAGGCAACACTTAAGTGCCTTGCGCCTTTTTATTGTTGCAGATTGAAACAGCAGGCAAGCATAGCTTTTTTTGTCGGGGTTATTTCTAAGGTTCTGGAATATTGTGTTTTTTTTGTTTGGTGTTCATTCTGGCACGCATCTTGGATAAAGGGGAGCAAACGCAAGCAGTAACCCTAATCCAAGCCAAGAAGAGCGCAAGGAGTCACACAATGTACCGCACTCTCATCAAGACGATGATGAAATTTCTCGACACCTACACCATTGCCATGACCTTCGCACAGGCGAACCAAGGCAAAAACGCTGTGGGTTTTATTGAGTAGCGTTTTCATTCCCTTTGCAACACCCCCCTCACGGAACGGCCCTTCCCCCTCACATATGGAAGGGCCGTTCCTTTTTATGAACCAAAATCGTTGCGTGCGGGCATTCTGCCCGGTCTGCAGTCCTGAATTCTTCTTTTTCACCCTACCTTGATGGCATTGTTCCTTGCCTTCATTCTGGCTGTCGGATAGGGGGGGTGGGTATTGTATCCCACGAAAGGAGAGAAATGGATGCCAAAATCCTGCAAATATCTTTGCAACGTTCCCGGCTGTAGGTTCCTTGTTGTATTTTTGTTTCTGGTAGTGCCCTTCACCATGTTGTGGACGTCAGCAGCAGGGGCGGAGATGCAGACCATTTCCCCCCAGGAAGCCAATACGCTGATCAAATCCAGGGGAGACGATCTTCTCATTCTGGACGTGCGCACTCCGGAGGAGCGAGCACAGGGCACCATTGCAGGTTCCCGGCTGGTCTCCATCTGGGATATCGCGTACAACCGCGTCCGGGTTCCCGAGGACAGACCGTTGCTGGTTTTTTGCGCTACTGGCGCGCGCAGCTACATGGCCGGGCAGGTTTTGGACAAGCGAGGGGATTATCAGATATTCAATCTGAGCGGTGGCATAGGAGGTTGGGCTGAAGCTGGACTGCCTGTTGTCATGCCTGATTCGCCCCCGTCGGACCCACAGGAGCAATGACGCGGTAAACCAAAGGCAGTGTGCAAAGGAGCTTGCATGAGTATGGACATCACGATCGCATTTCCTGGCGAGAAGAAAGTGGATGCGCAGATTGGGGATTGGAAGATAGAGACAGGGCAACCCAAAGACAAGGGGGGCGCTGGCAATGCTCCTACGCCGTTCGAGTTGTTTTGGGCGTCCCTGGCCACGTGCTCCGGGGTCTTTGCCCAGGAATTCTGTGCTGCCCGTTCCATACCGACCGACAATCTGGGGCTGGTGATGCGCTGTGAGCAGGATGCAAAGGGCAAGCGAGTGACCAAGGTTGTTTTCGAATTGACCCTGCCGCCTGAATTTCCTGAAAAGTACAGGGACTCCATTGTACGCAGCATGAACATGTGCGCAGTCAAAAAACACATTCTGGAACCCCCCGAGTTCGTTACCGAGGTTATTCAAGGTAAATGAGGGGCAGCGCCCTGCACAGCATAGGACTTGGCTCTTTATTGAGGAGCGCTGTACAGCAGTCAGTCTGAGATTGCTAAGAGGGTATTGGCGTGCGGCGTGTTGTCTAGAACGCTGCAGGCGTGTATGACTGCGTAACCGCGGCGCGTGCCGTTATTTTCCACGCCCTTGCGCCAGGGTGGTAAACGCGAGCCCCAGGGAGGATTTCCCATGATTCCTGATATGCGAAAGTGCATTACCTTTTTTATGGTCATCTTCTTGATGTCTCTGGCTGGCAGCGCAATCGCCCAGGAAGATCTGGAGATAGAAAAACAGGGCGACGGGATTCGCATCATTCAAAAAAACAAGTTCAAGGCTGAACCAGCGCAAAAGCCGGAAGAAGCTCCGGTTCAGGAAGAAGAATCCGCCCCGGCGCCGCCGCCTTCTGAACAGAAAGAAGAAACGCCGCGTCAGGAAGGGCAGGCGATTGCACCTGACAAGGACAAAAATATGGGCGAGCCCGAAGAGGGCGAAGTACCCTTGGAAAATGACCCTGCGTATGTTGAGGAACTCAACAAGCTCACCGACGCTTACAACAGTCAGGTGCGGCAATTGCAAAATCGGGCTGACGAGTTGTTGCGACAGAGCCGCGCCCGCATCGAGAGCCTGCGTAAGGAAATTTTTGGCATTGAGGCGACATTGCGCGAGTTGAACCGGCAGCCGCAGAAGGGAAAAGAGTTTGAGCAGATGAACAGGCGGCTGGTGGCAAGGCAGCAGGCCCTTGCCGAAGAACAGAACACTTGGCAGACCGTGCGCAGTGATCTGCAACGCCGCAGCGATCAGCTCGACAGAAGCTATGAAGCGCAGAAGCAACAGTTGCGGCAGGAATTTCTTGAAAGGCGTGAGGCTGCGAAGCGAGAGAGCGAGCAGCAGGAACAGCGCCCCGAACAAGAGCCGGAGCAACCCGAGGAGCAGCCGCAACAATGATCGGGATGTTTTTGTGGCGGTGTGAAGAATAACCGTGCGGCTCGTTCTTTTTGAACCGGAGATTCCTCCGAACACAGGGAATGTTGCGCGTCTGTGTGCGGCGACGCGCACGTCGCTTGATCTCATCGAACCGCTTGGATTTTCGATCGATGACAAGCACCTCAAGCGCGCCGGCCTGGATTACTGGCCCCATGTGGATGTCAGTGTCTGGTCGGACTGGCAGGCGTTTTTAGCCTCCTTTGGCTCCAAAACACCACGCCTGGTTTGCACCAGTAGCAGAAAAGGCAAGCCGTATCACGAATTCGCATTTGCAGAGAACGATGCGATTGTGCTGGGGCCGGAGACCAGGGGCTTGCCTGCGGCGGTGCTGGAGCAAACATCCCATCTAGTGCGCATACCCATCTGGGGGCATGTGCGCAGTCTCAACCTTTCCACTGCCGCCGGAATACTTCTTTATGAAGCGTTGCGACAAACAAACGCGCTGGACCGCAACAGGGACGGCTGGCAGCAAGGGTAGCTAGGGCGCTGCTGGGGCGTTTCAAGGATGGGAGTTGCCCATCATGGCGAAGGGCTGTAGGAGGTGTTGGAAAATCGTCCGGAAGGCAGCCTTACGCACCAGGCCGAAAGATGGCTGCCCATTCCAGAGCTTTCTGGTCGCACCACGCGAAAGAGTGATAAATAGGAATGGAAACAAGTGTTTGATCCAGGAGTTGTCTGGCTGCCGGTCCTGGTTGGAGCTGCAGTCCTTCTTGATGTGTATTGCGGCGATCCTGCCCTGTTACCGCACCCTGTGCGTATACTGGGCAATCTTGCCAAGGGCGTGGAGCCGCTGCTGCGCGATGTTGCCAAGCAGGGGGCGCCTGGCAAGGATAAGGACGGCAAGGCAAAGCGTTTGCGCGTGGCAGGCTTGTTCGGGGTCCTGCTCACCGCGATGTTAGGCGGTGCAGGCGCCTGGGCCCTGGCCAGTATTCCCACCTTTGGACCGCTTCTGGCCCTGTATCTGGCGTATGCAGGTTTGGCCCTGGGCTCGCTGCTCAAAGAAGGGCGCAAAGTCCATTACCAGTTATGGGAGCGCAGGGACCTCATAGCGGCGCGGCCTGCACTGGCCATGCTTGTAAGCCGTGAGACAAAGGATCTAGACAAGCAAAGCCTTTGCCGTGGGCTTGCTGAAACCATCAGTGAAAACGCCAATGATGCGTTCATGGCGCCCTGCTTTTTTTTGGTGTTGGGCTGTGTCGTCGGCGGGGTGCTGGATGGCGCGGGCATCCCTGTCGGCATGGGCGCGGATAAACCGTTTGGCGGCGCCTGGGATACGGGCGGTTCCGGCCCTGCCATGGGTGTGGGATTTCTGTGGGCCTACAAGGCTGTCAGTACCCTGGACTCCATGTGGGGGTACAAGACCAAAAAGTGGCGATATTTCGGATGGGCTGCAGCCAAGACCGACGACATTCTGGCCTGGCTGCCAGCGCGGCTCACCGCTTTGAGCATGCTGCTCACCACCATAATCGAACACCGCGCTTCCCTGCGCGATGCGCCTACACTCTGGCGCAGCATCAGCAAGGACGCCGCCCTTACTTCCAGCCCCAATGCCGGGTGGCCCATGAGCGCGGCGGCCTGGCTTGCCTGCGCATGGGTAGGGGGGCCGGCCGTTTACTTTGGCAAGCGTGTGGAAAAACCTGTGCTCGGTCCGGAACAGAACGAGTGGACAGAACAGCGTATGTTGACCCTGTACCGGCTTGTGCGTTCTTCTTGTGTTCTGGGCGCCGTTCTGCTCGTCATACTGGGCACCGTGCTTCTTTTGCTGCTTGGGTGATTCCGTCTTTCGTCGCGTCACATGCCATTGTCATACTTTTCTGATACGCTGCCATTATTCGTCTTGACGCAGGGCTTTTCAAATGATGCAAAGGAAATGTTGCAAGAGTACATAATGGTAGTCGTGAGATTTGCACGCTGCAAATGCTCCGTTTTATATTGAACGTGCTTAGATGAACCGAAATATTGCCAGAGGAACAAGATGAACCGTGATGAAATGATTAAAGAAGTGGAGCGCTTTGGTGGCTATTGGGACTGTTTGGTAGTCGGCGGTGGCGCAACCGGCCTGGGTGTTGGCGTAGACGCCTCCGCCCGGGGGTATAAAACGTTGCTCCTGGAGCAACACGATTTTTCCAAGGCCACGTCCAGCCGCAGCACCAAGCTTGTGCATGGCGGCGTACGCTACTTGCGACAGGGAAACATTACCCTGGTGCTGGAAGCCTTGCACGAGCGCGGCCTGTTAATCCAGAACGCCCCGCACCTGGTGAGCAACCAGGCGTTCGTGGTGCCCAACTACGAATGGTGGGACGGTCCTTTTTACGGGGTGGGCATGAAGGTCTATGACCTCATGGCCGGCAAACTCGGCCTGGGCCCGTCCAAATGGCTTTCCGTTGATGACACTGTAGAGCGTATTCCCACCATTGAAACCAAGGGGCTGCGCGGCGGCGTCGTCTATTACGACGGGCAGTTCGACGACTCGCGCCTTGCCGTGAACCTGAGCCAGACCATGGTGAAGCATGGGGGCACGGCCCTGAACTATTGCAAGGTCATCGGGCTGATAAAGTCCAGCGACATGGTGCAGGGCGTCATTGCCAAGGACATGGAGAGCGGGGCCGAGTTTGAAATCCATGCCCGCGTGGTGATCAATGCCACGGGAGTTTTCACGGATGAGTTGCTCCACATGGACGAACCCCAGGCATGCAATATCGTTTCCCCGAGCCAGGGGGTGCATGTGGTGCTGGATAAGGAATTTCTGCCTGGCGATTCCGCTATCATGGTGCCCCAGACATCTGACGGCCGCGTCCTGTTTGCCGTGCCCTGGCATGGCAAGGTGGTGGTGGGCACCACGGATACTCCTGTGGATGCGCCCTCTCTAGAGCCGCGAGCCTTGGAAGAGGAAGTGGAATTCATACTTGAGCACGCAGCCAAGTACATGAGCAAGGACCCCAGCCGGGAAGACGTGAAAAGTGTTTTTGCCGGACTGCGCCCCTTGGTCAAGGCGGGGGATTCGGGCAATACGGCTGCGCTTTCCCGCGACCACTTTCTGGTGGTTTCCGAATCCGGCCTGGTAACTATCACCGGGGGCAAGTGGACCACCTACCGCAAGATGGCCGAGGACACCGTGAACCAGGCCGCCCAGGTGGCTGGGCTGGATGTGCGCGATTGCGTCACCTCTAAAATGCGCGTGCATGGCTGGCTGAAAAATTATGACAAGAATGACCCGCTTCATGTGTACGGATCGGATGCGGTGTACATCAAAAAGCTGGTGAAGATGGACCCCACACTTGGGGAGCGGCTGCACCCGGCGCTGCCTTATGTGAAAGCAGAGGTCGTCTGGGCTTGCCGCGAGGAAATGGCCAGAACCGTGGAAGATGTTTTGGCCCGCAGAACCCGCGCCTTGCTGCTGGATGCCAGGGCAAGTTCGGAAATGGCGCCGGAAGTCGCCCGCCTGATGGCAGAGGAACTGGAATACGATGCAGCCTGGCAGGAAAAGCAGGTCAAGGAATACCGCGCCCTTGCCCAAGAGTACCTCTTGGTGGACATATAAAGGGCGGATGCAAAACGCGTATGCGGGAGGCGGGGGCCGAAAAGGCTTCCGCCTTTTTTTATTGAACGGCAGTAGAAGTGTCGTCTTGCTGTTGTCTAACGGCTGAGGACGTAGTCTTCAATACTGGTGTGCTGGTTTTCCTTGCTGACCCAGTAGGCCGTTGCCCAGATCATAAGCGCCGTGGCCTGGGTGTCGTCCAGCCGCTTAAGTTTTGTTTCCAGGCTGGCTTTGCTGGCGCCGTGCTTGGTATGCAGCAGGTCCAGGTCACAGGCATCCTGTACGCGCAACTGCAAATAGGCAAGACGGGACTGGTCGGGCAAAAGCTTCACGTCACGGTGCGCTTCTACAATGGTGACCAGTTCTGCGGTGGAAAACTGACTCTTGATGGCATTGAGAGAGCGAAAGAAGGTATCAACAGCCCAGGGCAGAATAAACTCTGCGCCTGCGCTCTTGGTCTTGAAGTATTCTTTCAGCCACTGCTCGTGATTTGTCGTAATCCTGGCGGCGACCTGCGGCATGAACTCCCCCTTGCGCGGAGACGTGTTGCGCTACCTTGATGTGGAGAGGAATGGATACAAAGCAGCATCATGCTTTTTTCTAGTCGGCTATACCCGAAAGGTACGAACAGATCAAGAATATTTATAGATATAGGCTTGACTTTTTTGCCCCGACATATCTGCTGTTTGCGGAACAAACTGTGGAAAAAAGAGACATACCCCGGCACACGCTTTCTAGACGCCGTCACGAGAAAGTTAAAGTTGTGGGGGACCATGCCCCCATGGAAAAAGTGATACTGTCCGCCGCATCCTCTTCAGTGATAAGATAAGTTATTTTATATGGTTGGTTTTTCATCACTCATGGCGCAAACCACTGCCTCTTTTACCCATCCAGGGCTGCACCTTTCCAGGTAGTATCCGACTCCCCATTTTATCCACAGTTCAATCCTGCGTATTCCACAGTTTTTATTTTGTTTCTGCGTATCGTCAGACCGTGAGAATTCTCCCGTCTATACTGGGAAATTGTCTACAATTCATATAGTATTGCTACTATTTTATATTTCGTATACGAAAAAGCACATGAAAATTAAATAAATATGGAGGTGCCGGGTATGAAATTTCTTTTCAGGCAAACTGTTGTGACCTGTGTCATGGTTTTGGTTACGATTACCATGGCCTGCGCAGCGGAAAAATCCAACGCAGCAATCGATGTCAGCGAGCAGGCGTCCCAGGCTTTGGACGCTGGTATGAACACTCTGGGCGTCTCTGCCGCAAGTTCTGATTTTATGATCCTGACCAATGCTGGGTATGGTCAGGTTCATGGTGCAAGCACTGAGCGCTATCTTGATGTTATCATGCAGAAAACAGGGCGTACCCCCGGCACCAGAACGCTTCTGGCCGTAAACACGCCCTGCTCTGAACCGTTGTGGTTTTCTTTGTACAACGCAGCGTCGCATGATCTGGTGTTCATCAAGTGGAAGGAAGACGGGTTTGCCGTGCAAACGTTGAACATTGCGCCGGAACAGATTCTTACTCCCGCAATATGGAGCGAGGCTGCAAAGGGGCTGCTTGGCAAACGCACGTTCTCAGTCGTTTCCATCATCTTGTCCTGGCAGGAAGGGGCGAGCTGGACCATGCTCAAAGGGGCCGAACTCCACGACCATTTTTGCCCTGGGCTGAATGCAGGGTTCATTGCCAAAGCTTATCTGGATAAAAATCTCCCCCTTGGCCCTGGAGACTCTTATGTCTTTGTGGGGGCGCCCCCGATTTGCGCAATGGATGCACTGCAATCTGCGTACGGGCGCACCATGGGGAAAAAGGGCGCCTTTAGCATGCTGGTGCCAGAGGCGGCGGCGAAACTTACCACTGACGGTGTGACGCCAACCATCATCGCCATGCGCGTCAACAATAAGAAGGATGTATGCGATGGCGTGGTCATCGGGTTTGACTGGAGTAAATCGGAACAGGCCACCGGGGTAAGCGAAGCTGACAGGAATCCCAAAGGCGGACACGCCAACCCGCTCTTTTATATCTCGCGGGTCAAGATGTCCTGGAAACTGGCCCAGATGAGCATGGAAGAGAAGTTGGCGTGCATCAAAGACATGGGGCGCTTCAGTGGCAAGGCTTCACTTGAAAAGAAAGTGGAAGGGGCAGGCGCCGATCCATACGCAGCCATCCCCCAATAGTTTACCCAACAGAATTGTCCCAAAAAAAAGCCGCCCGGCAGGTATGTGTCGGGCGGCTTTATCCTGATTTGGGGAGTACAGCTACTCGTCAAAACCGTCTTTGATTTTGCGCAGCAGTACCAACAAAAATGGTTCAGGCACATGGTTGCCGTCAATGCACAAGCTCGTCAACTCCACGACGTTGTTGTGGTTCGGCGTCATAGTCTGGCGCACATGCAGCACATGCTCGTGCTTGTCGGCGCTTTCCAGATTGCATGTGTTAATTGTCAGCACCCACTCGCCAGGTTCGCGGCGCCACGCCAGGGCAACACGTTTGCGTCCAAAACCATTGCGTTGAATGATGCGCAAAAATTCTTGCAGGCTGAAATGGCGGGTTCTACCGGCAACCCCCAAATACTCGTCGTCACCCTTGCGCACCACCAGGGGCAACCGCAGGAATGCATCCGGGGGGGCGGTCTGCGGCCCCGAACTCTTGTTCAAATGTTCGAGCATCTCGTGAAGCATCTGGGCGCGTTCGTGTCGCAATTCCTCGATTTCTTTTTCAAGGAGGCAGATACGATCCTGATGGCGCTTCTCCAGGTGTACGCGCTCGGTATGACTTTGCTGCAGCTCTTTGCGCAGGCTGTCTATTTCGGCTCTGAACAAGCTTTGGTTCTCGAGCAGGCCAGACATTTTCTCTATGACGCCGGCAAGTTCGCCGAGTCGGGAAGCACCTGCAGGCGCATCACTACGGCTGCGCCCCAGAATGTCGCCATGCCCGCATGATCCTAGCTTTTCTGCCAGAACCTGCTCGATTTCCTCTGCAGACCAGTTGTTTTCGAACATGGCGCGGATCTCCTTGAATACAGTTATTGCTTCAGCAGGATATTTGGGGCGCCGCCCTTTTGCCTGATACGCTGGAATAAACGGGGAAAAACGGTCTTTGTAATATACGACACTGGATGGCGGTATGTTCAATCGCCTGCCGATCTCCCGCAAACTGAGAAAGGGCACAGGGGGCGCAGTAACTTCTATATTGCTCATGATTGTTACCTGGTTGGGCAGCTTAGTTCAAAATTTTATACCTGTCCATGGATTTTAGATAAAATCTAGAGAAAATGTTGACATCAGTAGATCATGGTTTGTCAGTGTGGAGGGGAGGGCAATCTAAACCGCAGATTCGTATTGATCATACGTTGTTCATTTGTTGTTTAATTCACTGTATATCGCAGGTTTTGCATGCAGGCAGCGCGCAACGGAAAAAGTCCTACAAAAAGTACGCAAATTTTCCTTGCCTCCACAAAAGCAAGGGTATAACCGCTCTGTCTTTCCCAACGCCATATTGGCAGGGGCAAACAGGGCCGTTAGCGCGGTAAAGGGGCATGCGCGCCATGCGTTTTCGTTCATCCATCAAACATGATGATTTCATACCAAAAATATTTTCAGTACTGCGGCAGGGATATGGGCCCGCGCAATTTGTGCAGGACCTTGGCGCAGGCGCCACAGTCGGCATGGTGGCGCTGCCCCTTGCCATGGCATTCGCCATTGCATCGGGGGTGCCCCCGGAACGCGGACTCTTCACAGCCATTGTCGCCGGATTCGTCATCTCGGCACTGAGTGGCAGTAGGTTTCAGATTGGGGGCCCCACAGGCGCCTTTGTCGTCATCATCGCCGGGGTGGTGGCGCGGCACGGGTATGAAGGGTTGGTTGCCGCCACATGCATAGCTGGGGTGCTTCTCCTGATAATGGGCTTCGCCAAGCTGGGGCGTTATATAAAATTCATCCCGTACCCCGTGACAACGGGTTTTACCGCGGGCATCGGTCTGCTGATCTTTTCCACACAGGTAAAGGATTTGCTGGGGCTTCAGGTCGGAGATGTGCCGGCTACGTTTTTTGCAAAGTGGAATGCATACTTGCATGCCAGTGGCGTGGACATGACAACGTTGCTTCTTGGCTTGTCCGTGCTCGTTGTCATGGTTCTGGTGCGGCGATTTATTCCCAAAATTCCCGCGCCATTGGCGGGGGTTGCGTTGGGCGCACTGGTTGCGGGCATTTTCGGGCTCCATGTGGAGACCATTGGTTCACGTTTCGGGGGCGTCCCCGCCACGCTGCCGGCGTTCGGTTTCCCTTTGCCGAGTATGGATGTGGTACGCGCTGTTTTTCCGGAGGCTCTGACCATAGCGCTGCTTGCAGGCATCGAATCCTTGCTCTCCGCCGTTGTGGCGGATGGCATGACCGGTGAGCGCCACAACGCGAATACGGAGCTCGTAGGACAGGGCGTGGCCAATGTTCTGTCTGTCTGTTTTGGCGGCATTCCCGCCACGGGCGCCATTGCGCGTACAGCCACAAACATCAAAAGCGGCGCCTATTCCCCTGTTTCAGGGCTGGTGCATGCCCTGGTGCTGCTAGCGTTCCTGCTGCTGCTTGCACCTTTGGCCGATGGCATCCCTTTGTGCAGCCTTGCCGCAGTGCTGAGCCTTGTTGCCTGGGATATGAGCGAGGTGCGTAAATTCAAGCGATTGCTGCGGGCCCCCCGCTCGGATGTGCTGGTCATGCTGCTGACCTTCGCCCTGACTGTTGCCGTGGATCTTGTGGTCGCTGTGGAGGTGGGTGTGGTGTTGGCCGCTCTTCTGTTCATGAAGCGCATGAGCGAGATTACGGATGTTTCACGCCCGCAGTGGTTGGTCGGGGATGATGAAAAAGAAAATGGAGTGGTGGCAGGCCCCGCCATACCGGCTGGGGTTGATGTCTATCAGATCAACGGGCCGTTTTTCTTTGGCGTGGCGGACAGGCTGCACGATGTGCTTGGCGTGATGCGACATATGCCCAAGGTCTTTATTTTGCGTATGAAGCGGGTAGGCAGCATAGACGCAACCGGGCTCAATGCCTTGGAAGCCTTTGTGCAGGCGTGCAGGAAAAAGGATTGCCTCGTGCTGTTGGCTGAAGTCTCGCCACAGGTGCAAAAGGTGCTGGAGCGCATGCAAATGGAAGAAAAAGTGGGCAAGGGCAATATTTACGATTCCCTGGACCTTGCCATTGCAAGGGCGCGCGTGGAAACAGCAGCAGTCACGGAGCCGTCACTTGAAAGCGGAGTGAGTCTGATATAGCAGAACACTTCATCGCTATTTCAGGGCTATATCAGGGCTATTTCAGGAGAAAGCTATGCCGGTTTTGAACAATGTGTGTGTTTTTTGCGGATCCAACGAGGGCGTGCGCCCCGAATATTGTGAAAGCGCTCGATCTTTGGGACGGGAGCTTGTCAACAGAGGGGCCGGCCTTGTCTATGGCGGCGCTGCCATTGGTTGCATGGGCGCCGTGGCGGATGCCGTATTGGAGGCTGGCGGCAAGGTCATAGGCGTCATGCCCAGAAACCTTGTGGAAAAGGAAATCGCCCACAAGGGACTCTCCGAGTTGCATGTGGTGGAGTCCATGCACGAGCGCAAGGCCATGATGGCCAGCCTGTCAGATGGCTTTATCGCCCTCCCCGGGGGAATGGGCACCTTCGAGGAAATATTCGAGGTGGTCACCTGGGGGCAGTTGGGGCTGCACGGCAAACCATGCGGTCTGCTCAACATTGCAGGCTATTACCGTTTGCTCAACGCGTTTTTGGACCACGCACGCGACGAGCAGTTCATGAAGCCGGAGCACAGGGACATCATGCTTCTGGCCGATACGCCGGATGCCTTGCTGGACCGCATGGAACGCTACATTCCGCCGACTGTGGCCAAGTGGATCAAATCCATGCCCCAGACGTGAGCACGCGCGTTCCATTTGCCGATTGCACTCAGACGTCAATCCCCTTGGATATCCTTTTGTCGAAGAGCAGGTAAAAGATGTCTCTGCTCAGGTTCTTGGTGATGGCCTTGGCGCAGTGGGCTGGATGCTTGCGAATGAAGTAGTTGCGGTGCAGCCCTTTGGACCACACGCCGCAACCAACGCTGAGTGTGGCCAGCCGTTTGCAGCGTTGCAGTTCCTTTTGGCTGAGGTGCTTCGTTCTGATGTTGCAGTTGAGGCCGGTATAGTCGTCAAAGTTATCCTTGTTGACCACGAACCCCCCCTCCAACATTTCCTGTCGGATGCGCGTCTTGGGGTACGGGGTCAGGTACTGCAGGTAGAGTCCGTCGCTTCGGATTTCGCGGGTCAGTTTGATCTGGCGGGTCACTGACTGCTTGTCGTCATCCGGGTAGCCAACGATTGTGCCGGCAATGACGCCCATGTTGTGCTCCGTGAGCAACCGCGCCGCAGTGATATTGATTTCTGGACTCGTGGGCTTGTTCATCCTTTTCAAGGCTTCCGGGTCCATGGACTCGAAGCCGACGAAAACGATGCGGAAATTCGCCTTGTCCATGGCGTCCACCAGTTCGGGGTTGCGCGCAATGCCCACGGCGCTGACCTGCGTCATAAAGCACATGTCGGTGAGGTCGTTTTCAACAATGCTTTGGCACAGCGCCTTGAAGTGGTCGACATCATAGGTGAGGTTATCGTCGGAAAAGAATATGGCTTTGGCGCCCTGGCTTCGTGCAGCTTTCAGATCCTCTACTATCCGCGCCATGGGGAAGGGGCGGAATGTGTGCCCGTACATGTGAGTGATGCTGCAGAACTTGCAGTTGAAGGGACAGCCGCGTGATGTCTCAACCACATCCATGGGCATGCCCATGAAATGGTATCCCTTGGTGATGCGCAGGTCCCTGCGGGGGAGCGGCAGCGTTTCGATATCCTGGAGAGGGCGCGGTTCGTTGTGTGTCCACTGTTCCCCTTGCTTCCAGGAAAGCCCCAGAATGTCGTTAAATTCCTTATCGCCCCGCTCCATAGCGGCAACAAGCTCTGCAATGGTTTTTTCTCCTTCGCCACGGATCATGAAATCCAGCAGCGCGGCATCATCTCCAGCAGCAATGTCGTTATGCATCAGGGTGGTGTGGTAGCCACCAGCTATGATTTTTATGGATGGGTCATATTCTTTGGCCAGTTTCGCAATTCTGAGTAACGTGGAAAATTGGAACGTCATTGCAGAAAGGCCTAGTATTTGAGGGCGAAATATATTCAGTGCATCGAGAAAAGGTTTTTTTACGGAAGGTGTAAGGGTTACAAGGTCCATCAAGCGGACGTCATGATCAGGAAGACTGCCTGCCAGAGACGCAATTGCAAGATTCGGCAATTTAGTATGTGCATCGATAAAATCGACGGAATTAGGCATACTTGCGAGAAGGATGCGCATCTCTTCCTCCATGTTCAAAAGTTGAAGCATAAGAGGGGCAGGCAGGATTGCCTTGTCCAACTGACAATTGCGTAAACATCAGGTGTATGTATGCGCGCCCCCTCGAAAAATAGCGCATAACTGCGAAAACGCTGCCGTCAGAATTAGATGTAGTGGATAAATTTATATAAACCGATAAATTGATTAAAGTCCATGAGTTTCTGCAGATATAAGAGGATACCAAACAATAATGAATTTGTATGATTAGATGGAGTTTTTGGATAAAACGTATGAATTCTGAATGTGACAATATGATGAAGCTGCTTTTGTTTAGTTGGATGTACAGAATGGAAAAGGACTGGAGTGGGCGTTTGTTGTAAATGCAACAATCGTTGCGCTTCTTGTTTCTGCCAAATGGCATTCAAAGACTGCCGGCCTTGACTTTGCCAATTTTGTAGGAAATAACGCCTGTTCCGGCAGTGTCCACACAGGGCGCTGCAATTCCACATATCTGCCTTTGGGAGAAAGCTCATGTCGAAGATTCAGGTAAAAACACCTCTCGTGGAGATTGACGGCGACGAGATGACCCGCGTCATGTGGGCCATGCTCAAAGATAAACTCATCCACCCCTATCTGGATGTGCAGCTCGAGTATTACGACCTGCATGTGAAACATCGTGATGACACAGACGACCAGGTAACCGTTGACGCTGCTGCAGCCATCAAGCGCCACGGCGTGGGCGTGAAATGCGCAACCATCACCCCGGATGCGGGCAGGGTTGGCGAATATGACCTGAAGAAACAGTGGAAGAGCCCCAATGGCACCATCCGTGCCCTTTTGGATGGCACTGTGTTCCGTGCGCCCATTCTGCTGAAAAACCTTACGGCCGCGGTTCCTTCCTGGGAAAAGCCCATAGTCATCGGCCGCCATGCGTACGGTGATGTCTACAAGAATGCAGAACTTTCCGTGGACGGTCCGGGCACGGCCGAATTGGTTTTTACGCCCAAGGATGGTGGTGAGCCGCAGCGCATAACGGTCCATGAATTCAGTGGTGCCGGCGTCTTGCAGGGCATGCACAACACGGACGCCTCCATTGAAAGCTTTGCACGCGCCTGCTGCACCTTTGCCCTCGACCAGAAGATAGACCTTTGGTTCGCCACCAAAGATACGATTTCCAAGATCTATGACGCCCGTTTTCGCGAGGTTTTTCAGCGCGTGTACGATGCAGAGTTTGCGGACAAGTTCAAGGCTGCCGGCATTGAATATTTCTACACCCTCATTGATGACGCTGTGGCGCGGGTGATGAAGAGCGAGGGTGGTTTCCTCTGGGCTTGCAAGAACTATGATGGCGACGTCATGAGTGACATGCTGGCTTCCGCCTACGGCAGCCTGGCGCTGATGACTTCCGTGCTGGTATCTCCGGACGGCTGTTTCGAGTACGAGGCTGCTCACGGTACGGTGCAGCGCCACTATTACCGCCACCTGAAAGGGGAGAGCACCTCCACCAACTCCATGGCGCTTATTTTTGCCTGGAGCGGCGCGCTGCGCAAGCGTGGGGAACTGGACGGTACGCCAGACGTGGTTGCTTTTGCAGATGCGTTGGAAGAAGCTTCCTGCGAGACCATCGAAAACGGCAAAATGACTGGAGACATGGCCCGTATCGCCAATCCACGCCCTGACAGCTTCCTGGATACCGAAGGCTTTCTGGACGCTGTGGCCGCTACCCTGGAAAGCAAGCTGACCAGCTAGTCTGCTGTTTACATGAAATACTAACCCCCCTGCCGTCAAAGACGGCAGGGGGGTTTTTCATGTATATTCTGTAAATGTCACCACGCGATAGAAATGCAGAAAGGCTTGGTATGCTATTGAAAACGTTTACTACTGAATAAATTCGCGACCAGGCATGATATCCAGGCTCATCACAAGGGTGTTTTCGATCTCTTCGATATCGCGGCAGAAAATTTCAACAAGCCGGGAATCGAGCTTCTTGCGTTTTGCTTCCTGACGCAGAATGGTCAGCGCCATTTCTTGAGAAAGTCCTTTTTTATAATGGCGGTCCTGGCGGAGTGCGTCGTATACATCGACAATGGCCATGATCCTGCTTTGCACTCCAATTTCCGCAGCCTTGAGCCCTTCGGGGTAGCCTGAACCGTCGAGCCGCTCGTGGTGTTGCAGCACCATGGTGAGGATATTGGGAAAGTGCATAGTGAAGGGGATGTTCTGCAGGATTCGGTGGCTTTCCTGAGGGTGGCGTTTGATTTCTTCCCATTCCGAAGGTGTGAGATTGCCGCGCGGCGTCAGCAACCTCTGCCCCTCCTCTTCTGTCAGGATGGTGATGGTTTTGCCCCCAACTTCAAGACTTTCGTTGCAGAGTTGCCGTACCAGGTCGTTGTCTTCGTCGGTCAGGTCGTACGCCTTGTTCACAATTTCCAGCCGGGCGTACAGCTCTTTCCACGGGGTCTGGTTCATCTCGCCCCATAATGCCAGACGCAGGCCAATGAGTTCCAGATGGGGGCGAGGCAGTCGTGTCTCTTTGGTCAGTACTTCTTCCCGCACTCCGATTTTGCCCACATCGTGCAGCAGGCCGGCGTAGAAAATTTCCTGAAAATTCTCGTCGCTAAACTCCAGGTCTGCGCAAACATCTTCATCCTTGTCCACCGCCACCGCCAGGCCCAGAGCATACTGGGCAACCCGATGCGAATGCCCTGCCGTGAGTCTGTCCCTGGCGTCAATGGCCGTGGCCATGGCTTTGACCAGCGCAAGAAGGATGTATTGCACCTGCTCGAAGTGGTAGGCGTTCGCCAGGCAGATGCCGGCAACGCTTGTCAACGTCGTGGTCTTTTTCAAGTGGGCAGAGCTGAAAGTGCGATCGGGGGAGGCAATGACAAGGGCAAGGACCCCCAGCTCAAATTGGGAACTGGTAAGCGGTGACAGCAACAGCCCGCATAGCTGGGGGCATTCGTTCTTCCAGCGTGGGTCGTTGCACAGTTCGTTGATAAGTTCCGATTTCTTGGTTCGCTTCACCTGGGCGAACAGGTCGCTCTTGGGCAGAGAGGAAAAGAAATGTGCAGGGACGGGAGGTGCGTCAGGATACATTTTTTCAATGAGTTCGAGGCGATCTTCCTGGCCGAAAACCAGGCAATAATCGGCGGGCAGGCCGGCTGCCTTGCATTCTTCCGCCAGAGCCTGGGCCGCGTCACCGAACTTCATGGAGGCGTTGAGATTGACCACTGCGCGTTGGAGTACCGAACTCTCGCGATATTGCTCCAAGGCTTCCTTGCCCACGCTGCGCCGGGTGTGTTCGGCAAAAGCCAGTTCCTCTAGGCAACGGCCAAGGAAATCCATGGCGAGTTGCAGCCGGTTCATGTCGTCATCTCCCTGGGGAAAGGGGGGCAGTGCTCCCGCCCATAACGTGGAAGATAAGGCCCCAGGAAGTTTCATGCTGATGCGGGGAGCCGTGGAGGGAATGCTGCAGGCAGCTGATCCGCAAGGATCATTGTCAGCCGCATCGGTATCTGGAAAATCACCAATTGTTACGGTATGGTACAGGCCGTCCACTTCCTGCCATGTAACAGCGAGGAAGGCCGGAACTCCAGACCCGCGGGCAGAATTCGGGGCGTTGTCTCCCTGACTGACGCCGATTCCTTGCAGCAAGGCGAGACCATCGGCTAAAAAGGTCTGCAAGCGCCTGGCTTTAAATATCTTGGCAAAGGAAGGCATGTCTCGGGAGGCTGCTCCTTGGAAATGATAACGTATACGTGGAACGAAAAATTGCGCAAAAATGAAAAAAAGGCGCACCCGCCAAAGGTAATCTCAAAAAAGGCCAGGAAAGCGCCCCCGAAAGGTGTCGGTTAATCCACTATTTGCAACAATTCTTTTGCCAGTTCCACGACTTCGTCGGGATCAAAGGGTTTGGTCATATAATCATATGCACCTATTTCAAGCCCTTTGCGCCGGTCTGCTTCCTGCCCTTTGGCAGTCAACAGAACTATGATGATATCCTTGAGTTCAGGGTCTTCCTTTACAGCCCGGCAGACCTCGTAGCCGTTCTTCTTGGGCATCATGATGTCCAGGAATACGGCTTGGGGGCGTTCTGTCCGGATCATGTTCAGGCCCTCCTCCCCGTCAGCAGCAGTGAGGATTTCGACGTCGAATTCGTCCTCGAGATCTTCGAGAGCCTGTTCCAGCAGCGTCCTGATGTGGAGTTCATCTTCTACGATAAGCAGCTTTTTGCCCATGGATTCTTGTCTCCTGCAGTCCCGAAATATATGGCAGCTAAGTGGTGTCTCCTGCATAGGGCAGGAAAAAATCGGGTATTATTGCAAGGACCGGTGTTGCGAAGAGCTCAGGCCCCCGGAATTCTCAGTTCCAATGGATGGCGGCCTGGCAATCTCCCCCCGGCTCTTGAACACAAAAAAGGGAATAGC
This sequence comes from Desulfovibrio biadhensis, assembly GCF_055388615.1. NCBI lineage: Bacteria > Pseudomonadati > Thermodesulfobacteriota > Desulfovibrionia > Desulfovibrionales > Desulfovibrionaceae > Desulfovibrio > Desulfovibrio biadhensis. Next base: position 2,457,348 of record NZ_AP042477.1, read on the forward strand.
AGTGTACGCCAGACGTTGCAAGTGTGATGGGTATCGAACACATTATTGCAGTGGTACAAAACCCAACATCGTCGCTGGAAATTTGTCTGTGGCAAGCAGAAATCCCTGCACATCACTGTCGCGCAGCAAGGCCAGACCTTCCCAGTTCCTTGGCATCATTCCCAATTCAAATATTACAGGGGGCGCATCCGCAAGTCTGGGCCCCTCCAAGGTCATTTCAAATGGCAAAATACGTTCTACATATTCTGAATTTGCGTGGGATTTGCCAACGCCCCAACGACGAACGATATCGTCTTCCGCCGGTTGCAAGAGTCCTTTGTTACCCGGCCAGAAGTAATTCAGCACCCAAAAACGGTCTTCATCATCCACGGTTGTTGCATCCGTAATGCGGTATTCAACGTGGGGGAAAGCTACAGGCGGCAGCGGCTTCATGTCGAAGTCGAAACGCAGCGCCATGGGGTGCGGGTTAACCTTGCGCCCGTTGGCCTCAAAAATAGCGTTGAGCCCGCTTGGCCCCAAAACCAGAGCTTCGAAAGACATGTTGCGCAGGTTCACGGGCGGGTCCAGCCGGGCCATACTGTCTTTTTCAAGCCACAGGCTGGCTTCATCCGGTGAAAAGATGCCCTGCACCAGCCAACTGCCCATGCGCCCTTCAGCATAAGTCTCAATGAGTAAAAAAGCCCTGTCCCCCAGGATGGCAATGGCCTCAAACCCTTCAAAACCAGGAAGTTCCCGGCAAAATTCCATGCCCCATAAACGGATTTCAGTCATGGGAAGGGGGGATGACATGTCCGGATGGTCCTGCTTTAAAAAGGAAACAATGTCCTTTTTGGCAATGGCAAACACCGATGCCGGAAAGTTGCGCTGCATATTGCCCCAGTCTGGATATTGGGGCAGCAAAATCAGCCGCTCTTTATGCCAGGCCAGCCCGGAGATCTCTGCTTTGGGGTCCTGCAGGGCGCCGGCCAGCGGCAGCAGACGGACTTTCTGCTCCTGCACTGCAAACACAGAAGAGGGCAAAGAGGCCGTCAGTATAAAAAGCAGAGCAATCGACGTTACGGTAATCTGCACGGTAGGGGGAGAATAAAGCCGCAAGCCTGAATTCATCATCTAAGCGACCCGGAACCTGAGCTGAAGGTTTGTACATCTTCGTTGTGATGCGTTATAATAATAGTAGTAGGAATTGCAATCATTCTGCACGAGCCTGGTGTGGCTGCTGCAAACGTAGCGAGCTCCTCGTTACAGCGATCCATCATGCTGCAAACAATCAGGTGGTAAAAAATGAGGATGAAAGACTTCGAGTATTATTATAGCAGCCGATGACATGTTGCGGCAAGTGATTGAAGCGGTGGAGTTTGCTGTTTCGGCAGGAGTCACCGCCAAAACTGCTTAACTGGAAGGCAGGGAGTGACATCATGAAAAACATAATGAGGTTCAGGAAAATAACGCTGGAAGGCAAGGGTACGCCATTGGTTATTATGACTATCATGGCGTGTTTAATGCTCTTTTGTGTGGCGCCCGCCCTGCAGGCGGCGGAAGCGCCGGCAATGGGGGGTGTGCAGCGTTCCATTCTTGGGGCGCAGTCACGCATGATTGAGCGTTCCATCAAAGCGGGGCAAAGCCGCATGGTTACGGTGCAGCACCCTGAAGCACTGCAAGAAAAGGGCATGGACGGTGTTGCCGCAGGAGATGAAGTGGAAGTTACAAGGCTGCAGGACGGGCGCCTGCAGGTGCATCACCCCGGCACGGGAAAAACCATCACCGTTGATGACGAGCCCTGAGCGTGATGCAGCAAAAATTGCCGGGGAGAAAAATCTCCCCGGCAGTATGCAGGCTGTTGGTGCAAGGATATCTGCGTAGTCAGGCGTTATCGTTTGATCTGCAACGCTGTCTGCAGCAATGAGTCCGACGTGGTGATGATTTTGCTGTTGGCCTGGAATCCGCGTTGCGTCGAAATCATGTTCACGAATTCTCTGGGTAATTCCACATTGGAGGTTTCCAGCCCGTATTGGGTGATGGCGCCGAGCCCGTCTTCGCCGGCAAAGCCCTGGCGCGCTGCGCCCGAGGCTTTAGTGGCGCTGTAATGGTTGTCGCCTTCACGGCTCAGCCCATAGGGATTGGCGAAATTATACATGTTTATGCGGTAGAGGTCCTGATCCTGGCCATTACTGTAATTGCCGATGATCACCCCGTCCTCATTTACCGTGAACCCTTCCATGTATCCTTCTCCGTACCCGTCCTGCCTGGAATAGATCGTCGAGGACGAGGAACCATCATGGGCGGTGGTGGCGGTTGCGGATCTGGTGCCGTCAAAAGACGGCAATGCGCTTGGAGAAGCGCCTACGGCTGCGGCATTGGAGGCGGTAGTACCCCATCCCGTGCCGTTGTTGCTCAGCCCAAAGTCCGCTGAGATGGTCGTGGTCTCTCCGTTGGCGTAGGTTACGGAGAATTGCGGCTGTCCGTCCGCGTCAAAGCCGCTGGGCACCCAACTGTCCAGGGATTTGCTCCCCGTACCGTCATTGGTGAAGGCGGACATGTTCTGGAGTTTGCCAGCGCTGTCGAAAGACAGGGTGCCGAACATCAGCAGGCCTGCGGATGAGGTCCCGGCAAATGTTGCCCGGCCGTCTTCCGCCGGGTCCATGCCTATGGCGAACTCGAACACGCTGCCCCCGCCAGAATTGGAAACATTCGCCTTGTCGAAATACACGTTCAGATCGCGGTACTCGCCCGTATCGTCCCAGGCGCGGATAGAGTCGGAATAAGCATACGTGGCGGACGAAAGGGGCGTTTTCGATGTGCCGTTCCACAGATTCGCCAAAGAAAAGAATGGATCCGTGGCGCTTGGGGAGGCGTCTATATCGCCGAGATTGGTGATCATGGATATGGACGTCGTTGCACTTGGGGCCATGACCACATGCCCTTGATCGTTGGCCTCGAACTGAATATCGCCCGATGTTCCTGCGTTTGGGCCGTAGAGTGACTGCCCCTGCAAAATATACCCGTGCGGGTCGATCATATACCCGTACTGATTCACGCTGAAATTGCCTGCACGGGTGTAATAGGTCGTATCATCTCTGGCGACGCCAAAGAACCCATTACCAGAAATGTGCAGGTCTCCCATCATGTTCGTGCTTTCATAACCACCCTGAACAAAATTGGTTTTTACTTCACTCAACGTGGCGCCCATGCCCAGCTGCGAAATGCCTACCGTTGGTTGGTTCGCGGCTTGGGGTACGTCCTGGCTCATGAGGTTGGCGAAAATCGCTTCAGAGCTTTTGTAGCCCACGGTGTTCACATTAGCGATATTGTTGCCCAATACCTGCATGCCCTGGGAATGTGTTTTCATTCCCGTAGCGCCAATGTAAAATGATGACAGCATAGATGCCTCCTTTGCCCGGGGCGTATCACCCTGTGCAGTGGGGGGCGGCCACCTGGCCGTACGTCCGGGCACGGGAAATAGTTTCCCGCCGTACTGCTGGAAGCAGGGAACGTGCCAAATCTTAAGAAAAGCTTAAGACGCAGAAAAAAAGTCGGGGGACGAAAAAATATTTTTGGTGGGATAAAACGTCAGAATTTGCGGTACTGCACGGCGATGTAAAGCGGCTCTGAAAGCCGGAGGACCACCCGATACGCGGCGTAGTTGGTCAAATCGCGCCGGTTGTACTCGTATACCCGCTCCAGCAGGCCCATGAGTTTGGATTCGTCAGGAAATTTATCGTTCAGTTCATCAAACTTCTCCTGCGTGGAATTCATTTTGCCTTCAAAAACAAGCTGCACATGATAGGCTTCGTCTGGGGAAATGGTGAATTCGCTCAGGGTGAACCCAAGGGATTCAAGGATGAATTTGTAGCGGGTAATGCGATCCTCTATAGCTACGGCTTCAGGATCCACAGGCAGTTCTTCCCCTTTGAGATCGAGAGGCAGTTCCCCCTGGGCTTCCACCTGGGGGCTCTGGCCCGGCTGCGTCGGCGTAACCCCATTGCCCCCATTGTTCAGGGCGGCTTCAGGAGTCATGACTACAGTGTCGCTTTTTTGCAGCTGTACGGGTTTTAAGGTGCCTTCCTCACCAGCTGTAACCTTGACGCAAGCTCCTTGATGCGGTGTAAAGAAAAGGACCGCAAAAAATATGGCGCAGACTGCAACAAGGTGGAATGTGCTGCAAGTAAGGCCTTTCTGCATGTGTGATGCGCGGTTGGCGACCATTATAATCGAACTCACTCCCAAGGTGGTGGCTTTCGAAGAAAGGGAACCCGAAACTAAACTAGACAATATCTAAAGCAAAAAGCTGCACGGGAAGCAAGTATTTTCTCTGCCAAAAAGAACGGAAAGTTGCTGAAATGAGGCTGGACAGGGGGCTTGGCCGCTGATAATGGGCCTTTGCAGCGGAACGCTCCCCATGGGGGAGGGTGCAGACACCTTTTTCAGGAGAAGACCATGACCGACGAAACCAGGCATCAGGACACGGTGGAAGAAGAAAGCTTCGCCGCCATGTTGGAAGCCTCTGCCTCAGAGAATCAGGCCGCCCTGCGTGTGGGCGACAAAATTCGTGGCGCCATCATTGCTGAGACCAAAGACAGCGTGTTCATCGATGCCGGTGCAAAAATCGACGGTGTGGCCGACAAGGCCGGACTGTTGGATGAAAATGGCGAATTCCCGTATAAAGTCGGCGACGAACTTGAGCTGTTTGTCGTCAAGGTGGCTGGGGGCGAGATAAAGCTTTCCAGACACATAAGCGGGGATGGTGGGCTCGCCTTGCTCCAGGACGCCTGGGAAAAAGGCATTCCTGTGCAGGGCAAGGTCAAAGGCACCTGCAAGGGTGGTTTCAACGTTCAGGTTATGGGCCGCCGGGCCTTTTGCCCCATTTCGCAGATCGATACCCAATATGTGGAAGATCCGGAACCCTATGTGGGTGAGGAATACAGTTTTCAGATTACGACGTTTGAAGAGAGCGGCCGTAATGTTGTTGTCTCCCGCCGCAAACTGCTGGAAGCCGAACAGCAGGAGGCGGCCGAGCAGTTCCAGCAGGATGTTGCGCCCGGCGCTGTCATGGACGGCAAGGTGGTGCGCATCAAGCCTTTTGGCGTCTTTGTGGAACTGGTCCCTGGCGTGGAAGGCATGGTCCATGTTTCCGAGTTGGGCTGGACCCGGGTTGCCGAGCCGCGTGATGTGGTAACCGAAGGCGAGATTCTTTCCGTTAAAGTGCTCTCCGTGGAGCCTGATCCAAAGCGCAAAGGACTGCGCATTGCGCTTTCCGCCAAGCAGGCCCAGGCCGACCCCTGGGAAGGTGTGGCGCAGCGTTTTGCTCCAGGTGATGTTGTGGAGGGCACGGTGATTCGGCTGGCGCCCTTTGGCGCCTTTGTGGAACTGATGCCCGGCGTGGAAGGCCTGGTGCACATCAGCGAGCTTTCCTACACCAGGCGTGTGCACAAGCCTGAAGAAGTGGTGCAGCCTGGCGACCGTGTGGAAGTCACCGTGAAGGATGTGGACGAAGCGCAGCGTCGTATCGGCCTCAGCTTGCGGGAAGCGCAGGGCGATCCCTGGAGCACGGCGGATCAGCGCTATGCACAGGGCGCAAAGTATGCCGGCACCGTGGAAAAGCGTGAACAGTTCGGTCTGTTCATCACCCTGGAGCCCGGCATCACCGGCCTGATGCCCAAGTCGCTGATGGCCAAGGCCCAGGACCCCGCTGCATACGAAAACCTCAAGCCGGGCGATCCGGTGGAGGTCATGATCGAGAACCTGGACATCGACGCCCGTAAAGCCACCCTGGCTCCCGCCGCCATCAAGGAAGGCGAGAACATGGATTGGCGCAAGGAGCTGGCCAAGACCGAGGCGGCTGCCCCCGCGCCAAAACAGGGCGAATCTGAAGGCATGGGCACCCTGGGCGACCTGTTCAAGGAAGCCATGGCCAAAAAGAGCAAAAAATAGCTGTTTCAGGCGTATTACAAAGGCAAGCAAAGCGCCCCTCGCTACAATGCGGGGGGCGCTTTTTTATTTGGGATTGTCCGCAAGGCGCGCGTAGAGCTCTGCGTATTGGCCTACGATGTCGGAAAGTTCGTAGTGTTCCACGATTCGCTCACGGGCTTTGCGCCCCAAGGCCTGTCGCTCTGGAGCAGACTGCAGGGCCAATTCAGCCATTCCTTTGGCCAGGGATTCAGGATCATTCGGCGGCGCAGCGTGTCCCGTTCCGGCAATGATTCTGGCCGTATCGCCCACTTCCGTTCCCACACAGGGAACGCCGCAGGCCATACTTTCGGCAATGGCGTTGGAAAAACCTTCTCCGAATAGGGAGCTGGATACGCCAATATCCATGGCGGCGTGCACCCTAGCCACATCGTCACGGCGCCCCAGCAAGCGGCAGGCTTCGTAAACGCCGTTTTCCTGCAACGCAGCGACCAGTTCGGTATTGTTCTGGTCCACATCCGCACCATAGAGAACGAAGCGAAGAGAAGGCGCCTGCTTCAGTGCAATGCCGGCTGCCTTGGCAAAGAGCAGGTGCCCTTTCATAGGGTCCCAGCGTGCGGCGAGCCCGGCCGCCACATGGGAGTCGTCCAACCCCAGCTCGGCGCGCACCGCAGCCCGGGCTTCAGGGTCGGGCTTCAGCTCCTCGGTATTGTAGCCATTTGGTATGACGAGAAAATCCGTGTCTTTATAGCCCAGGGCAACGTGGAATTCCCGCGCGGCATGGGCGTTGGTCAGAATACAGCGGGGTATGCCGGAAAGTTTGGCGCAGGTGCGCACCGTAAGCGCCGTCATGCGACTGTAAGCGTTCAGGTCCATGTCGGTGCAGCGCACATTCCAGATGATGTTTTTTTGTCCCACGAGCCGGGCGCTCAACCCCAGCAAATCTGCGTGGTACATCCAGGTCTGGAGCACATCCGGCCGCCAGCTCCGCAGGATGCGCAGCAGTTTGAGCACCACCAGCGGGTTAGGGCGCGACGGCGTCATGTCCAGATAATCCACCCGGACACCCAGGTCCTGCAGCCAGTCACCCACAGGGGCGGAACGCACCAGCGAACCAACCCGGCACTCCACCCCTTGCTTGAGCAGTTCGCGCACCAGGCGGTAGAGGAATACTTCGGCGCCGCCCGTCTCCAGGGTGGTTATCAAGTGGTAGATGCGCGGCATCAGGAGCTCTTTTTCTTTGTTGTGCTTTTGGCGGACTTTTTCGCTGGCTTCTGCTCCACACCGAGTTTTGGGCAAATGTCGGCAAGTTCGCATTCGCCACACTGCGGAGAGCGAGCCATGCAGACATCACGTCCAAAATAGACCAGAAGGTGGTTCACTTCGCCCCAGTCTTGCTGATCGAAAAGGGGCATCAGGTCCTGCTCTATGCGTTTCGGATCCTGGGATTTGGTAAGCCCCATACGAAAGGAGAGGCGTTTGACGTGGGTGTCCACGGCCAGCCCCTCGTTGATGCCAAAGGCGTTGGAAAGCACGATGTTGGCTGTCTTGCGCGCCACGCCGGGCAGGGTGGTGAGCTCTTCCATGCTGCGTGGCAGCTCGCCGCCATATTCTTTGGTCACTTTTTGTGCGGTGGCCAACAGATTCTTTGCCTTGTTGCGGAAAAAGCCTGTGGAGCGGATAACCTCTTCCACATCGCCCTGTTCGGCCTGAGCCAGTTCCGCCGGCCCGGGCCAGCGCTTGAAAAAACCGGGGGTGACCATGTTCACCCGCGCGTCTGTGCATTGCGCGGCCAGCACTGTGGCGACCAGCAGTTCCCATGGGTCTTCCCAGTCCAGGGCCGAACCTGTCTTGGGGTAGCGCTGCTGCAACCGTTTCAGGATGCAGCGGGCGCGGGCCTTGGCATTGGTGCGCGCGTTGTCAGGACATTCTACAGGGCTGCGGGGCATGGCTCCTCCTCGTGATGGGTGGCTGGATGGCAGCGGCTCTGGCGTAGCGCATAGGGCATTGCCTGGCAAGTACGCGGCAGCAGGATGTGGTGCTTTTCCCCTCAGGTGGACAGTATAGACCATATGGCTTATGCCGTTTAATCGTTACTGAGAGCATAACACAGGTTTCTATGTGGTTGTCTGTTTTTTGGGTGCTTCGCCCCGTATCGGTCGACGCCTGGCAGGGCGTCTTCTACTGGCGGGCACGCCTGGACAATACCTGCTCGTGGCACAGGAGGCGATCATGAAGACGTATTTGGTGTACATGACGGCAGCCAATGCCGCTGAGGCCGAAGCAATAGGGGCCGCGCTAGTCAAGGAGCGTCTGGCCGCCTGCGTGAATATCCTTGAGGGCATGCGCTCCATGTTCTGGTGGGACGGAGCGGTGCAGAACGAAAACGAGGTTGTGTTCATGGCCAAGACGGCTGCGGACCGGCTCGATGCCCTTATACAGGAAGTAAAGCGGTTGCACAGTTATGATGTGCCCTGCGTTGTGGCGCTCCCGCTGGAAGGGGGCAATCCCGACTTCCTGGAGTGGATTGTGGCTTCCACCAGATCCGAGACAGGGGCGTAGCCCCGGTCCGGCTTCATTCACGCGAAATCCGTCTCCTCTATCATACATCCTTGAAAAGGAGCTATCCATGCGCATTTACGTATCCGGTTCTCTGGCTTTTGACCGTATCATGAATTTTCCCGGGAGCTTTGCCGAGCATATTCTGCCCGACCATATTCACCAGCTCAATGTCTGTTTTGTGGTGGACGGTATGGAGGAAAAGTTCGGCGGCACCGCAGGCAATATCGCATATTCCCTGGCTCTGCTGGGCGAATCCCCCCTGGTTCTGAGCTGCGTAGGCAAAGACTTCTCGGCCTATGAAAAACGTATGCGCTCCCTTGGCCTGCCCCTGGATGGCATCCGCGTGGTGGACGACGATTTTACCGCGGGCGCTTACATCACTACGGACAAGTCGGACAACCAGATTACGGGCTTCAATCCCGGCGCCATGCGCCACAGCGCCAACCCCCACATAGACCGCACCAATATCGGGGGCAGCCTGGCCATCATTTCTCCCGGTAATGTGGAAGATATGACCTCCTTGCCCAAAGTGTACAAGGAACTGAATATTCCCTACATCTTCGATCCGGGCCAGCAGATCACTGCGCTTTCCGGCAAGCAGATGGAAGAGGCCCTGACCGGCTGCTACATGCTGGTGACCAACGACTATGAGCTCGAGATGGTCATGAAGGCCACGAGTCTGAGCAAAGAGCAGATTCTCGAACGTGTGGAAGTCCTGGTGACCACCCTGGGCGACAAGGGCTCGTTGCTGTACGAGGGCGGTAAAAAGATCGAGATTCCCGCTGCCCCTGTGGAAGAAACCCTTGATCCCACCGGTGCCGGCGATGCCTTCCGCTCCGGATTGATGAAAGGGATTGTGAATGGCAAGCCCCTGGCCACCGCCTGCCGTTTGGGCGCTGTATGCGCAGCTTACTGCGTGGAAAATTACGGCACCCAGGAACATTCCTTCGACCAAAAGCTGGTGGCTGCCCGTTACCAGCAGGCCTTTGGCGAAAGTTACGAATAAGCGCAGCTTCCTTACATCAAGATTACGTTTCGTTCATTGTCCCTGTTCAGGGCGCAAAAGGGCTTGTCCAGGCAAGCCCTTTTGCGTTAGCAGGACACTCGCCAATGCCGTAAAGGATGCCTATGGGCTGCATGAGTGCCCCTTTACAAAGGGGCGTGCGCATAGGCCGACTTCCTGATCAATACGCGCCCTGCGCCAGGGCTGGTTGTAAAATGCACTAACGCCGGACACCTAAGGATCCACAATGACCGCGATGCGGCGCCTTGCCATGGTATTTCTGGTTTTCTTGGTCCTGCTTTCGGGTTGCGCCAAGCGCCACCCCCAGCTGGGCGGTCTTGAAAAAGAGCAGTTTATGGAAATGGCCGGACAGATGATTCTTGTCGGCTTCAGAGGGCTGCAACTCAAGCCCGAGGATCCGGTCATGCTGGATGCCGCTGCCGGCAGGATCGGGGGCGTTGTGCTCTTTTCCAGAGATGTGGCCCTGGATTCCCCGGTGCGCAATGTCCGCAGTCCGGAGCAGGTGCGCGAGCTGGTTTCCCACGCTGCAGAGCGAATCCAATATTCCACTGTTGGTGGCTGTGGACCAGGAAGGCGGGCGTGTGGCGCGATTCTCCCCTGAGCATGGGTTCCCCCCGACCCGGTCGGCGCAGGAACTGGGAGAAGAGGGCAATCCCGAAATAACCCGCCAGGCTGCCAGAAAAATCGGCGAGACCCTGAGCAGCGTTGGGTGCAATCTGGATCTGGCCCCCGTGGTGGACGTCAACGTGACCCCGGACAATCCCGCCATCGGCAAGCTGGGGCGCAGTTTCTCCGCCGATCCTGAAGAGGTGGGCCGCCAGGGTCTGGCTTTCGTGCGCGGGCTCCATGAAGCCGGCGTGCTCTCCAGCCTTAAGCATTTTCCCGGCCATGGCAGCGCATGGAATGACTCACACCTGGGCATGGTCGATATTACAAATACCTGGAGCGAAAAGGAACTTGTGCCTTTTAACCCGCATCATGGAAGCCGGAGAAAACCGACGCCGTGATGACCGCACATGTTTTCAACGCCAGGCTCGATGCCGAGCACCCCGCCACGTTGTCCTACCCCATCATAGACGGGATATTGCGCAAGCGCCTGGGCTTTGACGGGGTTGTCTTTTCCGATGACATGCAAATGCACGCCATTACGGATCACTACAACCTGAAAGAGGCCGTGACACTAGCCGTCAACGCCGGTGTCGATATGCTGCTTTTCGGCAATAATCTTTCCTATGATCCCGGCATTGCAGAAGAAGTGCAGGATATTCTGCTTGCCCAGGTCCTGGCGGGGGCGATTCCCGTTGAACGCATCCAGGAATCCTACGCCCGCGTCATGGAACTCAAGTCCAAACTCGCAGCCTTGAACGGAGAAGCCGAGCCCAAGCATGTAGTGCAATAGCGTCTCTGGGGCTGCGCAAGATCGTTCAAGACAGGCTTTTCGTGCTGTGGCATACTGCCACCCTATGAATGGTGCTCCAGCGAAAACACGGGGTGAAAGCGCAACCTATTTCGTTGATCCCCGCCTCCCTGGCCTCGAGTTCTTTCAGGCCACTTTTGTCACGCACAATTTCGCGCGCCACGTGCACGAGTGCTACGCCATCGGCGTTATCGAACAAGGGGCGCTCCGCTTCGATTATCTCGGTCGTGAACATGTTGCCCCTGCTGGCAGCGTGAATCTGGTTGTTCCTGGTGAAGCGCACAACGGGGACGCCGGTCACGGTGACGGGTGGAGCTACCGCATGTTGTATCTTGCGCCCGATGTGGTGCAACGCGCGGTAAGGCAATGTGGCTACAAGGGAGACCTCCCCCATTTTCCAAAAGGGGTGCTGCAAGACCCGGAACTGGCGGCCGGCGTGCTGGCGCTGCATCAAGGGGCGCAGACAGGCAAGGCCCCTGGCCTGGCGCTGGATCATGCGCTTTTGCGTCTGCTGGCGCGCTGGGTGCGGCGTCATGCCGAACGCCCGGCAAGACCAATCAAGGCTGGCAGTGAACCTGTGGCCGTGCACAGGGCGCTGGAGTTCATGCGCGCCCGCTTTGCAGAAGATATCCGACTGGAGGAACTGGCTGCCGTGACCGGTCTCAGCCCGTTTTACCTGGCCCGGATGTTCAGCAAAAGCGTTGGCGTACCGCCGGGGCGCTATCTGGTGCAATTACGGGTGCAGGCAGCAAAGGCAATGATGCAAGGGCAAGACCCCCTGTGCGAAGTGGCCGTCAATTGCGGCTTTGCCGATCAGAGCCACATGACGCGGGAGTTCAAGCGTATTCTGGGCGTGCCCCCTGGCGGCTACCGCAAGATGATTCAAGACCGTTGATCTGCGGCGCGATACAAGGTTGCCATCCTGCATAGAGGAGGCACACGTGTCGCAACAAGAATCCCCTGCAATCCCTTTTGGCGCCCTGCGCGATCTGACCCTGGCCATGATCATTGTGGGCAGTTCGGTCACGGTGGGCGCCCATCTCATTGGCTCAACAGCCGGCATACCCGTGAATCTCGCCCTTGGCGTGCGTTTTGTCACTGCCTGCCTCATCCTTACCCCGGTGTGCATCATACGTGAGGGGCGTTTGCCCCGGCTTGGCTTCCGGCAATGGGGGGTGGTTTTTGCCCAGGCGCTGTGCGGTGTTGTGCTTTTCAACCTGTTGTTGCTGGCTGGCTTATGTCACACCGACCCCGGTTCTGCCGGCATCGCCACCAGCACGACACCGGCGTGCATGGCCCTGTGTTCCTGGTTGCTGCTTGGGGAGCGCCCCGAACCGCGAATCTGGCTGGGGGTGGTGCTCACCGTTGCCGGGCTCATGGTTCTGCAACTGCCGGCATTGGTAGGGCAGGCTGGCGGCGGGGAATCCTGGCTGGGTATTCTCTATGTGCTTGGCGCGGTGGGGTGCGAGTCCCTGTTTTTGTTGCTCCGCAAAACCCTGCCGGAATCGCTTACGCCTTTGGGCGCGTCAACGGTGGTCAGCATGGCGGGCATGGTGCTGTTTTTGCCGATTGCCTTGGTGGAACTGCCAGGAGCAGACCTTGCTGCAGTGCCGCTTCTGACCTGGGGCGTACTCATCTACTATGGTGCCGGGGTTTCCGCAGCGGCCTATCTGTTCTGGTTCAGTGGCGTGGTGCGAGTCAGCGGGGGCGTTGCCGGGATTTTCACAGGGGTGCTGCCCCTCAGCGCCTTGGCGACCGCAGCCCTGTTTTTGGGGCGTCCGATCACGATTACCCACATTGCAGGGTGCGTTCTGGTTCTCGCAGCGATAGCGCTTTTATCCGGGATACGGGGAGGTGGGCAAAGGAAACTGGCTGACAATTGAGACGAACAGCAGGGGCCAGAATGAGCCCCCCTGCTGTGTGTGCAAAATAGGTGTCAGTTGCCCATGTACCAGCGCCCTAGCGCGACACAGGCCATGCCGACGGCAACCGCGCCGAACAGTCCTTTACTGCGCCAGGCCACCAGAAAGGCCGGCGCCGCGGCCCACAGAAAGACGTTGTCGGTTTCCAGGGCGATGCGTCCGTCCTGAATAAGCAGCGAGGGCAGCAGCAATGCAGCCAGCACGGCGCAGGGGATAAAGCTGAGCCAGCGGGCCAGGGCCGGGTGCAGACTGCGCTGCGCCAATACCAATGCAGGCAAGAGCCGGGGCAGGTAGGTGACGACCGCCATGCCCAGAATGATCAGGAAGACGCTTTGCTGGTCCATTGGGAGACTCCGAGTCCGATGGTTGCGGCCACGATGGTGGCCAGGATCACATGCCATTGGGTGCAGCCAAGGCTGTACAGAAGCACCGCAAGCCCCCCCGCAATGATGGCGACCAGGAAATGGGTGCGGGAGCGAACCTGCGCGACCAACAGCGCAAGGAACATGGCGGGCAGGGCAAAGTCCAGGCCATAGGGGCGTACGTCCTGTATCAGGCCGCTGGCTGCCAGTCCCAGCCAGGTGCCAAGAACCCATGCGGTTTGGGAAATGGCGTTAATGGCGAATGTTTCGCGCAGGTCGTCATTGCCGTTTGAGAAGCGCCCTGCATGGACGGCAAAGGTTTCATCCGTGAGTTCGGCCGTCATGGCCGCGATATGCAAGGGGCGCCATTTTTTGAGGTAGGGGGCCAACGCCGCGGACATCAGCATGTGCCGCAGGTTGACGATGAAGGTGGTCAACACCACGGCAAGGGGCGCTGCGCCGCCTGCCAACATGCCCACGGCGATCAACTGGGCGCTGCCGGCAAAGACAATTACCGACATTAAAAGAGTGTTCCAGGCTTCGAGCCCGGCTTTTTGCGCCAGAACACCGTAGGCAAAACCCACGGGGATATACCCCATGATAATGGGCAGCGCCTGTTGCAAGGCCGCACTGAAGGGACCGTCCGGCAACCGCCGCCACACTGTTTGCATGGCTTGCATGGTTCTGCTCCCACTCGCGTCAGGGGGGTGCCCCCCTGGTTCAGAAGTTTCAGATCGCTGCGCGGCGTCGGTGGGGGGAATATCCTGCTTCATCGGCCTGGTCATTGGTTTCCTCGCCCTTGGTGTCCCGTTATTTCACCGTTCCCCGCGCCCATCGCACTTTCTGCATTGCAGTAGAGCAGAAAAACTGTCACCATGACAGATACAATTTGTCATAAATGTTATATGACAGATGCCCGTTTCGGTATTTTTCTCTCTGTAACAGGAGAACACGCTGTGAGCCACCAGCCCGCCAATACAGACATTTTTCGTTACCGTGCGGTTGAGCGCCGCGTTCTTGAACTCATAGAAAACGGCGCGCTGCACCCTGGCGAGCGTGCGCCTTCACTCAGACAGATGAGCCGGCGCATGGGCGTGGGCATTGCCTCGGTGAACCATGCCTATTTGGAGCTTGAGCGCAAGGGGGTGCTGGATGCGCGCCCCCGTTCTGGATTCTTTGTGCGCGAGGCTTCTCCTGGGTTGGAACTGCCTGCGCCTGTTGCCAGCAAGCCGAGTTCCCCGCGGCCGAGCACACGCTCCGGGTTGATCCGTACAGTCCTGGAAAGCGTGGGTGACAAACAGTTGGCGCCGTTTGGGGTTGTGTGCCCTGAAGACGCCTTGCTGCCCGGCAAAATGCTTACGCGCCTTACAGCGGCCATTGTCAAGGAGCGTGGGGAAACGGCCATGGGATACGCCCCTGTTCCGGGGGTGGCGCATTTGCGGCGTTTGCTTGCCTGGCGCATGTCGGAGCAGGGCGCCTTGGTGCAGCCTGATGAGGTGGTTGTCACCAACGGCTGCATGGAGGCGCTTTCTATCGCATTGCGCAGCCTGACCCGCCCTGGTGATGTGGTCTGCATACAGTCGCCTACCTATTACTGTTTTCTTCAGTTGCTGGAGACGCTGGGGCTCAGGGCCGTGGAGCTTTCGTCCTGTCCGACATCGGGAATTGCGCCTGCGGATGTGGCGGCTGCGGTGGAGCGGCACGAGGTCAAGGCCTGTATTTTTTCCGGAAACTACAACAACCCGGATGGCGCGCTGACGCCCGAGCCAGCAAAAACTGAGATTGTAAAGTTGCTGGCGGCGCGGGGTATTCCCTTGGTGGAGGATGATGTCTCTGGCGACTTGTATGCAGGTGATGTGCGCCCTGGCAGTTTCAAGAGTCACGATAGAAGCGGCCTGGTGATTTATTGTTCGTCGTTTTCCAAGACCATTGCGCCGGGGTTTCGCATCGGTTGGATGGCGCCCGGGCGTTTTCTGCATAAGGCCTTGGAACTGAAAGCCACTACAAGTGTCTGCACCGCCAGCCTGACGCAGGAAGTTGTCGCCGCTTTTCTGGCGGGGGGTGGCTTTGAGAAACATTTGCATAAGCTGCGGCAGGAAGTGCAGCAGGTAATGCGCGCCATACGGCACCATGTGGCGGCGCAATTTCCGGAAGGGACCAGAATGACACGCCCCTCAGGTGGTTTGGTGCTGTGGGTGGAGTTGCCAGAGGGGAAGGGCGGTGTGCCGCTGGACGCTGTGGAACTGTTTTACCTGGCGCGCGAGAACGGTGTGGGCATAGCACCTGGCCCCATATTCACCACCCAGGACCGTTTCGCCAATTGTCTGCGGCTTAGCTGTGGTCTGAAGTGGAATGATCGCACCATGCAGGGGTTGGCAACCCTGGGACGTCTGGCCGGCCAGATGGGCGCGGTCTGATGCGAAACCCAGGCCGCTTGCCTGTTCGTGGCAGTTGGCCTGGGCTCAGGCAGCAGATAGCTTAGAGGCAGTATGGTTCGCTGCTGAAAGCAACACAGACTTCAGGAGTTTCCACCCAGGATGCACGGCAGGGGATGGCGCCGCCTTCCAGCCCATCCACAGGGAGCCGGATGTTCAGGAAAAACGTGTCCCCGACGTTTGGCGCCGTATCGCTGCTGGAAAGCAGTTTCAGGCGGGCGCCGTCGGCGGAGATATCCATAAGCGAGACCATGAATTGGTCCCGTTTGCACGCGCAAAGGTCTTTACTCCCCAAGGTGCATGACTCAAGCGTAATATGTGTTGCTGTCGGTCCTGTTTCGTTCTTGAATATCGTTTGCATGTTTGCCCCCGAATCCGTGGTTGCCCCCCAAAATGGCCTCACCGGTAGTCAAGATAATCCCCGGAAGGTCCGATTCCAGCGCTTAGCCGCACATCATAGTATTGCCCGATGAGCTGCCTGCGACAAAATCTGGCCCCGCCAGGATTGATGCAATAATCTCGCAATAAACGTATTATTGAAGTGTTCTTGCTGTCTTTGTGCTTTTGGAAGAATTCGCACTCTTCACAATTGTTACACATTGTTTACCCTTTTTACTTCCTTACAAGGACAAAGGTAGTTTATGCGTCGTTCAACAGCAAAGCTCTACAGAACGAGAAGTGATCTTATTACAAAAGTTGTGTCTTTCGTCTATCAGGAAAACCTTACCCGATGTGCTGACAAGGGAATAAAAAGGGGCGTATAAAAAAGATGGCATTGTCCAACCGGCCGGGATGTGTCATGAATGGTTGGCTGGAAACATCATTTATTGAATTTGGAAGAATATAGGGAATGATACCTCTCAAAGACAGTATACCCAGAGTGCACAAAAGTTGGGCTCTCTGGAGCATCTTGGTCGCCAATCTGGCCGTCTTCATTTTCCAGCTCGGGCTGAACGGGGAGCAGTCTTTCAGGCTGTTTCACCTTTTTGGCGTGGTGCCTGCCCGTTTTTTCGACCCGCAGTGGGCCATGCACGTAGGCTACCCCCCAGGGGGGTGGTGGACGCTTGTTTCCTACACATTTCTACATGGAAGCTGGCTTCACTTTCTGCTGAATATGTGGACGCTCTGGATTTTTGCCGACAATGTTGAGGATGTGATGGGGCCGGTGCGTTTCTTTTTCTTCTATTTCATTTGCGGGGCTGTCGCGGCAGGGGCGCACATGATCAGCAGCCCGGGAGACACCACCCCTGTTGTGGGTGCTTCCGGCGCGGTGGCTGGCATCATGGGCGCTTATTTTTTGCTGTATCCGCATGCCACGGTGCTGACCCTAATCCCCATTTTCATCTTTCCGCTGTTTGTGAACATCCCAGCCATTGTCTATCTGGGATTGTGGTTTGCAAGCCAGATTTTTTCCGGCCTTGCCACCAGAGGTCAGGCAGGAGGCGGCGTGGCTTTTTGGGCGCATGTGGGCGGTTTTGTGATTGGGCTGTCGCTTATGCCCTTGTTTCGGATAAAGAGTCGCTGTTACTATTGCTATGACAGGCAAGGCAAAAGTATTCCCCATAAGATGCGCGGCAGGTTGCCGTACGAAGATTGATACGAATGTCGCACAGGCTGTGCAACAACCAAGGAGGCGGACCATGAGCGGAGAAGGGTTTACCCAGGTTGTCATCATCAAGGGGCAGGAGTGCGCTTATGATCCAGAGCGGCAAATTGCCCAGATTTACTGCGAAGAATGCTCGGAACTGAACGAGGTCGAGGTTTATATTGAGGATGGAGAAGTCATTTTCCAGGGGTTTGTCTGCGAGAAGTGCGGCGCCTACAATGCGCCGGGTGATTGAATCGCAGTCCGATAAAGGAGGGCGGCGCTGATGGTCGTGCCCCATTTGTCTCAAAGGATGCGGCTGCGCCGGGCCTTTTTTTGGGAGCTGATTTATACCCACGCGGTGCCGTCGCTGTTTCTTGGCATTTTGTCCATCGAGCTCCTGGATTGGCTGACACGTCAGGCCTTCGACCTGGAAACCGTCAACAATCCCGCGCGGCTGCTCCTGGTTATGGCGGTGAACGGCGTTTTGGTGGCGATTGTCGTCAGGCTTTATCAGCTCTGGAAGCGACACTTGTACGGGCGCATAGGACTGGACCTGTACAATATCACGCTCACGCCCAAGCAACAATTTGCAGCCGTTGCCGTTGGATTCATGAGTGGTGCGGTTAGTCTTGCACTGCTTTTGACAGGGTGGGGGCTATTACTTCTGACGATGTTCGCCCTCTCTGTGGCATTCGTCCATTGGCGTCTGTTCACACGTTTTGTCGTGCGCATGTTGCAGCCCAATAAGTTTGCGCGATGGAAGGATGTGCGCGTGCTGCTCTCCATCTACCTTACGCTGTTGTTTTGCTTCAGCCTGGCCAACGCCAGCCTGCACATGCTGCACTCCCTGTTGGGGCTGAAAGAGGCGTTTCTTTTCCCAGGGGAAAACGCCCCGCTTGTGTTCGATTCCTTTTATTTCACCGTGGTCACCATCACCACCCTTGGCTTTGGCGACATTCACCCTTTGAGTGTGGATGCCAAGCTGCTTGTTTCCTTTGAGGTGCTTTCCAGCTACATGATGTTCGCGCTGATACTCGGCCTGGTGACCAGGGGCGTGTTGTTGCCTGGCAAGAACCCTGGTGAGCCTGAAAAAAAGTAGGCTGGATCAGACGCCATACAGGTAGTGGCAGACGTTGCACCCTTTTGGGGCAGGGGGCATGCAGCGCCGGGCATGGTTCAGCCCCTGCCGCAAATGCGGCAGGTCCAGCTCTCTGTGGGATATGTCGCTGAGGGCCTTGGAATAGGCGGCTTCGCGAGCGGAGAAGCGGTTGGATATGTTCTGACGACGTTTTGATTCTTCCCATATCTGCGCAAAATTCGATTCTGGGAGTCGTCCGTATTCCACTGTGGGCAGTGTGACAGGGGCGCCCAGGAAGGTGCTGTCTCCCCCGTATGCCAGATTGATGCACGGGCATACCCGGCCATCCGACGCAAGGAAAAAGGACGTGCGGGGGTCGTGTCCGCAGATGGGCAGTTCATCGGGTTTGACGCCGAAGTGCTCCACCTCAAGGCCGAGGCGCCTGCCCAGTCTGGTGGCTTTTTCCAGTGCCGTGCTTACCTTTTTGACCGCCTTGTCCTGCTCTGATTTTCCTGTTGCGAATACCCCCAGCCCTTTGCCGTGTTCACCGCGGATCACATCACATTGCTTGAATGTTAGGTGGTCGGCGCCCAAATCCGCTGCCAAGCGCACCATGTCGGCGATTTCTTCGATGTTTTGCGGCAAAAGCACGGTCTGGATGATGAGGTAGGGAGCCTTGGCTCTGTCACGGAGGGCGGTTAAGGTCCGGATGTTTGCACAGACCTTTTCAAAAGATGCGCCTTTGCGGATATGCTCATAGGTTTCTGCGGTGGCGCCGTCCATGGAAACCCCGAGCCAGTCCGCCCCTGCTTCAAGAATGCGGGCGGCCATGTTTTCGTCCAGCAGGGTTCCGTTGGTCAAAAAGCCCGTGGTGCAGCCCGCGGCTTTGGCCTGGGCGATTCGCTCCGGGAGTTCGGGGTGCAGCAACGGTTCGCCGCCCCCGGAAAGGTCAACAGAGTCGATCTGTTCCAGATGCGGGAGCAATGCCTCCCACACCGCGCGCTCCATGAGTCCGGAATCGGAGAGGATCTTGCGCACAGTATGCCAGGGGCACATGCTGCAGGCGATGTTGCAGGCCATGGATGTTTCCACCTGGGCAAGACGCCAACGCCGCCCCCGTTCGGTATCCGGCAGGGGGGCGAACCGATAAGGCCTGCGTGGCAGCGCCTTGTGCATAAGACGAGAAAATAGATTCATTATCAGCGTTTGGGCTCTGTGTCGTCGGGGCGTGCAGGGTGCGTGCGAAATTCTTCGGCCTTGATTCCCAGGCGTTTGAGGATTTTTTGCAGCGAGACGCGTTCCAGGCCGCTGTGGCGGGCTGCTTCGGAAACATTGCCCCCCGTATTGCGGAGCAATTCACGCACATAGGTGTTGGTAAAATCGTCAACGACCCGAGCCTTTGCCTCCTTGTAGGGCAGTTGCGTCGCCTGTTCCTGATCGGGCTGACGCATGGCGTTCTCTGCCATGTAGACCTGGGGCATGTCCAGAACTTGTGACGGCGCAAATACCGCCAGCCGGCGCATGAAGTTCTGCAGCTCGCGTACATTGCCGGGCCATGCGCGCGACGCCAGGAAGCTCAGGACCTCAGGGGCTATGTCCTTGTCCGGCAAGTTCATTTCCCGGCAGCTGTTGGTCAGAAAATGCCTGGCCAACAGGGGAATGTCGTCCGAACGGTTGCGCAAAGGGGGCGCCTGCAAGTGCAGCACATTCAACCGGTAGAAAAGATCGTCGCGAAAGCTGCCGTCTTGCAGCTTTGCTTCCAGGTCCTGGTTGGTGGAGGCAATGATCCGCACATCCACCGGGATTGCGTGGTTGGTGCCTACAGGGCGGACTTCGTGCTCTTGAAGCACGCGTAGCAGCTTTGTCTGGATGTTGTGGGAGATGTCTCCGATTTCATCCAGCAACAGGGTGGAGCCTTCGGCCGAGACAAAAATTCCCTTGCGTTGGCGGTCTGCGCCGGAAAACGCGCCCTTTGCATGTCCGAACAGTTCGCTTTCAAGAAGTTCGTCAGGTATGGCAGGGCAGTTCACACCCAGCATGGGGCGGTCGCTTCTGGAAGAAAGATTGTGGATGGTACGGGCCACAAGCTCCTTGCCGGTGCCTGATTCCCCAGTGATGAGCACGGTGTAGTCGCTGGCGGCAACGGCCCGGATGCTTTCTCGCAGGTGTTGCATGGTCTGGCTTTCACCGATCAGCACCTTGCCAAGTTCGCTTTCCGCGACTTTTTGGCGCAACACCCTGTTTTCCCCCAGCAAGTGGCTCCGCTCCAACCCTTTGGAAACCACCTTAAAAAGGCTTTCCTTGTCCACTGGCTTGGTGATGAAATCGTAGGCTCCTGCCTTGACCGCCTCCACAGCAGTTTCGATGTTTCCGTAACCGGTTATGATGACGACAGAAAGCTCTGGCTCGCGAGCAAGGGCATGTTGCAGCAGTTGCAGGCCGTCCATGCCCGGCATGCGCAGGTCGCTGAGCATGAGGCAGACGCGCTCGCGGCCAAGGATTTCAAGGGCCCCGCTTGCATCGCTGGCCAGCAGACATTCACACCCGGAGGGATGCCCTTCCAAAAGACGGGCCAATCCGCGGATGTAGTCGAGCTGATCGTCAACCAGCAGAATCTTGCCGCAAGCGTGCATCATTTCACCTCATTTACAGGGTTGGGATCGGTTGCCTCCTGGGACGAGTAGGAAGGGTGGGCCGGCAACAGCAGTGTAAATGCTGCGCCGCCAAAATCGGAATGATTGCTGACAATGTCTATCCGGCCGCCGAGTTCCTGCACCAGGCCATACACAACCGCCAGCCCCAGCCCCGTGCCTTTGCCCACGTCCTTGGTGCTGAAGAATGGGTCGAAAATCCGGCCTGTATCTTCGGGGGGAATGCCGGGCCCGTTGTCGACGACCTGTACCTGCAGGAACAAATCTTTGCCGGAACCGTTCTTGCTCATACCGTCCTGGACATCTTCCGTTACGGTCTTGGCTGCGAGCAGAATATGCCCTTCCTGTTCCGGTGCGGCGTCCAAAGCGTTGAGCAACAGGTTGGCAAGTATTTGCTCCATGGCCATGGGGTCGCAATCAACAGTCGGCAGTTCGGGGGATAGTTTCATTTCCAGCACCGTGCCCCGGCGTTCTGCCTGAACAGTAAAGACAGAGGCGATTTCCTGTATGACGCTACCCGGGTCGCAAGGTTCCTCGGAAACTCGTTTGGGGCGTGCGAAATTCAACAGGTCCTGGAGTACTTTCTGGGCTTTGCGCGTGTGATTGATGATGACCCCCACGTCGTCGCAGTCCTGCTCCCTGGTGCAGGTGGTCTGCAACAGCTCGGCATAGGTGAGGATGACGCCCAGAGGGTTGTTGATTTCGTGGGCCAGGCCAGCCGCCATCCGACCGACGGTAACCTGTTTTTCATGCTGCTGGAGCTTGGCCAGCATGCGTTTTTCTGAGGTGTTTTCACGGGCGTAAACAACAACGCGCTCCCGCGCTTCTTCTTCGCTGTCGGGGGTGCCCCGCAGGGGATAGATGCTGACTATGAAGCTGCGCTCCATCTGCAGTCTGAGTTCGAATGAAACTGGTGCGCCCTGGTCCAGGGCCTGGTTGAGCGCACGCGAAACGGTTTCGCCCTGCTGTTGGCCGAAAAGACTGATAATCCCAACTCCTTTCGTGTCGGGAAGAACAGGCAGGGCAGGCTCTTCGCGTTCGCTGAGGGCAAACGCAGCCTTGTTGGCCATCAGCACGGTGGCGTTGCGGTCCATGAGCAGCACCGGATCGCTGATGCCTTCGAAAATGGACTGGAGCATGGCGTTTTGCTGCAACAGCCGGTCCTGGAAATTCAGGTTTTCCATGGCCACACCCAACAGACGCCCCAAAGCCATGAGCACGTCGCCGACCCGCTCCGGGTCGTAGCTGGCTGGCCTCCAGAACAGGCAGAGCAGCCCCTCCACTACGTCGCGCTGGGGCTGGACGGGAATATAGGCGCGGTCGGCAAGGAACAGGGGCTTGGCTTCGGTTATCAGCTCCTGCCAATTGTCCGGCATGGGCGGCCGTTCGTCGTTTTTGGGCCAGGAGTAGAAATTTTGCGTTGCAAAGGTGCAGACAAAGGCGGCCTGGGCAATGTCGTAGCGTTTGCAGATAAGCGGCAGGGCGCGTTCAATGAGCTGACGCCTGACATGGCTCTGGTTCAGCGTGCGCAACAGGCGTACAAACAGTTGCACATCCCTGCGCCGGTCCGCGGCCTCTCTGCCCAGGTCGGCCGTGCGTTCGTCCACCATCTTTTTCAGATTCTGGGCGTAATCTTCAAGCTTGTCCTGGGCTTGGCTCAGGTTTCGGGCCAGGTTTTCCACCCCGTGCATGACTTCTTCAATTTCGTTGCCGCTGCCCACGCCTTCCAGCACAGAGCTTTCGGCCCGCTCGTAAAAATACTTTGGAAAAACCATGGCGACACGCCGCAGATTGTAGACCACCAGGCGGTTGAAGAGCACGTTGGCAACAGCAAAACAGAAAAGGGCGCCCGCAATGGAAAAGGATACGGACCCTATGGTTGCGCCACGCACGTCGATCATGGCGGCGGAAAGGGGTACCAGAACTTCTGAAATGCCCACGATCTCCCCGGGGGAGCGGTTGAAACCACGGGTATCGCCGTAGCGTTCTATGAGTTGGGCCGGGGCCTTTTCAGGGGCGCCGTGGCAGTACAGACAGCTTTTTTCTATCTTTACAGGGCGCACGGTGCAGAAATATTCGCGGCCGCCAAAGGTCTCAAAGCCCGACCATTGCTTTGAGCCGGTATTGTCCTGAAAATGCTGGATGAGCCGGACTTCGCGGGGGGTGGCTTCAAAATCCGGATTACGGGCATCTATGGCCACCCGGCGATAGCTGTAGTCGGAATCCTCGAGCTGCGCGTTCTGCATGATCCTGCGGCTCACGTACGAGGAGCTCATGGTCTCCACAATGAACTCGTCTTCGGGAAGCAGCTGATACATGGCGGGGCGCAGCATGCTGCGCACATACTGCTGCACTGCCTGGGCCTGGGCCAGCACCAGTTCGGCTTTTGAGGAGGCTTCGGACTCGACCAACGCCCGCATGTGGGAGTAGAGCGCCGCCGCAAAAAGCAACCCACCGGCAAATGTGATGCCAGTGAGCCCGAGCAGAAACTTTGTCTGCAACTTTTTGGGCCAGCTGATGCTCATTCTTTTTGACAATTCATGGGGTGTAAACACATGGCAACACCCTGGGCAGTGCGTCCGTAACGACAGGTTCAGGCGAAGATTTCTTCTGCCTGCTCCTTGCGCAGGAGAACGCTGGAGCGTTCCATGGCGTCTATGATGCCGTTTGCGCCGTCCACGTTGTCCGGTAGCAGCGGTTTGATGGCGCCGTTGAAGCGCATCTCGGCATCATTCAACCTGCGTAACGTTTCGCGATAGGTTTTTTTGTTTCTATAGCCATTGCGCACCAGGTCCTCAAAAGAGCCGCCTTTGGCGCGGAGCAGCGTCGCATAATATTCCGCCAATATCTTCAGCCATGCCTCATAATGGTGGCGTATGGCGTCTGGCACGTCATCACTCTGGGCAAGGGTGGCGATATCTGGTGTGCGCGATTCTTCCAAAGCCGCGCATGTTTCGTCCAGTGTCTTGCTGCGGGTGATGAGATAGTTTTGCACGAAGTCCTTGCGCCCGTTGGAGGCCCGCTGGAGCTGGAAGAAGTGGAACACAAAGATGATGGGGATAAGAATCATCCATATGCCGACCTGCGGCAACTTGATGACCGCGCCGGAGAGCCTGTTGGCAAAAACGCGCTCGTGCTCATAGATGAGGTCGAGTTTTTCACGCATGGAAACGTCGTCTTTTACAACGTTTTGCTTCGCGTTTTTTTTCGCGTTGGGGCCAGAGGCCTCCGGTCGGCGCGCAGATTTTGTGTTGCTCATGTGCCGTTTGCTTCCTTGTTCTGCATCAGGGGGTCTGGAATGTGTTCATTGGGGAGAAAACAATACCCGAGAAACAGAATCGCGATGCACAACACGATGCCTGCGGCAAAGGGCCAGGTCAAGCCCCAGAACTTACCGCCATCCCCATAACGCAGGGCGTTGGTCAGGTAGCTTTCACCTTCGTATGAACCCTTGATTTCCGTATAAAGATAGGCGCCGGAATCAATGTCCTTCTCGATGATGACGTCAACGATTTTGTCGAAGGTGGGGATCTGCTTCTGCATCCAGGGGCCAAGGTACATGGCGAAGACCCAGAGAAACAAAACACTGCCGAGAATAACGCCCCAGGCTTTAGCGCGTGGCATGGGAGCTTTCTGACTGGTGGTTTCGCGTTCTTCTGTCATTTGTCGATCCTTGTAGGAGGGGCCGGCCACGCCGATGCGGCGCAGCCGGCCTGTTTGTTTTCAGTTTAGATGGTTGCCGTCAGATCGGGGAAGACAACGTAGAACATGATGTACGCCATGATCAACGTGAGCGCCAGGTTGAGAGACTGGCCGCAAACGTAGAGGATCAATGGCTTGCCGCCGCGGAAGTGCTCGCGCAGCTCGCGGAAGTTGGTGGCCAGACCGATGCTGACAAAGGACAAGGTAAAGAACCACTTGCGGAATAAGTCGCCCATGCCCTTGACAACGCCCTGGTCGATCATGGTTGCGCCCAGGCCTTCCACCTGGCTGTTGAAGTAGGTGAACAGCATGGAGAAGATGATGGAAGCCGCGATAAAGCCCAGAACGAACTTGGGAAAGCGGTACCAGATCTCCATGGGGCCGACCTTATGGCCGGTTTCCTGAGCTTCAACCCTTGTGGTGAAGTAGATGGCGATGAAGAAGGCGATGACGCCGATAAGTACGTTCTGGATCATCTTGATTGTGGCCGCAACATAAAGGGCCTTCTCACCCAGGAACGCACCGGCAGCGGCAACCGCGCCTGTTGCGTCGATTGTGCCGCCCATCCAGGCGCCACCCAGAATCAGCTGCTTGTCCACCGGGAAGGTGGCCTTGATGACGGCGGGCATGAAAATCATCATGATGGCGGTGAAGATCAGCGAAAGGCCGACAGAGAGAGTGAGCTCTTCCTTTTTGGCCTTACAAGCCGAGGCAGCCGCAATGGCCGCCGAAACACCGCAGACCGACATGTCTGAACAAATAACCGCGTTCAAACGTTTAGAAGGAATCTTTACCACCTTTTGACCGAACCAGTAGGTGATCAGCCAGACAGTAGGGGTAACGACCCAGGCCACGAAAATGCCTGCAGTACCGATGGTGATGATCTTTTCAAACAGAATGGTCGCACCCAGCAGTACGAGACCGGTCTTGATGTAGTACTCGGTCTGCACAGCCGGCATAACCCACTTTGGCGTGCCCACGGTGTTGCTTATGAGCATGCCGAAGAAAATGGCCCAGGCTGCGTAGCCGATGCCGTAGTACTTCATGGTGGCCTGTCCGCTGGCCAGCCAGGCAATGACGGTAAGAATGTAAATGTACGCGAAAGCCTTCAGAAATGCGCCGAAAGAATAGCCCATGGCTTTCATGCCGATGCCGAAGAAAACAGCGAATCCAACACCCAGGGCAATGATCCACGGAATGATGTTATACCCTTTGGCCGAGGCCTTGCCCTTCAGACTGCCTTCTTTAAGCTTGGCGTCGCGCCAATCACCAATGGCGGCTTTGGCCGCGGCGTTCAGCTCAGGATCGTTGAAGTTGGCCTGTTCTGCGATTTGCTCTGCGCCTATGGCTCCTTCCAGCGCTGCCGCAGTCGCTTGCTTGGCTTCCGCATAGGGAGCCTGGTACTTAGCGGCTTTTGCCTTTGCGGCTTCGTCACTCATGTAAAAGGCGTCAACAGGGTTGGCCGTCCACTTGTGAGGTTTGGAGGTCAGCTTCTTCATGAACTTACCGAAGTCGCTGTTCCGAGCCCGTACCTTTTTCTTGGCATCCATCATCTGATACCAGGCAACGGTCTTGAATTTCGTGGTTTTTGCAGCGTCTGCAGCGTACTTGTCCTCAATCTGCTGCACATCAGACTGCAGTGCGCCCGTGTTGGGGAAGTAGGCTATGACACCGACAAGGAGGAGAAAAAAGGCCAGCCAGATAGCCCACCAGTCCTCTTTTTTCCACATTTCCGACCATTCCCATCTACCTACGTCTTTTACGATTTGAGTTTCTTCTGCCATGGCGCCTCTCCTCGAATGTTTTGCGTCCGAAGACAGTTGGATTTTGTCATGCCAGTGGCCCGGGAAATGCCCTCACGGTGAGCGTAACGGTCACCACGTTTCCACGGACCATGGGCTTGCCTGTTTAATTGCCCTCTTAGAGCAAATTTGATGCCGTAGACGCAGTGAGCGTTTGTAGCGCGGTAAAAACTGGCTTAATAGCTGTAAATATTTGTTATTATAGTTTATTTTTGAAAGTGCTAGAAAGTAAGGAAGAGCAGCGCTCTTTACAGGAGGGAATACAAAGTCGCAAAACGCTAAAAAGGTGTTGCCGCTAGTTAGCAGCCTGTTGCCAGGAGTATGCAAAAAATACGTATTCTCTCTGGCCTAATTGTGCCCGTATGCTGTATAGTGTTCACAGGAGGTTTCCCGTGTCTCTTCGTCGTTTATTTGCGCCACTCGCTTCCTATGTGCCGCGATTATCGGGGCCTGTACGCCTGGATTGGCTGCAGGTTGGCGTGAGTTCGCGCAATATGACTGAGCTGAGCGGATATTCCCTGCGGGCTGTTTATAAGGACCAATGGGAAAACAGGGACTTGGCGTTAAAGACTTTTATGCAGATCCGCGACGACTTGCCCCATGTGGCCCTGGTCCACTTGCAAGGCTGGGGGGAGCCACTTTCTCATCCGGACTTCTTCAGCATGGCGGCTGTGGCACTGAAGGCCGGGTGCAGGGTCAGCACTTCGATTTTTGAGCCTTCTGTGCTGGATGATAAGGCCATTGAATCCCTGGTAGGGATGGGTGTGCACACCCTTACAGTGAATATTTCCTCTTTGGATGCCACTCGAAACAGGGAGCGCGCAGGTTTCAGCCTGGATGCTCTCTGTCGTGCTCTGGAGCGGATCGAACGGATAAAGACTGTCATGGGGAGCAGGAGCCCGCGCGTGATGGGGCTTTACTCGCTGTTTCGCTCCAGCATGCACGAATTGGACAGGCTTCCTGCCTTTTTGGGACGTTTCGGTGTCGAAACGTTGCTCCTCAATCCACTCAGTTTCGTGCCTGACGCCAATCTGGCCGCAGAGACAGTGGTGCCCGACAGCGAGGAGCAATATGTACAGCTCATGGAGCGTTTTGAATCGGTAAAGGCGCAGGCGGAAAAAAGGGGCATGGACGTGCACTACTTTCTGCTGCATGCAGAAAGGGGCGACGGGTGTCTGGAGAGCCCACACAGGGCGCTTTATCTGGGCCCGGATGGGGACGTTTCACCCTGCATTTTTTCCCAGTTTCCAGTTGCAGGGCGCGCTACCTATCAGTTCAAAGGGATGCAACTCCCCATGCAGCGCATCACCTTTGGCAATGTTCTGGAACAGCCTTTGCGCCATATTTGGAGCAATCCCAAGTACCGGGAATTTCGCAGTCAATGCAAAAGCACGGAGGGAGCGCCCGAATGCGGCAATTGCTGGCGCCCCCATATCCGTGCGTTTTAATGTCATTACGCGGCCGGTTCTTTATATCCACTCTTCCTCGGTTTTCGTCCTCTCATTCTGGACATCGCCCGTATTGAGCGTGCTTTTGGGTTCCATGAGCAGTATGTGTACTTCCTCATCCGCCACTGGCATGTGCTCGACACCCTTTGGGATTACACAAAGTTCTCCAGGGTGCAGGGTGATGTCGCCATCCCGTAGCCGGATGACAAGTGTGCCGGACAAAACGTGGAACAACTCGTCCTCGTTGTCATGCTTGTGCCAGAGAAATTCTCCCTGAATCTTTGCCACTTTAATGTAGTTTTCGTTGAGTTCGGCGATGATCTTCGGATCCCAGTGTTTACTGATGCGATTGAGCTTGTCATTGAGATTGATGCTGTGCATGGTTGTCCTCTTTGAAACGATTTTTTGCTTTTTTAACACGAGCAGAAGCCATAGGACAATTATCGCCAGCAGGCGAGGAAGGTGGAGTCAGGTATGCAGGAACACATGGAAAAGGTGATTATTTATGGTGGTGGCGGCGTGGCGCTGCTTTTCTACGCCTGGGCAGCCTGGAAAGGGGGGCGCGCCGGCTTTGGCAACCGTTTTCTTAGCTTCAACCGCGCCGGTTATATTACCAGGGATGAAAAACCGGGCCTTTTCAAAGGTATCATCACCGCATACATACTTGCAGGGTGTGCATTACTAGGTGTAGCTGCGTACCATGGCCTGCAATAAACGCTAACAATCCATTGCTTTCACACGCGTCATAAGTGAGGTGCATTTTTTCCAGGGAAGGTATATAATGCTTTCACCATGTCCAGAAGCATGCCCTTCAACGAAGCGCACCATGAGGAGCCGCCTCTTATAGACGTTCAGATCGGAGATACGTGTCTGATCGAACCACAGGGGCTTGGCGAGCGTTTTAAAACAGTTTTTATTGGATGGGAGAAGGGGCGCTACATCATTTTGAAACTCCCTTCCAAACTTGAACTGCGCGAGCATCTTTTTGCAGGGAAAAGCATCATTGTAAGATATCTTAGTTGCGCTGGAGAAGTCAGTGGCTTTGCATCAGAAATACAGGGCGTCAATTACAAACCACAGCATTTGTTCTTTACTGATTATCCCGCAAAAATTGAGATTTTCAGTCTGCGTAAGGAATCCAGGGTCGATTGTTTCTTGCCCGCCACCATCGTTGTTCAAGGAGAAAAACGTCTGTCTGCCAGCATCCTGAACATCTCCAAAGGGGGGTGCCGCATGGGGGTGAGCAAGGCAGATCTGATGGGGCACGTATTCACCGTGGATCAGACTTTCCTTTGCGAATTTTTGATTCTGGGGCAGAGCGGCATGCCCAACAGTTTTATGGGGCAGGTGCGCACTATCAGCAAAGAAGCGGACAAGATATTTCTCGGCGTCCAGTTCCAGGATGTTTCAGAAACGCTGAAACGGCAGATCGAAGGGTATGTGACGTCTGTTGGCAATTATCTTGGGGGGACGTGCATCCCCCGCTATTAATAATCGTTTTACAGATGTTTTTGAGAAATGGGTGAAGGAGGGGAAAGGTGTTTGCGAGAGGCTGTTCACCGCGATCAAGGCTGTTTTGATCGTGCAGCTGAAACGCTCAAAGCTATGAACTCAAAGCAACCCTTCCGAAAAACGGCTGGCTGCTTCTACAAAATTTGGCGCCCAATCGGGCGCGCCCAGTGCGTGGATGTGGGTGTAGGAGGCAAAGGTCTCCTTGTACACCAGGCCGTCATAGCCGGCGAGTATTCCTTCACCGCGCCCAAGTTTGAGGGCGAATGTGAGTTCCGCCCCGTCTTTGGCCTTGGCGCATGAGTAATGGAATTCATGCCCTTGAATAGTGGCGCCTTTTGAAAAGAAGGGCGTTTCGTGGTCCACGGTCGCTTCAACATACCCCAAACCCTGGGGGCGTTTGCTCAATTCCACATGAATAGGGAACACGCCTACCATGGGCATTCGCCCCTCTTGGGTGGCAATGCTTTCGCAAAGGTACATGAAGCCCCCGCATTCCGCGTAGACCGGCATGCCCATTTCCACCATCTGACGTACACGCTGGCGTACACGGGTGTTGCGCGCCAGAGCTTCGGCATTGGTTTCGGGAAACCCCCCTCCCAGGTACAGGCCTGTGATCTCGGGCCAGTCGTCACCGGAGAGAATGGAAACCTCCACGATTTCTGCGCCTGCCCTGCGCAGGGCTTCAATGTTTTCTTCGTAATAGAACCAGAGGGCTGCATCGCGAACCACACCAATACGAGGGCCGCTGGTGGCGGGTTCCGTTGTCCATAGCGAACGCCCGATTTCTAAAGCGCCCGGTGCATCCGGTGCATTATTGGCCACTTCCAGCATGGCGTCTGTATCGCAATGGGACTCGATTAGGTCAGCCAAACCGTCGAGTACGTCATCCTGATCGTCAGTTTCCATGGTGGACCAGAGGCCCATGTGGCGCTCGGGAATGGGGGTTTTGGTCTTGGGAAGTGCGCCGAGGACAGGAATGTCAGTGTAATGCTCGATGCATTTTCGGACCATTTCCTGGTGTCGCGCCCCGGCTATGCGATTGCAGACAACACCAGCAATGGGGGTGTCTTTTTCGAAATTGAGGCAGCCGACAAGCACAGCAGCAGCAGTGCGGGTCATCTTTGTGCAGTCCATGACCAGGACAATGGGGGTATCGAGGAGCCTGGCAAGGGCTGCAGTTGAGCAGGAACCTTCAAGGTCTTTGCCGTCAAAGAGTCCTCTGTTGCCCTCAACAAGACAGATGTGAGTGTTCTGCGCGCGGTGCCAGAAGAGGGCGCGCAGTTTGTCTTCAGACATGAGAAAAGGGTCCAGGTTCGACGCGTACCGTCTGGCAGAAAGACCTAGCCAGCCAGCGTCGATGTAATCCGGACCCTTTTTGAACGGCGTTACAATACGGCCTTTACGTGCCCATGCTCTGGCAAGTCCTAGTGAGACAGTGGTTTTTCCAGCCCCTCCGCTCAGACCTGCAATGATCAGGCGCGGCCTATGCATTGTAGTTACAGTGCCGACGGCAGTAGCCGCGATAGGCTTAGCCTTCTTCGCGCTTGCCGGCGCCAGTCAGGCCGTACATGGTGGTGCTGCCGCTGGACCAGAACTCGAGCTTGCCGTCGTTGACCAGAGCGGTAAGAACTTTTTTCACTTCACGGGCTTTCATGTCAGGCAGAACCTTCAGAAAGTCGTTAAAGTAGAATTTAGTTTTCCCTTTCTTGTTCTCAAGGTACTCGAGGATTTTTTGTTTCGACTCTTCCATTTTTCGCCTCTTTTGTTTTTCCGGACGCAGGCGCAAGGCCTGCGTCCGGATGGTTACTCAAGTGCGGCTTCTTATTTCACGTGGTCAGTCCACTTGAAGTGGGTGGACTGGCGCCAGGTGTAGTAGGCGTGGTCGCGGAAGTCGTCGATGCAGTGGTGGGAGAACTCGAGCCCGGTCAGCTCGTAGAAGGTTTCCCAACCAATGCGCTCAGCCCAGTCGCCGATGCGTTCGTACTTCATGGCATTGGCAGACCAGGTGTTGATGATCTTGCGGATGGTGTCGGTCAGCGTCTGCCAACGAGGGGGCTCGTTGGGGATGAAGGCGACCACGACCTTGGAGAGCTTGGGCTCGGAGATCCGGTTGGAGATCTTGCCGCCCAGCATGATAACGCAGCCGTCACCTTCGCCGTCGGCCAGCGGCAGCGAGGGGCACATGGTGTAGCAGTTACCGCAGTACATGCAGCGGTCAACTTTGACGGATACGCTGTTGACTTTCTTGTCGCCGATTTCGACCTTGGTGGGCTTGATTGCACCCAAGGGGCAGGCAGCAACGGCGAGGGGAATCTCGCAGAGGTTGTCCAGCCACTCGTGGTCGATCATCGGAGGCTTACGGTGAATACCGACGATACCGATGTCGGAAGCGTGCACGGCGCCGCACATGTTCAGGCAGCAGGCCAGGGCAACGCGGCAGATGGCAGGCAGCTTCATGGTGGTGAACTCTTCGAAGAGTTCGTCCATGATGGCCTTAACCGGGCCGGAAGCGTCCATGGCGGGGGTGTGGCAGTGTACCCAGCCCTGGGTGTGAACCACGTTGGACACGGAAGCACCGGTGCCGCCAATGGGGAACTTCTGGCTGCCACCAGCGAACTTGCGGGACTGCAAGTCTTCTTTCAGGGCGGCGAGCTTGGCTTCGTCGTCCACCATGAATTCTACGTTGTTACGGGTGGTGAAACGTACGTGACCTTCGCAATGCTTGTCGGCGATCTCGCAGATTTCACGGATATGCGTGATGGACATCAGGCGGGCTGCACCAACACGGACGGTGTAGCATTTGTCGCCGCTTTCACCCACGTGCACCAGTACGCCGGGCTCGAGGATTTCGTGGTATGCCCATTTACCCTTGTTGGCCTTAACGACCGGGGGGTAGAACTTTTCGTAATGCTGGGGGCCGATGTCGGTGATGCGGTTTTCCATCGGCTTTTCGGGATTGTACCCTGAAGAAATGAATGCCATATCTTTGTCCTCCCAATCTGCTTAGCGTTGGTGGCGTTTACGGAAAGGAGCGATGTCGCGTTCGAATCCGCCCGGAACCTCTTCTTCCTTGAAGAAGATGTACGGGGTGGAACGAGGCTCGGACACGTGCTGCGGAACAGCCTTCTGGCCGATGACGTCGAGCAGGGTCTGGAAGCCCAGGCGACGCATGGTCTCACCGAGACGCTCACGGTTCTTACCTTCTTCCATCCACCAATCCCACAGGTTCTCAACGATTTCCTTGATTTCGTCGTAAGGAGGCTCGACGGGCACGAAGGGAACCACCAGGGAACCGAGCTGGGAACCATCCAGAATCGGAGCTTTAGCGCCGCAGAGGATGCTGGCGCCGCGCTCGTCACCAATGCGCAGAGCGCGAGGCATGGTGTTGATGCAGTGCATGCAGCGCACGCAGTCCTTGTTGTTGATGGAAAGCTTGCCATCGTAGCTCATGCACTGAGTCGGGCAGCGGTCAACAACTTCTTTCACGATGTCGAACTTGCCCCAGTCACGACCAGCGAAGGCGCCGGCGTTAGGTGCAAATTCACCGCCAACGTAAGCCTTGACGGCTTCCTGGTCGATCTTGATGTCGTCCTTCCAGGTGCCGACAATGGCGAAGTCAGAACGAGCAGATGCAGCAACGCAACCGTTGGGGCAGCCGTCGAACTTGAACTTGAACTTGTACGGGAACGCAGGACGGTGCAGCTCATCCTGGTACTCGTTGGTCAGCTCGTGGCACAGATCCTGAGTGTCGTAGCAAGCAAACTCACAGCGGGACATGCCCAGGCAGTCAGCAGGCGTACGCAGGTTGGAACCGGAGCCACCAAGGTCGGTGTCCAGCTTGTGGGTCAGTTCGTAGAAGATTTCTTCGAGCTGCGGGGTGGTCGTACCCAAGAACACGATGTCACCAGTGGAGCCGTGCATGTTGGTAAGGCCGGAACCGCGCAGATCCCACAAGTCACAAAGCTGACGAAGGAATTCGGAGGTGTAGTACTTACCCGCGGGCTGGTTTACGCGCACGGTGTGGAAGTGCGCTACGCCAGGGAACATCTCGGGCTGGTCACAGTAACGGCCGATAACGCCGCCACCATAACCGAAAACGCCAACGATGCCGCCGTGTTTCCAGTGAGTCTCTTTTTCTTTGAAAGAAAGTTCCAGGACGCCCAGCAGGTCTTCGGGGCAGTCAACGGAAATCTGGTAATCCAGACCTTTCTCGTTCTTATGCCGCGCGTCGATTTCCTGCTTGATGTCGG
This sequence comes from Desulfovibrio biadhensis, assembly GCF_055388615.1. NCBI lineage: Bacteria > Pseudomonadati > Thermodesulfobacteriota > Desulfovibrionia > Desulfovibrionales > Desulfovibrionaceae > Desulfovibrio > Desulfovibrio biadhensis. The sequence goes on from NZ_AP042477.1 coordinate 2,491,005, forward strand.
ACACAAAGCTAGGCCAGGGCCCAGACTCGAGTTGGTCCAACAAGGGAGTTTGGTGTTTCGCCATTGCCTTACCTCCACATTGCTTTGTTTAGGTTCAAGACATTCCCTTCGCAATGACTACGGCCAAAAGCCATTTTGCCTGCCAGGCTCCAGCCGTTGTCGCGAAATTCCATTGTCAAAACGGTCCTGCCGACCCGTTTCACCTGTGATACGAAATTCACATGTAGACTTCTTTCGTAGAAGTAAACAAGCGAGTTGTCAAGCGATAAACCCCGCAACCATGCTGTCTCGCGGCCCCACAGCGCTCACTGTGAAGCGACGATACATACTCTTGGGCAGGTGGATGCGGGTTTCCGTCCTATCTGTAAGACCATACACGCACATTGCCTGATTGTGCAATACTTGACCGTTGTAATCTTACGTGGCAACTAGCCGATTTTCGTAAATTCCATTCAAAGGGTTAATGCCTTCCTTAACTATGGGCGGCACTGAACGCCAACGAGGAGTTCCAGATGCAAGACGAGCGCGGTCTTTATTATTACCCAAATCCGGCGCAGAGGGCCACGCGCATGTACGTGCGGCTGAACGACGGCGCCATTGAGTTTCGGCTTTACAACAGCCAGGCTCCGGAAATCTGGGAGCGTCATGGCTGGCTGCCCCTGGAAGTGGTCAAGCAGGCTGCTGCCCTTTATCAAGGAGAGAAGGACCCTACTTCCCTGTACGACGAAAAGGTGGCCAGGAACCTTCTCGAATCAGCGGCGGAAGATTCCTAGACCTTATTCACTGTACGTTGCTTGCCTTATTCTTCCGCCCCGAATCGCCCTCCTTTTGAGGCGGCAGCGCAAGCGGCCCCGCCGCAGCAGGCGTAAAGCGATTCGCTGTATGCGTAGAGGATGCGATTTTCCCGCTCCCGTTGCTCTGGCGTGATTTCCTTTGCCGGATGTTCGCGTGCGAGCTTCTGCAACCGCTCCCAGTCTGGAATGGCGAGAAGCCCCTCTCCCAGAACATCCCCCGTGGCCGTTTCAAGCACGACGGCTTCCTTGCTGTCCGTCACGGTAACCAAGGGGGCGCTTCCTGTTGCAAGCAACCGCGCGGCGGCCAGTGATTCACGGTTGTAGGTGGTCACTACGCCGGGACAAAAGAGCAACGCCATCAAAGGTGCGCCGGTCTCGGAGAACACGACAAGGTCAACGATGCGCGTATATTCCTTGCCATCTACGGGGACGCTGACCTTGACCCGCGGCTCGAGCCGTTCTCTTGGGTAGCCCTTTTCCTCCACCAGCAGACGCGCCATGGCCTGGCGCAGGTCTTCATACGTCGTGGCTTCTATGCTTTCTCCAGTAAGATAATCTTCGATTGTCGTACCAAGACTGACATCATGCATGATTCGCCTCCTTGCTCCGGCTATGCAGCGCGTAATCGCCTGTTGAAGGGGTGCGCTTATTGGGGCCAGGAACAATGAATCATCGTTTCCGGCAACGCGTTCTGCCTCGTTCGGATCCAGCCTGGAGCAGCATAGATACTAGCATGTGTCGGCAGCCGCGGCAAATGTTCCGGGAGTCTTTATCGTCAAAAAAAGGCCGCCTTCCCAGGGGAAAGCGGCCTTGTATTCTGCGTATGTTCTACGGCTTAAAAGAAGACGAAGGTCACGATGACGAACAAGGGGACCAGAATGCCGCATGACCAAGCCATGTAGCCAAAGAAGCTGGGCATTTTGACGCCTTGTGTTTCAGCGATGGAGCGCACCATGAAGTTGGGCGCATTGCCGATGTAGGTGTTGGCGCCCATGAACACGGCACCGCAGGAAATGGCCAGCAGGGTGGCGGTCAGGTCGTGCATCAGGTGCTGTGCATCGCCACCCGCGGTATTAAAGAACACCAGATAGGTGGGGGCGTTATCCAGGAAGCTGGACAGCAAGCCGGTGAGCCAGAAGTACATCTTGTTAACAGGCTCGCCATTTACGGAAACCATGTGGATGACGCTGGAGAGTGCGCCTTCCGTTCCTGCGCGCAGGATGGCGATGGCCGGGATCATGGACAAGAATATGCCGGAGAAGAGCTTGGCAACCTCGATGATCGGGAACCAGTCGAAATCGTTCTTCCGGCGGCTCTCGGCGCTGGTCAGCTTGAGAGACAGGAAGGCGATGACGAGCAGGATCAGGTCGCGCAGCACGTTCTGGAGTTCCACCTGGACGTGGTAGACGTCGAAGGTGACGCCGGCTTTCCACATGCCGCTCATGAGCACGCCGCCAATGACGCCGACGAGCAGCAGCAGGTTGATACCGCCTTCGATGCCGAGCTTTTCGTCGCCTGCGTCAGGCACGGTGGGCTTGCCCTCCTTGGCAAAGAGCAAGGTATCGGCGAAAAAGTAGGCTATGAGCAGAATCACGGCCACGAAGATCATGGGGGGCAGCATGTGGATGGTGGTCCAGAAGAAGGACACACCCTTGAGAAAGCCCAGGAACAGTGGCGGATCGCCCAGAGGCGTCAGGGAACCGCCGATGTTGGCTACCAGGAAGATGAAAAAGACCACGGTGTGGACTTTGTATTTGCGGTGGGCGTTGGCGCGCAGCAGGGGGCGGATGAGCAGCATGGCCGCGCCCGTGGTTCCCATCCAACTCGCCAGCAATGTGCCTATGAGCAAAACAAGCGTGTTGACGACGGGTTTGCCCACCAGTTGCCCCTTAAGTCTGACGCCGCCGGCAACTGTGAACAGGGAGAACAGCAGTATGATAAACGGTATGTATTCTAGCACCATAGTGTGGACGACTTCATACAGCGTGAGCGAGAAGCCGAACTTGAGCATGAATGGCACCAGGAAGGCCAGGGCCCAGAATGCAGCGACCTTGCCGAAATTCTTATGCCAGAAGTGGGGCAGGGTCAGCGGCATGATGGCGATTGATAGCAGCATGCAGGCAAAAGGAATGACCCAGACGACGCCCAGGTCCTTGCCTATTGCAGCCGCCATATGGTGTAGATCGCCTTCGTGACCGCCTCCGTGGGCTTCTTCGCCATGGGCCGCCTGATCGCCATGGGCCTGTTCAGCCTGTACGCCCGCCTCTCCTGCCTGCTCGGCAGTGAAGCCTTTCTGGGGTACGGCTGCAAGCGTTACGAGCGCTATTATTATCGTAACACACATTATGCGCAGAAATTGAATCACCGTGCTTCGCCTCCATTTTTCATCGGCGCTCGGCCATCATGCCTGGCGTCCGTTCTGAATGACCTTCCGGAAGAAAACCGTATGTAAACCTAGTTGTTACCTGATAATGAGCACAGGGCAGCATGTGCGGTGCAAAACCGTGTGCGTCAAACTGCCGAGAATCATACCTTCCAGATCCGTCAGACCACGGCTGCCCATGACGATGAGATCCATGCCATTGTCTTCGGCATAGCTGATGATCGCATCTGCAGGGTTCCCTGTTTTGACATGCATGGTGTAGCAGACATCGTAGCCATCGCAGAGGCTGGCGAACTCTTTGAGGACTTTCTGTCCTTCTTGTTGCAATTCCTGTTCAAGCTTTTCCCGTGCGTGGCCGCCCACGATTGTGGGGATGTGACCAGGGCAGTTCATGAGCACAAGGTCTGCTTTTTGGGTGCGGGCGATTCCGCGAGCATATTCCGCCGCCTTGTGGGAGTGCTTGGAGCCATCCACGGCACACAGAATTTTGGTAAAGAGCATTTTACGAACTCCTGCATCAACGTTTCAGATCAATGGCTCGCACAGCGTTTGCAAAGGTGTTGATTGAGCCTGGCCGTAAGCGGCCTACGCCTGCTAACTCCAGTTCATGGATTTGTATTTTGCATCATCAATTCCGATGACCAAGCATTCACGATGGGGCAGGGAATTGACAAAAGCAATGCCCTGCTGCGGTCCCATCACGAAAACCGTGGTGGAAAGGGCGTCTGCCTCGAGAACGCTGGAAGCCTGTACCGAAACACTCTTGACCTGGTGCGGGGAAAGGCCCGTTACCGGGGAGATGATGTGGTGAAAGAGCTTTTCATGGTCAAAGTACACTTCGTAATTGCCGGAAGTCGCGATGGCGCCATTGCGCATGGTCACGACACTGGGATAATGCCCCTGTTTTGCAGGATCTTCAACCGCTATTGTCCAGGGTTTGCCCTTTGCGTTGGCGCCGCTGGTACGGATATCGCCCCCTGCATTTACAAGGTGGTTTTCTATGCCGTGGCTGCTGAGCACTTCGCTGGCGCGGTCTACGATGTAACCTTTGGCGATGCCGTCAAGGCTGGCGGCCATACCGTTGCGATCAAATCGGGCGTCTCTGCCAGAGATGCTCAGGTGTCTGGCGCCAACAAGTTCCATGACCTGGGACAATTCACGCTGGTCGAAGTCAAGGCGTTCGCCGGCGTCGGCTTTGGCCTTGAAAAGGTCGACCACAGGCGCGACCGTGACGTCAAATGCGCCGTCGCTCAAGGAGGTGTAACGCTGCGCCCGGTCCAGAACCATGAGAAGTTCGTCTGGGGCGCCTGCAATCCGGCCGTGGCTGTTGAGCTCGGAGATTGCAGTGGCGCTTTTGTACCGGTCGAAAATGGCGCTCAACCGTTCGATTTCTTCATAGGCGCGGCCCACTGCTTCCTGGGCCAGATCTTTAGAAGGATGCACCGCTGTGATGTGCACCAGGGTGCCGATCATGGCGCGTGTGCTGGAAACGGCATGGCCGTCGCGACCAAGCTTGGCGGCTTGTGCAGCCAGGGGGGCGACGCCTGTGGCGCACAGGCCCAGTCCGAGCAGGGCGCTCTGCCGCAGGAAGTCTCTGCGATTGCAGATGGAGGCTGTTTTGCTCATTGATGTGCTCCGTTGCCTAAAGCTGTTGCAGGTATGCTCGTTTCTCAGGCCGCGGCCTGATCATTGGCGGCGCAAGGACCCAAGCAGCGCAGGATTTTGCGTGGGCAGGCCGCGACACAGGCCTCTTCACATTCGGGGCCGTATGCCAGACAGGCTTCATGGTCTATATGAATCCGATTGCCTTTCATGGAAATGGCCTTTGCAGGGCATTTCTTGACGCATTTCATGCAGCTGATGCAGCCCACGTCGCAAACTGAAGTCACGTCCTTGGCCTTGTCCTGGGAGGAACAAAACACCATAACGCGGGAGCGCTGCGGGACGAGTTCGAGAATGTTGTTGGGGCAGGTGCGTACACAGGTGCCGCAGGCCGTGCAGGCCCCAGGATCGATGTACACGATATTGTTCTGCAGGCTCATGGCGTCAAAGGGGCAGGCCCGGACACAGTCGCCAAAGCCGAGACAGGACCAGTTACAGGCGTAGGGGCCGTTTTGGACCATCTTGGCTGCGCGGCAAGTGGGGATGCCCTGGTAGTCGAACTTCAGGGAAACGTTGCCGCCATTGCGGTCGCAACGCCGGAAGGCAACCTGCGGTTCGGCGTCGCCCATTGCCTTGCCGGCCAGTTCGGCAACACGGGCCGAGACTTCTGCACCACCAGCGCAGCATTTGTTGGGCGGGACATTGGGGTCGTTAATGACCGCAGCCGCATAGCCATCGCAGCCGGCAAAGCCGCAGCCGCCACAGTTTGCGCCGGGCAATGCCTCGGAAACTGCTTCAATGCGAGGGTCTTCCTCGACGTAAAGCAGCTTGGACGCTGTCGCAAGGACGACGGCAGCTACAAAGCCGAGTCCGAAAAGAACGCTGATTGAAACTACTATCAAGCTCATGAGGCGCTCCTCTTATTTGTCCGGGCTAACCGATCATGCCTTTGAAGGCCATGAACGTCAGGGACATGATTCCGGCCATTACCAAGCCGATCGAAGTGCCTTGCAACGATTTCGGCACATAAGAAACCTCGAGTTTCTCGCGGATGCCGGCCATGAGGATGAGAGCCAGCAGAAAACCAACGCTCGCGGAGAAGGCGTAGAAAACGGACGTTATGAAGTCGTATTCCTGGCGCTGCACCAGAATGGCGATACCAAGCACCGCACAGTTGGTGGTGATCAGCGGCAGAAAGATCCCCAGGGATTTGTAGAGAGGCGGTACCATCTTTTTCAAAAACATTTCCACAAACTGCACCAAGGACGCGATGACCAGAATGAACACGATGGTCTGCAGGTAGCCCAGGTCCAGAGGAATGAGGACGAATTTCTGAATGATCCAGGTGAAGATGGTGGCCATGACGGCAACGAAGATGACCGCTGCGCCCATGCCTATGGCGACGCCCTTTTCCTTGGAGCATCCAAGGTAGGGGCAGTTCCCCAGATACTGCGCAAGCAGTATGTTGTTGACGAAGATCGCCGAAATGAAAAGCAGGAAATAATCCATGTCGGGCTCCTGTTATTTGTCGGCCTTGGGGGCTATGCCGCCCATGGCCATCTTGCACGCGTTGCAACCGCTGCAGCCTGCATTGAAGTTTTCAGGCAGGGTCTGGCCTTTACGCTTGGCCTGAATGATCTGCAGATAGTTCATGGCGGCGAGGATCAAACCCAGGCAGACAAAGGCGCCGGGCGCTTCGACCATGAAGCTGAAGGGCTGGTAGTCAGACCACATCACGCTGGAGCCGAACAAGGTGCCCTTGCCAAACACTTCGCGAAGCCCCCCCAAAAAGGTCAATGACAGGGTGAAGCCGATACCCATGCCCAGGCCGTCGGCAAGCGCCAGGTGCACAGGGTTCTTGGCGGCGAAAGCTTCAGCACGCCCCAGGATGAGGCAGTTGACGACGATGAGCGGTACGAAGATGCCCAGACTCTGGTACAAGGGGTAGGAAAACGCCTGCATCAACATTTCCACCGAAACGACCAAAGAGGCCGCGATGGCGATGAAGCACGCGATGCGCACCTTTTTGGGAATGATTTTCCGCACCAGCGAGATGATTACGTTGGAGAGGGTGAGCACGAAGATGACCGCCGCGCCCATGCCCAGACCGTCGCTGGCGGACTTGGTCACAGCAAGCACCGGACACAAGCCCAGGACGAGCCGGAACGGCGGCAGCTCGGCCCACAAGCCTTTAGTGAATTCTTTCAACATGCTGGCCATTATCGCACCTTCCTACGATTTTTCGAAAGTTTGGATGAACTTGTCTTTCAAAGCGGTGTAAATCTCGGCTGCCTGATGCACCGCGTTGATGGTTCCTACAGAGGAAATGGTAGCGCCGGAAACGGCATCAACACTACCGCCCTGGGAAGACAGGTTCACTTTGGCGGGATCGGCGCCGGCAAACTGCTTGGTGTACCCCACCTCGGTAATTCTCATACCAAGACCCGGGGTTTCCTTGAGGGTGGTGATGCCGATGCCTGCCAGCTGGTCGTTGTTGAGGTCGAAGCCGACCATGACGCCGATGTCGCCGCCATAGCCGCCAGCAAAGGTCTCAAAGGCTACGCCAGTGAGTTTGCCGTCTTTTTTGGCAGGAAAAACGGTGATTTCTCTTCCGTTATACTCGAACTTCTGGCGTTCAGAGATGGGGTTGTTGGAAGGATCCGGGAATACGCTCGTCAGCGCAGGCGACTGCACATAGGTCAGTACCTGCTCTTCGATAAGGGGCGCGGTGGATATCTTCAGATAGGAAAGCGTCAGGCCCGAGACCCCGCAGATCACGGACAGGACGACAATCATGCTTAATATTTCGCGCATGGCTTACCTCGCTCCGAAGGGTTTGGGCTTGATCATTTCCAAAAGAGGCATGAACAGGTTGGCCAGCAGAATCGCAAAGGGGACGCCATCGGGGTAGATGCCGTAGACCCTTATAATGATGACCATGGCGCCTGCCATCAGTCCGAAGAGCAGCATGGCGATGGTGCCGTTGGGTGAGGAAGCCGGTTCAGTGGCCAGGAAGAATGCGCCAAGGATTGTCGAGCCAGTCAGCAGATGGAATATGGGGCTCGCGTAAACGCTGGAGTCGACTCCCCAGAAAATCAGGCTGGTGAGGACGACACCGCCCAGGAATCCAAGGGGGATATGGAAGCGTATATTGCCTCTGAAGAGCAGGTAGGCTGCCCCCAGGAGCAGACCGACAATCTGGATGGCGCCAAGGCCGCCCAGCTGGCTGCCCATGAACATGTCGCCATTACTCACCGTGACGTTTTCCAGACCCAGGAATTTGAGCTGGGTCAAGGGGTTTTCCAGAGGCGAGCTGAGCATGGTGACATTGACGTTCAGTGCGTCTGGCCAGGAAATACGCAGTGCTGCCCAGCCGACGAGGGGCGGGCAGATGGGGTTCGCGCCCAGACCGCCAAAGGCCATCTTGCCCAGGGTGATGGAGATGGTCGCGCCCATTATCACCAGCCACCAGGGCGCTTTTGCCGGAAGCAGAAACGCGAAGAGCAGGCCGATGAGCAGTGCATTGTAGTTGTCTACGTTGACGTCGCGCTCCATGACTTTCAGGCAGAGCGCCTCCACGACAACCGCCGTGGTGCAGGAGAGAGCCATGACCTGCAGCGCATCCAGCCCAAAGTGCATGATGGCCATTGCCGCAGCCGGCACAAGAGCGATGATGTAATCCAGCATCATGCTCCGCACGGTACGGCCGCAATGCCAATGCGGCGGCGAGGAGACGTTCAGAACAGGGAGTGTTGCGGACTCGTTCGTCATAGTCGTGTTCCTTCCCTTGCTATTCTTCGTTCAGGGCGCAGCTTGCAAGTTGCGCCGCCTCGGCTGCGAGCTCTTGCTTGGCCAGCCGGATGTATTGCAAAAGGGGCCGGCGTGCAGTGCACCAGAAACCGCACAGGCCGCATTCGAAACAATAGTCGATGCCGTAGCCGCGGGTGTCGCCGTATTTCTTGAATTCGGCATAGCGGGCGATCATGTTCGGCTGGATACGGGCCGGACACGCTGCGATACAGTTGCCGCAGTTCAGGCAGGGTTCGTCGGTTACGGGGGGAAACTCGCCGGCCCTGACGACGGTGACGGCGTAGGCATCCTTGGGAACGCCTTCGGTGAGGTTCTGTACGGATTCGCCCCGCATGGGACCGCCAAGAATAACGTCGTCGTGCTCGTTGACGGTGACCCCTGCGGCATCCAGCACTTCCTTGACCGGCTGCCCAACCTTGGCCTGGACGATCTTGCCCTCCACGCTGAGGAGCACTTCCGTGACAGGCATGCCCGTTTGCAACGCCTGACCGATCCGGTAGCAGGTGTGCGCGTCGACACAGAGCACGTCGTCAGGCATTTCCTTGCCCGTGGCGGCCTTTATGACCAGGGCGTGGACGCTGTTGGGGTATACGGCGGGCACCTGGGTTACGCTGCAGCCTTCAAGGGCGGCAGAGGAACCCTGCGCGCTGACCAGCTTGCAGTCTCCGGCACCCGTGAGCGCCTTGATCGCGGCGACGCCTTTGGCAACCTCGGCGTTCTTGTTGGCCAGCAACCAGGAGGCGATGGCCACGCCGGGTTCGGGGTTCAAAGCGTTTACTACCAGGGTGGATGCTTTCAGGTAGGGTAGAGTATCCACGCCCAACGCCTTCAGCGCGGCCTTGAGTTCGTCGCCGGAGAGACCGTCGGTCTTGACCGGTTCCGATGCGGCTTCGACTTCCTGGGCTTTGATGGTCACGCCATTGGCGTTGATGTCTGCAACGACACCAGCAATGGGGGCATGCGCATCGCCCGTATTTTTGCCGGGATGGTCAGCCACCAGTGTGCCTGGAGCCACCTCGGTCTTTTTCTTCACTGTTTTCGTAGAGTGGCCGCTTAAAGGCACGACCACTTGCGCTGGCTCACTGCAGCGCAGGACATCACCTTGGGCTTGTACGTCCAGGGAAAAACTCGTTTTCGTCATGGCTTATCTCGGCATATGGCAGTGGTTGCACTCTGCTTCCGTGGGACCTGCCTGCTTCTCGTCGTGGCAGCCGAAGCAGCTCTCATGGAACGCGTTCATCCGAGTGGGAATGAGCTGGCTGATGCTCTTCTCATGGCATTCGGTGCAGGACGTCGTCGCTGGCATGGTGTCGCCCTGCCCAGCCTCGAGGGTCTGGTGGCAGAACTTGCAGCCGGCCAGGCCTTCATCGAAGACATCCTGGTGGCAGGTCATGCAGCGCTCGTGTGCAGCGTCCTTGAAGCTGGGCATTGCATCGTCGCCAGTGTCCATGTGGCATTCGCCACAATTTGTGGGCGCAGGTTCGATGTCCGTGTCATGGTGACAGTCGGTGCAACCGGAAGTGTAGAGTTCCGCGTGCTCATCGTGGTTGTAAACCATGCCCGTGAATTCGGCGTGGTGGCAACGTGCGCATTGCTGATCAGAGGTGAACCAGGTGGAGTGGTCGGCAATGTATTCAGGAGTGAACTCGCGGGGGTGGCACTTGCCGCATTCGACTGGTTTGGGGCCGGGGTCCTGACTTTCGTGGTGACAAGTAGCGCAGTTTTGGACGTACTTTTCTTCGTGATCCAAATGCGTGAAGATCACCTTGCCGCCGCTGGAATCGAAGAGAATGCGTCGCGGCATCTCCTCTGTGGCAGCAGGCCGCAAGTAGCCTACAATTGCCACGATGGCCAGGATCACAACGCATACCGTGATGGGAAGATAACGCTTTTGCAAGGTGCGGTCCCTTCTTTTATGGGTTGTGGTTTATTGGAACGCTGAACGCCGCCGTAGCCAAGAGGCTATAACCACATGAATGACCAGAACAATTGTAGTGCCAATAGTGGCGCATTCATGTTTTTTGCGAAATACGTTACGCAGAATAGACTGAGTAGATCAGTATTCTATCTTTAAGGATGCATTCGTTGCTTGCGAGTCCCTGCACTTATCTGGAACGTTCATTTTCATCAGCGTTTCATAAAGCGACCGCCAGGAGGACTGCCATCCTGCCCGACGGTGATCTTCAGGTTCCTCTGCCAAGGAAACCTGTTGCGCAAGGGAAATAAACCAATTTGCGTTTTCCCGGATTGCGCTGAAACGCCCCTGCCTTGTGTATTAATGAACTAACTAGCGCATGTAGCGCCAGGCCGCTGTAAAAGCTGGTCATCTTTGTCTCGATTTTGCCATCGAAACTTCGATGTCGAAATCACTTGCACAGGGGGCTGGCAATGTCAATGTTTGTGGTCTTTTTCACATAAAACTGCAATATGGCTGACACATGATCGCATGACTTTCGAAACACATTGTGAATAAAGAAAAAAATTTTTCTACCATTCAGGTTCCTTATGGAAATCGTTTGACCTGATTTGAAAAAACTCTTCAAAAAATGGAAAAAACCTTTTACAAACATGAATTCAGCGACTTATGGAGGTGTGGTGTAGGATCGCGTATGGTGCATACAGCGAAATAGAAAAAACTAACGCACTTGACGAAAATAAACATCCCGCGCATAGACTAGTTTGGCGATGTAAGGAGTGTATTGTCCAAACGAGCGCCACAGCAGGAAAACAATGGCGCCAGCCTTCTGGTACTTCAGAAAATGCAGCTACTGAGCAGTCTGGACGAAAAGCGTGAGCAAAAGGTTCTCATCGTTGATGATGAGCCGGTCAACTTGAAGCTTCTTGGGGCGCATCTGCGCAAGGGAGGCTACACCGTCATTGAGGCTCCGGACGGCAAAAGCGCTCTGGAAAAAGCCGAGCAGACCAAGCCGGACTTGATATTGCTGGACATCATGATGCCTGGCATGGACGGGCTCGAAACCTGCCACTTCCTCAAGGAAAATGACGAGACAAAAGATGTTCCCGTTATTTTTCTTTCCGCGCTCAGCGATTCCGAGGTCAAGACCAAGGGGCTTGAGGTCGGCGGTGTCGATTATATTTCCAAGCCTTTTGATTCCAGGGAGATGCTTGCGCGGGTCAAAACCCACCTGACGCTCAAGACCCAGGAAAGACAGATACGCCTTTATGCCGGCAATCTCGAGGAAATGGTGCAAAAGCGCACCAGAGAACTTGAGGACGCGCAGCATGAAATACGCCGGGATTTCGATATCCAGACGGTCATTGCCGCCCTGCTTCGCAGCTCCCTCGATACCGCGGACCTTGAGGGCCTGATGGATGAAACCCTTGAGCATATCCTCTCGGTAACCTCCTTTTCCTTCCAGCCCAGCGGCTGCATTTTTCTGGTTGACGGTGAAACGCAACACCTGCGTCCCGCCAGTTGTCGCAATATTCCTGAGGACCAGCTTTCCACTTGCCTGAATGAGGGGACACACCATTGTGTCATGTATGGAGACGCGGCAGAGGATGCAGGGGCTTTTGACGAACCACAAGAGGCGGCTGGCGCCAGAAGCCATTTTTGTGTGCCCATTCGTTACGATGACCGACTGCTTGGCGTGATCCTTGTCTATATCAAGGAAGGGCACAGACCAGACGACAAGGAGCGAGGTTTTTTGCAGGCTGTGGCCGATACCCTGGCCAGGGTGGTGATCTACAAGCAAGCGCAACAGCGGCTTGTGGAATCGGAGGAACAATACCGCGCCATCTTTGAAAACACTGGCACAGCCATGGCGATGATCACGGCCGACTACACCATAGAGCTGATAAATACAGGATTCGAGAGCCTGGCGGGCGTGACCATGGAGTCCCTCGGGAAAGAGCGTTCATTGCTTGATTTCTTTCATCCGGAAGACCGGGATGCTGTATTCGCCATACACGAAGCTTTGCGCGAAGACCGCCCTGCAGATACGTCGAAAAAGGAATTTCGTTTTCAGGGGGCGGCAGGGGACATGCGATATGTGGCCCTCATTGAAAGCAACATTCCCGGCGTGGCGGGCAATGTAGTCTCGCTTTCAGATATTACGGACCGCAAGCGAGCAGAAGAGCAGGTCTTGTACCACGCCTTCCATGACTCGCTGACTGACTTGCCCAATCGTATCTATCTGCTGGACAAACTTGGCAAATGTGTTGAGCGCGCCAAGAGCGACATGGATTATTCCTTTGCCGTCATGCTCATGGACCTGGACCGTTTCAACCTGGTCAACGAGAGTCTGGGGCACGACATAGGGGACAAACTCATCATTGAGCTGGCTGAACGGCTGCGTTCCAGCATCAGTGATGACGATCTTCTTGTCAGGCTCGGGGGCGACGAGTTCGCCATCCTGTACGAGAACATGGGTTCTCTGGAAGATGTAACCGATCTTGCCACGCGCATTCTCGGGCTTGTGCGCCATCCTTTTGTTCTGGAGGGCAACGAGCTCGTCAGCACATCCAGCATCGGCATTGCGCTCAGTGCCATGGATTATGAGCGGGGCGAGGATCTTTTACGCGACGCGGATACCGCCCTGCACAGGGCAAAGCAGCGCGGCAAGGCCCGCTACGAAGTGTTTGATACCGAGATGCACCTCAAGGCCAAAAGCCTGCTGGCCTTGGTCACGGATATGCGCCAGGCCCTTAAACGCGGCGAGTATCTGCTGCATTATCAACCTATTGTGGACATCGCCTCTGGTGCTGTGCAGGGTTTTGAAGCCTTGGTCCGCTGGAATCACCCCACGCGGGGTATGGTCAGTCCTGCCGAGTTCATCCCCGAGGCGGAGGAGTCCGGGTTGATCATCCCCATTGGCCAATGGGTGCTGCATGAAGCCTGCACCACCATGCAGCGTATGTATAAGGAAAGCGGCCTGGATAACTGCCTGATGCTCAGCGTAAACCTTTCCGGCAAGCAGTTCGCCCATGAAGATATTTTTGAGCATGTGAGCCAGGTGCTCAATGAAACCGGCTTTGACCCCAACTGTCTCAAGCTGGAGATCACCGAAAGCGCGATCATGGAGGACGCCGCAGCCGCCACAGAAATGCTCTACCGTTTGAAGAGCCTGAACGTGCACGTTTCTATTGACGATTTCGGCACAGGCTATTCCTCGCTTTCTTATTTGCACCGTTTTCCTGTGGACATGCTGAAGATTGACCGCAGTTTTGTCAGCAGCATCTTTGCCAGTGGTGAAAATCTGGAGATTGTACGCACCATCATCGCCCTTGCCCATAATCTGGGGCTGGAGGTCATTGCCGAAGGTGTGGAAACCAGTGAACAGCTCGAGACCATCAAATCTTTAGGGTGTGAATATGCGCAGGGATACTATTTCTCTCGCCCTGTAGATGTACAGGCGCTTGTAAAGGATGACCTTTTCCACAAGGTATGGTGATAGAGGGTTCAAAAATCCATTTTGCCGCCAAAGTTTGATCGCTTTCTAATGCCCTGAAAAAGCAGGGTAATTCAAAAAAATCTTGCTTTTTTCGTTGCGCATGCCTAAAATACCCATCTCCCTTTATGCAGCCGAATAGTGGCCTGACGACACCAACGGAGCAGAAATATGACCCGGAAAGACCGCACTGAGGGCATTTACAGCCGACGTGAAGTGCTTGATGACAGCGAGCGCAGACAATTTTATCTGATTCAGCTCAAAGAGTTGCTGAATTACGCCTACCGCTATTCAGAGGATGTGAAAAAGCGTTTTGACCGCGCTCAGTTTTCGGTGGACAAGTTCAAGACCTTGTCCGACCTGAAGCACATTCCCATTCTCAAGAAGAAGGAACTGATTTTCCTGCAATCCATCGGCCCCCGTCTTGGCGGGCTGCTGACAAAGGATCTCGGGGAACTCAAGCGTATTTTTCTTTCTCCCGGCCCCATCTTTGATCCTGAAGACCGCAGCGACGATTACTGGGGGTGGACTGAGGGGTTTTACGCTGCCGGATTCCGTTCCGGAGATCTGGCGCAGATTACCTTCAATTACCACCTTACTCCTGCCGGCCTGATGTTTGAAGAGCCTCTGCGGAATCTTGGCTGTGCAGTGATACCCGTGGGCCCTGGCAACACGGGCACGCAGCTCGAGATCATGCAGAAGCTGCGCGTCACAGGGTACGTTGGCACGCCCAGCTACCTGATGCACCTTGCCCAGAAGGCTGAAGAATCCGGCCTGAACCTGCGCCGGGATCTCTACGTGGAAGTCGCATTTGTTACGGGCGAGAAATTTTCCGAAAAAATGCGCTCCACCCTGGAAAAGAAATTCGACCTGATCATGCGCCAGGGCTACGGCACTGCAGACGTGGGGTGCATCGGCTACGAATGTTACCACAAGAATGGCCTGCACGTTGCCAACCGCGCCTTTGTGGAGATTTGCCACCCGGATACCGGCATCCCCCTGAAGGACGGCGAAGTGGGCGAGATCGTGGTGACGGCTTTCAATAAGACTTACCCGCTGATCCGTCTGGCGACGGGCGACCTCTCCTACATAGATCGCGAGCCTTGCGCCTGCGGGCGTACAAGCCCCCGACTTGGCAATATCGTCGGTCGCGTGGACACCACTGCCCGCATCAAGGGCATGTTTGTCTACCCCCATCAGGTTGAGCAGGTCATGGCCCGGTTCGAAGAGGTCAAGCGCTGGCAGATCGAAGTCACCAACCCCGGCGGCATCGATGAGATGGTCCTCTACGTGGAGGCCAGCAACTTCAAGCGTGAAGACGAACTGCTGCACACCTTCCGCGAAAAGATCAAGCTGCGTCCGACGTTGAAGGTTCTGGAGCCTGGTATTCTGCCGCCCCAGATCCGGCCCATCGAAGATAAAAGGAAGTGGGACTAACATGAAACGTATGGGCCGGCTGCTTCTTGTGGCCGGCCTTTTTCTTTTTCTGGCTGCGGGGTGTTCGCCCAAGGATGTATCCCGAACCGCAGGCATGCCCGATGGCACAAAGGGGAGCATGGGAGCATTTCCCGGCGAGAAGGCCTCTGGAGAATTGTACGCCCTGCAAGATGGCGTGCTCACACCGCTGTCTGACGCTGCTTTCGTCGCACAATCCAAAGACTGTCAATACGTGTTACTGGGCGAGGGGCACAACGTGGCCTGCGACCACCTGGTGCAGGCCAGATTGCTGCGTTTGCTGGCGTCTGGCGACCGTGACTGGGTTCTTGGTCTTGAGATGCTCAGCGCCGACCTGGAACCGGAGCTGCAGGGCCTGAATCGTGACCCCAAGGCTGCGGCGGCCGACCTTGGCGCACTGGAGCGCACCGTGCGTTGGAAAGATGTCTGGGGGTACCCTTTTGCGCTGTATGCGCCCGCTCTGGAAGCGGCGCTTAAGGCCGGTATGCCGCTGGTTCCGCTGAATGTGCCGCGTCAGGTTGTCATGGCGTTTCGTACCAAGGGCAACAAAGGGCTGAGCAAAAAGCAGCGCGCCTGGTTGCCGGATGCGATAGTGCCCCCGTTGGATGCGCAGAAAGAGAGCCTGGCGCAGATATTTTCCATGCACCAGGATATGATGGGGGGTGCTGCTTCAGACGCGAAAAAGCAGAAACAACGACTCGAACAGTTTTTCATGGTCCAATCCCTTTGGGACAGCGCCATGGCCCAACGCGCCGCCATGGCCCGGCAGACCTTTGGCAGGCCCGTTGCCATCCTGGCAGGGTCTGGCCATGTGGAAAATGGCTGGGGCATTGTTTACCGCCTGCAGCAGTATGATCCAGGCGCAAAGGTGTTGCTTGTGATGCCATGGAGAGGGGGCGATGCACCTGCTCCGGAATTGGGAGATGTTTTTTTCCATTGCCCGGAATCACACAAGAGCCGCCTGGGTATGACCCTGGTCTGGGACAAGGGCGCGGGGCGCGTTGTGGTGCAGGAAGTGGCTGCAGGCTCCATAGCCGCGCGCATGGACCTGCGGCCGGGCGATGCCATTGTCGAAGCCGGAGGCGCGCCTGTGGAATCTTTGGGCGACCTGCACCTTGCAGGGGCCAAAGCTGGCAAGCAAGGCAAGGATCTGCCGCTTGTCATTTTGCGTAATGGGTATCGTCTGGGATTTTCATTGTCTCTGAAAAAGGACCAATGAGAAGATCCGGCTTTTGTACTCGGTATGTTGGAGGAATGTTGGAATTATGACCAGTAGTCCCTACAAAGAAGTGCAACACCCGTATTTTTGGGTCTGGGGTGTGTTGCTCGCCATCAGCGGTTTTCCTTTGTGGCTCATATTTTTTCAGGGGCAGCCCCTGTGGCCTACGGTGCTTCCCGCAGGCATCGGCCTTTTTATCGTGCTCTTCTTTTTGCCATTGACCGTCAGCATCCAAGGGCAAAAACTGCATATAGTCTTCGGCTTCATACCGCTGTTTGTATGGAATTTTCCCCTTGAGAAAATCGAAAACGCCGAAGCGGTGACCTACACACCTCTCAAAACCTATCTGGGGTGGGGGATGCGCAGGGGCATGGATGGTTCGCGGGCGTTCACCATCCGTGGTAACCGCGGTGTTATGCTGCATATGCAGGGGGGCAAGCGCATCCTTGTGGGCTCCACAAAAGCCGAAGCTTTGGCAACTGCCATCCAGAACGCTTCTCAGGATATTTAAGCGCCATGATTTGTGGACCTGGACGCTAGAGTGATTTTCGTGCTATAAACAAGATAAAAATCAGCAGTTATTTTTTTTTCAGTTTCTCAGGGGGGCATATGGCGAACGAATCGCCTAAGACCAGAGAACAACTTCTCGACGAACTCAGCGCGGCCAAAGAGCGCATTGCCGCCTTGGAAAATGAGGTGGCGCAACAGCCGGCTAGCCCTGCCTCCAATCCCGTGTTGGGCGATAATCACTACAAGGTTATTTTTGATAAGTCTCCCCTTGGCCTGATTCTTTTCAATGAGGAGGGGGCTATTCTTGATTGCAATACAAAGTTTGAAGAGTTGATGGGCGCCCCCCGTGAACAGCTCATAGGGTTCAACACACGACTTCAAAGCACCCCGGAAATGCGCTGCTGCATCCAGAAAGCCCTTGCCGGAGAGCCCTCTTCCTACGATGACGAATATGTCTCCATTACGGGCGGAAAGGCGACCCATCTGCGCGTTGTGTTCAATCCGGTGCACCCTGGCTGCAATCCAACAGAGGTCATTGCGACACTGGAAGATGTCAGCGAACGCCGGCAAGCCGAGCGGCAGCTTGAACACACCCTGGAGCGACTGGCCGAGGCGCAGCGAATAGCGGAGATGGGCGACTGGGAGTGGGATATTGAAAACAATGTTCTCACGTGGTCCAGGAATCTGTACGCCATCTTAGAGTTGGACCCTACGCAACCTCCTCCACATTATAAGGATCAATTAGGGCTGTACGATCTTGATGATGCAGCACACTTGAGCGAGGCGATCAGCCGGGCCATGGAAGGGGTTCCCTATGAAATTGAGGTCCGCAGAAAAGTACCCAGCGGCAAGGAGAAAACTCTTCTCTACCGTGGTCAGCCCTATGTTGATGCTGTGACTGGGGGCGTTCGTCTGTGCGGTACGGCCATGGACATCACAAAACGAAAGGAGGCGGAGAAGGAACTCAAGGACCTCACCCGTCTGCAACGCGGCATGGCGGATAACCTTCCTGATTTGATTTGGGCTAAAGACCTTGATGGCCGATACCTGTTCGCCAATCGGGCCCTTTGTGATGTTTTGCTGAAGGCAAAGGATACGGACGAACCCATAGGCAAAACAGACCTGTTCTTTACCACGCGCGAGCGGGAGACTGGCCACATCCACACGTTTGGCGAAATTTGTGTGGACTCCGACGTGGTGACATTGTCCACTCTCCAGCCGGGGCGTTTTCTTGAGGATGGCCTGGTGCGGGGAGAATACCTGGCCCTCGAAGTTCACAAGGCGCCTTTTTACGATTCCCAGGGCACGCTGATTGGCACTGTTGGCGCTGGAAGAGACGTCACCACCGAGGAAAGTGCGCGAAACGCCTTGGCGGAGAGCGAAAGGAGATACCGCACGCTATATGAAAACGCCCCTGTGGGAATATTTCGTTCTTCCCCTTCAGGGCGTTATTTGAGCGTCAATAAACACCACGCGGCGATTTGCGGATATGACAGTCCGGAACAGATGATTGAGGAAGTAAAGGAGATCGGCGAACAGACGTATGTGTATCCCGAAGAACGTCTGCGCCTGCTCAAGCTGCAGGAAGAAAAAGGTGTTGTACGGGATGTAGAGTTGTGCCGCAAAAGGCGCGACGGAAAAAATATCTGGATTTCCACGACACTGCGGACTGTGCGTAATGCCGCTGGTGAAATTGAATATTTCGAAGGTTTTGCGACTGATGTGACAGAGCGCAAGCATGCCGAAGAGGCATTGGAGAACGCCAAAGAGCAGGCCGAAGCCGCGAGCAGGGCAAAATCTCTGTTTCTTGCAAATATGAGCCATGAGTTGCGCACCCCCTTGAATGGCATCATGGGGATGCATCAGCTGCTGCAAACCACGTCACTGAATGCGGAGCAGCGGGAATACGTTGAAATGGCGATTGTCACATCCAAGCGGTTGACGAACCTGCTTTCCGATATCCTTGATCTCTCCAAGGTGGAAGCCGGAAAAATGGAGGTGCTTGTCCGCCCCTTTGGCGTGGACAAGCTTTTTCTGCTTGTGGATCAGCTTTTTCGCCCAAGCTGTGAACAAAAAGGCATTGATTTGCGCTTCTCAGTGGAAGAAGGCGTTCCGTCACTGCTTTTGGGCGACTCCGCCAGACTACAACAAATTTTTAATAATCTTGTCGGTAATGCGATCAAGTTCACTGAAGAAGGCTTCATTGATGTGAGCGCGAAAGTGCAGAGCGCACGGCAAGGTGAAAAAACCCAAGTGTTGTTCACTGTGAAAGATTCTGGGATTGGCATCAACGAAGCCAAACTCGGTACGCTTTTCGAAGCCTTTACCCAGGTGGATGACGGCCTGACGCGAAAACACCAGGGCGCGGGGCTTGGCTTGGCCATTGTGAAGCAGCTTGTTAAGCTCCTGGGAGGCGAGGTGAGCGTCTCCAGCACCCCCGGCAAAGGAACAGAATTTCAGTTTACCTTGCCCTTCGGCCTCGGGGAAACTCCAGACCAGCCTGATACTGTTACCGAGGACAGTTTTTGCGGGGGCACCTGCTTCTGCAATGTTTTGCTTGTGGAAGATGATGTTGTCAGCAGTTTTGCGGCCAAGAGACAGTTGGAGAAAATGGGGTGTAAGGTCGTTGCTGCCGGCAATGGCGAGGAGGCTCTCGGATTGTTGCGCAAGGAGCCTTTCGACGTGGTGCTTATGGACATTCAATTGCCCGTCATGGATGGGGTAAGAGCCACCCGCTGCATAAGAAATGGCGAAGCTGGCGATGACAAAAAAGCTGTCCCCATCATCGCCATGACTGCCTATGCCATGGCCGGTGAAAAGGAACGCTTTTTGGAAGCCGGAATGAACGGGTACCTTGCAAAACCTGTTGTTCGGGATCAGCTGCGCCGGCAGGTTGAAGCCATCGTGGCGCAGAAAAAAGGCAACTAGTCGACATATCCCCGGAAATCATGCGTGACTTAGACCTTAGGGCATGCAATATAAACGTATGCCCGAACTACCCGAAGTAGAAACCATTGCACGAAATCTGCGCGCCGCCGTGAATGGCGCTTGCATTATCCGTGTGGATGTGCCTGGGGCGCGCGCCCTGCCACAGGGCAGTGAGCTTTTCGTCGCCAGAGTGGAAGGGGCCTGCATCTCTGGCGTCCGCCGCCGCGGCAAACTCCTCATGCTTGACCTTGCGCAAAAGGGTGGCGCCGCTTACGTCCTGGCCGTACATTTACGCATGACGGGGCGCATGCATTTACCGCAAGAGGAAACCTGGCAGCCGGATCGCCATACCCATGTTGTGCTGCATCTGCAGCCTGCTCCGCCGGCAGTGCTTGTGTTCCATGATGTCCGCAGGTTCGGCTCCATGCAGGCATTCACCGCGGCAGAACTGGAGGAATGGCCTTTCTACGCGACCCTTGGGCCTGAACCCCTGGAGCTTGATGCCGCAGCCTTTGTCCGCTTGATCAAAGGGCGTTCAGCCAGAATCAAGGCGCTGCTTCTGGACCAGCATGTCATTGCCGGCATAGGGAATATTTATGCTGACGAGTCTCTTTTCCGTGCGGGTATACGCCCCACCGCACGGGCCGATCGCCTTTCCAGACCGCGGCTCATGCGGCTGCACGCCGCACTGCGTGACGTGCTGGAAGAGGCCATAGGCGCCTGCGGCAGTTCCATACGCGACTACCGTAACGCCAATGGCGATGCGGGCGCCTTTCAGAATTGTTTTCGTGTCTATGGCAGAGCCGGGCAACCCTGTCTTGCATGCGGCAAGCTGCTGCAAAAGGGTACCGTTGCGGGCCGAACAAGTGTCTATTGCCCCTCCTGCCAAAAATCATGACATTACTATAACTACAAGAGAAAAGGAGTCTTTTTATGCCTATGGCCAATGTACAAAAACTTTTTCAGCGCATTGCCACTGATACGGATTTGCGTAAGGAATTCTATCGTGCGTCTGGCAGGGAAGGGCGCGAAGCAATACTCCAACGCGAGAATCTCTCCTTCACCGATGCAGAATTCGATGAAGGCATCAGGGCAATGCACGTCAAGTGTCAAAGCCAGGAAGCTGCCGACCAGCTCATGGATTTTCGCATGTGGTGGGAGCAGCTCAGGAACATGGAATAGTTGCTGTAAAAGCAAAGAAAACCCCGTTCTTGCGGGGTTTTCTTCTTTGACCTGCTGTCATTCCGCTACAAATATTCCCGGATCAAATCCCAGGCCTGGCGGGTGCCTCCCTGGCGTTCGGCCAGGTAGTTTTGAAAACGTTCCTGCACTTTTGTTTGTGGTATTGGGCGCTGCAGGTATTTCACCAGAGACGCAGCAAGCTCGTGTCCGTCGCGCACCACCCGCACCAGCCCCTGGTCGATGATTTCCTGCCCCACCCAGGCAAAATTTTTCCAGTATGGGCCAATGCAGGGCGCAATGCCGGCGGCAAGGGGTTCAAGAAAATTCTGCCCCCCGAGAGGGGCAAGGCTTCCACCCACAAATGCGGCACGCGCCTGCGCATACACCGCATTCAACTCGCCGAAGGCATCCCAAAGCACGGTCACCCCGGGGTGTACCGGTTCGTTCACCTCCGAGCGCAGCACCCAGGGAACGCCGGCAGCGTCGAGACGTTTGCTCCAGGCTTCCACACGGTGCATGTGGCGGGGGCAGAGTGCGATGCAGGTTTTGGGGCGTGCGGCGTGCAACTCCCGTATGGCCAGGGCCACATCGGGTTCTTCTTGTTCACGTACCGAACCCATCACGCATAATGAAGTGCGAGGCTTAAACACCGTGGCAATGGGGCTGTCCACAAACGCGGGAGCCTGGGGCGCGGTGAAGCGGTCGAACTTGATATTGTGCATCACGCCAACACGCTCTTCCCCGAAAAGTGCGGCAAAACGTCCGGCATCGTCATCGGATATGGCCAAAATTCGTTGAGGCGCGACCCTGCGGAGAAAATCCTTGATAAGCAGGTAATGGGACAGACTCCGTGTGCTCATGCGCGCGTTGACCAGCAATACCGGCACCTGTTCATCGGCGCAGGCTGCCAGCAGACCCGGCCACAGTTCGGTTTCCAGCAGCACTACAACCTTTGGCAATGTCTGCGAGAGCGCACGGTGCATCAAGGATGGCGCGTCAAAGGGAAAATAGTCTGCGGTGCAGGAGATCCGTGGGGATTCCTTTTCCTCCCAGGCTGTTGCTTCACGCAGTACGTCCAGCCCCTGGTCCGTGCAACTTGTTGTCAGCACGGAGATGGGCGCAACCGAATCAGTTTGTGCACTGGCAGCGGAGGGTGCGCCGTATTGTTTGATCAGCTCCCAGGTAAGATACGCTTCGCCCCCGGACGCCGCATGGATCCAGACATCGTGCCAATGGTCGGCATACAAGGGCAAAGGACGAGCAGGGGGGGCGCTTTCTTGCGCAGCAACGTGCCACTTTCCCCAATCGGCGGGCACAGCCCTGCGCTCCAATCCCTTGTCCAGCCGACTGGCGCCGCCTTTGTCCGGAGCCTTGCCGGAGCTGGCAAGGTGTTTTTTGAGGCGCAAAGCCGGCAGCGCCAGGTGGTGTCCGGCGTCATACACAGTTAAAAGCAGGCGCTGCAAAAGAGAGAGCGGCGAGTGGCGCAGGCTTTTCATGCCTTGGCCCGTTTCGTTTGCTCCTCCATGCCAAGTTCAATGAGCCGGTTGATGAGCGCATCGAAATCCATGCCTGCTGCAGCGGCGGACTGCGGCAACAGGCTGGTGGGCGTCATGCCCGGAATGGTGTTGACTTCGAGGAGCCAGAGGGTTTCATCTTCCAGAATGAAATCTGCGCGGCTGCAGCCTGTAAGCCCCAATGCGTTGTGTGCGGCCAGCGCCTGCTCTTGCAGTTGCGCATAGAGCGCTTTGGAAACAGGGGCAGGGCAAATCTCCTCGGCGCCCCCGGATTCGTATTTGCTCTGATAGTCGAAAAACGCTTCAGAGCGCAGGGGGCGGATGAGGATTGGGGGGAGCGCAGCATCTCCAACCACGCCGCATGTCAGCTCGACACCCTTCAGGGAGCGTTCCAGCAGAACTTCGCCACCTCGTTTGAACAGGATGTCCATACCGTTGCGCAAGGTTGCTTCGTCGTTGGCAAGGGCCATATCCAGACTGGAGCCGCCCGTATTGTCCTTGACGAAAATAGGGTAGGGCAACTTGGGCTTCCACTGCGCATCCGGAGGGGTGGGCAAAAATTCCCAATCCGGTGTGGGGAGTCCGGCCATGCGGAAAATTTGTTTGGAGGCCGCCTTGTGCAACGCCAGGTAGGAGCCGCTGCATCCCGCCCCTTGAAATGGAATGTCGGCCGCTTCGAGGACTGCCTGGATGAGGCCATCTTCCCCTGGGCTGCCGTGCATTAGAATAAATGCAAAATCACACCCTTTTGCTTCGGTGGCGAGTTGGTCGAAACGGTCGCGGGGGTCCAGGCGGATAACTTCGTGCCCCAATCGGATCAGGGATGCTTCCACGCCCAGAGAACCGGAAAGGGATACCTCACGTTCTGTGGACCAGCCGCCGGCTATCAAAAGTACGCGCATGCAGTTCTATTCCCAAGCAGTTGCTCAGGGCGCGCTCCAGGTCCATGGCCTGTTGCAGGGACAACTCGATGCGCCCCCTGATGTAGTCGTTTATGGCATAGCGCTCGAAGAGGTCTTCGAAGCGGTCCCCAATGCTGACGATGCGGTCGTGCTGCACACGCTTGTCAGCATATATCACGGTAAGCGGCAGAAAATACGTGTCCGGGTCCAGTTCCCAGGGCCAGAAAACATGGTGCAACACGCCCTGCGCTATGGCCGGGTTCCCGGTCTCCTCCAGAGTCCACACGCCGCCCAACTGGGCATGGTTGCACCCGTACTTAATGGAATACAGCTTTGCAATGTCATGCAGCAGGGCAGATGCCGTCACTGTCTGCACGCAATCGAACAATCCTTTATGTTGTGCTTCCAGCGCCATGTCTTGGGCGATGATGGCCACCAGCAGGCTGTGCTGGCGGATATGTTCCGGCATGGCGTAGCGCTCCCAAAGCTGGCGACAGGCCTCAAAGTCTGGGGGCGCAGGCAGAGCGCTCACTTCCTGGCAGGAAAGCGGCTTGCTGGGTGGGGGCGTCAGCCATTTCGTATCACAGCATTGCCCTTGAGGAGAAACAAGAGGTGAATCCGACATAGCGCTTTAAGAATGTCCCAAAGCGCGACGCAGTGCAAGTGCTCCAGGTAAAAGCTGCGTAAAATACAGGAATGAATCCGTGAATGAATCCGGGATGCAGCGCCTGGGGACAGGGGGGCAAGGCCGTGCCCCTTTTACCTGAATCAGATTTCCCGGCAGTTGCACACGGCCATATGATACGGAGGGCCGAATCCTTCGCCAGGGGCGTAGCCGCGTTCCAGACAGGCGTGCAGGTACCTTCTGGCGCGTTGTACCGCATCGCGCAGGGAGAGCTCCTGCCCCAGGCCGGTGGCAATGGCTGCGGAAAGGGTGCACCCCGTACCGTGGGTGTGGGGGGTCTCCAGCCATGGCAATGTCAGGGCCTCGGGGGTCTTGCCCGGCACAGCCAGCCAGTCAGTGGCTTTGGTTGCGCCCTGAACATGTCCTCCCTTGAGCAGCACGGCCTTGGGTCCAAGGGCCAGCAGCCGTTCCATGGCGTCTGGGATGGCGGATTCGTTGGGTATCTTCATGTCCGCCAAAAGCTCGGCTTCAGGCAGGTTCGGGGTCAAAAGATCGGCAAGGGGAAGAATTGTATCCTTCATGGCTTCCACGGCGGATTCTTCGAGCAGACGGTGTCCGCTTTGGCTGACGCAGACCGGGTCGACAACCAGGGGAAAGTCTTTGTCCTGCAGGTTGTCGGCAATGGCCGTAATGATGGGGGCGGAAAAAAGCATGCCTGTTTTTGCGGCATGAACGGGAAAGCCTTTGCGCACAGTGGCGAGTTGCAGGGCTGCGAAGGCTGCATCTGGGGCATGGATGCCGTCAACGCCAAGACCATTCTGCGCGGTAAGCGCCGTGATTACGGTCATTGCAAAGCCACCAAGGGCGGAAATCGTCTTGATATCGGCCTGGATACCCGCGCCGCCGCCGGAATCGGATCCGGCAATACTCAGGATGTTTGCTATGGCTGGCATGGTCTGTTCCTTGTTTTTCCGTGTTTCAGATTTCCTCTTCGCTATGCTCCCGAATGCCTTTCATGGACAAGCCGGATTCCGCCAGAACGTAAAGTGCGGCCAAAGTGGGGGGCACGAATGTGGATACGCGGAAAACCAGCGCCACGGCCAGGGCCTGCGGCTTGGGCATGCCAAACCACCCCAGAGAAAGGACGAATGCAGCTTCCACCACGCCCAGGGCGCCGGGCGAAGAGGGCGTGGCAAAACCCAGTGTGGCCACGACAAAGACCGTCAGCCCCTGGGCATAG
The DNA here is from genome assembly GCF_055388615.1 of Desulfovibrio biadhensis. Classification (NCBI taxonomy): domain Bacteria; kingdom Pseudomonadati; phylum Thermodesulfobacteriota; class Desulfovibrionia; order Desulfovibrionales; family Desulfovibrionaceae; genus Desulfovibrio; species Desulfovibrio biadhensis. Next base: position 2,516,580 of record NZ_AP042477.1, read on the forward strand.
GTAATATCCATTTTGGCGGCCCAAAAGAAAATAAGAAAGCTGACGCTGACATTGGCAGCCCAGAATAAAAGGGAATACGAGCTGACCCCGATCACGAAGCGCCGGCTTTTTCGTTCCTGGAGTTGCAGGAAAACTTCTGAGCAGAGCAGCTTCAGGCGCTGCCCCGGCACGAATTTGAGGAAAATGTTGGTGCTGTTGGGAAACAGGCGGATCAGCAGTACGCACCCCCATAATCCACCTACAACGATAATCAGGGGGGCAAGGGCTATGCCGCTGCGCATGAACGCTGCGGTAAAGAGTCCCAAAAGCAACAAACAGTTGAGGTCTGCGAAACGCTCCCAGAATATGAGGCCCAGGCCGTGCCCCAGCTTGATGCCGGTTTTGCGGCGCAGATAAAAAGCTTTTGCCACTTCCCCCAGCTTTGCTGGAAACATGTTGTTGATGCCCATGCAAAAGACACTGGCCTTGAGCGCATTGACAAAACCTGCCTGCCCCTCGGTAAGAAAATTAAGCCGCCATGAAAGCGGGATATAGGGCACGAAGCTGTAGATCAAACTGACTATAAGCGCGAAGATGCCGAAGGCCTTGAAGGCTTGGGCGAACTGCCCCCAGTCCATGCCCCACAGCACATAAACTAGGCAAAGTCCGACAAGGCCGAAGCGTATGAAGAAGTTGACGAACTTTTTGACGAGTTTTTTTGGCATGGATTATTGGGGGCGAGTAGTTTTGTCAGATGGCGGCGTCAAGCAGCATGTTATCACGGTGAATTGCTTCATGATAGCAATAGCCCAAGATGTCTTCAGCTTCGAGACTTTTTTTACCGGCAATCCGCTTCAGGTCGGCGGCCTTGTAATTGCTGAGCCCTACGCCAAGGGTGGTGCGGTCCATGCTGAGAATACGGACCAGCGCGCCACGGACGAAATTTCCTTCTACACTTTTGATGCCGGCAGGCAGCAGACTTTTGCCCCGTTCGGTAAGGGCGCGAACGGCGCCTTCGTCCAGCAGCACAGCGCCGCCGGGTTCGCGGTTATAGGCAAGGCGAAACTTGCGGCGTGAAACATGCTTGCCTGTTGCCCGAACCCAGGTGCCCAGGTGTTCGCCGCTGAAAGCGCGGTGGATGGCGTCTATATCCTTGCCGGAAAGTATCAGGGTGGGGACGCCGCGCTGGGCTGCACGCCTGGCGGCAAGCAATTTGGAAAACATGCCCCCCGATCCCACGGAGGTCTTGCCGGCGCACAGTGCGCGCAGGTCCATGTTGTCTATGTCATGGATGCAGCAGATCAGTGCGGCGTCATCATGCTCCAGGGGGTTCTTATCAAATACCCCCGCGGCCGAGGTGAGGTTTACGAACAGGTCAGCCTCCACCAGGTTCAGTAGCAGGCTGGCCAGGCTGTCGTTGTCGCCAAATTCCAGTTCGCGGACAACGATGGTGTCGTTTTCATTGACAATGGGGATGGCGCCCCAGGCGAGCAGGGCGTCAAAGGTGTTGCATGCGTTGAGAAAGCGCTGATTGCTGCGAAAATCGTCCTTGGTCAGCAGAATTTGGGCCGTGAGGATGCCGTGGTCGTCAAACGCCTTGTCGTAGGTGTGCATCAGGCGGCTTTGCCCAATGGCGGAAGCTGCCTGCCGGTCCGGAATGCCGCGCACCTCGGGGAGGTCGGCCAGGCCTTGAAAGCGGATCATGCCGCGGCCTGCGGCAACAGCGCCGGAGGAGACCAGGATCACCTCAACGCCCCTGCGGTGCAGGGACGCCACTTGGCGAGCCAGGGCCTCTACGACCTCGTTGTTAAGTCCGTCCTCGTTGGTGAGCACGGCGCTGCCGACCTTGATGAGCACCCGTCGTGCATTACGGATGATTTCGTCGCGTTCTTGGTTGACCATGTCGTCCACGAGACTGCTGTCCGAATCGCCGGCATGCTGCCCGGCGATAGTATGCAAATCGGCGCTGTCTTCCTGCATGTTGTAATCAGCTCCTGGAAAGTGGTGTGGTGCGCAGCCGCCACATGGCCTTTACAAGGGGATCCAGGCCATCACCGTTGAGAGCGGATATAAGGTATACGCCCTTGTCGGCAACGAGGCGGGTTAACGCTGCAAGTTCTTCTTCGTCCAGCAGGTCTATTTTGTTCACGACCCGCAGTTGCTGCTTCTCGAGCAGTTTCGGCTCATAAGCAGCCAGCTCCTGATCCACGGTTTCAAAACCAGCCAAAGGATCGTCAAGGTCAATTTCCTCGACGCTGGCGATATGCACCAGGAACGACGTGCGCTCCACGTGTTTAAGAAAACGGTGCCCCAACCCCTGACCCAGGTGGGCGCCCTCGATGAGTCCGGGAATATCCGCCAGGATCAAGCGTTCGTCCACTTCGTTGTGCAGCACGCCCAGGTTGGGGCTCAACGTCGTGAACGGATAGGGGGCAATTTTTGGACGTGCGGCTGAAATAGCTGAAATCAGTGTGGATTTGCCTGCATTGGGCAGGCCCACCAAGCCGCCGTCGGCCAGAACTTTCAGCTCGAGCCGGAGGGTCCGGCGTTCTCCGGCTTCACCCGGCTGGGCAAAGCGGGGGGTGCGCATGGTAGAGGACTTGAAATGCTCGTTGCCCTTGCCCCCCCGTCCGCCTCTGGCAACAATGGCAGCGCTGTCTTCGCTGTCCAGGTCGGCCAGCAGGTGCATGTCGGGGTCGCTGGCATTGACGGACTCTTCTATGTCCTCTTCCTCGTACTCGTCGCTGGTGTAGACCACATAGTCCCCCCCCTGCTGTACACGGTAGCCGGTTTCGGGATCGATCTTCTCGTTTTCCGCGTCTGCATCAGCTGACGCCGGCTCGATGACTTCATAGACCAGTGTGCCCATCGGCACTTCGATGATCATGTCCCGCCCGTTGCGGCCATATTTTTGCCGACCTTGGCCGGGCTGCCCGTTTTCCGCCTGATAGCTCCGTTTTACGCGCAGGTCGTAAAGCGTCAGCATCCGGGGCTGGGCCTTGATGATGACATCGCCGCCGTTGCCCCCGTCGCCGCCATCCGGGCCGCCTTTGGGGATGAATTTTTCGCGTCTGAAAGAGACGCAGCCATGCCCGCCTTTACCGGCGGCAACCGTAATTTGTGCCTGATCTACGAATCGCATATTCGGGGGTTCACATTGTGGTCAAAAGGTTACGCAAAACGCTCTACTCGTATTGCGTGAAAAAGGCAAAGGTCGCACCGGTCCGCAATGGGGATTGTGCGCGAGCCGGGAGAAAAATTGTTGTTATCCGCAAATCCGGATTGACGCACCCCCCCGGGGGAGAGTAGCTTCTTGCACCCCGAAACGCACTGAAGGACAAAGGTCCTTCGCCGCGGAAAGCATGGGGAAAACGAGGCCATACCATGCCGCCAAAAGGCTATACGCTTGTGCGGTACCGCCGCAGGTACGCAGTACGCAACGACAATTGGTTCACCATCACAAACTTCAATCACAAGAGCGCGGAAGCCTTGACCAATCCGAGTTCCAAGGAACTCGAGCGTCAGGAGCTTAACTATGCTTCCGAGGAAGAAGAGAGCAAGCAGACTAAATGAGCCGGGCCGTTGCGTCAGACGCCTCGGCAAAACACATGCGCCGGACGGGGGAGTTATTGTCCCGCCGGGCTGCTTTTCTGCATTGCTGCTCCCCTTGCTGTAAGGGATAAATACGCCGCATGCAAAACGCCCGTGTTTCCATTGTAGTGCTGGAAACACGGGCGAAAAATTTGCTGCTACGCAACGCCGCAACACAAAGCGGCGTTAGGGCCGAGCCTAGGCTTCGGCAGGAAGAACGTGAACGCGGGTGCGGACCTTGTTCTTGCGGGTGTACTTTTCGAAGGTGACAGTGCCATCGATGAGGGCGAACAGAGTCCAGTCCTTGCCCACGCCGACGTTTTTGCCGGGATGCCATTTGGTGCCCAACTGACGCACGAGAATGTTACCAGCCAGAACCTGCTGCCCGCCGAAGCGCTTGACGCCCCGTCGTTGTCCTATACTGTCGCGGCCGTTACGTGAACTACCGCCTGCTTTTTTATGAGCCATGACGAAAACTCCTCTGGTTTGGTAAAAGCCCGTTCAGGCGACTACGCCTGGATGGCCTTGACCTTCAGCTTGGTAAAGTCCTGGCGATGTCCCTGCTTTTTGCGGGAATCGTTGCGGCGCCACTTGTGGAAGACAACAATCTTCTTGCCGCGGCCGTGTTCGACCACTTCACAGGTGACTTTGGCGTTTTCCACATAGGGAGCGCCAACGGTGACATCACTGCCGCCGAGCATCAGGACCTTGTCGATGGCCAGCTCACTGCCGGGTTCGGCATTCAGGCGCTCGACCACGATCTCATTGCCTTCTTGTACGCGGAATTGTTTTCCGCCCGTCTCAATAATCGCAAACATGATATACAGACCTCCGGTGCAAAGAAAGAGACTTCTGCATGAAAAATGTGTTCTCGTCAAGCGGATTTTTTCAATCCCGCAGGATTTTTCTTTCCTGAGGGGTCTTTTCCCTCGCTTGAGTTTACCAGCCAGTAACAGCCACCAAGCGCCAGAATGACGGCGCCGATGGCCCAAATGTACTCCGGTTCAATCTCGCTGAAATCAAGCACAATGACCTTTCGCGCAGCAGCCATGATCGCCGTGGCCAGCACCAGGCGGGTGTGGATCATGTTGCGCTCAAGGTACATGGAGATGTTGGCGAAGATTTCTATGGCGATGAGCACCGCCATGAACGCGCCGAAGGTAGCTAGAATATCATGAATTGACAACAAAAAGTATGGGGGTGTGGTCAGACGGAGGTAGAGCATGTAAACCACGTCCAGAATTCCCCATAAAATAACGAAGGTCATCAGCACGGCCAAGGCTTTTACCGCAAGACGGATAAGGGCCTGCAGCCGGCTGATGAGCGAGCTGTCAGAGTCCAGAATGTGGCAGCTGATGGTGCAGTTGTCGACAGACCGGTTGTTTTCTTCAGCGCGTTTTCCTTCGTCCATAATTAAGGTTACTCCTTTGAGGTTCTTCGGGCGCGCCCTGCGTCCACTTCCTTGCGCAGGGCCTGTGCAGCGGCTTCAGGGTCGGGTGCGCTGCACAGCGCGGAAACCACGGCAACCCCATCGGCCCCGGCGGCCATGATGTCCGCGGTGTTGGCAACATTTACCGCGCCAATGGCCACAAAGGGGTGCTTTGTAAGCGTTCGCGCGCGGGCGATGCCTTCCATGCCCCACGGGGGCGCATGGTCCAGCTTTGTGCTGGTGGCGTGCACCGGCCCCACACCCAGATAGGCTACATCCAGGGGGGCTGCCGCCAGCAGCTGTTCTTCCGTGTCTATGGTCAGGCCTATGATGGCCTCTTTTCCCAGCAACCGGCGCGCGTCGGCGTAGGGCATATCGCTTTGCCCAATGTGCACACCGTCCACACCTGCCGCCAACGCTACGTCTATGCGGTCGTTGATCAACAGCGGCACACCCAGTGGCGCCAGCAGGGCGTGAAGGCGTTTTGCCAGCTCCACGAAATCGCGGGTGTTTGCCGTTTTTTCTCGCAACTGCACCAGGGTCGCCCCGCCTTTTACTGCGGCGGCCACTACGTCCTCAAGGTCGCGCCCCATACACAAGGGGCGGTCCGTGACAAGATATACGCTCAGATCAAGCACGATGTCTCCTTAGAAAAGAGGGCGCTTATCCCAACAGCTTGTCGATTTCTTCGGCAACCTTGACACCGGACAGCAGCATGCCGCCGAATATTGGCCCCATGCGGTAGGAACCAAAGCTGGCGTTGGCGGCCATGCCGGCAACCCATACGCCTGGGAACACTTCCTGGGTATTGCGCACTGTATTGGACTCGGCCACTTCGGCCCACATGGATTCTTCACCCTCGATACCGCCGGAGGGGGTGTTGAGCCGCACGTCGTTTTTGCGCGTGAGCGTGTGCAGAAGCTCCACGGCATGGCCGGTGGCTTCGATGACGTATTTTGTATCAATGACCAAGGGGTCGACGTGCAGACCGGCAATTTCCACAGGGGAGGAGTTGATGACCAGACCCGTGACGCGTTTGACCCCGTCTTCCTCGCGTACGGCCACGTCTTCCACACTCATGCAGTTGAAGACTTGCGCGCCGGCTAGGCAGGCCTTGGAGGCCAGGGTGGTGGTGGCGGTAACGGCGTCGCATGTCCAGTAATCATCCTTGAATTGCTTCAGGGGCACGCCGGCTTCTTCCAGGATGGATTTGGCGCTGTCCTGCACAACGATGAAGTTGAAGGTCATGCCACCGCCCCACATACCACCGCCGATGGAAAGCTTGCGTTCGAAGAGCGCGACCTTGCGGCCCTTGGAGGCCAGTTTCCAGGCTGCAGTGAGGCCGGATGGGCCGCCGCCGACAATAGCGACGTCCAGGTCCAGGCAGTTTTTGAACTTCTCGAAATACTCACTGATGATTGCTTCACTGATAATGCGTTCGTTCAAGGGCATGAAAGAGAAATCTCCGTTTTTATGGTATTATGTCACAAAAAAACAAACGTGAGAATACTTACTCGATATAGCTGGGCAGCACAACGCATGCAAAACGGCGGGAAAAATGCGCACCAGCGTATAGAACGCCGCCAAAAGTGAAGCCCCATGGAATGTTTCTGCGGCAATTTATGCGTATTGCAGCCAAAAAGAGGCAGCAACTGCCGCTGTCCTGAGAAGTTCTGGTTTTTACCTTGGATCCTGGGGATTGGGGTCCGAGGGCTCCTGCAAGTACCCCAACCCTGGCCACGAGGCTCCACGTACGCCGTACGCCCTTTTGCAAGGGAGAAGAAATGCCGGGGTGGGGAGGTCGCTCTCGACTCTGAAGACAACTCATTCATGGAGCGCAAGATGTTTTTTCTTGTATTCTAATTTCTTATGGGAATGCTCTGGCTCGCCCTTCCTGTTGCCAGCAGGCGCAATACCCCGAAAAATCCCCATTCCTGACACGCGATTTTGACCTGTTACAGCTTTCGGTGGGGATTGACAATTTCCCCCCAAAAACAGGAAAAGATAGTCTGTACTCCAGGCTATAGTCCTTTTCGGACAAACCTATTTTTATCAATATCCTAATTTCTTTTCGAAAGTTGATAGCGGATCGTAAAGAAACATAACCCGGAGGGCGCATGAGCAGTACTGGCAACAAATGTGGCTGCGGACAAAAGGGTATTTCTCGCAGGGGATTCATCAAATCCATGAGTGCCTCGGCAGTTGGCATGGTGGCCGTAGGAAGCGCCCTGCAGGCCAGGGCCGAAAAGCCTGACAAAAAAGAGGTTGCCATAGAGGAACCTGTCCAGGGAACGCGCATCACCCTGCACATTAACGGCAGGGATGCGAATGTGTTGGTGGAGCCACGCTGGACCTTGCTCTATGTATTGCGCGACGTGCTTGGCCTGGTGGGTACCAAGGAAGGGTGCGCAAGGGGAGAATGCGGCGCCTGCACTGTGCTCATTGACGATTTACCGCGCTATGCCTGCCTGACGTTGGCAGTGGAGGCGCAGGGCAAGACCATCGAGACCGTGGAAGGATTGATGGAAGGCGAGGAGCCCGGCCCCACGCAACAGGCCTTCATGGAGGAAGACGCCTTTCAATGCGGTTACTGCACGCCGGGGCAGGTCATGGCTGCAGAAGGACTGCTCCGGATGGCGCCGGCCCCTGATCGCGAGACCATTCGCCGTGGCATGAGCGGTAACCTCTGCCGCTGCGGCGCCTATGAACATATCTTCAACGCCGTGGAAAACGCGGCCAAGCGCAAGGGGTAAGCCATGGCCGAAAGCATGTACTTCAAAGGCGAGCATCCCCTGCCTGCAACGCCGGGCAAGGGGGAAGCGCCTGCTCCCTATAAGGATACCAATGTTCTTTCCACCTCACGCCCTCGCGTGGATGCCAAGGAGCGTGTCTGCGGCGAGGCTGTCTATCCATCTGACGTAAGGCTGCACGGCATGCTCTACGCCGTGATTTTGGGATCGCCCCATGCCAACGCGAAATTGACCAGCCTGGACATCTCCAAGGCGGCAAGCATGCCGGGCGTAAAAGCCGTGATAAGCGGCAAAGATGCCGATGCTGCCTATGATTGGCCCTACGCCGCCTCTGCAAAAGGGGCGCTCTTTCCGGAAGAGTTGCGGTTCGAAGGCGAGGTTGTGGCGGCCGTGGCGGCCGAGACATCCTGCCAGGCCTGGGACGCGGTACGCACCATCAAGGCTGGCTATGAGGTTCTGGACCATGTTTCCGACGAGCGGGACGCCCTTGCAGAGGGCGCCCAAAAGGTGGCCGCTGAAGGCAACCTGGTGAAGGAAAGTGATTACTCGCGGGGAGATGTGGACGCTGGATTTGCTCAGGCAGATGTGGTGGTGGAGCATGAATACCGCACCGCCTGCGAGATGCAGACGCCCATCGAACTGCATGGCTGCACCGCGCGTTGGGATGGTGAAGGGCTGACGTTGTGGGAGAGCACACAGGGCGTATACGCCGTGCAATCCCGCGTGGCCGAAGTGCTGGACCTGCCCCTTTCTCGCGTTCGCGTTGAAGGCCAATACGTAGGGGGCGGTTTCGGCAGTAAGCTGGAAACCGGCAAGTACTCTGTCATTGCCGCGCTTCTGGCCAAACGCACGGGGCGTCCCGTCCGGCTTTTTCTCCCCAGGGAGCAGGTCTATCTGACAATGGGCAACCGCCCGCCTTCTACCATGAAGATGAAGATTGGCGCCAAAAAGGACGGCACCATCACAGCCATGGAATACTCCGGCCTGGGCGCCAGCGGCGCTTGGCCCGCAGGGGGCGCGTCACTGTTGGATTGGCTGGCCAAGGACCTGTACACCTGTGCGAACGTACGTACAAAATTGCAGGATGTATTGATAAACGCCGGCCCTGCGCGCCCCTTCCGTGCGCCGGGCTACCCCCAGTGCTCCTGGGCGGTGGAGCAGGCCATGGACGAAGTGGCCGAAGGCATTGGCATGTGTCCGGTGCAATTCAGGCTGAAGAATATTCCCAAAGTATCGCAAGGGCGTGAAGGCCAGCCCGAATACACCACCACAGGCCTGGAAGAGTGCATTCGTAGGGGCGCAGAAGCCTTTGGCTGGGAAGACGCCAAGAAACGCACCGCCAGTCAGGACAAAAACGCCGTGAAGCGCCGCGGCGTGGGCATGGCTGCTGCCAACTGGTACATAGGGGGCGGGTGGCCGCCTTCCACCGTTGTGCTCAAAATGTTCCCTGACGGCAGCGTGAATCTGAACATGGGCGCGAGCGACATAGGCACAGGCACCAAGACCATCATGGCCATGGTGGCGGCAGAGGAGTTGGGCGTGGACCCGGACTCCATCGAAATCATCAATGCGGATACGGGCGCTACCCAATACGCCTCCGCCAGCGGCGGCAGCAAGACCGTGCCTACCGAAGCGCCCGCCGTGCGCGAGGCAGCCATAAACCTGAAGCAGGAACTGCTGCAGATGGCCTCCGAGGAACTGGATGTGCCGGTGGAGAAGCTGACCTTCACTGGGCCTACCATAGAAGGGGGCGGTAAGAGCAAAAAAATCACTGAACTGTCCAAGTTGAACGGACAGAAGGTTGCCATGGGGATTGGCCATAAGGCGCCGAATCCTGCGAACAAGGTCGTTATCCCTTTTGCCGCGCAATACTGCGAGGTGGAAGTGGATACCCTTACAGGAGAAGTTTCGCTGCAACGATTTGTTGCTGTCAGCGAGAGCGGGCGCGTCATGAACGAAATGACCTACCGCAACCAGACCATCGGCGGCGTCACCATGGGTGTAGGGCTGGGCATGACCGAAGCCCGCATGCTGGACCGGTCTACGGGGAAACTGCTGAACAAGAATTGGCACGATTACAAGCTGCCCACCGCCCTTGACGTGCCTGCGACATTGCAAACCCTGGCTGTGCAGTTGCCGGACGACGAGGCCAACATCACAGGCGCCAAAGGATTGGGCGAGCCTGTAACGGTTCCCACGGCTGCCGCCATCGCCAATGCAGTATACGACGCCGTCGGCGTGCGCATGACAGAAACCCCCATCAACCCGACCACGCTGGTAGGCCGTATTGCTGCGCAACAGCGTTCAGGAGCGTAATATGTTTCCAGCATTCGCATATGCCAGACCTGGCACAGCGGCGGAGGCCGTACAGCTCATGTCCAGGGATAATGCCGCGCTGCATTCCGGCGGCACAGATCTGCTCTCCTGCCTCAGGGAGCACATCTTCCCTGTGGAAACGGTGGTCAGCCTGGCGGATGTCCCCGACCTGACCGGCATTGCTAAGTCCGGCAAGGGGCTTACCGTGGGCGGCATGACCACGATAACCGACATAGAAAAAAGTGAAATGCTTACGGGGGCGTATCGCGCCCTTGCCCAGGCCGCGGGCGAGGTTGCCAGCCCGCAAATTCGCCACCAGGGCACCATTGGCGGCAATGTCTGCCAGAAATCACGCTGTTGGTATTACCGCGGCGAGTTCGACTGTATTCGCAAGGGCGGTTCGAAGTGCTACGCCTTCAAGGGGGAGAATCAGCTCCACTGTATCTTTGGGGGGGCGAACTGCTACATGGTGCACCCTTCGGATCCATTGCCGGCGCTTGCTGCCCTGGATGCCAAGATCATCGCCCTGGGCCCGTACGGGGAGCGCGCCATCCCGGCGGAAAGCTTTGCCATGGATCCTTCGGACGATCCTACAAAGGCTACGGTGCTTGATTTCGATGAGGTTGTGCTGCGTATCGAGCTTCCCGCCTGGCCGGGAGGAGCCTATGGCAGCTACCGCAAGGTGCGCGCACGGCGCTCCTGGGACTTCTCCGTGACCGGCATGGCCCTGACCCTGGTCAAGGAAGGCAACAAGGTGAAACGCGCCCGTGTGGTGTTTTCCGGTGTGGCGCCGATTCCCTGGCGCTCCAAAGCCGTGGAAGAGGTATTGCAGGGCGCGTCCCTCAATGCCGATACCATCAGCAAAGCGGTGCAGGTATCCTCCGAGGGCGCAAAGGCCCTGGAGCACAACGCTTACAAGATTCCGTTGCTGCACGGCGTGGTGCGCGAGGAGCTGACCAAGGCGGCTGAAGCGTAAAAGTATTAGGAAAGGGGGCGCTTTGCAGTGAAATGCAGGGCGCCCCTTTAATGTCTGCGCTCGCAATCCACATGCACATCTGGGGCGCTTATTGTCAGCGCGTCCATCATACCCTCGCCAAGGGGTTCGTAGCGCACATCTATGCGTTGCCCCTTGCCGAGTTGCTGCAAGGTAGCGGCAATGCGTTTTGCTGCATCCGCACTCTGTGCAGGGCAGAAAATCTCCTGTCCGTACTCCACCATGATTTTTACCTGGGGTTTGCCCTCCATATCCTTTTCCACGGATACGGTGTCGATGGTGTAGTCGTGCAGGGAGCCATAGGCTTCGCCCCGCGCCGTGGCAGGCTGCGCAAGGAGCAGCAGGGGCAGCAGAAGCAAAAAGGAGATGCGTAACGTCATGGTGTTTTCCTCCCAATAAGATGCGGTCTATTTCTCCAGGGCTTGCAGGCGTTTTTCCAGGTCCTGCTCAACGTCTGCGCCCCAGCTTCGCTTGGGAAATTTTGCTATGAAGGCCTGGTAGCGCTCGTAATATTGCCTGGCGGTGCTGGCTTTTTTGCAGATGACAGCCGCCATGGCCGCGCCAAAAAGCAGGTGGTGCGGCTGGGCCATGTTTGCGCAGTAGGGAGAATTTGGGAGAAGGGAACAGGCTTTTTCATAGGCCGCCAAAGCCTCCCAGGGGGCAGGGGGGTGCTGGTGAAAAAGTAGCCGCTTGCCCTCCAGGCTATACAGGGGCGCCTGCAATTCCGGAGGGAATAGGTCCATGGCTTCCTGCAGCATGGTTTGCGCCTGTTGCAGATTATCGCTGCCTGGTTTGTTAGATTCCATAAGCAGGGTGTTTATACGGCGCACCCTGCATGTGAGCTCGATCTTTCGGGCCGTGGCGCTATTGGCTCCGTGGCGAAGCCTGACCCAGAAATCCACCAGAGAGCGAATCGCAAAGGTCATGAGCCCCGTATCGCAGCAAAATGCCGAGATCATGAAAAATGCGCCAACGGGGGGCGAATCCTTACCGCGAACAAAGGCGGCAGGCTCTGTGTCGGAAAAATTACCTGCCGGCACTAGTACCCCTGCATGGCGCGCAATACGTCATCGATAGCCTGAATGACCTGGCGGTCTGGATTCTCTGCGCAGAGTGTGCCGATCATCTCACCCAGGTCTTCCCAGCTGTCGGGGTCGAATTCCGTGGAGCCGGTCTTGGCAGTGTAATAACCGTCAATCCAGACCACCACCGCCCCAATGGATTCATCATCCAGACTCAGCAGGTCGTGGCACGTCAGCGAGTTGATATTGATTGAGTATGCCTGGGCAGGCACGGTCTGCAGCAGGCATACAATGGCAATAGCGCAGATGGCGGATGCGAGCAGAAGTCGTATCATGGCGTTCTCCTGGAGTTTGTATACCTTGCGAACTACGCAAGAAACAGGATTCTGGCAACGGAAATAACGAAACAGTGCGTCATAAGAAAAGCCCCGTCCGTAAAGTAACGGACGGGGCTCGTTTTCGCTGTATGGCTAAGTTTGCCGCTACACTTTGCAGGCAGTGCGCAGGTCGGCGGCTGCGTCGGTCTTCTCCCAGGTGAACTCGGGGAGTTCGCGGCCAAAGTGCCCGTAGTTGGTGGTCTTGGCAAAGATGGGGCGCTTCAGGTCCAGACGCTTGGTAATGAAGTAGGGGCGCAGGTCGAAGACTTCCTTAACGGCGTCAGTCAGGACCTTGTCAGGCACCTTGCCGGTTCCCATGCCGGTGGCCAGCACGGAAACAGGTGCGGCGCGGCCGATGGCGTACGCGATCTGCACCTGGCACTTGTCGGCCAGGCCGGCGGCGACAACGTTCTTGGCTACGTAGCGCGCCATGTAGGCGCCGGAGCGGTCAACCTTGGAGGGGTCTTTACCGGAGAAAGCGCCCCCGCCGTGACTGCCCATGCCGCCGTAGGTGTCCTGGATGATCTTGCGGCCGGTGACGCCGCAGTCGCCCAGAGGACCGCCGATGACAAAGCGGCCAGTGGTGTTGATGTATATTTCCAGCTTGTCGTCCACCAGGTCTTCCGGCAGCACGGGGCGGATGATCTCTTTTTTGATGGCTTCGCACAGGTCCTGGTAGTCAACGTCCGGGCTGTGCTGCGTGGAAACAACCACGTTGTCGATACGCTTGGGCTTACCGTCCACGTACTCGACTGCCACCTGGGTCTTGCCGTCAGGGCGCAGGAAATCAAGGATGTTTTCCTTGCGGACGTAGGTCAGGCGGCGGGAAAGCTTATGCGCCAGCGCGATGGGCGTGGGCATCAGGGTCTCGGTTTCGTTGCAGGCAAACCCGAACATCATGCCCTGGTCACCAGCGCCCTGTTCTTCCGGCTTCTGCCTGTTAACGCCCTGGGCGATGTCTGCGGACTGCTTGTCCAGAGAGGAGATGACAGCGCAGGTTTCCCAGTCAAAACCCATATCGGAATGGCAGTAGCCGATATCGCGTACGGTGGAACGGACCACGTCGTTCAGATCAACGAAGCCGGAGGTGGTGATTTCACCGGCGACAAAAGCCATACCAGTGGTGACCAGTGTTTCACAGGCAACCCTGCTTTCGGGGTCCTGCGCCAGGATGGTATCCAGAACACTGTCGGAAATGGAGTCAGCCACTTTGTCGGGATGGCCTTCGGTAACGGATTCGGATGCGAAGAGATACGTGCCCTTGTTGTCGATCATGGTCGGTTTTCCTCCGGTCGCATGAAGGTTCGGGTTTCACGGACAGGCTTAATGACGCGTTCAATTTGCTGCACATCTGGCGTCTTCCAGGGCCGGTTCGTTGGTTTACGGCGCCGGCCGCGGCGCCACTGTGCATGCCGCGTTGTCATTACGTTGTTGTTGGCCTTGTCCGGGGCAAGTTTGACTATAGTTTCACGAGCTGCAGCACCTGGGAATAAAGATTCGCAAGCACTGCGCGCCAGTAAAAAACATAAAAAATGTCCTCTTCCGATGTGGAGACAGCGCCTGCTGCTAAAACGCCAGTGTTTGCTTGCGCAGACATGGCTTTCCCTGTCATGGCGTCAGGCCTTGTCTCGGCCGGAATAGCGGCGGTCGAAACCGCAGCGACAAGGGGAGTGCTACATGGTCTTGCAGTTAATGTCAACTTATCAAGATATACTGATATAGTTTGGCGACAAAAATTGTCCCCAGCTTCCGGAGGCCTTCATTGCCAATGAGCTGGGTGGAGTGTATTTAGGAAAAGTACTCGCTTAACCCTTGCTCCATAAGGCGGCATGGAGTATGGAGCACTCTCTGCGGAGGGATGGCCGAGTGGTTGAAGGCGGTGGTCTTGAAAACCACTGACGGGGTGACTCGTCCGGGGGTTCGAATCCCTCTCCCTCCGCCATTTTATATCCCGCCTCCTTTCAGCTCGCCCGAAAATCAGAAAAAATAGCCTGCAGGTCAATCCTTCCCTTTTGGCGTGGATAAGCGTGTCTAGGGCTGCATCAAGAGACGTTGGGATAGATGGATTGGTGAGACTGGTTCAGTTTCGCCCCCCCTGTCATTCCCGCGCCGGCGGGAATCCAGTATTTTGTGCTTCATGTGCAGTCTGAAGATCAATGGATCACGTTACACCTGGATCCCCGATTTCTCGGGGGTGACAGTGTGTAAGCGATTGAATTGTTGCACAGGCTACGGCTTGTTGTATTTCTTCTGCTGGTACTTGGGGGGGCGGACGTATGCGATACTTCTCCACCAGCCCCCCCTGTCATTCCCGCGCAGGCGTTAATCCAGTATTTTGTGCTTCATGTGCAGTCTGAAGATCAATGGAATACGTTACACCTGGATCCCCGATTTCTCGGGGATGACAGTGCGTAAGTGCTTGCATTGTTGCACATGATGTAACTTGTTGTATTCCTGCTGCCGGTGCTTGGGGGGGGCGGACGTATGCGATACTTCTCCACCAACCCACCTTGTCATTCCCGCGCAGGCGGGAATCCAGTATTTTGTGATTTATTCGCAGCCTGGAGATCAATGGATCACGTTACACCTGAATCCCCGATTTCTCGGGGATGACAGTGCGTAAGCGATTGCATTGTTGCACAGGCTATGACTTGTTGTATTCCTGCTGCTGGTACTTGGGGGGGGCGGTCTTATGCGATGCTTTTCTACCAGCCCCCTTGTCATTCCCGCGCCGGCGGGAATCCAGTACTTTGTGTTTTATTCGCAGCCTGAAGATCAATGGATCACGTTACACCTTGATCCCCGATTTCTCGGGGATGACAGTGCGTAAGCGATTGCATTGTTGCACAGGCTATGACTTGTTGTATTCCTGCTGCTAGTGCTTGGAGGGGCGGACGTATGCGATGCTTCTCTATCAGCCCCCCCTTGTCATTGCCGCGCAGGCGGGAATCCAGTATTTTGTGTTTTATTCGCAGCCTGGAGATCAATGGAAGACATATCAATACAATGAGTTGTCGGCTAGCGCATCTTGCGTCGCGCTGCAGCGCAAGGTCTACATCGCACCATGAACGTGGACATAAAAGCGGGACCCGAGGTGTTGCCACGCCCAGGTCCCGGTCTGTTTTGTCAATGGTATGTCCGGATCAGGGATTTATATGCCCCCCGCCATGGTGTTTTTAGGTGTGGGTTTCAGGTAGACAACAGACATGGCGCTCATTTTCTTGTCGATTTCACGCCCCATGTCCTGTGCTTGTTGCTTGAGCATTTCCTTTTCGCCAAAGATGATGGCGTCGGTCATGCACACTTCCGCACAGACAGGCACTTCGCCCGCAACCACGCGGTCATAGCACAGATTGCACTTGTGGGCTTTTTGGGTCGTCTTGTTAAATTGGATGACCCCCCAGGGGCAGGCTTCGATGCAGGCCTTGGAGCCGCTGCACTTGTCCGGATCGATACGTACGATGCCGTTTTGCGGGTCCTTGGTTATTGCCTCTGCCTTGCACGCTTTCATGCAGGGCGGGTTCTTGCAATGCTGGCAGGGCACCACCCAGCTATGCTCGCTGAGCATGGGGTACACCCCCGCGGTCTCGGATTCCACGCGCAGGTAAAAGGGGATTTCATGGGGCATGCAGTTTTCGTGGTCCACTATGCCGTGATGATTACGACAGGCCACCACGCAGGTTTTGCAGCCAATGCACTTGTCCATGTCTATCATCAAACCGAGCTGTGTCATGGCTGCCTCCTTATTTGCTTATCCGCACACGGGTGGATACGTGGGCTTCGCCGCCGATGAGGTCCTGCCACTGGAGGTGGGAACCGGCGTCCGGGATGAGTTCATTGTCACAAACGCCTGCGCCGGCGGCCACGCGTCCCACAGTGGCGCCAAATCCGTGCATGATGCCGACGCAATCAGGCCGGATATGCTCCGTGAGTTTGACCGGGATCTTGACCTCCCCGGTGCGCGAGCTGACCGTTATGGTGTCGCCATCAGAGATGCCCAGCTTATTTGCGGCTGCCGGGTTCAAGATGGCCGGATTGTCATACTGCCCAGAAGCCGGGTCGCGGAGCTGCGCGTTGTTGCAGGACCATGGGCCCGTGCCATTTATGTGGATGCGCCGGTAGCTGATCATGACAAAGGGGTAGTCCTGGGCATTGGCGTCGTATTCCGGGGCAAGAATTGTGCGGGGGAGCTGCTGCCCGACGTCCTCCAGGTCTTCCCAGTACAGGTGGACTTTTCCCGTGGGCGTGCCGAAGCCGCCGTCCTTATACTTGTAAAATCCCATGGTGCCGGGAGACCACTTGCCGCCCATCTGTTTGAGCTTTTCAACGGACAGCCCCAGCCCCTTGAGCTGAATGTCATAGTATTCCACGTCATCCTTGAACGTGAAATACTCTGGGAACATGCGCTTGCCCAGCTCGATGAACACCAGGTTGGAGTGGCGCGCTTCGCCCGGAGCTTCCACCAGGGGCTGGCGCAACAGGACACCGTGGCCAAAGTTGTACCACCAGGGCATGTAGAGAAGCTCGTAGCGTTCAAAGTGCGTGCGGTCGGGCAGCACCAGGTCGGCGTATTTGCCCGTTTCGGACATCATAATGTCTGTATTGAGCAGGAATTCCAGGAGGTAGTCGCCGTTTTCGTCCTTCATGCACACGGCTTTCTGCCATTCCTTGTTGCCCATTTCGGTGAGCGCGGGGTTGGCCTCGGTCACCAGCAGGATTTTGAGGCTGCCGTCCTTGATGGCTTGCGTTTCATACCAGGTGGGCTCCAGTATGAAGCTGTAGTTTCTGAATGCCTCCCGATAAAGCCTTTTTCCTGCAATGGCGGCGGGCCGGGGGGCAGGGGCTCCACAGGACTCATGGGGGTCAGCTGCGGCAGAGGTTGGCCGCCGGGGTTGTCCAGGTTGCCGGTGATGGTCAGGAAGATGGACCAGGCGTGGCCGAAGTCCAAGGCCTGGCCGAGCATGATGGACTTGAAGCCGTCGACACCCACGGCAGGGGCCTCTGCGCAGAGGGTGGCCAGCTTTTTAATGTCTTCTGCCGGAATGTCGCAGATTTTACTCATGGCCTCGGGGGTCATGTCTTTTACGTGGGCTTTGACCTTTTCAAAATCGCCCTCGCGCACCCATTCTTCCACGAATTTTTTGTCGTAGAGGTCGTTTGCAATGATGTGGTTGATCATTCCCAAAAACAGGGCCGTATCACCTGAGGGGCGGATGGGAATCCACCAGTCCGCCTTGGCAGCATCCGGGCTGAAGATGGGGTCCACCACGATGAGTTTTGCGCCGCGTTCCTTGGCTTCCATTATGTCTTTGGGCACGCAGGCGTCATCCAGGCATCCAAAGGCGTGGCGCCCTACCAGGAGAATGATGCCGCCCTTTGGCATGGTGAACCAGGCAGGGGGAATATGGTGGTTGGGGATACCGCCCCAGCATTTGATTTCCGAGACGATTTTTGCCGAATCGCAATGGGGCAGGCCGGTATTGATGTAGCCGCCGTATGCGTTGAGGAAGTGCCACTTCGGGTCTGTAAGGGAGTGTGGGAAAAAGCTGTAGGTTAATTTGTGCGCCTCGCCACGGTCATACAGACTGCGCAGCTTTTCTTCGATGATGTTCAGGGCCTCGTCCCAGGATATTTCCTCGAACTTGCCTTCGCCACGTTCGCCCACACGTTTGAGGGGTTTGGTCAACCTGTCCTTGGCGTATTGCAGGGTCACGCCGGCCATGCCCTTGACGCAGGCTTTGCCCCCGTATTTTGGGTTGCCTTTTACCTCGGTGACCTTGCCGTCCTTGATTTTTGCAAGAATGGCGCATTCAGCCTTACACTGATAGCATACTGTTGGATGCCATCCATCCTGTACCATAATATCCTCCTTACGTTGCCCCCATCACTGGATGGGGTATGCCGCTATGTGCACAGGGTTCAGGCACGCTACGCAAGCGTGTCTGGAATATCGCCTGGATAGCCGGGATTGCGCTTGTGAAACAGGCGCACGGCTGCCCATGTGAGCAATATGAATCCGGCGAAAAGCCCCCAGACAGTGTAGTTGAACGCGGAGTATTCCATGGCTAAAGCTTCATTTTGTATGAGGTTTTGGAATTATATATCTCCTGGACGTGTTTGGGGTTGGAGACAAGTTGAAAAGGGATGCCCACAAAGAGGATGCCGCCCACCAGGTTGCCCAACACGGTGTAAAGCTGGTTGTGGGCCCAGCCGTATTGCCCGAAGCCCCAGTGCAGGAGGACAGGGTCGACGATTCCCTTGCCCTGGGCCAGGGCCATGAACATATCCTGCTGAAAGAGTGGCAGCGCCAGAAATCCGATGTTGGCGATACAGTGTTCGCTCATGCCTGCCACAAACGCCAGGGGGCCGTATGCGGCCATGGCAATTTTTGCGATGTCGCCCTCTGCCTTGACGAAAAGGATGGCCGCAACCTGCAGCATCCAGGTGCAGACAATGCCCATGACGAATATTTGCGTGGCGGTGTAGCCCATTTTGGAAACGCCGATGGCGTGGGACTTGGCCAGCCACGGCCAGGCCGCGTATGAGCCGCTTTTGCTGATCAGCCACATGAAGAACATGCTGCCCAGGAAGTTGCCGATATAGCCCAGGGTTATGCCCCATATAAAGCTGCCCCAACCAATACGTCGGTGGAACACGCCGATGACGCCGATATACATGTCTGCGGTTACCAGGGTCATGCCGCTCATCATGATGATCACCAGGGAGAACATGAAGACGAGCCCCATGAGCAGATTGGCCAGGCCTGGCGCCAGGTTTTCACCAACTCCTGCAGAAACGGAAAGGGCCAGGGTCGCGCCGAACACGACCATGGCCCCTCCGATAAACGCAGAAGTCAGGTAGGCTAATGGCCGGTTTCTGACCATTTCCCATTTGTAACTACAGATGTCAGCAACGCGGACGACAAGGTCATCAATGGTTGCGGGCATTTCCACCTCCATAAACCTGGTCGGAAAACAAGGAACAGACTTTGTAGAACAATATATATTAAGTCTGGAACAGACTTGATCGCATGAACGGGATTGAATTTCCCTATAATGAATATCTAAATGTAGAGGTACCTGCTGGCGACATAAATAGTCAATGGATTATTTTGAATTTACGTCTGGTGTTTATGGGCATTTGCGGTGTGTATTGTTTTTATGGACGTTTTTCGTACTGTGCATGGATGCAAACGCGGTTTGATGTGTGGCTGCCCTACAAAAGTTACCAAGGGAAAGGCAAAAAAGGGTGAGGTAAACGGAACGAAAAAGGCCATGCCAGCCCCTTTGGTTCTGTCTCACTGCTTGTACAGCAAAACAACAGGGGCCGACATGGCTTTTATGGCAGGGAAAGAAAGGACTACTGTTTCATTTTGCGGCGAAATCCAATAAGGCCGGCAAGGCCGGACCCGAGCAGCCACACGGCGCCAGGAATTGGTGTGGCGGATGGATTATGACCAAAAGATATTTGCGCCTTACTGTATTCATCTCCGCGCACAAAATCCCCAGCGATGGAGAGCATGCCTTGCATGGAGAAGCCAGCGCTCAAGTTCACGCCTTGAAGAAACCAGTCCACCCAGCCATCTCCGTATGTAACACCGATATCCCCCAGGGACTGCCCGTTGAGGACAAGCCCGTTCAGCGCGACGGATGTCCCCACATCATAGGCGCGCATGGAAAATTGCATGTAGTTATAGTCATCACGGTCAATGATGTCATAGGACATCCAGGTCATGTCCTGTGGATTGGCACTGTTGCCATAACCAGCCCAAATCAATCCAGTGTTCACGTTATAGGAAAAATCAAAATACGTAATGCTGGGGTAGTTATACTCAGCATTCGTACGGTCACCAACATTTGTTCCAAAGAGATAGATGTCGGTATTTGGGAATGATCCGCCAACTTTAAGGTTTTTGAACCGAAGTGTCCCGCCATCCTCGGTCCCAGCCAGGTAGCCATCCTGGATGGTCAACGCGCTGGCATGTCCTGCCAGAACGCCAACCAGGCATAGCGCTACCAACCCATAGAAAACCCTGGAAAATCTCATGGTCACTGCCCTCCTCAATTGAAAATTGAAACTTCAATTGCCATTTGCCGTCCAGCATAATGTGCAAAAATGGAACCTGATTATTAAACATCAATAAGTTGAGCGGTTTTTATTATGAGGTCCATTTTGGGGGAATGCATTTTTCCGGAAAAACAGGACTCATGGAGAATTCGTGGGCGCTGCTACCTTTTCAGATTCATGTATTTTTGTTCTTCAAAACAGATGCTTAAAAAAAACTAGTTTGATTGTCTGCCCCCCCTCGCCAATTGGTAAATTCACGCAGAAAATGAATATATCTATTTTTTCGATACATTACGTGTTTTTTTAAAAGAAATATATATGGATCGGTAATTGTCTGGAAAAAATGGAAAAATCAAAGCGCTATGTCTATACATGCCTGCGCATGGACTCGATACGTTTCACCTGCAAGCACCAAATGCTTGATGGAATGAGCCTGCATGGGCAGATGAGGTTCAGAAATAGCGAACTCCTGGTCGTGCTCCAGCAACAATAAGGTATCTCATTGTGTGTCATGCAATGATTTTACGGAAGTGCTGACCTGGAGTGATTTGGCATAGGGTAGATATTGTGAAATCGAAGCAGCTTGTAGTAACAAGGAAGTGTTCTTTTCGAGGCGAAAGAACATGCTGTTTATAGTTGTCGTTCAAAAGGGCAGCATGTATTCCTGGTATGAAATGTCACAATACAAGCAAGATTCCTGGTGTGGAATACAGTGGACAGGATAATACTCCTGAATAGACATCGGGTTCAAATATCCAGTTGCCTGATTGTCATGAGCAAGTACTTGTAATATGGACATGATCTGCTCGAGAAAATACGTCCAATATGCGAGAAGCCACACCTGCAAGAATGGCGTTTTTTGGTGAGGTCGTTTAAACTGGATTTGCTGAGGGGAAGGGCGGCATGAAAGAAGTGCAAGCCACGTATAGCAAGCAGATTCTGACTGCACTGTTGCGAGCCGGAAGGAAAAAGCGGTTGCTTGCGCTCTCCATGTTGATCGCCGTTTTTGTCTGGGGAAGTGCGTTTTGGGTCCTGCCTGCTTCCAGTGAGGCAAGGAGCACTGCCGATGGCAATGCCCCGGTTGTAGTCAAAGTGGGGGCCTACGAGAACTACCCCAAGGTTTTCAAAGACGATTCAGGCAACTACGCCGGTATTTTCCCTGACATTGTTTCCGCCATAGCCGCAAAGGAAGGCTGGGAAATCCAGTACGTTCCCTGCACCTGGTCAGAGTGTCTCGAACGTCTGGAATCCAGAGAAATCGATGTCATGGTGGATGTCGCCTACTCTCAACAACGGGCCAGACGATTTGCCTTCAGCGATGAAAGCACGTTCATCAACTGGGGTGTGGTGTATACGCGCGGCGGTCTGAATGTGGAAGGGCTGACAGACCTCCAGGGGCTGCGTGTGGCGGTGATGCAGGGAAGTATCCACACCTCGGGCGAGCAGGGCATCAAGAACATTCTGGATCGATTCAGTGTAAAACCGAAAGAATACATTGAGGTTGCCGGCTACAAGGAAGTCTTTGGTCTGCTCGATACCGAACAGGCCGACGCCGGCGTGGTGAACAGGATTTTCGGTGCTGTGTTCGCCATGGACTACAACGTTGAGAAGACCCCCATCATTTTTAACCCCAGACAGTTGCATTTTGCCTTTCCCTTGGACAGTCCACGCACGCCCGTTCTCAAGGCGGCCATAGACAATGGGCTACGGGAACTTAAAAAAGACAATAATTCAATATATTATCAATCGCTGGATCGTTATTTGAGCATTGGCTCCGTGCCGCACGCTCCAAACCGCGCAGACAGAGGGGGCAAAAAGGTTGCCCTTACCGATGAGGAACGGGCTTGGGTAAAAGATCACCCGGTTATCCGTTACGCCATTGATCCTGAATTCGTACCGTATGAATTTCTGGGGGCGGATGGCTCCTACAACGGAATTGTCTCAGACTACGTGAAGCTGCTGTCGGAGCGTCTGGGCGTAGAGTTTCAACGTGTGCCCGATCTACAATGGGTCGACGTTGCAAAAAAGATCAAGCAAGGAGAACTTGATGTTCTCCCTTGTGTTGGCAAGACCGAAGAACGGCAGGATTACTTGCTTTTTTCCCGCCCCTATTCGCAATTCCACCGCGTGATCATCACACGGAGTAATGCGCCGTTTATTACTGGTCTCGAGGACATAGCCGGCTTGCGTGTGGCTGTGCAAAAAAACTCCTCCAACGCGCTCATGCGCAAAAGCTACGAAGACGCTCTGGAGCGCTATACCTCTGAATTGCAGCAGGCAAATGACAGCCTGCAAGACCTGGATCGCCTGAAATCCATGTTCATCGCGTCCATGTCCCACGAGCTCCGCACGCCACTCAACTCCATTATTGGATTTACGGGAGTTATGTTGCAGGGGCTGGCGGGAGATTTGAATCCGACGCAAAAGGACCAGCTTACAAGGGTGCAGCAAGCATCCAGGCACCTGCTGGAACTTATCACTGACGTCATTGATATCTCGAAGATAGAATCAGGGCGCATTGACGTTTACGTACAGGAATTTTCCCTTGGTGAGGTTATTGAAGAGGCGGTAACCACAGTGGAATCGCAAATCAGGAAAAAAAGTCTGGACTTGCATCTGAATATGGATGGAGATGTTGCATTGCGCACAGATCGCAAGCGCGTTTTGCAGTGTCTGATCAATTTGCTATCCAATGCAGTGAAGTATACAGAACAGGGAGAGATAACACTTGATGTGGTTAAAAAACAAGAGTTTGTCGAGATTAGGGTGACAGATACCGGCATCGGCATCGATGCAAAGGATCTGCCCAGACTTTTTCATGCCTTTGAGCGGTTCGACTCGCACCTGAAGGTTAAAGCGGGGGGCACAGGCTTGGGGCTGTATTTGACGAGCAAACTGGTGACTGATCTGCTACGCGGGGACGTTCTCGTTGAAAGTGAACTTGGACGGGGCAGTACGTTCGGCTTGTGTATTCCTGTGGATTTGGAAAAAGCCAGGAAGAATGAGGACGTCAGACCGGAGGAAAAGGCATGAAACGCGCCTTGATTATAGAAGACAACGAGAACAACCTTGAGCTTATCTCTTTTATTCTGAAAGCGAACGGTTATGCCTGCCTGAGCGCAACACACGGCGAGGCAGGCGTGGAAACTGCCTTGCTGGAGTTGCCGGATTTTATTCTGCTGGATATCCAACTGCCTGATATTCCTGGCACAGAAGTGCTCAGGCGGCTCCGAGAGCAAAAGGAAACCGCGACCATCCCCGTCATCGCGGTAACTTCATACGCCATGGCTGGAGACAGGGAGCGTTTGTTGGCTGCCGGCTGCGATGGCTACATAGAAAAGCCCATCGACCCCCTGCTGGTTATGGAGCAAATTCAACAAATTTTAGAGAAGCTGTGATGCCTACGCTGGTATTGGTTGTCGAAGACGACGAGAACTCCAGGCTGCTGCAGCAGGCAATGCTTACCAGCCAGGGGTATGAGGTGCTCTCCGCGGCGCATGGCAAGGAAGCTGTGGAGCTGTTGCACAGTCATGACGTGGACTTGATTATTTCGGACATCCTGATGCCGGAAATGGATGGATATGCCTTGTGCCGGTATTGCAAGTCCGACCCGCGGTATAAAAACATTCCTTTTGTGTTTTACACGGCGACCTATACAAACCCCGAGGATGAGCAGCACGCGCTTGATGTCGGCGCCTCGAAATTTATTGTCAAACCCATGGAAGTGGACGATTTTTTGAGGGAAATCCGTATCGTTCTGGAGCAATACCGTGAAAACAGGCTGGAGGTGAAGTCTGAAGTCGCCAAGCCCAGGAACGAGCTGAATGCCGACTACTCCACGATTCTAGGGAAAAAGCTGGAAAAGAAGGTTCAGGAAGTGAACCTGGAAAGACGGCGTGCGGAAGTGAGCGAAGAAACCTATCGCAAACTGGTGGAGTTCGCTACCATCGGGATAATGCGCATATCCCCGGATGGCAGGCTTGAGACCGTGAACGAGCGAATGTCCGAGATACTGGGCTATGCCTCGCCGGAGGATATGCAGGCGCGCTGTGAAGATTGCGTGCAGAATGTTTTTTTCGATCCTCAGGATAGAAAAAGGCTCATCGACAAGCTGGGCGAGCGTGGTGAATTACGCAATGAGGAGTGCGTCTTCAGGCGTGCGGACGGCAGCGCCCTATGGGTGGAAGTGAGTTCTCGCGTCCTTCTGGATGAGGCGGGCAAGGTAGTCTGCTACGAAGATTTTGTCAGCGATATTTCGGTTCGCAAACGTGCGGAAAAGAGCCTGCTTGATGCGAAGGAAAGCGCGGAGGAAGCCAGCAACGCAAAGTCTGCGTTTCTTGCCAACATGAGCCATGAGATAAGGACGCCGCTCAATGGCCTGGTAGGTATGCTGCGGTTGATGGAAACAACGGGACTGAGCGCCGAGCAGCAAAAATACATTGATATCGCTTTGCTTTCGAGCAAGCGGCTGACACGCCTTCTTTCGGATATCCTTGATATTTCCACGGTAGAAGCCGGCAAGATGAGCATCATTATGGAGCCCTTTGATTTGAAGGACGCCATTGACAGTGTGTTCCAGCTTTTTTCACCGGTGGCCATGGAAAAGGGGCTTGATCTGCTAGTGCACTTCAATCCTGAAATCCCGGCATCGATAATCGGGGATACAACACGCCTGCAACAGGTGCTGAACAATCTGGTGGGCAACGCCATCAAGTTTACCAGCGAAGGGCGAGTGGAAATTGAAGCACACCCGCTCCCTTCTGGAAAAGAAGGGGAGTACCGTGTGCTGTTTTCTGTCTCCGATACGGGCATAGGCATGTCTGATGCGCTGATCCAGCGACTTTTTACCCCGTTTACCCAGGCGGAAGGAAGCTACAGGCGGAAGTTTCAGGGGGCTGGGCTGGGACTGGCCATCTCCAAAAGAATAGTGGAGTTCATGGGCGGGGCCTTGGCTGTTGTGAGCGAAGAAGGAGAAGGGGCGACATTTTATTTCAGTATTCCTTTCAAGAAAGCTGCTTCAGAAACACCCCAACCCAAGAGACGCTTGCAAGAGCCCGTTGCAACCGGGCTGCAATTGCTGCTTGCAGACGATTCCGTGTTCTCCAGAATTGCCATTGGAAAACAGCTGGAAAAGCTCGGGCATCATGTCATGGAAGTGAACGATGGTGAAAAAGCGCTAGCCAAACTCCGGGAAAAGCCCTTTGATCTGGTGTTCATGGATGTGCAAATGCCCATCCTAGACGGTGTTGAAGCTACTAAAGCGATCAGAAAGGGTGATGCCGGGGCGGAGAACATGAATATTCCCATCATTGCCATTACAGCATATGCAATGACGGGCGATAGGGACACGTTCTTGGATGCCGGCATGGATGGATACGTGGCAAAGCCTGTAGAAATTGAAGATATCCAAGAAGAAATGAACAAGGTGCTTGCCGCCAGGCAGTAGGGCAGCCGCTCATGGTTACAGGCGGTGTTTTTGGCTGCACAACGCGGATGACAGCCGCAAACCGCTTTCATTGGTCTGCGTCTTTCTTCTGATGTTGCGTGCGTTGCAATCAGACGGATGAGTTCCTGCCCGTGGTGCAGGATTGCCCGTGGGGCTGCGTGCCCATATCCTTCACCCTTTTTATTTCCGCTTGCAGGCTGTTGAGGTCTACAGGCTTGACAACATAGCCGTTCATCCCCCCTTCAAGAAAAGTTGTTTTGTCGCCATCCATGGCGTAGGCGGTCATGGCTATGATGGGGACATCCCTGTTCGTTGCTCCAGCTTCACCGGCGCGGATGATCTTTGTGGCTTCCATGCCGTCAAGAATCGGCATCTGAATGTCCATGAGCACCAGGTCGAAGGAATTCTCCTGCATTTTTTCAATCGCCTGACGCCCATCATCCACGCCCAATGCCCGGTGCCCGAGTTTTTCAAGAAGCTTCAACGCCACCATCTTGGAAATCTTGTCGTCTTCAGCCAACAACACGTTAAGGCTGCCAGCGTGGGGCGCTTCCTGCTCAGCCGGTTGCATTGCAGCCGTTGCATCGGAAAGGGCAAAGGGGATGCTGAAATGAAATGAAGAACCACTGCCTTCTTCACTTTCGACGGAAATGGTGCCGCCCATCAATGAGACCATGCGTTTGGATATGGCCAATCCCAGTCCGGCCCCTTGAAATCTGCGCTTATAGTGGCTTTCTGCCTGTATAAACGGGGAGAACAGTTTGTTCAGCACAGTGTCACTGATGCCAATCCCCGTGTCCGTGACTGTAAAGAGTATGCGGCACTCATTCGCCTTATTTGTGGCCAGTGGATGGGCGATAATCGCAATATGCCCTGTATTGGTAAATTTTAGGGCATTGCCCACAAGGTTGATGAGTACTTGTTGCAGTCGTGTGCAGTCCCCTTTCAATACGGTGGGTATTTCGGGATTGATGTCTACACGCAATTCAAGACCTTTTTCTTTTGCAGATGGCGCAAAAAGTTGCACAACAGCGTGTATGGAATCCTTAAAATCAAAGTCTTCCATAGTGATTGTGTACTTCCCTGCCTCCACTTTGGAGAGATCCAGTATGTCGGAAAGCAGACGGCTCAGGCGTTGAGAAGAGAGTATGGCCTGGTGTATGAAATCATCACGCTCCTGGGCATCTTCAGTGGAGCGAAGCAACTGGAGCATCCCGAGAATGCCGTTCATGGGCGTGCGGATTTCATGGCTCATGTTGGCCAGGAATTCGCTTTTGGCCTTGTTTGCCTCCTCGGCTTTTTCCTTGGCCTCGATCAGCGCTTCTTCAGCGCTTTTTTGCTCGGTAATGTCCCGGAATTCTACAACCCTGACCTGCTTCCCCCTGTAGGGAATGTTCTTGGCCTGCAGGCGCAGTGGGTATTCTTCGCCATTTTTCCGGATCCCACGGGCTTCATAGGGTTCTTCGTACCCTGCGTATATGTTGCCGCGGACCAGATCGCGGGTTTGCTCGGTAATGAGCAAAAGTCCATCCATGCCGATGAGTTCTTCCATGGTGTAGCCGGTTATGTCGCATAGCCCCTGGTTGCAGTCCAGGATGCGCCCCTTGTCGTGGATGGTGATGCCGCCAAAAGAGGCGTTATGCAGGGCCTTGAACCTGATTTCGCTTTCTTTGAGCGCATCTTCACGCCGTTTGCGTTCAGTTATGTCCTGGTTGACGCCAATGCTTTTTACGAACCTGCCTGCCTCATCCTTGATGACGACGAACCGGACGACAATGTGCCGGATTTCGCCATCTTTTCTAAGGATGCGGTGTTCGACCTGCGCAGGCGAGCCTGTGTTTTCACCTGCCAAAAACCTGTTTGTCTCAGTGGCTACCATGCCGGCGTCTTCAGGAAGCAGGAATCTCTGTGCGTAGACCTCGGCGGACATGAAAGGACCGCCCTCTGCTTCTGTGGTTGTTCCGTAAAGGGCGTAGAAGCGATCGCCAAAGGTGAAGATGTGGGTGGTCAGGTCAAATTCCCAAGGCGCCATGCGCGACATTTCCATGGCAATTGTCTGTTGGTCTTCCTTTTCAGCGAGAATTTGCCTGGATTTTTCATTACGATTGATAAAGACATAGGTCATGGCTCCCAGAGCCACACAAAAGGCCAGAAAAGTAAGCCTGTCGATCAGATTGTCCAGTGAGATTTTGGTGAAAAGGGCTTCAAACAGGTTCTGGGGGCCTTCCAGCAGGAGAAAACGCAAATTCTCGTGGAAGAACGCGTAATCAAGCACTGAGTCTATCACCCAGAAGAGCACCCCCGTAAAAAGGGCGCCGCCAAAACAGATCAGGCCAATATGGCGTCTGGATGTCCTACTGCTCATTTGTTGTCCCCAACTGCGGCGAGATGGTCGTATAAAGATCGTCCGTAACCATGAGCAGGTTTGGCGGTGGAGTATAACCTATCAGTTCGGCGGTCTTCAGGTTCAAAGCCAGGCGAAAGCTTTCTCTAAATACCTGTTCAATATCACCAGGGGATGCTCCGTTCAGGATACGCGCCATTGTGTCTGCGTAAAATTGGCCGGTAAGGATAAAATCCTTTTTGGCGGTGGACATGAGGACACCGCGCTGCACCAGGGAACTGCCCCGGATAGACCATGTGGGTATGCGGGATTTGATGAAAATGGGGAGTGTGCGCCCCACTTCTTTGGAAACCGCGCAGGTGTGGTCGTCATAAAGGAAGGCGTCAACGACAGGGGCCAGTTTTTTTGCACAGGACACATATTCCGCAACGGACTCCTCGTAATTCGTAGCGCCTTCTGCATTGGTGGCTTCGCAGGTCACAAGTTCAAAATCTGCCTGTGCAGCCGCGTCTTTTACTTCGTCCAGGTAGGCGTACCCCCTGCCGTAGTTAGAGTCCTGGTAAATAATCCCAAGCCGTGAGAAAGCAAAAATATCGTGAAACAAAAGAACCTGCCGCAATACGCGCGTAGGGTCGGTGCGTACGTGGACATGATCGAACCCTGAATCTTCAGGGCTGGGAATTATTCCGGCCGTAACGGGGTTGGAGGTGGACATGACCATGGTTGGTACGTGGTGTTTGTCATTGACCATGTCCAGCCCGGCCCAGGTGCCCAGAGCCCACACCAGGTCGTAACGCCCTTGTGCTAGTTCCTGGATGAGGCGGGTTTGATTCTTCTGTCGTTGGTCCTCATCCCACCCGGCGGAGTAGTACCCCGTTGCGGGGAATATGAGGTAATCGCTGCGCGCGTGTGTGGCCAGCCAGTTCCATATCTCAGCGGTATCCGTCTGGTCATCGGATTGGGGCAAGGGAGCGTGCTCGATCCACCCCATTTTCATGAGCGCGCTAATGGTAGCCAGGAGCGTGGTCTTGTAGTCGGGCCAGTGGCCGCCTTCGTAATAGGCAATGCGCCATTTGCTTCCCGTGTTCAGACATGGGGAAGTGCTTTGTGACCATACTGGACGCACCGTGAACACGAACACGAATATGGTTGTCAGGAGCGCTGCACGTAATATGGAGGAAAAAAAGCCCCCCTGCAGCGACGAGGCAAACACCATTTTTTGATACAAGATGTAATCCCCAAAAGTCGCAATTTGACGATAAAGATACCTGTGAAAAGGTAGGATAACACTATGAAAGGGTGAAGCTCAAGAACAATTGGATAGTAAAACTGATGTACACGACGTTGGAAAAATTAACCGTAACGATAGCACATGTACATTATGTATAAATTGATCATGCGGAAAAGGTGGCGATGACCATTGGCAAAGTTTGTTCGGTTGTAAATAAAACTGTCATATATAATATCGCAATTATACAGAGTGTGTCGTTTTCTTGCGTGGTGTTAATGTTGTGATGCAAAGGGTACAGCTGTTTGACATGTGTATATTTGCTTTTCGTTAGTATCCTGAAAGCACGCATGAGGCTAACAGGTTTATATGTATAGATGGACTGTAGTCTGTGTTGGATGGGACAGCCCTGTTCTATGGCCTTTGCTGACTTGTGTTGTGGATTCTGACAGCAATAATATTCTGTCGTGACCTGTAAGGATTTGGAAAGACGAATTTTAAGCGAAGGCAGTCCAGGCAGCGACCATTTTTTGCCTATTCTGTCTTTGCTCTTTTTCTTAGGTTGGCGTTGACGGTAAATTTCATGTACAAGCAGGATACTTGAAAGTGTCATTTGCAAGGGGGGACACTTGTCTAAAAAAGAAGCATCGGTCTTATCTGCTGCATGTCTGGAAACGCTGGGTGGTGTCACAAGCGCTCTCGGCCTGGCCCTGGTGACCTTGGACACCAAGGGGCGGATTGTGCATATGGACGCTGCAACCGCCGCCATCCTCGGTGTGGATGCGTCTGGTGTGGTGGGAAAGGATCTGTCCTTCATGCTCCAGGAAGATATGAGCGAACGCAGTTGTTTGGAGACCATGGATGATTTGCGCAAAGGAAGATCTGTCTCTTTTGAGATTGAACGAGGCGGGAGCGTGTATGCGTGCCGCTGCGTGTTTTTGAAGAAAAAGACCAGCACGGGCGCAGCTATTTTGCTGCCATTGCGGGATATAACAGAGGAACGCCGTACGGATGAGGAATTGCGAAGGGAGCGCCAGCGCCACATTTTTCTCATGGAAGCCCTGCCTGGCTTTTTGCTCATTGTGGGCGAAGACAGACAAATTACCTATAGTAACCGGCAATTCCGCAAGTTTTTTGGCAAAAATTTCGAGTGCAATGCGTTTTTCCAACGCTATGACGATGCAAGCGTACTCGGCGATATCCCCGCTTTTCAGGATATTTTTTGTGGAGCGCCTTTGGAATGGGAGTGGAAAGCGGAAAGCGGCGAATTTTATCGCATCTATACGCACCCTATGACCGATGCGGAGGGCACGCTCCAGGTTATACTGCACGGGATGGACATAACCGCGCGCAAGCAGGCGGAAATTGTGCTCAGGCGCTCTCATGATGAACTGGAGCAGCGCGTTATGGAGCGCACGCTGGAACTCAGGGAGTCGGAAACCAGGTTCAGGGCCGTGGTGGAAGATCAAACCGAACTGATCTGCCGCTTTTCTCCGGATTTGATGATCAACTTCGTCAATGGCGCGTTTTGCCGCTTTTTCGGGCTGAGGCCCCAGGATTTGATAGGTGAACGCTTTTTTCCCGGCATAGTGGATGATGATCTCCTTGTCCTTGAGAGCCTGTCGGATTCCGTCTCCAGTGGCGAAGCCCTGGAGAACGCCACGACTCTGGAATTTCGCGTATGGTTTGAAGGCAAGGAAGATTGCTGGCTGCGCTGGAATATCCGGGGCATACACGACGGGCATGGGGAGCTGGTTGAATTCCAGGCCGTGGGCGCCGATGTCACCATGTTGCGCCATGCCGAGAAGCGCTACTACAACCTGATCCAGAATCTGCCGATCATCATTTTCGCCCTGGATTATAATTTTGAGCTCGTCTTCATAAATGACACGTGCAAGACAATGCTCGGCTACACCCCCGAAGAGGGACTGACAGAGCCGGGCTGGTTTTTTGATCATGTGCATCCCGAAGACCGGGAGCGGGTGCGGGAAATCATGTTTTCAGGCCGGTTGAACAGGGAAGAGCGCACCCCTTCAGTGGAATTCCGGTTTCAGCATCGCAAAGGGTATCTGGTCAATCTGCTGGCCCGCCCCATTCAGGCAGGACGCCGCCCTTCTTCGGGCGCCTGGGACAGGGTGGAAGGCATTATCATGGACGTTACCGAGCGCAGCGTTCTGGACAAGATGCTGGCGCAACGGGAGCGGCTCAATACCTTGGGCGCCATGTCCGATGAATTGGCACATGAAATCCGCAACCCGCTCTTTGCCCTGGGCGGGTATGCCAGGCGGTTGCATTCCAAACAGCCCGAGCTGGTGGAAGCTGGCATAATTCTGGAAGAAGCCGTGCGGCTGGAAAAGCTGCTGGACCGTATCCGCCGCTACCTGGAGCCTGTTTCCGTGACGCGCAAACCATGCAAGGTGGATGTGCTGCTAAACTTTAGCGCCGATTTGCTGGCCGGCGCCATGTCGCGCCAGGTTGTCAATCTGGTGGTGGATACCGATCAAGATGTCCCCATTATCCACTCGGACCCGGACGTTCTTTCGCAGGTTTTCATGAATCTGCTTTCCAACGGCATGTCCGCCATAGGGCAGGGCGGTACCATGCATATCTCCACCTATGAAACGCTCAAACATATCGGCATCGACATTCGGCTGTCTCCGCTCAAAATCACGTTGCCCAGTCAGGAACGCATGCTCATGCCTTTTGACATGGAAGAAGGGGGGCTGAATCTGGCCGTGAGCTACCGTATGCTGAAAAATGTGGATGGCTTTCTGGACTTCAGCCAAAAGGATGAAAGCGCACAGTTTACTGTATTGCTGCCAAAAAACGGGGGGAACCCCGAGACGGGAAGAAGCCGTAAGCGCGGCCCTGCAGCCAATGCGGCAGGCGAAAGCTCCCTGTCCGGAAACTGACGCCTGCCGCCTTATCCGGCGTATTTACCCCCGCAAAAAGAATTCCTTGTTCCGCGTTACGGAAATGCCGGGCACTTCCACAATGGGGTGCCCCTGGGCATCTGTCTCCACACCGGCGGGAAACGCAAATGCCGGGTCAAGGGCCTGGTAGTATTCGAGCGAATAGGGCTTGAGCGTGAAGGCCGTTGCGTTCTTTGCCGCCCGCGCCGCAATGGCGGTGAGGTTGAAATCGGCATCCCCAAGGGGCGTACGCACCACATAAAGCGGGATTTCGCGGCCGCTTTCATGCCGCCGCAAATGGGTGGCGATGATGATCACGTCCGTTGCGGAAACAGGGCGCTCCCCGTTCATGACGATTTGCAGCGGCAACCCGGCAGCGTACAAATGGTAGAGCTCGATTCCTATCTGCCGGCACTTGTAGCACATGGCTTTCATCTCTTCCGGGGTGTCATTCACGCCCGCCAGCAGGATGATATTGTTGTAGACCGTGACCCCTTTGCTGAGAAAAGCCGCAATGATCTCCCTGTGCGTATCGTTGAATTCCGAGGAGTGGAGGAATTGGGCTTCGATCTCCAGGCGCAGCGGGTTGACCACGCGCAGCCCGTTGAGTGCGGCAACCCGCTCGATGACTGCGGATGTGAAATGCTCCGGGGCGTAGGTGAATTCCACGCTGCGCAAACGCAGGGCATTGACGTGGCGGATGTCTTCCAGGCGAGAGGCGATGGTCGCCACAGTATCGAGCCTGTCCAGCAACCCGTCTTTGGCGGAAAGTACAACGTCCGTTATGCGGGGATCTTTTGCGATGTAGGCTAACTGCTTTTCCAAATCCTGGGGGGCGCCGGCGTCGAGCTCCACGCGGGTGGCGTGGATGCGCCACAGGGAGTCGAGCCCGGTGGCTACAATGCTTTGCGGGATGCGCTGGTCTGCAAGCAACGTCTCCTGGGCTTTGCGCAGCCGGTCAGCATCAAACGGGGGCGCTGTCTCTTCCGCATCTTCCAGGTGCCCCAAAAACAGGGAATCATCGCCTATCTTGGCCATGAAGGGCACGTCCAGCGTCCCGTTCTTGTTGGCTTCCGCACTCATCAAGGTGAAATTGGGCGCGAATTTCTTGAAGTAGTCTTCGCTGTAAGGCGTACGGATCCATATATCATCAGGGGCGTCCGCACTTTTCTGCACGGCCCAGCCGCTGGTGTTCCAGTCTATCTTGCCGATTTTGGTGGCGGTGCAGATGATAGGGATGGCGCGGTCGGAAAGGTGCGCCCGCAAATAGGCGGCCGCTGCATGGCCCTCGGCTATTTCCGTCCAGTAGACGTTGTTCCCCTGGATGGGGCTGCAGGGGATGTAGATGTAGTGCATCTCCGATCCCGCACCGCGCAACTGGCGGTAAAGCTCCACCAGCTCCTTGCCGCTTTCGTTGCAGTTCTTCAGAAAGGGCGTTTGCGTGTAAACCTGAAGGCCTCCTTGTACAAGACGGGAGATGATGTCCAGGCTGTAGCAAGAGACTTCATCCGGATGGATGAAGTGCGTGGCGACCTCCAGCCGTTTCCCGCGGGAGGCCAGGTCCTTGTTCTTTTCGATGAGGTAGCGCAGCCAGAAGGCGTCTTCCTTGTAGAACATGTTCGGATAATAGGAGATGCAGCGCGAAGCGATACGGATGGTCTGAATGTGGGGCATGTCCCCCAGACCTTCCACGGCGCAGAGCAGCGTATCTTTGTTCATCAGGGGTTCGCCCCCTGTTAGCACGATCTCTTTCAGGTCGGTGGCGCCCTGGATGTATTGCAGAGCTTTTTCCACGTCCTCCACCGTGGGGGTGGGCAGGTTGCGGCAGTCCTTATGCTTGCGGAAACAGAACCGGCAGTACACCGGACAGCTCATGTGCAGCACAAAGATGGGGCGGTTCTGGTACATCTGTTCGAGCAGCCCCTGGTGGAACTGTCCGATCCAGGTATTTTTGTGGCCGGATTCGTCCAGTTCCTCCACAAAGGGCATGAACTGATAAGCAACCCGGCTGGAAAGCCTGGACTGGCGCACCACATGTTTGGAAAGCCGCACGGGATACATCTCGATGACCTGTTGCAAGTCGTCTCGCTGTTCCGGGGGCACCGCAGTGTTGGTCAAATGCTCGTACTGCGCCACGTCCTTGACTGTGGCAAAGCCGCTCCCAGGAATGACGACTTCCAGAATGGCCATCAGAAAATTCATGGGCAGCGTCAATCCAGAGACGACGATCGGCGTGTCGCTATGGTGGTTGGCGGTTTCCAGCTGTTTGAGCACGGTTTTCAAAAAGGCCTGCTCATCCATGTCGCAATGCGTGAGAAGGCTTGCGAGTTTTTCCTCTCCTGTCCCCTGACCAATGGCGTCGCCAAAGTCCTGGCCCAGAAAGGCGGCATCGCCATAGGAATCAAGAAAGTTGGTGACTGCCTGGTGCAGTTGGTCCTGGTCTACGAGCACGGTTTCGCCGGAATGGGCGAAACGCATTTCAATGGTGCTGGTCGTCGTCATTGTCGCGCCTGTGCCTTAGGTTTTTGTGTTGGAAAGCGGCTTGTACCAGACATTCATGGATTCAAGCGTCCCCGATATCTGCGTGTTGCGCGTCAAGGTGCCGGCATAGCGGTAGCCGTGGCGCGAAAAACTGATGTTCATTCCGTAAGAGGTGGCGCGCGCAATGGTGAAAGCGGTGTGGTACCCCAGATCACACATTTTGCGCTCCATGTGCCCCAGCAGATGAAAGGCCGCTCCAGCACCCCGCATTTGCGGCAGTGTGGCGAAGTCGGTCATTTCCACCACGTTGTGTTCCGCTTCTGTTTCGCAGGAGGCTAAAGCCACGATTTCACCTTGCGCCTTGAGCGCGAAATACAGCACGTGGGAGTCCATGGTGGTGCGTATGAACTCCGGATCGGTGATGGGAAAAGGGTAGGTGGCAAATACACGGGCGTAGAGCGCCGCCATGGCAGGGGCGTCATCGGGCGTCATGGCGGCCACATTCCATTGCTGTTGCTCCCGACGCGGTTTGGAGACCAGCTTGCGTACCTTGGCGTTGCGCAGCACATCCAGCACACGAGCCGGGTCAGGCTCTATGCTGCGTGTTGCATCCAGGTAGCGGGCCAGGAAAAAACCGTTTTCGCGCCCCTGCCCTGTGAGCGCGGGAAAGAACCCCGGGACCATGGCTTCCGCAACATAACCCGCGTCCAGAAACTCTTTAGTAAGCGATTCCGGGATCTTGGCAAATATTTTACCGTAACCTTTTTGCGAGGCCAGGGCCTCCAAATCGGAAATAATGGCGGGGCAGTCTTCTGGCGCCAACCGCATCAAATACACCCGGTCGGAGTGGCTGCCGTGCTGCACTAATGAGCGCCCAATGGTGACGATGGCGTCAGGCTGCATGGAATGGACCCTCTGTTGCTATGCAATAGTATCTAGAGGGGGCGTTTACGGATATGCCCCCCCGCTATGTGTTTTGAATCGCTGCCCGATACGGTATGCGAACTGTTGTCAATCTACTGGATAATCAGGGGGCAGCGCGAGGAGAGATACCCATTTGCCAGAATATTCCCCCTCGCGCTGCCCCGGTTACATCCCTACTCTGCAGCGGAAAGTCCTTCCACAAGTGTGGCGATGCCTTGTCCGCCGCCAATGCACGCGGCGGCGCAGCCGTAGCGTCCTTTCTTCTCTGCCAGAATGCGGGCCAGGGTGCCTACCAGGCGGATGCCCGTGGCGCCCATGGCATGGCCAAGGGCAAGAGCGCCACCTTTGATATTGACGCGCTCGGGGTCCAGCCCCAGGGTGCGTATGGCGTGCAACACAACTACGGCAAAGGCTTCGTTGATTTCCCAATAGTCCACGGCCTCGGGGCCCAGACCGTATTTTTCCAGGGCCATGGTTGCGGCGGGAATCGGCCCTGTGCCCATCAGGGTGGGGTCCACACCGCAAAAGCCTATGGAGCGCAGCGCGGCGCGGATTGGGATTCCCCTGTCTTCCGCGGCCTGGCGACTCATAAGCAGCATGCAGCTTGCGCCGGCGTTGAGTGGTGAGGCATTGCCCGCCGTAACGGCGCCATCTTCGCGAAAGGCGGGTTTCAGACCGGCCAGTGATTCCTGGGTCGCATTGGGGCGGATGCACTGGTCCTGCGCCACAGTAAGGCTCGCGCCATCTGCCTGCTCTGCCTCCACAGGCAGAATTTCGTCACCAAAAAAGCCATCGGCCAGGGCCGCGGCGGCAAGCTTGTGCGAGCGCACACTCCAGGCGTCCTGCTCTTCGCGGGTGTAGCCATGCATGGTGGAGAGCTTTTCTGCTGTCAGCCCCATGTTCATGGTGGTGCGCATATCCCAGTGCGTGTATTCGGGCGTGTAAAAGAGAGACGGGTGCACATCTGCCCAGCCGGACTCATACAAAGCAGGGCCAATGGGCACGCGTGTCATGTGCTCCATGCCTGCCACCAGAACCACATCGGCAAACCCGGAAGCGATCTCCAGAAAACCGGTATGCAGCGCAGCCATGCTGGAACCGCACTGCTGGTCGATGAACTTGGCGGAAGTCTTTGCAGAAAGGTTGGCCAAAAAGACGGGCGTGCGCCCCCCGTATGTCCACTGCTCGTTCACGCCCAGGGCGCTGCCCACTATGAAATCCTGCACTTCTTCCGCTGCAACGCCACAGCGCGTCAGCAGTTCCGGCAGAATAAGGCGCAAAAGCTCGTCGGCCCGCAGTTTGTGAAACCAGTCCACCTCAGGCTTGGCGGGCTTGGAGCGGGAAAAGGGCGTACGCAGATAACCGGCAATGACAACGTCGTTCATCTCAAATTTCCTGTGGCTTGCACGTTGGTGAACAGTTTTAACGACAGATTTTGGGGCCTCTCGCTCTATTGGGCCAGCCCGCACCATCTGGCGAGGAACAAGGCGTATGTTTTTGCTGTATGTACAATACTGTCAATACTCACGCATTCGTTGGCGGCGTGGATATTCTTGGCTACCGGCCCATAGCAGGTGGCATTGCCTTTGCCGTAGGCAACAAAGGCGTGCAGGTCCGTAGTGCAGGTGCACACGTATTCCTCGGGCGGCTGGCCACAAATGGATTGATGCGCGTGACCCAGGGTGTCCAACACGGGGTTGTCCATAGGCAGAGCGTGCCCTCTGGAGCGGAACCCGTAGAATTCCACCTTGGGATGGTTGGCTGCCAGCCAGGGGTCTGCCGCGGAGGCATCCCGCACGCGCTCCACAATGCGCTGGCAAATGGCTTCGTAACTTTGTCCCGGGTAGAAGGATAAGCGTCCATGCAACTCTGCAAAGGCCGGCACGGTGGAGGGCCAGTCGCCCCCTTTGATGATGCCGATGTTGAGATTCAGGGGGTGGGGAATGGCGTCGTACCCTTCCGGCCTGGGCTCCTGGTTCATCTCGCGTTCCAGGTCACGCAGCGCGCTGATGATGGGGAAGAGCTTCTCAATGGCGTTGGAGCCGGCCTGGGCGTCCAGCACGTGGCTGGGCAGGCCGGAGACATCCACCTTGAACCAGAGCACGCCCACCTGCCTGCTGAGGATGGTGGGGCCGAAAGGTTCGGGAATGAGCACAGCGTCCGCATCATAACCGGCATCCAGGCAGGCCAGCGCGCCGTTGCCGCTGCATTCTTCCTCGATGACCGTTTCCAGGATAACGTCACCTTCAAGGCCAAAGCCTGCTTTTTCTATGGCTTTAGCGGCAAAGACCATGGCGGCAACGCCCGACTTCATATCTCCGGCGCCGCGCCCGTATATCCAGCCGTCCTTAACCAGGGGGGTAAAGGGGTCGGAGTCCCAGTATTCCAGCGGTGTGGGGCTCACCACGTCCAGGTGCCCATTGAAAAGCGCGCTTTTCGCGTCGGGATTCTGTCCTTTGACAACGGCAACCAGGTTGTTGCGCCCCACAGCCAAATCGTATTCCCAGGGTACGGGCGCAAAGCCCGGATGCCTGGAGAGGCGGTTGGGGTCTATGGGAATGCGTATGGGATCGAAGCCGAGCCCGAGCAGGGCGTCTTCCATCACATTCACTACGGAGGCTTCGTTCTCCAGGGTGCTGGGTTCGGCCACCAGCTTGCGTGTGAGGTCCACGATGTCGTCTGAAAGGGCTTCTACGGCCTCTACGACAGCGCGTTCTTTTCCGTCTGTAATCCGGTCCATATCAGGTTCCATAACAAGCTCCTGGTTTTGGCCTCAGAAGCGAGGGATTTCGCCCTCTGGGATCAGGAATTTTGCTCCTGTTTTCTGCTGCACTTCTTCCAGCGTCACGCCTTCGGCCAGTTCGCGCAGGGTCAGCCCATCACTGGTTACGTCCAGCACGGCCAGTTCCGTGATGATGCGGTCCACGCAGGCCTTTGCGGTTAAAGGCAGGGTGCAGCGTTCAAGTATTTTTGGCTCGCCCTTGCGGGTCGTATGCGTGGTCATAACCACGAGCCGTCTGGCTTTTTGCGCCAGTTCCATGCCCCCGCCAATGCCAGGGGCGTATTTGCCAGGAATTATCCAGTTGGCCAGATCGCCATTGGCGGCCACTTCGAGTGTGCCTAAAAAGGCGATGTCCAGCCGACCTCCCCGGACTATGGAAAAGGATGTTGCACTATCGAAGAAGGAAGCCCCCGCAGCCGTACAAATATATCCGCCGCCGGCGTCGATGAGCATGGGGTCGCACGCATTGCGCTCCACATGGCCTTTCATGCCCAGCACACCGTTTTCGGAATGGACCAGCACCTGGGTTTCGGGCGTGATGTAGCCCATGATAAGAGCCGGCAGGCCGATGCCGAGATTGACGATCTGTCCGGGCTGGAGTTCCCGCGCCGCTCTGGAAGCTATTTTATCCTTGTATGACATGGTGCTCCAATATGCTGTGCCCGGGGCCGGGGTTGCCGCCCAAATCCACGATCCTGTCCACATAGGCGCAGGGCGTATGGATGTGGTCAGGGTCCAGTTCGCCGGTTTCAACCACATCAACGGCCTCGGCAATCACCAGGTCGGCGGCCATGGCCATGAGCGGATTGAAGTTGCGCGCCGTCTTCTCATAGACCAGGTTGCCGGAGCGGTCGGCCTTGTGTGCCGCAATGAGGGCGACATCGGCGCGCAGGCTGGGTTCCACGATGACCTTCTGCCCCTGAAATTCCATGGTCTGACGGCTTTCGCAAATGATGGTGTCCACCCCAATGTCGGTGAGAAATCCGGGCAGACCGGCGCCGCCGCAGCGGATTTTTTCCGCCAGAATGCCTTGCGGGTGGAATTCCACTTCAATGTCGCCCTTGTGCATCATCTCTATGACAACGCCATTCAGTCCCAGATGGGAGAGCACTATCTTGGAAACGAGCCCGGCTTCGGCCAGCAGCGAGATGCCCATGCCGGGCTCGTTAGCTTCATTCTTGATGATGGTCAGGTCCCTGACCCCGCGTTCAAGAAGCTTTGCAATCAACGTAGCGGGCGTGCCGGGCATGCCGAAGCCGCCGACCATGATGACGGCGCCGTCGTTTATGCCTTCAAGGGCGCTATCCAGGGGCACTGTCTTATCCAGCATCTGACATATCCTCGCTATACCTCGGCAGGGCGTGCAAAAAGGCGCTCTTCCAACCGGACAAGGGCGCGTTCGAACTTGTCGAGCAGCTCGCCCACCTGTTCTTCATTGATGATGAGCGGAGGCGTTACCAGCACATGGTCGCCGCGGTGCCCGTTGATGGAGCGCCTGGGGTAGACGATGAGCCCTTCGTCAAAGGCTTCGGCCGTCAGCGCCTGGGCAACTGTCAATTCAGCAGGGAAGGGCGCCTTGCTTTTTCTGTCCGCAACAAATTCCACGGCCCACAGAAGCCCTATGCCGCGCACGTCCCCGATGATTTCATGCTTGTCCATGAGTTGGCGCAGTCCTGTTCCAAGGACTTCGCCCATGGCGGCCGCGTTTTCGGCAAGGTTGTCTTCCATGATGATGTCCAGCACCTTTTCACCCACTGCACAAGCCATGGGCGCGCCGGCATTGGTGTGTCCGTGCTTGAAGCCGCCGTCGGACATTACCGCGTCCACGATTTCCCGGCGGCTGATGGTGGCGGCCAGGGGGAAGTAGCCGGACCCCATGCCCTTGGAAAGGGCCACGATGTCGGCCTGTACGTTCCAGTGCTCGTAGGCAAAGAGCTTGCCTGTGCGCCCGTACCCCGTCATTACCTCGTCCAGGATGAAGAGAATGTCGTACTTGCGGCAGATGCTCTGGATGATGTCGAAGTATTCGGGCGGGGGCACCAGGGCGCCGCCGCTTGCTCCGGTCACTGGTTCGGCGATGAAGGCCGCAATGTTGCGCTTGCCGTAATCCTGGATGCATTGCTCCAGCGCCCAGGCGCAGCGCAGCCCGCATTCGGGATAGGTTTCATTGTATTCGCAGCGATAGCAGTAGGGCGCCGGAATGCGCGGATGGGCGCGCAAAAGTTGTCGGTAGGGGTTTTCCAGCACCGCGTATGAGGTCAGGGACAGCGCGCCCAGGGTAGCGCCATGGTAGCTGGGAAAGCGCGAGATGATCAGGTTGCGGGAATCACCCCTGGCGTAAAAATACTGCTGGCAGAGCTTGAGCGCCGCTTCCACGGCTTCTGATCCACTGGAGACGTAAAATACCCTGTTCAGATGCGCGGCCGAGTTGTCCACCAGCTTCTTGGCCAGATTATGGGCAGGCTCGTTTTCAAACTGGGTACGGTAGCAGAAGAATGTCTGCTTGGCCTGTTCGGTTATGGCTTCAAGCACGCGCGGGTCGCCATGCCCGATATTGCAGATAACAGCGCCCGAGGCGCCGTCCAAATATTGCTTGCCATTATGATCCCACAGGTAAACGCCCTCTCCTTTGGAAACAAAGGGGTTGGACATAGAGGTCTGGTAGTAGAGGTAGGGTGAGTAAAAAGGCTGTACCATGTTCGCTCCATATTTCATGCAGCGCCCGGAGGGGGCCGGCGGCACGCATGCTGCGTCCCGGCCGCGCAGGCGGTAAAAATCGGCTATTCTTGCGCCATTCCCTGAGCAATGCGCCACAGGGAATGGCAATCCAAAACGATGACGGACCGCTAGCGGCCCCCGCCTTTTGCGGAAATGGCCTCCAGCCCCTGTTCCATGATTTCCAGCCCCTTGTTCAGGGAGGCGTCGTCTATGGTCAGGGGGGCAAGCACGCGGATAACGTTGCCGTAGTTGCCACAGGAGAGGATGATTAGGCCGCGCTCCCTGGCGTAGGCGACCAGTTCCTTGGCCAGTTCCGGAGCAGGGGTTTTGCTGGCCTTGTCCTGCACAAGCTCTATGGCGCGCATGGCGCCCAGGCCACGGGCGTCGCCCACGATCTCAAAGCGCTCCTGCCAGCCGGCAAAGGTTTCGCGCAGGCGTTCCCCAGCAGCTTGGGCCTGGTCCAGGACCTTCTCTTCCTTGAAGATGTCCATAACAGCCAGGGCCGAGGCGCAGCACACAGGGTTGCCGCCATAGGTGCCGCCAAGACCGCCCACTTGCGGGTGGTCCATTATTTCGCTTTTGCCGACCACTGCCGAGATGGGCATACCCCCGCCCATACCTTTGGCCATGGTCACGATGTCGGGCTCCACGCCCCAGTGCTCCATGGCAAACATCTTGCCCGTGCGGCCGAATCCTGCCTGGACTTCGTCCGCAATGAAGATGATGCCGTGTTCCTTGCAGATTTCCTGCAGTTTGGGAAAATATTCCGGGGGTGGCGTAAG
This sequence comes from Desulfovibrio biadhensis, assembly GCF_055388615.1. Classification (NCBI taxonomy): domain Bacteria; kingdom Pseudomonadati; phylum Thermodesulfobacteriota; class Desulfovibrionia; order Desulfovibrionales; family Desulfovibrionaceae; genus Desulfovibrio; species Desulfovibrio biadhensis. Next base: position 2,558,722 of record NZ_AP042477.1, read on the forward strand.
AAAACCGCCTTCACCGGCAATGGGCTCCACGATGAGGCAGGCCACGTTTTCCGCAGCCACTTGATTGATGAAAAAGTCTCGCAGCTTATCAGCGCAGGCCACGCTGCAGGAGGGGTACGTAAGCCCCATGGGGCAGCGGTAGCAGTAGGGGTAGATCATACGGTAGATTTCGGGCGCAAAAGGTCCGAAACCAAACTTGTAGGGCTTGACCTTGCTGGTCAGGCTCATGGTCAGCAAGGTGCGGCCATGGAAGCCGTTTTCAAAGGCGATGACGCCAGAGCGCCCCGTTGCGTGGCGCGCAATCTTGATGGCGTTTTCCACTGCCTCGGCGCCGCTGTTCAGCAGAACGCACTTTTTGGAAAAATCGCCCGGGGTCGCCTGGGTCAGCTTTTCGGCCAGTTCTACGTATTGTTCATACATTGCGATGTGAAAACAACTGTGTACCAGCTTTTTCACCTGGTCCGAAACGGCTGCCGCCACCTTTGGGTGGGCGTGCCCAACATTGACCACGCCTATGCCGCTGGTGAAATCGATGAGCTCGTTGCCCTCCACATCCGTGATGGTTGCGTTGGACGCTTGCTGCACAAAGAACGGTGCAGTGTTGGAAACGCCCTTCGCAACAACCTTTTCTCGGCGTTCCGCCAATAACTTGTTACTCGCACTCATTTTCCATTCTCTTCTCTGGTTTGCTCGAGTCTCAGGCCTGGTGCACGATGCGGCCGTCGAACACAGTCAGGGCGGCTTTGGCCTTTACGATCTCGAGCGGGTCGATTTCGAAAATATTGCGCTCCAGCACCACCAGGTCGGCGCGTTTGCCGGGGGTGACGGTGCCGCTTACGTCTTGTTGTCCGTAGGCAACAGCAGGGGTGGAGGTGTAGGCCCTTACGGCTTCCTCTACGCTTACCCGCAGCTCGGGATGCCATCCGCCTTCTGGCGTGCCGTCTTCACGCTGCCTGGTGACGGCGCCCTGAATGTTCACCAACGGGTCGGGATCGCAGACAGGGCAATCCGCGCTGAACATGACCTGGATGCCGGCATCCAGCATGGGGCGGAAGGGGTAGGCCGAGCCCGCCACCCTGGGTGCGCATTGCTCGATCATGTTGATGTCCAGCACCAGGTTGGCCGGCATCATGGATACAGGCACGTCAAGCTTGCCCAGCCTGACGATGTCTTCCTGCCGGATGACCTGGGCATGCTCGATGCGGTGGCTGATGGAAGGGGCGTACGCCATACTCCTGCGCTCCGGCGTGAGCAAACGCTCGTAAAGCGTTACCAACTCCCGGGAGGCGCGGTCGCCAATGGCGTGGACCATGACGGCCAGGCCGGCTTCGTGGGCCTCGCACATTTCATGAAAAAGATCCTCAGGCGGGTGAACGCAGAGCCCCGTCTCGCCCGTGTCTTCATAAGGGTCGATCATCCATGCGGTACGTGCGCCCATGCCGCCGTCAAAGAAATATTTGAGGTGCCCTATGCGCAGATAGTCATCGCCAAAGCCGCTGCGCAGCCCCAGTTCCTGCGCCTGGGCGCGACATTCCCCCGGCAGGCAGGTCCAGCAGCGCAGGTGCAGGCGGTTTTGGTCGCGCAGGCGTTGCCAGGCTTGCAGTGTCAGGGCGGCCTCGCGCTGTACGCCGCTCAGGCGCACATCGTGCAGGCTGGTGAACCCCATGGCGTGGGCGGCCGTCTGGGCTTCGTCCATGATCCGGGTCAGATCGTCCAGGGAAACCATTGGGATGGAGTGGCGCACCAGATTGATGGCGGCTTCCCTGAGCACCCCTGTAGGGCGACCGTGTTCTTCACGATCAATGGCGCCCCCGGCTGGTGAGGGCGTGGTGTCGCTCACGTTGCCGAGGTTCAGGGCCACGGTGTTGGCAACGGCCAGATGCAGGTCGCAGCGCCAGATTATCAATGGGTTGTCTGGCGCGACCTTGTCCAGGTCCCCGCGCAGGGGCATGCGGTTTTCTGGCCAGTCGGACTCATTGAAGCCCTGTCCCACCAGCCATTCTCCCGGGGCGGCCTTGGCGGCGCGTTCCGCAATCATGGCCATGCATTCAGGAAAGTTTTGGGCCTTGTCCAGATTCATTTGAGAGCGCCCCATTGCCCATTGGAAGTAGTGGAAATGGGAATCCATGAATCCAGGCAGCAGCAATTTGCCTTCAAGATCGACGCGCTTTGTTTCAGGGGTGGCCAGGCTGGCCAGGTCTTTTGTGTCACCCACGGCAATGATGCGCCCTTCGCTGATGGCCACGGCGCTGGCGCGGGGCGTAACGGTGTCCATGGTGCGCACGTCGGCGTTCTCAAGAATGAGCGATGCGCGCCCGCATTTGCTCGTCATAGGAGGAATCCTTCCGAAAAGGGGTCTGTATTGTCCAAAATGAAGGTATGGCAACCAGTTATGCTGGCGCTTCCCTGAACCTCGACACACACGGCAGGAAGCTCGCCCACAGTGGTCTGTTTTATGATGCGGGCGGTGAACCTGGTCTCCAATGGGCCGGCATTGGCGTATTGTTCGTTGACAGAAAGCCTGCCCTTGCGGTGCAGCAGGGTTGCCTTGGCCGTGGTGCCGGTGCCGCAGGGGCTGCGGTCCATGTGCGATTCGCCATAAACCACGACACCCTGTCCTACGCCGTCTTGTTCGGTGTAGAATTCAACAACATCCACGGAAGAGACTTCCGGACGCTCCGGATGGGAAACATTGATCTGGCGGTTGGCTTCGTCAATGATGCGCATACCAAGGGGGATGAGCGAGGCCCTGTTTGCCGCTGACATGTCCAGCCCTGCCTTGTCTGCATCCACCATGACGAAAAAGCCCCCGACACAGACGGTATCCACAGTGAGCACGCCGAGGCCGGGAACGGAAAGGGGGATTCCCTGCCCATGGACAAAGGCGGGAACAGAACTGAAAGCTACGCTGGCGACCCGCCCCTCTGCCATCTCGATGCGGGTTTCCATGGGACCGGAGGGCGTATCCACCGTGATGTGCTCTTGAGGGGGGAGCAGACCAAGTTCTATCAGGGTGGTTACGGCGCCGATGGTGGCATGGCCGCAGAGAAAGGGATAACGCCTGGCGTCCATATATATGAGACCGAAATGAGCGCCGGGCGTGCATGGCGCTGTGACTGCCGCGGCAAGCATGTCGCGATGGCCGCGGGGTTCACGGGTCAGCAGTTTGCGGACGTGGTCCAGATGCTTCTGAAAATGGTCGCGCTTTTCGCGCATGGTGTCGCCGGGAATATCCATAAAGCCTTGATTCGTCTGAATATCAAGAATAAGGCGAGTGGCTTCCCCCATGGTGTGGGAATCCACCGTTGTCCAGCGATTGGGGCAGCGTTTGAGGAAACGTTGGATGGCATCGGTCGGTTTCATCTGAAATGCGCAGGGTTTGTTACTCATGGGGCAGCAGACCGCAACGCCTGGGAGCCACTTCAACGAGTACGTTCATGCCGATTTTGAGAGCCTGCAGCTTGACCTGGCTGATAACGTGGATTTCACGGTCGCTTTTGAGGCGGATGAAATAGCTGACTTCCCCCCCCATGTAACTGCGGTCCACGATGGTGCCTTCGAGAATGTTCGGCTCTACTGTTTCTGCGGCTTCTTCTTCGGTATAGATGGTGAACTTCTGGGCGCGGACAACCACTTCGACCTTGTCACCCTCTTTCCACGTGCCGGGGTGATGGGCCAGAAGCTCTTCTCCGGTTTCAAGCTTGACGCGATAGTTGTCGTCTTCCTTGCCCAGCACCTGGCCATTGAAAAAGTTGGATGTGCCCAGGAAGTCTGCCACGAATTTGTTGGCCGGCATGTTGTAGACCTCTTCCGGCGGGCCCTGTTGCAATACCTGGCCGGTCTTCATGACCACGATCTTGTCGGACATGCTCAGGGCTTCGCGCTGGTCATGGGTGACAAAGATGGTGGTGACGCCCAGCATGCGCTGCAGGTTGTCGATTTCCCGGCGCATGTCCTCGCGCAGGTTTTCGTCCAGGGCGGAAAGGGGTTCGTCCATGAGCAGCACGTCAGGTTCGATGACAATGGCCCGGGCCAGGGCGATACGCTGCTGTTGCCCTCCGGAAAGCTGCGCCGGATAGCGTTTTTCAACGCCAGGCAGACGGACTACTTCCAGAGCCTTTTCGACCTTGGGCTTGATCTCGTTTTTGGCCACGTCACGATACTTGAGGCCAAAAGCCACGTTGTCGAAGATGGTCTTGTGCGGAAACAGGGCGTAGTTCTGGAAGATCATCCCAAGATTGCGTTTATGGATGGGGATGTCGTTGACACGTTTGCCCTTGATGAGGATGTCGCCTTCGCTCGGGGTTTCCAAACCTGCGACCATGCGCAAGATGGTCGTTTTGCCGCAGCCGGATGGCCCCAGAAGGGTGACCAGCGCGCCGTCTTCGATGTCCAGGTCGGTCTTTTGTACTGCTTCGACCTTGTCGAAGCGCTTGCAGACGCCCTTAAGCTGCACGGCAGGAGTGGTCGATTTGCTTGCCACGAAAGCTCTTCCTTGTTTCGGTTGTGAGCCTTTACCTGTACACACAGGCATCACAGACTCAGTGTTGTTCTTGTCGCGTTTGCGCCACGTTTTCCGTTCCGGGTACATTCCCCGGAAAGGGGGGAAACCTTCCATGGATAGGTTTCCCCCCGGGCACTTTGCAAATTATGTCAGTTCAAACTAAGCGCCGGCTTTTATGCGGTCCCACTTCTCGGTCCATTCGATCTGCTTTTCATTCCAGTAGACCGGGTCGGCGAACAGGTAGCCATCCAGCTTGCCGGTGGGGTCAAAGGCGGGCAGGCTGGTAACGGTCTCAGGCATTTTGACCTTGGTGGGGTCCAGGCTCGGCGGATATTGCTGGCCTTCAGCCACGGCGATGGAGGCCTCAGGAGCGAGCATGAAGTTCAGCAGTTCCTGGGCGACTTCCAGGTCGGTGCCCTTGAGCACGAAGATGCACTCCTGCCAGGAGTAGCAACCCTTGGGAGCCAGGAAGCCGATGGGGTGTCCTTCCTTTTGCAGGTGGGCAACACGGCCGGACCAGGCCACGGTGGCGTAGATTTCTTCATTGGCCAGCAGGCTCATGAGTTCGGCGCCGGAGCCCCAGTATTTTTTGATCATGGGCACCTGTTCGCGCAGGGCGTTCCATACGGCGTCCAGGTCCTTGATGTCGTTGGGGCTTTGCCCAGTGTGCAGGGCTGCGTACCAGATGTTGGTGCGCCAGTCGCCCCAGCTGCCCAGCTTGCCTTTGAGTTCTGCGTCCCACAGCAGGGAAGCGCCCAGCTTTTCGGCTTTTTCCTTGGAAATCTTATCGGTATTGTAGGCGATGCCTGTCTGCCCCAGATCGTAGGGAACAGCAGAGAGCTTGCCATCGGTGATCTTGCGGTACGGCTCGACCATGGCGGTCATTACATTGGCGAGGTTGGGAATCTTGCTCTCGTCCAGTTCGCTGGCAAAGCCCAGGCCAACGTAGCGGGCGTAATCGAAAACACCGCTCAAGTGGGCAAGGTTGAACTCGCCTCCCGGAGGAAAGGAAGCCTTGACGCGGGTGAGGTAGGAGTCCATGTCGCCGAATTCGCCGTCAATGACTTCAACACCCGTTGCTTTGGTGAAAGGCTCGAAGGCGAACTTGCGGAATGCCTCCGAAGTGGTGCCGCCCCATCCGTCAAAGCGGATGGAATCTGCTGCCATTGCCTTGCGTACGGCGGTGAATGGACCACCGGCAAGACCGGCCACGGCGCCTGCAACGGCCAGATACTTCATGAAGTCACGGCGGGAAATGTCGCCGGCAGAGTATTTTTCCTTCACAGCCTCTAGTTGCTTCTTCATGGATGCATCCTCCTAAGGTTGAACGGACAGTGGGGGGTGCGCGCGCTATCCCCGAGCGAATTTCCGGGCCAGGTATCCGGCCATCAGCGGCGTGAAAACGGTCAGAAAGATCATGACCGCACCCAGCGCGTTGATCTCCGGACTGATCGAGTTCCGGAGCATGCCGAAAATTTTAACAGGCACGGTCTGGCTCTGAGCGGTGGCCCAGAACAGCGTTGCCGTAATGTCATCAAAGGAAATGGTGAACGAGAAAAGCATGCCGGCAAGAATGGCAGGCATCAAAAGGGGCAGTGTCACTTCCTTGAAGGTCTGGAACGGGTTGGCCCCCAGTGAGAGGGCGGCCTCCTCGTAGACCCGCTGGATACCCACAAGCCGGGCCTGCACAATGAGCAGCACGTAGGGAAGCGTTAGCACCACGTGGCCAATGAGCAGCAGCGCAAAGCTTTTGGGCTGTTGCAGCCAGCGGATGAAAAGCAGCAGCGCAACGCCGAGCACGACTTCAGGAATCATGATGGGCGAGAGCAACAGGGTGTTCAGCGTATTTTTGCCGGGGAACTCGTACCGCACAAAAGCCATTGCCGCCATGACGCCGATACTGGTGGTGATGATGGCCGTCAGCGAGCCGAGCAGCAGGGAGCTTTTGAAAGCTCGCAGAATGGTGTCGTTGTGGGCTAGCTTCACATACCACTTGAAGCTGAAGCCTTCCATGGGGAAGCAACCGAACTGCTGCGGGTTGAACGAGAGGACAATTACCACCACAATGGGGGCGAACATGAACACATACACCAGAAACGTATACAGTTTTATCAGGGACCAGCCGCTATTTTTCAGCATGATCACGCTCCCTTGAAGGCCTTGAAGATTGTGTTGATGCCGAGATAGCGGTTGTAGGTCCAGACAATGATCCCGAGCAGCGTCAGCAGGATAACACTGATGGCCGAGCCAAAGGGCCAGTCCAGCGTACCGATGACACGCTTGAAGATGATGTTGGCGATCATTTCATCACCTGGGCCACCCAGAATCATGGGGGGCAGGTAGGTGCCGGCCGTGAGCACGAAAACCAGAAGACACCCGGCGCTCACCCCGGGCAGACTAAGGGGCAGGGTCACTTCCCTGAATGCCTGCCACTCGTTGCACCCCATGCTGCGGGCCGCCTCGTGCAGGCTGCGGTCGATGCCTTCCAGGCTTACGTAAATATTCAGGATCATAAAAGGCAGCAGGTACTGGATAAGCCCCATGAGCACCGATCCCTCATTATAAAGCAGCTGAATAGGTTCTGATATGATGCCTATGGAAAGCAGCATGTGGTTCAAAAGTCCCGTATCCCCCAGGATGTTCACCCAGCTCATAGTGCGGATGATGAAGCTGATCCAGAACGGCAGCATGATCAGCAGCATGAGAATGGGCTTGAACTTGCTGGTGGTGCGGTAAAAGAAATAGGCGGGGATGTAGCCCATCACCAGACACAGGGCGACACATTCAAGGGCAATGCGGATGGTTCGCAGAAGGATGGAAGGGTAGAAGAAATCCGCAAAAAACTTGGCGTAGTTCCCCATTTGAAACGCTGGGATGTCGGCGCCGGTGGAGGCGCGCAGCCAGAAGCTGTAGACCACCACAAAGCACACAGGAACGACCAGCAGAAGGAAAACCGCGGTCATGGAGGGCGCCAGGAGCGCCCAGGGTTGCCACTGGGTTTTTTTCATAGTGAAAGCGCACTCTCTGAAAAGTTAGTGATTAAGCCCTTTTTTAGGCAAAGAATCTGCCAATATTGTTTTATGTAGTAATTTCAGGCTAATGCGAAGTTTGTGGGGAGAGTTGGAAAAGTCTTGATGCGTTTGTACATCAGTTATTTGTTGGAAAAGTGTTTAATGTAAAGGTATTATGTTTGATGCCTTTTAGCATCGGATTGTCTTTTATGGCAAGGTGGGTTCTTTTTCAATACAGTCAGAGGATGTTTTACTCCACATTGTTATTTTCTATTTATCTGTATATTCGACATAAAAATTGTTTGATCGTTTTTGGCGAGTACTGGGTTTTTTGATGCTATATTGCATCATTTGTCGCCTCACCATTGCCCAACCCGTACTTGGCCATTTTCCGGACCACTGTGGACTGGTTGATCCCCAGATAGGCAGCCATATCGCGGGTGTTGGCGTACAGGGCTCTGGCTTTGAGCAAGAGTTCACGCTCTAGATGCGCCACTGCTTCGGGCAGTTTCTCTACGGGAGCACTTTTTTGTGCGGCAGAGGGCGTTTCCCGAAGCAGGCAACGCCGCAGATAGCCTGTTAGATCGTCCTCCTCGCTCATGACGACGCCTTTGCGTATCAAGGAGCGTAATTCACGCACGTTTCCCTGGAAGGGGTGTTCTTGGAGCAGGTCCAGGGCTTCGCTGCTCAGAAATTTCTTGGTGTGGAACTCCCTGTTGTAGTTGTCCAGGAACGTGTGGGCCAGTTCGAAAATGTCTTCGCTGCGCTCCCGCAAAGGGGGAATGTGCAGGGTAAAGGCCGACAGCCGGTAGTAGAGATCGCGGCGGAAGCGCTTTTTGCGCACCAGGTGTTCCAGGTCCTTGTTGGTGGCAAAAACCAGGGAGCAGTCCATTTTTTCAAGCTTGTTGCCGCCAATGGGCATGAATTCGTGCTGGTCCAGACAGGTCAGCAGTTTTGCCTGCTGCGAAAGGGGCAGTTCGCCAATTTCATCCAGGAAAAGTGTGCCATTGCGGGCCAGTTTCAGCAGCCCCATACGGCCGCCTTGGCGTGCACCGGTAAACGCGCCGCTTTCATAGCCAAAAAGTTCAGCTTCAAAAAGGCTTTCCGGCAGGGCCGCACAGTTTATGCTCAGGAAGGGTTTGTCCTTGCGCTGGCTGTTGTTGTGCAGGAATTTGGCCAGCATGCCCTTGCCCACGCCGGATTCACCCGTAATGAGTATGTCTGAGACATTGAGCTGCGCCAGCTTCAAGGTAGCGTGCAGTGCCTGGCGCATGCTTTTGCTCTCGGCAACAATGCCGCTGCCGGCTTGTTCCAGCACCAGTATGCTTTTGAGCTCATTGCTTACGGTTTCCTGGCTTTGCTTGGCAATGGCCAGGTCTCTGCGCAGGTTGTTCAGTTCTGTGAGGTCACGCTCGTTGACCACAACCAGGGCGAGATCTCCCTTGTCGTCAAAGACGGGGGTGCCTGTGGCCAGAATCTGGCGGCCTGTGCTCTTTATATGCTGGATAAGGCTGATCTGCCGTTTGCGCTTCATGACCTCGAGGGTCACTGCCTGGTCCACGCCGCCACGCGCCACGATGGTGGCGACGTTTTGGCCGATGAGCTGCTCTCCCTTGAGCCCGTTGAGTTCCAGGGAAGCCTTGTTGACATTGGTGATAACGCCGTCACCGTCGGTTACCCAAATGCCGTCGCTGGAGGACTCGAACACGGCGTGCAGTTGCTTGAAGAGGGACTTGTAAGTTTCCAGCTTGCTGGCCACCTCTTCAAAGCGTTCTTCACGCTGCAGGCTGACCATGGCCCCGTGGAGTTTTCCGTGCACCATGAGGGGCGTTATCTCGAAGAACAGCTCCTTGCCTTTGTCGACAATGCGCCCTTTGCCTTGGGCAAAGTCCGCAGTGGTCATGGCTTTAAGCGCAATGGGGGTGGCAAGGGGCAGGATGGACGAGGCATGCCGCCCGACGCAGGTGGCAAAGTCACGCCCTCTTTGCTTTAGAAAATCGCGGGCCGGCCCGTTTACATAGAGCACCATGCCGGCGGTATCCATGGCGACAATGGCGTAGCTGACGGCATCCAGGTAGGAAAGCAGGAGTTGATTGTGCTCTGGCATGGTGTCTCGGAGAAGAGTCTGGAAGTGTGTGGTTCAGAAACGCCCTCATTCTGCGGGTAACGAATAGGGATACAATAAGGACTTGCCCAGGTTTCCGTCAACACGGCGGCAAAAGACGGTAGAGGGCGGCTGTGGCGCGTCTGCTATCAGTTTGTTTTGCCAGTGCTTTGGGCTATGTCGCGCAGTATGTGGAGCAGCAAATCCCGGTCCACGGGTTTTGCAATGTAGTGGTCCAGCCCCATGGCGAGGAAACGCTCTTTGTCGCCTGCCATGGCGTAGGAGGTGATGGCGACCACAGGCATGTCGCTATTATCTTCGCCTGCCGCACCTTCTCTGATGTGGCGGGTGGCTTCCACCCCATCCATTACAGGCATCTGGATGTCCATGAAGACTGCGTCGAAGTCGTGTCGTTGGAGCAATTCAAGCGCCTGGCTTCCATCTTCCACGGCCATGACGTTGCAGCCGGATTTTTCCAGGATTTTTGTCATGGCGATACGGTTGACCATGTCGTCTTCCGCAAGCAAGAGGCGCAGCTTGTCATCACGGGAGTTCTTTCCGGACGGGGGCGCCACTACAGGGGGGGCAACGGTGGTCTCCGGCGCCCTTTCAAGTGGAAGGGAAACGCAGACAGTGGTGCCTTTGCCCACTTCGCTCGTCATGGAGATGGAGCCTCCCATCAGCGCTGTGAGTCGGCGGCATATTGCCAGACCGAGCCCCGCGCCTTGGAATTGGCGGGTAAATCCTTCGTTCGCCTGGGTAAACGGTTCGAAGAGTTCGTCGATTTTGTCCTCCGGTATGCCAATGCCTGTATCCATAATGGTGAGGAGAACCCTGTGACTGCCACTGGCGGAGGGTGGCAGCGGGGCAGCGTGTAGTGTGACACTCCCTTCTTCGGTGAATTTGAAGGCGTTCCCCACCAGGTTGGCGAGAACCTGGAACAGACGGGCGCTGTCTCCGGAAACGGCGCCAGGCAATTCCGGCGCAATTTCGAGATTAAAGGTCACGTTGTTTTGCATGATGTGGGGTTTGAACAGCTCCTCCACGTCAGAAAGGAGTTTTTTCAGGTCAAATGGTAGCTTGGCGGCTGTCATCCTGCCGGCCTCCAGGCGAGAGAGGTCCAATACGTCGGAAAGAAGAACCGTCAGGCGCTTGGTGGAGTTGATGGCGACCTGGGCGTATTCCTTCTGGTCGCTGTTCAGGTCCGTGGTCAGCATTACCTGAAGCATGCCGGCTATGCCATTCAAGGGGGTGCGCAGCTCGTGGCTCATGTTGGCCAGGAATTCGCTCTTGGTTCTGTTGGCCGTTTCTGCATGTTCCTTGGCTTCCACAAGCGCTGCTTCGGCGTCCAGCCGGTCTGTGACGTCGAAAATCATGGCATACAGGATTTCTTTGTCTCCCTGCCGGATAGGGCCGCTGAAAACTTCCACGTTGCGCAACGTACCGTCAGCAAGCCTGTGGGGGAGCAGAAAGTGATTCTTGCCAAGGGTGCGTGCCTTGTTCAGGCTTCCCTCTATTTCTTCCGGATCACGGTCGTCGAGCTCCCAAACGGAAAGTTTTCTGAAGGCTTCCCTGCTCCACCCATAAAAGGCGCAGGCCGCCGGGTTGGCATCGACGATGTTGCCGTTTTTCGGATCTATAAGCATCATAATGACCAAATTGTATTCAAACATGCTACGGTAGCGTGATTCACTCTCCATGAGCGACCATTCGGCCTTTTTGCGCAAACGTTCTTCTTCCGCGATTTCCATGGCCAGGGAGATGTCCATGGCCAATTCGTCCAGAAGCCGGGTTTCGCTCGCATCAAAAAAAGCGGTTTCGTTGGAATAGAGGCAAAAAACGCCCATTACCTGGCCGCAGGCGATGAGTGGAAAGGCGGCGTACGAGCGGTACCCCATTTCCAGGGCTTCTTCTCTACGGTGTTCGATCCTCTCGTCATCAGCCACATTATCAACGATGGCATGCTCCCCCGTGAGAAAGGCGCTTTCCACAGCCGTCAGGGACCTGGCAGCGTCTTCTCCTGGTGGGCCAGTTGGGCCAGCTGGGGGCAATGTGTCCAGTTCAATACGCAGGGAGTCGAGGTAGTGACCAACTTTACCAGCAGAGGCCACAGGGGTGAGGGTATTGGAAGATTCGTCCACAACGCCCAGCCACGCCATGGTGAATTTACCATCCTCCACAATCACTCTGCACACTTCATGATAAAGCTGCTTCAGGTCGCGGACACGGACGATCGTCTGGTTGATGTTGCTGAGCACCAGGTAAAGACGGTTGAGTTTGTGAATGGTCCTTGCAGCTTCCTTTCGATCTGAGATGTCTTCTGCGACAACCATCATGGCGACGGTGTTCCCGGTGCTATCCCTTATGGGGGCGGTGGAAAGGGAAACAGGTACGGGGGTGCCATCCTTTTTTACCCGGGTGACCTCAAGGGCGGAAAAGGCCTCCCCTGCCAGAATGCGCTTGCGGATTTGCTGGAAGTTTTCCATCTCCTGCTGTGGGACAACGGGCAGGAATGCGTCAACCGTTTCCTCCCTGGTCCAGCCGAAGATACGCTCCGCAGATTCGTTCCATGTTATGACATTGCCTTCTGGCGTCAGGCTGTAAATAGCCAGGGGCGAGGCGCGGGTGATCGCCCTGTGAAATTCGCTTTGCTGCAAGATTGCGGCGTGATGGGCAAGGTGGCGTTTGTATTGCTGCCTAAGCAGTGCGTACAACAATACCGTGGTGACGAAGATGAATCCAAAGCCCTTGAGCGTGGAAAGGGAGACAAGTTCAGGGGTGACTTTTTCACCAAAAAGCAGAACATCGGAAAATAGGATCCAGAGCGAGCCAAGCGCAAAATAGGCCAGTGGAATTAACCAATGCATATTATTTGTTTTCTTCTGCATGGCGAATCCTGTTACAGAGGATGAGGAAAATGCTGCTCTGGCGGCCTGACTACCTGTATGTGTTTTTACACGTTATTTCATACCACTTTTTGTATAGTTGGCTTGATGTGCAATTATTATATGCTAGCTGCACTATTGATCGCCGCGATTTTATATGAGGCGTTCCGGTTAAAATCCAATAAATAGGCACATATATTAGCGTGATATGAATGTAGACCAGTGTGAAATAGAGCATACCTGAGATGCTATGTCCAGTCGACCAGCGGGTGGGGCATGGGCCGTATGCCATTGCCAGCGGAAAGGGCCTGTATTCAGAGTACCCCCATTTCGGCCAGACGGTGGTGCAGCTTTTCGTGGTGGGAGCCGGCCCAGTAAATTTTGTCACAGCCGGGGCAACGCTTGAAATTCTGAAAATGACGTTTTGTCAGGGGCAGAAGCCTGTGCAGGATCGCTTCCTTGCTGATTGGCTCCAGCAGGGTGTTGCAACGCAGACAGCGGCTGAAAACAGCAAAGGGAGGGCGCAACCCGAAGGCCGCGAGCACTTCTCGCAATTGCGCGTCCGGCTCCTCGCTTTGCACCAGATGTGCAAACACCACTACAGAGCGCTTCAGAAGTCCTCTGTCCTTGCTGAGAATGATGCGGCCTTCTTCGGCTGCCTGCAGTGCAACTATGCTGTCTTCCGCAGCCCGGTCATAGGCGGTGTCAAACCCCAAAAGGCGTATGCGTTGCGCCAGCTTGCCCACATTGGCGTCGGCCAGAAAACGAACCTGGGGCAAAGGTGTAGGGCGCAGCAGGGAAGGGCGGGTCACATCCCGCGGATAGACATGGGGAAACACATCAACGGATTCACCCGGCCGCAGTAAATGACCGAACCCTGTCTCTAGGGTATTAACGTGGATGCTCCCCACCATGGAGTGGGGCGGTCCCAAGGCTTCTATGACATCCTTGATGGAGGCGCGGCGGGTAACGGCGTAATGCACGAGGCCGTCGTTGTTCCTGCAACGCAACAGTTGCGCAAGTTCTTTGTGGAAGCGGATGGCCGCTTGTGCAGGGGGGCGCGTTATGGCGGGATCAGTGTCCATACCGTGCAGGGTAAGCAGGAACAAGGCGGTATGCAATGGCTGTGCGCCCCCTTATGGAGAGGTGCATCACGTCTGGCCGGTAGACGGCAGCGCCTCGCCATTGCTTGCCCGGGGCCAGGAAATGAACACGGCCTTGAATAGCGTTGCCAGGGGAATGGCCAGAAATATCCCCCAGAATCCCCAAAGTCCGCCAAAAATGAGCACGGCCAGGATTATGGACACGGGATGCAGGTTCACTGCTTCGGAAAAGAGAAGCGGCACCAGGACGTTGCCGTCCAGCGCCTGAATAACAAGATACACGCCCACAACCCAGGCGAACTGGCTGCCCCAGCCGAATTGGAACAGGGCCACGAGCACCACGGGAATTGTCACCACTGCGGCGCCCACATAGGGGACCACGACGGACAGCCCGACCATGAGGCCCAGTAGTTCTGCATAACGCAGTCCCAGGAAGGCGAACGATATCCAGCTGACAATGCCCACGATAAGAATCTCGATGACCTTGCCGCGGACGTAATTGGCGATCTGGGCGTCCATTTCCTTCCAAATCTTGCTCAGAAGCACGCGTTTTTTGGGCAGCAGCGAGGACACAAACCCCGTGAGCTGGCGTTCATCCTTGAGCATGAAAAAGACCAAGATGGGCACCAGCACCAAGTAGACCATCCAGGCCACCATGCTGGGAATGCTGGCCATGGAGAAGCTGACAACATACTGCCCGGCCTGGCGCAACTCCCGTGTGACCTCGGAAAGTAGGTTGTTCACATACTGTTCGGAAAGAATTTGCGGATAGCGCTGTTGCAGCTCGAAGAACCACTCCTGCACCATGCGCAGGATGTTGGGCAGTTCCCGGGTCAGGCCGATGACCTGCTCCCACAGCAGCGGCAGCAGCCATAAAAGCATGCCGGCGCCGATGCCGAGAAAGAGCCCGAAGGCGATAAGCACCGCAGCAAGACGCGGCAGCTTCCAACGGGTCAGCAACTCCACTAGGCCATGCAGCAGGAATGCGATGACAAGGGCGAACAGGAAGGGCAGCAGCACTTGCCCGAAAAAGATGACCAGGGCGAACAGCCCAGCCAAAAGCAGGGCAAAGAACACTGTCTCGTCGTCGAAAAAGTAGCGCTCGCCCCAGGATTTCAATATCTGGCGGATCGGCATGTGGTCCTCTTTGCAGTATTGTAAAATACTGACCAGGAAGGTCGGAAGTCACTTTACCCGCAGTCCGGCGGTGCTTCAAGAGCTAGTTTAGAGCGTCTGCGCACAGGAAGCGGCCATGCTACCCGAAATACCACTGTATCTATGGGATTGATGAAGATGTATAAGTATAGTGGAGCCTGAAGAGGCTTTGCAGTGAAGCGATGTCTGAAGTTGCAGGCTCAAGGGAGACAGTATGAGGCGCCCGTATTTGATGTTGTTTTTCACGGTAATACTCTCCACTACATTGTTTTCTGGATTTGCCTTGGCGCAGATGCATGGCGGCAGACACATGGGGCCAGGCATGGGGTATGAGCGCTGGGGGGATCAATGCCCATGGTGTGGTCACGATTGGAATGGGCAGTATCAGTCCAGGGATATGGTGCCTGATACGCTGCCAAAACCCCAAAATCAGAAATGGTTGAATAAGCTGGATGAAGTATTGTCATTGGAAAAATCTTCCCAAGCGCTATACGAAAAGGATTCACGCAAATTTAATTTACGCCACCCGTATCTTATGGTCATTCCGCAAGAGATCAACCATATAGAATGGATTCAGGAAATGTTTGCTGCGTATGGCGTGCAGCCGGATGCGCCGCGACCTGCCGTTACGGCATTTGCGTCTCCTGAAGACGCCTATCGCAAGGCGATGGACATGGAGGCTGATCTCATACCCAAATACGAATGGCTGATAAGCAATGCCTCGGATAAAATGTCTGGCGAGATTCTGGACTATATTCTGCTGCAAACCGAGATGCATTACACCATGTTCAGCCACGGTTCCGGCATGGGGTACGGCATGGGGCCTGGCGGGCGAGGTCGAATGCACCGTTGATTTGGCTCTAGTGCGAACGTCTGGCATGACAGGGGCTTGATTAATGCAAGCCCCTTTGCTCTCAGTCCTTTTCCTGCTGCTCCAGATACTTTTCATAGGCCTTTCTGGTGGCCAACACCACAAGCTCGTCACCGGCTTTAAATGACGTATCGGCCTCGGCCAGGGTGAAGGTGTCGTCGCGGAAAAAGCAAATCACCTTGCTTCCTTGGGGCAATGCAATATCCTGCTGCGTTGTTTCGTTTTCCGCTGTGACAAAGAAGAACCTTGCCTGGTCGCGGGTGATGGCTGAAAGTTTAAGGTTCTCCTGACCGCGCACCATATCCGCCAGATAGTCGCTGATGGTCTGTGAGGGTACGATGGTGTCTTCCAGCCCCAATTCCATGCAGATGGAAAGGTAGGACGTGTTTTCGATGCTGGTGACGACCCGTTTGAATCCCAGGGATTTGCCCACCAGCGAGGCGATGATGTTGTCCTGATCGCTGGATGAAAGGCAAAAGAGAAATTCTGTTTCTTCCGGGCTTAATTCTTCCAGTATTTTGGGTTCGCTGCCATCGCCTTGTAAAAAGCTGCAGTCCAGTTCTTCACTGAGTGCGTTCACAAGCTTTTCGTCTTTTTCCACCATGATGATTTCGTGCCCTTCTTGGATCAGGGCCTTGACGGTGCGGATGGCGGTTTCGCCGGCACCAATGAATGCTATGCGCATGCTTATTTTCTCCTTGGTGTCCAATTCCAGGGGCTTAGCAATATGAGCCAGGCCATCACTTCCAATCGTCCGAGCAGCATGTTGGCGGCGAGAACGCCCTTGAGCGTCATTGGCAGGTCCGGGCCGCACAGGCCGCTTGAAATTCCCGCTGTGCCCAGGGCGGATGTGACTTCGAACAGCGAGTCCAGGGCGGGGTAGCCGTAGGCCAGAAATGTCAGCCAGGATAGGGCCAGCACCAGAACATATACAAATATCAGGCTCAAAGCGTCTTCAAAGGTATTTTTGTCCAATGTGACGCCGGCCAGTTTGGTTTTATAAAAAGCGTGACGCGTGAGGCAGGCGCGCCGGACAATGCTATGCAGCATGGCGATGGCTATGAAGAATCTGAGAGCTTTGACGCCGCCGGCAGTAGAACCTGCACCGCCCCCGACAAACATGGCGAGAATGAGCATGAGCTTGCTGGCATCAGGCATATCGGCCACGGGCATGGTGGAGAACCCGGTAGTTGATTGGGCGGAGAAGCCCATCATGGCTCCCTGAAAGATGGACTCCCCCCAGGAAAGGGGCGCCGCTCCACTTTGAAAGTGGAGGCTGAGGGCCAGCCCGGAGCTGACCAGCAAGCCAAGGATGACAACGCCGATTACTTGAATCCATAAAAAGATATGGCGACGTTGGCGCTTGTAGCTGCGCCAGAAAAAAACCAGCGGAAAGGCGCCCGCCACACTTGCCACGGTAACGGCAATGGCGAAGGAGGGACCGCCCCCTGCAAGACTGTTGTCCATGGTGGAAAAACCGCCGGTGGAGACTGCGGCCAAGGCATGGGCAAGAGCGGTGAAGAAGTCAGGAATGGTAAGCCATATCAACAAAATGGCGGCAAGGGTGAGGACGACATAGATGCGCAATAGGTCGCGCATGTGCGTCTTGACCCCGCCGACGAGGTCGTCTTCTTCGCTTTCCAGAACCGTAAGGCCCTTTGCCGTAGCGCCGGATTGATGCAGCAGCGCCAGGGAAAAGACCACGATGCCAAGCCCTCCGTACCATTGCCGCCAGGCCCTGGAGAAGAGAAACGTGGTTGATTTGTCCTCCACAGTGGCCAGTGTGCTGAGCCCCGTGGTGGTCAGGGCGGATATTGATTCAAAAAGTGCGTCTGGAAAGCTGATACCGTCAAAAAGAAGCGGTACGGCCATGGCCAGCGATCCCAGAAGGAACACCAGGCAAACAAGTGTGACGGCCTCGTTGCGTAGCAGGTCCTTTGGGGATGGGCCCCTGCCGAAGATCACGCCAGCCAGACCAAGGGTGGCGGCGCTTGAAAGATTCACGAAAAAAGGGGTCCATTCGCCACTAAGCGCCGCCACAAGAACGACCGGCAGCGCAAGTATGGCCAGCAGAAAACAGAATTGGCCAAGGAGCGACCGCAACACCTTAGGACGTACGGCGTAGCAAAGAGGGCCTGCTGTATCAGGCATGGAAAAGAGACTCCCTGTCAGGGGGTTGCTTTGGGCTTTTCACTCCCCATGATGGAAATGCCATATTGAGGGGCGTACTGGTCAGGGATGAAAACCGAGGTGACGATGAGCATGTCGACCTCTTCATTGGTGCCTTCAAGAAACTGGCGGTCTTTTTCATAGGTAATGGTTACGGGCATGGCAGGGGGGCGCGCATCCAAATATTCCGTAATCATAGGGGTGCAGAAAAAGCTGACTTCCTGCCCGTTGGATTCCAGGATAAGATAGCTGTAGTCCCCGGATTCACTGCCTACGTATCTGCCTTCCATAATATAAACCGCGTCTGCAGCATGGGCGGATGCGCTTACGGTGAAAAGGGCCATGACGGCAAGAAGCGCGGTTGTCAAAGAAAAGCGGGTAACGCGTTTTGTCATACAGGTCCTCCGGAGTTAATGAAGGTAGGAGTGGGATAATAGGGAACATACAGGCATGGGAGAGTAGTTACAAGCCTGAAATGGTAGTAAATCGCCATACCCGAAAGGGGGCGTCACTATTTTGCGTCGGATAATACGCACAGCCCGTCAGAATGGCCGCACAAGTTTGAGGTCTGCTCCAAAGGGAGGATATAAATGGCTGAAAGAGCGGGATGAAGTATGGAAGTGGTGGCTTTTATGCACAAATCCGGTTTCAGTGACTATGTGACCGCAAGGGGCGAGCATGGTTTCCAGAAAATCTATCCCGTGGAGGTCTTGCCCCACATCCTGGTGTTGCCGGTAAAAGGGAACACCATCGACCAGCTCTCCACGCCTGTGCGGTGCCGTTATTATGAGGCGTCCACAGGACTTTTGCTGGAGCGGGAATTCAAGACGCTGCTCGATTTCATAGAAATGTATGACATGCAGTTGCGCAACGTGTCTTACGCATCCTCTAAAGACACTGTTCACACATTGCGGAAGCAATTCCGGGTGGTGGATTCAGACATGTGAGAAGCGGTTCGCCGGGGCGAACGCCGCATAAATTCCCCTACGCCTTGCCTCCTTTGTACTCCAGGGTAAGGACAGTAATGTCGTCCGCCTGAGGGGCCTTCCCCGCGTATTCATGCACGGAGGTCATGATGGCCGCGTCCATGGCCTCAGGGGCGAGGGCGCGTAAGCGTTCGGCTTCCTGCTTCAATCGCTCGTCTGAGTAAAGCTGGTTGTTTACGTCCATGGCTTCTGTAACACCGTCGGTGAATACCAGAATCTTGTCACCCGGCTGCATGGTCAGGGTGCGGGTCTCGTATACGCCTTCGTCCATGATGCCCAGGAAAAAGCCCGGGGGCAGTTCCAACCAGGAAATGTCGCCCTCTTTTGGAATGAGCAGGGGAGGATTGTGTCCCGCGTTGGAAAAAGCCATCTCACCTGTTTCCACATTGAGAATGCCGCAGAACATGGTCACGAAGAGCATTGCCTCGTTGTCGCGACAAAGCTCCAGGTTAACCAGCCGCAGTATTTCCGAGGGCGGCATGTGATCTTCTGCAATGCCTTTGACCAGGGTCTTGGTCACTGCCATGAACAGGGCGGCGGGCACGCCCTTGCCCGAGACATCTCCCACTGAAAAGAGGAGGTGCTTATCATCCAGCAGGAAAAAGTCGTAGAGATCGCCCCCTACTTCCAAAGCCGGTTCCAGCGCCGCATGGAGCGTGAAGGACTCGATATGCGGGAAGGGCGGGAACTGCTTGGGCAGGAAGTTCATCTGGATGCTTTTGGCGATCTTCAGCTCCGATTCCATACGCTCCTTGGCCTTGGTGGTCTCGGTAAGGTTGGAGATATACTCCTTGAGGGCCACGCGCATGTTGTCGAAGGAGCGCGTCAGGTCGCCCACCTCGTCGTTGGACCTGTTGGCTGGCAGATCCACATCCAGATTCCCCCTGGCAATTTCACTGGTCTTGGAGGCCAGCAACTTGATGGGGCGCGTGATGGATGTGGAAATGGTCACGATGACGGCCAGAAGCAGCAGTACGCCGGCTGTACAGATGAAAATGACCTTGTGGCTCAGCTCGTGCAGATCGGCGAAGAGTTCGTCTTCCGGGATGATGACCCCCAGGCTCCACCCTGTGGACGGCATGGGGGCGTAATACAAGCGGCAAGGCATGCCAAAGAGGGTTGCAGGCACTGCAACAAACCCGGATTCCCCGGCAATCATGCGTTTGCCAACCTCGCGAATTGCAGGGTCTTTCAGCCTTTCGGCAATGCTGAAGATACTGTCACGCATGATGCGCTCTCGCTTGGGAGCAGAGACAAAGACGCCGTTCTGGCTGAGCAGAAAGGCGCTGCCAGTCTCGAAAATATGGATTTCAGAAACGAATTCCTGCAGCCAGTCCAGAGAAATGTCTGCTGTGACCACGCCGCCAAATATCTTTGCGCCGGCGAGTTCACGCTTGAAGGGAACGCTATAGGTGGACATGACCACGTTGCCGCCGCCTTCGTCATAAAAAGGCTCGCTCCACATGGGTTTGTCCAGCACTTTGGGCACCAGGTACCAGTCCTGGGTAAAATAGTCGTATTGTTCGCACCCCAGTTGCAGCAGCTCTATGCTGCCATCATCCTTGCGGAAAGCATATGGGGCGTATCGCTTCAAACGGGCGTCGAATACATAGGGCTCAAAGGCTGCAGTGGTGCCATAAATAACCGGTGTGGAAGCGACGAAAGCCTTCAAGTATTGCTCCAGGCGCTCTTTACCGGGAGGCGCGCTCTCAAATGCCTTGCCCAGGAAATCCGGTACCTGCCCGGCTTCCTGCAATACGGATTCGATACGGTTCACCGCAGAGTGGGTCAGGTAGTTGGCCTGCTGCACCGCATTCTTCAGCAGGATTTCTTTGGAAGAGTAATAGTTGTAGGTAAAGCCTGCAGCGAAAATGCAGACGGTTCCTGTGAGGATGAAAAGGGCGAGCTTGAAGGCCAGGCCGACTTTTCTCGGACTATTTCCGGCACTGGGCATGGAATTCCTCGTAAGCAGGGTATGCGCTGATCAGCTTGGCAGCTTGCATTGAACGCGCCACTCCGTCGTAGGCTTTGCGGTCCAGACTCCCAAAGGTTTCACCTTCTTTGGGTAAAATGACCTCTTTTATGTGCGTAAGCATCCAGCGCTGATGCTCCAGATTGGTGGGCAGGTTCGCTGCGTTGACCCTGCGCATGACCATTTTCAAGGCAGCATCGGGATTGTCAAAAACCCAGCGCCAGCCTTCGAGTGTGGCTTGCGCAACGGCGCAGGCCATCTCAGGGTCGCGCTCCCAGGTGGATTTGAGGCAATAGACGCCGTCTTCAGGATAGTTGTGCCCAAAATCGGCCATATGGAAGACCGCCAGTTCGTCAGCGTCCAATCCACTATTCAGAATGGTGTGGTATTCGTTGTAGAGCATGGCGGAGGCCGCATAGACTCCATCGCGGAGGAACAGGTTCACGGTGCCGCTTTGGGGAAATACCTCCACATGCAGCCCGTGTTTGCCAAGAAATTCGTCGATCTGGAGGAAAAACTCCGGCCCCCAGGAAGATATGGCGCGCCCCATCAGATCTTTGGGAGCAAGAACGCCTCGGGATTTTTTGGCCACAAGCAAGAGCGATGAGCGTTGCACCAGTTGCGCCAGGTTCACCACGTTATCGCCCTGTGACGCCAGTTTCACCGCCGTTGTCAGGAACAGGGTGGCAAAATCCACTTCTCCCGTGGAAAGTTTCTGGGAGGAAGAAGCGTTGGGGCCGCCGTGCACAACACGTAAATCAACGCCGTGATTGGCGTAAAACCCCAGGTCCGATGCCGCATAGATGCCGGCGAACTGCGCCTGGGGCGACCATTGGGTCATCAGGGTGGCTTCCTTCAACTCAAAGGCGTGCCCCGTCGAAGCTGTTGCGAGCAGGACTAAAAACGCGCACAGCCGCAAAACAACGGCCGCCACATGATGCGGGCATAGGCGAGAAGAATCCATGGAGTTCAACTACAACGAATCCTGCCACTTGAAAAGAGCCAATTGAATTAGAAAGGTAAGACGCCGTCTTTGATGCAGAGAAAGGGGTGTTCAGGCGACTTGAACAGGATGCTGCAGTGGGCTCAAGGGGGAATGTATCTTCAGTAAGGAAATATAGGACTATCTTCACTTGTTCGTTATCTGGACATTGTTGATGAATTTTGTTCTAAATCGCTTGCTCTTGGGCAGTTGGCCCGTCATCAAATGAGCATATTTTCTCATTACCTGTATTGGATCGTAAACAAAAACATGATGCTTCCCCAGGGGGCAGTTGCGCCGGTGGGTGTGGGCTACAGCAACCACACTTTCCATGCGGTCATCGTGGATTGTTGCCACGGTGCTCTGGTATTTGACAGTTTTGTATAAGATTGAGGCAATGGTCATGAAGTGTTGCGCTTACAGCATGGAGGAAAAATGATCGGTGAATTGATTGGGTTGGTGCTTTCCAACGTCCCCGTTGTCTGCTGCCTTATCTGGCTGCTGGTTGCCGGCATCGCGGTGGCAAGGCTGCCGAAATCAAGGGAATCGCATGCTGTGGCAGAGCGTTTCCTGGGGTGGTACTGTTTCATCGTCATCGGCGTGTATTTGTTCTATAATTTTGTCGGCCATGTATTTTATGGCGAAACGCTGGCGCGGTTCATCGGCTGGGCAAACAGCCCGTTCCAAGCAGAAGTGGGGTACGCCAGTCTCGGATTCAGCGTGGTTGGCCTGTTCGCCTTTCGCGGGGGGCATGGGATACGGTTTGCGGCCATCGTGGCTCCGGCCATGTTCCTTTGGGGCGCTGCCTGCGGACACGCCTATCAAATGATCACTGCAGGAAACTTTGCACCGGGAAATGCCGGGAGTGTGTTCTGGACCGATATTGCGGTGCCGCTCATCGGATTTGTCATGCTCAAATGGCGCTATGGCAGGATTTTTCCCCCAAAAGGCGAGTAGTGGGCGTAAAACATCTCCGACGGCCTGCCTCCTTGCGTAGCGTCCACTGTAAGGGGTGCTTGCCCGGGATCAGTTACAGATACTTTCAGGGGTGATTCTATTTTGTCCCCGTCTGGTTGCGTGGTAAGGCTACCCCTGCATGGTGCGGTGAGCCGCCAACTTTGGTGTTGCGATGGTTTGAGACAGACCGCACGCACGATGTACATCGTCCGGAAAAAAGGGATGGCTTGCCCCGTAACTGGGCTGCGGCGGGTTATAGCGGCGCCATCTGTGAGAAACAGGAGAAAATAAATGTCACAACCCGAATTGTTGACGGCGGGTTTCAAGAGTGTGGAGCTCGAAGAAGGGCTGGCGTATATGGAACTGATGGCCAAAAAAAAGGGTGCATGCGGCGCGCCCCCTGATCTGGTGGAGACAGCTGCTGAATTGGTGATGCCTGCTCAGGCTTTTTTGAAGATGTATGTGGAAATGGAAAATATCTATAACAAAATCGAGCAGCAGAACGCCAATAGCAACGCGCAGGAGGGCGAAAATGGCTGAGCAGATATTCTCAGACGGCCTTATGTCCATCACACTGCATGATGGCGTGGTGCGCTTGGATTTTGTGACGTTAATGCAGGGCCAGAATGAAGACGAGCTGCAGTCCGTGTTCCGCAAGCGCCTTGTCATGTCCTTGCCGGACTTCATACGCAGTTTTGCCCGGCTGCGTGAAAACGTAAATAAAATGGTGGAGGAAGGCGTGCTGGTGCGTTCTACAGGGGGCGATGTCTGAGTGTTGCAGGATGCTGTGCGTTTCTTTTCTCTGGAGAGAGCAGGCGCAGTATCCTGATTTTTATTGGTATATATAATTTTGTAAAAATGGAGATCAAAAACTGGGTGGCGTGTTGATCCAAATGACCTTGGTGACTGTCTTGCCAGGGTTGCTGTAGCCGTGGCTGAGCTCGGAGCGGAACAGAAACGAATCTCCGGGCTTGAGCAGGTATTTTTCCCCGTCCAGTGTGAGTTCCAACTCACCTTCCAGCACGTAGCCTAGGTCCTCGCCTTCATGGGCGTATTCGCCTTCAGTGTGGCCGCCTGGTTGTATTATGTGAATGTTGGCCTGCAGCAACCTGTCTGGTGTAATCGGCGAAAGCGCTTCCAGTGCGATGTGCGGGCCGCTGCGAACATTTGAGAACTCCTGCAAAGGGCGCTCGCCGGCTCTGCTGATGAAGCCTTCCTTTTCCACCTGATTGAACAGGGCGCCTGCATTCAAATCTAATGCCCGAGCGATGCGATGCAGCGCCTTTAAAGAAGGGTTTGCTTTCCCGTTTTCGATTTTGGAAAGCATGCTTTCTGAGCAGCCCACAGCTTGAGCCAAGTCGGCAAGTCGCATTCCCTTCAGCATACGGCGGTGGCGTATGCTTACCCCCAATGTCGATGTACCTGTGTTCAAGTGAGTGCCCTCCTATTCATCCTGGTTTAATAGTCGCAAATCTCGACAAAAACAAGCGTGTTGCGTGCAACGGGCAGGCACTGACAAAAAAGGGGAAAATTTGCTGCGTTTTATAAGTAATTTACAAAAATGCAAAATATATTCATAAAATTTGACGATCTTGTTAAAATTAGGGAAAATTTTCTGCGCCATGTATGGCCTAATCGCTTAGAATTGTGACGTTTCAGGATTATGGCATATCCATGGCAATGAAAGAAATTCAAACGACTTGAAAATAAATCCAGTCACTGGAGTGCAGAGTGTTAACGACGCATAATCTTTACAAATCATTTGGAGCCCTGACAGCGACACAGAACGTGACGCTGCACGTACGCAAAGGAACCATCCACTCCATAATAGGGCCAAACGGTGCTGGCAAGACCACGCTTTTCAACCTCCTGGCGGGGGTGTTTCCCCCTACATCGGGCAGCGTGGTTTTCAATGGAGAGGACGTTTCCCGGCGCAGCGTGCATGAACGATGCCGTCTCGGCATAGGGCGCTCCTTCCAGGTTACCAGCATTTTTCCTGAGCTGACAGTAGCGGAAAACGTCCAATTGGCGTGCCAGGCTAAACAAGGAACAAGCCACTCCCTGTTCCGCCGCGCCTCTGCTTACGGGGACGTTATCGAACGCGCCGACAGCATCCTGGAATTTCTGGGCATCATTTCGCTGCGGAATGAACTTGCTGGCACAATCTCCTATGGCAGTCAGCGCTCGCTGGACGTGGCCATCGCCATCGCCACCAAGCCTGATCTGCTGTTGCTCGATGAACCCACAAGCGGCATGAGCCCGGACGATACCGTGCGTATGATCGAGCTCATCGATCGCCTGGCCGAGACCTACACCATCGTGCTCATCGAGCACCACATGAATGTGGTCATGTCCATTTCAGACACCATCAGCGTGCTGCACATGGGAGAGCTCATAGCAGAGGGCTCCCCTGAAGAAATTCAGCAGAACGACACAGTGAAAAAGGCATATCTCGGAGAATCCACATGGTAGAAAAGCAATCTCCGATCCTCAAAGTAGATGCGATCCACTCCTACTACGGCAAGAGCCACATCGTTCAGGGCTTGTCATTTTCCGTACAAAAGGGCGAGTGCTTCACCTTTCTGGGGCGAAACGGCGCCGGCAAGACGACCACCCTGCGCACCATAATGGGGCTGGTGTGCCCCCAGCCGGGGCGCATTGTCTTCAATGGTGTGGAGTCTTCAGGCTTCAAGCCCTATCAAGTGGCGCGTCTCGGCATTGGTTACGTGCCGGAAGAGCGGCAGATTTTCTCGGCACTTTCCGTGGAGGAGAATCTGCTCATCGCGGGTAAAAAGGATTCCGCCTGGCCCCTGGAGCGTATTTATGAGTTGTTTCCGCGCCTGGGAGAGCGCCGTAAAAACATGGGGAATGAACTGAGCGGTGGTGAACAGCAGATGCTGGCCATTGCGAGGGCGCTGATGACCGACCCCTTGTTGCTGCTTTTGGACGAGCCCACGGAAGGCCTGGCGCCGCTTATCGTTTCCATGCTTCTGGAAACCATTCAACTCATCAAGAACGAAGGCGTCACCATCATATTGGTTGAACAGAACGTCAATGCAACCATGGTGGTTACGGATCATTACTGCATCCTGCAGCAGGGCGTTTCCGTCTTCAAGGGCAGTTGCGAGGAATTCAAGACGCGCCCGGAACTCAAGGAACGCTATCTCGGCGTCTGATGGTGTCGGCACCACGGCGGTCAAGCGCCGCCAGAAACGACACGGTATTTAAATAGCAGCCCATATTCTACCACAGTCATTTAAGGAGGAACTGGACAATGTCGAATAAAATGAACCGCAGGCAATTCATCTCCCGCACCACGGCGGCCGCAGCCGCATGTCTTGCCACGGGGGGCATGGTGCTTCCCAAGAACGTTGTGGCTTCTGACAAGCCCGTCACGCTGTTTCTTGGCTGTACAATGTCAGGCGCCTATGCATCTTCTGGCATGTACACCTCCCGCGGCATGCAGTTGGCCATCGAGAATTATGGCGGCAAGGTTCTGGGGCGCCCCATCGAACTGATCGAGCGCGATACCCCAAACCCCGCGGAAGGCGTGCGGAAGGCGCAGGAAGCGGTAGAGCGCCTGGGGTGCAATTTTGTCACCATCGCCCCCAGCAGTTCCACCATTCTTGCGGTTTCTGAATACACCCGCAAAAAAGGCGTGTTGCTCCTTGGCCATGGCGGCAGTGACAAGATCACGGGCTCGGAGTGCAACAAGTCCACATTTCGCTGGCAGGTTCCCACATGGGGCGCCATCCGCGAAGTCGTTCCCCGCATCATTGACGAATACAAGGCCAAAACCTTTTATACCATTACGCCCAAGTACGTTTTTGGCGAGGACCTGCTGCGCAACACCGAGGAAGTGCTCAAAGCCAAAGGTCTGGAGCTCAAAGGCAATTCCTTCCACAGTCTGGGTGAATCCGACTTCAGTTCGCACATCACAAAGGCCATGTCGGCCGGCGCAGACTGCGTGCTGTTTCTCAACTTTGGCGGCGATACCGTCAACGCCCTGAAGCAGGCGCACAACTTCGGTCTCAAGCAGGTTTCCAAGATTGCCTGCGCGTGGGGTTCCGGCATCACGCAGATGAAGGCCATCGGCCCTGAGATCCTGGAGGGCGTCATCTGGGGGCTGCAGTACTTTTACAAGATCGATTCCCCGACCAATGCGCACTTTGTGGAGACCTTCAAAAAGAAATACGACGAAGTGCCCCCCTATGTATCGGCTCAGACGTATGCCTCCACTCTGGCCTTGCTGGAAGCCATCGACAAGGCGGGCACCGACGATCCTGCCGCTGTTATCGCAGCGCTGGAGGACTACAAGTACGCCGGTCTTACCGGTGAGGAATACTACCGCGCTTGTGACCACCAGTGCATCAAGCCGTACTACTCCGTGCGCTGCAAGGCGCCTTCTGAAATGGCGAATCCCGAGGACTTCGGCGATATCATCGGCAGTTCCGTAAACTTCCAGCCCTGTGGTGAGAACGGCTGCAACATGGCGTAATCGCTTGGGGCGTCCGGTTTTGCCGGCATACGGCGCGGGCGCCCCTTTTTTATGGAGTTTCCAATGACCAACCTCATTGTGCTGCAAGTGTTCAACGGCCTGGTGCTGGGCATGATCTACGTCATGCTTGCCATGGGGCTGACCATTGTTTGGGGGATGATGGACATCATCAACTTCTCCCACGGTCTGTTTTATGCCCTTGGGGCGTATTTCGCCTACACGTATGTCCAGGTCACGGGTGATTTCTGGAGCGCGCTGCTGGTGGTGCCGCTTGCCTGCGCCGTGGTGGGCATGGTGCTGGAGCGGACCCTGCTCAGACGCCTCTACGGGCAGAATATCCTGTACCAGATACTTATGACCTTCGGCCTGGCCCTCATTGGCAGGGAAGTGCTTATCCTCATCTATGGCCCTGTGGGTAAGAGCTTTTCCATGCCCGAAGCACTTGTTGGGGTGATCAAGATCGGCTCCTTGTTCTTCCCGGTCTACCGCGTTTTCATATTTTTCCTGGTGATAGTGCTGGCTGCAGCAATGTGGCTGTTCATCGAGAAGACCCGCTACGGCTCCATTGTGCGCGCCGGTACGGAGAACGCCGATATGGTCAGTTGCCTGGGGATCAATGTTTCCCTGGTCTTTACCCTGATCTTCGGGCTGGCCCAGGCCGTTGCCGGACTCGGGGGCGTACTGGCCGCGCCAATGCGGGGGGTGGAACCCTTCATGGGCGATCTTATTTTGGGAATCTGCTTTGCCGTTGTGGTCATTGGCGGCATGGGCAGCTTCATTGGCGCCATTATCGGCGGGCTTATCGTGGGGCTTTCCCAAAGCCTGATCACACTCGTCATGCCCAGCGCTTCGGTCATCATCGTTTTTATCGTCATGGCGGCCATCCTGCTCATCCGGCCGCGTGGACTCATGGGAATAAGGGACTGACATGAATACTACAATTGCCGCACGCAAACCGGCAGGCCCGCAGACATCGCTTTTTTCCGACCACGCCATATCCATCGGCGTTGCCGCAGCACTGGTCGTATTGCCTCTCATTCTGCCGTATTACGCCCTGGGCACGGAGATAGTCCTCTTTGCCCTGGCTGCGGTGGCCTTTGATCTCTGCCTGGGATTTACGGGGGTCATGATGTTTTGTCAGGCCTCGTTCTTTGGTACAGGCGTTTACGTCACATCCCTTACCTTGATCCACCTTTCCCAGAATATTTTCATTGCCGTGGCATGCGGCGTGGCTGCGGCAGGCACCCTTGCGCTGCTTTTCGGCTGGCTGGCTTCATCGCGTTCAGGCAGCTACTCCGTATTGCTTACGCTTGCCTTCAACGAATTGATCTATTTCATCGCATACCAATGGAGCAGCGTGACGGGAGGGGACGATGGTCTTACCGGCGTGCCGCGCCCGAATCTGGATTTCGGCTTGTTCAGCATCGACATCCAGTCCTCACTCTCCTTCTATGTGTTCGCTTCCATCGTCTTTCTGCTCTGCTTCATGATTATCCGGCAAATAACCCTGTCGCCCTTTGGCGCCGTGCTCAAGGGCATTAGGGAAAATGAAGTCAGGGCGCAGGCGATTGGCTACAATGTGCGGCTTTACAAGGTTGCGGTCTTCGTCATCGGCGGCATGTTCATGGGGCTGGCCGGCAGCCTGTACTGCATGCACATCAACTTTGCCCACATTCACAACGTGCATTTCGAGACGTCCGGCAACATCGTTATGATGGTGCTGATCGGCGGCATGGGAACCCTGGTGGGGCCGTTCATCGGCGCTTTCATGATCATGGTTGCGTCGGAAGTGGCCAGCAGTCTGTGGGATCGCTGGTTGATCATCCAGGGGATTGTATTCGTCCTTTTTGTGCTGTTTGCGCGCGGCGGTATCTGGGGGATTGCGCAGTCCGTCAAGAACCGCCTGCAAAACCGGCAGCACAAGGAGCAGGAGACGGAGCAGGCGCACCCCTTGCAAACTTGCCCCGCCACGAATCGTTCAAACGACTAAACTCAATAAAGGAAAAGACATGTTTTCTAAATTCAGCGCTCTCGCTGAGGACCTGCGAGAGGACGTCATCGACCTGGCAAGCAGGTTGATTCAAATACCCAGCATGAGCGGCAATGAGGGCGAAATAGCGACCTTTCTCGCCAAAACCATGCAGGACCTTGATTACGACGAAGTCTTCATCGACGATATCGGCAATGTTGTGGGCATCATCAAGGGAGAAGGGGATGGTCCGTCGGTCATGTTCAATTCCCACCTGGACCACGTCGATCCCGGCGAAGAAACCCTGTGGGAGCACCCCCCATACGGTGGCGTGGTGGCTAACGGTTTCATTCATGGGCGCGCAGCCTCGGACGTGAAGTGCGGCCTCGCCACGCAGATATACGCTGGCCACATCCTCAAGCGCAGCGGCGCAAAGCTCAAGGGCGACTATATCTTTACGGGAGTGGTGCAGGAAGAACCGGCCGAAATGTTCGGCATGCGTCACCTGCTGGATGTTACCTTTCCCAAGCGCGGCATTACCTTCGACCTCATGGTCAGCTCAGAAGCCACAAGCCTGAACCTCTACCACGGGCACAGGGGGCGCGCCGAACTGGAAGTGACCACCTATGGCCGCACAAGCCATGGCAGTGCGCCCTGGCGCGGCGTCAATGCCGTATACAAGATGCTGCCCCTGCTGGAAAAGGTTCAGGAAGTCGCAGATAAACTGCCGGATGACCCATTCCTGGGGCAGGCTTCCTGCACACTGACGCGAATTTCCTGCTCGCCGGGCGAACTTTCCATCACCCCGGACAAGTGCGTGGTTTCCCTGGACCGCAGGATGGTGCGTGGCGAGACCTGTGACGGCGCGTTGGAGGAAATCAGAGGCATCATCAAAGAACTCGGCGCCAATGACGCAGACTTCAAGGCCGATGCCCGCGTACGCACCGCCGTGGAGACTTCCTACAAGGGAATCAGCGAAGAGTGCGAGAAATACCTCCCTGCCTGGGCCATCGAGGCGGACTCTCCGGAAATGAAGTGCTGCATCCAGGCACTGGAGAAGATAGGGCAGACCCCCACCCTGGGACGATGGGACTTTGGTACCGATGCCAGCTACGTGACCGGT
Organism: Desulfovibrio biadhensis; assembly: GCF_055388615.1. Classification (NCBI taxonomy): domain Bacteria; kingdom Pseudomonadati; phylum Thermodesulfobacteriota; class Desulfovibrionia; order Desulfovibrionales; family Desulfovibrionaceae; genus Desulfovibrio; species Desulfovibrio biadhensis. The sequence goes on from NZ_AP042477.1 coordinate 2,589,011, forward strand.
ATCAAGAACATTCCCACCATCGGCTACTCCCCCATGGAAGAGCACTACGCCCACACCCCTGTGGACCGGTGCAACATCGAAATGATGATCAAGGCCACAGCGGGAAATGCTGCGATTGCCTATAACTTCTCGTCTTAAGAACATATAATAATTATAGTTTTTGATATCGAAGGAGAACGTCATGTCCGAGGCATATGACAACGATCGAGCGTATGTGCTGCACTCATGGTCCGTGCAGGGCAAGCTGGCGCCCAAGGTAGTTACCAAGGCGGAGGGCGTCTTTTTCTGGGACGAAACCGGCAAACGCTATTATGATATGGGCTCGCAGTTGGTGAACCTGAACATTGGACACCAGCACCCCAAGGTTGTGCAGGCCATCAAGGACCAGGCAGACACCCTGGCCTATGTGGCGCCGCAATTTGCAGAAGCAAAGCGCGGCGAGCTGGCCAAGCGTATCGTCGGGCTGCTGCCGGATGCGTACGGCAAGTGTTTTTTCACCCTGGGTGGGGCGGATGCCAACGAGAATGCCATCAAGATCGCCCGTGCATATACGGGAAAGAGCAAGATTATTTCGCGCTACAGGTCCTACCATGGCGCAACGTATGGCGCTGTCGCGTTGACCGGCGATCCGCGGCGCCCTCCTGTGGAGCCGGCCATGCCAGGGGTTGTGCATGTGTTTGACCCCTATTGCTACCGCTGCACCTTTGGGCAGAAGCCTGAGAGTTGCGGCATGCAGTGCGCCGAGCATTTGCGCGAGGTCATCCTGTTTGAAAATCCCGATACCGTGGCGGCGGTGTTCATGGAATCCATCACGGGCACCAACGGTATCTTTCCGCCTCCTCCTGGCTATATGGAGCGTGTTCGCGAAATTTGCGACGAGTTTGGCATCCTGATGATCTGTGACGAGGTCATGACCGGGTTTGGCCGCACCGGCAAGTGGTTTGGATTCCAAAACTTCGACATCGTTCCCGACATCATCACCATGGCCAAGGGCGTCAATTCCGGCTATGTGCCCCTTGGCGTTGTGGCGGTCACCAAAAAGATTGCAGACTTTTTCGATGACAAGATGCTCTACTGTGGGCTGACCTATTCGGGGCACCCCGTTTCCTGTGCTGCGGCCCTGGCCTGCATCGATGCCTATGAAGAAGAAGGGCATATTGAAAATTCCGCCGCCCTTGGCGAGGACTTTGCCGCGCAATTGGCTGCGATAAAGGAGAAGCACCCCCTTGTGGGTGATGTGCGCTCCATCGGGCTGTTCGGTGTCATTGAGATGGTCAAGGACAAGGAAAGCCGCGAGCCGTTGACTCCTTGGAATGCCGCGCCCGGTCCCATGGCGGAAATTTCAAAGCGTTTCGATGAAAAAGGTATTTCCTGTTTCGTGCGTTGGAATTACATTTTCCTCACGCCGCCCATTATCATTAACAAGGAAGAATTGCTCGACGCCATGGCCATTGTGGAGTCTTGCATAGATGCGGCTGAAAAGGTCATCATGGGCTGAGGCCGTATCGGCATAAGTACAAAATACAAATGGCTCCGGCAGGTCCCTGTGCGGGATTTGCCGGGGCCTGCGCGTTTCCATCATCGCCGCATGGCGGTATTCTGCAAAACGGAGAGCATCAATGAGTCACAGCTATTTTCAATCTCCCTCCCGGCTGGTCATCGGCCGCGGATGTGTTGAACAGGTTGGTGCCGAAGCCGCACGTTTCGGCAAAAGCGCCCTTGTCGTAACAGGGCGCAGTTCCTCCAAAAAAAGCGGCGCTCTGGACAAGGTTACGGCGTCCATAACCGCTGCAGGGCTGGAAGCCGTGGTGTTTAACCAGGTGCCTTCCGATCCGGATGTTGCCTGTGTGGAGGCCGGCGTTGCAATGGCCAAGGAAAAGGGGTGCGATGTCATCGTGGCGCTTGGAGGGGGCAGTCCCATGGACGCCGCCAAGGGCATTTCCATGATGCTTGCCAACCCCGGGCGTATTGTGGACTACGAGTTCAAGCAGCCGGAGCTCAAGGGACCGGCCATCATCGCCATTCCCACCACTGCCGGCACGGGCAGCGAAATCACACGCTTCACCGTGATTACCGATAAGGAACGCACCGTGAAGATGCTTTTGCAAGGGGCGGTGCTTGTTCCTACAGTGGCGGTGCTGGACGCCGAACTGACGGTTTCCGCCCCCGCTGATGTAACGGCAGCCACTGGCATGGACGCCTTGACCCACGCCATGGAAGCCTATCTTTCCTCCCTTTCCACACCGGTAACCGACATCCACGCCCTTGCCGCCATTCAGTTCATAGGCGAAGCCCTGGTGCCGGCAACCCTGAATGGCAAGAACATTGAGGCGCGCGAGAAAATGCTGCTGGGGCAGATGGAAGCCGGTTTTGCCTTTGGCAATGCCTCTGTGGGGCTGGTGCACGCCATGTCCCGTCCTTTGGGCGCTCATTTCGGCGTATCCCATGGCAAGGCCAACGCCATACTGCTGCCTGTGGTCATGGAATACAACCAGCCTGCAGCGCCCGAAAAGTTTGCGAACATGGCAGAGGCCCTGGGCGAGAACACCGACGGCCTGAGCCTGCGCGATGCGGGCATGCTGGCCGTGGAAGCCATCTATTCCATGTTCCAGGAGACAGGTCTGCCGGGAAGGTTGTCTGACTTCGGCATAACCGAGGGCGATCTGGACAAACTCGTTGAAGACGCAGCCGCCAGCGGAAGCTGCAACTTCAACCCCCGCGTTCCCAACAAGGAAGACATCCGCGCCTTGTACGCAGCAATTCTTTAGGACGCGAATCCTACATCGCTTCTTAAGAGCTCCTGGTGCGTGCGCCAGGAGCTCTTTTGTATGGTGTGGAGGTGAACTCCCGCGGTAAAACTAGCGTGCTGCAAATTCTGTCCAGCGATCGTACACATGCTGGCCATCGCGCACCAGCAGTCGCATATAATCGATTTCCAGCTCGATCATTTCTTCGTCATGTGCCCGCAGCCATTCTGCAAGCCAGCCAAAGCGCAGGGCCAGCACCATATCTGGCAGCATGCGTAGCGACAAAGGATCCACGGCAATCGTTTTCGCATACGTTTGCAACAGTCCTTTTGCAAAGTTACCGGTCAGTCCGTCCGGATGCTCCACACCCACACACCCCAGGCAATTGGCCAGATCATGCAGCAGGGGGCGCATGCCGCAAAATTCCCAGTCGATGAGCGCCAGAACATTCAATCCTGGGGCGCTTCGGGTCCAGATCACATTCAAAGGATGGCAATCGCCATGGGCCAGGGCCACGGGCAAGCCTGTCCAGCTTTCCCACAAGGGTGCGAGGTGCGCGGCCAGAGGAGAGATAATACGCGCCAACTGGGGGCGGTTTGCGGCTATCTCGGAGAGGAGAGTGGCGCAATATGCCTGAAAATTGAGCTCTGGCAGCGAGGCGAGCAGATCGCCTGGCAGGCAGGCGCCGGTCTGTTGCAAAGCGGCCAGGGTGTTGCCAAGTGATTCACCGGCTTCCCCCTTTTCCAGATATTCTGGCCGCGGCAGGGGCGAGCCGTGCAGAAAAGGGGAAACCTGCCAGGCCCGGTCATTTCTGGTCAGGACATGGCTGGCCTGGCCTTCCAATGCGAAAACACGGTAGGGGGGGAGTTGCGTAAAGCCTTGCTCATGCAAGGCATGCAGGGTCTGGGCTATTCGCTGGCGTCCAGTTTTTTGTCCGGGACGCAGTCGTTCCACAATCCATAGCGCCCCCCCGCCTGGACCAGTGGAAGAACAGAGCACGGCCATTCTTTCCGCACACCGCTGGGGGCTGCCTTGCAAGGGAACATCAAAACGGGGGCGCAGTGGCTTCAGCCCACAGGCCCGCAGTGTTTCAAAGGCGTCTTCCTCGAACGTTTTGGAGAGCAAAGGGTGCGACATCAGGCGGCTTGCTCTTTGAGATTTTGCTCTTGCGCGGCGCGTTTCTCAAATGAGTGCCCCCATTGGCAGAGCTGTTCAAGCACGGGCATGACGGTTTTGCCAAAGGTTGTCAGGGAGTACTCCACCTTGGGGGGGACCTGGGCGTATACCTCCCGATGGACCAGGCCATCACTCTCGAGTTCACGAAGCTGGCGGGTCAGCATTTTTTGGGTGATGTTGGGCATGGAGCGCTTCAATTCGTTGAAACGCATGGTTTCTGCGGCGCTCAGCCGGTAAAGGATGACCGGTTTCCACTTGCCGCCTATGACTTGCAGGGCCAGTTCCACGGAACAGCAGTAGGTACGCTCTCCCAAAGTTTTCATTTTGCAGGTATGAGACATGGATGTTCCTCCTGGATCACCTGGGTGGTATCATTTTGGGTACTATAGGTCATAAAAGTGCGTACTTGATTTGTGGGGCAGTAGTTGAAATGAAAGACCGTGTAAAGCGTAATCTGCAACCTGAACAGGAGAGAATGCATATGGATGTTTTCGAGGCCATGCACACACGAAGGAGTATACGGAAGTTTGACGCCGACAAGCCGGTGAGCCAGGAAGATCTGGAAAAGATACTTGCGGCGGCCATGACCGCGCCCAGCGCAGGGAATGCGCAGCCGTGGCATTTTGTGGTGGTTAGAGATCAGGAAACCAGGAAAAAACTCTCCCAGGCGCACCCTTATGTGGGTATGCTGGAGCATGCGCCAGTGGGCATCGTTGTTTGTGCAGAATTGGCCCTTGAGAAATACTCCGGTTACTGGGTCCAGGATTGTTCCGCTGCCATCCAGAACCTGCTGTTGGCTGCGCGCGGTTTGGGGCTGGGCACGGTATGGACGGGGGTTGCCCCCATCCAGGAGCGTATGGACAAGGTGAAGGAAATTTTAGGGCTTCCTGAGGGCATTGCCCCCCATGCTATTGTGCCGCTGGGGTACCCTGCCCAGGATTTCAAGCATCAGAACCGCTTTAAGGCGGAGCGCGTCCACCAGGAATCCTGGTAATCTTCCCAAGGAGGGGCGAATGCGTAATCTTGGACCTGTGAATGGGCTATACCCATCGCTGACTGTGGTTGTGGGCGCTCATGTGGATGGCCGGCCCAATTATCTGGCCATTGCTCATGTGGGCATCATGAATCATGGCACCCCGCAATACATTTCCATAGGGGTGAACAAGGCGCACTACACGAATCAGGGCATCAAGGAGACGGGGGAATTCAGTGTTTGTCTGCCGTCTACCAGCCATGTTGTGGAGACTGATTACGTGGGCGTCGTCTCCGGCAAAAATACTGACAAAAGCAGCGTGTTCAAGGCGTTTTATGGCGCCTTGCAACATGCGCCTCTGATAGAAAGCTTTCCGGTCTGCATGGCATGCAGGCTGGAACGCACAGTTGATTTCCCCCATCATGACATATTTGTCGGCGAGATAGTGGAGACCTGGGTTGCGGATGAAGCCTGCAACGACGGTAAGATTGATTTACAGAAGGTTGACCCGCTTCTCTTCGACTTTTCAAGCGTGCATTATTGGTCGCTGGGGGATAAGGTTGCCCCATGCTGGAATGTGGGCAAACAGATGAAAAACAAGGGTTGATAGGCATGCGACCCGCAAGAGAAAGGACAGACGCATGAAGCGATCATTCGGCTCCAAGCCTTTGGCTTACGCCACCCCTGTCTGGTGCGTCGGCAGCTATGATGCAGACGGTAAACCCAATGTGATGACTGTGGCCTGGGGGGGCATTTGTTGCTCAAAACCGGCCTGCCTGACGGTCTCCCTGCGTAAGGCTACCTACTCCTATGACTGTATTTCCACGCGGCAGGCCTATACCGTGAGCGTACCCACCTCTGCTTTTGCCAAGCAGGCTGACTATTTTGGCATGGTCTCCGGCAGGGATGTGGACAAATTCAAGGAAGCCGGCCTCACGGCGGAGCGAGCAGAATTTGTGGACGCCCCGTATGTGGCTGAGTTCCCCATGGTCATAGAGTGTGCTGTGGTCCATACGTTTGAACTGGGGCTGCATACGCAGTTCGTGGGCGAGATAAAGGATGTGAAGGTGGATGAGAACTGCCTGGGCGAATCCGGCAAGCCCGACATGGGGAAGGTGGGGCTTTTGGTCTATGGTCCCGAGTCACGCCATTATTTCAGCATTGGTGACCCCATTGGCCAGGCGTTTTCGCTTGGCGACGCAATACGCAAGAAATAACTCTAATCGCCCTCCTTGTTGACGGATACTGTCAGGGAGGAGGGCGCTTTCTCCATTTTTCCCGCCCTTATAGTGTTATCTTCCTTTTTCGTGGTCCCGGTTGCAGATGTTGTTGCGCCAGGGGTTGTGCCAGGCGCAACATCCTTGCCCCAGAAACAGTTCTTCCTGGGCTGCCTGACGCATCGCATCGGGTTGGTCTGGCAGCGCCAGGCGGCAGAGATAGCGTTTTTGCAGGTCATCCCAGAAAAGCTCAGGGCATCGTGGCATATAACCGTGTAGACGGTGGGAAAGCTCGCACTGGTCGCGAAGACAGCACCAACCGCACCCTACACATGGGGGGGCGTCCATGGTGACCACAGCAAGGCAAGCCGCCAGACTCGACCAACCGCACCCTACACATGGGGGGGCGTCCATGGGGCTCCGTCAGGCAAGATGGATTGCCTGAAAGTTTGGCAGGACGCGAAGCGCGCCCTGAATACCCCCCTACAATGGACCGCATGAACGTAAGATGCAAGGGAAACCGATTTGCGGCGCTTGGAATAGGGTTTTGGGTTGCCAAGACTTTGTTGATATGGCTATTAAAACGGTACAGAAAATGACCCGTCGTTATTAGGAAGAGGGAGGGGCGATGGCGTGCTACAAGGCCGATTGCATGGCCATTTTGAGTTTTTTGGGGAGACAGGCTGCACTGTTTTTGCTTTTAGTGCTTGGCGTAGTTTCATGGCCAGGGAAGCCGCTCGCAAGTGATGTCTTTTTTCCTCATGTGATGGTGCCCCACGTAGATGTAGTGGGGGGCGGGGTCGGCTTTTATCCGCAATTTATGGGCTCTAAAGATTACTATTTTGGGGCAGCCCCGGTCGCGCGTATTTATTTTTACGAGGACATGTGGGTCCGGCTGCTTGTCAACGAGTTGCGCGTCAATCTCATTAATGACGAGAACTGGAGCGCAGGCCCCGTGGCCCTGTACCGCTTCGGGCGCTATGATGTGGACGACAGAATCGTGAACCGCATGGATACCATCAATGATACCGTCGAACTTGGCGCTTTTGTGGACTACTCCATCTTTGACGAAGAGAATCCGCTCAGGCGGGTGGATTTTGGCGCCTATGCAGAAGGGGACGTAGGGGGCGTTTACAACGGCTGGATAGCCGGGGTCAGTGTAAACGGCATGTACCCTATTGTGCGCTTTCTCACTGCAACAGGTGGCGTTTCCACCACCTGGGCCAGCGAAGGCTTCAATGAAACCTATTTTGGCGTTGACGGCGATGACGCCAACGTCACAGGTCTGAAAAGTTACCACCCTGGTAACGGCATGCGCGATGTACGCGGCTATTTCGGGCTCATCTTTCACCTGAGCGAAAACTGGCACATAGGGGGCGGCGCCATGTACAGCCGTCTTGTGGGGCAGGCCGCAGACAGCCCTGTTGTCACGGAGCGCGGCTCTGCAAACCAGTGGGTCTGGGGCTCAGGCGTCATCTATTCCTGGTAGCCAGTGCATGGGGCCTCAGCTCCGCACGAATTTCCAGGCTTGCTCCAGATCTTCGATGTCAAAATAACGTTCGACAAGTTCCTTCTCTTTGTCCCCAAAGAGAAAATCATCGGCTCCGACCAGAGCTTTGATAATAGGGCTTTGTCCAACTACGGCTATGTGTCGCATTTTGCCTATGTTTTTCAGGGCAAAGCGGGCGTCTTCAAAAAAAGCGCCCAAGTCGCTCTCGCCAGTCTCCATTTCATCGATTTTAACCAGGATATTGCAGCGTTCGATTCCCTCGCCAAGGGTATCATTGAAGGCTTTCTTAAAGGCTTCCACATCCGCCTTGGTGTATCCACCGGTGATCTCCACACCTAAAACGTCGCCTTCGCTCCCGTCGAGTATCTTGAACATATCTCCTCCTTGATTCGGGATTCCTTCCGCGTTTCAGACGCAACAGAAATGACTGCACCTTGAAGGGCACAAGTGAACGCGAAGGGATTATCTAAAGGCTACAACAAATATGAGGCGAGGTGAAGGTGGCGGACGATAAGGGGAGGCTATCGGAATATGGGGTGCAGACAGCGTTGAAACAGTGAGGTTATACCAGTGAGGATCCCTCTGAGGGAGCCAAGGACGCCGGATGTGTATTGGTTGGCTGCGTGGCGGGTACGTTCTGTAATTTCGACCTCCAGAAGTTCGAGAAATTCCTCAAGGGTGTCAAAAAACATGTTGTAGAGAAGGTCGCCTGCATCATTGAAAGAAAGCGCCAAGACCTTGTCATTGAGCGACGTAATGGTTTTGCCGTTTACGGGAATCACGGCCAGCCGTGAAATCTTGCCCATGGAAAAAGGGCGCTGGTAGCCAGAAATCTTGTGCGGTGTCAGCCATTTGTCAAAGCCGGCTTCCGTCATGAGTTTGCCAATAATCATCGCTGCGAAACTCCCCTCTATAAGTCATCAAAACCTATTCCCCGGAATACTGGTCCCTATTTGCACGAAGATGCCATAGGAAGCAAGCTTGTAAGAATAATATTAACCAATGTTTTACACCAAGAGATACCTAGCGATTTTCGTGCCATTATATGGTGGAAAATGCGCTTGACCTGAAAATGTTAATTAAGTAAGTGCTCACTTAGGAGGTGGCCATGGCTGTAGGTCTGCGAATGACGGCTGATGCCCGTAAGGAGCAAATACTCGAACACGCCTTGGATGTGTTTGCGGAAAAGGGGTTCAGCGGGGCGCGTACAAGGGAAATAGCGACCCGGGCAGGTATCAGCGAAACACTTATTTTTCAGCATTTTAGCAATAAAAAGGTTCTCTATTTGGAGGCGTTGCGGCATCTCTATAATGGGCATCCTTTGCATAACGATATGCAAGAGCCCTTGGCCAAGGGAGATGACAGAGAGGTCTTTAGAGTTATGGCTTTGCATATGCTTGAGCATACAGAAAAAGACCCAAGGATAGCGCGCCTGCATCTTTTTCAATTGTTGGAGCAGCAAGGGGTGGCGCATGGTGCGCCCTCCCAGAAAGAACAGCAGGGGGGGGAGGGCACTAGCCATTCGGAAGCTGTTTTGGCGGAGTACATAGCAGCACGGATGGAACAGGGGGTGTTTGCCCCTGGTAATCCCGTGCTTTTGGCCAAGTATTTTCATTACACGGTTTTTATGGCCATCGTTGACAGGCAGTTGGGGCATCTTGGGATGTCGCTCGATTTGGATGCCCATGCACTTGCCGAGCAACTGACCGATTGTTTTTTACAGGGTGCATTGGCCCGCCCCTGACAATCGGGGAGGTGTAAAGGGGCGCTGCAAGAAGAGTTTGTTTCATGGAAATATTGCCATATTTTACTTAGTAAGTATTTACAAAAGGAGTGTGCTATGTCGCATGTCTGTCCTGTCTGGATTGGAAGATTGTTGGCGAGTCCCTTGCGAAGACTTATCGCCAGACCTGATGCAATGCTGGAAGGATTGGTGTTGCCTGGGATGACTGTTTTGGAACCTGGTTGCGCCATGGGATACTTCACCCTGCCGCTGGCCAGGCTGGTTGGTGATTCTGGCCGCGTCATTGCCGTGGATATTCAGGAGGCCATGTTGCAAGGGCTGCAAAAAAGGGCCGCCAAGGCAGGGCTCTCCTCAAGAATAGAAAGCCGCCTGGCCAGTGAACAGTGTGACGTTTACGCAGACCTCACCGGTACGGTTGACGTCGCCTTGGGGTTGTTCATGGTTCATGAAACACCCGACGCACCGGCTTTTTTGCAGCGACTGGCCGCCACATTGAAACCCGGCGGCAAGTTTTTGCTTGCTGAACCTCGCTTTCATGTCAGCAGCGAAGAATTCGAAAAAACCATAGCCGCTGCATCGCGTGCGGGTTTTTTGCTCTCTGAGCGCAGCCGCACACGCACACAGCATCTGGCTTTGTTCATAGGTAATGTAGCGTAGCAACGAATCACGCTCCATTATGGTAGGATACGCCTGCCATCCTTGCCTGTTACAGCCAGAAGAGCACGGAAAATACAAGAAAAGCCATGGCGTTCCATGGTTGACAGGGCGTGTGTGCTGCAACATAGTCCGGCCTGTTTGTGGAAAGCGTCAATGCAGTGCACCCGGCATCGTGGATAAAGAAGCGAACCTATCGACGCGCTGCCGACACGTCACGGGGCGATGGCTTTTTACATGACCTGAGGCCTGGCCGGCCAGACCTCTGTAATTGTGGAAGGTGGCGCCCTTCATAAAGGAAGCTGGCTGGAATGGCTTTACGAAGACCATTGCGTACATGGCTTGCACATTTGGTATTGGTGCTTTTGCCGCTGGCCGCGTTATTTTGCTACGCCCTGCGCATCCCAGAACTTGGTGAGATGCGGGTGGACCGGTTTGAACTGGTGAGTATGGCGGACGCAATGTCTCGTGTCGCCATTGGTGTCGGCATTCGCCCTTGTGATACATTGGGTTTCGTTAGCGACCTGGAAGGGGTGCAATATGAGGCCGCCATGACCGTGGCCAAGTTTGCGCTTGCGCCTGCCGTGGTCTTGCCCGGAGCCACAAATGAGGGGAAACGGCACGAGCTTGTACTGGCTTATCTGGTGGAAGGCGGTATCCCCATTGCCGTGGCCGGTGAGGAATGGCTGCTGGTGAACGAGACGCCCAGCAAAAGGGGCGAGGGCGAGCGTGCTTGCCTCTGGCGGCACAGGCCATGACACTCTGGGAAGCGCTCTCCCTGCTTTTGGGCCCGTTATGCGGGTGGTTTGCCGTCGGGTTTCTCTGGCCGGAAGTCAGAGCAGGGCGCGCCTTGTTGCGCTTGAGTCTGGGCTCGCTTCTTGGGTGGGGCGGGCTGTCAGTGCTCTTCTTCCTGTTGCGGCACGTATTGGGCATGGGCGGGCACCCGTTGATCTGGGAGGCGCCACTGCTCATTGCGCTGATCGCCGCCAATAAAATACGCAGGACCCCGGAATCCCGCCTGGAGGCGTGCACACTGTCCAAGTCTACAGGGACAACGTGGCGTATCTATGCCGACGCCGACATGGGGAAATTTCGCTTGTTCGGCATGACAGGGCTTCTGGAGGGCCTCTTCACCACCACTCTTTTGATCGCCGCAAATATGCAGGTGTTGCTGTTTCAGGCTTTGCCAGGTGGCGGGTGGGATGCCTACGGCCAATGGAACATGCGCGCCAGACAACTTATGGCTGCGCCGGAATGCTTCGCCACCTCACTGTTTACCAGCGGCCATGGCGACTACCCCTTGTTCGTTCCCGGGCTCATAGCCCGTACCTGGAGCTACGGTCCAGGGCCCGACTATATGACGCCAGCTGTGGTCGGCGTATTGCTGGCTGCCACACTGCTGACGCTCCTGCTTTCCGGCGTCTCCCAGTTCAAGGGGCGACAGGCCGGGCTTGTGGCGGGCATCGTGCTGTTGGGCACCTGGCTTTTCTTGCGCCTGGGCGCCTATCAATACGCGGACATCCCCCTGGCCGGGTGCGTGCTGGCAACAGTAATCGCGCTGGCCGCCGCGGGCAAAGGCTGCGGGGGGTGGCTTATGGCAGGGGCGGCAGCCGGTCTGGGTGTTTGGACCAAAAACGAGGGCAGTGTCTTCTGGATAGTCATTCTGGGCGTAATAGTCATGGCCGGAGCCCTTACCCGACAATCACCCCGCGCCATCATCACAGGTTTGTGGCGGTTTCTGGTGGGGTGCGCTCCCTTTGTGCTGACGACCTTGTACTTTCGTTTTGCCTGGGCGCCGGAAAATGCTCTGGCAAGGGCCACAACGCTGGATGAGATCCTGGACAAAATGACAACCCTCGCCCGCCACAGCGAGGTGCTGCAAACCTTTGCCAAGGAACTGTTCCTGTTTCAGCGTTGGGGATATGCCCCTCTGCTGCTGTTGGTTTTTCTGCTGCTGGCGCGTTGGCGGAAACCGCGTGATTGGGGATGGGGGCTGCTTATGGGCTGGATGGGCATTGCAGCGCTGTTTCTGGCCTACTACGCGGTCTATGTGCTCACTCCTCGCGAGCTGACGTGGCACTTGTCCACCTCGCTGAACAGGTTGCTGATGCACGCATGGCCGAGCATTGTCTTCCTGGCTCTGGTGTCGGTGGCGCTTCCAGTCTGGCGGGCGGATGTCCCGCCGCAAGCCGGATCAGCGCCTGCCCAAAAATGATTTGCTTTCCGGAAACACCAGGTATTTCCGGCCGGCAAAGTTCAGCAGAAAGACGATGGCGCATGCCAACGCTTTGGCAACGAAGGCCGGAAGTCCGGCGTGGGCCAGTTGTGTGGTGATGGTGACATCCACCCCACCGATGAGAGCGACCACCAGCAGGTAGATAAGAAGTTCCACCGGTGTGTTCCAGCGCGCCTGATGGCGGAATAACAAGGCGATGCACAGTAGGTAGTTGAGTGCGGCGGCCAGGAAGTAGGCGGTGATGGCTGCCCCTGCAATGCTGCCGGTGAGCTGCTCCAGGATCATGAAGCTGAGGATGTTGCATACGGCGGCAACGCCTCCGATGAGCGCGTAGATCAGCAGTTGCAACGGCAGGGGCGACTGGTGGGCATTGTAGTGAAAGATGCAGTAGAGCGCCCTGACGCCATCCTTCCAGTTGATCTTTTTCCCTTCTGCGTAAGTGCGCCCGTAGTATGAAATGGGCATTTCATACACGCGGCACCCCATTTGCGTAATCTTGGCCGTGATCTCCGGCTCAAAGCCGAATCTGTCTTCATGTATATCGACTGCCTGGATGACCTCGCGACGGAAAAGCTTGTAGCAGGTTTCCATGTCCGTCAGGTCCAGGTCGGTGAATATGTTAGAAAAGAATGTCAGCCCGCGGTTCATCATACTGTGCCAGAAATACAGAACTCGCCGCGTGTGTCTGATGAGGTAACGCGAGCCGTATACAACGTCTGCCTGCCCTCCTACGAGGGGTTGCAGCAGTTCACGCAGTTCCATGGGGTTGTATTCAAGGTCGGCGTCCTGAATGCCAACGAACTCGCCCTTCGCGTGGGTGAAACCGGTGCGCAGCGCAGCGCCTTTGCCTTTGTTTACTTCATGATGCAGGACGATGACTTCTTTGTGCCTGTCTGCGATCTCTCGCGCCACCTGCAAACTCTTGTCCGTAGAGCAATCGTCCACCACGATGATTTCAAGAGACAGCATATCATCCTGAATCTCAAGAAGCTTGTCTATGCATGGCGCAAGGGTCTTCTCTTCGTTGTAACAGGGAACCACAACGGAAAAGAAAATGGGGCGCTCGAATGTGACGGTTGTTATGCACGTATCCATTTTTATAGAAATTCCATGTCACTGGTCATATTGTAAAAAATGCATTCAGAATGGTTGTTTTGCATAGCAAGAGCAGGGAACGAGCGCAAGCGCGCGGTCTGGTGTGCGCGGCAACACAAAAAGCGTATCTCATGCAGGCGCCGGCGGCGCATCCTTACTGCCAACGCCCGCATGATGTGTCTCTCTTCAGGGGAGGCGGGGTCAGCACTGCACCCAGAGCGCCCTTTCCTTGAGTTTTTTGAATATCTTTTCCGTGACGGAGCCCATGAAGACCTTTTCCAGCAGGCCTTTGCCAGATCCGCTGCGTCCTGCGGCTATGACTGCATAGTTGCTCTTTTCGGCTTCGTCGATGATTGCCTGCACCACGTCGCTGTTTTCTACTATCAATGAGTTGATGCGGTCGTTGGAGAGACCGGTCTCCGTAAGGATTTGGGTGCCCTGCGCGAATATTTCCTCCGGCGTCATGGTGCTTGCCGGATTGCTGCGTTTGACGCGGAACAGGGTCACGTTGTGTGCGGGCTCATTTTGCAGCATGCGCCCCACATGCTGTGTCATCCTGAAGGACATGTCTGAGCCATCGAGACAAAGCAGAACATTTGCTGCGTTATCAACAGGTTTCGCGCATATCCATAACGGTGCTGCGCAGGATGCGTGCAACAGTTCGTCGCCAAGGTCAACATCCCCGCCCAGGGCGCTTTCCAGCCAGCTGCGGCCACGATTGCCCACTATCACAGCGTCGAAATGCCCCCTGTTCACTTCATCCAGGATGCTCCAGTCGTCTTTATGAGAGGGTGGTTCATATTTTTCGCCAATTTGATCTGCAGCAAAGCCGAACCCGATCAGTTTTTGCCGTGCTTCCTTGATGGCTTCTGCCGCCCGTTCGAGATGCATTTCGTAAATGGAGGGCTCCATTTTGCTCTTGTGCATCGGGGTGCCATACAACCCCAACTGTGGGGCATTGTGCAGCGGCAACATGTAAAAAAGCTCCAAAGTCAGAAGATCGCGCTTTCGTAAGAAACGCGAAACGAATTGCAGGCCCAGGAGATGCTCTTTCTGCTCGCTGATGGTTATCAAGAGCTTACGCTTGTTCCCGGGGGGTTCGGATTGAACGCCCTTATCTTCAGGTGAAACTGTGTTCATGGGTGACTCCTTTATTTGCGATGAAATTATATCTTGGAATCATAGCAGATTCTGGAGGAAGATGTGAAGCGCTGTTTTCTTTGGGGGAGAAGGAGCAGCAACAAATTGGGGTGTACGCACAAAAAATAAAAAACAATATTTTGTGTAAATTGTTGAATAGATAGTAATATGGATTATGTTGTTGTGGACATGGGATATTATTCCCCTCAGATGGGTTGATTTTTTCGGATATTACGGTAGTGATTCGTATAGTCCTAAAAATAGCTGGTAAGCTGTAAACGCTTTTTTGCGTTTTGCTGGGTAGTTGATGAATACTATTGGTTCGTATTCGCCGACTCATATTTTTTTTGAATGGATCGGGATTTGTTTTACTATAAAATTTTTATTGCTCACTACGAGAATATATAGCGGTATAAACGACAATGGAGCAAGTGTAAGGCCTTTCTACTTATCATGCAGCCCTCAAAGGAGGCGTTTACACGTTCTTGCCAGACAATAATAGGGACGTAGGTTGATTACGTGCTAAAACGTTCTGATCGACAGTTCAAATAACAGCTATCAGATTTAATCTATTTTGAATAAAAATTAAGAGAATAAGTGGGTTGCCTGTTTGTTGCGTCTGAAACATTTTTTCATCAAGGGGAAGGGCAATACTCTAGAGAAAATCTAAACTTTTTTTGTCAATAATGTCTGAAATTTAAAAACTATGTTGGGATAAACTGAATATTAAGCCAATCAGCGTGGTCGGAAAGGGGGCATGTTAAGTTGTTTCAAAAGGTGATTCTATCACCTATTGGTGACTATACATAGGGGGATGCCCTCTGCCCGGGGGGAGACTGGGCGAGGAGGGATAAGCGATACAGCTGGTGACGAAGGAGGACGAATGCTCGCCAGAATGTTCGGAAAGCGCCTTGCACATTACAGGAAAAAGCGAGGCATGACCCAGCACGAGTTGGCAGAGCGGGTGGGGGTCACAGAAAAACACTACGGGCGTGTGGAACGTGGACTTTCCGCGCCTTCATTTCTCCTGCTCAATGCGTTGAGTAAGGAGCTTGGCGTGAGCCCGGCGCAGTTCTTTTTGTTTGTTGCAGAAAGGCATGACAGTGAAGATTCTTTTGAGAAAGCGAAGCATGAAGAACTTTCTGCAGCGGTTCCCCCTCAGTCTCCATACCTTTTGGGCACCTGGATATTTGATGTCACAGCAAAGGAACATTCCTGGTCACAATCGCTGTACGCTATCCTTGGGTGTGCGCCTGATGCTGTAGTTCCCTCTTGTCAACAGTTTTTAGAATATTTGACAGACGATTGCAGATTGGAGGCCGGGGACTGGCTGCAAAGGGCATTACAGGGCAAAGCCTGCGGCGGAATCGCCTTTAAACTATACAGGCCAGACAACAGCCCGCAGCCTGTCAGTGCTGCTGTCGATACTGTCTCAAGTGTCGCCGGGGTGTTGGAACGGGTAATCATCAGCTTCTGCAATTGCTGTGAAATGAGTACCCGAAATACTGCCGTGTTCTCCAGTCTTGACAATTTCGACGATCAATTCGCAGCACTCACTACCTCTTTGCGGGCGGAAAGAGATACCTACAAACAAGAGCTTGCGCGCATGCGTAACGCTGCCTCCACCATGGAAAAACAGCGTAATTACCTGCAGGCGATTGTGGCGGCCAGGGGCGACGGGTATTGGGAGTGGGACCGCGTTACCGGGAAGGTGTATATTTCCAGACGCTGGAAAGAAAACCTTGGCTATGCAGACAATGAGATAGTCGATGATATTTCTGAATGGGTGACTCGGGTGCATCCGGATGACGTTGCCAAGGTCATGCAGGCCCATGAGGAATTGGTACGTGATCCCAGTAAAGATCGCTTCAAAATCGAATACAGGTTACGCCACAAAAACGGGGGGTACCGTTGGATATGTTCTCGGACTGTGGCGTCACGCGACGCCGCAGGATGGCTCGTTGCCGTCAGCGGTACTGATGAGGATATTACCGATCGAATAATGCTCCTTCAAGAGCTGGAAACGCGTCGGCGTAACCTGCATGCCGTCCTAGATAATATACCGATTGCCTTGTTCATCGCGGATGCTTCCGGCGAGTGCACCTATGTAAATGCAGCCTGGCAGCAACTGACAGGACTTTCCCGGGATGAGGCGCTTGGCCTTGGCTGGATACGCTGCATACACAGGAAAGACAGAGAGGGCGTTGTGTATTCCTGGAAGGAGTTTGTTGCAAGAGAAGCTGAATATAAAAATTGTTTTAGAATTGCGAATATAAAAAACAATTATGTAAGGACAGTAAAAAGTACTATTATAAAAATGTCGTGTACTCATGATGCTAAATCGCAGTTTGTTGGCTATGTTGTCGAAATTGAAAATCTTAATTGTTTGAATAACGATTATCTAGATATGCTTTTAAAGGAAGAGTTAGATAGCCCTCGTAGAAAACTTGAAGCTCCTAGGCTTAAAATTAAAAACATGGAAAAATTTTTATACGTACAGAATTATATAGATTGTGGTTTCTAGGGGGAAACTGAATTTATAAAATGGCGCAGTACTTGTGCATATATAGTTTTACAGCAGATTGGTAGTGGCGAATGTAAAAACAAAACCAGGGAGGAAGGCATGAACATGTTGATTACACAGTGTGTGCAGGCAATGGTTATTTCAGGCCGCATGGATGCAAGGGAAATAGCCCGCGCTGTGGGCAAGCCCTACTCCACACTCATGCGCGAGCTCAACCCTTGGGATTCCGGCGCAAAACTTGGCGCGGACACGTTGCTGGCAATTATCAAAATCACCGGAGATACCAGCCCTCTGGAAGTGATGGCCCAGGAACTGGGGTGTGTGCTCTTGCCCGGTGGCAATACGGAACAGTTCAAAATGACGCCTGGTGGAAGACCTTCTCTACACATCGCTGGTTGAGTCTCGCTCCAACAGGTGCGCCATGGCTTTTCTACCGGTCCAAGAGCAGGCCTTTAATGGCCTGACGCTCAATACCTCCGCCTTGGTATCCGGGGTGGGTATCTCGGGATTTTCAGGGCTGACGGCGGCTCTTGTCATTACCGCGGTACTGACTCTGGGGGTATTGTTGCTGCTTTGGATGGTATGGATGGGCGTGATGCGAAAGCGCTCTCTGGAGTTGCAGAACATCACTTTGCGAGAGGAGTATGAGCGGCGCAAAAGTGCGGAAAAGGCCTTGCAGGCCAGTCGCGAGATGCTGGAGAGCATTGTTACGGTGCATACCGAGGGGATAGTGGTGATTGATGAAAATGGAAACGTTCTTTTTTCCAACCCTACCGCAGCCAACATGCTGGGGAAATCACCCGAGGAACTGCAGGGATACCATCTCGGTATGGTGGCGGGGGGCGATGTCTGTGAACTGGATCTCATTTCTGGAGATCGGAGTATTGTGGAAGTTCGAAGCACCCCGCTGGAGTGGAGCAAGCAGCCAGCAGTTTTGCTCAGCATGCGGGACATCAGCGAAAGTCGCAGGACAATGCGCGAACTGGCGAACTCCGAGGCGTTGTTGCAAAGCACCATGAACTCCATACAGGATTTGCTCGTCGTCATAGATAGCAATTACAATATTCTGCTGTCGAACTGGCGGGGGCTGGAGCACCTGAGCGAGGAGGAGCGACAGGCCGGACCCAAATGCCACCAAGTATTCAGGGAGTTGAGCATACCGTGCCCTGATTGTCACTTGCCGCATGTTCTTGAAAGCGGGGAACCTTTGACCTTTGAAAGGACGAGCCCGGAGACTGGCACGATTTTGGAAGTTACTGCCAGCCCTATCATTGAACAGGGGGGTAGGATAACAAAGGTTGTTGAACATCTGCGCGATGTTACGGAAGAAAGAAATACCCGCAGAGAACTTGCGGCAAGTGAGCAGGTCTATCGACTGCTGACCCAGAACATTCCTAACGGCGCCGTGCATATGTATGACCATGAACTTAATTATGTTGTGTCGGATGGCGCCATCCTGGAGGAGTTGGGGCTGGATGATGCAAGTCTCAAAAACAAAAACATTTACGAAATACTCCCCCATGAAGAAGCCAGGCGGTTGGAACCCTGCTACAGGAATGCGCTTGAAGGCAGAAAGTGCACGGAGGAGCTCAATTTTATGGGGCGTGATTTTGAACTCCGCACCCTTCCCATAGAAGACGACAAGGGGGGCATCATCGCCGGAATGGTGCTCAGTCAGGACATCACGCAGAGAAAGCAGGCAGAAGCGGAATTGCGTCTGAGTGAACGGCGTTTTCGGGCCGTGTTTGAAAATGCTGCCGTCGGCATCTGTATCCTTGCGCAGGATGGCAGGATGCTCTCCGCAAATCAAGTCTATAGGGATATGCTTGGCTATACCCAGAAAGAAGTAGAGCCCTTGACCACTTTTGATATGACAGCGCACTCCGACAGGGAGCGTTATAAAGCAGCTTTCTCTGAGCTCGTGCAAAACAGAGGGGGGCAGCTGTTTATCGAAAAGGATAATTTGCGCAAAGATGGCAGCAGTTTTCCAACACGTGCCGGTCTTTCGTTTGTAAGGGGGGGCGCCGAAGAAAACGACTATATTGTCGCCATGATAGAGGACATAAGTTTGCGCCGCGCCGGCGAAATGGAGCTGGCGCGCCACCACCAGCAACTCGAGGAGCGTGTCGCCGAACGCACCAGGGAGCTGCGGCGGGCGCTGATGCGTGTCAAGGATTCCAGAGACAAGGTGGATGTCATCCTGAATTCCATAGGGGAAGGGCTGATTGTTACGGATAACGACAGCAAGATTGTCCTTATGAACAGCCAGGCCGAGGATATCCTTGGCATTACCTTTGCCGAAAGTGTTGGACGTCGCGTCTCGCTGGCGATTCAGGATTTCAGCTATCAGGAAAAGCTTTGTCGCAGTATCGGCGTGGCGCAAACCAGGACGCAGTATCAGTTCGACTTTGATGTCTACAACGAGGACGGTGAAGAGCGGGTGATACGAGCGCATACCTCGACCATCCTGGATGGCCAGGGCATGCAGAAGGGTGTTGTGACCATCATGAGCGATGTTACCAGGGAACGCCTCATAGACCGCATGAAAACAGAGTTCATTTCTACTGCCGCCCATGAATTGCGGACTCCACTGACCAGCATCCAGGGCTACACCGAACTGATAGCCACACGCACAGGGCTGAACATGGACACCATCCAGCGCTACGCAGGGGTGGCAAATCGCATGGCCATGCAGTTGGCTGATATTGTTAATGATCTTCTTGATATATCGCGCATTGAGTCGGGCAAGGGCTTTTCATTCAACAGAACGGTCGTGCCCCTCAATGATCTTATCCGCAACAGGGTTGATGTGTTTTCGCAGCGCAGTGAAGAACATGTTTTTAAAACGGAATTGTGTCCTGATGAAGATAGCCTGGCATTGGTGGATGTAAGTCGCACTGAGCAGGTGCTGGAAAATATTCTCAGCAATGCAGTAAAGTATTCTCCTGAAGGTGGTGAGATACTCATCACCTGCGAAAATCAGGGAAAGCGACTTGTGATTTCTATACAGGATCAGGGGATGGGGATGGACAATTATCAATTGGAGCGCATCTACGATAAATTTTACCGTGCCAATACATTGGGGGGTAAAATTCAAGGAACAGGACTCGGCATGAGTATTGTACGGTATATTGTGGAAGCGCAGAAAGGCGAAGTCTGGATAAATAGTAAAAAAGGAGAAGGGACAACCGTTTCTTTCAGCCTGCCCAAAAGTGCCTTTGACCAGCAGCAGATTGAGCATGTGGGGCAAACTCAGACAGCGTCGCAGGCGTCAGCAAGGAGCGAGGCATGACCAAAAAAATTCTCATAGTTGAAGATCAGGATGAAGTCAGAGAATTGGTCGGTGTTACGCTTTCCATAGGTGATTATAAGATTCTTGAAGCAGCAAATGCAGATGAAGCGCTCGAGTTGGCAAAAGAGTATCATCCGCAACTGATTCTCATGGATATTCATATGCCCGGAACCATAGACGGTCTGGAGGCCACCCGTCGCATAAAGCAGGACCCTGAGACCATGAAGTGCCGGGTGATCATGCTTACCGCGTACAGTCAGCAGAGTGATATCGAAGCCGGTTACAAGGCGGGGGCGGATGGCTATTTTACCAAGCCGTTCAGCCCGTTGGAACTGATCCAGCGTGTTGAGCGGGAGCTGGAATGAGCGATCCGCATCAAGGTGATCGTTCCAGCAGCCTGGCGAACAGGCAGTCCATGCTTTATGCCAAGGATTTGGCCAGGCTGTATCAGTTGGAAAAGGAGCGCGCCGAAGATCTTTTTGCAGGCGCTCGCATTCAGGAACGATTCCTCACGCCCATTGCTTCTGCCGAAGCGCTGTTGGTTGAAGCCGGATATGAGGCCGCGATAGTTAATACCTCGCCGGCGAGTATCTCCGGAGATTTCTTTTTTCCACGCCCTCTGGGTGATGGACAGGTTGCCTTTTTGCTGGCGGATGCTTGCGGCCACGGTTTGCCGGCGGCCTTGCTCTCCATGCGCATTGCAAGCTTTATCCAGGGCGCGGCAGGCCAGGCCGCATCGCCAAAAGCATTTTTGCGGCGGGTGGATATGGACATCAAGACACTCAATCTGCAGGGCGTCTTCGTTGCCGGATTACATGCTGTCTTCAGCGATTCAGGATGTTGCCTTGCAAATGCAGGGCAGCCTTACCCTTTGCTTTTCAGCAAGGGGAAAATCATGGAGTTGGAATTGCCGGGTCCGCCTTTGGGATTGGCGGCGGAAACGGTTTTTTCGCAACAGACCTACCCACTTGCAGAGGGGGACCGGCTGGTGCTGTTTACCGATGGCATTGTAGAGGCCACCCGCCCTTCGGATGGAGAGTGTTTTGGCCGTGAGCGTCTGGCAAAGGTGTTGATCTCCCATTCCAGGGCAACGCTCAAGGCGGCGGCGGAAGCGGTGCTTCTGGCTGTGAACGATTTTCAGCAGGGCGCCTTCCAGGAAGATGATTATACCCTGGTGCTGATTCAAAAGTGTGACAAGGCAGGGTGTGTCGGCCGGAGGTTCAGCTGGACCGGGGAAACATACATAGGGGCGCTGCCGGAAGAACGTCAGGCGGTGTTTAATAAATTTGCTGCGGATGTGGAAAAACTAGGCGGCTTTTCCGCAACCGAGGGGGACTTGCTGCTGTTGGCCATGGTGGAGGCGCTTAATAATGCAGTGGAGCATGGCAATCGTCTGCTGCACGAAAAGCGGGCCCGTGTGCGTTATCTTATCGCCCCCAGGTTTTGTTTGGCCATTGTGAATGATCAGGGCGCAGGCTTTGCGCCAAGTTTTGAGTCATTGCGCGAAAGCACGGGCTCCAGGGGGCGTGGGCTGGGGATCATCAAGGAAAATACTGATCTGGTCTTTTTCAATGCGTCGGGCAATACCATTGTAATGTTTAAAGGAGTGAGAAAAATGGACGTCGAGACCAGAAACGCAACAGCCAATATCAATGTCGTTGCTGATGGCAATGTTCTTGTCACCGACCTCAGTTTTGGCGCCCAGAAAGTGACCATTGCAAACGGATTGTCCGAGATTTTCGAAGCCCTCGGAGAGGAGAAGGAAATCGCGGTCTATATTGACTTCAAGCGAGTCAGACTGTTGAGCTCCATGGGGTGGGGGATTTTATTCGGCTATGCGGAAAAGGAATATGTCCGGCGAATAGTTCTTTTTAATGTTTCGGAAGTTTTGCTGCGCAACGCAGAACAGATGGGATTGCCGCGGCAAAGCGGCCCTTATGCCAAAATTAATGTGTTGGAGGGCTGCGAACTCGCCATGGACATTTTGGCCAGGGGGCTTTCCGAAGCGCTCTGCGACGAAGAAGAAAAATAGCGGCAACGCAGTAACAACTGTTGGTGGAGAGTCTCTGCAGGAGGCATGCGTATAGGCGCGTTGGCAGCCCGAGCGACAGTAAATTGTCCCCTGCTTTCGGGTAACGTGGCATAGGGCGGCCTACAAGGAGCTGGCATGGACACTTCGATGTTCGATCCCGAATTGCTCGAGGGGTTTTTCCTGGATGTGGAAGAGACCTTTTCCCCCCAGGTGGCCCAGGGGATGGAGCTGGCGAGGCAGGGAGATTTGTCCACCAGTGTGGATATGATGTTGCGCCCCTTGCATACCATCAAGGGAACGGCCGCCTTTTTGGGGCTGGATGCAATAGCGTCCTATGCCCATGCTGTGGAGGACCTGCTGAAAGGCATGCAGTCAGGGGCGGTGCAGGCGGATCCGGCATTCATGATGCGCTGTGTGGACATGGTGTTCCATGTTCTGGAAAGGGCCAGAGAAGGAACGCCCCTGGAGGGCGCGGGGCATGAGGAACTGGCCGTTGCCATACGAAATGGGAACATCCCCAAAGCCTCGAGTTGCAATACATCAAAAAGCGCTGTGTGCGCCTCGAATGACGATGCCGGGATAGTAGCGGAAACCCGTGAAGGGGTTCTGGTCTTGCAGCCACAATTCGCGCGTATTCATCTCCCTCGTCAGGCTGCGCCTTTGTTGGAGGCATTGCGGGCATTGCCGGACGGCTCGCCTGTGCTGCTGGATTTGACACAGGTGCGCACCATCAACTCCACCACATGGGGGGCGCTTTGGGTTGAAGCTGACAGGTTGGATATCCACGCGGCCTGTCTGGGGGCGGCATGCCAGGGAACATTTCATAGTTGGGGATTTGCGGCGAGAATCACCCCCCATGATGCTGTGGACGCCTTTTGGCAAAGCAGAAAGGAGTCCTCCTAGGTGTACGAGCATGGTTTGTTCAGCAAATTGAGCCAGGGGGTGGAGACGATCGAGAGTGATATCCTGACCCTGGAGGAGACGCCGGAAGACGTCGCGCTGCTGCAAAGAATTCTGCAAGCATTGGGGGTGGAGAACGCCTTCCCCAATAGCGAGGACGCCCGCAAAATCATGCAGGCCTTGCGAGAAGGGCGCATTCAGCCGAACCATGAAACCGTGGATGCGCTACTTGGCGTGCTCGAAGCCGTCAAGCAATTGTTCTACCTGACGGCGGGGTGTGCAGGGGGGCTTTGCTTTGACGCGGAAACGTCAGAACCGGCTCACGAAGAACGCGATGCGCCAGCACCGCCTGCGCCGGAAGAGGGCGCTCCCTTCGAGCAGGGCGAAGACCGCCCGGAACCCCAGGCGGAAGCGGCCAAGACGGCTCCGGTACAGGAGCAGAAGCAGCGGGAGCAACAGTTTTTAAAAGTGCGCACCGGCAAGCTGGATGATCTCATGGAAGGGGTGCAGGAGCTTGTCATTTCCAGTTCCATGCTCGCGCAACAATTGGAAGCGAGCGATGGCGCGGCAGGGGCCACATTGCAGGAGCACGACCGCAGAATTGAAGATTTGCGCAAGCATGTGCTGGATATTCGTCGCGTGGGCATGCGCGCCACCTTCACTCGTATGACAAGGCTTGTGCGGGAAGTGGCCACTGCAACGGACAAGGAAGCACAGCTGCTGGCCGAGGGCGAAAACGTGGAGGCGGACAAAAGCCTGGTGGACGAGTTGGCTGATCCCTTGGTGCACATCATACGCAACGCCGTCGATCATGGGCTGGAGACGCCTGATGCACGCGAAGCCGCAGGCAAACAGCGCACAGGCACCGTGCGCATGGTTGCATCGGAAAGGGGCGGCGAGCTGACACTGATTGTAGAGGATGACGGACGCGGTCTGGACAGGGAGCGCATTCTGGAAAAGGCACTGGAGCGAGGCCTCGTCAAGCCTGGGCAAACGCTCACAGACAGTGAAGTTTTTGGAATGATACTGCATCCCGGTTTTTCCACCGCCAAGGTTGTCAGCAATGTTTCAGGCCGGGGCGTGGGGATGGATGTCGTGTCCAGGGCCATTCAGGCCCTGCAGGGAGAATTGGATATTTCCAGCGAAAAAGGAGTGGGAACACGTTTTACCATCCGCATGCCAACGGACCGTGCCTCTTTGGAAGGCATCACGCAGGGATTGCTCCTCGCCATTGGCGAGCAGCGATTTGTGTTGCGGTCCGGCTGTGTACGGGAAGTCTTCAACCCCGATCCGGGCAGCGTGCACGTTATGGCTGAAGAAGGAGAGGTCATCCACGCCCGGGCCGGGACGTTCCCCTTCTACCGGCTGCATTGTCTTTTACATATTACCCCACGTTACAAGGCGCCGGAAAAAGGACTCGGCATCGTGGTGGAGGCGAGCGGCCGCAAAATAGTGTTGCTTGTGGATGATGTGTTGGGAGAACGGCAGGTGGTTGTGCGCACGTTCACGGCTATGCACCATTTTCTTGGCGAATCTCTCTTTTCCGGTGTCGCCTTCATAGGCTCTACCACTGCCATGATTTTGGATGCGGAAGCCATGCTCGCAATATGCGATCAGGATGATTTTTATCTGCAATTGCGTTTTGGCGCCGGAGCTGAGGTAAAGGTGGGGGAGTAGGCAATGAGTGGTGGCGTACGTTGTCCGCATCATAATAATGATTGTGAAATGCTATCCGCCTATGAGCAGACCAAGCGTTACGCGTTGGATTTGCATAGCGCGCTTTCCGCTTTGCGTCAGAGCAAAAAGGAAATAGAAGAAGCCTATCAGGATACCGTACGGCGTTTGGCCATGGCTGTGGAATACCGAGACAACGAAACCGGCGCGCACGTCATGCGGTTGGGGCGCATGACAAGATTATTGGCCAAAGCGGCAGGTGCAGATGATGAATTCACCCGACTTATCAGCCAGGCCGCGCCCATGCATGATGTGGGTAAGATAGGCATTCCAGACAAGATACTCCTGAAGCCCGGAAAGCTGACCCCGGAGGAATTCGAGGTCATGAAGCGCCATACTATCATTGGCGCGGAACTGCTGGACAAGGCTGTGTCCAAGGTGATGCGTATGGCCCGCAGCATCGCTTTTAACCACCACGAGCGTTTTGACGGCAATGGCTACCCGTCAGGGATCAAGGGAGAGGCTATCCCATTGGAAGGGCGCATCGTGGCCATTGTGGATGTGTTTGATGCATTGAGTTCCAAGCGCCCTTATAAAGAGGCATTCCCGGTGGAGCGCGTGGTGGGAATCATGGTCAGTGAACGTGGGGCGCACTTTGATCCCACTTTGCTGGATATTTTTTTGAATAACCTGGAAGCGGTGCAGCAGATTCGTGAAGAGGTGGAGACGATGGGCGGATGCAACTTTGGTGATTCCGTGGGGCTGGAGACGCAAGATAACAGTTTCAGAGAGGCTCTTGATGGTGGGGATTGCAGTAAGGTATGATTGTCTATATAAAATGTGTTCAGAGGTTATTGGAATAAGTGCGCTGTGCGGGTGCTTGGTAGGCTGTAGGAAAAGCATTCCGTCATGGTGTGTTCATTTCGTCAATTCCAAAACCTTTTCTATTGATTCCAACAACAAATCAGCACGCGCCGGTTTTACAATGTAGTCGCTGATGCCTATTTTGTAGAGCTGTGAGATGCTTGTGGCGTCCACCCTTGCCGTATATGCAATAACGGGCGTTTGGGACGCCTTGCCCCCTGCCTCGCCGTTACGTATGGCCTGGGTGGTGGCTACGCCGTCGATACCTGGCAATTGCAGGTCCATGATGACCAGGTGCACTTCTTTTTCATGCAATATTTCGAGCGCTTTTTTGCCTTCGGAGGAAAGCAGTACGGTATACCCTGCGTTGCCGAGCATTGTGGAGAGGACGCTCTGGTAAAAGAAGTCATCCTCGACAAGTAGGATTACGGCTTTGCTGGATGGATTCTCTTGGTGATTCAATGTGTCACCATGTCCGGACATGGCGCTTCCGTTTTTTGAAGACACAAGCTCTCCATTTGATTTGTGGTCCGATGTTCCATCGTGTTTTATTGGCAGGTCAACTGGCTGCATCCTGTTATTACTGCTTCCAACGTTACCGTATGCAAGCCTTTTGACGTATGGCGAATTCGCCTCCTGAATGAATCAACGCGCTACACCCTGGCATGTAGCGCACAATCGAAATTGTGCATGTGCAGCGATAGGTTAAATAGTAATAGTACGGCATTGGTAAAACGGGAACATGTGAATTATTTCAGCAAAAGTAAAGAAAATGTCCAGAAGGGAAATCTTACTTATTGGCTGTTTCTGTATTGTTTTTTGCATTTGGCAAAAGAAAATATATACCATTTTGTTAGGAGGTTGCATGTTGTAACCTGCCGCCATGGAGTTGTGTCAGTTGTGTTGTGTGACAAATAATTACCTAAAATGTCATTCTTTTTTGAGAAGTATGCGGGTGTTATTTTGGGGGATAGTTTTTTTATCCGGAGTGAAAATGTTTCCATACGGTTTGACTTGTGACGCCTCTTTATTCTTGAAAAATATGTATCACATTAATTTATACGATTATTTGAATCCTCACTTCTTTAGCAGGCCCACGGTTATTTACCGGTGCGGCTATGCGAGTGCTTTGGCACCCGCTGATTTCCGGTTATGCGGGCTGACTGAATTTTTCCATTGCTCTGCAACAGCGCCACCTGGTTTCGTATATCGGTTTTGCCCCTCGAAAACCGCTGGCTTGCCTGGACAGTAGTCCGTTTCTAGTGCATTTTCAGGCACATCTAGTGAATAGGTAGGGGGGCATATCGGAGTGACAGAAATGAAGCCACGCAGGCGTGGGGATTCTCCGTTGTGCATCCGGATGTTGCTGCTAGCGATGCTTTTGCTTCTCTGTACGTTGGGTGGTTGTGTCAAACAGCATCACGCTCCCTCTGCTGTGGCAGGTGTTATCGATCTGTCCCATTGGGATATTGCCTCCCAGGGGCCTGCCTCACTAAACGGGCAATGGGATTTTTACTGGCGCCACCTGTACACTCCTGGAGAGCATGGTCCGGACCTGGCGCGGATAAAACCGCGCTATGTAATGGTGCCCGCCCTATGGCATCTGCAGCAGGGGGAAACCGGCTCCTTTTCTTCCACAGGCTATGGCACCTATCACCTGCGTGTGCTGTTGCCCGAAAATTCCCCTGAAAAGCTGTCCCTCCAGGTGATTGGCGCCCTGTCTGTCTCAAATGTGTGGGTCAACGGCGCCCTCGTAGGCGGCACGGGCGCTGTGGGGCAGGATGCCGACACAGAGAGCCCGAAACGACATTCTGTTATTGCAGCCTTTTCCACTAAAACTGGCTCCCTAGAGAATATCCTCGACATAGTCATCCAGGTTTCCAACTTCCACAATACTGTTGGCGGTCTGTCCCGCGCCATTACGTTGGGTACAACGGAACAGATACAAGGCAGGTGCAGAACTCTCTGGATAACAGGCGCATTTGTAGGGGGCGCCATGTTGTGCCTGAGTTTATACCATTTTGCGCTCTTTTACATGCGGCGTAGGGTCAGGACCTATCTCTATTTTGCCCTCTATTGTCTGTTGTGGTGCGTGGCCACGGTGTTCAGCCCGGGTTCGGGACTTCTCATGGATGTCCTGGCCCCCCGGTTTTCTTGGGAGTGGTTCATCAATATGGCCCTGTTGCCTTATGGGCTGATTACCCCCCTTATGGTGCTTTTTTATCACGGTTTATTTCCCAAACCCTGGGGCAAATGGGTCAATGGTTTTTTTCTGACACTTGGGGCTGTCTTCATCGCCTATATTTTGGGTACTCCCGCCAATGCGTATGATCCGCCAGTCTTTTTCTACTTTCTTGCGACTAGGGGAGCTTTTCTCTACCTGATCGCAATGTTCATACTGGATACCTTTAATAAGGAAGACGGCGTTCTCTTGCTTGTGCCTGGCTATCTGGGACTGTGCTTTGCGGAGTTCGACGACGTTCTTTTTGACCGCAACCTTATTGGTTCCGCAGATTTTGGTCTCTTTGGCATTCTTCTCTTTATTTTGACGTATTCCTTTTTCGTGTCCTCGCGTTTTGCCCAGGCCTTCAAAAATGTGGAACAGCTTTCCCGCAAGCTGGAAACCACCAACGTGCGGCTGTGCCAGCTCAACGCCCTCAAAGATTCTTTTCTGGCGAATACGACACATGAGTTGAAAACCCCCCTTGCCGGCATGGTGGGCATAGCCGAAGCACTGCTTGCCGGAGCAGGGGGCAAGCTCACCAACGCTGCCCGGGAGCACCTGCAGATTCTCGCCCATAGCGGGAAACGGCTTTCCAACCTGGTCAATGACGTACGTGACCTGTCGCGACTGGAACACCAGGACATCATGCTGCACAAGGGGGCAGTTTCCTTGCAGGACGCGACAGCCGGAGTGCTGGCGCTTGTCGGTCAGCTCTCTGCAGACAGGAACGTGGTTCTGCAAAACAGTGTCCCTGCTGATTTTCCACTGCTACTGGCGGATAGTGACCGACTTGAGCAGATTCTGTTCAACCTTTTGGGAAACAGTCTAAAATTCACGCGACAGGGCAGCATCACCGTCACAGCAACGTGTTCCGATACATTCGCCACAGTGACTGTGCAGGATACTGGCGTGGGCATCTCCCCTGAAGATCAGGAAAGAATATTTTCCCCCTACGAACAGGCGCACAACGAAACGTCCGGCGCAGGTACAGGGGGCACTGGGCTTGGGCTTGCGATAACACGGTATCTTGTGGAGCTCCATGGCGGCGAGATTGCCGTCAGCTCCCAGCCCGGAAAAGGCAGCGTATTCACCTTCACCATACCTTTGCATACAGAGGCGGCTGAGGAGGCAATACAAGAAGCGTCGGCGCTCCCTCCAGGGGCTGCAGCCTTGTTGCAGGATTCGCCAGTTTCCGGGCGGCTGCCTTTGCCTCTTGATGACTGTACGCCACAAGATTGCGAAGGGCATTGCCAGGTGCTGGTTGTGGATGACGAACCCGTAAATCTGCATGTGGTGACTTCCTGTCTGCAACTGGCGGGCATAACCTTTTGTACTGCGAATAATGGCAACGCAGCCCTTGAGCTGTTGGAGGGCGACGCCCTGCCAGACGTTGTGCTGCTGGATGTCATGATGCCGGGGGTGGACGGCTTTGAGGTCTGTCGACGGGTGCGCGCCAAATACAGCGCATCGGCCCTGCCAGTGGTCATGCTCACGGTACGCAACAGGGTGGAGGACGTGGTGCAAGGGTTTGCGGCCGGCGCCAATGATTACCTGACAAAGCCCTTTTCCCGGGAGGAGCTCGTTGCCAGGGTGGGGGCGCAGATTGAATTGCGTAATGCCTATGGCGTGATGGTCGAGAACCTGACGCTGAAAGGTGAGCTGTCCTTGCGCAAAAAGAATGAGCAACGCCTGCGGTTCATGCAATTGCGTTTGTCACGGCTGCTCGATTCCTTGGACGACGCCATGGTGGCGGTAAACCCGGGCAAGGAAATCTGCTTCTGTAACAAGGCGTTTTCACAGCTTACGGGGTATGGCCCGCATCAATTGCTGGGGCGCCCCTTGTATGCGTTGCTGGAGGCGCCGGAGAGCAAGGCGGCTACGTTACTCATGGATGTGCTGGATGGTGAGGCCGTGGCGAAGGATGGAGACCTCAATGTCGTTCCTTGTGTGTTGCTGGCCAAGGCCGGCGGTGGCGCATTGGAAAAAAGCGTGTTTGTGAATGACGTGGAATTGGAGGACGAGCCCCTGACGCTGCTGGTTGTTCGGGATGCAGCCGCTGCAGGGGAAAACGCCGACGCCGGGGCAATGGCCCGACCTTCTTTTGCACTGTTGCAGGAATTGCACAAAAGTCGCCGGCGTGTTCTCGAGCTTGAGGAATCCGTGCTTTCGTTGGAAACAGGAAGCGCGGAGAAGCGGCAAAGTGTTCTGGAAGATTTGACCGCCTTGGATACCCTGCTGGATCGCCTGAGCGAAAACCTGGTGGCCACACCGAAACGACCTGAAGCGGATGCACGCCGCGCCCTGGCCGTCCAGGTCATGAACCAGGCTGTGGATTGCTGGTGCGCAACGGCCGGCAACAGCAAGATCACTTTGGCGGAAGCATCCGGCATCTGGAACGTGTACCTGGAAAAAGACGGCTATTGCCGCACCCAAACCCTGGATAAATACCTGAGCAGCAACACCCTCCCTAAAAGACCCCGCTGGCGCGACATTCACGCCACTGCAGAATTTGTATTGGCAAATGTTGCAGAAAAGGGGCGCGCCTACGAAGAACTGCACCTCGCCTATGCTTCACTGCGTGATCTCTCCTGATTTGCTTTTTTGTCCGGATAGCAAGTTCATTTCTGTGTCAGTTTTTGTAAAGTATATATAAAACAGGCTGTTGCAGAAATATTCACAGGAATTCACACGGTTTTATTTTGACAAAAGCAGCATCGCAGGGCTCAAAGATCAATTATGAAAGATTTTGGTCATAGTGGGCCGGTCCCGTGCGATGTCTTTTGCCTGCCCGTTGCGGAAACTCCTAACAACAGGAATTTGCTCATGCATTTGCACCTACGGATGTCGTATTTTGTGTTGGCTGTAGTGCTTATTTTTTTGGGGAGCATTTTACCAGGGCAGGCGTTGAGGGCAGGCGGTATTGCGCCTGAGGACCCCATGGTCAGAATCACTTCGGCTCCTGTGGACTTCGACAAGAATGCAGTGCTCGACGCGGTGAGCAAGGACGTGAGCGAGGTGACGGGCATTGATATCTCCTTTATCACCTATTTCTGGCAGACATTCGACACCATAGTCTACGAGGGCAAAAGCACCAGCGCCCCTGTGTTTGTGGATTTGTACGTGCCTTCGTTTTTTAGTGATGCAGACGTGAAGGGCATGCTCAACGCCGTAGCAGACGCCCTGGTGAAGCATGCCGGCGCGGATCGCAAATGGCTTTTCATCCATACCCATTTCCCCAACCCGGAACAGGTGTACATCGCGGGTGGCATTACCAGTTGGGATACCTATCGCGGCAAACCCATTGACGAGGAAAAGGTCCCTCGCCCCCAGAATGAGCGGGAGATGGGCGGTTTTTTGTTCAATGATGCGGCGTTTGTGTTTCAAAGTCTTTGGCGTTTCGGGCTCATTGCTTCAGGGGCGGGTGATCTGGGGGAAATGCTGACCGCCACAGGCAACATAAAGGATTTTGACAAGGAAAGCTGGTACCGGGAGTGGACCGACATTGCCAAAACAGCTCGCACTGCGGCCGTGGATTACGCCGCTGCGGGACATGAACTGAGCGCCCGTCAGGGATATTTTCGCGCCACAAACTATTTTCGCGCCTCTTCCATTTACCTTTATGGCCAGGATGTTCGTGGCGAAGCCGCCTGGCAAAACGGTCGCGATGCCTTTCTCAAAGCGGCGGAACTCTCTAAAGGACACATCAGCCATGTGCGTATTCCTTATGAAGATACGACGCTTCCCGGCTACGTTGTGAGACCTGCATCCGTCGAAAACACAGAGGGTAAACACCCCTTGTTGCTGATCCAGACAGGGCTCGACGGCACGGCAGAGGATCTTTACAGCATCATCGCCAAACAGGCTGCTGCACACGGCTATACCTGCCTGGTGTTCGAGGGGCCGGGGCAGGGCGAGATGATCATAAAGCAAAAGCGCCCCTTCAGATATGATTGGGAAAAGGTCGTGACACCCGTGGTTGATTATGCGCTTACGCTGCCGGATGTTGATCCTGATCGAATCGCCATCATCGGCTACTCCATGGGGGGGTACCTGGTGCCGCGTGCGCTGGCGTACGAGAAACGTATCAAATGGGGCATTGTAGACGGTGGCGTGTTCAGCGTTTTTGACGGCACCATGACCAAGTTTTCGGACGAGGTCGCCACGGCGCTGGAAGCCGGCGATTGCGATACGGTGAACAGCCTTGTGCAGGCTGTCATGGACGAACAACCCGACCTCGATCAGTTTATCAGCCAGATGTTCTGGACATTCCAGGTGGATACCCCCTGCGAATTGCTGACCAGGCTGCAACGTTTCTCCATGGAAGGAGAAATCGACAAGATCGATACGGAAATGCTTGTCGTCGGCTCCACCGAAGATCAGGTGGCCGGATCAGCCGAACAGGCCAGGATATTCTATGCGGCTCTGGACGGTACAAAGACCTACCTTGAGTTTGATGACACCCACGGCGCACAGTTTCATTGCCAACTTGGCGCGCCCCTGGCCTCAGGTGAGCGCATCCTCAACTGGCTGGACGAACAGGCCAAACCATAAGCAAGGGTAAAAACATGAAATCCATCTGCCAGACGGTATTGTTTGCTGGGGCCTTGCTCTTGTGCCTGCCTGTAGCCATATGGGCCGCTGAGAGTGACAAGGGGGGCGAAGAAAAATCCTTTGACGCACACGCCACCACGTTCAACTATTATTTCAAGGACGGGGATATGGATTTCCATTTCGGGAACCTGATCCTTGGGGCCATTGGTAATGGCGGTGTTGAGACCGGAGAAGCGTTTTATGCAGCTTCGCATATTGAGGATGGCGATGCCGCCAGCTGGCAGCGCGAATGGTACGAGCTTGCGCTGCGCGTGGAAGCCAGGGGAGAAAAATCCCTGGCAGGGGGGCATAAGATAAGCGCAGTGCGCCAGTTTTTGCGGGCGGCCTATTATTACCGCATCTCGCTGATCTCCATGCTGCCAGAGGACCCGCAACTGAAGGCGCGCGCCGAAGCCTGCCGCAAGTTGATGCAGAAGGCGGGAGCGATGATGGCGCCCCCGCTTGAGTATATCGAGATTCCCTTTGATGGGGCAATGTTGCCTGGCTATTTTCAAGCTGCTCCTGGAGAGGGCCCCCACAAAACGCTGTTGATGATTGGCGGTGGCGAGACCTTTGCAGAGGATCTGTTCTTTTACATCGCCCCCGAAGCATTAGAGCGCGGCTATAATTTCATGACCGTGGACTTGCCTGGCCAGGGTGTGGAGCCCTACGCCGGGAGGATATTCCGCCCCGACATGAATGTGCCCATGAAAGCGGTGGTGGATTACGCCGTGAACCGGCCGGAAGTGGACACGACGCGACTGGCCGCCTTCGGCTACAGCGGTGGGGGCGGTTTTGTGCCCCAGGCGGCCATGCACGACCAGCGTCTCAAGGCCATAATCATGAGTTCCGCTGTTGTGGATGCGTACCCCCTTTTCTCCACCATGCCGGCCGTGACGGCCACGGCGGAGGATATTGCAAACTGGAGCAGTTTTCATAGAAACGTGGTTGAGGCCATCTGCTGGCGCTGGGGGGTGCCGCAGGACGCTCCGGACGCCCTGGCCGATGCCAACAAGGGGTATACCTTTGACCCTGCCAAGATTACGGTGCCAGCGCTGATCATCCTGGGCGAAGGGGAAATGCGCAGCGATATTGTCAAGAAAATGCAGCAGGATGCCATGGCGGGCTTCCAGTCGCCGGAATCCAAAATGGTGGTGACGCCTTCTGACGAGGGCGCGACAAACCATTGTCTTATGGAGAATAGAAGCCTGGTTGGGCAGGTTGTGTTTGACTGGCTTGATGCAGTGTTTGCAGGCGAGGTGCAGTAATGTTCTGCGGCAAGCATCTGTCGATGATTGTTCTTGTTGGTGTGATGTTGCTTTCGGGATGTTCCGCCTACGGCCCCCGAACCATGGAGCGTGACAGGGTTGCGTATAACAACTCCCTGGCTACTTCCTGGAAGCGACAGATTCTTATGAACATAGTAAAAATGCGTTATGCAGAGCCGCTTTTTTTCACAGATGTGGGAGAAATAGTGGCTTCATACTCCATGGAGAGCAGTCTCAGTTTCGGGGGCAGCAACAACCTGTATGAGAAGATCGGCTCATTGGAATTTGGCGGGAGCGGGCGCTACACCGACCGGCCGACAATCACATACAAGCCTTTGACAGGTGCGCCATTCCTGAAAGGGGTGATGCTGCCCATGCCACTGAGCAATGTCATGTTGGGTGTCGAGTCTGGCGCGTCTGTCAATTTCCTATTCAGTCTTGGAGTCAGAAGCATAAACGGACTCCGCAATGAACGGTTGACTTCACGCGGCTATGTGCCTGCCGACCCTGACTATGTGCGGGCTGTGGCGTTGCTTTCCGAGTTGCAGATGGACGGCGCCCTGCATGTGGGCAGAACAACGCTGCAAGAGTCGGAAGACCAACAATTGACTGTATCATTGGGAAGTGCTGATGCAACACCTGAAACCATGGCGCGGGTAGCCACCCTGAAAGAGTTGCTGGGCCTGGATGCAGACCTGCAGACCTACGCTGTTGTGTTTGGATTTAATGAGGGTGCTACTGATGTGATAGCTATACAGACCTGCTCACTGGGGCAGATTTTAGGCGCTGTGTCGCAACGCGTGGATGTGCCTGAGGCGGATGTGGAAACGCAATGCGCCATGCCGGGGCACCCACGTCTGGACGGTAAACGCTTGCTGGACCGGGTCATGGTGCAGTCATCGGTCAAGAAACCTCTGGGCGCATTCGCTGCCATAAAATGGCAGGGGAGATGGTTTTGGGTGGATGATCACAACATAGTGGCAAAAAAGGTTTTTTCTTACATAATGCTGTCGTTCACCATGCTGGATACGGAACGACACGAAATGCCGTTGCAATTGACTATTCCCACGCAATAACTTTTGTCGCTTGTTAAAAAAGGTCCGGGCTATGCCCGGACCCAGCTCATTGACAAACCCCGCTTTTTGCAAAGTGGGGTTTGTTTTTATGAACCGATTTCTTTTCAGGCCGCTGCCAGCTGGGATGTTGGCTCGATCGGCCCCAATCGAACGAGACAGAGAGACTGAGGAAGAAAGTACAGGCATTTGGGCTGCAAATATTTGTATGACAGCCCCAAAGGGGCCAGCAGCAAGGCCATTTTCTTCATGTTTTGACATGTGGCGGAAAGCAGGCTTTGAACCTGGACCTTAGCCAGGCCGCAGAACCGAGCATAGCGATGCCCGTGCAGTTGTTTGGCGTCGGCAAAGCTGCGCTCTACGGTCTCTTTCCGGCGAGCATAGATTCTTTTTCCGAATTCCGTGAGCCGGTGCGCATCCACCGTATCCACGTATTCCCGCCACACATGGCGTGTCACTGTTTTCTTGCAATTCCGGTTTGTTGTGCACTCTTTCAGTAACGGACAGCGGCGGCAAACCTTTGGTAACGAGTCATAGAGACGATATCCTTCGCGGTTGGTGGTGGAGTAGTGAAGCTCCTGGCCTTCGGGGCAAAGATAGCAGTCCTTGTCCGGCAGGTATTCAAAGGCGCGTTTGGGGAGCATCCCTTTGCGACGAGTGGGACGACGATAGCCAATGACACCATAAATATGCTTTTCTTCCAGCGTCTTGCAAATGTGTGAGGTGAAATATCCTGCATCGAGGCCGACGTGCTTCACAGCAAAGCCGAAGCGGTTGATTTGTCGGTCCAGCCGATCGAGATAGGGCATGCTGTCATGCACCGAGGCCGGAGTTACGTAACTGTCGGTGATAATGTTGTGTCGGCTGTCCACAGTGCGATGATCCAAGTAAAAGAAGCCCTTAGGCTTGCCCTCGCGTACCATGTACCCGCTGTCCGGATCGGTTGTGCTCTGCTTGATCCGCTTGGACCCCGCTTCGCGGTTGTCCTGCTTCAGCGGTTTCTTTCCATGCCTGCGCCTGTCTTCCTCCACGGCGTCTTCAAGTTCGCCCAAGTATGACTTCGTGCTTTGGGCAACGAGCTTTTCCGTAAATTTATGCTTGTTGGCGTTGGCTTTCAGGTGGGTGGAATCGGTGTAAAGCGTGTGTCCGCCGACAAGCCTCTTTTTCATGGCCTGGAACACTATACCGTCAAAAATGTCCTGGGCAACGCTGGTGTCGTTAAATCTGCGCCGCCGGTTTTGGCTGATGGTGCTGGCATCGGGCACTTTGTCCTGCAATCCCAGGCCAAGGAACCAGCGATAGGCAACATTGACCTGGATTTCCTTGACAAGCTGACGCTCGCTGCGGATGCCAAACAGATAGCCGATGAATAGCATTTTGAAGAGCACCACCGGTTCAATGGCCGGACGGCCATTGCCCTCGCAATACAAATCCTTGGTGAGCTCATGAATAAAGGAGAAATCAATAACCTTGGCAATTTTGCGAAGCAGATGATTCATGGGGACAAGTTCGTTGATCGAAACAAACTCCATTTTCACCTGCTGATTTTTGGGCGGCTTTAGCATGAAGATAGTATAAGAAAACCCTCGCCGATTGGCGAGGATTTGTCAGCATTCTGGGTCCGGGCTATGCCCGGACCTCAGCTCATTGACAAACCCCGCTTTTTGCAAAGTGGGGTTTGTTTTTATGAACCGATTTCTTTTCAGGCCGCTGCCAGCTGGGATGTTGGCTCGATCGGCCCCAATCGAACGAGACAGAGAGACTGAGGAAGAAAGTACAGGCATTTGGGCTGCAAATATTTGTATGACAGCCCCAAAGGGGCCAGCAGCAAGGCCATTTTCTTCATGTTTTGACATGTGGCGGAAAGCAGGCTTTGAACCTGGACCTTAGCCAGGCCGCAGAACCGAGCATAGCGATGCCCGTGCAGTTGTTTGGCGTCGGCAAAGCTGCGCTCTACGGTCTCTTTCCGGCGAGCATAGATTCTTTTTCCGAATTCCGTGAGCCGGTGCGCATCCACCGTATCCACGTATTCCCGCCACACATGGCGTGTCACTGTTTTCTTGCAATTCCGGTTTGTTGTGCACTCTTTCAGTAACGGACAGCGGCGGCAAACCTTTGGTAACGAGTCATAGAGACGATATCCTTCGCGGTTGGTGGTGGAGTAGTGAAGCTCCTGGCCTTCGGGGCAAAGATAGCAGTCCTTGTCCGGCAGGTATTCAAAGGCGCGTTTGGGGAGCATCCCTTTGCGACGAGTGGGACGACGATAGCCAATGACACCATAAATATGCTTTTCTTCCAGCGTCTTGCAAATGTGTGAGGTGAAATATCCTGCATCGAGGCCGACGTGCTTCACAGCAAAGCCGAAGCGGTTGATTTGTCGGTCCAGCCGATCGAGATAGGGCATGCTGTCATGCACCGAGGCCGGAGTTACGTAACTGTCGGTGATAATGTTGTGTCGGCTGTCCACAGTGCGATGATCCAAGTAAAAGAAGCCCTTAGGCTTGCCCTCGCGTACCATGTACCCGCTGTCCGGATCGGTTGTGCTCTGCTTGATCCGCTTGGACCCCGCTTCGCGGTTGTCCTGCTTCAGCGGTTTCTTTCCATGCCTGCGCCTGTCTTCCTCCACGGCGTCTTCAAGTTCGCCCAAGTATGACTTCGTGCTTTGGGCAACGAGCTTTTCCGTAAATTTATGCTTGTTGGCGTTGGCTTTCAGGTGGGTGGAATCGGTGTAAAGCGTGTGTCCGCCGACAAGCCTCTTTTTCATGGCCTGGAACACTATACCGTCAAAAATGTCCTGGGCAACGCTGGTGTCGTTAAATCTGCGCCGCCGGTTTTGGCTGATGGTGCTGGCATCGGGCACTTTGTCCTGCAATCCCAGGCCAAGGAACCAGCGATAGGCAACATTGACCTGGATTTCCTTGACAAGCTGACGCTCGCTGCGGATGCCAAACAGATAACCGATGAATAGCATTTTGAAGAGCACCACCGGTTCAATGGCCGGACGGCCATTGCCCTCGCAATACAAATCCTTGGTGAGCTCATGAATAAAGGAGAAATCAATAACCTTGGCAATTTTGCGAAGCAGATGATTCATGGGGACAAGTTCGTTGATCGAAACAAACTCCATTTTCACCTGCTGATTTTTGGGCGGCTTTAGCATGAAGATAGTATAAGAAAACCCTCGCCAATTGGCGAGGGTTTGTCAGCATTCTGAAAGGTCCGGGCATAGCCCGGACCTTTGCTTGCAAATGGAGTCTTGGGCTTACATGCCCTTGACTCCTTTTTCGATGCGCTCACCGATTTTTTCATCGATATTGCGCCAGTATTGAAAGGCGCGCTCCAGTACTGGTTCGCTTACGCCTTTTTTCAGGTGACCGACAACGTTGGAGACCAGACGGTCCCGCGCTGCGTCGTCCAGCACCTTGTTCACCATGGTGTTCGCCTGGATGAAGTCGTCATCATCCTTGCGCGGCGTGTAGGCGGCGCGGATGAAATCACCGCTTGCGTTCCAGACCTCAACCTGCGGATACTGTTCCGGATCAGCCTTTGGCCCGCCCTTGGAGTTGGGTGCGTAAACCGGGTCGCTGACATTCTCCACCCGCATGGCGCCATCCTTGCTGTAGCTGTGTACAGGCACGATGGGGCGGTTAACGGGAATGTGCTTGTAGTTCACGCCCAGGCGCGCACGGTGCGCATCCGCATAGGAGAAGAGGCGCCCCAGCAACATTTTGTCCGGGCTGGGCCCGATGCCGGGAATGAGGCTGTTGGGCTCGAAGGCGGCCTGTTCGATTTCTGTGTGGAAATCAGTAGGGTTGCGATTCAGAGTCAGCCGCCCCACTTCGTGCAGCGGGTAGTCGCTGTGCGGCCATACCTTGGTCAGGTCAAAGGGGTTGAAACGGTAGGTTTCGGCTTCTTCGAACGGCATGATCTGCACCATCAGCGTCCAGGTGGGGTAGTCGCCATTCTTGATGGAGTTGAACAGGTCGCGGCGATGGTAGTCGCCGTCTTCGCCTGCGATGCGGTCAGCCTCTTCCTGGGTAAGGAACTCGATGCCCTGATCGGTTTTGAAGTGGTACTTCACCCAGAACCGCTCCCCTTTGGCGTTGGCCCACATGTAAGTGTGGCTGGAGTATCCGTTCATGTGGCGCCAGGTTTTGGGGATGCCCCTGTCGCCCATCAGCCATGTGACCTGGTGGGCGGATTCAGGGGAAAGGGTCCAGAAGTCCCACTGCATGTCGTGGTCGCGCAGACCGCTGTCGGCGCGGCGTTTCTGAGAGCGGATGAAATGTTGAAATTTCATGGGATCGCGGATGAAAAACACTGGCGTGTTGTTGCCCACCATGTCGTAGTTGCCCTGGGTTGTGTAGAATTTCAGGGCAAAGCCACGGGGGTCGCGCCAGGTATCCGGGCTGCCGCGTTCGCCCGCAACGGTGGAAAAACGTATCAGGGTGTCTGTCTTGACCCCGGGCTGAAAGCATACGGCTTTGGTGTAGGCGCTCACATCCTTTGTTACCTCAAAGTACCCAAAGGCGCCCGACCCCTTTGCATGGGGTTGCCGTTCGGGAATACGCTCCCGGTTGAAGTTCGCCATCTGCTCGATGAGGTAATGGTCCTGCAACAGTACGGGGCCGTCCGGGCCGACTGTGAGTGAGTATTCGTCACTGGCTACAGGGATGCCCGCATCATTGGTGGTTGGGGGGGATGATTTTTTGTCGTGTTCGCTCATGCAAATCCTCCAGTGTCATTTTGTGCGGTTTTACTGCCGCATGGGTTCTTTCAGTTTGTTAAGAAAAGTAAAGACAATGTATTCCAGTTACTGTGTTGTGCATAAAAAGACATGCTGTGTTTGTTATCACGAATTTTAATTCATGGTCAACGTTGCTACCCGAAAAATGACGGAATATTTTTAATTATACAGCCTGTTCGCCTGCTCACTGTGTCTGGATGAGTTGCTTGTTGTTGAAAAAGACGGCAACTTGCTAATGTTATGGAGTAAAATGTAATTTACCGGAAAATGGTTCTCCAAATAATACATATTTGCCCCCGATTGCTGGATTGCTTCCGTTGGAACAACCAAGAAGGGGGTGCTGGAGAAATACCGCCCATGGGCGCCAGATTGCTGCAAAGACAGGACAACCGCGGCGGGATATTTGCCTTTTGGGCTAATCGGTGGTTTTTATAGTCAGGGGCGCTACCCAGACATTTTATTCCCTTAGCAGCAGGGAGGGGGCATGCACGAAACCGAAATACTGCTCCGCACGTTGCAGGAGGATGTGAACCTGCGGCACGCTTCGCCTGAAGCGCTTGACCGCCTGGCCCAGAACGCCCGGCGGGTGGCGTATGAGAAAGGGGATTATGTTTTTGATGCCGGGGATCCTGCCGACTACTACTATCTGGTGGAAAGCGGTCGCGTCGTGCTGGCCAAGGAATCACCCTCAGGAAAAGTTTTCACCTTCATGATTGCCTTGCGGGGCAGACCGCTCAACGCCATTACCTGCTTCAAGTCCGGAGTCCGTTTTTTTTCGGCCCGTGTTGCGGAAAAAGCGGTCTTGATTGCCATTCCATGCCACGTTTTCAAGGCCTGGGTCCTGGATAATCCTGATGTGGTTGCCGGTATCCTGACAACCATGGGTAACTTGCTGGATGGCGCCTATACGCGGATATTGGATATCATTGACGAAAGCGCCGAAAAGCGCGTGCTGAACTCCCTGGTCATGCTTTCCGCAAGAGTCGGCACGGAGCTGCCACTGACCA
Source organism: Desulfovibrio biadhensis (assembly GCF_055388615.1). NCBI lineage: Bacteria > Pseudomonadati > Thermodesulfobacteriota > Desulfovibrionia > Desulfovibrionales > Desulfovibrionaceae > Desulfovibrio > Desulfovibrio biadhensis. The sequence continues at coordinate 2,629,698 of NZ_AP042477.1, forward strand.
ATAACGACGTTGCCGAAATGACCGGCGTATCCCGCGAGACAGCGGCGCGGGTCATTTCTCGCCTGCAGGAAGGCGGCCTGCTCGAAAAATCCCGCGGCTCCATCAGAATATTGAATTTGGAACAACTTGAAGAGTTGTCCACCAGTCCGTTTTTCGTTCTCTAAGCCGCATATTTTCTCCTTTAGTGATCCAGATCATTGTTCGCACCTGTCTTTCGGGGTAGCGATCTGTTTTACGAATCAAAAAAAGGGTGAGCCCTGAATCAGGAGAAGACAGTGGAAGGATATTTCGTAACGTTTTTTACACAACAGAATCGGGAACATGACGGCACCCCCCTCGCGAGTTGGATTGTAGAGGAAGCCAAGCGGCTTGGGGTGCGTGGGGCAACGCTTTTTTCCGGCAAGGAAGGCTTCGGCCACGACGGCAGGTTTCATTCGGAAAGCCTGTTTGATCTCGAAGATCCTCCGGTGCAAGTCGGCATGGCGCTTACAGAGGCCGAATGTGAAAAGTTGATGGTCCGCATCAGGGAAGCCCGTCTACGCGTTTTTTTCACCAAATCGAAGATTGAATTCGGGTTCACATCGGAAGATTGAGCCTGTGGCATCAGCTTTGGCCACTGCTGCCAAGCAGGCCGGTCAGACTCGCTTTTTTCGAAACTATCTGCATGGCGCAGTCGCGCCCTCTTTGTAAGGAAACAATAATGATAGGTCCTCTTGTCAACGCTGGGGCGTTGCTCGCCGGCAGTGTTGCCGGCGCACTTCTTGGCCCCAAACTCAGTGCAAACCTGCGGCTCCGGATGCCAATGGTTTTTGGTTGCGCCTCCATGGGATTGGGCGTGGCCATGATCGTCAAAGTCAAATTTCTTGCCCCGGTCATACTTGCTTTGGTGGTGGGGGCCATTCTTGGCGAGCTTATCCAGCTCGAAACCCTCATTCAGAAAGCTGCCAGCAAAAGCCGCAAACTGGTGGAAAAGCTGACCAAACCATCCGGAGATATGCCCCAGGAGGAATTCCTGGATAAATTCGTGGCGCTTTTGGTGTTGTTCTGCGTCAGCGGCACTGGCGTGTATGGCTCCATGACGGAAGGCATGACAGGCGATCCCACGTTGCTGATCGTCAAGGCGATTCTGGATTTCTTTACCGCCCCTATTTTTGCTTCAACCATGGGCTTGACTGTGGGGATTCTGGTCGTACCGCAACTTTGCGTCCAGTCCACCCTTTATCTGGCTGCATCGTTGATACTGCCATTGACCACTCCTGATATGTTGGCCGATTTTTCCGCCTGCGGTGGGCTCATCATGCTTGCGACGGGCTTTCGCATTTGCGGCATCAAGCAATTTCCCGTGGCGAACATGATTCCCGCGCTGATTATCGTCATGCCGCTGTCATGGTTGTGGGCCAGGTTCTTTTGACAGATCGGATGCAGGGGGGTAGGACCACGGCAATGATGCCATAACTATGCAACGTACAGCGGGCGCTTACGGTTATCCGAATCGCACCAACTGGGGGAAAGCATGGATCGTAGATTTTTCCTGCAATTATGCGCCATGGCGACAGCTTCAAGCCTTGTGGGCTGGCGTTTTTCCGGTAATGCCCATGCGGCCGCGCACGGTGGCGCCTATGATGTGATTGTGGTGGGCGCCGGTCTTGGTGGTCTCAGTTGCGCTGCTTTCCTGGCCAAAAATGGATTCAAGACCCTGCTGCTGGAGCAGTACGCAGCCCCTGGGGGCTATGCTAATTCATTCAAGCGACTGACCCAGGGGCGGGAATTCACCTGCGAAATCTCTCTGCACTCCAGCTGTATGGATAGTCCTGATATGCGCGCCATGCTCAAGGAGCTGGATGTCTGGGACAAGCTTTCCCTGGCGCCGCACCCCCATGCGTGGTCGTCGCGTTTTCCGGATTTTGCCGTGGATATTCCCGCCAAGGCCGGTGTGCTGGGATTCAAGCGCCAGATGGTGGAGCTTTTTCCACAGGAGGCCAACGGGCTGGAGGCGTATTTCACGCTTTGGAAGGATACCCTTGAGGAGATGCAGCGCCTGGAAAAGGATCTCCCTGGCCTGGAAGAGTCGAAATTTCCCGAAGTCTTCCCCAACCTTTGGTACATCCATGATAAAACCGTGGGCCAGCTGGTAGACGAGCATATCCAGGAGCCCAAGGCAAAGGCCGTACTTACCCAGAGCTGCGGGTACTACGGACTGCCCCCTTCCAGATTGGCGGCGTTTTACTACCTTATCCCCACGGGAGAGTATCTGGAGCAGGGGGGCGCGTATCTCAAAGGAACTTCCCGCTCCCTTTCTGAGGCGCTGGCCGCTTCCGTCACCAATGCAGGAGGCGAGATTCTCTATGCCAGCCGCGTCACCTCCGTCATGGTAGAAAATGGCAAGGCCGTGGGCGTAAAAACCAGGGAAGGTAACGAGTACACAGCCGGGGCTGTTGTCTGCAACGCCAGCGCGCCCCAGTTGTTTGAAACGCTACTGCCGCAAGGGGCGCTCCCCCAAAAAGATAGCGCCAGAGTGGAAAGCTACTCGTTGAGTCCGGGCAGCTTCATTGTCTGGCTGGGGCTGGACAAGGATATCACCAAAGAGCATCCGGATCCCGAGACCAGTTATTTTGCCGGCACGGATATGGATGCCGGTTACGCTGCTGCCATGGACTGCAATTATGAGCATGCCGGCTTCTCCATGATGGTCTACGACAACCTGGTGCCAGGGTTCTCGCCGCCAGGGTGTTCGAGCATCTGTCTTGTTTCGCTCAGCGGCCATGAACACTGGAAGCCTTATGAAAAAGACTACCTGGAGGGGCGCAAGGGCGCCTATCATAAGGAAAAGAAACGGCTCACCGATCTGCTTATCGCCAGGGCAGAGGAACGCGCGCTACCGGGCCTTTCCAAAATGATTGTGATGCAGGATAGCGCCACGCCGCTGACAAACCTGCGCTATACCCTGAATACTGGGGGCGCCATTTACGGCTATAATCAGACCGTGGACAACTCCTTCATGAGCCGATTGCCAAATGCCACCGGAGTGCCTGGGCTGTTTCTGGCCAGTGCATGGGGCAATCCCGGGGGCGGTTATGACGGCGCATTGATGGGGGGGAAGTCTGTTTTTCGCGCTGTTGCAGAATATCTGACACACAAGGCGTAACAGCCTGGAGAACTTATCTTCGGGGGCGGTTCAGTATTTCGTGTATGGTGCGCATGAGGGCGTCCTTCTCCACCGGCTTGGCAATATAGGCATCCATTCCGGCCGCAAGGAAGCTTTCCTGCTCGCCCGTCATGGCGTACGCCGTCAGGGCGATGATGGGAATATCCACCTTGGCAGCGCCTGCCTCACCAGCGCGAATGCGGTGTGTGGCCTCCACACCGTCCATTTCCGGCATTTGCACATCCATGAAAACAATGGCGAAATCGTCATACTTGACTGCCTGCAGAGCTTTTTCTCCATTCTCCACAGTTTGTGGGGCGCACCCCGCTTTCTCAAGTATTCTGGTTATGACAAGGGCGCTTGTCTTGTCGTCTTCCGCAACCAGCACCCGCAGCCCTTTGGGGATGTGCGCCCTGACGTCAGGAGCGGCGGATGTTTCTCCGGTGTCACTCTTATCTATCTTGAAAGGGAGGCATACGTTGAAGGTGGAACCAACGCCGGTTTCACTCTCCACGCAGAGGGTGCCATCCATGAGTTGCACCAGGCGTTTGACAATGGAGAGCCCCAGACCCGCCCCTTGAAATTGACGGGTGTAGCTGCCGTCGAGCTGGGTGAAAGGTTTAAAGAGCTTGTCGACCTTTTCATACGGGATGCCAACCCCCATATCCTTGACAGAGAAGAGGATTCTCTGTTCGTCATCACGTTTTGAGCGGGCGAGCTGGGCCGTCAGAACGATTTCTCCAGCGCTGGTGAATTTGAGGGCGTTCCCCACGAAATTGTTGAGGATTTGCTGTAGACGGCCTTGATCTCCTATAAGTCTGTGGGGAATGCCCTGGCCGATCTCAAAACGCAATTCCAATCCCTTTTGTCTGGCCGCAAACCCGAATAACTGCTCCACGTCCCCCAGGGAATCTTCCAGGGAAAACGATGTCTCCCTGAGTTCCATCATGCCGGCCTCTATGCGCGAGAGGTCCAGAATATCGCTGATGAGTTGCACCAGACGGCGGCAGGCCTGGATGGACATCTCGGTGTATTCCGTCTGCTCGGCAGTCATTTCCGTGCTTTGCATCAACACCATCATGCCCATTACGCCATTGATTGGCGTGCGGATTTCATGGCTCATGTTTGCGAGAAACGTGCTTTTCGCCTCATTGGCAGCTTCGGCTTCGTTTCTTGAGCGCCGCAGGTTTTCCTCCATTATTTCGCGGAGGTGAATGTCGCGCTCCAGGGATTCCGCCATGGCGTCGAGTGACGATTCCAGCTTGCCGAGGGAGCCGCCCCCGTCTGTGAGGCCGGAACGGGCCGACATGTCTCCCTCGCCCAGTCTGCGGGCCAGGGACACCAGCCGGGTCAGTCTGTCCACAATACCGAACTTGCCCACATACCAGGCAAAGAAGGAGGACAGCAAAAGGGAAAACAGCAGCCACCCCATGTAACGTACGGTGATGGCAGCCGCCTTGGAAGTCACAATTTGTTTTGGAAAACCCACAAATATATTCAGGTACGGGGGGCTGCCCGGCATGGAAGACAGCCGGCGTACAGCAAATACACGTGAAATGCCATCTGATCCTTTGGAGGTGAAAAGGCCGCCGTGCTTAATATCTTGAACAGTTTTCCACGCTGCAGGGGCAATGTGGGTGCCCACGGGGTTGGTTTCTTTAGCCGGATAATAATAGAGACGGATTCCCTTGTGGTCCGCTAGCCCTACAAACGAATCAGGCGGGAGCTTGGATTGTTCGAAAATCCGGGAATAATCCTGTAATCGTAACGATGCCAGGACAATACCGATAATAGTTCCGTGTTCATTTTTTACCGGTTGCGCAACAGGCAGGATAGGCACCCCGCTCACCTTGCCGATGGAGTATTCGCCGACAGAAAAGGCACGAGTCTGCAAAACGCCTATGATTTCCTTGCGCTCAGATAAGTTCTGCCTTTTGAAGGCCAATGCCGAGGCCAAGGCTTCGCCGTCCGGCGCAATCAGTGCAAAATTCACATAGTTGGGATTGGCGCCAAGATAGTGTTTTAATAGTGCGTTGCAGGCCGGAATATCCATGGTTTGCACAGGGGGCGATGCCGCCAGATTGGTCAGCGCCTCCTTGATGCGACGAATTTCATTCTCCTGGGTGAAGGCGAAAAATTCCGCCAGCCGCATTGTCGTGCTTTCTGCATGATAAAGCTCATCCTGACGCCGCTCCAAGCCGGATGCCAGGATAAGGGCAAACATGGGCAAAATGCCGAACAATACCACAAGCACCAGGTTGAACCTGACGGAAGTAGGAAGAAAGCGTTTCACCCCAAAATTGCCCCTGATACAGTTCGCATAACATACGCCTTTTCAATACGTATTGCCGCTGCAGGGCGATGCTTGCCCACACATTTTCTGGATGTCCAAGAGGAGCGTAAAAAGCGGTACATTTAAAAGGTGAATATTGTTTATCCGCCTCAAGGGGGAGCGTCCAGTCGAAAGATGGAAAAACATTAGAAAAAAATTATAATCTGAGTGCGCCGTGGACAGTATATAATAAAGCGCCTGGAGCTGTATGCAGCGTGCATGCAACTCCAGGCGTTTGGCAGGGTGCCGATAAAACGCGGCGCAATGCCGCTAAAGGGAAAAATTACGTCAGGTCCTGCAACACTTGCTGCGCCCACTCCTTGACTTCCGTATCCTCAGGGTCTCCGTCGATTTTCAGGGGTGTGCCCACAATAACAGCGCCAAGCTGCTGGGATTTCTCTTCAATGGCGTCCACAGCGCCACAGAAATATTCGTAGGAAGAATCACCACATCCAAAAACCGCAACCTTTTTTCCGGAAATCCCGGCTTTGTCCAGATCGTCGAAAAGAGGGATGAAATCTTCCTGCAGTTCGATGGAATCATCTCCCCATGTGGATGCCCCCAGCAGTACGGCGTCGTACCCGTCGGCAAGGTTGTCCGCGGTGACGTCGGCAGCATTCTTGGTGTCCACATCCATGCCCCCGGCTTTTAAGACAGATTCGATCATGTCTGCGACGGTTTCTGTGTTCCCTGTTGTTGAACCGTAAACGATCAAGGCTTTGCTCATGATACTCCTCATTATACCTGCGATAGGCGGTTTGTGTAACTCTATTTACAGATAGCGTATCCTTTGCCAGGGAGTTCTGCATTGCCCCCTCTTATTTGGGCGGAGGGCAATGCAGTGATTTGTAAGCCATATGATTTTGAGGTTGAAAGTCGTTATCATACAAATGCTGTGTCATTGCATCAAAAAGCGTTGCCATGGCGCGGCTTAGGGATTTGGGTACAAGGTAGGAAAATAAGTAGCGAAGATCCTCGTATGGAAAAGGGCAGGGACCAGGTGGTCAGAATTGAGAAAAGAGAGTGCAAAACACCATACTAATGTCGCCAGCGAATCGCACAACAATTTGGGGCGGGGCAGCCGCGCCAGGGCGCTTTGTGAAAAGATACAATCCATGAGGGTGCTCGCGCAGTTTCCTCGCAATTGCAGGCTAAACCGCCCAGCCAAAAGCAGCACTTTCATCGCTGGACCGCACTGTCGGGGTCTCGCGCACAAAGTCAGTATACTGCCAAAATGTTTTGGGAATCTCAACATGCACGTCAGCTTCCAGTTCCGGAATGGTGAACAAAAAGTACAGACTTTGATTCGGGGGCGCCACGTACATTTTGTCCGCCATCAACTCCTTGATGCGCATGGGGTGCAAGCCAAAGCGCTGAGCTGCGTCCTGGATGAACTGACCGATTTTCACCATGCCATCGTGAGAAAACTGCACCATGTGCAGTTTTACATGGTAAGCCTTGCGATTATTGAAAAAAACGTTCATTCCTTCTGTCTCGACCATGCCGAGGATGTCTTTTGGATAAAACACGGGTAACTCCTTTTTACATGGTTGCGTCACATGCAGTGCGATTGTGACCATTGTTTATTGAAAATGATTTTCATTGTCAATATTTTTGTCATTCTTCCATAACTGCCTGATTTTTTGATTTTTTGGATTGGAGTGAAGGGGCGTGGGGGGGTATTTTGAGTCTTATGAGAGAAGAAAGCTGTTTCATAGCTTGAGTATAAATACGCGCCAGATCGCTCTTGCCCTGGGCATTTGCCAACAAAAAAAGGCACCTCGCCGCGTGCAAGGTGCCGATTTATTGTATAAAGACCGTCAGTTTATTTCAGAAAGCGTTTTCGATTTTTGATGCCGATGAGGCCGAAAAGGCCGGAAGCGAGTGGTCAGACCTGGCCGGTGTAATTGCAAGGCGTTTGTTACTTCAGGGAGCGAGGGGCGCCCAAAATACCGCTGACGGCGTACTTGACGCCATGGTCAGGAATGGCTTTTCTGCAATCGGATGGAATATTGCCGGGCTCGGCATTGAGTCCAAACACTTCTACACAGAAATTATCCCCTTTGGGCCAGACAGCGACAAAGCGGAAGAAGTCCTGCGGACTGCCGTCAGGGCGAAACAATTGGTAACGCTGTATGCTAATGTTCTTTCGCTGTTGGACTGCGCCCGTCTTTTGCCATGCCCGTGGGGGAATATGATTGTTGATGCGTATTGTATCTGGAAGGTCCCAGGCCTGCGCAACAGAACTAAAAAACAGGGCGCCAACAAACGCGATACTGACAGTAACCAAGCATGATCTCTTGAGCATTTTCCCTCCTGTAAGTTTATTGACCAGTAAACTTCAAGAAGAAAGAAGTCAATATGTTGCGTGACTTGTAGGATGTTCACACACCTTGGCGCAACAATGGCAGGTGGGGCGGTACTCCTCCCATTTTTTAGAAGATCTGAAAAGTAGAGGCTATGCGGCAGCTCTCAGTTTCTAGACCTCTGAGATGCCGCCAATGTCCATGGGCGCTGTTCATTGTTGTAGGTCCAGAGCTAGCGCGTTGCGAAATACTGGACTTCCTTTATAGATGGGAGAACCCATTTTAGCGACCTCACTTTTACAGTTGAATAACAGTCTTTGTGATGGAGAGTTCACAGCATCTCAGGCAAACGAAGAACATGTGAAACCTGCTCTGTGGCAATTCGGCTGAAATGATCCGAAAAAAAAACACTGTGCATGAAGGATGAGTTAGAATGAAATATGCAGGGGGTGTTTGTGCGGCAAGGTTGGGTTTGAAGTAGAAGGAAATTTTGAGCGTTTTTTCTTTGTCATTGCGAACGATGCCGTAAAGACACCGGCTCCTCCCACGCTGCAAATCTGTTTTCCTCCACAGCCACGTTGAGATGCTCTCCGGTGAAGGGGGCGTGCGGACATTCAATCTCAACTCAACGGGACATATCAAGCGCTTTTGCACCAATTGTGGTTTAGCCCTTCCGAATATTCAAATGGATGGAGCACTTCTTGTCGTTCCTGCGGGCAGCCTCGACAACGACATACCGGTCAGGCTGGATGGCCATATTTTTTACGCAAATAAGGCCAATTGGGATGCCGAACTGGAGAATGTGCCCATATTTGACCGGCTACCCGAAGAAAATAACGAATGAACCAAAGGGCTTTTACGGGTGCAGGGAACGCCATGCCAATGCAAATGCCACTGTATGTCTGCGTATAACGGAAGAGCCTCAGATCACGCGCTTTCGTCTGTTTGCCCATTCGATAAGAGCGGCTATTCCTCCAAGCTGATAGGCCGTACCGGCATCAAACGCTTCCATTATGGCCGATTCGTCTTCAAAGTGCTCCAGAATGGAAACAACCCCTCTGACGGAATCAGTCAGTGCATTCTCCAGCATAACCTGCAACAGCGCCGTGATTTCCACTTGAGGATACTGTTTACGCATTTGGGCGATAGCCTGAGCCGTCATGTCCCGCACATACTGCTTTCCAAAACTCTCATACTCGGTCCCCTCTGACCGTGCCAACAGGATAATAACCTTATGTCGGTTTTCGATCCAGAAATGCAGCAATTTTCCAGCCTCTCCTTCCGAGTATGAGAGGTTGGAATCAATACCTTGAGGCTGATCAAATTCCGCAATCCTGTTTCGGGTCAACCGAGAAAATTCTTCAACGAACTCAGGTGTTATAACGGCCCTAAATAGGGCCTTCTTGTTTGGGTAATATGTATAAATATTTCCGGTAGCGATACCGGCTTTCTTGGCGATAGCTTCTACCGTTGTTTTCCTGAATCCGGTCTGTGCAAACAAGACTTCTGCTGCGGTAACAATCTTGTCTCGGACGATCTCTTTACGAATCTGAACCATGAATTCACCCTCTTGACGCTCAAAAAAGAATATTGTATTCACTTTTAAAACGAATACACTGTGCCCTTTTGTTGTCAGCAATAATGGTGTCGTAATACTGCAAAATTACAGATCATTATACAATCAAATCAAGGAAGAACAATGCAAGAAAAAATCACGACCATTGCCCTTCAGGAGACTGAAATTGCGAATAATTTATATGATTCTCCCGTTACCATCGCTACAATTTTTCAAGGAAAACCGCCAGTCGACTTTCTGAAGGAGCGAGCCCAGCAAATCCTGTCAGCCAATCCGTGGCTTGCATCCAGATTGGAAGCTGATGAGCAAACAGGAACGCCCTACCTCGTCTATGCAGAGAATCCGCCGTTATCTCCCTTCTATGAGCAGGTCGACGTGGCTGATATCTGTGTAACTGGAACAACAGTGGATTCCATTTTAGCAGAAACGTACACCATGCCGCTTTCCCCTTCCTTGTCACAAATATTTACGAAGCATGGTTTTACTAGTCTGAATACAGGTGAACCGCTATTTAAAACACGACTCTGCACGGGGAGTGATGGCCGGTTCATGATTGTTGTCTCCATGAGCCATATCCTTGGAGACGGCTTCACTATATATCGTATATACCAGATGCTTAACCCGTCGGAGGCCGTGGTTTCATTGATGCCTGAACGGAGCACGTCGTTCCAGGAAGTGCTAGAAGCCACCGGTGGCTTACCCGGAAGTATGTGGATTCCGAGATCCGGCGCCGCCCAATCTTCCAACAGCAAATTAAACTGGCTGGTGGAGTCAAAAGCGCTGTGGTGCACGAAAGAAACGCGCGAAGCCATAGGGCTGACCCACGGAGAAGAAGAAGATGTTCCAGCAAAAAAGGCTACATTCAGCGGAGGTTTGTTTCAGGTTAATATGGAATGGGTGGCAGAGCAAAAACGAATGTATCAGGGGACAGACGCCATCCCCTGGATATCGACCAACGACATACTCGCATCGTGGTTTTTGACCAGAAGCCAGGCAAGCATGGGAGCTATTGCGATTAATTCGCGCAACCGAACTCCCGAGATCGGGACACGCCATGCGGGTAATTACCAGCTTGGTTTTCTGCTCTGCCCAGAGGAATATACGGACCCGGCTGCGATACGCGCATCGGTAAAGTCTTTCTCGGCCTCCATCAAGTCGGGCTGCACCCCAGGACCGGGGGACACCCTTGCTCTCATCAGCAGTTGGACTCAACGCTATAGTGATCTGCATTTTGGTACGGACTGTCGTCTGCTTCTCCACCTGCCCCTGGCTCCTGCAAGGCTTGGTCCTCCGACTCTGCAGGATTCGGTCATGATCCTTTTCTGTTCTGGTAACGGAGGTCTTGCCGTCGCGCTTAAATCGACCAAACTTGCGAATTTTCTGGACCAGACAGCTTTGGGCGCCTCATTACTGGGATGATATTCAGAAAGCAGCCAACTTGATTCCCAGCAGCACCAGACATTGCAAAGGCCTGGAAGATTTGCTTCCAGGCTTTTTCGCTGTCTCTCTTTCGGACGTGCTCCTTCTTTTTAAGGGAAAGCCGTTTCAAAAGGCTTTCTGGCTGGTAATCTGAATCAAAGAGAAATACGCGCCTGAACCACGGCTACGGCATTATAGTTGGGGGATATCTATGCTTTTGATGATGTGTCATGTGGTCGAACCAGGTGTTAACGTCTTACGTGTCTCGTTTCGGATAGTATGTTAACTTTGAACACGAAATCCGTGGCGCTATGCCGGTAATTACCCGGCAAACGAGTGGCTCATGATCACCATTGTGCAACCTTCTGCTCCTGTTGATATGTAAGGGGATAGGGGAATAGCGACAAAATTTTGAAAACAAAAAAGCCACAAAAACGCGGTCCGCAGCTTTGTGGCTTTTTTGTAAAAGGCAATTGTGGTGGGCAATACAGGATTCGAACCTGTGGCCTTTGGCTCCGGAGGCCAACGCTCTATCCAACTGAGCTAATTGCCCGAAGAGTGTACTTATAAGCTTGAGCAAGGGGCGCTGTCAACGCTGGAGTTGCAGTGGGCGAGGATAAAATAGCCTTTGCAAGGCAGGTGCGGGCAGGAAATGGCGTAAGATTGCGTGATTGTGGGGTTCGGAGTGAGGAAAGGACGTCCACAAGGGGAAGCCGGGCTTCCCCTTGTGGCGACAACACAACTGGGAGGATCAACTATCGGGACGGAGCTGCAAGAGCTCCACAATAACCTTATCGGTGTTGGCAAAGGCCTTGGTGCACAGGTTGGAGAGGGCCACGGCAGTGGTGCGGATGTCCGGGGAAACAAGCCCTTCGTCCTGTTGCACGCCGCGTTTGTCCATGGCCATCAGGGCGGCGGCGTATGCTTCGCCCGCAGCGGCCGAGACCTTGAGGCCGCAGGAGCCCTTGGCGCCGTCGCAGAGCATACCCATGAGCGAGGAGATAAGGGACGCCACGGCGTGTTCGGCCATTTCCGGAGTGCCCCCTTGAATTCTGACCATACCAGCCGCGGCGCCTGCTCCGGCCGCCACAGAGCAGCCACAGATGGGGGTGAGTCGCCCCGTGTAGGTTTTTACGTAACCGGTGACCAGGTGACTGAAGGCCACGGCCTCGGCGAACTGGCGTTTTGACGCGCCCACAGCCTCGGCCACGGTGGCCACGGGGATGACGGCGGTAATGCCATGGTTGCCGCTGCCTGCGCTGCTCATGACGGGCATGGATTTACCAGACATGCGCACGTCCGCGGCCGCGCCGGCCAGCTTTTTCACAGAGGCGAGCAGACCGCTGTTGTCCTTATGATCTTGCAGGGTGGCGCCCACGCCCAGCCCCCAGGAGCCTTCCAGCCCCTGTTTGGCCACGGTCATGTTCATTTCCACGCCTTCCAGCATGTAGGCCTCGAGCTTGTCGTCCAGGGAGCTGGCCAGGTCCCAAAGGTCCTGAATGTCCTTGGTCATCAGCTCTTCCAGGTACGGGGGCAGTCCCGCCACGCTTTTGGCCTCGGTTTTCGGGCGTTCGTAGGTGACAGCGCCATTTTTGACCACGCTCTCCAGCAGGTCGTGGCGGTCCTGAATCACGGCTTTGACTTCACAGCCAGCATTACGGAGGGTGACGCCGACGTAGATGGTCGGCCCTTCGTCCTGAACATTGACCGTTACCTTGCCGGCATCGACCATGGCCTTTGCGCGGTCCACCACGTCTTCTGGAATGTCGCTCAGCACAAGCAACCCCTTGTCGGCGTCGCCGGCCAATGCCCCCAGGACCACGGCAATGCGGTTGCCGCGTAGGCCTTTTGCCCCCGGGATGCCAACATCCCGTCCGTTCTTGTAAATGTTCAGGGACACATCGAGGTCAATGCTTTCAATCTCACCTTCGAATTCCCGGGCCGCGTATGCAGCCGCAAGGGCCACTGCCACCGGCTCGGTACAGCCCATGGCCGGTTTCACTTCATTTGAGAAAAAATCATGCAGATCCATACGATACTCCTTGGTGCCGCTCTTGTGACGTACGCTTATTTATGATGCGGCGATGCACGCCCGCCAGAGGCGGGCAGGTATTATTCAACACTCCATGAATGCGGCGTCGCTTGCACCAAGCGTCTTGGCCGCGGCGATGACGTCCTGCACCTGGCGCTCGGACTGGCCGATGTGCTTGGAGTAGTCCATCAGTTCGGTCAGCTCTTCCTGGGAGAGATTGGCGGAGATATCCGGACTGTCGAAGAGCAGTTCACGGAAGGTCTTACCCTTGGGCGCCGTGGCGGCCAGGATGGTGTCGCGTATCAGGTGGTGGGCGGTCTGTTTGCCGACCTTCTCGCCCAGGCGGAACATGAGCGCCTCGGAAAAGAGCATGCCGTGCAGCATGTCCAGGTTCTGGGTGATGCGCTCCTCGTCGATACAAAGGCCTTCCACCACAAAGACGAGGGCGGAGAGCGCCTTGTGCAGCATCATGCTGCTTTCGGGAACGGAGTGCCAATCCAGCCGCCAGGCGCGGGTGTCGCGTTCATGCTCGGCCACCATGGATTGCAGGCCAAGTTGCACGTTGCTCATGACCACGCGGGTCATGGCTACGACAAATTCTGTGACCTCGGGATTGCGTTTGTGGGGCATGGTGCTGCTGCCCACGTAGTGCTCGCCAAGGGGTTCCTGAAATTCGCCGATCTCGGTGCGCGCAAGCTGAAAGATTTCGTTGGCAATGCGGCCGATGGTGCCGGCCAGCAGCCCCAGCACGCTCTGATACTCGGCCATGGTGTCGCGGGCGCTGCCCCACCCGGTGGGGGGGAGGTCCAGTCCCAGCTCTTGCATCACACGCTCTGCAGTGGGGTAGGCCTTTTCGCCCAGCCCGGCCATGGTGCCAGTGCCGCCATGCAGCATACCGATGAACACGCGTTTGCGCATGTCCTTCACGCGCTCCATGCCGCGGCGCAGCTCTGCCGCCCAGTTGGCGAACTTCAGCCCCAGGGTGATGGGCAGGCCTTGCTGATTGTGCGTGCGCCCCGCCATGGGAAAGGTGGCGTACTTTTCGGAAAGCTCCAGCAGGGTTTTTTCCAGCCGCGCCAGATCGCGAAAGAGCAGTTTGGAGGCTGCCTTGATTTCCAGAACGCCCCCTGTGTCCTCAATGTCCTGCGTGGTGGGGCCATAGTGGATGTATTCGCCCAGGTTGCCCTGGCAGCGCTTTTGGACGGCCTTCAGCAAAGGCACCAGGGAGTGCCCTGTCTTTTGCAGTTCTTCCTTGATGAAGTCGGTGTCAAGCTCTTCCACGCGGGCCTTTGCCTTGATTTCGGCAGCGGCTTCCGCGGGAATCACGCCCAGTTCGGCCTGCACAGCGGCCAGAACCACTTCAATATCCAGCCAGCGCTGGTAGCGGGTGCTGTCGTCAAACAACTCGCGCATTTCAGGTGTGCACCAGCTGGCCCCGTAAAATTCAGAATCAATGATATGCGGCATTGGTATCCTCGTCAGGAGTTACTAATGGTGAACAGAAAAGACTCCACACCGGGGCGGTTTTCCAAATCCAGCGCCCAGGCGACCATATTTTTGCGTTGCTGGGGCGAAAGCAGCTCTCCGGTGAGTTGCCCCAGCTTGTCTTCCATGTCTGCAACGTCCATGGGGTTTTCCGGATCGCCCTTGCGAAAGCGGTTCTCTTGGGAAAGCACGCGTCCGTCTTTGCAATGCACTTCCACCCTGCAAGGGCGACTGGCTGGAAAACCGGCGTCCATCTTCGGATCAAAGATTAACTTCACCCTCTTGGCGAGCTCCCGCACGGCGGGGTCGTCAATGACGGTTTCCGTGAAGTTTGCAAAGGTGAGGGCGCCGTTGTTCAGCAGAAACGCCAGGCAGAACTGATTTGAAAACTTGGCCTGCTCCAGGTTGGCGGGCTCAGGTATGCCTGCAATATCGATGGCGCGTTGGTAAACGTAAGCGTCTATGCGCTCCACATCCTTCGGGCGCAGTTGCTCACGCTGCATGATGGTAGAAAGCGCATCCAGCATGCTGTGGGTCTGCCCGCATGTGGGGTACCCCTTGAAATTGACTTCTGAAATCTTGAAGGACGAACCAAGGCCCTCGGTCAGCTTTTCATACAATGGGGCTTTGGAAGCGTAGGCGCACAGGCCTTTTTCGCCTTCAAAGATGTGGGTGGCGCCCTCTATGCCCGATGCAGCGAGTAGGGCGGCCTGGATGCCGTTTTGCACTGCCTTGGCGGGGTGCAGGGGTTTGGCGCGTACCGCGCCGTCCTGCAGAAACTGCCACACCCCTGCTGCCTGAGTGCCGGCATGTCCCAGCGCCCAAATGGTCTGCAGTTCATCCAGCCCATAGCACTTTGCAGCTGCTGCGGCAGCGCCAAAGGTGCCTGCTGTTCCAGTGGTATGGAAGGTGGCGTAGTGTTCCGGCCCAAAACATTCCCCAGCCCTGATGGCCAGGTCGTAGCCGCAGACAATGGCCTCCAGCATGGTTTCGCCGGGCAGTTCTCGCTCCTGGGCCAGGGCCAGCACCACGGGAATCACCACTACGCCGATGTGCATGATGGACTGTCTGTGCCCGTCATCGGTTTCAGTCACATGCCCCCTTGCGGCGTTGGCGAACGCCGCCCACACGGGGGGCAGATTCTTGCCGCCGATGATGCTGGCAACGCCGGTGTGCCATCCGGACATGGCCGTGGCAAACACGGTGTATGTGTCGGCCAGTTCATGCCCATGGGCGTTCCAGGCCGCGCCAAGGTAGTCGATAAGGCAGAGCCCCGCCTTGTGCTTCACGTCTTGCGGTAGCGCAGCTGCCTTTACGGAGCAGATATACGCCGCCAGCGTCTTGGAGAAGGATTCCGTCATATCGCTGCTCCATTGGCGGGGGCGCCGTATTTATAGCGCCGGTAGACGGCCTTGATGAGCGGCGTGGCAATGAAGAATGCAGCGCCGATGAGCAGCACCAGGCTAATGGGGCGGGTGACGAAAATCATCAACGACCCGTGCGAGAGCGTGAGGCTCTGGAACAGGCCGCGCTCCATCATGGCGCCCAGAACGACCGCCAGAATCAGCGGCGAATGCGGCAGGCGGCACTTGTTGAAAATATAGCCGATTACGCCGAAAGCGATGGCGACCCAGATGTTGAAAATATTGTTGCCCACGGCAAAAGCGCCCGTCAGGCAGAGAATGGAGATGGCAGCTCCCAGGATCTCCCGCGGCAGCTTGAAGATGAGCTGGGAAAGCGTACGCCCCAGCAAAATGCCCAAGGGCGCCATGAGAATATTGGCGATCAGGAAGCAAACCACAATAAGGTAGGCAATATCCGGCGTATCGCGGAACAGCGAAGGACCGGGCCTGAGTCCCTGAATCAGCAACGCCCCTAAAAAGAGAGCAGAGGTGGAGTTGCCGGGGACGCCCAGGGAGAGCAGGGGCACCATGGAGCTGGCCACAACGGAGTTGTTGGCTGCTTCTGGCGCGGCGACGCCCTCTGGTATGCCGGTGCCGAATTCCTTGTCCTTGTGCGTGCGCGCGGCCTGGTCGTATGCCATGTAGATGGCCATGAGCATGCCTGCGCCCGGGATGATGCCGATGACATTGCCGATGCCGGAGCTGACAAGCCAGGTTGGCAGGAGCCGCTTGATCATGGGCCACCGCAACATGATGCGGCCAATGCGCGGAATGGTGACCTCAACGTTTTCGCCGGCTTTCCTGCGCAGTCTTTGGTCGCAGATGGTCTCGGCCAGTTCCAGCACGCTGGTAACGCCAAAGAGACCGATGAGCATGGGAATGAACGGGATGCCGTCGAACAGGTTGGGGCTGTCAAAGGTGAATCTGGGGTAGCCTGTCAGCGGGCTGATGCCCACGGTGGAGATGAGCAGGCCGATAAGGCAGACAATCAGGCTTTTGATGACGTTGCCCCCTGACATGCCGGCCACCGTGGAAAGGCCCATCAGCGCCAGGGCAAAATATTCGGGCGGTCCGAACTTCAGGGCGTAGCTTGCCAGGATTGGGGCAAAGAAGAGCAGAATGATGGAGCTGGTAATGCCGCCGAAAACCGAACTGTAGGTGGAAATGCCCAATGCCTGCCCGGCCTGCCCCTTCTGCGCCATGACGTGTCCATCCATGGCCGTGACCACCGATGACGCCGTGCCCGGGATGCGTAACAGGATGGCGGGAATGGATCCGCCGTAGCAGGCCGCGCAATATATGCCCACCAGCAGCGGAAAGGCATAGTCCGGGTGCATGGAAAATGTGACCGGAATGAGGACGGCAAGGGTGATGCTGTCGTTGAGCCCGGGAATGGACCCGACGATAAGGCCGATGGCGACGCCGCCGAGCAGAAACAGGAAAACCGTGGGGTCTGCCAAATGGAGGAGTGAGGCGATAATATGTTCCATGTCGTTCTCTCTACAAAGAAAAATGTATGCTGGAAGTTATTCCATGAAAGGCGGTCGTGGCAGCGGGACGCCAAGAAGCAGGCCAAAGACGCCATAGACAGCCAGCACGAAAAGGAGCGAGACAAGCAACAACAAACCGAAACGCTTGTATCCCAGTATCCAGCCGACAAAGAGCATAAGAAAAATGGAAGGCACGATGAAACCGGCGAAATCCAACGCGGCTGCGTAGGCGCACATGCCAACGGTGACAAAGGCCGGCATGATGAAGCGGCCCGCATTGGCGGCGGTGGATGCAGGCTTCTTTTGCAGGCGTAAGGCGATCATGGTGTTGATGAAAAGCAGTACGGAAAGAACCATGAACGAAATGGCCAACAAGACCGGGAACCTGGAAGGTGCGTCATCATACCCGGAAGCGACAGAGAAGACGACCACTCCCAGAGCAAAGAAAACAATGGAAAGCCATGTGTTGACGGATTTTAGCAGCATGGAGCTCCTCCGGAATGAACGGCAAGGGGCGCCCTCGTTTCATGTTTGTATACAGTACACGGCCATGAAACGAGGGGAGCCGGATAGTAGCTATTTTTTCAGCGTGGGCAGGATTTCCTGCATGACTTCAGCCACACCGTCTACGTACTTCGCGAACTCCTCGGGGCCACGGTAGACCACGGGGTAGCCGGCTTTTTTCATATCTTCCTTGAACTTGGGATCTTCGATCACCTTTTTGAAGGCAGCAGCCTGGTAATCGACGATGTCCTTGGGGGTGTCCTTGGGCACGGCCAGGCCGCGGAAGGTGCCCCACAGCATGTCCACACCGGCTTCACGGAAGGTGGAAACCCCGGGGAACTCGGGGTGAGCTTCTTCCTGCATGATACCCAGCACGCGGATGCTGTCATCCTTCATGTAGCCGAGGGCTTCGCCGGAAGACATGAAGCCTGCGTCAACATGGCCGCCCATCAGCTGTTGCAGCTGCATGGCAGCGCTTTCATTGTGAATGTAGCTGAAATGCACGCCGGCCTTCTTTTCCATGACCAGTGCGGCAACGTGGTGCGAGGTGGAAAAACCAGGCGTGGCGACGGAAAGTTCTTTTTCCTGAGCGGCCTTGATGAATTCTTCCAGGGTTTTGTAGGGAGAATCCTTGGAAACCACGAGAACTTCAGGGTCGAAGCAGTACATCACGACAGTCTGGAAGGACTTGTGGGTGTAGGTGGTCTTTTTGGTGATGGGGTTGTTCACCACGGAGGAGGTGTAGGCCAGGATGGTGTAGCCGTCAGGCTTGGCCTGAGACACGTAAGTCTGACCGATAACGGCGCCGCCGCCGGGCATGTTCTCCACAACAATTTTTTTACCGTCAAAAAACTTGGAGCCTACATCAGCAATCAGGCGGCAGGTAAAGTCCACTGCGCCACCTGGAGCAAAAGGCACAATGATTTTGGGGTTGCGGGTGGGGTAATCGGCAGCGAAAGCCATGCCGGCAGCCATAACCACGAGAGCAACAGCAAGAATCAGTTTAGTCATCAGGCGGTGCATCATATCCTCCTCGGATTGTTTATGATGAGATCGAAAAAATGGCCTCGATTTCGATTTTCCCACCCAACGGCAGGGCCGCAACCTGTATTGCGCTGCGCGCCGGATACGGCGGGGTGAAAAATTCCTTGTAGGCTTCATTCGCAGCGGCGAAATCAGCCATGTCGGTCAAGAAAACGGTGATCTTCGCGGCATCCTTCAGGGCCCCGCCAGCTTCTTCAACAATGGCGGCAAGGTTTTTCAGGCACTGTCGCGTCATGTCCTGGATAGACCCCTCGATCAAGGCGCCCTTTGCAGGGTCAATGGGCAACTGGCCGGAAACGAACAGCAACTCGCCCGCCTGCACAGCCTGGGAATAAGGGCCTACAGCTTTTGGTGCTTTTTCAGTAGAAATGGCTTGCATTGTACCTCCTCGTGCCGTTTTCAGGCGACTATGTCGCCTTCGCGGATCTCTTTTAAATCGTTATAGATGGTATAGCGTGTTACGCCGAAAAGGCGTGCAACCTGGTTGACAGCGCCCTTGAAGACGAAAACGTCCCGGGTGTTCAGCCGTCGGATGCACTCCAAACGTTCATCTTTATCCATGGTGGCGGGCAATTTGCCCATTTCCATCACGATTTCATCCAGAATTGACTCCAAAGTCTCGTGAAAAGTGGAGGCAAAACGTTCATTGGCGGAAGGGGAATCCTGGGTGAACTGCGTAAATTCGTCCAGCGTCGCCTTGGCGTTCATGAAATCTGTTACATCTATATTGATGCACATGCACCCAATCACCTTTTTTTCGCTATTGCGTAAAAACGTGGTGGAGGACTTCATGATTCTGCCGTTGAAGATGGTGCGGTATCCTGAAAGGTCTGTGACCGCATCCCCTTGATCCTTGTATTCCTTGAAGATCAAATCGGTAATAGGAGCGCCGATGGTTCGCCCTGTCAGGTCTCCGGAAACATGTATGAGCGAGGCGCTGAGATCGGAAAAGTCATGGATGACAACCTCGCACCGTTTGCCCAGGGCATTGGAAAGGCCGTCGGCAACCCGCTTCATTGTTTCAAAAATGGCTAAATTTTCTTGGTTCATAAGACATCCTGAAAATCATTTTTACGTCTTTGCTAAATTGGAATGTGTTTTATATTTTTGTTGAAGTCAACAATTTTTGTTGAATTGAGTGGTTTTTTGTTGAAGCTGTTGAAAGATCGAGCTTTTTTTACAATTTTGCATTGCCCCTGAAATACAGGTGTGTCCGTGCTGGGGCGCACTGGGGCTTGTCTGGTGATGCGGAGGGATACCAGAGCGATTAGAAGGGAAAGCAGGGCGATGCTAGGCCAGGCAGGGCTTATGCATCATGAAGGGGGCGCTTTTTACGGACGAAACGGTAGGTGCAGCAATTCGCGTGCGCGGTCGGGGGTAACAGGTGTACGGCCAAGCAGCCTGGCGAGCTGTACGGCCTTTTCCACCAGGCTGGCGTTATCCGCCAGCACGCCTTTTTCAAGGTAGAGGTTGTCTTCCAGCCCCACCCGGATGTTGCCGCCGAGTAGCATGGCGTGGGCGGCAAAGGGGAACTGGTCACGGCCAAGGGCGAAACCGCTCCATATTGCGTCGGCCGGAAGCTGGTTGCGCATGGCCAGCATGCAGCTCACGTCGGCCGGCGCGCCGTAGGCAACCCCCAGGCACAACTGAAACAGAGGGGGTGGGGCGATAAGCCCCTCGGCAATGAGCTGTTTGGCCATCTGGATGTGCCCCAGGTCAAAAACTTCCAGCTCCGGTCTCACGCCTGCTTCGCGGATGCCTCTGGCCATGATGCGGAGCTGGTTGGCTGAAGAAACAAGGGTCACATCGCGGAGGTTCATGGAGCCGCAATCAAGCGAGCACATATCCGGCGCCAGGGCCCGGATATGGGCTATGCGTTCCTCTGCCGATGCCATGTCACTGCCAGCCGCGGCCACGTTTGGGGTGGTTTCATCTGGGATGAACTCGCCCCCCATCCCTGTGGTGAGGTTGATGATCAGGTCGGAATCGGCTTCACGAAGGCGTGTCACCACATCCTGATAGAGGTGGAAGTCCCGGGCGGGGGCGCCGGTTTCAGGATCGCGCACATGAATGTGGACAATGGCAGCGCCGGCCTGTCTGGCCTCGAGGGCTGCACGGGCGATTTGCTCAGGCGTCACGGGGACATTGGGATTTTTCGCCGTTGTCTCCCCGGCCCCGGTCAGGGCGCATGTTATGATGAGTTCCTGCTGCATGGCGTTTTCCTGGCTCCCGGCCGTGGGCTGTACAGATTTTATGATAAATACATCGCCCGGCATGGAAAGCGGGGTCACGTTGCCCCTGAGAAGCGGTAATGTCAATTCTCCCGGCATACCCGCATCTTTTACCCGCAACACCTCTCAGGGCGTGGGTAAAAGCTCTTCTCGGCGGGGGTGCCTCTTTCACTTGTCATTCACAAGTCCGCTGTTGTACTCTCAGAAATCGCACCATGCCATGTTTTTAAGGAGTTTTTCATGCCCCACAAGGATTTGCAGGCGTTTATGAAAGAGCTTGAGCGGAGAAATCAGCTCAAGCGCGTTGATGTTTTGCTCGATCCAAAACTCGAAATCGCGGAAATTACTGACCGCGTCAGTAAAAAATTTGGTCCAGCCTTGCTGTTCACAAACCCTCAGGGCGCCAAATTTCCTGTTTTGACCAATGCTTTCGGTTCGTATGAGCGAATGCATATGGCTCTGGAAGTGGAGAAGCTCGACGAAATTGGTGAGAGCGTGAACGAGTTTCTCGAGATCGAGAAACCCGACAGCATGATGAAAAAGTTGAAGATGATTCCCAAGATAAAGCGCGTGGCCAACATTTTCCCTAAGGAAGTGCAGCGCGCTCCCTGTCAGGACGTTGTTCTTACAGGCGCGGACGTGGACTTGGGACAACTGCCGGTGCTGACGACCTGGCCCCAGGACGCCGGACCGTTCATCACACTGCCGCTGGTCATCACCAAAAATCCAAATACTGGTGTGCGCAATGTGGGCATGTACCGCATGCAGGTCTTTGACCGCCGCACCACGGGAATGCACTGGCATCGCCACAAAGGGGGCGCTTACCATTACCACCTGGCCGAGAGCCGCAACCAGCGGCTGGAGGTTGCCGTGGCAATCGGGCCGGACCCCGCTGTCACCTATGCGGCAACCGCGCCGTTGCCGGACGAACTGGATGAGTTTCTGTTCGCCGGTTTTTTGCGCAAGAGCCCCGTGGAGCTGGTAAAGTGCAAGACCGTGGATCTGATGGTGCCGGCCAACAGCCAGTTTGTGCTGGAAGGCTATGTTGATCCGCATGAGCGCAGGCGCGAAGGACCTTTTGGCGACCATACTGGCTATTATTCCCTTGCAGACGATTACCCCGTTTTCCATGTGGAGTGCATCACCCACAGGCAGGACGCTGTTTATCCGGCCACACTGGTGGGACCGCCCCCTATGGAAGACTGCTACATGGGCAAGGCCACGGAACGTATTTTTCTGCCGCTGATCAAAAAACAGCTGCCTGAGGTGGTGGATATGAATCTGCCTCTGGAAGGCGTTTTCCATAACTTCTGCTTCATCAGCATGGACAAGCGCTACCCCGGACAGACGCGCAAGGTCATGTACGCGCTTTGGGGAATGGGGCAGATGATGTTCACCAAGATCATTGTGCTGGTGGACAAGGACGTGAATGTGCAGAACACGTCTGAAGTGCTCTGGCGCGTTGGCAACAATGTTGACCCGCGGCGTGATCTTGTTATTGTAGAGGGTCCCCTGGACGCTCTGGACCATGCTTCTCCCACGGCGTTTTACGGGGGCAAGCTCGGTATCGACGCCACCAAGAAGGGACCGGAAGACGGTCATTTTCGCGAGTGGCCCGATAGCCTTGTCATGGATGAGGAAACCAAGGCCCGTATCGATAGCGTGTGGTCCAAACTGGGACTGGAGTAAGCGTGGCGTCGCAAGGAAAGCGTATAGTTGTTGCCGTTACGGGAGCCAGCGGTATGCCCTATACCGTGATGCTCCTGGATGCCTTGCAGGAAGCGGGGTGTGAAACGCATCTCATAGTTTCCGATGCGGCAAAGCTGGTATTGGAGCTTGAAAACGGCATGGATATAGAGCCGCTGGCAGCCAAGGCGGCGGCAGTGTACGATCAGCGTCAGGTAGGCGCCGGACCTGCAAGCGGGTCCTGGCGGCACGACGGCATGGTGGTCTGCCCCTGTTCCATGGCGAGCCTGGCCGCTATAGCCAATGGTCTGGGCAGCAACCTTGTGCATCGCGCAGCCGACGTCTGCATGAAAGAAGGGCGCAAGCTTGTTCTCATACCACGGGAAACGCCGCTTTCGACCATACATCTCAAGAATTTGCTTGCTGCAAAAGAAGCGGGCGCCGTTATTTTGCCGCCCATGCCCGGATTTTACCACCGTCCTTCAAGCGTGGAAGAGCTGCTTGCACAAGTAGTTGGTCGCATTATGGACCAACTGGGGCTGGAACACGGCCTTGGCCCACGCTGGGGTGAAAATGGGTAGCCAAAAGGAAGAATAATCCGAGACCTTTTCCTTGGATGCTGCTACCCCGATAAGAAAGAAGAAAAGGAGTCAAGCAATGCAACATAAACTCACCTGGCACGGACATTCGAATTTTCAGATTGCAAGCGCCAATGTGAATATCCTCATAGATCCTTTTTTCGAGGGCAACCCGGTATGCAGCGTGGATTGCTGCTCCATTGCCAAACCGGATGTGTTGCTCGTGACCCATGACCACGGTGACCATGTCGGGCAGGCCGTGGAAATCGCCAAGGCCACGGGCGCAATGGTCGGGGCTGTTGTCGGCACTGCGGGCAAGCTGGTGGAGCAGGGCGTGCCCGAAGAACAAATCCTCAACGGTATCGGCTTTAACATCGGCGGCGCTCTGACGGTGAACGGGGCTACCATCACCATGACACAGGCCTACCATTCTTCTGATTCGGGTGTGCCTGTCGGCTATATTATAACGCTTGAAGATGGCTACACAATCTACCATGCTGGCGATACGGGAATTTTCTCCGGCATGGAATTGTGGGGCAAACTGTATTCCATTGACCTGGCCGCGTTGCCCATAGGGGGGGTGTTCACCATGGACCCGCGCCAGGCAGCCATGGCATGCAATCTGCTGAACGCCGACGCCGTGGTGCCCATGCACTGGGGCACGTTCCCCGTGCTGGAAAAGAGCACGCAGTCCTTTGTGCACCATCTGCGAGAGCAGGCTCCTGATACACGGCTGGTGGAATTGGAGCCCGGGCAGACCGTGACCTTGGAACGCCCTGTTGATACATGTGGGTGTGATTGATGTAGTTTAAGTGTAGGGGGGAAGTCCGCCTCCTTTCGGGGGAGTGGCGGTGGGCGCGACGTAACGTGAGTGAATAATGGAAGGGGGGCATGCTGCCGCCTTTTCAGAAGTGGGCTTTGTGGCGCCTTTTTTTGACGGGCTGCCATCGAGCGGGGGCTGAGTATTGATGGCAGAGCGATGCGCTTTCGAGACCTCGAAAATGAACTTTCTTGTTGTGGACGATTCCCACAGCATGAGACGCATCATTATGCGTACGCTCAAAGATATGCAGTGTGGCTCGATAACAGAGGCTGACTGCGGCAGAGCCGCCTGGGATGTTCTGAACGTAAAAAAGATAGATTTCATTATTTGTGACTGGAACATGCCGGGTATGAAAGGTATCGACCTGCTGCGGGAGGTACGCTCCGATGATCGTTACAAGCATATCCCTTTTCTGATGGTTTCTGCTGAATCAAAACCAGAGAATATCATGGAAGCCATCCATCTCGGTGTGAGCAACTATCTCACAAAACCTTTCAAATCCGATATCCTGCGCAAGAAGATCGAAGTCATTATCAAGGCCCGACGCGACTTCTGCATGGGAGAGTCGTGTCAGGGCGACGCCGCCAAAGGCTGAGTCCTGTTCGTCAAAGAGCTGCAGCTATAAAATTCTGCCAGGCGTGACAGGGGATTATGGCCAAAAAATCAGCCCGTCCTGCGTCTTCTGAAGACATCCTCGCTCCTTATAAAGAAGAGCCGCTGCATCTTTTTGTGCGCGATAAGGCCCTGCGCGAGCAGTTGGGGGTCATTTTGACCATTCTTGGATTCATGAATGTCAAAGTGCACCCTACTGAAGGGGGATACCTGGATAACGTGCGCCGGCTTGGCGCGTTGTTGGTGCAGAGCCAGGGCATATTTCTCATCAACCCGCCACTTATCATCTACGGCCAGGGTGGGCAGGGCAAAGTCGTCAAGGAGCTCCCCGATTTCTTCAATGACTTGAGCTTGGTTTTGCAGCGTTCGAAAAAAGGCGCCGCACACATCATCGCCAAGTGCGTGCCTGTGTTTCCGGATATCCAGTTCGCCCAGAAGCGGGAGAAAACCATAGCCGCGGTTGCCGGTTTTGGCGTCACGGGCTGCTTCATCCTCAAACCGCAGGAGTCCCTGAGCGGTTTGAACCCCAACTTCTACCGTCTGCGCATGAAAGAGCAGATCATGGAGCGCCTGGAGGAACTGCGCGAATATCTTGAAGAATACCTCCCCCACAGAGAGGGCGCTTTTGATCGCCTGATGCAAAAGCGTGAGGAGCGTGAGCTCTCAGAGCGCAAGGCAGAGGCCGACACCTGGATGCGCAATGGCCAGAAGGCCAGGGCAGGGGGCGATTTCGAGCACGCCATTGAATGCTTCAAAAAAGCTATCGATCTTTTTCCCCAGGACCCGGAAGCATATCTTGAAAGCGGCCGCGTGTATGTTCAGGTGCGCCAGTACCCAAAAGCCCTGCTGCGTTTTTCTCAGGCGGAGGAAGTTGCCGAGAGTATCCCCGAGCCCAACAAGGAGATCGGCAATGTTCGTGTTGAGCAGGTAAAAGAGCGGGTGGGGAACGGGGAGTCGCCAGACGGCCCCGGCATTATGGAGCTTTTGGAAGATGCTCTAGCGAACTTTGAGGCCGCGCTCAAAAAGGCGGAACGCATTCAGGCCATAAACGCAGAGCGTGGTGAACCCCAGAATACGGAAGGCATATCCAAGTTGGCCGGCGAGATAATGAAGCTGGACCTGAAGAGTGTGCTGGGTAAGCGCCACCCCATGGTCAAACGCTTTGGCGACCTGGCCCGCGACTCGTTCAAGAAGATTGCCAGCGCCGACCCGAGTGCGCTGGAGCCCAGGCAGCTGTTGTTTTTGGGTCTTGCCGCCATGGATGACAAAAATTGGCTCGAGGCTGAAGAGCTGTTTTTCCGAGCTGCCGATGTCCCAGAGGTATTTGCCGAAGCCTGCAGCGAAATCACTCACCTTGGCATCGTGGTGCGCAAACAGATCGGCGCCAGCAAGGCCATTGAAGTTTACCAGAAGCTGTTGGCCCTGCATCCGCCAAATAGCGCGGCTGTGTATTACAATCTGGCAGTGAGCTACAGTGTAGACAAGCGGATCATCGACTCTGCCGGGGCGATTGTGGTTGCGCTCCACAATGACCCGTCCCTTTCCAAAAACGAGATGTTCTACAACAACCCGCACCTGAATAAGGTGCTGTATTCCCTTGCAAAGGTCTTTGACCGCATCGCCTTCAGGCTTGGTTCTTTGCGGGTGCCCCTGCTGGTGACCAAGTCGGTGCAACTACAGGATAAACTGGAACGCCTCATCGCCAAGAACGACAAGCGTACCTTCCGGTTGCTGCAGCACATAGTGGAGGTGATGCCCGATTTCTTTTTGCGTGAGCAAGTGGCTTCCAGCAAATTGATCCTGAATTATTTGCGAAACAAGCGCGAGCAATGCAGCGAAGGCAAGCGACAGGAAACCAGGGATTTCGGCGAATACCTGGAGACACTGGTCAAAGACATGCGCAAGGTGCCCTATCCCAAAAGGCTGGTGGCCTACAACAAGTTCAAATTTCAGTGTCTGCGGATTATAGACATGCATGGCGACATGGCCGAGGCAGCGGGCTTTTTGACCAAAGCCGCCATTTGTCACCCCGAATATGTGGATAAGCCTGAGTTTTACGCCAACCAGACAGTCAGTGACGTTTTGCGTCAAATCTGCACCAATCTTGCCGCGTTAGACCGAAACCGCATAAGCCGCTGACACCGGCACGGCCACAGCCAGCTTACAACGCCTGTAAATCTGCTGTGGAGGGGATAATACCCCGTTTTGTTGCAATGGGTTGCAACAATTGCTCAGGTCCCCTATGCTGGAGACAATCGAAATCGTAGAGGGAATGGCATGCAACCCACTTTGCTGCACGTGTACCGCAACACCCCTATTGGGAGGGAAACCTGGCTGCAGTCGCTGCATTTTTGCGCTGCGCTGAAAGCCCGGGCCCATGTTTTTTTCCCTCCGGATAGAAAATTCCTGATGTATTTTGAGCACGACGCCGTGCAAATCGACCTGGATGCTTCCTATTTGCGCAACAGGGACACGGCCGAGCGCCATTGTCTTGCCCTGGCGAGGGGCATGGGGTTGGAGCCGGTATTGGAAGACCCTGCCGGTTTTACGGCTTCCAATCTGCCGGATGTTTCGACCCGGTTCGATTACATGTGCTGCCCCCGTGTTATGTCTGCAGGCACAGCCAAGATTGGCCCTGTTCGCATAGGGCCGAAAGTGCGCCGCATTGTCAGTGTAGCGCCTTTTCCCGTGTTGCTGACGGGGGGTGTTTTCAAACCGTGGCACTCCATCGCCGTGCTGTTCGGAGGGTCTGATACGGCGGTTGCAGCGCTGCGGTTGGGGTTTGCCATTGCTCGTAAAAGCGGCTTGCCGCTGGATGTGTTTACCCAGGCAAAAGGGCACGACAAGGCATATTATGAAGATATCCTGCAACAACGAGGCCTGCTGGCTGATGTGCACGGAGTCGTTCGCGAGTGGTTCTTTTTCCAGCAGGGGGAATTGGAGGATAATTTCATGGCTATGCCACACGATGCGCTGACGATTTTGGGCGCTTTTGGCCATGGACTTATTCGGGAAGTGGTCTTTGGCAGCACCATGGAGATGGTTTTGAGCGAATTGCCCAACAATTTGCTTGTTGTGGGGCCGCGCTATGCCTCCCGCGCCCCTTCCATAGATGGCATGTCCACCGTGGCAGTGACCTGAACAAGGTAAGAACGCGGCAATGAGCAAGTCAGACGAGTCGGCATCCAAAGATATTCTGGACGCGCAGATACCCCCTGGCGCATCAGTCCCGCCGCCTGCTTCATCCCCCCAAAGGGGCGGCCCCCTTTCTGCTCTTAAAAAGAGTATTTTCACGGATAGTGTGAAAAAAGCCAGCAAAGGGCTGCTGATATTCATTTCCATCGGTGTCGTCGCCGGCTTGGGATCGGTGTTTTTCCATTTCCTTTGTGAATTGGGTATGCATTACTTCATGGACTCCCTGGCGGGGTACAGGCCGCAGGCGCCCGCCGGCGAGCACCCCCTGCTGCCGCATACGGACACGCCTTTCAATCGCTGGCTGTTGCTTATCCTTCCGGCCCTTGGCGGTATTGTTTCCGGCTGGATCGTCTATACATTTGCCCCGGAGGCGGAAGGCCACGGCACAGACGCGGCAATCGATGCCTACCACAACAAGGGCGGCATCATCAGAGGGCGGGTGCCCTTCATCAAAACGATTGCTTCAGCCATCACGCTGACCACGGGCGGTTCCGGAGGCCGTGAAGGCCCAATTGCGCAAATCGGCGCCGGTTTTGGTTCCTTTCTCGCCACCAGACTCAAATTGTCGGAACGAGAGCGCCGTATCATGCTCGCGGCAGGCATCGGCGCCGGCGTTGGGTCCATTTTCCGGGCGCCACTGGCAGGGGCGCTTTTTGCTTCGGAAGTGCTCTACAGTGAATCGGAATTCGAATCTGACGCCCTTATTCCCTCCGGCATTTCATCAGTCGTAGCATACTGTATTTTTTGCCTGTTCTTCGGCTGGGGGTCGCTGTTCAAGGCGCCGGATTTCCATTTTGCCAATCCCCTGGAGCTTGGACCCTACGCCGTGTTGGCAATGGTGTTGATTGCTGGCGGCTGGCTGTATGTCAAAACCTTCTACGGTATCCACAATCTCTTCAAGTCATGGAAGGTTCCCAACCATATCAAGCCGGCCATCGGCGGACTGCTGACAGGAGTGGTGGGCTTTTTTCTGCCCCAGACCCTGGCTTTTGGGTATGGCATCGTACAGCAGTCGCTTTTTCTCGAGGCTTCCTGGCTTTTGCTGCTGGGGGTGGCCTTTGGCAAGATTCTGACCACTTCCTTCACCATCGGTTCTGGCGGATCAGGGGGCGTGTTCGGTCCTTCCGTGGTCATTGGCGGTTGCCTGGGCGGCGCGGTGGGCTTGCTTTTCAATATGTTTCTGCCCGGCATTGTGGATGAACCAGGCGCCTTCGTCATTGTGGGCATGGCCGGTTTTTTCACCTCGGTCTCCAGCACCCCTGTCTCCACCATCATCATGGTCTCGGAAATGACCAATTCCTATCACTTGCTGCTGCCCAGCTTGCTGGTCTGTTTTCTTTGCCATCTCTTTTCCCAAAAATTCAGTATCTATGTGGAGCAAGTGCGCAATAAATATGAATCTCCGGCCCATGCGGGGGATTTCTTTCTGGACATCCTCCAGGCCTATAAGGTACGCGACCTTGCCCGTACCCTAAAAGTGGTGGCTGTGGTGCCGGAAGATATGAATTTCAAACAGTTCAAGGAATTGTTCTGCTGTACGAATCAGCATTATTTCCCTGTGGTGAATGAAGAGGGAAGCCTGAGCGGCATTTTTTCCAGCAATGACATCCGCGAATTTTTGTTTGCCGATGAGATCGAGAACCTGGTGCTGGTAAAGGATTTTGCCCTTAAAGATATTATCGTAACCACCCCGGAAGAGGACTTGAACACGGTGCTGAACAAGTTCACCCTTAGAAATATTGAGCGGCTCCCCGTTGTCCGGGCGGACGACCCCAGCGTGTTTTTGGGCATGTTGGGCCGCCGTGAGGTCATTTCCTTCTACAATGACCGTGTACGCGAGATGAAAGAAAAGAGCGCCCAGGCCAAAATGGCAGCCGGTATCTGATCCCCGTTTCTGCTTCTCTTACAATGTTTTCTGTTCTTGGAGGCTATTAATGCGTCATCTGCCTGAATTCGCTTTGGAAAAACGCTTTTCACGGTGGAGTTTACAGCCCGTTTCAATGTTGCCGGTTCTGATATGGAGTCCTTACCCATTTCTGAACTGCTGGCCATGGCGTCTCCTGAGCGTCGTGAACAATGGGATAAACTTTCCCTGGGGTATACGGAAACATGGGGCGCGCCTGCCTTGCGCCAGGCCATAGCAGGGCTCTATGACGGGTTAGGTCCGGAAAACGTGCTCTGCTTTGCCGGTGCGGAAGAGGGCATCTTCATTGCCATGCATGCGCTGCTGCAAGCAGGCGACCACGCCTTGGTCTGCCACCCCAATTATCAGTCGGCCGAAACCCTGCCCATGAGCCTGTGTGATGTTTCTGGCCTGAAGCTGCACGAGGAGGACGGGTGGAACCTGGACATGGGCGAGGTGCAGGCGGCCATGCGGCCTGCAACGAAACTGGTTTCCATCAATTTTCCCAACAACCCGACGGGCGCCATCCTGGAGCGCGACCGCTACGACGCCCTGGTGGAGATGTGTCGCAAGCAGGGCGCCTGGCTCTTTTCCGATGAAGTCTACCGGGGCATGGAGCGCGACGCCGCCAGCAGGCTGCCTGCTGCCGCCAGCATCTATGAACGGGGCATCTCCCTGGGCGTGATGAGCAAGGCCTACGGTCTGGCCGGTCTGCGTATAGGGTGGATTGCCTGTCAGGATACGGAACTGCTGCAACGTATGGAGCGCTTCAAGCACTATCTTTCCATCTGCAACAGCGCGCCCAGCGAACTGTTGGCGCTTATTGCCCTGGAAGCGGGGGATGCGCTGCTGGAACGGAATCGCGTGCTGGCGGGTGAAAACCGCGAACTGCTCAGGGATTTCTTCGCGCGTCACGCAGGTCTTTTTGAATGGTACGAGCCTGATGCCGGGTGTGTTGCCTTTTCCCGCTACCTGGGCAACGAAGGTGTAGACGCTTTTGCCGACAAGCTGGTGGAGCAGGCCGGGGTGCTTTTGATGCCTGCTTCGGTCTTCCAGTCCAGGCTGGGTGAAGTGCCTGCTGACCGTTTCCGTGTAGGATACGGACGCAGCTTCTTTCCTGAAGCCCTGGATGTCTGGGAGGAATGGCTGGACAGGTGAGCCGGATGCGTACGAAGTAACCGGAAGTAGTAGCGGCTTATATGACCACAGGCATGAGATTGTCTGTGGTTTTGCCATTTTGCGCCTTACGTTGACTTCCCTGACCGCCCTCAGTATCTTCAGCGCCTCTCAGGTGCAGTTCGCTGCATAATAGGGAATCGCGTGCAAATCGCGAGCGGACCCGCCGCCGTAAGCCCCTGAAGTATAGTCGCCCGTCCCCGTGTGCGCCACTGGAGCAGAGCTCTGGGAAGGCCGGGACAGGGTGGGGTGAGCCGGAAGACCTGCCTGAGGCCGCGTCTGATATTCGCTGCCGGTTCAACGGGCTTTTGCACCGGCAAGCGCCTCCCCGTCTTAGGGGTGTACAGCCGCCCCTATTTCAAGGCCCCTTCCGTTCAAGGAGGAAGCATGCGCATCATGCATTCCACATTGCGGCGTATTGCTGCGTTCTGTCTGCTGTTTTCCCTCGTCCTGCTTTCCGCTCAGGTTCCAGATGTACAGGCCCATGGCGACAAACGTGAAGACAAGGCAGGTATTCTGCTTGTTTCCTTTGGCACCAGCGTTCCTGAAGCCAAAGTATCGTTTGAAAAAATCGACGCCATGGTGAAGAAGCGTTACCCCGACGTTGCCGTGCGTTGGGCCTATACTTCAAAGATCATCAGACACAAGCTGGCCAAAGAGGGCGAGGTCATACCTTCACCGGCCGAAGCGCTGGCCAAGATGGCGGATGAGAATTTCACAGAGGTGGTCGTGCAGTCCCTGCATGTGATACCGGGGGAAGAGTACCACTCGCTGGTGCGCACGGCGCATGCGTTTCAAGGCATGCCAAAGGGAATAAAGCGTATTTTCGTAGGCTACCCCTTGCTGAGCACCAATGACGATCTGGAAACCTTTGCCAAGACCCTGCTTTCCCTGTACCCGGCGGAAAAGCGTGATGGCGCAGCGCTGGTGCTTATGGGGCACGGCACCCATCACCCTGCAGATGTCGTGTACCCCGCGTTGCAGTATCACTTTGCCCGTCTGGATCCTTCTGTGGTCGTAGGTACGGTGGAAGGTTTTCCCACGCTTGAGGACGTCCAATCCTTTTTGAAGGAAAAAGGCTATAAAAAAGCCACGCTTCTGGCGCTCATGTCCGTGGCGGGCGACCATGCGCGCAACGACATGGCTGGCGACGAAGATGACTCCTGGAAAAGCGTGCTTGAAAAGGACGGCATAGCCTGCGAAACCGTGTTGCATGGTCTGGCCGAGTTGCCACCCATCGCAGAATTGTGGCTGCAGCGTCTTGACGGCGCCATGGCGCATATAAAAAGGTAGAAAAAAATGGGCGGATATCCCAAAGGGTCAGAGAGTCAAACGAGGGAGCAACGCACGGACGTATGAAGCGGTACTGGATACTCCCTTTGCTCGCGATTTTATCGCTGGTCTGCCTGCCCCTTGCCTGTTTCTTTGGCCCTTGGGACATTCCGCTTGCAGATGTCTTGTCTGCCCTGAATCCTTGGGGTGGGGCGCACTTGCCAGAAAGCTGGCGTGTTGTGGTGCTTGAACTCCGTCTGAGCCGTGCGGCGCTCGCCTGGTCGGCTGGGGCGGCTCTCGCAGTCGCCGGGGCTGTTTACCAGGGACTTTTGCGCAACCCTCTGGCGGACCCGTTCACCCTTGGTGTTTCAGGAGGAGCAGCCTGCGGCGCAAGCCTCGCCATTGCCCTCGGCCTTGGTGCAGAAGCCGGAATCCTGCTGCCTGTTTTATCCGGCGCCCTGCTGCTGCCGCTGGCCGCATTGACAGGCGCGATAGCAGCCCTTGGCGGTGTTCTCGTGTTGGGGCGGCTTGCGGGCGGGCTCAGGCGCGAGACACTTGTCTTGGCCGGCATGGTGGTGTCCACGTTCCTGGCTGCCTGCATCTCGCTTATCAAGGCTCTTAACGAGGATTCCGTAACAAGCATCGTGTTCTGGCTCATGGGCAGCTTTCAGGGGCGCGGCTGGCATGAGATGCTGCTTTTTGCGCCCTGGTTTGTCATTGGCGCTTTGCTGGTCGCGCTGTATGCCAGAGAATTGGATTTACTGGCCCTGGGCGAAGAACAGGCCGCGCAACTCGGCGTTAATGTCCCCCGCGCCAGATTGTGCCTGCTGCTCGGTGCCAGCATGATGGCCGCTGCTGCTGTGGCTGTTGCCGGCGTCATCGGCTTTGTGGGGCTGGTGGTGCCGCACCTTATTCGCCTGACCGCCAGTCTGCCGGCCCGGTTGTTTTTGCCGGCCTGTATGCTGGCGGGAGGGGCTTTGCTGCTCTGGTCGGACGTGCTGGCACGCTCCATTCTCCAGGGTGGGGCGGAGCTCCCCGTTGGCGTGGTGACGGCGCTGCTGGGTGGCCCTTTTTTCTGCTGGCTTCTCGGCGTACGCAGCAGGAGAATCTCATGAGCGCTGCGGTTCTGGAAGCCAGCGGACTTGTTTGCGAGTATGGCGGCGCCACAGCATTGCGGGAAGCCAGCCTCAGTCTGCAGGCCGGTGAATTTGTGGGGCTGCTTGGCCCCAATGGTAGCGGTAAAAGCACCTTTATCAAGGCGTTATCAGGGGTATTGGCGCCTGCTGCCGGTAGCGTTTTATTGTCAGGTAAAGAACTGGCCCGCTACTCCCCCAGGGAGCGCGCCCGCTTGGTGGCCTGTGTGCCGCAGCGGGGAGAGGCGCCTGACGGCATGACAGTGGAAGATATTGTCATGCTGGGGCGCTACGCGCATCTGGGGTTTTGGCATGGTCCCGGAAAGGGAGACCGTGCTGCTGTCCGGCGGGCTTTGGAAGATACGGACATCATTTCCCTTGCAGGGCGTCGCGCAGGTGCGGTTTCCGGCGGTGAATTGCAGCGGGCTTTTTTGGCAAGGGCTTTGGCCCAGGAAGCAAAGGTTTTGCTGCTGGACGAGCCTGTTTCGGGACTGGATCCTGCCCATGCGGTGACCGCCTGCGATGTATTGGCGGGGCGCAGTCGCCAAAACGTGGCCGTGCTCATGGCCAGCCACGATTTGAATCTGGCCGCACTGTATTGCTCACGGCTGGTGTTTTTGGAAAAAGGGCGCATCATCACCCAGGGCCCTACGCACCAGGTGTTTTGCAAGGAAGTTTTGGAGAAGGTTTATGGAACCTCTGTTGTCATTACAGAACACCCGGTTTCGGGCGCGCCACAGGCTTTGCTTTTATCTGGCCGTGATCTTGTGCGGCCTCATTCAGGCTTGGCCGGTGAGGGCGGCGGGACCGGAGATTGTAGATGATCGTGGTCGTGAAGTAGTATTGCAGGCTCCGGCAACGCGGATTGCCCCACTGTATGGAGGGCTGACCGATATTCTGCTGGCGCTGGGATTGCAGGACGCCATTGTTGCGCGCACGGCTGCAGACGACAGTGCAGCCGTTACCGCTGTGCCCGAGATAGGCACGCACATGCGCCCCAATGTGGAGATTCTGGTGGGGTTGGGTCCTGACCTCGTGTTGCAAATGGGAGGGCGCAAAGACGCGTCCCTGCCCCTGGAGCAGGTGGAGAGCCATGGCATTGCCACGGCGTTTTTCCGGGCCAGAAATTTTGAAGAGCTGTTTTCTGTCATTCAACGTATTGCCACCCTGGCCGGGGTGCCTGAGCGTGGAGAACGCCTGGTGGCGTCCATGCAAAAGCGGCTTGCCAGTGTTGCGGCAAAAGTGCAGGGGCACCCACGGCCCAGTGTTTTTTTTGAGGTGCGCTACCCCAACTTGTTGGGAGCAGGGGGCGGCTCCATGGTCAACGCCGTGATTCATGCCGCAGGGGGGCGTAATGTGTTGGAAACAAGTAAAAAGCTGGTGCGGCTCAACGAAGAGGCGCTCCTGGCTCTGAATCCCGAAGTCTACCTTGTACAACGCGGCCCCATGAATCCTGACCCGCTTCCACTGGATGCGCGGGAGCATTTCCGTACCCTTGCTTGTGTCAGGGAAGGGAAATTTCATGTTGTGGACGAGCGGCGGTTTTCCCGCCCCGGGCCACAGAGCGTTGATGCTGTAGAAATATTGGCCTGGCTGCTGCACAACGGCGAGACCAGGAAGGAGATAAAACAATGAATCAGGTTAGGAACCCCGGAACGTTTTGGGGGGTGGGGGTAGGGCCGGGAAATCCGGAATTGCTGACCCTGGAAGCTGTTCGCATTCTGGGCGAAGTGGACGTTGTTTTTGCGGCCTCTTCCACGAAGAATGATTTTTCCACAGCGCACAGGATTGCCGCGCCTCACATGACTGACGGTGTTGACGTCATTGAATTGGGCTTTCCCATGACCCATGACAAGCAGCGACTGGAAGACGCCTGGAACGCAAATGCAGAAACGGTGGCCAGCCATATGTTGGCGGGAAAAAACGGCGCCTTTCTGACTTTGGGCGATCCACTTATATACAGCACTTTCGGCTATTTGATGGAAAAACTCCAGACAGGGTGGCCCGAGATTCAGATACGTGTTTCACCTGGAATCACATCCTTTCAGGCCGCTGCTGCCAGTTCGCGGACCGTGCTCGTCAGTGCGGGGGAAAGTCTGGTGCTGACCTCTGGCCAGGCTGATGCAGAGCGTTTCAAAAAGCTGTGTGACAGTGCGGAAAACGCCGTAGTCCTGAAGGCCTATAAGAACTATCCTGCCATAGTGAACATGGTACGGCAGGCCGGCTCGTTCGAGCGCGCCCTGTTCTGCTCACGCCTTGGCATGGA
The DNA here is from genome assembly GCF_055388615.1 of Desulfovibrio biadhensis. Classification (NCBI taxonomy): domain Bacteria; kingdom Pseudomonadati; phylum Thermodesulfobacteriota; class Desulfovibrionia; order Desulfovibrionales; family Desulfovibrionaceae; genus Desulfovibrio; species Desulfovibrio biadhensis. The sequence continues at coordinate 2,665,309 of NZ_AP042477.1, forward strand.
AGGGGAGCGTATTTGCGAAGACCTGGATGCAGTGACTGAAACACCGCACTATTTTTCGCTGCTGCTTATGAAGCGCAAGGGCAGGAAAGCGGAGGAAGTGCCCCTCAACTAAAAGAACGTGTGGTTTGAGGGTATTGCTTGATCGGGTATTTGCCAAATGTTGGTTCTGGTGGCATATACTTAAGATTGCTGCACCATGTTCTACAGGTAGCTGCATGGTGCAATCTTAAATCCCGCAACAAAGGAGCCTCCTCATGGATATCATTCGCGTAGTGCTTGCCATTCTTCTCCCCCCGTTGGGCGTTTTTTTGCAGGTTGGTCTTGGTGGTCATTTTTGGCTGAACATTCTGCTGACGCTGTTGGGGTATATTCCTGGTCTGGTGCACGCCATCTGGATTATTGCCAAGAAATAGCCGGACAAACGTAACGATATAAGCGCCCGTGTCGCGGGCGCTCCATAACAAAAAATCCCCCTTGGCGTTGCCAGGGGGGATTCTTTGTTGTCACAAACGTATAGGCGGTTCAGCGGGCATACAGAGCGGCAGCCCTTGATAAGGGCGACATACAATGGGTCAATTGGTCTTCCCAAGAATGGGGGCGCCCACGATGATTTCCACCCTGCGGTTTTTGGCGCGTCCTTCAGACGTGTCGTTGCTCGCTTCCGGTTGGGTGTCCGCCACCCCGACAGCAGCCAGGTGTGAAGGCGGAATATTGGCATTATCAATGAGATAGCGAACAACAGATGCCGCCCGCCCGGCTGATAGCTCCCAGTTGCTGGGGATTTTGCGTCTAAAATTGGGAGCGATTTTTCTGTCGTCGGTGTGCCCTACAATGTAAAGTTGCCGGTCCTCGATGGATTGCAGCGAGGGCATGATTCTTCCCAGCAGTTCCTGCCCCTGTGGGGTGATGCGGGTGCTGGCGGTCTTGAAGAGAATGTGCCCCAGGATGTCTATTTCCAGGCGATTCTGGATGCGCTTGATGCGGACGTCCTTGTCGTGGATTTCCTGCCGCAGGCTTTCAATCATGTCCTGATAGGCCTCAGCCATCTGCTTTTCGGCCTTGTAGTGCTCCTGCAGTGTTTCGGCGCGGGAGTGGCACTGCTGCAGGCTGTTTTCCAATTCGCCAATGCGCGTTGCGTCGGCTGGTTCGCCTTTGGCGCGCAGCGCTTCCAGTTCTTCGGCAAGGGCTTCGCAATCCTTGATCTGTGCTTCCGCCTGGGCTGCCAGTTCTTCTTTTGAGGGGCCGGCAGGCTTTGCTGCGTCTTGCTGTGTTACGACAATATCAGGCACCTGCCTGGCCGCATTGGAAACTGCAGCGTCGGCTTTTTCACGCGCTTTAGCATCAAGTTGCAACGCATCGAGCTTTTCCTGACAAGAACCGAGTCTTTTTTTGAGATCGACGACTTGCTTTTGCAACGAGGCTGCATCCGAACCCATGTCTTCTGCCTGTTTGAGTTCTTCAATAGCAGCTTCGAGCTTGGCCTTGTTTGCTTCCTCATCCTTGATTTTTGCTTCAAGCGCAGTAATGCGCGTCTGCAACTCCGCCTTGGCGGCTTCCGCCGCCTTTGCCTGTTCTTGGCAATCCTGAAGTTGTGTTGCAGCGGTGAGCGCGTTGTTTTTCAGCTCGTTTACCTGGCTTTGCAGGTCGGAAGCCTGAGACTGGGCTGTATCCAGTTGCTGCAGCTGCCTCTCAAGATCTGAGATGCGTCTTTCTGCGGTGCTGGTGCGCGAGCTTGCATCATCGAGGTCGCGTTGCAGTCTTTCGAAATCCAGCTCCAGATTCGTCAGTTCGGTTTCGCGTTGGCTGAGGAGATCGCTCTGTGTGGCGTATTTATACCATACGTATCCCGTAGCGATGGCGAAAAGCAGAAGTAGAATGGTAAGCAGCCAGACTGCAGTGCTGCCCTGCTGCCCTGGCCGAAATCGCCGTGCATAACCGGTGTTTGCCATGCCGCAATCTCCTTGGTGTCTTTCGCGCCAGCCCCGGGCGCGGATATGAATTTGGCTAACCAGATTATAAAATGTCTATCGCGGGCCGGGCAAGATGGCAAGAGAAGTGCTGCAATGCCCCTCTCTTGCGCATATCAGGACGCGGCCGCAGAGTGTTCGTTCTCGTTTGAAGCAGTATCGTTTGCCGGTGCAGACGTTGTGCCCCCCCCTGGGGCAAGTCGCAGTACTGGCAACAAGACTGCCGCACTCAGCAGCAGCAATACCACGGCCACTATGGGAACTGCCTTGTATCCTGTGAATTCTGCAATGTATCCTGCGCCAAGGGCGGCCAGTACACTGGCAATGGCGGTGGTGGCGTTGAAAACCCCCATGGCCGTGCCCTCCGCTATTGTGGCCAGTTGTGCCGTAAGTGCTGTACCGGCAACGATGAGCGGTGACCACGCGACAGGCATTAGAATAAAGAACGCTGGAACCAGCCAGGAGTTGTATTGCGTATCAAAGTGCGCCAGGAACGCCATAGCCCCCGCTGAAATAATGCTGGCCAGAATGCCCAGCATGACCACCGGGCCGTCACCGATCTTGTGTCCCAATATTCCTGACGGCGCATACACGAAAATGCCGATTCCAGCGGCCACGGCGTAATACAGGGAGGAAAGGCTTGCATTGATGCCATAGGCGGACTGCATCAGCAGCGGATACAGGTTGTAAATCAGCCAGGAGCCCAGCATGCACAGGAACCAGCTCAGCAGGTATAGGCCAAAAGCTGATCTCCAGAACAGGAGTATCCTGGCCGCGTCTTTTGTCAGGATGCTTTCATAGTGATGCAGCATGCCAAAGGGCGTGCGGGGCTGTCTGTGTGTGCGTCGGCTGAATTTTGGTACTTTGGCTGCGCGTGCAGGATGCTCGGTTTTGGGCAGCCCCATGCGCCCCAGCCAGATGCCGGGCAGCATCAGTGCTGCAGCGATGACCATGCCCCATCCGGGTTCCATCTGGAGCAAGGCCGCCAGCCCCAGCCCAAGCGCCTGCCCAAGGCCGTAAAATGTCTGCAGCCAGCCGATACGCGGATCCCATTCGTCCTTTGGCCTGGTTTCCACAATGAACATGGCCGCCACGGTATTGGTGGCGGCGGCGCCCATGCCTTGTATCAAGGCGAGCAACAGCCAGAAGCCGGCGCCGGAAACGAACGGAAAGGCCGCCAGACCCGCGGCAAGGAGCAAATACCCCAGAAAATAGACGGCGCGGTGAATGCCCAGACGGTCGGTCAGTCCGCCCAAAAAAGGCGCGGAAAGCTGTCCGGCGTAAAAAGCCGCCACCACAAGACCCGCTTCTGCAGAACCGGCTGCATTGCCAACGATAAGGGGAATGAGGATAGGAGCCACACCAAGGACGACGGCCCCTTGAAATGCATAGCCTGAGTACCAGGGATCCGAGTAGCGTTTCCAGTTTATCATGCGTTGCCTATGCCACAAAAATTAAGCAGAGACAATATGTTGGGGATAATTATTGCCATTCTCGTCAGTGGAGGCGTTTTCTTCAAAGTGTGGCGTTTCGCACGTAAAAAAAGTCGAATGAAACCCAAACGCCATGAAGTAAAAGGGAATAGAGTTTTTATAAAAACCGTATTGTCAGAACAAGTAATCTATTCTATAAGGCCAGATTATGAAACATGCGTTTGTATTGCTTGAAGGAGACGTGGTGCAGTGGGCGCATGCCCAGGCTGCAACCAAAGGGACGAGCGTATCCAGCCTGCTTTCAGAATTGCTGCGGGAGCGCATGGAGCCAGGTAGGCCCCATGAAGATTCCCCCGTTGCTGCTGGACAGACTGGCACGCACTACTCCTCCAGACCTCAGGAAAGCGACCAGGTCTGACCACGTTGTTCCCCGGGCTCTGATCGGAGCTGGGGCCGGCTTACTCCTGCCGTATCCAACAGATCTGTACCCCCTGATCTGTGGCATACTCCCTTCTCCCTCAAATTTCTGGAATTTGTGATGCTATTTCAGATGGAAAGGTGTATTTCAGAGGACTTTTTCTCATGGCCGCCTGCCCTTTTGATGTATTTATGTAAAGCACTAACTGTCTAAAATTGTATGCTAAAGATAACCACATGAAACAGGTGGAGGTCCATCATGCACGCTAAGCCTCGCGTTCTGAAAAACTGGAAAGGGAGCCTTGTGCTTGTTGCCGCAATGTTGGTGTTTGCGTCCAGTGCATTCGGGGCAGGGAAAAGCATAGATCAGGAATGGGGGCGCGTTACGCCGCCTCATGTCCTGAATCTGGAGCGCGTGGAAGTGGACCCTGGCGCCACGGCTTTGTTGGTGCTCGATATTGAAGAGCGCACATGCAACGACGCAAGGCGCCCCCGTTGTGTGGCGAGCGTGCCCGCCATCGCCTCGTTGCTGCACAAGGCCCGGAACGCAGGTCTGTCAGTGGTATTCAGCCTGACCAGCAAGGGGACGCCAGAGACCATCCTGCCGGAGGTTGCGCCCCTTGAGGGCGAGCCGATCGTACAATCCAGCGTAGACAAATTTTGGCGGACCGACTTGGAGCGGATTCTCGCTGACAAAGGGGTGAATACTGTCATCGTTACGGGTACGGCGGCCCATGGCGCTGTATTGCACACGGCAACAGCAGCCGGTTTCAGAGGTCTGGATGTCATCCTCCCGGTGGATTGCCTGTCGGCGGAAGACATCTACAAGGAACAGGCAACCGTGCATCTTTTGGAGACAGGGCCTGCCACGCGTAAGCGCATCCACATTTCGCGCAGCGATATGATCCTTTTCCCGTGAGAAAAAGGGGGCTTGCGCCCCCTGTTTTAGCGGTCCTCCAGAGGAATGCATATTTCTGTCAGGTATTCCTCTGCCGGCGTTGTTTTGGGATCAGTGAGGTAGATTTCCATGGCAGGGGCATCCCGCAGTTGGAGCTCCTCCCGTGCGATGATGGCGGCATAGAGCTGTTTATACGCTGCCTCCAGCCCGGAGAAGGGGCCTTTATGCAGGGTGGTGGCGTAGTTTCCACTGGGAAGTGTGGTTATCGTTACGTCCGCATCACTTTCCGTTGATGCGCCATCAGGCAGGGTGAAGCACGCATCATACCGTATTTCTTCAGGTGGCGTGGATTCCGGATCGTCCCAACTGATCCCGAGAAACATGGTTTGCGGTCCAAAAAGTCCTTTGGAAGCGCCCCAAATGCACAGTTTGTCCCAGGCTATCTGGCAGTTGTTGTAGGGGCCAGTGTGGCGAACCTTGGCTAACGTCATAGTGGGTAATGTCTTCACGTTCAGGTCCATGTTTTCTCCTGCAGTGGGTTGCGGTGGCGGAGGCGCAGGCAATGGAGTAAGTCCATCGTTCGCGTTTGCTTGCCCATTGGCCAATGCCCGCATTCGATACGCTGCGGGCGTGATGCCGAATATCTGCGTGAATGCGCGCGTAAAGGTCTCGTGATTGGCGAAACCGGATTCCAGGGCAATATCCAGTATGGTTTGGCTGCTGCGTGTGAGTCTGTCTGCGGCGAGCAAAAGCCTGTGCCTGCGCACATAGCTTTTGACTGGCAACCCCGTATATGCCTTGAAAACCCGGTGGAAATGGTGCGGAGACATGCATGCGATCTCCGCCAGTTCTTCCAATCTGGGCATGCTCTCGACACCAGCCTCCACTCCTATTTTGTCCAAATGCGCAAGTACTTGCGCCAGCCTGTGGCGATGGCTGCGAACGGTCGTTTCCCGCATCGCTTTCCTCCGATTGCTGTGGCAAAGATAGTGGCAGGGCCGTGTCTCGTCTTGACGTTTTTTGCCATTATCTGGAAGATGGCAAGGCGTTCATGGCTGGAACAAGTATTGATGTGCGACCACATCCCCGTGTTTGTTGAAAATGATTCGCAAGATCATTTTACGCATGATTAGATATAAAATCATATTTATTAGTATTTATGAATCAAGAGGCCATGAACTGTTACTAAATGTAATACTTTATCGTAAAATACTAGTTTTGTTGACTTGATAAAATAAATACTGACTCTGTGGGTTGTGTTTACGGATTGTAGCGAGTAAAGGGAAAAAAGAAGTGGTACTGTTGCGTGAATATTTTTTTACGTTTGGCGCGTAAGAGGTGAAGATAATGCATGTGTTTTATGTTAGAATAAAAGAACATGGTATTAGATTTAAATACCAAGTACCTGAAAATCCTGCGCGCAAAACGTACCCGCATGGTCTTATGCAGGACGGTGATGTCAAATGTACCGCGGGGGGTGAGAGAAATTGCATGGTCTTCCAGGATATACGATCCATCATCCATGATTTCTCTGACGTCCCTTCCTTTGCCGCCACGACCCTTATCAGAAAAAGCGAAAACTGCACCTACTCGGTGAAAAGCAACGCATCATCGTGCTTTGCCTTTCTCATGATCAACATGCTTGCCATGTCCGGGTGCAACACGTTCTACCCATTTGTGGCCATCACGGATTGCTATGACTTTGGCGAACAGATCGAAAAGGCGCTTTTCAAAGCGTACGCTTCATCAGCGTATGCATTACTGCATCTGAATGGGCATGCGTCAACCAGTGAATGTGTTCAGTATATGCGGTCGAAACTGTTCAGAATAGAACGCTGCCTCAAAAGCTTTATGCGAGAAACGGCGGGGTATTCAAACAAGGACTGCGTGCGCAACGGATTTGTGCAACTATTGAATGCCAAGCTCTTTTTTGATGAATGCGTCCGCTCGGACCCGTATTCCGTGCTGACGCCACGCCGGCGCAGATCGTCTTCACAATATTGATGCCCTTTCTGTAGTATGGTGCACGGCTGTAATCCTGCACTAAAACAGTCGGCTACGCGCCCATGGCGGGGAGCAAGAACGTGAAGGTGCTTCCCACGCCTACTTTCGACGTCACGGAAATTGACCCCCCGTAATGTTCGATGATCTGTTTGCAAATGGTGAGCCCCAGCCCCGTACCTTAGCGCGGGTCGGGCAGGGTGTCGTTGTGTGGCGAACTGTGGAATTCGTCAAATACTTTGCCCAGATCCTCAGGCTGGATGCCAATGCCGGAATCACGCACATCCCAGCACACATAGCCGGCGTGACGCGATATCTGAACACGTATCATTCCTCGATTGGTGAACTTGAGCGCGTTGTTGAGCAGGTTGATGAGCACCTGGTGAATTTTGTCCGACTCGGCAAAAATGTGTGGCAAGTCACCTTCGGTCTCCAGCGTCAGTTCCACCTCTTGCTTCTTTTCCAATTCGCCACTCACGGACGCCAGGGCAGCTTCTGTCACCGTTACTGGTGAAATCCTTTCGTCGTGCCACTCCATCTTGCCCGATTCGATTTTGGAAAGATCCAGCAAGTCATTGATGAGACGCCGCAGGCGATCGCTTTCCGCCCAAACTGTGTTCAGGTTGTTGTCGATACGTTTCTGTTTGGCTTCCAGTTCCGGTTTCCCCATGGCAAGTGGGGCGAAATGGCGCCTGAACTCACGCTCAGAAAGCTTCACAAAACCCATAATTGAGGTCAGCGGGGTTCGCAGTTCATGGGAAACCTTGTTCAAAAGGGAAGACTTGGCTGCATCCAAAATGGCCAACTGCTTATTGGATTTGGAGAGCTCCGCGTTCGTATGTTTTAGAACGCCGACGTACATGGCGTGTGATCGGCGATACAAGAGCAGTAATGGAAAAGAACTGAAAATGAGCAGTAATGCAATGCCGCCACCGAGAGCAGCTTCTCGATAAAGCAGCTTTTTAATAGAGGAGATATCCATGTCCACGCAGGCAAGATACCGCCTGCCCCCAGCAGATGTCTGGGGGAGGGCCACAGAGCGGAAGGTCCCCCACTGGTCGGAATAGGTGGCGTAGGTTGCTTCCCCAGTACGCCATGCCCGCACAAACTCCTCTGGCACATCCTTATAAGGGTAGAAATACCAGCGTTCGCGCTCTTTTGCTTCTTCTTCGGTCACGGTTGGCGCTGCAAAGTAAAACGCGCCATTTTTTTCAACAAGCGTGTAGGCGTACACAAAGCCGGATTGGGAAGCATACTGCGAGATGGCGCGACGATTTTTCAATTCTTCTTCAAAGGATATGGAATCCGCATCCACGGCGCGGTCGTGGAAATCATCCGCCAGCATGAATTTCAGGGCGCTGGCTGCTGTATGGAGCTGCCGGTCAATCTCGGCCATCTGCTTTTGTTTCTGGTAGTGGCCGACCAAAAAGGCAAATATTACCACAATCCCAATATAGCCAAGAAACACCATGGTGTACGTTCGCACCATTCTTTTCTGGCCAGGAAGCCCATGGCTGTTATTCGTTGTTGCCATTGGAAACGATACTCAATGATAGCGCTGTATATACTTGGTGTGATGAATGAATACTTTGTATAAAAAGAGCGTTTTTAAAGGCGTGGTAGATCGCAATATCGCATGAAAAGCAGACCATAAATCGATATTGCATGACTGTACTAAGCCCTTGCCCTTCACTGTGCTCACTGTGCTGCATGCAGTGTAGACGAAGCACCTAGCTGAATTGAAAAAGCTTGTCAAAGCCCTATGGGTAATGTCTGATTGTGCTAAGCATTTTATTTTTATTGTTTTTTACTTTGCTGCGGCTTGGTGAAGCGAAGCTGAAGGCGCGTATCGCTGCGCAAGCCTTTATGAACTGCTCATATACTTGAACAGCACATGATTTTTCTGTGCAGCAAGAAAAGGAAGTGCTCGCAGAATGATTGGTTATGACGAACGGGGGCACATCCAAGTACTGGCTGAAAAAGTGGAGAGTGTATTTTAGCACCAGAACAAACCACGGCCGCCCCGTACCATTGCAGTGCAGGGCGGCCGGCTTCTCTGGAGATTACCGTGGTTCCGCTCCAGAATGAACTGTGCTATATAGAAGCTACTCATGTAATCATAATATGTCAAGTAGGAGGCCAACAATATGTATCTGGATGAGAGCGTATGTCTTGGATTAGATATCGGGATAGGCTCAATAGGGTGGGCGATGGTCCGATTGCAGCCTGACGGTATGGCCTCAATTTATAATTATGAAGGAAAGGGCGGGAGAAGTTTTCCTGCTTTAGGAGTTCGTACATTCGACGTGCCTGAAAATCCCAAGACCAAAGAATTGCTCAGCAAGCAGCGGCAGACTGCGAAACGACAGCGAGTAACAATTCGGCGGCGGCGTTGGAGAATGAAAAGAATTAGAGAATTGCTTGAAGAATTTGGCCTTATTGGGTCGTTGAGTCCAGAACAATTGCACTTGCCTGTAAATCAACGCCAACATGATCCATGGCTTTTACGGAAAAAGGGTTTGGACACGTTACTATCACCTGAAGAATTAGCTGTAGTCATGTTGCATATTGCAAAACATAGAGGGTTTAAATCTAACAGCAAGGCAGACAAATCCAGTGCTAGCAACTCCGAAACAGGAAAAATGTTGCAGGCGGTAAGCCATTTGGAAGAACGCTTTCGCGAGGCAGGTTGTAGGACTGTAGGAGAATACATGGTTGAGCTTCCTCGCAAGCGGAATAGGGCTGGCATCGACGGCAAGCCAGTGTATGAACGCACGCTGCTCCGAAAGTTGCTTGAGGACGAAATTATTCTGCTTTTTGAAAAACAGCGTGAGTATGGAAGTAACGTAGCAACAGATGAACTTCTATCGGCCTATCGACCTTTGGCGTTTGATCAGAAACCCTTGAAAAGTCGTGAAGACTTGATCGGTTATTGCCTTTTTGAAGTAAACGAAAAACGAGCTCCTGCAAAATCGTATACAGCCGAGCGTTTTCGCTTGGCCCAGAAACTGAGCACCCTGCGTTTGCGCAGTCCGGGCGGAAACCTTGAGCGAATACCTCCACAAAAAGTGAAAGCAATTGTGGGCGAAGTTGGAAAAAAGAAGAGCTTGACTTTCAAACAATTGAAAAAAAGGCTTGGTAGAGAGGAAGCCAGCTTCGATAAGCTTAACTACGCACGTAAGGACGCAAACGGAAAGATTACCGACCCGGAAAGTAAGGACATTTTGGGCATGAGTGGTGGGTGTACTCAGGGAAGCTATATCTTCGCCTCCGTCTTGGGATGGGAGGGGTTCCAAAGACTCGTGCAAAAGAGAATGTCTGATGGGCAGCTGGTTGTCGACTCTTTGGCTTGGCTTTTTACCATCCATGATGACCTCGCTCTCATCGAGGCAGGTATGCAAAATTTACCACTCGAAGAAAGAGAGCGAAAAGCTTTACTCATGGCGTTGAAAGAGGGGCGGTTCGCCAATTTTCGTCAGGTGGCAAAACTATCGCTCAAGGCCATGCAGTCCATTTTGCCCCATATGATAGATACCGGTGATTACGATCTTGGATGCAAGGAAGTGGGCTATGAGCATGCGGCCGCGCGGCAAGTGGATATGCATTCTGTGCGAAATCCAGTTGTGCAGCGCATCATGAGTGAGGTTCGCAGGCAGTTTAAGACTATTGTGTATGAACTTGGTGTTATCCCAGGAAGGGTGCATGTCGAATTGTTGCGAGATGTAGGAAAGAGCGTTGAAGATAGAAACGCAATCAAAAAGGGACTTGATCGTCGCACGGATGAAAGAGAAGTGCATCGCAACCGATTCGCCGAATTGGTGGGAAAGAATCCTGAGCATGTGTCCAGGACGGAACTCATGCGCTACGAACTTTGGAAAGAACAGGGGGAGCAGTGCGCATATTATCTACTCTGGAAAGATCATGGAGGAAGGCAGGCCTATGCCGGTAACCAGGGGCACATCTCTCCCGTGGAATTGTTGGACGGACCTAATGCTGCGCAGATCGACCACATCCTTCCCCGTAGCAGGACTTTCGACAATCGATTTTACAATCTCTGCCTAGTAAGAGTTGAAGCTAATCAGGCCAAGGCAGGACGTACTCCATACGAGTGGATAGGCAAAGATCATCCTGAGACGTGGCACGTTTTTGAAGAGTGGGTTCGTTCCTTGCGGATAAAGGGCTTCAAGAAGCGCAACTATACACTCAAGAATCTGGATAGTGAAATGGAGGGGAAATTTCACGAGCGTAACAAGCACGATAGCAGTTATGCAGCTAAATTGACATTACAATGGCTGGCCAAGGAATATGAACAGGAATTTAATGTTCCCATGCAAAGACAAGACGGCAGCGGTATAAGAAGGATTTTTGTCAGACCAGGAAGAATAACCTCTGACCTGCGACGAGCATGGGGGGTGGAGAGCCTGAAAAAAGACGCTCATGGCAGGCGAATCGGGGACAGACACCACGCCTTAGACGCTCTTTTAGTTGCTCTTTGCAGCGAGGGCATGCTGCAGCGTCTTACGAGAGCCTACCAGCGGATGGATACGTGGCAGGATAAGTATCGGCTTGTTCCTGACCTAGAACTCCCATGGCCTGATTTCAGGGAAGATACCGCTCGTCTGCTGCGTGGCGTCTTTGTTTCTCGAAAAGAGCGCGGCAAAGAAAAGGGGCGGCTTCACGAAGATACGTTGCGGCAGATACGACAGGAAACTGATGCGAATGGCGAAGCTGTTGCGATGCTGTATGAACGTAAAGCCGTAAAAGACTTGAGCCTAAAGGATCTCGATCGCATCAAAGACCTGGAACGTAACGCTTGGCTGCGGGATATTCTGCAAGGTTGGATCAATGCAGGAAAACCAGCTGACGCCCCACCGTATTCACCCAAAGGTGATGTTATTCGTCGCGTGCGCATAAAACGAGGGCCTTTTACCAGCGGAGTGACACTGCCAAGGGGAGGTGGCGTTTGTCAGGCCGACAATGCCTCCATAGTACGTACCGATGTCTTTAAAATGCAGGGGAAGTATTACCTTGTCCCAGTCTACGCGAGTCAAATTTCTGAACCAGCTCCACCAAACAAGGCCATTGTGGGAAATAAAAATGAAGATGAATGGCTGTTAATGGACGCGGAATCTGCATTTTGTTTTACCATAACCAAAAATTGCTACGTCGTTGCAACAAAAAATAATGGTGAAGTGCATGAGGGATATTATGTAGGTACAGACAGAAGCGTAGCTGCCATAGTATTGGCTGCTGCATATGACCACTCCGAGACAATCAAAGTGGGAGTCAAGAATCTGAAGAGCTTCGACAAATACCGTGTTGATCGGCTTGGAAATTTGCATCTGGTAAAAGGGGAGACGCGGACATGGCATGGCGCGGCCTGCACTTGAGCGAAGCAGCTAGAATCTCCCTGAACAAGGGACGGTTGTTGGTTGAGCCTGAAAGCGGCGCCTCTGTTGCCGTACCCCTGGAAGACGTGGCGTATGTTGTGCTGGACACCCCCCGGGTGATGCTGACAGCTGCATTGCTTTCCGCTGCTGCAGCAAATGGATGCCTGGTTATTACGACTGACAGGCGGCACATGCCCAATGGCGCTCTTCTCCCTTGCAACGGCTATCATCGTCAGGCACAGACAGCCAGGCTGCAGATGGCCCTTACATCGCCCCGTAGGAAACGTCTCTGGCAAGCCATTGTCAGGCGAAAGATTGAAAGCCAGGCGCTAAGTCTTGAACTTGGTGGCGTAACGGCTGAGGCGCAATTGCTGCTTTCCCTGGTCAAGAAAGTTCACAGTGGGGACACTGGAAATGTGGAGGCTCAGGCGGCCCGGCAGTATTGGCCAGGGTACAGACTGAGTTGCGGGGTGCGCACCGGTGGCCGCACCCCACGGAGAGGGGACAGGCTCGATTCTCTGCTGGACTATGGCTACGCCATTGTTCGTGCGTGCATCGCCCGGTATCTTTCTGCATATGGCTTTTGGCCTTCACTTGGGGTGCACCACGCCAACGACCAAAATCCTTTTAATTTGGCGGATGACCTTTTGGAGCCATTGCGCCCCTTGGTGGATGTGCACGCCAGAAACGTTTTTCTCACTTCGCCCGAGAAAGAAAACCTCGACATTCACGACAGGCGCGCCATGACCATGGTGCTCCATAAGGATGTGTTTCTGAAAACAGAAAGGCATGTATTGCTCGAAGGGGTGCGTCGATACGTTGAGGCGTTTCGTGCAACTCTTTCTCCTGGAAACGGCAAGGATATTCTTCTGCCGGTGATGGCGGATAGCGGAGGAGGGACGCATGCCCAGTGAGGAGGTGCGCTACATGAGGCTGATCGTTCTTTTCGATCTTCCGGTCAAGGAGAAGAAGGACAGGAGTGAGGCGTCCAAGTTCAGGAATTTTTTGCTAAAAGACGGGTACGATATGTTGCAGCTTTCTGTGTACATGCGCATCTGCCGGGGGCGCGAAGCCATAGAAAAACATATGCGCCGTTTACGAGCAAGCTTGCCGCCACACGGTAGTGTACGCGTTTTGGAACTTACAGACAGGCAGTATGCGCGCATGGAGATTCTTGTGGGGCAGGAAAAGCCTGTTGAGATAACAGCAACACAACAATTGCTGCTTTTTTAAAAAACAGAAGAGGTTGCGTTGTGCAAAGAGTGAAGATTAGTGGAAAAAGTCCCGGGGATTTAGAATATCCCCGGGAAAAACTGAAGGTTGCATCCCATCCAGACTAGCACAGTCCTTTTTGGAGGGGAACCACGGCTAGTGACGCTGGCTTGATGCTGCGTCCAGTAGACTAGCACAGTCCTTTTTGGAGGGGAACCACGGCATGACACAGAAGGGACGTTCTTGTCAAACCAGACTAGCACAGTCCTTTTTGGAGGGGAACCACGGCGCAACTATATATACCCCACAAATCCTTCTTAGACTAGCACAGTCCTTTTTGGAGGGGAACCACGGCGTACGCCATTGGCTGGGTTTCACAGAACTGAGACTAGCACAGTCCTTTTTGGAGGGGAACCACGGCATGGTAAGCAGTTCCCAGACGCTGGTGCCAAGACTAGCACAGTCCTTTTTGGAGGGGAACCACGGCTGACCTGGCCGGCATGGAAGCGCCGGCCAAAGACTAGCACAGTCCTTTTTGGAGGGGAACCACGGCTGTTTGAAAACGTTGCTGGCCACATCTCGAAGACTAGCACAGTCCTTTTTGGAGGGGAACCACGGCGCAGGGACTTCTCCCGTTTCAGCTTTTGCCAGACTAGCACAGTCCTTTTTGGAGGGGAACCACGGCGCCCCTCGAAAACTATAACATTTCGAGGGGAGACTAGCACAGTCCTTTTTGGAGGGGAACCACGGCACCCTTTTTTATCTCAAACCCTGATGACTGAGACTAGCACAGTCCTTTTTGGAGGGGAACCACGGCGTGCGGCGCCTCTGTCGGACGAATTGCGAGAGACTAGCACAGTCCTTTTTGGAGGGGAACCACGGCGAGAAGGCGCGCCGACCAACACAAAAGGTGAGACTAGCACAGTCCTTTTTGGAGGGGAACCACGGCCGCTGGCGTCGTTGTCCATGAAGTGTACCGAGACTAGCACAGTCCTTTTTGGAGGGGAACCACGGCCCAAGTGCAATGAATGGGCGGACGAACTTAAGACTAGCACAGTCCTTTTTGGAGGGGAACCACGGCTAACGCCCGCCGGTAATGGCCCCAGTTCTGAGACTAGCACAGTCCTTTTTGGAGGGAACCACAGCTAAACCCTGAAAGTAAAAAAGCCCCCGAAAAATCAGGGGCTTGAAGATCGGTTGGCGTCCCAGGTAGGATTCGAACCCACGACCGTCGGCTTAGCGTACCACCACGGATTTCCCCGCCACGCGCTGTGCGTGTTCGTGGTCTGGACTATCCCTTCGCCATGCCCCGCAAGGGGGCGCAGGCGCCGGCCGTCTAGTCTCTACACCTTCCGGGGGTATGCCCCCCGGCTTGGCTCGGGATTACCATCTGCGTGTGCGGCAGGAAGGCTTCCCCGAATTTGGCCGGTTCTACTCCCGGGGTTTCCCCCGGGGCACTCCATTCAGAAGGCCGATGCTCTATCCGACTGAGCTACTGGGACGCTGACGCAAGGGAAGTACCCCTCGCGGCAGGAAGCATTCACTATATCGCCATGCCCCTTGGGGTCAAGGCTTCTTGTTATCGTCTTTTCAACCTTGTTGCATTTCCTGAATCAATTCCATGAGGCGCCGCATTTGTTCTTCCAGGGCGCCGATGGCCTCGCTGGCCTGGCGCATGCCCCGCGCCGTTTCACTGGCGATGGAGTTGATTTCATCCATGGCGCGGTTGACCTCCTCGCTGGAGGCGCTTTGCTCTTCCGCCGCTGTGGCAATGGCGCTGACCTGGTCGGCGTTGCCTTCCACAATGCGCACTATCTCGCGCAGAGCCTGGCCGGCGTTTTCCGCCAGTTCGGAGCTGGTAGCAATGGCGGAAGCCGCGGATTTGGTGGCCATCACGCTTTTCTCGGTGCCGGTCTGGATGCGCCCCACAGTTTGTGAAACTTCCTTGGTGGCGCTCATGGTCTTTTCCGCCAGCTTGCGGACTTCGTCGGCCACCACGGCAAAACCGCGGCCTGCTTCGCCGGCGCGCGCCGCTTCGATGGCCGCGTTCAGCGCCAGCAGGTTGGTCTGGTCGGCAATGTCTTCGATAACGGTGATTATCTGGCCAATGCCCTGGGCGTGTTCGCCAAGGTCCGCCATGATGCTTTGCAGTTCATCCGCCTGATTATTGATGTCGGATATGGAAGCCACAACTTCGGTAACGGCTTTTTGCCCCTGCAGGGCCGTGTTGCGCGCGTCCTCCGCCCCTTGAGCGGATGCGGTGGCGTTGCTGGCGACCTCGTAGACGGTGTTGTTCATCTGTTCCATGGCAGTGGCGGTTTCTTGGGTGCGTTGGTCTTGGCGCTGCGTTCCCTGGGCCGCCTGCTCAACCTGCTGCGTAATGTCTTTTACTGCGGCGAACACTTCCGTGGCGATGGCGTCCACGCGGCGCGCCACACCGGATATTTTTTCGTTATGCTCGCGGATGGCGGCTTCCTGTTCGCGCACCGTTGTCAGGTCGAAGTAAAGGGTGAAGGCCCCTGTGAGTTTGCCGTCAAAGTCATAGATGGGGTTGGCATTGACGCTCAAAATACGTTTGACCGTGTCCGTCTGGACTTCCATTTCCCCTGAGATGCGTTCATTTTTCTCGATGGCATGCTGCGAACGGGTGGAGCGGGTGGCATCGTTGAAAAAGAACTCGCCCGCTTTTTTGCCGATATATGTCTCCGGGGTGCCAGGCTTTTCCATTGTCTTGATAAGAATGTCGTTGGTGTGGGTGATGCGGGATTCGTTATCCAGAATCAGATACGGAAATGCGCCGGATATGGAGTCCAGTATTCCCCGGGTAAAACCAAGCTCGGCCTTCAGCTTGTCGACCATTCTGCTGAGGTTGCTTGCCAGGTGGGCAAGCTCGTAGCGGAAGTGCCCTTTCAAGGGGGCAGTGTATTGCCCCGAGGCTACCTGGTCAGTGTATATCTCTATTGCATGCAAGGGGGCGATGAGCAGTTTGCGCATGGCAAAGACAATGAGCCCCACCAGGAGAATCACTATGCAAATTCCCGCCACCAGCAATGTGTTGCGCTGTTGCGTGGAGGTGGACGTCAGTTCGGACATGTCCGCGGTGACCAGCAGTTTCCACTCGCCCATTGGGAGGGGCGTCACTGCGGTCAGTTTGGCGTGCCCGTCAACCTCATACTCCGCAAATCCTTCACTTTTGGCCATATCTGCATGGGGGGACAGCTCCATCAGGGCGCTCATGTCGCCAGAGGGCGGCCCGGCAAGCAGTCTGCCTTGCCCGTCAATGATGCTGACATAACCGGTGGAGCCCACAGTCACGGGGTTGATGAATTCGTCAGCAAAGTTGTCCCACCTTGGATAGATGACAATACCGCCGGCAAGGTCCCCGCCAAGGTCCAGAACAGGGGCGGCCACGGCGAAAACCGCGGCTTTTTCCTGTTCTCCTGCAAGGCGGATATCGTGGTCAACGTAGACTTCGCCCGTATCCAGAATATGCTTTACATAAGGAGTGGCAGCCAGCTCCATATCCGTCATGTCATGTCCAGCCGCATCCACGCCGGCCATGACGTAGCCTTCGTAATCAAAAAGGCAGATGGCCCACAGTCCTTTGTAGCCTTTGAGGAAGTCCTGGATGATCTTGCTCGCGTCCTTCAAAAAATAATCTGACTGGAGCGCGCTTTGAAAAGCGGACTGCGCCGAGAGAGACTGCGCCAGGGCCAGGGCATTGTCGAAATAATTGTCAACAACGCTGGCCGTAAACTGCCCCGCAGTCTGCATGGTGCCTTTCTCCAGCTTCAAGGCCATGGACGAGGTGGAACCGTTGACGTAAAAGACCAATGCGCCAATTGTAAGCGCAACGACCAGAAGCACAGCCAGTGCAAGCTGGCCGCCTATGCTTTTGAGCCCCATACCGCGTCTCCTGTGCTGCTATTACGAGTTTTGGCCGATGGATTACGCAAAGGAAAAGCCGATTGAAGTATGCATGCCTTTGCACGATGTCGGAAAAAAGAAGCTACATTTTTAGGTCCACATTGGCAAATAAATGAAAAGCAAACCACTGCGCATAAGGCACTGGGTAACATTCCGGTAGCATGACAAACACAAACGAATTCGCTTCCCTTACTGTTTTTGAAGCATATCTGGAGCAGCTTGGACAGTTCCGCATGCAATTGGGGCTCGAACGGGTCCTGTCCTCCTTGCGTGCGTTGGCGCACGCTACTGCTGGCGCGCGTTCCACCCAAACGGTGGCGCGGGTTGTCGGCACCAACGGCAAGGGCACGACAAGTTGGTTGCTGGCTCGTCTGGCGGCCGCGCATGGATTGCGGGTAGGGCTTTTCACGTCTCCCCATTTCATCTCCCCCCGTGAGCGGATTATGATTCTCGATACCCAAGGCGCGCGCATGGCCACTGATAGCGAATGGCTGGAACTGGCCAACACCGTCTATGCGGCCGGTCCCGTGGTGCCCACTGATTATGCGGGCGAGGATATGCGCTGTGCCGAGGGGCTCAGTTATTTTGAGTATCTGACTGTCATGGCCGCAGAATTTTTTGGACAGCAGGGGGTGGATGTGGCCGTGTACGAAGCCGGCCTCGGCGCACGGTGGGACGCCACCGCAGCCCTTGGCGCGCACCTGGCCTGCATCACGCGTATCGGCCTGGACCACGAGCACATCTTGGGAAAAGGTGTTGCCGCCATTGCCAAGGAAAAGGGGCATGCGCTCAGACAGGGCGCCCGCCTGGGGCTGGCCAGCCCGCAAACCCCAGAAGCATGGGGCGAGTTGGAGCGTGCATCTCAGGAAGGGGGCACACCGCTCATGGCGGTAAACCTGGCCCCCGCAACTACTTTTGACCCGGCACCCCACCTGGGTATGATGGGCGGGCATCAGGCCCAAAACGCCCGGCTGGCAATGGCTGCCTGGCGTGTTATCGCCGGTTGGCGGGGGGTGGATGTGGAAGAAGAGCTGTGCCGCAGGGTCTGTGAGCATGCCGCCCTGCCGGGGAGATTGCAGAGCGTTGCCGCGGTGCCTGGCAGATTTCCATATCTTTTGCTGGATGGCGCGCATAACGAGGATGCCTTTTTGGCGTTGCAAAGCGCCCTCACCAGTGCAAACATTCGCCCTCGGGCTGTGGTGGCGGCGTTCATGGCGGATAAGGACATGAAAGAGGTGGCCCCGGTTCTTGCCGCTCTGGCAACTGGGGCGCCGGTGTATCTGCCTGCGCTTTCAGATATTCCACGGGCTGCCGCACCAGAAACAGCCGCTGCTATCCTGGAGGAACACGGGTGCCTCACACACCCCATGCCGCACTTGGCCGCAGCCATGGACGCATTGAAAGATATGCAGAGTAGTCCGCAAAGGCCGGTATTGCTCTGTGGCTCCTTGTTTTTGCTGGGCGAGTTCTTTAAGCTGCGGCCCGAAACACTTGTTTGGCAATAATCCGTAACATCTGTCGCAGGTTGGCTGCAGACCGCCTGCCAACGGGAGCTGCCGGTGGCGAACCTTTACAAGCTGTTGCCCTCTGTTGATGTGGTTTTACGTAGCCTGGACGTGGAGAATACAGGCAAGGGCGCACCGCGCCCGCCGCGAACAATGTTGCGCGACCTGGCCAACGAGTTTCTGGACCTCTGCCGCGAGGAAATACGCGCTGGCATTTTGAACGCTCCGGAACAGCTGGAAGAAGCGGCATTGCTCAAGCGCCTGGCTGTGTATGTACGCATGCGTTCGCGCCCCCATTTTCGCAGAACCATCAACGCCACAGGCGTGGTGGTGCATACAAATCTTGGGCGCTCTTTGCTGTGTGATGAAGCCATCCACGCCGTGCACGAGGCCAACCGCTGGTATTCCAACCTGGAGTTCGACCTTGCCAAGGGCAAGCGCGGTTCGCGCTACAGCCATGTGGAAGAACTGTTGTGCCGCGTCAGTGGCGCCGAAGCCGGCCTTGTGGTCAACAACAATGCCGCTGCGGTGATGCTGGTACTGGAAACCCTTGCCAAGGGGCGCGAGGTCGTGGTTTCGCGCGGACAGCTCGTGGAGATCGGCGGCAGTTTTCGTATACCCGAGGTCATGGCCAAGAGCGGCGCCATACTGCATGAGGTGGGCGCCACCAACCGTACCCATCTGCGCGATTATGAGAACGCCATCAACGAAGAGACCGCCGCGTTGATGAAAGTGCACGCCTCCAATTTCCGGATCATCGGCTTTACCAAGGAAGTCACCCTGGAGGAGCTTGTGACATTGGGACGCGAGCGCGGTTTGCCCGTCATAGAAGACCTGGGCAGCGGCAACTTTATGGATTTTCGCCCCATTGGGCTGGGGCACGAACCCACGGTGCAGGAAGCCGTCGCATCAGGGGCGGACGTGGTCACTTTCAGCGGCGATAAGGTGCTTGGCGGCCCCCAGGCCGGCATCATCGTAGGCCGCAAGGAAATCATCGAGCGCATCAAAAAGAACCCCATGAACCGCGCCCTGCGTATAGACAAGATGACCCTGGCTGCCCTGGAAGCCACTTTGCGCCAGTATCTGGACCCGGAGGTTGCGCGCAAGAACGTACCCACGCTGCGCATGATTACGGCAAAGCCGGACGAACTGCAGGCCAAGGCGCGTAAGCTGGCCCGCCGGCTGAAGCGCGATGCCTCCCTGACCAGCGCCATGGATACTGGTATGCGTTCCGGCATGTCACGGGTTGGGGGCGGTTCCTTTCCGGAATACGGACTGCCTACAACACTGGTCACCCTGGAGTGCAAGGGCGCTTCGGCAGAAGCGCTGCGTGACGCCTTGTTGCAGACCGACCCCCCGCTTATAGGGCGCATTGAGGACGATCTTTTTTGCCTGGACCCACGCACCCTGGACGATGCGGAGTTTGCCGCCGTTGCCGATGCCTTGCGCCAGGCACTCGAATCCCTTGGCCTGCTGGACGCACAACAGGCCTGAAACCGTAACCCAATAAGATAGACAATGAGTAACGAAGAAAAAAAACAAAACGAGCTGGAATATTCCCCCACAAATTGCTGGGAGCGCTTTGCCGCCGCAGAGGACCGTGACGCCATGGACGCCCTGGCAGGGCGCTATCTGGAGTTTCTTTCCACCTGCAAAACCGAACGGGAGACGGTGGACTATCTGCTGGAGCGTTTTGCCCAGGCCGGATACACAGAAGATTTTTCCGGGGAGTTGGTGCTGCGGGAATTTCGCGGCAAGACCCTGTTTGTGGCCAGACGCGGCTTGCACCCCCTTTCACAGGGATTCAGGCTGTTGGGCGCTCACGGTGATACACCCCGGTTGGATCTGAAGCAGCACCCTTTGTATGAAGACTGCCACATGGGGCAGGCAAAGACCCATTACTACGGTGGCATCAGGAAGTATCAGTGGCTTTCGCGCCCCCTGGCGCTGCATGGCGTGGTGGTCAAGGGCGATGGCCAGAAGGTGAAGGTCTGCATTGGCGAAGAAGCGGACGAGCCTGTTTTCACCGTGCTCGACCTGCTGCCGCATCTGGCGCAGGATCAGAACGAAAAGAAATTGTCCAAGGCTTTTGAAGCCGAAAAAATGAATATTGTTCTGGGGCATGCGCCCTGGAAGTCGGCCGAAAATGGCGACGGGGATGAAGATGCAGCTTCGGCGACGGTGAAGAGTCCGGTAAAGCGCCATGTGCTGGAGATTCTGCACGCCAAGTATGGCATTGTGGAAGAAGACCTTTACAGCGCAGAGCTGCAGGCTGTGCCGGCCGGGCCTGCCCGTTGGGTGGGGTTGGACCGCTCCCTCATTGGCGGCTATGGGCAGGATGACCGTATTTGCGTTTTCGCCGCCATGGAGGCCATGCTGCAGGAACAGGAACCTCCTGAATATACCCAGGTGCTGGTGGTCTGGGACAAGGAGGAGATCGGCTCCGACGGGTCCACGGGCGCAAAGTCCATGTTTTTGGAATACTGTCTGGAAGCCCTGACCCAGACCTGGGAGCCCGGAACGCCGCTGCGGGAGGCCATGCTGCATGCAAAGGCCATCTCTGCAGATGTTCATGGCGCGCTGGACCCGGACTATCAGGAGCTGCACGAAAAGCTCAATGCCGCGCTCATCGGCCATGGACCCACGTTTTGTAAATTCACGGGACACAGGGGCAAGATCGCCGCAAACGACGCCCATGCCGAATACGTTGCCTGGCTGCGGGGGGTCTTGAACCGCGCCCAGGTGCCCTGGCAAATGGCCGAGCTTGGCAAGGTGGACGGTGGCGGCGGTGGCACGGTGGCCAAATATCTGGCTGCCTACGGCATGGACATTATCGACTGCGGCCCCCCGATTCTGGCCATGCACAGCCCCTTTGAAATCAGCAGCAAGGCCGATCTCTACGCCACGGTCAAAGCCTTTGGCGCCTTTTTGCAGAGTTAGATAAAACAGCAATGTGATTGTGCGGCGGTGGAGCTCCTGCTGGAACTTCACCGCCGGGAACGCACTACAACTGGCAAAGAGCCTTAGCCGAGGAGGGGCGCATGCCTGTCATCATGGGAACGGCCGGGCACATAGACCACGGCAAAACCACGCTGATACGAACCTTGACCGGGATCGACTGCGACCGGCTTGAGGAGGAAAAGCGTCGCGGCATTACCATTGAGCTGGGCTTTGCCTTCATGGACCTTGGCGGCGAAGGGGATGAAGCCCGCCTTGGCATAGTGGACGTCCCCGGGCACGAGCGTTTCGTTAAAAACATGGTGGCGGGAGCCGCCGGCATCGACTTTGTGCTGCTGGTCATCGCGGCGGACGAAGGCGTGATGCCCCAGACGCGGGAACACCTGGAAATTTGCAGTCTGCTTGGCATCAAGCGCGGCATGGTGGCGTTGACCAAGCTGGACATGGTGGACGAAGAGTGGTTGGAGTTGGTCAAAGAGGACGTTGCCAATTTCCTGCAGGGAACCTTTCTGGAAGATGCTGCAATGGTGCCTGTCTCGGCCCAGTCCGGAGAAGGCATGGACGAACTGCGGCAACAATTGGGCGAATTTGCTGCCGCACTCAAGCCCAAACGCAGGATCGACCTTTTCCGGCTGCCAGTGGACAGGATTTTTACCATGAAGGGCTACGGCACTGTGGTGACGGGCACGATGATCTCGGGCAGCATTTCAGTGGGGGATGAGGTTTTTCTCTATCCACAGGAGCACGGCAGTAAAGTGCGCGGTCTGCAATCCCATGGATCGACAGTGGAGACCGCCCCTGCCGGACGACGTACGGCCGTGAATCTGCAAGGGATGGAAGTGGCGGATATCGAGCGGGGCAATGTGGTGGCCCGCCCTGGCACACTGTTCCCCCATGCGGTTTGGGATGTGGAGCTTTCCTGTCTGAAGTCCTCGCCAAGGGCGCTGCGTCACAGAACACAGGTGCATTTCCACCATGGCTCGCGAGAGACCTTGGCCAGGCTCTATTTTTTGGATCGGGACAAACTTGCCCCAGGCGAGAAAGCTGTCTGCCAGGTGCGTTTTGAAGAGCCAATGGTGGGCGTGCATGGCGACCATGTCGTGGTTCGCGCCTATTCCCCGTTGCGTACGGTGGCGGGGGGCGTTCTCCTCAACCCCTTGGGGCGCAAGGTAAAGCGCTTTTCAGAAACGGTGAACAGCATTGCCAGCCTGAATGAAGAAGAGGTGGACGGCAATGTGGCGGAGGTGGAACAACGCCGGGTACTGACGCATTTGCGTCTTGCCGGCAAGGAGGGCCTGAATTTCGCCCGCCTGCGCATACTTTGTAACCTGGAAACAAAAGGGTTGGAAAAAGCGCTGCAGGATCTTTTGGGCAAGCAGCAGGCCTTTCTCTTTGACCGCGAAGAACGCTGGTACGTTGCTGACGCTACGGTGGAAACACTGGCAAAGGGCGCGCTTGACCAGGTATTGGCGTTCCATGCCAAGGAGCCAATGAAGCAAGGGCTCTCAAGGGCGGCACTGGCCTCCACATGGGGGCGGCGACTCAAACCCAAACTCCAGCACTTCATCCTTGAACGCCTGCTCAAGCAGGGGGAGCTGGTTGTGGAGCAGGAAGTGTTGCGCCACAAAGACCACAAGGTTTCCCTGGCTGCAGATCAGAAAACACTACGCGAAACCATCCTGCAGGCATATTTGCAGGGCGGTGTCACCCCGCCAAACCTGAAAGACGTGCTGGAACCCCTGGAACTCTCCCCGCGCGAGGCCCAACCCGTGCTGACCCTGCTGCAGAAAGAAGGGGCGCTGGTAAAGATCAAGGAAGAGATGTTCTACGCCAAGGAAGCCCTGGATACGGTACGCGGCCAGGTTGTGGCCTACCTGCAAGAGAACGAGGAAATGGGGCCCCAGGAATTTCGCGAGATTACCAGCCTTTCCCGCAAGTTCGCCATTCCTCTGCTGGAACACCTGGATAAGGAAAAGCTCACCGTCCGCGTTGGAGACAAGCGTAGATTGCGCAAACGCTAGTTTGTGCTCGTATGTACATATTTGTTACATTTATGTGTCATGTGTTGCATTGTTATGGCGGCAGGAGTATATGTACGCCATGCAAGTCGACGCTGTACATAAAGAAATTCTCCAGGATATCGCTAGCTTCAGTACAATCGAGCGGTACCGAGGAATGATGCCCATGAAGCTGGCCATGTGCTTTGACGAACTGCGTATTGCAGAACTCGTGGAAGCCGGGCTCATAGAGCGGATCCAGATCAGCTATGCCTGCGGGCAGGAAGCCACGCTGCTCAAGCTTACAGATGCAGGAGAGGTTTTGCTGATGGACCTGGCGGAGGGTGATGCGGAAGCCCTGGCCAGGTTACGGCGCAGGGCGGAGAAGGTAGTGACGCACAGAGAGTGCGCCCACCTGAGCCAGGAGCAATGGCAGATTCTGTCCGATGTCTACCACTACACCAATATCCCCCGTTTTGGCGGGCTCATGCCCCAGGAAGAGGTGGGGATATACGATCAGCGCTCCGTCAACGAGCTGTTTGCCCAGGGGTTTGTGATCCGTATCAAGGCGGAACTCGGCTCCGGCGTTAAACGCAAGGGGCTTATCCTTTCCGACAAGGGGCTTACCTGTTTGGGGTTTGCCTGATTCTGCCCTATTTCAGATGACGACAAGGCGGCCGCCTGCTGCAAGTATGCAGTGGCGGCCGCCTTTTTTTATGTCCACCCCTTTTTGGGGAAGTTCTCGGACGCAGCAAACAAGCTGGGCTGTCAGTCGCAGCTAGTCCACCAGAAAAACGGCCACGTCCATCACGTTTGTCAGGGTGGGGCCGGTCAGCAGCAAGGTGCCTGTCTGTTTGAAGAAGGCGTATGCGTCGTTGTTGGCCAGATAGGCTACGGGGTCCGCACCCATGCTTTTGGC
Source organism: Desulfovibrio biadhensis (assembly GCF_055388615.1). NCBI lineage: Bacteria > Pseudomonadati > Thermodesulfobacteriota > Desulfovibrionia > Desulfovibrionales > Desulfovibrionaceae > Desulfovibrio > Desulfovibrio biadhensis. Next base: position 2,689,933 of record NZ_AP042477.1, read on the forward strand.
GTGGGCCAGGGTTTCGGGCAGCACCAGCGCCCCCGCTGCATCCGTGGGGCCGTCGTTGCCGTCCGTGCCGGCACACACCAGGGAAACGCGCCCCTGGCACTCGGGCACGCCTTCAAGGGCAAGACCGGCGGCCAAGGCCATCTCCTGATTGCGCCCTCCCTTTCCTGTACCGCGGATGGTCACCGTGGTCTCCCCCCCAAAAAGCAGGCAGCACGGGGCCTTGGCAATGCCATGTCCTGTGCATACATCGCGCAGCATGGCCACCATCACCTGGGCGGCTTCCCGGGCTTCCCCTTGCAGGTGGGAGGTCAGAATCACAGGCGTATAGCCCGCCTCCTTGGCCGCAGCGGCTGCCTGATCCAGCGCCATGCGGTTGGATGCCACGATTGTGTTGCGCACCGTGGTGAAGCAGTGCTCGTGCTCTTTGCAAGTCTCGGGCTGTTCACCGGCAGCGCCTTGCCGCAGCAGGTTGTTCACTTCCTTGGGCAGTCTGTCGGTAATGCCGTATTTGCCCACAATATCCAGACACCGGCGATAGCTGCTCTGATCCGGCGCAGTGGGGCCGGAGCCGATCACATCCAGCCGGTCGCCTACGACATCGGAAATGATAAGGGTTTCCGTAGTTGCAGGGTGCAGGGCGCGGGCCAGCCCTCCGCCTTTGATCAGCGAGACGTGCTTGCGCAGGGCGTTTACTTCGTCAATGCTGGCGCCGCAATCGAGCAAGGCCTGGGTAAGTTGCTGGGTCATGTCCAGTGTGACAGGGGGACGCGGCGCCGGGATCAAGGCGCTGGCGCCACCTGACAACATAAACAGCACGAGGTCCTTGGCGCCGCAGGCCTCTGCGCGTTCCAGCAGGGCGTTGGCGCCTTTTACCCCGGCTTCGTCCGGCACGGGGTGGGCTGCTTCCAGCAGTTCCGTGTGCTTCAGTTCCAGCGTGTGGCCATATTTGACAACAATGAGCCCGTCGTAGAGGCGGTCGCCGAGGATTTCCTCCAGGGCTTCCGCCATGGGCGCTGCGGCTTTGCCCGCGCCGAGCAGGCGCACACGGTTGTAGTCGTTCAGGTTGTAGGCCCTGCCCGCCACGGTGAGGATGTCGCCATCGAGTTTGACGGTGCGCTGCACGGCCTGGCGCGGCGAGACAGCCGCAATGGCGCTGCGCACGATGCGTTCCAGTGTAGGGCGACGGCTTTCGCTCGCGGCGGCAGGGGGCGGTGAAGCAGGGATGATGCCCAATTCCTTGATATTGTCATGCATGATGGGGAACCTTTAACTGGAGTAGATTTCAGGATTCAGGCAGGTTTCAGGCTCGCGTCCTTCAAGCATGGCCAGCAGGTTGCGGGCTGCAAGCAGGGCCATGGCATCGCGTGTTTCCTTGGTGGCAGATCCCACGTGCGGGAGCAGAACGGTGTTGCGCAAATCGGCCAGCCCCTCCACCAGGGCGGGTTCATGCTCGTACACATCCAGCCCCGCGCCGGCAATCTCCTCGTTACGCAGCGCATCCACCAGGGCAGCCTCGTCAATAACGGGTCCACGCCCTGTGTTGACGATGATGACTGTCGACTTCATGGCCTTGAAGGTCGCGGCGTTGAACATGTGGCGCGAGTCGGGCGTCAGCGGCGCATGAATGCTGATGTAGTCGGACTCCCGTACCAGCTGCTCAAAGGGCACGAGTTTGGCGTTAAGCTCCTGCTCCAGTGTCTTGTTGGGGCGTCCGGAGTGGTTGGTGTACAACACGGGCATTTTGAAGCCTTTGGACATCAGGGCCATGGCAGCGCCAATGCGCCCTGCGCCGACAATGCCGAGTGTCTTGCCTGTCACGCCCTGGCCAAGATACTGCAATGGCCCCCAGCCGGGCCAGGCGTCGGCGCGTACGTCGCGATCGCCTTCCGCCACACGACGGGCAACCCCAAAGAGCAGCGCCCAGGACAGCTCGGCCGTGGCTTCGGTGAGTACGTCCGGAGTGTTCGATACGGGAATGCCGCGGCGGGTGGCTTCTGGAACGTCGATGTTGTCGAAGCCGACAGCATAGTTGGCGTAGCCCTTGAGTTCCTTAGCGGCGTCAAAGAAGGCCGCGTCGATTTTGTCGGAAAGCAGGCCGAGCACGCCATGCTTGTCGCGCACAATTTCAAGCAGTTTCTCGCGCGGTAAGGGGCCGTCTTCCGGGTAAACTTCCACGTCGCATTTCTCGGCCAGCAAATCCAGGCCAGCCTGCGGTATCCTACGGGTAACAAAGACTTTATACATGCAAGTGCTCCTTGTTTTGGTACATGACAAGAATAGGCGGCAGAGTACGGATTGCGGCAGCGGATGTCCACCACGGGGGGCAACGCAAAGAGAGCGTCAGGGAAAATCAACCGAAAAAGTTTCGGAAAAAGTTTCGGAAATAATTATAATAGAAGTCTACAATAATATGCTATATAATATTAATACATGAGAAAATTTCAATGGTTATTGGAATGACGTTTCAGTAAAAGTTTTGGTAAAAGTAGGAGAGATTATGCCGGTCGCTACACGCATGGAGCCCATGCTGCCCGCCCAGCGAGAAGATTTGGAAAACCTGGCAGTCAGTGTCTACAAGGCATCGGCCAAACTTTCCGGCCAAAGCCTTTCAGAACCAACGGTAAAGTCCCTCAAAATTCTTCTGCGCGATGTAAATAGCTATTATTCTAACCTCATAGAGGGGGTGCGCACAACGTTGGCCGATATCAAACAAGGACTACGGCAGGTCTCGGTTGACGCTAAAACTAGGCGTTTGCAGCTTTTACATAAGCAAAACATTTTGGCGCAAAACCAGATTGAAGCCGAATGTTTGCAAAATGCAAGCAATGTAACGACCTTGGAATTCATTTGCAGGCTCCACCTACTGCTGTTTGAAGGCCTTCCCGAGGAATTCCTTATACAAAGGACTGACAACGGCAGCCGCGAAGCCTGTATGGTTCCAGGCCAGTTGCGGAGCGAAAATGTCACGGTCGGCGGATATATGCCTCCGGACGCAGGTGATCTCCATCATCTGCTGGCTCGATTTGGGGAGGTTTATGCGCTGGACAAACTTTCCGCGACGACAAGACTTGTGGCCGCGGCCGCCAGCCATCACCGCCTGCTCTGGATACACCCTTTTCTGGAAGGCAACGGCCGCGTGGCGCGGCTGTTCACCGACGCCTACCTCAAATGCGCTGGGCTGGATGGGTATGGTCTCTGGACGTTGAGCAGGGGGCTCGCCCGCGATCAGCAACGCTACAAAGAATATTTGGCAAAAGCGGATGTTCCAAGACAGGGAGATTACGATGGCAGGGGGGCCCTTACCGAACGGGGACTGCGTAATTTTTGTCGGTATATGTTGGAGACGGCCTTGGATCAGGCTGCATTCATGAACAAACTACTGGCCGTTGATGCTGTGCCTAGAAATATCGTGCACTACTGCAGACTTCGTTCCGAAGGAAACTTGGCTGGGCAAGGTCCTCTTCCTAAACATGCCGCCAAGATTCTTATACATGTTTTTACGTTTGGCACATTGGGCAAAGGAGAGGTCCACGATCTGATTGGTACTTCCGACAAGACCGCACGTGGTGTTGTGAAGATTTTGGAGGCAGAAGGGTTGTTGGAAAACGAATCCCGCAACGCCCCTTATACCATAGGTTTTCCAGCCAGAGCCGTGGAATTTATTTTTCCGGGCTTATGCGACCCGGGCGCTTTCTCTGAGAGTTCGCTGTGACACTGTACGTGCGGCATCAAAAAAGCGTGCGAGGGAGCCCCCCCGCACGCTGTAGTTGGAGTCTGTCTCCATCACGTCTAAGCTTATAACGTCAACGCTAATCACGTCTACGCTTATAACGTCTACGCTTATAACGTCTACGCGTATTACGTCCAGGCTAATCGCAGCTTACCATCACGGCGTCTGCCGCGTCATGGGTCAGGCGCAGGTTTTCGTCACCTTTTTGCAGCACCCAGGTTTGTCCGTTGTCTTCACGGGGCAGCACGCTGAGGGCGTCGCCTTCCTTGATATCCAGATTTTCGGCGGCTGGTAGCAGCAGTCTTACAACGCAGGCCTGCCCTTCGCGTAGCAGGCTTACTGGCACACGCGCACCGGGGCGCACTGCCGTGGGGTCTTGCGGAATGGGCTCCCCGTGGGGGTCCAGGGTGGGGTGCCCGAGCAGGTCGTCGATGTAGTTGTAGGCATCGTTGTCGTGCAAGTGCTCAAGCTCATGAGCTTTTTCGTGCAGTTCCGCAGCAGGGGTACCCACATGGGCCAGATAGGCTTCCCAGAGTCTGTGGGCGCGTTGGATGCGTCGTGCTTCGTTGCGCCCTTTGTCGCTCAGGGAGATTTGTTTGTCTTTCTGCTGCAGTATTCCCTGTTGCGCCATGGAGCGCGCGCCTCTGGCCACAGCCGCGGGCTTGTGCTGCTCTTCTTCGAGTTTCTTTTGCAGGTCCTCCAGGGACAATGCAGGGTGGTCTGCCTGTTCTGCTCTGAGAAGCGCTCCCAGAATGTCTTCCTGCAGTTGCTGCGGCACCATGCGTTTGAGGCGCATCTTTCTTGCGAGCATTCCATAGCGGGGGGCGAAGATCAGTACGACCAGGAATTGCAAGGTGCAAAAGAGCATGATTGCGCCGCCGCCTGCTGAATCGAGCCAGACGCAGAGGTAGAGCCCGCCAAGTACGCTGGTGAAGCCGAAAAAGGCGGAGAGCAGCATCATTCTGTCCAGCCGGTCACTGAGCAGGTAGGCCGTGGCGGCTGGTGTGATCAACAGCCCTACCACCAGGATGACGCCCACCATGCTTACGGCGCTGACCACCACCAGGGAAACGCAACTGGTGAAGAGGTAGTCGAGGAGCACCACGGGCAGGCCTATACTGGCGGCCATGACTGGGTCAAAGCTGATGAGCTGGAATTGACGGAACATGATGACGACGATGCTGAGCACAAGAGCCGAGGTGATGGCGGAGGCCCAGAGGTCGGCGTCGCCCACGGCCAGCACGTCGCCCATGATAAAGTGCATCAGGTCGATATGGATGTAGTTGCGGAACATGGAAACAAGCACCACGCCGGCAGCGAAAATGCCGGTGTACATGATGCCGATGGCTGTATCCTCCTTGACGCGGGAGACCCGTGAGACAAAGCCGATGCACATTACCGTGAGCACTGCGGCGAGCAGGGAGCCGATGAGCATGCCTGGCGCGTAGGCTTCGAGGCCGAAGAGCAGCTTCATGAAAAGATACCCCCCCGCAACGCCGGCAATCATGGCATGGGAGAGGGCATCGCCCAGAAAGGCCATGCGCCGGAGCACCACCAGGCAGCCGATAACGCCGCTGACGATGGCAACCACGCCGCCGCCGATGAGCGACTTGAGAAAGAATGCTTCATGGAAGGGTGCGATAAATAGATGGTGGAGCGTCTCGATCATGATGCCGCTCCTTTTCCATTAGCTGCAGCGTCCAGCTGCGCCTGGTTTTCGCGCGCTTGGGCCATGAGCGCAAAGGCCTTGAGCGTGCCTTCGTACACTTCGCTCAGGAACTCTTCCTGCAGGACCGCTTCCGGGGCGCCGTATGCGTACAGCCGCTGTTTGATGAGCGCCAGGCGGTCAAAATACTCGGCTGCTGTTGTCAGGTCGTGGTGCACCACCACCAGTGTGCGTCCTGCATTTTTGGCGCGCTCGAGAACGTCGAGAATGGCGCGTTCCGTTGCCGCGTCCACACCGGCAAATGGCTCGTCCAGGAGCAGAATATCCGACCCCTGGGCCAGGGCGCGGGCCATGAATACGCGCTGTTGCTGGCCGCCTGAAAGCTGGCCTATCTGGCGGTGGCGAAAGTCCTGCATGCGGACCATGGTCAATGCTTCGTCCACGATGCGCCGGTCTTCCGGCCCCGGGTCACGAAACCAGGATACATGCCCGTAGCGCCCCATCATGGCGACCTGCTCCACTGTGATGGGAAAGTCCCAGTCCACGCTGCCACGTTGCGGCACGTAGGCCACCAGACCCTTGGCTGATTCTGCAGTCTGCCCCTTGATGCGTACCTGCCCTACGTCGCGTTTCACAAAGCCGAGTATGGCCTTGATAAGGGTGGATTTGCCGCCGCCGTTGGGGCCGATGACGCCCACCAGCAAACCGGGGTCTATGGTCAAAGAAATATCCAGGAGGGCTGGCTTGGGCCCGTAACTGACAGTAAGGTGTTCGACTTCTATCGCCGGGGTGCTCATTCTTCTCCCCCGTGTGGGGTTTCGATTGTGACACGCAAGGTGCCCACAACATTTTGTCCAGCTTCCGCCCAGAAAGTGTCCTGGGCAATGGGGATTTCACCTCGCAGCAGTTGCAGCCGCACGGCGTTGCTCTGGGGCTGTGAGCCTTCCTCATACAAAGGGGGCGAGGCCTTGACGAGTATCTCGTTGACGCCTGCCACCAGTCCCTCGGGGAGGGTGATGCGGACCGGAACGTCAGCATCAAGGGCATCGCTGGCAAAAAACTGTTTGCCGGAGACTGCCACCGTTACCGCCGAAGGCTGCGAGTCGTCATCCTGCAGGGCAAAGGGGTCTTTTTCCGTCTTGAACGTGGGAGTCAGTTCCAGGGAGTAGTCTCCCTGTACGGAGATTTCAGTTGGCGCTTCAGTGGAACTTTTGGGTGTCTCTTTCTGCTGTAGCAGGGCGGTGCCGCCGATTATTACCAGCCAGACAAGTGCGACAAGGGCGAGCCGTGTGGACATGGGCTATTCCCCCGTCAAAGCGCCGATGATGGTCAGCACATTTTCGCGGATCATGCCGATATAGCGCTCCCCGGCCGTTCCTTTTTCTCCCATGGAGTCGGAGTAGAGCATGCCGCCGATTTCTACACCGGCTTCTTCGGCTATCTGGCGGATGAGCTTCGGATTCACGCTTGTTTCCACGAAGACAGCCTTTGCACCGCTTTTCCGGATGGATGACACTACCTGCTTGCGCCGCTCAGGGGTCATGCCGGCGCCAACTTCACTGCCCGTGCTCCAGCCTACAGGCGCAAGACTCATGTACCCGTTTGCCGGGTTAAAGCCGTATTCCCGGCAAAAGTAATTGAAGGCGTCATGGCTGGTGACCAGGACCCGTTGATTCGGCGGTATGCGCCCAACCTGAATACGAACCCAGGCGTCCAGGGCGCGGAGCTCTTGCAGATAGAGGGCTGCGCGGGCTTTGAACTTCCAGGCCTTGTCCGGCATCACCTTGGAAAGGGCGTGGGTGATGTTCGTAATATATATGGCTGCATTTTTTGGGGAAAACCAGGCATGCGGATCTTTTACCTCGCGCCCATCATAATCCATTTGCAACGGCTGCACGCCTGTGGCGCAGGCAACGACAGGCTTGCCGGCGTCTTGGGCCAGTTTGCCCATCCAGTTGTTGCCTTCGAGGTGCAGGCCGTTTTCCAGACAGAGTATGGCCCCTACTACAAGCTTGGAATCCTCGGGCGTGGGCATGTAGGTATGTGGATCAGCTCCTGGCGCGAGAATACAACTGATTGTAATATCGTCGCCTGCCACATGGCGGGCGAAATCGGCTACCTGTGTCGTGGAGCAAACCACCATGGGAGTGCTCTTTTTGTCGGCCTGTTCTTGACACTGCGCAACATCTGTAAGTGGCGACATCGCACTTGCAAGCAGCATTATGCACAGCAGAAAGAATCGTTTACGTAATCTCAAAGTCCCAATCTCCCCAGTTGGTGGTTGATGAAAGAGGGGCGTCGCCTGCAGCCTGTTTGCTGCAGGGAATAATTACAGCACCCTTTTTGTCTATCATGCCTGGGTTTTTCATGTAAACGCCAATGTGCATCATGGGGATTGCATAGAGTCACAAGAAGCGTATTCTGCGTTTAAATGGTTTTTTTCAAAGGTGGTTATCGCATTTTCGGCACATGATTCCATGCAACAAGGAGGAAGTCATGACAGATACACCTTCGGAAGAGGCAAAACAAAGTTACACCTTTATCTGCTCCAGGGGAACTCTCGACGGCGCCTACCCATCGCTGATTCTTGCGCTCAATTCCGTGCGGCTTGGGCATGAAGCAGCCATTTTCTACACCTTCATGGGGATCAATATTGTGAAGAAAGGGTATCTGGCGAAGGTGAAATTCCATATGCCCGGGTTCATGGGCGCTTTGCCTGGCATGTCACAACTTGCCACCGTCATGATGCGTAAACAGATTGAAAAAGCGAATATCCCCGATATCGAGGATCTTCTGGAAATGGCGCAACTGGAAGGGGTGCGTCTGGTTGGCTGCAAAATGACACTGGAAATGATGCAGATGGCCGAGGATGAGCTGATCGAGGGGGTGGAGGTCATGAACGCTGAACAGTACCTGAAACTGGCTGGCCATTGCGCCATCAACATGTTCACCTGATGCAAGCCAAAGGAGAAACAAATGTTTGATTCCAATTCCTGCAGCCTGCATTGCGGGCGTCTGCAAGGGGTTGCCCAGGGCACTTTTGCAGCCAACAAGGAGTATCTGCTCGAGCTGTTCTCCTCTGTGCAGTATTTTGAGGAAACGCAAGAACTGCGTATTTGCGGGGCGCGCAACCTTGCAGATGACCCGGAACAGCTGATCACCACGTTCAACAGAATCTGCGAAATGCTGGAGAAGGAGGGCAAAGGCAGCCTGTTGCTTAAATGCGAAGATACTGCCGAGGTGTGCTTCATGCGTTACAAACGGTGGAAATTGCAAGGGGTGCAAATGCCCGATGACCCTTTTGAGGGCGTTTATTACCTCGACTGAAGACCGCCCTGTAACAGGTGTTTTGCGGCGCCTGTTCACATGCGGTTAGCGTCTGGCGCGTGGAATGCGTGCATGGTGGGCGTCTCCCCTTATATGCCTGGGGCGTGACGCAAAGGCGCGGCATGCCATTATTCTTGTGCGCTTGCGACAAAAGTGGGCTGCCCCCCTATAAAAATGCCCTTGGTTCTTGACAGAATCTTTCAGGCTGCGTAGAAAATCGAAAACTACATCAATATATCTTGATATAGTGAATCATGGGTTGGGCAGCTTGTTGCTGCATGTGCCTGAAACCAAGAAAATGGATACCGCCATGAAGATAATCGATTCTATGCAGCCTGGTAAACGTCATCTCTCTCTTGAATTTTTTCCGCCCAAAGATCCGGCTGAGTGGCCTGGATTTTTGAAAGTTGCCGAGCGGCTGGCTGTCACAAATCCGCTGTTCGTCTCCGTGACCTATGGGGCCGGTGGGGGCAGTCAGGACAGCACCCTGGAAATCAGCGGCAAGCTTAAAAATGAGATAGGGCTCGAGCCCATGGCGCACCTTACCTGTGTCGGCGCTGATGCAACGAGCATTGAGGAATTCCTCGGCGGTCTGCAAGAGCGCGAAGTGCACAACGTGTTGGCGCTCAGGGGCGATCCGCCCAAGGGGATGACGCAGTTTGTGCCGGAGAACGAAGAATTTCGCCACGCATCTGACCTGGCGGCCTTTATAACCCAAAAGGCCCCCAACATGGGCGTGGCTGTTGCGGGGTATCCCGAAGCGCATCCGCAATCGCAAAGCATAGCCGAAGATCTGGAGTGGACACGCCATAAAATGGAATATGCGGATTTATGTGTGACCCAGCTATTTTTCGACAACAGGGCCTATTTCGATTTCAAGGCGCGCCTTGCGGGCATGGGCGTCAACAAGCCTTTGATCCCCGGCGTGCTGCCCATTTTGTCCCTGGGGTCCATACGCAGGATTCTGTCTCTGTGTGGTGCCAATATTCCGGGTAATTTTTATCTGGAGCTTGAAGAAGCCAATGAAAAAGGCGGCGCCAAGGCTGTGCGTGAACTGGGCGTGCAGTCCGCCATCAAGCAATGCCGTAATCTGCTTGAAGGCGGCGCCCCTGGAGTGCATTTGTATACCTTGAACCAGGCCGAAGCTTGCCTGGAGATAGCTGACGCTTTACAGGACCTGCTCTGATTCTTCGGCTCCTTGCCTGTTCCTTGCCGAGAAGCTACAAGGCGGGGAACAGGAAGGAGTATGGAGGATAATAAGCCACATTCCGGCTCAGAAGAGCCAATCGAAGACCGGAAGCGCGATGCTTTTTGCGTGGAAGCGGAGAATTTTTTGCGGGCAGTGCTCGACAATTCCAATTCCGCCTTCCTTGTCGTTAATAAAGAATGCCGTCTGGTCAGGGTCAATCCTGCCTTTGAACGTCTTGTGGGCATGTCTTCTGCACAGCTTGTGGGCCTATCTGCCTACGACATGTACTCGGAAGAAGACGCCACTAAAATGGATACGGTCATCAGGCGTATTTTTGAGACCGCCCTCCCTATTACTTTTGAAGCAACATTCACAGTGCGTGGCACAAAGCGTACATTCATTAATGCGCATTTTCCTATTTTGGACGAAGACGGGGCTGTCACGTTTGTCGGGTGCACAATTACCGAAATAACAGAGCACAAACGCTACGAGAGTGAGCTGCGGGTGGCGCATCGGGCTCTTGTTGTGCTTGGTGAATGCAACAGGGCTGTTATCTTTTCGAAAAGCGAATACGAACTCACGCGCAGTATTTGTCGCACCCTTGTTGAGCAGGGGGGGTACAGCCTTGCCTGGGTGGGGCAGGTAAAGGAAAATGTTCCAGACGACGTTTCCATCATGGCGTCGTACGGATTTGACGCAGATGACACGTCGAGCCTGGAGGACATTCTCAGGAGCACCCTGCAGGAAATGGAAGCCCCATGGAATGTTGTAGGGAACCAAGGTCCAACTGTTTTCCGGATGAAATACCCCTTCTCAACGACGGCGTCTGATTCAATGCATGATTACCCTGTGTGTATGGGGTCTGCGTTGACCATGCCGCTGGCGCTGGAAGAGGCTCCCCCGTGTGTTTTGGGGATTTGCGCCCCGGAGCCGGATGCTTTCGATGCTATTGAGATCGAGTGGCTGGGGAAAATTGCTGCGGCCTTGTCCCACGGCATCCGCACATTGCGGGGGGAGGGCGAGCGCGAGAGGGCGCAGGCCGCCCTGTTGGAGAGCGAAGCACGATACAGGGCCGTTGTGGAAGACCAGACGGATATCATTGCCCGTTTTCGTCCTGACGGTACTTTTACGTTCGTGAACGATGTGTTCTGCCGTTTGTTCGGCGTTACTCGCGAAGAAATTCTCGGCAAAACCTGGCACCCTTTGTGCCATGAAGACGATCGGGAGCGGACCAGAACCGAGCTTGCAGCCCTTTCGCAAGATAATCCTACAACGGACATTGAAAACAGGGTTATTGACGGGAATGGCGAGGTTCACTGGATGGAGTTTGCTTCGCGTGGTTTTTATGACGAGGACGGAAAGCTGGTAGAAATACAGACCGTTGGCAGGGATGTTACGAAGCAGAAGCAACTGCAGGAAGAAGCCATGCGCGCAGCAAAATTCGCTTCCCTTGGCGAATTGGCCGCCGGATTGGCGCATGAGATAAACAACCCCATAAATGGCATTATCAACTGCGCCCAGTTGCTTTCCGATGAAGCGGTGAACGAGGGCAGAAATGATTACTATCTACGGCTTGTCATTCGCGAGGGAAGGCATATTGCGGAAATCGTGAGAAGCCTGCTGACAATGGCCCGCCAGGATACAGATGTAAAAACCTCACTGCGACCTGAAGACCCCATGTTTCTTGCCCTTGATTTGCTACGGGCGCAAATGGAGAAGCATGGAGTAAATATTTCTTTTGAAAGCACCGATGATTTGCCGACTGTTTTTGCGAATAGGGGGCAATTGCAGCAGGTTTTTTTGAATTTGCTTTCCAATGCCTTTCACGCCCTGAACCAGAGGTTTCCCAAGCAGGAAAAGGGCAAACAGCTGGAGCTCAGCATGACGCTGCAATCACATAAAGGGATACCCCATGTGGTGTGGCAGTTCCGGGATTATGGCACAGGTATCGAAAAAGCCGATTTGCCCCGTCTGTTCGATCCCTTTTTCACCACAAAAGCAGTGGGAGAAGGTACCGGGCTGGGGCTTTCCATCAGCCGCTCCATTATTTCGCAACACGGGGGCTACATTACACTTGAAAATGCTCCAGGAGGGGGGACCCTGGCGACAGTGGCATTGCCAGCCATAATAGGGGTGAACAATGAACATTGTTTCTGCTCCCCAGCGCGTGATGGTGGTTGATGACGAAATCTCCATTCGCATCACCTTTGAAGCGTTTCTCACCAAGCAGGGGTATGACGTAGAAAGTATCGGGAGCGCCAAGGCTGCCCTTGCGCTGATGGAAACGCAGCGATTTGACCTCGTGCTGTTGGATATCATGCTGCCTGGCGCCAGCGGTATGGAACTGCTTGAAGCTTCGCGCAATCTGCAGCCTGAAACGCCAGTAATCATGATTTCCGGGCGACCAACCCTGGAAACCGCCATGGGCTCGGTGCGCTTGGGCGCCTTCGACTATTTGCAGAAGCCGGTGGAGCGTGACGTGCTTTTGCATGTTGTGGGGAGGGCTCTGGAACACAAGCACCTCCTGGATGAGCGCCGCCGTCTGCAGCAGGAGCTGGCGACGAGCGAACGTAAGTACAGGCTCTTGGCTGAGAACGCCGCAGATGTGATTTGGGTGCTCGATAAGAAACTCGACCTGGTCTATATCAGCCCAGCAATGGAAAGACTTTTCGGGTATTCATCCGACCAGGTTTTTGAACTTGGCAGAGATTTTTTCCGCAACATGCAGACCGACGAACATTTGGCCAGATGGAGAGACTGGACCGCCAGGATTATGGCTGGGGAAGATGCCGGCCTGGAACTGTGGCAGACGCGGGTTGTTACGCCCGATGGAAAAACGGCGTATGTGGAGAGTTCCACCCGGGGTATTCTCGAAGACGGCCAGTTTATGGGGATCCTTGGTGTCAGCCGTGATGTGACGGCCAGAAAAATGGCCGAGGAAGCCCTCGATGCCGCTACACTGGAAAAGGAGCGCTACCGCCGCAATCTCGAGGCCACGTTCAGCAGTATTCCCGACGCCATCATCGCTGTGGACGAGAATATGAGCATTATTTCGGCCAATAGCACTGCAGCGCGTACTTGCCGTCTTGCCAACTCCTCCGTGGGGAAATCGCTTAATGACGTAACAAAATGTGAGAGTGCTCCATGCCTGGAGGCCTTGAATCAGACCCTGCACACAGGCAAGCCAGTACGCGCAATGCTTGCGGAATGCAGGCGCAAAACGGGCGATGTGCTTCAGGTTGAACTGAACTGCACACCGCTTGTGGTGGAAGACGGCAGCCGCGGGGGTGCTGTTCTCGTGGTCAAGGATGTTACACGGCTGATGGACTTGGAAAAACGCCTTGGCGAGCGCAAGCGGTTTCATGGCATGATCGGCAAAAGCGAGGCAATGCAAGAAGTGTATGGTCTTGTGGAGCAGCTTGCCAATGTGGAATCCACCGTGCTTGTGCAGGGGGAAACCGGGACCGGTAAAGAGCTTGTAAGCGAAGCCCTGCATTATGGCGGCAGCAGAACCGATGGGTCGCTGGTCAAGGTCAACTGCTCAGCGCTTACGGAAAGCTTGCTGGAAAGCGAGTTGTTTGGTCACGTGCGGGGCGCTTTTACAGGCGCGCTGCGAGACAAGGAAGGCCGTATCCAGGCTGCGGCGGGGGGCACTTTGATGCTGGATGAAATTGGCGACATATCCCCGCTCATTCAGTTGAAGTTGCTCCGTTTTCTCGAATATAAAGAATACGAGCGCGTAGGTGAATCCGTAACCAGAAAGGCGGAGGTGCGCGTCATCGCCGCCAGCAATCTGGACCTCTTGAGTCAGGTGAAAGCCAAACAGTTCAGGGAGGACCTCTATTATCGCCTGAATGTGATGGTCATAACCTTGCCCCCCCTAAGAGAACGAACCGAGGACATACCGCTATTCGTATCTCATTTTTTGGAGCAGTTCGGGCGTGCATTTGAAAAGAGTTTCAGTGGTCTCAGCAATGATGCCATGGCCGTGCTCATGCACTACCCCTGGCCGGGAAACGTTCGTGAGCTCAAGCATACCCTGGAACACGCCTGTATTCTGAGCCCGGGCGGTAGAATCGGGCTGGAACACCTGCCCGCGGGGCTGATGGCGCGTAAGCGCAGCACTATTGCTTCCAAAAGCGCGCCCTCACAAATACGTAGTGAGCCTTCCTACACGCACGGGCGTATACCTCTGGATAAGGGCACCATCGAAAAGACCTTGGTTGAAACCGAGGGCAATAAAGCCAAGGCTGCAAGAATATTGGGTATCGATAGAACAACCCTGTACCGCAAACTCGCGGAGTTTCAGATTCCGTTGCGTGAAAAAGCGTAGTGCAACACAATGTGTTGCAACATGTTGTGTTGCGCACACTTCTTGTGCAACAGTTTTTTCGCACAGCCCTGCATTTTCTCAATGAAGCGCGTTCAAAAAAATCAATGAATACAGCCTGTGATGAAAAAATTTGAAAAGATGCTAAAACTGGCACATTACTTGATATAAAGAAAACAAGGTCGTCTTCAGGCAGTCATGGAGGTCTTATCCCCCCTGGTCTCCCGGATTGTTCAAGAGAAGATGTTTTCTGCTGGCATCCTCTTATCTGAAGACACACTAGGCCGGGCCTTGTGCCCGGTCTTTTTTTTTGTTTTTGATAAAGCCTGACCTGCCCCTTGATTCTGCCCCCAGAGAGTTGACGCGTTCTTGCTCCAGTCTTAACATCCCGATTTTCAGAGGTTTTACAGGGTGGCTGCAGGCATCCATCAGTTTGGCTTATGCCCTTTGTCCGCACTGCTATAATGGATTTACAAAGCATATTCAGGTTATAGAATATAAAGATCGGATGCCTTTGCTTATGGCTTTGGCACAAGGAGATTGATATGTCTGACAACAAAATAGAGCAGGACGCCTCGTCTGCCATGCTGGCAGGACCCGTCGCTGCGGCCATCGACGCCTTTGTCACCTTGGATCTGGCCAGCCTTGGCGTTGCCCCGCGGTTGTATGCGGCCTTGCAAAGCAAACAACCCGGCCCCATGTGTATGGGGGCTGCCGCATTTCTTGCCAAGAATCTGCCTGAGACAAAGGGGCTGGTTTGCATCGCCACCGGTTTTCCCATGGGCGGTGGTGTTCCGGAGACTGACGGTCCTGTGGGGGCGGCCATGCTTGCCAGAGCACTCTACCAGGGGCTGGGTGTGCATTCCGTACTGGTTACTGATCAGGGATGGGAGGACAGCGTGAAGGCGGCTTGTATAGGCGCCGGACTTTCTCCCATGGTTTTGCCGGAAAGCGGGGTGGAGCCTATTCGTTATTTGCGCCCCGTATATATAGCCACTGTGCCGCGCGATGACGCTGGCTGCACCGCAGCCTGTGAGCGGCTTTTGGACCTGAAGCCTGACATGCTTATAGCCATCGAGCGTCCAGGGAAAAACATCAAGGGCGTGTATCATGGCATGAACGGGCGCCCCCTGGCGGGTTTTATTGCAGATGTGGAGCGCCTTTTCGAAATGGGACGCGAGCGTAAAATTCCGATACTGGGCATAGGTGACGGGGGCAATGAAATCGGCATGGGGCTCGTGCGCGAGGAGCTGTCCTCTTTTCTCCCCCAGGCTGCTGCCTGCGGCTGCCCCTGCGGCGGTGGCACCGCCACGGCTTTCGCGTCCGACTATCTGGTCGTGGCCAGCGTTTCAAACTGGGGCGCTGCCGGGATCATAGCTGCTCTGGCCGTATTGCTGAATCGTCTGGACGTATTGCAGGAGCCCGAGCGAGAAGAACGCGCCATCGAACTGTGCGCAAATACCGGCGCTGTGGATGGTGTCAGCCTGTCACCCGAGCCTGCCGTGGACGGCATCCCGGCCATTGAATGGAATGGTCTTATGCGCAGCCTGCGCGGCGTTGTGGCCCGTGGCATGGATCAGGCCACGGACTGGCGGCGCAAAGTGCATGATTAGGCCGGCTTTGCGTCATGACCGGGGAAAACCGCTCCATGACAGGGTTTTCCCCGGCAGCGACACGGCGGTGGGGGAAGGCGATTATCCCGCCAGGTCTTCGTCTTTGGGATCGCACACCAGCATATGGCCGGGCGCGTGGGTAATGGCGAAATCCACACCGCTGTGCGTAAGGGCGGAAAGGCCGGATACGCCGCAAGCCCAGAAGAGAGGCAGTTCGTCTTCCCGGATTTCCACAGGATCGCCATAGTCAGGAGTGTTGATGTCCTTGATGCCCAAGGCCTGGGGCTGCCCCACGCAAACAGGTGCGCCATGGACGGCAGGATAGCGCTCCGTGGCGGCAACCGCCTTGCTGATAAGCGTGGCATGAACGGGGCGCATACTGACAACCATCGGCCCGGAAAAAATACCAGCCGGATCCATGGCGACGTTGGTACGATACATGGGAACGTTGCATCCCATTTCCATATGCCGCACAGGCACGCCCATGGAGAGCATCGAGGCCTCAAAGGAGAAGCTGCACCCGATCAGAAACGTGACAAGATCGTCGCGCCAGAAGTTTTCTATGGATGAAACTGACTTGGTTTTTCCTTTTTCAAGCACAACATATTCGGGGCAATCCGTCCGGATGTCCGACCCGGGAGCAAAGCGTTTGGCTTCCACATCTCCAGGGTCGTAAACCTCCAGCAAAGGAAGCGGCTTGCGGTTTCGCTGGCAGAAAAGCAAGAAATCCCAGGCCTGGCGCTGGGGCAGGATGACCACATTGGCCTGGACATGCCCGGGGCAATATCCTGATGTGGGGCCGGTGTGGCGGCCTTCTCGTACTGCCTGGCGAAATTCCCGTGGGGAAAGGGCGGAAGAAGGTGTTGCGTTCATGCGGGTCTCCTGGATATTAATCACTACACAAAATGCTTGAACATTTTGGAGCACGAATCTGTCATTCCATCTCCCTTCCGCGAAGGAAGGGGGCGGGCAGCTCGGCTGCCTGAGCGGGTTGCTAAAACAAGCCGCATCGCTATACGAATCGGTCGGCATTCTGTAACACGTGCTGAAAAAGTCAAGGAGCAACAATGCTGATAATCGGCGTGGATACGGGTGGCACTTTTACGGACTTGATCTACAAAGGCAAAGAGGGGTGGCGAGTGCACAAACTCCTTTCCACCCCAGGCAACCCGGCGCAGGCTGTACTCGATGGACTGGCTGCCGTCTCGGGGGATGCAGACGCCAGGCGTATTGTACACGGTTCCACCGTGGCCACGAACGCCATCCTCGAGCGAAAGGGGGTGCGCACTGCATTGATAACCACCCAGGGCTTTGAGGACGTCATTGCCATTGGCCGGCAAAACCGCTCCCGCTTGTATGACCTGGCTTTCCGACGGGAAGAGCCCATCGTTCCCGAGGAACTGCGCTTTGGCGTGCCCGGACGCATTATCAATACCGGGGAGGAGTATGAGCCCTTTGATGCTGCTGCAGCCAAAAAGATCATCAGCGAGATAAAGGCGCAAGGGGCGGAATCCGTTGCCGTGTGTCTGCTTTTCGCCTTTGCCAATGCATCCCATGAAAAAGCCCTGGCCGAGTTGCTGGACAAGGAAACCGGCCTGCCTGTGTCGCTTTCCCACGAGATTCTGGCCGAGTTCCGTGAGTTCGAGCGCACGTCCACCACTGTGGTTAACGCCTATGTCAGCCCGAAGATGCGGCGCTACCTTTCCTTTTTGCAAGAGCACCTGAACGATGCCGATACCCTGCGCATCATGCAGTCCAACGGCGGCAGCATTTCTGCAGAAACCGCCATGCAGGAGTCTGTGCGCACCATCCTTTCCGGCCCGGCAGGCGGTGTGGTGGGCGCTTTTGAAATCGGCCGCATGGCTGGATTCGACAAGATCATAACCTTTGACATGGGGGGGACGTCTTCCGATGTTTCCCTTATGGACGGCTCCCTTTCCATGACCCTGGAGACATCCATTTCAGGGTATCCTGTGAAAACGCCCATGCTGGACATCCACACCGTGGGGGCAGGGGGCGGCTCCATCGCCTGGGAAGATGCAGGCGGCTCCCTTGCCGTTGGACCGGAAAGCGCGGGAGCAGATCCCGGACCTGTCTGTTACGGCAAGGGCGAACGCATCACCGTGACCGACGCCAACCTGTACCTCGGGCGACTGGTGCCAGAGCGCTTTCTGGGCGGCAACATGCGGCTGCACACGGAGCGGCTGGAAAAACCCATGAAAGAACTGGCAAACGCCCTGGGCCTGAGCTCTCGCGAATTGGCGGAGGGCGTGCTGGACGTGGCCAATGCGAATATGGAGCGGGCTATCCGGCTTATCTCGGTGGAGCGGGGGTTTGATCCACGCGAATTTACCCTGTTTACCTTTGGCGGGGCGGGCGCTTTGCACGCTGCCCACCTGGCAAAACTACTGCACATGCCCAGGGTTTTCGTTCCCCGCAACCCCGGTATCCTCTCGGCCATCGGCATGCTTATGGCGGATGTCATCAAGGATTATTCCCAGACCGTCATGCTCATGGCCCATGAAACCCATCCTCAGGAAATTGCCGGCCACTTTTCGCCCCTGGAGCAACGCGCACAGGAAGAACTGCTGGCCGAAGGCGTGGACAAGGAGCGCATTGTTCTGGAGCACTATCTCGACATGCGCTACGAAGGGCAGAGCTTTGAGATTGTTACCCCCCTTGCCCAGCCTGGCCGCGACCAGAGCGAAGCCTTTCATACCATGCACGAACGGTTGTACGGCTACCGTAATCAGGCCAAGCCTGTTGAAATTGTGAATATTCGTTTGCGTGCACGCGGGCTGCCAGAAAAGCCCGAATTTCAGGGCAAGCCTTTGGGGTCGAGCATCCCGCCCGCCGCGGCGCTTTTGGAAACCAGGGAAGTGGTATTTGACGGCAAGGTCCATGATACCAAGGTGTATGAGCGCGACCTGCTGGAACCCGGCAACATGATTCAGGGGCCCGCGGTTATGGTGGAATACTCCTCCACTGTGTGCGTTCCACCTTTCGCCAAGCTCACTGTGGACGGTTACGGCAACATCATCATGGATATTTTGGACGGCGAATAAGCCGGCCTTCAGGATACGAGGAGCGAACATGCAGATTAACCCGATTCTGCTGCAGGTCTTCAAGAACAGATTTTCATCCATTGCCGAGGAAATGGGCGTGACCTTGATGCGCACCGGCTTTTCGCCCAACATCAAGGAACGGCGCGATTTTTCCTGCGCCTTGTTCGACGCTGATGGACAAATGCTGGCCCAGGCCGCGCATATCCCCGTGCATCTCGGCTCCATGCCCCTTTCCGTGCAGGCGGCCATTGAGGCTGTGGACCTGCAGGATGGGGATATGGCTATCTGCAACGATCCCTTCAAAGGGGGCACGCACCTGCCGGATATCACCCTTGTGGCGCCCGTTTTTGCGCCTGGCGAGGAAAAGCCGAGCTTCTACGTTGCCAGCCGCGCGCACCACGCCGATGTAGGAGGCATGGCAGCCGGCTCCATGCCTTTGTCCACCTCGCTCTTTCAGGAGGGCGTTATCATTCCTCCCCTGAAATTCGTGGAAAAAAATGAAATGGACGAGAAGCTGCTGCGCTTTTTTCTCAACAACGTCCGAACCCCACATGAGCGGGAAGGCGATTTCGCAGCCCAGGTCATGGCCAACGTCACTGGCGTGCGGCGCATGAAAGAGCTGATCGAAAAATACGGCATCGAAATGGTCTGCGGATACTCGGCCGGCCTTATGGATTACGCTGAAACCATGGTCCGCGCCGCCATCAAAGCTTTGCCTGATGGTGAATACGATTTTGAGGACTTTATGGATGGTGATGGCATCGAAGCCCAGGATGTGGGGGTACGCGTAAAGCTCACTGTAAAGGGCGAAGAGGCCGAGCTGGACTTCACCGCTTCCGATGATCAGGTCCAGGGCAGCGTCAATGCCGTGCGGGCCATCACGCTTTCTGCCGTGTTGTACGCCTTCCGCTGTCTGGTGGTGGAAGACGTGCCGGCAAACGCAGGGTGCATGCGCCCCTTGCGGGTGCTGACCAGACTGGGCAGCATTGTGGACGCAAAATTTCCCGCCGCGGTGGCGGGGGGCAATGTGGAAACCTCCCAACGGTTGGTGGATGTCGTGTTGGGCGCTTTGTCCAGGGCTCTGCCAGAGCGCATGCCCGCAGCCAGCCAGGGCACCATGAACAACGTGACCATTGGTGGCTGGGACCCGCGCAAAGAGCGCGCCTTCGCCTATTATGAGACCCTGGCCGGCGGCATGGGCGCTTCACCGCACCGCGACGGCGAAAGCGCAGTGCATTCACACATGACCAACACCTTGAATACCCCGGTGGAGGCGTTGGAATACGCCTACCCCTTTCTGGTCACGGAATACTCCGTCCGCCGCGGTACAGGCGGCGCCGGTAAGCATACGGGCGGTTCCGGCATGGTCAGAGAAATAATGCTGCAGGCTGAAGCCGAAGCGACCGTGCTTTCAGAACGCCGGGTCCGTGGCCCTTATGGCGTGCAGGGCGGTGAATCCGGAAAGCCCGGCGAAAATGTGGTGATTCGCAAAGGGGAAAAGGAAACCTTGCCCGGCAAGTTCAATATTCGGCTGCAACCCGGTGATGTGCTGCGCATTGAAACACCCGGCGGGGGTGGTTGGGGTAAGAAAGAATAGCCTGGTTACACCCGGGAAGCGCACACCTGCGTAACAACACCATTTATAGTAAAAATACCATGATGCCCCAATGTCGCTGGTTGGGGCATCTCTTTTTCTGCTCCCCTGTCATTCCCGCGCAGGCGGGAATCCAGTATTTGTTTCCAGCGTTACCATCAAACAAAGATAAACGACAAACCTGGATCCCCGATTCCTCGGGGATGACAGTGCGTACTTACCCACTTTTATCTTGGTGGCAGGAGTTGTGACTTCGCAACAAGTGCCCTTGGGAAAGGGGGGGAACCATGGGAAAGGCGCCGCCCCACCTTCCTGTCATTCCCGCGCAGGCGGGAATCCAGTATTTGTTTCCAGCGTTACCATCAAACGAAGATAAACGACAAACCTGGATCCCCGATTCCTCGGGGATGACAGTACGTACTTACCAACTTTTGTATTGGGGGCAGAGGTTGTGGCTTCACAACAAGTGGCGCTGGGAAGGGGGGGAGCCATGAGAAACGTGCCGCCCCACCTTCCTGTCATTCCCGCGTAGGCGGGAATCCAGTATTTGTTTCCAGCGTTACTATCAAACAAAGATAAACGACAAACCTGGATCCCCGACTCCTCGGGGATGACAGTGCGTACTTACCCACTTTTATCTTGGTGGCAGGAGTTGTGACTTCGCAACAAGTGGCGCTGGGGAAAAGGGGGGAGCCATGAGAAACGTGCCGCCCCACCTTCCTGTCATTCCCGGGCAGGCGGGAATCCAGTATTTGGTTCCAGCGTTACCATCAAACGAAGATAAACGACAAACCTGGATCCCCGATTCCTCGGGGATGACAGTACGTACTTACCAACTTTTGTATTGGGGGCAGAGGTTGTGGCTTCACAACAAGTGGCGCTGGGAAGGGGGGGAGCCATGAGAAACGTGCCGCCCCACCTTCCTGTCATTCCCGCGTAGGCGGGAATCCAGTATTTGTTTCCAGCGTTACTATCAAACAAAGATAAACGACAAACCTGGATCCCCGACTCCTCGGGGATGACAGTGCGTACTTACCCACTTTTATCTTGGTGGCAGGAGTTGTGACTTCGCAACAAGTGGCGCTGGGGAAAAGGGGGGAGCCATGAGAAACGCGCCGCCCCACCTTCCTGTCATTCCCGCGCAGGCGGGAATCCAGTATTTATTTCCAGCGTTACCATCAAACGAAGATAAACGACAAACCTGGATCCCCGATTCCTCGGGGATGACAGTGCGTACTTACCCACTTTTAT
Source organism: Desulfovibrio biadhensis (assembly GCF_055388615.1). Lineage (NCBI taxonomy): Bacteria > Pseudomonadati > Thermodesulfobacteriota > Desulfovibrionia > Desulfovibrionales > Desulfovibrionaceae > Desulfovibrio > Desulfovibrio biadhensis. Next base: position 2,711,698 of record NZ_AP042477.1, read on the forward strand.
CTTGGTGGCAGGAGTTGTGACTTCGTAACAAGTGGCCTTGGGAAGGGGGGGAGCCATGAGAAACGCGCCGCCCCACCTTCCTGTCATTCCCGCGCAGGCGGGAATCCAGTATTTATTTCCAGCGTTACCATCAAACGAAGATAAACGACAAACCTGGATCCCCGATTCCTCGGGGATGACAGTGCGTACTTACCCACTTTTATCTTGGTGGCAGGAGTTGTGACTTCGTAACAAGTGGCCTTGGGAAGGGGGGGAGCCATGAGAAACGCGCCGCCTCACCTTCCTGTCATTCCCGCGCAAGCGGGAATCCAGTATTTATTTCCAGCGTTACCATCAAACGAAGATAAACGACAAACCTGGATCCCCGATTCCTCGGGGATGACAGTACGTACTTACCCACTTTTATCTTGGTGGCAGGAGTTGTGGCTTCGCAACAAGTTGCGCAGGGGAAGAGGGGAACCATGGGAAAGGCGCCGCCCTTTCTTCCTGTCATTCCCGCGCAGGCGGGAATCCAGTATTTATTTCCAGCGTTACCAATCGAGCAATGGTAAACGACAAACCTTGATCTCCGATTCCTCGGGGATGACAGTACGTACTTACCCACTTTTATCTTGGTGGCAGGAGTTGTGGCTTCGCAACAAGTTGCGCAGGGGAAGAGGGGAACCATGGGAAAGGCGCCGCCCTTTCTTCCTGTCATTCCCACGCAGGCGGGAATCCAGTATTTATTTCCAGCGTTGCCATCAAACGAAGATAAACGACAAACCTGGATCCCCGATTCCTCGGGGATGACAGTGCGTACTTACCCACTTTTATCTTGGTGGCAGGAGTTGTGGGTTCACAACAAGTGGCGCTGGGGAAGAGGGGAACCATGGGAAAGGCGCCGCCCCATCTTCCTGTCATTCCCGCGCAGACGGGAATGACAGGGGGGAAGCGCTAGAAACAATAGGAAAGTCGTCGCAGCATATACTGTTTAACGCACACCACGCAGGAACTCGCCCACGGCCTGTGCTCCTTTTTCTTCGAACACGCGGATTGCCTGGCTGCCGATGACGGCGATGTCCACCTTGCCCCGCAGGTAGTCTACGTCGGACTTGTCCTTGACGCCAAACCCCAGAGCAAGGGGCAGTGACGTGGCCTGGCGGGCGCGGGCAAGATAATCTCCCAATTCAAGGCTGAAGTCGGTCTGTTCACCTGTTACGCCCTTGCGCGCAACGCAATAGATGAATCCTTTGGCCTCGGCGGCGATGGCCTGCATGCGTTCCAGCGTTGAGTTGGGAGCGTATATGAAGATGGGGTCCAGCCCGTTTTCGGCCATGGCCGGGAGGTAGATGTCGCCTTCTTCCAGGGGCACATCGGCGAGAATGGCGCCCTTTATACCGGCTGCGGCTGCCGCCTTGGCAAAGGCAGCCGGGCCGTATTTGAAGAAGATGTTGTAATAGCTCATGAAAAGGAAGGGGATCGGGTGCCGCTTCGCCACTGTTTCTGCAAATTCAAGACATTGGGCAACCGTGGCCCCATTGGCGAGGGCTCTTTCGTTGGCGCTTACGATGACGGGCCCGTCAGCCTGTGGCTCGGTAAAGGGGATTTGCAGTTCGATGAGGTCCACCCCGGCTGCGACCATGGCGTCAACGATATCCATGGAGTCCTGGAAGCTGGGGTAGCCCATGACGATGTGCGTCATCAGCAGAATGCCCTTTTCATTGCATTTTTCTCGGATGTAGGACTCAAGCACGGTAGGCCTCCGCTTTCTTCTGTATGAACTGTTCCCATTTTGGATCGGAAAGGGCGTCGGCCACGGTGAAAATGTCCTTGTCGCCCCTGCCGGACTGGTTGATGATGATACTGTCTTCAGGAGACATTTCTGGGACTTCTTTGAAAGCCTGCACAAAGGCATGGGTGGATTCCAGGGCCGGGATAAGCCCTTCTTTGCGCATGGTGAGTTTGAGCGCCTCCACGACTTCGGCGTCTGTGGCGGCTTCAAAGCGTACGCGCCCTTTTTCATAGTGGTCGGCAAGGATGGGGGAGACGCCCACGTAATCCAACCCTGCAGCCACGCTGTGGGTATCCTTCATCTGTCCGTCGGCGTCCTGCAGAAAGTAGGTTTTGAAGCCTTGCGCCACGCCGAGGGAGCTGTCGTCCCATGCAAGGCGGGTGGCGTGCTGGCCTGTTTCTTTGCCTTTGCCGCCGGCTTCCACTCCGACGAGGGTAACGTCATCGTCGAAAAAGCCGCTGAAGATGCCCATGGCGTTGGAACCGCCCCCGACACAAGCGTAGACACGCGCCGGCAACTTGCCAGTGGCGGTGAGGATCTGTTCCCGGGCTTCGGTGCCGATGATGGACTGCAGCCAGCTGACCATTTCCGGAAAGGGGTGGGGGCCGCTGGCAGTGCCGAACACGTAGTGGGTGTCATCCATGTTTCGGGCCCAGTCGCGGAAGGCTTCGTTGATGGCGTCCTTCAGGGTGCGGGAGCCGTTGCGAACAGGCACGACTTCGGCGCCCATGCGCTCCATCCAGAACACGTTGGGGCGTTGCCGCTCCACGTCTTCCTCGCCCATGTAGATGGTGCAGGCAAAGCCGAATTTTGCGGCCATGGTAGCCGTTGCAACACCGTGCTGGCCAGCGCCGGTTTCGGCAATGACGCGGGTTTTGCCCATGCGCTTTGTGAGCAAGCCCTGCCCCATGACGTTGTTGGCCTTGTGCGCGCCGGTGTGGTTCAGATCCTCGCGCTTGATGTATATCCTGGCTCCTCCAAAGTGGTTGCTCAGGTTTTCGGCAAAGGTCAGGGGTGTGGGGCGGCAGGAATATGTTGACATTATAGAGACATACTCGCGCCAGAATTCAGGATCATTGCGCGCGTCGTGATAGGCTTTTTTGATTTCTTCAAAAGTGGCGTGGAGTATTTCGGGAATGAAAGCGCCCCCAAATTGTCCGAAGTAACCGGGCTTAGGCATGGTTGAAGCCTCCAATCTGTTGGGTGAAAACGAACTGGTCCGTGCGGCACCAGAGGGTTGAAAAAACAGCGCCAGGCGCGCCGACAAAGTGCAGAAAGCGGCTGACGGCCAGGATGGGCTTGCTGCGGGGGTACTTAAGCAAGCCGGCCAGGCGCTCATCCTGGTAGCGGATGCGGAACCGTTGTTCCGCCCTGACAAGCTCAAAGCCATATTCTTCCGCCACAAGGCAGGAAAGGGATTGCCCGCTCAGGTCCATGGTTTCAAGGCCAGGGAAACGTTCGGGATCGAGGAAGATATCTTCCACAAGCACGGGACTGTTATCCAGGCGGCTCAGCCTGGTAAGGCAAACGGTCTGGCGCCCCAGAAACGGGTTGTCTGGCTCGCCATGAGCGCGGAGCAGTTCTGGTCCTGAAACAAGCTCCACATCCAGGCTGCACCCTGTTTCCTGCAAAGCCTCCAGGGTGCCGGCCAGGGAAAAAAGGTCAACGGATTCAGGCTGTGGTGCAACAAAGGTTCCTGATCCGCGTTTACGCACGAGAAGCCCTCTGCGCACGAGGCTTTCCACTGCCTGACGCACTGTAGGGCGCCCGATGCCGAAGGTTGCCACGAGCTGATTTTCCGAAGGGATACGCTCCCCAACGGGGTGCAGCCCCGCACGGATCTCGGCAAGAAGTATCTCGGCGAGCTGGTGGTACAGTGGCAATGGAGATGCAGGATCCAATTGTTGTTTTGTCATGGGGATGGTATAAGGGGTAGTTGTAAAGTTGTCAAGACAACTTTTGTCCATTGCACACCCAAATATCTGAAGGAGAAATCAAGAGCAAGCCATTGGGGGGTGCGCTCAATCCCCGCCCCCCGCTTACCATTGGAGCGGCCAAGGTCGGGAGTAGATCAACTGACTGCTCCCGTGCCATCACCACGCGACATTACTGGCGAGTCACAATGGCCTGCAGGCAATGGTCTTTAGAAGTGCGGTCTTCGTGTATGTGCCTTTGGATTAAAAAACGCCCCCTGCGCTTGACGGCGCAAGGGGCGTTCTGGAATTGCTTTTATAGGAAGCGGTTATTCAGCGGCGGCTTCCTCACCATGGGCAGGCGTTTCCTGCACAGGTTCGCTCTTGCAATCTTCGGCCTTTTTGGCGTCTTTCTGCTTGGCTTCTTCGTGTGCAGCAGCCGGGGCGGCCTTTTCAGGAGCATGTTCGGGGTAGAGCTCGCTTTCCTTGGGGGCAGGCTGCACAGGCGTTGCAACAGGAGGGTTCTCCTCCAGCAGCTTAGCGATGTCGGCGCCTTCGATGGAAGTGAGGGCAGAGGTTTCAGCTGCAGGGGCTGCGGCTTCTTCAGCAGCAGGAGCAGCAGCTTCCTTTTCCTCGCTCTTCTTCGTCCAGCCGGCAGGCTTTTCGCCCTCTTCTTCAGCTGCCTCATCCTGGGCTGCCTCTTCCTGGGCTACCTCTTCCTGGGTGGCCTTGTCGGCTTCAGAAGCGGCGAGCTCTTCCGTGGCTTCTTCAACCTTGGGAGCTTCTTCGGTCTTTTCTTCTTCAACAGCAGAGGCGATGGCGCCTTCCAGCTTGCTCACGCCTTCTTCCAGCTTGCTGACCACACCATCCACAGCCTTCATGGTCTCAGATTCGCCCTGGCTGGGTGCGGCTTTTTCAGCGTGGGCTTCTTCGTGGGCAGGTGCAGCGGCTTCTTCTGCATGAGTGGCTTCTTCTTCAGCTGGTGCGGCAGCTCCTGCTTCGTGCGCAGCTTCTTCTTCGGCAGGAGCAGCAGCTTCCTCTGCGTGGGCGGCTTCTTCTGCCGGTGCAGCGGCTTCAGCAGCGTGGGCGGTTTCTTCTTCTGCCGGTGCGGCTTCTGCAGCAGCAGCCTTGCCCTGCAGTTCAGCCAGCAGAGAAGTGATCTGAGCCAGCTTTTCCTTTTTGCCCGCATCTTCTACGCGGTCAGCCAGGTTCTGGGCCTTTCCTTCCATTTCGGCCAGCTCGGCCATGACAACCTGGTCTTCAAGAGTTGCTATACGGGCAGGCAGTTTTTCCACTTCTACCAAACGGGTGTTCAACGCGGCCACAGATTCGTTGAGAGCCTTGCCCTCATCTTCCAGCGTTGCGATGCGGGTCTGAATACCGTCAGTACTGTCCGTGATCATGCCTTTCAGGCTGAAATACAGGACGCCAACCAGAACAATGGCCACGATGGAAAGGACCAAAGAGGTGTTCGCAATGCTTTTGCTTGTGCGAACAAAGCTTAAATCCAGTGGTGGCTGCTGGGGGGCGTTTTGCGTCTCTTTCTGATCGCTCATGGCGCTTCCTCGTTCTTGTGTTGTCTGTTGGGGAGGTTAGCGGCAAGCAGCCGCACTCCTTCATGTACTAGAAACATTTCCGCCACAACGGGCCAGGCCCGTCAGGTGCCGCATCCTGTCATCAGATTTGCAGCCGCGGCACAAGTATAGGGTCTCAGAGGAATCATAGTGAAACGGCAGGGGGGAGTTTGGAAAAGATATGTCCTCATGTCAAGGCTACAATTTTGCAGTATCTCCCTAACCCACCGTTTTACAATTCCTTTTCAAAAGCTATTTTGCCGGTGGCGTAGTGATGCACAAGGCCACAGGAAAATGTTTGAGCAGGGAGGCAACGGGTATCGGCCCTCCTGGCTCGCGGGGGGTGAATGTTTCCCCAGTGAAGATGTTCTGTAGGCTGGCCCCTTTTTCCAGGGGCAGTTCGCAGTAGGTGTCTTGCCATATTTTGTCCAGGGGGAAGCCATCTTGCATCAAGTGCGCTGCTTTTCTGGGAAAAATAGTGGCGCAGGACTGCCCCTCAAAGGTTCTTGTGAAGCCGAAAAGATGGCCGGCACGCGCGCCGCTGAAGCCCAGGGGCGCATACTCGCCATGACGAAAGATCAATGGATTGGCATTACGAGCAGCCAGCCCGCGCCAGAGGGTGAAGAGCTTGATCTTTCCATCTTCCGGCGTCGCCAGCAACGAGGCCAGCAGTTTTTCTGGATCGGTAGCAAACGATTGCTCCATGTCCTGGAGATTTTTGTCCCGGGCGGCAAAATCCACGGGTCGCCTGTTGTCTGGATCTACAAGAGAAAGATCCCAGTATTCGGTGCCCTGGTAAATGTCCGGAACACCTGGCGCCGTGAGCTTGAGGAGCAATTGCCCCAATGAATAGAGCATGCCCAGTCGGGTTGTTTTTTGCTGCAAGGGTTCGAACTCGCGGAGAAATGCATTGCGCCCCGGTTTGAGAATGGCGTCCACGAAACGCAACAAAGCCTCTTCGTATTCTTCGTTGGGCGAAATCCAGCCCGAGCTTTCCTTGCCTTCACGCACGGCCTTTATCATGTAGTCACGGATGCGGCCGGGATAGGATATTCTCTCGTCTTCGTCCTTGGAATCGGCCGGCCAGGTCGCCAGCAATGTCTGATACAGGAAGAATTCATCATTGCGCGTAGGTGCTACGGGGTCCCCCCCGTTTTGCACGGTGCGCCGCTTGCGAGCGTTGATTTTGTTGAAGCGTCTGAGCGCTGCCTGGTACTCGTCGGGTATTTCAGCCAGGGCCGCCAGCCGCAGACGGGCATCTTCGCCTCGTTTTGTATCATGGGTGGCGGTTGCATTCATGGTGTGCGGCCAGAGCTTGCCGCGCTCCTGCAGAAACGTATGCACTGCTTCGGGCGCAAGGCCAAAGACAGAGGCTTCACTGCCCACCTCGTTAAGGCACAAAAGACGATTCATGACATACAGGGTAGTGTCTTCCACGCCCTTGGCCATGAGCGGCCCCGTATATTGCTGAAAGCGCATGACAAACTGAATCCAGAGGCGGCGATCCTCTTCGCTGATGCTTTCATCAAAATCCAGGATCAGAAATCGCTCGAGAAAATCCAGCTCGGAGGAAAGCTCGGGGTTCTTGCGCCGTGTCTGCCGCACTGCAGAGCGGATGTAGCTCAGATCTGCGGGGCGGAAGGCGTCATGCGAAATGTAGGTGCGGTATACCGGAAAGTTGACCAGCAGTTCCGTAATGGCGCGTTTCAGGGAAAGCAGGGTTATGTCGAATCCGCGGCGGTCCCGGCTGGAGACGCGGTTCACCAGCCGCGCAAGGTTTTCCACATCCCCCGCCATGTGGCGTTCGATTATCTTGCGCTTGTTGCGCGCCACCAGTTTGGCCAGGGAGCGACGCTGCCCAATGAACGAAACGTAGATGTCGTCGATTGCCTTTTCGTTTTCCTGGGGAACGAACAGGTTGCAGGCCGCTGCAGTGAAGTCATACCCCGTCGTGCCCTGAATCGGCCAGAACGATGGCAAGGGCTCTTCATCCATGAGGATTTTCTCCACCACCAGGTACGCGTCGGGGGCGTTTTCACGCAGCCGTTTGCAATAGGTGGAAGGATCATACAGTCCGTCGATATGGTCCACGCGCAGTCCGTCAAAGGAGCCGTCGGCAATATATTCGAGAATCAGTTCATGGGTTTTTTCAAAGACCTTTTCTTCTTCAACACGCAGGGAGATCAAATCGTTGATGCTGAAGAAACGGCGGTAATTGATTTCTTCTCCTGCAACTTTCCAGAAAGAAAGACGGAACAACTGCTCGCTTAGCAACTGGTTCAGCAGATCGTAGCGTTGCGACTTGCCCCCGTTTGTGTCGGATTCAGGAATGTCTGCCTGTTCGCCATTGAAGGCGGCCAGCCCCGCATCTATGAAGTGGCGCACGGAATCGCTGGTGGAGTACAGTTCATGGAGCATGCGCTTGATGAAATGAATCTGGTAGTGGCGCTCTTGCTGCGCCTGCTCCTGGGGCAGGCCTTTTACTGTGTAGAGAATGCCCAGAAGCTTGATATAGTCCGTGTCCTCACGCCCCAGCTCGTTTCGTAAGCGCTCCAGCCCGTGGGTAAGAATACGCTCGTACGATGCCAGCCGGACAGGAAAACGCAGGTCGTAGTAGCTGAAGTAGAAGCCGTTTTCATCGAAGCCAAGGCGGATTTCCCCTTTTTCCAGGGTATCGCCATAGAAGCCGCCGAGAAAAGGGGCCAGCATGCGCCCCTGGATGCTTTCAAGGGGGTGGTCCCAGTCTATGTCAAAGAAATCGTAAAAGCGTGATGCTTCGCCGCTTTCAAGCACATCCACAAGCCAGGCGTTGTTGCCCGTCACAGCCATGTGGTTGGGCACCACATCCTGCAGCCACCCCAGGCCCTGTTTTCTGATGGCGCGGATACAGGCTTCAAAGCCTTCCCGACCGCCAAGCTCAGGGTTGATGGCCGTCGGGTCGCACACATCATACCCGTGTTCAGAGCCGGGGCGGGCCTGGAAAATTGGGGAAGCATAAATCTGCTCCACACCAAGACGGGCCAGATAAGGCGCTATTTCAGTGCATTTTTCAAAGTCAAAATCCGGTGTGAATTGCAGTCGGTACGTACTGAGTGGCGCTGTCATCGCAACCTCACGTTCAAAAGATCGCCCAGGGCGGAGAAGCTTTCCAGCAGGGCGGTCGCTTCAGGTGAGCCTTTTTCCGCCTGCTGCTGCATGTGTACAAAATGTTTTTTCCACATGGTGAAATAGATATTCTGTGCTTTCCAGTGGTGCATGCCCAGGGGCAAAGGTCGTAAATGTTCGAGCACCTGTCGAATGGCTTCGATGCGCTCGGGGTTCAAAGGATGCCCTGCAATATCCTCCATGCTGCGGTTGATCCACCCTGCGGCCTTGAAGCCAAGGGTCTGGCTGTCCAGAACCAGATGCCACTTGTTTGCTTCGCCTATCAGCGCGTCCAGCACCTGAAGGTCGATGTCCGTATTGTCAAAGAGGCGCTTCAGGTCGTTGTTCACCACGTAGCGCGCAGCGTCCATGAAGTGGCTTGGCGGTGGAATATGCAAGTGGTCCAAAAAGTTGAGAATGGTGTAGTTGCTTTCGTAAATCTGGCGATAGCTGGCTTCCGCCATGGAGTAGGCCGGCTCCAGCACCTCGTCCACCACCATGCGCTGTTCATCGCGGAACAGGTGCCAGATGGAAAAGGTGTTTCTGCCGAAATGCTCGTCCATCAGGCGGATGGAGTCTGTGATGTCGCCGCGTTCAAAGGATGCGCGCAGGTCCTGCTCCATGGAGCGGTAGCTTTCAAGGTCCACAAAAAAGCTGACCCCGCAGGTGACATTGTGGTCGCCAGGGTGCAGCACCGCAAATTGAACCACGGAATGTTCGCGCGTAATGAGCGACGTCATGCGCGCCTTGCCCGTTATAAGATTCGAGCGGCCGGCAGTGACCTTGTTGTTGATTTCCGAAACCATCTGGTAGCTGGCAAAGTCGTATTCTTCGGGATGCTCCTGAAAGAGCGAAGTAATGGCGTAGTGGGCAGCGACGCGCAGCAGGTCCACCTTGGCGGGTTTTGCATGCCGGCGATAGGCTTCCGCGCCGTTTGGCAGCACGTTGCTGGGAGCCTTTTCCAGGATAGTGAGGAAATCCTCCTCCAGAAAATTACCGCTCAGCTCTTCCGCCAGTTGGATGGCGCGGACTGCGTACTGGAGAATCTGGACCGTCTCAATGCCCGAAATTTCATCAAAGAACCAACCGCAACTTGTGTAGATAAGCTGTCCAAAACGCTGCATTTCAAGCAGCTTTATGGCCAGGATGGTTTCCTGGGGAGTCAGCTGGTTTGTGGCGTGCCGGTTCATGAAGCGGCCCACCTCTTCCGAGCTGCGGTCGAGCATGACATTGATGTAGTCTTCCCGCGCTTTCCAGGGGTCGCTAAAATAGGATGGCGCGTACTCTTCAAACACATTCGCCAGCTTTAACCCCAGCCAGTTCACTGCCTCGCGCAGCGGTGTGCGCCAGGCCTGTGTCCACCCCTGTCGCATGCCGGAGTTGCACCCGCAGTCGCTTTTCCAGCGCTCTACGCCATGGATGCAGCTCCAGGAGGAATTGTCAAAGAACTCAGCCTCGAATTTCGGGGGGTGTTTGGCCAGGTACAGGCCGTAATTGATGAGCTCCACTTCTGGGTCGTTTTCTACGAGGGAAAAGGCCCAGGAAAGAGCCATTTCACCGGAAGAGTGGTGATGGCCGTAAGTTTCACCGTCCGTGGCCAGGTGCACAAGCTGGGGCCAGTCGCGGCCGTCATCCGTAAAGGCGGCCATGAGCCGGGATTTGAAGGCCTCGCCGCTTTGCAGCATGTCGCCAAACGCCAGGTCCTGGGAGATGGGGCCGTCATAGAAAAAGAGCGTAATGGTGCGCCCTGAAGGCAGGGTGCAGCGGTACGGGGTGGTCGGGTCCACATTGGAGCCACTCACATCCAGCCATTCTCCTGCGTTGCCCTTTTCTATGCGCCGCACACGGGATGCCTGGCGGGGCGCCAGGATCGTGTATTTAATGCCCATTTCGGCGATCACTTCCAGGGTCTCGGTATCCACAGCGGTCTCCGGCAGCCAAATGCCTTCCGGATCGCGGCCGAATCTTTTGTGAAAATCCTCTATGCCCCATGCCGCCTGGGTCTGTTTGTCTCTACGGTTGGCCAGGGGCATGATCATGTGGTTGTAAACCTGGGCAATGGCCGAGCCATGCCCCTCGAAATATTTGCGGCTGAGTTTGTCGGCTTCGATGATCGCCGCATAGACTTCAGGCTGGTGGCGCTCCATCCAGGAAAGCAGGGTGGGGCCGAAGTTGAAACTCATCCTGGTGTAGTTATTGATGATGTCGATGATGCGTTGTTCATCGTCCAGGATGCGTGAGCAGGTGTTGGGGCCGTAACATTCGGCGGTAATGCGTTCGTTCCAGTCATGGTACGGCGCGGCCGAGTCCTGCAGCTCCACTTCCTCCAGCCAGGGGTTTTCACGCGGGGGTTGATAAAAATGTCCATGAATACAAATGTATTTCGTCACATTCTCTCCTCTAGTGTGTATAGCACAGCGCTCAAGGGCGGCAGTGTCACAACTCCCTGCGCCGTTTCGGGCAGTTGTGTGCCCGGGCCGCCGAAGGTTGCGTCGCTGGAATCGAGTTGTTTTTGCCATGTGCCCCCTCCATTGTAGAGGTCCAGGTTCATATCGTGCCCGGATGCATTGTCCAGGTTGAAGAGCCCGAGGGCGTGGACGCCGTCCATGCTGCGTCTCAGTGCGAGGGTTTTTGATTTGTTGCCGGGCCAGGCAAGTGTCGCAGGTTTGAGACCGCTTGAAAGCGCGGGCAGTTCTCTGCGCAGGCGCAGGCATGTGGTGTAGAAATCCAGCAGTTCCTTGTGGCCGGGCATTTTGCGCTGCTCCCAATTCAGGGTGGATTTACGCATGGTTGTCGCATCCTGGGGGTCAGGTGCTTCTCCTTTCCAGGAAAAGTGTTTGAACTCGCGCTTGCGCCCTTTGCGCACTGCGTCTACCAGCCCCTGGTCATGGTGGGAGATGAAATAGAGAAACGGCGCGGTTTCGCTATACTCTTCACCCATGAAAAGCATTGGTGTTCCGGGAGCAAAAAGCAGCAATGCCGCCGCCGCCTTTTGCGCCTCCAGGGGGAGCAGGGCCGAGAACCTATCGCCGAGCATGCGGTTGCCGGTCTGGTCATGGTTCTGGATGCAAAAGATATGCGCCTCACCCGGCACCAGAGACGCATCAGCTCCATAGCGGTGTTTGCGGAAAGGGGAATATTCGCCCTGATAGCCGAAGCCGAAGCGGACAGCCCTGGCTATGTCCTCCATCTCGCCGTAGTCTTGATAGTAGCCATGGCGCTCTCCCGTCAGCAGGGCGTGCACCGCATGGTGAAAGTCGTCGCTCCATACGGCGTCCAGTCCGTATCCACCCAGCCCGCGGGCAAGAACCAGCTTTGGATCGTTGCGATCACTTTCCGCTATCAGCACCGTGGAGCGGCCTTCGTTCTTTTCGAACTTGCGCACGGCCGCAGTCAGCTCCGCCAGCAGATGTACGGGGCGCTCGTCAAAAATGGCATGGGTAGCGTCCAGGCGCAAACCGTCTATGTGGTACTCGCGCAGCCAGAAAAGCGCGTTTTGAATGAAGAATTCCCGCACGCCGTCGCTATGGGGACCGTCAAAATTCAGGGCCTCGCCCCAGGGCGTTTTGTACGCGTTAGTAAAGTAGGGGGCAAAATCCCGCAGGTAATTCCCCTCAGGGCCCAGGTGATTGTAGACCACGTCCAGAATCACGGACAACCCGCGCTCATGACAGGCCGATATAAGGCGTTTGAAGCCTTCAGGGCCGCCGTAGCTGTGCTGCGTTGCATACGGGTAGACACCGTCATAGCCCCAGTTGCGCGAGCCCGGAAACTGGGAGACGGGCATGATCTCCAGGGTGGTGACACCCAGGCGCGCCAGATCGTCCAGGCGTTCAATGGCTGCGTCAAAGGTCCCCTGGGGAGTAAAGGTGCCGATGTGCAACTCGTAGATAACGCTTTGGTTCAATGGCTTGGGCGCAAAGTGTTGGCATTGCCAGGTGAAGGCTTCATGATCCACCAGCGCCGAGGGACCATGCACGTCATAGGGTTGATAATGGGAAGCCGGGTCGGCCCGGATGGTCTTGCCGTCGAGGTTGAATCGGTAAAGATCGCCGTTTTTGAGCCCCTGGGCTTCCACGGTGAAATACCCGTGGTCGCGGCTGGCCATGGGCAATGCTTCACGCACTGTGAAGTCGTAAGGATCTTTTGGGGGTGTATTGTCAGGGTGTTTAAGCAACTCCAGCTTGACCGCCCGTGCTTTTGGCGCCCAGAGGGTGAAAAAGTAGCGTTCGTACCCTGTTTTGTATGGTCCAATGAGCATGAATAAACCTCGCTTCAGAATGGCTGCGGAGAACGTGCGCCTGCCTTTCCAGCTAGACGTAATAGCACAGTTCGCTGCCAATGGTAAGGGCGGCTTATTACAGTTCCGAGACGGAGGTGAATATGTGGGGATTGTCGCTGCGGCATCCCCGATGCTGCAACGCCCGCCCCTGGGGTGTCAGGTTGCTTGCGCCGGGTCAGCTAGCTTCAGGCATAAAGGCCAGAACGCCAAGGGGGGGCAGTGTCAATTCCAGGCGGTATGGCCATGAACCTAAATCTGCCTGGCGTGCTGCAACCCGACCTGCATTACCGACATCACTGCCGCCAAACATTTTGGAATCGGAATTGAAGACTTCCAGCCAGTCTCCGGGGGAAGGGCACCCCACGCTGTATATCTCGCGTTTAACAGGAGTGAAGTTGAAGACCCAAAGCATGGAGGGGTGGCCCGAGGCCTTGCGCATAAAACTGATGACCGAGGCTTCATGGTCGGTGAAATCCACCCATTCGAAGCCTGTCCAGTCATGGTCGCAGGCGTATAAGGCAGGGTAAGCACTCTGCATTCGGTTCAGCTCGCGCACCATGGCCATGATGCCTTGGTGCTGGGAAAATTCGAGCAAGGACCAGTCCAGTTCGGCCTGGGAATTCCATTCGTTCCACTGGCCGAACTCGCCCCCCATGAAAAGGAGTTTTTTGCCAGGGTGGGCCCACTGGTAAGCGAGCAGGGCCCGCAAGTTGGCCATTTGCTGCCACATGTCGCCGGGCATTCTGGACAATAGCGAGCGTTTACCATGCACCACTTCGTCATGGGAAAGGGGCAGAACGAAATTCTCACTGAAGGCGTAAAGCATGGAGAAGGTCAGGTTATTGTGGTGGTAACCGCGGTGGATGGGGTCTTTACTGAAATATTCCAGGGTGTCGTGCATCCACCCCATGTTCCATTTGAACGTGAAGCCCAGCCCCCCCGTATATAAGGGGCGCGAGACACCGGGCCAGGCCGTGGATTCTTCCGCCACCATTATGGCGCCAGGGTAGATGCCGTGCACGGCCTTGTTCAGGTCTTTGAGAAAGTCGATGGCCTCTATGTTTTCCTTGCCGCCGAAGGCATTTGGGACCCATTCGCCCTCGTTGCGCGAATAATCCAGGTAGAGCATGGAAGCCACGGCGTCGATGCGCAGGCCGTCGTTATGGAATTCTTTGAGCCAGTAAAGGGCGTTGGAAAAGAGGAAGCCACGGACTTCATGGCGGCTATAGTTGAAGATATACGTTCCCCAGTCCGGATGTTCGCCCTGACGCGGGTCTGCATGTTCGAACAGGGCGGAGCCATCAAAGCGCCCCAGACACCATTCGTCCTTGGGAAAATGCCCTGGCACCCAGTCCAGCAGCACGCCCAGCCCAGCCTGGTGGCAACGGTCCACAAATCTTTTGAATTCTTCCGGCGTACCGAATCGAGAGGTGGGGGCGAAAAAATGCGTTACCTGGTAGCCCCAGCTTTCATCCAAGGGGTGCTCTGCCAGGGGCATGAACTGGATGTGGGTGAAGCCGAGCTCCAGAACATAGGGTATGAGTTGTTCAGCGAGCTCGTCCCAGGAGAGGAAGCCTGCACCGCTGTTCTTGCGTCGCCAGGAGCCGGCATGCACTTCATAGATACTGACGGGGCGCTCCAGGGGGAGCCCATGTTTACGGCGCGCCTGCATCCATTCTTCGTCCTGCCAGGTATAGTTGTCCAGGTCCCATGTGCGGGAAGCAATGCCGGGGCGCACCTCTGCAAAAAGTGCGAACGGGTCGGTTTTGTAAACTATGCGTCCCGATTGCTGTTTGATGCCTAGCTTATACAATTGCCCTTTTTCAATACCGGGAACAAAAGCGCCCCAGATGCCCGAAGTGCCAACAGGATACAGGGGCAACTCGCCCCAGCGCCAGTCGTTGCACTCTCCGGTAAGGTGTATTTCCTTGGCGTTAGGCGCCCAGACAGCGAAACGATAGCCGCTTTTCCCGTCCTGTTCCCAGGGGTGAGCGCCCAGGATACGGTAGATATCCCAGTGTCGCCCTTCGTTGAAAAGGTGCAGATCAAAAGGAGGAATGTAGAGCGGATATGTGGTTTGCGTAGTCATGGTGCGCTCGCTGTGGGCTTTTGGTTCGAGCAAAACAACCCTCGCAAGGTATGCATGCTCTTATGCAATATGCTGCAGCAATCTTACATTGTTGCAGGGGGTGCCTTGATGCAAAGCGAAAATGCGCTTGCGCTGCGGATTACGCCGTGGCGAGTTCAACCTCGCCTTCCAGTGTGGCGCCGTCGGGAATTGACGTGTTGCTGTCGGCGGAAATACGCACGTCGCCGCGCAGGGCGACATTGGCGCCAAACCATACGTCGCCCACCACTTCCAGGCTGTCACAGTCTACAAGGGATGGTGGTCCGGCGGCAAAACGCTGCTGAAAGTCGTCGATCTTTTTGAAATACTTGGAGTCGAGCTGGATTTGGGGCATGGGGCGCGTACGCTCCGGCGTGGGGGTGAGCGTGTCGTCCTCGTTGCGCACATAGCAATCAGACTGCACCAACAGCAGGTCGTTCGTTGTCTTGACAGGGGCGAAGCGCGTGCGCGGTACCTCTATGGCGGCAGAGCGTTCAAAGGCAGAAATGGCTGCGCCCATGGCGGTTTCTATCTGGTAAACCTTTGGAGATTCAGGACTGCGGGGGTCGAGGGTCTTGGGATTCACGATGAGGTCGAGCGGCATCATATGGTGCTGCAAAAACACCTGTTCCAGGGCGCGCAGGTCTATCCAGAGCGAGTTGGTATTGAAGAACTGGTGGCGCTCGATATCCGTGAAGCTGGCCATGTCCTCGTCCGGGCACTGCGCGACTTCACGCAGGGTAAGCCGGTCGGAATGGGCGAGCTTGGCCAAGTGCCCCCCTTTGCGGTCGGAGGGGGTGCGGCGGGCCACTTCCATGAGGAACTCCAGCCGCTCCTGAGCCATGAAGCCGAGAATGGCCGGGTCCATGACTGCGCCAAGATTGTCCGAGTTGGAGACAAAGGCGTAGATGAACCCTTTGCGCAACAGCTTGTCCAGAAGTCCGGAAGAGACCAGGGCGGAGTAAATGTCGCCATGTCCCGGTGGATTCCATTCCAGTTCGGGATTGTCCGGCCAGTTGGCGGGAGAGAGGTTCTCCTGCAGCACCTTTGGAAAGCGGTTCTGCACAAACGCCGTGGGAATGCCGGCCGGTCCGTTATCGAAATTTTCAACGTGGAGCATGGTGTCCACGTGGGTCTTGAAGCTGTTCATCAGCACCAAAGGCAGCGAGGTGTCGTATTTATCTCGCATGTGGCGCACCTGCCCCAGGATGATATCCAGGAAGGTCATGTCATCTTTGAGGGTGATGAGCGATTTGGCCTTTTCCAGGCCCATGCTGGTGCCCAGCCCCCCGTTGAGTTTGATCATCACGGTTTGTCTGAGGGCGCGCTCCCCAGCTTGCCGGTAACTGCCGATGTCGTCGTAGTGGCGCACGTCTTCTGTATCCACGGGGAGGATGTCTTCCTCGCGGAGTTTGCCCGTATCGCCCTGCAAAAGCTTAGTGTAGTAGTGCTTGAATATGTTGATGACGATGGGCAAAAGGCTGTGCGCTTCCATCTTCAGTTCGAAGCCGCGGAATTTGGCGGCAACGGAGATGTCAGAAAAGTCGACGGCAGACAGGGTCATGAATCGGATCCTTGTCGGGCTTGTGTTCTCATTGCAAATGGTTGCTACTGCTTTGGCCGCAGTTCTATCACAAGAGTCTTGTCAGAACGTTTTTCCACACGCGCAACAATTGTTGGCTCGGGCAGTAAATCCGCCACCACGCGCAGCTTTGTCGTGTGCAGTCCGGTGCGCATATCCTTCACCATGGCATTGGGCGGCACCTTTTTAATCGCTGCCGGGCGTTCGTATTCGCCATGTAAATCCAGAACGAAGCGCCTGGGGTTGCGCATCTGGAAATAGGTGTACTGCCAGATGGGCTTATCCGTATTGATGGTGATGAATACCGCCTGGGCGTCCGATGTTAATGTTATGTCGGAAACGTTGTTTTGCGGTAATTTGCGCTTCTTGGGCTTGGGCTCCGGAGCCGGTTCGGGAGCCTCTGCAACCTTTTGCGGTTTGGGCGCATCGGCTTCTTCCACCTTTTTCAAGGAGCGCTTTTCTATCTGGGTCACAAGTTCATCGACGCGACTTTTGGGATCGATTTCATCCTTGCGCGTCAACTTCATGCGTTCGCCGGTGTCTTTTTCCTGATCCAGCTCCTGCTCTACGTCATTCACCATGCTGTCGGCCCGGCGCGTTTGATCCATGGCCCACCCTCCGCTGCGTCTGAGGGCTTTTTCGGCCTTGCTCATTTCCTCCGGATCTTCCCTGCTTGCTTGCGTAGCAGGGGCCTCGGGCTTGTCTTGCTGGTCGGGCAGAGGAGGTGTCAGTTCAGGCTCACCAAGAATCGTGTCGGCCTCGTTTTTTGCCTGGGTATCAGGTTTGGCGGGGCCTGCCTGGGGCGTTGCGTCCCCCTTTGTGTCAGGTGACGCATCAGGTGACGCGTCAGGTGCTGCAGCTGTTTCGGGAGGAGTGGCGCTTTCCTCAGTGGATGCGTCTGTCGCAGCAGGTTGCTCTGTCACTGGCTCATCTTGATCCTGTGAGGCCTGCTCCTGTGGCTCGTCTTTGGACTGCTCTTCCTCTTTAGGCGCAGGGGGAATCTTTACATTGAGCGCCTGACGCTCATCTGCTGTCCAGGCGCGCGTAAGCTTTTCTGCTTCACGTTGGGAGGTCCCCAAATCCTCAACGTTGGAATTCGGGATGATTTCGTACTGGTTGTACAACGTAACGCTTAAAGCCACAAAAATGACGATGAGCGCGAGGAGCAGTATTTTTCGTATCATAGCTGTTGTTTTGTATCCGGCCCCAAGAGAAAGGGGCGCTTCATATTCTATTTTTACGGATAAGCCATTAGCCAGCTCATTGTAAAGGATGTAGCGTCATTTACCGGGTATTGCGACGCTGATTTTACGGATTCGTGACGATTACGTTGTAGAGCCGCTCGTTCCATTGCAGCGGCACCAGCACTTCGGTCAGCGCTCCGCCTTTGGTCGGGTAGGTGAGCACAAACACTCCGTTGAAAAAGAATTTTATCTGGTTGCCCTGTTTTACCAGGTAGCAGTCGTTGAAATTGGCTGCATTGGTCCAGGGGAACGTGTCAGAGGAACTGGTGCGTGTGACAAATTTGGCCACGGGGTTGTTGTTGTCGTCCAGGGACATCACAAATGTGGCTTGCTCCCACGCCTTGTTGTCAAAGTGCAGACGGAAGAGCTGCACCGACTCACTGTGCAGAAAGTCATAATCCGAAGCTTTTTGCACCAGAACACGCAGGGCAAAGTCCTGGCCAGCGGTCACAGGAATGGATGCAAGCCCGGCCTTTTGGCTGATGGTGCCAAGGCTTTTACCATTCACGTCCTTGTAAACCGTCAGATTGGGGCCGTATTTGCTCACGATATCGCCAGGGGCGAAAGCGGAAAGGTCCAAAGAAAAATCAGGGTGCGCGTTGGCGGCAAGAGTGTCGGGGATGTCTGCCTGTTCACTGCGTTCGGTCTTGGGTTTTGGCGTGTAGACGCTCAGCTCCAAGGGCGAGACTTCTACGCGCATATTCAGACAATAGGTGTTGTTGCCCGGCCCACCCAGGCGTCCGTTGACCTTGGCTTCATTCAGCAATTCCTGCCGAAATTCGGGCGGGGGGACAGCGCCAGGCGCCAGGTTCTGGATGATCCGGTCCAGCGCTACGGAAGTTGCCTTGCCCATCAGGGCGCCCTCGGCGAGCCCCCCTTGCTGGAGACAGAAATTTTCCAGCGTGGCCACCACAGGGGAGACGACTTCAAACGTCTCCGGGGGAAGGGTGGCCTGCACCCTTACGCAGAGTTCGCCAAAAACATCTCCATTATAATAGGTAGGATCCCCCTTGAACTGAACCCGGTCGGCAACGGCTTCCTGATATGGCAGGGGAAGCTGCCCTTGCAGGCCGAGTTGCGTTTGGCCGGAGTAAAAGCGGGTGAAGAGCAGATAAGCGGCGTCTGAGCGGGCTTTTTCCAGCAGCGACTTCTTGATGGCCTCGATATCGCCACCTTTTTTGCCGGGCTGTTGCTGGGCAATGAAGTCGCATGCCTGGGCATCCACCACCATATTGTCCGGGGAGGGCAGTTTGGTTTCCTTGGAAAGAGCACCCCTTTTCACGGAAAAACCACGGGAAGGATACAAAGAAAAAGGGGAGCGGTACGTGGAGTCCTCTTCGGAGGCAAGTCCGTCCGTTTGCTCTTTTTGCTGTCCATCGTCCTGGGCAGCGGCATTGCCGTTTGCCTGCTGGCCGTCCTTGGCGTCCTGTTGCGCAGGTGCTTGTTGCTCGGTTTGCGCCCCTTTTTGGGTCTTTGCCTGCTCTGTTTCGCTCACTCCCGGTTTTCCCGGCAGCAAGCCCGCGGCACTGTCGTCCTGCTTTTTTTCTTGCGGGAGGGCGGCCTTGGTTTGCGTATTTGCTGCAGGCTGCGCCTGGTTTTCTGGGGCAGGCGCATTGCCAGGCCGTTTGTCATTGTAAGGGGACGTCGTACTTGTTTTTTCCGGCATGGTGGGATCACGCCAGGTGTCTTTGTTGTTGGCGCCTGTAGTGGCTCCGGCCTCCTGGCCGCTGGAAGGTGCAGGGGGAATATCCGGCCCGCACAATGCCGCGCCGCTTTTTTCCGGGCTGTCGGTCTTGCCGGTCTTGTCGGTCTGGGCCTTTGCGGCTGCAGGCTGCTGCGCAGATTGATTCGGGGGCAGGGTTTTGCCTGCAGGCCCGGATTGTTGTGGTGTTTGCCCAGCGGCAGGCGGTGCAATAACCTGTTGCGAGGCTTCTTGCCCCGCTTTTTTGGGGGCGTCAGTTCCCGAATCCGCTGCACCACTGCCAAAAGAGCAGCCTCCTAATGGAAGAACCAGGCAGAGTATAAGGGCGAGGTGTATGCGCATCGGAAATGTCTCCAAATTGTCAGCAGAGATGTCTTGGGGGCTGTCCATAAACCTCGGGAAGTTCCAAGGTGTTGAGGGGGTTGAACATGTCCAGGGCATTGGATTCCTGGTCTTTGTCAGAAGAAGGCGTGGGGGTGTGGGGTGATTCGATGGCGTTCTCCACGTCCTGCCCTGTAATGCCAGATTGACTAGATTGGCTGGGTCCTGCCCCCTGGCTTGGACTGCTGCCGTCTTTCTTGGGAGGCGAAGCCGTATCAGTTTTCCCCTTCTGCTTTCCTGATTTCTTTTTGGATGTTTTGCCTGTCTTCCCAGAAGCGTTGGAAGGCGGGACTTGCGGCGTCAAATCCTGTTGCACCTGGAGTTCGTAAAGCTTTGTTGCGCCTGTAAAGGGGAAGCTGACGCTCACTAGGCCCTGGCCAGGGGAAGGCACAGTCTTGACGAACTCGTCATCAAAATAAAACATGGTTGCCCCCGCTCCGTGCACGAATTTATAGGTATGGGGGGCGTCAGGTTTGCTGATCGGCATGGGATTGGTGGAGAGCCCCCCGAGGTGGAAAACAACCTGGTAGCTGCCATCCAGCTTGCGGCTGAGGGTCAGCTCCACCTTTTCGCGGAGGTAGTTTGCGTAGCTCACTTCCATGATTTCGAGCTTGTCTCCAGTTGTCAGGGGCTCCACACCGCCGGAAAAATTCTTGGGGTCCGGTTTGGCAAGCAGGGGAAAGCCTCCGGTGAGACGGACTGTCATGGTGAAGGCCATTATCTTTTGCTCGGCCAGCACCACGGTCTGCGGCAGTTCCTTATGCACCATCTTCTTGGCCGGCGGTTGCGCCGTGGTCTTGTCCTGCGGCTGCGCAGCAGCCTGGGAAGTCTGCTTCTCTGATGCTTGCTGCGTAGTCTGCGAAGCCCCTGGCTGCGTCGGCTGCGAATCAGTTTGCTGTGTCGGCTGCGAATCAGTTTGCTGTGTCGGCTGCGAATCAGTTTGCTGTGTCGGCTGCGAATCAGTTTGCTGTGTTGGTTGGGAGGCAGCTTGCTGTGTCGGCTGTGAGGCAGCTTGCTGTGCTGGTTGAGAGTCTGTCTGTGGGGCGTCCTGGGGCGCTGTTTGCGCGGTAGACTGCGCGTCATCGGTGGCCGGAGCCTGCGTATCCTGCCCCTTTGCGGTTGCAGCAGTGGCTGCGTCGGACTGCTGCGTTGTGGCGGCGGCCGCTTGGGAGGAAGAGGGCGCCGTTTCTTGGGGCCCCTTTGGGGGTGCCTCTGGAGACGCCTCTGGAGACGCGCCTTTGGATGTTTCTGGGGACGCGTTTTGGGACGTATCCTGGGACGTGTCCTGGGATGTGTTCTGGGATGTGTTCTGGGCCGTTTCCGGCGAAGCCTTGGGGGCGGTCGTCTGGGACGCCGCGTTGGAAGCATCGCTGGAAGACGAAGCGCTTGCAGCGGTGGCATCGCCGGTAGCATTGCCGGAATTGTCGCCACTGGTCGGCGTGGCGTCGTTAGTCGGAGTGCTCTTTTTTGCGCCGTCGTCTGGGGGCGTGGTCGCAGCTGGCTTTGTGGAAGAGGAAGGCGTGGCGACAGTCGTTGGTGGAGCGCTACTGTCCTTTGGAACCAGGTTGGCGATGAGGGCTTCCCCGTCCGTGGCTCCGTTCAACCCCAGAACCCTGGTGCCGGTAATGTCCTGAACCACGGCAATGGCGTCACCGTATATTGGCAGCAGGTCGCCTACATCATAGTCTTTCAGGTCCAGAAAAAAGATGAGTGATCCAGACTCTTTGGCTTTTTTCTTTTGCGCAAGCTCCTTGGCCTCCGCCTGGGCGGTGAGGGCGCTTTTATAAAACGCCGCGGCCATGGGCGTGTATACGGCCTGCACCTGCACACAGGCTGTATTGGAGGCCTGGTCATTCTTGCTGGTGACAACGGTAAATTTGGAAAGCAGTCGCTTCAGATCCTCAAGGGGCGCATCGGCCAGGTCGGGATGTTCCTTGGCAAGGATTTCCCGCAGGGCTCTTTGTTCCGCCAGTGATTTCAACTTCCCCAGGTCTGTGCCCTTTTGACTGGCGCAGGCTGAGTGGGTGGCCATGACGCGGTGCAGTTTTTCGCACCCGTGGTCTATGAGGGTGCCCTGTGTCTGGACACAAAGCTCACCAAGCTCTTTTCCATTGTAGTAGCGTTCGTTGGTGATGCGCAGACAATTTGTGCCCTGGGTGCGCAGGTCTTTGGGCAGCGCATCTCCCTTGGCGAATAATTCCTTTGAGAGATAGGGATCGTCCAGCGTTTTGCAGAGCATTACGTCCTGCGCCCTGCTATGCAGATACTGCTGCATTTCATCCAGGTTTTTGCCCCCGGCATCAACCACGTTCATGCATACCGTGGCTTCCAGGGTTTTGCTCGGGGGTTCGGGCTGCAGACTGTCCTTGTTCGGAAAACCTTGCAGCATGGTGTAGGATACCGGTGGGGCTTTCTCATCCGGTGTTTTTGCTGGAGGGCGGGCGCACGAGAGCATAAACGCCACAAATAACAGCAGTAGCGCAAATCGCAACAGCGTGAACCTTACAGAGTTATGGCAATGGGCAGTGATGGCTGTGCGCACGTTTTCGTGATGCTCCCTGGTTATTTGCAGTAATAGTGTACGAGAATTGGAAAAAAAGCAAAGTGCAATGCAGGGGCGCCGCAATGAAATTTGCCTTGTGCGCTTGCGCAAACAGCCAAAATGCGTGAGAAAGAGTGCGAAAACATAGTCGGCCTGGGACATTTCCCCGTGTCCAGAAAGTGCGCCGGCGCTACGCTCTGGAGGCATTCATGGCTCAGTCGCAGCAATTCGAGGACGTCCCTTTTGTTATTCTGGCTGTAGGACCTTTTGCGCCCGCAGCAGGTGAAGGCGCTTCCCTGCGTCGTATACAGGTGGACCGTACAACTTTGGATGATGCGTTTGCAGCCTTTGCCCCTACGCTACGCATCGAAGTGCCCAAGGCGTACTGCCCGGATGCCTGGGTTACTGTGGCGCCGCGTTCCTTGCGGGATTTGCGGCCTGAAAATCTCGCCACCACCAGCCCTTATCTGTTGGAGCTGCACGAAGCGCGTACCTTGCTGCAGGAAGCCAGGACGTCAGGTCCGCCCCCGCAACAGGTGGCCAGCAGCCTACGCAGCAAATGCCCCAATCTTCCGTTGGACTATGCCGCGCTGGATGCAGACGGTACAGGCGGGGGCGCTGCTGGTGGCGATGACTCCGCCGTGGACGACATTTTGTCCATGGTTGCCTCTTCGAGCAGTTCAGGCTCCGGAAGTTCCGGCGGCAAAGGGATTGCCGGCTTGCTGGCCCAGGTGGAAGGGCTCATGGCTGGCGTGCTGCAGGCCGTGTATGATTCTCCCGAGTTTCGAACCTTTGAATCTGCCTGGCGCGGGGTGGAGCTTGTGCTCAAGCAGGCCGATATCAAGGAAGGCTCTGGCATCCATCTGGAGCTGGCATCATTGAATACGACTGAAAACGGTTGGATTGACACCCTGGAAGGCATGGTGGACGACCTTGCCGGCGAACTGCCCAATCTGGTGGTGGCAGACGCCTGGCTGGACAGCGCACCCCAGCGTATCGAGACTGCGCGCCGGTTGGCGGGATTTGCCGACACATTGCTCACGCCCACGCTGGTAGGTATTGGGGCGCAGTTTTTCCGTCTGCAGGACTGGAGCGAGCTGGGCAAGGTTCCCTACATCAAGAATTTTCTGGAAGATGCGGGATTCGCCAAATGGCGCAACCTGCGCAAGGAAAGCGGCGCCGGCTGGCTGTGTCCCGCGCTAAATGGCGTGTTGGCGCGCCCCCGTATTGGTCAGGACGCGCCCCCGCGTTCCGTGTTCTTTAGCGAGACTGCTCCCTTGTGGCTGAACCCTGCCTGGGGTGTGGCGGCCCTGGTTGCCAAATGCGTTTCGGTCCATGGCTGGCCCAGCCGGCTTACGGACTACCACAGCGTGGCGCTGGAGAACCTGCCCGTAGCCGATGGAAACGATGGCCCCATGGCGACGCAGATGCGCCTGGGAGAAGGACGCATTGCGGAATTTGTCGAGGCCGGTTTCACTCCCGTTATTGGGGCCGTGCACAAGGACATCGCCATAACGCCACGCGCAGTCACGCTCTCCGGTGACAGTCTGGCGCCACAGCTGTTCCTGAACCGCGTGCTGGGCTTTCTGTTCTGGTGCCGGGACAACCTGGCCGGGCAGATAGACGCGCCCGATCCCGCAGAAGTGGCCGACAACCTCAAGTTTGCATTTTCACTCTTCTGGCAGCGCACCGGGCACCAGCCTCCCGCTGATTTGCACATTACTCCGGGAGAACACGACGAGGGCGCCCTGCCTCTGGCAATCGGCTTTACCCCGCCAAAGGACGTGCTGCCAGGCGGTGCAAAAGTGGAATTCACGTTCGGGTGGTAGGCAGGGTACGAACTGAGAATTACATGGGCGAGGGGGAAACCTTTTGAAAAAGGTTTTCCCCCTCGCGCTCCCCTTTCCAAAATTTGAGTATACTGCTTGCTGGATTCCCGCCTCCGCGGGAATGACAGTGTGGCGGTAGGTGCGTGGTGCCTGCGTATCTGTCGATGTCATCGTCAACAATTGCGCTGCGGCAGTGTATGAAGAGAGTGCCCCCTACAACCTGCACTTCTTGTCATCCCCGAGTCCCATCGGGGATCCAGTATTCATCTTAGTCGGTCTAATACTGAGAATCGTGTTGGCAATGGCGGCATGTATTGCACTCCGTCTGCGGTGTTTATTTTTGCTGGATTCCCGCCTTCGCGGGAATGACAGTGTGGCGGTAGGTGCGTGGTGCCTGCGTATCTGTCGATGTCATCGTCAACAATTGCGCTGCGGCAGTGTATGAAGAGAGTGCCCCCTACAACCTGCACTTCTTGTCATCCCCGAGTCCCATCGGGGATCCAGTATTCATCTTAGTCGGTCTAATACTGAGAATCGTGTTGGCAATGGCGTCATGTATTGCACTCCGTCTGCGGTGTTTATTTTTGCTGGATTCCCGCCTTCGCGGGAATGACAGTGTGGCGGTAGGTGCGTGGAGCCTGCGTATCTGTCGATGTCATCGTCAACAATTGCGCTGCGGCAGTGTATGAAGAGAGTGCCCCCTACAACCTGCACTCCTTGTCATCCCCGAGACCCATCGGGGATCCAGTCTTTGTCTTGCTCCGTCTAAAAATGAAGATCGTGTTGGCAATGGCGTCATGTATTGCACTCCGTCTGCTGTTATAATCTGCTGGATTCCCGCCTTCGCGGGAATGACAGTGTGGCGGTAGGTGCGTGGTGCCTGCGTATCTGTCGATGTCATCGTCAACAATTGCGCTGCGGCAGCGTATGAAAAAAGTGGGCCCTACAGCCTGCACTCCTTGTCATCCCCGAGACCCATCGGGGATCCAGTATTCATCTTAGTCGGTCTAATACTGAGAACCGTGTTGGCAATGTCGTCATGTATTGCACTCCGTCTGCTGTTATAATCTGCTGGATTCCCGCCTCCGCGGGAATGACAGTGTGGCGGTAGGTGCGTGGCGCCTGCGTATCTGTCGATGTCATCGTCAACAATTGCGCTGCGGCAGTGTATGAAGAGAGTGCCCCCTACAACCTGCACTTCTTGTCATCCCCGAGTCCCATCGGGGATCCAGTATTCATCTTAGTCGGTCTAATACTGAGAATCGTGTCGGCAATGGTGGCATGTATTGCATTCCGTCTGCTGTTATAATCTGCTGGATTCCCGCCTCCGCGGGAATGACAGTGTAGAAATGCGTAGCTGTTTGGTAAGATGTAGTGTAAACGCTTGACAACACGGGAGTAAATACTGTTTTTTTAGCGCAACAGTAGATTACGCCATGAGAGTAATAAAAAAGCCCCCGAGCAGCATTGCACGGGGGCTTTTTTCATTGCAAAAACGTTTTTGCAGCAGCCGGGCTACATCTCCAGCGCTTTTTTGATGCGTGTAAGCGTGCTTTCCTTACCCAGGACCTCCATGGTTTCGAACAGGCCAGGACTGAAGGTGCGCCCTGTCAGGGCCACACGAATGGGTTGGGCCAGGTGCTTGAAGGTCAGCTCCCGCTCTTCCATAAAAGCGTGGAAGGCAGGTTCAATGGTCTGCTGGTCAAAGGGGTCCAGAGATTCGAGAAGCGTGGCCAATGCGGCCAGGCGTTCCTTGCTTTCTTCGGTCAGGAATTTTTTCACGGCCTTTTCATCATACACCAGTGCATCGTCCGGCTCCACAAAGATGCCGGCCTGTTCCGCCATTTCCTTCATGGTTTTGGAACGCGGCTGGTACAGGGGCACCACGGCCGGCAGGCGTTCGGGCACAGCCACGCGCACGTCCATGGCTTCCAAGTGCTTTTGCAGCAGCTCGGCCAGGCGCTCTACGGGGGTTTCCTTGATGTAGTGGCTGTTCAGCCAGTTCAGCTTTTCCGGGTCAAGTGCGGAAGGCGAGGAGTTGAGCTGCTCCACGTTAAAGAGCTCCAAAAGCTCCTGCATGCTGAAGATTTCCTGGTCTCCATGGGCCCACCCAAGACGCACCAAGTAGTTCACAACGGCTTCGGGCAGGTAGCCGTCGGTCTCGTATTCCACAACACTGCGGGCGCCATGGCGTTTGGAAAGTTTCTTTTTGTCCGGGCCCAGAATCATGGGCACGTGGCCGAATTTGGGCACGGGAAAGCCAAGGGCGTTGTAGAGCGTCACCTGTCTGGGCGTATTGGAGACGTGGTCGTCGCCACGCAGCACATGGGTCACACCCATGTCGTGGTCGTCAGCCACCACGGCCAGGTTGTAGGTGGGGGTGCCGTCGGTGCGGCGCAGGACCATGTCGTCCATTTCGCGGTTGTCCACTGCAATGGTGCCTTTGACCAGGTCTTCGAACACGGTCTTGCCCTGCAGGGGCGTTTTCAGACGCACCACCCGCCCTTCACCTGGACCAAGGTTACGTTCGCGGCAGCGACCGTTGTATTTGGGCTTTTCGCCTTTTGCGCGGGCTTCCTCGCGCATGGCTTCCACTTCTTCGGGGGTGCATTCGCACCAGTAAGCGTGGCCGGTTTCCAGCAGTTTGTCGATGTGCTCGTTGTAAAAGTCGAAGCGCTGACTCTGGTAGATGGGCTCGCCATCCCAATCCAGCCCCAGCCATTCCATGGAGCGAAGAATCGCCTGGGTCATTTCATCGCTGGAGCGGGCCTGGTCCGTGTCTTCGATGCGCAGGAAGAACTGCCCCCCTTGGCTGCGGGCAAGCAACCAGCTGAACAGCGCGGTTCGGGCGCCGCCAATGTGCAAATGTCCTGTAGGGCTGGGGGCGAATCGGGTCACGGGTGCGGTCATGGTCTGGCTCTCTGGTATGGGGTGAATATGTTCAGGGACATGAAAAAGCACCTGCTTTCCAGGCCTTGATCTGCCGGAAAACAGGTGCGGTGGTTCTCGGGGCGCCTCAGACGGATTCGACGGCCTTGATTTCAGGCACGTCGCGCATCAGGATGCGTTCAATACCGTTCTTCAGCGTCATTTGCGACATGGGGCAGCCCTTGCAAGCGCCCTGCAGCCGAACCTTGACGATACCGTTGTCAGTCACTTCGACCAGTTCGACATCGCCACCGTCGGCTTGCAGCGCCGGCCGGACCTTTTCCAGGGATTTTTCAACCTTCTCTCTCATGTCGTTGCTCCTCGGGGGGGTAGATAAAAAGAAAAAGAACGTCATACGGGCATGGCCGCGAGCGGCGCCCGGTTGGTTAAAAACGAAGCTTTTTCGTGGAAGGGGCAGTAACGCCCTTTGCCGCTTCCTGTCAAATCTAAGCTCGGATCAAGGCTGTGGCAAGCCGCTCCTTCAGAGGAAAAGGCATCTGCCGCCTCTGGCAAAGAACGCGCTTAGCGGGTATGTTCCGCAGCGTGCGCAATACAGATAGAACATACAAGCGGCTGCCCGCGTCCAGGAGTCTGGCGTGAGCCGGACGCGTATTCTTTTCCTGGCGCCTTCCATGGCGGGGGGTGGTTCAGAGCGCGTGTTCGCCCACATTTTAAAGCATGTGGACCGGGAGCGCTTTGCCCCTGTTCTGGCGCTGCTGGAAAAGAAAGGTCCGTTTCTGGCTGAAATTCCTGAGGATGTGGACGTCATAGACCTGGACGCCAAACGCGCGCGCTATGCCCTGCCGCGTGTTGTTCGCTGCGTGCGCTCGCTACGACCGGACGTGGTCTTTTCCACCATGGGGTATATGAACCTGAGCGTTATGCTTTGCCGGCCTTTTTTACCGCGGAAGGTACGGCTCATCGCCCGGGAATCCAACAGCCCCACAGCGGAGAGGGCGACCGGCAACTCGCCTCGCTACTACCCCTGGCTGTACAGGCGACTCTATCGTTATTTTGACGCCATCGTTTGCCAGTCGCAGGAAATGTGTGACGACCTGGTGCAAGGGTATGCCGTGCCGGCGGCAAAGACGGTGGTCATCAATAATCCCGTTGACGTGGAGCGTATCGCTGCGCAATGCGATGCTGCGTCGCAGCAGCCTTCTCCCTTGGTGGAGACCGGCCGTGTGCGCCTGGTCACAATGGGGCGTCTGGTGCCGCAAAAGGGTTTTGACTTACTCTTTAAGGCCCTGGCGTTGCTGGTGGCCGACTGGGTGGATGTGCAGCTTACCTTGCTGGGTGAGGGCAGGGATGAAGGGATGCTGCGAAATCTGGCCCAGGAGCTGGGAGTGGCGGATCGCGTCACCTTTGCAGGATTCCAGGGGGCGCCCGTACCGTATATGGCCCACGCGGACATGTATGTTCTCAGCTCGCGTTATGAGGGATTTCCCAACGCAGTACTGGAGGCGCTTGCCTGCGGCACGCCCGTTGCCGCCTTTGCCTGCCCGGGAGGATTGAACGAGATTGTCCGCCCTGGCTTGAATGGTTGTCTGGCCAGGCCAGAGGATCCTGCCGATCTGGCGCGCTGTATCAAGGATGTATGGAGAGCGACCTTTGACAAGGAAGCGATGCGGGCCGATATGGCGGCGCGCTACGCTTTGCCTGTTATGGTGCAGCGCTATGAAGCGCTCTTTGCTGCGGTGGCCGGAGAATAGAGTGGTCTTGCCCCCCGTTGAGGCGATTTATTTTTTCTGCTTTGCCAGTCCTTCCAACAAATGCCCCCACTGAGTGAGCACGGCATCCTTGCCGAAGTGCTCCAGAACAAGGGGCGCGTTGCGAGAAAGTCGGCGGCGTAACGCCTGGTCCGCCAGCATGCGCCGCATCACTTCGGCAAATGCCTGTGGATTGTCTGCCGGAGCCAGCAAGCCGTCTTCTCCATGGGTGATGACGCTCCCCCCACCCCAACTGTGATCAAAGGCCAGGCCGGGAACCCCACAGGCCATGGCCTGGCAGAGTTCCTTTGGAAATATGTCCAGCGCCCCGCTCATGGCAAAAACATCGGCATGGTGCAGCACGGTCCAGGGGTTTTCCTGCGGCGGCAGCAAGAGCACGCGGTCCTTGAGCCCCTGTGTCTGGAGGAATGTCAGCAGAGCTTCCAGGCTACCCTGTTCCGGCCCCTTGCCTATGATGAACATGGCCCATTCGGGATAGTCGCCGGCGCAGTGTGCAAATGCATGGAGCAGGGTGGGGTATTCGTTTTCCTCGATCAGATCACCCATGGCCACGATGCATGGTTTGGAGAGCCATGACTCCGGTGGATGGTCTTCTGGCGGCGGGGGAGCTTCGATGAAGCCGGGAATGTATTGGGTCTTCCATGGAGGTGTGAGCGAGGCCCCCCATTGCTGCGCGGCTTCCGTACGCATGACCACACGCGCAGCCTTGAGATACAGGGTTCTGCGCATCAGTTTGAAGCGTAACGGCAGTTCGCCCTGATTGTTCGCAACCGTTGCTGTGGGGGCCAAGGCGGGGGGCGCCAGCGGGTCGCTCTGCTCCATGACGACTATGGGAATGCCAGAGTCGCGCAGCGTCAGCAGGGTTTGCAGGTTGGCCAGCAGGTCGCAGGCCACCACTATGTCCGGCGTATGGTGCAACAGCGCCTTTTTCCAGGCGCCGAGGCGTCTGCGCCAGCATGTGGCGTCATGCCACAGGCAGCCTGCGGCGCCGTCTTCTCCGGCATCGAAAAGGGGCACGTTCAGGGGCACGCCATAAAATTCCGGCGCATGCCGCAATTCACTGCGGGAGACGATTGCCGGCTCGTGCCCCTTGTCTTGCAGAAAGGTGCACAGCGCAAAAAGCCATGCGTCCGCCACCTTGCCGGACATTCTGGAGAGGGCGAAGACGACACGCATATCTGATCTGCGCGGCCGGCCTAGTTGCTTGTGCCCTGGCTCGATGCGGCATTATCGACCCAGTAGTTTTCCAGGTCCTGGTTGTAAATCTTGTCCATGACGGCTTCCACGTTGGCCTCGCCGCTATCATCGGAAATCGTCTCGTTATAATAGGAGAGCTTCAGTCTGTCGGTCAGGGGGTAGTCCTTGAGCTTGATCTTGAAGCCATCCTTTTTCCAGCTCCAAATCTTGATATCGTTCACCGTGCTTTCCTTTGGTGCGCCGTAAAGCGATGTGAGGTCTGCACTGAGTTTTTTAAAAAGGGTGCGTTGAGGCAGGAGAACGTACGCGGCAAACAGTTTGCCGCCTTTGGCGCCGTAAATGACCTGGGGCATTTGCTCCCCATACAGGCTGAAATCTTCGCCATCGCGCACGTAAAAAAAGGCGTTACCCTTGGCTTTGATCTGCTTGAAGCCATTTTGCTGCGCGATTTGCTGCCCCCATTGCAGATCGTTGAAGCCTTTTGCAGGGTCTGGCAACTCAGCTAAGGCAAGGGCGGAAAAACCAAAGAGAAAGAGCGCAATGGCCATGATGGCCGTGATCCGTTGTTGCATTGGGGCCTCCCGTAGAACGTGGCGCTTTGTTGCCGGCAGCACGCTGGTTTGGATGTATTTACAGACCTTTTACGCGGCAAAGCGAGACAATTTCAGACACTTTGTTTACAGTGCGTCAAAACTTAACGAAAAGGCAAGATACTGCATCTTCCGTTTCACAGCAATACGCTTAGGCCTTGGGAGGAATTCATGCGCAGTGCATTTTTTGCAGCGTTATTGATGTTTATGGCTTGGGCCGTTTGTCCTGGCGTTTCCGAGGCTGCGGCGAAGCAGCCGCATATGCAACCAGCATCAACCCAGGATGCCGGGAGCAGTTTTGAACTGGATGTTCCCCCGCAACTCGAGGTCTGGAAGGGATGGGTGCTCCATGACAACAAGGAGTACTTCTGCCCTGCAGTGGGTAATAATCCCAAGGACAAGGTCTGTATGTTTCCGACCAGCATCGCCATAGAAGTCACGGGTGGCGGCTTTGCCGGTAAGACCGGGGGGGCACGGTTCGAGATGCTGGTGCACGCATACGAAAAAGGAACGGTGTCACTGCCTTATGTGGCGCAGGCTCCCGTTGCCTGGCCGCAGGAAGTTGCCGTGAATGACGCGCCTGGGCTGGTACAGGATGCGAATGGGCGCCCCACGTTGCAACTGGCGCCGGGAGAATGGCGCATTACTGGCGAGTTGTCCTGGTCGGAAGCGCCCGAGGTGCTCCAACTGCCTGAGAATGCAGCCCTGGTGCGCTTGTCGCGCAACGGCAGCAATGTGAGTTTCCCCGACCTCTCTCCAGGGGGGCGGTTGCGTCTGGCAGACAAAGCGGATGAAGGCGATGCAAAGCGGCCCGAGGATGCATATTCGGTACGTATCTTCCGTTTGGTTGAGGATACCCTGCCCATGCGCGTGACGACGCTTCTGCGTGTGGATGTCTCAGGCCGTGCGCGCCGCGTGCATCTTGAAAACGTATTGCCTGAAGGGGGCGTTCCTCTGCAGGTGAACAGCCCCTTGCCGCTCAGTTTTTCCGGAAAGCAGGGCGTATACCTGCAGGTGCGGCCCGGCAGCTTCGATGTTCGTATCACCTCCCGCCTGGAAGGTCCGGTGGAGTCCCTTGGCCCGGTGAACGCGCCGTATGGCATGGAATTCTGGGCTTTTGCCTCTCAGGATGCATTGCGGGTTGTAGAAGTGCAGGGCGTGCCGGGTGTGGACCCCCAGACCACCGACATGCCCAAGGACTGGCAACGCTACCCCGCATATATGGTGGAGCCGGGCGCAACGGTGAGCTTTAAGGAGATGCACCGCGGTGCGCCGGAATCCATGCCTGACAGACTCTCCATAGAGCGCACCATCTGGCTGGATTTTGACGGCACCGGCGCCTCCGTGCGTGATACGATAAATGGCAAAGTGCATAGTGACTGGACGCTGGCCATGCTGCGCCCCGGTGATTTGGGCCGGGCCACCATGCGTGGCAAGGATCAGCCTGTGGTCATGCTGGCTGGAGACGTGGACGACAGGGCCAGGTTGCCAGGTGTGGAATTACGCCATAGCGATGTGGAGCTGACTGCTGAATCCTGTTATGAAGGTGTGTTCGGGAGTCTTGGCGGCACCTTGCCCGTCACAGGGTGGGATCGCGAGTTCGATAATGTGACAGCATTTCTGCATTTGCCCCCTGGCTGGAGACTGCTCACGGCGTCGGGCATGGATTATGTTGATGCGTCCTGGTTCAGTCGCTGGTCCTTGCTGGATATTTTTCTTTGTCTCGTTATTGTTCTGGCCATCGTAAAGCTGCGTTCCCCCGTGCCCGGCCTGGCGGCTCTTGTGCTGCTGGCGCTCAGTTGGCAGGAGCCCGGCGCCCCCCGCCAGGTGTGGCTTTTTCTCCTTGCGGCTTTGGCGCTCTATAAGCTTTTCAGCAACTATGAACGACTCGCAGCTTACGCTGCCGGGCGCCGTATCGCGCTTTGGTGTTACAGCGTCGCGATGGTGGCCATGGTGGTCGTGGCCGTGCCTTTTATCTACACCCAGATTTCCTGGGGACTTTTTCCGCAGTTGGAAGACTCTCATTATGGCTCCGGGGTCCGGTATGATGCCGTCATGCTGCAGGAGCAGGCAATGGCTCCCGAGCCCTCCGCGGATATGGCCGAGGAAATGAACGTGGAATCCTACAGCGTGGGGTCGATGGCGAAACGCAGTGCGCCTGCTCCTGCCCGTATGGCGGGCAATGGCGCAGTGAGTAAACCCAAGGCTCCTGCTTTGATGTATGATCCTGAAGCGTTGGTACAAACAGGGCCAGGCTTGCCGGATTGGACTTGGCGCGGTGTGGAATTGCGCTGGAGTGGTCCGGTGGCAAAAGCCGAAACCATGCACTTTGTACTGCTTTCGCCGGGGTGGAATCTGGCGTTGAGCATTATCAGAGTCTTGTTGCTGCTTTTTGTACTTTTCAAGTTGCTGGATTTGCGTGCTTTTCGAATGACGCCCGTAGGGGGCGCCACTTCCAAAACAGCAGCTGCCGCCGCTGCGGTTCTGTTGTTGCTTTTTGCCGCCCAGCCTGCAATGGCCGTGCGGCCTGCGCAGCAGCAACAGCAACAGCAGCAGGCCCAGGTGTTGCCTTCCCCCGTTATTGGGCAGGAAGGCGAAGGCGGCGGCCTGTTCCCACCGAAATCCATGCTGGACGAGTTGCAACAGCGTTTGCTCGAACCGGCGTCTTGTTTTCCATCCTGTCTGAGCAGCCCGCGCATGCGTTTGCGCCTGGAAGGCGGCGGGCTGTGGCTCATGGTGGAGGTACACAGCGGGGCGCATACGGCAGCGCCGCTGCCGCGCGTGTCCGACCGCTGGACCCCCGAAACAGTTTTGGTGGACGACGCACCCGCCACGGATATTTTTCGGAATGGAGAGGATCTGTACGTTGCGCTGGAGCCTGGAGTGCACAGGGTGGTGCTTGCCGGCCCCACCCCTGAGGGGCTTTCTTTCCAGGTGTCCTTTCCGCTGCAAAGCCGGCAAGGCGCGGTGGAAGCAACAGGGTGGAGCGTGCAAGGATTGGGGCAGGCTGGCGAGCTGGAAGGTTCCTTACGCTTGGCCCGCAACAAGGAAGCAGCCGGATTTGCTGCAAAAGAGGTTGCGCCCGAGCGTGAAACCTACCGCATCCCGCCTTTTATGAAGGTGGAACGCGTAATCACACTTGGTCTTGAATGGGAAGCCAGGACCGTGGTCCGCCGCGTCAGCCCCCCTGGGGAGCCGGTGCACCTTGAAGTGCCCCTGTTGGCGGGGGAATCCGTGCTAAGTGAAGACGTGCGCGTCAAGGACGGCAAGGCGGTTGTGCAACTCTCTCCCGGGCAGGGTGAAATTGTTTGGGAATCCCGCCTGGAAAAAGCGCCCGTGCTGACTTTGACTGCGCCTGAGGATGTGCCCTGGGTCGAGACCTGGCAACTGGTGCCTTCGCACATCTGGCATCTGGACATAAAGGGCATACCCTCTGTGGACAAACTGGCTGCTGACGGGAGTTGGCGTCCTACCTGGCGCCCTTGGCCCGGGGAAAGCGTCAACGTTGATGTCTCGCGTCCGCAGGCAGCGCCGGGCAAGTCCATGACCATCGAAAAGGTGCAGCTCACCCAACGTGTGGGGCAGCGTCTCGATGAAAATGAATTGTTGTTTTCCATACGCTCCAGCAAGGGCGGCCGCCACACCATTGCCTTGCCGGAGGATGCCGAACTTACGGGATTGACTGCATCGGGCAGGGACCTACCGCTGGTTTCCGCCGCACCTGGTGAAGTGGAATTCCCCGTGCAGCCAGGGACGCAGGACGTTGTCGTACGTTGGCGGCAGCCGCGAGACGGCATGGTGGCGGTGAGCCCGCCAGCCGTGAATTTGAAGCATGGGGCGGTGAACGCGAATGTCACCGTGGAAATGCCCCAGGACCGCTGGATTCTCTGGACCAGCGGAGGGCCTTTGCTTGGGCCGGCCGTGCAATACTGGACCTATTTGTTCGCAGCCCTGGTCTTTGCACTGGGATTGGGCGCACTGCCCTGGACCAGGCTGGCCCGTTGGCAGTGGTTCCTGTTGGCTGTGGGGCTTTCACAGCTAGATCCCATACCCGCCATGATCGCCGTGGCCTGGCTGCCGCTTTTGGGCCTGAGGCGCGAACATTATCCCGAAAAGGGGTGGTTTTCGTTTGATGTATTGCAGCTTGTGCTGCTTGGTATGGTGACTGCCGGACTGGTGGCGCTTTACTTTGCGGTGGAGCGTGGCCTGCTGGGCTTGCCCGCCATGCAGGTGGCTGGAAACGGCTCTTATGACGGCATGTTGCAGTGGACAGCGGACCGCGTGAACGAGACACTGCCTGTACCTACGGTGTACAGCGCCCCCTTGTGGTGCTTCCGGGTTGTGATGTTGGCCTGGTCCTTATGGCTTGCCGTGTCGCTGCTTTCCTGGTTGCGCTGGGGGTGGGACTGTTTCAGTACAGGAGGCGTCATGCGCTCGGCCAAAATGCCACAGCACCGTGGCTTGAAAAAACACCGCCAGCCGGTTGACGCTGCAGTGGCATCGCAAGACAATGACTTTCAGCTGGAAGATGCTCCAGGCAAGGACGAGTGAGGCTTGCTGTAAGTAACGTTGAAGACTCTTGAAAAGTATAAAAGCCCGGAAATTGCGATTTCCGGGCTTTTTCAATTTTGCGCGTGGGGACAGTGAGCCGTTACGCCGGCAGCAGCGTGACGGTGTATTTTTTCAGAAAATCTGCAGGGTAGTAAGAGAGTTTGGCTCTGCGCAGGCCAGGGTCGTCCAGGTCCTGTTCACGGTTGACCCAGGTAAAGGGGCCCCCTTTGTCGGCCAGAAACAACTGGTTGATTGCCTGGTAAACGCCTTCGTATTCGGGTTTGCCCTTTTCAAAGTGCACCACCAGGGTCGTGTCGTCCAGGGGTTCGGCCACGGTGTAGGCCACCATTTCTCCGTCAACGTGCAGCGTGCCCCCTATCAGCGTGTCCATGGCGTCCCAGTTCTGCATGACTCTGGCAATGGCGTGGTTTTCCATGATCAGGGCATCGGAGTCCTTGCATTCGCGCCACTCGCACCATTCCTGTTGCATTTGCAGCGCATCCTCGATGCAGTCGGCGTTTATTTCCTTGTACACCCAGTTGTAGCGCTGCATGAATTCTTCCAGGTGGTGCCGCTTACGGCTCAAGCGTTTTCCTTCCAGGGCCACGAGTTCGGGGACGGAATAAATGTAGTCCCAATGGCCGCGGGCGGAATGGACCTGCACCAGTTTGCCCAGGTGTTTTTTCATTATTTCCAACAGGGTCTCGGGTACGCGGATCATTTCCATGCCCTGCTCCGTGAGGGGGCACTCGCCCCATGCCACGGCGTCCCAGTTGCCTACGGGCGCCCAATACACCAGGCTGGGGCTTTTCTGTCTGATCCAAACGCAGTGTTCCCCAAAGGCTATTTCAAGGTCGTACTCCTGGGCCCAGCCCAAAAGATTGACGAAGCTGTAGTCGGAGGCCCGTTGGGGTGTTTTTGCCAGGTATTCAAGATAGCGGGCCTGGTCTTCCAATCGGATGGGAGAAAAGGTCAGATGCATCAGATGAAGACTCCTCGTAATTACTACGCTGGCTTGGCAGCCGCAGTGGGGGACATGGTTTTACGCATGCCGAAGCGGCTCCAGTCTTTGAATTGGAAAAAATACAACATTATCATGGCCTGTGTCATCTGGGAGATGAGCATGGCCAACCAGATACCTGAGGGCGTTTGCCAAAGCACATGCCCCAGCAACCAGGCAAGGGGCAACCGCACCAGCCAGGTGCTGCAGCCGAAAATCACCAGGTTGTAAATGGTTGCGCCTGCGCCGATCATCACACCACCCATGATCATGGTGCACACGGTGAAGGGAATGGCCAGGATATTGTAGAAAAGATAGTCCTTAATCTGCAATTGCACGCCCTGGTCCGTGTTCAGCAGCGCAGCGACATCCCCCACGTATTGCCACAAAATAAGCGCCAACAGTGAGATGGTTGCAACGCCCAACCCAAGGATTTTCCAGCCCGCGCGTTTGGCCTCCGCTTTTTGTCCGGCGCCGATGAAGTGCCCCACCAATATGGAGGCGGTCATATTGAAGGCAAAGCCGGGCATGAAGAGGATGGCTTCCACGCGCAAGCCCGCCGTCATGCCGGCCAGTGCGCCCACGCTTTCCACCGGCAATGCGGCAACGATGGCGAAGAGCACCAGATACCCTGTCTGCCAGACCACCTGCATGGCGCCTGCCGGCCAGGCGACCTTGAAGAGGTATGTCCAGGCGCGGCGGGCCCAGCGGAAACGGGGCAGCATGTGTAGCCCAAGCAGCCCCCTGCGCTTGAGTATCCACAGGTTGAGCAGGGTGCCGGCATTGACAGAAAAGAAGGTGGCCCAGGCCACGCCCTTGAATCCCAGATCGGGCAACCCCCATAAACCGAGCCCGAGGCCGAAATCCAGAAACGCGTTGACCGAGGTGACGAGCACCGCGGAAAAGAGGGGCAGTTGCACCCACTTGTAGGCGCGAAAAATGGCGTTGCTGACAACCAGCAGATAATAGCCCGGCAGCACCAGCAGGTAGACGGAGAGGAAATATTCCGTAACGGGCTCTATGGGCGGGGGAACATGCAGCAGGGCGATGAAGGGTTTGTGTAGCACAAAGCCCAGCAGCATGATGGAAGCGCCTCCGATGAGCCCCAGGAGAATCGCCAGACCGACATAACGTGTCGCGCGGCGGGTGCGGCACGCGCCTAGAGATTGGCTGATGGCCGCAACGCCGCCATTGGCGACGGCCATGCCGATAATCAGCATGAACATCAGGCATTGGGTAATCATGCCCAGGGACGCCTGGACTTCTTTGCCGATGCGCCCTGCAACCAGTACGTCGATGAAACCGATGAAAAAATGCACCAGCATCATCAGAAGCTGGGGCCAGGTCAGTCGCCAGATTTCACGGGCGGAGCCGGCGTCTACTGCTGACTTTGCCTGACAGTGCTCGGGCTTTTTGCTGAGAATAGGAAGGCGTAGGAAACTGGACATGGTGTAATTGTCTTGGTTGGCCATGAAAGGAAGCCGCCCTGTATGCACCATATCCTATGCATTGGTCAATGGCAGGACGTACTCATCCAAGGGCGGAAACGAAGAACATAACGCTTCCGCCCCAGAAGGCAAGGGGGAGAAGGGAACTCGCGAGTAATTTATTCGGCCTTGAACCGGTCCACCAATTTTTGCAGTTCACTGGCGAGGTCGCTCAAGGTATCAGCCAGGCTGTCCACCTGGGCTGCGCCGTCTTTGCTCTGCTTGGCCTGTTTGCTGACCATGAGGATGTTGGCAGCCACATCGTTGGCCCCTTTTGCGACTTCGCCGGCGTTTTGGGACATATCGTTTGCGCCCTTGGAAAGCTCGGAGATGGATACGGAGATTTCCTCTGTCCCTCTGCTTGCATCGGAAACGTAATCGGCGATGTCATTGGCGGCCTGGGTCTGCTTTTCAACAGCAGAGGTGATCACCTCCGAGGAGGCGTTGATGGTGCCGATGATGCCCGCAACCTGGTTGATGATCTTTATGGCTTCCTCTGTCGTCAGCTGTACGCCTTCGATTTTGCTGGCGATATCTTCGGCCGCTTTGGCGCTTTGATGGGCAAGTTCCTTGATTTCATGGGCCACCACGGCAAAGCCCTTTCCGGCTTCGCCCGCGCTGGCCGCCTCGATGGTGGCATTGAGGGCCAGCAGGTTGGTTTGCTCTGCAATGCGTTTGATGACTTCTGTCACTTTGCCTATCTGATGCGCCGCCTCACCCAGTTCGCTCATGCTGTTCGTTGCGGTGGACGCCATTTCCGCGGCCTGGGCCGCTACCTTGGCGCCGTCTGCCGCGTTTTCGCCAATGCTCTTGATGTCTTGGCGCATACTTTCCATGGATTCCGAAACATTGACCATGCGCACGGCCATCTGGTTGGCGGTGCTGGAAACCGAGCTGACGTTGACGCTCATCTCCTCCGCGGCACTGGCCATGGTGGTAATGTTCATGGAAATCTGTTCTGTGGCGCTGGCGACGTTGTCCGCCTGGCGGCTCATGTTCGAGGCGCCATCGCGCAGGGTGGTTGAGACGCCGGCAATCTGATCGGCATAGCTTGCAAGGGATGTGGAATTGCCCTGCACCTTGTTGATCAGGGTTCCCAGGATGTGGATTGTATCATTGAGGGCTTTTTCAAGATCCTGAAAGCAGATTTGCGCTTCCTCTGTATCGCTGTCGCCCCTTGTTGCGGCGTATCTCGCGTGCAGGTCGCCATGGGAGATGGCGCGTAGCACGTCGGTAATGGTGTTGATTTCATCGCGTTGGTAGGCTTCCACTTTTTGGGAGTGAGTGTGCGCGTTTTCCGCTTCCAAAATGGCCTGGCGGGCGCGTTCTGTCTCTCGCTTCAGTTCTTCAGTCTTGGCTTCTGCCTTCAGCTTTTCCCGAAGATGCCCAACCATTGATTGCACGTCGGTGGAAAGATTGGCCAGTTCGCCGGTGAAGTTTCCTTCCATGGCGGTGTCCAGCTTGCCCTGCACAATTTTACGCGTGTAGCCCTGGATTTGCCGCACGGGGCGAATGACGCTGCGCCCTATGAGGTAGACCAGGAGCAACGCCACGGCCACGGCCACTCCCGTGATGGAGAGCGCCGTTGTTTTGTCTGCTTTGAAGGTTTTGATGCGCATGTCGAGCAGGGTGTCCAGCTCCTGAACGCAAACCTCCCACAATCTGTAGCTGGCCTTGCGGGCATTGAGCAGGGCTTCAAGGAACTGCTCTTGCGAAACGCTCCCGTTGGGGGCCTTGCCTGCCATGTTCATGATTTGAATCAATGTACGCATGGCAGATGCGTATTGATTGAGCGCAGGGCGCACGTTACGGCTCAAGGTGGGGCTGTTGCCGTAAAAATTGTCATCTTCAGTCATGGACGTTTCAGCGCTGTCTATCACGCGCGCCAGGTCAGACTCTTCGAGCATGGAGGCAAATACCACGAATTGCAGCCGTTCCTGGGTTGTGAAAAGTGATTTGGAAAAGGCAGGCGCGCCGAAATGCATGATTTCGTCAAGCCGTTGCTGGTTTTGGGGCAGGGCCAGCAGCGTAATGTCCATCAGGTAATAGCTGTCCAGGTTCGGGTCCAGGATCAGGTTGGAGGTGTCTCCGGCGTGGGCGATCATTTCCCGAAGATTGCGCAACAGAGCAAAGACTCCGTTCCAGTCGGGTGAGGATTTGTAGTTTTTCCAATCACTGTCCAGGGAATTGGGGCGCAAGTGCCCCCTGTTGCGTTTGCCAAGCCCTTCATCAGTAAATTGCAGATCCTCGCCGATGCTGCTGTTCAGTATGATCAAGTTGCTGAACGCCTTATCAATGCGAGTGGCGTGGTCGGCGGCGGCTTGTTGGTTGTTTTGATCCTTCGCCAGTTGGAACAAGGCGAGGTTTTCCATGATTTGTTCAAGGGGGCGCTGATAGCGGTTTCCGTAAATCTCCAGCGTAGAGAAACGAATATCGTAATTGAGCCCCGCTATGAGAAAATACAACAGCACGGCAATCGGCAATGCGAAAACCATGCTGCTGATGACGAGCTTATTGGAGATGCGCAA
Organism: Desulfovibrio biadhensis; assembly: GCF_055388615.1. Classification (NCBI taxonomy): domain Bacteria; kingdom Pseudomonadati; phylum Thermodesulfobacteriota; class Desulfovibrionia; order Desulfovibrionales; family Desulfovibrionaceae; genus Desulfovibrio; species Desulfovibrio biadhensis. Next base: position 2,751,780 of record NZ_AP042477.1, read on the forward strand.
ACTGGAAAAACCAGTCATGAAATGCTCCCTTTTTTGCGTTGCATCAGGTGGTGAAAGAACCGATCACGCTGCGCAGCCTGTCGGCCACCGATGAGAGCTTGTCGGCCAGGGAATTCACCTTCCGCGCTCCCTGGCTGCCCACGGCGGCCGAGTGGCTTACACCGTGGATGTTGGCGGCCATGTCATTGGCGCCCTTGGATATATCCCCGGCATTGCGTGACATGTCGTTCGCTCCCTTTGCCAGATCGGCAATGGAAAGCGCTATGTCTTCAGCACCTTTGCTTGTTTCGTCGATGTTATGCGAAATTTCGTTGGCAGCGCTGTTCTGCTGCTGCACGTCGCTGGAAATGTTCGTCACCTGGTTGTTGAGGTCGTCGATAACGTCCTTGATGTCCACCATCACGGATACGGCCGCCTTGGCGTTCCCCTGCACGCCGGCAATTTTGCTGGCAATGTCTTCGGCCGCCTTGGCACTCTGGTTCGCCAGTTCCTTGATTTCGTGGGCGACAACGGCAAAGCCTTTGCCGGATTCTCCCGCGCTTGCCGCCTCGATTGTGGCGTTGAGCGCCAGCAGGTTTGTCTGCTCCGCAATACGTTTGATGACCTCTGTAACCTTGCCGATTTCGTGCGCGGCGCCGCCCAGTTGATCCATGGTCTCGGTAGCGCTGCGCGCCATGGAAGAAGCCCGGGAGGCCACGTCGGAGCCTTGCTGGGCAAAGGATGCTATGTGCGAGATAGAGTCGCGCAACTGCTCAACGGAGTGCGCAACATTGGACATGGACACCGACATCTCCTCGGCAGTGGAGGATACGTTTGTGATGTTCACGCTGATTTCTTCGGTGGCGGCGGCCATGGTGCTAATGTTTGTGGATATTTCCTCAGAGGCGCCGGCCACGGTTTCAGCTCGCGAGGAAAGGTCGTCAGAGCTGCCGCTCAGGTCGGTGGATACGGTGGCGAGTTCCTTGCCGGCGTTTACCAGCAGATCGGCCTGCTCCAGCATGGAAGCCACCATGGTGCGCAGGGACGCAATGGTCGCCGCCATGGCTTGCTCAATTTCAAGAAAGCTGCCCCTGGCCTGCTCCGTATCTTCGTTGGCGTGCCCTGCTGCATAGGTGACGGTGAGATCGCCCTTGGCCAGGCCTTGCAATGCCAGGGAGAGGCGCTCCACTTCCTGCTTTTGGTATTCTGAGAGACTTTTTGCCGTGTGGCGGGCTTTTTCCGCTTCGGCCACGGCTCTGCGGGCGCGTTCGGCTTCCTGAGCTGCACGGGAGGCGTTGTGGCGCGCCTCGTCCATCTTGTTTTCCAGATCGTTGACCATTTGCCTGAGGTTTTTGCCCAGGCAGCTGATTTCGTCGGACCCTTCCAGAGCGAAATCCTGATGCAACTCACCCCTGCGAACGGCCTCGCTGGCTTCGGCCAGGGAGGTAATGCGCTTGATAACGGAAACACGCATCAGAACCATCATCAGGAGAAGCAGAAGAACAAGGCCAGCCAGACTGATGCCGGCGTAGGAATACTGTGCTTTATGGAGGGCGGCCTTTTCAAGGGAAAGGTCCTGCATAAAGACCATGGATCCCAGAATGGAATGCTGCGAGCCATGGCAATGGTGGCAGGATTGTTCATTCTGGATGGAAAGCACCTGCGTGTAGTAGGGAATTCCATCTATGGTAGTTTCCACTCCCTTTTTGATGGGCGCCAGCAGACTCTGCTGGACGATATCCCTTATTTCTTCATGTCCGGTAAGGGCTTGCAGCAGGTCCTCACGCTCCATGGCTGAATCTGTGGAATAGGTCACATTGCCCTGCGGATTTGTCAGGTGGACCTTTATCATGTCAAAATTATTTGCAATCTTCTGAAATTGCGCAACAGTGCCAGCATTGTCTCCCATGACCATGGGTTCGTTGATGGCCATTTGCATCAACTCCATGGTGCGCTCAGAGAAATTTTGCATCTGGTGGTTGGTAATGTCTTCCTGCTGAGAAGTACTGGCCAGAAACAGGCCAATAAAAACTATCAGAGAAAGTGCTGTAAGCAGCAAAGCCACCTTGAGGCTCAGGGATTTGGTGATGCGGCACTCCATTGGGCTGTGTCCTCTGGGGTAGTTGTCGTCGATGGCCGGTCCATTTTGTTACGGGCCGAACCATTTTGCGCAGGATTGCGCGGCGCCTCTTCCAATGTACGCAGGCTCAGGTCAGAACCTTTTCCACAACCTTCAGCAACTTGTGTGCATTGATCAGCAGCATGAGCGAACCGTCTAGCCGGCAAACGCCGGATATGAGATCCACGGCCTCGCTGCGGTCTTCGCCTTCAAGTTCCTCATTTACCAGTTGCCCTGGTTCGATGAGGCTTTCGTCGGTTTCAACCACGTCACCTATGGCGTCTACAAGCACGCCAAAGGAATCCCCCACTGTGGGCTTGAAAAGCACCAACCGGTTTTTTTCGTCCAAAGGTTCGTCTTTCAGCCCGAGTATGCGGCGCAGGTTGAGGATCAAATGTATGCGGCCACGGATGTTCACGTAGCCCGCCACTTCCTGGGGAGCATGAAATATGGGCGTAAAGGCGGCTTCCTGGTTGACCTCCTTCACATCCAGAATATCGACGCCGTACAGCCTTCCGGAAATGGTGAAGGTGCAAAACTGCTTGATGACGCCGCTCAACTTGTCGCGTTTTATCTTTTCCCGCTCCATGACAAAAGCCCTATGCCTGCCGCCGTTCAGGCGCGCCGTCCGTCAAAAGCGTTGTTACGTCCGCCAGAAAGCGTTCGCGGTCGATCTTTACCTGGTACCTGTCGAAACCGGCCGTCAATGCCTTTCGCTTGTCCTCTTCCGTGTTCAGAGAAGTCAGGGCCAGCGTGGGGACATCCTTGCGCGGGCTCGAATGCCGCAGATTCTTCACAAATTCAAGCCCATCCATCACGGGCATTTCGATGTCGGAAACCACCAGGTCGAATTCCTGGTTTTCAAGAACATCCAAGGCCTGTTTGCCGTCTTCTGTTTCCCATACCTGGTGGCCGTCGGCCTCCAGATAGCGCTTCAGCATGTTGCGCATGAACGAGGAGTCCTCCACGATGAGTATGCGCTTGGTGCCTTCCGGCAGGGGGTGGGCAAGGCGGCGTTCCGCAAACCATTGGGGTTCGGCAAGTTCTATCAGCCGGTAAATGTCCGGGAAAAGGGTCAGGTGGTCTCTGATGATGTCCGTCCCCAACAGCCCCTCTTCCACATAGCTGTCCGTGTTCAGTTTGATCGAGGTCTCCTCGATATCAAGAATCTCCGACATGAGAATACCAAAGGGGCGCTTGATGAATTTGGGCAGGATAAGGAACATCTCGTCCCTTTCCATACAGGGGCTTACATGCAGCAATTTATCCAGCCGCAGAACCAGCGTGGACTGGCCATCCACGGTGATGAATTCCTTGTTTCCCACCCGCTCCACCTGCTGCATGGAAATTTTTTCGATGCGTCGTGTCAAGGGCAGCGCAAGGGCAAACTGCTCGTTGGGGCCATTGCGAAAAAGCAGGATGGACTGGGTGTCTTCGTCTGAAATACTGGCGCCTCGTTTGCTGAAGACTTCCTCTTCGGGCTGTTCGAGAAAAACCCCGGCATGCCGCGCAATGCCTTCGATATCCAGAATAAGGGAAACCGTGCCGTCGCCCATGACTGTTGCGCCGGAATAACAGCGCAGGCTTTTGAGTGAAGGATGCATGGGCTTGACCACGATTTCTTCCGTGCCCAGCACCTTGTCCACAATAAGGCCGAAACGCTCCGCCCCCACTTTGACCACGGCAAAGGAGAGATTGTCGGAAGCTGGGGGAATGCGCTGCGCTTCAGGAAGCACTGTCCGCCCCTTGCTGTCTGCGGCCGGAGGAGGCTGGGGCGCGCTCTCATTTGTGCTTATTAGATGGTAGTGATCTGCAATTTCGGCTTTTGTTTCACGGCTGAAGTGGCGCGGCCGGGCAAGAATCTCCGAAAGGCGAACCATGGGCAGCAGCTTGTTGCGCAGGCGGTATACTTCCTGATTGCCGGCGACTTCAATCTTGGTATGCACGTCGTCATCGTACAGGCATACGAGTTCCTCGAGGTTCACCTGGGGGATGGCAAAACGATGGTCGCCAACAACAACGATGAGGCAGGGGATGATGGCCAGGGGCAGGGGCAGTCGCAAATGCAGTGTGGTGCCTTCTCCTTCCCAGGACTCAAGCTCAACACTCCCTCCAAGGCTTTCTATGGCATGGCGCACCACATCCATGCCGACACCGCGGCCGGAAATGTCCGACACCTGTTCCGCCGTGGAGAAACCGGGCAGCATGACCAGGGAAATGACTTCCCGGTCGCTCATCTGATTCAGTTCAACGTCACTGCGCAGGCCACGTTCAAGCGCTTTGCGCCTCACCGCCAAGGGCGAAATGCCATGGCCATCGTCCGCAATTTCAATGTTGATCTGGCCGCCCTCGTGAAAAGCCTGAATACGGATTTCGCCGGTAGGGGATTTGCCGGCTTGCTCCCGGACCTCCGGAGACTCGATACCATGATCGCAACAATTGCGGACAATGTGGATCAGCGGATCGTTGAGGGATTCAAGGAGCGTCTTGTCCAGTTCCACCTCGTTGCCGCTTATGGACAGTTCGATTTCTTTGCCCAGGGAGGCGGAAAGGTCGCGGACAATGCGCGGCAGCTTGTTGAATACATTGCCCACGGGCTGCATGCGGGTCTGCATGATGGTTTCCTGCAACTCGGTGGTCACCATGTCCAGCCGTTGCACCACATCGCGACTCAGGGAATCCTTGCTTTCCATGCTCTGCAACTGCTGATTGCGCACCAGCACAAGTTCGCCGGCAAGGGTCATCAGCTTGTCCAGGATGCCCACATTGAGACGGATGGTGCTGCTTCGCTCTTTGGCAGGCTTGCCCTCAACCAAGTCTTGGGCAGGCTCCTTCACAACTTTTTCTGCTGCCGCATGCGTTTGAGAAGGCGCAACAGAAGGAACCGACGTCGATACTATAATGGGGGGGGCGATGTCTTCTGCAGAGGCACTTTCCGGCATTGCCTCAGAAGGTTGCTCAGGTGTTTCCTCAAGAGGGGCGGCCGGGGTTTCGGGCTCTTCTGGGACCTCGGGTTCTTCTTGGACTTCGGGTCCTTCAGGGGCTGCTGCGCCCTCGCTCGTAACAGCAGTGATTTTTTCACGCAGCAACAGCAGGTCCGTAGCATTGAGTTCCAGTGTGGGAGCCAGCGCGTTGTGCAAAGCCTCCGGGGGGGCGTCCGTGGCCAGAAGCACGGCAATCTCCAGAAATCCCGGGGAAGGGGCGCTGGTCTCTATATCATGCTGCCCGTGCATGATGTGAGCAGTGACTATTTTGCCAACACCTTGCAATGTTTTCAGTATTGCTTCAGGCGCCTGGGCCAGGGGAAACGTGAGATGATAAAGGCGTTCATGCTTGTCCAGGACCTGGGCAACCAGTTGCTCGTCCAGTGTAAAAGGGCTGTTGTCCGGCGGTTCAGCCAAAGCCTCGATAACCTGCTGCACCGCAGGCTCTTTTGTTGGCGAGCTCTTTGGCATATCTGGGGGGGCAGACCGGGGCAGGGGCGCCGCGGCCGCAACAGGCGTTGTCGATTCGGGTTTTTGCTGTGGTTCGGGCACCGACGGCTGTACAGGTTGGGGCGCCTGAACAGCAGGTTGGGGGGCGTTTTCCCCGGAAACGAGCGCCTTGAGCCGGGTATGCAGCGCGGCGAAGTCCACAGAATCGCTTTGCATGGGCGCAGCGATCATGGTGTTGAGCAGGTCTACCCCTTTGAGCAGGGCGTCGATGTGGTCAGAGCTGATGGCCAGTTCACGGGAGCGGAACTTTGAAAGCAGGTTCTCCATGGCGTGGGAGAGTTCCTTGATTCTGGAAAGACCGACAAAGGCCGCACCTCCCTTGACCGAGTGGATGGCCCTGAAAAGCTTGTCCACAAGTTCGGAGTCGGGCGCTTCCTTCTGGCGCTCGAGAGCCAGAAAGTCGTCCTCGATGGTCAGCAGATGTTCGTTTGCCTCGGCAACGAATTCATCAAGCAGAACATCGTCTAAATCCATTCTCTCTCCACTAGCTCAAGGATACGCCATGGGATAAGGGCGCATTTACAGTTTCCATAAAAGTCTTGAATCCTGGCGCACAGTTTGCGAAGACCAGTCGCTTTGCCGGTAACTCGGGGCGGTGCGGCTGCAGTGTCAGGGCAAAACAAAGGGCCGTGGCCAGGCACGCCGGGTTGCAATCCTTGCCATCAAGATTCAGGCGAATAATATCGGCCTTTTGTCTGGCCGCAACCAAAAGCGCCTTGCGCAATGCCTCGGACGCGGCAGGGGCATTTTCGCAAGCAAAGGAAATATCAACGTCCGGCGTTACGGTGCAAGTGTCCAAAAGCACCTCGATCCACGGGTGCGCGGCAGTGGGCTTCTGTTTTGCTCGCTTTGGAGCGTTCTCCACCATCGTCGCCGGGATGGCCGTGTCGGGGGGCAACGGTGCTGTAAGAGAAGAGGATATACCCGGCATGGGGTGAGCTGCGCTGTGTCGCAATTTGGGCGGAGCGCCCGAGTCCGCTTCCGCCTCGGCCAGCGGAGACAGCGGTGACATGGGGCTGGCGTTGATGTCGCCCAAAATCATGCTAAAGGCGTCATCAGGTTCCGTGTCGGGCGTTTTCTTTTTGTTGCTCATTATTATGGTTATCCCTGCTCTACACTGTTTGCTGCTGGCGTTCCTTGACCTTTGTCGAGGGCCTTGTCCAGTGTTTTTGCAACGCGCCGGTATTCCGCAGCCACCCTATGGGAGGGGCGGTATTCAAAAATTGTCTGGCCTGCGCCGGCGGCTTCGGAAATCAGCGAAGTGTACGATATTTTTTCCAAAAGCATCGGCTCGAAATGCTGTCTGAGCTTGGCCATGATCCGAAATGTTTTTGTTACGCGCTTGTCGTGAAATGTCGGGAGTATATAGTCCAGCTCAGTGTTTAAAAATTTTGCTGTGCGGAAAAAGCGCATCATGCCCCGGATGGCTTGCATTTCCGGTGGAACGGGAACAATGATCGTATCTGCATAGAACAGGACATTGACCAGAAAAGCGTCGCTGCCTGGCGCCGTGTCCAGCACGATATAGTCGAGTTTTCCCGACTCGGTGAAGGAAAGGGCTCTTGCCAGGATGTCTTTCGGGTCCAGATTCGCTCTTGCCGCGATATCGGGGAGATGTGTCTTGACGCCTGAAAGTTTGTCCCCTGCGGGAAGCAGGTAGAGATTCTGCCGGGGTTGCTTGATAACTTCGCGTGGCGTTTTTTCAGCAAGAATGACTTCAGCAAGGCCAGGAGCATACTGGGGAAGTCCAAGGTGGGAGGCGCATTGATCCTGAGTGTCGGTGTCAACAAGAAGAACATGGCGCCCCAGTTCGGCCAAAGCGCATGCCACATGAACCGCACTGGTCGTTTTTCCTGTCCCCCCTTTTTCTACCGCAAAAGCGATACGACGCATTTACTCCTCCCCTGGCGAAGCAGCATACCTGCAAGCCCTACGTTATTCAACTATGCAATTCAACTATATTGTTGCCTTTTAGGACCTTTGCCGGTAGTCTTTTATAATGCGCATTCATTGGCGGGCAGTCAGGTCGGATTTTTTTGCGGCTCCATAACGCCGCCTACACCGCAAGCGATGGACCAGAGCATGCTGCGAATTCTGCTCGTCGATGCATCGAGACAATTTCGAGAATCCTTGGCACAGGGCCTGAACGAGGCTGTTGATGTCGAGTCTGTGGCCGAGGCGGTAGACAGGCGCGCTGCCGTGGCCAAGCTCGCAGCTTACAGACCAGACGTCGTGGTTTTTGATGTGGAGCTTGCCGAATCACTCGATCTCCTGGACGATATACGACATTTCAATGCCGGCAACCCCGGAGAGGGGCACGCTGGCGTCATTCTCATTGCCAAACGCAAACAGCGTGATGCCGAGCGCACCATCAAGGCCCTGGAAGCAGGCGCCTTTGACTTTGTACTGCAACCGGAAAGCCAGGACATGGCTTTGGTCATGCAATCTCTGTGCAGGCAGCTTTTTGTAAAAATGCGCAATTTTTCATCAAAGCGTATTTTTTCCAGCATGGCAGAGGCGCGACAGGCTTCAGGCAAAACAGAAGAACCACAGACAACAAGGCTTGCTTCCATGCACGACGAGCGTAGCGCCTCGGCCTCACAGGGAGCAAAGACTTCCTGTCCGGTGCGTATCAAGGTGATTTTGATTGGGGTCTCCACTGGAGGACCCAAGACTCTTGGGATGATCATCCCCGAACTGTGTCGCGGCACGGATGTTCCCATCTGCGTGGTGCAACATATGCCTTCCAATTTTACGGCTTCCCTGGCGGCGAGCCTCAATGCCAAATGTCTGCAATCCGTGCATGAGGCAAAGCATGGAGAGCCACTGCAGCGGGGGCATGTCTACATTGCCCCTGGCGGCAGACACATGCATTTGACCAGCAAGGAAGGGCGCCCCCATATTTTGTTGACGGATGAAGCACCTGAAGACGGGTGCCGGCCTTCTGTAAACAAGCTTTTCAGGTCTGCGGCGGAGCACCTGCGGGGCGGTGTGGTGGCGCTGGTGCTGACGGGTATGGGTAGTGACGGTGCCAAAGGTGTGGAGGCCCTGAAGCGGGCAGGTGGGTACATCATAGTACAGGACAAGGAAAGCAGTGTGGTTTGGGGCATGCCCGGCAGCGCCGTGGCTACGGGGTGTGTGAACGAGGTATTACCGACTCCCAAGATCCCTGCTGCTGTACTGAATGTGCTCAGGGGCGGCAACAATGACGGCTAAACAACTTTCAGACAACGATTTTCAGGAATTGCGCAGCTATATTCACAAGCTGTGCGGCCTGTATCTGCAAAATGAGAAAAAGTATCTGATTTTGCAGCGACTGGAGCCGCTGTTGGAGGATCTTGGCTGCGAAAGTTTTGCGGATTTCAACGCCTCGCTGCGGGAGAACCCCACCCAGGGGTTACATGATCGCATCATCGCGTCCATCACCACGAATGAGACGTCGTTTTTTCGAGATTGCCATCCTTTTGAATCGTTTGCTCGCGAGGTTCTGCCCCAACTTGCAGACAGGGTTCGCAACGCCCGTCATAAAGGCGAGGACCCCAAGCCATTGCGGTTTTGGTGCACAGCGGTTTCTACAGGGCAGGAGGCCTACAGCCTGGCGATTTTGATCAAGGAGTACATAGACGCGCACCCAGGATTCAGCGGTAGCCTTGATGACTTTCAAATCCTTGCCACGGATATTTCATCACGGGTTTTGGAGCGCGCAGGGAAGGGGTGCTTCAATGAAGTGGAAATCGCGCGGGGGCTTTCTGAAGAGCGTCGGGAAAAGCATTTTTATCAGGATGGAAAGGGGTGGACCATCTCGGAAGAGTTGCGGTCGATCGTGGATTTTCGTCGCATCAACCTGACAGACCCCTATGGCGTGTACAGTGACTTTGATGCCATTTTTTGCCGTAACGTTTTGATCTATTTCGATGATGACACGAAGCGGACAATCATCGACATGCTTTACCGCAAGCTGAGCGACAATGGCGTCCTGTTCCTGGGCAGTGCGGAGAATCTTTACAATCTCACCATGAAGTTCCGGTCCGAGCAGCTCGGCCCCACCATCATTTACAAAAAGAACCTCTGATCAGTTTGCATCGCAAGAAATCACGCGATTACGGCCTGCATTTTTTGCTTGGTACAGCGCCTGATCTGCAAGCGTCAGAAGCCGTTCCAGGTCTTCTGGCGAGCATTGGCTGCCCATGATCGGGGAGTAGGCGCAGGCCCCCAGGCTGGCGGTTACCGGTATGGTGCTGGCGCCAATCTGCAGGGGCGGTTCCGCCAGAGCCTCGCGCAATCTTTCCGCAAGCACCTCTGCACCATCGCTACTTGTTTCAGGCAACAGCAGCACGAATTCCTCTCCGCCATAACGGGCAATGACATCAACTGTACGCAGCACTTCCTTACATCTTGCCGCCACGCTTTGGAGAACCTTGTCGCCCACGGCGTGTCCCCAGGTGTCGTTTGTTTTTTTGAAATGGTCCAGGTCGAGCATGATGATGGCGAGATGATGGCCAAAGCGGCAGGCGCGCTGCAGTTCCGCCAGGGCAAGGGTGAAAAAATGGCGTCTGTTGGCCAGGCCGGTCAGGGGATCTATGCTGGCCAGTTCACGGTATTTTTCCTGACTGCGGCGTAACTCCTCTTCCGTGCTGCGGCGTTGTTCTATTTCCTGCTGGAGTTCGGCATTGGCCCGGATCAGAGCCTGCTCCTTGTCCCGCAACGAATCCAGTGTGTTGCTGAATTGCTCCACCATGGAATTGAAGGCTTGGGAAAAGTCACCCATGAAGTCGACACGCTGTGAGAAATCGCCCCCCGCTATGCTTTGCGCTTGCCAGGTGAGGTGGCTCAGGTTGGCCTGCAGCATTTTGAGCGATCCGGCTGTATATCCTTTCAAAGGTAAGGGGCGGGATAAATCGCCATTGGCCACGGCGAGTGTGAATGAGCGCACTTCCCAAAGGGCGGCGTATAGTTCTCGCAAGGTCGTTACATTCGCCAATTCCGGGGGCAGTTCCTTTTCCGGAAAGGCGGCAGGGGCTGTGGGGTGGTCCAATACCTTGCGCAACAGTTCCAGGGCCTGGTGCAATTGATCTTGTGTGGCTTCTTCTTCAGGCGTGTTCGAGGATTGATAGGTCATAATGTAAGGTTATTCGGTTGCGGAACGTCTGTTGATTGCAAAGCGGCAGGTGCGCTCTCCCGTGGACCAGCAATCCACTTCTTTTACCTTGTGCGGCTTGCCTGTGAAGCTTTCCAGCATGCCTGCCAGAAAGCCCTCGTCGTAAACGCATGTTTCATAATCCACATCAGGCAGGCCGGAGCAGTCCAGGTCTTCAGAAATGGTGATCACAAAGCTCCCGGCATCGGGGTCAGCTTTTTCCACACGCAATATGCCAATGCCCATTTCTTTCATGGTCGTTTGCGTCTTGCGGATGAACTCGTTGAAATTCGCACAGGGAGCTATGAGCTCATTGAAAAAATGCGTGCCCGCCATTTTACCGGCATCAAAGAAAAGCGCATCGGTCTGCTGCGTTCCCAGCCGTTGTTCCGCAACATCGCGAAAACAAAAGGCCATCAGCCGGTATACTTCGATACGTGCGAAGTTCTTCAAGTTTGGGCGCCCTTGCTCGATATCGCCGAGAAGGTCCCAGGAAAACACATAGCGACGGTCTGTCATCAGTCCCCCCAAGACAAAAACGCAGCTTATTGTTTTTCCGTCGCCTTTGTCAGTTCCGTCACGTTGCTGCGGGTAAAAAATCCATCGAAACCGTCATAACGGTGGATGTATTCATTCACCAGAAACGTATGCGGCGACATTTCGGAAAAGGTTTGCTTGAGCCCCTCTTCCCGCGAGCCGACCAGCTCCACCAGAAAGCCCATGCCATCGTCCACCAGGGCCTGGTAGGTTGCATCGATGTCTTTTGTGTCAAAAGCCATGTGGTGCACGCGCAGCCCAAAATTATGGATGAAACGCTCGGTGGGGCCGGATGTTTCCAGGCTTTCAAAGGGCTTTATGCCGGAGGTGAAAACCTGGGCGTAGTCCTTTTCGCTCAGCCTGGCCACATTGGTGATGGAATTCAAGGATTCCACGTACACCGCAAAGTCGAAGCTGTAGTTGGTCAATTCCATGAACTCGATGATGGCGTCGTCGCGTTCATCCGCACGCACACGGGTGGCGGTATGGTCCAGCCTGCCTATGTTCTGCAAATGGGGGAGCGCGGGTTTGCGCAGCTCCAGCCCCAGGTCGCAACTGTCGGCGCTGCGGTATTTTTCTGAAGCACTGTCATTCTGCCCGTCAAATTGGATGAAGCCGGTGGAGTTGCCGGTGAACCGGGAAGGCTTGGACTGGATAAATAAGTGCTTGCCCAGGCGTTGGATTTCCGGCGTAAGAAATTCGATGCCGCGCTCCTTCTGGATGGCCACATAGCGTTCCAGGTCGTTTGCCTGGTAGACAAATGTTTCAAGGCGGGCGTCAGGGAGATGTTCGCTTTTGGGCCGTGAATTATAGGGGAGGAAGGGGTTTTCACCGCGTTTGCGACAGCGCACCAGAAAGTCGGCGCTGTTTTCCGTCTGCAGCAGGCAGGTGGCGAAGTCTTCGTCTTCAAAAGCGGCGGTGACGTCCAGGCCTGTGTAGCGCAGAAATTCATCCACCGCAGGCTCCAGCCGTTCTTTCGGGACATTGATAATGACGGCGCGCAGGCCACCGGTCAACCCTTCAAGTCCGTGTTTATGTCTTGCTTCAAGGGCCTTATCGACCCGTTCGAGCAACCTTTTGTCATCATTCATGAATGTATTCATGCGTGCTCCCATTCTGATTGACAGCATCTCCGATGCAACTTCTGTATGCAACGCCGGTTCGCTGAGGAGTTTCTAGACTTTTTACATTCTAGCAGGATTTGTCGTATATGGCAATTATTTATGCACCCTGCAGGGTCTTTTTTCACGCAAAAGCCGTATATTGCGGTTGCGTAGCTATAAAACACCCTGCCTGGCGCAGTGTTTATGATTTTCTTTTGCGCTCCAGCGCTTCTGATGTGAGGAATTTGCGACCAGTGTTGGCAACAATGCGCGCAAGTTCCTCGCGTTCCGACAGCCGGCTGTGTTTGAGCTGGTCCAGCAGTTTTTCGATGTGTTTTTCCTGTTCCAGATAGGCGCGCATCACACTGATGGCGTCGCGGTCCCTGGTCATGCGTTCCAGCCATCCCAGGCCTTCGCTGTACACGATGTGCGAGGCAAGGTGGGCGGCAACCACTGCTATCTGATGCCGCTCGGGCACATCTTCCAGAAGGCGTTTTTCAAACTTTCTGACAAGCACGGGCGGGCAGTAGGCCAGGAAGAATTCCTTGAGTTGCTGGTCGCGCGCCACTATGGAGGCGCCTTTTTGGGGCGCATCGCACAGCGCCTCGATCAGCGCATCTGCCACGTTGTTCATTTCCATGGAGAGTTGCAGGGTGATTTTCGTAAGATGCGCCTGTCTTCCCCTGGCCAGACGCTCCCGGCGCTCCCTGAGCATGAGACGGGCCTCGTCGCCTGCGCGTTTGCGCAGGATATCCAGCACCTCACGCACGTAGGTTTTCTTCATGGCCAGGAATTCCTTTTCGCTGGAAACCAGGCCTGCCAGAATTTCATAAGATGAGCAGATGACGCCTGTCTTGTTGGCCGAGGAACCGTTCACTATCAACGCGCCGGCTTCCTGGAGCCTGTCCCGTGCTTCCGGGGAGATGAAGATGTTAGCGCCCTCTACTATGGAGCGGGCTATGGGGCGTCCTTCTTCATCCAGAAATTCTTCCCAGTTGCGGGCATTGATGGTGTCGGGACGCCCCCCCGATGGCAGGAACACATCTGCGGCAACGCGGTTGTGCAGGGTGTTTCGTATCCGTGCTTTTTCAGGCGTGTCCGTGGTGATGACAAAGGCCCCCTCGCCGCGCAGCTTCAGGGAAGCAAACTCACTGATGCTCAGGTCGTTATCAATGAGCCGCAAGAGTTCATCATGGTCCAGACCTTCGGGATCGCATGCCGCGCCATGGCCGTCCGCCATGGTCAGGATGCGGGCGTTGTCCCCGAACTGGTCGATGAGCAGCTTGACGGCATTGCCCGCCACATCACCACGGGGGCCGCCTGTGAACGTGACCCGGAAGGGCTCCTTGGTGGGGTCTATGCCCAGGTGCTTGAGTACTTCCGTGGCGAATACGATAAGCCCCAGGCTGGTGACGCCGTATTCCTTGTGGTTGATGCCGGCGCGCGGCTTGGAACTCATGAGCGCCGCCGGCCATTGGTAGCCGCGCCGTGCAGCGCGCGCCACTATCCACTCCACATGGTCCGGGGTGATGTTCTCATCAGGTCCGAGAAAAAGGATTTCCTCCTTGCCGAGGTAATCCCGCACATTCTTGTGCGCGGGCCTGTCGTCATCCGTGAGCACCAGGTCCAGCATGGCGTCCACCAGACCTTTTACGCTTCGGTCCACGTCACCTTCGGGTCCTAGGAGCAGAACCCCCTTGGATCCGCCCTCGGGGATATCCTTGTTCTTTATTTGCTGGGCCCAGGCCAGTTTGGTGACTTCATCGAAAAGGCGGTTGGACTCGAGTTCGAACTGTTCCTGGGTGCGGGTGCGCACCACCCGCAGTCCACCGCGGGCCATCTCGCGGTAGCGCACATGAAATCCCTGCGCATAGGGGCCATGATAGAAGAACACCCCATAAGGGCGCTCTCTGTTTTCGCCTGCATCGCCTTCCTCTTCCGGCATGCTGTCCAGAAAGGACGGAGCAAGCCGGAAGCACAGGCCATGCGGCGTGGGCAGAAAATAGTTGGTACGCAGGGTGTGTTTGAAAAATTGCAATATGCATTTAAGGGCGCCCCTCGCGACCTCGTGTTCAATGTGCTCCAGCCGGGAGTTTAGGGTCTCCTCTATTCTGGAGCAGGCCTGCAACGCCTCCTCATTGCTGCGTCGGCCAAAGCGTTCGTGCCCGTTGGGTGCGAAACGTGTTTCAAAATATTCGATGACAGCAGCTGCGTCCTCGTGATGGGCGAGCAGGGCATGGTTGATGTTGTCCGCGCTGTAGGCCCAGAGATTCTTTTTGATGAGAAACTGGTGGGCGAACTCTGCACCGGCCTGCAGCAGCATGACCCGTTCCAGGGGCCAGCCGTGTTCGTCTGAGAGAACCTGCAGGCCATGCCTGGCAAAAACCCATGGCGTCAGACGCAGCTGTTGTTGCAGCCGCTTCCAGAGCGGGGAGTTCGGGTCCAGGGGTTTGCCTTCGTGGCAGACATAGAAGCTGATGATGGCGAAGCTCTGATGTGCGCCATCCGGACTGCGCACAAAGACGTCGGCATAGCCGCGGTGCACAACAATGCCTTCACGTTGCAGCACCTTGGCCATTTGCAGCAGCAGGCCATAGGCAGGGGGGTCGCTGACGGCTATGCTGATGCGGCTTTCTCCTGTGCCGGATGGGTTTTCCAGGTCGATGGCCGTATCTTCCGTGCCCTCCACCATCCTGGCTAGCCGAAAGTGGCGGGCTGCGCGTTCGGCTTCGAATTTGTCCACGTAATCTTTGGTGGCGCCTGCAAGAAAATCCTTGAAGGAGTGCTCCTGATCATCGGACCAATCCTGCGGCCAAAGGGGTGGGGTATGCTTGTGCTCGCGCATTGAAGCACAGGCTTTTCTGAACGCTGCGTCCTTTTTCGTCGGGAGCTCCTGAGGGGCCATGATGAAGGTGTCCAGACGCAACTGACCATCAAGGGAAGCGTACAGCCTTGCGTTGACTATATTGCTGCGTACGTGGCGCTCCAACAATGAAGAGAGCGCTTCCGGTTCGCCGGGGGAAATATAGGTGACGCTTGTTCTACAGGGGCTGCCCAGAGCAAGGGTTTGCCCTTCGCTGAGCACCTGTCCGGAAATGATGGCGTTCAGGTGGCGCACCTGCTCGTCATGGCTATGTGTCAGAAAGTAGTATTCCGGCATTTTTTCGATGAACCAGGGCACGATGGACGTGGCTTGTTCAGAGAGATGGCCGGAGACTTCCTTGAGAACTTTTGCAGGGTCGGGTCGTTTGATGGCTACCATGAGGGGCTCCTTGCTGCGGCTGAATAGAAGGGGGCCATAAGCAAAAGCGGCAGGGAGACAGCCGATAGGCACACCCCTGATGTCAGGTCAGGGGGCGCCATGGCTGACAGGCAGGGGTCATTCACCCAGGTATTTGACCTTCAGTTTTTCCGGGGTGATTTCCAATATTTCGAAATTGTTGCCGGCAACGCTGAAGATGCTTTTCTCGTCAGGGTTGTATGGATGATAGATGTTCAGGGCTCCCTGGTGGCGGGCAACACCCAGGCTGAATGTGTCATTGTCCGTCATGCCAGCGTAATAGAAGCATAAAGGCTTGCAGTTCCACTTGGTGTTCTTCATGCACAGCTCGCCGCCAAGGTCTACGCTGAACGTATCGCCTATGCGCTCGTCGTAACATCCATCACCCCATGCGCTCAGGGGAATGGCAACCAGCGCCAGTACGGCAAGCGCCTTGAAAATCATACGAAAAGAAAAGGGCATGTGGCTCTCCTTGTTTGTGCAGCGGCGAGAAATGCAGGCTAATGCCCCGACACCGGCGGGGTGTCGAGAGCGCGCTGCAACTCGCCCACACTGCATTCGAGTTCTCGTGTGAACATAATGCCGCATTCTTGCCCTTCACTCCAGCGTATTTCACCAGGAATTTGTCGCCCTTTGGGGGCAAAAGGCGGCAGCAGCAGTTCTATGGGGACTATTTGCCCCTGTTTGGGGAGCGTTTTCCCGGTCTGCGTGTCGGTCTGTCGCAATCTGGCGCCGGCGGGTGTGATGTCGATGAGTTGAACGCTCTGTCGTTCATGCTCTTCACCCACGTAGCATCTGTGGTTCAAACCATAGGCCTTTAATGTGAAACGCACGTATTTACGGCGATCGTCAGGTTCCTGCTGCAGCATAGTATTCATAACGCCCCCCGTTGTACTTGGCTGACCGCCTTCCCCCGTTATCCCCTGGAAGCAGGCCGCCGTGGCATTGTTAGTTCTCCCGTGTCGTAAAAACTGAATTGGCAAGCATTACAATATAAATAAAAAAAAGTGCACCTGCTAATATTAACAGCACGACCCCCGGGCTGGATGGCGTTTGGCCGGGAACCCGGAAAACAAAAAAAGAGGTTTGTCGCAAAAGGTATCACCGGGAGGAGGGGGCGTCCATATCAATCTGGTATTTGTAGTGAAGAATGCGGGTATTTTGGTTGTACGCAGCGGCAAAGAAGCGGTTCACTCGTTGCCGGCTTTGCGGTAGTGTTTCCTGATTCACCAACAAAGAACAAGGATGAGAGATAATGACCCTTCCTGGAGACGAACAATCCGCGGCACCCGCCGCCCCACAGACCAGCGGCCGCAAAACCCTGTGCACCGAGCTTGGGCGCTCCCCGAAACGGCAGGGCGGTATTGTGAACCCCCCGGTATACCACGCCTCCACCGTGGTTTTCCCCACCGTAGAAGATTTGGCGTTTTCCGGACGCAAGAGCGAAAAAATGCACTATGGCCGTCTGGGCACGCCCACGACCATGGCCCTGGAAGAAGCAGTGGCTGGACTCGAAGGCGGTTACCGCAGCCATGTAGTCCCCTCAGGTCTTTCGGCCGCCACGGCAGCGTTGCTGTCTGTGCTGCGCTCCGGCGACAGGTTGTTGATGGTGGATTCGGTCTACTCTCCCGTGCGGGATTTTTGTAAAAACTTTTTGCGTAATTACGGGGTGGAGACCGTTTATTACGATCCCGCCATCGATGCCGCAGGTCTTGAAGCCTTGCTGCAGGAGCCTGCGGCTGCGCTCTATCTGGAGTCGCCTGGCTCGCTAACGTTCGAGGTGCAGGATGTTCCGGCGCTGTGCGAGGTGGCCCACCGCCATAATGTGGTGACGATCATGGATAACACCTGGGCCAGCCCCTACTTTTTCAAGCCTTTTGACCATGGGGTGGATATTTCTGTGCAGGCCGGCACCAAATATATCGTCGGGCACTCGGACGCCATGATGGGCCTCGTCACCACCAATCAGGATACCGAAGACCGCGTCCGTTCAACCATTTGGGGGTTGGGACTCACGGCGGGGCCGGATGACTGCTACCTGGCGCTGCGCGGCATCAGAACCCTGGGGGTGCGCCTGGAAGCGCATCAGAAAAACACCCTGGAAATGGCGCACTGGCTGGAGGAGCGGGAAGAAGTGGCTCAGGTACTGTACCCTGCTTTGCCAAGCCATCCGCGCTATGAAATCTGGAAACGTGATTTCCTGGGCGCAAGCGGTCTCCTTGGACTGGTGCTCAGGCATCTGAAAGGGGATGTGGACGCCGGCATCAAGGATATGCTCGAAGGCATGCGCTACTTTTCCATGGGGTACAGTTTTGGCGGGTTTGAAAGTCTGGTTACACCCACCAAACCCGAAAACTATCGCTCGGCAACCACCTGGGCCCCGGAAGGGCCATGCTTGCGGCTGCATATCGGTCTGGAAGACACGGAAGACCTGAAGCGCGACCTGGACGCCGGGTTTGCGCGGCTTTTGCGTCACTGCTCCTGAACCGCGTCTCTCAACTGCCGCTGTTCATCAGGGGGCAGTTTGCGCAGGGCCTCACGCACGGTGAGGCCCGATGCCCTGTTGCCAATGTGCAGAAAAATGGCCCGCATTGTTTCCGCATCGCGCTGGGAAAGCTCGCGCAGCACCCAACCCATGGCCTTGCGGATGAAAAAATCCTTGTCCAGGACCAGGGCTTCACAACGCTCCTGAAGTCCCTGGGGGAAGGCATCCTGTTTGCGGATGCGTGGTATGTAGAGCAGAAGGCTGGCGCGGCGTGTCCACATCCAGGGCGCATCCGTCCATTTTGCGGACTCTATGAAAATACGCGCATCGCGCAGGGCCATGACGCCCAACACCTTTGTTGCCAGTTCATCCAGGTGTGCCCAGTTCTCCACCTGATCAGGCCAGTGGCGCAAATGCGTCTCAAAATCGCTATAAAGCAGGTGGCGTTGCCCTCTGCCCAGAAGGCCAATGGCCAGTGAGCGCTCCTCGAAGCAGGAGGAATTCCAGAGCGGGAGCGCCATGTGCATGAGGGTGGCTGCTGCGGCAGGCGCGTCTTTGTGCGGCAATGGATAACGCCTGAGAATCTCACGCGCCAGCTCGTTGATGACGGGTTTACGCAGGCCCAGAAAATCCATGCCGCTCTTGAGGTATTTTTTGTGCAGCGTGGCATGGGCCGTGTTCGCCCCTGCCCATAAAGCCTGGCGCCCCCATATGGTTGCGGGGTGTTGGTTGCACGACATATTGCTCTCCAAAAAGGGGGGAATCAGCCCTGCGGGCCTTGCTCCATGATAGGGCCAATGAAACGCTGCAGTCTTGCAAATTGGAGCACCACGCCGTCCAAAAGCGGGGGCACGTCTTCCATGTCTCCGTCTTTGCCGCATTGCTCCAAACGTGCCGCCGCCTCAGCCAAGGGGGCTGCCGCCAGCTTGGTGGCGCTCTTGCTTATGGAATGGGCTTCACGGAATATGGTTTCGGCGTCGCCGGATGCCAATGCCTCTCCCAGCACCACCAGCTTGGAGCGGACTTTCATCAGAAACGCGGATAACACTTCGTGCAGACGCGGGGCATCGTCTTTGAAAAGATATAGCGCCTTGTCATAGTCCAGCGGGTCTGCTGCAAACACAGGGTCTTCTTCCGCCATGTCCGTATCTTCGAGGCCATTCGCCACTTCGGGAGTTTGGTCATCCATTTCCTGGGGGGCAGCCTCCCATTGGGGAAGATTGTTTAGGCTCTCCAAAAGCGTGCACGCCTTGTTTCTCAACACCTCCGCTTCGGCACGGGCATCTTCCGCCAGGGAGCGCTCCGTTAGAGAGCTGGCCAGCGAGATGATATCCGAAACAACTGCGCGGAACTCAGGCCAGTCAGCTACCTGATCCGCGGGGGGCGCTCCATCAGCGGAGGAGGCCTGCGGCGCATCCGCAAAGGGGGGCTCCTCCGGCGCTGCATCCTGAACTTCTGACGATATACCTGGCGAGTCCTCTGGCGAAACATCTGCCAAAGCCTCTGCGGCTGGCTGCACCCCTGTGTCGGGCTCCTCCTTCTTCAGGGAGGGGGCATGACGCTGGTAGTGGCGGATGGCATCGGTAATGGCCGCACTCAGGACCGGCTCGGGACAGGGTTTTTGCAGCAGGCGGAACACCTGACCGTGGTTCACGGCGTCCAGGGCGGATTCAAGGTCGGCGCACCCCGTAAGCATGATGCGCATGGTCTCCGGAAACAGAAGCTGCATTTCCTTGAACAGGGTGATGCCGTCCATGCCCGGCATGCGCAAGTCCGCCACCACAACGGCAAAGGGACCATGTTCCTTTACCAGACGCAGCGCCTTGCCGCCCCTTTCGGTCATGAATACTTCATAGCGCGAGCGGTAGGCCCGTTCAAACGCCTCCAGAAGCTGGGCGTCGTCGTCTACAAAAAGAATTTTGTGGCGGCTCATGGCCTGTGCCCGCAAATGTAGTTTTCATGATGTTTTTTCAAAAAACACATAACGCTTCCAATGGCATCCTGTGCAGCGCCCCAATAACACGTATCTTGTCAAAGGCTTCTGCAGCATCTGTATTGCGAGGTCTACTTATTCAGGATGATTGCGTAGGATACCTTGCCGTCAGACTGTGGACTGATGCCCACGGTAAGGGATTGTCTGCCCTGGGTAAAACTGAGCATGGCGCCGTCATCCTGGCGCGCTTCCACTACTTTGGCCCACCCAGCGGATGTGAGTTCACTGTTAAAAAAGTCGGCCACCGCATCAATGGAGGCTTGTACTGTGAATTCCGCACTTGAGGTGCCTTCTGCTTCCATGACCGAGACGGCCACCGCCCCGGAATAGCGCGGAAGCTCCTTGATGCCATCTGGCACTGCCGGTTGAGCCAGGGCAACGCCGGAGAGACAAAGCAATAAAATTAACACTGAAGCAGGGGCAAAAAGGCGCATGTGTCATCGCTCCTTATGGAATGTGATGCAAAAAGGTACCACTGATGTATTGCATTATGATGAAAACCGGCTTTTGTGTCCATATATAGCGCCCTTCTTTACAACTTTCCGTTGATGGCAACATCTTCCAGGGCGTTCTTGTCCAGAATGCGCAGAATTTGTCCTTCAGTTTCCACTATGCCGGCTTCGGCAAGTTTTTTTAGAATACGGGACAATGTCTCGGGAATGGTGCCCAGATAGGCTGCAAGCTGGCCTTTCGGCAGGTCCAGCCGCACGGAGTCTGTGCCTTGCGACGCCTGCAGCAATAGCAGATGCTGCGCCAGGCGCGCCGGTACTTCCTTGAGGCTCAGGTCCTCGATCTTGGCCACAAAGCTCCGGAGCCGCATGGACATCAGCCCCAGCATGGACAGGGCAAGGTCGGGTTCCTTGCGGATGAGACTTACAAAGCCCTGTTTGGGGATGAACAGTATTTCGCTTGGTTCCAGCGCCTGGGCATTTGCCGGGAGGTGCGCGCTCTTGAAAAGGGCGACTTCGGCGAAAACCTCCCCAGGTCCAAAGACATGCAGAATCTGCTCCTTGCCGCTCAATGATGTTTTGTAGATGCGAACCAGTCCGGCGGCAACGGCGTACAATCCCCCCGCTTCATCGCCTTCGTGAAAGATTGCTTCGTTCTTGTCGTAGCTTCTCACCGTGGCGATGGTGGAAAGCGCGTCCAGATGCACGTCGTCCAACCCTGAAAAGAAACGTATCGTCCCGATGCTTTCTCGTGTGCTCATAGGCGGTTGCAAACTCCTGGTCGGGTATTTTTGCAGTAGATTGCCTTAGACCCCTTTGCTTTGCATAGAAAAAAACACACTTTTGACTCAAGTCAAAGTGTTTTCGGGAAGACGGATGCAAAAGGAGGTCACGCTGACAACGGGGGCATTCTTTTTAATGCCCTGTGATTTTCAAACCAGAAGGAGAGAGACATGTTTTGTTATCAGTGCGAACAGACGGCAAAAGGCGAAGGCTGCACCACCCGCGGCGTTTGCGGTAAGTCTCATGAAACGGCATCTTTGCAGGATTTGCTGATCTGGGCATTGCAAGGACTTTCCCAGGTTGCGGTGGCAGCCGACAAGCATAATCTGCGTGACAGAGAGGTGGACCGGTTTACGGTATCCGCCTGTTTTGCGACCCTGACCAACGTGAGCTTTGATCCGGAACGGATTGCAGCACATATACATCGTGCTGTTGAACTGCGCGACAGCCTGGCAGTTCTGGTCAAGAACGCCGGCGGTGATGTCCCTGTTGACGGACCTGCCATGTTCAAGCCCGCCTCCAGCCTTGAAGAAATGATCGCGCAGGGCGAGCTTCATGGCGTGTTGCAGGAAAAGGCCAAGAACGAGGATGTGCAGTCGCTGCAGCAGACACTGGTCTACGGACTCAAGGGCGTGAGCGCCTATGCCGATCATGCGCAGATTCTGGGTAAGGAAGATGTTGAAATTTATCGCTTTGTGCAGGAAGCTCTGGTCGCCGTCCTGGACAAGAACATGGAGATGGGCGACGCCCTGAAGCTGGTGTTGGAGTGCGGTCGTATCAACCTGCGCACCATGGAGCTTCTGGATGAGGCCAACACCAGCACCTACGGTAATCCTACACCCACAGAAGTGCCCCTCGGCCATAGGAAGAACAAGGCTATTCTGGTTTCCGGCCATGATCTGCGCGACCTGAAAATGCTTCTGGAGCAGACTGAAGGCAAGGGGATAGACATATACACCCACGGTGAAATGATTCCCACCCACGGTTACCCCGAGCTCAAGAAATATACCCATTTCTTCGGGCATTTTGGTACTGCCTGGCAGAATCAGATCAAGGAATTTCCCCAGTTCCCCGGTCCCATTGTAATGACCACGAACTGCCTGCAGCGCCCTGCAGAGACTTATAAGAACACCATCTACACCACTGGTCTGGTGAGCTGGCCCGGCATGCAGCATATTCCTGCGGATGAGAACGGCAACAAGGATTTTTCCGAAGTGATTGCCAAGGCCCAGGAAATGCCCGGCTTCACAGACGATGCGGACAAGGGCTCCGTACTGGTCGGCTTTGGCCACGACGCTGTCATGGGTGTGGCGGACA
This sequence comes from Desulfovibrio biadhensis, assembly GCF_055388615.1. Lineage (NCBI taxonomy): Bacteria > Pseudomonadati > Thermodesulfobacteriota > Desulfovibrionia > Desulfovibrionales > Desulfovibrionaceae > Desulfovibrio > Desulfovibrio biadhensis. The sequence goes on from NZ_AP042477.1 coordinate 2,774,456, forward strand.
AGGTTATCGATGCGGTCAAGAGTGGTGCAATCCGCCATTTCTTCCTGGTGGGCGGGTGCGATGGCGCCAAGCCCGGCCGCAACTACTACACCGAGTTCGTGGAAAAGGTGCCTGAAGATTGCGTTGTGCTCACCCTGGCCTGCGGCAAGTTCCGCTTCTATGACAAAAAGCTGGGCGACATCGGCGGCATCCCCCGCCTTCTCGATGTGGGGCAGTGCAACGACGCCTACTCCGCAATCCAGATCGCGCTGGCCCTTGCCAAGGCGTTTGACTGCGGTGTGAACGAACTGCCGCTTTCTATGATACTCTCCTGGTACGAGCAAAAGGCCGTAGCCATTCTGCTGACCTTGCTCTACCTGGGTATCAAGGACATGCGACTCGGTCCTTCGCTGCCAGCGTTCCTCACGCCGAACGTGTTGAATTACCTGGTGGAGAACTACGACATCAAGCCCATATCCACACCGGATGAAGACCTGGCTGCCATCCTAAGCTAGGCAGCAGCGGTAACACTTTGGGGCGTGCGAGGGGGAATCCCCATGCAAAGGGCGGTTCCTCTCGCATTCCCCCAACCTGAAAACAAGCATATAATGTTATTACAGGTTCTTGAAACAATAGTACTTGCCCAATAGTGAAGCTGCAAAATAAGGCTGTATACAGAAAATACCTGCGGTATGGAGATCCCTTCCGCGTTTACGAATGCACCAAGGAGAAAAATATCATGGCTATACGCAAAATAATAGAAATCAACGAGGAACTTTGCGACGGCTGCGGCCAGTGCGTGCCTGGGTGTGCAGAGGGCGCGCTGCAGATCATCGACGGCAAGGCCAAACTGGTGGCCGATGTCTACTGTGACGGGCTGGGCGCTTGCCTGGGCGAATGCCCGACCGGCGCTCTCAAGCTCATTGAGCGCGAGGCCGTGCCCTTTGACGAGGAGGCTGTGGAGGCGTTGCTGGAAGAGCAGAAAAACGCGGCGGCAAAGGATCATACGCCGCGCGAGCCGCGTCATACAGGGGGGTGCCCTTCATCCAGGGTGCAGCAGTTGACGCCCTGCCAGCAAGCCAATCAACCGCTTAGTCGTCCCGCAGGGGCAGCGCCCTCAGGTGGAGAAGACGCCGCCTCGGCCTTGACCCACTGGCCCGTAAAGCTGCGGCTTGTGCCGCCTGAAGCGCCTTTCCTGAAGGATGCGGATATCCTTTTGCTTGCCGATTGCGCGGCCCTGAGCGTGCCGACGTTGCATGCCAAATACGTGCAGGGGCGCGTGGTTGTCATGGGGTGCCCCAAATTCGATGATGCTCCAGCCTATGTGGAAAAGCTGGCCGAAATAATGAAAAAGGCCAGTCCGCGATCGCTGACAGTGCTGGAAATGGAAGTGCCCTGTTGCTCCGGCCTGAGCCAGATAGCATCGCGGGCGGCGCAATTGGCGCAGCGAGATAAGCCCCAGGCGTATGAGACGCCCATCACCCGTGTGATCGCATCCCGGGACGGGCGTGAACTCTCCAAGGAGCGCATAGCAACGGAAGGCGCCTTGTTGTAGCGGAGGCCGGTTACGGCATAGGTTCTTGTATTGTAAAAGGAGTCAGACACGGGACTACAGGCCTGCCGCTTCAAAAAAGTGAAGTGGCAGGCCTTTTTGTTGCTTCAACATCAGGATGGTCTTCCGACATGATATTATCCCTTTATTTAAGGGGAGGTTTGTATCGGGTATATACAGTTGTCGGGTATATTGTATGACAATAACTTTAGGTCGTGCTATAAGGAAAAAGTTTCTATTTTTATACGGATTATAATTGTAAAAAATTACAATTTTCGAAAAATAAAAGTACAAAGTCGTATTTTAACAAGCGGTGTGCAGTGGCTAGGTATGGCATGTAGAGATTGCTCTTGGGGAATAGGGAGCCTGTCTTGGCTAATTGATTCACGTCCGCCCGGCGGATGAGGCGAAAGGAGGGAGCTGGTGAGAAAGCGACGGACAGTTGTTTATGGCGTTTTCATAATAGTAGGGGTGGTTCTCGCTTTTCCAATTTTCAGCATGACTTATTATACCATGGTGCGTACCTCTACGCCGCAGTTTTGTTCCACCTGCCATGAAATCCAACCTGCGTATAATGCCTGGCGTACCTCCACCCATGTGAACAACAAGGAAGGCGTGGTTGCCGACTGCATGGACTGCCACTTGCCCGCCCCGCATGATACCGTTGATTTCTTTTACACCAAGACTGTCCACGGGGTGAAGGACGTGGTCTCCCATTTCACAGGGGGGGCGGAAAGTTATGACAGAGCTGAGATGCGGGAGCTTGCCTACAAAAACATCAAGAATGCCCAGTGTCAGAAATGCCACCGCAACCTTTTGGGTATGCCCACAAATCGCGGTGCGGTGATGGCGCACCGAACTGTTTTGTATCCGCGCCCCGGATATGAAAAAAAATGTACGGATTGTCACCGTGACCTGGTGCACATGGACCGCGCCCAATATGCGTATCGCGAGAACAAGGCCCCGTACAGGGCTCCTGGCTTGGCTTTGTGGGGCTCCCATAACGGTATGTGAGGCAGTTGTTCACCAATAGATAACAGAGGTGGAGGATAAGAATTTTATTAATCGCATAAGGAGGGATGTGATGCAGAAAAAGCGTGCAGTGCTGGCTACATTGTTGCTGGCCTTGGCGCTGGGGTTGTGTGTCGTTGCTGTGGCAGTTGCCCAGGAAGGCAGCACGCAGGAAAAGACCATAGAGCGCAACATGGCCACAGAACCGGCGGCAGGGCAGAACGGACAGAATGTGCAAAAGAATTTCCCACAAACCAAGGAATACCGGATCGAACGCAGTATGCCTCCCCAGGCAGTGGCCTGCATCGAGTGCCACAAGCAGGAGACGCCAGGGATTTTTGCGGACTGGGCTGCAAGCCGGCACGCTTCAGCCAACATTACCTGTCTGGACTGTCACCAGGCCGAAGAGCATGATGCTGACGTGAGCAAGGCGCACTATCAGTATTACGAACGCGGTGATCTGCCGTATGGCACCCAGGAGTATAAAATTCCCGTAGCTGCTGTGGTTACGCCCAAGGATTGCTCTCGTTGCCATCCGGACGAGGTCATCCAGTACAGCCGCTCCAAGCACGCCAATACCCTGGAAATCATCTGGAAGATCGATCCTTGGCTCAATGACGGCATGAATTCTGACAATGAGCGCAAAACAGGCTGTTTTGCCTGCCACGGCACCGTGCTCGAGACCAATGAAGACGGTGCGCTGTCTTCAGACACCTGGCCCAACGTCGGGGTTGGCCGCGCCAATCTGGACGGCAGCCTGGGCAGTTGCACCAGTTGCCACACCCGCCACCGTTTTTCCGTGATGGAAGCGCGCAAGCCCGAAGCATGCGGCCAGTGTCACCTGGGGCCGGACCATCCGCAAATCGAAATCTACACCGAATCCAAACACGGCGACATCTACGACACCTTTGGCGATACCTATAACTGGGACGCCGCCCCTGGCACCTGGACAGCAGGGGTGGACTACCGTGCTCCTACGTGCGCATCCTGCCACATGTCGGGCGCAGGCAAGGTGATGACCAGCCATGACGTGACCGAACGCCTCTCCTGGGAGCTGCAGGCGCCTTTGACTGTGCGGCCTTCTGAATTCAAGCCGCTGCCTGCAAAGACCAACTGGGAAACCGAGCGCGGCAAAATGCAGGAAGTGTGTATGCAGTGCCATGGCAAATCCTGGACCATGGACCATTATGCCGACATGGACAAGGCCGTGCAGGAATACAACGACGTCTACTTCAAGCCTGCCAAGGCCAAGCTGGATGAGCTCTACGACAAGGGGCTGCTTTCCAACGAGAAGTTCTTCGACGAGCATTTTGAAGTGGAATACTATGAGTTGTGGCACCATGAAGGGCGCAGGGCTCGCATGGGCGCAGCCATGATGGCGCCGGACTATGCATGGTGGCACGGCTTCTACGAGTGCAAACATCGCTACAACAGGCTGATGGAAGAAGCACACCACCTTATCGAGACCAACACCAAGGCATATCGTTATCCCGACTTCCCCAATGCAAACGGCAGCACGCAGAAGCCTGAACGCATCTTCGGGCAATAAGGGGTACGCAACGGATAGACTGGGATACAGCAACGCAACAGCCGACACGGGCGCTTCACACAGGTGGGGCGCCCGTTTTTTATGGTGCTGCTTGCACAAACGCGAGCAGGACATGGCAGCGAGTATTTGCTGCTTGCTTTGAAAAAATATGACTGGAATAGTCTGGAAAAGTGGGTTGTACAGTGCGAATGTCAATATGTTCAGAAGGTTGTCTTGATTCGGGGAGGAGAAAATAAAAACGATTTTGATATTGACAATGAGATTCATTTTCAATAAAAGTGCTTCAAACAATCGAGGAGATCGAGAATGAAACCTTCAGTCGTTCGCGCTGCTCTTGAAGCGCTTTTGAAAGCAAAACAGCCCACATTTATATGGGGCGCCCCTGGAGTGGGAAAAAGTCAGGTTGTCGCCCAGATTGCGCGAGCTCATGGGCTCGAGCTTGTCGATATACGCGCCGTTCTGTTGGACCCCGTGGACCTGCGGGGTGTGCCCACCGTCAATGAACGTGGCGAGACCGTTTGGCGCGCGCCTTCTTTTCTCCCCCGCGAAGGGCGCGGCATTTTGTTTCTGGATGAATTGAACACAGCGCCCCCTTTGGTGCAGGCCGCGTGTTACCAGCTTATTCTTGACCGTAAGCTCGGTGAATATGAACTGCCGGAAGGGTGGAGCATCGTGGCGGCCGGAAACAGGGAGACCGACAGGGCTGTGACCCACAGGATGCCCTCCGCCTTGGCAAACCGGATGGTTCATTTGGAATTCGAGCCCGACCTTGAGGATTGGCTTGCATGGGCTGCTGAGCAGGGCATTGATCCGAAAATAAGAGCTTTTTTGCGTTTTCGCCCTGCTTTGCTGCATGCTTTTGACCCCAAGCGGGATGAGAAGGCGTTTCCTTCACCCCGTTCCTGGGAATTCGCCTCCAGAATCATGACGGTGACGCCGGACCGCGAAACCTTGCAGTTTTTGCTTAAGGGGGCGATAGGCGCTGGCGCCGCTGCCGAGTGCATGGAATTTTTGCGCATCTGCGAGCGTATTCCATCCGCCGAAGCCATTCTCGCCGATCCGCACGGGGTGGATATTCCTGATGACCCGGCGGTGGTCATGGCCATGTGCGAGTCTCTGGCGCGCGAAGCCTCCAACGATACCATGCCCAGTCTGGCGGAATTGGCCGGCCGGCTGCCGGTGGAGTTTGGTGTGTTGCTCATGCGAGACGCGGCCTCGGTTGATCCGGCCATCGTGGAAACCGAAGCCTTCCAGGGGTGGGCCTGCGCCAACAGCGACGTGCTGGTGTAGCGTTGGAGTATCCCATGGATCAGAGCGCACGCGATATCATGATAAAGGCCAGGAGCGAGCTGGTGCTGGAGCACCCATTTTTTGCCTGCCTTGCTCTTCGCCTTGAGTTCCGGGAGGATGCGGGGTGCCATAGCGCCTGGACCGACGGGCGCGTGGTGGGGTACAACCCCGCATTCATCCGGGCTCTGCCCCTTGCCAAGGTAAAGGGCGTGCTCTGCCATGAAGTCACTCATTTAGCCTGTCTGCACCATACTCGCCGCAAAGGGCGTGACAAAAAGGTCTGGAACAAGGCCTGCGACTACGCCATCAATCCCATTCTTGCCCAGGCCGGCATTGATCTGCCCGCCGGCTATCTGGAAGCGCCCGAATATGCAGGCAAAAGTGCTGACGCCATCTATGCCTCTCTGGTGAATAGAAATGAGGACGCCTGGGAAGGCATAGACACGGGCGCCAATGATGCGGTGCAGGAAGTGAGCACCCAGGACGGCGCAGGGGGCGGCAGCGAAGGTGGGCGGGACGATACGCAGGAAACGCCGGCAGGCGCGCAGAATGGAGAAGATGCTCCCAGGACAATGACCGAGGCGGCCGGCGCCGCCGCCGAAAGTGACGACGCGGAAGAATCTCCCGACGCTACCGAAGGGGGCGACGACCCCGGCATGACCGGCGAGATACGTGATTTCAGCGGTGACGCCGAAGGTGGCGACGGCGATGCAACAAGCCTGGAAGAAGAGTCCTGGAACGCTGCCTTGGCCCAGGCCCTCAGCAAGTCCCGAGAAGCGGGCACATTGCCGGCGGCTCTGGAACGTCTGGTGAGCGAAATGTGCGCCCCTGTTCTGGGGGGGAAGGAGATTTTGCGGCGATTCTTGGAAGATACTGCGCGCAACGATTTTTCCTGGACGCGGCCAAACCGCCGCTACCTCCATGCCGGGCTGTATCTTCCTGGCCACATGAGCCAGGAGCTCGCAGAAGTCGCGGTTGCCGTGGATGTTTCCGGCAGCATCGGTCAGGCAGAGCTGGACAGCTTTGCAGCCGAGCTTTCCGCACTTTTGGAGGAATTTGACGCGTCCGTCACAGTGTTCACCTGCGATGCCGCGGTGAGTTCCGAACAGCGTCTGAATCGGTGGGACCTTCCCTTGCAGTTTGCCGCAAAAGGAGGGGGCGGCACCAGCTTCCGCCCGCCTTTCGAACGGCTGGAAGAAGAAGGCGTATCACCAGCGTGCATGATATATTTTACTGATTTGCAGAGTAATAGCTTTCCCGAAGAACCGGCGTATCCGGTGCTGTGGGTTTCCCCCTCCATCCTTGCCACAGCATCGGATGCGCTCCCGCCTTTTGGCGAAGTTGTTGCCATGGAGGCACGGTAATGAACATTGAATGGGACATCACCAAGGCTCGGGGGAATTTTCGCCCTGTGCTGCGGTACACCATCAGCCTGACAGAGTTTGAAAAGAATCTGGGCATGCCTGCGGTGCGCGTTGCCAGCACCATCCCCAAACCTCCTGAAACGGGGTGGACCCATTGCTGGCCGGAACAAAACGAGCGAGCCGCCTGGACCCCTGAGGAGTGCTATGCGTTGCAAACACCCTCGCACAAAAAGGAGAAACTGACTGAGAGATTGCATCTGCCCTGGCGGGAAGACAACGAGTACCCCGAGGTGGAAGCTTCATTCACAGCCCTGCGCGATGCCTTTGAGCAGGCGCTTGCCCAAGCATCGAAAAGCCTGCCCATGCATGTGACGGGGCGGTTGGAAACATCGCTGGGCGCTAAAAAGGCCGTGGCCCCTGCTGCGGCAGCGGAAAAGATCCTCCAGGTGGTCAAACGTCAGGCCGGTTGACTGAACAGGGCGCACGCCCAATAGTCTGAAAGTATATCCACGGGCCCGACCGAAAAGGCTCGCCCGATACGATAAAAAATTGTCTCGCTCCCTCGGTTCGCCGTGGACGGGGCCACTCCGCCAGGCCCCGTTCACGGCTTAAATTTTTTGTCAGGATTCTCGTCTTTTTCCGTAATTTTATTGGCCTCATTCAGAATGTCATACAAAGCATCTATGATGGGGGTATACGGAATTGCTTTGGTTAACAGAAGGACTGCTTCACCAGTTATTTTTTTGCCAAGCAATTGCTGGAATATGTCGTTCCATGGTCCAATTCTCCTCAGGAAACCGTCCTTGAGAGCAATTTTGATTTCGTTGTTATCTTTTACAATCATGCCTTCAGAAACATCATCGGAATCGAACATCAACGACGGCTTGTAAAGATATTGAAAGTATTCGGGCATGGCTTTTTCAGGAAAACCAAAAAGCAATGGACCACGTTCTGAACTGGGAAGAAGCAGACCATGCTTTATAAGGGGTTTGATTAGTTCTCCTCCGCGTTTTCTTTTTACACCAAGAATTTCATATGCCTCCCCGCGGGAGATTTTACCACTTCTGAAAATGCTGCACATCAATCGAGTAATATTCGGGTTCTTTAATGTATGGGAGAGGTCTTTGGCGTCTTCCATGTAATGAGACATTTCAGGAAGCTTTTTAGTGAAGTAATGTTCGATTCGATTTTCCATAGTCGTTATATTCAATAAGCGCCCTATGAATTGGATTTGGTCCAGGCATTGATCCAGACAAAACATAATGAAGTCCGCCAGGCTTTCATCCGTAAAACTGTCCGCGTCCTGCAAGTTGACCTGGTATGCGAACTGGTTTTGTTTCTCTCTGGAAAAAGCACGGGACAAGGACCATAAATTACATTGATTGACGCCAATATAGGCCATGGCTGCTGTCGTATGCAGTCGTGTCATACGGCCATTTCCATCTCTGAACGGATGCAGCCAGGTTAAACGGTGGTGTGAGCTTAAAATCGCGAGCAGTCTGTCATCACCGTGGTTATTATTGGGCGAGTAAAGATGCAGGATTTTAGTATAGAGTTCGGGCACAAACTCGGCGTCAGGGCCTAGTTGGTGGATGCCATCGACAGAGACAACTTTGTCTCGGAACTGCCCAGGCATCACTTTGTGTTTAGTGAATCCACCGTTTGTATGGCAGTGTTGATGTTCTGGTGGTAGCTCGTTATAAAAATGCTTATGCAGGAGGGGTAAAAATACAGTATCAAAGGGATTCAGCTCGTTCCCTTTTACCAACTCCATCATCTTTTTTTCAGTTCTTACATGCGCGGCGCATAGTTGTTGATTGTAGCGCCCATGATCTTCAGGTCTGAATGTTCCGTCGAGTGCTTTTCGTATATCCAAGATGCCGGTTTTATGTCCCTCAATGCGGTTTGAGTGGTAGGAATTGAGAAGGCGTAGCTGTTCACCAAGGTTTTCGGCAGTTTCCGGTGCAATGCTTCCTTCCAGACGAGCACTGTCGGCAATAACCTGAGTTGCCATATCCTTGAGCAGGCCAATGTTATCGGTGGGAATAACACGTTTGATTTGCTCAAAATGATCCATTGGCTATGCTCCTGGTACAATGAATAGGAAACATGTGTTAGAAACAAATATTATCCATTCTTCACAGAATGATAATCGATGATTTCAGCCTTTTCAATGAGTAAATGGAAACATGTTGATGAAACATAAGTTGCAATGGAAAAAAGGGGAGAAACGGTGGCCGTTTCTCCCCTTTTATTAGAAGTGTTGCAAGTTGCTGTTACGCAGGTTGCGGCGAAGCCACAGGCTGCTTCAGCGCCCTGGCTTTTGCTTTTTTTCGGCTTTTGGCGCGGCGCTCCACCATACGGCGGTATTCAAAGAGCACGGCGCCAAGGATGGTCAGCACGATGAATATCACGGCAAGGGCGTTCATGGATGGGCTGATGAACACCCGCAACTTGGTGCCGATATAAATGGGGAGCGTCTGCTCGAAGCCGATGGCGAACAGCGTGGTATTGTAGTTCTCGAAGCTTTGCATGAATGCAAGCGCCATGGAGGAGATCAGCGCAGGCTTCAGAAATGGGATGGTCACCTTCCAGAATACCTGCTGGTGCGAGGCGCCGAGATCAAAGGCGGCTTCTTCCTGCGTTTTATCGAAACGCTGAAAACGGGACATGATCAGCAGCATGCAGTAGGCGCTGATAAAAGTTGCGTGGGACATTATGGCCGTCCACAATCCGCCTGAGATGTAAAATACCCTGTCCCAGAAAAGAAAGGTGGATATACCCAGAATGATGCCGGGCGTCAGGATGGGCGAAACGAACAGCGCGTACAGGTAGTTCCGGGCTTTCAGGTGCAGACGTGTCAGGATCATTGCTGCGGAAAGACCAATGGGCACGGATATGCACACAACCGCCACGCCCACGATTATGCTGTTTTTCAGGGCGCTCCACATCTGCTCGTCTTTGAACAGCTCCCCAAACCAGTGCAGGGTAAAGCCTTCCCACGGCGTTACCTGCGGCAGATTGCTGGAGTTGAAAGCCACAATGGCCATGAAGACCAACGGCAGGAACAGATAGGTGAAGAACAGGACAAGGTACATGCCGCTGACCATGGACAGGATGTTCTTGGATGAGATCATCGGCTGAGCTCCTTCAGACTGACCTTGAAAAACTTGAGCATGATGAAGACGAAAACCAGGCACAGCACGGCGAGCACGGTGGCGTAAGCAGCGCCCTGGTTCCAGTTGGCTGTTTCAAAATTGGTGTAGATGAGCTCCGTGAACCAGAAGCTGCTGGGGCTGCCCAAAAGCTGTGGCGCTGCAATGGTGCCGGCACTGAGCATGAAGGTCATGATGCAGCCTACGGCTATGCCGGGCTTGGCGTGGGGGATGACGATCCGTTTGTGGATGCGCAGCCAGGAAGCGCCAAGGTCGCGCGCAGCGTCTATCTGGTTTCTGTCCAGGCTCTCCAGGGCGTTGTACAGCGGAAAGACCATGAAAAGCACATAAGCATAGGCCATACCTACGATGACGGCGCCGTTGCCGGCGCGAAAATTCAAGGGTTCGCCGATGATTCCCAGCCACATAAGAGCATGGTTCAGGATGCCGGAATCAGAAAGGATCAACTGCCAGGCAAAAAGCCGGAGCAACTCGTTGATCCAGTAGGGGATGATCAGCCCGATCATCAGCCAACCAACAGCCGCGCCCCTGGCCACTTTGGCTATATAGTAGGAGATGGGGTAGCAGATCAAAAGCGCGAAAAAGGTGACGATGAGGCTGGACCAGATCGTCTTCACAAAGATCAGCCTGTGCAGGGGGTTGCGGAACAAAAAAAGGTAGTTGTCCAGCGTCCACACGTCCTTTGGACCGCCGATATCTTTCAGTGCAAGCAAGGGGCGGAAGGAGTAATCCAGCATGATCAACTGTGGTACAGCTATCATCAGGAGCACCCAGACGCCCACGCAGAGGCTGATAGCCGTCAGGCCAACGCCGCCAAAGGTCTGCAGGGCCTGATTGTATACACTACGCATGGTCGCCCTCGCTTCGCGGCAATAAGAGGGCGTTTTTCGCGTCAAAAGTCACGTTTACGCTTTTTCCCTGGGTGAGGGCGAAGTCGTCTCCGCTGTTGTTCAGCCGCACCACCAGCTTGTCGCCAACGGTGTTTTTAAGCTGAATGTTGATGAACGCGCCCTCAAAGCTCCAGGTCTCCACATTGCACAGCATGGAGTTGTCGCCTGAATGGCCGTTGGCAAAGGCGATGCTCTCGGGGCGGACAAAGGCGACGGTGTCGGTGCCGGACGAAAGGCCAAAAGGATTGCGCCCCTTTATCAATCCGGCTGGAGTCTCCAGTGACGCGGCCTCTCCATCCACCTGCCGCAGCGTTCCTGTAAAAGTGTTGGTCTCGCCCACAAAGGAAGCCACAAAAGGAGTGGCGGGCTCGTTGTACACCACATCAGGCGTGCCTACCTGCTCTATGGCGCCTTTGCTCATCACCGCCACCCTGTCGGACATGGTCAGGGCTTCGGTCTGGTCGTGGGTAATGTAGATGAAGGTAACGCCAGTGCGGCGTTGGATTTTGCGCAGCTCGGCGCGCATGTGCTGCCTGAGTTTCAAATCCAGTGCGGAAAGCGGTTCGTCGAGCATCAGCACGCTTGGTTCCACGGCCAGAGCGCGGGCAATGGCCACGCGCTGCTTCTGCCCCCCGGAAAGATCGTCCACGCGCTTGTCACCCACCCCGGGAAGGTCGACCAGGTCCAGCAGGCTTTCCGCCTTTTTGCGTCGTTCGGACTTGGATATCCCGCGGACTTCGAGCCCGAAGCCGATGTTCTCGGCAACCGTCATCAAGGGAAAAAGGGCCAGGTTCTGGAAGATCATGGCGGTGTGGCGCTTGTTGGGGCCTATGCCGCGCATGTTTTCCCCGTTGATGCGTACTTCTCCTTCCGTGGGATCCAGAAATCCCGATACCAGTCGCAAAAGCGTTGTCTTTCCACAGCCGGAGGGGCCGAGAAAACTGAAGAACTCCCCCGCCTGAATGTGGATGTCTATGTTTCTGACCGCCCAGAACTCATCGAAACACATACCCACGTTGGCAAGTTGTACGTCCTGTCCCATGGTGCGCCTCCCGTCTGAAATCAAAAAACTGTATGGCTGTATTCGATTGCGCCGGCCGGAAATATTCCGGCCGGCGGAAAAGGAGACGACGTGTTATGCAGCCTGGTACTTGTCACGGTATTCGGTGCGCGCGGGCACGAACCAGGTGGGTTCGGAAACGTACCACCACAGGTTGTCCAGAGCGTCCGCGGGGTAGGCTTCCTGGAAATTCTTGCGGGTGGCCTCGTCCAGCAGGTCGCTGGCGCCCTTTACGACACTGTTGTACCCGGTGGCGTTGGCGACAACCGCGCCTGCTTCGGGGGTAAAGGCCCAGTTGATGAAGGCGTAGGCCTGCTCGAGGTTCTTGGCGTTCTTCACGATGCTGACGGAATCCACCCAGGTCATGGCGCCTTCTTTCGGAGCCATGAAGGAAACAGGCTTGCCTTCTTTCTTCATGGTCATGATGGGGCCGTCCCAGGTTTGTCCCACAACGCACCCGTTTTGCAGGAAGGCGAGTTGGTGATCCTGGGCGTTGTTCCAGAACATCTTCACATTCTTTTTCTTCTCGATCAGGAACTTGAGAATTTCGTCATAAATTTTGCGCATTTTAGCTTCGTCGGCGTAGGTGTCCATCATGCGGTTGGAGTCGATCTTGCCGATGGATTCGAGGTACAGACCGGTGCCGATGAACACCGAATGGGGGCGGCAGGTGACCTTGCCTACGTATTGATCTTCCCACATGGTGCCGTAGGAGAGTTTGCCGTACTCGGTCTGCAACTTGTCGGTGTTCCAGGCCATGGCCTCGGTGCCCCAGTCGTACGGGTAGCTGACGCGCTTGCCGTCTATGACGCCGCCCAGCTTGGCCGATTTTTCGTAGAAAGCTTTTTCCAGGTTGTTCAGATTGGGGATTTTGCTCTCGTCGATCTCGCGGTACAGGTCGTAGTCCATGTGCAGCTTCACTTCGGTGATGGAAGGCTGGGCAATGTCAAAGCCCTGCGCACGGGAGGCGCGAAGCTTGTTCATGCACTCCTGGTTGGTGCTGTAGTTGGTCACGTTGCATTTGATGCCGGTGTCCTTTTCAAAGGCGGCGATAACTTCGGGCTTGGAGTAGTCCGGCCAGGTGAAGAGATTGAGCTCGCCGGAAGAGGACATGGCGTCCTTGATGAACCAGGGTCCCACGCTGGCCGTGGCTAAAACAGCGGCCGCCGCGGTGCTTTTGATAAAATCTCTGCGCGTGATAGCGTTTTCTTTTTTCTCTTGTGCCGTGTTCTTGGGCTGCTGCGTCATGATCCGCTCCTTGATGATGGTTATTGGCTATGATGTGCCCCCGATGTGACGGGGGACTATGAAACCGGTGAGGAGTATGCCGCGATTTCCTGCTGCATCGCGTCCAACAGGGCAGCTATGGACGAAAAGGTGAACGTGCACCTGGTGTCCATGTCTTGAGTCAGCGCGTCAGCCGTGTCCGCCTCAGGCGCAAGGTTGATCCAGCAGGCATCCATGCCCGCAGCAACGGCCCCGGCAATGTCCGTGCGGGGATTGTCGCCTACCATCAGACAATCACTGGGGTGCAGCGCCAGTTCTTGAAGAACATGTTCGAACGCAAATGATGTCGGCTTGCCCGTCGTGATGGGGAAAACACCTGTCACGGCGCTGATGGCGGCAGTGAAAGCGCCTGTTTCAGGCACCCTTCTGCCCTTTGCAGTGGGGTGGTAGGTGTCTTCGTTGGTTGCATAGAACAGGGCGCCGCGTTCTATGTGCTGCACGCAGAGCACAAGACGTTCGTAGGAAAAACCGAGGTCACGCCCTACCACAAGACAGTCAGCCGTGTTTTGCTCCAGAGGGGTGATGGTGTGGCCGCATTTACCCAGTTGGTTGGCCAATGCCTGGGAACCGGCCACCGCAACAAACGTTTCGCCCATGATTTCCTTCAGGCGCTGTCCCAGCAGGGTGGAGGCCAGGTGCAACTCGTCACCGTCGGTTATGATGCCCATGTTCCAGAGCTTTGCAGCCAGGTGAGCAGGGCTGTGGGTGGAGTTGTTGCTTAAAAAACGAATCGTTTTGCCGCGTTCGCGCAGAAAACTGATAAGCTCTCCGGCTCCGGGGGCGGGTGTATTGCCAAAATGAAGGCACCCATCCAGATCAAAGACATAGCCAGCGTACTGCAATAGGCGTTTGGACATGACAGAAAGCCTCACGGATGTTGCGTCGTATGGAAGAACGGTTGACTCCATGCCTGGTTCCAGTTCCTGTCCATGATCTGAAACCGTGCGTATGTCGTGTCACCGGTGTTGAAATTCCATGAAAAAGAGGTGCCCACATGTTCGGCCAGCAGACGGCCGAAGCTGCCGATCACGCGTATGCGGGCTTCAGTTTCGCAAGCAATGTGGAGGGCATCGCCGTTACGGCCGATGTCTGAGAGCAGGGCGCCGGTAGTGCAGTAGAAATTGCCCTGTAAGATGGCGTGGAGAATGGATTCAGGATTCTTTTCCGCAGCACGGACCATGAGCCAGGCTTTGCCCACATCCGCTGCGGCATGGGAATCGTCTCCCGCAAAGCCGAGAAGTGGTATCCCCTCGGTCAGCAAACGGTCCCAGCGGCCTGTTGCGTCAGCTTCGCCTTCCTCCCATTCAAGCACTGCGTTGTAGATTTCCACCCCATGAATATGGCGCGCAAGCCTGCTGAGCGTGTGCTGGTCGTAGTGTTCTGGGTGCAGCCAATTGGGGTGGTTCGCAACCAGCAGCGCGCCGGTATCCTGAAGCGTTTGGCAGAGCAGGAAGGGGTCGCGGCAGGTCATTGCCTTGTCCAACAGGGAGACATCCGTAGCGTAAACGCCAATGTGATGGTTGTATGTCAGAGCCCTGTTGGCCATGTAGGCGCTGCGTGAATTCCACTCCAGCCCTGAGAGCATGACCAAATCTTCGTTTTGTGGCGTCGTTATCTTCATGTGTTCGGAAACACATAAGAAGCTGAACCCAGCAAGCTTGTATTCTCTGCATAGGGAGGTAAGAGGGATTGTGGAACATGGACTGAACGGCGTTGCATGGGCATGGAGAGAGCCTTTTAGCCATGAGCCTGCACATGAGGCATAGGGATTTCGCCAGTCAATGGCCATGGAAACCTCTTAATACGACTTTACTATTGCAGTAATAAAATCGTTTATGACATGGAATGGAAAGCGGGCATGGCTGCTGCGAATATGTGTAGCAGTACTCGCTGCAAAATATTAATTTTGATTCTTCACAGGCCATTAAAGTGTGATAATGACCTGTGAATCTTCTTGACTGTAAAAATAGATATTTTGTGTTACAATGTTGTTGTGAACAGGTAAAAGAATGGTGCTGGCCGTTTTTGCTGTACGTTCATAAATGTATTAAACATTGAAATTGCAAAAAAAGATGCACCCCTTTATTATTTCCAGTAGATGGATTCCTTAACGGCTGTAAGCAGCCCAGGTACATTTTCTGGAGCAAAATCACCTATGTTCCCGATCCTGAAGGTTTCGGCTCCTGTGACCTTGCCGGGATAAATGACATACCCCTTGTCCTTGAGCAGGGCATAAAAGCGTTTGAAATCAAAGTCGGGGTGTTCTGGATTCAAAAAGGACGTTATGATCGGGGAGTGCAGGGAGTCGGGCAGAAGGGTTGCAAAGCCCAAGGCCCGCATGCCGGCAACCAGTGTTCGCTGGTTTTCGCTGTAGCGGGCGTGGCGGGCGGATACGCCGCCTTCGCTGTCCAGTTCGTCAAGCGCTGTGGCAAAGGCGCGCACCACATGGGTGGGCGAGGTGAAGCGCCACTTGCCGCCCTTTGTCTCCATTTCACGCCACTGGTCATACGCATCCAAAGACAAGGAGCGGGCGCGTCCCTGGAGTTTTTCCATCTCGCTGCGCTTGGCCAGGATAAAGCCGAAGCCCGGTACGCCCTGAATGCATTTGTTGGCGCTGGAGATCAGAAAATCAGCCCCAATGGCGGCCATATCAAGAGGAATGCCGCCAAAGCTGGACATGGCGTCTACAATGTAGGTCCGGCCTGCGTTTTTGACCACTTCGCCCACCTGGGCGATGGGGTTCAGCATACCCGTGGTGGTTTCGCAGTGCACAACAGCCACGTGGGAGATGGCCGGGTCATTTTCCAGGGCGGATTTCAAGACGTTCAGGTTAATGGGGCCGGTCTCTCCGGTGTCATGCACTATATGTTCAATCTCCAGACGGCGGGCAATTTCCCCCATACGGTCGCCGTAATGCCCGTTGGCCAGCACCATGAGTCTGCCGTTCTTCGGCATGGCAGTGCCGATGCAGGATTCCACGGCAAAAGTGCCGCTGCCCTGCATAAGAACACTGGTGTAATTAGAGCTTGCCGATGCCAGCCTTTCCAGCCGTGCGCGTATGTCCTGCACAATTTCATTGTATTCCTTGTCCCATGTGCACCAGTCCTGAAACATGGCCGCACGAACGCCTTTTGTTGTGGAAAGGGGCCCAGGGGTAAGCAGGAAATACGGATTGTCGGGAATCAGGTTCTTGTCCATTGGTTGTCTCCTAAAAGGAAGTATCGCCTTCCACGGCGTGCAGCAGGGCAGCTTCAATAATGTCCGCTGCGGCGTTGAGGTCGGTTCGGTCGATGGTCAAAGGTGGTGTGAGGGTAAGGATGACACCGTGGGAGGTTTTGAAAGAGAGCCCCCGCTCCAGGCAACCGTACATGACGGTGTCAGCCAGCTCCCGCGCTGCGGCAATTCCTTTGGGGTGGCGGAGTTCGATAGCCAGAGACAGCCCCAGTCCACGTATGTCCTGTACAAAGGGGGCGAGCTTTTCGTTTTGGCAAATCATCTTGAGTCGTTCGAGAAAAGAAGCGCCTAAAGTTCGACTGCGGATAACAAGCCCTTCTGATTCCAGCACGCTGATGACTGCAAGTCCGGCGGCCGCACCTAGGGGGGATTTTTCGTGGGTGTAGTGCCCCAGTGCATAGTCGGCAGCCACGTCCAGACCGTTTTTGGCTATCATGGCGGCCATGGGCAGCATGCCGCCACCAAGCCCTTTGCCCAGGATCAAAATGTCGGGCTGCACGCCAAAGTGTTCACAGCCGAACATGCGCCCCGTGCGCCCCAGGCAGATGGCGGTTTCGTCAAAGATGAGCAGGGCGCCGTGCCGGTCACAGATTTTCCGTACAGCAGGCCAGAACCCCGGCGGCGGTACGTTTACGGCCGTGCACCGTAGCGGTTCGGCAATGACGGCGGCAACATCGCCTTCATGCTCCATTACGTATTCAATGTGGCGTGCGCAGAGCAGGTCGCAGCCTGTGCAATCGCCCTTGCCGCCATCAGGATGCCGGGCGCAGTTGCCTGGCTCCGGAGGGAGCACGTGCAGCGCCCCTGGCAGGAGAGGGCCGGCGTTGGTGCGGAATAGCGCCTCGCCCCCGATGGATATGGCGTCCAGAGAAGCGCCATGAAAGCTGTCCCAGAAGGAGATGGTTTTGAAGCGCCCCGTTGCATGGCGTGCGAGTTTGAGCGCCATACCCACGGCCGTGGTGCCGCCAGGGGCGAACAGCACCTTGCCCCCCGCAAATGGCGCAAGCCGGACCAGCGCCTTGGCCAGAGCAACGGCAGGGCGGTTTGCATACCGTCTGGGGCAAAAGGAAAGCGTGTCCATCTGCTGGCGTATGGCCTCGGCCACGACCGGGTGGTTGTACCCCAGTTGGTGGACGCTGTTGCCGTGGAAGTCCAGATATTCGCGGCCGTCCATATCCACAAGCCGCGCCCCTTCCACACTTGCCAGTGCATTCAGGCAGGGCGTGGAAAGGGACTGGCGCAAAAAGACCTGTTCGTCTTTCGCCAGCAGGGCGCGGGTCTTTGCACCCAAACGCTCACGCCATTGTCTGCGGCGCGGCGAAAGGTTCACATCGCCTTCTCCCGGCGGCAACGTATGGGGCGTTTTGTTTGCCATCACATGGTTCCGGCTGGAACGGCTAGCTCTGCTGCCATTTGTCGGCTATGGCGTCCCGGGAAAAAGGGGTGTGCGCCCCTGACTGAGCAGATTCTCAATGGTGTCGATAACGGGTTCGATGTCTGCCACGGATGCGACCACAAAGTGTGCGCCAGCCTGCAGCAACCGGGTGGCGATAACCTGCAGCCGTGAGGCCAGTTCGTCTGCGGGGAGCGAGGCCACGTCGTCTTCACTCAGGCCCAACTCATTCCCCGTGCGGGTTACGCCCACGCACCACATGCCGGCGTTGCGTCCTTCCTGGATGTCGGTCACGGTGTCGCCGATTTTGACCATGGATTCCATAGGGTAGGTCTGCAGGGCTATGGCGTTTTGCAGGCACATCCACGGCCAAGGGCGCCCTGCCGGTACGTCGCTGGAGCAGTTCCAAAAATCAGGCGCATAGCCGTGCTGCTTGGCAACAGGTGTAAGCGCTTCCATCATCGGGCGGGTATAGCCGGTGCAGGAACCTACAGCCACGCCACGCTTGCGCAGGCGGTCAGTCGTTTCCACCACACCGGGGATGGGCGTTGCGTGGGTGGTCACGGCTTCGATCATCAGCGGTTCGGTGCTGGCGTATACCGTTTCCACTGCTTTTTCGTCGGCATCGCTGCCGTTGGCGGAGCGCCATTTTTCGGCCACCGCGGGCAGGGCCAGCATGCCGCGAACATGGTCGATCTTCTTCAACCCCATGAAAGGGCGGATTTCCTCCAGACTGACGGCCACGCCGTGGGCTTCAAAAGCACGGCGAAAAACCTCTGCAGGGCCAAGGCAGCCGTGGTCAACAGCGGTTCCTGCCCAGTCCAGCACCACTGCCTGTACCGAGCCGGTGTAAGGCGAGGTATGGATGTAGGGAGTCTTCATTGTTTTATCCTGATTCGGTTTGAGATTATCGGGCTGTCCAGGCTTCACTGCGGCGTTTCAGCCCTTTGGTGCCGATTCCGTAAAGCATGCGCACCACGATGTTTGCGCTGACGATGAGGATGGACATGGCGCATGCGGGGGCGATGTCTCCTGCGTCATCCATGTTTGCTACGGCCACGGATGCCAGCGTGGTGTCTGCGGAATAGAGAAAAATCACGGCCGAGACCGTGGCCATGGAGTTCACGAAATAGAACATGAATATTTCCAAGAGCGCCGGCATGCATACGGGCGCAGTCACGCGGAAAAAGGTCTTGTAAAACGGCACGCCCATGGACTCGGAAACGGTTTCGAATTCCTTGTCCATCTGTTTCAGGGCTGTGGTCGCGGTGAGAAAGCTGACCGTATAAAAGTGCACCACGTTGCTCATCACCAGTATGCCCATGGTTCCGTAAAGGAAGTTCAGGGGATTGGGGATGTGAATGCCCAGGATGTCCCAACCGGGGGCATTGAAGAAAAAGATATAGGCAAGGCCAATGACCAGGCCCGGCAGAGCCAGTGGGAGAATGGACAGGAAATAGGCCATGGAGCGCAGCGCTTTGAGGCCCCGCGTTTTTTCTATGAGGTAGGCGCTGGTAAAGGTGAGGGCAGTTCCGGCAATGGCGGAATAGAAGGACATGCGCAAGGAGTTGAAGAACGCCTGGTAACCGCCCCCGCCGGTTCCACGGAAGTTGTAGTGCCAGAAGCCGAGGTCCAGGGTGTAGGGCCAAACCTTGACCAGTGAAGCGAAAAGGGCGGTCATGTAAACGCCGATTATCAGCAGGGAAATAGCGCTGCAGTACCCCAGGAAAATACCATCGCGCATTTTGGCGGGCTCTGGCCTGAGGGGGACGGACTTTGCCGCAATGAGCGAAGTTTGTCTGCGTTGGATGATCCTGTCGATTATGAAGGCGATGCACGTGGGTATCAGCAGCACCACGCTGACCACCGCGCCCATGATGAAATTTTGCTGGCCAATGACCTGTTTGTATATGTCCGTGGCCAGAATGTTGTAATTGCCGCCCACGACCTTTGGCGCGCCAAAGTCGGTGAATGCCAGGATGAAACAGACGAACACAGCGCTGATGAGGCCGTATTTGATGCTGGGAAGGGTTACGGTGAAAAACGTACGTACCCTGGAGGCGCCAAGGGAGTATGACGCCTCGTAGAGTCTGGCGTCAGTGACGGAAAGGGCGACGGTGAGGATGAGCATGGCCTGGGGAAAGGTGAAAAGCACCTCTGAAATGATGATGCCCACAGGCCCGTATAGATCAATGTTGAAACCGGGAAGACTCCCGAAAAAGCCGCGTGTGATCAGCCCCTTGCGGCCAAAAAGATAGACAAGCGCTATGCCGTTGAGCAGGGTTGGCGCAAATATGGGCGCCAGCGCCAGCCCCTTGAACATGCCCTTGTACGGTATGCAGGTACGGGTAAGTGCGTAGGCGAACACGAATCCCAGGCTTACGGAAATGAGCGTGGTGGCAATGGCAACGAACATGGAATTGCCCAGGGAATAGGTCAGAGACGGCGTCTGGAAATATTTGATGAAGTTTGCCAGCCCGACGAATTGCCCCTGGTCGTTCATCATTGCTTTGGAAAGCAGTGTGTAGATGGGCAGCACGACCACCACCGCCATCCATATGCAGAGCAGCAGGATCAGGATGCGCCGGACCCAGGCCTCCGTATCCGAAAGGTGCAACGCCGCCAGGATGCTCTGGGCAGGCGCCCTGCCGAGAGTGGCTGCGCGTCCGGTCATGATAACGGCTCCTTTGCGGCGGGGCTGGTCGCGGCCTCCTGCGTGTATACGCGGATACGTTTGGGCGGCAGGGTCAGCGCGAGCACGCCGTCCTGCTGCAAACCGAGGCGGCGGACTTTTTCCGTGGGAATTTCGGCTTCTAGCTCGGCTTTGCCACTGACGCCCAGCGGGAGATCCAGTCCGATGCGATAGATGGCGCCACGGTATTCCATGAAGCGGACCTTGGCGCGGACGTTGTTCAAACCGTTGTCGTTTTCATTCGCCAAAAGAACATCCTCGGGGCGGATGGCAAGGACAAGCGGTTTGTCCGTTCCGCTGTGTGACGCCTTTGCCAGGTCGCCATTCGCCAGTTCGAGCTTCAGGTCCCCAACGCTCAGGCTTTTTTCACCGGTGATGCGCGCCCCATGGATGAAATTCATGGAGCCTATGAACGAAGCCACGAAAGGTGAGGCGGGGCGGTCATAAATCTCCATGGGGGTGCCGTACTGCGCCACGCGCCCCTGATTCATGACCAGGATGCGGTCAGCCATGGTCAGGGCTTCTTCCTGGTCGTGCGTGACCATGATGGTTGTAACGCCCAGGCGTTTCTGGAGTTCTCTGATTTCACTTCTGAGCAGGACACGGACCTTGGCGTCCAGTGCAGATAATGGCTCGTCCAGAAGGAGCAGGCTGGGGGAGAGCGCCATGGCTCTGGCCAGGGCAACACGCTGCTGCTGCCCTCCGGAGAGTTGCGCAGGAAATTTTTCGCCCATGCCGGCAAGCCCCACCAGGTCCAACAGCTCATCCACGCGGCGTCGCACCTGTTTGCGATCGCCTATGCTGCTGGTAAGCCCGTAGGCCACGTTGGAAGCGGCTGTCAGGTTTGGGAACAGGGCGTAGCTCTGGAAAACAATGCCGATATTGCGTTTGGAAACCGGCAGGGAGGAGACGTCATTGCCCTGAATGCGGACAACGCCGCGGGTTTGTTTCTCCAGGCCGGCCACCACGCGCAGGATGGTGGTCTTGCCACACCCACTGGGGCCCAGAATGGTAACGAATTCGCCCTTTTCAATGGTAAAATTCACGTCGCTCAGGGCTGTGAACTTGCCAAAGACCTTGGTGATGGATTGGGCTTCCAGATAGGGAGTGCCGTTCTTATTGCTACGCTCGTCCATGGATGCAACCTCGCGTCGGAATCGCCCGGGGCCGGTATGACCCCGGGCTGCTGAATGAATGCGTTATTTGGGATCGCTTTTGGAATCGAAGCGCTTGCTCCACTCGGAGAGGATGCGCTCGCGGTTCTTGGCGGCCCACTGGAAGTCGTTTTCGATGAGTTGTGCTTCAGGATCTTTGGGGTAGCCATCGGGGATGGGAGCGCCCGTATCGTAAGCGGTGACGGGGTAAACCTTGGCGTAGGCGGCCATGACATCGGGGCTGATGGCCCAGTCGAGGAAGGTTTTGGCGCCGCTCTTGATGTTGTCCTTCTTGACCAGGGCGTTGGCTTCAACATCCCAGCCAGAGCCTTCGGTGGGGAACATGGTCACAACGGGTTCGCCTTTTTCCTTCTGCATGAAGCCGCGGTAGCCAAAGGAAACGCCGATGGGTACTTCGCCAGCGCCGGCAAGCTTGCAGGGCTTGGAGCCGGAGTGGGTGTAACGGGCGATGTTTTCGTGCAGCTTGTCCAGGTATTCCCAGCCTTTTTCCTCGCCCTTGAGCTGCAAAATGGCGGAAACGGTCAGGAAGCCGGTGCCGGAGGAAGCCGGGTTGGGCATGATGATCTGGCCCTTGTATTCGGGCTTGAGCAGGTCATCAAAGGACTTGGGGGTATCAAGCTTCAGGTTTTCGGCTTCAATGGTGTTCACGCAGAAACCGGTCATCCAGGCCTTGATGCCCACCCAGTGAGGCGGGGTGTTCTTGTCACGCATGGAGGGGCGCACACGTTCCAGCCCCTTGGGAGCGTAAGGTTCCACAATGCCGGCCTGGTCGGCGAGCATCAGGCTGGTGGCGGCGGTGCCCCAGATCAGGTCGGCCTGGGGGTTGTCCTTTTCGGCCAGAATCTTGGCAGTGATGATGCCGGTGGAGTCGCGTACGATCTTTACGTCAATGTCGGGGTGCGCTTTTTTGAAAAGTTCCAGGTAGCCAGGAATTTCGTCGTCTTCCAAAGCGGTGTAAACAAGAATTTCCTCGGACCAGGCCGGGGCCGCGATGGCCATAAAAAGGGCCAGCACCAGCAGACGGATGGCAATCTTCATCGTGCAAAACCTCGTGATTGTTCGTTGATTCAGGGTACGCCGGACAACCCGGCCGGTACGGCCGGTGGCCGACCGCTCCTCTCATTCCGCCTGCTACTATGGGGTAGAGACCCACAGGTGCGAAATAGACAAGGGGGGGGAGTTGTCCGCATACGCCGTGACGTTTGCGTGAAGAACAAACGACAGCTCGGTTCATCCTCCGGTGGGTGGGGCTTGCGCGCGATAACGGGCAGGGGGAGTTTGTTTTTCAGGGCGCTTCAGGGCTGGTTCCGTCAATCACTATTTCTATCTGATCCGCGGCAAACCGTGTCAGACCATACTCGATGGGGCGCCCTTTCTCGTCCACATTGACGTACTCCACCACAAGCAAGGGGTGCTTGCGGGGGAGCTCCAGCAGGTCCGCGTCGGCTGTTTCGGCCTGGCGTGCGGTGATGCGGCTGGACTTGCGGAAGTAATCCTGCACGCCGCAGGCGGCAAAGGCCTGTGTCAGGGAGCCGCTGGCCCGGAAGGCGTCCAGCAAGCCGCGCATGGGTTCAAAAGGGAAAAAGCCGGAGGATACGTAGAGCTTTTTGCCGTCGGCCACTCCCAGCATTTCAATGTGGATGACTTCGGCCAGCCGCGGGAGTTGAAGGTTTCGCGCCAGCCTGTCATCCGCCCGGATGAGGTCGCCATGCAGGTAAACGCTGCGGGCCGAAGCCTTGTTGGAGCGCATGTTCTCGCTAAAGCGCGTCCGTTCCGAAACAGAATATTCCAGGGTGGGATTTTGCACCACGCTTCCCAACCCCTGCTCGGTGCGGATGAGCCCTTGCTCCTGCAGAGCCTTCAGCGCCCTGCGCACGGTGTGTCGGTTGACGGAAAAACGATCCGAAAGCCTGCTTTCAGCGGGTAGTCGGTAGCCAGGTGGGTACTTGCCTTGCTCTATTTCATCCGCGAGCACGGCATGCACCTGCTTCCAAAGGGGGGTGTGCAAGCTTCTGTCCACAAACACGGCATGTCCGGTGGAAAAGGGAATACGTGATAGTAGGGTGTAACCTAAAATATCCCACAGGAGCGTGGTGGCGGAGGTGTGGCGATCGTGTGACAAAATGGAGAACAAGGGGCTCAGGTGCTGACAGCAGCGTGCTCCTGTTGCTAGGGGAGAGAACCCCAAAAAAGGAGCGGCTCTGAGAGATGAAAGAATTGGTTTTGCGTAACGCACATGTCGTGACGCCCGATGCAGTCTTTCGCGGAGGGCTGTTGCTGCGAAACGGCGTTATCGATGATGTTTCGACCGGCGCCATGCCAACAGGCGATGGCAGTTTTGATATGGAAGGGGATTACCTGCTCCCTGGTCTGGTGGAAGTGCATACGGACAGCCTGGAGCGTGCCCTGACGCCGCGGCCGGGCGTTCTCTGGCCCGAACATCTGGCAGCAGCCCTGGCAAATGACGCCCTTCTCGAGGCCTGTGGCATATTGACTGTTCTGGACGCCATCTGTGCGGAGGCTTTCCCAAGGGAAGAGATGCAGCGCGAGCTGTTCCGCGCCGCGGTCAGCGCAGTGATGCAGGGCGTACAAGCCGGTTTGTTCCGCGCGCGCCATCTGCTGCATCTGCGTTGTGAAACCGCCGATCCTGCCGTGCTGGATATGGTGACGCCCTACATTGACTCGCCTTTGGTGCGCCTGGTTTCCCTCATGGACCACACTCCGGGGCAGCGTCAGTATCGCAACCTGCAAAAATACCGCGAATATTACAGCAGGGAAGGGTGGACAGACCAGGAGTTTCAAGAGGTGCTCATGCGCCGGAAGGAGCTGCAGGCGCGGTATGCTGGAGCGCATCGGACCGAGATAATCGCCATGTGCAAAAGACGGGGGATCGCCATGGCTTCCCACGATGACGCCAGTCTGTCCCATGTTGAGCAGGCCAAGGCGGAGGGGGCGCGTATTTGCGAATTCCCCACCACATTGGAAGCCGCCCTGGCCGCCAGAGAGCGAGGGCTTTACGTGCTCATGGGCGCGCCAAACTGCATACTGGGGCACTCCCACGCCGGCAATGTCAGCGCGCTGGATGTATTGGAAGCGGGTGCGCTGGATATTCTTTCCTCTGATTACGCCCCGTATAGTTTGCTGGCCGCGCCGTTTCAGTTGCATGCAGCAGGAATGCCCCTCTATGAAGCAGTGCGATTGGTCAGCGTCAATCCCGCCAATGCCCTTGATTTGGCAGATGTGGGGCGCATATTGCCCGGGGCACGCGGCGATGTGCTGCGGGTACGATTGCACGAGGGCGCCCCCGTTGTTGTAAAATCCTGGAAAGGGTGATTGAAGATCGGCTTATTTCAGTATCCATGTATCGTGGTTCTGCATCAGGTAAAAAGGTCGATGTTGCCTCCAAAGCTTGATGTTTTGCATGGGACGGACTTTTTGCTCAGACTCATGGGGATTAGAAAAAAAGAAGCTTTTCGACTGATATTTGGAAAGTATAGAAGTCTGTATGGGCGCCATGTCGTGGGATGTGGCGCTTTTTTGCGTCTTGATATGTGGCGTCTCTCCCCAGGACGTTTGTTTGATCAAATATTGAAAAGAAATGTGAAAAGATATATGTTGCACAATATAGCAAGGTTGAATTTTAGTGTAATCCCAGGGAGTATGCCAATTAGCTGTAATTGTGGACTTATGGCGATGTTCCTCGGTGTAGCGGCGTCTCGGGAGCGTGATCGACTCCTTGCGGGTTGCGCTGGGAAATATGTATGAATAGAAGCTGGACGTCTGCGTACTATATGAGGAGGGCATGGATGGAGAAAATGTTGCTTTTACTATTTGTGTTGGTCTGTTTCGTGCCAAGTGCAATGGCTGACAGCTGTACGGATGCGTGTGTCGAAAAATATCATGCCTGCATCGATAGATGTGGACCGAATAGTAATGGATCTTCATGCGTCAAACGTTGTGAACGTCGCAAGGATGCATGCCTTGATATCTGCTATGGAAATGAAGACAAAAAAACACGTAAAAAGTCGTGTTTTACAGGTTCAAACAGTATAAAAGAAGAAGAGAAGTTGTGCGAGTCATTTTACCTGGGAGTAAAAGAAATACTATTGAAAGGTGTTGAAGCGGAACAGGATGGATTTTATTGTGAAGCAAAGTATCAATACCAGAAAGCTGTCGATATGTTGGAGGAACCAACAGAGGAATGCGAAAAAAGCGATGGCTGGATGGTGCTTATACGCACCCAGCAGCAGAAGTACACGGAAAGGGTTATGGCCATGAATCCTTTATGTGAAAACAAAAAGGAAGAAAGGGGCGCTAGTCCCAAAAAGTCGAAAGAACCGCTCAAGGTGCAGAAATCAAACGGAGGGATTGTTATTTCTCAGTAACTGCGGCCTGGTCGCATTGACTCGAAGTGAATTTTGAATGGCTGCGTAAGAAGGACTCTGGTCAGGGTGCTTTCCGCCCTGCCATCAAGCAATTCATACGTTATTCGTAAACTATCCCTATGAGAATGGATTCTTACTACAAGAAAGGGGGTGGCTAGCCTTACTCATTGCCTTGTCCACCACCTGGCGGACATCACCAAGGCATCAGCGCCCCTTTGGGTTTATATCGGCGCATTTACAAGCGCCGGCCTTTTTTTCCGCCAGGATGCGTTCATATATGGTGGACCTTCCTTGTAGACGAATGTCATCTTCTATGTTTTTTGCCGTGTAACCAAAACAATAACAAATTACTATCGCCATTTCGGGATGCCTATTATGTGTGTTGTAAAAAAAATATGTGAATATATAAAAATATAGTTTACATGCGGAATGCTTTGAAAATCGTGTTTCACAGAAGATTTAATGATGATATGTTTACTCAGTGTCAATCCTCAATATGCATATCTGATAAAACAGCTTGTCAGACATTTTTATAGCTTCTTGAAAAGAATTGGAAACAACGCTTTCTGAGAGCGATAGTTCTGCACTTTGCGTCTTGACAAATGCAAAGTCGCCGCACTCCAATGCCTGAGCAAGGATAATATATTTTGAAAGCAATGTTTCTTCGCCCATAAGCGTGGACTTTATCTCATTACTCAAGGGTACATTTTTCAGAATCACCGCCATGGGCGTATGCAGCATTGCTTCAAGAAGCGAGAACATGCCCACCAGAAACAGGCTCTCATGAGAGGGCATGTTGTCGGCGTTTTCAGCCCCAAGGTTTTCCAAAAAATAGGCCCGTTGCAGCGTCATCCGTAAGATTTCCGGATTCACATGGCTGCTGACCATGTCTGAATAGATAATCAAACGCAACCAATGGCGGACTTTTTTGAATCCCAACAGATTCAATGCTTGTTTGATGGAGCCTATTTTATTCCTGAAGGAAAATGCAGATGAATTGATGTATCGCAAGAGACGATAGCTCATTGAAACATCAGATTTTATTGCATCAATGATGGCCTTGATATCCAGTTCTTCACGCTCAATCTGCGATGCAAGCTTGAGTCTCGCCGAATTTTGGCTGGAAAGTTTCTTACTCCTCAGAATTTCTGGCTTGGCGAAATAGTAGCCTTGGAAAAGATCAAAGCCGCTTTTTTTCAGCTTTGCATACATGGCCTCAGAATCAACTTTTTCCGCCAGAAACATGCATGAAGTGTTGGCGAACTTGTTTTTCAGATCGATAAGTTCCTTGATGCTTTTGTCGAAGCAATCCACCTTGATGATGTCTATATAATCCATGATCTCCAAGTAGGTGTCATCGCCTGCAAAGTCGTCCAATGCCAGGATGTATCCTTCGCTTTTCAGGTCCCTGAGTCGCTCAATCAGCAACGGGGTGATGTTTATATTCTCTAATAATTCCACAACTATGCACGCGGCCGGTAAGGCGTGGGGCAATTCTTTGATTATCGACTCTTCTGTAAAATTTATGAATATTTTGTTGCGTTCAGACGTGTCGGTCGTCGCAGCGAGAAAACCACAAGAAGCGACAGTCGTTGTGGCTTTTGTGGGGTCATCAATGTTCGCAAAATTGTTGAGGATATTGTCCCTGAAAAGCAACTCAAAACCCCAGAGCTTTTGATCGCGATCAAAGATGGGCTGACGAGCAACAAAAATATCTTTGAGCATAGTATTTATTTGTTTTTCGTTAGATAAAAGTCCTGTTTCAATAAATGTGTCTTTTCCTGGGTACCAAATTACCATTTATTTCTAAATCCATGGAGAAAATCAATGATAAATTTCCATGGTTGTTTGGCATGATTTATTGCCTGATGAACAATGCTGGATGGTTGCTTATATGCCGAGAAAATCTCCAACGTAAAAAACAAAGAGTGCACTCGTGTTCACTCTCCATTTTTTTGTATGAAAATTTGCTTAAGGAGTGATTTTGAACGTGTTGTGAAATGCGGTAACTGCTACTACAATCATACAATATGTAAAGGCGAGGATTCCGGGGCTTTGAGGGGCGCTGATGCCGATGGCAACGAGGCGCACACCGCCTACATAGAAACCTCGCCAAATTGAAAACTTATATTGCCCCCCACCCTCAAGTCAAATCGTCACAAGCCATCCATGAGAATGGGGATCGTTGGTTGTGTACTACGGAACTCAGGCAGAAGTGAGCAAACTCAATAGCAACATGAGCTTCCGTTGACGCTGCAAGCGCTCAAGGACTTCGGGGAGGCATCAGCAGTTGTGGAGATCGTACCTCCCTACCAGCGCGACGTGCAGACCATGGACGAGCTTTATGCCCAGGCAGAGAAAGCACAGCCTGAGCTGAAAAAGCTGGGGCAGTCTCTGGTCAGAAAGCATGGTGGCGCGTTGATGATGCGAACCAGCTTGAAGGGAAAAGAAAGAGCTGAGAAAAAAGCACAGGACGACTACAACGGGAATTATTCACGCCTCACTGACATTAACGGCGCAACCCTGGTCTTTGACACTGTAGAAGAGGCCAAGGCAGCCTTTGAGGATTTTCGCAAAGACCCACGGGTGATGAAGGATAAAGACCGGTACGAGAACCCTGTAGGCGGCTACCGGGATTTCTTCCTATTGGTGCAACTTCCCAACGGCCACATTGCAGAGATGCAGTTCAACACGGCGAAGATGATTGCCGCCAAGGAGGGGATGGGGCACAAGATTTATGATGTGGTGAGGGCGATACACGGGGATGTCAAGAGGGGCAGGATTTCAGATGCTCAGATCGCGCTAAGCTTCGCTGACGGACTAAATAAGGTTTCCAAAAGATACTATGACTTCGCGTTTGAGAATGACCTCTCAACCTTGACAAGTTCTTCCCAGTCAGACCTGGGAATTTCTGACGAGCTGGTGAATATCCTGGCGAAGGAATCAGAATCAGTTATCTCTCGCCAGTCTTCTGGCGACACACCGTTGGCCTTGAAGAGCTTGAAAGCCTTCTTGTCCAGCACAAAAGGCACGTCTTCCTTTTCCAAGTATCTTAATTCGGACATTTTGCCACCTCCATTCAAGGCAAATATACAGCATATGATCGACGGTGTAAACGCCCCTGGCGATACATCACCGATTTTTAGCAGGAATGGCCCAGCCCCCTCGGGCGTCAAAGCCGCTGACGTGCGCAAGGCCTTGAATGCGCGTGACCTCCTCAGAACTTCCACTCGTAAAGCTTCGTCATTTATTGATGATGCGTTGTTTAACAATAAACGAGGTAGAGTTCGCATTGACATCGATAATTTAGGCCACAAGGGGGAGATAGCTAAAGCTCTTGGTGAAAAAGTCAGATCCCATTTCCTCGTTGGGGATGACATTCGTCACATGATGAAGTCGCACGGCAACCAGAGGGTTGAAGAGGGGCGTGGCAGGCCGCCAGTCACTCCAGACGTAATTAAGCTCATCCCTTGGATTCTTCAAAACTATGACCGTGCCTACCCCGGTTCAGATAAGGGCAGAAGAAAATCAGTAAGAATTGAAAAAAGAATAGATGGGAAAATAGTCTATGTGGAGGCGACAGCTGGAAAAAAAGGTGTGTTGGTAAGCAAAACAATGTGGATTGAGCCAGCTACGGAGGTTGATGCTCGCCGAAGCGCCCCCAACCATACGCCCAAAAACGTCCGTAGCCATGACTTTAATGATATAATATCCACCATCCTGAATTCAGTCAACATGGATGGAGGAGCATACTTCCAGCCTGCAACGGGCGCATCGCGGTGTATATACGGTGCAACCACTCCCGCAAGTGACGGCTATCTTGTCCAACTTTTCCAGGGTGGCGATATGTCCACTATCCTGCATGAATTTTCTCATGTTTTCATGCTCGAGATGCAGGACGTTGTTGAGTCAGGAAGCGCGAGGGCGACATCGACAAGATGGACGTCTCCGACAAAGCCAAGGACTTTGTGCGGCGATGGGACGAACTCGCCAAAAAGATTCCTTTTTGGGATGCAAACTTTTCCCAAGTTACAAGCTGAACAACAATGCTAATATCAGGCGGTTGAAGCAGCGCGCCGCACGACCTGAGCCCAAGGGCGCAGATGCATACTTCACCAAGGGCGAAAACAGCCAGACAGTAAGTCTGGACAAGATTATCCACAGAGAGAAGGCAAACCCTGAACGCCTCCGACGCGCAAAAAAAAGCATGGAGTCGTCTGCTGCAGGGCTGGTTGAAAAGCGCAGGCCACTGCATGTTGTGCAGCGCGGCGACGGGACATTCAAGTTGCTGGACGGCAACACGACACTGCAAGCGCTCAAGGACTTTGGGGAGACATCAGCGGTTGTGGAGATCGTACCTCCGTACCAGCGCGGCGTGCAGACCATGGACGAGCTTTATGCCCAGGCAGCGAAGGCACAGCCTGAGCTGAAAAAGCTGGGACAGTCTCTGGTCAAAAAGCATGGTGGCGCGTTGATGATGCGCGATGGATTGAAAGATCGTGCTCGTGCATTTGAGAAAGCACGCGATGACTACAAAGGAGATCATTCACGCCTCACTGACATTAATGGGGCGACCCTGGTCTTTGACACTGTAGAAGAGGCCAAAGCAGCCTTTGAGGATTTTCGCAAAGACCCACGGGTGATGAAGGATAAAAACCGCTACGAGAACCCCGTAGGCGGCTACCGGGATTTCTTCCTATTGGTGCAACTTCCCAACGGACACATTGCAGAGATGCAGTTCAACACGGCGAAGATGATTGCCGCCAAGGAGGGACTTGGGCACACCATCTATGACCTTTCTAGGGCTGTTGACGATGAAATCAAAGCGGGAAGGGTTGATGGAAGTGAAGTGATAAGCGAGCTGAATAGACTTTCTGACGTGTCAAAGAAATTCTATGACTTGGCATTTGAGTACGCCATTTCAGATTTCACCAAGCTCTCCCAATCAGTGCGGGAGATTTCAGACGAGCTGAACAATATCCTTGATACGCTTCCGCCGGTAATTTCAGACCAATCATCTGGCGCTATCCCGTCCGCCCTGAACAGCCTGCGGTCATTCTTGTCAAAGACGAAAGGCACGTCTTCCTTTTCCAGGTATCTTAATTCGGACATTTTGCCACCTCCATTCAAGGCAAATATACAGCATATGATCGACGGTGTAAACGCTTCGGGCGATACCCCACGTTTTTCGCGAGAGAAAGAGAATGACGATATTGGTCGTGCCGTGAAGGAATTGAACGAACTGCGTTACGCGCGCGGTTCAAAGATGGCGCGTAACGCTGCGAAAGAATTTGTCAACAAGCCATTGGAAAACATTGATAGTGGCGTTATGGCGACGGTCTCCGGCAACACATTGTCCAAGATGTTGAGCCGTTCAAGCGTCGACGGTTCTCACTCTCCTCAAGCGCACATGCAGGCTGTCGCCAACCTAGATACGCTTTTTAGGCATGCTGTCGAACGATTGAAGCGTCAGGATAGAGTTGGCGGGGAAGGCATCAAATATATGCATCATTTTGACGCGCCCATGCCTTTTGACGGGGACATTCTTCGAGTGAAGATGCTGGTGAAAGAATTTTCTGATAGCGGGCGCGGGGCGAGGATTTACACGGTTCAAGCCATTACAATAGAAAAGCCCGGATCATTAATAGGTGGGCCGGTGCCAGAACAGAGTCCTGGTCCGGAATCCGACCAGCTTCCGGGCTTCAATAAGAAGTTTATCACTCTTTTGGACGCTGTCAAGACCGCACAACACAATCAAACTTCACAGAACATCAACGACAATATTCTCTTCCGCCGTGTGATGCACGGCACCAGTAAACGCGGCATCAATCGTTTCGAACTCTCCAAGATCGGCACCGGCCACGGCAAGCAGGCCTACGGGTGGGGGATGTATTTCACCGCCAGCAAAGATATGGCCGAGGCCTACAAAGGCAAGGAAGGTGGCCAGGTCTATGAAGCCGACATCCCCGACGATGAGCACCTGCTCGACAACGACGCGCCTCTTTCCCGGCAGTCTCAAGAAGTCAAGGCAGCGCTGAAGAAGCTCCCCAAGCCAGTGGCAGAGAAGGTGCGCAGGGTGGGCGCCGGGAACATGACCGGCGAGGACCTGTACAACGAACTCGCCAAATACTTCATGCGCACGCGCAAGGGCGAGAATAACCAGCGTCTTGCCTCGCTCTACCTGGATAAGCAGGGCATCCATGGTCTGCGCTACAAGGGCATGGGCAAGACTTCCGACAGCGGGAAAGGTACGCAGAACTACGTTGTCTGGAATGAAGATGTAATCAACATCGTGCGCGAGTATTATCGGCGCAATGGGCAGGCCGACCCAGCCCCCTCGGGCGTCAAAGCAGCTGACGTGCGCAAGGTCCTGGAGCCGCTGCAGTCCAGGGCTGTCAACGCGTTGCCCACTGAGGTTGTGCAATCCCAGAGTGATTTACCGCAGCATATTCTAGACTCCCTTGACGAGGCAGGCGGTGGTCGTATCAACGGTGTCTTTGATCCGCAGACCGGGAAAATATATCTCGTTGCCGACAATATTTCCAAGCCAGGGGATGCTGCAGAAGCATGGATGACCAACGCCGTGCGTTATTGGCGCCATGAGCAGGGGCACCACGGCTTGCGGGGTTTCTTCAGCGACACCTTCGGCCCGCAGTGGGGCAAGCAATTTCAGAACTTCCTGGGCTACGTGCGCGAACACTACAAGGATACTGATGCCTACAAGGAGACTGAAAAGCTCTACAAGGGGCAGGACCGCTTCATCGTTGCTGAAGAATTCTTCATGTCCAACGTGGTGGAGAAGGTAGCCTACGGGCAGAAGCTGAACGCGACCGAGAACGGCCTTTGGCAACGCTTCGTGAAGTTTGTGAAACGCTTGCTCGGGCAGTTTGCGCCGAATGAGACCTACGAGCAGGACGAACTGGAACGCGTGGCCATGGGCATCTTCGGCTGGCTGGAGGGCGGACAGCAGGCACAGGGGGCGCAAGGCGCGGCGATGTTTAATAAGTTTTATCCTGTGCGCAGCAAGGCGTTTGAGGAATGGTTTGGTAATAGTGAAGTGGTGGACGAAGAGGGTGAACCTCTGGTTGTCTATCATGGCACTGGAGCGCAATTTACAATATTTGACGCAGAAAAGGGCGATGCGCCTGGATTTTGGTTTACCGATGACAAGGATTTCGCAAAAAGGTTTGCAGGCAAAGATGGGGGCGTACTGTCTGTCTATCTTAACATTGAAAACCCTCTCGACCTCTCAAACATATCTTCTTTTGACGCATATGATGTGGACACATGGAAAGCAATTTTAGAAGAGGCTGGCCTTGATACTAGCGATATTGAATTTGATAGTACTGCATTCGCCGAGGATGTCGAATACGCGTTTTCAGATTTGCTGCCGAATAAGGGCAATTCCACCAACAATGATGGCAATTTGATTGCTGAAATGCAAAGACAGGGCTTTGATGGAATAAAAGCGCCAGCTGAATTTGGAGACGAGGGAGTGTTTGTCGTTTTCTCTCCAAATCAGGTCAAGTCAGCAACAGAAAACGTTGGAACTTTTGACCCGTCCAACAACGACATCCGTTTCAGCAAGCAGATTGAATCGGCTGGCGAATCGTTTAGGTCGCAGCTCGAGATTATGCAACGTGGAGACTTATCGTCTCAAGATGTACTGCAGCTTGGGAGAACGCCACAAATCCTTGCACGGATAGGGGAGAAGGACCTTCCCGTGACCATGCCGCAGAGCGTCGCCAAAAAGGCCATGGGCGGCAAGCATGCTCTCAGCCAGGAGACGCTTGGAAACATCGTCGAGGCCATCAACGATCCGATCATGGTCTTTGATTCCAAGAGCACTGCTGACAGCCTTGTGGTGATGACCGAACTAAAGGACAAGAACGGCAAGACCGTCATGGCCGCTATCCATCTCGACAGGAAGGAGCAGCGGCACAGGATCAACCAAATATCCAGCGTTTACGGCAGGAACACGGATTATGATTTTGTGAACTGGAGAAGAGAAGGGCTGACGAGGTACTGGAACAAAAAGAAAAGCCTCGGTTGGGCACGAAGCAGAGGGCTACAATTGCCCAAGCTAGGACCCAACCGAGGTGGACATACAATATCTAAGAACGCCGATGATGTATACCTGAATTCACCCCTTTCTATAGCTTTCCCTTAATATCTTTTTGTCTGCCTGGTAACCATTTTTCAGCTTGAACAATGGCCTAGTGTCTAGAAATATGGGAGATACGGCTGTTGCTTGAGCAAATAAACAAAGCAGCAGGTAGACCTGGCGGCCCTGCTTCTCTGAACATTTTTGGACGTGGATGAATATTGAAATGGTGCCGGGGGCGGGAGTCGAACCCGCACACTGTCGCCAGTACCGGATTTTGAGTCCGGCGCGTCTACCAGTTTCACCACCCCGGCACGAGTGAGGAAAAACTCACTACGCCCTCAAGGCAATGGCTGTCAAGGCTTTCCGTATAAATACAAAATTGCCGCCAGTATCAGGGGCGCTGCCCGCCGGAATTGGGTAGGACAACATTGCATCGCGGGCGCTTTTGGGGCACAACACCGCTTTCGGCCGCGGCTCGCTTATGCGGGCAGATTAGCGCGGTCTGGAGAGGAATCACAATGCTCCCCATTGGCACTTTGGCAAACGCGGCAACGGTTATCGCAGGCGGTCTTATCGGCCTTTTTTTGGGCGAACGCATGCCCGAAAAATGCCGCACCATAGTCTTTCAAGGACTGGGACTCTGCACGCTGGTCATTGGCATGGGCATGGCTCTGAAAATGGAGCACCCCCTGCCATTGATCTTCAGCGTTGTCATTGGCGGGCTCATCGGCGAGCTTGTCAACCTGGAGGCAGGCTTCATGATGCTTGCCGATATGGTCAAAAAGCGTGTGAAATCCGACAACGCTTTGTTCACGGACGGTATGATCACCGCGTTTTTGATTTTTTGCGTCGGCCCCCTGACCATTCTGGGCGCCTTTGACGAAGGGCTGCGCGCCGACCCCACTCTTTTGTATACCAAGGCCATGCTCGATGGCTTCGCCTCCATTGCTCTTGCCGCTACTTATGGGCTGGGCGTGGTGTTTTCCGTGGTGCCCCTTTTGGTGTACCAGCTCGCCCTGACGTTTTTTGCGGCCTCGCTACAAGGCATTTTCACCGAGCCCATCGTGGCGCAGCTCACGGCCACAGGTGGGGTGCTGATTCTGGGTATTGGCTGCAATCTGCTGGAACTCAAAGCCATCCGCATTGCCAATATGTTGCCTGCCCTGGTCCTTGTCGTTTTGCTCTCCATGCTTATTTAAGGCTTGCTTGCCTGAAAGAAATCTGCCTGCCCCTCCGTTTTTCTATGGCGGAGGGCCTGTTTTTTCAGAAGAGCGCCTTGTTTCGTGACAAAAATGGGGTAGGATACTCCGGCTCGGCGTTTTATGCGCTGTAGCCAAATAATTTATTTCGGAGATACAATGAGTTGTATTCATATAGAGGGCGCACGACAGCACAACCTCAAAAATCTGACCCTGGATATCCCCCGCGAGAAACTCGTGATTATTTGCGGTCCTTCGGGGTCCGGTAAATCCACGCTGGCCTTTGACCTCGTCTATGCGGAAGGGCAGCGGCGCTATGTGGAGTCCCTTTCCGCCTATGCACGGCAGTTTCTGCCACAGATGGACAAGCCGCTGGTGGACAAGATCGAAGGGCTTTCCCCCGCCATTTCTCTGGAGCAGCAATCCGGCTCGCGCAACCCGCGCTCCACTGTGGGGACGGTGACTGAAATATACGATTTTCTGCGCGTTTTTTACGCCCGGCTGGGGCAGACGTATTGCCCCAAGTGCGGCAAACCCATCCAGGCGCAGACCGCAGACCAGATCATCGATGACGTGATGCTGCTTCCTGAGGGCACAAAGTTCATGCTGCTGGCGCCATTGGTGGAGCATCAGAAAGGCACGCAGCAAGACAGGTTGAAAAAGCTCAAGGCACAGGGCTTTGCCAGGGTGCGCGCAGATGGTCAGGTGGTGTCCCTGGACCCTCTGCCTGAGCTGGAAAAGAACAAGAAACACACCCTGGATCTGGTGGTGGACAGGCTGGTTATGAAACCGGAGATCCGCAAGCGTTTGGCCGATTCGGTGGAGCTCGCGCTGCAATTCGGTTCCGGCAGGCTTGTCGTTTCTGTTCTGGGTGACGGCAAGGAAGGGGGCGATCGCTATCTCAGCACAGAATCCGTATGCCCGCAGTGTCGCATCAGCCTGCCTGCGCCCAGCCCGCAGCTTTTTTCCTTCAACAGTCCCCAGGGCGCTTGCCCTCGATGCTCCGGCATCGGCTCGGTGGAATATTTCGAACCCAACCTCCTGGCGCCGAACAAAGGTCTTTCCCTTAGCCAGGGGGGAGTGCTGCCATGGAAGCGCCCCCGTGTGTTTGCCAGACACAAGCCCGGTTTGGAGGCGCTGGCCAAGCGTTTCGGCTTTACCCTGGATACGCCACTTAAGGAGTTTTCCCAGGAAGCCCTGGCCGCATTGTTCGACGGCGACGCCGCGTCTGACTGGCCAGGGGTGGTCAACGAGTTGGAAGTCGGCATGGATTATGGCCATATCTGGCGCGATGAGCTTTCACGGTTTCGCCAAAGCCGCCCCTGCCCGGTATGCGATGGGGCGCGGTTGCGTCCTGAATCACTGGCCGTGAAGGTGGATGGTCTGAATATTTATGAATTTTGCCAGCTTTCCATAGGGCGCAGCCTGGAATGGTTGGAAAAACAAACCTTTCCGGGACACAAGAGCAAGATTGCGGAACCGCTGCTCAAGGAACTCGGCCATCGGCTGGGCTTTTTGACCAATGTCGGGCTGGACTACATCAACCTGGCCCGGACAATGGGCACGCTTTCAGGCGGGGAGGCGCAGCGCATCCGCCTGGCCGGGCAGCTTGGCTCGGGGCTTGTCGGTGTCACCTATGTGCTGGATGAACCCAGCATCGGCCTGCACCCAAAAGATAACGAGCGGTTGCTCAGAACACTGCGCAGCCTGCAGACAAGGGGCAACACCGTGCTGGTTGTGGAGCATGACGAGGCCACAATCCTGGCCGCGGATCATGTGGTGGAGCTCGGCCCCGGGTCCGGCTCCCTCGGAGGCGAGGTTGTCCATAGCGGCACCGTGAAAGAGCTTTTGGAGGAAGGGCAGTCGCTTACAGCCAAATATCTGCGCGGCGATCTGGAAATCACCAAACCAAAAAAGCGTCGCAAACCCTCCGGCGTGTTGCGTCTCAAAGGCGTGCGCACGAACAATCTGCAAAATTTGGATTGCGAAGTGCCCCTTGGCTGCCTGACCTGTGTCACAGGCCCCTCCGGATCGGGCAAAAGCTCCCTGGTGGTGGATACCCTTTACAAGCATCTGGCCTTGGAACGCGGCACCAAGGTTGATAACCCTGGCCTCATCGACGGTTTTGAAGGTCAGGATCAAATAGAGCGCATCATTTCCATAGATCAGACACCCATCGGACGCACTCCCCGCTCTAACCCGGCAACCTATACAAAGGTGTTTGACGAGATACGCAAGATTTTCGCCATGACGCCGGAAGCCCGCCAGCGCGGCTATCAGCCGGGGCGCTTCAGCTTCAATGTCCGGGGAGGGCGCTGTGAGGCCTGCCAGGGCGACGGTCAGATTCGCGTTGAAATGCACTTTCTGCCAGATGTGTACGTCACCTGTGATGTATGCAAAGGGCAGCGGTACAATCGTGAAACCCTGGATGTACGGTACAAGGGGCTGAATATCGCCGAGGTCCTTGGCATGACCATTCGCCAGGCGCGCAAGTTTTTCACCAACTACCCCGTGCTGGAGCGCAGGCTGGCCGTGCTGGAAGACGTGGGCCTGGAATACCTCACCCTGGGGCAACCGGCCACGACGCTTTCCGGTGGAGAAGCCCAGCGCATCAAAATATCACGCGAATTGGGCAAGCGCTCTTTGCCGAAAACCCTTTACGTCCTGGACGAGCCAACCACTGGCCTGCACATGCACGAGGTGGGGAAGCTTATTCAGGTGCTGCATGGACTGGTGGACAAGGGCGCCAGCGTTCTGGTGATAGAACACAACATCGATGTGATTCTGGCCTCTGACCATGTACTGGACCTGGGGCCAGGAGGCGGAGAGAATGGTGGACGCATTGTTGCCAGCGGCACTCCGGAAGACCTCATTGCCAATGCTGACTCCGTGACGGGGCGTTTTCTTGAAGATAACTGAATGCTACTATGAAGTGTCATTCAACCACTTGCCATGGCAATGGAATAATGACATAGGGAGAGAAAAAAGAGGGGTTTTCGGGTAGCAGATTCCCGTTTTTGCTTGAAACGGGTGATTCCGAACATTCCATTTGCACTCTGGGACAAAAGAAGAAGTATACTGTCAAACGTGTTGTAGTAAGGTTTTGGGGGGCGCCTTGCGGGGTGGTTGACGTTTATGGACGATCAACTGAAGCGCATTGCGCATTTGGAAAAGGAAAATTCGGATTTGCGCAGGCGTATCGAGGAGCTCGAGACGTCCGGAATCCCTTGTGCTTCAGATTGTGCATCGCTGAGCATTAGTGAACTGCGCTTCCGCTCCTTGTTCGAAGGCGCCAACGACGCCATTTTCACAATTGAAGATGGCCGTATTGTCGATTGCAATCTCAAGGCGCAGCAGATGCTGGGCTGCGAGAGAGAGCAGCTTTTACTTTCATCCACACACCAGCTTTCGCCGTCGGTGCAGCCTTGCGGCAAGTCCTCCCCGGCGCTTTTTTGTCAATATATGGAGCGGGCTCTGGAAGGAGAACCGCAGCGATTTGAATGGACGTTTTTGCGCCCCAGTACTGTTAATCCTGCCCGAAGAGAGCTGTTTGAGACAGAGATTTGTCTGAACAGAGTGGACCTGCCCCAAGGTCATGTGCTCCAGGCCATAGCCCGCGATATATCAGAGCGCAAACGCATGGAAAGGGCTCTGGCGGAATCGCTGGAGCGCCATCGCATTGTTGCCGAATATACGTACGACTGGGAAGTATGGCTTTCGCCCTTGGGAGAAGTGCTGTTCGTGAATCCTGCCTGTGAGCGCATTACAGGGCGGCCTGCCAGCTATTTTATGGAGCGGGGGATTTCCGGCATTCGCGAATGCCTGCACCCGGATGATCGTAAGGCCTGGCACAATCAGGTGAAGCAGGCGCCGGCAGCGGAAACGGGCAAGCTCGACCTGCGTATCATGGATACTTCCGGCCAGGAGCGTTGGATTTGCCAGGTCTGCACGTCGGTGCGCGGTGATGACGGCCGCTCCTTGGGAGTGCGGCTGAGCATGCGCGAAATCACCGAACGAAAGCGTGTGGAAAATCAGCTCCGGCATGAATCCCTGCATGACCCCCTTACCGGGCTGGCCAACAGAACCTTGTGTCTGGACCGCATTGCCCGTGTTCTGGACCGCAGCAGGCGGCGCTACAATTACCATTATTCCGTGCTTGTCATAGAGCTGGACCGGTACTCCCAAGTCAATGAAAGCCTTGGCCACCGCTACGGTGACATTTTTCTTGTTCAGGCGGCGTCGCGCATTTCGAGTATCGTCCGCAGCATTGATACGGTGTCGCGCTTCAGCATGGATTCCTTTGTCGTCATACTGGACGAGATGGAATCGCCCCGTGAGGCCATAAAAGTGGCCAAGCGTATCCGCGACATGATGCAGAAGCCCTTCCTGCTCAACGGACACGAGACCTTGACCGGCGTCAACATCGGCATAGTCATCAGTCCTGCGGAGTATCGTGAGCCCGAGGATCTGTTGCAAAATGCCTCCATTGCCATGCGACACGCACAAAAAACGGGACGCAACCGTTTCAAGGTTTTCAACCGTAAACTGTTGGAAATAGCGCTGCATAATCTCTCCCTGGAGAGCGATTTGCGCCGGGCTGTCAAAGCAGGGGAATTTTTCCTGACCTTCCAGCCTATCTTGTCGTTGACGGAAGGCATCCTCGTGGGGTTCGAGGCGCTGGTCCGCTGGCAACACCCCAAAGAAGGGCTTGTCACGCCGGATGTCTTCATTCCCATTGCCGAAGAGAGCGGCATTATTCTGGACCTGGGCGACTGGGTGCTGCAGGAGTCTTGCCGCACGATGGCGGACTGGCTTACCCAATGCGAGCTAGGCGAAGACATTGCAATTTCCGTGAACCTGTCGCCACGGCAATTGTCGCAGGCCTTGCTGGTGGAGCGAATAGAGGAGTTGCTTGATCTTTACAGCCTGCCGCCTAGCAGGCTGAAGCTGGAAATCACCGAGTCAACCATCATGGAGAACGCCGAAAGTGCGGTGGACAAGCTCAGCAAACTGCGCGCCCTCGGTATCCAGCTTTCCATAGATGATTTTGGCACTGGCTATTCTTCCATGAACCAGCTCAGTCGTTTTCCCCTCGACCATCTCAAGATAGATTTGAGTTTTGTGCAGCAAATGCACAGGGCGCCGGAGAATCTTGAAATCGTCAAAGCCATCGTGACACTGGCCCATAATCTGGGGCTGAAAGTGGTGGCCGAGGGAATAGAAGAGCTGGAACAGCATGGCGAGCTGTGCACTCTGAATTGCGAATACGGGCAGGGGTACCTTTTTTCCCGCCCTGTACGTGCTGATGACGCTCTGGCTTTCCTCAAATCTCTCCCTACCTGCCCAGAATCCAGATAATTTACGTTGAGCAGTTGACGTAAGCGCCGGTATTCGGGCAACAATGACACTTCTCGCAGCCTGTCAGCATTTGGTTGTGGCACCGATTTAGCAGCTTATAAGGCAGAATATGGATACGCAGCTTTACATCGTCATGGTTGGCTTGCCGGCCCGCGGCAAATCAATGGTCGCCAGAAAAATCATGGAGAACCTCGTCAAAGAGGAGATTCGGATTCAGGTTTTCAACAATGGTGACGTTCGCCGCAGACTGCTTCCGGAAAATACCTCCCATGCCGAATTTTACGATCCGGATAATACTGAGTGCGCGCGTCTTCGGGAGGAGATCGCCCTCGTCAATATTTACGAGGCAAAGAATTACCTGCGCGAAGGTGGGCAGGTGGCCATCCTCGACGCCACCAATGTCTCGCGCACACGGCGCAACAAACTCGCCTGCCACCTCACTGATCACCCCATTTTATTCATAGAATGTGTGAACAAGGATGAGGACCTCGTAGCCGCCAGCATCGGCCGCAAAACAAAGCTGTCCGAGTTTTCCCATCTGAGCCCGGAAAAGGCTTTTGAGAGCCTGCAGCAACGCATCCGTAACTATGAGCGGCGTTATGAGCCAATTGAGGATGAGAATGATCACATCATCCTTGATTCGTTGAATAACCGGATCATCAAGGAACGCGTTCGTGCAGTGCTGCCCTTTTATCCGCGCATCCGCGATATTGTCGTCTCGGACTGGGTAAAAAGTCTGTTTCTGGTGCGGCACGGGCAAAGTGATGACAATGTCATTTTACGCATCGGGGGCAACTCCGGGCTGACGCAAAAAGGTCAGGCCCAGGCACAGGCCCTGGCGCGTCATTTCATAGGTGTGAATATTCCCTACCTCTTTCGCAGCACCAAGCTCCGTACCATGCAAATGGCGCGCCCCTTGTTGGAGTCCAGGGACGATTGCCAGGAGATGGTGCTTGGTGAATTCGATGAGATCGACGCCGGTATTTGCGAGGGAATGACCTATCAGGAAATTCAGGAGAAAATGCCCGAAGAGTATGCAGCCCGCGGTCGCAACAAGTATGATTATGTGTATCCGGAAGGTGAAGGTTACAAAACCCTGCGGGGGCGTGTGCACCGAGGGCTGAAAAAGGCTCTCTATCTAAGCGGCAATGCGGAAAATATCATGATTGTAGGGCACCAGGCCGTCAATCGAATGATTCTTTCCCATTTTCTTTTCCGTAGAACAGAGGACGTTCCTTATATTTACATTCCACAGGATCAGTATTTTCACATTGTTTCGACCCAGACCAAGAAGCTCTTTGAGCTGAAGCCCTTTTCCGCATGGCGCCAGATTCCCTAGCATTGGCGGAGCTGAGTTCACGCGAAATTACTAGATACATTCTTGTATTCAAGTGGTTTAGGGGTTTGTTGCTATTTTCTTCCTGGTGTGGGAGGGAATCGTCCATGCACTAATTGTCTTCCAGCGATGCGCCGCGCCTATTGGTGTTAATCGTTTGGGGAGAGGATCAAAGAGGTTTCTTCATGCCGTCGCATTTTATCCAGTTTTTGCGCTCCGTTCGTATAGGCAAGCGCATTACACTGATGGTTTGCATAAATGCCCTGGTTGCTGCCGTCTTTTTCGGTATCGCCTGGTGGGCGCTGCAGCGCGTTGACCAGAGTCTTGAGGCTATGGAGCAACTCCGTAGTCAAAGCACGCGTGTGGAGAACATCAGTAAAAAAAGCATGCGTTTGATGTTGCTGGCAAGGCAACTGATGGACGCGCGCATTGGTGGACATACGTTTTCCCAGATAACTGTCTTTGGAAATGATCTGGAACGCATCATCCATCATGAAGCAAGCCTGGACCCCACCATGGAAGAGGAGACAACTCTTCTGCTCCAGGAGCTGAACATGTTTCAGGATGGCGCATGGGAGTTGTTTTCCCTGCAGAAAAAACAATCCGAAGAATTTCGCAACATTCTTGACCTGGGTGAGACCGTGGGGGGCTACCTGGCCATGGTTAACGCCAATGCCTGGGGGACGGGCTATTATGAAATCATGCCGGAGCTCGGGAAAATCGGCGGTTGGATGGCCAAATTGGTGGCATCCGCAAACCGCTATTATTTCTCGGGAGAAGATTCCCAGGATGCGACTGATTATGTGGAGGCTTTGATCGACTACCTGCCCCCCCTTGCGCGACGTTCCGGTAATGAACTGCGCAGTCGGTATCTGCTGCAGTCGGCTGCACTCCTGCAAGAATACAGGAATGGCTTGCTCAACCTTATCGAAGGCAAGGAGCGTGAAAAAAAGCTGGCTGTCACCAAGCTCAATGAGCCGCAGGCGCAGATTCAAAGAATCATCAACGGCATGCTCACGACCATTGCCTTCAATGAACGTGAAGCATCGAGCAATTTTCGCAACGAACTCAGACGGGTTGCTGTGGTCGGCATGGGCTTGATCGGCATCCTGCTGCTTATGAGCCTGCTGCTTTCATGGGCCATTGGCTATTCAATCACCGCGCCCCTTGCCGTACTGCACAGGGCGGTGCGGGCCCAGGCGGCAGGGCGCACCGTTTCTGTCATGCCGGAAGGGGGGGATGACGAATTGAGCGCCCTTGCCGGCACGGTGCGCAAGGTCGGGGATTTGCAAGCAGAAAAGGATCAGCTCATTGGCGATCTACGCCAGGCACAGGACCAGGTGCAAAAGACATTGGCGCAAATCAGAACGCTTTTGGATAACAGCGGGCAAGGGGTGCTTTCTTTTGGCGAGGATTTGATCGTGGACCCTGCTTATAGCCGCGAAAGCCTGCTCATTTTCGATCGTGACGATATTACCGGTTTACCTGCGCCCGAACTGCTGTGCCCCCAGGATGCCAGCGCCAGGCAGCGCATGATTACCAATCTGCAGCGTGTCTGCAGGGAGGAGGATGCCTTCAGGCGTGATCTGCTGCTTTCCCTCATGCCAAAGGAAGTTGTTCTTGGCGAAAAGGTTGTGGAGGTGCAGTACCGCCCCTTGGATGCGGGAAAAATGATGTTGCTGCTCACTGACATCACCGAGGAACGCCAGTTGGCGGATGCTGTGCAAATGGAAAGCCGGCGGCTGGCTCTGGTTGTGGGGGCCGTCACCAACCGGGAAGAAA
Source organism: Desulfovibrio biadhensis (assembly GCF_055388615.1). Classification (NCBI taxonomy): domain Bacteria; kingdom Pseudomonadati; phylum Thermodesulfobacteriota; class Desulfovibrionia; order Desulfovibrionales; family Desulfovibrionaceae; genus Desulfovibrio; species Desulfovibrio biadhensis. The sequence goes on from NZ_AP042477.1 coordinate 2,818,275, forward strand.
TGCTCGATGTCATGGACGATTTTCGTTTGTTCATGGAGGAGGTTGAAAACGGACAACTTTCTTCAGGCGGGAGCGGCAAGACAGAGACGGGAGCCCTGGCAGCCCGCGCCTTTAGGCTGATACACACGTACAAGGGACTGTTCGCGCTCATGGACTGCATTCATCTGCCCCTTGCGCTGCAGGATGCGGAAGACCGTTTGGCTGACATTTGTAAAAGTTTTGAATCGCTGGAAGGGGGAAACGCCCCTGATGTGGAAAGCGAACGCCGCCGGGTGGGAGAGGCGCTTACGCCTCATGAATTGCTGCAGGCATTGGACGATGATCTGCAGGTCATACGCAATACGCTTGGAGGCGAATTTCTCGAATCCAGGGGGGAAGTCATTCTCTCCGAACCGCGTGTTCAGGCCTTGCTGGCTTTCGCCAGGGAAGCGGGATGCATTCTTGATGGAACTGAAAACCACAAAATTCAGGAAGGACTCAGAATTTTGCGGGACCTGCGGCATGTGGAGTTACGGCGTCTTTTGGGAAGATACCCCCGCATGTCCCTGCAGCTTGCCGAGCGTTTGGAAAAGGAAATCGTTCCTTTTGAGATCGAAACGCACGGAGAGAGCCCCCTTGTTGATCCGCTGCGACTCATGCCTTTTGTACGCAGTCTGGTGCACGTTTTTCGTAATGCCGTGGACCATGGCATTGAAACGCGTGAGCAAAGGCTCGAGGTCGGTAAGCCCGAAGCAGGGCAGGTTACCTGCAGTGTGCGAGAAGATGCGGCGGGGTCGCTGTTCATAGAAATCCAGGATGACGGCATGGGCCTGGATCTTGTGGCATTGGCTGCACGCGCCAGGGAAATGGGACTTGCGCCGGAGACGGTCGAAGCCGGTATGCGCGAGCCTGAAAAGCTGGTCTTTGCCCAGGGGCTTTCCACCACCGCATACCAGGCGGCAGGGGAGCAGCAGGCCTGCGAAGATGGCGCCGGGACTGATGCCAAGGAGAGACGCGAATCGGTTTCGGGACGCGGAGTGGGTATGGCTGCGGTCAAGGTGGAACTCGATAAACTTGGCGGAAAAGTGTTTATCGACAATAAACCCGGCTTTGGGGTAAGCTTCTTATTTGAAATTCCCAGGGCTGTTGATGGTAAAGGAGACGCATATGGGACTCAGGGTTGACGTCAAACGGCTGATAGACGCTGTAACCAACCGCTGCGTTGACTATCTGCACGAAGAGTCTGGAGTAGAAGTCAAAGGGATGGAATATAACCTCCAGGAAGTTAAATCCTTGACTTTACGCTACCTTACATCTCTGGTTGCAGTCGGGGGCAATCTGGGGCTCTATATCGCCTTTAGTTTTGATGAAGCGGTCATTATGCATCTGTTTAAGTCCTTTACTGAAGAACTAGACCTCGGTAATGAGTATGACGAATCACTTGTTGACGAGGCCGCCGGTGAGATCATCAACACCATCATCGGTAATGCGCTGGCGGATGTTCCTGCGACGGGAGGGGTCATATCCCTTACACCGCCAGTTGTTCTGGGCGAAGCAAAGAGCATAGTCAGACATAGGGATGCTTATTTTTATACTGCTGAAATCAAGACCGGTATCGGCAGCATGAGTGTCATGTGCATAGGCCCGGAAAAACTGTTTGAATCCGATCTGCAATACAAGGAGGCCTAAATGGCGAAGCTGAGAATCCTCATCGTGGATGATTCCGCCATCGTGGCCATGAAGCTGAAAAAGATACTTGAAGACCTTGGCCACGAGGTTGTGGATGTCGCCAAGACGGGAAAGCAGGCTCTTGAAGCCTTTGAGGAGAGCAAGCCCGACCTGGTTACCATGGACATCACCATGCCGGACATGGACGGTATAGAAGCCACGCGTAAAATACTTGAGATCAGTCCAAATGCCTTGATCATCATGATTACCTCCCACGGGCAGGAACAAATGGTAATGGACGCCATTGATGCAGGGGCAAAAGGCTATGAGCTCAAGCCTTTCAGCAGTGATAAGCTGGAAGAGCATTTGGACAAGGTCATCAAGCAATATAGGTCATGACTGTGTTTTTTAACGAAGACTACATGGTAGAGACGTTTTTTGACGTCATTCCCTTCAATATCTACGTCGTGGATGTGAAGACCTATCGGCTCATCTTTTTGAATCGGTTTGCCAAGAGCATGTTCGGTGATTTGAAGGGGCAGACGTGCTATTCTGCGCTCTATGAAGAAGAATCACCCTGTTTTCATTGCAAGTTCAAGGAACTGCTCGGGGAAGATGGTCTGCCCAATGGCAACTCGGCCGTGTACGAGCATTTCAACCCCATGGACGACCATTGGTACCAGATGCAGGACAAGGCATTGCACTGGCCCAGCGGCAACGTGGTCATGTGCTCCATTGCAGTGGATATTTCCGAATTGAAAGCCACGCAGAATCAGCTTGCAGAAGCGCACGCCCAGCTCGCCCTCAAAAACAAGGAACTGGAAGCACTTTCCATAACGGACAGGCTCACCGGCGTCTTCAACCGTCTCAAGCTGGAAGATGTTTTTGACCAGGAGGCCAGACGCAGGGCGCGTTACGGCCATACGTTTTCGGTAATCATCATGGATATCGATGAATTCAAAAAGGTGAACGACAAGCACGGGCATCCTGTTGGCGATACTGTTCTGTGTGAGACGGCCAGACTGCTTACGGACAACATACGCGCCACAGATGTTCTGGGACGTTGGGGGGGCGAAGAATTCATCATTGTGTGTCCTGAAACGAATGCACAAGGCGCAGTCAACCTGGCCGAAAATTTACGCAAAAAAATGGCAACCCATGCCTTCACCGGCGTGGAGCCCATTTCCGGCAGTTTTGGCGTGGCTGAACATTTTGAGAACGAGACGGTCACAGACCTCATACGCAGAGCTGACAAGGCCTTGTACAAGGCAAAAGATGCAGGGCGGAACAAAGTCGAAGTGCTTTGAACCTTGCCTCAGAAAAAACAAAAACGCCCCGGTGCAGCCATGTTGCGCCGGGGCGTTATATTTTGAAGCGTGGTGGGGTTATTAGCCGCCCTGCAGGAGTTGCATGGCCATCCGCGGCAGGGAATTCGCCTGCGCCAGCATGGCCACGGCCGACTGCGTAAGAATCTGGTTGCGCACGAATTCGGTCATCTCGGTGGAGACATCCACGTCCGAGATGCGGGATTCCGCAGCCTGCAGGTTTTCCGCCTGGATGGAAAGGTTGGTGATGGTGTTTTCCAGACGGTTTTGCAGCGCGCCCAGTGAGGCGCGGATTTTGTCCTTGGATATGATGGCGTTGTGAATGGCGTCCAGGGCTTCCTGCGCAGCCTGCTGGGTGGATATTGTGCTGCCGGGACGGTTGCCCGCGCCAGTGCCAAGGCCGAAAGAAGATGCCGTGGAGGAATCGATTTGTATGTAATAGTAGTCTTCTGCTGAGTCATTGGAGGTGCCGAAGTGGACCTTCAGCATACCTGTGGACTCCAGGCCCGAACCGTCATGCGCCCCTGAAAGCGTACCGTCCAGAAGATGGACCCCGTTGAAGTCCGTGCCATTGGCGATACGTGTGATTTCCGAAGCCATTGCCTGATATTCGGAGTCGATCATCAGACGTTGGTCGGAGTTATAGGTGCCGGTGGCGGCCTGTTCTGCGAGTTCCTGCATGCGGATGAGCTTTTCATCGATGACCTGCAGCGCGCCATCTGCGGTTTGAATCAGCGAAATGGCGTCGTTGGCGTTGCGCACCCCTTGGTTGAGGGTGGTGATGTCGGCGCGCATGAGTTCGCGAATGGCAAGCCCTGCAGCATCGTCCGCCGCACTGTTGACGCGCAGGCCCGTGGAGAGCCGGCGTACAGAGTTGCCCAGGTCTCCGTACGCTGATTGCAGGTTTCTCGCTGCGGTCATGGACATGAGGTTATGATTGATGACGAGCGACATGGTGTACTCCGATTATGTCTGGCTGCTGGCGCCGTTTCTGGTCGTGATTCCTGTCAGACAGGTGCGGTGCCTGACAGGGAATTTTCTTCCCCCGGTTCTAGTCACACAAAGAGGGTAGCAAGTTGCATACCAACCCTTTGTGGGAAGAAATGGCTCGCCACCATAGCCTTTCCTTGTAAAAATCGTACACGATATCCCATGGATAACGAATATGGGATGGGGTAGTTTATAATGGGGCGCCGTTGGATACTTGACGAAAGCAGCCCTGCGAGATAGGGCGTAGTCAGTTCATTGAGCATTTCTTCGCGTGACTGGCGAGCAAGCGTGGAATTGACCACGGTGAAGCGCGATGATCTCCTGCCGTTCGCCTGGGCAGCAACTCTATGTTGCAGACTCCAACCCTTTTCACACTATGAAAAGGACGCCACGGAGGCCCTATGCGATCATTTTGTGACCTGCTGCAAAAAAACGACCCTCTTGTTTACGATACCCTTGTTGGCGAGCAACAACGCCAGCGCGATGGTATCGAGCTGATTCCTTCCGAGAATTACACCTACCCCGAAGTGTTGTGTCTGCTCGGCAGCGTATTCACCAACAAATACTCTGAAGGCTATCCCGGCCGGCGCTACTACGGGGGGCAAACGTTCACTGACAAGGTTGAAAACATTGCGCGTGAACGGGCCTGTGCAGTCTTTGGCTGCGAGCACGCCAACGTGCAGCCGCTTTCCGGTTCGCCCATGAACCAGGCCGTCTATCTGGGATTGCTTGAACCCGGCGATACCATCCTGGCCATGGACCTCTCGCACGGAGGGCACCTCACCCACGGCGCGCCTGTTTCACACATGGGCAAGCTTTTTCGTTTTGTGCGCTACACCACCAATCCTGAGGACGGCTCCATAGATTATGACGCGGTCCTGGCCATGGCTAAAAAGGAAAAACCAAAGCTGGTGTTGTGCGGGTACACCTCCTACCCGCGCGATCTCGATTACGCGGCCTTCAAGCGCGTGGCCGATGCCGTTGGCGCGCTGACCATGACCGATGCCTCGCATTATGGCGGGCTTGTCGCTGGCAAGGCCATGGCGAACCCCTTTGACTACGGGTTCGACATCGTAACCACCACTTCCCACAAATCCTTACGCGGCCCGCGCGGCGGCATGGTGCTGTGCCGCAAGGAATTGGCCGCTGCGATCGACAAGTCTGTTTTTCCTGGGTTGCAGGGCGGGCCGCACATGAACGTCATTGCCGCCATAGCCGTGACCATGGAAAAAGCCAGGTCAGAGGCTTTCCAGAACTACGCGCAACAAGTGCTTGATAACGCCAAGGCCATGGCGGGGGCTTTTCTGGAAAGGGGAGCGCAGCTTGTTACCGGGGGCACCGACAACCACATGCTGGTGCTCGATACCAGCAAGAGTTTCGGCCTGGATGGCAGGGTGGCGGAGGAGTTGTTGGATGAAGCCGGTATCACCACCAACAAGCAGATCATTCCGGACGATCCCAATCCGCCCCTGCGGCCCAGTGGCATACGTATCGGCACGCCAGCCGCGACGACCAGGGGCATGCAGGAAGGCGACATGGTGCGCCTGGCAAACTGGATGTCGGATATCCTGGCCTCACCAGAGGACGCGACACTGCGGCGCCAGATCAGAGAAAACGTGCGTGAACTGTGCAGCGCTTACCCTGTTCCGGGCATAGCAGAAGACTCAGAACTGTAGCGGATTAGGAAAATAGCAGAAGCCTCCCGTGCCTGATGTCAGGCACGGGAGGCCAGGGATAGCATGAGAAAGATGGAAGCCTGCTCAGCAAGCCTTGCGACGGGGAAAGCAGGCGTCCGGGTTTTTACCGGAACGCAGAGCGTCGTCGATCAGGTCTTGCAAAGTAATGGAATCCAGCTTGTCGTACATTGCCTGGCTAGCTTCGAGCCAGACACGACGGGTGTAGCAATCACCAGTGATGGGACAGCAGTCAGGCTCTTTGACGCAGCGGGTCAGGGACAACTCATCCTCGAAAAGCCGCACCAGTTCACCAACCGTGATCTGCCTGGGTTCCACGTCGAGCATGTGCCCGCCTTTGGGGCCACGTTTGCTCTTGATAAATTTGCCCTTTTTAAGAGGGCGAATGAGCTTTTCCAGATACTTGACGGAAACGCCCTGCCGTTTGGAAATGTCTTTGATGCGAACGGGACCGTCTTGTCCGTTCATTGCTATATCCAGCAGCATGCGTGTGCCGTATCTGCTTCTGGTGGATAGCTTCATGCAGCCCTCCTTGAGTAAAACCGGGTGCGCAAATGTGATTTGGTTTGATCAGGCGCAACCACAGTCAAAGTCTAATTGTACTGCCATGGTATCAATTGTAAGAAATTCGGGCGGGGACAGGATTGGCGTCGCCGTCCAGCGCGACATAACCATACTTGTTTGGGTGGAAATGTCAAGCACTTGCCCGAAAAGTCCAGCGGATGCAATAGCATCGGACACTATAGTAAAAGAACTGTGCGTTGATTGTGTCCTTTCGGGAAGTTCCCTAGCAGATTGTGAAATAAAATACCAGCCATTTTCAGAGGGGAATGTCCGGTGTATGTAAGGGCTCTCAATGCCGGTTGCCGCTTGGTAAGTTGTCACGTATAGGGAGTATCCCCGAGAGGATACACTGGTGAAATTCAGTTCTTATGTATTCGATATACAAGATAAAGGGATGAAGAATGTCCAGTCAGAGCAGCTACGAGTATTACCGCGACGATTTGAGCAAAATGCCGCCTTTGCGCGCTATCGCCGAGACATTGCTCGCAAATAGGCGCATCAGGACCGTCAGTGCGGCCGAAGCCTATGAACTGGCTATGCAGCAGGGAGATGTGCAGGAAACCGATTTGGAGATATATGCTCCTGCTGCAGCGCGGCTCGGTCTGCCGCAGGGCGCCAAGGTCCTCAATAATTGTCATGGCAAAATAATTGGGCGCACTGCCCAGGCCAGGCGGTTCTATAATCACCTCAGACAGTCTGAGCGCGTGAAGGTGCTGGGTGACCTGCGCGAGGCGGTATACGACCTGCAACTGCGCCCTTTGATCAAGGCGCATGGCGTTGTTGGCCTGGATAAGGACCTGATGCTCAAGGCAACGATCATCGGGGGGGAAGATGATGCATGCAACATCTTCAACTGGCTGGTAAATTTCACTCCCTTTGAAGAGCTGGCCGAAGAGTACGCCAATAGCGCCAGCCTTCCGATTCAGGATATCATCATCATCGGCGACAATCAGTGGCGCAACGACGACCCCTATTATCACAATCAAGGGGCACCGCAGCTTGCCTTGGTGGACGAAGCCGCCAATGTCATCTTCAATTTTGGTATGCGATATTTTGGGGAGCGCAAAAAAGGCACGCTTACGTTGGCATGGACCTCTGGCATCCGGGTGGGAATGGTTGCCTGCCATGGTGGTGTGAAGGAAATGGATTTCAGCGGAAGTCAGGATGCGAGCGCCCGCACCTTGGGCAAGCGCTCCATAGCCTTTTTCGGTCTTTCCGGCACTGGCAAGTCTTCACACACCAACTCCCATGACAACAACGGTACGTTGCCCGCCGGAGTGGAGAAGGTGGTGTTGCACGACGACGCCTTCCAGATCGACTGCGAGCAGAAGATTTGCCGCGTGTGGGAGCCTACGCTTTTTGACAAGACAGACTCGCGCCCCTTGGGGCATGGGGATTGGAAATATCTGATAGCCGCCATGAACCATGGCTGTATCGAAGTGGACGGCAAGGTGATGCCCTTGGGGCAGGATGTGCGCAATCCCAACGGCCGAGCTCTTTTTGACCGGGATTTGCTGGGCACGTACGTGAACCGTTGCGCGTTTCCGGACATCATGTGCTGGCTTTCTAAGGATACCTGCCTGCCCCCGATCATGCGCTTTTCTGATCCGGTGCTGGCAGTGGCCATGGGCGCATCGCTGATGACACAGCGCAATCGCGCTGAGAACGTGTCCGAAGAGGAGTTGAACAAGCTGGTCTTCGTGCCATTCGCCAATCCTTTCCGGGTTTATGAACTTTGGAAGGACGTGGAGGCTTTTCTCAAGGTCTTTGAACACGGCGCTGCGGGACACTGTTTCAATTCCGTAGGATTCTGGCGCAATTCGGCGGAAGACATCAACCGCATTCCGCTGCAGACATCCCTGACGCTGCAGACCGCCGTGCTTATGGACTCTCTGGAATGGGAGGAGTGGGCCTTGCTGCCTGGCGCAATGGTGCCGACAGCCGCCAGTGTGGACGAGATTTTGCCAGGGTTCAGCAAAACCTACGCCCCTGCAAAGGTTGGGAATCCTGAAGCGTTTGTTGCACTGATGCAGGAGCGGTTCAGGCAACGCAGACGTTTTCTTGAAAGCACGGAACTGGTGGAAAAGCCGGAATTGTTGGCGCGGCTGGTAAAAAGCCTGACCGTGAAAGCCTAGGGAGTATCGAGGTGCGCAACGTGCTTCTGGCGCTTCTTCTTGTGGCGGGCTGTGTGCTCATGCCCTTGAGGTGCGCAAACGCCGGAATAATCCGGAATACCGATAAGAAAGAGTACAAGTATACCATTCATTGGGAAGACTTGAGCAAGCCGGAAACCTTTTCACTGGGCCCTGGTGAAACCCAGGGGTTTGATGAGCGCAAGGCAACCATTGTATTGCAAGGGCATAAGGACAATATTTATGTCCGTCCAGGAGAAACCATTCTCATAATTAACGGTGTGATGCGCATAGAAGGGGATCCTGCCGCAAATCATTGATGTACAATGCCTTATAATTTTCTTCGCACCAGTGCTGCACGCTTGCAAATTCGTGTAAAAAATACGCTAAGACCTCGTTTTTTCTGGAAGCATCTCCTTGACACCATGTTTGCGGGCGGGTAATATTATATTGCACGCTAGAGTATGGTGGGAGTGTACTATGTGCTATGCAGCAGAAAATGCTGGCATGGCAATGGGTTGAAAGGAACTATTCTGAGCGATGCGCACGGTCCCTTTGGGAACGAATCGCACCAAAATGCGCATGAACGCCGAAAGCCGTATTGTTCCTTTGCCCTGAACGCCTGTAGTCCCCACCAAAAAAGTGAATAAATACTCCGGTGATTACCGGGGTTTTTTGCCAAGCCTGGCCAACACGGCCTGCTGCAAGGATGCCGCCATGAGAAAGATCGCGATGCGCCTGACGAGCCGTTCATCCGTCATCGTCGCCCTCTGCTCTTATTTATTTATCATGTTGCTGAACGCCGCAGCTCCGGTGCAGGCGTCTCCTGTTCCGTTGCTCCAATCAGAGCGTGATTCCGTTTGGGAATCCGCCTGGGAAACGGCCTGGCAAATCGCCTGGGAAACACCAGCCGACTTTACGGTGGAGTTCTCTGGTGATGTGCAGGGCAACGCCCCCCTTGAACTGGTGCTGGATTATTCCGGCGCTGATGCGCAACTGGAAGCCATGGAGTTTTCTTGGGGGGCGCCCCAGTTTGATGTTGCTGCTGCGGAAACTGCTGCCGTTGCTACCGCGCCGGTTACCGCCAGCTTTGGAATCCCCTGGGCGGAAGAACGCAGCTTTCATGACGAACTGCGTATCGGCAAGTTGTTTGTGGAAACCACTCCTGCCAATGCTGTGGTGCGTTTGCTCAATGCTGACAAAGGCTTCAGCCAGGGAATGGACCTTAGCCCCGGGCAATATGTCCTTGAAGTGGCAAGCACGGGATATGCTTCTCAGGTGCGGCGTGTGGAAATTGTTGAAGGCATGGCCGCAACCGTCCGTCTGGACCTGATCAAGGCCGATTCCGGGGCTGTCGCTTCTGGAACGGGTGCCGGCGCTGCAGCGGCCCCGATGCGTGAAGACGCCGCCACCAGTGACCAATTGGCCAAGAACCTTGCCACACCCGGCTATACACCGCAGGAAGCCCGCCCCGCCGCCCAACAGCTTCTGGCGCACACGGCTGCGCCGACAGTTGAAGTCGGGCTTGCCCTTGCCAGTCCCGCCACGGCGCATTTCAAGCAGCAGCCTGCCCCGGGGGATGGGACCCTGACGGTGACCACCGAGCCCGCTGGAGCACAGGTTCGCGTTCTGCGTATCAAGCCAAAATATTCGCCGGGCATGTCGCTTGAGCCTGGTGTCTACACCATCGATGCCCAACTTTTCGGCTACAGCACCATTCGTCGTGAAGTGGAGGTGCTTCCGGGTGAAGAAACTTCCCTGCACCTGTCCATGGAAGAGGCGCCCATTGGCCGATTGTTTGTAAAGACCACCCCAGAAAATGCGTATGTCCGTGTGCTGAACATCAAGCCTCGCTTCGAGCAAGGCATGGATCTGCCTGCTGGCAGCTACGTGGTCGACGCCCATGTTTCCGGGTATGAGACCAAGACCCTGAAGGTTGAGGTTTCCGGGAACAAGGACAACGTTCTGGAAATGAACCTCGACCAGGTGAAGCCCACCGGCAAGCTGTTTGTGGATACCCAACCCAACGACGCCATCGTCCGGGTTCTGGGAATTCTGCCCACGTTTCATCAGGGGATTGAACTGGCTGAAGGCACGTACACCATCGACGCCACCATAGACAACAGCAACACCGTAGCGATGCAGGTGGAAATTAAAGCCGGCCAGGACAACCGCTACAGCGTGCAGTTGCCGCCATCCCAGACCACGGGACGTTTGTTCGTGAAAACCGAGCCTGCCGACGCCACAGTGCGGGTGCTCGACATTTGGCCCACCTTTGAGCAGGGCATGGTATTGGAATCCGGCGAGTACACCCTCGAAATTTCCAAGGAAGGCTACGAAACGGCGGTTCGCCATATTGCTGTGCTGCCGGAACGTGACACTACGGTTTCTCTGTCCCTTGGTGAGCGTCCGAGTGTTGCAGCAGCAGCGGAGGATGTTGTTTTGAATCGGGCTCCCAAGGCCCCAAAGATGATCCCTGTGGCCATGCACGAGCCGGAAGCCGTAGCGCCCATAGCTCAGGAACCTGTATCTGCAAGCGAACCTGCAGCTCCGATCGTGCATTCGGATATGCAGGCAGCAAAGGCCGAGCCTGTAGTCGAAACACCGGTGCAAGAGCAGGAAGTGGTAGAACAGCCTGTTGCTGTGCCGGCCAGGCAGAATATTGAATTCATCATGGGGCAGCCGGACGTTTTCCCCGTTTCGCAATCTTCCGCCGCAGAATTCGGTGTAGATGTGCAGACCACCGACTCTCCGGTTGTTTCCCTGGATACTGGCGACCCGGCCCCTGAACTTCGGGTGGCGGTTCCTGCCTCGCTTCCGCAAGTTGCACAGTCCGTATCCGAAACAGGACTGGCAGCTGGCAGTGAGACCAAGATGGTAGAAACTGCTTCCGTTGACCAGAGTAAAGTTGCCAGCGTTGATGCCGGCAAGGAAACGCTAGAAATTGCCAACGACATTCCGGAACGTATGCCGGAAACAAATATTCCCTCTGTGGCGGATGCTTCTGCCGGCGCGCCCACGCAAGATGCTTCGCTTACCAAAGAAGCTTCAGACGGCATGGTTTTCAAGGAAGATTCCAGCGAGGCGAATATTCGCGCCTTTGACATCGATGTGTACCTGACCATGGCCAATCTGGCGCTCAATGCCGGTGATTACCTCGGCGCTGTGGAATCCGCCAACCATGTGCTCAAGCTTGATGCTGGCAATGCACAGGCGTGCAGCATTATGGGGAAGGCCTATCTGAACCTTGCTCAGTATGAAGACGCCAAGCATTATGTGGACAAGGGGCTGGAGAACGCCCCCGGCAATGCACAGCTGCAAAGTGTCCGCCAGGAGATCGTCCAGGCCTTACAAAGCCGCGGCGGTGAGAGCCATGAAGGGAGCCAGGCAAAGAACAAGGCTCCTGTTCAGGGTGGCGCGAAAAAGAACTGAGCCCACCCGGGCAATATGATTGAAGGACCCGGCCCCTGGCCGGTTTTTTTTACACCTTCTGGATAGTCAGTCTTGAGTGACAAGGAGTCACGCCATGCAGACCTGTCTCGCATTCGGTCATATACCTTGCAAACGCGGCCCGGGAAATGTTCTGGTGGCCAGCGCGGTTGCGCTGTTCCTGTTTCTGGTGGCCGGCGCCGCCCCGTGCCATGCCGGCGCCGCCATGATGCAACTGACCGCTCAGCTTGAAACGTTTCGCCTGGAGTCCACCGACAAGCTTGAAGATCTCTACAGGCTCCGTAAGGTCTATATCGATAGCAACAACACCGCCGGCACGGAGGGCGCTCAGATTTTTATCGGGGAATTACGGACCAATGTTTTTTTGATAAGCAATGTTCTGGATATTATGTTCTTGTACAGAATGCATCGCCCTTATGATGATAAGGGACTGATGGGCGAATATGTCACGTCGCGCTTGCAGGAGCTGTTGGAAAGCCTGCGGTATAACATTAGAAAAATGGATGACCTGTCGCAAATTCTCGCTGTTCAGGGGCAGGAGACCTTGTCCCAGGATTTTGGCGAATACCGCATTTCTCTGATAAAGGCTGCCGACGCGGTGAAAAGCATTGAAGGCAACCTTGCGAGTAATGCGTCGACCGCTGCGGATGATTCGGAATAGTGCCTTGAGGTGATGGCCAGACGGAGTTGATATGGGTGGTGATGCATCAGACAACCGAAAACGAGCGCACGGTGAGGCGGAAGCGTCCGACCTTGAAGTGAAGCGCCTTGCTGCACGCTGTGCACGGCTGGAACAGGAATTGGCGACAAAGGACGCCATCATGGCTGCTGCCTTTTCCCAGGTGCGTTCCGGCTTTGTTGTCGTGGAAGCCGAAAACCTGCGTATTCTTGTCGCCAGCCTGCAAGGGTTGGGCATACAGATGCCACAGAAGCCCGGAGTGCCGCTGTTTGTTTGTACGGGAATTTCTGGATCGGAGGGCGACTGGAACTGGCGCTTGCTGCGAAAAGACGGCAGCCCGTATACGGAGGATGACCACCCCTTGGCCATGGCGGTTTTGCGGGGCGAATCAACCAAAAGCCTGGAAGCGATTATCGAGCGCGCTGACGGTGAAACCCGATGGGTGCTGGTCAATGCTGTTCCCCTACCAGGGGCGGACGCCAATGCCATAGCCGGATTGATGACCATGCATGACGTAGGGCAACTCAAGGCAGTGGAAGCAGAACGTATCCAGGGGCTCAGCTTTTTTGCACACGATATGAAATCGCCCTTGTTTGGGGCGCGCTCCTTTGTGGAGCGACTGCTCACTGGCAAGACCGGTCCGCTCACGGAAGCGCAGCATAAGGAGCTGTCCATAGTCCGCGACCTGCTGGACAGGGTTCTCGACCTGGCCATTGATTTTCTGGACTTGGCGCGTATGGACAAGGATGGGTTCGCCTTGTCGCTCCAACCTCTGGACCTGAAGCCCATGCTGGAGCGGCTGGGGAATGAATTTTCAGTACGGGCAGTTAGCGAGGGGCTCGAAATGTCCACGACGATCGACCCCGAACTGCGACAGCTACGCGGAGACGCTCGCAGGCTTGAGCGCGTGCTTGTGAATCTGCTGGACAACGCCATTAAATACACATTGGATGGGAACGTGCAGCTGATTGCGCGCAATGGGCCTGAAGAGTGGATTATCATCGAGGTGTTGGATGAAGGGCCCGGGTTGACCAAAGAGGATATGGTCGGCCTTTTCAAAACCTTTCATAGAGGGGCGGCAGGCGAAGGGACTGAAGGTTCGGGTCTGGGTCTGGCTGCTGCACGCTCCATAGTAGAGGCCCATGGCGGAGCCATTTGCGCAGCCAACAGATTCCCAACGGGCGCATGCTTCACCGTGCTGCTTCCTGGTACAGCGAGTAGCAAAAGGGCCACTCCTCTGGAATGCCCACCCGGCAGATGATTTGCCTGCAATAAGAAACCCCGGCAGGAGAACCTAGCCGGGGGGTGTTTTTGTCCTGCGTATCGCGTTTATTACCAGAAGAAGTATTCCGTTTTCAGGTCCCCACCCGGGACACTGATTGTTTTCTCCTGAATATCTTCGTTGTAATTTGCACTGACCTTGTATGTTCCTTTGGGGAGGGCCATAACGATCCAGGCGCCCTCACACAGGTTCTGGAGCAGTTGCTCACCGTTTTCGTCCGCCACGGTGACTTCCACGTCGCTCAGGTAATTCCGGGTCACCTTGTCGGCAAAGATGAGCTTCAGGGACCAGGGAATGTCGCCCTGTATTTCCTTTGCCTGTTGTTCTTCGCCAACAGCAATGCCACAGTATGATTCTATGGGCGTTTTTTCGCCTTCGGCCTGGGCAGGCAGCACAAATGTCAGTAGCAGCAGGGTAAGAAGAGAGAAAATTCCAAAAATACGCATGTGCAACTCCTTGATGTTTTTGCAGCGTGCAGAAGGCCGTGAATACCAATCCAGCATGATGCGGCCATGGCTGGTACGGCACTCCCGGCACGAGGAATGATCCAGCTTCAAAAAATATCGCGTTTACCGTCAGGGGGCAACAGTCTCCCCGATCATTTGCTCTTGGAAATGGCATCTGCAATGATGACTTCCAACTGGCTGGCCAGTTCGCGTGCTTTGCTGGATGGCAAGACAGGCACCTGGGCAGCAAGTTCTTCGGCCCGCTCCTCAGTCATGCCGGTGGATTTTTCAACAATAAAAGTTTCCACTTCGCCGTCTTCATCAAGAGCGCCACAGATACCGAGAATGCCAATGAATTCGCCATCCACAACGACAGGGGCGCATATCTTTGTCAGCCCCGCATCACAAGCGTCGATAACTGTTTTGCCGCTGTCACGCGCCTGCTTTGCCATGAACTGATGCGCCACGGAGCAGATGCCTTGCAGACCCCCGGGATTTTCCCTGATTTCCGGACAGAGGGTATTGGCGTACTGCGAGTGACCCGTAAAGGTGCTGCCGGCAGCGTCATAGGCATGGGCGTTTACGTTCCACTCCCGCTGCAATCTATCTTCAATCTCCATCCACGCTTCCTTACTGAGTAAATCTGTCATGCGCACGGTGCGCTCCTTGGTCTGTTTTTGGTGTCATCCCTTGAGGGGGAAGCAGTTCAATGCCTTGAAAATTTGCGGTAAAATCGCAAAAAACACTTTGAAATCGTCTTATAAAAATAGCAATCAGTCATCTCTTGGCAAGGTAAAGAATTAGACTTATGTTAGGAGAAACAGAAATTGGCATGGATTTTTCATATATTGAAGTAGTCGATGAAAATGGCGTGATAGTCTTAAAAAAGTGGATTTCTCCGAGGGGGGAGCTATGAACACATATAATAAGTCACTGATTTTATTGCTTGGGGCAGTGTTGGCAATGGGATTGTTGCTTTCTCCCGTTGTGGTGCACGCCGCGACCTATGGCTTTGAGGCGATAACCGACAATTCCGGCAACTCCAATGTGTGGGATAATTATTTCCAGCTGGAAACTGCCGGTACTAATTCGGTTTCATTAACGTTTACCAATAACTTCGCCATTGGTGACCCGAACGCCGGCACCATCAGCGAGGTGTATCTGTACCTGGCCACGCAGAGTCTTTATGACGCGCTGACGAATCCGACGTTGAGCAGCTCACCTGGTGTTTCGTTCAGCCCCGGCGCCACACCGCCGAACTTGCCTGCGTATTCCGGGTTCAAGACGTACTCTTTCACCTACGACGCAAATAATCCCAGTCCGAAGAACGGCGTCAATCCGGGTGAATTCTTAACGATCTCTATGGATTGGGCTGGGTCGGGAACTATTGATTCTCTGTTGGCTGACGGATCGATGGCAGTAGGGATCCATGTGCAATCCCTGGGGCCAGAAGGAGCCAGCGAAAGCATGATCGTCCACGCAACACCCATCCCGGGAGCAGTATTCCTCTTGGGTGGCGGCCTGTTAGGTATCGTGCCTTTCGTGCGCCGCAAGCGCACCTAGACCACTAACCGATTGTGTTCTGATAACGGCTGGAGCGTGCTGCGTTCCAGCCGTTTTTTTCCGGGAATCCCGGATTCTCGGAGTCGCTGAAACGTCGTCGATCATTCAGACTTGGTTGGGGTGCAGGGGAATCTCCACGGTAAAGGTGCTGCCTTTGCCGACTTCAGAGATAACGCTGATATCGCCCTTGTAATGGGTCACGATTTGTTTGCAGATGGCAAGACCCAGTCCAGTGCCTTGGGAACCGCGATTGAGTGTGTCTCTTTTGCGTACTTGGTGGAACTTGTCGAAGATTGTGGCCAGATCGGATTGGGGGATGCCCTCGCCCGTGTCTGAAACCTCTATGCGTAATGTTTTCCCAATAACTTCGGCCTTGAGTGTAACATTTCCTTGAGACGTGAATTTTGCCGCGTTATTCAACAGATTGATAAATACCTGCTCAAACCTGTCCGGGTCGATACGGATGTGCGGCAGTGTTTCTGGCACGTCCACATTGAATTGGACAGCCGTTTTTCTGGAAAAAACATACTGCAGCATGCTGGCCGC
This sequence comes from Desulfovibrio biadhensis, assembly GCF_055388615.1. Classification (NCBI taxonomy): domain Bacteria; kingdom Pseudomonadati; phylum Thermodesulfobacteriota; class Desulfovibrionia; order Desulfovibrionales; family Desulfovibrionaceae; genus Desulfovibrio; species Desulfovibrio biadhensis. The sequence goes on from NZ_AP042477.1 coordinate 2,834,593, forward strand.
CTGAAGGAGACACACGGCCGGGTCCACATCCGTGTCGTCCCATTCTATCCGGCCGGATTCAATTTTGTTCAGATCAAGCACATCGTTGATCATCCGGGTCAAACGAGCGCCTTCAGACTCGATGATATTCAAATTGGAGAGTATGCGCTCTGACTTTTTTTCCAACGTGCTTTGGTTTTGGATCAGTGGTTTGAAATGCTTCACAAAGTCCTTGCAGATCATCTTTGCAAAACCGCGTACGGAAGTGAGGGGCGTGCGCAATTCATGTGAAACAGAAGATAGAAACGCGGATTTCATTTCGTCCAGTTCAAGAAGTCGCTGGTTGGCCTTTTCCAGTTCATCGGCTTTTGCTGCAAGTTCTCCGGTCCTTTCTTCGACAAGTTGCTCCAGCCGGTGATTGAGGTCTGCAAGATCCTGCTCGGCCTTTTCTCGCTCTACAATTTGTTGTTCCAGGTCTTTATTGGTCTTGGTGAGTTCCTGGGTTTGCCGTTCTAGGTCTTGGTGGGCTGCTGCAAGATTAAAGGACATTATTTTGAATGCCCTGGTCAAATCCGCCACCTCGTCGTTGGTGCTTATTTTCGGTAACGGCTGATTGAAGCGCCCCTTGCTGAGATTCATGGCTACCGTGGCAAGCTGCTGGATGGGCGAGACAATGCTTCTGGTCAGGGCTATCAGGATGATGCAGCCTGCGAGAATACTGCAGGCTACTATCAGCATTACCTGCCGCAGGAAGGCATTGCGCATGGACGTCATTTCCTGGTCGGATGCAGAAAGGATGACGATCCACCCCCATTGGGAAAAATGTTGCGAGAAAAAAATCCACTGCGCGTCATCGTATGTACATTGCGTGACGAAATGTTTGTTTTTGAGGATTTGCGGCAGGCAGTCCACATCCAGGACCAGGCCAGCGGGAAGGTTCTCGTGCAGCAGCAACTCCCCCGAGGTGTCTATGATGGCCAGATGGCCAAAGCGGTTTTCATTGCTTCGCGTCAGATCATCCAGAAACGTTTGTTGAGCGCTTTTCACATAGCCCGGTGCTTTGGCCACACCGCTTTGCACCAGCACCTGCTGCACATCCTTCAGATCTTCCATGACTTTGGCCAGTTCGGTGGAAAGCAGCTTGTGATTGAGATCGTAGCTGAGTCGCTGGATGGTAAGAGCACCGGCTGCGCTGATGGCAATGACCACCGCAATGAGAATGCCCAGACTGACGAGGTTTATTTTGAACTGGATTTTCATGCGCAGTGCGCCTTGGCAGATTTCTTAACAAAGGTTTTCCAGAGCCGGTACAGGAATACACAGCCTACCTGTTCTCTGCAACGCCACAAAGCCTTTCATGGCCCAATGATGCGGGCCGTCTTCAGAACATTAAAGGGAACGACGATCCCAAGGGCGTCTGCCATCTTCAGGTTGACGATCAAGTGGACATGCTCATTTTGTACGATTGGTATATCAGCAGGGGGGGTGCCGCCGAGAATGCGTAATACGGTTTGCGCGGCATACTCCCCTTGCTCTTCTGGCAATTTGCCAATGGTGTAGATGACGTAATCCGCCATGAATTCAAGATTTGAACCTGTTGGAACTCTGGTGTTTTGTGCCAGAAAATCAACTGCCTTGTCATTTTCCCAACCCTGTATACTTGCATAATTACGGATAAAAAGGATGTCGACTTCATTTTGCAGTTGCAGAAAGTTTCTTTTGAAAGCATCAAATGTCGTAACAAAACAAACCTTCATTTTTCCTGAGAAAAATCTACTGTTGAGTTCGTGGGCTATCTTGCGTTGGGTAAATGAATCTCCGCTAATGAATCCAATTGCAGATCCTTTTGCATCGCGCTTCAGCAGAGGAAGAATTTCTTCTATTCCGTCAAGCTCCACCATGCCTGTAACATTCTTTGCAGGATATCCGTATTCGGAAGCGTCCCAGTTTACGCCGCAAAAAACGACTGGCATGTCAGTATTGAGCAGGTATGGCACGACAAAGTATTTTTGGGCATTGTCGTCGGAGGCGATAACAGCATCAGGCATAAAATTGTCCATGGCCTCTTTGGCCTTTCGTCCCGTGGCTGTCATGAATTCCGGCGTAGGGTTCAACTTGGTACCCATGTGAAACACCTGCAGTACAATCCCCGTAGGTTCCAGAACCGCACGGATGCTTTGTTCAATGCCGTCACCCCATGGATAGCCTTTACTGTATGAGTTCACGTAAAGGACTTTTTTCCCGGCAAAACGCCCGATGCTTTCCTGGCAAAAGGCCTTGCCGCCAAAGATACAGAGGATGCTCAACGCTACAGTAAAAATTTGCAAAAAAAGAGTAATGTGCTTCATGGTCATTCCCCCTTTACTGCTCAGGTAACAGGTGTGTAGAGGGTGTGTGGTGCACATTGTCGGGCGTATCCGTGATAATGGCATCCTGCCCAATGACGATATTGGCGGCCTTCAGGGTACTGACAGGGATGATGACCCCAAGGGCTTCGGCGACCTTGAGGTTGACGATGAGGCCACAGTCCTGGTTCCTGGCAATAGGAATATCTGCAGGAGATGCTCCGCCCAGAATTTCAATGGCCTTTTTGGCCGCCCAAGCGCCTTGCTCCTCCGGCATCTTGATCATGGTAAGCAGGGCGAACTGCGCCAGGTTCCTGTTGACCGCACCGAGGGGGACAGTGATGTTTTCAAGTAAAAATCGCTCGGCCTCTTCATTGTCCCAGTCTGCGAGCGAAGCATTGTTCAGGAAGAGAAGGATGTCACATTCTTCTTGGGCAGCGAGAAAGGTCTGCTTAAATGATGCAAAGGAATTACAGAACCAGAGTTGCATTTTTCCATTGAAAAAGAGCCTGTTGTACCAGGTCGCGGTTTTCCGTTCGGAAAATGCGTCATCGCTTATCATCCCTATGCGTTTCCCCGCTGCAAAAGGGGACAGGTTGTCCACAAGGGTTTGCACCATTTCCAATTCCAGAATGCCTGTCACATTGGAGGCGGGGTACCCATATTCAGTGGCGTCCCAATTCACACCGCAAAATACAACCGGAATGGATTTACCTTTGAAGGAAGGCACGACAACATACCGCTGCGCGTTGTCATCGGCTGCGATAATCAAATCGGGTTTGAAGCGCTCGATGGCGCGAAGCGCTTCCCTGGCTGCATTGGCGATTTCTTTTTTAGAATTCTTGCGCTTACTGTCCATGTAGAACACTTCCAGCAGCACTCCGGTTCCGGCCAGTTGCTGACGAACGCCGGATTCGATCCCATCGCACCAGTAATACCCCTTTTGATAGGACTGCAAGAGCATGATGCGTTTCTTTTTTAGAAAGTCTATATTTTGTTGCGCTGCAGCAGTCATGGAGAATGCTAGAGACAATATCAGGAAGGATAATGTGATGTGTACGATATGTTTCATGGCCGTTTCTCAGTGTCATGCTACAATGAACAAAAACAATTATACAAACAGCATGCAGTAAAAGGAAGTGGCGAAAGCAGGCAATTCGGACAAGCACAATGGGAAAAAGCCCAATTGCGATTATCTCTGCAGTATTTATCACACCGTAAAATATGAAATGATAAAGTATTGTTTAGCGCCAAAAAAGGTTTTTTGTCCAGAATGAAAATTAACTATTGGTATTAATAAAATATAGTCATTACAGTAGTTAGTACAACCAGGAACAATAATGACATGGGTAGACCTGCGCGCAAAAAGTCCTGCGTCGAGTATTTGCCCGGTCCCATATAGAGGGCGTTTACCTGATGTGTTGGCAGCAAAAAGGAGTTTGATGCAGCCAGACCAACGATCATGGCTGCCAAACGTGGATCAGCTCCCGTGCTCATGGCCATGTCGATAGCCAGGGGGACAAGAAGCACCACAGCGCCCACATTGGAAACCACCAGGGTTAAAATGGTTGTCAGCAGGCCAAGCACGAAAAAGAAGACGACTTCCGGCGGCGAGCCCAAAAGCCCTAGTATCCGTTGCGCCAGCCATTCGGCCGTGCCTGTGTTTTGCATGGCAGTGCCAAGCGGGATAAGGCCCGCCAGCAAGAAGACGGTGCGCCAGTCCACGCCTCGGTATGCGTCCTCGATGGTGAGCACCTTGGTGAGGATCATGCCGAGCGCCCCTGCCATGAGACATACCGCCAGATTCAAGTTGGAAAAGATGACCAAAACTGTGGAAAGCAGAAAGCAGGCTGTGGCGGCCACTGCCTTTCTGGGGGAGGCGAACTCGTCAGTCAGTCGCTGCACAAAAAGCAAATCCCTACGGGGGCGCATGGCGTGAAAACGCTCCCAAGTGCCATGCACCAACAGAATCAACCCCGGCTGAAGTTCAACATCCATAAGATTGATATAGCAGGTCTCGTCATCGCGGTACACGGCAAGAGGCGTGATGAGATGATTGTGGCGCAGTCGGATTTCACTCATGCTTTTGCCGATGAAAGACGAATGGGGCGGGACCACTGCCTCCACCACCCCTGCGACTACAGGGGCCAGATCCTCCTTGAAGACGTCCAGCTCTGGTTTGCGGCGCAACCCTTTCTCCTTGCAAAGGCGCTCCACATGTTTGGCAGTGGCGTAGACTGCAATGACGGAGCCGGGGGATATGGGCATGTCACGGTCAGGGGGGAGGAGTTTTTCCCGCCCGCCATTTCTGGCCATGGCGACAGTATGTACGTTGTAGTTGTTGCACAGTTCGGCTATGCGCAACGCCTCTCCATTCGGGGGGCAGACAAGCTCAAAGGGACCGGCCAGTTGCGGGTAAAAGGCAATGGGGCTTTTATCGGTTTCGCCGCCATCATCGTCCTGCTGCTTGCCGGGCAATACCCTGTCGCCAAAAAGAATGAAAAAGAGAACCCCGGCCAGCACCAGTAACAGGCCAATGGGAGTTACGGAAAACAGATTAAGGGGGGGCAGGTTGGAGGAGCGTAACAGGTCGTTCAGCATGATGAGGGGGCTAGAGCCCACCAGCGTGATGGTACCGCCGAGAATCGCGGCAAATCCCACCGGCATAAGCAATTGCCCAAGGGGAAAGCCGCTTTGGCGGCTCATGCGTTTGAGTGCAGGGAGAAACAATGCGGCTGCGCCTACGTTTTGCATGAAGCTTGAGATGATGCTGACCGTGAGCGACAAGAACATGATGGTGCGGCGTTTACTGGAGCCTGCTATGCGCATGATGGGGCCAATGGCGCGATTTATGACGCCGGAATGGTCCAGCCCCCGGCCTAGGATGATTACCGCGATGATGGAAACAACCGCAGTTGAGGAAAGCCCGGAGAAGGCTTCGCGACCGCTGACAAGGCCAAGCATGGGCAGGACAACCATGACGATGATGGCAGCGACATCGACACGGACCCACTCGGTAATGAACAGCACTGTAACGCCGGCCACCACAAGGAGTGATAAGAGCATATCGGTAGTAAATTCCGTGCCGGGCATAGGCCTTCCTTCCGGTTTTTCCTGCTCTTAAGTGTAGCAGGCAACGGGTGCAAATAATGACAGTATCTACATCACACAGACAGACGGCCAAGGCAATATTCAACTGCGCCTCATATTTGTTGCGGCTGGAAAAAAGGGGGGAGGAAGAAAGAGGGCGCCTTATTGCAGCAGGTCAGGGTGCTGTTCCTTTAGAAAGGAACGTCTGGCGAACAATCGTGATTGCAGGTCCGCGTATACTTCAACCCAATCGGGATAATCTTTTGCCATGTAGTACACGTCGTCGCTGGTAGCGAACAACAGCATGTCATGGGGCCATTTGTCCAAGAACAGCACACCGTTGGGGCGCACGTATAAAAAATCGAAATAGGCGGCGGTTATTGCTGGCGGAAAAACAGTTTCGTAGCGGCCATCGATGCCGATACGGCATTCAGGCGCCAATTCCCAGAGGAGATATTCTCCCCAGGCAAAATTGGGCAGGATATTTCCGTAGAGTTTTTTGTCCTTGATGAAGGCAACGGCGCCCACGGGATATAATAGACGCTGGTCCTGAGGGTCGGTCTTGGCGACTGCTGTCAATGCAAAGGGGGGCGTCTGGCGTAGCCGGCTGGTCAGGTTCCAAGCGCAATCCATAAAAGCAATGGGGGGGATGAGCAGCCAGATCACGGCCAGCCAGCGCCAACGCCTGACCATTGCGGCGTCCTTGCTGGCAGTGGTTACGAAAGCATCCAGTAGCGAAGGAACATAGAGCCCGAAGGCCAGCGCAAAGAATACAAAATGGCGAACATGGCTTGTGGCCATGTATCCCGTGAGGAGTAACACGGGAAGGGCCGGGTCGCGCAATGTGCGGTTCGCTGCAAGCAGTGCTGCGGTAAGCAGGGCAAGAGCTAAAAACAATTGTGCGTGCCCCTGGTATTCTCCGCCCTGCAACATGGAGAGGGTGGATTGCCATTCCACAATAGTCGGTCTAGCCATGCTGACGGCGTCGATGAGTTCCTGCCAGTAGGCGAGCCCATAGGGATTTATGAGGGTAACCATCCCTGCTGCCAAAGCAATTGCCCCATAGGGCCAGGCTTTGCGCCGCCCTATGATGGCGCTGCCCCAGTATACAAAAGGCATGGCCAGGCCCGAGAGAAATCCGCCATGCAGGTTGGCCCAGACCAGCATCATGGGGATGAACAGAAAAAGGGGGCGGTATCTGTCGCGCAACCGGCACCATTCCAGCAGCAAAAGCGTCATGGCGAAAAAAAGATATGTAAACGCCTGAGCGCGTATGGGGCTGAAACCAAAAGCAATGAAAGGGCTCCATAACAGCAGGAAAACAAGGGCGAGGCAGGGCGAGGCGTTGCGTAGCAAAGCACCCTTGTAAATACAGTACGTCATGCCGCCGATGGTCAGGTATTTCAGAATCTGCAGCCCTGGGCCGCCAAAGGTATTGTAGACAGGGTACAGGATAACGCCCGTCAACCACTCGTGGTAAATCCAGACATCACGGGTGGGGAGATAGGAGAATGGGTCAGTGTAGGGAAAGCCTGGGGTGTTCCAGAACTCTTTGCCAAAGGCCATGTAGCCCCAGAGGTCGAAATCGGCAACATTGTAAATTGAGACTGCCGCAACAGTGCACGCAGCACCGAGCCCAAGAAGCAGAAGTTGCCATCTGGCGCATTTATACGGTCTATTCATAGGCCTGTGAGATGCGTATTTTTCTGTACTGTAAAGGGTTGAACAGTGTGGAACCAATAGCGCATTGCACGGCTTGCCGTCCAGCCGTGCCCCTGCTTGCAGGTAAACGTGGACAGTAAAAAGCCCCCGGCGAATTGACCGGGGGCCTTGAAATGCTCAGCCGACACGTGTCGGATGGGGGGCGTTATGGTTAGTCCACACGAAAAAATGCCTTTTTGGCGGCGTTGCATACAGGGCACTTGTCAGGCGAATCGCCTTCGTGCGTGTAGCCGCAAACGGAGCATACCGAGTAGTATTCCACGTCATCGGACTTGTTTTCCATGGCTTCGAGGGCCCGCTCGTAAAGAGAGTGGTGAATCTTTTCCACGTCATTGGCGAACATGAAGGTGCGCTCGGCCTGGGGCTGTCCTTCCTGCTGGGCTACCTTGATCATCTCAGGGTACATGTTCTTGAACTCATGCAGTTCACCGGCGATGGCGTCCTTCAGGTTCTCGGCAGTTGTCCCAATGCCGCCCATAATGCGCAGATGGTTGTGCGCATGCACGGTTTCAGCCTCGGCAACGGCGCGGAACAGCTTGGCGACCTGAGGGTAGCCTTCTTTGTCAGCCTGCTTTGCATAGGCAAGGTAACGACGGTTGGCCTGGGATTCGCCAGCAAAAGCTTCCTGTAAGTTCTCTTGAGTGCTGCTCATTTCATTTCCTTTTAGTTTCAAGTTCCAACGGTTCGTATGTTATACAGGTGGTATCCTGCTGCGGAAAAAACCTACGAAAATACTGAGAAACAGCTCAAAGGGAGCTGATTCCTCACACAAACAACCTCTATAATGCCATACGAGATAAAAAGGAGCAAGATGGAAAAGAAAAACAAGGATTAAGTGCAGTGGGCTGAAAGTCAAGCCTTGTTGGCTTCAATAAAATCATGTGCGGTATGCAGAGGCGGAGGTACTGCTCCATGCATAGCGCAATCGAAATATGGTAATGTAGAGAGAGCTGGAAACCGTTTCTAACAGGCAGAAAAAAAAGATTTTTGAACAGCCCCATGGATGCGGTCGTATAAATAAATAGAGGTTGCCACCTTGTCATGGCGGCAGGGCTGTGAGATTCTGATGGTTCCTTGAATCAAATTGCATGCGTTTGCTTCGGTCTGGGGCTGAAAAGCGGCCACAGCCATTTTTATAATTGTAAACAGTATAGAATATTGGTTGGATACGTGATGTAGATCGTATACGTGATGCAGCATGCTCCGCAAGCCTTGTTTCCATGAATGCAGGGGGGGAGATGGCAATACCTTTGACCGGCACACAACGTTGGTTTGGCAGCACTGTTCTGTTCAGTGTTGTCATACTTTTATTTGTATTAGCCGGCGTATCTTTTGCGGCTTCCGGCCGAGCACTCCTTATCAGTTCCTATCATCCCGGTTTTCCCACATTTTATAAACAGATAGAAGGTCTGGAGAGTGTCCTTGGTCCAGACGATATCGCTCTGGATGTCGAATTCATGGACAGTAAAAGATTTTACACTCCGGAAGATATTGCGGCGTTTCGTAGGATACTAAAAAGAAAGTTGCATCGTGTTAGCCCTTACGATGTGGTGATTACTGCTGATGACAACGCATTGAAATTTGTCATGGATAATCATGATAGTCTTTTTCCTGAAACGCCGGTGGTCTTTCTGGGGGTGAATAATCAAAATCTCGCAAAATCCTTAGATGGCAGCCAATTCTACACCGGCGTCATAGAGGCTGTGTCCATGGATGAAACGCTGAAGGTCGTTTGGGAGCTGTGTCCCAAGGCCAGGACGATTTACGCCCTTGTTGATTCTACGCCCAGCGGACAGGGTGACTTGGAGACGTTTCTGGAGTTGAAGGGGAACTATCCAGGGAGGGAATTGAAAATACTGTCCCTTGAAAAGATGACCTGGAGCGAATTGGGGCAGACATTGGAGAAACTCGATGACGCCGCAGTTTTGCTTCTTTCCGCTTATCGAGACAGGAATAAGAGTCCAAAATCTTTTGAAGAAGCAGTGGATTTCCTTGTCGAGCATTCACAGGCGCCGGTCTTTCACCTTTGGGAACATGGCATCGGGCAGGGGCTTGTAGGGGGGAAGGTCATCTCCCATTATGAGCAAGGCAGGCGGGCAGGACTCCTGGCGCGTAAGATTTTACATGGCAAGGCGGTGTCCAGCCTGCCCGTGATTGAGGGAAAGCGGGCCAATAAATATATCTTCGATTACGATGCATTGTCCGCATATGGAATAAATGCGAATGCGCTTCCTGCCGGCAGCCAGTTGCTTAACCCGCAACAAAATCTCTGGAAAACACACAAGCTTGAACTGCTGAGCATCCTTATTTCAATACTGGTGCTGCTTTTCTGCGGCGCTATTCTGATGGGGTATACGCTGCGATTGCGGAAGGTGCGCTTCATGCTTGCAAAAAGCAATCAGCGGCTCAACAAGGCGCAGCAATTGGGAGGGCTTGGCGACTGGGAGTGGTTTCCCGAAACGGATATTGCAACGTGGTCAGAGAATCTCTACCGGATGTTCATGGTGCCCCCGCATCAGGCGCCGCCCGACTATCCCGTGGAGATAGCTCTTTATACCCCGGAAAGTAGAGAACGCCTGGAGAAGGCCGTGGCGCTGGCCGTGGAAAGTGGTGCGCCCTATGAATTGGAGCTGGAACGGCGACTGCCTGACGGCAGCACAATGAACATCCTTGCCCGTGGCGAGGCAGAGCGCGACGCAGCCGGCAAGACGACCCGTCTTTTCGGTTCCATCCTGGATATCACTGCCCACAAGGAATTCGAAACAAAATTGCGCGCAAGTGAGGAGCGCTACCGCCAGGTTGTGGACTCCATCCAGGAGACACTTTCCGTCATAGCTGCTGATGGCACATTCCGGTTTGTAAACAGTAAGGCTGCCGCCAATCTTTCGAAGCACGGAGCGCCGGATGATGTGATAGGCAAAAACATTTTCGAGTTGTTGCCCCATTCTCAAGCGCAGGATCTTGTAGAGGAATATCAGGAGGTTATAGCTACGGGGACGCCAAGGATACGGGAAGTCATGGTCTCCATGACGACGGGGGACAAATGGTTTCAGAATTCCCTGTCGCCCGTCCTGTACGGTGAACATCAGGAAAAGTGCGTTTTGTCGCTCTCTTTGGATATTACCGATCGAATGCAGTTGATAGACCACCTGGCGCAATATGAGCGGGTGCTCGAATCCACCAGTGAGATGGTCGCTCAGGTAAATAGTGAGCACAAGTATGTTGTCGCCAACAAGGCTTTTCTCGAGTGGACCAGAAAATCCAAGGAAGAAGTCATAGGGCATTCCGTCACTGAGGTTCTGGGCCCGTTGTATCAACGGATTTACCCCTTGCTGGATGATGCCCTTGCCGGCAGACGTGTGGATTTTTGCGCGACTGTGGAGCACCCTCTGCGTGGCAAGCGCTTTTTGGAGGCGTCTTTTTTCCCTGTGGGCGACTTTACGGATGGCAGGTCCGTGGCCGCTCTCATCCGTGACATTACGGACCAGAAAGCCACACGGGAGGCCTTTCAGGAAAGTGAAGAGCGGTTCCGGCTGACTTTTGAGCATGCAGCCGTCGGTATGTATCTTGGCAGTGTAGATGGTCGGTTCATGCGCGTGAACAGGGCCTTCTGCAATATGACGGGATATGCGGAAGAGGAACTCTTGGATATGACATTCAGCGACCTGCTGCATCCGAACAGCACCGGGGGGGGGAGCAGCTGGAATGTCTGAATCCACAGTCGCTGACGCCGAAGCCTATTTCGAAGAAAGGCGATGTGTCACAAAGTCTGGTCGTGTCGTCATCATGTCTTTGACGGTTTCCGCCCTGAAAGGGGAGTACGGGCAGCCGCAATATTATGTGGGTGTGGCGCAAGATATCACCGAGCAAAAGGCCGTGATAGAGGAGCGGGAAAGGAATACAAAGCATTTGCAAGATATTCTCGATGCAACGACAGACGGCATTTGGGAATGGGACCTGGTTACGGACACCCTGGTTTTCAGCCCCCGTTTTTATACCATGCTCGGCTATCGACCGGGAGCCTTTGCTGCATCGTTTCAAGTCTGGCTGGATTACATTCATCCGGATGACCGCAGCTATGCGCGTGATGTTTTCAGGGCCTGGATGAGTTCCAAAAAAGACACGGGGCAATATTCTTTTCGGATGTGCGCCCGGAATGGAGAATACCGGCTCATTGAGGCCAAAGCCCGTGTTGTTGAACACGATGTTATGGGTAAACCCGTTTCCGTAATCGGGAACCTGTCGGATATCACTGAAAGAAGGCAGGCGGAACAGGAATTGGCGCAAGCGCATGACAGGCTGTCTTTCCAGATTGAAAACTCGCCCCTTGCGGTCATTGAATGGGAAAAGGGCAAATATATAAAGACCTGGTCCAAACAGGCGGAATTAATGTTTGGTTGGAAAGAGGGGGAAGTTCTTGGCAAAACATGGTCTGACTTTGAATTCATATACCCCGAGGATATGGAGGCTGCGTACAAGAAGATAACCAGATTGTTTGATGGACGAGACCTGTTCAACACTGTGGAAAACCGTAATTATCGCAATGACAGGTCAGTCGTATACTGCCAGTGGTACAATTTTTCCCTGCGCAATGCCAAAGGGGAAATGGTCTCGATTCTCTCCCAGGTGGCGGACGTGACCAACCTGAAGCAATACGAAGAGGATTTGCTGATTGCAAAGGAGCAGGCAGAAGCCGCCAGCAGGGCTAAGTCGGGATTTTTGGCGAACATGAGCCATGAGATACGGACCCCCTTGAATGGCGTTTTGGGAATGCTCCAACTTTTGCACACCACCCATGTAGACAAGGAGCAAAGCGAGTATATCCTCACCGCGATTCATTCTGCCAAACGCCTGACACGCCTGCTTTCGGACATTCTGGATATCTCTCGTATCGAGGCGAACAGGGTCAGTATTCAATCCGAACGTTTTGACCTTATACAAACGATTAAGAATACTTGTGAACTGTTTGACGCCAGCTTCAAGCAGGCGGGGGTAGGTTTTTCTTGCACCATAGACGCCGCAACACCAAGAGAGGTCACGGGGGATTCCATGCGCATGGTGCAGGTCTTGAACAATCTTTTAGGCAATGCCTTCAAGTTTACAAAGGCGGGCGAGGTGCATGTCGAGGTGTGTACGCTTCCTTATAAAGACCCTGACAAGGTCAATGTGTACTTTTCTGTTGCCGATACGGGAATTGGCATTCCGGATGAAAAAATCGGCATGCTTTTCAAGCCTTTTTCTCAGGTAGGGGAGGGGTTCCAGCGCGATTACCAGGGAGCCGGCCTGGGACTGGCCATTTGCAAGCAACTGATTGAATTGATGGATGGGTCCATTGCAATTGCCAGTGAAGAAGGGGCCGGCACAAGTATACATTTCACCATTCCTTTTGAACGGGTTGCCCCTAAGGCTGAGACGGCAGGCACATCCCGCACTGAAGGGGAGCACCATGCCGCCGCACTCAAATTGTTGCTGGCGGAAGACGACATGGTGAACCGGGTCGCCGTGCAAAAACTGCTCGAATCGTGCGGCCATAGGGTAGAGACCGCTTTGAATGGCAAAGAGGCCTTGGACAAACTGGAACAGCAGGATTTTGATATTGTGCTGATGGATGTGCAAATGCCGGTACTGGACGGTATTGCTACAACAAAAGCCATTCGCAAAGGGAGTGTAGGGCGTGGCAAAGCCAAGATACCGATAATCGCGTTGACCGCATACGCCATGCCTGGGGATGAAAAACGGTTTCTTGACGTAGGTATGGATGGTTATCTCGCGAAACCTGTCAATTTGGAAGATTTTAACAGGGTTTTTATCAATGTGTTAGAGGCCAAGTAGCATATGATAAAAAAGATGTTGCCACAGAGAAATATTGATGCGCCCTCTTTCGCGTATAGTTTTGGGGCTGATGCTACGGCATAAACTGTATGACGTTCAGTTTTGGAATGGTCTGCATGCGTAATGCAAAAAAAACTGTGCAGCTACTTGAATTACAAATCATTTACGAGTATTACTAGATACTTCATAGATACGTTTATTGCATCGCCTTGTCGGCAGAACCCCGGGGAGGGAGAGGGCTATATGACCAAAGACGACGGGGAAAGAAAACGCCTTCTCGATGAGTTGCAGACTCTACGCGCCCGTGTACGCGAGTTGGAGACTGCAACATGTATTTCCACGAGTCAGGTTGCGACCAAGCTTGCCAGCAGGGGCGTGCACAGTTCGTCAGAGGACTCTCTACGCATGTTGATCAGGGCTATTCCAGATCTGGTTTGGCTCAAAGATACAGAAGGGGTATTCCTCTACTGCAATGAGTCTTTTGAGCTTTTTATCGGGAAAAAGGAATCGGAGATCATCGGTAAGACAGACTATCAGCTTGTGGACAAGGATTCGGCGGATTTTTTTCGGGCCAAGGACAAAGTCGCCCTTGAAGCGGATGCCCCTTGCGTCAATGAAGAGTGGCTTACCATTGCCAATACAGGGAAAACACAACTTTTTGAAACCATCAAAACGCCACTGAAGGACAACAGTGGAAACCGCCTGGGGGTTCTTGGCGTTGCTCGCGATGTCACCCGTCGTAAACATGCGGAAGAGGCGCTGGAAAAGCGTATTGTCGCGCTTACACGCCCTTTGGAGGATCCGGAGGGTGTCACGTTCGAGGACCTCTTCAATCTCAAAGATATTCAGCGTCTCCAGGATCAGTTCGCCGAAGCCACAGGGGTGGGCTCGCTCATCACCCGTCCTAATGGTACACCGATCACAAGGCCTAGTAATTTTTGCAGATTTTGTAATGATGTTATCCGCAACAGCCCCAAAGGAAGAGAAAATTGTCGCAAATCTGACGCGGCAGTGGGGCAATTGAAAAAGGATGGCCCTACAGTGCGCCCCTGTAAGAGTGGGGGGCTTTGGGATGCTGGCGCAGGAATTGCCGTAGGGGGGCGTCATGTGGCCAGCTGGCTCGTCGGCCAGGTCCGTGACGATAGGCACACCCCGGAAATGATGCGCGCCTACGCCCGTGAGATCGGCGCGGATGAAGAGGAGATCGTGGAGGCTTTTGAGGAAGTCACCTCCATGGCTCCGGAAAAATTCAAGCGCATTGCCGAGATGTTGTTCACACTTGCCAACCAGCTCTCCGACATCGCCTTTCAGAATGTGCAGCAGGCGCGGTTCATAGCCGATTTGAAAAAAGCCGAAGTCGAACTCGCCAAAACGCGCAATTATTTGTCCAATATAATAGATTCCATGCCTTCCATGGTGGTGGGGGTGGACACCGAGTGCAATGTTACCCAATGGAATATGGAAGCTGAGCGCATAACAAACATAGCGCCCCAGGATGCAATTGGGCGCCCCCTCCATAGTGTGTTGCCGTTTCTCTCCAGGGAAGTGGAGCGGGTACGGGAGTCCATCAGGACGCGCACCACCTGTTCCGATTTGCTGCAGGTGCGTAGCGCCTCAGGCGAAGTGCAGCATGAAAATGTCACCATCTACCCCTTGATTGCCAATGGTGTGGATGGCGCCGTTGTTCGTGTGGATGATGTGACTGATCGGGTCAACCTTGAACAGATAATGGTGCAGTCAGAAAAAATGATGTCTGTCGGTGGGCTGGCAGCCGGGATGGCCCACGAAATCAACAATCCCCTGGCTGCGATCCTGGGCTATACCCAGAATATTAAAAAGCGTGTGTTTGGTGGGCTTAAGAAGAACCATGCTGTGGCGGAGGAATGTGGGGTGAGCCTTGAAAACGTTCAGGAGTATCTGAAGCACAGAGAGATCCCCCGTATGCTCGACGGTATTCACGAATCAGGCGCCCGTGCAGCAAACATTGTGGCAAACATGCTCAGCTTCAGCCGGAAAACAGAAAAGGAATTGAAGCGGCATGATCTGGCGCTGCTTCTGGACGCTACCCTGGAACTGGCAGCCAATGACTATAATCTGAAAAAATATTATGATTTCAGAAAAATCAAGATCATACGAGAATACGACGAGGCCAGCCTCCCCGTCCATTGTGACGGCAATGAAATACAGCAGGTCTTTTTCAATTTGTTGAAAAACGGCGCCGAAGCCATGATGGATAAGGACTATGAGGATGTACCCCCCACTATCACCTGTCGCGTAAAGCAGGTGGGTGGCATGGCCGTGGTGGAAATTGAAGACAACGGGCCTGGCATGGATGACGCTGTGCGCAAGCGTATCTTCGAACCGTTTTACACGACCAAGGAAGTGGGCAAGGGGACTGGGCTCGGCCTTTCTGTGTCCTACTTCATCATTACGGACCAACATAAGGGGTGTATGGAGGTCGAATCCGCCATTGGGGAGTGGACCCGGTTCAGCATCAAGCTTCCAATAGACCTGGAGGAGAATAATGGCGCATAAAATACTCATCCTCGACGATGATTTGCAGGTGCGTGACAGCCTCGCGATAGCTCTTGAAGATGAGGGGTTTGCGATAGAACAGGCTGGGAGCTCCGAAGAGGCCCTGGCGTTTCTGGAACAGGAGCTTGCCGATCTTGTGATTGTGGATTTGCGTCTGCCAGGAATGGATGGGCTCAGGTTCATCGTGGTTGCAAAGGAGAAATGCCCCGGCCTGAAATTCATCGTGTATACCGGCTCCCCCGAATTCCAGGTGCCCAGCAGTCTCGTCAGCGACCCCAATGTATCGAATACCATTTTTCTCAAACCCATACATGACTTTGATTCCCTGGTGGACGAGATTCACAGGCTGCTCTAAACAGGGTGTTTGTTTAACCTTTTTGTCTCCCCCTCCCACCTTTTATATTGCGTGACACGCTTCTTCTTTTTGTACAAAAGCACATCTTTTCAGGTGACTAGCTAGTCGCCTCGGCTCTTTTGTCGTCTCTCTTACCAATACCTTCCCCTGGTTAACCTAGGCTTAACCCTGCAGTGGAATAGGCTGCCACCAGACGTAGACGAAAATGCCACTCATTCTTTTTCCTCCATTGCCACGCGTATCGGATAATAAAGAACAGGAGCCAAAATGCTGCGATATATCAAATGTTTTTATGTTTTTGCCGTGGTTGCTTCCCTGCTTGCGCTTGCAGGGTGCAACAGTGACAAGCCCGTGCAGGCGCAGGGACACCAGCGCCCTCCTGTTCAGGTAGAGGCGATGGAAATCACCACAGTCCCTTACCGGAAGACCATCGAGCTGCCTGGACGGATTTCCGCGCGCAGAATTGCAGAGGTGCGCGCCCGTGTTTCTGGAATTATTCTCACCCGTGATTTCGAGCAGGGTAGTGAAGTCAAAAAAGGGCAGGTTTTGTTCCACATCGATCCGGCTCCTTATAAGGCGGCCCTTGCCCAGGCCAAGGCCGACCTTGCCAGGGCGCAGGCAAATCTGGTGGACCTGAAGGTAACGGCGGATCGTTACTCCAAGCTTATCAAAACCAAATCCATCAGCCAGCAGGAATACGACACAACCGTCACCAGCTACAAGGCGGCGCTGGCGAGCAAGGATGCGGCAGAGGCTGCGGTGCAGACTGCCGAGCTGAACTTGAGCTACGCAACGGTGACTGCACCCATTTCAGGACGCATTGGCCGTGCGTATGTCACGGAAGGCGCCCTGGTAGGCGAAGGGGAAGCAACGCAACTCGCGACCATCCAACAGTTGGACCCCATTTATGCCGATATCAACCAGCCGGTTTCTGACTATCTGAAGTTGAAATCCGCAATGAACAAGGCGACGAACAAGGATGAAGAGCCCGAAGTCTCTGTGACCCTTGAGGATCTTGACTATACGGCAAAAGGCAAGCTGCTTTTTTCCGATGTCACGGTAAACCAGGACACCAACCAGGTGTCGCTGCGCAGCGAGTTTAACAACCCGCAGATGATGTTGCTTCCTGGAATGTATGTGCGGATCAGGATCCGACTCGGCCGAGAAGAACAGGTCATTTTTATTCCGCAACGAGCGGTGCAGCTCGGCAACGACGGTCACGCCCAGGTGTTTGTGCTGGATAGCGAAAACAAGGTGGCTGCGCGTTCTGTGCGCATGGGTGAAATGGAAACCGGTGGCCGTTGGCAGATCACTGAGGGGCTTACGCCGGGAGAGCGCATAGTTGTCAATGGCGTTGCCAAAGTGCGCGACGGCATGGTCGTCACGGTCAGGCAACAGGCCGAAGACAACGTGGCAACCAACGAAGCCGGAACGAAAGAATAAGAAGAGAATGATTCATGTATAGATTCTTCATTAACAGACCCAACTTTGCCTGGGTCGTCGCGCTGTTCATCTCCCTGGGCGGCATACTCGCCATCCCCTCCATGGGGGTGGAGAAGTACCCCCAAGTGGCGCCGCCCCAGATCCGTATACAGACGACCTATCCCGGCGCATCGGCGTCTACCATCAACGACTCCGTGGTCAGCCTTATTGAGGAAGAGCTCAATGGTGCAAAAGGCCTCCTGTATTATGAGTCCACCAGCAGCTCCACGGGCAGGGGCGATATCACCGTCACTTTCAACCCTGGCACCAACCCCGATATGGCCCAGGTGGACGTGCAGAACCGCATCAAGAAGGCCGAACCCCGCTTGCCCGAGTCTGTAAGGGACCAGGGCATTGAAGTGGAGCAGGCGAACTCGGGCTTTCTGATGATTTACGCCCTGCGGTATAAAGAAGGGGGCGAGAACAAGGATCCCCAAAAGCTGGCCGACATTATGGCCCGCAATATCAATAATGAAATCAGGCGTGTTGATGGCGTGGGACAGCTGCGCTTCTTTGCTTCGGAAAGCGCCATGCGCATCTGGGTGGACCCCCAGAAACTGCTGAGCTACGACCTTTCCTTTGATGACGTCAGAAACGCCATTACCGAGCAAAACGTGCAGGTGCCTGCGGGCAGCTTTGGCGGACGCCCCGTTGCCTCGGAGCAGGAACTCATGGCCACGTTCATGGTCAAGGGCATGTTCGAGACGCCGGAGGAGTTTGGCCGCATTCTGTTGCGCGCCAACAAGGACGGCTCAAATGTGCATTTGGATGACGTTGCGCGGATCGAAATCGGACCCGAATCCTACAACATCGTTTCCCGCCTGAAAGGCATTCCCATGGCCGCGGCGGCAGTGCAGCTCGGACCCGGCGCAAATGCCCTGGGCACTGTGGAGCGCATCAAGAACAGGCTCGACGAGCTTTCCATCTCGCTGCCGCCTGATATGGAAATCGCCATCCCCCTGGATACGTCCAAATTCGTGGACGCCGCCATTGAAAAGGTCGTGCACACCTTGCTGGAAGCCGTGGTACTGGTATTTCTGGTCATGTTTTTGTTTTTGCAGAAGTTTCGCTACACCATCATTCCAACCATTGTCGTGCCCGTATGCGTGCTCGGCGCTTTTGCAGTCATGGGCGTCGTCGGTTTTTCCATAAATATGATGACCATGTTCGGCATGGTTCTGGCCATTGGTATTCTGGTGGACGACGCCATCGTTGTTGTTGAAAACGTGGAGCGCATCATGGCCACGGAAGGCCAGCCGCCTCGCGAGGCCACCATCAAGGCCATGGGGCAGATATCGGGCGCCATCATTGGTATTACGCTGGTGCTTTCCGCGGTTTTCTTTCCGCTTGCGTTCATGAGCGGCTCTGTTGGCGTCATCTACAGGCAGTTCGCCATCTCCGTGGCGGTTTCCATCCTTATCTCCGGCTTTTTGGCGCTGACAATGACACCTGCCCTGTGCGCCACAATCCTGAAGCCCATTCCAAAGGGCTATCACGATGCACAGCGTGGCGTATTCGGGCTTTTCAACCGCATGTTCGACAGGCTGGGCGACAAGTACGAGCGCATCACCGGCTTTCTGGTGTCGCGTACATGGCGGGTGATGGTCATCTATCTCGTCATTTTGGGCGCTCTTGCCTACAACTACGTGCGATTGCCTGCGTCATTTGTCCCCACGGAAGACCAGGGCAACATGTTTATCAGTATTCAGTTGCCTCCAGGGGCCACGTATGCCCGCACACTGGCGGTGATCAAGGGCGTGGAAGGGTATCTTCAGTCCAGGCCCGCGGTAGACCAGGCTTTTGCCGTTGTTGGCTTCAGCTTTTCCGGAACGGGGGAGAACGCCGGTATGGTCATTCCCCAGTTCAAGGACTGGTCCGAGCGTGACGAAAGCCAGTCCGCACAAAATGAAGTAATGCAGGCCAACATGGCGTTTTCCCAAAACCTGGACGGCACCATCTTTGCGGTAAACCCGCCGCCAGTTGATGGTCTTGGCAACACGGGCGGCTTTTCTTTGCGCTTGCAAGACAGAGCCGGCTTGGGGCGCGAAAAACTGGCCGAAGCAGCCGGTATGGTTCTGGCCGAGGCAAACGCCTCGCCGGTCATTGCCTACGCCCGTATCGATGGATTGCCCGACGCCCCGCAATTCCGTTTGGAGATCGACCGCGAAAAAGCCGAAACGCTGGGTGTACGGTTCAATGACATACGGTCTGTATTGTCGACTGCCTACGGTTCGAGCATGGTAGCCGACTTCATCAATGCCGGCAGGGTGCAGCGTGTGGTGGTTCAGGCCAGCGGCAGCATGCGGCAAACGCCGAAAAGTCTGGAAAACCTGTACGTGCCGAATGTCTCGGGCGAGCAGGTGCCGCTGACTGCACTTTTGAACACCAAATGGGAAACCGGCCCGGTGCAGGTTGTCCGCTACAATGGCTATAATGCATTCAAGCTCACAGGCGGAGCTGCGCCCGGTCATAGTTCCGGTGAAGTCATGCAGGAACTGGAGCGGATCATGCAGAATCTGCCCCAGGGTATAGGGTATGAATGGACCGAGCTTTCCTACCAGGAAAAGTTCGCCGGCGCGCAGGCTCCCATGCTTTTCGGCCTGGCTCTGCTGGTCGTATTTCTGCTGCTGGTCGCCCTGTATGAAAGCTGGGCCATTCCGTTCTCTGTCATGCTCATCGTGCCTGTGGGCGCATTGGGTGTTGTGGCTGCCGTCATGGTGATGCACATGGCCAACGACGTGTACTTCAAGGTCGGATTGATCACCATTATCGGCCTGGCTTCCAAAAACGCCATTCTCATCGTTGAGGTGGCTAAGCAGTTCTATGAACATGGCGACAGTTTGATAGACGCTGCCAAAAAGAGTGCGCGTCTGCGGTTCCGCCCCATTATTATGACGTCCATGGCGTTCATACTGGGTGTGATACCCCTTGCCATCGCCAGGGGCGCAGGTGCGGCGAGCCAGCACTCCATCGGCATCAGCGTTATCGGCGGTATGCTCAGCGCTACGGTGCTCGGTATACTGTTTGCGCCGGTCTTCTTTGTCTGGGTGCTGTCTCTGGTGCGGCGAATCTGGAAAAAGGCTCCTGCTCATAAAAAGGATGCTGACAAAAAACCTGAAACTTCACCTGTCGGATCCGGAGTGTAAGGGACCTGTATAGACTAAGAGGCGGGTGTTTGCGCATCCGTCTCTGTATAATCCCTCGCTTTTGGGAGGAGGCATGAGAGCACATTGTCTTTCTGCATTTCGGCCCGATGGGGGGGTGCTTGATCCTGGCGAAGAACAGATATGGTCAATTCGGATTCCGTGTTGTACTGTAGTCGCCAGGTAATAAAGAGGGGTAAAGTAATGAATGTGCATATACTCCTTGTAGAGGATGATTATGATCTCGCAGCTTCGATGGTGGAGTACCTTGAGCTGGAAGATATTATCTGTGATCATGCATCCAATGGCGTGCATGGTGTGCAGCTTGCCAGGGAAAACACATACGATGTGTTGCTCCTGGACGTAATGCTGCCTAAGATGAACGGGTACAGCGTTTGTGAAAGCATCAGGCGTGAAGGCTCTGATGTGCCTATTTTGATGATTACGGCTCGTGATACGATTGATGATAAGATTGCCGGCTTTGAGGCTGGTACTGACGATTATCTCGTGAAGCCCTTTGCAATGAAGGAGCTGCTTTTCAGGATAAAGGCTTTGGCCAAACGGCGGAGCAGCCAGCCGCGTCGGTTTGTGGTCGGGGATCTGGAAATAGACACTGAATTGCGTCAGGCAAAAAGAGGCAGCGTGGAATTGCGCCTGGGCCCCATAGAATGGGCGCTTTTGGAATATATGGCCCGGGTCAGCCCTGGGGTGGCCCTGCGGGAAGAAGTGGTTAAGGCTGTATGGGGGGCGGAAACACCGGAAAGCAACAGCCTGAAGGTGCACATCCACAATTTGCGACAAAAAGTGGATAAGCCGTTTGATATACCCCTCATTCATACTGTCCCGGGAGTTGGTTTCACGCTCAGGTTAAAAGCGAATGCGTAGCACGACCAGTCTCAGGCGATTCATCATTTTCTCTATAGCAGCAACCTGCGTTGTTCTCGCAGTTTGCTGCTTTTTTTTGCTGCGTTTCTATTTGACCCATGGCTTGCACATGGATACCGAGTTTCGGCTCGAATCCGAGGCCAACAAGTATTTAGAGGAGTATGAGAATAATCCTGACACCTCGCTTCCAAAAACAGCTACAATTACTGCATATTTGGGCTACGACGCGCTTCCGGAGATAATCCGCAAAGGCGCGGACAAGGAAGAACTTGTTCCTGGAACATTCTTGCAAACCGGCACCAAGGAAAATTTTAGCTACATGTACACAGCGAAGCGCCCCGATGGCGCACTGGTGCATTTTGTGTTTCAGTTCCAGCCCAGCAGAAAGCCACTGAAATCCATTGAGAATTTTTTCGCCTACTATTTGTATTTGCCCATTGCCATTGGTGTGGTCAGTACTACGCTCATAATTCTGCTGGCGGTCTATATGTTGAAGCGGGGCGCCCGCCCCGTGGAGGATTTGCGCAATTGGGCCATGACGCTGGAGATGGAACATCTGGAAAAGGAAGCGCCTGATTTCACCTATTCTGAGCTCAACCAGCTGGCTGAAATGTTCAGGAGTAATCTCCGCCGCCTTAGCGCAGGGATTGAGCGTGAGCATCAGTTCCAACAATACGCCAGCCATGAATTGCGCACCCCCATCGCCATTCTGAAGAACAACCTTGAGCTTATGGAGCAATTGGGAATACAGGAAAACAAACGCTATGTCCCGGCTTTCAGCCGCATGGAAAAGGCCGTGATGAAGATGCAGTTCATCACCACTACGTTGCTTTGGGTGTGCAGGGAGGAGAAGACCAGACTCCCGCACGAGGAGGTCAAGCTTGGGGCGCTGTTATCCAGTATCGTCCACGAAAATGAGTATCTGCTGGAAGGCAAGGATATCAACCTGGAAACCAGTTTTGCAGCCAAAACGATCCAGGCGCCGAAGACAATCGCCCTCATCATTTTGAGCAACCTGGTCCGCAACGCCTTGCAACACACCCTGCGTGGAGATGTGAGCATGCGTCTGGATGCTGCCTCTTTACGCATTCGCAACGACAATGCAGGCAACAGGGACGATGACACCCAGGAGGGGTTCGGCCTGGGGCTCATGCTGACCAGGCAACTGGCGAGCAGCATCAGCTGGGATATTCAAATCCAGGATCAAGACGGCACGTTCACCGTGGATGTCTTTTTTGACCAGGACAGGGACAAGAGCAATACGGATAATGCTTGAAGCCCCTGCTGCCTGAAGGGATCATGGCTCCTCGAAAAACTGCTTTTCCCGCTCACGGATGGCGTCTGCGCCGATGAAACGATAGTACTCTTCAAAGTCAAGCATGGTCTCCGGACTTGCGAATCCTTTTGTGGTGCCGTGCTTTTTGAGGTGGTTCGCCCAGTTTTGCATAGCGCGGACTGCGGTGAACACCGATGCGCAGGGGTAGGCCACGGCTGCATACCCCAGGTCTTGCAACTCCTGCGCAGAGAGAAACGGCGAGCGTCCGCCCTCGATCATGTTCGCCATGCTGGGAGTGCTTTGCAGCGCTTGATTGACGGCTTGCATGTCTTCCCTAGTGGTTACTGCCTCAACAAAGATCATATCTGCGCCGGTTTGGGCATATAATCGTGCACGGCGGATTCCTTCCTCTATGCCGTACTGGGCAACTGCGTCTGTTCTGGCCATGATGACGAAGTCTGGATCGCTTCTTGCCCACAACGCCGCCTTGAGCTTGGGCAGGTATTCGTCAACGGGAACAACGGATTTGCCCCCCATGTGCCCACAGCGCTTGGGATAGGTCTGGTCTTCAATGAACAGGGCGGCTGCACCCATGCGCTCCACCTGGCGTACTGTGCGTATGACGTTGTTGATGTCGCCAAAGCCGGTGTCGATATCCACCATGACCGGGAGCCCCACACGATTGATGATGTTTGCATAGTGGGTGAGCATCTCGGTTGCGCTTATCAAGCCTATGTCAGGCGCTCCCAATACGCTTCCGGATGTGCCATAGCCAGCCACGCAAAAGGCCGAAAAGCCTGCCTGGTCGATAGTCAGGGCGGAAAGAGCGTCGTGGGCGACAGGCAGCATCAATATTTCAGGAGCATTGATCAATTTTCTGAAAAGAGCGGTTTTTTTCATGGCGGAGCATCCTCACGGATAAGGGGGGTTTGTTTACTGCCTATCAAAAATCTCAGGGCAAGGCCATATCCATGAAATCATGACGCATAGTGGCTTGCGCTGAAAGGTTGGCGCCGTCTTGTTCCTACGTGGGCCTTGCGTAGGGCGATTGGGCTCCAAGCCAATTTTACATTCCAATTGTATTGTATAGATATCCGCTTATTCATACCGCTGGAAGTTTTGCTATTAATAATTGAAATTGGTATCTTTGGATGAAAAATAAATATTTTATGCATATCCTATGATGTTTTATTGAAGTGTAAAAGTTGTTTTTTCTTCAGTTAGAATTGTTTTTGGGTCAGGGTATTGATGGTGTTTTTTCTGCGCTCGGTGCCTGACAATATATAGTTTGCGTAGCATATTTGTATCAATTGTTTTGCGCTGGCGTTTTTGTAAAAGTATAATGGTGCGTATTCATTTCTCCGATGCTAAGTGTGTTTTATTGTAAAGTGCACGTTCTTTCTGTTTTTTAAGGTAGGAATACTGATGTCGTTACAAAACGGAAACAGTGCTTCCAACCCATACTCGGCACAGTGGGTTATTGTTTGCACAGCCTTGCTCTTGTTGGGGGCTTTTGTGGCGTTTAACGCGCTGAAGGAGCGCGAGCTTGTAAAAAACAACGAGCAGGAACGGTTGCGCACCCAGGCAAAGGTAGTGGAGCAGATAATTGCCTGGAATATAGCTTCCTTGAACAAAGTGATGGGAGACCTGCAGCAGGATTGGTTGCGGAATGATGACCGCCGCGACCTTAATGCTCGTCTGGAAACGTTGGTCGATGGCATGCCCGGAGTGCGGACCATCACATTTTTTGATGCTACGGGCGACATCCTTGCCGCAAGCCGTGCAGAGCTTATCGGAAAAAACTTCAAAACGCGGGAATATTTTATAGCGGCGAAGAATGCCGAGAAAAGCGATGTCCTGTTGATATCACCACCATTCCTTTCCTCGTTGAACGCGTACATCACCACCATCAGCAAGCCTATCAAAGTGGGCAACGACTTTTCAGGCGCGATTGTCGCTTCACTGGACCCGGATTTTTTCAAGCCGTTGCTTTTGTCAGTGCGGTATGCTCCGGATATGTGGCTCTCCATTGCACACAGCGATGGAAAACTTTTCATGTTGGAACCTCTGCCGGACAAGGACATCCTGGGGATGGATATTGCCCAGCCTGGCAGTTTCTTTACCAAGCACATGGAAAGCAAGCAGGATTCCAATGTTTTTACTGGCAAAGTATACGTAACGGGTGAAAAATGCATGATGGCGACGCAGACCCTGCGTTTTTCGGATGTCGAGAACGAGGGGTACATGATCGTTGCCGCGGTCCGCGATTATAACGCCATATTCGTACATTGGAAGAACGATGCGTTGCGTGACTGCGGTATGTACATCCTGGCCGTAATGATTTTAGTCTTTGGATTGCTGTTTTATCAACGCAAACAGCGACGACTCGATCGTGAAATACGAGAAAGCCGTGACCGCTACCGCCTTTTGCTCAATGCGTTGCATGAAGGCGTTTACGGTACAGATACAGACGGGCGCATCACATTCATCAACCCGGGGGGGTTGGAGATTTTGGGGTATTCCGACGCTTCGGAAGTGCTTTCCAAAAATAGCCATTCTTTGCTGCATCATACGCATGCCTCGGGCGAAGCGTACAAGGAGGAGGATTGTCCTCTGCGTGACGTACTGGGTGAAAACCGGACTGTTATCGTGGGCAATGAAGTGTTCTGGCGCAAGGACGGCACTTTTTTTGAAGTGGCCTATACTGCCGCTCCTGTTGTCAGTGAAGGCCGAAAACTCGGTTCCGTTGTAACGTTCACCGACATAAGTGACGCCAAGGAAGCCGAGCGGCAATTGCATATTCTGACCGACAGACTCAGCCTGGCCACAAGCGGCGCAAAGGTCGGTATTTGGGACTACAACCTCAAAACCGGCAAACTGGTGTGGGATGACGCCATGTACGCCCTGTACGGCGTGGGTCCCGAAAAATTCAGCGGCGCTTATGAAGCATGGGAGGCGGGCCTGCACCCGGAAGACCGTGAGGCAGCGAGAAGCGCCTTTTTCCGCGCACTTGAGGGGGCGGCGGAATTTACCCCCGAATTCAGGGTTGTCTGGCCCGAAGATGGCTCAGTACACCACATCAAGGCCAATGCCGTTGTGCAATGGGATATGCAGGGCGCTCCTGTAAGGATTTTGGGAACCAATTGGGACATTACAGAACGCAAGGTTGCAGAGGAGCAATTGCGGCAGGCGGAAGAGCGCTACCGGACTCTTGTGGAACTGCTTCCGGACGGCATCGTTCTCATTGATCTTGAAAGTTCCAAGCCTCTTGAATTCAATGAGGCTGCCTATCAGCAGCTTGGGTACAGTCGCGAAGAATTTTGGAATATTGGTATCGAGAACATAGAAGTAGATGAAACTCCGGAGGAAATTGAAACGCATATCAAAAAGGTCTGCGAGTCAGGGCGTGATGACTTTGAGACGCGGCACCGCCGCAGGGATGGCTCCCTTATGCATGTGCTTGTCACCGCCAAGCGCGTGGAGGTTGACGGCAAAGGGGCGTTGCTCAACGTATTCAGGGATATCACAGACAAAAAGCAGGCTGCGGAAGCGCTGGCCGCATCAGAGGCGCGCCTGAAAACCATTTTCGAGCGCGCCAATCTCGGTATCGTCTTTGCCGATGCCGACGGTGACCTGCTGCTGTTCAATCAGAGTTTTGAAGATCTCGTTGGATATGCCGCCAGCGAACTCGCGGGATTGAATTATGCCATGTTCACCCACCCGGATGATCTGCCGCAGGAAAAGGAATTGCTCCAGTCCGTTCAGCGTGGAGAGGCCGACGAATATCGTATTGAAAAACGGTATAAGACAAAATCCGGAGGCATGGTCTGGGTTGACCTGGCAGTGGCTGTCATTCGAGACAAGTCCGGGCAGCCAATGAATTTTGTAGGCATTATGGTTGATATATCAGAGCGCAAGCATGCGGAAGAAGCCTTGCAGTTGGCCCATGTCCAGATGGAGGAGCGTGTACGAGAAAGAACCGCCGACCTGGAAAAGGCCTTGGAGGACCTCCATGTCGCAAAGGAACAAGCCGAGTCGGCTAACAGGATGAAAAGCGAATTTATGGGAAGCATTACGCATGAGTTGCGCACGCCTTTGAATGGCATCCAGGGGTTGCTGCAGCTTTTGGCCGATTCCAAACTCGATGCTGAGCAAGAGGACTATGTTGTTGAAGCGGAGAAAGCGGCTAACCGCTTGTTACAAATGGTCAACGGTGTCCTCAGCTTTACCAGCCTGGACCATTATTCCCCTGTCCTGGCGCCTGTAAGCCTGCAGGGTGTTATGGAATTCGTTACCCAAAACCATGGGCCAAAGATAGCTGGTAAACATTTGAAGCTGTCTACCAGCCTGGCTCCGGATTGTCCGGAGGTCATTATGGTGGATATGAAATTGCTGCAGCTTGTCCTGGACAATCTGTTGAGCAATGCGGTCAAGTTTACTGATTCCGGCGAAATACGGGTAATGATAGATGCCGCAAAAGTAGACG
Organism: Desulfovibrio biadhensis; assembly: GCF_055388615.1. Taxonomy (NCBI): domain Bacteria; kingdom Pseudomonadati; phylum Thermodesulfobacteriota; class Desulfovibrionia; order Desulfovibrionales; family Desulfovibrionaceae; genus Desulfovibrio; species Desulfovibrio biadhensis. Next base: position 2,861,723 of record NZ_AP042477.1, read on the forward strand.
CAGGGGAGGTGGCGTGCCGTTTTATCGTTGCCGACACGGGGCAGGGCATTTTGCAGGATAAAATGGAAGCTGTGACGAGCGGAATGGGGCAGGCCGATTCTTCCTACTCTCGACAGTACGGTGGCATTGGCCTTGGAATAAGGACGGTCCGCAAGGCCTTGTCTCTTCTTAAAGGAGACTTGGAGGTAGAAAGCACCCCTGGCCAAGGCACGCAATTTACGGTGAAGCTGCGAACCAGATTTTGTGACGGGGATACAGTGGAGGAATGCCTGCTCCCAGAGGGGGAGAGCGAATAGCTCCTAACTGAAAAATACGTTGCAAAGGAAAACGGGCAAACGGCTTGCATGCCGCCTGCCCGTTTTTTTAGCGTCGTTGGGGGATTAGATGCCGCGTTGCGCCATGTAGGCGATGAGATCGCCAACCCGGCATGAATAGCCCCATTCGTTGTCGTACCAAGAGTAGACTTTTGCCAGGTTGCCGGACTGCACCACCGTGAATTCAGCATCCACGATGGAGGAGTGGGGGTTGCCCACAAAGTCCGAGGAGACGAAGGAATCCGTGGAAAAGGCCAGGATGTCCTTGAGTTCGTTTTCTGCTGCCTGACGCAGTTTGTCTTTGAGTTCTTCGGTTGTGGTGTCCTTTTCCAGCACGGCCACAAAGTCCACCAGGGACACGGTGGGTGTAGGAACACGTACGCTGAAGCCCTCGAAGCGGCCCTTCATTTCAGGAATAACCAGGGCCACTGCCTTGGCTGCCCCCGTACTGGTGGGGATCATATTGCAGGCGGCGGCACGCGCCCGCCGCAAGTCCTTGTGCGGCAGGTCAAGGATGCGCTGGTCGTTGGTGTAGGCGTGGACCGTGGTCATTACGCCCTTGGTGATGCCAAATTCAGTGTGCATTACCTTGACGACAGGCGCCAGGCAGTTGGTGGTGCACGACGCGTTGGAAATGATGACGTGCTTGTCGGGGTCGTACTGCTCGTGGTTTACGCCCATGACAAGGGTGATGTCTTCTTCTTTGGCAGGTGCGGAAATCACCACGCGCTTGGCGCCTGCTTCCACGTGCTGCATGGCCTTGGGGCCGGTACGGAAGATACCGGTGGATTCCACGACCACGTCAACGCCCAAAGCGCCCCATGGAAGCATGCGGGGGTCACGTTCTGCCAGGCTTTTGACCTGGAAGTCGTCACCGATGTGCATGACATCGCCCTCAACCCATACTTTGGGCGCAAAACGTCCATAGCAGGTGTCGTGCGAGAGCAGATGCGCGTTGGTGTTTATATCGAAAAGGTCATTGATAGCTACAACTTCCATCACGTCGCGATGGCGCTCCCAGATGGTCTTGAGTACCTGGCGGCCAATGCGTCCAAAACCGTTGATACCGACTTTTATCTTGCTCATGGTTAGTCCTCGAAAACCTGATAGGTGTAGGCGTCCGCCAGTTCCTGGGCTCTCTTGAGAGCCGTGTACATCCGTGCGTTTTCCAGCGCCAGGCCTGAGAGGTCTGCGATGCAACGAAGGAAGTCCAGTTCGTTGTCGTCGAAAGCTCTTTCTTCAGCAGAATAGACCCGGATTGAGCCGATGACTTTGCCGCCGCCTATGGAAAGAGGGGCCACCACCAGAGAGCAAAGCCCTTCTTCCGCAGCCTGTTCGGGGTACTGAAAGCGGGAGTCGGAGCGGACATCGTTGATGGTTACAATTTCTCCTCTGAGCACGTCGCGGTCGAGTTTGGACTTTTCCACTTCAACGGGGCCTTTTTTCGCATAGCGGTCCGAGAGTCCGTGATAGGCGCCGGGCTCAAGGGTTTTACCATCCTGGCTGAGCACGCGGATGAAGCACCCTTTGGCGTTCATACCTTTGGCTGTTTCCTCGGCGATCTTGTTCAAGACCTCTCGCGGTTTGAGGCTGAGGTTGATGATTCGGGCAACCTCGTAAATAATCTTGTACAAACCGTTGTTTTGCATCTGCGTCTCCTTAGTTTTTTACCATTGTCGATGTAAATTCTTGTAAACTACAAGGCTCAAGAAGGCATTGCAACAATGTTAAGAATTTGCTGTGTCAAAAAACGCCCGTATCATGAAATGGGGAACGACCAGGAGTTGTGAGTGCATGTGTTTACAAATGGCTTTCCTAGAAGGCCATGATTGGTTTGAAAAGGCCAGTGAGAACGGCGGTTTGAAAGGGATAACTGTAAAAACAAATCTGGACCAGTGGAGTCTGAACGCAATTATTTTTTCAACATAAGCACCTCTGCGACGAGATTCTTGCCCCTCCTTCTGATTGGCAAAACGCCAACTCTATCCAAAAAGATACAACTTCTAGCTTTGTAGCTCCATGCCGGAATATTCGCAATGGAAAAGGGCGTTTTCCTTAGTTGTTACTGAGGAAAAGCTTGTTTGAAAATGTGGAAGTCGTTGTAATGTTATCTGACTATAGCATGTGCGCAATAGGATATGTAATTTTGATGTAGTCATAATGTAGAATTTTATATATAGTAGTCTTTTATGATAATAATTGATTTGAGAAGCTGTAATGCGTATAGGGGCTTTCTTGTGTGTGGGGTGGTGTGGGTTTTTGGATCATGCAGTGAAATTCATTTGCTGTGCTTAAGGGTAGTTGGGAATTTAGGGGAGGATATTTTTATATAAATTGTTATTCTTATATTTTTTTATGCATGGCTTTCTTTGTCGTGAATGTTATTATTGTGTAGTGTGTTTTTTTATCTTTTTTTTACTTATTTTTTTGTAAAAAATATGAGTATTTTGTAGATGTGTTGTCGTGATAATGTTTGTTATATGTCTCTAAAAAAGCAGAGTATAATATTTTTAAGGTGCCTTCTGGCTTGAGGCATGACAGACTTGTGGCGTCTTGCTTTTGAGAAGGCATGAAGGGGGTATCATGTCGCGTGGTTATATAGCGGTGATTGTTCTGTATGCAGTGTTTCTTGCTGCATGTTTTTCAGGAACTGCAAGGGTGAAGAACAAAATCGCTTTGTGGGGATGTAAACCTCCCCAAGTTAGTGCCAGCCAAAAGTAGAGATTTCCTGGGGTGAATGGGCTTCGAGGTACTCGGCTGGCGTCAGGTCGCCAAGTGATTCGTGGGGCCGTTCCTCGTTGTACTCCTTGATCCAGTTCTCCGTGATGTCCTTGACCTCAGTCAGAGTGCGAAAGAGATAAAAATCAAGCACTTCATTGCGGTACGTCTTGTTGAAGCGCTCGACGTACGAATTTTGCGTCGGCTTGCCTGGCTGTATGAACTCCAGGTCCACGCCATGGATTTCCGCCCAATTGGCCATGGTCACCGAGACCAGTTCCGGTCCGTTATCCATTCGAATCCGTTCGGGAAGCCCACGCCAGGCAACAATGCGGTCGAGCACTCGCGTAACCCGCGCCGCCGGCAGGTTTGTATCCACCTCGATGGCCAGGCACTCCCGGCTGAAGTCGTCCAGCACGTTGCAGGTCCGGAATCGCTGCCCGCTCATGAGGGCGTCGTGCATGAAGTCCAGCGACCAGCACACATTCGCCTCGGGTGGCACGGCCAACGGTTGCGGATTCCTTGAAGGCAACCGCTTCTTGCCCTTGCGGCGCAGATTCAGCTTCAACAGGCAGTATACGCGGTAGACCCGTTTGTGGTTCCAGCGATAGCCGTGCCGGCGTACAACAGCGAAGAGCTTGCCGAAGCCGTAGCGCGGATAGCGTTCGGCCAGCTTGAGCAGTGCTTCGATCACGGGCGCGTCATCCCGCGGCGTAGGCTGATAGCCGTAGACGGTCCGACTCAGACGCACTGCGGCGCATGACTGCCTGATGCTCAGACCGTGTTCATGACTATGATCGATCAGATCGCGCTTCTCAGCCGGCCTTAAAGCTTTTTTGTGATAACGTCCTTGAGCGCCTCGTTTTCCAGGCTCAAGTCCGCGAACGTGCGCTTGAGCTTGCGGTTCTCCTTTTCGAGCTCCTTGAGGCGCCGGATATCCGAGGCTTCCATGCCCCCGTACTTGGACTTCCAGCTGTAGTAGGTCGCTTGGCTCACGCCGTATTCGCGGCAGACATCAGCAACCTTGCGACCGCCTTCGACTTCCTTGAGAATCTTGAGGATCTGGCTTTCAGTGAATCGAGATTTCCGCATTGCTTCCTCCATGGGAACCTTTTGCCAGAAATCTCCAGTTTTTGCTGGTCCTGTTTTAAGGGAAGGCTACACGGCCGCTCCAATGGATTTTGGGGCGGCTTTTTTGTCGCAGTGAAGGGAGCACCTGCCCGAGAGGGGAAACCGGCGTCGCAACCGGCTTCCCCTCACTCGGGAGTGCCCAAAGGGCGGATGGAGGGAGAAACGGATTTCCGCCTTGTGAGAGCAATGGCTCTGCGCAGGTTATTCCGACGCCACAGTATTCCAGGGGTGCAACACCATCGGCGTGTACCCCTGTTGCCTGGCGAGAATGTCAAGATGTACCAGCCCAAGAGGCGCCAGCCGGTGGTCCAGCGGGCTCACTCGTTCACGAATGTCCATGGTGAGAAGATAGTGGTTGCAACTGGGGCACAGTTCCACACGTTCAAGATTACTGTCGGTTACATGGAAGTATTCCCGGTCGTTTTGCTTTTCGGTGTCGCATTCAGGACAGCGGGTCCTGCTGAAGCGCCAAGTGTGGGCGCAGGCGGAGCAGCACAACCAGCGCTGTGCAGAATTGTTTTTCAGATACTCTGTGGGTTCCTGCTGTCCAAGTTGTAGTAGGGACATGGTGGGCTTGCTGCCGCAGATGGGGCAGCGCCCTTTGTTCCAAAAGTTCCAGGGCACGTCGGCAAAAAGCGGCTCCAGTGCGGTGGCTGCGTTTTCCAGGGCCGGGCGCGCCAGACTCTCCAGGACATAAAGCAGTACATTGCTGTCCAGGTTGTATTTCGTCGCAACCTGTTGCAGCAAATCTTCGTTTCCAGTTCCCAGCAATTCATTGATGAGGAGCAATGTGTCGGGATCATTCAAACTGTTGTCGAATGCTTCCAGCTTTGCGGCCAAAGGCGGGAACACTTCAGCCAGGACAGGCAACAGTTTTGGCGCCGTTTTTTCCAAATGAAAATCAAGCGGTGCAGTGTCTGGTTGTTCCAGAAGCGGAACGCCCGCACGCAGTAAATCCGTGTTCAGCGTGACACTGGATGTTTCCTGTTGTGGCAAGATCATACGACAATCGTCTATTGCGGCCTGCACCTGACCAAAGGTGGCGATCAGCGTTTCGAGCTCGGGCTTTTCCCTGGTCATTTTTTGGATGTGGCGCTCCATGGTTTCTGCTCTTTGCTCCTGGGAAACTTGCATGCGGAACTCCGTATATTCTTTACGGGTGGGAGAACGAAAACGCCCTCCCACCCCTTTATTGAGTTGGGTTTATCCGCTGATGGTGTTGCGGACCGGCTTTGTCAGCTTTGCGAAAAGCTGCTGCCTGCTCATCATCGGAGCCGCGCTGGCCACGGCGTTTTTCCAGAAACGTTCAGGCTTGAACGCCATGAGGTAGATCACCGAGACGAAATCCACATCATTGAGGGTGGCCTCGGGGAATTCCTTCTTGACCTCGGTCAGGCGGTCCTGGGCCAACTTGACCATGTCATCGCGTTCGCCAAAGTTCATGGTGCCCGTGCAGCAGGTCTTCACGCACATGGGCAGCATGTCGTTCTGCACACGGTCGATACACATGTCGCATTTGACCACCCTGGCACTGGCGTCGGCCCGTCTGGGAATGTCAAAGGGGCAATCGGAACGCATTTGCTCGAAGGCTTCCTGCGGCAGCTCCTTGCTTTTTTCAGTGTAGATCACAGCGCCGGTGTCGGGGTCCTGGATGACAGCGCCTTCCACAAAGCCCTCCGCCGCATACATGCAGGGCGGGTTGACGCAGTGACGGCATTGGTCCGGAAAGAAGTTCCAGTTGACAACGCCTGCATCGTCCTTGAACTCGCTGAAACGTACCAGCTTATAGTTGTTCGGATTCAGATCCGGGGGGTTCTGGTGCGTTCCCTGTTGCAGGGTTGCGTTGGGGGTCAGCTCGTGCCACTCCTTGCAGGCGATCTGGCAACCCCTGCAAGCGGTGCATCTGGTCGTATCGATAAAGAATGCCTTAGGCATGTAGAGCTCCTTTTAACGCCGCCGTCAGCGGGACAGTTCGGTGACCTTGTCGGCCTTCTTGATGTTGACGAGACAGCACTTGTACTCTGGGATACCGGTGTTGGAGTCGCCCACCGAAGGCGTCAGTCTGTTTGTGGCGTCGCCACAGCCAGGGGTTGTCCAGCCAAAGCTGTAAGGCATGCCGATCTCATGAACCGTGCGCCCCTGAATGGTGAAGGGGGTCATGCGTACGGTTACCATGGCCACGGCTTCCACCGCACCGCGGATGCTTTCCACGACAACAACGTCCCCGTTTTCAATGCCTTTTTCCTTGGCCAACTCGTGGCTTATCTCCACGAATATCTGGGGTTCGGCTTCCAGCAGGTTGGGGGTGTTGCGGGTTTCTGCGCCACCGCACCAGTGTTCCGTTACAGCGTATGTGGTCAATACGATGGGGTATTTTGGGTCGGCTGGGGGTGCCAGCTTGTCCATGTCGCTCTCTACGAACTTGTAGCACGGGCTGTTGAGCTGCTTGGAGAAGGGGTGGCTGGTGACAGGTGTTTCCACTGGCTCGTAATGCTCTGGGAAGGGGCCTTCCACACGCCCAGGGCCAAACAGCTGGCCAAAACCATGGGTGTGCATGATGAAGGGGTACTTGCCTTTTTCATTGGCCATTGGGGGCCAGCCGCCATCGGGAACATCACCGACCCATTTGCCGCCGTCCCAGCTGATGACAGGCATGTCTGCGTTCCAAGGCTTGCCATTGGGGTCCACAGATGCGCGGTTGTACAAAATCCGCCTGTTGACGGGCCAGGCCCAGGAGAAGTTGGGGAAAAGGCCCAGCTTGGCTTCCAGGTCGTTCTGGGAGAGGTCGCGGCGTTTGCCCTTGTTGCCACCTTCTTCAGTATAGCTACCGCTGAAAAGCCAGTTGTAGCAGGCTGTGGAGCCATCGTCCGCCAGCGCTGTGAAACTGGGCACCTGCTGCCCCTTCTTGTAGGCCTTGTCGCCCACCTTGGAATCACGCGTAAAGTAGCCGTTGTTCATCTTGGCAACGGCTTCAGCGTCGTACTTCTCGGGCCAGTTCATGTTGACGACCGCCTCGGGAAGTGCGCCGCCTTCCTTGACGTACAACGCTTTGACGCGGTTCATGATGTCTACCATCATGTCGCCCATGGTGCGGCACTCACCGATGGGTTCGGCTGCCTTGTAATGCCAGAGCAGCCAGCGGCCGCTGTTGGTGACGGATCCGTCTTTCTCAGCGCGCTGCGCAGAAGGAAGCAGGAAGACTTCAGTCTTCACGTCCTTGGGATCAACACCGGGGCGTTTCCAGTTGTCCGAGGTTTCTGTGTGATGGATTTCCCCCACAACCAGCCACTCCAGATTGTCCATGGCGCGGCGGACCTTGTGGGTGTTGGGGACGCTCTGGCAGGGGTTATGCGCAAAGACGAAACCGCCCTTGATCATATCTTTGTACATGCGATCGAAGAAGAAAATGTAAGAATAGTCTTCGCCTGGATCGCATTTGGGCACCCAGTTGTAGCCAAAGTCATTTTCCTTGGTGGCTGCATCGCCGTACCAGGCCTTGAGCATGCTGATCATATATTTGGGGCGGTTTTGCCACCAGTTGGCGCTCTTGGGGTCCTTGGATACGGGAGTGCAGGCGGCCAGGTATTGCTCCAGCGTGTCCTGTCCGGTTTTGGGCACGGGGTTGTAGCCGGGGAGGATGTGCCAAAGGATGGCCTGGTCCGTTGATCCCTGTACGTTGGGTTCACCGCGGAGGGCGTTGATGCCTCCGCCCGCAACACCGATGTTGCCCAGCAGCAATTGCACCATGGCGCTCGTACGGATGATCTGCACGCCGACGGTGTGCTGTGTCCAGCCAAGGGCGTACATGACGGTGCCGGCCTTGTTGGAAACGCCAGTGGCGGAAAAGGCTTCATACACCTTCATGATCTTGTCTTTGGGCACGCCCGTGATTTCGGAAACCTTGTCCAGATCGTAGCGGGAGTAGTGCTTCTTGAGCAGCTGGAAGACGCAATTGGGGTCCTGCAGGCTTTCGTCACGCTTGGGAATGCCGTTTTCGTCCATCTGGAAGGTCCAGGTGCTCTTGTCATAGGTCCTGGATTTTGCATCATACCCTGTGAAGAGTCCGTCATTGAAACCAAAGTCCTTGTTTACCAGCAAAGGAGCGTTGGTGTAGTTGACGACATAGTCCTTGAAGTACTTGTCGTTGTTGATGATGTAGTTGATCATGCCGCCAAGGAAAGCGATGTCCGTACCGGAGCGGATGGGCACATGGAAATTCGAGCGCGCCGAGGTGCGGTTGAACACCGGGTCCACGTGCATGACGGTAGCGCCCTTCGCCTTGGCCTTGAGCACCCATTTAAAGGATATGGGGTGGTTTTCTGCTGCCTTGCCGCCCATGATCAGGATGGCGTTGGCGTTTTTAATGTCGATCCAGTGGTTGGTCATGGCGCCGCGACCAAAGGATTCCGCCAGGGCCGGCACTGTGGCGCTGTGGCAGATGCGCGCCTGGTGGTCCATGTTCACCACACCCAATGCGCGCGACATCTGGTGGTGTACCGCGCATTCTTCGTTGTCCATCTGCGAGGTGCCTGCCTGGAAAACGGCTTCCAGACGATTTACCACCTGCCCTTTGTCGTTTTTCTCAACAAAGTATTTGTCTCGAGTGTCCTTGACCCGGCGGGCGATGCGATCGAGCATCCAGTCCCAGTCTTTTTCTTCCCACTTGTCACTGTGGGGGGCGCGGTACATGGGCTTTTCGATGCGGTGCTCGCCGACGTGCATGGTGAACATGGCGGCGCCCTTGGCGCAAAGAGAGCCTTCGCTCACCGGATAATCCGGGTCGCCCTCGGTTGAGATGATTTTTCCGTCCTTTACATGGACCAGGAAGTTACACCCGCAAGAGCAGAACGGGCAAACCGAGATGGACTCCTTGGCCCCCTCGATTTTCAGCCCTGCCGCATAGGCCGAGGCTGTTTTCAAGTCCAATCCGAGCTGTCCCAGTGATAAACCGACGACTCCTGCACCGGTCAGCTTTAGGAATCCACGACGGGAGCATTCCATACAAGCCTCCTTATATAATTGAACGTTTAGTAGTGGCTATTGAATGTCAGGATTGCCAGTCCAAAGCCACACTGTTCTCTTCTGGTATCCAGGAGTGAAGCGTTGTGTCAATATTAAAAGTCAATAATTATGAGTGGTTAATGGAGTTATTTGTAGCACATATCGGAGGAAAAAGCACAACAAGACAGCTTCGCCTTAAGTAGACGAAGAATAGGTTACTCTACTATTTTCAAGAAATTTTTTTTCTAAAAAATAACGTTACATCTATAAGATCTTCTCCACCTTTCGGGTTCTGCACACTTTTTCTTCGCCCATGTGCACATGCACGGAAATGTATGCATGAGGGGGAGCAGCGTCTTTTTCCTGGGGGGCGTTTTTCTCGTCAAAGCTGCTGATGGCCCAGGGGAAAATTTCTTTGGCCTGGATAACGGCCTCCTGCTCTACGGCGTCAAACCATTTTCGGAACATGTCACGCATTTTGCGGCCCTCTTGGGAAAGGCGACAGCCGTCACGCTTTGTTTCGCCAGTGTCGATGAGCTTTACTCCAAGGGCTTCTTCAGACGCGTGAATTTTGCCCCACGCGCCACGATAAGACATGCCAAGCTCCTTGGCTGCTTTGCGGATCGACCCGTGTTCTTCAATGAGGTCAAGCAGAATGGCCCTTCCTGGGCCCAAAAGAGTGTCCTCATCTGTTTCGAGCCAGACATGCAGGCGAACTGTTGCAGTACGTTGTGTCATGGCTTTGTTCCTCATCGCTGCTTTTTACCCCCTTGTGCAGTTCCATCACCTCACACACAAGATGCAGAAAAGAAGAAAAGGGTGTTCTTATACTATTCAGACGTCATTCAGGGACGAGATGACTATTTTTCATACCTTGTGCAGAAGGAATGATATTCAGAAAAATGTTTCGTTACTGAATGACTGTGTAATTATTTATGCGTGATGATGAACTACGTTGAAAAAAGACATTCTTCAAATGCATTGAAGAACACTTTTAAACGATATGGCACAGGAATTTTTTGACTGTATGAAATATTATGTTTTTGTTAATATTGTTAAAATGATTTGGAGGCGTGATGGAATGCTTTTTTCCCTATATAAAGAATTGATGTGTGGTTAATTTCTGGTCTGTTGCGGGAGAGTGTGGTATAAAAAGTAAAAGTGTATTCTCAAAGGGGTGTTGTTGAGCCATTCTTGGAGAAAAAAGCATGTTTCTGGATATGTGTTATGCATAACACCACCCATTTGTGGAGTACATTTCAGACGTTTGCGGGTGGATAGAATGGCTGCGTACGGAATTGATTTTCGTATAATTAATACGCATGCTTTTACTTGATACGTATGTGGAAAATGCTGAGAGATTTGTCTTACTGTCCAGAATTATTGATTTATTTTGGTTTTTGCAAGTTGTTGCTCGACAAAAGTTGAATAGATTGTATAAATACTTTGCATGTGGTGAGTTAATACTTCTCGTTGGTCTTTTACCGACACAGACAGGGTGAAATGGGCATAATCTCCTTTACTGACATGGCTTCTTCTGAAACATGCGCCCGAAGGTTCATTTTGGGTTTTTGTTGGAAGAACCACCAGCGCTACTGCCCCCGTTGTAAAGAGCGGAAATTATACAAGCTGTCCGGAGGCAGGCGTCGTTGCACGCGCTGTTTGTATACGTTCCACGACTTCAGCCGGCGGTATATAAACGGGTGTGCATTCACCTGTCAGCAGTGGTTGTGGTTTTTGAAGCTGTTTGAGATGAATGTGCCCAACCAGGAAATCGCTACGCAGCTCAGGGTCTCTCCCGCCACGGTATTCAAGGCCAATGACCTCATGCGGCGCGCCATACTTGCCCAAGCAATGGACGCGGCTGAATATTACTCGTTGGGTATCTGGCCGGGCCCGGGGCAGGTGAAGACAGGGGGCACCTTGCTGGATTCCCCTGTGTTTGGACTCATGGAGATCAACGGCCATGTGATCTGTGACGTGTTGCCAGAGTTTAACGCAGAAAACCTCCTGCACTTCAAGCTGAATTTCTGTTTGAAAACCGCAAGCCTGGGGCAGGTGGTCTATACAGCGCCCTATCAACAGTACCTCACACTGGTTTGCTGTGGACCATCCTTGTGGACGCCACGCTACATCGTGCACTGTGATAAGCGCTTGCCTGCGGAATCCATGAAGTTTTGGATATACGTCAAGCAACAGCTCAAAATGTTACGGGGGATAATGCCGTCACAGTTCCCCTTACACCTTAAAGAATGGGAACTGCGCTTCAACCACCGCGACCAGAGTCTGCTTCCTGTGCTGACGGCTGCGCTGTGCGGATTTGTGCCGCAACTGCCGGATACGCCCCAGTATGCCGTAGCCCCCGACGCGGTGCATCACAACGAGGGGCGCAGAGGCGCTGGCTGATGGCGCTTTTCTTCTGCAGGTGCAGAAGCCGGATTTTTAAGGGCCAAGCCGCATGCCGCCACAGTCGTCGCATTCAAGGGTGCATCCGCAGCTGGAATACAAATCCGCAACAATACCTCCTCGCAACAAAATATTCGGTTTGGTGCTGCATAGGCGGGCGCCAGCAACTGTTTTTCCGTAAGAAGTCAGCATCTTGTTTTTGTAATCTCTCCCAATTCGCTTTGCGCATGGAAGAACCTGTTGCTTCCTCATTAGGGGGCGAGGGCTTTTCCACCTTGTTGCAACGGAAGGTATAGGGGAGGGCCTTGCAAGGCGAGGCAATCCGTGTCTGTTTTATTTCCCGAAAAAAAAGGCTATATTTAGGCGCCCACTGTGGTTCGAAGATGATTTCCCCAATCTTATTGCGTAAAATCAATAGTATATCTAGAAATGAAAGCAGCTGCGCAAACCCCTACAGAAGCTATTCTTGAGAGTATTTCAGACGGTGTTTTCACCGTTGATCTGGATTGGATAATTACTTCCTTTAACAGGGCCGCCCAGGAAATCACCGGCGTTCCACGCGATCAGGCTCTGGGGCGTCATTGTGCGGACGTTTTCCGCTCCAACATGTGTGAAAAAGCGTGCGCATTGCGGCAGACCATGCGGACGGGCAGGCCGATCATTGGCGTTGCCGGCTATATCGTCAATTCCCTGGGAGAGCGTGTGCCCGTCAGTGTCTCCACCGCCTTGTTGCGCAATGCCGCGGGGAAGATAATCGGTGGCGCTGAAACGTTTCGTGATCTCAGTGAGGTGGAAGTCCTGCGAGAAGAACTTGAAGGCAGGGCGCGCTTGGGAGACATGACAAGCAAAAGCGCGTCCATGCAAAGCCTGTTTGCGGATATGCCCGCAGTGGCGGCAAGCCCCAGTACTGTCCTCATTCTGGGCGAAACAGGAACCGGCAAGGAGTTGCTCGCCCGCACCATTCATGCATTGAGTCCAAGAAACAAAGGGCCTTTTGTGGCTGTGAATTGTGGCGCCCTGCCTGATACGTTGTTGGAATCAGAACTTTTTGGGTACAAGTCCGGCGCTTTTAGCGGCGCAGTTTCAGACAAGCCTGGTCGTTTCAGTCTGGCAAAGGGCGGAACACTACTGCTGGACGAAATAGGAGAAATAACTCCCGCGTTGCAGATCCGGCTGTTACGGGTGCTTCAGGAGCGTTGTTTTGAGCCTTTGGGCGCTGTTAAGAGCGAGGAAGCAGATGTCCGCATTATTGCGGCAACCAATAGAAACCTGGAGGACATGGTAGCGCAGGGAAGTTTTCGTCAGGACCTGTATTATCGGATCAATGTTGTGCGCTGTGAGTTGCCGCCGTTGCGCAAGCGCAAGGAAGACATTCCCTTGCTTGTTGCCCAGTTTATTGAGCGTTTTAATTGTCTGCAGCATAAAACAGTCCAGGGAGTTACAGGCGAGGCGCTTTCTTTGCTTGTGACACACCACTGGCCCGGCAATATTCGTGAATTGGAGAATGCCATTGAACGGGCTTTTATTCTCTGTGCGGACGGGCTTATCGACATAAGGCACCTTCCCCCGGAACTCAGGACATTAAGCGCTCCGTCAGAGAACTTTGGGGATGTGCAGTCCGCCCATGATATGCTGGACGCCCAGGCCATACATGCCGCCCTGGAGCGCAATCTGGGAAACCGCCTGGCGGCTGCAAGAGAGCTGGGCATCCACAAGACCACTCTTTACCGGCGCATGAAGCGTCTCGGTTTGGCACTTCCGAAAAAGTAATCTCCGAGCGGTGCGTGTGTGCACCTTTTCTTCTTTCCATTGGTGCGTCATTGCACCACTTTGGACCCGTCCGTTGTGATTTTCTGTCTATAAAATAGTTGGTTAAGCGTGTGGCGTCTTCTGGCCTCAATATTGCTTTTAGAGCTGGTAAATGAGGGGAGAAATGATGCTCACTGCTTTTTCCTGTTGGAAAGGACGTATCGCCCCCCTTTTTGATGCGGCGTCGGTGTTTGTTTTTGTCAGGGTGGAGGAGGGCAAGCCCGATTCGCAGAGCACATTTACTTCTTATGAAGAGAATGTTGCTCGTAAAATAGCGGAGTTAGCGCAATCAGGCGTCCAGGAATTGGTATGCGGGGCGCTTTCCAGACAAGCAGCATACCTGCTCGCCATGAGAGGCATAGCCGTACAGTCGTTTATTGGAGGAGAGCTGCCGCTGGTAATGCGTGCATGGCAAAACAACGAGCCGCTACACAACCGTTTCACCCTGCCTGGGTGCTCTCCAGAGCAGCGCAAGGGAAGGCATGGAAATAGATGGCGAGGGGGGCGCCATGACGGCGCCCGAATATCTCAAAATGAGTGTTGCTGCCCATCCTGTGGGCACAGAGAGCCTCCCGATCACAGGGGGCCATGTGTAACGAGACTGTGTCCGCTGTGTGGCGCGCAACTGGTCCGCATGTGAAATCATAAAGAATAAATAATAAACCATTACAAGGAGAAGGGAGCTATGCCAAGAGGTGACAGGACAGGTCCCATGGGCGGTGGCCCGCGTACCGGAAGAGGGCTTGGCTACTGCAACGAGAATACCGCACCTGGGGCTTTTACCGGTGGTTTTGGTTATGGAAGAGGGCGAGGCGGCTTTGGCCGTGGACGCGGCTGTTGGAATCCGTGGGGCTGGGGTGCTGCTCCGTATCAACCACAGTATGAAAACGTCCCGGAACAGTCAGAGGAAGATTCGCTTCGAAGCCGAGCCGAGCAACTACAGAATGAACTGGAAGCAATCAAGCACCGGCTGGGGCAACTTCAGGAGAAATAACGCCAGACCTTGCAGGGCGTTCCTCGCTTTTAGACAACATGGGAGCGCCCGATTTCAAAAAGCACAGGAAAAAACAATGGCTTCAGCCAATCCAGATATCAAGGAACAAACTCGCAAGATACGCTTGCAAGAAGTGCAGCAGGACATTCAGTCAACACTGGAACGCATCACTCACTGCATCATGGTGATGAGTGGTAAAGGGGGCGTAGGCAAGAGCAGTGTGGCGGCAGCCTTGGCGGTTTCTTTGGCCAGAGCGGGCAAACGGGTAGGGCTCATGGACGTGGATCTCCACGGCCCCAGTATTCCTGGCTTGCTTGGGTTGCATGGGCACGTGACAGAAGGCGCAGAAGGCAAGCTTATGAAGCCCTTGCAGCATGAAAGTGGTCTGAAAGTCATGTCTATAGGTTTTCTGCTGGAAAAGAAAAATTCCCCTGTGGTCTGGCGTGGGCCGCTCAAAGGCGCCGCAATCAGACAATTCATAGCCGATGGTGATTGGGGGGAGCTTGACTATCTGATTATTGATTCGCCGCCGGGTACGGGGGACGAGCCGATGACAGTGGTCCAGAGCGTGCCTGAAGCAAAAGCCTTGATCGTGACAACGCCTCAGGAGGTGGCCCTTGCTGATGTGCGCAAGTCCATTTCCTTTTGCTATTCAGTGAAGATGGATATTTTGGGGATAGTGCAGAACATGAGCGGTTTGCGCTGCCCCCATTGTGGAACAATGATCTCTCTTTTCGGCAGTGACGGAGGGGTGCAGATGGCCTTGCAACATGGCCTGCCGCTTTTGGCAAATTTGCCCCTTGATCCTGAGGTGGTTGCCAAAGGCGACAATGGTGAAATTGGCAATTTCAAGGATTGCAGTCCGGAATATCGGGACGCCATGGCCGCATTGGTCCGCGTGGTCGCAACAAGACTGCCCACGGAGCAATGCCGGGTGGCCTGAGGCAACCCATGACCAGCAGCTTGTAGCGGTGGTTCTCAATATTCAAGCACCCTGGCGCATGGAGCAAGAAAGGAGGCCTTCATGTCGAAAGTGGCGATAATTCGTTGTGAAAAAAACGAGAACTCATGCCCATTGACAGGGTGCATCCGTTCTTTGGAAGGGCGGCAGCAAGGATTTCAGGAGTATGACACAACGCAGTTGGCAGGCGTTTTCACCTGCCATTGCCCCGGTGACAATGTGGCGGCCCTGGCGAAGATACTCAAAAACAAGGGCGCAGAAGCCATCCATGTGTGTACTTGCACCTTTGCCATGAAAAACGGTTCTGAATGGAGTCTGGAAGAGGGTGGTTTTTGTCAGAGGATTGATGCACTTCTTCAGGCAATGCACGAAGCCAGTGGACTGCCCTGTATCAAGGGGACTGCCCACCTGCCAAAAGGGTATGCGCCCCAGACGACGTATTATGAAAAGAGCGAAAGCCGGTAGCGGGGGCACTTGCATAAAAATGGCCTTTAGCCCCTGCGTTGGGGATCGTTGTGTCGCCGGGGCTGCCATGGAAGGTTTTTCCAAAGATATTTCGACCAGTCCTTGAGTGTCCATGCCACTCCGACTGTCCTCTCCTAAAAGAGAAAGGGCCTGCAGTGTCCACTACAGGCCCTTTCTCAAAAACAGCGTTGGATATGTGTGCATAATGCAATCTGCGCCACGTCCAATAGGGTTCGTAATCTCAGTTGCTTGTAATGAGCCTCGTGCTTAAGCCCCTTGCATGTTTTCGATAAGTTCGTTGAGCTGCCCCGTGAGTTGGGAGAGTTCGTGCACGGCGCTAGACGATTGCCCCATGGCGTAAGAGGTCTCATCCGAGATGCGGGTGATCTGTTCGGCACTCGTGTGGATCTGCTGGCTGGCGGCGGACTGTTCTTCTGCTGCTGCGGCAATGGCCTGAACCTGTTTTGAGGTGCTGCTGGCCATGTTGACGATTTCATTCAGAAATTCTCGCGCTTCCCCGGCCAGGGCGGTGCTGGTCTCCACCGAAGCCACGGAGGCCTCTGTCTTGCGAATGGTTTCCGTGGTGCCTTTTTGGATGGCGGCAATAGTTTGCCCCACCTCTTGGGTGGCGGACATTGTTTTTTCGGCCAGCTTGCGTACTTCATCCGCAACCACGGCAAAGCCTCTCCCGGCCTCGCCGGCGCGGGCGGCTTCTATGGCGGCATTCAGGGCCAGCAGGTTGGTCTGGTCTGCTATGTCGCTAATGACATCCATAACCTGCCCCACGCCTTCGGCGCGTCCTCCCAAATCTGACATACTGAGCTTGAGTTCGTTGATCTGCTCCTGAAGCTGGCCGATGGAGCTTTCCACCATCTCCACTTTTTGCGCACCATCGCGGGCAAACTGCATGGCTTTTTGCGCATTTTCGGCACCCAGCGAAGCATTTCTGGCTACTTCCAGGATGGACGAGTTCATTTGTTCCATGGCAGTGGCCGTTTCAGTGGAGCGGGAAAGCTGCTCCCTGGCGCCCTGACTGGATTGATCAATCTGGCTGGCAAGCTCTTCGGAAGCGGCAGCCACGCGGTGGGATATGTCAGAAGCATGGAGCGCGGCTTTGGCAATCATCTCGTTTTGGGCTTCAATGCTGTTCTGTTGCTCCCGCACCGTGGTCAGGTCCGTGAGCATGGCAAAGGCGCCTGTCAGCTCGCCATCCAGGTCAAAAAGAGGCGCGGCGTCGATGCGCAACGAGACGTTATCACCATCCTGATTACGCAGCGAATGCTCCCTGTTGGTAACAGTAGAACGGTCTTGCAGTACTTGCCCTACAATGGTTTGCTTCGTACTGTCGCCATAAAAGAAGTTTGCCATGGATTCACCCAGGTGGTCGTCCGGGGAAGTTTTGTAGCCCAGCAACGCAAGCAAGGGGCGGTTCACGTGTGAGATGTTGCCTTCCAGGTCGCTGATGGCAGTGCCAAGGGGCATGTTGTGCAACAGCCCTTGAGCAAAGCCCAGCCGCTGCTTGAGATCATCGACCATTTTCTGTACATTTGCAGCAAGGTTCTTGAGCTCAAAGTGAACATGCCCTTGCAGGGTGGCCTGGTAGTCGCCTTTACTGATGCTGTCCGTATATTCCAAAAGACGGACGATTGGTGTGTGCACGAGTTTTCTCAGGCAGATGACAATGACGGCTGCAAGAAGGAGCAGGCAGGCAACGCCGGCAATGATAAGCCAGTTGCGCTGCGTAAGGGCGGTGGCGGTGAGGTCTTCCTCATAGGCGCTCATGGCAACCAGCCACCCTGTTCTCGCAAAGGTTTGAAAGGAAAGATGTTTTTCCTTTCTCTTCCAGTCGTATGTAATCTTGCCATGTTTCATGCCAAGTGCTTTTTTGATGAAGGTCTGATCCGCAACGCTTTGGAAGAGCATTGATGCGTCAGGATGGCTGATGACAGTGCCATCGGCGGAGACAATGAAACCGTATCCGCTTTCACCGATACGGACTGGATCCACGTATTTCGTCGTCACGCTCTGCCAATTGGGGAAAAGACCGACACCGCCGATGACGCCCCCGGAAGCATCCGTGACAGCGTGTGCCACCGCAGCAATGGGCAGTCCGCCACCGCTTTTTGCACGCAGAATCTGATTGCAGAGGTAAGAGCTCTCCCCCTGCAGTATCGCCTCAACATAGGGGCGCCCACTCCTTGAGGCTCCACTCAGGTTCTTGCCCTTTGCGTTGCCCCCGGCAAGCACATTGCCTTCCTTGTCAAAGACAAACAGTGCCCAATAGTTTTTGTTGCCGCGTAACATACCCTCCAGCATGGCCTGAACGTCCTTTTGCTCGTGCTTGCCCTGCAAAAGCTCCTTTACAGATGGTGCAAGAGAAACGGAGCGGGCAACGGTCTGCGCATTTGAGATGAAATCCTCGACACCTCCCATGGCGGCGGTGACGGCGTTGTCCATGGCCTTTCTCTGGGCTTGAAGTATCCCGTCATAGGTTGATGCGCTGACAAAATAGATACCTGTGGCGAGCGCTATCACGACCACTGCCATGACACATGCGGCTACGCAGGTAGTCAGACTCTTTACGTGCATGAAGAAAACCCTTTATTATGAGATAGTTTATAAAAGCAACGGAGATAGCTCTTTGCACGTTCAAGGCGGGCGAGTCATTGCAAACAGGTGACATATTGAGGTCAAACCACCTTGCTGATTATTTGCATCAGAAGCATCTATCAATGCTATGTGCTGTATCCTGGCGCATGATAGAATTGTCTATCTGCTGTAATAGGCATTCAAGATGATGTGGCGTGGATTAATGGATTACACACGTAGGCTGTCGGGTGGCGTGTTCCACTGGTAACTACGGGGTGAATGCGGAATAGCTATGGAATAGTTACGGAATAACTACGGACCAACTATGAGGTGACCACGGCTGCCATCCGGGGGAAATGCAACAACAGGAGCCGTTTGCCATGGGAATACGGTGGCAGGGGGAATGCAGTGACGGGGCGGACAGGAAACAAGAGCCCAGGGAGTTCAGGGAAAAGGGACGTATCGTCTCTTTGTATAGCGCGGGGCGCCAGCGCCCTCGTAAATTAGGATTTGTCGGCAATGGGGAGGCCAATGGTAAACCGTGTCCAATTACCTTCTTCAGACTGTACCTCCATGCAGCCTTTGCACAGGTCGGTCACTATGAAATAGGAAACGGAAAGGCCTAGTCCCGTGCCTTTGCCCACGGGCTTGGTGGTGAAAAAAGGCTCCAGTATCCGCCGGCGAATGTGCTCCGGCATGCCAGGGCCGTTATCTTCGATTTCGGTGATCACCATTGAATCTTTTTGATAGGTCCGCAGAATAAACGTGGGTTTTTCTTCCCCGTAATCCTTTTCCGCCATGGCCTCGACTCCGTTTTTGAGCAGGTTGAGAAAGACCTGCTGCATCTCATTTCCGTCGCAAAGAACTTCTGGAAGGTCATCGGCGTATTCGCGTGTGACGGTGATGCTGCGGAAGTCGAATTGCTTTTGCATGTCGTAGACGTTGGAAGCCAAACCAATGGCCTGGTGCAGCAGATCGGCGACCTTGTGCCTGCCAGCCCCTGAAGGTTCGCTTTTACGACTGAAATCAAGCATGTTGCTGACGATATTGGCCGCTCTCTCGCCAGACTCTGAAATTCCACTGATCATGGTGGTGATGTCGCGCTTTTCCAGGTAGCTGTTAAGGGCCTCTATGGTCATGCCACATTCTTCGGCAACTCTTTTATTCTTGTTGCTCTCCGGGGAGATCCGTTTTTTGATGTTGTGGGTAAAGCCTATAACAGCCGCCAGGGGATTGTTGATTTCATGCGCCATACCGGCAGCCAGGCCGCCCAGGGACATCATCTTTTCTGATTGCAGCATCATTTTTTCCATCTGCACGCTGCGGGAGACATTGTCGACACGGACAACAGCTTCTTTGGAAACATCCGGACTCAATGGAAAAATCGTAATATCTTCATAGTGTGTTTTCCCCTTGTCATGCCGCATCACCTTGGAGGCGTAGCGTGGCACCTGTTCATGTATGCTTTGCTGGATCATTTCTGCAAAGGGCTCCAGCCACGGGAAAATCTCTGTCAGGTTTCTTCCAAAAGCATTTTCGGAGGTCACCCCTGCATATTCTTCTGCCGTTTTGTTCAGCAGGTTTACGTGTCCTTCTCGGTCCACCCCCACCAGGATAGACGGCATGGAATCCAAAACGTTGGACAGGTATTTGCGCATGCGGCGCAGTTCCATCTCGGCGTTCTTGCGTTCGGTAATGTCTATGATAGCGCCTTCAAGAATGGTGTCACCGTTCGGGCCAAAGGTTTTCCTGATATTGAAATTGACCCAGCGGAAACTCCCGTCTTTGTGTTTTACCTGCACCTCGACATCAGAAACGCGGCCTTCCTGCTGCAGTGTTTTATTAATTTCTTCAAAATCCGACATATTGGCGTAGACATCTTCAGGACCTTTGATGGCAGCGACACATTCTTCAGGAGTATCATAGCCATGCAGGGTGGCGCAGGCCTTGTTCAGGGCCAGGAATTTACCTTCCTGAGAAAGTTGGAAAATGCCTTCCATGGCGTTGTCAAAAATGGATTTGTAATTGCGCTCGGAATAGCTCAACTCCTTGCGGGCGCGACGCAGGGTAAACACCGTTCTGGAAAGCATGAGTACCAGCAGAGAAAGGACGATAAGCACGGCGATGCCGCCCCATATGAGGGCGAGATTCCCTTGGTAAAAGGAATAAGGTTCATTGATGATGATGCTGTCCTCGGGCAATGCATCTTTGGAGACGCCGTATTTCTCCATGCCGAGCCAGTTGAAGATATAGAGGTTGGTTCCGACCTTAACCACAGAAATCTCTTTTGGGCTTTTTCCCCCCAGAACACGCCTGGCCAGATTGCCGATCATGCGCCCGTGATTGTACCCGTCTATGAGTTTACCGCCGATGATATTATCCCGCAGATGTATGCGCGCCAGACAATAAACCGGCACAGGAGCGTTTTGGTCAGCAGGCTCCCGATTTTTTCGTAAGTCAAATATCTCCCTGAGTTGTCGGCGTAATACGCCCCAAATAACACAACTGTGCCTGGTTTGAGCGAGCGTATCTCTTCTTGTAAGTCTTCAACAGAGAGGTTTTGGTTGTGAATGAAACGGAGTTTGTCTTCAAAAGGCTTTTGTTTTTGCTTGATGGTTACAGCCCAGGCGCGCCCTGAATTGAGATAGTCGTTGATTACAAAGATTTCCTTTGTGTCGGGAAATTGTCGCAAGATTACTTCAAGAGTTTCCCGAAATGAAACAACTTCGATAACACCGGTGAAATCATCTCTGTCTCTGATGGACGCATCGGAAAAATTGTTAACGCCACCAAAAACAACAGGTGCGCTTCTGAAAAGCACATTCTTGTATTTCAAAAGGAAATCGAATGCGTTGTTGTCGGTGGCCATTATCAGGTCAAGGTAAATGTCGTTGTACTTCTCCTTGTAGATGTGCAACAGCCTGTCGTAGTATTCAGGACTGTGATGGCGCTTCGTGTCCATATATTCTGTGTGAATTATTATGTTTTCATATGGCGGCACCATTAATTCGTCTCGAATGCCCCTGTCCATATTATCAACCCATGTCATGCCTGGGTGGTAGGAGTGCATGATGAGGACGTGGCGGAATGATTCATTCCGGGCAGTTGCAGGCAGGGCCAGGATGCTCAGTAAGATCAGAGTTAGCGCGGCACAGGGGTAAATGATTTTCATGCTTAATCTTCCGCCAACGCAGTGTTTTTCAGGATTTTAGAGAGCATTTCTCAATAAATATAAGCAGAGTATACTTCAACTGTATATATTTATCCAGCTTTGCAGGACAATTAATAACGCCAGGGCTTGCAGGAAGGGGCGTACTCGGTATTTTTCTTCATTACGCCGCCGGTGGGTAGGGGGATAGAGAGCAGGGAAAAACTGCTCCAGTATAGTGCGGCCATTTTCGCGCTGTGCCGAAACGAGTAAGCACCTGTCTTATTGTACTGGCGCGGTGAGTCTGGCCAACTGGGCAGCAACCTTGAACCACCATGGTTTACCCTTGTATGCATCGGGCTCCATTTGCCGCGATTTGGCAAAGTCGGCCTCCAGCATTTCCTGTATTTGGGCGGCAAAGTCGGCGTCCTGGATCAGGGCCGTTATCTCGAAGTTCAGCCGGAAGGATCTGTTGTCGAAATTGGCCGTGCCGACAGTTGCCACGGAATCATCGATAAGCATGACCTTTTGATGCAGAAAACCCTCCTGATAACGGTGAAAGGTTACCCCCGTTTGTTCAGCATCCTGCAGGTAGGTGAACGCAGCCAGATACGCGCCAATGTGGTCGGGGCTGTCCGGGATCAGGATGCGGACGTCGAGCCCTCGCAAGCCGGCAAGCTGCAGCGCGGTGACCACGGGCGGGTCGGGAATGAAATAAGGGCTGGTGATCCAAATACGCTTTTTGGCAGAATTGATGGCGTGCACAAACATCAGGTTGGCGGTTTCCATGGTGTCGGCAGGCCCGGTGGGGAGTATCAGCACCGGAATGTTGTCCTTTGCGGCAGGGGTGGGGGTCCACACGGCATCGAGCTGTTTGTCCGTGGCCCAGTGCCAGTCTTCGGCAAAGGCCAGTTGCACCGAGAGCACGGCCGGTCCCTCTATGCGGATGTGGGTATCGCGCCAGTGGCCAAATTTGGGGGATTTGCCCAAATATTCGTCGCCCACATTGTGCCCCCCTATCCAGGCTTGCTTACCATCGAAAACAACGACCTTTCTATGGTTCCGGAAATTGATCTGCAGTCTGTTGCGTGGGCCCTTGCGAGTATGAAAGTTGAACGCCTCCACGCCTGCATCGCGAAGATCCTGGAGGTAGCTTTTGGGCAGGTCCTTGCTGCCCACTTCATCGTACAGAAAATGAACGCGAACGCCTTCTTTGGCTTTGGCCATGAGTCTGCGCTTTACCTCCCTGCCTATCATGTCATCATGCACAATGAAGAACTGGAAGAGAATATAGTCCTGTGCAGTCTCGATGCCCTTGAAAATGTCGGCAAACGTTGCGTCTCCATCGATGAGCAGCTCAAGTGAGTTGCCGGAAAGAAACGGGATGCCTACCAGCTCCTGAGCCGCCAGAAATGCCTGGTCCACCTCGCCGGAGTGGACGTGGAACTGTTGCGTGGCCTTGAATGCTTTGTCGCCGATGGCCGCTGTACGGGCCACGGTGCCGCGTCTGGCTGTGGTGTAGCCGTGAAAGCGGTTGCGTCCGAACACCCAATAGGCCGGAACCGCAATGTAGGGGAATGTTACCAGAGACACCGTCCAGGCGATGGCCCCTTGTGGGGTGCGTGTGCTCATGACCGCATGTGCAGCAGAGATGAACCCCATGACATGGAACAAAAAGACGACGAGGACGGTCAGCTGCATAAGGGCATCCTTGGGTAGTTAGGTAAGGGGCTTCCATAGTATCCCATTCCGCATCATCCGCAAAGAGTGGGCTGTAAGACAGATATTCTCCTGATAGAGGGACCGCCAGGTGACACATGACGCCACTATACAGTTGTTTGTTTCAAAAAATAGGATGAAAGCCTCCTGATAGGAAAAGTTGTGTACGTATATGGATGCAATCTCAGAACGGATGTAAAGAACGCAGGGGAGTGAATGGAAAAGGCGCGTGCGTCGACGTTGTTTTATAATGATGCAGTGGTAAGGCGAATGGTCCGGAACTGCATGTCTGTGCAATAGAACACAGCATCCAGACATTATTTATGGAGCATGGCGTTCAAGAGGAAAATTCCATGACACATTGATGGATTCTGGCATCTAATAATTGACAAGTATAATTGAGCAATACTATGACTAATAAGCCTGCTATAAACCTGAACACGGGAGTATCTCATGCGGATTTTCGTTTCGATTTTGGTGTTTTCCCTCCTCGTTCTGCCTGCTTCCTTTGCAAGCGCTGAAAGCCTGGATAATTTCCCGATTGATCTTGGCGTTAAATGCCAAAGAGCGAGCCATGGTGATTTTGGTGGAGAATTCTTCGTATACTATTTTAATACTGGCTCTGCCATGATGGCCAAAATCAGCACGAAGGATGACCAAAACTACAAAGTCTCAATGCCTCAGGGAGCCCAGTCTTTTTCCGACAGGAAAGCGGCTTTGGACCACGTGAAGAATGCGATGTGCAGCAAGTAGTATTTGCAGTCCCGTTGTACGTGTTTTTTGTCAGAGGCCTGAGAACGTAACGTTTTTTTGAGTATATCCGTGCCCCGGCAGAGCTTTTGCAGGCGGGATACTGCCGGTTTTTTGAAGGGATGCAACTCCTTTGGCGCCTGGGTGCAATTGGCGTCTCGCGATTCAAATACGTCTTATAATCGCCCCCCTGGTTCTTACTGGAACGAGGGGGGCTTTTGCTGGCTCGGGAGAACATGGCGCGGCGCGATTCGAGCCTAGCCGTCGCGAAGCGCGTCGATGGGGTTCATTCTTGCGGCCTGGCGCGCAGGATAATAGCCGAAGAATACTCCAACGAGGCAGGATACGCCCACGCCGAGCAGAGCCGCCCACCATGAGATGAGGAACTCCCAGCCATTGAGCCGTGCAGCCACATAGCTGGCTGCAACCCCGGCGACAATGCCCAGCAAGCCTCCTGTCAGGCAGAGGCAGATTGACTCCACCAGAAACTGCGCCTGGATATCCTTTTTGCGTGCGCCGATGGCGCGACGGATGCCGATTTCTTTTTTGCGTTCCGTCACTGAGATGAGCATAACGTTCATGACGCCCACCCCCCCTACAACAAGGGATATGCTGCCTACAGCACCCAGCAGAAGCGTGAGCAACTGCATCTGTTCCTGTATGGCTTCGATGAGTTCTTCTGCACTGTTCATATCGATGCTGCCGGCTTTTGTTCTGTTTGCTACGTATTGCTTCACCTGCTTTTCCGCATCGCGCCAATTGGCGCCGGGCGCCAGCTTGGCAATGATGCTCCGGATGTCTCCCCCCTTACGGAGATTCAAGGTGGTTGTCAGAGGGGCCAATACCCCTTCGTTCAATTCCCATGGGCGGACGATGTTCAAGCTGGCTTCTCGGAGCACGCCCACAACGGTCAGCAGGCGACCATGGATGGTGAGCTTGTATCCCAGGGGGTTACGGATGCCAGCGGTGGCGAGTTTGTTTGCAATGGAGTTGCTTATCACGCAGTAGGGCATCATGGCGTCCAGATCGGACAAGGCTCGTCCTGCTACCAGTTCGAGCTTGCATAGCTCCATAAAGTTTCCGGTTACTCCCAGGATTGAGGCGCTGACCTTCTTGCCCATGATTCTGGCCTCGGTCGAAATGGAGGTGTAGGGCGCCACGTTCACGATGTCCGGGCAATGGGTTGTGATGGCCAGGGCTTCATCAAGGAGCAGGTAAGGGCGCTCGCGTTTGGAATTTTGAATGACCTGGAGGGAGACGATGTCTGTGCCCATGTCCTTGAATCTTTGCAGAGCCTGATTGCGGACAATGACGCCTATGGAGATCATGGCGATAACCGAGCCGATGCCGATGACAATGCCCAGAAGCGCCAGCAGCGTGCGCTGTTTGGAGCTCCAGAGGCTGCGCAGGGCTTCACTTGCTGTTTCACGGAGGAACATGGCGGCCGGCCTCAGGACACCATGATGCCGTCGCGCATATGTGCGACGCGCTTGCATTGTTTGGCAAGCCCGGGATCATGGGTGATGATTATCGTTGTAAGCCCCTTTTCCTGGTTGAGCTGGAAAAAGAGTTGGGTCACTTCGTCGCTTGTTTTGGTATCCAGCGCGCCAGTTGGTTCATCAGCCAGTAGTATGCTGGGTTGGCTGACAATAGCCCGGGCAATGGCAACACGTTGCTGCTGCCCCCCTGATAGTTCGCGTGGTTTGTGGCGCATGCGTTCTGCCATACCAACAAGCCCGAGGGCTTCTGTAGCCATTTCCGCACGTTGTTTTTCCTTCACGCCTCTGTAGATAAGAGGCAGGCAAACGTTTTGCAGCGCATTGAGTCGTGGAAGCAGGTTGAATTGCTGGAAGACAAAGCCGATGCTGGTGTTACGAATGGTCGAGAGTTGATCGTCAGCCATGCCGGCTGTATCGCGCCCCTCAAAATGGTAGCTGCCTGAGGTCGGCACGTCGAGAAAGCCGAGAATGTTCATGAACGTGGATTTGCCGCAGCCAGAGCCGCCAACTATGGCCAGAAATTCGCCAGTTTGCACTTCCAGGGAGACGCCTTTGAGGATTTCAATGTCCACCCCTCCCATGTGGTAACTTTTTCGAATATCCCGGAGGTGGAGCATTATGGCGCCTCAGTCAGGATCAGCTCGCCTGGGCGCAGCCCAGCCTTGATTTCCACTGCATCAAGGGTTGTCAGGCCCGTCTGCACCTTACGTTCTTCGATTCCAGAGGCGTTCTGGACGCGCACGTAGTGGCTGCCGCCATTTTCATACACTGCTGCAATGGGTACGAGTACGGCTTCCGGGTTGCTGTAGGTCGTCACTTCCATGACGGCTATCATGCCCAAACGGATACGCTCTCGCTGGCCGTGGGGGAGGGGGGCAACGCTGACAACCACATCGAACAGCGCTTCATCACTGTTTTCGGTACGCGTAGCAGCCTGGAGCGAGATGCTTTTTATCGTGCCTGCGAGTTCGATGTCGGGCAGGGCATCGCTTCGAATATGGACAGGTTGCCCCACCTTGAGTTTGACCATGTCCACCTCGTCGGCTTTTGTACGCACGGTGAAGCCTTCCAGGTCTCCGATGGCCAAAATGATCTCGCCTTCGTTAAACGAGGCCCCCACCTCCAGGGCGCGCTGCTTGTCACTCTCTACGGCCGTGGAAGGGATGACCAGACCTGTGACGGGCGCTGTGACTGTGGCGGCTTCGATCTTCGAGCGAACGTCGGCATATATGAACTTTGCGTTTTGCAGCGCCATTTCTGCTATGCGCAGGTTTTCTTCCGCCCCTCTCTGTTTGACGGAATCAAGCTTTTCTTTGCTGCTGGTATAGTCGAGAAGCTTGTTTTCGTATTCCTGCTGTAGATTGTCGAATTCATCCTGGGGGATGATACCGCGGGTCAGCAAATCGCGGCTTGATTCCAGCCGTGCACGCACGGAATCAAGGGCCATCTTGGACCGGACAAAATCACGCTGGGCGGTATGGACATCGTCGCTTTCTTCCCAGTCACGAATTTTCTGGTAGTCTTGTTTGGCTTTGATGACCTCGGCTTCGGCCTTGCGCAGCTGTACCTGAAGTTCTGAGACATCCAGCCGCACCAAGGGGGCGCCCGCCTGGACTTCCTGCCCCCAGTCCACAAATTTTTCCGCAATTTTGCCAGTAAAGGGGGTGACAAGGTTCACTATGCTGCGGGGCTCGAAATGCCCGATAAGGGAGACATTGAGGCTTACCGGCGCAACATAGGCCGCGACTGTGTTGTCGCCCTGAGTTGCCTGTTGGATAGCAGCAGGCTGCTGGTCTGTTTCAAAAAAGCCTTCATTATACAGGAGAAAAGCACCACCAATCAGTAAAAGAAGAGTGACAAAGGCGAGTGTCATGCGACGTCGGAATCGACGCTCCGTAGCCTTGGAGGCCATAGCCTGGTTATGTTCTTCTATACTGCGATAGGCCTCTCCAAGCTTGGTTGTGAGCTGTTTTTCCTGTTCGTACAGGTCGCGGTAGGTTGTAACGTCCTTGAAAACAACGACAACGCCTTTGAATTTTTCGTCCAGGAAGGATGTTGCGATCTCCAGGAATCGTTTTGTGCCATGTGGAGAAAGGTAGGGCGCGGAAACCCGGCACGTTTCGTTTTTATGCTGCACGGAATTGAGTACAGCCTGCACAAATTCGTCGTTATCTGCTGCAGCGGTAAAAAAGACTTCCGCCAGCCGCTTCCCCAGCACATCCTGTTCGGGAAGTTCAAGCAGTCTGGATGCAACGTGGTTGAAGACGACTATTTCGCCTTTGTCTGATATGGCCATGACCCCGTCGTCCAGGGTCTGGAGGATCTGCCTGTACGCCTCATGACGAGGGGTCATGATCGTTTTCCTTTCTCATTTACAAACATGAAGTATGTATGTGCTCCGGTCATGGCGTCAGCTCCACTCCCCAATTGAAAAGGGCAGGGGCGGGGGCATCCATCTTCACGGCGTCAATCGTATTGGCGTCGGCCTTTCTGTAACTCTTGAACTCGATGTCCCAGGAGTCCAGCGTCGTGCCCAGAAATTGGTCCAGCTCCGTAAGTGCGTTGAGGTAGGAAATCTTGGCTGCAAGTTCCGCCTCCCTGGCTTGGAATTGTTGATCCTGAAACGTGACGAGTTGGAATGTGGAGGAGCGCCCCTTCTGGAGTTTGATACGCTCCACCTCGAGCTTTCTGTCCGCCAGGATACGCGCCTTGTGAGAGATGGTGACCTGCCTGTGCAATAGTCCAATGTTATCCAACTGCTGTTCAAGATTGCTGAGAATGTCCTGTTCCTGTTTCCTGAGTCGGATGCGGGAGGTGTGCAAAGTGGACTTTGCCTGCAGTACGCTGCGCTGCAAATTGCGAACTTCATTGCCGAAAATAGGAATATTCAGGTTCAAGCCAAGACTCCAACTGACATCCTGGTTCGTGGTGCGAGTGTTTTTTCCACTCTTGTCCACATAGTCCCAAGGTTCGCTGACCACCCCCTCACCATCCAGACTCAGGTCCCAAAGCCTGTCCCGTTGGGTCTGCAACAAGGCCAGCTCGTTTTTGCGTATCTGCAGGAGATTTGTCAGATACTCAGGTCTGGATTCGAATACCATGCCCTGTAAGCGGTCGAGATCAAGATCCATGGGGTCAAATTCAAGCGTCTCGGCAGGTTCGATGCACAGGCTGCGATCCATGTCCAACAGCTGCAAAAGATCCAGGCGAGCGGTGTTGTAGGCATCGCGGGAACGTTCAAGAGACAGTTCCCGGTTGGCGCTGTCAGCCTCGAATTGCAGAATGTCCATCGCCGCCATGCGGCCGGTTTGGATTTTGGCTTGCGCCAACTCCAGGTTCTCCATGGCGCGCTGCAGAGAATTGCGGCTGATGGCCACGCTCCATTGTGCGGCGAGCAGAGCACGGTAGGCCCGGATGGCGGTAGTCAATTCATTGATGATGCTGGACTTGAGATTGAGCACGTTGATTTTTTCGTCCAGCACGCCAAGGCGAACTGTGGCCAGGGAGTAGTCCAGACCGGCCCCCTTGAGCAGTGGCTGCGAGATGGAAAAACGCAACTCGCTCTCCATGCCGCGGCGACTTGTACGCTCCCAACCAGTTGCATTGTTGGTGCCCAGGGTTCTGTCATCCTGCAAAGTGTGCTCTTTTTCCAAACGCCAGGACATTGCGTACCGGGCTCCCGTCGGGACAAGTCCTTCAATGGAGGGCGTTACGCCGTAACTGTCCGTAGTGGTACGGTTGCTTGTCTCAGTGAAGGTCGCAGTGCCGGCCAGGGTGTCATCCTCATGTACATGCTGCCGTGATTCGCTTCCCCGACGCTGCAGGCGGCCGTCCAGGCTCACGCGGGGGGCGAACGTATAATAGGCTGTGGTGACGAGATCGAATTTTTGAAGCACTCGCTCCAGGTACGCTATTTCAATGTTTACGTTCCGGCGCATGGCAAGTGCTACGCACTCCTCCAGCGTCATGGGCCTGGGGGGGCCGTCACACATGTCCAAATCCCCTACAAAAGAGAAGGAGCGAGCTTCTTCTACCTCGTCAGGCAGCGTTGCATCGTCAAAAAGAGGGGAAGGCGTGTCGGGTTTTTCAGCAACACTCTCTGCGGCACTGAGAGGGGCTCCCAGACATAGCGCACATAGCGAGCAGACGAGAATACATGCTTGCCAGACATGGATACGGTGATAGCCTGACAAACCCTTATGCAACAGCAGGGGGAGTGATGTTCGTGAGCAAAAGGGCATGTCCGCAATGGTCAGGTTCGTGGAGGACGCTGCTCATGTCCGTATCCGGTTTCTTCAAAAACGAGAAGCATCTATGCCAGTTGTCTTCGTGTTCTTTGATTTGCCTATGATGCAAAAACTGTATTGTCAACAAAATCATTGCCAGGGCCTGTCCCTGCGCTGTCGCGGTGTGCGGTAGAAATACATAGCTGCAGGTCTACTGTTGTTCATTCTGCTTGGATCGGATCATGATGTTGATTGCAGTTGTAGTAAAACTGCAGCGCACTGTGGATATTGTAAGAGTTGTTTACTTGGCGTGCAATCCAGGACAATATATGGGGCGCAACTTTCTATATGCGATAATGCTTATAATTGCATAGCTGCTGTGTGGGCTATCCTTTAGGCAACTCGGTGCGGGGGCAAACAGTCAATAATAGCTCGACCCCGTACATATGATAGAGTCACAGGTGCTTACGTTCTGGCGGGTCTTGCCTGACCTTAGGATGGCTGCTCTTTGCCGTACAGGTTTTTGATGTCCTTCAGCCGGAGCATAAAGGCATCAACGCAGTCGGGATCAAAATGATTTCCCCTCCCCTTTTTAATGATGCCCACGGCTTCGTCAAAGGGCATGGCCGGCTTGTAGCAGCGTTCAGAACTCACGGCGTCGAACACGTCCACAAGAGCTACGATGCGCGCAGCCAGGGGGATTTCTTCACCGGCCAGCCCCTGGGGGTAGCCGCTGCCGTCCCACTTCTCATGATGATAAAGGGCAATGTCCCGTGAGATGTGCATCAGCTCTGATACAGGGGGGCTGAGAATGTCAGCGCCATACTCAGGGTGGCGCTCGATGATTGTGCGCTCATCAGGGGTGAGGGGCCCCGGCTTGAGCAGAATGGCGTCGGGAATGCCCATCTTCCCCACGTCGTGCATGGGGCTGCCGTTTTTGATCAGCTCGACCTCACGCGCTGGCAGGCCCAATTCTTCTGCCAGAATTTCGGCGATAGCGCTCACACGACGCAGGTGATCGGCCGTGTCATGGTCCTTGAACTCGGCAACGGCTGCCAACCGTATGATTGTTTCCAGGTGAGAGCGCGTCAAATCCCCCTGAAGTCGTTTCAGTTCCGCCTTCATTCGGGCAAAAGAGTCTGCCGTCTCCTGGATTTCACGGAAGATAGAGCCTGTTGCAAAGGTGGTGTCCAGGTCCTGCTCCCGGATAGCCACGGCTTCGCGTTCAAGATTCAGAATAGGGCGGGAGATGGCCCGTGAAAGCAACAACGCGGCGATGGTGGCCACAATCGTAACAAATACCGCGATTAAAAAGTTGTTGTTCCTGTTTTCTTTGAGTGCGCCAAGGTAGTCGTCTTCAGGCATGTATATACCGATGATCCAGGGCCACATCTCATCTTCAAAGGGGTGAAACATGCCCAGGTACGTTTCACCTTCATGTTCAAAAGTTGTGAATCGGGACTCTTCTAAAGACAGGTTCCCTTCCTTGTCGTGATCCAGGTCCGCAGCGCGATACGCCATTTGGGCGAGGGGGTCTTTAATCTCGTCGATTGCGGGCAGACGGAGGTCGGAGCCATCTTCGCCCCCATGCATGACCATGTCCTGATCGTAGTGGGCGAGTACGTCGCCATTGGGGTGCAGAATGAATGCCTTGCCATTTTTGCCGATGCTCAGGCTAGCCAGGAAGGTGGACAGGTCATCAATCTCGATGTCGATTCCCACTACGCCACGAATTTTTCCGTCTTCTCCTGTGACGGGGGCTGCAGTGGTGATGCCCGGTTTTTTGGCCGTGAAAAACATGTACGGGTCTGTCCAGATAAGCCCTTTCTGGTGCATGGCCTTGATAAACCAGGGGCGCTCTCGCGGGTCGTAGGCGTCTTCAACATCCTCGGTTTGCCTCAGAAATTCCATGTTCTGATTGTAGAAAGTCAAATGCGTGACCAGCTGGCCGCTCTCGGGAGAAGTCTCTATGGATTTTGTGCGGAAGCTTGCTCCATCGGCAGTGTAGCGGCTGACATAGAAGAACTGCCCGTTCACTCCTCCAAAATAGATGCCGGCAAACTGTGGATAGATGGCCAGTTGGTTGAAGAAATACCGCTCCAACATGGCCTTGTTGCCTCCGGCCACCACGCCGGAATCCACCATGCGCTTGGTGAGTCCTGCGGCAGCATGGGCAATGGAGAGAAAGCTCTGGGAGCGCTTCATGGTGAACGCGGCGATGTTCTCCATGATATCTGTTGCGTGCCTGGTGAGAACACGGCTGGAGGATATGTGGGAGGACATGGCTGTGAGCATCTGCCCGCCCCATAACATGGCAAGAAGGGAAAAAAGGAGCGCCCACCTGAGTCGCAGCTTCATTCAGACTCCCGGAGTATTTGCAAACAAAAAAACACAACTATGGGTACAACGTTTACCAGAACAAGCAAAGGAATTGTATGATTCTTTTCTGGTCAGACATGCAGGGCGGGGCATGTGCGACACGGTCTATGTTTGATGCCAACACTCCCTGTAATCCTTTGGGGTGAATATAAAGATACAGCGCTCATATGCAGACGAGGGACAAGGTGTGCTGTGTAGAAAACCTGTTGTACCTGGTAAATATTAATGGCTATGGAATTTATTGTAAAAATTGTTCCTTGTAAGGAAGAACACTGTGACAGCATTTCAATCGTAATGCAAAATGTAGAAACATTTTGTCCGCTATCTGGAGCACTGCAAGCATGAAGGACATAACAGGCGTGGACAAAAAAGGGCACTGCGATAACGGTCGAACTCCTTATCAACCGTTGCTTGTAGGGGCATTTTTATAGCTAAACAGCATATAGATAAAGTCGAAGAGGCCGTCTGTCCAATCACCTATCAGGGACATTGTATCAGGGGGATGCCATCATTATGCAAACTGCATTAAAGTTCACTACTCCATTTTTTTTTGTTGCAGAAAGATTTGGAATGTATTCCTGCATCACACAGGATACTGTGGTATTTATGTTATCTTTACTGGCACTTGGTAAATCCAATGGTATGTATTTTATTCCAGCACTTTCTAAAGCTTCTTTCTTAATGGTGTCTCTTAGACGGGCTTTTTCATCTTGGTTGTGTCCACTACCCTGAACCTCTATTGCAGCTATTGGCCAAAAGCCTTTGTTTACAGAAGTGGGGCCATTTGTTCGGACCATCTGGCGGCAAAGTTAAGGTGGACAATTTACGGGATTACGCCGCCCGGTGGGTGCAAGCCAGAGGTGGCGCCCCCTCTGGCTTTTGTGTTTTTAGGTGTTTAGATTAAAATGATCGCTCTGTTGTTGTAATAACTGAACGTTGTTTTCCAAGAAAATAAGTAATTGCGCAGTGAAAGCTTATTTGTTATGCATAATGCCTTAAATATTCATAGTGTGCTATAAGTAAGTGGAAATATTATGCGACACGCAAGATATAAAGTTTCTGACGCCGGTGATGGTGCAATCCTTTGGCAACTCTTGTCCGAGCACCTTCGCAACACTGCAAGGAATGCTTACCGGTTCGCCCTGGAAGCAATCCCAAAAGACAAGACTTTTCATCATCGTGCCATGTGGTGCGGTTTGCTCCATGATATTGGTAAGTTCCCGGATAAATGGCAGCATCGCCTCAATGCTGCGGCGGCAGGTAAAGAGAGTGGGAAGAAAGTGCCCCATTCTCCACTAGGAGCGGCAGCAGCCTTTGCTGCAAAGGCACCAGACTTATGCCTGGCGATTTACGGGCATCATTCCGGTCTGCCAAATGCTAAAGAATTGAGCACTTTTTTGCAGTCTTATCATGATGCTGGGCGAGAAAGTTTGCAACTCGCTCAGTCGGAGATAGCAACGCTGCAAAAGCCATTGCCTCCTCTTGCGCCGCCGCCCGAAATCTTTGCTGCAGAGCTGCGACTGCGCATGCTCTATAGTTGCCTGGTAGATGCCGACAGGCTGGACGCTTTGCGCTTTGACCAGGGCGGCCTTTCTGCCAAAGAGCCGTTGCAGGCTGATATGTTGCTCAACAGATTGCTAACCTTTGTCGCGAAAAAGGCCGCAGAGAGCAAAGCGCCTCCTCACGTTCTCCAGGCTCGCCAGGAAGTGCTGCAGGCTTGCCTTGCCGCATCAGGGAGAGATGCCAGACTTCTATCACTTGCAGTGCCAACGGGTGGCGGCAAGACCTTGTCATCCATGGCTTTCGCGCTCAAGCACGCCTCATTGCGTCCCGATGCGGTCAGACGCATTATTATTGTCGTGCCGTTCCTTTCGATTATCGAACAGAACGCACGTGTCTACCGCGAAGCATTGGGTGAAGGCTGTATCCTGGAGCATCACTCAGGAGAACTGGGCGGTCTGGTTGCAACCCCAGGCAAAGGTGGGGCGTTTGGGAGCGAAAATACGGGGGACAAAGTATTTTCCCTGAAGGATACCGAAAACGCTGCGCTGTTGCACCAGACCAGAAGATTGGAGCTGTTGCGAGAAAACTGGGACGCTCCAATCATTATCACGACAGCGGTCAGATTTTTTGAAAGTCTGTTTTCCAATAAACCCTCAGATGCCCGTAGGCTGCATAATATTGCCCGCTCAGTGGTTATTCTGGACGAAACACAGACCATGCCCAGGCAGTATTTGGCTCCACTATTGAATATGATGCATGGCCTGGCCGATGAGTGGGACACGCATTTTGTATTTTGCACTGCCACGCAGCCGGCGTTTGAGAAGCCCTTGGCAAGCGAATTAAGCCCTTTGGCGAATACGGATTGTCGTTGGGAGCCAGGCACCATCGCACATATAATCCCACCTGAAATGCAACGCGATTTGCAACGCAGGCTACAACGGGTAGCGCCCCCTGTCTGGCCACAGGAAGGTGAAGTCTGGTCTTGCGAACGTCAAGCCCAGGAGCTGGCCAGCCATGTGCAGGCGTTGTGCATCGTCAATACCAAACGTCAGGCGCGTGAGCTTTACGAAACATCGGTGCAAAAGGGAGTGCAAGGGGTATGGCATCTTTCTACCAGAATGTGCCCTGTCCATAGAGAGGAGTGCCTCAGGCGGATCCATATGGCGCTGGAGCGGGGTGAAGCGTGCCATATTGTCAGTACGCAACTTATAGAAGCGGGGGTGGATATAAGCTTGCCTGTTGTTATGCGGGCTATGGGCCCCTTTGATAGTATTGTCCAGGCGGCGGGGCGTTGCGACAGAGAGGGGATTCTTACTGCCCAAACCGGTGCGCCTGCCGGGAAGCTGATCGTCTTTCATCCTGAGGACTCCGGTAATCCCTGCAGACAGGAAACAAGTGTGACACAAACCCTTTGTAATGCAGAGAACAGGACGCTTTCGCTGCACGATCCCGACCATGTACGCGAGTATTTTAACAGACTTTACCAACTTGGGCAGGATCAACAGTCTATTCAACCCTTACGCAAGGGGTTCAATTTTAAGGAAGTGAGTAGCGCTTTTGAAATGATCCAGGACAGGACCCGAGGCGTGCTCATCCCCTATGGTGAAGAAGGCAAGTCTTTGCTCGATGAAGCAGCGCATACGCAACATATCTCACGTGAACTGTTGCGTAGGCTCCAGCGCTATCAAGTGGGGCTCTATCCCAATGAATTTGCCGAAGCCTATGCGCTAGGGCTGGTCTCTCTGGTTCGGGAAGATGCGGATCTCTGGCGTGCACAGGAAGATTGCTATTTTGCTGACATCGGCTTGCGGATAGCGCACCTGAGTGCAGCAAGTCACGTTGTCTGAAAATGCCGCATTGCCTCCTGCTCTCGCAGCTTGTATATGCCGCAGTGTGGGGACGTGGATTGAAACATGTTCGGAGTACAATATACCTTTAACACAATGCCTTATAGCTTTGTATTTTTCGTCCCCACTCTTTTCGATTTAATCCCGTTTAAATGATATATATTGTTGACACGAAATACGCCAAAGGCTATGTTTGGCCAAAGTGTTTTTATCGTTATATTAGGAGTCAATAAACAGGAGGTGCTATGACTGGAAACGATCCGGCCAGTATTCGTGTCAAGGTCAGCGGAGCCCTTGCGTTGTTCACTAGCCCCGCAGCCAAGGTGGAAAGGCTGTCTTACATGGCTCCCACACCGTCCAGTGCCAGGGGGGTACTGGACAGTATCCTTTGGAAACCTGAAATGCGATGGCACATCACGGCCATCGAGGTATTGCGCCCAATTCGGTATATAGCGCTCAAACGCAATGAGCTCCAGAGTAAAACGCCAGTCAAGGGTAAAAAAGGCGTGCAAGGGTGGATGGTGGACCCGGATGCCAACTACAGCCCCAGGCCTGCTGGAGCAGGAAGTGAAGATGTCACCCAACGTAATTCTCAAGCGCTCAAGGATGTAGCCTACATCATCGAGGCTGTTCCCATCGTTTACAAGCCAAATGGGGAAAACACACCGCAGAAGTATAAGGCGATGATCGAGCGGCGTGTGGAGAAAGGGCAATGCTATAAGCGCCCCTATTTAGGGTGCAGGGAGTTCGCCGCCGAGGTCTCTCCACCCGAACCCGAAGATTCTCCGCTCCCCATCGATATGGATCTGGGGGCAATGTTGTACGATATCATCTTCGACCCGCACAAACAAAAACACCAAGCCGTATTCTTTCCTGCTCTCCTCAAGCAGGGGCGTATCAACACCCGTGTGGACGACGTTATCGCGGATCCTGAACTCCGCAGGAGGGTGCTGGCATGCTCGTACAGCCACTAAACGATTACGCACATACTTATTTGGCCCGGGAGCTTGCAGAACCGGCATTTGAGGAACGCCCTGTCCGCTATTTGCTGGAAATCCATGCCACCGGACGATTTCTTGGCATTACGCTTAACGAACGCACTGTCAGAAACATGAGCAAAGGCAAGGAGGTAGTGCATACAATTGCGGACACTATGCTTGCTCCAGTTTCCCCAGTAAACCGCAATAGTGGTGTGTATCCTCTGTTGGGGTGCGATGCGTTATCCTATGTGCTGGGGCCACGCCTGGGTGCCTGGAGTAAGGAGGCTGACCTGGAAAAGCATCGCAAGCATTTTGAGGGCGATAAGGATTCCCTTGGGTTTAAGGCCTTGCTCCGGCAGGCAGCGCAGGAGACGGGTGATCCTGCCCTGGCTGCCTGTTTGCGGTTTTATGAGGACGAAGATGCGCTGGAAAAGGCTCGCTCTAATATGGAAAAAATGAAGCCTGGCGCTGGGGAACTTGCTTGCCTGAGCGTCAGGCCAGAGCACATCGATCCTGATAATCCAGGCGGGCCAGTAACTCACCGCGCGAGTGTTATGGACTGGTGGCGTGAGTATTATTTGCGCTTGTTCAAGGAGCGCCACGCCAAAGGGCGCGAGGGGTACTGTCTGCTCACCGGGGAAAAGGGCACTTTGGCCGTAACCCATGAGACCATTAAAGGCGCAACCAGCCTCGGTGGGCAAGCTAGCGGCGTATCCCTCATGTCTTTTGATAAATCCTCCTTTTGCTCATACGGGTGGGACAAGAATGCCAATAGTCCGATGCTGCCCCTTGCTGCCAGGGGATATGTGCTGGCTTTGAACGACCTGCTACGCAAGGGCTTGCACCATCAGGGGCGCAGTCACGAGGCAATGCTCCACACGCGCCGCGATGTCGGTGCCTTGGCCTTACTCTTCTGGACCAAGGAACCTCAGGACCAGGACCTTATGGCGCTTATCGAAGCCCCGGATCCGGTCAATGTCAAACAACTCCTGGACGCTCCTTGGAAAGATGGAGGTGCTCTGCCCGAGCAGGAACTGAATAATATCTTTTATCTTTTGGGTGTTACTGCCAACGGGGGGCGCTTGGTTGTCCAGAGTTGGCACTTTGAAAATCTGAAGACCGTGCGTCGTAACGTGGCCAACTGGTTCCAGGAACTGGAGGTTCCAAACTGTTTTACCCCGCTGGAACCCACGCCTCCGCCTGGCATCTACACTCTGGTGAACGCCATCTTGCCCCGGGCAAGAGTGAGTGGCGCACATGACCAGAACAAGCCCGACAAGAAACGTGAAAAACAGCAGTTGCAGCTCTGCAAACGCGCCCTGTTCGGTCAGCCTCTGGGGCGTCATGTGTTGGCTGCTGCCCTGGCTCGTGTGCGTAGGGAGCAGAGAAGCAACAGGGTTTACGCCCCTCGGGTGGGACTCATACGTCTGTGCGTCAACGACATCGCAACATATCAGCAACAAGGAGCGCCACTCATGACCAAGGATCTGGACTGGAATCAAACCGACACGGGGTACATTTGCGGCAGGTTGTTGGCTGTCTATGAAAACCTGCAATACGAAGCCTTAGGCAGGGTGAATGTCACCGTGGGGGACAGGTACTTCTCAACTGCGTCCACATATCCGCTTTTGGCTTTCAAGCGGCTCGAGGATTTGAGCCATGCCCACCTCAAGCGCCTGCGTAGGGATAAGAGAAGTGCGCAAGTCGCCATTACGAACAGAATCAGCGAACTCATCGAACTTCTCGGCGCAAAGGGGGGGAATTATCCCAAACGTCTCAGCCTGGAAGAGCAGGGGCGCTTTATCATCGGCTATCACCACCAGAAAGCGGATGACTTGCGCCAGGCACATATAGCGAAAGAGAAGAAAGAGGCCAAAACCGCAGCTCTCAATGAGAACGGCAAAGCGACTGAAACCGACATTGTCACCAGCCAGGATACATAAAAGGAGCATACCATGACTACTAGCATCGACAATCGTATTGACATTCTCTACCTCTTCGACGTCAAAGACGGTAATCCCAATGGTGACCCCGATTTTGACAACACTCCCCGTTTTGATCCTGAAACTTTCCAAGGCTTGGTATCGGATGTCTGTCTTAAGCGTAAGATCAGAAATTATGTGCATGCCCTTAAGTCGCAATCCGGTACAGTGGAACAAGGGTACGATATTTTCATCCTGCAGGGGCACAGCCTGGAAAGTCGGCAGCGCATGCCCTATGACAACCTGAAGCTCAAAGCCAAAGGCAGCAAGAGTGACAGCAACGACGTTTCCAAGGCGCGGGAGTGGATGTGTGAAAACTTCTTTGATGTACGAGCCTTTGGCGCCGTGATGAGTACAACTGACTTCAACTGTGGGCAGGTTCAGGGACCTGTGCAGGTCACATTTGCCAGGTCTTGCGATCGTGTTCTCAATACGGAGCACGGCATTACCCGCGTGGCCTACACCACAGAGAGAAAAACATCCGAAACCACCGCGCGAACCGAAATGGGACGCAAGCACACAGTGGCTTATGGGCTGTATGCCGCCCATGTATTTATCAATCCTGTTTTCGCTGCCGCAGGCAAAAAGGGAACGGGGTTCTCCACGGACGATCTCGACGTTTTGAAACAAGCCCTTGCTAATATGTTTGATATAGACCGTTCTGCTGCGCGGGGACTTATGCGCGCGCGCCATGCCTTTGCCTTTGAACATGCATCCGCACTAGGCAATGCACCCGCCGGCAAGTTGTTCGACCTAGTGAATGTCGCACTGCGCGAAGGGGTTGATACGCCTCGAAGTTTCGCAGATTACTCCATTACCTCGCTTGATGAACTACAAAAGGTTTGCCCGCCCAATGTCAGCGTTTCAGACTGGGTGGCGTAGCAAGCGAATGCAGCGAGAATATCCGCTCTCGGCCCTGGCGCATCTGCTCTATTGCGAGCGTCGGGTGGTTCTTGTTCACCGCGACAAGGCCTGGGCCGAGAGCATAGCCACCGTTGACGGCCGGCATTTGCACCAGACGGCGGATAATGTTTTTGCATGCGAATCCCGTGGGGATATTCGTATTGCCCGTGCCTTGCCGTTGCGAAGTAAGGCTTTGGGTCTTTATGGCGTTGCTGACGTGGTGGAATTTCACCGCGCTACGTCGGAGGATTCCGGCGCGGTCACAGTGCCAGGCTTGAAAGGATTGTGGCGCCCCTTTCCCGTGGAATACAAAAACGGGCGTTTGCGTAGAGAGCAGGGCTACATCGCCCAGCTTTGCGCCCAGGCCCTGTGTCTTGAGGAAATGCTCGGATGTTCGATTCCGGAAGGCGCATTGTTCTTTGGAAAGACCAGACGTCGTCTGTCCATTAATTTTGACGCCACCTTACGGGAAAAAACCTATAAAAATGCTGTGCAACTTCATGAGCTCCTGGCCATGGAGGATTTACCAAAGCCTGTATTGAGTAAAAAATGTACAGCGTGCTCGTTAGAACACATTTGTATGCCGCGCATAGGCAAGGCCAACGCCATACGGTACTGCAATGACATTATGGATGATATCCGCAAAGAGGCGCCACCATGCGACGAATGCTGAATACTTTGTATGTTACTACCTTTGGTGCTTATCTTTCGAAAAAAAATGAAACCCTGCATGTGAGCATTGAAGGCGAGCGTGTATTATCCTTGCCCCTGCACACCCTGGAAGGTGTCGTATGCTGGGGCAGTGTGGGTGCCAGTCCGCCTCTGATGCATGCGCTTGCGGAAAATGGTACCCTGCTGACGTTTCTCTCTCGCTCAGGACGCTATCTTGCAACGGTTCGTGGTCCGGTTTCCGGTAATATCACGCTCCGTCGCGAGCAGTTCCGCATCGCAGATGCTCCGGAACGTGCTGCAGGGTATGCCCGTTCGTTTGTTCTAGCCAAATTGCGCAACTCTCAAACATTGCTTCTTCGAGCGGCCCGGGATCGAGACGACACTGCCAACAAGGAACTTCTGCGCGATGCTTCCTCACGTATCGCGGCTCTGGCTCAAGGGTTGGCCGGCACACCTGATGTCAGCAGCCTCATCGGGATAGAGGGAGAAGCAGCCTCCACGTATTTTCGCGTGTTTGACCATCTCGTACTGCATCAGAAAAAGGATTTTTGTTTTTCCGGTAGAAACAAGCGCCCCCCTTTGGATAACATCAATTGCTTACTCTCGTTTTTCTATACCTTGCTCGCACATGACGTAAGCGCGGCGTTGCAAGCTGTCGGCCTGGATGTGCAGCTTGGTTTCATGCATCAGGACAGGCCGGGGCGCCCCAGTCTTGCGCTTGATCTTATGGAGGAACTGCGACCGTACATGGTGGACAGGTTTGTACTTTCCTGCATTAACAGGAAACAGACCACGGCTAAGGATTTCAAGACAACGCAAAGCGGTGGCATAGTCCTCTGCGACGAGGCAAGAAAACGACTCATTACCTTGTGGCAGGACCGTAAACGAGAGGTATGCGTAAAACACCCTTTTTTAAAAGAGAAGATTGAACTTGGTCTTATTCCGCATGCCCAGGCCGTTCTCCTTGCGCGTACCATCAGGGGCGATCTTGATGCATATCCCCCTTTTGTCTGGAGGTGAGAGGAAATGTTGGTGGTTGTATCCTATGATGTGAATACGGAAACGGCAGCAGGTAGGAAGCGGCTCCGTAAGGTCGCAAAACTATGCGAAGACAAGGGGCAGCGTGTGCAGTTTTCGGTGTTTGAATGCCTGCTGGAACCAGCACAATGGCAGCAGTTGAAATTGAATCTTTTAGAGACCATTAATCCGGAGACGGACTCGTTGCGTTTCTATTTCCTTGGTAAAAATTGGCAGCGCAGAGTGGAGCACCAGGGCGCGAAGGAAGGCTATAATCCAGAGGGAGTGCTTTTGATTTGAGCGCGAACCTGAAGCGCCCAAATTTTTCTTGTTTTACTGGGAAGAGTCGAAAGTTCTTTGAATCCATAAATATGTGTCATAGTAGCGTATGTAAGAGATATATCGTACAACAGGCAACCAAAAGAGGTTCGCGTATTTAGTCTTGCTAAGCGTTGCCCCAAGCGTTTTTGGGGAGCAGCGGTCGCGCCCATCACGGGCGCGTGGATTGAAACGTACTGGTGGAGCTTTTCGTGGTAGTAGCGCCAGTCGCGCCCATCACGGGCGCGTGGATTGAAACAGGCCGCCGGGGTCGCGAGGGTCGTCCGTGACCTGTCGCGCCCATCACGGGCGCGTGGATTGAAACCAGATAGAGCCGCTTCGGCATGCCCCAGGGTGAAGTCGCGCCCATCACGGGCGCGTGGATTGAAACACCGCCGTCGGATCGACCTTTGATTCTTCCATCACAAGTCGCGCCCATCACGGGCGCGTGGATTGAAACGGCCTCTGGGGCAACGTCTGGCAGTGGATCGACGGGTCGCGCCCATCACGGGCGCGTGGATTGAAACAATCCGTTGAAATAGCCACCTCCACCCCCTCCAAGTCGCGCCCATCACGGGCGCGTGGATTGAAACCTTGAGGCGGCGCTGACCTGGACCGCCAACCGCAGGTCGCGCCCATCACGGGCGCGTGGATTGAAACTATCTGCTGGCGGCCTGGACGATTTTTGCTGGAGTCGCGCCCATCACGGGCGCGTGGATTGAAACCGCAGCTGTTATCAGTCTGGTCCAGTCGGAGCTGGTCGCGCCCATCACGGGCGCGTGGATTGAAACCGTATAGAGCCTGGTCCTGAAATCAACATGCCAGGTCGCGCCCATCACGGGCGCGTGGATTGAAACTTGCACAGGCTCTGTATGTTGGGGCGTGGCGATAGGTCGCGCCCATCACGGGCGCGTGGATTGAAACGGGGACTTCACCTATGACCTGCCCAGGCTGCCTGGTCGCGCCCATCACGGGCGCGTGGATTGAAACTTGGCCTTGCGGTATTCATAGGGACTTCCTGCCTGTCGCGCCCATCACGGGCGCGTGGATTGAAACATTTTATTTGCATTTTTAATTATGAATTATGGAAGTCGCGCCCATCACGGGCGCGTGGATTGAAACTGCATTGGTCCAGGCCGCATGTCCGGACCGGGACGTCGCGCCCATCACGGGCGCGTGGATTGGAACCGGTGGGGCACGCCGCAAACTGCGGTTGCGTCTCTTTGCCCTACATGGAAAACTGGGAGATGCGCCATCCTGGCGAGATTCCCATCGAACAGCCACGGACAACAAGCGAGGCGGTTATGGACGCGGCCCAGAAGGCACGAAACCGCACGTGGCTTGAGGGCCTTGTCACAGCTGAAAAATGGCGCACGGTGGGACAGCTTGCCCCATCTCTTATGGAAAAACTGGAGGCCCGTGGATTAACGCCGGTCTCTCGGGAAATCGGTATTTCGGATAAACGCGTCCGCCATTTTCTCTCTCAGGCCGGCACAACCGGCAAGCGGGGGCATAAGGCGCCGGACAATAAAGGCGTCCCCCTCGAAGACGTGATCAACATTCAAGACCACCTTGCACGCCCTAAAGCTGTGTTGTTGGAGAAGGGGGCAAACGCGTTGTTGTTTGTATTTGAACCCGCAGGAGGGAAGCCGGGACACCTCGGGGTGCTTCCGATCAAGTTGAGAGATAAGGACAAAAAAGTGCGCACCAGACACAATTGGGTGCAAACTGGCCGGCAGGAGCAGGCTGAGGGGCTGCGTGATGAGAAGCGCTATGAAATTCTTGAGGGGAAAATATGACCGCCGCGGGGGTGCGCTCCGTCCCCGCCCCCGATTACCGCTGGTGCGGCCGGGCCGGATGCAGCAAACGCTGGACCCGTATCATCTCATAGCGACTTTGCTGACGAGTCGCGGCGGCCTTTAAAAGAAAATAACACTGCCGGGGAAAAATGCAACCACGGAAAATGCACGAAATGGCCGCCAGAATGGCGAATGCCTGGACGCCCTACCTCGGGGCCGCCAGTTTGCCCTTTCGTGCAATACAGCCCGTTAAATGCCCGTTTAATCGAAGCGTTTTGATTCAGGAACAAAGGGGCGGACGTGGGCCGGAAAGTTTTCCGGGCTCAGGTTCAGTCCCGCACATGCAATAAACCTCGAAACAAACGGCGCGTCAAGCGCGGAAAATTAACCCCTGTGAGGTGCAGTGATGGCGAAGGACACCAAGAACGAGACCAACGAACAGGCTGCCGACAAGCCGGCTTCCTGGCGGGATGGCCTTGGCAAGGAGGAAATCGCAACTCGTGAGAAGGCGGCCAAAAGCCTGGACATCAACCCCGCCCACATTTTTGCGGTGTCGGCAAACGGCCGCCGGGTGGTAACCGTGGACGGCCGCAAACTGGAGGTGTCGCATGAATCTTAAAGCCCTGCTGGCCCGATTGGGGCCGCTTGGGCTGTGCGAGCCGGCGCGCTTGCGCGAGGCGCTGGATGGCGACTTCATGCAGCTGCGCGAACGGTTGCAGGCCCGGCTCAAAGAACTCTTCACGGCCCAGGGCAAGGATGATCCATGGCCGTTTGTGCGTGGCCTGTTCCAGGATGCCGTGGTGGTCGAGCTGGACGGCCAGCTCTGGCGCTATCCCTACGTGCTGGGTGAGGGCGACAGCCTGACCCTGGGCGAGCCGCAGAGCGTGGTGGCGCAGTATGTGCCGGCTGCCTGTGCTGGCGGACAGCCCCCCCGGAACCAACGCCAACGGAAACCAGTGTATTCGTGGAGGCAGAACCCCAGGCTGGCGGAGCAAGCCACTTCGAAGTTCGGATCATTCGCGAGGGCATGAGCCTGAACGGCGCATTCTACCCTGCCGCAACATTGCGCGAGGCCGCGCCCCTGTTCGAGGGCTGCCGAGGTCGCGCCCATCACGGGCGCGTGGTTGAAACCGCCACGGCGGGGTCAACATCACCGAAAGCTGCCTGCAGAGTACTGCCCTGGCGGCGGACCGCGGACGCCCAACCCCAGGCCGGATCATCCAGCCTGGGATGGCCGATAACCAGGGGCACGCGCCGTGTTGCCGGGT
Organism: Desulfovibrio biadhensis; assembly: GCF_055388615.1. Lineage (NCBI taxonomy): Bacteria > Pseudomonadati > Thermodesulfobacteriota > Desulfovibrionia > Desulfovibrionales > Desulfovibrionaceae > Desulfovibrio > Desulfovibrio biadhensis. The sequence continues at coordinate 2,906,121 of NZ_AP042477.1, forward strand.
CAAAACCCGAGACCATACGGTTCAGATCGGCCTTGGTCCATTCCCGGGGCTGGCCACTATGATCCCTGTGGCGACCTGTTGTGAAAATGTCGATCCATTTTGTTTTCATATTGACTCCCGCATTAGTATTACCTATCTTTTAATCACTATCGGCCGTCGTTCTGGGATCGCCCGCCGGGGTTAGGGATATGATCTGGCGACGGGGCTGAGGTTCCGGCTTACTCAGCCGCATCCCGAAAAATGAGCACCCATTCCTCTCTTTCTCCAAATTTTTGAATATTGCGTCCTGACTGTGGTTTCCGCGCGGGACAAACGCGGTTGAGGCGTCCCAATAACGGCACGTCGCGCCCATCACGGGCGCGTGGATTGAAAAACGTTGGCCGGTGTGCAGTCGTCGGGCTAGCCCAGTCGCGCCCATCACTGGCGTCTCCTCCATGCCTGATGCAGTACGTAGATGACTTGCTTTTAGTGTATTCCGATGTTTTAAAAGCAATTTTAAACTATTATAATAGTAGGTTTTGTTGAGCAAGTCCTTTGTCAGGTGCTCCTAATTCTAGGGAAACACTTCATACAATATCTTAAAAAGTTTTGCGTTGTGTTGTCTACGGAGACCTCTTTTTGCATAAGCGATTGGGGGGAGCGGCCAGGGTGTAGTCGTGTTTGCGTAAAAGCATACCTTTTGAATAGGAAATACTTTAGGGCCACTATAGAATATGATTAATACCTATGAAAAGGAAATGTTTGCACAGGCCAATGCTCCATGTGGGGAAAGTATTTAAGATATATTGATTCTATGCACGGTTAATAGTCGTGCAATGCTGAGGTTTTAAATGGTTCGTACCTTTGTCAGGAGTAAGCTAGACAGTTTTATCCTGGGAATATCAGGCGGCAACATTGCCAAACTTTACAGGGGGAAAGCTTGAAGCTATACAGCTTAAAATGATTGGAGATTTTATGTTGATAAATAAATACAAATTTTATTGTCGTTTTTCAAAACAGGCTACGCTACCGCCCTTTAAAGGCTCACTTATAAGGGGCATGCTTGGGAGGTCGCTCCGCTTGGCAGCTTGTGCCTTAAGAAAGAATGATTGTTCGTCCTGTCTTCTCGCCAAGCGCTGTGTATACAGCTTGGCGTTTGAAGCCCCAAAGGGGGGGGATTCTAGTTATAAAAAATCACCCACCCCTCCACATCCATATGTCCTTGAGCCTCCTCTGGCACTCCAAAAGGAATATGCAGAGGGGGAGGATTTTGAAATTGGCCTGCTTCTCTTTGGTGAAATGAATAATTATCTACCATATTTTGTTTATGCTGTTGAAAACATGGGGCAAGATGGGATTGGCACCAGTAGGGAAAAGGGTTTTAGCCCCTTCCATGTCCAGAAGGTAACCTGTCAGGACCAGACGATATATGATGGGAAGAATAAGGTGTTGAGCGATGATGTTTCACCAAAAAGTATGCAGGTTGTTGCTGGCCAGGCTGGAGGCAAGGGAGAGCTTCGCCTGGATTTGGTGACTCCTCTTAGGATTAAGAACTTTAACGCCTTAGCCACAGAACTACCGTTTCATCTTCTCGTCAGAGCTGTCCTGAGAAGGCTTTCAGCTCTCTATTCCGTTTATGGGGGAGGGGAGCCAGACCTCGACTACAAGGGGCTAGTATATCGTTCACAAGAAGTGAATCTAATAAAAGATAACTCCCGCTGGATGGATTGGACCCGCTACTCGAGCAGACAAGGTAAGACAATGCAATTCGGGGGAATCGTTGGAAACGTTGTGTATCAAGGTGACATCAAAGAGTTTTTACCCTTGTTGGAAATTGTCCGTTTGGTGCACGTTGGCAAACAAACTGTTTTCGGCCTTGGTAAGGTCGATTATATGTTTTTTGAGAACTGACCCATGACAAGCAACACGCTTCTCGCTGTTTGCGGGTGTACCCCCCAAGTAATCACTGAGACGCTGTATGCGCTTTTTTTGAAGAAGATAAAGATCGATAGGGTCGTGGTACTCACGACAATTTCAGGAAAAGCGGCATGTAATGCACATCTTTTTGATCCAAAATATGGACATTTCATTCGATTTTTGAAGGATTTTCGATTTGAAGGAGAGAGTATCGACTTCACATCTCGAAACGTGATTGCCGTAGAAGATATGAATGGCAATCCCATTTCAGATATTTCAAGTGAGGATGATAACGAGTACTTTCTCAGAGCATGCATGGAAACGGCTTTTCAGGAAACGAGGGATTCTGGGAGCAGGGTCTTTTTTTCAATAGCAGGTGGACGTAAGACCATGGGAGCCTGCCTGGCCTTAGCCGCCCAGTTCTATGGCCGTCGGCAGGACAGAATCTACCATGTTCTCGTTTCACCGGAATTCGAAAATTCCAAGGATTTCTTTTATCCACCCCCCAAATCAAGGCCTGTGTCCCTGCGAGACGAGCAGGGGCAACCATATGTAAAGGAAACCCGCTACGCCAAGGTTACCCTCGTACACATGCCATTCGTTTCAGTACGGGAACGGCTGAGCGAGGGGATGCTGAAGGCTCCTGAGGACCCAGCTGCGCTATTGCTTTCCATGGTCAGAGAAGAACGCCCAAGGCTTATTGTGGACCTCCGGGAAAGGAAATTGTCCTGGAAGGGCATAGAACTCGATATGCCACCAGCTCGTCTCGCCCTTTATGCCTTTTTCGCCCAAATTAAGAAGACGTTTGCTTGTGAGAAGTCCCGTTGCGGTGAATGCCTTGATTGTTTTATATCACAAGAACAAATACAGGATAGCCAGGAAGAATTGACAGCTCTCTATGAAAAGCGGATTCATACGGATCGCGTTTTAGAGGGCATGAGTGATACGGGAATAGTGGCGTTGAACCAGGAAAACTTCAATTCTTATAGATCAAAAATAAATAAGGATATTCAGGGAGCTTTTGGATTATATGACGGTCCTTCCCTTTCTATCAGCGCCTGTGGAGAACATGGGGCGAAGCGATATGGCATTCCTATTGAGAAGGAAGCCATCGAGATCAGATGGTAAAGACGGAAATGTTGCCAATGGTGCTGAAGGATCGATTTCATGTGATTCTAGCTTCAGTGTTCAAGAGTTGAAACTATGATTTGTGAGGTAAGATAATGTCAAAGTCTTCTGCTCAGAATTCGTGGAACGCAACCCACGTTTGTAAAAGTATTGCTGCTGGAGCACTCTTTCACGATCTAGGAAAATTTGCTGAAAGGGCTAGTGAAGTCCCCATGGGTGATAAAGAAGAGATTGAACAAGAGTATCGATACGCTCATGCCTATTCGACTGAATGGGCATTGAAAAGAATTTTTGGTGATAGCTCAAATGTGTCCGTCGGCATAGAAGATAATGTAGATGAAACATTGATCAACCTCGCAAGTCGTCATCATAAGCCACGATATTATTTTGAAAGAATAGTTCAAATAGCTGATCAATGGGCATCAGGGCATGAGAGGGCAAGTGCAGATGAAGTTGCAAAGAGCTACCCCACAACCGGCAGACAACGAAAAAATCAGATTCCACTTGTCAGCATACTAAGCCGCGTACAAGTAGATGAAGGGTCACAAAATTCTCATGACTGGTACTGCCCGTTATCTCCAGCAATACAAGGCGAAAAAGAATTAGAAACTCATATCTTTCCCCGCAAATTTAAAGATTATACAAGCCATGACGTAGAAAAAGATTATCCTCTTTTATGGGGTGGTTTTCTTGATATGCTCGGAGCTGATGCGGGACCTAGCAAATTGCATCCTGTCGACGATTTCGAGACGCTGTTTGAAGTCTGCCGCCAGTACCAATGGTGCATACCTGCCTCCACAAGGTACGATGATATGCCTGACGTGTCTCTATTCGAGCATGCCAAGGGTACAGCTGCAATCGCCAGTTGTCTCTATTTATACCATGAGAATGATACAAAGAAACCCAGTAGTTTGGTTCTTGCGGATAAGGATACAGAGAAATTTATTCTCTTTTGTGCTGATATAGCTGGTATTCAGCAATTTATATACCAAATATCTTCCAAGGGCGCGTATCGTCATCTAAAAGGAAGATCCTTTTTCATTCAGTTGATGAGTGAGCTTATTGCTCGCCATGTCGTAAAAGAATGCAAACTAACCATTGCAAATATTCTCTATGCCAGTGGGGGGAAATGTTACCTCCTGTTGCCAAACATTCCGGAAGTCTTAAGGAAATTGGAAATTATCTTTAATGACCTTAACCTGGAATTGTTTGAGTATTTCAATGGAGATATTCATGTAAGAAGTGGATTCCAGGCTCTTTCAGGTGGGGACTTGTGCCATGAAAAGGGCAATCCTCTGGATATCCTCTGGGAAAATCTTTCACGCGATGTAGCAAAAAAAGACTACGAGCGTTTTTCAGGTCTCGATCCAGATGTAGTTTACGAGAAAATATTTAAGGTTAGTTCTGCAAAAGGCCATCAAACATGTGAAGTCTGCCATGCCTCAACTGGGAAAGAAGGAGGCAGAGAAAGGTGCAAGACATGCATTGGTCTTGAGGAGCTGGGGCGGCAGCTTGGAAATGCACGTTTTATTGTAATTGGAAGAACAGACAGAGTCATTAAACAGAGGCCAACTCTTCAAATGCCAATGAGATACAACGTATGGGTGTTAGAAGATGAGCCAAAAATAATTGAAACAGATGCAGTAGTGCTTTGGTCTATTAATAGCGACGACTACATATTTAGCGCTTTTAAAGAGACTATCAGACGTAGAGTTGCATGTGCTCCTCTAATGCTAGGGAGCAATCATCGTTTTGAAAAAGACTTTGAGGCAATTGCCACATCGTCAAAAGGTATCAAACGCTTGGGCATATTAAGGATGGATGTAGACAATCTGGGACGTATTTTTAGCAAAGGTCTTAAAAATTACAGACATGAGGAGATAAGCGATACTGGAAGATTTCATTCTCTTGCTCGCATCACAACCTTGAGTTGGCAGCTCAGGTTGTTCTTTGAATATCTCCTGCCACGGATAGTTGAAGATCAGGAAGTGCAGGAGGAACAGCGGGTTACGGTTGTATATTCGGGTGGTGACGATTTGTTTTTACTGGGAGCATGGGATGCGCTTCCGGACTTGGCATTGACGGTAAAGCGGAAGTTTTCGGAATTTTGCTGCATGAACCCCTGTTTTTCCTTATCTGGCGGCCTGATCCTGAGCGGTGGTCGTTTTCCAATTTACAAAAGTGCAGAGATGGCGGGGGAAGAGGAGGATCGTGCAAAGGAACATAGAACATATTTCACAGGAGGGCGGAAAAGTACAAAAAAGGCAGCGTTTTCTTTCTTAGGTACACAGATGCACTGGGAAGAATTTGAGATTTTGAGTCAGCAAAATAAGTCACTGCAAGCCGTACTTACAGTGAAGAGTAATAGGCCTTTACTTCATCGTCTCAGAGAAATTGCCATGTCCTGGGCTAAAAGTAAGGACATGATAGATAAGAAATCTGCAAAGATGGGGATGGATCAGATACGTGATGCCCTTCAGGCAGAACGGTGGCGATGGAGGATGGTCTACAGTCTGGAGCGATACGTAGCGATGGATCCCAGTCTTGCGCCTGTTGTATCAAAAATACAGAAATTTCTAGTCGATGAAATTGGTTCAAGTACTCGCGTTGGAATTGAACTATTACCCTTGCTTGTCAGGTGGCTGGAGTTCCGATTCAGGGACAGCAACTGAAGTTTGGAGGAACAGGATGCTTGAGAAAAAAACAATCGCGAAATGGGTCAGTGAAGGACCAGATCTTGGATCTCTTCAAGAGGTCGAAGACTTCGGCAGAGGGCTTAGCGATAAAAAATTGTCCACATCGCAAATAAGACAAGTCTTCACAAGACTGAAGTCAATTGAAGCAAAAGGGATCAAAAATAATCTCGCAGAATTTTTGATGCTTAAGCCTTACCTGGCATATGCTGCCAGTCGATCAAACGCCCTGGGATTACAGGAACTGAAAGACGGGATGCTAATAGGGATAGATGAAGTTGTTGGCGGAGAAGAAACTCTTATTAAACAGCGTTTTGTGAATTTTTGCAGTCTTTTCGAAGCAATACTTGCATATCACCGTGCTCAGGGCGGTAAATAGGGGAGTCCAGATGAAAATGCTCAAACTTGATAGGAAAATTTTTTTTCGCGGTACCCTCAAGCTTGTAACTGGAATGCATATCGGTGGTGCCTCTCTGGGGCTTAGTATTGGGGGCGCAGACAAAGTCATAGTCCGCAACCCGGTAAGTAACCTGCCATATGCCCCAGGATCAAGCATAAAAGGGAAGTTGCGTTCCCTACTCGAAAAAAGTCACAACCTCATTCGTATTGAGCAAGACGCCAAGGGCAACTGGGTTGGCCCTCTGTGTAAGAATCCGGCAGAGCCTCTGGTGCAGCTTTTCGGTTTCCCGGCAGAGGAGATACCGACAGGTGATCTTCTTGTTGTCGGCCCCACACGGCTTACAGTGCGTGATGGGGAGCTGAATAATATTCAGCAGATTGAAAAATCTGGAAGCACAGACATGTACGGGACGGAATTAAAGACAGAGGTTAGCATAGACCGCCTTACATCTGCTGCGAATCCCCGTAACTTTGAACGTGTTCCAGCAGGAGCCGAGTTTTGTTTTGAGATGATTGTGGATCTTTACAATGTGGACGCCGGGATGCCCGAGGGCGATGAAAAGCCTTTTAGGGATATGTACATGGAGATGTTGCGTGAAGGGTTGCGTCTAATGCAGGACGACTATCTCGGTGGCCAGGGTTCACGGGGGTACGGTCAAGTCAAAGTTATTCTCGACTCAGTGATTGAACGCACCGCAGAAGATTATCGTGCTGCAACGCTTGAAGATCGCCCGTCAGAATACGAACCGTTATTCGCAGAGTTCATGACTCGCGAGGAGACTGTGGCATGAAGCTGCGCGCGTATCACCTTGAGTTCAGTACTCCGTTGCATATGGGGGTCGAGGGCATTGGGCAGGAGCGCATTAACACGACGATTCACTCCGATACACTATGGGGCGCCCTTGCCCAAATGTGGTCATTGCTTTTCGATGATTCCCCAAGAGAATTGGCAAGTAAATGTCCTTTCCTGGTGAGCTCTTGCTTTCCGCTTGTCGGGGGAAAACGGCTATATCCACTACCTGCTCGTGCAAAAGAAGACCTTGCAAAGGAATTGGCTACCATAGGTGAAGATGAAGCAGGAATCCGTTTCAAACAGCTCAAGAAAATTCGGTATATTGAAGAGTCTCTGCTGGAACGTTTGATTTGTGGCGATACGATTTACCTTGAGGACTTGCAAAAAGCACAGAGCCACTTCCCAGGTCTTTCAAAAAATACAGAGGGGCATTCGGTTACATCGCAGCGCCCTAGGCAGAGAATTGACAGGCTGACCGGGGGCGTTGAGGGGGAGAGCTTTTTCTATTGTACTGATCAGTACTTTAAACCGAAAAGCGGACTTTTTTTTCTGTATGAATCCGATGATACCTCCATCAGGGAGATGTTTGAGGCTGCGCTCCGACTTCTAGGCGATACAGGACTTGGTGCTGATCGTTCCATTGGGAGAGGACGGTTTACGTTTACTTCTCATGAAACAAATCTCTCTCACTCAGAAGATTCAGGGAAAAAACTTTTGCTTTCTCTTTATCACCCCACTCCTAGTGAGCTTGCCGAGGGGGTTCTTAAGGGGGCTTCTTATGAGCTCGTCCGCAGGGGGGGGCATGCCGCAACACCAGCTGTTGGTAACCTCAGACGTGCGGACCTCTGGGTGCTAGGCGAGGGGGCAACCCTTTTACAACAGGTTAAGGGTGATATTCCTGAAGTGCTCAGCGAAAGTGACGGGGCCAGGCACCCTGTATTGCGTTACGCGAGAGCCCTCACGCTGCCAATTATGAACAGGGAGGCCAGATGAGTACGGGAACACCATCAATTCAGGCTTTTCAATGCACGATTGAGACACTGACACCAGTTCATGTGGGATCTGGGGAAGTCTACTACTCAGATATTGAATTTTTTAGGCAGAAGATGCCAACTGGAGGCGCCATCCTGAAAGTCCTGCCTCGGAACTGGCTGAAGATTGTCGAGAGCAGGCTCAGTCATGATCAGATAGAACAGCTGGTCGCGGCGATAGAAGATGGCGGACTTAAAAGATGGCTCGAGAAATCTGGTCTTTTTAAGGAATTAACACGACATACGCTAGACTTCACAAACAAGGAAAATCCTCCTCGTGAAATTCGTGAACATATCAGAGACGGAAATGGGAATCCTCTTTTACCGGGCAGTTCTTTGAAAGGAGCCTTCAGAACATCGGTTGTTAAGCTGCTTGTCAGGACAGATCCAAAATTGCAGCAATTCCTGGATTCAGAGAAGACACGTTTGGCAAAATGGAGAGGTAAACTTAAATTCGCAGATGCAGAGCTTTTGAAACACGTTCTTGGTACGGACGCAAAATATAACCTTATGCGGACGCTTCGAGTGGGAGACATTGCTTTTAAGTGTAGCGATCTTGCATTGTTTAAAGTTCTTACCCTCTCGCTGAAAGCCAAAGGAACATTTGCGCCCAAGGGGCATGTCAACGTTGTGGAGGGATTGAATACTGGTGTGATTTCGGCAGGCATGATTTCATTCGATGGTTTTCTGCAAGCTGCTGCCAAGGGGAAATGCTCTGATTTGTTTGGTTTTCGGGCTAAGTTAGACCGCGACGGACTGCTGATGACGCTGAGAAAGCTCTCTCGGCATTTTCTTGAAAACGAGATTGCTTTTCTGGAAGGGAAATCGGGTCTGCATATTGAACAGTTAAGGACTCATTATGAGAGTCTTTTGAAGCGATTGGATTCCCTTGGCAAGGCCGAGGCAATGTGTAACCTTGGTTGGGGAATAGGCTGGAGAGGCATGACAGGGGAGCTCCTTTCTCCAGATGATCTCGCCCTGAATAATTGTGCCCTTCGTCGAAAGCTTAAGCTTGCCCCGAATACCAATCATCTCAGTTACCCATTCCCAAAAACCCGAAAGGTTGCAATTACAGGCAACGATGCATTGCCCATGGGGTGGGTGGTGTTGCGTCTGGATTCCATGGAGGAGGTCCGTCGGCAAATGCAGGCTGAGGCTGCACGAAAAGCAGAAGAAAAGCGCAAATTCGCTGAAGAAGCCAGATATCAGGCTGAGCTGGAAGCTATGCCAAAAGAGGAGCGTCTTCTTCTGGAACTTGAAAAAGGTATATTGGACAATACCGCGATTGGGCAACATTGGGACGAGATTCTGTCACTTGAAGGCGAATTGCAGCTCCGTGCGGCCAGGCAGCTTGAGAGGATATGGAAAAATGCAGGTGATTGGAATGTGAAACCGAAAAAGAAGAAACAATATGAAAAAGTGCAACAAGTGAGGAAAATTTTGGGCAAACAATAGTTTTGCGGGAACCTTAAGAACATATTTATGATTTTTTCTAATTTGCTGAATTGATTAGATATGCTCAAATTCTGTTCCTGGAGGTTCGCGCAAGACTGCATTTATGTGTAATTGCAATTGGATAGACTTTAAAATGCATGGCGGTATTTCGGTTGTCCATTGGCAATCAAACCGTTGCACCGGAGGTTCCCGAAACATGCTATCTAACAAGTTGAAAGTAAAAACGAAAAAAGGGGTGCTGTCGGAACAGACCTGATTTGAGAAGGGATTAAGACGGGCAAGCAATGCCCCGAGTATTTGGATGTCTACGGGGTGTCGGAACAGACCTGATTTGAGAAGGGATTAAGACCACCAGCGGTAAACCTGCGCCTCCGCCTTGCCGAAAATATCCATGTCGGAACAGACCTGATTTGAGAAGGGATTAAGACCTAAGTTAAGAACAAGCTTCATCATCAGGGGGCCTCGGTCGGAACAGACCTGATTTGAGAAGGGATTAAGACCCCATGATACCCCGGCCGGCCTCTTCCAGGTCCATTTTTGTCGGAACAGACCTGATTTGAGAAGGGATTAAGACGTTGCACTTATCCTCGTCAATAGTGCAATAAAACCCCGGTTGTCGGAACAGACCTGATTTGAGAAGGGATTAAGACCTGAAATCGGCGGGGTGAATATAGTGTTTTGCACCTCCGGTCGGAACAGACCTGATTTGAGAAGGGATTAAGACAGATCGGTGCTCCAGCTCCTCCACCCGCTGCCGGCTCCGCTAGTCGGAACAGACCTGATTTGAGAAGGGATTAAGACGATGATGCGCCAGAGTCGTAAATGTAGAGATTCATTGTGGTCGGAACAGACCTGATTTGAGAAGGGATTAAGACTCTGCACTCCACGCACGGAGATTTTGAGGAATGGAGTTGCCCCCGCTAAACCGGACACCCCAGTTATTGTTCCGCCTCCGGGACGCTGCCTCCGACGAGCTGCACTTTGGCCCATTCTCGGCAGCGCCCCTCCGGCTCTGCCGTGCCTTGGTCCACTGACTCAATGGACCTGATATATTCCCGTGGTGACATCATCTTCAGCCCCTTGTGGGGGTGGTTCTCGTTGTAGTCTTCAAACCAGCCTCCGAGGGCTGCCATGACGCTCACTGCACCAGGTCGCTCATTGACCTTCACGTAATCCCTTCGGAAAGTCTTGATGAACGATTCCGCCATGCCATTGCTCTCCGGACTTCTCACGGGCGTAAACTTCGATACCAGGCCAATCTCAGCCGAAAACTCCACCGTCTCCTTTGCCGTGTAGCAGGAGCCGTTGTCGGATAGCCATTCCACCCGGTACGGTGCCGGGGTTCCGTCGAAGCGCTTTTCCACGGATTCAAGCATCAAGTCGCGGATCATTTCCCCGGAAACGCCCCCGGTCGTGGCGACATGGCACATGACCTCGCGGTCACGGCAATCAAGGGCGAAGGCGACCCGAACCGACTCGCCGTTGTCGCAAGCAATCTCGAACACGTCAGAACTCCAGCGCACATTGCGCTTCAGTACGATGACCTTGCCGTCATGAGGCCTGTCAGCGCGCTTGCCGGTATGCCTTGCGAGCAGCAGGCCATTGAGCTTCATTATGCGGTAGACTCGTTTGTGGTTTACCGGCGCCAAACCCCGCTGACGAAGCCGCCTGTTGAGCACCGCACAGACGCGGCGGTAGCCGTAGGTCAGGCGTTCGTCGATGATGTCCCGTATCTCAGGCAACAGCCTTTCGTCTTCTGCCTTTGAGTACCTCGGGGGGCGCATACGGGGCTGGCCTGCCAGGCGATCATTCAGTCTCGAGCGTGAAACGTTGAGTGTATCTGCTATGCGCTTCACGGCGTATCGTCCTTGAAGGGCAACTGCGAACGCGAGATCAGTTTTTTTTCGCGGGCAGCCTCCAGGGCGTCCTTGAGTATTTCGACCTCCATGGTCTTGCGGCCGAGCAAACGTTCAAGCTCACGAATCCGTTTCTTCATGTCCCTGGCCTCAGACGCGCTGATCACCGAATCGTCGGATTTCACGGCAACCATGCCCCCTTCGCTCATGAGTTTGCGCCATCGATACAGCAGACTTGGCGCAACACCGTTCTTGCGGGCAACGTAAGAGACCGTCATACCAGGATGAAAGGACTCCTCGACGATGCGCATCTTCTCCTGGATGCTCCAGCGCCTCCGCTGCACCTCTGTGACAACCTCTACCCTGTACCTCTCGTTAGCATCAGGTCTGGTCATAGTGCTAGACCTATCTCCTATGCGTTTGCGAGGTGTCCGGTCGAAATGGGGGCTACTTCAGTATTATGAAAACGTGCCCTTAGCTAGTCACTACTCATAGATATTCTACTTGGGTGACGGAATAAAAATGATCAATAATTATGTAATATATTGTATTTTAATATTCATCAATAAATTTATTAGTTGCAAAAAATAAAATTGCATTGCAATACAATTATTAGTTGAGCAATATTTATTCAGAAGTTTACCTCATTCTCCAGGAGTTCATTGTGCGAAACCGTGCCTTCGTCTTGCTTACAGCCCTGGTCCTGTTCTTTGGCGGTGTTGTTTTTCTTGCCGCCCCGCACGCCGAAACCACTCCTGATCCTGCCATCTCCGGAGAGACAACGGTCTTCAGCAAGGAGTACGCCATAGGGTGGCTGCACCTCCTCGTCGCGTATGACAGCTTCAGCCACAGCGCCGATGAAACAGCAACCTTGCGCGTCACCCGCCTTACGCCGGATAAGGATATTAGAGGCTCTTTGCTGCTCTTTAATGAAGACTGGATGAATGGCTTTCGCGATTTCTGCCGTAGCAACGACGAAATATATGAACAAGAAATTACTCTCAGAAGCAATAAGCGCAACAGCTCGCTGCTTTATTTGCGTGGCGACAAGGGAGCCAAGATTCGCATTGAAATCCTAGTGGGCGAGGAGATTTTCGTTCCCACTGCCTCCCTTAGCGCCTCGGCCGAAACCCTCACCTACGGCGAATCAGCGGAGCTCACCTGGAGTACGGAGCACGCGGATAGCGTAAATATCTCCCCCGGCCTGGGCGTGGTAGATGCTACGGGCACGGCCACCGTCTCTCCCACGCGCAATACCGTGTACACCCTCACTGCCACGGGCCCAGGGGGCGATGCCACCGCCTCGGTCTCCATCGACGTTCAGGCCGCCGTAGAGCCGCAACCTGAGGAATCCTTTGGTCAAACCTATGAAGACCTGATTCCGCCCGACGCGAGCATCGGCGCTTATGATGCGTCGCGCTTCGCCCTTGTAACAGGGCATATAACCGATCTCAATGGCCAGCCACTGGCCGACGTCGCCGTTACGGTGCAGGGCGCCGAAGCGCTTTACGGTACGGCGTATACGGATGAAACCGGCGATTACTCCATGCCGTTGGAGGGCGGTGGCACAGTCACGCTGCGCTTTACTAAGGATGGATTTATTGAATCACAGCGAAAAAGCGAAGTCTCCTGGAACGACATCACCGTGCTCGACACGGTGGCGCTTGTTCCCTTTGATACCGCGGCAACGACCATCATTCCGGACGGCAACCCGGCCACCGTTGCCGTGCACCAGAGTACGCCCGTTACCGACGATGCGGGAACAAGGGGCGTTACCCTTGTCTTTCCTGGCGATGTCAAGGCTTACAAGGTGAATGATGACGGCAGCGAAACCGAGCTCACGTCCTTTACGGTGCGCGCCAGCGAGTTTCCGACGCTTGCGTCCATGCCGGCCATGCTGCCTCCCACCAGCGCATTTACCTGGTGCGCGGAATTCAGTGTGGATGAGGCTGACGAAGTGCAGTTCAGCGCCCCCGTGGCTGCATGGATTGACAATTTTCTCGGCTTCGACGTTGGGCTACCTGTGCCCGTAGGGTTCTATGACCGCGACAAAGCTGCCTGGGTTCCCGTGCAGAACGGTATCATCGTGCAACTGCTGGATACGGACGGCGATGGACAGGTGGATGCTTTGGACGCCACGGGGGATGGAGAAGCAGACGACTTGGATGGCGACGGCATCCTTACCGATGAAGTGCAGGGGCAGGAGAACGCCACCCCGGGCGCGACATATATGCGCGCCATGCTGCCGCATTTTACATCTTTTGACTGCAATTATCCGGCTATGCTCCCAGATGGGGCAGCCAAGCCTGCAGCCGGTACCCCGCCCCCGGATTGTAATCCATGCAAGAATAGCGTCGGCTCCTATATTTCACACCGTGACCAAGTGTACCACAAAGATGTGGCCATTCCGGGTACGGATGTCTCCCTGCATTATGCGAGCGACCGTGCCGAAGGATACCAACAGACCATCGAGATTCCTTTAAGTGGCGACTCGTTGCCGGAACCCTGTAAAGAGATAAAGCTCAAAGTTGAAGTGGCGGGCAAGGTCTTTACGCGTAGTTATGCCCCTGAGACGAATCTTACAGAAACGTATGCTTGGGATGGTTTGGACCAGTATGGTAATCCTGCGCCTAATGCTACAGCTCATGTTCGAGTGGGCTATGTGTATAATGCGTATTTCGCTGTGCCTGCGGATACGCCCTTTGCTTTTGCCATGCCTGGGCTCAGTCCTACAAAGGTGTACACGCGGGCGGATTATACACTTTGGAGTTCTTACGAAGTCAGTATGCAGAGTAATCCGGTAAACAAAAGCGACGCAGGAAATAACTGGACACTTAGTACGCACCATAGCCTGAATCCAACAAATCCCAATAGTCTTTTCAAAGGAGATGGCGGTACGCTGGAGACGACGACCGCTGTGTATGAGCTGTGGAATTTGGGTGAACACACAGAAGGTATGGCTGTGGCGAGCAATGGCGATTACTATTATACCAATTGGTATTTGAGCCCATCTGCGGTTATGAGGTTTAATCCAGACAAGGACGAGGCTCCTGTCATTGTAGCTGGTGGTCATGAAGGCGATGAGCTTACGGGTTTGGATGGCCCAGCTGTTGAAGCGTCATTACCGATTCCGGGCGATGTTGCTCTTGATAGTGATAATGCGGTGTACTTTTTGACCATCGCCCCGGTTTATGTTCTTAAAGTTGATAACGATGGGATTTTACGCCACGTTGCGGGCACGGGAGAATCCGGTTACTCGGGCGATAATGGCCCTGCTACGGACGCCGCAATTATGTCAGATGCGAAAATTGCGATTGATCAGCAAGGCAATATTTATCTTGCAGAATGGACAAGCCATAGAGTCCGTAAAATCGATACCAACGGTATTATCACCACCATTGCCGGTACTGGGGATATGTGGAATAGATATGCGGATAAACTGGAAAACTTGAATGGCCCAGCTCTCGAAGCCCATCTGTCATATCTCACTGATATCGATATTGATAAATATGGTAATATTTATGTATCTTCCTTGTCGACAAATGCAGTGCATAAAATTACTCCAGATGGAATGACAAGTGTCGTTGCTGGTGTTCCAGGAGAAAGTCGCGATGCTTATGATGGTGGGCTGGCTACCGAGACCCCGCTGTATCACCCTGACGCAATTACTGTTGATGATGACGGTTTGGTATATGTGTCTGAAATTTGGGGGACGGACCGTGTGCGGAAAGTTCTTCCTGATGGCACAATCACAACGGTTATGGGCTGTGCACCAGGAACGGTTTGCGAGACTTTTGAAACCGGCAAAGCTGCCACTACGGCTAAAGGTTGCTATGACGGTCCATATGCAATGGATATTGCCCCGGATGGTTCCCTCGCCTTTAATACCCACACATTTTGTAATGTTTCCACGGGGCGCGTAAAGCAATCCAACTCCGTCCGCTCCCTTTTAGCCGCCGGGCAGCTCCTGTTTCCGGATGACGACGGCACGGGGCATATTGTCGCTGCCAATGGCCGCCATTTGCGCACCATAGACCTTGCCACCGGCGTTACCCTGCGCAGTTTCGAATATGACGACGCGGGGCGCCTCATCGCCCAGGTGGATACCTTTGGCAACCGCATCGAGATCCACCGTGCGGCCGATGGCACACCAACCGCCATCATCTCGCCGGACGGTATTGAAACGGCCCTCACGTGCGATGCGACCGGCAATCTCACAGCCATCACCTATCCGGAAGGGCAGGTCTACGCCTTCACCTACGACGCCACAGGCCTGCTCACCGCCTTCACCGATCCCAAGGGCAGCGACTACACCTATACATACAACGAGTACGGCCATGTAACCGACGCCTACGATCCGGCCGGCGGGCACTGGCAATACGAGCAGCAGCGCACCACGCAGGGGCTGCTCACCAGCGTACTCTCCGCAGAGGGGCAGCAGACCACCTATCTGGACCGCAACGCGGCCGGCGCTCTGGAATCCACCATCACCACGCCCGACGGGGGCGTTACCGAATACTGGCGCAGTCAGGACGAACTCCACGTGCACAAGGAGCTCTCCTGCGGCACCATTTTGGACGTGGATTACGCCCTTGATCCTGAATACAACCAGCCTTACGTGGCGCGACGCGTGGCCTCCACGGAAAGCGGCCTGGCCAGCGTGACCGAAAGCGCCGTCACCTACCTCGACGAGGATGGCGACAGCACCTACGACCTGATCCAGCGCATTACCTCCCTCAATGGCAAACCCACGACCACCGAGGATAACGTAGCGGCTGGCGCCGTCACCGTTACCACCCCGGAAGGGCGCTCCAGCACGCAGTATTATGACCCCGCAACGCTCTTGCCCCAACGCGCCACAGTGCCCGGCCTGCTGGAGACCACCTACGGCTACGACGCCCGCGGCCGGCTGACCAGCGTCGCCACGGGCGAACGCTCCTTGAGCTATGCCTACGATGATAAAGGCAATCTGGCTTCGGTAACGGATCCACTTAGCAGAGTCACAACCTTTACCTATGACGCTGACGGACGGCGGACAGGCATCGCCCGTCCCGATGGATCGAACATTGACTTTACGTATGATCTTAATGGAAATCTGAGTACCATCACCGTGCCCGGCGCGTCGGTGCACACCTTTGGCTACAACGCCGTGGATTATAACAATCTTTACGAAGCGCCCACGGAAGCAAACAAAGCCGCTACGGAGTACCACTATTATTACGATCTGGACCGTCGCCTGGCGCGCGTTGTCATGCCTTCCGGCCGTGAGATCGTGAATACCTACGGCGACGGCGTGCTAAAGAGCGTCAGCACGCCGGAAGGTGAGATTGAATACACCTATTCCTGCAGCGCAAAGGTGGAATCCATCACCAGAGATGCTGAAAGCATGTCCTTCGCCTACGACGGCTCGCTTATCACGTCCGTTACGCAGAGCGGCAGTCTGGAGCAATCTCTCGGATTCGCATACAACAGCGATTTTGACGTTGCTATCATGGATTATGCTGATATCTCAGTGTTCTATACCTATGACGACGACGGCCTGCTCATCCAGTCCGGCGATTTCACCATCGCACGCGATGCGGACAATGGCCTGCCCCTGAGTGTGCAAGACGGCGACTATGCGCAATCCCGCACGTTCTCCGAATACGGTGAACAGGCAGGGGCGAGCGTCACCGTCGGTGGAAACGCCGCCTTCTCCTGGAGTGTGGAGCGCGATGCCGCCGGCCGCATCACCAGCAAGCAGGAAGTGCTTGACGGCGTTGCAAAGCTTTACGAATATACCTATGACGATCTGGGGCGACTGACCGGCGTCACGCTGAATGGCGCGGTTGTGGAGTCGTATGCCTACGGCGAAAACGGCGCGCGCAGCCTGGAGACCAACGCCCTGCGCGGGGTGGCGGACAAAGCCTACACCTATGGCGAGGACCACCGCCTGCTGAGCGCCGGCGCCACCAGCTACACCTACGACGCTGACGGCTTCCTGCTGACCAAGACCACCGGCTCGGATGTTACGCAGTATGCCTACGCCTCCACGGGCGAGCTGCTCTCTGTGCACCTGCCCGACGGCCGCCTGGTGGAGTACGAGAACGACGCCCTTGGCCGCCGCGTCGTCAAAAAGATCGACGGCCAGATTACGGAGTATTATTTATGGCTGGGGCGCACACGCCTCCTGGCTGTCTTCAACGCCGATGGCTCTTTGAAATACCGCTTCACCTACGCCGATGACCGTATGCCTGTGTCCATGACAACGGACGGCCAGACCTACTACCTGGCTTACGACCAAGTGGGCTCCCTGCGCGCTGTGACTGACGCGAATGGCACGGTGGTAAAAACCGTGAGCTACGACTCCTTCGGCAACGTCCTGGAAGACTCGAACCCTGCACTGGATATACCCTTCGGTTTCGTTGGGGGATTGTACGATGCCGACACCGGACTGGTGCGGTTCGGATTCAGGGATTATGACGCCGAGGTCGGAAGTTGGACGGCCAAGGATCCGATAGGGTTTAACGGTGGTGATAGCGATCTGTATGGGTATTGTGGTGGAGATTCGGTGAATTTTATTGATCCATCTGGTTTTAGCAGTTGGAAAATATCTATTAAACGTGGTCCATGCCCAGAGTTTCATAAGTGTGTAGATGGTTGCATTGAAAAGTATTACAAAAAGTATTATTTTGATGATGCTCTTATGATGAGCTACTTGTCATGGGGGTCCCTTGTTACTAGTAAGACTTTAGATTTTGCTGGATCAATCACTTCTGGAGAGCTACAGCGTTCAATAAATGTTGACAAAACAATGTCAAAACATAGCCCACTTATTCTACATGATTCGAAAAACATTGTTAACTCGGTAGCAAGAAAAACACTCGTCAAGTCAGCATTAAGCATTGTATCAAAAGCGTCTGGATCTCTTGCACTTCTGTCTACTAGCTATGTTTCAATGGCATACTACTACTGTGGGGTGCAATGTGCAAAACATATTGTAGAATATAATCAGTAGCTTTTACACCTAATGCAAGGAGATGACTTTGGAGACAGGCAGGAAGTATAATGTATTATCTCTACTTCTGTCTCCCCTTATTCTTTTTCTATGTCTTCAAATATTTTATTTTAGTGGGAAATTTTTCGAGACAATCGAATTAAAAATTATTTATAAATATGCATTACCAATGCTTTATTATTTATTTTTTCAGTCTGTATATCTACTTGCAGGCCAGCGTGCGAGCAATCTACTTACCATGTTCGTCTGTATATCAATAATAATATCAATATTTTCTCCAATGGTCGTCTATATGGCGTTAAATATCATTATCTTGGTCATCGGGATAAAAGGTTGCTCTTTTAACAATTTAGTTCGTGCTTTTTTTGCGCTTTTCTTTTTGTCTCTGCCTTTGTTACTACCTTTTTGGTTATGGCCTTCTTTTGAAAGTTACCCTATCAAACCGTATCATTATTCACGCTTTGTTTCCATGTATTGCCTTCTAATTTTTTTATTTTGCGCAAATATAATATTCAAACTGAAAACAAAATATAATATCATAGTTCTTGTTTCGGCTATGCAAACGATAGTTATGTTTCAACAGTTACCTTTTTTTGCTCATGGTTTGTTCGTAGTGTTTTATATAATTCACTTGGTTACAAATTTTAGTGCTGCTATTATCTTGCGCTAATGCATCCTTTTTTTATAGACTTCAACTGTGATAACGAACCACGGTATTCCCTTTTTGGAAAGAATGGCTTTTATTCGGATTAGGCCTTTTTGGTATCCAACGCCACAGGCCTGCTCACCGCCTTCACCGATCCCAAGGGCAGCGACTACACCTATACATACAACGAGTACGGCCATGTAACCGACGCCTACGATCCGGCCGGCGGGCACTGGCAATACGAGCAGCAGCGCACCACGCAGGGGCTGCTCACCAGCGTACTCTCCGCAGAGGGGCAGCAGACCACCTATCTGGACCGCAACGCGGCCGGCGCTCTGGAATCCACCATCACCACGCCCGACGGGGGCGTTACCGAATACTGGCGCAGTCAGGACGAACTTCACGTGCACAAGGAGCTCTCCTGCGGCACCATCCTGGACGTGGATTACGCCCTCGATCCTGAATACAACCAGCCTTACGTGGCGCGACGCGTGGCCTCCACGGAAAGCGGCCTGGCCAGCGTGACCGAAAGCGCCGTCACCTATCTCGACGAGGATGGCGACAGCACCTACGACCTGATCCAGCGCATCACCTCCCTCAATGGCAAACCCACGACCATCGAGGATGACGTAGCGGCTGGCGCCGTTACCGTCACCACCCCGGAAGGGCGCTCCAGCACGCAGTATTACGACCCCGCAACGCTCCTGCCCCAGCGCGCCACCGTGCCCGGCCTGCTGGAGACCACCTACGGCTACGACGCCCGCGGCCGGCTGACCAGCGTCGCAACGGGCGAGCGCTCCTTGAGCTATGCCTACGATGACCGGGGCAACCTGGCATCGGTGACGGATGCCCAGAGCCGTACGACCAGCTATTCATATGATGCGGATGGCCGTGTGACCTCCACCACGCGCCCGGATGGCTCAACCATTAATTTCACCTGGGACTTGAACGGCAATCTGGAAGTGCTGACAGTTCCTTCTAATGTGGAGCACGACTTTGGCTACAACAAGGTCGACAAGAACACTTCTTATGTTCCGCCGATTTCATCCAGCTATCAGTATGAGTACGACCGCGACCGCCGCTTGGTGCGCACGGTCTTCCCCTCCGGCGCGAACATTGAGAACGTTTATGACGGCAGCCAGTTGCAACAAATCATAACACCTGAAGGCAACGTCGATTTCACCTATCTCTGTTCCTCAAAGATCGGCTCCATCTCACAGGGCGATGCATTTCTTTCCTTCGAGTATGACGGGCCGTTGCTCACTGCCCTGGACCAGGGGGGCGAGCTTAACGCCCACTTCGCGTTTGGCTACAACGACACCATGGAGCTCGTCTCAATTGTTTATGCAGGGGGCGAGAATGCTTTAGCATATGATGATGACCGGCTGCTCATCCAGTCCGGTGACTTCAGCATCGAGCGCGCCGAACAAAATGGTCTGCCCCTGGCCGTGGATGACGGCACGGCGCACATTGCCCGCGTATTCAACGGTTACGGCGAGGTCGAACGCCAGACGCTGACTGTTAACGGCATTGCCATAGGCGATATCGCCCTCACGCGCGACAATGTAGGGCGCATCACAGCCAAGACCGAGACCATTGGCGCTGAGACATTCGCCTACGCATACGCCTACGATGCCTTTGGCCGTCTGACCGAAGTGCAGCTCAACGGCGCCGTGGTGGAGGCCTATACCTACGGCCCCCAAGGGGAGCGCCTGACCGAGACCAATACGCGGCGTGGCATCAGCAACCGCAACTACACGTACGACGCGGAAGACCACTTGCTGACGGCCGGAACCGCCAGCTATGTGTATAATCCGGACGGCTACCTCACCAGCAAGACCGACGCTAACGGTACGACCAATTATACCTATGCCAGCCGTGGCGAACTGAAACGCGTGGAACTGCCCTCCGGCGATGTGGTTGAATACCGCCACGACCCACTGGGGCGACGGGTTGCGAAATACCTCAATGGCGAGCTAATAGAGAAGTACTTATGGCTGGGGCGCACGCGTTTGCTTGCCACCTACGCCCCGGACGGCTCTTTGAAATGCCGCTTCGAATATGCCGACGGCCGTTTGCCTGTGGCAATGACAAGCAGCGGCGAACGCTTTTACTTGGCCTACGATCAGGTAGGGTCCCTGCGCGCCGTGACAGACGCGAATGGCGCGGTGGTAAAAACCGTGAGCTACGACTCCTTCGGCAACGTCCTGGAAGACTCAAATCCTGCACTGGAGTTACCATTTGGCTTTGCGGGCGGACTGTACGACGCCGGCACCGGACTGGTGCGGTTTGGGTTCAGGGACTATGACGCAGAGGTTGGGAGATGGACGGCCAAGGATCCGATAGGGTTTGGTGGGGGAGTTTCAAATTTATACTCATATTCATTAAGTTGCCCAATCTCATATTTTGATACTATTGGTCTAAGAGAATCTAATCTTGGTGCGAGTGCCTCATTTAGCTTTGCTCTTGGTATAAAAGGAACCGAAATATCAAAGGGTGAAGAGCATGATACATTGTCAATCCTAAGCTTTGTTGGGGCAAGCGTAAATATTTCCATTGGCGATATGCCAAATGAATGTGATATTGTTAGTGAGCTTGGGGTGGGACTTGGTAGGTGGCTTGGTATTGGTTACTACTTTTTTGAAGAAGAGGAAGGTGGTGATTTGACGGGTGGTCTTGTAATTCATATAGGTGTTGGTCTCGGGACACCAGTTAGCATTTCAACGACATTTCCAGATAAGTCAAAATGTGATGTCAATTGTGATGTAGGATGGTTTTAGAAATGCAGATCCGTGGCTGTATTTAAGTGCTTCATATTTAACTTTTCATCGTGTACCTACGTGTATTTTATGGCTACTGTTATTACATATGGTAAAAACCTCACAAAAATGAGAGTAATACTATGTTGTTTATTCTTGCATTTTTATAGGGGTTGTTTAGTGCCTTCCATAGATTGATTGTTTTGGAAAATCGTTGAATACGTCATGCTTATGTACTAGATAGATAGGTAAAATATATTGATGAGACGTGCAATATTAAACTTTATGAACCAGCTTGGCCACATGAATTCAGATGAATTGTTTATGTTTAATTTTTTTGGCATGATTATGTTTTTAGTATTTTCTTTAATATGTTCTTTGTTTGGGTACAAGATTGCTAAGAAAAAAAATATAAACACAACGGCTGCAGCTATTTTTTCATTTCTTTTCAACGTCTGGGCATTATTGGTACTATATTTATACTCAAAAAAAGGAAAAGGATAGATTGCATAGCAAATATTTAGTTGTAGAATAATAACAATATGAAGAAATTCATTTACATTCTATTGTTTATATAAATTTTGGTGCTGGCGCCGTCACCGTCACCACCCCGGAAGGGCGCTCCAGCACGCAGTATTACGACCCCGCAACGCTCCTGCCCCAGCGCGCCACCGTGCCCGGCCTGCTGGAGACCACCTACGGCTACGACGCCCGCGGCCGGCTGACCAGCGTCGCCACAGGCGAGCGCTCCTTGAGCTATGCCTACGATGACCGGGGCAACCTGGCCTCGGTGACGGATCCGCTGAACAGAATCACAACCTTTACCTATGACGCTGACGGACGTCGGACGGGTATCGCCCGCCCCGATGGCTCGAGCATTGACTTTACATATGACCTCAATGGAAATCTGAGCACCATCACCGTGCCCGGCGCGTCGGTGCACACCTTTGGCTACAACGCCGTGGACTACAACACTCTGTACGAAGCGCCCACTGAAGCAAACCAAGCCGCTACGGAATACCACTATTATTACGACCTAGACCGTCGCCTGGCGCGCGTTGTCATGCCCTCCGGTCGCGAGATTGTGAATACATACGCCAATGGTGTGTTGCAGAACGTCAGCACACCTGAAGGCGATATCGAATACACCTATTCCTGCAGCGCAAAGGTGGAATCCATCACCAGGGGCGCTGCAAGCATGTCATTCACCTACGACGGCTCGCTTATCACATCCATTACGCAAAGCGGCAGTCTGGAGCAATCGCTCGGCTTCGCATACAACAGCGATTTCGACGTCGCCATCATGGACTATGCGGATATTTCCGTGTCCTATACCTATGACGACGACGGCCTGCTCATCCAGTCCGGCGATTTCACCATTGCGCGCGATGCGGACAATGGCCTGCCCCTGACTGTGGAGGATGGCACTTATGGGCAATCCCGCACGTTCTCCGCATACGGTGAACAGGCAGGGGCGAGCGTCACTGTCGGTGGAAACGTCGCCTTTTCCTGGAGTGTGGAGCGCGACGCCACCGGCCGCATCACCAGCAAGCAGGAAGTGCTTGACGGTGTTGCAAAGCTTTACGAATATACCTATGACGATCTGGGGCGGCTGACCGGTGTCACGCTGGATGGAGCGGTTGTGGAGTCGTACGCGTATGGCGAAAACGGTGCGCGTAGCCTGGAGACCAACGCCCTGCGCGGGGTGGCGGACAAGGCCTACACCTATGCCGAAGACCACCGCCTGCTGAGCGCCGGCGACACCAGCTACACCTACGACGCTGACGGCTTCCTGCAGACCAAAACCACCGGCGCGGACGTCACGCAGTATGCCTATGCCTCCACGGGCGAGCTGCTTTCGGTACACCTGCCCGACGGCCGCCTGGTGGAGTATGAGAACGACGCCCTTGGCCGCCGCGTCGCCAAAAAGATCGACAGCCAGATTACGGAGAAATATCTCTGGCTGGGGCGCACACGCCTTCTGGCTGTCTTCAATGCCGACGGCTCTTTGAAATACCGCTTCAACTATGCCGATGACCGCATGCCCGTGTCCATGACGGCCGACGGCCAGACCTACTACCTGGCGTACGACTAAGTGGGCTCCCTGCGCGCCGTGACTGACGCCAATGGCCTAGTCGTGAAGGTGGTTGAATACGATTCCTTCGGCAACGTCCTGGAAGACTCGAATTCTGCGCTTGAGGTTCCCTTTGGCTTCGCTGGGGGACTGTATGATGCCGACACCGGTCTGGTGCGGTTTGGGTACCGCGACTATGACGCAGAGGTTGGGAGATGGACGGCAAAGGATCCGATTGGGTTTGGTGGAGGGGATGCAGATTTATTTGATTATAGTGGTAATGATTCGATTAGTCTGGTTGATCCTCTGGGGCTTTATCAAATGTGCCACAGAACTATGCAACTTCGTTTACCCTATGCTAGGCATTGTTTTGCGAAATTTGATGATGGCAGTACGTTAAGCTTTGACAGTAAAGGCGTACACCCTGACCCTGATCCAAATAGGGAGGGAACTGCATGTACCGAGTCTCAACAACCTGGCAAAGATGAGTGCATAAGAAATGCAATGAAAAAATGTAGCGGATTATATGATTTTACGTCTTTTAATTGCTGTCATTGTGTTGAACAAGCAATGAAGGAATGTGGAGTCTCAGTTCCCTCAACTAGTTGGCCCAATTGGCCAATTAATCCGGGACCTCAACCGGGGGAGCCAGGTTATAGTCCTAATGCGGTTTATGGGCCATCTTTGGGAGAGTAGTATGATTAAAGATAATGCATGGGTTTTAGGCCTATCCATCATTTGTCTATCTGCATTTATTTCTGAACTGATAGTTGCTTTCCCTGGCTATGTATATAGTCGATTGGGAATTGATAGAGATTTATTGCTCGCATTTCTATGGTTACTTCCTGTTTTCGCATCCTTTATTGTGGTGTTTTTCAACAGTAGGCACGGAATTTTGCTTAGTATTTTGTATATCCCAATACAAAGTGTTATATGCACACTCGTTCATTTTTTAGCAGGTGAACTGGGTGCCAAGATAGATTTTGGGGGCATCTCTGGTTTAGAGGTGACCTTTAAAATTTTCTTTATAATTAGTATAATAACGATTACCGTTGGATGTCTTCTAGGTTTACTATTCAGAATTTTGTACCACAGGAATAATAAATGAGAACTGAAAGCGAAGTCTATAGCGTAACAATAATGTCTGTAAATATAAAAAAATAACTACTTTACTGTAAAGTGTTAGTATATTTGAATGGTCTTTTTTTCTATGCTAAACGGAATTTTGCTTAAAATAAGGTCAGCATGAATACTTTTTTTGCCCCATAGATTTCACCTATCTCTGTTCCTCAAAGATCGGCTCCATCACCCAGGGCGATGAATTCCTTTCCTTCGAGTATGACGGCCCGCTCCTCACCGCCCTGGATCAAGGGGGTGAGCTCAACGCCCATTTGGCATTCGGCTACAGCGATACCATGGAGCTCATCTCAATTGTTTATGCAGGGGGCGAGAGTGCTTTAGCATATGATGATGACCGGCTGCTCATCCAGTCCGGCGACTTCAGCATCGAGCGCGACGAACAAAATGGCTTGCCCCTTGCCGTGGATGACGGCGCGGCGCGCATTTCCCGTGAATTCAACGGCTATGGCGAGGTCGAGCATCAGACCCTGACGGTCAATGGTATTGTCATAGGCGATATCGCCCTCACGCGCGACAATGTGGGGCGCATCACAGCCAAGACCGAGACCATTGGCGCTGAGACATTCGCCTACGCATACGCCTACGACGCCTTCGGCCGTCTGACCGAAGTGCAGCTCAACGGCGCCGTGGTGGAGGCCTATACCTACGGCCCCCAAGGGGAGCGCCTGACCGAGACCAATACGCGGCGTGGCATCAGCAACCGCAACTACACGTACGACGCGGAAGACCACTTGCTGACGGCCGGAACCGCCAGCTATGTGTATAATCCGGACGGCTACCTCACCAGCAAGACCGACGCTAACGGTACGACCAATTATACCTACGCCAGCCGTGGCGAACTGAAACGCGTGGAGATGCCCTCTGGCGACGTGGTTGAATACCGCCACGACCCACTGGGGCGACGGGTTGCGAAATACCTCAATGGCGAGCTAATAGAGAAGTACTTATGGCTGGGGCGCACGCGTTTGCTTGCCACCTACGCCCCGGACGGCTCTTTGAAATGCCGCTTCGAATATGCCGACGGCCGTTTGCCTGTGGCAATGACAAGCAACGGCGAACGCTTTTACTTGGCCTACGATCAGGTAGGGTCCCTGCGCGCCGTGACCGATGCGAATGGCGCGGTGATAAAAACCGTGAGCTACGACTCCTTCGGCAATGTGCTGGAAGACTCGAATCCTGCGCTTGAGGTGCCCTTCGGCTTCGCTGGGGGACTGTATGACGTCGCTACTGAATTGGTGCGTTTTGGGTACCGCGACTATGACGCAGAAGTCGGCAAATGGACGGCTAAGGATCCCATTGGCTTTGCCGGAGGTGATAGTGATTTGTATGGGTTTGTTGATAATTCTCCTGCAATCTACACTGATCCACTTGGTCTTTTTTTTCTTGGCGGTGACACTATAATCCTGCCGCGAGTCTTCTTGCCTCGCCCTGTTTCTCCTGCAGTCCCTCGAGCAACTCCTGTTACTCCTGACACATTGATTGACCCTGCTTGTCCAATTATGCCTTCTCAGAATATAAAATGGGATGACATCGATATGGGGGATACTTCAACGTGGCCAACTCCTCCAAGGCAAGATTTAGGTCCTTATAAGGAAGGCGATCCGACGAGAAAGAAACCTAAAGAGCGTGGAGAATAATCACTCTTTGATAGAGAGGGGGGACAATGGAGAATTCATAGACCTGACGAATATCATAAGACTCCACATTGGGACTATAAGCCCCCTGGAAACAATATGCGATGGCGAGATGTACCAATTTCAGTCATGCCAATGGAGATATCATGATTATAGAATTAACCCCTAATCTTGCATTCGGCGAGCCTGGGCCGAATTTGTGTTGGTTTGGGGAACCATTAGATTTTCTACATCTTATGCTCAAGCTGCATTGCCTAGGCATGGAAAAAGATTGCACAATTGAGGTTGTTAGCGATGATTTTGTCTCATTATATGGTTTTTCAAAACTTATTCTTAAATCGACAAGCAAAGGGAGTACGTTATGTAAGCTCTCTCCACATCAAATTACAATTGATATTGAGCATAAACTTTGGAGGGAGATATTGCGTATGACTTTAGAAATTACATTTGAACCTTCTTATGTGTTTATAGAATTCGATGATCTGGATTTGATTGAGGAGGCGAATATAGTATTCAATTCTCTTGATAAATCTGCACATGCATTTTTTAAAGAACTTGGGAAAATATAACTTTCTTTTCACTATGACGAGAAAAAATAATAATGCAAATTCAACATACTATCCCTGAAAGTTGTGTCGTTATGCTACTCTTTTATGTCATCATTCAGCTGTGCTCGGTGGACTCTGATGGCGTTTGTGTCGAATTTTGCATACCTTAGTTAGCTCTGGTCATTAAAAATCCTTTGGTATTCTTGCATGTTAAGCTTAAAAGACTGAATATTAATCCAGTGAACTGTTTTGTTTCAATACGAAAAAGTGAATAGGCAGGAGCAATCATAGCCATTGGTGGAAACGCCGCCTTTCCTGGAGTGTGGAGTCGTACGCATATGGCGAAAACGGTGCGCGTAGCCTGGAGACCAACGCCCTGCGCGGGGTGGCGGACAAAGCCTACGCCTACGCCGAAGACCACCGCCTGCAGAGCGCCGGCGACACCAGCTACACCTACGACGCTGACGGCTTCCTGCAAAGCAAAACCACCGGCGCGGACGTCACGCAGTATGCCTATGCCTCCACGGGCGAGCTGCTCTCGGTGCACCTGCCCGACGGCCGCCTGGTGGAATACGAGAACGACGCCCTTGGCCGCCGCGCCGCCAAAAAGATCGACGGAACTATTGTTGAAAAGTATTTATGGCTGGGGCGCACGCGCCTCCTGGCTGTCTTCAATGCCGACGGCTCTTTGAAATACCGCTTCAACTACGCCGATGGCCGTTTGCCTGTATCCATGGCAGCCGACGGCCAGACCTACTACCTGGCGTACGACCAAGTGGGCTCCCTGCGCGCCGTGACAGACGCCAATGGCCTAGTCGTGAAGCTGATTGAATACGACTCCTTCGGCAACGTGCTGGAGGATACGAATTCGGCTCTGGATGTGCCCTTCGGCTTCGCTGGGGGACTGTATGACGCCGACACCGGACTGGTGCGGTTTGGGTTCAGGGACTATGACGCAGAGGTTGGGAGATGGACGGCCAAGGATCCGATTGGGTTTGGTGGGGGCGATAGCGATCTATATGGGTATTGTGGTGGGGATCCTGTCAACTATGTAGACCTGGATGGCACTAATTCACAATTGTTAAGTTTTTTTGGGCAGTTGATTGAAGAAGCAATCAGCGCTAAAATTCAAGACGATGTTATGAACGCAATGCAACAAGCTTATATTGAAAAATTTGAGAGTATTCAAAAGAACGCTGATGAACTACATAAAGCAAGTGTCCTGATGCGTGAAAATTGTTTGGATAGTTGCGATAGGGAATTTGGTTTTAAATCAGGGGGGAGAGGTGAATGCCCTCCCAAAAAGAAAGATTGTATCGCTAAATGTTTAAAAGAAGTGTGGGAGTTTAGAAAGTCTGAAAATAGACTGAGGAGGTGGCTTAATGATCATAGAATTACATATGAGGGAGATAAGCATTTATTAGGAAAATAGATAGTAAATATTCCACCGAATTTAGCCAAGGGAGTATTCACTAAGTGCAACTCAAACCTACGTCACGCACGTTGGGGACTTAAAATATCATTTTTTACTCAAGAACTACAGCTGTGATTGTCATAGTTACAACAGTTAAACCACCGCCCTCGGCGGCCTTACCTTTAGAGATTAGATCGATTCGAATTTGCAATTTTCAAAAAATCAGACTCGCCAAGGATTTGGAGAGGCCTATGAAGGGATGGATAAATCAAGCTCAAGTAAGTGATATTGTCGGCACCATGCCCTTTTTATCACAAAACACCAGAAGGAAGTGATCTTCGGAAGACTGCGAAAAGTGATCGGTACAATATTTCGGGAATTGCGAGGGCAACTGATAGAGGAGCATGCTTTGATTGACAACGCTTATATGTGTATGGGCATACCGCCAAAATATAGTATTACTAACGCCGTCAGCAAATTGAAGAGAAGGTCTGCGATACTTGTCCATCGCTGATGCCTTAGAAGAATTAAAAATCTGACAGGCTATCTCTTTTGGGGCTCGTTGGCCCTCCGTTAATTCCTTGGTTTATATGAAGCTTGTCAGAAGTACATACGCAAACAAAATGAACACGAGATACGTGCTCAACAGTTGGCATTACAAGATGTAGGCAAGAAGATGACCAAGTGAAAAAATTCCGTAGGGCTAGCCTCCTTCGAGGGGGCATCGTTATCTCACCGGCTCAGCCAGTGGTAGCTGATTGCCTTTAAGCTAGACTCATAAAATAGTTTTGTAAGGACTAAAATTGAAAAAAAAGCAACGTCTCTTTATAATAAACTATATAAATAAACAATTTAAATGTGTATTTGTTTTTATGTTGTTTATTTTTGTTTTTTTATTGATGTATTATGTAGAGTTGTACTATGTATATGAAGTACAAATTACGTGGAGCGTCGCTCCTATTACTATTGAATATGTTGCAGTTGACTTAATTTATATTGGTATTTTTGTTTTTTCATTGTATTTTTTTGGGTATTTCTTTGTAAAATTAAAACATGATGTGCTTAAGTTGCCGTGTATGTTTTTTGGGATTGCATGCATTTTTCAAAATTTAATAGTTATGGCTTATAATATTTTAGTAAATGAAGTTGTACCATATGTATTTTTCATTGCTTTTTCATTTTTCACTTCTGCTTTTATTTTTCTTTATATCTTTCGGTATTCAAAAAAATTCATACCTTCGATTCTATCTGTTGCTTCATCTTTTCTTTTAGCAATATCTGGGAGTGCGATTGTAGGGCATGCAATGCCAGGTTATTACTTTGATTATGGTGTTTCTGTTGCTAGAGTTTTTTATGCGTCAGAGGAATATAAGAAAAGCATTTTGATTCTCAATAGAAAGACAAATAAAGATTACTGTATTGAATGTTATAGTATGCTTGCATTAAATTATGTTCAATTGGCGGAAAATAACGATCTTGATACGGTTGCTTATTTTAAGAAGTCAGAATATTACTTTAGCGAGCTTTCAAGATATAGGAATTTGAATAACGTTGAAAGTGATTTGCTTGACTATGTAAAATTAAAGCTTGAGATGCAGAAGGAATAGCTATGTATCTAATTATACATTGACGGTCTTCACCTAGCACGCTGTCTCCCCGGTGGTTAATTGAATAATTATTGCCTTTTTCTTATTGAAGTAGCCCCCATTTCGACCGGACACCTCGCAAACGCATAGGAGATAGGTCTAGCACTATGACCAGACCTGATGCTAACGAGAGGTACAGGGTAGAGGTTGTCACAGAGGTGCAGCGGAGGCGCTGGAGCATCCAGGAGAAGATGCGCATCGTCGAGGAGTCCTTTCATCCTGGTATGACGGTCTCTTACGTTGCCCGCAAGAACGGTGTTGCGCCAAGTCTGCTGTATCGATGGCGCAAACTCATGAGCGAAGGGGGCATGGTTGCCGTGAAATCCGACGATTCGGTGATCAGCGCGTCTGAGGCCAGGGACATGAAGAAACGGATTCGTGAGCTTGAACGTTTGCTCGGCCGCAAGACCATGGAGGTCGAAATACTCAAGGACGCCCTGGAGGCTGCTCGCGAAAAAAAACTGATCTCGCGTTCGCAGTTGCCCTTCAAGGACGATACGCCGTGAAGCGCATAGCAGATACACTCAACGTTTCACGCTCGAGACTGAATGATCGCCTGGCAGGCCAGCCCCGTATGCGCCCCCCGAGGTACTCAAAGGCAGAAGACGAAAGGCTGTTGCCTGAGATACGGGACATCATCGACGAACGCCTGACCTACGGCTACCGCCGCGTCTGTGCGGTGCTCAACAGGCGGCTTCGTCAGCGGGGTTTGGCGCCGGTAAACCACAAACGAGTCTACCGCATAATGAAGCTCAATGGCCTGCTGCTCGCAAGGCATACCGGCAAGCGCGCTGACAGGCCTCATGACGGCAAGGTCATCGTACTGAAGCGCAATGTGCGCTGGAGTTCTGACGTGTTCGAGATTGCTTGCGACAACGGCGAGTCGGTTCGGGTCGCCTTCGCCCTTGATTGCCGTGACCGCGAGGTCATGTGTCATGTCGCCACGACCGGGGGCGTTTCCGGGGAAATGATCCGCGACTTGATGCTTGAATCCGTGGAAAAGCGCTTCGACGGAACCCCGGCACCGTACCGGGTGGAATGGCTATCCGACAACGGCTCCTGCTACACGGCAAAGGAGACGGTGGAGTTTTCGGCTGAGATTGGCCTGGTATCGAAGTTTACGCCCGTGAGAAGCCCGGAGAGCAATGGCATGGCGGAATCGTTCATCAAGACTTTCCGAAGGGATTACGTGAAGGTCAATGAGCGACCTGATGCAGTGAGCGTCATGGCAGCCCTCGGAGGCTGGTTTGAAGACTACAACGAGAACCACCCCCACAAGGGGCTGAAGATGATGTCACCACGGGAATATATCAGGTCCATGGAGTCAGTGGACCAAGGCACGGCAGAGCCGGAGGGTCGCTGCCGAGAATGGGCCAAAGTGCAGCTCGTCGGAGGCAGCGTCCCGGAGGCGGAACAATAACTGGGGTGTCCGGTTTAGCGGGGGCAACTCCACTCCCGCCCGTAAAGGTTTTTTCCAGTGTCTTAAGCCTTTTCCCCTCCCGACCGAATACAATCTCCCCCACGATATTTCTTGCACACGGAAACATTGCCGATGTGGTGACGCGTTTCGCCTTCCCTTAATGAAAAGAGTGAGGCCGAAGCCGTCGCGCCTCTTGCAAGCGGCGGCACAGACAGGAGGGTGTTTCAGTGTCTGTACGTAGTCATTCGTGCGGCAAATGCCGCCACTATCAGCCGCACCCGGTGATGTGTAAGTTAGGGGTGGGACAATGCGCACTGAACGGTTTGCTCACAACGTCTAAGGCCGATCCATGTCAGGATTATTGCATGAATGCGTCGCAAGACGACCAAGGGGCGGGACATGCAAAAAGTTTCCAATCATAAAGTCAAACCGCTCCGGCTGTATGCCATGACAGATTGTTGCAATACGCTCCTTTTGCATCTTGCTGCAGTGGGAGATGTACTTGGCGATGCTGAAATGGCTATCATCCGGGCAAACGATTGGCGCCTGGACGAGGTGGCGAGAGGCTATGAGGTTGCCTGGTACATCCGCCACGGCAAGGTGGGTACGCTGGCCCTCGCAGGGGGATTGTGGACGTGTGACTGTGATGCCCATTTTATTCATCTTCCAGAAGAGGTCTTCTGCTGCCACTGTGGTGCGGATACGGATAGGGGCCGTTCACTGCAATTTTCCGATCTGGTTCGCCGGCATATCGCAGCCAGAAGGCACCTCTGGCGTCGTTATGGCGAAGAAGTCCCATGCGACCCTGGAGGCGGAACATGATTGTGCACGTCACCACCCAGGGAGCGCGAATAGTTCTTGAGGGCAGGCATCTGCTGGTGAAAAAAGAGGGCGATACCTATCACACTCTGTTTCCTCACAGGCTTGAACAACTGGTGCTTTACGGCAATGTAAGCCTTACTCCCCAGGCTTTTTCCACGCTTATGCGCGAGGGTGTGGATACCGTTTTCCTGCGTCGAGACGGTCGCTATAGGGGGCGTTTGGAAAATCTTGCGCCCAAAAATGTAGCTTTGCGAAAACGCCAGTTTTACCTGACGGATGATGCTGTCTTCAGGTTGCGGGTGGCTGGGGGGATAGTGCAGGGCAAGCTGCTGAATATGGCCACGCTGTTGATGCGGATACGGCGCGCACGCAAAGTCCAAGAAGCCGGGGAGGCGGCATATTCAATACGAAAGCAGGCCGATGCCATACCGAAGGTCGAAAGCCTGGAATCCTTACGCGGGATAGAAGGCGCAGCCACAAGACGCTATTTTAGTGTGCTTGGAGCAGGCTTTACCAGTGATTTTGGTTTTCGCAAAAGGGTGCGGCGCCCCCCAACTGATCCGGTGAATAGCGTACTCTCCCTTTTATACACTTTCTGCATAAATCGTATGTATGCTGCAATCCGCCAGGCAGGGCTGGATCCAGCGCCGGGGGTTCTTCATGATCTTGAATATGGAAGAAACGCTCTGCCTCTCGACCTTGTGGAAGAGTTCCGCCCCATCGTTGCAGATGCCCTGACCCTGTCACTTTTCAATCTCGGTGTCCTGGAACAGGGTGATTTTCTTGAACTGCGACCGCAGCAGGAGGACAGCACCACCCGTGACAGGGTTGATGCTGCAAGCGTCGATCCTCTTCATGGCATGGATGTTCCGGAAGACAAGGACGCCTTTGACATGCTAGAGCAGCCTATGCCTCAGACCGCTGCATCCAGCGATGGGAAGCATCCATTGCGGTTACGGTCGGATGCGCTCAAGCGCGTGATCACTGCATATGAGAAGAAAATGGATACGGAGTTTCATCACGTATTGGCGGGTGAAAGACTGACATACGCCCAGGCCATGGTGTTTCAGGCGCGTCTTTACCGTCGTGTGGTGGAGGGGGAGGCCATTGAGTATCACCCCCTGTTGCTCAGATGAACCAAGGAGGAAAGCCTGTATGCTGACTATTGTTTCGTATGATATCGTCAAGGACAAGCCCAGGATGAAATTGCACAAATATCTTAAGGAAATGGGTTTGAATACGCAGAAGTCTGTTTTTGAGTGTGAGGTGAACGCGAAGGTGCAGCGGCGTATAGTGGCCAAGGGGATAGAACTGATTGATGAAAAGACGGACTCGATCAGAATGTACAGCATTTGTGACCGGTGTGCCAGAAAGGTGCAGGTTCAAGGGCTGGGGGTGGTTATCTTGCCGCGAACCTTCGAGGTGGTGTAGCCATGTATATGATAATTGCTTACGACATAGCAGATTCAAAACGTTTGCTGCGGGTGGCGAAGATTATGGAGGACTATGGACAGCGGGTGCAGTATTCCATCTTTGAAGCTGCGCTAAGCCCCTTGCACAGTGATATGATGCAGCGGCGAGTGGAAAAGGTGATTAACAAGGAATTTGATGGCGTGAAGTATTACCCGCTATGCGAGAAATGCCTGCAGCGTGCCGTGGTTTTGGGTATTGGGGGCATGCCCGGCGTGGCTGGAGAGTATCTGGTGTTGTGATGTTCAGGGGGGAACCGTTCTTGCGGGAACCTAAGGCGCAAAAAGGCATTTTTCTGTAATATATTGAAAATATGAGAATTGGTATGAGAGTGTTTCTGAGGTTCCCGCAGAGACAGATTGACAAGGAATATCCATATGATAGAAATGAATTTAGGTGTTGAGAACGGTACTTTTGCAGACAATGTATGGGCTGATCTTGTAGGTTCGCGTAAAAGGGGGTGTAATATGCTGAAAAGAAAGCTCATCAAGGGGGTGCTGTCGGAATAGACCTGATTTGAGAAGGGATTAAGACGTCTGCCGGAAGTTTACTTCCAGATCGCGTGAAGGCATAAGTCGGAATAGACCTGATTTGAGAAGGGATTAAGACTTCCCCCCAGCCCACATGTTTCCTCGCTCATGGGTGAGTCGGAATAGACCTGATTTGAGAAGGGATTAAGACCCGACTACCCCGCCGTAAGTCGGCTTTACGATGCGCACGGCATCGGTCGGAATAGACCTGATTTGAGAAGGGATTAAGACCACTCGCCGTAAGACATTTCCCTGCCGCACTCTACGCAAAAGTCGGAATAGACCTGATTTGAGAAGGGATTAAGACTTTCATCTATGCAGAGCCGGGCCGTGTTGGCCCTGCAGAAGTCGGAATAGACCTGATTTGAGAAGGGATTAAGAGGCTCCGGCTCCGGCTCCGGCTTCGTCTACGGCGACGTTGGAACAGACCTGATTTGAGAAGGGATTGCGACGGGGAGTACTGGGAAGCCTGCGCTTGGAAAAATGAGTCCAGTCTCCGATTGTGTGGATCGATGGTTCAATGGTACTATACATGCGCCGCGTACCGGATATGGTGTAAAAAAAAGTCTCCAAAATTACAGTTTGTTGTGAAGGCGGGAGGGGATTCTTGTGGGAGCAAGAGCTATAGAGATACATTGCTGTCTCCTTTCGAAGCAGCTGCTGCCGAATTTATTGCCCTTGCTGGATGCGGCAACAAGACCGGATACAGTGGTTCTGCTTGTTTCAGCGGATATGGGGCAGGAATTTGAAACAATCGCAAGGATGTGTAAGCGTTTTGGTATCTCCATCGACAGACGGGATATTTCCGCATGGGACTTTCAGAACATTTGCGAGGCGACACTTGATGCCTTGGCCGCTTATGATGGGAAACGCATCGGACTGAATGTCACCGGCGGCACCAAGCTTATGGCGCTTGGTGCATTTGAGGCCTGCCGGGAAAATGTAAATGAGATTTTTTACATCGATACAAAGAATGACAGGCGTATAACCCTGTTACCGCAGAGTGAAGATTCACCGCTGCAGGACGTCTTGAAAGTTGACGATTGTCTCAGAGCCTATGGCTACACCCCTGTCAAGAAGGACACATACCCGCTGCACCGCGAGACGCGGGCATTGACGGAGCACTTGGTCAAGCATTCCTCAAACCTTGGAGAACCGTTGCGTACGCTCAATTATTACGCGCGGGAAGCCGAAAGAAATTTGTCGGTGACGGTGGACACCAAGCACCTGAAGTGGGACGCCTTCATGGAAATTCTGGGGCTTTTCAAGGAGGGTGGCTTCCTGAACCTGGATTCTGACTGTCGCATCACCTTTCCTGGCGAGGCAGAGCGTTTTTTTGTCAACGGTGGTTGGTTGGAATTGCATGTATACGCTGTGTGCAGCAAACTGCTACATGAAAAGAAAATCAGGGATTTGGCTGCAAATATTACCGTTACGAGTGAGACTGGGGTGACTAACGAGTTGGATGTTGCCTTCACTGCGCGAAACAGGCTGTTCATCATAGAATGTAAAACCAGGTTCTTTGGCAAAGATGAGGGGCTGGCAGACAACGCGATCAACAAACTCAGTGCGCTTAAGCCGGAATTGAGCGGTGTGTATGGCAAGACAATGTTTGTAAGCTACATGAGGTTGCGTGAAGCGCAAAAAGCCCGTTGTAAAAAGTGGGGCATAGATCTTGTCCAGGCTGGCGAGATCAACAATCTGCAAGCCCGCATCGAAAATTGTATTAAACAGTCCTGAATTTCATAACAAATGGAGAAGTTCAAATGGCGCAGGCCCTGCTTATCTCTGTAGGGGGCTCAGAAACCCCCGTCATTAATTCCATCAACATACATAAACCAAAGTATGTTATCTATTTTACTTCAAGGCAATCAAGGCAGGTGGTGCGCGAGAAGGTCGAACCCCAGTTGGAGCACACGCCGGAGGACCACGAAATAGTCACTACTCCTGATGAGGAAAACCTTGTTCTTTGCGTGAAAGAGCTTTTGAAAAGGGTTCCTGAAATAATGGCCATGTGGGGTATTGGCTACGGCGATGTCCATGGGGACTACACCGGAGGAACCAAAACCATGTCTGCTGCTGTTGTCCTTGCACTGTTGGGGCGCGGGAGCAACTACTCCTATATAGGGGGGGACCTCAGGGACAAGGGGGGGCTTGGTATTGTCCAAAACGGGCATGAGGTACAACTTACCCTTGCCAATCCATGGGATGTGCTGGCGATCAACACTTTGCGAGACTTGGCTATCCTCATCAATAACCAACATTTCCGTCCTGCCGCAGCCTTGGCAAGGGATGCCGCTGAAAAGGCCGAGGGCTTGAAGCCGTTGTTCAAGGCAATGGAGGCAGTGGCGCTCGGGTATTACCATTGGGATTCCTTCAAGTACAAAGAGGCTCGAAATTATATAGGAAATGCCCAAAACGCCCTTGAAAAAATGCTCGTCTTCAGATCCAACTCTGCCTTGGAGGGGCTGCTGAGGCACATGCAAAACAGCTTTGAGGAGCTTACTCTCCTGGTAAAGGAGTTTTCTGGAGGGGAATGGGGCCAGGCGACGGTCAGAGATATAGTTGCAAACGCCGTTAGGCGGGCACATGACAAGCATCATTATGACGACGCTGTTGCAAGACTCTACAGTGCGATAGAAAAGGTCGCCAAGATTCGTTTGCAGCAGGGCTGGAATCTCGACAGCGGTAACCTTGACCTGTCCAGGATAGAAGACGCTGATCTTAGACTTGAGTTGGGTGAGAAGTGCACAGATGGACGTGATGGCAGAGTGAAGCTGCCTCTATTTCGCAGTTATTCGCTGCTGCAACACCTGGGGGATGATTTAGGGGAGCGATTTGCTGCACGGGAAAAAGAACTTAGAGACCTTCTGAATATCCGCAACGATTCGTTGCTGGCTCATGGTTTTAAGCCGGTAAGTGAGGATACCTACAATAAAATGGTCACGATTGCCTTGGACTTTTTAGGCATTTCTCTTGAAGAGTTGCATGGATTTCCTGTTTTGAATGTAGAAGAGCTTGGATGTATTGCGTGGTAAAGATGCATGAAATGAAGATGCTTTGCTAATGCCACGTGGCATTTTGCCGTGGGCATGCAGTATAAAGCGCTTGAATACTTGGTGCTATGCTTGGGCGCTGCATACGATACGAGTTCTGTAGACAATGGTGAACGCACTGCCACGCATATCGATAATAGCAGCTATCATCTTGCGACAGGTATGGTTTACGACGTTACTGAACTGCTGGCAGTTGGGGTGAACTACACGCTTATTCTTTTCGATCCCGGAAATGAAGACCAGAACAGCGGATCTCTTTCGGGCTCTTGTTCAGGGACAAACCACACCTACGCCAATTCGTTTGGATTGAACTTGAGCTGGAAATTCTGATGGCGAAAAAACTTGGCACTGAAATTAAAGAGAGCATGAGGACGACGTGGATCCACTCTTATTGACAGCAGCCTTCATTCTTGGCTTTGCGGTGCGTCAGGTGGGGCTCCCCCCGATGGTCGGCTTCCTGATCGCCGGTTTTTCGCTGCACGCCTTCGGCATCCAAGGAGGGGCGGCGTTGGAGCGGGTTGCCGATATTGGCGTAATCCTGCTGCTGTTTAGTATTGGCCTCAAGTTGAAGCTGAAATCCTTCTTCAGGTCTGAAATCTACGGTACGGCCTGCATCCACATCCTCGTCAGCACCCTCGTATTCAACCTGGCATTGTACGCAGCTAGCTTTTGCAGTATTTCAATTTTCAGCGCCCTGGATTTCCCGGACCGCCTTATTCTTGCCTTTGCCTTGAGCTTCTCCAGTACCGTCTTTGCTGTGAAAATCCTGGAAGAGAAGTCCGAAATGGCTTCATTGCATGGTCGGATCGCCATTGGCATACTGATCATGCAAGATCTTTTCGCGGTCCTGTTCATGACGCTCTTTTCAGGTAAAACTCCCTCTGCCTGGGCTCTGGTGCTATTGGCTGCGCTTCCGTTTATTCGCTATGCCCTCTCTCGAATGCTGGACCGCTGCGGCCATGGGGAGCTGGTCATTCTCTTTGCGCTGGCAGCAACAATGTTGGTCGGCGCGGAGCTTTTCGACATGGTCGGACTCAAGCCCGATCTCGGAGCCTTGATCATGGGGGTACTGTTGTCAACGCATCCCAAGGCGAACGAGGTCTCCAACGCGCTGCTCTCCTTCAAGGATCTCTTCCTCGTGGGATTTTTTGTGAATATCGGCCTTGCCGGCGCGCCGGATATGACGACCATTGCCATCGCGTGCGGGCTGCTATTGCTCATTCCGCTAAAGACTCTGCTCTACGTATATCCCTTGCAGCGTTTCGGCTTGCGCGGTCGCACTTCACTGGTCACTGCCTTTTCTCTGGCCAACTACAGCGAGTTCGGACTGATTGTGGCTGCTCTTGGCGTCAAACTGGGGTGGTTCGGTCAGGAATGGTTGACAATATTGGCCATCGCCGTCTCACTTTCCTTCATCATCGCCTCTCCGGTCAACAAGCTTGCTGCAGACTTGTCCATACGCTGGGAAGCCTGGTTTAAGCGTTTCGAGCCCCAGGTGTTTCATCCTGAAGAAACCCTGTTGCCCCCAGCTGCAAGCGAGATCGTGATTTTCGGCATGGGCAGGGTGGGAAGCGGCGCCTACGACCACTTCCAGCAGACTGGCGAAGCGAGCGTCATGGGATTGGATTTCAACCCGGACGTGGTTGCTCGTAATAACAGCTCCGGCCGCCATACTGCACTCGGAGACGCCGGGGACCCGCAAACCTGGGCCTGCGTGACAAAAAGTGATTCCGTGCGGCTCGTGTTGTTGACCATGGCCCACAAAACCAACATGTGCCTCCTGCAAAATTTGCGTGAACAAGGCTACAAGGGGCACATCGCCGCCACGGCCGAATATGACGACCAGGTCAGGGCAATTCTCGAGGCAGGAGCCGACATGGCCTACAACCTGTTTGGTTCCGCAGGGGAGGGCCTTGCCACACATGCCCAAGAACTTCTCCCGGATCATGGCGAATGATTCATTGGGTTGCGCTGCCGGCAAAGGAGCAATGGTAGCTAATACTTATTGCTAAGCCTTGGGGAGCGATATGCCATCACGCCCTATCCTCCCTAGAGATAGGTATTTTATGTAAATAATTTAATTTGCACATTTTTTTGTATTTGCAGGAGATGAATACTGCTGGAAATTGGCTGGTTGTCGGCCGTTAAGCGCGATTTCATGGCTATCTCGCGTTTTTTGTTTTTGAAGGCTTCTGACTCTTAAAGCGTAAGATGTCTCCTCCCCTTATTCGGGCAAACTCATGCCCTCTATTACGTTACAGGCTTTCTTCCCCAAGGGGGCAGGCTCTTAAGGAGATAGTGAGCCCACAAAGTGTAGGGCGCCTCATGCCACTGACCGCAAAACGGTCGGATAATGGCCGTTTGTGCTTTGCTCGACAGTCAATTTGCATTGGTAACCCGGACAGGGCTGTCCTGTGGGGGGCCAGGTTTTTTGAAGGCATTTCCCCAAACAAAAAAAAGGCTTACGATTTGCATCGTAAGCCCTTGGAAATATGGCGGAGAGGGAGGGATTTGAACCCTCGATACGGGGTTATCCGTATACTCGCTTAGCAGGCGAGCTCCTTCGGCC
Organism: Desulfovibrio biadhensis; assembly: GCF_055388615.1. Classification (NCBI taxonomy): domain Bacteria; kingdom Pseudomonadati; phylum Thermodesulfobacteriota; class Desulfovibrionia; order Desulfovibrionales; family Desulfovibrionaceae; genus Desulfovibrio; species Desulfovibrio biadhensis. Next base: position 2,946,097 of record NZ_AP042477.1, read on the forward strand.
GACTCGGACACCTCTCCTTGTTCAGATGTGCAGCACGCGCACCCGAAACAAGGATATTAAACGCGGCATGAAAACTCTGTCAAGAAAATAATCCCCAACGGAACATGACTGCCATAAATAAGTGCTTGTAGCTGGTGGTTTTGATGGCCCTCCTTTCAAGGGGAGGGGCGGAAGCGTTTAAAATGTGCAACGCTGATGGGGGGGAATGTTTGTGTGTAACCACAGGGGAGGGTCGTAAATGAGGGTGTTTACGGGCGGCGTACTTGACGCCATTTATGGCTGCTTGTTAACTCTACAATATGTCCAGGCCTTTGCGTATAGAATTCCCTGGTGCGTGGTATCACGTCAGGCAAAATGGGGGAGACGCCCCCTTGTTTGCAAATCCGGTGGACTACCGGTTTTTTTTGCGCGCCATTGCCAGCACCAGCAAAGCCATGCAAGTGCGTCTGGTCGCCTTTGTCATGCTGCCCGAGAGTTATCAGTTGGTGGTGCAGACACGTCTGCCAAATCTCGCCGCGGTCATACGCCAGATAAACGGGCAATATGCGCGTAGAAAGCGCAAGCTGGGCGAAAAAGATAAGGTTTTTGTCGGGCGATACAAGGCCGCGCTCATCGAGCCAAAGGAGTATCTGGCGCAGGTTGTACGGCATGTGCATCGCGCCCCTATGGAGGAAGGCAGCGCAACAGGGCTGGACTATGTCTGGAGCAGCTACCGTAGTTATTTATTTCAGCGGAATCGGCCTGCATGGCTGGATGTAGAGTGTATTCTCGACCTGTTTCCAGGCGATTTGCCGGAGCGGCGCCAGGCATGCAAGCGCTTCATGTCGCAGGATGAAACCCTTCAATTCAAGTCGCTTTATGCACGGGGGCGTTTGCCGACCATTCTGGGCAGTGACGCCTTCATTGCAGAGCACAGGGGCAAAGGGCGCGATGGGCTGCAAAAGGAAGCGCCCCCTTCTTCCAAAAGGTTGGAATATTGCGTGCGCGATGCGGTCTGCCAGGTGTTTGGGGTGGCTGCAGCGGAATTGATGGATGTAAAAAAAGGGAAAAGCAATCCGGCCAGGGGGGCTTATATTTATTTACTTCGACGCGCAGCCGGGTTTTCTGTTATGCAGATAGCTGCTGTAATAGGCGCCGGAGGGCATAGTTCTGTCAGCAGCGCTGTGCAGCGTTTTGCTTTGAAACTGCGAAAAGAGCCCGATCTTCGTAAAAAGGTTGAGAAACTGCAGAATTCCTTGCGAAAGGATTTTAAGATCGAAGCCACAGGAGGGGAGTGATGCGTATTGGATTCCTGGGGATGGGTATCATGGGGCGGGCCATGGCGCTGAACGTGCGCAAGGCTGGGTTTGAGCTCATGGTCTACAATAGGAGCCAAGACAAACTGGATACTTTACGGGCAGATGGGGTGTCCATTGCAGCAACGCCCCAGGAATTATCGGCGTTTGCGGATGTTTTGGTTCTGATGGTTACGGGGCCGGAAGCTGTGGACGCTTTGCTTTTCGATCAGGGTGGCGCCGAAGTGAGGCTCTCCGCTAAAGTTGTGGTGAATATGAGCACCGTACCCCCGGCCTATAGCAAGGAGCTTGGAGAGCGGCTTGGCCAGGCAGGCGCTGCATTTGTTGAGGCGCCGGTGCTGGGCACGAAAAAACCCGCGGAGGATGGGACCTTGGTGGTGCTGGCTGCTGGTGAGCCTGCGACAGTGGATACGGTGCACCCGTTGCTTGAAAGCATGGGCAAAAAGGTGTTGCGTTGCGGCGCGCCACCTGCTGCAACCACGCTCAAGCTGGCCATCAATCTACTTTTAGGGGCGCATATGGCAGCCCTTGCCGAGGTGCTCCATTTTGCGGAAAAATGCGGGCTTGAAAGGGACATGGTTTTACATGCTGTGCTGGCCGGCCCCATGGCCAACGCTCTTTATGCCGGCAAGGAGCCGATGCTGCGCAACGGTGAATATCCTGTGCAGTTTCCTTTGGAGCACATGGCAAAAGACCTGGCCTTTGCCGTGGACACGGGGCAGGAAAATGGGGCCAAGACTCCCATTGCCAACGCGCTTTCGGCTCTGTACGAGCAGGGCAAACTCTTGGGGCTTTCCAGAGAAGATTTTGCAGCAATTGCCAAGCTTTTCTGAAGAAGTACTTTTGACAAACAATAGAACTTGGGCCATATCTCCTTGAGATAAGGATTGCGCAGTCGGCGCACAGCTCTTCGCCCAAAAGGAGGGGGACAACATGGATATGGCAGGTCAACGGCATAGCGACGAGCTTTTGCAGCTTGTGACCTTCAAGCTGGGCGGCGAGGAATTTGGTGTGGATATCCTCAAGGTTCAAGAAATCATCCGCACCATGGAAATCACTAAAGTGCCGCGTGCGCCGCATTTTGTAGAAGGCGTTATCAATCTTCGTGGCAGAGTGATTCCGATCATTGACCTTCGCCGCCGCTTTGGCAAGGCTTCCAAAAGTCACGATCAGAACACGCGTATCATTGTTTTTGAAATCAGAAGCATGATCGTGGGGTTTGTGGTTGATTCGGTTTCTGAAGTGTTGCGCATTAAAACCGATACCGTGGAGCAAGCGCCCCCTGTTGTGGCGGGTGTTGAATCCGAATACATCAAAGGTATTGGTAAACTAGAGAATCGTTTGCTCATTCTCCTGGATCTGGACAAGATCATCAGTCAAGAAGAAGAAGAGCAGTTGCAAATGCTTTGATAGCAAAAAGCGAGGGCTGCCGCTTTCTGCCACAGCCCTCGCTTTTTACATCGCAGTGGACGGATGCTTGTTTCCGGCCACATTCTTTTGCTTCTCTTTTACGCTGAGAATTCCGAACGCATTTGTTGCCAGAAGCAATGCTGCGCGTTTTGCACTGCCAGTACGGCGCGTGGTGCAATGCGTTTGGAGCTTGCGACGCGATGCACCGCAGTGGTACTACATGTTTACCAGGCCCAATACGCCGACTATAATCAGATAGATGGCAACGATATAGTTGAGCAGTTTGGGCTGAACCAGGATCAATATCCCCGCAATAAGTGCCAACAGGGGGCGCAAGCTGATGTCTAAAGCCATTGTCAGTCCTCCTTACATGGAATTGGCTTGATGAGGTGGGACCTCTCACAGGAGCGTGTAGGGCGTTGCTCCGAGATTGTCCCTACTCAAGAAGATACATGCGCCGGATACGCCATGGAAGGGGGGAAGGCGGGTATAAACTAGGGATAAGACGGGCTTGCCGCGTCTTTTCTTAGCTGGACTGCAACAACTGAAAGGCCCAGTAAGCCGCCTCGGCATGCAACGTCGCGGCCTTGTCCAGGGGCAGATCCAATTCCTTCAGGTAGGTTTCGGCTTTTTCCCACTCTGCAGCTTCCATGGCTTCCGCCAACAAGAGCCATGTTCCCAATGTGTTTTCCTTTTTGAGCAATGCATTCTTGATGCCCTCGTCAAGGGGCAGCTTGGCAAGAATATCCTTCATATAATGCCCCAGCAATGCATCCAGCCTGGAAAGCAGGCCAAGGAGAAACATGGAATCGCTTGAGTGGGGCGACTGCGCCCCTGCTTCTACTGCAGCCTGAAAGAATCTGGCGCGGTGCACGCTCTGCAGGCTGAGCTCCGCGGCCTTGGCGGAAGGGTTCAGGTCGGAAAGAATGACGACCATCAGCCACTGCCTGGTGCTGCGGGAACCAAGAATGGTTATGGCCTGATTGATGGACTCTATAGAACGGCGCAATCCGAACGCGGCGGAATTGAGATAATTGAGCAGTCTGTAGCTAAGAGAAACGTCCGTGGAGATGATGGCGCCCAAGTCCTTCACCTCATAGTCGCCTTTGCTCAACTCTTGGAGCAAGCGCATCTTTTGCAGTGCGCCGGATGATATTTTGCGGCCGGGAATGATCTCGGGCTTGGCAAAAAAGAATCCCTGAAAAAACTGATAGCCAAGCTTATGCAAAAAAAGAAAAGTCTCCCGATCTTCAATTTTTTCAGCCAATAACTTGGCATTGCCACGTTTCAAATCTTTTGTGATCCGGGCAAGCGCGTCGTGCGACTGCCCCATGACGTCTACTTTTATGATGTCTGCAATTTTAAGAATAGATTCAAACCCGGATTGTCCTACAAAATCGTCCAACGCCAGGGTGTAGCCGTGGTGTTTGCCTGATTTCAACGCAGCCAGGATCTCTGGGGTGGGTTCGACGGTTTCAAGAATCTCGATGATGCAGGTCTTGCTGGGCAAGGCATGGAAGGCGCCGTTCAGAATAAGGTTTGCAGGAAAGTTGATGAGCAGATGTTTGTCAGCGGGGACGCCATTGGACGCAAGGGCAAAGCCGTCGGCAATCACTTTTGCCGTTGCCTGGTCAGGGTCGGCCACAACAGCCACGCCAGCCTGTCCGCTGTGGCGAAAAAGCAGTTCATAGCCCCACAGTTCTTCGTCGCGATTAAAAATGGGTTGTCGCGCTACGAATATGGCTTCCCCATGATCTTCGATATCATGCTGCATTATAATGGTTCCCCTCAGTTCCAATAAAGGAATAAAAGAAACATAAACGTAGCAGAAATATCCTTGAAAGGTAAATTATTATTCTTTTGCAAAAAACAAAATCACGTCTTGTCGGCGGATTGTTGCCGATTTTAATGTATTTTGCTTCCAAGAGATTGCAATGTTAAATGTCATCTGAAAGTAAATAAGGCAACATCACAGATATGATATATAGCGCCCAGGTATGTTTTTTTCCGGGTACCTGATTATTGTCCAGCTGGGAAGCAGAGGTGATTTACTGCTGGCTAAAGAGGGGGCAGGGGAATGGCAAGGTAGACTGCTTGCTTTAAAATGCCTGCTGTAGGTAAACTAGAACTTTTTTATAAAATATACTTGATACTATTACGTATGGACAATTATAACGTTGAAAGCAGTCAAGAAAAAGACTGCATTATTTTTTGCGTTATATATATACTTTTTATGTTGCGCTAAAATGACTGTAGGTGTAATAGGTAACTTCCGAAAACAAAAGGAGCGATTTTATGGAAGAATACTTGAAGGAAGCATTGGAGATCGTGAAAGCGCAAGCCAGTGTCCGTAACATGACAGAGGAAGAAATCACCTCTATGGTTCGCAAACTGGCCGAAGGCATTCGCGGTATAAGCGAAAACGGTGAAATGCCGGAAGAAGTCGCTACTCCAGTGATGGATCCCCAGAAGGCCATCAAAGAAAAATCCATCACCTGCTTGGAATGTGGTAAATCATTCAAGATCATTACTAAGAAGCATCTTGCAACTCACGGGTACACTCCAGAGGAATACAGGGAAACCTTCGGGTACAAGAAGGGAATGCCCCTTGTCTGTAAGGGATTGCAACGTGAGCGTCGTAAAAAAATGAAAGACATGAAGCTTTGGGAAAAACGCAAGAAAAAAAGCTCCTGATAGGAGCGCACCATTTGGCTGCAATTCAATATGAAAGTGAAGTCTTCCGACGCAGAAATTTTTCGTTTCCCAAAGAGTATTCGGATGAACGGGAAAGTGCTAACAGCGCTTTCCCCTTTTTTATGGCGCCAGAATATCGCCGCTTGTAATAATGCGCCCTTCAGGAGCAGGGTGAAAGTATATCCACGCCCACAATGAGTCGCCCGATTCCGCCAAAACCTCGATCTGTTCACGACAATAAACGGTAGGGTGTTCTTCCAATATGTCCACTGCCTTCAAGGTGTCGTTGTCCACTCTGAAAAGTTCACCACGAATGGGGCACTGTGCTGGGGACTTGGCAACGTAGGGGTATGCCCCTTGGTAAAGCGTATACAAGTCACGGGTCGTAGCGGTCCCAAGGGCTTCTGCTGTGTGAAGGTAGTGATTATTGTACAGCCCCTGGCGCAGGGTGCCGTAGACGAAGAGAATATGGTGGGCGTTATGCATCTGCTTATCCTATCCAAGGTGTTCCACTTGAAGCAAGAGCAGTTTCTGCTATCGATTCTTGCCCGTTTGCAGATGAAGGGCTAAAAGGTTCTATGGTGCCTGATCAGCTTCCTTCATTGCCGCTGGTGATCTGCCTTTGTGAAGATCTTGAACCGTTGCGTGAAGTGGCGGAGCGTCACTGTGTCAGGCTTATCAAAGCGGAAAGTGTGCGCGAGCTTCTTGAGTTGCTGGACAAAAATGCAACCACCGGGATTGTGCTCGATGTCATAGGCCTCATGCGCGCCTCATCCCATGAAAAGCATGTATTGAACAGCTTTATCGAGGCCTTTCCCGTGCTGCATGTCAACATGCCCCGCTGCGGGGGCACTGTCACGTTGAAGACCTTGGTGGATCCGGATGTTTTCTTTGGCTGCCAATGTAGGGACTTTCAGGCCAGGACCTTACGCAGCAATGTGCGACTGCCTCTGCATATGCCACTGCTCATTTCCGCAAAGAACGATCCGGAGATGGCGCACCCCATCAGAACCTGCAGTCTCGATGTGTCGGAAGGCGGCATGTTTATTTTGTTGTGCGAGGGGCTGGCCACGGAAGAATGGGTATGGCTGCAATTGGTGGATTTACCGTCCGACGACCTTATTCTGGCGCATATACGCTGGCGCAGGCTCTGGGGGGCAGGGCTCACGCTACCCGGCCTGGGCGTCAAGTTTGCGCATATCTCTGCAGAACAACACGGCACCTTGTGCAGGCGTTTTCTTCTACGGGAGAATTTCAGCTCCCCGGATATAGAAGACATTGAAGAGGCTTTGGAAGCCGTGATGCGTGAAGCGAAGCGCTGAAGCCGGAGCCGGGTAGAATCAGGGGGCTATTGCTGCGGCCTGGACCCTGCGGGCAGAGGTGTCAAACGTCTGTGGCGAAGAACCGGTTTGGCTGTCCTGCCCAATGAGCAGAGGCTCAAGCAGGGGCCTGCCCGAAAGGGCGTTGAAGCCGAAGCCAATGGCCGCGGCAAGAAGAACGAAAAAGAGTGCTTCAAAAGTGATGCAGGTCGCTACTGTTGTTGCTTTCTTCTTATTCTGCATAATTCAGTTTTGTCAGGACGCGCTGGCGGCGGTGGCGCGCATCCGTTTCTTGTGGGCAGCTCTCCAAAACAAGTGAGAGACCAAGTACGCAAAGGCAGTTCCCTTGCTCCGCCGTTTTACTTCAAACAAAGACTCATCCCATGCTGCAGGGCGCTGCATCTTCATCCGTGATGCCGCGCGCTTCGAGCAGCATGCGGAGGGCGGAATTAGCCCATTTTCAAGAACAGTGCAAGGGGGCGCTGGAGCCAACGCCCCCGTTGCTTTTTCTGCGTGGTTACAGTCTTTCGTTGGCGGGATGATACTGGCTGCCAAAATCTTCGGGCAGCATGGAAAGCCTTTTGATTGTGCATGCTCCGGGGACGGTGCGCCCAGAAAGGGATATATAGACCGGTTCATCGCCGTATACCCGAAAATCATGATCGCAGTCGAAGCTGAGCTGTAGAGACAAGGCTTCTGCATGGCACTCCAGGCGATGGTAGCCTTCTTTCAAACGGGGGCGCTCGACATATTGCGCAGATCTGATCTTGTAGTTCAGCAACTCCCCATCAAGCGTACACACGCCATAAAAACCCGGCAGGGTGGACTGGTTCACAAGAACGAATTGCGATGGCGTGGGAGGCGTGGGCATACTCAGGCTGGATGTGGCTTGCTGCTGGCAACCCGTCGTAGCAAGAAGCAAGGCAGCGACAAGCAGCGTAGCAAGCGTGATATGTGTTTTTTTGGCAGTCATTACAGCAGGCATGTTACCTCCGAAACGTTTTGCATGTGCAGTGGAGCAAGTCCTGTAAAATTGCCGGCCAGACTAAGGAAGACCATGGCAGGCCGTGGCGTGCGACCCAAGCAGGGCAGGACTGTAAATGCATTGTGCGCTTCTTTACCCTCTCGGGGGCCTGATCGCAAGAAGCGCTGCAGCGCGCACGGGGAGTTTTCAGGGGATCCCCGATGCGCTTGGGATAGCTGGGTATTGAAGGGGCGGTGAGCGAAGGTGGGCGACTATAGCGCCATAGAGAATGGGGGTAAGTGCTCATGACATGCGTGCAGAAAACACGGTAAAGTGATGCAAAGCACAAGAAAAAATGGGCTGTAACAATAAAGTATTTTCTGAAGTGTCCGATAAAAGAGTTGTCGGGCGCAGGGAAGCACCCGAAGAAGCACGGCGGAACAGCCGTTTGGCGAAGGGAGGTTATCCATGATGGATATGCAATTCGCTAATAATACTGGCAAGGTATCCTCAGAGGCGGGTCCGGTACACGAAGTTTCATCGATGATGGATAGTGTCAAGAACATTGCCAAGATGAAGTTGCGTCGCCAAGTAATGGCCGACCCCGACCTTGCACGAGAACTCGTAGCCATTGAGGCGTCCCCGGTTTACAACAGCAGCGGCAAGCTCATTGCAGCGCTCTCTTCCCGGCATCTTACTGTTTGAGCGAGGGAAAATATGAGCGCATGCCCTGCAACTGGTCCCGTCGCTCCATAAAAAGGGGCGACGGGGAATTTTCAGCTTGCAGATGAATTATGGTGTGTATTCGCGTCACCATATGAAATCGCTTGTTGTCGCTACTGCTTTTTAGCCTTTCCTGCCCACGTAATTACCTGTTTTTGAGCAATAATCAGGCATTTCCAAGCCCCCTGTCGTCTTCAAAACCTGATCACTTTACTTGCATGCGTGTCGATTGTGACGCATAGTTGGCAGCGGGAGCCTTGCTACTCGGGGCTCTTTTTTATGGCAACACTCTGCCTTGGAGGCACACGATATGGCTATTTTGCGTTCCGCGGTGGCTGCAATGCTGGCGGCTGCCCTGTTTTTTCAATCCGGAATCTGTCTTGCCGCCTGGCAGGATGATATCAACACCGCTGTGCAACAGCATAGCGCAGGTAATTTGGACGAAGCCCTGCAACTCTATACCCGTGTCATTGAGTCCGGAGAGCTTTCTCCTACGGCGCCCGCTTTGTTCCTGGCCCACAACAACAGAGGGATGATCTATTATCAGAAGGGTATGCGCGACGCAGCTCTTCTGGACTACGATCAGGCCATCGAGCTCAATCCAAAATTCGCCACTGCCTATTATAATCGGGGTTTGCTCCACGCTGAAATGAAGAGATACAAAGAAGCGCTGGCCGACTATACCCGAGCAGTGGAGCTGGATCCGCAACATGCTAAAGCCTGGTATAACCGTGGGCTTGTCTGGAAGGAAATGTTGCGCTTCACCGATGCGCTGCGTGATCTGAACAGAGCCGTGGAATTGGATCCTGAAAATGAAATGTTCTGGTATTCTAGAGGGGTTGCCCACCTGAACCTTGCCCAGATGGATGAAGCTATCAATGATTTCAATAAGGCCATTGAGCTATACCCACAGTTCAGGGAGGCCTACTTGCACAGGGGCGAAGCTTATAATAAGAAGGGGCAAAATGCTGAAGCCTCTCGTGATTTTCGTAAGGCAAGGGAATTAAAGTAGCAATCAGTCCCGTTTGCATTGATAAATTTGCTCAGTTTTTCTTCTAAGGAGAGTAGCCATGCCAAAATTCATAGCCCTCATGCTTGCAGGAGTAATATTGCTGGCCAGCCTTGGCGCCTGTTCCTGGGCAGGACGAACAACTGGCAAAGTAGTGAACAACGTAGAAAAAGGTGCTGATCAATTCGAAGACTCCTACCAGAAGGAAAGATCGAAAACAGAATAACAGCAGCATCTTGCTCGGTTTTAGTCATAGTGCTCCGCCCCCGGCTCAAGTCGAGGGCGGAGCTTGTTTTATCTTCCTGGCTGCATACACCGGGGGGCGTTGACGCAGGGGCATATCGGCCCTTATTTTAATAGTAACGGCCCGTCGGTACCGCTGATCGGGGAGTAGGTTGATTATAATCGCTGCACAGAACGCAGGGTGTCATCTTGAATTGCAGCCCTCAGCCATGGCGGGGGGCAAAACATGGAGGATGCAGTACTCGTGAGCCGCAAGACCGGAAAAAAACCAACCCACAAGATAGAAGATGTCGAAATCGTTCCATATTTTGACATGGAGCAGTTCATGCTCATCACCCAGACAAAACGGATAGATGAGGAAAGCGCGGCTATCATCGACGAGTACTGGGAGCGTTGGCATGGGTTGTTACGCGTGAAACGCATCAGTCTGGGCCAGCAGCAATACATTCTTGTCTGGCTGGAAGACATTGTGGAAGAGGAAGTCAACAAGCTGTGGGAAACTGCGCCTTCGCGCGCCTTTTCCGTGAACAATCTGGCTCAGGCAATGCTCATGGCCACAATCCGGGACCTGGTGCCCGAAGTGGCCTACGCAGGGTGCGCCCCTGTGCCGGAACCATCCACACGTTTGCGCAAGGCATTGGTCGATGCTGGCGTGCCCTGGAACGAGTCTGGCGCACTTGAACGCCAGTATGCCATGCTGACGCATTACCCATTTGTCGGTGGATGCGACATTTGCCACCTGCGGCGCGAATGCCCCAATGCTGGGAAAGCGGCCGCGCCTGAAACAACCTGAGGTTGGGGGCGCTAGAGAGTGGATGGCAGCCCAGGTTGGCAAGGTGAGCAGCAAAAACGACCGGAGGCTACAATGAGTGCCACTACATCTGAAGAGCAACAAGCAGCGCACGTTACAGTGCGTTGTCTTTCAACCCTGGCCAAGTATCAGCCCGAAGGCGGTGTCGTTGACATTGGGGCGGAAGAAACACCCCTGCAACTTCTGGAGCGCCTCGGCATACCCCGCAAGGAAGTGAATCTGGTGTTCGTCAATCGCGAGCAGTCTGAATGGGACAGCACTCTCAAGGATGGCGACAGTGTGGGATTCGTTCCCCTGGTTTCCGGGGGGTAACGATGCGAAACACAGCCGACTCGCCCAGTACAGAGGTTGTGGAAGCGATAAAGCAGCGTGCGGCAGCCAAACGCAGACCTGATGGCGCCCCCTATGCGAGCATCGCTGGGGTGGAGCTTGAACGTATTGCCGCCGAAAACGGGTGCAGTGCAAGAGATTGCGCCCTGGCTGCCTTGGAGCAGGGGATAATTCCCGAACGCTATGCGCGCAATTTCGCTGCCTACAGTCTGGCAGACCAGATTGCCCTGCTGCAGTCGCGCGTCCTGCTGGTGGGACTTGGAGGATTAGGGGGTAGTGTTCTTGAAATCCTCGCCAGGGCCGGTGTCGGCAATATCATCGCGGCTGATGGCGACCATTTTGAGGAAAGCAACCTGAATCGCCAGTTGCTCGCCACCAGCGCAACAATAGGGCTCTCCAAGAGCCAGGCTGCAGCGCAGCGCGTCGCCCTGGTGAATCCCGATGTCGTTTTGCGCCCTGTAGATGAAGATTTGACCGCCCCAAGCATGGTCTCGTTGGCCAGTGAAGTGGATATTGTGGTGGACGCGCTGGGAGGTTTGGAATGCCGCCCCAGTCTGTGGCAGGCCGCCACTGCGGCTGGCGTGCCCATGGTCAGCGCGGCCGTTGCAGGGCAAGGGGGGTGCATAGGCAGCTATTTCCCCGGAGATGCCGGGCCCGGGCTGCTTTTTGGCGCGTGCTGCGATGACAAAGTAGAGCTGGAGGCCAAAAAGGACGCGGGAGAAAACGCTCCAGCAGAGGATTATCTCGGCACCCAGGCGCCGGCAGTACATTTGGCAGCGTCGCTACAGGCTTCAGAAGTCCTCAGGCTCTTGGTCTCTGAGGAAAAAGAAGAGGGAAGGGTGCTTTTTTTCGACCTGGAAGATTTTACCTTTGAAAAGGTGAAGCTGGGCTTTTGACCCTTGCTGGCGGCTTGGAGAATACTTCTTAGGGGCTGTTCTTTTCCTTGGTGGATTCATCGAGCGCCAGCATACCACGCCACCCTATACATTCGCCTCCTGAGTGCAGCGGGCGCATGCGCAACAGTGCCTTGCCCATGGCCCTTTCCGGATAGGACAGGGTCACGTCACACTCCACGCCTTCCGCCTGCTGTTTTTCGAGGCAGGCTGCCAGACGTTCTTCAAGCGCGCTTGCGCTGTCTTTATCCAGCAGATCGACAACGCGGGTGTGATTGCACAGTACCGACGGCTCCAGCCCCAGATGAACGGCTCCCTGACTGACAAAGGTGAAAAAGCCGGCGGGGTCGGTTTCGAACAAGGTATGGGGGAGAAATTCCGCCAATTCTCGGTAGCGGCACTCGTTTTCACGGAACAATTTGTAGAGCTCGAAACTCTCGATGGCGTTTGCGCAGTTTTTCAGAATGATGGACAGCAGCGAAAGGACCAGGCCGGAGACGGTGCGCTCCGTGCGCCCCAGTAGTCCTACAAACATGCCGCGTGTGCGCGAGCTGGTGGAAAGCGAATGCATAACAAGGCGCTGCTTGCCGCACCGCGTGTGCACATGGATGGGGCTGTGCTCGCGCAGGGCCAGAGAAAACACGCCGTTTTCTATAAGGTAGTCCACTTCCCCAGCAAGATACTCCGTCAACTCCTTGGGCTGACACAAGGTCAGTGCGAAGTCCTGGGTACGCTCGTCCACGAGAAAGTATGATACCCCCTGGAAGGGGATAAAGCCCTGTATGCGTTTGGTCGTTTCGCGCAAGATATCGGTGGGCTCCTGGAGTTTGTTGATGTTGGTCTGAAAATCTCCAAGAGTAGACGCCATTTCAAGGATATCGTATGTCAGCCTGGCTTGTTGCTCCAGGGTCTTGATGCGCTGTTCCAACTCGTCGCGCTTGTTGTCGTCACTGCGTCCGCTATCAGTCATGTGTAAAGAACCGTAGTACGTCATCAAGCTGCAGATTCACCTGTTGCGCCACCTGCACGAGTACGCCCGGGGTAAGGGTCAGATCCTGAATCGCTTCAGGATCAATGCTGGGGACATAACGCTCCCCGCTGGTGCCTTGCTCCAGGGCATTTACAAGAAAGTCAGCTACATGCAAGATGGCGGCCTCTTGCCTGTGTTGGGCGCGCTTGTGATCATGGTGGAATGCGACGTTGCTTTCCAAGGAGAGGGGCAGCTTCCATGTTTCAAGCAGCAACCCCCCCAGTCGGCAATGGCTGAATCCAAGGTCAAGCAATTCTTGCTCCACCAACAGTCTTCCAGCGGCCCGGGCGCGTTCCAAGAGTTTGCGCGCCACGTCCGGTTTCTCCGTATACAACGCAAGCCTGCCAATGTCGTGCAGCAGGCCACTTACAAAAAAGCGCTCCGTGTTCGAAAAGCTCTGGTGTCCGGCCAGCAGGCGGGACGCGATGCCACACCCGACGCTGTGCCGCCAAAAAGATTCCATGTCCACCATCTCGGCCGGTATGCCTTGGAACGCCGTGACTACGCTGAGTCCCACGGCAAGGCTGAGGAGCTGGTTGCCGCCGATTATGGCGACGGCGCGGGAGACACTGTCCACCTTGGCCCGCATCCCGTAAAAGCTGCTGTTCACTATCTTTAGCAGGCGCGTTGCAAGCTCAGGGTCTTTTTCAATGATATCCGCGGCGTCCAGTGCGGAGCTGCGTGGATCGTTGACCACTTCCACAAGCTTGTGAAAGATCATGGGCAACGTTCCCATGCTCAGTTCTTCGCGCACCAGTTTTTCGGCATCAAAAAGCAGCTCTTTGGGAAAAGGCGTCGATGACGCCGGCGGTTCTTCAGGGGGCGGGCCTGATCGTAACGAAATGGAACGGCCCACAAGGACAGCCGGGGAGACCGCGTCACTGGTGCAGCGTTTTGCCGTGGCGTCCACGCAAAAGGCCAACAGCACGGCAATGAGTTCGTTCTGCAGGTCGTTGTGCGCGAAACGGGCCCGCTGGTACTGCTCTGCGGCCTCAAGCATCTCCTTGGTCATGCCTCGTTCTTCAGGCGGATCAGGAGGCTCCTCGTCAGCCTCTACAAAGACCTCGGCAATCCCCCATATCTTGAAGATGCGCAGATGGCGCTCCTCCAATACAAGGCCGGCCTCAAGCAGCAGCCTGCCGTTACGGTCGCGCACATCGTCCGCCAGGACCATGCCCTGTTTCAATGCGCTCAGGGGGAGTCGCCCCATTCCATTACACTCCTTTGTGTCCCGTTCTATCTGTTCTGTCACCGGACTGATAGGCCATTATTTCTGGCGCCAGCCGCCGGATTGTTGAATCCAATAGCCAGCAGGCGCTTTTGATTGCCACTCCTGGGCAAAGATGTCCTGCACCTTGCTCACCTGCGAGGATTCCACGCCAAGAGCCTTGGCGACTTCGGCATAAAGTTGTTGGCGGGCCTTGTTATCCGAGGAAACAAGGCGCTTGAGCTGAGCCACCTGCTGTATGTTCAGGCCGTCAGTATTGCGGATTTCGAGAAGTCCCTTGCTGTCGATGCCCAGATTGCCCGACTCGTAAAAAGGCTTCATCTGTTTGTAGTTCTCTACGATCTGTTGCTTCAAGTTGCGGATGGCCGCATTGCTTACGGTTTTTGCGTCGGCGGCATGGGCCGTGGCGGGGCCCAACTGCTCGGCAAGTGCCACAAATATCTGGAGGCAGGAGCTCTCGTCCGCGCCCCCTTGCTGATCATTGGAGTAGACATCCTGCACGATGTCTTCGGCCGCCTTTTCCACTTCAGCAGCGGGGAAATATATGTTCACCGTGACGCATGCGCCCAGAAGCAGCAAGGCAAACATGGACAGCGTCATCCGCTGTAGGCGGGGCAGGAAGAAAGGGCGGGAAGCGGTATGGTTCGTGGAAGTCATTGTACAATCTCCTTGTCCTTCAGCATTGTGAGAAAAGCGGGAGTCTTTGCAAAGGTCGCTTTCTCAAACAGGGATATTTTAGCCCCACTGGGTGAAAGGACGCGTTCAAGACGCTTTTGCATGTCGGAAAAACTGATGCTGTTGTCTGGATTTCCATTTATTACGTTGATTCCGAAAAGTGGCGGTTTCTTGATAAGGTATTCAACTCCGCCTTCCTTAATCAATCCTCTAACCTTGAATATATCGTTGTTCAAGTCGCAGGCAAGGCCGATGGCCTCGTAGGCGAACGATTTGAAGAACGAAGCGAACATGCTGACGCCCATTCCCGTCAGTCCTTGTCCTGTTCCCATCACGGATATGGCGTTCACGGCCTTCAAGCTGATGTCCTGGTCCACCCCGTCTGTGGGAATGGAGCGGGCCTGAAGCTGGAACCCTACCGGCTGACCGTAGGCCATTTCCAGATCCTGCAGGTTTACATCAAGCCTGCCTGTGACTTCGCCCAAATCCAGGGCTTTGCTCAGTCGTTCAAGGTCCAGCCCTTTTACCGAGGCATCCGCCATCATCGTTCTGCTTGCATTCAGAGGGCGTAATGCGCCGACATTCTTTACAGTTAACTCACCGCCAAAAAAGGAACCGTTTAGTGCCTTTTGCGTTGTGAGTCGTTTCTTGTCCAAAGTGATCTGACCAAGATCACCTTGCAGTGTGCCTTGCAGCGGTACAGGGCCAGCATGTATCTGTGCGAAATCAATGCTTTCAAGCACTGCTTTGCAACGCATGGAGAAATCCTCTGCAAGGGGATTGTCAATGCGTATATTACTGATGGCAAGAGCGCCCCCGTATAGGGGAAGCCTTACCGCACCAGCCAGCCCCAGCTGGTTGTCAGCCAGCCACACAGGCATGTTCAAACTCTCGATTTTCCCCAGTGGCGTGGTTATCCGGGATACGCTGAGCGTGCCGGTCTGTACGCCATGTCGTGGTCCAGACGCCAAATCTTTGGCGGAACCTGCCCCCCATGAAACATCCATTTTATCTGAAATCCTACCGCGCGTCGTGGCATTTTTTTCTGCGCGTTTTCGCACTGTCAAGTCATATGAAAACGGGAGGTGAAGTTGTAATCCTTTGATGGCGGTTTCATTGTCTCCCATGGCAAAGCCTGCTTGCACCAGGTCCAGTTCTCCCGCCAATGTTGCAGACGTACCCGCGCCTTTTGCCTGAATCTCCAGGGCTGCGCCTCCTGACGCCACGGCATCCGACAATGCAGGTGCTGCTGCGGCCAATGGTTCGCGGACAAAATTGGTGAAGATGTTTTCCAGTTCGAGTCGGGAGGCCGTAGCATCGATATTGTAGGCTATGGGGGTGCCCAGTGTGACACTGCCGTTAGCCATGACCAGCCCCATTTTTTCGAGTTGCAGGCGGAATCCGGACAAGCGCAACGTGTCCGTGGGGTCAAGCGTGGCTTTTGTCTGAAAATATAGAGGATTGACGCCTAAATCCAGAAAAACGGTCTTGTAGAGCATGCCCCCTTTGCTACCGGAAACCGTGAAGTGCATCTGCGTTTGTTTGGCAACGGTGATTTCACTGTGCAGGGAGAGCCCAACGTTTTCCGCAAGCAGGTCTCCATCCGGTGAAGCGAACCCTACACCGCCAAGTTTCAGATCCGCAACAATCGCGGGGGAATCGGGCGAGCCAGAAAGAGAAATGGTCGTATCGATGACGCCTTGCGGGGCGTAGCTCGGAAAGGGCAGGGCCCATAACTGGCGGATGAAGGCGTCCGCTTGCCCCAGGTCCAGGCCTTTGCCGAACAGTGAACCGGAAAGCGCCTCCTTACTTAATACCAACAAACCGGAAAGCCTGCCGGCCTGCCCCAGTTGCAGCGCCAACCCTTCAAGAGAAACGGCTTCCTCCAGGGAGCGAATGCGCCCATTGAATTCCAATGGAGAGCCATCTGCTGCTGCAAAGGGGCGCACCACACATTTCCGGATGGCAGCGGAATCGGCGTCTCCCTCTATGCTTTGGAGGGCCAAGGCCAGGCGAGCGCCTTTGAATGCCTTGCCCCCTGGTAATGTAAGATTGCTTTCCAGGCTCCAGGATTCAAACATGCCATCCTGATCCATGTGCGCTTGGAATTGTGCAAGCCCAGAGAGCGAGCCAGCGCCTTGTCTGGACCAGAGGGTGACCTTGCGTGGCTGGAGCACGGCGCGGATGCTCAAGCCTTGCGCGTCTTCAGTGGAGGGGGTGATCTCACAGGTCACATTACAGCTTCCTGTTGCACCGGCGTCCAGCAGCCAAGTGGGCAGAAGCGGGCTGAGAATATCCTGGAAATCTTTTGCTTTTGCCATTGCGCCGGCCAGGCTGGCTTCAAGGCCGGCGACACCTTTGCCCGGACTCCAGGAGGCGCTCCCTTGCAAGGAAAGCGCTTTGCCCCCTTGGCCAAGCTCCAGGGAAAGTGAGGGCAAACGCCATGACTGGCTGGAAATATCCTTTTCAGCACGGCCGGAAATGGAAAGCGCCATCTTTTCCAAGGGAACGTCCTCAAAGGTCACCGTGGCTTCCGGGCAAGAGAGAGCGAATCGTTCTATGATCAGGCGCCCTTCGTCTTTGCGCAGGGTGGCTGTGCCGGAGAATACGCCTGCCAGCCAGGGAGAATTTACACGCCAATCCTTGATGGTCGCGATAAAATAAGGGGGTTGCTCCAAACCTTTGAGAGCAGGGAAGTGGGCGGATATTTCCACTTCCCCGCCGTAGGGCGTTTCCTCGCCAAGCAAGTGCATGAGCAGGGCGCCTGAAAGTCGCACCCCGGGAATGTCGCTGGGCGTATCTGTTTGCAGAGCGGATTCACCCGTTGCCAAAGCCGGGAGAGGCAGGCAGAGCGACAGGCAGATTGCAAAGGAGATGAAGAGACGCAGCAGATGGTGTCTCATGAGCTATCTTTACGCCCAGGCGCACCCCTGCGCAACCATTGGGCATGCTTTTTACTCCGTAGGAAAAGGACTTTCCAGAAACAGGAAGGGGGCGGGCGCTTTTCCTTTTGAAGGTGATCTGCTATTATAGACACAAAACACAGACACTACCGTGTCTTGGCACATTCATTACAGCACCTTGCTACCCAAAGAGTTGGGCTCAGAATATATGAACTTTCTTGATCTCGTATTTGCCGGTATCGCACTTTATTTTCTTGTCAGAGGGTTGTTTCGCGGCTTCATCATCGAAGTGGCGGGTATTGCTGGCGTTGTGGCCGGTTTTTTTCTGGCCAACAAGTACCATCTGCAACTCGCGCCGGATGTGAACCGTATCCTGGATACCCCCAAGTGGAGCGCCACCATCTCCTACCTGCTGATCTTCATTGGCAGCATTATTCTGGTATCCCTGCTGGCGCGGCTATTGAGCAAGATGACGCCCTCCACTGCCGTCTGGTTGGACAAGCTGGCCGGCGCTGTGGTTGGGGTGGTCAAGGCGGGGCTCATCTGTCTGGTCATCTTTCTGGTAATGTCTCAATACCTGCCGGACTCCACCCTTGTTAATACCTCTCGCAGCGCGCCATACCTGGAAGAAGCGGCCAACAGACTGCGGCCTTACATGCCCGATGTGGATATGTATCGGATCATTGACCCTGATGCTTTGCAGCCTGATGCTCCAGGGGATGAAAGTGATCAGGCCTCCAGCCCGCAGGGGTAAGGCGCTTCCCTGCGACATGATGCAGAAGTCATGTAATTTCCATTTCTTGTTCATACAACGCCACACATTCAAGAGGATACAATGTCTGACGCTTACAAGCGTGTTCTCGACGTCATTGACAGCCTGTTAGGGCCCGGCGGATGCCCGTGGGACCAGAAGCAAACCGTGGAAAGTCTGTGCGACTACATCCTCGAGGAATCTTACGAACTCGTTGAAGCCATTCGCTCCGGCGACGCCAAAGAGGCCGCCGAGGAGTTGGGCGATGTCAACTTTTTGTTGCTGTTCATCGCCACCCTGTATGAGCGCAAGGGCGACTTCACCCTGGCTGACGCCATGGAAGGCAATGCGGCCAAGATGATCCGGCGCCACCCCCATGTGTTTGCCGAAACGAAATTTGATAACCAGGAAGAGTTGCTGGCAAACTGGGAGCGCATCAAGCGTGAAGAGAAAAAGGACGCCGCAACGCCAAAAGGTGTGATGGACAGCGTGCCTTCCAGCCTGCCCCCCATGCTCCGTGCGTATCGCCTGCACTCCAAGGCGGCGCGGATAGGCTTTACCTGGGAAAATGACGCGGATCTGGACGCCCAGATTGCTTCGGAGCAAAGAGAGCTGCAAGAGGCTCTCGATGCCTGGGACGGCAATACGGAAGATGGCCCCGATCCTGCTCTGGAACACGAATTTGGCGACTATCTTTTTTCGCTCATCGAATGGGGGCGCCGCAGGGGATTGAAAGCAAACGCCGCCCTGCATAAGGCAAACCATCGTTTTCTCGCACGTTTTCAGGCCATGGAAGAAATGGCGCGAGAACGGGGCCTTGACCTGCCTTCAATGAGTTTGGCCGATCAGGACAAACTGTGGCAGGAAGCCAAGGTCTTGCTGCACGATAAGGAAGAGGGCGGGCAGTAGGCAGAGGCTCCCGTTCTGCTAGCCGCGCATTTCATCGATGATGTTGCTCAGCCGGTGCGCGTATTCCGAGACTTCGTGAACGGCCTCGTTGGAACGCAGCATGGCCTGGGCCGTATCAGAAGAGATGATCTTAATCTCTTCAGTGGCGGCATTTATTTCCTGACTGGATGCAGACTGCTGTTCCGCAGCTGTTGCAATGGACTGAATCTGGGTCGCTGTCTGCTCTACCATGGAGACGATGCCCGTCAAAGCCTCGCGTGATTGCTGCACCAGTTCGGTGCTTTCATGTACGGATTCCACTGCGCGGTGTGTCGCTTCAGAATTGCGGCGCGAGTCCCTTTGAATGGAAACAATGGCCTGCCCCACTTGTTTGGTGGCTGCCATGGTTTTTTCCGCCAATTTGCGCACCTCGTCGGCCACCACGGCAAAACCCCGGCCGGCTTCGCCTGCACGGGCGGCCTCAATGGCGGCATTGAGAGCCAGCAGGTTGGTTTGATCCGCAATGTCTTCGATGACCTGCATGATGGAGCCAATATCCTCGGCCTGCTGGGAAAGCTGGTCATTACTCTGGCGCAGAGAGTTGGAGTGTTCTTCCAACAGTTTGATGGTCTCCACCACCTTGTCCACGATTTCCGCACCCGCTTCTGCCATTTGGCGCGTGGTATCGGCCTTGGTTGCCGCCTCCGTGGCGTTTTGAGCCACATTCATTACCGTGGCGTTCATCTGCTCCATGGCCGTTGAGGTTTCGGTTGTGCGCTGCAACTGCATCTGGGAGCCTTTTTCGGTTTCGTCCACCTGCCCTTTGAGCAGGGCGGACGCCTTTGCAAGACTCTGGGCGATTTCCTGCGCATCCTCTGCGGTCCGCGCAATCTTGGTGCTCTGCACTTCAATGATTTGCTGCTGGCGCCTGATTTCCGTCAAATCGTACCATACGGCAAGAGCGCCCAGCATGTTGCCGTCCGCATCCTGGAAAGGGGTGGCGGTGACATCTATGATGCGTTCTTCACCACCGTGCAGGAGGTGCTTGACCTCTTTATGAAGCACTCTGTTTTCGCGCAGCGCCACACATGAAGGAGATTCCCGGTTCGGGTCGCCATGGTAGAAGACGCCTGCTTTTTGTCCGATATACTCCTCCGGCACACCTTGTTTGCCCAAAAGGTCCAGCATGCGCTGGTTGGTCCAGAGTACGGTCTGGTCAGTACCGATGATGGAGCAGGGCTGGGTAAAACCGTGGAGGACTCCTTCGGAAAATGCGAGCCGTTTCTTGAGCTCGAGCACCATATCCTGAACGGATGCGATGGTCTCTGAAATGACGTCGTGTGCATTATACGCGATGGTGGCGTCATAATTGCCTTTTGCAACTTCCCGCGTGTAGCTGGAAAGTTCCCGCAAGGGGCGGGAGATAAGGCGCATCAGAAGGATGATGATCAGCACCAGGACGATCACAGCGCCCCCTGCCAAAGCGAAGGAGCTGGTGGTCAGTCGGTCCAGCAGGCCAAACGTCATGGCTTGCTGCTCCATGGCAAAGGCAAAGTACATACGCCAGGGGGCGAAATATTTGATGTAGGCGATTTTTTTATCACCCTGATAGGTGTACTCGGAAAAGCCATCGGTGATTTCGTGGAAGCTGTCCCAAAAAGGAAACTGCTGAAGGGAATCCCCTAGCAATGTGGGGTGCGAAAGCAGGGTGCCATCTTCGGAGTAGATGAACCCATACCCTTCTCCTCCCAAATTGAGAGCGCGGATCGTGTTTTCAAAATCAGGCGTAATGACCTTGCGCTCCACTTCCAAAGCGCCAATGGGTTTGCCATTGAAATCGCTCAGAGACATGAAACCCGCCTGATACCAGCCATCCACTTCCTGCACGATGCCGAAATAACTCTCTCCACTTGTGACAGCCTGGTAAAGAGGATCCCCTTCTTTGATTGCAACGCCCAAGGGGCGCTCGCCTTCTGCGTTTTGCACCGTGCTGGCGACCCTGATGAGCAGCCCTTTGTCGAGCAGGTACACGGCGGCATCACTGCCCACCTTTGATTTGATGTCATCAATGAGGGCGTCGTTGCCATTCAAAGGGGTGGAGCCGATGTCCAGAGAGGGCACTTCCATGGTTTCTGTCGCGCCATCAACGGTAACGTCCATCTGCATGGAGTTCATTCGGTTTAAGGTAGGAAAGCCCAAGGAGTTGATCTCCTTGTTCATAAGGCTCAGATCGGTACGGGCTTTTTCCTCAAGCAACGCGCGCTGCATTTGCATGACTGAAAGCACGTTGCCCGCGTAGGATTCAAGTGATGTGCGCCCCAGCATGTTCAGGGATTTGTGTACCTGTTGCAGGTTGATCCGGCTCATGGCGACGATCGCAGCAATTACCGCGAGGCTGACGCCCAGTATGAATTTGGTCCGGAAAGACGTTTTTTCAAGATGCAGCATGGTATCGATCCTTTTGATTGTTGAATCGTTAACCAATAAACATGTAATTGTGACAAATGTATTAAAGTTAGACTTCGTGACAGTAACAACAGATAACTAGCCGACATGAATTATGAAAAAAATTGAATTAAAAGGTAGGAAATGAGCAAGGGGTGTTCGGGAACGCACAAGGACAGGTGCCAGGTGGGAGGAGAGAAGAGGGCGGCATACGAGGAAAGCCAGCACAAAAAGAAACAGCAGCGCCTTAGCTACGGCTGTAAAAAAGGGAGCGCTGGGCTCCCTAAACGCTCAGGTATTCGCGAATGGTCTGGTTTACCCAGGAGAGGTGGCTGTACATTTCTTCGCGTGCGCGTTCTGCATCGCGTTTTTCAATGGCGCGATAGATGGCTTCGTGCTGGGTCAGGATCATGGAAACTTTATCCTGGTTGCGGATAAGTTTGACGAAGACGTCCTCCTGAAAGTCCCTGGTATAATCAAAAAGGTGGCGAATGACATGAACGCGCAGAAAATTGTGTGTGGATTGGGCCACGGCCACATGAAACTCCCTGTCGTCGCGGCTGGTGTACGGCGTAAGGGGGTCCACACCTGATGCTGTGTCACGGAGCTTCAAGGTTGTACGCAATATTTTCAGGTCTTCATCATTACGATTTTTTGCGGCAGCGCTCGCAGACGCAAGCTCAACGTCATTGCGGAGATCGTAGAAGGAATCGATCTTGCTGGGATCTTCCTTAAGGATTTGCTTGAGGGGATCAATGTCCAGGGTGGTCTTGATACCTTTGACGAAGTTCCCTTTGCGTTTGCGGATTTCAACCAGGCCCATGGTTTCAAGAATTGTCATTGCTTCACGCAAGGAAGAGCGCCCCACTCCGAGCATGTCCCCCAATTCTCTTTCAGAAGGCAGTTTATCACCGGGCTTGAGCGAACCGTCAGCAATGTGCGCAATTATCTGGCGCACAATTTCGTCAGATACCTTCTGAACCTTAACTTCCTTGAAAAGCTCTTGCATTGTACCGGGTGCTCCCTGATGTTTGTGGTATGACCAGACAGGCAGGCATATATGCCCCTAAACGTGTGCTGTCAAGTGTTAACGGTGAATCTTTACACGTTATTGCAAGAGGTTGCGGTGTAAAAAACAGTTCACTTCAGAAAAATGCGTAAGGTCGGTTGTGGACTGGTTTTCGAACCAGAAAAAAAATGTTGCTGGTTTGCTCGGAATATCGAAATCGGGTTTCGCTGGATTGTCTACATGGGAACCTGCGTTTTCAGCTTAGGTGCATGGGAGGCGGCAAGGGGGAGCGAATACCCGGTGGGAGACACGGAAAATACGGTGTTCATTTTTGTATATGATTATAGATAATTAACAGGCCCTTCCAGCTGGTGTTTGTTGTTTGCGAGGAGAATGTGAAAAAAAAATTGAGATTGCGCTTGATAGGTGGCTGGCATGTCCTTACTTGTGGTCTGACCAACCGACAGTATGACGCTGCAACACAACGCAGGAGACATACTGTCGCCGTAACCCTTCAATAAGAATGGTTGCTGTTGGCTCTGCTCTTCGACATTGCGAGTAACGGGCACACTGCTTTTCCAGCTCCCTGAGGCTTGAAAAGCATTACAATAAAAGGCAGCGCACACACTGCCTCTTTTGACCTCCTACTCCTCTTTATGTCCTCCAGGTCCGAAATGACCATCGGACCTGGAGGGCACCTCTCCTTCAGAAGGCAAATGCCTCGAATAAGAGGATAAAGTGTGAGTCTGGACGATTTTTGAAGTAAAATGCCGAAAAATAGAGTGTTTACTGAAAAAATTATTTTTTTCACAAGAAAATATTGACAGCTGACCAGAACGACATTACGTGTGGTCCGACCAGCAATTGATTTATTGATCAATCAGGAGACTGACATGGAAACGACCATTACATCGCCGTTGTATACTTCGCAGAAGGCGCAGCCCGAAGCTGCCAACGAAAGTAACAAGCAAGTTTCTTACGTAGCGGATATAGCCAGAAGTGTCGTTGAAGTAGGCATTTTTGCAGCGCTGTACATTGCCGGCGCCAGCCTCTGCTACCTGCTGTTCCTTCACTAAGTCGTAGGAACGATATTTGACAAAAAGCGGTCGTACGCAAACGTGTCTTCCGCTCACGATTGTTCGGGCCTCTGCCAGGGCCCGTACTCATGACCTGCCAATAAAGCAGGCATGACAGACAAGCCTGTCTGTATGAGTCGTAAAAAGCCCCCTTTGCTACGTATTGCCATGGAGCCAAGGGGCAAGCCGGGCCAGCGCGCCTCCTCATAAAACGCGCCGTGCACCCCCGGGCCGTCGCTTACCCCTGCCAAAAGCGGCCGCCTTTAACACGGCGCTCAGCCGGCCGGCACATACGACTCCTTCTCTCCCCAAAGCCGGGCGGGATCCCTGCCCCTGTCCGGACCTCTTCTCTCCATCCTGCCGGGGAAAGGTCAAAAGCCTTTCCCCGGCGCCTATTTTCTGGGCGGAAAAATCACCCTTTCCTTTGGGTCGCTTTACTTTGCACCAGCCCTGGCATATTATTACATTGTAGACTTGCATTGTTGAGAATTCCTGCACTGCCCATAACAATTAGCTTTGTAAGACGGGTATTGGAGTTTACGATGGGGCGTATAGCAGATAACGTTGAATTGACGCGGTTTGCTCTTGGGATCAAATCCTTCCAGGAATGGTTTGATCAGCCCCTTGTTTTGAGCTTCAGGGATTTGCCCTATTTGCCTGTGCAAGATCCGCCACTTCTGGAAAAAGCAGCGCAAATCGTGCAGCAGATGCGAGACAAGGCGGCAGGCGAATACGACGCTGGATTTCTGGACAGGACGCAATCAGGCATGCCGGCATGGATCGGCCCGCCTGGTTTGCCGGAGACGAGGCCCATTGTGATTTCGCCTGAAGACAGTTCCGGTACGGTTCTCAACTGGAAAGGGTGAAGCCACAGAGGGGGAATATAATTTACTGCTGCCCCTTGTCGCACTTCCTTGTATGAGGTATGCGTTTTTCTTCATCCAGATTGTAGGCCGCAGGATGCAAACCATTTTGCGCTTGCCACAATAATGACAGCCACCAAGGAGTCTGCGCATGAGTCGGGACAACCCCGAGCGCCCTGATTTTCCTTTGAAGATCGTTTACGAATATGAGCTCGATGATGCTTGCCCGCGTGTGCCTGCCCACGGTGTTTGGGGCGGGGTAAGTCCGCAGGGTGAAATCGAGATGAATATTTATAGTGAATCAGACAAACTGCCCCCGTTTTCTGAACGCTTCATTCATGCCGATGGCTCAGTGGGGGAAGAAGTCAGTTCCCTTGAAGAGCAGAAGACAAAAGTCATCGTGCGCCACGTTCATGCCAAGGTCTTTATGAATTATCAGACCGCTCGCGCCATCATTGATTGGCTGGAAGAAAAAGTGCAGGCCCTCGAGCTTGAGGAGATGTCGCCTTTTTCAACTGGTCCTGAAGGTGGTCCAGCTCAGTAGCCCGCATTCTTTTTTTCAGGAGGATTCCGTGATCTTTTCGACACGTTGCGGCGTTGTCGCAATATTACTGTGCATTTTATTGCTTGCTTCACCTGTCCAGGCAGGGCTGTTTGGCAATGCAGAAGTGGATAAGGCTCTTGAAGGCGCCATGAAAGATGTAAAGCAATTAATGCAGATGGTAGAGCGCCCGGACCTCCCGTTCCATCATTCCAGGGCAAAGAATCTCCTGGAGTTTGTAAGTATGGACACGGGGGATAACGAAGATGTGGACGTGCCGGAATTTGACGGCATGGAAGGCGCGTATATAAAGTTCACGCTGCCGATTTCGCTCTCCAAGGTGGCGCAATACATGCAAAATCCTAATGTTCCGCCACATGCTATCTATCCTGGCTCGGTTCGTCTGGGAGGCTGGCACGATACGGCGAAAGCTCGCGCGGGACTGGCGGGACTATACTCGACCCTTCCTGATGCAGACAACGCCGTCTCCTTTCGGGGGCAGGAGTCGGAAGCCACCACGCCTGATCCCAACTCAGGCACCTATTATTCCTATGATGTCAATCGTCTGGTCTCCGGCTATCAGGCAGACGGCGTGCCTACCATAGTTTCCGTCTCGCGAATGGCGGCTAAAAGCGATGTGGGCAAGAAGGGCTGCCCCTTTGGACCGAAGGGAGACTGGTACTTCTTTTATTCCGGACTGCCGGGAAACCTGATGACTGGGGTGAGTTGGGCAGAAGCCTCTATGTATGACGCCGTTACCGTGTTCGTAATGCGCGAGGAGACTCCAGGAAAAACGAGTGTCAGCCTACTAAAGTGGGTCAAGGCTGGGTG
The DNA here is from genome assembly GCF_055388615.1 of Desulfovibrio biadhensis. Classification (NCBI taxonomy): domain Bacteria; kingdom Pseudomonadati; phylum Thermodesulfobacteriota; class Desulfovibrionia; order Desulfovibrionales; family Desulfovibrionaceae; genus Desulfovibrio; species Desulfovibrio biadhensis. The sequence goes on from NZ_AP042477.1 coordinate 2,972,028, forward strand.
GAAAAGCATGAACATGGTCAAGTCCAATCATATTTTCGAGGGCTGCAAATTGTTCGCGACCAACCTTAAATCAGTGATCAAGGCTCCGAATCTTCCCAGTCCGGAAGCCATAGCACAGGCCAATGCCGCCATCAGCAAGATGTCTGAGGAAGAAATGCGGCAGAAGCTGGAACCGCAAGTGGAGCTCCTGCTTGCGAGCGTGCAGAATAACGATGATCTGCAGCGTGAAGAATTCGAGCCTATTTTGCAAAAGGGCAAGTATCTTGAAAAATTCACCAAGCAGGAATTGCAGGCTGAATTGATTAAGAATTACATGCGTGAGGCAGTTGGGAAGAGCGTTCTGAAAGCACCCTGAGCATGTAACAGAGTATGGGGCTGACCCCACTTCAAAAATAATATAAAAGCGCGGCGCGCATGAGGGCCTGGCAAGGACTCATTCGCACCGCGTTTTTTTTGTGCCTTGTCGCAATGGCTGGCGCTGCACATTATGACAAGGCGCGCTCCCTTCGGCGGTCAGGAGCGCTGTCTCTGGTGTGCTAAACGCTTACGTCAAGCTTGTCGCCCAGGCCAGGCACCGCCTTGGCCAGCATGGTGTTGTCTGATTGGTTGTCATTGACCAGTGCGGGAACTTTCTCACCCATTTCAGGCTGTACGGTTTTCTGCATCAGTTCCGTCGCCATCTTTTGCGTTTCAAGCGAACCCATCATGCCACTCAGACCGGACTGCAGGTCGATCATACTCATATTTGCCTCCCGAGATTCTGTTCATGCTTTTCACTGTCACTTATCGGCAGTAAAGGTCTCGCTCTTTAGGGAGTGGTGGGAAAAAATTTAAAAAGAAGTGGGGGGAAAGGGAAGAGGGAGCCCTGGGGCTCCCTCTTGAAAAGGTAAGACGCAAAAGGCTGCTGTGCAGAAGCTGCCTACATTAGATCGTTATTCAGCGAAACTGAAGTTGTGGCAAGCTCGCCTACGCCACGGGACTGAGGAAGCATTTGCAACACCTGCTGCGCCTGTGGGTGGTTTCGTGTCAACCAGCCGTTGCGATGCGGGGTTAGCAGGGCATACAAGCTGATCCAGCTGAGGCCTATTGTTGAAAAATATATGTAGGGGAAGGCCCAGATGCAGTCCCAGCCGCCATGGCGCAATCGGTGTATCATGGCTGGGACCATGCCGGCAAAAAGCAATCCCATGATGAAATTAACTTGAACCATGGCGGGCAAAGAAAAAATGCTCCAAATGAGGGCGGCTTTGGAAACTTCGGCAAGAACCAGTTTCAGTATGGCTAGGCAGTAGTTTATCCTCGCACCGGACATGGCTTCCGGCCGAATTTTGCGGAAAATGAAGCTCCCCATGGCCAGGGTTTCGCGTACATTGCTCCGCGCCCAGCGGAGATACATCTTGGAAAGTCCAATATAGCGCGTGGGCACGTTGGTGTAGACCACCGCGTTAGACTGAAAATGGGTAAGCCACCCTTCTCGGAGAATTTTGTTGGTCATGGCTCTGTCCTCGCCAATATTGGCTTCTTTCCCAAGAAAGCGCTGGTGCAGCCATTCTTCGAGAATGGGCTCCACCGCACAGTGACGGTAGCCGGAAAGGGCGCCAGGGGTGCAAAAAACCGTGTTGACCCTGCTTTGTGTCAGCCGGATGAAGTCAAAGGTGAAGGTGAATACAACGTCCAGCATCTTCGGGAGAATGCCTTCACTTAGATTGAGAACGCGAACATTGCCCGCCACGGCGCCGACCCTGTGGTTGCGGGAAAAGACGCTGGACATTTGACGCAGAGCCATTGGGTCCACTTCGCTGTCACTATCAATGGTCACCAGAATCTGCCCTGTGGCGCGCTTTATGCCCTCGTAAAGGGCATGGCGTTTTCCCTTGTTTGCAGGCTGGCGCACTAGTTCCACCAGGTCGCCTAGTTCTTCACCACCTTTTTGCATCCAATGCCAAGTGTCATCGCGGCTGCCGTCATCTACACAGACGATTTGCAGTTTTTCCATGGGGAAGTTGCTTCTGGCTACGCTGCGCATGGTTTCCAGCACCTGGCGTCCTTCGTTGTATGCCGGGATTATCACCGTGCAGGTGAGCAGTTCCTGATCTTCGCACAGAGGCGTTTCTTTTCGGGTGAGGACGAGCAAAACGCGCCAGATGAACACCAGGATGTTGACTGCGAACAGGACCTTAATGCCAAGAAGCATGGGTGAGCTTTCCAGTTCCCCCCACATGTTCTTGAATTCTTCGTCGTAGAGAATCACCATGATCGCAGCAGCTATTGCGAGCGCTACCACACCCGCTAGAACGAGTAACCTGTTCAGGAAGTTGTGATCGTTTTTGTCAGAGAGCGCTCTCTTCTGGAGAAAAGCGTAGGGAAAGTATCTCCCGTATTTATTTTCGTTCATCTGGTTAGTATTCATTGTTTTCTCCCTTTTTTTACATTTGCTATGCATCGATTATTGATGCACGCATATAAGGTGTAAGGATGAATGGAGATTGGTAGGTGGACGCGCTAGGGGGATGCAATCTGAGTAGCGTTAATCTGCTTGTTGAGGGTAAATGTCAACAATAATTTATGTCGCAAATACAGAGTATTAAGGTTTGAAAATGTAATAAAGGAAAGCACAGAGGCCGCTCCAGACAAGGGATCGCGTCTAATGTAAAAGGTACGCACAGTACTAGTATTACTTCTTTGTAATGGATGTGTTGTGCGCATATACACACAGTGTGTGATGTATGTGGGCAAAATAGTACTAGTGTGCGAATTGCAATAGTGCGATATTGCAATCATGTACTTGTACTGCGCCTGACAGGGGGCGCTTCATGAAGAAAAAACAGAGAGATAGAGGCTCGGGTGATCTCAGGAAAACATCTCATTCGCCTGGGCGCCTTGTGCGCAATAGCCCAAAAGCCACATTGAGCCATGTGCGCGTTATGAAGCAGGGCAAAAGCGTCTGCAATTTGATGGCCCCCGTTCCTTCGAGGGGAATGCCGCCTTCCTGCAGGCCCATACCGACGATCACTACTCATTGTGTCGTTCTCCATCTTCACTGTTGTAAAGAGGATGAAATACTACATGTGAAAGACAACAATATGAAATAAATGAGAAAAATATATAAAGGCGCAAAAGGTACTTCAATCTGGATAGCGGTAATCTGCTTCCTGCGGCAAAAAGTCAATAGATTTTTAATTCAATATTTCAGAGTGTTAGGTTCTCATTTCGTGAGGGGGGTTCAAAATGGCGTAAAATAAGGCGTGGCAGGCGCAAGAAAAGGAGGGCCCTCCAAAAATATTCTGCAGAAAATCAGGAGCACAGACGTTTACCCCTGAACGAGAATGAATAGGAAGGTAACTCGCTGCTACATGCGAGGGCAGCAATGTAAAAGGACTTGGGGGGAGGTTTGAAGAGGGCTGGAAGAGCCCTATTTTTTGAGAAAAAAAGTTAGAATGGCCATTGTGGCTATGGTGATGGAGCCAATCGCAATAAGCCACCCTTGCAAGTGACTCAGTTTGCCTTTGGGCTTTTCCTGGTGGTGGGGCGGTTTGTGTACGCTATTCTGCTGTTGGTTTGCACCAGTGTTATCACCCTGGTTTATGATGCCATTATTGTCTCTGCCAATCTTTATCTGTCTTCCGTTGCCCATGCTCAATTTCCTTTTTGGAAGATTGGCCCGTTGTTGTCCCTGCCAACGATTATCTTCTGCCCTGAATCTACAATGGATTTATTGTTGAAGTTTATGACCATATTGTCTTTTTGGGAATTTTCAATGAAAGCCGCAGTGGTGAGAAGCACTTCGTCTATAAACTTTTCATCTGTTGTATAAATGTATCGTGAGGCGCCAGAGGTGCACTCAAAACCAAAAGCAAACATGCCGGGTTTGGCGATTTGGAAATACAGCAAGATGGCAATACCACTGATGATTAATCCTGCAACAAAGGGGCTGCTCCCAAAAAAGGCGGCCAGGGTGAAAAGCAGGCCGGCAATGCCCAAGGACAAGATGAAAAGTAGGATGAATATCGCGTTTTGAGATTTGACCTTGTATTTTCCAATCCGTGTGATGTTGGAGAGTTGGAATACCTCGGACCCGTACCCAAGACGAATAGTGGAAGACGTCAGTGTAAGGAATTGGGGCGCCTCTTCAACCGGTGTATCCTTTGAAGATGTCATAGATTGGTTCTTCATTCTTCCTCCATGATTTCTTCATCGGATAATGTGCGCTTTGAATCCAGGGCAAGATAAAAATTATTTTGTATCTAATAGAAAAAGCTGTTTCGCTGCGACAAGAAAAGATGGACTACCACCCTACAATCTATCACCAGCCTGAGCGTCTTGTGCCCAGGGGGCCGAGGGCTATCTTGAAAGATGTTGGCCCGATAAAGCAGGTCAAGAGAGCCAGCAACACGATGGAGTCCTTGAGTTCGGGAGTAATAAAGCCTTCTTGCAGGCCAATGGAGGCGGCGGCGATGATCAACGAGAGCCGCGAAGAGAGCAGCAGCCCTGCGAGCAGCCCCTGTTTGATAGGCATGTTCCAGAGCGGGTAGAGCAGGCTGGGCAGGATCTTCACGGCCAGGGCCAGCAACAGAAGCCACAGAGTGAAGGTTATGCGGCCTGGCTCAAGAACGTTTGCCAGATCAAACTGCATTCCGACATAGATAAAAAAGAGTGGAATGAGGAAGCCAAAGCCCAAGGCGTTGATTTTTGATTCCAGTTCGTTTTTTTCTCGGAAGACAAAGGAAATGATTGAGCCCCCCATGAATGCGCCGAGAACGGGTTCCAGATTCACAAGTTCGGAGAGGGCAACAAAAAGAAACAGCAAGGCCAGGGAAAGGCGCACCCCTTGCTGTTGCGGGTCCTGTGTTTTCAGCAAACGAGCTGCCTTCTCAGGATTCCACCAGGCCCACAGGCGTACGCACCAGAGGAGCATGGCAAAGCCGGCAAAAAGGGGCAGTGGCTGCACAAAGCGCCAGGACAGGCCGTGCTGTTCCCAAAGCACAAAGAAAGTGATGCCAAACAGTGTCAGAAAATCAGCCAGTGTGGCGGCCATGAGGATGCTTTGCCCCAGCTGGCTGCGGCTCATGCCAGCCTCTTTGAGTACTGGCATGACCAGGCCCAGGGATGTTGTTGTCAGCACCAGGGCGATGAACACCCCCCGCCCCAGAAGTATAGAAGCGCCCACCGCCAGAAGCAGGGTTACGCCGAAGAACACTACCTGAAAGACAAGCTGCGATTTGCTTTGGCGCTCCAGCATGGAGAAATTGATTTCCATTCCTGCCTGAAACATGAGCACCAGAAATCCCAGATGCGCGAGAAAAGGCAGCCAGTCGCCCCCCATTTCAAGATGAAGCACGCTTTTACCCAGCACAACGCCAAAGAGTATTTCCGTCACAGGAGAAGGGAGTCGGAGAAGTCTGCCGACCCATGGCAGTATGGCCACTGCACCGGTGACCAGCAAAAGTGAAAGCGCCTCGTTGAGTTCCATATTATCGTATCCGTTGGCAGCGTAGCAGAAACGTCTGGGGTTAGTTCGCCAGCAACAGAACGGAGCATGCCGCCCTGCGGGCAAGAAGTTCACCTACATTTGGGGCAAAAACCGATCCCCTGTTGTTGGTGCTGCCAAGAATCAGCAGGTCGTAATCTTTGGACAGGGGGGCGATTTCCTTTACGGGATTACCCTTGCGGCGCAACTCTTCGAAGCGGGTCTTGTGAATATGCCCCAGCTCTCGTAACCGGGTCAGGGCGGAATCGTACATCTCCCGCTCGTCAGGCGCGTGCATGAATTCAGGGTGTTCGACCAGTACAACCGTAATGGTGGAACCCAACTGGCGGGCAATGTCCACAGCCACGCCAAGGGCATGTTCAGCGCGGGGCGTGCCGTTGAAGGGAACCAGAATCTTCTCCCACGGCGCTGTAAAACGCATCAGCAACAAGGGGCAATCCAGCTCGTGGGCCAGCCCCACATAGGGTGAGCGAAACCATTTTTCAAAAACATTCAGCTTGCTTGGGGGCATGGTAACAAGGCCATAGTTTCCCTCGCGGTATACTTTCAACAGGCGCTCGGCCATGCTTTCGTCATTTTTGCGGGAGGCGAATTTGGCTGGAGTAACAGACCTAGGCCAGTCACGCTCCTTGATTTGTTCTTCGCACCCATTTTGGGGGCAGACCAGGGTCAGTCCCTTGACCTTGATGTTTCTGGTAAGGAACTGTGCTTTTCGAACAGACATGTCGATGAAATTATTATCTATTTGAGGCAGAGCCATGAGCAGGTTCTGGCCATAGGCCAAGGGGAAATGTGGGTTGCCGCAGTCCAGCAGGCCGCACACCTCTTTGAACACCTGGGGGCGCCCCATGATGACCAGCGTGTCATCGCCCTTGATGACGGTGTTGTCACGGGGAAAGCGGAGCTCATTTTGCCGGAAAATGCCCACAAGACGGTGATTCTTGTCTGAAAAATGCCGCGCGCGTTTCCCTACGACCCTGAAATGGTCGGAAGCGTTGATCTCGAACACCGCTCCGGAGCCGAGTACCATGGGCGTCACATAAATTCGCGGGTCCTGAAGATAGTGATGGATGATTTTTGCCAACATATTGCTGGCATGGAGGACATGAATGCCCAGGTCCGTGAATTTAGGATACATTTGTTTGGCATAGACCAGGGCCGAAATGTGCTGCACGCCTTTTTCCTTTGCCGTGGCGCAAATGGCAAGGTTGGCGTGGTCGTCGTCAGTGAGGGCCAGCACATAATCGTGCTCTGCAATGCCCAGGCGCTCCAGCACCACGGGGCTGGATGCATCCTCGACGTGGGCGGCAAGCACATTGGGGAACAGCGGTTTGGCTTTTTCCACGGCTTCGGGGTCCTTGTCCACCAGGGTGACCTGCCAGGCTTCGCCAAGCAATTCCAGCAGTTCGGTGGGCACCCGCCCCAGGCCGCAAATAAGCACCTTCATGTTTGTCTGGTCCGTTATGGGCTGCATGGGCTGCATCGTATTATCCTGTGATCCTCGAAGTTGAAGGCGATAGTTTTTTTGGGCAAACCATAAAAAACAATACAATGGCCGCGGGAATCTGGCAAAGGGTAATCCATGGGGAGGCGGTGTCTGTGAAATGTTGACTGCAGGAATAACCACATACGGTCGATATACCTTGACTTTGAAGGTGTTTGCCGCCATGCAGAATATATATCAGGTATACATTGGATGGCGTGAATGCGGCACTCATGCGGCAGTGATACTCATGGGAGGCTGGAGTGGTGAATAAGGTCAAGCTCAGGCCCGCAAAGGGCGGGCAAGAGAATACCACGTCACAGGACAGTGGAACGACGAAGAATCTCGAACCCATGAAAGGGCCCGTGAAACTGTCTGTCTTTGAATTGTTCAAAGTCGGTCCCGGCCCTTCCAGTTCGCATACCATCGGACCTATGTTGGCTGGGTTCGATTTCATCCGCAGGGCGGAGGAACTGCCTTTGGAGACGCTTAAGCGTGTTCACAGGATAGATGCCGCGCTGTATGGCTCCCTTGCCGCAACAGGTGCAGGACACGGCACCGACAGGGCGGTGCTGGCGGGATTGCTGGGATTCGCCCCTGATCGCTGCCCGGCTGGTTTTCTGGATACCCTGGCCTCCGCCCCCCGCGCTCCTCATTATATAGACCTGGGAAAGCACAGGCTGCGCATCGGGTTGCACGATGTGCGCAATGCAGCCGTGGTCAACGACTACCCCCATGCCAATACTCTGGTGTTGCGGCTTTTGGCAGGCAAAAGTCTGCAATCTGAATCGCTTTTCGAAATGGAATATTATTCCATCGGGGGCGGTTTCATAGAATGGAAGGGCTATGTCGCTCCGGAGCGGGGCGAACCGGTGCACCCTTATGCAAATGCACAGGAACTGATCAAGGAATTACGGGACAATGACCTACCCCTGGATGTGTTGGTCATGGACAATGAAATGGCCATCACAGGCGCATCTGAAGAAACCATTAACCACAAGCTGGATTTTATCCTCGGGGCAATGGAAAAATCCGTGCAACGGGGCATAAACGCGCACGGCGTCTTGCCTGGTCCCATTGGCCTGATGCGCAAGGCTGCAGGTGTGCAGGAGCGCTCCCTGGCCATGCACTCCCAGGTCAAGCGCTTCCTTGGCCTGCTGAATGCCTATGCTTTTGCCGGCGCAGAGGAAAATGCGGCAGGTCAACCTTCGGTCACGGCGCCTACGCTTGGCTCCTGTGGTGTTGTTCCGGCGGTGAACCAATTGCTTAAGGACCAACTCAGGGTTAGCAAGGCGGACAGGCGGCGCGGTTTGCTGGCTGCTGCCGCCGTGGGGTTTCTGGCCATGCACAATGCCTCCATTGCCGGCGCCGAGGTCGGCTGCCAGGGAGAGGTGGGCGTTGCCTCGAGTATGGCGGCCGCGATGCTCGCCCATTCCATGGGACTGCCCAGACGCTGCGTGCTCAATGCCGCTGAATCCGCCCTGGAACATCACCTGGGCATGACCTGCGACCCTGTGTTGGGGTATGTGCAGGTGCCTTGCGTGGAGCGCAATGCCATGGGGGCAGTAAAAGCCTATAATGCCTATCTTTTGAGTGAAGTTGTGATGCCGGAATGGCACAAGGTGGACCTGGACAAGACCATCCGCGCCATGGCTGAAACAGGGCGTGACATGTGCCCGAAATATAAGGAAACCTCCCAAGGCGGCCTGGCGGCCACCGTCACCTGCTAGATCCACCACAACCTAAGGATAAATTTCATGGCGTCTGGAACCTCGCGTATCATGGGCATGGCCTTTCTTGTCACTGGCAGCATTGTAGGCGCCGGTATCCTGGCGCTGCCCGTCAAGACTGGTCTGGCCGGCTTCATCCCTTCCATGCTTGGGCTTGTTGTTCTCTGGCTGCTTATGACGATAACGGCCCTGATCATTGCAGGGCAGAAATCACTCCAGGCCGGGGAGGCTTCGGATCTACCCTCCTTGTTTGGCGACGCCCTCGGGCCTGTGGGCATGTGGGTGGCGATCCTCGGCAACATGGTCATATTTTACGGCCTCATGGTGGCCTATCTCAGCGGTGCGGCCAGCGTCATTCACGACCTGACCGGGGGAGCGCTGCCCATGTGGTTGAGCATGCTGCTGTTTTTTACCCTTGTCACGGCCGTGGCCTTGTTCGGCATTAATGCTGTGACCAAGGGGAACGCAGTGCTCATGATCCTGATGTGGAGCGCCTTCGCTTTCATGCTGGTGCTGGCGCTCAAACATGCGGACGTGGAAAAGGTGAAGGTCGCGCATTGGGAGATTCTCCCGGCTGCGCTCCCTGTTATCCTTACCTCCTGCAACTTTCACTTTGTCATACCATCCATTTGCCGGGCCATGAATTTCGATCGCAAGGGGATTACCATCGCCATCTGCATCGGCACGACACTTGCCATGCTGATGAACGCCTGCTGGATGCTTGCCGTTACCGGCGTGTTGCCCCTCACCGGGCCAGGGGGCGACGTCACGCCAGGCACGCTTTTGTATACTTTTCAGCATAATCTTCCGGCCACCATCCCCCTTGATACGATCATCAACTCGGAATCGTTCATGATCTGCTCGTCCATGTTCGCGCTTGTCGCCATCAGCACATCCTATCTCACCTGCTGCACCGCACTGGTGGGCTTCTGCGGCGACCTGACCCACCGTATAGGTCTGGGCGGCCGGCGTTGGGCAGTGTGGGGATTGTCGTTTGCTCCCCCTGTTGCCGTGGCGCTCATCGAGCCCGATATCTTTCTGAAGGCGCTCGATGTGGTCGGTGGTGTGGGTATCGGCATACTTTTCGGTCTGTTACCCGGCATATTGCTTTTCAAACAGGCGAAAGCTGCGGGCAAGGGGTGGGTGCGGCCTCTGGCCGCGGTACTGATCTTGTGCTTTGCCTTTGTTCTGGTGTGCGAGTTGGCCCAGGAGGCAGGCATGATGCATCTGGATGCAGATGTAGAGTCCTGGGCGATGAAACCGCCCGTTAAATAGGGCGGAGTGACACAGTACCTTGCCAATGACCCGGGAATGATCTATAAGAAATAATACGCAAGAACCCTTTTACTGTGGGAGGGCGCCATGGATTACAGTATGAATTCCGGCGTTACCATGGACCAGCAGACTTTTGGTGCTGGTGTTGTCGCAAAGACGCTTGATTATATGAATAATACCGGGGGAAGCTCTTTTGCGCCGGTAGACAAGCAAACCTTTGGGGCTGCTGTGGTCAACAAAACGCTGGATTACATGAACAGCGGTGTCATGGGAGGCAATTACGGCGTCAATGACGGCGGCATGAGCCAGACCTACGATTTTTCCAAAGATGTGCTTGGCGCCTACGCCACCGGCATTGGTGCAATAGCGGACATGACAGCCTAGTGCGTTTTCGCACTGCTTGCGTACGCGCCAGCTTCGGGACTCCTGGGGCGGAATCCTGAAAAATATTTAAACACCCTCTCTGTTCCGGTCGATAAGACAGAAAGAGAGGGTGTGTTTTTTTTCGCTAATCGCGGGAAGGAGAATACAAAGGATGTGTGGCAAGGCCGCAGAATCCTTTTGATTCTTCGGTGGTGTCCCAACGCCACATCATGCACATGGAGCCTTGGCAGAACTTGAGCTTGTCATCATGGGTTTTTAATAGGGGGCAATACTTGAATTTTGCCTCGCTTTCCTGCAGCAGCATGTTCTCCTCCGGGGGGTCGGTGTTGTTCTACAGTCTGCAGGGCAGGATAGCGTCAAGACCTTGGCGAAGCAAGCTTCGTCATATACTCTGTAGGCGGTATTTCATCTGGGGGGCGTCATGCCAGTTATGGCAAGGTGTCAAAATGAAAAGCCAAATTGAAAAATATCGCTTGCTTTATGCAGCAAGGCACACTCCTTGCTTACATACTGGCGGACATGCACATGAGCCAAGGAGTTGCCATGAAGATCACTAAAACGCCCCCTGCATTGTTGCTGGTGTCCGCTTTTTTTGCGGCGTTGTGCTTCTTGCCCAATCCAGCCGGGGCCGAGCCCAGCTGGGGCGTCCATGTAGCGTCTTTTCGATCCCCTGTGGGCGCCATTGCCGGATGGCAGGAGGTATTGCACAAATATCCCGATGTCTTGGCCTCTTTGGCCCAGAACTACATTCCTGTAGACATTCCAGGCAAAGGGCGCTTTACCCGCGTGATAGCAGGTATGTTCGGCGATCGCAGCCAGGCCCTTGAGCTTGCCAGAGCGTTACGCAAAAGGGGAGCCTATGCTGATGTATTGCCCCTTGTCGTCGAAAAACCGACGGGAGCGGCAACACCTGCATATGATCCTGGTCATGTACCTGCGCCTGTAGCGCCACGTCAGGTGGCGGTTGCCCCCGTAAAAAAAGTGCAACAACCGGTCGCCCCACTGGCTGAATCGTCCAAGAATCGCCAATCTGCACCTGCCCGTACTGCCAAAGCCGCACCGGCTTCTCCAGAAATGGCCCCCCCAGTTGTCGCCAAGGTAAAGGCGCCTGCTGCACCTTCCCTCGACTCGAAGCGCAAAGACAAGGCTGAAGGTCTGGCGGCGGGCGATGGCGTGCCCATGGCAACGGCAGAAGTGATGGCGCAGCGTGTGAAAGTGCTGGCAAAGGGCATGAACCAACTGCACAAGTATGTGCCCGGGCCGGTGCGCACAACGAGCAGGAAAGGGGTGGATGATGAGCAGGTGGTTGCGCCGGTACGTAAGACGGCAAAGCGAAAAGCCGCTCCGGCAAACGCCCCCCGCGCTGGATTCAAGGATAAAGACAGTATTGCCGAAGATGGTCTGACCCTTGCCACCCCACGCAAGGATATGGGGCGCATTAGCGCACAGTATGGGGACATGACCAAGGAATATGAAGAACAGTCCAAGCTGGCGCCCACTGCGCCGGAAGGCTACCGCAAGGACATGATGCCCTACCTTGGCCTGGGCATACACTTCTGATGCAGTAACGCATATCCGCTGCAATAACGTATTCGTGGGGCAAAGCTACTCGGCTTTGTCCCTTTTTCTTTTGTGGTCCGCCACATCTATTGCTTGACGGGCAACTCCAGATACGACGCAGCGGCAGGGCGCAAAATTCGCAGCGTCGGGGCAGGCCCCTCCTTGGGAGTACGCTCGAATTGGTCCGCATCAGCCCCTGTAATGCTGAAACGAATGCGATGCCCTTTTTGGAACAGCCAGGAAACAGGCAAAAGCTTGAACTGCACCGTGACGGAACTGTTTTCCGGCAGTGGTTGTTCGTCTGCGCGCAGGTAGCTGTGGCAAGGTTCGCCAAGGCACGGGATGGTACCGTTTGCAGCCATTTCCTTGCGATTTGCCAAACGAAACGGCGCCTCCGTCACGTAGCGCACAGTGCCATCAGGGGCCACGTCTTCCAGATAGGCGAACAGCGCAGCGTCAGGGGCATCAGAAAGGAGCTCAAAGGAAGCTATCCCGTGTCCCGTGGTTTCCACATCCTGATCCAAAGGCTCACTTTGCCAATACAAAACGCCTTCTGAATCGATGGGTTGCGGCTGCATGATCACATCGCTGCGAAAAATTTGCGTGCGCCACCTGTTTTTGCCGCCACTCCCCGTGTCATAACGCACCTGCAGTATGTCTGCGTCATCTGCAGACGTCTTGTTACCGGGCTCGGCCGTAAGCTTGTGGCCGGCGTCCAGATGCAGGCGCAGTGGAGAGAATCCTTCAGGCGGCCAGGACTGGGTGGTTTTCCATGCCCCTTCACCCATGGTGTAATAATGGAGCACAGAAGCAGGGCGTTCGCCTTGTCCTTTAAGATAATAATCCAGGAATCTGATCTGTTCGAGGAACTGAACTTTCCGCGGTGGAGACGGGGGCGCGTCCGCAGCGTGAAACGGACTGGTGTCCTGCACGCCGGCATGATTCCACGCGCCGATGACGGCCCGTTGGGGCACATTCAGGTTTGTGAAGCGTTTGAGTAGCGAGGCTGCGTATGCGCCATCGTGCCAGCCGCCCCAGCTGTACCAGGCGGCGTTTCCGGCTTCTGCGGCCTCTTTACCGGAATGGGGGCTGAATCCATCAACATCTGTACCGGCAAGTGGGGAAACATCATCGCGGTAGCGCGCCTGCCGCGCCGCCGCAGCAATATCTACATTTGCAGCATGTTCGGCCAATGCCTGGGAAAGGGCCGCATCCTCCCATGTCAGGGAATTTGAGGCGGCGGTATTGTCGGGTTTGGGAATTGGGCGCGGCCCCCGCACCAGCAGCTCGCCAATGACACCCAGGCCGCCGGGCGTCATGCCCGAATCCAGTTGCTGGTTGAACTCTCCCCAATTTTCCACAAACCAGTTGTTGAAGACACCGCCGGGAAAGGCAATGTCAGTATACGTGTCGTACAGAGAAAATTGCGGCAGCACGGCCTTTAGGGCTGGGTGTGCGCTTATGCCCATGAATTCTGCGGCCGTGCCGGCGTAGGAAATGCCGGATGCCGCAAGGTTCCCGTCGCACCAGGGTTGGGAAATTGCCCAATCCATCAGCTCCACGTAATCCTGGCGCTCTTCCTTAGACCACGGGTACGCGCGCGTGCCAAAAGACGCGCCAGAACCGCGCGCATCCACCAGGACCACGGCGTATCCGTGCGCCACCAGCATGTGTTGGTACAGGTCGGCGCCAAGGCCTTTGTCCAGTCCAAAGCGCAGGTCCCAGGAGCGCCAGTAGCGGGTCGGGATGAACACAGCCGGTAAACGTTCACCTTCCTGCATGTCGGCAGGCAGCAGGACGTCAACCGCGATGCGTACGCCATCACGCATGGGCACATACCAGGAGTGACGCTCCACGTCGAAGTCTTCCCTGTCGGCGGGAAGCTCTGGAACGTATTTGCCCCCGAAAATTTGCGTGAGCAGGGTTTTTTCCTCCTGCGTGGCGCGGACGTTTGGACGTATGGAACCCAGACCGATAATGGCCAGGGCAATGAGTAGGGCAACCAGCAGAACACCAAGCAGCAGCGCACGAATATATATTTTTTTCACAGACATGGGCACTCCCTTTGCCATAGGTATGCCTTGCGAATGTTACCGATGCAAGGGCAACATTCAATCATGCCCGATGTGGAAGAGACGCTGTGTCTGGATCAACTCTCCAGAATGTTATGTAAATCTTTTTCTATGGAGGTGATGCCCGACTTGCAGTCGGGACAAAGCGCCCCATAAAAGGCCAGGGGTTTGTCACAATCCAGCATTTTTGCCTGGCTCAAGGCCATATCCAGAGAAAGCCATTCATTTTCACAGAAAATTTTGTTGCAGATGCTACAGCAAAAATAGTGCTTGCTCATTCCAAAAGCTACGTATTTGTACCAGATATGCTTGGGACGTGGTTTGATCTCCAAGGGGGAGGTGCAAAAGCGGACGGCGTTGTTCGCTAAGGGGGTCATGTCCATGCGCATACGTCGTATAATGCCGGGGGAATCGCAATGAAAAGGGAACGATATCTCACGTTGTCTGGAGCGAACAAACGATAGCATATCTTTGTACAGTAAGCGCATGTCCTCACCAATGATGAAAGTAAATAACGAGGAACCTATCACGTTTGTGGTATTGAGATCAGAGGTTGTATTTTCTTCGAGAAACTCTTTCCAGCTTCCTTCAATATTAAAAATGACGTTTTTAGCATCAATGTCATATATTATTTTTGGTGTTATGTTGTCGCTCATATATCAATCCCCCCGAATTGGTATATGTTGAAGGGGCAAAAGCTGCCATACACAAGATACTACACTAATATAAACATCAACGTCTACAGCTGCTGAAATGATGCGTTTGCCGGTCCGATAATTTGACAGCGATGCCTTTGGTCATAAAAATTGAATTTTTTTGTGGAGTAATGCGTAAGGTCGGCCATCGTGTCTTGATTCTTTTGCACCCCCTTTGTATATCACACCGCATGTGCGCCGCCGAAGGAAAACACGGGCGCTCCTGGAGGTTTGCCCTGAGACTATACATGTGCCCTATGCGCCGGATTCTCGGTATCGCACTGGCAATACTTCTTTTTTCGACTGGAATCGCCACTGCCAGCGGCAATCTAGAGTTCACTTTGCATAAGCTCGGACCTGGCAAGGAGCATGCGCTGCTTCTTGTCGCCGGTATTCAGGGCGATGAACCGGGCGGTTTCAGCGCTGCAAATCTTCTTGTCTCCCAATACCGCATAACAAAGGGAGCGGTCTGGGTTGTGCCCAACCTGAACTTCCTGGCTATTGTGCGCAGTATGCGCGGGGTTTATGGCGACATGAACCGCAAGTTCGCCATGCTCAAGGATCAGGACCCGGACTACGAGACCGTTCGCCGCATCAAAGCCGTCATCCAAAACCCGAATATCGACCTGATTGTGAACATGCACGACGGGAGCGGTTTCTATCGGGATACGTATCAGGACTCCATGCACAACCCCTTGCGTTGGGGGCAGAGTGTCATCATCGACCAGGAGCGCATCGACCGTAACCGGTACGGTGAACTCGCCCAACTGGCGCAGCGTGTTTGTGATCGCGTCAACCGCTCGCTTTACGATCCTGAGCACACTTTGCATGTAAAGAATACCAAAACACGGCTTGGCGATGAAGAAATGGCCAAGACCTTGACATTTTTTGCCATCAATCGTGCAAAAGCAGCCTTTGGCGTGGAGGCCAGCAAAAATCTTTCCTCCGCGCTGCGCACCTACTACCATTTGCAAATGATCGAATCCTTCATGGATTCTATGGGCATCGAGTATGAGCGCCCGTTTGAATTGACCCAGGAAGGTGTAGGGCGCGCCATGCAGCGCAATGTCGCCATGGCCTTTTACGGGAACAAAATTTACCTTGATCTGGAAAACGTACGCAAACGGCTAAATTACGTGCCCTTGCGCAAAGGGAATACCCTGGAATTCACCCCCAGCAATCCCTTGCTGACCATGGTGGGGGATGCCGGCAAAGGCTACGAAGTTTACTACGGCAACAGGCACCTCACCAGCATCCGTCCACAGTATTTTGAGTATGATTTCAGCCTGAATGGGCTTGATTTGCAGGTGGACGGCCACGAAATGCATGTGCCTTTCGGCTCCATTGTCAGCGTTTCCGATACGTTCAAGGTGACGGACATTGAAGGATGCCGCATAAACGCCATCGGCTATACCCACCCCTCCCAGGAAAATGAATCCGGTCTGGAAATCAGCCATGCCGATTTCATGAAGCGGTTTTCCGTGGATAACGATGGTTCTGTCTACCGCGTGGAAGCCTACAAGAACGGCAAGTTTGCAGGGATGGTGCTGGTGCGTTTCGGTGGAGAGGTGGACGTAAGAATGTCAAGCCACGAACTGCCCCCTGCATCGGAAATCGCTGTTCGGCGTAAGTTGCGGGCTCATGGCGATGAAGCCGCCACCATGCTCGAGCAGGGCGTCCACGGTGATTCTCGCTGATGGCCGCTGCATAATCCGAAGCTGTATGCCCGCTATCTCAAGAGCGCTTCCATCCGTTCTTGACTGAATGCCCATTCCTTCAAGATTTTCGCCAAACGCAGATTGTCTTCCGTGCTTCTGACCTGTAGCCGCAGGTAGCCAGGAGGCATGCCCGGTATGGTGTCGCATACCCTTACAAGGACGCCGCGTGCGGCCAGCCAGGCATACAGTGGGCGGGTTTCCTGCTTGTTGCGGAGCTGGCAAAGCAGAAAATTGCACGCCGATGGTGCAATGTGCGTGAACAGTGATGTTCCGGCAAGTGCAGCCCTGAAGGCTTTGCGGCGTTGTGGCAAATCATTGCGCAGGGCACGGAAAGACTCGATGTTGTCGAGCAACGTCAGACCGGCCAGCTCTGCGTACCGGCTCACCATCCACGGGGCGCGTCCTTTACTCATTTCATGCATGATGGGCGATGGCCCCATGGCATAGCCCAGCCTGATGCCGGGCACGCCAAAATGCTTGGTGAAGCTGTGCAGGCTGATGAGGTCGGAGCATCGTTGGGAGTGCTTGCTGAGCATGGCGTGGCTATGCGCGGCAAAGGCCTGGGTCCCCCATGTGAATTCGCGGTATGCCGCATCAAGGATGACGGTCCGGCAGGGCGCCTTGTGCAGCAGCCGCTCCAAAGGCGCGAACGCCTGCCCAGTCGGATTGTTGGGCGAGCAGAGGATGAGCATGTCGTAGCGCCCCCCAGCCAGTGAATCCAGAACCACGTAGAGTTCTTCTGCAGAAAGCTGAAAGTCCTCGTCCGGGTCCAGTGCGTGCAACGCGTAGGGGATATGCAATGATGCGCAGGCGCGCGCATATTCCAGAAATATGGGGCCAACCAGCAATACACGTGCGGGCCGCAGGGTTTTGAGGGTCAGGTAGATGAGCTCGGAAGAACCGTTGCCCACAATGATGTCCTGCGGGGGGATGCCTTCATGCTCGCTGAGAGCCTGACACAGCTCCTGGCAGCACGTATCCGGATAATACGCAAAAGGGTAGTCCAGCTTGCTGAGCAAAGCATGGGCTTTTGGCGCAGCCAGGCTGTCAGCATTATTGCTGAAGTCCAGGATTTGTTCCGGGGGCAACCCCAGATGGCGGGCGGTTTCGATCACCGTGCCCCCGTGAGCGCCCTGCCTGGTAAAGGATGCTGAGCAGGAAGAAAAAGGCGACGTCATGCCGCTGCCTCCTCGCTCTTTTGGCCGGAGAGCAGTTTCCTGCGTATGCAATGATCGGTGTAAAGTTGCTCTACACGGTCGAGCTTGTGCTGCATGCTGAATAATTGTCCCAACTTGAGGCTTGCCTGGCTCCATTGTTCCCGTTCTTCTTGCCCCCTGGCCATGCGCTCCAACGCCTGCGCCAGGGCAGGAATATCACCCGGCGGGGTGAGCAGGCCATTGCCCTGCACGCATTCGGGAACCCCCCCTACGGAGCTGGCCACAACCGGCAATCCCATGCAAACCGCTTCCTGCAGGGTGTTGGGCATGCTTTCGGAAAGCGACGGCAGTACAAATGCGTCGCACAGTTGCAGACAATCCGCCACATGCTGCAGGGGGCCGGGCATGTGCACCTGCGCTCCCAGGTGCAGCTTTTCCACCTGCTCGGCAAAGCGCGATGGCGTGACACCGGCCAAAATCAGCCGGATACGAGGAAAGTCCTTGGCTGCCGATCGTTTGAGCAGCGCAAGAGCTTCAAGCAGTACTTTCGCTCCCTTGTTGTCACTGTCATTTGCCACGCACCCGAAAACCACTTCATCTGCAGCAGCAGGGGGCAGTTCAAATTCATGGCGCGATTTTTCCATGGAGAACTGCGGGGTCACGCGAGTTTCAGGAATGCCATTGTAAACGACGTGCAGCCGCTCTTTTCCAACGCCTTTTTTGCGCAAAACCGCGGCGCATGCTTCAGAATTGACCATGAAGCAGTCAATTCCCGGGGACCAGTATGGCAAAGGATTGTTGGGGCGATACACAACCCCCCTCTGGGCAACGGTTAAAACACCTCGCTTGCGCCAGAACAGGCCCTGCCAGGCAAGCAGCTTGACCGCTTTGTTGTGATAGGCATGGACCACACAAGGGCGTGTGATGCCCCGTGAGCCGGAATGCGAAGGCAGAGTGGCGGCAATGGCGGCGCCCCATTGATTGCGTTGGGGGGGCAGGCGGTGCCAGGGCAGTTCGGGTGCAAGCACAGGCAGCTCGGCATCCGCCGGGGTAAAGAAAATCAGCTCATGACCTCTTTCGAGAAGTCCTTGGGCCGTATACAGCGCCTGACGCGAGCCACCGCTCAGATTGGAAGAGGAAGTGACAAAAACGATTCTCATTGTTCGTATATTTCCAGCAGCTTGTGAGCCATTATGGCGGCGCCGAATCCATTGTCTATATTGACCACGGCAACTCCCTGGGCACATGCATTGAGCATGGTCAACAGGGCTGCCATGCCCTGAAAGCTGGCTCCGTACCCTATGGAGGTGGGAACCGCAATGACGGGACGTCCCGTAAGCCCGGCCAGTACGCTCGGCAGAGCGCCTTCCATCCCAGCGCAGGCAATGAGCAGCCTGGCCTTGGTAAGAGCGTGCAAATGAGGTTCGATTCGCTGCAGGCCCGCCGTGCCCACATCTGTTATGAGCCCGGGGTCCACCCCCAGGAAGCGCGACGTGCCAAGAGCCTCGAGGGCAACAGGGAGATCGGCCTCTCCCGCCGTGACAATAATGCACTCCCCAGTTGGCAAGGGAGCTTTGGAGCTGCGTAACGCCCAGCCTCCCAAAGCGAACAGTCCGGCCTCTTGCCAGTATTCACCGCCGGCAAATGTTGCGGCAAGCCCTTTTCCCTGTCGGGGGGAGACTCTTGTGGCCAGAGCCGGCTGCCGTGAACGTTGCAAGGCGCTAACAGCAGCACAAAGTTGCTCAACGTTTTTACCGGGGGCGAACACCACTTCCGCTAACCCGGTGTGCGATTCTTGCCCCAGCTCTGGAGAAATGCCGGCAGCATTGCTCATGGACGGCGCAGCCCGCAACCTGGAAAGCGCCTTTTCAGGTGCAAGGTTGCCGGAAGCGACCTCGCGCAATAGCTGCAACAGTGCATCATCGTGCATGCTTGTCTCCTTGGCAAAGTTGCGTCATCCTACCGGAGAGCGATTAGCGACTGCTTTTTATTACTTTGAATATGCGATTCGCGCCACGGCAAAGAAGTGTACACGCCACATACCAGAATAACAGGCTTTTTCGTCAAAACCGCTCACGGTAAGCAGCAGGCTACGAGAGCAATGGAGAGCGGTCAAGCCGTGGAAAATAACGATAAAAGCTCCCCGTTCGCGAAAAAATGCAACAGAATCGTTGAAATGCTTCCCGCTTATGGCTATTGAGAAGGCCATGCCCAGCCGAAAACTGCTCTTCATTGCTCCGCCCCAATCCATTACGCGCATATTTCCGCTGATGAAAGAGGACGGATACGAGGCCGGATTGGCCGAAAATCTCACGGGTGCGTTGGGTTTTATCAAAAAATCCGCGCCAGAGATCGTATTTTCTCGCCCCCGTATGCCTGGCTATCGTGCTGAAGATCTTCTGGCCCATGCCGCCCAGGAAAAAAATTTTCCTCCTGTCGTTATTTTCACGGATCAAGGTACGGCTGAAGAAGCCAAGAAATTGCTGGAGCTGGGCGCAAGAGACTACTGGCTCGAACCCCTTGAGTGGGAAAAGATAGAGGCAATGGTGCCGGTGGCGAATGGTCGCGGCGCTGGTGCCGCGCCGCAGGCTCCGGCTGGGCCTGCCCAACCTGCTGCGACTTCTGGCAGTGGCGCTGCGCAGAAACCAAGTGCGCCCCCTGTTTTTGATGCAGGGAGTGGCTTCAGCATAATCGGCCAGCACCCCGCCATAAGCAGGGTGCTTTCATTGGCCAGACAGGTGGCCCGCTCCAAGGCTACGGTGCTTATCTCCGGAGAGTCCGGCACGGGTAAGGAAATGTTCGCCCGTTTTGTGCACACCCATAGTGATCGCAATGACAAACCGTTCATTGCCGTCAACTGTGCAGCCCTGCCAGAGCATCTTCTGGAGAGTGAACTCTTTGGGCACGAAAAGGGCGCTTTTACCGGCGCTATCCAACGCAAGCTGGGACGCTTCGAGTTGGCGGACAAGGGCACCCTGCTGCTCGATGAAATCTCCGAGATGGACCTGGGGCTCCAGGCAAAGCTCTTGCGCGTGCTGCAGGAGGGCGAACTGGACCGTGTGGGCGGCACTGAAACCGTTAAGGTGGATGTGCGCGTGCTGGCAACGACCAACCGCAACCTTCAGGAATGGGTGGACTCGGGCAAGTTCCGGCAGGACCTGTTTTTCCGGCTCAATGTCATCCCATTGAAATTGCCGGCGTTGCGGGATCGAGGGGATGACGTGCTGCACCTGGCGCGTTTTTTTGTGGAAAAATACCGGGGGCAGTATGGGTTGCCTTCCACGGATTTCTCCAAGGAAGCTGTGGACTGGCTCAAAAACTATGAATGGCCCGGCAACGTGCGTGAACTGCAGAACCTCATGGAGCGTTCCATCCTGCTTGCAGGGGGGGGAGTTGTTCAGAAACAGCATTTTCTGCTGGACGATGAAGACTACTGGCCCCCTGTGGAAGGCGAGGCGGAATCCGTGGCGGATGCCTCTGGCGCCGTGCCGGGAGCAGACGACATTGCGGATGCCGCTGCTGCTGTGGCCTCTGTCGGCGGCGTGCCCCGCCCCTTGAGCGGTGAGATGGCGGAGCAGTTCCTTGGGGGCAAGGTCATGTCCTTGCAGGAAATGGAGCGCATTATGATTATGCGCGGCCTGGAGCACACCTCTGGCAACCGCACCCAGGCTGCCGAATTGCTGGGCATTTCCGTACGCACCCTGCGCAATAAACTCAATGAGTACCGCAGCCAGGGGCTGGATATTCCTTAGGCCCGGCTCTGGTTGTCGCCTGCTCTGCATCCACATGAGCGAAAACAAATGCTTTCGCTCCACCTTCTGCTTTTCCTCGTTCCAAGCTGACGTAGCAGGAATCCTTCCACCAGAATGGGGCGCTATGTTCTTGCACTCTGTCATTCCCGCGGTAGCGGGCATCCAGTGACTTTCGTCTTCCTTGCGATGCTGGGCGGCCATAAAGGCAACCCCTGGATCCCCGATTTCTCGGGGATGACAGGGCGTTTTTGCTGCACCATCAGAAGAGGGCAGGCTGTCGCGCCATGCAAATGTCGTTTGGAATCGGTCCGACAGGTGGGAGACATCTGCCCAGCCGCCCAGTCATTCCCGCGGCTGCGGGAATCCAGAGCCTTTTGTCTTCCTTCTCGCGGTGTTGTGCCGGGCATAAAGGCAAACCCTGTATCCCCGATTTCTCGGGGATGTCAGTGCGTTGTTGCAGCACCATCAGAAGAGGGCAGGCCGTCGCGCCATGCCAATTGACGTTTGGAAGCGGTCAGACAGGTGAGAGACATCTGCCCCGCCGCCCTGTCATTCCCGCGGTAGCGGGCATCCAGTGACTTTCGTCTTCCTTGCGATGCTGGGCGGCCATAAAGGCAACCCCTGGATCCCCGATTTCTCGGGGATGACAGGGCGTTTTTGCTGCACCATCAGAAGAGGGCAGGCTGTCGCGCCATGCAAATGTCGTTTGGAATCGGTCCGACAGGTGGGAGACATCTGCCCAGCCGCCCAGTCATTCCCGCGGCTGCGGGAATCCAGAGCCTTTTGTCTTCCTTCTCGCGGTGTTGTGCCGGGCATAAAGGCAAACCCTGTATCCCCGATTTCTCGGGGATGTCAGTGCGTTGTTGCAGCACCATCAGAAGAGGGCAGGCCGTCGCGCCATGCCAATTGACGTTTGGAAGCGGTCAGACAGGTGAGAGACATCTGCCCCGCCGCCCTGTCATTCCCGCGGTAGCGGGAATCCAGTGACTTTCGTCTTCCTTGCGATGCTGGGCGGCCATAAAGGCAACCCCTGGATCCCCGATTTCTCGGGGATGACAGGGCGTTTTTGCTGCACCATCAGAAGAGGGCAGGCCGTCGCGCCTTACCAATTGACGTTTGGAATCGGTCAGACAGGTGAGAGACATCTGCCCAACCACCCTGTCATTCCCGCGGCGGCGGGAATCCAGTGTCTTTTGTCTTCCTTCTCGCGGTGCTAAGCCGGGCATAAAGGCAAACCCTGTATCCCCGATTTCTCGGGGATGACAGCGCGTTTTGGCTGCACCATTAGAAGAGGGCAGGCCGTCGCGCCATGCCAATTGGCGTTTGGAAGCGGTCCGACAGGTGAGAGACATCTGCCCAGCCACCCTGTCATTCCCGCGGCAGCGGGAATCCAGTGACTTTCGTCTTCCTTGCGATGCTGGGCGGCCATAAAGGCAACCCCTGGATCCCCGATTTCTCGGGGATGACAGGGCGTTTTTGCTGCACCATCAGAAGAGGGCAGGCCGTCGCGCCATGCCAATTGACGTTTGGAAGCGGTCAGACAGGTGAGAGACATCTGCCCCGCCGCCCTGTCATTCCCGCGGCGGCGGGAATCCAGTATGTTTTGTCATGAGTTTTTATCAGTTCGTGCATTTGTTCCCGCGGGTTGGCAGGTGGACCCCCTGCATGATACGCAGCACCCTGCATGTAAACAGACTATCCTGGGGAGTTCCTCGGGCTGGCCATATTTTTTTGAGGAGGATTGTTCATGAACCTTTTGTCAACGCAGATTGCAGGATACATCCAGCACGCATCCTGGATCAGAAAGATGTTCGAGACCGGCATGTTGCTCAAACAGCAACACGGTGAAGAAGCAGTATGCGACTTCAGCCTCGGGAATCCCGACTTGCCCCCACCGGCCATATTGAAAGACGCCATGCACGAGCTTGCGGAAAAAGCGGACAAGCCTTTTGCATTCGGCTACATGCCGAACCCGGGATACCCCTGGGCGCGCCAGGCTCTGGCCGAAAAACTTACCCAAGAACAGGGCGTTCAGGTCGGCATGGAAGATGTGACCATCACTTGCGGCGCTGCAGGCGCTTTGAATTGTCTTTTCCGTGCAGTGCTCAATCCGGGGGATGTGGTCCTGGGCATTGCCCCGTATTTTGTTGAATATGGTTTTTATACGGAAAATCATGGCGCCAGCTTTAAAAGTGTTCCCGCCAATAAAGAGGATTTTTCTCTGGATCTGGACGCCATCGAAGATGCCCTGGACGAAAAGGTGCGCGTTGTGCTGATCAACTCGCCCCATAACCCCACGGGACAGGTCTACGGACGCGAAGAGTTGGAAGGCCTGGCAAAGGTGCTGACCCGCGCTGGAAAAAAATACGGCCGCCCCATCTTTTTGGCGTCGGATGAGCCTTACCGTTTTCTGGCTTATGACGGGGTCGAGGTGCCAAGCGTCTTGAAACTCTACCCCTATAGTGTTGTGCTGAGCTCCTTCTCCAAGAATCTGGCTCTGGCTGGTGAGCGCGTGGGCTATGCGCTTTTGGCGCCGGATATGCCGAACAAATCGCAGCTTGCCGAGGGGCTGGTGCTGGCCAACCGCATTCTGGGCTTTGTGAACGCGCCTTCGGTTGGTCAGGCGTTGATGGCCAAATGCCTTAACGCTTCTGTGGATATCAGCATCTATGACGCCCGCCGCAAGGCAATGGCCAAGGTCTTGGATGATGCCGGATACGAGTATGTGATGCCCAAGGGGGCGTTTTACTTCTTCCCCAAGGCGCCAGGTGGCGACGACGTCGCTTTTGTGCAAAAGCTGCAGGAACAGCTTGTGCTGGCCGTCCCCGGCTCGGGATTCGGCTGCCCCGGACATTTTCGCCTGAGTTTTTGCGTGGGGCAGGAAGTCATTGAGCGCTCCGCAAAGGGTTTTGCCGCTGCAAAGAAATAGTTTTGTTTTTTCAGGGTTGCCTGTAAGCAAAGGCCTCCAGCTTGCTGGGGGCCTTTGCCGTCTCTCGCGGGGCGCATTTGCGCCTGGCTGGGCTGTGTTTGTCCAGCGCCGCATCTCACGACTCTTTTTGAGGACGCAATACCAGGGGCGCCTTGCTCCGGCCCGTAATGGATTTGCTTGACATAAGCACGGCAGGTGGCGTAACGACTCCTGTTTCACCTCTGTTTGTAACAATGGATGCATGATGTTCGATAGCCTTTCAGACCGCCTGAACGACGTATTTAAGCGCTTTCGCGGCCAGGGCCGTTTGGATGAGACAAACATCCAGGCGGGACTGCGTGAAGTGCGTTTGGCCCTGTTGGAAGCCGACGTCAACTTCAAGGTCGTCAAAGACTTTGTGGAGCGCGTGCGCGAGCGCTGCATGGGGCAGGATGTCCTCAAAAGCCTGACCCCGGGGCAGCAGGTCGTCAAGATCGTGCACGAGGAGCTCATCGAGCTGCTGGGGGGCGAGCAGGAAGGGCTGGACCTGCGCGGCAAGCAGCCTGCCGTGGTCATGCTTGTGGGCCTGCAGGGCTCTGGTAAGACCACCAGCGCCGCTAAGCTTGCTCTGCACCTGCGTAAGCAGAAAATGCGCCCCTATTTGGCTCCTGCAGACGTTTACCGTCCTGCGGCCATTGCGCAGTTGCATGCGCTTTCCAAGCAGATTGACGTGCCGGCGTATGCCTCCACCACGGAGATGAGCCCGGTCGATATCGCGCTCAAGGCCCGTGAAGATGCCAAGGAGCAGGGCTGCAACATCGTGCTGCTTGATACTGCAGGGCGTTTGCACATTGATGAAGACTTGATGCAGGAACTGGCTGCCATCAAGGAACACGTTGCGCCCCAGGAAATTTTGTTCGTGGCCGACGCCATGACCGGTCAGGATGTGGTCAGTGTAGCCGAGCGCTTCAATGACCTGCTGGATGTTTCCGGCATTGTGCTGACCAAAATGGATGGCGACGCCCGCGGCGGTGCGGCGCTTTCCGTCAAGTCCGTGACGGGAAAGCCGATCAAATTTATCGGTGTTGGTGAAAAACTCTCCGAGCTGGATGTTTTTCACCCTGACCGTATTGCAGGGCGTATTCTGGGCATGGGCGACGTGCTCAGCCTCATTGAAAAGGCGGAGTCCACCTTTGAGAAGGACGAAGCCGAAGCCATGGCCAAGAAGTTGTCCAAGGCTGAATTCGACTTTGAGGACTTTCGCACCCAGATGCGCCGGTTGAAAAAGCTGGGGTCTTTGGAAGGGTTGCTCAAGATGATTCCCGGAATGGGGGACATGCGTAAAAAATTGGGCGACATTCAGGTCCCCGAGAAAGACATGGGCCGCATTGAGGCCATCATCAGCTCCATGACCATGGAGGAGCGGCGTCAGCCAAAGGTTATCAACCAGAGCCGCAAGGAGCGTATTGCCAAAGGTAGTGGCGTGGACATTGCCGAGGTCAATCAGCTCATTAAAAATTTCGAGAACATGCGGCAGATGATGAAAAAGATGATGGGCGGCAAGGGCAAGAAGGGCAAAATGCCCGCCATGCCCAAGATGCCCGGCGGCATGCCTGGAATGGGAGGCATGCCTGGAATGGGTGGCATGGGCGGCATGCCCGGACTGCCCGGAATGGACGGAATGCCCGGACTGCCCGGAATGGACGGAATGCCCGGAGCGGGCAACCGCCCCACAGGCAGTAAGGCCACCAAGAAAAAGAAAGACAAACGCAAGAAGCGCAAGAAGCGCAAGAAGCGCTGATTTTGATTGTTTTTCCCCGACGCTTGCCATTTTCGCGCGAAACCATATTATGTAAGGAGAATACCAGACAATGGCTGTGAAAATCAGACTGACTCGGATGGGGTCTAAAAAGCGCCCGTTTTACCGTATCGTGGCGATTAATTCGGAAACCAGAAGGGATGGCCGTGCACTCGACTTCCTGGGTTACTACAACCCCATGGTCAACCCTGTAGAGATTAAACTGGACAACGAGAAGCTCAACAGCTGGCTCGAGCAAGGCGCACAGCCTTCTGACACAATTAAGTCCCTGCTGCGCCAGATTAAGAAGGCCTAGCTATCTGCTTCCGAAAAGGCACGCCGCGTCTTCGCAGGAACGGGTCGACATACGCTCGAACTCACCTCGATAATGACCGGAGGTTCCCATGCTGAAAGACTTGATCGAATACATTGCCAAATCGCTTGTGGACAATCCCGACGCGGTGCATGTCACGGAAGTGGAAGGCGAGCAGACCTCTGTGCTGGAATTGAAGGTAGCCAAGGAGGACCTGGGCAAGGTCATTGGCAAGCAGGGCAGGACGGCGCGCGCCATGCGCACCATCCTCGGCGCTGCTTCCACAAAGGCCAAAAAACGCTCGGTCCTGGAAATCCTCGAGTAGGTGGTCGTCACTACAATGGCCACTGAAGTGCTTGTCTGCGTAGGACGTGTGGCCAGACCGCATGGAATACGCGGCGACCTGGTTACTGATCTGGACCTGGAGGACCCTTTCTTTCTGCTCGACGCCGGGCAGGTGAGCCTGTTCACCCCCCGGCAATGGCAGGAAGTGGAAAAAGGGCGTGCGCCTGGACTGCCAACGCACAAGCTGCGAAGCCTGCGTGAACATAAGGGACGCGTGCTGTTGCAACTTGAAGGGGTAGACGATCGCAACGCCGCAGAAGAGCTGCGCGGCCGTCTACTCTGCATTCCTGAGGATGCCTTTCCACCGCTCGAGGAGGGCGAAGTCTACTGCCACGATCTTGTGGGATGTGCGGCTTTGCTTGAAGACGGGCGGTTTCTTGGAAACATTCAGGAAGTGCAGTTTCCCACACCGGAGCAGGAAATCTGGGCCATATTGACGGCCGACGGCAAGGAAGTGCTCTTACCGGCGCATCCTGAAACCGTATTGGACATTGACCTCGCGGCGCAGACGGTGCGCATCGCCCCTCCTGAGGGATTGCTGGACTTGTATCTCGGGGGGTGATTCCCGTCCCCGGCCCGCATGACGCTGCACACGGGGCCGCACATCAGGGGCTGGAGATGCGTTTTACCGTACTTACGCTTTTTCCTGAGTTTTTCGACTCTCCATTTTCTTGCGCTTTGCTTGGCAAAGCGCGGGATGCAGGCGTGGTGCGTTTGGAATGTGTTGATCCACGCACCTTTACTGAAGACAGGCACCGCACCGTGGACGATCGCCCTTATGGTGGTGGGCCGGGCATGGTGATGCTGGCCGAGCCTTTGAAAAAGGCGTTGGACAGCGTGGAAAAGCCGGGCCGCATTTTGCTCATGGCTCCCAGCGGTCGCCCCTTCAATCAGGAGATGGCCAGGGAGCTAGCTCAGGAAGAAGAGGGTGTGACGCTGATTTGCGGGCGCTATGAAGGTGTGGACGCCAGAGTGCTGGAGCAGTATCCGGTGGAGCCTGTTTCGGTGGGGGATTTTGTCCTGGGCGGCGGCGAGGCTGCAGCCCTTTGCGTCATCGAAGCAGTGGGCCGTTTACGTGAAGGTTTCATGGGGCACGCCGATTCCGGCGAGGAGGAGAGCTTCTCGGCCGGATTACTGGAATACCCCCATTATACAAGGCCTGAGGTCTGGGAAGGGATCGAGGTACCAGAGGTCTTGCGCAGCGGCGACCATGGCCGGATCGCTGCATGGCGCAGAGAGCAGGGGCTGCAACTGACCCTGGAGAGACGCCCGGATTTGCTGGGTGAAGCGCCTCTGGACGAGACGGACGTGACAACCCTGCGCGGACTGCGCCAGACGGGCTCCTGCGCCAGGTTGGGGCGCAATCTGTACCTGGCCCTGACCCACTATCCCGTGCTGGATGGTCAGAAAAAAATGGCCGCGACCTCTTTGACAAACCTTGACCTGCATGATATAGCCCGCTGTTCCCGTGCCTATGATTTAGGTGGTGCTTTCATTCTCACGCCACTGGAAGATCAGCAGGCTCTGGCCCGGGAGCTGTTACAGCACTGGACAGAAGGTCCTGGTTGTAAAAGCAACCCCGAAAGGGGGCGCGCTCTCGAGGGCATAAGGGTTCTGCCCCTGATTGAAGACGCCGTGAAAGCGGTGCGTGAGGAAACAGGAGCAACACCCAAGGTGGTTGCCACCACTGCTGCCATGCGTGGCAGCCTAACGCCCGGAAGCATCCGGAAGATGCTTGGGCGCGAACCTGTTTTGCTCCTTTTGGGCACTGGGCATGGTTTGGCTCCACAGGTGCTGCAGGCGGCAGACGGGACAATGAGGCCGATTCGCCCTCTGAGCGAATACAACCATCTTCCGGTACGCGCCGCAGCCGCAATATACTGCGACCGTGTCCTTGGTGATTGTCTCTGACACAAAGGCATGACGGAAGACGGAACGAGACGTACGGTTGGCGGCGAGACGAGACGTACAGAGAAATTTTAAATGTTATGCGCAAACGCAGGTGCAATCCGTGCAGGTCGTTTGCAGATACTACTCCCCAGGAGGGCAGCCATGAACGTTATTCGCAAAATCGAGCGCGAACAGATGCGCATGGATATTCCCAAGTTCAAGACCGGCGACACCGTGAAGGTGCACCTGCGGATCATTGAAGGCGAAAAGGAACGCATCCAGGTTTTTCAGGGCGCTGTAATGCGCATTCATCGCGGCACCACCAACGCCACGTTTACCGTCCGCAAGATTTCCAGCGGCATCGGTGTTGAGCGCATTTTCCCCTTCCACTCTCCGTTCATCGAACGCGTTGAACTGGTTACCGAAGGTAAGGTCCGCCGTAGCCGTCTTTACTACCTGCGTGGTCTCAAGGGTAAAGCCGCCAAGATCAAGACCAAGAATCAGTGGTCCTAGGGGCCGGCTATGGCCGGTACCGGCGGCAAGGCCACTGGAAAACGGAAACCGAAACGTAAACAGCAGCAGGGGCAACTGCTCCAGCTCTCCTCGGATGCGTTTTGGCGTAATTTTCCCACGCCTTTTGCGGGTGTCGATGAAGCCGGTCGGGGATGCCTGGCCGGCCCGGTCGCCGCGGCGGCTGTCATTTTGCCGGAATCGTTTGATCTGCCAAAGCTCAATGATTCCAAGCTGCTGACTCCTGATGCCCGAGCCGTGCTGGAACCGGCCATCAAATCCCAGGCTCTGGCCTGGAGTGTGGCCCTTTCCTGGCCGCAGGAAATAGACCGCATAAATATTCTGCAAGCCTCACTCACGGCCATGTGCCGTGCAGTGGGGCATTTGCGTTTGTCCCCCGCCTTTCTTGCCGTGGATGGGAATCAGGAATTGCCCATGCCCTGTGAACAGCGCACTGTCATTGGGGGAGATTCCCGCGTTCCGGCCATCGCGGCTGCTTCCATTCTGGCCAAAACATTTCGCGACAGATTGCTTACCTCCCTGGACAAACGCTATCCAGGTTATGGTTTTGCCGGCCATAAAGGCTACGCCACCCGTGAGCATTACGCTGCTTTGAAGCGTTTGGGGCCGTGTCGTATGCACCGCATGACGTTTCGCGGCGTTGCGCCTGAACCCCCCAGAACAGCCTCAGAGCAAGGAGTCCTGGACCTGTGCCCCCCCGGCACCTGATTACCGGACAAGGGGGCGAGCACGCCGCTGCCGCTTTCCTCAAAAAAAGCGGCTTGCGCATCCTGCAACGCAACTGGAGGCAGGGGCGCATGGAGCTTGACCTGGTGTGCGCTGATCCGGCAACTGAACCTGAAACACTGGTATTTGTCGAAGTCCGCACGAGAAAGCAGGGAGGCAGAGCTACCCCGGCCCAGACCGTGGGTAAAAGCAAACGGCAGAGCCTCAGTCGCGCAGCCAGCCTGTATCTTTCCGCTTACGGTCTGTGGGAGCGCCCATGCCGCTTTGACCTAGTCAGTGTGACTGCAAGCGAAAACGGTTTTTCAGTGGAGCACGTGCCCAATGCCTTCGACGCTTCCGGGTCTCTGGGTGGTGGCAACACCGCTTGGCAACCCTGGTGACATGACCCCCCGGGCCAAAGAGGCCCTTGAACAGGCAGACCTGGTGCTGGCGGAAGACACGCGCCGCGCCGGCCTGTTGTGCAGCCGTCTTGGCATTAGCGTATCCCGGCTGCAGAGTTTTCACGAACACAATGAAGAGAAAAAGCTGCCACAGGTATTGGAGCAGCTCGGTCAAGGCGTGCGTATCGCCATTATGACGGACGCCGGCACCCCGCTGGTGGCTGATCCCGGCTATCACCTGGTGCGGGCTTGCCGCGCCGCCGGGCTCCCTGTAACGCCCTTGCCAGGGGCAAGCGCCGTGACAACGGCCCTGATGGCAGCCGGGATTCCTCCGTATCCATATACCTTTCTTGGGTTCCCTCCGCGCAAAGGAGGGGAGCGCCGCGCGCTTTTTGCGCAATATGCCGGCATTGGCTGCACCCTGGTTTTTTATGAACGCAAGGACCGGGTCTGGCAGGCTCTGGATGATGCCTGGGAAGTGCTGGGATCTCGCGAGTTTTGTATAGCGCGTGAATTGACCAAGACCCATGAGGAGTTTATCTTGGGCAGGTTGGAAGAGCGCAAGGAACTGGAACGCGAGCTTCTGGGGGAAGTCACTGTCTTGCTCGGGCCACCCGACAAGAGCGGCGCAGACACGCAAGAAAACGTACTGCGAATATTGCAAGAAGAGCAGGAAATCGGCGGCGCCCCAAAAGAGATAGCAAAGCGCGTGAAAGAGCGTGTGCAAGGGTGGAGCGTGAAGCAGATTTACGCCTTGCAGCAGCGCGGATGACATTTGATGACCACACTGGGCGAAACGGGCTGGAATGGATAATCCTCTTAATTTCAAGACGCTTTTGAACTGCTTTTTGCGAAGCTACCTGGTTGGCTCTGCCTTCAACACCAGGGGTATGCAAAACGTGGGGCTTATCTTTTGCCTGGAACCCGGTTTGCGGCGCATCTATCCGGATTTGCGGCAGCGACTGGCCGCGCGCAAGCGCTATATGAAGCACTACAATACGCATTTGTTCTGGACCCCTTTGCTGCTGGGCGTGTTTTTGTCATTCGAGGACAAGGTTGCGCGGGGACTCTTGTCCTCGTCCGTGCTGGAAGGGGTGAAAAACACCACCATTTATACGCTTTCCGCCATTGGTGATTCGGTTTTCGCGGGCAGTCTCCTGGTGTTCTGGTCGTTGATCTCTATCTTGCTGGCTCTTTTGGGGCAGATTCATCTTGTTGTGGCCTGGATGGTGCTCTGGTTCGTGATGCTGCATGTCTTCAAGCTCGCGACATTTGCCATGGGGTACCGGGAAGGGTTGAGATTCCTCTTGCGACTGAAGCGCTGGAACCTTATAAACTGGGGCCAGCGGCTCAAGGCCGTAAACGCCTTGCTTTTGTCCATCGTACTGTACCTGGTCTGGCCTGGTCAGGCAGGGTCCTATATGTGGCTGCTGGGCGTTGGCGGACTGGCAATCGGCGCCTGGTTGGTGTACAGGGCGACCCTTTCCAGAGAAGTCGTTGCGATTATCCTGCTGGCATTCTATAGTGTCCTGCCTGCCATGGATGTGGTTTAAAATACGCTGTTGGCGGGCAGCTGATTTTTTGTCTTCAAGCGGTGGAAGACGCGGGGAAACGCCCGGAAGGCAGCACGTACAAGTGCGCCGCTGTTGCTGGATTGTCGCGTCCCATGAGTCGTTTTGAGATGCGATGCTGCACCGGCTCTGTACATATGCATCTTAATCGCGCAGAAAATGACTGGCACGGCGCGATCCTAAAAAATTAATAGAGAAGTGCTGTTGTTTTGCGTACTTCAGTCAAGATATGCACAGGAAACTGACATGACGGTGGAAAACGAGGAAATAAACGCAGAATTGCTCACGGCAACACTGCAGGTCCACGTGAGCAATGAACTCGGCCTGCATGCACGCCCTGCGGGAAAAATCGCCCAGGAGGCGCAAAAATTCTCCTCCAAGATTTATCTTGCTGTGGGAGAGCAGCAGGTTGATGCAAAAAGCATTTTGGATATCCTGACCCTGGCTGCAGGGCGCGGATGTGAACTGCATATTTCCGCCGAGGGCAACGATGCCCAACAGGCTGTCGAACACCTGGCGGCACTGGTCAAAAAGAGGTTTGGAGAGGAGAAGTAGTGGCTCCCAGGGTGCTCACCGGCATACCCGTCTCAGCCGGCGTCTCGATAGGCAAGGCTTTTTTTCTCAACCGCCATCGCTTTCATCAGATTCCCCGGCAGACGATTGCACAGGAACTCGTTACAACCGAGGTGGAACGGTTGCGCCTTGCGTTTGAAGAGGAGCAGTCAGAACTTGCCGCCGCCCGTGACAAGGTGCCGCCGGAGCTGAAGGAACACGCCGCAATCATAGACACCCATTTGCTCATCAGTCAGGACCCCAGGCTCTTTAATGAAGCACGCAAGGTCGTGGAGGAAATGGGCATTACGGCTGAATGGGCCTTGGAAAAGGTTGTCGGAGAGATTGAAAAAGCCTTCAGCTCCATTGATGACCCCTACATCCGTGACCGCATTCAGGACGTGAACCTTGTGGCCCAGCGCGTGCAAAACCGTTTGGCCAGCCAGAGTCACGTGGATGAACGCTCCAAGCACGCCATCAAAGCCATACAGGGGCGTGTGGTGCTTATGGCCCACGACCTTTCGCCAGCCGACACCATAGACATCGAAGTTTCCAAAATAATGTCCTTTGCCACGGTGCAAGGGGGTAAAACCTCGCATACAGGCATCCTGGCCCGTTCTCTGCAAATTCCTGCGCTGGTAGGCGTGCAGGACCTGGAGGAAACCGTTAGCGACGGCGATCTCGTCGTGGTGGACGGCCTCAAGGGAAAGCTCATTATCGACCCGGACGAGGAGCAGCTCGCCTACTACTCCGATCTCAAATATCAGTTCGAGGCGTACCACGTTTCGATCATGCGGGACTGCCACCTACCCGGCGAAACCATAGACGGGTACCGTCTGGGCGTGATGGCGAACATAGAGCTTTTTGAGGAAGTCACCTCTGTTTTGGACAACGGGGGCGAGGGAGTGGGCCTTTACCGCACTGAGTATTCCTTCATGAACCGGAAGGAAGTGCCCACGGAAGAGGAACTTTACGAAGAGTATCGCGACATGGCGCAGATACTCTCGCCGCGGCGGGTTGTGCTGCGGACCCTTGACCTCGGGGCGGACAAGCTGGCCCTGAACATGGAGCACGAAAAGGAGATCAACCCCGCCCTCGGGCTGCGGGCGATCCGTTTTTGCCTGCACCATGAAGATATTTTCAAGCGCCAGCTTCGGGCCATTGTGCGCGCGAGCGCTTCGGGCAACGTGGCGGTCATGTTTCCCATGATCTCTGGCCTGAAGGAACTGCGCCAGGCAAAAGCACTGCTGCGGGAAGTGCAGCGGGAACTGCACAGTGAAGGGCATGCTTTCAATCCTGATTTGCCTGTGGGCATTATGATCGAGCTGCCTTCCGCAGTGATGATCTCTGAAATGCTGGCCAAGGAAGTCGATTTCTTTTCCATTGGCACCAATGATCTGATTCAGTATTCCCTGGGCATAGACCGCACCAACAGCTATGTTTCCTATCTCTACCAGCCCCTGCACCCCGCGATAGTGCGGAGCATCAAACACGTGGTGGACGCTGCGCACCAGGCCGGCATCGCGGTGAGCGTGTGCGGTGAATTGGCTTCAGATCCCTTTTGCGTGCCGATTCTCATGGGGATGAAGATCGATTCCATCTCCATAACGCCCCAGGCCATACCTGGCATCAAGCGTGTGATACGCCAGACCACCATGACCGAGTGCATGAACCTGCTCAAGAACGTGTTGGGCTGCAAAACGGTTGCAACTATCAACCGTCATGTGAAAGAATCCATATTCCGCCGTTTTCCGGAAGAACTCTCATTTTACGCCTCGCTCCTGGACCAGGACGACGGTTTTTAACCCAGGTTCCATACGCCACACATGTGCGCTAAAAATAAAAAATCCGAAAACCTCATCGCCCAGAACAAAAAGGCCAGGCACGATTATGAAATTCTTGATCGTCTTGAGGCTGGTCTTGTGCTGCAGGGCTCAGAGGTAAAAAGTCTGCGGGAAGGGAAAGCCAGCTTCAAGGATGGGTATGTCCGTTTTTCCAATGGCGAAGCCTGGCTGATAGGAGTGCATATTGCGCCGTATGAAAATGCCGGCCCTGTGGGCCATGGCGGCCATGACCCGGAGCGCCCCCGTAAATTGCTGTTGCATGGCGGCGAGATAGATATGCTGACTGCCAAGGCCGAGCAAAAGGGATTAAGCGTTATACCCATGAAGCTTTATTTCGCCCGCGGCAAAGTCAAAGTGGAGCTCGGCATTGGCAAGGGCAAAAAGAACTATGACCGCCGGGACGATCTCAAACGCCGTGCCGTTGAGCGGGAACTCGCACGCGAACTCAAATAATGCGTAGCCGGCTCCGGAAGCAGAGGAGCATGTCTCTTTTCGTGCGCCCTTTTTTTGGGCAACATCATGACGATCTCCATACAGTCGCAAGGCCATGACTGATTCTCTCAGCAAGTCCCAGCGCGCCTTTTTGCGCCGCCTTTTCGGTCGTCAAGACTGTCTGCTCGAATCCCAACAGGTGTATCCTTACGGGGCGGATGCCAGCAGACAGCACGCAGCGCCACTGGCTGTGGTGCGGCCACAAAACCTTGAACAGTGCCGTGAGCTTATGGCCTGGGCGCAACGCGAAGACATGCCCATATATCCCAGGGGGCGCGCAACCAATGTTGTGGGCGCCTGCGTGCCGCACCCTCCTGGTGTGGTGGTCTCCACCCTGAAGCTGAATCGCATCATCGAGATTGATCCTGATGATTTTGTGGCGGTTGTGGAGCCCGGCGTTGTCACCAATGATATTCAGACCGCCGCTGCCGCCCAAAAGCTATTTTACCCCCCGGACCCGGCGAGCGTGCGCTCTTCCTCCATCGGGGGCAATGTTGCCACCTGCGCCGGCGGTATGCGCGCCCTGAAATATGGCGTGACGCGAGAATACGTTTTGGGGCTGGAAGCCGTACTGCCTGGAGGGCGTGTCATCACCCCTGGCGGGCGCACCCACAAGAATGTGGTCGGCCTGGACCTTGTGCGATTACTTGTTGGTTCTGAAGGCTCCCTGGCGCTGACCACAAAGATCACGCTCAAGCTGTTGCCGCTGCCCGAGAGCACTGCCTCTCTTCTTGTCGGCTGCGCAAGCCTCGATACATGCCTGGCCGTTGCCAAATCCGTCTTTGCCGCCGGCATCCTGCCTACAGCCATGGAGCTCATGGCTGCGGAGGTGCTCACCGCCATAGCCAATGTCACCACCGTTCCCTGGCCGAACAGTGTGCAGGCTGCGCTGTTGCTCAAGCTTGACGGCGCTGTGGAAACCCTGCCCCCTGCCATG
Organism: Desulfovibrio biadhensis; assembly: GCF_055388615.1. Taxonomy (NCBI): domain Bacteria; kingdom Pseudomonadati; phylum Thermodesulfobacteriota; class Desulfovibrionia; order Desulfovibrionales; family Desulfovibrionaceae; genus Desulfovibrio; species Desulfovibrio biadhensis. Next base: position 3,007,629 of record NZ_AP042477.1, read on the forward strand.
CGGCGTCTGCGTGAGATAGTAGAGCGCCACTCCCCGGAGTTTCTTGCAGAAGGTGCGGGCGCAGTAGAGGAAGAACTTTGGGAATTGCGCCGGCTTATCAACCCGGCCTCTTACAGCCTGGCCCCGGACAAGATGAGTGATGACGTGACTGTTCCCCGTGGCACGGTGGTCCAGGCCATAAAAGGTGTTCAGGAAATTGCGCGTAGTCACGGACTGATAATTCTCGTTTTCGGGCACTTGGGCGATGGCAACCTGCATGTGAACATCATGTACGACGCCACTCTCCAACAAAAAGAAGCCCTTGCCGCCAAACAGGAAGTCCACTCCCTTGTGCTTTCGCTGCGTGGCTCACTTTCCGGAGAGCATGGCGTGGGCACCAGTAAAAAGCCCTATGTTGGGCAGCAGCTTGGTCAGGAGCAGATCAATCTCATGCGCCAGATAAAGGCGGCCTTCGACCCCACAGGCATTATGAACCCGGGCAAAGGATTCTGAAAGAACGCCATTTGAACGGTAGACAATATCTGGGGCGGGAAAAGAAACAGTCGGGACGCAATCCCGGCTTTTTTTATTTGGCAGGCAGACAGCGTTTGGATTTAGCGGGCCATGCCGGCAAAATTTTGCGCAGGCAGGGGGCAAAAGTAGCCTGAAGGGTGTGCGTGCAGGCGATCCTTCAGGGGGGCGTGCACGGCATGCGAGCACATCCCGCTATTGAGGGCGTTGATCAGATCGGTTCTACTGCGCACATGGGTGTGAAAACGGGTGGGCGCACGCCCCAGCTCTGACAGTGTATGGGCGTCACTGCCGGCAGTGCTGTGCAGTTTGTGCTGGATACTGCGCATTTCCCATTCTCCAGCGCGTTCGTTTTCTTTGGTGGTATTGCGGCCATTGACGCGTTCTACGGCAGCCAGCAACCCGTTGGCGGCCAGCGTAGCGTCTGCAGGGCGCAATGAGCGGCAGGGGTGCGCGGCAACGGCTGCGCCACCGGCTTTGTGAACCAGTTGCAGCATTTCCATTGCTGGCAATCCTGGTCGCAGGCTTTCAAAAGGCCCAAAAATAAGGAAATCGCCCTGCGCGGTTGCGTACTCCATGCCAATGAGCACCAGCAGTCCGTCAGATTGCAGACCTTCCGTCACGTCGAAACGTGCGTCCATGCAGTCGTGGTCAGTAATACAGACGCCGTCCAGCCCCAGGCCTCGTGCGTGGGACAGAATATCAGCCATCCCCAAACAACTGCAGGGAGATATGCTGGAATGGACATGAAGATCGATGAGCATAGCCAGAATATATGCCGGCAGCATGCTTATGACAAATTGAAAGCTTCTATGTTGCAGTGACGAATGTATCAGGAAGCAGACTATATATGATTTGAAATGCTGATGGTAACACAAAAGAAAAACCGTACATGACTGGGAATAAGTTTTCCGTTATATTTCAAGCACGAGGTAAAACATGCCAAGCAAGTGCTTGCTTTTGTTGCTGGATGGTCTGGGAGACAGGGCCCATGCTGCCCTTGGCGGCACAACACCGCTCATGGCCGCGCCGACACCCACCTTTGACGCCCTTGCGACCATGGGTGGTAATGGGCTGTATCATGCCGGACTTGTGGGGCAGGCCATGCCCAGTGAACTTGCCCATTTTTTGATGTTCGGGTTCCCCGAGTCTGCATTTCCTGGCCGTGGTGCGCTGGAGGCCATGGGAGCAGGCATTGCGTTGCGCCCACTGGTGGATGACGCCGGGGGCGATGTCTCTATAATGGCGCGATTCGTATGCGCCCAGGATGTTGATGGCGCCATGCAGCTCGTTGCGGATACTCCCGGGGACGTCACTGACGACGAGACGGCCACTCTTGCCGCTGTGCTCCCTGCCTTGGAGCTGGATGGCTTGCGTTTTGAGCATTGCCACATCAAGGGATTGCATGGAGTGTTGTTGCTGCGCTCCCTGGAGGAGAATCTGCCCCCCAGCCCGGATGTGACGGACGTGAATCCCATCCGCAATGGGGCCATGCTTATTGCGCCGCGCCCTTTTGCCGATGCCAGGGCTCCAGGAGCCGCCAGCCGCAGTGCGGATGCGCTGCAATCATATCTCCGTCGCGCGTATGCAATTTTGGATGCCCACCCTGTGAATCAGGAGCGCCGGAGGAAAGGGCTGTTGCCCATGAATTTTCTGGCAACCCAAAGGGCAGGGCAGGCGCGCCCCCTGCTTGGTTTCAGACAGCGCCATGGCCTGCATGCGGCGTGTATTGCCACGGGCAGCATGTTCAAAGGGCTGGCCAGCTATGTGGGCATGGATTTTATCAAAGGGCATGAAGCACCTGACCCCGGCGCTGAGCTGGCCGGCAGGCTGGAGCAGGCCGAGCAGGCCTTGCAGCGCTATGATTTTGTGCATTTGCATACCAAAAGACCCGATGTGGCTGCCCATACCAAAGACTGCCTGCACAAACGCGACGTTATAGCCTCGCTGGACAAAGGCGCCGGCAAGCTGCTGGAAATGGTCAATGACCCTGATCTATTGCTTGTGGTTACGGCGGATCACTCCACCCCCAGTTCCGGAGCGCTTATTCATTCCGGGGAGCCTGTTCCCTTGCTGTTGTGTGGCGAAGGCGTACGCCGCGACGATGTGGCGCGTTTTGATGAGGTTGCCGCCGCTGCCGGGTGCTTTGGCTTGCTCAGGGGGGCTGAACTCATGCTTTTGGTGCTCAATTATCTGGACAGGGCCCGGCTTATGGGACTGCGAGACAGTCCTGAAGGGTTTGCCGCCACACCTTCCTGGCCAGGCACTTATGAACCTTTTACCTTGGACTGAGGTCTCCCATGGTTTCCCGGCATCCGACAGGCGTGATTCACGGTCGTTTTCAGATTTTGCACAACGATCATTTACGTTATCTGCTGGCAGGTAAAGAACGCTGTGAACACCTGGTCGTCGGGGTAACAAACCCTGACCCTTCGTTGACGCGAAGCGAAAGCGCCGACGCAAAGCGGGATGCTGCGGCCGCCAACCCTCTTACCTACTGGGAGCGCCAGTGGATGGTGCGAGAAGCGCTGCGTGAAGCTGGTCTGGCCTGGGAGGCGTTCAGTGTAGTGCCTTTGCCCGTGAATATCCCAGAGCTTTACTGCCATTACGTGCCAATGGACGCCGTGTTTTTTTTGACCATTTACGATGACTGGGGGCGTGCCAAGCAGCAGCGCTTTAAGGAGCTTGGGCTGAACGTAGAGGTTATGTGGGAGCGCCCTTTGTCTGAAAAGGGAATTAGTGGCGTGGATGTGCGCCAGGCCATGATACAGGGGGGAGACTGGCGCGCCATGGTGCCTGCAAGTGTAGCGCACCTGGCAGATGTATGGGGACTGCCTGAAAGGTTGCGGCTGAATTGCTAAAAAAAACTATAAAAAATACTGATTGGTATTGCCTAAATCTATCCAAAAAAATCATTTCAGAGCATGTCGCACAGGGTGCTATCGTTCGCGCTATTTGAAAACCCATACCGAGGGAGCACATTATGGCGGAAGCACCTTACAAGGAAATGTGGGAAAAGCTGAATATGGACATCGACGCCCATGACGGGTTGCTCGAGGTTCTCGGCAAATTTTATGGCGACATCTATCTTTCACAGCAGGGGCGCTTACAGGGCGCGGAATACCTGGACTTTGTCCTGTCCGAGGTCCATGGCCTGCGCATCAAGGAACTGCAGGACGCCAAGGCCCAAGGCCGGAAAATCATCGGAAGCTTTTGCGTTTTCGTGCCCGAAGAATTGACCCTGGCAGTCGATGCCATACAGGTGGGTCTCTGCGCAGGGGCTGACGCAGGCAAGGAAGCGGCTGAAACATTGGTGCCGCGGAATACTTGCGCCCTCATCAAGTCCTTCGTCGGGTTCAAACTGGCGAAAATATGTCCTTTTACAGAAAGCTGCGACCTCATCGTAGGCGAGACAACCTGCGACGGAAAAAAGAAAACGTACGAGGCGTTTGGCGAGTATGTGAATATGTACGTGATGGAAGTGCCGCAGCAGAAGAATGCTTCTGACCGCGACATGTTGCGTGCCGAGATGGTGCGCTACAAGGAAAAGCTGGAAGAACTCACTGGGAAGACCATCACGGTCGAGGACCTCAAGCAGGGCATTGCCACCGTCAATGGCAAGCGCAAGGCTATCCAGCGCTTGAACAAGCTGCGCAAGGCGGAACCCGCGCCCATTTCCGGAAGAGACGCTTTGCTGATCAACCAGATCAGTTTTTATGAGGATCCTGTGCGCTTTACCGCCAAGATCAATGAGCTGTGCGACGAGATGGAAGGCCGCATCGCCAATGGCGAAGGTGTGGCTCCAAAGGGCACGCCGCGGTTGTTGCTGGCCGGGTGCCCCATGGCCGTGCCCAACTGGAAGCTGCCCTATGTAGTGGAGAGTTCGGGCGCTGTGGTGGTTGGTGAGGAATCCTGCATCGGCACGCGCAATATTCGGGATCTGGTGGATGAAGACGCTGTGGCCAAGGCAAGCACTCTTGACGAGCTCATCGATCTTTTGACCGATCGCTACATGAAAATCGACTGCGCCTGCTTTACGCCCAATGACGAACGCCTGGAAAACGTCACCGCCCTTGCCAAGGAGCTGGACGCCGCTGGTGTGATCCACTACGCGCTGCTTTTCTGCCAGCCCTACTCGCATGAGGCCTTCAAGGTGGACAAGGCCTTGCAGCAGGCAGGCGTGCCCATGCTGGCCATAGAGACCGACTACAGCATGGAAGACGTGGAACAGCTCAAGACGCGCATTGAAGCTTTTGTGGAGACATTGAAATAGTGAAGAACACATTCGCGGGGCTCGACATCGGTTCGCGCTCCATCGAACTGGTACTCTATGGGGAGGGCAGGGTTCTGGAGAGTCGGCGTTTGCCGACGACCTTCAACCCTGCCTCCCAATGTCGTTTGCTTTTGGATGGAGACAAGCCGACCCGGCTGGTCGCCACAGGCTATGGCCGTGGGCTCATGGAGCGTCTTGCCGGAGAGTTTGGCCTGGAAGGCACTGTGGAGAGCATCACCGAGATCAAAGCCCATGCATTGGGTGCGACCCATCTTTTTCCGGAGGCGCGCACCGTGCTGGATATTGGTGGGCAGGACACCAAGGCCATTTCCATTCTCCAGAACGGCAGGGTCGGCAAATTCGAAATGAACGACCGTTGCGCTGCGGGAACAGGGAAATTCCTGGAGTATACTGCCGGAGTCTTTCAGATTCCAGTGGAGGAATTTGGGGATTATGCCTTGCAGGGCGACAAGGCGCCCGTGATAAACAGCATGTGCACTGTCTTTGCCGAGACCGAAGCCACTTCGCTGATGGCCCAGGGCATATTGCCGGAAAATATCGCTCTTGGGCTGCACGAGGCCATTGTGAAGCGCACCGTGAACATGCTTTCCCGCGTGGGGCTGGTGTATCCCCTGGTGTTTGCCGGCGGCGTTGCGCACAATCCTTGCGTGCGTTCGCTGCTTGAAGCACGCTTGGGCACGGGGGAAGGCAAGGAAATGCTGGTGCCTGAAAATCCTGACATGAACGGCGCCCTTGGCGCTGCCCTTTGGGCTGCAAAAGAATAGGGCGTTCTGCGCAAAGATGCTCAAACGGCCGGGGACAGGAGTCTCCGGCCGTTTTTTTAATTTCTGCCCTGCCAGGGGGAAGCTATTGATGTAGGATTCCCTGCTCAGCTTCCGAGGGGGGTGCGATGGTATCGTAAATTGCATCTGCCGCCATAAGGATGTCGACAGGCGGATCATAGCCGATGATCTCGGCGGTTTTCAGATTCAAGGCGATGGAAGGCGGCGATTCCAGAATCATGTTCAGGTCTGCAGGGTGGGCGCCGGCAAATATACGGGTTACGGCGTCCGCCACGAACTGCCCTTCAAAGTCAAAGCCATCGTGGGCCATGCTCGCCAGCACGCCTCTACGAACTTCATCCGGCCCCATCATGGAAAAGGTGGGGATTCGGTGCTCCAGAAGCGGCGCCAGCGCGTCGGGCAACACCTCTGGTGTCAGCCCCCGGTGGGCGGTGATGTAGACCGCATCCACCACAGGGGCAAGTTCCTTGTAACAAGTGACGACCTGCTTCGAGGATGCAGCAATGGGAACATCATTGAAGGCGGCATAGCAGGGAATAACGTCGAACCCCACATCCTGCGCAACCTGCTTTACTTCATTAAAGCCAGCGTAGGTGAGTCCTTCAGGACTGTCTTCCATGACGATGCCCAGTCGCTTGAACGTGTCCATGTCATGGAAGAGCCGGATTTGCGCCGCAAAGCTGCCGGGTTGGAGCACTGCAAAGATGTGGGACGCTCCATTTTTGCCGCCTGGGGGCACAATGTCGGCGGACTCCGGATCAGATGCGGCAGCCACAACCACGGGGACGGAATGCCCCTTTGTCAGGTCTTGTCCGGCCCAGGTGCCCATGGCCAGCACCAGGTCGATGTCTCCCTGGTGGATGCGGGCCAGGAGCTTTTCTCGCGTTGTATCCCGCAGGGCAGTATTGAAATCGCCAGAGGTGAAGTAGGCGTCGGCCACGAGTTCCACGTAATCGCTTTGCACGTTTGCAGAAAGCCACTGCCAGAGTGCGCGGTGATCTTCTGGAGAAAGGGGCGAGGTCGCCAACGCATTATCGGTGCTCGGAATCTCCACGTGCAGCCAGCCGCGGCGCTCCAACCCTTTGAGGGTGGCGATCAGCGTCAAGCGGTAGTCGGGATACTGACCGCCCTCGTAATATGCGATGCGCCATTTGGAACCATCCGGCCTGGTATGGGGCGCCAGCTTCTGCGCGGCTTCAGTGGAAGCATCTGTCTGTTGGGCTTGGGCCGCGGCGGAAAAAGGCATGAGCAGGCAGCAAAGCGCAATAAAGGCGATGGCGCTGGGGAAGAGATGCCGGGTCATGAAGATGCCCTCCCGTTGAAACGCAGACACAGCATGGTGATGTCGTCGGACTGTTTTGCACCGGCTACATGATCCTGCACGTCGGCAAGGATGCGATTCACGATGGATTCCGGCGATTGCGCCGCAATGGATTGCACCGTGCGCAACAGGCGATCTTCCGTGTACATTTCCTCCGCTTCATTCATGGCTTCGGTAACACCGTCCGTATAAAGCAGGAGGGTGTCTCCAGGCTGCAGTTCCAAACGCAGCGGTTCATAGTCCAATCCTTCTATGGCGCCGGCAATGGGGCCGCTGATGGCCGGGACGGTGCGTGCTTCACCATTTTGGATGAGTACGGGCGGGTTGTGCCCTGCATTGGCGTATTCCACCACGCCGTTCCCCAGGTCCATGACAGCAACAAGCAAGGTGACGAACAGGGTTTTGGGATTTTCCCTGGCCAGCTCTTCATTGAGCGTGTGCATCATTACGGCGGGCTGCGGATTCTGGAGTGCTGTTGTACGGATCAATGTCTGGGTAACGGCCATGAACAGGGCGGCAGGCACGCCTTTGTCCGAAACATCACCAAGTCCAAAACAGAGCCGTCCGTCATCAAGGGGGAAAAAGTCGTAGAGATCGCCCCCTACTTCCTTGGCTGGTTGTAGAAAGGCGTGGAGTGTAATGGCAGGGCATTCCGGCAGAGGCGGTTCACCTTTGGGCAACAGGCCCATCTGTATTTCTCTGGCAATGGCGAGTTCGCTTTCTATGCGTTCCTTGGCTGCCGTGATGTTCATGAGGCCGACAATATTTTCACGCAGTGAAGCTTCCATAAAGATGAAGGCGCTTGCCAGCCGTCCCACTTCGTCCCGGTATTGCTGGGGAAGGTCTGCAATGGCTGGTGGGCCAGGATTTGGGGCTGTGAAATCTTCTTCCGGAATGGATTTGGCATAGGTGGCCAGTCGCGACAAAGGGCGCGAAAGCCGGGATGAAAAGGCCAGAGCAACGAGCATGGCCAACACCAAAACTCCGGCGATGATAAAACCCTGATTACGTATAAGTTCTCGTGCGGGGCGTGCTACTTCACGTTTGGGGGCGGCAGTGGCGATAAAAATGTCCAGCGGTTCGAACAGGGTGATGAGAGACTCCATGGCAATGGCGTTCTGGCCATCAGATGACGGGAGCTCCCAACTGATGGGGGCTGTTTCACCCCTTTGCCCGGCGCGTACCAGTTGCTGCATCAAGGGAAGACCGTCCGCGGTTGCCGCCTGGAGCCTGCCGGCATATTGCGCCGGCGGGCTTATAAGCACTTTGCCTCTGGAGTTGAACAAAAACGCGAATCCGCTTTCCGCAATGCGGACCTTGGGGATGTTGTCTTTTAAAACGTCAATGATTTCAAGACGTTTATGGGCGATTATATCTTCCACATCACCAATGAACGCCGCCACCCCGACCAGCCAGTTCCATTCGGGAACAGGCACAAAATTGGCGTATTGTTTGACGGTTTCATTGCGCTGCGGATGAATGAAACGAAAGATGGCGAAGCTGCTGCCAAAACGTCGGATATCATCCCGGGCCGCCTTGATAAGAGGGCGCCCTTTGATGTCCTGCAGCGAGGAAAGGTCCTTGCCGATCAGGTCCTTGTCTGGATGGTAGAGGGTGCGCCCCTTGCCATCAACAACAAAGCAGTAGACGCCATCGGTTTGCAAACCAGCAAGCCAGGCCAGGGCCATTTTCTGGGCCTGCTCTGCATCCAGGGTGCCCTGGCGGGTCATGTCCCGGTAGGGCGAAAGACCGGCAAGCACCATGCCGGAGATGTGGGCTATGCTCCGTTTGACGTCCTGGACTGCATCTACCTTGTCGACAAGCATGGTTTGCCAGCGTCCCTGAAGATTGAGCTTCAAAAGTTCGAGGACGTTGTGGGCAGAGCGCTGCTCCACGGAAACCATGGCCTTTTCCACATCCTGCTTGGAAAAAAACATGACCCCGGCTGCGACCATTGCCAGAATGCAGAGGACCAGGAGGAATATTTTGTTGCGAAGCGAGTGCACGTTTCGATCCCTTTTGTGATGTAGCAGAGAGTACCAACCCTACCCACCAAGTTGTTTACAAGGGTATGACATAATGTCGCTGGATGAAAGCGAAACCTGTTTGGAGTTGTCTGGCTTGTATTGCCCCAAAGCGTGGATTGGGCTAGAGAGTAACGGGGTGCAGCAGCGACGTTACATCTATGCTGCCCAACGGGAACGAGAAATACATGACATCCAAGACCGGCATACTTGTGGCCGCCTTTGGTTCCAGCAATCCAAAGGCGCATCAGACCCTCTGGCAGTTCGACCAGCAAATCCGGGAACGATTTCCAGGGGTGCCTGTTCGCTGGGCCTTCACGTCAGGCGTTATCCGTCGGCGTTTGGCCGGAGAAGGCAAAAAGACAGACTCTGTTGTAAAGGCCTTGGAAAAAATGCGTTTCGAGCGCTACACCCATGTGGCTGTCCAATCATTGCACGTTATTCCAGGGCGGGAGTTTACAGAATTGCAGGCGCAGGCGCAGGGATTTCGTCTTGACGCCGCGACCATTGATCCGGACTCGGGCCAGGGAATGGTAGATGGCTTTGAGCGTATAGTGGTTGGGCTGCCGTTGATGGCGACGGCTGCAGATGTGGATCGGACCGCTGCCGCGGTTGTGCGCCACATTCCGGAGGAACGCTCTGCTGATGAAGCCGTGGTGCTTATGGGGCATGGTACTTGGCACGAGGGCGACGCCATGTATCAGCATCTTTCTGATGCAGTGCGCAAGTATGACAAAGAAATATATATCGGCACCATGGATGGTGTTGGCGCTGTGGAAGACATTGCAGAGGAGCTGGCCAGACAGGGAACGCCCCGCGCGTGGCTGATGCCGCTTCTGGCGGTTGTTGGCGCGCATGCCCTGCGGGATATGTCGGGCGAGCATGCAGAATCCTGGAAATCGGTCATTGAGAGAAAAGGTGTGCCCTGTACTCCCGTGCTGGCCAGCGCGGCTGAACGCGAAAGGTTCGTGGCCATCTGGATGGATCACCTGGGGCAAGCCATGGCGCAACTCAATGAGTAGGTCGTTTTAGCGCCGTTCCCCCTCATTTCAGCGTCTTTGTTGCACGCCCTCTTTTCCTGGCTTCCCCCAGCCTGACGGAATGGCTGATTTGTCATCTCCAAACTGCAGGCGATTCATTTTTCAGGCGTATCGCTCTCGTTATGTTCTGCATCAAAGGTGGTGCAAAGCTGCTCCAGCCAGTCCTGAATTGCTTCTTGATAATCACGGGCCAGAAGGTCGGCGCCGCACACCGTGCAGCGGATGCGGGAGGCGCTTCAGCGTCCTTGAATGACAGCCTCGTTTCCGCAGAGCGGGCATGGAAAGGTATTGTCGGGGGTCATTTTTCCTCGCTGGCGGCAGGCTGCTCACAGATTACAAGCGTGTGTGTTGCGGCGAAGGACGTAAGGCCGGAAATCAGGGGCGCGGCAGTTCCACCCAGACCTCGGTGCCTGTCTCTTCGCTGCTTGCAAAGCCTATGCTGCCGCCCTGTACTTCGGCCATCAGCTTAGCGGAGTAGGTGCCAAGACCTGTGCCCCCTTGCTTGCCGCTGGTGACATACTTTTCGAAAAAGTGGTTTTGTATGTCTTTAGGGACAGCGCCCTGGTTGTGTATGGTTATGCGCAAGCGTTTATCGCACGGAGTTATCTCTATGCAGAGCTTTTCGCCCCTTGGTGATGCCTCAATTGCATTGTTCACCAAGTTGTGGAGCATGGAGTAGCTGAGCAGTTCCTCGCCGAGAATTGCAGTTACGTGCTCTGTTTTTTCCTGTGTGAAAAGACGCACGGAGGGAATAATCCTTTTTGAGGTCAGACTGTCTTTCACTTCGAAGAGAATCTTCTCAAGGATTTTCAGGATGTCGACACAACTGGGTTTCAATGTGTAGGTGCCGGTCTCGATCTTGTAGAGGTCGAAGGACAGGTTGATCATATTCAACATGGTATAGCTGGCGTTGCGAATGACCCGGACGATTTTACTTTGCTCTTCGTTGAGGGCAGATGGTTCCTGCAGCAGGACATCCGGCAGTCCCAGCATGGCGGCGAGCGGGTTTTTCAGGTCGTGGCGCGTAATGCGCTCAACGTCTTCGCGCAAGGCGTCCATTTTGCGACGGGACGTGATATCGCGCGCGGTGCTGAGAATTGCAGGTTCGCCATCAAGCTCCAACTGCCGGGCCTTCACTTCTACAGGCACCAGTGAACCATCCCGGGCGTTGAGTTCAGCCTCAAAAGATATGACTTCGTCATTGTTCACTATGTCGCAGAGATACTGCGCATAGGTCTCTTTTGGCATACTCGCAAAAAGCTCAGTGGAATCAATTCCCTTGATATCCCTTTTTTCGTATCCCAGTACTTTTTCTATTTGCTGGTTGCCATCTTGTATTATTCCATTCTTGTCCATCACAATAATGATGTCGGCAGCCAGGTCGAACAGATTGCGAAACTTGATTTCAGACAAACGCAAGGCTCTCTCGGCGTTCTTGCGCTCCGTTACGTCCAAAATAATTTGATAAAGCAGCGTTTGCCCGTGCAGTTCGATGGGTGCGGAATGGATTTCCACATCGCGCATTTCACCACTGGCCAGACGGTGTCTGTCTTCAAAGATGTTTTTTGTTTCGTTTGCTGCAAGCTGCAAGGCGGCGGCGGATTCTCTCGTCTCCATGCCATTGAGATGCCGGATGTTCAGACGCAGCAATTGAGGGTAGGGGTAGCCATAAAAATAACAACCAGCAGTGTTGACGTCTACGATGGCGCCAGATTCCGGGTCGACAATGAGCTTGACGGCGCGCATTTTCTCGAAAATAGCGCGGTACATGGCTTCACGTTCCCGTATTTCCCGCTCGGCCTTGCGCCGCTCCTCAACCTCGTTCAGCGCATGGTTGCGCATGGCAATGTATTGCTCCAGACGATGGTTGATCTCCGTAACGTCCTGCAGCGTGAACAAGGCACGGAAACCATCATCCGTAAGCACAGCACTGACCTGGGTATTCTGCATGCGCATGTTTCCCCCCGGTAAAGGGGCGGGGATGATGAAGCGGTGCAGCTGCGCAGAAAACATGGTGGGAGGGCCGCCTGTAAAAATATCGTCAAGCCGGGTGGTTATCTTAGACTGCGTAATCTGGGGATAAAATTCCCGGATATCTTTGTCACAAATGGCGTCGCGTTTCATCCCTGTCCAGGTTTCAATACACTTGTTCCAGAAAAGAACGCGGTACTGCCTATCCAGGACAAAAGCCCCCATAGGGATAAAATCTAATAATTCAAATGATTGAAGCATTTTTTTAAAGGGGAATAGCAGTTACCATTTATGGTGGCGATAATAGGCAGTCACGTTAATCTGCATAAGAAAGCTTGGCTACATCAGTGCCATATCTCTTGCAAATAGACCAGAATGAAAGTGGGGAACTGGTGGATTTACACAAAGAAAAACATATACCTGTGAAAGACAATGAAGCAATAGCCAGACAGGACCTTTTTTGCGACTGCAATAAGGCCATGGAGGTTCTCTTTTTCAAAAGGCTGCAGTTGCCATGCTCCTACTTTATATGGGTAGGAAACAAGGTTTCTAGATCTCAAAAAAAAGGCTGCAGATAGATTGGCTCCTTGCCTGGTTCATCACGTAAGGGAGCGTGCGCAGCCTTTTGGGCCGTTTTTTCGTTCACAGGCTTGTTGCGATGCTGGGGCACCAGAGTGTAGCCGAGTTCTTCGGCCATGTGGTGCAGCGGTGATGCATCGTTGGTTACGCGCATCAGCTCCAAAAGGGTTTCCACCCCGAGCTTTGCTCCTTTGTCATAAGGATTGAGTTCCCTGAGCAGCGTCGGATAGGGTTTTTGGATTTTCGCTGCAACTGCCTTCAGCGGCAGGCTGCAGTTCATAACCATTTCCTGTACGACTTTCGTTACCGACATCATGGCATGCTCCGTCATGCTTTGGCGCTTGTACTTCTTGCGCTCGTCCCCCAGAAATCGCTGCTATTTGTTCTGCTGATAACTTGCAGCGAGGTCAATCGGCTTTTTTTACACTTCTACGCTAAGCCAATTTAGGAAGATGGCACAATCAGAAGAACCTTTAGATTTCGGTAAAGAAATCTTTATGGTGCTGTCGAAAAGCAAGGAGAGGGGAGAAAAGCATGCTGGAAAGACATAGAGAAAAAATGTATATAGAGAATATGAATCGCATGCAACGTATTATACTTATGGGGGCGGCTTTGCTGATCATGTTCATGATCGTCTTTCCGCCCACCATGGTTGTTATGGACGATGGGACAACGTATGCCGGTTACCGTTTTCTCTTTTCGCTTACCGGTGTGCTCATGGTTGCCTGGGGGCAGCTTCTGGTACAGATCGTGGCCATTACTCTTGTGGCCATACTCCTTGTGTTTGCCATACGGGAACGTTGAAACTCTCTTTGCTCAGCGTTGTAGAATCGGCAACAACACTTTCCACAGTTGTGTCTTGTCCAGAGCCAGCCACAGTTTGCGACGCAGATAAATGCTCGTGGTGTCCTCTGGGTGCTTGCCGGGCGTAACCTTACTTGTGTCCAGATCATAGCCAAAGGACGCGGCAAGGGAACCGGTGATCGTCGTGATGACTTCCTCTTGATAGGGCGTAAGTATCTTTTTCCAGTAATCCACAGATTTGGTATCAATCCCAGCTTGCCTTTGAACCCCGATGTTGGACGTTTTCACATTGCCAAAGGAGCCCAGGCTGTTCTCAACGGCCCCCTCTGAAAGAGGCGTCAGGCCCAGGAAATCATATACTTTTGCAATTTCATGTGCGGGGTTGGCGACGACATCCTCATACCGCAGCAAAATGCTGTCGGCAGGGTAAGCATCTACAAGGTCCCTGATGTATCTATTGTGCATCGTCCATGATGTCGCCGCACTCATGGTTGCGCGGTGAACATTGATATCCTTGTTCTCTCTTTTTGCCACTTTGAAGGCAGAAGCAGCATTGGCGCGAGGGTCACGCACAATGCACACAAATTTTGCTTGCGGAAACCACCTTTTCAACTTGCGAAAAAAGAACATATGGTTGTTGGTCTTTTCCACCCATATACGGGGCGCCTGGTTGGAATCCCCCTGCAAGGCATACTGGGTGTAAGCAATGAAACGCAAGAGGTCTGCCGGGTCCATCTTTTTCAACAGTTTGGAAAAGTAATCGCTGCATGCAGTAAAGATTTCCTGCTTGTCCTGAGGAGGTAGCCATTCCCTCACTTGCGTTGCAAGGAACAGGCGATGCAGCATCTTTTTTGGCAGGATATGGCGATAACGCCAAAAATGGCTGATAAAATAGGAGTTTTTATGCAGCTTCAGCGTTTCAGGATGCAGGTCCACCATGTTGTTCAACATGGTTGTTCCCGCCCTGTTGTTGCCAAAAAGGAAAACAGGTTGGGAGTTTGCCGAAAAAGATGAAAATGCTGCTTTTATGTCGTTTTGTTCATTCATGATTTTCTTTAAAAACAAAAGTAAAAAACAAGTTAGGTAAGTGCGGCTAGTGTGGTATGAAATAGCTATCAGTCGAAACAGGCGGCTGCAACGAAAGGGTTACCCGTTGCAGCGTCCTTCTTTTTCCATAAGCCATGCAGCGTATTCGAGTTCGTGCCGGTCGTCGATATTCACAACAGGGCGCTCAATGATCACGCCAAGGCAATTCTCTTCGATTATGTGCCCGTTCTCCACCAATGTCTCACGCCGGAGCGCATAGCAAATACCGTTGCGGTGGTAGTATTGGGGAATATACTGGCGGATGGCGAAACGTGCGCCTTCATCCAGGTAAAAGCCGATAACTCCGTCATCAAGCTGTAGGGTCTTATGTGGCGTAAAGTGCGCGGGAGTCGGGCTCACGGTTGCTGCTGCAGCCGCATCGGATTCCAGCAAGGTGCGGACGGTGCGTTCAACATCTTCCGGTCGGCGCAGAGGGCTTGTTGGCTCCAGCAATATCGAGACGTCAAAGCGCATGCCGTAGTGCGCTTCGCTGGTCAGCCAGGCATGCCGCCACATATCAACCGAAGACGCCTTGTCTCCGGAAATCTCGTCCGGACGCATGAATGGTGCTTCCAGTCCATGGCGCACTGCTTCGGCAGCTATCTCGGTATCATCAGTAGAGACGATGGCGCGGTCAATCCAGGGCAAGGATTTCGCTACCGCAGCAGCGTGCCCTACAAGGGATACGCCGCATACAGGCTGCAGGTTCTTGTGCGGAATGCCCTTGCTCCCGCCACGGGCGGGCACCACGGCCAGTATGTTGTTATCAAGCAGACTCATGACGCTACGCAAAGTCTATTGCGCGCCCAGTGTTGCTGCTCTCCCTGGCGGCCTCAACCAGTTCCAGCACACGGACGCCTTCGTCGATATGGCAGGAGGGCGTAATTCCTGAATCCAGCATCAAGAGAAATTCTTCAGCAACAGCAACAAACATGTCGTTGCGCTCATCGGAAAAGTGCTCTTCCTTCCAGTTGGGTTCCATGTCGCCAGTGGTGCGTAGGGCGTTTGGCTCCCACTCTATGCTACCTTTTTCGCCAATGACACGCAGGGATTTTTCATGCGGCCGGCCGTAAAGGTCCAGATGCAGGCTCACGCGCATACCGCCTGGATATGTCACGAGCATATCTACATTGTCATCGGTGGTTATTTCCAGGTCGCTTATTTTTTCCACACGGGCAAAAAGCGATGTCGGCATGCCGAAAAGCCAGAGCATGATGTCGATCCAGTGGCTTTCATCGAGTAGCGCCCCCCCGCCTTGTTCCTTGCTGGCCATGAAAAAATCCTGATAGCGCTCCCAGGGGTGCCAGTCCGCCAGGTGTGCGGACATGGTGAAGCGGACAAAGCGTATGTCACCAACGGCTTTTTTCTTGATCATTTCGCGGAGCTTACGCATGGGGCGCCACCACCGCCATGTATATCCCAAAAGCAGGGGGGTGCCGGCGTCATTGGCAGCAGCAGCCAGCCTGGCAGCCGATGCTTTGTCTGGTGAGACGGGTTTTTCCAGCAGAATGGGCAGCTTATGGTCCAGGCATGCCAGCCCTTGCTCCACGTGGAAGGCAGGGGGCGAAGTGATGGCCACGCCGCTGAACTGGGAGGCATCAGCCAGCGCCGCCTCAAGGGATGTGTAGCCTTTTTGCACATGCATGGCCTGGGCTGCTTCGTCCAGGCGATCCTGGCGCGGATCCATGCAGGAGACCTTGCACCCAAGGTCGCTCAGATTCTTGGCGTGGCGCTTGCCAGCGCTACCTGTGCCCAAAATCAGGATGTGCTTGTCAGACATTGCGTTCTCCTGCGTTTTTTGCTGCATTAGGAAAAGGCGCGTCAGCGCACGCCTACGGTCATTTTTTGGTACGCCATGGGGTCAAAGGCCGCTTCCAGAAAGAGGGGCGACTTGCAGTTCCACGCGGCCAGCGCCTTGCCCAGGCTGGCAAGCGAATCCACGGATTTGACGTGATACCCGCAACCGGCCATGGCATCCAGCCAGGATGGCGCGGCGATCTGCGTGGGCTTTTGGGTCAGATCCTTTGCCAGCGCGCCGCCAAGTATGGTGCCTAGATGTCCGTCCGTCAACAGCACCACGGCAAGGGGCAATCCCAATTTAACTGCAATGCGGGCTTCGGCCACAAACATGCCCAGCCCCCCGTCACCGGTAAAAAGCACGGTGGGCACAGTGGCGTCCGCAATGCTGGCCCCAATGGCCATGGGCAGGCCAACGCCCATATAGCGCCCCTGCCCGGAGGCGATGTGCAGTTCCGGGGTGGGGGCCCGCCAGACGTGCTCCGCCACCACGCAGAAGTTGCCCGTGTCCATTACAACCCTGGCCTGGTGGTCGAAATGTTCTTCAATTGCGGCCATTATCGAGGCGGGCATGAACCCCTGTTCCAGAAGGTGCGAGCGCAGCTTTTTGGTGGTGATGGCCAGAGTCTCCAGCCCCCATTCCTTGCCGGACAATGCCTGGGCCAGGGACTCCATTTCCTCGGCGCCCCCTCTGATGACGGCGCTGAAGGCAAAACCGTCGCTTTCAGCTTCCCCCATGGGATCCACGGCAATGGCAGGGCAATGGAAGGGCGTTGCTGCAAGCACCTCGTTGTGGCGGAGGCCCAGGCCGATAACGAGGTCGGCCTCTGGCAAAATTGCTTTCTCGGGAGCCAGAGGGCCGCCTGCACCTGTATAAACGCCCCCGGATTGCGGCAGGCGTTCGTCCAATACGCCTTTGGCCGCAGCGGTGGAAAATACGGGAATGGCCAGCTTTTCGAGTAACGGTCCCCAGTTTTTACGTATGGCGAGAGTGCCGGCAATGATCACGGGGCGCTCGGCTTTGGAAGCCAGCTCCAATGCCTGCCCCAGGGCCATGGGAATGAACTCCTGCAGGTTGGATTCCGGCAATTCCGGCGCTTGTTCCATGGGGGCGCCGCTGATTTCCAGGTGCACGGGGCCTGGAGCTTCGCCCTCTGCCAGGGAGGCAAGTTCATGAAAAGTAGGGGCGATCTCTCCCAGGTGATAGCGTCCCTTGCAGACGGCCGCGACCAGGTTGCCATGGTCCAGGCGCTTGTGCGCCTTGTTCGCGGGCGCTCCAGGGGGGTAGGCTTCTGTGGCGGTGATAACGGGCAGTCGCTCCAGGTGGCAGGCGGCCATGCCCGGCACCATGTTGGAAAGGCCCGGACCTTTGATGCCTATCGCCATGGTGGTTTCGCGCCTGATGCGTCCAAGGGCGCCTGCCATGATGACGGCGGCGCCTTCGAAGTGGGTCAGGTGAAAGGCAACGCCTTGCTGCTCGAGGGCGTGGATCAGCGACAGGCTTGGCCCTGATCCTGGGATGCCGAAAACGTCTTTGACGCCGCGGTCTGCCGCTTCCTGCGCGATACGCTCCAAATGGTTCATACGGCGAGCCTTTCACGGATTTTTTTGGCTGCGTGGGCGCAGACAACAGCCACGGCGTCCGGTGAGAATCCACCGCAGTGTGGTGTGATGATTACATTGTCGTGCTCTTTGGCAAAAGCGTGCAGTGCGGATTTTTCCAGCTCGGGTTCATCGCTGAGAACATCCAGACCTGCGCCGGCCATGCGCCCCTCTTTGAGGGCATCGATGAGGGCGGCCTCGTCCACTATGGCGCCGCGAGAGGTATTGATGAGAATGGCGCCCTGTTTGACACGGCTGAGCAGTTCACGGCTCACCAGCCCCTTTGTGTCCTCGGAGAGGTGCACGTGCACGGAGATGAAGTCCGAAGTGGTGACGACCTTTTCCAGCGAAGCTGGCGTGATGGTCTCGGGGAAGTCCTTGAGAAAGGGGTCATACCCGATGGTCTCCATGCGGAAGGCCTGGGCGTAGCGGCTCATCCAGGTGCCCAGACGGCCGCACCCTATCACGCCCAGACGCTTACCTTGCAGCATGATGCCGGGGAAGTTTTCCCTGGTCCAGTTGCCGGCCTTCACGCTTTCCGCGGCCGCCACCAGACGTCTGGCGCAGGCCATAAGCAGGGTGAAGGACAGCTCGGCGGCTGGGGTTATGTTCAGCAGCAGTTCTCGGTCTTCCTTTAGAGTTCGGACAGGAATGTCGCGCTTATCCAATTCACCACGTTCGATATGGTCCGAGCCGGTGGTGGCGCAGGAAATGATCTTGAGGTCAGGAGCTGCGGCAACCATCTGGTCCGTAATTTTGACCTTCATGGAGGCGTCCAGCAGTGCGTGGCTCTGGGCCAACGCTTCAGCCACGGGGGCGGGTTCTGCAACAGGGTGGATGATTTCAACTGATTCCGGAAGCACCTCTCGCGCTGCGTCTGCTCCGACCTTGTCTCCCAGATAGGTGATGCGCATGTAAATTCCTTTGCTTGTGTTGATGAGCGTGAGCGCTGTTATTCTTGCGCCCCAGGCCCTTTGGCCTTGGATTTTTCTATTTCAAGTGATTCCTGGCGATCCAGGATGTCCTGATAACTGCGTTCGATGGTGCGCCCCATGGGTTGCAGCTCCAGAAGGCGGTCTGCCTTGCGCAGGGTGGTGATCCTGTGCGCAATGACGAGCACGGTTTTGGAGCGGGACAGATTTTCGATGGATTCGAGGATAAGCCTTTCCGATTCTCCGTCCAGGGCGCTGGTCGCCTCATCGAAAATAAATATGTCCGGATCGCGCAGGATTGCCCTGGCAATGGTCAGGCGCTGGCGCTGCCCCCCGGAAAGAGAAACGCCCCTGTCTCCCACCTGGGTTTCGTATCCCTCGGCAAGGGCGCTGATCACGTCGTGAATGTTGGCCATTTTAGCCGCCTGCAGCATGGCGGCCTCATCGGCGTCCGGATTCCCGACCATGATGTTTTCGCGGATGGAAGCATTGAACACCAGCGGGTCCTGTCCGACGTATCCGATATGTTTGCGCCACTTGTCTTCGTTGATTTCTTGCAGGGGTATATCGTTGATGAGGATGCGCCCCTGTTGTGGAGAAAAAAGCCCCACCAGCAGGTCCACTATGGTGGTTTTGCCGATGCCGGAAGCCCCGACCAGAGCGGTCATGCGGCCTCTTTGGATGGTGAGGTTCAGCCCTGCAAAGACCTGTGTCTTGCCATCGTAGCTGAAATGCACATCATCGAAGACAATGTCCTTCTGCAAGCGGCCGGGATCCTTGGTTCCCCGGGACTGCTTTGCTGAGATACCCTCGTTGATCTTGCGGTGGATCATGTTCAGGGAGGGCACGAACGAGAGCAGTTTCATGCGCAGGGACATGGTGTTGGAGGCATACACCAGCATACGCTGGGTGACGACAACGAAAAAGCTGAGAAAGGGCAGGATGGCCTGGAGATCGCCCTTTGTCAGGTGATAGACCATGAGTGCTATGGAAAGCAGGAAAATGACAAAAAATTCGATGGTGTAGCCTGGCATGTCTGCAGCCAGGCTGAAACGGGTCATGATTTTTGCGAATTGTGCGGTGTGTTTGTCTACCAGCTTGATGAAGCGCGACTGTAGATTAAAGAGCTTTACCTCTTTCAGGCCGCCGATGCTTTCCGCCGTGACGGCGGTTATTTCCTGGTCCAGGGCCAGGCGTTGCTTGCCTGTTGCAATGGAAAAGCGGGACGTGATGGCGCGCATCATCCAAAAGAGACCGCCCCCCAATGCCAGTGTGAGCAACGTTACCTTCCAGTCGGTGAACAGCAGTACCGAGAGCAGGAAAAGAAACAAAACAAACTTGCTCAGCATCTGGAGCATCAGGGTCAGCGCCTTGGCTGCCTGCTGCGGTTCCACCCGGATGTCGTTGATGAGCGTGCCCTGTTTTTCCGTGATGACGTCCAGGTAGGCGGCGTTGAGGTACCGGGAAAGCAGTTTGGTGGTCCAGCGCCTGCGCAGGGACATGGCAAAATGGGTGGATAGCCCCACGTAGCTCAAGAGGAGGACGCTTTTGAGAAAGAAGAAAATGGTCAGCAGCCCCAGAATGACCTCAAGGTGGTACTGTTCTGGGAAAAATTGCAGAAGTATCTGCATGTGGCCGCCGATGCCGCCCTGATCGACGCCAAAAAGACTCGAAAGCAGCGGCATGAGCAGAGAGAGCCCGGCGCTTTCGAAAAAGGCGCCCAGTATGACAAGAACCAACAGGAGTACGGATATTTTCCTGTACCCCTGGCTGAGTTCAAACAGGACCCGGAAAAATCCCGGTCCCTGAGGTGCGCCTGCTTGTTCCTGGCTGGCTTTGGACATGCGGTATCCGCCCCGAGTGCAGGGCTGCTCAATAGGTGATGTGTTTGGTTATTGTCAGCGGTTCGGTGGCCAGCAGGTGCGCTATGCGTCTGCCTGCCTGACCGTCGCCATACAGCTTGTCTGTCTGTACGGAGCCGTTTTTCATGTGAGCTTGGATGGCCTGATAGATTTCTTCGCGGTCATACCCCACATCGCGGACATTCAGGCCCCGTTCGCGCCCCCATTGCCGGGTGCCGATGTTCACGGCGGGCACGCCCAGGTAGGAACATTCGCGAATGGCCACGCTGGAGTTACCCACAATGCAACGGGAGTGGTAGAGCAGCTTGAGGAAATCCTTGGGCTTCATATTCTTGAAGAAGTGAATGTTTTTTGGATTGTACTGCTCGCGAAAACGCCGGATGCCCTTGGAGGTGCCGTCCGAGCCGGCGTCCACATTGGGCCAGAACCACAGGCAGGGCACATCGAGCCGGCTCACCGCCTCGAGGGTCTCCAGGATATGCTCCTGGGCCAGGCCGTATTCCGTGGTGACGGGGTGCTGCATGATTACGATGTAGCCATCGGAAAGCCCCATGTAACTGCCCACGCCGCCATACTTTTCAAAGGGATCGAAATCCATTTCAGGGTTGGAGAGCACCTGATGCGCCAGATCAATGGAGGGGCAGCCCGTAAGGTACACGGATTTCGGGTCCTCGCCCATCTTGATGACGCGCTCTCTTGCTGCCTTGGTGGATACAAAATGCATGTTCGCCAGCTTGGTAACGGCATGGCGAACCTTTTCGTCGATGGAGCCGGTGACCTCGCCCCCTTGTACATGGGCCAGGGGGATATTCAGGTAGGCGGCGGCCGTTGCCGTGGCCAGGGTCTCAAAGCGGTCTGCCACGGAAATGACAACGTCCGGCTTGAGATTGTCCAGAGACGAAGCCAGTTCCATAAGGCCAAGGCCGGTGGATTTGGCCGAGGTGACCAGATTCTCGCCCTCGAGTATCATGTAAATACGCGCTGCAATGTCAAAACCGTCATCCTCGATGACTTTGACGGCATTGCCGTATCTATCGAGCAGGGCGGATGCCGCCACAATGAACTGCAACTCCAGGTCCGGATGTTCGCGGATGGCCAGGAGTGCTGTCTTGATTCGGGAATAGCTGGGGCGGGCCGTAACGACCACGCAAACTTTGCGCTTGTTGGACAATGGTCCTTCCTCGCTGGAAAATATGTGTTGCTGGGCGGTTAGCTCTCATGCCCCATCAGGCATGGTCTTCAAAGTCATTCTCATCGAAAAAATGGTCCGTGTCCACATCCCTGGCCAGCACCAGGCCGGTGAGCTCTGGTATCCTGTGCGCTGGGATGCCGCAGCCGGGCTTTTTGGCGGCCAGATCCTGCGGGGTCAGCACCGTGCCCTTTCTCAAAGGGTGCGCAGCCACCACACTTTTGGTGAAGGTGGAGCGCAACGGTTGCATGGTGTCCAGCATATCATCCTTGGCCAATGGATTTTCTCGCATGCGCTCAATGGTGCGGATGCCTTCGATAAGCTGCTTGAACTCACCGGTGGTTACAGAGGCCGGCACGTCCGGGCCGAACATTTCGCGGCTGAAGGTAACGTGTATCTCCAACATGTCCAGGCCGAGAGCAGCAGCAGCCAAGCCGGGGTACATGGTGCCAGAATGGTCGGAAAGTCCGGCGGCGCACCCGTAACGCTCCCGGAAAAAGGAGATCATGTTCAGCCCGACTTTTTCCGGCGGCACGGGGTACATGGACGTGCACTGGAACACCCCAAGGGGGGAGCCGGCCTTGCAGATTGTTTCCACAGTGGTGTCGATCTCCTGCAAGGAGCTCATGCCGGTGGAAAGCAGCACCGGCAATTTCGTCGCCAGCACAGGGTCCATCAGCGTCGGGTTGGTCACCTCGCCAGAGGCTATCTTCCAGGCCTTGATGCCGATTTTCTTGAGCAGTTGCACTGCTTCGGGGGAAAAGGGCGAACTCAGAAACAGCAAACCTTTTTCCCGGGCGTGCTCCTCCAGGCCTTTCCACTGCTCCGGCGTGAACTCCATACGCCGCCAGTAGTCCATGCGGGTGTCATCCTGAGGGCTGAAGCGTACGCGCCAGGGTTCTTTCTCCGTGCTCTCGGCAGAGGCGATATGCGTCTGGAACTTGACCGCATCCGCACCGGCTGCTGCAATGGCGTCGATGTAGCTGTGCGCCATGCCCAGACTGCCGTCATGTGCCTGCGCTATTTCACCGATGATCAGGCAGGGGTGCTGGGCGCCGTAAGTTTTGCCATCTATGGTCAGGCTGGGGCGATTTGCCTCAGATAACGTGTCGGACAACGTGGTCATAGGGTATCCTTCATCATTGTTGTACTTCCCAGGGGCTGCGCTCTGGCTTCATCGCACAGGGCCCTTTTTCTCAAAGCATGGCCCTTTCGGCCATCCCGGGGCACGTGTGGGATACTGCAAGGCGCAATCATGTGCAAGGGTAAGCAAAAGCCCCCCATGCATGAGCGGCGTGCCGACCCGAAGCGACTTTTCCCCACAGAAGGGGACTTGCCAGTATCTTTGCAGCGGGCTACCCCTTGGAGACAGCGATCATGTTGCCCCTTTTGCGGGCATCAAAGAGAAACAGCAAGCGGAAAACGAGATGAACAAAAACAAACAACTTCAGCAGGATAGAGCGCCAGTGCACGCAGTTTTCTTTACGGCCACGGAACTTCGCCACCAATACATGCGCAAGGCTATTTCCCTGCATCCAAAGGTGGATGTGCTGCGCACGTATTGTGAACACAAGGAAGAGAAGGTCCGCGCGGCCATTGAGCAGCATACAGAGGGCGCGGCCCTGCAAGAGCGCCATCTGCAAGGGCGCCGCCGCAGTGAGGAAGATTTTTTCGCCCCTTTTGTGACATTGGCGCCTGACTACTCGCATCCTGTGGAGCTGGCCTACGGTGCGATAAACACGCCCGAATGCCTGGAAGCGATCGTCTCCCTGCAGCCGGATGTGCTGGCCGCCTATGGCTGCTCCCTGGTCAAGGAGCCCTTGCTGGAAGCCTTTGCAGGGCGCTTTCTCAACGTGCATCTGGGACTTTCGCCCTATTATCGTGGCACAGGCACGAACTTCTGGCCCCTGGTCAATGGCGAGCCTGAATATGTGGGCGCGACCTTCATGCACATCGACGCCGGGGTGGATACGGGCGAAATCATCCATCAGATACGGGCCCGAATTTATCCCGGAGACACGCCCCATCAGATTGGCAACCGCCTGATTGCGGACATCGCCATGGTCTATGGCGAACTCATTGCGCGGTTCAACGAACTGGAGCACATGCCGCAACCGTCTTTCGCCGGCGAAGCCCGCGGGGGGCGTTATTACATGCGCAAAGATTTCTCGCCCCAATCCGTGGAGCAGCTGTACGCGAATTTTACCGGCGGCATGATCCAGAAATACCTCGACGCGCAGCAGGAGCGAGACGCGGCCGCGCCCCTGGTTGTAAATCCGTGTCTTGCGCAAAGCATGCAGCAGGACTAAGGTCGGCCGCCATGAAAGCGATAATGTACCACTATGTGCGCGAGGCCAAAGCATCTTTGCCGTATTTCCGCTACCTGCATCTGGAGGATTTCCGACGCCAGTTGGACCTGTTCGAGTCCGAATACGGGTTTGTTTCCCTGCAGGACCTGACCCGCGCCATTGAAGCGGGCGACCCCGCTCTGGTGCCTCGGGACGGCGTCATCCTGACCTTTGACGACGGCTTTGCCGACCACTACGACTTCGTGTTTCCCGAGCTTGTGCGCCGTAATTTATGGGGCGCGTTCTATGTGTCCACTGCCATGTTTGAGACTGGCAAGCCCCTGGACGTACACCGCATCCACATCCTGCTGGGGCGTTTTGGCGGCAGCGCGCTGCTGGAGGCCGCCCAGGAGATAGTGGACGAGGAAATGCTGGTGGACAGGGATGTGGAGGCCTTCAGGACCCACACCTATACCCGGCAAGATAACGACGCGGCCACAGACGCCTTCAAGCGCATGCTGAACTACTTCATTTCCTACCAGTGGCGGGAAGAAGTGCTGGACCGCCTGTGCGACGCATTTCTGGAGGGCGGCTGGCAGGGGCTGCGCATTGAAGATATCTATATGAACATGGAGCAACTGCGGGAGATGCAGGCCGCGGGCATGCTCATCGGCAGCCATGGCTATAACCACCTGCTGCTGTCGAAACTGCGTCCGGACGAGCAACAGGACGACATCCATAAATCCTTTGCCTACCTGGAATCCGGCCTGGGGCAGATGGCGCCTCGTAGCTTTTGCTATCCATACGGAGGGGCGCACAGCTTCACCCCGGATACGGAACGCATCCTGGACGATTGCGGCTGTCGTTTCACCTTCAATGTGGAGGGCCGCGACATCACCCCTGACGACCTGCTGGGGCGCCCCCAGGCGTTGCCGCGCTATGACTGCAACCTCTTCCCCCACGGCAAGGCCAGCATGGGCGATAAGCGCCCCGGGAATTGAGAGGAAGAGAGCAGCGCCGGCCACTCTCAGCGAGTTGGCTGGTGCCAGGAAAGTAAAGGGAGAGGCATCGCCTTATCCCTGCCGTGTCGGCTCCACGTTCCCCTTTGTGTAGAGGTCGATGCCAAAGGCTTCCACAATGGCAAAGGTCTTTGCCTCTTCATCGGGCGTGACGCGTTTTTTCCATTTTTCCACCAGGTAGCGTTTGTCGCCCGCACCTGTTTTGCCCTCGAAGAACTCCTTGGTGTCGCTGCCGGAGTACCGCACCGTGCGGGAGGGGCGCGAAGCGCTGGCGGCCATGCGTTCCGGGTCGGGCAGGTGCAGCGCCCTGGCCAGGGTGGCCGCGGTTTCTGCGGGGCGCAGCACGATGTCCTCATAGCACACGCTGACCCAGTCGCGCTTGTCCTGGCAGAAGAGAAGCGGCGCGTTCTGCAGGCACCAGTCAAGCACCCCCTGTTCCAGGTCCGAACCTGTTTTTATGATGCGGGCGGCCAGGGCGGCTTGCTCCGGCGTAAACAGGGACATGTATTCCTCGTTCTGCAGGTAAAAGGGCAGAGAGGGGTAGTAGCGACGCGAGAGCGTCACTGCAATGGGGTGGCGGTACATGGCCAGCACCTGCCCCTTGTATGTATCGCGGAACCAGTTGGCCATGTCCTTGCACCCGTGCAAAATCTTGTAGCAGATGCGGTTGGTGAACAGGGCGCGGTCCCGGCTGAAGGGGTTGGGATTGGCGTAGGGTATCTTGTTCTGTTGCAACCTGTTGAAATAATAATGCAGGAGTTGCTCCCGGCGGGGGTGGGGCAGCAGGTCCGGAAAAGATGTGAATCCGGATTCCCGAACCACCATGGGGTCGCGTACGTCCAGGGGTTCATTCACGAACTTCATGCCCGGCTGCGACGTGAGCACTTCCGAAAGAAGGGTGGAGCCGCTGCGCGCCGTGGTGAACAGAAAAACATCCGGCAAATCACCGGGGCGGTGTATGTTGCTGAAGCGTTTTACCAGCGATTTCAGGCGCAGGCCTATTGGAATTGCAGGCAGAGCGGTGGGCTCGGTCATATTCTTGCTCGTCTATTTCATGCTTGGATTTATGTAGCGATCCGCATCATGCGGACCTGCCGGTGTGGCAAACACCGGCCACGGTTTCTTCTCTTCAAATGAGCGGAAAGAGTGTTACTGACCGCCCCCCGCGGCATTCGCCGCGCGCACTCCCTACTATCGTCAGCAAGGCGGCGTTGCAACCTGCAGATACATGGGGCGCTTTGGCCTTCCGGACCAATATCGGTCTTGAGAACTTGCCGCCCCTGCGCTATCCCAAGTACGGCCCCGCAGGGATTTCTTTTTTGCATGTGTTCTACGCAGATGCAGGGGCGCTCCTGAAAAATGCCGGCGTGCTGTGCTTTTGCCATGCCGGGAAACAAACGGGGAAATAGTGCAATCCGCTCCAAAAAATACGGTCTCCCATGCTGCAGGGCAAGGGGACGTGCTGTTCATCTGCTCGCCGAGTTTCGGCATACTGGACCAATGGCTGCCGGTCATCGATTCCTTATCCCGTGAGCATGGCGTTGGCGTGCACATCCTGTTTCCGGAGCAGAAAAGCGCTGCCAACATCGACCCCAGGGACCTTACCTACGTCATGGGGAATGAGGTTTTCAAGAGCGCGACATTTTTTTCCATCTATCGCCAATGGATACGTGCGAAAAGCCTGGCCGACGCCCGAAAGCTGGCGGCATTTTCCACTGTGGACAAGTTTGCAAAGCGCTTTAACAACCGCTCCCCTGTTCCGCTTGCCGGCAAGGTTGTGCAGCGCGTGCGGGATATGGTTGCCGCGCCAAAGGGCGTAGATGCAGAAGTGCTGCCCCTTGCGGCTGTGCGCGGCAATATCAAGGCCGTGCTGTTCGACTTGCACATTTCACCGGAGCCCTACTTCAAGGAACTGCTGCAGGTTTTTGGGGATTTGCCCTGGTTCTCGCTGCGTCATGGCCCCAATATTTTTTCAGGGGACACCATTCCCGAGGCAGGGCTCAATGTGCCGGAGAATGTCACGGCCTACCTGCATGGCGCTGTGGAAAGTGTCCCTTACCAAAAACATTTTGGCCTGGCTCCGGAGCAGTGCAAAGTGGTGGGCGTTCCCCGGCACGAGAAATTCTGGATAGACCGTATCTGCACGGAAGTGAAAAGCGACCTGCCCGAAGCGTTTTTGCAGCGCAACAAGGGATATGTGTTTTTGATTTCCAGGCCTGGCACAACGCGGCATTTTCCCATGGACCGCAAGCGGATTGCCATTCAGGAGTTGAAGCAACTCGTTATCGAGGAACTGGGCTGTGGCCTGGTGGTGAAGATGCACCCCAAGGAAATGCAGGAAGGGCTTTACGAGGAACTCCTCGGCAAGGAACGGCAGGGAGTGGATTGGGTATACTCCAAAAACCACCCGTTTTATCTGGGCAGAAACAGCCGGTTTTCCGTGGCGTACCTCACCAGCGTGTGCGCGGATATGATCGTGGCGGATTCACCCATGATAGAGCGGCTGGACTTGCGGGGATTTGACCAGAGCGTGTCTTCGCGCATTACCTTTGACGCACAGGGCGCCCCCCAAATGCAATACCTCCGGGATGGTCTCGTTCTGGGGGCTTGTAATCTGGAACAGCTCCGGCAACAGGCCGCGGCAATAGCAGCCGACAGGGAAGGGGTGCTCGCCCGGTTGCGGGAAGGATACGCCGGGGTGTTCGCCCCTTGCGAAGGGGCGGTGCAGCAGATCACACAAGATGTTCTTGCTGGGCTGGCCAAGGTCTGAATCGTCTCTTGACCCCATGGGAGCTTTTCCCTTGTCTGCAACGGGCAGGGGATCTCATAGCCTTGGTTGTCGCCTGCATTGGAACCCCGACAGTTCCTCAATGGAGAGCAAAGCCGACTGGGCGCATCAATCCCGGGTATAGATACTGAAGTAATGGTCCGCAGGGCCGAGAAAACCGAGCCGTGTATCGAAAATGGCCCGAAACCTGCGCAGGGCATAAGGCGTGTAGGCGTTATTGCGTTGCAGGGTGAATCCCACAGGCTCGATGGCCTTGCGCCACTCTTTCCACCCTTGTTTCGTGGTATAATTGACCGGTTCGTTGAGTAGTCCCAGCTTTTTCAAGAAAGGGCGCAGCCCGTGGCGCGTGCATTCCAGAATGACCAACACGCCGCCTGGTTGCAGCAATCCATAAAGGCCGCGGAAAAAGGATATGGCTTCTGGCAGCAGTGGAGAGCGCCCCAATGGGGTGTTTGTCTCAAATATATGGTGCAGGGTGCAGGGGATGATGATCATGGAAAAGCGCCCCTGCATCTCTTTCCCCGTGTCCTGAATGTACTGCTGCATGGTGTTTTTGTGTATCTCACAGCGGTTTTCCAGCTCGCAATGCCGGATCAAAGCCAGCAACGCTTCGTAATCGGTACAGTCGTTCCCATCCTTGTCAATGTATGGGTCGACGCCGATGACACGTCCCGCGCCGCCCCGCAGCAGGGCATGCATCGCATCGTGCCCTTGTCCCACGCCAACATACAACAGGTGCGTGTTGTGCTTTGCAAACCAGGGCTGCAAATAGCTCAAGGCATGATCCAGCTTGGCTATTGATTCGCGTAATCCGCGCCGTTCGTTGCGTGCAGTGATTGCGTTTTCCAGGTATTTCATGCCGGAAATAATGGTGGGATATGTTGTATGCTGTATGCATCTTTATTAAAAATATGGGGATGAATGTCAAGAGGGATGATTTGCAGGCATGAAGCCAGCAGTTTGTTGCTTGTAGCTTAAATCTTACACAGATGTCGCGGGCGTATCAGGGATTGATGATGTTTTGCACTTCAATGACAACTTTCATGCGCTGTCAATGCGGACTGCAGGAGGGGGCACACCGGGTGGACAGCATGCATTGCATATAATTAGAAGAGTATAGCTATGAAAATAGCATGTTACAGCCAAAAAGGTGAGAACGGCGCGTGCTGCAGTCAGTGCTGTTACAGGCTGCTGTTCGTCATGGAATAGGTATTAAATGGAAGCGTAATTGGTTGGTATTTCAGGAACAACTTTTTTAATAAAAAAAGCGCGCCATTTATGGGCAAATGGCGCGCATCTAAGCGAAGGAAAGTCTTGAAGCATCTAAAAGGGGGGGCGGTCGATCATCACCTTATTGTTCAATGACAATAGGATCGATCCAGTTTTCCAGAAATTCCTCGAATGTCTTTTTGGGAAGTCTCGCCTCGTCAAATACCGTATCAAGGGCGAAGCGCCTGGTATTGATGATGCAGACCGAGCGCTTCTTGTCCCGGGAGTAGTCCCAGACCATGGCCTGGAAGAAGCCGTCGCGTTTTTTCTGGATATTGTTCAGGGACCAGTCGCACACTTCGCCCTGGCAAGGGGTGTAGTCGGAAATGTCGTTCATCACCAGGTCCAGCAACACGGCGCGTCGTCCCGTCTTTTTATTTTTCCAGTATACATCAAAGTATGGGTCTTGAATCTCCCAGCTGCCAGTATCGGGGTTCAGGACTTCCAGGAAGGAGTGGTCTTCCAGGTCGGGCGCTTTTCTGGTGCTGAAGGCATGCACCAGCCGGGCCTTGATGCCCAGGGCGTCCAGGATGGCGATCATGATGTTCGCCTGGTGATCGCAAAGCAGTTTTGGCTTGGGCGCATCAGGGTCCTGTAACTGGGCGGCAAACATCTTGGTGATGGTGTCGCCATGCTTGGAGATGGTGGTGTCCAGTTTGCGGATGGAAAAGGCATGCACCAGGGAGCGCACGGCATCGATACGGGCCGTTTCATTCGGGAACTTGTCGCGGTCGAAATGCGCTACAACCGCCTGGTCCACATCCGCAGCGGTCAGGCGGGAGTATTCGCGATCCCAGTTGCGATGAATCCGCTTGAATCTTGCAAGCTCCTCGCCATAGGGGAGGGTTTGGAACAGCAGCCATACGCCGCCGGCAAGCAGCAGGAAGACAGCGATCAGCAGAACGAGTTTGGTGCGCACAGTGCCCCCTCTGGTTGTTTCAGAATCTGCCGTGATTTGCGTTATGTTTAGTGTGAGCCTTTGTCTGCGCAGGTCACGAGAAAGCAGTCCTCCGCCCCTTGCATGGGCATGACTGTAACGGGTGCAGCGTTGCCGTTTTTGGTGATCCCGGCGGACAGTGCTTGGAATTGCTCCAGGTCAGCGCGCATTTCATCGAGTTCAATGCCGTCGTATTTGCTTTTACTGTATGTCTCGTAGCGTTTGCCACTGCCGCGTAATCGCCCCAGAAATGCACGCGTCCTGCGTTTGGTGTTCTTTGCATGCCAAAACACCCTCCCGAGAGTTCCCAGGCGTTTGGGCAGCGTTCCAGCCTTGAAGGCCTTTTCCAGTTCCAGGAGGCTGGCAATCACATGCTCGCAGGAGTAAGCGCCTTCCGTAGCGCAAGCGTGATCGTCAAAAATCTTTTGATCTTCGGGGGAAAGCGTGTTTGCCGCATTTTGTTTAACTGCATTTTGCAGTGCGGTTACGACCTCGTCCGCGGTAAATGCAGTCACGCTTACAGCCTGGGGCACTTCATGGTTGAAACGCGGATTATTGCAGGGCAGGTAGGAAACTGTCGGCCTGCCAAGAACGTGGGCTTCAATGCTGGTGGTGCAGTTGTTATGCAAAAGCGCATCCGCCCCTAGAATCCAAGGCAGGGCGGAGCCTTCGAAAATGACCTTTACGTTGGGCAGGTCCTTGGTCTTTTCTCGCCAGACGTTTCTGTTTTCTGACGGATGCGGACGCACAACTATGTTGTGGTCGGGAAAGGTTTTGCTCAAAACAGGCATCAATTCCACAAAAGCGAAAAAGCTATTCTTGATGTGTTCGTACCATTTTTCAAGAAAATCCTGGTAATCAGGGGGGGAGTCTTTGGGTTGCCACATCATTTTTTGCAGAAAGTGATCGAAGCCAAAGTGGTTGTTGTAAATGCTGAAGCTTGAGTTGAGCAGGATATAGGGGCCATGCTCCTTGCGCAGTGCATCCGCCTGACGTGCAAAGAGCTGCCGGTATGGTTCCCGCAGAAGGTCGAAACGTGGATTGCCGGTGAGCACTATTCTGTCGGCGGTATTGGGCGCCCAGGAGGCAATGGCATCGGCCTGCACTTTACCCCATGCGAAAAATGAGTCCAGGACGCTTATTGCGTCTCTGTCGATGCGCCTGGCGCCATACTGCTGCTTGTCAAAAATGCTTATGCCCTCTTCGCACCAGGCCGTCAGCCGGTGCCCGCGCATGCTCGCTCTTTCCAGGGGCATCCTGTTGCGCTGGTTCACGTTGCGTTCCAGCACCAGCCCTGTGGGAAGCTTGAGAAGATGCTTCTGGAGGTCCGTATGGCCGCCCAGGACCACATCAAAGCCGGCGCGCGCTGCGTACATGCTCAACAGCAGTTTGCCGTGGTACTCGCGGACTTTTGTTTCAATGGGAATATAGAGTAGTGTTCGTGAATTCATATGCAGTACGGGGATGTTGCGGCATGTCAGGCCAGTAGAATAAACAGTGACTCGTGGCGGAGAACGGCCCGGCTGACACAATGATCATTAGGGAGTGCTTCGATAGCTTGAAATGCTACGGATGTCCAGAATACGCAGTGCCAGACCGGGTATGAACGTCGGCGTCAATCCTGGAAGAATCCCTTGCTGCAGGCAATCGGGGGGAGTTGCAGCAGTGTATAAGCAGGCCTCCCGATGTGTTGGGAATAGCTTCTTTCTGCGTAATTGTCTGTATGGACAGATGATCCAATGTGAAAGCCCCCGGGGGAACGGGGGCTTTCGTCGTGTGGGGTGATTGGATCGGGTGTGGTCTTGCCCGCTTTGCTATTGCGGTTATCTTACATCTAAGCACGAATCATTAACCCTACATTACCGGCTCCTTAATTTCTGGTAATCAGGACTCCATAGAGTATGGTGAGGGGCTCCAGCGCAGATAAACGTATCATAAACGCCTTCTCAGGAGGCATTTAGTATAATCTTTTGTTGACAAGGCGAGAAGTTTATATTTGAAGACGTCTTCACTCTGCGGGTACGCAGTGTATCCTCTCTTAGCAGGTAGCAAGGCACGATGCTAAGAAAATCAGGGAGACGTATTTACAAGAGTAAATGTTCTGTTGTAATAGCAACGTACATTTTGACTTAAAACAACGTAGGAGTTGATAATGGATGATTATTTGAAAGAAGCACTGGAGATAGTGAAGGCGCAGGCAAGTGTGCGCAATATGACCGAAGAGGAAATAACCTCCATGGTCAAGAAGATAGCAGATGGAATCAAGGGCATCAGTGAAGGAAGCGAGCTTTCTGTTGAAGGTCAGGAACCTGCTGTTGATCCCAAAAAGGCTGTAAAAGAGAAGTCCATCGTTTGCCTCGAATGCGGCAAGACTTTCAAGATCATTACCAAGAAGCACCTGGGTACCCATGATCTTACCCCCGAGGAATACCGCGAAAAGTGGGGATACAAGAAAGGCGCTCCCCTGGTTTGCAAATCTCTGCAACGTGAGCGCCGCAAAAAGATGAAGGAAATGCAACTTTGGGAAAAGCGCAAAAAAAGCGCCAAGAAATAGATAGAGCCTGAAGTTGCACCCTTGATTCACCAAAGGGCATTATAAAACCCCCGCTTTGGACAACCAGTCAAAGCGGGGGTTTTTTGTTTTCTGCAGCGGGCTGCGTGCAACAGGAGCACTGATCAGGCTTGCCCTATAAGTATCCCTGGTCTGAAATTCATGGTTTCTGTGAGCTCGCCCGCTTCCTGATAGGCGCGTTGCGCCGCCTTGCGTACATGCAAGGGGGCTGTGCCTTCGGGGAGGGCCGCCCCAGAAATCGCTTCGGCAGCGTCCTGCGTCTCTTCTGCTGGCGAGGCGATGGTCCGTCGCAGTTCCTCCACCTCGAGCTCAGCGCGGAAGGCTGCTTCCTGCTGACGCTGAAAACGCCGTAACGCATGCTGCGCTATCTCTTCCGCATTGACTTCAGGTTCTTCCACTTCGTAGCGAAGTCCAAACTTGCCAAAGGAAAAGGTGAAGCCATTGTCTTTGCTCGCACTGGTGCTTTCACCCTTTTGGGCGGTAGACGCACGCGCAGAATCGGGGCGTTCAGCTCGCCTGGATTCTTTCTCGTAGGCGCTTTGGGCTGCGCGTGTAAATATTGCAGCTTTTTCGTCTATTCGCATCAGTGCCCTCGTGCAACTTAAATACAACGTCTTACGTGGTGCATCTGCCAGCATGTGTGGAAGGCATACGCATGACGCGCTTTACGTAAAGGTGCGTTGTCTCCACTAAACTGCAACGGCTGCACCTTGAGCCTTAATAAAAAAATAACACCTGCTTAACATTTTGGCAAGTTTCTGAATTCTTCTTGCAAAACTAAGATATTGCATTTAAGGAAAATGTTGGCAAACAAGTCGGGAAACAGGGACATTCCCGCTCAAGATCATCATTTCAAGGATGCAGCGCATGTCAGATACTATCCTGAGCAAAGAAAAGCTCATCCCGGGTATGACGAGCAAGCTGGTTATCGATGCACCCCACATCGCCAAAAAGGCGAAGCCGGGGAACTTCGTGATCCTGCGCGTCAGCGAAAACGGGGAGCGTATTCCATTGACCATCGCGGACGCAGATCCGGATGCCGGCACCATTACCATTGTCTACCTTGTACTGGGTAAGACCACGGCGGAGCTGGAAACCCTGGGCGAGGGCGATACGATTCTCGACCTGTGCGGCCCCCTGGGCAAGGCAACGGAAATACACAAGGTCGGCACCGTGGTTTGCGTCGGCGGTGGTACAGGTATCGCGGCCATGCATCACATTGCAAAGGGGCACCATCAGGCCGGCAATCATGTGGTGGCTATCATTGGTTCGCGCAGCAAGGATTTGCTGCTGTTCTGCGATGAACTCGGCGGCTTTTGCCCCGAAGTGCTTGTCTGTACGGATGACGGCAGCCAAGGGCACAAGGGCCTGGTTACGGATGTTCTGCGCAAGCGGCTGGAAGAGGACAAGGACGTTGCCGAGGTCGTGGCCGTGGGCCCTGTGCCCATGATGCGCGCCGTGGCCAACGTTACGGCTGAATTTGGCGTCAAGACCACGGTCAGCCTGAACTCGATCATGGTCGATGGCATTGGCATGTGCGGCGCCTGCCGCGTTACGGTTGGGGGCGAAGTCCGGTTCGCCTGTGTGGATGGCCCGGAATTCGACGGACACAAGGTGGATTTCGACGAACTCGGCGCACGCCTGCGGGCCTTCAAGCCCCAGGAAGCCATTTCCTACGAGGAGTACAAGAAAAATCATGGCCTCGTCTGATCAAGGAAAAAAGCCCAAAAAGGAAATCCGGCCGCGTACGCCCATGCCGACGCAGCTGGCCGAGGAACGCATCCGGAATTTCAATGAGGTTGCCACCGGCTATACCCATGAGATGGCCCTGGAAGAAGCCAGGCGTTGTCTGCAGTGCAAGCGCCCCACCTGTGTAAAAGGGTGTCCTGTGGAAGTTCCCATCAAGGACTTCATCCACGCGCTGCTTGAGGACGGGGTGGAGGCCGCTTACCGGGTAATCAAGAGCACCAACAGCCTGCCCGCAGTCTGTGGCAGGGTCTGCCCCCAGGAAGTTCAGTGCGAAGGGGGGTGCATTCTTGCCGCCAAAGGGCAATCCGTCTGCATTGGCCGGTTGGAACGCTACGTGGCAGATACCTATGCCGCCATGGACGCCTGTGATGAAATAACGGGCAAGGAAGAATGCCCCTATATTGATGAAGACCTGAAAGTCGCTTGCATCGGCGCTGGTCCTTCCAGCCTTACGGTTGCCGGATACCTGGCGTCCCGCGGCATCAAGGTTACCCTTTTCGAGGCCCTGCACGAGCCGGGAGGCGTTCTCGTCTACGGCATTCCGGAATTCAGGCTGCCCAAAGACGTGGTCAGGCGTGAAGTGGAGGCCCTGAAGGAACTCAAGGTGGATATCCGCACCAACTGGGTTGGCGGTAAAACCGTGTTGGTTCAGGAACTCCTGGATGCAGGGTACAAGGCCGTATTTGTGGGTGTGGGCGCCGGCTTGCCCCGGTTTTTGAAGGTCCCTGGCGAACACCTCATAGGCGTTTTTTCTGCCAACGAATATTTGACCCGTGTCAATCTTGGGCGTGCCTATGATTTTCCCAATTACGATACGCCGATTTTTCCTGGC
Organism: Desulfovibrio biadhensis; assembly: GCF_055388615.1. Lineage (NCBI taxonomy): Bacteria > Pseudomonadati > Thermodesulfobacteriota > Desulfovibrionia > Desulfovibrionales > Desulfovibrionaceae > Desulfovibrio > Desulfovibrio biadhensis. The sequence continues at coordinate 3,042,876 of NZ_AP042477.1, forward strand.
AAGCATGTTGCTGTCATTGGCGGCGGCAATGTCGCCATGGATGCTGCACGCACGGCAAAACGCCTGGGTGCGGAAAAGGTCAGCATTGTCTACCGCCGCACAAAAGAGGAAATGCCGGCCAGGCTGGAGGAATTGGAACACGCACTGGAAGAAGGCGTGGAGCTGCAATGTCTGTTCGGTCCTCTGGAATTTATGGATGACGGACAAGGCAACCTCAAGGGGCTTGCCTTGCAGAAAATGGAATTGGGCGAACCCGACGCCTCGGGCCGTTGCGCTCCTGTCTGCGTGGAGGGCGATACCTGCGAAATTCCCTGCGACCTGGCCATCATCGCTGTAGGCACAGGACCGAACAAGGTCATGCTCGAAGCCACACCTGAGCTGGACCTGACCAAGCGGGGCTATATTTCGGTGGATGAGGAAACCGGAGAGACTTCCGTGCCCAATGTTTTTGCAGGGGGCGATATCGTCACCGGCGCGGCCACAGTCATCTCCGCCATGGGCGCTGGACGGCGCGCAGCAAAGGAAATCGCACGCCGGCTTCTGGGCGACAAAGCTGCCGAATAACGCTTGTAGAGATTGATTTTACGACCGCGGCCTGCGCCAGAGCGTGGACCGCGGTTTTTCTTTTTCCGTAGATACTTGCCGCGCACTCGCTTTTCATGCGAGACAGCAGCCATGCACTCCCTATTGCTTTGGCAACAGCGTCTCCACAAATGGGGGATGGCCCCGCTTTTACGCCTGGCAGCCGCAGGCTGGGGGCGCATTCTTGTCTTACGCCGCAAGGCGTACCAGACAGGGGTGCTTCCTTCGTGGACACCCCCTGTGCCCTGTGTTTCCGTTGGTAATATCGCTTCCGGGGGCGGGGGCAAGACACCTGTGGCGCTCTGGCTGCTGCAGTGGGCCGCCGCGCAGAAGCTGCAGGCTTGTCTTCTGACGCGCGGGTACGGTGCAAACCCCCCCACGTTGCCTTTTGTGGTCGAACCGGAGCGCATTCGCGACTGGCGTGAAGCAGGGGATGAGCCATTGCTGTTGGCCCGGCAAGCCCCTGAATCCAAGGTGGTTGTCGACCCCGACCGCAGGCGTGGGGTGCGGCATGCCCTGGCCGTGGCGCGTCCGGAACTGTGCATCATGGATGACGGCATGCAGCATCTCAGGCTGGGGCGCCACTGCAATCTGGTGCTGCTGCGGCTGGAAGACCTGGAAGAAGGCTGGGGGCGTGTCATTCCCAGCGGCCAATGGCGCGAGCCGGCATCTGCCCTGGCCGCGGCTGACGCCTTCCTGGTCAAGGCTTCTCCCGAGGCTTTCGCGGCTGTGACTGACCTGTTGCACAAACGGGTAGGCAGGTTTGAGCGCCCCGTTTTCCAGTTCAGCTTGGAAGCCCAGGGCCTGCAACGGGTGGCGGATTCCGGCAGTCTTGCATCTTTAGTGGGGCGATCCTACCTTTTTGTCAGCGGCATTGCCGGCAATGAGCAGGCTGCAGCCACTGCGGCGAGGTATATGAAGAACCCGCCGGCTGGTACGCTGTTTTTTGACGATCACCATGCTTATACTGTGGCGGATTGCGAGTGCATGGAATCTGAACGTAACAGGCTTGGCGCGGAATTTGTGATCTGCACCCAGAAAGACGCCGTGAAGTTGGCCGGCATCGAGGCCTCCCCTTTGCATGAGCGGCTGTACGCCCTCTCTGTTGGGGCCAGTTTTCAAAGGACACTGTATTGTGACGTCATCTTCCCACAATGGTGGGAAAACTGGTGGCAACGGCATGGCGCCGGCACCTAGCGGAATTATTTGAAAGCGCCTGTAATACGAAAATTACAGTCAGACATAGCACGCGGAGAATCAAGATGGGCAAAAACGCAAGGGCAGGCAACTCGACAAGGCAACGTTGCTGCAAATTTTCAAGCAGAGCAAAAAGCCGCTGACGCCGCCTGAATTGTTGCGCGCGCTGAAGCTTCCCAAACGGGAAAGCGAGGCCATGGAAGGGCTGCTTATGCAGCTTGAGCGCGAAGGCAAGGTTCTGCGTCTGCGCCGCGGTGCTTATGGCCTGGTGGAAAATCTCAAACTGGTCACCGGCACCCTGGAAGTGCAACGCTCCGGCGTGGGCTTTGTCATTCCGGACGAAAAAAAGCGGCAGGATATTTTTGTGAACCCCGCCAACATGGGGGGGGCTTGGAATGGCGACCGGGTGGCTGTGGCAATTTTTCCGGATCGCTCCGGCAGAAGAGAGGAAGGGCGCATTGCCCGCGTGCTGGAACGAAGGACAACCAGATTGAGCGCACGGGTCAGCCGCAAGTTCGGCGGGCAGATTCTGTGTCACGCAACGGACAGCAAACAAAACCTGCAGTTCATGATAGAGACATCCGCCCTGGGGCAAGACGTGCAGGAAGGCGACGTGCTTCTTGTGGAGCCTAAGGAACACCTGGATCGTGAACTCTGGAGCGCCACCATTCTGGAATTTTTGGGGCGTGAAGACGATGTGCTGGTCCAGGAGGCTTTGGTGAAGGCCAACCACGACGTGCCCACCGCGTTTCCGAACAATGTACTGCAGGAGGCCGCAGCCCTGCCGGAGAAACCGGACGAGGCCGATTTTCAGGGGCGCAAAGATCTGCGCGACCTGGACCTGGTGACCATAGACGGCGTAAAGGCCAAGGACTTTGACGATGCCATCTGCGTCAAGAAGGAGCAGGGAGGGTACCGGCTCTGGGTCGCCATAGCAGACGTTGCCCACTACGTGCCCGAGGGCACTGCACTCGACAAGGAAGCCTTTGCAAGGGGTAATTCCTATTACTTCCCCCAATCCGTCGAGCCCATGTTCCCGGAAGCCCTTTCCAACGGGCTTTGCAGTTTGAATCCCCATGTGGAGCGCCTGGCCATGGTGGCCGAGCTCAAGCTTTCATCCAGCGGTGTGCCCGTGGATGCTGATACGGCTTTTTATCCGGCTGTTATCCTTTCCAAGGCGCGGTTGACCTATTCGCTGGTAAAGCGCGCCATTCTGGACAAGGAAGAGGACGCCCGCGATGAGGTGGCTGCTGTGCTGCCCATGCTGGAGACGGCCGAAGTCCTGGCAAGACAGTTGCGAATGCGCAGGGAGGAGCGCGGCAGTCTGGACTTTGACCTGCCCGAGCCCGAATTGCTTTTCAATTTGCAGGGCGAGACCGTGGACATACGCCCCAAAGTGCGCCATTTCGGCCACCAGATCATCGAGGAGTTCATGATCGCGGCCAACGAGGCGGTTGCCCGTCGCCTGCGCGACCGCGCTTTGCCGTGCCTTTATCGCGTGCATGAGGAGCCTGATCCCGACAAGCTGCAGGCGCTATACGACGTGGTCATTCGCAGCGAGCTGGCGGAAAAGGTGCAGCGCCCTGCTAAGGCGCCGTCCCCGTTGGATTTGCAGCAATTGCTGGCAGTGGCGGAGGACTCCGACATGGAATACGTCGTGGGGCGGCTGACGCTGCGCTCCATGATGCAAGCCAAGTATTCACCTGTGAATACAGGCCACTATGGCTTGGCGTCCGAATGCTATTGTCATTTTACATCACCCATCCGGCGTTACGCAGACCTTGTGGTGCATCGCTCGGTTAAGCGCATGCTGGCTGACGAGGGCTTGCACCCCGGGCAGCCTGCGCCGCCCCGTGAGCGCGGGCTAAAAAAGGTGGGCGCGCATTTGAGCGAGATGGAGCGCAAGGCCATGGACGCCGAGCGCGAGACCCTCAAGCGCATTACTGTACTTTTCCTGCGGGACCGCGTGGGCGAAGATTTTACAGGCGTCATCAATTCCATAGCCGATTTCGGCTTCTGGGTGGAGCTCAAGGAAGTCATGGCAGAGGGCATGGTCCGCCTCTCCACAATGCACGATGACTACTACGGCTACATCCCGGAACGTCAGGAACTGCTTGGCGAGCGGACTGGACGCCGGTTCCGCATGGGGCAAACCGTGCGTGTGCGGCTTGCCGAGGTGAATCTTGCCCGTCTGGAAATTACCCTGGAAATACTGGAAGGGGGCGATTCCAAGAAAACTCGTGGGCGCAAACCAGCGCCGGTAAAAGAATATGCAGGAACGCAAGGCAGGCCCGCCGGCCGTCGGCCGGGTGGTTCAGGGAAAACACGCACCTCGAGAAAACAGGATGATGCTGCTCCAGGCAAAGGTGGTCGCAAACGTCCCGTCTCCAAAAAACGTCCCTCTGGCCCAAAAAAGAAACGCCCCGGCAGACCGGCGCGTCCTGGGCGGAAAGGGGGCAGTAGCTAAGGGCAAGGCGCCATGCCAGGCTTTACTGACGGCGCTTTCTTGCCAAGGGAGACGACAGACGATAGGTTGCCTCGTCTCGGACACAGCGGAGTTATTAATTACGGGGGCGAGCTTGTAGGAGCCAAACCATGTCGCGATTTTCTGTCCTTTCTTCTCTTTTTGTGCTGCTCGTGGTCGTCTTGCTTGCCCCTGCGTCTGGACAAGGCGATACACTGAACGGCGGCGTGACCTCGCAACCTTGCGCGATAACGCTTCCTGAATCATCGGACGCGCCGATTACACCAGACGAGCTCCGCAGTTTCATGAAAGATGCGCCGCGTTTTTTACGTTGGGCTAATGCACAAGGCCTCGCCTTTCTGGTGTTTCCCGCCCCTGCCGATTTGATGTCTGATACCTGTGCGGTAAAAACACAGGCAGTCTTGCAGGACCTGGGGTGGCCTCCGCAGCGTTTTTTGTTTTTACTCTGTGTCACCGGCTCAGCAGCGGCAGCACAGCAGACGGCTTGTGCGCGCGACCTCGAGACCCAGGAAGTAACGCTGCTTCGAGACAATATGCTTGAACTGATGACGCTCTACGGCACAGGGCCCTAGCACGTGCAGTTTTTTCCAGGTCTTCAATGAAAAAGAATCCTGCAGGACATTCTCCGCTTTTAACCCAACTGCTGCAACGGGATGTGATCGCGCTTTTTCTTTTTGCAATCGGCTGTTTGTACATGCTGTTGCAACAGCCCTATTTAGTCTTGAGCCGGGCAACCTCCGCGAATCTGTTTGGAGGTGTTATCGGCTGTCTTGGGATTATCAACGCAGTATGTATTCCCCCTGATTTCAAGGGCAGGATGGCGAGGCTCGTCCGCAGTGTCCCATTCTGGCTCGCCCTGGTCTTGCTTATTTTGCTGGCTGCCAGCGCCTTGCATAGTGATTCCCCTGTGACAGCCTTGTCCCGCAGCTTTGTGTTTTGGGGCACCGCGGCAGGCGGCTATTTCAGCGCAAGCATTTTACTGCAGCGGGAGAGCACGCGCAGACTCTTCGTCATTTTCTGCACGCTGTTGCTCATCGTTTTGATGGTGGGGCAGCTTTATGGGTATTTTGTTTATGGGTCGGTTCACGCCCTGTTTGATGAAACGCGCCACGCACAGGTGAGCATGGCGTTTCTGTTGCTGTTCGCGCCTGTTTCTCTGCTGCTGCGCGGGAAGACCTCAATACGCTGGGGCGCCCTGGTCCTTCTTCTTGTGGTCGGCGTGGTGCTGTATCTCAGCGGGTTGCGCACCGCCGTATTCATGCCCGTCGTGCTTATTGGTCTTGTCGTGGCTTTTGGAGCTATGAAGAAGCGCTGGTTTTTCTTGAGTCTGGCTGTTTTTGCGGTGCTGCTTTTTAGCTATTTCAAACTCTATCCGGAAAAACGCCTGGTTCTGGATACGGAGCCCGTTTATTACAGGGTGGAAAATTACCCCTTTTCCTGGCACGTGGCCGCAGAACACCCCTGGCTGGGCATTGGCCTTGGCGCCGACCGCACGCCGTATCTTGAGGGGTACTCCATAAAATATACAAATGTCAGAGCATCTGAAGGTTTTGACTGGAGCCTCAAGCGCATCAACAATGCGGAAAACGCTTTTTTGAGCCTGATGTGCGGCGTAGGATTTCCGTTTTTGCTGCTGTATTGCGGTGGGGTGGGGTGGCTGGTTTTCCGGCTCATGCGGGATGCGCGCAGGCACAGCAACCTGCAAGGTATTCCTGCTTTGCCGCTCCTTCTTTCGGTGTTGGCGGCGATGGGGCACTCCATGCTTTTCGATGGTTTGCTGTACGCACAGGTGAATATATTCTTCCACATTCTGTTGGGGCTGGTGCCCCTGGCAGCAAATGCCGGGCAGGCGCCGCCAGACAGGGCTACTTCTTGAGCTTGTTGCCGGAGGAATAGGCTTCGCTCATTTGCAAGGCTTTTTCCGGAATGGCCAACCCGCCGAAGCTGTTACGTTCCAACACCGCGGTTTCCATCTGCATATCGCTTTTTGTCAGCAGCAGCAGGGGGGCATCCAGCGCAGCGTTGTGGTGCAGAAATGCCCTTTGCCAGAGCAGGCCAGAGCTGTTTTCCGCCTGTAATAACGGCCCGCCTTCGCAACGCTTGATAATTGTACCATAAAGCTGGGTCGCTTCGCAGTTTTTCAGGCTGATGGCCCCGGCCGTACAGTGCTGTATCAGGCTCAGGTGCAGGTGCATTTCAGGGGCGTCCAGTGCGTTCAGCCCCTTGCCGGCAGTCCCCGTAAGCAGGCAGAAAAGCAGTGTTGTGCGCGGGCACTGCAGCAGCTCCACAAGGGTAAGCTTCTCGTTACGCGCCAGTGCGTCTTTTTTAGGGGGCGGTGCGCGGAATTCAATATTTTCCAGCCACAAGTCCGGACATTGGAAGAAACTGAAGGCGGCGCCTTTGGTCACCGGGGATATGAACCTGGCCCGTCCCTCTGCCTGAATGCGCAGGCCTTCCAGCCCGAAAATGACGGGCGCTCCGTTGATCCAACGCATATGAGCGCTCTGCGGCAACGCCTGCTCCTCGAAGTAGTAGTCTCCTGCAGTGAGTAGGATATGCGCTCCAGGGCGCAGGGCGCGGACCAGTTCCACACTGTTTGCCACCCGGATTGGGGGCGCGGTGTTTTTTGGCCGTCTGGCTGCCGCCAGGGTAATTCCCTGGTCAATATTGCTCTTCAGGTGGGAGGCCACGGCCAGCACAGAGTTTACATACCGCTGGCTGTGGTTGTACCCCCAAAGGACCTTGCGTTTCTGCTCCAGGGTGATGGTTTCTGGCGTCCAACCATAATCATGCAGATAGCGCCCCGCACTGTGGATGGCATCGGCAGGGGTGAACAGGTCAATGTGCCCGTCGTTATCTCCGTCCGCCCCGTGCTTGGAAACGTTGCTGGGCATGAACTGGGCAATGCCTATGGCGCCCAGGGGGGAGCCGGTGACCGTAAAAGGGTCGCGCCCCAGGTCATCTGCCAGGCGCAAGAGCGCCACAAGCTCGTTATAAGCCCAGTCAGCGCGTTTTTCCGCTGTTTGCCGCAGCCATGCTTTTTGGTATTCGTCCAGGGAAATGCCCTTGAACATGGGTTCGACAACCGCAAAGTCGGTGCCCCTGGCCATGCTTGCCAGAGAAATGACGGCGGGCCTGCCGCCGAGAAATGTTCCTTGCCGGGTTTCCACAGTGATAATGCCCCCGGCTATGGATGCGGGAACCTGGTAGAGTTCTTGCATACTCACAAAAAAGGGGCGGTGCATGATGGCGAATTCCATTGCCTCGGCCAGCCATAGCGGGTGGCGTGCGCCCTGATAGGTGGCCGTTGTCCAGCCGGAACTGCCAATGGCCTTGCCTGTTGTGCCTTCCAGGGCTTCTTCCAGCTCTTTGGAGGGCAGGCCGTCAACTTCCAGGCCCGTTGCCTTCTGATAGGCCTCAATGGCGGAAGCGGTCTTGGGGCCGAATGCCCCGTCGGCCTTTCCTGCTGCGTACCCCAGGCCGTTCAGCGCCTGCTGTATGTGCTTGACCCGGCGATGGCCGAAATTGCTGCGATAAAGGCCTCGCAATTTATTACGCAATGGTTTGGACGTGTAGGTGAATTCAGGTCTGGAGAACATGGCTTCAAGTTTCTTGCTGTCAAAACCGTCCGCCGCCAGACGCTCCACAAGCGGCTGCCAGGCAGTGGGCGCTTGTGCCCATGCTGTGTTCTGCAGAACAAGGGAATGAACCAGCAGTAGAAAGGCTGCGCCAAGGGTAACAGTAAATAGCTGCTTGTGGAGGAGTGCTTTGCAAGGGTTCATCGAATTGTTTCTACCTGATAGCGTGACAAAGTCAAAAAAGAAGTGGAACTCTGAGTGACAGTAGGGCAATTTCCCAGAGCACACGATTGACAGAGTGAGTGCCTCATGGGCAAAATACGCGCTTGCGGTATCGAAAATCAAAGCTCCGTTCTCAATGGCGGAGCGCCTGCAGGATGTAAAAAATGAAAAAACTCATGCTCCTGGGCACGGGCCTGCTGCTTATGGTGGGTATCGTATTCGGGGTCAAAATGTTTGCCACACACATGGTTGAAGGCAAACTGCACCAGGCTGCTGCACGCATCAAGGACAAGGCGGATATCGCCTATAAGGATGTTGATGTCGAGGTGTTTGGCCTGAACCTTGTGGTTCATGATGTGGATGTGAAGCTTCCCACCGGGCAGAAAATGACCATTGGCGAGGTTGTGGTCCATGACATGGACGTGAAAAACAAGCCGCCGCACCATGCCAGAGTGGAGCTGAAAAATCTGCACGTGGACGTGAACAAGGAAAATTTCGGACGCGAGTACCAGGCCATCCGTGATATGGGGTACGATACTCTGGAAGGCGACGTGCTGCTCGATTATTCCTGGGCGCCGGAAACCGGCAACGTTCTGCTGCGCGAGTGCGACGTGGATATCCCCGGTCTGGCCAAGATACAGCTGGCACTGGGGTTGAGCCATGTGGATCTGGTCAAGGTCAAAAAGCTCGAGCTTGAAGACCTGGTCATAGAAGAAATGCACTTCAATTATGTGGACCAGTCCTTTTTGCGCAAGATGGTGCAGGTGACCGCAGTGGATGAAAAAGAAATCATCGACTTTCTGGTGGCCGGATTGCAGGAAGACATCGAGCGTGCGCGTGAACGGCAGCAGACCGAGGCCGTGGAGACCATGACAGAGGTGATTTCATTCATAGAGGCGCCTGTTGGGCTCACGGTGGATGTGACCCTGGGAGACCGCACGGCCATGGAACAAATAATGATCTCCAAGAAGATCAGCGAAATAGTCAAATTGTTTAATATCAAGGTGGAGGCAACGGGATGAGCCGGGCAATTTTGCACACAAAAATGCTGCACGCCGCGGCTCCCCTGTTCTGTCTGCTCGCCTGTCTCATGATGTTGGCGCCTGCCCCCGTGCAGGGCGCCAGCTCCCTGTGGCTGCACAAACGTTCTGGCGGGGAAAGTTCGGAATTCGACAAAATATGGGAATACCGCCCCTCGCTGGTGACGACGGTCTATTCCAGGAATAACGAGGTACTGGGCTATCTTTATCACGAGAAACGTTTCCTCGTTTCCCTGGATGAGTTGCCCAAGAACCTGATCAATGCCTTTCTCGCTGCGGAAGACAGCTCTTTTTACGAGCACGAGGGGGTGGACCTTGCGGCTATCTTCCGTGCTTTGGGTAAAAACCTGACCGCCGGAGACATTGTGCAGGGCGCGAGCACCATTACCCAGCAGGTGGTCAAGCGGCTGCTGCTGACCTCGGAAAAGAGCTACGCCCGTAAAATAAAAGAGGCCATCCTGGCTTATCGGCTGGAAAAGCAGATGAGCAAGGACGACATCCTGACGATCTACCTGAACGAGATTTTTTTCGGTTCCAATGCCTACGGCGTGGAAGCCGCAGCCAGAACATACTTTGCCAAACACGCAAGTGAATTGACCCTGGCGGAATCCGCGATTCTCGCGGGCCTGCCCAAGGCGCCCACACGCTACAACCCCTTTCGCTGGCCAGAAGCAGCCAAAGTCAGGCAGCGCTACGTTTTGGGGCGCATGTTGGATATGGGGTGGATAGACCAGGCTGCCTACGACCAGGCCATTAACGAGGAACTGGTCTACAAGAGCATGCCCGACCCCTCCTGGCAGCTCGGCGCCTATTATTTGGAAGAGGTGCGGCGCTGGCTTGTCGATACGCTTCCGGAAAAGGTTAAGAACGACCCGGACCTCACATGGGGGCGGACCGGGGAAGATATCGTGTATGAAGCAGGGCTCAGCGTTTATACCGCCGTGGACCTGCGGCATCAGCGCCTTGCAGAAAAATCCCTGAAGCACGGGCTTGAAGCCTCCACCAAACGTCGTGGCTGGCAAGGGCCATTGGAAAAACTCCAGGCCGGAGAATTTGAAGCCTTTTTGGAGCGCAACCCCCTCCCTGAGGATTTCTTCAGCGAAGACAGTGATGTCTGGGGCAAGGCGCTGGTCATGAAGGTGGATAAATCTGGCGCAGACGTACGCATAGGCGATCGCGATGGGCACATCGGGGTCAAGAAGATGTCCTGGTGCCGCAAGCCGAATCCCCGCATTTCGCCGGAAGGCGCCGGCAGGGTTACCGATGCACGCAAGGTGCTGGAGCCCGGGGATGTTGTCTGGGTTTCCCTTGCCGGAGAGGTGTCTGGGGACAAGCCTCTTGAACTGGGGCTGGAACAGCGTCCAAATGTGCAGGGCGCTCTTGTTTCGATAGAGCCCCACAATGGCGACGTGGTGGCCCTTGTGGGCGGCTATGATTTCAGCACCAGCCAGTTCAACCGCGCCACCCAGGCTGTGCGCCAGCCTGGCTCAGCCTTCAAACCTATAGTCTACTCCGCTGCTTTGGACGCCGGTTTTACCCCGGCTTCAGTGGTCATGGACGAGCCCTTTGTCTACCTGGACCCCTACACCATGGAGCTGTGGCAGCCCAAGAACTACTCCGGCGAATATTATGGCCCCACGCTGTTGGTGACGGCCCTGGCGAAATCCCGCAATCTGGTGACCATCCGTGTGGCGGACATGATGGGGATTCAACGCGTCATCGCCCGCGCCAAAGCAATGGGGCTGCAGGGGGATTTTCAGCCTTTTCTCCCCATCAGCCTCGGGTCTGTGGCGATCACGCCCATCAATCTTTGCCAGGCCTACACGGCGTTTGCGCGGGATGGCTCCTATGTAGAGCCCAGAATGGTGCTCTCTGTGAAAAACAACCAGGGGCGTGATCTTTACACCTCTGAAACCGTTTCTCACGAGGCCATAAGCCCGCAGAACGCCTATGTCATGGCCAGCATGCTCAAGGAAGTTGTGCGTCGCGGTACTGCGGGCAGAGCGGCGAGGCTCGGAAGACCTCTGGCTGGCAAGACCGGCACCACCAACGATGAACAGGACGCCTGGTTCATTGGCTTTTCTCCGTACCTGCTGACAGGCGTGTACGTGGGCTTCGACCAGGTTACCCCCATGGGGCGGCTGGAAACAGGCTCCCGCGCTGCCTTGCCGGTGTGGATAGAGTACCGTGAACAGGTGGAGCCGGACTATCATGAGCAGGACTTTCAAGCACCTGACGGAATCATCTTTCAAAACGTCTATTCTGACGGGTATTATGCCGATGCAGAAGGCGGCGAAGGCAAGTCCTATTACCTGCCGTTCATTGCCAGTTCCTTGGATGGCCCCATTATCACCGAGCAGTTTGAATTTGGGACGGACATGCATAATTATGCTCTGGACGGCAACTACTACGGGAATTCGCAAACTCCCGAGCAGGGCGGGGGGCCGGCGACCGAGCAGGAAGAATCATTGCTCAAGCAGCTGTTTTAGCGCATCTTGAATTTGAAATAGATACGAGCACTTCGTGCACGTGACTGAAGCGGTGAGATACTGCTTCAGTATTGTTTTTTGGGCCAAGGCCAGAATGCGTTAGCCTCGAACCAGTCGAGTGCATCGGGCAGGAGAGGATATGGCTTCTGAGATATACGCCACGCTGGGGATGCAAGGCACCCCTTTCTCCCCTGGCGCGTGCAAGGATTTCTACTACCAGACCGCGGCTTCCAAGCGCATTACGGACGAGCTGCTACAGGGCATCTCTGCGCACAAGGGGTTCATGGTGCTGGTGGGAGAGGTCGGACTCGGCAAGACCTCCTTACTGCTGCAATTGCTCCCCATACTGGAGCAGCAGAAGACCCATGCCTCCTTGATTTTTAATAATGTCCTGGACAAGCGTGAGCTGCTCACCTCCATAGTCAAGGGGTTCGGGCTCAAGGTGCCGGAAGCCCCCCATCTGGCAGAACTGTTGGATACGTTGCACGCCTTTTTTCTGGATGCCAACAGTCAGGGTAAAAATTGCGCCATCATCATCGACGAGGCGCAGAAGTTGGACTTCCAGGCCCTGGAAATTTTGCGCATGCTCTCCAACCTGGAATTGGGGGGCGAAAAACTCGTGCAGATTCTTCTTGTGGGACAGCCCGAGTTGCACCACCGCCTGAGCCAGCCTGAATTGCTCCAGTTACGCAACCGCATCAACCTTTTTCATGAACTGCCCCCTCTGAATCAGGAGGAAACCGGCGACTACGTGAGATACAAGCTTTCGACAGTCGGCTCGGACCTCAAGCTTGAAGGCGCTTCTTTGGGACTGTTGTGGCTTGCCTCGCAGGGGAATCCCCTGATGACCAACATGCTCATGGAAAAGACCCTCTACGCCATGCTCGCCCGTGGAGAAAGCCGTATCACTCGCGGCACTGTGCTGGATGCCGTGAAGGAAGTGGCGGCATGGGACAGTTCTGTTGCCAGGACCTTGCGGTTCATGCGCATACGGCGCTCCATTTCCTATACAGGGGGCGTGTTGGCGTTGGGCCTGGCCATTGGGGTGTTATTGCTTTTCTGGCAGCCATGGCGCGAGAGCGGGCAGCAATCCTCGGTCACCATGGAAACCGGGTCCGAAACCTCTGAACCCGTGCACGATGATCCAGGCAAGCAGCAGGCTGCAAACCCTTCCGCCACGGAAAACTCAGAGCCAGATGCGGCGGCGCAAAGCGCTGAGCAGCTGAGTTCTGCGTCTGCACAGGAAAAAGAGGAAGGGGCTGTTCAATCTGAACCGGATGCTTCTGCCGAAAGTGCACGTGAGGCTGAAGCACAAGAATCTGCTGTGGCTACCGCCACTCCGGAGGGAGATAGCCCCGCAGAAGTGGCCACGGCGGACACTGTAGGCAATCCTGACGCAGAAGCGGCGGGGCCCTCTCGGGGGGCTCTGCAGCGTGTACCCCCGAAAAGTGAACTGGCCCACGCCACCGCAGCATTTTTAGAACCCTGGGGAATTGAAGACGCCTTGCAGCATGATTTTTATCAGGCTGTGGAAGCAAACGACCCGGATTATTTCCGTCGAAAGCTCAAAGAGGCGGGGGCTTCCAAAAAGAAGGGGCTGACGCTTGTGGAGTTGCAAGAAGTCCCGGAAGTGGCGTCCGGGGGTGATTTCAAGGCAACACGCTTTCACTGGCAGCAATTCAGTGAATTTGGCCCGGTATGGGTAGTGCTCTGGCGTTCACCTGTTTTTTTGGATGATTATGCCATGGAGTACCGTTCCAAAAGTGTTATCCGTCTGCAGGAACGCCTCGATCTTCTGGGCTACTATCGCCTGGGCATCGACGGCAAGGTTGGCCCCGGGACATGGAAGGCCGTAGAAGAATTCCAGGATGACCACGGATTGCCAGTGACGGGAACGCCTGACCCCGCCACTGTATTCTTGTTGTTTACCACAAACAGGCGTGCTCCCATATCCGTAAGGACGCCGCAGGAAAACACCGCGTCGCAGGAAGCGATTACCCCAGACGACTCTCCACAATCCCTGGCGGATGGAAGCGTCCGTTTCGGCGTTCAGTAACATCGTTCACTACTCTCCTCTCTGAGTGACCTCATTCTGGGACGGCAACGGTCCCATCCCACGTATATCTCCCCAAAAAAAGGCCCGAGAAAAGTAATTTTTATTTTCCCATGGGTTGCAGATTGGCTAGAATTAGTCTAAAGAATATACAGGAATAGTGTAGACTGTGCCTTTTGAAATGTAACTACCTGAAATAGTTGCCTGCTGTTGCAATTAACACTCCAACTCGCATTAATTGTGAGATGGCGCTCCGACCGGTCTGTTGCAGGGACTTTCCGGCTCATGTTGCCCAGACGCAAAGAAGGTATGTCGGCCATGGCACTATTTTACTACAAGCTTCTTGAGGACAGCGGCCGCATAACAACGGGGCAGGCCGTGTTGCCTTTTGATGAAGTCGCCCCCGCAGTAAGGTATCTTGAACGCCAGGGCGGCGTAGTGCTCTCCATTCACTCCCTGAGCCGGGTCACATCCGCCTTTGCCGGATTACGGGCAAAGCTCAATCCCATTAAACGTAGCGACGTAGCATCCTTATTGGCGAACCTTGCTACAGTGCAGCAAGGGGGGTGCGTTACGCTGTGTGCGCTGGATACATTGATGCCGCATGTGACGCACTCGCTGCTTCTTCAGGTGGTGCGTTGTCTGCGTTCGGATATTGAGGGCGGGCAGACCTTGAGTCTGGCCATGTCGCGGCATCCGGAGGTCTTTTCGCCCGTGGTCGTGTCCTTGTGCCGTACAGGTGAAGAAAAGGACCGGCTTGCGGGTGCTTTGCGGCAGGCATCCGAGCATTTGCAAAACATGGATGCACTGGACCGCTTCACAAGACGTGCATTGATTTCCCCTGCCATGTTGGTGTTTTCTGTGCTGGCTGCCACGTGTTTCTGGTTTGTTGTGGTCATGCCGCATCTTGACGGGCTGTTCAATGACGTACATGTCTCACTTCCTCTGATTACGCGGGGGCTGTTTGTCATTTCCGGTTTTCTCCGGATATGGCTCCCTGTCATATTGGCGGCTGCGATCATTGCCGCCGCATTATTCTGTTTCTTGCGCAGATATGTGCCCCCCGCACGGAAGATTACCGATCCTTTGCTACTCAGCCTTCCAGTGGTCAGGGTGGCCATGAACACGTCGCTGAAGGCGCAGGTCAGCGAATGTCTGGCTACGCTTCTGGCCACGGATACCGGAGTCTTGCGGACGCTGGACATCATAGGCGCCACCCTGGATAATTCCGTTTATCAAAAGCGCCTTCTCCAGGTGAAGGAGAATGTGCGCAACGGGAGTTCTCTTGCAGATGCATTGGAGCAGGGTGATGTCTTGCATTGCTTTGCCGTGCGGTTGCTTGATGTCGGGGATCAGGCAAGGAGGGCGGATGCGCAAACCGGACAGATCGCCCGTGTGTATGGAGAGCGGCTTTCCGGACTGGGGGATGTGCTGCATAAGAGTCTGGAGCCCGTGATGCTGCTATTTCTTGGTGTGCTTTTCGCCATGATAATAATGGGCCTGCTTTTGCCGGGGTACGACCTGCTGTTCGCCAACTAGGTCCAATAGGCCAAAACAGTTTTCTCACAGCGCCAACAATACGCGCGATTCAAGCGCGTTTGTCGCATTCAGAGAGTCGTCAGGAGTCAACCATGCGCAAACATATTCTCTTTTTTTGTCTGGCAACGGTGCTTTGCATTTTTTCTTCAGTACTGGCCCAGGGGCTTCCCTGCCTGGATGTTTCCCCTTTTTACAGTGGATGGGGGAGCGACGAAGCTTCCAGAATGCGCCCTTGGCAGCAGGAATTGATTGAAGAAGAATTCCCGCTGAATGAAGCGCAGGCAGTGGAGGTACTCCAAAAGGAGTACCCTGATGCCACGGAAAAGGAAGTCAGGGAGTGGTTGACGGACGGTACCGCGGCATGTGTTTCCATCAAGGGAGAGAAGCGTTGGTTTGAAGGCGTAACGCACAATTTTGGGTATCGTAACCCGGAATTTTTACAGAAGATCCTGGCAAAAAAGGATATTGGCAGCCCTTTTTATGACCAGGTTGAACAATTCGTATTCCGTTCCGCCAAGGCCGGCTACCAGGCAAAAGACTGGCAGCCTTACGTGGCGCCCATGGATTATATGCTGGACCTTACTCTGGACATCCCTCGCGACAAGTTGCCAGCCAAGGGCGGCGTAGGCGTGTGGTTGCCACTGCCCATCGAGACGGCCAGCCAACAGGACGTGCGCATCATTTCCATTACGCCGGAAAAATACTTGAAGGCCCGCCCCAGAAAAGATGCGGACATCGGCTATGCGCATTTTGAAATACCCCTGGATGGCCGCAAGGATGATCTGAAGATCAAAGCCAGGGTGCTGTTCAGAAGTTATCGCCAGCGTTTTGTGGTCAAGGCGGATGATGTGCTGCCTTATGACAAAGAGCGCGCTGCCTATCAGGAATGGATACGCTCCACAGACAATATCACCGTGACGCCGGAGATAGCCGCCACTGCGCGTGAAGCCGCCAAAGGGGAGACCAATCCCTATCTGGCTGCGCGCAATATTTATAACTATATTCTTGAAAACATTCGCTATAGTCTGGTGCCCCATGCCACGGTGAACCTGCTGGGCATTCCGGAGTCTGTCTGGGTGCATGAGCGCCGGCATGGAGATTGCGGCGCCCAGAGCATGTACTTTGCCGCCATGTGCCGTTCCTTAGGCATTCCCGCCCGTGCAAGTGGAGGGTATCAATTGTTTCCCAAGTTCGCGGGCACGCATTTTTGGGCGGAATTTTATCTGGAAGGCTACGGCTGGGTGCCGGTGGACCCCACTGTGGCGGATGCGGTGGATTGGACAGCTGCGGTAACGGAGGAGCAACGCACGCAGTTCAAGGAGTATTATTTTGGGAATCTGGATCCATACCGCCTGGTTATCCAGCGCAACGTGGACATTGACCCGGTGCCTGCGCCCAGGGATGATTATATGAGCGGTGAGCGCCCCTTGTTTGTGCTGCAATATCCCTGGCTGGATTGTCCGGCTTGCGAAAGCGCGCCGCTGGATCTTGTTGGCGATGGTTTTTCATGGGAATTTACTCCCGTCACGCCCTGATGCGCGCAACCTGTGGGGAAAGCAACCAGGAGCTAGTCGATAAGCAGGAATTCTCCCATGACATCATCCCGCAGGCCCACGATCTTGCCATCGGAATCCATGGAGAAGGCCATCAGTTCGATGCCTGGAGAATCCAGAGTATAAAAAGGGCGCTGGAAAACATCATAATGCCAGTGGGTGAGGGGGGCGGATTTGCCAAGAACTTCGAATTCCAGACCGTCGTTAGCCCTGCGCACAATCAACTCGCCGAAAATGTCGTTTTCGTAGCGCCCGGTATAAGCATCCAGAGCTAATGAAGGTTTGGTATCCGGGACGCGGTCTGCCGTGCGTTTGCGGATTTCCTCTTGAAGAATGTCCCGCTGTTCCCGCCAATTTTTCAGGAAATGCGCATCCCAGTCTTGCTGCTCGATTCCAAGCACCATATCCAGCACATGATACATGAGTGCTTCACGGATATTTGTGGCGTCCAGGTTGCAAAGCACCACCATTCCAAGCTCCAACTCCGGCGCAAGCGCAACCAGGGCGGTGAAACCGTCTATATTGCCCCCGTGCTCCACAAGCTGTACCCCGTGGTAGTCGTGCAGAAACCACCCCATCCCGTATGAGAGGAAATGCGCACCAGGAAAGGAGCGCCGCAGGGGAGCTTCCGGCACCGGCATGCCCACCTGCGGCAGGCGCGTTTGCAGCACAACTTCTTGTGGCGCCACCTGCGGTGCGTCCACGCACCCCAATTGAAAGCGAATCCACTTGACCATATCGGCGGCTGAAACGTTCAACGCCCCGGCTGGGGCAATGTTCTCCATGTGGCGAAAGGGGATGTGGCGCAGCGCCCCGTCATATTCCAGGTAGTGCGGCTTGGCCAGATTCTCCACTTCTGCAAGCGCCGCCACACTGAGGGAGGCGTCCTGCATATCCAGGGGCGTCAGGAAGTGGTCGCGGACATATTCGCTCCATGTCTGCCCGCTGCTGTGTTCGATAAGTTTGCCCGCTGCCAGGTAAAAGTAGTTGTTGTAGTTGAAGCTGGAGCGGAAACTGTCTTCCACGGGAAAATGGCGCAGCCGCTCAAGAATGCCATCCTTGTCCGGAACCCCCTCATTCCAAAGCCAGAGCATATCGTGTTCGAGCACGCCGATACGGTGGGACAACATATCAATGGGGGTGATGTGTGTGGCGACCCAGGGCTCGGCTACACCGAATTCGGGGAGCACATCCTGTACAGGGGCGTTCAGGTCCAGGCGCCCTTCATGGGCAAGCATGGCCACGGCAAGGGCAGTGAAGGCTTTTGTGGTGGAGCCGGCGGCAAATACTGTGTGCGCATCCACAAGATTTTCCGGCGCAGTTGCAGGTGCGTCCATGTCGCGCACGCCAAATCCCTTGAGGTACATTGTGCGGTCTTTATGAACAATGCCAAGAGCCAGACCCGGAACGCGCCATTTCTGCATGGCGTCGGGCACGTAGGTATCCAGGGAAGAAAAGTCCGGCGAAGTGGTCCAGGCCGCTATGACCTGGCAAGGGAGCAGCAAGAGGATGACGATGAAGAACGCACGCATATGCAATGACACGACTCCTCCCAGTGTTGCCGCAAATGATTGAACTTATTTTATTCTGATAGCTTACAGTATTCGCCACCGTGGGTGAACGGGGCAGGGGGAGAAATGACCCGGCACCCTGTTTCCCGGGCTATGGCGTTGAGCATACCCTTGAAAATCATGGCGTGGGATGGTGCAAGCGCATACCAGTACAGCAGGCCAAAAAGTCCGCGGGGGAGAAAGCGTGATACCTGTCGCAGCTCCACGCGATGGGGCGCTTCATCTGTGGCCGGAAGTGGCTCAATGGAAAAATGGAGAACTGCATCTCCTGGAACCTTCATTTCCGCCAGCAAAAGGAGCCTGTGGTTTTCTTCCACATCAAGTACGCGCCAGAAGTCCAAGGCGTCGCCGATTTGCAATTCCGTGGGGTGGCGGCGCCCCCTGCGTAACCCTACACCGCCGACAAGTCTGTCCATGATGCCACGAATCGCCCAGAGAAAATTGGCAAAAAACCACCCTTTGTCACCGCCTATGGTGCGCAGCACGCTCCATACGCGTTCCGGCGTGCAGGCCAGCACTGTGGCGTAGTTGCTTTCCAGCACTGTGCCCCCTGCATAGAAGGCGTCGCCACATGCAAGCCATTCCGGAGGTTGCAGGGTGCCTGCGTCGTGCCAGCAGGTGCGCACCTCGTGGTGGATGGTCATGTCCAGAGCGCGGCTTATTGCTTCTCGTACGGAGAGAAGTTGCCGCGGCACCATGGTTTTTATGCGGTCATCTTTGCAGGTGACGGGATTACGCAGTCCTTCAGCCAAAGGGCGCCCTATGGAGGCAGGAACGGGGGTGACCAGATGTATCCAGTAGGAGCTGAGTCTGGGCGAGAGAACGGGCACCGGAATGATGATCCGCTGTGGCAGCCTGGCTTCTTCTGCGTATATCTTGAATATTTCCTGGTAGGTGAGGATGTCGGGCCCGCCGATATCAAAAGTCTGGCCCGCTGTTTCAGCATTTTCCAGACAACCTGTGAGATAGCCCAGCACGTCGCTGACGGCGATGGGCTGGCACTTGTTGCGAACCCATCGGGGGGTGAGCATTATGGGTAATCGCTCCACAAGATAGCGTAAAATTTCAAAGGAAGCGCTGCCGGATCCAAGAATCATGGCGGCGCGCAGCCATGTAAGTTGGGGGGCGCCGGATCCGAGAATGCGCCCCACTTCCATGCGCGAGCGCAAATGGTGGCTCAGATCATCAGTTTCATCCCCCAGCCCCCCCAGATATATGATGCGTTTGACCCCGCAGGCCTCTGCCGCCTGCAGCATATTCTGGGCAGCTATGCGGTCAGTATCCGCAAAACCCCCTGTTTTTGATGCCTTGGGGTTCATGGAGTGGACCAGATAAAACACGGTTTCCACGTCCTTACAGGCGTGTTCCAGGGATGCCTCGTCCAGGACATCTGCAGCAGCGATATCTAGATTGGGGTGATTGCCATAGGAGCGGCAGGCGATTTTTTTTGCGCTCCGTGCTGCAGCGCGAACGGAGTACCCCTGTTCCAGGAGCATGGGCACAAGCCGCCCCCCGATGTATCCCGTGGCGCCCACCACCAGCACGCGGGGGGTGTGTGCCTTTTTTTGTATGATAGTGCTCTCAGACATGGTTGCGTAGCATCAGTTCCACAGGGTGTGGCGCCAGGTAATATTGTTCCGCCAGGTATGTTTCGTCGTACTTGCGCACGTAATGATTAATGAGTGTGAGCGGTACGACAATAGGCACGAGACCGTCTGCATAATGGCTGATGTGTTCATGTAGTTCCTGCTTTTCATCGGCGGAAAGCTGTTTTTTGAAGTATCCCGCCAGGTGCTGCAGTACGTTGACATTTTTCTTTACGGTTGCGCGCAGCTCCAGGGCGCGCATAAGCAAGGATACGTATTCGCAAAACAGTTCGTTTTGATCCATGCCTTTGGCCTGAGCTACCAGGCGCCCCATTTGGGTGTAGTGTTTGGGGCTGTGGGCCATGACCAGCAGCTTGTGCCTGGTATGGAAACGCACCAGTTCTCCCACCGCCTTGCCGGTGGCTTCACACGTTTGCAGCATTTCGCGCAGCCGCTTGTACACAAAAACACGCTCGATGAAGTTTTCGCGCAGGGCAGCGTCATGCAAGCGGCCGTCATCCTCAAATGGCATGCCGGGGTAGCGTTGCATGACCATATTGGCCCAGATGCCGGAGCCGCTTGGCTTTATGCTTTTTCCGTCTTCTGAGTATACTTTGACCCGCCCCATGCCGCTGCTGGGTGATTTGCTCTTGAATATATAGCCGCAAATCCCTTGTGAATCGAGCAGTTCAAGTCGTTTGCGCCCCCATTCCTGCATCTGCTCGGTATAGTCTTTTTTTGTTTTCTGCGTCAGCAGGCGGGGCGCTGCAGGGTCCCCCACCAGGCGCAGCGCTTCTCGCGGCACGCTCATGCCGCATTCAACTTCCGGACAGACCGGGACGAATTCCACGAACCTGCCGAGGGTGGAGGCAATATACGGATCCAGCTTATGCCCGCCGTTGTAGCGTACGTTTTCGCCAAGAAGGCAGCGGGCAACGCCAAGGCGAATGGTTTGCCGGCTGCTATCGTCTGTAGGGCCGTCTTTTGGAAGAAATATATCGCAGGGTGCGCTCATGGTTGCTCCAGTAAAGGATTATTCCAGAATACATGGACCAAATGAGCATACAGCAAATACGCAACAAAGGCCATGATAAATGGCTTTTTTGCGGCAGTGCGGTGCAGCTTGGGCTGCTACAGAATCTGGTGCCCCGTAGAGGGGAGTCTACATCGACAATTGGGAAAGAAGATCGTCGATGTCGTCTTGAGACACATTGTTTTGGGGGCCCTTCAATTCAGAATCCACAACGGGTTTGTCCTTGAGTTTGGAAACCCGCTTCTGGGATTCTTCACGAATCTTGTCCACATCCAGATCGGCCGAGGTTTCCTTGGCCTTGATGGACAGTCCGGTGGACATATAGAGCTCGAATACAATGCCTTCAATGGTTTTGAGGGCTTGGATGATCTTTTTGATGCGCTGCCCTGTGAGATCCTGAAAGCTCAGGCTGGTCATAATGCGCATGAGATTTTCGCCCAAATCTTCATTGATGGAGATGAGCTGTTGGATGGCGGGGTTGGATTTACGGGTCTTGCGCAAGGACGCCAGCAATTCCTGGGAGCGGTTTTGCAATTCCATGTGCTTTTCCACCACTTCCATGATCTCAAAGGTCGCTTTTTCCGTGGTGGTCAGAATCTCGTCCAATTGCTCGGACGCTTCACTGAAAAGCTTGTCTGCTGCAACGGGGGCATCTTCAGTAAGGTTGGCGTCTCCCCCGCCTGCGGGCTTGGTGGCCTGTGCGATCTGCTTGTAGATGTTCTGCAGCCCTTGGCGCATTTCGTCACTGATGCGCCTGTAAAATTCGCTCTCCACCAGAGCTTGAGAGAGTCCGGAAGAAAGCTCCCGCTCCACTGTCTGGGTGATGGATTCCTTCATTCCCTCCACAACCTGGGAAACGACCTTTTCCATTACCTCTTCAAGCATCTGCTTTTGATTAAGCATTTCGGATCCTTTATAAGGTTCGTAGGGTGCCGGGACTATTCCCATTTGCGCTCGCGGATGGCGCGGCGCTCTTCCTGCAGCACGAATCCGATAACTTGGTCGAGCTGGGCTTCCCTGATGCGAGTGAATTCAAAGGCGTAGGCATGCTGCTGGTCTGACGGGGATTCTTCTATACGGGTGGGTTTGCCGATGGCGCCGGCAAGCCGCAGAGGAATCTGGCTGAGGGCGACAACGACTTCCATGGGCTCGCCAATTTTCAAAGCAGTATCGCTGATGAAGCGAATACCCGCACCGCTGATCTCAGTGACGATGATCTGCAGCGGAAAGTCGGCAAGGAGTTGGTCGCGGCCAAGCATGCCCAGGATGGCCTGAAGCTTGCGGTCCATGTCCATCAGAAAGTTCATCAGACTTTCGGGCAGGCGACTTTCATGGAGCAGATTCTCGCTGGAGCCGGCAAGCAGGTTGCTGGAATCATTAAAAATAGGAGGCGCCTGAGGAGAGGGCAAAGGCCGCATCCAGGCATGCAGGTTGGTTTGCACCCTGGAGTAATGGCGTTTTTCCTCACTCATAGTAGGCAACTCCTGATGTAGTGGCTTTGGCAGCCCTCTCGAGAGGGCGGATCAATGGCCGTTTTCAACTTCCATGACCATGGCGCGCACCGGGCATACCCGGATGCACAAGCCGCAGGCGGTGCAGCGGTCCATGTCGAAAAGTATGCGACGGTCGGGTTTGTTCAGGTACAGGGCGTTGACAGGGCACATTGCCGTGCAGACGCCACACTGAATACAGGATTCTTCATCCCGCGAAATGCGCTGAGCCACTTCAGAGAGCTTTATGCCGTGCTCTTTGAGGTAGCTGAGCCCTTTTTTGCAATTTTCTTCAGTGCCGATCAATTCCAGGGTCATGAACCCTTCCTTGCGGGGGGTAATGCTCGCCTGGACGATGTTGTAGGTGATGTCGAAAAGCCGGGTCAGGTTGCAGACCATGGGCTTGTCCACCACATCGGGGGGGAAAGAAAGAATGATGATTTTGCGATAAGCCTTGATGAGCTCGCTCATGCGGTCTCCATAAAAAGCGCCTCCCTGCGCCCAGGCTGCGAACAGCAGGGAGGGCGCTCAGGCGCGTCAGTTTGCGTTGCTCAGGAATTCCTCGGCGCGTTTGGCCTCAGGGGATCCTGGATATTTTTTAATAACGTCGTTCAGTACGAGACGTCCGGCTTCCTTCTTGCCGATGATGATGAAGGAAATTCCCTGCTTCAGAAGCGCTGCCGGATATTTGGTGCTGTTCGGATACTTGCCGATGACTTCCTGGTAGGCGAGGATTGCCTTGGGGTAGTCGCGCATCTGGTAATAGCTTTCACCTTGCCAGAACAGGGCATTGGGCACCAAGGGATTATCCTTGTACTGCTCGGTGAATTGTTTCCAGGAGGACTGAGCGGCCTGGAATTTGCGTTCGTTGAACTGATTGAGGGCCGTGTCATAGAGCCCCTGTGCCGTATCAGCAGGCTGTTGCGCCTGCTCAGCAGGCTGGGGCACCTGGGTCTGCGATGGTTCCTGCGCAGCAGGCTGTTCTGCAGCGCCGGGTTGGGCGGCTTCACGCTCGGCAAATGGGTCCACGGGACCATCAGGGAACTGGCGAACCGCCGGTACTTCCAACCTGCGTTGCAATTCGTTTATGCGGCCTTCCAGAGCCGCAACGCGTTTTTTCAGCGCTTCCAGGTCGTTGTTGTTTTGCGCAACTGCAGGCCTGATTTGCTCAAAGCTGTCGATCTTGCGCTGTTGTTCGCTCAGGCGGGCTTGTTGCTGTTCCACGTCGCCAGCCGTGGCGCACGCGCCAAGGGCCAGGGTCAACAGAATCAGAAGAAAACGGTATTTCATATAAACACTCCAATCTGCGCGTCCTGCGGCGTAGTCGCCAGGGGTGGTCTGCCTTTCATATCCGGAAGGCGGCACCGCAAAGGACAAGGGCATACCCGCCCAAAGTCACGCTTATCTGCGGTTACCGCGTTGCAGGTGCGGTGTGATGTATCAAATTGGTGAACAAGGAGCAAACATCCTGCTAAGGTTTTGGATGCTTCCAGCACCAGGATGTCAATGGTTCCACACGTTCGGCCGTAACAGTGTCTTTTTGGTTGTTGTGGTCGTCTTGTTTTATGACTACAGGGGGTTATTCTTCATTTGGGGTGGAATAGTCAGGCTTGCGCCCTCTTTTCCGGCCAACAAAAAAGTAGATGACCCCGCCCAGTACGGGCAAGAAGATGCAAAGGCAGACCCAGATCATTTTTTCCGAGTCGGTGGGGAATACGCGATAGAACGCGTGATAGATGCCCCACAGATTCGGGATGATGGGCAGGCCCAGCAACAGCACCCCCAGGATAACCTGGCCGGTCGGCTGCGAAAAAAAAGAACTCCAGTCGTACATCGATCAAGCTCCCGGGACTTATTACGCCCCTGTTATCGGGGCGTGCGCCCTTTAAGGTAATAGGATGCTATAAGTAGTATGGCGCCGATGGTAATGGCGCTGTCCGCCACATTGAATGCAGGCCAGTGGTATGCGCCCAGGTACAGATCCAAAAAGTCGATGACCATGCCCAAATGCAGCCGGTCAACAAGGTTGCCCAAAGCCCCGCCAAAGATGAGCCCCAGGCCGATGTGCTGGATGCGCTCTTCCGGACGGCTGAGGCGCGTCATGAAAAAGATCACGACCAATGCCAACAGACTGATGCCCACAAAGAACCATCGCTGCCAGGAGATGTCCCCCCGGTTCAAAACACCAAAGGCCGCGCCACGGTTCAAAACGTGCACAAGGTTGAAAAAGCCGGGAATGACTTCGATGCCGCTGCCCAGTTTTATGTTCTGAACCACAACGTACTTACTGAGCTGATCCAGTATAGCCACGATGATCGCGGCACCGAATAGTCTGGCGTATGCCTTGCGCACGCTTTTACCCTATCCCTGCAGCACTGCGGTGCAGCGCGGGCAGATGTCCGGATGTTCCGGGGATTCCCCCAGGGTTTCGCTAAAGGTCCAGCAGCGGGCGCATTTGTCACCCGGCGCGCGGGTTACGGAAATGCGCAGGCCGGGTAGCTCCTCGCACTGCACGCTGTCGTCGGCAGCCTTGTCAAACGGTTCCAGCCTGGCCTGGGAAACGATGAATACTTCCCGAAGGTCCGCGCCGGAGGCCGTCAGCTGGGCCATGGTCGCTTCGTCGGCGTACAGCGTGATCAGGGTGTCCAGAGGGTGCCCGACTTCGCCGGCTTTGCGCTTGGGCTCGATGGCCTTGGTCACTTCGGAGCGCACCTGCTCCACCAGCTCCCACACGCGGCGGTCTTCAGACGCCATCACCCGCCCCCCGTGTGTGGCCGCAAGGCCGAACACGGTTCCTGCTTCTGGGCGCAAGGCCTCCGGCAGATGGCGGAAGACTTCCTCGGCAGTGAAGCTCAGGACGGGCGCCATGTCCTGCACCAAAAGCTGCAGAATCTTCCACAGCACTGTCTGGGCCATGCGGCGCTCCTTGCTGTCCTTGCCGGAAACGTAAAGCCTGTCCTTGAGGATATCAAAATAAAAGGCGGAAAGGTCGGTGACGCAGAGCTGGTGCAAGGTGTGGAACACCTTATGGAATTCGTAGGCGTCATAGGCCTTCAGGATGCGGTCGTGGGCCACCATGGCCTTATCCAGGGCATAGAGATCCAACCCGGTGATTTCCTCGTCGGCCACAGCGTCGGCAGGGGTGAAATCATTCAGGTTGCCCAGGAGGTAGCGGCAGGTGTTGCGGATGCGGCGGTAGGCATCCACAAGCCTGCTCAAGATTTCGTCGGAGATGCGGATATCCTCGGTGTAGTCGACACTGGCAACCCACATGCGCAGGATCTCAGCGCCGTACTTGTCAATGATCTCCTTGGGAGCCACGACATTGCCCACCGACTTGGACATTTTCTTGCCTTCGCCATCCACAACGTAGCCGTGGGTCAGCACGGACTTGTAGGGCGCCTGCCCCCTTGTTCCCAGGGATGCGAGCAGGGAACTGTGGAACCACCCTCTGTGCTGGTCGGAACCTTCAAGGTACATGTCCGCGGGGTAGCGGCATTCCTTGCGCTGTTCGACAACGGCGGCAAAGCTGGTGCCCGAGTCAAACCACACGTCGAGAATGTCGGTTTCCTTGCGCCACGATGTGCTTTTACAGTGGGGGCACTCCAGCCCCTCGGGGACGATGTCCTCGATGGCCGTATCGAACCAGTAGTCGCAACCAGTGGGGTATTGGGCGAATTTCTCCACGATGGAGTAGGTCCAGTCGGGTTCGTGCCACGCTTCACCGCACCCTTCGCAGAGCAGCGCGATGATGGGAACTCCCCACAGACGTTGCCGCGAGATGCACCAGTCCGGACGGTTTTCGATCATGTTGTAGATGCGTTCGCGGCCCCATGCGGGAATCCAGCGCACGTCGTTCTCAATGGCGGAAAGTGCCTTCTTGCGCAGGTCGTTCTTTTCCATGGAAATGAACCACTGCGTTGTGGCGCGGAAAATGACCGGCTCCTTGCAGCGCCAGCAATGGGGGTAGGAGTGCTTCAGCTTGCCCTGGGCCATGAGGTTGCCATTGGCTTCAATGACCTCGATGACCTTGGGGTTGGCCTCGAAAACCGTCATGCCGGCAAAGTGCTCGACGACATCCATGAAGCGCCCCTGATCGTCCAGGGGGGAGAGAATCTCAAGCCCGTTGCGCAGACCGGTTTCATAGTCTTCGCGTCCATGGCCAGGGGCCGTGTGTACGCATCCGGTGCCTGTGTCCAGCGTTACATAGTCGGCCAGCACAACCGGAGATTCGCGATCATAAAAGGGGTGGCGGGCCTTCAAACCTTCCAGGGCGCTTCCATCCACAGTGGCGAGTTCCGTGTAGCCGTCGCCCCAGCCGAATTTTTCGGCGCAGGATTCCAGAAGCTCCTTGGCCAGGATGTATTGCTGTCCGTCGTGTTCTACCAGCGCGTAAACAAACTCGGGGTGCACGGCCACAGCCATGTTGTCCGGGATTGTCCAGGGCGTGGTGGTCCAGATGATGATGGCGGCGCGGGACGGGTCGGCCTGGGGGATGCGCTCGGCCAGCGTCTGGTCCGGCATGGGGAAGCGCACGAAAATGGAAGGGGACACATGGTCGTGGTATTCCACCTCGGCCTCGGCAAGGGCGGTCTGGCAGGAGAGACACCAGTAAATAGGCTTCTTGCTGCGCATCACCGAGCCGTTGGCCATGAAGTTGGTCAGTTCGCGGGCCGTGGCGGCCTCGTAGGCGGGCTTCATGGTCATGTAGGGATCGTCCCACACGCCGAAAACGCCCAGGCGCTTGAATTCCTCGCGCTGCGTTCCCAGCCACTTGGTGGCGTACTCCCGGCATATCTTGCGCACCACGTTCGGGGGCACTTCCTTTTTCTTCTGCTTCAACTCGGTCTCGACCTTGTGCTCAATGGGCAGACCATGACAGTCCCAGCCCGGAACATATTCGGCCTTGTAACCGATGAGGTTCTTGGACTTGACGATAATATCCTTGAGCACCTTGTTCAGGGCCGTGCCCAGGTGAATGTGACCGTTGGCGTAGGGAGGGCCATCGTGCAGCACGAAGACACCCTTGTCGTTGTTTACGCCGGTCATGGCATTGTATGCGTCGGCCTTGTTCCAGAATTCGAGGGTCTTTGGCTCGTTCTGGGTCAGGTTGGCCTTCATGGGGAAACTTGTTTTGGGCAGATGCAGCGTCTTCTTGTAGTCGCTCATGATACGACTGGACCTCCGAAAAAAGTGCTGATGGCAAAAGATACAGGAAGCAACAAAAGAATTGACAATGGTTCAAGAGCAGCCGGAAGTCAAGAGAGAGCACGCTGCAACGGAAAAGTTGCCTGAAGCTGCAATGCTTTGCGACAGGGGCAGGCGAAAAACGCGATGCAAACTGTCAGTTGTCGCCATGTGGCTGGTGGACAGGCGGGCAGCAATTCCGGCCTGTTTTGCTCGTAATGTCCCAGAATCTGGCTTTTTTGAAACTGTGCCGGATGTGCATGCAGGTGCTTTCCTGGACGCCATTGGGTAGCTGATTTGACAACTTTGCCAAAACCGGATAGTACTACAAAAATAGAAACCTTGCTACACATATATATAGTAATATGGCTGATTCACTGCTGACAAGATCACTACGTGTGCTGGACGAGATTAGTAAGAGCCCAAAGGGGCTTCGCTTTTCAGAAGTGCAGACGCTGCTTGGCAACCCTAGTCCCTCTACCGTGAGCAAGATTCTCAAGGAGTTGGGACAGGCGGAAGTGCTGCATAAAAATGGAGATGGGCGCTATGTCTTGGGGATGAAAACCTATTTCTGGGGGAAGAACGCTGTGGCCCAGCGTGGCCCCATGAAAGGGGTGCGCAGGCACATGCGCTACATTCACGAGACATTTTTGGCTTCTGTGAATCTTTTTAGCTGTTTCGAAGAATATATGTTCTGCATGGAAAGCATCATGTCGCACCAGTCGCCATCGCTGTTTCCAGCAGGAAAAGGGTTGCCTTTGCAGTTGCCGGTCATCGGTTCCATTTTCTTTTACCCCAGGGAAAAGCTGCTGGAGCAGGAATTTCTACGCGATGCCTGTGCGGCGCACAGCCCCAACCTTGATCCTGAGACCGTGGCCGAGATTATACGCGACGCGTGGCGGGATGAAATGCAGTTCGACCCCGGGGTGTTCTATCCGGGAATCTGCAGACTGGCTGTTCCCCTGAAGGACGATGGGCGGGTGGCGCTCGTGTTGGGCGTTGGCGTGCTTATGGCCAGGGTCGGTGAGGGCAGCCTGGTAGAAGATATTAAGGCCTACCTGCGTGAGGCAAAAGCGCAGATTGAGGAAGAAATGCAATTGCAGTGAATTGCTGTTGGTACGCATAGCACTGCACATTAAGAGATTAGGAAAGGAGAATTCTTCATGTCGCAACAACGGCCGAACGTGCTGCTCATCCAATGCGATCAGCTCGCCGCATCGGCATTGCCCTGTTATGGAAATCAAGTTGCCAAGACGCCTAACATGGATTCCATTGCAGAGGATGGTGTTGTTTTTACCAGCGCTTATTGCAACAGTCCTCTTTGCGCTCCATCACGTTTTTCCATGATGTCCGGACAATATTGCTCCAGGATTGAAGCCTACGACAACGGCGCGGAATTTCCTGCTGATATACCTACTTTTGCCCATTATCTTCGAGTGAATGGCTACCGCACGGCCCTGAGCGGCAAGATGCATTTTGTGGGCGCGGACCAACTGCATGGGTTTGAAGAGCGCCTTACCACGGACGTCTACCCCGCGGACCATGGCTGGACACCTGACTGGGAGCACCCGCAGGAGCGGTTCGACTGGTGGTATCACAACATGGATAGTGTGACCCTGGCCGGCCATAACGAACGCGCCAACCAGATCGATTTTGACGACGAGGTCGGTTTTCGGGCGGAGCGCCATATCTATGACCTCGCCCGCAGCGAAGACGGGCGCCCCTTTTGTCTGGCCGTGTCTTTTACGGACCCGCATGACCCCTACATTTGCCCGCGTGAGCACTGGGAACGCTATGACCATGACGCCATCGACATGCCGGCAGTGGAGCACATTCCCTACGAGCAGTGCGACCCTCACAGCAAGCGTTTGCGCCAGGCCTATGGCATGGGGGAGGGGGAAATGGCGCCGGCGGATATACGCAATGCACGCCACGCATATTATGGTCAGATAAGCTATCTGGATGACAAGATCGGCCGTTTGCTGACTGCCTTGGAAGAAACGGGCATGCGTGAGAACACGGTTGTCATTCTCACTGCAGACCATGGCGACATGCTTGGAGAGCGCGGTCTTTGGTACAAGATGTCTCTACTGGAAGGGGCGGCCCGCGTGCCCCTTGTCATAAGTGGCAAAGGACTGTCATCGCGGCGTGTGAATACGCCGGTCTCTCTGGTGGATCTTCTGCCCACGTTGCTGGAACTGGCAAAAGCGCCTGAACTTGAAGCTCCTGCCAGCTTCATGGATGGCCACAGTCTCATGCCTCTGGCCCGGGGGGAGGCAGACCCCACACGCACGGCGGTTATCACCGAGTATATGGGAGAAGGGGCGGCGGCTCCCATGATGATGCTGCGCGAGGGAAAATACAAATACATTCATTGCCCCCTGGATCCTCCGTTGCTGTATGATTTGGAGACGGACCCGCGGGAGTTGCACAATCTGGCCGAGGAATCTGACTATGCCGCCATGGTGGAGGCATTTGCGGCCAGGGTGCAGGAGCATGTGGACTTGGACGCCCTCGATTCACGGGTCCGGGCCAGCCAGCGACGCAGACGCCTGGTGTTCTCTGCCCACATGACTGGCCAGCATACGCCGTGGGATTACCACCCCCCGTGTCATGCGGCCAATCAGTATATGCGCAACCATCTTGACCTCAATGATGTTGAAGCCAAAGCGCGGTTGCACCCCAAAGCGTCTGAAGCCAATTAAGCAATGCAACCTTTTTCCCTGCTTGTGAAACCAGCTGGCGCGGATTGCAATCTTCGCTGCTCCTACTGTTTTTATTTGCAAAAAGGAGCCCTGTATCCGCAGAAGCGCCCGCACCGCATGACGGATGCCACATTGCAGGCCATGCTGGAAAACTACATGGCCACGCGCCAGCCGGTGTATTCATTTGTATGGCAGGGCGGCGAGCCCACCCTGATGGGGGCGCCATTTTTCAGGCGTGTGGTGGAGCTGCAAAAGCGCTGCGCTCCAAAAGGGGCACAGATCGCAAACAGTTTGCAGACAAACGCGACATGCATAGATGCAAAGTTGGCAGCATGTATGGGGCATTACCGTTTTTTGGCTGGGTGCAGCATAGATGGCCCCCCATCTGTGCACGATGCCAGCCGCAGAACAAAAGACGGGCGGCCCAGCCACGCCAGAGTTGTCCGTGGCATTGAAACGCTGCAGCGGCATGGCGTGCCTGTAAATGCCGTGACACTGGTTTCTGCGGCGAATGTGCAGCGCCCCTTGGAAGTGTACCGCCATCTCATGGCGCTGGGCATGCAGCATGTGCAATTCATTCCCTGTGTGGAGTTTGATGCAAAGGGAAACCTGCAACCCTACGCGATTACCGGCGAACAATGGGGGCGTTTTCTGTTGGACGTATTTGAGGAGTGGTATTCTCGTGCTGACTGGGGAACCTGCGTTCGCAATTTTGAAAGCCTGCTGGCCAGATTGACTTATGGTGTCGCCACGGAGTGCAGGTTGCATTCGCGATGTGATCAGTACCTAGTGGTTGAGCATAATGGCGATGTGTATCCCTGTGATTTTTTTGTCTCGCAGGAGCATTTGCTGGGTAACGTGCACACCACTGGGTTTCAGGAAATACGGCAGTCGTTTGCCTACAAGAAATTTGCTGCGGCCAAGGAAGTGCTGCCGCCGCTTTGCCATGACTGCGAATATCTTTCGCTGTGCATGGGGGATTGCCCCCGCTATCAGACAGTGCATGTGAACGGGCAACAAGGCGGCGCAGCGAACTGGCTCTGTGAAGGGTGGCGTCTCTTTTTCGACGCCACGCTCTCCCGGTTCAAGGGAATGGCCAATGGCATTGCAGCCGGGCTGCATTGTCATCCGGGATGAGTACTTTGAAGTAACTGTAACCAAGGAGGATTCATGAAGAAGTTTCACGCATTGCTGCCGATGCTGCTGTTGGTGCTTATGTTGGCTGTACCGTGCCGTGCTGCAGAATCGCTTAAGCTCGCAGTACCGCCCTGGCCCGGTGTGGAAGTAAAAAGTGAAATCGCCATCCAACTTCTCGATGCTTTGGGGTATCCTGCCGAAAAGCTGTCTGTTGGCCCTCCAATTGCCTACAATGGCATGGCCAATGGCGAAGTGGACATTTTTCTGGCCGGCTGGCTTCCCCAACAAAATCCTCTGCTTGACCCACTGCTGGAAAAGAAGGCTGTGGAGGTTGTGCAGACCAACCTGGATTCAGCCGTCATCAGCCTTTGCGTGACAAAGGATGTGGCAGATCAGGGTGTGAAGAGCTTTGCCGATCTGGATAAGCACGCCGACAAGTTCAAGCATCACCTTTTCAATATTGAAAGCGGCTCTCCCATGGCCGTCGCCATGGGCGAAATCATAGAAAAGGATGTTGCAGGACTCGGTGACTGGGAGCAGACCAACGTGACCACGCCGATCATGCTCAAAGAGGTACAGAGCAGGGTGAATAATGGCGAGTGGGTGACGTTTGCCTGCTGGAAACCCCACTGGATGAACCTGCAGCTTGACATGGCTTACCTGGAAGCCGTTCCAGGAACGGAAAAGTTTGCAAGCAAATCCAAGGTGGTCACCGTTGCGCGCAAGGGTCTGGCTGAGGAAGCTCCCGAAGTGTATCGTTTTCTGAAGCAGCTCAAGGTTCCCAGCGCCACCCAGAGTAAGTGGATTTTGGAATACGGGCAGAAGGAAATTCCGTCTAAAGAGGTTGCCGCCACATGGATAGCGAACAACAAGGACGCTGTGGCTGCCTGGCTGAAAGGCGTGAAGGCTGCCGACGGCACGCCTGCCATGGACGTTATCAACAAGTCGTTTTAGGCAAGGCCATGTTGCCGTGCAGCCAACCCGCCCTGATCGGCGCAGCGTAAGTGTGAGCCGATCAGGGCGGGTTTTTTTATAGGCGGATCAAATGTTGGTGTGTCTCGCCCCCGTTTTGTTCCGGTTATTCACCAGAGTGGGGGCCCGTTCAAAATCCAAACTGCGTGTATTGCTTGTCCTTGCGGTTTATGCCCTGGATGATGCGGTAGTTGCCTTTGACCTTGGCTTCGTCAAGCATGCGCAGGCCCGCGTCGTGGCAGCGGCCGCAGGCGTCCATGGGAATTTCAATGCAGCAGGACAGGGGGTTGACGGTGGACCACGTCTCGATTTTCACCACACCCGAGCAGTTCTCACACAGCAGTACGCTTTCCACCTGGCTTTCGCTGATACCGTCCGTATCGTAGAAGATATCCTTTGAGCGGGAATATTCATTACCCACGATTTCTCCCTTGCTCGGTTTCTCTGGGGGGGAGAAGTAGGCCGCGCGCATGAGATCGCACAATTTTTTCAGGTACTCGTCAGTGCGGTGATCGTGGCCAAAGCGTTTTGGATCGTAATCAGGCTCGCGAACCCCGGAATAATCCAGTCCGGCCATGGCCAGCGCAATGCCAAGGTTGACGTAGGGCAGCGCGCCCTGGATGGCGTAGCCACCCTCCAATACGGCAAGATCGGGGTTCAGCTTCTGGTTCAGCAGTGCGTACCCCTGGGCCGAGAGGTTCATGTTCGTGATGGGGTCGGAAAAGTGGTTGTCCTGCCCTGCGGAGTTGATGATCAGATCGGGTTTGAAATCTTCGAGCAGCGGCAGCACAAGATTGTCGATAACGTAGAGGTAGCCTTCGTCGCCAGTGTTTGGCGGCAGCGGCACATTGATCGTCTTGCCCAGGGCATTGGGGCCGCCAAGTTCGTCGGGGAATCCCGTTCCCGGGTACAGGGTGCGCCCGTCCTGATGCAGGGAGATGAACAAGGTGTCGCGATCGTTCCAGTAGAGGTCCTGGGTGCCGTCGCCGTGGTGGCAATCGGTATCCACAATGGCAACACGTTTGCGGCCGTATTTTTCACGAATCCACTCGACCATCATGGCTTCGATGTTCACATTGCAAAAGCCTCGGTTGCCGTGCACCACCTTCATGGCATGGTGTCCAGGAGGGCGCACCAGGGCAAAGGCTTTTTCCTCTTCACGCTCCATGACGAGTTGGGCAGCCTTGATGGCGCCGCCAGCGGAGATGAGGTGAGACTTCGTTGTCACGGCTTCGGAAGAAGGGATGCAGAAGTGGGTGCGCTCCACGTCTTCCAGTGTAGCGATTTCCGGCTTGTATTCCGTGATGCCGGGGATATCGAAAAGGCCTTCTTCCTTGAGTTGGTCCTGAGTGTAGAGCAGTCGCTCCTCACGCTCCGGATGCGTGGGGCTGATGGCCCAGTCGTAAGCGGGAAAAAAGACGAGTCCCAGGCGATTTTTTGCTTCCTGCATTGTCATATCCTTGTTGGTTGCGCTCAGTCACGCGAGATGCCTGGTTTGATTTGACATTTTACTCGGATATTGCGGCCGCCCGAACCATGGTAATCCACCATGTTGAAGGAGCTGGCCTCTGTGATTTCCATGGCTGCGCCGAGACGCTCCGCCTCTTTTGGAGCGATATCCGCCAATCGTTTGCCAAGACTGTCCCAGGCGTCCTTTTCTGCATCCTGCAAGGAGTAGTTCGCCCCTATGGTGCGTTCTTCACCGGTGGTGGGGATGAACAACTGCTTTTTCTGTGTGTCTGCAAAAAGCTCCAGTTCGCAGGTGGTGCGTGTGAGCGCAGCGCCAACTGCGTTGGCCACCTGGTAGTCTTCCGGAACTTCCACCTCCAGGTCCATGGCTTCTGCAAGAAGCTTTTGAAATGCCTTGGCCGGACCACCCATGATATACAACTTGGAGGGGCGGATGTCCTTGCCCGTGAGCAATTCGTTGATTGTGTACACAGGGCGCTGGTTTATTTGCCATACCAGGTCATCGACCGCTTCCTTGATGGCTTCCACGGCGCGTGCGATGGCCATGTCAACGATTTTGCGGGCCGATGCGTCCCAGAGGCCTGCAAGGGATTCAATGCCATTCACAGAGGCTTCACGGTCACCAAAGTCCGTAATGCGCGCATAGTTGAACGCGTCCATCAGCGTCGGCCGGTCGCCGCCCATGGCCATGGGCGGGCCAAGTCGTTCCGGGCCCACGAAAACGGATGTGCTGCCCATTTTCTGGCGCAGTCTGAGAACAGAATCGCCCCCTATGCCTATGGAGTGGGTTTTCAGGGCGCGTACAAGGGTGGGGTAGGAGCCAAGCTCGATGCCGTGTTTCTCGATGACCGGGCTTGCCCCTGCAAAGATGGCGATATCCGTGGTGGTGCCGCCGATGTCCAGAATAGCGCAGTCCTCGCGTATGTCGCAAAGGGCGATGATGCCCATGACGCTGGCTGCAGGGCCGGAAAGGATGGATTCCACGGGGCGCTCGCGGCAGACACTGAGCGGCATTGTGCCGCCGTCCGCCTTGAGCACATTGACGGGGGCGTCCAGCTTGAAGTCGCGGATACTGCCTTCAATGGCGTCGGCAAAGGTATTGAAGAGTCGCCAGACGGCTGCGTTGTAGTAGGCGGTGCTGATGCGGCGCGGAAAGTTCAGCAGACCGGAAAGACGGTGCCCCATGGTGACGAAATCAGCGCATCCGGACACAGATTCTTTCATGGCCAGTTCATGCGCCGGGTTGCGGGTGGAGAATTTTCCTACAACTGCAAAAACACGCACGCCCAACTGGTCGCAAATTTGGCGCCCTTCGCCTAGTGAAGCGGTGTCCAGCGCCTTGATTTCAAAGCCGCGATGGTCCAGTGCGCCGGGAATAACGTGGTAACTGCGCCCTATGCGGTGATTTTCCGGATCAATGCCTGGTCCGGCAGACACCAGCACGCCCACTTCTTCTGTCTTGCCCTGGACAATGGCGTTCGTGGTCAGGGTGGTGGAAAGATTCAAGCGGGAGATACGCTCCCCGTCGAGGTCCGTCAGAACCTGTTCAAGGGCGTTGCGCACGGAGGCCAGGAGGTTCTCGTGGTCTGTGCGCACTTTGCAGGATGCGACCAGCTTGCCACGGAACATGACGACAGCGTCCGTATGGGTGCCGCCGACGTCGATCCCTAAATACATGGGTCATTCCTCTTTGTTACAGTCTGTTGGGGTAGTTGTTACGCCACTGCATTGACCATGAGCCGTGCCATGTGCAGCGCGGCAAGCAAACTGCCTGTATCGGCCGTGTCCTTGCCGACAAGGTCGAAGCCGGTACCGTGATCCACCGAAGTGCGTACAAAGGGCAACCCTAAGGTCACGTTTACCGCCTTGTGGAAGTGCAGCAGCTTCAAGGGGCCCAGGCCCTGGTCGTGATACATGGCAAGTACGGCGTCGAACTCGCCTGTCACTGCACGATGGAACGTCGTATCCGCGGCAAACGGCCCCATGGCGTCGATTCCCTCGGCTTTTGCTTGCTGCAGCGCCGGGATTATCACGTCAATTTCTTCTGACCCTATGGCGCCGTTTTCTCCAGCATGGGGATTCAGGCCGCATACGGCAATGCGGCGGCGTCCTTCCGGCAGGATATAATCCAGGAATTCGCTGGTGAGGCGCAAGCAGCGCAGGACTCGTTCTTTGGTTACGAGTTCGGGGACGCTGCGCAACGGCGGGTGCGTGGTAACAAGGCTTACGCGGAGGGCGTCCCCGCAAAGGTGCATGCACACGTCTTCATCGCGCAGGTTGCTGCGGCGTGCAAGAAATTCAGTATGTCCTGAAAAAGGAAAGCCAGCCGCCTGGAGCATACCTTTGTGCAAGGGCAGGGTGACGATACCGCTTGCAGCGCCTTCCAGGCAGAGGTGTATGGCCAGTTCCAGGGTCACGCCTGCGGCCAGACCGCCTTTTTCGTCAGCTATGCCTAGCTTGGGGGTGTATTTTTCCAACCCCTTGGGTTCATGGAAATAAACCCCTGGCTTTTTGCTGGTTATGTTGGACGGATCAGCTATAGGCTCCCAAAAGGGGCGCATTCCCAAACGCTCCAGGTGCGGGCGCAGGGCGCTGCCTGCCCCTAGCATGAGCAGGGGACTCTGGGGTGTAAAGCCGGGGGCGACGCCCTCTTTTTTGCCCAGTAACCGGCATGCCAGTTCCGGGCCTAGACCATTGGGATCGCCGAGAGTCAGCACCAAAGGCTTGTCGGATACATGCATAATATAGAGAGCATCCGGTATTTCGGACAAAATGTCAAAAAGGATATGGAGATTATATGATGAAAAAGCCCCTCGCATACATGCAAGGGGCATGGAGGAATGGAGGTAAGGCAATTTGTTTCAGGCAACTGCCTGGGAATGAAACAGTTTAAAGGTACTACTGATTGCCAGAGGCGTTACGGCAAAGTACGTGCCCTAGTTGCCCAGCGCCTTTGAAATATAGGCGCCCTGGATGGCTTCGGGGTCTATCTTGGCTATTCCTTCGTTGAGTTTGGCAATGGCTGCCTCGCCTTCCGGGCTTTTACGGACACAGACATAGAGTTTTTTGTCTTCCAGGACATTTGCGTTGAACTGGAGTTTGTCACCCATGCCGGCAAGGGCGGGATCGGTTTTGAGCAGGTAGTTGAATACGTTTTTATCGATGACAGCCATGTGGATGCGCCCCCCAGCAACTTTTTTGATGTTGGTGGCGTCGTCGGAAACGGCTTCTGTCTTGATATCGCCCGAGGCCATCATGGCGTCGAAATCGGTGGTATTCACATATCCCGAGACTACGCCGATGGTGTAGGCCTTGAGATCGTTCAGGGTTTTCCAGGCTATGGATTCGTCTTTGCGCTCGATGAAACCGAGGGGGGAGGAGCCAATAGGCTCGGAAAAGATGAATTCCTCTTCAATGGCAGTGGAGTGGTATTCAGGAAAGTAGCCGATGAATGCAGCGTCGCTCTTGGCCATATTTACTGCGCGTTGCCAGGGATAGAATTGGATGTCGAGTTCCATGCCGACTTCTGCCAGGGCATCGGCAACGACTTTTGCGGATGCTCCTTTGGCGTCCATGGCGTCACTGGTATAGGGCGGCCATTCCAGACTGGTCAGGGACATTTTCTCCGCAGCGGCGCTAGTGGTTATGCTCAATAAGGCCAGGATGATGCAAATGGCAAGGACTTTGGATGTGTAGATGCGTGCTTTCACTGTTCTTTATCCTTGTTAAGGGTTGAACGGTTGTGTTTATTGGCAAGGGGCGTGCTCATCTGCTATTTTGCAGCCAGTAACTCGGCAATGATCTGGTTCAGGGCGCCCGTCTGCTCCCCCAGTTCACTGACGGCTGTGCTGGCTGTTTTCATGGCTGTGGTAATTTCTTGTGCCACTGAATCCACGTCGGAAACGGATTGGTTGATCGCTTCCATGGACGCGCTTTGTTCTTCAGTAGCCGTGGCTATTTGCGAAATACTGTCAGAAGTTTGCCCTGCAAGCTGCATGATGCGTTCGAGCGCAACCTTTGCCTTGGATGACTGATTGGTGGCGTTTTCGACCGTCTTGGCGACTTCTTCCGCCACGCGCCTGCTGTTTTCTGTCTCATCCTGGATGGCGCGTATGGAGGTTGTCACTTCCTTTGTAGCTCCCATGGTTTTTTCTGCGAGCTTGCGCACTTCATCCGCCACCACGGCGAAACCGCGGCCTGCTTCCCCGGCGCGCGCCGCTTCTATGGCAGCGTTAAGGGCCAGAAGGTTGGTCTGGTCGGCAATATCTTCGATGACGGTGATGATCCGGCCTACATCCTCGGACTTTGCGGCAAGGCTCTGCATGTATTCACGAAGGTTGTGGGCTTTTTTATCCACTTCCTTGATGACGTTGGTGCTTTCGGTCACCACATGCTCGCCATTTGACGCCTCGGAAACCGTTTCACGCCCCTGATCTGCAGTATCCGAGGCCCTGTGCGCGATTTCCTGGATGGTTGCGTTCATTTCTTCGATGGCTGTTGCCACACCGGCGATTCTGTCGGTCTGGATGCCTGAACCACGGGTAACTTCGTTTGTTTGGTTCAGGAGTTCCTCAGTAGCTTCTGCCAGGTGGCGAGAGATGTCCTCCAGCCGTTCGCCAGCCTCGCGCATACCTTCATTGCGGGCCGTTACCGCCTGATCGCGGGCTTCTTCGGCCTCTGTACGGGCCTGCTCAGCTGCGGCGGCCAGGTCTCTGGCCTCCTGCTCCTTGCCCTGGGCAGTGCGAATGGATTGCTTCAGGCTTTCCACCATGCCGGCAACAAAGCTGGCCAGCTGGCACATCTCTCCGGAAAAGCGGCACAGGCTGGGCGCCTCTACCTCCAAATCTCCTCCACCTACCTTGCGTGTGTACACCTGCAACTGTTTCAGGGGCACAAGCAGCACATAGCGCAGTATAAGGTAGAGGAGGACGAGAAGAATCCCGTCGGAAACAAGCACAAACAGGATTGTCTTTTGGAGCAGGTTGTCCAGCTTTTCATCGAGAAAACGGGTTGTCACATAGACTGTGGCTGTCCCGATTTCCTTATCGTCCTGTTGCACCGGGGCCTGCGCAATGATGGCTCCATCCATATCCTGAGGGGTTTCGGCTGCTATGGCCACCGCCCAGTTCTCGTCCCAAACACCAGCCGTAAAAATCTTGTCTTCGGATTCGTGCACCACAATCGCTGCTACGTTGCGGGCTTGCATTTCCGACCGGATGATTTTTTCAGCCTGGCTGGTTTGGAAATTCCACATAGGAGCGGCAAGGGATAGTGACAGGCGCCCTGCTACTTGATGCCCAAGCTGCGTCAGTTCCGCTTCCCATGTGGACCGGGTATCGAGGTAGTTCAGCGCGCCCATGAAGCCTAATGCGCCGGTAAGACCTATGATCAGAACGCTGAGGATGATTTGTGAAATGGAAAAGCTGTTTTTCATGAGGGCAGTGCTCTCCCGAGGATGTTTGTTATAGATAGTAACTATTTGAGTTTTAGTAATATATAGAAAGGATGTTACAAATAAACTGCGGGAGAAAGGAAACTGGATTACCAATACGAGGAAATTGTCACGGTGATGACATTTTCAGGCAGGGAAAAGCAGGAAAAAAGGAGATTATTCCCCGGAAGGGGATTGTGTGGCTGCAGCAGGCGTTGCATCTTCTCGCGTCGGGACTTCGCCTTCAGGCGTTATCCGTTGCAGTGCTTTGATGGCGGCGTCACCTTCAGGACCGCCCTTGTCCATCAATTCGATGAGCGCGGGGCCGGCGCCTGAAGCTTTTGCCCCAAGCATGCCCAAGGCCGTTGCAGCCTTGATCCGGACTTGTTGGTCTTCATCCTTGAGCGCCTTGACAAGGGCAGGCACTGCCAGATCGGCCTGTGCCTGGCTCATACCCAGGGCGCTGACCGCGATGGAGCGCATTTCCGGATTGCTATGGCGCATGGTCGTAAGAATCTGGTTTACGCCCAGAGTGCCGGCCTTTGCCAGGGCATAGGCGGCAAGAATGCGCAGATCTTCGTCATTAGTGCTATACAAAAGGGCGGTGAGGTCTGGCACGGCATCTGCCGCAGCAGGCCCAAGGTAGCTGAGTGCGCTGGCGGCGCTGCGCCGCACCCCCGGATCTGGGTCGTCCAGCGCTTTGACCAGGGCGGGCACCGCCTTGGCAGCGTGCTCACCAATACGGGGGCCGACCATGCCCAGGGCAACGGCCGCTATCTCGCGCATACCGGGATCAGGATCCTCTAAGGTGGAGATGAGCGCAGAGGCTCCCTTTGCGCCTATTTTGCCTAGCGCATAGGCCGCCATGGTACGAACAAAGTCGTCCTTGTCACGCAGGGCAGCAGAAAGGGCAGGCACGGCCGTTTCGGCTCCAGCACCTATCTCGCCCAGGGTGTCTGCCGCGTTCATGCGCACGGAGGCGGAAGGGTCTTGCAACGCAAATATCAGCCGTGGCACGGCCTGGGCCGCCTGTTCACCTATCTTGCCCAGGGCTATGGCCGCCTGCTCGCGTACTGTGGCGAAGCGGTCGTCCAGAGCCAGCACCAGGGCCGGCACCGCAGGTTCTCCAATGGCGCCAAGGGCGTAGGTAGCAAAAAGACGCACACTGCGGTCAGGGTTGTCCAGCACGTCCACCAGATAACTGACGGCTGGCGCGCCGATCATGCCCAGCGCAACGGTTGCCGCATTGGCTATTTCATTGTCAGGATTTTCAAGCAGCTCGATGAGCAGGGGCACGGTGACGTCGGCCTGAAGCCCCAGGTGCCCCAGCGCGTAAATGGCTTCGATGCGTTCCTGGCCTTCCGCGCTGCGAACCCGTTCGGCCAGCAATGCAACAGCAGGGGCGCCAATACGTCGCAACGCCCAGGCTGCCACCTCGGAGTCGTGTTCTTCCTGGCCTGCGGAACTTTCAGACGTCTCCAGCATGGCAATGAGCGCTTGGATGGCTGGCCTGCCGATTTGCCCCAAAGCAAAGGCAGCGCTCAGCCGGACAAACTCGTCGGGATCATGCAGTCGTTTTATCAGCGCAGGCACGGCGCTTGCCGCTGCATCGCCAAAGTTTCCTATGGAAGCTGCAGCGCTGCGTCGCACCTTGGATTGGTAATCTTCCATACTGCGCACAAGCGCTGGCAGAGCAATGTCCGCCGGTGCATCGATACGCCCCAGTGCCTGTGCAGCGTTGGTGCGGGCCTGTGGATTTTCATCACCCAAAACGCGCACAAGCGCCCTGGCTGCTTCTGCAGCCTCTGGCCCTAAATTGCCGAGGGCATCGGCCGCTGCTGTGCGGACCTCGTCATCGTCATCGTACAGCAAATCAATGAGCCCTGGCACGGCGGCAGCAGCATTGGGACCAATTTTGCCAAGGGTACGGGCGCTTTCCGCACGAATCAAGGCATCGTCGTCATCCAGGGCTTCTCGTAGCAAAGGTACTGCCACGGCCGCATCCGGACCAAAATCACCCAGGGACGCGATGGCTTCTTTGCGCTCCACCCACCCGCCGTTTTGCAGGGTCTGCGAAAGCGCGTTGATCTTCTCAATCTTGGCAGCGGCTTCCTGCCTTTCCATTTCTTCAGCGGTCGGCTCTGCTTCGCTTTTTTCAGGCGGCGTTTCCTGAGACGTGTCGTCGCTTACTGTGGCTTTGGGAGTTTCTTCTTGTTGCGGTGCAGAAGCGTCCTGCGGTTGGTTTTTCTCAGATTCCACGGATTGGGGGGCGGTAACGTCCTCTTTGGTGTCCTGAGGCTGGGTGGATTGCGGCGCGGTATCAGGTGCGGTATCGGGCGTGATATCAGGCGAGGCGACTTCTTGAGATTGCAATAAGGGAGGAAAAAGGACGAAGAAAAGCATTGCCGCCACAAGAATGCAAGCGGCATGAGAATAAAGGCGGTATGGCGATGTGGCGGAAATCAGTCTGCGTCCCCCTGTTCTTGTCGGAGTGACGTAACCAGAGATTCCAAGTCTTTGCCGCATTGTGTCAAAATACGATGGGCAAAGGCCAGCGCAACTTTTTGTGCGTCTTCCTGCTTGGATATTTTGTCACGCATAGCGCGTTTTCCAACCTGGATTTTCCAGCCAGGTTCACCTATCTGCTCGTAGGTGATTGCAACCGTCAGTACGCCGCCGAGAACGACGAAATATGTGGAGTCGTCGTGCCGGGTCCATTCCGTAGGCATTGTCGTCTCCCTATTGTGTTACCTTGCCAGGCCTTGGCGACCTAGAAAGGGACAACCCGTGTTTTTAGAAAGGAAGCATCCACCTGATTTATGGTGGCTGCACGACCTTCCCGGATTCTGAGCCTTTGAGACGCTTCTCGTGCGGAACGCATATCGCCCCAGTATCCCATGGAAAGTACATACCATGGTGTATGGTTGCTGTCATACAACAAAATGATGACAGGATCGTACCCCCTGGCGGAATATTCGCGGGCGGCTTTCAACGCGTTATCCTTGATGCTGAAAGAATGCATCTGGGCAAGGTACATGCTTTGCCCTTGTGGCGTTGTATTGGGCGGTAAAATGGATGTAGCAGGAGCTGCGGGCGCTTCGGGAGCTGTAGGCGCAGGAGCCGCGGCCTGTACTTCAGGCACCTGGGGAGCTGCGCTTTCTGCAGACGCGCTGGGCGCCGCTTCTGCTGTGGGCTGCTCAGGCTCGGGCTTTGGCGCCGGTTTTGCGGCGGGTTTAGGCGCGGGTTTTGCCGGCGCCATTTCCGTTGCCGTGGGCGCGTCAAAGGAAGCAACGTCATCTGGTTGCGGGGCAGGTTGTGGTGCAGGCGCAGGAGATGGTGCGGCTTCCTTTTTTTGTGGCGCAGGTGCTGGTGCAGGGGCTGGCGCCTGGTCCATCACTTCAGCAGGACGGTCAGGCGTATCGGCTGGGGGCGCTTCCGGACCACCGGCAGTTGTTGCACCTTCTTGCTCCATCATGGCCAGTTCTTTTTCGGAAACCGCCTTGTTGGTGTTGGCATGGACTATTTCATAGTCCACGCGCACCTTCTTGCGCAGTTTTTCTGCTGCGTCTTTGGCAACAGCATAGTTGGCGTAAGTTCCCATTTGGGCGTAATAATTGACAACTCCGCTACCCATGTCCTGGGTGAACATGTAGGCTGGGTACCCGAGATCAGATATCATTTCCACGAACTTCCAAACGTCGTCCTTGTCGGAGGGAACGATGAACTGAACGGCAAACTCATCGCCCGCCGCCTGAACGAGTCCAGGAAGGGGGAGCATTATTACGAAAA
Organism: Desulfovibrio biadhensis; assembly: GCF_055388615.1. Lineage (NCBI taxonomy): Bacteria > Pseudomonadati > Thermodesulfobacteriota > Desulfovibrionia > Desulfovibrionales > Desulfovibrionaceae > Desulfovibrio > Desulfovibrio biadhensis. The sequence continues at coordinate 3,085,985 of NZ_AP042477.1, forward strand.
AAAACAGGACGATGGTACACAGCACTCGACGCATGGACGAACTCCAGTCAGCCTCAGGGGAAAAGATATGTTTGCCTCAGATGTTATGACCTGTTTGCGCCCCTGTTGTCCAGTAATTGCGAAATACATTGGCCAAGTCGGGCAATTCCTTCTTCTATATGCGTCGGGTCAGCGTTGGAAAAGTTGAGTCGGAAGGTGTTCTCGCCGCGCCCGTCCGTATAAAAGGGGCGCCCTGGCACAAAGGCCACCTTGTTGTCGATGGCGAGGTTGAACAGTTCCATGGCGTCGTATCCGTCGGGGAGAGAGCCCCAAAGGAACATGCCGCCTTCTGGTCGGGTACAGCGGACTTCTTTTGGAAAGTGCGTATCAATGGCCGCAAGCATCAGTTGGCAATGCTCTCCGTACCGCTCCTTGATGCGGGTCAGGTGCGCATCAAGGTCATTATCGATCAGGTAGCGGTGCAAAATCCGCTGGAGCAAGGTGGACGTGTGCAGGTCCGCAGCCTGCTTTGCCAGAACAAGTTTGTCCCGCATTGCAGGGGGCGAGACGACCCACCCCAACCTGAGACCGGGCGCAACCACCTTTGAAAACGAGCCCATGAGCAAGGCGTTGGAGTCCAGCAGAGAGGCTCCCAAAGGGGGAAGCTCATCACCGGCAAAACGCAATTCTCCATAGGGGTTATCTTCGAGCAGAACCGTATCACGTTCCGCCAGCAGACTGGCCACGGCTTCGCGTTTTTCCTTGCTGTAACTAAGTCCCGATGGGTTCTGAAACGTGGGGACGGCATAGTAGAGTTTTACATCGCCGCTGCCGAGTATTTCGGCCAGGGCATTGAGGTCGGGCCCGTCGTGCTGCAAATCCACGCCCTCGAAAACCGGCTCAAACAAGGAAAAAGCCTGAATGGCTCCCAAATAGCCGGGGCGCTCTATCAACACAGTGTCGCCAGGGTCGATGAAGACCTTAGCCGCCATATCAAGGGCCTGTTGTGAACCCGTTGTTATCGTGATGTTTTCCGGGTCGACATCCAGTCCGTTGCGCTCCTTGTAGCGCTTGGCGATCCATTCCCGCAGGGGGGGGTAGCCTTCAGTGGTGGAATACTGCAAGGCTTCGGCCCCATGGGAGGAGAGCACTGTGACGGCGGCGCGCTCCATTTCGCGGTTGGGAAACAGATCAGGGAGGGGGAGCCCACCGGCAAAAGAAATGATTTCAGGAGATTGCGTGACTTTGAGAATCTCTCTGATAAAGGACTTGTGCGCCTTGCGTATGCGGGTGGCAAAACGATGCGGCATGGCGATCGATCTCCGATTCGGCTGCGCGGCTGACGTTTTAGACGTCAGTGCCTGAAATAATGTTAAAAGAGAGCTTGTTCGCCTTGCGCAGCAACCATGTCGCGAAGCACCTTGAGAGATTCCTCCGCGTCTTCCTTGCTCAGTTTGCGCAGGGCGAAGCCGGCGTGGACAATGAGATAATCGCCGGGCTGCGCTTCATCTTCCATAAGCATCAATGACACGGTTATGAAGGTATCGCTTTCGCCCACGCGGCAGGTAGCGAAGTCGTCTTTAATTTCAGTGATGCATGCAGGTATGGCAAGGCACATGTCGTGCTCCCTGGGTTGGGGTTACTGCTTGGGGGTGTAAGTGCCCCCGGCCTCTTTTACTTCTTGCAGAACGACTTCGGCCATCTTGTCGATGCGTTCTTTTACAGGCTCGGACAGTTCCACGGCAAGGGTTTCGTAATCGTGGGGCTCGATACCGATGACGACGGCTTCAGGCCTGTGTCCCGCCAGTTCACAAAAAATGAGCGTATCCACCAGGTCAGTCTGGTGCATGGAATTCTTGAAGGCCAAGCTCTTGCGCAGGTCTTCCCCCGTAAGGCGATATACCGATCCGGGCACATCCCCGCCAAGGACGGCATCGACTACGATGAGCTTTTCGCAAGCCATGATATAATCCATGAGCTTGGTGCCCAGGGTTCCACCATCCATCAGCGTGGTGTTCTCAGAAAAATCGTAGTTTTCGAGCAGGTTTTCGACCACACGGACGCCGACACCTTCATCGGTATAGAGGATGTTTCCTACGCCGAGGACGAGGATGCCAGAAGGGGTTTTGTCCATTTTATTTCCTTGTCGCAAACGATTTATATTCAAGCCAACGTGCTGCATTCCCCGCCTGGCGAAAGCAGCGAGCGTCAGGTTGCACCATGCAAACAGGTACGCTGTTTTCCTGTCCAACACGTTTGTTGGGGAAAGGCTGGAACCCGGCGCCATCAGGGGGCTGCGGTAAGGCGATGCAGGCCGGCTGCTAAATGCGCCCCCCCACTATAGAAGAAAACGGGAACCCGGCGCAAGGGCCGGGTTCCCGTATAAGGGTCGAGTCAATTCAAGGAATTAGCAAACCTTGAACTTGTGCACTTCGTTGCTCTCGGGATCGATGACGTGCACGCCGCAGGCGATGCAGGGGTCATAGGAGTGCACGGTGCGCAGAATCTCGACGGGACGCTTGGGATCGGCGATGGGGGTGCCGACCAAAGCTTCCTCGACGGGGCTCATCTTGTCATTGTTGCAGCGGGGGCCGAGGTTCCAGGTGGAGGGTACCACGAGCTGGAAGTTCTCGATCTTGCCGTCTTTGATGTTGATCCAGTGGGACAGGCCGCCGCGGGGAGCGGTAACGAAACCGACGCCCTGGGCTTCTGCGGGCATTTCCCACTCTTCGTAGACCTTGGTGTCGCCGCTCTTCACGTTCTCGGAGAGCTCGTTGATCCAGTCTTCGCCCTTGGCGGCGATGACGGCGCACTCAATACCGCGGGCAGCAGTGCGGCCCAGGGTGGAGAACAGGGCTTCAGGGCCGACGCTCAGCTTGCCGAGCACGGTGTCCACGAGCTTCTTGGTTTCGGGCTGTCCCTTGGAGTAGGCAACCAGAGTCTGCGCCAGGGGGCCGACTTCAGTGGAGAAGCCTTTGTAGCGGGGAGCCTTCATCCAGGAGTAGCGATCCTTGTCTTCCAGGCTGGTGTACTTGGGCTCGGTAACGCCGTCATACGGATGCAGCGTCTTGTCGCCTTCGTACCAGGAGTGCTTGATGGCTTCGGTGATCTGAGTAGGATCGAATTCCTGAACCGTGCCGATGTCGCGGGCTTCGATGAATCCCGGGGGATAGTAGCGGCTGTTGAGGTCGTATTCGTCGGTGGGGAACTCGCCAAAGGTGAGGAAGTTCGTGGTGCCACCGATGCCGGCCCAGTCTTTGTAAAAGCCAGCCACTGCCAGCAGGTCGGGAATGTATACTTCGTCGATGAACTGCTTGGTTTCCTTGAACAGCGCGATGTACTCGTTGAGGCGCTTGGGATCCATGCAGTCGTAGTTGGTGACGCCGCCCACAACGGTGAACTGGGTGTGGGGGTTTTTGCCGCCCAGGATAGCCATGGCGCGAGCAGCCTTGACCTGCAGGTGCAGGGCTTCGAGGTAGTGCGCGGTGGCGATCAGGTTGACTTCGGGGGGCAGCACGTAAGCCGGGTGGCCGCCCAGGAAGTAGGCGTTGGTGAAGATGCCGAGCTGGCCGCTGTCGACGAATTTTTTCAGGCGTTCTTGAACGGCCTTGAGGTCTTCAACCTTGGTCTTGCGGGGGGAGATGTCGTTGGCGATCTTGGCGGCCTTTTGCGGATCGGCTGCCAGGGCGCTGGTGACGTCCACCCAGTCCAGGGCGTGCAGGTGATAGAAATGCACAACATGGTCATGCATGTACTGGGAAGCAAGCACCAGATTGCGGATCAGGGTTGCGTTCTTGGGAATCTTCACGTTCACGGCGTTGTCCACACAACGGGTGGAGGCCAGGGCATGCACATAGGTGCACACGCCACAGGCGCGCTGGGTGAAGTGCTGGGCGTCGCGGGGGTCGCGGCCCTTGAGAATGATTTCCAAACCGCGGAACAGCTGCGAGCTGCTCCATGCATTTTTGATGATACCGTTTTCGACTTCCACTTCAATGCGAAGGTGGCCTTCGATTCTGGTAACGGGATCGACTACGACTTTCCCGTTGTAGTCGCTTTTCGGGGCTGCCATATAGGGATCCTCCTTGGCGAAGCTGTTGACTTAGATAATACTTCTGTTGTCAGTGCGTCTCGTAACTGCCTAGAACTCGTAGAACGGGCTCATGCTGTCCCAGAAATCCGGCTCGCTGCAACCAATGCAGGGGTGGCCGGCCTGTACAGGCCAGGAAGTCTGGTTGAACAGGACTTTGGGGCAGTTGTTGAAGGTCATGGGACCCTTGCAACCCAGTTCGTAGAGGCAGTAGCCTTTCTTGGCTTCTTCGCTGCCGAAGGAGGGAGCGTACTCGCCATTTTCAAAGTGCTTCAGGCGCGGGCAGTTGTCATGCACAGTCTCGCCATAGAACAGTACTGGGCGGTTGTATTCATCAAGCTCAGGGGCGCCCTTGGTCAGGAAGTGAACAACTGCGCCGACGAAGTTGATGGGGTTCGGGGGGCAGCCAGGCAGGTTGATGCCGGAAACACCCAGAGCCTCGTTTACGCCCATGGCCTTGGAGGGGTTGGGCGCGGCCTTCTGTACGCCACCGAAGGAGGCGCAGGTGCCGATGTTGATCAAAGCCTTGGCCTTGGGAACGACTTCCTTGGCGATGTCGAACATGGGCTTGCCAGCAACCTGGCCCCACTTGCCTTCGTCGATCGTCGGGATGCCGCCTTCGATGACACACACGAAATCGCCCTTGATGGCTTCGTGCAGTGCTTCTTCAACTGCATGGCCGGCACCAGCCATCAGTGTTTCATGGTAGTCCATTGAAATGGTGTCCAGGAGCAGGGTGTCCACATAGGGATCAACCGTGCGCAGCACCGCTTCCGAGCATCCCGTGCACTCGGCGAAGTGCAGGTAGACGACGGAAGGACGCTTCTCTGCAGTCAGTGCGTGAGCCACCTTCGGCGCGAAAGCTGGACCCATGCCCATGGCAGCGGCAACAGCAGTGCAGAACTTCATGAAGTCACGCCGGCTTACCCCACGTTCCTCCAGTCGTTTCTCTGCGCCTTCTCTTCCGAGACCTACGGAAATCCTCATAAAAACCTCCATCCTCAATTAAGGGTATGATGAAACGTAACGACGTATGTTGCGGAGCCGCCAGAACAGCAGCCCTGATCCACTGGATAAACGAGTCCATTACCTAAAGTTCTGAATCTGCCTTCAGATCTTTTGGCACCTGCACAGCCAGGACTCTTTGCGTCTCGTTTCGGCATGGCACACTACTAAGTGAATATTTTCCCGAGATTTTGGGAACGACTATACTGTAATCCGTTCATAAGTCAATGCGTGGAATGGAATAATTTCAGTGTGATGCAGGTCGTTAGTTGTTATTCTTAGCGTGTCACAAACCAAAGAAAAGTATGTCAGTTCCCTGTGGCATTTTACAAAACCGTTGGGTTTTTTGTGCTCTCTTAAACATCACTTTACAACGTTGTGTAAAATCGCCCTTTGTCAGCCATGGGCAAGTCTTATTAAAAGTGATACTATTTGCACGGGTTTTTAGTTTGTTGCTGCAATTATACGCTTTTGGCAGAATAGAGATATGAAACCATTGGCTGTACTGTTTTCCGCTATATTGCATCTGACCCTTATATTATCAGGGGCCTGGGTCTTCGAGCTCGCCCCTGCGCCTAATCCGTATCCTGTCATGCAGGTTGATTTGAAGCTTGAGTCTCCTGAACCAAAAAAAATGCCGCAATCTCAGGAAGCTCCGGATGTCCCGCTTTCTGCAAAAGAGCAACGGCGCAGAAAAATTCACGATGTCCTTGCCCAGGCAACACTTCCCCATGAATTCATGCACGCGGTCAAACTCATATCACCGCACAAGGTGGACGTGAGCAAGGAAGATGTAATGCTCATCAAAGACAGTGTTTTTTTCGGCAGCAACATGCTCAAGCAGGGCAATGAAGTACGTTTGGGACTACGGGGCATACGCGCCATGGAATTTGGCGTGAAGGATTTTTTGGGCAGCTATAAGGTGGGCACTGAAGACCGTTTTATTAAGGTAGAGCAACTGGAAGACGGGCGTCTGGTCTTCAGCGATTCCAAGACAGGGATGCGCCGCGTGTTACGCAAGAAAGGTAAGTTCATCTATACATACGGGCCAGAGTTTGACGCCGCTGAGCCGGTAGAAGGATCAATTACCTTTTTGCCCCATGAACACAGCGCCCTTGATTTGCCCAGCCGCATAATGTGGTTGCCCCCCGATCCGCCAATGAAGATAGGCGTGATGGAGGACTGGCCGGAGTTGCCCTGGGAAATGGAGGGAGAGAGGGGCAGTATCGGCTCCGTCAAATAGCCTTTACTTACGGGGGCGCTGCTGATCTCGTTTGATAGTGGCGTCTTCACGGGAGGCGATTTCCTTGTCGATGTCTTCACCTTCTTGATTTTTAAGAGAGAACCAGCGTTTTCGCTTGAAGATGAAGTAGAGCCAGAAAGCCACGGCCAACATCAGCACAACGACCAAGGGATACCCATAGCGCCAGTGAGTAAGGGGCATGTTGTCGAAGTTCATGCCGTAAAAACCCGTGATGAACGTGAGTGGAATGAAGATGGTGGCGACGACGCTCAACACCTGCCCAACTTCGTTCAGTCGCAGGTCGCGGCGGCTCATATACAGGTCCAGCATTCCGGTGAGCATCTCGCGTAATGAATCCACAGCTTCTACGACTTGCAACACGTCATGCTGCAGGTTTGCGGCCAAATATCGTGAGGCGTCACTACTGCCGGCGGCGTAATTTCGTGTAAGGCGCCCCAGAGCTTCTCGCAGGGGCCATAACGTGCGGTGCATGAAAAGCACATCCCGTTTGTACGTATAAATGCGGTTGAGCACCGGTTGTGCATTGTCAGCCAGCACGTCGCTTTCCAGTTCCTCGATGTCTTCGGCAAGTCGTCCGACCACTAAAAAATATTCATCCACGATCACGTCCAGCAGGGCGAACATCAGTCTTTCAGAGGCATTTCCTTGAGCGCCATCGTTGGTGAGTTGCTTGCGTGTCTGCAAGTCATCCCAGGCATTGTGCTGTGTCTCCTGAAAAGTAAAGATGATGGCATCATCCATGACAATGGAAACCTGTTCTGCGCTTATCCGCGCATTGGTTGCATCGTAGGAGAGAAGGTGCAGCACGATGAAAAGTTGATTGCCGAAAATTTCCATTTTGGGGCGTGTGCCCTGCTCCAGAATGTCTTCCATAATCAGCGGATGCAGTGAAAGGGTGTGCGCCACCTGCTGGATGAACCCGGCGTCATGGGTGCCGTTGACCTTTATCCAGCGACAGTGCTCTTTGTCTGTAGCAATACGCTGCTATGCCTCAAGTGAAACGTCGATGGCGTCGTCACCCCCTGCAACACATTGGCGCAGGGAAATAACAGGAGTGAACATGGGGGTCTGTGTATGGCGCGGTGTCGAAGGCGAGACGCTAAGGGCTTCGCTTTCAACGTCGCCGCTTCGTCGCTCTGCAGCAAGTTTGGATTTAAAGACTCTGAACATGCGGCTGCCTCCCTGCATCGGGGGTAAGGTTTACTAGGGGGAGACCAATTGGTGTACGTAGCGCTCTGGTATATTCTTCCTGGGCAAGTATGAAATGAACTTTGCCTAAGATAATTACAGCAGGACTCAATAAATTGGAAACGGGCGTTACACCCGTATCATTATAATGGTTACAGAAAACAGAGCGCAATGTGAAAAAAACAGTATTATTTTGACGTGTTTTTGTAATATAAAAGGATTTACAGTAACCCGAGGACATGAAACCAGCTATGTGGCGCCCTGTATTTTTTATGCCTATTTTCTTGATTTCCCTGTTTTTTTTGGAAGGACTGAGCGGCTGTACGAACAGGGCGCATACGCCGCCGCAGGCTGGCGGTCTGCAAAAGGGGCGCACCTATGACATCGCGACGCGCCGCAAGGATTTGGGATTCGAACGTAGCTACTTGTTGCATGTCCCCGCGGATTGGGACGGAAAAAGCTCCATGCCCGTAGTGGTGGCGCTGCATGGTGCCTTCATGACCGGTGGTGAGATGGAAGCGCAGACAGGCCTTTCTACACTTGCCGATACGCAAGGCTTTGCCGTGATATATCCGCAAGGTGTCGGCATTATGGGCTACCTGCAGCACTGGAACGCTGGATTCTGCTGTGCAAAGGCTCAAGAGGCGGGTGTTGACGATCTGGGGTTTTTGGACATCTGCCTGGCGGATGCAGGGAGCAGATTGCCTCTGGATAAAGAGCGGCTGTATATGCTGGGCATTTCCAATGGCGGCATGCTGGCCTATCACTATGCCTTGCACGGTCGCAGAAAACTGGCGGGTATCGCCGTGATTGCCGGGGCCATGGACGGTGCGTCGCATATCGAGCCGCAAAGGGAATATGCGCTCCCCGTTTGCATCATACATGGTCTGGCTGACGAGAGCCTGCCATACAAAGGGGGGCGCTTTCGCAATGGCGAGAATGGCCCTGTTTTTCTTGCACAAAAGGAAACTGCAGCCTGGTGGGCTGCAAGTGATGGGTGCCAGGGAGAAACTGTGGCGCGCTCCCTGTTTGCAGGGTACGTGCAGGAGCAAGAATGGGAGCGTTGTGCAACAGGCGCAGGCGTCCGCTTTTATTCGGTCAGGGACATGCGCCACGGGTGGGCAGGAGGCGACAAGACGGCGCATCTGCCCCTTGCAAATGGAAAGGCCTTCGATGCCGCCGCGTTGGCCTGGGACTGGCTGCGCTCCTTTCGCAGGAGTGGTGGCGGCTTTATACGGCAAGCACAATGACTATTGGGTCGATAAAACTGATATCCAGGCCGGAGCCGGCTGTCTGGCTGGTTTCCGAAAGCAGGGCGTAAAGCCATGGGGGTAGTATGACGCGTGTCATCTACGGTGTCTGGGACGGCGTAATCCACGACAACAGGGAAAAAAATCTGTTCGAGATTCCCGAGGCGCCTGAACTCGCGCCTTTTGAGGAATTTAACCAAGGCAATCAGGTGCAGGCGTTTGTGGGCGACAAGGGCTTTTTCGTGTTCGCCCCTGGTGTGAGCCTGCTGGATACGTTTTGGCAATACATGAAAAAGGCGGCCGAGGAATCCTGCGGCAAATGTACGCCGTGCAGGGTGGGCACCAGCCTCATCCGCGACTGGCTCGGTGAAGTGCACAAGGGGGTGGCGAGTCCGGAAGAGCAGGAAGAAACCTGGGCGCGCATTGAGAACTTTGCTGCTCACATAAACGAAACAGCGCTCTGTGGTCTGGGGATGACGAGCACCGTGGCCCTGCTCGAGGCGCTGGAGCATTTTGGCGATGAGTTGCGCCGGGGCTCCGGCCATGCCAGCCCGCGTCAAAACGGTATGACCTATGTCACCGCGCCCTGCATTGAAGCGTGCCCGGCCAAGGTCAACGTTCCCCGCTATATTGACTATATAAAAGATGGCAAGCCGTCCCATTCTCTGGGCGTGATCCTGCAGAAGTACCCCATGGCGGCCACTTGCGGGCGCGTTTGCGTGCGCTTTTGCGAGATGGCCTGCGAGCGCTCCTCTGTGGACGAGCCTGTGGGCATCAAGGTGCTGAAGCGTTATGTGGCCGACCTGGAGCACGGGGTGCAGCAGGAACTCTTTTCACCTGAGTTGATAACCACACCGCAGCCGGAAGAACTGAAGGTCGCGGTGGTGGGCGCCGGACCGGCCGGAATATCCTGTGCGTACCATTTGCTGCTCAAGGGGTATCCCGTGGATGTTCTGGAGGCGCAGGGCGAAGCAGGCGGCATGGCGGCATCCGGCATACCCAGCTATCGCCTGCCAAAGGATGTGCTCAAAGCCGAGACTGACATCATAGAATTGCTTGGGGGGCGCATCCTCTACAACCAAGCGCTGGGGCGCGACTACTCCCTGGATGGGCTTTCCGCCCGGGGCTATAAGGCGGTATTTCTTGCCCTCGGCTGTTCAGAGGGGCGGCACCTTGGCATAGCAGGCGAAGATAACAGCCTCCAAGGATATGAATCCGGCATCGATTTTCTTTTGAAGGTCCACCGGCATGTGGAAAAGGGTGAACCCCTGAAGGTGGAGGGGGATGTTATCGTTGTGGGGGGCGGCAATGTCGCCATGGATTGCGTCCGTTCAGCTCTGCGTCTTGGGGCGGATTCGGTGCGTTTGGTGTACCGCCGCACAAAGGCTGACATGCCCGCAGACCAGGAAGAGATTGAGGCTGCAGAAGAAGAGGGCATACAGTTTTCCTATCTGACCAACCCCACTCGCGTGGTTGCCGAAGACGGCAAGGTGGTTGGCGTGGAACTGGTGGACATGCAGCAGGGCGAGCCCGATGGCAGAGGGCGGCGCAAGGTTACTGCTGTCCCCGGGTCCGAACGTGTGGAGAAATGCTCCATACTCATTGCCGCCATTGGGCAGCAGGTCGCCACGGATTCGCTTACGGAAAGCGATGGCGTGAGTATGAACAAATGGGGCTGTGTGGATGCCAACGGCGCCACCCTGGCAACCTCGCGTCCTGGCGTTTTTGCCGGTGGCGACTGTCGATCCGGGCCGTCCACTCTCATCCATGCCATGGCCAATGGCCTGAAGGCAGCGCGCAGTATAGATGATTATCTGCATTACGGTCGGGTGCGGTTTTTTCCGCGTAGCCGGATGCGTCAAATTATCAATGACTTCAAGGCCATGAATAAGGAATGGTTGGATACTCCCGTTGAGCACAAATATCGCGTGGAGATTCCGGAGCTGGACCCCGAGGTGCGGCGCGAAAAGTTCGAGGAAGTGGAAAAGAACATAACGGCGGAAGAAGCCTATCATGAGGCCAGCAGGTGTCTGCGCTGCTACAGGGTCTATTCGGTCATTACCGAATCCCCCATTCCCGAAGGGTGTGACTAGGCGGCAGCGAAGCGAGAGGGTAAGGCCTGCCCCCCGGGGGGTGTAGGTCTTTTCATTGCCCTTGCAGAGCCAAACAAACGAGGCGGAATATGCAATCATATATCAATGGCCACAGTCTGGAAGTGGTGCAGGGTGAGACGATTCTTGAGGCGGCGCGGCGCAGCGGGCACTATATTCCTACGTTGTGCGAACTTGCCGACATCGACCACACACCTGGCACATGCCGTGTCTGTCTGGTGGAGATAACAACCTATGGAAGCGAAGAATCCCATATTGTAACTGCCTGCAATACACCGTTCAAGCCAGGTATGCGGGTGCTGACAAGAACGCCCCGCGTACGTGAAATGCAGCGCTTGCAGGTGGAACTGCTGCTTGCTGATCACGACCAGGATTGCGCGGCATGCATACGCCACGGCGATTGCGAATTGCAAGACGTGGCGCAGTTTGTGGGCTTGCAGCGCTCTCGTTTTCAAATGCCCGAGGTGGCCAAAAGCCGCCCCAGAGATGCCAGCTCACCGGCGCTGACCCGCGATCTGACCAAGTGTATCCGCTGCTTTCGGTGTGTGAAGATTTGCCGCGACGGGCAGGGCGTGGACGCTCTGGTCATGACCGGGAGCGGCATGCAGGCCGCGGTGGGCACGCGCAACGGGTTGAGCCAGGGCGCTTCCGACTGCGTGACCTGTGGTCAGTGCGTGCTGGTGTGCCCCACAGGGGCTCTGGCAGAGCGTGACGAGACCGAATCGGTGATAGATTTCCTGTATGACCCGGAAATTATCACGGTGTTTCAATTCGCTCCAGCCATCCGGGTTGGATTTGGCGAAGAATTAGGACTGCCTGCGGGAAGCAATGTGGAAGGGCAGATCATTGCGGCCTTGCGTGCGATCGGCGCCGACATAGTGCTGGACACCAATTTTGCGGCCGACCTGGTCATCATGGAAGAGGGCACGGAGCTGCTGGGAAGATTGCGCGAAGGCAAGCGGCCGACGTTTACCTCGTGTTGTCCTGCATGGATAAATTTTGCAGAAAAGCATTATCCGGACATTTTCCCCTATCTTTCCTCCACCAGTTCGCCGCAACAGTGTTTTGGCGCCATTGCCAAAACCTACCTGCCCGAGAAGATGCACCTTGACCCTGCAAAGGTCCGGGTGGTTTCCATCATGCCGTGCACGGCCAAAAAGGATGAGGCCGCCCGTCTCATGTTTCAGCGCGACGGCGTGCGGGATGTGGACGTGGTGCTGACCATTCGCGAATTCGCCCGTCTGCTCAAACGGGAGAACATCGACCTGAAAAAGCTGGAACCGTCGACCTTTGATAATCCCTATATGGGCGACTACTCGGGCGCCGGGGCTATTTTCGGCACCACTGGCGGCGTCATGGAAGCGGCTGTGCGCACGATGTACTATGTGCTGAATGGTCATGAACTGGACGGGATAGAGGTCACGGCCCTGCGCGGGTTCGAAAACGTGCGCACCGCCACCGCAAATTTGGGGGGCGATGTCGGCGAGGTCAAACTGGCCATGTGCCATGGCCTCAAGGGCACGCGCGCCATGGTGGAGGACGTGCTCGCAGGCCGCGCTGACTTCGACTTCATCGAGATCATGGCTTGCCCTGGTGGTTGTGTGGACGGGGGCGGTCATCTGCGTTCAAAAAAGGCGTACCTTCCCCACGCGCTCAAACGCAGAGAAGCCATTTACGATATCGACCGCAAGAAGCAGGTCCGTCAGTCGCATAACAACCCGCTGGTTAAAAAACTCTACGAGGATTACCTCGGCGAGCCGTTGGGCGCGCTCTCCCACCAATACCTGCACACCCACTACATCCGCAGGCGGCAGCAGATTCACCGTACCATCAAGGACATCTGGCGCGACATTACCATGAGCACGCTGGTGCACAGCGAGTTCGACAAGATGAGCGAGACGGCGTCCTGCCCCCTGAATGATTGAGTTTGGGAGATGATTGCCCAGGGAAAAGGACCTGAAACCCAAATAAAAACGCCGGGGTGGCATGACCGCCCCGGCGTTGTGTTTTTTTGATGGGATCAAGCTACATTTCGCAACTCATGCGGGGTGTCAGCTCCATACGCCCCAGTTCGGGACGCTGGTGTTTGGTGGTGATTTCCCAGTTGTCCACGGCAAAGCGTCTGGTTTCGCCGACTGCACCCAAGCGGGCGAACAAATCCCCATTTTTGAGTTCCAGGTGTAGGGGCACTGGTTCCGTTTCGGTAAAGCCGCACAGGCTCTCGCGTTGTCCTGGTGAAAGCGTGATGGATGATTCTTCGCCGGGGGCTTCTTTTGCCAGCGGATGCAGATGGACGTGGGTTTGGACAGTGGCGACCCGGGTTACCAGCCCATTGGGGCCGAATGCCAGGGAGTTGGCATCGCCGGATATGCCAACCGCGTCAGGGTCAAAAGCCAGAACTTCACCCACCAGGGTTTGCACAGGGTGGGGGCCTGCCGGCTCAATACAGCGGACACTGCCATCAGGATAAAAGCTGACGCCGATACGCACCTCAATGGCGCCGGCGGGGGTGGACACGTTTTGGGTCTCTCCAGGCCAGAAGGTGATGCTGTGCAAAGCGCCCTCTGGTGTAAAGCACGCGCCAACAAGTTTGTGCTTCCAATCGCCTTGAGGGGTTTTAAGTGTTACGGATTCCGCCAAAGCGCTTTCATCTTCCTGGGTCCAGTAGCCGGAAAGCCGGCCATTGAGTGGAAACACGCGCCGTAGCGCTCCGTTGGGGTGAAAGGAGAGCAGTTCCGCCGGGATGGGACCGGCTGGCGTCTGCACGAGGGTCTGCGTTTCGAGGGGCAGGGAGGCGATGCCTCCTTCTGCATGAAAGGTCACAGGCTGGACGGTTTTCTTGCGAAGATCGTCAGTACTGTGCTGCGGGGTTAGAAGGCCGAAGGGCGTAGCTAACGCATTGGCGCCCTTGGGAATGCAGGCTTTGATTTTCCCATTGGGATGGCGGTCAGTCACCTCGAGCACACGAAGCTCACCGTATGGCGTTTGCATCGTTTCCATGTCACTTCTTGAGCATGTTGCGTGCCATCTGGGTTTGTTTCAGAAAATTAGTGTGTTAGTAAAAAAAAGACTGGTTGCGATACTGTAAGGAGATACAATTTTGTGGTTATTTGCTGCAAAATTGTAGCATGGCTCCAAAGGAATCGCTTGACCAGCAAGAGAGGCTTCTGCCAAAGCAAAATGCATGAAAACACCAACTGTTTTATCCCTGGATCATTTGGTGCTGACGGTGGCGGATGTTGCGTTGACCTGCGACTTTTACACCCGCGTGCTGGGTATGCGGCATGAATGTTTTGGTCCTGGCAATACACGCTCTGCCCTTGTATTTGGAGCGCAGAAAATAAATTTACACCAGTGTGATAGGAAAATAGTGCCCCATGCCAGCGCGCCTACGCGGGGCAGTGCTGATATTTGTCTGTTAATAGAGCCGCCTCTTGAAGACGCCATGGCGCATGTGCAAGCGAATGGTGTGGACATCCTTGAGGGGCCGGTACAACGTACTGGTGCGCAGGGACCACTCATTTCGTTTTATTTTCGCGATCCTGATGGAAACTTGATAGAGTTGGCCGTTGCAGCCACAGAATCAAATATAAAGCATGAAATATAAATTGTAGTTTGTTTGTTGCAATTTATCCATGTTTGTCTGTACCTGTTCAACAATGATCACAGATGCGGTATACCCCTGGTAATCGATTTTTCCTTTTGAGAAATCGGATAGCAAAACGGGGGTTGCCGCATGAAATTCGTTCTTTCCATTGACGGAGGAGGCATCAGGGGCATTATTCCAGCTATTGTGCTGGCTGAAATCGAAAAACGTCTTGGAAAACCGGTCAGCGAGTTGTTTGACCTTGTTGCCGGTACCTCGACGGGGGGGATTCTGGCGCTCGGACTCACGCTTGATAACGGGGAAAAACGTCCGAAATTCAAAGCCGAGGATCTGGTCAAGCTCTACGAAGAACAAGGGGGGCAGATTTTCGAACGGTCCCTGTGGAAAGGCGTCAGTTCCGTGGGCGGGCTTGCAGATGAAAAGTATTCGCACAAGGGGCTGGAGAAAGTGCTGGAGGATTACTTTGGCCAAGCCTCATTTGGCGCTGCCTTGAGCAATGTCCTGATCACCAGCTACGAGATAGCCGCCCGTACTCCCTATTTTTTCAAAAGCTGGCGCAAAGAGTGGAAAAGTGTGGAAGTCAGGCGCATTGCGCGCGCCACTTCGGCCGCGCCGACATATTTTGAGCCGGCATTGGTTTCCGTAGGCGCCAGTATGCACACTCTGGTTGATGGTGGCGTTTTTATCAACAATCCTGCCATGTCCGCCTATGTGGAAGCCAAACGCATTTTTCCTGAGGAAAATGAGTTTCGGATTCTGTCGCTTGGGACGGGGGAGCTGGTGCGCCCCATAAGCTATAATGATGCAAAGGACTGGGGGAAGGCGGGCTGGTTGGCGCCCTTGCTGAGCTGCATGTTCGATGGTTCCAGCGACGCCGTGGATTATCAGCTGCAGCAACTTCTTGGCGATAAGCACGTGCGTTTGCAGACCAAGCTCACCTATGGTTCGGATGACATGGACAACGCCACCAGGGGCAACATCGCGAATCTCAAAAAGGATGCCGAGCGTCTGCTGAAGACGAATGGGCAGGCGATAGATGCTTTTGTAGCCGGTTTGCAACAGGCTGGAGCAGCGGGGTAGCTTCTACTTATTGAGCAAGCGTTCCAGAGCATGGAGAAAAAGTTCGCATTCTTCGCGAACGCCAACCGTTACGCGTAACCAGTCGGGCAGGCCTGTGGGCTTCAGGGCGCGTATTAAAATACCCTGTTCCAGCAGGCCCTGAAACACTTCCGCCGCATCCGCAGGGGGGCTGAACATCAAAAAGTTGGATTGGCTGTTCAGGACCTTGCACCCAAGTTCGGCGAGCCTGGCCGCCATGAAAGCGCGCCCCTCGCGTATGCAGGCCACTGTTGCTGCGTAATGTTCCCTATCTTGCAGAGCTGCCATGCCCCCTTGCTGCGCAAAACGGTTCACGCTGAAGGGAATCTGGGCGCGACGCAGCATGTCAGCCACGGCAAGCGGCGCCGCCACGTATCCTAACCGGGCTCCGGCAAGCCCCCATGCCTTGGAAAAGGTGCGCAATACGGCCAGGTTCTCCGCCCCTTCTACCAAAGGCAGGCAGGTTGTCTCGTCTGGGGCGTCACAAAAATCCACATAGGCTTCGTCTACAAGCAGTAATGTCCGTTTAGGCAGGGCGCGGGCCAGCTCAAGTATCTTTTCGCGGGGGGTGACAAGGCCGGAGGGATTGTCCGGCGAGGTCACAATCACGAGAGCGGTATGCTCGTCCGCTGTTGCGGCCAGCTCCTGCAGCGGTAGGGAAAAATCTGCACGCAGCGGTACTTGTAGGTGCCGGACACCGCAAACAACAGCTTGAGTACGGTAGACATCAAAACAGGGGCGGCAGGTCAGGATACTGTCCTTGCCGGTTTTGGCCAGGACGCGGATGAGCAGGTCAATACATTCATCCCCCCCGTTTCCCGCACAGAGATGGTCGGCTGGAATGCCGGCATGACTCGCTATGGCCTGGAGCAGCCTGGAATTGTCGGCCTGGGGATAGCGTCCTGCATCCATGGCTGCCTGCTGCATGGCCTTCACAGCCAGGGGAGATGGGCCCAGGGGGCTTTCATTGCTGCCGAGTTTTACGACCCGCGTAAGGTTGTAGCGGTCGCGCAAAGCGCCCTCGTCCATGGCGTGGGCGTAGGGAGCAAGTGAGGTCAGGTCGTCTCTGAGCATTTTTAGGGCGCTTTGGCAGCCGGCTTGCTAAATCAGGGTAACCTTTTCAGGGGGGCGACGTTCAGGAACGGTTTTATGCTCGATGGAGCCTTCGTTCCACTCCTTGGAAACATACAGACCACAAAAGCAGGCGCCATATTCCTTGACGTCTTCTTCGCGGTAAACGCAGGGGCAGACAATGTCCCTGTCTTCTTCAAAGTTGCCGCTGGCCAGCCGGCATGGGCAAGCCATGTGTCCGTAACGTTCTTTGTTAACGAGCAGGTTTTCCAGAAGAGGCATGGTCATATCCATGTCTTCATTGAAGTAATAGCCTTTGGGTTCCTGAATTTTCTTCAGTGATTCGTACAGCTTTTCGGCGGTCATTTGACTCATATACCAAGGACCTCCTTAATTTCATCTTTGCGGAATCCTACGATAACGCGATCTCCATCAATGATGATGGTGGGAAATGAAGCAGAAGGATTATGCTTCTTCACTTCGGCGATGGTCTCTTTGCGTTCGTCTCCGGTAAGGGTATCCACGTAGATGCACTGGTAGGGAATATTGTTTTCATCCAGAAATTTTTTCGCATTTTTGCAGTGGACGCAAGTGGAGAGGGCAAAAAGCTTGACGCGTTCAGACATGATTATCCTCGTGAATCTGTATGGTTTTTAGTGTAAAACGAACACTGGTAACATCGCATAGCAAACTTTTAACAAAATCGCCAAGTATTACTGGAGGCATTAAAAAAACGACATGTTACTGATGAGGTATTCGGAATGGCTCGCCCCTAAGATTACAAAAAAAACAGGGCATGGGGTGGCGCAGTGGTGAAGTGGTTTGAAAAATCAGGCGTAGCGGGGTTCTTCTTCCTCGATGATCTGAAAAGCCTGGTTCCCCTTTACCGTGCCGCAAATACCCTTGAATTTACGTACACCCTCGATTTCCGCTTCCATGAGGTCGTCGGTATCCGTATCCAGCAGTAATACATCGCCGATTTGCAAGTGCAGCAATTGCCGGCCGGTAATTTTCGTCCGTCCGAAGCGTACCAGCAGTTCCACAGGGGTTTCCATCAGCCGTTCCTTGAGACGAGAGACCCAGGCATGGTCGATTTCCAGACGTTCGGTCTGGAAGCTGGCGTGCAGCTTGGACCGGATGGGTTCGATGGTGGCGTAGGGCAGACACACAACCAGGGAGCCGATGGCGTTTTCCAGTTCCACTTCAAAGGTGATGACCACCACCACATCACTGGGGGGCACGATGGCCGCAAACTGGGGGTTGATTTCAGAGCGCACCAGCTCGAGGTTTACATCATGTACCGGACGCCAGGATTCTTCCATATTATCGAGGGCGATTTTTATCACCCTGTCCACAATGGCCTGCTCGATGCGGGTGAACTCGCGTCCCTCGATTTTGGGCTGTGAGCCGGAACCACCGAAAAAATTTTCTACAAGTGCAAACACGAGCCGGGAATCGACAACCACAATGGCGTTGCCGCGTAAAGGCTCCATTTTGAATATGTTGATGCTTGTCGGTACGGGCAAAGAGCGCATGAAATCGCCGAATTTTGTCATGTCGATGGAGATGGGGTTAATCTCCACGCGCTTGCGCACCGAGTTGGAAAGTGCGTTGGTGCACAGTCTGGCAAAGCGATCGTTGACGATTTCCAGAACCGGCATACGCCCGCGGATGATGCGGTCCTGGTTTGCGAGGTCAAAGGAGACAATACCGGAATCGTCCTCGGGGATATCCCCATCGGTTTCGATTTCACCCCCGGATAAACCGCGCAACAACGCGTCGACTTCGTCCTGTGCAAGTATCTTGCTCATGTATGCGTCTCCTCGAGGCGCAGGATGTGATACGTGTACGCTGTTAGGCGGCGATGGCCATGCTATCGCCCATTTGTGCCGCCAGGAAATACAAGCGTAATCCCTGTACCTTGTCCGGTCAAGACAGCAGGAGGGGCCACAGGGCGTCGCCCTGCCGAGGCACCTCCTGCCGCTTGGGAAAAAACAAGCAAGATACGTGCCTTACTATGCGATGGTTACATCCTTGGAAAGGTAGACATCCTGGATCGCGTTCAAAAGCTGTACACCATCCTGCATGGGGCGCTGGAACGCCTTGCGTCCGGAGATGAGCCCCGTCCCCCCTGCGCGCTTGTTGATAACGGCTGTGCGCACGGCCTGCGCCAGGTCGTTTTTGCCGGATCCGCCGCCGGAATTGATGAGCCCGGCGCGGCCGTTGTAACAATTCAGTACCTGGTAGCGGGTCAGGTCGATGGGGTTTTCCGTGGTCAGCTCGCTGTAGACACGCTCATCGGTTTTGGCAAAACCAACAGCCTTGAAGCCGCCATTGTTTTCTGCCTGCTTCTGCTTCACGATATCAGCTTCGATGGTGGCAGCCAGGTGGTTGGCCTGACCGGTGAGGTCGGCGCTGACATGATAGTCGGTACCGTCTTTCTTAAAGGCCGGGTTCCGGGTGTAGGCCCACAAAATGGTACCCAGTCCCAGTTCATGCGCGTGTTGGAAAACGGTGGTGATTTCCTGAATCTGCCTGTTGCTGGTCTCCGAACCAAAATAAATGGTTGCGCCCACAGCCACACACCCCATGTCAAAGGCCTGTTCGACGGATGCGAACAGAATCTGGTCCCACTTGTTGGGGTATGTCATCAACTCGTTGTGGTTGATTTTCAGAATGAAAGGGATTTTGTGCGCATATTTGCGCGCTACAGATCCCAAAACGCCCAGCGTGGAGGCCACGCCGTTGCAGCCGCCTTCTATGGCCAGGCGAATAATGTTTTCGGGGTCAAAGTAGAGGGGATTGGGCGCAAAGGAAGCCCCGGCCGTATGCTCGATGCCCTGGTCAACAGGAAGGATCGAGACATAGCCAGTGCCGGCGAGGCGTCCGTGATCGAAAAGTTGTTGCAGATTTCGCAGCACAGTGGGCTTGCGGTCCGTCTGTGAATAGACGCGATCAACGAAGTCCGGCCCCGGGAGGTGCAGGTGCTCCTTGGGTACCGTCTGGCATTTGTGCTCAAGCAGGTTCGCCTCGTCGCCCAGAAGCTTTACGATGTCAGTCATGGTCTGCCGTCCTTTGTTCTACGGTTGAGAAAAAACGGAAAGAGAGGAGGGAAACAAGTCTTCCATATCACTGTCCTCCATACCATGACGTTAGGATATTGCAAAGGGAGAGGAGGAAAAATCTCTGTGTCGATTTTGCTTTTAGGAGGGCTGGTCAGGGCTGTGCAAGAGCCAGTCTCCAGGCAAGAACCATGATGCCGGCGGCTAACGCCCCAAAAAGGAGTGAGTAACGACCATGCGGGGGGCCATGCCGGCGCACCAGCCACCCGGCCAGCGCTCCAATGGGGATGCCGGCCATGAAACCGAAAACATGCGCCCCCACATCCGTAGGCGCACGTTGGAAAGGGTCGTCGCCCCCCATTCCAAGGAAGCCAAGCAGCATGATGCCTGCGCCGAGGGGGGCCATGAGGCTGCGTTTGTCCAGGGAGTGGTCACGCACTGCGCGTAATGTGCAAAGGACTGAAATGGCGCCAAACACTGATGTTGAAGCGCCAAGGCTGGCGTGCGCTGCCCCCTGCAAGGAACAGTTGAACGCATTGCCTGCCCATCCTGCCAGCAAAGCTGCCAGCCATCCGCCCCCGCTGCCGAGTTCCCGGCATAACAGCACCATGACTATGCCTCCGAATCCCAGGTTCCCCAGCAGGTGGGCTATATCGGCATGCAGCGTCAGGGCGGTGATGTTGCGCCACCACTCGTGGCTGATGGTGACATCGAAGCAGTCGCATACCCCTTTGGGTACCCATGGAATGGGTGTCTGCGCAGCATCGAAACCAAAAAGACGCCAATTGTTGCGGCTGATGCCATGGAAAAGTGCGATTATAAGAAGGATGCCTATGGTAAGCGCCGTATTTTCTTCCATAGGTGGTGCAGGGCGCGGTATCTCGACGTTTTCTTGCTCGTAGGCCGCTATTTCTTCAACCATGCGCTGTGCCTGGTCGGCGGGGGCGATAAAACGATACCCGGAAAAAACATGATCAAGGTGATAAGGCAGCCCTCTGGCTTCGAAAACGAGACTCCACTCCCAGGCGAGACGACGTGTCAGGTGCTTGTAGCCGGTTACCTGGAGCAGGGCGTTATTCAGCACAGACCACTCGCCGCTGTCTTCCATAAGGGCATCGGCGCTGTTCTTTTCAGAAATGGGGGCGGAGCCCCTGTTTTTCTTGGGGCCCGCAAGATGAAATGGAGACGTGGGGCGTCGGGAACCGCCCGCATCAGAAGAACGTTGCGAAGGACGTCGCGTGGGCCGGGAGCCGGGGGGGCGGTCGTCGTCAGTCATGGTAACACTTGGCAGCAAAAAGCCAGGTTACATGCGGCGAATGGTGATGGTACCGTTGCGGGTCCATTCGTCAAACTTGCGGCGCAGCCAGCGTTTGAAGGCGTTGCGGGTGAAGGGGACAAGCAGCAACAATCCGGCAGTGTCGGTGATAAGGCCGGGTGTCAGCAGCATGAGCCCTGCCGCGAGAATGATAAAAGCGTCCATGAGTTCTTCTGCGGGCACAAGTCCTTGCTGCAAACTTTGTTGTACGCGTATCATGGTTGCCAGTCCTTCCATACGCGCAAGATACGCGCCTGCAATACCAGTCAGCAGGACAAGTGCGATGGTGGACAAGGCACCAATGTGTGAGCCGATTTTAATGAGCAGCCAGAGTTCCGCGATGGGAATGCATGTGAAGGCTATGAGCAAGCGAAGAAACATGAGAACCGCCTGGGAAGGAGGTTGTAAAAAAGCGTGCCGGCCGCCGCGTGTGGGTACGCGACGGCCGGAAAAACATCTGTGTGGCCCGGCATACGTCACCCGGCCTTGTGACGGCAGAAAGCCTTTGATGCTGATGCCTGTTCAGTCTCCAAGTCTCCGAAAAGCCGCTGCTTTGCGGAGCAGCAGGCTACTGAATGGCAGGCTTGGTGACGACGCCGGAACGCAGGCAGCGCGTGCAAACAGAAACTTTACGCACTTCGCCGTTGGACAGCACGGCGCGAACCTGCTGCAGGTTGGGCGAAAAGCGGCGTTTGGATTTGTTGTGTGCGTGGCTGACGTTGTTTCCAACCTGGGGCTTTTTGCCGCAGTAATGGCATTCTTTGCTCATGATAGTATTCCTCCTGGATCTCGGCGCTGGCAATGTGCCGTGTGCGCCGCGTTGCGGCCGGTATGTGCCGCGTGCGGTTCAGTCCGGCTGCGAGCGCGAGTCATTAACATAAGGGGGCTTGCGCTGGCAAGAGGCGAACCTTACCCGTTTAGGAACCGTAGTGCAAGGGGTTTTTTCTTGACAAGGGTACTTGAAGGGGCTAATCAGCAGCGTTTACGGAGCTGTTATGCAACCAGTCGTGCTGAAAATTGAATCGATCCCGGCCGAAGGCCAGGAATTTGTCTTTACTGATCAGGAGATTTGGACCGCCCCTTGGGAGGAGTTCAAGCTCGGATATACTGTGCTTGACCCTCTGGAGGCGACCCTCGAAGTGCTCCCCCAGGAAGAAGGACTGCTTCTACGCGGCAAGATTCGTGGCGCCGTTGGTGTGCCGTGTGATCGCTGCAGCGAAGAAGCAAGGGTTGACGTGGGCCACGTATTTGACGAATACGAACCTTTTCCTGTGGAGAAAGAGCACACTGGTAAAAAGCGCCGTGGCAAGGAACCCGAAGCTGCGGACGATGAAGAGCTGGAAGGTCCGCCGCTGATTCAAAAAGGCAAATCCGGGCTCGAGCTGGACGTGTCCAGTCTGCTCTGGGAGCAGTTTTTGCTTTCGCTGCCCGTAAAGCCGCTTTGCGACGACGCATGCAAAGGCCTTTGCCGCACCTGTGGTAAGAATCTCAATGAGGGGCAGTGTGACTGCCCGGAGGAAGAGGGCGATCCGAGAATGGCGCCCTTGCGTAATCTTAAAATTTCGTGAACGGTGTCCGGGTCTGGCAATGTCAGACCTGTGTCAGCGACCCTTTAGCTTCAGACTATTATAAGGATACGATCATGGCACTTCCCAGAAAGAAAACTTCCAAGTCCAAAAAGGGCATGCGCCGCGCGCACCAGCACGTGGAAATCCCCAATGTGATCTACTGCGAGTGTGGCGAGCCTTCCATGCCTCACCGCATCTGCCCCAGCTGCGGCACCTACAAGGGGCGCCAGTATCTGCGTAAGGAAGATGACTAGTACGAATACGGTCATTGCTGTGGACGCCATGGGTGGGGACAACGGTCCCTCCGTGGTTGTTCCCGGCGCCATCGAAGGCGCACGTCGCTTTGGCGTGGGGCTGGCACTGGTTGGCGACAAGAGTCGTATCGCTGCGGAGCTTTCCCGGTGCGATACCTCTGGGCTGGAAGTGCGTACTCTGCATGCTTCACAGGTTGCAGAGATGCATGAAAAGCCCTCTGAGGTGTTGCGGCGCAAGAAGGACTCCTCGATCATGGCGGCCTGCCAGCTTGTCAAGGACGGTGAGGCGCATGGCGTTGTCTCTGCCGGTAACTCGGGAGCGACTCTCGCCTGCGGCATGTTTTCCATGGGGCGCATTCCAGGTGTGGAGCGACCGGCCCTTGCCGGCGTGCTCTTTACTGAGAAAAAACCCATGGTGCTCATCGATGTTGGCGCCAACGTAGACTGCAAACCGTATCATCTCTTCCAGTTCGGCCTCATGGCCGATGTCTTTGCCAGAGACGTCATGGGTGTTGATCGCCCGAGAGTCGGTCTGTTGAGCATCGGTGAGGAAGAGGGAAAGGGCAACCTTCTTGTCAAGGAAGCCTTTGATCTCTTCAAGCTGGCCTCCATGAATTTTGTCGGCAACGTTGAAGGTCGCGATATCTTTACAGGAGATGTCGACGTGGTCGTTTGTGACGGATTCGTGGGGAACGTGGCGTTAAAGCTCTCAGAAGGCCTTGGCACCGCGTTGACCAAATTGCTCAAGGCAGAGTTGACCCGCACGCTCCCTTCGCGCGTTCTGGCTAAGCTTCTCCAAGGAACGTTCACCCGCTTCGCGGATCTTGTGGATTATGCCGAATACGGTGGCGCGCCGCTTCTTGGGCTGCAAGGCATCGTAATCGTCTGCCATGGTTCCTCGAACAGCAAGGCGATAACCAATGCCGTGGGCCTGGCCGCCAAGTTTGTAAAGACGCAGGCGAACGAACACCTTGTGGAGGAACTTTCGGCAAACGACGAACTGACCCGCTTCGGTAAAGCCGTCAAATATTGATCTGGCAACCTCGGCTTCAGTTAAACTTCGCAATGCATTCGTCGCACAACCAAGCGGATATTCCTCATGAGCTATGATGTCGTTATACGCGGCCTGGGTTACCATGTGCCAGACCGGGTTCTGACCAACGCAGATTTTGAAAAAATGGTGGACACCACGGATGAGTGGATCACCACCCGCACCGGAATCAAGGAACGCCGGATTGTAGAGCCCGGCATGAAAAATTCCGATCTGGCCCTGGAAGCTTCCAAAAAAGCTCTGGCCGATGCGAATATGCCTGCTTCCAGGCTCTCGCATATTCTGGTGCCGACCATTACCCCCGATATGCCTTGCCCGAGCACGGCGAACATCCTTGCTGAACGCCTGGGCCTCAAGGGCCGTATGGCCATGGATTGCAGCGCCGCCTGTTCCGGCTTTGTTTTTTCGCTGCAGCTTGCCCGTGGACTGGCGCAGGTTGATGAGGATCCTGCTATTCTCATTGCTGCCAGCGATGTTCTCTCCTCGCGCACCAACTACCAGGACCGCGGGACGTGTGTGCTGTTTGGCGATGGCTGCGGCGCGGCCGTCCTGACCCGGGACGACGGCAGCGAAGCGCTTGCCCTGGTGCGCGATGTGAAAGTTTCCACCGATGGCGCCCAGGCCGACCTGCTTAATATAATTGGCGGCGGTTCACAGCACCCGTATAAAGAGGGCGAGGCCGTTGGCGAGGAATATTTCATCAAGATGAACGGCCGCGAAGTCTTCAAGCATGCCGTGCGGAATATGTACACCATCAGCATGGACATTCTCGAGCGCAACGGTCTGGGGAAGGATGATGTAGATCTTTTCCTGCCCCATCAGGCGAATTTGCGCATCATCGATGCGTTGGGTAAGAAACTTGATGTCCCCGGGGACAAGATTTTTGTCAATGTGGACCGCTACGGCAATACCTCGGCGGCCTCCATTCCCATCGCCCTTGCCGAAGCCAGGGAAATGGGGCGGATCAAGCCCGGTTCACGGGTTCTCGCCTGCACCTTTGGCGCAGGTTTTACCTGGGGCAGTGCTATTCTCGAATTTTAGTGCTCAGCCCTCCTTGCGTTGCAGTCTTCGAACAATTGCGTTAGGAAGGGCTTCCCCGCGAACATGAAAATACCTGCACCCGAGAGTATTACGCAATGAGCGAACTCGTATCCACGGCCCTCGTTACTGGAGGCTCACGCGGCATAGGAAAAGCCGTCGCCCTGGATCTGGCAGCAGCCGGATTCCAGGTATACCTTACCTATGTCAGCAAACCCGAAGAAGCCGCCAAGGTTTGCGAGCAGATTGAACAGGCTGGCGGAAAAGCTCAGGCTTTCGCCCTGAACGTGGGCGACCCTGAAGCGGTGGCCGCCTTTTTTGCGGAGAACATAAAGGGCAAGGTCATGCTCGACGTGCTGGTGAACAACGCCGGCATTACCCGCGATGGCCTGATCATGCGCATGAAGGATGAGGATTTCAACGCTGTTCTCGACATCAACCTGAAAGGCGCATTTTCCTGCCTGCGTGAAGCATCAAAGATTATGGGACGCCAACGCAAAGGGCGGATCATCAATATTTCATCCGTTGTAGGGCAGATGGGGAATGCCGGTCAGGCAAACTATGTTGCCGCCAAGGCAGGGCTCATCGGTCTTACCAAGAGCGCAGCTCAGGAGCTTGCTCCTCGGAATATACTTGTTAATGCCGTTGCGCCAGGTTTCATTGAAACCGACATGACGGCCCAACTGCCGGAAAAAGCTGTGGAAGCGTTTCTTGAACATATTCCGCTCAAACGTTTGGGCAGTGTTCAGGATGTTGCAAACGCCGTAACGTTTCTCGCTTCACCAGCCGCATCTTACATTACCGGCCAGATTATTGCTGTAAATGGCGGTTTGTACATGTAGCAAGCCGTTTACTCGCTGCAGGCTCCGAGCACTTTTTTTTGCTCGTTTACGCAACCCAAAAAAATACACCAGCTGTGGAGGGCGAACATGTCCGTAGCCGAAAAGGTTAAAAAAATCATCGTGGACCAACTTGGCGTTTCCGCCGACGAAGTAAAGCCAGAAGCTTCCTTCGTGGAAGACCTCGGCGCCGACTCCCTGGACCTGACCGAACTGATCATGGCCATGGAAGAAGAGTTCGGCATTGAAATCGACGACGATGATGCCCAAAAGATTGTTAAGGTGCAGGACGCTATCAGCTACATCGAAGCCAAGCAGTAAACCTGCGCCCCGGTTTCAGAGCTATTGCGCCGGGAACGCCGTCTGCTAGAGGCTGCTCTCGGCTGGAGACTACAACGCCGCGGCCGTGCAGAACCTTGCCACGGCCGCGG
The DNA here is from genome assembly GCF_055388615.1 of Desulfovibrio biadhensis. NCBI lineage: Bacteria > Pseudomonadati > Thermodesulfobacteriota > Desulfovibrionia > Desulfovibrionales > Desulfovibrionaceae > Desulfovibrio > Desulfovibrio biadhensis. The sequence continues at coordinate 3,112,206 of NZ_AP042477.1, forward strand.
CGCTAACGTCTTATTCCGACGAGCCCCGTGCGCGGCATCTACGCCTCGGCTGAGGGCGCAAGCCGTAGCGGTCCTTTTCAGGGCCGCCGAGAGAGGAATTCCATGATAGGGAAAAGGGTAGTGGTCACTGGCCTTGCCGCATTGACTCCAATCGGCAACGACCTGGAGACGAGCTGGCAGAATCTTCTGGCTGGCAAGTCTGGCATCGGCCGCTTGAGCCGCTTTGATACCACGGGGTTCGCCACAACCATTGCTGGTCAGGTCGAAGGCTTCAATGCCGAAGACTATCTCGATGCGAAGCAGGCCAAAAGATTAGAAAATTTCTGCACCTGGGCAATGGCTTGCTCCAAAATGGTGTGCGAGGATGCCAGTTTTGAAGTGACTGAGGAAAATGAGCGCCGCGTCGGGTGCATTCTCGGGTGCGGCCTTGGTGGTCTGCAGACAATTGAGAATGCCGTTGAAAAGCTCCTCAACCAAGGTCCCAAGCGCATTTCGCCGTTTACCATCCCTACGCTGATTGGCAACATGGCGCCGGGTATGGTTTCCATAGCTACGAAGTCCAAAGGCCCCAACCTCACCACGACATCCGCATGTGCTTCCGGAACGCACGCCATTGGCACCGCTTTTTCGGAAATCAAGCTCGGCCGCGCAGATGCGATGATTACCGGCGGGGTTGAATCCGTGCTGACACCTCTGGCTGTTTCAGGCTTCAACGCACTCAAGGCGCTTTCTACGCGTAACGACGAACCCGAGCGCGCATCGCGTCCCTTTGATCGTGACCGAGATGGTTTTGTCATTGGCGAGGGATGTGGGCTTATGCTTCTTGAGTCACTTGAGCACGCCCAGGCGCGTGGCGCGAAGATCTATGCCGAGGTTGTCGGTTTTGGCTCCTCGTCCGATGCCTTCCACATGACCGCTCCTCCTGAAGATGGGGAAGGTATGGCCCTGGCCATGCAGGCAGCCGTGGAAGAAGCCGGTTTGCAGCCCGAAGACATCGACCACATCAATGCTCACGCTACTTCGACCCAGCTTAATGATATTTGCGAAACCAAGGCCATCAAGAAGGTCTTTGGCGACCATGCCAAAAAACTCACCATCACTGCCAACAAGTCCATGATCGGTCACCTTCTGGGCGGCGCTGGCGGCGTTGAAGGTGTTTTCAGCGTAATGACCCTGCATAAGGGCATTGTTCCCGGCACCATCAACCTGGAAAATCCGGGTGAAGGGTGTGACCTGAACTATATGGCCGATGGTTCCAAAGAGATGCAGATGCAATACGCCCTTTGCAACTCGTTTGGTTTCGGCGGGACGAACGCCTGCATGCTGTTCAAGCATTGGGACGGGTAGCATCGATTTTTGACGCATGAAGCGGGGGGCCGTTTCTTCGGGCCCCCGTCATTTTTTTAGTACCAAAACAATACGAGCAGCAATTTGTTGCTCGTATGCAGAGCGGCCCCGGCGGTACAACGCGTCGGATGGCCGGGCGGCAAGCCGCCAGAGCAGTGAACTGCTTGTTTTTTGCTCTGCACTCAATAAGCGAAGATACGGGAGCCGATAGTCATGCAGGAACTGCTTCTTCAAGACCCCGAAGTGGGGCGCGCAATTTGTCTGGAAATCGAGCGTCAGGTCTCCAAACTGGAGCTTATCGCCTCTGAGAATTTTACCTCCCCCGCAGTGCGCGAAGCCATGGCCAGCGTGATGACCCATAAATATGCGGAAGGTTACCCGGGCAAGCGCTACTACGGCGGGTGCGAGTTCGTCGACATGGCCGAAGATCTGGCCCGTGAACGCGCAAAAAAGATTTTTGGCGCCGAATTCGCCAACGTTCAGCCGCATTCCGGCTCCCAGGCCAACATGGCCGTCTACTTCGGTGCGCTGCAACCCGGAGATACCGTGCTGGGAATGGACCTTTCCCACGGGGGGCACCTGACCCACGGTTCACCTGTCAACTTTTCCGGCAAACTCTTCAATATTGTCTTTTATGGCGTAAGTCGCGAAACCGGCACCATTGATTACGATCAGGTGCGCGCCATGGCCGAAGAGCATCGCCCCAAAATGATTATTGCAGGCGCAAGCGCCTATTCCAGAACCATCAACTTTAAGCTTTTCCGTGAAATTGCAGACAGCGTGGACGCCAAGCTGATGGTGGACATGGCCCACATCGCCGGCCCCATTGCCGTGGGGCTGCATCCTTCCCCCATTGGCCATGCGCACTTCACCACAACCACCACGCACAAGACCTTGCGCGGGCCGCGCGGCGGCATGATCCTTTCCAGTGAGGATTTCGGCAAAACCTTGAATTCGCAGATTTTTCCCGGCATTCAGGGCGGCCCCTTGATGCATGTCATCGCTTCCAAAGCCGTTGCTTTTGGTGAAGCGTTGCGGCCGGAGTTCAAGGCCTACCAGCAGCAGGTGTTGGACAACGCCGTTACCATGGCCAAAGAGCTTGTGGACGCTGGCTATGATCTGGTGTCCGGCGGTACTGACAACCACCTGATGCTCCTGGACCTGACCAACAAGGACATCACAGGAAAGGACGCCGAGATTGCCCTGGACCGCGCCGGCATTACCGTGAACAAGAACACGGTGCCGTTCGAAACCCGCTCTCCTTTTGTGACGTCCGGAATCCGGCTTGGCACCCCTGCACTGACCACCCGTGGTATGAAGCAGGGTGAAATGAAGCAGGTTGCGGCCTGGATCGTGCGCGTTCTTGAAAGCGTGGGCAACGAGTCCAAACTCGAGGAAGTGCGCAAAGAGGTCGAGACCTTTTCGCGGCAGTTCCCGCTCTTTACCTGGTAGCCGCGGTTTTAGAAGCCGCACGAATGGGGGACTCCCATATGCAACGCATGCCGTGGCCTGACTACTTCATGCGCATCGCCTTTTTGGTGGCAGAGCGCTCAACCTGCTTGCGCCGCAAGGTCGGCGCTGTGGCTGTGAAGGACAAACGCATCCTTGCAACCGGCTACAACGGGGCTCCCTCCAATGTCCCCCATTGTGAGCAAACAGGGTGCCTGCGTGAACAACTGGGCGTGCCTTCCGGCCAGCGTCATGAGATTTGCCGTGGCCTGCATGCGGAGCAGAATGTCATTGTCCAGGCTGCGGTGCATGGTGTTTCCATCTATGGCGCAGAAGTTTTCTGCACCACGCAACCATGCCTGATCTGCTCAAAATTGCTTATCAATACCGGGGTGAAGGCCGTATATTTCGCCGAGTCCTATCCGGACGAACTGGCCGAATCCCTGATGCATGAAGCCGGGGTTCGCTATGAGCTCGTCGACGCAGAGCTTTGATGCCTGCTCCGGGACTGGCCTGGATGTAGACCCCTCGCCTATGCTTGAAGCCGTGCGCCTGGCCCGCAGAGGGGCATGGGCAACGGCTCCCAATCCGACAGTCGGCGCTGTGCTTACCCTTGATGGTGAAATCGTCGCACGGGGGTGGCACCGTTATTATGGCAAGCCCCATGCAGAAGTGGATGCCTTGGCCGATGCACGGAGCAAAGGGGTAGAGCTGGAGCGCTGCACTATTTGGGTCACTCTGGAGCCGTGCAATCATTTTGGGAAAACGCCCCCTTGCACCCAGGCCATATTGGACGCTGGCATCAAGAAGGTAGTTGTAGGCGCTCTGGACCCCAATCCGGATGTGCAAGGCGGTGGTGTGGCGCGTTTGCGCGAGCATGGCGTAGAAGTTGAGACTGGCGTCGCTGCACAGGAATGCCAGGACCTGATTGCCGATTTCAAGGCCTGGAAGCTGGAAGCGCGTCCCTGTGTAATTTTGAAGTTGGCCGGCACGCTGGACGGGCGCATCGCCACCCGCACGGGACACAGCCGTTGGGTGAGTGGGGAGGCGTCCCGACAGCGGGTGCACGAGCTCAGGCGCAATGTGCAGGCTGTGATGGTGGGAGGCGAAACCTTTCGCTTGGATAACCCCCAGCTTACATGCCGTCTGGGGTCCTCGGACGCTGCACGCGAAAGTGATACGCCGCCTTCCGGACACAATGCCTTGCGACGTCCTCTTGCGTTGGTGGTTACCAGCCGGTTGCCGGGGGTGGAAGGTACTTTGCCTTGCCTCTTACAAGAGCGCCCTGCAGATGTGATTTTTTTGACCGGCAACGAACAAGCTGCCTCTTCTGCTGCACGCGCGTTGGAAGGACTTGGGTGCAAAGTGTGGGGCTTGGACACCACCACAGAGGGGCGGCTGGATTTACGCGCCGGCCTGCGCAGGCTTTACAAGGAGTTTCCCTGTTATTATCTCCTTTGCGAAGGGGGCGGCTCCCTTGGACGCAGCCTGCTTGAAGATGGTCTGGTTGACGAATTTCAGTTGTATCTGGCCCCCAAGCTGCTGGCGGACAACCAGGCCAAGCCCCTTTTTACGGGGCGGGCAACGCAGTCCATGGAAGACACGTTGGGCCTGCGCATTGCAGCAACGGAACGCGTGGGCGAGGATTTGCTTGTATCCTTGCGCCCCCTCGTGAAAACAACGGAACGCTAATTCATGTTTACAGGGTTGATCCAGGGAATGGGCGCCGTTCTTGAGGTGCAACGCAGGGGCAACGAGTCCCGGCTTGATATCGAACCGCGCTTTGTCATGGAAAACATCACGCTTGGTGAGAGCATCGCCGTCAATGGCGCGTGCCTCACCGTGGAGAGCTTCTCAGGTAACCGTTTCCATGCCTATGCCTCGGCAGAAACCCTTGCGGCAACCAGCCTGGGCGACCTGCGCCGGGGCGACAGCGTGAATCTGGAACGTGCTCTTGCCCTGGGAGACCGTCTCGGGGGGCACATGGTCAGTGGCCATGTGGATTGCCTGGCAAGTGTAGCGAATATTTCTTCTGCCGGGGAATCAAGGGTTTTTCGCTTGAATTTTCCAGAATCCTTTGCGCCGCAAGTGGTTGCAAAGGGCTCCGTAGCGCTTGACGGTATCAGCTTGACTGTTAATAATTGCGGACAGGGATTTCTTGAGGTCAACATCATCCCGGCTACGCAACGCGAAACCACCATCCAGTTCTGGAAACCCGGTCGGGCCGTGAACATGGAGACTGACCTTATCGGCAAATACGTTCAGCGCATGCTCGCCGCCTGGAGTCTTGCCACACATCAGGAAAAAAAGGGCGACGCCACCTCTGGTCTGACCGAGGATTTTCTGCGCAAATACGGCTTCTAGCCAGATGCGCCGCTCTCTGTATAAAAACGGGGGCAGCGCCGATAACGCATCACAACCAGCGAGGATCCAATGCCCATCATCCCGGCCGAAGAGGCCATCGAGGAAATCCGTCAGGGACGGATGATTATCCTCGTGGACGACGAAGACCGCGAAAATGAAGGTGATCTGACCATCGCGGCTGAAAAAGTTACACCTGAAGTCATCAATTTCATGGCCAAGTATGGCCGTGGGCTGATTTGTCTAGCCTTGTCGCCCGAATGGGTGGATCGGCTCAGGCTGCCCATGATGTCTACAAATAACCAGTCCAAGTTCGGCACCGCCTTCACCGTGTCCATCGAGGCGCGCAACGGCGTGACCACGGGTATTTCCGCGGCCGATCGCGCAACGACCATCCTCACCGCGGTGAAGGATGACGTGAAGGCCGAAGACGTCGTCACCCCCGGACACATTTTCCCCCTGCGCGCCAAGGCAGGGGGCGTTCTCGTCCGCGCCGGGCAGACGGAAGGCAGTGTGGATCTTTCCAAGCTCGCTGGGCTCAAGTCCGCCGCCGTGATTTGCGAGATCATGAAGGATGACGGGTCCATGGCCCGTATGCCTGACCTGATCGAATTCGCAAAAGAACACGATATGAAGATCGCTACAATCCGCGACCTGATCCGCTATCGCATGCAGCATGGACAGATTTCCGTACAGCGCGTAGCCGAAGCCAAGGTGCCTTCTTGCTTTGGCGGTGAATTCCAGGCTGTGGCGTTTCAGAACGAGATCGATGACACCACGCACCTGGCCCTGGTCAAAGGGGAAATCAACCCTGACGAACCCGTGCTTGTGCGTGTGCACAGCGAATGTCTGACCGGTGACGTGCTCGGCTCCTTGCGCTGCGACTGTGGTGGACAGCTGCAAACCGCCATGCGCATGATCGGCAGTGAAGGCAGCGGTGTGGTGCTGTACATGCGGCAGGAAGGCCGCGGTATCGGCCTGGCCAACAAGCTCCGTGCATACGCCCTGCAGGAAAAAGGGCTGGACACGGTTGAAGCCAACGAAAAGCTTGGTTTCAAGGCAGACCTCCGGGATTATGGCATTGGCGCGCAGATTCTCATTTCCCTGGGAATCAAGAAGATGCGTCTGATGACGAATAACCCGAAAAAAATAGTCGGGCTCGAAGGCTATGGACTTGAAGTTGTGGAACGCGTGCCCATCGAGATGGACCCCTGTGAGGAAAATCTCTGCTATCTGCATACCAAGAAAGAAAAAATGGGGCACCTGCTGGAATTTCATAAGTCCGCTGAATAGCTCTGCGTGAATTTTCAAGGAGATTAAAAGATGCACAACATTAAGAAGATAGAAGGACGTCTGGACGCCCGCGACCTGCGTTTCGCCATCATCGCCAGCCGTTTCAATGACTTCATCGTTGACCGGCTGATCGGTGGTGCTGTCGACTACCTGACCCGCTCAGGTGCGGACCCGGATGACCTGACCATCATTCGCGTGCCCGGCGCTTTTGAGATGCCCCTTGTCACCAAACGGGTGGCAAAAAGCGGTGGCTATCATGGCATCATTTGCCTGGGCGCTGTCATCAGGGGCTCTACCCCCCATTTTGATTTTGTCGCTTCGGAGGCAACCAAGGGCTTGGCCAGTGTCTCTTTGGAGCACGATGTTCCCGTGGGCTTTGGCTTGCTGACCACCGACAACCTGGAACAGGCGGTGGAGCGTGCAGGCAGCAAGGCTGGCAACAAGGGTGTGGAGGCTGCTGCTGCCACACTGGAGACTATCAGAGTATTGGAGCTGATTCCTGGAAATGGCTAAGACTGAACGCCGCAGGGCCGCTCGCGAGCGCGCTTTTCAGGTCCTGTACGGCCTTTACTTCGAATCTGCAGACAGCGAACTGGAACTGGCAAGGGCATTCAGCCGTAGCCCGGACCAGGATATTCCTGTCGACTCCATTCAGGGCAAGGGCTTGCGCCGGCCTGAAGGTTTTGCCTGGGACCTTACTTTTGGGGTCTGGAAACAGCAGCAGGAGCTCGATGAGATAATCGTGCGTTTTTCGCAGAATTGGCGTATAGAGCGCATAGCAAAGACTGAATTGGCAATTTTGCGTCTGGCGCTATACGAAATGTTGCACCGGCCCGACATTCCTGTCAAAGTGGCTATCAATGAAGCCGTGGAACTGGCCAAACAGTTCGGCGACGAAAACACACGCAGCTTTGTGAACGGTATTCTGGATGCCGCTGCGAAGGCTATCGAAAATGGTGAAATTGGGGTTCATTAAGGATGCGGAACAGAGTCCGCCCGACTTTCACCGGGTATTCGTACGCCCGGCTGAAGGCCCCTTGCCTAAAGATGGCAGTGTAGTGACGACGGTTCATTCCTGGCCCGTGAAAGGGGGCGGTCAGCTTTTTGAGCTTGCTGTGGACGTGCCCCGTGGCGCAGAAAACATCAAGCAATGGGCGCCACCCATGGCCAAGGTGATATCCAACATGGGCTGGACCCAATGGTGGATTGACTCCTTTTCCCTTTCCATGGTCATCGACCGCTACATTACGGAAGCCTTGCGTCTCTGGGGGCTAGCTTTCTGGGGCAGCTACAGCCTGGAAAGCATTGTCCTTGTTCAGGTGGGATTGCAGCGCGAGGCTGTAAGCCAGAGCATTGCCGCCTGGCATGAAAAATACTCCCAGGTGCATTTTACCAGCGCCCACGACTACGACGCCATTGAGCGCGAGCAGGCGCAGCAGGTAAAATCCCGTACCGAAAAATTCAAGTCGTTTTTGAAGCCGAAATTCATTTCCGCCCGCAGAGCCTGAGACTCCGGGCGCAGGAGCATATTAGAGCCATGCAACGCTACGAACCGGAAATTGTTGAAACCACTTGGCAGGCGACTTGGGAAAAGGAAAACGCCTTTGCCTGCGAGGCTGATTCTTCCAAACCGAAATACTATGTGCTCGAGATGTTCCCCTACCCGTCAGGGCGCATCCACATGGGGCATGTGCGTAACTACTCCATAGGCGACGTGGTTGCCCGCTTCAAACGTATGCAGGGCGCCAATGTGTTGCACCCCATGGGCTGGGACGCCTTTGGCATGCCTGCGGAAAACGCGGCCATCAAGAATAACATCCACCCCGCCAAGTGGACCTACGAAAATATCGACTACATGCGCACCCAGCTGAAACGGCTGGGATATTCCTACGACTGGAGGCGCGAGGTCGCCACGTGCAGCCCGGACTACTACCGCTGGGAGCAGCAGTTCTTTCTGGATTTTTTCGAAAAGGGCCTGGTCTACCGTAAGCAGGCTCCCCAAAACTGGTGTCCGGAATGCCATACCGTCCTGGCCAACGAACAGGTCATTGACGGTCAATGCTGGCGTTGCGATTCCCAGGTGGTGCAAAAGGACCTCGCCCAATGGTTCCTGCGCATCACAGATTACGCCGACGAACTGCTTGAATGGCTGGAGAAGCTCGAAGGCGGCTGGCCCGAGCGCGTGCTGACCATGCAGCGCAACTGGATCGGCAAGAGCGTGGGCGCTCACATCCGTTTCCAGCTCGACGGCTTTGACGAAGCCATCACCGTCTTCACCACCCGCCAGGATACGGTCTTTGGCGCCACCTTTATGAGCCTGGCTCCAGAGCATCCCTTGGTTGAAAAGCTCATAGCCGGCAAGCCGGAAGAAGCTGCTGTTAGGGAGTTTGTGGACAGGGTCGCCGGGATGGACCGCAGCGTCCGGACGGCAGAAGACATGGAAAAAGAGGGCGTGTTCACCGGCGCCTACTGCATCAACCCCCTGACAGGGGCGAAGATGCCGATATGGGTGGGCAACTTCGTACTCATGGAGTACGGCACCGGCGCCGTCATGGCCGTCCCGGCGCACGATCAGCGCGATTTTGAATTTGCCCGCAAATATGACCTGCCCATCAAGATCGTTATTTCACCGAAAGATGCGGCGCTTGATCCCGCCACCATGGAAGAGGCCTATGCCGATGACGGCGTGATGGTCAATTCCGGACAGTTTGACGGATTGAGCGTGGCGGAAGGTAAGGAAAAGGTCGCCGATTATCTGCATGAGCAGAATCTTGGCGAGCGCGCAGTGAACTACCGCTTGCGTGACTGGAACATCTCGCGCCAGCGCTATTGGGGCGCCCCGATCCCCGTGTTGTATTGCGACGAATGCGGCGTGGTGCCGGAGAAGCGCGAGAACCTGCCCGTGGAACTGCCGCTGGATGTGAAGACAAGAGAGGACGGGCGTTCGCCATTGCCAGAAGCGGAAAGCTTTCTTGCTGCGCCGTGCCCCAAATGTGGCAAGCCGGCCCGCCGTGAGACCGACACCATGGACACTTTTGTGGAGTCCAGCTGGTATTTCATCCGCTACGCGTGCGCACACAGCCCCACCAGCGATCAGGCGCCGTTCGACCCCGAATCCGTAGAGTACTGGCTCCCCGTGGACCAGTACATCGGTGGCATTGAACACGCCATCTTGCACCTTTTGTATTCGCGCTTTTTCGTGAAGGTGCTGCGCGATCTGGGCTATGTGAAATTTGACGAGCCGTTCCACAACCTGCTCACCCAGGGCATGGTGCTCAAGGACGGGACCAAAATGTCCAAGTCCAAGGGCAACGTGGTGGACCCCAACGAGATGATCAAGCGCTACGGCGCTGACAGCGTACGTCTTTTCTGCCTGTTTGCAGCGCCACCTGAGCGAGATTTTGATTGGAGTGACCAGGGCATAGAGGGCGCCTCGCGCTTTTTGCACCGCCTCTGGCGGTTGGTGCAGGAGCTGCTGGAAGAGGTGCCGCGCATGACCCCTTGCTCTGCAACGGCTGCGGACGTCGAAGGCAACGAGCAGGCCAAGGGACTGCGCTACAAAGAGCACGCCACTGTCAAAAAGGTGGACAGCGACATCAACGGCAAATTCCAGTTCAATACCGCTATTGCCGCGGTGATGGAACTGGTCAACGCCATCAGCCAGGAGAAGGACGCCCTGCGTGGAAGCGAGGCGGGGCGCCGGGTTTTGAGCTCTGCTCTTTCCAGCGTGCTGGTGACCCTTTCTCCTGTAGCGCCGCATATTTGTGAAGAACTCTGGCGTCAAATGGGACATGAGACGTCCCTTGCCGCCACACCTTGGCCGGAATACAGTGAGGACGCCCTCACTCTGGATGAGGTGGAGGTTGTGATACAGGTCAATGGCAAGCTCCGCGGCCGGTTGAGCGTACCCGCGTCCGCCCAGGCCAAGGAAGTGGAGGAAACGGCTCTGGCACATGAAAACGTGCTCAAGCATCTGGAGGGCAAGACCGTGAAAAAGGTCGTCGTCATTCCCGGCAAGCTGGTGAATGTGGTGGCGGTATGATGACGTTTCCGCGTTTACCCTTCAGGCTGTCCGCCATCCTGTTGCTGTGTATTTTACTCGGCGGCTGCGGCTATGGTTTTACGCCTTCCGGTCCTACGGTGCTTGAACCGGAGGAAGGGCAGGGGGCCAAGAGTATTGCCATAGGCTCGGTGGAAAATCCGACGCTGCAAACCTGGATGGAGCCCGAGTTGCGTAATGTTTTACGTGACGAGCTCGCCAGTCGGAGTTCTGCGGTGTGGACCGATACCGACTCCGCGGACATGATTATGGATATCGTCATTGATCGCTACATCATTTCCGCCGCTGTGCAGGATAAAAGGGAAAAAACGCTGAAATTCGAGGTTGCCCTCACAATTAGCGCTGTGCTGAAGGACCGCAAAGAGGGAACGTTGATTTGGCAGTCCGGTCCGGTACGGCGAGTTGAATATTATTTGGACGACAACGACAAGGCTGCTGCCGAACATCGTGTCGTGGCCATGGCTGTTCGCGTGCTCGTGGACCGCATGAGCCATTCGTTCTAGGTTTTCACGTATAACGCGTTCCTGAGAGAGCCCTCCCACATGCGGGGGGCTTTCCAGGTTTTCCCTTACGTTTTGCGCCGCTGTCTTGGGGAAAACATGGAGGAACGCATTCATTCCCTTGGATACCCCACATGCCCCGCCCTGGTTTCACGTTTCTTGTCTGTCCTGATACCGAACTGGCCAAACGGCGGTTTGAATCGCTGCTGGCCGAGCATCCTCCTGCTGCCGGCGGTATGGGAAGCACTGGAAGCTGGGAGCGCAAGGTCTTTTGGGGTGACGAAGGACTGGGGGACGCTTTTTGGCAGGCGCTGACCCTCAATGACCTTTTCGGCAAGCCAAAGGCGCTTGTGGTGCGCAACGCGCAGAACCTGAAAAAAGAAGAATGGCAGCAGCTTTCCGGTCCTTTGTCGCGCTTCAACGAGCAGGCGTGGCCATTCTTTTTTCTCGAAGTTGCCTACGAACGCAAAAAATTCAAAGTGCCGGCAGAAATATCCAAGACCAAATTTTACACTTTTGCCCAAAAAAAAGGCTGGATATGGGAGTCGCAAGGCTTGGGAGAGCAGGGCGTGCGGCAGTGGCTGCAAAGCTGGGCAAAAGAGAAGGGCTTCAGTTTTCAGCGCGGCGCGCTTGAAATCCTGTGCGCCTCCATGCCTCCGGACGCCGCAGCCGTGGCGAGCGAACTGGAAAAACTTGAGCTTGCCCTGGAGCCGGGCGCTGCAATATCACCGGACATTGCCGGTTTGATCAGCTTCACCCCTGATATTGATATTTTCGCGTTTATAGACGCTTTGCAAAAGCCTGGCGGGGCGGGTACGGTTTGGAGCAAGGTGCTCGGGCAGCAGTTGGCCGGGAAGGGCTTTCTTTTTCAGTTCCTTTCGCTGCTGGTACGCGAGGCGCGTTTTCTCTGGCAGCTTGCCCACGGTGAGGAAGCCAAGGGTTTGCCCTTCTTCAAACAGAACGAACGGCAGCAACTTGCCCGCCAACTTGGGGGCAGGCGTATAGCACGTATCTGGGATGCAGCGCTTGAGGCGGAATTGCGGGTTAAAACCGGTGAAGCCGGGGAGGACCAGGCAATGGAACTGCTGATAGCGGAGCTTTCTGCCATTTTCAGACCTGAAGCTCCAGTGGCGGGGCAAGGCCAGCCAAGAAGGTACGGCCCTCCGCCGCGGCCAGGGAGAAGATAGTGTTTCGGGGATGCGGCTTGAACAAATCCAACGCAATACTGTTTCAGGGGCTTGCGAGCGCCCTTTGTGATTCTTACTATGGATGAACGTCCGCATTACCAAGGGCACCGGCAGCGGTTGCGGGAGCGTCTGAAGCGTGATTCCCGCTCTTTGGCCGATTACGAATTGTTGGAAATATTGCTGGGATTTGTACAGCTCCGCAAGGACACCAAACCGCTGGCCAAAAGATTGCTCGGACGGTTCAAAAGCTTGCGTGGCGTCTTTGCTGCGGAACACGGAGAGCTGGCGGATGTGGAAGAATTTGGTCCGGCCCTGGAGAGTTTTTGGATAGCCGTCAATGAACTTAAGGCCCGGATAGATGAGTCTCCCGTTCATTCCCGGGTCGTGTTTTCCAGCCCAAAGGTTGTTGCAGACGTGGCCCGGGCGAGATTGGGAGACAAGGTTTCGGAAGAGTTCTGGGTAGCCCTTGTGGATAACCGTAACCGGCTCATTGCCTGGGAGCAGCTCAGTAAGGGCACAGTCGATCAGGCCCCGGTGTATCCGCGAGAAGTGCTCTCTTTGGCGCTGCAGCGCAAGGCCAGTGGCATTGTGATGGTGCACAACCATCCAGGTGGTGACCCCCGGCCAAGCTCTGCAGACATTGAATTGACGCAGCGCATACACCGTGCGGCCACTGACCTGGGCGTCAGGGTGCTGGATCATTTGATAATCGCTGAAAGTGATTATTACAGTTTTCAGTCGCAAGGCATGATCTGAAAGTAGTGGCATGAACCACTGGTAAAGAGCTGCCGTGGTTACAGACGTTTAGCGGCCCGGATTTGCACAGGGCCCCACAGGATCATGCAATTGTGACAAGAAGCAGATGAGGAGGGCGCCATGCCGAAAAGCTTGCGATGTCTGGTAGACGGAAGGGTGCAGGGCGTTGCCTTTCGCGCCTGGACCAGGGAGCAGGCTGAAAGACTGGGAGTGGCCGGTTGGGTCCGCAATCTCCCGGACGGGCGCGTTGAAGCCTTGTTACAAGGCGAAGAAAATGTGGTAAACAAGATGCAAAGCCTGTTACAGGAAGGTTCTCCCTGGAGCCGCGTGAACGCTGTGGCGTGTTCATGGGTCGACGAAGAAAAGACCTACGGTGCTTTCAGCATCACCTGTTGACGGTTGCCAGGAACGGTGCGCTAACTTCAATGAGATGGTTGCCCCGACAAAACATTTGTTCGTAACAGCAGAGGGATTATACATCGATGACTGATGAGAAAAAAAAGGAAGTTCCCGAACAAGAGCCTCAGGAAAATCAGGAACACGCAACCGAGGTGGACGAACTGTTGCAGCAGGATGCTGACGGCGGTCCGGTGGCCACAGAAATTCCAAGCGAAGTTCCTGTACTGCCTGTGCGCGACATCGTGGTTTTCAATTATATGATTCTGCCCCTCTTTGTGGGGCGAGACAAGTCCGTTGAGGCCGTGAATGCGGCCTTGCAGGGCAGCCGCTACCTGATGGTGCTGACCCAGAAGGACGAGACCGTGGACGATCCGACCCCGGACGACCTTTACCGCATGGGCACTGTCTGCATGATCATGCGTATGCTGAAAATGCCCGATGGCAGGCTGAAGGTGCTGGTACAGGGCGTTACCCGTGCGCGGGTGGACGAATTTACCAGTGAGTCTCCCTATCTGCATGCCAACATAGAGATAGTGGAGGAACCCCAGACCGGCGAGCCTACACTGGAGCAGGAAGCCATGATGCGCGCTGCCCGCGAGCAGAGCGAGCGTATACTTTCCTTGCGCGGCGTGTCTTCCCCCGACATTATGGCGGTGCTCAACGGTGTGGATGAGATGGGGCGTCTGGCCGATCTCATTGCCTCGAACCTGCGCATCAAGGTGGGCGACGCCCAGAAAATTCTGGAGAGCGTGAACCCCATTGAACGATTGTCTCTGGTCAATGAGCAGTTGGTCAAGGAGGTCGAGGTTGCTTCCATGCAGGCCAAGATTCAGAACATGGCCAAAGAGGGCATGGATAAGGCGCAGAAGGATTTTTATCTGCGCGAGCAGATGAAGGCCATCCGCAAGGAACTGGGCGAGTTTGGTGAGGAGAATGAAGAGTTTGACGAACTTGCTGAAGCCATGGAAAAGGCCGGTCTGCCCAAGGAAGTGAAAAAAGAGGCCGACAAGCAGTTCAAGCGGCTTGTGACCATGCACCCCGAGTCTTCGGAAGCCACGGTTGTGCGCACGTACCTGGACTGGCTGGTTGAATTGCCCTGGAAGAAAACCTCACGCGATCGTCTGGACATAAAAAAAGCGCGCGAGATTCTCGACGAAGACCATTTCGATCTTGAAAAGGTCAAGGAGCGTATTCTCGAATATTTGAGCGTGCGCAAGCTGAACCCGAAGATGAAAGGCCCCATCCTTTGTTTTGTGGGCCCTCCTGGTGTGGGTAAAACATCTCTTGGGCGTTCCATCGCCCGTGCTTTGGGGCGCAAATTCCACAGGATGTCCCTTGGCGGCATGCGCGATGAAGCCGAAATACGCGGCCACCGCAGGACCTATATCGGCGCAATGCCCGGCCGTATTGTCCAGGGCATCAAACAGGCTGGTACGCGGAACCCCGTGTTCATGCTGGATGAAATAGACAAGGTCGGCGCTGATTTTCGTGGCGATCCGTCCTCTGCATTGTTGGAGGTTCTCGACCCCGAGCAGAACAACACCTTCAGCGACCATTACCTGAACGTGCCTTATGACCTTTCCAAGGTAATGTTCATTTGTACGGCCAACGTTCTGGATACCATCCCGCCAGCGCTTTTGGACCGCATGGAGACCATCCGTATCCCGGGGTATACCGAGCAGGAAAAGGTCAAAATTGCAAAGCGTTACCTGGTTCCTCGCCAGGTCAAGGAAAACGGCCTGGATACCAAGGAAGTGGATATTCCGGACACCGTTCTTTCCAAGGTTATTCGGGAGTACACCCGCGAAGCCGGATTGCGTAACCTGGAGCGCGAGATAAGCAGGGTCTGCCGTAAGCTTGCCCGCCGCAAGGCAGAAGGGGAAAAAGGGCCTTTCAAGGTGACTGCAAAGTCCTTGAACAAGCTGCTGGGCCCTCCGTACTTTCTGGAAGACGAACGGGAAAAGGAACTGCCCCCAGGTGTGGCAGTGGGCTTGGCCTGGACTGCGCATGGCGGTGAGATTCTGCATATTGAAGCCAGCATCATGCCCGGCAAGGGCAAGCTGACCCTGACAGGGAAACTGGGCGATGTGATGAAGGAAAGCGCTCAGGCTGCCTTGAGTTATGCGCGCTCTCGTGCTGGGCGTTTGGATATCGATCCGGATTTCCTGGAGAAACGCGACATCCACATTCATGTGCCCTCCGGTGCAACGCCCAAGGATGGACCGTCTGCAGGCATTACCCTTGTCACGGCGCTGGTGTCAGCCCTCACCAACAAGCCTGTGAAGGCCGACCTGGCCATGACTGGCGAGATCACCCTCAGGGGGCGTGTGCTTCCTGTCGGCGGTATCAAGGAAAAGGTGCTGGCGGCCATGGCCAATGACAAGCGCGAGGTGGTCATACCCAAGCAGAACATGAAAGATATCGTTGATATCCCTGCTGATCTGCGGCGGCGGATCAAGGTGCACACCATCGAGCATATCGACGAGATCTGGAATCTTTGCTGGTAACCTACTGACGTCAATCAAGGCCTGGAGAGGTAATTCTCTCCGGGCCATATTCCAAAAGGCGGCAGATGATGCAGGACAAGGAGTTGTTGCAGCAACACCCCCTTTTTAAGAAGCTCTCCGGTCAGATCGTCTGGTACATGTTTGAGGAGCGTGATGTGCCTCCAGAAGACATTGACGCCTTTTTTACCCATCTTGAATCCTGCAGGGTGGAAACCCTGGACGTAATGCGACGCTTGTTGCGTCCCTCTAGCGATACGGGTGAGGTTTATCTCAGGGTGGAGGTCGTCCAAGGCAAGGAAGCGCCCCCCCCGTGCAGCCGCTGCAAGGTCATGGATGGTATAGTACTTTCTGCCAGTCACCCGAAGTTGATGGAGTACATGCCGCCCTATTCCGTGGGGTGCCGGGCTCGGGCCAGAATTATTGACGGCGAAAGGGCGCAGGCCATACTTGAACGCCAGGGGGATTCTTTGCCTGAACCTCCCGAGCATCAGTTGCACTGCCCGACGGAATGGATTTTCAGCCATAAGTGGGATGAGGAAGACTGATCTTTACGACGGCTCCCCACCTCGTGATGTTTATGACAGCCCGCCTGGTTTTCAGGCGGGCTTTTTTTTTGACGGAGGCTAGCGAGGGGGTCTACTCGAACACTTCAGCATACCAGACCAGAAGGGCCAGCAGGGTGAGCAGCAGCACCCATACGGAAACGGCCTGCCAGGTTGCCTTGCGTGCGCTTTTTTCTTCCCACCAGGTATTCGGCCGTACCCCTTTATAGAGAAACGTCAGCACGGCGCAGAGGTTGAGGCTTATCACGTTTGCAGCAAAGAGTGAGCCCGCGCCGATGGCCTCATGCATGTGCCCGGCTCCAAGGAACATGCCCGCTGCTACCAGAGAGGGCGCCAGAGCTACCGAAACCATGACGCCGACCACCGCGGTGGAAGACCCCATGGTGTAGCTGAGCGTGCCTGCAGCGCCTGCGGCAAGCGCGACAACAAGATCCAGGATGCCGACTGTGGCCCGGGAGGCAAGGGCAGGCGTTTCAGGATCAATGTTGAGCAGCAGACCCATGACCACAGCGACAACGCTGATACAGGCTATGCCTACCAGGCCGGAGAGGGATGCATGGCGAAAAAGGGGGCCGTCACTGAGCGTGGTGGAAAGCGCCAGGGCTATGAAGGGGCCCAGCATGGGCGCGATTACCATGGCGCCAATGATAACCACTTCGTTGTTTTGCTGCAGGCCGATTGCCGCCACCACTGCGGAAAGAACAGAGAGCAGCAGGTAATTGAGGGTTGGCTTTGCGCTGTCGTATAGATCGGAATAGATTTCTTCCCGGTGGATGCGCCGTTGCTGCTCCTTTTCCGCTTCCTTGTCACCCTCGTCATTGCCATTGTCGTCTTTTTCTTCCTCTTCTTTTACAAGGCGTGGGATGACGGCTTCTACAGCAGTGATAAGGATGCGCAATTCTTCCCAATTTCTGAAACGTTCCTCAATGTTGTCCGTGATGTTCTCGAGATCTTCGGTATCCTGGATGATGCGCACTGTTGCGATGTCGTTTTCTATGACAGCGCTCCAATGCAGGAGGTCTTCTGCATCGCTTTTCAATTCATCAAGCAGCGTCTCCAGCTTTTCTGCCGGAAGGAAAATCTCGATTTGACGAAGTGGCATGGCCCGACCCTTGGATTTTTACCGGACAGGCCGGCTGTTCTCATCGTATGAAAACGCCTGAAAGCTGCTCCATGAGGACATCGCTGTTTTGGAAAAGTTCGCCCAATTGGTCAGGTTGCAGGTCTATCCTGTTCCACGCTGCTGCTTCGAGTGAAGGCAGAACGCGCCCTTTGCCGTGTGAAATGGCCGATGCAATGCTCAGAATATCTGCGGCATGCACGATGCTTGCCCCAATTTCTCCAGTATCTGCAGGCATGTGGTGCTGGCCGATGCTTTCTTCCAACTGTGTGGGGAAGTTCCATTCGCGTACCAGCAACATGGCGATGCGGGCATGATCAAAGCCAATGACGGTGTTTTCAGATTCAAATTCAGGCACGCCGTTTTCTCTGGAATAGACCAGGGCCTGTGCGGAAGCGTAGGGCAGCTTTTTGTATAACAGCAGCTTGCCGATATCGTGCAGCAGGCCAGCAACAAAATGGCGCTCCTGGTTGGCCTTGTCGCATTGCCCGGCAATGAGTTTGGCGAAAATGGCGCAACGCAGGGAATGGTCCCAGAACGTACGCATGTCGATGAGCTCCGGGGGAATATCCTTGAACACGTTTATTGCGGAAATTCCCAGAGCCAGCGTGCTGAGTTCATTGCCACCGACAAGGGCAACGGCGCGGGGCAGCGAATCCACACGCGAAGGAAAACCGTAAAAAGGTGAGTTCACGAGCTTCAGAAGCTTTGCCGAAAGGCTGGGGTCACGGCTGA
This sequence comes from Desulfovibrio biadhensis, assembly GCF_055388615.1. Lineage (NCBI taxonomy): Bacteria > Pseudomonadati > Thermodesulfobacteriota > Desulfovibrionia > Desulfovibrionales > Desulfovibrionaceae > Desulfovibrio > Desulfovibrio biadhensis. The sequence continues at coordinate 3,130,483 of NZ_AP042477.1, forward strand.
CGACCTCGGCGATTTCCTTTGCCGAAGATGTGGGGGAGCGCAACACCGTGACGATTTGAAAATACACGTCCGGAAACGAGGCCAGCTGCACTTCGTGGAGCACCACATCTTCCGGTGTCCCCTGATCCTTCTGGAAAAGATCCCGCATTTTTTCAGCGTCAGCGTCTTCACGCCGTTTGGGAGGAGGGGTGAACCCCTTGTGCATGGAGGCTGCCGTCCGCAGCAGCGTTTGCCTGTAAAGCTCCTGAATAATCGGGTTGCCATGGTCTGCAAAAAGGAAAAGAGGGTGCACGTATGTCTGGCTGGCTTCCAAAAGCGCCAATTCCTCTTCCGTGCTCATGGGGGGCGATAGAGGTTTGGGGGTCTCTATCTGGACGGTCATGACGCCGCGGGTTTGCAGACTTTCTATGTTTTCCTGGCTCAGCGCCGTCCCGCGCTTGAGCAGCACACGACCGTCTGGTGTCTGAACATCGTTGGACAGGACCATACCTGTCTCAAGTTCTTCCAGCGGCAGGGTTTTCACAACTTGCCTCCATGAGGTTTCTTGTAGACGATAGCGCCTGGAAAGTACCTTGGAGTAAAGGCTTCGGATAAGGAATGCAGTGATTCGGAGTGGCCTATAAAAAGGTATCCCTCCGGCAAGAGACGGTCGAAAAAGGATTGGATCAGGCGCTTTTTCATGGCCGTGTCAAAATATATGATGACATTGCGGCAAAAAATTATGTCTGCTGGTTCAGTGCGGCGGAGTTGCGCATCGTCATTGAGGTTTATTTTCCCGAATTTGATACAGCGTCGCACTTCCGGTTTGATGATGAAACGGTCATCGCGTTTATCGAAATATTTTTTTATGATGGATTCCGGTGTGGTGCGTAGGGAGTATTCGGTATAGACGCCCTCTTTCGCAGCTTGCAGAACCGCGTCGGAAATATCGTGCGCTGCAATGGTGATGCGCCAGCGGGGAAACTCACTTTGCAGCAGTTCGTGCAGGATGATGGACAGGGTGTAGGGTTCCTCCCCCGTGGAACAACCGGCAGACCAAATGTGCAGCTTCTGGTCCTTGGCCTTGCGTTTCTTGTCAATCAGTTCCGGGAGAATGGTCTGCTCCAGAGCATCCAATTGAGCGGTATTGCGGTAGAAACTCGTTTCATTGGTGGTGACGAGTTCGAATAGCCGCCCCTCTTCCTTGTTACGTTGCGGGTCCTTTTTCAGGTAATTCAAATAATCTGAGAAGGATTCCAGATTCAAGTCCTTGAGCCGGGGACCAAGGCGGTTTTCCAGCAGGTATTTGCGTGTGGAAGGAATTGAAATTCCGCTACGGTCGTAAATGAAGTCCCGCAGCGCCTTGTATTCGTCGTCGGAGATACGGATATTGCGCCCCATTTTGATTCTGGATTCGGCCATGGTGGTCGACATCTTGTCCAGAAGCGCCTGCATCTCCTTGGCTCGTTCCTCCATGCTCTGGGGCAGGGAACGCGAGGGCGTCTTTTTTGAAGGCATGTGGTCTCACTTATTGTGGCCTGAAGATGCAGGCGAACAATCAGGCTTTTACAACGTCTGTTGTCAATTGTAATTAAACATTTATTGCAAGAAACGATCTGTTGTCAATGAAAGCGGAACGTTTCAAAAGGCAAGTTTGCAGTGCCATCCCATGGCAGACTCATGGAGTTCACCCGCTTTCCAAGGAGTATTGAGCGTCCTGGAGCAAAAAGGGGAAGCCATGCTGCATCCTGTTGCGTAATGATACGCCCCAGTTCGTGATACATTTCGCAGCGTCTGGTCTGGTCGGCGTATTTTGCTGCGCGCGCAACACGGGTGCGCATGGCGCCATTTCCATAGCGGATGGAGCGTGCGACAGTGGCGCGGGTGCTGAAGAACGGGTGAAAAAATGCATCGGCATCGTTGATGACAGCGCTCCATGCACCAACGTAGGCGTGCAATTCTCCCCGTGTCATGTGATCTTGGAACGTTGCCAATGACATGGGGACCAGCTCCACATTGATTCCTGCGCTTGCAGCGGATGCCTTGATGTGTTGTTCCAGGGATGTGAAGGGTTCTCCCCTGTCTGCTGCAACGGCCAGGCGCAGCGTAACGCCATCAGGATGGCCTGCCTGGGCAAGGAATTCTTTTGCAATTTCCTGATTTTGCGCTAGCTTGCCCGGCAAAAGGGAAAAACAGCGCGCCCCTGGTGGCAGCACCCCTTGGAGCAAGGCTGCTCCGGGGCCGCCCAGATCAAACATTGCACGCCGGTCTATGGCCAGTTGAAGAGCCTTGCGTGTGAGCAGGGAATCAAAGGGCGCAGCGGCATTGTTCACCGCCAGAAAGTACATGCTCGAACGGGGGGCGTTGAGCAAATGCAGTTGCTTATCTGCCTTTGCCAGGGGGGCTAGCTTCTGAGCGAGGGAGGGGTAGACAGCAGTATCAAGGTAGTCAATCTCGCCTTCTACAAAAAGCTCCAAACCCTTGTCTGCATCTGGCGTTATCTGAAGCGTTACCTCATTAGGCGCCAGGGAATTGCTGCCGGCATTTTTTTCGCGCACAAGCCATATTTTTTCTCCCTTTTCCCATGACTCCAAACGGTAGAGTCCACTGCCGCATGTTTTTTCTGGGGTGGCGCCGTATTCCTTGCCTTGCTGCTCCACAAAAGCGCGGCACACAATGGCTGCGCGTGGGTGGGCAAGGGCGGCGAGAAATCCCGCATAAGGCGTGTGCAGTGATATGCGTATTGTCCTGGCATTTATGATTTCCAGGCCGGAAACCTTTTCGGTGGCGCCCTCCAGATATTCACGCGCGCCTTGTATGAAAAGCATCAACCCCGAGCTGTCGTTCTCCAGGTTCGGTTGCAGCATGCGTTGCAAGCTGAAAACCACATCGTCCGCTGTCACCGGGGAACCATTTTGGAAGTGCGCCCCTTCTCGGAGGGTGAACACGTAGGCCTCGACTTCCCCCCTGGAATTTTCCTCTGCTGTCCAACTTTGGGCCAGCCCCGGGCGCAGTGTGCCTCCCCAATCACTGCCAGTCTGATTTGCAGGGCGCGGCGCATTTTCAACCAGGCGGGCGTAACAATGTTGCGCAAGCACAAGGTCCCCTTTTTCGCGCAAAGGGTCGGCGCTTTCAGGGGCAATTGCTATTGCAGCATGCAGAGGGGCAGCTTGCACAGCAGGGGGCGCCGTGGCTTGTCCCGCCGCCTTCTCGGATGAATCTGACGTTTCGGGGGCTGTATCATTGGTAGCGCCAGTGGAATCACTTGTGGGGAGCGCCGATTGCCCAGGCAAAGAGGGCAGAATTTCAGGGCCCAGTTCCTCAAGCATTTCTGCCCAGGTCTTGGGTTGCCAGTCGGTGGCGAGACGTTCTGCGGCGTCCTGCTCCACCTCCGGGAGTTCCGTAGCCAGAAGTTCAAGGTTCTGGCGCGCCTTTGCATACCCCTGTTTGGAGGCGCGAGAGAGCCAGGCATAGCTGCTGATACGCGAGCGCGGCGTGTCCTGCGCCTTGAGCAGCAGTCCCAGATTGTTCTGTGCGCCGGAATGCCCCTGTTCTGCTGCCAGGGTATACCAGCGGCGGGCGGAACCGGCGCTTTGGGGCAAAAACAGGCCGCGTTCGTAAAGCAGGCCGATAATATACTGGGCTCTTGGGTCGCCTTGCAGGGCAAAGGGGGCAATCAGTTCGTAGCCGGCTTTTGAATCGCCCCTTTCGAGTGCGGCAAGACCTTGGCGCAGCATGCTTGCCTGGAGTTCGGGCGATGCTGTTTGTGACTGCGGGGTGGTGGCTTCTTGCGCAGAAACCAAGTGCGGCAGGGCAAAGAATGCCAGCAATACAAAAAACAGGAGTCGCAAGGGAATGTCGTGTGAATGTGCAGTTGGCGATAGCATGGACAAATGATACGCCAAGCCCGTGACTATGGAAACCCCGAAGACATATTTCGGGGTGCGTACATCGTGGCGTTGCAATCCCTTCCTGATTGGGAGACCATATTTCATGCACTATCATGTGTGCCTTTTTGCCCCGGAAAATCAGCCCCATGCCATGTGCTTTGCCGAAGCTGCGTTGCTTTTGGAGCAAAGCCTGCGCTCTCTTGGCGTGGCATGCAGTTTTGGATGCAACAGCATCGAACCTGCAGCGGTGAACATTTTGCTGGGGTGCGCTTTCCTGGAGGATTTCTCCCCGCTGCAGGGCATTCGCTACATTCCATGGCAGCTTGAACAGCTTCATGAGAATGAGGGCTTTTTTTCCGAAGAAATGCTGGAACTGTTAGAAGGCGCTTACGCCGTGTGGGATTATTCTTTAGAAAATGTTTCCTTTTTGGATGGCAAAGGCATCGCGGCAAGACATCTGCCTCTGGGCTGGCATCCGGCTTTGGAGCGCATTCCGCAACTGCCGCCGGAAAAAAAGGATATCGACGTTCTCTTTTATGGGGCGCTTTCATCGCGCAGAAAAGAGGTGCTAAACGACCTGGCCGCAAGCGGTCTGAGGGTGCAGACCTTGTTTGGCGTGTACGGTAAGGAACGCGACACTGCCATAAGCAGGGCTGCCATTGTTTTAAATGTCCACCAGTTCTCCATGCAGGTTTTGGAGTCGGTGCGCATTTCCTATCTATTCAACAACGCCGTGTTTGTGTGCAGCGAGCAATGCGGCGCCTCCCCATATCCTGAAGCTCCTCTTTCCCAATGGCCGTATAAACGTCTGGCGGAAGGGTGCCGGCATATGCTGGCCAACAGGGAGGAGCGCGAGAGGTTGCGTCTGGAAGCCGCCCGTGCCTTTCGACGTCATTATCCAATGACGCGCATGTTGGCGAATGAGCTGGAATATCTCGAGGAGCGCTGACGCCATGGCCGAGGCCGTATCGCAAATACTCGCCAGGGCGGAAGCGGCGCATGAAAAGGGAGATTTTGTCTCCGCAGAAAAGCTCTACCTTGAACTGCTGACGCACCATCCCGACCATGCTCGCGCCCGGCTCTTGCTTGGCGCTCTGGCCCTGGAGACTGGGCGCGCCGAAGCTGCAGCAGCACTCATGCAGGAAGCGTTGCAACTGGACCCCACCTTGCCCCACGGTGAATATAATCTGGGGCTGGCGCTATTGGAGGCTGGACGCCCCGTCGCAGCGCAGGAAGCCTTTGTTCGCGCCATGGAGCAGGGCGATTCTGCTCCTGAAACCTGTATGGACCTTGGCAATGCTTTGTTACAGCAAGGGCGCCCCTTGGAGGCTGCACGGCTGTATCGCAAGGCGCGCAAACTGGCGCCCGAGAATCCCGTGATTGTCAGCGCAGCACTTATGGGGCAGCAATACCTGCCCGGACAGCACGAAAAAGAGCTGTTGCGGCTCCATCAAGAGCTGCTTGCCCCCTGGAATCAGGCCCAGGATGCCCCCCCTTCCTTTGAATACGCCAACGAGCCAGAAACGTTGCGCATCGGTTTGCTTTCGCCGGATTTGCGCAGCCACCCTGTCGGGTATTTCATGTTGCCTTGGGTGGAGGCGCACGACCCCCAGAGGCTGGAAATTTTTTGCTACGCTGACGGGGAAAAGGCGGCCAATGATGCTGTGACCCGCCGCCTGCGCAAAGGCGCCGATGCCTGGTGTGAAATTGCCGGAATGGATGACTCGGACCTCGCCCAACGCATCCGGAAAGATGGCGTGCATATCCTTCTAGATCTGGCTGGTCAGACAAAGGACAACCGCTTCGCCCTTTTTGCAGGGCGCGCCGCCCCTGTGCAGGTTTCATGGGCAGGGTATGTGGGGACAACAGGCCTGGAAACCATGGATTATCTGCTGACTGACAGGGTGCAGACGCCGCCCGAGAGCAGTCCCTTCTACTGCGAGGCCCTGGCCATGCTGCCGGAATGCTATGTGTCTTATGCTCCTCCTGAGCATCTGCCCCCTGTTGGAGAGTTGGCGGCCGCCAAGACCGGGCATGTGACCTTCGGCTGCCTGAACGGCATGCCCAAGCTGAACAGGGGGGTGCTTGCCCTCTGGGCCGAGGTGTTGCACGCCGTGCCCGGCAGCAGGTTGCTGCTGGCAAACCGTCATCTTGGGGAAGCGGCCTTGCGGGACAATATTTTCAAGGTCTTTCGCGAGCAGGTAATAGAGGCGCAGCGTTTGGAATTATTAGGAGGGCGTCCGAACAAGGCATTTCTGGAATTGTATCACCAGGTGGACGTGTCTCTGGATCCCTTTCCCTACAGCGGCGGCCTTACAACACTTGAATCCCTTGCCATGGGCGTGCCCGTCCTGGGGATGACAGGGAGCACGTTCGCCGGCCGGCACGCTGCAAGCCACCTTACGGCGGTGGGATTGGCAGACTGGTGTGTGGATACGCCCGAAAAATACCTGAAACGCGCGCAAGAAGTTTCCCGTGACCTTGAAGGTCTTTCAGTTGTGCACAGCACCTTGCGCGAACGGTTGTTGGCATCGCCGCTCTGCAACGGAGAGCGCTTTGCGCGCCACTTGGAGCATGCGTTCAAGACCATGTGGCGGCAACATGCGGGAGGGGGCAAAAAAGATTTTTCCGTGGCCCCTCTGCCAATGTAGGCGACTTGAGTGAAACTCTGGAAGTGTGCTATTTCTTTTAGATGGAAGAATACCGGCCGTGCATGGCGTTTTGATGTGCATCGGCTGCAACGAAGCGAGGCACTATTATGTATGAAAAAATGAATACGAACACGAAATTGATGGCAAAAAGCATCCCTCTGGCGCTGCTTTTTCTGTTGCTTATGACCGTTGCCTGTCAGCGGCCCAGACCGGTGCCGTTGGCCCCTGCGCCTGCGCCCAGTACCCAGTACCAGTATTCCGAGCAGTACGTTACCGCCTATCGATTGAACGTACGCAGCGGGCCATCTACCAAGGATCGCATCCTGGCAGTGCTCAAGCGTGGCGAGGCCGTGCAGGTCATGCAGCGCTCGGGCAACTGGCTGCAGGTCCGTCGCCCCCCTACGCAACAGTATGCGGACGGCTTTACACAGGGGTGGGTGTATGGCGCATATCTTACTGAATATCAGGATGTTATATCAAGACCGAATGACAATAAGGTGCACAACACACCCCCGCAAGGGTGGGACTACACGCACCAGCAGCCCCGCAGCATGCAGCAGAGCCCTGCACCGCAGCCCGTACCGCAGTCTTCTGGCTTTGGCGATGCCTTGTAGTCTCGCAATGTGGCAATAAATGGTCAGGGGCGGTTGGTCAGCCAGACGCCCCCGACTACCATCATGCCCCCTACAAGCAGTGACAGGTGGATGGGCTCGGCCAGCAGCAGAAAGCCGAGGATAACTGCGAATACAGGCACCAGATTGATGAAAATGCCGGCCCTGGAAGCGCCCAGGGATTGGATTGCAGCATAGTACCAGCAGTATGCCAGGCCGGTGGCGAGCACGCCCAGGTAGACGATGCACAGCCAATCGAGGGGGGTGGCCGCCATGGCCTCGTGCGTCAGACCAGACGCCAGGGCAGCGGGGAGCAGAAGCAGCGCCCCAAACACACATGACCATGTTACTGAATAGAGTGGCGAAAGCGTGCGCATGGTCGCCTTACCTCCCAGAGAGTAAGCCGTCCATGACGCCACGCAGCCAAGAATGTACAAGTCGCCCTTGCGAATCCCACCTCTTATGAGCTCCAGGGGGGAGCCGTCCGAGATGACCATGGCCACCCCGGCGAGTGAGAGCAACGTGCCTGCGATGCGCACTGCGCCGAAGGATTCTTTGTAAAAGATCGCTGAAACCGCGGCAATGCAGACGGGGATACAGGCCACGATGAGGGCGGCGCGGCCGGCCGTGATCGTTTCCAATCCATTGAAGAAAAAGAAGCTGTAAAGGAAAACCCCTGTGGCCCCCAGAAATAGAACCGAAGGTATCTGGCGCCAGGTGGGCAACACCAATTGACCTGTACGTTTCCAGGACAGGGCCAGCAAAAATCCCGAAGCAAACAGAAAACGCAGGAATGCAGCACTCATGGGGCTCATGCTCTGGGCCAGAATGCGCCCTGCCACCCAGGTGCCCCCCCATAACGCCATGCTTAATACAAGCAGAATGTATGTTTGCGATTTTGGGGGCGTTATTGAAATGGCTTTTTCTGGCATAGGCATTGGGCGTGTTCGATTCATGATGATTGTCAGGGTGTTCAGGCGTGGTACGCTGCTTCGCATTGCAATGCAATTGCATTTTATGTCAGCTGGTTACTATGATGTGTGGAAACGGGATGAATTCCTGGTTGGAATTATGATGCATCTGGCGTAAAAGCCTTGGCTTTCGTCTATAAAAATATAGGGAAATAAAGCCAAGGACGGTTCCATGATCATACTTGATAAACCTTATGTGTCTGATTTTTTGAAAGACTCCATCGTCAATTCAGAGGTTCCCGTGCTGGACAACGAGACCGCCCGCCAAGCCCTTGCAGGGCGTGCAGCCAGATTGGTCTCGGACAGCGAGTTCGTGCGCTTGGCCAAAGAGCAGGGGAGCATCCCGCGCATTTACGCAAACTCGGAAAATGCTATTGACTGGATTGACGCCAACCTTGGCTTCTGCTCCCTGCCGGATAAGATAGATGTGTTCAAAAACAAGCTCAGGATGCGCGAATTGCTGGCGGATCGGTATCCAAACTACCAATTCAGGGGCGCAAAGCTTGAGGCGTTGGCTGGTATCGATGCAGCTGAACTGCGTTTCCCCCTGGTTTTGAAGCCGGCTGTAGGGTTTTTCAGCCTGGGAGTACGGGTGGTGGAGCGCGCAGAAGACTGGAACGAGGCCGTATCGTCCGTGACAAAAGAGGCCGCTGACGCCCGCGCCATGTACCCGGCCCAGGTGCTCGACCTTGGAAATTTTCTCATAGAGGATTGTATCCAGGGCGAAGAGTTTGCCGTGGACGCATACTACGATGCCGACGGGAATGTTACCGTGTTGAATATCCTGGGGCATCTCTTTGCCTCGGCAAAGGACGTCAGCGACAGGGTCTATATGACATCGGCCAGCATCATCGAAAAATGGCGCGAGCCTTTTGCCTCTTTGCTGCAAACCATTGGAGAGCGCGCAGGGTTGCGCAATTTTCCCGTGCACGCAGAGTTGCGGGTCGATCCGGAGCGGGGCGTCATTCCCATTGAACTCAACCCCATGCGTTTTGCAGGATGGTGCTGCACGGATATTGCCTATCATGCCTATGGCATAGACCCCTACCAGTATTATCTCGAAGGGCGCGCCCCCCAGTGGGGTACAATTCTGGAGCAGCGCAAGGGCAAGGTCTGGGCGCTGGTTGTTGCGGATCTGCCTTCGGAACTGGACAGAAGCACCATCGAAAGTGTTGACTATGATGCCTTTCTGGCGCAATTCAACGAACCCCTGGAACTGCGCCCTGTGGATTATAAAAGCTACTGTGTCTTTGCTTTTCTTATTGCCGCCGCCCAGGAGGAAGACCTCTCCGACCTGCGCCGCATGCTGGGGCAGGACATGACCCGCTATCTGCGCTTTGCGTGACCTATCAGATTTATTTATCCCCCCGGCTAATTTTTATTGTCTGGGGGGATGCTTTTTTGTCCAAAATCATAGATAGTGTCTATTAAGTTTGAGGTTAGCCATAGAAATATTCAGGACATCTGGAGGTATGAAAATATGGCTGAAGAAACTCCTGTTGGCTGCTCGAGACCTACGGGCGGTGTTGTCGGGGAGCCAGAAGCTCCCGAGGCGGCAGAGCAGAAGCCTGAAGTTGTGCAAAGCAAAGGAGGCCAATCCATGGTCAGAATTGGAAAAAAAGCGCCTGATTTCGAGGCGCCGGCATTTTTCAACGGCAACTTCACTTCCGTGAAGCTTTCCGATCACCTGGGAAAATGGGTGGTGCTCTGCTTCTACCCCGGTGACTTCACTTTTGTCTGAGCTACCGAAGTCTCGGCGGTCGCCGAGAAGAATTCCGAATTCGAAAAGCTGGGCGTACAGGTGCTTTCCATGAGCACGGACAGCATGTTTGTGCATAAGATGTGGGTGGATGACGAGCTGTCCAAGATGGTCAGTGGCGGTAAGATTCCCTTCCCCATGCTCTCCGACGCCGGTGGCAAGGTCGGGCAGATTTATGGCGTGTATGACGAAGACGCTGGCGTTGACGTTCGCGGTCGTTTTCTCATCGACCCTGATGGCGTTGTCGTGGGCTTTGAAGTCCTGACACCCCCTGTGGGGCGCAATGTCAACGAAACCCTGCGCCAGATTCAGGCCTATCAGGTGGTGCGCAACAGCAAGGGCGGCGAAGCCACTCCTTCCGGCTGGCGGCCGGGCAAGCCCACCCTCAAGCCGGGCGTAGACCTGGTGGGTAAGGTTTGGGAAGCATGGAAAGTGGAGCAGGCCTTCGACTAAGACCTGTATTCTTTGAAAAGGGCCCACCCTTTGGGTGCTTTGCGACCTTTTTAAGGCAGCCCTGTAGAAGAGCAGTATAAAGACGCCCCCGCTTCGTATTTTTCGGAGCGGGGGTTTTTATTGGGTCATTGCTTGCGGGCCCGGGCCAACAAGCGGTGTTCGTTTCGGTAGAGAATGAGCCCATCCGCAACATACAGCGCGACAGCGCACCAGATGAAGAAAAAAGTTATGATGCGGGTCGTGCCAAATGGCTCGCCATAGACGATGGTGCCGAGCAGCAGCATCAGGGTTGGCGCCAGATATTGCAGGATGCCCATTGTCGCCAGTCGCAGCCTGCGCACGGCATAGGCAAAGCAGAGCAGGGGCAATGCCGTTACAGCTCCGGAACACATGAGCAGAGGGATCTTCCAACCGCTCAGTATGTGGAAGGCTCCGCTGCCGGCAGCCTCTTGCATGATGATGTAGGCGCCGGCCAGAAAGCTGAGTAGAAATGTCTCCACAAAGAGCCCGGGAATAGGGGCCACGCGAGCAACCTTGCGCACCAGCCCGTAGAATCCAAAACTAAAAGCCAGGGTCAGAGCAATCCACGGAGGGGCGCCGTAACTCGCCACACTGATGGCCACCCCCACTGCAGCAAGAAAGATGGCAAGGTTTTGCAGCCGATTCAGCTTGTCCCGAAAAAAGAGGAAGCCAAGCAAAACATTGACAAGCGGGTTGATGTAATAGCCAAGACTGCCCTCAACCACATGCCCGTTATTCACGGCCCAGACATAGACGAACCAGTTCACCGCCACAAGAGAAGCACTGCAAACAAGCAGGCCAAGGGTGCGCCATTGCCCCCAAAGGTTGAGCACCAGGCGCCAGTGGCGTTGCAGAGTCAGCCCGATTGCAAGAAAAACCATGCACCAGACAACCCGGTGGCAGATGAGTTCCAGTGGAGGAACGGCGAGCAGGGACTTCCAGTAGACGGGAAGCACCCCCCACATGAAATAGGCAGCTGCGCCGCTGATAAGGCCGGCAGTACGGATGGAGGCGTCATCGGATGAGACTGTAGGCATGGAAACAAGTATCTCTCTGGTTAAAATGAGGCTGCAAAGGAAGGCTTTGTAGCCCAGAGAGTCAGGAAAAGAAAGGTGCAGTCGTTGAAGGCCGGGTAAATATCACCCCTCGCAAGTTATGTGTTTGTCGATTGACAGGTGACTCCAGGGGAGGGTAAAGTTACTTGAATACATTGGCTGGTTGACCAACCAAGAGCAAGAAGACATTCCTGCCGGGAAGTAACGCAGGATGTCTGGCTGGATGACCAGGTGAGGAGACCCGGATGACGAGTCAAGACCGCATACTCCGTGCAGCCATAGAGCTTTTTGGCGAACGGGGCTACGAAGCTACCTCTTTGAAAGACATCGGCGCCACCGCAGGGCATGCTGCTGGCCTGATTACCCATCATTTCAAGACCAAAGCCGCGTTGTTCGTAACATGCGGTCTGGAGGTCCTGGATGAGTTCATAGAAGAACTGGAAAAGGGCATTCAAGGTCAAAATACTGGTATTGATGCAGCCACCGCTTATGCCCGTACATTCATGGCGTTTGCCATGGAACGGCGCAGCGCCTATCTGGTGCTGGTCAAACTTTCACCTTTTTCTGTCAGTAGGCCGGAGCTGACCAGTGAAGAGTTGGTCTGGAAGATGCGCGCAATGATGGGACTTTTGCGCAAGGCTCTGGAGCAAGGGATAGAAGACGGCAGCGTACAACCGCTTTCAGTCAATGGCGATGGCGTTCCTGTAGACCTCGATACATTCAACCTTGCAGTCTTTTCCACCATCATGGGGGCCACACGAACCCTGGTGGTTTCCCCTTTTGCACAGAAAAAGCAACAGCAGGCCACTCTGGCCATTCTCCGCAGATCACTGGCGTCGGCTTAACCACGCCGTAATCATATCTCCCTCCCCCCTAATGACCCGTTCTGGGTCTCCCAGTGGCAGCCCGGTATCCCCCCAAGGATACCGGGCAACTGAACTGATTGTTTCTCATTTCTTGTAGTGTTTTTAGCACTCAGCAATTTGCCTACAATATTGGATCGGTTTTTGCTCGTCCGGGCACAAAATCCTCCCTTCAGCAATGTTATTGTTTTTATTTCAAAACTTATGCTGCTTGTCTGTCAGATTGAGATCATTCGTTTCTTTTGTCATTCGCGCTTCGCTACTTTGTATCAGATGCGCCGTGTACAAAATAAATGCTGCGAAAAAATGCATTTTTTCTCTAGTCATTGTTTCCAAAGTGTCATTAAAATTGAAGAATATGTTGCTGAATGTAATGTATTTAACTCAAGAGTGTTCGATATAACTAAAAACACAGCGAAATGGAGAGCAAAATGAAAGGGCACATTGTCGGCTTCGTCGAAATGACTGACGGCTCAAATGTTGATGGGCTTGATTATGAAATAATCAAAATACTTCTTCATGACGGTCGTACTCCAGTCGCTCAGATTGCAAGAATGGTCGGGATATCGCGAACAGCTGTCAATGAACGAATAAACAGGATGGTGTTTGATGAAATCATAGAATTTACTGCAGTTATTAACGCAAAATCTCTTGGATATGGATCGCCGTTGTTCCTGGAAATTGAAGTAAAGCCGGATATGCTGGATAAAATTGGTATGCAATTGTCGGAATATCCTGAAGTTAGCATTGTATATCAGATGACTGGCAATACTACACTCCACGTCCATGCGTATGTGCGGAACAACGATGAATTGGCAACGTTTTTACGTGACAAAGTCTACAGTATCAGAGGCATTGTTAACGTGAATACAAGCATGCTCATTAAAAGATACAAGTCAAATCTAAATTTGAGATGATACTTTTTTTGATGAAATTGGTTTGGCTTCTTCATCGTGGCAGCGATCAGTCTTCTTTTGATGAGCAATAGGAGAAGTTCTATGATTATGAATTTTCCGATTGAAACGGTTATGTTTCTTTGGATAATTCCATTTGTAATTGCATTTTGGCTCATTTTTGCCACACGGAGTAAAAAGTAAGGAGCAAGCCAATGACCACAGGAATGATAATTTTCTGTGTTTTCCTCGCAATTATGGTTGCAATTGGATTAGTGACGGCACGTCTCCAACATTCAACAACAGCTTTTTGGGTTGCTGATCGCAATTTTGGCGTGCCCATTCTGGCCATAGCAATCCTTGTTTCTATTATGCATGGGGGATCCCTGATAGGCGGCGCCGGAGCCATCGGTTCATGGGGCGCTATCACGACGAATAATCTGAGCTTTGCACTGGGTTTTGTTGTCGTGTTGTTTTTTATGGCGGAAAAATTGCGGAATTTCGGCGGGTTTACATTGCCGGATTTTCTGGGTGCACGCTATGAGTCATCTGCAATGCGCCAGTTTTCCGCCTTTGTCGTGCTGGTGGCAGCCGTGGTTTCACTTATTGCCCAGACAAAGGCCATGGGCGTCGTCGTCATGCAGCTGTCGGGCTTGAACCTCACTTGGGCGCTCATCATTACGACCAGTATATTTGTGTTTTATACAACAATCGGCGGCATGATGGCGGCCATTTGGACGGATATTGTTCAATGGCTGTTCATGATTGTCGGTATCGGCGCATTGCTGGTGGTTGTCATGCCCAAGGTCGGGGGAATAAGCGGCATGGCCGCCACCCTCAATACGTTGGACCCCAAGTGGACAACAATCACGGGTTCATGGAGCTGGACAGGTATTCTGACCTGGTATCTCGTCTGGTTTATCGCCTATTTTACCCGTATCGAATTCGTGACCAAGATGTATGTGGCCAAAGATGTGCGCACCGCAAAACGTGCCACGGCCTGGGGACTGGTTCTGGTGCTCATTTTCTTCAGCTCCATAGTTTTTCTGGGGGGCGCCGCCCGCATCCTGGTGTGGGATAATCTCGGTAACCCGGACCAGGCTTTGCCTGTACTAATTTCAACATATCTGTCGCCTTTTTGGGAAGCATTCGCCCTGGCAGGTGTGGCAGCAGCCTCTATGTCCACGGTGTCTTCGCTGCTGTTGCTTTCAGGGGCGGCCATTGCTCATGATTTTCTGCGCAAAACGTATTATGAGCCGCGCGGCATTGAAAAATCGGAGAAGTTTTATCTCCGCGCTTCGCAGTTTACCCTCTTGGGAGTGGGAATTATTGCCCTGCTGGGCGCTTTGAATACGCCCACGCTCATTCTTACCATTGTCTCCTACGCAGTGGCGCTGTCCGGTGCAGCGTTTGCCATGCCCATATTGCTGGGGCTGACCTGGAAGAGAACTACTCCTGTAGCTGCTTTGTGGTCCTCTGTTGCCGGTTTCTGCGGCACGGCATTGTGGGCCATCCTTATTGAAATGGGGCACACCGAGCTCAAGGCTGTCCACCCCATTTTTCCAGGACTCGTGCTTTCTATCGTCATCATCGTCGCCTTGAGCCTGTTGACGCGCCCTGCGTCTGCTGCAGCCGTAGATGTCTTTTTCCCTAAGAAGCAGGAGAAACTCTCATGAATGAAATCAGAATCCTGAGCCGCGGCGGACAGGGCGCTGTAACGGCTGCAAAGATTCTTGTTGGCGCTGCGATCAAGGAGAATCTCTACGCGCAGGCAATACCCAGTTTCGGCCAAGAACGGAAAGGCGCTCCTGTATTTACGTACGCAAGAATCGATGCCTTTCCCATTCTGCCTCATACGTATGTGTACGAGCCGGATACCGTCGTCATGTTCGACAGCACGCTTATGGATCTGGGGATCATGCCTGAGGAGGGCATCAAGCAAGGCGCGGTCCTGGTGCTGAATGCTTCGGGTGATATCTGGTCTTCCGGTCATGCTGCCGTGTATCGCGCTTTTGGTCGTGTCGGGGTGTTGGATGCCTGGTCAGTAACCAAAGAATGTATAGGGAATGTCCCCCCGAACGCTGCGATGCTTGGCGCATTCGTCCGTACAACCGTACTCGTTGGGCTGGATGCCTTGCTTGAAGCAATGGCGGAAGCATTGCCAGAACGCCTTGTCGAAAAGAATCAGAAGTGTGTGCAATTGGCATATGAAAGGACGGTGCTCCATGGCTAATCAGGATTGTCCCCTGTGCGGCATAACGGCAAGGAAAATTGCAGACACGCATACAGGTGCATGGCGTCTTGAGCGACCTGTCGTAGCTGTAGATCAGTGCATTTCATGCGGTATCTGCGAAAATTATTGCCCCCTGGGGGTTATAGTCTGCGAGAAGGATTGCCCGGCTGTGATTGACTATGTGTACTGCAAAGGGTGTGGCATTTGTACGACAGTATGCCCCAAGCAGGCCATTTCTCTGCTTCTGGAAAGTGCAGCAGACGGACAAGGAGAGCGCGAATGAAATACGCACTTGATGGAAACAAGGCCATCGCCTATGGCGCGCGTCTCGCACGACCGAAAGTGGTGGCGGCTTATCCTATAACGCCGCAGACACCCATTGTGGAAGAATTGGCGGTGGACATTGCAGCGGGCAGGCTGGACGCCAGCTACATTGCGGTGGAATCCGAGCATTCGGCCCTGAGCGCCGTCGTCGGCGCAGCCATTACGGGCGTGCGGGTATTCACAGCTACTGCCGGTGCAGGGCTGGCGCTGATGCATGAGATCGTTGGCGTTGCGGCGGGTAACAGGTTGCCTGTCGTAATGGGCATATCCAACCGCAGCCTGCCGAGTCCGTGGTCGCTACAGGCAGACCACTCCGACTCTATGGCGGAGCGGGATATGGGCTGGTTGCAGCTGTACGCAGCCAGCGCACAGGAGTCTCTTGATCTTATCATATTGGGCTATGCACTTGCGGAAGAGGTGCGTCTGCCCGTGATGATCTGTCAGGACGGTTTCTTCGTTTCCCATGCCACCAGCGTGGTGGATGTACCCGAGCAGGAGGCAGTGGACGCATTTTTGCCTTCTTTTGAACCTGGAGAGGTGGTTTTGGATCCAGACAATCCAATGACCATCAATCAGCTCAACTCCGCATCCACATTCACAGAATTGAAATACCGGCAGCAAAAGGCGCTGGAAAACGCACTCGGTGTCTTTCAAGAGGTAGGAGCAAAATATGATAGTCAATTCGGACGCAAATACTCTCCCGTGCAATGTGTGAATTGCGAGGGAGCGGACATGATTCTCGTCACTCTGGGGTCTTGTTTTGGGGCCGCGGTTGAAGCCGCGGCGTCAATGAACAAAGAAGGGATGAAAGTGGGGATTGCAAAGATCACTCTTTTCCGCCCATTTCCATATGCCGCCGTTCGGGATGCATTGGCTGGCACAGGTTGTGTGGCGGTGGTTGACCGCTCCTGGGGGCTGGGGTCCGAAGGGCCGCTTTCCCTAGAAGTGAAAACTGCGCTCTATCCTCTGCAGCAGCGCCCTGCTGTCTATAGTTTCATCGCCGGGTTGGGCGGGCGCGACCTGCACGCTGGGACTTTTATGCAAACAGTGCGTAAGGCGCGTGAACTTGATGCTATTAAACAGATACCGACAGGGTCGATCTGGGTGGACTGCAAGGAGGTGACGGCATGACAACCCTGGAGAAACCCAAACTTCTGAGTTCCGGACTGACGACGTGCGCCGGGTGCCTGATGGAACTGGTGGCAAGGACGGCGCTACGGGTTCTGGGTAGAAATACAGTGGTTCTCACTCCGCCGAGTTGTTCCGCCATTCTTACGGGATATGGCGATGAAACTGGTCTTGGCGTGCCCGGATTCCAATCCAACCTGGAAAACATTGCGGCTTATTGTTCAGGCATCCAGACAGGGTTTCATGTCCAGGGCAGGGACGACATCCACATACTGGCCTTTGCAGGAGATGGCGGAACCATGGACATCGGCCTGCAGGCCCTTTCCGCAGCCATCGAGCGCAGGCATCGATTCATATACATTTGCTATGACAATGAAGCCTACATGAACACGGGCATTCAGCGCTCAGGAGGAACGCCTCTTGGTGCATGGACCACCACCACCCCGGCGGGTGCCCTTGTGGGGAAAAAGAATATCGTGGGCATGCTGCTGGCCCAGGGTATTCCCTATCTCGCCACGGCATCAGCTGGTCATGTCAAGGATTTGGAGAAGAAGGTCGCAAAAGCGGCCAAGATCGACGGTCCATCGTATTTGCATGTGTTGACGCCATGCGCAACGGGCTGGAGATTTCCTGCCAAGGAATCCGTGAACGTCGCCAAGCTTGCAGTGGAAAGCAGGGTTTGGCCACTTTTGGAGTCTGTGAACGGAAAACTTCGTCTGACAAAGGAAATCAGGAAGCCCAGGGCTGTTGAAGAATACTTCGACTGTCAGGGGCGCTTTCGGAACCTTGATGCTGCAACGAGACATGAATTGGCCGTCTCGATAGACGATAATTACAACGTATTGTTGCAAACACAGGAATTGCAGAAATGAATACAGGCTTGGATCACTTCTTCCGCGCTCAAAGCATCGTAGTGGTGGGCGCATCCGCAGATCCGGGAAAGGCTGGCTATCAGATTGCTAAAAACCTTCTCGAATCCACATACAAGGGTCGAATTTATCTTGTAAATCCTAAACTGGATACGCTTCTTGGCAGGCCTTGTCATAGCTCCGTGACTGCTATCCAGGACGACATCGAGCTGGCCATCGTCACCGTACCGGCAAAGGCAGTGCCTGGTGTTTTCAGGGAACTCAAGGAAAAAGCCACTGTAAAAGCCGTGGTGTGCGTAGCTTCGGGTTTCAGCGAAACCAAAACAGAAACTGGACTTTGCCTAGAGCGGGAAATACTTGCCACGGCAGAAGAGGGTGGTTTCAGGGTCATGGGACCCAATTGCGTCGGCGTCATTGACGTCAATACCGGTGTGGATACAACCTTTGCCAGCGGCATTGCCAAAATTCCGGGCGGCATGAGCGTCATCTCGCAAAGTGGCGCTTTTGGTGCAGGTATGATGGTATTCGCAACCCGCAGCCCTGTGCCCATGGGGTTTTCCAAGTGGGCGCACGTGGGCAACCAGAAAGACGTCACCGTCCAGGAAATATTGCGTTACTATAGGGACGATAATGCGACCAAAGTCATTGCCATGTATATGGAAGGCCTTGAAAACGCAAGGGAATTTTTGGAAGTTGCCCGGGAGGTGGCGGAAACGAAAGCCGTTCTCGTCTTAAAAGTGGGGCGTAGTTCCATTGGTGCAAACGCCGCGGCCTCCCATACGGGCTCCCTGGCAGGTGCCGATGCTATTTACAAAGGAGCATTTGCCCAGTCCGGCGTGCAGCGCATGCTGACTATGACGGAAATGCTTGATACCGCCAAAGCGCTTTCCATGCAGCCATTGCCAGCCGGAAACAGGGTTGCAGTGCTCACCGAAGCCGGTGGTCCCGGCATCGTGGGCATGGACGAACTGGGACTCAGCGGTGATGCTGTTTCAGCAACCTTTAGTAATGCCACAATTGAGGCTTTGAAGGATCTGTTGCCGGATATGGCGATAGTGGATCACATTCCAGGGTACGTGGATATGACCGCAGCCGCCAATGAAGAGCATCATGCCCTCGCAATGGATATCATCCTGAAGGACTCCGGTGTGGACGCAGTGGTACATTTCAGTGTACCCCCTACATTCATCGATCCTGTGGAAATGGCTCGTAAGACAGCAGATGTTTTGCGAAACACCGAGAAGCCCGTTACGGTTTGTTACATGGGCGGCGATGGTGTGCCTGAGGCAATGCGCGTGTTGGAGCAAAGCGGTGTACCTTGCTATGACATGCCCGACAGGGCCGCCAGGGCAATGGTAAACATATTGCGCAGAAAAAAGATACTTGAGCAATTGGACAAATGCGGAGGCTTTGGTCAAGGCGCCCCCGTTAGTGTCGCAAGCAAGAAAATGCTTGCAGTCGCCGCGGCGGATAAAGGGGCATTGACTGAAGTTCAGGCGCGGCAAATTCTGAAGGACGCAGGCATCCCCCTTCTTCAGGCCGAGATGGCGGTAGACGCCGATGCGGCTGCAGACATTGCCGATCGTCTGGGCTTTCCGCTTGTGATGAAGATCGTATCACCCGACATACTGCATAAGAGTGATGTGGGTGGTGTATGCGTGAACATCCAGAGCGCCGATGCTGCGCGAGAAGCCTATACAACCATCACTGAAGGTGCCAAAGCTGCAGTGCCTTACGCCGTGATCCAGGGGGTGCTGCTGATGGAGCAGGCACCTCATGGGCCGGAACTCATCATCGGTGGGCTGCGCGACGCCCAGTTCGGTCCCACTATTATGGTCGGTTTCGGAGGGATTCATGTGGAAATCCTGGAGGATGTCGCTTTGGCCATGGCTCCAGTGACGCCCGAACGGGCCATGCTCATGATCCGTTCCTTGAAAATGTACCCTACGTTGACGGGCATTCGCGGAGCAACGCCTTGCGACTGCGAAGCCCTGGCCCTTTTGGTGTCTCATGTCAGCCAGCTTATGGCGCGAGAATCCAGCATTCGGGAAATTGATCTCAACCCGGTCCGCGCCTATCCTGACGGCGTTAGGATTCTGGATGCAAGGATCATCGTACAACAGGCGGACAATTCCTGATCAGACCTCACTCCCCTGCCGCCCTGCAAGTAAGGGCGCCACGAAAAAGGCCCGGCATCCTTTCCTTGCGGATGCCGGGCCGGATTTTTAATATCCAAACCGGAGGCGTTGGGAATCAGACTTCGAAAAGCTGTTCGAGGTCTTCGCGGGTAAGGGATTTCCAGGCTTCCTGGCCGGGAATGATGGATTCGGCCACGTTGCGTTTGGATTCCTGCAGCTTGAGGATTTTTTCTTCCACCGTGTTCTGGCAGATCATTTTGTAGGCAAAGACCTGGCGGGTCTGACCAATGCGGTGCGTTCGGTCTGTGGCCTGGTTTTCCACGGCCGGGTTCCACCAGGGATCGTAGTGGATAACGTAGTCCGCGCTGGTGAGGTTCAACCCTGTACCGCCTGCCTTCAAAGAAATGAGGAAGATGGGGATATCGGGATTGTTGTTGAACTCGTCCACCTGATCAAAACGGTCCTTGCTCGACCCGTCCAGATAACTGAAAGGCGTATTGTTTATCACCAGCCAGGAGCGGATGATGTGCAGCATTTGCACGAACTGGGAGAAAACCAGGACCTTGTGCCCTTCGTCTATGATGTCGGTGACCATGTCCTTGAAGGCGTCGAACTTGCCTGAAGGCAGGTTGGTGGAGACACCGGGCATGTCGAGCTTCAGCAGGCGCGGGTGGCAGCAGATTTGGCGCAGCTTGAGCAGGGCGTCCAGAATGGACATCTGACTTTTTGCAATGCCTTTCTGGTCCACGTCCTGCATGACCTGCTCCTTGAGCTTTTTGGCCAGGGAGGCGTAAAGATCGAGCTGTTCATCGGCCAGGGCGCAGTAGTAGACGTTCTCCACCTTGGGCGGCAGGTCTTTGGCCACTTCATTTTTGGTACGCCGCAGAATAAAGGGTTTGACCCTTGTGCGCAGGTAATCCAGGGTTTCAACGTCGCCATCCTTGATGGGTTTGACGATGCCGCGCTGGAATGAATGCTGCGAGCCAAGGAATCCCGGCATGAGAAATTCAAACAGGGACCAGAGCTCAAAGAGGTTGTTCTCGATGGGCGTACCCGAAAGGCAGATGCGCAGCTTGGAAGCCAGCTTGCGTACGGAGCGCGCGGTTATCGTGTTTGGATTCTTGATGTTCTGCGCTTCGTCAAGAATGATGGAGTTGAACTCGTATTTTTGCAGTTCCTCCAGGTCGCGGCGTAACAGCGCGTAGGTGGTGATGACAAGGTCTGCGTCCTTGATCTTGACGAACATCCCTTCGCGGCGGGTACCGTAAATGATCAGCCGCCCCAGCTCTGGTACGAACTTTTCCGCCTCACGCTCCCAGTTGGGCAGCACGGAAGTGGGCACCACGATGAGGTTGGGGCCTTTTGCGCCTTTTTCCTTCAGGTACTGGATAAAGGAGAGGGTCTGGATGGTCTTGCCCAGGCCCATTTCGTCGGCAAGAATACCGCCGAAGCCGTACTCGCGGAGGAAGTTGAGGTAGTTCAGCCCCTGATTCTGGTAGGGACGCAGTTCGGCCTGCAATCCCTTGGGCTGCGGTACATGCGCAACTTTTTGAAAGTTGTGGATGTTGGTGCGCAGCTTGTTCCAGAAGGAATCTGTAGTGACCTCGGGCAGGTCTTCCAAAAGCTTGTCCAGAACGGGCGCTTCGAACTGTTTGAACTGCTTTTGCGGCGGCTTTTCGGGATCGTACCCCAAGGCCTTGAGCTTATGCGCGATCTGCTTCAACCAGCTTTCGGGCAGGCTGGTATATGAGCCGTCCTTGAGCTGCACGTAGCGTTTTTTCTGCGTCCAGGCCTTCCAAATCTTCTCGATGGGGACCTTCTGGTCGTCGTACTCCACGGCAAGGTCCAGGTTGAACCACTTGTCTTCTTCCTTGCTTTCAAGCTTGGCCACAATGGTGGGCTGCGACAGGCGGACCTTGTAGCGAGTAAGGTTCTTTTCGCCGTAGATGCGGTACTTCTCCACCATTTGCGGGTAGTGGTCCAAAAGAAAGGTGATGGCTTCTTCAGGCTCCAGAAACCAGATGGAATTGCTGCGCGCCTGGAAATTCATATCCATCAGTTGCTGCGTGAGTTCGGCTTCTGCAGTCTGGTCGCGCATGAGCAAAAATCCCTTGCTCTGGTACTGAAAGCTGCCGGTCTGCAGGTCGGAATTGGGGCCGGGAAGAGGTATCTCCCCGTACTCCGTGTCATAGGTGTTTTGGATTTGGAGGGTCAGCAGGCTGCCTTCTTCATCCAGAAACAACTTGGGATTATAACTCGCCGGCACGAAGATGGGCTTCATGTGCTCGAGGAATTCGTCCTGCTCGTGCAGGTCGGAAGCTGGCAGCCGGGTCCAGACGCGATCAAGGAACTCGGCTATATCCGCATGCGGAATAACGGGCTGTTGCTCCACCAGTTCCTGAATCAAGGAAGGCGCGAGCCCCGTCTGCACCGGGTAGAAGCTTTTGTTCCAGCATACCCACAGAGGCATGTGCCCATAGAAATAAATTTCATGCCCCAGAATGGAGAAGGGGGGCTTTCCTTCGCGGCCAAGCATGACGTCAAAGCCGAGACCGTCTTCCGTGAGTCTGGGTTTGAGCATGAGCCGCATGGTCTTGTTTTCAATCCGGACAGGAGAGTCGGAATCACGCCAGAAAAGGTAATATTCATTCCCGATGGAGCGGAAGAACCAGGTCATGAGTCCGTCAGGAATCTCTACCCGGTGTCCTTCGTAGCCAATATATTGCTCCACCTGTTTTGAAACCATGGGCAGGTAGGGCGACAGTTCGCTCCAATCAGGGTTGCGAATAATCTGTTCCAGGGTCAACGGATTTTGCACGGTGGACAGGCCGGATTTATTTTGGCGTGCGCGGAAAAAGGAGACCTGTAGGCGCCCGGCCTCGGGGTGAAAATGAAAGACCAGGTAGTGGCGGCCGGGTTCGGGTTCCGGCTCGGTGGCGAAAAAGGAGCGGAACGTCTGGCGCCATTCCGTTTTCGGTAGCGCCGGCGCTTCCTCCTTGTTGCCCGTCTCCAGGGATGAAAGCAGCTTCAGCGCAGCGGCGCCGACATGGCGGCAAACACCACTGAAATAGTCCGCACAATTGCAATTGTACGAAACATTGGTATCTTTGAGGTTTATCAGAATTTCAGGTGAATAGACCTGAAAATCCTCACCTTGGATACTGGCCTCGATCTCCCAGATGTTCTCGCCTTTTTTGAGGCCGAGCTTTTGCACGCCTCCATTGGTGACGATATACTGCGAGCCCTCGAGGATGTATTCGGGGATGGAGTCTTTGATGAACTCCTGGAGCCGGGCTTTTACCCTGCTCTCTTCATTTGTTTCCATGATGTATGCTTTACTCCTGGGAATTCGAATACTTCTTGGCGACGGAGCAGGCGGAATACGCAAACCTGCCACTGCTGCAGTCGCCCCCAGGACTGCGGCAGCAGGCGCACTATTCTCATAAGACCCTTTGCGCCCTCTGTGCAGTCCGAAACCATACGCAAATAGATAAGCCTTTTCAAGAGGGGCTTGGCTTTTTCTCCGCTCTGATTCATACTCCAGACACAATGGTTCTTGGTACCTATTAAAGAATGATACGTGATTTGAAAAAATTCGCAACCGACAAAGGATTATTTCATGGTTAGACCGTTTAGCGTTTTTGCACGTGTTCTGCTTTGCACAGCCGTGATGTGCTTTTTCTTGGCTGGTTGCGGTCAAAGCACTGAAGAGGAAAAGCCTGCTGCCGAGCAAACTCAGGCTGCGCCGCAAAACGACACCAAAAAGGAAAGCGCTGCTGCGCCGGAATCTCCCGTCTATGGCGGACGCATCATAATGGGGACAATAGGTGAGCCGTCGAACCTGATTCCACCCCTTGCTACGGATAGCGCCTCCCACGAAGTCGCGGACCTTATCTATACCGCACCCCTCAAATATGACAAGGACCTCAATATCACCACCGAGGCGGCTGAGCAGTATGAGGTTTTGGAAGAGGGGCGTCTTCTGCGCATCACCCTGCGTAAGGGCATAAAGTGGGATGATGGCGTGGAGCTGACAACCGACGATGTTCTTTTTACCTACAACCTGATGGTTGATCCCAAAACCCCTACGGCCTACGCAGAAGACTACAGGCAGGTTTCCGAGATCAAGGCCCTGGATCGCTATACCTTTGAAGTGCGTTACGATAAGCCTTTTGCCCGTTCGCTGATTACCTGGATGCACGCCATTTTGCCCAAGCACGCCCTTGAGGGGCAGAATCTTTTGGATACGCCGCTTAGCAGGCAGCCCCTGGCCAGCGGTCCCTACCGTCTGGCAGAGTGGGTGCCAGGACAACGGCTGGTGTTGGAGTCCCGTGACGAGTACTTTGAAGGGCGTCCCAAAATTGATCAGGTCATCTACAGGGTCATTCCCGATATGGCGACCATGTTTTTGGAGCTCAAGGCCGGCAACCTGGACATCATGAGTCTGACGCCGCAACAGTACCTTTACCAGACCAAGGGCGCTTCCTGGGAAAAATGGCAAAAATTCAAATTCCTGGCTTTCGGCTATACCTATCTGGGGTACAATCTGGAAAAGCCCATGTTCAAGGATGTGAAGGTGCGCCAGGCGTTGACATACGCCATCAACAAGGAAGAAATCGTCAAAGGCGTATTGTTGGGGCAGGGCGTACCCACCATTGGCCCCTATAAGCCAGGGACCTGGGTGTACAACGATCAGATCGTACCCTATGGCTATGACCCCGACAAAGCCAAGGCCATGCTAGCAGAAGCCGGCTGGACAGATTCCGACGGGGACGGCATCCTGGACAAGGATGGAGAGCCTTTTGCTTTTACCATTCTCACGAACCAGGGCAACGACTTGCGCATCAAGACGGCCACCATTATCCAGGAACGTTTGAGCGATATTGGCATCAAAGTTGACATCAGGACTGTGGAGTGGGCCGCCTTTGTCAAGGAATTCATTGACAAAGGGCGATTCGATGCAATGATATTAGGATGGAACATACTGCAGGATCCAGATATCTATGACGTGTGGCACTCCAGCAAAGCCGGCAATGGCGGCCTCAATCATATCCACTACAAAAACCAGGAAGTCGACCGCCTGCTGGAGCAGGGGCGCACCACCATTGATCGTACACGGCGCAAGGAGATATACGACAAGCTGCAGGTCATTTTTCACCAGGACCAGCCCTACTGCTTTTTGTACGTCGCCTACTCCCTGCCCATCGTCAATGGACGCTTCCACGGCATAGTGCCGGCACCCAGCGGCATTACCTATAACTTCACTGATTGGTGGGTTCCCAAAGCGCAACAGGGGTATTCAAAAACACAATGATTCGGATCAATGAAATCCTGGACAAGGTGCAGAACTATATGCCGGCAGCCGGCATTGCCTTGATCCAGAAAGCATACATCTTTTCGGCCAAAGCCCACGAAGGGCAAACCAGGCGTTCGGGGGAGCCGTATCTTTCCCATCCGTTGGAGGTGGCCAATATCCTTGCTGAAATGCGCATGGATGAGGCTGTCGTTACCGCCGGTCTGCTGCATGACACGGTGGAGGACACCAAGGCCACCATTGAAGAGCTGGATATTGATTTTGGTGAAGAAGTCGCTGACATCGTGGACGGCGTTACCAAGATCAGCCAGATTACCTTTGACAGCAAGGAACACGCCCAGGCCGAAAATATCCGGAAGATGATTCTGGCCATGGCCGAAGACATCAGGGTGCTCATTGTGAAGCTTGCCGACAGGCTGCACAACATGCGCACCCTGGAGTTCATGCCTGAGCACAAGCAGAAGCTGATCAGCTATGAAACGCTGGATATCTATGCCCCCCTGGCCAACAGGCTGGGGTTGCACAGGGTGAAGATAGAGCTTGAAGATTTGGGGCTGCGCTATACAAAGCCCGATGTCTACAGTCAGCTTTACGAGGGGGTGCGCAAGCGCCAGACCGTTGGCAAGGAATACGTAGAAAAGGTTGTGGATATCATCGAGCAGATGCTCAATGAGAACGGAATCAGGGGCCGCGTAAACGGTCGCATGAAGCATCTGCACAGCATCTACCACAAGATGATGGTCCAAAATCTGACCCTGGACCAGGTTTACGACCTCATTGCATTTCGGGTGATGGTCAACAGCATCAAGGATTGTTACGCCGTGCTCGGACTTGTGCATGCAGCCTGGAAACCCGTGCCGGGGCGCTTCAAGGACTACATCTCCATGCCCAAGGCCAACATGTACCAGAGCCTGCACACCACGGTCATCGGGCCGGATGGCGAGCGCATAGAGATTCAAATTCGTACCGAAGAAATGCACCGCTTCGCCGAATACGGCGTTGCCGCGCACTGGCTCTATAAGGACGGTGGCAAGCTCAAGGGCAGAGACGTCGGCAACTTCAGCTGGCTCAGGCAAATTCTGGATTGGCAGAAGGAAGAGAGCGATTCCCGTGAATTCATGCGCTCCCTCAGGTTCGACCTGTTCAAGGACGAAGTCTATGTTTTCACCCCCGCTGGTGAGGTAAAGGAATTGCCGGAAGGCGCCACACCTGTGGACTTTGCGTATTTCATCCATACTGAGGTGGGCAATCATTGCGCCGGGGCCAAGGTCAACGGTAAGCTGGTGCCGCTTTCCACAGCGCTGAAGAACGGCGATACGGTGGAAATCATCACTGACGGCCACCGCCACCCGAGCCGGGACTGGCTGAAGTTCGTCAAGACTGCCAAGGCCAGAACCCGCGTCAACCATTACATCCGTACGGAGGAGCGCTCCCGCAGCATTGCCCTGGCCAAGGAAATGCTGGAAAAGGAAGGCCGCAAGATGGGCATCAACGTGGCCAAGGCCATGAAGGCGCACCAGTTCGAGCCCCTGGCCAAGGAATTTTCCTTCAAGAGCGTGGACGATTTGCTTTCTGCAGTGGGGTATGCGCGCATAACCCCCCAGAAGGTGTTGCGCAGGTTGCTGCCAAAGCCCGAGGAAAAACCGGAGGAGATTCGCGAGGAGCGCGACGAACAGCGCGAACAACGGGATCAACGCGAAGAAACCGCCCGCAGCCAATCGCCGGACAGTGTCGTCATCAAAGGCGTGGACGATGTATTGCTTCGCTTTGCCAAATGCTGCAACCCGCTGCCGGGCGACCCTATTGTGGGGTACATCAGCCACGGTCGTGGGGTCACTGTGCATACAACCGACTGCCCGAACCTGCATACCATGGAGCCGGAACGTTTTCTCGATGTCTCCTGGGCAGGGCAGGAAAATACACCTTTGCCGGCCAAGATCCGTATCAATTCGCGCAATGTGCCCGGCGCTCTTGGCGAGATCGCCGTGTTGCTGGCCGAAGAGGGCGTGAACATCGACGCGGGCAACTTCCACTCCACAGTGGACGGGCTCACGGAAATACACTTCACCGTGCAGGTGAATAACGCCTCCACGCTATACAAGGCGCTCGAAAAGCTGCGCTCCCTGGGGCCAGTTCTCGAAGCCGCCAGAGTCACCTCCCAAACGCATTGATCTGCAGGCAGTTGTATACTGCCTTACTGCTCTTAAACAAAACGCAAGGCCCCGGGGTTGTTCCCGGAGCCTTGCGTTTGTGCGGTTATGAGTGAGGGGGTGTGTGCGGTATTCGGGGCTGGCGCGCTACTATCCCGAATGCCGCTACGTTTTGTTACTAGCCGCCGAGCAGGTTCAACGCCATGCGGGGCAGGCTGTTCGCCTGGGAAAGCATGGCAACTGCTGACTGGGTAAGAATCTGCTGACGTACGAATTCGGTCATCTCCAGAGAGACGTCGACGTCGGAGATGCGGGATTCCGCAGCCTGCAGGTTCTCGGACTGGATTTCCAGGTTCGTGATGGTGTTTTCCAGACGGTTCTGGATGGAACCCAGGTTGGCGCGGATTTTATCCTTGGAGATGATCGCGTTCTGGATCTTATCCAGGGATTCCTGGGCCAGCTGCTGCGTGGAGATGGAGTTGCCTGCGGCAAGTCCCAGCCCCATGGCAGAAGCCGTAGCCGTGTCGATCTGGATGTAGTAGTAGTCCTCTGCCGAGTCGTTGGCGGTACCGAAGTGAATCTTCAGCTTACCAGTCGAGTTCAGGGTTGAACCGTTGTGGGTGCCGTTGGAGAGGTTACCGTTGAGCAGGTAGATGCCGTTGAAGTCCGTGGCGTTGGCGATACGGGTGATTTCCGATGCCATTGCCTGATATTCGGAGTCGATGATCAGGCGCTGGTCAGAGGTGTAGGTACCCGTTGAAGCCTGTTCGGCCAGTTCCTTCATACGGATCAACTTTTCGTCGATAACGCCCAGGGCGCCGTCCGCCGTTTGAATCAGCGAGATGGCGTCGTTCGCGTTGCGAACGCCCTGGTTGAGAGACGAAATGTCTGCACGCATAAGCTCGCGAACAGCCAGACCGGCGGCGTCGTCTGCAGAAGAGACGACACGCAGTCCCGAAGAGAGCCGGGATACTGATGTGCCAAGGTTGTTGTAAGACGTTCTCAGATTGCGGGCCGCGTTCGAGGCCATCAAGTTATGGTTGATAACGAGAGACATGGCCATTCCTCCTTGAATTGAATGTGGCTTCCTTGCCGTTGAGGGGTCTAAGGCCGGAGGATCCGCGGTCCTGCCGGCCAAGCTTAAACCTCTCCTCACTCGCCATTCTTATCGTCCAACTGCAGACTTAACTTTAGTTAAAAAATCTAAAAAAATAGTATCGTCTGCATTTCTGGTTCCATGCGGCGCTTGCGATGCGCTGCACGGCGGTGTATCTGTAAACGAGTAGACACATCATAAAGGGGATAAGCGTGCTGCGTGAAGTGATTGGCTATGAAGAGCTCTGCGCCAGAGAAGGCGCGCGGTTGCAGCAAGGCATGCATTATCGCCTTGGTGGAAGCCATAGCGTGATGCTGCTGTGTGCGAAACGTGGAGCCCCCTATGAAGACCGGCACGTGGAAAAGGGGGCCGCCATCATTTATCAGGGGCACGATGCGCCTCGCAGCTTCTACACCCGTGATCCAAAACGCGAAGACCAGCCAAGATGCACCGCTTCCGGGCAACTGACGCAAAATGGCTCATTCCTCAAGGCGGTTGAGCTTACAAAGGCCGGTCTCATGCCGCCTGAGCAGGTGCGGGTTTACCAGAAGCTTGCTCGCGGCATCTGGTGCTGGCTGGGAAGATATTTGCTGGTGGACGGCTGGCGAGACCATGACGGCGTACGCCATGTGTTTCGCTTTCGTCTCGAGCCGGAGCGGCAGGAGTCTGCCCCGCAAGTGGAAAGAACCCGCACCATCCCCCCTGCAGTCCGCCGCGCAGTCTGGAAACGGGATCAAGGGCGGTGTGTCATATGTGGGGCGACCGAAGATCTGCACTTCGACCACATTATCCCGTTCAG
Source organism: Desulfovibrio biadhensis (assembly GCF_055388615.1). NCBI lineage: Bacteria > Pseudomonadati > Thermodesulfobacteriota > Desulfovibrionia > Desulfovibrionales > Desulfovibrionaceae > Desulfovibrio > Desulfovibrio biadhensis. The sequence continues at coordinate 3,159,680 of NZ_AP042477.1, forward strand.
CAAGGGTGGCTGCTCCTGGAGCCTGGACAATGTGCAGTTGCTTTGCAGCAGGCACAATCTGCGCAAAGGCGCCTCCATATAATGGAAAACGGCGCAAAAGACTTCTTCCAAACGTCACAATCCACAGGTATTATCAGGGCTCTGGGTCTGTTGTGACTGCCGCTTTGCCTGGGCAGGCAGCAAGGGCCACCTGGATTGGTATGGGAGTCTTTCCGACATTAAGTGGGGGTAAGGATGGAGAGGAGTGCCACTTTCTCTTGTTTACAAGCTGTTCGGCAACGACGGTGCCCGGGCCAGGCTTGCTCTCGAGACATTGCAGATCGCAGCTGACCAACGCGCGCATTTTGACCTGTTCATCCATTGGCCGCCAAAAGGCCCCCCTGCAACGCGACTTTCCCTGAGAAACGTCGTGACGGGGCAGCTTCATTACGCTGCCGACGGCCGGTCACGCATTACCACGTCCTGGTGCGGGAAGCAGGTCTGGGTGCGTTTCATCCTGCGCACCAGCGCTTGCCCGCAAGGCGAGTGCTATGTTTTCAACTCCGAGATGCTGGACATACGCGCCGGAGAGCGCAGGCCAACCCTTGTGCTGGAGGTGCCGAAACGCCTGGATGAGGTCAGCCAGCGCAACAACGTGCGTATCTGCGTGCCGGAACGCTACATGCCTTCGCTTCGGGTCTGGCTTCTTAACGCGCAAGCAAGTGTGGATGGCATCGACCTTGGCGCATTGGGCAGCCCTGTATTGGAGATTGCCCCGGATCGTCTGGGCAATGTGTTGCTGCACAACCTTTCAGCAGGCGGGGCGCGCATTTCCTTCAAAGGCGACCGTAACCGCAAGGCGGCCAGTTATCTGCAGGGGGAGCGGCGTATCCTGGTCTGGCTGGCGCTGCCTGAATTGGCGCGGGAAAAAGGGCATAGATTCCTGCTCTATTCAAGGATAGCCCGTCGCACGGAACTTGAGCGCTCCCGCGTGGATGTGGGCATGCATTTCTTGCAGGCAGGCGTCAGGGATTCCGCTGGCGGGCTTGTGTGGCAAGACGTTGCAAAGGACGGGGTGGAAACCCTTGCCACTTGGATTAATCGTCGCAGCAAGGACAGGGTTGGCGTGAAAAGCGACGGCTGATGCGCCGACCGGGTATCAGGCCGTTTCCAAAGGCAGATAGAATGAGAACGTGCTGCCTTGCCCCCGTTTGGAACTCACCTCGATACGTCCGCCAAGGGCTTGGGTTTCGGCAAGCACGGCTGAAAGTCCGACACCGCGTCCGGAGAGTGCGGTCACTTCGCTTCTTGTGGAAAAAGAATCCTCAAAGAGTAGGGCAAATCCTTGTTCGCGCCCCATGGCTGCGGCTTCATCTTCGTTGACAATGCCTTTGGCCACGGCTGCTTTCTTGACTTTTTCGATGTCTATGCCGCGACCGTCATCCGCAATATTGATTTTGAAGATGCCGTCGCCTTTGTCTTCGATATTGCATAGAATTTTTCCGTATTCCCGCTTGCCGGACTCGAGCCGCTCCTCTGGAGATTCTATGCCGTGGTCGATCATGTTCCGGAAGATGTGGACCAGGGACTTGAAGAAACGCAGGTAGCGCTGCTTGTCCACGTAGCAGTCGTCTCCCGACACGATGATGGGTTCGATTTGCTTTTCCAGGCGCCCGGCCAGCCCTGCAAGGTAGTCGTCATAGCCCTTGAGGATTTCATTGACGTTGTGACTGCGCATGCGCCTGAGCATGGGAAGGACTTGCTGGCGTTCAGGTTCCCCGAGCAGGCCGGAGATACGTTGCTCCACTTCCATCAATTGTTCGCGACTGATGAGAAAACGCTCCTCGGTTTCGAAAAAGCTGCGCCCCAGCGCCTCTACGATGATGGACTTGTCTTCGGCCATGATGGCCTCTGCGTCCCATTCGCGGCTGATGTTCAGGAGTTGTTCTGCGGAGCAGCTTTTGCCCTGCTTTTGATCGGCGCACAGATCTCCCAGCATGTCTTCGAGGTCATGCAGTCTTGATGCGGTGTTGTGCATGCCGAGTTGGGCGAAATCCCCCTTGAAGGTGTGCACCATGCGGAAAAGCTCATTCAATGCAATTGCTGGTGTTGCAGCGCCCTCTATGATGGCTTTTGCCTCTTCATTCACAAAGTCTTTGAAGCTTTCGATGGCTGCGTTGACGTCGGATTGTTCTGCCAGCGCCTTGACCACCATGCGCAGGTTGCTGCGCTCCCGCGCCATTTTCTGCTCGAGTTCTTTTTTCTCCGTTATGTCGGTGAGCACCAGCATCAGACGTTTTTCCCCCATGTGGGTAATGACCTTGAACTCGATGTGGACGGATTTGTTGTATATTGAGAATTCACTCGGCAAGAGCGAGAGGTAGACTTTTTGCTGCAGTTCTTTTGATGCGTCGAAAACATTAGCGAGAACCTGTTGCAACATGCTGGCGGTGTCTTCCTTTACATGGCGTTGCATCAGCTCTACAAAGTGGCGTTTGCCTATGGGGCCGCGGAAGATGTTCACGCACTCCAGACTGTATTCCTCCGAAACCAGGAGATCGGGGCCAAAGGAAAGAAATCCCTGCCCCGCGTTGTCCAAAAGGTTTTTAATGGAGTCGTTTTTATCCCGCAGAGCATTGTTCTTGTCTTCGATTTGCTTGCGGTGTTTGGTTTCGGTTTCGTTGGCAAGGCGCAGAATCTCTTTCTGTTGCTTGAGCAGCTCGATCTCTTTTTCCCTGTTGCGAGAAAGCTCGATCATGAAGCGTTTGATGCTCACCACCCCCATGAAGCGTTCGTCCTCCGTAATCACAACCATGTCGTAAAGTTCTTTCTGGTTACGATTCATGGCGATCATGGAGATGGTCGCAATGTCGACGGAAACGTCCACAACAAGGGGGTGGGCATTCATGACCAGCTTTACCGGCCGTTTCAAAAAGAGGTCGCGCCCGTAGAGGCTTCCAAGCTTTTGGTAGTACTCATTGCGCATTACCAGGCCGAGGGGAGACTGTGCAGCGTCCACGATGACAACACCCTCCGCCGTGGGGTGCCCCTCGAAGAAGTCATGCAGCTCTCCTCCTGGCGTATTCGGCAGAAAGGTGTGGGTGGCTTCCACGAGTTTCCGGATGTTGTCTTCTTCCCTGGAGCCGTTCGCTAAGGACTTGTCGGCTGCGTTATACAGCTCCGCAAGCTCGGTTATGGTCGATTCTGCTGATGCATCTGCGTGCGAGGGCGTCTCCACGGAAACCTCCTTTGAAACGTGCGCTTACGGCTACCAAAAACGGCCGATCAGGAATTCATTACGTCCTGAATGGCCTCGAGCACCTTATCTGCCTCGAAAGGCTTGGTCACATAGTGTTTGGCCCCTGCATTGAGGGCTTCCAGAACTTTTGCTCCCTGGCCAAGGGCGCTGACCATCATGATCCGTGCTTCGGGATCCTGTTCGATGATCTTTTTAAGACACTCCAGGCCGTTGAGCTTGGGCATGGTGATGTCCATGGTGACCATGTCCGGCTTGAGCTCGGCGTATTTGGACAACCCTTCTTCACCGTTGGTGGCCTCACCGGCGACCTGGTGCCCTGCATTGAGCAGAATTTCCTTGAGGTTGTTGCGTGCGACAATGGAATCGTCGACGATCAGTATGTTTGGCATGGCGTTCTCCTCGAAGCTTTGCGCTACTTGAATACAGGCGATCCGAGCCCGATAAAGAAATCGAAATTGCCGAAGGGAAGGGTGAATGGCACCTTATAAACGACACCAATGGATTTGAGTATGCAGTCGGTCTTGCTTTCAGAAGGCGACAGCTCAAGCTCCACCCAGTCGTTGGAAAGCTTGGAAAGAAACAGCCCGTTCTGGGTGTTCATGAATTCTCCAAGGGCATCGATGGCAAGTTCATCGAATGTGGAGATGTCCATTTTGGCAAAACGGCGTGCGAATTCCGTCATGCCGTATTTCGACCCTGAAAGCCCTGTGAAAATCTTGAAGCGACCGAACATTTCCTGGTGAACAAGGGCGTTCAGCGATTCCTGCTTCACCAGTTCTGCAGGCTGCAGCAAAATGCCGTCATCGATGAAACGTACGAGATTGCGCACGAACAGGGAAAAGTAGTCTCCGTAAACATTCTCGTCACCCAGTTCCGGCAGTTTCACGATGGCTTTTGCCACGGTGTCTATGTCATTGGCCTTGAGTGCTTCGAATTCCGTGTCGCTGAATCCTGAATCCCGGCGGTATTCATCCAGCACGACCTCGATCTGTTCAAAGGACATGAATTCTTTGTCCACCATGGCCTGGCTGATGAGCAGGTGGCGCTTGTTCTGTTGGCCGAGCAACGAGGTAAGCTGCTCCTCGTTGAGGTAGCCCTCGTCGATGGCGATCTCGCCAAAACGCTTGTCTACTTGCGCCTGGAGCGCATTTGTGCGCTCAACCTGTTCTGCTGTCATGAATCCTGCGTCGATGGCCAGGATGCCTAATTTAACGCGCACAGCATTTTGCAGCGCGAGGACTTCACGGAGTTGGGAGGCGTTGAGCAGACCTCGCTTGAGCAGGTAGTTGCCGAAAAACTGGCTGAACATTGAGATGCTCCTTCGATTCGATATTTTTGAACGCCACTAGAGTGGACATGAGGTGCTCCTCTTTACGTTCTCCGTGTTACATTTTGTTCAATGGCGGGTGTCGATCTGATGCTATCCAACAGATTGAGTTGTCGCAGGCAAAGGGGAAAAATAAAAAAAAGAGCGCCATCACGGGCGCACTAGGGAAAGACCGGCATGATTTCCGGTATGAAATAAGGGGCAGGAACGCGGCTGGAAAAAAAGCAGCCAGGGAAACGGTCGTTTGCCTGGCTGCTCAAGGGCGGAGCTAGCAGAAACTGCGCTGCTGGCGGCGGCGTTGCCCCCAGGCGCGATAGACGCTGCCCAGTGCATATGCAAGGGCTGCGAGAAGCAGAAGCAACAAGACATAGCCGGCAATATCCAGAGATGCCTCGATGAAACTGATGCTGCTGGTTACGAAATCAGAAATGTTGACGAAGAGATGGTAAATATCTTCGGTGGGCTGTCCGCGAAGGAGTACGAAGACGACAAGCAACACTACACCCCACAAAAAAGCGGTTTTGCAGAGTTTAGGTTCGAGCTTGAATCCTTTTGTAAGAGAATTCTCCATGATTATCACCTCGTTACGGCTCGTATTGACGTCGTTGACATGAGCATCCCCAGCTCGTGACCCTCGGACGAAATTGCTGCGAGCACGAAAAACCAGTCCCATATTGCTCGAAGCAGCGCCCCCGGCCGTGACGCAGTGGCCGCAGGCGTACAGCTGTCAGGCGGTGACGTGCTACACCTCCCGAAAACAGCAGTCAATAAATCTCTTAGCGCAGTATGGGCCGAAGGTAAACCGAATAGAGCATGGTAAACAAGACAAAAGAAGACAATAGTTCCTTTGGGCAGTGTCTAATATTCTGAAAAAAATGATAAATCTATGCGGTCGGTTGGCTGGCGGCGTAGCGTTCTATGGTGTGCTTCAAATCTTCGATGATGATGGGTTTGCTGAGAATATCGGCCATGCCCGCTTCATAGCAGAGTGTGCGCTCTGCATCCGTGACGCAGGCGGTCACTGCGATGATCGGGGCTTCGGACAAAGGACTGGATGCATCATGGAGAATGGAGCGGGTTGCTTCCAAACCATCCATGACAGGCATTTTTAGATCCATGAGCACCAGGTCGGCAAGTTCATGCCGCAAATAATCCAAGGCCTCCACGCCATTTGCGGCGCATCTTATTTCATGCCCAAGCTTTTGCAGCGCTTTTTCCAAGAAAAAACGATTCACGGGGCAATCTTCAACTATAAGAATAAGCATCGGGGCTTTCCTCAAAAACCTTGCGAAAAATGGTTGTTTTCTATGGTGCAGATGCCCGTCAAGGCTTCCTTGAGCTTCTCTATCTGGACGGGTTTGCGCAATACGACGTCTGCGCCTAGTCGTTTGAAGTGTCCATCGGAGAGGGGTTCAGCGCCATTAGGGATTCTTCCTGCCAAAACCACAATGCACGCACGGGGAAAGAGTTTCTTTGCGGTAGGTACCTGCTCCAGCCAGTTCCCCCCGGAAATGAATGGATCCAGGACAACTGCGTCAGGCGTGATGTCCTGCGGGGCATTGCTTATCTTTTGCGCACAAAAGGTGCTGTACCCCAACAGGGACAACGCCTTGAAAAGCATCTTCATGACGAGTTCGTCTTCGTCTATGACAAAGGCAATTGGTCGCACTTTGGTTTTGCTTCCTTGATTTCCAGAGCGTTATGCAAGGATACAGAGCAGTGTAGCAAATGCAACGCCGCCGCCCCTGAGGACCCGCATCCCCCCGTATCCTATTGCATACCAGGGGCGGCGTATGTCGCGTTGCGTCAAGACAAAGGTTGAAAAATTGTTGTTTTACGTTGCCCTGCCAACGATTGAAAGGAACACAGTCGCTAGTTGGCTTCCGCCTGTTCAGTGTTGAACCCGTTCGGTTGTTTGTATGCACAAGCATCCAGGGCCAGACAAACCTCAGTTATGGAAAAGGGCTTTTGCAAAGAGCAGCAGACCCCCAGTTTTTCAGCGACGCGGAGGAACAGATCACCATGCAGGCTCTTCCCCCCTCCGGAAAGAGCTATGGCGGGGATTTCCTTGCCGCGACGCCTGAGTTCGCACAGGAATTCAAAACCATCCATGACAGGCATGAACACGTCGGTCAAAACGATGTCCGCCTGGATATTTTCTATAGCCTCAAGAGCTTGCTTGCCGTTTTCGGCCTCGTGGGTTTCATGACCCAGTAGTCCGAGACCGCGCACGAGCATCTTCCTGATGTTCTGATCGTCATCAACAATCAAAATGCGCATTGCAGCCTCCATTTGTTTGCTTACAAATCTGATTACAATATTGGTGCCAAAACTCTAGAGAATGGAGTGCATATCATTTCAAGGTGTTCACGCCATGTCGCAGATAATGCGAGGTGAAAAGCGTCATGCCAAAACAGACAGTGTAAACTGGGAGATTACACCTGTTGTCTGCAAAACCGGATAAGCACGGTAAAAAAGGCGGGGATTAGCCGGCTGGCTTACACTTCAGGACATGAAAAGGGGGCGCGGCAATGGGGCAGAAAGCGTACTCTTCAAGTGGCGATGTTCGTTTGTTGCTGGGTCAGAAATCATTGCGCACAATGCCGTGCTTGCGCAACAACTCATGCAGACGTTGCCGCGAAAGGCCCGATACGCCTGCAGCCCGGGTGACGTTGCCCTCGCAGGTTTTCATAAGGTCCTGGAGGTAGACGTTTTCCAAGTGCTCCAGACCCTGTTCACGAACATCGCGCCAGGGGAGAAGTGAGCCGTCAGCGGCAAAATGGGGTGCATGGTATAAGACCGTGGAGTTTGTGGGCGGGGTATGCGTTTGTGTGTTTGGGAGGGACCCCTGCACCTTGGCAACACGCAAGTGCGCCGGCAAATGGGTGGCATACAGTGAAGCTTCATGCTTGCCGGCAAGCATGGCGCGCTCCACCGAACTGAACAGTTCGCGCACGTTGCCCGGCCAGTTGTAGGCTTCAAGGGTCTCTATAAAGTCTTCAGTCAGTTGTTTTGACGGCAGAGAGTATCGCGCGCACAGGCATTCCATTTGGAATGTGGCAAGGGCAACGATGTCCTCCTTGCGATCCCGCAACGGGGGGAGGTTGATGGAGATGGTGCGGAGACGGAAAAGTAAGTCTTCACGAAATCCGCCTGCTGCGGACATGGCATCCAGGTTTTTGTTTGTTGCCGCCAGCAGCCTGAAATCGCTGGTTTGCTCTTTGCCCCCCCCTAAGGGGCGGAAGCTTTTTTCCTGCAGCACGCGTAAAAAAGAGCGCTGTTGCGAAAGGGGCAGTTCGCCCACTTCATCCAGGAACAGCGTGCCCTTGTCCGCCAGTGATACAAGGCCCTCACGCGCCATATTCGCGCCAGTAAAGGCGCCCTTGGCGTGGCCAAAGAGTTCGGCTTCGAGCAGGTTTTCAGGCAGGGCGCCGCAATCCACAACCACAAACGGCTGGTTCGCGCGGGAACTCCCGTCATGTATGGCCCGTGCTATCAGTTCCTTGCCTGTACCGGTTTCGCCTTCAATGAGCACAGCGGCGTCGCTGTCCGCCGCCATGGCGGTGCGGCGCAGGCATTGCTGCAAGGCTTCACTGCTGCCAATGATGTTGGCGGCAGGCATTCTGGCAGGGGGGGAAAGCTTTTTCTGTTCCCTGTAGTCCAGAGCCCGCAGCAGCGGCAGGGTAATCTTGTCCAGGGAGCTGGGCTTCTGGATATAGTCCCATGCGCCGCTGTTGATTGCCAGTTCCGCTCCGTCCGCATCTCCCTCGCCGGTTACGATGATGATTTCCGGGTGCCCAGGACTCTCCATGAATTGGGGGATGGCCTTGAGCCCATTACCATCCGGGAGACGCACGTCCAGGAAGATGACATCCATTTCCTGTTCCTCGGCCAGTTCCAGCCCCTGAGTCAGGGTATGCGCCTGAAGAACGTTGTAGCCTTTCATGGCTACAGCGGTCTTAAGCATCTTATTGAAAAGGGCGTCGTCGTCCACGATCAGGATATGGGCCATCCGCTGTACCTCATTATTGTCCCAGGGGGACAAGAGCTGCATACAATTCGCGTGAGAAGTCCTCCAGTTGCAAGGGCTTGGGCAAAATAGCGCGAATACCGGCACGCTCTGTTTCTTTTTGATCAAGGCTTTCAGCATACCCGGAGATAAGCAGCACAGGCAGGTCGGGACGGATCGTGTGCAGGGCCTTGGCCAGTTCCAGGCCACGCAAACCCGGCATTATCTGGTCGGTCAACAGCAGATCGAAAGCATCCGGGGATGTCTCGAACAGTTGCAGCGCCTTCAGGCCGTCCGTGGTGTGGGTGCTCTCATAGCCAAGGACCTTGAGCATCCGTGTCAGGCTTCTGGCAACCACATCGTCATCTTCGACAAGAAGAATGCGCCCCTGACCGGGGATTATCCGTTTTTTGCTGTCTGCTTCGGGGATTTCCTCCTGAAGTTGTTTGGCCAGGGGGAGCAATATCGTCACTGTAGTGCCCTCGCCTGGAGAGCTTTCCAAGTCCATTGTGCCTTTCAGATCCTGGACTACGCCGTGAACAATGGACAACCCCAAACCTGTTCCCTCACCAGGGGCCTTGGTGGTGAAAAAGGGCTCGAAAACGCGTTCCGTGTATTCCCGGGGAATACCGCTGCCCGTATCGCTGACGCTGAGACGTAAATACTCTTTATTCTCCAGGGTAGGGTACTTGGCGCGTTCGGCGCCGGTGGGCGCATCCCGGGTGAGATCAATGTGCAGCACGCCTCCGTTTTGCCCCATGGCTTGTCCGGCATTGGTGCAGAGATTGAGCACGAGTTGTTGCAATTCAGAAGGGGCGGCCACAACAAACATCGGGTCAATACTCAGGTTGGATTCGATGACAATGTATGACGGTAAGGTGGAGCGGAGCAGTTTGAGCGATTCCTTGACCAGGGGTTGGACCTCTATGGGATTTCTATCCTGGGGAGTCTGGCGGCTGAAGGTGAGGATGTTGTGCACAAGTTCGGCGCCACGATGGCTGCCGGTGATGATGTCCTGCAGACTGTCACGCACCGAGACCTGTTCTTCGGGGATTTCCATGAGGGCTATTTCTGCAAACCCCATGATGGCGGCAAGAATGTTGTTGAAGTCGTGGGCAATGCCCCCGGCCAGGGTGCCTATGGCTTCCATTTTTTGGGCCTGACGCAGTTGTGTTTCCAGCCGGTTCTTTTCGGTCACGTCTCGCATCAACGCCACAAAATTGATAATGGCGCCGGTGGCGTCCCGTACGGGGGAGATGGTCGACTCGGCCTCGTACAGGTTTCCATCGCGATGTCTGTTGATAAAGCGCCCCTGCCAGACTTGACCATTTTTGATGGTTCTCCAGAGGGCTTCATGAAAGGTTTGATCATGATGCCCGGAAGACAGGACCCGTGGCGTCCGGCCGAGCACTTCTGAACGGGAGTAGCCTGTAGTGCTTTCGAAGGCCGGGTTCACATATTGGTATACGCCTTCCGGGGTGGTGATGGAGATGGCTTCACTGGCTTGTTCGATGGCGGTTACCAGCAGCGAATACTCTTCCGCAGCGCGTTTGCGCTCCGTAATGTCCTGCAAAATACCCTGGTAATGTACTGCGCGGCCTGAAGCATCGCGTGTTATGTTGCCAGTAACAAAGCCGTAGCGGATCTGTTTGTTGGTGCGGACATATCGAAATTCGGCAGCAAAATCGTTGCGTCTCTGCTTTGCCTCTTCGAACATGTTGCGGATTCGCTCCCTGTCGTCCTGGTGAATGTGACTCAGGAATTGTTCAAGGGAGTTGGGAACTTCGCCGGGTGCATACCCCAGCAGCCTGTAAAGTTCATCGGACCAGTACCCTCTGCCGCTGACTAGATCACGTTCATAACTTGCCATTCGCGCGATGCGTTGGGCATCGGTGAGTCTTTTTTCGCTGGCCTGGAGCGCCAGGTGTGCGTTTTCCAGCTCGCTTATGTCCCTGGTGACGCAGATGACGCTGCGTATGCGCCCCTGTTCGTCACGATCGGGTGCGAGGCGCGAGTGCATTACCAGGCTTGTCCCTCTGTTATGAAGGCCGAATTGGATATTGCACTCTTCACCAGTCTGAAAAACTTCCAGTATGGCGTTGCTCAATACGGAGGTTGTTTCCGGCGCCAGTTCCATCTCCGCAAGGGTTTTGCCCAAAAAGTCTTCACGGGGGATGCCTATGGCCCGGCTTAAAGCCTGGTTGACAAAGATGTGTCGTAATTCCCTATCGAAACGGGCGATATAGTCAGGTATGGCGTCTGCGAGCAGGGCGAGTTCACGGCGCCCTGCTTCTATGTTTTGTTCTATGCGTTTACGGGAGGTAATGTCTTCGACCACAACGATGAAATATGCTGGAGCGCCCCATTTGTTATGGGCAAGAGAAATTGTGGTCAGACACCAGAAGTATTCTTCTTCGTTGCGTTGCAGGCGTTGCTCAATGGAGAATTGCTTGGCAGCTCCATTGAGAAGAGAGTGCATTCCCGAATCCAGCTCTTGCCGGGCCTCAGGAAAAAACAGGTCGGACAGCTTTTTGGTGCGCAGACTTTGCCGGTTGTATCCAGCCAAGCGACACATGGTTGCATTGACGTTGGCGAACATGCCCTTCAGCGAAAGGTGGCAGATGCCCACGGCGGCCTGCTCAAAGGTTGCACGAAAGCGCTCTTCGCTTTCTTCAAGCGCGGCAAGCATCTTGCTGTCTGCAGCCTTGCGACGCAGTGACAGCAGGCTGTCCGTGAGGTCGTCGGCAACCTTTGCAAGCGTATCCAGTTCTTCTGACGGAAAGGAGGTTTTCTGCCCTGTATAAAGGGTCAGTGCGCCGATTGCTTCACCATTGTCTACCAAAGGGAGGGCGATAGCAGCATGGAAGCCGCTGGCAATGGCAAGATCACGCAAGGGGCCGGATGGAATCGAGGCCGGCATGTCTCGCTCAACGGAGATATTCAAACTGGAAAGGGTCGCCAGAGTGACATGATTTGTATTGCTTTTCAGTATCGCAGGGAGTTGTTGGGCCCAGGCGGCAGGTTTACCATGGCTGGTTGCTATTGCAACGCCAGATGCCGTTTCCGTGGTGGGCGCCCCCACCCAGGCGAATTTGTAGCCACCCTCCTCAACCAAGTGTCTGCAAACCATGGACAGAAGCTCAATTTCTGTCGTCGCCATGTTCCGGGATTCGTTGCACGCGGCAATAAGCTGCATGGCCCGGTTTGCCGTACGGAGTTTTTCTTCGATGTTCCGGCGCGCTTCGATTTCGAGCAGGGACCCTGTACAGCGAGGGCGTGCTGTAGCGCCATTCTCCACAGGATGGTGAGAACTGCCCTGTAGCAGTACCCAATGCCAGTTCTTGTCATCAGAATCATTTTGCTCAGGGGGGGCGATGCGTATTTCGCAGGAAAAATGCTCGTTGGGGCGCTCAAAGCTGTGTGCTATCTGCTCTTCAAAAACAGGCAGGTCCTGCGGATGGATGCATTTGTCTATGCTGGCTCTTTGCGAATCCTGAAACGCTGCAAATGGAGCGTTGTGCGGCAATATCTCCAGTTCACGGGTATCAGGGGTGTATACGAAACCCGCTGCTTGTGAATGTTCCATGATCTGGCGGAGCTGTCTGAGTGTTTCCTGCTTCTGCTCCAAAGATTTGTGGAAGCGGGTGGTGGTGTCCTTAACGAGCCAGTAGACCAGTACGGCCGAGATGCAGACAAAGAGCCAGATTTTATGCTCTTGCCACATCAGGGCGGTGATTTCATTGGGCGCCAGCAGAATCAGCAGATCTTCGGAATAAAATATCCAAAGCAATGCCACGAGAAAATATGTGAGTGCGATCCGTAGTGGCGATTTTTTGGAGGGCTGCTGCGGCATGCTCACCTGTCTCTCAAATAAAGAAGGGGTTATTCCTATTAAATGGACGTCAGGCCTTTACTGAGGGCGTATTTGACCAGTTCGGCCACACTGCCGAGTTCAAGCTTTTGCATGATGCGAAATCTGTGAACGTCTACGGTTTTCGGGCTGCAGTTCAATTCCTGCCCGATGGTGCGGCTGCTTTGCCCCTCAGCAATTCTTTTGAGTACTTCGCGCTCTCTGGGGGTCAGGGAGTCGAGTCTGGATTTCTGGAGGGGGGCTTCCTTTTTTTCCAGGTAATCCTCAACCACCAGCATTGAAACATCCTGACTCAAAAAAAGTTTTCCTTCCATAACCTGGCAGATGGCTTTGACGAGCTCCTCAAATGCGCAGTCTTTGAGAATATATCCCTTTGCGCCTGCTTCGAGCATTTCAATCACAAAACGCTTTTTGGGGAACATGGAGAGGGCGATGATATGCGAATCTATGCCAAGTTCTCGAATTTTTTTGGCAGCTTCCACCCCAGAACATCTGGGCATGTGAATGTCCATGATAACCACATCCGGTAAATGCTCCTGGGCAAGCTCTATGCCTCGATTCCGTCAGATGCTTCGGCCACCACGCGCATGCCTGGTTGCTGTTCGATCATGGCTGTGAGTCCCTGCCGCAAAATGGCGTGATCGTCAGCCAACAGCACCGTGCATTGAATATCATGTTCGCCTGGCATCATTCTGCAGACTCCGCCTGCATGGAAGAAAGCCTGGGGGTGACAAGAACTATACATGCGCCGGATGTTTTAGGAGGTAGAATTTGCAGGGCCCCGCCAATGAGGTCCAGGCGCTCCCTGATACTGGATAAACCAAATCCGGATTCTTTGGAGATGGATGGCTGCAGGGAAGAATGCGGCATCCCTTTGCCATTGTCTTCAACCTTGATTCTGATGTTTTGTTCGTCCTGATCCAGGGTGATAACCACCGAGGTTGCATTGGCGTGCTTGATGGCATTGACGAGCAGTTCCCTGGCCATCTGAAAAAGCATGATCTGAAGTTCCTGGTTCAGATCGAGGGGAGATGCGCATAAGGTTTCACAGCTGGTCTCGATACCGTATCTGCTCTGAAATTCTTCGGCCAATTCTCCCAAGGCGGCTTCGAATGTGGTGTCATAAAGGTCAGGGGCGCCCATTTCCCAGATGAGCCCTCTGCTTTGGCCGATCATTTTTTTGATGAGCTCCAGAAGCTCGTCGCATTTATCCGCCTGACCGGCCTCGGCCAGGTTTTGGCGCAGGGACGAGAGGCTGATACGGGCCAGGGCCAGGTCCTGACTGATGCCGTCGTGCAGCTCCAGGGCCAGACGGCAGCGCTCGCGTTGTTCCGCCATGGAGAGTTCCAGGGCCAGCCGCCGCATGCGGGTACGATATTCGAGCAACTCGCGTTTGCTCCTTTCGAATTCGTGGATATTCTTGAGCAGAAGCTTGTTGGTTCTGGTAAGTTCGCTTGTGCGCAACAGTACCTTGCGTTCGAGGAGGGCGTGGTCTGTATTGCCCCCTTCAGGCAACGCGATATGGGGCGTTTCGATGCACAGCTCACATTGGCCCGCTTCTGTGGCGCGTAAGGAGCACAGGCAGGTCACTATCTCGCCATCCCCGCGCCGCAGGGGAATAGCTTCTACAACGGTTTCGCCAGTGGCAAGAAAACGCTGCAGAAAGACCTTGAACATTCCTGTGTGCAGGCTGAAATCGTGTATGAAGTCTGCTTCTTTTATTTTCTCCGCTGTCGTGCCCAGCAGGGCAAGCGCCTCTTGGGTAAACGAGCTCACGCGCCCCTCAGGGGTTATTCGCAGCCTGGCCTTGTGGAGAGAATCGAACAGGACAGCGCCTTCCTCCTGCACGGACGCAGGGGGCGTTAATCCTTCGATGGACGGAGTGTTCTCCTGTGGGGTGATGTCCTTACAGCTCGCGATTACTTTGCGCTGGCCAGTTTCCAGGTCACGCATGGGCGTATAGCTGATGTCCATGAGCCGCTGGCCTTTGTCCAGGAGGTGCATCCATATACTGAAATGAATGTGCTCCCCGGCCAGGCAGCGGTTGAGCCTTGGCTGGAGCTGCGTCTGCAATGTGTCTGTACCCACCATTTCGCCAAGCGAGCGGCCGATCAGCTTGGATCTTTCGATGCCATACGCTTTACATAAGGCTTGGTTGACGAATTCGAAGCGGTACTGCTGGTTGAGAATCGCGATGCCTTCCCTGCTGACGGAAATGGCGTTTTCCAAGGAATGAATACGTGCGGTGGCATGGATTTCATTGCTTGCGTCCTGAAGAATGACGATGAGGCACGGATTCCCGCTTGCGTCATCAGCAATTTGCCTGATGAAACGCACGAATTTTTGCTTGCCCTGGATGACCAGCGAGACTTCCGTGGAGGGGCCCTTTTGGGGAGGGGGAGACTCAAAGGCCTGAATGTCGTCGGCCTTGATCTGGCTGATGTCGTTGCACGGGAAAAGAACAGTGATGCCCTGCCCTGTCAGGCTTGCCTCCGGTTTGCCCAGAAAATCGCACGCGGCTTCATTGGCATGAATGCATTGCAGCCATTGGTCGAGAATATAGACCGGTACTGGTAAATTGCTGTACGCCATAAAAGGCGAGCTGTTTGCCTCCTCTGCAAAATCACCGGGTTGCGATGAGGACGTGGCTGCACTATGGGAGGGTATATCGTTCATATTGGTCATTTACCATAAGCCGTAGCGGAGAAAAAGAGTCTCTATTTGCCCGTAGAATTTGGGTCTCTGCCGGGCTGGATTGCATAGTGTTTTGCTGTGCGTATAAAAAATAACAAATAGCATGCTGCCAGAAATAGCAAGAGGAGGGCGTATGAAATTCGTCCTGGACGCCTCGATGAAAACCGGAATTTCAAGCGTGGATGAACAGCATGAACTGCTTTTTGGCATGATTGAGGAATTGGTTGAACAAGTAGGCATGGGAGAGGAGCGTCAGGCTGCCTATGATGCGTTGCAAGGCCTCAAAACCTATGCTGCTTTTCATTTCACTGATGAGGAAGAACTCATGCGACAAAGCGGATTCCCGAAAGTTGACGAGCACGCTCAAGCGCATCGGGAGTTTGTCCAGCGCATTGATGACATTGAAAAAGAAGTCAAAAACGACAGCGCCCAGGCCGCCAAGGACCTGCTACGTTTTCTCTATGATTGGCTGGTGCTGCACATCAAGGGCATGGATATGGCCTTCGTGCCCACTGTCAAAGCATAAAACAGCCAATATTTCGGGCATGTCTCTTCAGGTTGTTGCCACTGGCAAAGCTTCAGGCTGCCGGTGGGAGCAGCGTCACTCCTGCTTCTCCTGGGTTTCGGGGTCAGAGAAAAACAGGCCGGAATCATGCACATGCCCTGGCTTGACCAACGTCACAAGACAGCGAAGCTGGCGAGACGTGTTGTCGTCTTCATTGTTCGTGGAGGAGGCGCCCTCGTCATCTGAAGGTCTGGTGAGCTGCACCGTCCCGAAGTTCTTTTGCACCGCCAGCCTGGCGATGCTCAAACCCAAGCCTGTGCCGTAAGGTTTGGTAGAGTGAAAAGGCTGGAACAGTCCTTCAAGGTCGGTAGTCTCGGGGAGCTCGCCCACATTGCAAAGCTCCACCGTAATGAAGTGCTTGGAAGGGTCCTTGCCCGTTGCTACGGGCTCTTGCAACGGAGAGGCCTGCCGACTGATCAGAACAACAGGGGGGGCGTCGCCCCCTTCGTTATTGGCTTCCAGGGCGTTGTCCAGCAGGTGAAAAAACGCATCGCGGATCATTGCGGCATCCGCCTGCACCATGTCATGCGCCGGGTCCAGCTTTATCTCTGGCCTGCCTCCCTTGAGCAGCCCCTTGCCTTCGAGCTGTTCCAAAGATTCTTCAATTGCCTTGCTTACCGATACGGTTGCAAAAGATGGCTCGCTGCGCAGCACTTTGATATATTCGACAAGATCCTGGAGCATGCGCTCCATGCGGCCTGCCTCGCCAAGCATGGCTTCGAGGGACGTATGCATGGGGCCGCCCTTCTCATCGAGCCGCAACAGCCTGGAGGCCATACCGCCTATGATGGTCAGCGGGTTGCGTATCTGGTGTGCTATCCCCATCATGACATCGTTATTACAGTGGGTCTGCGCCGTGATGTAGGCGTCGGATTCGACGAGGATGCACAGATCGAACAGTTTGTCGGCCAGAATGTGCAGTGTTTCGCTATCCTCTGGCGCTACTATGTCTGTAATGGCTTGATGACTGTACCGGCGCACCTGGGAATAGGCGAGCGTGATGAAGCGATGGTCCACACCATGGGTCACATGCTGCAATCCGCTGTGCCAAAGGGTTGCCAGCATGGCATCATCGCAGGGGCGCTCCCAGAGCATGGTATACCACCCCATCCAGTTTGACTGGAGACGCTTGGGGGATGTCTGATGATCCAGAATGATTTTTGTTTGGGCCATTTTCCCCATTCTCTTGTAGAGTTCCTTGGCCATCTGCGCCCCCCGTTCCGCCATTTGTCGGGCGTACGGTTGCAGAATATCCAGTTCTTCAGAAGAGATGTTCAATTCGTTGCGAAAAAAGATGAGACGTTCAATAGGGGGGGTGGGGCGCTCCATCTGGATTCTCCCTGGATAGTATTGATGCCAAAAAATGTTGTGGTCTTCGTCAGCTTCTTACCTGCCTGAGCCAGGAGTGCTGTGCGATGGTACCTTGCGCGGCTTTGAAGCAAGCGTCAAGATTTGAAGATCAGGTATGTGTAGTTCAAAAAAAAGTCTCTGATCCCTTTTCCTTACACTACGGGTATGTTATTATATTTTAAATACGTATTACTAGGTGCGGTAGTTGCTTGCAACAAAGCTGAATAAAAAGCGCTCCTGGAGGCGTCTGCATCGATGCCAGATGCTGGTAAAAAACTGCTTGCCAACCTGGATGGGCTCAAGGCTTTTGAACTTCTTGAGCATACCAGCGATGGCTTTTATATCCTTGACCAGGACTTGCGCTTTCTCATGTTCAACAGCGCGGCCGCCCGGTTTCTCAGAAGGCACGACGACGTGCTGGGTAAAACGCTGATCGAGGCCTTTCCTCAAGCAAAAAATTCCATTTTCGAAGAAAAGTACACCCTTGCACTACAAACGCAGAAACGTATCGACTTTACCGTTTACTTTGGGGTGGAGCCTTACGAGAACTGGTACGAAGTCCGCGTTTTCCCTTGCGACGGCAATATTGCCGTTTTCTTCCGCGTGACCACGGAATACCGGCGCACGGTCATGGAATTGGCTGAATCGGATCAGCGCTACAGGGATCTTGTGGAAAATCTTCCGCAGATGATTTTTGAAATGGATATGAAAGGGCGTTTTTTGTTCTCCAATAAAGCGGGGGTGGAGTTGTTAGGGTATACCGCAGAAGAAATGGCTGCTGGTTCCGTGGGGATCAATGATGTCATTTCACAGGAAGATCAGGAAATTGCCATGGCCAATCTTCGCGCCCTCATGTCGGGGGTGAGCTTGCCGGGAGAGGATTACATTGCCTGCAAACGTAATGGAGACAGCTTTCCGATCCGGGTCTATACACATATCATCAAACGCCACGGCGTCCCCATGGGGTTGCGCGGCATAGCCCTGGATATGACGGAAATTCGCGCCACCGAAAACCGCTTGGAGGAAAGCGAACGCCACTACCGCAGTTTGTTCGAAAGCAACGGAACCGCGACCTGCATATTCTCAGAATCTGGCATCATAACTCGTTGTAATCGCGAGTTTACATTGCTTTCTGGATTCAAGAGGGGGGACGTGGAAGGCCGCAAGCACTGGACAGAATTTGTAGCCATGGAGGACCAGGAGCGGATGCGTGAGTTCCATGCGCTGCGCCTGGAACGCGATACCTCCCTCCCGCGGGAATATGGGTTTGTTTTCTTGGACAGGGAGGGAAACAAGAAAAACATTCGTCTGCGGGTTTCGCTGATTCCTGGCACGACTGATCGGATTGCCGCCTTACAGGACGTGACTGTTCTGAAAAATGCCGAAACCGAGCTTGAGCGTCTCAATAGCGACCTGGAAGAGCTGGTGGCGGCGCGCACACAGGCATTGAGCGAGAAAACCGAGCAGTTGGAAGAGGTCAACAAGCGGCTTTTGGAACTCGATATGTTGAAAGATTCTTTTCTTTCAACCGTTTCCCATGACATCCGCACGCCTTTGACATCCATTCAGGGGTTTTCAAAACTGATAAACCGGGATTTTGTAAAATATTTTCTGGTCAATGCTCTGGATGATCCGCTGCTTTCCAAAAAAGCACGTAGAATATCTGAAAATCTTGACATAATCCTTTTTGAAAGCAGCAGGTTGACGCGTCTGGTAAGCGATTTTCTGGACCTGAGTAAAATCGAAGCAGGGCGCATGGAATGGGATGACAAGCCTGTCAATCTTTCAGAAATCGTCGGCAGGGCCTTCCGGAGCGTGAGTGCGTTGCTGGAGAGCAAGCCGGAAGTCTCTCTTGAGCAGAAGGTTCCTTCCGGATTACCCCTTTTGGTTGTGGATGAAGACAGACTTTTTCAGGTGTTGCTGAACTTGTTGGACAATGCCTTGAAATTTACGGACAAAGGGAACGTACGGCTTGAAGCCGCGGCAGACGCAGGCATGGTGCTTATCCGCGTCAGCGATAGCGGGCCTGGGATCGCCACTGACCAGGTGCAAAGCATCTTCGATAAGTTTCATCAGGCAAGAATAGGCGATACTGTACGCACCAGGGCCGGCGGTTCAGGGCTTGGCCTTGCCATCTGCAAACAAATCGTTACCCACTACGGGGGTGATATCAGTGTAAAATCCCTCCCTGGTAAAGGAAGCACCTTTACTGTCAGAATACCTCAAGGCGCTTAGCCAAAAGCTTGATTCTCCTTCCCATTTAGGTAAAGATGCCTCCCTCCGAAGCCGTCGCGTTGTCTCTTCCTGACCAGCGCGGAGATTTATTTATTGGAGAAGGATGCATGGCCATTTTTTTATTTGTTGCGTCACTCTTTGCTGTGGTTATTGTCGCGTTGTTTCTCCACCAGAGAGTCGTTGAAGGTATCAGTTCCCGCATAGGCCATTATGAAAAGGCGTTACGGCTGCAGGAAAAAGAAAACAAGAAACTTCTTGGCCGCCTTGAGTCCTGCAATAATACCGTGGATAATCTGCAGCGCCAGTTGATGGAGTGCGAGCAGGAAAAGCGCGATATGGCTGCAAAACAAGCCAAAGGCTGACCTGGGGCAACAGGTTGCCTCTCTTGAAATGAAGACTCCCGCCCTTTGATTGAGAGCGGGAGTTTTTTCTTGCTTTCGACGATGGCTAGAAACGCTCGAATTCGTCGTCGTTGTAATCCGAGTCGGATAACTGCAGCGTTACCCCTTTGACGGCGGGCTTGCTTTTCTCCCCCTGCTGCAGCTGGGGCAAAGGGCGTTGTTTGCTCCGCGCGGCAGGATACGTGTCATTATCCGACAATGAGAAGAAGGTCATGGAGCTCTGTAACTGTTCTGCCTGACTGGAAAGCTCTTCTGCAGTGGACGCCATCTCCTCGGCGGCCGAGGCGTTTTGCTGCACGATTTGATCCAGCTGCTGGATTGCTTTGTTGATCTGCTCCGCGCCTGTGTTTTGCTCGTTGCTGGAAGCTGATATTTCCTGAACCAGCTCAGCTGTTTTTTGAATTTCGGGCAGGATGTTTTGCAGCATTTCGCCAGCGCGCTCCGCAACAGAAACACTTTTTGTGGACAGTTCGCTGATCTCATTGGCGGCTGCGCCGGAGCGTTCCGCCAGTTTGCGTACTTCCGCGGCCACCACTGCAAATCCTTTTCCGTGTTCGCCAGCTCGTGCGGCTTCGATTGCAGCGTTGAGGGCGAGAAGGTTTGTTTGCCGCGCAATCTCTTCAATTATCGAGATCTTTTCGGCAATATCTTTCATGGCGTCGACAGTCTGCAGCATTGCCTTGCCGCTTTCCTGTGCGTCCTCGGACAGTTTGCGAGCAATGCTGTCAGTCTGCTCAGCGTTTTGCGCATTGAGCTTGATGGCCGAGCTCATTTCTTCCATGGAGGAGGATATTTCCTCGACACTGGCGGCCTGTTCCGTTGCGCCGTTACTCATGCTCTGGCCGGAAGCGGATAGCTGCTCGCTGCCGGAGGCCACGTTGTCGGAAGCGGATTGCACTTCACGCACAACCTGGCTGAGGCGTCCGACCATGTTTTCCATATCCTGGTATACGCCACGGGTGTTTTTCGAAAAGGAAATGTTCAGGTTGCCTTTGGCGATGCTGCCTGCAATGTCTGCTATCAGTCGGGGATCGCCCCCAAGTTGCGCGAGCACGGAGCGGATTATGACCGTGGCTACAAGGACGCCAAAGATGATTGCTGCGATGCTGACAATGGAAATTATCAAATTTCCGCTTGCAGCAGACGCCTCGAGTTTGGGACCCAAGGTATTTTGATCTTCTTGTACAGAATTTTTCGCTTGTTCTAGAGCCTCGGTAATTTCCACTCCTTTCACATCGAGCTGGGTATCGATGATGCGATTGCGTGCATACAGTGTGGTCACCAGCTCTCGGAAGGCGGCAAGGTAATCTGTCATAAGTTCTCGAAGGGTAGCAATCCGCTGTCGCCTTTCCTGGTTGGCAAGATTGCTGTCGAGCTCCTCCATATATGCTTCCAAGTCTTTCATTTCCTTTTCAACACGATCCGCGTCGACCTGATTGAAGGTGGATGAGAACTTCATCACGTATAGCCTGGCAAGAAGCAGGGAGCGCATGCCGAGTGAGGCACTGTAACTCCCACTGGTATCGCCTTGTCGTTCCGTGTTTCTAAGGACTTCGGTGAAGAGCACTTCCATTTTGGGGCCGTTGACATCGAGGACATCTGAAAACAACTGGGCCCGTTTATCCATCAATTCTTTGACCTGATCAAAAGCAGTATCATAGGCCCGCAATTCTTCATCCGCCTTTACCACCAGGGGGCGGCGTTCCGGATTTTGAATCGCCTGTAATGCCTCGTCCATAAAACCTTCAGTTTGTTCCTGCCCGGTCAGGAAGTTTGCCAGGTGTTGCTCCTCCCCGGTCTGAAGGTATTTGTTCACACTCACACGTAAAGACAAAAGACTGGCCTGCACACGGCTCATCAGGTTGGTGTCCACGGCAAAACCACGGTAATGCCCGACCCCTTCCTTCAATGTTGAAATGGTAAAAAAGCCAATGATTCCCATGGCAAGTAGCATGAGTAAGATTATGCCGAAACCGAAAACCAGTTTCTTGGCAAGAGATACGTTTTTGAACATACGCCCTCCGATTGGCGGCTTTGTGAACGAAAACTGATGATCAAAGTGGCAATTGTGTGTAGTTTCTCAAATATTTTTGTATGCGCAATTATAATTACCTGCATATATAGGGAGCATGCCGTGTGTTGATGAAGGCTTCAGTAAAAAATCATTGTAGATTTTATCTAAAAAGGATTTTAATCTTGACAAAATTTACCAATATGAAAAAAACAGTTTCTGAACATTTCAAAGAGGAAATTCTGAGTATGCAGGAATCACGCACGCTGGACACACAGGATAAGAGATTGGCCGCCGTCCTCACCGAAGACGGTCAGCTTTCCGTGGCGCAGTGCGCAGAGCGTCTTGGCGTTACTGCTCCCACTGTGCGCGCCAGACTGCGCAATCTTATTGGCGATAAAGTCATGCGCCTTGGCGCCCTGGTTGATCCGTTTCGTATCAAGGGGCTAACCCTCGCCATGGTCTGCCTGACGCTACAGAGCCACGACCAGCTCGACGCAAAGCTCGAGCAGATTGGGGAGCTGGAAAACGTGACTTGGGCAGCTGTGGTTACCGGACGCTATGACATCATGGTCGAGGTGGCGCTGACAGACGACATCGCCGATCTTTACAGGTTTTTACACGAGGATTTACCCCAGATAGGGGGCATCAGTTCCAGTGAATCGTTCGTGGTCATGAAGGGCAAGCGGAAATGGACCCTTTTGCCCCAGGGCCTGCGCGCCCGTTTTCTCAGCACAAATCAATCTTAATGGAGTGAGCAATGATCATCGGTACGCCAAAGGAAATCAAAAACAGTGAAAACAGGGTGGGTCTGGTGCCTGCTGGCGTGCAGGCTCTCAGTGCAGCTGGTAACGAAGTGCTTATCGAGAAAGGCGCCGGTCTCGGCTCCGGCGTGACCGATGAAGCCTACGTACAGGCAGGAGCCACTATTGTGGATACTGCCGCCGAGGTCTGGAAACGTGCCGAGATGATTATAAAGGTCAAGGAGCCTTTGGCCCCTGAATTCCCCATGATGCACAAGGGGCAGATTCTGTTCACCTACCTGCACCTGGCCCCCGATGCCGAACAAACCAAGGCCTTGCTCGAGCGTGAAGTCATTGGTGTGGCGTACGAGACCATTCAACTTCCTGACCGCTCATTGCCGCTGCTCACGCCCATGAGTGAAGTCGCCGGCCGGATGGCTGCTCAGGTGGGCGCCACCTACCTTGGCAAAAGCCATGGAGGGCGCGGCGTGCTGCTGGGCGGCGTGCCCGGTGTGCGTCGTGGCGTCGTCACCATCATCGGCGGCGGCGTTGTTGGCGTGAATGCCGCCAAAATCGCGGTTGGCCTGGGCGCTCAGGTTTATCTGTTGGATATCAACCAGGCGCGGCTGGCCTATTTGGATGACATCTTCGGCAACAGTATCAACACTGTGATGTCCAACCGTGAGAACATCGCTTCTCTGGTGGCCGATTCCGATCTGGTCATTGGCTCCGTGCTGATCCCCGGCGCTCGCGCTCCCTGGCTGGTAAGCCGGGAAATGATCAAGACCATGCGCCCCGGTTCCGTTGTGGTGGACGTCGCCATTGACCAGGGCGGTTGCTTCGAGACCAGTCACCCCACTTCGCACCAGGATCCCGTCTATGTTGTTGATGATGTTGTGCACTACTGCGTAGCCAACATCCCCGGCGAGGTTGCCTGCACCTCTACCTATGCCTTGACCAACGTGACCATGCCCTATGCACTGGCCATAGCCAAAAAGGGTTTGAAAAAAGCCGTCATGGAGGACGCCGCGCTGGCCAAGGGCGTCAACGTTTACGAAGGCAAGGTCACCTGTGCAGCAGTGGGTGAAAGTCTTGGTTACGAATGTGTGGATGTAGCCACCTTGATGTAACATTCCCTGTTCTATCGTTTTACTTTTCAGGGCCCGCATTGCTTTTCATTGCAAGGCGGGCCCTTTTTGCGTTTTTGCACGACGATTAGCTCAATTGACTGCATTGGGAAAGGTTTGTACAGAATGAGACATGCTGTAACTGTATAGCGGTGTTTACACCGAGAGCCCTGCGCCCTGATCAGGCAGGGGGGCTGTTTTCAGGCATTCCAGATCACTACGATAGAGGGACGTTCTGGTCGAGACACCTGGCAGGAGCGACAGCGCATGGCTCAAATAGATGCTTTTTTCAAAATGCTGCATGAAAACGGCGGTTCGGACTTGCATTTGTCCAGTGGTTCGCAACCGGTGGTTCGTATCCGTGGGGAACTGCAACGCGTCAAGTATAAGATGCTTACCCACGATGAACTTAAACAATTGCTCTACGAGATAACTCCTGAAGAGAAGATCAAGGAGTTTGAAGAAACTGGTGACGTGGACTTTGGCTATGAAGTGCCGAACTTGGCCCGTTACCGTGTGAACTATTTCATGCAGAGTCGCGGTATTGCGGCTGCTTTCCGTGAAATTCCGGAAAAGATTCTGACCATTGAACAGCTGGGCTTGCCGGCGCTTTTGAAACAGCTTGCTTCCCTGCCAAAAGGCCTGGTGCTGGTCACCGGCCCCACGGGCTCGGGTAAGTCCACTACCCTGGCAGCTATTCTGGATCACGCCAACAAGACACGCAAGGACCACATCCTTTCAATCGAAGACCCCATCGAGTTTGTGCACCAGCCCCAGAGCTGCTTGATAAACCAACGTGAAGTGGGGCGTGACACCAAATCCTTCAAGGCCGCCCTGCGCGGCGCCCTGCGTGAAGACCCGGATATCATCCTGGTCGGTGAAATGCGCGACCTGGAAACCATACAACTGGCTCTGGAAGCGGCAGAAACCGGTCACCTGGTGTTTTCCACCCTGCACACCATATCCGCACCTAAAACCATCGACCGTATCATCGAGGTCTTTCCAGGCGACCTGCAGGAACAGGTGCGCAACGCTTTGGCGGAGTCATTACGCGCGGTCATAGCCCAGACCCTTTTCAGACGCATAGACAAGCCCGGACGTGTGGCGGCGTTGGAGATGCTCCTGGGTATTCCTTCGGTGCGCAACCTGATCCGTGACAACAAGACATATCAGCTTAATTCCGTCATTGAGACGAGCAAGAACAAGGGCATGCAAACGCTGGATGATGAAATCCGCAAGCTCCTGGAAAAGAATATGATCGACCCCAATGACGCGTATAGCAAGTGTGTGGATAAGAAACGCTTTCTGCAATACCTGACCAAGCCCCCCGAGGACTTTACGGAGCAATAGACCATGCTGCGCTCGCAACTCGATCATATCATCGGGCAGGTTCTGGACTATGCCCCGCAAACCTCTGATATTCTGTTCACTGCAGAAAAGAGTCTGCAGGCCGAGGTCCATGGCAAGCTCATAACCGTGCCCCTGAAGCCGGACCTGGGCAAGCTGGCGCCTTTTCAGACAGAGGCGGTGGCCATGGCCTTGATGGGGCCACATGTGCGCACTTTTCGCGATCTTGTGGAGCGGGGCTCCTGCGACCTGGCCTACCAATTGCCAGGCCGTGCGCGGTTCCGCGTGAATATCTTCAGCCAACGGGGTTCCTTGTCCATTGTCATGCGCCAGCTTTCCACCAAGGTGCCGACCATCGAACAATTGGGCCTGCCTGAAATATTCAATGACATGTCCCATGAAAAATTCGGCCTTATTCTTGTGACGGGCGCCACAGGTTCAGGTAAGTCCACCTCCTTGGCCGCACTCATCGACAAGATAAATTCTTCGCTCAATGTCCACATCGTTACCCTGGAAGACCCTGTGGAATATGTGCACCCGCATAAACAGGCGACCGTCAACCAGCGCGAGCTTGGGCAGGATTTCGACGCCTTTGCCAGTGGGCTGCGTGCGGCGTTGCGCCAGGCGCCAAAAGTCATTCTGGTGGGTGAAATCCGCGACAGGGAAACCATTGAGATCGCCATGTCAGCTGCAGAAACCGGCCATCTTGTGCTGGGAACCCTGCATACTTCAGACGCTGGGCAGACTATCAACCGTATCATCGGTATGTTCGAGCTGGCTGAGGAGCGCCTTATCCGCATCCGGTTGGCGGAAACCCTCAAATTTGTTGTTTCGCAACGTCTACTGGCAAAAGTCGGGGGAGGGCGCGTGGCCGCTTTTGAAGTGATGCGCAAAAATCTGCGCGTTACAGACCTCATCGTCAATGGTGAGCGCGAAGACAAGACGTTCTACAACGTCATCTCCACCAGCGAAACCTACGGCATGATCACGTTTGACCAGTACATTTTCAAACTTTTTGAGGATGGACTGATCACCGAAGATACCGCCATGCTTGCCGCCACGGATAAATCAAAGCTGGGGCAGATGGTTGATAAGCTCAAGGCATCGCGCGGTGAAAAGGTTACCGACATTGAAGGCCTGACCATTGATGAGGAATACGGCGGCTGATTTGGAATTTTCCGACCGGAGACCAGCGAGATAGACGCCAGAACGCCATCCCCTTGGGAGGGCATTGGACATACGAGGAAAAAACATGCGCTTCATCTGTTCTTCATGCCACAAGGAAATCGGCATTCCGGACAACAAGCTGCCCAGCACCCCACGATTCAAGGTAAAGTGCCCCCATTGCCAGGAGCGTGTCGTGCTCGACAAGAATTCTCCCTATGGCGAAAACCAGGGCATGGCCATGGCGCCGGATTTGACGCATGAAGCGGAGGAGCAGGACGCCGCGCGTGAGTCCAGCATGCAGGTGGAGCCGGAAATTTTTCCGCCAGGTGCGCGCATCGTCTTCATGGCCCTGGACTCCAAGCGCTGGATTGAGGCGGCTCAGGGCTACTTTTCGGAAATGGGCTATTATGAAAGCCGCGCTTCAGATGTTCGTGAAGCTGTCATGAAGCTGCGGCTCAACGATTACCATGTTCTGCTTGTGGAAGATTCCAAAAAGTATCAGGCCATACTTGCAGAACTGGCATCATGGCCCGGCGTCAAGCGCAGAACCATCAATGTCATTCTGATTGGTGACAATGCCCAGAGTCTGGATCCGCAAATCGCCTTTCGCAGGGCCATCAACACGTATTTCAATATCCACGACCTGGACAGAGGGCACGAGTTGTTTGGTATGGCCCTCAAGGCCTTTGACGAATATTATCGTTATCTGCAGATGGCCAAGGGCGAGCTGCCCTCCGGCGCTGCAAGCTGATCCATTCTAGATACAATGAACGGCCGCCATGGGGTGTTCCCACAGCGGCCGTTTTTTTGTCATCGCGCCCATAACGCAAGGCTGGCTTGAACCTAGAGTTTGGGCGTAACGTCCTTGATTGCGTCTTCTTCACCTATACGCAACGCCTGCTTCTTTACCTTGCCGTCGCCAGCGCTGAAATCAATCTGCTTCAGATCGATTTTGCGTACTATTCTGGCTGTGTCGGTATGGTAGTAGAGAATCATATTTTTCGTATCCGCAACCACGGTGTACTGTGTGTCGCTGCAGCAGGCAGGGGACAGGCCCTTGCCTATTTCATTATCAGCCAGCGGCAGCGGTACATTGAAGCTGTCCATGATTTGAAAAACTTCCCGCACCGTATCAAAACCGCCCGTGGTCTTCCTGGCTGTTTGCGACAAGGCCACAGCGCGGACAAACCGTGATGGGGGGGTGAAGTCCCCTGGCAAACCCAGCATGCCGGACCCTGAACCAATGGGCGTCAGGTCAATCTGGCTGTTTGACACTTCAGGCCAGCCGACAGCGCGCAGGTTCATGTAATTGCGCAGGTTGGTCATGTGCCAGTCATAGGAGGGGGAGTTGGTCATCACGCCCAAGGGGGCGTCATAGATTTTCAACGCGCCTTCAAGGTATTCTATGACGATCGAGGCACCCGTGGAATCAGTCACAATGTAATGCATCGGTGGGGAGAACCCCAGAGATTGTTCCACCGTCGGCGCCACCTTGATGGCATCAATGGCTTTGCGCACCTGATCAATCGTATCAAACTGTGTGGTGATCCAGGCGACAACATCCAAGGGGCCGATGGATTTGTCTGCCATGGCCGGATCGTAGTCTTCATATTTTGCAAATCCAGGCATATACAGCGCGGAAGCCGAAAGCCCCTTTTCGTTCAAGGCGTCGGCGTAGGCGTCTTTATGCAACATGGTCACGGCCACGACGCCGTATTTCGTTTTCCAGGTGGCGCCCTTTTTCCCATCAGGCATTTCGGTTGCGGTAAGAGAGATTCCTCTGGGGATGACAACCGAGTCCGGTTCTATGTCGAAAGCGCCCCATTCCATGGTGCGACCGGTAACGACGGTGCCGTCTTCGCCTTTCAGGGTGATGCGGGTGCAGGCATTACCATTGCCAGCCAGCGCCAATACTGTGCAGAAAAAGATTGCCAGTGTGCTTAAGACGAAGATGGATCGTTTTTCAGACGCCATTCGAGACGCCATGCGTGATATCATGCTTCCAAGCCTCCTTTTTGTGTATGTGCTTGCAATAAAGCGTTTTATTTGATCCAGGGTGGATTTCGATAAAACGTATCACAACTGGATACGCTAATGATTATGGTGGGAAAAAACAACGATGCGCGTAAAGATTTCAATGTAATTTTGCTAAATTTTTCTGATGAAGTTGATACGAATGAAAAAACGGTGGATCGCTATGGTCTGTTAAACCAGCGCTCCATGAATTGTTGTTTTTGCGGACAAAGGTTGTTGCGAAAGCAGGTGGTGAGCTTTTGGGATTTATTTCCCGGCGCACCTGAGACAATGACTTGCCAGGGGCGCCCCTCTTGGATGGCGTGCTGGTATACGGCAAAGCTTTCAGCAAAGTCTTCGTAAGGATTCACCGCCGCATACAAGGAAGGGTAGTTGGTGCTCCGGATGAGGGCGGAATACACTTCTGGAGCCTGGGTTATTACAAGGGGGGCGTTTGCAAAAGAATAAATGCGCAGCTTGGAGCGCCAAGGGAAGCTTTTCGCAAAACGGCTTACATACCGCGCGGCATCTCCAGATGTATCAAGGAGCCAGGACGCATCCACAAAAGGGAAAGAGGTGACGGTCTGGTCAGGAGGGGCATTCCAGTCAGGGTGCGCCCCTGTCATGATACCGAGACAATGCCCCAGCTCATGGAGCAGAATATAGCGGACGGCTTCGAAGCTGTTGTCCTGTTTATCTGCGGCAATGCGCATGGTAATGGTGGGGCCGTTTTCCTCTGGCGCAAAGAAGCTCGACTCACGATAACTTGCCCATGCATTGGCGCGGCGTTGTCCGAGCAGTGCGCCGTCCAGCACGATGAAGGCGTGTGCTGCATCGCCACCTGTAGCATAAACACTCTCCGTATATCCGGAAGAGCCCAACTCCTGAGCAATGAACACGCCCAGCAGGCGCTCCTGCAGCACTTTTTGCAAGTGTGGAGGCAGCGCGGCGACAATGGATGTGAGGGATGCTTTGACAAGGGATTCGACTTCCGGCGTGGTAAAGGGCTGAATGGCGGTGGTTTCTGCAGGGTTCGCCCCCCATTGGGTATAGTCCTGACGCAGATAATCGATGATCTCATGAGAGGCAGGGGCAACCCGCGACTCAAGGGGGCGGGACATGGGACGTTCGCGCCACCAGGCAAGTGAGCGGACCGGGTGGCCGGCAAGGTCCGGGCCCTGTGCAAAACAACAAGGCGCCGCAATCAGCCAGAAACAGAGCAGGGCAAGGGCGCCCCTTGCCATCATGGCAGCCCCCATTCCTTTTGCAAGCGCTGGTACTCGGCCGCTGGCAACTGCACCAGCACTGGATGGGCTTGTGGGGTCAGCCAGGTCAGCAGCTCGACCATGTCTTTAGGAGCCATGGCGGTGCAGCCATTGGTTACGCCTTGCGGCTTTGTACGCACATGCAGAAAAATGCAGGAGCCTCTTTTGGGAACTGGGGTTTCGTAGTTGTGGGCCACAACCACGCCCCACCGATACAGTTCGTCTTTGCGCAGCATGTTTTCAGCGCTTTTCCAGTCCTTGCCGCCAGCCTGCTCCGGGGTGATGACCCGGTTGTAGTTGGCAGAGGCGGCATCATCCACGCAAACAAGTTCGTAGTTGGTGTGCACAACGGGCATTTTTGCGTCTGGTACTTCCTCCGGAGCCCTGGCAAAAGCGAAAGGCAGCTCGAATATTCCGGCAGGCGCACGTCCGTCGCCCTCATATTTTACGGGGTCTGTCGTTGTGGTTGCCTTGGGGTGCAGCCCCACCCCCCAGGCAAGGCCGCTGTGGCCAACACCAATGGGAAGTGCGGCGCCAACTGGCTGCCACGGCGTATCGGCCGCGTCCCGTTGGTACCGTTGTAAGGTTCCCTGATTGATATCCCAGCCTGCAGTGGTGACAAGAATGAGTTGGCGGCTGTCCTGCGGGAGAACGGAAGGGGGCGCATTCTCATTGAGCCCCATCTGCATCTCCAGGGCAAATGCGGCATGCGCGCAGCAGAGCAATAGCCCGCCTAGAGCGAGAAGTGTCAGAATGCTCCTGTTCATTGTACCAGTACCACTCTGAAGCCTAAACTGTAGATACGATAATGGGGGCGGATCAGGTCCCTGTTGGCGCAGCGGACATACTTGAAATGGTCGTCCCAGCTGCCGCCACGAGCTATGTATTTGCCGGAGGCTGGGTCAGGGTTCTGTGTCCACTCCCAGACATTGCCCAGCATATCAAAGAGGCCGAAGGGGTTTGGCATTTTAGAGCCGACCGGTGCTGTTTGAGCGAACCCGTCGTCACAGTCGAACCCGTTCCAGTCGTAGCCGTTCATCCTGCGAGAGGTGGCGTCGTGCACATTTGCATACTGGCAGGCGTTGTGACTGTTCTCCCCCCAGTACCAGCGGCCGTTGGTACCGGCGCGGCAGGCGTACTCCCATTCTTCCTCGGAGGGCAGCCGAAAGCGATACCCTGTTGTGGAACTGAGCCAACGGACAAAAGCCTGGGCGTCGTTCCATGAGACATTGACCACCGGATCGCTGTCGCTTTGCTGGAAGCGCACATTGCGCCAGTTGTGCCCTTTGGCGCGTGAGGTCTTGCCCAGGTATATCCATGAGAAGCCTTCGCGCTCCGCGTCCGTGACGTACCCGGTCTGGGAGACAAAATGCGCGAAAGCTTTTCGGGGCACCTCATGCAGTCCCATCCAGAATGGGTCGAGGCATACCTGGTGTTGGCGTTCGTCCTTGTCGCGTCCGGATTCATTGGTCGGGCTACCCATTGTGTAGCATCCGCCAGGGAGAAAGGCGAAGACCAGGCCCGTAGTCGGCTCTGTCCATATCTGCCCAGCCTGGGGGGGCGTTTGTTGCTGTGAGGGTTGCCCCGTGGAGTTGGCGATGGCGCCGCCACCTATGCCGTTGCTGGCAGGAGCAGGCGTGGT
Source organism: Desulfovibrio biadhensis (assembly GCF_055388615.1). Classification (NCBI taxonomy): domain Bacteria; kingdom Pseudomonadati; phylum Thermodesulfobacteriota; class Desulfovibrionia; order Desulfovibrionales; family Desulfovibrionaceae; genus Desulfovibrio; species Desulfovibrio biadhensis. Next base: position 3,190,685 of record NZ_AP042477.1, read on the forward strand.
GGCTGGCTGCTGGATTGGCTGCGGCGCCGGTTGCGGGGACATGGCAGGCGCAGGCTGCTGTGCCTGCTGGACGGGCTGTTGCGGCGCCTGCCCCGGTTCGAGAACGCGCACCATTTTGGCCATCAGTCCCTGCACTGCCGTGGTGATGCTTTGCAGATTGAGCTCAGCCTGGGCGCCGTCGGCCAGAAGAATCTTGCCGTCCGTGACGTTGATTAGCCGGGCGTCAATGCGCAGGGCTCCGAGAAATTCGCTGACTGAACCCGTGAGCACGGCCTTTGCGCCAAGCATGACACCGATTTTCATGGCGTCGGTCCCAGAGAAACTTGATTCGCCGAATTCCATTTCATCCATGACCTTACGGATCATGTGGCGTTCCACCACCTCGAGACCGTTTTTGACGGCTGCTGTGGTGAAAATTTCTGAGATAATGCGCCCCTTGTTGCCTTGTTTGGCCTCTTCGTTCACAGCATCGAACTCGAGGATGGCTACAACAAGTTTGTCGTCATCATTTTTCTTTTCTTCTTGATCGGTTACTGCTTGTGCTACGCAAGGAAGCAGGAATTGCGCCAACAGCAAGAGCAACACAAGACGCGCAGGAAAACGAAAAATCATGCCTCCTCCTTGCCGCAGACCACTGCGGCGGTTGTCCGTGCTGCTTCGAGCATTTCGCTTTTTTGCTGCATGTCTCCAATGTGGTAGACCCCGCAAGCGCGCACCAGATGTGGTATGTCAAAGCCCTGCCATTTAAAGAAACGGTGATAGCGGGGGTAGATGTCGTCGAAACGATCCTCAAGGGGGTGCCCCTGGGCGATGAGCATGACGAAATGCCTTCCGGGACTGAGCCGGGATCGTTTTTCCTTGTTGTGGGCGTATTCAGGGGTGAGGAAAGAGAACGTGCGGTCAATAAACCCTTTCAGCTGCGCGGACACTTCACCGAAATACACCGGGGTCGCCATGGCCAAGCAGTCAGCCTTGCTGGCGAGATCGAGCACGGGGAGAAGGTCGTCTTTATAGACACAGGACGTCGCTTTTTTCTTGCAGGCAAGACACCCCTGGCAGCCTTTGTAGTCCAGGTCGTTAAGCTGGACTCGAGATACCTGGGCGCCCAGCGCTTCGGCGGCATCACAGAAGCTGTATGCAAGGACGGCGCTGTTTCCTGCAGGGCGCGGGCTGCCATACAGACACAGTATGCGCATCGATCGGGCCTCCTTTCTTACCGGTATGCATGCCGCGCATTCCCGGAACAGGCTGGAATCGGTTTGAGCAGAAGATCTAAAACATTTTAGATAATACGTCCCTAAAGATAAAGGAGCAAGAGGTTGCGGCTCTCATGAAAAACGCCCCCTGGCGTTTTATGACCTGGGGGCGTTCCTGTTTATTTGTTTCAGCTAGAGGAGCGAGATCAATTGTACCCCTTCAGTTGGTCGATGAACTCCGGCAAGAACAAGGAAATCTGCGGGATGTAGGTGATGAGAATAAGGAACACCAACAGAATGGCCAGCCATGGCATGGTTGCCCGCAGAACCCAGGTTAGACTGTGCCCTGTAATACCGGCTGTAACAAAGAGGTTGAGCCCCACTGGTGGTGTAATCATGCCGATTTCCATGTTGACGACCATGATAACGCCCAGGTGGATGGGGTCGATACCCAACTGTACTGCGATGGGGAAGAGGATCGGTGCCATGATCAACAGGATGGCCGATGGCTCCATGAAGTTGCCTGCCATCAACAGAAGGATGTTGACCACGATGAGAAATCCCCAGGCAGGCAGCCCCCAGCCTGTGATCAGTGCGGCAATGTCGTGGGGGATGCGTTCCGTTGTCAGCACGTGAGCAAAAAGCATGGCGTTGCCGATGATGAACAGCAACATGATGCTGACCTTGGAGGCATCGAGTACAACCTTGCGCACTTCGGGGTGAACGATTGAGCGTGGCAGAGCCCAAAGCATGAGCGCGATGTTGCGGCTTGCAGCCACACCCCAGTTTTCGCCACTTTTCACCCACTTTACGCCTTTGAGCGGGCCCATGTCTCGATACACGAATACGGCGATGATGTATGCGTAGACGGCTGAGACGGCTGCCGCTTCCGTGGGGCTGGCAATACCGCCATAGATAGAGCCCAGGACGATGACGATGAGGAACAGGCCGCCCGATGCCGTAATGGCGGAGCGAAAGAGTTGCAAAAAGCCGGGCCATGGTTGTGCAGGCAGCTTTTTGATACGTGCCACCAGGTAGATGACCAGCATCAGCATGGTGCCCATCATGACACCCGGGATGAATCCGGCCATGAACAGCCTGGCCGCGGATTCTTCGGTTGCAGCGGCATATACCAGCATGACGATGGAAGGCGGAATGAGGATGCCCAGGGTGCCCGCGTTGGTGATGACGCCTGCCGCCAGGGATTCCGGGTAGCCGGCTCTGACCATTCCGGCGATGACGATGCTGCCGATAGCTGCGACAGTTGCCGGAGAAGAGCCGGAAACGGCAGCAAAGAGCATGCATGCAAGAACGGAAGCCATGGCCATGCCGCCTCTGATGTGGCCGACGCAATCAATGGCAAAGCGGATGAGCCTGTTTGCCACGCCGCCTGTAGAAAGAAATTGGGCGGAGACAATGAAAAAGGGAATGGCCAAAAGCGTATAGTGGGCGCTTTCCGCCTCAAATAGCTTGAGTGCGATGGAGGCCAGGGAGTCGTTTGAAAACAGCAGGATTGTGGTAATGCTCGAGAGGCCCAGGGCGATGGCGATGGGCATACCCGAGAACATGCAAATGAACAGGATTATAAACAGGGCGGCGGTTGTCATGTGGCGTCACCCTCTGATTCTGCGAGTTTTTTGGCTTCTTCGGCCAATTTCATGCTTTCCTGGGCTTCGTCAACCATGGTGAAGCCGTCGGCTTTGCCTGTGAAGAGCTGCCAGAGGAGTTGGAGGAGCCTGTATGCCAGCATTACGAATCCAATCAGCAGGATGCTGTGGGCGGCCCACTTTGGAACGGGTAAATCTTCCAAGTGGATGCCGATCATGTACATTTTGCTGAGGTAGACATACGACCCCTTGATGAAGAGGCCGCAGTAAGCAAGGCTCGCAAACACGGCGATGATGGTGACTATCCGCCGTAAACCAGGTTTCATGGAACGCACCAGGGCGTCTACGCCCAGATGCGAGCCGACTTTCAAGCCGTAGGAAGCGCCGAAAAGAACCATCCAGGCTGAAAGGTGCAGCGTCAACTCCTGTGCCCACATCAGCCCTGTGTTGAAGCCGAAGCGCAGTACGACCTCCATAAATACCAATAGGGTCATTGCAGCAAGGAGGAAGGAAATAATTCCTTCCTCCAGCTGGTCGATGAACGATCGTATCATTGGGGTTCAGAGTCCTTATTTGGATGCGGAGGCAGCGGCGTCGATGACGTCCTTGCCGATCTGACCTTCGAACTCAGCCCATACGGGCTTCATTGCTTCAACCCACTTGGCGCGTTCGTCAGCGGTCAGCATGATGATCTCACTGCGGCCGGAGTCGACGATCTTCTGCTTGGCTTCCAGGTTCTTTTCTTCTGATATCTTGTTGCCGTAAATGCGGGCTTCTTCGAGCAGGGCGGCGACTTCAGTGCGGATGTCGTCAGGCATGCTGCTCCAGAATTCGGAGGAAGTGACCAACAGATAGTCGAGAAGGCCATGGTTGGACTCGGTGATGTAAGGCTGCACTTCGTAGAATTTTTGGGAGTAGATATTGCTGTACGTGTTTTCCTGACCGTCGATGGCCTTGGTTTGCAGCAGGGTGAAGACTTCAGAGAAGGGCTTTTTCAGAGGAACACCGTCAACAGCCTGGAACTGGGCGGCCAGAACGTCGGAGGCCATGATGCGGAATTTTTTGCCATGAGCGTCTTCGGGGACGCGCAGAGGCTCATGCGCGGACAGTTGCTTCAAGCCGTTGTGCAGGTACCCCAGGCCGAGGATGCCCTTGTCTTCCATGGAGTGCAGCAGCTTTTGTCCTACGTCGCTTTTCTGAAATTTTTCAACAGCTTCCATGTCCTTGAACAGGAAGGGGAGGTCGAATACCTGGAGCACTTTCGTATAGGATTCAAACTTGGAGAGAGCAGGGGCGCCAAGCTGTACGTCGCCTAGAAGCATTGCTTCCAGAACCTTGTCATCGCCAAATAACTGGGAGCTGGGGTATACTTCAACAACAACCTTGCCCCCCATCTTTTCTGCTACCAGATCGCGGAATTTGTTGGCCATTTGCCCCTTTGGGGTGTTTTCAGCAACAACATGGGAGAATTTGATGACGATGGGGTCGGCAGCAAATGCAGAACTGGCAAAAACTAAAATCATTGCTGCAGCCAGGGCCATCACAAACTGTTTCTTGAGCATGCCTTTTCTCTCCTTGCGATGAATGATTGTTGTACACGCCTCCACAGACGCAACAGTCCCTTCTGCCAGAAAGGGGAGCTCCAAAGCCCGAGGGGCTCCAAACACTCATACTGCAGCGCCGTAAGCATCAGACGACGCTCATGATAGGACGTTTCATGAGGGCATGGCGTGAACGCGTTGTGCAATGCTTGTCAGGACCGGTTCCCTGCCTGTCCTTGCCACCTGTGAAGCACGCATACTGGGTCCTGCCAGACCCTGTGGTGCTCCGCACGATGTTTATTTAGCACACGTGCACTGCCATGTAGTCATTTCTTTGTAGTCAAAAACATACTGAATTGCAAACGATCTGAAGCATAATGACCGTACTTTTCAGAGAAGACCTTTCAATACAACACAATTTGTATCTGTTGCATAACAAGACAGAACAGTATTGACATTGATTTCTCAATCAACTATGGTTCAATGAACGTCGATTGACGAATCAATCAATTCTCATGACAAAAAAAGAACGAATACTTGTAGCTGCACAGGAGCTGTTTGGCCTTCATGGCTATAGTGCCACGACCGTGAAAATGGTTGCAGAAAAGGCTGATGTCGCTTTTGGTCTAGTAGCGCACTATTATGGCAGTAAGGAGTCACTGTTCATAGCTGCTGGAGACGATATGGTTCTCCGGATGCTTGATGCCGTGCGCCATGTGGCGTCCAATGCTGCTACAGGTGTACAGGCCGTCCATGCGTTCATCAGACGTTATCTCGATTTCACTCTGGAGCATCGCTCCACGTTTCCCATTCTGTTGCGCTGCTCTCCGTTCAGTGATGTCCGGCTTGACCTGGACAGGCAACGCATCACGGATTCTTTCACTGCATTGATAGCAGAATTGCAGCAGCATGTGGAACGGGGGATTGCAGACGGTACTATCAAAGATCTTCCGCCAAAAGAGATAGCTTTTGCGATATATGCCAATATCGTTGGAGCTGTACGTACCCGTTTCATTTCTCCCTATGATGTTCCTACCCTATATGACGAAAGTATCCGTTTCGTCATGCGCAGTATCGCTTCCGCTCCAGAATCTATTTTACAAGAATAAATGCCTGTTTAGGGTGTATTTGCTTGCGTGCAGCAATTGAAGAATGTCGCACAGTGCTGCCAATGCTTTAATTGCATGCGGTGTTGTGCATGCAATGGGACACGTGCATTATTTTGTGACTGTGTTATAGTTCTGGCGTATTTTGATAAGTGGATACGTAGTTTGCTGTCATTTCGCACCGTGCGTGAAAGGCAGGGAAAAACAGCCGGGAACTTGTTCTAGAGGAGCGAGTATTTTCTGCAGGGGCAGGCGCATATCGCTATGAAAAAAACGGCGCCCCATGGTCTGGAGCGCCGTCGTGGGAACAGAAATATGCGTGGGGGGATTATCCTTCGCGGTTTTCCTTTTGATACTTTGAAGGGCACTTGGTCATCAGCACATTGGCGTCAAAGGTCTGATGTCCATTCGGCAGGGCGCCTTCCACTATAACTTCGGCGCCATCCTTGAACGTGTCAGGGACAACACCGGCGTATTTGACCCAAATGGCTTTTCCCTTGTCCTGACTGTCCAGCAAGCGGAAGGTGACGCCAGAGCGTGTCTCCATGGTCTGAATGCTCTCGCCGTCAACAGTGCCGAAAAGCCGGGCTGAACCCAACTTGCCGGGTTCCATGGCCAGTGCCTCTGAAACCTCGACAAAATAGACGCTGTTTTGCGAAAGGCCGGAAAAGAGCAGGAAACCCAAGGCCCCCAGCAAGAGCGCGAACGCGGCGATGTACACGTTCTTGTTAGACTTCTTAGCCATTTATCTCCTCCATGACTGTGCTGACCATTGACCGTGCATGGATATTAGCATCATCCAGGCGGTACGTACACCAAGAATTATGAATTATTTTGTTTTCGTCAACCGTTGACGTTGGCGTCTGGCCAACTCACGCATGTCTTCAACCTGGTCCGTCTCGTCGACAATTTCCTTGCCCAGGATTTCTTCAAGCACATCCTCCAGGCTCACAACGCCTGCAACGCCGCCATATTCATCAAGAACAACAAACAGGTGCATCCGCGACTCAAGAAATTTCACCAGCAGGCGGTCAAGGGTCAGTGTCTCGACCACAAAGCGGACAGGCCGCATAATTTCATTGATGCGCGTGTCGTAGCGATCGTCTGCAACGGTTTCCAGGACCGCGCGTCGCAGCACAATCCCTACGATTTCTTCAGGATCATCGTTTTCGTAAACGGGAATACGCGAGTAATGCCACAAGTTTTTGATGTTGCGCGCATCGATGACGCTGATTTGGGCAGGCAGCGAAAAGACTACGGTGCGGGGCGTCATGATGTCGCTCACCGTTTTTTTGTCCAGCGAAAGAATATTGCGGATGGTCATTTCTTCGTAAGGTTGGATGACGCCACTCTTACGGGTCAGGCTGACCACCGCGGTAATGTCATCTTCGGTGGTTTTTATCTCGCTGGTAGGACGGACTTTGCGTCCCAAATAGCCTGTGATCCAGATGACGGGGAGAAAAATCAGGACAAGTACTTCAAGCGGCTTGGCCAGAACAGGCATCAGCTGCTTGGCGTATGCAACGCCGATGGTTTTGGGCAGAATTTCGGAAAATACAAGAATAGCAGCCGTAAAGGCCGCCACAAAAAGGCCCATGCTTTCTGAGCCGAAAACCTTGATGGCGGCTGCGCCGGCAATGGAAGCGCCCGCTGTATTGGCTATGGTGTTCAACGTGAGCACAGCAGAGATGGGGCGCTCTACATTAGTGCGCAGCTTGAAAAGAATGTGGCCGGATTTTTTTCCCTGGCGACGCAAATGCTCGATGTGGCTGATGGGAACAGCATAGAGCGCTGCTTCTGTAATCGAGCAAAGCGCAGAAATAAAAATGGCCAGGCCGGCTGACAGGATCAGTTCAAACATGGCCGGGCATGCCAATATTTCCCACTGCAACAATGCAAGAAGAGCGGGTGATTATGTGATGGTAAAGTTGCGGGTCAGGGTCCATACGTGAAACCGCTCATACGTTGTTCCAAGGGAAAATGCAATCCCCAATGAGGGGCATTCGCCTCCCTGCTGCGGGGCGGGCTGCTTTGTTTCCACTACGGGGCGCGCCCCGGTCCGGCTTCGCTGCGCGATGTCAGGACCGCGGCAAGGGCCTTGCTCCACACCGCCGATACGAGCGGCGCGTGCAAGGCCGCGCTTCAATCCCAACAATTGCCTTTACCGTTTCCAGTTGGTATTAATAGATGCTTCGCCACAACGCATCTTTCCGATGCTCACCCCTGCATACCATGAATGAAACGCCCTTGATCCAGAAGCCGCCGCACCGCATATGCCTGTGGAACACTGCCTTTTTGGGAGATGCCGTGCTTACTTTGCCACTGGCTGCCGCCCTGCACAGGGCATGGCCGGAGGCGGCCCTTGATTTTTGGGTTCGCGGTGGTCTGGAGTCGCTCTTTCACGCACAGCCCGAATTTTCGCGTGTTGTGCCCGTTGCAAAGCGCGGGGGCGATGCCGGCCCAGCAGGCCTTTTGCGTCTTGTCCAACAATTACGGCAAGGGCGGTATGACGTGCTGGTCTGCGCCCACACCAGCCAGCGCAGTGCCTTGGCTGCCATTGCGTCGGGTATTCCTGTTCGGGTAGGGTATGAAAATGGGGCACTTTCCCGTTTTGCCTTCAAATACCGCGTACAGCGCCGGTTTCGTGAACTTGACGAAATAGAGCGTTTACTCGGGTTGCTCCGACCCCTGGGGATTGCCCAGGTTTTTTCCTGGCCGGAGTTGACCCTCGCCGCAGAAGCAAAAGAGCAGGTCGCTCACTGGCAACGGGAGAACAATCCTGAAGGGGCGCCCCTGCTGGGGCTGCATCCCGGTTCTGTATGGCCTACCAAGCGCTGGCCGGCCGAACGTTTTGGCCAGATTGCCGCGTTAGCAACGAAAGAGGGCGCCAAGGTCTTGGTGTTTGCCGGCCCTGGCGAGGAGGAACTTGCCCAGGAACTGCTCGGCGCAGCCAAGGCCGCTGCTCCTGACAGGCAAAACCGCTTATACGATCTTTCAGGCCGTTTGAACCTGTCCGCTCTGTCCGCCTTTTTGGGGGCAGTGGATTGCTACGTATGTAATGATTCCGGCCCGATGCACCTGGCTTGGCCGCAAAGGACGCCTTTGGTGGCCCTTTTCGGCCCCACCACGAGGGAACTGGGTTTTTACCCCAGGGGGAGCAGTGCATTGGTGCTGGAAACCGACCTGGATTGCCGCCCTTGCGGAAAACATGGCAGCGTTCGTTGCAAGGAAGGACACCACCGTTGTCTGGCGGACATCCGTGTTGATACCGTCTGGCCGGCTGTACAGGAGCGGTTATACGCCCCGCGACAAAAGGGGGCGGTATGAGTACGGGCCAGCCTTCGCAATGGTTGGTCATGCGGTTGGGCGCCATGGGCGACGTGCTTCTGACCACAGGTGTAATGGACTACTGGCGCAGAACGCGGGGCTTGCGTTTCAGCGTGTTGACCAAACACCCCTGGGGGGAGCTCTTGCATGGGCACCCTGCTGTGGAGGATGTGCTGGAGTTGGATTCCGAGGCGCTCCGGACAAAAAGTTTCATTGCCACCGCCCGTGAACTTGCTGCGCGCCTGTCGGATCACGGCCTTTTGGACCTGCACGGCACGACACGTTCGCGGATGGTCTCTTTGCTTTGGAAGGGAGAGGTGCGGCGCTACCCTAAAATGGCAATGCTGCGGCGGGCAGCCGGACTCACCCGCTGGCCGTCGTTGCTCGAAAAACTGGAACGTCTTACCGTTCCCCAACGCTATGCCCTGGCTCTGGAAGAAGCGGCACCTCCTTCCAGGGAGCTGGCGCCTCATATCTGGTTGCAACAGGAAGAATTGGCAGCAGCCAGGGAAATGTTGGCAGACCACTTGCCCTTTGCCGGGCAGACACGGGTCGCGGCCCTGCACCCTTTTGCCGCTCATGAAAGCAAACGCTGGCCTGTAACGCATTGGCGGGAATTGCGGCGTATGTTGCTAGATGCAGGGTGGAGTGTATTTATTGTAGGAAGTGCTGCTACACATGAAGGGCTTGCGCCCCTCAAAGGAGAGCAGGCACACTATACGTCGGACTTGACGCGGCAGACGTCGCCCCGGCAAAGCGCTGCATTGCTGGCTTGTGCTGATGTGCTTATCACGGGGGATTCCGGTCCCATGCACCTGGCTACTGCCGTGGGAACGCCGGTTGTCGCGCTTTTTGGTCCGACAACGCGTGCCTGGGGCTTTTTTCCGCAGGGCGCCACCAGGCGGGGAAAGCATGTAGTGCTGGAGCGCGATCTGGGCTGCCGCCCTTGCTCGTTGCATGGTAAAAAAGCCTGCAACAAAAAGCATGAATGCCTCGAAGGCATAACCCCTGATATTGTGATGCGGGGAGTAATCGAAGCCGCCGGCCCGCTATCGTGATGCGCATGGTGCAAAGATGTGGACCACCGCGTCCATAACGTGAAAGGAGAAAACGTATGCGTCCGCTCTATTTTGATTATAACGCCACCACGCCTGTGCTACCCAGGGTTTTCAATGCCATGCGCCCTTATTTTATGGAGCATTTCGGGAATCCCGGGTGCGGCCATGAATTTGGTGTTGTCGCCAGGCAGGCAATCGACGAGGCACGTGACAAGGTCGCCCGACTTTTGGGCTGCGGCCCGGAAGCTATTGTCTTCACCTCCTGCGCCACGGAAAGCAATAACATGGTGCTGCACGGTGTCTTTGAAAACGCCACCGGCGGTTGCCTGGTCACCAGTCAGATCGAGCACCCCGCCATACTGGAGCCGGCACGGGAGTTGGCACGGCATAGCGTGCATGTGGTGCAGGTGCCCGTGGATGACCGCGGTGTGTTGGATTTGAATTTTCTTGAGGACGCTCTGGCGGAAGCGCCGCTAGATGGCGGCCCTCGCTTGCTGTCGTTGATGTTGGCAAACAACGAGACCGGCGTGTTGCAACCGGTTGCCGAGGCTGCAGCAAAGGCGCGTGAGTATGGTTTTCTGGTGCATACGGACGCTGCACAGGCAGTGGGCAAGATTCCGGTGAACGTGCAGGAGCTGGGCGTGGATTTCCTTACCGTGGCCGGACACAAGTTGTATGCGCCCAAGGGGATAGGGGCCCTGTATGTGAATCCCGTGATCTCTTTTGCGCCTTCCACCTACGGCGGTGGACAGGAGGGGGGGCTGCGCCCGGGAACGGAGAATGTGCCTTACATTGTGGCTTTGGGTGAGGCCTGTGCGTTGGCTCTGGAAGGACTGGAAGAGGAGATGGGACGGCAGGAAGCGCTTTGTGGCTATCTTTACGAGGGATTGGGCAAACTTGGTATAGAGGTGAGTCTGCATGGCAGAAACGCCCCCCGACTGCCCAATACGCTGAGCGTCGGCTTCAAGGGCTTGCGCGCTGGCGATATTTTGTCCGGCATGGTGGGACAAGACATAGCCGCATCGGCGGGGGCAGCCTGCCATGCGGATGCCTCAGGCGGCGATACGGTGAGCATCAGCCACGTTTTGGAGGCCATGCGCGTGCCAGAGGAATATGCAGCAGGGGCTATACGATTTTCATGGGGGCGTTTGACCACAAAAAACGATGTGGAAGAGTTGCTTGAACGGCTTCGTCCGATTTTACATCCGCTTTCTGTTCTTTAAACATGGCAAATGCGGCTGCATGGGCTCCAAAAGATGTTTTTGAAGGATGGCGGTTGGGTAGTTGTTTGTTGTAATGTGCTTCAATATGCTAATGAATTACGTAGAAAAATTGTGATAACTGGAACGACGCATTTTATTCAGACAGGTACGGGTAACGGGTAAGGCATGGTCAGCAAGTATAGTACGCATGGCAGCAAACAGGTATATGCTGCATTCGCTTTGTTGAAAAAGCATGCTGTTGGCGTTTTGTTGCCTGCTGTCTCATTTCTCATGTGCTCTACTTTGCTTTTCGCGTTTGCTTTGCCAGCAGGCGCACAGGAAAAAAGACCTCTTGAAGGAGAAGGCATTTCTCTTATCGTGCTCGGTGCTTTGCTTTTTGTTAGTCTTGCAGCTTTTTTCCTGTTGTTTGTAAAACATAGAAAACTACAGCAGAAGTTGCAGGAATCCAATATGCAATACCAGGGAGTGGTGGATAACATTCCACTGGGGCTTTTGCATCTGGATGCAAAATACAGCGTGTTGAGCATGAATGCGACAATGCGTGAATGGTTTCCGGATGTACACATTGGCGAGGGGGTAAAACCTCTGTGCTACAATGTTTTCAAACACGCTGAACAAGATGGTGTCGCGTGGTTCTGTCCGACACGTCGCGCCTTTGCAGAGGGTCGTGTGCACAGGGCCGTTGTGGAACTAGAGGTGAAGGGCGAGAACAGGATGATGCGCATCATCTCATGCCCTTTACATGATAATCACGGAAAAGTTTCCTCTGTCATTGAGCTGTTTGAAGATTTTACAGACTACAAGAAGAGCGAAGTCGCCTATGAGGAGCAGCTTCACTTTTTGCAGTCCTTGCTTGAAACAACCCCCTTGCCGATTCATTACAGCGATGTTGCCGGCGTCAATCTTGGGTGCAACAAGGCCTTCGAAGAATTGATAGGCCTTTCCAAGGAAGAAATAATTGGTGCGCGGGCACGGAAATTTTATAGCGAAGATTTCGCGACCCATTGCGAAGAAGTGAATGCGCGCATTTTGGCCAATGGGCAGCATGTGGCCTATGAACGCCCGATGACTTTGGCGTCTGGATTGGTAAAAGATGTCATCATTTCCAAAGCGCCTTTTTATGATGTTGCCGGAAAGCCGGCCGGTGTGGTCAGTGCCATCATGGACATTTCAGAACGCAAGATCATGGAGCATGAACTGCACGAGGCCAAGGAGCGCTACCGTAGTATTTTTGAGAATGCCGTCTTGGGTATTTTTCGCACTACCCTGGATGGCAAGGTCGTTATGGTGAGCCCTTCCTTGCGTAGGATGTTCGGCTACGAGAGCAAGGAATTCGCGGAAAAGGGGAACAGTCTAAATAGCGACGTGTACGCAACGCCACATCGACGGCAGGAAATTCTTGATGATTTGCAATCAAGGCAAGGCGTTGCCACCTATGAAGCTCTTTTCAAGCGAAACGACGGCACGCTGTTTTTTGGCTCCATGAATGTGCAGTTGACCAGGGACGAGCATGGCGCACCGTTGTTTTTGGATGGCGTTCTGGAAGATATTACGGAGCGCAAGAAGGCTGAAGAACAGTTGCGGCACGCCAAGGCCGAGGCGGAAAGCGCCAGCCGTCTCAAATCCGATTTCATCACGACTGTCACCCACGAGTTGCGGACGCCGCTGACCTCGGTTTTGGGATTCAGCAAGATGCTGCGCAAAAAACTGGAAAACGGAATCTTTCCTTATCTGCCAAAGAAAGATGCGCGGGCGCAGCGCACGAAAGAGCAGGTCCGGAACAGCTTTGAAATGTTGATGATAGACGCGGAACTGCTATCAAAGCTCATTAATGATGTCATTGACTTGGCAAAGCTGGAATCGGGACAGAAGCAAATTGAGTTGCGGCCCGAACCCATGGCCCCCATTCTCCGGCAGGCTCATGGTGAAATGGCATTGATTTTTGAAAAGCAGGGAACGAATTTTTCACTGCAGGAGCCCCCTGGCGGATTGTTGGCAATGTGCGACAAGGAGCTGGTTCTGGATGTGCTGCGGCAACTGTTGGATAATGCACTGAAGTTCACCCCAACAGAGGGGCAGGTTAGGTTGTGGGCAGAACGGGATGGCGACACGGTCCGGGTTGGTGTCAGCGATACGGGAAAAGGCATTTCAACGGACGACCAGGAACATATTTTCAACCAGTTCAGCCAATTGGGGGATACCCTCACCGACAAGCCTAAGGGCACGGGCCTGGGGCTGACCATCTGTCGTTCCATTGTGGAGCAGCATGGCGGCGAGATATTGGTGGAAAGCACCGTTGGTATGGGCAGTTCCTTTATTTTTACTTTGCAACGAGCCGAACCGGACAAGGCGGCTCAGCTGGCCACGCCGTTTTTGCCCCAGAATTGAGCCACGGTTTCTGCTTCACGCAACAGCAGGGAAAGGGCGGCGCCGGGGATCAGGCCAGGCAGACTGCGCCCCTCCCGCCAGCGTTCACGGATCATTTCTCCACTGATGTCTATGCGGGGGAGCGGCAGGTATATGAGCTGCGTACCCTGTGGAAAATTCCATGCGGTTACGCCTTGTGGGGGCGTAACTGGCGTGGCTTCGGGCCAGTGCTCTTCAACAAAGCCGGACACGTCGGCAAGGTCGCGTTTTTGCCTGGGAACGATCACCAGCGAAGCCAGATCAGGTAGTTGCAGCCCCTGTTTCCAGGAAGGCAGTGTCAATATGTCCCCAGCTCCCAGCACAAAATGGACTCTGGCGTCAGGCTCCCGCTGGGCATATTCCGCCAAGGTGTCACAGGTATATGAAGGGCCGGGGCGCTCGCGCTCCATGGTGTTGAGCGCGAGGCCCGGCACATTGTGTTCTCCGGCTTCACTTCCAATGCTGCGGGAAATACACTGGGCGCGCAATTCAAAAGGCAATAGATCGGAAGTCGCCTTGTGAGGCGGCACACTGCAGGGGGTGATGTCCACCCGCGTCAGCTTCAGGCGCTCCAGCACCTCAATGGCCAGACGCAGGTGCCCTATGTGAAAGGGGTTGAAACTGCCCCCGAGCAATCCGATGGCGCGCATTTTCAGTTACCCCCACTCAGCCCCGTACTTGCCCCTGCCCGAGCACCACGAACTTGGTGGTCGTCAGTTCCGTAACGCCCATGGGGCCGTAGGAGTGCAGCTTTGAGGTGCTGATGCCGATTTCCGCCCCCAATCCGAGCTGGCTGCCATCGTTGAAGCGGGATGAAGTGTTCACGCCCACCATGGAGGCGTCCACTTCGCGCAGAAAACGCATGGCGGCGTCGTGGTCCCTGGTGCAGATGAGTTCCGTGTGGTTGGAGCCGTTGGCGGCGATGTAGTCCTGGGCCTCGTCCTGATCCTTGACAACCTGGACGTAGAGGATGAGGTCATGGAATTCCATGCCCTGGTCCTCTTGTGTGGCTGCCTGGGCGGCATCCCCCAAAAGCGGCAAGGAGCGGGGGCATGCGCGAAAGCTGACTCCGGCGGCGCCGAGCTTTGCGGCGACTTTGGGGAGAAAAGCCTCGGCTTCCTTTTCGTGCACCAAAAGGCCTTCCAGTGCGTTACACACGCCGGGGCGTTGCACCTTGGCGTTGAAAACGATCTCCAATGCCTGGTCCAGGTCTGCATCCTTATCAATATATGCGTGGCAAACGCCTTTGTAATGTTTGAGAACAGGCATGGTCGCATCGGCAACCACGGCCCGGATCAGGTTCTCCCCGCCGCGGGGGATGATCACGTCGATGTATTCGTCCAGCTTGAGCATGGCTTGCACGGCGGCGCGGTCCGTCATGGGCAGCACCTGTACGCCGGCAGCGGGCAATCCCGCTTCTTCAAGCGCTTCGTGTAGCAGTTTCCCAAGGGCCAGGTTGGAGTTGATGGCCTCTGAACCACCTCTCAAGACCACGGCATTGCCGGCTTTCAGGCAAAGAATGGCAGCATCCACAGTCACATTGGGACGGGATTCGAAAATCATTGCGATGACGCCGAGGGGGATCCGCATGCGCCCTACTTGTAATGCGTTGGGGCGTTGCCACATGGTTTCGATGGCGCCAACAGGGTCTGGCATGGCGGCTACTTCACGACATGCGCGCGCCATCTCATCCAAAACAGCCGGCGTCAGACGCAGGCGGTCCATGCGTGGGGCATCCAGCCCATTAGCTTCTGCCGCGTCCAAGTCTATTTTGTTGGCGGCTTCAATGTCGTTCCTGCGCGAGTCGAGCAGCTCTGCAAGTTTCAGAAGCGCCTGCTCCTTTTGGGCCGGGGTGGCCTTGACCAGCGCCCGCGCAGCTTGTTTGGCGTTCTTACCGATTTCCAGGACCTGTTGCTCGATGCTCATCGTTCCTCCTGTTGGACAGATTATCGCGTTCAAGAAATTAGGCCATTCTGGATGACTTGCTCTCTTGGCGCGGGAGCGGTAAGGGTGCTCTTCCGCTCCTTAAGGAATACAAAAGTGTCGTGGAATAATTTTCCACGATATGTCGGAAGTTGCTGAAGCGGCTGAAGAATTCCTTTGGCAGCGGTAAATTGGGAAAAAGGCTGAAAGCCTTTTGACATTTCTGTAAGCTGTGATACAAGGCCCTTTCAGCCGCGGCAACATAACCCCATATGTTGCCCTGAAACCAGAGCCGGCGCAAGTGGCTGTTTTGATGGCGCAGGCACGCAAATCCGGCGTCGCATTGGTGCGATTGCCGTATCCGATTCAGCAAAGGAGTCTGCATGAGCGCGGAAGAGGCGCAGAAAAAAACAGAAGCACACGATCTGCCCCAAGCAGAGTTGGGGGATGGCATGCATCCGGCCCTCCAGAAGATCGTGGACAATGTCAAGTACATCGCTATCGTGGCTGGCGCAATTGTGCTGATCGTGGGCGGCTTTGGCATTTTTGAATACGTCCAGAAAAAGAACACGCAATCTTCCAGCATGGAACTGGGGCAGATATTGGTCAGCAAGCAGGGCGCCGACAGGGTGTCCGAGCTTGAGGCTTTTGTGCAGCAGGCTCCTGAATCCCTCGTACTCACTGCCCGCTTTGAGTTGGCAGCTGCATTGCAGGCCGAAGAGCGTTACGATGACGCTTTGAAAGTTTGGCGGCAGCTGGAAAGCGACGTGCCAGACAATATGAAGGCCGCTGTCAAGTTGGGAATGGCCAATGTGCTGGAGGATAGCGGTAAGAATGAGGACGCCCTCAGCGCCCTGCAGGCCTTTTTGCCTGCAGCGCCAGAGGCCTATAAGGGTGAAATACAGCGCCGCATTGCTGAACTGGCTGAAAAGCTGGGTAAATTCGATGTTGCCGTCGAAGCCTATCGCAGCATGCTTGAAGCTGAAAATGCGCCTGAGCAGATCAAGGCCTTCTACCGTTACAAGATTTCAAATCTGGAGCAGCAGTCGAACAATAGCTGATTCCTGTCATGACGTCCCTGGCAAGGGAACCACCCTTGCCGGGGGCATATCTTCATTAAAAGGAAAGTGAGCGAGCCAATGACCAATCCTCTCTTGCAGTCCAAAGAAGGCGACAAGCTGTTGCTGTTGGGCAACGAAGCCATTGTCCGCGGCGCCCTGGAAGCAGGGGTCCGTTGCGTGACGTGTTACCCCGGCACGCCTTCGTCTGAAGTGCCTGATACCTTTTTTCGTCTTTCTGCAGATCCGGAAGCGACATACCACTTCGAATATTCGGTTAACGAGAAAGTCGCCCTGGAAGTTGCCGGCGGCGCCTCTCTCGGGGGCGCGTTGAGCCTGGTGACCATGAAGCACGTTGGTGTGAACGTGGCTGCCGACCCGCTGATGACCTTGACTTACATCGGCGCCCCTGGTGGGTTTGTATTGCTTTCTGCAGACGACCCCCATTCCCATTCCAGTCAGAACGAGCAGGACAACCGCTACTACGCCCGGCTGGGTAACATGCCTGTGTTTGAGCCGGCCACTGCCCAAGAGTGCAAGGACATGACCAAGGACGCCTTGCTCCTGTCCCGGGAGTACGAGCATCCTGTTCTGCTGCGCACCACCACCCGTGTCAACCACGTGCGTGGGGCTGTGACGTGCGGCGACAAGGCCCCCATGGCCGAAATCGTTCCCTTTGCAAAGAACCCGCGTCGGTTTGTCTCCGTTCCAGCCAACGCACGGCCCTTGCGCGCGGCGTTGCTCGAAAAAATGGAACAACTGCGTGCGGTGGCGGAAAAAAGCTCCTGGAATACGGTTACGGGAGAGGGAACACTGGGCGTGGTTGCCTGCGGTATTCCCCGCGCCTATCTGCAGGATGTTTTGTATGAAAACGGCTTGCAGGACAGGGTAAAGGTTTTCGACCTGGGTATGAGCTATCCTTTGCCGGAAAAGAAAATGCTGGAGTTCTTCGACGGGTTGCAGGCCGTGCTGGTTCTGGAAGAGCTGGAACCCCTCGTCGAGGAAGACATGCGCGCCCTTGTGCAGCGTCAGGGGCTGGAACTCACGATCTTCGGCAAAATGCCGGTCAAGGACGTGATGGCTCAGAGCGTTGCCGCCCATTTGCCGCAGCAGGGCGAATATTCCGTTGCCAGTGTGCGCAAGGCCCTTTTGGCCGCCTTGGGCGAGGTGTATATCGAGCCTGAAATCAGTCCGCTGGATCAAACTTTGCCCATTCGCCCCCCGAACCTGTGCGCTGGTTGTTCACACCGCGGCCTCTACTATGCCGTGCGGCAGACATTTGGTGACAATGCCGTCTACTCTTCGGATATCGGTTGCTATACACTGGGCATCCTGCCTCCCTTGAGCACTGCCGACTTTTTGCTTTGCATGGGGTCGAGCGTTTCCGCGGGGAGCGGATTTGCAACCGCATCCGGCAAGACGGTTATCGGTTTTATCGGCGACTCCACCTTTTTCCACTCGGGCATTACCGGCCTGGTGAACGCAGTGTTCAACAACCACGAACTGCTGCTGGTTGTTCTTGACAACAAGACCACTGCCATGACCGGCCACCAACCTCACCCTGGTGTGGAAGATACTGCACAGGGGCCGAATGAAAATCGCGTGGATATCGAGACCATTGTCAAGGGCTGCGGCGTAGAGCACGTAAGGCGCGTGAGCCCCTACAACCTGAAAGCGACATTCAAGGCTCTGGAAGAATTCAAAGGACTTTCAGGTGTCCGGGTCCTCATTGCAGAGGAAGCCTGTGTACTTTTTGCACGCCGGACCCTTCGCAAGAAGCCTGGGCAGACCGCCTATGTCGCTACCCAGGGTGAAGGTGCCGAATCCTGTGTCGAGCAACTTGCTTGCCCGGCTTTTTACCGTGATGAAAATGGCGTCGCGATCGACGAAAACCAGTGTTCGGGCTGCATGGTCTGTCTGCAGGTGACCAAGGACGTCAAGGCCCGCAAAAGGAGTGCCTGATGGACAGAGTGCGCATCTTCCTCACCGGCGTAGGTGGCCAGGGAACCCTTACCGCCACTACGCTTCTAGCCAAGACCGCCATGGAGCAGGGCGTGGAGGTGACCTCTGGCGAGATTCACGGCATGGCCCAACGCGGTGGGGTCGTGGAATCCACCATCTTGCTCGGTGGCTGGAAAAGCCCCAAAATCGGACCGGGAGAAGCTGATATTCTGCTCGGTTTTGAACCTCTGGAAACGCTGCGCGGCCTGCATTATCTGCGCAAGAGCGGGGTGGCAGTCTCCAATAGCGAAGCCATTTCCCCTGTGGCGGTTGCCATGGGGAAAGCTGAATACCCCTCTATGGATATGATCCGGGAGCGCGTGGAAAACTGGACGAGCATGCACCGTTTTCTGCCTTGCCGCAGCCTGGGGCAACAAGCTGGCGCCGTGCAGAGCGGCAACATCGCCCTTATGGGGGCGCTGTGCTCTCTTGGTGCGCTTCCCTTTGGTCCGGACGCCCTGGAGCAGACCCTACGCCGGAACATGAAACCGGCCCTGTTGGATGTTAACCTCAAGGCCTTGGAGCTCGGCGTCGCAGCCGTGGCCTAGGTATAATCGCCTAATCAAAGGTAGCCACATGCATAACGGATCTCTCGCCGCTGAAATGGAACCATATCTGGGGACACTGCGGCAGGTAGTGACCGAGATGGGACCGCAACGTCCCTTTCAACCGACACTCAAAGCCGTGTTGTCCACGCTTTCGCAAAACCACGGTTTTTTGCGTCCACATCTCGTGATCTTTGATCCCGAAACCAAGACGCTCAAGTTGAGTCTTACCCATGGCGCTGCAAAGAATGCCCAGGCTACCTACGAGCCTGGGCAGGGCATTACCGGCCAGGTTTTCACCACTGGCCAACCCGTAATTGTGCCGCGCATGAGCGAGCATCCCGATTTTCTGAACAAGGCTTTTGGCCGTACGGAAGTGGAACTCAAGGAGCTCGGATTCATTTGTGTGCCTGTGTTGTCTCCAAAGGCTGAAAATGAAGGATATGAGATCCTGGGGACGCTCAGTGTGGATGCCCCTTCCGGCAATACGGAAATCCTTGAGGCGCAGTGCCGCTTTCTGGAAATCGTTGCCGGCATGATCGCCAACCAGGCTGCCTATCTTCAGGAAGAAATGGCGCGGCAGAAGCACCTCATGGCCCAAGGACTGGTCGCCAATACCGACGTGGGCTTCAGGGCCGGCAATATCGTTGCCGCCTCCAAAAGCATGCGCCTTGTGCTGAACCAGGTGGCTCAGGTTGGCCCCAGCCGGGCTACGGTGCTGTTGCGTGGCGAATCTGGAACGGGAAAAGAGCTTTTTGCCGAAGCCATCCACGCATCTTCACCGCGCAGTGAGATGTCCCTGGTCAAGTTGAACTGCGCCGCCCTGCCTTCGGAATTGGTGGAAAGCGAGCTCTTTGGACATCAGAAGGGCGCTTTTACTGGTGCGGTGCAGGCGAAAAAAGGTCTGTTTGAGCTGGCAAACCGCGGAACGCTGTTCCTGGATGAGATCGGCGAGTTGTCGCTCAATGCCCAGGCCAAGGTGTTGCGCGCCATTCAGGAGCAGGAAATCCAGCGACTGGGCAGTGAGCAGACCGTGACTGTCGATGTGCGGCTTATCGCTGCCACACACCAGCCTCTGGAAGAACTGGTCGAGCGGGGCATGTTCCGTGAAGACCTGTACTACCGCATCAATGTATTTCCGATCTTCATCCCGATTCTGCATGAGCGGCGCGAGGATATCCTCCCCCTTGCCGAGCATTTTCTGGAGCAATACAGTGAGGAGTACAACCGCGAGATCAAACGCATTTCCACACCTGCCATAGACCTGTTGAACCAGTACCATTGGCCGGGAAACGTGCGTGAGCTGAAGAACTGCATAGAGCGCGCTGTGCTCATCTGTGATGATGAGGTCATCCGCACGTACCACCTGCCGCCTTCCTTGCAGACAGCAGAAAGTTCGGCCACGGACACCAACCTGTCCTTTTGCGATGCGGTGGCCAAGTTCGAACAGGAGCTCCTGGTCGATGCCCTGAAAAAGGCCCGCGGCAACATGCTGCAAGCCGCGCGCGATCTTCGGGTAAGTTACCGCATTGTGAACTACAAGGTGAAGAAATACGGCCTGGACGCCAAGAAGTACTCCATGGCGACCCGCAACAAAAAATAGAGACGGCAGGGAGGGCGCGCCATGCGTTTGGGCGTAGTGCAAATGGCTTGTGGGCAGGAGCTCGCGGGCAATCTGGACACTGCCGAGCGGTTGGTTCGCAAAGCAGCGGCTGCCGGCGCCGATCTGGTGTTGCTGCCTGAGCTCTTTGCAGGGCCGTACTTCTGCAAGGATAAATCGCAGCAACATTTTGCCCTTGCGCAGCCTGCCGGCGATTCCCGGATTTTGCAGCGAATGGGGGCTTTGGCGGCCGAGCTTGGGGTTGTCTTGCCGGTCAGTTTCTTTGAACGAGCTGCTGCAGGCGCCCCTGATGCTACACCCCGTTTTTTCAATTCCATGGCCATGTTCGATGGCGGCGAATTGCTGGGGGTGTACCGTAAGGCCCACATTCCGGATGGACCCGGCTATTGGGAAAAGTTCTATTTTACGCCTGGAGACGGGGATTTCAAGGTCTGGCAGACACGGGCGGGGCGCATAGGCGTTGGTATCTGCTGGGATCAGTGGTTTCCAGAAGCTGCTCGCTCCATGTGTTTGCAAGGAGCCGAGCTGTTGCTTTATCCCACTGCGATAGGTTCCGAACCCGAGGAGCCGGACCTGCACACGCGGCCGCATTGGCAGCGCGTGATGCAGGGGCATGCAGGGGCGAACCTTACTTATCTGGCTGCCGCCAACCGTGTTGGTCTGGAGCAGGGAGGCAGCTGCGCCATCACGTTTTATGGGGCATCATTCATCGCAGGACCAGACGGGGACTTTATCGAACACGCGGCAGAAAGCGGCGAAGCCTTGCTGCTTGCAGACCTGGATTTGGATGCCGTCCATGAACTGCGACGTTCCTGGGGACTTTTCCGCGACCGCCGGCCGGAACTCTACCACCCCCTGGTGAATAAAGAGATCAAGGTCGTGCCAGGCAAATAGTCGTTCCTAAAGAGCGCTGGGCTTTTACTTTTTTTATAAGAAAACGCGCAAGCGGGAAAGATTCCGCCTGCGCGTTTTTTGTTGCTTTTCAAGGTCGTGGAGGGAGCATCTAACGCCTGAATTCTTCCTTGAACCTGGGAATGTCGATACTGGCCCAGCAACGCTGGGAAAGTTCCGCTCCCTGTGGGGGGAACGCTCCGTGCACTATGGTGTAGCCTTTGGTCTGCAGAAAATCGACGACAGGCAGGAAGTCGTTATCCGAGGTCACCAGAATGGCAACTTCATAGTTGCCTTCCCAGGCCAGCCGGACCATGTCGGTGGCCATGTGCACATCCACGCTTTTTTCCTCTGTGCCAAGCATGGAATCACCGCATTGGGGGCATGTCTCTATGTTGTGGTGGCAGGACGGGCAACTGGGGCCGCTGCGCATTACCTGTCTTGGGGCGAAATAGGTCTGTACTCCTGGAAACCGCGCCACGGTTTGCGTGGCCCAGCGGTACATGTCCTGGTCCTTCGGGCTATTGGGATCGTAAGAACCATAGACGTTCATCCCCTTGAATACCCAGTCTTCGCCCGGTGAAATAATATGCATGGCGCCTCTGGTCAGCACCAGGGGAAGCTCACGCCAATCTGTTTGAAAACCCATGCCGGTCAAGCGGTTTATTGTAAGGGTAAAATTCCAGAAATCAACGAATACTCGAACGTTTCTCATGAAGTCTCCAGCCCGCCCTGTTATGGTGGGCCCACTTTAAATACGGTTAATGAAGGGACTAATTATAGTAGCGTACGGTGATATGCAGGTCAGTGCAAGGAAAAGCGGGAAAGCAAAAAAGCAATCACCCGAGCAGCGTTTCAAAAGCTTCAATGCAGAATTCGCAGGCTACAGATGCGAGGATGAGGCCACTTATGCGGATGAGCACTTGCTCGCCGGTACGGCCGATAAGCTTGTTGATGGGGTCTGCAAGCAGCATAAGGAGCAGGGTCATGCCCAGGACGACAAGCATGGATAGCGCCGATGCAAGCTGCATGGATGCTGTGTTTTTGCTGTTTTCCGTGGCTAGAATTACGGCCAGGATGGCCCCCGGGCTGGCGATGGATGGCAACGCCAAGGGAAAGACAGCTATGTCTCGGGCGCCTGAACTTTTGCTCTGCTTATCGTGATTGTCTTCATTTGGTTTGAAGAGCATCTGCAGGCCGAAAATGAACAGCACAACACCGCCAGCAATCTGGAAAGCACTCAGGCGGACGTTGAGTCCCTCCAGCATGATCTGCCCCAGAGCCAGGGAAATTAGCAGGATTACCGTGGCGATGAATACAGCCTTGAACGCGGTCTTGGTACGGCTCTTAGCACCCATGCCGGCCGTCAGCCCTGTGAACATGATGAGCGTGCCAAAAGGGTCTATGGTCGCAAAATATAACCAGAAATCTGCAATTGCTTTATCTAGCATCCGAGGTCTCTACTTGTTTACAGGTGCCTTAGCAAGTGGCGTTACATCAGGTCTTCCACAGCGCGCCGACGCACATCTCTGCCGGATGGGGAAGAGTCGTCCTGTTGGGACGCCCCATTCTCCTGAGAGGTCGTAGCAGCAGGGGGTGGCGTCTGGTTTGCATCAGAAAGGCCAGGTACATGACGCAGAACCGGGCGCAGACCCATATCGGCGCGGCCTTGCATTGTTTCCTGATTTTCGGGGAGGCGGGCAGCGTAACCGGCCTGTTCCGGACCGGTTAACCAACTGCCCCCGCAGGCTGCGACTCGATCTGCAACCGGAGTTTGAGGACCGCTCAGGCACCATTCCCAGGTGTTACCAAGCATATCAAGTAACCCCCAGGTATTGGGTGGAAAGCTGCCCCCCGGAGCACTGGTGGAGTAGGTGTCACTACATGGAAAGTATTCTTCTACAGGGGCGTTTTCAACAGGCTGGGCCAGCAGGGATTGATCCGCCAGATTTGCAATGCCGCAGGCTTCGTCAGGCGATTTCCATGGCATGGTATAAGGGGTGCCCGCCCGCGCCGCGTATTCCCATTGCGCCTCGGTTGGGATGCTGAATTCCAGACCGCCTAGAGTGGCTGCATTGCCGCGGCGCAGGCTGTCTGTGGCATCCAGAGCGTCCACCATTGCCATGCCTGTGGCTGGCAGAGTGGGGGCGGCTGCAGCGCCCCTGTTACTTGCGACCCATGGCACCCCCAAAGCTGCGAATTGCGCTCGGGTCATTTCCTGGGCGGCTATCCAGAAGGGGGCAACGCAAACCCGCCCTCCACTTTCTTTAAGGGAGGGGGCTTCGCTTTGAAAGCATCCACCCGGTAAAAAGACGAATTCCATTCCTGTAACGGGTTCGCTCCAGCGCGTCCCGAGGGGAGGCATGGCAGCAGTGGTCTCTTCAGAGGCGGGAGCATCTTCTCGTACAAGAGCTCCTGGCGCAGCAGACATGGCATAGGAATCTGCAAAATCATCCGTATTTCCAGGCATCAAGGCACCATGTTTTTGAAGGAGAGCAGGGTCCCAAAAGGCCAGGGTGAATCCTGTGGGGCGGGCGCTCCATACGATGCGCCTGTCGCCTATTTCGTGTTGGAAAAGATGGCGCCCCTGGTCCTGGTACAAGGCGCGCCCTTGGGGATAGCGATGGCGCATGGCGTTGAAAAGGCTGTCCTGCATGTGCAAAGGGGAGGAGCGTTCCATATAGACGCCAACAAGCCGGCCTTGCTCAAACAGCAAGAGCGCATCATGGAAATTGGTCGCGAGCATATCGCCCCCTTTTTGCGTGCTGAACTCGGAGGCGGCGAGTTCTTGGGGGCGCCACCCTTTATCAAATCCCGCCAGCATGTGTTGCGGTGCAAAGGGGGGTGGTGCGAGTGTGTACCCTCTCGCCTGGAGCAGGGCCCGGACCTCCCCCATGGCCATTCCCCAGTTCAGAAATTTCCAGCCGTATTCATTTATTTCCGGTACGGCTTCTCGCAGGGCATTTGCTGGAAGGGGACTCCATAAGAGTGTGAGCAGCAGCAAAATACCAAGAAGGGTTGGGGGGCGCATGTTGGATTTCTCGCAGTCGGCAGTGTTTTCGGCAGTCTTTGATGGGAGTCTTGATTCTGACAGGTACCAAAAGGGGTGCGGGCAGGCAAGGATACGGAACGGCATAGAGAAATATAATACAGTCGATCAAAAAGAAAATGTTTCAAAAAACATCGACAACGATCTGGCACTGAATTAGTATCCTCTTATGGATGTTAATACCTTTTCTCAACTGATTCATAGTGAATCTGCGGCGCGGAAATTTTTGTTGGGATTTTGTTGGAAAAATCATCAACGATCATGCCCACGTTGCCGGAACCGCAAACTGTACGCCCTGAAAGAAGGGCGTCGTCGTTGCGCGAAGTGCGGGTATACGTTTCATGATTTCAGCCGCCGCTTTATCAACATAGGGCAACTGACATGTCTGCAATGGCTTTGGATTGTTAAATTCTACGAGCTTGAGACACCTCCTGCAACAATTGCCATTCAGCTTGGACTGAGCCGGAACACAGTGAACAAGGCCTTGCTCACTGTGCGGCAGGCAATTTCCAATCATGCCCTGGATGCGCCCCAATTGTTGGAACTTGGACTGCTCAAGGGCGCATCTGCCGACAACCCCCCTGTGTTTGGTCTGCTCGAAAGGCGAAACTGGGCCTTTGTGGATATTATGCAGGATATCGATATTGGCGCAGTGGCGCACTTCCGCAACAGTTTTCATCTGCGCATGTCCAGGCAAGGGCGCGTCATTTATACAGATCGTTATCGCCACTATGATACCTTGGTATTTTGTGTAAGTGATACGGTCTTTTTGGAGCCTTTTTTCGGGGGGGCGCTGTCAAAAAGTGGGGGCGTTTACGTAGACCAGAAACAGGGGTTCTGGTCCTTTCTCAAGGAACGCATGCGGCGTAGCCGCGGCCTGTCGTCTCAATGGTTTCCCTTGTATCTCAAAGAGATGGAGTTTCGCTACAATCATCGTAATGATGATATCTTCGAAATCGTCTGCCGTTACCTCTGTAGCTTTGTGCCAGACCTTGCGTAAGACGGGTCATTATGTTTTGACCAACAGAATAGGGCATGACATGAATAGGCCAGCCTGGGAATACACCCAAGGCGAAAGCATCACAGGCAGGGGCAATGTACAAACCAATACATTATGACCAGACGGATGGGGCCTTGCTGCAGGGGCTGCCCTTTGCCGGTCTCGGGTTCGATCTGGCTGAAGCGTTGCAATTCACTGCGTTGCTGACGCTTGAGCCGGTTTTTGTTCTTGAGAAGAAGGTGGAGTGGGAGTCGTCTGCTGTACCCGTGTACGGTTATGCTCTGCACGTCATGCTGGGCAGGGAAGTTCGTGCAGGGTGAACACACATTTGAAACAAAGCGAGGAAACGGCATGAAACTGGACAGGCGAGGTTTTCTCAAGCTGACGGCCGTGACGACTGCGGCCACTGCTTTTGGCGGCCTGGGCTTCGATTTGAAGCCTACCGCGGCAAAAGCGGCTGAGTATGCGTTGAAAACCAAAGAGGCAATGGAAACAACTTCTGTCTGCTGCTACTGTGCAGTGGGTTGCGGACTTATTGTTCACACGGACAAAAACACTAAACGTTCCATCAACGTGGAAGGTGATCCTGACCATCCGGTCAACGAAGGCGCCCTCTGCGCAAAGGGCGCTGCCTCCTGGCAGCTGGTAGAAGACTCCGACCGTACGTTGAAGCCTTTGTACCGCGCCCCGAATTCCGATAAGTGGGAAGAAAAATCCTGGGACTGGATGCTGGATACGATCGCTGACCGTATCTACAAAACCAGGGAAGAGACCCTGACCCTGAAGAACGAAAAGGGACAGCTGGTCAACCGCTGCGACGGCATCGCTTCTGTCGGTTCCGCTGCAATGGACAACGAAGAATGCTGGATTTACCAGTCTATGCTCCGCAGCCTGGGCCTCTTCTATATAGAGCACCAGGCCCGTATCTGACACAGCGCTACTGTTGCGGCTCTGGCAGAGTCGTTCGGACGCGGCGCGATGACCAATCACTGGATCGACATCAAGAACAGTGACTGTATTCTGATAATGGGCAGCAACGCTGCAGAAAACCACCCCATTTCCTTTAAGTGGGTGACTAAGGCCCAGGAAAAGGGCGCAACGCTGATCCACGTGGATCCTCGTTTCACACGCACATCCGCCAAGGCAGACCTTTACGCACCACTCCGCTCCGGCGCGGATATCGCGTTTCTGGCAGGCATGGGCAAGTACATCATGGACAACGACCTCATTCAGAAGGATTACGTTGTCAATTACACCAATGCGGCCTTTATCCTGGATGAGAAATTCAATTTCGAGGAAGGCCTCTTCTCTGGCTACGATCCCAAAACGGGCAAGTACGACAAGAGTTCCTGGAGCTTTGTTCTGGACGAAAACGGCATCCCCAAGCGTGACGAAACGCTTTCGGACCCCCGTTGCGTATACCAGATACTCAGGAAGCATTACGAGCGGTATACCCTGGACAAGGTTGCCGAGATCAGCGGTACGCCCAAGGATAAGATCGAAGAGGTCTACAAGACCTATGCAGCCACGGGCAAAAAGGACAAGAGCGGCACCATCATGTACGCCATGGGCTGGACCCAGCACACAGTGGGCGTGCAGAACATCCGCGCCATGGCCATCAACCAGCTGCTTTTGGGCAACATCGGCGTAGCCGGTGGCGGCGTTAACGCGCTGCGCGGTGAATCCAACGTACAGGGCTCCACTGACCATTGCCTGCTGGTGCACATTCTGCCTGGCTACCTGGGAACCCCCACGGCTTCCTTGACCACCTTCGACGAGTACAACAAGAAGAAGACCCCCACCACAAACGACCCCGAGAGCGCCAACTGGTGGAGTAACTTCCCCAAGTATTCTGCGAGCCTGCTGAAAGCCATGTGGCCTGACGCTGATCCCAAAGACAGCTACAACTGGCTGCCCAAGGGTGAAGACGGCAAGAACTATACCTGGCTGTATATGTTCGAAGAAATGGCGAAGGGCACCTTTAAGGGCTTCTTCTCCTGGGGGCAGAACCCCGCCTGCGGTGGCGCCAACGCCAACAAGAACCGCGAAGCCTTTGGCAAGCTGGACTGGCTGGTCAACGTCAACCTCTTCGACAACGAGACAGGTTCCTTCTGGCGCGGTCCGGATATGGATCCCAAGTCCATCAAGACGGAAGTTTTCTTTCTGCCTTGCTGCGCGTTTATCGAGAAGGAAGGCTCCATCACCAACTCCGGTCGCTGGATGCAGTGGCGCTATCAGGGGCCCGAGCCCATGGGCGAGACCCGCTCCGATGGTCATATCATCGTTGAGCTGATGGAAAAGCTCCAGGCCAAGTACAAGAAAGAGCCCGGCAAGCTGCCCGAGCCTGTCTTGAACCTGAGCGTGGACATGTGGAAAGACGACCACGGCTACAACGCGCACAAGATTGCAAAGCTGATCAACGGCTACTTCATGAAGGACATGACCATCAAGGGCAAGGACTACAAGAAGGGCGAACTCGTTCCCAGCTTTGCTTTCCTGCAAGCAGACGGCTCCACCTGCTCGGGTAACTGGCTGTACTGCAACTCCTACACCGAGAAGGGCAACATGTCTGCGCGTCGCGACAAGTCGCAGACCGACATGCAGGCAAACATCGGCTTGTACCCGAACTGGTCCTGGTGCTGGCCTGTCAACCGCCGGATCATTTACAACCGCGCTTCCGTTGATTTGAAGGGCGTACCCTACGCACCTGAGAAGCCCGTTATCGAGTGGACTGGTGAAAAGTGGGCTGGCGACGTGCCCGATGGCGGCTGGGCCCCCGGCACCAAGCATGCCTTCATCATGAAGCCTTCCGGATTCTCGCACGTATTCGGCCCTGGCCGTGCAGACGGCCCCTTCCCCGAGTACTACGAGCCTCTGGAATGCCCTGTGGATGCGCACCCCTTCTCCAAGCAGCTGCACAACCCGACTGCCTTGCAGTTCGCTGCAGAAGAGAAAGCTGTGTGCGATCCGAGATACCCGTTTGTCTGCTCCACCTATCGCGTAACCGAACACTGGCAGACGGGCCTTATGACCCGCTACCAGGGGTGGCTGATCGAGGCCGAACCGCAGATGTTCTGCGAAATGAGCGAAGAACTGGCCAAACTGCGCGGCATTGCCAACGGCGACAAGGTCTGGGTTGAAAGCGTCCGCGGCAAGCTCTGGGCCAAAGCCATTGTCACAAAACGCCTGAAGCCTTTCGATGTCATGGGGCAAACGGTCCACCAGGTGGGTATTCCCTGGCACTACGGCTGGATCACTCCGAAGAACGGCGGGGACTCCGCGAACCTGCTGACTCCATCGGTTGGCGACCCGAACACGGGTATCCCGGAGACCAAAGCCTTTATGGTTAACGTGACCAAGGCCTAAAGGAGGGCGACCACATGTCCAAAGGCTTCTTTATCGACGTAACGAAATGTACCGCATGCCGCGGTTGCCAGGTCGCCTGCAAGCAGTGGAACAAGCTGCCCGCAACGGAGACCGAGAACTGGGGATCGCATCAAAATCCCAAGGACCTTAACTTCAGCACCTACAAACTGGTGCACTTTGAAGAGCAAGTGGTGGACGGGGACCTGAAGTGGCTGTTCTTCCCCGAACAGTGCCGCCATTGCATCGAGCCTCCATGCAAGATGACAGCAGACATCTATGACGAAGAGGCCATAATCCAGGACGAAGCAACTGGGGCGGTTATCTTCACGGATAAGACCAAGGCGCTTACTGACTTCAGTGATGGTTCTGAAATGTGCCCTTATAATATCCCCAGGAAGAACGAAGAAAGTGGCATCTGGTCCAAATGCACCATGTGCATCGACCGTATCTCCAATGGGTTGCAGCCTGCCTGCGTGAAAAGTTGCCCCACTGGCGCCATGAACTTCGGTGACCTGGAAGATATGAAAGCAATGGCCAAGGAACGCCTTGAAGCTGTTAAGGCAAAGCATCCTGGCGCCATTCTTGGCGATCCGGATGACGTGCGGGTCATCTTCCTTTTCCCATATGATCCTGCGCTGTATTATGAATACGCGGTGGCTAGCGCGCAGCCGCCTTTGATGAATCGTAAGCAGATGTTTGCCAAGTTCGGCAAACCCGTAAAACGTATCCTCACGTAACGGGATCATCCCGTTTTCGTATCCTCCATCGACAGGCCGGAGCTCGCAAGAGCTTCGGCCTGTTACTTTTTGAGACTTTTATAAGACAGTTGCTCTCTTTAAAATTGTGCCTAAGAAGACGTATTGTAAATGCACTATCAAGTGTGAATTGCAGCGGTATTGTTTTACCATGCCCTATATTATTTGTTTCATTGTAGAAAAAGAGTTTGTGTGGGTATGCACATCATTGTCTTTTACTTCGTGTTTATATTTTGGTGCAAGAAAAGAAAAATATCTATTGATTTGTGTGAATATTTTGATCTATTAAATTTTTTTACTTATTTTAATTTTCCAAAACAAATGAGGGGCACTGGAGATGACTTTAAAAACAAAATTTTTGATTCCTACATTTTTGTTGGTTGTGCTGGGTATGTCGATTATGACATGGGTTACTTATCAACGCAGTACAGAGAGCTTGTCAAAAAAAGCAGTCGAAGAAGCAGAGATGAATGTGAGGGCTCTCAACGCTGCAATTGGCATTTGGGTTGATGGAAATCTGAATGAAATTATTACACTGTCTAAAGCTGAAGAGGTAATTGCTTCCATTTCTGACTCACAAAATAATGACAGAGAAAGTGCAATTGCATTCTTGCAAGATAGTGTCTCACGTCATAGCGCCGTCGATAGTATACTGATTAGCAATACCTCTGGTGTAGTAGAAATTTCTACAAATGAAAAAGTGCTTGGGATCGATATCTCCACTAGGGAATATTTCAAAAAAGGGATGTCAGGCCAGGATTTTGTCTCATCTCCTGTGTTTTCAGATGCTCTAGACGAATATGTGTTTGTGATTGCATCACCAATTCAGCATGATGGAAAGACTGTTGGTGTGCTGTCAGCAGGAGTCAAGATTAAAAGTTTTACAAAAGCTTTTGTTGATCCTCTTTCCAGTGAAGAAGGGTATCCTTTTATTCTTGCCCCGGATGGTGTGATGCTGGCGCATCCGGATGCAAGCCTTGTTGGCAAGCTGAATGTTTTTACTGAGATGGAATATGGGCCTCAAATCGCCAACAATCCAAGCGGGACTCTGGACTATTTGTCGCGTGGCAGTGAAAAACTGATGACCTTTGAAAAAAACCAGAGCACTGGATGGGTTGTTGTTATGGCTACAGTGAAGGATGCAGCTTTTGCAGACGCCCGCTCTCTGGGGTGGATCATTGTAGCAATGTCGGCAGGCGTGGTGCTTCTTTTGATTGTAGGGATATGGTTAATATTGTCTTTCAATGTATTGCGCCCGATCGGCTCTCTTGTGAAATCTGCAAAGAGTATTTCTGACGGCGATCTGAATACAGAAGTCAGCGTGGACCGCAAGGATGAGATAGGACTTTTACAGACATCCATCCAAGAGATGTTGGGGAATCTCAAGGATAAAATTGGCGAAGCCGAAGAGCAGGGGCGCTTGGCCAAAGAGGAAACCGAAAAAGCCAATGAGGCTATGGAAGAAGCCAGACTGGCAAGGCAAAAAGCTGAAAGCGCGCGAAAAGAGGGCATGTTGCATGCTGCAGGACGGTTGGAGGATGTTGTCGCCGCTGTAGCCGAAGCCGCTGCGAGCATTGCCAGACAGATAGAACACTCGAGCCAGGGCGCGGGGCGTCAGTCTGAGCGGATGGCAGAGACGGCGACCGCAATGGAAGAGATGAATGCAACCGTTATTGAGGTGGCCAAAAGCGCGGCTGTTGCTGCGGATATGGCAGACAACGCCCGCATCAATGCCAACGATGGTTCCGAGATTGTGTCCAAAGCAGTAGAAAGCATAAGCAGGACACAACAAATGGCCTTGCAGCTCAAGGAGGACATGACCCAGCTTGGCGAACAGGTTTTAGGGATCGGCCAGATCATGAATGTTATTTCCGACATTGCAGATCAGACGAACTTGTTGGCCCTGAATGCTGCCATTGAAGCTGCCCGGGCAGGCGAGGCAGGGCGGGGATTTGCTGTAGTGGCGGATGAAGTGCGCAAACTGGCCGAAAAAACCATGGTCGCCACCAAAGAAGTTGGGGATGCCATTGCCGGAGTGCAGCAGGGAACGCGAAAGAATGTGGATAATGTTGATCATGCCGTACAAAGCATTGATGAAGCCACCACATTGGCAGGCAAATCCGGCGAGGCGCTCACATCCATAGTCGGGCTTGTAGATAGAACCACTGACCAGGTGCGCTCCATTGCAACGGCTTCAGAGGAACAATCCAGCGCGACTGAAGAAATCAACCATAACGTGATGGACGTGAACCGTATTTCCGATGAAATGGCCCAGTCGTTGTCCATGACGGAACAGTCCCTCTCTGGCCTGGAAGAGCAAACACGCGTCTTGCGTGACCTCATCAAGGAAATGCAGGGAGAATCTGCTGCTTAAAGAAATATGAACAGTGTGTATTTTGTGAATCCTTTTGGATGACACCAGGAGGGCGCAAGAGCCTTTTACAATACCTATAAGGGGGTGGTTCGCCACCCCCTTTACTATTTGTGTGGATTTTCCAACGGCCGTTTTCTGCAAGTGGTATGTTACTCCCCTGCGTAGTGTGCCCTGAAGTGGATAACCATATTTCAGGTGTTGCGTCTCTTTTTTGGGAAGAAGGCTGTTTGCAGAATTGGGAGAAACACAGGTTGCAGTATGCACTTGTCTCAAAGGACATATTATAACTGTCTAGTTTTATTTGTTTATATTGCACGGTTTGGTGCAAACTGACGCTTCTTTGTAAAGTATATGAAACACAGGGGAGGTAGGGTCAGATAATTTTCTAAAGACCTTACCTAACCCACTTGAACGGAGGAGCTAATGATCTCATCGCACACTAAACAGTGCATTCCACTATGTTTTCTTGCCTTGGTCACGGTTTTGGTTTTGGGCGCCGCCCCTGCCAGTGCCGCATCATTCAATCGCGTCAGCACCTGGTTTGTCTATAACAACCTCCCCGATGGGGTGGACAAGGCAACTGAAACGGCTGCTGAAATAATCGTCCCCGCCCTGGATGGACAGATGGTCGTGTACACGGACAGCCCGGGCGAGGCCCTTGGTTTTCTGGACATCAGCGCGCCGGATGCTCCCAAGGCTGGCGGACGTATTGACCTCGGTGGCGAGCCTACTTCTGTCGGAGTACTTGGCGGGTATGGATATGTGGGGGTGAATACCTCCGAGAGCTACAAGAAGCCTTCCGGCCATGTGGCAGTGGTGGACCTCGACTCCAAGTCCATTGTCAAAAAAGTTGATGTGGGTGGCCAGCCCGACTCTGTGGCTGTGAGCCCGGATGGCAAGTATGTCGCCATCGCCATAGAAAACGAGCGCGATGAAGAATTTGAGGAAGGCGTTATTCCGCAAATGCCTGCTGGTCATCTGGCGATACTTGACCTTGATGGTAAGGGAATGCCGGCTGACAAGGCTCGTTTTGTGGAGTTGACAGGTCTTGCTGCAGTCGCGCCTGAAGACCCCGAACCAGAATTCGTTTCCATCAACGATGCCAATCAGGTTGTCGTTACCTTGCAGGAAAACAATCACCTGGCTGTCGTGGATTTGGCGTCCGGCAAGGTGGTTTCCCATTTCTCTGCCGGTGCAGTGGACCTGGAAAACGTGGATACCGAAAAGGACGGGGTTATTTCACAGACCCAAAGCATCAAGGGCGCCCTCCGCGAGCCTGATGCAGTTGCCTGGCTGGACAATGACCGTTTCGTCATTGCCAATGAGGGTGATTACAAGGGCGGGAGCCGCGGTTTCACCATCTTTACTAAGGATGGCAAGGTAGAATACGAAAGCAATTCATCCCTGGCGCACCTGGCAGTTTCCATGGGGCAGTATCCTGAGAAGCGTTCCGGCAAAAAAGGCATAGAACCAGAAGGTGCGGCTGCCGCCATGGTAGATGGCACTCCCATGTTTTTCATCGGCGCTGAGCGCGCCAACTTTGTGGCTGTTTTCGAAGATGCCGGACCGGGCAAGGAGCCTGTATTCCGTCAGTTTTTGTCCACCGGCGTCAAGCCTGAGGGCGTAGCCTACATTCCTGAGCGCAAACTGTTGGTGGTTGCAAACGAGGAAGACAGCGAAGAAGATCACGTTCGCGCCACTGTCATGCTGTACGCCTATGGTGAGGGTGCTCCCAAATACCCCACAATTCAGTCTGCCGAAAAAAATGGCCTGCCGATTCCTTTTGGCGCCCTGTCCGGCCTGGCCGCATCCGCCGACGACCCCAATCTGATTTACGCGGTGCCTGACAGCTTTTACAAGGACTCGCGTATTCTTACTATTGACGCTTCCACTTCGCCGGCCATCATCAGTGGTGCCGTTGCGCTGATGAAGGACGGCAAGCAGGCCAGCTACGATCTGGAAGGCATCAGCCTGGCTGCTGGCGGTGGTTTCTGGCTGGTCAGCGAAGGTAACCCCAAAAAAGAAAAGACCAATCTGCTGCTGAAGGTTGCACCTGATGGCAAGGTGTTGGAAGAAATCACCCTGCCTGAAAGTGTGAATGCCCAGGCCAAGCGCTTTGGTTTTGAGGGTGTCACATCGGTAGGAGAGGGCGACAACGAGTTGGTTTATGTTGCTTTTCAGCGTGAGTGGAACGACGATCCCCAGGGCATGGTGCGTATCGGCGTTTACAGCCCCAAGGATAAAAGCTGGGCATTCATGCATTATCCCCTTGATGCTCCCGAGTCCCCCGCCAAGGGGTGGGTCGGCCTGAGCGAGATCACCAGCCTTGGTGGCGACAGGTTTGCCATTGTTGAGCGTGACAATAAAGGCGGTGAGGATGCACGCATCAAGCGTGTGTATGTGGTCTCCCTGGAAGGTGTGAAAGCAGTTCCCGCCGGTGAAGCAATGCCGGTGCTGCACAAAAAGCTGGTTGTGGACGTGCTGCCAGAACTGGCTGCATACAAAGGCTTTGTGCCGGACAAGGTGGAAGGCTTTGCCGTTACCAAGGACGGTCGCGTATTCTGTGTAACGGACAATGACGGTGTGGATGACAGCACGGGCGAAACCCTGTTCATCGAACTGGGCAAGCGCGAAATGCTGGACAAATAACTGACTGCTGCACACAACGAAAAAAAGCCGGCGTTCGGGAAGAGCGCCGGCTTTTTACTTTTGAGCAGTGTGTGTTCTTTTAGCTCGTGACCATTGCCACGGCCTCGTCTTCATTGTCGGCCAGAGTGGCGAATTTGCTGATGCCGACGATGTCAAAAACCTTTTTGAAGTTGTCGGATACACCAGTGATGGCGATCTTGCGCCCCTTTTGGGAGCTCTCGAGAACCAATTGTGTGAGCAGGGTGATGCCGGCGCCATTGATGGTGGCGTTTTCGTCGAAATGCAGCACCAGTTGATTGGCTTCCTGCTCCACAAGGCGATTGCAGGCATCCAAAAGGAACGGTTCGGAATTGGAGGTGACGTTTCCATGGATGTCCAACACAAAGACGCTCTCTATGTTGCGGATGGATATCTCATTGCAAACGGTCTTTTTGGAGGCTGCCAAGCGCTCTTCTGCGCGTTTGAGCGCCGCTTCCAGGGCCTCCTTCTGCACCGGCTTGTTGATGAAGTCCGTGGCTGAAAGATTCAAGGCCTGGATGGCCAGGTCCATGTCTCCGTGGCCCGTAACCACAATGACTTCTGTGGAAGGATCGATTGCTTTGATTTTCTTGAGAACTTCAATGCCGTCCATGCCGGGCATCTTGATGTCGGTCATGACTATGTCCGGGTTTTCGGAATTGAAAACCTCGATGCCCTCTTCGCCGGTTTCTGCTGTCAGCGCTTCATGCCCATACGCGCCAAGAAACAGGCTGAGCATATCCAGGGTAGGGCGTTCGTCGTCTATTATCAGGATTTTTGACATACGGGGCGCTCCTTGTCCTCTAATCGGCGCTAGGGAAGCTGAGTTGGAATGTAGTACCGTTTCCGGGTTTGCTGGTTACGGTAATATCACCGTGGTATTCCTTTATAATGCCATACGAAATGGCTAAGCCCAGTCCCATGCCCTTGCCGATCTCTTTTGTTGTGTAGAATGGTTCGAAAATTTTATCCAGCTTGGATTCAGGTATGCCTATGCCGCTGTCGGTGATGCTCATGGCAGGGCGGCCATCAATGGTGAATGTTTTTATGGAAATCAGACGCTTGAAACTTTGTCCCTCTGTTTCTTCCCGGCTGAGGATGGCGTCGCGGGCATTGGTCATCAAGTTGAAAATCACCTGCTCAAGCCGGTTTTTGTGCGCCAATAAACGTGGCAGCCCTTTTTGAAAATCCAAGGAAAGCTCTATGTTGTCCAACTTGAACTGTTGATTGAGCAAGCTCAGTACGCCCTTGAGCGGCAGGCTGATGTCGAACTTGTCCTTGGTCAGGTCAGCCTTGCGTCCAAATTCTCGCAGTGTGGTGATGATTTCGGAAGCGCGGTCGACCTGGGCGCTGATTTGACGCGAAACCTTGAGCAATTGTTCAGGGGGCGGGTCTTCACCTCGCTCTATGAGCATGGCCAAATACTCGCTGCCCAGCTTGATGGCGTTGAGCGGCTGATTGACCTCGTGAGCAATGCCTGCGCTCATTTCACCCAAGGTTTTCATTTTGCTGGCCTGGATGAGCTGTGCATCCTTTTCTACCAGGTCGGTAATATCGTTGGTGGAAACGATGATGGCCGGCAGGTCCTGATATATGGTGCCACACGCATGGACGTTGACGTTGAAGGCCTCGCCGCTTTTTTTATAGTGGATGGCCCTGGGGTAAAAGACGCAGCGCGCCAGGCTTTCCTCATCGCCATCCTGAAAAGCATCAAGCACTTCATCGGCAAACTCTTTTGCTAGATCCTGAAAACAAATTTCGGTCAACTCGTTACGGGAGTATTCATAGACCTCGGCTGCCATGGGATTGGCATCCAGAATGCGCTGCGTGTGGATATCCAGAACAAAAATAGGGTCTGGACCGCTGTGGAACAAAGAGCGGTACTTCTGTTGCGATTTCTTCAGCTCGTCGCGATATTCTTTGATGTGTTTGACCATGTGATTGAACGAATCGGCGAGCTGCACCACCTCGTCGCCAGGTCGCGCCTTGATGTCAATTGTGAAATTCAGGTTATCGCGACTGATTTCCTCCGACATCTTGATAAGCTGTGAAATGGGGCGGGTGATGTTGCGGGACAGCTTGTCCGTGATGAAGGTCATGATCAGAATGATGAACGCGATGAAAGAGAGAAACGCCATGCGCAGCTTGCCCACCACACTGTCGATGTGCTCTTTCGAGAGACCCACGTGGACGCTGCCGACATCGTAAATACCCTCCATTACTGGCATGGCTACGTCGTATGCTGAATAGTCTTCATATTCAATGAGCTTGATGCTGTTCTTTTGTCCGGTCGTTAAAATATTGTCGAAGCGCAAGCTATCTGGAAAAGGGCGGATGAAGGTGCTGGCCAGCACATTCTGGTCTGTATCCAGAATAAAAATGTAGGAGACCAGTGTGCGGCGTTCACCGACCTGCGCTTCCTCAAAGACCATGTTGATGAGGTTGGGTTTGTCCTGAGTGAGAATCAGGCCGGTGCTGCGGTCTGCCAGGGAGTGCGCAATCCCCAGACCGCGGATTTCAAGTTCTCGCGTCAGACTGCTGATGAGAATATAGCGCGCCAGCAAGGCAATGAAGATGCTCACCAGCAAAACCACGGCAAGCGAGGAAAACAGGATTTTGTTTTTAAGATTGAGTTTGAAATAACGTTCTAAAAACATGGCGGCTATCTCAAGGCTTCAATGGCGCAGGACCACCGGAAATAATGGGGGTGGCCACCTTCAGGTCCAACTGTTTTGCCAGCTGACGCCAGTCTGTTATGAGACTGAGATGACCGTCCTGGATGCGGGTAAAGTAGACGCGGTCCATGCCTTGGTGGTCCGAGGAACTGAAATGCAAAGATGTATCTTTGCCAAGCGGCATGTCATGTATGCTTTTAATCGCATCGACAAGCCCGTTGCGGGTGAGGTCTCTCCCCGCCCTGCGCAGCCCTTCCACCAGTACCTGGGCGTTGTAATATCCTTCCAGACTTACGGAGTTGGGTGTGGCTTCAGGATACCAGGTTTTCAGCAGTTGGAGATACTCTCCCACGCTTGGCAGCATCTTGCGCGTCTCTTTCAGTTCAGGCGGCGGCACCACCTGGCTGACAATGACATTTTCGCCATTACGCCCCAAAAGTCTTGCCAGCTCTTCCACACCTACAAAGGAAACGTTGTAAAAGAGCATGGTGGAGCCTCTTTTTTGCGCCAGTCTGATGAACTTTGCGCAGGGCTTGTAAGTGCCGATCATGACCACGGCTTGCGCTTCTGAATGCATGATTTTGTCGAGGCCGGCTTCAACATCAAGGGTGCCCCTGATGTACGAGCTTTTCGCTACAGGAGCCAGACCGAATTTCTTCAGCGCCATTTCCGAACCGCGCAGCCCGTCGAGGCCGTAAGCGTCGTACTGGTAAAAGACGGCAATCTTGTTCAGTCCCAGATCTTCCACCAAATGCGTAACGGCAGCGCGCGTCTCCTGGTAGTAGGACGCGCGTACATTGATGATATTAGGGTGGAATGGTTCACGTAGCGCATTGGCCCCTGTGAACATGCCGATGAGCGGGATGTCGGCTTTCTCCACCAAGGGGATGATTTTTACAGTGGTTGGGGTTCCCACATAGCAAAACAGGCAGAAAACCTTTTCTTCGACAATGAGCTGCTGCGTATTCGCCAGACACAGGGGCGGTTCATATCTGTCATCCATGGTGATGACTCTGATTTTGCGCCCGTGAATGCCCCCCAGAGAATTGATGTGGTTGATATAGGAAAGCGCTCCCATGAGGGTTTGCGTGCCCAGGTATCCAGCATGGCCTGTAAGCGCAAGGGACGATCCAATGAGGATTTCCTTGTCAGTAACGCCGGGCGAGCTGTCGTGGGTGTTTTTTTTCTGTTTTTCATTTTGCGGGCACGCCTGCAGAAAGATGCAAAAAAGCAGCGCCCCAAAAATGAGAAGAAGGTGTGCTGCCCTGTGAAGAACGCGTTTTATGCTGCAAACAAGTGACATGCTGTCAGAACTCGCGCTCAACCCATAGCAAAGCGGCGGCTACCGTGGGAAAGCCAATCGTGCTGGTCAGAGAAATCAGCGCATGCCGAATCTCTTCTGGTGTGACTCCTGCGGCGAGCAGGCGACGTGTATGACTGCGCGCCGATCCCTCTGAAAAAGACGCAGCAGCCGCGCCAAGCTGGACCAGAAGTACGCTTTTTTCATCAAGGGGGCCTGCTTCGTGCAGTGTTTTTCCCAGATCCTCAACTTGCTTGATGACTTCGGGATACAAATCACGGAGATGTTGGTAGTGCGCGGGCTTTTTTGTTTGGCTCATTATGTCCTCCCTTTTTATTATTTTACCTCAAAAGCGCGCGGTCTTCCAGAGAAGACATGCCCTCCTGGTTCTTGAGTCAATGTATCTACAAT
Source organism: Desulfovibrio biadhensis (assembly GCF_055388615.1). NCBI lineage: Bacteria > Pseudomonadati > Thermodesulfobacteriota > Desulfovibrionia > Desulfovibrionales > Desulfovibrionaceae > Desulfovibrio > Desulfovibrio biadhensis. The sequence continues at coordinate 3,229,785 of NZ_AP042477.1, forward strand.
AATGTCATTCCTGCAGTTGCTCGATATGAAAGTCCAAGAATGAGCACGCATTTTATGTAGTTTTTTGACAATTTTGTTTTTTGTTCTTCACATGCTTGCTATGCAAAATGTAAAACGGACACATATTGAACAAGTATGCTCGGTGTTGCAGTTTTTTTTGTGCCAGTGCAATGGAAAAAAGATGCAACTTTGGTGTTGACAACCCGCAATGGCGGGTATAATTGGCCTTCACTTGTGAACCTGGTTGCGGCTTTCGCATTGATCCGTGTACTGCGTCGGAGAAAATGCACACATCAGTAACGCAAAAAACGGAGACACGTATGGTCTTCCCTTACATCGTGACGGGCCTTATTCTTGTCGGCTCGGTTATGTTGTTCCGTTATTTCGAGAAAATTTCCAAATTCAACTCGAAATAAGCGTAATCCTGTCATAAGGGCAGGGCGGTAAACCAAAAAAAACGGGAGCGAAAAATTTTTCGCTCCCGTTGTTATTTTATTGGTCCTGCTCTTCGCTTGACCAAGGCGTGTCTGTAGCCGCGTGTGCTAGAACATGTCCTTTTCAGAGTCCTTGATCGTCTTTTCCACTACTTCCTGCAGCTCTCTGGGCAGACCCATGATGTCGACATTCAGGAAGCCGCGGACAATGGTGGAGGTAGCTTCGTCCTCGTCCAGACCGCGCGCCATGAGGTATTCGATCTCTTCCTGGGCGATTTTTCCCACCGCTGCTTCGTGGGAGAGTTCCACCCCGGGGAGTGTTCCCTCGAGTTCCGGAATGGCATGGATGATCCCGTCGTTCAGGATCAGCCCTTTACATTCCAGGTGACCGCGAGCAGGGACGGCATTACCGGCAATATGGCCGCGGTTGATGATCTTGCCGCCTGTGGTCAATGTGCGGGCTATGATCTCACCCTTGGTGTTGGGCGCATTGAGCAGGATCCTGTTGCCTGTATCCACATGGGAGCCCTCAGGCGCAACGATCACGGAATTGAAGCGTGCAACCGCGCCTTCTCCATTCAAGGTCAGAGAAGGATACATCTGCAGGTCCTTCACGGGTTTGAGCAACACGTAGTTGTTCAAAAACACGCCGCCTTCTTCGATGACGCCGGCAGAGCGAGGGCGTACGGCAGTATCCTCACTCCAGTTGTGAATCATGGTGAAGGTGAGCTTGCCGCCTTTTTTGATGTAGAATTCAGAGATACCCATGTGTGCGGCTCCGTGGGAGCCGTGGGATACGGCGCAACCAGTGATGATGTGCATCTCGGAATTTTCTTCCACCACGACCACGTTGTGCACGTTCTGTCCGACCTTGTCACCTTTGATGAACAGGCAGGACTGGACAGGCTCTTCGATTTTCGCCCCTTTTTTGGAGCGAATGAAATACCCGCCATGCAGGTTGTCGCGCGCAGCCTTGGTGTACTGGTCCTTTTCAGGGTCAACGAGTTTCCACCAGTATTCGGGCAGGCCGTCGTACAATTGCAATGCCTGTTTGATGTCCATCACTTCCACGCCGGGGTCGCTGTTTTTGCAGTGCGCGCCCGCGTGGTTCATGTGCAGGAAGGATGCGGAGCGATTCCGTTCTTCCACGTCAACGCCAGCCATAAGAAGCTGTTGCTTGTCTTCGTCGGAAAGGGTCCGCAGGTCTTCGATGGCAGCGCTTTCTGCGCCGGTAAATGTATAATCATTCAGATTGAGGTCGCTCATTCGAGCCTCCACGAAGTTTCAGGGTGTCACTGCAGGCAGCGGACGCATTCCTGGTAGCCGTATTTGCCAATGTGGTCGAGGATTTCCCGAGCGTTGGCCACACAGCAGAGGTGTCCGTCATAAAGCACCTGGCCGCGGTCAGCGTTGACGTAATCCAGGATGTACCCGGTGTGGGTAATGATCAGGCCGGAAGTGCGGCGCTGCTCTTTTTGCTCCAGCATGCTTTTGTCAGGGCGCGGCTGGATACCGTTGGAGAGCAGGTTGCGCACCGTTTCACCGATGAGGTGCATATTTTCGAGGTCAACGCCGGATTCCGGCTCATCGAAAAGCACCAGACTCGGATTTTGCGCCATGAGTTGCAAAAGCTCCGAACGCTTGATTTCGCCCCCGGAAAAACCGGAGTTGATATCGCGCTCCAGGAAGCTTGTCATGTTTACCTTGTCCGCCAGTTCTTCAACACCGACACTGTTGCCTTGACCGCAAAGTTCTACCAGGTGGCGTGTCTTGAGCCCATGTATGGTCGGCGGGCGTTGGAAAGACATGCCTATGCCGAGCCGGGCTCGCTCATAAATAGGCGCATTGGTAATGTCGTGCCCTTTGAAGACTATACTGCCCTTGGTGATGGTGTAGTTGCCAAAGCCCATCAAGGTCATCAGCAGGGTGGTTTTGCCGGAACCGTTGGGGCCAAAAAGAATGAAGGTCTCGCCCTCATCTATGGAAAGATCGATGCCCTTGAGCACCTCGCGTTCCCCAATGTTCACGTGCAGGTCATTGATTTCGAGCATGTCACGCTCCTTAGCGTATGCTTGCGCCGGATTGCCTGGATGCAAACCAGGGGTGACCGGCATGGTCTTATCCTTTTAGCGATGCAATGAATAATTATATGGAGCAGAATGTAAGCTTAGTCAATCCGCAGGCCGGTAACCACCGTATATGAAAAGGAGGGTATTTCATCCTGTTTCACTCTGATTTTCTTTGTTGGCATGGAGTTGTGAAAATTTGGCAAGGAAAAAAAAGATAAAAAATAAGATTTTTAAGGCTAGGAAATCAGGACTGTCAGAGAAAGGGCGGCGATCTGCAATAAAAAACGCCCTCTCCGGAATTTGAATATTTGCCGGAGAGGGCGTTTAGGTGTCGTGAAAGCGGGGGACTGGTTATGCTTTGCGCAGAAACTGGATGGTCTGGTTCAGTTCATTGGCGATCTGCGAAAGCTCGGACACGGCTCTGTCTGTTTCCGCGATACCATCTGCCGTCTCAGTGGCCAGACGTGCCACGTCTTCTAGAGCACGGTTGATTTCTTCGCTTGCAGCAGATTGCTCTTCAGAGGCTGTTGCAATGGAGCGCACACGGTCTGTGGTGGTTATGACAATGTCGACGATTTCCCGAAGCGCTTCGCCTGCCTTGCCCGCAAGTTCGGTACTGCGATTGACTGCAGTGCCAGCTTCTTCCATCTCACGAATATTGATTTTCGTTCCATCCTGAATGGAACTGACTGCGGCGCCGACTTCCTTTGTCGCGCTCATGGTCTTTTCCGCAAGTTTGCGGACCTCGTCGGCAACAACGGCAAAGCCGCGTCCCGCTTCGCCTGCCCGGGCCGCCTCGATGGCAGCATTGAGCGCCAGAAGGTTGGTCTGGTCGGCAATGTCGGTGATCACGTTCATGATGTTGCCGATGTTTTCGGCGCTGGCGCCAAGGTCGTTGAGGCTTGCGCGCATACGTTGGGATTTTTGAGATACGTCGTCGATGGCCTCTATGACGTTTTTGACTATTTGGGCGCCATCGTCTGCCTTTTTGCGGGCCAGATCGGCGTTTTCTGCAGCGTCGCTTGCGTTACGCGCAACTTCCAGAACGGTTACGTTCATCTGCTCCATGCTGGTTGCCGTTTCTCCCGTGCGATCACTCTGCGTCATGGCACTACGGCTGATAAGCTCAGACTGGGCGGCAAGCTCATCAGTTGCAGAAGAAAGGCGCTCTGCAATGGTTTCGGCCTGCTCAGCAACGTCCTGCATGTTTGTCTGTTGGATTTCAATTTGTTTGAGCTGATTTTTTGATTCCGTAATATCTACACCAAGAGCCATGCTGCCAGTGACATGTCCATCAAGGTCACGCAAAGGAGCAATGGTGGTGATAAGATGATAAGTATCGCCACCGATCTCCATTTGCTGCTCACCCCTGGTTTGCTTTCCGGTACGCAGGCATTCACGCACCTGGTCGGCAAGGCCATTGTTTTTGGAAACAAACGCCTTATCAACTGGGAGTTTGTTTAAAATCTGATCTGCAGGGTGGCTGCAGGTGGGTTTGGCCTCGTCGTTCATATAGGTGATCACTCCATCCTGGTTGGTAATGAACATGGGAACGCTGATGCCAAATTTGATGGAACGTCCTTCACCGATGACACCGGAAAGCATGGAGCGCAGACTGTCGGCAAGTTGACCGACTTCGTTGGGCCCGGTGTAGGTTATTTTCTTTTCCAGGTTACCGGAAGCGATTGACTCTGAAACGTCTACTATTTGACCAAGGGGGCGCACAACGGAACGTGTAATTGCGGTGGCAAGCGTAACGCCGATGATAAGCGATCCCAATGTGATGACCGCAATGATGGCGATAATCGTATTGAATGCGTTTTTCCCTTGAGCATGATGTACCTTGGCTTGGGCAAGACTCAATTCGGTAAGTTCATTAATGACGTCTCGCATAGATTCGAAGAGTTGCGGCTCAACTTTTCTGCCAAGCTCAAGTGCTGCCGTTTTGGCTTCAGGGGTGCCGGACTTGAGGCCGTCCATGATTTTTTGAGAAACAGCCTGCCACTCCTTGTAGCCGGCATCGAACCGGGAAAAGAGCTTTGTTTGCTCTTGGTTTTCCACAATCGCTTTGAAGTTGTTCCACCGCTCAAGAGCTTGCTGAAGATTGGTTTCGTACTCTTTGACGAGTTCCCCGAACCATTCGCCCTTGGGGTCGGCAAGGAACAGGGAGCGCTGTGCCACAAGCAACTGCTGCAGGTCGCGGTCAGCCTCGATAAGATAGTCGATTGCGGGAAGTTCCCGCGTGAAGACAATGTCAAGATTGTTTTGAATGCGGCTTGAGCCAATCACGCCTGTAAGTCCGGTCAACACAAGAAAGACCAGCATAATGGAAAAACCGTATGCCAACCGTTTGCTGATACTTATGTTGTGCAAGAAATTCATGGCGGGCTCCTCATTTTGTGTTGTTGCGAATAGTGATCAGTGAAAAAACTATATTCAAAATGTTCTTAAAAAAGACGAAGCGTCCAAAAACAACAAAACGTCAATAAAAAGGCTTAAACACCTTTCAAGTGCACATGAAAAAAATGAGAATTGTTTTCATGTAAACATCATAAATTTTGAAATAAAATTATTACATGTGATTTGGCAATGTAGTCAAGATTATTATATTGAAAAAATAACGATTGCTAAAAGTTGAATGTATGAAGACTAAAATAGTAGATAATAAAAAAACGCCGCGGCATTGCCGCGGCGTTTCAGCTCATTGACAAACCCCGCTTTTTGCAAAGTGGGGTTTGTTTTTATGAACCGATTTCTTTTCAGGCCGCTGCCAGCTGGGATGTTGGCTCGATCGGCCCCAATCGAACGAGACAGAGAGACTGAGGAAGAAAGTACAGGCATTTGGGCTGCAAATATTTGTATGACAGCCCCAAAGGGGCCAGCAGCAAGGCCATTTTCTTCATGTTTTGACATGTGGCGGAAAGCAGGCTTTGAACCTGGACCTTAGCCAGGCCGCAGAACCGAGCATAGCGATGCCCGTGCAGTTGTTTGGCGTCGGCAAAGCTGCGCTCTACGGTCTCTTTCCGGCGAGCATAGATTCTTTTTCCGAATTCCGTGAGCCGGTGCGCATCCACCGTATCCACGTATTCCCGCCACACATGGCGTGTCACTGTTTTCTTGCAATTCCGGTTTGTTGTGCACTCTTTCAGTAACGGACAGCGGCGGCAAACCTTTGGTAACGAGTCATAGAGACGATATCCTTCGCGGTTGGTGGTGGAGTAGTGAAGCTCCTGGCCTTCGGGGCAAAGATAGCAGTCCTTGTCCGGCAGGTATTCAAAGGCGCGTTTGGGGAGCATCCCTTTGCGACGAGTGGGACGACGATAGCCAATGACACCATAAATATGCTTTTCTTCCAGCGTCTTGCAAATGTGTGAGGTGAAATATCCTGCATCGAGGCCGACGTGCTTCACAGCAAAGCCGAAGCGGTTGATTTGTCGGTCCAGCCGATCGAGATAGGGCATGCTGTCATGCACCGAGGCCGGAGTTACGTAACTGTCGGTGATAATGTTGTGTCGGCTGTCCACAGTGCGATGATCCAAGTAAAAGAAGCCCTTAGGCTTGCCCTCGCGTACCATGTACCCGCTGTCCGGATCGGTTGTGCTCTGCTTGATCCGCTTGGACCCCGCTTCGCGGTTGTCCTGCTTCAGCGGTTTCTTTCCATGCCTGCGCCTGTCTTCCTCCACGGCGTCTTCAAGTTCGCCCAAGTATGACTTCGTGCTTTGGGCAACGAGCTTTTCCGTAAATTTATGCTTGTTGGCGTTGGCTTTCAGGTGGGTGGAATCGGTGTAAAGCGTGTGTCCGCCGACAAGCCTCTTTTTCATGGCCTGGAACACTATACCGTCAAAAATGTCCTGGGCAACGCTGGTGTCGTTAAATCTGCGCCGCCGGTTTTGGCTGATGGTGCTGGCATCGGGCACTTTGTCCTGCAATCCCAGGCCAAGGAACCAGCGATAGGCAACATTGACCTGGATTTCCTTGACAAGCTGACGCTCGCTGCGGATGCCAAACAGATAGCCGATGAATAGCATTTTGAAGAGCACCACCGGTTCAATGGCCGGACGGCCATTGCCCTCGCAATACAAATCCTTGGTGAGCTCATGAATAAAGGAGAAATCAATAACCTTGGCAATTTTGCGAAGCAGATGATTCATGGGGACAAGTTCGTTGATCGAAACAAACTCCATTTTCACCTGCTGATTTTTGGGCGGCTTTAGCATGAAGATAGTATAAGAAAACCCTCGCCGATTGGCGAGGATTTGTCAGCATTCTGAAACGCCGCGGCATTGCCGCGGCGTTTTCAGTTTTGTCTAGCGAATTTAGAGATTTATTTGTTCATGGTGAGCAAAAACTCTTCGTTGCCCTTTGTACCCTTCATCTTGTCCAGCAGGAACTCCATGGAATCAATTGAGTTCATGGGAGAAAGCACTTTGCGCAGAATCCAGACCTTATTCAGCACATCCTCAGGAAGAAGCAATTCTTCCTTACGGGTACCGGAACGGTTGATATCAATGGCAGGGAAGACACGCTTTTCAGAGAGATGGCGATCCAGGTAGATTTCCATGTTGCCCGTCCCCTTGAACTCCTCAAAGATGACTTCATCCATGCGGGAGCCGGTATCTATAAGGGCAGTGGCGATGATGGTCAGGCTGCCGCCTTCTTCGATGTTGCGGGCTGCACCGAAAAAGCGTTTGGGACGTTGCAGGGCATTGGCGTCCAGACCACCGGAAAGCACACGACCGGAAGAAGGCGTCACCGCGTTGTAGGCGCGGCCAAGGCGCGTGATGCTATCCAGCAGGATGACAACATCGCGCTTGCGCTCAACAAGACGTTTGGCCTTTTCGAGCACCATCTCAACAACCTGCACATGGCGCTGTGGCGGCTCATCAAATGTGGAGCTGATGACTTCGGCGTTGACCGTACGCTCCATGTCGGTGACTTCTTCAGGGCGCTCATCAATGAGCAGGACAATAAGGTAGACGTCGGGATGGTTTGCGTTGATGGAGTTGGCGATCGTCTGGAGCAGCATTGTCTTACCGGTACGCGGCGGGGCGACGATGAGGCCACGCTGGCCACAACCAATAGGCGACAACAGATCGATGACGCGAGAAGAATAATTGGTTGGCCCGTTCTCCATGGCAAAGCGTTTGTCAGGATATATGGGGGTCAGGTTGTCAAAGAGAACCAGTTGCTTGGAGTTCTCAGGGCTCAAGAAGCCGATTTCATTGACACGCAAGAGCGCAAAATAGCGTTCGCCCTCTTTTGGGGGGCGTATCTGGCCGGAAACCACGTCACCTTTGCGCAGTCCAAAACGTCTGATCTGCGAAGGAGATACGTAGATGTCATCCGGGCCAGGCATGTAGCTGTACATGGGAGAGCGCAGAAAACCGAAACCGTCAGGCAGGATTTCGAGGACACCTTCGCCAAAAATGGCGCCGTTTTGGGACGCGCAACTTTGCAGAAGGGTGAAGATGAGCTCTTGCTTGCGCAACCCGCTTGGGTTGTCGATATTGTATTCTTTAGCAAGACCCATGAGCTCTGACATGCTTTTGGTCTTGAGCTCAGATAGGTTCATGATGTTATCCTGATTCTGAGGCTGATTCTGGCCATGATTCTGATTCTGATTCTGTCTCGATCCTTTGCCTTGACGCATAAATCCAATTCCTCGTGGCGTTGAAGACAAGCCTGACTCTGCCGCTACAGGGAACGCCAGGCGATTGAAGAAGTGTCACATCGCATTATGTCGATGTGCAGCATGAACAAAAGAAAAGAAGAGGCTTTGCAAGCCGTATCTTGGAAAATAACGTGTTCAAATATCAAGTGATGAACTATTGGTGTGCAGAAGGCAAATAATGCGTTGCAATATCTTGCACAAAAAAGATAAGTTCAAACGCTGCGGTTGCAAGCTGCAGCTGCGCATTTAGAAAACCAAACATTACGGGTCAAGAAGCGAAAACCAGAGACACATTCCCGGTTGGTTAAGAGTACAATATGGATAGAAAATAGGGATGTGTCTGCAGAAGTGATTTGCTAGGGTGATGCCTTATCTCATCCCCGAGCCATTTGCAAGGTCTTTATGCTACTTTTCCTCGTCGGGTTGCTGTAATACATCTGCGAACAGCGTTTCTATGCGTTCCTTGATATCGTCCTGATCGGCGCCTATGGCGTGTGACAACTCCATGGTTATCAAGCTCATGGCCTGCTCCAGCAGGCGACGTTCACCAAAAGACAATTCCTTGTCCTTGCCAATCAGCAAAAGTTCTTTGAGCACATAGGCAACATCGGCCAGATCGCCGCTTTTGAGTTTTTCTGAATACTCACGATAGCGGCGATTCCAGTTTTGGCCGGAATACCCGGTAAAATCTGAGCGGTCGTCGAGCGAATCCAGAATGCTCTTGCCAACCTCTGCATCACATACAGGGCGAAGGCCTACATTTTGTGCATTTTTCACAGGAACCATCAACGTTACGTTGTTGGAAAGAATACGCACGATATAGAATTCAGCGGTGGCACCGCCTATTTCCTGTGTTTCTATACGTTCGACTTTTCCCACGCCCTGTGCAGGATAGACGACCAGTTGATCGGGGGCAAACACTACCGGCTCCTTGGGGAAATGCGAGTGTGTGGCCGATTCGCCACGAGTAAATACTTGATACCTGAAAGCGACAACCATGTCCATGCCCGTGTCCGGATGGCTGGAGGGAATCACGGCAACCTCCGCACATGCCGGGACGGGCGGCTATTCCGGCGTATCTGGTTCAGGCGGGGCAAAGCCATTAATATATTGCTGTGCCGGCACAAAACCTTCCCGGGCGTACATCTCCACCCCTTCCACTGCATGGCGTAAAACATCATCCAGCAAGGGGCGTTCATCGGCGCTGAAAACACTGAGAACAAAATTTCTGTTTTCGTTCGAAATTCGTTTGCCGATACCCAGGCGTAATCTGAAAAAATTGTTTCCACCCATATGCTGTGCAATAGACTTCAGGCCATTATGACCGGCAGCCCCGCCGCCTTGCTTCAACTTCATGCGGCCCAGAGGCAGATCAAGTTCGTCATGCAAGACCAGAAGTTGTTCAGCGGAAAGCTTATAGAAATTTGCTACGGCCCCTGCGCTTCTGCCGCTTTCGTTCATAAACGTCATGGGTTTGAGCAGCAGCCATTCGCCAGAACAGCCGGGAATCTGAAGACGATACAATTCACCGTCTGCTTTGCTCAAGTTCAGTCTTGAGCAGCTATGGGGGGCGAGCCGGCGGCACTGTTCAAGCAGAGCATCCGCCAGCAAGAAACCGAAGTTGTGTCGGGTCTGGGCATAGCGTTCACCCGGATTACCCAGACCGATAATGCAGCCTTTTAGGTCCATTGTGTGGTGTCGAGAAAAGTGATGCTGTGTCCAAAGATAGACACAGCGCGGGCCCTGCACCATAGGGCAGGGCCCGTTAGCTGCGGGAAAGTGCTATTCTTCTTCAGGCGCTTCGGCTTCAACTTCAGCTTCTTGAGCCCCGCCTTCAAGATCTTCTTCAGCTGCTTTGGCAACAACGCCGGCAACGGAGAAGTGCTCTTCATAGACCAGTTTTACGGTTGAAGGCACCTTCAGGTCTTCGACGTGAATGTTGTCGCCTACATGCAGTTCGCTCACATCAATGGTGATGCTTTCAGGGATGTCGTTCGGCATACACTCGACTTCAATGGAATCACGGAAGATTTCGAGGAGGCCGCCTTCCTGTTTCACGCCGATGGGTTCACCCACGACTTCCAGAGGTACGGACAAGCGCATGGCGTGGCTCATGTCAACGCCGTAAAAGTCTACATGGCGCAGGAAGCCCTTGACAGGGTTGCGTTCGATTTTCCAGATGAGGGCTGGAATCACGCCTTTTTCACCCTTCACTTCCAGATCAAAGACCTGGTTGGAGCCCAGCTTTTCGTAAGCCTTCTCCAAAGGGGTGTACTGGCATTGAACCATGAAGTTTTCGCCCTTGCCGTTGTAGAAAACGCCGGGAACGAGACCTTCATCGCGCAAGCGGCGGTTGGGGCCCTTGCCCGAAAGTTCGCGCTTCTCGACGGTTAGTTTCAGATGCTTGCTCATTGATGTTCTCCTTAAGGAATATCGCTCACGCTGGGACGATTCGCTTTGCGCCGCCGCGTGGTCAGACGAACAGGACGCTTACAGAAGAGTCCGTGTGAATGTTGTGTATGGACTTGGCCAGCAAACCGGCCACGGACAGCACATGAAGCTTGGGGCAATTCATGTGTTTTTCGCCCAGCGGGATGGTGTTTGTCACCACCACCTTTGAAAATTTTGAATCGCACAAGCGGTCGATGGCAGGGCCGGAAAGCACCGGGTGCGTGGCGCAAGCCATGACGTCCTTGGCGCCTTTTTCAAGGATGATTTCAGCTGCAGAACACATTGTACCGGCTGTGTCGATCATGTCGTCGACAACCACGGCGATCTTGTTCTTCACGTCACCTATCAGGTTCATGGCCTTGGCCTTGTTCGGCTCATCACGCCGCTTGTCGATGATCGCAAGGCTGGCGCCGAAACGCTTGGCGTAAGAGCGGGCGCGCTCTGTACCACCGGCGTCGGGCGAAACCACAACGATGTCGTCATCGAACTGCCGCATGTACTCCATGAAAACTGGCAGGGCATAGAGGTTGTCCACAGGGAGATCGAAAAATCCCTGAATTTGCCCGGCGTGCAGATCAATGGTGATCATGCGCGACATACCGGCAACCGTAAGGAAATCCGCCACCATTTTCGCACTGATGGGCGCGCGGGGCACCACCTTTCTGTCCTGCCGCGCATAACCGTAATAGGGCACTACAGCGGTTACGCGTCCTACACTGGCACGCTTCAGCGCATCCAGTATAAGGGCGAGCTGCATCAGGTTTTCATTCACCGGATGGCAGGTGGGTTGGACAACGAAAACGTCATCGCCACGAACATTGGCGCCGATTTCGATGCGGATTTCGCCGTCTGAAAACGTTTCGACAACGGCCGGTGTGAGACGGCAGCCGAGATGGTCGCAAATAGCCTGGGCGAGCTCAGGATTCGCAGAACCTGTAACGATCTGAAGGTCGCGGTGCATTTGACTGGTCGTTCCTGCGGTGCTGAAGTTGAGGCTGCTTCCGCCTTTGGCCAGGCGGCTACGGGCAGAAGACCTTCGCGCCTTTGGCGCTGAATAGTTGATTGGCTGGGGTGGAAGGATTCGAACCCTCGCATGACGGGACCAAAACCCGTTGCCTTACCAACTTGGCGACACCCCAGCGTCAAAAATTGTGCATGTGGGCCGTAGCACCGAGCGTCTGTAAACGCTCAACTGCTGCTCGGGCCTTTTGCGCATCCCGGAAAATCCCGAACAGACTCGATCCGCTGCCACTAAGAAGAGCGCCTGCAGCGCCTGCGCGCAAGAGTTCTTCATACAGGGAACGCAAAGAGCCATGTGCCTTGAATACGACCGCCTCAAAGCTGTTGCAAAGTTCAAGGCCCTCAAGGCAAAAAGGACCTATACCCGCGCTCTTTTGGTCTGTCAACCCAGGATTTGCAGGGGCAGGTCCTCTTGCAGGAGCTTTTTTTGGTCTTTCTGTCTTTTGCGCGGTTGCAGCCTCGTTTCCAAGGTAGCCATTCGCCGCATCCCACGCCCCATACGCCCAGGAAGTGGAAACATGCAGCGGCGGGGTGCAAAGCACGAGGTGCAAACCGCGCATGGCATCAAGAAGCTCTGGAACTTCGCGAAGTTTTTCCCCTACACCAGTGGCCAGACAGGGATTTTTGCGCAAGAAGAAAGGAACGTCGGCGCCAAGGGCGCATGCGAGCGCAGACAAACGCTCCATGCCCAACCCCTTGCCATCCTGCTGCGCCATTTCTTCCAGTGCCAGAAGCATGGCTGCTGCGTCCGCACTGCCCCCGCCGATACCGGCGCCAATAGGGGCGCGTTTTTCAAGCCTGACGTTCAATCCCGGTGTAAAACCAGAAGTTTTTGTGAAGCTTTTCCACGCCTTAACGACCAGATTCCCCTCGCCTTCCAGAGCCGGGTTAGAGCAACTGAAACTCAACTCGTTGCCAGATGTACGGGTGATGGAGAGCACATCTGTTGGTTCCGGCAAAAAAAGGAACAGTGTGTCCAGCTCATGGTAGCCATCGTCCCGGCGTGAGAGGATATGCAGGAAAAGGTTTACCTTGCAGCCGGGGTGCATGATCACGGCAGGGGCGCTTTCGCTGTTCATTTGTCTATGCGTTCTACTATTATGGAATCATTGGTGAAGACACAAATCTCAGAGGCTATGCGCATGGACTCCCGGACGATTTCATCTGCGGAAAGGGTTGTATGACGCCGCAACGCCCGTGCAGCGGCAAGCGCATACGAGCCTCCGGAGCCGATGCCTATCATGCCGTCATCCGGTTCGATCACGTCGCCCGTGCCGCTGATGATTAAAATGTTTGTGGCGTCGGCAACTACGAGCATGGCCTCGAGCCGGCGCAGGTATTTATCCTTACGCCATTCCTTGGCCAGTTCGACACTGGCGCGGACCAGGTTGCCGTTGTACTCCTCGAGCTTGCCTTCAAAACGTTCGAAAAGGGTAAAGGCGTCGGCAGTGGCGCCGGCAAATCCAGCAATAACCCGATCCTTATATATACGACGCACTTTGCGGGCGCCGTGTTTGATGGCTACGCTTTGTCCCAGTGTGACTTGTCCGTCTCCGGCAAGTGCAGCGCCGTTTTCGTCCAGCACTGCCAGAATTGTGGTTCCTCGGAGTTCCATTGGATTCTCTCTGTGTGCTTCACTGTCCATTGTGTGACAGATGGGTTCAAAAAGGCTTTCAGGCAGGGGGGCCAAGTATTTCTGACGCGGCTGCCGCCCAGATGTTGAAACTTTTTTCACTAAAAAGATACATCGCAATTTTTTTTGCGGCGCCTTGCTCTATCCCGTTGCGCAATGTTGTCAGGGCTATGCGCGCGGCCTGTTCAACAGGGTAGCCGTAAACGCCGCAACTGATGGCCGGAAAGGCCATGCTGGCTGCACCTGCTTCTGCGCCGCGGGCCAGAGAATTGGCGTAGGCATTACGCAGGGTGCGTTCTTCATTGTTGCCCCCGCCCCGCCAGATTGGGCCTACGGTATGGATTACGAATCGCGCCGGAAGGTTGAAGCCGGGGGTAATGACAGCCCCACCTGGTTCGAGATGTCCCTGGCGGGCGACAATTTCCATACAGGCTTCGAGTAACTCCGGCCCCGCAGCACGATGGATGGCGCCGTCCACACCGCCGCCTCCTGCCAACCTTGAATTGGCGGCATTCACGATTGCATCGACATTGGCCTTGGTCAGGTCCCCCTGAACCAATTCCAGCCGCCCCTTTGCAATGATCCAATGCAATCCATTGTTCATATGCGTCCCCGGGCTGGTTCGGGTGTCTGGCTGGTGCGGCAACATGGCATTGGCAATTCCTGCTGCATGCGAACAGTTATTGTACCAGGCGCGCCACTGCGTGCTTGTTGTGTGTAAATTACCAAAATTCCCTGCGTTCCTCGACTTTTTTTTCCAGCTCTTCAAATTCCTTGTTCTGTTCGGTGGAGGATGCAAGCCCTTTGGCTTTATCCATGTGGAATCTAAGTTGCTTCAAATTTTGCGAATAAAGGGCGCTGTATGCCAGGTGCAGGTGCGCCTTGAAGAATTGCCTGTCTTCACCAAGAGCGCGCCCCTGGTAGTAGTGGACTTCGGCGTCTTCGGGAACCTGTTTTTGAATGCGATCAAAGTACTCGACTGCTTGTGACGGATTGCCCATTTCCGCCTGCATGCGGGCGTAATAAAAGAGGGCCATGAGGTCTTTGGGCGCTTCAAAGAGGGCGCGTTGCAGGTATTGCCCGGCAGCGTCGAAATCCCCGTGCTGGAAATAAAAGATCCCCTTCTCCCTGAGCAGCAGCGGGTCGTCGGGGTTGATGTGTTCGGCCTTTTTAAAAGATTCAGCCGCATCCGAAACCCTGTTCAGGCGGTCATAGACTATGCCGAGCCCCAGTTCGCGAAGAAAAGGATCGCCATCCTTGTTGCTGGTGAAGTATTGCAGAGCGATTTTTGCATCGGTATAGCGCGCTCTGAGCAGCATGCGTACGCGCAGGAAGCGGGAGTTATCGATTGTGCGGTTGCGGACATCCGCGGGGAGTCGCTTAACACGCTGTTCCAGATAGCCGATGCGTTCTTTGATGCCGGGGTGCGTGCTCAAATAGGTGGGAATACTGCCGCCGCCACCAAGCCATTGATTGCGCAGGATGTGGGCAAAGGCGTCAGGCAGACCACTTGGGGGATACCCTGCAGCCACGAGAAAATTCATGCCCACCTGGTCCGCCTCACGTTCGTTTTCTCGGCTGTAGTTCAGCATGGCGGCCTGTCCGGCTGCGGCGGAACCGGTCATGATGGCCTGGGCGTGTTCACCGCCAAGAAAGGCGCCCGCAAGCACACCCAACATGCTGAGCAGGGACACCACCTGCATTTGCTCGATGCGGTGGGCAATATGGCGCTGGGAAACGTGGGCAAGTTCGTGGGCGATGACGCCGGCCACTTCAGCTTCATTTTCAAAATTGAGTATCAGCCCTGAGAAAACGAAAACATAACCAGCTGGCGCCGCAAAGGCGTTGATGGCCGGGTTGGCGACCACACTGGTTTTGATCTCGAAGAACTGCGGCGGCATGGTTTTCGTGATGTTGTTCACCAAGCCACGAACATAGTTCACGATCTCAGGGTCCTCAATGAGCGGTAACTGAGAGCGGACCATGATGTTGAACTTGCGGCCAAGTTCGATTTCATCCGTCAGATCGAAATTTCCAAAGTTCAGGATGCCGTCGGCACTGACCATGGCAGGTGTCAACACCATACTGCAGCAGAGCAGCAAGGTCAGGCCTTTGAGCAATAAAGGGCGAAGAAAGGGCATATATGTGTACGTCTTAGCAGACAGCTTGCGACGAAGCATAGCCACCTCCACAGGAGGGTCACGTAGACCTGCGCAACTTCAATGGATACGCAGCCTTGAAATTGCATTGAAGCGCGCACCAATATGGCGCGCCCGGAATACGATGTGTTGCACCGTAAAAAGTCACAGGACAGGGTTCATTTTACGTCAAGCCAAACCCGTCAAAAACGGGTTTGGTTTGCACGTAGAATAAATCATTCCGGCTCTTTTGCAAGCCATCTCCTGCCGGCGCGGCTTAAGGGGCCCGTAAGAGGGGAGCGTCAGAAAACGGCCTAAAGCGCATCCCACATAGGGCCTTGCGGAGTGTCGCGAACTTCCACGCCCATGTTGGTCAATTCTTCCCGCAGGCTGTCGGCGCTGGCGAAGTCCTTGTTCTTTTTGGCATCGTGACGTTTCTGAACCAGTTCCTCGACCTTGGCGACATCGACGCCGGCGCGACGCAGCTTGATTTCCTTGAGGGAGGCCAGGAATTCTTCCGCAGGTTGGGTGAAAACGCCAAGCACCTGCCCCCAGGCTTCGAAGTCGGCAAGAACGCGCTCAAACAGCGCCTTGGCAGCTTCGGCCTTGCGCAGGGTCTTGTCCTCCGCCAGGCGGTTGACCAGCCTGATCACGCCGAAGACATGCCCCAGGGCTCCTGCAGTGTTGCAGTCGTCGTCCATGCTTTCGGCAAAGGCAGCCTCGTGTTCGGCAAGTTCTTTTTCATACTCTTCGGGCAGGGGACTCTTGGACCATTTCGAACGCTCGAGTTCCACCTGGAGCTGTTGTATTGCCGTGTAAATGCGCTTCAGGTTCTTCTCGGCTTCCTCCATGGCTTCAGTGGAGAAGTCGATGGGGCTGCGGTAGTGCTTGGTCAGCAGAAAATACCGCAACACCTCGGGCAGGTATTCCGCCAATATGTCGCGGATGGTTTTGAAGTTGCCCAAAGATTTGGACATCTTTTCCTGGTCGATCTGCACGAACCCGTTGTGCACCCAGTAATTGGCCAGGGGTTTTCCTGTGGCGGCCTCTGATTGAGCGATTTCGTTTTCGTGGTGGGGGAATATGAGATCCTGCCCCCCGCCGTGAATGTCCATGGGCAGGCCGAGGTGCTCTTCGCTCATGGCCGAGCACTCAAGGTGCCAGCCAGGACGTCCATTGCCCCAAGGGCTGGGCCAGAAGGGTTCGTCCGGCTTGGCTGCCTTCCACAGGGCGAAATCAAGGGGATCTTCCTTTTCTTCGCCAGGAACAATACGGGAGCCGGCGCGCAGTTCTTCTATGTCGCGGCCTGAGAGTTTGCCGTACCCATCGAAGTTGCGCACGCGGAAATAAACGTCTCCATTCAGTGAGGGGTAAGCGAACCCTTTGTCGATTAGCTCCTGCGTCAGTTCGATCATCTGCGGAATATGCTCGGTGCAGCGGGGCTCCAGGTTGGCGCGGAGCACGCCCAACCGGTCCATGTCTTCATAAAAGTACTGGATGTTTTTTTCGGCAACTTCATCGCTGGAGATGCCTTCTTCGTTTGCGCGTTTGATGATCTTGTCATCCACGTCGGTAAAGTTGCGCACAAACGTGACATCGTACCCTTTGCTACGGAGCTGGCGGACCAGCACATCGAAAACAACAGCGGAGCGGGCGTGGCCTATATGGCAGAAATCGTAAGCTGTGATGCCGCAAGCGTACATGCGGACGCGGCCTTCTTGCCTGGGGGTGAAGGTTTCCTTTTTACGCGTCATTGTATTGTAAAGTTGCATTTCAGTATCCGTATGCACGGCCAGCAGGCCGCGGATTGATTTGTTTTTGGAAGCTGTTCCGTTTGCCCGGATTGTGTAGTCGAGGATCGGCTGCAAAGTCAAACCGGGGATGCACGGCATTGCCGCGCGCCCCCGGTTGGGAGTGGTTCTTGGCAGGGTCAGCAGTTTTCGCGCAGGGCGTCGATGATCTCTTTGATGGATTTTTCAGATTTATTATGGGGGATTTGGCATGTACCGACAGCGTCGTGCCCCCCGCCTCCGTAGCGCAGCATCAGTTCGCCTACATTGGCTTTGCAGGTTCTGTTGATGATGCTGTGCCCCACGGTTACGACCGTATTCTGCTTTTTCAGCCCCCAGATGATACGCATGCTTACGTTACATTGGGGGAAAAGGGTGTAGATGTAAAAGCGGTTGCCTGTGAAGATTTCTTCCTGATCCCTCAGATCGATGACAACCACATTGTCATGCACGGTAGCGCATTTGTTGAGCATGTGGTCAAAGAGCTCCTGCTGTTGGAAATAGCGATCCACACGCTCTTTCACATCTGGAAGCTCCAGTATTTTCTCGATGGGCAGGGTCCGGCAGAAGCCGATGAGCTCTTCCATGAGTTGATAGTTGCTGATGGAGTAGTCGCGATACCGCCCCAGTCCGGTGCGGGGGTCCATGATGAAGCCCAAAAGCACCCAGCCGGTGGGGTTTTTGATTTCTTCTTCCGTCAGGTCCGCGCTGTCCACCTTGTCCACAAAGTGCATCATGTCATCGAAGGATTCGGGAAAAGTATCGTGCCCCCCGTAATAATCCCAGATGACGCGGGCTGCGCTGGGCGCGGGTTTGGAAAGTCCCTTGAAGTCCTCGCCGTGGGCCTTGCGCTTGGTTTCGCTGGAGTGGTGATCAAACCACATACCGCAACCGGAAGCATAGGGAACGTTGGCAAGAATGTCGTTGGCGGTCACCTTGAT
This sequence comes from Desulfovibrio biadhensis, assembly GCF_055388615.1. Taxonomy (NCBI): domain Bacteria; kingdom Pseudomonadati; phylum Thermodesulfobacteriota; class Desulfovibrionia; order Desulfovibrionales; family Desulfovibrionaceae; genus Desulfovibrio; species Desulfovibrio biadhensis. The sequence continues at coordinate 3,247,932 of NZ_AP042477.1, forward strand.
GGAACCGTCCTGAATATCCTTGGGGTGCACGAATTTCCAGTCTTCCATGACCCCGGCTTCTTGCAGCAGCACGGCGCAGATCAGTCCGTCGAAATCGGACCGTGTCAACAACCTCATTTTCCCCCTCCTGCAGGTGCGTTGCCGCGTCTTGCCAGTGGTGCGCGGCTCAGTTAATAGCCTCATCTGTATCACACTTGCGACCATGCTGAAAACTGGGGCGCCTTGAAAAAATAACGCCGAGGCGTGTTTTTTTCGCCCAGATATTCTTCGCAAAAGCAAAGTATTGCTACATGTAGTACGTTTATGACATTTTGTGAACAGCATGTGTGACAGGACATGCCGCCAAAAGTAATGTCTCCCGATAAAAAAAGCGAAAAAAACAGGAAAGAGAATGGTCACCTGGATTTTGGCCCTGTTCGGGGCCTATATGCTCGTTGCGCTGCTTATCTATGCCCTCCAGGGGCAGATGGTCTGGTCGCCCGGCAACAGGACGATTACCGCTACGCCAAAGGATTTTGGTCTGGAGTTCGAAGAGTTTTTTCTCAAGCTCGAAGGCAGGGTCAGCGTGCATGGCTGGCTGATACCGCCGCCGGAAACACCTCCCCTTGACGGGGTGCAGGCGCAAGAGCCCTTGTGGGTGCATTTTTCTCACGGCAATGCAGGTAACATTTCCCACCGGATGGATACCATTCGCTTGCTGCACGACCTGGGCATGGGTGTTTGCATCTACGATTACCGCGGCTACGGGCGAAGCCTGGGAGAGACGAGCGAGCAGGGCACCTATGAAGACGCCAGGGCTGTCTGGCAGCACCTGAAAGAACGGGTTGCGCCGGAGCGTATCGTCATCTGGGGGCATTCTCTGGGGGGCGCCGTGGCGGCTTGGCTGGCCGCCGAACTGCAAGGGAAAGATGCACCGGCCGCACTTGTGGTGGAGTCGGCCTTTACCTCGGTGCCGGACGTGGGCAAGAAGAGCTACCCCTTCCTCCCCGTGAAGCTGCTCTGCCGCTACAAGTACGACACCGTAGCCTCTGTCGCGGGTGTAAAGTCACCTGTCCTGATTGTTCATAGCCCGGACGACGAGGTCATCCCTTATGCCATGGGGCGCACAATTTTTGAGAACGCCGCCGACCCGAAAGAGTTTCTGGAGATTCACGGCAGCCACAACAATGGTTTTCTCGAGTCCGGCGAGCTCTATACCCAGGGCGTCCGGCGTTTTCTGGAAGCCCACATAGGGGGGTGATCAGGCCAGGAGCGACCGTTTTTGCAGCCGCGCCTGCTGCCACCAGCGCCACCCCAATACAAGAAAAGGGGCGATGAGCGCCAGTTCAGACAGTTCCCTGACGCCCAGGGGGCGGATGAGCGCCCAAAGCACAAGGGCCAATGCCCCCACCAAAAAGAATGGCCGTAAGTCTTTGAAGCTGAAAAGCCCCATTTCTTTGTGACAAAAGAACGTTGTGCAGGCGCCGACTGCCAGCCGGGTGATAATGATGGCCAGCGCCGTACCGAGAAGTGGAATGACCGGTATGAGGCCAGCGCAGAGCGCCAGATTCAGGATGACGCCGCCCGAGTAGATAACCAGAAGCACACGCTGATTTCCCCTGCTCATCATTAAATAGGCAGCCAGGTTGTGGAGGAAGGCGACCAGCACAAGGGGCGCCAGCCAGTGCTGCAGACCGATGGCGTCTTCATACTGTGATCCGTAGATAATGGGGATGATTCGGTCTGCCTCCAAGGCCAGAAAAAGGGCCACGGGGATGGCGATGCAGGTCAGCCAGCGAACGGCTGTGCGGGCCAGCCTGGCGTATTCTTCCTTGTCGCGGTGCCAGAGTTCCACAAAATGGGGGTAGAGCACATTGCGCAGCATGATGTTCACGCCCAGCGCAACGAAACTTTCCACAACTCCCCAGGCAATGGCGTACTGGGCCACGGCATCCGGTCCGGAAACGCGCTGCAAAAAAAAGATATTGGCCTTGTTGTAAAGAATCGCACAAAGGGAAAGGCCGACAAAGACCATGCCCCCTCTGGCTGTGCGCCATGTTCTGGCCATGGGTTTGCGCCGCAGGCGCAGGTTTCGCATTTCCCGGTGGGTGAGGCTGACCAGTACGCCACCGATAAGATTTATTGTATTTTCAATAAGTTTGAATGACGCCACCACAAATGCGGGGGCGCCGAGAAAAAGCGTAATAAGGCCGAAACCGTATCCGGCCACGGCTGCTACCATGCGTGTGCGTGCTTCGAGGTCCTGGCGCCCCCGTACGCGACAGGAGACGAAAAAACTGCTGGCCAGAGCTTCTCCCGCCATGCCTGCCCCTAGGATGAGCACCATGAGCAACAGGCCGGCGTCGTATTCTTGCCACAAGCTGAACGCGACGGCGCCGCTCCACCCCAGCGAGACCAGCAGACCCTTGATGAGGGTATAGCGGGCCAGTACGTCGCCTTTGTTTGTGGAAGGTTTGCCCAGGTCCGTGACAAGCGCCTGGTTCAGTCCGAATTCCCCCACGAAAAGAACGATGTACCCCAACTCGAAGGCGACCATGTATTGGCCGTAAAATTCAGAGGAAGTTCTTGCGAGCGCGATGAGGAAGACAGTATTCAGCAACTCTCTGAGCCATTGCGCGGAGAGCAGGTGGGCAAATCGCTGGAGAATGCTGGTAGGTTTGTTTTGCTCTGACATAGGCGCCTTATGCGAAAAATGTGGAAATGACTGCAAGGCAGGGTGAATACGTCAAGAGGGGAAGGGTGGCAAGGATGTCGCAGTGCGTGAAAGAATGCACAAGTTGGCCTTTTCTCTGGACTTTTAAACAAAATTGGATAATAAGGGTACATGAAGAGTGGAATGGTGATCTTCTCGCCGCCTGAATGTGAAGGCATCTCTCCCGAGTTGCTGGCGGTGGCGCACCCCTTGCTGCAGGAAGACGTCGCACGATACTCCCCCTGGACGTTTTTCCCCACACGGAAAGACGCTTGTGCAGATACATGCGTGGATATCCCCGAGACGTATTTTCCCTGTTGGAGAGGGGCGAGCGAAGATGCGCCTTTCCTGCCGGAAGCGGCTGCGGTCCTGGTATGCGGTGCGTGCACTTCAAGCCTGGATATTGCCTGGCAACTGCAGCAGCAGGGAGGGCTGCCTCCCTGGACCACTGTACTCGCCACTGAGCAGCGTTCCGGCAGAGGTCAGTTACGTCGGCCATGGCGCTCGCCGCTTGGGAATATCCATGCCGCTTTGCGATTGCCGGAAGCTCTTCTGCGCGCCGGTGATCTGGCGCCCCTGATCGCTGGATATGCGCTTTTGCGAGGCGTGGAGAGCGCACTGGGCAGCGATGCAGCGGCAGACTCTTTGCGGCTGAAATGGCCCAATGACATATTAATGGATGGGCGCAAAGTCGGAGGAGTTTTGCTTGAAGAACGCGCGGGCGTTCTTGTGGCCGGTATCGGGCTGAATGTTGTTGCACCGCCTGACATTGCCGGTCTGGAGCGAGAGCCTGGCGCACCGCCAGTGGGATATTTCGGGGAGGCTGGCCAGGCTCTTCGAAAAAAGGGCCCGCTGCAAATTTGGGAGTCGGTTGTAAAAGGCATGTACACAGTACTGGAATCCGGCATGCCTTACGAAGCTCCTGACACTATTGTGGAATTGGTTGAAAGCGTGCTGGCCTGGAAAGGTCGGCATGTCCTGGTGCACGAAAAGGGCGTAACAAATTCGTCATCAGGTTTTGACAAGCCGGGGGGCGTGGTTGTAGGAATCGCTGTCGATGGCGCGCTGCGTCTCGCATCCTCCGGTAAAGAGATTCGCCTGCGCAGCGGCAGCATCGTTCTGGCGCAACTGTGATTGACGCGTTTGTTAAGGGCTTTACCCACGCATCTGGCCGATACCCGGCCTTCGACTCGGGCAACGACTGGAGTGAAAAACATGGCTGACGCCTGCGGCGATGGTCATGTAACAAACCGCCGCGCACCCGTACAGTTTGAATCATGTACGCGCCGTAACGTTTCCACCCTGCACGCCTGTAGCGTGCAAAGCGAAGAGGAACTATGACGAAGAAATCCTTCGAGCAGGTTATTCAGGAGATCAAAGGCAAGCCGATTCTCGTTGCCAACCGCGGGATTCCCGCGCGCAGAATTTTACGGACCATCGCTGAACGGTTCCAGGGGATTCCCATTCTTACCGCCACAGAGGTGGACAAGTCTTCTCCCGCCACTTCCGGTGCGCGTGAGCTGTTGCTGCTTGGCCCCGACCCACGTTCGTATCTGGATGTGGATCTGGTCATCAAAAAAGCCAAGAGCAGGGGCGTTGTCGGTATCCACCCTGGCTGGGGGTTTGCCTCCGAGGATGAAAGCTTCCCCGCCAAGTGCGAAGCTGCCGGCATCACGTTCATTGGCTCCAATGCCGAATCCATGCGTTTGATGGGCAACAAGGTTGAACTCAGGCGTCTTGCCCTCAAAGAGGGCGTTCCCGTTGTGCCGGGTTCCGAAGGCTCGGTGGACATCCCTGAAGCCAGGCGTGTGGCCAATGAGATCGGCTTCCCCATCATGCTCAAAGCTGAAGGTGGCGGTGGCGGTCGCGGCATTTACGAAATTTACAATGAAGGGCAGCTTGAAAAGGCTTTTGAAAAAGCCTCCACCATGGCCAAGGCCTCTTTCGGCAACCCGCGGCTCTATGTGGAAAAGCTGCTCACCAATGTGCGCCACATCGAAATTCAGGTCATTGCGGACAAGCACGGCAATGTTTTCGCCTTTGACGAACGCGACTGTTCGGTGCAGCGCAATCACCAAAAGCTCATCGAGATCACGCCTTCGCCCTGGAAAGGAATGACCCAGAAGCTTCGCGAAGAGCTCAAGGAGTATTCCCGCAAGCTCGTACGCGCGGTGGATTATTTCTCACTGGCCACAGTTGAATTCCTTGTTGACGATGCAGGGCGCCCGTACCTCATCGAGGCCAATACGCGTCTGCAGGTGGAGCACGGCATCACCGAATGCCGCTACGGCATCGATCTGGTGGAAGAGCAGATGAACGTCGCCTTTGATGGCGAATTGCGCTTTACTCCGTACAACATGAAGCCGATGCACCACGCCATACAGGTGCGCATCAACTTCGAGGATCCGCAGGATCAGTTTTCGCCAAACTCCGGACTCATCACCCGTTACATTTCCACGGGCGGTCCCGGTGTGCGGTTGGATTCCTGCATCAGTGCGGGCTACGACTTCCCCTCGCAGTATGATTCCGCCGGATCATTGCTCATTGCCTACGGGTATGATTGGGACAAGACTCTGAGCATCATGGACCGCGCCCTGGCCGAATATGTCATCGGCGGTGTGAAGACCACGCTGCCTTTCCACAGGGTTGTGGTGAAGCATCCCGCCTTTCGTGCAGGGGATTGCGATACCAAGTTCATCGACAAGACTCCGGCGTTGATGCACTACCACGACGCTGAATGTGAAAGCGTGCGTCTTTCACGGCTCGTCGCTGAAATCTCTGCCCAGGGGTACAACTCTTACGTGCAGTTGGGGAACTACCGCACTCGCGAAACCCCCAAAGTGCGGCCCGAGGCGTTTCGCCCCATTCTGCCGGAGATCAATGACAAGTCAAAAGGCGCAGTTTATCCCCGTGGTGACCGCAAGGCCATTCTGGATATGCTGCGAGATAGCGACTACGTGCATTTTACTGACACGACAGCCCGCGACATAACCCAGTCGAACAGTGGCAACCGCTTCCGCCTGGCCGAGGATGAACTGATCGGCCCCTACCTGGATAACTGCGGTTTCTTTTCTTTGGAAAATGGCGGCGGCGCGCATTTTCATGTCGCCATGCTGGCGAACATGACATACCCCTTTTCCGAAGCTGAAGAGTGGAACAAGTTCGCCCCTAAAACGTGTAAGCAGATTCTCATCCGCTCCACCAACGTGCTGGGTTACAAACCCCAGCCGCGGAACCAGATGCGCTTGACGGGTGAGATGATCAGCCAGCACTATGATGTGATCCGTTGTTTCGACTTTCTGAACCACATCGAAAATATGCGCCCATTTGCTGAGGTGGCGCTGGCTTCCGAACGGAATATCTTCGAGCCGGCCATATCCTTGTCCTGGGCCAAAGGCTTTGATGTGGAGCACTACCTTGGAGTGACCGAGGACATTCTGTCCATGGTGGCCAAGGTGGACGGCACGGGCGTCAATACGGCGGCCAAAAAGATTATTCTTGGCCTGAAGGATATGGGCGGTGTGTGTCCGCCGCGTTTCATCAGCGAGTTGATCGCCGCGCTTCGCAAGAAGTACCCGGAACTGGTGCTGCACTACCATCGCCACTACACGGACGGATTGTTCGTGCCTTCGGTGGGAGCTGCCGCCAAAGCGGGCGCACATATAGTTGATACCGCCATCGGCTCTTCCGTACGCTGGTACGGACAGGGCGATGTCATGGCCACGGCCGCCTACATCAAGGGCGAACTCGGCCTGCAACACAACCTCGATTGGGAAATGATCCGCACCACCAACTTCGTGCTCAAGCAGATCATGCCTTATTACGATCGTTACACCGCCCCCTTCTTCCAGGGCATTGATTACGATGTCGTGGAACACGGCATGCCCGGTGGGGCGACGTCTTCCTCGCAGGAGGGCGCATTGAAGCAGGGGTATATCCATCTGCTGCCCTACATGCTCAAGTTCCTTTCCGGGACGCGCAAAATCGTACGGTATCACGATGTGACCCCTGGCTCACAGATAACCTGGAACACCGCGTTTCTGGCCGTGACCTCCGCATACAAGCGGGGTGGTGAGAACGAGGTGCAATATATGCTCGAGGTGTTGGACAACGTGAACAAGCACCCCGAGGAAAATCTGCCAGAGCAGATCAAGGAAGCCCGACTCATGCTGTACCAAAACAGCAACGACGCCTTCCGTGACCTGCTGCTTGGGAAGTTCGGCCGCCTGCCTTTGGGCTTTCCGCCGGATTGGGTCTACCAGAGTGCTTTTGGGACGTGTTGGAAAGAGGCTTTGGAAGAGCGCGCCGACACCTCCCCCCTGGATGTTTTGCCCGACCTCGATCTGGACGCCGAGCGTGAGGCGCTGTGCAAGCATCTGAAGCGTGAACCGACTGACGAAGAGTTTGTGCTGTATCTGAACCACCCTGCAGATGCGCTGAAGACCATCAACTTTGTTGAAAAGTATGGTGATCCCAACCGTCTGCCTCTGGATGTTTGGTTCGAGGGGGTAGAGCCCGGGCAGACGCTTGATTTTGTAGATGGCCAGGGTAAACCGCACCAGATGGAGATTCTGCGTATCTCCCGCCCTGACAGAAGGGGCAAGGCCATGGTGCGTTACTCACTGGACTCCGAAATCATGCGCCATGATGTTCAGGTCGCCTTGCCGCAGGCAAGCGGTCCTGGCGCGACGGAACAGGCCGATCCCAACAACCAGTACCATATTGCTTCGCCCAGCAGTGGCGATCTGTGGGTGATGTATGTGCACCCTGGTGATGTGGTAAGTAAAGGTGAGGAGCTGTTCAACATCTCCATCATGAAGCAGGAAAAAGCCGTTGTCTCGCCAATGGACGGCATAGTTGTGCGTGTATTGAAAACCGCCAACTTCAACGAGGACCGAAAAATGGTGCCGGTGAAGGAGGGGGAACTGCTAGTAGAATTGGGTCCCGTGCCCAATACTTGCTCTGGCTGCAACCGACCGATTACGATCGATGACTGCAGTTTCTGTCCTTTCTGTGGTAAAGAAGTTCAGTGTACGTGCGCATCCTAGATGCTGATGTTTTGAACGAGCCAAAAAGAGCCCCCGGGAAGAAACCGGGGGCTCTTTCATTCCCCGTTTGACACACTGGCGGGGTTTTCATTGACGAAGTTTGGAGCCCCAAGGTATACGCTAGGAAGAAAAATACCTGCCCGCCCCCTTCGAGGTGGAAACATTCACGGCAGTTACGGCCAGGCGCATTGGCATCAGGCGTGACTAACTGGTATGGTGCATGCTCGACGGGAATGGGTAGAGACTACATCTGACACCGGTATACGCCGATCGCACAAGGACCAGGCAGGGTCCGTCCGAACGTGTCTGAACGAGCAAGGAGGAGAGACGATGGCGAAAACGCGCAATTCCAAGGCCGAGTCCGCAAAAAAAGAGGCTGACAAGCCAGTGGAAAAAGAGCAAGAAGCTGCGCCCGAGCAGGCGGTACAGGAAAACGAAACTAAGGCCGCCGAATTGAAGAAGATCAAGGAGCAGTATGTGCTCAATGGCGCAGACATCGTTGCCATAGGCGAAGAAGCTGAGCTGCTGGTTGGCGGAAAAAACTACAACACTGCGCTTATCAGCCAGGTGGAAGGTATTCGGGCGCCCCAGTTTCGGGCGATCTCCTCGAAGGCGTTCCATATTCTGCTGGATGAAAGCAAGGTGAACGCCACTCTGATCCGTTCTGTAGTAGACAAGGAATACAACAAGATCGACTGGGGCGATGCCGAGATCAACAAGGACTCCGAGTACCTCCAGAAGTTTGTCCGGCGTTTGGGCAAGGAGGTGAAAGAGGAGACCGGTAAACGTTCTTCTGGCAGCCCGGTCAAACTGCGTACCTTCATCAACAACGTGGTTGAAGGCTTTGCCACTTCACCAGAGGGTATCGACCAGTTGCGCAAGCGCTCCGTGCTGGTGCAGGTGGCTATTCTTTCCGTTGATTTGCCCACCGATGTGGACAGGGAAGTACGTGGCGGCTACCGCAGCATTTGCAAGGAAGCCGGCGTGGAAGACGTCCCCGTGGCTGTCCGGTCTTCTGCAGCGGGCGAGGACAGCCGCAAAAAGGCTTTTGCAGGCCTGCAGGACACCTACCTGAACGTGGTGGGTGAAAATCAGTGCGCCGAAGCCTACCATTGGGATTGTGCCTCTGCCTACAACCTGCGCTCCATGACGTATCGCCGCGAGGCCATTCTGGACGCCATTTCCCGTGCCGAAACAACCGGCGACGATTCCATTGCCCAGAAGGCCAAGGTCGAATGGTCCATTGAAAATACCTCGCTGTCGGTCTGCGTGATGCGCATGATCAATCCCGTGATTTCGGGCACCGCTTTCAGCGCAGACACTGCCACAGGGTGCCGCGGCACCAAGCGAAACGACCTGGTTTCCATCGATGCAAGCTATGGACTTGGCGAAGCTGTTGTCGGCGGTATGGTCACCCCTGACAAGTTTTACGTTTTCAAGCGCGATGACGGAACTGAGGTCGTTATCCGCAACATGGGGTACAAGGACAAGAAGATCGCCTACCGTCGCGATGGCGGCACTGAGCGGGTAGACGTGCCTGAGCACGAGGCCTATCAGTGGTCGCTATCCCTGGCCCAGGCCGAAGAAGTCGCCCATGGTGTGCGCGCCATCAGTACTGCCTACGGCGGTATGATCATGGATACCGAATTTTGCATCGACAGCGAGGAGCGGCTCTGGTTCGTTCAGGCCCGCCCTGAAACCCGCTGGAACGAGGAATTCGAAAAGCATCCGCATACCATTTTCATGCGCCGCCTCGAAGTGGATCCCAAGGCCCTGCAGGGTGTGGATATCGTTGTCGAAGGCAATGGCGCTTCCCGCGGCGCCGGGCAGGGTGTGGTCAAGTTTTTGCGCTCGGCCCTGGAGCTGAACAAAATCAACAAGGGCGACGTGCTCGCCGCTGAACGCACCGACCCTGACATGGTCCCCGGCATGCGCATCGCGTCGGCCATCCTTGCCGATGTTGGCGGCGACACAAGCCACGCCGCCATTACCTCTCGCGAGCTGGGCATTCCGGCCATCATCGGCATCCAGCGTCTCGAAGTCCTGCGCGCCCTTGAAGGCCAGGAAATCACGGTTGACGGATCCCGTGGCCGCGCCTACCGAGGCTTGCTGCCCCTGCAGGAAGTAGGCGGTGAAATAGATGTTTCCGAACTGCCTGAAACCCGCACAAAGGTCGGTCTGATTCTGGCCGATGTGGGGCAGGCCATGATTCTTTCCCGGCTTCGCGAAGTTGCCGATTTCGAAGTGGGGCTGCTGCGCGCCGAATTCATGTTGGGCAACATCGGGGTTCACCCCCTTGCGCTTGAGGCCTACGACAACGGGCATCTGAAAAAGGTGGTGGATGACAAGGTTGAGGAGCTGGAGGCGAAGCTGACCAAGCTTGTCACGGACCAGCTCGCTTCGGGCGCCATTACCCTTGATTTTCGTCTGCGTAACTATGTGGGTGAAATCACAGGCCTGCTGCCCAAGCTCGAAACTCTTGCCGAACGTGAGTCCTCCAAGAGCACTGACGAAGTGCTGGCCATTCATCGCGAAATGCGCGACATGGACCACAAGCTGGATGAACATGTAAACATCGCCAGCCGGCGTCTGGCCACGCTCAAGTCCTCCCTGAGCCTGGAAGAGCACATCAGTGTGATTATGGGCTATAAGGACGAGCTGGATTCCCTTATGGGCAGCGCTCCGGAGACGCTTAACCGCAAGCGTGAGCTGGAAGAAAAAATCAAGGCGCAGGCCGAATCCCTGCGGGACAACGCCGTGGTCCAGGAAACCCTTTCCAAGATCAAGGCAATGCGCGACGAAGCCGCACAGGCATCGGGCATCAAGGCCGAGATCGAAGGCGTGCAGGAAGTACCCGAGCGTATCGCCGAGCTTATCAAGTCCCGCGGCCATCGTACCGGGCGTGAGCACTACACCCAGACCCTGGCTCAGGGGCTGGCTCTCTTTGCCATGGCCTTTTACGGCAAGGACATCATCTACCGTACCACCGACTTCAAATCCAACGAGTACCGCAATCTCCTGGGCGGCTCTTTGTTCGAGGCCCATGAGGACAACCCCATGCTGGGATACCGCGGCGTCTCCCGCAATATCCATGACTGGGAAGTGGAAGCCTTCAAGCAGGCCCGCGGCATTTTTGGCGGCAAGAACCTGCAGATGATGCTGCCCTTTGTGCGCACTTTGGAAGAAGCGCGCAGCATGAAACGCTACCTGGAGCAGGTGCACAAGCTGAAGAGCGGGCAGGATGGCCTGAAGCTTATCCTGATGTCAGAGATTCCCAACAACGCCATTCTGGCCAAGCACTTCATCGAAGAGTTCGATGGCTTCTCCATCGGCTCCAACGACATGACACAGATGGTGCTGGCCACGGACCGCGACAACTCTCGCCTCAGCCACATCTATGATGAGGAAGACCCCGGCGTTATCTGGGCCATCCTGGTGACCATCTTTACGGGGCAGAAGTACGGCAAGAAAGTCGGCTTTTGCGGCCAGGGCGTGTCCAATAGCGTTGTCTTGCGTGGGCTGGTGGCCATTGCGGGCATTGTTTCCGCTTCGGTGGTGCCAGATACCTATGCACAGACCAAGCATGATATGGCCGAAGTGGAAAGCCATAACATTCCGATCTTAAAGCTGGGCGAGTGGCTCTCCGAGCAGTTTCTGACACGCCTCAAAGGCCTGCTCAAGGAACACAGCTACGAGCACATTCTTAAGAAATACGAAAGCGCATCTGATTTGATGGAATGGTACGAGGGCGAACTGGCGCGCCTGCATGAGCAACTGCGTGACAACCTGGAAGCCGAGAAGGAAAGCTTCTACCGCGCCGAGATGTCGCGTTTTCGCCGTGTGTTCCACAAGCCCGTTATCTACGCCAACTGGGATTGGAGCGGCACCGTGGAAGACGCCATGCATCAGGCCGGTTTTGCATCCTTTGAAGAACAACAGAAGGCTCTGGAGGCGCAGCGCGCCAAGAAGCTGTAATAGAGCATTTGCCGATAATGATCCGGGGCGTTTGCTCCCCGGATTCTTTTCCAAATAGTATTGACCGCTAAAAAGGCGCGCTCCGCTCAGGGGCGCGCCTTTTGCGTTAACGCACGTGCATGAAAATACGCTGCGGGAATCGCAAAGTGCTGCGAAAGCATCCCGTTGGATGTCATAGGGGAGAGGAAAAAGGCAGTGCGGTGGAGAAAAGTCAGCCGGGGGTCAGCGCGAAAGAAGCTCCAGCCCCATGCTCGGGTCGAGCTTGCGTGAAAGGCCCGTGCCTGTGATTTCGATGATGACAACCTCGGCCACCTTCCAGACGTCAAGCCCGAGGCGTACGCACCCGGTTAGGGTGCTGTCCCCGCGCCCCATGGCGCTGTGCATGTGCAATTTCATGTCCCCTTTTGAATCCGGGAACAGGGTGCCCACAGCGGCGGCCTCGTGCACGGCTTCAATGGCCTGGGTCATGACGGTGATTTTCTCGGCAGCGCCGTCTTCCGGCCCCACAACCAGGGAGCCCTTGCCAATGCCGCCCAAAAGTGCGCAAAGTCCGCCTTCCATGTTTTGTTCCCGCGCAAATGCTTCGATGCAGTCGGGAATCCGATCACCGTCTTCAAGTCTGAGGACGAATACGCGGCCTATGGAACCTTGGGCTACCTGCATTGTCTGATCTCCTGAAGTCTTGTCTGGACGAAAAGCTGTCTTCACCTGATGCACGGGGCATTAAGGCGGCTACAGCGCCCCTTTCAGGTCTGCGATGACGTTTTGGAAAAAGAGGCGGTCAAATGGGCCAAAGCCGCTGTTTTTCAGCAGCAGCGCCCGGTATTCCTGAAGCGTGTAGCATTTGACCCCGGTCTCTACAACGTTGTTGGCCTGGTAGAAGAACTCCCTGGGTGTCGCGGTCTTGTTCAAGGTGTAGTCGAAGACCTGGTCGTCCACTTCGCACCACGCGTAGATGAGGGGTTCGGGCGCAAGGTCCAGAACGGCGTGCACCACTGCGGGACCCTCGGCCACGTGTACTTGTGCGGCATCGAAGGCCGCGCTGAAACAACGCACCTTATCATAGGGGCGCGTTGCTTTTTTGGATCGTTTCCGCCGAAAAAACATCTTCTCACTCTTTTGGAAGTGCATGCTCCACACATAGGGCGCTCAAAAAGGGCGCCGAGCATGGCATGCGGATTGAAATGGCTATGCGGCAAAAGAAAAAAGCCCGGTTCTGGATATCGAAGGGCATACGCCGCAAGCACTCTCTAAGGCTGGGGCGGTCAGGTTGTCAATCCGCAGGGGCAGAAAAGATGGCAAAGACAGTATGTAGTGGCAGCAGCATACATAAATACGGAAATGACGATGTTTTCTTCCTGCTGGACTGCGTGAGCCGGCTTTGTTACAGAATGGGCACCAATGATTTCCCGCGTGCCGCCAGCGTGGGTAAATGACCAAAAGACTCGCCTGAAACGGCGTAGAAGGGGCTATAAAATGCCAATGACCGCAGTTGGCTCGGGATGCACCGGAAAACTGGTCTCCCGACTGGTGCTTTGCATGTGTGCTTTTGTTTTGTGCGCAACCCTGCTTGCAGGGTGTGGTGGTAAACATATCGACTGGGATACCCGTATCGGCACCTACACGCTGGAACAGGCGATTGATGATTACGGAGACCCGGAAGGTTTTGAAGATCTCTCGGATGGCTCCAGAATGTACCTCTGGTACGATGAAGGCAAGATACGCTGGTATAACGTACTGGCCCTTATTTTCAACGACCAGAACAGGCTTATGAAAGTGGAGCGCAACGAGCGCGATTAGCAGTTGGCATCTACAGCTATTACGGCCGGTACAGGGATACTTCTGTGCCGGCCTTCTTTGTTTGCAGCGCCTGTTTCTGCATGAACTCTTTTGCCAAGGGCAGGGCTATCGTGCTACTGCTTCCTGCGCATGACTCCCACGCCACCGACTGAGACGGACGAGGCGGAACCTCATATTCGGCCCCAGGCCGGTACAGGAGCCCGAGCTAATGGATGGAATAAACATCAGCAAGGTATTGGACCAACTGGAATCACGCGAAGGTTCCGGTCTTTATGGCAACGACTTTCTGCTTACCTGGGATAAGAATCCGGCTGCATTGTCGGCTGTCCTTGATACAGCTATGGCGCTGCGCAGCCTGCGAGAGCGCAATGTCTCCACCCGCATCTATGATTCGGGCCTCGGTGTTTCCGTATTCCGCGACAACTCCACCCGTACGCGTTTCAGCTTCAACAAGGCATGCAATCTCCTCGGACTCGAGGTGGTGGATCTGGACGAGGAAAAGTCGCAGATCGCCCATGGTGAAACCGTTCGCGAAACCGCCAGCATGGTCTCATTTATGACGGAGGTCATAGGTATTCGCGATGACATCTTTTTAGGCAGAGGGCACACCTATATGCAGGAAGTGGCCGAAGCCGTGAGCGAGAGCTATGCACAGGGTGTCCTGCCGCAGCGCCCGACAGTGGTGAACCTGCAGTCGGACCTGGACCACCCCACCCAGACAATGGCGGACGCCATGCATCTGGTGCAGCATTTTGGCGGGCTGGAAAATCTGCGCGGCAAGAAGCTGGCCATGACCTGGGCCTATTCGCCGTCCTATGGCAAGCCCTTGTCCGTTGCTCAAGGCGTGGTGGGGCTTTTCACCCGCTTTGGGATGGATGTTTCCCTGGCCTATCCTGAAGGGTACAACGTACTGCCGGAAATAGAAGAACTAGCCTCTCGCCAGGCTGCGGAAACGGGGGGCAGTTTCTCTGTCTGCAATTCCATGGACCAGGCTTTCAAGGACGCTGACGTTGTTTATCCAAAAAGCTGGGCGCCCTTCACCGTCATGCAGGAACGCACCAAACTCCTTGAAGCAAGGGACGACGAAGGGCTCAAAGCTTTGGAGAAGCGTTGCCTGGAAAACAACGCAAGCCACATCGATTGGGAATGCAACAAGGAACGTATGGCCCTGACCAAAGGAGGCGAAGCGCTGTACATGCACTGCCTGCCCGCAGACATCAGTGGCGTGAGTTGCAAGCAGGGCGAAGTTACTGCCGACGTTTTCGAGAAGTACCGGATAGAGACATACAAGGAAGCGAGTTGGAAACCCTTCGTCATCGCTGCCATGATGCTGCTTTCGCGTGTGGAGCAGCCTGCCCACGCCTTGCGTCACATGCTGGAGCAGAAAACCCCCCGCGTGCTCTACAGCTAGGGGCGCGTCCTTACAGTAGTCGGGAGATGCAGCACTGGGCGGGCACAGCCCCCCAGGCGCAAATGCGCTTTTACGGGCAGCACTCAAGGTTACCAATAAAAAAGCGTGGCTCCACCCATGGCGGGGCCACGCTTCCATAACAAGTAGCGGGCGGAATACCTTTGTAGCACGAGGTAGTGCAGCTTATTCCTTGCGGTATTCCTTGATACGCCTGTCGGTCTCTTCGACCATGGCCTGTTCCTCCTCCCACCATGCCTGGGATTTCTGGGAATCCAGTTCCTCAACGCTTTTGCCTTGTTGCTCCACCCAGGTGTAGTATTTGAGGTTGTGCCAACGAGCACGATTGAGGCGATCGCCTTCCATGATCCAGTCGGTCTTCTGGCGATGGAAAATGCAGTCCAGACGCGCCAATGCCCGGCAACGATCCAACTGTCCGTGGGATTTCGTAAGGTTGTCCATGACAGAGTGATAGCGGTCTATGGCGTCTGTACAGACGGTGACGATCAGGTCTCTGGGCCCCATGTTGTAGAGCTTGGCCGTCTTGATGGCGCCCAACACGTTGCACACGCCGGAAATGCCGAAAATGGTCGCCAGTTGCTTGGTAAGATCGGCAGGCACGCCCATTTCCTGCATGGCCTCCTGTCCCACTTCGTCCACCAGCACCTGAAGCCCCAGCTTGCACTCCATGTCATCGATGCACATGACTGCATCCATGTTGTTTACATTGTGAATCCAGGTGACGTGCTTGTCCCCGATTCCCTGAATGTCGTGACCGCCATATCCGTTGCAATACAGGGTGGGGCACTGGATAGGCTCCAAACCCACGATGCGATGGTCGGGCCAGATTTGTTTTATGCGGTCCCCCGCCGCAATGGTGCCGGCTGAACCCATGGCGGAGACAAAGGCGGCGCAGGAGCCGTTGCCTACTCCGTGTTCGCCAAGGAGCCGCGCCAACTCAACAATGGTGTTGCCCGTGACATGGTAGTGAAAGCGGTAGTTGGCCATTTCCGAAAACTGGTTCATTATCCGTACGTTGTCCGGATTGCCTTTGGTGAGTTCATGGCATTTGTCAAAGATTTCTTTGACATTGGATTCGCAACCAGGCGTTTTGACCAGACGCGCGCCATAGCTTTCCACAATCTTGAAACGCTCTTCGCTCATTTCCTCTGGCAGGATGACCACCGAGTCAAAGTTCATGCGGCAGCCGACCCAGGCGCCGCCGATGCCATAGTTGCCTGTGGAGGGCCAGACTATGGTATGCGTAGACGGGTCCACTTCGCCGACAATGGCCTTTTCAATGAGCACGGAATACGTTGCGCCCACCTTGTGGCTGCCGGTGGGAAAATCCTTGGCGTAGAGCACTGCGATGGGGGCTTCCACCCCGGTAAGTTCAGGGGGCAGCAACATGAAGCGAATGTGCCCTTCATGATCTTTCCAGGAAATGTTGAAGAGGTTCAAGGGGTCCAGTGGATCAGCCATTGCCGCTTTCAACGCCTGGGCTCGGGTTTCTGGCTCAATGAGGGAGGGATCGAGCATTTCAGCGAAGGTCGGTCCGGTGATCAGGGGTGTCATATGCGTACCTCTTCAGGTTG
Organism: Desulfovibrio biadhensis; assembly: GCF_055388615.1. Taxonomy (NCBI): domain Bacteria; kingdom Pseudomonadati; phylum Thermodesulfobacteriota; class Desulfovibrionia; order Desulfovibrionales; family Desulfovibrionaceae; genus Desulfovibrio; species Desulfovibrio biadhensis. Next base: position 3,264,450 of record NZ_AP042477.1, read on the forward strand.
GTTTCGGAAGCGGTCCAGGCAGGCTGGTCAGCTTCATCCTCCTGGGTAATAGGACATGGCTTCCTGCATGTAGGATTGCAGGGCGGCAATGCGGTTTTCATTCGACGGGTGGGTGGAAAGATATTCCATGGGCTGATTCCGGTTGCGTTGCATCATCATTTGCCAGAACGCCACGGCTTCACGGGGGTCATACCCAGCCTTCGCCATGGTGATAAGACCGATGTAGTCGGCTTCGTATTCCTGCTGTCTGCTGAAGGGCAGGACCACGCCGTATTGCGCACCCAGTCCGAATGCAACGTTGAAAGCCTGTGTGGCGGTGGGGGACATTTCTCCCAGAGCTACCAGGGCCGCCTGTTGCCCCACCTGAGTCAGCAGTATGGTGCTGAGGCGTTCGCCTCCGTGACGCGCAAGGACGTGGCCGATTTCATGGGCGACCACTGCCGCCACCTGATCCACATTTTGGGCTGCATTGAGCAGACCGGTATAGACAAATACCTTGCCGCCAGGAAGGGCAAAGGCATTGACCGTATTCGGGTCGTCCACAACATAAAATTCCCATTGATAGCCGGTGTTGCCAGATACCTGAATGATGCGGCGCCCAATGTCGCGGACCATGTTCACCTGTCTGCCCGACTGCAGCACGCGCTCTTTCTGCATTACTTCCTGGGCTGCCTGGTTGCCGAGCGCGACTTCCTCTTGAGGCGAAACGAGCATGATCTGACTGCGCCCCGTATAGGGTGCCACAGCGCACGCCTGCAGAAACAGGACAAGGGCAAGCAGCGGAAAAAGGCGCACAGCGCGGTGGCAAGAAGAGGTGAGCGTCGACAAAGGCATTCCGTTCTCCAAAAGTAATTGAGCGTAATTTTTTCGGAAAAGCTACAATACTGTACTGTCTGGTGCAGTCATGATCAAGTGGCGCGTTTGTATCTCCGGCTATTTGCCTTGTGTCGCAAGCTGGCTTTGCATACCCACAGCCTGTTCCACGGGCATAACAAATGCTATACCCGTTCCCGGTTCGCAAAAGCGTCCGCTTTTTTCAATGGCGGAAAGCACCTCTTGCACTTTTTCATCCTGTACGATGAACAGGATGATGTCTGTCCGAACGTCAATGCTCAAACCAAAAAAACTTTTGGCTTCGCGTTTGCCCGTGCCCGACGCCGAAATGATGGTTGCGCCTGAAGAACCGACGTCCTTGGCTGCGTCTACGACCTTGTCGGTGAGGTTGGGCTTGACCATCGCCACTATGCATTTGAACGCCATAGGAATCCTCCCCAAAAGAGTGCGTAGTCTTCAGTCTGGTCCAGTAGAACAATCATTATAAACGCTGTTCTTTTCTTTGTATGGCCTTTTTTCGCCTGTACGTGGCGAATTGGGCCAGCTGGGAATAGGTAAGCACCGCCATGATAGCAAAGATATTGGCGAATGCGATCAGCCCGAACCCGTCCAGTACAGGGCTGCGCCCCGGTAATGTGGAAGCGAGCCCCAGGCCCAACGCCGCCACAAGAGGCACGGTAACGGTTGATGTCGTGACCCCGCCGGAGTCATAAGCAAGGGGCACGATCATCTTGGGCGCAAAAAAAGTCTGGACAGAAACCACGATGTAACCCGCCAGAATGTAGACGTAAAGAGGGGTGCCCGAAACGATGCGGAATGTGCCCAATGCAATGCCCACGGCAACGCCGAGAGCCACGGCAATGCGCAGTCCCAGGGAGGAAATCGCCCCCCCTGATGCTTCGTTGGCCTTGTGCGCCACGGCGATAAGTGAAGGCTCTGCAATGGTGGTGGAAAATCCAAGTAAAAAGGCAAAACAGTAAATCCAGAGGTAATCCCCCCAGGAGCCGGTGCCCGAGGCCTGCGCGGCGTTTACAAGTTGCAGCGCCATATTGCGGCCCAAGGGAAAAAGCGCCAGATCCAGGCCAGCCAGAAAGCATGTCATGCCTACGAGGACCAGAACAAAGCCGAAAATCAGGCGTCCAGGCCGCGGAAGAGGGCGTTTGAGCACTGCCATCTGGAAAAAGACGAGAAGCGCAAGAACGGGCACCACATCTTGTGCAGTGGCCAGAAGGAGCTTTAAGGGATTGAAGAGCAGGTCCATATTGTCTCCTCAAAATGCAAAGATGCCGTAGCTGAGGACAAATATCATGGGCATCAGTGTGGCAAGGGCAATGAGCCCGAAACCATCGATGAGCGGGTCCCTGCCGCGGATGGTCCGCGCCAGCCCAACGCCCAGTGCGGTGACCAGCGGCACCGTGACCGTGGACGTGGTGACGCCACCGGAATCATACGCCAGGCCGATTATCTGGTCTGGTGCGAAGATGGTCAAAAGCATTACCAGCACGTAGCCACTGACGATAAGCCGCGGCAAAGGCCACCCTTTGAGAATGCGCAGGACGCCCAATACGATGGCGGCGCCTACGGAAATGGCTACAGTGACGCGGATATGGAGCGCATAGCTGGCCAGGTCGGCTTCGTTGTTGCCTATCATCCCTGCTTCGGCGGCAGCTATTGCGCCCTCCCGGGCAACGGCAATAAGCGACGGTTCTGCTATGGTGGTGCCAAAGCCGAGGGCTACGGCAAACAGCAACAGCCAGAACAGGCTGCCTTTTTGCGCAAACTCTTCAGCAAGCGCTTCGCCAAGGGGAAAGAGTCCCGTATCCAGGCCAACTACGAAAAAACCAAGACCAAGAATGACGAGCCCCAACCCTGCAAGGGTGGTCAGCAATTCGGGGACTGGTTGCTGCAGGATTACACCCTGGAACAGTGCTATCACCGCCACAATGGGCAGAAGATCACGTACTGCGCTCAAAAGGGCGCTGCCCAGCGCTTTGGAGAGTTGAGAAAAGTCGGACATGTTATACGTACATATCCGAAGGATAATTCTATTGCAATGATAGTTGGAGCTTTATTCAGGCAAGGGGGCGGCAGACATACACAGCGCCGATGACTTCGTGCGCATCTTCTCCTGGATTGTGAAAGGGAGACATGGACATGTGGAAATGTTTGTTCTCGTGTTTGAAATGTACGGGCGGGGTGCCGTTGCGTTTTTTGCCACCAGATGATGGGGGGGGCAGGCGGGGTGGTTCTGCAGTGAATTCCTTGAATTCTGCAAATATTTCCTGACAATTGCGCCCCAGTATTTGTTCCCGGGGCAGTCCCAACTGTGCACAGAACGCATCGTTGCACAGAATTACGTCCAGATTGAGGTCGGTGAGAAAAATGAGGTCGCTGACAGCGTTGATGGTCATTTGCAAAAGATCGAGACGCGTGGCAGCTTCTTGTTCTGCATGGATACGGGCGGTCACTTCCTGGATTGCGCCGGCAAGCATGACTTCTCCGTTTTCATCCAGAACGCGGAGGCTTTCATGCAGCCATAGTATGTCGCCGTCCTTGCCATAAGCCTGGTATTCAAAGTCCTTTACTTCGCCCTGCTGTTGCAGCTTCTCCTTGAGCAGGGCGGGGGTGTCGTCTTCGACGTAGAAAAGGTCAGGATGTTCAGCCACGACAAGAGAAAATTCTTCCGGGGAGGCGTACCCCAACATTGTGGCCAGAGTCTTGTTGACAACGGCAAAGCGGTTCTCTTCCGTACCTCGGAAGAGCCCCACCATGGCGTTGTCAAAGAAGTGGCGATAGCGGGTGCGCTGCATTTCCAGTTCTCGTTTGTAGCGATTTTGCCGCAGGGCCAAGCGCAGATTGACCAGCAGCTCCCCAAGCCTCACGGGCTTGTTGATAAAGGCGGCGGCGCCTGAAGTTTCAAGCTGGGGGGCGACAGTTTCAGCCCCGGAACTGGTCATCAGCACCACAGGCAGCATGTGGCGCTCTACGAGCAGGCGGCAGGTCGTAAAGCCGTCCATCCGACTGGTGGGCATGAGGTCCATGAGCACTATGTCGCACGGAGTTGTCGCCGCAGCAGCAAGTGCGGCCTCTCCATCGCTCACACAACCGGCAAGGCTGATGTTGCAGCGCTCCAGAAGGGGCTTCAGGTCACTGACCGTGACTGGATCGTCTTCAACGAGCAACAGGCTGACAGGCTCTTTAAAAGAGTGTGGCACGTACGGTTCTCTTTAGTAGCAGTTCATTCGGGAAAAATATCCCGACGGCATTCGGAGCTATACTTTTGCGTGCATTCACGCAAGGGCGATATGTTCCAAATACCACTATGCCACAAGGCAGCGGCGTCATTCAAGCTGGGAACCGCACCAGCAGTATGTAAAGGCCCCCCCGACGTGAAGACGCGGAGGGGCGCTATATGCAGATAGTGAACAGGCTCAGCGTACGGATTCGAGAGCGTTCTGGCACTCCACACAAAGAGTGGCCGTCGGTTTGGCTTTCAGACGGGCAAAGCCGATGGGCTCGCCACATTCTTCGCAATAACCGTATCCTTCATAGGTCATTTTTTTGAGTGCAGCACGAATTTCCCTAATCAGTTCACTGTTTCTGGCGTGGATAGACGCCTTGATGTGGGCATCGCTGACAAGAGAGGCGAATTCGTTGGCGTCGGCGCAGGTGCTGACGTCCAAATCCAAGGGGTAGCTTTCCAGGGCGAACAGCTGAGCTTCAAGATGTTCTTTGATTTCATGGAACTGTGTCATGGCGCATCCTCCTAAAGGAAATATATGCGCCAGTTTATACGGATACTGTGTTACGAAAACATGTCGCACAGGGACAATTTTGTGCTTGCAATCTGACGGTTAGTCGAAAAAAACACGTTTTCAACAAAAATGGGGTAAGGGAGTGGTTCATTTTTGTCAATATTTTGTAATCATTGGTGTTTAGTCAAGTGAAAAGTGCCTTCACCATGGTCTGAAAGCAAAGATTCGAAAGATTGCTGTGTTTTTAACATTCTAAAATTAAAAGAAAAGTGAGAACTGTTTGACGAATCGCCCCTTTGGTCATTATGGAGAAGGGCCGCAATACACATCAAAAAGCAAGAGGGAGAAAGCATGTGTCGTTTGTTTGCCATCGCCAGCCGTGATCCCGTTTCGCCCATGCTGGCCGTCGAAGCCCTGAATGTTATGAAGGAAGGGCATGACGGCTCGGGTGTTGGGGTTTACCTCAACGGCCTGGGTGGGCCTTTTGCCGAGCTGAAAGACCGCCCTATCCTTTCTGGAATTTTCACCGAGAAAGGCATGACCCGCCTCGACGACTACATGTCTGCAGCTGGGTTTGTTTCCAAATACACTATGGCCATGACGCCTTCCACCGAACCGCCGGCAGGAACGCCTGTGCGGGGCACGTATCTCGCTCGGGCGTATGACATGCCCGCCGACTGGGCTGATCTGCCCCAGTTGGAACGCGATATCAGGCTGGTCAAAATGCGCGTTGAATTGCGCGAACTGGGGCAGGCCCAGAACGATATGATGGTCTTCAGCTTCTGGCCCGATACCATCATGCTGAAGGAAGTGGGCGACCCCATCACCATTGCCGAATACCTCGATCTGGGGCGTGAGGAACTCTCCGCCAGACGCATACTTGCTCAGGGGCGTCAGAACACCAACTACGCCATCAATCTGTATGCCTGCCACCCGTTCTTCATTCAGGGCATCTGCACCATGACCAACGGTGAAAACACCGCTTTCGTGCCCATCCGCGAGTACTTGAGCTCGCGTAATGTGCCGGGTTACATGGGCTACCAGTCCGACTCGGAAGTTTTTACGCATATCATGCACTACACCTTGAAGCAGCTTGGGCTTCCTCTTGCTGCCTACAAGCACATCATCACGCCGCTTACCAGCGAAGAACTCGAGTCGCACCCTGATAAACATTACCTGACCACGCTCAAGAATTCCTGCCGCAAGATGATCATCGACGGCCCGAACTGCATCATCGGCTGCCTGCCTGATGAAAGCATGGTCATGGTTCAGGACCGCAAGAAGCTCAGACCCGGCGTTGTCGGGGGCAAGCCTGGCATCTTCGCGTTCTCCTCGGAGATTTGCGGCCTTAACGCCGCCATCCCCGACCGTGACAAGAGTAAAGATTTTCAACCCATGCACCTGGATACCGCCGTGGTGGGCCCGGAGTGCCAGGAGGTCGCTATATGCCGACAGAATCAACCATTACCCCATCTACACTGAGTGTGAAGGATCTGCCTTGGCAGATCAAATGGGATATTAATACCTGCACGCTTTGCGGCCGTTGCACCTCCGTGTGCCCCGTGAACGCCATTGAAATGGGCGTATTCCGCAAACGTGAAATCGTAACCCCCCAGGCCTTGAGAACCAAGGCCCGTAACGAGTATTCCATCTATTACGGCATTCGCCAGCGCACTGATCCGGCATATTCCTGCATTGGCTGCAGCATGTGCAACATGGTTTGCCCCAACAATGCCATCAGGCCTGAGAGCGAGCACGATACGTCCACAACGCTGAAGTTTCATAACAACCGTGGCGGCCAGGCGCGCACCCGTGGCGGCCGTCGCAATGATACGGGCAGCCTGTTGGATCAGATCAAGTTCATTCGCATTTCCATGCTCACCGACCCGGCATTGGATGCCGGACGTCATGAGTTTGAACTGCGCACCCTGCTGGGGCGCGTTCTGCCGCCTGAAGACGCCTTGAAGGCCGAGACTGAAGGCGCATGGATGCCGCCTCTGCGCGAGATTTATCCGCTTGTCATCGGCAGCATGAGCTTTGGCGCGCTTTCCCCGAATATGTGGGAAGGCTTGCAGATGGGTGTGGCGTACTTGAACGAAGAGCTGAACATGCCTGTGCGCATGTGCACCGGTGAGGGGGGGTGCCCCCCGAGATTGCTGCGCTCTCGCTTCATGAAGTACGTCATTCTGCAGATTGCCAGCGGTTACTTTGGTTGGGACGAGATCATCCACGCCATTCCTGATATGAAGGAAGACCCCTGTGCAGTGGAGATCAAGTACGGTCAGGGAGCCAAGCCCGGCGATGGCGGCCTGCTCATGTGGTACAAGGTCAACAAGCTCATCGCGGCCATCCGCGGTGTGCCTACGGGCGTCAGCCTGCCTAGCCCCCCGACGCACCAGACTAAATACTCCATCGAAGAAGCCGTGGCCAAAATGATCCAGTCCATGAGCATGGCGTGGGGCTTCCGTGTGCCTGTCTACCCCAAGATTTCGGCCACTTCCACGTCTCTGGCCGTGCTCAACAACCTGGTGCGCAACAAGTACGCAGCCGGCTTGGCCATCGACGGTGAAGATGGCGGTACGGGCGCTGCCTACAACGTGTCCATGAACAGCATGGGGCACCCCATCGCAAGCAATCTGCGCGACTGCTACCTGAATCTGGTCAAGGTCGGCAGGCAGAACGAAATCCCGCTCATTGCAGGCGGCGGCATTGGTAAAAACGGCAATCTGGCCGCCAACGCTGCAGCATTGATTATGATGGGCGCCAGCATGGTCCAAAGCGGCAAGTACATCATGCAGGCCGCGGCCGGCTGTCTCGGCTCAGAAGGAGATCGCTGCAACGTCTGCAACATCGGCGTCTGCCCCAAGGGTATCACCTCCCAGGACCCCAGGCTTTACCGCCGGCTTGATCCGGAAAAGGTGGCCGAACGTCTTGTGGACGCCTACCTCAGCTTCGACACGGAATTGAAAAAGATAGTCGCGCCTCTGGGCCGCTCGACTTCGCTCCCCGTGGGCATGTCCGACGCGCTGGGCATCAGCGACTACAACGCAGCCGAAAGGCTGGGCATCAAATACGTGGTGTAGCCGAGGGCTGGAGCAGAATCATAGACGCCAATCCCTGCGCAAAGGCGCAGAGAAGTGTGGAGCAATAGACGATGCAGAAGGATACGATAACGCAAATAAGCGGTTCAGAGAATCATGTACGCCTTGAGTCGCGGGTTCTGGAAAAGATGATCCAGGACGCGGTGACCGAAGGCGCACGGAATCTGGAGATCGAAGCATACGGCCAGCATGGGCTGGGCGGCAGGCTTTGGATTTCCAAGGATGAGCCCATCAATATCAAGCTGACCGGCTCTCCGGGACAGCGTATTGGGTCCATGGGCTTTCCCAACACCAGAATCGAAGTCATGGGACCGGCTTCCGACGATGTGGGCTGGCTCAATGCCGGCGCCGAGATTGTGGTGCATGGCAACGCCTCCAACGGCGCTTGCAACGCCATGGCGCAGGGCAAGGTCTTCATTGGCGGTAATATCGGCGCCCGTGGCATGACCATGACCAAAACCAACCCCCGTTTTGATCCGCCCGAGCTTTGGATATTGGGCGGCGTTGGTGACTATTTTGCCGAATTCATGGCCGGCGGCACTGCTGTCGTCTGCGGCCATGAAGCACAGGACCCCGAAAATGTGCTGGGGTATCGCCCCTGTGTTGGTATGGTTGGCGGGCGCATCTTCGTTCGCGGGCCGCACCAGGGCTTTTCCCAATCCGACGCCAAACAGGAACCCATTGACGACGCAGCATGGGCCTGGCTGGAAGAACACCTGAAGGAATTCCTGGCCGCTTTGGGCAAGGATGATCTGTTCGATACCCTGGCGGTGCGCGAGCAATGGCAGCTCATCATTGCGCGCAGCCCCTATGAACGTAAGGGCAAGGGCCGGCGCTCGATGTCTGAATTCCGCAATGACGTCTGGGACGCAGAACTCGGCAGGGGCGGTTTGATCGGCGATCTTACCGACCTGGACCGTAGCCCCATCCCCCTGATCGTGCGCGGCGAGATGCGGCGCTATGTGCCTGTGTGGGAAAACCGCAAATACATGGCGCCCTGTCAGGCCAGCTGCCCCACGGGAATGCCCGTGCAAGAGCGCTGGCGGCTGGTGCGCGCCGGCCTCATTGATGAGGCGGTCGATCTGGCCCTGGCCTATACGCCGTTTCCGGCCTCTGTTTGCGGCTACCTGTGTCCGAACCTTTGCATGCAGGGGTGCACCCGGTCCATTTCTCACCTGACGCCCATCGACATCAAGGGCATAGGCAAGGCCGGTACTTCCAGCAAGGCGCCTGAATTGCCGCCCATTACTGGAGGGCGCGTCGCCGTCATCGGCGGTGGCCCTGCCGGTATCTCCCTGGCCTGGCAATTACGCCGCAAGGGGCACGAGGCTGTGATTTACGACATGGTTGCGGAGCTTGGCGGCAAGATGTCCACCGCCATCCCCGAGAGCCGTATCCCTAAAGAGGTTCTCGATACCGAACTCAAACGCGTGCGTGAGGTACTGCCTCTGGTGCATATGCAGCAGAAGATGAGCAGGGATCAGTTCGAGCAGCTGCAGGCCGATTATGACTTTGTGGTCATTGCAGCCGGTGCGAACAAGCCGCGCGTGCTGCCCATTCCTGGCAAGGAACGCCTGATCCCCGCGCTTACTTTTCTGCAGCAGGCCAAGGCGGAAGAGGCCAAGGTCGGCAAGCGCGTCGTGATCATCGGCGCGGGTAACGTGGGGTGTGATGTCGCCACTGAAGCGCATCGCTTCGGCGCAGAGGACATTACCCTTATAGACGTGCAGAAGCCTGCCGCCTTTGGCAAGGAAAAGCAGGATGCTGAAGAGATTGGCGCCAAGTTCCGTTGGCCTTGCTTCACCAAGGAAGTCACCGACGAGGGCGTGGTCTTGACCTCTGGTGAGGTGCTCCCCGCCGATACCGTGATCATTTCCATTGGTGACCAGCCCGACCTGGATTTCCTGCCGGAAAACATTGCCACCGAACGTGGGCACATTGTGGTCAATGAACTGCAGCAGACCACGGACAACAAGGTCTTTGCAGTGGGCGACATCGTGCGCCCCGGATTGTTGACCCAGGCCATTGGTATGGGGCGCAAGGCAGCTGAATCCATAGACGAGATCGTAACGGGCAAACGCCCCATGTCTGATACCAGACAGATGATCGACTATACGCGCATGACACTCGAGTACTTCGATCCCCGTATCGTTGAATTCGATGACATGAAAACCTGTGGCGAGGAGTGCTCCTCCTGCGGGTCCTGCCGTGATTGCGGCCTGTGCGAAGTCATTTGCCCTGAGCATGCAATCTCTCGCAAGGAACTCCCCAATGGTGAGTTTGAAATGTACTCCGATCCGGAGAAATGCATTGGTTGCGGCTTTTGCGCCAGCGCATGCCCTTGTGGCATCTGGAGTTTGGTGGAGAATGCACCCATCGGGTAATTTCTCATCCAAGTGAAATAAAAAAGGCCGGGAGCGTGCGCTTCCGGCCTTTTTGTTTTTGGTGGGGGATTATTTGAGAAAGCGGATGGTCAGGGGATACCGGATGGGGCGCCCTTCATTGGCGCGAACAGAAGCCACGATAACAGCAACAATCTGGAAGGCTGCCAATGCAAAGAGCAGGAAAAATCCGATGAACACAAGAACCAGCAGAGCCGCGATGATATAATACAAGGTCATTGTGATCTGAAAGTTCAGGGATTCCTTGCCTTGCTCATTAACGTACGGAAATTCATTGCGCTTGATGAGCCAGACAATCAGCGGTCCTGCAATATGGCCAAAAGGTACGCCCACATATGCACACAAGGACGACAAATGGCAAAGCATACCCCAGTTGGTCGCCTGGCGTTCAAAGTCGCTGCGTTCATCAAAGCGGCTGCGCTCGTCCTGTTCAAAATCAAATCCCTGGTCGCCTGTGTCGTGTGGATCATTCGGCCCGGGAGGAGGGGGCGGTAAAGGCATATTTTTGGCTCGCTTTGGTTGAAGATTGAAAGGTTTGATGCATGATGCACCAAATTAGGTGTGCTAAGCAAGTGAAAGCGGAAATGCAGCAATGCCATACAATAGAAAAACGGGAGAGCCTCGAAAAAAGACTCCCCCGTTGCAAGGTTTTGCTTGAGTTGCAGCGCCGTTGATCATTGCTCCACGGTCAATATGTCTCCGGGGCGCAGTACAGCGTTTTTCTTCAGATTGTTCCAGCGCATGAGTTCTGCAACACTGACCTTGTGGCGTCTGGCAATGTTCCACAGGGTATCGCCATTCCTGACACGGTAGGTTTTACCGGAGGCAGCCTGTTTTTCTGAACCTTTTGGCTTGGCCAGGGGATCGCCACCGGGCTGTAGCTTGGGCTTTTTGGCCGCATCTTTGGGAATGATGATTGTCTGCCCCGCGCGTAAGGATTTTGGAGAGCGCAGGTTGTTGGCTTGCATCAGGACTTTCACGGGAACAAGCGTGCGGTCTGCGATGTGTGAAAGGGTTTCACCACGCTTGATAACGTATTTCTCGCCAGGAACAGGGGGGGCGCTTTTCTTTTTACGTGCAGGCGTCCGTATCTCATCGCTTTCGCCACCAAGTGGAATGGGCACGTAAACAATATCTCCTGGCCTGAGCATGTCGGACCTGGTGTTGTTTGCTTCCTTGATGAGGGAGACTCTGACGCCCGCCCTGGCAGCGATATGGCTCCAGGTGTCGCCGCGTTTTACCTTGTAGGTTGTCAGCCCTTCGTAATCCGGCTTTGGCTGCGGTTTGGAAAGGTACTCTTTTGCCGCGGATTCCTTGCTTAAGGGAATGGAGGCCCAGAATTCTCCTTTAGGAGGGGTGGCGCTGCGGCGAAAGGCCGGATTCAGGTTCCGGAAATCTTTCCAGCTAAGGCCGCAGGCCTTGGCCAGGGCCTTCAGGTTCACGCGGGGGCCGATGCGCAGCCGGGCCACTTTTTGGCGTTTGGCTTCATCTGGTTCACGGAAGCCCAGTTCTTCAAGATTGTTCATGAGTTTTGCCATGGCTAGCAGGCGTGGCACGAACTCCAACGTCTCTTTACGTAACTGTAGCTTGTAGGGCAGGGTGTGATTGCGCTCGGAAAGCTCGAAAAAGTTGTTACTGCCGGTAGCTTGCGCAGCCTTCATGATTTTGGCTTCGCCGGCATTGTAGGAGGCAACAGCCAAAGTCCATTCGCCGAGCATTTCATGCAACCGTTTCAAATATTTGGCTGCCGCCTGGGTAGAAGCATAGGGATCGCGGCGTTCATCCACCCACATGTCGCGGCGCAGGCCGAACTTGCGCCCTGTGGCCGCCATGAATTGCCACATGCCGGCGGCGCCAGCCCGTGAATAGGCCCGCGGATTGAATCCGGATTCGATGAAGGGCAGGTAGGCCAGTTCGATGGGCAGTCCCGCTTCCTTTATTTCGTCAAAAATAAAAGGCAGGTAGGGTTCAGAGCGGTTTACCCAGTTACGGATAGTGCGGGGCACCCTGCGCGTAAGAAAAAGGAACTGTTCCTGGATCAGCTTGGCCGAATAATCATTCAGTGGATACGGGAAATCGAGCTTGGCTTCCAAGGCAGTGCGTTCAGCCTCGGTGAGTTCCACATCCCCAACGAGGGGCCAGTCCTCAGTCAGCTCCTTATCCAGAGGCTCCATAACCTCTTCTTCAACGACGACTTCCTCGACAACAGGCTCCTGCGGCGGTTTTTTGGCCGCACAGGCGCACAGAACGGAAAGGATCAAACAGATAAATAGTATTCTAAATGGCATATCTTCTCCATAAGGATGCGTTCACCTACACGAGGAAGGGGCCTGCTGGCAACCTTTGGGGGCAAGGTATATTATTACAAGGTATTAATGACCTTTTGCCCAGGCGGGAAATTGGCAGGTTGTGTTTGCGCCGGCTTTCGGATAAATCCCCTTTTCCCCCGCGCCTTCAGGAAGTAAACAGTCGCGCCAGCAGCGTGAAGCAAGCAAGGAATATGCAATGCGTCCAAAAGTAGTCATCACCGATCGCCGTAAAAATCGTATTCGCGGCGTCCTCGAGCGCAGACAGAAAGATTTGACCCTGGTCCTTTCCAATATCCATGACTCCCATAATGTATCTGCAGTGTTGCGTAGCTGTGATGCTTTTGGCGTGCCTGAGGTGCATCTATATTATACGACCTCGGCTTTTCCCGTACTGGGGAGAAAGACCTCTGCTTCTGCAGGCAAATGGGTGAACCGCGTGCGCCATACGGATGCCAATGAAATGGTGTCGGGGTTTCGCGAGAAGGGATACCAGATATTGGCCACCGGTTTTAGTGAGAATGCGCGCTCCATTCTGGATTACGACCTGACTCAGCCCACGGCCATCATTTTTGGCAATGAGCATAGCGGCGTGGATGAAGAACTGCGCGAGCTGGTGCCGGATGAAGTGTATATTCCCATGCAGGGCATGGTGCAGAGCCTCAATGTCTCGGTGGCCGCAGCGGTCACGCTTTTCGAGGCCTGGCGGCAGCGCCAGGAAAAAGGGCTGTATGATTCGCCAAGCTATCCGGCGGATGAATTGGCTGCCATTGAGGCTGAATGGCGCAAGATGTAAGCGGGGGGCTATCGTCTATTCTTCAGGCTGCGCAGGGAGTCTGAGCAAGGTATCTGCCCCTGCGCGACGTTCCATTTCCTCAAAAAAAGTCACTGACAAGTGTGGGTAGTCCTTGCTGCGGCGGTGCCCCTTGTCTGTCAATTCCCCTGCGGCATTGAAGACAGCATACTTTGCTTCAATCTCCTCCGCTGTCTTTTGCACCTGGTTCAGGTGGCGTATGGCAAGCGCGGGGGCGATATACGCATTTCCTGCCACACCCACCAGCCGCTCGTGCACGCGGTTGATGAAGTGCACACCCCTTCCTCTACGAAAAAGCCGCAATTGCAGGTCGGGCCAAAGTCCCAGGCCGCTCAGCGCGTGTTCTGTGTCTGGGTAGAAGGTCTGACGCGGAAACCAGTATGCCCCTGTTTGCCGGCGTGCAATCATTGCCGGCAGCACTTCCCAAAATGTCTTGGGCAGGCGTTCGTCAGCATCGAGAAACAGTACCCACTCCCCGTTGCATAGCGAGAGCATGGTGTTACGCTGCGCTGCAAAATCTCCATTCAAGGGGCGCGCCATTTGTCGCAAAGGGCGGTCAGTAGGCAGTGAATCCGGCAAGGTCGCCGTGTCCCAGACAACAGCCAGTTCCAATTGGGCGCCACCAATGTTGTCTGGAAACTGCGCAAAAAAATCGTTCAGGTAGGGTTCTTCCGGCCGTAGAATGGCAGCGATGCTCAGGGAAGGAGCCGTGTCGGTTGGATAAAAGGGAGGAAGCTTCTCTTCTTGCGTGGTTACCAGCATTTTTTGCAATGCGCCAAGGCCAGGGGCGCTCTTTTGCGATACTGCTGGATTGCGCAAGGGAATGCACCCCTTGATGCCGCCAAAGGCATGTAGGAGCAATGTGATTGCCCACAAGGAGGTGTCTGTGAGAAGCAGACGTTCTTTTGCATCGCCTGATGCAGGGGCAAGCCAATCCAATCGCTGCGGCGCATGGGTAAGAATGCCATGTACCAGCCTGGGGTCTTGCTCGACAACAACAAGCCCGGAGGCAGGGGGCATTGCATTGGCCACTGCCTTGGCAAAGAGCCCGTCTCCCAGACCAAGCAGCACAAGAGTCGCCGGCGCGTGGTCGCTGCGTTCAAGCGTTCGCAGCATACGTTTGACGGCGCGCTCCGTCTGCGTGCCATCCAGGGATGGTGCGGCAAGTGCCTCTATCGCACAGGGCGGATGGAAGGGCAGCAATGCCTGGGAATACTCCAGGAAAGGGTGGGGCGCGTTCTCATTCATGCGTCACACCATTTATTCCGGAAGCTCGCTTGCGTCTTCCAGGTCCTTTCCCATGGCGTCCAGCGCGAGAGCCTTGGACGTAAAATCCTGGTCAAGCAAGCGGCGGCACCGCGCAGCCATGCGTTTCAGGTCCTGCTCCTCATACTTGTGCTCCAGCTTCAGCTTGTTCCCGTGAACATGGGATTGGGCAGCCGGACTCTTGGCCTGTGAAAGGCTGGAGTATTGCACGTGGCGAATGGATAGCCCCCCGTGATAAATGGCAACATGGCCTGCGCTGAAGGCGCGCATGTCGCGCTCCAAGTCGTCGAACTGCGTTGGGGCGAATCGAATATCAAAGTCACCGTGGCGAGCAACGCTGTCCATGCTGAGCAGGTGGCAACATCCCGTTACAGAAATGCAGGGGCGGGTGTACCGGAACAAGCCGCTGTCCCGTGCGCCCAGGCCGTTGTTGTATACAAAAACGCGCTCCTGAAAATCGTTGAAGCCGCTGCTGCATAAAGAAGGGTCCAACAGAGAGAAGTCAGCCGCTTGCAACACCCTGGGACGTTTGTTGCGAACAATGCGACACCCCACGGCGCTTACGTTCCGGTTGGCCTCCGCCTGCGCCAATAGGCTGGGCAGCCAGTCCTTGGGCAGGTACACGTCATCATCCAGAAAGGCCACATAACGGCTGTCCCGAACGCCTGGATGGTGCAGCAACCAATTGCGCGCCTGAGGTGCGCCTATGTTGACGGGCAGGCGCACTATCTCCAGCTCTGGCAGATCTGCACGTTCTTTCCACTGCTTGCGCGCCCGCGCCAGGATATCTGGCGTGTCGTCGGTGGAGCCGTTGTCGAGGCAGATAACCCGTGCTCCATTCAGGATGCTGTTCGCAAGGGACTCCAGAGTGCGCTCAAGGTCGTGCCCCTTGTTCCAGGAGTATAGCAGTACGCACGTTTGGACATAACATTCCAGGTCTGGTGCAGGCGGGGGGGGCGACAACAGATCGTAGGCAGTTAACCCTGCGTTCACATGCCAAGGCATGCGTTGCCACATTTTGCGATAGATAGCACCTGCAGTGTGGCGGGCGTTGCTGGATGCGCGCCCTCCGGTTTCGGCTTCCGAGGCCTGCAGCAGCAGGGATGCTCTGGCGGCTTCGCGCCATAGCCCGAATACCCCCGCGTCCACTGATTCAATGACGGGCAAAGCCTCGTGAGGCGGCAAAGAGGCCATGGCCAGCTCGGCTTGCAGACGTTTAGCTGCATGGGGAAGGGATGCAAGAGCCTTGTTGCGCTCCAATAATTCTGCAGCAAGCTCAGGCATGCTTTCATCAAGAAGTAACGAAAAAATACGCCCCAACCAGAAAAGGCCGTGCCCGCTTCTGTTGATCAACTGTACATAGACTTCCGGCAAGGAACCCGTCTCTGCAGCCTCACTCAGAGGGGTTATCAGATCCTCATCCTGATCCGGTAATTGCAGGTGCCGATCCATGATGGACGCCACCACACGCCCCTCCGGAGAGAGTTCGTCAGCCTGTTGCGCCAGAGAAGCCGCCCCTTGCAGAAAAGTCTTGTCCAGGGGGTTCTGCTGCCAGGCCCAACACAGCATCTGGGAGGCCATGTGGATGTATTCCGGCGCCTTTTGTATCAAGGCTGTGGCATGCTGCACGAGCTGCATCTGGTTGGAGGTCCCTTCCACGCCATAGATCAGGGTGGGGAGCTCGTGCTTGGCGCGATGCAGAAAAGGGCGGGTCGCAAGCAAGTTTTTTCTGGGCATTGCTGGTCCGGTGGCAAAGGGTTGCAGCGCCGGATTTCTATGCTGAAGGGCGCGGGAATTCTTGCCTTGTCCCCTGTAAATGGTGCAGTATAGAGGGTACCGCGCCAGATTGCGAAGGGCGCGGCATATTGTCAAGGATTACGAATAAAATGTTTGCATGGCACTCCCTCCCGGAATGGTTGCCCGAATCGCTGCAAGAAGGGCTGCTGCACGGTACTGTGGGTAAGACCCATCTTACCGTGCTTGCTGGCCGCGCTTTGGAGGCGAGCGCCGCCGCAGGGACAGCAGATGCCGCAAAGCTGCGGGACCTGGGTGTGGAGCTGGCCCGGCTGGCCTGGGAAAACGATTTGTTTGACGCAGGCATGGCGGCCAACCATGCCAGGGTTGCGCCTTCTTCTCCAGGGGCGCAACTTGCCGCTGCCGTGGCCGGCGGGCACAAGCGCCCGGATGATCTCAGCTACCTCATGCGTCTGATAAGCAAGGGCGACGCCGCACTGATCCGCAATTATTTGGAACAGCAATGCCGCAAAGAGCCGGGAAACCTCTTTTGGTTGCAACAGGGGATGGTGCGCGCGGTATATGAAGGCGAATGGGAATGGGGGCAGAAGCTTTTGGAAACCGCCCATGATTCACCCTTTGCAATCCTGGTAGCCAAGGCAGCAGCTGATTTGCTTTTGTATGCAGGGCAAAATGCCCAGGCGGCGGAAGCCTACGCCCGTGTTGCACAACATGATATTGTGGACGTTTCCTTTCCCCTTGGCGAGGCGCTGTTCCGCGCCGGAGAGCGGGAAGAGGCTGTCGCCATCTGGCGCAAGGCCCTGGAGCAAATGCCCTGGCATGTAAATTTGCTGCTGCGGCTGCATGATGTCGCTCTTGGACTGGATAAAAAGGTCGAGCAGCCTGCCGGGGGTGTTGCCGTTCTTCTCTACACCTGGAACAAGGCCGCCGATCTGGAGCAGACCCTTGTAGCGCTGGCGCCATCGCTGGGGGAAGGCGTCAAACTGCTGGTGCTGGATAACGGAAGCACTGACGAGACACCTTTTGTTCTCGAAAGATGGCAAGAGTTGCTTGGCGCAGCACGGATGCGCAGTCTGCGGTTGCCTGTAAACATCGGCGCGCCCGCCGCCCGCAACTGGCTGCTGCATGAGCCAGAAACCTTGCGCTCGCGTTGGGTGGCGTATATAGATGATGATGCTCCCTTGCCAGAAAATTGGCTTGGGCGTCTTGGGGCTGCAGCCACGGCGTATCCTGAGGCTGGAGTGTGGGGATGTAAAGTGGTATATGCTAGTAATCCTGTAATGTTACAGCATGTAGACCTGCACCTCACAGACCCCCGTGAAGTGGTGCAGGAACCCTACGCGCCCAACTATGCGCGAAAATTTTCTTTGTCGAATCTGCAAATTCAGGTTGCGAATCAGGGCCAGTTCAGTTATTTGCGGCCCTGCACATCTGTTACAGGGTGCGTGCATTTGTTTTTGCGCGAACGCCTGGAGGAGAGCGGGGAGTTCGATCTGCGGTTCACCCCGTCGCAATATGATGACGTAGAACATGACCTTCGTCTGGCCTTGCAAGGACGCATCGCGGTATACCAGGGACACCTGGAGGCGCCGCATCTGAAACGCAGTGGCCGGGCGGCAATGAAGGACCCGAAGGAACAAGCCAGAGCGCTGGGCAATCTGTATAAGCTGCAGATGCTCTACAACCCGGAGCAGATCGACGGGTTGCGGAGCTGGCACCGGAGAGCGCTTCTGGCGGATATTGAGGCAAAATCCCTAAGGTTGTAGCAGCTTGCATCCTTAAGGGGGAAGCAGCTAGGCTGATGGAGCCAATTCGCGCGTACGCGAGACAAGGCTGGGAATGTATTCCCCACCTTGCAATAGTGTTCTGCGTGAAATTATTTTTTGCCAAGGCTTGACAACGTCGAGTCGTTGGACTAACTAGCTCCGTCTTTGCAACCAAGATAATATTGGAACACAGTACGATTATCGGAGGACGCGCATGCCGACCATCAACCAGCTCGTGCGGAAGCAGCGGGCCGAAGTGTTGAAACGTAAGAAGACCCCCGCCCTGCAGGCTTGCCCGCAGCGGCGTGGCGTGTGCACACGCGTGTACACGACTACCCCGAAAAAGCCCAACTCCGCACTGCGCAAGGTCGCACGCGTGCGCCTGACCAACGGCATCGAGGTGACGGCTTACATCCCAGGTGAAGGACACAACCTTCAAGAGCACTCCGTGGTTTTGATCCGCGGCGGCCGTGTGAAGGACCTTCCCGGTGTACGTTACCACATCGTTCGCGGGTCGCTGGATACCGCAGGTGTGCAGGACAGGCGTCAGAGCCGTTCCAAGTACGGCGCAAAACGGCCCAAATAGCCAATAGTCATGGAGTAGCCACATGCCTCGCAAAGGACCAGTCCCCAAGCGTGAGATCATTTCAGATCCCATTTACAACAGCCGTCTCGTCGCAAAGTTCATCAACCGTCTGATGATCAGCGGCAAGAAGAGCACGGCTGAGCGTATTTTCTATGATTCCGTTCAGGTGCTCGGCGAAAAGGCCAATGAAGAGCCCCTGCGCGCCTTTGAGAAAGCCCTTGATAACGTCAAGCCGCACATGGAAGTCAAAGCCCGCCGCGTGGGTGGTGCGACCTACCAGGTGCCCATGGAGGTTCGCCCTGAGCGGCAGCTCTCCCTGGCTATCCGGTGGTTGATCAACTACTCCCGCGCTCGTGGTGAGAAGGGCATGGTCAGTCGTTTGTCTGGCGAGCTGCTGGATGCTTTCAACAACCGCGGGGGTGCCGTGAAGAAGAAAGAAGACACCCACCGCATGGCGGAAGCTAACAAGGCTTTTGCCCATTACCGCTGGTAGGAGAAGTACAGTGGCTCGAGTAGTACCAATAAATATGCAGCGCAATATCGGCATCATGGCCCATATTGATGCTGGTAAGACAACTACTACTGAACGTATTCTCTTTTACACCGGCGTCTCGCACAAGATCGGCGAAGTGCATGACGGCCAGGCCACTATGGACTGGATGGTTCAGGAGCAGGAGCGCGGCATTACGATTACGTCTGCCGCCACCACGTGTTTCTGGCGCGACCACCGGATCAACATCATCGATACGCCGGGCCACGTTGACTTCACCATGGAAGTCGAACGCTCCCTTCGTGTCCTCGACGGCGCCATCGCCGTGTTCGACGCAGTCGCAGGCGTTGAGCCCCAGACCGAAACAGTCTGGCGTCAGGCTGACCGTTACAAAGTTCCTCGCATGTGCTTCGTCAACAAGATGGACCGCATCGGCGCGGACTTCTTCCGTTGCGTGGATATGATGAAGGATCGCCTGAAGGCCAAGGCTGTTCCCCTGCAGATCCCCATCGGTGCCGAAGATCATTTCGACGGCATCATCGATCTTATCATGGGGCACGCGATCATCTTTGATGATACCACCAAGGGCGCACGCGTCAGCTACGAGCCGATCCCCGAAGATTACCAGGACCAGTACGAGTCTCTCAGACTCGAAATGCTGGAAGCCATTGCTGAAGAAGATGAAGCCCTTCTCGAGAAATACCTCGGTGGTGAAGAGCTCTCCTCTGAAGAAATCATCGCTGCTTTGCGCAAGGCTACCATCAACCTGAGTGTTGTGCCCGTCATGTGCGGTTCCGCTTTCCGCAACAAGGGTGTGCAGCCTTTGCTTGACGCGGTTGTCGACTACTTCCCTTCGCCCCTGGATATCGCTTCCATGGTTGCTGCGGATGTTGACGACGAAGAAAAGAAGATCGAATGTCATTGCGATGACAACGAACCTCTCGCCGGCCTGGTCTTCAAGCTTGCTTCCGACCCCTTTGTCGGTCACTTGTCCTTCGTGCGTATCTATTCCGGTTTCATTGAGAGCGGTATGACCATTCTCAATGCCACCACCGGCAAGAAAGAGCGCGTTGGTCGTCTGATGAAGATGCACGCCAACAAGCGTGAGGAAATCAAGTGGGCGGGCTCTGGTGACATCGTCGCCTGTGTCGGCCTGAAGACTGTTTCCACCGGTGATACACTCACCGACATGGGGCGCCCCCTTGTGCTCGAATCCCTGGATGTACCCGAGCCGGTCATCGAGGTTGCCATCGAGCCCAAGTCCAAGGCTGACCGTGACGCACTTTCCAATGCCCTGGGTAAGCTGGCCAAGGAAGACCCTTCCTTCCGTGTTACTTCCAACGAAGAAACCGGCCAGACCCTCATCGCTGGTATGGGTGAGTTGCACCTGGAAATCATCGTTGACCGTTTGACCCGTGAATTTCAGGTCAACGCCAACGTTGGTAAGCCTCAGGTTGCCTACCGCGAAACCATTGGCGGACCTGCCAAAGTGGACCACAAGTACGCCAAGCAGTCCGGTGGTCGTGGTCAGTACGGTCATGTCGTCATCGAGGTAGATCGCAACACTGAAAACAACTACGAATTCGAAAACAAGATTGTCGGTGGTGTCATCCCCAAGGAATACATCCCCGCTGTTGACAAAGGTATCCAGGACGCCATGAAGAGCGGTGTACTCGCCGGCTTCCCCGTCATCGATATCAAGGTCAGCCTTGTTTACGGTTCCTACCACGATGTGGACTCCTCGGAACAAGCCTTCTACATCGCTGGTTCCATGGCTTTCAAGGAAGCCTGCCGCAAGGCCAAGCCTATGCTGCTGGAGCCCATCATGGCTGTCGAAGTCGTGACTCCCGAAGAATATCTCGGTGATGTCATGGGCGACTTGAACAGCCGTCGCGGTAAAGTTCAGAATATGGAGTCGCGTGCCGGCTCTCAAGTTATACGTGCAGATGTCCCCCTGGCGGAAATGTTCGGCTATGCCACAGACCTGCGCTCCAAAACGCAGGGCAGGGCCACTTTTACCATGCAGTTCGACCACTACGAGCGCGTGCCTGCCGGGCTTGCCGATGAAATCATCAAAAAGAAGTAGCGGGAGATAACCATGGGTAAGGCAAAATTCGAGCGCAGCAAGCCGCATGTAAACATCGGCACCGTTGGCCACATTGACCACGGAAAGACCACCCTCACCGCGGCCGTCACCAAGATGATGTCCATGAAGGGCGGCGGAAGCTATGTGGCCTTTGACGAGATCGACAAGGCTCCTGAAGAAAAAGAGCGCGGCATCACCATCGCCACCGCTCACGTGGAATACCAGACCGACAAGCGTCACTACGCCCACGTCGACTGCCCTGGCCACGCCGACTACATTAAAAACATGATCACCGGTGCTGCCCAGATGGACGGCGGCATCCTGGTCGTTGCCGCAACTGACGGCCCCATGCCCCAGACCCGTGAGCACATCCTGCTCGCCCGTCAGGTTGGCGTGCCCAGCTTGGTTGTCTTCCTGAACAAGGTTGACCTGGTTGACGATCCCGAACTGCTCGAGCTGGTTGAGCTCGAAGTTCGCGAGCTGCTGACCAAGTACGGCTTCGAAGGCGACGACATCCCCGTGATTCAGGGTTCCGCTCTGAAGGCTCTGGAAGCCGACAGCGTGGACAGCGAAGACGCCAAGCCGATCTTCGAGCTGATGGACGCTTGTGACTCCTGGATTCCTGAGCCCGAGCGCGACATCGACAAGCCCTTCCTGATGCCCATCGAGGACGTTTTCTCCATCTCCGGCCGCGGTACCGTTGTTACCGGTCGTGTGGAGCGCGGTATCATCAAGGTTGGTGAGGAAGTCGAGATCGTGGGCATGAAGGACACGACCAAGACCACCTGCACCGGTGTTGAAATGTTCCGCAAGATCCTCGATCAGGGGCAGGCTGGTGACAACGTCGGGGTGCTGCTGCGCGGTGTAAAGCGTGAGGATGTTGAGCGCGGTCAGGTTCTGGCGGCTCCCAAGTCCATCACCCCGCACAGGAAGTTCAAGGCCGAGGTGTACGTGCTCTCCAAGGAAGAGGGCGGCCGTCACACCCCGTTCTTCACGGGTTACCGTCCCCAGTTCTACTTCCGCACCACTGACGTCACCGGCGTCATCGGCCTGGAAGAGGGCGTGGAAATGGTCATGCCCGGCGACAACGCCACCTTCACGGTGGAGATGATCGCGCCCATCGCTATGGAAACTGGTCTGCGCTTCGCCATCCGCGAAGGCGGCCGTACCGTTGGCGCCGGCGTGGTCTCGGAAATTCTGGAGTAAACTACCATGATGACAGTTTCCAGCGACAGGATCAGGATAAAGCTCAAGGCTTATGACTACCGCATTCTCGACAAGGCGGTAGGAGAGATAGTGGATACGGCCCGCAATACCGGCGCCGGCATTGCCGGCCCCGTGCCTCTGCCGACCAACATCCACAAGTTCACGGTCAACCGCAGCGTACACGTGGACAAGAAGTCCCGCGAGCAGTTCGAGATGCGCATTCACAATCGTCTGTTGGACATCCTCGAACCCACGCAGCAGACCGTCGACGCCCTGGGCAAGCTTAGCCTGCCTGCCGGTGTGGACGTTGAAATTAAACTCTAGCGAGGTACGGCATGTCTATCGGCATCATGGGACGTAAACTGGGCATGACCCGGATATTCAACAGCGACGGCACCGCCGTGCCCTGCACAGTCGTACAGGCTGGCCCTTGCCCTGTCGTCCAGATCAAGGACGGCGGCAAGGACGGCTACACAGCGCTGCAGATCGGCTTTGGCGTTGTGCCTGAGAAGCGGTCGAACAAGCCGCAGATCGGGCACCAGGCCAAGTCTGGCAAAGGGCCTTTCCGTCACTTGCAAGAACTCCGCATTCCCAGCGTTGAAGAATACGAATTGGGCCAGGATATCACTGTAGAGATCTTTACCCCTGGTGAGAAGGTCAAGGTGACCGGCAAAAGCAAGGGTAAAGGATTCCAGGGCACCATGAAGCGCTGGAACTTCCGTGGTATGCCTGCCAGCCACGGCCATGAGAAGGTGCACCGTGCTCCGGGTTCTGTCGGACACGCCACCGAACCTGGCAAGATCTTCAAAGGCAAGAAAATGGCAGGTCAAATGGGCAACAAGCGCGTGACCATGCTCAACTTGGAAGTCGTTGACGTACGTCCTGAGGACAACCTGCTGATTATTCGCGGTGCTGTCCCTGGTCCCCGCAACGGCCTGATCATGATCCGCAAGCTGAAGTAGCGAGGAAAATACAATGCCCGTTGTTAAGATATTCGACAAAAGCAAAAAGGAAGTGGGTGAAATAGAGCTCGCTCCTGAGGTATTCGAGGTTGCGGTCAAGCCCGAAGTGCTGAACCTGGTAGTCCGCCAAAAGCGGGCTGCCGAGCGCGCCGGGACCCACGCCACGAAAAACCGTTCAGTGATAACCGGTGGGGGGCGCAAGCCCTGGCGGCAGAAGGGCACAGGCCGTGCCCGTGCTGGTACCACTCGTTCGCCCTTGTGGCGTCATGGTGCCGTCGTCTTTGGACCGCAGCCCCGCAGCTATGATTTTAAGGTAAACAAGAAAGTCCGCAAGCTGGCCATGAAGATGGCTCTCAGCAGCCGTCTTGCTGAAGAAAATCTGATGGTTGTGGATGATCTGACTTTGTCTGAAATCAAAACCAAGAAATTCACCGAGGTGATGGCGCAGCTTGGTCTGAAAAAAGTCTTGATTGTTGTTGACAAAGAAGATAACAATCTCTCTCTTTCGGCCCGCAATATCCCCGGAGTGAAGGTGTTGCCGCAGGATCGTCTCAATGTATACGACCTGCTTTTGCATCCCCAGCTGGTGCTGGATAAAGATGCTGCGGCCTCCGTTCAGGAGCGCCTGAAGGCCTAGGGACCCATTTGGGGTCATATTCGCTGCCTCCTGAAACCGAAAAGGGGGCGGCCATGTTAAAGGAAGCCAGAAAATGGATTATTCGCAGGTTCTCATCAAGCCTCTGATCTCGGAGAAGGCGACTTGGGCCAAGGAGATGGCCAATCAGGTCGTCTTCTATGTTCACCCCAAGGCGAACAAGATCCAGGTCAAGCAGGCTGTGGAAAAGGCTTTCGACGTCTCGGTTCAAAGCGTGAACATCGTGCGTCGCCGACCGCTTCAACGCACCCGCTGGGGTCGCCCGCAAGGGAGGATCTCCGGTCACAAGAAGGCATATGTGACCTTGGCTCCGGGCAGCAAGATCGAACTCTTCGAGGGGGTGTAGTATAATGGCTGTCCGCAAGCTCAAACCTACTTCCGCTGGTCGCCGTTTTCAGACGGTTTCTGATTTTGCAGAGATCACTCGTACCGGCTCTGAAAAGTCCCTTACAGAGGGTCTTGCCAAGAAAAGCGGTCGCAACGTTTACGGTCGTGTTACGGCCCGGCGTCGCGGCGGCGGTCACAAGCGCCGTTACCGCATTATCGATTTCAAGCGCCAGAAGACCGGCGTGCCGGCACGTGTCGCGCACATCGAGTACGACCCCAACCGTAGCGCGCGCATTGCGCTGCTGCATTACTTCGACGGTGAGAAGCGCTACATCCTCGCTCCCGTCGGCATCAAGCAGGGCGATATCGTAGAGTCCGGTGACAAGGTGGATATCAAGCCTGGTAATGCTTTGACTCTGCAACGCATTCCTGTTGGTACCATTATCCACAACATCGAGCTCTACCCCGGTCGCGGCGGTCAGTTCTGCCGCGCAGCCGGTACCTACGCTCAGCTTGTGGCCAAGGAAGGCAAGTACGCGCTTCTGCGTTTGCCCTCCGGTGAAGTGCGCAAGGTGCTGGCCACCTGCTGCGCCACTGTTGGCCAGGTTGGCAACGTCAACCACGAAAACATTTCCCTTGGCAAGGCCGGCCGTAACCGCTGGCTTGGGCGCCGTCCCGAGGTTCGCGGCGTAGCCATGAACCCTGTTGATCACCCATTGGGCGGCGGTGAAGGCCGCAGCTCTGGCGGTCGCCATCCGGTGTCGCCGTGGGGTATGCCCACTAAGGGCTACAAGACCAGGGATCGGAAGAAGCCCTCCAATAAGCTCATCGTCAAACGGCGCGGCCAGAAGTAGGAGTTACCCATGCCAAGGTCTTTGAAGAAAGGTCCCTATGTGGACAATCATCTCGAGAAGAAGGTCTCCAAGGCCATCGAGAATAACGATCGCCGCGTGATCAAAACTTGGTCGCGCCGCTCCACCATTACGCCCGAGATGGTCGGTTTGACCTTCGCGGTGCACAACGGCAAGAAGTTCATCCCCGTGTTCGTGACCGAGAACATGGTTGGGCACAAGATGGGCGAATTTTCGCCTACCCGTACGTATCACGGGCATGCTGCCGACCGTAAGAGCAAGCGCTAATCAGTCGGCGCAACATAACTCTAAGAGTTAAAGGTGTCCCAGATGAAGGTGAAAGCAACAGCCAAATACATGCGTATCTCGCCGCAAAAGGCGAGATTGGTGGCGCGCAACATCCAGGGTAAGCCCGTAGAGGAAGCGTTGAACATTCTGAAGTTCACGCCCAAAAAATCCTCCGGTGTCCTGGCCAAGGTGCTCAACTCCGCGGTAGCCAATGCCGAGCAATTGCCCGGTATCGATATCGACTCCCTTTTCGTACAAGAGGTTGTCGTCAACGAGGGGCCCCGGTTGAAACGCTTTATGCCCAGAGCAATGGGCCGCGCCAATCGAATAATTAAACGAACCAGCCACATTACCGTGGTTGTAGAAGAGAGCTAGGGAGGCGGTCCTTGGGTCAGAAAGTACATCCATACGGTTTCCGGCTGGGTTATAACAAAAACTGGCTTTCGCGCTGGTTCAGCAAGAAAGAGTACGCCGATTTCGTCTACGAAGATGACAAAATCCGGAAGTACGCCAAAAAAGCTTTGTACCACGCAGGCATTGCCAAGCTCGAGATCGAGCGCGCCGGCGGCAAGGTGCGTCTGATCATCCACACTGCACGTCCAGGTATCGTTATTGGCCGTAAAGGTGTGGAAATCGAAAAGCTGCGCATGGACCTGCGTAATAAGTTCAATCGCGAGTTCTCCATCGAAGTGAACGAGATTCGTCGTCCTGAAACCGACGCGCAACTCGTAGCCGAGAACATCGCACTGCAGCTCGAGCGTCGCGTGGCTTTTCGTCGCGCCATGAAGCGCACTGTGGGCCTTGCCCGCAAGTTTGGCGCCGAGGGCATTAAGGTTTCCTGTGCTGGCCGACTGGCCGGTGCTGAAATCGCACGTAGCGAATGGTACCGCGATGGTCGCGTACCCCTGCACACGCTCCGTGCCGACCTCGACTACGGCCTGGCCGAAGCGCGTACTACGTACGGCATCATTGGCGTTAAGGTTTGGATTTTCAAAGGAATGATCCTCGATCAAGAGGTGGAGCAGTAATATGTTGAGCCCCAAGAAAGTCAAATATCGCAAGAGTCAAAAGCTGCGTCTGCGCGGCAAGGCTTCTCGTGGTAATTCCGTGGACTTCGGCGATATCGGCCTGAAGACCCTGGAGCCCGGGAAACTTACAAACCAGCAGATCGAAGCTGCTCGTGTCGCCATGATGCGCCACATCAAGCGCGGTGGTAAGGTCTGGATCCGTGTTTTCCCCGACCGTCCGATCACTGCGAAGCCTGCTGAAACCCGCCAAGGTAAAGGTAAGGGCGCTCCCGTAGGTTGGTGCGCTCCCGTGCGCCCTGGCCGCGTCCTTTACGAAATCAAGGGCGTAAGCATCGAATTGGCTAAAGAAGCTTTGACGCGTGCTGCTCACAAGCTTCCGGTTAAGACCGCCATTGTGTTGAGGGAGGGTCTGTAATCATGCAAGCCAATGAGTTTCGTAAATTGTCTTCTGGCGAGCTTAGCGAAAAGCTCGAGGGCTTTCGTCAGGAGCTTTTCAATCTGCGTTTCCAGCACGCTACTGCGCAACTTGAGAATACTGCGCGTATCCCCCAGGTGAAACGCGACATCGCCCGTGTCTTGACTGTGCTCAAGGACAAGGAAAAGGGAGCCTAAAGCCATGGTGGATGCAGAAAAGAAAAGTAACAAGCGAGTGCTTGTGGGCCGCGTAACGAGCGACAAAACCGACAAGACCATAGTGGTAGGTGTCGAAACGCTGGTTAAGCACCCCCTGTACAAGAAGTATATCAACCGCCGCAAGAAATACATGGCCCATGACCCTGAGAACGAGTGCCGTATTGGGGACAAGGTGCAGATCATTGAATCTCGCCCCCTGAGCAAGCGCAAGCGCTGGCAGTTGGTCAAGGTTTTGGAAAAAGCGGTATAGAGGGCTAAGAGATGATCCAGGTAGAAAGCAATTTGGACGTCGCGGACAATTCCGGAGCCAAGCGTCTCTCCTGCATCAAGGTGCTGGGCGGCAGCCGCCGCCGGTACGCTGGCGTAGGCGACATCATAGTGGTCTCCGTGAAGGACGCCATGCCGCATTCCAAGGTCAAGAAGGGCGATGTGATGAAGGCAGTTGTCGTGCGGACCAAAAAGGAAATTCGTCGTCCCGACGGATCCTACATCCGTTTCGATAACAACTCGGCTGTACTTCTGAATAATCAGATGGAGCCGGTCGGCACTCGCATCTTTGGTCCTGTGGCACGTGAACTGCGCCAGAGGAACTTCATGAAAATCGTTTCGCTGGCACCCGAGGTGCTTTAGGTGGCGGCCATGCAGAAGAATAAGATCAGAAAAGACGACAAGGTGATGGTTATCGCCGGGAAGGATAAGGGCAAAATTGGCAAGATATTGCGTGTGGACCACAAAAAGGACACCGCACTTGTTGAAAAGGTGAACATGGTCAAGCGCCACACCAAAGGAAATCCTTATCAGCAACAGCCTGGTGGTATAATCGAAAAAGAAGCTCCCGTTGCGGTGTCCAACGTACAGGTTATTTGCAATGCCTGCACCAAGGCGACCCGAATCGGTTATCGCTTCACCGAGGACGGCAAGAAAGTGCGCTTTTGTAAGAAGTGCAACGAGATCCTCGATTAACTTGCTTATATCGGGAAGTGTCATGACAAAATTGGAAGAGATGTACAAAGAGAAGATTGCGCCGGTGCTGCAAAAGGAGTTTGGCTACAAATCTCCTATGCAGATTCCGCGCCTGGAAAAGGTATCGCTGAACATCGGCCTCGGCGAGGCGAGCTTGAATCACAAGCTCATTGAAGACGCCGCCGATGAACTTACGCGCATTGCCGGCCAGCACGCCATCATCACTCGCGCCAAAAAGTCCATTGCAGCCTTTAAGCTGCGTCAGGGCATGGCTGTTGGATGTCGTGTAACGCTGCGCCGGGATCGCATGTGGGATTTCTGCGACAAGTTGATGAATTTTGCGCTGCCTCGGGTTCGCGACTTCCGTGGTGTACCCGACCGGGGTTTTGATGGCCGCGGCAATTTCACGCTGGGGATCAAGGATCACACCATCTTTCCTGAGCTGGAAATCGACAGGGTGGAGCGAGTGAAGGGTATGAACATCACTATCGTGACCACGGCCACCACAGACAAGGAAGGCAAAGTCTTGCTCGAGCAGCTTGGCATGCCTTTCAAGAAGTAAGGAGAAATCACGGTGTCTCGTACGTCCTTGGAAGTCAAAGCCCGGCGTAAACCCAAGTTTTCTGCCCGCGCTTACAACCGTTGTCCGATCTGCGGTCGTCCCCGCGCTTACCTGCGTAAGTTCGGTATCTGCCGCATCTGTTTCCGCAACAAGGCCCTGGCAGGCGAACTGCCCGGCGTCCGCAAATCGAGCTGGTAAATCAGGAGAGCATCATGGCAGTCACTGATCCCGTCTCCGATATGTTGACGCGCATCCGTAACGGGCACCATGCCCTGCACCGCGAAGTCGCTATTCCCAAATCCAAGGTTAAAGTGGCCATAGCCGCTATCCTTAAGGAAGAAGGGTACATCAGCGATTACAGCGAAAAAGATGCCGATATCGTGGTGACGCTCAAATATGTCAAAGGTAAGGCCACCATTGCTGGCCTGAAGAAAATAAGCAAGCCGGGCCGCAGGGTCTATGTTGGTGCTACCGACATCCCCCGTGTGCAAAACGGCCTTGGCATCTGCATCATGTCCACGTCCAGTGGCATTCTTGAGGGCTCTCAGGCCCAGGACAAGAATGTCGGTGGCGAGGTCCTGTGCGAAATCTGGTAGCGAGGCCGACAATGTCCAGAATAGGAAAGCTTCCCATCAGCATCCCCAGTGGCGTCGAAGTCACGTTGAATGCTGAAAGCATAGAGGTCAAGGGGCCAAAGGGTAGCATCACCACACCTGTGCATCCTTCGGTCTCCTACGCTCTCGAAGATGGCGCGGTGCGTGTAACCCGTGCCAACGAAACCCGGACCGCCCGTGCACAGCACGGCCTGAGGCGTACGCTTCTGGCAAACTGTGTTGAAGGCGTTTCCAAGGGCTTCTCGCGTACCCTCGAAGTCATCGGTGTTGGTTATAAGGTCGCTGTTAACGGCCAAACCGTTGAGCTGAGTGTAGGCTACTCCCATCCGGTGAAGATGGAGATGCCCAAGGGGATCGAAGCCAAGGTCGAGGGTAATAAGTTGACCATTTCAGGCGTCGACAAGGTCATGGTTGGCGAACTTGCTGCGCGTATCCGCCGCGTTCGTCCGCCCGAGCCGTACAAAGGCAAGGGCATCAAGTACCTTGAAGAAGTCATCCGCCGTAAGGCTGGTAAGTCCGGCAAGTAAGGAGCCGAGCCATGAAACAAACCAAACAACAAGCACGCCTCCGCCGCAAAGTGCGGATTCGCAAAAAGGTTTTCGGCACAGCCGAGCGTCCGCGCCTGGTTGTTTTCCGCTCCAATGCCGCCATCTACTGCCAGGTAGTCGACGATACCGAGGGAAAGACCCTTGCTTCAGCGTCCTCTCTTGTTCTTGGTAAAGAAGAGAGCGGCTTGAAGTTGAACAAGGATACCTCCGCCAAGGTTGGTCGTGAAATTGCGAAGCTCGCTAAAGAGAAGAACATAGAGCGCGTGATTTTCGATCGTAACGGTTACCTCTATCACGGCCGCATCAAGGCTCTTGCCGACGGCGCCCGTGAAGGCGGCCTGGTATTTTAACCCGCGCAAAGCTGGGGAATATGGCATGGAACAGAATGAACAAGGTTATGTAGAGAAGATCGTCTACCTGAACCGCGTTGCCAAGGTCGTCAAGGGCGGTCGGCGCTTCAGCTTCAGCGCCCTCGTCGTGGTTGGTGATGGCAACGGCAGTGTCGGGTACGGTCTGGGCAAGGCACAGGAAGTCCCTGAGGCCATTCGTAAGGCCAATGAGCGGGCTCGTAAAGCCATGGTCAAAATACCTCTGCTGGATGGCACCCTGCCTTATGAGGTGCTTGGTATATACGGCGCTGGCCGCGTTATGCTTAAGCCGGCTTCCAAGGGTACCGGTATCATTGCGGGCGGTCCTGTCCGTGCAGTCATGGAAGCTGCCGGTGTGTCCGACATCCTGACCAAGGCTATTGGCACCAACAATCCGCACAACGTTCTCAAGGCGACCATCACCGGCTTGGCCTCTCTGCGTTCCGCAGACGAAGTCAGCGCCATCCGTGGTAAGCGCCTTGAAACGCCGCGCAAGTAGGGGGGCTTAGACATGGTTTCCATTAAACTCGTGCGCAGCTACATCGGCTGTAAGCCCAAGCAAAAGAAGACCCTCCAAGCCTTGGGGCTGCGCAAGCCCCATCAGGTTGTCACCGCTGAGGACTCTGCGTCCCTGCGCGGCATGATTGAACGCGTCAAGCATCTCGTAGAGGTGAGTACATCATGAGGCTGCACGAACTGACCAATTTCCCTGAGGAACGCAAGAACCGCCGCCGTATTGGCCGCGGCTCCGCCACCGGCTGGGGCTGCACCTGCGGCAAGGGTAACAAGGGACAGAACTCTCGCGCTGGCGAGGGCAAACGTCCCGGCTTTGAAGGCGGCCAGATGCCCCTGCAACGCCGTTTGCCCAAACGTGGTTTCAAGAACGCTCTGTTCAAGGTTGTTTACGAACCTATCAATGTAGGGCGTCTGCTTTCTTTCTTCGAAGGGAAAGACACAATTACTGTTGAAGACATCTACGACCGCGGTCTTGCTCGTCGTGGTGCACCGGTCAAGATTTTGTCCGATGGTGACGTCGGACGTGCTGTGACCGTGCATGCGCACCGCTTCAGCTCCAAAGCAGCTGAAAAGATCACGCAAGCCGGCGGAAAAGCCGAAGCACTGGAAGGATAAATCGTGGCCCTTTCCGGAGTAGAGAACCTCGCTAAACTGCCCGAGCTCAAGAAGAAGCTTTTTTGGACCTTCTTCTTGCTTGCCGTTTACCGTATAGGCATCCATGTTCCGGTTCCCGGTGTGGATGCCAATGCGCTGCAGGACTTTTTTGCAAGTGCCCAGAACACCTTGTTTGGGCTCTTTGACATGTTCTCCGGCGGCGGTTTGCGCAATATCTCGATCTTCGCTCTGGGTATCATGCCCTACATTTCAGCGTCCATTATCATCCAATTGCTGACTGTTGCCAGCCCAGAGCTGAAACGTTTGCAAAAAGAAGAGGGCGCTGCTGGCCGCAAAAAGATTACGCAGTACACCCGCTACGGAACAGTGTTGATTACGCTCATCCAAGGCATGGGCATTGCTGTCGGCCTGGAAGGTATGGCCAGTCCCACTGGGGCGCCTGTTGTCCTGGAACCTGGCTGGGCTTTTCGGTTGACCACGATCATCACACTGACCGCGGGCACCGTCATGATCATGTGGCTGGGCGAGAAGATCACCGAAAAAGGCCTTGGCAACGGTATTTCCCTGATTATTTACGCAGGTATCGTTGCCGGTTTGCCCCGTGCAACCGTTAATACCTTTCGACTGATGGGCACTGGCGAGTTGAGCCTTTTCATTGCTCTGCTTATTCTGGCCGTTGTGCTTGCAGTTATCGGGTTTATCGTGTTCATGGAACGCGCCCAACGGCGCATTCCGATTCAATACGCCAAGCGTATGATGGGGCGTAAAATGATGGGTGGGCAGACAACACATTTGCCCTTGCGTGTTAACACCGCAGGTGTTATACCTCCCATCTTCGCGTCTTCGATTCTGATGTTCCCCGGAACTATTGCTCAATTTTCCAACGTTGAGTTCTTACAGACCGTTTCGGCTTACTTCAGACCTACGTCGATGCTTTACAACATCGTGTTCGTTGCGATGATCGTGTTTTTCTGTTTCTTCTATACTGCGATTATTTTTGATCCAAAAGATATAGCTGAGAACTTGAAGAAGCAGGGTGGTTTTATCCCTGGTATTCGTCCAGGCGGCAAAACCAAGGAATATATTGATAGAGTGCTGACCCGCATTACGCTGTGGGGAGCAATCTACATTTCCCTTATCTGCATCTTGCCCATGATGCTGATCCAGCAGTTCAACGTTCCGTTCTACTTTGGCGGTACGGGGCTGCTCATCGTTGTGGGTGTTGCAATGGACTTCATGGGCCAGGTTGAGTCGCACATGATTTCCCGTCAATACGAAGGATTGATGCAGAAGGGTAAGCTGCGGAGCAGACGATAATTGTGAAAAAGTTTCGCGGCGTTTTTTTGAAGAATGAGACGGAGCTTGTGGCAATGCGCGGTGCTAACCGCATTGTCTCCAAGATCCTGGATGCCCTAGGGGAGGCTATAGCCCCTGGCATCCGTACGATGGAACTCGAAGAAATAGCCATGTCAATGTGCAACGATCACGGCGTGGCTCCCTCATTTAAAGGGTATAACGGGTTCCCATTTGCTCTTTGCTGTTCTGTGAATGAAGAAATCGTCCACGGTTTTCCTTCTGAGCGCGTGCTCAAAGAAGGTGATATCGTGAGTGTCGATATGGGCGTAGTTTATGATGGCTTCCACGGAGATTCGGCTCGTACGTATCCTGTGGGGGAAATTGGAAAGAAGAGCCAAACCCTTTTGGAAGTTACCCGTGAATCCCTGTACCGCGGCATCGAACAGGCGAGGGTAGGCAACCAGCTCTCTGACATTTCCAGAGCCGTCCAAGAGTACGTCGAAAGCTATGGTTTTGGCGTCGTCAGGCGTTTTGTAGGGCACGGCATTGGTCGTAAGCTTCACGAAAAACCTGAGGTGCCTAATTTCGTAGTGAACAACAAAGGCTCCCTGCCCTTGAAGCAGGGCATGGTGCTGGCCATCGAGCCCATGGTCACTTTGGGATCACATGAAGTACGCATCCTTGACGACCACTGGACTGCCGTAACCAAGGACAATAGTCTGTCTGCTCATTTTGAGCACAGCATTGCGATTACGGCGAATGGCCCTGAAATATTGAGTGTATCCGAGGCAGCGACCTAGCGTCCTGCTAACATGGCCCGCATAAGGGCATAGCATGGAGTCGGCCATGAAAGTCAGACCGTCTGTGAAGAAGATTTGTCCGAAATGCAAAATCATCCGCCGCAAAGGTGTTCTGCGGGTGATCTGTGAAAACCCCCGGCACAAGCAGCGCCAGGGATAAGTCACCAGGAGAAGCACTGTGGCACGTATCGCAGGTATCGACTTGCCCAAGGCCAAGCGGCTGGACATCGCCCTTACCTACATCTATGGAATCGGGCGTACGACTGCGTTGAAGATCCTTGACAGCACCGGCGTAGACTGGACCAAGTCCAGTGACGACCTTTCTGCTGAAGAGGTGAACAACATCCGTAAAGAAATCGAGACCAACTACAAGGTGGAGGGTGACCTTCGCCGTGAGGTTTCGGCCAACATTAAGCGCCTGATGGACATTGGCTGTTACCGCGGCCTGCGCCATCGCCGCGGATTGCCGGCACATGGGCAACGCACCCACACCAACGCACGGACTCGCAAGGGCCCCCGTCGTTCTGTGGTCGGCAAGAAGAAAAAATAGGCATTTGCTTCTGCCTGATGCAGCGCCGGCCTGACCGGCGGCTTGCAGGCAGCTAATTGCACCAACATCAGGTTTCAAGAGAGAAGCTGCAATGGCCAGACCCAAACGTACTGCAAAGAAGAAAGAGAAGAAGAACGTTCCGGTGGGTATTGCCCACATTCAGGCCACGTTCAACAACACCATCGTCACGTTTACTGACACCCGTGGCAACGTGATAAGCTGGGCTTCTGCCGGCGGAAGCGGTTTTAAAGGCTCCCGTAAGAGCACCCCTTTTGCTGCTCAGATTGCTGCTGAAAATGCAGCACGCCGTGCTCAAGATCAGGGCATGCGTACTGTCGGCATCCTGGTTAAAGGCCCTGGCTCCGGCCGCGAAGCGGCTATGCGCGCCATCAATAACGTTGGTATGAACGTCAGCTACATTCGGGATATTACACCTATTCCCCATAACGGCTGCCGTCCGCCTAAACGCCGCCGGGTCTAAGGCCGAGAATAGGAGGAAGTCACCTTGGCACGTTATAATGATTCCAAGTGCCGGCTTTGCCGGCGTGAAGGCGAAAAGCTTTTTCTCAAAGGCGATCGCTGTTATACCGATAAGTGCGCTTATGACCGCCGGCCTTACGCGCCCGGCCAGCATGGACGTTCTCGTCGCAAGATGAGTGACTATGCTGTTCAGCTTCGTGAGAAGCAGAAAGTCCGTCGCATGTACGGTATTCTCGAAAAACAGTTCCGTAGCTACTTCCATAAGGCCGACATGATGAAGGGTGTTACCGGTACGAACCTTCTGGTTCTGCTGGAAACCCGCCTGGACAACGTGATTTTCCGCATGGGTTTTGCGAACTCTCGCAGCCAGGCGCGTCAACTCGTTCTCCACGGTATTTTCATGCTCAATGGCCGTCGCGTCAACATCCCCTCCATGCGCGTACGCGTTGGCGATGAGATTGTTGTTCGCGAGGAAGGTCGCAAAATACCGGTGATTATGGAAGCTCAGGAAGTCATTGCCCGTCGTGGTTGCCCCGGCTGGCTCGATGTGGACGGCAGTAATTTTAAGGGCTCCGTCCGTGCCGTTCCCACTCGTGAGGACATCCAGTTCCCCATCAACGAGCAGCTCATCGTCGAGCTGTACTCGAAGTAAACCAGCGCAGGTTCTACTATGCTCGTGAAGCAAGGCGAGAAGCTTATCAACACTCGCAACTGGAAGGAACTGGTTGCTCCGGATCAGATCGTCCGCGAATCCAAGGAAGGCGACATGCTATACGGCAAGTTCGTCTGCGAACCCTTGGAACGAGGATTTGGCACGACCATCGGCAATGCTCTGCGAAGGGTTTTGTTGTCTTCACTGCAAGGCGCGGCCATTGTGTCCGCCAAAATTGAAGGCATCCAGCACGAATTCACCTCCATCCCCGGAGTTATCGAGGATGTGACTGACCTTGTGCTGAACCTTAAGCAGGTGCGCCTGGCCATGGCTTCTGAGGAGCCGCAACAGCTCCTTTTGCAAGCCAACAAACAAGGCGTGGTCACTGCCTCTGACATTCAGGAGAACCAGAACGTCAAAGTGCTCAACCCTGAACAGCACCTGATAACCCTTTCCGAGGATGTCGAGCTCAAAATCGAGCTCGAGGTGCGCATGGGCAAGGGCTACATGCCTGCAGAAATGCACGAAGGCCTGAGTGAAGAAATTGGCTTGATCAAGCTTGATGCCAGTTTCTCCCCTGTCCGCCGCGTAGCATATTCTGTGGAGCAGGCTCGTGTCGGCCAGATGACCAACTTCGACAAGCTTGTTCTCGAAGTCTGGACTGACGGCTCCATAGCACCGGAAGACGCTATCGCATACAGCGCCAAGATCCTTAAGGACCAGCTCAGTGTGTTCATCAATTTTGACGAGGGCATGTCCGAAGGTGACCGTCGCTCGTCCTCCAAGACGTCGGATTTAAATCCCGATCTCTTCAAGAGCATTGACGAACTCGAGCTGTCTGTTCGCGCTACCAATTGCCTGAAGAGCGCCAATATCTCCCTTGTGGGTGAACTGGTGCAACGTACTGAGAACGATATGCTCAAGACCAAGAACTTCGGTAAGAAGTCTCTTGATGAGATTCGCCGCGTCCTCCAGGATATGGGGCTTGAATTCGGCATGAAAGTCGATGGTTTTGAGCAAAGCTACCAGGAATGGCTGAAGAGGAAAGAGCAAAATGAGGCATAACAAATCCGGACGCAAGCTCGGCAGAACCTGGGAGCATCGTAAGGCCTTGTTTCGCAATATGGCGAAATCTTTGATCGTGCACGGCAAGATCAAAACTACTGAATCCAAGGCTAAAGAACTGCGCAAAGTAGCTGACAAGCTCATCACTCTTGCGCTTCGCAACGATCTCCATTCTAGGCGCCTTGCCTATAAGGTTCTGGGCGATCACGCTCTTGTAAAAACTTTGTTTGACGAAGTCGGCCCCCGTTTTAGCGGTGTTGCCGGCGGATATACCAGAATAGTAAAAATGGGCTTGCCTCGTCGAGGCGACAATGCCCCTATGGCTTTCATCGAGTTTACTCGCCTGCCTGGCGAAGCTGCTCCGGAAGCTAAACCCAAAAAAGCTGCTGCTGTATCTACCCCCAAGGTAGAGGCTCCTGCTGCTCCTGAGGCTGCAGCCGAAGAGCCCGCAGCTGAAGCCGCACCGGCTGAAGAGCCTGCTGCTGATGCCGCACCAGCCGAAGAGGCTGCTGCAGAAGAGGCACCAGCCGAAGAGGCTTCTGCGCCTGAGACTTCTGCGGAAGAAGAAGACGAAGAAGCAAAAAAAGAGTAGTGCTTATAAAAGGCAGGTCCTCTTGGGCCTGCCTTTTTTTTGCCTTTAACTATAGATAAAGTTGATACGAGGTATACGGCATGGATTTGCGCAGGCTCGAAGCCTTTAGCAAGGTCTTTGAACTTAGGAGCTTTTCCAAGGCCGGTGAGGCCTTGTTTCTATCCCAACCGACTATAAGCGCTCATGTTGCAAGTCTGGAAAGCGACCTTGGTGTAAAACTTTTCGATAGGCTTGGACGTTCCATTTTGCCTACCGCAGCGGGAGATATCCTGTATCGCCACGCGCAAAAGGTCTTTTCCAGCCTGGAGACTGCAAAGGCTGAAATTCAGTTGCTGCAGGACGAAGTCTCTGGGGCACTCGCCATTGGCGCAAGCACCATCCCTGCCCATTATCTTCTCCCTCCCATGTTGGCATCCTTTGTCAAGCGCTATCCTGCCGTGACCATGCATCTGCGCGTCGGCGATTCCGAATCAATCGTGCAGCAGGTGCAAAACGGTACGCTTGTCACTGGTGTTGTGGGGGCGCAGTATGAAGATTACAACGATCTGGAATTCATCCCCATTTTAGAGGATGATCTTGTAATTGTCGCTGCTCCCGACACTTTGCCTGGAAAGTCGGCATTGGAATTGTCTGACCTGGAAGCATTATCCTGGGTGATGCGTGAAAAAGGGTCTGGCACGCGCCTTGCCATTGAAAAAGGGCTGCTGAAAAGTGGCGTAGACCCCAGATCCTTGAACACTGCCCTGATTGTTGAGAGTACTCAGGCTGTGTTGCGTTGTGTCAAAGCCGGCCTGGGTGTCTCCATTACTTCCCGTCTGGCAGCTTATGATGAAATAAACCGTGGCGAATTGATTGTGTTGCCCTGTTCTGAGCTGCAACTCGGCCGCCATTTTTATTGCGTTTTTCAAAAACAGCGCTTCATGTTTCCTGCAGTCAGCTACTTCATCGATTTTTTGCAAGAACGGGCAAAAGAACTCAACGGTTCTCGAGTGTAGGGCGTCGCCAGGCTGTCGCACGATTCAGGCGGTTTACAGAGCCAGGCACCTCTTACTCAGCAAAGCAATAATTTGGGGCGTGGTGTTGCACCTGCATCGCAGGGGAGCACCTCGCCCACGTGTGCTGCCAACTCCCCCAGGTCCTCAAGCATCATGGTGGCTTCTTTGACCTTCTTTTCAGGAACAGCCAAGAGCAACCCCCCTGATGTTTGGGCGTCAAAGATCAGGTCCGCCTTGATAGAAGATTTGTCCGCTGCAACCTGGACCACGGATTTGCAAAAGGTCTTGTTGGCGTAACTGCCCATGGGAATCATTCCCATGGCCGCCAGTTCCAACGCTTCAGGAATGAATGGCGTCTCGTCCAACCATATTGCAGCACAGGCACCCGAACCGTGAAGCATTTCAAGTAGATGCCCGCCAAGTCCAAACCCCGTTACATCAGTAGCTGCACGC
The DNA here is from genome assembly GCF_055388615.1 of Desulfovibrio biadhensis. NCBI lineage: Bacteria > Pseudomonadati > Thermodesulfobacteriota > Desulfovibrionia > Desulfovibrionales > Desulfovibrionaceae > Desulfovibrio > Desulfovibrio biadhensis. The sequence goes on from NZ_AP042477.1 coordinate 3,302,630, forward strand.
AGGCCGAGTTTAGGAATGATACTGCCGGCTTTTTTGTTCAGGTGCGAGGCCCATTTGTAGAGTATCTTCTCAAATTGTTCGGCCCCTTCCCATTCTGCTTTCAATGCGGTGGCCAGAACACCTGTCCCGATGGGTTTTGTCAGGATTAGCTGGTCACCTGGAAGCAAACCTGTGTTGGTTGTAACTCCATCAGGATCAACAAGTCCTGAAACCGCAAGACCATATTTGAGTTCCTCATCTTCAAGGCTGTGTCCGCCGGCCAGAATGGCTTCGGCTTCCTGGATTTTATCCAGTCCGCCAGCCAGAATCTCTTTTAACGTTTCCTTGGATTGTGTCTTGATAGGGAAACAAAGGATATTCATTGCCGTATAAGGGGTGCCCCCCATTGCGTATACGTCCGAAAGGGCATTGGCAGCGGCAATTTGTCCGAACCAGTAGGGATTATTGACGATCGGAGTAAAGAAATCAACAGTCTGAATAAGTGCTTTCCCGTCTGGAAAGCGCACGACAACGGCATCCTCGTTGGCGGTCTGGCCAGCGATTACCCGAGGGTCTTGGGGTTTATTGCCCAAACCCAATGACAGCAGGGCTTCCTCCAGGTCCCCTGGAGGCAATTTGGCAGCTCAGCCCGAGGCTTTGACTGTTTGGACCAGCTTTTTTTCACTCATTCGTTTCAATCCTCTGTTCTTTTATGGCTTTTGATTATTCCAAAATAATGCCTTGTTACGATTTACGATGCAAGCATCATGGCCACTTTCATTTTTGTCCAGCTTGTTCTGATAGTCACTCGGTTGCTTATTAGGGAGCTTGGAGGAGTGAACTCAAGAACTAACGAACATTAATGGAATCACATAAATTTTTTGACAGACTTCGCTTCTGGAGACAATATCAAGGTCGTTGAAAAGGCATTATGAGGCATGGTGCTCTGATGTGTTTTGAGGAACACTGACAGTATGGGCTGCACATGGAAGTGATTTGTCATTTTTTAATCAAAATGTACGGTTTTATAACAATCAGAATCTGGTTTTGACCGTGCTTGAAAAATCAGTGTGTAGTGGATTCTTTCATGTACCATATTGACTTAACTGAGCCACTGCCTTGGACTAAATTTCTGAAGTTTGTAATGCATGGGGCAAGACTGGTGCGATTGTATACTTGATCACTGAAAGCGATGCTGATAAAAGGTTTCGTTTGCGAGCAATGAAGCCCACACTGCCAGGCGCAAGCGGCTTTTGGACGGGCGAGTAGACGTGCACGAATTATCTGCCTGCATCAGGGCGGATAATTTTTTAGGAAAATGGGTACGTTTTCAATTGCCCCCGTTTTTGGATGACGAGGCGGGTGTGGTTTTTTACGTATTCTCCGGCGCGAGGGTCCTCCTTTGGTTGTATGCAGAGGACCACCGGCAGAGTGCGAGAGTGGCGGAATTGGTAGACGCACCGGGTTTAGGGTCCGGCGGCTAGGTCCGTGAGAGTTCGAGTCTCTCCTCTCGCACCACTTTACTGTCGTTTTTTGCAGCCCGAATGCTGCGCCTGATTTGTCATCGCAAAAAAAAGTTTATCATTTAAAGGAGCTGTATCCATGGAATATCAGGTAGAAGACATTTCTCCGGTTAAGCGCGCCATTCACGTAGAGGTCCCGGAAGAAGAGGTTGCGGCTGCTCTGGGCGCCACCATTGCCCTGTATCGTCGCAGTGCCGATCTCGATGGGTTTCGCAAGGGCAAGGTCCCTTCTTCCATCATCGAGAAACGCTTCAGGGACCAGATTTACGGTGAGGCGACCACGGATATGGTCAACCTGCACATCAACCAGATTGTCAGCGAGACCAAGTCGCAGCCACTTTCGAAAATCGATTTTGATGGCGGACAACTGGAGCGCGGTGTTCCTTTCAAATACACGCTTTCCTTCGAGGTTATGCCTGATTTTGAACTCCCCGAGTACACCGGTACCGAAGTGGAGGAAGAAGAGCCTGAGGTTGAAGAAGGCGCTGTAGAAGCTGTAATTGATCGTATCCGCAACCAGATGGCCGAGCTGATTGAGACTCCTGATAAGCGTAAGCCTGTTGATGGTGATGTGGTTATCATCAACTTTGCCGCCTACGACGATGCTGGCAATGCTCTGGAAGGCATTCACGCCGAAAATTTCCAGCTTGCTCTGGGTGAAGGGCAGTCCCTTCCCGGTTTCGAGGAAATAGTCAAAGGGCTTGAGCCCGGCGAAGTGGGCGAAAACGATCTGGAATTCCCCGAGGACTTCCTCAATGAAGAGCTTGCCGGCAAAAAGGTGCTCATGCGTGTGAAACTGCACGCCGTCAAGGAAAAGAAGCTGCCTGAGGTCGATGATGATCTGGCGCAAAAAGCCGGTGGTTTCAAGGACGTGGAGCAAATGCGCGAAGCCGTGCGCAATTCCTACCTTGAAAGCCGTAAGCAGCTCTACCGTTCCGTTGCGCAAAAGAGCCTGCTCGACAAGCTTTTGAGTGAAGTTGAGTATGATTTGCCCGAAAGCCTGGTTGAGGCCAACCTTGACCGCCTGGTTCAGGATCAGATCAATCGTCTGGAACAGCAGGGCAAAAGCCTGCAATCCACTGGCAAAACCGGAGACGACCTGCGCCAGGAGCTGCAGTCCCAGGCTGAAGACATGGCCAAGTCCGAGGTGTTTTTGCTGACGGTTGCCAAGCGCGAAAACCTGCAGGTTACCGAGCAGGAAATCGACTTCTACTTCCGCCAATTGGCTTCGCGTATGGGGCAGGATTTCAACCAGCTCAAGAAGTACCACATGGACAACGACCTGATTATCCCTGTTCACAACCGGTTGCTGGCAGACAAGGCCATGGAGCTCTTGTACAGCAAGGCCGAGGTGAAAATGGTGCCGGCCAAGGAAAATGCTGGCGAGGAGAATCAGGAAGAGGGCGCCTAGTCCTCATTTCTGCTTGATAAGAAGGCGCCGGCCGGCCAGAATGCTTCACTCTGGCTGCCCGGCGCCTGTTTTGTAACTGGGCTCCTGGAGCATGACGCCGGGAGGTGGCCCCTGTCTTGCAAAAAATCGCTGCAAGCAGGGGCGAGGGGAAAAACCTGCCTGATACACGGGAAACCATGAATCCCGGTTGGTTGGAACTTTCTTTTCCCCCTCAAGAACCTTGCATACTTGACGATTAGTATGGAAGTAGTATCTACTCTCAAAGAAAAGAGTCAAAAGTTGCGGCCAGGCGCCGCCATTTGGCTTTGGTGAAGATTGCCCAACTGATGTCCAACATGTAATTTTTGAGAGGGTTATTGCGTGAACTACGGACCTGGATCCGATTCTGCCTGGCACTCTCCCCAGAGCAGACCCTCGACCAAGGAGACAGTCATGGAATGGGGCGCTGTGCCTATTGTCATTGAGACTACGGGACGTGCTGAACGCGCGTATGATATTTACTCCCGTCTACTGAAAGACCGGATCATCCTTCTTGGAACACCCATCGACGACCATGTTGCCAGCTTGATCTGTGCACAGCTTCTTTTCCTGGAATCTGACAATCCAGAAAAGGAGATCAACCTTTACATCAATTCTCCTGGTGGCGTTGTGACTGCCGGTTTGGCCATCTACGACACTATGCAGTATATTTCCGCCCCTGTCGCGACACTGTGTCTGGGACAGGCTGCGAGCATGGCTGCGTTGCTGCTTGCTTCCGGTGCGCCGGGCATGCGTTACGCCCTGCCGCATTCGCGGATCATGATTCACCAGGTGCTGGGCGGTTTTTCCGGCCAGGCAACGGATATTGACATTCATGCCCGTGAGATTTTGCGGACCAAGGAATCACTGAACCAGATTCTGTCCAACCATACGGGCAAAGACGTGAAAAAGGTCACCAAAGACGCTGAGCGTGACAAGTTTTTCTCTGCAGCGGAAGCCAAGGACTACGGCCTTATCGACGATATCCTCGTTTCCCGAAATACGGCGGAGACAGGTAAAAAAGAGTAGGAATGAAATATGGCCAACAGGAAGAAAGCTCCCATGTCTGATTTGCATTGCTCCTTCTGCGGCAAGAATCAGGATGAAGTGCAACGCCTCATCGCAGGCCCGGACGTATACATCTGCGACGAGTGTGTATCGTTGTGCAATGAGATCATTGCCCAGGAAAGCATCAATGAAGACATGCAGGAAGGGCGTCTGTTATCTCCCGCAGAGATACACGACAAGCTTCAGGAGTTCGTTATCGGGCAGAACAATGCCAAGAAAATCCTCGCAGTTGCAGTGCACAATCACTACAAGCGCGTGTTTTTCACCGGCTCTGTAAACGACGATGTCGAACTCGAAAAAAGCAACATTCTGCTGGTCGGTCCCACCGGATGCGGCAAGACGCTGCTGGCCAAGACCCTGGCGCGCGTGCTCAAGGTTCCCTTTGCCATTGCGGATGCCACTACGCTGACGGAAGCCGGCTACGTGGGCGAGGATGTGGAAAACATTCTTGTGCAACTGCTGCAGAATGCGGATTACGACATAGAAGCTGCCTCCCGCGGCATCATCTATATAGATGAAATCGACAAGATCGCGCGCAAGGGCGATAGTCCTTCCATCACGCGGGATGTTTCTGGTGAGGGCGTGCAGCAGGCTCTGTTGAAGATTATCGAAGGTACCGAGGCCAACATACCGCCCAAAGGGGGGCGCAAGCACCCCCAGCAGGAGTTCATACGCCTCAATACCTCCAACATTCTCTTCATCATGGGCGGCGCTTTTATCGGTCTGGACAAAATCATCCAGCAGCGTATCTCGGGTACGTCTTTGGGCTTTGGCGCCAAGATCAACAGCAAGGCTGAAATGCCTTTGTCCGAGGTTTACTCCCAGGTGCACCCCATTGATTTGATCAAGTTCGGGCTGATCCCCGAATTTGTGGGACGCATACCCGTTGTGACCCACGTGGAGGATCTGAGTGAGGAAGACCTTATCCGTATCCTCAACGAGCCCAAGAATGCGCTGACCAGGCAGTACAAAAAGCTCTTTGAACTGGACAACGTAAAGCTGCGCTTCACGAGCAACGCCTTGCGGGCCATTTCCCAGAAGGCTATTGAGCGTAAGACTGGCGCCCGTGGCCTGCGCAACGTCATGGAGTTGGTCATGCTCGATATCATGTACGAGCTGCCCTCATTGGCGGGCGTCAAGGAATGCGTGATCAACAAGAACGTTGTTGAGAAGGGCATGGAGCCGTTGCTCATCTACGAATCCGAAGCCAAGACTGGCTCCTGATTCTCCATACGAAATACAAACGGCCCGGCAGAAGTTTAGCCGGGCCGTGTTCTTATGATCACCTGACCACCTGCTGCCGTACTTCCTGTGATGATTGTTTGACATTTTCATGTCGTGCCTTATTTTATCCTGGACGCTTGAGAGGAATCTTGTCCTTTTGGCGTGGAGTGGAGGAGAAAGCGTGGTTTCTCCAAAGCTTGCGGGAGCAAGACTTCCCGCGCGCCTTCCTGGCGCGTAGCTGCGGCTCGCAGAGCCGCATTTGCCTGATTGAAAACTCCGGAACACTGCCACGATACCTTCGGAGTGCCAAAACGTTCCTTATATCAGGAGAAAAGAATGGCTGATTATGAACTCGTGAGCAATGCCGCCCAGCCTGACAATGAGCGGCTTCCCCTGATGTCATTGCGCGAGGTGGTGATGTTCCCTCGCTCCATCGTTCCACTTTTTGTGGGGCGGGAGGCTTCCATTCGCGCTATTGAAAACGCCCTGAGCAATTACGACAAGAAGATATTCCTCGTAGCCCAGCGCCAACCGGAAGTGGAAAAGCCAGAACCCGGCGACCTGTTCGAAATGGGTACCGTGAGCAAGATTCTGCAGCTTTTGCGCCTGCCTGATGGCACCATTAAAGTGCTTTTCGAAGGCATGTACCGCGCCAAGTGGAATCCTGAGCGTGATGGGGAAGCTCTGGACAAGGAATTCCCCCTGGTCAACGTGGACACGCTGCATGAAGGTGATAACGAAGACCCCGAGGCCGAAGCCCTGGTGCGTACGACGCATGAGGCGCTCAAGGAATATGGCAAGGTCAACAAGAAGCTTGCACCTGAAACCATCATGGCCGTGTCTTCATTGACGCACCCAGGCAAGTTGGCCGACGCCATCATGCCCCACCTGAAGGTGGACTACCTGAAAAAGCAGGAAGTGCTTGAACAGGAAGACACCAAAACCCGTCTGGAAGAGGCCTATGGTCTTCTTGAGGGCGAAATCGAGATCACTTCCCTTGAGAAGAAGATCAAGTCTCGCGTCAAGAACCAGATGGAGCGCAATCAGCGCGACTACTACCTCAACGAGCAGATGAAGGCTATTTCCAAAGAAATGGGGCGTGAAGAAGACCCCGCTGTGGAAGTGGCGGAGCTCGAAGAGAAGCTGAACGCCAAGGTCATGAAGGACGAGAACCGGGAAAAAGCCATGCGCGAGCTCAAGAAGCTCAAAGCCATGCCGCCTTCCTCGGCCGAGTACACCGTGGTGCGCAACTACGTGGACTGGATTCTCGACATCCCCTGGGATGAGCTCAAAGAGCTCGACATCGACCTGGATGAGTCCCGCAAGATTCTGGATGCGGACCACTATGGACTGGACAAGCCCAAAGAGCGCATTCTCGAGTATCTTGCCGTGCAAAAACTGGTGAAGACCCTCAAGGGGCCCATCCTTTGTCTGGTTGGCCCTCCTGGCGTGGGGAAGACCTCGCTTGCCAAGTCCATTGCCCGTGCAACCGGCCGTGAGTTTGTGCGGTTGTCCCTGGGTGGTGTGCGCGATGAAGCAGAAATCCGCGGTCACCGTCGGACCTATGTGGGCGCCCTGCCGGGTAAGATCATTCAGTCCCTGCGCCGCGTAAAATACAATAACCCACTGTTCTGCCTGGACGAAGTGGACAAGATGAGCATGGATTTCCGTGGCGACCCCTCGGCTGCCTTGCTCGAAGTTCTCGACCCCGAACAGAACAATACGTTTAATGATCACTATCTGGACATGGACTATGACCTGTCCAAGATATTCTTCATTACAACAGCGAACTCTTTGCACACCATTCCGCTGCCGCTGCAGGACAGGATGGAGATCATCAAGCTCCCTGGTTACCTGGAGATCGAAAAGCGCAAGATCGCAAAGAACTTCCTGCTGCCCAAGCAGCTCGAGCAGCATGGGCTGAAGAACGAGAACCTGAATATCTCGGAAAATGCCATGCTCGAGGTCATCCGCCGCTACACACGTGAAGCCGGCGTACGTAACCTGGAGCGTGAATTGGCCTCCGTCTGCCGTAAGGTTGCACGTAACCTGGTGGAAGAAGACAACATGGACAAGACCGTACAGGTCAGCATCCAGAATCTTTCCAACTACCTGGGCGTGCATAAGTTCCGTTATGGCGAAAAAGAGGAGCAATCCCTTGTCGGTGTGACCACCGGCCTTGCCTGGACGGAACTGGGAGGCGACCTGCTGTCTGTGGAAACCGTGCTCATGCCTGGTACGGGCAAAGTGGAAATAACGGGTAAGCTGGGCGACGTGATGCAAGAGTCGGCTCGTGCTGCTCTTTCCTATATCCGCTCCCGTTCGGATGTCTTCGGTTTGAAGCCGCAATTCCATAAGAAGGTGGACATCCACGTACACGTGCCTGAAGGCGCCATCCCCAAGGACGGCCCTTCCGCCGGCATCACCCTGGCAACCACCATGATCTCCGCAATTCTGGGGCTGCCCGTAAGTAATGATCTTGCCATGACCGGCGAGATCACCCTCAGGGGGCGGGTGCTGCCCATCGGCGGCCTGCGTGAAAAGCTTCTGGCTGCCCACCGTGGCCTTATCGAAAGGGTGCTCATCCCCAAGGATAACGCCAAGGACCTCAAGGAAGTCCCTGACGAAATACTCAAGGGGCTGGAGATAATTGAAGTTGAACACATGGATGACGTGTTGCGTCATGCATTCATAGAGGTCGACCATGAGAAGGTCTTTGCCAATAAGGACGACCACCCAAGCCTGCTGCAGTCTCTGCTGAAGGAACCTGAAACACCGCAGAATCACACGCAGCAGTAGGCCTCTCGCAGCAAAAGCATACAATACCTGGGCGCCGCTCCTCACACAAAAGGGGCGGCGCCTTTTTGTATCCGCGTCGTTCCACCAAAAGCGACCTGTGGCCTTTTTTAAGCCAATCCTGTAGGTGTGTCTTGTCACTATTATAAGAATAATCGTGTTAGTGACGATTGCTCCGTATGTATCTACAAACATGCGCAAGAACCCTACAGGAGCAGATTCATGGCGACATCTTTTTCGGAATCCGGCCTCGAGATTTCTGGAAATGTAAAATATCTGGATACGATACAGCTTGAAGAGCTGGAGCACGCTTTCAGGGACTGGGCCGCAAAGCCCAAGCGTGAGGATATTCGCATATCCAGGGCGCGCGTGCTCATGGTTTTTTTACTCATACGTTACACAGGGGCCAAACTGGGCGAGGTGCTGGACCTGGACGAAACCAGGTCCATTGACATGGAAAACGAACAGGTAACCCTTTCCCGGGCCGATTCTTCCACCAGCCGGCAGGTTCCATTGCCTGGAAACGTTGTCAAAGAATTTGGGGCGCTCCTTGCCGACCCCAGATTCGCCGCCTATAAAAGGCGGCTTTTCACCATGGATCAGGCCCATGTGAGAAAGAAATTTTACGAACGCGCAGGCGAGTGCAACCTGCCCAAGGAAATGTGCAGCCCGGAAGTCATCCGCAGGTCGCGAGGCATCGAATTACTGAGCGGGGGCATGCCCTTGCCGGTTGTGCAACGGGTTCTGGGGCACTCCACCCCGGCTTTGGCTGCCGAATACCTGAACCTGCCCCCCGAAGATGTGCAAAAGGTCACGCGCCACTTCATGGAGCGCGAAAGCAAGCGCAAGACCAGCGCGCGTAATGCATTCTACGGCAAAGTGGTGGAAGTAAGCCCTGGAGACATTCAATCCTGCATCAAGGTTGAATCACTGGGGGGGCACGAAGTTGCCGCCGTGATTACAAACAGCAGCCTGCGGCGTCTTCGATTGAAGGTTGGTGCTTTTGTAACCGCGGAAATCAAAGCGCCCTGGGTTCTGGTAGCCAAGGACAGGGTTGCAGCAGCCCACCACGCGGGCAATCTGTTCGAAGGCGTTGTGCGTCACACGGAAAGAGGGCGCATCTCAAGCGAAATCATCGTCCAATTGACCGACGGAACGGATATCTGCGCTGTGGTGACTGAGGAAAGCCGGCAAAAACTTGCTTTGCAAGAGGGGGACAAGGCCTGGGTGCACTTCAGTGAACTGGCCGTCATTCTCAATGTGGATTGAAAACGGGATGTTTGCGGCTAACAATGGAAACAACGGCCACCCGAATCAAGGGCGGCCGCTGTTGTAGCGATTTTCGTGAAGGTAAGGGGAGCTGTTACAGAGGGCTGCAGTAGCCGGGGCGGGCACAGTCGCCCGTAGCTGCCGCAGGCGCTCCAGCGCCGTCAAACCATCCCGCTTCGCTGGGCGCAGCTTGTGCTGCGCGATAATGTGTGACGGAAGCGCCCGAACCAGGGCAATATATATTATAGGGCGGTGTCTTGGTTACACTCATGTTGAAATAGCACCCCCCCAGCAGCATTGTGGAAGCCAGAAGCAGTATCGTCAGCAGCGCTTTCATGGGGAACCTCCTTGTCTCGCCGGGTCTTTGAAATTTGCATCCCGGCGCCCCCTAAGTATTTTCCTGTCTTAGAAGCCGTTGAAAGGGTCGTTCAGTCGTGTGGATACGCTGGGCTCTATTCCTGAAAAGTTGACCCCACCGCTTCCGAGCAGCATCTCCCGAACCTCCGCTGTCATGGGCAGGGTTGCGCTGGCCATTGCCAGCACTTCATTGCTTGCGGCATGCAGCAGTTTCATATTGAAGCGTACATGCTTGGAGGTGATGGTGTATGTTCCGGAAAGGATGATAGAGGCGTCGATGTTCTGCATCTCCAGCAGATTGGAACGCCGGGAAAGGAGCAGTTCGCCTTTGCCGGGGGCAAAAAGGATCATGCGGGACTTGCGCATTTCCTGCACTTTATACCCCACAGAGACGAACCATGTGGCGCATTCTTCTGCGATCAGCCGCCCCAGTGTGCTGCTTTCTTCCAGGTTGTCCAGACTTACAGGCGTGGTGACCAGCATGGCCAGCCCCCTTACGGGGCGTTCGCCCACATTCAGCCGCTGGGCGAGTTGCGCGTCCAGTTCATCGGCAATGCTTGCGGCCAGATTTGGCAATGTGCCAGCCTGAGCCGTAGCCGCAGTGGCGAAAAATACTCCCGCCATGAGGAGTGCTGCCATGATTGTGCGAAGAGTGTTGGCGTGCATTGTCGTATCCTTTTGTATGCTCATCGTTTGGTAGCTATCATCATTTCCACGGCTTCCAACTCGTGATTCAGGCGGCTGCGCATTTCTTCATCTTTTGCCGCAGCCAGGGCGTACAGCAGGTGCTCGCGAGCCAGTTCAAAGCGCCCTTCAGACATATAGATGCGCGCCACGGTGAAGTTTTGCAGCGATGCCTGGTGATAAGGGGGCGCTGCAAAGCGCTGTCTGGGTTCGGTGCCTTTTGCACAGCCCTGGACCACTGCCAGAAACAGGGATGCCAGTAGCAGGGTGATAATGAGTATGCGCATGCTCCTGCCCTCCTAGTGGATGTCCTCGCCGAGATCGATGGCTGTCAGGTCCGTGGCCCTGGTCACGGTCTCGAAATCCATGATGGGCATGTAGGCCTGCTGCAAGGTTACGTTGGAAAGCATGGCGCGGGTAACTTGTGTTTGCGGAAAGACCACATTGCCCGTTCGCAGCACCATGCCGGTAACGCCATTTATCAAGCGGGCGTTGATATACACGTTGTAGCGGTCGTAATAGTAGGTGCCTACCAAAGCCAAAGCCCGGCGGCTGTTCATCACGATGTTGCCTGCGCTTCTGGTCAGGAAGAAATCTCCTTCGCCAGGGCGGGAGACGATTTCAGTGCCAACGCGGTATTCACGTACGGGCATGCCGCGCTGGTTCAGTTCGTAGAACATTTGTTCCGCAATGTAGCGCCCCATGCTGGAGCTTTGCTGGAAGTTGTCCTGGTGTACGAAGCTGGTGGGCAGGGCGATGGAATTGCCAAGGCTGCTCAGGGATTCCACCGAGAGCAACTGATCGGCCAATTCGCGCACCTTGAGCTTGAGCTCTCTGCCTGCAACTTCGCCGGGACAGGGCAAGGTCATGGGGCGAAACGCGCCGCTCCAAACGTATCCGCCACTGCCGTCAGGCACCATCACCCCGGCGTGCATGGTATTTTGCGCTTCAACAGGCGTATGTTGCCCGTTCACGTATCCATTGTAAGGACCGCATGTTTTCATGCCTGTCCCGGGGTCCAGCTCCTGCATACCGCTTCTTGGGCGTGTTTCCCCCGGCCAGTTGGGCAGAGAGTAGTCATCCATGGGTTTTGGTTTTTCTTCGCCCCATGCCGTGCCGCCAAAGACCGGCAGGAATATGCTCAGGATGATGATAAGCGAAAATGTGCGCATCCTTATTACTCCATGGTTCCGCGTGCTTGAGTGATGAATCAGGGCACGCTGTTCAACTACAGCCAGGCGTGGTGCTTGTTTGCTCGCACTTGCCCGTGTGGCGTCGTTGCTGCTCCTATCGTCTCTTTCAGGGATTACTTAAGAGCTTCTTGGCCCATCTTTTCAGGTCTTTTCAGTATCACCGATTTTTGGTTTTCAGTATATTCGGGAAAACGGATTTTATCGATGCGGGCAGGTAGCTATTGCAGCGAGGGGCGTGCGTATGCGATGCTGCCAAGCGTTCTGAAACAAAAGACGAGACAGTATTTTTTGCACGGTTCTTTGCATGATTTTGGCCGGCAAAGTGAACCTTGGCACGCCGGGCTTGGCTTGCCCGAGGAAATGACGTATGCAGGCGCACTTCCCTGGATATAGGGTGCTACATTTGCCCTTGGATGAGAAAGCACTGCGCATGAAGGCATAATGCTATGACTTGGACGACTGAACTTCCCCAACGCCGCACTACACGCCAGCTCCGCCTGGGAAGTGTGCATATTGGTAGCGACCACCCTGTGGTGGTGCAAAGCATGTGCAACACGGATACCCGTGATGTGGAGGCCACATTGGCGCAGATTTGCGCCCTGGCCGAGGCGGGGTGTGCGCTGGTGCGGGTGGCCGTGCTGGACGATAAGGCTGCAGCAGCCCTGCACCCCTTGCAGGATGGCTCTCCCGTGCCTTTGGTTGCAGACATCCACTTCGACCATCGTCTTGCGCTTGCCGCATTGGAGGCCGGTTTGCCCGGTCTGCGCATAAATCCCGGTAATATTGGCTCCCGCGACAAGGTGGATATGGTTGTGGATGCAGCCAAGGCGCATAACGCAGTCATCCGCGTCGGGGTCAACAGCGGTTCTGTGGAAAAGAAATTGCTGGAGAAATGCGGCGGCCCAACACCTCAGGCCATGGTGGAAAGCGCGCTGGGGCATGTGCGCATGCTGGAAGAACGCGGTTTCTACGATACGAAAATTTCGCTCAAGTCTTCTTCCGTGCTGGACACGATAGCCGCCTATAAACTGCTGGCCGGGCAGTGTGACTATCCGTTGCACATCGGCGTCACAGAGGCAGGCACCCTCGTACGAGGGGCGGTGAAGAGCGCTGTGGGCCTGGGTGTTCTCCTGTATGAAGGGATTGGCGACACCTTGCGCGTCTCGCTGACCCATGACCCCGTGGCCGAGCCAGCCGTTGCCTGGGAAATTCTGCGCTCCCTCGGCTTGGCCCAGCGTGGACCGGAAATCGTCTCCTGCCCCACCTGTGGCAGGACAGAAATAGACCTGATTTCCCTGGCTGAAGAAGTTGAGAGCCGCCTGCGCGGGGTGGAGGATGTTTTCAAGGTTGCGGTCATGGGGTGTGTTGTCAATGGCCCTGGCGAGGCACGCGAAGCCGATATTGGCATTGCTGGAGGGCGCGACCTGGGCATCATCTTCCGCAAGGGAGAAGTCATACGCAAGGTGAAGGGCAGAGACAGCCTGCTCCCTGCTTTTCTGGAAGAGCTTGACGCCTTTCTGGCAGAACGCCACAGCGAAGGGCAAGGCTGATATCCCTAGGAACAGAGGGCATGCAAGGGTGAGGAAGCCGCAGCGCTGTGGAGCAAAAAGCTTTTCAACGGTTTTTACACAAAATTTGTTTGATATATAAAATTATTAGTGTTTAGGGAGAGGGGGCGCGAGAAGGATACGTCTTTTCGCAAATTCCCTTGAATAGAAAAACATCTGTTTGAGCAATCAGAGAGGAGCGTCCATGCGTTGGAGCCGTTGTTATATCCCGACTCTCAAAGAGGCGCCGGCAGACGCCGAAGTCGTCAGCCATAAATTGCTGGTCCGTGCGGGGATGATCCGCAAGCTTACTTCCGGCATATATACATATTTGCCACTGGGCCTGCGCGCCGTGAACAAGGTGGCGGAAATCGTGCGCCAGGAAATGAACAGGGCGGGCGCTTTGGAGATTTCCATGCCCATGGTGCAGCCCGGCGACCTGTGGCGCGAAACAGGGCGTTGGGAATTTTACGGCAAGGAGTTGCTGCGGTTGGTAGACCGCCACAGCCGCGATTACTGCCTCGGCCCCACCCACGAGGAAGTCATCACTGATCTGGTGCGTGGGGAAGTGCGCTCCTACAGGCAACTGCCCCTGAATCTTTATCAGATACAGACCAAGTTTCGCGATGAAATACGCCCCCGTTTTGGTTTGATGCGCGGGCGCGAATTCGTGATGAAGGACGCGTATTCCTTTGACAAGGACGAAGAGGGCGCCAACGAAAGCTACAAGTCCATGTTTGATGCCTATGTGCGTTGCTTCCAGCGCATGGGTATGCGTTTCAGGGCTGTAGAGGCCGATTCCGGCGCCATTGGCGGCAGTTACTCCCATGAATTCATGGTGCTTGCCGATACCGGCGAGGACACCATCGCCGTCTGCACTGCATGTGATTACGCAGCCAACCTGGAAAAAGCGCCTGTCCACGCACTGGAGTCTGTGGAGCAGACCGAGTGCCCCCCGCTGGAAAAGGTGCAGACTCCGGGCAAGCATACCGTGGAAGAGGTGGCCGATTTTCTGAAGGTAAAGGCTGCCGATGTGCTGAAAACCTTGATCTATGACGCGGATGGCGACCTTATCGCGGCGCTTGTCCGTGGCGACCGCGAATTGAACGAGGTCAAGCTCAAGAATTTGCTGGGTGCGACATCGCTGGAGCTGGCCACCCCAGAGCAGGTAAAGGAAGCAAGCGGCGCTTCCGTTGGCTTTGCCGGCCCCATGGGCTTGCAGGTCAAACGTATTGTGGCCGACCAGGAACTGCAACTGCGTGATTGCTGGATTACCGGGGGCAATGAAGACGACGTGCACCTGAAGAACGTCAGCCTTGAGCGTGACGTGCAGGTTTCCCAGTTCAGCGACCTGCGCACCATTACTTTGGATGATCCCTGCCCCCATTGCGGTGGGGCCATGGAATTGCCACGCGGCATCGAAGTGGGGCATGTCTTCAAATTGGGGTACAAGTATTCCCAATCCATGAACGCAAACTTCCTGGATGAAAACGGGAAGGAAAAGCTCATGGTCATGGGCTGCTACGGCATCGGGGTTTCGCGTATTGTGGCTGCCTGCATCGAGCAGAACCACGATGACTCAGGCATCGTTTTTCCGCCGCCGGTTGCGCCCTACGAAGTCGTGCTGCTCAACCTGTCGCCCAAGGATGAGGAGGCCTCCGCCAAGGTCGAGTCTTTTTACACCACCATGCAGGAGCAGGGCGTGGATGTGTTGCTGGACGACCGTGACGAACGCCCCGGCGTAAAGTTTAAAGATGCCGATTTGGTAGGATTTCCGCTGCAACTCGTTGCCGGAGGCAAGGGGCTGGCGCGTGGCGTTGTGGAGGCCAAGGATCGCCGTACAGGTGAACGCGCAGAATTACCCGTGGACGACTTTGCCAATGCTTTTGCCACCTGGCGTAAGCAGGTCCATGCAGGGTGGAATTTGTAATATTGCTTCAATGTGGGAAAACCCTTTTATAAGGGTTTTCCCCTTTGCGCCTCTCCTTCCTGAGGTTGTATTGAGAAGGATAAAGGCAGTCAGTTATTCCCAGGCAACAGCCTGAAGATGTTTCAAAAGCCGGAACCATGCCCGAGATAGTCAGCGTCAGCGAGCTCACCGCCAGGGTCAAGGATACCCTGGAGCACGACTTCCCCTTTGTTTGGGTCAAGGGGCAGGTTGCCAACCTTTCTCGTCCTTCTTCAGGACATGTCTATTTTTCGCTCAAGGATGAAAAAGCAGGCCTGAATGTGGTTTGGTTTCGCTCCAGCCAACGTTCGCGGCAATCGCGTGATGGCTTTGATGCGCTCACTGGCGAAGTGTACGAACCAGGGGGAGGGAGTGCAGCTTTTCTGGCGGATGGCAAAGAGGTCATCTGCGGAGGGCGCATGACGGTTTACCCCCCGCGTGGGGTGTACCAACTGGTCGCAGAAATGGTGCACGACGTCGGCATGGGGCGTTTGCATCTCGAATTCGAGGCCATGAAGCGCCGCTTTGAGGAATTGGGATATTTTGAGCAGGAGCGGAAACGCAGCTTGCCGCGGAACCCCCGGCGGGTGGTTTTGATCACTGCCAAGGGCAGCGCAGCCATGCGGGATTTTTTGCGCATTGCCGGAGAACGCGGCCCCGGAGGACGGATTCATCTCTACCCCACATTGGTGCAGGGGGATGAAGCGCCCGCCAGGATTGCCGCAGCTATAGAACAGGCCAATGCACACGGATGGGGCGACGTTGTCGCCGTCGTGCGGGGCGGTGGCTCCATAGAGGACCTGTGGGCCTTCAATACGGAGCCTGTGGCCAAGGCCATTTTTGAATCCAGGATTCCGGTTCTGGCTGGAGTAGGGCACGAGGTGGACGTTACCATAGCTGACATGGTTGCCGATGTACGGGCGGCCACCCCTACTCATGCCGCGCAGCTTTTATGGGAAGAACGCGAGACCATGATGCAGACTGTGGATCAGCGGGATATGGCCTTGCAGCGGGCCTGGGAGCGCAAGCTTTCCCATTGCGAGCAACGGTTGGAGCATTTACGCCGTGCCTTGGTATGGCTATCGCCCTTGCAGCGCCTGGAGCGCACCGCAGAATCCCTTGGTAATTTGGCAGGGCGCCTGGAACAGGCCCGCGCCTGGATATTACGCAGCAAAACGCTCCGGCTGGAGGAGCTGGGTGGGCGTTTGGGGCGCGCTTTTGGTCCTGAAACCGTTGAGAACGGAGCGCGCCGGCTCGAAGTCGCTGCAAATGGTCTGCAACAAAGCATGACGCGCCTGCTTGAGCGCAAGGCAACTACCCTTGACAGGGATGCCCTGAAACTTGATGCTCTGGACCCTGAACGCCCGTTGGCCAGGGGATATGGACTGGTCAGGGTGCGCGCCACGGGCCGTTATTTGCGAGATCCTGCGGATGCTCCGTCGGGAGAAGTGCTTGATATTCGTGTGCAGCGTGGCGAAGTGACAGCCCGCGTGGAAGACGACGCGGCACAGGATTCCAAAGACAGTTGAATTTTTCAGCGCAGACAAGCGATCATCAACCTGCGGCGCACATGTGGCAGGGAGGAGCAATATGCCGGCAAAGAAGAAACCTCAGGATTTTGAAACACGTTTGGCGCGGCTGCAAGAGCTGGTTGAGCTTTTGGAGCGCGAGGACGCCCCTCTTGAAAAAGGGATGGAACTTTACAAGGAAGGACAGGAGCTTGTACGCGCCTGCCGCGAACAGTTGAACAAGGCCAGATACGAGGTCAGCGTCTATACCGGAAAAGCGGGCGATGAGGCTTTTGCCCCTTTGGAGGATGACGAGGACACGATTCTGGAGGAGGAATGACCATGTCCGGTGAGAATGCAGGCGCCGTGGATGCGAGCAAGCTCAAGGAAGCGCTTGCCAAAAGGGCGGACCCTGTAAAGGATTATCTGCGGGGCTGTCTCAAGGGGCGCAGTATTACGTGCAAGCTCCTTGAATCCATGGAATACAGTTTGGGCGCTGGAGGAAAGCGCATCCGCCCTGTATTGTGTGTGGCCACTGCAGAACTGTTTGGCCAGCCGGAAGATAGCGTTCTTCCTTTTGCAGGTGGCCTGGAACTGATCCACACGTATTCCCTGGTGCATGATGATTTGCCTGCAATGGACGATGACGATTTACGTCGCGGCAAGCCTTCCAATCACAAGATGTTTGGCGAGGCCATGGCCATTCTTGCCGGAGACGGTCTTTTGACCGAAGCGTTTGCGCTGATGGCCGAGACTGCAGGTTCTTTGCCTGCAGCGAATGTTGCACGCGCCATCGGTGAGGTTGCTCGCGCCGCTGGCCCCGCCGGCATGGTAGGGGGGCAGGCGTTGGATATGATGTATACTGGGCAGGAGGGAGTGACCCTGACCCAGTTGCAGGACATGCACGCGCGCAAGACCGGTGCGCTGATAGTATGCTCATGCGTGAGTGGAGCCATATTGGCGGACGCTGGCGATGCGGATGTGGAGCGCATACGTGAATACGGACGCCATGTTGGCGCGGCTTTCCAAATCGCGGATGACATTTTGGACGTGGTAGGGGACGAGCAGGCCCTGGGCAAGCCGGTTGGCAGTGACGAAGGGCAGGGTAAGAATACCTACCCCAGCATGCTGGGATTGGAAAAAAGTCGCGAACTGGCCCTGGAGCGCGCTGATCAGGCTGTGGAAAGCATTGCCCCTTATACCGGCGCAGCTGCTGATTTTTTGCGTAACCTGGCTCGCTACGTTGTCGAACGCGCTTGTTGAATTGTCTGATTTTGCGAGACAAGTCCCAGCAGATGCTCAGGGCATTGCCCCGGCTACAACTATCCGGTAAACAAGAAGACATAAACTGATGCCGACCAGACACAATTCGCCCCCGACACCGACAGGCGCCCCCCGCACCTCTGCTGCCGTGCCCCCCAATGACGGCGTAAGACAGCGAGAAAGGAATATGCCAGACACCAAGCTACCCCAGCATGCCCAGCAATCTCAGAGTCCACAGAAGGCCAACGCCGTTTTGGCAGGACTCACGTCGCCAGCACAAATCGCAGGGCTGAGTCTGGAAGATAAGAAAATCCTCGCCACAGAATTGCGCGAACGCATCATAGAAACTGTTTCTTGCAATGGTGGGCACCTGGCGCCATCACTGGGCGTGGTGGAATTGACCATCGCGTTGCTTTCCAACATGAGCTCAGAGCGGGACCGTCTTGTCTGGGACGTAGGGCACCAAGCCTACGCTTATAAGCTGCTCACCGGACGGTTGGAAAACTTTCATACCTTGCGCACCATGGGTGGTGTCAGCGGCTTTCCGAAACTTGCCGAGAGTCCTTATGACCATTTCGGCGTAGGACACTCCTCCACATCCATTTCCGCTGCCCTGGGCATGGCCATGGCCAGGGATCTGGCCAAGGACGACTATAAGGTGACGGCTGTTATCGGCGATGGCTCCATGACCGCAGGGCTTGCCTTCGAGGGGTTGAACCAGGCCGGTCACATGGGGCGCAACCTGGTTGTTGTGCTCAACGACAACGAAATGTCCATTTCCAAGAATGTGGGCGCCCTGTCTTCCTTTCTTTCGCGCAATCTGTCCAAACGCTGGTTGTTGCGTTTTAAAAAGGAGGGCGAAACCCTGCTCAAGCATTTTCCGCTGGTGGGGGGAGATATCGCCGATTACATGCGCCGGATGGAAAGTTCCTTTAAAAGTTTCTTTACTCCGGGAATGCTTTTTGAAGCATTGCGCTTCAACTACCTGGGGCCGATCGACGGGCACGACATTTCGGAGCTTGAAGACGTCTTCAAGATCACCAACGGACTGGAAGGTCCTGTGCTGGTGCACGTAATGACCAAAAAGGGCAAGGGCTACGGTCCTGCCGAGGATAATCCGACTTATTTTCATGGCGTGGGATGCTTCACCCCTGAAACCGGGAAAGCAAAAAAATACACCTGCGATAAACCGCTGCCCACGTATACGGATGTTTTCGGGTCGACCTTGTGCGATATGGCGGAAAAGGATTCCCGCGTGGTGGCCATCACCGCGGCCATGCCCGAAGGCACGGGGCTTTCCCATTTTGCCGAGCGCTTTCCCGACAGGTTCGTAGATGTGGGCATTTGTGAGCAGCATGCAGTGACATTTGCCGGGGGGCTGGCAGTACAGGGGCTCAAGCCTTTTGTGGCTATTTACTCCACCTTTCTGCAGCGCTCTTATGACCAGATTTTGCACGATGTTTGTCTGCAGAACCTGCCTGTTACTTTTTGTCTGGACCGCGGCGGTCTGGTGGGTGAGGACGGCCCCACGCACCATGGCGCGTTTGATCTTTCCTACTTGCGGCACATACCGAATTTGACATTGATGGCGCCCAAGGATGAAGCCGAACTGCAGCGCATGCTGGTTACGGCCAAGACGCATGACGGTCCGGTCGCCATTCGCTACCCCCGTGGCGTGGGCATAGGCGCACCCTTGTATGACGCGCCTGAACCCTTGCCGATTGGCGAGGGGGAAGTGCTGGAAGAAGGCAAGGACCTGCTGGTGTTGGCCATTGGCAATCGTGTCCACCCTTCTCAGGAAGCGGCGGCAATGGTGATGGAGGAAACCGGCACGAGCATGACGGTATGCAACGTTCGCTTTGTCAAACCCCTTCCCACACAGCTGATTGCCGATTTGGTAAGCCGGCACGATCGTATTCTGCTGGCTGAAGAAAACGTGCTCATGGGGGGCTTTGGCTCTGCAGTTTACGAATTTCTGGCCGACGCAACAGAAAACGGTCAGAGCTTGCTTTGCGGCAAGAAATTCCACCGCCTGGGGTTGTCCGATACGTTTGTTGAGCACGGCACGCAGAAGCAATTGCGGCAGCTTACGGGGATCGACAGTGAAGGCATAGCCAAAGCCATGCGTGAACTGCTTGGGGATGGCGGCGCCGCCTAGGAACTGTTCCACCACATGGACGCGTGATGAGCGAAATTGTTGTCGTGCACGCCAATTGCCAGGGTGAGATGCTCGCCGGGCTATTGCGGGGGCACCAGCCCTTTGCCGCGCGCTACGAATGCCTGCTGTTCACCAACTATATCATGGAACCCATTCCTGAAGAGGTTCTGGCGCATAGCAGCGCCTTCCTCTATCAGTATCTTGACCCCAAATGGGGGGAGCTCTCTTCAGACGCCTTGCTCGCGAGATTGCCCGCCACCTGCAGGTCCCTTGCCATCCCTAATATGTTCATGCGTATGTACTGGCCCTTGCACAAGACAGGGCAGAACGGCTCCATGCGCGAGACGTTGCTGGATGATATTCTGGAACGAGGGGTGGAGCGCGCCGAACTGCAATTTCTTGCTTCGAAAAAAGCATTGCTCAAGGGCTATGATCTTCAGGGTATTGTCCAGCGCTCCATAGCCCATGAAAGGAAAAAGGAAGCCACAACTCCTATCAAATACGTGGACATGATGCTGGATGGTGGGCGCAGGGAGCGCCTGTTCTATACGCTCAATCACCCAGGGGAAAAACTCCTGCGTCATGTGGCCGATGCCGTATTGGCCTGGCTGGACCTGCCCCCTTTGGCGGATGGCGCTTTGAATCTGGACGACTACTACACCTCATTTGAATTGCCTGTGCACCCCGGTGTTGCGAACCTCTTTGACCTGGAATTTTGCCACGAAAATACACGCTTCAGCGTTTATGGCGTGCCCATGACCTGGGCGCAGTACGCCGGAGTATATGCAGATTACAGGGCGCATGCAAAAGCCACTGGAATGGACAGCTTTATCGAATACATGGGTGATATCTTTGCGGGCGGGGATTGATCAGGGAAAATCTCCATATCTGAAAACTATCATGCGTTGCTTTTTTTTCTCCATAAGGTATTGTGTCCTGTGATTGCTATGCAAAAAAATTGGTACAGCAAAAAGGAGCCATACCATGGAACTCAAAAGTTACTTTGAAACGGCCAATGGATTTGGTGTGTTGGCCACTGCCAATGCTTCGGGCCTGGTCAATGCGGCCGTGTATTCCCGCCCTCATGTCATGGATGACGGCAGTATCGCCATAATTATGAACGATCGCGCCACCCATGAGAATGTGAAGGCGAATCCCAATGCGCTGTATCTCTTCCATGAATCAGGCGGCGGGTACAGAGGCAAGCGCTTGACCCTGCGCATGCTGCGCGAGGAACAAGACACAGAACTGCTGCAGGAACTCTGCCACCGTTGCCATCCCGAGGAAATGGGGCCCAAGAAGCCTCGTTTTCTGGTGTACTTTGAAGTTGTGGATGCTCGCCCCCTGATTGGAAGCGGCGAATAGAAGCTGTATCCGTGACGATTCCCGCGAAGAAGGGTCTTCCGCCAGAAGCGGGGGGCCCTTTTTATATTTCCTGTCCGGCGATGACAATGTCCTGCGTGGTGCGAGCAGGCTCTCCACGCCATTTGCCGTAGATGATTTCGTCTATGAGCAGTTCGCAACGCGCATAAAGATTCAGGGCGAAACGTTCGTCATAGCCAACCGCGTCTTCCATGCTTTCAAGGTCTTGTACGTAGAAGCCGCCAAAGCGGTGCGCCAGTTGCGGGTCTGTTTGGCCTGCTTTGACGTAGGCCTTGTCTTCTTCACGCACCAGGAACCAGGAAATGAAACACTTGCCACCTGGCGCCATGACCCTGCGAATTTCATCAAGGTAATGCATTACATCTTCCGGCAGCATGTGGGTGAACACGGAATTGAGTACAACAAGATCGAAGGTATTGTCTGCGTAAGGGAAGATGAATTCAGATGGTTTGATGTCGCCAAACGGATAGTAAAGGGCATTGAAGATTCCCACGTGTTGGAAACGGAAGTTCGCCAGGTGTTGGGGATAATGTTCCTGGCACCATTCAACGCCTGAGGGAAAGTTGTCGAACCCGTCGTAGCTGCCCTGCGGGGTAAGAAACTGAGCAAGGGCAAAGGCAATGCGCCCTACACCGCATCCTACATCCAGAACGCGAGAATCCGGCTGCAACCCTGCGTATTGCTGCATCAGCCCCACCAGGGCGCGGCCCACTTTGACGAAATCGCCGCCGCCAAAGCAGATGCTCAGGTCTTTTGGTGGAATGAGCTCGGGATGTAAAAGGGCGTCGTTCATAGGCGTGTCGGAATAGTGTAAATTTAGTAGGCCCCGGGAGTCAGTGGAGCACAGATAAATTTTTCAGGGAAGTAAACTGCGAACGCTTTGGAGTCAATGATACGAGAGTCATTGCACCCATAGATGCAAGATCCTTGCTGTCTCGACGTTTAAAAAGGATTGATGTGGATTGAGAAGAATTCAGCGAGAGAACTGTAGGGAAGGGGGAGCAGGCTTGCTTTACAAGCCTCTTGGAGTGGCAGTTCATCGGGACTGGATAGCTCAGACAGCAATGTAATGCTGCGAGAAATAAAAAATCTCAACATGTCAGGATATTATAGAACAAGGAAAAACTTGCAATAATTGAACGATCGTTTATTATATCCTTCATGCGAGTCAAGGATCACAAGAAAGAAGAGGCGCTCTACCGTGCTACTGTTCACGTGGTGAACGACATCGGGTTTGCTGCAAGTTCGGTCTCCAAAATAGCCAAGGCTGCTCAGGTTTCTCCTGCAACCATATACACGTATTTTGAGAACAAGGATGACCTTATAGTTACAACCTACAAGGCCATTCCTGAGACAATGTGTTATAACTATTTTGCAGGTGTTGGCGAAGAACTGCCTGTAAAAGACGCGCTTAATTTGATTTGGAAGAATATTTATAAGTATATTTCTGAAAATAAGGAAGATTATCTGTTTACGGAGCAGTTTTCAAAATCTCCTTATATGAACAAGGTTGATTTTGAAATGCACAGGCGTCTATTTTCTCCCATGGAGGCTGTTTTTCGTCGCGGTATTGAAGAAGGTATTCTTAAGGATGCGCATTTTCACATGCATGCTTTGTTCTTCTATTATCCGATCCTGACTCTTGCGAATCCCAGTAACTGCCATTCAGTGCCACTTGATGACGTGATTATTGAGAAGGCTTTCCGCTTTGCATGGGATTCAATCAAAAAATGACAGTTGCGGTTTGTCATTAAATTAATTGATTGTTCATTTATTTAAATAGGCAAGGTAAAACGTTTTTTTAGGGACAAGGGAGGACGCTCCACCCTTGTGTTTGAAAACCAGTAAACAAGACTCTGGAGGTCTATAATGGTTGCAGTGAAAGCAGATGTTTTGGAATCATTTGAAAAAATGTGGGGATTGTTTCCCGCTCCCGTGTTGCTCATCCACGCCAACAGAGAGATACTGGCCGTGAACGAGTGTGCAAAGGAGACCGGTATCCCCGCAGGGGTGAAGTGCCACTCTCTGTACCCGAGTGACAAGCCCTGCCCGGGGTGCCTGGCGAACAAGGCGCTGAAGGACGAAGCTGCGGTGCGGCGCTGCGGCATGGACAAACGTTCTGGGAAGTTTCTGGATGGCTACTGGATTCCTGTTCAGGGTGAGAAGGATATCTACGTACACTATGGCGCGGATATTTCTGATTACGTGAAGCCTGAACTGCTGGCGTAACAAAGCCTGAAGCGATGCATGCGGCGCAGCGCGGGGGAAAGGTCAAACAACCGGACTCTCGCGTTGCGCTTCGGAATTGCGTGCAGGATTTCCCGTCTTGAGATACTAGCCCCTGGCTTTTCCCCCGCCTGAAAATCAGCGCCTTGTGTTCTTGTTTTTTCGCAGTTCTTCCATGCGTTCCACACCTCGCAGCAAGTCTTCGGCCAGGGACTGGATGTTGTTCAAAAAGGACATTACCTGCAGCAGTTTACGCAGGTGAAAGCGTTTGGTAACGCCTTCGCCGCGAAGGGCTTCAAGCCTTGTGTGCGCTTGTTTCATGGACATTTTAAGCGGCGCCACATCCGGCATCTGTCCTCTGCCAAGGGCGCTCATGGTCGCCTTGCTGTTTGTTACCAAAGCGCGGATCTCTTCTTCCATGATGATGGTGAAACCTTGGCCGGGCACATCCGGAATGGCGTTCACCGCTGCCAGGGTCACATGCAGATGGTGGAGACAGCGTTCGAGCATTTCCACCTGCAGGGCAAGGAGGGCTGTGTCGCTGTTGAAGATAAGCCGCTCATGTCGCAGGGCCTTGCTGAGCAGGGCGCGGTTATCCTTCATTTCCTTCTCCAGAGGAAC
This sequence comes from Desulfovibrio biadhensis, assembly GCF_055388615.1. Lineage (NCBI taxonomy): Bacteria > Pseudomonadati > Thermodesulfobacteriota > Desulfovibrionia > Desulfovibrionales > Desulfovibrionaceae > Desulfovibrio > Desulfovibrio biadhensis. The sequence continues at coordinate 3,326,806 of NZ_AP042477.1, forward strand.
CAGGAGATCGTCGGGTGCATTGCGCTGTTTGGAAAGAAAGGCTTCTGTCAGTGTATTATAGGCTTCTGCGCAGTGGGTGAAATGCTCTTCCAGACGACGCCTCAGGGCTGCGCCAGACGCAACGGGCCATACCGCGACAGAAACCACGAAGGCGCTGCCAACGCCGACCGCGATTTCCATGACGCGGTAGGCGCCAAAGAGCACGCGGTCATAATAGCCGAGGCCTTCCCCCGAACTGGCAAGCATGACGATGACAGCCGTAATGGCAGCCATACGGAAACGCGCGTTGTACCTGGTGAGGTAGGCGCAAATGCCAGCCACGATAAAGATGGACAGAGCCGTGAAGAGTGGTGTGGGCGGAAAAAGCAGCAAGGCGGACACGCCGAACAGAGCGCCGATGAAGGTACCCGTGAATCGGTACCAGCACATCTGGATGGAGTCCGCTACATTGATCTGCATGACAATGACGGTGGAGAGCACGGCCCAATAGCCGTAATCCAGGTGGAACGCCAGGGTCAGGACATATGACAACACGCAGGCCAAGCCGGTTTTGATGCCGTGGCGCAGGTGGGCTTTTGTGGATTCAAGATCAGCGAATGGCATGCAGCGGAAATAGTGCTACGGGGCCTGCTTGTCCAGTGGTTTTGAAAAGGGCGCCCCACTCTGGATCGAGAATGTGCCAGAAAAAAAGACCGCCCGTGTGCTGCATCCCTGGTTTCTCCAGGCGTATCAATGGGGGAGCGTTGGTTGATTCTGGGTGGAAACCAGCAAGCGTAGGATCAACTCATTTTTGAAAACCGCGCGAGGTCGTCGCGCAGTGCCTGGGCGAATTTTGGAAAGCGCATTCCGGCCGAAGGGTGATAGGTGACGTTGCAGACCGTTTCTCCTGGGCCGTTGTGCTCTTGCTCGCGCAAGGCCGCCAAAGACACGCCTTTGGCTGCGTTTCCCAGCATGGAGCGGGCGGCCATCAGCCCCAGCAGAACAATGCGGGATGGCGCCACAGCCTCGATTTGGGGCAGCAGCCACTGTTCTCGGCAGGTTGAAAGCTCGCCAGTATGCGGGTTGCGATTTCCGGGAGGGCGGCATTTTACTGCAGAGGTAATGAAGAAATCCTGCCGCGTAAGGCCAAGCTCTGCGAATATCCTATCCAGAAAAGCGCCGGTGCGGCCATGGAAGGGAAGTCCGGAGAGGTCTTCCTTTTCCCCCGGGGCTTCCCCAATGAGCATGATGCCTTTGGTGCAGCTCCCTTCTCCTGGGACGGTAAGCGTTCTTTCCGCGGCCAGGGGGCACTGGTCACAGGATTGTATGGCGCTGGCCATGCTTTGCAGTTGTTTCAAGTTCAAAATGCTATCCTTTAGGATTGTTCCGGGTCATCTTGCCCCAATTCACAGGCGCGCCCTCTGTAATTGAACAGGGTCGTAACCCCTTTTTTGAGCAGACCATCGAAAATTTTAGGCGCCATGACGCTGCCGGCCACGCGCTTGTTGATTTCTCCAAGCGTGGGATAGGGGTGTACGGCGCCGGCCAGATCCCGCAGTTTGACGCTGCCTGCCATAAAGGTCGTCCATTCCCCGAGCAGGTCGCCCGCATGCGGACCACAGATGTGCACACCCAAAATACGCTCCTTGGCGTCAAGCAGCAGCTTGAGCTTGCCAATTGCGTACCCTTCAGCGCGACTGCGGTCGTTGTCCGCAAAAGACTCGGTCCACACGCTGTAGTCCGTGCCAGCAGCTTGTAATTGCCGCTCTGTTTTGCCCATGACGGCAAGCTCCGGATCGGTATACACGGCGCGGGGCATCCAGGTATAATCCGCCTTGCGCGGAAAGCGGATAATGGCATTGGAGAGGGCAACGCCCCCTTCATACCCTGCGGCATGGGTGAATTGATGTGCGCCCGTCACATCGCCGATGGCGTATATGTGTTGCATGTTGGTGCGCATTTTGGCATCGACCGGGATGCCCTTGGCCGAGAACGTGACGCCTGTCTTTTCCAGATCCAGAGTATCCACATTTGGATGGCGTCCCAAAGCTACAAGCATGGCCGAGGCGCGCAACACATGTGTTTTGCCTGCGTCGTCCATGGCTATGGCTTCTTTTGCGCCTCCGGTTTCGCGCACTTCCTGCAACGCCATGCCGGTCAAGACGCGTACGCCTTCATTTTCCAAAACCTGCTGCACCAGCGCGGCCATGTCCCCATCTTCGGCAGAGAGAATCTGCTTGCTGCGCTGCACCAACGTAGTGTGGCAGCCGAGTCTGTTCAGGGCCTGCGCCATTTCAACGGCAATGGGGCCGCCCCCTAATATGAGCATGTCTGAAGGCAAATCCGCCATGGTGAAGAGTGTTTCGTTGGTAAGGTAGGAAACACCCTCCAGTCCTTTGATTGGGGGCGCTCCAGGACGCGACCCCGTGGCAATGGCCCATTTGGCTGCCGTAATGGTTTTGCCGTCAAGGTTGATGGTGTGCTCGTCAATGAACGTGGCGCGCCCAAAGGCGACCTTGGCGCCCAGGCTGCAGAAACGCTCCGGAGAATCATGGGGCTGGATACTCTCGATAACATCGCGGATTCGTTTCGCTATCTTGCTGAAATCAATAGGATCGGGAGTTGTCTCCGGCAATCCAAAAAAAGGGGCGCTTTGCATCTGATGATATACGCGCGCAGATTTGATGAGGGTCTTGGATGGAACACACCCGTAATGCAGGCAGTCCCCGCCGAGTTTGTCGCGCATCTCCACCAGCAGCGTTTTTGCGCCCATCTGGGCGGCGCCGGAGGTGATGGTAAGACCGGCGGCGCCGCCCCCTATGACACCAAGATCGTAATCGTAAGTAGCCATGATGGTGGGGGAGAATTAGTCGAAATCCACGACGGTTTGATCCCAGGACTTGCGCCAGCGTTGCGGATGCACCGTCACGCCGGGCAAAAGGTAGCCAACCGCGATGAGCATGGGAATCCAGTATCTGTCCGGAATGTTGAATGCCTTGCGTACGCCTTCATGGTCAAACCCATCCATGGGGTGCGTCTGCAGTCCATGGTTGCTGGCGGCATACATTAGCGACATTGCATAGAGGCCGGCGTTTTTGTTGGCAAATGCCTGGGAAGCCGCATCACTGTATCCGTAGAGGGATTTTGTTGCATTGAGAAACCAATCCCGCTGGTCAGGTGTGAATTTGCCTGAATCCAGGAAATCCTTGTAGACCAGCTCAAAGGTTTCGTTCCTTTCTTTCCATCCTTCACGGTCGCCCAGTACAATCAGGACAACAGGGGCTTCAGTAATTTTGGGTTGGTCCCAGGCAAGCGGGCGCAGCTTTTGTTTGCGCTCCATGTCGCGGAGCACGATCAGGTTCCATGGTTGCAGGTTGAAGCTGGAAGGAGCGCGGCCAGCATCTTTAATGACCTGCTCAAGCAAAGGTTGCTCCACATCCTTATCCGGATCAAAAAAGTTGATGGCGCGTCGGTTGTCGAGAATATTTGAAAAATCCATGATGTTCTCCTTGGTATGATCTATAGAAGCACGTTTTCAATGATGGTGAAGCCAGATTCAAAGGATATGATACCACGGCTTGAGAAGAATTCCAGAAAAAAATGCCGACTGGACGTCTTGCCAAGTATGGGGCATTTTTCAAGAACATGAAACGATCAAGAAATGCAGGGTTAAACATTTAACGGACTGAAAATGAACAATATTCTTGCGGAAATACATAGGCTTTTGGTTCAGGATGAGGCTCTTGTGCTGGTCACTGTTTGTGGACACAGCGGTTCCACCCCCCGCAGTAGCGGAGCGAGCATGGCAGTGCTTGGGGACGGTTCGATACGCGGCACCATTGGCGGGGGAGTGGTGGAAGGAAAAGCCATTGAGATGGCCATGGAGTTGTTTGAAAAAGAGCCGGCTACGGCTTTGGTGAGGCGTTTTACTCTCAGCAATACCCTTGCCGCTGCTTCGGACATGGTGTGCGGCGGGCAGTTGGATGTGTTGCTGCAAAGGGTTACCCCGGATGAGCAGGCCAGGGTTTTGTTCAAAACAGCGGCCCGCGCAGTCGCGCAGGGGCACAAGGTTGTGCTTGTGACCCAATTTGAGGTCTTGCAAGAAAAAGACAAGCCCGAGATGCGTGTTTCAGCACGCTGGATGGCCAGTGACAAGGCGCCTTTTCGCGAGAACATGAGTGAAGGTCTTGCCCGCATGGCGCGTGAAGCGGCGGACAGCAGTGAAGCGAGACTTTTTGATTACGAAGGGAAGCGGTACCTTGTGGAACCACAAATGGAGAGCGGAACGCTTATTCTTGCCGGCGCTGGGCATGTTTCGCAACAGACGGCGCGTGTTGCCACCCTGGTGGGGTTCCGCACCATTGTCATTGACGACCGCGAGGAGTTTGCCAACCGTGAACGGTTTGCAGATGCGGCACAGGTGGCTGTCCTGGATTCCTTTGATGACTGCTTCAATCATGTTGCCGTGGATGCCAATAGTTACATAGCCATTTTGACGAGAGGACACCTGCACGACAAGGCTGTGCTGGCCCAGGCGTTACAGACACCTGCCGCCTATATTGGCATGATTGGCAGCACGCGCAAACGGCAGCAAGTGTATGACGCACTATTGGAAGAGGGCGTGTCTGAGGAGTCTCTTGCCAAGGTCCATTGCCCCATCGGGCTGGGCATAGGCGCTGAAACCCCTGAGGAAATCGCTATCAGTATTGTGGCGGAAATTGTGCGCGCCAGAGCTTTACGCAGGGGGGCGACGAAACGTGTCTCCTGATCCTGCGAAAGCGGTGGACGCTATTGTTCTGGCTGCGGGGCTGTCTTCGCGTATGCGCGGATTCAAGCCCTTGCTGCCCCTTGGTGGCCAGAGTGTGCTTGCCCATGTGGTGGATGTACTCAAACAGGGTGGTGTACGAGAGGTAGTGGTTGTTTATGGGCATGAAGGGGAGCGAGTAGATCGGGAGGCAGTGCGACTTGGCGCCCGCCCTGTGCGTAATCCGGACTACCGGGAAGGGATGTTCTCCTCCATGCGCCATGGATTTGCAGCTCTTGCACCAGACTGTGACGCGGCTTTTTTGTTGCCAGTAGATATCCCTCTGGTGCGCGCCTGGACAGTACGACAGCTGTTAGCGTCATATAATGACAACCCGGCTCCCCTGCTGCATCCTACTTTTCTCGGCGAAAGAGGGCACCCTCCCTTGATTGCGCGCAGTCTTTTCAGCGGTATTCCGGAGTATGCGGGAGAGGGGGGGCTGCGCGGCTATTTTGAGAATTTCGAACAGCAGGATCCAGAGTCTGTCCGGGAGGTAGCCGTGCCCGACGCAGGTATCTTGCAGGACATGGATACCGATGCGAGCTATGCGGCTGTCTATGACCGGCATGCACGCCTCGGAGTGCCGACCCTGGAAGAATGCGAAGCGCTATATGAGGATTGCGGCACCCCCAAACCTACACGCCAGCATTGCAGGGCAGTGGCGCGTGTGGCGGTTGCCTTTGCCCGGGCTCTTGGGGACGGCCTGGACCTTGAACTCGTGGAGCGTGCAGCTCTGGTGCATGATCTTGCCAAGGGCAAATCGCGTCACGAAATCGAAGGTGGACGCTTGCTGGAAGAGCGAGGTTTTGACGCCATTGCCCCTATTGTGGCTTCGCATCGAGATATCGTTCCTGATTCCGTGGAGTGGCTGGCGGAGCGCGAAGCCGTCTTCCTGGCGGATAAGCTTGTCAAGGGTGAGCAGCTCGTCCCCATTGAACAACGCTATGGGGTGATGCTTCGTCGCTATTGGAAAAATGTGGAAGCACGCGAAGCCATTCTCGGCCGGTTTTCCAGAGCTCAGGGAATGTACCGCCGTGCGACATTACAGGCGGCTGCACATGCGAAGGAAAGCGTTCTGCTCTACGATCTGGCAGCACAGGCATTGAGCGGGGAATAGCCGGTTGGATGGGGTGTTTCAGTGGCACTGATAAAGGGGGGGCGCAGCGAGCTATTTTGCGCCAGTGCGTAGAAAAACAACCTTGATCGTCTTGATTATTATGCCGATATCCTGACCCAGGGACCAGGTGTCGATGTACTCCAGGTCCAGTCGCACAACTTCATTGAAATCGGTAATCTTGTTGCGGCCGCTCACTTGCCAGAGCCCGGTGATCCCTGGCTTCATGCACACGCGGCGGCGATGCCACAATTCGTACTTGCTTACCTCGTCCAGGGTCGGAGGGCGGGTTCCCACCACACTCATTTCACCACGCATGACATTGATGAATTGGGGAAACTCATCAAGAGATGTCTTGCGCAGAAAACGCCCCACCTTGGTGATGCGGGGATCATTCTCCATCTTGAACATGAGTCCCTGCATTTCGTTGTTCTGTAAAAGCTCCTTTTTCCTTGTTTCAGCGTCAATATACATTGTTCTGAATTTGTAAATGTGAAAGATACGCCCGTTTTGGCCCATACGCGGTTGTTTGAAAAAAATAGGCCCTGGGGAATCAATTTTTATTGCCAACGCAATGAAAGGATACGTAATAAGCATGAAAATCATGCCGATGCTGCTGACGGCATAGTCCAAAATGCGCTTGCGTAAAAGGCCGGATGGATTGATGCGTATGGTGTGCCACATCAATGTGGGAATGTTCTGTATTGATTCTACAGTCAGAACGCGATCGGAAAAGGGGTCGTACATCGCTGGTATGATGCGGTAGTCCAGTCCCAGCTTTTCGCAAACGCTGATATACGGAGTGAGCATTACCTCGGATTTTGGAGGCAGGGCAAAAATAACCTCGTCAATATTCGTTTCGGAGAGTTGCTTTTCAAAATCGTTTATTTTGCCGATTTCAGGGATGAGCGCCTGCTCATAGCGCTTCTCCTCAGTACTTAGGTACCCAATGACTTCGTGGCCCCAGCTTTTTTGACGACCTAATGCGGAGGCAACGTAGGAAACGCGATCACCCTCGCCAACCAGCAAAATTTTGCGGCTGTTGAAGGAAGAGCGCAAATGGCGATCTACATAATATTCAAAAAGGATACGGGAAAGAAGCAGTAAGACAAATGTTGTGCCACCAAATAATACGAGAAAAAGGCGCGAAAAACCCTCTACGCGGGCAATGATGAAAGCAAGACTGAGGAGTGAAAAATCGACGAATAAAGCAAAAAAAACCTTCTTGATGGTGGCATAAAGTGATTGTGTACGGCGATCGGAATATAACCCGAGATGTCCCATGACAAAGCTGTTCAGGAACATGACAAATAAAATTGTGCCGACAAATAATGATTCTTCAATGCTCCAGTTAGGCTCGCCAAAACGCATGCGAAGTTCACGCGCAATATAGCCTGAGGCGATGATGATGAGGCCATCGCCGACAATCATAAGATTGATAAGGTATTCTACTTGTTTTTGGTACATTATTGTCTACAGTTACCCATAGTATTAGCTATGTGGGATGTTGTTCGTGCAAATCTTGTTTTTGTGCGAAAATACTATGAATAGTCGTGTAAAAGCAATTTGCCTATCTTACACGACCTTATCCCCCTGTGTGAAGCAATAATACAAAAACGCTGAATGATATAGCGGTTTTTCCTGTTCTAAGTAGTTGAAAAAATAGTTGTTAAGTATTTATAGTATTTCTTGATGTATCTGCGAAACGTCCGCCCTGGCGCCTCGCCACCTGGCGGTGAGTCTCGAAAAATGTTTTGTGCCAGTTTCTCTGTGGATAAAAACCAGCTCAGTATGGTTGTTGCGCATGCCAGGCAATAGCCGTGCTCAGAATCTCGTCAAGAGAATGTTCTGGTTTCCATCCCAGCGCCTCCCGTACTTTGCTGCTGTCTGCCACTAGCCTGCCAACATCGCCAGGGCGGCGTTCCGCCATGGTGTGCGGCACGGACTGGCCGGAAATACGCTCCACCGCGTTGATAATCTCAAGGACAGAGAAACCGGTCTCGCTGCCGAGGTTGAATACCGTATTGCCGGGTGTTTGCTCCATGTATTCCAGGGCCATCAGATGGGCGCTGCAAATGTCGTTTATATGAATGTAATCCCGCACACAGGAGCCATCAGGCGTGTCGTAATCATCCCCGAAAACGGTGAGGGGCGAGCCTCCTTTTTGCAGCGATTTAATGACGTTTGGGATCAGATGCGTTTCAGGATTGTGGGATTCCCCCACCTCTGCATCGGGGTCTGCGCCTGCAGCATTGAAATAACGAAAGCAGACTGCCCGCAGTTTGTAGGCCGCGGCAAAACTCGAAATGGCCTGCTCCATGGCCAGTTTGGTGACGCCATACGGATTGGCAGGGCGAGTTGGGTGCTCCTCGGACAGGAGTTGGGTTTCCGGAGGGCCATACACCGCTGCCGTAGAGGAAAAAACGAGACGCTCGACCCCATGTCGCCGCATGGCGGCAAGCATGTTTATTGCGCCTGCAACATTGTTTTGCCAATACAGTTCAGGGTTGTGGACGGATTCGGGAACAATGCTCCGCGCTGCAAAATGCATCACTGCGTTTACTTTGAATTTCTCAAACGCCCTGTCGAGGTCTTCCTCACGCAGCAGATCACCCTGGATGGATTCCCCCCATTTGATTGCTTCGCTGTGGCCTGTGCTCAGATTGTCAAAGCACACAGGGGTGTAGCCACGCCCATGGAGCATCTTGAGCATATGAGAGCCGATATAGCCGGCGCCGCCACAGACAAGGATGATTTTATCGCTCACAGTGCCCCCGATTTTTGTAGGCAGAATGAAGAGTACAATTTGGATAACGGCTTGAAGTAAATCGAGTGCTGCAAAAGCGTCTGCAAAGTCTACATAATGCTTGGAAAGAAAACTTTCTCAAACAATTTCATACTGAATAAGACAGCACATGACCGGTGAGATGTCAATGTATATGCAGGCTCTAGCGTATTGTTACGACAGGCTGCATGAGGTGTGCGCAGGGGGAAATTGTGGAAGACAGAAGATATGTACGAGAGCGGGAAAAAACGAACGCCCTGCTGTTTGCGCAACAGGGCGTTCGCTTGTGGGCTATTTGCTGCTCATGCTGCCGATGACAGTGTCGAGTTGCTGCGCCAGTCCGGCAACTTCCTGCACAGCCTTGGAGGACTCGAGCATGACCTGGGAGGTTTCGGAGGATATGCGGTTGACCTCCTCGCTGGCCTGGTTGATCTGTTCGCTTGCAGAAGATTGTTCCTCTGCTGCGGTTGCAATGGAGCGAACCTGATCTGAGGTTTGCTGGACAAGGTCGACAATCTCTCTGAGAACTTCGCCGGAGCGCCCAGCCAGTTCAGTGCTCTGATCAACGGCGCCGACAGCGGCTTCCGTCGCCTGAATGTTCTCATTGGTCACAACCTGAATGTCGTGGACAGCTTGTCCGACTTCCTTGGTTGCGTTCATGGTCTTTTCCGCCAGCTTGCGCACTTCGTCAGCGACAACGGCGAATCCTCTTCCTGCTTCACCTGCTCTGGCTGCTTCGATGGCAGCGTTGAGCGCCAGGAGGTTGGTCTGGTCGGCAATGTCATTAATGACGCCCAGTATGTGGCCGATGTCTTGCGCCTTGCCGCCAAGGTTCTGCATGGCCTTGTTCAAATGGCTGGCGCTTTCCTGCACGCTCTTGATTGCAGTAATGGCCTGGCTGACAATGTCGGCGCCTTCCTGCGCCTTGAGCTTGGCGGCATCTGCGCCTTCTGCTGCATCGGAGGCATTTCTGGCCACCTCCAGAACAGAGGCGTTCATTTGCTCCATGGCAGTGGCCGTTTCTGCAGTACGATCCCGTTGAATATCCGCCCCCCGACTGGCTTGCTCTATTTGGGAAGAAAGCTCTTCCGCAGCGGAGGCCATGTTCTGTGAGATTTCCTCGGCATTGCGTGCGGCGGTGGCTATGCGTTGGTTTTGTTCTTCTATTTGCTTCTGCTGCTTGCGAAGGTCCGTCATATCCACCCAGATGGCCACGGAACCGGCAAGGGTGCCGTCCATATCGAAAAAGGGCGTTGAAGAGGCCATGACAATGATCTCCCCGCCGGTATATTTCTCAAGGACAGCTTCCATTTGTATGGAGCGCTGTTCCTGGATGGCCTTGTTTGTTGCGGTATCTTTGTGGGCGTCGTTGTAAATCAGTTCACCAGTGGTCTGCCCCAGAAAATCGTTGGGCGTTCCCGGTCTTTCCAGAATATCTAAAAGCGACTGATTCACGTATGTGACACGGTTGTTTTTATCTACAACGAGACAGGGGAGCACGATACCCTCGAGCACTCCCTGGGAAAAGCTGAGTTTTTCTTTGAGTTCATCGACCATATGCTGGATTTTCTCGGCCAGAATGGCGAATTCAAGATGGTAGGTGCCTTCAAGCTTGGCGGAAAAGTCTCCTCCAGCAACCGAGGTGGAGAAGGCGAGAATGCGGTTGACTGGTGAGATGACGACTTTGCGGAGAATGAGCATGAGGCCGCCAATGAGCAGCAGACCGATGATGATGCCACCGACAATAAGGAAGTTGCTTTGCTTGATGGCTGCAGCTGCGAGATCATCTTCATACGCAGTCATGCAGACAATCCAGCCTGTGGCCGGAACGGAGGCATAGCTCATACGCTTGTCACGGCCTTCCCATACGTAGGGTTGGCTCCCTTTTTTTCCCTTGATTGCCATTTGTATAAAATCGATCTTGTGCAAATCCTGCATGACAAGTTTTTTATCCACTGCATGTGCGAGCATGACGCCTTTTTGATCTATGATGAAACCGTATCCATTCTCACCTATGCGAATAGGGTCGAGGGTTTGATCGGTAAATTCTTTCCAATTGGGAAATGCAGCAACACCACCAATGGTTTTGCCCGACTTGTCTTTGACGGCAGCGCTGGCACCCATGACGAGCATGTCTTCTTCGGAGCTTTTTGCTTCAAAAATGCTTTTAGAAATATAGACATCTTTGCCAGCAAGTATTTCCTTTACATAATCGCGAGATGAACGATCTTCTCCCGCCAGAGACACTCCGTTGGCGTTGAAACCGGCAATAACCTTGCCTTGAGTGTCGAATATAAAAATGGCCCAATAGTTATTGTATAGGCTTAAAAGTTCTTTCAAACGAGTTTCAACTGCAGCGGTATTGGACTTGGAAAGAAGTGAATCTTCTATTGTATTTTGTATTGCCAGACTTTGGGCAAGCTCTTCTATATTTGTTATGTATCGTTGTGTGTTAAGCGTGATTTGTTTTACCAATTCCTCCATGACTTGCATCTGGTTCTGAAGGACGGTGTTATAGCTGCTTCTGCTGACAAAACTGACGCTGACGACAAGAACAACTGCGATGCTGCCGGCTAGTACCAATGCAATAACGCTGTTGATATGGTGTAGAAATTTTTTCAAGATTTTCCCCTCTGTGCCTAGTGAATATAAAATAGTCTGTAGTCTGTTGCATCTATTGCTTAAATACAAAGCTACTTTATAAGCGAATATATGCGTTTCCGATTTGACGATAATTATACAAATTATCTCATTTTAATTTCTATTACAAGGTTTTTGCAATTATTATCTTTATAATTATCCATTAAATGTGAATGCTACAGAGAAGAAAAAGCAGTTGGGGGCTCTCATTTTGTAGTAAAATGGGAGGCATAATATCCCTCCTAAAATTGAGGGTAAATGTGGTGGAAGAGAATAGAGTTACGTTACTCTATCATTTGCTGGGGCAAAAAGAATACGAGGTCGGGGAAGATACAAAGAAGGATGGCCATCAGCACCATAATGCAAAAGAAAGGGAAGGTGGCGCGTAAAATAGTTGCGGCATTTGTCTGCGCAATGTGCTGGATCACGAAGATGGAGAAACCCACCGGCGGTGTGATTTGGGATAGTTCAACCATGATGACGACGAAAATGCCGAACCACAATGGGTCGAAGCCGGCCGCCACAACAATGGGCAAAACAATGGGCAGTGTCATGACGACAATGGAAATGCCGTCCAGGATCATACCAAGAAAAAGGTACATCAAGCCGAGTACCAGGATGAGCATGTAGGGCGATAACCCCAGAGAGGTGATGTACATGCTTATGGCGCGTGCGATGCCGATGAAGCCAACCACCTGGGAAAGAAAGGCGGCCCCTGCAATGATAAAGCAGATCATGGTGCTGGTTCTTACTGCGGCCAGCAGCGCTGTCTTGAATGTCTCCCAGGAAAGATTACGGAACATGGCGGCTATGCCGAGAGCGCCGAGAACGCCTATTGCCGCTGCCTCAGTGGGGGTTGTCCAGCCCGCATATATGCCGCCGAGCACCAAACCTATCAGCAGAAAGACGGGAAGCAGGTCCTTGAGTGAGGCCAGCCGTTCGGACCAGCTATAGGATTCACGCGCCTCCGGAAGGATATGTGGGTGCAGAAGGGACTGGAGCGCGATATACGCCATATACATGCCTCCAAGCACAAACCCGGGGAGAACGCCTGCGATGAACAGTTTGCCAATGGACGTGTCCGAAAGCACGCCATAAATGATCATGATCAGACTGGGCGGGATTAGAAAGCCCAGTGTTTCCGCCCCAGCCAGTGAACCTATGGCCAGTTTGGGATCATAGCCGCGGCTTTTCAGCTCGTGCAGGGTGATCTTGCCTACCGTGGCCGTGGTGGCCGCACTGGACCCCGAGACTGCAGCAAAAAGAGAGCAGGCCACTACATTGATATGGTACAGGCGACCAGGAATACGCGTCAGCCAGGGAGCCAGGCCATTGAGCAGTTTAGTGGAGATGGCGGTGCGGAATAGAATTTCCCCCATGAGGACAAAAAGAGGCAGTGCCGTCAGCGCCCATGAGTTCATCGAATTCCAGATGGAATTTGCCAACAGGTCGCCGATCTTATCCCAGATGGAAAGTGTCGGAGGCAGATTGATCTGATACAACAGCATGCCGATAATGCCCGAGGCGAACAGGGCAAACCCAATCCACATGCCTAAGAGCAGAAGGCCGAACATGATGGCCACCAGCACCACGGAGAGGAGCAACGGATCGCTTATGATGGCCGCACCCTCCGCAGTATGTACAAAACTATTTCCATGGCCAGCAGCACAAGCCCCACAGGCAGTGCCATTTGCGGAATCCAGAAGGGCGTCTCGGCCATTGTGTCGGCGCGCATGTCCAGGGTGAAGCTCTCACGCACCATATCGATGCTATAGCAGAGGGCGTATATCGTAATGGCAAGGGAGAACAGCGCCGCCAGGATTTCCACCACCTTGGCGACTTTTTTGGGAAGACGTGGAAGCAATAGCTCGATGCGGATAAAGGAGCCGGAACGAAACGTTTCTGCAAACCCAAGCAGGATGAGGGCGACCATGAAATAGCCGCTATATTCGCTGGCAATCTGTGTGGACGATCCGAAAAGGCTTCGGACCAGAATCTCCACCAGAATCAGGCCAACGATAAGCAGCATGAAAAAAGAAGCCAGGTAGGCCCCGGCGCGGGATACGCGGCCGAGGCCATCCAGGCGGGTAAGCAGCTTCGTCATTTGAATCTCGAACTATTTTCCAAACGCGGTGAGTGCTGCCTTGAAATCGTCTCCGGCGTTGGCCTTCATATCAGCAGCCATATCAGCAGCTATCTTGTGCAACTGGTCTTTGAGTTCGGCGCTTGGCTCGGCAATGACAATGCCATTGTCGCCAAGAATCTTCAGAGAATCCACAACACTTTGTTGCGATGCCTTCCACTGGGCTTCTTCTGTTGCAGCAGCCGCTTTGAGTACGGCATCCTGCTGCTCGGGAGAAAGGGATTTCCAGTAGTCCAGGTTGATGGTCATCATGTTCAAGGGGAATGAGTAGTTGATCTTGGTAAAGTGTTTGAGCACTTCCCAGAACTTGCCGTCCTTGCCCGAGGTGGCTGACGTCAGCACGGAGTTTATAAGGCCAGTGGAAAGGGCGGTGTAAACTTCGCCCCATGGCAGCGATTGCGGGCTGGCGCCGCAGCGCTTCAGAAATTCGGCGCCGTTCTTGTCGTAGGTGCGGATCTTGAGGCCGTCCAGATCGGCAACCTTGGCAATGGTGTGGTTGGTGAACAATCCGCTGGGAGGCCATGGCGCTGCGTATAGAAGTTTCTGGTTCCACTTTTCGCAGGCTTTGTCATAGTAGGGCCTGGCCGCTGCATAGAAGGCCTTGGCTTCGTCGTAGGACGCCACCAGCATGGGGATGGTGGAAAGGCCGAAAATTTCATCGCTGCCCGAGACAACGCCCATAAGGATGTCAGACATGGGCAAGGTGGCGTCCTTCACGGCTTTCAGGAGTTCAGGACCTTTGAAGCCCAAGCTGCCGCCGGGATGCACAGTGATCAAAACACTGCCATCTGAATACTCTTTCACCAGTTCGGCGAATTTCTGGGCGCCCTTGGTGTGGAAGTTGGTGTCGGGATAAATGGCGTTACAGTCCATTTTTACCGCGTCCGCGGCAAAGGCTGGCAACGCACTGGAAAACAGTAGGGCGCTCAAGGCCAGGATGCCTGCAATACCGGTCAGTTTCTTCATTTGTCGCCTCCGTTTTGGCATGTCACGGTAATGAAATGCCCCCACATGGGGCAGGTGTTACTCATATCACGCACAGTCATGCAGCATGGTCGGCAAATTGAGCTTACGGCGTTCAAATCAGCTTACACATTATAAGGTGTGTAAAAGGTGGCTTGCGCCGCTCACGTTATGGCGTGAACGTTATTCTTCACCAATGGCGAAAAGGCGTTCAAGATCGTGTCGGGAATAAGCTCGGAAGGCGATAAGCGTCTCGCTGGAGCGTATACCTTCGATGTTTAGAAAGCGTTGTGTAACGATGTTGGAGATGTCTTCATTGTCGCGGCCGCGGATGATGGCAACGATGTCGAAGCGCCCCCCGACTGAATACACCTCGCTGACATGGTCTATATCGACCAAAGCTTCTGCGACTTCATTGACCTTTTTGGGGTCCACTTGCATCAATACAATAGCATTGACCATGGGGTGCTCCTTGAATGTATTTTGTGCTTTGAAATCAAAAACAAAAATAGAAGGTTCATCAATTTGCGTCAAGCACGGAACCACCTTTGGCAACGAGTCTGGCGGCTTGCCTTGCTGTGGTCAGACTGGCGCTTCCATGGGTCAACTGAAGGCGCGCAGCAGCATGAAATAGGCAAGGCCGCCGATGACCAGGCAAAAACAGGGCGGCAGCAAACGTCGCCAGGCTTTGGAAAGTTCGATATCAAAAAACTGGCAGGTCAGGATGAAGCACAGGTGCAGGGGGGAAGCCATGACGCCGGCGTAGCCGGCAAACATTGTCAGCGTCACCCAGGCATGGAGTTCTCCCTGCAGCCCCAATTGCTGCACCAGCGCCAGCACAAGAGGCATGGCCGCTCCGACAAAGGCCATGTTTATGCCGGACACCAGGCCCACGAAAAAAGGCAGGATCACACTAGCGCCGAAAAGGGCTGCGTCGCCTCCTGCAGTTTCTGCAAGGCGATGCACCGCGCCTGATACTTGCAGCACTTCCTTGAAAACGAAAATACCTACGATCACCGACATCATGGTCAGCAAATGGCGGCGTGTGAAAAAGCCGGCAATGGTCAGGGGGCTCACTTTGTTTTGCAGGGCGCTGGTGGTAATCGCACCGAGCAGCGCGGCAATGACACCCCATTCGAATGGCATGTCGGGGGCAAGCAGGGATATGCCCACCTCCAATGCAATGGCTCCCAGGATGGCTACCAACAAGGGGGCGCCTTCAAGCAGAATTTTACTCCATGGAGCAGGGGGGGCAATGGGCTGGAGAAGGTGCTCTTGCTCGTTGCCTTCTGCCTCTGCAAGAGCGCTGGTGGCGGGGCGCAAGACAAAATACCACCCTGCAATTAGGCCTATGATGGGCGAAGGGGAAAGTATGAATGCCAGGTGGACAAGCCCGATGCCAGATAGCGATGCCGCGAGGATGACACCGGGGTACAACGGCCAGGCCAGTTCCCAGATGTGGCGATACCAGTAGTTTATCAAGGCCTGATCCACCGGTGACACGTTTGTCATGATGCGCCGCTTTTCAAGCTTTTCTGCCATAGTTCGCACCATGGGGGCGGAAAAAACAGCTCCCCCCGGCATTGGCAGCAGGCCGATAAGCGCTGGAAAAAAAGCCAAGGAAAGCCTCGGCTTGCGGATGCGTCCGGAAAGTGCATCCAGGAGTCGCCCGGCCTGGCCGCTGTGATCGAGGAGATCGGAAAATACCAGTATCAAGGCGACGATGGACGCCAGGAAAAGGGTCTGTTCCTGGAAAATGCCCTGAATTGCGGCCTGCCCCCATTCGATGAGACCCATGCCGAAAAGCAGGGCCAGCAGAATGCTGCCAATGATGATGGAAAGGGCAAGGCCGATGCGCAGTCGGATGCCGGCTAGCATGGCGAAAAAGGCAAGTAAGACTTTGCCAAGAGGGAGCAGGGAGAGCAGTGTCATGGGAGGTAGTTTTCAGGATGCCTTGTTTTGGGCGGTTTTAATGGCAGCTATCCAATCTGTGGGGCCGGAGACGAGGAAGGCGGCTGCATCAGGGCCGGATTCTGTGGTAAAATCCACACGCAGTAAGGGGCGAAGGCTCAGTTTGCCCAAAAATTTCGATGGCGTCGAGAGTTCCGATATTTTTTCCAGGGGAATATTGACTTCGCGCCTGGGAACCGCCTGGAGAAAAAACAATTTATCTGGCAAAAGCACAAGTGAACCGTTGCCGCGAATCTGGGTCATACCCTTAGAAAGAACGCCGTAAAAGTTGGCAAAACCGGCGGCCTTGATGGCCTGACTGGTATCGACGCGTGTACAGACATCTTTGACAACACTCGCGCGTACAGCAGCAAACAAAAGCCGCAAGACGACTATAAGAAGCAGAACACCCGCGGTGATGAGCATGATTATGGGCAGTGTCTTGGGCATGGTCTTATCATGTAGTTTTTTATCTGGTTCCAGGAAATACCGCGCGCATCTTGTTTGAAAAAAAGTGAAAGTGGTGTTCCTGGCAGAAAGCGTTTTTTTATTTGGAAACCCCGGTTTTGTCTTCAGGCATGGGGCGCTTGCCCCTGCTCTGGGCATTGGGTAGCATGCGCACCCGTTTGCAGCAAAAGCCAATGCGAACTATAGCCATTAGCACGCAAAGAATGAAGGCCCTTTCAGGGGTATATACCTAAACAGAAAAAGGGGGACTGCATGGCAGAAACCATTGATGAATTGACTGTGAATTATGAAGAAGACGGGCAACTTGTGGTCAAGGAGCTGGATAAACAGGTTCTGACCAAAGGCGCCTGGAGCACCATTCTTTTCAAATATCAGGACATGGACCGCAAAAAAGGTGAATACGGACCGGTTAAATTCGTGATCCGTCGTTATCGCAAGATGCAGGGAACCTATCGCCCGCAGTCGAAATTCACCATTTCCAGCAGGGATCAGGCCCAAAAGATTATTGATATTCTTTCCACCTGGCTGGATGACGAAGAAGAGTAGCTTTTCGCACGCAAAACAGTAAGGGGGCTTTTTCCGCCAGCCGCGCGGTGGTTGTGCCCACCATGCGGCTGGCCGTAAAGGCCTGCGTATCTTCTGAACTATTTTGGAGGGCGAAGCGGCTGTTCTGACAGGCGTTTGTGTGCCTGTGCTCCCTGAGTTGTTTTGTGTCGTTCAGGGAATAGCGCAACAGTAATGGTCTTCCATACAGATTTTGCAACGTCCTCATCGTCCGGAATGGGGCGCCCCTTATTTATTCAGGAGCTTTACACCTGTCTAGTACGCTGTAATTGAAGGCGTCTTAATCATAAGGCAAGGCGCTGATGCGCATGAGCCGGCTCCAGTCATGATGGCTTTCGATAAAGCGCACTGTGCCGGTCTTGCCGCGGATGACCAGGGAATGTGTGACGGCGCCTTTGCCTGTGAATTTTACGCCCTGCAATAATGAGCCGGATGAAATGCCCGTACAGGCGAAGAAGCTGTCTTCCGACGCCACAAGGTCTTTTTCGGTGAGCATGGCGTTTGGATCAACACCTGCGTCGAGTATTGCCTGACGCTCTTCGGGTGTCTGCGGATCAAGGCGCGCCAGCATGCACCCACCTGTACCATGCAGGGCGCAGGCCGTTATGACGCCCTCCGGCGTACCGCCGGTGCCCAGCATCAGGTCCACTTCCGCATTGGGGCTTACCACCATCAATGAGCCGGCAACGTCGCCGTCGCTATGCAATTGAATGCGGGCTCCAGCTTCGCGTATCGCCTGGATCAGGCGCTGGTGGCGGGGTTTGTCCAGCACAAAGACAACCAGGTCGTCTACGTCCTTCTCCAGGGCTTTGGCCACGCGCTCAAGATTCCTGGAAACCGGAGCGTCCAGGTCCACCACGTCCCGTGCTTCCTGAGGAGCGACAAGCTTCTGCATGTACCAACTCGGGCCGGGGCGGAACATGCTGCCGGCCGGCGCTACTCCCACCACGCTGATGGCATTCGGGCGACCATAGGCCAGCAGGCTCGTTCCCTCCACAGGGTCCACGGCCACATCCACGGCGGGGCCGCTGCCACTGCCCAGGCTTTCGCCGTTGAACAGCATGGGCGCGCGGTCCTTTTCGCCTTCGCCTATGACGACGGTGCCCTGGATCGAAAGGGCATTGAAGGTGGTGCGCATGGCGTCCACAGCCGCACCGTCGCTGGATTCCCTGTCGCCTTTGCCCAGCCAGCGTGCGGCGCTCATGGCTGCGGCTTCAGTGACACGCACCAAATCCATTGCAAAGTTTTGTTCTGGAATTTCAACGGCCATGGCGCCCCCTTCGGGCAAGAGAAGTGGGTTACTTGAACTGTTCGATACGGCGCAGGTGGCGCCCTCCTTCGAATGCCGCTTCCAGATAGGCGTCAACAATGCTTTCGGCAACGTCCAGCCCCAGCACGCGTTCACCCAGGCAAAGCACATTGGCGTCGTTGTGCTGGCGGCTGCGGCGGGCCATGTATTCGTTGGTGCAGAGTGCTGCCCGTATGCCGGGGCATTTGTTGGCGGCCATGCTCATGCCGATGCCAGTGCCGCAGATCAGGATGCCCAGAGAGCCTTCGCTGTGCACGCTGTCGCAAAGTTTGTGGGCGAAAACGGGGTAGTCCGTGCTCGCTGTGGAATCCGGACCAAGGTCCACCACTTCGTAACCGGCGTCTTGCAGATGCTTGACAAGGTGGCTTTTCAGGGTAAGGCCCCCGTGGTCAGATGCAATGTGGATGCGTTGGGACATGGTTCACCTCAGGATCAGTGCCCGGTTTGTGGCACGTTGATTCATGTTGGACAGAAGGGCTCGGGATTCCATTGGGGAAAGCTCCCTCGCGTGCTTAAAAACGATGTGTTACGCCAGCCCGAACTTTCGCCGAAGCCTGGCTTCGAACTGTTGACGCATGGTCTGACGTTCGCTGCGCAAATGCGCTATTTCGGTTTCCAGAAAGCGGACCTGCTTCATTGCTAGGACGCTGTCGTCGCCAAGAGCAGGCAGCTCGACCTTTCTGCCGAGGTCGTATTCGGGCTCACGCCCTTTCAAGTCCGCGGCCACGGCAATGCCCAGGGCAGTATGCTCCTGCGCCAGACGTTTTTTCAGTTGTTGCAGTTCCCAGGCGCGCAGGCCTTTCAGGCCCAGCCAGGAAAGCTCACTGAAGATGACACGGATACCCAAATAAAAATTGCTGATAATGCCGCGACGCGGCGCGTCTGCATTGATTCCAGACATTGTCCCGTTCTCCGGTTGGCGTCGTTATTGTTACCCGTCGGCGGTGTTTTTCAGAAGAAGCACCCTGGTTTCAGGGGGGAGTTCAAGGGTCAGCGCGTCCACAGGCCAGGGCTCGTTTTTCAGTTCGAGCTCTTTGATGAAAACTATGGCGCGTTCACCGCTCGAGCGTTGCATGCGGATTTTTTGCGGCAGGGAGGGGAGCCCCTGATCCTCCAACGATCCACTGAATTCCATGCTCCAGGGATCTGATTCATGAGTACGCATGCCCACAGGTACGCCCGCAGCGGTCAACTCCACGGAAAAGCGTCGGCCGCCCGTAGCAACCGTAAAAAGGTAAAGTCCTTCATTGGTGCGTCTGACGGTAAGGTAATGCTCGGGCATCAACTCTGCAAACCGCCCGCAAATGAGCAGGGCCAGTTCGCGCAGGGTGAACGGCAGGTTGATGCCGAAAGCGGCCATGCCAAGGCGGCCGTCCTGATGGACATACGCCGTCTGTTTGTCGGGCAGATAGGCCATGAACTCTCCCATGTCCTCACGCCACAGGGCAACCGTGGAGCCCAGCCCCGCGCGCAGGTCCAACCGCAAGGGGTAGTTGAGGTTCCCCCAGAAGGAAACAGAGACGCGGCTTTTTGCCTGGGGGCCTGCATAATTCAAGGATGCGCTGGCGGAAAAGCCTTCTGCATCAGCCGCAGCAGGGGCGTCCTTCAAAAAAAGCGCCCAAACCGCATCGGGGTGGGGTGCTGCTGCGCCTTCTTCCGCAATTGGCGCAGGTGGCGTCTTGGGCGCACAAGATGCGAGCAGCGCACAGACCAGCAGGAGGCCAAGCGCAATAAACGGACCTTTGCAAGAGCGTGTCAGGCCTTCAAGGGCGGAGGGGCGCGTTGGTTGCAGCATCATGCTCCGCAAAATGGTTGGTTAGAGGGCCTCGAGCTTGCGTCGAACAGCTTCAGGATCCTCGGGGTTCAGCGTAAGCGACTTCTCGTACCCTGTGCGTGCTTCCTGGATGTTGCCCAAAGAGGCGGCAATGTCACCGTAGTGCTCCCATATAATGGGATCGGAATCGGCAAGCTTCACTGCCTGCTGAATTTCTTCCCAGGCTTCGGGCAAACGCCCCATGCGGTAGAGCACCCAGGCCATGGAGTCCTGAATGTAGCCGTTGTCTGGCTTCAGACGCTTGGCCTTGGTCAAAAGCGTGTAGGCGCGGTCCAACTGCTGGTTGCGGTCGGCAAGGGTATAGCCCAGGTAGTTGAGCGCATCGGCATGGTCAGGGGAAATGGTGACGATGCGTTCCATCACCGCCAGGGCCTCATCCTTTTGGTCTGTCTTGTCCAGAAGCACACCGAAAAGGAACAGCAGTTCAGGCTCGTCCGGCCACTTTTTGAGCGCCACTTCAAGGACGTTCAGGGCGTCGCTGAGATTTTCCTGATCTTCGAGCAGGCTCGCTTCGAGAATCCAGAATTCCTCATCGTCCTGAAACATGGCGCGGCCTTCACGGGCCAGTTGCAGGGCTTCAGCCTTGTCTTCACTGGTACCGCGCTCCCACAGCAAATGCGCACGGAATCGCAGGGCTCTGCTGTAGAATCGGTTGTCGTGCGGCACTTTTTCCAGCAGGGAAATGGCCTTGTCCAGGTTCTTGTCACCGCGGTAGGCAAGCAAGGCAAGGTAGAAATTGACTTCCTTGGCTTCGGGGTTGTCCTTGGTGAGGGGCAGAAAGACTTGCTCTGCCTGCTTGTAGTAGTTCTGGTCAACGAAAAGTGTTCCCGCACCGAGGGCGAAGCTCAGGTCGGCAGGGCCTTTGCGCACAAGCGCCAGCGCCTGGTCAGGGCGCCCCATTTTGAGGTTGAGGTCCACCAGTCGCAGCCAGAGTTCCTGACTGGACTCCCCCATTTCGAGCATGTGGGTATACGTGGCAAGAGCCTTGCCGTAATCCTGCTCCAGCTCATAGAGATAGGCCAACTCGGCCCATGCTTCGATGATGCCGGAGTCACTCGCAACGGCCTGTTTCAGGAGCTTGATGGCCAGGTTGCGCTTGCCCAGCCCTTCGTGGGCCTTGGCCAGGTAATACAGGATGATCGGCCCCTGCTCGTCTTTGGGAATATCGCCGAGAACATCGAGGGCTTTCTGGTACTGTTCATTGCGTATCAGAATGTCCGCCAGTTCCTGGCGGGTGAGCATGTCATCGGGGTTTTTCTCGAGATACGAATTGATAGTGGCCGCAGCGTCATCGAGCTGCTTTTCCGCCAGGTACAGTTGCGCGAGCATCAGCTCCAGCTCCTGGCTTTCCGGATAGCGCGCCAGCCCTTGCTGCAATACCTGCTTGGTGCGCTCTGCATCGCCCTGGTGCCAGTAAAAATTAGCCGCTTCCACGAAAATTTGCGGGGAGGCGTCTGTCTGCAGCAGACCTTCCAGGGCAAACTCACCAATGGTGCTGTTGTTTTGCCGTTTGGCGTCTTCCAGAAGCAGGTAATAATATGTGGAACTGGCGTCGGTGCTCAATTCCCAATCCTTGGGAGAGAGCTGTTCCTCAAGTGTCTTGGTGCAGGCGCCGACCAGCAGGGCCAGACACAATGCAGCCGCTATGGCAATGTAGGATTTAAGCATGTTGTTTTTTATGAAAGAGTTCTGCCAGACAGAACCCCACAATTCCTTTCTGAAAAGTGTACAGGCTTTTACCCAGAGTGGAAAGTGGCACTGTGCGGGGTGCTATGCACCCCATGCTTGGCCATCAATCCTCGTTGGGAATCCAATCCTCTGAAAAATCGTCTATATTTTTGGTTAAGTGAACACGGAGTTTCTGGAGAAGACGTGTTTCCAGCTGCCGCACCCTCTCGCGCGTGATACCGTATTTTTCGCCAATTTCACGCAAGGTCACAGGGGATTCCGCCAACAGCCTTGTTTCAAGGATGTCGCGCTCCTTGTCATTGAGTTCCGGCAGAATGGTTCCGATCTGCTCTTTGAGCGCGTGAGAAATCTCGTTCTGAGCCAAGGTCGCTTCGATGCCGGGTTCCAGCGCAGGGAGGATGTCCAGTCTGGTGGTTGTGGAGTCATCGCCAAGGGTGAGGTCCAGCGACATGTCATTGGCGCCCATGCGCTGCTCCATCTCCGTCACCTGTGCTTCGCTGACATTGAGATTCTGGGAGAGCATGGCCGCGTCCGGATCAAACCCCTGGGCCTGGAGACGCTGCCGCTCCTTGTTCAGATTGTAGAACAACTTCCGCTGGGCCTGTGTGGTGCCGATCTTGACCAGCCGCCAGTTGTCCATGATGAACTTGAGGATGTAGGCCTTGATCCAGAAAGAGGCGTAGTAGGAGAACTTGATGCCTTTTTCGGGATCGAACTTCTGCACGGCGCGCATCAGTCCGACATTGCCTTCCTGGATGAGGTCCAGCACGTTCTGCATCCAGCGGCGCTGGAAATCCATGGCGATTTTCACCACCAGCCGCAGGTGCGAGGACACCAGCCTGAAGGCGGCATCCTGATCGTTATGGGTTTGAACACGCTTGGCCAGCGCGTATTCCTCTTCTGGCTCGAGCATGGGAAAGCGGTTTATCTCGCGGAGATAAAGGCGCAGGGGGTCCCGCACCTGGGTTGCGCTGCCCGGGGAGGGCATGGGCAGGTGCAAGGGGCCGGGGCTTTCCTTGTCAGAATCATCCGAGTCGTCGTCCAGAGAACCGTCGTCCGCCACGTCAGCATCGACAACCTCGTCCACATCTTCGTCGAGGTCAGCGGTTTCCAGTTCCTCCTGGCTCTGTTCTTCTTCGGGCTCGTGCGCTTTATTTGCGTTGTTTTTGTCTTCAGGCATAGGCCTCTTGCTCATTGCTGCTGCTTAACGTAAGGTTCCGGTCTGCTCAAAGGCCATCTTGGTCTAAGAAGACAACGTATATTTTTTGCCAGCCCTTTTCAACGTCTTTCAGGAGGAGCCGGGTAACCTTATCCGGCCGGACAGGATAGTCCGTCCCTGAAGCAGTGAAACGGCCGATTTCGAGACGCCTGACACGGCATGCTCGAAACGTACATGGTCCACGGGCTGAATCACCCACAATTTTACGGAGCACCTTTAAAAATGCTCGATTTTAGAACCGCTTTGCAGGATTCATGTGTTATTGTCTCCGATGGAGCAATGGGAACACTCTTACAACAGAAGGGGATGCCGGCCGGCGCTTCTCCTGAGGAATTCGGCTGGAATTCGCCGCAAACTATTGTAGACGTTCACCGGCTGTATCTCGATGCCGGGGCGAATATCGTTACTACCAATACATTTGGCGCTACGCACTTCAAGCTGCCCCAAGGAATGGAGACGGTGGCCCTCAACCGGCGCATGGCCGAAGTGGCCCGCGAAGCCGTGGGCGATAAAGCCTGGGTTGCGGGCGGTGTTGGCCCCACCGGACATTTTGTGCGCCCTATGGGCGATTTGAATTTTCGCGACCTGGTTCAAGCCTTTGCCGAGCAGATCAAGGGGCTTGTACAGGGCGGGGCGGATTTCATTCTTGCCGAAACCCATTTTGACCTGGCCGAAGCAAGGGCCGTGGTTGTTGCTGCAAGAGAGGTATGTGATCTGCCCATTGGCGTGTCCATGACTTTTGACCAGGGGGCGTGTCTGACCGGCACGTCACCGCTGACCTTCATAGACACCATGCAAAACATGGGTGTGGATTTCGTAGCAACCAACTGCAGCGCCGGGCCGGAGCAGTTCGCTGCGGTTGTGGAGCAAATGCGCAGACGCCTGACCCTGCCATTGATGGTCTACCCGAACGCCGGCCTCCCCGAACTCAAGGATGGAGAAACCGTTTTCAGCATGGGGCCAGAGGTCTTTGCCGAAAAATGCGTCAAGCTCATTGAATTGGGCGCTTCCTTAGTTGGTGGCTGTTGCGGCACAGGGCCGGATCATATCCGGGCTCTGGCCCAGACAGTGAAAAATATACGTGCGCCTCGTCCTGCTGCTGTAGAAGAAGAATGCATGGTGCTCACATCGCGCACGATTTCCGTGCCTGTTGGGGTGGACAGACCCGTGGCCCTTATAGGCGAGCGCATCAACCCCACGGGCAAAAAGCAGCTTACCGCCGAGCTGCAGGCTGGTGAGTTCGGTACGGCATTGCGTTTTGCCCAGGAACAGATGGACATGGGCGCGACCATTCTGGATGTGAATGTGGGCGCCCCCATGGTGAAAGAGGCGGACGTGTTGCCCGCGCTGGTGCAGACATTGATTTCCCGGTACGAGATTCCTCTTTGTCTGGACACTTCAGACCCTGATGCAGCGCGCACAGGGCTGGATGCCTATCCGGGATCGCCCCTCGTCAATTCCATCAGTGGAGAAGAGGGGCGCATGGAGAATCTTGCGCCATTGTGCAAGCGCTATGGCGCGCCGTGCATTTTGTTGCCGCTGCAGGGAAAGGATTTGCCCGTCACCTCTGCGGAGCGCATAGCGATCATTGACAAGCTGGTGCAGGAAGCCCTGGACATGGGGCTGCCCAAACGACTGCTGATGGTCGACGTGCTGGCCCTGACCGTTTCCTCCAAGCCGGAGGCGGCCAAGGCGTGCCTTGAGACAATCGACTATTGCGCCAATACTCTTGGTTTGCCTACTGTTTTTGGTCTGTCGAATATCTCTTTTGGGCTGCCAGCGCGCCCCTTGCTGAATGCCGCCTTTTTGAACATGTCCATGGCCAGAGGTCTGGCGTCCTGCATTGCCAATCCAAGCGCCCCCCTGCTGCGTGAAGCGTTGATGGCCGGTGAAGTCCTGCTGGACAGGGACAGCCGCGCAGAAAGCTACATCAATGTTTTCAGCAGTTGGACACCAGGAGAAGGGGGCGGTGTTGCTTCTGGCGGCGCAAAAGCGGGCCGCAAGGTGGAGACCATTGAAGACGCCGTGCTTCAGGGAGACAAGGACGCCATCCTGCCTCTTTTGGACGCCGCTCTTGAAGCAGGGGAAAAGCCCTTTGTCCTGGTGAACGACAAGCTGATTCCTGCGATTACCGAAGTGGGTGACCGCTACGAGCGCCGCGAGTGCTATCTGCCGCAACTCATTGCCTCGGCTGAGACCATGCAGAAGGCTTTTGGCCGTATCAAGCCGCTTTTGGAGCAGGAAGCCGGTGCAGGTGAAAAAACCGTGGTAGTCATGGCCACGGTGGAAGGCGATATCCATGATATCGGCAAAAATATTGTGAACCTGATGCTACGCAACCATGGTTTTGAGGTGGTGGACCTGGGCAAGAACGTACCGGCCCAGACCATTGTTGATGCAGCCAAGGAGCATGGCGCCAAGCTTATTGGTTTGTCCGCCCTTATGACGACAACCATGGTGCGCATGGGCGATGTGGTGGATATGGTCAAAGAACAGGGCTTGGATGTAAGGGTTATGATCGGCGGCGCGGTTGTCACCGAGTCGTTCTGCGAAAGCATAGGGGCGGACGGTTATTCCCTGGACGCAGTGAGCGCTGTACGCCTTGCCGAAAAGCTGACTAAAGAATAAATTCGTCACCTTGTGGGCGCAGGGTTTTGGATTGTCTCGTGACCGGGTGCATGGTAGAGGTTTGCACTTGGCTGCGTAATGCTTGTCAGAACCTTGTTGTTTGAAAAAGCAGCACCCTCCGAAACAAGGGTGGGTGGGGCTTTTTCAAATTTCCCGTACTGACGAATGTGATTTATTCCAGGAGTGTCCATGTCACGTACTACGGGTTGTATACGTAAGGCCGGGATATCCGTTGTTTTTGTTCTCGGGTTGCTGTTTGTGACCATGCCCCTGTGCGGCAATTCCATGGCCAAGACCACGGAAATCGAAAGCATGCAGCACATCGAGCTGTTGAAGGCCATTAACGCTGCCCGGGGCAAGATAGTTATCGTTAATTTTTTCGCCAGCTGGTGTCAGCCTTGCAAAGTGGAAATACCCGGACTCATCAGTCTGCGGGAATCTCTCCCCGAGGACGAGGTCCTGATGTTGGGGATCTCCATGGACGAGGACCGCGACGCTCTGCAGGAGTTTGCGGAGCAGGTGCCGTTCAACTACCCCATATACTGGGGCGATGACAACGTTGCCCGGGTTTTCCAGGTTTCCGCCCTGCCGAAGATGCTCATCTACAACGAACGTGGTGGACTGGTGCTGAAGCATGACGGTTTCATCAGTAAAGACGATTTGCAAAAAGTATTGGACGCCATTAGCAAAAAATGAGTGAAGCACCTGCACACTATATACGTA
This sequence comes from Desulfovibrio biadhensis, assembly GCF_055388615.1. Lineage (NCBI taxonomy): Bacteria > Pseudomonadati > Thermodesulfobacteriota > Desulfovibrionia > Desulfovibrionales > Desulfovibrionaceae > Desulfovibrio > Desulfovibrio biadhensis. Next base: position 3,353,618 of record NZ_AP042477.1, read on the forward strand.
AAGCCCGTGTCCAGGATGTGAAACGCATCCATGGCATGCTCATGCACTTCTCCAAACAGGGGTTGCTGTTGCCGCGCTCCTACAATGAGCTGTACAGTCATTTGCGCGATTTTTTCGTCATCGCGCCTCTGGGAGCAGGGGACATAATGGGGTGTTGCGCCCTGACCATTACATGGGAAGACCTCGGTGAAATCCGTTCGCTGGTTGTGGATGAAAGTCTGCAGAAGCATGGATGGGGCAAAAGGCTGGTGGAAGCTTGTCTCAGTGAGGCCTTGACGCTGGGCATTTACCGGATTTTCACACTGACGTATCAGGACTCCTTTTTCTCCAGGATGGATTTTTCCGAAGTGAACAAGGATGTGCTGCCACAAAAAGTCTGGTCGGATTGTCTGAAATGTCCCAAATTTCCGGACTGTGATGAAATCTGTATGCTCATGGAGCTGTAATGCGCGGCTGGTTGATTTCACTGAACAAGAGGGCTATGTATTGCCCGAGACGTGGCGCTGCCGGCAATTTCCGGCTGAAACGCTCCAAGACCTGAACGCGGGCTTGCGATGATACTTCAATGTCCTAGCTGCGATACCAAGTACAATTTCCCGGACGATAAATTTTCTGCTGGGCGCAAGGTGAAGTGCACCATTTGCGGCAACGTTTTTCAGTTGGAGCCGCCTGCTGCCACTCCTCCTGAGCCTGAGGAGCCAGAAGATTTTCTCGGGGGGGATCAAACCGACTTTGGCGGCGAAGAAGAGCCCTTTGACGCCGGTCTGGGCGACGAGAGCCTGGATAGTCTTTTTGACGATGACGGTGACTCCCCTGAGGAAGACGACATGGATTCCTTTTCTCTGGAGGAAACCCCTGTTCCAGCTGCCCCTCCGGAACCAGAACCTCAAGAACCACCTGCAGATGACAGCTTTGCGGATGCGCTTGAAGAAGAGCAGGAATCCGGCAGCCGCGTTCGCGAGGAGTTCTCACTTGGCGATGAGAAGGGGAAGGGAAAAAGCGGCAAGAAAATAGACCTCGATGCCCTGGTGGGGACGGACAGCGGCAAGAAAAAGCGTTCTCTGTTGCCTATAATCATGGGGGCGGTTTTGCTGCTGCTGGCCGGCGCTGGTGCATGGTATTTCTTTATGAGCGGTGACGATACGGTTGCCCCTGAAAGCCAGGAGACCGCGCAGACCGACGAAGTCATCACCACAGAGCAGATCAAGAATTTTTCTCTGGAGGACGTAAAGCAATATTATGTCGACAATGATAAGGTCGGCAAGATTTTCGTCGTTCAGGGCAAGGTGGTGAACAATTTCTCCTCGCCGAAGGAGCTTATCACTATTGAAGCCAATCTTTTTGATGCTGGCGGCGTAAGCGTGAAGGACAAACAAATTCTCGCCGGCAACTCTGTCTCGCTGTATCAGTTGCAGATGCTCACCGAAGAGGAGCTTGAATCCGCTATCAACAACAAGGTCGGTATTCTGACTGCCAATACCAATGTTCCCCCAGGTGGCGAGGTACCTTTTGTCGTCACCTTTTACAATCCACCGGAGACCGTGCAGGAATTTGGCATCAAGGTGGTCTCGGCCAAAAATCCGCCCAAGGAATAGCCGTCTGCATCGGTGAATGGGCGGATAATGAAAGAGCGCCACGTCTATACCTGCCGCGAGTGCGGCGCCCAAAGTCCGCAATGGCGCGGACAATGCCCAAAGTGTAAGGAATGGAACACAATGGAGGAGCGTGTAGTCGCTTCTGGTGGTTCCCGTTCCCAGCGGCATACAAGTGGCGCGCCCCTTTCTCAAGAGGCGGTTTCCCTTTCCAGTCTTGCCGCAGAATCCGTTCGCAGCTTCAGCACAGGCGAAGAGACCCTTGATCGTTTTCTGGGCAATGGCCTGGCCGCGGGAGGCGCCCTGCTCATGGGCGGCGCCCCTGGCATTGGCAAGTCCACCTTGCTTTTGCAGATTGCAGGTGCGGTGGCGGCTGGGGGGCATCGCACAGTCTATCTTTCCGGTGAAGAATCCCTGCCGCAAATCCGGGCCAGGGCGGAGCGACTCGGTGTGCTTGGTGACAACCTGCTGGCGCTTTCCACCGTCAACGCAGAGGATGGCCTGCGGCAGCTTGAAGCCGGGGGGCTTTCCCTGCTTGTTGCAGATTCTGTACAGACCCTTGTTTCTCCCCGTGCGGATGGGCTGCCGGGGAGCGTGTCACAGGTGCGGGCTGTTGCTACGGAATTCATCGAGGCGGCCAGACGCGCCGAGACGGCTCTCGTATTGGTAGGGCACGTTACCAAGGATGGCCAGATCGCCGGGCCCAAGCTGCTTGAACACATGGTGGACACCGTGCTGTACCTGGAAGGGGACAGGCAGCAGGCGTTTCGTTTGTTGCGCGTGCTTAAAAACCGGTTCGGCCCGTGCCTGGATGTGCTGGTGTACAGCATGGGAGGGCGCGGGATGGAATTGGTTCACGACCCCTCCACATTGTTTTTGGGTGCGCGGAACCCTGCACTGAGCGGCACTGCCTTGAATATGGCTCTGGACGGGCAGCGCCCGTTTGCAGTGGAGGTGCAGGCGCTGGCTTGTCGCAGCTATCTTTCCATCCCCCGCCGCACTGCCCTTGGTGTAGACGCCAACCGCCTGCATTTGCTTTTGGCTGTGTTGGAAAAGCGTTTGTCCATCCACCTTGGAGAAATGGACCTTTACGCCAAGCTTGCGGGTGGTCTCAGGCTGCAAGACCCTGGCATGGACCTGGCTTTGGCCGCTGCCGTACTTTCTTCATATTACGACCGCCCCTTGCCTGAACGATCGGTGTTTTGGGGTGAGATCGATCTCAATGGACAAATCCGCCCCGTTGCTGGACAGGATATTCGTTTTGCCCAGGCCAGCCGGCTGGGTTACGACCCCATATTCTGTCCTGCGCAGGAAGGCGGTTCTTCTCGTAAAAAGGTCAAAGCAAACTGGGTGGATACATTACAGACACTGCAACAGAGTTTGTTTCACGGCTAGTTGCTATTCCTGCTTGCTCCATGACGTGTACCCGGTTATTCTGAAAAATATGTGATTCTCATTTTCCCATTACCGAAGGGGGGTTATAGATGGCTAGCAGTCCTTTAGCACGTAACAAACTGGTTGTAGCAGGCGGTATTGTGCTCAGTTTGTTGCCGCTCTGCACGTTTTATATTGGTGCTTTGTGGGCGGCATTGGCCGCGTTCCTTGTCGGTGTCGTGGTGACGCTGTTCCTTGCCAGCCGTGCAGGGCGCGAAGGCACGGCGGTTGTAGATGACCTTTTGCCTGCCTTGGCAAAACAGGACCTGGACGCGGTTGCGAAATTTGGCTCCCGTTTCCCGGAGCTGCAAAGCTCCATGCAGACGCTGCAAAAAACGCTTGCTGCGTCTGAAGTGGGAATGGAGAGCATAGCGCACTCACCCCTGCCACTTTTTGTTACGGATGCTGGTGGTAATTTGCTTGCAGTCAGTCGCCCCCTGGCCGAGCTCGCAGGCGTTCCTCAAAGCAATCTTATAGGTAAGAATTACTCCCAAGCGCTGTTTCAGAATGGGGGGGACGCTTTTAAGAATGATATGCAGGGCGAACAACTGACCCTCGTTTTGAAGAGTGGAAAAACGATACATGCAATAGGGGGCGCTGCCCCTTTGTCGGACAAGAAAGGAACGGTCATGGGCAGGGTTGCCGCTTTTTGCGCGGTGGACGCGTTTATTGACCAGATAGAGCAGCTTGAAAAAGACAAACAGGAGTTGTTGACAACCGGCGCCACTATCTCCGATGTCGCCCAACGTGTCGCTTCAGCATCCGAAGAATTGTCCGCCTCTGCCGACGAGCAGGCTAGAGGCGCGCAACGCCAGAAATCACAATCCGAGAATGTTGCAACTGCAATGGGGCAGATGGGATCCACGGTTCTTGAGGTTGCACAAAACGCCTCAGCTACCTCCCATGCGGCGGATGAAGCCCAGAGCGCAGCGCATGATGGTGTGGAGCTCGTTTCCAAGGCCCTGGAAAGCAGCAATCGTGTTGCTTCCGCCTCTGAAAAGCTGGCGGAAGTTCTTTCACAACTTGACGGACAGGCTGGAGAGATTGGAAGAATCATTAGTGTCATCAATGACATAGCCGATCAGACCAATTTGCTGGCCTTGAACGCAGCCATTGAAGCTGCGCGTGCAGGGGAGGCCGGACGCGGTTTTGCGGTGGTTGCCGATGAAGTCCGTAAACTTGCGGAAAAGACAATGGTCGCAACCAAGGAAGTGGAGCAGGCCATCAAAACCATCCAGAACAGTTCGCAGGACGCCGTGACTTCCATGGAAGAGACACAGCGTCAGGTCGTTACCAGCAACGAGCTTTCCAATCAAACAAGTGATGCACTGCGCCAGATCATGGAGCGCATAGAAGACATGGCCGCGCGAGTCGCGCAGATCGCCACGGCTGCGGAAGAGCAGTCCGCTTCTGCAGAAGAAATCAATCAGAGTATCGAAGAAATCGCCTTGATCGCCGGGGAGGCTGAAGAGGGGGCAGATCAGACTGCCAGCGCCACCCATGATCTGGCGGAGCTCTCGCAGGAGCTTCTGACCCTGGCCCTGGAACTCAGTGGCAGTACGGAAAACGACAAGTTGTGGAAATCCGAAGGCAGCATGCGGGGCGTTTTGCCAAAGCTTATGCAGGATTTCGTCAAATTGGAGTTCGGGAACAAGGTCTTCACACAAATGGAGGACGCGTTGGGCAACCCCGTGTTTTTACCGACGTCCAACTACCCCGATGTCGTGTTGAAGCAGATGGCGAGCGTGGTGGAGGGGCTGACCGGGAAGGACAGCCGGAGCATTTTTCTGCAATTCGGGCGCTACACCATGAAGCAGTTCGAGAAGATGTACAAACGTTACATCAAGGGCGATAACCTGAAGGAACTCTATCTTTCCATCGACAAGGTGCACCAGCAACTGACCAAGGACTATCCCGGGATTAAACCTCCAAAGTTCTTTTACGATGACAAGGGAGATGTGCTGGTGATGACGTATCGCTCTGATCGGGGACTTTTCGATTACTTTGAAGGCATTTTGCTTGGTGCGGCGGACTACATGGGCGAGCATGTGAACGTGAAAGTTAAACCGGTGGATGAAAATACCGCCAGGGCGGAGATTAGATTCAATTAGAAAGAGTATTCTATCAGCATATAGTCCTTGGCAATATGCTGTATTTTTGCGTACACTGTGTATTCATCGCTAGCTTTGATCTTGATTTCGTCGCTTACACGTGCCGGCGTAGCGTATGGGCTGAAGAGCAACCGGTCTATCCCCAATCCGGGAAGAGACGGCAGAGAATATGGAAAATACTACTGAACTGGTCGATCAGCTAAAGGAAAGATGTTCGCAGTTTTTGCCTGTGCTGCAAAAGCTGCTTTCCAAGAGCATACATGCCCATGAGGATTAATTTCTCCGTTTGGGAGATATGCTGCAGCGCTACTCCATGCAGGCAGGCGACCTGTCATCCACAGCTTCGGGTCTTTTGCAGTCCACTTCCGGGCAGGACATTGCAGAGCTTATCAAGGGGTTTGATGTAGAGCTCCAGTCCATGCACAATGTCTGTAGTACCCTGTCCGGGCGCAAGGCGCTTGATGATTTGCGTAATATCGTCAAGACAATAACCGAACTCGAAGAATTGATGGACGAGTTCGGCCGGCTTGTGCGCCACCTGCACATGCTGGGAATCTCGACACGGATAGAGAGCGCCCGGCTCGGTTCGGATGGTAGTGGTTTTCATACCCTTGCCGATGACGTGGAAAAATTGGGTAATCGTATCGACGGGCACACAACAAGGATAACGCAGCAAGCGCGCTCTTTGCTGGAACTTGCCAGGCTGGCAATTCAGCAGACCCAGGAAATGTTGCAACAGCAGGAAAAATGCTCAGAGTCGATCTTCCAAAGCATCAAAGGCAATCTTGACTCACTTTTGAACATGGCCTCCAGCTCCGAAGGGCTCACAGAAAGCATCGCCAGCTCCTCCCAGGATGTTTCGCAGCGGATTGGCGAAGTTGTCTCCATGCTGCAATTTCATGACATAGTGCGGCAGCAAGTGGAGCATGTGGAAGAGGCCCTGGACGATGTAAGCGGTGTTTTGTTCAACAACAGTGAAACACACCTTTCCGTACAGCCTGAAAACGCCGACCTCGCCGGCTGGGTTGCCGATGTCGCCAGCATACAGAAACTGCAGGTGCAGAGCGGCAAGGAGCGGTTCGTCAATGCTGTTGAATCCCTTAAGGACAACCTTTCGGGTATTGTCTCCAGCGTCCAGGTCATGGAAAATGAAATCACCTCCCTGGTGGGGCAGGATACTGCCGGTGGCACAAAAAGCCTTGTCGCCATTGAGCGCACAGTGGACGGTATGCTGGGCACCATGAATGATTTTGCCGTACAGGGTGAGGAAATCGGCCGGACCATGAGTTCCGTCGCCAGCACCGTTGCGGAAATCAGCGAATATTTGAGTGATATTGAAGAAGTCGGCGCCGAAATAGAGTTGATTGCCCTGAATGCAAGCATCAAGGCGGCGCATACCGGTGAGCAGGGTGCTGCAATGGGTGTATTGGCCATGTCCGTGCAACAGCTTTCCAAAGAAGCCAGCCGGCAGACCGAGGAAGTGTCTTCGCTTTTGTATGGGGTAAGTGATCTTGCCGGAATGCTGAAAGAAAGGGCGGCAGAATTTCTTGATACCTCCCAGGTTCAGGACATGGTGGGTAAACTGAAAGGTCTGCTGACAAATCTCAAAACGTTGGATGGGACCATTTCTTCCGGTTTTTCTCAACTGGTCAATGAAAGCAGTGAGCTGGCGCAGGATATTGCACAACTTACCGGCAGCATAGATTTCCATTTGAAGGTCGAGGCGCAGCTTCAGGAGGCTGAAGACAAGCTGGCTGCATTTGAAGAACAGGCCAAGGAGCTTGCGCCACCTTCTGACGAGCAGCACCGTCCTGAACGGCTTAAGAACCTTCTTGAGCGTTACACCATGGATGCCGAACGCCTGGTTCACGAGCAGGTTCTCAACATTGCCGACGGTAATGCAGCGACTGAAGAAGATGCGGGAGACGATATGGACAATGTTGAGCTATTCTAAGCGACATTGGTTCCCACCATTGCCTTTTAGGGCAATATGAGGCATTTATGAGTCAGTTTAATAGTAAATATCGCAGGCAGGTCCATATAGCCTGATTTCATTACAAGTGATTGAGGGGAATACATGTCCAAGACAATTATGACTGTGGACGATTCTGCCAGCGTTCGACAAATGGTTGGATTTACATTGAAGAATGCTGGGTATACTGTTGTAGAGGCTGTTGACGGAAAAGACGCTCTGTCCAAGCTCAAGGGCCAGGTGGACATGATCGTCACTGACCTTAACATGCCTAACATGGACGGTATCGAACTGATACGCAATGTCCGTGCTAACGCATCTTACAAATTCATTCCTATCATTATGCTCACCACGGAAGCCCAGGCTTCCAAGAAGCAAGAGGGCAAGTCCGCCGGAGCCACCGGCTGGATTGTAAAACCCTTCAAGCCGGATCAGTTATTATCAGTTGTAAAAAAAGTACTAAGGTAAGTACATGCGTTCCATGGAGCCGTTGCACCTTGCTGCAGGTGTTTACGGAAAGAAAGGCTGCAGGGAAGGGGGGGATTGAACATGTCCCAGGAGGACATGAACAGACAGGCTTTTCTTGAAGAAGCCAATGATTTGTTGACCGAGTTGGAAACTGCCCTGTTGGAGCTTGAGGACCAGCCTGACAATCAGGACCTCATCGACAGGGTGTTCAGAGCCATGCATACCATCAAAGGCTCAGGGTCCATGTTCGGGTTCGACGATATCGCGGCTTTTACCCATGACGTTGAAAGTGTATTCGAATACGTTCGCAATGGGCATATGGCGGTCACCCGCCAATTGCTCGACCTCACCCTGTCATCCAGGGACCATATCGTTTACTTACTGGCGTGTTCCGAAAGCGGCGAAGCGCCTGATGTAGACAAAGCCCGGCACATAACCCAGGGGTTGCGTTCGCTTTTGCCTGCCGATGTGGCAGGTCCTGGTGCTGCTGCAGCAGCAAAAGACGAAGAACCTGAAGAAGCAGCAGAGCAGCTTACCTGGAGAATCCGCTTCCGCCCCCATGAGGATTTTTTTCAGTTCGGCAACAACCCTTTGCTACAGCTGGACGAGCTGGATGAGATGGGCACAGCGAAAGCCTTCCCCCATTTTGAAGATGTACCCGTTCTTGAGGATCTGGACCCTGAATCCTGTTACGCGTGGTGGGATGTGCTGCTTTCATGCGCGGCAACAGAGCAGGAAGTGCATGATGTTTTTCTTTTTGTGGAAGACGAATGCGACCTGCAGGTCAGCGCCGTTGATCAGGGTGAAGGCCTGGATGGGGAAGAAAACTATAAAAAACTTGGCGAAATATTAGTCGAGCGCGGCGACATCAGTGCTGAAGAGCTGGAGCGCGTGCTTGCTGAACGCAAGCGCATCGGCAACATGCTGGCGGAATCCGGTGCTGTGAGCCAGGAAAAGGTCGAATCCGCCCTTGAAGAACAACGTACCGTCCGTCAGATACGCGAGCAGCGTTCCACAACGGTGCGCAAGCCTCCTGAACAGCAGGTTTCCAGCATCCGCGTTGCCGCTGACAAGCTTGACTACCTGGTGGATCTCGTTGGCGAGCTTGTCATTGTCCAGGCGCAGTTGACCCAGATGGTGAGCGAGCGCAAGGATACGCAGTTGACCACCCTGGCGGAAGACCTGGAACGATTGAGCGACGAACTCAGGGACTCCACCCTGAACATCAGGATGCTTCCCATTGGCACCACGTTCAGCAAGTTCAGGCGACTTGTCCGTGATCTGTCCGCAGACCTCGGCAAGGAAATCGACCTGCAGACTGAGGGCGCTGAAACGGAATTGGACAAGACCGTTATTGAGCGCCTCAATGATCCGCTGGTGCACTTGCTGCGCAACAGCATAGACCACGGTGTGGAAACACCTGCCGAGCGTCAGGCTGCCGGCAAGGAGCCCGTGGGGCACATAAAGCTCATTGCCGAACACTCTGGCGGCGAAGTCGTTATTCAGATCATCGACGATGGCAAGGGGATAGACCCGGATATCGTGTTGTCCAAGGCCATCGAGCGCGGTTTGCTCATGCCGGGGCAGGATTACAGCAAGCAGGAAATCCTGATGCAGATTTTCATGCCCGGGTTTTCCACTGCCCAGAAAGTCACCAATGTTTCGGGCAGAGGTGTGGGCATGGATGTGGTCAAGCGCAGTATCGATGAGTTACGAGGCTCGGTTTCCATTCAGAGTGAAAAAGGGGTAGGCACCACCATCACTGTTAAGTTGCCTCTTACACTTGCCATCATCGATGGGCTGCAAATAGTCGTGGAAAATGAGTATTACGTGATGCCGCTGACATTGGTGGAAGAATGTGTGGAACTCATCAACAGTGAGCAGCGCGACACCAATGAGCAGATAGTGAATCTTCGTGGCGAAATTGTACCCTATATCCGGTTGCGTGAATGGTTTGAAGTGGCGGGAGAGAGTCCTGCCATTGAACAGATCGTAGTTGTCAGAGTTGCAGGCAACCGTGTTGGCATTGTGGTAGATAACGTCATAGGTGAGCACCAAACCGTTATCAAGAGTTTGGGTAAATTGTATAAAGACGTACAGGGCATATCCGGCGCAACCATCAAAGGTGATGGTACAATGGCGTTAATCCTGGATGTCCCGCAACTTATCCAGTCTGTTGCCGGACGTCAGGGGCGCTGACCTTTCTTCTCAGATCACGACATTTTCTCCCAGCATCATTATAATAGGTTTGCCAGTTTTCCGTAAGGGTGGCATTATGGAGCAATATTGCCAATACTTTGCAAACGGAGCAAACTGATCAACATGGCCAAAATCAAGGTACTCATTGTCGACGATTCTGCCATGGTGCGGCAGACGCTTGGGGAAATCCTGTCCTCGGACCCAGCAATCGAGGTCGTTGGCACTGCCAGCGACCCCTACGCCGCTGCCAAAAGGCTTGAGGAAGTAGTGCCGGATGTGATTACGCTGGATATTGAGATGCCGCGTATGGATGGCATTACCTTTTTGCGCAAGCTCATGACCCAGCATCCGCTGCCTGTGGTCATTTGCTCCACGTTGACGGAGACTGGTGCCGAAACTACGCTCAAAGCGTTGGAATTCGGCGCTGTCGAGATCATCACAAAGCCGAAAGTGGGCACCAAGCAGTTTCTGGAAGAATCCAAAATCCGGATTTGCGACGCAGTGAAGGCCGCAGCAAAGGCGCATCTGAAAAAAGTCTCGGCCAAGACAATGCGTGTGGAGCCTACGCTTTCCGCGGACGCCGTCATGCCCGGCCCTTCTTCAAAAGCCATGATACAAACTACTGAAAAAGTCGCGGTTGTTGGCGCTTCAACCGGTGGCACGGAAGCCCTTCGTGTCTTTTTGGAGGCCATGCCCCGTGACTGCCCTGCAATAGCCATTGTGCAGCACATGCCGGAACATTTTACGGCTGCCTTTTCGCAACGGCTCAATGGCTTGTGCCGGATCACGGTGAAAGAAGCTGCAGATGGAGACGGCATGCTCAGGGGGCAGGCGCTCATCGCCCCTGGTAATAAACACATGCTGCTCAAACGCAGTGGGGCGCGCTATTATGTCGAGGTGCGCGAAGGCCCCTTGGTGCGTAGACATCGCCCTTCTGTGGATGTGCTTTTCCGCTCTGCCTCGCGCTATGCAGGGAGCAATGCCGTGGGTGTTATCATGACCGGTATGGGAGATGACGGCGCCAATGGCATGAAGGAAATGTTCGAAGCCGGAGCCTATACCATTGCCCAGGATGAAGCCTCCTGCGTGGTTTTTGGCATGCCTCAGGAAGCCATCAAGCTGGGGGGCGTGCACAAGGTCATGTCGTTGGAGAGTATTGCCCCAGCGGTTGTAAGGCTTTGCCGGTCGTAATCACCCCTTGCCGCCGTTGTTGTGGCGGTAAAAGTGTACGTCCACGGTCTGCCGGGTCACTAGCCCCTCATTGAGGATGCTGTTCACGTATTCCAGGAATGCATCGATCTTTTCCTTGGCGTCCACAATCTCCACAACAATGGGGAGGTCCTCTGAAAGCCGCAGTATCTTGGCCGTGTGCACGAGGCTGTTTGCACCGAATCCCATGGCTCCCTTGAGCACTGTTGCGCCTGCCAGTCCCTGGCGCCGGGCTTCTTCCACAACAAGTTCATACACGGGGCGCGATCCGTGCTTGTCGTTCTCTCCAGTATATATGCGCAGACATTCTACAGTATCAGGTAGTTGCATGGCTGACTCCTTGCATTGTTAAGAGCTTACAGGGCGCGCCCCAGGGCGAGACCGCCCAGCATCAACGCCAGACCAAGGACGTTTTGTCCGGCCATATTGGCGATGGCCCACCCCCATTGCCCGTGTTGCAATAGCTGCGCGCTTTCAAAAGCGTAGGTGGAAAACGTGGTGAATGCGCCCATGAAGCCTGTAAGCACAACCACGCGGTACTGGGGGCCAAGACGTGTTTCGAGAATGCTCCAGATCAGGCCGAAGAGGAAACAGCCGAGGATATTGACGACAAAGGTTCCAAGGGGAAAGCTGCTGCCGAAATATCGTTGCACCAGACCGGCCAGAGTGTATCTGCTGAGAGCGCCAATTCCTCCGGCAACAGCCAGAAAAAACAGTTTCTGCACGTTGCAGACTCCTTTTTACCCGCGCCTGAAAATAGTGAAATGACGTGGCGGCGGGTGGTTATACGCGTCATTTTCTCACAAGCGGGATTGTGGTATCATAAGAGCCATGGCATTGGAAATCGAGATCAAATTTACCAACGCAGACCTGAAAGCCTTGCGTGACAAGCTATTAGAGGCAGGGGCGTCGCGACTTGGCGGTCATTTTGAAAGCAATCGTGTTTTTGATACCCCCGACCGCAGTCTTTTTGCCAAGAACATTCTGCTCCGATTGCGACAGATGGCGTCAAAACCTGGTGATAAGAGCGCAGATGGTTTGATGACCCTCAAGCGTCCTCCGGCTGCTGCCGATGAGAAGGAAAGGTACAAGGTCTGGCAGGAGACCGAAACCCGTGTGACCGACGCCGCAGCGCTGGCGGAAGCCTTTCATGCTCTGGGATGCGGCGTTACCCTGGTATACGAAAAACTCCGCGAGGAGTGGCGGCTCGAGGCGTGTACGGTATGTCTGGACAGGCTCCCCTTCGGGGATGTTGTGGAACTGGAAGGCTCCCCCGCCGCCATCGAGGCCTGCGCCGGGCGGCTCGGCCTGGATATGGCGCAGGGTACTGATAAGACATACCATGCTTTGAACAAGGAATACCGCCGCGCGAACAATCTTCCTGATGACGATAGCTTTGCATTTGCGCCGGATACTGTGCCCACTCCCTGGTGGGCGGAAGAAAAATGACGGCGTTGCACCTGCATCACCTTGATTTTGTGGGCAGGATGCACTAATTTCCACAGTAAGGGCTAGAGAAGGGCACCCCTGCTGAAACCGAAAAGTAAAGGGACTCGACAAGAGACCCAAGCGTACTTAGATTTTACAACAGAAACAATTTGAGAGAACGACAAGCATGGCCAAGCGCTTCGAAAGACCTGAATTCGAACCTGAAATCGGATTGGATGAAGAACTACAGGAGCCCCGACAGTTCAAGGTTCTATTGCACAACGACGACTATACGACCATGGATTTCGTGATCCGTGTATTACGGGCGGTTTTCAACAAAAGCGAACCCGAAGCAGCGCAGATCATGATGAATGTACATGAGAACGGAGTCGGCGTTTGCGGCATATACTCTGCCGAATTGGCCGAGACAAAGGTCGCAACTGTGCATTCTATGGCCCGGAAAGAAGGGTTCCCATTACGAAGCAGCATGGAAGAGGTGTAAATGCTCAGTAAAAGATTAGAAAACGTGCTTACGTCCGCGGTGCGTACGGTCCGCACACGCAATCACGAATATCTTACTCTGGAACACCTGCTACACGCTCTTGTTAACGAAGAGCAGGCGCGTGATATTTTGTCTCATTGTGGTGTGGATGTGGAACGCCTGCAGCAGCAGCTGGAGCGTTTTTTCCAGGACCACATGGAGGTGATGAGCGGGGCTCCTTCCAGTGAAGTGGTGCAGACGCTGGGTGTGCAGCGCGTATTGCAGCGCGCCATCCTGCAGATGCAGTCCTCGGGCAAGAGTAAGGTAGAGGTGGGTGACGTCCTTGCTGCCCTTTTTGACGAGGATGACTCCTACGCGGTGTACTTTCTCAAGTCCCACGGCGTAGCCCGGCTGGATATTCTCGAATACATCTCCCACGGATTGCCCAAGGACGAGGATTGGAAGCCAGAGGAACAGAATCCCTTGGAACGCGGCAGGCAGCAGGGCGCCAAGCCGGCTGACGCCAAGACTTCCAACAAGGCCCTTGAGCAATTCACGGTGGACCTGGTTCGCCAGGCCTCTGAAGGGATGATCGATCCGCTTATTGGCAGGACCGCCGAGCTTGAACGCACGGTCCAGGTGCTCATGCGGCGGCGCAAAAATAACCCCTTGTTCGTAGGGGATCCCGGAGTGGGCAAAACAGCCCTCGCTGAGGGTCTGGCCTTGCGTATTGCCAATGGTGAAGTCCCGGAAGTGTTCAAGAGCGCCAAGATTTTTGCGTTGGACATGGGCGCGCTTTTGGCGGGCACCAAATACAGGGGGGATTTTGAAGTCCGCATGAAAGGAGTCATCTCGGAACTGCAGGCTGTTCCGGACGCCATCCTGTTCATAGATGAAATCCACACCATTGTCGGAGCCGGCGCCACCAGCGGCGGTACGTTGGACGCCTCCAACATCCTGAAGCCCGTTTTGGCCTCCGGTGCGGTGCGCTGCATAGGCTCCACCACCTTTGAGGAATACAAGAACCACTTTGAAAAAGACCGCGCTCTTTCGCGCCGGTTTCAGAAAGTCGAAATTGCCGAGCCGAGCGTTGACGAGTGTGTCGACATCCTCAAAGGCTTGCGCCAGTACTATGAGGAGCACCACCAGGTGCACTATACGCTGCCGGCCATCAAGGCAGCAGCCGAGCTGTCTTCCCGGCATATCAATGACCGTTACCTGCCTGACAAGGCGATTGACGTCATCGACGAAGCCGGCGCTGTATTCAAGCTCAAGCAAGGCGAAGGGCAGAAGAAGAAAACCATTACGCCCGCAGACATAGAACGTGTTGTTTCCCGCATGGCCCGGATTCCGGAGCAGAACGTGTCTTCTTCGGACAAGAATCTGCTCGAAAGTCTGGAACCCCAGCTCAAGAGCATGGTGTTCGGCCAGGATCAGGCTGTGGAAACCATTGTGCGTTCCATCATGCGTTCGCGTGCCGGTTTGCGCCACCCGGATCGCCCCACAGGCAGTTTTCTGCTCTATGGCCCCACAGGCGTGGGTAAGACCGAGTTGGCGAGACAGCTTGCCCAGTCGCTGGGCGTGCAGTTTCTGCGCTTCGACATGAGCGAATACATGGAGAAGCACGCTGTGGCCAGGCTTATCGGTGCGCCTCCTGGCTACATCGGCTTCGACCAGGGAGGTCTTCTCACCGACTCCATCCGCAAGAATCCCTATACGGTGCTTTTGCTGGATGAAATCGAGAAGGCCCACCCGGACCTGTTCAATATTCTGCTGCAGGTCATGGACTATGCGACACTGACGGACAATGCCGGCCGCCGCGCCGATTTCCGCCATGTGGTGCTCCTGATGACTACTAATGCCGGCGCCCGTGAAATGAGCGCAGGTCATATAGGCTTTGGCAGCGGCACTGCGTCTGATGTGAGCCACCGCGGCAGAGAAGCCCTGGAGCGCATGTTCAGCCCAGAGTTCCGCAACCGTCTCGATGGCATCGTCGGCTTCAAGGCCTTGCAGTTTGAGGTCATGGAACGCATCGTAGACAAGTTTATTGTGGAACTTGAACTGCAGATGAAAGAAAGGAAAGTCACCCTCGAACTCTCCGAAAAGGCCCGTGCCTATCTGGCCAGACGGGGCTATGACCCGACGTTTGGTGCACGCCCGCTGGCAAGGGTCATTCAGGATGAGCTCAAAGACAAGCTGGCCCAGGAAGTGCTCTTCGGCTGTCTGCAAAAAGGCGGCAAGGTGCTTATCGACAGTGACGTTGAAGAGGACGTGGAACTGCCCAAGGATGAAAGCGGACTGCGCTTTGAATACGAGACTGCTGATGGTAGCGCCAAACCTGATAAGTCCAAAAAGTCCAGCAGAAAAAAGGCTGAAGCCACAGCTTGAGGCCATGACGGCCCCGGGCCTTGGGCCTGCATTGGGATGGCATGACCATCTTCTACTTGCCGCATGAATGTATCGCCTTCCCTGATCCTGCGGAAGCCGATAGCGACGGATTACTCGCCGTAGGGGGGGATCTTGCCCCCCCGCGGCTTATTGCTGCTTACGCAAGGGGCATATTCCCCTGGTACAGCAAAGATACCCCCATTCTCTGGTGGTCTCCAGACCCCCGCCTGGTGCTGGAGCCAGGCAACATCCACATACCGAAACGCCTGGCCCGAATCCTCAGACAAGGGCGCTTTCAGGTTACCTTTGATACCGCGTTTGAACGAGTGATGCGCTTTTGCGCTTCAGTGCCTCGCCCACAAGGGGATGGGACATGGATTTTGGAAGAAATGGTGCAGGCGTATATCGCCCTGCATCATGCTGGATTCGCCCATTCCGTGGAAACCTGGGTGGATGGAGAACTGGCTGGGGGGCTTTACGGTGTTGCCCTGGGCAGGGCCTTTTTCGGCGAATCCATGTTTTTCATAGAGCCCAACGCTTCCAAAGTTGCCTTTGCAACCCTGGTAGGGCTGCTGCATCAATGGGGGTTCTCCCTCATCGATTGCCAGCAGACAACACCGCACATGCAACGCTTTGGTGCTACGGAATGGCCCAGGGCAGACTTTCTGGAAAGGTTGGAGGAGGCAATAATGGAACCCGCCCCCCGGCAAGGGAGGGCAGGTTCATGGCGGCAGTTTTCTCCGGGGGAGAGCCCTGCTTAAGATTGCTCTTTACTCGCCTTCCACCAACGGCTTGTGTTGGGCCAGGTCGTAGAACCCATGCACCTTGAAGGGCAGGTCGAAGTTGGGGACCTGTTCAAAGTGGATAAAGCCGATGGTTTTGCCTCCTGGAATGGAGGAAAGGGGAGGCAGGCCCAGGGGAATAGGCAGATCCAGCGGTCCTGAATTAAGGGCGGAGAGGCGGTCGATATACCTTCTGTCCAGATAGTCCACAATCTGGTCGCGCTCTTCTTCAGTAAAAGATTCCAGAAGAATACATTTGCTTTTTTCAATGTCCACCGGCAGTTCAGGGTGCAACGGATCGCCCAACAGCTTGTCCCAATTGTAATTATCGGCTTCAGCCAAATCATAGTCGGGGCGAAAGAGATGGACTTCCACGTCGCGACGGCCCTTGAAACTTTTGATCGTAATGGAAATGGCGTAGACCCGGTCCGCCAGTTGCGGGGTCTGGGCTGTCATAATGTTGCGTTCCACGGAATCCTCCGGATGCGTTGTTTTTTGTTCGCCGGAACAGTAAGCGATTCTGCTCTGCAAGGGAAGCCCTGGAGCCTTGACTGCGCGCCCAAACCTTAAGACGCACTCTCTGGCATCTTTCGTGCAAACTCCTGAACAACAGGCAGTGATGGGAAAAACCTGCCACTGCCCCAGCATGAGGCCCGGTTGCGGGTAAGGTATTGCGGCATGAGCAAACCACGAAAAAAACGGGAGAAGCCCATGGACACAGGATTGAGCCAGGACGAAATCCATTGGTTATTGAAAGATATGGCGGAGGTGTGTTTACGGCCTCCTAAGGGCGAAGCGGAGCGCATGCTCTCCACACCCGTCAGCGTACAGCCATTGGGGCGAAAATTTTTGAGTCCTGTTATGCGCCTGGCTCGGGTCTTGGACGCCGTGCGCCCCTGCGCTCCTCTATTGCTGCTGGCGGTCGCTCTGGCCCCTCTGGTAGCGTTGACGCTGTGCGTCGCCCTGGCCGGACCCGTGCCCACTCTCCTCGGCATGGGAGTGAGCGCCCTAGCAGGGACCACCGTACTTTTGCGTCAGGGGCCCCGCCCCTTTGCAACCCTGGCCGCCTGTATCGATGGTTTACACATGGGGCGCAATGTGCCTCTGGTGGCC
Organism: Desulfovibrio biadhensis; assembly: GCF_055388615.1. Classification (NCBI taxonomy): domain Bacteria; kingdom Pseudomonadati; phylum Thermodesulfobacteriota; class Desulfovibrionia; order Desulfovibrionales; family Desulfovibrionaceae; genus Desulfovibrio; species Desulfovibrio biadhensis. Next base: position 3,370,795 of record NZ_AP042477.1, read on the forward strand.
ATTCGCCGCGGGCTCACAGTCTTTTGCGGGGTGCTTCTGCTCCTGCCGGATCCTCTCACCACCCTCATTGGCGTCATGGCCATGCTGCCTGGGCTCCGCGAACCTCTTGCGGAATGGCTGCAACAGCAGACCTCTCCCCGGGTGGTTCTTGGGTAATATTCTTCCATTTGCCTGAGACAAGGACATATAAGCCCTTAGTCTGACGTTTCTCTTTTTCACCACACGTGTTATGTTACGGCACGGAGCGAGGGAAGGGCGTGTTCTTTTCCTCGCTCCTTATACAACGCCGGAGCATGCATGAGTAATAAATTCGAAATTGTCAGCGAATATTCGCCCACTGGGGATCAGCCCCAGGCGATTAGCGAGCTTGCCGCCAATATAGAGGGGGGCGTTCGCGATCAGGTGCTTTTGGGCGTTACGGGGTCTGGCAAGACATTCACCATGGCCCACACCATCGCGGCCACACAGCGCCCTGCCTTGATTCTTGCGCCCAATAAAACGTTGGCTGCACAGCTTTACAATGAATTTCGGGACCTGATGCCCAACAACGCAGTGGAGTACTTTGTAAGTTATTACGACTACTACCAGCCAGAAGCCTACATTCCGCAGTCTGACACGTATATCGAGAAAGACTCGGCCATCAACGACAATATAGACAAGCTGCGCCACGCGGCTACCCATGCGCTGCTCACGCGGCGCGACGTGGTCATCGTGGCCTCGGTTTCTTGCATCTATGGTTTGGGTTCGCCAGAATATTACGCCAAGATGGTCATTCCCATCGAAGTGGGGCAACGTCTGGAAAGCGAAAAGCTCATCGCCAAGCTCATCGAGGTGCAGTACGAGCGGAACGATTACGACTTCCACCGCGGCACCTTCCGTGTCCGTGGCGATGTGCTGGAAATCATCCCCGCCTATCATCATGAGCGCGCACTCAGACTGGAATTTTTTGGCGACGAACTCGAGGCCATCCACGATGTGGACCCACTAACCGGGGAGGTGTTGGGAAGCATCTCCAAGACGGTGATCTATCCCGCCAGCCACTATGTTTCTGATCGGGACAACCTGAACCGCGCCGTCAGCGATATTCGCGACGAGCTTGGCGAACGCTTGCGTTTTCTCAAGGCGGAAAACAAGCTGGTGGAGGCGCAACGGCTTGAGCAGCGCACCATGATGGATCTCGAGATGATCGAGGAAATGGGGTACTGCAACGGAATTGAAAACTATTCACGCCATCTGGACAACCGCAAGGCGGGAGAGCCCCCCGCCTGCCTGTTGGATTATTTCCCAAGAGATTTCCTGCTTTTTGCGGACGAGTCCCATATCACCATTCCGCAGGTGAACGGGATGTACAATGGCGACCAGTCCCGGAAGCGCACCCTTGTTGATTTCGGTTTCCGACTGCCTTCGGCTTTGGACAACCGACCTTTGGCCTTCAAGGAATTTCTCGAGCGCATCAACCAGACCGTTTATGTTTCCGCCACGCCGGGCCCCTGGGAGTTGGAACAATCACAGGGGCTGGTTGTGGAGCAGATCATCCGCCCCACAGGCCTTATCGATCCCGTGGTGGAAGTGCGCCCCACAAAAGGGCAGGTGGAGGATCTGCTGGCCGAGTGCAAAGCCCGCGAGGGGCGCGATGAGCGGGTACTGATAACCACGTTGACCAAGCGCATGTCCGAGGACTTGACGGAATACTTCAACAATATGGGGCATAAAGCCCGTTACCTGCATTCTGACATTGATACCCTTGAGCGGGTGGCAATTGTGCAGGCCCTGCGTGCGGGGGAATTCTATTCTCTCATAGGCATCAACCTGCTGCGTGAAGGGTTGGATATTCCCGAAGTCTCACTTGTCGCCATCCTGGATGCCGACAAGGAAGGTTTTTTGCGGTCCACACGGTCGCTTATTCAAACCTTTGGCCGCGCTGCGCGCAACGTGGGCAGTACGGTGGTTATGTATGCCGATAGGGTGACGCCCTCCATGCAGGAAGCCATGGAAGAAACCATGCGGCGCCGTGAAATCCAGATACGCCACAATGAAGAGCATGGTATAACGCCCACCACCGTTAAAAAGAAGATGGACAATATTCTGGAGAGCATTTACGCGCAAACAAAGACCGCGGAACATAAAGCCACGGCGTTTGCCGAGGATGCCGCCCCTTATGGGGATGCGCCGGTCGATCCCAAGGCGCTGGCCAAGGAGATCAAGCAGCTCGAACGGCAGATGCGCGAGGCCGCCAAGGAACTCGAATTTGAACGGGCAGCAGCCCTGCGCGACAAGATAGCCTTGTTGCGTGAACGTCTTTTGAAAGCCGCCTGAGGCATTGGAATCAATGCAGATAAAGCTCCCGACTCGTCGCAAGAAGAGCCTGCATTCGCGCTACGGATCCCTGCTGCCCCTGTTCAGTGGGCTGTTTGGTATCCTGCTCATTCTTATCCTTGCGTCCTTTGGCTACATGCGCCTGGAAGGCTGGGATTTCTGGGACAGCTTCTACATGACCGTCATCACCCTCTCCACTGTGGGGTTCCAGGAAGTGCACGAGCTTTCCAGAATGGGGCGCTTGTTCACCAGTGGACTCATATTTGTCGGAGTGGGCAGCTTTGCCTTTATTGCCGGTACCACGGCGCAGGTTCTCATGGAAGGGCGTCTACAAAAAATGCTGGGGAGACACAGAATGCAGCGGACCATAGAAAAGCTCCAGGGCCACTTTATCGTCTGCGGATATGGCCGCATCGGCTCCATCGTAGCCCGTGAGATCAAGAGAGAAGGCCTGCCCATCGTGGTCATCGAAAATGATCCCGAAACGATAGCTAAACTTGAAGAAGACAACATATTATATGTGGCGGGCAATGCCACAGAAGATGATATTCTGTTGGCCGCTGGCTTGAAAAAAGCCAGTTCGCTCATTACCGCGCTGACACAGGAGGCCGCCAACGTCTATGTGGTGCTTACTGCGCGGCAGTTGAACCCCAACCTGATGATCATTTCCCGCTCTGACAGTGAGCAGCATATCCACCGGTTGGAGCTGGCCGGCGCGGACCGAGTTGTCCTGCCGCATACCATAGGGGGCGTACGCATGGCTCAAAGTGTACTGCGCCCCACGGTGATTTCCTTCATGGAGCTCGCGGTTCGCGGGGGCATTGATCTGCAGATGGAAGAGTTGAATATTTCTGAAGGCTCAGAGCTCGTGGGCAAGGACCTCATTGAATCGCAGATACGCCCCCGGTTTAATCTCATTATCGTAGCGATCAAAAAGCCCGATGGAAGTATGCAATTCAACCCCTCCGCCCAGGCGATCATCCAAGCGGGCGACACTCTGCTCGCCATTGGCAAGCAGGAAAGTCTCGAACAGATGCAGAAGATTCTTTAAGTGGAGCCAGCCTCAGCCTGCAACCAACATCGTGGGATTAATAAATGCGATGTAGGCCCAAAGCGCGGTAGCCAGAAGAAACAGCAATACCGGCACAAGCAGGATTTCCAAAGCGCTTGAGCTTCTGCTTCCCTTGGATTTTTGGACTTTCGGAGCCTTTTTACCGACCCGAAAATCAATGTTTGCACTTCCTGAGGAGGAGGGCGGCGTAGCCCTTTTTTGGGGAGAGGTTTTCTTTCGTGGGGGAGCCTTTGGCGAGGATTTGCCAGGCGTGAAATCGATACCACTGACATCCAGCCTGTCGCTGGCATCTGCTTGGCGTAGGCTGGGCGCAGGCTTTTTCGCCTGTTTTTCCAGCTTCTTGTCCATCTGTGGAGAAAAGCGGGCAGTAACGCCTATGGTGCGTAAGAAGAGAATAATGTCTGAGGCGTCTTCTTCATTGATATTATGCCCCAATTCATAGGGCAGGGTGGCAAGACGTGCGGCCACGGCTTCGGCCTTGCGGCCTTCTGCTTCGGCAAGCATCCGTGCCGCCTCCATGCGGGCCTTTTCATCCCTGACGGAGGTGATGGTCAGTGTGCCTCTTGTCTGGCGCGCCATGCTCGACCCCCCTTGTTTGCGGTCGTATGAGACCGGCAGGTCATCGGCTTTCCTGTTGCCCGGCCCTGCCCAGGCAACATCCCATCAGAAAACCTTCCAGACCATATACAGAAAATCTCTAGATATGCAAGACGCCCGCAGCAGTATGGCAGTATAAGCAGAGAAAAATACATTCTGTGCTTGACATTCTCTCAAAGGGGCGGATAGAGAACTTACAACAGGTTCGTAATACCGAACTGCAACAAAAAATTCGTTAAGAAAAGACCCGTTAAGGCCACGACATGAACAGACACACCGCCTCCAGCATCGCTCCCCGCTCATTGAGCATGCTATCCGTATCCGCGGTCGTCGTCGGTGTCGTAGTAAACGTCGTCGTAGTAGGCGTTATGGAGGCCATGCGCTAGCGGGTACGGATTTTTTCCAGGTGAACACCACCCCCTGCCGGCGCAAGGCCGCCGGCAGGGGATTTTTTGTTGCAAAGTGACTCCCTGGCCGAGGCGGCCCCCAACCTCCAGGGGCAACCTTCAACCAGAAGGAGTCGGAGAATGATTACTTGTAACGGTGCGGAATGTATTATCCACCTCTTGGAGCGACAGGGGATCGGCATTGTGGCTGGCATTCCTGGTGGCGCCAACCTCCCCCTCTACGACGCACTCGGACAGAGCGATATCCGCCATGTCCTTACCCGGCACGAGCAGGGCGCCGGCTTCATTGCGCAGGGTATGGCGCGCTCCACAGGAAAGCCTGCCGTCTTCTTTGCCACCTCAGGGCCTGGAGCCACCAACACTCTCACCGCCATTGCAGACGCAAAGCTCGACTCTGTGCCTGTCATTTGCATTACAGGGCAGACGCCCACCGGCCTGATGGGCACCGATGCTTTTCAGGAAGTGGATACCTACGGGTTGAGCATTCCCATCACCAAACACAATTTCCTTGTTCGCGACGCACTCGAACTGCTCTGGATCATTCCAGAGGCCTTCCGTATCGCCACCTCGGGACGCCCCGGTCCTGTGCTTATCGATGTACCCAGGGACGTGCAGACCCAGAGTATGAATTTTCCAAAATGGCCCCAGACCACCGGCCCAGAAGAGGCGCCTGAAGCTGACATGGCTGATATCTTGCGCGCCGCCATGCTGCTGGAAGATGCCGAGCGCCCTATTTTGTATCTTGGCGGAGGTGTTGTTGCAGCGGCAGATAATGGCGCATGCCAGCTGGCCAGGGAGTTTGCTGAGAAGGCTTCCATGCCCATGGTCTCCAGCCTGATGGGGTTGGGCGCTGTCCCGGCGGAACACCCCATGCACCTGGGCATGCTGGGTATGCACGCGGCAATGGGGACCAACATGTTGCTGGAAGAAGCTGACCTCATCTTTGCCGCTGGCGTTCGTTTCGACGACAGGGCAACCGGCAAGGTGGCTCAGTTCTGCCCCAACGCAGCGGTCGTTCATGTGGATATCGACCCCGCAGAACTGGACAAGCTGAAACAGGCGCATGTGGGAATCACCGGCGATGTGGCTCAAGTGCTGCAATCCATGATGCCCCATGTTCGCCCAAAAAAGAGAGCCGAATGGCTTTCCAGAGCAAAAGCGCTCAAGAGTGATTACGGCTTGCAGATGCCTGGAGTCGAAGATCCACGCACTCCCTATGGCTTGATCCGTGCCGTGTCATCTTTTTTGCCGGAAGACGCCATCATCGCCACCGATGTTGGGCAGCATCAGATGTGGACGGCCCAGGCCTTTCCGCACAAAGCGCCCCGCCAATGGCTGACCTCAGGGGGGTTGGGCACAATGGGATTCGGCCTGCCGGCCGCCATAGGCGCTGCCCTTGCCCATCCGGAGCGCAAGGTTGTCTGTTTCAGTGGCGATGGCAGCGTGATGATGAATATTCAAGAGCTTGCCACAGCAGCTGAGCAGGGCGTGAATCTGACCATCGTGCTTTACGATAACAGTGCTCTGGGGCTGGTGCGACAGCAGCAGGATTTCTTTTGTGAGAAACGCTATGTCGCCTCATCCTATTCTCACCAGGTTGATTTTGCCGCAATAGCCCGTGGTTTTGGTCTGCAAGCTTATGATCTGGGAGACGGGAGCGCCCCTATGGAGATGTTGCGCCAGGCTCTCAGCCATGATGGACCTTGTCTGTTACGGGCGCCCATCAGTCAGGACGAACGTGTGCTTCCCATGGTGCCTCCAGGCGCCGCAAACAGTGAAATGATTGGAGGGTATGAGAATGCCTGCGCAACTGCATAATGATATTTGCGATACACATCCTCAGGGGTGCACCGTTTTGACGCTCCGCGTGCGAAATCATCCTGGCGTTATGTCTCACGTTTGCGGCTTGTTCGCGCGCAGAGCTTACAACCTTGAGGCCATTCTGTGCATGCCGGAACAGGGCGGCGCAACAAGCCTTATCTGGTTGCTTGTCGGGGCGCAGCAAGATTTGGATCAAGTGCTCAAACAACTTGGAAAACTTGAAGACGTATTTGAGGTCAGGCAGGAAGGGGTAAGCCCGGAACATTTTTCTGCGCTTAAAGAAGTATTTGCCGTCCGTGCATCTCGCGAGGCCGCAGCCTGATGTACAACGCAATACGGGAAGGGAGTGGCAGGCTCCCTTCCCGTGTGTGAAGGCAGGTATATCTCCGTCTGCTTTTAGCCATACAGGGGGGCACTGTGCGTGGTGCCCGCCAATAGCGTATTGCGTTGTTTTGCGCTTGCCATCTGGCGGGAGTTGCGTTGCGCCTCATCGCTTCTATAAGCGACGGTCCAGGGCTTCATGGATTTTCTCTGAAGCGGCCCTGTCGCCAAGCGCAGAGACGCGAACGCCAATGGTCGTCGTGGTTGGCGCTATTTCTTCCAGGTCAACCCAGACCTTCTGCCCATTGTAGTCGCCTTTCAGTTCTGCGTCCGCTATGCTTTTGGTTTCTTCCGTAAGGGTTATGCCCAGGTCCTGCAGCGCCAGTTTGGACGCGGCATAGGATTGGTCCAGATTTGCCTGATAGTTTCTTTCGAGCCACCCGTTTTCATATACGTATGCAGCAGTGGCGGCAGCGCCCCCGACTACCACGGCGGCGCAACCCATGAGACTCACGGTCATCAATAGTGCAGCAAGTCCGAAAAGAAGTCGCTTGGTGGTATACATAATTCCATACTCCTCTGTTCTTGAGGTGGAGCAATAATGCTGCGTCTTTCAAGTGATGGAGCAGAAACGTTCCATCTGTTCTTTAGGCAATAGTCAACATTAGTCTAAATATTCAGAAAGATAATCAGCAAAGGTGTCATCTCCGTATTCTTTGATCAACTCTTTTAGCTTTTTCCCTTCAACGTCTACGCCTTCATGTTGCATGATGCCTGAGAAGTGTTCCGCGAAAGCATTGTAGGCGTATTTCTTGTCTGTGATGAAGTGTGAATCGTCATAAAGCCTGAGCATGTCCAGTGCGAATTTCACCATTGGTCGCAACATCTTCCCTTCACTGTGCGTTATGCCTTCATGCATTGTGTGCTCCTTTTTATGTAAGTGGCTTTATGCCACATTTATATGTTTATCAGGATTTATTAGGATAGAACCTGTTATAATAAATAGAAACGGTTTTTTCTAAAAGGAAGGGGGCTTTTCGGGGGAGTTTTGGGGAAATAGAGACTCCCCGATGATACCCCGATGATTCCCCTCGAAAAGAGCTGTTTTTTTTCAGGGGGCGGTGTATTCTCCATAATTGAAAATCTTTTGGTACGCGCAAGGAAAGCGTGTTTTTAGCAAAACCCATATTCGGCTGATACAGCCGGAAAACAAAACCGAGGAGGCAACCATGGGTAACGAAGGCAAGAAGTACAAATGCGAAATTTGTGGGAATGTTGTTGAGATGGTTGAAGATGGCGGCGGCGAACTGGTCTGCTGTGGCGAACCAATGAAAGAAGTCTAGCTGTTGCTGGCGGCCGGGAACACGTTCCCGGCCGCAAAAAGCCCACATAAAGTACTTGAGCTTCTGCGGACAGACCAACAATGACCACGTCACGCAACAATTGGGTATATCACCTGTTTTTTGGCTTTGTGCTGGTGCTTTTACTGGTGCTGGCTTTCTTCATGCTGCAGCCGTTCGTTCATGCAATTTTTTTCTCTATCCTGCTGGCGTCGCTTGTTTCTCCTGTGCAACAGCGGTTTATACAGGTGCTTGGAGGGCGCAAAACGCTGGCTGCCATGCTCATGACAGCAATCGTCACCGTCGTGATAATCATGCCTATATCCATGCTGGGGCTGGCAGTTGTCCAGGAAGGTGTGGATACCGTACAGCAACTGGATACATGGCTGGAAAACGATCAATGGCAAGAGATGGAAAACAGCGAAGAAGTGCAGAACGCGAAACAATGGGCGAAAAATCAGCTTTGGCGACTTGATACCACATGGCCGGAAACACGTGAGAAGTTGTTCGAGCAATTTCAGGGATTGGCGGGGGCGCTGTTGCAAAAGGGCGCAAATGCCCTGGGTAACGCCACGCTTGTGGTGACGCGTTTTCCTGTAATGCTGTTTGTCCTGTTTTTTCTTTTGCTTGACGGCCAGAGAATGCACAAACGTTTTCAGGAGTTGCTCCCGCTGCATAGTGACCAGACGGAAGACCTGTTAAAACGCGCCAGGGGCATGTTTCATGCGGTTTTCATCGGCAGCCTGTTCACTGCTTTTCTACAGGGCGCCATGGCCGGACTTGGATTCTGGATTGTGGGGTATTCTCCTTTTTTGTGGGGAGCGGTCGCCGGGGTGTGCTCATTCATACCCATTCTGGGAACTGGGCTTGTCTTCATACCGCTTATAGCCCTGACATTGTTGAACGGCGAGTTCTGGTACGCGTTGCTGTTAACAGGGTGGGGTCTGATCATGGTGGGGCCCATTGATAATTACGTACGCCCTTTTCTGATGCCGAAAGAGGCGAAGATGTCACCGCTTTTTTTATTTTTGGCCATAGTCGGTGGGGTTCTCTATTTTGGATTGCCCGGACTGGTTTATGGACCTCTTGTTTTTGGCCTGCTGACAGTGATGCTCGAAAGTTTCAAGGACGAGTACCTGGAAGAGGCTGGCGCAAAACGCGCTGAAACAGCCGAAAATAGCACAACATAGGAGGTTTCTTGTGAGCGAGAACAAAGTGGATTTGATCGGTGTTGCTGCGGACAAGAAAGATAATGGTATGGACCGGAGGCAATTTCTTGGTGCTGCCCTGGCGGGGAGTGCTTTGCTTGCGGCAGGACCTCTTGTCTGGAGCACAAGCGCCCGCGCTGCAAACATGATTGAATTGCCGCCACTGCCTTATGCCGAAGATGCGCTGGAGCCTTATATTTCTGCCAGAACCTTGAGCTTTCACTATGGCAAGCACCACGCAGGCTATGTGAAAAAGACCAATGCAGGACTAAAAGGCACCAGCCTGGAGGGCAAGCCCCTTGAGACCATCATCAAGGACGCCGCGCAGGATCCGGAAATGAAGGGGCTTTTCAACAACGCGGCTCAGGTCTGGAACCATACCTTTTACTGGAATTCCATGACGCCAGGGGGCAGCAAGCTCGAAGGCAAGTTGCTTGATAAGGTGGTAGAAGATTTCGGCAGTGTACAGGCAATGGAAGAAGCCCTGGCCGGCAAGGCAACCGGGCAGTTCGGCAGCGGCTGGGCATGGCTGGTCCTTCAGGATGGAAAACTCACCTGTATAAACACCCCCAACGCTGAAACACCCATAGCCATGGGCCTTACCCCGCTTCTGTGCGTGGACGTGTGGGAACACGCCTATTATCTGGATTATCAAAACAAGCGCGGGGACTACGTAAAGGCTGTGCTGCAGAATCTGGCCAACTGGGAATTCGCCATGCAGAACTTTGAAAAGGCCTGATGTCGTATAACGTAAGTCGGTAATCGAGTGCGCTCCACGCCTTGTTGCTGGGGCGCGCTTTTTTAGCTTTCGTGTTTTTTTAGCGGTACAGAACCAGGGTGGGCCTTGTCATAAGCGGCGATGAGGCGTCCCAGTTCGAGGTGTGTGTAACGTTGCGTGGTGCTGAGGCGGGCATGCCCCAACAACTCTTGTACACTGCGCAGGTCGGCGCCTGCCTGGAGAAGGTGGGTGGCAAAGCTGTGCCGTAGCATGTGAGGAGAAACGTCTTGCGGCAGGCCGGCTTCCTTGGCCAGGGTGGAAATGATGCGGTTGGCTTGTCTGCGTTGCAGCCTTTTACCTTGAACCCCTAGAAACAGCGCGGTTTCTCCGCCTTTTGGATTAAGGAGAGGGCGCAATTCCAGATACGCCCCCAAAGCACGCTTGGCTGCATCGCCAAGAGGCGCCATGCGTTCCTTGTTGCCTTTACCCAGTACGCGTACCGCCTGCTCGCCACCGGAAACACTGTCTACATCGAGGCCCAATGCTTCGCTAATGCGCAGGCCAGCACCATACAGCAACTCGGCCAGGGCAATGTCGCGCAGCCTGACGGCCAGGTCAGAGGGGCTGGGCAACGCGCCTTTTTGGGGAGCCTTGCTCTCTACCAGCGCAACAGACTGATCGACGTTCAGCGCCTTTGGCTGGGGCTTGTCCTGTTTGGGGTTGCGCACCCCGGCAGCTGGGTTGTGCTGCATGATTCCCCGCCCTGCGCAATGTTTGAAAAAGGAGCGAAGCGCAGAAAGTTTGCGGGCCATGGAGCTTTTGCGCATGCCCTGGCGGTGCAGGTCTGCCAGAAATCGGCGCAGGTGGTCACGCGTTATGTGCTCGGGAGCAGCAAGTCCCGTCTCCAGGCCGCATTGCGACTTTGCAAAGGCGTGGAATTGAAGCAGGTCCTTTTCATAGGCCGCAAGCGTGGCTCCGGAGTACCCCTTGGCGGATTTGAGCCGGACCAGGAACCCTTCCAGAGGCTTGGGCAATGGTTCAGTCTGATTCTGGGGCGCGGCGGTCGAGGACATAAGAACTCTTGGGATCTTCCTTGGCCTTTTTCTTCAAGGCCATGGCCATTTGCGAGGCTTCACCGTAGTGCTTGAGCGAGCCGTCGCGGTTGAAAACCACTGCAAGCGAGATGGCCATGAGCGGGAAAACGCGGATGTTGCCTTGCCTGTCCGTGGAAGTGATGTTCCCGCGCTCGCGGTCTTCTTCATCATAAAAATTGGGTACGATGGCATCGAAACGCTGCACCACGCGCTTGCAGGCTTCCTCTGCCTCTTCTACGGGTACGATGAAGACGAAATCATCGCCCCCTACGTGTCCTACAAAGGAAAAGGGCAGGTTCATGCCGCGGATGGTGTTGACAATGATGCGTGCGGACATTAGGAGCGCTTCATCCCCGCGGGAAAAACCGTACTTGTCGTTAAAGCTCTTGAAGTAGTCCAGGTCCGCATAGGCGAGGGCAAAGTCATGCTTGGCCTCTATCATCTCCTGGATGCGCTGGATGATGGACGTATTCCCGGGCAGGCGCGTGAGGGGGTTGGCGTCCAGACTGCGGGAGGCGCGCAGCAACGTCAGGTTCAACCGGGCCTTGGCTTCTTTGTAGGCGACAGGGTGCATCAGAAAATCATCGGCTTCCAGGGTGCTCCAGTTCAGATCCTTGCCCAGGTCCCCTTCTTCAAAGCAGATGACCACAGGCACCTGGCGGTAAACATTTTCGCTTTTGATCAGGTTTACCAGCTCGGCGCCGTCCATGTCGGGGAGGTTGTTGTCCACCACAAGCAAGGCGGGCGGTTCCGTGAAAAGACGCTCCAGGGCTTGACCGCTGCGGGTGCAGTGGGTCCAGCGCACGGCTTCCTGGGGCCAAAGGCTGTATAGTATATCCGCCAGTTCTTCATCCGCAGTGATGCAGACAGCATCGATTTGCTGCGGAAAAGGGCAGAGACGTTTGTCGCAATTGTCCGACATCGAAACTCCGGGAAATGGGGTCAGGAGAAAGACAGGTCAGATACTTCAATGAACTTTTCGCCAAGGACATCCAGCACGCGTTCCAGGTCCAGCACCTTTATTTTCAAGAGTTTCATGGCCTTGGGGTCCAGGTGAGGGACATTGTCATCGCCTCCGGAACCGTACTCCAGGAGTCTTACCACAAAGTTGGCCAAATGCACTACACAGGGAAAGGCTGGATAATGCTCTGCACGCAAAGGTGCGTGGTGGTAGGCAATGGCTTCCTTGATTTTAGGGGGCATGTGCCAGTGGTCGCAAAGCCAGGCGTTGATCCGGTCATGCCCGAAGCCAAGAACTTCCGCTTCCGCATCCAGATAGGAGACATCCTTTTTTTTGACCACAGCGTCGATCTGTTTTTTGGCTTCCGGCAATTGCACTGCGGAAACAACCTTGCCCAGGTCGTGCAGCAGGCCGCAAACCGAATATTCTTCCGGGTCTTTGAGCTTAGCGGCGGTTGCGATTTCCGTACAGGCCATGGCGCAGCCGACACTGTGCTCCCACAGCCCCACCATGTTGGCGGTCATGATATCGAAGACCGAGGTGGAGATGATCACCCCGCGGATGACATTGAAGCCCAACAGAACCAAAGCGTGTTGGATGGAGCTTATGCGGCCGGGAAACCCGTAGATGGGCGAGTTGACCATCTTCAACACCTTTGCCGAAAGCACCTGGTCATAAGAAATGACCTTGGCGATTTGCTCGGTTGAGGAGTTGGGGTCCTCCACCAACTGTGTGACCTCATCGAGCACCTTGGGCAGGGTAGGCAGGTCCTTGACCGCCAGTATCTTGCCCTTGTGCTCGGTTCGCAGGTCGTCGACCATGAACTTATTCCTCACCCTTTTCGGGGTTTTTTTCTTCGAGAGCGGCCTCGGCTTCGGCAGCCTCGGCGGCTTCTGCCGCTGCCTGAGCTGCAGCCTTGAGCTGGAAGTATTCTTTAAGCCGCATTTTCAGCTTCATCATGAACGGGTCGGAACGGTACTTGCGAAACAGATGGTCCATCCGCTCGATGCGCTTGCTGAAGCTGGAAGAGTCGCCCATGCCTTCAAGGTTCAGGGGCGATCCCTTGACCACGATGGACTCTATGTTCATCGTTGCCAGGCGGCTAACGAGTGACTCGCTGATTTCTGTTCCTTCTGCGATGAGAACAAGCCCGTTATCCCGCAAAAGGGGTTTTGCCAGGATCATGCCGGGCTTGGCCAGGCGCACGGGAATTCGCTGCACGCTGGGCCTCCTTGACCGGATAATGGTATAGTCATATCGGCAGGGCGGGGGAAAATGATATACTATTCGCCTGACATTTTTCCCGCCAACGATTGCTCGCCAATATTTTCTTCCTGTTACACTACTTTTTCAGACAATGCTATAGATCATGCCTGGCTGCTGGCGTACTAGCCCTCGCATTTCCAGCAATAGCAGGGTTCTACTTACACGGGGGGCATCCCATGCAAGCTTTTCGGCCAACATGTCTATGTGGAGTTCCCCGGTTTCCTGCAGCACATGCAACAGGTCGCGTTGTTCAGGATCCAGGTCCTGAGGCACATCCTTCTTCTGAGATTGGGCAGAGGGGGCGGTATGGACGGGAAAAAGTTCAGGAGGCGAAACAGCCTCTTCCTGTTCTTCGAACCTGTCGCGCCGCTCCACTGCCGCGGCGGGGGCGTTCAGCCGCCATTCCTTCAGAAGGGGCGCAAGCTCTTGCAATACTTCTTCTGCAGAACAAATCAACTTGGCGCCTTGATTGATGAGCCAGAAACATCCCTTGTGATTTTTGGAGCCCCGCGGCCCGGGGACGGCAAAGACCTCGCGCCCTTGATCCAGAGCCTGGCGCGCTGTGATCATGCTGCCACTTTTTTCTGATGCTTCGACCACTATGACACCTAGCGACAGCCCACTGATAATGCGGTTGCGGACAGGGAAATTCCGTGGTTCCGGCGTTACGCCTGGGGCGTATTCTGTCAGTACCAGACCTTTCTGCCCCAGCCTGGTGCGCACGTCCGCATTGCCTGCCGGGTAATTCACGTCCAATCCTGCGCCAAGCACAGCAATGGATGACCCAGGCCCTTCCAGGGCCGAGATGTGTGCTTGCCTGTCTATGCCATAGGCCAGGCCGGATACGATAGTCAGCCCGGCTTTGGAAAGCCCGGTGCAGAGCTCGCAAGTGGTATCGCGTCCGTAGACGGTGCTTTGCCTTGTGCCTACAACCCCCACACTGGGCGCACCGAGCAGGGAGGCATCGCCCTGCGCAAATAGATAGAGTGGCGGGTCTGGAATCTCCCAAAGCCGGCGTGGATAGTAGGGGGAAGTATGCAGCAGCAGGCGGCAGTGTGATTCGCGTACGGCGTCCCACTCCTGACGGGCGCGCTCTCGCCAGGCATCCGTTGCCAGGGTTTCGGCCAGACCTTCCCGGGCCAGCTTGCGAGCCCCCCACTCCTTGTACTGCATCACGGCCTGGTAGGCAGAGCCGAAGCCTTCGATCAGGCGTTTCCAGGTGCGTGGGCCTATGCCTTGCGTATGGCGCAGGGCCAGGCAGGCCCAGAACTCCTTTTGCTCCGTATCTGCGAGGGTCAGTTGGGGCATGGCCCTTCGGCCTCAGTTCCCGAGTTGGGAAATTTTCTGGCTGGCCAGGGTGGCAGACGCAGTGCCAGGAAATTCGTCCATCAACGCTTGCAGGTAAAAACGGGCATTGTTCATATCACCAAGATTTTCATAGGCATAGCCTATCTTGAGCATGGACTCAGGAGCCTTTGCATGGCCAGGATGGCTGCCTGCGATCTCTTTGTAGGCCAGGATGGCTTGGTCATATTCGCCCGCCTGGAAGTAGGCTTCGCCGATGCGGAAGTAGGCGTCTGGAACCAGCTGGCTTTTGGGATTTTCTTTGACGAAGCGCTCCAGCATGGGGATGGCTTCCGCCGTTTTGCCCGCCCGTATGCGGACCAGAGCCTGCTCATACAGTTTTTGCCCTGCCTGTTCAGACTGGGCGGAGGGTGCTGCAGAAGCAGGAGGTACAGGTGGTGCAGGGGCTGGAGCTTTTTCTGATGTGGACGCTGTCCGCTTGGGTGTCGGCTTGGGTGTCGACTTGGATGTCGGCGCAGGCGTTGTCTTGGCAGCCGCTTTTGTAGCTGACTTGGGCGTCGATTTTGGCGTGGTCTTTCGTGCTGGCTTGGTTGCAGGCCTCGCAACCGTCTTGGGGCGTGGCGCAGGAGGAATCTGTGCAGAAGAGGAATACGCCATGGTTTCGCCCAGCATGGAACGGAGTATTTCTATCTGCCCCCTGTAGTCCGCCACGATTTCTTCCAGGGAGGCGACGCGCTGCACTGCCTGTTGTTCCAGCTGGCTCTGCCTGCGTTCGAGTTCCAGAAACTTGGCTTCCAGACTGCGCAGGCGAAATTCTGTGCTCTGGGTAAAGTCGGAATTCGCCACGCCTCCATTACGAGGCGCGCATCCCGCCATTAATGACAGAACAAGCAGGGTACAAAGCAGGGTAATTGCAGACTGGCAATCTCGAAAAGGCCGCATGGGCTTCTTCTCCTCCTGGAGCGTGCTGATGCGGACAAATGCAGGCCGAAGTGAGACGGATGCAACGGGCGGCAAAAGAAAAACACCACGTCAACCGCCTCATGATTGCTCTGCACCATAGGGTACAAGTTCGCAATAGGCAAGAAATCCTTGTTCTTTCATATATGTTGCGCAAAACTACCGACGCTGCACTGCGGTTGCCTTGAACGGTAAAATCAGGCATAAATCCTTGTTTTGTACTGCCAATAATGCAGAAAATAGTACGCGCAGCCTTGCCGAGGAGCTTACGTGAACGCAGAAATTTACAGCCCGCTGTTTATGGGGACTTTGGCTTTGACTAGCCTTATGGCTGTCTTTTTGCTGGCCGCTTGCGGTGCGCCTTTGGTCGCGCTGGTTGGCGAGCGCCATTATCTGGCCAAGAAACGCGTTTTTCTGGATAAATTTGCCAAACAGGTTTCAGCCATGGCCGCCATTGTCGGGCTGTGCACCTTGCCATTCACCGCCGTGATGTGGCTGATGGGGTGGGCCGGAAGCTGGTTCTTGCTGTACCTGGAAAATCCGGATACGCCGCTGCCGGAATTTTCGCTTGACCTTGCCGGCCC
Organism: Desulfovibrio biadhensis; assembly: GCF_055388615.1. Taxonomy (NCBI): domain Bacteria; kingdom Pseudomonadati; phylum Thermodesulfobacteriota; class Desulfovibrionia; order Desulfovibrionales; family Desulfovibrionaceae; genus Desulfovibrio; species Desulfovibrio biadhensis. The sequence continues at coordinate 3,386,765 of NZ_AP042477.1, forward strand.
CGCCAGCCTGCTTGTTGCCGGTGTGTATGCCCTGGCATTGGGCCTTATTGTACTCTACTGGGTCACCTGGAAGCCCATGGCCAAAAAAGGCAAAGGAACGCACTCGTTTATCGGTCTGCTTGCTGCTTTGTGCTCGCTGGCAACGTTGATTTTGAGCATGGGACTGAAGCGTGCAACCCTTGAGATCCAAGGGCAGCTCACGGCGGATATCAGCCTGATGGCGCTGCATAAGAACATCTTTTTCCTTCCGTTTTCTTCACCCTTTTTGCCGGCCATGCTCCAGGTGTTGACGTTGTGCATTACGGCCGGGGGCGGCTTGGGATTGCTTTATCTCATGCTGCGGCGCAACAAGGAAGACTACGGCCGGGATTACTACGTATTCGCCTTTAAGCATGGCGCTTCTTGGGCTTTGGGCGGTGGTCTCCTGTCGTTGTTTCTTGGAGGCTGGCTGGCGCTGGTGCTGGTGCCCGGCATTACCCAGTTGCAATTTACAGACACCAAGGTTCTGTATTTTGGCCTGAGCGCTCTCTTTCTGATTGGCGCGTGCACGGCCTGGGGCGCAATCCAGGGCAGCAAAGCCCCCTTGCGCAACAAGCCTGCCGTGGTGCTGGCGGTCTGTTTTCTCTGGCTGTCTCTTTTTGCAGAAGGGGTGGGCGCCTACCTTGCCATGATGGCCTAGGCCGCGGCCCGACCTTGCATCGCCGCACTATTCGACGGGGGTGCTCCCTCCGCGACAAGGACCGGCGAAATCGCAATAATTACAAGCGCCTCCCTCGATGGGGGCAAATCCCTCGCTTTGCAGCATATGGCGTAGCAGAAACTCCAGTATAACCGGTATGCGAGTTTCGATCACGTCTGCCCGCTCTGTAGCACTGGGCTTGGGGCCAAAAAGCATGGCTTCCTTGCCTCCATCAGCGAGGGGCACAACCCCTGCGTCCCATGGCGTCTTGCCGCTTTGTTGCCTGCGCATCTGGCAATAGCAGGGCAGCTGGACGCTACGCACCCGTTCCGCGAGCTCCGGAAGCAAAGCAGCAGGGTGCTCACAATCCGGCCAGCAACGCAATCTGGCAAACAAGTCCTCGTCTTGCCACAGGCCTTTTTGGGGCAACCTGGGCTTGCCGGTTTTATAGTCCAAGACAATTTCGCCGTTTTCGGCTTCTACCCGGCTGTCGATGCGGTCCGCCTTCCCCTTGAGCATCACTGTGCGCCCGTCACTTTCAATGGCGCCCCTGAGAAAAGTTTCCACTTCCAGAATGGTTGTTTGGGGCATGTTCTCCAAATAGCGGGTCAAAAGCACAACGCCGGTACGCTCCAGCATAAGACGCTGATCTTGCGGGATGCGCGGGTAGAATTCGCTTTCGCGCAATTTGGCCAGGTACGTATCGCGCAGGGCCTGGGGATCAACCGCTCCCTGATGAAGCACGGATCCTGTCAGAGGCCTGAAAAAATCTTCCAGAACATGATGGATCAGATCCCCGATATCTTTGGGGTCGCCATCTTCTTCCACCACGTCCATGGGTTTTAGCTGTGCGATGCGCGCATAAAAGAATTTGGCAGGGCAGAGCAGGTACTGGTCCAGGGCAGATGGCGTAAGCCCTTCATGTAGAATAGTTTCCAATCTCCGGCCTGCTGTCTCGCCCTTGGTAATGGCACGGCGTTCCATACCGGGGGCGTGGATGGGATAGGAAACGGCGTGGACAGGCGGTTCGCCAGGGGTGAGCACATGCCCCAGTTCCTGTTCCTTGCGCCAGAGCAATTCTTCCAGAAATCGGCTGCGAAGTCGTTTGTCGTCCCAGAGAGAGCCGCCTTCCATGACATTCTGGTACAGCAGTGTGGCGTGTCTGGCGCTGTGCAGCAGGCGAAAAAAGGCGTGAGCCACCATCTCTTCACGATGGCGACTGTCTGGCAGCCCTGCCATACGGCGTAAGGTATCAGGCAGCAGGGGATCGGAGGCAGGGCGCCCCGGCAGTAGATCGTCGGTGGCGTCCAGTACGAATACGGTATCAAAGCTTATGCAACGGGTTTCCAGCAGGCCGAGTATCTGCAGGTCGCGCTCCCCTTCCGGTGCGACAGTGGGCGAGGAGTCAAAAGGAACGCGTTCATCGGCCAGTTCATCGCGTAAGATGGCGAAAATGGCTTCTTTGGGCAACTTTGTCGGCGCAATCGCGCATTGTCGCATGGCAGGAATGACACTGTACAGCAGACGGTGCAGACATTCAGCATCAATGGGAAAGCGCTCCCACAGGTCGCCGCCATGTTCCACCAGCAGGGTGCACAGGCCCTCCAGAGCGCGGGCAGCGTCATCCAGACATTCCACATGCACCCAGGCGTTCAGGCAAACATCCATGACGCGGCTAAAAAGGGTGTGCAACGCTTCGGGGGAGCCTTGTCGCACCAAATCCCGCCAACCGCCATCAATTTCCTGGGGTTCCCACTCCTGGGGGCGCACCGTCGGCGTCCCAGTGCGCATCACTTTCTCACAAGCCTGGAAGGCACGGTGCAGGGTGTCCCCCTTTTGCTCTTCAGGCGTTTGTTCTTCAGCCTCAGGCGTCTTGGTCGCAAGCATTTTCAAATACGGGTGGCGCAGCAATGCAACAACGTCCTTCCAGTAATAGGCGTCGGGCGCAGGCGCGTTTTCCTGCAGTTGCAGCAGACACTCCAGCAAGCGCGCTAAAGGGGAGCGCGCCAGGGGATACCCCATGGAAATGTTGACCCGGTCCTTGCGGGGCACATGGTGCAGCACAGGCAGCAACAATCCCGTTTCAGGCAGCACCACGGCGGTTTCGCCAGGCAGTTCGCCAGTCTGCTCATGGCCAACCGGCGCTGGCAGGGCGGCAAGACTGCGTTGGAGCGCGTCGAGTTGCGAGTGCAGATCGAATCCTTCATGAAATTCGATCTGTGGACCATCGGAATCTCGATCGGTTGCAGGTGTGCAAAGAAGCTCCGGCTGCGCCCCCCATCGTCGGGCAAGGGCTTGTATGGATGCGCATGACCAGTGGGGCGTCTCGCCAAAGGCAAGTTTCTTGTCGCCCTGCACGATCATGGTTGCGCCTTGTCGCCACAGGGCGTGAAAAAGCTGTTCTTCCACTTCGTCCATTTGGCTGAAGCCTACGAGAAGTATGTTGCGCCCTTCCAATATGGTGCATGCTTCCGCGGCATGACGCGCCACAAGACGGGCATCGTGCCCTGGCGTGGTCCATCCCTTTTCGCGCATGCGCTGGCCATATCGGGTAGCCACGTCGCCAAGTTGCTGCAACAGGGCTGCGGCAAACGGGTGGGGCTGCTGCTCGGGGTAGAGCATGTTTTCTGGATCGATGTCCCAGCGGTAAAACTCTTCCAGCAGGCTTTGCAGTCTGAGCCCCCATGGAGTGAACAGCGTGGGGTCGTCCATCGGAAGTCGTGAGAGGGGGCCGCCCCATGTTTTGGATTCCGCTGCAAGCTCAGAAACGCATTGCTGCAACACGCCAACACGGTCCAGTCTCCCCACTATGCGTCCTGGTTCGCCTGCAAGGGGGGGAGGCGTGTCACCCAGTAATCCTGGTAACTCCAGGTCGATGCGCAGTTTGGAAAAGAGCAATCCTGCGGAAACAACCTCTGGAGGCCGGCAGGGGCGGGGCAAACGAGGATCTGCCATGAGTGCGCGCAACAAATAAGAGCGAGGGCGCCGATGCGGAAAAACCAGCAGATGATTGCTCAAGTCCTCCTGTTGTTTTTCCGGGGTGGATTGCGCGCCAAGGAGCATTTCCGCCAACGCGGCCATGGTGTCGCACTCCCATGGAATGATGAGGAATTGCCCTTTGTTCACGGTAGCACCTCCTCGGTGCAATGTTGGTCAAGGTAGACAAGGACCCCCCGTGGCGCTGGAGCGGCTGCCGCGCCGGGAAGAGCAGCGAGCAAGTGCAGATACCCCCGGAGTTGGGTAACGTGTTCCGGACGCTTGGCGCCGGTTTTGTATTCCAGCGCCACCCAACCGCCCCCGTGATGCGCCAGACTGTCCACGCGAAAAATTTTGCCTTCGGTATCGAGTAACTCCTGTTCGCTTTGCGCTGTGGTCAGCAGGGGCGCGAGTGTCTCGTTTTCTCTGACCCAGGCGAGGGCCTGTCTGATGTCGGCTTCCAGTTCGGGATTCTCCTCGGCAAAGACCGCGGGGTCGTGGGGATCAGTAAAGCCTCGTATGCCGGCGCGTAACGCGGCCTCCACATCCTGTTCGGGCGTTGTCAGCGTACGCAGAAATTCCAGGCAGCGGTGGGTAAGGGTGCCGCGCAGGCGCTCGGCAAAGCGTTCTTCCTTGAGTTCCGAGCGGAAGATTTTCAGCTCTGGCAGCCACTGCATGGGGCGTTCGCCCACAGGCTCCAATGTTACGGGCGGTGGCGCTGGTTGCTGCGCCGCGAGATTTTTCTGCGGCAGGTCCAATTTTGCCAATGGTTGTCCCAGGGATGCCACGTCGCCATCATTGTGCAAGCCGAACTCCTGCAGCAGGATTCTCAAGGCGCGCAGGGCAGGCGATTTGCCCTCGAAGGTGCTGGTGCCCGTGATAAGGCAATACAGCCCCCGTACCGCCCGCGTCCATGAAACGTAAAGCAGATTGATTTGCTCCAGCAGTTGGGGCAGGGCTCTCGCGTAATAGGCGCTCCCGAGCTCTTCATACAGGCGGGTAAGTATGGCTGTGCCCTGGTCTCCGGTGCCGGAAGAAGATGACAGGTTCAGGCTGTTCAAAAGTTCGGGATCGTCCCAGGGAATGATATCAGTGCCAGGGGGCGAGTCCGCGTGATGAAACGGTACTATGACAAAGGGAAATTCAAGCCCTTTGGCCTTGTGAATGGTCAAAACGCGGACCGCGTCCAGGTTTTCGGGCAAAGGCACCTTTTGCTCGTCTCCGGATTCGTTCCACAGGTCGAGGAACGCGGCCAGGGATAACGCGCCCTGGGATTCAGCAACGTGGGCGGTTTCCAGCAGCCGCCGGATGAAGAGAGTATCTTCGGTGTGGCGTTCCAATAGGGAAAAACGGGAGACCACGTCGCACAGAATATCATAGGCGCTCATGAAGCCGGCCTGGTTTACCAAGGGAGCGCAAAAGCGTTGCCATATCTCGGGAAAGGCTTCGCGAAACTGCAGGTGCAACGGGCGTTTGTCTCGCCCGGCAAGCCACTCCTGAAGGCGGGGCGGTTCCAGGCCACAAGCATCCAGAAATAGCTCAGGGCCCGAAATGGCTTCCCAAAAGGCCAGGTCGTTGCCTGGGTAATCCAGAAATTCGAGGAACGCGATAATCTGACGAATCAAGGGGTGGGCATCGAGCATCAGACTGTTTTCCGTCACCACATAAACGCCCCAGTCCAGCAACCAGGAAGCGACTTCACCGGCCTGGCTGTTGGTACGCACGAGCACGGCCACGTCGCGTTGTCGCACGCGGGGTGCTTCGTTTTTCAGGCCCAGTTCTTCCAACAGGATCTGACGCAACCGCTCTTTTACGCCAGCAATGAGGGTGTCCTTGTCATCCCCGCGGATGTCCTCCAGATGCACAAAGCCACGCAAGCCTTTCTTCGAGGGGGCGACCTCCTGATGCGCCTCAGAATAGACGGTGCCTATCAGTTTCGCCAATTCCTCCTGTGCATACTCTGGGGCCTTGTCACCGAGCATGGCTTCGGCAACGTCCCTGGCAAGGACAGGGTCTTCGAGTTGGGAAAAGAAGCGGTTGATAAATTTCACAACATCTTCGCTACTGCGCCAATTGTTGGGCAAAGGCGCGGAAACTGGAGGAGCGGCAAGCACCTCTGCAATGCTTTTAATGCGGGGAATTTCTTCAAACAGTGAGGCGTCGCCTCCTCTCCAGCCGTAAATGGCCTGTTTCACGTCGCCTACATAGAACAGACTGCCGCCATGGGAGAGGGCTTCCTCCACCAGGGGCTGGATAGCTGCCCATTGCACACGGCTCGTATCCTGAAATTCATCCAGCAAAAGATGGGAAAGACGGTTGCCCAGCCGGCATAAAGCCTCGTTGATGCACGCAGCATCGCGCAACAAGTGGCTTACCAACCGCGGCAGCATCCCCATGGGAACGCGCCCACGCCCCAACATCATGGGGCGCATATCCAGCAGCAGGCGGTTGCAGAGCGCGACCAGAGGCGCCAGCAATTGCGCCGTACGCAAGGGGCGGCTCAGCGTATTATAGCGTTCCCAGGCGGCCTTGAAGGTTTCGTAACCCGTCATCAGGGCTTCAGACGCCAGTCCCTTGCTGGGCTTGTTCAGGCAGTCATCCAGGCTGGGTTTGGAGGCGTATACGGAGTCCGGTAGTTTGCTGGCAGGTCCATAAAGTTGCAATCCGTCCAGCTTGGCCAGAAATTTGATAAAGTTCGCGCTGAACTTCAGGTCACTGTTTGCCACTTGGCCTCTGAACGCGTCGCAAGCGTTTTGAAGCGCCGCAAATTCATGCACCAATGTGTCATGTAGCGGCTCCTTTTCGGCAAGATAAGGCGCGGGGCTGTCCAACAATAGGGTGAAAACCTGCAGTACCAGGCCATTGAAAGAGGTGGCGGGGAGGAAGCGTTTGCAACCTTCAAGATTCAGCCAGGCGTCAATGGCGTTTTCCAACAGCAAGGAGGCCTCGTCGTCCTCCTCCTGGGCTGCGGCGTTTACCAGCCGTGCATACAAAGGGTTGAATAGTTCTGCAGGCTGTAACTCGAGTTCTACGTCTGGTGACAGGCCGAGTTCAAGCGCGCCGAGACGCAGAATATGGTGCAACAGACTGTCGATTGTGCGAATGTTCAGATTGCCCAGACGCCGCATGAGAATATCGAGCCAGCGGGCAGCCGTGGCGGCGTCAAGCTCTGGGGCTACGTCGCCAGGCGCTGCACCCAGGGCGCGCTCCTTGAGCACGCGCAACACCCGCTGCTGCATTTCCGCTGCGGCCTTGTTGGTGAATGTTACGGCAAGTATTTCAGTCCAGGCGTAGAGGGACGCGCCGTACTGTTTTTCCGAGCCATCAAGACACGGCGCCAGGCTTTCCTCTTGCCTGGCAACGGAGAGCCGCTGCAGAAATTCCTTGGTGAGAGTATAGGTTTTGCCCGCCCCTGCTGAGGCCTTGACTATACGCAGCATCGTATTTTCTCCTTGGGTTCTTGCTGGCAGACCGTAAGAGAGTGCCCTAACCAGGGTGGGATTTCCAGAAGAAAGCTGTCGGCTTTTTCACCTGGAAAAAATTCCATTTTGATGCAGAAATAGCAGCTGTGAAATGTAGCATGATTATTGAACTGTGTGCATGCTCCTGCTGTTGGCTTTTGTTTTCTGCTTGAACCACGGGGTGGGTGGCAAAGTGTATAACAAAGGAACGCGGCCATCGGGTTGTGCCGACGACCGCGTTTTTTAGAACTTTTTACCAGGCGGCTTGGGAGGCTTCTTCAAGCGCTTCTGCAGTTGCATGGAATCGTGATGCAGGCACTCCCTAAACTATGCAGCCAGACTTGGGCGCAAAAGGTTCCGAGCTGGGCTTTTGCCCTGTTGATTCCAGCACAGCGCGCCAGTAGTCCGAGGCGATGTTCAACTTGCGGCGTTCTTTGGTAACCAGCTTCAGGGGGAGGTGCACGTAACGGTCTTGCAGCATGCTGACCACCATGCCTGTCTTGCCGGCCATTGCCGCATGGACTGCGTGCTGGCCCAGGAAACCACAGTATATCCTGTCGTTTGCATTGGCAGGCACAGAACGGATGATGTAGCTGGGGTCAATGAATTTGAGTGTGTATTCGCGGTCTTTTGCGTTGAAATAGCGCTTTATTTCCTGGATCAGCAATTGGCAGATATCACCCAGGACGGGGTTGCCTGAAGCGTCCTTTTCACCACTGATTTGCAGCAGTCTCTGGCCTGCGCCTTCTGCACAGAGGATGACGGCGTGTTTGCGTGAGGCGAGTCGTTCTTCCAGTTGGGTTAACAGGCCGTTTTCGCCCTCAAGCTCAAAGTCCATTTCCGGCACGAGCACGAAATTGACTTCTTTCAGGGCCAGGGTCGCCTGAGCGGCAATGAAGCCTGATTCTCGCCCCATGACCTTAACCAGGCCGATGCCGTTCATGGCGCCTGTGGCTTCCGTATGGGCGCACTGGATGGCCTCAGTGGCCTTTTCCACGGCGGTGTCAAATCCAAAAGATTTGCGTATAAAGCTGATATCGTTGTCGATTGTTTTTGGTATGCCGATAATTGATATCTTTCGGTTGCGGCGTTCCACCTCTTCCGTGATGGATTGGGCGGCGCGCATGGTGCCATCGCCCCCGATCATGAACAGGCAGCTGATGTTCATGCGTTCCAGGCAGTCCACTATCTCATCGGGCGCCTGCGGGCCGCGGGATGAGCCCAGAATGGTGCCGCCAAAATGGTGGATATTTGCTACGCTGTTGGGGGTAAGCTCCCATACTTCATGCCCGAATTTTGGGATGAAGCCCTGCAGGCCAAAGCGGAAGCCCAACGTGGCCGCTACACCATAGTTGTGGTGAGCTTCCATGACGATGGCCCGGATGACGTCATTGATGCCGGGGCACAGTCCGCCGCAGGTAGCAATGGCGGCCTTGGTCTGGGTTGGGTTGAAATACAGATGCTTGCGGGGGCCGGCGACTTCGAAATCAAAATACAAAGGCTGTGAGGACGGACCGTCCTGCTGGTCTTCGCTGATGTTTATCATCACGCTGGCCGGTTCGTTTGCAACGTGGCAATAGGGCAGCGGCGAAGGAATTTTGGCAGTGCCAAGCGCCTTAATTTTAGTATCGATGGCAACTTGTTGCGGTATAACCGGTTTTGGCTCGTCAGCCATGAGCTGATCTCCCTGCTTCAGGTTCGAAAAACGGGAAGTTCCCGCAAAATATCCACTCTCTTGCGTCTAGCGCGTTTCCGGCATCATTGTAAAGCTCAGGCAGTATTTTGCGATAACTTGTAACAACTATTTAACGAGTCCCAGCTCCTCGGCCCTGGCGGCCATGGCCTCTATGGCAAGGCCAAAGAATGTGCCAAGATCCAGATCTATCTTTTCGCAATCCTTGATGCGCTCACGGTCCACATTGGCGGCAAAGGCCTTTTCTTTCATCTTTTTCTTCAGGCTTTTGGGTTTCATGCCGTTCATGCCTTCCGGCCGGACAAGGGCATTGGCAGACACGAGCCCCGTCACAGATTCTGCCGCGCGCAAGGCGAAATCCAGACGTGACTCCGCCGCAACGCCGGTATATTCTCCGTTGTGGGCCTGGATGGCGTGGAGCGCTTCGGGAGGGAGCTTGTTTTCTAAAATGTCCATGGCCATGACACCATGCTTGTCTGGCGTTTCCCGGGTATGGGGGAAATCCACATCATGGAGCAGACCGGAAATGCCCCAGAGGGTCTTGTCTTCGCCAAAATGATCGGCAAGGCGTTCCATTACTGCCTCGCTCGCCAGACAGTGTGAGAAGAGGGCTTTGTCTGGAGATTGCGCTTGAAAAATAGCCAGAGCTTCGTCACGGGTAAGCATTGTTTACGCCTCCTGAAAATGAAACATTATTGACGGTCTTGTGACTTCGATTGCCAATTCCCATGTTTTTTTGCTGCATTTTCAAGCAAATCGCAATACGGCACAGCATAATTGCAACATTTGCATAATTGCAACGGAGTTGACACAAGGCTAAAAATAACGGAATAAAAAGTATTTGCACACGCGACATTGCGCTATGTCGAGGCCTGGGGGCGCCAGGAAAACTGACATGGTTGCGAGGTCTTATTTTCGCAGACCCTTGTCTTCGGAATACAGACTTCTGATTGGGTTTTCCGGCGGCCATCATCGCGTGTCGCCGCATACGTCCGTAAGCTATGAGGGCGTTGCGCAATCTATATAACCTCAAGAGACAAAATATAAATATTTTGCGCTCTTAGTAATAAAGCATGAGCACCATACTAGGCGTTAAGTTCCGCGATGCGGGACAAATCTATTATTTCAGCTCCGGTGCGTTTGTCGTCAATCAGGGCGATGCCGTGATAGTGAACACCGACCAGGGATACGGACTGGGCTACGTGGTCATTATTTGCGATGAGTTGCCGCAGGACGCTGAAATCGAGGAATTGAAGCCCATCTACCGAATCGCGGCCGACGATGATGTGGAAAAGCAGAAAGAAAACGAAGAGCTGGCCCAAGAAGCCTTTGAATATTGCCGCAAGCGCATCCGTGAACGCAAGCTGGAAATGAAGCTTGTGGAAGTGGATGTTTTTTTTGACCGCAGCAAAATCATCTTTTATTTCACTGCCCCAAATCGGATAGATTTTCGTGAACTGGTCAAGGATCTGGTGCGTACGTACCGTACGCGCATTGAATTGCGTCAGATCGGTGTGCGGCATGAAACCCAGATGGTTGGCGCTGTAGGCAATTGTGGTCAAGTTTGTTGTTGCCGTCGTTTTCTGCGCAAGTTCGCCCCTGTAACAATACGCATGGCGAAAGAACAGAACCTTTTCCTTAATCCTGCCAAAATCTCGGGCATGTGCGGCAGACTGCTTTGTTGTCTCAGCTACGAGCAAAGCAATTATGAAGAATTTCACCGGAGCTGTCCGAAAATTGGGAAGAAATACACGACCAGAGATGGCGTGCTCAAGGTCCTGCGCGCGAATCTCTTTCGCAACAGCCTGAGTGTGGTTATGGACGGGGGCGAAGAGCGCGAATACACCCTGGAAGAATGGGCTGAACTCGCTCCCAAAAGACCTGACCAGACGCAACAGGGCGGCCAACAAGGCTCCCAGCAGAAAGAGCAACAGGCAGACCAGCGGGAATCGCAAAAACGTAAAGGCAAGCCAGCCAAGCAACAGGATTCTTCTGCCGCATCCAGCAGGCCCGAAAAATCCGAGCAGGGCGGTGGCGCTCCCCAAAAGCAGAGGAGCGAGGCTGAAGCCCCTAGAAACACGGCAACCGAAGCCGCCGCGTCGGAGCCCGAGACCTCTGCAGCGCCTGATAGTGGAGGTATCTTTGGGCTTGGTCCGGACAAAGGCCCCAATCCTAGCCAGGGTGCATCTGCAAAGGGTGGAGGCGACGAAACTGCTGGTCAACCTGCCGCTACGGAGAAGGACGGAACTCCTCGCGACCGCTCAGGTGACAGGAACTCCAGGTCAAAGCGTAAACGGTCGTCACGGTCTCGCAGAAGCGGACGCTCCAAAGGGCAGTCCGGCAATGCGGATAACCGCGGGGACTCCAGGAACGATAATAGAAACGCCAAAGGGGACGGGCGAGGCGATCAAAAAGCCGATTCTCCAAACGCAGGCGGAAAAAAACCTTCACGTGAGGGGGGCGATAAAAAGCCCCAGCGCCCCAAACCACCGCGTCCGCAAAAGCAGGAAGGTGGCGCAAAGCCCGAAGGCGAAGCAAAAAGCAAGCCCCGCCGTAAACGCCGGCGTAAACCCAAACCTAAACCGAACCAACAATAACGGTCTGAATACAAGATGAAAAGTTTCTTTATTTCTACGCCCATATATTACGTCAATGCAAAACCCCATCTGGGGCATGCGTACACAACTATAGTTGCAGACACCATGGCCCGTTTTCACAAAGGGCAGGGTGAGCAGGTATTCTTTCTTACCGGTACGGATGAACACGGTGACAAAATCGTGCAGGCCGCTGAAAAGAATGAGCAGAGTCCACAACAATACGTGGATCAGATCAGTAGCCTCTTCCGTAATCTCTGGCCCAGTCTGGGCATAGGCAACGATCGCTTTATCAGGACTACAGATGAAGACCACAAGCGTGTTGTGCAGCAGTTCATGCAAAAGGTCTACGATAACGGCGACATCTATTTTGGTGAATACGGCGGACACTACTGTTACGGGTGTGAGCGCTTCTACACTGAAAAAGAACTTGAAGACGGCCTGTGCCCGCAGCATCAGACCAAGCCGGAGTTCATTCAGGAAAAGAACTACTTTTTCCGCATGGCCAAGTATCAGGGGTGGCTGCTCGAGCATATCAAGCAAAATCCCGACTTCATCCGCCCCGAGCGCTATCGCAACGAGGTTGTAAGTCTGCTGGAAAGCGGCGCCTTGGAAGACCTTTGCATCTCCCGCCCCAAAACGCGGCTGGAGTGGGGAATCGAGCTGCCCTTTGATAAGGACTACGTCTGCTATGTCTGGTTCGATGCCCTTATCAACTACATCACCGCCCTTGGCTGGCCTGATGGCGAAAATTTCAAAACGTATTGGCCCAATGCGCAGCATCTGGTGGCCAAGGACATTCTCAAGCCGCATGCGGTATTTTGGCCTACCATGCTCAAGGCGGCCGGCCTCGAACCCTATCAGCATTTGAACGTGCATGGGTACTGGTTGGTTCGTGAAACCAAGATGTCCAAATCTTTGGGCAATGTCATCGAGCCCCTTGCCATGGTGGAGCGCTACGGCCTGGACGTTTTCCGCTATTTTATGCTGCGCGAAATGCACTTTGGCAATGACGCCAGCTTCAGTGAGGAAGCCTTGATAGGGCGGCTCAATGCCGACTTGGCTAACGATCTGGGCAATCTTTTCAGCAGGGTGCTTTCCATGGCCAAAAAGTTTTGCAAAGGGGTGGTTCCTGCTGCTGCCTCCTCGCAAGATATGGACAGCGACATCCGCACGCTGGCTTTGGACGCCTCCCGCAATTACGCGCAGCTTTTCGAGCGCGCGCTCTTTTCCCGCGCTTTGGACGCGTTGTGGGAGCTGGTACGCGCCTGCAATAAATACGTGGACGAAGCACAACCCTGGGCCTTGAACAAGGCTGGCGACACGGAACGACTGGGCACAGTCATGTACACCTTGCTTGAGGCCATGCGGAAAATTGCTGTCCAGCTTTGGCCTGTAATGCCTGAGACTTCGGAGAAGATGCTCGTGCAGTTGGGGCAGCCTCTCAAAGAAGGCGCCATCCCCGACCTGGCTGCCGAGGTGGAAGGCTGGGAGCTTTTGCAGTCAGGCACGCCTCTGGCGCCCGCATCGAACCTGTTCCCGCGTATTGATCTTGAAGCTTTGGAAGCCCAGGCGGAAAAGGCAGCGCCCAAGGAAAAAGAAGCCAAGAAGCAACAGCCTGCGGCGAAAAACGCCGCCCCCGCCGCCCCTGTGGAGAACATTCAGTTTGAAGATTTTCAGAAGCTGGATTTGCGCGTGGGCACGGTGTTGGTTGCCGAGCCGCACCCCAAGGCGGACAAGCTACTGCGTCTGGAGGTTGATCTGGGTGAGGAACGCCCCCGCCAAATTGTGGCCGGGCTCCGTGAATTCTTTTCTCCGGAAGAGCTCCAAGGCCGACAGGTGGTCGTTGTAGCCAACCTGGCCCCCCGCAAACTGCGCGGCCTCGAATCCCAGGGCATGGTCATGGCCGTGCGCTCGGAAGGCGGCATGCAGCTGCTTACCACCACCGGCCCTGTTGTGAATGGCAGCAAGGCTTCCTAAAATTATCTGATTCGCCAGATAGGTCTTCGGGGGAGCCCTCTTTTAAGGGAGCTCCCCCGAAGACTGTAGATGCATATTCTTCTATTCCACGCAGATCATCTCGAAACGGTTGCCGGTGATGCAGGCGCCGCCTGTGGAAGTGACCTCAAAGGTGTTTTCCACCCCCACCATGCCCAGCCCTCGGATTCCCATTTTGGGTTCCAGGGCCAAGACCATGCCTTCTTCAAGAGGGGCGTCAAAGCCTTTTGCGATGACAGGGTATTCATCAATGGCCAGGCCGATGCCGTGACCGATGAAAGGCACTTTGTTGCCATCCAGGGCCATGAAGCCGTCCAGCATGTCGGCCTTTTCGATCATGGCCATGCTTTCTGCATATAGTTTGGAGGGAATGGCGCCGGGTTTCAGATTCTCTGCGATGTAGGCTTGGACATCCATACATAGTTGATGCGCATGCCGCACATGGTCCGGGATGCTGTCGGCGGAACCGCCCCAGTATACCTGGGTTTTGTCTGTCTGGTAGCCCTCCAGGCAAAAGCCGATGTCGCAGGCAAGGGGCTCCCCCTTTTTCCAAATTGCGCCGGCGTAGCCCATGAACGGCACGGCGGGGTGCTCGCCCATGAGGCCCACCGGGCCGTTGTAACGGCTCGGGTAGTTGGCGCTTTCACCTGCTGAGACGTGCCCCAGAAAAATATCCTCTCCCGGGGTGCTCATGCGCATAAGCCCCGCGTGCCCCAATGAAAAAAAGACTTCCCAAGCCTTGTGGCAGATTTCTCGCTCGGACATGCCAGGGGCGATGATCTCCGGCAACAGTTGTTGCAGGCTGCGGTCATGGCGCTCTCCACACGTTCGCAGCTTGGCAAGTTCCCAGGCGCTTTTCCAGCTCCGCGCATGGGAAAGCACCTTGTCGCCGGGTATGAACCGTTGCTTTTCCATACGGGACGTCAGCAGGTTCGCCAGGCTCCAGGTAATGCCATTCATCTCCGCCGCCACCGGAGTGGGCGCTTCCGGAAGAGGTACGCCCGCATCTGCCAGCAAAGGTGGGATGTCGGCATAAGAGCGGAACGGCAAAATGTTTTCCACCAAACTTTCAAGGCGGGCGCGCTCTATGCCTTTGCGGCACAAAAGAACAGGGGCGCCTTCTTTGGGTAGCCAGAAAGCCCCGTTGGCCAGATGACCGCTCAAATAATAAATATTCACTGGTGAGAAGAGCAGCAGACCCGTTGCTTCGGGAACGAGTTTGTCCAGGTGGCGGCGACAACGTTCGTGTCGTGCTTCCAGTTCTTCGGCCGGGATGACTTCAATGGCTTGAAATTCAGGGACTGATACCTGCATGGAAAACTCCTGCGGAAATGCTGTAAGTGTTCGATTGTTCGACACGAGTGAACATTTTTTTGCCAGTGGCGCAAGTAGTTGCGAGGGCGAAAAATAAACGACCCGCTTCTGCGGTGTGCAGAAACGGGTCGAGAAGCATTGTGTGTAAAGTGGATTACGGCTCGATAGTGGTGCCGAGTACTTTGAGGAACTTGCTGATCCATTCGGGATGCGCGGGCCAAGCGGCAGCTGTGACCAGGTTACCATCCACATAGGCGTTGGTGACAGTATCATTTGGGGCGGCCCACTTGGCGCCGGCGGCAATGACGTCGGGCATCACGGCAGGGTAGGCGGTGCATTGCTGCCCTTCAATGACGTCTGCAGCGGCCAGCAATTGCGGGCCATGGCAAATGGCGGCGATGGGTTTTTTCTCATTACCGAAATGCTTCACAATTTCGATAACTTTGGGATTGAGGCGAATGTATTCAGGGGCGCGGCCACCAGGAATGACAAGCGCATCATAGTCTTCAGCCTTCACATCGTTGAAGTCGAAGTTGATGGTGAAGTTGTGGCCGGGCTTTTCACTATAGGTCTGATCTCCCTCAAAATCATGGATGGCGGTGCGAACAGTCTGGCCTGTCTTCTTGTCCGGGCAAACGGCATGGACAGTGTGGCCAACCATGAGCAGCATCTGAAAAGGCACCATGACTTCGTAATCTTCAACGTAATCACCCACCAACATGAGAATTTTCTTCACAGCCATTTCACATACTCCTTAACTAGGTTTGTTGGTTCAGCTTAGAATGCTATTCGACAGTCCTCCATACTCCGTGAAAGGTATAATGTGAAGGGCAGAAATGAAATAAGGCGGAGCACGTAACGCGCTCCGCCTTGAATGTTTGGTCGTCTGGAAGGGGATTACTCGGCGGGAGCCCAGCAGATCAGTCCAAGAGAGTGGGGGTCCAGCAGCAGGGTGTGGCGGGGCATTATGCGCACGGTATACCCGAAACGTCCCGCCTGACCGGGTTGCGCTTCACCTTTATAGCGTATCCAGCCATCGGCTGTGGGGGTGTCTATCGGCTCCATCGGCGCATAACGTCGGTTGAAAAACTTGCCATCGTGTCCCACGGTGCCACAGTATATTTCCACACGAACATGTTCGGTGGAAATGCCGTTGAGGAAGACCTCGGCCTCAACGTGGAGGCTGTCGCCCACCACCAGTTGTTTTTGCGGGACTTCGTAGGTGACGTTGCGGATCTGGAGGCTGCTCCATTTCGTCATCAATTGCATGCGCCAGGCAGCCAGTTCCTTGGCAGGCTGAAATCCATCCTTTTCCAGCAGCTTGAAGTTCTCGAAAGCCGGGATGTAGGCGTGGTTGGCGTAGTCTTCCACCATCCTGTGCGAGTTGTAGATGGCGACCAGGTCCTTAATGGAGAGCTTCATTTTACGCAGCCAGGTCCGGGGCATGCCGGCAGCAGCGCGATCATAGAAATCGTGCAGCACTTCGTTTTCCAGGATGTTGTACAAGGTCTGACTCTCGACAAAATCCTGGTAGCCAGGGTCTTCGTATTCTTCGCCCTGCCCAATGGCCCAGCCTACACTGTTATCGGGGCGGTAGGCCTCATCCCACCAGCCGTCCAGGGTGCTCAGGTTCAGCACACCGTTGACCAGGGCTTTCATGCCGCTGGTGCCGCACGCCTCCAGGGGGCGTCTGGGAGTATTCAGCCAGACGTCGCACCCTTGCACCATGTGCTGCGCGATTTCCATGTCATAGTCTTCGATGAAGACCATTTTGTGGCGGCACTCTTCGCGGCGGCAAAACTCAATGAGTTCCTGAATCAGGCGCTTGCCCTCGTTATCCTGGGGGTGCGCCTTACCGGCGAATATAAACTGGATGGGGCGGGATTTGTTGGTAATGAGCCGCAGCAGGCGTTCCTTGTCCTGCAACAGGAGGTTGGCGCGTTTATAGGTGGCGAAGCGGCGTGCAAATCCAATGGTCAGGGCTTCTGGGTCCAAGACCTCGGCAGCCATTTCCAAAGTTTTACGGCGTGCGCCCTTTGCCTGAAGCTGTTTTTGCAACCGCATGCGCACATAGTCCACCAAGCGTGCGCGCAGCCGTTCGTGCGTGCGCCAGAGTTCGCTTTCAGAGATGTTTTCGGCCAGGGGCCATACGCGGGAGCAATCTGGCTCTTCGCGCCAGTTCTGCCCCAGATAGCGGTCATAGAGCTGGGCGATGTCCGGCGCCACCCAGGAGGCGGCGTGAACACCGTTGGTGATGGCGCCGATGGGGATGTCCGCAAGGGGGTATTGTGGCCATACGCGTTGCCACATGGAGCGGGATACATGCCCGTGCAAGATGCTGACGCCATTGTTGAAGCGTGAAAGCTTCAGGGCAAGCACCGTCATGCAGAAGGGTTCGCTGTCGTCGCGGGGGTCTTCGCGCCCCAGGGCAAGAAGCACTTTGAAGGCTAGGCCCATTTCACGGGAGTAGTTTTCAAAATAGCGCTGCATCAGCTCGGGCGGAAACCGGTCATTCCCAGCAGGCACAGGTGTGTGCGTGGTGAATACGCTGGTGGATGCGACCAGCTCCATGGCGGCTTCAAATGGCAGCGAATGGTTGCTCATGAATTCGCGGATGCGCTCCAGCCCGGCAAAGGCGGAGTGCCCTTCATTCATGTGAATGACCTTGGGCGCCAGCCCCAGTACGCGCAAGGCTTTTATGCCGCCGACACCCAGCAGTATTTCCTGCCAGATGCGCATTTCCAGGTCGCCTCCGTAGAGTTGGGAGGTGATCTTGCGAAAATGCGGTGGGTTCTCCGGCATGTTGGTGTCCAGCAGGTAGAGCGTAACGCGCCCCGCTTCTGCTTTCCAAATGCGTGCAATGAGCTCCTGCCCGGCCAAATCCAGGGAAATGCGCAAAGGCTCGCCCTTGCTGTCGTTGAGCAGCGTCAGGGGCATTTCCTCGAAGTCGTTGACAGGGTAGCGCTCCTGCTGCCAGCCGTCAGGGGTTAGGTACTGGCGGAAGTAGCCTTCCTGATAGCACAGTCCAATGCCGACAAGGGGGAGATTCAGATCGCTGGCGCTTTTCAGGTGGTCACCGGCAAGGATGCCCAAGCCGCCGGAATAAATCGGCAGGCAGAGTGCGAGACCATACTCAAGGGAGAAATAAGCGATGACAGGCTGGTCTTTTTCCTTGTCAGGAAAGGAAACAGGAGAAATCGTTTTTTCCAGATAATTTCGCAGGCTCTGGTGAACTTCCCGAAGGCGCTCCAGAAATATTTCGTCCTTGGCCAGTTCTTCCAGTGTCTGCTGCGGCAGATGGTTCAGGAACCAGACCGGGTTCCTGTAGCTTTGTTGCCAGAGGTTCTGGTCGATCTGGGTGAAGATGCTCTCGATGGTACTGTTCCAGGAGAACCAGAAGTTGTGCGCCAGCTCCCAAAGAGGTGTCAGGGAAGCCGGCAATTTGGGCAGAACGCTGAATACGTTGATAGGACGCATTGAAAATCTCCTTACCATTTTTTAGGGCGAATCCGGGGTTGCCCCGGAAGGTAGGTCGGGGTTATTAGTGTGCCAACAAAATGATCAACATTTGAATATGTTGTTTTCAGCCACATGCAAACCGCCATGTTTTGCATCCACGTAACGTGGCTAGCGGCAGTATGGCAGTATGGTTGTATGGTCTCGGTAAAATCACCGCTTCGAATAATATCCCAAAAACCCTTACGCCATTGCAAGCGGAAAAACCGCTTCAATACACTCCAGTAGTGTTACCCTTTGGCGACAAATCAAAGGATAGAACATGCAGAAAGAAAATCCAGCCCCTTGCAACGTTCGAGTACGCTATACGGAACAGGGCAAGCGCTGTTACGCCATGCCCGAAACGTGTGAACTGGGGCCCTGCTACGCCACCCCCGGTAGCATTGGCTTGGATTTGCGGGCCTGTATCGAAGAGGAATCCGTTGAAATTCCCGCAGGAGGACGCGTCAAGCTTGCAGCCGGCCTTGCCATTGAAGTGCAGCAGCCAGGCATTGCCGGATTTGTTTTTTCCCGCTCTGGCCTGGGCGCCAAACACGGCCTTACCGTTGCCCAGGGTGTAGGAGTCATAGACCCGGACTACAGGGGCGAGATCGTGGTCTGGATGCTGAATACCAGCCAGGAACTGCGCACAATTGCCAGAGGTGAGCGCATAGCACAACTCATTTTTTTGCCTGCGTTCATGGCATCACTGGAAGCTGTCGAATCTTTAGGGGATACAGCACGTGGTGCAGGAGGCTTCGGCCATACGGGGAAATCGTAAACAGAACATCTCTTCCTATCTTGCTTTAGCTATATTTTTTGAGTAGTGAGGTCAAAAGCTGTTGTACCAGAGGGCGGTATAGCAGCGACCTCTCGTCGGGCACGGCCCGCAACCGTGAATCATTAAATATGATATAACCCGGCGAAACCATCAGCATCTTCGGGGGTTGTATGCTAACTGCAAAGGGAAGAGTGGGGGCCGCCTTTGTGGCCTTGTTGTGCGCTTTTTTTGTATTATTACAATCAAGTGCGTCTGCTGAAATTTTTCATGGATGGGAATATGGAGACGGAACGCCAAGTTCAAGCTGGCTGGAAAGCTATAACTCCGGTCTCTACAGTGTGAAGTATGACAGTGAAGGACGAATTAGCGAATACACTAATACAGATACTGGGGTAACTACCTATATTTATTATTATGGCGATTACTGGGAAGAATACAGAGATGGTGATCTCATTGGGTATGGCACCATTACCTCTCTTTTGGATAGTCGCCCCACGCGTAGTGCAGAAGAGGAAAGCACCAAGGAAACATTGAAAGCGCAGACCCGCACGACCGTACGTCTCATCAAATCCCGCAGTGCAGCCCTTCTTGCTCCGAAGCCTGCTGGCGCTCCTGGCGTCAAGACCCAGGCGAAGATTGACAATGTGAAGTTTGGCGGCGCCATGGCCATGAGTTACCAGCTGAACCAGGACGACGTCATGGGCGGTCTTGCCGCTGGTGATGCAGCAGAGAGTTTTGAAAAGCTCGGCCTGGGCGTCTGGACTTCGGGCGGTTTCAGCTTGCTGGGCAACTCAGACAGCAGCACAAAATATGATGGCACCGCCTTTGTCGCCATGCTGGGTGTGGACTACATGCTGACGCAACGCACGGTCATTGGTATTGCCCTGGGTATTGAAGGCTCTTACCTGGATACCAATTTCAGCCATGTTTCTGGTGAGATGGCGAGCAACGGCTATACCATCGCCCCTTATATGTCCATTGCGCTTTTCGAAGAGCTTATCTTCGATATTATCGGCGGTGTGAGCTTCCTCTCCAACGGCTCCACCATGCAGCCTTATTATGATTCCGTACGGGTGATGATCAGCCCGAACCTGACCTACTACTATATCCTGGACAGCTGGTTATTCAGCGGCACCATGGGCTATACCTACGCCAGTGAAGACGGTTTCGACTATAAGCGTGATTCACCTGACAGTCTTTTTGATCTGCCTGATTACAACGGGCCTGTGCCGAATAATGCAAAGCCAGATACCATCGAAACAGGTGAACTCCGGTTTGGTGGGCGCGCTGGCTACGCATTTGGTTGGGGCATGCCGTATTTGGATGCCGCCTATATATATGATACCACCATCAGCACGAGTGATGACGATATGGATCCAGACGAAATGGAGGTCACCCTGGGGTTGGACCTTTACCCCACAGACAGTTTCATCGTCAGTGCAGAGGTGGCCAACAGCTTCTTCCGCCAGGACACCTACCTGGTGCGTTTTGGCCTGAACCTGCGCTACGAGTTCTAAAGCTTACGCATCAGACCTGAATGAAAAAACGCCCCCCGTATCGTTTCGATACGGGGGGCGTTACTTTTTGCAAGAAATGCTATTGGTGGTCTCCTGGCAGTCAGGGAAGCTCAAGAGTCTGTAAGATCCCCCTGGCCAAAGCCTCGTTGCCGGCCTTGTTGAAGTGGTCCCAATCGCGGGGGCCGTGGATAAGCTCCGAGTGTGCGGCCTTACGGATGGCATGGCGCGTATCAATGCTTTCCAGGCCCAATTGTGCGGCGGCTTTGCTGGTCAAATGCCACAAAAGCTCGCTGCGTTGGGTTACTTCCGGAGCAGGATAGAGGGTGGCGCCCCCGTAAAATGTGCTGACATCGGGAGAAGCCAAGTCGTAGCAGGCAAGGGGGGAAGGCACGTAGACAAGCATCACGCGGGGAAATTCCTCAGCCAGAAGGGCCAGGCTGGCCTGCATCACGGCAACGCCCCTTGCAATTTCCTGTCCTGACACTTCAAGCGGCGGTGATTGCAGCCTGTCCGGCAGAGGGATGACGGTTCCGTTGATACGGGCGGCATTCACCTCACCGGGGGGCACGATGGGCTCCACGTCCACATATTTGCGTGTAAATGTATTACGCAACGTGTCGCGCAGTACGCGTAGCAGCAAATTCCCAACGATGGGCTTTTCGTCCAGCTTGTGCGCCGTGCCGTCAGCTTCTTCCGTCTGCAGCTCCCGTATCAAATCAATGAGCTCCTGGCGGGCCTCGGGTGATGCAGCGGCTTTGTCGGCAAGGGCAGTTGCCTTTTCCTTCATGGCTTCCGGCACACGATTGTACAAGAAATCCAGATTGTTCTCGATGTCATTGCCAGCATAGAAGTACGCCAGCATCACATCTGGCTTGGAGGGTAAGCGGACACCGTGGCGTTCGAGCCTGCGAATGATTTGCAGCGGCTCAACGGCAAAGCCCTCAAAGCTGCCTGCACCGCTACGGCCGTACGATATCACATCTCTGCCAGTAAGGTCCTGCAGTACGTGGGCGCTATGAAAGCGGGCGTTGCGGTCGTACCCCTGGTCTATAAACCAGTCCCCCTTGCCTTGCGCGTAGGAATCCCCTGCAAGGGCGATGTACCCTGTGTCTGGCAGCCTGCCATTGAAGGAACTTTGCCCCAGAACGCGAAACTCCCTGACCATATGGTGGTAGGCGCCCTTTGGCAGGTGCGGCAGCACGTAATCGAACAGGAACAGCTCGAAAATCAGCCACACCGCCAGGACGCTGCAAACTGCCAACAGCAGGTTGCCAAGAGATTTCAGGGAAAAGAGTTTGCGCAACACGGGGGGACTCTCTTTCAGCCCAGAAAGGGGGCAAGCGCCGAGAGGGTGTCCCTGTCAGTAAAGTCAAAGCGCAAGGGGGTAAGCGTGATGTACCCTTCGGTCAATAAGGCCCTGTCAGTGTCTGGGCTCAGCTTTTCGGCGGGAATGATGCCGTCCAGCCAATAATAGGGGCGTCCCCTCGGGTCGGTACGGTTTTCGTACCAGTCGTGATACATGGTGCGGGTGTGGCGGCAGAGCTTCAAGGGTTTGGTGTCCTCGATGCTCTTGTCTGGAAAATTCAGGTTCAGCACCGTCTGTTCGGGCACTTCTTCCCAGGGGATTCGCTCCACGAGAAGGGCGGCGTAGGCGGCCTGGCCTTCCAGGTCTGCAGCAGGGTCAAAGCTGTCAAAGGAAACGGCCAGGGCAGAGCAACCAAGCATGGCGCCTTCCGTAGCGGCCGAGACAGTGCCGGAATAAAGGATGTCCACACCGACGTTGGCGCCCGCGTTGATGCCGGAAACCACCAGCTGGGGGCGCTCGCTCAGCAGCGTGCTCACGCCAAGTTTAACACAGTCGACCGGAGTGCCGTAGACCCCGAGCCCCTGGAAGTTCTTTTCGTTGAATTCCTTCACACGCAAGGGCATGCTCAATGTCACGGCGTGCCCCACTGCGGATTGTTCCGTCACGGGCGCCACCACCTGTACCTGGTGGCCTGCCTCTAATAGTGCATGATAAATGGCGCGCAAGCCATGGGCCTGGATACCGTCGTCGTTGGTCAGCAGAATGCGCATTGTCGGTTTCTCGGGTTTGGCGTATACAGCCTTGCGGTTTCGTTAGGTTTGACAATCTGCCCCCCTGCGGGGCAGTCTGTGGCGGTCATAAACCGCCGAAACGTCCGTAATCATGACCGGGAAGCGAAAAATGAGGTCCGTTTTCGTTACCGGGTATTACGTCAAGGCAATTGCTTTAGCAAGGATACTGCCCAGGGATGATACAAGAGAAACGCCAACTGGTGCGCGAGTTGCAGCCAGGCCAGGCCGTGGCCGATCTGTTTGTGCTGGCTGAAGCCAGGCAGGGGCAGGCCCGCAACGGGCCATACTGGTCACTGAATTTGACGGATGCAAGCGGCCGTATAGAGGCACGTATCTGGAGCCCCCAGAGTCAGGCCTATGAATTTCTGGAAGGCGGCTGGCTCGCCTTTGTGGAAGGACAGGCCGTGAGCTATAGGGATAAGGTGCAGCTCAATGTGGACCAGATTCGCCTTATCGATCTGGAAGAGGCGTGCGCTGCGCCCGAACCTGTGGATCTTTCCAAGCTCATTCCCTGCAGCGAAGAGCCGCCCAATGATATTCTGGAGCGCATAGAAGAGCTTTGCCGGCAGCATTTGCACTACCCCCCGTGGCGCAAGCTTGCGGCAAAGGTGCTGGGCGAAGAGGAAATCCGTGCGCGCCTGCTCAAGGCTGTTGGAGGCAAGGCCATACACCACGCCTATGTTGGCGGCTTGCTGGAGCATACTCTGGGCGTGATGAAATTATGCCTGGCGTTTTGCGATCTGTACCCCAACCTGGACAGAGAAATTCTGTTGACGGCTGCTATTTTTCATGACCTGGGAAAAGCCTGGGAAATCGGTGGCGGTCTGGCGCCGGATTATACTGATGCCGGACGTTTGCTGGGGCACATTCAGATGGGGCTGGAGATTCTGGAGCCCTTTCTGCAGAAATCCAAACTGGAGCCGGGGCTGGTTACCCATTTCAAGCACATTATCATCAGCCATCATGGCGAATATCATTTCGGCTCTCCTAAACGCCCCAAGACTGCCGAGGCCATGGCCCTGCATTATGCCGACAACCTTGACGCCAAAATGAACCAGTTCAAGGAAATTTACGCTGAAATGGACGAAGGGGGGGCAAAGACCGAAAACGGCATGCCAGAGCCCGGATGGTCCCCTTTCCAACGCTCATTGGAACGTTTTATCTACAGACCGCAGCAGACGCCCGGTCGCTTCAATGCACAACGTCGCGGAGATAAAAAGGAAAACCAATGTTTATTACCTTTGAAGGAATAGAAGGCTCGGGAAAGAGCACGCAAATCGCTCGTCTGGAGGCATTTCTGCAGCAGAGAGGGGTGGAGGTTCTGCGGACCCGGGAACCCGGAGGTAGTGAACTGGGTGTGACTCTCAGGCGCATTCTGCTGGACGTGTCTTCCAAGTCTTTGACCAGCAGGGCCGAGCTGTTTCTGTTGCTTGCGGACAGAGCCCAGCATGTGGCTGAAGTCATTCGCCCTGCTCTGGAAAGGGGCGCTGTGGTCATTTGCGACCGTTATGTGGACTCCACCACCGTGTATCAAGGGTACGGACGCGGGCTCGATCCCAAACGGTTGCATGAACTCAACGACATGGCGATCGGCGGCCTTTTTCCGGATAAGACTTTTGTTCTGGATCTGCCCCCCGAAGTGGGGCTCAGAAGAGCCTTCACCCGCAATTTTGAAACCGGCAAGTCAAAGAGCGAAGGCCGCTTTGAAGCCGAGAGCATGGATTTTCATACCCGGATTCGTGAAGGCTATCTTACCTTGGCTGCCTTCCACCAGGAACGCTTCACCGTGGTGGACGCTGCCCGTGACCCGGATAGCGTGTTCGAGGATATCCAGAAGGCCATGTCTGCCCTGCTGGAGAAATGAAAACGGCTCTGCAAGGCAGAGCCGTATGTTTGGTTATTTGATCAGGAAGAAACGGCATTCACAACAGGCACAGCAAAAGCCCCCGACTTGTTTTGCGGATGTCAGAGTGCGAGGTCTGTCCAGGGCAGTTTTTGCTGATTGACTATCCCCTGCGTTTGAGCGCATGGAAGTCGACGCTCACACCGGGATCGTTCGAGGGAAGATGGTGACAAGCCCTGAGCAGTAGCCAGGCCGAAAAGCAGAACAAGGCGACCAGGCCGCCTCCGATAAGCCATTCAAGGAGACTGATGTTGGCAAAGCTGCTCATGTATTGGGTCCCCTCTTTAGAGTTGGAAGTTATCGGCTGGAAACGTTGGCTTGGCGCATACGAAGCCTAGTGGCCTTCCGGTAGTTTCAACAAGCACATTTCTAACAAAAAGTCTAGTTATTTTTTAGAATTTAAGCCATCGTCTCGCAACATGCAACACGTTCGCTCTGAAATCTGACGGAGATATGGTATGCGATTGTTTGCTGTGTGCGCTTGTTTTATGTTGGCCAGCGTTTGATATAGTGGTGCTATTTTATGAAACTTGTCTTGAGCCTGATATTACTGGGGCTGGTGTTGCTATTGCCCCTTTATGTCGTCGCCGTGGTGGTGCGTTCGTTGCTCAATGGCCTCGATGGCGTTTTCGGCAAATCACTTGTCGCGGGCAAGGATGCAGCGCGCTCCGGCAGCCATAAATCCCGCACGCGCAACACCGTGCTGGGGTGGCTGTTTTCCGTAGTCCTCATCACGGTCCTTGCCGTTGGGTTGCCACAGCCTCCTGATCTGGACCGGGATATTTCGCTTGAGCTTGTGGAAAGACTTTACAATACAGGGCAATCCGCCCTCCGCATTGAATACTCCGATTCTCTGCTCAATGACTTGAAATTCGATGATGCGCTGGTACGCTCAATATGTGCTGGCGTTCCTGCCGTCACGTATGGAAGTCACCAGTACAACCTGCAGTGTGCAATGATGGACAATGCCGTTGTGGGTATAAATGTTTTGGATAGAGGGCGGGAGGTGTATTCCGGCACATGGGATCTGCCCTGAGTTGAAAGAGGGGAAGAGAGAATGGATGTTGTAGTCGTCAACGGCAGTCCGAGGAAGAAGTGGAACACTGCGACAATGTTGCAGCATTTTATGGAAGGAGCGGAAGCTGCCGGCGCCAGGTGCCGACTGGTGCATCTTTACGACTACACCTTCAAAGGCTGCATAAGTTGTTTTGAATGCAAGAAGATTGGCGGCAAGAGCTATGGCCGCTGCGCCGTGAAAGATGAGTTGAAGCCGCTTCTCGACACAATCAGGGAGTGCGATGTACTGGCCCTGGGGTCGCCAATTTATTTTGGCTCAGAAACAGGTGAGATGCGCTCTTTAGTGGAGCGATTGTTGTTTCCTTATCTCACCTATACTCCTGAGCGCGAGACATTATACCCGAAAAAGATACGCACAGCCCTGCTCTACACCATGAACGTCACGGAAGAGCAGATGCCACAGTTCGGCTACACCCCCATGTTCGAACGCAACAAGGCCACTATGTCATGGTTATTCGGCCATTGTGAGATGCTTCTTTGCACCGATACCTACCAGTTCAGCGACTATTCGAAATACAAATCCACTATGTTTGATGTTGCCGCCAAGGCAAAACGTCGAGATGAGGTGTTTCCCCAGGAATGCGCAAAGGCCAGGGAGCTGGGAAGCAGGCTGGTGCAGGAGCAGCGGGAAGGGCAGGGGGCGTAGGTCTTGGGCCGTGCTCCTCGCAATCAGGCGCGACTTCTTCTGCGTGACGCCCCCCGCAGGGTTCGTAGCAGGCCGGATACCCAGGCGATGATATTGTCACGGAACTTGAGCATCACCAATGCCAGAATGTTCATCAGCAGGCTGGCGATAAAGAGAATGGTCGCATTGTAAATGGATGTGTTCACGGTTTTCTCCGTGAAAAAGAAAACCTTCTCGCGCACAAACATGGGGTAGGCGTAATCCCAGCTTGTTTTAGGCAGGGCAAGTTCCACGTCCATGCCTTCCGGCAGACGCTGCTCCAGATATTGCTTCAGGCGGTTCTCACCCACGCTGATGGCGTCGTGCACGTTTTTGTTGCCGTACGCATACTTGTAATCCTGCCGAAACTGCTCAAGTTCATTGGATAATTCCCGCTCACGGTGTTGGTAGGCCGTATCGCCGTAGAGCTCGATATAGCTTTTGCGCGCGTATTTGAAACGCTTGAGTTGATCCAGCAGCTGCTGATGGCGTGAATCGTAGCTGTTCTGGGTTTCCTGCATGACCATCAGCCCTTCATAAGCCCAACGGGAAGGCATGAACTGGCAGATTTCCGGGATGGGGCTGTTATCGAAAAAAGTCAGGTTTTTGTTCATCTTTTCGTATTCGATAAGCGCCCCCCCAAGGATGATCTGTGGAATGAGAATCAGCGGCACCACGTTGAGTGCTGCCTTGGAGGTCAGTCTGGGCACGGAGGAAATGAGCAAACCTGCTGATATGCCGGCGTAGGATATCAGTGTGAGGTAAACGAGGTAGTGCAGCCACAGTTCCTGAATATCCAGGATAAAGAAGCCCAGGCAAATGAAGAGCAGGTTCTGCAGCATTGCAAAAACCAGCAGAACAACCATCTTGGCCGCCATGTAGCTGCGGTGTGTTATGTTCAGCATGCGCTCCCGCAGAAAAAGGGCCGTATCGCCAATGATTTCATCCACGCTGTTGGTCATCCCCAGAAAAAGGGAAACAATGACCGTTACGAAAAGAAAGGTCTTGAACAGATCGTTGGTATAAAGCGTGTAATCGCCTTGGGGCGTATATTTCAGAATAAAGCCGATACCCGCTCCAAGTAGGGGTGCTTCCAGAAATGTGATGAGCAGGTTGGCTCGATCGCGAAATTTATTGGTAAAATTGCGCCTGAGCAGGGTGAGGAACTGGTTGAAGCGTTCTCTGGGCGTAATGACGCGTTGCGGGGGCAGCTTGTCCCGCGTTGGCAGCTTCACGTTGCTGAACCAGGATGACACCACTTTGCGTCTGTATTGGCGCTTCCAATAGTCGGGTGAGTACTTTCGTTCGCCCAGCACCGCCCCGTCTATGTCCAGCAGCGAGTCTTCCAGGCTGTCCAGCAGCACGTTGGGCTGGACTGTTTTACAATGGGGGCACTCCACTTCCACAGGCTCTGCGGCCAGGGTCGCTTCCATGTGGCGCTTGAAATATTCAAGGGCGGAGTAGGCGGTGCCGTAATAGGCCATGCGCCCTCCGTTATCCAGAAGGATGACCTTGTTGAACATCTTGTAGAGCTTTGAACCGGGCTGGTGGATGACGGCCACGACAATCTTGCCGCTCAGGGTAATGTTTGCCAGCAGTTCTATGATTTTTTCAGAGTCCTTGGAGGAAAGTCCGGATGTTGGTTCATCCAAAAAGAATATTTCGGCGTCGGAGAGCAGTTCGAGTCCGATATTCAGGCGTTTGCGTTCTCCACCGGAAAGGGTCTTCTGGGTTGGTTGCCCTACACGGGTGAAACGCTTTTCCTTGAGTCTGATCTTATCCAGAACAAGGTCGATGCGCGCGCCCAGTTCTTCATCCGTTTTTTCAGGAAAGCGCAACCGGGCATGATAATACAGGTTCTCCCAGACAGTCAGATTGGGGAGCAACAGGTCGTCCTGGGGAACATAGCCAAAATAGTCCTTGAGGACTTCGTACTCTTTGTGGAGGTCGTGCTGGTCCACAAGCACGCGCCCCGCCTGGGGGGTAATCTGGCCACTGATGGCGGAAAGCAGGGTGGATTTGCCGCTGCCGCTTGGGCCCATGATGCAAACCAGCTCGCCGTACTCGATGTCAAAGGTAACATCGTCCAACCCATTGGTGCCGTCATCAAATGTGTAGCGCAGTCCCTCGGCAACCAGCTTGCGGAAGCTGAAGACAGACCGATGGAAGAAACCTTCATCAGGATCGAATTCAATGAAATTGTCATGTAGAAAAATGGTGTCGCCGTCGGTCAGTTCGCGACCGGATGGCGCGACTTTGCCGTTGCAATATATCTGATACGGGCAAGTGCCTTTTTCCAGCAGAAAGCGCCCTTCTTCGATGCGGATAGCCGCGCGCCAGCGTTCTGGCAAAGCATCGTGAATGAATATGTCGGCCTTGATATCGTTGCTGATGATGTAGCGGTTGAGGCCTTCGCGAATCGTAATTTCGCCCCTTGCTGAAAGGTAGTAGAAAGCCTCCCGCAGATCCAGGCGAAACCCGTTGACATACACGTCGTCATTGAGGTTCATGCGCGCCGCTGCACGCACGCGTCTTCTGTTGTGGGCAATGACGGCGTCCTGCTCCAACGGCTCCAGCACCATCTGGGATTGCTGGATGTTCAGGCGCAGCAAGCTTTGCGCACTTGGCTGATGGGAAAAGATCAGCTCCAGATCTTTTTGCTGCACATAGAGGCTCATCTCCAGCTTGTGAACCTTGTTGCGAAAGTAGACGATGAGGTCCTGGTAGCGCAGGTTGTAGTCGTTGATCCGGATATGAAAATGCTGCGTGATGCGTTTGGAAAAATTGGGTTTGAGGGGATTCCCCTCGACCATGACGCGGTGCAGGTCGTTTTTCGCGGTGATGCAGTAAAGGTTGTGAATGCGGTGCACCACCAGATCGAGGCCGGGGTAGGGCAGCCAGACATCAGCAGTCTCCACGTCCCCGGTGATGCGTAGCGTCAGGATAGAGGAAGCTTCCAATATTTCCGGGGGCTCCTCGGAAATACCGTAGGCATTCTCCACGTACGCCACGTCTTCTGGCGCGACATGCATGAGGGTTGCCAGTTTTCTGGCGGCCTGGATTTCTTCCGGGTTTTTGCCATCTGACTGCAAAAATTCACACAATGCCAGAAGATTGAAAACCTTTTCCTGATAGGAAAGTCGTTTGTTCAGGTCCTTGGCAAGATCTTCCGGGTAGGGCGGTTCAGCCAGTTCCTGCTCAAAACGAGCCGTGAAATGGTTCGTGATGTCTTCCGGGTAAAGACCTATATAAAACGTGCGGATGAAAGCTTTTTTTTCAGGGCTGGGTTGCCGCCCCCCTTGAGAAATGACGCAGGCAAAGGCCCGCAACATTTGCATGGCCAGGCTGGTTTCGAGTGCGCGTTCCGTTGCGCTGGTGAGCGGGGTATCCTGCATTGTCGGGAGTCGGTCTGCGTTGCATCGCCTGCATTGTACGCCGCGCCGGCGTGGGGTGTTGAAAAAACGCCGCCAGCCGGAGCATTTCCGGCCAGGCGGCGCAATTGTCTGTATCCCTTATTCTCGGTGCAGCGGGTTATTTGAACCCTGAAATGATGAACCAGTACCCACCCTTGGGGGAGGCGTCCACCATGGTCACCTTGACATGGTAAATACCACTCCACTGGGCAAGGTAAACGGCTTCAGCCTGGGGGGCGTTCATAATGTTGGCTGAGACCAGCTCCCAGTTTTCGTCATAAATGCGTATCTGCACGCCCATGACGTTTTCATCGCCGCTGACGTAGAAAAAGTACTCGTTACCAGCAGATAGTTGCGTGTCAAAATAATAGGACTCGCCTTTGTCCAGCTTGCCTATCTGAATTTCTTCACGAATATGGAAGCCGTCTTCATTGTAGACGTCCATGGCCTCGTAAGCCAGGTCACGGGCTTCGAGCCTGTCCGCCTCCCCTGGTGTCGCAAGGCAAACCACAATTGCCGCGGCGAGGAGGAGCAGGCCAAAAGCCTGCAACCGTGTATGTTTGAGCGGGCTCATCATTAGGCTATCCTTCTTCGATAAGGCTTACCAGTTCAGAGCTGATTTCGTGCAATTTTTCCACATTTTCCTGGGGCACGGGTTTCTTGAAGCCTACGTTAACCAGTACCATAATTTCCGGAAGTTTCGCACGCAATTCCTTGACAGCGGGGTGATTTTTATCCTCCCGTTCAAGAGCAGCCAGTTTGGTCTCAAAGTATTCCACAAGTCTGGGCTGGTAGAGGACGGAAGAGGCCGTGGAGTCGTAGCGTTCATTGAGTATTTTAGTCGTGGCGCGCAAGCCTTCCAGCCAGCCACCGGCGCTGACCAGCAATGCGACATCCTGATCGCCCAGGCGCTTGATCTCTTCCATCACGTCTTCACGTAGCGAATCAAGTTCCCGGTGCAGCTCATGCCATTTGTCCTGCTTTGAGAGCTCTTCAAAGGTCTTGCCCTTGTCCAGGATTGTTTCACGCACCAGAAGCTCTTCCGCAAGGGTGATGATAACTGTGATCATTTCACCCAGTCGGGATTTGTCTTTGGCCTGGATGGCCAGAAATCCATCGGCTGAGCGTACCCCAAGATTCAGGGCGCGCAGATAGTCGCTCGTGTAATCGTACCGCTCTGAATACGAGGCTGCGCCAACCCAGTTGGCTTTGCCAAGCTTGTCCAGAGCAACAAAAACTTCGGAAGGTGAGGGCAGCAACAAATTGTCGGCGAATTTGCCTTTTTCTTCTGGTGACAAGGCAACTCCATCGGCATTACCGGCTCCAGCAACCGTTCCGAACAAAACCAAGGCGCCCAGTATCAGGGTGCTCAAGAGTGTCGTTCTCATCAACGCTCTCCTTGTTCGCGTGATCGTTCCACGTCGTACCTATGGACGCGGGTATTCTCATTCCTATGTCAATTTCAAAGGTATTTCAACAAGTCAATGCTTCCAGTGAGTCCTGTCCCTGTCGGGAGTTTTCAAGCAAGGGAAAATACGCTACACCCGGAAACCGCGGGAGAATATGTATTTCCCTGGGTGAATGTAAATGATTCCCTTTGCCTGCACCGTTGGCTGGGCAGGGAGATAGCGAATATCAAGGAAGAAGACTGCCTTATAGTCTTTGGTCCTGTAAATAGTAGTGTAGAGGATATGCATGACGCAAAATGCTGATGAAAAGAAGTTTGGAAACGGCAGTGCTTTTTCCTGCAAAATGTGCGGCCAGTGTTGTCAGGGAAGCGGCGGCATCGTTATGGCCGAAAAAGACATCATGCGACTGGCAGACCACCTGGGCCTGCAGCGCCAGGAATTTTTGGATACCTACGCGGAGCTCAAAAACGGAAAACACCGTTTGCGGGTGAACGATGAAGAATACTGTGTTTTCTTTGAAAAAGGGTGCGGCGTGCACGAGGCAAAGCCCGATGTTTGCCGGGCCTGGCCATTTTTCAAGGGCAACATAGAAGACGCCTTCAGTTTGTCCATGGCCAAGGAATACTGCCCTGGCATAAATCCCGATATTTCTTTCAGAAAGTTTGCTGCTGCAGGCAGGGCTTTTTTGCTGGAAAACGGGCTTATTGCCGAGGAAGGACAAGATGATGAGCAGACGGCGAACGCTCTGCGCATTTCTTCTGATCCCGCTAAGTCCGGCCGTAATCCCTGATTGGCGGCGGAATAGGGAAAGGGTGCGTACCAGGTGAATGTCCGCGAAAGCTATCGATTGCTCCGGCTTGAGGAGGGCGCTTCACTGGATGAGGTCAAAAAGGCGTTCCGCGCCATGGCCTTCAAGCTGCACCCTGACCTGAATCCCGGCGATCCGCACGCTTCCAGGCATTTTCAGAGAGTCAACGAAGCATACGTTGTTCTCAAGCAGCATCTTGAGAATGGCAACGCTTCTGGAAGTGGGGCCTCTGCAAAGGGCAGCGCGTCAGGCGCTCGCTCCGAGGCGTCGCGCCCTACGTGGGAGCATGCACGGCAGCAGTATGAAAAGGCCAAAAAGACTGCCGATGCCTCTGGTCCTGACGCTGGAGCAAAGGCTGCTTCTGGCAAGTCCAAACCGCCCCCGCAGCCGGGAAAACCAAAGAAACCGCCTCGCAAAGAGGAAGTGCTCCATGAAATCCTCAAGGATCCTTTTGCGCGTCAGGTGTTTGAAGATATTTACAGCCAGATTCGCAAGACCGGCGGCAAGAACATGGTGCGTACCTATAAGCCGCCGAAAAAACGCAAGCTTCATTTTCAATGGGGCGACAAAGACGTTAAGCTGGACTTGAGTGAAGGGCTTTGGAAAGGCACCAAGGGGTGGATGCGCAGCTGGCTGGATGAGGAACAGACCATCAATCTGCCGGCCGGCATTTTGCGCCCCGGCGCGAAGGTCCGGCTTCAGGTCCGCCAGGGGTGGTCTGGAAAGAAGGTTGCCGTGGATGTGACGCTTCCCCCCGATTATGTTGTAGGGCGCTTTATCCGGCTTAAAGGCCTGGGCCGAAAATTTGGCCCGCTTGTGGGCGATTTGTACGTAAAACTCATGATCGCCTGATCACATGGCAAGGAGCCTGGCACGTGAGACCCTGGCGCGCCCCTGGTAAGGCTCTGGTGGCCTTTATAACGCTCTGTATGCGTGGGCTCAGGGATTTCTGGCGTTATCAGGGCGTGAGCCAGGCTGCGGCCCTTGCGTTTTACGCCTTACTCTCCTTTATTCCCCTTCTTTTTCTTGTCATTGCCATTGCCGGGATGATTTGGGGCGATACCATCGAGCTCAAGCATTTTGTCGAGAATAATGACAATTTCCTGATGCCCTGGGTGCAAAAACTGCTGGATAAGCAACTGGGCACCCTTGTCGCAATTGCATCCAGACTTGGCTGGGCGAGCCTGGCTTTTATCTTTTGGACATCCGGTCTTTTTTTTGCTGTGCTGCAGAACAGCCTGATACTGCCATGGACCCGTGAAAGTTCACATAAAAGTGGGCTGTGGCGATGGTTCTTGCCCTGGATACTCGGACCTGCCCTTGGTTTTATGTTGCCTCTGGCCATGCTGGCCATGCATGTGGCCGGCTATGTGCAGCCTGGCCTGGAGTGGCTACCTGGGAGTTTTCTGCCGATTATCCCCACGTTTGGGGCATGGCTGACGCTGCTCATCGCCACTTTTGTGCTGTATTCGTTGTTTCTGCCTCTGCATTGTCCCACAGGTAAAATCATTCTCTTGTCCCTGCTCATTTCCGTGGCCAGCCTGGGCGTTACGACGCTTTTCAGCCGGATTATCTTCTCCCTGCCAGACTATGCCTTGATATACGGCTCTCTTGCCGGAATAGTACTGTTTTTGTTGTGGCTTGAATATAATATGGGGTTGATTCTCTGGGGCGGCCACATGCTCAGGCTCTGGCATACCAAGACGGCCGAGCAGGCATTGAGTGACGATGACAAGGCGCAAGCGGAATTTGCACTGCTTGTCTCGAGCAATCAAGAAGAAAGCAGGGCTACCGTGGCAAGGCTGCGGGCCATGGCAACTGGCGGCAGGAAAAAGAAACAGAACAAGGAGCAGTAGGAACAGGGGCAGAAACCTTGTGACGTCTGTGTGATAGTCTGTGATTTCAAAGAGTTCAAAAATAAGTGTCATTTTTTTCTTGAAAACTGCTTGACATCAAAGCGTCACAAATCTATAAACCGCCTCTGCCGCAACGACGGCGCTTTGTGGGCCATTAGCTCAATTGGTAGAGCAGCGGACTCTTAATCCGTTGGTTTAAGGTTCGAGTCCTTAATGGCCCACCAGATAATTCAGGCAGTTACGTTGATATACAGCGTAACTGCCTTTTTCTTTGTGCTAATTCATCGCTAACAGCACACCTTTTTTCCCCACCCCACCCACAATCTTCATTTCGCGCCAGAGGTCTGGCCGTTTGCATCCTTTCTGGGAGTGATTGTCTCTAATCCCCTTTTTGATTATAGTGAAATGCAACTATATTGAAGCCTGCAACCTTGTATTTTGCCTGCCATCCACTTTGAGGAAGAAGGTAGTGCAATACATGCGCGATGCACCTTGTTCGAATGCAGTTTGCGGAAGTTGATCGTTGTTAACACGTGGGGAGGATACATGAGGCATCGTTGTGCGTTCTGTTTTGCTAGGGTGATGGTGTTTTCTTTTGCGATGTTCTTTGGCTCTTATTTTGTGGCTGCGGCGAATGCTGCAGGCCAGACACAGGCCACTCGTGGAGATGCAGACCTCCCAACGGTGGTTATTGTAGCAACGGGCGGCACCATTGCCGAAAAGGTTGATCCGGAAACTGGCGGCGCTGTCCCTGCACTTACCGGAGAATCACTCATCATGGCAGTGCCTGAGCTTGCCAAAATAGCCAACATTGAAGTCGTGGAGTTTTCAAATATTGACAGTTCCCAGATGTCTCCTGACATTTGGGCGCGCCTGAGCCGTGCAGTGGACAAAGAGTTGGCAAGGCCGGAAGTGCGGGGCGTGGTTGTTACCCATGGCACAGACACCATGGCCGAAGGCGCGTATTTTCTTGATGTGACACTTGTAAGCGATAAACCGGTTGTTTTCACCGGCGCCATGAACGACGCCTCGAGCTCGTTTCCCGACGGTCCTGGTAATTTGCTCAATGCTGTTGCCCAGGTTTGCTCGCCCGTGGCCGCTGCATGGGGCGTGACAGTAACCCTCAATAACTATGTGAATTCGGCAAGAGCAGTGCGCAAGACCCATACCACCAACATCCAGACCTTCAATTCGGGGGAGCGCGGTTATCTGGGGTATATTCTAAAAGGTGAGGTCCGGCGCCTGAACGATCGCCCCCCAAGGATTACCTTCCCCATTCCAACGTCGCTGCCCAAGGTCGTATATATCGCAACGTACGCAGGGGCCGACGGCTCTCTCGTGCGCCATGCGGTGGCAGACGGCGCCCAGGGATTGGTCATCGATGGTGTGGGCGCGGGCAATGTGAACGAGTCCACATACAAGGCAATACGCTATGCCCAGTCCAAGGGGGTTCCCGTGGTTATTTCTTCATGTGTGTTTCAGGGCGCGGTTGAGCCAATATACGGAGGCAAAGGCGGGAGCAAGACGCTCCTGAATGACGGATGTCTCCTGGCCGGCGATTTGGGCGGCGCCAAGGCCCGGCTGCTGCTAATGCTGGGCATAGCTCAGCGCGGTGCGGATTGTGCCGCACTCAAGGAGTTGTTTGCACAATAGCGTGCCCCCATACTGAGAACGTGGTCAGTAGCGTCTTCTCTTTACCATGGGGCGCACACGCCTTCTGGCTGTCTTCAATGCCGACGGCTCTTTGAAATACCGCTTCAACTATGCCGATGACCGCATGCCCGTGTCCATGACGGCCGACGGCCAGACCTACTACCTGGCGTACGACCAAGTGGGCTCTCTGCGCGCCGTGACAGACGCCAATGGCCTAGTCGTGAAGGTTATTGAATACGACTCCTTCGGCAATGTCTTGGAAGATAAGAATCCTGCACTGGATGTGCCCTTCGGCTTCGCCGGTGGGCTGTACGATGCGGACACCGGGCTGGTGCGGTTTGGGTTCAGGGATTACGACGCGGTAGTCGGAAGGTGGACTGCCAAGGATCCTATAGGGTTTGGTGGGGGGGATAGTGATCTATATGGGTATTGTGGTGGGGATTCAATCGGTCTTTTTGATTCTCAGGGTTTATTAGTAACTTTCAACATCGGTTATGACGTTGAGGTTATGGCGGGCTTTTTCGGTATGAGTGTCCATTTTGGAACTATTGTAGGATTTGATGGATGTAATTGTAAATATGCAACTTATTGCTTTAAAAGTGGCATTGGAGTGCAACTTTCAGGAGCAAAAGAATTTGGATTTAACCACTCTCGCAGAGGCTGGGCTGCCTTCGAAGGCCGGTCAATAGGCATGAGCGTTGCGCCTCCTGCTGTTATTACTGGCAGTATTGCTTTTGGGAAAAAAACCGTTGGTGGAGCGATCTCTATTGGCCCTAGTTTTGGTGCCTCAGAAGCTGCTGATATATGTCATACGAAGTTATTTGACTGTGAATGCTCCCCTCTACCATGCGAAACATTTGGAAAATAATACATGTCAAATTTTCGTCCGATTGACAAACTACTTAAGAATTTTAGTACTCCAGGTGAAGTTGTTGCATACGTAACTTTGCTTCGTATTGTGTTGGCAGCTGTTTTTGTTCTTTTTGTTTTTATTTATTTTTATCTCGAAAATAATGATTTTCCAATACTATATAAAATTATTTCTCTTATTGTTGTGTTTGCTTCATTCGGAGCATCTTTTCTGCTTTCATTCTTTGGTAGCTTCTTGTATATATTGAAAAAATATTTTAAATAAGCAAATTGCATGATACGAACGTTTCAATTCTATCCTCCTATGAGCTAATGGTAACGTAGGCTAGGGCAGCAGACCACCTATCTGGACCGCAACGCGGCCGGCGCTCTGGAATCCACCATCACCACGCCCGACGGGGGCGTTACCGAATACTGGCGCAGTCGGGACGAACTCCACGTGCACAAGGAGCTCTCCTGTGGCACCATATTGGACGTGGATTACGCCCTCGATCCTGAATACAACCAGCCCTATGTATCGCGGCGCGTGGCCTCCACGGAAAGCGGCCTGGCCAGCGTGACCGAAAGCGCCGTCACCTATCTCGACGAGGATGGCGACAGCACCTACGACCTGATCCAGCGCATCACCTCCCTCAATGGCAAACCCACCACCACCGAGGATAACGTAGCGGCTGGCGCCGTTACCGTTACCACCCCGGAAGGGCGCTCCAGCACGCAGTATTACGATCCCGCAACGCTCCTGCCCCAGCGCGCCACCGTGCCCGGCCTGCTGGAGACCACCTACGGCTACGACGCCCGCGGCCGGCTGACCAGCGTCGCAACGGGCGAGCGCTCCTTGAG
This sequence comes from Desulfovibrio biadhensis, assembly GCF_055388615.1. Classification (NCBI taxonomy): domain Bacteria; kingdom Pseudomonadati; phylum Thermodesulfobacteriota; class Desulfovibrionia; order Desulfovibrionales; family Desulfovibrionaceae; genus Desulfovibrio; species Desulfovibrio biadhensis. The sequence goes on from NZ_AP042477.1 coordinate 3,423,863, forward strand.
TTATGCCTACGATGACCGGGGCAACCTGGCCTCGGTGACGGATGCCCAGAGCCGTACGACCAGCTATTCATATGATGCGGATGGCCGTGTGACCTCCACCACGCGCCCGGATGGCTCCACCATTAATTTCACCTGGGACTTAAACGGCAATCTGGAAGTGCTGACAGTTCCTTCCAATGTGGAGCACGACTTTGGCTACAACAAGGTCGACAAGAACACTTCTTATGTTCCGCCGATTTCATCCAGCTATCAGTATGAGTACGACCGCGACCGCCGCTTGGTGCGCACGGTCTTCCCCTCCGGCGCGAACATTGAGAACGTTTATGACGGCAGCCAGTTGCAACAAATCATCACACCTGAAGGCAACGTCGATTTCACCTATCTCTGTTCCTCAAAGATCGGCTCCATCTCACAGGGCGATGCATTTCTTTCCTTCGAGTATGACGGGCCGTTGCTCACTGCCCTGGACCAGGGGGGCGAGCTTAACGCCCACTTCGCGTTTGGCTACAACGACACCATGGAGCTCGTCTCAATTGTTTATGCAGGGGGCGAGAATGCATTAGCATATGATGATGACCGGCTGCTCATCCAGTCCGGCGACTTCAGCATCGAGCGCGACGAACAAAATGGCTTGCCCCTTGCCGTGGATGACGGCGCGGCGCGTATTGTTCGAGAATTTAATGGCTACGGCGAGGTCGAACGACAGACGCTGACTGTTAACGGCATTGCCATAGGCGATATCGCCCTCACGCGTGACAATGTGGGGCGCATCACAGCCAAGACCGAGACCATTGGCGCTGAGACATTCGCCTACGCATACGCCTACGATGCCTTTGGCCGTCTGACCGAAGTGCAGCTCAACGGCGCCGTGGTGGAAGCCTATACCTACGGCCCCCAAGGGGAGCGCCTGACCGAAACCAATACGCGGCGCGGCATCAGCAACCGCAACTACACGTACGACGCGGAAGACCACTTGCTGACGGCCGGAACCGCCAGCTATGTGTATAATCCGGACGGCTACCTCACCAGCAAGACCGACGCTAACGGTACGACCAATTATACCTACGCCAGCCGTGGCGAACTGAAACGCGTGGAGATGCCCTCTGGCGACGTGGTTGAATACCGCCACGACCCACTGGGGCGACGGGTTGCGAAATACCTCAATGGCGAGCTAATAGAGAAGTACTTATGGTTGGGGCGCACGCGTTTGCTTGCCACCTACGCCCCAGACGGCTCTTTGAAATGCCGCTTCGAATATGCCGACGGCCGTTTGCCTCTGGCAATGACAAGCGGCGGCGAACGCTTTTACTTGGCCTACGATCAGGTAGGCAGCCTACGGGCCGTGACCGATGCGAATGGCGCGGTGGTAAAAACCGTGAGCTACGACTCCTTCGGCAATGTGCTGGAGGATACGAATCCTGCGCTGGAAATTCCCTTCGGCTTCGCTGGGGGACTGTACGATGCCGACACCGGACTGGTGCGGTTTGGGTTCAGGGAATATGACGCAGAGGTTGGGAGATGGACGGCAAAGGATCCTATTGGATTTGGTGGGGGCGATAGTGATCTGTATGGGTATTGCCTATCTGATCCAGTTTCATTCATTGATTTCTATGGGTTACGGACAGTTGTTACTATTTGGCAACCAGTGGGGACTGGCCGTTCGTCTTGCGGACATGTTTCTGTCGATATAAATGGAACCACATATTCATATGGAAAAAGAGGTATGGCGATCGAAGTAACTGAAAAATATCGTAATCGCAATAGTTTTAGAACAGGAATTGGATTTGAAATTGATATCGATCCTTGTGATGAACAAAAAGTCAAGGATTTTCTTGAATCGTTTAATGATTATTATAGACCATTGTCAAATAACTGTTCACATCCAATCCAAGAGGCTTTGGAAAAAATAGGTTTCAAACTTGATTCCACATTTCTTCCTGTAAGGCTTGGTGAAAACCTAATGAACTCTGGAATAGTTTCAAGTTATCATTTTTATAATTTTAGTGGAGGGAAATAAGATTAAAGCAATGATGTTTTTTATAATGCTTATTTGTGGGGCACTTCTTTTATCGGGATATTTGTTCTATAGTTGCACTATGTGCAAGGATCATATTGTAATTAGGGAAAAAACTGTTTTGTTGAAATATGCAGAATCTCCTGACCCCTATTACAACAGGGTGCTTGCCACGCTAGAGAAGGGAGCGAAGGGTTGTTTCATTAATGTTAGGTATTCAAAAGACTATAAATATTTAAAAATAAAAACTGAGAGTGGGGCCGTAGGATATGTTGATTCATATTACGTCGAATCTGGCAATAAATATAAATAATATTATATTTTTATAAATTTCTTGACATGGGCTTTGCCGAAGATGGTTTTCTCAGCTTAATATATAATGGTGGACATTAAAGCAGGACTGGTAACTATCTAAAAGAAAATATGAACGCAAGTGGTGAACAGGCAGGGGCGAGCGTCACCGTCGGTGGAAACGTCGCCTTTTCCTGGAGTGTGGAGCGCGATGCCACCGGCCGCATCACCAGCAAGCAGGAAGTGCTTGACGGTGTTGCAAAGCTTTACGAATATACCTATGACGATCTGGGGCGGCTGACCGGTGTCACGCTGGATGGAGCGGTTGTGGAGTCGTACGCATATGGCGAAAACGGTGCGCGCAGCCTGGAGACCAACGCCCTGCGCGGGGTGGCGGACAAAGCCTACACCTATGCCGAAGACCACCGCCTGCAGAGCGCCGGCGACACCAGCTACACCTACGACGCTGACGGCTTCCTGCAAAGCAAAACCACCGGCGCGGACGTCACGCAGTATGCCTATGCCTCCACGGGCGAGCTGCTTTCGGTACACCTGCCCGACGGCCGCCTGGTGGAGTATGAGAACGACGCCCTAGGCCGCCGCGTCGCCAAAAAGATCGACAGCCAAATTACGGAGAAATATCTCTGGCTGGGGCGCACACGCCTCCTGGCCGTCTTCAATGCCGACGGCTCTTTGAAATATCGCTTCAACTACGCTGATGGCCGTATGCCAGTGTCCATGGCGGCCGACGGCCAGACCTACTACCTGGCGTACGACCAAGTGGGCTCCCTGCGCGCCGTGACAGACGCCAATGGCCTAGTCGTGAAGCTGATTGAATACGACTCTTTCGGCAACGTCCTGGAAGACTCTAATTCTGCGCTTGAGGTGCCCTTCGGCTTCGCTGGGGGACTGTACGATGCCGACACCGGACTGGTGCGGTTTGGATTCAGGGACTATGACGCGGTAGTCGGAAGGTGGACTGCCAAGGATCCTATGGGGTTTAAAGGTGGTCTTAGTGATTTGTATGGGTATTGTGGGGAAGATGGAATCAATTATATTGATATTAGAGGATTCGAAATATACCAAACAGAATCCGTTGGAATAACAGCAAGTTTTCCAAATATGATATCCTTGTCTCTAGGGACAAAAAAGTACAAAAATCTTTCAGGTGATATAGAAAAAATTTGCATAACAGTTTCTGCCGGCCTTGGCCCTGGACTTGGGCTCGGGTTCTTTTTGGCTGAAGGATATACTGAAACGGAGGACTTCTCTTGGTATCAGAGTGGTAATGTTTCTGCTTCAGGATTTGCAGCTATATTGGTTGGAAATTATTTCCAAGTTGATGAAAACAGCTCCTCAATAGGACTAACAGTTGGCTTAGGTCTTAGTGCAACTGATGATATTGAGAATTATCAAATCTGTTTTAGCCCTGAGCCTTGCCCATATCAAAGATCTAAAGGTCGTAAGCGAAAGAATAAGTAATCTTTGTGACTAACTATATATTGTGAAAGTACAGACAGGTATTGCAAAGATGAAACTTCGATTATTACAACTAACTGTACTGGCGATAATAATACTGGGAATTTCATACAGAACGCTATTATATGTTTTAAATAACGGCTTTGATGAAATTATATTTTTGAAGCTAATTATTTTGCCTGTAGCCGTGATATTTTTTCTTATTTCATATTTTATGGTTTATTCTATAAACTATGATGGTGATAAAATAGTGGTTAATGCGAAGGGGGGAGATTGTTATTACTACTATAAAGACTTCGAAAGTATATCATTTTTTTGTTCCCCGTTTTTGCTCGGGCTCTGTGTCGTTCGATTGTCATCGAGATCCAAGAGTAAGTATATATTTCTTAGCTGTCCGATATATAATTTTAAGAATAGAGAAAAAATTAAACAACTTGAAAAATATCTGAGTAGGGATGAAGGAATAAGAATAAAAGTTTGCAAAAAAATGGGGATTGTAAGATGCACTGATTGTATAGTGTGAGTATTAACCTGACGCTTTGCCTCTGGAGAGCGAACGAATAAATTACTATTTTCTCCTTTATCTGAAGCGCCTACGCCTATGACGACGATAGCCTGCTCATCCAGTCCGGCGACTTCAGCATCGAGCGCGACGAACAGAATGGTCTGCCCCTGGCCGTGGATGACGGCACGGCGCACATTGCCCGCGTATTCAACGGTTACGGCGAGGTCGAGCGCCAGACGCTGACTGTTAACGGCATTGCCATAGGCGATATCGCCCTCACGCGCGACAATGTGGGGCGCATCACAGCCAAGACCGAGACCATTGGCGCTGAGACGTTCGCCTACGCATACGCCTACGATGCCTTCGGCCGTCTGACCGAAGTGCAGCTCAACGGCGCCGTGGTGGAAGCCTATACCTACGGCCCCCAAGGGGAGCGCCTGACCGAAACCAATACGCGGCGTGGCATCAGCAACCGCAACTACACGTATGATGCGGAAGACCACTTGCTGACGGCCGGAACCGCCAGCTATGTGTATAATCCGGACGGCTACCTCACCAGCAAGACCGACGCAAACGGTACGACCAGTTACGCCTACGCCAGCCGTGGCGAACTGAAACGCGTGGAACTGCCCTCTGGCGATGTGGTTGAATACCGCCACGACCCACTGGGGCGACGGGTTGCGAAATACCTCAATGGCGAGCTAATAGAGAAGTACTTATGGTTGGGGCGCACGCGTTTGCTTGCCACCTACGCCCCAGACGGCTCTTTGAAATCCCGCTTCAACTACGCCGATGACCGCATGCCCGTGTCCATGACAGCGGACGGTCAGACTTACTACCTGGCGTACGACCAAGTGGGCTCCCTGCGCGCCGTGACAGACGCGAATGGCGCGGTGGTAAAAACCGTGAGCTATGACTCTTTCGGCAACGTCCTGGAAGACTCGAATCCTGCACTGGATGTGCCTTTCGGCTTCGCAGGGGGACTGTACGATGCCGACACCGGACTGGTGCGGTTTGGATATCGCGACTATGATGCCGAAGTCGGAAGATGGACGGCCAAGGATCCGATAGGATTTGATGGGGGCGATAGCGATCTGTATGGGTATGCCTTTGATGACCCCATCTTGTATTTCGATAGTGATGGTTTCGCTCCTCTAATACTTCCTCCTGATCCAAGCGGTCTTCCTGGATGTTGGAAACCAGACCTTTCTCATGAGCTACCTCGGTATTATAACGAGGATGCCGAGCCAGACTCTCCGCGCCTTGAATTTCATAAAGGCACCCCAGGTAAGCCAAAATTCAGAGGCAAGGACCATTGGCACAGATCAATCTTAGATGAAAAGGGAAGATGGAGAACAGACGAGTCTGTTGGAAAGAGAGGCCATCTACTCCCAGGTGATACCGTGGATGTTGCTCCCTGTAATCCTGAGCAAGAACCAGACACAGAGCAAGGCCCAGACATTGACATACCTGATCCTGACCCAAATATAGTTGGGCCCGTAATCTTTAGCATCTTCTTTTATTACTTAATATTTAACTGATGGAGTTCCATATGCATATTAAGAGTATTGAGGATAATCTTCACGAAGGTTTTCATGACTCAAAATTATATTCGTACACAGTTGACTACGTAAATGGCCAGCTGAGCTTTCAACTTGGCATCTTATGCTATGATGACGATGATGAAGAGAGTATGCACTTCATTAAATCCAATCTATTTTTCTACAACGCACTGTATTTTGTCTCAGATTTTCCATGGCCAGGATGTTTTTACGAGTCAGTTTTAGGTCTCAGTGGAGGGACGACTATAGATATTGAACTTGACAACTTTACTCACGGCAGAGCATGTCAACTTCCTCGAAACATACCAGATGGTTTTTTTACCGTCTCACTTTTCATGGGCGTTTACAATTCGCATCTTTATTTTGCAGCAAATGATGCAACACTAGAATGGACTGAAACTCCACCACGGTCTTTACGTAACATTAAATTTGCATAATCCGCTGTTAAATTCTTGTTGCAAGTGGAGATGTAGTAGTCCTTGGACTACCTGAAACTCCGCCTTTCAACGGCGCCCTGGTGGAGAGCTACGCCTACGGCCCGCAAGGCTAGCGCCTGATCGAAACCAACACCCAGCGCGGCATTGCGAACCGCTCCTATGCCTATGACGCCGAAGACCACCTGCTCTCGGCCGGTGATGTCTCTTTCACGTATGATGTCGACGGTTTTCTCACCAGCAAGACCGACGCGGCCACAAGCGAAACCACGACCTACGCCTACTCGCGACGCGGCGAGCTGAAGCAGGTGACGCTGCCCTCACGCGCGACAATGTGGGGCGCATCACAGCCAAGACCGAGACCATTGGCGCTGAGACATTCGCCTACGCATACGCCTACGATGCCTTTGGCCGTCTGATCGAAGTGCAGCTCAACGGCGCCGTGGTGGAAGCCTATACCTACGGCCCCCAAGGGGAGCGCCTGACCGAAACCAATACGCGGCGCGGCATCAGCAACCGCAACTACACGTACGACGCGGAAGACCACTTGCTGACGGCCGGAACCGCCAGCTATGTGTATAATCCGGACGGCTACCTCACCAGCAAGACCGACGCTAACGGTACGACCAATTATACCTACGCCAGCCGTGGCGAACTGAAACGCGTGGAACTGCCCTCTGGCGACGTGGTTGAATACCGCCACGACCCACTGGGGCGACGGGTTGCGAAATACCTCAATGGCGAGCTAATAGAGAAGTACTTATGGCTGGGGCGCACGCGTTTGCTTGCCACCTACGCCCCAGACGGCTCTTTGAAATACCGCTTCGAATATGCCGACGGCCGTTTGCCTGTGTCCATGACGGCCGACGGCCAGACCTACTACCTGGCGTACGACCAAGTGGGCTCCCTGCGCGCCGTGACTGACGCCAATGGCCTAGTCGTGAAGGTGGTTGAATACGATTCCTTCGGCAACGTCCTGGAAGACTCGAATTCTGCGCTTGAGGTTCCCTTTGGCTTCGCTGGGGGACTGTATGATGCCGACACCGGACTGGTGCGGTTTGGATATCGCGACTATGATGCCGAAGTCGGAAGATGGACGGCCAAGGATCCTATTGGGTTTGGTGGGGGAGACAGCGATCTGTATGGGTATTGCTTTTATGACCCCATCTTATATTTCGATAGTGAAGGTTTCGCTCCTCTAATACTTCCTTCTAATCCAAGCGGTCTTCCTGGATGTTGGAAAAGAGATATGACTCACAACCAACCAAGGTATTATAATTCTGATGCTGGAGCAGATTCTCCACGATTAGAATTCCATAAAGGTGTTCCTGGTGAATTTGGATTTGAAGGAAAAGATCATTGGCACAGGTCTATTAAAAACAAAAAAGGAAAATGGAGGACTGATATATCTGTTGGTCGAAGAGGACATTTTCTTCCTGGTGATATAGTAGAAGTTGATCCATGTAGTCCTGACCCTGAACCTGATCCAAACACAAGTCCTGAATTACCAGAACCTGATCCAAATGCAATTGGAGCCGCAATAATATCGAGCATTGTCATCTTTTACATATTTATTTTTAACTAAGGAATAAGATTTATGCATATAAGAGATTTGAAAAGAAACCTTCATCATGGTTTCCATGATTCAGAGTTATTTTCGTACTCTGTTGATTATGTTAGTGGTCAGCTATGCTTTAAAATGGGCATTCTATGTAACGAGGATGACGATGATGAAAAAATATGTTTAGTTAAGGCGAATTTGTTTTTCTATAATACTCTTTACTTTGTAGCTGATTTTCCTTGGCAAGGGTGCTTCTGCAGTAACTCAACTCTAGGGCTTGATGGCGAAACAGATATAGATTTATTTTTAGATAATCACACCACTGGGAGAGCCTGTCAAATCCCTCATGATATACCGGAAGGATATTTTACTGTTTCTGTATATATGAACTATTACGATTCATATCTCTATTTTGCTGCAAATGATGCAGCTCTGGAATGGACTGAGGTGCCTCCTCTTTCGTTGCGTAATATTAACTTTTCATAAGCTGTTCATTGTGCCTTCTACCGAGACACGGCAACACCCAATCGGTTATAGAGATCGTTGCCTTAGCCTATAGCCTACGACGGCTCGCTTATCACATCCATTACGCAGAGCGGCAGTCTGGAGCAATCGCTCGGCTTCGCATACAACAGCGATTTCGACGTCGCTATCATGGACTATGCGGATATTTCCGTGTCCTACACCTATTACTCAGAGCAGTATGTTTTTAAACATCCTGCTCCAGCGGCTTCGCCGCTACCCCGCACCCTCGCTACGCTTGGCCGCGGGTGTAATTTTTAATTCGTGCTGCAAAATTAAAAATTTGTGCACTCATTAATATGACGACGACGGCCTGCTCATCCAGTCCGGCGACTTCAGCATCGAGCGCGACGAACAAAATGGTCTGCCCCTGGCCGTGGATGACGGCGGGGCGCGTATTGTTCGGGAATTTAATGGCTACGGCGAGGTCGAACGACAGACGCTGACTGTTAACGGCATTGCCATAGGAGACATCGCCCTCACGCGCGACAATGTGGGGCGCATCACAGCCAAGACCGAGACCATTGGCGCTGAGACATTCGCCTACGCATCATTCACTGCGGAAAAAGGTTTTTCCTTGCAGCCAGTTTGTAGTGCATTCCAGAACGCCTTTTTGCAGCATAAGCAGGAGGGCGCGAGGGAGCAGGAGGTAGCCTGCTTCCAGACCAGCGGCGTGCGCGCCCTGAAGCAGGCCAAGCTGAATATGTTCTGCGATTTCTCGCATCAATCCATGATTCTCTACAGGCAGCATGGGGTTGCGCTGTTCCACACTATCACGACAATTTGCTACGTTGACCGAATTCCACCCCCTACAGGCAAAGGGGCGGCCAGTGTGGACCGAACAGGCGCCGTTCTCCAGCAAAATGCAGGGCACTTCATGTCGGATCATGCCGATTTCCGCCCGTGTCATGCCTTTTACGCGCAGGACGAGGGCTGTCAGTTCTTCTTCAAGCAGGCATAATCTTTCCTCAGTGAAGTTTTCCAGGAGGTGGATGCCCAGAAACAAGGCTTCTGGCTGGGATAGCGATACCTGGTTGAAACAGCAGTAGCTGCAGCCGCGCTTGCAGGCAATCCGCGGCGTAAAGTCGATTTCGCGCACAGTATCGTCAAAGAGGCGGGTGCAATCCGTCACCACGCCATGGAGGCTGCGCAGGTCAGGCGTTTTTTGCAAAGATTTTTGCGTCGTCTCTTTGCAGCGTCTGGCGATCCGTTGCAAAAAAACGTCTTGGGTGGCGTCGCCGCCCCCTGCAATGATTGTCTGCGGCGTGGCAGGACGAGCATCTCGTGTCAATCCGGGCGCGATTTGGCGTTTGCGGCGTGTTGCAGCGGTTTTTTTTGATCTGCTGCCCATATGAAATCCCTCCATGGTGAGAGAAAAGGGCGGTGTGCATGGGGGAGTTCCCCGGATGAAGGGGTGTATAAAGAGTAGGGGAAAATCGCAAGAAAAAAGAGCAGCATTCAAATAGAATTTGACATTGGGCGGTTGGGGGCTTAAATAGTCCTTTGCGCCAACGAGCGCCCCCCGGCAGACATTTCTGCGATGCGGCGTTTCCGCTGCAAGACACGCATCTTCCCACCAGTTGTTCTCGCCGATTCGACACTAGTCACGTCATTGACCGCCGTCACGACTGTGGCCCGCAGCGACCACATTACTGACGAGCGTATCGCCGCGTCCGCCCTTTTTTGTAGTGGTGCGTGCTCGCGGTGCACCAGTAACAAAAGGATTTTATTTTGGATTTTTCGACTTTTGGCTTACACGGCTGTATTCTTGCCAATATCAAAGCCCTGGGCTACGAGACCCCCACTCCTATTCAGGAGCAAGCCATTCCTCCCGTCCTTGAAGGTCGCGATATGATTGGCCTTGCCCAGACAGGCACCGGTAAGACCGCCGCTTTTATGCTGCCCATTGTACAGAGACTGATGAAGCGTGCTTCTGGCGGGAAAAAGAAGGGTGTGCGCTCCCTGATTATTGCACCAACGCGGGAGCTGGCAGAGCAGATTGCCGAGTCTGCCCGCGCTTTGGGGCGCAAGACCGCCATGCGTGTGGCGACAATCTATGGCGGGGTTGGCTATTCTCCCCAAATTCGCAATCTGCGTAATGGCGCCAATTGCGTGGTGGCTTGCCCCGGACGTCTTCTGGACCACATCAATCAGGGCACCATTGACCTTTCCGGTGTGGAAGTGCTGGTGCTGGACGAAGCTGACCACATGTTCGACATGGGCTTTCTGCCTGATCTGCGCAAGATTCTGTCGCATCTGCCCAAGGAGCGCCAGACCTTGCTGTTTTCCGCAACCATGCCGAGCAGCATCGAGGCATTGGCCCAGGATGTGCTCCATGATCCCGCCCGGGTAACTGTGGGGCGCATTGCCCCTGCTGCTACCGTATCGCATACGGCCTGGCCTGTGGCGCAACATCTGAAGACCAAGCTGTTGCTGGGGCTTCTGGGCGCTCATGACGGCACCACCCTGGTGTTTACCCGCACCAAGCACAAGGCGAAGCAGCTTGCCGAGCAGCTTGAGCGCCATGGCCACACGGCCGCATCACTCCAGGGCAACCTTTCACAGAACAAGCGCCAGTCCACGCTCAAGGCTTTCAAGAACGGGCGCTACCGTGTCCTGGTTGCCACGGATATCGCAGCCAGGGGCATCGACGTCAGCCGCGTTGCCCATGTTGTGAACTACGACCTGCCCGATACCCCTGAGGCCTATACCCACCGTATCGGCCGCACCGGCCGTGCCGAGCGCAAAGGGATGGCGCATAGCCTGACCACGCGTGACGACATGCGCATGCTGCGCCAGGTGGAGCGTCTCATCGGCAAGCCCCTTGAGCGCAAGACCCTTGAGGGCTTCAATTATGATGTGCCTTCCCCGGATGGAAGGGGCGATCGTCCGCAGCGTTGGAATTCCCGTCCTTCGCGCGCACCGCGTGAAGAGGGGAGAAGCAACGCCGCTCCTCGCGGGGGGCGTCCTTCTCGAAAAGGCAGAGAGCAGGGTGAAGCCGGACACGGTGCAGAGGCAACTCCTTTTGAGAAGGACGGTGCACGCCGCACGCCCCGTAACGGTGCAGGCAAAAGCCTTGGCAATGCCTCGCGTAACGGCGCCAAAAAGGGCGCCGGCGCACCTAAGCCTGGTGGCTCGAAGCCGCCCCGTAAAAAGGGAAATAGTCTCTCCTTCAGCGAATCCCCAATGAAGCGGAAACGTTCTGCTGGTAATGGCAATCAGCGCCATGAGAGAGCTGCTTCTCACAGTGCGGAATAGTATGCAATAAAAGCCCTGTGCTGCAGGGCGTATGACGTAGATAAGCCCCCGCTTTTTCCGATAATGGAAAGGGTGGGGGTTTTTTATTGTTAATTCAATATAGATGAAGCGAATAAGCTTGCAAAATGTTAACTTGTAGTGAGTATTAATCCCCGGCAATTAAATATCAAAAAAAAGGGGTCCGGGGAATGCCTAAGGAAAAAAATAAACCATACTATGATGTTGCAGGGCCACTGGAACGTAGCGTTATGGTTTTAAGAGGCGATGCTCTTAAACAAGATGAATATGCTGCATTCTGCACAAACGTTAATCTCGCGATTGCAAAAGCGAAAGAATCCTTGTCGCAGGTGATTGCAAAATTGAAGCGAGTAAGCGTTTTTAATGTCCCATATGTTTCTATAAAACAAAACGATTGCACTAATCGACATGAAGTTTTCTTGCAAAAGTATATGCAAAGCAATGAAGGTGAAAATGTACGAGTTCTTGTTTATATAGGCCAGGAAAGAATCGTAATAAATGATGATGGAAGTTTTAATATATCGCACGTAGTTGAAACTGATTTCAATAACGAGCAAGGATGGCATCCCGCAGAGGGAATTGTAAATGCAAAAGTTTGTTTTGAAGAATGCAATAGGATTAAATATCTCATTGAAGATGTTTTGCTAGATGTGGCATTTTGTCATTGTCTCCCCTGTTTTTCAGATACGAGTGATCTTGAATTCAGGCGTGAATTTTCAATGCAAAAAGTGGCATTTGCAAAAGAAAGATTTGAAACGACCGTCCATGGAAATATGCACGAAGGTATTACGTATATTTCTTTTGCTTCGTTAGTACGAATGAAAAACGGTGAATTCGATGTTGATGCTTATATTGCGTTGTGGAATGAATTCCTGGATCATTATAGATACGATACAGCGATGAAGGATAAGATCGCAAGAAAAGCTGCGGGGATTGTAAAAATTGAGTTCAAGGGCACAGATGATTTGGTGTATAAACTCTACAGCAAGCATAAAAAGTATAAGCAATTACCCCTTAATAAGATACGTCAAGAACTGGATGCATTGCCTCAAGGAAAATATCTTCTGGTACGCTTGGAAAGAAAGCCAAGAAAACAGGATGTGAAATCCACCTTGCTAAATTATTTTGGTGGAGAGGAGTTGCATGTGGGAAGGATTAAAATTTCACCGTATGAGCAATTAATAATGTTGGAAAACTGGGATACATACCTAGGTATGTATTATTTTGAGCTTTGATATGGAAAGTTACATTGCTTTTTTTGATTTGCTTGGTGTTAAAGAAATTGCCAAGTATGCACCTCTTGCTTATCATGATATGATCGCTTCAATGCAGCAAGAAATTGTTGACCTTGTCAGAAGAAATTATGATACATATCGAAAACAGCAAGTAAATATCAATTCATACAGTGATTCTGTATTTGTAGAATCAAAAAAACTTGATGTATTGTTTTCGTTTATTAAAAATTTGCGCGCAACATTATATGCACGCGGCTACTATTTTAATTGTGCGATATCAGATGGGAGCCTTGATGTCGTCTCTACCGTAGACTCATTAAAAAAAACAGAAAAAAAATTAGATGATGGAATATTGGATCCGTCAATCAATCTACTATATGAATTGCGGAAGTATTCGGAAGTCCTGAACAGCACTAATTTTCTATCTCGCCAGGTCGGCTATGTGTATCATTTACAGACACAAATGAAGGGTGTTGGGGTGTATATTGATCCCAAATTAAAGCTGCCTGATACAATAAAAAACAATACGGCTAAGTTGTTTTTCGTCCCTTTTGAAAAGAAATATGATGTCCTGACATATACTGATGTAAAACTAACAGAATATGAAGTGACGCGGGACATGTTTGAAACATTATGCAATAGGATATTTAACGCCAACTCAAAATCAAAAAAATACGGGAAATACTATCTCTCACTGTTAGCAAATTTTATTTACAGTTCTGATTTTTCTAAAATTAGAATGGATAGTGAATCAAAAGAAATAGTAGATGCTCCTTATGTTTACGAAAGTCTGATAATGATGAAAAAAAGTGATTTTACAAAGATTAAGAATACTCACGGGATAGAATTTATTTACATTTTTTTGCTAAACCATTTATACAATCAACAAAAAATTGATATTTCTGTTACAGAATATACAATGAGTATGATAGTTAATAAAGGAATTTTACGGCGATATAAAACACATCTAGAGGCAATCCCCTCAGCTATTCTTGAACAGAAAAACAGGTCTCAATTTTATAACGATTATTTTACTGTAAACGACATTACTTAGCCTGCCTAATATATACAGTGGCGGTCCACGCCCGGGAGATAGTGGGACGCAGACGTGAACCGCCTTTCAATTCGTTACTCATACTTGTTGAACGCAAAATCTCCATCATCTTCATATAGTTCAGGATCGGCGTCGGGGTAACGCACCACCTCGCCATTCCACGGCTTGCGCAGAAGCAGCACGTCGTCTTCACGGGCTGTCAGGTTATCGCGGTGCAGTGGAATTTTGCCGCCAGCCGCCGCAATGTAACGCGGGATGGCATCGCCAGAGATGTTGCCGTACATGCCCTCCACGATGTCTCGCCCTTTTTCCACGGGTACGCGCAAGTGATAGTACTGGGGGTTGCGGTAGCTGCAGTTGAATATGTAGTAGGGGCGCACGTACGCTTCCTGAATGGTCTCGCAAAGCTTCCACATCTTATGCTTTTCGTCGTTGATGCCACGTAACAGTACGGCCTGGTTGAGCACCGCGCTCACAGCCTTGTTGATGCGTTTGAAGGCATCTTTTGAGACCGGGGTTATCTCTTGCGCTGTGTTGATCTGCGTGACCACGCGCACCGGGCCCCGGTCGTTGCTTTCGGCCAGAATATCCAGCAGTTCCTGGTCCACGCGCTGTGGTGTGGTGACAGGAACGCGGGTGCCCAGGCGCTTCATCTTCACGTGCTCGATATCGTCCAGGGCGCGCAGGAGTTTGCGAAGCATCTCATTAGGCACCATGAAGGCATCGCCCCCTGTAATCAGAACGTCGCGGACTTCCGGAGTGGCAGCGATATAGTCGATGGCTTCCTGGAAGGCCTCCCACCCGAAGTTGCGGTCTTTTTTACCGATGTGCGCGATGCGCAGGCAGTGTACGCAGTACATGGCGCAGATATTCGTGGCCTTGATGGTCACGACACGCGGGTAGAACTGGTCGATGAGCCGGGCCGGGGAGTGGTCCGAGGCAACGGGCGGGATTTCCTCCCCTACAGTGTCTACCATTTCTGCAGTGGGTACGGCCTGCAGCAACACGGGGTCATTTGTTGTTCCAGGCATGATCAGGCTTGCATAATAAGGGGTCAGCCGCATGCGGTAGGTCCCGGTCACACGGGTCACGTCACGAATGGCCGCTTCAGGCAATTGAATGCATTTGGCCAGGGTGGCAACGTCATTGATGGCGTAACGCAGTTGGCCGGAGAAGCTGCCCCAGTCGGTATCGCTCATGCCGAGGGTCTGCATGATGCGCATACGGTTTTCGCTGATGCGCTCCCATAATTCGATGCCGCTGGGTGCCACGGAATCCTTTGCTGCGAGGTATTCCTTTACTCGGGCATCTGCCTCGGAAACGATTTCCAGGGCGCGGCCAACACGCCCGCCCACGGTAACCGCGTGCTCATCGATACGCAGGTGCTTTTCGCAAAGCTCGATGAGGTCCTCATGGCGTATGCCCACAGCCTGCGGGGCCAGCCCCTTGTCGCGGCGCAATTCCTTTAAAGCCGTGAACAGCTCCACAATGGGGCGCGTCAGCTCTTCATTCCTTGCCTTGGCAAGCAAAGGGGCAATGCTCTCTGTCGCAGCGGGGGCAGATTCCGTGCTGCCACTTTCCAATTCTTCAAGAAGATTTCGGGTAAATTTGTCCAGCGAAAGAGAATTCTGGCCGGCCTCACAAGGTGAGGCGGTTGCTTGGGGGGAAGTGCTCATGCTGTTCTCCAGTCTTGTATGTAGGGTCTCTTTTCAGACGTATGTTCATCAATCGGAAAAAGACCGTTCGATTTCCTGTATCGCTTCTTCCAGGCGGTGCTGCATGCCTTCGTGAGATGTATCCACGGCCACTGCGCGGGCCAGGAAGGTTCCGGGCTTGACCACCGTGTTGGCGCCCACATGTTCGAGGATCAGACTACCCCCCTTGCCATGTTTGGCGCAACGCCGGAAGAGTTCTCTTTCCGGCATTTTTTGGGGCAAGGCGTCATGCGTCACAACGTTCCGGTCCACCTTGTAATTGTATGTGCCCCAATGAATGTTGTTGCGTTTGGTAAGGGCGTCGCCAAAGTCGGGCCAAGGTGTGTTTGTGGGGAATCGCTTGTGGGAGAGCGCGTAATACTCGAGTTCGATGAAGCTGTGGGCGTCAGGGGGGAAAAGTTGCTCCAGTGTGCAGGTGAACTCCATGGTCGTGCCCTGCTTGCGGGGGTTCACCTCGATAAAAAAAATGTTGCCGCATGCGTCCACAATGAAATCACAGCCGAAAATGCCGCGAAAGCCCAGCTCACCGAGTTTGCGGCCGACCGCCCTGGTGTGTTGCCGCAGGGGCGCCTGGATGTCTTCCGGCAAAACTGAAGGGTAGGTGGAACCGCGGAAGCCGCTGCCACCCTCTATGCGTTGGTCTGCAACGCCAGCGATGTAGACATCCTGGCTGCTGGCGACAATGCCCAGCACCGTGGGGTCATATTCGTGCGGAATGAAGGGGCTGATCAGATAGCGGGCGTATGGGTCCTGGAAGCGGGTGGCTGTTTCATCCTGATTGCGGGTTATCATGGAGTGGGAGCCGCCTGCGCTGTATGTGTGGGTAACGAATATGCCATCGCAGCATACATCGCGCATACGTCCGGTGACGGAAAGCAGTTCATCATTGCCGCAACATATTTTGTAGTCCACCGTGGGCACCAGCCCGTAAAAAGTGTCGTATTGCCAGGCCTTGTCGTTGAACTGGTGCACCAGGGCCGGGTTGGGCCCCAGTAGCTCTACGCCGGAAACTTCGCGTAGAGACAGCTCGGGCTTGTTCTCGAACATCCAGACCTTGACTTCCTTTTGCCGGCGCAAGAGCTGGCGGATGAGATCCTGAACTGCAACGCTCTGTGACGCCTGCATGGCGAAATCACGCATGGGCAGTCGGAAAGCGACCCGCGGCGCCCCATCAGATTCCTCGGAAAACTGCTGCGCAATCGGATTCAAAACAAGGATGTTTTCGTGGTCATATTCTCCAAGGACATCCTGGATGATGGAAATGTGCCCCACTTTTCCGCCGCGTTCGCGTTGCATGCCGCGTTGCAGGTAGTGGTTGAGGCAATGTGCTTTGAGTTCGCCTACATAGAGAAAATAATAGGTGTCCGGGTCCAACGCGAGATTGGAATAGATGACGTCATCGTAAAGTTGATAGTCCATTGTCGTGCCGTGTGGTGGGAGTTGATACGAATGGTGTTGCCGATTGTATTTGTGCTGCGCAGAAGGTGAATGATGGCTGGCAGTTCAGTAGTTCGACTTGTTTTTTGCTAGCATGGGGGTTTTGGTGCGTCAAGATAGCGAGAACATCAGTGCAGGGAGGGCAAAAAGATGACCGTCGCAGTTGGAAATGCTGCGCAAAGCAGGCGCTTAGGTGCGTCATGCGCTAACGCTGTGAACAGGGTGATTTGTTCTTGATGAATTAACTATATTTTCACTAAGGGTTGCGATTTATTTTCAAATTTGGTAACTATAAAAAATAATGCGGGTTTCTGTAGAGAGGCCGCCTCTCTAGGAAGCACAGCGTCGACAGTCTTGACGGACAGTAAAATCCGTCCCCAAAAGTTATACGGGTTCAGGTTGTATCCCGAATTTGTCGGGGCACACGAATATAAATATCTGACCGCTCTTGTTGGCCCAGTCAAACAAGCAGTGAAGTCTGGTTGTGCGCCGGAATGTAAGTCATTCGGTCCCTGCAGCCTACTGTGGAAGGCGATGCAGACCAAAACCGTTAACCATATTGAGGAAGGAGAGTTACTATGCGGAGGATCGGTTTTCTTTTAGCAGTGCTTAGCCTGGCTCTGGTCATGGGCTTTGCGCCTACTGTCGAGGCCAAAACCACGTTTGTCACCATCGGTACCGGCGGTATCACCGGTGTTTACTACCCCACTGGTGGCGCTATCGCCAAAATGGTCAACGCCAAGCGTGATGAGTACGGCATCCGCGCCACTGTTGAATCCACTGGCGGCTCCGTCTTCAACATCAACGCCATCATGGCTGGCGACCTCGAATTCGGCGTCGCCCAGTCTGACCGTCAGTACCAGGCCGTGAAAGGTTTGGCTGAGTGGGAAGGCAAGCCTCAAGACAAGCTGCGCGCTGTATTCAGCATCCACCCCGAGTCCGTGACCCTGGTCGCCGCTGAAGACGCCGGCATCAAGACCATTCAGGACCTGAAGGGCAAGCGCGTTAACGTTGGTAACCCCGGTTCTGGTTTCCGCCAGAACGCCATCGACGCCCTGTCCGCCTTTGGTATGAATTACGAGACTGACATGGAAGCCGAGCAGGTGAAGGCCGCTGAGGCTCCCGGCCTGCTGCAGGACGACCGCCTGGACGCTTTTTTCTACACCGTTGGCCACCCCTCCGGCGCCATCAAGGAAGCCACTGCCGGCAATCGCAAAGTACGTTTTGTTGAAATCGCTGGCGAGCCCGTGGACAAGCTCCTTGCTGAACATCCCTACTATGCCAAATCCTTTGTGCCCATCGAGTTCTACGAAGGCGCCGCCAACGAAGAAAACACTCCTACTTTTGGTGTGAAGGCAACCTTTGTGACCTCCGCTGATGTGCCTGACGAAGTGGTTTACGCCATGGTTAAAGAAGTCTTCGAAAACTTCGACGACTTCAAGGCGCTGCACCCCGCTTACTCCGTGCTGACCAAGGAAAGCATGCTGGAAGGCCTGAGTGCTCCTCTGCACCCCGGCGCTATCAAATACTACAAGGAAGCCGGCCTGATGAAATAGTCGGGCAGGAACAGGGGGTGGGAGCGCATGCTCCTGCCCCCTTATCGTGTAGCCATATTGCGGCCTGTGGTTTTGGCCGCATTCTTGTATTTTTCAGACGAGTGTAGACGTGACTGCGGCCGGTGCGCAGGGCCGCAACAAGGAATGGTACATGCAAAACAATGGACAGACAGAGCACGGTGTCGAGTTCGCCAAAAAGCTGGCGGAACAGGAACACGGGCATTTTTCGGCAGAGGAAGGCGTCACCAAGTACGTCACCCTGGTGCTGGCCATTTCCTGGTCATTGTTTCAGCTTTCCATCGCATCGTGGCTGATACTGGACACGCTTTATATACGTTCAATTCACTTGGCCTTTGCCATCGCATTGATTTACCTGAATATTCCCATGTTCAAATTTACGCCAAACTGGCGGCCGGATTTGCGTTGGCTTTTAGCCATGCACCGCGTGACAATTCTTGATTACGTGTTGGGATTTCTGGCTGCCTTGTCGGCGCTCTATATTTATATTGACCGTGACGGCATCGCCCTCCGATACGGCAATCCGATCATGCGTGACATGATCTTCGGCATTATTCTCGTGGTTCTCCTGCTGGAAGCCACCCGCCGGGTCATCGGCCCGGCATTGCCGTTCATTGCGTTGCTGTTCACGGCCTATGCCTTCCTTGGGCCATACATGCCCGATGTCATAGCTTTCAAAGGCGTGTCCATCACACGCTACCTGGGGCAAATGACAATGAGCTCGGAGGGCATCTACGGTATCCCCCTGGATGTATCCGCCACCATTGTCTTTTTATTCGTCTTGTTCGGCACCATGTTGGAAAAAGCCGGGGCAGGGCATTTTTTCATCCAGATTGCCCTTGCCATCCTTGGTGGATTCAAGGGGGGGCCCGCAAAAGCCGCCATCCTGGGCTCGGGTCTTACGGGCATGGTTTCCGGTTCTTCCATTGCCAACATCGTCACCACGGGCACTTTTACCATCCCCATGATGAAAAAAGTGGGGTATCCAGCCACCAAAGCTGGCGCCATCGAGGTGGCCGCGAGTACAGACGGGCAGCTTGCGCCTCCTATCATGGGGGCAGCCGCCTTTATCATCGCCGAGTATGTGAACGTGCCCTACATCGAAGTGGTTAAGGCCGCTGCTGTTCCCGCCTTTGCCTCATACGGGGCGCTGCTTTACATTTCGCATATCGAAGCCTGCAAGCTCGGCCTGAAGGGCATCCCCTGGAAGGAGTTGCCTCCTTTGGGCAAAACCCTGCTGAAAGGGTTGCACTACCTGTTGCCCCTGATCATGCTGCTCTATGAACTGATCGTGGTTCGCCATTCGCCTGAACTGGCTGCTTTCCGCGCCATTTGCGTTTTGGCCGTAATCATGCTCCTGCAGCACCCCATCAAGGCCAAAGTACGAGGCGAAGCCGTGTGGCCCGCCTTTAAGGAGGGCATCAAGGACATTGTCGTCTCCCTTGCGGATGGCGCCAGAAACATGGCTGGCGTGGCCATGGCGACGGCTTCCGCCGGCATAATCGTCGGCGTTGTTGCTCTTGGTCTTGGGGGGCTCATCACCCAGATCATCGACGTGCTCTCCATGGGCAACATTTTCTTGATGCTGGCCATCACCGCCGGCGCCAGCCTGTTGATCGGCATGGGGCTGCCCACCACGGCCACGTATATTGTCATGGCTTCGCTCACTGCCCCTGCAATCGTGCAGTTGGGCGCCATGCAGGGCTTTATGGTGCCGCTCATGGCGGCGCATTTGTTCTGCTTCTACTTTGGTATTCTGGCGGATGACACGCCTCCTGTGGGGTTGGCTGCCTATGCGGCGGCGGCCATTGCGGAAGCGCCCCCCATACCAACGGGCATCCAGGGCTTCATGTATGACATCCGGACAGCCATTCTGCCGTTCATGTTCATCTTCAACCATGACCTGATACTCGATGGCATTGATTCCTGGACGCAGGGCATATTCATCTTTTTGATGACCCTTTTTGGCAATTTTGCCTTCGCATCGGCCACACAGGGCTTTTTCTTCACGCGCAACAAGTTCTGGGAGATACCCCTGTTCCTTGTTGTCACCTTTGTGATGATGCGACCAGACGCCACGGCGTCTTTCCTGGGCATTCCATACGATCAACGCTACTGGTGTTATCCAATGGGCCTTGCTCTTTTCTTTGGCATCTTTCTTTTGCAGCGCATGCGCATCAAAAAGACGCCTCAACCCGTGACCGCCTAACGCGCCCTTGGAGCATGCGACATGTTGCAATGTGAATGGTGCGGCACCGTTTTTGAAGAAGAACTGGATCGTTGCCCAGCCTGTAAAAGCAAGTTCATTGTGGGCTACGAGATGGAAAACCCCGTCTCCAGACTGCCAATGGAGCACATCCTGCGCGTCACAGGGCATTCCGTCTGGCTCATTGGTCTGGTCGTCGGTATCGTTTTGTTTTGGAATACCGACCAGCCCACGGAACGCGTCAACTACCTGTTGCTCTTTGGCGGCATCATTTCCATTGCCAGCGGAATGGTGCTGTCCATTCTCTTCTTTGGCCTTGGAGAAGTGCTCAGCCGCATAGTGCGTATTCAGCGGCGGGTCCGGGCTTTTTCTACAGGCTACCATGTGGCGCCGCCCAAGGTGGCGAAAAGAAAGTCCAAGCCGGACAATGCAGTTCCGGAAAGCGATACAAAAAGCGAGACGCCTCCTAAAACTGGAGACACCTAGGCTTATTGTACAGACATGGTTTTTGCCAGCGCCCCGTGTCGATATCGCAACGATGCGGGGCGTTGTTATTGGAGCGGGCATTGTTCTTCGTCATAAATCCTGGCAAGCGGGCATGTATTGCCGGCTGCAGACAGATGCAGTAATCAATTGAGCTATGCGACTTGCTCCCTTTTTCACTGCGTCGCGCAAGGGCGAACACCGTTCTGAAGCGTCGGGCATGACCGTGGTTGAACTGGCCCTGGTCGTAGTCATTATCGGGTGTGTGCTGGCCCTGGGGGGCTATTCGATGATTACCATGTTGCACAATGCACGGTTGAGCAAGACCAGAGCCATCTTGGAACAGACCAGGGATTGCCTGATCAAGCGGGCCGTTTATAATGACCGTTACCCCAGTTATGCCGCCACGGGAGTTATCGACTGCACGGATCTGACCTATGACGTCAACGCCTGCTTTTGTAAGAAGGATGGAGTGGTCAAAGATGCATGGGGGCAGGAGTTACGTTACCTGGAAGGCGTAAATGCCGGGAAAGGGCTTGGGGGGCAAAAAATCATGGATTTCAGCGGCAGCGGCAATGCCGTCTCCCCTGGTGAAGCATCCAAGCTCATCAATAAGGCTGGAAAAGAAGAAGACGATGTGGCTTTTGTTCTCATAAGTTATGGAGAAGGTACTGATTCTACAGAAGGCATCGCTTTTCACGATTCATACGGGAGCAGGTTTCCCGGCACTGCCCTTGCCGGCCATATTGCGGTGGGGGCCCCCCCTGACTTTCGTCACAAGGATAACGACGACCTGTACTTGCTGGTAACTGCAGGTGAACTGCGCCGGACATTGGCGGAATAACATACGTTCGCTATGACAAGAGCGATTCTAATGATCTCCCCGCCATTTTGTCTGCGTACAGTGCGAGGCAAAGAGTGAGTTTTTCAGGGAGTATACGTAAGAGAATGGGGCGGGACTTGCGGCGTTGTCTTCATTTTACTAAAGAACCCTTTTGACATTCGCATTTTGACTGAAAGTATTGTCTTCGCAATAAGGATACAGGAATGGGAAACAGATTACGTAGAGCTGTGGAATCGCTTCCTTTGGGAATTCAAACCACACTCAGGGAAAAGCTTTTTTACAAGCCGCTCAGGCGTCATTATAATATCAGTGTCGAAGAACCGGGTATTTTCGATACGATTTTTTTCGAGGTCATCACCAAATGTAATTCGCGCTGCAGTTTTTGCGCTGCATCAGTACAGAATGAAAAGCGTGAAACCAAGCAGATGCCTTTTGCACTTTATCAGAAGGCGATCGACGAGCTGGCCACCCTGGATTTTTCCGGTCGTGTGGCCTGGCATGTAAACAATGACCCGTTGCTTTTTCCTGATCTGGTAAAGTTTGTAGCCTATGCGCGGGAAAAACTCCCCAAGGCCCGCTTGCAGGTCATGACCAATGGCCTATTGCTTAAACCGGATATCGGTGAAGACCTGATCAAGGCCGGTGTGGATGACATCCACATCGACTTTTACCGCAAGCATGAAGGGCAGGAGCTGTACCCCGGCATCAAAGCCTTTATGAATGACGTCATTCCCCGCTACTTTCCCCGGCAGGAAGGCTGTGTGCACTATAGTGAAGACGGCTCCAAGCGCCTTATCTTTGAAATTGAATGGCGCTTTCTGGGTGAGATAATCGCAAGCCGCGGGGGAACCTGCCCCAACAAAAAGGCGAATCCGGCTGCGGTAACAGGTTTTTGCATCTTTCCTTGGACCCAGTTCAACATTACAGCCGATGGGCGCGTAAACAAATGTTGTGCCGACCTCTATTTCTCCGACCCTGTGGGTGATCTCAACACCCAGAGCATCATGGAAATCTGGCGCGGCAAACGTTTGGAGACCGTGCGCAAGCAACTTGTCAAAGGCAACCGCCAGGCTCTGCCCAATTGCCGAGAATGCGACTATTTTGGTTTTCCCAACAAGATACTCCCCTGTAAGGTGTTGCGCGCCATACGACACCACTTCTTTACCTGCCGTGATGTAGAGGACGTGGAGTAGGGGGTTGCTGCGTATTTACATTGCCGGAAAGCACTTATGCTGGCAGCTGTAGGGCGGGTGTACGCCTGCACCTTTATGAGGCTTGTGCAGCTCTTGTGTATCTGGCATAGTTGTATAGACGTAAAAGGGCGTGAAGGGCATGACGATTGTTCATGTACCCTTTGAATGATAAATCCTGCAATGATCCTCACTCCACGCTCCCGGAGGACTTGCAAAAAGTAATACTGTTGCCTCTCGAGTCCATAGCCTGATCCAGGAGTTCAGATGACCGCCTTTGCCATTTGCCTGTTGTTGTTTGTTGCCAACCTGCTGGTATACAAAAATGCTGCAATCCTTTTGCCCCTTACAGGGGCGATGTGCTTTTTCACCGGCATGCGCCTTTGGCTTGTAAGGCGCCGGGAGCGCAAGACAACGCGCCCGGTGTATCATGGGCCGGGTCATGGCCCCCAAAGGAAGGCAGGCGCAAAGCAGACGGCAAATCTCAGCGATCTTCGTGCGCAAAAGGGTGGTTCCGCTAAGCGGGGTGCAAAATCTGGCTTCAATATTGTTCGGCAGGAAAAGAAGCGCGATTTGTTTGAAGAGGATTCAGTATCAGCGGAATTTGAGGAATTGCAGGTCCGTAAACAGGGAAAGGTACTTTATGCAAGTTTCCCCTGTACAAAAGAAGGTCGCGAACGCGCTTTGGAAGCTTTCAATCGCGAAAATGCCGACAGTTCGGAAGACAAGGAAGAACGCCCCTTACAGTAAAACCGGGGCATAAGAATCGAATTGTTGGGGCGTAAGGCAGGAAGTCTCTCCCGCTTTACACGGCTTCGCCTATCAGATGGCCTTTTTTCAGCACCACAACGGAATCACTGACGGCCTCAAGCCACTCCCTATCGTGACTGATAACGACGAGGGTGGCGCTCCATTCCTTTTTGGCCAGTAGGGAGGCCTGCAGTACCATCTGGGCGCTCTCTTCATCCAGACTTGCCGTGGGTTCGTCCAGCAGCAATACTTTTGGGCGCAGCACCAGCCGTTGCGCCAAAGCCACGCGTTGCGCCTCGCCGCCCGAAAGCTCATGCCAGGAGCGTGGGCCAAAGCTGTCCGGGTCCAGCCCCACCATGGCAAGACCTTCGCGAATCAGCCCGTCGTCAATTTTGCCGCGCAGCTTCAGGCCATAGGCCAGGTTGGCGTAGACGGAGCGTTTGAGCAGATAGGGTTCCTGGGTCAGCAGGGTCACTTCCTGACGGAGCTGTACAAGGCTTTTGTCCCAAGAGACGGGGCGGCCATGAAAACGTATCACTCCTGCAGCAGGGCGTTCCAGAAAAGCCAACATGCGTAAAAGCGTGCTTTTTCCACTGCCATTATGACCGGCAAGGCCGGTGATGGAGCCTTCTGCTACGGCAAGTTTCTCAATTTCCAGAGCAAGCCGGCCGGAGTACCGCTGTTCGATGTTTTCCAGTTCATACAAGGGGGCTAGGGACATTGCGGACCTCGCTACCTGGCTTCCAGCCGCCGCAGGCTGGCTACGGAGAGGTTTACGAGGAAGGCGATGACCATGAGCACCATGCCCAGGGCTATGCCCATGGCGAATTGCCCCTTGCCGGTTTCCAGGGCTATGGCGGTGGTTATGGTGCGGGTGTGCCATTTGATGTTGCCGCCGATCATCATGGAGATGCCTATCTCGGAGACTATGCGACCATAGGCTGCCACGCAGGCCAGCATGAGGCTGAACCGCGCTTCCCAAAGGGTGGTTGCAAAAACTTGCGCCGGGCGAGCGCCAAGGGTCAACAGCGTTTGCCGCAGGCGTTCATCCAGGGCCTCAACAGCGTTCGCTGTAAGAGCCGTCACTATGGGCAAGCCCAGTAGCATTTGCCCAAAAGCAATGCCCGGTATGGTGAACAAAAGATGAAAATCCCCCAGGGGGCCACGGCGGGTGACCAGGGCGTACACTAAGAGACCGATGACAACAGTGGGAAAGGAGAGCAGCGTATCTACAATCAGGCGCGCAAAGCGTTTGCCACGGAATTCAAAGTGCCCCAGTATGAAGCCGAGTGGCGCGCCAACAATAAGGCACATAGCAATGGAAAGTGTGGAAACGATAATAGTGACGCGGATGGCGCTCCAGGTTTCCGGATTGCCATTGAACAGCAGCACAAAGCCCTGCCAGATGCCTTGTAGGATGAAATCCATAGAGCCTGTTCTTTTGGGTAAAATATGCGCCGGTTCCAGATGAAATATCCAGCCGGAACCGGCGCTGTCAAATCATTCTGATTTCAGTCGACAGAAATCTCTATTTTGCATTGGGGGTGAACAGCTTCTTGTCGAGGAGCTTGAACTCACCAATGGCTTTCTGGGTTTCAGGGGATGCCAGCCAGTCGGAGAACTTGGTAGCCAGTTCGTACTTGGCATCGGCGCAATGCTTTGGATCAATGGGGATGACGGAGTACTGGTTGAACAGAGACTTGTCGCCTTCCACCAGAACCTTCAGAGCGGGATTGCCTTTTTTGTCGGCCTCATACTTGATGTAGGTGCCGCGGTCGGTCATGGTGTAGGCATCACGTTCTTCGGCAATGCCGATGGTCTTGATCATGCCCTGGCCAGTCTGGATGTACCATTCTTCCTTGTCGGGTACGGACATGTCAGCTGCCTTCCAGAGGCTGATTTCCTTTTTGTTGGTGCCGGAATTGTCACCACGGCTGGCAAAAGCAGCCTTTTGGGAGGCGATGGCCTTCATGGCGTCTACAACAGACTTGCCTTTGATGCCAGCAGGGTCGGATTCAGGGCCGATGATCACGAAATCGTTGTACATGATTTCGCGGCGGTCCTTACCAAAACCGGAGGAGACAAATTTCTTCTCGGCAGCGGGAGCGTGCACCAGCAATACATCGACGTCACAATTCTCGCCCATCTTCAGAGCTTTACCAGTACCAACGGCAGTCCATTTAAGTTCGATATTGGTGTCTTTCTGAAAGATAGGAGCCAGGTAGTCCAAAAGTCCTGTGTTGTCGGTACTCGTTGTCGTAGCCATCATCAGGGTTTCCGCTTGGGCGGCGCCGGTTGTCAAAAAAACAGCCAGAAGCAGCATGGCGAGTATCTTACGCATAGTACTCTCTCCTTAGGGTTGTGCGACATTGAGAACCATTTTTACCATCCACATTAGTTGGTAAAGAACCAAATCCTGTAATCCTATAACGCATTTTTCGAATGAAAAACAACAGGCAGGATTTGCGTGAGTTTTCTATCTACGTCAGCGAATAGTGTAGTGCCAACTATAAATGACCTAAACGAACAATATTCTTTCCTTAAAAAAGGGTAGTATTATCCCAGGCATTGCCCCGGTTGCATCTCCTGTCCTGTAAGGGATGTCTCGTATCCTCCAAGAGTTTCGACAGCTTTCTTGAAGCTTGTGTTTTTTATGAAGTCTAGTAATATCGATATTTTATGGTCTGGATTGGTACCCATTTCTCCCGTCAGAGCGTCCTCTCGAATGATCAGGTCGTAGCGTTCTTTGGCCAGGGGCACGAAGTCCAAACCCAGGGCTTTGGCCGCCGCATGGATGCCAAGGCCACAATCGGCAGCACCGGTTAGTACATTCACTGCCACGGCCATGTGGGTGAATTCTTCCTTGTCATAACCAAGAATTTCTCCGGGGGAGAGGCCTGCCAGCTTTAAATGGTGGTCCAGCAGGATACGCGTTCCGGCGCCGCGTTGCCGGTTTATAAAGCGCAGCCCCTTGGTTGCAACGTCCTCCAAGCCGGTGATTCCTTTTGGGTTGCCCTTTGGGACGATGAATCCTTGATCTCGAATGGCCAGGTTGAAGACCCTTACGGGGACATCGGGTAAATGGCGCAGGATAAAAGGGAAGTTGTAGTCATTGCTTTCAGGGTCGAAAAGGTGCGCCCCTGCTATAAGGGTAGAGCCGTTACGCAGTGCGGCGATGCCCCCCATACTGCCAACATGGGTGGAAGCGAGGCGAACGGGGTCTTGCAGCCCCATGAGTTCGTTGGCCAGCAGGTCCAAAGTGTTGTCATGGCTGCCGATGATGACAAGTGTCCGCTCCAGGCTGTTGGGGTGGGTAAGCATCTCGGCACGGACCAGGGCGCCCTGATCAAGTCCTTCACTCTCGGGTGGAATGTTGGCAATGGCTTGGGCCTTGGTCAGGGTGGTGATCATGCCGGCGCCGCGCCCCAGCGGCGTTGCCACATAGCGCTCTCCCACGCGACCAACGGCGAGCCGCAGCACTTCGCGCATGCCCGGGCGGGAAGGCGCCTTCCGGGTCAGTTCCACATCCAGCCCCTGACGTTGCGGCGCATCCCGTCGCCCCAGCCATGCAGCAACGGGGGCGATGAGTTCTTCATGACAGATTACCGCACTTACAGGATACCCCGGCGCGCCAAAAATCAGCTTTCCTCTGGCAGTGGCGATGAGCGAAGGCTTTCCAGGCATGACGTTGATGCCATGAACCAGCACCTGGCCGAATCGCTCCATGATCTGGCGGGTATAATCCTTGCTTCCTGCGGAGGAGCCCGCGCCGATGACAACAATATGCGCATCGGAATCAAGGGCTTTTTCCAAGGCCGCGCTCAACAGGTCCGGATCATCGGGGACGGCAGGTTCGCTGGTGCCGATGCAGCCCCAGTTTTTGGCAAGGGAGAGCAGAACCTGGGAATTGCTTTCCACCACCTGCCCGGGGAGCGGGGTCGGGCGGTTCCTGAAATCCAAAACCTCATCGCCCGTGGGTATGGCATGGATGCGAATGCTTTCCCATACCTCCAGCTCCCAGATGCCGGCGGAAAGCAGAGCGCCAACATCATAGGGCGTTAACGTCTGGTTCTGCGGGATGAGCAGTTCCGTAGCGACGATATCTTCTCCGATGCGGCGGACGTGCTGCCAAGGAAAAGCAGGGCGCTCGATCTCGATGCCACCGTCCTCCTTCTCCACCACGTTTTCGATCATGATGACTGCGTCGAAGCCTTCGGGCAGCGGATTGCCCGTATTGACGGGCGTGCAGTCTTTTTGGGTAAGCAGCAGAGGAGAGCCTTCCCGTGCGGAGAAAGTGCTACGAGCGTTGACGGCGTATCCGTCCATGGCAGCACTGTGGAAGGTTGGCGACGAGATGCGGGCATATACAGGGGCTGCGGTCACTCTGCCCGCAGCTGATTCCGCTGGAATGATTTCGGTTTTGACGAGTGCATCCCGAGAGATCGCACCCTTTGCAATTTCCAGGGCTTTGGCCACTGGAATCATATTCAGGTAGACATTGCGCATTCTTAACTCCATGAGAAGAACGATATTTCGGACATGTTACACTGGCAGAAAAAGCAGGTATTGTGAAGATGATTATGAAAAAATACTTGTAAGTAAGTTGGAGTGTCTGTCGGCATCACCAACTGAATAGAGAGCGGAATTCGGAGGAAATACTACTGAGACTGTGCCGTCTACACGTATGCTAGTAACTGGCACTACGCTGTCTGTGCAGCCAACTGATAACTTTGCGAGCGTTTTCTTCAGGTGTAGCGGTTTCGCTATCCAGCGTGACTTCCGCTTCAGGATTAACCTCAAAGGGAACATCGACCCCCACTACCTGCCCCAATCCGGGGAACTCCCGCCCTGTACGTTTACGCTCCAGTGCTTTGGCGTACAGCTCGGCCTTCACCTTTCCTTTGGGGCGTTCAGACTCGCGTTTGATCGCTGTTTCCAGGGAACAAGCCACGTATATTTCTGCAAAGTCCGGTATGCGTTGTCGGGCGGATTGGCGTATAGCTAGTTCATTGGCCGTACCGTCCATGAGAACACAGTCTCCAGCTGCAACAAGGGCGGCCGCTTCATCCACGAACATGGCGTAGGCCTTGTGGCGCTCCTCCCGGGTGTATTCAGGACTCGGAATGTACACTTTGCGTCGTTGGTCCATTTCCAGCAGCGTTGCCGTTGCGCCTGCGGCGTGCAGCAAGGTGAGCACCTTTTTAGCGATGGTGCTCTTGCCTGATCCCGGTAACCCGACAAACCATAGCGCCCGCCCGGAACATGGTGAGGGTGTCATGGCGTCTTATCCTTTCTCTTGAGGGAGCAAATATTTTTCAGGGTGGCGATGGTCAAAAGTCTGATCGTAGAGCACTTGCTCCATGAAGCGCAGCAGGGCTTTCCTTACGGCCTGGCTGTGGTCTGGATACCATTCCGGTGATGCGACAACCAGACAACGGAACACAAAAAAGGGAGCCATGACGTCCAGAATCTCGGTGTCACCTGTTTCTTCAAAATACGATGTGAAAAGCGCGTCATAAAGCTCTCGAAAGGGGCCTTCAAACCTTACTGGCTCCTGCGTCTGTCCCAAAATGCCAAAAAGAAGATAGTTGAGCGCCATGGAGGCAAGGTCGCCTGCCGGTTCTCCCCATTCGCCGCGGGAGCGGTCCAGCACGCTGAAATCCCTTGGGCCGCGTACAAGTATATTCCAGGGGTGAAAGTCACCATGCACCGAGCTGAGCCGGTGGGCATAGGCTCTGAGTCGCCAGCGCCATTCGAGCAGGTGTTTTTCCAGGGCGAGGAAGCGTTCATCGGAAAACAGCGGGTAGGGGTGCGGGTAGGCCTCGTCAATCAGGCCCATGATGCATTCGCTTTTTCCCAACAGATTGCGGACCCGGCGGAAATAGAGATCCGGATCATCCTTCTTCACGCTGTGAATCGTAGCCAGCCATTGGGCGAAAGCCCGAGCCATTTCCAGGTCTTCCTCCCGGAAATCGCCCTGCCGGATACGTTCGATGTCGTGGTAATAGTCCCAGCCTTCGATCTTTTCATTAAGGATGAAGAATTCTTTGGGCTGGTGTAAGGGCGCCAGACGGCCTTCACCGTTTACGTACCCCATACCCAGGGGCCTGACGTGGCCGGGTAAAAGCGCGCTGGTTTCGTACTGAAACATGAGTATGGCTGCGCGATCCCAATAGAATTGGTGACCGTATTTGTCACCCTTCATAACCGAGAGCACGCCTTCGTGCTCCTGTCCGTCTGTTTCGATACGCAGCAGGATGGGCTTGCCGTAGCCGAATTTTTTGATCCCCTGTTTGTCCAGGGCGGCGATGTCGCCGAAATCCAGAAGCCTGGCGTTGGAGCCAAAGGCTTCACGAACGTATTCTTCTAGTATCTCCCGGGTGAGTTCGATCATTGCGCCGTCTCCTTTGTCGGGTGAAAAGACAGGGAGCCACCTTCAAAGGATATTCCTCCTGTAAAGGCAATGCAAGACGGTGCAGAAAAATCAGTAGTAACGAATGTACTTATTGTAGACCCAGCCGGATATTTCGGTGAAATCGAGCCGTACGCGTGTCCAGCGCCCCTGAACCTCCTGAACAACAAGTTGCTGCCCCTTAGGCAGTGTCCTGATAATCGCGCAGGAAAGCGTCGGGCAGGTGCGCAGATGCAAGGCTCTGGCTGTGACGACCGCCTTTGCATACATGGGCCTGCCGGGCTTGGTATTGAGCCAGCCTTCACGGCCACTGGTGAATCCGCGCACGCGATACCAGTGTCCTACGGTCTCCAGTATGGCCATACGCTCACCGCGTTGTGCCTGACCAATGATGGGGCAGTTGCTGTCTCCACAACTGTGCAAGGCCATGCTGTCGGCGCGGACGACGTATACCTTTGGGCCGCTGGGAGGCATAACCCCCTGTGGAATTGCAGGCCGGCCTGCGTCTGCCGGCAGCGGGAGGGCAAACACCCCAAGGACAAGGGCGAACATCAGGTAGTTAATGATAATAAAAATCGTTTTCGTTTTAAACACGAGTAATTCTCCGTGGTTATAGGGAATTGCATGCCTTCACAAAGAGAAAGAGGGCTCAGAAGGCGTTGGCATTTCCCTATACTATGTTTATTCTTTTGGGCATGACAATAATCGGCCAATACCTGATTGCCTTTAGTGCCAGGGATAATTCTCCTTTGGGAATACAGCCTGAATTTTTCTCACACATGGCCGAAAGCCTGCAAGGTCCTGCCAATGTCCAGTTCTGAAAAATCGTTCACGTCTGCCGCATCAGAAAATCTAACAAGCAACCTGGGAAGATCGGTGAGCGCCCCTGTAAAGGGAATGCACTGCGCTGCCTGTTCCTCACGAATAGAGCGTACGCTTTCCAAGATGGAAGGGGTACAGGATATAAGTGTTAATCTTGCCGGCGAAAGCATGAATTTGCGCTGGGACCCGGACAAGACTTCATTGGAAGCAATTGGCGCCCGCGTCAAGGATTTGGGCTTTGAAGCCGACTTCGCATCTGGTGAAGACACGACTCCTGCGCCTCAGGATACGGGGCGTCTTGAGTTGGATATTCAGGGCATGCACTGCGCTGCCTGCTCATCCCGCATAGAACGGGTAACCCGTAACATGGAGGGGATGGAGCAGGCTGATGTCAACCTTGCCATGGAGACGGGCGCTTTTAAGTATGACCCGGAAAGGGTCTCGCCTGAAGATATTCGTCGCGCCATCCGTGATGCAGGATTTGAATCTCGCCCCCGCTCTGGTGCACCGGACCTTTTTGAAGAGCGAAGGAAAGAGGCCCTGGAGCGCCTGGCAGGGATGCGCCGCCGCCTGATACCTGCGTTTTTGTTCGCGTTGCCGCTGCTCGTTCTTTCCATGGGGCACATGGCGGGAATGCCATTGCCCGGATTTCTGGACCCCGCGGAATCTCCCTTGAATTTTGCCCTGGCCCAATTGCTGCTAACCCTGCCGGTGGTTTGGAGCGGTCGCCGTTTTTATCTGGATGGTCTTCCCGCCCTATGGCGTAGGGCGCCGAACATGGATTCCCTGGTCGCCGTCGGGACGGGGGCTGCTTTTGTGTACAGCGTTTGGAACACCCTGGGCATTGCTCTGGCCCCTAACCATGAGCAGGCAATGCGCCTGGCCATGGATTTGTATTTTGAAGGCGCGGCTGTGCTTATCGCTCTTATTTCGCTTGGCAAATATTTTGAAGCGCGTTCCAAACTGAAAACTTCCGATGCCATCCGCGCCCTGATGCAGCTGGAGCCGGATACGGTGACCTTGCTTGTGGAGGGGGAGCAGAAGGAAGTGGCGGCAGAGCAGGTTTTGCCAGGGGATACGGCTCTTGTACGACCTGGGGAGAGGATTCCCCTTGACGGTGAGATCATCAAGGGCAGCTCCAGCGTAGATGAATCCATGCTTACTGGCGAACCCTTGCCCATTGACAAGACTGTGGGCGACAAGGTCGCAGGCGGCACCTTGAATACGTCAGGCGCGTTGACAATGCGCGTGGAGCGCGTGGGGCAGGATACCACTCTGGCGCGTATCATCCGTATGGTGCAGCAGGCGCAGGGATCCAAGGCGCCCATCGCCAGTCTTGCCGATGTCATCAGCTATTATTTTGTGCCGACGGTTATTGGCATTGCCCTGCTTTCCGGAGGCGCATGGTATTTTTTGGGAGGAGGGGATTTTGGTTTTGCCCTCCGCATTACAATAGCGGTGTTGGTTATTGCCTGCCCTTGCGCCCTGGGGCTGGCAACGCCTACTTCCATTATGGTCGGTGCTGGCCGCGGCGCACAGCTCGGCGTGCTGATCAAGACCGGAGAAGCCCTGCAGCTTGCCGGCCGGCTGAACGCAATGGTTTTTGACAAAACCGGCACGTTAACCATGGGCAAGCCACGGTTGACGCAGGTCTCACCCCAGCCGGGCAACGAGGGGAAGGAAGATACCCTTTTGGAGTGGGCTGCTTCTGCGGAAAGTTCGTCTGAACACCCCCTGGGCAGGGCTGTGGTGCAAGGGGCTAAGGATCGCGGATTGACGGTGCGCGAGCCTGAGGAGTTCATTCCTACTGCAGGCAAAGGGATCCGCGCCCGTGTAGCTGGACATGTGATCAGCATCGGGAATCTGGCATTTATGCAGGAACAAAATGTTACCGGGCTGGATGCGCCTGAAGCGCACAAACCCGCTGAAGCCGCGGCAGGGCAGGGTGCTACAGCCTTATATGTCGCGGTTGACGGGGCCTTGGCTCTTGTCTTGGCCGTGGCCGATACCCTGAAGGAAGACGCTCCTGCTGTGGTGGCTCGGCTGCACAAACTCGGTCTGCAGGTTGTGATGCTGACTGGTGACAATGAGACCACCGCCCGTGCTATTGCCGAACAGGCTGGCATCGATACGGTTGTGGCCGGGGTGTTGCCGGAGCGCAAGGCGCATGAGGTTGAGCTGCTGCAGCAAAAGGGGCTTCGTGTGGGAATGGTCGGCGACGGCATCAATGACGCCCCGGCTCTGGCCCAGGCTGATCTGGGTTTGGCCATGGGGTCTGGTATCGATGTTGCGGTGGAATCGGGCGATGTGGTGTTGATGCACTCCGACTTGAAGAGTGTTCTGCATGCCTTGGAGCTTTCCCGCGCCACCATGCGTAACATCAAGCAAAACCTGTTTTGGGCCTTTGCTTTCAATAGCATTGGCATTCCCATAGCGGCCGGTGTGCTGCATATCTGGGGCGGACCAACACTGAATCCCATGATCGCGGGAACAGCCATGGCGCTGTCCTCGGTTACCGTGGTCAGCAATGCGCTACGACTGCGTTTTTTCAATCCAAAAAGTAATTGATGTTAACAGTATAACGAAAGGAGATGTTCATGCCTGCCATCACAGTAAAAGGAATGAGCTGCAACCACTGCAAGGCCTCTGTCGAAGATACCATGAGCAAGCTGGACGGTGTTGAAAACGTGAACGTGGACCTGGAAAGCGGCAAGGTGGAATACACTGAAACTTCGCCTGTTGAACTTGAAAAGATTCGCAAGGCTATTGAAAAAATAGGTTTTGAAGTCGCATAGGGCGTTGAAAAGAAGCAATCTGCTGCGTTGCTTCAAAAAGCGCACACCCTCGCGTACCGGAAAGTACGCGTCGGTCGTGCGCTTTTTTTACGCCTTGCCTCTCACCCCTTTTGAACGCCCTCTGTGTGTGGATGAAAAGGGGTAACCTGCTGCGCTGCGGTGGACAGAGTATTATATAGTAGATGCTGTGCGTCGGTCGTGCGCTACGGGCGCCATTCGTTGAAATGTGATAAGAAAAAGGCGCACACCCTCTGGACAATGCCTGGACCAGGAAGTGTACGCCTAGTAGTGCGTGCAATTGGAAGGTCAGTAAAATCGTGTGCTGCCTTGGCAGAGCCTGGGGTCAGCTTTTGTTTTCAATGCTGATTTCCACAGTGCCGGGGGCGAACCCTTTGAGTTCCTTGAGCATGCCCAAAATCCCACTGGAGATGATGTCCTTGACAAAATGGTTCATGCCCAGAGGAACACCGTTCACCTTGATGCTGCAAGACGGAGTGCGTGAGCGGCAGGCGTCAGGGGTGGCCTTGCCGGCAACGATGTCCCGGGCAAGGCTGGCGCAATCCTCGCGGCCACAATCGCCACAATCCAGACCAGGAAGGGCAAAACCGCGCTCCATTACCAATTTGGTCAATTCTTCTATATCGGTTACGGCAGGCACCCCCGGAGAGGTGATTTCACCAAAAGTGCACAGTGCAAGCCCCTTGTCCAGCTCCTCCGCCTCTTCCGGAGAGCGCAACACCAGGATGCGAGGCAGCCAGCCCAGGCTTTTACCACCTTCGACGATCAGGCCTTGTGCTTCCATAATCGGAATCAGATCGGGGATGTAGCGCTTCTTGTTCCAGAACATGGCTGCTTTGTCGGGGAGCACCGCGCCAACGGTTTCATACACGAGGGCAAGGCGTCCCGTGTCGGTACTTGGAGCGTCCAGTTGGTCATGATGTGAACATTTTATTGCCGCCGCCTTGACGTTCAGCCCCTTCAGGGCTTGTCCGATTTGTTCACAAAGGGTTGTTTTACCAGAATTTTTAAATCCGACTACTGCTGCGGCAAACATTGCATGCTCTCCTCATTTTATAATGGTTCAATATTTTCGGAAAGTTGTGTGATGGGTGGCTTTTTCCTGACAAATGATTACAATAAACACCATATACAAACAATCAAATATCCTTGCAGAAAGGGGGCGGTATTGTGACCATCCAAGCTGATGAAGAAGCCCGACTTTTGCAGAAAAAGGTAGCAGAGCTCAAGAAGAAAGATTTTCTTCCGGAGCCGCTGCTTAACCTGGTTGCTGCAATTTACACCGCGCAGATTGAGGCCAGGCCAGATGCAGCCGTTGCTGCGCCACCTCAGGAAGAATTGCCCGGCGGGGAGATGCGAGCACAGGGCGCGCCTTTGGTGGAACGCAGGCGTTTTGCCTATGACGCATCGCAAGCCAAGGCATTGTTCGCTGATTTTATAGAGTATGCCAAAGAACAAGGTGAGCCTCTGGCTTCTGCAGTTACCCTTGTTGGCGAAGCTCTGGACAAGGGTGAACTGGACCTCGACAAGGCTTTTCACGCATATATACACGAGGATCAGGAGTTCTTCGACAACTGGGCAAAGCGTACACCCGAAGCGCCACGCACGGTAGCGTTTTTGACGCAATCGGCGCTGATGCCGAGTCTTGCAGCTGCAGCCGACGCACTGGCTGGAGAGCGTGAGCAAGGCCCGGCCTGGTCGCATGGGCATTGCCCCACATGTGGCAGCCTGCCGCTTATTGGTTCTTTGCGTGAAAAAGAGGGGCAGCGATATCTCACCTGTTCATTTTGTCTGACTGATTATCGGACAAAACGTCTGGGCTGCCCTATTTGTGATGAGACCGAGTTTGATAAGCTGGCTTTCTACACTGTGGAAGAAGAGCCAGGATTTCGTGTTGACGTCTGTGAAAGCTGCAAGCGCTACATAAAGGTTGCTGATTTCCGTGAACTGGATCGCAAGCTTTTGCCTTTGCTGGATGACCTGGCTTCATTGCCTTTTGACATCCTTGCGACCAAAAAAGGGTATTCTCGGGCCACGCTTTCCGGCTGGGGGTTTTGATGGCCAAGACTGACGGATCCTATTTTCAGGGAGCCGATAAGGGCCTCTATTCAAAACGCCTGCGGCAGTTTACCCAGGGTTCGTGGCGCGATATAGATGACATCATCGCCCCTGAAATGCGTGTGCGGGTGCATTGGTCCGGTAACGCCCCGAAAGAGTTGCTGGCTTTTCCGGATTCTGAGGCAGGCCTGCGTCGTTTGGCATTGGGGCATGCCTTGCTGGATATTAGCGAGCCGGGTGTGGTGCCGGAACTGGTGCGTCGGGATGATTCTGATGACGGCAGGGTCATGGATTTTCATCTCGAGCCTGAATGGACGCCACGCGATCCTACGCGATCCAAAGGGTTCGAAGCTCTGGGCGCGGAAACCATTTTGCAGCGCATGAAGGAATTCATTGCGGCAGCAGGGCGTTGGGAAGACACGGGGTGTTTTCATCGTATGGCTTTGTATGCTCCAGAAAAAGGCGAATTTGTGGCCTGGGTTGAAGATATCGGCCGACACAACTGTCTGGACCGCCTGGCTGGATGGTGTGTGGAGCATTATGCAGCCCCAGCCGATATGGTGCTTTTCGCCTCGGCCCGGGCAACGGGTTCCCTGGTGGCAAAAGCGTTGCGTGCCGGATTTGCCATGCTCGTCAGCCGTTCAGCGGTCACCACGGCAGGGGTGGAGTTGGCGCAGGAAGGCGGTATGTCTCTTTTGGGGTTTGCCCGGGATATACGGTTTACCGTCTTCGCAGATCCCAAGGGATTGGTGTACGATCCCATGAAATAAGGATGACGGGGGCCGTGTGATGGCAAAAGCGGAAGTCATGGGGCTGGTGCTGGCTGGCGGCCGGAGCCGCAGGCTCGGGCAGGATAAGGTTGTGCTTCCCTACGCGGGGGGGTGCTTGCTCAGTCGCTCTGTGGATCTGCTGCAAAAGTTCTGTCCGGATGTCTGGGTTTCGGGACGTAACCCCGCTGCCCTCAGTGATGCCGGTCAGCACCCTGATATCAATGCCCCCTGGCTGCCCGATGATATTCCAGGAATTGGCCCCATGGGGGGCATAATTACCTGTTTGAAACGGCTGCAACGCCCCTTGCTTGTTATCGCATGCGATTTACCTTTGTTGGATGAGGATACCATCCGCTGGTTGTTGGAGGTAAGGACTGCCAGGAAAACGAATCATGTGATGACCACCTTTTTGCAATTGGCGACCGGATTTATTGAGTCCCTGGTAGCTGTATATGAGCCTGAGGCCTTGCCGTATCTGGAGGCCAGCTATGAGAAAGGAATGTATAAACTTTCTCGTGCATTGCCCCCCGAAGTCCGCCTTGAGATTCCTTACAGTCCTGAAAAAGGGCATGTTTTTTTCAACATAAACCATCCAGAAGATCTTCAGAAATTACGGTCGTTAAAGACCGCAGACTGTGCGAAAAACATTGTGGAGAATATATGCGATTAGGCCGCTTTTTTACATACACCATTTTGCTGCTGGCATTCTGCATTTTGCCTTTTTCCATTGCGGCCGATGCGAGTACGGATTCCATAGAATCCATGAATCATGAGCAGTTGCAGGAGTTCGTCACCCACAATCATGGCAAGGTCGTCCTGGTTAACTTCTGGGCTACCTGGTGCGGCCCCTGCCTGATGGAAATGCCGGGGTTGGTGCAAATGCGCAGTGAAGTGTCTGCGGACAAGCTTGCAATGGTAAATGTTTCCCTTGATTATGACCCCGGAGCACTTGCCCTTTTTGTGGAGGGTCTTGATACTTCAATACCAAATTACCTAGCAGAACAGGAACTTGTTGATACTTTGAAGATACAAGCCATACCAATGATGCTGCTGTACGATACAGACGGCACCATAGTAGTCAGCCATATGGGCTACATGTCTCCTGAAGAACTGCGTGAGACTGTTGCCGAATATTTGCCGTCTGAGTGAGAGGAAGACCATGCGACCAGATAAATACGGACGCAGCGTCAGCTATTTACGATTGAGCGTCACAGATAGGTGTAATCTCCGTTGTTTCTACTGTCAGGGAGGGCAACAGCTTTCTCTGATGCCCCACCAGGATATCCTTCGCTATGAGGAAATGCTGCAACTCATAGGTCTTGCAGGCAAACTGGGTGTGCGCAAGGTCAGGCTGACAGGGGGCGAGCCCCTTGTGCGTCGCGATGTGCTTCCCTTTCTGGAGCGGGTATTGATTCAGAATCCCGGGCTGGACCTGCGGTTGACCACCAATGCCACGCTTTTGCCGGGCAAGGCCAAATTGCTCAAGCAATATGGTCTGAGTCGGGTGAACATCTCCCTGGATACCCTGGAGCGTAAGAAATACGAGGATATCACTCGTCGGGATTATTACATGGACGTGCGCCGCGCCATTGACGAGTGCCTGGAAGAAGGGCTGCTGGTCAAAGTCAACGCCGTGGCCCTGCGCGGGGTGAACGATGTCGAGCTAGCCGACTTCGTTGCGCTCGCGCGCCAACTCCCGCTGGATATGCGCTTTATCGAATTCATGCCCATGGGACAGGGCACCGCCTGGAGTGATGGTAATTTCTGGTCAGCCCAGGATATCGTGGCCGAAGCATCCAGGCATGCAGACCTTACTCCCATACCCCGCAGCACCTCCGAGGTGATGGGCGAGGCAGATACCCACGGCCCGGCCAGAATGTATTCCATCGCAGATGGAAAGGGGCGCTTCGGCGTCATTTCTCCGCTTTCAGACCACTTTTGCGGCAGCTGCAACCGGTTGCGCATCACCAGCGATGGACGGTTGCGTACTTGTCTGTTCTCCGACAGGCAATACCGCTTGCGCCCTTTGTTGCGTCACCCCAAGCTGGGTGTGGAGCAGGTACGCAAGGTGATCGAACGCGCCGGTCAGCGCAAACCCCTCGGGCACATGCTGCTGGCCCAGGCTCTGCAAAACGGCCCTGTCTGCAATACCCGTATGAGCGGCATTGGCGGTTAGAGCGGCAGAAAGGGCCCCTGAGCTTCACACAAATGGCGTGATTGCGTGCTCCCCTGTTTCTCCAGGCAAAAAAATAAGCCCATTCACTGCGTGTGTGAATGGGCTTAAAAATACGCCAGTATCGGTATTACTGAGAAGGCAAAGCCAAAAGCTCTGCCTTACCGTGTAGCAACTCTCGCGTCTGTTCAGCACTTCCTCAAATCGCGTTCCCGGATTTCAGCGCGCTTGATTTTACCGGAAATGGTCTTGGGCAGTTCGCCTACATATTCTACAACGCGCGGGTATTTGTAGGGCGCTGTGACCTGTTTGACGTGGTTCTGAATCTCTTTTGTCAGGGCGTCGGACGCCGTATACCCGTGTCCCAGAACAATGGTCGCCTTGACCACCTGCCCGCGTTGCTCATCCGGAACGC
Organism: Desulfovibrio biadhensis; assembly: GCF_055388615.1. NCBI lineage: Bacteria > Pseudomonadati > Thermodesulfobacteriota > Desulfovibrionia > Desulfovibrionales > Desulfovibrionaceae > Desulfovibrio > Desulfovibrio biadhensis. The sequence continues at coordinate 3,463,458 of NZ_AP042477.1, forward strand.
CTGTGACGGCTGCTTCAATTACGGCAGGGTGGGAGACCAGAGCGCTTTCCACCTCAAAGGGGCCGATACGGTAGCCCGAGCTCTTGATGAGGTCGTCCACGCGCCCCAGAAACCAGATATAACCGTCTTCGTCCATCCACCCCTTGTCTCCTGTGTGGTAATATCCATCATGGAGAACATTGGCGGTGCGCTCGGGTTCATCGATGTATTTTGTGAACAATCCTTCCGGCGACGATGCCAGGGAAATACAGATTTCTCCTTCCTCACCGGCCGAGCAGGGAGCGCCTTCCATGTCGAGAAGTTCGATGCCCCACCCTGGCGAAGGTTTGCCAATGGAGCCAGGTTTGGGGTCCATGAACGGGTAGGTGGCGATTTGCAGGGTGGTTTCCGTCTGGCCATAACCTTCGTAAATGTTCAACCCTGTTGCTTTTTTCCAGTCGTAGAACACGCTTTCGTTCAGCAGTTCGCCAGCAGTGGTGCAGTGACGCAAGGAGGACAGATCATACTTGGAGAGGTCCTGCCTGATGAGAAAGCGGTACACGGTAGGTGGGGCGCAGAAGCCGGTAACCTTGTGTTTAGCCATGACATGGAGCAAATCTGCTGGTTCGAATTTGCCGCGGAAGTCGTAAACAAAGACTGTGGCGCCGGCCATCCACTGTCCGTACATTTTACCCCATACGGCTTTGCCCCACCCGGTGTCTGCCACGGTGAGGTGAATGTCGCCGGGGCGCAGGTCATGCCAGTACACGCCTGTGGTGAAGTGCCCCAATGCGTAACGGTGCGTATGCTCCACCATTTTCGGGGGGCCTGTCGTGCCGGAAGTGAAATAGATGAGCAATGTGTCGTCATCACAGGCGGTATCGTCGCGGCGGGGGTAATCAGTTTCGGCCAGGGTCATGATTGCATCGTACCCTTCCCACCCTTCGTGCAGGGGAGAGGGGCCGCATTGTACCGTCAGGGAGAGGCCTGGGCATTCTTTTTTGGCTTCCTGGACGCGGCTGGCAACGGAATCTTCAACTATGGCTGCTTTGATTTGACCGGTTTGGACCCGGTAGACGATGTCCTTGGTCGTCAGCAACGAAGGGGAGGGCACGGCCACTGCGCCCATGCGATGCAACGCAAGCATGGCCACCCAGAATTCGATACGGCGATAAAGTATGAGCATGACCCTGTCGCCCTTGCCAATGCCGCGAGCCTCCAGGGCGTTGGCCAGGCGACATGATTCCTGCTTGAGCCAGGCCATTGGGTATTCGCGGCGCACGTCGTCCGGACCAATATGGATTATGCCGGGCTGGTCGGGATTGGCATCCACCATGGCGTCTATGACGTCGAAGGCGTAGTTGAACTTTTTGATAGGGGGCAGGGCGAAATCTTTGCAAAAAGTCTCGTAACTGTCCGGTAAGAGCTTGTTGAACATGATGATTGTCCTTTTCTCGTTACGCGCAGCGCGCTACATGATCACGTCGAGGAAGAGCGCTTCCTTGCCATCCAGTCCACGCATGGCGTGGGGGGTGTGGGAGCTGAAGTAGAGCGAGTCTCCCGGCTCGAGGATTTCAACGTTCTTTTCCAGCCGGATTTCAAGACGCCCCTCGATCATGTAGATGTACTCCTGCCCGGGGTGGGTGGTGTAGTTCATGTTCTCTTCCTCCTTGGGAGGAACGCGGACCATGAAGGGCTCCATGCGTCTGCCTACGAATTTGTAGGCCAGGCTTTTATAGTCGTAGTCCTTGCGACGCTCCACCGAGAGCCCTTTGCCTTTGCGTACCAGAGAGTAGGAGTGCAGTCTGGCCTCGCCGCCTGAAAGCAGTTCGGTGAGGTCCACGCCGCAAACGTGGGCCACACTGACCAGGTAGCTCACTGGAATCTCTACACTGCCCGACTCATATACTGCGGCCTGCTCGGCTGTAACGCCGGTCTGCTCGGCCAGTTCCTCAATGCTCATGTCCACGGCTTCGCGGAGACCCCGCAGGCGGGGGGCGATGTCCTTGTAAGCCTCTTGGGTCGTCATCTCGTGCTCCTTGCTAGATGTGCTCAGGCGTTGGGAAAGAGCTCGGCGGCCATGTCGCGCAGTTTGTATTTCTGCACCTTGCCACTGGCAGTCATGGGGTATTCAGTGAGAAAATGCACATACTTGGGAATCTTGTGCCAGGCGATTTGTCCGCGGCAAAAGTCGCGCACGTCTTCCGTCGTCATTTCAAAGCCGTCTTTGAGGATGATGAATGCGCCCACTTCTTCGCCGTATTTATGGCTGGGCACACCGGCGACCTGTACGTCGGATATGCCGGGCATGGTATAGAGGAACTCTTCGATTTCACGAGGATAAATATTCTCGCCGCCACGGATTATCATGTCTTTGAGGCGACCTGTGATTGCCAGGTAGCCTTCCTCGTCCATGACGCCCAGGTCCCCTGAATGCAGCCAGCCCTTGGCGTCTATGGTTTCCGCGGTGGCCTTTTCGTTGTTGTAGTAGCCCTTCATCACATTGTACCCGCGACAGCAGACTTCCCCCTGGTTTCCGGGGGGCACTTCTTCGTGGGTTTCGGGGTCCACAACAAGGACTTCCACTTCTGGCATGGCCCGACCCACGGTTTCCGTGCGGCGTTCGATGGTGTCGTCCATGCGTGTCTGCGTCATTACGGGGGCCGACTCGGTAAGGCCGTAGCAAATGGTTACGTCGGTCATGTTCATTTTCTTCATGACCTGTTTCATGACGTGAACAGGGCAGGGTGAGCCGGCCATGATGCCGGTTCGCAGTGTGGAGAAATCGAACTTGTCGAACAGCTCATGCTCCAGCACGGCGATGAACATGGTGGGCACGCCGTATACAGCGGTACAGCGTTCTTTTTCGATGGCTTTCATCTCAGTGACGGGATTGAAGGTCTCGAGGATGACCATGGTCACGCAATGGGTGACGGCCGCCAGTACGCCAAGAACGCAGCCGAAGCAGTGAAACAGGGGCACAGGGATGCAAAGGCGCTCTCCATCCTTGAAGGCCTGGTTTTCACCGATCCAGAATCCGTTGTTGCCGATGTTGTAGTGGGTGAGCATGACGCCCTTGGGAAAACCCGTGGTTCCGGACGTGTACTGCATATTGACGACGTCATCAGGATCCAGGGTTGCCTGGCGGGCTGCGTATTCTTCATCCGAAACCATGGCGGACATGGCCAGTACCTCTGGCACGGAATACATGCCGCGGTGTTTTTCATGGCCAAGGAAAAAGACCCGTTTCAGATGGGGAAACGTATCGCTTTTGATGTCGCCCCTTTCTCTGGATTTGAGCTCAGGAGCCAGGTCGTAAAGCGTCAGGATGTAGTCGGTATCGCGGTACCCGTCCATCAGGAAAATGTTTTCCGTTTCGGACTGCTTCAGCAGATACTCGAGCTCATGCCGTTTGTAGTTGGTGTTTACGGTGAGGAGAATGGCGCCAATTTTGGCCGTGGCAAACTGTAAGACAACCCAGTATGGCACATTGGTGGCCCAGACAGCCACTTTTTCGCCTTTTTTAATGCCCATGGCCATGAGTCCCTTGGCCATGTCATCAACCAGCTCCTTGAATTCCTTATACGTAAGACGAAAGTCGCGGTCCACGTAGACAACGGCTTCCGTATCGGGGCAGCGTTCGGCTGCTTCGTCAAGAATCTGCCCCAGCGTCAAGTTCCGCAAAGACATTGTTGGGCTCTCCAGTGGCTAGAAGGGAACGTAGATGACCGCGAAAATGGCGGCCTTATCATCGCCGGCGCATCCAACATGGTGGGGCACGATGGAGTTGTAGTACATGCTGTCGCCGGCTTCGAGCTCATAGACCTGCTTGCCGTAAACAAGCTGTACTTTGCCACTGACCACCACGATGAATTCCTCGCCTTCATGGGAGGAGAGTTCCTCGTTGTTTTCAGGAGCCAGCTCGATGTACATGGGTTCCATGTGGCGATCGGACTTGCCTTTGCCCAGAGAGTAGTAAGTTTGCGTCCTGCCTTCTCCAGCAGCCAGCTGCAGGGAAAATTCCTCTTCACGCTCTTTACGGCGAACAATGTGGGGGTCTTTGCTTTGCACATCGTCTAGCAGGGTGCCCAGCCTACACCCCAGCACGCGCGCAATCTTTACAAGAGGGCCAACGGCAGGCGCTGCCTTGCCTGCTTCGATTGCCTCGATCAAGGCCTTGTCCAAACCGCTACGGTCGGCCATATCCTCCAGGCTCAACCCTCGCTCTTCGCGAAATGATTTGATCCTGCTGCCAATTTTTTCCTGCGCCATGTTTTCTCTCCCTCACTGGTTCTTTTACAGACGAAAAACTACAGTTGCCTGGGTGGAAAATGTCTTCCAAAACGGCCTGTTGCGTTTATTACGCCTGCGGCGGGCACAATATAGTAAGGAATGGTATCTGGCAAGTTGAAATTGGTTTCAAAACCAATTCCTGCAGGTGTGATTGCTTTGGTCCAATTTTGTGATAAAAACTTAACTATGTGCAAAATAATGCCTATTTTTAATGTGACGCGTATAAAAAACGGGTGTGCGTATTGTTTTTTGTCTGTTTGAAAGACGCAAGCCATGGTCAATTGACGCTCGTGTGATTAATTCAGGATATGGAAGAAGTGGCAGTATTTTCAAGCTGACCGAACACAATCTATTGCAACAAAAGAATGAGGGGCCAATGAGCGAGCCAATGAGCAAGAAAGATACTAGCAATGAAAAGCAACAACAGGGCGAAGACATGAAGCAGATTGCCTTTTTTCGAGGAGGCTGCAAAGGATGTCAGGCCTGTGTCTCTCTGTTGCCGGAATGCTTTGGCTGGGATGAGGATGAACAGCTGCCGTTTCTTAAAGAAGACTGTGCACCGGAAGCTCGCATCAGAGAGTGCATGTCCTACTGTCCTGAAGATTGCATTGAGATCGAAGAATAGCCAAAACTTCCTTTGTGCCCTATAATACAAGGGAAAAACTTGGGCTGCCTGGTTTTTGGTTCAGTTTGTGGCAAGATAGAAAATGCATGGATGCGCACATGAAGTGTAAAGGCATGCTTGCCTTAACAAAAAGAAAACTGGATTACTGCTTCTGCAATAATCCAGTTTTTTGTATGGGATTAGATTTATGGAGTTTCTCAACGCTCACTTACGCCTTGCGCTTCTCCAGCTTCTGTATTTCCTCGTCCCGCAGTGCGCGGCGCAACACCTTGCCTACGGTGCTTTTGGGTAATGAAGATCGAAATTCCACCTGTTTCGGCACTTTGTAGTTGGCCAGTTTTTGGCGACACCAGCCGACCAGTTCGCTCTTCTCCATGGTTTCGCCATCGTGGAGCACGACAAAGGCCTTGATGCTCTCCCCACGGGATTTATGGGGAATGCCAACAGCCACCGCCTCGCGGATTTTTGGGTGTTCGTGAAGCACTTCGTCTATTTCTCTTGGGTAGACATTGTACCCGCCACAGATGATCAAATCTTTTTTGCGATCCACTATGGTGAAGTAGCCATCCTCGTCCATGGTGGCGATATCGCCTGTAAAAAGCCAGCCGTCACGAAGGGTTTCCGCCGTATCCTCTGGGCGATTCCAGTACCCCTGCATTACCTGGGGGCCTTTGAGTATCAACTCACCGTTTTTGCCGGGCGGCAGGGGCGCCAGGCCCAGGTCGCCATCCACAACACGGGCGTCGGTATCGGGGAAAGGCAGTCCAATGGTGCCAGGGCGTTTTTCCCCATGCAAAGGGTTCAGGTGGGTTACAGGTGAGGCCTCGGTGAGTCCATACCCTTCGATGATGGTGCCCTTGGTCAGTTCCGTAAAGCGGCGTAGCCCATCCACCGGCATGGGAGCAGAGCCGGAAACACAATAGTTGATGGAAGAGAGATCGTAGTTGCCGACATCCTTTTGCTGCATCAAGGATAAATAGACCGAAGGCGCCCCGGGAAAAACAGTGGGCTTCAATTTGTCGATGGCTTCGAGCATGTCCTTGGGCAAATAGCGCGGTATGGGAATGAGCGTGGCGTTGATTGCCGTGCCGAGCAAAAGGCAGACCGTGAGGCCATATACATGGAAGTAGGGGAGCAGCCCCAGCATGACTTCCCCTTTGGCGCCCTTGCCAAGGGTGTGCAGCATGGAGTGGCATTGCTGCACGTTGGCTGCAAGGTTGAAATGGGTAAGCATCACCCCTTTGGAGATACCGGTGGTGCCGCCAGTATATTGCAGCAGGGCCAGGTCCTCACGCACATTATGGGGTTTCACGTTTGCTCGGCTGGAGCCTTTTGTGAGGGAGCGCCAGCGGAGCACGGATTTTCCGTCGTAGGGGACCTGTACCGGAAGTTTGTCACGCCACGCCTTGACCTTATAGATCAGATTCAGGGGCAGTCCCAGAGCATCCGGAATGCGGGTGACAAAGTATTTTTCGACACCCAGGCGCTCCCGCAATGGGTGCAGTTTTGGCCACAAATGGTCCAGCGTTATCATGAAGCGGGCGCCGGAGTCGTTGAGTTGGTGCAGTAGCTCTGTCTCCATGTACAGCGGGTTGGTCATGACCACCACGCCCCCAGCCTTGAGTACGGCCCAAAAGCTCAGGATGGTCTGGGGCAGGTTGGGCAACATGATGGAGACTCGATCGCCCCGCTTCAGCCCATGGGCAATGAGCCTGGCCGCCATGCTCTCTGCATGGCGTTGCAGGCTTTTGTAGGACATTTTCCAGTTGCGGAAGACAATGGCAGTCCGGCCAGGGTACTCCGTTGCGGCGCGATCCAGATAATGGAAAAGAGGTACTTCCTCGTATTCGATGGTATGGGGCACTTGTTCGTCATAATTGGCGAACCAGGGGCGCCCCCCTGCTTCCTGAAGGGTCATTTTAGGCCTCGCTCATTGGGATGGGCAGGTCTGTACCCGAGTCGTAGTGAAAAGTCAGCCCCATAAAAAATCCTGGGGAAAATGGTTATGATAGCGTTTGACAGTACTGTAAGGCGGTGCTAAAAATAATAAATATTTACTGCAAATTCAGGCGTTTGTGATGGAATATGCCGGTTTTTGGAACGTGTTGCCGCTCATATGCGCAAGCTATTGGAACCTTTGGAAGTTTTTTGTTTGGTCAGAAGTGGTAATATATTGTATTTTTTTTGCGGTAATCGCAAGGCAGAGGATGGTTTTGTTGGGAAAAAATGTGTGGCCTTACGTACACTGGTGATATTTTATCCTGTTGCACGACCTGGTCTCCAAATGCATTCCCCTGAGTGCATTCCTATCGCCTGCCTCTCCAAAACGAGCAATGCTTCACAAAAAACAAGCCAGTCTTCGCGATTATATTTTAGCCGCATTTGTGCAGTAACTTTTTATGAAACGCCGTGACTACATGGCGTTTTTTGCAGAACCTGGCGCGCCCTTATAAATGTTGCGCGCGTACCTAAGGAGGACGAGTGAGTACCATCAGCGCTTTTATGGAAGCGAACTACAAGCATTTCAATGCCCGTGAGACTCTGGATGCGGCCAAGGCCTGGAACGAGTTGCTTGACGGCGGGGGCAAGATGTTTTTGGCCATGGCCGGAGCCATGAGTACTTGCGAAATCGGCATCACCCTGGCCGAGATGATCCGCCAGGACAAGGTGCACGCCATATGCTGCACCGCGGCCAATCTGGAAGAGGATCTTTTCAATCTCTTCAACAATACCGAGTACAAATTGGTGCCCGAGTATCGGGATCTTAGCCCAGAAGAGGAGCGCGACCTGCGCGACGAAGGCTTCAACCGTGTCACCGATACCTGTATTCCAGAGTCAGTGATGCTGCAGGTGGAAGACCATCTGGTCCAGCTTTGGAAGGATGCTGCTGCAAAGGGTGAATCCTACTACCCTTGGGAGTATTTCTATTCTTTGCTGGAAATCGAGGATGTGAAAAAACACTACCAGATTCCGCCCGAACATTCCTGGGTGCTGGCAGCCAAGGAAAAAAATCTGCCCATATATACGCCTGGCTGGGAAGACTGCACCATGGGCAACAAGTTCGTTGCTCTGGTGATGAGCGGCGCCTTGCCTGACCATCGCTGCCTGCGTCTTGGCACCGAGCAGATGCAGCACCTGGCCGAATGGTATCTGGCCCGGGCCGATGAAAAAACTCCGGTAGGATTCTTCCAGATTGGCGGCGGCATTGCTGGAGATTTCTCCATCTGTGTCGTGCCTATGATCATTCAGGATCTGCACAAGGAAGACGCCCCATTCTGGGCCTATTTCGCACAGATATCGGACAGCACCACCAGTTACGGCTCCTACTCCGGCGCCGTGCCCAATGAGAAGATCACATGGTACAAGCTTGACGTGGACACACCCAAGTTCATGATCAATTCGGACGCCTCTCTTGTGGCGCCGTTGATCTTTTCCTACGTGTTGGGGAAATAGTCGGCTTCGTATTGCAGGCTGGTCATTTGCTGCCAGCGACAAAGACCGTAGCCATTCAGGGCATCATCGCTGTGACCATTGCCACAGCCTTGATGCCCTTTTTTTCACCCGTGAAGCCAAGGCCTTCTTCGGTTGTGGCTTTGACGTTGACCCGCTCTGTCGGAACGTGCAGCAGCTTGGCTACGTTGTCACGGATGCGTTTTTTGTGGGGCATGAGCTTGGGCGTCTGAGCGATGATGGTCAGGTCAACATGCATGAGACTTGCGCCCATGGCCAGGGCATCCTGCAGCACCGCATCCAACAGCGCAGTGCTCGGCGCGTTGTCCAGGGTGGGGTCGCTGTCCGGAAAGCGGTCGCCGATGTCGCCTTGCCCCATGCAACCTAAAAGGGCGTCGGTGAGCGCATGCAGCAGCACGTCGCCGTCCGAGTGCGCCTGAACGCAGGGGCACCCCTTGGTCTGGATGGGCACGCCGCCAAGTTTCATAGGGCGTGCCTTGGCCTGGTTTTCCGCAACATAGCGATGGACATCGTACCCCCAGCCACAGACCATGCGGCCGCCGGGGCTTGGCGTGCTGTTTTGCGGGGCGAGCAGCTCAAGGTCCTTGAGCGTAGTAATTTTGACATTGCGCTCTTCACCGGGAACGGTTTGCACCACAAGCCCGAGACGTTCCACCATGCTTGCATCGTCGGTGACGTCCCAGCCTTCCTTGTCAGCGCGTTCATGGGCATGGCGCAAGGTCTCCAGGGCGAATGCCTGGGGCGTCTGCACTGCTCGCAATTCACTGCGGAGCAAGGTTTCGGCGATTTGTTCCGAGCCTTCAGGATTTATGGCGACGCGTTTGATCGTGTCACACACTGGCAGAACAGGAATGACTCCGGGCGCGCCGGCTTCCAGGTTGTCGAGCAGTGCATTGCACAATGTGGCGCTTGCAAAAGGGCGTGCAGCGTCATGCACCAGTACATTGTCGCAATCCGGTGGCAGTGCCGCCAATGCTTTCGCAACGGAGTCCTGCCGGCGAGCGCCCCCTGTGATACATAACCAGGGGATACTGACGCCGTCGGCCCCTTCAAGTTCGATGACCGTTTCCTGGGCGCTGAGGAATTCCGCTTCGGGGAAAACATAGATCAGGCCGAAAATGCGCGGCACACGAGCAAGGGTTTTGGCGGAATGCCAAAACAGAGGGCGCTGTTGGTATTCGAGAAACTGCTTTTTTTCCTGAACGCCTGCCGCGGCAAGACGGGAACCTTGCCCTGCAGCGAGAATAACAGCCCACGTGCTCATGTGCGTGTATCCTGTGATAAAATGTGGTGAAAAGAACGGGAGTTGGACTGTAAGCCGGGTTCTGTTCCTCCGGTCCAAGGACCGGAAGCGACCACCATTCCTCTAGGGCCGCAGTTACCTACGGCCTCGAGCAGCCTACCCGAGGGCTGACCGGGCCAGCTTTGACGCCCTCCTATTTGGCCTTGCTCCAGACGGGGTTTGCCTAGCTTACCGTGTTACCACGGCAACTGGTGGGCTCTTACTCCACCGTTTCACCCTTACCTGCATCCCACAAGGGGCGCATAGGCGGTTTGCTTTCTGTGGCGCTATCCGGGGATCGCTCCCCCTGGGAGTTACCCAGCGTCTTGCCCTGTGGAGCCCGGACTTTCCTCCCCGGGTCGTAAACGACCCGCAGCGGCGATCCGTCCAACTCCCGAAAATTGTTGCCGGGAGCGTGCTCAAGTTGCCATTTACGCGCATCCTGCAGTCACTTGTCCATACCCAGCATGAAGGGGAGGGACAAGTGGCTGCAGGCGCATGTGGTAAATGTCGCGTGTACTACCTGATGCAGTAATAAGCACTGCAGCGAGAAGGTCAAAACCTACTCGGCAGCCTCTTCAGCTTCTTTTTCCTTGGGGGTGGCGCACTGCTCATCCTCGGAAAAGTGCTCGCACCAGTAGATGAGGCGCTGGCAGTTGGGGCACGAAAGAATCTGCTGCCCTTTCTGCAGATCGTTGAAGCTCTGGGGCGGAATAGCGATGTGGCAACCGTTGCAGATGCCCTGTTCGACCTTGACGATAACAGGCGGCACCAGACGAGAGCGGATGAATTCGTAACGGCTCAATACCGGCGGGGGCACGCTGGAGCCTGCGTCCTTGCGTTGCGCATCCAGCTCGTCCAGGCGTTTTTGTGTCTCAGCCACGCGCGCCTGCAGGTTGGAGCGCTTTTCTTCGAGCTGCTTGTTGATCGTTCCCAACTCGCTATCAAGCTCTTCTTTGCTTTCGTTGAGGCGGACGAGCTCTTCAGACAGGGTGACCCGCTCTTCTTCGCGCAACCTGTTCAGCTTCTCCAGGTTGTCCATCTCGCGCATCATGGCGTGATATTCTTTGGTATTACTGACCATCATGAGCTTGTTCTTGCTCTTCTTGATCTTCAGCGTGTCATCTTCGATTTCAGCTGAAAGACGGCTTTCCTGCTCTTTGAGGTAGCCGATCTTTTCCATCAGCTGTTTGTACTGCGTATCGAGCTGCGAATGGCTGCCTTCCAGGGCGTGTACTTCTCTGGGTGCAGTCTCAAGTTCCTTGTTGAGGTCGATGATTTCGCTGTCGATGCGCTGCAGGGCGACAAGTTGTTCGATTTGTTTGAGATACATGCTCAAGGTTCTACCCTCCTCTGTGCATGGCTGCTGGCCGGAGCTATCCGGTCGGCGAAGTTCTGCTCTATGTTAATGCCGAAAGCGAACGTTTGCGACTTTAAAGCAAAATGTCCATGTCCTGCTCAAAGAGCATTACATCAAACGGGTCCTTACCAGAGACGAAGAGCAGCTCGACGCCATCGCTCGAAAGCTCGTCTGTAAGGTTTTGCGCAAAACGACGCATCATTTCCTCTTCCAGAATAAAATGCCCCACATCTAAAACGCAGAGTGGGGCTTCAAGGGCCTGATGATACTTCATATCGCCCGTTATGAAAATTTGAGCGCCGGCTTTATGGGCCGCCTCCATGAAGGAACTGCCGGAACCTGTACAGTAGGCGACCCGGGTCACGGTGGCGGGTTTTGGCCCCATGACTCGGAAAAAACGGCTCCTGGTGAGTTCGGCAAGTTGGCTACAAAAGTCATCCAAAGGCATGGGCGCTGGCAGATCGCCTGCCAGACCGTACCCGCGGCTGTCCTCCGGCAGGGCCATTTCCAGCATTGAAAAGGCCGGGTTTTCCTGGTGCTGGGCAACAAGCGCCTTGACAGCCGGCCAGTCTTCCCTGGCGCAGACCAGGAACAGCTCTTCCGGGCCAGGATCCTGCAGGTGCAGCACTTCCGGCGATTCTTCAAGCGCTTGAACGAGGGCTTCCCGGGGTTCTGCCGCATGAAAATGCACACCTTGTAAAGCCTTGGTGTGTGTCGTTTCCAGCAGGTCGGTGTTCTGCAGCCCCAGTTCCGCGGCCAGCCAGCCTGCGGGGCCCGAGGGCTGCACGTCCAGCGAAGTATGCGCGGCATACAGCCAGGCGCCCTGGCCGAGTACGGCTGCGGCTACTTCGTGGAATGCGTTGATTTTGTTAAGGGGTTGCGGCTTCATGTACAGCGGGTGGTGCGTAAGGATGCATTGCGCCCCCCATTCGAGAGCGGAGGCGATGGTCTCTGGCAAGGGATCCAGGGCGACAGCGAGTTTAGTCACGTCTTGAATGCGACCAGCGATCTGTACGCCTGAGTTGTCCCATCCAGCCTGTCCTTCTGGAGGTGCAGTGGCCTCGATCCGTGCAAGTAAGTCTTTGATATACATGGTTATTTACCTTCCTTGCAGGGGCTTCCAAAACGAAAGGTGCTTCTCTGCCACAAGGGCCGGGAAGCACCGTAAATATAACGCCTCGCGTTCAGGCGTGGGGATTGCGAAGGTCGGGTACAGGCCTGCAAATGTGTTCCTTCTGGTGGGCCTACCAGGATTCGAACCTGGGACCTGCCGGTTATGAGCCGGAGGCTCTGCCAACTGAGCTATAGGCCCACGCTGTTCTTCGGATGTCGCAAGCTTGTTTGAGCGGCATTGGCTGCGGCTTTTGCAAGTTGCGCATTGAATTGTACAGCTTTTAAGCACGCGAAAATATCTTGGAACTGTTGTTATGTCAATGCTTCTTGATGGCTGTGCAGTATTTTATGGCAGTCGTTATCTCTCTGAAAAAACACGTGATGTTATTATGTCTTGGAAAAAAGACTGGCTAAGGATCATTTTTAATCAAGATTTTTCCGGGCCCAGGTTGTAATTGCGGTCATTTCGTCCAGAAGCCCTGAATAGTCGATTTGCGTATACTGCCCGTCCTTGAAAAGTATATTGCCGGCAACCATGGTGAGCCGGACTTCGTGCCCGCTTGCTGCATAGACGACTTGAGAGACAGGGTCATGCAGGGGCTGCATATTGGGTGCCTTCACATCCAGGGCTATGATGTCTGCAGGGGCACCTGGCTTCATGGTCCCCAGGCCGGAAATGCCGAAAATGTCTGCCGCATTGCACGTCGCCATATCCAGCACACTACCGGCGGGCAATGCTGTGGCGTCCAGTTCCCGCACCTTACCTGTCAGGGCGCAGGCAGCCATTTCCTGAAACATGTTCAAGGCGTTGTTGCTGGCTGCTCCATCTGTTCCCAAGGCGGGGGCTATACCAGCCTGGAGAAATGACTGCCCCCCTGCAATGCCGGAGGCCAGTTTCATATTACTGCGAGGGCACATGATAACCTTGCAGCCTTTTTCGGCTACGAGCGCACGTTCTGCATCATGCACGTCCACCATATGCACCAGGGCGGTCTCAGGGGTAAGCACGCCCAGGTCCCTTAAATGGGCAAGAGGCCGCTTGCCCAGCTTGTCCAGACACTCGGAGGTTTCAAGGGCGGATTCCGCGCAATGTGTGAACCACAGGGTCTTATGCTCCTGGGCCATGGCATGGCTGCGTCTGATTTGTTCTTCTGTAGCGGTGTGCGGCGTGTGTGCCGCCAGGGCAATGGATAGGCGCGGGTGGTTTGCGAAATCCGCCAGCAATGCATCAAGGAGGGCAAAGGCTTCTTCGCTATTCTGGTAGGAAAGGGTGGGGAACGCCAGGAGTCCTTCAGTCAGCATGGCGCGCATGCCGCTTTGTTCAACTGCACGTGCTGTCTGGCGTTGATGGATATACATATCCAGAAAGCAGGTTGTGCCGGTCCGTATCATTTCCGCGCAAGCCAGGAGTGAGCCTAGCTGGATGAGCTCCTTTGTCAGGCGCCCTTCAAGGGGCCAGATACGGGTGGTCAGCCATTGGAGAAGGGGCATGTCGTCGGCAACCCCCCGCAAAAGGGTCATGGCGGAATGGGTGTGGGCATTGACCAACCCTGGCATGAGCAGAGCGGGGCCCAAGTCTATTGTGTTGTTTGCCATGTAAGCGGCATGCACCGCGTGGGCAGTGTCTGCGGCGAGAATGCGTCCCTGGTTTATGGCAACAGCGCCCTTATGAATGGAGCGGGGAGGGCGTCCGTGCAGATGGTCTTGAGGCAGTAACCAGTCAGCCTGGAGGATGGTTTCGCAGTTTGTTTTGGACATGAGGCGGCTAAACTCCTGGTTCTAAGGGCGGCGCGTCCGGCTTTTGACAAAATTTTCCACAACACTTACATCAGCCAAGGCGTAACTGGGGCGCTTTCTGCGCCGGCAACTCCGGAAAATTTTTGGCACAAATTCCACTGGAGGACAACATGGACCTTCGTACCTATATCCGGGACATAAAAGACTTTCCTAAAGAAGGAATCGTCTTTTTCGACATTACACCGCTTCTGGGCGACGGCAAGGCCTTTGCCTATGCCATCGACAAGATGGCTGAACAGTATCAGGACACTGGCGCTCAGAAGATCATGGCGGCAGAGGCGCGCGGGTTCATCTTTGGCGCCCCCTTGGCGTATAAGCTGGGTATTGGTTTTGTGCCTGTGCGCAAGCCCGGCAAACTGCCGTACAAGTGCGTATCTGTCAGCTACGATCTGGAATACGGCACCGACACGCTTTGCATGCATGAAGACGCCGTCAAAGAGAATGAGCGGATACTGATCATTGATGACATCATTGCCACGGGTGGCACTGTGAAAGGCATGGTGGACCTCGTAAAGGGTGCTGGAGCAGAACTTGCCGGCATTGGTTTCCTCATCGAGCTTGGCTTTTTGAATGGCAAGGAAAAGCTGGACGGTATGGGGCATAGTTACCTGTTGAAGCTGTAGTCTCGGCTAATTTCGAATTGATGGAATAGCGAACCCCGGATATCCGGGTTATGGACCGAGTACCATGAAAGCAATCGGTATTATTGGCGGCAGTGGCCTGGATAATCCAGACATTCTCGAAAATGCTGAAGACCTTGAAATCGTAACGCCCTATGGTTCGCCAAGTTCCAACGTGCGCAAGGGCGAGATAGCGGGGAAGCGCGTGTATTTGCTGGCGCGGCATGGCAGGGAGCATACTGTTCCCCCCTCACAGGTGAATTTTCGCGCCAATATCCATGCCTTAAAGGATTTGGGGTGCGAGTGTGTGCTGGCTACCACGGCTGTTGGGTCCTTGCGGGAAGAGATAGATCGCGGACATTTGGTCATACTGGATCAGTTCATCGATTTTACCCGCCACCGTTTTACGACCTTTCACGAAGCTTTTGAACCGCATCACGCTTGCCATACCCCTATGGCCGAGCCCTTTGACGCTGACTTGCGCAAGGTGTTCAATCAGTGCTGTGACCAACTTGGCTATGACCACCACAAGAAGGGAACCGTGGTGACCATTGAAGGGCCTCGTTTCTCCACCAGGGCGGAGTCCAACATGTTTCGCACGTGGGGGGCAGACGTCATCAATATGAGTATCGCCCCTGAATGTGCTCTTTCCAATGAGGCTGGGCTGCCCTATGGGGCAGTGGCCATGAGCACGGATTATGATTGTTGGAAGCTGGACGAAGCACCTGTCACCTGGGAAGATATTTTGCAGATTTTCAGACAGAACGCTGAGAAGGTTACCAGGCTATTGCTGGAGGTTATTGGCCGTTTATAGGCTTTCAGTCGCCTGTTGACCAGGAATGTATATGCAAAGAGCCCTGCCTGTAGTTTCGGCAGGGCTTTTTTATTTTCCAGCGAAAACTCACTACGGTAAGTATAAAAATGAAATAGAAGGATTTTACGCACGCTCTGGGCGCATTGGGGCATTGAGATCGTAGAAGCTCATGCTTAGTTCATCCACTGGGAGTTCTGGTCGGGGTGCGCCTTACTTATTTGCGAACTCGGATAAAGTAATCTCCCCGGACAGGGTTTTCATGGGGGGCGGGGCTTGAACGCGGCGGTAAAACTTCATCTTGTCTTGGACATCAAAAACCTCCTCCGGGCTTCTTACGTCCACTTTGGCTCATGGGCCGGTTTTCCTAACCCACTTCTTCCAATCTCGGCTTTTTAATCTTCTAATACTCGGCTGTAGCCTTGTAGTATGCTCCATGCTGCATGTAGTTTCTTGAGAGAAAGTAGATATATTACGTTGTGAATAGCTTTGTCAGTAAATTAATTACTCTTAGTGTGAACATGACCTAGTCGCAAAAGGGTGCGTTTTTAGATGTATGGGGTAGACGTGTGTATTTGAGTAGCGTCGGAAAATGTATTGATGGGGCAATATTCTCCGTTTTCCAATGCTCTGTCCTTTCAAGGGAGTCTAACTTAATGTTAATTGCAAAAAATTCGTGAGGCAATAAACATATATCCACATTTCCATTGGTTAAAAATAAATCGTTTAGTTTGTTCTTGTCTAATTTGTAAATCGAATTTAGTGGGGAAGTAAGGTATGACATGAACAAGTCATCAGGATTATACTTTGCTAAGTCACCTGCCATTTTTCGTTCAATGAGGGGAGGATAGAACAATATGTAAGTGCTATTTGTAGATATATTGAGTTCATAAACTATATTTTCCCATGAATTGTTAGTTACATTTTTTCTAGAGTTCACTATTTTGTAGCTTGCTGATAATTGTAGAATAATAATGGTAAATATAAAGATAGTTTTCAAGCGTTTCCCATTCAATTTTTCAAGAATTAAAGATGATAATATGATAACGAGTGGAAAGGTCCAACTCAAATATCTTGGCAAATAAATATTAACAATGCCTGCGTATGCAAGAGAGAAGATGAGCAGAACGGAGAATAAAACTAAGAAAATAACCAAGCTTATATGATAGGTTTTGTAAGGAGATTCAGAAGTGGTTTTGAATAATTTTTGTCTATAAGAGAATGTGTAAAAAAAGACAGCGGCCAAAGGTATGATGATGTAATATCTGACATGTGGAATTATGGAAAACATTTGTGAGGGATTTGGCTGGGGGAGAAAAGATCCAAGTTCTTTTCTTATTGAAAACAGGTTGTACAAGTGGCTGGCTAAGGGCAGACAGAGGAAAGCTACAAGTAGCAAGCTTAAAAAAATCATAGAGTAGTGTTTTCTACGATCAGGGAACAGCATGTTTATAGTGACAGCTAAAGAGAGTGAGACAAAAAGAAGAGCATTCGTGTAATGTATGTAGATAGATATAGTTCCAAGAAATATCCATATTACCAAGTTGGAAATGTTTTTTGGATTATTGATATGCCGAAAAAAGTATAATAGAAAAAGTGAAGTCGCGAGAATGGAAAGCGAGTAAGGTCTTGCATCCAATGAAAAGTATACAAGATCTTTATCTATGAGAACAAATAGGGCAGAAAAATATGAAATTCTTCTGCTTTTTGTTAACTCCATTGCCAATTTAAAGACAACGATAGCCGTGAGCAGGCTGAAGATTATTGAAGGAAGTCGTAAGGAAGGTTCGCTTACACCTAAAAAAAATTGAGATATGTATGGAAAAACAAAATAAGCGGGGCTAAGATTGTTGAGCCATGATCTTTCAAAAATTGCAGTAAAGCCGTCGGAAATCACCCAAGAAGTTGCTAACTCATCCATCCAAAATTGAGAATTTACACAATAGACCCTGACAGCAAGGCTTACGAAAACTGAAAAGCACAACAATAAGAAAAGTGAATTGCTTATAAAATTATCTTTAAGACATAAGTGTTGTTTTAACTTCATGAGTGTCTCATTTATGAAATTGATAATTATGTTGTTGTAGGGAAAAATATTATTGTGACTTATAAAATGATACTCAAAATATTGTAATTGCGATGAAGGAGCAAGGAGTATTTCCTGATGAGATGTGGGGCCAGTCTGTTGGGCCACTCAGCGGCAAAATTAAGTTGGATATGTTCAAAAGCTAATCCGCCCTTCTGGGTCACTATAAAGACGCTAGCTCCTCTGCTGGACGCGATCGAAGAGGTTGCGACGGTAACATAGTAACATGGTAACATGGCTTTCTTTAAAACATTGCGTTGGTTCTTTGTCTACAACAACGAATGATCTAACATGTGCATTGGCTTCATCACTTCTTTACTGAAACTGAGAATGGCCGCATGACCTCTACATTTTAGACCTCTTAATTATGGGATGCCAGACCTTGTGGGGGTGTGTTTTGGGTGCGTTTACTTGGGAAAGATACTATTATATAAATGCCAGTATAAATATTCACTCGGTGTGCAAAAAAAGGAATGTTGAGATTACAAATGTACAATGAAGAAATAGCCCCTCGTGTTGCAATAGCAATGCCTACATATCAAAGACCAGATTTTGTAACGCGGGCTATTGAGAGCATCAAAAGCCAGGGTATTGAAGATTGGATATGTTGTATCAGCGATGATGAGGCAGGAGATAGCAAAACAATGCTGATCGTCAATACTCTTGCAGAAAACGACAATCGCTTTGTAATTGCTAAAAATACTGAACAGCAGGGGCAGGTTGGAAATACAAATGCAGCAATAAAAATGGCGATGCAAACTGGGGCGCAATGGATAAAACTATTGCACGATGATGATGAATTAACACCGGATTGTCTGGAAGTATTCCTCAAGGCTGCTGCTGCAGCCCCGGATGCTGCCATCATATCCTGCCAGGCGGATCAGTACTTTGATGGAAAACTTTTAAAGTCTTTTGTAAATAGGTCGCAGCATGATGTCATACGTATAGAGCAGAAATATACCCATCTTGGGATGTATCTTCAGGACAGTGTTGGTGGCGGGATTCCTTCTCAAATGATGGTTTCTGCAAAGGTCATTGCTGCAGGGGAGGCGTTCAGACTCTATCCCGGCATCAAGCACGGAGTTGATTCTTCCTTTTTTTGCGATGTGTGTAAGCATGGGGATTCCCTTGTAATCAACCGCGCCTTGATAAAACAGCATTTGGGGCACGAGAGACATTCTAGTAAGCGTACAGAGGCTACGCTTGATGCTGAGTACGTCAGAATGCGGGAGTTGCAACTGCAGCATATCGACCCAGCTCTCAATCCACCGAGCCTGGCGTGTATCAAGTCCTTTTTGCGAATAATACGCGGCATGAATCGCCTGAAAAGAAGGAACTATAAGGAAGCTTTCAAGCTGATGTTTTTTGCGAAGCCTTATCCTAGGGCGTGGTGGCTCGTACTTTTTTGGATTGGGCGCCGAGTTAAGCCGGACTTGTTTTACAAGGTGCCGCACAAAAACGTTACAATATGACTGCCTGTTGAGTACGCTATTTGAACCGTCTGGCGGTTAAGGTATGTACATGCAGATTGAGAAGAAGTGTGCCGTGCCTTTTGCTTCCCATGTACCTTCATGCTCTTGCTGGCGGCAGAGTATGTGCACGCTATTCCGGCTTACGTCTCATGGAGAGAGGGCGGTAGCTACGCCACTGTAACAGCAGGTCAGTTGACAATCCTTTTCAGAAGAGCATCAAATTCCTTTAAGATGACGCCTTTGGCCAGGTGTTTTTGGGCATACGCAGCGGCACGCGCCCGTCTTTCGGATAATGATGAATCTGAAAGGGCGTAGACCATTTTTTTGCGCAACGACTCCACATTTTCCGGGAGGGCGACATATCCTGAATCAGACTCTATTACGGCCTGAGCGAGTTCGGTATGTTCTTCTGCCGTCACAAGAGAGGCGCACCCTGCAGCCATGATGTTGGTCATTTTGGAAGGGAAAACGATATCGGATACGACTGTTTTTTGGATTACCAGGCAGACATCTGCCGCACGCAGCATAGACAGGAGACGTTCTTTGGGCTGCAGCGGTAAAAAACGAATATTAGCAACAGCTGCCTGCTTTGCCCGTTCCTTGAGCGCCGCAATGTTTGCACCTTCTCCTACAATGAGACAGACCGCATTACTGTCCTCTATGTCTGAAAACGCCTCTATAAGCGTCTCGAGTCCTTGCTTTTTCCCTACATTTCCTGAGTAGAGAAACACAAATTTTCCTTCCAGGCCAAATTCTTCCCGAAAGGAAGCGCTGTGGTCATCGCCCTGGGCCGGTTCCAAGGTGGCCCAATTGGGGAGCAGTTCTACCTTTTCGGGGGCTATACCCTTGGCAAGGGTCTTCTCCCGCATGGATTTGCTGATGGTCGTGACCATTCTGGCTTTTTTATAGATGAATTTTTCCACTGCATAGAGAAATCGCGTCAATTTCCCTTTTTTTAGCATTCCGAGTCCGACAGCAGCGTCAGGCTGCAAGTCCTGAACATGGAAGATGAGCGGGACACGCTTCAAGCGGCTGAGCACATAGCCTGAAAGGCCCAGCCCCAAAGGGGGGGAGACCACGAGAAGTATATCCGGACGTTGGACAAACAAGCTCCTGAAAAACGAGGACACGATGAAGCTTGCTTCGTGAATGATCCTCTTGAGAGAGGACAGCTTTTTAGTAGTGTAGACGTAGCAACGTCTTATGGTTACGCCGTTGACTTCCTCAGAGGCGTACACCTTGCCCCGATATCCTGGAAAGACTTCCCATTGCGGATAATAAGGGAAACCGGTCACTACCTCCACTTCATGGCCGGCTGCGGCCAGGTATTCGCACATGTCTGAAGTATACACTGAAATGCCGGTCAGTTCCGGATAGTAATTGATGCCAAGTACAAGAATCTTCATGCTTTTTGCACCTGCTGCTCCAGTTCATGTTCCTTGGTCAAAATCATGTATTCGTAAATACCTTGCATCATAGAATATTGAAGCCCAGCTCGGCCGTCCAGAAAGCCTTTTCGGGCGATATACAGGTACAGGAACTTGATGAGAGGGCGAAATGGCATGCGATAAAACAGTTCTTTCTGATGATAGCGGCGCTTATGAAAGTCTTTTTCGAAAAAGGCTTTGGAAAGGCTGAAGGTGCCCCCTTTGCGACGGTTATCTACGATTTGCTGCGCTTCAAAGGAACTGTATGAGTTGTGCCTGGCATACCAATGGCTCAAACCCTTGCTGAAGGGGTAGTGATCCAGGAAACCAGTTATTTCGCCAACTGGGCCGTCTGGTATGGAGATAGGATTGACCAGTCGCTCGTACCGCATTTTTTCTGGGCGGAACAACCGCATATAAAAAGGGGATGTCTGGCAATGCTTGAGCCATGTGCCCATGAAGAAATCCCTGCGCTGCATTCTGAATGCTACGTTTTCATCAGGGGACGCCACCGCCTTTAGCATAGCGTCGCGCAGGTCAGGGGTAACTCGTTCGTCGGCATCGATGTAAAAAACCCATGGATGCTTGAAGGATATGTTGGCAAGGCCCCAGTTCTGGTGCGCGGCCCAGTTGTCAAAGGGCCTGCTGGTTATAGTGGCTCCTGCAGCTTTGGCAATTTCCACAGTGCGGTCCTCGGAGCATGAATCATACAGATGAATATCATCAGACCACGCGATGCTCTCGAGACAACCCGGCAAATCCTGTTCTTCGTTTTTTGTCAGGATCAATACTGATATCATGGTATTATCCTACGTCGTCACAACATTGCGCTTGTTTATTTCCCGGGCGGGAACCCCACCGTAGACAGTCCAGGGGGTCAGATCCTTGGTAGCGAGTGCGTTGATGGCAAGCACGGCGCCTTCGCCAACGGTAACACCCTGTAAAACGATTGCGCGTGCGGCAATCCACGCGTGATGCTTTATTTCTATGGTGTCAGTTATGAGCGGGAAGGACGGATCGTTGTAATCGTGATTGGCACCACACAAATAAGCATTCTGTGAAATGGTTACATAGTCTCCCAGCTTGATGGTCGCAGGGTTGTATATTTCCGCCCCTGAAGCCACACCGACATGGTCGCCACAGTGGAGATTCCAGGGGGCCCAGATTTTTGCTCCAGGATAGAAGTGGCAATCCTTGCCAAGGGTGGCGCCGAAGCAGCGTAGTAAAAAGGACCGCCAGCCATGAAAAGGACGCGGGGAGGGGCGGAACAGGAACAGCGCAACAATATTCCACACAAAACGCATCAGGCGGTTAGAAAAGCCGAAGCTGGGATTGTGATAGGGGTTCAGATTGGTGGGCAAGGCGTTATCACCTCCTGCAATCACGAATGATGTTCAGTAAGTGCTTTGTGGCGGTATCTATGCGGAAGTGGCTGTTAAAACAGGAAACTGCCTTGGAAGACATGGCATTCTGTGCAGCATCCGTAAGCCGGATATATGAAGATAGCATGGCTTCAGCGCCCTCTAGGGTATCAGCTTCTGCCAGGCCAGCATCACACTCGACTATCTCGCGCCAAATGTTGACTTTGTTGGAAATGAGCACAGGCGTACCACAGGCCAGGGCTTCCACAACGGCGATGCCGAAATTTTCCTGATGTGAAGGGAGGGCGAAAACATTTGCAGCACTGAGAGCCCCCCATTTGTCTTGCCCGTGAAGCATGCCGAGCCAGAAAACATTGTCGGCTATTCCCATATCCTTGGCAAGATTGGAATATTCTTTTTGCAGTGCTTCAGGAGCCGGACCAGCCAAGAGCAGATTCGTCTCGCGATTCGCACAGACTCTGGCAAAGGCATGCAGGAGCAGATCAACACCTTTTTTTTCATGAATCCGTCCCAAAAATAATATGTTAGGTCTGTTTTTCAATTCAGGAAATTTTGTGAAGAACTCCGCCGCAAGTATGGTCGGGGGGGCTGGCGGTCCTTCTAGTCCCAAAGGGCAAATCCGTCCGTTCACCGTATAAGGGGTGAAGGTGGGGGCCATTCGCATTTCTTCCTGGCAGGTGAATAACACAGCCGCGGCGTCGCGCAGTACCTGGTATTCACGCCATAACCAGTAAAGCTGTTTGGCGTAATGCTTGAGCCTGTTGTTCTCTTTAAACCAGGGGTCAAGCATTCCGTGGGGAAAGATGCAGTACTTGAAGCCCCCTTTTTTTGCGGCAATGCGTGTGGCGTGCCCTTGAAAACGCCACAAACCGTGCGCGATGACGCCATCGTATGACGGGCCGTTTTCTGCCAGCCAGGGAATGAGGCCAGGCGCATTGAATCCTTTCATGGTTTGCGGGAAGAAATGCAAAGGGGCGGGGAGTAATTTTTCCCACTCCGGCCCAGGATGATCCAGGGTGGCTATTTCTGTTTCGTGGCCCTGGCGGATGATTTCTGCACAGAAAAGCCGAATGCTTTCGGAGACGCCGCCCTTGGCTGGATCCATGCTTTGGACGACATGCAGGATACGCATCAGACCCCGGCCTCCTTCATGATGGCCTCCAGCCGTTTGCCAAGAGAAGGGGTGGTTAGCTCATGATATGTGGCGACGGCCTGTTCGCCTGCTTGCAGAATGTCATATTTCTGGTCGAGGATGTTCTGCAAAAGTGCTGTTAATGATGGCAATTTGTCTGTGTAGCTGAAGAGGAAGCCGTTTACTCCATCTGTAATATAGCTGGGTTCAGGTCCCATGTGCGCAAGCATATTGTCGTGGGTGATGACTGGAAGGGCCAAAGCCATATAATGGAGTATGCTCAGACCTGCATCCCCAGGGTAGCAGCCGACTATGCATCTTTCTGCAATTTCAAGAAGCTTGTCTTCTTCATAGATATTGCCGTACCAATGAATCCATTTGTATTTTTCTGTTGCTTGAGCAAGTATGTCGTGCCCCTCACCATCACCTACGATATGTAACGAGATATTGTCTCCAGAAAGATTTGCCATGGCATCTATCAAGAGTTCGAGATTGGATCCTGGGCGTAATCGCCCTATGAACATGACATGCAAGCCAGGTGGAATATGTTCTGGAAGTTTACGCACGCGTTTCAAATGGAGAGAATTGTCTGCCACAGCCAGTTTATCTGACTGCAATCCCAATCGGTGAAATGCTTGCCTGGAATATTCAGTATAACAGATGTACCTTGTCGCAAGCAGCAATTCCATGCGGTAGAGGAACCGGCGCAAAAAGGACAATGCGGACTTGTTGTAGGGGCCCTGGCCGTGACAAAAAATTGGAATACGAAAGAGCAGGCAGTAAAGAAGAGTGTACCAATAGCTCAGGTGTCTGGGGTTTGCTGCGATAAAAACGCCATCAGGATGATCGGCCAGGAGTTTGCGAATCCCTGATTGCCAGAGGAAGCCAAATTTATTTTTAAATTTCAGCGTGATGAACTTGAACCGAGTAGATGCGTCTGGCTGACCGTACCCCTTGTTGTCTTCGGCAATGCATGCGGCAACGGTCATGTCGTACGATTTGGCCAGCGTTTGGAACACAGGGATTCTGTATTTAGCGATATACGGTTGAATAACCAGAAGTTTTTTCATAAAATGTCCCGGTGTTCCCTATTGTTACAACGCAGAATAAATCCTGACCTGCCGTTTGCCACTTTCCGGGCAATCAACGCAAATCTGCGTACAATCGCGGTTCCAGCGAGGGTGCAGGTCACATTTCAAATCCCACAGGAATTTATCTGGTGAATGGATTTTGGCGACGTCACGACGTGTCTTTTGATTCATATCATATATGATCAGACTCATTATTCTTCTTTCATCCGGATAGGTATCGGTCAGCAAGAGCTTTCTGTCGTTCGAGAACATTGGATGCCCATCCGCATCAAGCACGCCGTAGCCGATCAGTTCTCGCTTCCCACTGCCGTCTGTACCGAGAAGGTGGTACCCCTCTTTCCAGAGGCGCTGTTTCAGGCCGGGGCGCCACTTTCTGACGATGTTCAGCAACGGCTTTATCAGAGGATTGGCCAACAGTCCGCCACCTCTTGCCTTGGAAACCGATTGCGGCAAAAAACGTGTCCAGACAAGTATGGAGTTGTCATCATACCAGTCGTAGTGCGTGGCTTTTTCCTGCGAAATGAGCTGCAGATTTCGGCCATCACTGTCTGCAACGAAAAAACGAGTATACAGGTTGCCATCCTGGGTAAAAAGACGATGGAAAAAAGAGAACTTTTTCCCGCTTGGACTGTAAGCAACGTGCGAGACAAAGTGCTTGCTTGCCTCTGACAGCTTACTGCCCTTGAACGTGGCTAAGTCCTTCAAGGATATGAGCAACGTCGTCGTGTCGTTTTCAAGGTCCATGAGAAAAAGCCCCTCATCCTCCGGGGCTACGTCCGTCATGTTACCATAGGCGGGGCCGTCATAGCCGTAGGCTGGCCAGGTCTCGTGCAGTCTGGAAAAGTTGAACGTCAGTGCGTGGCGTCCATCGGGCGCAAGTGCGTATACAGGGCGTGAGAAAACTTTTTCTTCCTTGGATTCAGTGTTGTAGGCAATACTGACCATGGCCCCATCACGACAGCAATTATAGAGGATTACGTTGGGGTGGCCTGGCCGCCATTGCTCGCGTGCACCCTGCTGCCAGTTCCATGTCGTTGTTTCGCCGATGGGGCAAACGTCACCTGTTTCGGGATGCCATATACAGACTTCAGCCACGTCATCACTTGTGGGAAGTCGGTCTGAAATGTCTTCCTTTGTTCTTAGCAGAACAACCTGGTCTCCGTTTTCATTCCATGGGCAAAGATCATGAAATCCGAAAAAGTGGTCGGCATCAGTGGGCGTGGCGTAAAGGTAGTCCTTTGAATCATTAGTAGAAGCATCAGGTTGCATAGCAGTATTCCGTTGTGGCCATTCACATTGTGGTGGAAAAAATTTTTTGACCAGCCCAACAGGGTCAATTAAAAATTTGTGATATTTTCCATACTTTTTAAATATTTTGTCAATCGTGCCGGGTTCACAGCCCATAACTTTTCTGAAGTATCTAGCATGCGTTTTTTTGCTTTCGTCCGCAAGACGCTGTGAAACGGTAATGGAATTTTCGTGGTACGTGAATAGCGACCAGTTCTGATGCTCACATACCAGTTTTTTCCCGGCGAGGCTCATGTCGAGCAGTAATTCAGCATCCCAAGATGTCTTATTGTGTATATTGAATCCTTCCGTCGCTTTGAACGCTTCCTGCCTGAAAAATGTGGATTGTTGCAAAGCAAGTACGCCGCCATGCACAAACCACCAAGGGGTAAATCTGGTGGAGCGGACGTATTTCAGTACATTTCCTGCAGGATCAACAACAAAACCATCGCCGATGACAACATCTGTATCAGGGTGTGATTGGAAGAACGCAGCAACCTTCTCCAGAGTGCCTGGTAGAATAATATCGTCAGCATTGATATAACCGTAAATATCACCAGTGGCATGTGCAAAACCATGGTTCAAACCATCGGCAGGACCTTTGTCTGGCTCGTATAGGATGGTGCTTATCCTGTCTCTGTATTTTTCAATTATATCGCGGCTGCCATCAGTTGATCCTGGATCTACCACTATGTATTCAATATTGGAGTAGGACTGCTCCAAGACAGAGAGGATTGCCCGTTCAAGAAAGTCTTTTTGGTTGAAAGAGATTGTAACGATAGATATGCGCATTGCTTGTTCTTTCCATTAAGTGTTGTACAATTAGTATCTAACTATCATTTTTCTTGAATCTTTTAGAGATAATGGAACGGAATTCATAAACCAAAAAGAATGGCGGTTTTATGGCATTAAAAAAGTAGGCTGTTGGTGAAAGCTGAACAAGGGTTACAGCTCGAGGTATTGCAAAATAGCACATGATCATTTCGCTAAAGACGAGGGCTATGGCTGCTCCAATTACACCAAAAAGTTTTATGAATAAAGCTGCCAATACAATCATAATAATGTTTGAGAGCAAGAACCTGTTGGCGATATCAAAATGCTTGTTCAATGCCGCCAATGCAACATAGCTGGGGAACCAGAATGTATTGATAACTATGCTGAAAATCAAAAGGAAAAACAGGGGGAAATCCATGGCTATTTCTCCCCCCGTCCAAATATCAAGAATAAAATTCCCAGAGAACATGAGAAATATTGATACACAGATTGAAAACCAGATCATTACTTGAGACAGTCTTTCATATAGCTTTCTCATGAGCGCTTCATCACCACTTCCAAAGGCTATCCCCAGTTCAGGAGTGATGATTTGTTCGAAAGAGTTGATGAACATTTTGCCAAAACGGGTGAGTGTTCTGAGGGCAGTAAAGACTACAACTGCGGCTGGGCCGGCAATCATGCCTATTACAATGCGCATTGCCTGTATGTTGAGAGCATTGGACAGGATAGTTGTCATGGATGCAAAAGAAGGCTTGATTAAAACTTTTATTGTAGAAAAATTTATGTGACTAAAGCCGTAACGCAGCCACTTCGTGTTTCTCCACAAAATATAACGTATTCCGAAGAATAGTGCTATTTTGACAACCAGCATTATGATGGACGCTGTATCTGGTTGCAATCCAAGGGAAGCCGCGATAAAGAGCGCAATGTTAGTGAGAAGAAACATGAGCGCAAGGTAAAAGTAGGCTTCGCCATAGCGTCCCTGGCATATAAAGCCGCAATGCAGCAAGTTGGTTTGAATTGTCAGCAGAACAATAATACTTTGCGAAAGCAGTATGGATATGACTTGGGGGCGAGATAATACACTTATGTTTGTAACTTCCTTGATTGGCAGTACGTTTACGAGAACGTAGACAATGGCAAACACAACTAGTGATATGACTGTAAGAAGACCCCAGGTGCTTTGGAAGTATGAGATGGTAGCGTCTCGATCTTTCCGCGATTCTGCCATGACCATTTCGCGGGCTGTTGCGTCTGCAAAGCCTGCACTGGAAATGCTCAAATACTGACTAAATGCTGTTAAAATCAGCCACTCGCCAAATACATCTTTGCCCCAGAATGCGAGAAGAAGTGGTACATTGACAAGTTGAACCAGAACTCTGGCGACTTGACCGAAAAATTGTGATTTAAGACCATTTGTTAAACGGGCCCTTATTGACATTATATGTATTTCCTTTGAAGGAATCGCTTCTTATGCAGCAGCGTTGCGTGCTGCATTAGCTATCAGATTTTTCTTGTGATAGGTATAGCTGTAATTTTGTTTTTTCATACTCAAAGTACGTCAACAGGCCAACTGTAAAGCCAATAGGTACGCGTCTGTCTCCACCAAAAGGTGAATTCACTGTGGCCCAGGCTTCCATTATCATCAATGTTAGACCAGCTGCGCTAATATAGTCTCTTGGCCGGTTTTGCAGGATGTAGAGCCCACACTTGAATACAGCAAAAAAGTAGAACAAGAAAAAAAGTGCAGCGAGTATTCCACCTTCAACCCAAGATTGAAGTATGCAACTGTGCCCCCCAAATTGGCGCGCCTCTGTACTGAATGTATAGGTCCGTCTGCCCAGGTGCTGCCAGGAGCCAGCACCAATCAATGGGGACCTTATTACGGATTCCAAGCCTATCATTAGCCCATGCAGTCTGCCTTCCGTCGAGTCTTTACGGGTGTCCTGGTAAAAGGTTTTGGCATAGCTGTGCATTCCAAATAGGACTGCAAGAGCTAGTGATCCAACTATGAGTACTTTTATTATCTGTTTATTTGTTTGGAATCTGTTTTTCATGAACAAGAGGAGAAAACCAGAGAGGAAGGGTGCTGCGCCGAGGGAACGTGCCCCTTCAATAAGGAACCCTGCGCCTGCACTTGATAAAAGGAGGGACCCCAATATTTTGGGTATGAATGCATAAAGAGCCAATGCGCCATATAAAAGGGCCCAGCCGAGTCTGAACTTCAGGTCCGACAACTCCACATCAAATTGTTGTTCCATAAGTAGTTTGCTGAGCATGAAACCTAATAGCGCCCACCAAATGCTTCTTCTGTCTTTTATCATTACAATGGAAAAGAATAAAATATCTGAAATGACAAAGAATACTCTTGCCCACCCCCGCAACATGTTGTGCAATGTGTTCGCGGCTACAAGATCCGACAGCATGTAGCCCATGAGCATTATGAACGCAAGAATGATAAATTTTACAAAGACTCTTTGCTTCAAAGCCTGACCAAGACCGGTAACCAATAGTATTGGAATTGATAAAAGCATTATTATTTCTCCAATATAAATGGTTCCGACAAACTCTTTCGTCTTGTTGAAGAACAGACAGGCGACAAACGTGTAAATACAGATGAAGCTTGGTCTCGATATGAGTGATTTTGCACCCAAAATCTCGGATGCTTTTTTTGTGGATACGTTCATGGAAATTTTACGTTGCGTTATTGGGATTGGCTTGGTGTATTTTGATGTTGCAAAATGATTGTATTGTACATGTCCAACAAATTTTTGCCAAAATCGCTTTGGCGGTATTTATTTGCGATCAAGAGGGCATTTTTATGGCCCCTGTCTTCAAGTTCATCTCTCATGGTAAAAGCCGTGTGCAGCGCCTTTTGAATCGAATCCGCATCTCCAGGCTCTACAACTATTCCTTGTTCTCCATTGGTAACAATGGAGCCGCTATTGGGGGTTGTCACAATAAAACAACCGCATGCCATTGCCTCAAACACAACCCGAGCAGACCCTTCCGCTCGCGATGGGAATACGAAGATTTCCGATTCCGACATGGCCGTAGCAAGACCTTTGCGATCCAGGACTCCGAGGTATGTGACCCGAGGATCATCAAGAAAATTCTGGTATTGTGTCTTGAGCGTTGGGTTGATAACGCCAGCGATTTTCAACTCCCAATCCAAATCCTTAATGTTTGAAAGCGCCTCCACCAGTTCCGGGGCGCCTTTTCTGAGTTCAAACGTCCCTGCATACAGCAGCGAAAGTGGTCCGTCCTTCTTTTTTTCGGACCGATTTTTGGGGGGGATGGCTTGAAAGAATTTTTCATCAACACCTTGGTATATTACATTTATTTTTTCCGCGGCAATACCCTGGTTGATAAATGTATCTTTCACGAAATCCGAGTTGACCAGGTAACATTGCCCTCGGTCAATATCTTCAAGGACAGGATCCCAAAAAAGCTCACTCTCCGGGTGTTTATAGCCAGGGGCAGGCATCTTTCCCCTGTTCTCTATCATATACTGCAGAACATGGGGGTGGGCTATCGTGTGATCGCATAACCGGACCATGTCCAATTCACGGGCGCGGTCTGCTGCAGCTCCACCAAAGCCTGAGCGAAAGTGGTAAATGTTTGCGCCTTGCCCGTGCAACTTGTTTATGTACTTGACGGCGCAACGTCCGTACTGCCGAAACGTAAATGTCCGCAGTTGCTCAACTTGGGGTTTTATCATGGAAAATTTTCTGAGTGTGGAAATCCAAAGATACGCGTATTCCAAAAAATTTTGATGGTGGATAAGATTTCTGGGAAGGTTTTCCTCTCTGTCCAGAAGTCGCTTAAAACGCCTGTGATTTCTGAGAAAAGGTAGGCCATTAATTACAGTCCTGGATATGGCTGTAGGGTAGGCGCCAGTAATCAAACCGGAAAGCGCACCAAGATTGTTCAGCTCTACTGCGCCAGCAGAAAGATGGTATCGTTGAAATCCATTTGAAATGACGACTTTGGGTGTCATTGATGATCCTGGGGTAAGCAGTAGTATTGTGTTTTTGATATTATATGTTCAATGTGTAACCGGTATTGATGCTATTCTGTCCGCAATACGGTGGGGTATTTTTTGTATTTTTCATATATTCTTACCAATTCTGCATTGTCCATAATGACCCTGCATTTCCACCATTGTCCAGCATCGGCAGCTGCGGTTGCTTTGTCAACGGCTGCCGCAACAGTTTTCCTTTCTTCAGGGTTGTCAGAAATGCCTAAGGCAAGGTCTCGCAGTTCCTGAAGCATTTTCCGACGCTGCTCCTGTATTTCTTTTGGAGGGGATGCAAATGCATTCATGATGTGCATTTGCGGGTTAGTCGTCTTGAATGCTCGGAGCTCAAAGGGCTTCAATGTGAGTTGCATATCCGCCCCTCCTTGGAGAACTGATTTACCTGACCTGAGGGCTTTTACTTCTCCTGCTGTTGTGAAGTACACTTGCGTTTCGCAAGGGTAATTATCCCGATTCACGATGTAGAAATAATAGGCGTCCTTGCCAGCGTATTCTCGAACACTCACAGGATCGGCAGCACCCTCCAACAAGGTGAAATCCACCCGGGGCAGAGCGTAATATTCTGGGAGGAATTCCTGGGTAACAATGTCCGGGCCGAAAGAGAAATTGTTGCCCCCGTCCCCAAGGAATACGGCGTCAGTTTCCGCCATGGCGAGGGCGTATCGCTCCAGCACGCTTCGTCCTGCAGGTTCTGCTGCGATGCTCCACATGCTTTTTTTGGCGTCTGACGGATACCCCAGGTCCTTCATGGGGACAACCTTGGTATCTGCTTCCAGGTATTCGTGGCTGAAAAGGAAATGTCCTTTGCCGCTTCCTAGAAACGTTGTCATTTTTTCTGGCTGCAACATTTCATCACGTATGATCTGCCACAAGTATTCACGCGCCCACACGTGAAAATCGGACATTTTGCGGCCATGTCTGTATCGACCGTTGATAACAACCACGTTTTCGAGGTCGTCGAGGTATTTCATGGACAGGCCTCTGCCGTAGCGTGGTAGCCTGCGCCCCCCTTCTGGTTTTGTTTCCAGGGCGGTCTCGTGGATGTAGACTTTCAAGTCTGGGCGCGATTGTACTACTCTGTCTCTGATTCGCTTGATCAGATCAGCAACTTTGCGCGCCCGCCAGTCTTTCCATTCAGCAAAAGCATTGCTGTTAATCCACGCATAACGTTTTGCAAACCGTTCATTTCCTTCATATTCTGGCAGGGCGACTTCTGTCTCCTTTGTGAAGGCCGCCATGGTGTAATCATCGTACCCCCAATCCAGATTATGAAAATTGTAGAGCCCTGAGTTTTGCCACTCCATAAACCGCAGGCTGACTCCTTCCAGGGAGGAGAAATCTTTGTACCGGTCTGTAAAGTCGCCAATCAAGCCGATAAGCCACTTTTGGTTCTCAGGATAAAGCATATTGTAGCGAGCAATGAATGGGCTTCTTTTAACGTGGGCCTGGCCATCTTTAGATACGTAGAGGTTTTTATCCGCCGGAATGGGGGACCAGTGCAGCAGCATGCTGGCCATGGGGTGAAATTCCGCAATGAACTGCATGTTCCAGCGTTCGGCCTCAAGCATCAAAATTTTTGCAATGTCGGTTTGGGCGGGGGTCGCATCCACTTCATAGGTGCTGGGATACATGCGCGAACCGTATGCGTTCACAGGCATGATCATGGTGTTTTCTCCATAGGAGGCCATGAGTTGCGCCCACCGTGCGCATGCTTCTTCGTAACCGGCTACCTTTTGGTTCTTGTCCATGCCTACCAAATTGATAAAGGTAAGATTTTCTTCGTACCAATGGGCATATTGGCGCATATTCTTAGTGAAATGCGGGGTGGGGCCATTGGCTGCCATGGAGTAAATCTTGATTTTTGTCACAGCCGCCCGCATTCCATCATGGGCGTTCAGGATGACCACTCTCAGGTCTGATTTTGTGGGCCAGCAAACGAGTGAAGCGGTTTGCGTCTTCATGCTTGGCACAAATTCGCCCCCTGTCTCCACGCCAATCATGGGAGAGAAAAGTCCATTATTGGGAACTATCCCGATTCCGAATTCTCTGAGTGTGTTGTCGGGGTAATCCACTTCAATAAGGTAGGGCGCATCTGGTTGAGGGATGGCGAGCTTGTAGGCGAACCAGCTGACATCTTTCTCATTTTGATTTCCACGGGTACGGAATCCTTTTGTTTCGGATTCTACATACGCCCCTGATTCATTGGTAATGACCTGTGGCTTGCCGCCGCCATAATATGGAGGAGGGGAGGCAGGGCAGTCGATTTCCTGGAGCAATTTTCCTTTGGTCAGGGTGGGTTTGGGTTCCCCAGTGGAAATGGCAAAAACACTGAATGAAGCTGTTTCAGGACTTTTTATTCTACCGTCATGGAGGAATATCTGGTATTCGCCCGGTGTCTCCAAGCGAACAGATCCAACTGTACTACTGCTGTTTTTTTTGCTGACCGGAAGTGTGACACTGCTTCGGTATGTATTTCCATTGTCTTTGTTTTTAGCATCAATATAAACTTTTTTTCCTGAAACTTGAGGTGCGTAAGCAATATCGAAG
Source organism: Desulfovibrio biadhensis (assembly GCF_055388615.1). NCBI lineage: Bacteria > Pseudomonadati > Thermodesulfobacteriota > Desulfovibrionia > Desulfovibrionales > Desulfovibrionaceae > Desulfovibrio > Desulfovibrio biadhensis. The sequence goes on from NZ_AP042477.1 coordinate 3,496,046, forward strand.
CTGACGCTCTTTCCTGATTGCACGACATCAGAGTAATCTTTCTCTATGCGGATGGATTGCATGAGAGAACCGTTGCTCGGTTTCAGGACAATATCCTGGATGCCTTTGAAGCCTATCCAGAAGTTTGCTTCTAGGGTTAAAACATGCTTTCCAGCATCGATAAAGTATGTGCAGGTATTGTTGAAGATGTAAAAGGGGGGGGTGTTGTCTATTTGTAGCTTGTACCAATCCTGGGCGGTCCCTTTTTCAGGATTGAAGCCGATATTGTACCACCCGGCTTGTGGTACAGTGAAGTGGTATTTCACCAAACCATTTACAGACTCCCATTTCGCTCCTTCTGGAATGCAGCCCAGGCAGCCAGTGCTGCGGACGTATTTTTCAGAATTTGGGGAGGTAAAGTCTGAATAGAAATAATCTGCAGCAGGGATGACAATAGACTTTGCAGCGATTGCCGTGTGCGCCCCTTGCAAAAGAATGAGTAAGAGGAGGACTGATATCTTGAGTGCTTTCATAGTTGCTAACCCGCTCGTAAAATGTCCTCCACCATCGCAGCAAAAGCCAGGTTTGGCGCTGTTCTAAAAGAAATGATGGTAACTATGCCAAGTATTCTTTTGTATACGTACGCAAGATGCCCTCATGCAATGGTATTTTGTGTGACCATCCTGTTGCCTTGACTTTTTCCACGTACAACAGTTTTTGGGGCGTACCATCAGGCTTGTTCGAATCCCAGACAACTTCTCCTTCATACCCCACTGCCCGTGCAACAAGTGCAGCCAGTTCCTTGATGGTCAGGTCCTGGCCGGTGCCGATGTTCATGAGTTCTGTGCTGGCAGTGCCGAACATGACATGCACGCACGCGTCCGCCATATCGTCCACGTGCAGGAATTCGCGCCGGGCAGCACCGGTCCCCCAGAGCATCACTTTGCAGTCGGAGGCGTCACGCCGGTCATATCCAATGGCTTTTTTGATGTCCGCGGGGATGGCGCCGTATCGTGCTTCGTCTTGCTCAATACCATCCCAATCTTCTTGCAATGCCAGTTTGCCCAAATGGAACTTGCGCATCATCGCCGGCATAACATGGGACATCTCAAGATTGAAATTGTCGTCCGGACCATACAAATTCGTTGGCATGACAGGGACAAAAGACGTCCCGTACTGCCTGTTGTAAGCGTCGCACATTTCAATGCCGGCTATCTTGGCGACAGCGTAGGGCGAGTTGGTCTGTTCTAGCGGGCCCGTCATAAGGTATTCCTCACGGATGGGCTGCGGGCATTCACGGGGGTAAATGCAAGAACTACCCAGGAATACCAGACGCTTGACCCCGGCAAGATAGGCCTGATGCAAAACATTCGTTTGGATCATCAGGTTTTTATAAATGAATTCACCCCTGTATATGTCATTGGCATGAATGCCGCCAACTTTTGCCGCAGCAAGGAAAACGTATTCGGGGTTTTCAGCTTGAAAAAACGCGGCCACTTCATGCGGATCGGTGAGATCCAGCTGCGAATGGGTGCGTGTAATGATGTTCTCATACCCCTTGGCTTGCAGGTTGCGCACAATGGCGGAACCCACAAGGCCTCTGTGTCCTGCTACGTAAACAGGTGTATTGCTTGCTTCGGTCATTGAATTACTCGAACTGGTTGAAGGTGCGATAGCCACGTGTACGTACCAACTGGTCCCGCTCGGCTTCTTTCAAATCTTCTCGTACCATTGAGCGGATCATTTCTTCAAAGCTGATTTCGGGTTCCCATCCCAGCTTCTCTTTGGCCTTGGAGGGATCACCAAGCAGGGTTTCCACCTCTGTGGGGCGAAAATAGCGGGGATCGACGTGCACCAGTTCCACGCCGGTGTTTTTCTCCTTGCCCACTTCGTCTATCCCGGAGCCTTCCCAAACAAGGTCTATTCCAACTTCGGCAAATGCGAAGGTCACCATTTCACGAACGGAGTGGTTGACACCAGTGGCGACGACAAAGTCTTCAGGTCTCTCTTGCTGCAGCATCAGCCACATGGCTTTCACGTAATCCTGCGCGTGCCCCCAGTCTCGTTTTGAATCGAGATTGCCGAGGTAAATCGCGTCCTGCAGGCCGAGTTTTATCCTGGCGACAGCACGGGTTACCTTGCGTGTGACAAACGTCTCACCACGGATTGGGGACTCATGGTTGAAGAGAATGCCGTTTACGGCAAACATATTGTACGCTTCACGGTAGTTGACCGTAATCCAGTATGCGTACACCTTGGCCGCGGCGTAAGGGCTTCTGGGGTAGAACGGAGTGGTTTCTTTTTGCGGAATCTCTTGCACTTTGCCGAACATTTCGCTGGTGGATGCCTGATAGAATTTTGTTTTATCAGTTAGGCCCAGGATGCGGATGGCTTCCAAAAGTCTGAGAGTGCCTATGGCGTCCGAGTTGGCCGTGTATTCGGGCGATTCAAAAGACACCGCAACGTGACTTTGGGCGGCAAGGTTGTATATCTCGTCGGGCTGCACCTGTTGAATGATGCGAATCAGGTTGGATGAGTCGGTTAGATCTGCATAATGCAGGATGAACTTGAGGTCGGATTCGTGAGGATCCTGGTAAAGGTGGTCAACGCGCGCTGTGTTGAATGATGATGAGCGCCGTTTGAGCCCATGCACCTCATATTTTTTTGCCAGAAGCAATTCAGCAAGATAAGCCCCGTCCTGTCCAGTACATCCGCAGATAAGTGCTTTTTTCATTGGTTCGCTACTCTGTTACAGGTGCAAGTGTTCATTGTTGCTCTATCCAGTGCGTAAATACAAAGTACGGCTGTCAGGTTCTATTTTTTCCTTATCCGGCCAAAGTCATCCTCGTCCCGGACTATATCGTCCTCACCAAGATAGCTGCCGGTTTGAACCTCGATGAGTTCCAGGGGGATTTTTCCCGGATTCTCAAGGCGATGCGTGTAACCAAGGGGAATGTAGGTCGATTGATCTTCGCTCAGGGGGAACGTCTCTTCGCCCTTTGTGACCAATGCGGTTCCTTTGACCACAACCCAATGTTCAGCGCGATGGAAGTGTCTTTGCAAAGAAAGCTTGGCTCCCGGCTTAACCGTGATGCGTTTGACCTGGAAACGCCCCCCGAGGTCAATGCCTTCGTAATTGCCCCAGGGACGATAAACGCGTTTGTGGATGTCCGCTTCTTCGCGCTTTGAACTGTTGAGGGCGTTTACAAGCATCTTTACGTCTTGCACCTGGTCCTTGGGCGCCACCAACACCGCATCGGAAGTTTCCACCACCACGTGATCCTCAACACCAACAACCGCCAGCAATCTGCCAGTGGAATGCAGGTACGAGTTCTTCACGTTTTTGAGAACCACGTCGCCAATGGTCACATTGCCAGCATCATCCTTGGGTTTGATATCCCATAATGCAGACCAGGAACCGATGTCGCTCCATTGTGAATCCAGGTCCACCACAACACCGTTGTCGGTCTTTTCCATCACGGCGTAGTCAATGGAATTGCTTGGGGAAACCTCAAACGCGTCACTGTCCAGACGCAGAAAGTCAAGGTCGGTTTCGCTGCCGGCAAAGGCTTTGGAAACGGCATCCGCCATGTCCGGTTCAAAACGGGTCAGTTCGTCGAGATACGTTTTGGCGGAAAAAAGGAACATGCCGCTATTCCAGAGATAATCACCTTCCTGGAGATAGCGCTCGGCAGTTTCAAGGTCCGGTTTCTCTACAAATTGTGCAATCTTGTGGCAGCAGCTTTCTTCTGCAGAGGTGGCAGCGGAAATGCTTTCACCTCGTTTGATATATCCGTACCCCGTTTCAGGAGATTTTGGGACAATGCCAAAGGTTACCAGGCCGCCAGCCTCCGCATGGGGGGCACCCGCGGCGATGGCTTTGGCAAAGGCCTGAAGATCGCCAATGTAGTGGTCTGCAGGCAGAATCAGAAGCAGAGCGTCGTCCCCTGCGCTCAGGGCCTGTTCCGCAGCAATGGCCGCTGCAGGAGCAGTGTTGCGCCCCATAGGCTCCAGGATAATGCGTTGTGGCGTAACATCGAGAAGGCGGCATTGCTCTGCAACAAGAAATCTATGCTCTTCATTGCAAATGATAATTGGGGCGCTGACATTCTCAATGTTTGTTATGCGCTCAATGGTTTCCTGTAGAATGGAATTTTCAGAATCAAGCAAGGGAAGATACTGCTTGGGATACAGCTTTCGAGAAAGGGGCCACAGCCTGGTGCCGGAACCTCCGGAAAGCAATACAGGAATAATGACTTTGCTCATGGTACCTAATCCTTGTCTTCTGGCAGAGAAAGGGAAAGATACCCTTTTTCCTGCAGATGTTCGAGGATAACCCTTGCGCCTTCGCTAGGGGTAAACGTTGTAGTGTCAACCACCACATCTGGTTGCAACGGCTGTTCATAAGGGTCGTCTATGCCCGTCACACCTTTGATCACACCTGCGCGTGCCTTGGCATACAGGCCTTTGCGGTCACGTTGCTCGCAAACCTCAAGGGGGGTGGACATGAATACCTCCACAAATCCACCATGCTTTGAAATCATGCGCCGCACTTCGCTTCTTGATTCTTCATATGGTGCTATGGGAGCGCAAATGGCAATACCCTTGTTCTTGGTTATCTCACTCGCTACAAAACCGATACGGGTAACATTGAGATTTCTGTGCTTTTTTGAAAAATCGAGTTCACTTGAAAGGTTGCGCCGGACAATATCGCCATCCAATAGGGTGACAGGGCGTCCTTGTAGCTCGAGTAGTTTGACATAAAGCACTTTTGCAAGGGTGGACTTGCCGGCCCCTGAAAGACCTGTGAGGAAAATTGTAAAGCCCTGTTGCGAGCGCGGCGGCATGGAGTGCCTCAGCTCCCCAACAACCTCTGGAAAGGTTACCCAGTCGGGAATGTCTTCGCCTTTGGCAAGCATGTTACAAAGCTGTTTGTGGGAAATAACCTGCGTTGCAACATCTTCCTTCACCTCTTCAGGAAGAATGAACATGCTGAATTCAGGCACATACACACGGGGGCGCTCCAGGATGGGAACTATGTCCAGGTCCTTTTCATGCTTGAGCAGTGCGTCGAAGGCGATTTCTGGTGGGTAGAAACGCGGTGTATTCAGTTCGTTTTTAAGTGGATCGTCGTGGTGCGCATGCACCAGAAAATGCGTGCACCCGTAGTTGCGAATAATTGCTGCTTGCAGCAGCGCCCCTTTGGGCCCTGCACCGCGCCAACGCATGGGGGTGAGGTTCAAAAGCGCAGCATTACGGGGCAGGTGCTGCATGAAGTGACGATAGCAACGCACCAGCGTAAAATGCTCTACATCCGAGAGGGCGGTAGGTCCGATCAAAGGGGTGAGAAGAAGCTTTGCCCCTTTTTCCACTGCAGTGTTCAAAAGCATTTCTCGCTGCATGCGGTGAGGGGGCTCTTCCGATTGGTAAGCCATGATCCGCCCCCAACCGCGTTCCGAAAAGATACGGTGCAGATCAGAAGGAGGGCGCCGCAGGGATGTGAAGTCGTAATGCTGGGGGAAATGAAGACCTTCAATACGCCCCCCAACATAATAACACCCTTTTTGTTGCAAAAGATTTTTGACCTGTGGGTGCAGAGCGCCGTCTGTAGTGCCGTATATCGCCTGGGCTTCACGCTCCAAATCCGGTTGCCAGATGTCCTGAACATGCAAGATGGCGAGCAGAAACCCTTCCGGATCTCTCAAGGTCAGCATCCTGGCCTTTTCGGCAAGTTCAGCTGTGGTGGCATCAAGAGACAGCGTAATGGGGTAGGGCCAGAAGTCACCGCTTTGCAAATGCATGCTTTCAAGAACTGATTCGTAATCAGCAGCTTGCATGTACCCCTGAAGCGGAAAGAAACCACGGTTCAGTAAAAGTTCGAGGTCGCAGAGTTCTTCAGTGTCGAGTAGCCGGGATGGCATGTCCACGGCCATCTTTTTCAGTTGTTCGATACGTCGGAAGTGAACAAGAAGGTTTTCAGAATTCGGCAAATGCGTGGTTTCCATTAAGCTCATTACTTTTCTTTGCTAAAAAGTATTTTCAAAATAGGTTGTACAGGAAAGCGCTTTTTTTGGAAGCGTAAGCAAATCACCACTGATCAGGCAGGCGTCCGCCCCTTCCTGCAGCGTACATTACAGGGCGCGCAAAAAAAATCAAAAAAAGAAATGAATAAGCAAACACGTTCCTGTGGCGTAGAGAGGCTCGATGCGCGCACATGCTTGAAGCCGGTCAGCTAGCGTCCCCGAAATTTACCAAAAAGTCCTGGTTTCTTTTGTGGTTCCGGTGCTTCCTGTTTTAGGGAGAACTCTTCTCGAGCCACCGGGTTTGATTTTCTGCTGGCAAGTTCCTCATGCATTTTACCAAGCTGGACCAGCAAGCGCTCATTCTTCTTTCTTTCGTCATCCAGAAGCTTTTTCAACGTGCGCACGACCACGTCTCGCTCTTTATCGATGCGTTTTTCCAACTCCTGCCCCTGCCATTGCACCGTTGCCCACATTTTATCGTAGCTTGATTCCAGGGCTGCAAGCCGGGAAGTAAGCGCATCATAATCGCCTCCCCCTTCCGTGTAGCGCAGTCGCGCCGGGGAACCCAATGTCGCAGCGGGTAGCAAGCCTTCCTGGAAACGGTCTTCCAGCACCTGTTTGACCATGGGGGCAGTGACCTGAGGCAATTCGTCGGCATACGCATAGACAAGGCAGGAGTCACAGAGCACGTTTATCAGTCGCGGTATCCCTTTTGAATACTCATAGATGGCATCGATAGCTGCGTTGTCGAAGAGGTTCAGGCGTTTCGCCCCTGCCGCCCTGAGTCTGTGCTCGATGTAATTGTGCACCTCCTCCTGACTGAGCGGCCCAAGGTGATAGCTGATTGTCACGCGTTGCGCCAGTTGCGAAAGTTCCGGCTGTTGCAAGCGCTCTCGCAATTCAGGTTGTCCGACAAGACAAATCTGCAATAACGTATGGTCTTCGGCCTGGAGATTGGAAAGCATTCGGACTTCTTCCAAAGTGCGATGCGACAGATTTTGGGCTTCGTCCACTATGAGCAGACAGCGTTGGTTTCTGCTGTAGGCTTCTATGAGGTAGTCGTTCAACGCCTCCATGTTCTTTGCTTTTTCGTCATAGAGCGGTTCGATTTCAAATTCCTGCATGACGAAGCGCACCAGGTCGTCTTCGCTGAACGTGGCGTTAAACAGCGCAGCAACATTCATTTCTTTTTGAATGTCGTTCAATAAATGGCGAATGAGGGTTGTTTTTCCCGTGCCTACCTCGCCCGTAAGAAGAATAAAGCCGGAGCCTTCGGTCAGGCCGTATTCAAGATACGTCAGCGCAAGGGTATGCTTTTCCCCAGGGTACAGTATTGCGGGGTTGGGCACTATCGAGAATGGTTTCTCTTTTAACCCGAAAAATTCCTCGTACATGGATAATCCTGTTGATTAATATGAGACTTGTGCAGGTTGACCCAAGGTTACCCGAGTTTAGTGAGGAATGAACCAAGGACATTTTTACCCTCAAGAAGTCTGCAAGCTTCTTCGAGGTCTTCTTTTCTTGTGCGGTTAGCTTCGACTACAAGCAGAATGGCGTCAACATAATTCGCAAACACCAGTGCGTCGGGCATCTCCAGCAAATGAGGGCAATCGTATATTACGTAGCGATCAGGGTAGCGGTTTTTGATTTCATGGACCAGGTGCTCCATCCGCGGGGTGGCAAGCAAATCTGTGGAGCCAAGCAGCGGTTTGCCTGATGGGAGCACTACCATTTTTTCGATTCCTGGATTGACCAGCAGATTCGGAATTTCTACTGTATCATCAACAAGATAGTCTGTGAGTCCGGCATCGCTCCCGGTCAAGCCGAGCAGACTGCGCACCATGGGCGTGCGAAAGTTTGCGTCAACGAGAAGGGAAGTATACCCCGGCTGACAGGCTATGGTCATTGCCAGATTCACACTGGTTACGCTCTTCCCTTCTCTTGGGCGGGGGCTCGTCACCATGAGCGTGTTCCAACGCTTATGCTTTGTGCGTTGTAGTATCTGCGTTCTTAATACGTAGTAGCTATCCAGGACCGCAGGCGAGCTGCGATGCGTGATTATTCGATTGTTTTCAAGGTGCCTGTCATCTGTCGAAAGGACTTTTGTGCTGCCAAAGGTAGTGTCCAAAGCATCTGTTGATGATGGATACGGAGTCTCCGCTATTGTATCTTCCATTTTGGGAGAAGGATAGAGATGGCTTGAAGACTCGGCATGCGAGGGCTGCTGGATATACTCGGGCGTTTCAACATCTATAGGTTCAGGCTGTCGAATATTGTCCTGGCGCTGGCTACGTACCTGCCTCGCCTTTTCCATAGCTTTTGCAAGTTTGCTCATGCTTTTTCCTGAATGCAGAAGGTGCTGATTATCGTTTCTTCAATTCACTGCTGTGCAAGACTACATGAAGTCGATTCTGTGAAGAATTCTTTGCCAGAGTACATCAAGCGGTTGGTAAAAAAAGTGGATTGCCGCCAATCCACCTCCAATGGTGATAAGAGTGGCAAGAACAAGTAAAATCTTGCGCCGCCGGTTGCGAACAATTTCCCTTGGGGTTGCAATGTATGGGGCTGTGGCAAGCACGGGATAATGGGTGACTATGGACACATCTTCAGCGCTGTGAACGCTTTTATCAAGCACCTCGGCGCCAAACCCTAGCCCCATGCCTGTGCCCGTTGCCAAAACAAAGCAAATGGCAATGAGCAGAAGACGTTTGGGCTTGTAAGGCTTTTCAGGAATACGGGGCGGTTCGATAATCGTCAGTTTTTCTGCGATCCTGTCTTCTTCAAGATTTTTCGCTTCCTTCGCAGCCTGGAGCCGGACCTGCGTGTCCTGATACTTCGCACGCAAGGTGTCATAGTCACGCTGCAGCCGTAAGTATGTCTGCTCAACACGGGGCGTGTTTTCAAGCCGCGCGCGGAGTTTCTTGAGTTCTTCTTCGGTGCTCTCAAGTAAAGACTGTTGAGAAGCTATTTCCTGCTCAGTGGCTGTAATGTTGGTCTGCAGGTTGATGTAAGCAGGGTTGGCTCTTGGTACGGCGTCATTACCTCTCTGAAATTGAGAAGACAAATTCGCACTGTTTTTGAGTTGTGCAACTTGGTCCTCCAACCCTTTAACCTGTTTTTTCAACCGGATTACTTCTGGATGCTTGTCCGTGTAAGACTGCTCGGCCATCGCCAACTCAGACCGGGCCCTGTCAAGGGCGGCTTCGGTCTCGTTCAGGGCTCCAGAACTGCCCCCCACGGATTCGAGGGCGTCGATATTCTTCTTGAGGGCAATGACATCAGGATGTTTGTCAGAGTATTGCGATCTGAGGGTGATGTATTTGCGCCGTAAGGTATATAATTCTTCTTCAGGGGAGGCGAATTCTCCAGTGCTAAGCTTTGTTGCGCTGTTCGGATCTATGAGGGCGAGCTGACCTTCAAGGTAGGCTCTTCTGTCTTGCAGGTTCATGACCTTGTGACGGATGATATCCTTCTCTTGCTCCAAACGATCAATCGACGATCTGTTGACTTGAAGCATTTCTGGAAGTGAAAGAAGATGCTTATCTTTGAATTCAGCAATCTTTTCTTCTTTATCATCTATTTGTTTTTGAAGATCATCAAGTTCCTGGAGCAGAAAATCGTAGGTAGTGGTAGCCTTTTCTTTTCTGTTGCGGAAGTTCTCTTCGAGAAAAAGAGACGTAAGGGCATTTGCGACCTGCGCTGTAGAGGCAGGGTTTTTTCCGGAGAAGGAAAGCTCGAATGCAATGGTCGCAATGGATTGTCTGCCAGATTCAGGGTTGACGACATCTGCCTGAATTGGTGTCAATGCGACACTTTCTCTAAAAGATTCCACCTGCTCTTCAGGCGTCATTCTGCTCTCAGAATCAGAGAATAGATTGTATTTCTTTATCAAAGTAAGGACATTGTCACGACTAAGCACTATTTGCGTAATAGTTTGCATACGTTCTTCAACGTAACCAGTGACAGTCGACATGACCATTTCTGTAGGAATTTCCTGGGCTTCGACAAGAATTGTTGAAGATGATTTGTATATTGGGGGGAGCAGCATCACCACAATCGTGGCAATGATGAAAATGGCCAAGGCGGGGATAATGATCAGATTTTTCCGCCTTTTGAAAGCTCCGTATATAAAATCAATATTGACTTGTTCTTCCATTTGCTAGCGTCCCGTCAAGGTGTTGTCAGGGCTTGAATGGCCAATTCGAGGAAAGTTCCAAATATACTCTATTACGCCATTCCGAATCCCACTGCAAGGTATCCCAATTTCGATAGTATGAATAATTCAAGGAGATGGATGTGTCTTCTGCAAGCCGGTATGAGATTGCCGGTGTCAGGAAGAGGTTCAGGCTGCCGCTTCTGTCGCCGGAGTCATATTGCGTGACGAACCCCGAGGTGCTTAGGGACACTTTGAGACGCTCAGTGATATCTTTGGCGGCAGACAGGTTCAGGCGGCTTTGCGTGTATTGGACGGCGTTTATGTCTTGCCCTGTGGATTCAGAAAATGTGGCGCTTAGGTTTGATGTTTTGGACGGTTGCCAATTCAAGGTTACATTGGCGCTGAAATGCAGGTTTTGGGAAGTGGTTTTTTCCTCTCCCAGGTAGAATTCCTCTATGTCGCCAGAATTGTTTGTTTGTGAAACTATCAGCTTTTGTTTTGATCGTGTATCTACAAGGGTAGCGCCCCCTTGCATGCTGAGAGACAGATTTTCACGGAATGCGTATTGGAAACCGGCCAGGAACCGTCCGTAGGATGTCAGAATATCTTGCGTATCGTCGTAGGCGTGCTCAATACTGCCGGAAAGCGTGGAGAGAAGGCTTGTTCTTGGGGTGAGAACATGGGTCCACTGCAAAGAGGAGTCGAGTCTGTCGTTCTTGAGTTGTTTGTCTTGTTCATATCTGGTGATGCCGCCCCCTATTGAATAGGTAAGGCTGTTGCGTCGGTCCAGTGTGAAGCTCAGGCTTGTTTGTCCGGCGTATGCCCATCTGGTGACGGCGGAGATGATTCTTCCTGTCGTTTCAAGTTCTTCTGAAAAACTATCGTCTTGATTGTACTTGGCTGTAGCGCCCCAGGTGATGGTTGGGCTGATGGCGTAGGCCATGTTCACGTTAGCGCTGTATTCAATGCGATTGTAGTCCTTCAGGTGCGTGTACCGGAATACGTTCGCCTGGGCGTTGAGACGCAACGAAGATCTTTGCGTTTCTGATTCTATGGAGATGGTTGGCGAAAAGCGGGTTTCCAGGTCGGATTCATTGTCGAGAAAGAGGTTGTCGTCATACGTTTCACGAATGACAACGCCGGGCGTAATGGTGACATCCGCCGCGAAAAGAGCGCCGCAGCTACAGAGCCAGATGCCTATTGTGGCCGTAATGGCAATGGCTTTGGCTGCATAGTGCATGCAGGGCCCCATCGTTAGGGAACGACGATGGTGTCGCCCGGTTGAAGAATCACATTTTGGGCCAGATCTTCGCCGTCTTCGACGTCATCGTAGTCAAAATTAAGTACGGCGGTGTGACCGTTTCCAGTACGTATTATTCTGATGCTGCCGGATGACGCAAAGGGCGTCAGTCCGCCTGCCCAGGCCAGGGCCTGCATCACTGTCGTATCGCCAGTCATGATGAACATTCCGGGCTGGTTGACCTGTCCAACCACGAACACCTTGGGACTGGCCAGTTCAATAAGCATGACAGTGACTTTGGTATCGGGCACGTACTCGACAATTTTCTCTTCGATTTCCTGCCTGAGCTCATCCACGGTCTTGCCTGCGGCGACGATATCCCCAATCAGCGGGAATGAAATCATGCCATCCGGTCTTACGAGTACCTGTCTGTTAAGCTCTTCGTCGCGCCAAACTGATATCGCCAGCACATCACCGGGCCCGAGGTTAAAGGAGGGGGACACTTTTTCAGCTGCAAAGCCCATGGGCGCTGCTATAAAGCTTGCCAAAAGTATGACAAAAGAAGTTATTACAACTCTGCCCATCTGAAATTTCACGGAGACCTCCTTGTCCAGCTACAATCTAGTTATGGCAACGCCGTCAGATGATGCCCCAAATGTGTTTTCCCATTTCCTTTGCTTGGCCAGAACACTCTACAACGTAACTACAAACATTTACTTTAACGTCTGAAGTGAGAATAAATACTTTTCCAATGGGGGAAATTCAACGTCAAGGTTGCTGAGAAAAAATGAAAAGATGCTTTGCTGTGCATTGAGTAGCAGCCCTTAAATGTGACCCTAGTTATAAAAAAGTTTTGTTATGGAAAAAGTTTTTCTTTCATATGTTTTGCATCTTGTTGCGGTCTGCAAACAAAAGCTAGCAGAAGAGTGTGTGTTAAAAATGTGTATTGGTTGTTAAAAAAGTCTCTCCAAAAAGATAAGCTGCGTAGAGCGAAAAAAGCATCCAGTAAAATATAAGTGAAGAGAAATCTTACAGCATGCCTTTCATTGCCAACCGTCAAAAGGCTTTTGAGTTTCTCTACACTTTGAAACGCTTTTCGTCAAAATAATTATGAAAAATGGGTTCCGGGTAAATATTGTCTTTTATATAAAAAGAGTATTGTGAGATAAAACCGGGAACTCTGGATAGATCTCTGCGATTTGTCGATCATTTCGCCTGAGTGTATTCTGTATTTATCATTCTAATTTTTCAGGAAAATTTTTCCTGTCCAGCTCTAGTCTCGGCCCTTTGTCGCCCAGGGCGCCTTGTTTCTGACTGCAGTAGTATTTTTTGTTTCAGTATGCTATTGTCATCAAAGTTGAAACGACAATTCTAGGTCATTTGTCACTGTGTGCTCTTCAAGGCCAAGGCAAAAGCTTATTAGTGTCTATGATAGGGCACCATGATGCGTGTCAATAAATCATTAAAAATATTGTTCGTAGTTTCCAACGGGTATTTTCTTCGACAGTAAGCTGGTGCAGTATGCTAGAGCTGTTTGCTCCAGGGAGTGGGATTTTAATACAATGTCCCAGTATATATGCGGGGTTTTAGCAGCCCGAAAGGGTGGAGCGATTTGTTGCTAAAAGGTGCGTACTATTTATGCCTAAGATACTTATAGTAGATGACGATCCTTTTTTTTGTGACGTAATGTCAGAAATGGTGAAACGTCTCGGTTACGAAAGTGCGACCAGCCAGAATCTTGATCACGGGATCAAGGAAGCTGCGCGTTCCGAGATCGATCTCATATTCCTCGACGTAAATTTTTCCAAAGGCAATGGGCTGGAAAGGATTTCTGACTTTCAAACTGTTCCCTCCAGGCCTGAGATCATCATCCTTACCGGCAGCGCAGATCAGGCGGGCGCAGAAAAGGCCCTTACGAGTGGCGCTTGGGATTATTTGCAGAAGCCCCCCTCTTACAATGAGATGAAGCTGCTCATCAAAAGGGCTCTTGAATTCAGAGAAAACAAGCTTGAGCGCTCCCGTAACGAAGAGGATGATCAGTTTGAGCTGATAGTAGGTAAAGGCGCCAAGATCAGAGATTGCCTCGATACCGCATACCGTGCTGCGCAGTCCTCTGGAAGCGTTCTCATAACCGGTGAGACCGGTACGGGCAAAGAGTTGTTCGCCAGGGCCGTACACTCCAACTCACCACGGAGAAACAAGAATTTTGTCGTTGTGGATTGTACCTGCATCCCCAATACGCTAGCGGAAAGCTTGCTCTTTGGTCATAAAAAAGGTTCGTTCACAGATGCCAAAGATGACAAGCCCGGTTTCATCAAACAGGCGGATGGCGGCACCTTGTTCCTTGATGAAATCGGGGATTTGAGTCTGGAAGTGCAGAAATCCCTGTTGCGAGTGATCCAAGAGGGCAGGTTCATAATGATTGGGTCGCAAAAGGAGGAGACCAGCAACTTTCGGCTCATCTCCGCCACCAACCGCGATCTTGAGGACATGGTCGAAAAGAACCTGTTCAGGAAGGACCTTTATTTCAGGCTGCGCGCCATACACTTGCATCTGCCCCCTTTACGTGAGCGGGTGGAGGACATCTCTCTTCTTCTTGAACGATTTCTCCCCAAGATTTCTAAAGAATATGGATATAAAGAAAAAAATTACTCCAAGGATTTTCTGGAGACCCTGACGAGCTACTCCTGGCCAGGAAATGTGAGAGAATTTCTCAATGTTTTGCATAGCAGCATTGCCAATGCCGCAGACAGCGATGTGCTTAATTACCACCATTTGCCTGTCGAGTTCCGTATCCTCAGGGCCAAGTCCAAGATCAAGCCTGGGGAGACGGTTAAGGACAACGCGCCTGACCAGGAGGCCGCAGCGCCACAATCTCCTGGACTGGGCGACTTCATGTCGCTGTTTTCCGAGTTTCCTAACTATAAGGAAATGCGCAATGTTGCGGTATCCACGGCTGAAGGGCAGTATTTTCAGAAGCTGGTCGAAATTTCAGATGGCGATCTGGACAAGGCGTGCTCCATGTCCAAACTGTCTCGAGCAAGACTCTACGAGCTCTTGAAGAAACATGGGATTAAGTTGAAATAGCAAGACGAAAAATAAAAGCGCGATGGCGCACCTGCAAAATGTGCTGTTGCGTCGTTGTCTCTCGCTCCCAATGCCTGGTTTGCTTTAGAAATATAACGCTGCCTGCTATAGCAGAATGGTCCATTGTTTCTGGTATGACCTGGCGCACTGCGCCAACACTGCTATGTTGCGCAGGGGGCAATTGCGCAGAATGTTAAAATCCTGCACCAGGTAGCCAGAGATAGTGAAATCCTGGTTCAAGGGCTTGCAAAAGCCTGCCTGCCCCTTCCATGAGAGGGGATTTCCCTCCAAGAGCTGCTTCCATGTTGTTATATGGAGTATCGTCAGCAAATTCTCTGCGGCGGTAGGTGACGACCTTTGCATCTTTTTCGAGACCTGCGAGCTTTTTGGCCTGGTCAAAGGCCTCCTGGGCGTAGCCAATGCCGTCCACGAGTCCCAGTTCTCTGGCTTGGGCGGCAGTGAAGACCCGCGCCTGAGCAATGGTATGCATGCGCGTATCGTCCAGCTGGCGACGGGTGCGCACTAGTTCCAGAAAGCGCGCATTGAGTTGGTTGATCATCTGCTGCATGATTGCGCGCTCTTCCTCGGTGCTGTCCCTGAACCAGGAAGAAATATCCTTGTATTTTCCTGACTTCGTTACCTCTGCCTTCACACCGATTTTATTCATGAGCGCAGCAACGTCTGGGCGGATGTAGATGGTGCCGATTGACCCGGTAATGGTTGTAGGGTGGGCTATGATGCTGTCTGCAGCAACAGCCGTGTAATACCCCCCAGATGCCGCCAGCCCCATCAATAGCGCCACGGTCTTATTCCCTGTTTTTTGTTTGTGGCGCATGATCTCTTCATACAAAATATCGCTGGCCGTAACGCTACCGCCGGGTGTGTCTATGGCCAGAACCACAGCTTTGACTGCGTCATCCTCTGCAGCTTTCCGCAGACGCGAGGTCACTTCCTGCACCAGGCTGGGGCGCTCAACAAGCAGGCCGCTCCGGCTGGAAGTACTGATGGTACCGTTCACCTGTACCAGCAGGATTTTGTCCGCCCCATCGCCTTGCAGCGTGAATTCTTCAAGAGGTTCTGACTGGTCCGGGAAGATATTGATTTTTGGCTGGCAGGCGCTGACAAACAGAACTGTGGCCAACAATATCAAACAGATGATGCCATGGTGGTTATTTTTTCGCATGGGTCTCTTTAGCATGGGGCCAATGGTTTTGAAAATGGTGAAAAAGAGGGGCGAGCGTCAATTTGCCAGGGGAATTTTTATCAAACTGCGGGCGCCGGTATCGTGAATGATAGTCAGGCTGCCTTTAAGCTGCTGGCTCAGCATGTTGATGAGCTGCAATCCCAGGCTTTCGGTATTATCGAGGTCGAGATTGGCCGGGTAGCCGACACCATCGTCTGCAACCTCCAGCGTCAGGACGCTCTGGTCTGTTTCGTCAACTGAAAAACGAACATGGATGGCGCCATTGCGCCCTTTGGGGTAGCCGTGCTTCAGAGAGTTGGAGAGCAGTTCATTGACAATGAGGCCGCAGGGCACTGCAAGCTCCACATTGATGAGCAGTTCGGTTTGCTCCACCTGGATGGTGACCCCGCGAGCTCCCCTGTAGCTGGAAAGAAGATGGTTGGCGAGGCTTTGCACATATTCAGGAAAGTTGACTTTGCTGAGCCGCCCTGACCTGTAGATGCGTTCGTGGATGAGCGCCATGGAGCGCACCCTGTTCTGGCTTTCACGCAAGGCGTCACGGGTGTGTTGATCTTTAAGAAATCCCGCCTGCAGGTTCAGTAGGCTGGAGATGATCTGCAGGTTGTTTTTTACCCTGTGGTGGATTTCGCGAAGCAGCACTTCCTTTTCGTTCAGCGAATTTTTGAGTTCCTGCTCCGCATGTACACGTTCTGTAATGTCCCTGGCGACACAGACAACAGCCTGGGCTTCGCCTTCTTCGTTATGAACAACAGAGCGGGACAAGGAGACGGGGAACGTTGTCCCGTCTTTGCGAAGGTTGGAGGTGTCCTTCGCTGCCACATGCCCACTGGCAGCGATCTTCTTTGCCGGGATGAATTCGGACTTTGTTTCTTCCCCCCAGACCTGCACAACATTTTTTCCTATGATCTCGCCTGTTTCATATCCGTAGGTTTTACAAAAAGCATTGTTGGTAAAAATGATCGTGTCATTCATATCTGTTATGAAAACAGAGTCATGGATGCTGGTCATTGCGTGTATGAGGGTCTGATACAAGCTGTGACTTGCTCGTGAACGAAGAGCCCTGTCGATGGCTTCAGGGATTCGATCAAGATATTCGCCGGAAGCGTCCTTGATGATGTAATCGCAGGCGCCGGCCTTGAATGCATTGATGGCAGTGACTTCGTCACCATCCGCAGTGACCACGATGACCATGTCCCGTGGCGCATGAGCTAAAATGTCAAAGACAGTGGTCTTGCCAAGCAGGTATTCCGAAATGATAACGTCGCAGCGTTCTTCTTTGGCCAGCCTGAGGGCCTCGCAAGCACCGAAAGCCGTGCTTACGGTAAAGGGCAGTTGCCTGTCGTGCACAGTGGCGGCAAAGGGAAGATCGTCTGCCCCGGCATGGGGAGGAAGAACCAAAAGAACGCGAGGAAGCGCTGGTGTTGCAATGCCGGCAAACAAGTCCTGAGTTTGTTGCATACCTTATTATCTGCCGCATTCGTTTCCGAGCGTCAATGTTTTTGGAAGTGAAAAGGAAATTATGGATTCCTGTGGGTAAGCGGCTTGCACAATGGGTAGGGGCTTGTGTAGCTTTGTGTCTGGCGCAAAGGCGCTTGGAGAACTATCATGCACAAGAATGACGAGAACCCATTCCTTTCTTTGGATAAAAAGAGCTTCCCCAAAAAAAGGAGCAAAGGAAAGCAGAAGGAAGCCAAAGCGCCCCTGTCTGGAAAAGCTCGAAACACCAAAGCAGGAAAGGCAGCGCCTCCTCCACCCAAGGCCGCAGCGCAGGCCGCTGCAGCCCCAATGCCCGAGCCTGTGGAGCAGGAGGAGCTTTTTTTGCAGGCCATGAACGGCGTGGAGCCTTTGGACAAAAACAGGGGGCGCGTGGTCGCAAAAAAAGCGAATACATTGCAGTCTTCTCAAACGCCCCCTTCTCATAAGGATGAAGATGCTGAAGTAACCAACAAGCTCGCGGATTTGGTCAACGGGAAGGTCGAATTCAAGCTAGAGAATACAGAAGAGTATATCAACGGACACGTCGTCGGGCTGGATGTGAAGCTACAGGTGCGGTTGAAGGCCGGTTTTTACAGCCCCGAGGCGCATCTGGACATGCACGGCTTCAATTCCGAGCAGGCGTGGGTCGCCCTCATCCAGTTCATAAAAGAGAGTTACATGCAAGGGCGCAGGTGTTTGTTGCTTATTCCCGGCAGGGGGAAAAATTCCCCTGAAGGGTACGGCGTGTTACGGGAGCGGGTGCAGTTGTGGTTGACCCAGGACCCGATGAAACGGGTGGTGCTGGCTTTTTGCACGGCGCTACCCAAGCATGGCGGCGCCGGCGCATTGTATGTGCTGCTCAGAAAGCAGAAGGGAAAGGGAAAAATCAACTGGGACCGCTACCCAGTGGACATGCTACCGCATATTTGACTCAGCTGATGAATACCGGTTCGAAATGCTTGCGGTTTTCAATGATTTTGCCAGCGCCACGCACACAAGTTGTCAGTGGATCTTCATCAACAATGACCGGCAAGGTTGTTTCATCATGGATAGCCTTGTCCATATTGCGGATCAGCGCGCCACCACCAACAAGCAAAATGCCGTTCCTGGTACTGTCTTCTATGAGGTTGGGCGGTGTTTTTTCCAGGGTTCTGCGCACAGCCTGAAGAATGGCCCTGACCGTGGGCATGATGGCTTCGCGAACGTCTGTATCGGTGATGGTGACTGTGGTGGGAATACCGGAAGTTATGCCGCGCCCCGATACCTGCATTTCCAGGGGCTCATCCAGTGGTGCTGCTGAGCCGATTGTCATCTTTATATTTTCAGCAGTGCTTTCGCCTATGAGCATGCGAAAGTTGTCCTTCATGTAATTCTGGATGGCCTCGTTCATTTCATCGCCAGCAACGCGCAGGGATTCGCCACAAACATGGCCTGAAAGACTAATGACAGCCACGTCGCAGGTCCCGCCGCCGATATCAACCACAAAATTGCTGACAGCATCGTGTACCGGCAGGTCGGCGCCGATTGCCGAGGCCATGGCCTCGTCCACCAGGCGTACATCCCGCACGCCTACTTCATGGGCGGAATCGATGACGGCGCGTTTTTCAACGTTGGTGATATATGGGGGAATGCCAACAACCATTGCAGGCGAAGAAATGCGCATGCCGGTAGTTATCTTGCGGATGAAAGAGGATATCATACGGTTGGTGACTTCAAAGTCCGCGATGACGCCATCTTTCAAGGGGCGAATGATTGAAATGCCCTGGGGCGCCCGCCCCATGTAGCTTTTAGCCTCAGCACCAACGGCAATGACTTTGCCGCTGCGATCGTCAATGGCTACCACTGTGGGCTCGTTAAGCACTATACCGCGCTTGGAAACGTAGATGAGGGTATTTGCTGTCCCCAAATCCATTGCCAGGTTTTTACCAAAAAGTCGCAGGAATCTCCCGAAGACCATATATTCCTCTGTTCGCACCCCATGACAGCTCAAGCACAGGGCGGTTATTTGACCGAGTCGTTTCATGATGCCGCCTGAACAGCAGAAAGAAGAGCTGTATGACGGCGCAGAAAGACATGGAAGGCTCGTTGGCTATCGTGTTACTCCGTCCACCTTTAAGCGGCCCTGCATAATTTTTCAAGTCATCTTTAGTATCGGGCGAAATCGGGCATGCGTATGCCCCTGGTATCGCTGACAGGCTTTCGATAATATGTGTTTTAGGGAAAGTCTTTGAAACCCCTTTGGCGCAAGCAAAAAGCAAGAGACTGCATGGAGATTGACAGAAACGCAGCTTTGTCCCAAGTTGATTTGCCCTGTGCAGGCTGGTTGGGTCGCCAGGGCAGAGCGTTTTATTCCCCAAGGAGAAAATACATGCATCTGCGCAAACGTGTTCTGGTTACAGGTGGAGCGGGGTTTCTGGGCTCCCACCTTTGCAAGCGCCTGCTTGAAGATGGGTGCGAGGTCATTTGCCTTGATAACTTTTTTACAAGCAGCCGTTCCAATGTAAAAGAATTTCTGGATGATTTTCGCTTTGAGCTGATGCGTCATGACGTGACTTTTCCGCTGTATGTGGAAGTGGACGAAATATACAATCTGGCGTGTCCTGCCTCCCCCATTCATTACCAGTCTGACCCTGTACAGACGACGAAAACCTCGGTGCATGGCGCCATCAATATGCTCGGCCTGGCCAAGCGGACCAAGGCCAAAATGTTGCAAGCGTCTACTTCTGAAGTCTACGGGGACCCTGAAATCCACCCCCAGCCGGAAACCTACTGGGGCAACGTAAATCCCATTGGTCCACGCTCTTGTTATGATGAAGGCAAGCGCTGCGCTGAAACACTGTGCTTCGACTACTACCGGCAACATAAGGTGAGTGTAAAAGTTGCACGGATTTTCAATACCTACGGCCCTTGCATGCACCCAAATGACGGGCGAGTGGTGTCCAACTTCATTTTGCAGGCACTGCGTAATGAACCCATCACGGTCTATGGCGAAGGCGCACAGACGCGTTCTTTTTGTTACGTGGACGACCTGATAGAGGGATTCATTCGTTTTATGGCATCGCCCCATGAATGCTGCGGTCCTGTCAATCTGGGGAATCCCGGGGAGTTCACTATCCTGGAACTGGCTGAAAAGATCATCTCCATGACAGGGTCCTCTTCTAAAATAGAGTTCAAGCCCCTGCCTCAAGATGATCCGACACAGCGGCGGCCGGACATAACAAAAGCCAAGAATGAATTTGGTTGGGAGCCCAAGGTCCCCCTTGAGGTTGGCCTGGAAAAAACGATTGCCTATTTCAAGCAGCTTATAGAAGAGGGCGGTATAGCCAGCTGAATTTGCGTTGTGGATGCCATTGGTCGCCAAGCAACAATCGAGTAACCAAAAAGACCACCCTGGAAAACTGGGTGGTCTTTTTTTTGGTGTACTGCTTCAAAAGTCAGTTGGTGTAGATGTTGAGACCTATAAGAATGTTTTCCTTTTCAGCAAGATTTTCCAATGCTTGCTGCAAAGAGAGGGGCAGTTCTTCAATAACCGTCTTTGTCGCCAGGTCAAATTGCATATCCACAAGTTCTGGATCGTCTTGAACTTCATGCACTTCTACTGAGTAGTGTCCTGCAAGTTTTTTTACGCAAATATCGCGCAACTCTGCCAGGGCAACTTGTGATTTGGCCGTTTGACCCGAAACAAACAGCTTCAAAGTGAATTGTGGGGACTTGTTTTTTTCTGGATTTCGCATCAGATCATTATCCCTGCAGAATGTAGCTTTATTATGGAAGCAAAAACAAAATAGCTTTTTTAAGCAGAATGGGGTATGATATATGCTAAGTCGTATTGTGTGTCAGCAAAGCTAACCAAAAAATACCCAAAGAGAGTATGAGCCCGGGGTCCAGATTATGATGCGGTCTCGTGCGTTGCAAGGGGGAGAGCGTGAAATCCTCATGTATAAATCAGAAACCTTTGGATATCGTTAATGAAATTTTGACGATAACTGAAGATGTCAATGCGTTTCAAGATGTTGATGCGATTCTTGACAAAATTTTATATGAGTCGCGTCGTATCTGTAATGCGGATGCTGGGACTATCTTCCTCGTGGAAGGTGATAGACTCAGGTTCAGCTATGTACATAATGATACCCTTATTGGTAGCCAGGAAGGGAATGAACTGAAGTATGCTGACTACACTGTGGCAATGGATTCAAGCTCAATAGTCGGGCATGCAGCAGTGATGGGCGAAATGGTGCATATAAGAAATGCGTACAACTTGCCGGAAGGGTGCCCATTTGAATTCAATACGCATTTTGATGAAGTAAACAACTATCGTACTGTATCAATCCTTGCGATACCACTCTATGCAGCGGCATCGAGATTAGTTGGTGTCATGCAGCTCATCAACGCCATGGATGCAGAAGGGCGCATCACCCCCTTTAGTGAAGCCAGTAGAGAATACCTGCCGCTTTTGACCAGAAGCGCCGCCAGCACCATAGAGCGCGGACACATGACCAGGGAACTGGTGCTGCGCATGATGCGGATGGCAGAGTTGCATGATCCCAAAGAAACTGCAGTACATGTATTGCGCGTGAGCGCCTATGCAGGTGAAATTTATAATCGCTGGGCACTGATGAAGGGGGTTGCGGACGAAACGCGCAGACGCGTTTGCGACATCCTCAGGTTAACATCAATGCTTCATGATGTGGGCAAGGTAGGTATTACCGACGCTATCCTTAAGAAACCGGCAAAACTGACCCCGGAAGAATTCAAGGTAATGCAGTTGCACACTATTTATGGAGCAAGACTATTTGCCCAGCCTGCTTCTGCACTCGATAAAATGGCTAAAGATGTCATCCTCGGGCATCATGAACGTTGGGATGGCGGCGGTTACCCTGGAGAGGTCGAAGATATCAATGCAGAAAACGTGCAAATGGGCAAGGGCATTGCTGGAGATGCAATACCTGTTGCTGCCAGGGTTGTAGCTGTCGCAGATGTTTTTGACGCACTGAGCTCAAAACGCTGTTATAAAGACAGTTGGGAAGAGGATGCTGTACTGGAGTATATGCAGGAGCATTCCGGCACCCAGTTTGACCCGGACATGATCCAGGCGCTTCTTGATATCTACGATGTCATCAAAGCCATTCAAAACAAGTTTCGAGATGAAGACCACGAATTCTGAATATATCTGTTTTGGCCCAGATCATGGCGGCGCCAAGGCGCTTTTTAGTTAGCCGAACACGCGTATGTCCACTGCCAGCACGCCAACGTGTTTATTGTCGTTCCAGATTGGGGTCGCGATCGTCAGGCAGTATTCTCCCGAAGCTTCAGAAAGATAAACCGGAGAAATATACGTTTCCATTTTTTCAACCGTCCCTTGATACCAAGGGCGGTTGCTCCAGTCCTTGCCCAGCACTGAACGGGCGCCGGAAGTGCTGGAGCCTCTCGGGCCAAGGTTTTCTGTGACCTGTTTGCCCCTGCTGTCCGTGACATAGATCAGTTCAAACATCTTGTTTTTGTCCATGGCCTTGTGCATTTCCTTTTCCAAAGCCTCCCGTTGCATACTTTGCATGGGCTGGCTGGCTGCAATACCCTCCACGGCATCCTGGACCTTGCCTTGCCCCACCAGTTTGAACAATCCGTTTAGCTTGATCAGTTCTTCGATTTCCTTTGTCAAGGAGGCAATGGTTTCGGTGGATTGACGCATGCCGTCTGTGGTGCTCATGGAAATTTCGTTGGCCGTGTCCACTGCCTCCTTGATGGCGGCGCTGGCATGGGCCTGCTGTTCTGATGCCGAGGCAATGGACTCCATCTGGCTGGTGGTGGAATCCACCAGGGCAACAATGGATTCCAGGGCCTGGCCGGAATATTCAGCAAGGGTGGTGGCGCGCTCCACTGCCTGGGCTGCTTCATCCATTGTGGCCATGCTGTCCCATGTGCCGTGCTGAATTTCCTGAATGACGCTGCCCACCTCTTTGGTCGCGTTCATGGTTTTTTCTGCAAGTTTGCGGACTTCATCGGCAACGACAGCAAAGCCCCTGCCGGCTTCTCCTGCCCGGGCCGCCTCGATGGCGGCATTGAGCGCCAACAGATTGGTCTGGTCGGCAATGTCGGAAATAACGTGCATGACTTCGCCAATGGATTCGGCCCTGGTGCCGAGTTCCTGCATGGTCTGTTTGAGCTTGTCGGTGCGCTCTCGCACTTCGGCAATGGCTTCCACGGAATTGCGCACGACTGTGGCACCGCTGGTAGCTTTTTCTTTTGTATCTGAAGCGCTTACAGATGCCGCGTTGGCGTTCTTCGCAACGTCGTTGATGGAGGCCAGCATTTGTTCCATGGCGCTGACGGTTTCGTCCATCCGCTCTTGTTGCACCTGTGCGCCCTTGCTGACGCCTTGAGACTGTTCGTGCAGGGCCTGGGTGGCTTCTTGAATTTTCTTTGAGACGTCATCCAGAGTTTCGCCTGCATGTAGCATTCCCAACCGCCGGGATTCTTCCTTGTCATGCTGCTTGTTGGCGTGGTCTAGCGTTGTTTGCGCTTTTTCAGCCATTTGCAGTGCGTCGTTGGCTTTTGCTTCCGAAATGCGAACCTGTTCTTCAAGGTTCGAAAGCATGGTTGCCAAAGATTCGCGGAGCACATGCAAAAGGCCGATGAAAGAGCCTTCAGCTTTTGCCGAGAAATCTCCGGAGGCAGCTTGCCCCGCAAAGCGCACAAGAATAGCCAAGGGGCGTATCAGATTGGTGTGCAGCAGCCACCAAATGAGGCCGCCGATCATGGCTGCAGCCAGGATGTTCAATCCTGCGGCCAGCAGCAAAATATTGCTTTCTTCACCATTTTGGACATTGGCCTGTGCGGCGGTTTCCAGAACGTGGTTGAGGATTCCCAGGTTGAAGAGGGCCATGAGCGTAAGACCGCAAAAGACGGTTGTCATCAGCCGAACAGAAATCGAAGCATTCATGTTTTCATCCGGGTCAGAAAATTTGTGATAGCAACAAACAAATACACGTTGCCCCCCGGAATCTTATAGCAGTTCCTGGGCCATATCTGCATGGTGCTGAATATAAAAGGTATTCTGAAGAGGAGAGAGCGCGGCGCTCCGTGTGAACTACAAATAAGGTAAATACAGGAGTCGCACAAATACAAATTTGAAAAATATTAGATGGAGATTTGTGTAGCGCTCAGGGCGCCAGAGGTTTGTTTTATGCCCCATAGTACATAGCTGGTAAATGCCTCTTCCACGTCATCAGCCTTGCCACTGTCCATGCCAGAACGTCCTTCTTCCGCTTGCTGTGAAAAATAAGCATCACGAAAATTTTCAAACCGGGTGATTTGTATGCCAGGTTTGCCTTGTCGTTTGACAGGTGTCGCCATGATCCAGCACGGCACACGCCGAATCTTGAATCGCGTGAATATTTCCTGGAGCGCCAGCTTGTTGGGGCTTTGCGGATCGTATTCGACCTGCAGCAGCATGAGCTGACTTTCATAGTCAACCAGGGGCGCCACATAAAATTTGCGCTGATCTTCCCAGCTTCTGCCTGCACTGACAAATGCTACAAGTACTGGTTTTGACTGGACGTTTGTTTTGATTTCCTTGAGCACGAACCACAAATCCTGGGGGCGTTCTTCGATGTGAAAGGAACGCAGTTTTTCTTCGCGCTCTTCCTCCTGCAACATTTTTTCGAGTTCCTTGGCAATAGCGTCCCCATTGGAATAGCTGTTGCGCAGGAATACATTGAGATTATGCCGCAGAGACAGGCTTGGCACCCTGTGCTTTTCATGGATGACTGCGTGACTCTTGCTTTTTAAAAAACCTTTGCGCAGGTGGAGAACAAGTATGATCTGGCGCTCTGCGGTATTGAATCCTGCCACCCGGTTCGCCACTTCTTCTTCCGTGTGTGCCGCCACTTGAGCGGACTTTATGAGTCCGCTTTGCGTATAAACCACCTCCCACGAGGAGCGACCACCAGAAGTGGTAAGATTTCGGAGAGCGGTTTTCATCAGCAATCATTTTGGGTTGAAGTGGAAGAGGCGCATACAAAGCGAATCCATAGCCTATAACCGGTGCGCCACTCAAGCTGTTACATTGCCAAAAAACCTTTGGCCCTGATGGTTGCTATTCGGGGCGCAGTATCCCTGTAACAGGGAGGGCGACGGCGTCTCCTTCTGGTATGATACCGCTCTCGGTAAGGTGCAGCAGGCCTGCAAGAGCTGCGCTTCCTGTATGGGAAGGGGACATGCTTGTATGCTGCTGGCACAGGGCGTTTGCCGCAGCCACCTGGGTTTCTGTCGCCACGCATGCTATGCCACCTGTCTCCAGCACGCCCAGCATTACATCGCGCCAATCATAGGTTTCGTCATCCAAGATGCCCTCTGCAAGACTGTGGGGCGCCCCAGTTGCGTCCCAAGGCCACATGAATCGCTGTTTTTCGGTTGCGGTTTCATGCAATGCTTTTTGTACACCAGGGGTGTGGAAATGATTTTTCACAAGCAAGGCTGCTTGCTGCAGTGTTTGGTGTGAAACTGCAAGATACGCATGGAGTCTTGAAATCTCTGCGTTTGGTGAGGCTTTGCGGTCGTAGCTGAAGTCCAGCGGATGCCCAAGCGCCCGACAGCAATGCTCCAGTGAAATAAACCAAGCCCGGACAAAGGGAAACGCGCCAGGTGTCTGCACTGCATGGAAAATGGGCAATGCAGGCAGCAGGCCCATGGATTTTGCTTCGCGCAGGGCAAGGACCATGGCTCTGGCCAGGGCGCCCCCACCAATGTGCAGCACGACGTGTTGCACCTGCGTTTGCTTATCGCGCAGTTGCAGGGCAAGCTCCCACCCCAGGGTCATGCCACCTTCGATATTGCTCCAGGTGTCTGCACCGGAACAGGAAAAAGGGGCAGCGCCATTTTGCAGTGCTGCTGCAAAGGCGAGATAGCATGGGTCTCCCTGTCCCGTTGCTGATCGTGATTGGGGGGATACGAGCGCCCCCCGTTCTTCCAGCATGGCGATTACGGAAGGTGCAACGTCGGCCGGGACAAAGGTCTCCAGTTGGTAGCCTCCGCTTCGTGCAACGGCAGCAGCCGCCAATGCGGCGTTGCCGCAACTGTAAATGGCCAGCCGGGGTTTTGCCTCCCCTTTGTTGTGGCGCAGCGCTTCCAGGTGGAGCAGGGTGGCCATGAGGTGGCGCCCTTTGTGTGAGCCGGTAACGTTGCCTGTTTCATCCTTGCAAAAAAGTGCGCCCGTGCGCCCCATTGCGGTGGCAAGTGCGTCGCACCGCATCACCGGCGTGACAGCGAAGTTCTTGCCTTCCTGCTCTTGCAGGCATTGCTCAATACGCTGCAGTACCGCGGTGTAGTTGGCAGCTCCCATGATCTGCCAGGAAGCCAGCCACGGGGCAAAGATAGCAAAGGTACGTTGTTCGCCACTATCCCAGGCGCGGAGCACCGCCTCTGGAGAAGGGGGCTCTTGCCATTCGCGGCGAAGAGCATGGTCTTGACCGCTTGCAGCGTGGGGGCAGGAAAAAATCTCAGGAGAGTAATGTCGATCACACGTAGGGCAATAGAGTCGCAATCCGGGCATGTGGCCTCCTGTCCAGTGGGTAACGTGGGGGCGGACGGAAGTCTACAAGGGATATTCAGGCGTCTTCGTCTACGATACTGCTGCTGCCAAGGAGAAGATTCAGCAACAGGTCTTCCACCGAAGTGGATGATGTGGTGGTGGATTGGCGACGGTTCTGCGCAGCTTGCTCCAACAGATCGGCCTGGTTTTCCAGTTCCGATACCTGAAATTCCAGGCTGGCCTGGCGCCCTTCGTACATTTCCTGAAAAGTGGAGATCGATGCCAGGAAGTCGTCCACCATATCTTGCTGCGTTTGACGGTCCGGGTCTGCAGAGAGGGCGGTGCCGTCGAAATCACTCCATGTGTTGCCGTCAATGGTCAGGCTGTCCAGAGGGTGGAACGTGAGGTTGAATCCTCCATCCTTGTAAGCCTGGATGTAGACCTGGCCGTTGGAGTCGATCTGTTCGGTCCCCCATTGGGAACTGTCCAGCATATTGATGCCGTTGAAATCCGTGCTCTCGATAAGGCCGGTGATCTTTGCAACAAGGGCGTCGAAGTCATTTGCTACGCTGGATGAATATGTCAGATCCCCTGAGTCCAGGTCATCGATGATGCCTTCCATTTGTTCGAGGGCGTCATACATTTGAGCAACGGCGCTCGCCCCTGTGCCCATAAGGCTGGCTGCTTCGCTGACGTTGCGGGAATTCTGCCTTACAGCGGCCGCGTCGGCGCGCAGCGTACCGGTGATGGCTTCGTCATAGGGCTGCGTCAGAGGTTGTATGCGCTGTTGGTTGAGCACCATATCGCGCAAGGACGCCCCAACTGTTGAGCCGAGGAGATAGTTGTTGGTAAGTATATCCTGCTGCAACAACTGGGAAGTTGTGTCGAAAATGAGGTATTTCTCTAAGTTTGTAAGTGCCATGGCTTTCCTCGTAATACACCTGTTCAGCATACTTATCGGCATACGCGAGGGGAACTTTAGGGGCGCAGCAGGAATTATAGGAAACTATTCTTCGTCGTGGGAGGAAGGGGACGTAGGTTTGCGGGGGCGCGTAAAAAAGTAAATACCAAGCACAGCGGCCTGTCCCGTTGCCAGCAGGGGGTCACGCAACAAGGCGGCGGAAGAGATATTCAGGATACCGCCTAGCATGGCGAGGATAAACCAGAGGCGGTTGTCAGCGGCAGGTTTAAGGGCAAGACGGGCGCAATAGGCCAATTGCAGGGGTACGCCCAGAAGCAGTAAAATCAGGGCGGCCATGAGCATGGCGGTCAGCGTTGCTCTCTGATTTCGTAGCGAAAGTGGCGCTTTTTCATCCAGCGCACTGCCAGCAGATCGCTCCAGGTGGTGAGGGCGCGGTCCCAGACACCGTATTTGGACTTGCCATGCAGGCGGGGGCGGTGGTTGACCACCACTTCAGCCACAGTGGCGCCTTCCATCTTCATCAGCGTGGGTAAAAAACGATGCATGCCGGTGAACATGGGCAGCCGCTTGGCCATGTCCGCGCGCATTACCTTGAGAGAGCAGCCCGTGTCCTTTACGGTTTCCTGGCTAACCCAGTTGCGGATGAAGTTGGCTATGCGCGATGCCTTGCGCTTTGCCCATGTGTCCTGACGGTTTGCACGCCAGCCTATGACCATGTCGTACCCTTCAGCAAACTTTTGCAGCATGGCCGGGATGTCGGAGGGGTCATTCTGCAGGTCGGCGTCCATGGTGACGATAACGTCTCCGGTTGCAGTCTGAAAGCCGGCGGCAAACGCAGCGCTCTGGCCGCAATTTCTGGCAAAGGCAAGGTAGTGAACATGCTCGGGGTGCGCTGCAGCCATCTGCTTGAGCACCTGTAACGTGGTGTCAGAGCTGCCGTCATCTATGATGAGACAGTCCCAATCCTTGCCCACATTGGCCATGGCGCTGGCCACTTCCTTATAGACAGTGGGCAGATTGTCCTCTTCATTGTAGGCCGGGATGACTACGGAAACGTTGCTGATGTCCATGGGGAGAATTTCTATGAGAAAAATTAAAAAAAGTAAACACCAGGTGTTGACAAAAGTATTTGAGACGCATAAATTCCTTTCTTCAACGTCGCGGGGTAGAGCAGTTCGGTAGCTCGTCGGGCTCATAACCCGAAGGTCGTAGGTTCAAATCCTGCCCCCGCTACCAAAGAAATCAGGCCCTTAGGAAACACTCCTAAGGGCTTTTTTCTTTTCCGGTACTCACCGGGTACTCACCATATTGAAAATGTGCCCCTACTTGTCGCGATGTTGCATTCTGTGGTATTTGATCTGCCATTGCTGCTTTTTGGAGTATTAATGACTATCGTATACTAAAAGTGCCCTCTATGAGTGCCCGAATGTTGATTCTTACTTCCGCTAAAAAAAAGCCTGCAAAAATTGTATTAGACGACAATTTGTTGACTAAAATTCACTGGGGTGCATTGATATTGTTTTCAATGACCCTTTTCTTGGGAATTCTTTATCTTGTTCAGGATAGGGCGTGGGGGATTCCGTCTCTTGTAATAGCCCTATGTACATCTTTTTTTTCCTGCTTTGCATTTGTTTCATCTATATTTTATATAAATAATGTAAAGTACGGATTGTGTGCAATGCTTGTGAAGTTTTCACGCGAAAGAAGCATTTATAGATTTTTTTACTTTTGTGTTATGAAAATTAGTATCCGTATTCTTCCCTTCCACTCGTATTCCGAACCTGTTGGAGATTGTCTCTGCCACGCACTGTCAGAATATTGGACGTCACTTGGTAATGGTGAGAGAGGTTTGAGAATTTTTCAGATGAAATACACAAAGTCATTTTTTCATCCGAATGCTTCAGAGAAGACAATATACCGGCATCTGAAAAGAATGACAGAGAGGGGAAGCGATTACTTTATATGAATGCTGCTGTTGGCTTTGTTGCAATAGTCTTGGTTCTCTCCGCCATACCTTGAGCCCCCAGGTGCGGTCTGGACTTGTGATTTATCCTGTCCACTATACGTAGAGGGGTGATCAGCCTCCCCTTCTTTTCCCGTCCCCTGTTTTTTTGTCACTGCCGCTTTCCCCCCACGTGTCCAGGCTCCTCTGGAAGGCCCTGCTTTTTCCACGCTTTTTTCGGTTGAATCGACTCCATTTTTTGGAGGAGATTCCCGCGCATCGACCTTTCCGTTTTTACTTCTTTATATTTTAAGATGTTATACTTTTCTCAGTTCTGCCCGGTTCTGCGAAGTCCAAAGCGCGGAATTCTCGGTACTGAGACCTTATTTATTGTAACATGTTGAAATATTTGGAAAAAACTTTGACGCGAAGACCGCGCTGTGCTATCGTCCGCCAAAACAATCCAATGGAGGGATCAGCATAGAGACAAAACGCTATCTGCGCACAAAGGAAGCCGCCGCCTACATCGGCATCTCGCCCTCGGTGCTCAACAAGGACAGGGTGACAAAGCTCATCGGTATCCCCTTCAAAAGGGTAGGAAGGACAATTTTGTACGACAGAAAAGAATTGGACTCCTGGCTGGAGGGACAGACTGAAAATGCAACCCAGGCAAAACAATGAGCGGCTTGCTGGACGTCAACCGCATGACGCGAGCACAGGCTGCCCTGGCATACGCACAGCTTGGAATCCCGGTTTTCCCCTGTGCTGGCAAGAGGCCGCTAACCAAACACGGGTTTAAGGATGCATCCGTTGATCAAAATATCATTACACAATGGTGGAGAAGAACCCCGGATGCAAACATCGGCTCGCCCACAGGACACCGAAGCTTTGTGCTCGACGTCGATATGCCGGACGGACCTGAAAGCCTGGCACTATTGGAGCAAACCCATGGAGCGCTGCCTGCAACCCTGAAACAAAAGTCCGGAGGTGGCGGCTGGCATCTGTTTTTCGCTCTGCCCCCGGAGCGAATCGTTAAAAATTCTGTGAAGATGCTTGGCGCCGGCCTGGATATAAAAGGGAGCGGTGGCTATGTGATCCTTTCGCCATCGATTCACCAGAGCGGCAAGCCATACGAATGGGTTCAAGATCTACCGCTTGCGCCGCCTCCAAATTGGTTGGTGGCGTTACTGGAAAATAATGCTGCACCTCATGGAGAGCGACCAAGGGCTTCCACTTTTACAAAAGGGCAACGAAATACCACGCTCAACGCTGCTGCCTTTACGTTGGGGAAGCGCATTGTATTCGGAGAGGCGGATGAAAGCACGGACGTTGCCGAGCTGGCCAATGAAGCAAAACGCTCCGGCCTGGAAGACCGTGAAATAGATGCTACCATCCGCAGCGGCCTTGAAGCCGGAAAGCGGACTGGCGAGCAGGAACTCGACAGAAATCCATTTTTGAACATGAACATACATGGTTGGCCCGTGCCTGGTCCGGCCATGTTTTATGGTCTGGCCGGTGATTTTGCCCGCATGGCCACACGTAATTCTGAAGCCGATCCTGTAGCGGTGCTGGTCACATTTCTTTGTCGTTTCGGCATTGAAGTGGGGCGTGGTCCGTTCATGCTCGCAGGCGAAAAACAACATGCGCGGCTGAACGCCGTCATTGTGGGGCAAAGTTCCAAGGCGCGAAAAGGAACGTCCGCGCGCCCCGTGCGTGAACTCTTCAGCTTTGGGGAGTCGGACACATGGAGCACTGCCCATGTTTCTCCCGGCCCGCTTTCAAGTGGAGAGGGCCTCATCTTCGCGGTCCGGGATCCGCAGGAAGAGTACATCGTGGACAAGCGTAGCGGCTCTGGGAAAATGGTGCTGGTCGATCCTGGTGTGGAAGACAAGCGCCTTTTTGTGCTTGATCAGGAATTCGCCGGCGCGCTTTCCTGTACGCGCAGGGAAGGTAACATTCTCTCCACGATCATCCGCGCGCTGTTCGATGGCGATAAAGTCGAACCGCTGACCAAGACAAACAAGATCACGGCCACCGCCCCTCATATTGGGATCGTTTCGCACATCACCTTGCACGAGCTATTGAAGAAACTCGACGCCACCGAGGCCTTCAACGGTTTTGCCAACCGTTTCCTATGGCTTTGTGTTCGCCGCCCCAAAAAGGTTGCTTTTCCTGAAGAGCTTGAATCGGTGGAGCTGCGCAGATTTCAAAAGCAGGTGCTTGCATCACTAGAATCATCCCAAAAGCTTGGCCGGGTCCGTTTTGATAAAAAAGCCCGTGACCTCTGGGAAGAAACGTATCCCAAAATCTC
The DNA here is from genome assembly GCF_055388615.1 of Desulfovibrio biadhensis. Classification (NCBI taxonomy): domain Bacteria; kingdom Pseudomonadati; phylum Thermodesulfobacteriota; class Desulfovibrionia; order Desulfovibrionales; family Desulfovibrionaceae; genus Desulfovibrio; species Desulfovibrio biadhensis. The sequence goes on from NZ_AP042477.1 coordinate 3,527,915, forward strand.
GGATGACCGCCCTGCATTGCTGGGGGCGATCCTCAACCGTGCCGAGGTCTATGTGCGACGGCTCGCGCTAACATACGGACTGCTTGATGGTGAAAGCGTCGTCAGCGCTATGCATCTCCAGGCAGCTCTGGATTTCTGGAGATTTTGCGAAGATTCGGCTGCATTCATTTTCGGCAGCATGGAAGGCGATACGCTGGAGCAGCGTATAATGGATGCGCTTGGTAAAGCCGGGGGTAGCCTTGATACGACGGGCTTGTACAAGGCCTTCGGCAACCACATCTCCAGAACCGAGATGACCATGGCCATGAACGCTCTTTCGGCTTCAGGAAAAATCCGTGTCGAGGAGAAGAAACCTCCAAAAGGAGGGAGAACGAAAAAAATATTTCACCTCTGCGAAGTTTGCGAAGAATCGAAGAAACTCGAGCTGACAACAAGCGCGTCGGATGGAAGTAAATTCGAAAATTCGCATTCTTCGCAGGTTGCAAAGGAAAACAGGGCCGCCACCTCCAATGGCGCAAAAAGACCAGTGCCCTTGGATTCAAGAGGGCAAGGCCAGCCTACCCTTCGTGGGCACACCCACTCAGGGGCTGGCCAGGGGCTGCGCCCCTTGGAACCCTGCAACGTCAACGGCGAGTAAGAAAAAATGAGCCGCGATCAGTGGATCAAAATTCGCGTCTCCAAGGAAGAAAAAGAACTCTTCGAGCTCAAGGCCGCTGACGCCGGTATGACTTTGGCGGATCTTATTCGCCGGCGTCTTCTCGAATTCCGGGTCCGGAAGACGGCCAGCGAGCGCGAGCGAATCCGCATGCTGGGGCGTATCGGAAACAATGTTAACCAGCTCGCCCGCTGGGTGAACACCTATAAGGACGGCATCGACACCGTTCACGTTGTCATGCGTCTTGAAGCCATTCTGCGCGAACTCCGAAAGGGGGCGTAATGTACATGAAGGTCTTTCCACATGGAAAAGGGACAGGGAGCGCGCCCGTGAACTATCTCGTCCGGACGGACTATACCGGCCGCGATGCAAAGCCCCCGGATTTGTTGCGGGGTGATCCCGAGATGACAAAACAACTCATCGACTCGCAGGATCGCGTCTGGAAGTTTACAGCCGGCGTGCTTTCGAACGCGCCTGGCGATGAAATTACCCCGGAGAAGGAAAAGGAACTCATGGATTCCTTCGAGTCCGTGGCCTTCGCAGGGCTCGAACCGGATCAGTACGATATCCTCTGGGTTCGACATACCCACGCCGGCCACCACGAACTCCATTTCGTAATTCCTCGCATGGAGTTGCATGAGGGCAAGGCGTACAACCCGTGCCCCCCGGGCTGGCAAAAGGACTTCGACGTGTTTCGCGATCTCTACAACTGGCGCGAAGGGTGGAAGCGGCCGGATGATCCGGAGCGTGCGCGGGCCTACAAGCCGATCCACACCGACTTGGCCAGAGCCCGTGATATTCGTAGGGGCGTTATCTCACCAGATGCACCAGTTGAAGACCCGCGCAAGCTCATCCACGAGTACATTGCCCAACGCATCGAAAACGGCATCGTGACCAATCGTACAGAATTGGTGCTTTCACTTCACGAGGCAGGACTGGAAACCCCACGAATTGGAAAGAACTACCTCACCGTCTTGGATCCCGCCTCGGGGAATCGATTTCGGATGAAAGGAGGCGTCTACTGTGAGCATTGGCGACTTGAGGAGCAAGCTCCAAGTCAGGATCAGCGAGGAGCGCGAGACGCTGGAGCAGATCGCGAAGAGCGAGTTCGAGAGCTTGCGGCGCAGCTTGAGCGAGTCATCGAGAAACGCACTGGCTACAATCGAAAACGATATCACCAGCCTGGCCGAGAACGTGACCGAAACCGTGTCGAGCCGTCTCCAACGCCTGGAGCAACAAACAGGGAAGCTGCAAAAGGCCATGATAGCGAGCTGGCTGAAGTCAGTGGCACTGGGCGCATGCCTGATGATCGGTATGGCGCTTGGAGCATGGGGCCTCAGCGAGGCAACCAGCAGTTACATGGAAAGTCAATGGAATCAGATAACCGAGCTGCGACGCCAGAAGGTGAACCTGGAAAAGACAATCTCTCTGCTGGAGCAGGATACCTGGGGAGTTCAATTACTCGAGACGAGAGAGGGGCGATTCATCGTGTTGCCAAAGAACGCGACTGGAAAGAGCGGCTGGACCATTGGCGACCGCAAAGCCATCAAGCTGGAGCAATGAACCATGAGCATGACCGAACTGGAGCGACACTTGCTGGAGGGGCTGGAGAAGATGCAAATGGAATATTCTCAGCGACTATCAGAGCAGGACGTGGTTTTTCAGCAAATCTCGGAGACTCTTCGAGAACATCAGTGCCAAATAGAACATCTCAACAATTATTACGAAAACTTGGAGCCGTTGTTAATGCGCTTGAACGCTATTTTGGAGAACGTGACGCCGAAAGGGAAATAGCGCGTGTGCTTCTAAAGTTGGGTAAGGATATGGGTGGACTTGAAATGTAAGTCGCCTCAGCATGAGTTTTCACACCAAAGAGGGGAAGAACTCTCAGGATTATTTGCCCTAAGAACGGGGACTTTACAGTACAACACCCTGCGACCGCACAGTTCGCTGGGCAATCTGACGCCTGAGGAGTTTGCACGGCAGGGGGCCGGCTCCGGTCGGGCTACGCCCTCCCTCCACCGTCCCCCTGCTGAAACCCAGACCTGGGTGACAATCCTCTCATAGAGCCTGGTCCAAAAAATGGGGGGAGGTCAGCTTGAGGAAATGACGAAGAGGCGGCGTCCGCTCCGGCCGGCGTCACTTGGCTTGCAGCCACGGCATATTCGCGAGCGTGCCATTGGCAACCCCAGCGCCGCCGGCCTGGTTGGTTGCTTGTAGTGAAACGTCGCTGGTCAATGGAAGATGGCAGGAGTGGAAGCAGATTGGCGTTAATGACATGGAGAAGTGCACCTAAAAACGGCTACAAAATCTGTCTTGACTTTTCACGCAGCCCAATGGCAGGTGAGAACTGCCCGCAACAAGCTGGGGATACGAGCGATTTATCCCGGACCGAACACAAGCGCTCCAAACAAAGAACATACGAAATATCCGTATCTTCTGGCCGGTCTGGATATCACACGGCCAAATCAGGTCTGGGCCACGGATATCACCTATATCCGGTCTGAGGCGGGCTTCATGTACCTCGTAGCGATTGTCGATTTGTTCAGCCGGCGCGTGCTGAGCCACCGCTTGAGCAATGCGCTCAGCGCCAGGTTCTGCGTCGATGCCTTAAAAGATGCCATACATGGATACGGGCCGCCTGAAATCTTCAACACGGACCAGGGGAGCCAGTTTACGGGCGAGCAATGGATCGGCGTTCTCACTGGCCACGGCATATCCATCAGCATGGACGGCAAGGGCCGGGCGCTGGATAACGTCTATGTCGAGCGCCTCTGGCGCAGCCTGAAATATGAGGACATCTACCTGAATGACTACGAAAGTGTGCCGGAACTGGGGCGCGGTGTGGCGCGGTATTTTTCTTTTTACAACAGCCGACGGTTCCACCAGTCCCTGGGCTATCAGACGCCGGATGAAGTGTACTTCGCGGCACTGAGGGAGGCAGCTTGATGAAGGTATGACGTAGCGGTGGCGTCCTCGCCGGCCGGCGTCACAGGGCTTGCAGCCACGGCATATTCGCGAGCGTGCCGTTCGCAACCCCAGCGCCGCCGGCCTGGTTCTGCGGTTGAGGAGAAAAGTAGCGGGCCACTGGCGGACAGCGCGGTAGAGCCGACCAGATTGGCGTCAACCAAGGAGAAAAGCACCTAAAAACTGCTACAACATCTGTCTTGATTTTTCGCGCAGTCCACATTGGCTGGTGTAGACGCCGTAGTGTCGCAGTTCGCACACCACCTTGCGATAGCCGTAAAACGGATAACGCTCGTGGATGTCAAAAAGCGCCTGCTCAAGGAGCATATTCTGCTCGGGCGGGCCAGGCATTGCCGACCGCGAGTAGAAAGAGGAGCGCGGCAGGTCGATCAACTCGCATTGGCGCTTCACTGGCAATTCCTCGACGCGGTTCACGAGCGGTTTCGTTTTTTTTTCAGCTCTGGTTGAATCTTGGTGAACGCCCTCTGGAGGTAATCGCGTTCCATGGTAAGCTGGCCGATGGTTTTGAGGTATTCGGCTTCCTTGGCTTCAAAGTCCTTTTGGTCCTGGCTTTTGCCGCGGGCGAAGGCCTCGGGCAGGGACGCAAGTGCCTGCTCTTTCCATTTGCGAATCAGATTCGGGTGAACATCATATATTTTTGACAGTTCCGCCAATGTCCGATCCTCACGCATAGCCTCAAAAGCCACCTTTGCCTTGAAATCCTTTGAATAGCTCTTACGCATCTGCTCAAACCTCCGTTGCAGATCTTCACGGAGATTCACACCTAAAAGCAAGGGCTATTTCTGTCCAAAAATCACCGCGCACTATACTCAAAGGGCGTGAAACTGCCAAAACATAAACACAGGCTGAGGCGCTTCAGGAGCTGGAGAGTGAAGCATACGCGACTGGTATCGCATATCGAATCAAGGAACAGCTGCGGTGAATACGGCAAGCGGAAACCAGCCATGCGGCGAAATGGCGAGCGACGAATTTTATCAATTATGCCTGCAATAAAGTACAGGAAGAGCCGCTTCTCAGCTCGGTCAGGATAGCATTGCGCACTTTCGAAAAGCACTTGGACCGTATCCTCTATCGTTGGCGATCATGGCACACAAATGCTCGGCTAGAGGGACTAAACGGCCTGTTCCAAGCTGCACGTGCAAGGGCCAGGGGGTATAGAAATCCGGCAAATTTTATAACCATGATCTATCTCATTGCTGCACCACTTGGCGACATCGTTGTCGGAAAATGAATTCCACACGAAACGTCGAAGAGCCCATATAGGTGGTGCTGGTTTTTGTTGTCGGTCCTTGTCGACAGATTGTTTATCTTCTTGGCTTGCAAGAGCATAGCTCGTCGATCAACAAGTGATCCGCCTTGGTATCTCGTCCGCAACAGTAGGAGATCACCAATTTCCACAGATCTACGCTTCGCGTCAGGAAAGCTCGGGGCTGTCACACGTGGCTGCGCATGCACAAACACACCGCCCGTCTTCAATGAATTACCACCAGAGAGCGTGACGGTGTTCATATGACTTGGCAGGTGCCACACTAGATTAGCTACAAGCTGCGGCTCATGCTGCGCTGGTTTTCTGAAAGCATGACGCAACGCCGAGTGAATCTTATCCATCAAGGCGAATTGGTCATTAGGCGACAAAGTCCATCGCACAACATCCCCCTATTCATTTACGGCATGTTATTAAACAAACGTAAAAAAGATCTTCAGACGATTACCAGTATCACGAGGCAAGACTTCGTCATGCTGTAGCCGCCCCACCACGATACCCGGCGCAATGCCGATGTCCTCAGCGAAGCGCTTAATGGCTGCCAGGGTAGGCCTGCCGCTCTTCATCAATCGACGCATCTGGGCCGGTGGGATGAGCTTATCGCGGGCGTATGCATTGGCCTCCTCCTCTTTCTCTCCGTTCAGACCTTTACCTTCTATGAAGACCTCTTTTCGGCCATGTTTGACGATATGCCCGGCCTCATGGAAGAAAGTGAACCAGAGGTGATCGTTACTCTTATATCTCAGGCTGAGCTGGATGACCGCCTTGTCACCAAGCCAGCGTGTTGCCCCCCAGATGCCAATTTTTGGCAATTCGGGCACGAACACCACCGCAACTCCGGTAGAGGCGCACAGCTCCTCGAGCTTTGGGACAAATGCTTCTGGGCCCTCCCTGGTCAATCCTCTCACTTCGTCGAGGACGGCCAGAAAACGTTTGCGATCATATGGGGCACACTCGATCTGCTGCGCCTGGTGTTCACCTTGACGCAGCCATGCTGAGACTGCTTCTGCGCATTTCTCAAAGCGCTCAGTCTGTCTGTAGGCGACCTGGTACTCGCGCCAGACTGTTTCCCATTGCCGGGGTGATGACACGCCAAAGAAGCGCAACACCGCGTCGAGTTGTTCGAACTTGTCCTTGAGCTTGGGTATCCACCCCAGCTTGGCCATATCCTTGACCGGGACCTGGGCGAGCCATTCCAGATACGATTCCATGCGCTCTTGCTCTGCAAGCCGTGTACGATCCTCCTGGTACTGCCGTTCCAGGTTGCTCCAGAAATGCGATGGCCGGCCCAGGGTCCGCTCCAGCTTCAAGGCCGTTTCTGGCGTGATGGGCGACTTGGCCTTGATGATCTCGTTGATGGTCTTTTTGGCAAGACCCGTTCTGTCTGAAAGCTCGGCCTGGGTCATGCCGAGTTCTTCGAGGTACTCTTCGAGCACTTCGCCGGGTGTGACCAGGTAATCAGGGACGAACTTGCTATTTTGCGCGCTACTCATGGGTATCCTCCACTCCCAGGATTCTGATGGCGGTCACCTGGGCCCAGTCCAGTCCGCCATCCTCGTGTGTGGGGACCGGATCATGAGCGGGAGTGAAAATCAGACGATAGGGGTGGTCCAGGTCCACGGAGAGCTGGCCCCTTCGGTTTCCTTTCAATTCGTGACACCGTTCAGGCTTCGAGTACGGTGGTCCTAAGTCGTAAAGGGTTTCAGCAGCTCGCAATGCCTTCATTCGAAGGCGAATCTTCTTGGCTCGTTTGGCTCCGTGAATCCTGTCGAGCTGCGCTCCCTCATTGAACTCTTTCTCCCGCTTCCTGGTGTTGAAGAATATGTCCAAACCTGATCTCCGTCAAGAAGTATTAACCTATCAGGTTAATAAAATCACAAATTGCCGAGTAGTTCTTCCATGGACATTCTGAGAACTCGCGAGCTTTCCTGCCAGTTTGCAATGGCCTGCTTGAGGCTGACGGTTTCGATCGCGCCGTTGCCATTACCGTTTCCGTTGTCAGCCCGAACGTAGAGCGGGGTGCTGAGGCTGCCGCTTTTCTCCCGGATCTCGTCATTGCCTACCACCCGGGCAAAGCTTTCCCTGTCATCGAAAGCCTGACAGGCGGCTACAATGCGCTGGATATGATCCTGGGTGCGGAAGCTCTGTGTCAGCTCGCGCGGGTCACTTCGTCCACCCTTTAAGGGCTGTGTCATTAAACTGAATACGGGCTAATGCCAAATAATTTTAAAAGTTTATCCAGAAAATGTCTAAATATAGCTCCGCTACACAAATGACCTGGATAAAGTATAAAAACTTTCTGACAGTAATTAAAACTCCTAAAGTATTTCGGAGGTCGACCGCGCAAGCAAGAGACGAGGATGATGGCAAATTGGAGACAAAAAAGTCATCTAGGGTAGTCAAAATGGCCATTCGATTTTTTTCATTTTTTGATGATACGTCTCAGCAAAATCTGGTTCTATTTGTTTTGCATATGCCAAAAGCCCCTGAATGTAATTACGCAAGCCCCAAACCGTATCAAACCCGCGCTTATGTGCATGTTTTGAAGGGCCAAAATCTTGATGGAGCAAGTAATGAAAATGCTGACGCAGTCGAGATTTGAAATGCCGGGTAAGGCGTGGGGCTTTGTCGTTTACAATAAGCCCTAACACAATCTTCCTTGCACCAGGTGGAGAGACCCGTGTTTTAGTTGTATTAGGTGACAGTCCGTACTCCCAGAGCATTGAATATATAGTGCCAATAACTTGTGAAGCAGACTTCCGAGAAAAGTGATTGTTCATAGTTGATAAGCAAATATCATCAGCATATCGTGTGTAGATCAAATCGTGTTGATTGGCGATTGATAAAACCTTTTCGTCAAACGGCTGCATTACTAGATTGGAAAGCATGGGGCTTGTAGGTGCTCCCTGGGGAAGATGCCCAATTTTATGATTGAAATAAGCTTTTATTGGCAAGATTTTAGCATTGAATTTTCGATTTACCCAACATTGCCGATCGTAAAAATTGCTTTGACTTCCTATTCTGGTGCATATGCGCCCGAGTTCAAAGGCTAAAAGGGGCTCGTACCCAAAGCCTCTGAAGATGTTGTAAGTATTTATCTCAGATATTGACTCAAAAAAATTTTTCACATCGAGTTTGATTAGCCATTTGCACCCGCAATGCAATTTGGCAGCACAATAAATACTACTTCCTTTGGAAAATGCAAAACTTGCATGATGCGGTTTGACATGAGCCAGTATATTCCTTGTAATCCATTGTTGCGTTTTCAGTAAAGGCCAGTCAGGCACGCAGATAACTCTGAAACCTCTCGATTTGGCAACATTATCGCTTTTGGGAATTCTAAAGGTCCGATATGGATTCTCATGTTTTCGAGAGATGATATTTCGCAGATAGTTATAACGAACATCGACTAGTTCTGAAAAATGCTTAAGTGTAAAAATCGGTGGCAGATTGGGATTAGTTGTAGCAATGGAATCGCCGATTCGAATAGCGTTGGACAAGACGTCAGGGTCAACACCCTTTAGTTGACCGTGCTTTTTGTATTCCTGAGGGCGCCAAGTGGACATCTACTTTGACTCGCATGAGGTAAGATTTGGGACAGCCCTAGCAAGACACCGTAGCGCCCGAGGGTTGTCCCAAAAGTTGCTTCTAAGCAGGAGCTTATTCGAGGATACGCAGTAATCTGCGCTCCCTGCCGGCCCGGGATAACGGACCGCCGCCACCTGAAAACAGGTGTTAACTAGAATCACCTCTCGGCGCCCTCAGTGATTTTGGATAATACATGTAATCGCTGTTATCCGCAATTGTTTCCCTTGGCTCTTTTAGCGAGCGTGCCTTTCGAAGCATCCGGTAGCCAATTTCAGTCAACCTGCCTTCTTGGTTGACAAGCCCAAGGTCCAAGGCATGTTTATTTAATATTCGGACTTCCGGAACGGAAAACTTCGTCCTAAGGGCAACAGCCTGCTCATTATATGATCGCCTTTTCGTTGCAGCTAAAAAAAGAATCAATGCCCGCCCAGTCTCATTGGTCTGAAATACCCATTCGCCTTTTGCAAGTTCACCTTCTTTAATATTCGCCAATTGCATCTTCAGTGCACCAATTCGATCTTGACCAACAAATGCATGTCCAATATCAAAGGTTACGCCCTCTCTAAAAAGCGGCTCAATGCGGCTCCCCTCAACTATTTTATGGAGCAACAATGGTGCATTATTTGGACATCCATGCGGGAAAATGATCAGCGCGCCTGTACCCTTAAACCCTACGCTGCCTAATGTAGGCTTTCCATGCGGATCATTACGCATGCAGAACCCTTTCATTTTATAGGCATATTCTGAGTCGAATTCAGAGTCAATGGTAGGGCAAGGTTTGACGTAATTCACGAGGGGAGCACAAGGATGAGACTTCACGGACTTCTCGCCTTGTTGCGTGGCTGCGTAGGCAATAACAGTAAAAGATAAAAGCTTCATTGAACGCCAACTTTTTACGCTTTTTACCCGCCAAGCGCTTTGTAAATAGTCATAACAGCGCTTGCCACTTCCAATCAAATCAGAAATCAAGTAAAATTTGCGCACTTTTTTTGATCTTATTTCATCAGGTCCTGGGTGATTCAAGAATTTGCTTTTGTCTTGGCGGCACAACGAAGTTATTATGTTTGAAACAATACCTTCACTGCCGACTTCCGAAGATGGATTTTTTAATAGTTTTGGTCCTTTTCCTACGGCCCGCTTGCTCTTTCCATCATGCAATGCTTGCTCTTTATACAGCGGATTTCCATGAAGCTCTCTTTCAGCGTACAAGCCTATTGGCCCATCAGCGTCCTTTGCGCATTGCGCAATTAACGATATTAAGTCTTGACAGAATTCATCTCTCGTAACACGCGTTAGAGAGTCTATCAGGCTGATAGCCAAATACTGTTCTGACTCTGGAAACTGCTTGATCCAGTTTATTCCAGCTTCAGTTTCCGATAGTTTCATTGAGACGTTCCTGTATTATTGTGTTGAAAATTCAAGAACACCTTGCTCCAGTTCAGATTGACAATTCAGTCTTCTTCCCAACAACATCTCTTTCTCCGGCCAGGCCTTCATTTGCAAGCAGATGCTCTTTGCCGCATCGTCAGGAGGTTTGGTAGTCGTTGTCAGGATATACTGGAAGGGTGCTTCCACCGGGCCGCCACAGTCACTGGTCACTGTCCACATCAGGGTCAGCAGGCGTGTGTAGAGGCGGTGATTGAGATCGGCTTCGCGGGGGCTGTCGTGGATGAGGAAGCCGGGGTGATACGAGGCACCATGGCCGGCGCAGAGCATGGCTGTAATGTCGCCCAGGATGGTAGCCAGGGTGTCCACCACGGCGCCGGCTTGTTCGCCGCTTTCGAGCACGCGGAAGCAGAGATCGTTGTCGTGCTGGATATCTCCGGAATACGCCGCCCCGAAGGTGTATCGCACGAGGTCGGAAAAGACCTCGCGGACGGTATCGCCGTGGACGAGGGCGTCCTGCCTGGCTTTCTTGAGCCGGGCCTCTGCGTCGGCAAGGTCCACGGCGAGGGTTGCTTCTTCCTCTTGCGCCTTGCTCAGCTCGTGGTTCTCCACTGTGCCGGCGAGAATGGCTTCATTATTGCCGTACTCTTCACAGATGCGGCTCAGGTCCTCGCATTTCCTTTCCAGATCGTCCAACTCGCTTCTGATTCGCGTTCTGTCCAGGCGCAGCTTATCCTTGAAAGCTTGTATGCTTGAGAGCTCTGAACGTTCTTGCGCAAGATCAGCTTTGGCGGCTTCATTTTCTTGTTGTAACTCCTGTGCAGCTCTCTGGCCATGCATCTGGTCTTTATATGTCCCAATTTTTGAAACATTTTTTCGTGCTCTACGCTTCGCAAGGTAGTCTATGGCATATTGACATTGTTCGATCTTGATTTCAGGAACATATGCGCATTGATCCTTCATTTCCTGCTCAAGCTTTTGCAACCTTTTTTCATCAGGATCATCATCGTCTTTTAAAACTTCGATCATCGCATCTCGTCGTTCTTCTGCCGCCAAAAGCAGGGAAATCTCTTTTTCCTTGCTTCGCAGAACGGAATCGAGCCGTGATATCTTGTCATCCGTGGCATCCAGATCCTGCTCCCGGGCTTTGATTTCTGAACGCAAGCGAAGGAGTTCATTCTTCACGAGCATCTCAAGGCTGAACATGGGCTTGGAATTGTCGATGGGGGAAGGTGGATTATTCGGGAGCAACTGGCTTAGCCTGCGTTTCAGGTCCATTTGCCTAAGTCGTGGTTCGTTCTCCAGTTGCTCGCGTTCGTCCACTGCCTGCTTGTGACACACGTGCAGCTCGGTCACATGGTCTTCGAGTTCCTGGATTTCCGGAGAGAGCAGTTTGAGTACGCCCCTGGCCAGATGCTTGGGGTGTTCCACGGGTTTTTTGAAGCGCACGCCGGATTCAGCATCGGACTCGCGCCAGGTCCAGAAATTGCGCAGCCTGGCTTCCTGGTCACGACTGAGCCAGGCGAGCAGATGCCGCCACTCAAAGGTCATGCTTGGCAGGTCACAATGGGGCGGAAGCAGGCGAGCCAGGGCAGCCTGGTACTCATCCATGCGCACGCCCGCGAAGTTCGGTGCAAAGAGGTCTTCAACACGCGCTTCCGGCTTTGTTTTCGGCAGGGAATTCGTGGAGAAAGGGCGGGCTACGGCCCAGGAGGAGCCGTCCACCACAACTTCCGCCGCTACCCAGCCCTGGGGAAAGCAAGAGCGGATGCGCTCTTGCGCACGCTTTGTTCCAAAGGTGTCCTCGCCCAGAATATGGCGCACGAGGCGGCAAAAGGTGGTCTTGCCCACGGAGTGGCCGCTGCGAATGAAGGATGAGGACCCGAGTTCGTCTGAAGTGTCCTCGGTTTCTTCGCCAAAGCCAAGGACGATGTTGAGGCCCCGCTTCAAGGGGATGTCGCGAATGACGGCGGAGAAGTCAGGCGCCTTCAGGAGCACGAGCCGACGAAGCCACAGCCGTGGTTCACCTGCCACGAGATGCAGTCGTGCTCCCAGTCCTGCGGTCATTTCCCCTCCTACGAAGCCTTAAGCAGTCGATCAATCTCTTTGTGCATGGTCTTGCTTTTTTCTCTGTCTATCGAATTCTCCCTACTTGCCCTGTCTCTGTCAAGAATAAGATAAGCGTAATGCGCAATAGTATCGACTTCTGGAACGTTTCGCAGATTGAAATCCTGGGCGAGGCGACATGTTCGCGTCTTGATATCGATTTGCAATCCATTCTTTTCTAACAAATCTTTGACGATGTTCTTTTTGATGGTATCCCCGCTGGGGAGGTCGTGCAGGCCCGCGGCCTCCAAGGCCTGCTGCAGCATCCGCTGCTCTGCGTCCTGGAGCAGGTCACGGCCCAGCTCTGGCGTGGTCGCAAAGAGGGCCATGATCACATAATCATCAAACGACAGCCCGGGCTTGAGGAGAACAAAATGCGGGGCGAGGAGAAAGACCCAGGCTGTGCGCTCGGATTCGAGATAATCTAGGTAAGGCAAATCCTCCCTGCTCAAGGGGCGCGTGCGCTTTGGCCTTGCTTCTTCCCTGGGGGGGTGAATGTGTGATGGCCAGGCTTCGCGATCCCAGCGCTCCATGGGGATGAAGTCGCCATTTTCATCCACGGGCGGCCCTGGGGGCGGGTCCAGGCGGGTCTGATAGGGGCTGCCCGTGCGCATGGCCTCGGCCATGGCGTCATAGATTTCGAGGATGGTGTCTTTAGTGCGATAATGGCCGTGCGCCTTCACGTCCTTGCGTTTGACAATGGGAAAGGTCTCCATGACGTAGTCCACTGCGTGGCGAGGGGTCGGGATAGCGTCCGTGAGGCGGGACAGTTCCTCGTCCGTCACGCCTTCAACCTGGTGCCAATCTCCTTCAGACGTAGCGGGCAGGTAGAGATGAAAAAAGGCGGCATCCAGTTCGCAGCGTAAAATAAATCTTCTTTCGTTGTCCCACTTAAATGGTGAACCATAGTAGCTTAAGCTCTTTGCAAAGTACTGCAGGTCCCATGAAACGTAAACTAGTTCACAAATACGCAAAGCTAGCCATTGTGAACAATCAAATTTCATGTTCCATGAAGCCGTTTCCACGAAATAATTCGGCAAAATTGCCGGTAATTGCTCAAAATGATACTGGTCGAGATGAGTTCCTCCAATTTTTTGCCGGGCTATATAATCAAATATTGTACTTGACATCATTGCAGCAAATACTGGAAGTAAGGGATGATTAGAAAACACTAAACCAATTCCATCGGCCACACCACTAACAGGCAATACTACAGGAATCACTGAGCGTGACATAGTGTTTGTGTCGGTAATTCTATGCCAACCAAGGAGCCATCCTCCATGGAATCTTTTCCCAATTTGCTTATGAACCGATTCTGGTGTCACCCAATAGCGAGGTGAGTTTGTGAACAATGGATTCTCTTTGTGTCTATTGTCAACTCCTTCTAAGATATCACTGTCATTATACGTTGAAGCGCGGTGATCAATCCATTCTGTCATCTTTGCTTCGTATAAAGGGAGAAGATGGGGCTCAAAGTAGTTATGAAATAAATGTTTATGTGATCCCATATTAAAAAGCCCCTGGCGCGTCTCAACATTCCAGCTGTCATTCGTGGTCAAGCATTCATCTTTGACAATTGGAAACCGGTTGTACACCATGCTCGTAATTAGAGCATCCTTTGGACAAAGAAAGACTGGTGCAGTACCGGTTCTCGGGTTCAAATTCAAAATTTGATTTGTATTCAATGCAAAACGTCTTTCCGGTGCTCTAGACTCTTCCAGAGTCTTAGCTAAAAAAACGAAAACAACATCGGTATTTTCATTTTTTTTGTTTTTATTTAAAGTCAGAAGGCAAAATCTCAGTGATGATTTTGCATCTGGGAAAAAAGTCTTATTAGTGTTGTCAAAGCCAATTGAAGAGATAAGTGCTTTGTCTTTAACAATTTTTTGAAAAAGGATGCCATTTGTCTTATCTGTTACGATTCCTGCTTGTACGACAAGCCCAGTAAATGCATCTTCTGAGAGTAGTTGGAGAGAAAGTTCAACAAAAGAAGAATAGGTGTTAGTTTTCCCGACTGCGGTTAAGGGTAATCTGCCAGAGTTAGACATAAAACATGATATCGCTTCTATATAACGCTTTGTGAGACTTAAGTCTGCTTCACAAGTAGAGGTGTTCTTGGTTTCAAATTGTATTTGCTCCCACGGCGGATTCCCCAACACGCAGTCAAAACCCCCGCTCCAGCCGGTGACGTCGTCCTCGGCGATATCCTTCTTGGGCTTGGGTTTGAAGACATCGGGGAATTCCAGGTGCCAGTGGAAGAACTTGTACTGTTCGGAAAGCCTGATGATCTCGTCGTGCATCCAGGGCGCTGTGGCGTGCGGGTTGTTGCGTATTTTGCGGAATTCGAACTCGGTGACGGGGTAGTCGAACTCCTTGGTCTTTTTCCAGACAAAGGCGGCGCAGAAGGCGTCCGCCCAGAGCCGCCCCTGGCGGTAGCTCGCGGAGGTGGCCAGTTCCTGGTAGCGGCGTTCCTTTGCCTGCACGTCTTGCAGCGTGTCGTCCGAGAGGGCGTCTATGGCGTCCACGCTGGCCGCGAGGTCGCCCAGGCGCACGTAGGGCTCGTTTGCGTCAAACAACAAGCTCGCCTGTTTCTTCACGCTGCCCTTGGGGTCTTCCTTGCGGCCCTCGCGTTCGCGCTTGTTTTCCTTGCGCCATTTCGCGCACAGGGCCTTGTCGTCGCCTTCGATGGGTTTGAAGGCCTCGTCGGGGATGCCGCGTTCCAGAAGCGCCGGCGTAGCGCCGAGCAGGCTGTTGCCGCACTTGATGTGGTGATCGAGAAAGGCCAGGGGCTTGCCCGGTTCCATGGCTTCCATCCACAAGCTGACCTTGCACAGCTCCACGGACATGGGATTGATGTCCACACCGTAGATGCAGCGGGCGATAACGTCGCGCAGGGCATGCTGATAGTGCTCGGGCGCGGGCTCTTCTTCCCCCGAGCGGATGGCGGCCAGGCGTTTGGCCAGGCGGTGAGCCGCAGCAATGAGGAAATGGCCGGAGCCGCAGGCCGGGTCGCAGACCTTCAGCCTGAGCAGCGCGTTTTCCGGATTTTCCTGGCGCACGGCTTCGTCGAGCACTGGGTCGAGGGCGGAATCGAGCAGGCAATTGACCAGGCTGGAATGCGTGTAATAAGAGCCCGTGGTCTTGCGCTCGGAGCCGGCGCCCGTTGTCAACACGAAGCGGTCCTCGGGCCTGGAGGCGTCCATGTGGATGACGGGGTGCATTTCCAGCAGGGACTCGTACACGCTGCCCAGCTCCTCCGGGCCGAGGTTGCGGTAATTGATCTGGCGACGGATGTTGCCTTCCACGGTGTAGGTCAAGGCCCGAACAGCCCTGAGCAGATCGGCGTTGGCAATATCCTGCCCGTTGAGGTCCGGGGTTGCGGCCGGTGCGAAGAGAAACCCGCCCAAGGCCGGCAGGGCCAGTTCGGGACAGCCCGCGAACAAGTTCTCGAGCACGAGGCGCAGCGCCCGCCAGAGATCGGGGTGCCGCGTGCCGCGTGTCTTTCCGGCCAGGGCACGGATACGCGTGGTGGCATAGTGGTTCTGGTAGAGCGCACGGGCCTCGGCCGGAGCCGCTGGATCGGCGAGCAATTCACGGTCTTCCGCGACAAAGAGGAAGAGCAGGCGATAGACCTGGCGCAGGACCTGCCGGTAGTAGTCTTGCGTGGCAAGATCGCCCCGGCGCAGTTTTTCGCGCAAGGCGACATTGGCGGGGCAGGCCAGAAATCCGCCGCCCAGGGCCTCGATGGCCCTTTGGACACCGTCGCGCAATTGATCCAGCGCGCGCACGCCCTGCTCGATGGCCGTAGTGTACCATTTCTCCAGCCAGCAATGCTCCGGGGTCTTGCCCTCTGGCACTTCAACGCGGGATTGGTGGCAGAGCAGAAAGAAAAGCAAGAAATCGCTGTAGGCTTCGGCGTCCATCATCGCCTGAAGGTCGAATTCGACGTAGGCCTGGCGGGTGAGTGAGACATTGTCGCGCAGAAGGCGCAGGCTCAGGCCATTGGAGACGAGCCCCCAGAGGTGGTCGGCCGAGGCATTGAGCCACTCCTGAACCAGGCTGTGCGGACTGACGCGCGAGGCGCCGGCGCGTCCCGGCGTGCGTCTGTCCAGCTCCTGGCGGAAACTAACCAGATGGATGGGCGTGTTCTGCCAGGCATGGCTGATGGGGTAGCTTCGGCCGCCGCTTTCATGAGCCTTGCGCGTGGTGAGCCTGCCGTAGCCCAGCTCCTGGAAGAGGATGAGCAGCCAGCGTTCGCGGGTGAGGCTTGTGCCGCTGTCGGACTCCGGCAGCTTTTCCATGGCCTCCTTGAAGCCTTGCCACGCACCCTGCAGGCGGTTCCAGGCCCGCGTGGCCACTTCGTTGAGGCGTTCTGATGGGGCCAGGTGGTAGTCTTCGGGGCGGATGCCGGGGATGTCGCGGTCAGCATCAAGGATGCGCCGCAACAGGTCCATGGGCAGGATTGCCCCTTCCGTCCGGATGCTCGGAAAGTTGTCCCTGTTGCTGCTCATTACAGCCCCCCGCCATCCGGAAGGAAGACGTAGATGCCGAGGACATCCGGGGGCAGTTCCGGCCGCATTTCATGGCGCATGCCTTTCCACTTTGCCACGTCTCGCACGCGGCGGTGTGCAGACAGCAGCTCTTCCCCCCGCTCCTGGGCGTAGAGCTCCAACCGTGGCTCCAGGGTCTGGATGTCGTCAAGCACGTATTGGATGAAGCCTGCCGCATGTTCACGGATGATGTTGCGCGTGGGTTTGGCCATGAGCAAGGCATCGACCTGGTCTGCATCGATCCAGACCGCCTCTGTGGGGGCGCCTGTAAAGCCCACGATCTGGCTGTCTTCAGCAAGAAGCTGACGCTCCTGGTCGTCCTTGCGCGTAATGATGTGAAAGCGGTGGCGCAAGAGCAAGAGCGTGGTCCTGCGGGAAACAGCATTCGTCCTGATCACTCCGCAACGCCGGGCGATGGCGCTTTCTTCGTTGTCGAGCGCGGCATTGAGTACATACGTGGCCAGACCTTCCACAATGGGGTGCGTGCGTGAGAGATGGAGCACATTGTCACCAACGGGCAAGTCAAAGCGCGCCCTGAAGGTCTCCAGATTATTGCACAGCTCGCGCAGGGCTTGCGGGGCATTTTTCACGTCAAACACGGAATACGAGGGCTGCTCGACAATCGAAGCGCCGTGCTCCCCCAGGACTTGTCGCACGAAGGCTGCAACATCTTTGCTCGTGCCCACGGCGTCCCGCACGGCCTGCAATTCCCGGGCAATGTCCTGCACACGAGCCTGCAAGGCTTCCTGGGCGAACATGGTCCTGGAGCGCTTTTCTCGCTCGGTGGCGTTGTCCCATTCTGTCTGGAAGCGTTTGTTGGCGGCATCGCTTTTCAACAATGCATCGAACCCCGGCAGGAGTAATTGGTCGGGAGTTCCAGTCTGTTCGCGCAACAAGAGCCCCTCAAAAATGGCTTCGATCACGGTGTCGCTGTCGGCCGGCACGGGCACGGAGATGCCAAGGGACTTGTGAATGCTGCGATGCTTCTTGAGCAGGACGTTGAGGATGATGCCGTCGATCTGGTTGTCGATGCCGTACAAGGTCAGACAACGCACGATGGGTTTGGGCTGGCCGAAGCGGTCCACGCGGCCTTCGCGTTGCTCGTGGCGCGTGGGATTCCAGTTCAGGTCGTAATGGAAAACAGCGTCAAAATGCTCCTGCAGGTTGATGCCCTCGCTCAAGCAGTCTGTGCAGACCAGGACGCGCTGTGCGGATTGGGCGAGTTCGAGCACGCGCTGCTCGCGGTCTTCATGGGGGAGCTTGCCTGTCACCGCGATTACAGCCACCTTCTTGGGCAAGGCGCCCCGCAGGCTTTCAGCTACATATTCGGCGGTTTGTATGAAGCGACAGAAGACAATGGGCTGGAAACCGTCCTTCAGGAGTTCCTTGATCAAGGGGATGGCGGTTTGCAGCTTGGCATCGCTCGCGCCATGAAGAGTGTCCGCTTCTCGGGCCAGGTCGAGCAGACGTCGGCGGCTCATGGCCGAATCCGTTTCTTCCCCCTGCGCGTGCCCGGCGCCGGGTGTGATGTCGCTGGCGTCCGGAGAATCGGCATCATGCTGATCCATGACCAGACGACGGCCTACGGCGTCGGCCTCTTCTGCAGTTTTGGTTTCTGCCGCGGCGCTCCGGCTGCGAAGCGTAGCCGCTGCTGCAGCCGGGCTGGAGGCCAGAGCGCGCAGAAGGCCCAGGGCCGACCACCAGCGGACGCGCATGCGATGACGGCCGCCAGTCTCATCATGAACGATCTCGCGCGCGTAATGCAGCACACGCTCGAAAAGCTGTTTGTACTCCTGAGTGAGCGTGTAGTAGGGGTCTTCGTCCGGCTGCTCACGCTCCGGGAAAACGGTTTCCGTGTCCAGAAAGACCCTGATGTCCTTGCGGCGACGCTGGATGAAGTGGGCCGCGATCCTGCGCCGTACCGGTTCGTTTTCCTTGCCGGAAATGTCCTCAGGAAGTTGCGTGAATTCGGGATCAAGAAAGCCGAGCAAGGAGCGGAAGGCGGCCTCTTTGCCGCTGTGCGGGGTGGCGGTGACGAAAATCATGTGCCTGCCACCGTTGGCAGCGAGCTCGCGAACAAGCTCGTAGCGTTGATGCCGGCCGCGGTGCCGGCCCTCTTCCTGGGCGCAGCCGTGCGCTTCGTCAACGATGACCAGTTCCGGACAAGTGCGGATGAACTCGCTGCGTCGGCGGTCAGCTTTGATGTAATCGATGGATGTGACGGTATAAGGGTAGACCTCGTAAAGGGATTCGCCGATGCCGCAGCGCTTCTCCAGTCGCCGCACCGTGCTGGACAAAACCAGTTCGGCAGGGATGTGGAACTTTTCTCGAAGCTCTTTCTGCCACTGCTCGGCCAGGTGCGGCGGACAGAGGACGGTCAAGCGCCTGCACTCGCCCCTGTCGATCAATTCGCGGGCAACCAGCATGGCTTCTATGGTCTTTCCCACGCCAACATCATCGGCAATGAGCAAGCGCACGGGGTCCAGCTTCATGCCCATCAACAGAGGCACAAGCTGGTAAGGGCGAGGCTCAACAGCGATTTTCCCGAAACAGCGAAACGGACCGGCGCTGGAGCGAAAGCCCAGGCGCAGTGCGTTGCGAAGCATCGTGCAAGAGTGATAGTCGCCGAGGTAGTTGGGGTCTGGCCGTTTGAATTGTGCCGACGCAACCTGCTCCAGGTTGGTACAGATGCCGGTTACCTCGTCGTCAGTGCCCCCCAATGGTTGGGCAAGGATCAATTGCTCACTGGATTCCGGCAGAACAACCCATTCGCGCCCCCTGGCCTCGATAAGGGAGCCGACAGCAAATCTCACGCTCGACCTCCGAATGTCCCAGGGTTGCGATCGATGATGGCTTTCCAGTCGTCGCGATAGCCAAAGCGGATGACGGTCCATCCGGTATCTTCCATGCAGTTCGTCTGCGTCTTGTCGCGCTCCTGACGATCGGGATAATCGTGAGGCGGCCCATCGATGTACACCGCGACTTGTTGCTTTTCATATAAAAAGTCCGGGCGCGTTCCACAATTCTCGATCAGCTTCTGCGCATGCGAGGGCAACCGCAAGTTGTTGGCCTCGATGAGCTGCAACCACTCCCGCTCCAACTGCGAGGCGCAAAGATTGAGCAACGCTTGGAGATGCTCAGCGCGGGGGCGGACTCCGGGAGATGTTTCCACGCTGCATGAGGTCATTTCCAGCAGCAGCTCTTTGACCGAATGTCGATCGAGCATCGAGTGGTCCATCTGATTCGTATAGGACATCAGGCAGTTGTAGCAGGCAGCCTCGCAATCTTCCTTGGCGTGAGGCGCCCTGCGAAGATCAGCGCCCGTTTCAGGATCAAAATGGCAAATCCGCAAGGCTTCTTTGGCGATACGGGGCAGAGCATTTTTGTCATCGAGCACTTTTCGCAGCACGCCAGCGCCGCCTTCCGTGGATTCGTAAAGCAGAATTCTTTGGCGGTTCGTTCGATCAGGAAGCGGCTCGGCGGCCAGTTCGTTGCTCTCAAGCTCATAATACGCCTGGATGGCGTTTTTAAGCGCGGCCTGCATGGTGATCATGACACCTTGTTCCAATTCACGAGTGAACTCTACCAGCAGGCAATTTTTGCGATCTTCCACGTAGGGAATGACCTTGGCGGTTTTGGGCGTCATGGGATCGCTATCTTGCTCTCCTTCGGCTTCGTGGCGTCGCCAATACCCGCGCTCGATGTCCAGATCAAAGCCGCACTGGTTTTTATCCGCCCTTCGAGCCCAGCCAAGGTTGATACGCCACAAAGTTGCGGCACTTCCATAGCACAACTGAACAAGGTTTTGTCCTTGGCTTTTCACATGACCAACATGGTAGGACGGTTTGCCGCCTCGCTCGGCAAACCGCAAAACCGTTTTGATTTCATACCCCAATCGCAGACGCTCTTCTTCATCGCAGTTGATCTGGTCACGCCGTTTGGTAACCACGTTTTCAAGCCGGAAAAGCTGCCGTATCGGGGCGTGCAGGTCCCTGTGACACTGGTCGCAAGTGTCGTATATCTCACTTTCCGCATGGGGATGCAGATAGCCGCAGTGCTGACAGACCTTTGCAGCTGCCGTATGCAGCTCTTCAGTATCACGAGCAGGTAGAATGACTTGGTTGATGATGTAGCGTGAACCCTCATGATAGATAATGGAGCGCGGACCGAACTCGGATATGGCGAGAAAGCGCGGTCTGGACAGAAATTCATCTCTTCCACGCCGAATCCTTCGTCCAGGAACGTAGGCGGACAAGGGCAGTCGGGGGAAGTTGTATCCCGGAAGGAATCCTTCGCTGGCAAAGTATCGATAGGAGTAGAAATCGGATTGAATCAGGCTCTTGCTCTCTGTAAGCAAACGAAGTTGTGCCTCGGCATTTCTGCGCAGCTGCTCCGCAAGAGCGCGGTCAGGTGCCGATCGTGATGCGTCGCGGATGACTTTGTCCTGTTTCTGGGCCTGGCGCAAAGCAGAAAGATATAAATTGCGCCAGCGTTCACATGCTTGCTCCAAACTGATGGGAATATGAGATACACTCTCATGAAGCCAATCATCGGTATGCCAGTCAGAGGACTTGAGTTGCTCCCTGATTGAATCGAGAATGACAGCAGCGCGTTGCTCAGCTTTGCGCTTGTGGGAATCCGCGTGAATGGTATCCCGAACGGAATCGAGAAGCTCCATGGAAGGCTCATCCCCACTGACATCAAGAAGCTCCTTGAGCGATGTGCCAAGGCTCAATTGTGCCGCTGAAAGCCAAACCGCGTGAACATGGGCGCGGATGAGGTCCTCATTGGTCAAATCTATCTGGGGTGGAGAGACAGCACCGGAAACCATCTGCTCTGGGCGTTTGAAGTAGTATTGATCGTGTGGACTGCCCGAGGAGCAGTAGGTGAACACCAGGGCAGGTTGTCCGCTTCTGCCGGCGCGCCCGCTACGCTGGGCATAATTGGCCGGGGTAGGCGGTACATTGCGCATATTCACGGCATTGAGCTGAGCTATGTCAATGCCGAGTTCCATGGTCGGTGAACAGAACAGGACAGGCAATGACCCTTCGCGAAAACGTTCCTCGCGTTGTTCACGCTGTTCGTAGGGCACTTGGGCAGTGTGTTCGCGTGCTTCGATGCCCAAGGTCTCCAAGGCAACGGATCGGTAGTACTCAATGAAAAACTCGTTTGTCTGTGTTCCCTGTGCCGATTGTGTTGGCCGTCGAATGGGATCATGATAGCCACACGTTCCATCGCCGGCTTTCCAGACCATGGCCGCGGCGTTGAGCTGGTAACCAGGGGGATTGTCTTCCTCTGAATCGGCTTCGCGAACGATTTCGAGCAAGCCATGCTGCCGTAGGCGTTCCAGCATCTCCGACAGAATTCTCTCGGTCTCTGCAAGTGTCAACTTCCGATCGTGCTGCTGCGCAAGCGAGGAGCGCCTGAGATATTGCCCATAGCCTCCGCGAGCAGAAAGATAAATATCACCTCGATAGTCGCTGCGTCGGCGTGATCTGGGGAAGAGGACAGCGCCGTGTATCATGTCCCTGACTTGCTCATTCTCATCAACGCCCCAAGGTGGTTGTAGACGCTGACGACTGCGTTGCAAAAGCCCTTCCTGGTAAGTTTGTGTAAGGTAGTCTACCTTTATTGCAAGCTCGCGGCGCATGTAGTCCAGAAGTACAGCGGAAGTTTCGGCTCTTTCCTCAGGAGAGGCGTTTGCGAGAGCAGGATGGCAGTCAACCCAGATTTCAGCGTCCCGACATGCCTCTAAAAGATATGGGTATTCGATGTTGAGCAAGCCGACCTGTTCCAAGTTGGGCGCCGTAATGCGCCAGCCCCGTTTGAGGTCGCGATAAAGTCTGTAGCCCAATACGTCTCTGAGCACACGGTTTGTCTCTTCGCGTGCCAACCCACGCAATGAGCCGTCCTGGGCGTATTCCTCAAATGGCAGGCCCAAGGCGCCAAAAACCTTGTACGACAGCTGATCATGTGAAATGCCTGCGTCGCCAGACTCAAGGGTGGCGCGATATAAAGCCGAGCGCAACAGGCCGACTTCGATGAAATCGTTGAAATGACCAGCCTGGAGTGAGGCATCCTGCCGGTTATCCGTGAAGCTCAACAGCTTTTTTGCGGTTTTGGAAACCGTGAAATCCTTGAGGTGACGTATGGCGGACAGGGCGAGAATGGTTGTCGCTGTGCTACGCCCCTCGCTCCCGAGTGCAGAGAGCTTTTCGAAATCACTGCGCTGCCTGAATCCGTATGAGACCCCGCAATTCAGGCAAAAACGGAATGGGGCGTCGATATACCATGTTGCAATGCCGGAATCGCCGATTGCTCCGTGTGGTTCAACTTGGATTGCTTCTGGAAGATGCTTCTTTCTTTGTGACTGCACGCGGCCTGAAGCATCAACCCAATCGTCAGGCAATCGCTGAATGAATTCATGGGTATCCTCTTCTGGCCAAGGATTAACTTCGCTGATGTAGAGATATCCAGCGTTCGCATCACTTTCTGAGGATCTGTCAGTGAAATCTCTAGGGGTAAAAAAAGTGTCACCCTCTTCAGACGAATCATTCCTCCAAATAGAGTAATACTCCTGTCCGCATTCACGGCAGAATACAACAGGCAAAAGGACTTTGCTTCTGTCATGAGGGACGAATTGCTGCCCTTGCAGTGTTATATACCTGGAGGCTTCGGATTCAGGAGAAGCGTATACTGTATCACCACGACTTACAAATTGATGCAGCCGAAATGCAAAGGTCGGCAATTCTGTATCCGGATGTATGATTTTGAAGCCCACGTCGAGCGTGTCTTGGATAGCCTTGACGCAAGTATTATTTTCAAAGCCTGTCAATTGAGACAGTATTGCGGCAGCCCCATTCTCGCCCTTTATGCTGGAAGGAATCTGCCGCAACAATCTCTCACTGGATGATTCCCGCTTTATACCAAGATTGTTCTCGATCCAAATGGCCAGCGGATCGTGAATGAAATCATCAAACGTATCAGGCGGCTGATTATCAACTCTGAGGCGCAATTGCTCTTTATAATCAGGAGACTCGACGTCACATTCTGCGGTTATTCGCTGAAGTGTTTCCCCGATGATATGTTCTGGAGCGACCGTTGCGCCAAAAAGGAGCGAGGCCGCTTTGCTGACCTCGACGCGTTGCTCGTCCCAGGAACCAGAACTTGCCAACGTGGCGGACGTGCCAACACATTGCAACTGGGAGGCGCCCATGGCTTCGCGTGTACGACGCACAAGCATCGCCACGTCTGCGCCTTGTCGCCCTCGATAGGTGTGCAACTCATCAAGAACTAGAAAACGCAGCCCACGCGAAGCATTGACGAGCTTATCTTCCTGGGGTCGCGTTAGTATGAGTTCAAGCATGACGTAGTTTGTCAGGAGAATGTCCGGGGGGTTGGAAACGATCTCATTTTTCTCTTCGTCAGACTCTTGCCCTGTGTATCGCTTGAATGTGATCGGCCCTTTCTGGTCAGGGTAGCCGTAGTTGATGTACTTTTCCAACTCACCGATCTGACTGTTGGCCAAAGCATTCATCGGATATACAATTATTGCTTGAATGCCATTCCCCGCGCCATGTTGCAGAACATGACTCACAATGGGCAAAAGATACGCCAAACTTTTCCCAGACCCGGTACCCGTCGTGAGCACGTAATCCTTTCCATGTACTGCAATATGAACGGCTTCCGACTGGTGCCGATGCAGCCGCAACGGTTTGCCATAGTCCGACGGCGTTTTCTTTATTCGGAATATATTGCGACACTCAGGGTGTATAACACCTGAAGACGCCAACTCATCGATGGATTCCCCAGGATCAAAGGCTGGATTTAACTGGATAAGCGGCTCAGGCCACAAAGCTCCTTCCTGAAGCTCCTGATTCACATACTCCGCGATCCGCTCATCCTTGATGGTGATGAAACTACGCACAAAACGAGCATAGTCCTCGATCAGTCGTTCCCGTAGGTCAAAGACGTGCATTCAAACTACCTCGTCGGTCTAGGGATGGGAATCAGCGCAAAGTATTCTTCCCATCGCGGAGCCAGCTTGGAAGGGCCAATCTGCCCAGGCAGAGCTTGCGCAGCTAGCCCGCATATCTCATAAAAGTATGGCGGAGCGTCCTTGTTTTTGGTAGATTTTGGCTGCTTACACTAAAATCTAAAAGGACGCCCGCCATGACAAAGTGTAAAACAGATCCCATCACTTTTCCAGACGCAAAAGGACGAAAACTCGAGGCTCTTTTTAGTGGAGGCGAGATTACTTCTGACGGAGGGGTGCTGCTTCTGCGTGAGGCCGACTCGCTCATCGGCTTGCTCCGTCGAGTTGCCTCGCTGCTCCCTGACGAGCGTTGCAAATCCAAATCTCGGCACTCTCTTGAACAAATGCTTCGTCAAAGAGTCTTCGCGATCGCTCTTGGCTATGAAGACCGCAACGATCATGACCAGTTGCGTCATGATACAGTTTTCCAGACAGCTCTTGATAGGGACTGTCCCCTTGCAAGCCGCTCTACGCTGAACCGATTCGAAAACAGTATGGATCGGAGGACGATGTGGCTTGTAAATCAAGTGCTTGTCGAAACCTTCATCGAATCCTTCGACACAGCGCCCAAAGAGCTGGTGCTCGACTTCGACGCCACAGACGATCGCGTACACGGCAAACAGGAAGGCCGGTTTTTCCACGGATATTACGACAGCTATTGCTTTCTCCCGCTCTACGTATTTTGCGGAGAGGATTTGCTTTGCGCCTACTTGCGCCCCAGCAAGATTGACGGAGCCAAGCACTCCTGGGCCATTCTTGCCTTGCTGGTCAAGCGACTTCGCCAAAAGTGGCCTGAAGTCAAAATAACATTTCGTGCAGACAGTGGTTTTTGTCGTTGGAAAACCATGCGTTGGTGCGATCGAAACAAGGTTGATTATATCTTGGGGCTGGCCAAGAACAAGCGCGTTCTTGACAAGTCTGACAGGCTTTCATGCGAAGCGCATATTCTGTTTGAGGAAACAGGAGAGAAGCAAAAGCTCTTTGGCGAAGTGCAATACGGTGCGAAAACCTGGGATTGTGAACGCCGTGTGCTGGTAAAGGCGGAGCACCTCGAAAAAGGCGCAAATCCCAGGTTTGTTGTGACAAGCTTGGAAGGTGACCCATCTGATCTATACGAAAGATATTGCGCCAGAGGAGAAATGGAGAACCGCATCAAGGAGCAGCAACTGTATCTTTACGCAGACCGGACAAGCTGCAATAAGTGGTGGGCAAATCAATTCAGAATGCTGCTCTCAGGACTCGCATACACATTAATCCGATGAGAAATCCCCCGGCAAAGCCGGGGGATTTCTCATCGGATTAAATATTAAGAACAAAATTATGCAAGTTTCAAGATAACCTGTGCGTTTAGTGCCGATCCTGGCGTTTGAAGATGGGTACGGCTTCTCTTACAGATTTGTCTCTTTGTAGAAATCAACAGGTGATCCTTGTTGAAAGTATAAATGCCATAAATATGTTTCGTGGTGGAAGTTTGCACCTGTTGCTACATATGTTGCCGTATCATGCTGTTTTTATGCGAAAAGTGAATATAGTCTACATTTTTTAACTCCTGCAACAACACCTCCGCTGGAATGCCTAGCCCCGTGTGCAATTTACGCATCATGGCGAGTGAAAGCTGTCGTTTGCCGCTTAGAATTTCTGATACTCGGCTCTTGCTGCCGAAGTAGGGCACAAGGTCGGCTTGTTTCAGGCCGAGTTGGTCCATTTTGAAGGTGATGGCTGCAACCGGGCTTGGCAGGTCTATGGGGAAATGCTCTTCCTCATACACTTCTATCAGGTGGATGAGCAGCTCCAGCTCGTTGGCCTGGTCCTCGGAGTAGCCTTCCGGAGGCTCATTGGCAAACAGTTCATCTACACGCTGCAGGGCAATGGCGTGTTCTGCATCTGTTTTGATAAGCTTGAGCATATTACACCTCTGTCGTGTTGATGGTGTCGTATTCCTTGTGCGTGCCAACAAACCGAATATATATCGTCTTGAAACGGAATTTGACGATTACAACGAGCCGGTAATGATTTCCTTTGATGTTGAATACGTATCGATCATTCCCCACCGGAGAGGCCGTGGGGTATTGGCGTTTGATGTCGGTCCAGCTCTCCCAGTCGCTCTTTTTCACGTCATGATACCATGCGTCCAGGGCTTCCTTGGCATCCGCGTGCTTTTGCGCAAATTGAATGAGTGCCTGACGGCTGATGATTCGCATCCCGTTCCTTCTCTTTGACTGTAAGCACGGGGCTAGTGGGGGTCAACAAGAAAGTTACCAAAAAGGGAACTATTTCCCATCTTCCACAATCAGAAGAGATCCCGCCAAATCTGACGCATTGCGCAAGGCCTCATCCCGAAGATGCGCGTACCGTTGCGTCATGGCCGGGCTTTTATGCGTGAGGAGTTTTTGCAGTGAGTACATGTCGACCTTGCCGCAAGAGGCGAGGGCGGAGGCGTAGACATGCCGCAAACCGTGCAGGGCGCGGAAGTCTTTGGGGAGGCCGGCGCGTTCTTTGATGCGGTTCACCTGTTTGTTAATATCCACGCGTTGTTGCCCGTTACGCCCCGGAAAGACGTAAGGGGAGTCATCAATGCGGGGGTGCTGCTCCAGCACGTGACGAGCGTCCGCGCTGAGGGGGATGACGTTGTCCACGCCCCCTTTTGTGTCGACAAGCCGGATAAAGCCACGTTCTGTATCGATGTGCTCCCATTGAAGACGGAAGAGTTCGCCCCTTCGCATACCGGTGAACAATGCCAGTCTCATGAGGTTGGCAGCCTGGAAGTTCTCTTCCTCTTCTATTGCCTGCCAAAGGCGTTTTAGCTGCTCAGGAGTCAGGTCCTCAGTCTTTGTGTTGTTCACTTTCGGGAGCTTGATCTTGAAGGAGAGGGGAGGGCAGAGTTGCTGCGCCACACCGAAGTTGTGAAGCCGGCGAAGAAGTTCGAGCGTATTGCGGACGGTGGCCGGCTTGTGGTCGGCCTCCATGCCGAGTCGAATATGCTGCACATGGGCGGGCTTCAATCTGTCGGCAGGTAGCGCCCCAAGCAATGGCTTCAGGTGCTTTTCAAAGCGATTCTTGTCTGTGGTCATCCCTTTCAAGTTGGGTTTCGCGGTGATGTAAGCCTTCCAAAGTTCGGAAAAGGTCGGGACGGGGACTTCTTCCTGGTGCTTGCGCGACAGGTCTTCGCCCTGGGTGGCCTGAGCAAGAAGCTGCTGCGCCTTTTTGCGCGCCTGCTCAACAGTGAGGGGCCCAAATTTCCCGAAGCGAACGCGCTTGGCTTTGCCTTTACGACCGAAGCCGGCGCGGTATTGCACAAAGAAGGAAATCTCCTGCGCACCCACGTGGACCCCAAAACCATGAAGCTCTGTGTCGAAGATGTACTGCCTATTTCCCAGCTCCAAAGCATCCAGGAAACGCTTGGTGATTTTCTCTTTTGCCATTGCTCACTCCAGGTTGCGCTCAAAAAACGGGTACTCACCGGGTACTCACCAGAGAGGAAAAACAGGCACATTCAGTGCATCTGAATGTAACAGCGAAATCGAAAAAGTCAAGAAAATAAGGTGAAAAGCGAGTAGATGAAATGGGAGGCAACAAGTACTCGTCGGGCTCATAACCCGAAGGTCCAAGGTTCAAATCCTTGCCCCGCTACCAAAGAATACAAGGGCTTACGGAAATTCACTCCGTAAGCCCTTTTTCTTTCCCAACCCTCTTCCCAACCCTCTCCAGGGATTCCCAACCGAAAGCGCAAAGCAGATTGATCATCGCTGCCACCTCCCCTTCGCTCCAAAGGAGACGGTGAAAAATCCCAAGGATCCGTAGTTGTTGGGAGAGTAATAGGTTCGTAGCAGGCCGCAGTTCAAGTCTGACAGGTGGCTTCAAAAGATTCGAGGGCTTATGTGTAAGTTTGCGTTTTAGTTGAGAGGACGCAAAACTTTCTTAAAACCAAAAAAAGTTAATTGTATTGAATACCTTAGAGCCAGACCCACGAAGGCAGAGGAGCACCATGTTTTGCAGGATAGTTGAGAGTGAACCCTGAGCCTTTTGCAGGATAGTTGAGAGCGGTTTTTTATATATTGTAAAGGCTTCTTTAGCGGCTATTTCATAAAAATGCAGTTACTACAGGCTGTTAAGTCAGTACCATAGGTACAAACCTCTTGCGCAAAGTGCAAAGGTTGGCTGCCCAAACTTTTGCATTCCGCAAAACAAGACTGCAAAAGGAAAAAAGTAAGTGACACTAGCTAGCTAGAGAAGGTTTCGGTGCGACAGAACTCTTTCGTTCTTTTGCGCGATTTTAGCAACCAACGCGAAGGTTCATTAAGTTGAGCTATTTTAAAGCCACATGCATTGCATTAATTACGTCACGCTACCACTTTGGTATGGATGATAAATCAATGAGATAGACTGTGCCAATCCTAAGTGGTGTTATGGTTACACTTGCCGAGAATATCTATGAAATGGCTTTCAACTTTCACATAGTCTTCGAGCATAAATGATTTAAGCGGCTTCCCCGCTATCTTTTCCGCTTCATCCGATAAGCTGGCATCTGAAGAATAGGCATTTGTATTATAATAAAGTTCGATAAAAATATTCTGAATTCTTGAATAAAAGTAGTCGTGTTTGGCAGCATCGAATATATCTTCATATTTTGCGCCTACCATGAATTCATTGAGGCTATTGGAAACCATTTCTGCAAGTAAATCTGGTTCAATGATTCGGTTTAAATCAATTTGCACAGCCCCTGCGAGCTCCACAGCTGCCATTAAGTAGTTGTGAATCGGACTTCTCAGTTCGCCGGTTAGCAGCCAATCTATCGAACAGTCAAAAAAGTCTGAAAACTTAACTAGATATTCAGATGAAGGAAGCCTTCCTTCTTCGTAATTCTGAATTGTAGTGAGGGATACTTCCAGCTCAAAAGCTAACGCCCGCCTGCTTAAGCCACTATCTTCCCTGATCTTTCTCATCCTCGTTGCAGGGGAAAAACCATCTTTTCCCCTCCGCCAGGGTTCACGATGGATCTTCTTGGGAAGCCTCTCGCTTATTTCTTCTGAAGATTTTTCTTTTTTTTTCATCGGCCGAGTCCGTTTTATTTAGCGGAATAGGTGTGAGAGTTTTGAGAGAACAACGTTTATGGTTGACCACAACAACAAACGTTGTTAACTAGTGCCTGAATGCATACGCAACAACGCAGGTTCAGAAAAACTTATGACTCGTTCTACCCCCTCACCAAAACCCGGTCAACGTCCACCCTTTGTTGAAGATTGGACACAAAACCTCGAACCGCGTGGACGGTGTTGCCAATGCTGACGCAGCTTTCCCTCTTCGGGAGCGATGAGCACGACTTCAGCCATCTGGCAGGACTCATGCCTTCGATCAGAGCGGCGATGAATCGTGCTGCGGCCCAGGACGAAGAGGGGCGTAAGCTACTTGTTGATAAGATCAATGCCATTGCCGCTTCTGGCGGTCTACGACTCACGGCCGGGAATTGCACAACCATCAGCAAGGCCACGTTGGACAAATGGCTCGCACCGGGAGACCGGGGACACACCCCATCACTGTTGGCGGTGGTCGTTTTCTGCGCCGCTACGGGAAATCATGAACCAATGCGAGTCATACTCTCTAGCTTGGGATTGGATGTGATGGGAACTGAGGATAGGAAACTCCGCGACTATGGGCGGGCCTGCATCACAGAGCGAGAGGCGCGTAGACGGAAACGGAAGCTGGAGGACAACTTATGAATCGGATCGAATATGGTGTGAAGCGTAACAGAGTCTCTCACAAGATTCGTGGGCACCTCATGCTCAAAAACATTAGCATGGCCGATATAGCACGCGAAATCAAATCAAGCCGGCAGCTTGTATGGGCAACTGTCCGTGGAGATAAACACTCCCCTCGTGTTCTAGACAAGCTGAGGGAACTCGGTGTCCCGGAAAAGTACCTTTAGGATCCACGTCGTGGCGACCAAAAAGAAGCCGCTTAGGATGGTTTGCCGTGCTCGCTGAGATTAAGGAAGCCTATTCCTCAAAAGAGCTCGCACGGCTTGAAGGCGTTGCGGTTTCCACAATTGTTCGACGCGCTGAAAGTGAGGGGTGGCAATCCAGACCCAAGGCCGGGCGCGGTGGCGGCAACGAATGGCTTGTTTCCTCCATGCCCAAAGGACGGCGGGAGCACATCATGAAAGAATTGCTTTCCCGTCGGGACCCCGGCGAGGCCGCCCCAAGTCCTGATCCAGACAATCTTACCAATCTCGTCGCCCGAGACGGCACCAGGCTTTCACAGATAACCGAACGTCAGCGCCGCACCATGGAGGCGCGCCTCGTCTTTGTGCGCGAAGTGGAGAAGCTGGCCGGTGTGGCAGGCAAAGAAACTGCCGTACGAAACCTCGTTGAGGCCGCGAAAACTGGTCAGCTGTCGCCACATCTTCAATATCTGGTGCGGGTGGCGAATGACCGGTCCGGGAAACGTGATGACAGGGGCTTATCCTATCAAAGCATTTACCGATGGTGCAGCCAATATGCTGCCGATGGCCCTGCCGGCCTGGTTCCCCTTCATAGACAACGAGACATGTCCGTGCCGCCGTGGGCGGACGCCTTTCTGAGCCTGTATCAGACCTGGCAGAAGCCGTCCGTGGCGGATTGCCTGCGCCGTATGGAGTGGGAAGGCAAGAAGCCTTCAATTCATACGGTGTACCGCTTCCTTAAAAAGATGGGAGTGCCAACGCGCCAAGCGGGCCGCGTTACAGGAAATGCCCTGCTCCAGCTGCGGCCCCACAAAATGCGCACCACGGACAATCTTCTTCCGGGGGACGTCTATACCGCGGACGGCACCACCCTCGATGCCGAGATTCAGAACCCACTGAACGGCCAACCGTTCAAGCCGGAAATCACAATTATCCTGGACGTAGCCACACGGCGCGCTGTCGGCGTTTCCGTAGGGCTTTCGGAAAGCGGCTTGACGATCCTCGACGCCCTCCGCATGGCGTGCTGCTTCGGTGGTGTGCCCGCTTTATTCTACTGCGACAATGGATCAGGCTACAAGAACCAGCTTATGAGGGCCGAAGGGCAAGGCATGATGGCCCGTCTCGGTATTGAGATGACCAATTCCATTCCAGGCCGGCCGCAGGGCAAGGGCTTAATGGAACGCGGCGTGCAGACAATTTGCACGCCGCTGGCCAAGCGACTGCCGTCCTGCACACATAAGGATGTAGACCGGGACGCGGCACAGAAAGTTTATAAAATCACCCGAAAAGACCTCAAAAGCAAAGGCCATTCGGCCTTGCTACCCACATGGCCCGAATTCCTCAAGCATCTTCTTGCTCGCATTGAGGAATACAACTCTACGGAGCACAAGAAGCTGCCCTTGATTGAGGAAGGTGGCAAGCGCCGCCACATGACGCCGGATGAAATGTGGCAGGACTTCGAGACCAAAGGATGGGAGTCTTGTCGCGTCCCTCCCGAGTATGCCGAAGAACTGTTCATGCCGGGTGAGCGCCGCAAGGTGCGCAATGGCGTCGTTCGTCTTTTCAACGGCGAATACTTCTCGGTCGAGCTTGAAGAATTCCATCAAGATATCGTGGAAGTTCGCTACGATATTTGGGATTCTTCAAAGGTGTATGTCTGGACAACCCAGGGTGAAAAAATCTGTGAAGCCGAGCTGAACGCCCATAGCACCCCATACTTCCCCGAAAACCAAGTTGCCGCAGCACGTGAGCGCCGCAAGAAAGGCCAGGTCGCCCGCCTTTCCCGCAAACTGGAAGAGGTCGCGCCCGGCGTGCGTGTCGAGCTTCCGGACAACCAAGCATACGAAGCATTCACAGTTGCCGACAGTGTGCAGCCTGAAGCCGTTGCCGAAGCAGCGGAAGCTCTTGATCTGGCAGATGCCAGGCAACAGGTTGTTAAGATCGAAACACGGCCGAATTTCCAGTTTGCACACGAAAAATATGAATGGCTGATGCGTCACCCCGAGCAACGGTCGGAGGCGGATTACGCATGGTTATGCCAGTACGCGCAGAGTGAGGAGTACGCGGACTTGCACGACCATTACGTATCGCTGGGTATCGCCTGGCAGGCAGAGTCCATTGCTTGCGGGGGCGAAAGCTGACCTGGAGGAGGTCCATGCGAAAAGTATTCGTGAAGACGGAGAATTACAAACAGTTCACTGCGGCTGTAAGCGCAGTGGAGCAGCGCGGTGCAGCTGAAGCCGGCATGCTGCTCGTTCATGGTGAGCCTGGATATGGCAAAACGCAGGTAGTGAGCCGTTGGGCGGCGGAATCCGGCGCTGTGCTTCTTCGCGCCAATGTAGATTGGACGCCGCGTTACTTTCTCGTGGAGCTGCACCGGGCTCTTGGGATCGAGGCGTACGGCACATCGGAACAGATGTTCCGTTCGGCGCTCAAGGAAATCACTACTTCAAACATTCCCCTGGTCATTGATGAAGCCGAGTTCACCTTGCACAACAAGGCGCAAGTCTTGGAAAAGGTGCGCGACTTCTCGGACCGGGCGGAAGTCACGGTGGTTCTGGTGGGTATGGAGAGGATTCAATCTTCCATCGCCAAGCATAAGCAGATCAGCGGCCGGATTGCCCAGGTTGTGGAGTTCAAACCCGCATCGCTCGCCGATGTCGCCCAAGCCTGCAAGGCCCTAGCGGAAGTAGAGATTCAGGCGGATTTGGCTTCCGAGATCCACCGCCTTTCCAGTGGGCGCATGCGACAGGTCCTCAACATCATTGCTTCTATCGAGCGAATCGCCAAGCTCAACGGCCATGAGTCCATAGGCCTGGAGCACGTGCGCGGCACGACTCTGGCCCACGATTGGCGCTCCAGGTCTCCTCTCACAGTCGGCACGAAGACCCCGAAGGCGCACCTGGAGGCCCGGCAATGACTTGGTACGGATTGCCGGTACTGCGCCAACTGGCGGAAGGCCCGCGCCTTTCAGCCGAGGTCGCTGCCGCCTTGGGGTTGGCTACGCCTCAGCTCAAGAAGACGTTTCGGTGCCTGCGGGCTCGTGGATACATCCGCACGGTCGAGGGAGTCCATGAAATCACGGAGGCCGGGCGCTCGACCCTTGAACAAGACGAGGAAATCACCTGCGGCCCGCGCAAAGGGCGCAAGCGCAATGAAGGCAGCCTCCGCGCCAGGGCGTGGCGCGCCATGCGCATCAAGGAGAAGTTCAGCCTCGATGACCTGCTTACATTGCTTTGCGACGGCACGGAGCTGTCTGCCGAAAACAATCTCCGTAGCTACCTTCGGGCATTGGAAGGCGCGGGCTATCTCGTGGAGCTGAAACGGCGTGGGCCTGAGAACACCCCTCGTTGGTGGCTGTCCAGGGATACGGGCTTACGTGCGCCGAGTTGGAACAGGCTCACCAGGACCGTGGCCGATCCCAATACCGGCGAAGTCATCTATGTGCCTCCCATCATTCGAGGCGCACACAAGCAAGGCGGTGCACATGACTGAGGTTGAGACTGTCGCCATGGATAAGGACTCAGAATCCCAGTTCGAATTTGCATCGCTCACATTGGCCATGGAGCAGCTGGTGGGCGGTAAAACCAATGAAGACGAAGAGCCGAATGGAGGCGCAAAAATGCATCAATCCATACTGATTGAGGACAACGTTCAAACCAGCGGTCTACATGCCGCGGGTACGCTTTACAGAACAGCTTCCGCCATCGCCTTTCTTGGCCAAGCTGTTGCCTACAGGGGGAACGAGGATGCGTTCACCGATGAAGCGATGTACGGTTTTGGGCTTTTCATGCAGGAAGCCGAAGACGCGATCCGGGCCGTAGCCCACCACTTGACTGCCAAGAACCATCTTTAAATCGAGGAAGTCACAAAAAGTGGAGTTCAATGTGGTTGCGGAAAATGAAGCCCGGGAGAGGGGCGCGCGGTGGGGCCTCCCGTCCGGCCTAAGGCCAGAAACCCCATAAAGCGCTCCGGCGCATTTGCGCTCGTGCTACGGCCGGGAGATTCATCACCGTGTCGCGCACGCCCATTATCCAACGAGAAAGCACCCGCTTTCCTGTCAACCGGGAATGCACAGAAAGCCTTCTGGGCACTTGAAAATAACGCGGATGGGCCGAGGGTCGGGAAAGGCCCGCTTCGGCGATCTGGGAAGCGATTAAACGGGTATTAAACGCATAGGAGATTCATAATGGAGTTCGGCAACGAGTTCGTTCAGGGCATGTACCCGGCTATCCGTGAGCAATTCGCAGAGACCGTCCTGCCGGTCGTGGCGAAGCGGACAGAGCTGCAAAACCAACTGGAGCGCCTCAACAAGCAGCTGGACAACTACGAGAGGCAACTGTCCAGTGAGCTGCCCATGCGCAAGCAGGCCATTCTTCGGGAAGTCTCGCAGGGCATAGCCGATGGCGACGATGTTCTTCCCCTGCGCAAAAAGGTTCGGGAGATCGAGCAGGAAATGGAAGAGGTCAAAGAGATCGTGGCCACCATGAAGACGGAGGCCATTCCCCGAACCAAAAACAAGATCGAGGAAACTGACAACGCCATTCGGGACGCTCTGCACGAGGCTGGCGCGAAGGCCAGAGAGCCTTTCTTTACAGCCGTCAAGACCGTTCTCATGAACATCTTTGAGGCCGATCAAGCGTGGTACGACACGCTGCAAAAGGCTGCGCACGATAGCGGCTTGTCTCGCGAACACCTTCAACATACGAGCGGCTTCGTCACTCGGCTCCTTCCGGAAACCAAGCACCAATTCAAGTTGAGACTCGAAAGCTGGCAGTGAACTTTTTTCAAACCAAGGAACTCAGGCCGGCGTGCTGACATCCAGACGCCGGCCTGGTCAAAAAGGAGACAGAGCAAATGGACGTGCGAGCATCATTGAACAATATCGAGCTCCCCCTTCAAGCGCCCGAGTGGGTCGAGCTACTTCCCCCGGGGCCTGCGGTGACGGGGCGCGATGGCAGGGCTTGGGCCTTCGGCCCGGCAGAGGCCACGGCCGTGCTGCACGCTTTTCACCAGCATAATGGGCCACTGCCCATCGATTGGGAGCATGCATCGGAGCACAGGGCTCCCAATGGCCTGGACGCTCCCGCTGCCGGATGGATCACAGAGCTTGAAATACGTGACGGCGCACTGTGGGGGCGGGTTGAATGGACTTCAAAGGCAATCGGACAAATCGCCCGGAAGGAGTATCGCTTCCTGAGTCCTGTCTTTCTGTATAGCAAGAGCGGCCAGCGTATTCAGAAGCTCGTTTCGGCGGGGCTGACGAATCAACCCAACCTGAAAATGACCGCCCTCAATCAATATCATCACGGCCCGAACGTGCAGACGGCTCACGGCGCGGCCCTCTCGGAAGACGAGCTGGAAATCTGCCGCATATTCGGAAACGACCCCGAAGAATATCTCCGCACAAAGAATTCCCAGATCGGGGAAGGCATACATCACGGCTCTCTTGAGCAGAAGGGTATGCCTGGAGCTGCCATCACGGCCGAAGAAAGGGAAATCTGCCGGCTCTTCGGGACCGACCCGGAGGATTATCTGAAATATCGTGGGTAATAGGGTTGCCCCTCTGAACGGCTTCAGTATTCAACTATGATGGAGGTCATAGTATGAACCAGGCACGAGACGCACGGCGCAGGGAATTGGCAAAAATCCATTTGGCCAAGAAGCAGCTTGGACTGGACGATGCAACGTACAGGGCAATCCTCCACGAGACGGCCGGAGTCGAGTCAGCAGCAAAGCTGGACGGCCCCGGCCGTCGCGCTGTCCTGGCACATCTTGAAAGATGCGGCTTCAAGCCCAAACGGGGCAAACCACACCCAGGACAGCCGCACAACCTTCTCAGCACATCCCGTGGGCCTCTCCTGCGCAAGATCGAGGCGCTACTTGCCGACAAGGGAAAACGCGAAGAGCGCTACGTTCCCTGGTCATATGCGCTCGGTATTCTGAAGCGCCAAGGTGGACCGGAAAAAATCGAATGGGCCAGCCCCGAGCAGCTTCAAGCGGTCATCGCGGCCTTGAGCTCGGACGCACGAAGGAAGGGAAGGAAAAGGCGTTGAACAATATCTCGTACAATGATCTGCCCAAGTCCATGCAAAATCTTATGCTGGAAACCGGCATTAGCTTGGAGGCAGTGCTTAAGCTGATGAGCCGGTGGGGCGGTTCGACGTCTCTCTACATTCCCAAAACAATCGAAGATGACAACGAACTTGCCCGAGAATTGGGGCAAGAAAACGCACTCCGCATCGTGGAAATCTATGGAGGGGATCGCCTCCGCAACATCCCTGTTGCAAAGAAAACCCATGCGGCTGTACGAAACCGCGAAATCATCCGTCTTCGGGCAAAGGGCCTTTCTCTCAACGCAATAGCCCTGCAGGTACGGGTCACGGAGCGTCATGTGTGCAACGTGCTGAAGAAAGCTCGTGCGAACGCTCGCCAAAGCTCAGAGCCTAAGCAGGCTAATGCATAGCCAACCTTCCATTTCTTCTGAAGTCACCCCAGAGGATGACCGGGCGCGCGAGCTGCGTGACCAACTTGTATTGAAGCGTTCTAAAGAAGGAGCCAGCGTTGCCGAGTTGGCCGAAGAATTCGACCTCGGTAAAGGCGGTGTCCGCGCGATCCTTATCCAGGAGCTCAAGCGTCAAGTCGATACGAATTGACCTTCACTCCCCTCATCGTAAATATGGGGATAGGCGGGTGTGACACGGTGATACTCCCCCGGCCGTAGCACGGCGTGATGAGCGCCGGAGCGCTATGTGGGGTTGCCGCGCAAGCGGGAGGGGGCCCCACCACCCGCCTACGTCATTGAAGTACCAAGCCAAGAAAGGACTAGCGGAACGGCTATCAACGGTCGGCCGAACAATATTCGTCAGGATGACCGCACCTCGGCCAGAAGACCTGACGGATATTCATCACAAAAGCATGCAAAGCGAGAAAAGCCTGGACGACCAACCCGACGAGGAAGCCGTGTCCCATAGCTGTCCCAATCGGGTTTAGGCCCGTCGCAACTAATCCTTCGACAAT
This sequence comes from Desulfovibrio biadhensis, assembly GCF_055388615.1. Lineage (NCBI taxonomy): Bacteria > Pseudomonadati > Thermodesulfobacteriota > Desulfovibrionia > Desulfovibrionales > Desulfovibrionaceae > Desulfovibrio > Desulfovibrio biadhensis. The sequence continues at coordinate 3,565,445 of NZ_AP042477.1, forward strand.
CGTCCAGAGCATGAAACAAGCAAAAGAAATCGCGATCATCTTCCCGTCCGCAGGACATAGGGTGGTGCTCATAAGTGGAGCAGGAGCATAATCTTCGCATGATGGACAAGAAGACGCAACGCAAGGGGGAAGCGGCGTGAACAAGCAAATGACATCCGAGGAGTGCATGGAGAAGGCCCAAGCGTTGCTGCGGACGGCCCGCGAACTGGGGCTGATGGATGAAGCCACCGATTCAGACACCATGCTCGCGGTCGCCCACTTGTTCATCTGCGGTTTGGTCGCCGGGAAGAATCCCGACGGCTCGTGTTGGGGAGTCCCGGTTATCCAGCTTCTTCCTGCGTTTCGGTAGGCCACGTTTCAAGGATGCGTTTGGCAATGGCTACAGTTTGTACCATCCATCAGTTATGAGGTGGAGGCGGCCGCAGGACGTACCTCCGTCCTCGTCTTGTTCGCTCATGAACTGCGAAGGCACTGCATGCTAATGCAACGTCATTTTATCCCATTATATTCCACTTAATCCCGCTATATCCCGGATCACTGCCAAGTATCCTGCAACTCCCTGCCAAATATATCGCTAATTCTCATTATGCGAACACTTCCGCATAAATCCTCTTCTTTTATTCTTTGCAGGGTAGCAACTGGGTAGCAAAGTAACTGCGGCAATCAGAAACTGTTTCGGTCATAACCCAGGTGGCCTCGCCTTTCGTCTCGGTTTTGGGGTTGTCTGCTCTCTCATTCTATCAGCAAAAATAAGTGTCGCATGGTTAGACCTGTGAGTATCGTGCATTAATACCAAGAGGCACAATAAGAAAGAGAAGTGATTCCGATTACTCGGTCGGTTCGGCGGCAGGACTAAGGTGGATGAAATCTGGTCAGAAGCTGGTCTTCTTTGTTGCATTCTGGTCTGCATATAAAGAATTTAACAAAGTAGTCGGAACCGCTGAGACACATATATTCAAGCGGCTTGCAGGCCATACTGACCTGCAAACCGCTTTATTGCGAATGACAGAGTACCTCAAGTTCGACGCCCGCCAACCTGGTGAGGTTCTGACACTCCCAAAAACTCTCGATGGAAGCGCTGCCGATGTCCTATGCCCAGCGCACGCGTGCGGGCTTAGGTTGTCGCCGGCACGCTTTTCAAACTCGCGAAGGCCAGAATCACACCGAGCACAACACCCAGGGCGGCAGCGAACAGCACCCGGAGTTCCGGAGGGAGCATGAATGTCACCGTGTGGGCGGGGATCCAGAAGAACGGAATGGTTTTTCTGAAAACAAAACCCCACAACATGTTCCAGTCAATTTCATCCAGCAGGTGGCTGACAGGCAGCGGCGAGAACAGGCCGCGCAACGTGCCGCCGGTCTTTTCGATGTGCATGGAAACCACGGCGTGAGCCATCATGAACAGGGGGGCGAACAGGATATTCATCAGCGTGCTTATGCTGAAGGCCAGCCCCAGGCGAACCAGAAAACTGCCGTTGATCAGATCATCGGGAGCGACGGAGAACCCGGCCTGTTCGAGGAACACCGGCGTGCCCGAGGCGTACACCGTAAAGGCCGTGTGGATGAGCAGGCCGATGACGCCCCACATCAGAACTCTCGGCAGCACGCCGAAACCTGGTTGGAGGTATTTCCCAGTGGTGATCCTGAGGGCCACCATCTCGCCGAGGGTGCCCAGTATTGCGAACTTGAGAAAACTCATGAAAAAGCCGTGCGCTTGCGCGAACTCATTCACGGCCGCGACATTGTCGGGAAGAACAGTGAACAGCGCCAGAGCCAGGGCAATGCCCACGATAGCTATTCCATCGGAACTTTTCATTTTTCTCACCCTGATGCCTTTGACATTGCTCTGTTGCTGGATCGTGGCGTGGGCTCAGGCCCATCATGTGCGAGCAATGTTCTTTTTCCTGGAACGGAATGATCAGACACGACGCGCTTCCGGAGTAGGAGCCCTCAACATAAGCAGCCGCCGCGACAGGTGCGAAGGGCGTGGCTCCGGTGGAGAAACCGGGAAGGCGAAGCGGCCTCCATTGTCCCAGGGTATTGACGAAGCCTCAGCCCGGCACGCTGCACAATGCGTGGGTGGCTGCTCTTGCGTGGGGGGAGAGAAGCACATATGGCATGCTCCTCTCCCCAAGAAGCCGTCACCCTCTTCTGGCGGCTACCAGCATTTGTTGTACAGGCCCACGACATCGTTGAACGAGGGCACCCTTGGCGTGGTGATGGTCGAGACCTCTTCAAGGGCGTCCTTGGACATGGCTTCGATATCCTTGCTATCGACCGTCGCGCCGATCTGTGCTGCAACACCGGTGATGGTCCTCGGGATGCCGATGTCGTCATTGAGGCGCTGCACGGCCTGGATAGCCGCATCCTCGGGATAGGGGCCAAGGTCGCTCATACCGCTGAGCCTGGCGATGGTGGCCATCTTTTCGCGACATACGATCTTGTTGTATTCCAGCACCGTAGGCAGACACACGGCGTTGGCGAAACCGTGGGGGAAGTTGAAGAACGCGCTCAGAGGGTGCGCCATGGAGTGGACCAGGCCCAGGCCGCCGTTGCTGAACGCGATGCCGGCCATGGTCTGGGCGTAAGCCATCTTCTCGCGCGCTTCGATGTCGTTGCCATTGCCCACGGCGCGGCGCAGGTACTTGAAGATCAGCTCGATGGCGCCAAGGGCCATGGCGTTGCTGTACTCCATGGCGCCGATGGAGATGTACGCTTCGATGGCGTGCGTCATGGCGTCCATGCCGGTGGAAGCCGTGATTGCCGGGGGCAGGCCGGTCATCAGCAGCGGATCGATGATGGCGACGGAGGGCAGCAGACGGCCATCCAGGATAACCATCTTCCAGTGGTGATCCTCCTGGGTGTTGGTGATGACCGCGGCGCAGGTGGACTCGGAACCCGTGCCCGCGGTGGTGGGGATGGCGATGTAGAAAGGAAGGTCGGCCTTGAGGAGCCCCATGCCGCGGAAGTTGCCCAAGGGGCCGCCGTTGGTGGCCAGGATGCCGCACGCCTTGGCCGCATCCATGGAGCTGCCGCCGCCAAGACCGATCAGGCAGTCGCAACCTTCTTTTTTGTAGAGGGCGAAGGAATCCTCGGCATTCTTTTCATGGGGGTTCGGCACGGTCTCGTCATACAGGGCGAAGGGGATGCCGGCAGCGGTCAGGATATCTTCCACCTTTTTCGCCAGGCCAACTTTGACGACGCCTTTGTCCGTCACGATCAGCGGTTTTTCCAACCCCTGCATCTTGATCGTCTCAGGCACCTTTTCCAGTGCGCCAGCGCCGGTGAAGATAATCTTGGCCAATTGAAACGCAGTAATCATAGCTCGCCTCTTTGTGTTACACGATTGCGTTCTCTGGCATCGCAAGATGCCATCCACAACAGTTGTCTTTGAAGGCTACAGCTTTATTCAGGAACGGCAGCGCAGCATCATTGCGCATTACGGATGGCTTCCAACACTCGTTCCGGAGTTGCCGGCAGCCGGTATATCCGGGCGCCACATGCGTCATGAATGGCATTGATGACCGACATGTGCGGGTTGACCATGGGGCCTTCGCCGGCGCCGGAAGCGCCAAAGGGGCCATGCTCGCGCAGGTTGTTTTCGAAGTACTCGATCTCCATGTCGTCCGGGATGCTTTCGATGTAGGGAAAACCCCCGCCGATCATGGTGGAGTGCTTCTTGATGTCTTCGAAGTCCTCGCTCAGGGCCAGGCCGATGCCCTGGGCGATGCAGCCGTATATCTGTCCGTCCACAGCCAGCCGGTTGTTGATGGAGCCGAGGTCCGCAACGCAGGAAACCCTGTCCACCTTGACCTTGCCGGTGGCGACTTCCACCGAGACTTCGGCCATGTAGATCGTGTACATGCAGTTCACGAAAGGATCGCCAAGGCCGGTTTCCGGATCGCAGACGCTGCCCTGTGAGGAGTAGGTGCCTTCGAAACGCGTGGGCTTTTCGGCGGCCACGGCTTCGTCATAGGTCATGAAGCCGCCGTCGGCCTTCTTCAGCGTCTCCAGCATGGCAGTGCATGCGGCGCGCAATGCACCGCCCACAACCACCTGGGAGCGCGACGCGCCGGCCGGCCCTGCCGGGGGTTGCTTTGAAGAATCCGGCCAGCTGAAGCGGATCTTTTCCACGGGAACGCCCATGGGCCGCAGGGCCTCGTGCGTCGTGCCCACGGCGCCGATGTCCGCGCCCTGGCCATGGTCCTCCCACGAGCACCCCAGGGTCACGCCGTTGTCCGGGTCGTACTGGATAAAGACCTCGGCCGTATCCATGCCGTCCGCGCCGGCGCCGTAGACGCCCACGGCAATGCCTACGCCTTTCTTGATCTCTTCGGTGGAGTTCCTGGCGGTGCGCGACTTGGCCTCCTTGTACTTCGGGCGCAGCGCATCGAGCAGTTGCGGCAGCGCAATGACGTCCGGCGTTGCGCCGGTGGGCGTTGTGGAGCCCTCGCGGTAGCAGTTGGCGTAACGGAACTCCAAGGGGTCCTGGCCAAGGGCCTCAGCCAGATCTTCCACCAGGGTTTCCCCGACAAAGTACGACTGGACCCCGCCGAAGCCGCGGAATGCTGCGCCCCAGGCGTGGTTTGTACAGACGGTGCGGCCCATGCCGCGGATGCTCGGAATGTCGTAGCCCGCGCCGATGAACTGGATGCCGCGTCCAGTCAGCACGCTGGCCATCTCGCAGTAGGGCCCGTGATCCACCGCATAATCATGCTCCAGGGCCAGGATGCGCCCGGTGCTCTTGTCCGCAGCCATGCGCGCGCTGATGTGGAACGGGGAGCGCTTGCCCGTGTAGGTCATCTGCTGGTGGTAGTTGTAGCGCAGGAAGCAGGGCCTTCCGGTGACCAGCACGGCGGCGCCAACCAGGGCTTCGGAAGTGGGGCTCAGCTTGTAGCCGAAGGTGCCGCCCATGGGGTTGGAGGCCATGGCGATCTTGTCAGGCGTCAGCCCGATGCCTTCGGCGATCATGAAGGCGTGCAGGTGCACGGCAATGGACTTGCTGTGGATGTGCAGCAGTTCGTCTTCGCCCATATACCCGAACGAGACATCCGGTTCGATGGGCATGTGCGGCTGCCGGCTGGTGACAAAATCACCCTGCGCCACCACCACGTCGTCGCGTTCAAATATGGGGGCGGTTTCATCGCCTTTGATCAGCGGCTGCGTGAAGTACACGTTGGGCGTGCCGGGATGGATCTCTATGGCGTCGTCCGCCATGGCTTCAGGCGCACTCATGTATGCAGGCAGCATCTCCAGCTCCACGGCCACTTCCTTGGCCGCCGCATTGGCCTCTTCATAGGTCGAGGCGCATACCACAGCCAGGACATCGCCATATTGGAACACCTTGGTATCGCTGATGATGGGGCGTTCCCAGCCGTCACCTTTGTGGTACGGGCTTTGAACCAGACCGAAAATGCGGTTTTTGCCCTTCACGTCCTTGGCTGTCAGCACGGCGTGCACGCCGGGCATTGTCTCCGCCTTGGACGTATCGATGCTGAGGATATTGGCGTGGTTCACCTCGGCCTGCACCAAGGCGAGACACAGTGTGTCGTCAGGCAGCTTCAGGCCCAGGTCCGCGCCGTAGTCCAGCGTGCCGGTGACCTTGGCCTCGGCAGTGGGGCGGGGGTACTTGGAGCCCCAGATACGCCCGTCTTCGGGCATCTTGAACTCCAGGCTCTCTTCCGGCGCATCGCCGCGAAGGACCTCGGCAGCGGCCATCACCGCGTCCACAAGCGGCTTGTAGCCGGTACAGCGGCAGGCATTGCGGTGTTTCTGGAACCAGTTCCTGACATCGGTGCGCGTGGGGGTGTCGTTCTCGTCCAGGAGCCCCTTGGCCGAGACGATGAATCCCGGCGAGCAGAACCCGCATTGCGCCGCGCCATACAGGGCCCAGGCTTTTTGCAGAGGATGCAGGTTGCCCGGCGCACCAATGCCTTCGATCGTGGTGACATAGGACTCCTCAGGAACCCGGCTCATCTTGGTGATGCAGGACCTGACAACCTTGCCGTTCAGAATCACGGAACAGGCGCCGCACTGCCCCTGTCCGCAACCGACCTTAGTGCCGGTCAGGTGCAGCTGCTCTCTGAGCACTTCAGCTAAAGTGGATTTTGCCGGGGCGAAAACAAGCGTCTCCACCCCATTGATGAACAACCTTTTCTGCAACGTTGAACTCATGGCTCGCTCCTGTTTTTATTCGTCTGTAGGCAAGCGACATGCCAACACGTTGCACATCAATATATGTCTGAAATTATGGATGAAATAGATAATTTACGCCTGTATTTACATGTTAATTGCCCCTTTACATGTCACGAAACATGTAAAGATCGTGTCAGCTGTCTGCGGCATACAATGCGACTGTCTGCGCGGGATCAGCCCAAAGTCGTGGCGTCGGGATTAGGTGCCCTTACTTGAAGGAGGGCAGGTGGCTTGTGTGAGCTTCTTTGAGAGTGTACGCTGGCGTACAAATTACGATGTATACGGTGCTATTCTGTCGCTTGTGATATTGTTCACTATAATGAAGTGAATGGAGTGAAGCATGCAGACACCATTACCCACCAATAATTGCAATCCTCCTGATGATACACTTCAGGAGTTCCGTGAGCACTCTGACTTTTACAGTAACTTTGTCGCCCCGGGCGGCCCACAGACCTTGTTCTGGCAAAAGATATATGATGCCCGTAAACAGTTTCATGAAGGAATAGTCGGCCAGTTCACCCACATCAGGCCCCATATCATCCGGTCCTGGAAGCGCTCGTCAGCCGCCGGCGCCCCGTATACGGGGCTGCCTTCCGTACGTCTCAGCGCCGAAGAGTTGAACAACATTCTTAAACGCAACGAGTTTTTGCTTTCCACTGCCAAGCCCGTGATGCAGGAGCTGCTGGAGAACATTCACCCCACCAGCAATTGCATCATTCTGACAGACAGCAATGGCCAGCTCATTGACAAACCCCGCTTTTTGCAAAGTGGGGTTTGTTTTTATGAACCGATTTCTTTTCAGGCCGCTGCCAGCTGGGATGTTGGCTCGATCGGCCCCAATCGAACGAGACAGAGAGACTGAGGAAGAAAGTACAGGCATTTGGGCTGCAAATATTTGTATGACAGCTCCAAAGGGGCCAGCAGCAAGGCCATTTTCTTCATGTTTTGACATGTGGCGGAAAGCAGGCTTTGAACCTGGACCTTAGCCAGGCCGCAGAACCGAGCATAGCGATGCCCGTGCAGTTGTTTGGCGTCGGCAAAGCTGCGCTCTACGGTCTCTTTCCGGCGAGCATAGATTCTTTTTCCGAATTCCGTGAGCCGGTGCGCATCCACCGTATCCACGTATTCCCGCCACACATGGCGTGTCACTGTTTTCTTGCAATTCCGGTTTGTTGTGCACTCTTTCAGTAACGGACAGCGGCGGCAAACCTTTGGTAACGAGTCATAGAGACGATATCCTTCGCGGTTGGTGGTGGAGTAGTGAAGCTCCTGGCCTTCGGGGCAAAGATAGCAGTCCTTGTCCGGCAGGTATTCAAAGGCGCGTTTGGGGAGCATCCCTTTGCGACGAGTGGGACGACGATAGCCAATGACACCATAAATATGCTTTTCTTCCAGCGTCTTGCAAATGTGTGAGGTGAAATATCCTGCATCGAGGCCGACGTGCTTCACAGCAAAGCCGAAGCGGTTGATTTGTCGGTCCAGCCGATCGAGATAGGGCATGCTGTCATGCACCGAGGCCGGAGTTACGTAACTGTCGGTGATAATGTTGTGTCGGCTGTCCACAGTGCGATGATCCAAGTAAAAGAAGCCCTTAGGCTTGCCCTCGCGTACCATGTACCCGCTGTCCGGATCGGTTGTGCTCTGCTTGATCCGCTTGGACCCCGCTTCGCGGTTGTCCTGCTTCAGCGGTTTCTTTCCATGCCTGCGCCTGTCTTCCTCCACGGCGTCTTCAAGTTCGCCCAAGTATGACTTCGTGCTTTGGGCAACGAGCTTTTCCGTAAATTTATGCTTGTTGGCGTTGGCTTTCAGGTGGGTGGAATCGGTGTAAAGCGTGTGTCCGCCGACAAGCCTCTTTTTCATGGCCTGGAACACTATACCGTCAAAAATGTCCTGGGCAACGCTGGTGTCGTTAAATCTGCGCCGCCGGTTTTGGCTGATGGTGCTGGCATCGGGCACTTTGTCCTGCAATCCCAGGCCAAGGAACCAGCGATAGGCAACATTGACCTGGATTTCCTTGACAAGCTGACGCTCGCTGCGGATGCCAAACAGATAGCCGATGAATAGCATTTTGAAGAGCACCACCGGTTCAATGGCCGGACGGCCATTGCCCTCGCAATACAAATCCTTGGTGAGCTCATGAATAAAGGAGAAATCAATAACCTTGGCAATTTTGCGAAGCAGATGATTCATGGGGACAAGTTCGTTGATCGAAACAAACTCCATTTTCACCTGCTGATTTTTGGGCGGCTTTAGCATGAAGATAGTATAAGAAAACCCTCGCCGATTGGCGAGGATTTGTCAGCATTCTGGGCCGGGTAAATAAGCCCGGCCTTTTGTATTTCAGGAGAGAAGAGAAGTACTTTAAATTCCCAAATATGCCTCTCTTATGTACGGACTTTCCAGAAGTTCCGAAGCAGGACTGCCCATGACGATGCGGCCGTGCTCCAATACATAGCCGCGATCGGAAAGGCTCAGTGAGTGCTTTACATCCTGCTCGACCAACAAAACGGTGAGCCCCTTGTTGGCGATCATGCGGATGGTGCGAAAAATTTCCGCTATCAGGATGGGAGCCAGGCCAAGGGAGGGTTCATCCAGCATCAAAAGTTTTGGGCAGGCCATGAGCCCGCGACCAATAGCCACCATTTGTTGCTCACCGCCAGAAAGCGTCATTGCCGCCTGCCCTTGGCGCTCTTCAAGACGCGGAAACAGGGCGTACACCTCTTTCAATGTTTGTTCACGCTTGGCGTATGCCTGCTTGTTGTGCGCGCCGGCAAGAAGGTTGTCCTTTACGGTCATAAGGGAGAAAAGCCGCCTGCCTTCCGGCACCTGTATCAGTCCGGTATTGACCACATCCTCCGGAGGGAGCGAGTGGACAGCCTTTCCTGCAAAGGTGATTGTGCCGAAAGAGGGCTTCAGGAGTCCGGAAATGGTCTTCAGCATGGTGGATTTTCCTGCGCCATTGCCACCGATGATTGAAACCACTTCGCCTTCTTCCACCGAGATATCCAGGCCATAAAGCACCTGCACATCGCCGTAGGACACGTTGATATTGTTGATTTCAAGCAGTGCCATAATCTTCTCCCAGGTACGCCTTGATTACATTCTCGTCACTGGCGACCTGTTCCGGTTTGCCGCGGCAGATTTTCTGACCGAAGTGGATGACCACGATCTCATCAGAAAGAGCCATGATGGCGCGCATGATGTGTTCGATGACGAAGATGGTTACGCCAGTCTTACGGAGATTTTTGATGATCTCGATGACCTCGTCCACCTCTGTGGGGCGCAGGCCGGCCATTACTTCATCCAGAAGCAGCAATTTAGGGCCTGTTGCCAGCGCACGGGCAATTTCCAGACGTTTACGGTCTGCGATGGTTAGCGCACCGGGCATGGCGTCACGTTTGTCAGCCATACCCAGCAAATCTAAAACTTCCATGGCCTTGTTTTGCGCCGTAGCCCGTTTGTCTGTCAGAGCAAATGCGCCGACAGTGACGTTGTCCAATACGTTCATGGACTGGAACGGTTTTACGATCTGGAAGGTGCGTGCAAGACCTTTTTTGCAAAGATCCCAGGACTTTTGCCCGGTTACATCCTCACCGTCAAAGATGATTTTTCCGGAAGTGGGGGCATAATGTCCGGCAACACAGTTAAAAGCGGTTGATTTGCCGGCGCCATTGGGGCCGATCAGCCCCAGAATTTGCCCCCGGTCTATATCCAGGCTCAGGTCGTTTACGGCAATGAGACCGCCGAAACGCATGGTAAGGTTTTGTACTTGGAGCATGCTGCTCATTGTTGCTCCTCCTGTGCCGCAGTGGTGAAGCGATTGACAATGCGGTTGAAGAGTTTGGTGAGCGGTTCTGTAAGGCCACGAGGCTGATATAACATGACGACGATGAGCACCAGGCCAAGGATGATGAGGTGGAGCCCAGGCAAGGTCGCTGAAAAGTATATGCGACTGAATTCAGTGACAGGGCGCAACAGCAGCGCGCCAATGATCGGCCCTGCAATGGAGCCTCGTCCACCTATGAGGGCGATAAAGGCCAGCTCAAAAGAGAGATCCAAAGTCAGAACGCTCTTTGGATAGATGAACAGGGTGAGCTGCGCCAGGAATGTGCCTGCGAATGCGGTGAGCATTGAAGAAAGCACCATGGCCAGCACCTTGTATCGCGCAACATTGATTCCAAGTGCCTGAGCCGCTTCGGGCTCTTCCCCACCGGATTTGAGATAGTACCCCATTTTGGAACGAGAGATGACATAGGTAAGGAATACTACGGCAATCAACATGATGAGGATGATGTAGTAGTAGGGCTCCTTGCTTGCGAACTGGAATGCCCAGAGATTTCCACCATCCTGACCAATAGGGGGGATGTTCAAGCCTCGCGGACCATTCAACTTCAAGGGGCCGAGCATATCAATGTTTTCCACCATGACGCGGAAACCTTCCACAAACGCCATGGTAGAGAGGGCAAAGTACGCGCCGCGCATCTTCAAGGTGGGCTTGCCAATCAAAAAGCCAATGGCGCCCGCTATCACCCCTCCCACCAGCATACCTATCCAGGGGCTGATGCCGTATTGCAGCCAGAGCACGGTGGATGCATAGGCGCCGATGCCTACAAAAACTGCGTGCCCGAGAGGCAGTACGCCGGCAAAACCGCCAACAAGGTTCCAAGTGGTGGTCATGTAGGCGTAAAGATAGAGGATGATGAGAATATGCAGGTATGTCGCGCTGCGCACCACAAGGGGCAGGGCGAAGGCCGCCACCGTGACGGCTATAAGACTGTATCGTTTGAAATCCTGTTGGGTCATGTGTCGCTCGCCTTTTGGCTTACCAGTCCTGTTTTTGTCCAAACAGGCCAGATGGTTTCACAAAAAGAACCAGCAGGAAGAGGGCGTAGACAATGCCCTCGGTCCAGGTGGAGGCCATGAAGTTGGGGCCGATGGACTCGATGAGTCCAACAATGACCCCGCCGACTAAAGCGCCCCAGATGGAACCTAATCCTCCCAGCACCACGATGACGAACGACTTGATGTCGAAGGGAATGCCAACCGTGGGGTAGACATTGTAAAATGGTGTGAGCACGGCGCCAGAAATTCCGGCGATGGCTGTGCCGATGCCAAAGGCGATATTGAATATTTTCCACTGCCCTATGCCCATCAAGCTGGCGGCTTCGCGGTCCAGGCTGGTGGCGCGTACGGCTCTGCCCAGCCGGGTGTGCTGCAGAAACAGGTAAAGTACGCCGGCAGTCAGAATTGTGGCGATTGCGCCGTATAATTTGGGCACGGAAACGAAAATTTCGCCGAACTCGAGCATCTTTCCGTGGAGCGGGTTCGGTGAAAGCGCTCTGTAGTCAGGCCCGAAAAGCAACAGGGCCAGGTTGTCCAGGACGTACCAGAGTCCGGTTGTGACGATAATGACAGTGATGGGTTCGCGGACGTTCTTTTCGGCAATAAAAATAGGGCGGATGAGCAGGTGCTGGATCCAGTAGCCAAAGAGATACATTGCCGGAATGATTATCACCAGAGCCAGATATGGGTGCAGGCCTGAGAGAGTGACGGTCCAGTATGCCACGTACATACCGACCATGAGAAACGAGCCGTGCGCGAAGTTGATGACCTTGAGCACCCCGAAGATGAGCGTCAGCCCCAAGGCAACAAGGCCGTAGATCAGGCCCATGAGCACGCCGTTGATGCAATCCTGTGCGATGAAGACCAAGTCCATGAAAGGCTCCAGGCTTTTTTGTGGAGCAGGGTAAAAACCCTGCCCCACGTGATGGAGGAACTACTTTTTGGGCATGGGGAAGACGGGAGTGTAACCGTCTCGGCGTGCGCCCTTGGGCCAAACAGTGATGCGCTCCAGACCGTTGCCCAGATCGTTGATCTGGACGATGGAGAGGGCCGCGTTTTCATTCTGGCCGGATTCGTCGAACTTGACGGCGTCATAGGTCATGATCATGCCGGGGCCGGATTTGAGATCGGTCTCGGCCAGAGCTTTGCGGATTGCATCGGGCTCCAGGGAGCCAGCGCGTTCCAGGGCGTCTGCCAGCACGTACATGGCAACGTAAGCGTCCACTGCTTCGCCAGTCAGGTTGTTGCCGTATTTTTCGCGGTATTTGGCGTTGGCTTCTTTGGCGCCCGGCTTGTTGACGTCGGCTTCCCATTCCACGATGTCAAAGATGTAGCGAGCGTTTTCGCCGCAACCGGAAAGGAAAGTGGGGTCGGCATGGCCTCCGCCGGAACCCAGGATGACCTTGGGGCTCACTTTGTAGTCGGCCAGGGTGTTTGTCAGCAGAATGGCGTCAGCAGCGTTGGAAACGAGCAGCAATACATCGGGGCGGGCACGGCGGATTTTGTTGACCAGCGGGGTCAAGTCGGTCGCGCTGGAGGAATAGGGCTCATCAAGCACAATTTCCATGTTGTTTTTCTTGGCCAGTTCTTTCCACTGAGCTGCAAAGCCGGTGCCCCAGTCGCCATTTTCGTAGACAAAGGCGACAGTGGAAAGGGTTTCGCCAAATTCTTCCTGCATGTCCTTAAGAAACGTGAACTGGTCGCGAGTCCACCAGGAGTCTTTGGCGGCAATGCGGAAAACGTTCTTGAAGCCACGCTCGGTGATGGTGTCACGCACGGAAACAGGCACGATGTAGGGGATGCCGTAACGTTCGGCAACCGCGGTGGAAGGATAGGTGACGCCGGAGTTCCAGGCACCCGTCAGTACGTGAACCTTTTCGGTGTTAATGAAGCGCTCGGCCTCGGTAACGCCAACATTGGGGTCGGACTTGGAATCGGCGTACAGCAGTTCAATCTTCGCGCCGCCAAGCGACTTGATGCCGCCGGCTGCGTTGATTTCTTCTATTGCCATTTCGCGGGCTTGTTTTCCTTGCTGCCCCACGGATGCGGACGGGCCGGAAAGGGGCAAAATGTTGCCTACCTTCACGACGGTTTCTGCAAAGGCCATGGTCGGAAGGGCCATGCACATAATCAGGACAACAGCCAGCAAATGCGTACGTTTCATACCGTCTCTCCTTAATACTTATGGGGGGTTAAGCGATGGCGGCAAAACCTTCGTCGATAATGGTGATGGCCCTGTCGAGTTGTTCTTCGGTTATGACCAGGGGCATGAGCGTGCGGATGACGTTGCCGTAGTTACCGCAGGAAAGCAGCATCAAGCCCTTTTCAATGCAGTGGGCCGTAAGGGCCTTGGCTTTGTCGGCAGCAGGCTCCTTGGTTTCGCGGTCGTGCACCAGTTCCAGGGCAATCATCGCGCCCTTGCCGCGAACATCTCCAATGATGGAGTATTTATTTTGCATGTCTTCAAAAGCTGCAAAAAGTCTTGCGCCCAAGGCAGCAGACTTTTCCACAAGCCCTTCTTCTTCAATCACTTCCAGAGCCGCAAGAGACGCAGCGCAGCAAACCGGGTTGCCGCCGTAGGTGCCACCCAGGCCTCCCACTTGCGGGGCATCCATGAGTTCTGCCTTGCCCGCCACTGCGGATATGGGCATGCCGCCGCCAATGGACTTGGCCATACACACAAGGTCGGGTTCCACGCCCCAGTGTTCCATGGCGAACATTTTTCCGGTACGGGCTGCGCCGGTCTGCACTTCGTCGGCAATGAACACAATGCCGAATTCTTCACAGATGGCCTTCAGTTTGGGGAAGTATTCCTTGGGAGGTGTGAGGAAGCCGCCTTCACCAGAAATCGGCTCCACCAGCACGCAGGCAGTGTTTTCTGCGGCGAAGCTGTTGATGAACGCCTTGCGCAACAGGTCTGCGCAGGCAACACCGCAGGACGGATATTCCTTGCCCACAGGGCAGCGGTAACAGTAGGCGTAGGGAATGCGATAGACTTCTGGCGCGTAGGGGCCAAAACCGAATTTGTAGGGTTTTACCTTGCTTGTCAGGGTCATGGTCAGCAAGGTGCGGCCATGGAATCCGTTTTCAAAAACCACCACACCGTCCCTGCCTGTAGCGTGGCGGGCTATCTTCACCGCATTTTCCACTGCTTCCGCACCGCTGTTGAAAAGGGCTGCCTTTTTGGGAAACGCACCAGGCGTAAGGGAAGCCAGCTTTTCGGCCAGGGCCACGTAGCCTTCATACATGAAGATGTGAAAACAGGAGTGTTGCAGCTTTTCAGCCTGTTCCTTGATGGCGGCGACAACCTTTGGGTGAGAGTGCCCCACATTCATGACACCGATACCGCCGGCAAAGTCGATGAATTCACGACCATCCACGTCGGTCACAATTGCGCCTTCCCCTTTTGCAGCAAAAATAGGGGCAGCATTGAAAACGCCCTTGGCGACAGCCTTTGTTCTTCTCTCCATCAAGTCTTGTGTCTGCGTATTCATTTCCATCCTCGCTATAGTTGCAGTTGCCAAAGACGTTATTACAACCTGTATGCCTATATCCTGTTGTAGCATATATTTCAGCATATTATGCTCTTGTCGCGGTCTCACTTTCTTAAGATCGATTCAAGTGTGAATCGAATGTGACCAGAAAGCTTTTATGCGCAGCGAAAAACGATTCAAAAATGAATACAATTGAAATTATTGAGTTTTTAGAAAAGTGTAAAAATGCTGCTACAGAATTTTACAAAAAAAGATAAAAATAGTGTAATTAAATCAAAGGAGTGTCGAGTGGAGGTGGGAGCGCTGCAAAAAGAATTAAAATACAGAGTGATTTGCTTTTGCATCACCCTGCATGGTCATTACTTTGGGGCGGGCGGATGCCGTGTCGTTTCAGTTTGCGCACTATCGTCGGCTGGCTTACGCCAAGGTAAGCGGCCATTTCTCGTGTGCCATGGCAAACTGCCCGCGCCTTGATCAGCATTTCACGCTCAACCGCATCCACTGCATCTGGCAGCGAAGTACTGGAATCCCCGTCCTGAGGTTCTGATTTGCTGCCGATCTGATCGTCCAGAAAGTCATCGAGGATGGTGTCGTCGCACATGACCACCCCCTGTCGTATAAGCCCCTTGAGCTCGCGTACGTTGCCAGGAAAGGGGTATTGCTGCAGGCGGTCCAGGAACCGGGGCGTAATGCGTTTATTGGTGTTGTAGCGTTCGTTGTTTTCTTTCAGCAGCAGGGTCACAAGCTCAAAAAGGTCTTCGCGGCGCTCCCGAAGGGGGGGGATGGAGACCGTGAACGTCTTGAGCCTGTAGAGTAAATCTTCGCGGAATTTTTTGGATTCCGTCATGGCTTTAAGGTTTCTGTTGGTAGCGGCGATGATGTTACATTCAAGAGGGCGCGATTTATTGCTACCCAGGGGGAGAAACTCGCGTTCATCAAGGGCCTTCAGCAGTTTTGCCTGGCCAGAGGGAGAAATTTCGCCAACTTCGTCCAAAAACAGGGTGCCGTCACCGGCAAGTTCCATCAATCCAACGCGCCCTGTTTCCAATGCCCCAGTAAAGGCGCCCTTTTCATAGCCAAAGAGCTCAGCCTCGAACAGCGTATCGGGCAGGGCAGCACAGTTGACTGAAATAAACGACTTGTCCTTGCGGGGGCCGCCTTTGTGTATGAATTTCGCCAGGAGTCCTTTGCCGGTGCCTGATTCACCAAGCAAGAGCAAGGTCGTCGCCTCCAATTGGGCCAGCTTGTGGCAGGTCATCAGAACGCGACGCATGGATTTCGACTCGGCCACGACACCACCGCGCTCGTACTCCAACATGGTCAGGCCATCCAGCTCACGCTGTACTTTCTCCTGAGCACGGCGGGCTTGCTCCAGACTTTCTTGCAGGGTGTTCAGGTCGGTAATGTCGCGTTCATTGGCCACCACAAGAAACAGTTCCCCCCTGTCATTAAAGGCGGGGGTGCCGGTAACAAGCAGTTGCTTGCCCGTTTTTTTGACGTTTTGAATGATGGTTTGCTGCCGTTGACTTTGCTGCACCCGTAAGGTGACGGAATCATCGATAAGACCGCGCTCCAGAATACTGCGAATATTCTGCCCCCTGAGGGTTGCGGCGTTGAAACCATTCATTTTTTCCGAGGCGCGGTTGATGTCCAGCACCACGCCCTCACCGTCCGTAACCCAGATGCCGTCGCTGGAGGAATCGAATATGGTTTGCAGTCTGCGTGCAAGGTTTTGATACGCTTCGAGGTTGCAGGCCATTGGTTCGAAACGTTCCGGCCGTTGCAAACTGATAACGGCGCCTACAAGCTTCCCCTTCTGCATCAAGGGGGTGATCTCGAAAAAAAGCTGGTTTCCCTTATCGACTATGCGTCCGACCCCGGCCTTGAATTCCGGAGACGCCAGAGCCTTGCGGACCTTGGGCGTGGCAAGGGGGAGTATCTTCTCGCCAGGACCGCCAAGGCAATCTTCCACGTTCCGCCCTCGTTTATGTAGAAAGACTTTGGCGCCCTTGTTCAGATAGAGCACCTTGCAGTCGAGGTCGAAGGCGACCACGGCGTAGCTGACGGAGTCCAGAATGGACAGGAAGTCGTCGATTTCAAGCATGGCGATCTAGTATCAGATATCATACCCACTGGAAAAGGCCTTGTTCGCAAGGGGGCGTAAAGGAAAGCAACAGAAAACCCCTGCATGCGACTCGCTCACATGCAGGGGGTATAAGGCGTTGGTAGATAAAGGAAGCTAGCCTATGCAGATGGGCTTGACGTTGACGAACTCCCGGATACCGTATGCGCCGAGCTCGCGCCCGTATCCTGAATTCTTGATTCCGCCAAAGGGCAGGTGCACATCGCTGCGCACCAGACTGTTGATGAACACACAGCCTGTATTGATGCGGACCGCAACCTCCACAGCGCCGTCTTCGTCCTTTGACCAAACAGAGCCGCCAAGGCCAAAGGGCGTGTTATTCGCCAGGGCCACGGCCTGGTCCACGTTGGCCACGCGGTATACCAAGGCCACGGGGCCAAAGAGTTCTTCCTGGCTAACGCTGGAGTCAGTGGGGACATCCGTAATTACTGTGGGTGGGTAAAAGGCGCCTGGGCCCTCAGGGATTGCTCCGCCAATGTGTATTTTGCCGCCAGCATGTACGCAGCGGTCCACCTGGTCCTGGAGTTCTTGCCGCAGATGTGTGGAAGACATGGGGCCCATGTCGGTGCCCTTGTCCATGGGGTCGCCAACCACCAGATTATCGAAGCTTGCAACCAGCTTGGCGACAAAGTCGTCGTACACCGCATCCAGCACGATAAAGCGCTTGGCTGCGATGCAGGTCTGGCCGGTATTGCCGCAGCGGGACATGGTCGCAATCTTCACCGCCTCGTCCAGGTCGGCATCGGGCAATACGATGAAGGGGTCGCTGCCGCCCAGCTCCATAACAGACTTTTTCAGGCGCGCGCCGGCAGCAGAAGCCACTTTGCGGCCTGCGGGCTCGCTCCCTGTCAGGCTCACGGCAAATACGGAAGGATGATCCAGGACAGACTCCACCTGCCGCGCCCCAATAAGCAGAGAGCGGAATACGTTTTCTGGGAAGCCGGCGTCCTTGAAAATTTGTTCTATGGCCAGGGCGCATTGCGGCACGTTTGAGGCATGCTTGAGCACCACCACGTTGCCCGCCATCAAAGAGGGGGCGGAAATACGGAAGACCTGCCAGAAGGGAAAGTTCCATGGCATGACGGTGAGGACCGTGCCGAGGGGCTCATAGGTGATAAAGGCTTTTCTGCCCACGCCCTCAACAGGTGCAGGGGCTAGCATGGCCTCCCCCTCATCCGCATAATAGTCGCAGACCGCAGCGCATTTAAGGGCTTCCCCTTCGCCCTGCTTGATGGGCTTGCCCATTTCCCGGGCCATGACTTCTGCCAGCCAGGGCGCTTGCCTACGCAATTCCTCTGCAGCGCTTTTCAGGAGCTCCCCGCGTTTGGCAAAGCTGAGGGCCCTCCATTTTTCCCACGCAGCAGCCGTGGAATCGAGAATTTCTTGTGTTTGTTCAGGTGAATACTCATCAAAGGTGGCGAGAACTTCTCCGGTGGCCGGATTCAGGCTCTGGATAGCCATATTGGTTCAACTCCTTGGTTTGCAAATATGATCGCACCTAGCTTAAAAAATAGGGCGTTTTGAATCACTATATATCGCTATGCTGCAATTTTCCATGGGGCAGGAAGCAGATAGCATGCCTTTGGAAAGAAAGGCTGGTAATTTGGACTGTTGGCTCAATGTGGTGACAGCAAAGAAGTAATATTTGATTCAAATATGAATCATAAGTTTTTGTAACATGTTTGAATAAAACAATAAAAATTGATTCAATTGTGAATCGGAAAGTCTCGTTGTTTTTTCATGGTGACCACGGTGCACGTAGCATGGAAAAACGCGCAGGGAATGAGCGGTTCTCGTTATTTTGCCTGGGCATGTAAGTTCATGGATGCTGCGCCCTGCATTTCAGAGAGAAAGACTGATGCAAATATGAATCTCCCGTGATGATGTTTCATGAAATAGCGCTCCTTGAATACCCCTCGAACATTGAAAAATGTGCTCAAGTTTATGTGTCCAAGAAAAAAGCGCCTGGGGCCTTTGCCACAAGCGCTTGATTTTCTGGTGGAGATGAGGGGGATTGAACCCCTGGCCTATGCGTTGCGAACGCATCGCTCTCCCAGCTGAGCTACATCCCCGCTGAAGGGAACCCTTATAGCAAAGACAGCCGGAAGACCTCAAGAAATATTTACGGAACAGTTTGTTAAAATGCAGTGCTGCAGCATTCGATAATGTGCTGCGCCCTGTGGCGGTAAGTGTGGTTGCTCAGTAGCGCATCACGCCAGGCGTGTTGCAGCTGTTTCCTTAGGTCGCGCTCCGTTTCCAGGCGTTCGAGCGTGCGCTCCAAAGCAGGGCGGCTCCAACTGCCATCCACCGTGACAGGGGCGGTGATTTCCTGAGAAAACAGTTCCAGGCCCGGGGTTGCGTCGCTGAGCAGGAAACCGCCAGCCACCCATACATCAAAGTGACGTTGCGTCAGCCCTGCTGGCAACAGCAAGCTTGTGGCGTTCAGGGTATAGCGGGCGCTGTTATATAATGATGGAAGCTGGCCGTAATAGTCTACAGGTGGGGCAAACGCCGCCTTGTCGGCCAATTCGGGTAGCAACTCCTGCCAGTCGTCATCACCATACACTTGCAGAGGCAATGCCGCAGCTGCAGCACGGAGGCAGCGCAGACGTAGTTCCTGGCTGGCCTCCTCCGCGCAGCACCCTGCAAGCCGGGCCTGTGTCCCAGGCCACAAGGGGGTTTCCTCAAGGTGGGAGCGCCACCATGTATAGTCGGGGCGGTGGCCTGATTCCATGTACGCCATGGCCTCACGCCAGAGTGCCTGCGGAGGGTGCATGCCGGCAAAGAAGCTGCGCTTACCGGGAAAGGAAGCGCGCCCTACAAAGAGTGCGTGCTCCTGTACCTTTTGATGGCGGGCATTTTCAGGGGGGGAGAACGCTTCAGGCCAGGCAGCAAGGGGCAGGTTGTGAACGCTTGTGGCGCCGTATGCTTCCAAATCATCAATAAAGGATGCATCTGTAACAAACAGCGCAGCCTGCCGCCAGAAGGGGGTCTTGAGCCCTGAAAGCAGATGCCATGGGTTGTCCACGCACCAAATGGCCACGGGGACTCCAGCCGCCTGCAGCAGGTGGAAGCGTTCGCCGTACGCATCCAGCCCGTGAAAATTGATGCTGCAAAAAAGGGCGGGGGTTTCTTCCTGTAACGCCTGGACAAGGTTTGCCTGGTCCCCATCGCCTGTTGGTAGTTCACGAACCTGCATGCCGCACGCTTCGAAACCGTGTCGCAATTCATGCACGAGCAGGGCATTGGTAGAGGAGGGCAACAGTACCGTTTTGGAGGTATTTGCCCGATCGGCAATGCCCAGCGCCATTTTTTGCGCCTGGGCGAGAATGCTCCCCCAAAATGACGGAAAGAGTCTGCTCACGTGGCTGTATGAATAAACACTTCCTTCCTGAATGGCGCGCTGCAGGATGGTGGAGAATGCCGCATCGGCAGGGGAAAGACTGTGCCATCCTGCAGGTATGGAGTCATGCCAGGCTGTGGGCATTTGCTGCGTGAAGGAAGGCGCTTCTATATAATAGATGTCACGCGCGCCGGCAGAGAGTTGGATAGCGTATTCCGGTTCCGGCCCCACCCCTAGAAATAGCAGGGGGGTTTGTCCTTTGCCACTGAGGCACGTAAACTGCTGCAGCCCGGCGGCAAGTGTCTGGCGCCGCCCGAGTTCGTTGACGACGTGCAGCCTGTGGGGGCGGCCAGGACGGGGGGCAGATGCAGAGTGGGGCGGTTTGGATGATTGGGGCATGAAGGGACCTGTTGCGCTCTTGGCGAAAAGGGTTATTTACGCTACTGTCGCGTCCTTTAACGTGGCATATACTAACGCAGAGCAAAAAAGTCTTACAATCTTTGCTGCTCAAAGTAGTTAACATACCCCAGAAAATATCGCGCCCTTTCTTTACTGAGACGCGTGCACCGTTTCCTTATGAAAACGTATCGTGACCATTATTTCAAGCGTGCAAAGCAGGAAAGCTATCCTGCGCGTTCTGTTTACAAACTGCAGGAAATCGAGAAACGCTTCAAGATACTAAAGCAAGGCGCCCGTATCCTGGACCTTGGCGCTGCGCCTGGCTCCTGGACACTTTTTGCCGCTAAAAAAGTGGGCGGCGGAGGCCGCGTGCTTGCGGTAGACATCCAGGATATTCTTGCTGCGCAAAACGAGGGCGTTCAGGAGTTTCCGCCCAATGTGACCCTGCTGCAGGCAGACGTTTTGGAACAGGATCCCGAATTGATGGAAGCTCTTGAAAAAAATGCCCCTTTTGACGCCGTGATAAGTGACATGGCACCCAAGACCACAGGCGTCAAGTTTACGGACCAGGCACGTTCCATGGAACTTGCAGAGATGGCGCTTGCTTTGGCAGAAGAATGGCTTGGGGCAGGGGGCGCCTTTGTGGTCAAGGTGTTCATGGGACCGGATTGCAACACGTATATGGCGGAGCTGCGCAAACGATTTGAGACGGTGAAGTCGTTCAAACCGCAAAGCTCGCGCAGCGAGAGCAAAGAATTTTTTTATATCGGTATGGGCTTTAAGAAACCTGCGTCAGAAAATTCATAAAGAAATTTGACGGCAGGGCGTTAGATCAACCTGTAACCAAAAAAGAACCACCCGGCGCAGCGCGTCGGCAGGAGGCAATATGGCCGGACATAGTAAATGGAAAAACATCCAGCACCGCAAGGGACGCCAGGACGCTAAGCGGGGCAAAGCCTTTACCAAGGCCGCCAAGGAAATCATCATTGCTGCCCGCGGCGGTGGCGACGCCAACTTCAACCCCAGGCTGCGCCAGGCAATTGCAGCGGCCAAGGCCATCAACCTGCCCAAGGACAAGATCGACCAGGCCATCAAGAAAGGTACTGGTGAACTTGGGGGCGAAAGCTACGAAGAAATCACCTATGAAGGGTACGGACCAGGCGGTGTAGCACTGCTCATCGAGTCTGCCACGGATAATCGTAACCGTACCGTTGCTGAAGTGCGCCACATCCTTTCCAAGAATGGCGGCTCCATGGGTGAGTCCGGCTGCGTGAACTGGATGTTCGACCGCAAGGGTGTGCTGACCTTTGACAAGGAAAAGGCTGACGAAGACCAGTTGATGGAAATCGGTCTGGATGCCGGCGTAGAAGATGTGGTGGATAACGGCGACAGCTGGGAAGTGCACTGCCAGCCCGATGATTTTGAAGCCGTGCAAAAGGCCTACGAAGACGCCAGCCTGGAGTTTGAGGAGAGCGAGCTGTCTATGGTGCCGCAAAACAGCGTTGACCTGGATGTAGATAATGGCCGCAAGATGATGAAACTCATCGACATGCTTGAAGATAACGACGACGTCCAGAAAGTGCACGCCAACTTCGATCTCTCTGACGAAGTCATGGCCCAGCTCGAGGACTAGCACGTCCGTGTCAGAGCAAGGCGAATCCCTCGTCGTGCTGGGGATAGACCCTGGATCGCGCTGCACCGGGTATGGCTTGGTGCGCGAGGTGTCCGGGCAGTTATCTCTTGTGGTTGCGGGGGTTGTACGCCCCAATGCCAAAGCGCCCATCAGCGATCGTTTGGGGCATATTTTCAAAGGGTTGGCAAAGATTATCGAAGCCAATGCCCCTTCTGAGGCTGCAATCGAGGACGTATTCACGTATAAGAACATTGCCTCGGCGCTGAAGCTGGGGCAGGCAAGGGGCGCGGCCATGGCCTGCTGTGCGGTGCATGGTCTTGCCGTTTCAGGTTATGACCCCCCTAGTGTCAAAAAAAGTCTTGTAGGCACGGGGCGCGCAGATAAATCCCAGGTTGCCTTCATGGTTGGGCAGGTTCTGGGGTGTCGCCCCAACTGGGCGCAAGACGCCAGCGATGCGCTGGCCGTGGCAATCTGTCATTTGAACAATCGCCGTCTGGCCAGGCTGGCCAAGCTGTGAGTCTGGCGCAGAGGACCTGGAAGAGAGGACAGCTATGCGTGTATTGCTCGTGACATCACTCGTGTGCATGCTGCTTATGACTGCAGGATGCGGTGCAGGGCGCGATGTTTATCATCACCCCGACTTGAATGCGCAAGATGAAGAACGCGATTACAACAACTGTTTATTCGAAGCCCAGAAGTCCACGGGGAATCTTTCTGACAGCGATGACCGTGAAGACCGCATCGAGGAAATGGTCGACAGTTGTATGCGTTCCAAGGGATATACCCCGTGAAGCATGCTCGCGGGCGCAAGCAAGCGCCCCGTGCGAGGGCCAGTATGATTGCATATCTTGAAGGCAGGTTGTTGGACAGGGGGGAGAGCTCCTGCGTAGTGCTGACGGCTGGCGGGGTGGGCTACGAAGTGCATCTCACGGCCCAGGGCGTTTCTCGTTTGCCGGAAAAAGGCGCAGAGGTTTTCTTCCATACCAGCACCATTGTGCGTGAGGATGCGTTGGACCTCTACGGATTTGCCAGCGCGGACGAACGCAACACCTTCAACGTGCTGCTTGCCATCTCCAAGCTAGGACCAAAGACGGCTCTGGCCACGCTCTCCGTGTTTTCACCGGATGATTTGCGCCAGGTGGTTGCAGGGGATGATCCGGGAGTGCTTACCCAGGTGCCCGGCATAGGCAAGAAGTCTGCGCAGCACATTTTTCTCGAGCTCAAATACAAGCTCAAATCCGAAGTGAGCGATGGCCTTCCCGGAGCGTCGCAATCCGCAGCCACAGCCTTTCGTGACGCCTTGGCGGGACTGCTCAATCTGGGATATTCCGAAGCTGAAGCTCGCCCTGCCTTGGAGCAGGTCTTTCAGGATGAACCCGATATGGATGTGGCCGGCGCTCTGCGTCTGGCCCTGAAAGCCATGGCCAAGAACCGCTGATGCCAAACGACGCCTGCACGCCAAACGGAACGCCTTTGGGCGCATCTGCCGGTCCTGATGACAACATCCGGCCACGGAGTCTGGATAGTTTTATCGGGCATGACGACCTGCGCGACAATCTGCGTATATATCTGCAGGCCGCCAGTGAACGGGGGCAGGCCATGGACCATACATTGTTCTATGGCAATCCCGGCCTGGGCAAGACAACCCTTGCCAGCATCATGGCGGCGGAGTTGGGGGTCAACATCATCTCCACCTCCGGCCCTGTGTTGGAGCGTAGTGGCGACCTGGCCGCCATCCTGACCAACCTGCAGCACCGCGATATCCTTTTCGTGGATGAGATTCACCGCATGCCTGCAGCCGTGGAAGAGATTCTCTACCCTGCCATGGAAGACTTCAAGCTCGACCTGGTCATAGGGCAGGGGCCTGCCGCGCGTACGGTAAAGATCGATCTCGAACAGTTCACCCTTGTGGGAGCCACCACGCGCATAGGGCTTTTGAGCTCGCCTTTGCGCGACCGCTTCGGCGTCGTGCTGCGTCTGGAATTCTACTCTCCTGAAGAGCTGGCCCGCATAGTCAAGCGCGCATCCGGCATCCTGGACGTCGATATCAGCGAAGAGGGCGCGCTTGAGATTGGAAGACGCTCCAGGGGGACCCCCCGTATCGCTAACAGACTTCTTAGGAGAGTGCGTGATTTCGCCTCCGTGCAAGGGGCGCGCACAGTGGATGCCGATCTTGCTCACCAGGCGCTTGAGCGCATGGACGTTGACGTGCTGGGCCTGGACCAGATGGACCGTGTCATCCTGAACGTGATTATCCATCATTACGGGGGCGGGCCCGTGGGCGTTAAGACCCTGGCGGCCGCCTGTTCGGAAGAAGTCCGCACCATAGAAGAAATCTATGAGCCGTACCTGATACAGTGTGGCTTTTTGAAGCGTACCCAACGCGGGCGCATGGCCACCGCCAAAGCCTATAAACACCTCAAACAGCTGCTCTGAGCCATTCTCAGAGGCCGCCGGAGTGCACATGCCGCAAAAACCATGTCGCGTGCGCCTGCTTTCCTATACACCGGAAGCAATGTCTCTTATTTATGCCGCCTTCCGCCAGTGTTACTATCCCGGTTTTGTCGGGGAACTCTGGGACGAGCTCGTCTCCGGTAGCGTGGAGCGTGAAAAACAGGCCGATTTCATCTGCAAGGTTATGGAATCGGGCCATGAAAGCCCCATAGAGCATGTCAGCTTCACCTTTGCCATAGAGGGCATTTCCCGCGCCTGTACGCACCAGCTCGTGCGCCATCGTATTGCTTCCTATTCCCAACAAAGCCAGCGCTACGTTGACGGCAGCGATTTCGACTATATTCTTCCTCCCGCCATTGCACGAATACCCGAAGCAAAGGAACGGTTTGAGAAATTTCTCGCCGAGGTGGGCGAGGCTTATCGCGATCTGAAAGAACTGCTTGAAGCCGCGGGGCGTAAGGGGCCAAAAGCCAATGAAGATGCGCGCTTTGTGTTGCCGCAGGCCGCTGAGAGCAAGATAGTGGTGAGCATGAACTGCCGCAGTTTGCTACATTTTTTCGAACTTCGTTGCTGCACGCGGGCGCAGTGGGAAATACGCGCCATGGCGGATCAGATGCTTGCATTGAGCAAGGAAGCGCTCCCCGTCGTCTTTTCCCATGCCGGGGCCAAGTGCGAACGTTTGGGGTATTGCCCAGAGGGGGAAAAGTTCACATGCGGTAAGTATCCGCTGCGGGATTCCGGCGCAACGCATTCAGATAATAAATAAAACTATAATACTGGGTTTTGCCGGGGTATCTGCTATATAACTGAAGAAGGGCGCTAGTCGTTAGCCCATGCGTTTCTGGCACCCATTGAATGCCCATGCAGCACATTTCCCACCTCTGACAGCTCGCCTCACGCCCCATTAAGGTGCTATCTTTTTCTCCCTGGCGTACGGTATATGCTGTTTTGGCGTTTCGTTTTTACGATCGAGAAACGAAAATGACATAGAAACTACTGACAACACCGCCTAATCAGGTTTCCGATCACGAAGTCTCGAAAAAAACATAAGCGGCACATAATTGTAACATCCCGGTTAATGTAAGGTAAATCTTTCATAACCCACTTAAAACATAGGTTTTCAGTGGCCATTGCGCTGGGGGTCAAAAAACGGGGAATGATGCGGCTTCAGAGAATTAGTCTGTAGTCAAGCACTTTTGTATGTTACAAGTTTGTAATGAATAAACATCATTTAGAATTAGTGAGTTTTTGGAAGATATGAAATGTATTGCCTGTGGAAAATGATTCTAAGTTGCTGTGGAAAAAAAATTGACGCAGCACTGACAACCTAGGTGGGAAGCCGGTTCTCAGGTCCTTCGCGGGAGAATGCGGGTTTTAAGTTTGTTATTGATTTTAAGTGGTTATTAAGTTGTGGGGCTAGGGAAAAAAATCGCCTGCAGCAACTCTCACGCTGCTGTTTCTCGCCTTGCCGTATTGTCACCACGGAAGTATTTCCAGGCGCATGGAAACGATCTGGCAAGAAATCCAAGAAGTTCTCAAGGCTGCAACCAACCCCGGTATTTTTGCAGTCTGGATAAAACCTTTATTGGGCAGCTATGTCGATGGCGTGCTCACGGTTGAGGCCCCCAATGGTTTTGTGGCGAATTGGGTATCCAGTCGTCTTGGCGAGGAAATCCTGAAAGCTGCAGAAAAAGTTACGGGTACACGTCCAACACTGCAGGTGAACGCGATGGCCTCGCGGGAGCCTAAACCAATTCCCGGTCCGTTGCCGGCTTCTGCGAGCGATTCCGCACGCACTGAGCAATTGGACCTCCCTGTGGCGCAGCAGCCAGCTGCCAGCAAAATGCCAAAGTGGCAATATCACTTTGACGACTTTGTTGTTGGCCCTAGCAACGAGCTGGCGTATGCCGCAGCGCGGAATATCTGCAGCCAGACCCTGCCTAATGACAACCTTTTTATCAGTTCACCCGCTGGACTTGGCAAAACGCATCTCCTTCAAGCAGTGGGGGCGCATCTGGGAACCATGGCCAATTGCCGTCACCCGCGCGTTACCTACCTGACTGCAGAGGAATTCGCCCGTAGAATGGTCATGGCTCTCAAATCCGGCAACATCGAGAGTTTCAAGGCAAGATTCCGCGATACCGTTGACCTGCTGCTTCTTGAAGATGTGCACTTTTTTCAGGGCAAGGCCCGTATGCAGGATGAATTGCTGGCAACCTTGAAAGCCTTGCGAAATAACGGCTCCAAGGTTGTATTTTCCTCTTCCTTCCTGCCCAGGGAAATCAAGGAATTGGATTCGCAACTTGCCTCGCGGTTTTGCTCCGGGTTTCTTACCGTCATCGAAAAACCCGATCTGGAAACCAGACGGCGTATTCTGGCCCATAAGGCAAAGTCTTTTCAGGTTGATTTGCCTGAAAACGTGGCTGAGCTTTTGGCAGAAAGAATCGATAGCGACGTGCGGCAGCTCGAAAGCTGTCTGCAGAACCTGGTGCTCAAAGCCCGTTTGTTGAATCGTCACATCACCGAGGAAATGGCTTGGGACGTGCTTGGGCAATATGCAAGTGACGAAGCGCGCCTCAGTATTGAGGGTATCCTTGATTTCATTTGCAAAAGCTTTGAGATTTCATCCCAGTCACTCAGATCCAAAAGCCGCCAACGCCAGGCCGTGATGGCCCGTAACATGGCGTTTTTCCTGGCGCGCCGTTATACCGATTTGTCGCTCAAAGACATCGGTGACCGTCTCAATCGCAAACATTCAACTGTTCTCAAAGGCATTGCCAATGTTGAGCGGGAAATGAATTTGGAAACTCCCCTTGGCCGGCAATTGTCACGAACTGCTGAAATGTTGCATCGCTTTCCTGGCGCTTCAGGCCAGGCCCGCAACTAGCCCAACTGCTGCTGTCCGGCAGACCGCAAGGTGCCAGGAACAGCAGCTATTCTCTATCTCATCTATTCAATTGAACTTTGCTTTACATTGAAGTAGGCAGGCACTCCCGCTGTCAAGAAGCGCTATTCATGGCGGCGGGGTGCCTTTGTCAAGAAAATCGCTTTTTGCCCTGCGAAAACGCTTGATATTTTTCTCAAATATTGCTAATATTTAGAGTGTGGATAAAAGTATAGTGCTTTTACCTCTCCTCGTCCTTGCGATTATTTTAAAAAAAGTCTAGAAATTAATAGGACTTTGTCAAATAATTTCTCTGTCTGTTCTAACTTGTTGATTTTTTCGTATTATCCTTCTTGTCGGTCTGCCTGTCGCGACACCCCATCTCCCCTGTATGACCACCACCTGAAATGAACGGGCGTGAACTGTTTTCCGGAGAAAATGGCAGCACTTGTTTTGCTTCGCGCATGCCCAGCAAAAAACACATATATCAATACCTCACGGGAGTTCCTTTTCTCTCCTCATGTGCTTTCTTTTGAAGTTAACTTCAGCTATTTTATTTTACGAGTTTATATGATGTGTTATGGCCTATCAAAATGTAAAAGGGTATCGTTCTGCTTCATTTTTGTATGATATTATCTTGAAAACAGATTTGTTGTCTTGTGCATAATCATATTTTTCAATTCTCTACTTTTTTGCTCAAGTATTTTTTAATTGACTGTTATGTTGACTCTTAAGATGAACAGGAATAGCACCTCTTCAGGTATTTCATTTATAACTATGGAGAGGAAGTATGAATAGGTTATTGCAGTTTGTTGTGGGCGTAGCTTTGGTTTTAACATTGGCTTCCACTGCATTTGCAGGAGACGTTGTAAAAACGCTTCCTGGAGAGTTGACTCTTGAGCAGGTGCAGCCCCTTCTGGACGCGGCTTTGGCCAAGGCCAAGGAAATCAATGTTCCCGTCAATATTGCCGTGGTTGATTCCGGCGGTAATTTGAAAGCTTTTTATCGCATGGATGATGCATTCATCGGTAGTGTTGACATTGCCATCAAAAAAGCTGTCACCGCGCGTTATTTCAACATGCCGACAAGAACTCTGGGCGAAGCCTCCCAGGTAGGAAAATCCCTGTACGGTATTGAAGTGAGCAACAATGGCCTGGTCATTTTTGCCGGTGGCTTGCCCCTGGTGACCAAAGACAATGTCATTGTCGGCGCTATTGGCGTCAGCGGCGGTTCCGTGGATGAAGATGAAACAGTAGCCAAGGCCGGCGCCGAGGCACTGCTCAAATAGTCGCGGATTTACGGTAGTATTACGCTAGCACGAAGGCTGCTCCGTTTTGGGGCAGCCTTTTTTTTGGTGCATGTGTTCAGAGTGCTGCCAGCTCCATGTCGCCCCAGACCGCAATCTGCCCTTTGCATTGTGCAAAAACGCCCTCAACAACATCTTCAGGATAAGAGGCCTCCGGCAGGGGGGTGGACCATTTTTGGGCCTGCGCAAGCACCTTGTCGAGATCCTTGGGCTTCTGCAGCAAGTTGCACAAGGCAGTGGCCGCAGCATCGGCAAAAAAGCCGCTTTTGCTGCGTACAGCGACCAGTTCTCCTTGTCCAAGGCTTGCGGAGTGACCAATGGTGGCTGATGAACTGCAAAGTGAGACGGGAAAAGCTCCGGCCGGCAGGCGGAGCGCCAGTGTGCTTTTGCCTTCAGGGTCAGGCAGAAAGCCGACCAGGCGTTCCTTGTCGGAAAAAAGATAGGTGTCGCCACCATTTTCCACGAGAATATTGGGGAGGCTTTCAGTGATCTTTGCAGCCGATTTTTCTTTGGCAAGGGCTTCGGCAACACTTTGGGCAACGGCGCCAGCAACCGCAGCCATGGGCCCCACGTCACATCGTTGCGCAGCTTCAGCCATGCGTCTGATAATACTGGGAGCTTCTGTGCTTACAGCGACAGGCGAGTAGCTGTGGCCAAATGCGGGGTGCAGGGCAATGTACCCTTTGATCTGCCCGCGTAGCTGTTGCAATACCGTCAGCGCCCTGTCCCGCAATGCCGTGGCGTTTGCGGGGGAGTCGGTCACGATCCAGAGGTCGCTTTCTTCGAGCACCACCTGGAAGGCCTGTTCCCCAGCCCTTGGGCGGCACCCGCTGCGGTAAGCGCGTTCTGTTTTATTGTACACGTGTGACATGGCCATTCATTGTACTGGTCAGTAGACCACAGCGAAAGCCCCGTGCACCAGAGTGGAGGAGCGCTGCGAGAGCATGAAGTGGAGCGTATCCACCCCTTGCTCTGAAAGTACGACGCTGCCTGATGGGGTCAGTTTCTCTGCCTTGAGAAGCAGAGGCGTATCTCCCATGGTGTGCGCGTTCATGGCTGCCTCAATGCTCCTGAAATATAAGGGGGGCGCTTCCGGAGCAAAGGACGGGATTGCATTGAATGCCGCTTCAAAAACAGGGTGCAGGCTAGGGGCGACTGCCAAGCCCCGGGCGTCGATAATCACGCCGTTGTAGTCCGGGCTGCTATTCTCCACAGCAGCGCGGATGCGCCATGGCGAGGAGTCGGCTTTGTTTTGCTGCGTTGCTGTCTTCTGCGATTCTGCCGTATCCGCTTTTTTTGGTGGTTCATAGCCGCGCTCGCGTAAAGCTTGCAGTGTTTGCTTACCCAGTGGGACAGTCAGCTGTATGGCAATACCGTGACCAGACAATTCACTCGTCGATTCTTGTGCCCTGCGTTCCAGCACACCGGCAAGACGGTTTACAGCCACGTCCTGGCTTACGATGAAGTTCTGGACCAAAGTCTGCGAATCGATACGTACGTTTTTGAACACTTCCAGCAGGTTGCGGCGGGCGTCGAGTTGGGCTGCCCGCCGAGCCATGGTGCGCCCCCGTGGTGTTTCAAGCTCATCTTGCGGTGGAAAACCCTGCCCTGTGGCGGTAATGGTAAGAGCGCTCCAGTCTATTACTCCGTATGGGGGTATTTCTTCCAAAATCCTGCCTGATTGCGCCGCAAACGCAGGCAAAGCGAAAAGCAATAACATCGTCACGACAGCTACCAGGGGCAGGGTGCTGGTCCGGGACTCAGTTCTGCATTGTTTGGAGGCAGACTGGCTCATGCGCCTCTCCTTTTTGCAGTGTCAGCCATTTCTTGCACCATGGTTATCCATGGCTCCATTCCACGGGCGGTGTTTTCCGGCCAGGCAATATGCTGTGGAGGCGGGGAGCTAAGGGCAACCTCCAGAGAATGGGCAAGCATATCCACATTGGTGGGATCTGTAACCACGTGTTCTTCAGGAAGGATAATGCTGCTGCCATTGGCGGCGGAAGAAACCGTGGGGATGCCGCACGCCACAGCTTCAAGTACAGCGTTGGCGCAGGCATCATAAAAGGAAGGGAGGGCAAAGGCGTCCAGCCCTTGATAAAAGGCTGGCATTGCATCCACCTTGCCCAAAAAGTGCACGCGGTTGTGTAGACCAAGCGACGCCGCTTTCTTTTGCCAGGCTTCGGGTGAACGTCCCCCTGCGATGAGGAGGTGAATATCGTCAGGTAGCAATGCCAGGGCGTTTATCAAAGGTGCCAGGCCTTTGAGCCGGAAGTTCGACCCGGCAATGCCAATACAGCAAACGTCTGAGGGCGCACCTGCGGCGCGGCGCAGAGCAATGCGGGCGGCGTCTCGCTCAGTAGTGGGGAGCGGAAAAAAACGCTCTTTGTCAGGCTCATTGTATATGACCTGGATGTCCTCACGGCGCACGGTTGGATATGCTTCCACAATCCAGGCGGCAACCGCGTGGGAGACGGCAACGATGCGCGATCGCCCCGCGTACTGTTGTTTTTCTATTGCCAGGGTCAGACGGTTTGCCGGGCTGGAACGTCTGCGCAACTTTTTCCAGAAGCGGGGGAGACCCGTCGACCATGCACGTTCGGATAGTCGCCAAAAGGGTGTCAGCGGCCCGCCGCCAACACGCAGCAGATCTTGTTGCAGGCTTTTACCCAAGCCTATGCTCACATCGTAATTACCACGACGTCGCAACCGTTCAGCCTGCAGTGCAAACCAGAGCATCTTGCCCGAGCGCACCAAGCCGTGGCGCCCCACTATGCGTAGGGTAACACCAGCGGGGGCAGGTGTTTCGGCGCGGGCGCAAATGTAATCAACGTGATGCCCGAGCGCGGCAAGGTCCCTGGCCAGGCGGTAGCCAAAACCTTCGACCCCGCCGTATCGACTGAATCGCGGGAGCATGAGAGCGATACGCGCGGACATGGGCAACTACTTCTGCAGGCTGATACTGGGCGGGTTAACGCCTGGCCAGCACGGTCCAGAGGGTGTGGGCGTAGCGATTGTCGTAATCACGCGGATTGAGGTAGCGCATTTTCCGCAGCAGGCGCACAGGATATGGACGGGGCTTTTCCATCACCCAGGCTTCTGCCAGGGTAAAAGGCAGGCGAGTCTGTTGTTCCTGAACAAAATTCCAGGCCTCAGAGATATTGAAAAACCATCTGTGCCGGTCTCCAGGAGGATCAACTGGTAACCCGTAATGGCTGAAGGATCCATGCCCTCTATCAATGGGGCGACGGGCGTTTACCCAGCAATTGTGCCAGGATATGACCGCGAACCCGCTGCATACGCGAATTATTTCTTCAAAAATTTTATGCAGGGATTCAAGATGTTCAAGAACATCTATGCAAATGACGCAATGGAAATTCCTGTCAGGAAAGGGCAAAATCGGGGTGCAGGCCAGGTCCTGCACAATGTCGGCGGGGGGCGCCATATCAATACCTGTGTATTGCGCCTCGGGGCAGAGTTCTTTCAGGTATGCCTGGTCACAGCCAACATCCAGAACACGCCCTTCGCCAGGGCAAAGCAGAGGAGAAAAACGTTTAGCCACGTAAGCTATACGCTCTTTCCTGGAGTGGAAGGTGAGCATTTCTTTTCTGCGCATGGTGCAGGGACTTTACAAAGCACTATGGGTAAAGGCAAGCCGCCCCTGTATAGAATGTATATAACAGGGGCGGTTGGATATTAATTGTGCATGGCGGCAATGAGGGCGCGCAGTTGCGTCGCCTGTTCCGCCAGGCTGGTGACGGATTGCGAAGCTTTGGCCATGCCCTGGCTGGTCTGTTCGGAAATGCGAGAAACATCTTCTACGTGGTGGCTTATTTCTTCGCTGACGGTGGATTGCTCTTCTGATGCCACGGCAATACTGCGCACCTGGTCAGAGGTTATGTCCACCAGGGAGACGATTCCCTGCAGTGCTTCACCTGACTCGTTAGCCAGTTGTGTTGCATTATCAACTGCTTGTGTCGCATCTTCCATGCCGCGGGTGGCCAGCCTGGTACCATCCTGAATACTATTGATGGCGTGCCCCACTTCAGTGGTGGCGGACATGGTCTTTTCTGCAAGTTTGCGCACTTCGTCTGCCACCACGGCAAAGCCGCGACCGGCTTCTCCAGCACGTGCCGCCTCGATTGCCGCATTCAGGGCTAGCAGGTTTGTCTGGTCTGCTATGTCGGATATGACATTCATTATGCGACCGATGGATTCAGCCTGATCTCCCAATTGACCAATATCCTGCTTCAACTTTTGGGAAAGCTCCGAAACTCTTGAAATGGCGGAGACAGCAGTGCCAACGACCTTCGCTCCATCCTGGGCCTTGAGCCTGGTCTGGTCTGCGTGCTCTGCCGCCTCTGCAGCGTTGCGGGCAACATCTATGACAGTGTTGTTCATCTTTTCCATGGCGGAGGCTGCCTCTGCGCTGCGTTGTTGCTGTGCGGCCGCGCCGTCGTTGGCGGTCTTTACTTCAGCGTCCAGATCCTCCACAGCTCCTTCCACCTGGCGGGCAATGTCGTCAGCTTCCTGGGCGGTCCGACTGATAAGGGCGTTCTGCTCTTGCAGCCGTTCTTCCTGCAGCTTTACGTCAGTAAGTACGGCAAACTGGGCAAAGCTGCCTATCAACTCCTTGTCCAGATTGTAGATAGGTGAGGCATCCATCTTGATAAAATAGCGCTCTCCATTTTCACGGGCGCCACTGAATTCCTTGTTGGTCAGGCTTTCCCGCTCCTGCAACGTTTTTTTCATTGCTTGCGCCAGTTCATCGTGGTGGGAAAAAAAGGTGGAGACACTTTGCCCTATGTAGTCCTCTGGAGAACCCTGCTTGGCCAAGAAAGTCAGGAGGATGGAGTTCACATAGGAAATTTTGAAATCCGTGTCCGCCACTATGCATGGCATGGTGATGCCCTTGAGAATGCCTTCTGCAAAACCAAGTTTGTCTTTGAGTTCCGCCACCATGACCGACACGTTTTGGGAGAGGTCCTGCAATTCTCCTGAAAATGCGCCGTCCATGCAGGCCTGCAGATCACCCTTTGCCACATTTTCCGTGAATCCCTGGATGGAGCGCACCGGCCGGATGATGGTCCTTGCCATCAAGAAAACCAAAAGGCTGGTGAGCACCAAAATGGCAAGGGCGATGACAAGAATAAGCGTACGGTTGTTCTCATAGTCCTGAATCCGCCGTGCGAGCAGTATGTCCAGTTCTTTGGCGGCAACATCCCAGAAGGAAAAACTTGTTTCAATGGCTTTTTGCCCGGCCTGTTGGAATTCCGCCCTGGTAAATTCGATTGGCTTGAAGGCGCTGATGTCGCGGATCATGGAAATAAACTTCTTGTTGGCGGCAACGTAGGATTCCAATGCGGGGGGAATGTTTTTTTGCAGTGAATCCATGGTGCCGTAAAAATTCTGGTCCTCATTGAGGGCGGTTTGCGTACTCCCAAGGACCCTGTCCAGATCGGCCTGTTGTAAAAGCGATGCGGCAACAGCCATCTGTATGCGCTGTTCTGAGGTTGGAGTATCTTCCTCCAGAATCTGCCCCCCTAATGCCAGAACTTCCGCCAGCCGTTGCTGGGTCTGGGGCAGGGCCAGCAGTGTGATATCCATGATGTAGTAACTGTCCAGATCCGGATCGAGAATCAGGTTTGATGTGTCACCAGCATGAGCGATCATATTCCGCACATCGGCAATAAAACCGTCCAGTGTTTTGGTGATGTCCTGCGGCTGCATGGAGGCGTAGCTTTTTTGGAAATCTTTCCAGCGCTTC
The DNA here is from genome assembly GCF_055388615.1 of Desulfovibrio biadhensis. NCBI lineage: Bacteria > Pseudomonadati > Thermodesulfobacteriota > Desulfovibrionia > Desulfovibrionales > Desulfovibrionaceae > Desulfovibrio > Desulfovibrio biadhensis. The sequence continues at coordinate 3,599,905 of NZ_AP042477.1, forward strand.
TTCACAAGGGGAAGCAGCAATGCTTCTCGCCCACGAATGGCAAGTCCCTCCTCGGTAAACTGCAGGTCTTCGCCAATGTCAGTCTGCACATGCTCAAGGTCGCTAAAGGTCCTGTCTATGGACGCCATGAGCTCTGAAACCTTTGCTTGGGCTTCCTGCTGGCCTGCAAGCTTCGCCAGGCAATTTTGCTTCAAACAGGGAAAATCAGACAACAGGTTTTCCAGCGGCCGCTGATAGGCATTGCCATATAATTCAAGCGTGGAGAAACGAATGTCGTAATTAATGCCAGTTACGACAAAATACACAAGGACGGCAATGGGTACTAAAAAGGAGATGCTGATGACTAAAAGTTTTTTTGAAATGCTAAGACCTCGAGAAAACGTAGAAGATCTGGACATGGTTCCCCCCCCCGTGGAGAAAAATGTCAATACGTCGTTCTATAAATAGTCAACTTTGTGAATTTATATGAATTGTAACACGACTGTAACAGAGCGCAAGAAGAAAAAATCCCACAATATTGTAGGGAAAATTCTGCGTAGGCTCTAATCTACTGCATGGGCAGAATAAAAAGAAATGTGTCGGACTTGAAAGAAAGTAGTGAGAAGAGCGCGCGGTGTTCCAGAAAGCAGAGGGGTACTCAAGAATGCTACGATTGTTTTTCAACTGAGGCGCTGGACTGTCGGGCGGAATCCTGCTCAGAAAGGGCATATACTGTGTTGCGGCCGTTTTGTTTGGCCAGAAACAGCGCCTTGCTGGTTTGCGCCAGCATGTCTTCACAGGTCCAGCCATTGGCGGGAAAAAATGTGCTGACTCCAATACTGACAGTGATGACATCGCTTGTATCGGCTTCAATGCCAAAAGGAACCGCCAGGGCTTCTGCAGCATGCCGCAGCTTCTCGGCCTCGCCTACAGCCTTCGCAGCGGGGCAATCCGGCATCATCACCATGAATTCCTGGGCTCCGTATTGAGAGAGCAGCCAAAAAGGGTTTCGAAGCGTTGCATCAAAGGTCTTTGCCAGAGAGCGGATGCAGCGGGTGGCCTGACCGGCGTCATGGTTTCGGGAGTATTCTTCGAACCGATCCACATCGATAATCAGCAGGGAAATGCTCTCTTCGTTGCGTGCTGCGGTCCGGCAAAACCTTTCAAAGAGGTCGTCAAAACGGTGGCGGGGCATGACACCACTGGATTCATCGAAAACATTTTTTCCTTTTTTACCCTTACCTTCAGTGCCTAGCGGGCGCCCCTTGCAAGAGTCGTCCTTGCATTTGGGCAAACTGACGGTAAAAATGTCAAACCCGGAATCCAGGTTGTACAAAAGCATGCCGCCCATGTCTTTGACCAGGCGATAACTAAGGGGCAGACCGTAACTGTGCCCCCCTTCATCAAAAGGCATGAACAGGTGCTCGGTGTTCAGCTCCACTTCCCCTTGCGAGGGCACCTTGAATTCCACCAGCACGTTGTCCGTGTTCTCCCGGGAGGTAATGATGAACGCAGCGTCGCGTTCCAAGGAGTGCAGAGCGTTACGGACGATGTTGATGAATACTTGGGAAAGATAATTGGGGTCCGCCATGACTTGGGGCGCATCTTCCAACTGCTCCAACTTGCACCAGATGCCACGTTCGTTCATTTCCGGATACAGCATACTCAGACATTCTCCGAGCACGCTGTTCAAGGAGCACGCAACAGGGCGTGCCTCCACAGGCTTCAAATAGTCGCGGATGCGGTTCAAAAGACGCTCTAGTCGCAAAGATTCCCGAAGAATGATGCCTACTTCCGGCATGTCTGGATGCTTTTTCTGCAGCCGCTTTGCAAAGCCGGCTATGCTCATCAAGGGGTTGCGCACTTCGTGGGCCATTTCAGATGATATGACCCCCAGCGTCTTCAGTTTTTCGTTTTGGATAAGGGCTTTTTCCAGGAAAACACGGTCAGTGATGTCCACGAAAATACCTTCGACAACGGCTATGCCGTCCGGATCGCAGAATTGGCTGGCTTCGTCCGTCCCTTGCGGCATTGAGCGAATGATGCCGTGAACTTCACTGCCTTTGCTATGGATCATGCGGCATTCCAAAGAGGAGGGCGCACCCTGGGTAAACGAGATGTTCAAGGCGTCGCGTACCTGGTCCCGCTCCAAAGGGTGGATGCGGTCCAGCAACCACCCCGGCTCCGCCATTGCTTCTTCCGGGGTGTAGCCAAGAATTTGTGAACAGGCCTGGTTGATGAACAACAGCTTGAATTCTCTGTCCAGGGAAAAAACGAGCAGGGGAATGCTTTGGATGAGATTATAGTGGTGCTGTTTGGCTTCGAGAATGCGGCGCTGTAACGAACAACGCTCCCGAAGTCGAACCAACAGCATGTGCAGTTCATTGGTGTCGAAGGGCTTTTGCAGGTAATCACAGGCGCCAAGTTTGAGCGCGCTGGCAACGCGCTCCTGGCTGCCGTTGCTTCCCATAAGAATGAGTTCTTCCAGTTGGCCAGAGCGCTTGACAGTCCTGGCCAAATCCACACCGTTTATATCTGGCAGATCAACTTCAATGAATGCAAGAGAATAGGAGGTAGTTGCCAGGGCAGAGAGCACACTTTTGGAGTGAAGATGAATCTCCGGCTCGTATCCTGCGCCTTTGAGCGTTTGGGCAAGCGTTTCACAGACCGTCGGGTCCGTATCGACGACAAGCGCCTTGAGGTGGATATCGCTTATCGAATCAGACATGAAGAAAAACAGGCTCCTCGTGACCAGGCTCCTCGGGATGCGTCCCCGCGGGCAATGGCCTCCACGTATTTGGCAGACTTCATACGCAGATTTCAAACGATTTGCAATTTTGTATATGTCCGGTATTCTTCAATTAGAAATGAGGACCGAAAAAAAGCTGTCACTTCAAGAAGCTAGCATGCCAGGATTGTTGGTATGATTTGCTCAGGATACCAGCACAGGCGATAGATTCCCCCAAAAAATATTTACGACGTGTCGTCAAAAACGGGTCTCTAATAGACTCTTACGGGTGAATCACGTAAGCATGCATGTGCTGCAACAAAAAGGAGTCTGACATGTCGAAAAATCAGCATCTGGAAACGTTGGCCCTGCACGCAGGGCATACGCCCGACAGCGATACGGGCGCCCGTGCAGTACCCATCCACCAAACCACCAGCTATGTCTTCAGGGATACGGACCATGCGGCGCGTCTTTTTTCTCTGGAGGAACCCGGCTATATTTATACCCGGATCATGAATCCCACCACGGATGTGCTGGAAAAACGCCTTGCCGCACTGCATGGTGCTCCGGCTGCTCTATGCGCTGCTTCCGGCATGAGCGCCATTTTCTACACCGTGGCGTCAATCACCTCGGCAGGGCAGAATATCGTATCGGGGTCCAATCTTTACGGGGGCACCCATACGCTTTTCGAGCATACATTGCCCCGTTTTGGCATTGAAGTTCGCTTCGTTGATTCTTCTTCGCCCGAGAATTTTGCCGCCGCCATTGATGAAAATACGCGCATGCTTTTTTCGGAAACCATCGGCAATCCACGCTGCAATGTTGACGACATCGAAAGCATTGCCCGCGTTGCCCACGACCATGCCATTCCTTTTGTCCTCGACAATACCGTTGCCGCCCCTCCGATCTGCAACCCTTTTGATTTCGGCTGCGACATTGCGGTCTATTCGCTTACCAAGATTATTGGCGGGCACGGCAACAGCATTGGCGGCGCAATCGTGGAAGGTGGTTCTTTTGACTGGGGCGCCAGTGGTAAATTTCCTGAAATTACATCCCCTGACCCGACATACCATGGCTTGAACTTTTGGGACGCGCTTTGCAAACTTGAGGGCACGCCTTGTACCTCCTTTTGCACCAAGGTGCGCACCGGGTTGCTGCGCGATGTGGGCGCAGCCCTTGCCCCCATGAATAGCTATCTGATTTTACAAGGCATCGAGACCCTGGCTCTGCGGGCCCGCGCCCATTGTGAAAATGCACAGAAAATCGCTGAATTTTTGGAAACCCACCCTGCTGTAAGCTGGGTAAACTATGCTGGGTTGCCGAGTCACAAGGACCACCAGCGCGCCAAGCGTTACATGCCCATGGGACCGGGCGCCGTGTTTGGTTTTGGCGTGAAGGGGGGCCTTGAAGCAGGGCGCACGTTTATCAACAGCGTGGAACTTTGTTCCCATCTGGCAAATATTCTGGACGCCAAAACGCTGGTGATTCACCCCGCAACAACTACCCATGCGCAATTGACTCCCGACGAACTGGAAGAAGCAGGCGTGCCACAGGATTTGGTTCGCATTTCCGTGGGCATCGAGCATCCAGACGACATTATCGCCGATTTGGACCAGGCGCTCAGCAAGAGCCAAGGGTAATCCGCACCGAGATTCATGGGGAAGGGCAGCGAGCTTTTTTTGACAAACGCTCCCTTCCCCGATTGATATTCTCTTTTTCTCGAGCCTAGATCCGATCAAGACGAAAAAACGTTGGGGGCGCTTGCTGTAAGCGCACCCAACGTTCTGTATGCGTACCAGGAAGGGGAAGACTTTTGAAAAGCCTTTCCCCCTGCCTGCTGGCGTTGGATTTTTACTATATCCGCTTTTCTTCCACGGCGTGGCAGGCCACGGTGGCGCCGGAGGGAAAGGTCAGCAGTTCGGGGATTTCCGTTCGGCAGCGGTCATTGGCATAGGGGCAGCGTGTATTGAACACACACCCTTCAGGTAGGTTTATGGGGGAGGGGATTTCGCCCTGCAATCTGACGTGGTTGAACCCTGAGGTCCCCAGTTGCGGAATGGCCGAGAGCAGGGCCTGAGTGTATGGGTGCCTGGGGGTTGTGAAGAGCTCTTCGGTCTCGGCCAACTCACAAAGCGTGCCCAGATACATGACGGCCACGCGGGTGGATATGTGGCGGACCACGGAAAGATCGTGACTGATGAAAAGGTAGGTGAGCCCGCGCTCATCCTGGGCATCCATGAGCAGGTTGAGGATTTGCGCCTGGATGGAGACGTCCAGCGCAGAGATGGGTTCGTCCGCGATGATACATTCCGGGTCAAGAACCAGGGCGCGGGCTATGCTGATGCGCTGGCGCTGCCCACCTGAAAATTCATGGGGATAGCGCTGCGACCAGCCCGGATCCACGCCAACCTGCCGCATGACTTCCGCCACCCGCTCCTTTACTTCGGCATCGCTGCTGGCCTTGTTATGAAAGCGCACCGGCTCCTCAAGGGTCTGGAAAACCTTCATACGCGGGTTCAGCGATGCATAAGGGTCCTGGAAGATCATCTGCATGCGTGTGCGATAATCGAGCTGCTTTTCCGGGGTGAGGTTGTCGATGCGGTTGCCTCGGTAGAGGATTTCTCCGGATGTGGGGGGGTAGAGGCCGATGACGGTCCGTGCAAGGGTGGACTTGCCGCAGCCGGATTCGCCGACCACGGAAAGGGTCTCTCCCTTCTTGATGGCAAAGCTGACGTTGTTGACGGCGCGGACAACGGTCGTCTTGCGTTGCAGCTTGCCCCCTTTGAGCGAAAGTTGGTCAAGCAGACCGCCGGAAATATCAAAATGCTTGTTCAGGTTTTTTATCTGCAGCAGGGGGTGGTCGCTCATGAGAGCCCCTCCTCGCGTTTGCCTTCATGAACTTGATGGCAGGCGGCAAAGCCCCCATAGGGCGTCTCTGCAAGCAGGGGCACTTCACCCTTGCAACGACCAGTGGCAATGGAACAGCGGTCATTGAAGGGGCAGCCTTTCGGTATCTCCGCAAGGTTGGGCATGACCCCTGGTATCTGGGCAAGCCGTTTACCCTTTACGCCTTCTTCCTGGGGCAGGGCGGCCAGCAGCCCTTGCGTATATGGGTGTTGGGGGGCGCTGACTATCTGGCTGGTGGGGCCCAGTTCAACAATGCGCCCTGCGTACATGACGGCTATGCGCTGGGTCACCTGGGATACTACTGCCAGGTCGTGGGTGATGAGGATCAGCCCCAGTTTTTCATTTTCACAGAGTTCCAGAAGCAATTCCATGATTTCGGCCTGAATGGTCACATCCAGCGCTGTTGTAGGCTCATCCGCTATTATCAGGTTAGGGTTGGTCAGAAGGGCTATGGCTATGACCACGCGCTGCCGCATGCCGCCTGAAAGTTCAAAAGGATATTGGGCCAGTCTTTTTTCAGGGGAGGTGATGTACACCTTTTTGAGCTTTTCGATGGCTACGGCCTGAGCTTCGCGAGTGCTGATGCGCTGGTGGGCCTTGAGCGTCTCCACCATTTGTTCGCCGATGGTCAGCACGGGGTTCAGGGTCATCATAGGATCCTGAAATATCATGGAGATACGATTGCCTCGAATCTGGCGCAATTCTTCTTCGTTGAGCTTTGCAATGTCTTGCCCCATGAAGTGTATGGAGCCGTCTGCAATGAAACCTGGTTTGGAAATGAGGTTGATGATTGCAAAGCCGGTAACGGATTTTCCGGCGCCCGATTCCCCGACCAGGCCGAGGCGTTCGCCTTTATCGAGTGAAAAGCTGGCGTTATTCACCGCGATGAGATCGCCCCCTCTGAGAGCGAATCGTACGGTAAGGTTGGAGACGTCCAGCAGTGGTTTGGATTCCTGCACGGGTTAGTCCTTGTACAGCTTGGGGTTGAGGAAGTCGCGCAGCCAGTCGCCCAGGAGGTTGATGGCCAGAATGAGCACGACAAGCACCAGCCCTGGGAACAGTGTTATCCACCAGGAACCGGAGAAGATGTATTCAAAGCCGGATTTGATGAGCGACCCCAAGGACGGCTTGGTCGCCGGCATGCCCAGGCCGATGAAGGAAAGCGCGGCCTCACTCATAATGGCGTTTGCCACCTGGACCGTGGAAATAACCAGTACAGGGGTAAGTGTGTTGGGCAGAATATGTCTGATGGCGATGCGTTTTGCTGGCAATCCGATGACGCGGGCGGCTTCGACATATTCCTTTTTCTTTTCTCCCAGCACGGAGGCGCGCACGGTGCGGGCGTACTGCGGCCATTCCGCCAGGCCTATGACAATGATCAGGAACGGAACCGCAATATCCTCGTATTGGCCTACGCCGAATACCGCCTGGAATATGGCTCCGAGAAAGATGGCCACCATGTAGGTGGAAAAGGAAAGTTGCACATCTGCTATGCGCATGAGAAAGGATTCCAGTCTCCCGCCGGAATAGCCGGCAACAAGTCCCACAATGACGCCAATGAGGGCTTGCAGCGCCACTGCGCCCAGGCCGATGATGATGGAAACGCGCATGCCGTAGAGGATGGTGGAGAGCATGTCGCGTCCCTGGGCGTCGGTTCCCAGCAGAAAGCTTGAATCCGCCCCTTGCATCCAGATCGGCGGCATTTCGGAGTCCATCACATCAATGGTGGTGGAATCGTAAGGATCATGTGGCGCAACAACAGGGGCTGAAAAGCCGGCGACCACGAGCACCAAAAGAAGGGCGAAGCTGCCCACGGCAATAGGATCGCGCAGGAAGCTGTAAAGAAAATAGGATTTTTTAAAACGTGTCCACATGCTCATGTTATTTCCTGCCAGAAATGCGCACCATAGGATTCACGATGCCGTAGACTATGTCGACCATGGTGTTCACAACCACGAATACGAAGCCCACGAAAACTAGGTAGGCAACCATCAGCGAAGTGTCCGACCGCTCGATTGCTTCGAGAAACATGAAGCCCATGCCTTGCCACTGAAAAACCGTTTCCGTGAGGATTGTGAACGCGATCATGGTGCCCAGTTGTACGCCCCCCACGGTGATGACGGGAAGAAGCGTGTTCTTGAATGCATGCACGAAGAGCACCCGCCAGTGGCGCAAACCTTTGGCGCGGGCAAATTTTATGTACTCTGTTTCGAGTACTTCCTTCATCTCGGCCCGGATCAGGCGAATGAACAGCGGCAACATGATGGAAGAAAGCGCCAGGCTGGGCAGAATGAGGTGCAGTAAACCGTCCTTGGTGAGCAGCCCTGTATCCCAGAATCCCCATATTTCGACCGTATCCCCCCTGCCATAGGAAGGCAGCCAATGCAGCTCAACAGCGAACAGGTAGATAAGCATAATTGCCGTGAGAAATACGGGGATGGAAACGCCGACCACGCTGATGCCCATAAGCAATCGCGATAGCAGCGTGTTTGGTTTCACGGCAGCGTATATGCCTACTGGTATGGAGATGAGGATGATGAGCAGTGAGCTGACAAATACAAGCTCCAGAGTGGCGGGGGCCTTCTTGACGATGACTTCGGTTGCAGGCTTCTTGAAAAAAAAGGAGCGCCCCAAATCGCCCTGGACCGCATTTTTCATGAAGCGGACCCACTGCACCATGAAAGGATCGTTCAACCCCAGTTCATCGCGTAGGGCTTCGCGTTCCTCCACGGAAACCGAGATGCCGACGAGGTCGCGCACGGGGTCGCCGAAAGCGTATTTAATGGAAAAACCGATCAGGCTGATGACGACCATGACAACCATGGCCTGAAGAATTCTGCGGACAGCGAATGCGAACATGCTTTTTCTCGTTGCGTGGGCGCAAATAAAGGGCGCCCTTGCCGGACGCCCTTTGGCTTACATTACGCGATAGCTATTTAATGACCAGGTCCCCAAGGTAGGGGAAGTTCATCACGTTGACAACAGGAGCGATGTCAACGTTGGTCTTGGATGCCCAGGACAGGTCCTGCCAGTGCAGGGGCACGAAAGCGGCGTCTTCGAAGGCGATGCGCTCAACGTTCTGCAGCATTTCCTTGCGTTTGGCCGGATCAGTCTCGGTCTGGCTGGCCAGGACCAGTTCATCCAGCTTGGGGTTGCAGTAATTGCCGCTGTTGTACTGGCCGTAACCCTTTTCCTTGTTGGGGCACATCAGCAGGTACTCGCTGAAGTTGGCGGAGTCCTCGGTGTCGGAGTGCCAGCCGATCATCTGGATGTCGGCCACCTGGGCGTCAAATTCATCCCAGTACTGGGCCTTGGGCATGGTCTTCAGGTCTACATCGATGCCGATCTTGGAGAGCATGGATACCACGGCCTCGGAGATCTTCTCGTCGTTGACGTAACGGTTGTTGGGGGCGATCATGGTTACGGTGAAGCCATCCTTGTAGCCGGCTTCTTCCATCAGCTTCTTGGCCTTTTCCAGGTCGTAGCGAGGGGTCAGCTCAGGCACATGCCCTACGTAGCCTTTGGGGCTCTGCTGGGCGGCTGCAGTGGCGAAACCCTTCATGATCTTTTCCACGATGCCTACGTTGTTGACGGCGTAGACAATAGCCTGGCGCACTTTGGGGTTCTTGAATTCTTCACGGCGCTTCTGGTTCAACTGGAAGGTGATGATGCGCGTTCCGGACATGGTAATCAGGCTCAGGTCCTTGTTCTCCTTGATGCGTTCCAGATCCTGAGGCGGTACGGGGGCGATGAAGTCGACATCACCGGACAGAAGGGCGGCCACGCGGGTGGCGTCTTCCTTGATCGGGGTCAGTACGATTTCGTCGACATTACCGGGAGAGTTGGTGTCCCAGTAGCCGGGAAAGCGCTTGTAAATAGTCTTTACGCCTTGCTCGCGCTCGGCCACGGTGTAGGGGCCGGTGCCGGATTCATGATTGAGAGCGAAGCTGGGGCCGGTCTTGACGATGGCGTCCTTGGGCTGGCCATTTTCGTCAGTGCCGCTGTAGAATTCGCTGTCCATGGGAAAAAGGTAGGTACACATGGCAAGCACCAGGCCATAGGGCTTGTGGGTCTTGATATCCACGGTGTAGTCGTCCACTACTGCAGCACCAGCAAAGGGTTCAAACAGGCCCTTGTAATCCTGGCTCTTTTTCAAGCGCTCCAGGGTGAATTTCACATCTTTGGCGGTAAATTCGTTGCCGGAGTGAAATTTAACGCCCTTGCGCAGGTGAAAACGCATGGTCAGGTCGTCAACACGCTCCCATTTTTCCGCCAGGCGGGGCGTGATTTTCATGTCCTTGCTCCAACGTACCAGTGGATCGAAAACCAGGTGGGAGTACTCGAGCATGCCGCCCGAGAGCTGCACATGGGGGTCCTGGGATACGGGGTCAGCGTCAAGAGCCATGTTCAAGGTCTTGGCGGCGGCAGTTCCTGCCAGACACAGCATTGCCAGGCAGCAGCACAGCACTACTAGACGTTTCATAACAACTCCTTAGGTATTGTTTATGAACACCGGCAAGACGCCTTCGCCCTGCCTTTTTCCCACTTTTTTTATTCCACCAGATATAGAAGGGACGGGGGAATTTCTAATTGATATAAAAACATTGTCAAGGAAAGTGAAACACAAATGTTACCTAATTGTAGCTTTGCACGGTAATCATTGGTTTTCATCCTTGCCAGTGGCATAGTGTTGTCATATATTTTCTAAAAAGGATACAGCCATGAATATCAGTTCCGCCCCCGGCGATATTGCAATACCACCTGGCGGCAGTGTGCAGGTCAGTTCAGCTCCGGGATCAGTCATGATCTCGGGCCCTGGCAGCGTGCAGGTTGAAGGCAGTGGACATATACAGGTGCAGGGAGGCGGCCATCTGCAGGTCACTGGAGCAGGGCACATAGAAGTGACGGGAGGTGGCGTCCTGATTTCCGCTGTGGCCTGATGCCGATTTTTCGACTGGATACCCGTAAAGTGGGTAATAACGCGTATGAACCGTTTCGGGGGAAAACCTTGCCTGGAACGGTTTTTGCTTTATAAAATACCACGATGGATACTGCTCTAGAAAGCGCGGAGCCGTTGATCTCCGTGATTATCCCTACCTGGCAGCGTGCAGCCTGGATAGAGGGCGCAGTGCGCTCCGTGCTTGAGCAAAGCCATACCCGTCTGGAGTGCCTGGTGGTGGATGACGGTTCCACGGACGCTACAGATGCGCTGCTCGACAAATTGGCAGCGGAAGACTCCAGGGTGATTGTATTGCGACAGGAAAACATGGGGGTTTCTGCTGCTCGCAATGCAGGAATAGAGCGGGCCAGCGGAGAGTTTATTGCGCTGCTGGATTCCGATGATCACTGGCTGCCGCACAAGCTTGCACGCCAATTGGCATTCATGAGGCGTCACAATTTGGAGATTTCACAGACAGAGGAAATATGGATGCGGGGCGGCGTTCGGGTCAATCCCGGAAAAAAGCACAGAAAACAGGGAGGACGCTTTTTCGCAAAGTCCCTGGAGCGCTGCATGGTCAGCCCGTCCTGCACCATGTTCACACAGCTGTTTTGGGAGGCCGTGGGCCCCTTTGACGAGCGGTTGCGGGCCTGCGAGGATTATGACCTGTGGTTGCGCGCCCTGTTGCAGTACGATATCGGCCTGCTCCCAGAAGCATTGACCATACGTAACGGGGGGCGTCAGGATCAGCTTTCTGCAAGTATGCTTGGGCAAGATCTTTACCGCATTTATGCCCTCTGCAAGCTTTTGGACGATGCCGCCCTTGCCGGTCAGGAGCGTGAGCAGACTGAAAAAGTATTGCGCAAAAAGACGGATATTTACGTAAAAGGTTGTTACAAGCGCGGACGTCAGGAAGAAGGACAGCGTATTGCTGCGCTGGTGGCCGAAGCACTGTGTGGGGCGGGGAGTGTGTGATGGGAAACAGCATCACCTTGGTGGCACGAAGAAGCAATTGACGCTGCTTCCCACTTGGAAGCAATGGGGCAAACATGGCCGTTGAACTGCAAAAACTTGTCAAGAAACTGCCGCGCTTCACCGAAGCGCGTATGGTCAGTAACGGCTTTGGTGTTTGGGTTGCCTGGAAAGGGGATCTGAACCAGGCCGTCCCCCAGACTCTGGCCGACTATGGCGGCATGATGGTCGCCAGCGAGCATGACCAGTCCCTCTGGTTCTTTTTTTCCAATGATGTGATTCAGGCCCTGGCGCGCCTTGAGGTGTGGGTGCGATTCAACCCCTTGCCTGTTTTTATTCAGATTTTTCCCGCCAAAATGCTCGTGGGGTACAAGCTTGATGTCGGCATGAATGTGGATTCCGCCCTGGCATCGCAACAAGCTATCATTCCAGATGAATTTGAGGTTTGGGTGCATCCCAAGGTACAGGAGCGGATCAAGGGATTTCCTGGAATCACCTTTAAGGAAAAAAAACATTATTCCGGCATCGCCAACCTGGAATGGGGGGTGATGCAGGCCGACTCACGGCTTCCCTATCAGGCCTCCATGGGGTGGTACCTGCTCCTCAAGCCGTTGGGCAATCCGCTGGACAAGGTCTTTCAGAACGGGTGGCGTGAATTTTATCCTGAGTTGGAAAATCTCATCAAACGCATGAAGTTGCGATTCATGATGAGTGAAACCTTTGTGCTCGCCCCCATGGAGAATTTGCGGACACTCAAGGGGTGGTGCCAGGAATATCTGTATTTTATTCAGCGACTCAAGGATGAGGAGTCGAGCGCCTATTGGCCGTGTGTCATGGCCATTGTGGAACGCAAGGGCATGAACTTCAACGCTGAGCTTCCCCAAAAGATTTCACTGGATTGGGATCAGCTCATGCCTGATTATCCACACATGACGTACCGCACAGCGTTTTTGCTGGGCGATGGCTTTCGCATAAATGAGGTGCGTTTTTCGGTGACGCAAAACAGTTTGGAGGACTGGTGCAACGTCACCCTTTCACAGGACTTGGATCAGAATGTGGGCACGATGCAGGTGGAATTGCCCAGGCGTTTGGTGTTGGGTAAGGAAACAAATTGTTTTTATTGTGGACTGCGCAGCCATCCTTTTCAGGAATGCCCCTCCCGGATGCTGAACGACCTGGAGCTGAACATTTGGGAAGAGTTGGCCACTCTGGACCTTGACACCATCAATGCCGGGCTGAACGGCATTGACAGGGTTTTGGAGGAGAACCCCGAATCCGGGCCGGCGCAACTGCTGCATGCCAAGAGCACCGAAGGGCTGATTGTCCGGGCCATGTTTGAAATCAACAACGCGGTCCAATTGCGCATGGCTTTGGCAGTTGGGCGCAGCCTGGGCAAGGACTATCCGCGGGGGCTGCAACAGCTCGTACCGCAGGAACACACCCCTGTTACGGAGGCGTTGGGCTCTTTGCGCGAAGGGGAGCTGATTCAAGGCGAACGCATTTTGAACCACGCTTCACTGAAAAGCCCGCGAGATTTCAAGATTCGCGCCATGCAAGGGTTTGTGGCTCTTGAAAAGAATGATCCGCAACGCGCCATGTCCTTGTGGAAGGAGGCAGAGACAATTTCCACCACCCCCTTGCAGCAGGCCAGTCAGGTTTTTCTCCAGGCGCGTTGTCTTGAAATTCAGGGCAAGCTCCAACAGGCGAGCTCAATGTACAAGAATGTGGTCTCGCTTTGCCCCCGTTGGCTTGAAGCCGTGTATCGGCAGGGTGTGTGCCTGGTGAAAATGGGGTTTGCCGAACAGGCAATGGGTTTTTTCGAGGATTTGTTCCAGCGCGATCCCCATGTTTTCAACCGCATGCTTATCGATGCCGAACTGGAACGTGGGCATTTGCAATTGCTCAGTTCGTTGTACACACCGTGGAGCATTGCTGAAACCAAGGCTGGAGAAGAAAAGGAAAACCTGAATGAGCTTTCGGGCGAACTGACAAAGTGGTTCAGCGATGAACACCCCATTGCTGAAAAGCTCAACGACCGGATAGCAAATCTCAAGCACCAGGCGGAGATTAAAAACTACGTAGCCTATTGCCGTGTGGCGCAGGGGCGCCAGGTCGTGAGCAAGGAACTGATGCAGCTTGTGGATGAGGAAAGCAGACGGATGAAGGCCCGCTATCAGGCCTTGATGGAGCGGCTTAAAGTTATCAGACACGAAGCGTCCTGGTTCCCGTTTCCAAGGATCCTGGTGGAATTCAACAAGGATTTCAATTATTGCGCACGCAATCTGAACTGGGCGCTTACCCAGCATTTTCAGATGGCCGACAATTTCCGCAGGGCCTCGGATATGTTGGAAAAAGTTGAAAAGCGCCTGGAGAAGCTGGAGAGCCAGCTTAAGACGCTCAAAATTGTTCGCGATTCCACCCTGTTTTTGCTCATTCTCGGCAAGACATTTTTCTGGCTGGAAATAATCGGCCTGGTGTTGGGGCTGGTGTTGCTGCCCGTGGGCATGTGGCTTGCTCAAGGGCAGGGGTACACCTGGGCCCTTGGCATGGGGGAATCGGAGAAGTGGGCTTTACGCAAGGGGGTGGTCATTATTCTCAGCGTCACGGCCCTTGCTGTTGCTGCCTTGCGTTCCGCCCTGGTTTTTGAAGGACGTAAGGAGAAGCTGTTTAAAAATGCTGAGCAGCTCTGACGCCATAGTTTTCTGAAAAATATAATAAAGTTAAATGCTTGTGGCAACAAGTAGGGCGCTGTCACGGGCGCAGAGGACTTTGGCCAGGACATCCAGTTGCGCTGAATCGCTCAGAAGGTGCTGCTTTTTAGGCTTTAGGGGGGCGGGTTGTTTTGTTTGTTGATACTGCCAGGTTTTTAGAAGACATAAAAAAAGCGGAGGCCGAAGCCTCCGCTTTTGCGTTCAATTCTGGTGTAAATAGGAGATTTACACGCAGCCGGTCGGCTTGGGCAGGCCAGCCATTTTGCAGGCGCCCTTACCAGGACCAGAGGGGAACAGCTCGTAAATGTGCTTCAGCTTGTAACCGGTAACCTTGGAAAGGATGCGGACCATGGGAGCGATACCGTTCTTCTTATAGTAGTCCTGAAGGAACTCGATGACCTTCTGGTGCTCGTCGCTGATGTCCTTGATGCCTTCGCTTTCCTTCACGTACTCAACCCACTCGGGGCACCAGTCTTCAAACCTTTGCAGGAAACCGTCCTCGTCCACTTCAAAGGTCTTTCCACCGTACTCAACAGTTGCCATGTGGATTCCTCCTCACACAAATTTTTAGTTGTTGCGACCTGCTACACTAGCCTATGGTATAAGTCAAATTGTGGCCCGTATCCCGAGCCGGCTACCCTTGATTAAAAAACTCTGCAAGTGGCAATGGGGTCTTTGTGCTTTGGTTCCTAATGCCGCAAACCATTCTGAGTTTCTAAGGGCATGGGCTGTCTTTGTCAATGCCTTTGTCATCTATGGCAAACAGGCGACAATTCTTCAGTCCAGCTCCTCCAGATGGCGTCGGGCAAAGTCGAGCCCGGGCTCCACTTCCAAAGCTGCTTCCAGATATTCCCGCGCCTTGTCCGCATCACCCATGAATTTGTGACACAGCCCAAGGTTGGCAAGGTCCATTGCCGAGCCCTTGTCCAGCGCAAGGGCCTGCTGAAAATCTCCGGCGGCTTCTTCATACGCCTGCTGTTTGAAGCGGGCCACCCCACGAAGATTGAAGAATTCTTTGTGTTCGGCACAGTAATCGATGGCGCGGCTAAGGGGGGCCACGGAGGCTTCCCAATCCTCGTTCTGCGTCAGTGCGTAGCCGCAATAAAAGGCGGCCAGCGCCTTGTTGTCTGCATCGGGTTGCAGCGTTTCGGCCGTGTCAAAGGCCTTGTGCGCAGCTTCGCAGTCCCCAAGGCGCAATTGCAGCAGCCCCTGAAAAAAGGGAATGAAGTGCGCATCGGGGTAGATTTCCTCCAGACGATCCAATCCGGCTATGGCTTCATCCAAAGGCGCTTCTTCCGCCAGCTTGCGCCCCACAAAAAGACCGAGACTGGCGTGGATATCGCGTTCGCGGAATTGGAAGCCGGGCACGATATTATAGTGTGCGGGCAGCCCCAGGGAAGGGTCGCTCATGTCCACACTGTAAAGCGTGAAGTCCTGATCTGCCAGCCCATTGACCAGTGCCAGAAGCTCATCGCGGAAGTCATGGGTTTCGATGTCGGGAAGGGAATCCAGTGCAACCACATGCCCCTCTCGTAGCCATGCGGTCTCGTCGAGGCTCGAGAACTTTGGCAAGCCGGATGCTTCGTAGACAGATGCAGTCTCGAAATCGCCCCCCAATTGCGCTACCTCGGTAAGGGCGCGGATTGCGGCCTTGGCAGGCGAAGCCGCAGTGCCTGCGGTCCATACGATTTCGGAATATTCAGGAAAGGTCGATGGATCATGGCAGAGCGCGGCAACCGTGGGCACAGGCATGCCAAGGGTCATATCCTTTAATAATACTTCGATGCCGTTATCCTCGAAGCGACGGATCAGCCCCAGCAGCACTTCATCCGTGATGCTGCTTTTGTCTATGGTGGGCATTGCCTCGCGTGTGCGGTCGCTAATGGCGCATACGTGGCGCTCCACCAATTCGCAGGCGCCCTGTAATATGGATTCCTCCTGGGTGTTGCCGGCTGAGGATCCGTTGAATTCCCCAAGGATCTTGAACCAGTCCAGGGGCAGGAGTTCCTCACGTTCTTCATGAAGTGACGTGGCAGGGTGGAAATGCCATGTCCATAGGTCCATGATTTCACGGGCAAGGTCTTTGTCCAGGTCTTCGTTCACGGACTTGAGAATGCGATCTATGGAAATGACGGGCGCGCGGCCTTGCTCTTTGGCCCGGGCTTCGGCTTCCGTGAAGGTCATTTCCTGAAAGGCTTCAGGCGTATTCCAGCGGGTAAAGAAGCTGTAACGCTCCACAAGCTCCATCAATGCAGAAGCTTCGGCCTGCTCTGGGGAAGCGCCTTTGCCCATTTGCTTGCGCGTAGGCATCACGGCGCGGGCGTCTGCCCCGCATTCACTCAGAAAAACGGGAATGCCAAGGCGTCCCGTATCAATACGCCTTGTGCGCGCCAGGATGGACTTGCCTTGGCCGGCCAGGAGGTCCTTGACGCGGCGTATGGTTTCTGCAGGAGGAAAGGCCTTGTCCTGATCCCTGGTATATCCTTTGGGGCAGGGTGCGAGTCTGATCATAATTGTTTTTTGGGTTTCAGTCGGTGAATGGTGCAGAGATGACGTTCAGAGCCGTCCTCGCCGCCTTTGCACCCGACGGTTTGCTGTTGCATCATGAATTCCCGATCCGCGAGCTGGAAGAATTTTTTGGCCTTGCGAATGTAGTCCAGGGCCAGCACGATCTCGGCTTCCGGCTTATGCTCCAAATGGTGCAGCAGGAATTTGACCAGCGGGCGGTAGGCGTCTTCGCGGTAGAGTACTTCACACCCCAGAATATAGTCGAAGCGCTGGTCCAGGCTGGTGGTTGTGAAGTCTACGTAGACCACGCGGGCCTTGTCCTCCAACCCGTTCTTGAGAATATTGATGCGGCCGAACAGCAATGCGTTTTCATCAACATCCGAGAGGGTTACCTGAAAGCCTTTTTTGGCGGCAATAAGCCCAGTGACGCCAATGCCGGCGCCTATTTCAAGCAAAGAGTGGCCATCGTTGGGCAAATGGTCGAGATAGTGCCCAAGCAAAAGGCTGGAAGGCCATATTTTGGCCCAGAAAGGCAGCTCCAAAGGACCTTCTCCCTTGAAGTTTGCCAGGGCCTCCACATATTCCTGCATGTTGACGATCTGCAGTACTTCGACCCGTTCACCAGCTGCGGCAACGGTTTCAAAGCCAACCTGGAAACGTTCTTTTGCCAGGTCCAGCAGTTCGTCAAGGGGGGCGTTCTTAATGATATTGTTCATTGGGGGCTTCTCCTTGCCCGGCGTATTGCAGGGGTGCCAAGGCGATTGATGCGTTGTGCTGTGCGCGGTTTCGGGCAATACCACAACCGTCCCGGGATGAAAACCACTATGGTGGTATGAAATCCAAGACGGGGGTAAACTGCTTTGCTCAGAACACAAAAAAAGCCGGCCAAAGGCCGGCTCAGAATGCTGACAAACCCTCGCCAATTGGCGAGGGTTTTCTTATACTATCTTCATGCTAAAGCCGCCCAAAAATCAGCAGGTGAAAATGGAGTTTGTTTCGATCAACGAACTTGTCCCCATGAATCATCTGCTTCGCAAAATTGCCAAGGTTATTGATTTCTCCTTTATTCATGAGCTCACCAAGGATTTGTATTGCGAGGGCAATGGCCGTCCGGCCATTGAACCGGTGGTGCTCTTCAAAATGCTATTCATCGGTTATCTGTTTGGCATCCGCAGCGAGCGTCAGCTTGTCAAGGAAATCCAGGTCAATGTTGCCTATCGCTGGTTCCTTGGCCTGGGATTGCAGGACAAAGTGCCCGATGCCAGCACCATCAGCCAAAACCGGCGGCGCAGATTTAACGACACCAGCGTTGCCCAGGACATTTTTGACGGTATAGTGTTCCAGGCCATGAAAAAGAGGCTTGTCGGCGGACACACGCTTTACACCGATTCCACCCACCTGAAAGCCAACGCCAACAAGCATAAATTTACGGAAAAGCTCGTTGCCCAAAGCACGAAGTCATACTTGGGCGAACTTGAAGACGCCGTGGAGGAAGACAGGCGCAGGCATGGAAAGAAACCGCTGAAGCAGGACAACCGCGAAGCGGGGTCCAAGCGGATCAAGCAGAGCACAACCGATCCGGACAGCGGGTACATGGTACGCGAGGGCAAGCCTAAGGGCTTCTTTTACTTGGATCATCGCACTGTGGACAGCCGACACAACATTATCACCGACAGTTACGTAACTCCGGCCTCGGTGCATGACAGCATGCCCTATCTCGATCGGCTGGACCGACAAATCAACCGCTTCGGCTTTGCTGTGAAGCACGTCGGCCTCGATGCAGGATATTTCACCTCACACATTTGCAAGACGCTGGAAGAAAAGCATATTTATGGTGTCATTGGCTATCGTCGTCCCACTCGTCGCAAAGGGATGCTCCCCAAACGCGCCTTTGAATACCTGCCGGACAAGGACTGCTATCTTTGCCCCGAAGGCCAGGAGCTTCACTACTCCACCACCAACCGCGAAGGATATCGTCTCTATGACTCGTTACCAAAGGTTTGCCGCCGCTGTCCGTTACTGAAAGAGTGCACAACAAACCGGAATTGCAAGAAAACAGTGACACGCCATGTGTGGCGGGAATACGTGGATACGGTGGATGCGCACCGGCTCACGGAATTCGGAAAAAGAATCTATGCTCGCCGGAAAGAGACCGTAGAGCGCAGCTTTGCCGACGCCAAACAACTGCACGGGCATCGCTATGCTCGGTTCTGCGGCCTGGCTAAGGTCCAGGTTCAAAGCCTGCTTTCCGCCACATGTCAAAACATGAAGAAAATGGCCTTGCTGCTGGCCCCTTTGGGGCTGTCATACAAATATTTGCAGCCCAAATGCCTGTACTTTCTTCCTCAGTCTCTCTGTCTCGTTCGATTGGGGCCGATCGAGCCAACATCCCAGCTGGCAGCGGCCTGAAAAGAAATCGGTTCATAAAAACAAACCCCACTTTGCAAAAAGCGGGGTTTGTCAATGAGCTGAGCCGGCCAAAGGCCGGCTTGGTAATCTGGAGCGGGAGACGGGATTTGAACCCGCGACTTCAACCTTGGCAAGGTTGCACTCTACCACTGAGTTACTCCCGCGAGTGCTGTATGTGGAGGCGGCATCCGGATTTGAACCGGAGAATGGAGGTTTTGCAGACCTCTGCCTTACCACTTGGCTATGCCGCCTCAATTTTGGAGCGGGAAACGGGATTTGAACCCGCGACTTCAACCTTGGCAAGGTTGCACTCTACCACTGAGTTATTCCCGCTCTCAAAGACCAATGCTTTTGACTCATCTTGCGCGGCATGTCAAGCGGATTTTTTTTCGGATTCGGCATTTGCAGCCGCATCCATCCGCCGGGCACGGAACATACACAGACTGAATAAGGCTTGCAACTCTTATCCGCTGGAGGCATCTTAATAAATTGAACGGCTCGTAGCAGAGCGCATTGCACGCGAACTCACCATGGGTGAGTAGCTTGCAGGCACGTGGCGGGAGGCTGGTGCATGTCCTAAAAACCGCCCATGGACCGGTGAACGAATTGAAGATGACCAACACATTTTGCAGTAGGCAATACAAGCATAAGGAGCGCATATGACCGCCACCTGGGACCTTGGCAGCTATTTTCCTGCATTTGACGGACCCGAGTACAAAAAACATCTCCTGTCCCTGAGAAACGGGCTGGAAGATCTGGGCGTCAAGGCCACGCAATTGGGCGCCATCACACAGGAAAATGTCCCCGATTGGGTGGACCTCTTTGTTTTGGATGAACAATTGATGGAGCGTTTTTCACACGTCGCATCATACATAGGGTGTTTGAGCGCAGCGGATGTGACCAATGAGGCCTATAAGGCCGCAGATGCCGCAATCTCCATGATTGGGGCGGCTTTCTCCAAGGCCATGGCGCCTGTCATTGCCGCCTTGAAAACAGTGGAGGATGGGCCTTTTGCAGCGCTTTTGGCACGTCCCGAACTGGCAGGCGCCGGTTTTCAGCTTTCGCGTCTCAGACAGGAGGCAGCCTGGAGTCTGGAGCCGTCTCTTGAGATTCTTTCTGCAGACCTTGGTGTTGACGGCATAGGCGCATGGGGGCGGCTTTACAACGAACTTGCTGGACGTTTGACCTTCTTCATGCCCACCCCGGACGGGAAGGAGGAGCAGGTACCCATGGCCCAGAAACGCGCCTTATTGGAGGATGAAGACGCCGAGGTGCGCAAACTTGCCCTGGTACGCTCCAATCAGGCCTGGCAGGAGGTGGAGCATGTGGCAGCGGCTGCGTTGAACGCCATTTCAGGCACGCGGCTGACAATGTATCGCCACCGTGGCATTGATGATTTTCTAGAGAAGCCATTTTTTGACGCCAGGGTGCAACGTCGTACCGTAGACGCCATGTGGCAGAGTGTTGCCGAGAACAAAGCCATAGCCTTGGGTATTATGCAGACAAAGGCCCAGTGCCTGGGCAAGCAGCGCCTGGGATTTCAGGATTTGCAATGCCCCTTGCCCCAGGCAAAAAGCGAACGCTATTCCTGGGAGCAGGGGTGCGCCCTCGTTGCTGCCTCCATGGATGCTCGCTATCCCAAATTGGGTGCTTTTGTGCGTGAAATGCTTGAAAAACGCCATGTGGAGAGCGAAAAACGGCCGGGTAAGCGACCTGGCGCATTTTGCACCACGTCGCTGCAAAGCCGGGAGTCATTCGTGTTCATGAGTTTTGGGGGGGGCATGGGAGACGTGCAGACCCTTGCCCACGAACTGGGGCATGCTTTTCATGGACGTTGTCTGAGCAAGGAGCGCCCCTTTGCTGCACGCTACCCCATGACTCTGGCGGAGACGGCTTCAACCTTTGCCGAACGGATTCTGCAGGATGCCGTACTGGCTTCACCTGATACGGATGACAGGGCCAGATTGGCCGTGCTCAACGCACGATGCAGCGACGCCGTGACATTCATGTGCGACATTCGCATGCGTTATGATTTTGAAAAGGCTTTTTACGAAGCCCGCAAAGAAGGGGAAGTGGGCGTTAGCCGCATCAAGGAGTTGATGTTGGACGCACAAAAGAACAGCTTTGGCCAGGGGCTTGATCCGGAGACATTGGACCCCATGTTCTGGGCGTCCAAGCTCCATTTCTACATTACAGGCGTTTCATTTTACAACTTCCCGTACACATTCGGCTTTTTGTTCAGCCTTGGGTTGGCTGCCCAGCTTGAAGAAAAGGGAGACGCCTTTCTGCCTGAATATGAGGAACTGCTCCGGCTCACAGGCGCGGCAGAGTGTGAGGAAGTGGTGCAACGCTCCTTGGGAAAGGATATCGGCACCACTGCTTTCTGGCAGCAGGCGCTTGACCGTATTGCCCAGGATGCACAGCAGTATCGCGAATTGGCAGAACGACTGGCTTAGCTCTGCTGTTATATTCCGCAAAAATGAATCCCCGTCGTCTGCAGGGCGGCGGGGATTTACTATATCGTATTCAGGCGCAATGTACGCCAGGCAGGTCGCGAAAAAGGGCTGCGGCTAGCCGAAACGGCCTGTGATGTAATCTTCCGTGAGTCTTTGCTGGGGACGGGTGAACATTTGCTCCGTGGGATTGACCTCCACAAGGTCTCCCAGGTGGAAGAAAGCGGTCATGTCGGATACGCGGGCTGCCTGCTGCAGGGAGTGAGTTACGATGACAATCGTGTAGAGCTCTTTGAGCTCGAGAATCAGCTCCTCGATTCTCCCCGTCGCTATGGGGTCCAGGGCTGAACAGGGTTCGTCCATGAGCACCACCTCGGGGTTCACGGAGATGGCCCTGGCGATGCACAGGCGCTGCTGCTGCCCACCGGAAAGGGCGGTGCCAGGCATGTCGAGACGGTCCTTGACCTCATCCCACAGGCCCACACGACGCAAAGATTTTTCTGCTATTTCGACAGTTTCCTTTTTGGAGCTGGAAATTCCGTGGATGCGCAGTCCGTAAGCGATGTTTTCAAGGATGCTTTTGGGAAACGGGTTGGGTTTTTGGAACACCATACCCACGCGCATACGCAAGTTCACCACATCCACGTTGGGATCGTAAATATCATGGCCGTCAAGTGTGATGGTGCCGGTGACACGACAAATATCTATAAGGTCGTTCATGCGGTTCAGGCAACGCAGGAAGGTGGATTTGCCACACCCTGAAGGCCCGATAAAGGCCATGACCTGATGGCGGGCGATATCCAGGCTGACATCGTGAATGGCGTGGTTGTCACCGTAGTGAACGTTCACGTTTTCGCAACGCATGGCGGGGATGTCGTTGTTGTTTTGCGTATTCTGCGGGGGCTTCCTGAAGCTGTGCCATAGTGTTCACCGGTAACGTTGTAGTCTGCGAAATCTGCTTGTGGTGAAAGGTCGGGCCGGAAAAACCGGCCCGACCAAGGTAACCACTGGAATCGGATATCTAGCTAACTGTGCTTTTGTAAAGCACTTTAGAAGTCAGAAGCCTGCAGCGGAGTCAGGTTTTTGGCAGCCTTGCTGAACTTGGCGCGCTCGGCGTCAGGCATGGGGATCATGCCCTTGTCAGCCAGGTAGCCGTCGGGGCCCCAGGCCTTTTCGCTGGTGAACTCGGCAACGTACTCGGTGATGCCGGGGATGGTGCCCACGTGGGCTTTCTTCACGTAGAAGAACAGAGGACGGGACACGGGGTAGGAACCATCAGCAATGGCGTCGAAAGTAGGCTGCACGCCTTCGATGAAGGAGCCCTGGATTTTGTCGGTGTTCTGATCCAGGAAGCTGAAGCCGAAGATGCCCAGAGCGTCTGGGTTGGCTTCCAGCTTTTGCACGATCAGGTTGTCGTTTTCACCGGCTTCGATGTAAGCGCCGTCTTCACGCACGGTGTGAGCAACACCCTTGAAATCCTTCTTGTCCATGGCCTTGATGAAGGGGAAGCTTTCAGCGCCTTCTTCCATCACCAGTTCAACAAAGGCGTCACGAGTACCGGAGGTCGGAGGAGGACCCAGCACTTCGATCTTGGTGGCAGGCAGGTCTTTGTTAACGTCTTTCCAGGTCTTGTAAGGGTTGGGAACAACCTTTTCAGCGCCGCTGGGATCGGGCACGTTCTTGGCCAGGGCCAGGAACAGGTCCTTACGGGTCAGCTTCAGAGCCTTGGAAGAGCGGGAGTTGGCAACAACGATGCCATCGTAGCCGATTTTGACTTCGGTAACTTCCTTAACACCATTGCCCTGGCAGGCTTCGAACTCGGACTTTTTCATGCGGCGGGAAGCGTTGGTAACGTCGGGGTTCTGAACGCCAACGCCAGCGCAGAACAGCTTGAAACCGCCGCCGGAACCGGTGGACTCGATTTTGGGGGTTTTAAACTTGGTGGTCTTACCAAACTGCTCGGCAACTACGGTAGCAAAAGGATAAACGGTGGAAGAACCCACGATGCTGATGTAATCGCGGGCAGAATCGGCCTGGGCGAATACGGCACCGCCCAACAGCATGGCCATAACGGAAATTGCAACGATGAGCTTACGCATTGAATCCTCCTTTGACATGTTCAAATAGGCCATATGAAATTTCTATGGCTCTGCCTCCACACATATATGTCTCGCCTACCGCCAGGCATGCGCGGCAGGGTTGACCCGAAAAACTAATTACCATTGTCGTTCAAAGCGCTTACGCAGAATGATCGCAATGGCGTTCATGATTATGAGAAAACCAAGCAGAACAATGATCGCCGCCGAGGTGCGCTCCATGAAGGCGCGCTCCGGACTGTCCGACCAGAGATAAATCTGCACCGGCAGCACTGTGGACGGGTCGGTCAACCCTTGGGGAATGTCCACGATGAAGGCGACCATGCCGATCATCAGAAGCGGCGCAGTTTCTCCCAGTGCCTGGGCCATGCCGATGATGGTGCCCGTGAGAATGCCCGGCAGGGCAAGTGGCAGTACGTGGTTCAGCACGGCCTGCATCTTGGACGATCCAATTCCCAGCGCAGCCTCGCGAATGGAGGGAGGCACGGCCTTGATGGCCGCACGGCTGGAAATGATGATCGTGGGCAGCGTCATCAGTGTCAGAACCAGACCACCAACAAGCGGGGCGGACCGCGGGAGTCCGAAGAAGTTCAGAAAGACCGCCAGCCCCAGCAGACCAAACACAATGGATGGTACTGCCGCCAGGTTGTTGATGTTGACTTCGATGATGTCGGTCCACTTGTTCGTGGGCGCGAATTCTTCCAGATAGATGGCGGCCGCGACCCCAATGGGGAAGGACAGCAGCAATGTTACCAGCAGGGTGTAAAAGGAGCCGCAGACTGCGCCCCAGATGCCGGCGAGTTCAGGCTCGCGGGAATCGCCCGCTGTAAAGAATATTTTGTTGAACTGCAGCTCAAGCCTGCCGTCAGCCTTGAGTTTCTCCAGCCATGCAAACTGGTTGTCGCTTAATCGTGACGGTGCGCCGTTTTCGGGATTCTGGACAATATTGCCCTTCATCCACATATCCACATCATCATCGGCAGGGGTCCAAAGCGAAAACGTCTTGCCAATGAGCGAGGGGTCGTGCAGCACCATATCGCGAAGCTGAAACGCCGTGCCGGGGCTCACCAGGTCGGTAAGCTGGCGCTTGGCGCTCCGTCCGGTCACTTCAGGAAACAGGTTCCTGATGGAATCCTTGACCAGCCCCAGATAGTTGGCTGCCTGGAGGTTGTCCTTGGGCAACTCCGCAGGGTCCAGGAATATCTCCAACTTCAGGTAGGTTTCCTGGAAAGCGCTGTAACCATTACTGATAATGCTGGTGAGAAGTGTTGCCAGCAACAGCAGGCTCAGCCCAATGGCACTGAATCCGTAAGCTCTGAAGCGTGCTTCCGCCCTGCGCCGCCGCTTGAGGATCTTGCGGCGTTGTTCCGGGGTCAACGGATCTGTACGCTGGGATTTAGGGCGCGGTTTTTCGCTACTAATCTGATTACTCATATTGTTCTCTGTACTTGCGCACCACAATCAGCGCGATAACGTTCAGGATAAGGGTCATGATGAACAGCACCAGGCCCAGGGCGAATGCCGCCAGGGTTTTGGGGCTGTCGAATTCGTGGTCGCCTATGAGGAGGGTTACGATTTGCACCGTAACCGTCGTCACTGCGGCAAAGGGGTTGGCGGTCAGATTTGCCGAGAGACCGGCGGCCATGACCACGATCATGGTCTCACCGATTGCTCTGGACACCGCGAGCAGGATACCGCCCACAATACCGGGCAAAGCCGCAGGCAGCACGACCTTGCGTATGGTTTCAGACTTCATCGCGCCTAGACCGTAAGAGCCTTCGCGCAAGGATTGGGGCACGGCGTTGATGGCATCATCCGACAGGGATGACACAAAGGGTATGATCATGATGCCCATGACCAAACCAGCGGCCAGAGCGCTTTCCGAAGCTATTTCCAGACCGATCATGCCTCCACCGTCGCGGATCACAGGGGCCACCATAAGGGCGGCGAAAAAGCCGTAAACAACGGTGGGAATGCCGGCCAGAATCTCCATCATCGGCTTGGTGATGGAGCGGAATTTTTTGCTGGCGTATTCGGACATGTAGATGGCGGACATCAGCCCGATGGGGATGGCGACGGCCATGGCAATGCCCGAGATGAGGAATGTGCCCGTAAATACCGGTACTGCGCCGAATGCGCCGGAAGAACCGACCTGGTCTTTGCGGATGGCCATTTGCGGGCTCCACTCCAGGCCAAAAAGAAAGTCGGTGATGGGCACAACCTTGAAGAACCGGATTGCTTCGAACAACACGGAAAGCACAATGCCCACCGTGGTAAAAATGGCGATGGTAGAGCAGACGATGAGGACGACTTTAAGCACGTTCTCCACGTCATTTCGCGCGCGGTATTTTGGACTTATCTTACGCCACCCCACCATGCCGCCCAGCATCACCAGGCACAAGGCTGCGACAGCAAGAGAATAGTCGGAGATAGTCTGCAAGTGGCTGAACTGCTTAGCCGCCTTGATGATAACGGGGTTTTCCTGATCGGAGACAATGTTTCCCGACACCGTATTTTTGATGTCGTTAACGATCAGAACCAGGCGCTCATGGGGCAGTTCCTGCATTTCCTGGGGCAGTTCGGCAACCACCATTTTGGTGATGATTTCCGTTTCAAAAAGCTGCCATCCGGAAAAGACAATGAAGGCAGGAATGAAGCACCAGAAGGCGATCAAAGCGCCATAATACGTAGGGCGCGAATGCAGGTCCTTGAGTTTGCCCTGGCCACCTGCCACCCGGACGGCTTTTTTGCTTCCCAGGTAAAACGCCACCAGAGAGAGCAGCAGCAGGGCAATGAAAATCATTTGGCTCACAGTCGTTCTCGCTTCATCGGTTGCCTGACGCAAACGTCAGGAGCCGCCTTGTCTGTATGTACAAGGTGGCTTTCGCAGAAAATCTTCCAATCGGCAGCACGATGCGTTTAATAGCATCGTGAGTTTGCGTTTGTGTCACGGTCGCGTGTCGTGCGCTGAACAAGAACAATGTCTCCGTGGCGATCAAGGCCGCAGCTGGAAGAATCTCCATATAAATATTGTGTCAGCATGATGTAATGACGCCGAAACGGCGACTGCTTAAGCTTTAAGGGCGCAGAAGCGTTGTGGCGTCTCTCGATTTTGGAATACTGCGATGCCTGTGTTACAAATGTGCGACAGCCAAGTGAAGATTTTTGTGATAAAGCAATAAAATGTGCCTAAGGCACATTGATGCGTGAAAATATCAAGGCAGGAGAGGGGGATGGATCAGGAAAAGGTGGATGGATCAGGAAAAGGTGGATAAATCAAGGCGCAGATAGCGTACGCCGGGAAGGGGGTTGGGGTAATATGCTGAACAATCCACAAAGCCGAGACGTTCATACAGCGCCTGAGCACCGGCCATTATTTCCAAAGTGTCCAGAACCATGTGCCTGTATCCGGCGGCTTGCCCCCTGGATATAATAGAGGTGACCAACTGACGCCCCAGTCCTGCGCCGCGATATTGCGGCAGCACGTACAGCCGCTTCATCTCACAGCCTATAATGCCTTGGGGGCGCATGGCCACGCATCCTGCGGGGTGTTGGCCAGAAAGAGCCAGCAAGAGTGCTCCTTTCGGGGGGGCGTACTCTCCTGGAAGACCCGCCAGCTCCTCCTCAAAGTTTTGAAAACAGATGTCTATGCCCTCTTGCCCCAGCCAGTTCTCGTACGTGCGAAAGAGGGCGGCGACATGTTCGCACATGGGGTGTTCGTGGGCGTCTGCTATATGGAATGCATTTTCCGGGCGCATGGGTGCAGAGTGGTGGAAAACGTTGCGGAGCGCAAGGAGGGGGCGCAGATACTAACCTTACATATGAACGCTATGCGCCTTCCTGTTCCTTAATGGCGGCAAGCGCCGCCAGGGAGAAGCGCACCACATGATTCGCAAATGATTCCACGTCCTCGCCGAATGGTTTTCGTTCAGGCGCGGTGCCCTGGATAATGGACCAACCAAGGGCGCCGTAGAGTATCTGTGCGGTAATGCTGTATTCGCAGTCATCAATAACCGTGTCCGGAACACGGGGGCCAAGATATTCCCTGAGCAGGGAGCAGAGATAATCACGACCCGGCTTGAGGTGGCGGCTCACCATCGCAGCAAAGAAGGGCGAAGGGTTGCCCGCTTCTTTTATGAATATTTCATACAAATCCTTGTCCAGCCTGGTGTCGACGCAATAGTAGGCCCTGCACAAAAAGCGGATCATGCCGGCGATCTTTTCTTTTACTTCCAGTGCATCAGGGACAGCCGTGTCGCTTTCTTCCTTGAATTTTGCCGCCTCAAGGAACATGAACTCGAGAACCGCCTTGTATAGCTCCTGCTTGTTGCCAAAGTAGTAGACAACGGCGTTGAGGTTTTTGGCACCGGCACGCTCCACAATGTTGCGCACCGTTGCAGCCTGATAGCCATGTTCGGCAAACTCGCCCACTGCTGCCCGTAATATCTTTTCTTCTGTATCCTTGCTCATGTCTTTTTGTTCGTTATCCTGAAAGGTTATTGAGGCGTGAGTTCGTAGCGATTGTATTTGTTTGCACAGGGATTTCCCGTGGCAATGAACATGGCGCCCTCCTTCGGTAGCATGATAACCGACGCCACCGTGGAAGAGGGGGGCAATTGGGACTCTGGATCAACGTGGGCGCATATTCCCTTGGGGTGATTGTTGTGGTCGGATAAGAATTTTGCAACATGCTCAGTGGTTATAGCGCCATAGTGCGCATCCAACAGCTTTTTCATACGCGCATACCTGCGGGGAGAGTCGGGCACGAAAGGGAGGAAAACATCTTTGGGGGCATACCTTGCTGCAAGGTAATGATTGGTATGCACCAGCATGTCGCGCTCCGGGTACAGGATTTCATTACTGTGTAACCCCAGTTCAATGCTGATCATCTCGCCTTTACCGTTCGCCAGCACGTAGCTTGGCATGGTGGATTTGGCATTGGTAAAGGTGGAAAGGGCGTGTTCCAGCCGTTTCTGGCGAGACGCTCTGTTCATTATGAAACTGATGGGTATGCGTGGAGTGTCGGCATATTCCTGGGGCGTCACCGTCAAGGTGGACAGGATGCCGAACGGGGCCTCTGCTTCATGTGATGCAAGCGTGTATTCCCAAATCCCGCTCATGGAGAGGGATAATTGTTTAACTCCATTGGGCCAGGTGATCCGAAACAGCGCCACGGGGAGGTCAGGGTGCCAGTCCACATTTTGGGCAAGAATGGTCTGCGCCCCTTTTGTTGCAGCACCGCTTACTGCCAATGCAGTGCACATGCCTTGCGAAGCGCCCCCTGAGCAGAGGAGGTCAAAAAGGGAGCGAAGGGCGAAAATCGTTTCAAAATCAACCTTTGCCCCTGCTGAAAAACCGCGTAGAATTTCCACCCCTTCGGGGTCATAAGCGGTGGCCGCCTGCATGTATCTTTGAGCCGCTGCGACCACGGCGTCGGTGCTGCCATTGAAAAAGGCTGCGACTATGGACAGTTCGGTTGCGATGACCTGTTCAATCTCTTGGCTGAAGATTTCGCCCCATCCTTTGCCGATTTCAAAATAGCTTCCCTTGAGTTCGACGGGCGTGAGCATTTTACTCCTCCTGCTTGGTTGTTGCCCTTGGCGATACGTTCGCTAGCAACCTGTGCTTACTAGGATGTTGCGGCCATTTTTCAGGAATGACACCGATTTTTTGATACGCATGTATTAATACACGCGTATTAGATTTGGGTCAAGGGGAGTTGCAAAAAACTTTTACGCTCGCGCAAGGGGATGCCTGAATACAATTTCGCAGGGGGCGGAGTGCGTGCTCCTGGTAAACAACTTTCGAAGCTCTGCTGGCAAAAGTTTCTGGCACACAAGGACATTCTGCCTTAAGAAAGGGGAATAATGAAATTTTGCCTGGAGACGCAGACATGAAGCGCACCTACCTGATGCGTGAGGATACCTGGGAGCGCCACGCCAATCCGTGGAGTGTCTGGACAAGGGCAGCCACACTGCCCTTTTTGTATCTCGCGGTATGGTCTCATCTCTGGATAGGTGGGTGGTTTGTGTTGCCCCTGGTCGGCATTTGCATCTGGCTGGGCGTGAATCCCGGCCTGTTTCCACGGCCGCGCAATACGGAAACCTGGTCCAGCAAGTGCACCTTTGGCGAGCGACTGTGGGCAAGGCGAAAGGAATTGGATATGCCCGCGCATTTTTCGCGGGTGGTGTTTCTGCTGCAAGCATTGGCAGGAGGCGGCTTTCTTCTTGGCCTTATTGCCAGTTGGCGGGGGGCTTTCTGGCCGATGCTGTTGGGGCTTGTTTTTGCTTATCTGGGCAAGTTCTGGTTTCTCGATCGCATGGTCTGGCTGTTTGAATTGCAGGTGGAAAAAGATCCAAAACTGCAGAAGTGGGTTCGTAAGGAATAATAATTTTCAGGAATGGAGGTAAAAATGAGGTCATTTGCAAAGCGGAGCATGTTTCTGTTGGCTTTGGTTGCCCTTTTAGGGGGCGTATTTTGTTCCCAGGCTGTGGCTGATGCAGACATGAAGGTGCATATGGTTGTCGTCAACGCGCTGGGTAGGGTGACCGTTCAAGATTACGAAGCCCTGGAGCAAATGTTTTTGGAGAATGCCGGGGGCTATACCATTCTCCCCAACACGGCGGGGGGCTCTCTGCACGACGGCAACGTCACCCGTGAGGAGAGCACCACGTATCTGGTTGCCGCAAAGACTGACATTTCTGCAGCCATCAAATCGTTCATCGCCGATAATGGGAAGTTTGACGAACCGTTCATTCTCGTGTGGGATGCTGTAAGAAAATAACCCCTGCCATAAAATGGATGCCCCCCCCGGCCCCTGCTATTTGTGGGGTTCCGGGGGTTTTATTTCTGCCGATAAATGTTAATTTAAGCATAAAACTGTTGTCCTCTAAAGTTTGAAATGGTAAGTTTTGGTTCGAAGTTGTTTGAAATATACGTCGAACTATTTGAAACCAAAGTTAATTGTGGAGGACGTAATGGAAACGATACTGCGTATCGACATGGGCGCTGCTGGTGGCCCTCAAGTGAGCGAAGAAACCCTGGGCGAGTACGCCGGGTTGGGCGGACGCGCTCTCACATCTGCCATCATAAACAAGGAAGTGCCTGCTGACTGCCACGCACTGGGCCCTGAGAATAAGCTGGTGTTCTGCCCAGGTCTGCTGACCGGCACCGCAGCAGCCAACTCTGGCCGCCTTTCTGTAGGGTGCAAGAGCCCGCTGACCGGCGGCATCAAGGAAGCCAATGCTGGCGGCCAGGCCGGCCAGATTCTGGGTAAGCTTGGTTATGCTGCTGTAGTTTTGGAAGGCGAAGGTCCTGAGGAAGGCATGTACGTCATCCGCATCAACAAGGATGGTGTGAAGATCGAGCGCGACGACAGCGTTTCCATGCTCACCAACTATCAGCTGATGGACAAGTACCTGGATGAATACCTGAAAAACGGCAGCATGATTTCCATCGGCACCGCTGGTGAAATGCGCATGGCCAACTCCACCATTGCCGTTACCGACCCCGAAGGACGCCCCACCCGTCATGCAGGGCGCGGCGGTGTTGGCGCTGTCATGGGCGTCAAGAAAGTAAAGGTCATCCTTGTGGACGCGGCAGGCACTAAAATGCGCCAGCCCGCGAACCCCGATGCCTTCAAGGCAGCCAACAAGCTGTTTGTGGAAGGCCTGAAGAAGCACCCTGTAACGGGTGAAGGACTTCCCGCATACGGCACCAACGTTCTGACTAACGTCATCAACGAAGCCGGCGCCTATCCTGGATACAACTTCTCCAAAGGGCATGTGGATGAAGCCGTGAAGCTGAGCGGCGAAGCCCAGGCGGAGCTTGAGACCAAGCGTGGCGGCAACCCCACCCATGGCTGCCACCGCGGTTGCGTTATGAAGTGCTCCGGCATCTATCATGACGCCGATGGCAACTACCTGACCAAGCAGCCCGAGTATGAGACCGTGTGGTCCCACGGCGGCAACTGCGGTATTTTCGATCTGGATGTCGTCGCCATGCTGGACCGTATGGATGATGACTACGGCTTGGATACCATTGAAATGGGCGCAACCATCGGTGTTGCCATGGAAGCCGGCGTCATTCCCTTTGGCGACGCTGAAGGCGCCATCCGCCTGGTGAAGGAAGTTGGCGAAGGCACCCCCATGGGACGCATCCTGGGTGCAGGTACCGCCGCCGCTGCCAAGGCTTTCGGCATTGAGCGCGCCCCTGTCGTGAAAAATCAGGCCATGCCGGCTTACGACCCCCGCGGCGTCAAGGGCGTTGGCGTTACCTACGCCACCACCCCCATGGGTGCAGACCACACCGCCGGTTATGCCGTTGCCACCAACATCCTGAAGGTGGGCGGCGATGTGGATGCGCTTTCCGCCACTGGTCAGGCAGAGCTCTCCCGCAACCTCCAGATCGCCACTGCCGCTGTGGACGCCACGGGCATGTGCCTGTTCATCGCTTTTGCGGTTCTGGATCAGCCCGAGACCTTCCAGGCGCTCATCGATCTGCTCAACGCCCAGTACGACTGGAATCTGACGGCAGATGACGTAGTGGAATACGGCAAGGGCATTCTGCGCAACGAGCGCGACTTCAATGCACGCGCCGGCTTTACCAAGTTTGATGACAGACTCCCGCGTTACTTCCGTCGCGAGAAGCTGGCGCCCCATGGCGTCACCTTCGACGTGAGCGACGAAGAGCTGGATTCCGTCTTCAACTTCTAGTCAAACGTCACAACAAAGGGCGGCTGGGCTCTGGCCCTCCGCCCCTTTTCAAGGTATCCCACCTGCATGGAATACGAACGCATAGCACTACTGGATATTGCCGAGGACAAGTTGCGCCTGCTCAACCCGCTGCTGGAAAGCGGTGTTGGTCTGCAATCCCGCAATGGTGTGAGCCTGGGGGAATTCCTTATTCTGGACGCAGGGCTTGATCCTGGTTTTGCCGCAGAACGGGTGCAAACTGTGTTTTGCGATTGCCGCCCTGTTGATGATGTGGAAACTGCACGGGTGCACGATGGGTGTGTTGTCGCGCTTTCGGCAGCCATGCCGGGCCTGGTTGGCGCTGTAATGCGTAAAGCCGGCCCGCTTTCCAAATTGCGCGAATCCATCAGCCAGCAAAAGGAAGTGGAAGCGTGCGACAACGAAGCGCGCCCTGTTGTGGTGTGGCTCAAAATATTCAATCTGTTGCGACAGGAACTGGCTGCACATCTGTTCCGCAGAGGCGTGCTGCTGCCCATGACACGGGCTGCGGAGGTGTTGCGCGAATTGCCCCCTGAGTTTTGGGAAGGGAGCAAGGGGATATCCGTTCGGGGGCGCCGTCTTGACCCCACGACGCATGAACTGGGGTTTCCTCAGTCCGATGATTTGGTGTTGCTTGAAGTACGTGCGCCAGAGGATGCAGGGGAAGAGGAGGGAAATGCATGATGCGAATTCATGTCAAATGCTTCGCCACCCTGTCCAAATACCAGCCCGCCCCCCCGGAGCTGGAATTGCCAGAGGGCGCCACCATCGCAGATGTCTTGGCAGCGCTTGGACTGAGCAAGGGCGATGGCAGCAAACAGGTGCGTCTGATTTTTTGCAATAACGCCCATGTCGGGCTGGAGCGCCCCCTGCAGGATGGAGACAAGGTCGGTTTGTTTCCGGCAGTCGGGGGCGGTTAGCTTTTATTTATAAAATCTCAGAAACTTCCGCAGTTTTTCATGCCCTTTGTTGGGTGGTGTGATTATTTCCACCTGCCAGCGGGGGGCGTAGAAATCCAATACGTACTTCATGATGTGAAAAACGCCTTGCGAGACCGGCGCATCCGGATACAAGGCCAGGAACGCATCCTCCTCCATACCCAGGTCCGCACGTATGTCGTACTCGCGGCGTACGGTCAGCAGCAATTCCTTTTCGGTGAATTGTTCCACGTATTCCAGTAGTTCCAGAATGCGTCCGGAACGCGTGTACCCCTTGCCGATGAACTCCACCAGCATCACCATGTCAAAGAGACGCCCTTGCAACGGTGAGGGGCGTTCGTGGAAATCAAGAGGCATGAAATCCACCGCGTCCAGTCCGAATATGGAGCGCAAAATGCGGGCGCCTTCCAAGGCTGCAGGGTCAAAGTCCACGCCCAGTACGTCGCGCGCACCAAGGCGTCTGGCTTCAAAGCTGAAAAAGCCGAAGTTGCACCCCATGTCTACAACGCTTTTTCCCGAGAAGTCAGCGCGACGGAAATCAGCCAGTGTTTCCAGGGCTAATGGCTCGAATCCCTCTACTACGACATTGAGGTCTTCATCATATATGGTTCGGTAAATGCGCTCCACCGGCAGTTTGGCTACATGTTCCCGCAAAGGGGCGAAACGGTCCATCTACATCTCCGGGGTTGTTGGTTCAAACAAAAGCTAAGGACTGCACAGCCGGTGCATCTCCTCAAAGCGCGCCAAGGGGGCCTCACCATACGCCGCAACCGTGCGGCGCACCTGCTCCAAGGGTTTTTCAAACCAAACTTTGCCAGGTGTCTTGGAAAAAAATAGATCTGCCCAGCAGACGAGTTTTTCTTCGACGCTTTTGGGTAGCATGTCCCGCACAGGGAGCGGCAGGCCGTTGGCTTCAATCTCACTGGCCAGAATGCCTGCCCCTACATGGTTTTCGGCCACCAGGGCGTGTTCCGGCAAACCTTTGGCTACAAGAATCCTGCGCCCCTCTATGCCATGCATGAGATAGGGCAATTCACCGTGACAATGGATATTGGGCGCGTTTACTCGCAGTATTCCGATATCGTGAAGTAACGCAGCTTCTTCCACAAAGCGAAGCCTCTGTTCGTTCAGCCCCAAAGCCGCACCCGCAGCGATGGCCTTGCCGGCCACCAGGGTGGCGTGGGGCATGTAGACAGCAAAGAGGGGAGACGCGGGGGGAATCAGCTCGCTAATTATTTCGTAAGGTCTGGTCAGTTCCATGGAAAAATTTAATTTTTGTGGTGGGACGCACAAAAGTGCACTGGGCAGGTATATCGCGTACACAGTGGCATTGCCCTTGCGGGGCGAAGCTGTCAAGATGTATGCAAGGGCATCTGGTACTGACGATGCCGAGAGATGTACCAGTGGGTGGCGGCAACCGCGCAAGCGGTTGCTTTTATGGCAGCGGCAAAGGTGGGGCTACCGCATGAGTAGAACAGCTGTAATCATTCTGGCGATAGGCGTCGGGCTGCTTTTTGTCACGGCCCTTTTCCCCCCATGGGTGATTTTTACCAAAGGGCCCTCCGGCGGTACGGAATTGCCCTACGGCTATACATTTCTCTTTACCACGCCTGAGCCCGACAGCCCGCTGGTCTCCATACGTATCGATTTCTTCACGCTTTT
The DNA here is from genome assembly GCF_055388615.1 of Desulfovibrio biadhensis. NCBI lineage: Bacteria > Pseudomonadati > Thermodesulfobacteriota > Desulfovibrionia > Desulfovibrionales > Desulfovibrionaceae > Desulfovibrio > Desulfovibrio biadhensis. The sequence continues at coordinate 3,634,939 of NZ_AP042477.1, forward strand.
TCTTGAATGGCTGGGCGTAATTGCTCTTACTGGCCTGGCTTACTTTCTTGAATGGCGGCGTTTCAGACGTAAATAGCAACAACTTTCCATTCGTTTTGTTTCGCTACCTCAGATATGCCAGTGTGATGTCTGCATTGCTGTCTGCCATTGTACGAGGCAATGGTGCGGCTTGCATACGCTCGTTGAATAGCTTTTGTTTTTGAGGTATGTGTAGCGTAAGGTGTGAGTGGAAACACCATGTTACCGAAACAAATGGGGAGGGGGACTTCATGAAAAAAGTGCTGTTGTTGTGCGTTGCTGCAGTGTTGTTTTTTCAGGTGGGCGCAGCGCAAGCATTCTCCTGGCAGTTCAAGGCGCACAATCCAAACATGCAGGTGTTGGAACGGGAAATAAACGCCATGTTCGCCAGCGGTTATGTTCCTGTAGGGATGTCGTTTCTCCAGGGGGAGTGCAACATCCTTTACTTGAATGTAGGCGATACCCCTCAAGGGTGGTATTTGGAGAAGTACGCTGACCAGTACCAGTTGGAGCAAGGCCTCAACAGAATGGCCAATAACGGGTACACCCCCATGGGGCTTTCGCAATACAGAGGGGATTTTTGGGTCATCTATATTCTGGATGACCAACCTATCAACCAGTGGGCCATAATCACTTCAAGGCTTTCGTTGCAGAGTCTGAAGAATGAAATCCAGCCTTATGTGAATCAGGGAATGTTGCCCTTTGGCATGGGCTCCACCTCGCAACAATTTTTAACACTCCTTGTCAATTCGCCCACTATGAGCGCTTCCGAATGGGTCATCGAGGGGTATCGTTTGGACCGAAACGTCATCCAGCAAGGGCTGGACAGGAATATCAATATGGGTCGTGTGCCTTGGGGATTCCTGCATCATGCCGGACAAATCTATGTCGTGTATTTGCGCCCTTCCTGATAGCGCCTAAACGTCTGACACGCACACACCGCCTTCTGGTCCAGCACCGGAAGGCGTTTTTTTTGTTGGTATGCCCTGAGAATGTTACCCAAAGTTTATTGACACAGGTTTTTGTGAAGTATACCAAGGATAGCACAATTTTGACTTTCATACACAAAAGAGGAGAATGAAATGACAAAGGGTAACAGTGTTGTGCTTGCTCTCGCACTTGTGTTGGGACTGCTGCTGCATGCGCAGGTTTCCAGCGCACATGAGTTCATAGTGGTGCCGCAATCTTGGAAGGCATACACGGCAGGGCAGAAACTGCCCGTAAGTGTAGTTTCCTCCCACGTATTCATGAAAAGTGAGGAGTTGGAAATCGCAGAAAAAGTGGCTGTAAGCTACAACAGCAAAGATGTGCCGGTTGTGGCGAACGAAGCGTATGCCACCTATGACGGTGTTGTGACGCTGGAGGGACCTGGCGCCGCCATGATCCGCGGGCATCGCAAGGGCGATATCTGGAGCAAAACCACCCAAGGTATGAAGCGTGGCGGTCGCGATACCCTGGAGGGTGTTGTCGAGGCGCGTTTGTACGAAAAATTCTGCAAAACACTGCTCCCCGTCGATGGCAGCAGTGAGGGCTGGGACGCCATAGTCGGAGACGCCCTGGAAATAGTACCCCTTGATAATCCTTTGGAGGCAAAGGCCGGCGATGTCATACGGGTAAGAATTTTGTTCAATGGCAAGCCCGTTCTGCCGGAGATGGTCACCGCGACCTACGACGGTTTCACTGATCTGCCCAACTCCTACGCTTTTTTTACAGAACCCTATGGTGAGGGCGAGGCTGCAATCACCCTTACGGAACCTGGATTTTGGATGATCCGCGTTCAGTATGCTGCTCCTGTAGAGGGTAAGGATTACGAAAAGCACATCATTCGCTCCGTCTTGGCTTTTCCTGTTGCGGAGTAGCAGGTGCGCTGGTTTTATATTCTTGTGCTGACGGCCTTGACCTTGCCGGCTCTGGGGCAGCAGGTGGAGGCCCACGGTGCTGGAGGCGTTTCCAGGCTGGAAGGAAAATCGGTAGTGACCTGTTTTCAGTATTCCACAGGCGAGGCTCTGGCTTATGCCTCGGTACTTGTTTTTGCGCCGCATGACGCAAAACTGGAATTCCAGAATGGACGTGCTGACAAGAACGGGTGCTTTGTCTTTTTGCCGGATACCTCCGGGGAATGGCGAATCATAGCGGAAGACGGCATGGGGCACAGGGTCGACCAGGCTGTGCCGGTGGCGGATGGTGGCCAGGAAGGCAAAGAAGCTGTGCAACAGGCGGCTGTCAGTGGGAGCAGCGTTCCCAAGTGGCTGGGTATACTTTGTGGGATCAGCCTGATCCTAAACGTTTTTACCTTGCCACGGGTGCTACGCAGGAAAAAGCAACACTCATAGGGATATATACAGGAAAGCACACGCCGCCTTCTGGTCCAGTACCGGAAGGCGGTTTTTATTTAGGAAAAGTCAGAACTCCCTGTCTAGTGCAAGGTGGGAGAAATAGCCAAGCACGGCAGCGGCGAAGTAGGGTGCCAGGCTTTGCCAGGTGAACTGGAACAACACCAGGGGAAGCGCAAGGATGACCAGGGGCACCAGGATCATGGCCCACCATGTGTGGGTCCACCCGCGGTGATTGCCAATGGCTGGCAGCATGGCCACAAGGCCAACAATGGCCGCCCATTTGTATTGCTGGTTAATGATCAAGACCATGTCCACCCCCGCCAAAAGTCCATAAAACAAGGGGCGTCCCTTGGAACTTGTGTCCACATCCGGGAACAGTGCGGCCAACAGACAGGTGGCAACCAGGGCCGCGGCCTGAAGCGGTTCCGGATGGTAGGGCCCCATAGTATAGAGCGCGGTGAGCGCCCCCCCTGCAAGAACGGCGGCGCCGGTGAGATGTACTTTGTAACCTGGCATGCGTTCTTTTAGCCTGAGGACGCAGGAAAGACAAGCATATGGAGCGGTTGGGAAAGCTGGATAAAACTCTACCAAATGGGTGTAGAATATGGACGCACTACGAGAAGGGGATGGAAAGAGGCGACGCGCTGGGAGCGCGCCTGCCAAATACCTCAGATACCCAAAAGGATGTGTCTACTCTTCGTCACCTGCAGACATCTCGGTCTCGCGGTATTCCGGGTTGCTGCAATTTTCTGCTTCGCTGGCCTTGTGCACTTCCATGCCATCGCGGGTTTTTTCGTAGACAAAGCGCTTCCAGCAGGCGTTGCAAATCTTGAATTTGGGTTTGAATGTGCCATCAAAGGCCACTTCATTGCTGCTCGAACAGTGGGGGCAATTCACGGCAATCATCTGGTCGCTCATAGGGGCCTCCCATGTGTTTAGGTGAGGCGCCCCTGCGCTGCCGGGGGTGTAGGGCAGCGCAGGAGCGCGTTAGCAAGGTTAACGGATGGGTTCCACGCTGACAAAATGCTCCTGCATGGCAATTGCACCGCCTGCCTTGTCGTAGTTCTCTATTCCTGAATCCATGAGGGCGTTGTCCGCCACTCCCTTGCCGGCTGCGCGGCTTTCAACGGGCAGTGTGTGGCCGAACCCATGGATCATGAAAACACATTCGGGGTGAATGTGTTCGGTGACAAAAGCCTTGATTTTGCCGGAATGCTTGGAGCTGCTGATCTGGACATATTCGCCGTCTTCAATGCCTTTGGCTGCAGCAACGTCCTTGTTGATCCAGAGCAGGTTCTCAGGCATTTGCTCGTAGAGCAGGGGGTTGTTGACAGTGTGCCCTTGCGTGTGCAAGCCGCAGCGGCCAAAGGTGATGCGGAAGCGGTCCTTCTCAGGTCCTTTCGGGGATTCATAGGGCTTGAGAGAGGGGATGCCGTCGGCTTCGAGCTTTTCATCAATGCACTGTATAAAGCCGGAAGGAGTCTTGAACGACCCTTTTTCCGCTTTTCGATACAAGGGCTTGTCCGCCAGTTCCACAAAACCCTTGGCGTCAAAATCCTCAATGCTTACACCGGTATCTTGCAGCTGGTAGTTCCAGATGTCTTCGATCTTGTCGAAGGCAAGGGGGTCCAGCCCCATGCGCTTGGCCAAGCCGCAGTAGATTTCCCATTCGCTTTTGCTGTTGAAGCGTGGCTCCAGTGCCTTTTTGCGAACAAAGAACTGTGGCTTGAGCCCGTTTTTACTGGCGATGGTGCTTTCCCGCTCAAGGTAAGGAGAAAGGGGCAGTACAACATCAGAATACCAGGCCGTGTCAGACCAGGAAAAGGTCACGGAAACGAGCAGGTCCAGATTCTTCCATTTCTCGCGGACTTCAGCAGGGTCGGGGAAGGCCATCAAGGGGTCGTGCCTGTGGGCGATATAGGCCTTGATCGGGTAGGGCTTGCCAGTGACTATGGCGTCGTAGGCAAGATTGACCAGCCCCGGGCCGGAATCAAAGTGCTTGCGCTCTTCCTCCCAGCCGACACCGTCCACGCGCTTGCCCTGCGGCTTTGGAAAAAGATCCATGAGCTGTTTGAGGCCTTTGCGCCCAAATAAGCCGGGATTGTTGACGAAGGGCAGGCCGCCCTTTGCGCCGACAGAGCCCAGCAGCGCGTTGATGAGGTACGCTGTACGGGAAACATAGAAGGAATCGCTGTACCGGGCTGTCATCCACCCCGGGTGCCAGATAACGGAAGGCGCTGCACCGGCGAGCTGCCACACGAAATACTCGAGGGCCTCGGTTTTGACTCCGGTTTCCTTCTCTGCCCATTGCGGTGTATAGGGCTCTACAAAGGCTTTGAGTTTGTCCAGGTCCTTGATGAGCGCTTCTGCGTAAGGCTTGTTGTAAATGTCTCGATACAAGAGCAGGTGGATCACGGCGAGGTTGAACGCGTAATCCGTACCCGGTCGGATAAGGAAGAAATTGTTTGCCTTTGCAGCGGTCACATTTGCGCGGATATCAATGACCGTAAGCTTGCAGCCGTTGCCCATGGCGTCCAGAAGGTCATTCACTTCCTTGACGTTTATGGCTTCGAAAATGTTGCGGCTCTGCAAAACAACATGGTTGCTGTTCTTTAGATCGTAGGCCACGGATTTGCGGCCAAAGCCAAATACGGACAATGCGGCGTGCTGTACATTGCGCGCGCAGGCTGCATCGTGATTGCAGTAGTTCGGCGTGTTGATTCCACGAAGAAACGCTCTGTACACATCACGAAAAGGACCACCACGGTCTGAAAACAATACAGACTGATCGCCGTGCTCCTTGCGAATGGAATTCAGGCGTTCAGCAATGTAATCAAACGCTTCGTCCCAGCTGACATTGCGCCACTTGCCTTCACCGCGCTCCCCTTCGCGAATCATGGGCTGTTGCGGCCGCTCATCGTCAGCAATAAGAGCTGGACCAGCAGCCCCACGGGCGCAAAGAGCGCCTTTCAGACCTGCAGCATGGGGATTGCCGATAACGCTGGTGCAAACGTTGTCTTCCACGGTTGCTTTGATCGGGCAGCGCACGGTGCACATGCCGCAGACACTGTATACTTCTTTTTTGCCCATCTTGCTCTCTCCTGCGGTGTCGAATCAGACATTAACAAATATTCATCGTCCAAAAGACTTTTCTACCTGTTACCCATTTAGCAAGGCTGTGGGCGGGTGGCAAGGAAAAATCCATGTGAAAAAAAGAACTTAACTGATGCTTATATCGCTGAAAATAAGAAAAAAATGTACTTTTCATGAGAAAAAAATAACAAGCACGATTATGCTTGACAAAGACTCTGCAATATTGTCTTCGGGTATTGACGAGAAAGGGTGGTTGCGGTTCGATAGTGGGCAGGCAGGCTTCTACGACAGTTATTTTTCTGCTGAAGAAGCTGTAACACGATCAGCATGAAGACAGGTGAATCATGAGTAAATATCGTATCAAGCTTGATAAGGGCAGGTGCATCAGCTGTCACGCCTGTGAAGTGCACTGTAAGTTGAAGAACAACGTGCCTCAGGGGTTGCAGCTGAACAGGATAATTGTTTCCGGGCCGGAAACGGATAAGAACGGAAAGCTCACGTACAGCACCAAATACCAGCCATGTTTTCACTGCAAAAAGCCCGAATGCGTGCCGGCCTGCCCAACAGGCGCCATGACCATTCGTGAAGAGGATGGCCTGGTTTATGTGAAAACGGAGCTGTGTGACGGTTGCAAAAACTGTATTGAGGCCTGCCCCTGGAGCGTGCCGCAGTACAATGAGGCAACCGGCAAAATAATGAAGTGCGATTACTGTATGGATCGTATTGATCAGGGCCTGGACCCGGCGTGTGTTACCGGATGTACTGGCCATGCCCTGACGTTTGTACGGCCATAGCAGATGAGCGTCTGCGCTGCATGTGCTGCGGCGAGGCACGATACAACAGACGTGGACGCAATAAGATGTATCCAAGATGAAGGGATGTTCCCTTCAAAACGCTGACAGGCTGAGGTGTGACAGGATGTATGACAAGACCATTCGCAAGGAGGGTGGGTCTGTGACTCTGAACAAACGGTTTCTACTGTTAGGGCTGGCTGTCGTTGCAGTCGTTTTGCTTTTTCACAGCAACAGCTGGGCTGTTGAAGGACTGGATCAGGCTATCGAGCAGGCCAAGGCGGCCGGTAAGATCGATGCTGCTGCAGAGCCCGGCTATTTGGGCATTCCTGGGGCGCCCCCGATCAACCTTATCATTGGTCTGATCTGGGCGGTCTGGGTAGGTTGGATTTTCTCGACGGTTGGCGCTTTCGGCGGCATCATGGCTGGTGTCGGCCACATCACGGTTTACGGTCTTGGCGACTATGCCAAGAGTTTTGGCAAGGACCTGCAGATCAACAAGGTCGTCACCGACTCCATCCGCGTATCCAACCAGTGGCTCGTGGGGTGTTCGGCCGGTCTTTCGACCTTTAACTACTACAAGATGGGGCGCTTGGTGCTGCCGCTGGGCGTGGCGCTGGCCATCGGCTCCGTGGCCGGTAGCTGGCTGGTTCCCATCCTCACCGCCGGTAAGATCAACCTGAAGGCCTACATCGGCTACTTCGGGCTGTTTGTGCTCTTCCTGGGGTGCTACCTGTTCTACGAAACCACCCCTGCTGGTCAGCGCAAGAAAAAGGCTGCCAAGGCGGCTGCACAGGCCTTCCAGGAAAGCGTGAAAGCCCAGCGTGAAGGCGGCGCTGTGGACATGGCTGAAATGGGCGTCAAGGTTAAGAAATTCTCCCCGACCCGTTGCGAATTCACCTTCTTCGGCGTCGAGTTCAGCTTCAACCCCCTGATTCCTGTTATCGGCGGTTTCATCATCGCTGCTCTGGCCTCCTTCCTGGGCGTTGGCGGCGGCTTCCTGCTCGTGCCCTTCCTGACCTCCGTTGCTGGCCTGCCCATGTATCTGGTCGCCGGTACCTCGGCCATGGCGGTTTTCATCGGCATGATCAACTCCATCGCCAGCTACATGATTGCTAAGAGCACTCCGGTTCAGTGGAGCCTGGTCGGCGCCGAGCTCGTTGGTATCGTGATCGGCTCCCTTATTGGCCCCCGTACGTCCAAGTATATACCGGACATCTGGCTGAAGCGCCTCTTCATCGTTCTCGCTGTCTATGTGGGCCTGCGCTACACCACCAAGGGCTTCCTGGGCTACAGCATAGTGCCCCCGTACTAAATCGTTACGAAGACGTGAACTGCAAGGCCGTGCGGCGCGAGCCGTACGGCCTTTTTTCATGCTTGATTTCCGGTCGTGTCCGGTCCATGCTTGGATTGACCGGGCAGCCATGGCAGCGTAAGGCGGTGCCCAGCGGAGGACGCCAATGTATTCCCTAGATGGTTTCTATCTCTTTATCGATCCGGTAATGATCTGGATATTCAGGCTTCCGGGCAATGCCGAAATCGGATTCGCCCTCGGTTTGGTATGGGTGGCGCTCATTGCGACCATTATCGGTGAGCTCTCCATGGCTGGTATTTATTTTCTGAACCGGCGTTTTTTGAACGAGCAGAGCCAGGATATGGTGCGCAATTTCAATCTTTCGCTCAAAGCCCTGGCCGCCAAGGATAAGCAGAGCTACAAAGCCTGCAATGACCTGGCGAACGAGGCCTTTGGCAAGAATTTCTTCACCGGCATTACGCTGTTCGCTTCTTCTATCTGGCCGGCATTTTTTGCTCTGGGATGGCTGGACTTCAGGTTCAAGGAAATCGACTTTCCGCTTCCTTTCACGGACACCATAGTGAGTGCGGCTTTTTATTTCGTACCCACCTACATCATCGTGCGCATCATCTTTGCGCGGCTCAAACCCAAATTGCCCGTATTCGGCCCTATCAGCCGCAGGGTAAAAGCTGACGTAAAGTCTGGCGAACAGATGATGACCTACATGGACATTGTGAAGAAAGAGGGAGACGCTGCACAGGAAAGCGCACCACCGCAGGCACACTCCCACAGCACTGAGTAGGGGGGCGCACAAAAAGGGCAGCCGGAGACCTGAAAAAATATCGCTTACGCGCCGGCTATCTTGATGCCCCTGTCTGCCATGGTCTCCTTGAAGCGCTTCATGCCGTCAGGACCCAACAGGATGTACAGACCATCACTTTCAAGGCAGACAACTTCTTTTTTGTTGGTAAGGATGATGGCCTCACCACCGCTTTCCATTATGTAGCTCCCGCAGATGTACCCGAAAAAGCGCATGATCCGTTTGTCCTCTTTGGATGCAAGACGGCTGTCGCTTTTGATATCGGCCATGAAGGCCCGGCTCATGCTTTTGTAGGGAACCGTCGCCTCCAGAAACGGAGGGGCGGTTATCAGCATGGCGTCTTCTGTCAGCGTAATCTGGGCGCGCTGCGGATTGACATACAGCATGTACCAGAAAAAAATTGCAATGGGGGCAGCCACTGCAATGAGACAGATTCCCGTCCACATGAAGCCGGATCGGAAGCTCCAGGCCGTGGCGCCGGCAACCAGGGCGACTGCAATGAAAAAAACGATAATCACTATATTTGAAATCTGAACACTGAACCTTTCTTCCATGCTCCGGAGCTCCTTGCTAGTTGGGGCGAACAGCATTGAATCAGTCAGGATACCTACCTTTTGGAGCCTTACTTAGCAAGGGTATGGCGGCTGACTTTTGCAGCAACTATCGTTAAATAACAGGCGTGCTTGCCGCAGGGGGTGAGCGACGCATTTAGCGTTCTTCCATATTTTTCAGCGCCATGTATCACGGCAGAGGGATAAAGACTCTTTCGCCAAGGGGTATTTCGTGCTATTTACAGACACAAAGCAGGAAGGGGATTGCTATTGACGAATACTGTCTATCGATACATGGCGCCGGTGCTTTTTCTGGTGGTTCTGCTTGCACTTGGCGGTTGCTCCGATGAGGACGTTACCCGCGTGGACATGAGCAAGCGGGAGCAGACCTCGGTAGCCAAGGACAAGACCCGAATCACCTACGCATACCTGCCCCAGTACTCACATACTATTTCCTACCGTCGCCATCGGTTGCTTGTTGAATACCTGCGCGAAGCCACTGGCCTGCCATTGCATCAGATTTTTCCCGATACCTTTGACGATCACCTGAAAATGGTCGAACGGGGGGAGATTGACATCTCCTTTTCCAACCCTTTCGTCTATATTCAAATTGCAGAGTTTGGCGGCAGAGCCTTCGCCAGGATAGTGGAGCCCGATGGCAACCCTGATTTCCGTGGGCAGATTATTGTGAATGCCGATAACGACGCCATTCGCAGAATAGAAGATTGTCGCGGCAAACGATGGATTGCTGTGGATCCCTCATCCGCGGGCGGCTTTCTGTTCCCATTGGGGCTTTTTGCCGATCATGGACTGCATAAAACGGATTTCTCCGAGATTGCATTTGCTCCCGGCCCTGGGGGAAAACAGGAAAAGGTCGTATTGGCTGTCTATGCTGGCGCCTACGACATCGGCTCCATACGTGAAGGTACGCTTTCGGTTCTGGACGGCAAAATCGATGTGGAAAAAATCCGGGTTTTGGCGCAAACGCGGGCCTATCCGGGCTGGGTCTTCGCCTCCCGCAAGGGACTCGACCCCGAGATTGTGGAGAAGATCAGCGCTGCCATGTATACTTTGGATATCCGCTTGCCGGAGCATGCAGCAATATTGGACAGGGCGCGCGTCAGCGGCATTATTCCCGCCAGAGACAGTGATTACGATCCCATCAGGGAACTGGCTCAGAAACTGGGGCTTTTCTAAGCCGGGAGCAAGGAGCGCATGCGATTTTTTGCAAGGATGCGATTTCGCACCAAGATTATTCTGGGCAGTTCGCTCATCATCATAGTGGTTTCCTTGCTGCTTTCCGGCGTCATTAGTCGGATGGCGGCCCAGGCGTTGATCAATGAAAGCAAAAAAAGAGGCAAGGTTCTGGCCGAGTCTCTTTCCGTGCGCGTTGCCGATTCCATGCTGGCGGAGGACCTGCTGCGGCTGAAAAACATGGTGGACGAGATGAGCCGGCTTGAAGATGTGGAGTACGCGTTCATCAAGGATGTGGACGGCAACATAATCGTGCACAGCTTCAGTCAGGGCTTTCCCGTTCAGTTGCGTAAAGTGAACCTGGCGCCGGAGCACGGGGTTTCCATCAAACTGCTGGATACGGGAAGCAGCCTTATCTATGACTTCGCAACCCCTGTCATCATAGAAGGAAACGATTTCGGTTCTGTGCGCATAGGCTTATCCCGCGGACGGGTGCAGGCAGTAGTAAACAAACTGCTTTGGACCATTCTGCTGATAGCGGGGGGTGCCTTTGTCGTGGCCATTCTGACAAGCACCATCTTCGCGCGCAAGGTCACGCGTCGGCTCGGCATTTTGCGCGAATATGCAGAAGAAGTGGTGAAGGGCAGCCTGGAATTGCAAACAGGCCCCTCCCTGGCGCGCAATTGCTGGGAAATAATGAATTGCAACCTGGACCATTGCCCCGCGTATGGAGACGAGCGCAGACGTTGCTGGTACCTGGCTGGCACGCTGTGCCCGGAATGCGAGGAAGGGACGCTGGTGGAGAAGGCCGAGTCCTGCAAGCGCTGCATGGTGTACAAGATGAACAAAGGGGATGAAATCCAGGATTTGTCAGAGACCTTTGACGTCATGGCCTTGACCTTGAAAACCCATCTCGAGGAATTGAAGGAAGCTGAGCAGGTGCTGACCAGGCAGCAGCAACTCATGAGCACAATCCTTGACGTGACCCCTGACTTTGTTTGTCTGCTTAATGAAAACCTCGAGTATCTGGCCGTGAACAAGGCCTATGCAGATTTTCTGGGGATGCGCACCGGTGAATTGGTGGGCAAATCCGACCTCGAGGTGTTCGTTCCCCGGGATATGGCGTCTGCCATGTTCGAGGAAAATAAAGCGGTTCTCGAATCTGGCAACACAACGCACAGGGAGATGCATTTCAAGCGGGATGGCAAGGAATACTGGCTGCACATCGTCAAGGTTCCTGTTTTTGACCGGGAAGGGAAGATCATTGGTCTGCTGCGAACTGCCCGTAACATTACCAGAATCAAACAGTACCAGGAGCAACTCATCCAGGCGCAAAAAATGGAGTCCCTGGGCAAGCTGGCCGGAGGGGTCGCCCATGAAATCAATACACCGCTCGGCGTCATACTGGGGTATGCCCAGTTACTGCAGGAGGATGCCCCCCAGGATGGGCAACTGCATCAGGATCTGCTGACCATAGAAAAGCAGGCCAAGGTGTGCAGGAAGATCGTGGCCGACCTGCTTGGCTTTTCGCGCCAGACTTTCAGTTCCAAACGTGATATCTGTTTCAACAACACTATCATGGAAGCAGCATCCCTTGTGCGCCACACCTTTTCTCTGGATCGGGTAGAGATTCTCATGGATTTGGATGACAGGTTGCCCGTCATCAGCGCAGACCCGGAAAAGTTGAAGCAGGTTTGGATCAACCTTTTCAATAACGCCCGTGACGCCATGCCAGGTGGGGGGCTCATTTATGTAAAAGCCAGGCTCGATAGCCCGAAGCAGGTCGTACGGGTGTGGGTGGCTGATACTGGACAGGGCATTGCAAGGGATGACTTGAAGAAGATTTTCGACCCGTTTTTCAGTACAAAGGCAGTAGGTGAAGGAACGGGGTTGGGACTCTCCGTTTCTTTTGGCATAATAGAGGATCATGGGGGGCAGATCTGGGCTGACAGTCCGCCGCCGTCGGATTTGTGTCCGCTCAACGTGCCGGGGGCAGAGCCTCCATCAGAAACCGTTCCTGGCAAGGGCACGGTTTTTATGGTGGAACTGCCATTGGATTACGAGGGCAAATCGGAACACGATGAAGAGTTGAACGCGGCAGCTTAGGAGAAAATAATGGGAAAAGTGCTGGTGCTCGACGACGTCATGGATGCCGTTGTGCTCATTAAACGAATACTTGAGCGTAAAGGGCATGAAGTCGTTACATTTACAGAAGAAGAAGATGCGCTGGAACACGCGCGCAACAATGTCGTAGATCTGGCCATACTCGATATCAAACTGAAGAAGATGACTGGCGTGGAGGTTCTTGAGGAACTCAAGGAAGTCAACCCCGACATCAGGGTCATCATGCTTACAGGCTACCCCACTTTGGAAACGGCTCGGGAATCCGTCAAGCTGGGAGCAAGCGAATACTGCGTGAAGCCCATCGACAAGGATGAGCTGGAGCGTAAGGTGGATCAGGTCCTGAACCAGTAATGCTAAAATAGAATATGGATATCAAGCAGTTATTCAGGCACTGGACGTACCAGATGTTCGCGCCGAGTGCATTGTTGCGTGACAAGTACAATGCATTCAAGAACCTGTTGCGATCGGATAACTTGTGCCTTGAACTCATTGCCGAGCTTGAAGAGATACATTACGGGCAGGAGCACGTCGATTGGACGCGCATTGTCTGGCTTTGCAGCCGCCTGAGCGGTGCTGTGAAGACCATGACCGAGCAGCTCACCCTTATGAGTCCCACCAGGTATCTCGACCTGATGGACTATTACAAAAAAATTGACTTCTATGTGCAGATGGGGCTGGATTTGCCAGCTCCTGACCCGAGTCCGCCCTATGTTATCTGGATGGATGCGGCGGCGGAAGCTTCAGAGCTTGTAGGGGGCAAGGCTGCGAACATCGCCCGGGTGGCGCAGATGAGCGGGTTCAATGTTCCTCCCGGCTTCATCATCTCGGTGAAGGCTTTTCATTTTTTCATTGAAAGCAATGAACTGCGGCCAAAACTGGACAGAAAGCTGCGCAAGATAAGGCTTCATGAACCTGACGAACTTGCTGCCATTTCTTCTGAGCTGCAAGAAATGATCATGGCGGCACACATCCCCGCCTCGTTGGAGCAGGAGATCAAAAACGCCGTGAGTTCGCTGGTCGGTGTGCAGGGGCAGGATGTGCCACGGCTTGCTGTCCGTAGCAGCGCCCTTGCCGAGGATAGCGATGTGTCGTTTGCCGGCCAGTATACCAGCGAGTTGGACGTGCAGCCGCACGGCGCTATTGAGGCCTACAAAAGGGTGCTTGCAGGCAAGTATGGAGAAAAGGCGCTGACGTATCGCATCCGAAACGGTTTGGCAGATCAGGAAACACCCATGGCGGTGCTGGTCATGCCCATGGTCAAGGCCAAAACGGCGGGTGTTGTTTATACTGAAGACGAGGATTGGCAAGGGCAGCCTGCTGGCGCAATCTACTCGGTGCCAGGGCAGGGTGCGCTTTTGGTTGATGGAAGCTTGCGGCCTGAAGTCCAACGATTTACGCGCAGTACCCCCACGCTTTCCTCACAGGACGAGGCGCTACTGCTTTCCCAGGAAAACGCGCATCTTCTGTCCGAGCGCTCCTTGCTTTTGGAAAACAGGTTTGGCGCCGCATTGGACATTGAGTGGGCCCTGGACCATAGAAACAATCTTTTTTTTCTCCAGGCACGCCCTTTGAATTTGAAGCGGGACACCGCTTTGACCGAATTTGAGCATCCGGAACCTGATGTTTCGCCTATTTGCCAGGGGGGGGAGTCGGCCAGCGGGGGCGTTGCCGTCGGCACTGTCTATCATTTGCGTTCCGTTATGGATGTATCTTCCGTACCTCCCGACACTGTCCTGGTTGTGCAAACCTTGACCCCGGCGCTTGCCAGACTTGCGGGCAGTATAGTGGGGGTGGTTGCCCGTAGCGGAAGCAGAGCCAGCCATTTCGCTTCAGTAGCCAGGGAATATGGCCTCCCCGTGATCGTGGGGATTGACGCCCCGTATGCCAGTCTGCCTGAAGGGCAGCTGGTTACTGTGCATGCGGATAAGGGTGCTGTGTATCCTGGAAGGGTAGAGGTGCTGGAAAAAAGCTCCGCCAACAAATCGCAACGCAGTCGCGGCCCTGTGGCGGAGCGGCTGCATAAGATCACCCCCCATCTTGTACGCCTGACGTTGACTGATCCCACTGCAGCGACGTTTGCTCCCCAGAATTGCCGCTCTTTGCATGATGTCGTGCGTTTTGCCCACGAGAAGAGCGTGGGCGAAATGTTTCAACTGGTGGGAAAAGGCGGGCGGGGGCTGACCAATGCCAAACAGTTGAAATCGCATCTGCCCATTGTCATTTATGTGCTGGATTTGGGGGGAGGGCTGTTTGAGAGCGCTGCCTTGAGCGATGAAGTGACGCCTGACGATATCCAGAGCCTGCCCATGTGGGCATTCTGGTTTGGGCTGGCGACCAAGGATGTGCCCTGGAACAGCAATCTATTGCATGTGGATTGGGAAGCCATGGACCGCATCGCGGCTGGGATATTCAAACATGATTCCATGCTGCTTGCCAGCTATGCCGTCATCTCGTCGGATTATCTGCATATGATGATTCGCTTCGGGTATCACTTTTCTGTTTTGGATGCGATATGCGGGCCCGATACGAACAACAACTACATCAATTTCAGATTCAAAGGCGGCGGTGGTGAATTCAATCAACGCATGCTGCGCCTCCAACTCATAAAGGCCGTCCTCGAGCATTTCGGATTCAGCTCAACCGTGCGGGGCGATATGCTCGATGCGAAGCTTTCACGTGAACCCGAAGAAGTGATTCAGAAACGGTTGGCATCCCTCGGCTACCTGTTGGCGCGAACGAGGCTTATGGATATGGGGCTGCGCGACGAAAAGCAGGTGGAAGCCCTGGTTCAGGAATTTCTCGACCACCGGGAGTAGCCGATGAAGGCTCCGAAGAATTCTGAAGCATATACATTGACCTGGGTAACCGAACAACTTGCCGTAGGACATGCGCCCATGTCCTTTGAACAGCTTGAATCACTCAAGAAGCAAGGGGTCAACGCAATACTTAACTTGTGCGCAGAGTTCTGCGACCTTCATTCCGTAGAGGAAAAAGAAGGCTTTGAGGTCTATTACATGCCCGTTCCGGATGAAGAAGCCCCCGAGCTTGCCGAATTGGAGCGCGCTTTGGCCTGGTTGGACGAAGCCATTTACCTTGGCAAGAAAGTCCTGATTCACTGCCGCCACGGCATTGGAAGAACGGGCACCGTGCTCAATGCCTACCTGCTACGCCGTGGACTCGGGCATAAACTTGCCGGAAAAAAGCTCAAAGGTCTGAAGTCCAAGCCTGCCAATTTCGACCAATGGTGGACCATTCGAAAATATGGCAAGGGCAGCAAGCCGCTGACGGTCCGCGAACCTTCCCTTGAGTTCAAGCAGCTTGTGGATTTAAGACCTTTTATGGATGATTACCACAAATTGCTCCATAAGGCAGAAACACTGCTTTCCGACGAAGACGCAGTGGGCGAATGCTGTTGCGGTAAAGGACACACGAATTGTTGCTTTACCCCCATCAAATTGCATCTTCTTGAGTCTGTGTACCTAAGTCAGCGGATAAACACAGTTTTTACCAGCCAGGAACGCCTTGATCTCATCGCGCGATCTGTTGAAACTTCCCGCAAAGAGCGCGCCGTGGCATACGATCTGGGACAGGACACCGGCGACTATTGCCTTTCCACGGCAGGGGCGGCATGTCCACTCCTCCTGGAAAACAGCTGTTCATTGTTTGAGTACCGCCCTTTGCAGTGCAGAACATTTGACCTCGAACAATCCGAGAAGGAACAGATTTGGGAAAACGAACTGGGGCCGGCTCTTGAAACGAGCTCCAGACAACTCTATGTCGCCTTTGTTTCGAGTTTTCCTGCCGACCAGTTGCCCATGTTCCCACTTCCTGAAGTCACCTCAGGACGCTATGTCCAGACGTTCTTCCACTATATGCTGCAACACTCTGACAATTGAAGCGCCCTCCATATTGAGAGATGAGAACGCTTCTGTCGTATGCGTACACGCATTCACACCAGCGTTCCCTTCCAGCGAGATTCTTTTCCGCCCTTGTTTGCCGCGCTTTTAGCGCAAGATATTCTAATCCAACGCATCGATATCCAGGAAGGTACCGCACGAGGGGCAGACATACAGGCGTACGCCATTGAATTGCTGTCGTGCCCAGAAAACGGTCTTCCAATCAGCTTCAGCATTGGTGAACTGAACAATGATCCTAGCACCACAGGAGCAGTAACGTTCTTGCATGACTTGCCTCGTTGCTTTTGTTGCGTTGTTGTTTATAAAACTTAACATATTGGTCAAAAAAAGAGAGTCTAGCGGTATTCTCGGCAGATCCAGACGACCTTGCCAATGATCCGTACGTTTTCGAGTTCATCGCCTTGAAGAATTATGGGTGAGTAGTCTTTGTTGTCGCTAAGGAGGGCCAAGGCGTTCGGGCGTTTCTCAACCCGTTTGACCATAACCGTGTCCTCTACTCCCACAGCATATACACCCCCGGCGATTACGCTTTTCTGGAGCTGGTCCAACAGTACGGTGTCGCCTTCTTTGATTTCGGGTTCCATGCTGTTGCCAAAGACATCCATCAAAACCATTTCACCCGGAGTTCCCTTTCTCTGAAGCCAGTTTCGTTTGAATGCGTAATAGTCTTCAATACGACCATCCACCTCAAAGGAACCGCCCCCTGCACATAAGCGTGCGCTCACTTTGGGAACTTTGCAGAAGGCGTCAAAGTCTTCACGTTCAGGTTCACTAGTTGTTTCAGCAGCGGCGGAATATGGCGTGGCAGCAGACTTATTCAATTGTCTAGCCGGTCCACCCGCCAACCAGGAAGGATCCAGAGCATAGTCGCGAGCAAGAATGTGCAGCCATTTGTCAGGTACTGTATTGCGCTGTTTGGCTTGGGTTATTGCCGAACGGTTTACGCCGAGGACTTTGGCCAGTTCCTGTTGCGAACTGATTCCCAAAGCACCGCATACCTGCTGAAAAAAGTTTGAAAATTCTGTCTTGTTTTTCATTTTGTGACCTGTTGTTAATTTTTATGAACGATCTGTTTTGTTTTGTCAACTCAATTTGTAAAAAAAAGCTCTCGACAGGTGAAAAACTTTCGAGAGCTTTTTTATTTATTTACTGCTGTGGAGTGCTGCATCAGAGTCCCCCTCTGCACTCTATGATCATTCTGATCGTCTGGTTTAGTTCGTTTTACCCTTACGTTTTTCCCAGAGGCGCATTTCTTTCATTTTTTTACGCCGTTCACGCTGCAGTGCTTTGCAGACCAAAGGCGTACCTTTTTTGTAACCCCATTTTTCTCTGTACTCATCCGGTGTTAGGCCATATTTAGCAAGGTGCTTTTTGGTGAGGACCTTGAATTGCTTTCCGGATTCGAGGCAGGTGATGGTTTTCTCTTTAATGGCCTTTTTAGGATCCATGAAAGGTTCCTGAGCACCCTTGACCGCGCCGTCACCTTCGCTGATGCTTTTGATTCCTGCAGCGAGCCGGCTGACCATGTCCGTGATTTCTTCATCGGTCATGACGCGCACGCTGGCCTGGGCTTTGACAATTTCCAAAGCCTCCTTGATGTAAGACTCCATACGTTCCTCCACTTTACAATTTATAGTGTTGTTACTGCTTGGAACTTGATACTCATCGTTCAGAGAATGTCAAGTGTTCAACAGGTGTGTTCAAATGCCCACATCGTGAAATTAAGGTTATTTTGTACTTTTGGTTTTGCTACTATTTTCATAGTAAAAATAAGCCCCCTTTTGCCATACATGGCAAAAGAGGGCCATAGTTACTGTAACGGATAGTTGATTAGGCGTAGAGCTTTAGTTCTCGATTTTGCCTTGGATTGTGAGATCAATTCCAAATATTCTTCTGATCCTCGTCCGAGCCTTCCCTTGTACGTTCTTCCAATGGAACGTATTCACGCTTAACTGGACCAGTATAGATTTGTCTAGGACGATGAATACGTGTTTTCTGTTTTTGGTCTTCATACCAGTGTGCTATCCATCCCGGCATACGTCCTATGGCAAACATAGTAGGAAACATCGCTACCGGAATACCCAGCGCATGCAAAATAATGCCGGAATAAAAGTCCACATTGGGATAAAGTTTGCGCTCGATAAAGTAATCATCGTTGAGCGCAAGATCTTCAAGCTCTTGAGCGATGAGGAGCATCTCATCATTGGATCCCATGTTGCGCAAAAGGTTGTGAGCGGCTTTTTTAAGGATTTTCGCGCGCGGATCAAAGCTTTTGTAGATACGGTGGCCAAAGCCCATAAGGCGAAAGCGTTTTTGCTTAACGTCTTCAATAACTTTTTTAATGTCGGCCTGGCCGTCGCGCAGTTGCTGCAGCATGTTCACCACACCAGCGTTCGCCCCTCCGTGCAAAGGACCCCAAAGAGCGCAGATGCCGGCAGAAATCGAGGCAAAGAGGTTCGCTTTGGTGGAACCCACCATGCGCACTGTGGAGCAGGAGCAGTTCTGTTCATGGTCAGCATGGACGATGAGAAACAGCGACAGCGCTCTAACAGCTCCCAGTGGAGGATTATAAAGCCGGTTGGGGAGCGAAAACATCATGTGCAAAAAGTTTACGCAATAACGCAGCTTTGGGTTGGGGTACATAAAAGGCAGGCCGCGGGATTTGCGATAGCTGAATGCCGCAATGGTGCGCACCTTGGAAATGATCTTCGCAGTGGCGGAGCGAAATTCCTCGTCGCTTTCAATATTGTAGAGATCAAGGTTATAGCTGCCGAGAGAATTGATCATGGCGGACAGAGTCGCCATGGGCTGGGGGTTTGGAGGAAAACCGTCAAAATGGTGGAGCAAATCCTCGTGGAGCAGCTCCTCGTTGCACAGTGTTTCCCTGAAACTGTCCAGTTCCGTCTTGGTGGGCAGCTCGCCGAAAATCAGCAGCATGGCTGTTTCGATAAATGTGCTCTTTTCGGCAATTTCCTCTATGGGGTAGCCGCGATAGCGCAGAATTCCCTTTTCACCGTCCACAAAAGTGATGTCACTTTTGCAGGCGCCGGTGTTGCCGAAGCCGGGGTCCAGAGTGATGATGCCCGTTTCCTGCCGCAACTTCGTGATATCAACGCCGATCTCGCCTTCGGTGCCTTCGATGACAGGCAATTCATACGTTTTGCCGCGTAACGTGATGGTGGCGGTTTCGCCCGTTTTTTTCTGCATGCAAACCCTTGTTGTTTCTGTTGTGGTGAGAAAAGCACAAGGGCCTCGGGCCGCGGACCGGCCTTTTGGATAGAGGCCCCTGGAACTACCTGGAATGCCCGGGAAAAGGACCCGGCTCCAAGCACAACTCTATTAATATAGCAAAAACAACACGAATTGGCTAGAGCAGAGCGTGAGATTACACATAATTGTAAAGTGTCCCATGCTTTTTTGCTGCCATTCCCAAAATGTTGGGATAGTGTGCTGGCACACTATCAACTCCGGGGTTAAGAAAGAGTAAAGTACAATTGGAAATAACCTTTACGGCAATAAACACTGTGCCAGAAAGAATGCAGCGGATAAGCGTGTTACACTGAAAAACGCGCTCCTAGATGGAGAATACCTGCTGCTGCCAGCGTTGTACGTTGGGGTAGGGAGGAGATGACCATATATTCCCGGGTGGAGTGGTCCTGATCCCCTGAAGGCCCTAATCCATCGAGAACAGGTATGCCCATGGCGGCAATGGTATTTGCATCGGAGACGCCCCCCCGGCGTTCTTGCTTGACGGGGACGCCCAATGTATCGCCAATGTGCTGTAGTGCGGAAAACAGCCGCAATCCGCCTTCGCTGGCCTCCATGGGAGGGCGCTTTCCAGTTGTTTCCAAGGAGCATGCAACTCCGGGTGTCGTCACCTGGGACACGATGTGGTCAATTGACGCATCCACGAAACGCGCATCGGACTCGGTGACAAAGCGGCAATCCACTTCTGCCACAGCGTTTTCCGGGATGGTGTTCGGTGTCGTGCCGCCGGTAATGCAACCCACATTGCACGTCAGGCCACGGTCGGGGGCGTTGAGCGCCTCCACGGCAATTATTTTGTGGGCGAGTTCCAGTATGGCGCTAGGTTTTGCCAGGCCGGCTTGCCCTACGTGACCTGCCTTGCCGGTACATTGTATCCTGAAGCCGTGTTTCCCCTTGCGTGCTGTGACAACCTGCCCCTCCAGGCCGCAACACTCGAAAACAAACGCAAGTGCAGATTTGGCGGCCTCGCGCTGGATGATTGCAGTGGAAAAAGGAGAGCCCACTTCTTCATCCGTGTTGATCACGAAACTGATGGGTAATGATTCAAGACTGTTAAGATGCTGTATCGCTTCCAGGGCATAGATCGCGGCTACGAGGCCGCCTTTCATGTCGATGACACCAGGCCCCCGCAGTTGCCCGTCCCATTCTTCAAAGCAATCAAACCCCATTTCGGGTGGGAACACTGTATCCAGGTGTCCGCAGAGCAAGATGCGTTTTTGTGCCGGCGCGGTTAGAGCGGCGGGTGACAACGCCACAAGTGTGTCTCCCACTTCACTGTGGGGTATATGCTCGACCGAAAAACCCAAGGCTTGCAGTTCGCGGGAAAAAATCGAGGAGACAGCGTCGGCGCCTTTTTTGTTCCAGGTATAGCTGTTGATGCGTACGACTTCCTCCAGCAGTTCGATCATGCAGGGCATCATGTCGTTGCACCGTTGTTGCAAGGCGTGCAGTTGTTCGGTCATGGTAGTTTCGAATACCTTTCTTGCTGCTGCAGGTTATCGACTAGGGCAGATTCCTGTGGGCGCCCATAAAGGGGCAGGGTCCCTCTGCACTTGCTGTGTTCTGTTGCGTCAAACAATGGAAGAAGGGCTATAGAAGAAAAATGACGCTGCAGCCCTTGGTAATTACCTTTTTAATGAAATGTTGGCAGCGTGCAGCCACTCTTCAGGAAACTCGGCCAGCACTTCTTCGGGAAAATCGTTGGGCTCCCAGGACCATGAAGGATCTTCGGTCCAGTCCGCCGCATTGGTAGGTTTCACCTTGCCCGCCCAAAAAGAGTTCAAGTGGAAGGTTTCCCCCCACTTTTTGGATGGGATGTGGACGCCTTCCACGCCGATGTTCTGTACTCTGGCGAGGATGGGAAATATTTCCGCGCGTTCTTTGCGTACACGGGTGTTGATGCTCGAATCCCAGTTGCCGTAAGAGTAGTCAAAGTCCCAAAGGTCCTTCATGCCATCTTCCCAGCGGTCCCGCCATGTCGCCCACGCCCAGGGGGTGAACCATTTTCTGCGGGCCACGCGGCCATACGCACTGGCAGGGCACTCCTGAGAATTGTAGGCCGTTACGCTGAGGATCTCCGGATCATCGGCATAGGTCTTGCGACAATGCTCAAAGAAAAGCAGCGCATCCTTCCAAAGGAGTTGGTCGTCTTCTATATGAATGTTGTAGTCGGTTTCCAGAAACGCATAGGAGAGGGCCTGGAAGACGTTCACCGGACACCCCAGGACTTTTTCGTTCTTTACGATGGTCTTGTCCGCAAAATCGATTCCCTGAGCGAGTTGCAGCACTTCTTCGTTGCCCGGTTCGATGCAGATGATCAGCTTGTACCGCTCGATGCCGTAACAGCACGACATGGCGCCCAGCACTTTACGCAAGTAGTGTGGGCGGTTGAAGAGCGTCATGGATATGGTGCGTCGGTACATGTCAGGTATACCTCACGGATTGGAACTTGCGGCAGGTATACAATGGCATGGGCGACTGTGCAAGGAAGCCTGCGACTGACTCAGGAACACATATCAAGCTCCTTGCGCAGTTGTTCTACGCCGTGCTTGGCCACAAAGACTGCAATGCGTTTTTTGCTTTGCTCCTTCTTGGAATAGAGTTCGAGAAAACGTTGCACCACTTCCACGGCTTCTCCCGTGCTGAGACCTTCACAAAGCCTGTCGGCAATGCGTGGTCTGGTTCCGCTGTTGCCGCCAACGTATATGCGCCACCCTTTTGCTGTGCCGATGAGGCCTATGTCGCGGACCTGGCTTTCCCCACATGAGAACGGGCAAGCAGACACGCCTATTTTCACCTTGGCGGGAAAGGTCTTGCCAAAAACAAGGGCTTCTATCTGGCGCCCCATGTCCATGGAATCCTGCTTGGCGAACTTGCAATGGGGGAGGCCCGGGCAGGCTTGCACATAGTTGCGGCAGAGTTCACCCAAGGGGCCGAGTTCTTCCTTCAGAGACGCAAGCTCTTGTTCAGGCACGCCAAGAAGAATGAAGCGTTGCCCGGATGTCATTTTGATGCTTTGCACGCCATGGCGCCCGGCGGCCTGGGCAATGCGCTCCATTTCTGCCGGGGTGATGATACCTAGTGGTGTGTGTGGCTTGAGCGCCCATGTTTTCTTGTCGCGCTGCAGAATGGCGCCTGCGGTGTCTGTGCTCATGACTACTCCTGGTCTGTTTCAATGAAAAAGGGTGAGACTTTGGTATGCCTATAAGATTGCCCCGCAATTGACTAAGGTCAAGAGCCAAAAAAAGCCGGGAAGCGTTGTCGCTCCCCGGCTTTATAAGCGTTACGTGCTGCTTGTCGGGTTACATGCCGGAAAGGCATTTTTCCCAGGCAGGCAGGGCAGGGGCGCCGTCATACGTGGTAACGCCCTGCAGCCATTCTTTGCAGATTTTAGGATTCTTTTTCAGCCATGCTACGGCAGCCTGCAAGGGTTTCTGGGTGTCGTCCTTGTAGAGCGAAAGCATGATCTGGTTCATCATGGCTACGGGGAACTTCATGTTTTTCAGAAGCTTGGCGACATTAGGCGCTTCCTTGGCGTAGCCAGTGCGCAGGTTGGTGTAAACGGTGGCGGTGCCGTCATTTTCACCAAAGGTATCGGCGGTGCTGCCATCAAGGTACTTCATGTCGATGCGCTCGTTCATGCTGTGCGGAGCCCACCCCAGAAACACGATCCACTGTTTTTCCTTGGCAAAGGACTGCACCTGGCCGAGCATGGCAGGTTCACTGGAGGGCACCAGTTCGAACTTGCCAAGGCCATACATGTCCTTGTCGATCATGTTCTGGATGATTTCGTTCCCGTCGTTTCCTTCTTCGATGCCATAAATCTTCCACTCGAGCTTGTCGCCGAATTTTGCGATATCCTTGAAGTTCTTAAGGCCACCTTCATAACAGTAGGTGGGGACTGCAAGGGTGTACTTGGCGCCTGGCATGTTGGCTACATACTGCTCAACAGTGCCTTCGTTAAAAAACTTGTCGGCGATGGTCTTCATGGAGGGCATCCAGTTGCCCAGGAACGCATCGGCTTCGTTCATGGCCATTGCCTTGTAGGCGATGGGCACGGAAACCAGCGTGGCGTCTACGTTGTAGCCCAGACAGGTAAGAATGGATTTGGCGACTTCTGTCTTGATCGTTACACCGGTCCAGCCGACGTAGACAAAGCGGACGTCTTTTTTTTCTGCAAAAGCAGCGCCGCAAAAAATGGTGAGTAGAAGGACGGGGATGAGAACCAGGGACAAAATTGATACGGATTTTTTGCCGTAACCAGACATCAGAACTCCTTGGTTAAAGTTGTACATTGGGCGCCCCATGCTGCCGCAAAGGGCGCCCTGCCTTCGATCTGGGTCTTTATGCGGATTAAATACCGAACCAGTTCAGAGCTTTAGTATTGTGATTCTGGTAGATGTGTTTGACTTCTGTATACTCTTCCAAGCCGATATGTCCAAGTTCGCGCCCCATACCGGATTGTTTGAATCCTCCCCATGGCGCCTGGGTGAAGTAAACATTGAAGTCGTTGACCCATACGGTGCCAAAACGCAGCGCGCGTGAAACCCTGTGGATACGGTCCGGATCGCGGGTCCAGAATCCGGCCGAGAGCCCGTAGACCGTGCCATTGGCCAGGCGAATTGCTTCCTCTTCGCTATGAAAACGCTCCACGCTGATGACCGGGCCAAATACTTCTTCCTGCACTATGCGCATTTCGTGACGGCATTCCGAGAACAGGGTGGGCTGGAAGAAATATCCTTTTTGCAATTCGGGTTCGCTGGGGCGTGCGCCGCCTACAAGCTGGGTTGCCCCTTCTTTCCGGGCTATTTCGCAGTATTCTTCCACCTTGGCCAGATGTTCTGCGGAGATAAGCGGACCCATCTGGGTATCTTCGGCCATGCCCGGGCCAACCTTTATTTTTTCCATGCGTTCTTTGAGGGCTGCGACGAAGTCGTCATGGATGGCGTCTTCAACCATCAACCGCGCCCCTGCAGAGCAAATCTGTCCTGCGTGGAAAAACACACCGTTGAGCGCATAGTCCACAGCCGTGTCGAAATCGGCATCGGCAAAAATGATGTTGGGATTTTTGCCGCCCAGTTCCAGGGCCAGCTTTTTCACATTGCCGCTGGCGGCCTGGATGATCTTTTTACCTGTGACGATGCCGCCCGTAAAAGAGATGAGGTCCACGTCGTGGTTGGATGCGAGTTCATCCCCCACGCTTGAACCGGGGCCCAGAACTAGGTTCACCACACCTTTGGGGTAGCCGGCTTCTGCAGCGAGTTCGGTTACCTTTATTGCGGTCAGCGGTGTGATTTCACTGGGTTTCATGATGATTGTGCAACCCGCGGCCAGTGCCGGAGCCATCTTCCAGGACGCTTGCAGAAGCGGGTAGTTCCAGGGAGATATCTGACCGCAAACCCCCACGGGTTCGCGAACCACCAGGCTGGAGCTGTCCGGAATCGGGGATTCGATGATTTCCCCTCCGTCTTTGTCGGCCAGGCCGGCGTAGTAGCGGAAGATGCCGGCTATGTCGTCCATATCCCAGCGGGATTCTTCCAGGGTTTTGCCGGTGTCCAGGGTTTCCAGTTCTGCGAGTTCCTCGCGGTCTCTGGCAATGAGTTCGGCCAGTTTGAAAAGCATGGCGCCGCGTTCCGCCGCTGGAGTCTGGGGCCAGCCGTCATGGTCAAAGGCCCGTCTTGCCGCGGCAATGGCGCGTTTGGCGTCCTCGCGATCTGCGCAGGGCACTTCGGCAATCTGCTCCTGGTTGCAAGGGTTGAGGCTGAAGCTGGTCTTGCCGGAGATGGCATCGACCCACTGCCCGTCGATATACATCTTCTTGCGCATCATGGATTAGGCCTCCGTTGTTTCAGCCTGTTGCTTTCCGGGTTGGTGAAAGCCGTGGTGCAAAGCTTCAAGAGGGGTGTTGCCCAGAATGATGTCAGCGGATTTCTCGGCGATCATCATTACAGGGGAGTAGATGTTGCCGTTGGTGATATACGGCATGACAGAGGCGTCCACCACGCGGAGCCCTTCGACACCATGCACGCGCAGATCCGCGTCCACAACAGCCATATCGTCCGTGCCCATTTTGCATGTGCAGCTGGGGTGGTAGGCGCTTTCGCCTTCTCTGGCCACAAAGTCCAGAATCTGCTCATCGCTCTCCACGTCCTCGCCGGGGGCAAGCTCCTGGCCGCGGTACCGGTCAAAAGCGGGCTGGGTCATTATCTTGCGGGTCACGCGGATGGCGTCGATCCAGTCCTGACGCTCCTGTTCCGTGGAAAGGTAGTTGAACAGTATTTCCGGATAGACCGTGGGGTCGGCGGATTTAAGCTTCACGTGGCCGCGCACGTCCGTATTCATTGGGCCGACATGCACCTGGTAGCCGTGCCCCTGGTTTGCGACCGAACCGTCATAACGGATGGCGATGGGCAGGAAGTGGTACTGCAGGTTCGGGTATTCCACCTGATCGTTGGAGCGGATGAAGCCGCCTGCCTCGAAGTGGTTGCTGGCGCCGGTGCCCTTGTTGGCAAACAGCCACTCCAGTCCGATTTTGGGCTGGTTTTGCCATTGCAGGGCAGGGAACAGGCTTACCGGCTCCTTGCTCTCGTACTGTACATACAGTTCCAGGTGGTCCTGAAGATTCTCACCAACGCCTGGAAGGTCATGCACAGGGTTTATGCCCAGCGCGCGGAGGTCGTCCGCATTGCCGATGCCGGAAAGTTGCAGCAATTGTGGTGAGTTGATGGCGCCACCACAGCAAATGACTTCTGCACCGTAGGCCTTGTGCACGCGTTTGCCACGGGAATACTCCACGCCCACGGCCCTGTTGCCGGAAAAAAGAATCTTGCGAGCCAGGGAGCGCAGTTTGATGGTCAGGTTACGGCGATTTTTTACGGGGTGCACATAGGCGCGGGCCGCGTTCCAACGGCGCCCTCTGTATATGGTGCCGTCGAACCGGCCAAACCCTTCCTGCTGCTGGCCATTGACGTCCTTGGTCAAGGGGTAGCCGGCTTGCTGCACAGCCTGGAAAAAGGCATCGAAAAGCGGGTTGTCGCATTTGGGCGTGGTCAGGTAGAGGGGGCCGCCCGTGCCTTGGTATTCGTCGGCGCCCATGCAGCGGTATTCAAAACGCTTGAAGTAGGGGAGGCAATGTGCGTAGTCCCAATTTTCAAGGCCCGGCTCCCGGCCCCATTTTTCATAATCCATGGCGTTGCCGCGGATGTATATCATGCCGTTGATGCAGCTGGAGCCGCCCAGAACCTTACCACGGGGCTGATAGATACGCCTGTTGTTCATATACGGTTCTGGCTCGGACTCGTACCACCAGTTGTAAAACCTGCCAGCCAAAGGATAGGTGAGGGCGGCCGGCATGTGGATACGGAAATCCAGTTTATAGTCAGGGCGGCCAGCTTCCAGGACCAGTACCTTGGTGTCTGGGTTGGCGCTCAGGCGGTTGGCAAGTACGCTTCCTGCGGAACCGCCTCCGATGATGATGTAATCGTAATGCTTAGCCATGCGTCCTCCATCTTGGGAAATGTCTGCAAAACCTATGTTCAGACAGTTTGCTTTCTGAAGCACACCGTATTGCTGTTTCCTGGTGTGCTGTCGTCGGCCTGATTAGCTATTCCAGTTACAGAACACACTGCAGCTTAGGCTTCCGCTGTCTTGTTCGCGTTCTGGTTGCGCCTTTTCACACAGCGCCGCAGCAGCACGTAGTGGTTGCCAATGCTCGAAAGAGCCAGCATGGGTTCGCCTTCTGCTATGCGGCTTGCGGTTTCCACCCAGTTGTCCACTGTCTGGCGGCGAAAATCTTCATCTTCGTAGAGCGCGTAGTCGTAGGAACTGAATCCCTGTTGCAAGGCGCCCATCACCCACTCAAAGATCGGGTTGCGGCTCATGCGCCCCAGTTGCAGGTTCAACTCGCGGTCCATCTCGCCCAGTAATTCCATGTCCGGTTCAGGCTCCAGCGCCGTCTCGCGCAGTCGAAGCGCACTGTTAAGCATTTGCTGCGCGGATTCCTTATCGTTTCTGGCTATGGCAAGGGATGTGACCGTCCGGTCGATGCTTTCGCGAAATCCAATCAGTTGTTCAGGCGCCACGGGGTGTTGCTTAAGAAACAACGCCAAGGATTCGCTGACGTTGGATACGTCGATTTCCTTGACAAAAGCGCCGCCTTTGGCGCCTTTGCGAATTTCCAGCAGTCCCTTTTCCTTGAGCGCGCGAAGAGCTTCCCGGATGGCGCCTCTGCCAACCTGAAATTGCTGCTGCATCTCGCGTTCACTGGGAAGTCCATCCCCAGGGCGGAGACTGCCATCAAGGATGGCGGCTTCTATCTGCAAGGCCACTTCTTCGCTGCTGCGCCCACTCTTGGCTGGGGTGAAAATGTGATGGTGTACGGTGCTCATTGGTATTACCTATAAAAAGTGCTACGCAGGATTATTTTCCTGTTTTTATATGCGGGAAAAAAGCTGCATAGGAGAAATAATGCCTGTTCTCGTTCGTTTTACTGGTTGTGTAGTCTTCACGTGTCATTCTGGGGTGCATCGGTACCTCGTCTTTGGTCGGACCATTCTTGACACGGCGAAAAATCCTTGTCAAGTTCCCATGAGCTGGCAAAGAAATTTGCCCAGCCTGGGTGTCAAGTCTCCATATTTGTCCAATCTCAAAAGCGGAATACAGGTGATGCCATGCTGCAGACCCGCAAGGGCCAGTTGTTGGGGTGGCTCGTTTTTCTCTTTTCGGCTTTTGCTTTCACCATATCAACCGTAATGGCTAGAGATATTTATGGAAGCATAGGCAGCGCCCTGTTTTTGGCAGGGTGCCTCTGGTTCATCATTCCTTTATTGCAGAGGGAGCCTGGCGCGCCACAAGGTGGACGCCTTGCAGAACATGGTGCAGAATCAGTAGTACCTCTTACGCAGGTGGCTATTGAGAACAGCAACAGTGAGAATACTATGCCGAAGACAGAAGTAACCGAAATGAGCCAGGAAGAACTAAAGGAGCACCAAGCCCGTTGGCTGGATTGGGCCAGACGACTGCAAGCCATCAGCCAAACCGGCCTGCAACTCACAGAAGGGCACTACGATCGCATCAACTACGAGCAGCTTATGGAGCTTGCTTCGGAAATCGTTTCCGAATGCGGGCATCTGCAGTGTGCTGACGTTTTGGAGAGTTTTCTTAATCAACCGGGCTACGCCACGGTGAAGGTTGATGTCAGAGGGGCGGTGATCCGGGATGGACGCATTTTGCTGGTAAAGGAGCGCATGGACGGCCGCTGGTGCATGCCGGGCGGCTGGGCAGACGTGGGCGACAAGCCTTCGGACATGGTCGCGCGTGAAGTGTGGGAGGAGAGTGGCTTTACAGTGCGCCCTACTCGGGTGGTGGGGGTATATGACGCCAACCGACTCGGCCGGCCGCTGGAGTTCTTCCACGCGTATAAAGTGGTCATGATCTGTGAGATCGAGAGCGGCGAAGCCCGCCCCAGCGATGAAACGGAAGACGTGGGCTTTTTTGAATTTGACGCACTGCCCGAGCTTTCATCACCCAGGACGGACCCGCGCCACCTGGAGCACGTCAAGGCTTGTCTGGCTGATCCCACGCTCGGCGCTTTTTTCGATTGATCTTCAAGGATATGCACATCTTCAAACAGGGGGGCAAGGCCCCCCTGTCGTGTTTTTGCGCGTCTGCTTAATTGCAGGAGTGCTTGTGATGCACAGTGACGCTGGCGAGATTGCTCAGTTTGGCGGCCAGGCATGGTTTGATCACGGCGATGAAGGCTTCGATAGCTGCCGCCAGAGCCGCACCGCCTGTTACCATGACTGCTGCAATGGCAGCTACTGCTGCCGCCACTGCGCCCAATTTAAGGCAATCCTCGACAGCTCCTTTGATGTCCTGTGGCGTTCCCACCCTGACTTCAAGAATCCATTCATTGCTGCTGCCACTGAACCAACAGTCCAAAGGATTGTTGAAAGATGCGATAACACGGCGATAAACGGTCCCCTTTCCTTTGTCGCACACTTCAAAAGGTTGATCGGCGAATTCATTGTCCGGGGCGGCATCGATCCGCGGATCGTCGGCAGGGTAAATGGTGACGGGGCTTAAGTGTTGCACCAGGCCCATGTCGCTGGCTGTGGCCGGTTTGATGGGAATCTGATCCACTCCCACTGAATTATCCGGTTTGCGGTAGAGGACCCGAATACTGTCACTGGGGTGTTCCTTTTTGGGAATTTTTTCTACGGCCACAAAAGGGGTGAGCACCTGCAGCACCATGCCCGTTGGTGGGAACGAGACAAAGACATAGTGCTCCCCCATTTCGGAGGAAAGGCTGTTTTGAAAGTCGTGCTTCCACCCAGAGGTGGGGGCAACTCCCGAGCCGACAAGATAAATGGTTTCCCCGTCCAGAAACGCGTTGATTTGGTGCAAGGTTCCGACATTGACGCGAGGCATGGCGCTCCCTCCTTGATGGTATTCCCTGCCTGTGAGCCTGAAGTGGCGGCAGCGATACCCCTCTAGTTGGCAAAAAGAGAGCGGTAAACAAGTTAATATTAGGAAATGTGATTCTGTAAGGCTATAAATACTTATGGATAGAATGGGGCGGCATCAGGCAGGGAAGAGAGGGATTCTCAACTACTGCTTGAACTCCCGGTACAGCCTTTGGTGCCAGGCCCAGGCCGTCTCCACGATTGCGTCCAGGCCGGGGTATTTTGGGCGCCAGTCCAGCAGATTTTTGGCATGCTCCGCCGACGCCACCAACTGGGGCGGGTCGCCAGGATTGGCGGGGCCATAAGAGTGGGGCACGCTCTTGCCCGTGATGCGTTCCACGGTTTCAACAACTTGGCGGACGGAATACCCTCCACCGTTGCCAAGGTTCATGGCCAGGCTTTCACCGCCTTTTTCCAGGTATTCAAGGGTTTTTATGTGGGCAGTGGCCAGGTCGTTCACATGGATGTAGTCACGGATGCAGGTGCCATCCGGTGTAGGGTGCTCGCCCCCGTGAATTGTGAGGGCTGGGGCCTTGCCCATGGCCGCATCCAACGTCACGGGAATAATGTGTGTTTCAGGATCGTGCCATTCGCCTATCTCGCAATCCGGGTCAGCGCCTGCTGCGTTGAAGTAGCGTAGGCAGGCGTATTGCAGTCCATAGGCCATGCTGTAGTCGGCCAGAATCTGCTCGATCATCCGCTTGCTGCGCCCGTAAGGATTGATGGGTGCAAGGGGGTGGTCTTCAAGCAGGGGAACCTGGGTCGCGAAGCCGTATACCGCACAGGTGGAAGAGAAAATGATGTTGGGCACATCATGCGCTACCATAGCGTCGAGCAGATGCAGCACGCCTTGCAGATTGTTACGGTAGTATTTTGCGGGATTCTCCATGGATTCGCGCACGTAGCAGAAAGAGGCAAAGTGCATCACCCCCGTGATGGGGTAGATGTCGAAAATCTGCTGCAGGGCGGCGGCGTCCAGAAGGTCGGCCTGTTCGAAAACACCCCATTTGGCGAAGGAATCATGGCCGTTGGAAAGATTGTCCAGCACCAGAGTTTCACGTCCCAAAGCCGCCAGCGCCTTGTTTACGTGTGAGCCAATGTAACCGGCGCCGCCGGTAACCAGGATCATGCGTTCATACCTCAGTAGTCTTTATATGTCTGATGGAGATATAATCAGGAGCGCCTTTTTCATCATGCGCGTTCCTTGGAAGTCCAACCTGGGTAAGATAAAAATGTTCAATCCGGAGATCGTACGCGAGGTAAGCCTGATGCCGCAAGGGATTAGTCTGCCGATTTTGCAGTGCAACGAAGGACAGCCTCTGTTGCGGGCAGGGCGCAGCCTAGAATGTCTCAATTGTAGGCTGCATGTATGGTCTAAGCGTCGACAGGCTCCCCCATCTCGATGCCGGTGTTTTTGGGCTGCGGCGGTACAGGGCGCCGTGGAGCCATGCCGAGAAGCAGGTGAAAAAACCAGACTACCTGCGGATACATGATGCCATCATAAAGTTGAAAATAGGTGATGCCTGCCGTTATGGGCAGGAACAATCCGAGCATGGCCAGGCTTTGGGCCGATGGCAACCGGACCACTGAGATCATGAGGCACCCGTAAGTCCAGGCCACAGCTGCAATGTACAGAAGAGTAAAAGGTATGCCCATGCCCACGAACAGGGTCATGATGCTGTTTTCAGATGTCACGATATTTTGCATGGACTCTTTGAAGGTGCGCTTGTCCACTGCAGTAAGAGAAATGTTGTAATCCTCGTAGTAGGGGCTTCGATCGGTGCGCAAACCTATGCCTAACCAGGGGTGCTTGCTGATTATGTGCAGTGAAAAAGGGATGTTTTCCACACGGTAGTAGATTTCTTCATTTTTGCTGCTGCTGATTTCTTGCAGTTGTTCCGGTGAGGAAACAAAAAAAGCAGTGGCGCTTATGATGAAGGCCGCAAGGGCGACCAATACCCAGCGAAGAGGTAGTACTCCCAGCATGATGGATGCCAAACCAAGAACGATTGGCATCAGTACTGCAGTGCGCAAGCCGCTAATGAAGATGGCAGCATAGCTTAGCAACATTATGCATATTGCAAGAATGCGTTTTGTCAGCCCTTTTGATACGATGAGCAGTAAGGGTGCGAACCAGAGTAACATTATGCGATTGGCAAGGGGGTGCTTGCCCGTGCCGTTGAGCAGGTCGTTGATGTTCCCATCCGTGAGAACGCCACCGATGCAAAATATGGCGAGAATTGCCAGCAAAGCCAGGCAGAACCAGGCGTAAATCCGCCGCCACGCTGCGTCTGCCAGGACAATGCGGCCGCACCAGTAACCGCCCAAGGCTGAAAACAAAGCCACGGAACCGCGGTAGAACGCTTCCACCCTGTCGGGACTGGTTGCAATGCTCAATGCTCCTAAAACGATGAGCCCAAGAGAAATCCAGAACCCTCTGCTTCTGACCCGTTGTGCCAGGCCATCGGTAAACAGCCAGGCGCCTGCAAGGCTGATGGTGCATAGCAAAGCGGTGAAAAGGTTGGTGCGTTCACCAAGTACAAGTGTTGTATCGGGAAAGAGGAATGTGGCCTGAAATGATGTGAAAAGAACGAGAAAAAAAGCCGCATAGTGGCCACGAGTCGAAGAAGGGAGGGCGAAAGGCAATTGTGGTCCTCGTTCAGATTTAACCGGCAGAGTCACTGGCAGCGTAGCTGGAATTGCGTTCCTCACAATGCTCATGCAACAAGACGAGCCTGGATTCTACGTCCTGTAGAAATACGTCCCAGGTTAATTTCAAATATTTTTGATAGGATGTGCTTTTGTGCATGGGAACGGTCCAG
This sequence comes from Desulfovibrio biadhensis, assembly GCF_055388615.1. NCBI lineage: Bacteria > Pseudomonadati > Thermodesulfobacteriota > Desulfovibrionia > Desulfovibrionales > Desulfovibrionaceae > Desulfovibrio > Desulfovibrio biadhensis. The sequence goes on from NZ_AP042477.1 coordinate 3,667,629, forward strand.
TGAACTTCAAGGCCGCTTTTCCCAAGGCGTTTGCTGCGATCGTCACGAGGGCTGTTTGGATGCACAGGGCTTTCATTGCGCCAGCTAAAAAGGGTTTCTTCACCGCGGGTCACTGATACGGTATCGAAGTCGAGATCTTCTACGCCCCGTTCCAAAAGCTGTAACAGTTCCACACGGTTCCGGGCGCGGCGGATACGTTTCCCCATGAACGAAGTGAACGCTGCCAGGAACTGAAAATGAGGGCGGTTCTGCAGAATGCGTGGGATACCCTCGTTCAGGTATAGCCTGAGCACCATGACGACAAGGGCCGCCAGGATGATGCCGGAAAAGGTGACATAGGCAGTGAAGTAATATTTCCTGGGCCCAAGAACCAAAGCAAGCGTCATGCCCGAAAGCAGGGCGCTGAAAGCGTAGAGAATGGTCACCACTGCTCTGGGTCGGCCAATGGTTTCCATCAAACGGTGGTGCAGGTGATTGGTGTCCGGCAGAAAAACTTTTTGACCACTCACGGAGCGACGGATAATGGCCAGAAATACATCCAGCAATGCGATACCAAAGGGCAAAAATGGTGTCAGCAACATCACCATGGTGCCTGAACGTTGACCTGTCTCGATGGCGGCGTTGGACGTCGCCAGGGTGGAGAGCAGGAAGCCCAGCATCAGGCTGCCGCCATCGCCCATGAAGATGCTTGCGGGGGGGAAGTTAAAGCGTAGAAAGGCCAGTATGCCACCACAAAGACCAAAGGATATGGTCGCCGTAAACAGGTCACCCTTTGCAAAACCAATGATCCCCGAAACTAACGCTGCGAAGAAGCAGATGCCGCCGGCCAGGCCGTCTATACCGTCAATGAGGTTGATGGCGTTGGTGATTGTAAGCACAACCAGGGCGAATAGAGGAATGCCCCAAAAGCCGAATTCCACGAATCCCACAAAGGGAATGGTTGCGGAATGAAGCCCGTGCCCGCCCAGCAGCAGGATAAGGATACCGCCAAATTCGCCCAGGAGCTTGACCTTCCAGCGCATGCGAATCTTGTCGTCAAGCGTGCCCAAGACCATCATCCATGTGACCCCCAGAAAAAGGGAGATCATTTGCATCCAGGTCGGTTCCGGATCCAGGGATCCTGCAAAAAGCGCGTACAGTGTATAGATGACGAAGGCCGTCAGGAACGAAATGTACATGGAAAGTCCGCCGAGCAGCGGAATGGGGCGTTTGTGGCGGCTGTGCCCCCCTGGATAGGAAAGGATACGGTATACCCTGGCCAGAATTTTGGCCCTGGGCATGAACAGATACGTCACCGCAAAGCCAATGAGCATGACGGCGAGCATGATGGAAAAGGTGACGTGAAATTTCATGATGGATTTGGGAGCCCCCGCAGCCTGGGCCAGGGGGAATGCGCCGCTCTCGGTTCCCTTGTCAGGTTATGGGGATGTAAAGCTGGCCTTGTAGGCCAAATGCCGCCCTCTGTCCAGTGGAGCTGAAATCTTGCTCCACGTATATTCTGTTCCTGTTTCCAGTACGCCACCATGAAGCGAGAGTCCAGTATGCCGACAAAGAAACTGGCTTCAATTCTTTGCCATCTGTGCGGCGCATGCTAGAATAACGTGAATTTATGCAGAAAAACCCATTATGTCAGGAGATTAATATGTATTATGTTTTCAAGTTGCGAATGGTTTTTTGCCTGTTCGTCTTGTTATTGGCGTCCATGGCTGTGGTGGGGTGTGCAACGGGGAGAGCGGCCCCACCCTTGAAAACAGAAACAAAACTCGACCTGCTGCGCTATATGGGAAAATGGTATTCCATCGCCTCCATTCCCCAATGGTTTGAAAAAGGATGTACCTGCACCACTGCAGCATACTCCCTGCGTGATGACGGAAATGTTACGGTGGTCAACAGCTGTATGCGTGAAGGCGAGCTCGACAGCGTAAAGGGAATGGCCAGAAAACGGTTTGAGGGTGATCCCAGCCGCTTGGAAGTCACATTCATGCGCCCGTTTTGGGGAGAGTATACCGTTATATGGGTGGATGCGGCATATAAGCACGCCCTTGTTGGCTCTCGGGACCGAGATACACTCTGGTTGCTTTCCCGCACCCCGGCAATTGATACCCAGACCAGAAATACCTTTGAGCGTATTGCAAAGGAACAGGGATTTGATGTCTCACGCCTTGAAGATGTGGATCAAAGCTGCTGGTAGAGGGAATACATGGCCGCTGCTGCTGTTATGGCGGCATTGCCCTCTCTGGTTGATCTGAGCTATGTTGGCACCTGTTCAAATTATCGTCCACCTGTTGTAGAAATGTCTTTTTCAACGTGTTTACGAGGGCTCTGCAATGTTACCCTAGAGTCCTCTTCTTAAGTGACCCGACGCAGGGTGCCTGCTGTTGCAGGCAACATCCCTAAACCTTGCCGATTGCGCTTTTTGAGAGCATGCGGTTTTTTCAATGGAAATCGGAATGATAAAGAGTCTGACGTTGCAAACGGATGAGCAGCCCGCGGCAAGCGATATTCGAGAGCTTATTCTTGAGCGCCTGGATGCATTGCGGGGCCTTTCGCCGCAGGTAGCGGTTGTGCTTACCTCGCACATGGAAGGGGACTTTTCCGCATTTCTCGAAACAATCCAGGAATTTTTCCCGGACATTGATGTTCTGGGATGCACGACGGATGGAGAAGTATCCTTGCATGCAGGGCCAGGACGGGACACAGCCCAGGTGACGTTTCTCGGCGCCGACAAGTGTCGTTTTGCGGCAGGCGTTGGGAGAAATCTGTCGTCTCGCCCCCAGGATGCCATCAAAGAGGCTTATGAACAGGCTGTTGCCAAATTGGGTGTGGCGCCTGTTCTTGCTGTTCCCTTTCCGGACGGTTTGACGACCTTGGCCATTCCCTTGCATGAACTACTCCCCAGGTTCCTGGGAGACGGCGTCACTATTGTAGGGGGTACTGCAGGTGACCGGTTTGTCATTGAAAAAACGTTTCAGTTCTACGGGCATGAAGTCATGGAGGACACCCTCGTCCTGCTCCTGATAGGGGGGCCGCTGCTTTATGGCACAAGCAATGAACATGGCCGCCGCCCCGTAGGCAGAAAACACAGGTTAGGGCGTAGCGAAGCAAACGTGGTTTATGAAATCGGCGAGAATCCCGCCATGGACTTTTACCGGAACTATATTGGAGAGAACGTCGAGGAATACAGACAGTTTCCACTGATGGTCTATCCAGATGACGGAGGCACTCCTTTTTTATCCAGCGCTGGTTTTTTCGACGAGGATAACGCTAGCGTCGTCTTTGTCGGAGTATTACCGGAAGATTGCAGCGTGCAGCTTTCCGAAGGCGCGCGTGAAGATATTCTTGCCGCCTCGGCCAAGGCCTGCGAACAGGCTTTGGCAGCGTATCCCGGTAATGCACCGCAAGTCTGCATGATTTTTTCTTGTGCTTCCCGCCGCCACATTCTGGGCACCATGGCGCCCGATGAACTGGCTTTCTTCAAGCAAAGCGGCTGTGTCCCCAACGCCTTTGGGTTTTATACGTATGGCGAAATCGCTCCCGCCAATGCGTCCGGCGTTACCCGGCTGCATAGTGACACGTTTGTGCCGCTGTTTCTGGGTGAGGAGGACTAGGTTTTGACCAGGGATGAGCAGGGCAAGGCTTTTTCTGCAATGAGCAAGGAAGAGCTGTTCAAGCGTATCGCCACGCTGGAAAAACGGCTGCAATTGCAGCAGGAAGACCAACGTCGGCAAGAGCGCATCAATGACAACCATCGCAATCTGCTCTTCAAGGTCAATGTTGAATATGAAGCCCTGCTCGAAAAGCATGAGCGATTAGCCGAAGAATTGCATTACAAAAATGCGCATCTCTCTGGCATCTTTGAAAATGCAACTTTTCCTCTGCTTACGTTTGATGGGGATTTGCAGCTTATGACATTCAACCAGCGGGCCGTTGCCCTGCTTGAGGGAAACGAACCCTTTCAGGAAGGAGCGCCACTGGATGCGCTCATACCCCACGAACTCTTTCGCAAGGTAGGGGAATTTGCAGCATTGTCCCAGGCTGAGGGCGCACCGAAAATCTTTGATAGCGTGCTCCGTACGCACGGCGCCGACCATTGGCTTGAAATCACCCTGTTCCCCCTGTCACAACAAAAAGGGGGCAAGTCGGATTTTTGCTGTATCGTGCGCGATCAGACGGCAGTACGTGAAGAACTCGCTACCCAGATAATGGAAGGACAGCTTTTTGAGTACGGTGCGCTCATGGCCAGCATTGTCCATGAGATCAATAATCCTTTGAACGGGATTGTTAATTACTTGGAATTGTTGTTGGACAACGAGCAGGATGCGGATAGCAGAGTATTGCTCAAGGAGGCGGTCAAGCTCACCGCACGGGTCACGAAAATTGGCCGCGCCATGCTTGTTAATATTGGTGACGCAAGCGATTCGGAAGTGCTGGCGTTTTCACTCGCATCTGTTGTGGATGACGCCTTGTTGCTGTTGCGGCACGAGCTCAGGCGTTGCAGAGTCGAACTTGTCAGGGATTTTCCAAACGATGACGAGTTGTTTTGTGGCCGCCAGGTGGAGCTCCTGTTGATTGTCCAAAACCTCATGCTCAATGCCATTCAGGCCCTGGAGGGGTATACGCAGCCTGAAAACGCCAGGCATCAGATTCGTGTAGGGTATGCTTTCCCTTCTGATGCCGATGAGTGCCGGCTGTATGTGCGGGACAACGGTCCAGGAATCGAGCCGCGCGACCTCCCAAGAATTTTTCATCCGTTCTTTACAACCAAAGAAAGTGGCAAAGGCACCGGACTGGGACTCTACATCAGCCGGAAATTGGCCCACAAACAGGGATGGTCGCTTGATGTGCAGACAGCCGCTTCTGGCACGACCTTCACCTTGCGCATGCCGCGGTTTTCCGAGGTGAGTTGACAGGGGGCGTGCATTTAAGGGAATGAAGAACAGGTTTGACGGGTGCAGGCAGGGCAGAAACTGTCACACCATAAGTCCGGTAGCTACGAGGATGGGGGCTCGATCCGCTCAAAATTTCTTTCAGATCAATAACAGTTGGCCAGGCTTTTGATGATAACAGCCTGACTTGACTGCCTGTTCCAAGGACGTGGAGCCATAATGCTGAATGAGGAAAGTGTCGGAGGCACGCTTCACCTTGACGAGAGCGGTGTTGTTCTGTTCGCCGATGAACAGGCAACAGTGCTGCTTGATGTCCATGAGGGAGACTCTCTTTCGAAATGTCTTACCGGCATTGCCTTGCAGCATGTACAAGAGAAACTGACCTACAGTCTTGAAGTTCGTAAAACACTGCGCTTCTCTTTGCAGATTGGCAGCGAAGGGCAAAATTTCCATGTCATACTGGCGCCCTTGGCTGCAAACCAAGCGGCGCTCATTCTTGCTCCTGCTCCTGGCAATACTGCTACAGGGGGGCAAAGCTCTTCGCAGGAAGTCAAAAAATCCTCAGCCTTATTTTCATTGCTTGACGCTTCTCCAGTGCCGGCGCTTATCACGGCGTGTGATGATTCACGTATTTTGTACCATAACCAACGCGTGGAAGAACTGTTCGATCTTCACGGCCAACTTGCGTCTGGTGAGGCTGCCTGGTCCTTTTATGAAACGCCAGAACAGCGTGTTGAGTTGTTGGAGCTTATCAACACGGAAGGGCTTGCCGATAATTTTGAAGTGAAGCTGAAAAAAAAGGATGGTGGAACCCTCACTGTCATATTCTACTCGGTCCCCATTACCTTTCAGAAGCAGGACGCCCTCTTCACCACAATGCTAGACATCAGCCGTCGCAAGGAAGTGGAGGCGGAATTGGTCAGGCATGAAGAGCAGCTTCGTTCGCTCATCAATGCCATGCAGGACCTCATCTGCCTGCAGGATGGCGAAGGGCGCTGGGTAGATGGCAACAATGCCTTTCTGCGGTTGCTCGGCCTGAATGTAGCCTCTTACAAAAGTAAGACAACGCTGGAGTTGGCGGAACTGGTTCCCGACCATCGCGATTTGCTGATCTTTTGCGCCGAAAGCGAAGAATATTCCTGGAAACATGGCGGTGTGACCCGCGTGGAACGGGAAATAGTTTTTCCCGAAGGGGACACTCGGGTTTATGAATTCATATACGCCCCTGTTTTTGGAGAAGACGGCGCTGGTCACTCCATGGCCATTGTCGGTCGTGATGTCACGCATTTGGCCCTGGACAAGCGACGTCTGGAAAAGTTGAGCGATCATCTCAACCAGCAAGTGTTGGAGAAGAGCACTGAGCTTGAAACGAAAAATGCGGAATTGGAACGCACAATCCATGAGCTTGGCGTGCACCAGGAGGAACTGCTGGCGCAGAACGAGGAACTGCGCATTCTGCAGGTTTCTTTGGAGAGTTCGCAACAGCAATATAGGAATCTCTACGATTTCGCCCCCCTGGGATATGTCTCTCTGGGCAGACAAGGACGCATTGTGCGTACGAACCTGACATTTTCCAAAATGTTGGGGTATGAGCGCACGTTTCTGATCGGCAATTCGTTTTTTCTGTTTTTGGATCCCGACGCCAAAAAAGAGCTCACTAAAGGGCTCGACTCGATTTTCAAGGGGCGCAAGTTCGAGATCGAAGCCACTATTATATGCAAAAATGGGAAAGGATTTGCCGCACAGCTCAATGTTGCGCCCCTGATGGGCAATGATGGTGACATCTCTGAATGTCAGGTTTCTGTAACGGATATTTCCTTGCGTAAGGAGGTGGAAAATGTACTGCATGCCTCGGAGGCTCTCCTGCGCTCCATCGTGGATTCCTCCTCTGATATGATTTTTGCTAAGGATCTCAATTTCAAGATAATTCTTGCGAATTCAGTCTTTGCAGACAGTCTTGGGGTGCACCCCTCCGATATCGTCGGGGAGTCTGACGCTATGTTGCATGCGCCCCTGCAGCGTTTAGAGGCCGATGTAACGCCTCACCCTTTCCTGGACAGGGAGGAAGATCTCAGGGTCCTGCGTGGGCAGACCGCCTACCGTCCAAGCCAGCTTTTTCATGTCGAAGGCGCCCAGCGCTATTTCGACATTCGCAAAGTCCCCTTGCGCAACCCCATGGGGGCGATCAGCGGCATTTTATGTATTTCCCGCGATATTTCCGAAGTCGTAGGCGCTGCTGCATCAGCCCGTCGGCAAAAGGACGTGGAGGCTCGCCTTGCCGCACTGGCCACCCTGCTGTTGAGCACAGCCACTGTGGAGGATGTCGCCAAACATGTGCTTGAAACGGCAAAGGAAGTAACTACCAGCGCTTATGGTCTTGTGGGCAATATTGATCCGGATACGGGAAAGACTATCAGCCAGGTTATGACCGACAATGTCTGGGACAAGTGCAAACTAGAAGACAGCTGCATCATTGATGGTAATTCCCCAAAAGGACTCAGGAATTGGGTACAGCACGCGCAAATGGATTTGATGACAAACGATGCGAAGAATGACCCGCGTTCCTGCGGCATTCCGGAGGGGCATGTCCCCATAGATTCGTTTTTGTCGGTGCCAGCGCACATCGGAAATGCTCTGGTCGGGCAGATAGCTTTGGCGAATGCCGCGCGCCCGTATACGCAATATGATGTCGCCCTGGTGAAGCGGCTTGCTACCCTCTATGCCTTGGCTATTCAGCGGCAGCGCTACGATGAGGATTTGCGCCAGGCCAAAACCGCAGCGGAGCAGGCCAACAGGGCAAAAAGCCAGTTTCTGGCCAATATGAGCCACGAAATCCGTACGCCGATGAATGGCATAATTGGAATGGCAGAATTGCTTCGTTCTTCGGCATTGGAGCCCGAACTCGACGAATATGCCGAGGCAATGGAGAAATCAGCGCGAGCCCTTCTGGCCATTATAGACGATATTCTTGACCTTTCCAAAATCGAAGCCAGGCGCATGGAGCTCATGGACGCACCTTTTGAGCTGCCGGCAGTTGTGCGGGATGTGGCGGAGATTACCGGAAATATGGCGGAAAAGAAGGGGCTGCGGCTTACGTGGCATATTGAGGACGAGGTCCCGTCAGTGCTGCTTGGCGATTCCACCAGATTACGCCAGATACTTTTGAATCTGGCTGGCAACGCGGTTAAATTCACCGACCAGGGAGAAATTTCCATAGCGGTTGCTCTGTTCAGTGAGGATACTGGCACCGCTGCTGACAAGGATTCGGTAGACCTTCTTTTTTCGGTCAGTGATACAGGCATTGGGATTTCTCAGGACGACGCGCTGCGTATCTTCGATCAATTTACCCAGGCGGATGGCTCCTACAACAGGCGTTTTGGCGGCACGGGTCTTGGCCTTGCCATCTGCAAGCGCCTGGTTGAACTCATGCAGGGCCGTATCGGGGTGGAAAGCACAGAAGGAGAGGGAAGCGTTTTCAAATTCAACGCGCGCTTCCGGTTACTTCCTGACGATGTCGCCGCTGTCTTGTGGCAAGAAGAGGAAGAGGAAAGAGAGTTGCCCGATAATATTCATGTTCTTGTCGTAGACGATAACGACGTCAACCGGCTTGTTGCACAACGGATGCTGCAAAAGCTGGGGTGTGAAATCTCACTTGCAGCCGATGGCGAGGCAGCCATGGAAGCGCTTGCCTCACAGGCTTTTGATGTTGTTTTCATGGATGTTCAGATGCCTGAAATGAGCGGGATAGAGGCCACGCGCCTTATCCGGTCCGGCAAGACAGGACGTGACAATGAAAGTGTGCCCATAGTGGCCATGACCGCCCACGCCATGAAAGGCGACAGGGAGCGTTTGCTGGAATCGGGAATGACGGATTATATCTCAAAGCCATTTTCCCTGGACACTTTGCAAACGGTCCTCAAGCATGTCCTCGATGCCGGGATGGAGTCCGGACAAGGTGAAGGCGGCGATACCTCAGTATTCTGAGCCGGGGAGTTGAGCGGCGTCAGCGCCTTAAAAAGCCACTGAAACGTCGGAGCATGCCGGGCCAGATTTCAGGCCAGCAGCAGGTATGCGTTGCCTCATCTACCACTACGAGTTCCGCGGGAGCGCCTTCAGGCAGTTTTTTCATGAACGAGCGCGCCACAGCCGGCGGCACGATGTCATCGTCTCCACCTGCAAGATGGAGCTGCGGCAAGTCGCCCACGAGCGCCGCTGCGTCTGCGGGGTTGTCCGATCCCTCTAAGGGGGTGACTCCGTGGAGTTCTGTCCAGAAAGCATGGTCCAGGTTGCCGGCTATTGTCGTGACACTCAGCACGTCGCCCTTGTCTTGCCTTTTTTCCGCCAAGAGCAGGGCGATGGCGCCCCCTCCGGAATAGCCCACCAGATGCAGTTTTGATGCGCCGATGCGCTCCTTTGCCAGGTCCAGCGCCTGGTTCATGGAATCCACCACCACAGGGGCGTACCGCTCCAATGTCCAGTAACGCATGGGGCACGCCTCAACAGGGTCGTTATATTGGCAAGGGCGCCCCAGATAGAGAACATTCGGCGCTGGGTCGAGCATGGCCAGGCGCATGCCCATGGGGTTTTCCGGTGTGGGATCACTGGAAGGGGTTCTGCGATTGACGTAGGCGCGACCGTCTCCCTCGACGTATACGACCAGGGGTTTGTCCTGGCTGCTCCCCACAACACGTAGGAAACCGTGGAGGATGAAGGGATCGGTGTAAAAGTTGATGGCATGGAACCCGCCGGCGTTCGCCATTTCCTGGACTACTTCGCGGCCATCGCGGTGTGCGCCGCAACCAGGCAATAGCGCCATGTACAGCGAAAGAACAAGAAATAACGCCCACAACGACGTACTGGGGCAAAGGTTTTTTTTTCGGAAAAGAGAAGAGAGCACAGGAATCGCTTGATCCTGAGTTTTACATTCGCGTTTGCGAGCGTCCGAAACCGGAATGGATGGCGCTACGTGCGAAAAGACATATATTCGAAGGTGCAATTCCTCTACCACGCATGGTCTTCATCCAAGTGAGACTACTATGAGACGTAAAAGGAAACAAGCTGTCGTCCGTGTATCTTTTTGTCGCAATGGGTACAATGATTGTTTTTTGATGCCTTGCAATTGTCATATCGGTATACTAAAGATATATCGTAAGAAGGAGGGTGGGGGAAAACAGGCAAACGTGGTAGAGTGGTTTTACTGCGTATTTTCGATCCCGTCACTTCCCGGACTGCCTGTTGCCGCAAGTCCGGCGACCAAGGCTGAACGAGGTGGATTCCATGAGTAAGAAAAAACTGCTGATAGTGGATGACGAAAAACACATCCGCTTGTTGTATCGCAGCGAGTTCGAGACAGAAGGCTACGAAGTCGCCACATCCGACGGTCTCGAAGATATTCTTCAAGTCGTAGCCAGAGAGGAACCCCAGGTTGTCATCCTGGACATCAATCTTGGAACCGGGCGTTCCGGGCTTGATCTTTTGCAGGAAATTCGAAGCAAAGACCCGTCGCTTCCAGTTATTCTTTCCACTGCCTATGACAGTTTCCAGCATGACCTCAAATCCGCTGCAGCGGATTATTACGTGGTCAAGAGTGTGGACCTAGACGAGCTCAAGAGCAAGGTCACCCTTGCCATGGCCAAGCAGGGCGCTTGAGGCGATCCTGACCTTCTGACCTGACTTTCTGATCGAAGGAAGAGGGAGTGCCGTTTTGCGGCGCTGCCTGCACAACGGGCGCAAACTTTTTTTGATGTAAAAAAACGCCGGCGGAGAGTATCTCCACCGGCGTTTCTGTTATTCTGCAGTCAGGTATTTGATCAGGACGGTTTGACCGGCTTTTTTACTGTGGTGAAGCGCCCCGGTTCGAGCGTGACGGTTTTGCCCAACACAGTCACTTTCACGGGTTTGCCTTTTTTACCGCTGGACTTGATGCGCACGCTTTCCTGGCTGTATTCCACCTCATATTCAACGTTCTGATACTGAAAGCGCAGGGCCAGCTCGTTCCAGTGTGTCGGGAGCTGTGGTTCGATGTTTGGCGCGCCATTGTGCAGTCCGATACCGGCAAAGTGACGGAAAACCACGTCCACGGTGCCGGCCATGACGCCGGTATGGATACCTTCGATGGTGGTGCCGCCCTGGGTGTCGTATATGTCGCTGCGCATGGCTTCCATGAACCAGTCCCACACAGTGTTGCCAGCGTGGATGTAGCTGGATATCACGGCGTGGACCACCTTGCTCAGGGTAGAGCCGTGGGACGTCCGCTGCTCGTAATACTCGTAGTTCTGCCTGAGCAATTTTTCGGCGTTGCTGACGTTGTGCCCCAGGCGTTTGAGTATCTGCACCACTTCATGAGGTGAAAGCACATAGAACATCATCAATACGTCGGCCTGTTTGGCGACCTTGTAATTATCAGGGCTGTCGCCTTCGGCCTTGAGGATGCGGTCCATGCGGTTGATGCTGTAATAGCGTTTGCGATAGCGCTCCCAGTCGAGTTCTGCCAGGTCCATGTAACCGTTGAACTGGCTGATGATCTCGTCCGGAGTGATGATTACGTTCATCTTCTTGGCAATGTCTTGCCAGCGCTCGGTTTCCTTCTTGCTGAAGCCGGTTTTGGCCTGCAGATCCTTCATGGCGTTTTGCGGCAAGGCCTTCAGGCTTTCCATGGCCTTTTCCAAAAGCCAGACCACCATGACGTTGGTGTAGGCGTTATCCGTGAGTCCTGGTTCGTCGGCGCCAGGCAATTTTTCATGAAACTCATCCGGCCCCATGACGCCGGAGATGTGGTAGCGGTCGTCTTCCTTATCGTACGCGGCGATACTTGCCCAGAAGCGTGCTATTTCCAGCATCATTTCGGCGCCGTACTCCCGCATGAATTTCATGTCTCGGTTGTACTGCATGTGGCGCCAGACGTTGAAGAATACAGCTATGGACACGTGGCGCTGTCTGCGGCTGAGGTCCGGCCCCCACTTGTCGCTTTCAGGGTTGTAGTGCAGTTCCTGGGTTTCCTCGCCGCCATCGTCCGCAGTCTGCCAAGGATACATGGCCCCTTCGTATCCATTCTGGCGGGCGTATTCCCTGGCCGCGTCCAGCCGTCGATAGCGGTACATCAGAAGCGAACGCGCCACTTCGGGGAGATGCAGTTCAAAGAACGGCATGATGTAGAGTTCATCCCAGAAAATGTGCCCACGGTAGGCCTCTCCATGCAAGCCTCTGGCAGGTATGCCGGCGTCCAGCCCCTTGTTATGGGGCGATGCCGTCACCAGCAAATGATACGTATGTAATCTGAGCACCTTCTGGGTGAAGCGATCGCCGGAGAGCCTGATATCCACCTTTTTCCAAAGGTTTTCCCAAGACCTGGCGTGCGGCGTAAATACGCTCTGAAAGCTCTTCACCTTGTCCAGGGCGTTCTGGGCTTCTTCCTTTGGGTCGCTGGTATCCAGAGTAGTGTAGATACTGACCAGCTTCTCCACGGAATAGGTTTTGTTTTCCTGGGCATGGAAGGTCACTTCTTCACCGATCTTCCAGGCATCCTGGGAAATGCGTTTTTCACCCTGCACCTTTTGCCCGTCTTCACGCAGTACGGTTTTGGCGCACATTACTATGCCATAGCCCGAGGTGTTGGTCTGCATGTGCAGATATACGCCGCGTTCGGCATTCTTTTTCGGGCTGATGGCAGGGCCTGCTGCAATCCCGCTCAAATGGTGGGAATCCAGCTGACGGTAGCGCGCCACTCCGTCGTTGATGACGTTGCCGTCTAGAGAGGCGCGAACCGTTATCGGCTCTGAATAGTTGGTGGGCGTAATATCGTAGCTTTGAGCGCAGATATGCGGGTCGGACATGCTGGCAAGCCGTCTGGTCTGCACACGGGTGATGCGCCCCAGACTGTCCTTGCAGACGATGGTCCACTCCATGACGGCTTCGCGCATTTTCAGTTTCTGACTATAGTGCAAGAGCTCCATCTTGAGAGGGCTGATGAATTCTCCCTTGCCTATTCTGAACTCGATGGGAAGCCAGTTCGGGCAGTTCACGAAATCGTTGTTCACGATGTCGCGACCGTGCAGGTTTGTGGTTCGTTTGTTGAATACTCCGGCAAGGTAGGTGCCAGGGTAAAAATTGAAGGAGGCGTTTTCGCCGGCAAAGCACCCTCTGGTTCCCAGGTAGCCATTGCCAACGGTGCACAGGGTCTCGCGGAGTTTTTCTTCACCAGGATCAAAGCCACGGTAGGAGAGTTCCCAGCCGTCTCGCTCCACTCCCATGGTGAACCAGCGGTCCAAATCGTCGAGGTCCACCTCGCCCAAGTCTTTGATCACCATATCGGCGCCAAAGCGCTTGAGCATTTCACCTTCCACTTCCCGGGCAACACCAAGGACAAGGCCGAAGTTGCCGTTTTTACCAGCCTGTACTCCGGAAATGGCGTCTTCTACGACAAGACATTCGCCAGGCTCCAGTCCCAGGCGCTTTGCAGCAACCACAAAGATGTCAGGATCGGGTTTGCCTTTGAGATCAAGCTCTTGGGATACTTTCCCGTCTACTCTGGCCTCGAACAAGGGCTCGAGTTCAGCCAGTTCGAGCACGAGCTTGCAGTTCTTGCTGGATGACGCGACAGCAACGCGAATGCCTTTGGCCTTGAGCGCCTTGATGAACTCAACGGAGGTCTCATAGACTTCAGGCCCTTTTTCACGCAGCTTGTCCTGGAATATGTCATTTTTCCGATTGCCCAGACCGCAAATGGTTTCCTTGTCGGGTGCATCGTCAGGATCGCCGAAGGGCATCTCGTACCCCCGGGATTGCAAAAAGCTTTTAACCCCTTGAAAGCGGGGTTTGCCGTCTACGTAAGTGAGGTAGTCGTCCTGTCGGTCAAAGGGCATGAACGTCTTGCCCTCTTGTTCGGCCTTTGATTTGAGAAAATCGTTGAACATGGCCTCCCAAGACAGGGCGTGAATTTTCGCGGTACGCGTAAGGACCCCGTCAAGGTCGAATATGGCGCCTTTATAAAGTGGTGCTTCCATAGGAATGGCCCCCGTTGCATACATATCCTTTCAAGGGTCTGGCGTTTCTGGGCCGGGGGCGGACGGTACGGCCGTGCGCTGCGGGCCCGTGCAGCGTCGTGCCAGAAATGTATGCTGTGGTTTGGGTTTCCGGTTTCTCTTCGTATCCTCGCAAGCAGCTTCCGGCAGCGCAGTAGAGACATCTCAAACTCGCTACCGGGAGCTGAAATTTATTTATAGACGGCCAGTCTTACAACTGTCCCATGATGGTCACAAGCATGTCCGGTTCGGGTACGATGAGAGCGTTTTGGCAAAGCCCGCGTACCTTTTCTGCCAATTCCGGTTTTTGGGTTACAAAAATTGAATAGGTTTCCGGGCTTTGCTCCAGGGTTACTCGCAGCATGGGCACGTCTGATCCTGTGTCGCCACAGACAAGATGCGGCCCCTGGGCCAGATTGAGGAGCAGAGTGTCATCAAGGTAGGCCACGCCATCACCCTTGTCAAAGTCCTTCAATCCCTCGCTTTCATGCTCGATGGTCAGGATTATCTCTATGTCGAGTCCTGTATCTTCGATGCGGAAATGTTCTTCGTCCGGGTCCACTTCGCGCACCAGAGCAGCGACAGCATCGAGAAAGCCCTTTGATTCCTCGGGCGGCACCACGCCACTTATATCCTGGCGGGCAACCGTGGTCTGGCCAAATTTGCGTTGCAAGCCAGAGCCGATAAGCGCGAACTTTTCGTTGCCGGGTTTGGCTACCAAGGCCTCGAGTTTTTTGTTGAACGTATTGAGCAGGGCCTGCTTGTCGTCGGGAATGGGAAAACTTCTGCGTCGGTCCGTCAGATCCAGACACTCGCGCCCCTTGGATGCTGCGTAAATAAAGGTACGGGGAGGAATAACACTGACATCGACAATACCGCCTTCGCGCAGCGGCGCAGAGGTCAGCAGCATGGGGTTGGTCACCCAGCGCCTGGCGAACCGCGTCAGGAAAACGGCATTGTACGCCGACTGTATGGAAGAGAGGTAGCGACCGCAGTAATTGTTGGTGGTTCCGTCGCGGTCCGAGATCAAACTGTTGAAGGATATGTCCTTGATCAGGTCCATGCCTTGGCGCAGATAACTGTCGAAATCCTTATGCAGTTCGCGCATGCGCTCCAGCAACGCCTGCTGTCCCTTTTCCAGATAGAGGATGTCCTTCTCGAGTTCGCCGATCTCATAGCTCAGGTCGAGCTCTATGGTGTCATTGTCCGCATTCTCCTGAGGGGTATCTTCAAGGGCAAGGGTGCGTCGCATCCCCTGGCCTGGCATTTCCTGCAACAGCTTGAGGCATTTGCGCAACGTGTCAATGTCGCTTGCTGTGACGTTCTCGTCATCGAGAATGGCTTGAACGGCGCGCATCCGTGGCGGCCGTGTAAACGCCATAAGATCGTAAAAACCCTTCAGTGTCTTTGGAGGGGCGTTTAAAACTCCCCCCGCCTGTTGCGGGCCGGCAACGCCGGTCTCTGACATGTCCTCGCTCCTTTTGCCTTATTGGTGTTATCCATGCAGCGTTCTGCGACAACAGCG
Source organism: Desulfovibrio biadhensis (assembly GCF_055388615.1). Classification (NCBI taxonomy): domain Bacteria; kingdom Pseudomonadati; phylum Thermodesulfobacteriota; class Desulfovibrionia; order Desulfovibrionales; family Desulfovibrionaceae; genus Desulfovibrio; species Desulfovibrio biadhensis. Next base: position 3,683,060 of record NZ_AP042477.1, read on the forward strand.
CCATAAAGACGCTTTGTCTACGCTAAAAGATGCTGTGGCAATGAACAACAAGTTGCAGTGTTGGAAATCTGTCCGTATCCGGCTCAAGTTAAGACACTAAGCATTAACTCGTACCTTAGACACTGGCGAGAGTAGGGTCAAGAAAAGAGTAGGGGCTCTGCCCTATGGGGGAGGCCTAGTGGATGTTAATCAAGCCGGCGGGCCAGGGCCAAGGCGATGGGGATGGTAATGCAGCCGATCAAAAAGCTGGCTATGGCGATGTGCGCCCCAAAAGAGAGGTCGCAGTACATATCCGTGAAGGACGCCATGCTGTCCCACACGTTCCATTTTCTGAACAGCCATTGCAGAAACCTGGAACACGGCGCCCATTCCGTGGGGCCGGCGGTGAAAGAGGAAATAGAGTCGTAAAGGAAAATGCTGGAACCGACCAGAAGCCCTAAGAGGGGCAGGCCAATGAGTAGATTGCAAAAAAAACGCATGATGTACGTTCACCCTCTGACTTGCGGGCCGGGAAAAACCGCTATGCCAAGCGCCTAGTGTGTTTTTAAGGTGTCGCGGCAGGCGGACTTTCCCCTCAAGCCGCTGTGTGATACCAACTTGCTTCGTGCAGCCCGGTCGGTCCGGCTGCATTCCGCATATGCGGATACCGTACCTTTTAGAGATCAGCAAGCTCTGTACTGCAAAGAGGAGCCATATCATGAGTGATTATGTGCAAGATTTTTGGAAAATGAAGCTTCAAGACGTGAAAGAAGCGCTGGAAGCCAATAATTTTGGCGCCCACATTGTGGATGACGCCGCCGCGGCAAAGGAACTGATACTTTCGGAGATTCTTCCCGCCGTCAATCCTGCGAGCTTGTCCTGGGGTGGTTCCGCCACGTTCATGGAGACCGGCTTGTATGAAGCCCTCAACCCCGAAAGCGCCCCAGAAGGCATCAAGGTTCTGGACCCATCTGACAAGAGCCTTACTCCGGAGCAAGCCATCGAGCTGCGCCGGCAGGCTTTGCTTGTGGACTTGTATTTTACCGGCACAAATGCGCTGACCGAAGACGGCACTCTGGTCAATCTGGATATGATTGGCAACAGGGTTGGCGCTTTGACCTTTGGGCCCAAGCATGTGGTGGTGATCACCGGCAGGAATAAGCTGGTTACCGATCTTCAGGAGGCCTTCAACAGAATCAAGGGTTATGCCGCCCCTACCAATGCCATGCGGCTCAGCAAGAAAACCCCTTGCGTCAAGACGGCCTATTGCCATGACTGCAAGAGTCCGGACCGCATTTGCAACACCTGGACTATCACCGAGAAATCCTTTCCTAAAGCCAGGATCACGGTTGTTTTGGTGAATCAGGACATGGGGCTATAGAAAGATTCAAGTGCCTTTTGCCGGGGGGCTGACGGCTCCCGGCCGGGGTGCAGTCGCGACGTGAATGAACGTATGTGGCTTATTGTGGAGCAAGAGAAGGCGCATGCCATTGCGCCTTCGTTCATTTAGAGAGTGTTTCAGCAAATCCCTTTTTGACCAGAAAGAGGAGAGCGCGGCATGCTTTTGAACGAACACCAGAGCAAGCGCCTGTTCGAGAAGGCCGGCATCGCGGTGCCGGCAGGCGCGTTGTTGCACCCCGGTGATGAGGACGGATTCACCCTCCCTGGTAAAGGCCCGTGGTTTTGTAAAGCCCAGGTACAGACAGGGGGCCGCGGGAAGGCGGGGGGCATTTTGCGCGTGGATACGGCCGATGCAGTGGCGGCAACCTGTAAGAAATTGTTTGGCATGCGCATCAAGGGGCACGCAGTGCCTTTGGTCCGCGTGGAGCCTGGAACCAGTTTCGAGCGGGAATTCTACCTGTCTTTTGCTGTTTCGCGTAAACGCGAAAGCCTGGTGCTTACGGCCGGCGCTGGTGGTGTGGATGTTGAGGACTCCGGCGTAACAGGCAAGCGCCCCTTGTCGCAAAACATTCCGGCGGGGCTCGGTCTGGGTGAGCAGCATATCCGCGCTGCCTTTTTTCACCTCTTTGCCCCCGAAACTCCAGACAAGGAAGTCTACGCGGGGTTTCGCGACCTGGTGAGCAAGCTCTATGACGCTGTCCTGGCAAACGGCTTGCTTCTGGCTGAGATCAATCCCCTGGTGCTCGACGCCCAAGGCGTGTGGACAGCTCTTGATGGCAAGGTGGAGATTGATGACAATGTCCGTGATTTGCGCCCTGAATTAGAGGAATACTACCAGCCAGAGCATGCCGCGGCAGAGGAAAACGCAGCCCGCGCAGCGGGTTTGTCCTTTGTGCCCTTTGACGGGTGGGTCGGCCTCCTCGTCAATGGAGCAGGGCTGGCCATGGCCACCATGGATTTGCTGAATTTCAAGGGCTTGCCGGCAGCCAACTTTATGGATTTGGGGGGTGCTGCTGACGAGAAACGTATGCGCACTGCCCTGGAACTGCTTTTTGGCAACGACCAGGTCAAGGCGGTATTCTTGAATCTTTTTGGCGGCATTGTTTCCTGTGAAGCCGTGGCGCGCGCCCTGCGCGAGGCACTGGACGGCAAGGCCCCTGCAAAGCCGCTTGTAGTGCGCATGGCAGGGACGGACGCCAAGTCCGGTCGGGAGATTGTAGAAGGTCTGGGGCACGGCATTCATGTTTCCGAAGGCATGACCAGCGCATTGGAGGCCCTGGAAGCCATAAAACCGGACGGTGATTATCCGGCTTTCAAAAGGCCTGATCCTCCTGTGCTAGGCACGGAAGACATCGAGTCCGTACCGGATACCGGTGGTCCGGCGCCGCTTCCGCTGGGGAAACAATCCAAGGTCATGGTCCAGGGTATAACAGGGCGCGCTGCACGACTGCATACCAGGCTCATGCTTGATTACGGCACCAATGTTGTTGCCGGCGTAACTCCTTTCAAAGAGGGAGAGGATGTTTTGGGCGTGCCGGTCTACAACACCGTGCACCGTGCCATGGAAGAGCATCCGGACGTGGACGCATCCATTATTTTCGTGCCTGCGGCCTTTGCCGCCGCTGCCATACTGGAGGCGGCATCCTGTGACGTGCCGTGGATCGTGTGCATTACAGAAGGCATTCCTCAGGGGCAAATGCTGGCCGTCAGGGAAGCGCTGCGCACCTCCAAAAGTCGTCTTGTCGGGCCCAACACACCGGGGTTGATTGTTCCAGGCGGCTGCAAGGTGGGCATCATGCCGGCTGATGTGTACGCTCCGGGATCGGTTGCAGTGTTTTCCCGCAGTGGCACGCTGACCTATGAAACCGCCGCACGTCTGGCAGACGCCGGATTGGGGATTTCACTCTGTGTGGGGGTAGGGGGCGATCCCTTTGTTGGCGTCGACTTCATCGAGCTTGTGGAGCAGGTGCGCTACCATGAAGACACCAAGGCGGTTGTCGTTCTGGGTGAAATTGGCGGTGCTGCAGAAGAGGAGTTGGCGGCCCACGTACGTCAAACCGGTTATCCAAAACCCATATTTTCCTTTATTGCCGGCCGTACAGCACCGGAAGGCAAACGATTGGGGCATGCAGGCGCCATTCTCGAGGAAGGCGGGGGCGGAATCGAAGGTAAGGTGACGACCCTGGCCGCTGCTGGTATCCGTGTTTGTCCCGATATTGCCAGTATTCCCGCCATGGTGGCGGAGGTGCTGGGGAATCAGGCCTAGCGTTGCTGCCAAGGCTACTCAGGCTGTGGCAGCACCACGCGCAGATGCGCAGGAAGCAGGCCGTATTGTAACGGCAGACGCAGTCTGGTCAGTTCGCCATCCAGCGCCGTTAGCAGGTGGCGGCCTTTTTTGCCGGTATCCACGCTGAAGGATTGCACGGTGTGCATTTCGAAATACTTGTCCAGCGTGGCGCGTGAAAAAAGAATGGTTACAAAGCTGCGTAGCATGCCCAGCCTGGATGACTGGCGACCAAGGTAGAGGTAGATGGTTTTATCGGTCAAAAACCGCTGCCCGTCCTCCACAATATACAAAAAATTCAACGCACCGGGCGAAGTGGCCGCAATAAGGCTGGCTGTCCGGTGCGTTTTCTTTTCGCCATCGACTTCCAGATGCAAAGTGAGTTGTGGGAAACGCAGAATGGATTTGCTCACCGCCCACAGCATGGCAAAGGGTTTCCACCACCCTTTGCGGTGCTGCAGGAGCTTGCGCTCCCTGACATAGACCGGGTGCGCCCCAATTGAGGAAAACAACATGAAGGGGCGGTCGTTGACCACGCCCATATCCAAAAGTTTGCTGTAGCCCTGGGCCACCAGGTGCGCCGTTGCGGCAACCTTGAATGGCAGGCCCAGATGCCGGGCGAACAGATTGAAGGACCCCTGCGGGATGACGGCCATTGGAATGTCGCTGCCGCCGATTATGGCAGCGGCGGTGTTGATGGTGCCGTCACCCCCTGCCACTACGATGGTGTCGGGGCGCTCTTTTACGGCCTGGCGCACTGCATTCGGCAGATTGCTTGGGGAAATGAGCCTGATATCGGGATCGAGCCCTGCCTCTTGAAACGCCTCGCGCACCGCTTTGGGACTTGTGCGGCGGAAAGCGCGGAACACCGTGCCTGCCCTTTTGTTCATGATGATAATGACGTTCACGTTTTGTCTTCACCCCATAAGTTGCGTAAGCGAGCCGCGAATCGTGCTGCTCCAGAAGCCCGCAGGCGGCGCAGAACTTTCAACAGAGCTTGAGTACGGCGTTCCAAATCCTGCTTGGTTCCACTATTGTCCACGATCAATTGGCAGGCGTTGATCTTGGCAGGTTGGGGCCATTGCCATGAATCCATGGCGGCTAGTGTTTCTTCGCCCCATCCTCTGGTCTGTTTCAGCCGTTCTAGCCGGGTGGTATGGGGGCAGAACACCCCGACAATACTGTCCGCCGCAGTGCGGTGCGCTGCCGCGGTGTCGCCCGAGGCTTCGAACAATAGAGGAATTTCGGCCACGGCCATGCTTTTGGCAGCATGCTCGCGCCAGAAAAGCTGCAGTTTGTCAAATACCATGGGGTGCAGCGCAGCCTCCACTTCCTTGCGCAGGGAGGGGGACGCCTGCATATCCTGAAACAGGGCGCGTTTATCAACGGGGCGTTGATCCAATGGCAAATCTTCTGTGGCAAGCAGGTAGCGCTCACCGTAGCGTTGGAACAGGAAGCTCCACCCTGCGCGCCCTGGTTTGTAAAGATCAGCCACAACAGCGTCCGCACAGAAAAGAGGGGCGCCGGCTTCATGCAGCAGCCTGGCCAGGGTTGATTTGCCGGAGCCGGGCAGGCCTGTGACCACTACCCGTTGCGCGCGCTTGTGCAGACAGAGCGCAAGACGCATGAAATCTGCAGGGGGAGGGCGCCTGAAGTCGAGGCGCTCTGGCGTCATGGGGTGCTGCATTCCCAATTTCCAGGCATGCAGCATCTGGCGGGAAGCAAGTCGCCTAAACGATTTCTCCGGACAGTTTTGTGGGTGCTTGGAAGCTGGCAGGCCATAAACGCCGTCTCCCATAATGGGGTGCCCCAAATGGCTCAGGTGCACCCGTATCTGGTGGGTGCGTCCCGTGTGGATACGTACTGCCAGCAGGCTCCATTCTCCATCAGGGCTGGCATGGAGCACTCTCCATACACTATGTGCAGGGCGGCCGCCCTTTGCCACTACCGCCATCCTGGTCTTATGGACGGGGTGCCGGCCAATGGGTTCTTGAATTTCGCCTTGGAGGCTTTCTGGCACGCCATGCACCAGGGCCAGGTATTCCTTGTCCACCTGGCGGTCTTCAAATGCCTGCGCAAGGGCCAGACGGGCAGCTTCGGTGCGTGCAACAAGAAGCAGGCCGCTCGTGTCCTTGTCGATGCGGTGCACAATGCCAGGGCGTTCGGAATCCATGGAGGCCATTTCCGGATAGCGGTGCAGCAGTCTGTGGACCAGGGTGCCGCTTTCCAGGCCAGGGGCGGGGTGCACTGTCAGTCCGTGTGGTTTGTCCAAAATGATCAGGTGCTCGTCTTCATAAAGAATGCTTAGATCGCCATCTTCAGGCGCCAGGGGAGAGTCGGCCGAAATGCCTTCCAGCTCGAGCAGTTCTCCACCTTGCAGCAGTGTGCTAGGTTTGGAGACCGTGACGCCGCTAATGCGTAGGCGCCCCTCCTTGATCCAGGATTTTATGCGCCCCCGTGATATTCCCTGGTCGGCAAGCGCCTGCCCCAGAAAGCCGTCGAGGCGTTGTCCTTTGGCCTCTGACGGGGTCGTCAGCTGCCAGGTGGTGGTTGTGTGTGGGGCGTTTTGTGTATGCGGCATCTGAAAATGTGTGGGGTTGCAGTGTGGAGCTGGATGTTTTGCTTGCCGCCCGCCACTACGACTATTAGTAGTGTTCGCAATGGCGGCTCATGCAGATTTAGCCTTGTATCGCTTCGGATAGTGGTATGCAAGGCGAGTCATGCTTTGGTGAATGATCAGGTAGGAGATATACCGGATGTTTGTGACAGGACTTGTGCTGACCAAGGATGGAGAACGCTGGCTGGAACGTTGCCTTAAGTCCCTGGATTTTTGTGACAGGGTCGTGGTGGTGGATTCCGAAAGCAGCGACAGAACACGGGAAATAGCGCAAGAAATGGGTGCAGACGTTTTGGTGCGCCCGTGGCCTGGTCCTGTAGCGCAATTTCGCTACGCCTTGGAGCAGGTTGGGGATTCCTGGGTGGTGAGTCTGGACCAGGATGAATGGCTGAGCCCGGAACTGCGGCGAGAGATGGAAATTTTGTTTGGTGACGCTGCGCAACTGGAAGGTAAGGCCGGTTTCACCTGCCCGCGCCGTTCATTTTATTATGATCGCTACCTGAAGCACTGTGGTTGGTACCCGGATCGTCTTTTACGTGTCTTTCATACACAGCGTATGGAAGTGACAGCTTCGGGGCCGCATTATTCATTTCACCCCAAAGGGCCAACTGGGGTGCTGTCCGGAGATATCGTCCACCGCCCCTATGCGGGACTTCAGGAGCATGTGGCCAAAATCAATTATTACACACAGGAAGCTGCGATCAGTCTGCAGCACGACGGGCGCAAAGGCGGCGTAGCCCGGGGGATTGCCCACGGGATGGCTCGTTTTGCAAAAATATATTTGTTGCGGGCTGGTTTTCTGGATGGCAGAGCCGGTCTTTTACTGGCGCTACACGGTTTTTTCTATGCCCTCCACAAATACGTTCGCGTGGCGGAGTTCGACATGTCTTCAAATGGGGATGGGGCGGAAGAGTAGCGGAAAAGAGGGGTTAGTCCCGGTTCTTGAACCAGGCTATAAAGGCCCAGATGCTCAAATATATGGCGCCCATGGCAAAGGCAAAATTGTCTATTGCAGCGCTCATGACACCGGCTTTGAGTCCCAGACTGGCCCCGAACGAGGCAAAAAACAAGACTGCAGCAATCAGGCCGCGTCGTGCCGGGGCAATGATGATCAAGTACAAAGGCAGCGCAATATAAAAAAACAAAAAAACGATGCTGTATATCGTTGCGGGGCTGGCGCCAAGATGTACCCTGCCTGACATATATGCGGCGCCACATGCCAGGGCGGCCAGCAGGAATATCACCACCGGACGGCTCAGTGGTTGTTTAGGCGTGACATGCCCCTTGCTGCGGCCAAAGTTGGCGTTTGGTCCGTAGAAATCTTCTCCCGCATAATGCTGCACGGGGGGTTTTGGCTTTTCCGTCCTCAGGGGCGTTTCCTTACGGGGCTCAGGCGCCGCACGCTTCTGCGTCAGCTCTCCGAATTCTTCTTCCTTGATGGCGCGCGCAGGCTTTACGGTTTGGACTCTGGGCATGATTGTTTCACGCCCGTCGGTTTCCAGTGTGCGTTCCAAGGCCAGGCGAAATTCTTTGGCAGAGGCGTAACGAAGGGAGGGGCGGAAGGAGAGAGCGCCGAGGATGGCTTTAGTGATGCCTATGGGCAAAGACGGGTCCACAACAATGGGTTCCCCAGTTATCCGCTTGTTCACCATACAGGAGCGGTTGCCTTCACATTCGTCCTCGAAAGGCAATTTGCCATGCAACATCTCGTACCCCACCAGGGCCAGAGAATAAATATCCACTTGGTGGTCGTACCCTTTGCCAAAGGGATCGCGCAGCACTTCAGGCGCAATGTAAAGGGGCGTGCCCACGCGGGTCTCGGCAAAGGTGGTTTCCGAGAGTTTGCGCGCCACGCCAAAGTCACCAATCTTGGCTATGCCGTCCTGGGTAAGAAAGATGTTCCCAGGCTTGATGTCGCGGTGCAGGATGCTCTTGGAGTGGACATGCTCGAGCCCTTTGAGACAATCGATGAGCACCTGAACGCTTTCTTGCCAGGGGAGCGCGCCCCCTTTGATCTTGCTGGAAAGCGTACTGGGCAGGTACTCCATCATTACCGCCACAAGGGCGATGATGGAATCCTGGTCGCGTTCGTGGAAGACTTCGTGATTATACCAGCCTACAACGTTCTGGTGATTGCCCAGACTGTACAGGTGGATGATTTCACGCGCATCCTGACCAATGGATGCCTGCAGCGAATCAAGGGAGCGGTGTTCGCGGTCCAGCTTTCTTGTAAGGGGAATGACCTTGAGCGCAGCATACATCTCTTCACCCAGGTCGTCGCGCTGCATCTTGAAGACACAGCCGGAAACGCCGGCTCCAATGAAGCCAAGTATCTTCCAGCCGCTAAAGAGCGGCTCGCGCTTCTTGAGCAGGTTGTAGACTGTGGTCTTACAAAATAGAGTCTGCTTGGCCATGGCGCTTACGTATTCTCATGGAGCGAAAGGACAAAGGTCCGGTGTCAGGCGGTTGCCACGTTCTGACTAAGCCATTCCAATGCTTCCTTAACGTCCAGGGTGCCTTCATAGATGGCCCGGCCGGTGATGGCGCCTTCGAGGCCTTTGGCAGCAAGGGGGGCAAGGTCCTTGATGTCTTTAAGCGAGGCCACGCCACCTGCCGCAATGACCGGCAGGGAAGTGTTCTGCAACAAGTTATCAAGTGCTTCTAGGTTCACGCCGGACTGCATGCCGTCACGGCTGATATCCGTGTAGATGATGAACGTCGCGCCTTGTTCTTCCAGCCTGGGGATCACATCAAGTGCAGTAAGACCGGCGTCTTCCACCCAGCCCTTGGTCTTGAGCTGTCCATCCTGGGCGTCCAGGGAGACCCCGATGACACCAGGCAGCGCACGGCAAAGAGCACCAAACGCAGCAGGTTCAAGGATGGCCATTGTTCCCACAATAAGGCGGGTGACGCCTGCTTTGAGATAGGCCTCGGCCGTGCCCTTGTCGCGTACACCGCCGCCCAATTGCACTTTAACGCCCCGCGCTTCGCAGACGGAACAGATGCGGCCAACGAGTTCGGCGTTGACCGGATCGCCGCTGAAAGCACCATCAAGGTCGACTATATGTAACCAGGAAGTGCCCAGGTCCATCCAGTGTTCAGCCATGGAAACGGGGTCCTTGGAGAACACCGTAACCTCATCGGCCAGCCCCTGACGCAAGCGGACACATTCACCATTCTTTATATCAATAGCTGGAAAAAGCTGCATATTATTTCAGACCCAGTACCCGCAATCCGTCTTCGATGCCCCAGGCGGCCAGTTCCCTGGCAGTCAGCCACTTGCCGCCGCGGTCTACGAATTTGGAGAAAGTCAGCATGTTTTCAGCAAGGGATACCTGCTTTTCATCAAAGCGGTAACGCGTTGCAATGCCTTGTTCTTTGACATCCACAACATACATGTCGATCATCACGCTGGCGGGGTCGTCGGAACCGGCAGCGCCGCCTTTGCGTTCCTGCCAGTACATAAGCTGCGGTACCAGAAGGTAATCGGCGTTCATGCAGCGCCCCACTTTTACCCAGTAGTCCAAATTGCCGGAGTTGTCTGAACTGTTGTCCAGATCTCGCTGGCAAGCGCGGGTTTGGGAAGGAGTGGCAAAAGAGCGCTTGGTTTCAGAAGACATTGTCTGGAGCACTATGCTGTCCAGATATGTAAGCGTTTTGGGAGAAACCGTCTCGCTGCCGGATGGCACGTAGTTGGCCATGGCCTGACCGTCCACCGTGGGCTGCGTAAAGCCGGCAATGGCCAGGGAAAGGTCCGCAGCGATAGGCTCAGCGGCAGGGCGACGGTGGCAGCCGGTAATCACCAGCAGGAAGAGCAGAACGAGAACGACAGAGCGCGCAGACATGAGCGTTTTCATGAGTCTAAGCTCCCTTTTGTACTGAAGACTCCGTCACCGGACTTGAGGGCTGCGGCTTGCGCAAGCGCCAATCCAAGTCCTTTGCAGGCGGACTCCAACAGGTGGTGGCCATTCCTTCCATAAAGTAATCTTATATGTAGGTTCATCTTTGCCGTATTAGCGAGGGACTTGAAGAATTCTCGCCAAAGGTCCTTTTCTTCCCGGGCTACGATGCTGGGCAGCAATTCGTCTTCGTATACCAGGTATGGTCGCCCTGAAAGATCCACAGCCACATCGGCCATGGCTTCATCCATGGGCACCCGCGCCCATCCCACACGTTTTACGGCGTCGCCTTGAGCAAGGGCCTGACGCAATACTTCGCCCAGGCACAAACCGGCGTCTTCAATACTGTGGTGTGCGTCGATTTCCATGTCGCCATCGACTTCAAGGTCGAGGTCCCATCCGGCCCAAAAGGCGATCAGGGTCAGCATGTGGTCGGCGAAACCAAAACCGGTGCGTACATTGACGATACCGGAGCCATCCAGCTCAAGCCGCGCCTTGATACGAGTTTCTGTTGTTTCGCGGGAGAATGCTGCGTTTCGTTGGCCCATAATCTGTCTATGCCTTTTTTTTCACATCAGGTCCAGAGCGTTGCCAAAATGGTTCATGCACACCGGGGGGAGGGCGTTTGAGCACATCCCGAATATGATGGCGCCAGACTGAGTATTAAGCAAAGAACCAGTATGGCACAAGGCCCCATTTTCTTCAAAGACCGATGCAGCTTCCATCCGCCATTAACGCCAGGGAGATCATGCGCCTCCCTGGCGTCTGGCAGAGAATATTATGAGGAAGCTTCTTCCTTTTCATCTTCAGTGGTTTCTTCGTCTTCGTTTTCTTCTTCCGCAGTGGGTTTGGCCTTTTTGCCAAAAGCATGGGCTACCCAGATGGACAGTTCGTAAAGCACGATCAAAGGACCGGCCATCAATGTTTGCGACACCACGTCCGGAGGTGTGAGAACAGCGGACACCACGAACGAGCAAAGGAACGCATACTTACGGAATTTGCGCAACATGCGCGACGTGACAATGCCCAACCGCGCAAGGAAGAAAATGAAAAGCGGCAGCTCAAAGATCAGGCCGAATGCAAACAACAGCTTGAGTGAAAAGTCGAAATATTCCTTCAAGCTCGGCATTGGCCGGATGGTTTCTGTAGCAAAATCCATAAAGAATTCAAATGCAAAGGGGAAAACGACCGAGTATCCGAATCCCGCGCCGACAGAAAAGAAAATACCTGAACAAAGCGCGATAGGAATAAGATACTTGCGTTCATCCTTATAAAGCCCGGGGGCAATGAAGCTCCATATCTGATAAAAAATGTAGGGGCTGGCAAGCAGCACGCCCGCTACAAGGGCGACCTTGATATAGGTGAAAAAAGCCTCGGGCAGTGCGGTGTAAATAAGTTTTGTGTCCGGAGGAAACACCGCAACCAAGGGGCGCATGAGCAGCTCAAAGAGTTGCTTGGAGAACCCGTAGCAGGCAAGAAAGCCAATGATGGCGGCAATGGCGCTCCGGGTCAGACGTATGCGCAACTCTGTGAGATGATCGAGAAAGCTCATCTGGCCTTCTCCATCATCGTCCTCATCCTCGTCTTCATCTTCGTCGTCCGGGTCGTCGTCCGGGTCGTCGTCATCGCCCTTTGCTACTGCACCGTCAGAAGGTGGGGCAGGCGGCGCAGGCGGTGGAGCCGCAGCATCGTCTTCCCCCGCACTTTCAGCAGAAGGATCGTCGTCCGTAACTGCAATGGGCGCATCCCCTGCGGAAGAATCATCGGAAGATTGCTCCGAAGCAGAGGCGTCATCAGGAGCTTGTTCGTCTTCTCCTGCAGTACCGGAAGATGTGCCCGCGTCTTCAGAAGCCGCCTCAGAAGGGGGTTCAGAAGCTTTTGGGGAATCATCAGAAGAAGTCTCTGACGCAGCCGCACCCTCTTCTTCAAGAGCTTCAGTGGAAGATTCTTCTGATTCCTTTGGGGGCAATGCAGAAGAGTTATCCGCAGAAGATTCCTCTGGAGCTTCCTCAGAAGGTTCCTGAGAATCCGGAGGCGTGGTCAAATCTTTGTCCTTATCGCCCGTGCTCATGCCTTTTCTCCAGCCGGGGCCGAAGTGGTCACGACCTTTTCAGCCGCTTCATGTTGTTCAGCTTCTGTTTCTTTTACGTCTTCAGAGCGAACATCAATGACGGGCGCCTTGTCAGTCAGGTCCTCTTCCACGGAAGCCATGTCAGGAGACGCTGCTTCAGTCGCACCGGTCTCTTCAGGTGTGACAGGGGTATTGGCGGCAACTGCGCTTTCGTAGGCTTTTTCCGCTGCGATATCTTCTTCGGATTTTTCCGCAGGCGCAGCCTTGTCAGTCGCTGCATCTTCCTCTGTCTTTTTTTCAGCGAGCTTTTTCTTCTTTTCTTCTTTTTCCCGCTCTTTGCGTTCCTGCAACTCGACCTCAGTATTGATGGTTCTGTGCAGGTCAGTGCTCACGCGTTTGAATTCGCCCATGGCCTTGCCCAGGGTACGCGCGATCTGGGGCAGTTTCTTAGGCCCTACCACGATAAGGGCCACAACGAGGATGACGATAAGTTCAGTTGTGCCGATGCCGAACATAACACTCTCTCTCAACGGGCGCAGAAGCGCCGCCTGGAGTTATTCCCACTCGATTGTGCTGGGCGGTTTGGAGGAAATGTCCAGGACAACCCTGTTCACTCCCTTGACTTCGTTGATAATACGGTTGGAGATACGGGCCAGCAGCTCAGACGGCAGCCGTGTCCAATCTGCAGTCATGGCGTCCACGCTGTCTACCACACGCAGGGCGATGACATGCTCGTAGGTACGGTCGTCCCCCATCACGCCCACCGTCTTCAGCGGCAGCAATACGGCAAAACCCTGCCATACTTTGCGATACCAGTCGGAGGCGCGCAGTTCTTGCTGCACGATCTTGTCTGCCAGGCGCAGGATATCCAGCCGTTCGCGGGTGATCTCCCCGATGACACGGATGGCCAAGCCAGGACCAGGGAAAGGGTGCCGCCAAATGATGAAGTCGGGCAGTCCCAATTCCACAGCCACCTTGCGGACCTCGTCCTTGAACAATTCGCGCAGAGGCTCGATGAGTTCGAGCTGCATGATATCCGGCAGTCCGCCCACGTTGTGGTGGCTTTTGATGACGGCGGATGGGCCGCCTTTGAAGGAAACACTCTCGATGACATCCGGGTAGAGGGTGCCCTGTGCCAGGAACTTCACGCCGGGAATGGCCTTGGCTTCCTTTTCGAAGAGTTCAATGAAACTGTGGCCGATGATCTTGCGTTTCTTTTCCGGGTCTTCCACACCTTCAAGGCGATCCAGAAAGAAATCCTGAGCCTCGACGTAGTGCAGATTCAGATCGAAATGCTCCCGCAGATACCCGATGACTTCCTGCCCTTCATTGAGACGAAGCAGTCCGTTGTCCACAAAAATGCAGTGCAGCCGCTTACCTATGGCTTTGCTCAGCATGATGGCGACAACGGTGGAGTCGATGCCTCCGGAAAGCGCGCAGACAACCTGGTCGTCCCCGACTTTTTCCCGAATTTCTTCAAGGCTGCTTTCCACAAAGGAGGACATGGTCCAGTTTGCCTGGATATCCGCCACCTTGAAGAGGAAGTTGTGCAGCATACGGTCACCCTGATCCGTATGCGCCACTTCCGGGTGGAATTGCAGGGCATAGATCTTGCGCTCAGGGTCGGCCATGGCGGCTACATCCACGCTTGGGGTGGAGGCGATGGCCTTGAATCCCTTGGGCGGTTCCAGAACCCTGTCCCCATGGGACATCCACACCGTGCGGTCGTCTCGTTGCTTCAGACCTTCCCATAACAGGGATTCGTCCGTGATGGTCAGTTCCGCGCGCCCGTATTCACGGTCTTGCGAGGCAATGACCTTGCCGCCCAGGTTTTTGGCAAGAAGCTGCATACCGTAGCAAATTCCCAAAATGGGCAGGCCGAGTTCGATGATGCCGGGGTCCATATCTGGCGCACCGGCATCAGATACTGACGAAGGACCGCCCGACAGGACAATGGCTTTGGGTTGCAGCGCCACCAGTTCCTGCAGGGAAATGGTGTACGGATGAATTTCAGAGTACACGCCTGCTTCGCGGATGCGTCTTGCTATGAGCTGCGTGACCTGTGAGCCGTAGTCCAGGATGACTACCTTTTCTATGGATTCCATGGCAAAGCCCCTGGGCTAGTAGTTTTCGACCCTGTAATTGGGGGCCTCTTTAGTGATGATCACATCATGGACATGGCTTTCACGCAAGCCTGCAGGAGAAATCTCCACAAATTGAGCCTTTTCCTGCAACTCTTTGACGGTTTGGCATCCTGTGTAGCCCATTCCGGAGCGCAGACCACCCATGAGCTGGTAAATGCTGTCGAGCACAGGCCCCTTGTAGGGAACGCGCCCCACGATACCTTCGGGAACCAGTTTGCCGGCGTCGTCGGTATCCTGGAAATAGCGATCCTTGCTGCCTTCACGCATGGCGTCGATGGAGCCCATGCCTCGGTATATCTTGTAGCGGCGTCCCTGATAGAGAATGGTCTCACCTGGACTTTCATCGGTGCCGGCAAAAAGAGAGCCTATCATGATGGTGTCAGCCCCGGACGCCAGGGCCTTGACCACGTCTCCGGAAAATTTAATGCCGCCATCGCCTATGATGTGGCGGTCCATTTCCTTGGCCGCACGGGATGCTTCCATGATTGCAGTGACCTGGGGAACACCTACACCTGCCACGATACGTGTGGTGCAGATGGAGCCAGGGCCGATGCCTACTTTTACTGTATGTGCGCCGGCCTTGAGCACCGCTTTGGCGCCTTCGTAGGTGCCAACGTTACCTGCTATGAGGTTGGCTTTTGGAAAGGTGTTCCTGAGCATCTCGATGGTGCGCAGAATATTCCGCGAATGCCCGTGCGCAGAGTCCACAACCAGGAAGTCTGCGCCAGCGGCAAGCAGGGCTTCGGCGCGTTCGGGCGTTTCGGCGCCCACGCCAACGGCGGCGCCTACACGCAAACGGCCCTGGTCGTCTTTGCAGGCCATGGGGTACTTTTTGATTTTCTCAATATCCTTGATGGTCAGCAAGCCCCGGAGTTTGTTCTCCTCATCCACAACCAGCAGCTTTTCGATGCGGTTTTCGTGCAGGTGGTGCTTTGCCTGTTCAAGAGTTGTGCCCATGGGAACCGTGACGAGGTTTTTGCTGGTCATGACTTCGGAGACCAGGGTGCTCATATCGGTGACAAAGCGGACATCACGGTTGGTCAGGATACCGACGAGCTTGCTTCCCTCAACCACGGGCAAGCCGGATATGCGATATTCAGCCATGACATCAAGCGCCTCCCCCACGGTGTAGTTGGGAGGAATGGTCACGGGGTCGACGATCATGCCGCTTTCGGACTTTTTGACCTTTTCGACCTCAAGGCGTTGGCGATCGATGGAAAGATTCTTATGGATGACGCCGGCGCCCCCTGACCTGGCCAAAGAGATAGCCAGCCGGGATTCGGTGACTGTATCCATGGCGGCAGAGAGCAGCGGGATGTTGAGTTTGATTTCCGCCGTGAGCCAGGTGCTGACATCGACACTGTCGGGAAGCACCTCTGAGTAGGCGGGTTGCAGCAGGACGTCGTCGAAGGTCAAGCCTTTGCCGTTTACCTTCTGCATGGCGTTATCCTCCCTTATATTAGCGTGACCGAAGCGCCAAGCCGATTTTGGCGACGCTGACGGCCGCTAAAGCAGTTAATAATTACTACAACAGCAGATGGCCGCAATGCAGTTGGCGCATCACAGGCAAAGTCCGCTGGTAACACCTTTCAGGGAAAGGTGGTGTCTTTATTCCATGCCCAGGTACGCTGCGCGGACCTGGGGATCGTCCATCAATTCCTGGGAATTGCCTTCCAGGATGATTTCGCCTGTCGCCACAACATAGCCTCTGTGCGAGATTTGCAAGGCCATCTGGGCGTTTTGTTCAACCAGGAGGATCGTGGTGTTCTGCCGGTTGATTTCCTGGATAACTTCAAAAATGTTTTCCACCACAATGGGGGCGAGCCCAAGGGAGGGTTCGTCCAGCAACAGAATCTTTGGGCGTGCCATGATGGCGCGCCCTATGGCCAGCATCTGTTGTTCACCGCCGGAAAGCGTGCCGCCAGCCTGCTTGCGGCGCTCTTTCAGAATCGGAAAAAGGGTATATATCCATTCTTCGTCTTCTTTGAGCTTATCGTTATCCTTGCGGATATACGCGCCCATCCAGAGGTTTTCCTGCACACTCAGCCTGGGAAAGATCATCCGGCCTTCTGGCACTTGTGTAACACCAAGCTTGACGATTTTGTCCGTGGCTGTCTTGGTGATATCTTGCCCTTGAAACGAGATCGACCCTTGTTTGGGGCGCAACACACCGGAAATTGACATCAGCGTGGTGGTCTTGCCGGCGCCGTTTGCCCCAATAAGGCAGACGATTTCGTTTTCCCTGATCGTCAGGCTCACGCCTTTCAGGGCGTGAATCGAACCATAGTACGTGTGGATGTCTTTGACTTCAAGCATTGGCCGCCCCTCTCCCGAGATAGGCTTCAATGACGGCAGGGTCGTCCTTGATGGCTTGTGGCGGGCCTTCGGCGATTTTTGTGCCGTGGTCGAGTACCACCAGTTTTTTACATATTTTCATCATCAGTTTCATATCATGTTCGATGAGAATAACTGTCACGTCGAGCCCGAGAATACGGTGGATGAGTTCGTCCAACTGCCGGGTCTCATATGGGTTCATGCCGGCAGCGGGTTCGTCCAGCAGGAGAACCTTGGGCTCCGTAGCCAGCGCGCGGGATATTTCAAGCCTGCGCTGATCGCCATAGGCCAGGCTGGAAGCCTGGTCCAGAGCCTTATTCTCCAGGCCGACGAATGAGAGCCATTCCATGGAGGCATCGACGATCTGTTGTTCCTCTTCCTTGTGCTGTTTCGTGCGCAAGATTGCACCAAACAGGTTGCTCTTGGTGCGAGGGTGACGTCCGATGCGGACGTTGTCCAGTACTGAGAGCTCGGAAAAAAGCCTGATATTCTGAAAGGTGCGCGCGATGCCAAGTTCAACGACTTTTTCGGGTTTGCGCCCGCCAATGGTGGATTCGTTTTGTCCGTCGTGCAGCGTAAGGCTGCCGGAAGTGGGCTTGTACACACCGGTAATGCAGTTGAAAATGGTGGTCTTGCCGGCGCCGTTAGGGCCAATGAGCCCCATGATTTGCGCCCGCGGCACCTCCATGTTGACGTCGTTCAGGGCCAGCAGGCCGCCGAAACGTTTGGTCAGTCCCTTAATCGAGAGTATGCTTTCGTTTTTCGCTTCCATGGCGGATCAGGCCCCGGAGGATTCCAGTTTTTTACGCAGTTCGACTATTATGGGATTCTTCATGCCCACGTCGCCGATCTTGGGGATGAAGCCGCTGGGCTTGAAGCGCATGATTAAAATCATGATCAGCCCGTATACCAGAAAACGCGTCTCTGTGGGCAGGCCAAAGTGCGGCAGCACGCTACGTAGCACTTCGCCAAGGGCCACAAGAATGATGGCGCCGATAAGCGCGCCATTGATGTTGCCCAGGCCGCCAAGCACCACCATGCACAAGACCAGAAAGGATTCCCAGAACTTGAACATGTCGGGGGAGATGAACATGGTCCACCGTGCGAAAAAGCAGCCGCCGATCGCGCCAATGGCAGCGGAAATGGCAAAGGCGATGACCTTGTAGTTCAGGATGTTTACGCCACAGTTGGCAGCAGCAAGGGGATCTTCGCGGATGGCGAACCAGGCGCGCCCCAGTCTTGAGTCTTCTATGCGGCGCATGATGAAGTAGACGAAGGCCACCATAAGGATGGCGAGATAGAAGTAGGGGGTTTCGCCGCCAAACTCGTAGTACCAGTCCCAGTTGGGATTGAGCATGGTGGAAAGCCAGGAGAAGTCGAAGGTGACCGGATCGATGCCGGGCAGTCCCAGCGGACCGCGGGTCAACCATATCTCGTTGGTCAGAAAGAGGACCACCAGTTCTGAGAAGCCGAAGGTAACAATGGCGAAATAGTCCCCTGTGAGTCGTAATGTCGGCGCACCGAGGAGAATGCCCCATAACGCGCCGTTCAGGGCGGCCAAAGGCACTATGAGAAAGAAGTTCAGGCCGAAGTGGATGGTCAGCAGGCCGGCTGTATAGGCGCCGATACCGTAAAATCCCACGTAACCAAGGTCCAGCAGGCCACAGAAGCCCGGTACGATGTTCAAACCCATGGCCAGCACCATATAGACCATGATCAGCGTGAGTACGTGCAGAATATACTCGTTGGAGATCGGGGTCATGGGAAAGATCAGGACCAGTACCAGCCCGGCCAATAATAGTGTTTTCATTTTGCTCATGATCAAAGCCCCTATGCCTTGTCGACCATGGCTTTGCCCAGGATGCCCGAGGGCCTGAAGATGATCACGGAGATCATGACTGCGTAGGCAACGCCATCACGATACAGTGATGATACGTAACCAGCGCCCAGGGCCTCTGCCACACCGAGCACAATGCCGCCCATCATTGCGCCGGGAACGGAACCAATGCCGCCCAGCACAGCAGCGGCGAAGGCTTTGACGCCGGCCACGTAGCCCATGGTGGGGTAAAGGGTGTTATAGTACATGGCCACCAGAATCCCGGCCACCGCACCCATGCTGGACCCGAGGGCAAAGGTAAAGGAAATGACCCTGTTCACGTTGATGCCCATGAGGCATGAACAGGTGCGGTTTTGCGAAAGCGCGCGCATGGCCGTGCCGACCTTGGTCTTCATGATGATGAGGTTGAGACCGATCATCATGGAAAAGGTGATGCCGAAAATGAAGACGTGCATCCAGGTCAGGGTCACGCTGCCAAGGTGGAATGCAGTTTCCTGCAAGTAGGCGGGCACCGCAGCCTGGGCAAAAGGCTTGGGCCGGCTTCCCCAGATAATCATGGCCAGGTTCTGCAGAAATATTGACATGCCTATCGCTGTTATGAGCGCCGCTAGTCGGTGCGCATTGCGTAGGGGTCTGTAGGCAATAATGTCGATGAGTATGCCGAGCAGGGCGCAGGAAAGCATGGCCACGACGATTGCGACATAGAAAGGCAGGCCCAGGACGTTGATATAGGTGACGCAGAAAAAAGCACCGAGCATGTAGATTTCGCCGTGGGCAAAGTTGATCAGCTCGATGACGCCGTAGACCATGGTGTAACCCACAGCTATGAGCGCATAAATGACGCCAAGGGTCAGGCCGTTGATAAGTTGTTGTTCGAACAAGACGATTCTCCGAATAAAGAGGGTGAGGAAGTGTCGTCTGCTTCTGGAAAAGGGGGCGGCGGTGAGCCGCCCTCCGTGCTTCCTAAAGAAACAGGCTGGAACTTGTCCAGCCTGTTGTATCCTTCATTATGGCGTCTGTCAGAAGCAGTCCCGTTCCAACCCCTTAGTTGACCTGCTTGGGGGCGGGGATGAACTGCCCGTCTTTGACCATCTTCACGTAAGCGGATTTTTGGCAGTCACCGTTTTCGTCAAAGAAGATGGCGCCGGTTACGCCCTGATAGGCCTTGTCCTTGGAGTCGATGCCGGCCAAGTATTCACGAACCTTTTCGCGGTCAGCGCCTGCTTCGGCAATGGCCTGAACCAGGACACCAGCAGCGTCGTATGCGTTGGCGCTCATGTAGTCCACGTCACGACCGTATTTTTCCTTGAACTTGGCGGCGAATGCCTTGCCTTCTTCACTGGCAACTTCTTCCAGGAAGGGGGTGGTCAGGTAGGTGTTCTCGGCAGCATCCTTGGCAAGGTTTATGTAGTCGCTGTTGTCCAGACCGTCAGCGCCGAACTTGGCTACGTCCATGCCGAGCTTTTTGGCCTGGGAGGCGATCAGGGCGCCTTCGTTGTAGTAACCGCTGATGAACAGGCCTTCAGGATTTTTTTCCTTCAGGGAAGTCAGCTGCGGGGTGAAGTCGGTGGTGCCTTTTACGTAGGCTTCTTCACCAACAACGTTCAGGCCGATTTCTTTGGCCTTGTTTACGAAAGCTTCCTTCAGGCCGATACCGTAGTCGTTGTTCTCGTAGAACACGGCTACGCTGGCCAAGCCCAGCACATCCTTGGCGTAGGAGGCCAGGAATGCGCCCTGAAAGTCATCGCGGTAAACATCACGGAAAGACCACACACGGCCTTTGCGGTCCTTGTTCTTTTCAGAAATGGTAACGTTGGTGGCGGTGGGAGAAATGGCGGCGACACCCTTGCGTACGTAAGAAGGCAGAGCGGCCAGGTGAGCGGAGGAGCAGAGGTGACCGACGATACCTACAATCTCGTCATCCATAACGATCTTGGAAGCAACTGTGGCGGCTTCCTTAGGATCGCACTGTTCGTCCATGTACTCGACAGCAATCTGTTTGCCGTTAACGCCACCAGCGGCGTTGATTTCTTCTACCTTCATCTCAACACCGGCCTTGACGTTGTCGCCGTAGGCGGCTGCGGGGCCAGTGTAAGGGGAGGGCACCGCGATTTTGACGTTATCAGCGGCATTGGCGAGACTTGCGCCGAGCAGCATGGTCAGACCGAGGACTAATGCGGTGATAAGACCTTTGGGATACATGCTCATTCCTCCAGATTCTCGAGTTCAGTAAAGGGTTACCTGCCGTACAAGGCGCCAGGGACATCTCGAAATAGCGGCTATGGAACTGTGGCCAGGTCGATATACGTGGAAAAACCCTCTGAAATGACAAAAATGTAGTCCGACTCCACGTTTCGACCTACGTAAGAAGCAAAAATGCCTTATGCCACCAAGCTGCCCGCACTGTCAACGAACGGCCTGCCCACTGTGGCAATACGGCTTACGACCCCGCCCCGGCTGGAGGCATTGTTTTCTGGCTTCCGGCGTCATCTCCGGCAGCATCGCCAGCACCTTCCCCGGAAGCCGCTCCAGCATCAGGCTGTGGCTCATGGGGGCGTCCCAGCTCTTCCGCAGCGCCATGCCGCAAATCTTCAGGAACATTGGGAAGCTCCAATACCTTCTCAAATTCGGCCTTGCCCTTTTCCGGCTTGTTCAGAAAATGGCTGTAAAGCATGCCAAGGTTGAAATGCGCGTGGGCATGGTTCGGGTCCACCGCAATGAGCTGTTCAAAGTACTGGGATGCGTCCTCAGGACGGTCCTGCTGAAAAGCCGCGATGCCAAGGTTGTAGAGCACGAAGGGGTTCGACGGCTCGATCACCATGGCCCGGTTCAGGAACATTTCGGCCCTTTCCCAACTTTTCATGACCATGAATTTGTCAGCCAGCTCCAGCAGCAGGTTCACATCGTCAGGCGTTTCCTGCATGCGCTGCATCAGCTTGCCGATATCACCCATCATGGCATCGTTCATTTGAGGGGGCATGCCTTGCTGCCCTGCGTTAGCCTGTGGGGCGTCGCCATGCTCCGGAGCCTGGCGATGGACCTGAAGGCCCTGGTTCTGCGAGCGATAGATAAAAGAGACCAGGAACATCAGGGCCAGTCCGAAAAAGACAGCCCCCAGCACGAGCTTGCGGCGCGATGATGCGGGCGCGTTCTCGGCTGCTTCGTCTTTGGTCTTGTTATTCTTGGTCATTGCGCATGAGCTCCAATTGTTCACAACGTTGCGTCAGCCGGCGTTGCCTGATGGCGAGAAACGCCACATAGGCGCCGATGCCGATCCAGACGACCACGTTCGCCGCAAAGAGGAAGTCGGCGTGTTGCACGGGTACCTCCCGTTGTAGATCTACGCCCTTGCCGGCATGGTAAGGGCGTCAGGTTGCATAAAAAGCTGACCGCTCAGCTTACAGCGTCGCGGACCAGTGCCTCTAACGCTTCCTTCTGCTTGAGCTGGCGGAAGCGTATGGTGGTCAAGGCCAGCCAAAGCAGGGACCAGACCCCGACGCAGACCATGACCGTAAGTTTCATTTCCGGCGCCAGACCGCCCCCTTTGGAGACGAACACGGCGGGGTGGATACTACGCCAGAGCCTGGCAGAGTAAAAGACCAGGGGGACATCCAGAAACGCCACTATGCCGACAACAGCGCACACCGTGGCTTGTCGCCGCTTGTCCATGTCCATGGAGCGCACGAGCAGGTAGCCGGCATAGATGAACCACATGACAAGTGTTGTGGTCAGTCGCGGGTCCCAGGTCCACCATGTGTTCCAGGATTTGCGCGCCCAGATGGAGCCTGTGAGCAGCGCAAGCGTGCTGAACAGAACGCCGATTTCGGCTGCCGCGCCCGCTATTTGATCCCATTTTGGGGAGCGGGTTTTCAAAAAGGCTATGCTGGCGATGAAAACCAGGAAAAAACTGATAAGCCCCCACCAGGCAAGGGGCAGGTGGATATAGAAAATTTTCTGCACCGGACCCATGGTCAGTTCCACGGGTGTGTAGTACCAGATCAGCCAGTGGCAGGCGCCTACGGCCAGACCGGCCAGTAGGGCCACGATTGAAAGCCAGTCCTTGAACATTGCGTCTCCAGAGCCTTGCAGGGGGGCTTTATACTTATTCCCCACCGCTATAGATAAACGGAAACAAAATCAATCCAGCCGCAGCAAACAAGGCATCGAAGCCGGCGGCCAGTCCCAGCCACGGCCCTGCCGGATCGACCACAAGGGGCGAAAACGCCATTGCCCCCAATCGGACTCCGGCCAGCAGTACGGGCACCAGCAAAGGAAAAAGTATCACCGAAAGAAGCGACTCTCGCGCCGCCTGCCCTTGAGCCAGGGCGCCCAGCAACGAGCCCATGGCCACCAGCCCCATGTCGACGAGCAGTAGTCCTGCCAATCCCATCAGGGGGGCGCCTTCAAGCCCAACCCCCAGAAAGACGACTGTGGCAGGGATAAAAAGAGCCTGCGCTGCAAGCAACAATATGCTGCCCGCTATGGCCTTGCCAAGCCACACCGCGTGTATGGGCGTGGGGGAAAGTAAAAGCCCCATGCGCGCGCCATTGACTTCTTCCAAACTGTAAAGCGCGTTGCTCAAAAGCACCTGGCAAAAGAGCGTGGCCAACCAGAAGATGGCAGCCGCGGCTTGCGGCGCAAATTCTTGCCCCGGCACCCGCGCAAGACTGAAAAGAAAGAGCAGGATCAGGCCCAGGAGCAAGGCCTGCACCAGACCGCCCCCCCTTGCCACCACAAGGCGCAAGTCCTTTGCCGCTATGGTCAGTGCGCCACTCAGCATGAGCACTCCGGCTGGTATGCGGCTGCGCTGCCGCAGTAGAGGCAGCGCCCCTCACCAATGGCCAGGACAATGTCGGCCAGGGCGAGGTCTTGTTCCAGAGAGTGACTCACCCAGAGAACGCTTGCGCCACGAGCTTTGGCGGCGGTTATCTCCCGGGCCAGTATGCTTTTGGAGCGAACATCGAGCCCTGTGCCGGGCTCGTCCAACAGTAGGAGCCTGGGTTCGAGCAGAAAGACCCGGGCAAGGCTCAGTCGTTGGGCCATGCCCCGTGAAAAGCGTCCTGCGCGTTCTTGACCGGCATAGGCCAGGTCCACGCGCTCAAGGGCGCTGTGCAGCATTTTCTTTGTGGGGCGCAGGCCATTGAAGCGGCTCCAGAATTCGAGATTCTCAAGAGCCGTAAGTTGCGGATAGAGAAACGTCGCGTGCCCCAGATAGCCGATCTCGCCAGGCGCAACCGTAGCCGTCACCTCCCCGGCAGTGGGAGTTTCCAGCCCAGCCACCAGGCGCAGCAGGGTGGATTTTCCCGCTCCATTGGGGCCGGCCACAATGGCCACAGCCCCTTCGGGAAGCTCGAAACTGATGCCTTTGAAGACCAGTTTGTTTCCGTAGAGCTTGGCGACCTTTTCCAGGGTCAGCAACATTTCGTTACACGTCTCCGGCAGCCTTGGAGGCGCGTGAGCGCCGCAATGCCACGAAAGGCAAGAGACACATCAAAGTGCCGCCTATCCAAATCCAGTTCACGAGGGGGTGTACACTCAATTCAAGCGCAACCCGGCCGGCCTTGTTGGAGCCCATAAGCGTTGCATAGAGTTCGTTGCCAAGCCCCATGTGGTCTTCAAGCACGTCGGCCTCGGCAAATGCCTGATTGTTGTTCACATACTGCCGGCGCTGCGGCTCCATGGAACCCATGGGCTTTCCGTCCTTGAGAACCTGGATTTCCGCCTCGACGTACGCCATGTTTGCGCCGCGCCCTTCGTTCATTTTTTCGTAGACAAAGGTGTAGCTGCCGAGTTCGGTCTTTTCGCCAGGGTTCAGTTCCACCTGGATGCTTTGCTGATAAGGACCAGAAGCCGCTACCCCGAGAATCATCAAGGCAAGGCCAAAGTGCACGCCGTAGGCGCCCCAGACTGATCGGAGCTTTCTGGCGGGCGCTTCCGTGGTGAAAATGGTGATGATGCCGGCCAAACACGCAATGGCTGCTGCCGCTGCCAAAAGCGGCACAGGCATGGTCATGCCGACTATGTACAGCACAATCAGCAGGCCGACGAAGAGGCCCGCCAGCCCGAAAAATACGTTTTTCCTGCGCAGGCCGCCTTTCCACTCCAGCCAGGGGCATACCAACAGCATGACCGCCAGCAAGGAGAAGAAGGGCAGGCAGACACGGTTGTAAAAACCGGCGTCCAGCCCCACAGGGGTGGAGCTCCAGAGCTTGGAGAAAACAGGCCACATGGTGCCCAGCAAAATCACTGCGCCCAGAATGAGCAGCAGCCAGGCGGTAATGACCAGGAAGCCCTCACGGCTGAAAATACCGCTGAGCGTGCGTCCTTCAGGCTGATTTTCAAATCCCACGAAGTGCACCAAAATGGAAATGCCCACGCCAAAAAGAATGAATATCAAAAGGGGCGTTCCCACACCTGTGCTGGAGAACGCATGGAGAGAATCCACAACGCCGCTGCGCACGAGATAGGTGCCAAAGAAACTCATCATCAGGGTCAGGGCCATGAGAAAGACGTTGGCCTTTTTCATGATGCCGCGGCGTCGCTGCAATACGGCGGTGTGCAGGAAGGCCGAAGCAGAGAACCAGGGGATGAGCGAAGCGTTTTCAACAGGGTCCCAGGCCCAGTAACCACCCCACCCAAGCTCCATGTAAGACCACCAGGCGCCGAGAATGATGCCGGCAGTCAGAAACAGCCAGGACAAAAGGGTGAAATTACGCGTTCCATCCAGCCAGGAAGATTCCTTGTTTGCCGATTCGGAAAGCGCCTGGGCAAGCGCCAGGCATCCAGGAATGGTGAAACCGGCATATCCCAGGAACAACAAAGGTGGGTGGAAGATCATACCCGGGTGCTGCAGCAGCGGGTTGAGGCCGTTCCCCTGAGCAGGGGGGGGCACCAACTCCACAAACGGATTGCTCCAGTTGGAAAGCAGCAGCAACAGGAAGCTCATCACGAAAAAGAAGAACATCCAGTAGTACTGCCTGGTAGGCCCATGCAGCCGCTTGTAGGTTGGTGTGAGCTGGAAGGCGACCCCGAACAAGGCCACTGCCCAGGCCCAAAATAACAGCGATCCGCTCTGCCCGGCCCAAAAGGCTGTAAGCGTATAGAACATGGGCAAATGCGTATCGGTGTACTCGGCCACGTACAAATACGAGAAATCGTGCGCAGCCAGGGCCGTGAACAACACGACCACGCCTAAGGTCATGAGAAAGCTTTGCAGCAGATGGCCGCGCTCCATCCAGACCAGCAGGTTGTCTTTTCCTTGCCAGCGTTGCATGCAGGCGGTCGCGCCCAGCAGCAACGAAAGAAGCATCGAGACCAGAAGAGTCGAATAAGCGAATAAATGCATATACGGCCCACCTCCGTCAGGGCTTGAGCAGCACTACATAAACGTTATGATCTCTGAAGGGAAGCCCCTTACCCTGGAAAAAGGGCGATGAAACAGAAGGTGTTAAAATTCATACTAAAATGATATGTTTTGCTGGTGCGGTCAGAAGAAAGGGGAGCGAGCAAATGATTCGAAGCTTGCACCATTTGTACACATGACTTATTGTAATTATGAATAATCTCGGTCAGCCATGGCCTTTCCTTCGAAACAGGCGGACCGGAAACCCTCAGGGAGCCGATCATGCGAGAAGTCAAAAAAATTCTTTGTCCTGTCGACTTTTCCGACGTCACGGAAAACCTGGCTGCCCATTGCAGATATCTGGCCCAAAAACTGGATGCAGAGGTGCTGGTGCTTTATGTTGCACCGTCCATGAACAGGTATGCGGAAATTTATGTCGAGCCGGGTGATTTGCAGCGTGTGGTCAAATCCATCGTCAAGGGCGCCCAGGAGCAGATGGACACGTTCATTACCCGGGAATTTCAGGGCATGAAGGCGCGTGGTGAAGTGAAAATCGGGTATGCCCCTGATGCAATTCTCGAGACTATCGATCACCAGGACATGGATATGGTGGTGATGTGCACGCACGGACGTCGCGGCATCAATCACCTCATCTTTGGTTCAGTTGCGGAGAAGATCGTCAAAAGCTCCCCTGTGCCGGTGGTGACTGTGCGCCCCAAGGCCAAGGAATAGCAATCACGGGAATTGCGCAGGCTCATGAGTTCTGGTTTTCAGGGGGGGCATCGCCCTCCAAGTCGGGAACGGCATCCTGGAGAACGCTCATGAGCTCGCGCACTTTCTGGCGCAGCAATGCGAGCAGTTGCGGTATTTCCTGCGTGCGGTTTTTGCGTGATGCGTCTTCCAGTGAGGCGGCGGCCTCCTGGCAGGAGTTGGCGCCAATGGTGCCGCAGTTTCCTTTCACAGTGTGCGCCTGAAGGGCGAGTCTGTCCAATTTGCCCTCGCTGGCCAGCGTTTCCATGGCTTCCAGTTTGGTCTCTATATTGTTTACAAAGTCCAAGCAGACTTCGCGGTAAAGCTCCACTTCGCCCCCAAAGCGGTTGATGGCTTCACGCATGTTCAGGACATCATCGTTACGGTATTCTTCCCTGGCTGCCTGGACGGGTTTTTTAGCGTTGGTGGCGCGCCCCAGCAGCAAGGTCAAT
The DNA here is from genome assembly GCF_055388615.1 of Desulfovibrio biadhensis. Taxonomy (NCBI): domain Bacteria; kingdom Pseudomonadati; phylum Thermodesulfobacteriota; class Desulfovibrionia; order Desulfovibrionales; family Desulfovibrionaceae; genus Desulfovibrio; species Desulfovibrio biadhensis. The sequence continues at coordinate 3,710,170 of NZ_AP042477.1, forward strand.
TCGTCAATGGAGAAGGGTTTGGACAGGTAGCGGTTCATACCTGCATCCAGGCATTTTTCCCGGTATCCAGATAATGCGTGGGCGGTGAGCGCTACCACAGTGACGTCTTTGTTCAGTGAACCGGCCTCGCCCGCCCGCAAACGCCTGGTGGCTTCCAGGCCGTCCATCACGGGCATTTCAAGGTCCATCAGCACCATATCAAATGTATCCTGCTTCATGGCTTCCACTGCAAGAGCGCCATTGGTTGCCACAGTTACATTGTGGCCGAGTCTGGTGATCAGAGCCGTTGCCACGTTTACATTTTCCTGATTGTCCTCGACCAGCAGCACACGCAAGGGGCCTTCCCGCAAGGGGGCGTTTTCAATGGGGGACATGTCGAGATGGACAATGCGCGCCGGGTCTCCGGCCTGCATGGGGACGGCAAAATAAAAGGTGGTTCCTTTACCCACAGTGCTTTCGAGCCAGATGCGCCCCCCCATGAGTTCCACGATCTGTTTGCTGATGGTCAGCCCGAGACCGGTACCTCCGTAGCGTCGTGTGGTTGAACTGTCGGCCTGGGTGAAGGAGTCGAAGATACGCTCGCGGTCTTCTTCAGGAATGCCGGGGCCGGTGTCCTTGATGCTGAAAAGCAATTCGAAGTGTGCTTCGCCCCCTTGCTCTGGGGGAAGATGGCAGGCGCCGCTTGTGCAATCAACTGTAATGGCAATGCCGCCACGTTCGGTGAATTTCAGGGCGTTGTTCACCAGGTTGAAGATGACTTGCTGCAACCGAAGGGGATCGCCTCTCAGGTGGCGCTGAAAATTGTCACTGACGTGCATGTCCAGGTACAAGCCTTTGCTGCTGGCTTGTGTCGTCAGGGAGCGGATGGTGGCGTGCAGGGTTTCCACCAGGTCGAAGTCGACCGCCTCGAATTCAAAACGCCCCGCTTCGACTTTGGATATGTCCAGAATATCGTTGATGACGCCCAGGAGGTGCTGGCCGGAGGCGCGTACCGAGAGGAGATATTCCTGCTGTTCCTGGGTCAGGGGGGAGAGCAGGGCCAATTCGCTCATGTTGATGACGGCATTGAGCGGGGTGCGGATTTCATGGCTCATCTTGGCCAGGAATTCGCTCTTGCTCATGTTGGCCAATTCGGCTTCCTCTTTGGCCTGCTGTAAAAGTTGCGTACGTTCTTCCACCCGTTTTTCAAGATTTTTGGCATGACGCTCCAGGTCCTGATGCAGGAGCGCATTGTTCAAGCCTGAGGCGACTATAGAAGACAAAGACTCCAGGAAAAAGTGCTGTTGTGAAAAGTCCCGCTCCGTACGTGAGCCAATGGTGATGACCCCAAGATTGCGGCCTTCAAAGACGATGGGAAGTGAGCACAATGAACGCATTCCTGCATTTCTACAGGAATCGTGTTCCAAACGCTGATCGTTTTCGGTGTCCTGCACGAATAAAAGCATGCGGTTTTGCGCCGCCAGCCCGCAAATACACTCCCCAATAGCTGTTGTCTCCTGAATGAGTTCACTGCAATCAGGGCAATGTATTTTTTCAAGCTGTAGCTCGTCATCTTTGCGACGGTATATCAGGGCCATGTCCGGCTGGGTTGCGTTGATGATGCCTGTGATGGCTTTTTCGGCCACGGCCTCAATGGAAAGGTGGGAGGTTATGTTCCTGGCCAGTTCGTTTAACGCCGTCATTTCCCGCAGACTTTGCTCTAGGGATTCCTGTGTTTTTTTGCGGTCTGAGATGTCCAGCATGACGCCACTGACATGAGGGGGAGCGTTGGGAGAGGTTCTTGTGTTCAATGATCCCAGGCCAAGTACCCACCTCCACTCTCCGTTAGCGTGACGCAATCGATGTTCACTATGGAATATAGGATAGCGCCCATCGATGTGTCCTTGGAGTTTTTCCAGGGTGTTAGCCTTGTCGTCAGGGTGCAGTCTGTTTTCCCAAAGCGAGAATCCTTGCTCCATATCTTCACGGGAAAGTCCGAGAATCTCCACCCATCGATCATTGAAGACAACTTCGTCGGTTTTGATGTTCCAGTCCCAGAAGCCGAGCTTTGCCCCTTGAATGGCAAGGCGTAACCGCTCTTCGCTGCGTAAAAGGGCTTCTTCAGCCCGTTTTTGTTCCGTCATGTCACGATAGATGGCGGCCACTTCGCCAGAGGAAAGCTTGACCACGAGATTCTCTCGCCAGCCCATGATCAGATTGTCCTGATAAATTGTGGCGGGAAGCTCGCGCGGGTTTCCGTCGAGCCATACCTCGCGCATGACATCCAGGAGACCGAAATCTTTAATGGCGGGAAAGCATTCCGTAATGCGACGCCCCAGAATCTCTTCCCTTTTGCGGTTCTCAATAATTTCAGCCGCAGTGTTGAAATGGGTGAAAACGAAGTCATTGCCGTCATCCACCGCTTTGTAGATTGCGAGGCCGTTGCTCATGTTTTCAATGACGCTCTGGTAGCGCTCCTGACTTTCGGCCAGGGCCTTTTGCATGGAGGCGCGTTGAGCTACTTCATCGCGCAGTTTGTTATTGACGGTGAGAAGTTCGGATGTCGCCGCATCCACGCGACGGGTGAGTTCCTGTTCATTACTCGCAAGGATTTTCCGTTGTCGTCTGAGAATTCTGACGTAACGTGACAGGATAAGCAGAAGCAGCACGGTAAGGATCAGGATGACAAAGACGGAAACTATGCTTGTAGTAAGGGTGGTGTTTGCCTGTTGTGAATGTGTCTCCAGGGAGACATCGACAAGCGTATCTATTGTTCTTTGCAACTGCTGGAGTTCAGAAAGATAAAGTCCCTTCCCGGCTTCATATTTGGCGGAATTGAGTAATGATTTCGCCTCTTCCAGTTTACCCTGGTGGACAAAATCCAGGGCTTGTTTTTCGACCTTCTCCAGGATGTCGTTTGCCAGGGCTATGTTTTTCAGTGAACCACGAATAGATGCATCCGGCGCCATCTCCAGGAATTGGCGTTGCAGGACAGTATGCTGTTTTTTGGCTTCGCGGTAGCTGAGTTCCCAATATTCCTCTCCTGTTGCCGCAGCCAGACGGACGGAATAGGTCAGTGTTTCTTCCAGGCGTATGAGTTTGTTTATTGTTTTTATGGCCAGTTGATAGCGCTTTTCGAAATTCTCGAGATTCTCGAGCTGGTCGCGCATTGTATTGAACTGTACGAGAAAAAGAAGCGTGGCAATGAGTACGATCGTCACTGCCAGCAGAATATGGCTGCCTTTGCGTTCCAGTATGGTGTGAAATTTTTCAGGCATCTTGGCTGTCAGATACGTTGTTTACGAGAAATCTTGTTAAGGTAATTCAGCTTGTTATGAACTTTTTCGCATGTGAGAAGTGAAGTTAGTCTGAGTACTGGCGTGTAGCCTTGTCAAGGCTAATACTGTAATTGACTGGAGCGAAAATTGTCCACAGTTAATAGCATGCACATCCTGTGGCGAAGTTACAAAGCTTGGACAGAGGTTATAGGAATACCGTGAAGTCTTTGAAAGTACATACTATCAGTCTTGGCTGCCCTAAAAACAGGGTGGATACGGAATATTTGCTGGGCGCCATACCCGGTGGCGTGCAGGCAGTAGATGCACCGCAAGAAGCCGAGGCCGTGCTGATCAATACGTGCGGCTTTATCGCTCCTGCTGTGGAAGAATCCGTAGCCGCCATTCTGGAAGCCGCTGGGGCGCTGGAAGAAATCGCCGCGGAAGAACGCCCTCTGCTTGTGGTGGCCGGATGCCTGGTGGCTCGGTATGGTGAGGAACTGGCCAAGGAAATGCCTGAGGTAGGCCTTTGGTTGCGACCGGGAGAAATAGCACCATGGCGCACCCTCCTTGAAAAGCGTTTTTTTCGGAATGACAAGGAAGAGGGCGCCATGCGTTTGCTGAGCACCCCCCCTGGCTATGCCTACCTCAAGATCGGTGAAGGGTGCGACCATGCCTGCCGTTACTGCACCATACCGAAATTGCGAGGGAGGCTCTGTTCAGGCGACGACGCACAACTCGAAAGCGAGGCCCGCTCACTGTTAGCCAGAGGGGTGAAGGAACTGATCCTTGTCGCCCAGGACCTGACCGCCCACGGGCTGGACAGGGGCGACCCCAACGGACTCATGAAGCTTTTGGAACGGTTGCTCCCGCTTGACGGGCTCGACTGGCTGCGCCTGATGTACATGTATCCTGCCGGCCTAACGGATACGCTGCTGCAATTCCTGAAACAGGCAGGCCCCCCGTTTGTTCCCTACTTTGACATCCCTTTTCAGCACGCTCATCCGGCGGTACTGGAGCGCATGGGGCGGCCCGGCCAGGGAGCACGCAGTGGCAAAGGCCCCATGGTGCCACCGGAATCCGTGGTGGAGCGTGTACGGGGCGTGTTTCCGGATGCGGTGCTGCGCACGAGCCTCATCGTGGGGTATCCAGGTGAAACGGAAGAAGAGTTTGCTACGCTGTTGCGTTTTGTTGAAAAACAGCGACTGCAGCATGTGGGAGTCTTTGCCTTCCATGCAGAAGAGGGGACGGTAGCAGCAAAACTGCCTGAACAGCTCCCGGAATCCGTCAAGGAAGAGCGGCGTTATACGCTTATGGAGTTGCAACGCGAAATAAGCGCCGAACTGCTGGAAGACAACGTAGGGGAGCGCATGCAGGTCCTGGTGGACGCGCCTCATGACGAGTGGCCTGGACTCCATATGGGGCGTGTCTGGTCTCAGGCGCCAGAGGCCGACGGTGTGACCTGGGTCAGTGGAGAGGGCGTGACGCCCGGCGCAATGGTCCAGGCGGAAATCGTGGAAGCTCAGGAGTACGATCTGGTCGCCCTTGCTTAACCGGTATTTTCCTCGTGTCAGGCAAAGGTGTTACGGCATCCCCCACTCTTCAACCTTGCGCAGCAACTTTGCGCGGATTTTGTATTGGAAAGTAAAAAGGACTCCCATGAATAATAGCATGGTTATGCAAATGAGGGAGACGCCGATCAGCGCTTCCATGGCCTCGTTGCCAAGCTCTTCGCAGGCGTCGGAATACCCCGGAAACAGGGTGGCCACGGTTGGATCTTCAGGCTCGTAAGCCACGCGTACGTTGCTGCCGGCCGGCAACTGGCTGATGATTGCCTCGGCATTTTGCGGGTTTGCCGTAGGATTATAGCAGAAGTGAAGTGCGTTTCCTTTGTATGAGCGCCCCCCGACTGTGTAGGTGTAATCAACCACAGCCTTGAAGCCATCCACTTTGTTTTTGCCTTTGGAAATCCTCACCTTTTGAATGTAGGATTCCTTGATGTGCGCCTCCGTGGTTGGCCACTCCAGACTTTGCATTGCAAGGGACGTTTCGGCGTCGATTTCTTGGATCATCTGCCACTGGTAGATGGCGAAAGCGGCGGCCAACAAGACCAGCATGGTGATGATGGCGAAAATAGTGCGTTTGAGGGATTGTGTGTTTTTAAGACGCGTTTCCCTGTTGGAGATACTGCCCCAGAATATCTGCTTTTCCGATTCCAAGACCACAAATGGTGGGGAGTTTTGGGGATCTACCCAGACATTCACCGGCACGTTTTTGGTGCCACTAAACGCGTTTTTGCGATTGGTTCGCGCCTGGATAAGCACACGGGGGCGCGGCAGCTCTGCCCGAGGTATATTATCCGGAATTGAATCCCTGTCATAGAGGCCGACAAGGTATCCCTTTGTTTCGAAAACGCCGAGGTTGCGCATTACCATTGGTTCCGACTCGGCGATGCGCATGACCTGCGCGGCCTTGTAAAGCTTGGAGAGAATCGTTTTACGGACAACAAAGTAGATGATGCCCCAACTGAGCATCATGGCGCCGAGGGGGATGAGCAAAAAGGGAAATGGATCAACCTGGTTTTGTCGGGGGATAACAAAGACCAAAAAAGCGGAAACACCCACCATGAAAACGCCGCTGATAACCAAGGCCAGCTTGAACTGGCGGATCATGGCCTTGATTTTTGGTGGCAATTCACCAGAGTATTCGTAATCTTCCATTATCCTTGGCTCCAGGGCGGCAGGCGCCCCTCATATATGATCTTTTGCAGAACCGCGTATTATCCACTCCCGACCGCACAACATGCAGCGGCACGTGGTCGGGCGTTTTTCTCCCGCCTTGCCATAGCGGTACAGGCCCCAGGCTGCAAGAGAAATGATGCCCGCCAGTACAGCTTGCGAGGCGGCCATGTCCTTGTCGATACTGCCTTCATCGAAGAGAAACAGGTTTATGAAAACGGCGCATGTCGCCGCCACGAACACGCAAGCCACTGCGCTTTTTCGCCAGTATCCCGCAAGCAATCGCTGCGCCAGGTTGGCGCTGCTCTCACATTGTACCTCGTTGCTGCCACAAACGGGGCAGACGGCATCAGGCATGGCTCTCGTTCCGGATTTTGCAGGCCAGCATGCTTGCAGGCGCCAGTTCAATATCCATATCATTGAGCCCCTCCAGGACCTGTGGCGAACAGAGAATTTCAAGCTCCTGTTCACGCCAGGCGGTGTAGGAGCTGCGAGAGGACAGCAAACTGTCATTGAAGCCCGGGTGCGTCATCAGCTCTACGAAAAGGTCGTCGCCACCGGTGTTTTCTTTGAGATGGGCAAAGGTCTGCTGGACAAGAAGCAACAGGCGTTCAGCGGTGAGATCGTTTTTGAACCATTCTCTGATGAATCCATCGGCCGTGGGAATGTTTTGTTGCCTCAGAGCCATGGAAAGGGCAGTGCCGAGTCCTCTGGCCGGGACCTCCAGTTCGAGGGCCAAACGGCAATAGGCGGGAAATACTTGCGGCAGTTTGTGTATATGGTGGTGCGCATCGATATGGCTGGGTTCGATTCCGTGATCGCGCAGCTTTTGCACCTGGGCTCTGAATTCTGCAATGACTTCTTCAGTGTCCGGGGCGCTGACCTCCGTCTCATGCAAGGGAAAATCGCCATTCGGCGCAACCAGGGAAGGCACAAGCTCTTTAGGCAGGCAGGGCTTGCCTTTTGTGAGCTGCAAATGCACTCCGAGACGGCCTGAAAGCTCAGGCCCGTATTGATCGAGCAGCGAGGCCACACCCGGAACACAGGGCATGACGGTGGTGCCTGTGACTATGCCATTGCTCATGGCATGGGCAATTCCTCTGCAAACACCAGGGCTGAGGCCAAAATCGTCAGCATTGACAAAAAGCCGTTTCATGGTGCGCCCATCTCCTGGAAAAGTTGCCATACGTAATAGCAAAAAAGTAATGGAGACAAAGATATAGGGGCCGTATGGCCAGGCGCGGCAGTGCGGAACGGCCCCTATATTTGTATCAGTATGGCACAACAGAATGGGAAGGCCAATAGCTTGAGAAAAAAAAGCGCGTCGGCAGGAGGGGAATTGTTGCCGGTTAGAGCTGCACGGCGCGAATCTTTGCTGCAAGCCTGGTGGCGTCCTCTGTGCCAGGCGCAAAGGGCAGGGGCATAAGGACACCGTATCCTTCGTAAAATTCCTCAAAGTCATCTTCGCTTTTGTCTGAGAAGATGGCCACGCCGATCATGGCGTCGATCATCAGCAGTTCACGAAGAAGTTCAAGAGAGGGCGCTCCCTGCAGACGTTCGTCCAGCAATACTGCCTGAGGGGCGCTGTTCTTTGTCAGAGAAAGCAGCTCCTGGTCTGAAGTCGCCGGCAGCACCGTGGCGCTTTCCTGTTCCAGCGCATTAACAAAATCCTGCATGGCGGCAGCTTCTGGGGAGGCGAGAATGATGCGCATGAAAGCTCCTTGTGGGAGAAACGGGTTAATTGAGTGGGGATTTTAGCATTAGGCTTTGCCGCAACATGAGCCGGGGCCGGCACAGCCTGCATGACCCGGAGAAGAACCGCAACAGCCGGTATCTCCTGCGCCGGGCAATGCCTGCCCTGTGCGCCCTGTAAGGGGGCTGGTGGCGGATATGCGTTTTTCCGCCGCGGCGCCGCATTCCGGGCAGCTAAGCGCGCTGGAAGCGGAAAGTGAGATTACCTCGCCGCTGTAACCGCAAGCATTGCATACGATTTCATGGATCGGCATACGCGTTCTCCTTGGTTGAATACTATAAGGTGTAGCGAACTGCCAGGGCGATGACGCAGGGCATCGCAATTGTATGATTGCCCCCTCGGCGCGTCTTTCCAGCGTTGTAAACGGCGCAGGCCTGGCGAAAGGGCCTGCGCCGCTCGCATGGAGGATCAAGGCGGCAAGTCGGAACGGGACTTCCGCATGACTTGTCGTCTCAGGCGTCAGCGCATTTTCGTCTTGTAACAAGACGTCTCCCTGGAAAATACATGCTTGATCCAGGGAATGCATAGAGCGCATGGGCCTCTACTTGCGCTCTAGAAAGGAGACTGCGGCGTACCGCCGCCACCACAGGTGAAGTCCGTGGTGAACCGTTGCAGCTTGCCTTGCAGCAAGGCGTCCACAGCAGCACCGACACTGGGCGCGCCAGCGCCGTAGAAAACATCGATGCCCACCTGATTGAAACCCATCAGGGGGCGCATGCCCATGCCGCCGGCGATGAGGGTCTTAACCCCATTTTCCGCCAGGTGGTTAACAGGCGCCATGCAACCGCCCTGCTGGTGCGGGACGTTGGGCAGGGTGCCGACTTTGCTGACTTCGCCGTTTTCCACTTCCACAATGGTGTACACGTCGCAATGGCCAAAGTGGGCGCCTACAGTGGCTTCGAGGCCACCGGGCATTTCTGAGGGAATAGCGATACGGGTCGTGTCCATGATCTTGTCTCTCCTGAAGCTGCTTATTTTGTTGTCAATGTATAGTTTGTTTCAAGACTGCCGGTTTGCGGGATACCCGCCAGACGGGCTATTTTTGTCCATGCCTCGCGTATCTGCGCTCCCAGACCGGAGTCGTTAGCCTCGGTTATGGTCTGACGCTGGACCATGGCCCTGGTGACCGCTCCGTCATGGGGCAGTCTGGCCACAAGGGTCCACCCCTTTGTCTCGCACAGGGCCGCTATCTCGTCGGCCTTGCTTTCGTTGAGGTCGTACTTGTTGATGATCACGGCGGTGGGAATGCGGAAATGGCCGCAAAGCTCTGCAACGCGTTCCAGATCATGGAGCCCAGAAGGGGTTGGCTCGGTGATGATGACTGCCAGGCTGGCGCCTGAAAGGGAACTTATCACGGGGCAGCCAATGCCAGGGGCACCATCGCAAAGTATGCACGAGGCTGCCGCTTCAGCGGCAAGCTCTCTGGCCTGCTGCTTGAGCAGTGTGACCAGGCGGCCCGAGTTTTCCTCCCCCGCAAAGAGTTGCGCATGGACCATGGTGCCGAAACGCGTATCGCTGATGTACCATGTGCCGCAATGGCGGTCGGGAAAATCAATGGCCTGCTCAGGGCAAAGGGTTACACAAACCTTGCACCCTTCGCAGCGCAGGGGGTCTATGGCGTAACCTGCATCGCTTTGCACAACGGCGCCAAAACGACATACTTCGAGACACTGCCCGCAGGCAGTACAGTCATCGCTTCTGATGACGGCTTCGTGCCCTGAAATGAACTGCTCGGTGTGTCTGGGCTCTGGAGAAAGCAGAATGTGCAGGTCGGGAGCATCCACGTCCAGGTCACACAGAATCTTGTTCTGGGCCAGATGAGCAAAGGCGGCGGTCAACGAAGTCTTGCCCGTGCCTCCTTTACCGCTGATGATAACGATTTCGCGAGGTTTGGAGTTTGCATTAGACATGGGCGGCCTCCTTTTGCTGCGGCAAGGCGCGCACAGCGTCGCGAAGCTGCCTGAAAACCGCCCCTAATTCCGGAGTAAGCGAAGCCACTACTTCCCCACGGGAGTAGCCAGCCGCGATGGTACGGTCAAAGGGTATTTCGGCAAGCACGGGGATGGATTTCTCCTTGCAAAAACGCTGCACGGTTGCATCACCCAGGCCAGCACGATTTATCACCGCTCCCATGGGTTTACCCAAGGGCGCGAACGCCTCCCAGGCAAGGGCGAAGTCATGGAAGCCAAATGGCGTCGGTTCTGTGACCAGCACTATGCAGTCGCTGTCAATAACTGACGCAACAGCAGGGCAGCTCACCCCTGGGGGGGCGTCAATAATCGCGTCTGCGTTCTTTTCCGCCAACATGTCCTGCAGTCTCGCCTTGGCCACACGCATCAAAGGCGGGCTCATGGCTTCGCCAACGCGCAGACGCCCCATGATGAAGCGCGCTGCGCCGGTATTACCGATGGCCAGTTCGCCCAGTACCCGATTGCCCCATGAAATGGCGTCTTCGGGGCACACAGCCTTGCAGCCGCCGCAACCGTGGCACATTTCGGGAAAGGGCAGCAGTGTGTCGCCCATGATGGTGATGGCCTTGAACTGGCATATTTCGACACATGCACGGCAAAGGGTGCACCGCGAGGCATCAACAACAGGAATGTCCAGGCCTACGCTTTCTTTTTCAGTCCACTCCGGGTGGAGAAAAAGGTGCAGGTTGGGCTCTTCCACGTCGAGATCACAGGCCACAACAGGTGTGTCCCATACCGAAACGAGGGAGGCGGACACTGTGGTCTTGCCTGTGCCCCCTTTACCGCTGGCAATAGAAACAATCATATACGGCCTCTACTTGTTGGGAGCGGTGGCCATTTCAACCTGTCCGGCCTTGAAGCGCTCCACAGCTTCCTTAACGGTGACGCCATCCAGGTTTTGTCCCACTTTGACCCCGGCCGCAGCCAGAGCCTGAAAGGCTTTTGGTCCCACAAAGCCTGTGAGCACTACCTGAGCACCAGCGTTGGCCACGTTTTCCGCCGCCTGAATACCTGCACCGTGAGCCATGGCCTGGGAGGAGCCGTTGTCCACGTACTTGAAGCTCATATTCTCCGTATCCACCAGCACAAAGCCGCCGGCACGGCCGAAACGGGGGTCTACGCTATCCTGCAGGGTGGGGCCTTCACTCGTGACTGCAACTTTGGTCATGATATTCTCCAGTTCTTCGTCGCGTGTCGCGGCGGTAGTGGGTGTTGTTTGCTCTTGTTCCGGGTGTTTGAGCGCGTAATCGCCCCCTTCGATACGAAGGGCGTTCCCCGAAACCAGGGCGCCTGCCACGGCTTTGCGCGCTTCTGCCAGAATACGGCCAAACGTATGGCGGGAGACGTGCATCCGGGAGGCAGCCTGTTCCATGCTGAGTCCTTCGAGGTCTGCCAAACGTAAGGCTTCTAGTCCTTCAACGGGCAGATAAACCTCTACTAGGTCCAACATGGGGATGCCCTGCGGCTTGAAAAAGGAAACTTTGGGTGCTTCCTCTATGCGGCGGCATTTTCTGGGACGGGGCATTAAAACTCCTTGTTTTGCTCGAATGAGCGATTACGCCTGCTGATACCGGTTGTCAATCATTTACAGTGTAAAAAATAGGGTTTTTTGATTGCTCGCTTCCGCCTGGAATGTTGGTTTGACCGTTTAGTTGTTTTCCGACGATGGATTTAGAGAGACAAGGCGGAAGCGTTTCAGGGGGGCTTGGCTTACACAGGGGGCGTTGTATGCCGCAAGCAGCTACCGTCACGCAGACGAAGCCGACGCATGGCGCCCAGGGCGTTATTTGCAGCCGTTGCCACACGTCCACGCATTTGGCCACCTTGAGCGCCTTGAGCGCCTTGAGAACCAGGGGCTTGCTGCCATTGGATCATGCCCTGGGCCTTGCCACCGCCACGCCCCTGGCCACCGCCACCGCCTTGGCCACCGCCACGGCCTTGGCCACCGCCACGCCCCTGGCCACCGCCACCGCCTTGGCCACCGCCACGGCCTTGGCCACCGCCACCGCCTTGACCACGGCCTTGTCCTTGTCCCTTACCGCCACCTTGTCCGCCACAGCGCCCCTGGCCTCTGCCTTGGCCCTTACCGCTGCCGCGCCCCTGGCCGTCGCAAGGGCCTCTTCCCTGGCCTTGACCGCTGTTGGGAGGTGAGGGTTGTGAGGACGGTTGTTGCGCATTGTCGTCAAAGCGAAATGAACGAGTTCTTTTCCCTCTCATACTACTGCTCCTTTTTTTCAGGGCGTAAGGATTCGCCCTTTTCATCCAAAAATTCATGTAGCCGCATGCAGGCAGGTGTATTCCGGCGGCAAAAACCTCTGCCGCTCCCTGGTCCTGGTTTGGGGAGAATCGCCACGTCGTCTGCAAGGTCAAAATCTCCGCCCTCGATACGTATGGCCATTCCTTGGCTGAGGGCAGTCGCTACGAGTTGTCTTGCTTCCGCCAGAATGCGACAAAGGGTCGGTCGGGAAACCTGCATGCGCGCGGCTGCTTCTTCCTGGCTCAAGCCTTGGGCGTCCACCAGTTCAAAGGCCTCCAGCCCCTCTACCGGCAGCGTAACGCCTTTGAGTTGGTGCATGGGGACACCTTGTGGCTTGAAAAAGGTCTGCTGTGGCAGGCCTCTGACGATGCGGCATTTTTTGCGTCGCCCCATTCTTTCTCCTGGCGGCAGGTGTGGTGTCTGCCGAATTGTTGTTAATGAAATTATGTTCAAAATAATAAACCTGCCAAAAAGGGCAGTCAAGATGTTTTTCCGAAATTATGTTCAAAAAATGCCTTGCACGCGGTGATGGTGCGGGCGACGGTTGTTCTCCGCTGACAGGAAACAGGCGGTTCCGGCTATTCTGCAGATCAAGGCTGCCACGTTGCTTCATATTTTAGAGTCTGTAGGTATGAATAGGTGAGGAAAGCAGATACTGGCTGACAGCAACAGTGCCTCGTGGTAATTTCTTCACCAGTGCTTTTCGTAGGAAAGACACAAATAATCATAAGAACAAGGAGTCACGTGTGGATAATCCTCATGTGCTTTTAGATACGACAATTGGGGACATTTTACTGGAGCTTTATGCCGACAAGGCGCCAGAAACAGTGGCCAACTTTCTGCAGTATGTTGAAGATGGCCACTACAACGGCACGCTGTTTCACAGGGTAGTACGCGGGTTTGTTACCCAGGGCGGGGGGTATGACCGGGATCTGATGAAAAAGGAAACCCGTGCGCCGATTAAGAACGAAGCAGATAACGGACTTTCCAATGAAAAGGATACCGTGGCAATGGCGCGTGGGCCGGAAAAGGACAGCGCAACGGACGAGTTCTTCTTCAATGCGGTGGATAACCCTTCACTGGACCACGAGGACGAAACCGACGAAGGCTTTGGCTACTGCGTTTTTGGCCGCATTGTAGAAGGCATGGATGTGGCCAAGAAAATCAACTGGAAGGTAGTCAAAGTCAGGGGAGATTTTGAGGCCTTGCCTGTGGACTCCATCTGGATTGTTTCGGCAAGCGTTTTTTAATCTGCATTACAGGCTTCCAAGGGGCGCCTGCTGGTGCAGGGGCGGCTTGTTCTTTGTTTTAGAAGGGCGTATAGAACAATGTATCTTTTAAAATAAAAAGATGGTGTGCTATATGTTGGATTCAGCTTTTGAATCCTTTATAGATGCAAATGGTAGTAAAACAAATGCAACCGCTAGACATGTGGGGGGCACATGATCAAGCGTTTTCTTACCGACCAGCTTCGGCCAGGCATGTATGTAATCGATACTGGGCTGGCCTTGAGCGACGATTCCTCCATATATTCCGTCGAAGGTGAAATCGAAGACGAGCATCAAGTGCAAGGTATCCTGGACAGGGGATTTACAGAAGCCTTTGTCGATACCAGTCAGGGGCGCTATTTCTTCGAAAAACCTGAAGAAAAGAACAAGGTTAACGTTCTTTACGAGGTTTTGTACGAAGGTTCGCCCGATGCCTCGGAAGACCCTTTCCCGCTGCAGAGCCATATTCACAAGAAGATGCCCCAGCAAAATAAAGCTGGAAAGGTAGATGCGGCCGCGGCAGTGCCTCTTTATGAGGAAGTGCCGCGGATGCTGACAGTTTATGAATCCTCCTTTGATATGATCCGCGAATTGCATGAGAACCTGAAGCAAAACGACCGAATCGATCTGAAACGAAATATGAATTTTGTTGAGACGGTGCTCGATAGCCTTGGGCGGAATCCCCATGCTTTTTCCACTCTTATAAAGCTGCGCTCGTATGCGGATTACGAGTTTGCTCACAGTCTCAACGTGTCAGTACTCTCCGTGAGCTTTGGACGTTTTCTCAACCTGCCGGATGATGCGTTACGCTGTCTCGGTTTGGGGGGGCTTTTTCATGACGTCGGTAAGCTCAGGGTGCCCCTTTCTGTCCTGAACAAGCCGGGCAAGCTGACAGCCAAGGAATTTTCCCACGTCAAACGCCACTGTGAATACGGGCATGAGATGCTTGCAGGTGAAGATGGTCTGGATGGGCAGGTTTTGCGCATTATAATGGAACACCATGAGCGTTATTCGGGAAGTGGATACCCTCAAGGACTTGAGTTTTCCCAAACGTCACGGCTGGCAGTCATCGTGGGCATGGCGGATATGTATGATGCCTTGACCAGTGAGCGCCCGTATAATGCTCCTCTTTCACAGCATAAGGCGCTGAGCGTCATGTACGGGCTGCGCAACACCGACTTTCACCCTGTGCTGATGGACAAGTTCGTGCGTTTTCTCGGTGTCTATCCCATTGGCACCATGGTTAAACTGCGTAACGGCGTGCTGGGGGTGGTCAATAGGTTCAGTGATGCCAACCCCATGCGCCCTGTCATCAAGACGCTGTTGCAGGGCAGGGGCATGTGGCTGCCCGCACACCAGCTTGATCTCTCAAGTCCCAAATGCGTGGCTGACGACCAGTATCAGATCGTCAACAGCTACCCGCCCACTTCCTTTAAGGTAGATACCGAGACCTTGCTGTAATGTCGCAACACTGGCGCTACGCTGCTTGACCTGTAGGCCCATTGTGGCTAGCCTTATAGCTTGATTGTACATAAGCATCGCTTAATTTTCAGAAGTTTGCGGGGCGGATTCCCGGCGCGGGCCATGGCAGGGGCGTGATCGGGATAATTTTTTGCTCTGCTTTTCACTGCTTGAGACTGCGAGTTCTATGCTCATATTGTTGCCGCATAAGAACCAGGCAACAGCAGAAGCGTCCCGGAGGGGGGGCGCTTTCTGAAGTGATACAGCGGTGACATGGCCTTGCCCCATTGCGGCGGGTTCGCGTGGCAAAGGGCTATCCCTGCACGATGTGCCGGATTAAGGCAGTTTTTGGTACGCTACGAAGCACCCCCGTAACCTGAGTGACGAGGATGCACCATGCTGCAACGTACGGCCGCCATAGCCAACACCGTAGGCTCCAAACTCAACTGGACCGTGGAGCGGCTTTGTGCGCTGCTCGTTGCCGTCATGGTGTTGATAATCTGGTGGGGGGTCATCTCCCGCTACTTTCTAGGTGAGGGCGGCGTCTGGACCGAAGAACTCTCACGCTATGTGATGATCTGGGCTGCCTTGCTGGCTGTTCCGGTTTGCGCTTATCGGCGTGAACACATTGGCCTGGAAATTCTGTTTCAATATTTCCCCGAAGGCGCAAAGCCCTGGGCCCGTCTTGGACTTGACCTTATTGGCCTGGCCTTTTTCCTTTTCCTGTTTGTGTACGGCATAGGTATGACCGAAGACGGTGCGCAGCAATACGCCACCATCTTTGGCATGACCATGATGGTTCCCTTTGCTTCCGTGCCAGCCTGTGCCGGGCTCACCTCCATTCAAATAATAGTATTGATCATACGCGACCTTGCTTACCATCATGGCCCGGGCGCCAGTGAGCCCCCAGGCGAAAGCTGGCTGCATATCGAGGAGGAAGGCCCTTGATTATTGTCATCGCCATTTTTTTCATCCTTTTGCTTCTGGGCGTGCCAATCGGTTTTACGTTGGGCATTGCAGGCGTGGCCGGCCTGCTGCAGATCGGTGGAGAGCAGTTTTTGACCATGGCGCCCAAACGCTTTTTCGAAGGTCTGGATCTCTTTACCTTCATGGCCATGCCCTTCTTTATCCTTGCCGGTGAAATAATGAACCGCTCCGGCATTACCGAAAAACTCGCTCTGTTTGCCGAATCCCTGGTGGGCTACATGCGCGGCGGGTTGGCGCACTCCAACATGGTGGCCTCTGTGCTGTTTGCCGGCATGACGGGCGCTGCCGTCTCCGACACAGCGGCCTTCGGCAATACACTGGTGCCGGCCATGGTCAAGCAGGGATACTCGCGCCCCTATGCCTGTGCCGTTACAGTTGCCGGCTCAATTATCGGGCCTACCATTCCGCCATCAAACCTGATGGTTATTTATGGTTCGTTGATGGGGGTTTCCATTGCTGGTCTGTTTGCCGCAGGTATTTTGCCCGGGATTTTGATCTGCCTGTTGTGCATGTCGCTCATCGCCGCCACTGGACGCCGACTGGGGTTGCCGAAAGGAGAGGGAGGGCCGAGCCTGCGTCATATCGTCAAGACCTTCAAATCCAGTTTTCTTGCGTTGCTCATGCCGGGCATTATTCTGGGCGGGATTCTGGGTGGTATTGTCACACCCACGGAAGCCGCCGCCATTGCGGTGTTTTATGCGTTGTTCATCGCCGTTGTGGTATACCGCGCGCTGACGTTTGCAGATATAGTGGATATGCTCATACGCACCGCCCGTGTCACGGGAGTGGTTTTTTTGATCATCGCTTCAGCGTCGATTTTGAGTTGGTGGATGACCTTCATGCAGATTCCGCAGGCCATCGCCACCTTGTTTCTTTCCCTTTCCAATGACCCCCGTGTTATCATTGCGCTGATTCTTGGGTTGTTGCTCGGCATTGGCATGTTCATGGATATCAACGCCGCGTTGATCATTCTGGCGCCTGTTTTGGCGCCGCTGACGGAAAGTATTGGTATGAACCCGGTGCATGCCGGTGTAATGATTATTCTGGCCTTGAATATATCTCTCATGACCCCGCCCGTCGGCGCGTGTCTTTTTGTGCTTTCTTCCGTTACGGGAGAAAAACTTGAGCGCATTGCCGGCGCCTTATGGCCGTTTTTGATCGTGGAGGTGGCCGTATTGCTTGCGGTCGCTTATTGGAGCGATATGACGATGTTTATACCGGGCATTCTGCTGGGTATGGGCAAATGAACCGTAACCTGAACAGCCAAGGAGGAGTTGGGATGAAAACGAGCCTGCGACTGATGCTTGCGGTATTGGCCATTGCCATTTGTATGGGGATGGCGCCCGTTGCGTCTGATGCTGCCACGGTGTTGAAGCTGCATCACCTGAACAAGGATGATCCTTTTGACAACCCCACCGGCGCCATGGCCACCGTGTTCAAGAGTCTGGTTGAGGCCGGCACCAATGGTGAAATCGAAGTCCAGACCTTTCCCAACGGCCAGCTTGGCAAGGACGCAGAGGTCGTACAACAGGTGAAGGGCGGCGTCATCCAGTCCGGTATCCACTCTGTTGGGGGCTTTGCCTCTGTCTACCCCATGATGGGGATCATAGACATTCCATTTGCCTTTCCGAATATTTCCACGACGTATGCCGTTTTTGACGGCCCTTTTGGCAAGAAGTTCGCCAAGGACATGGAAGAAAAAACCGGTTTGAAGATTCTTGGTTTTGGCGATTCGGGCGGGTTTTTTCATTTTACCAACTCCAAACGCCCCATCAAAACTCCGGCTGACATGGACGGTCTCAAGATCCGCACCATGGGACTGGATACCCACAAGACCATCATCAGCGCCCTTGGTGGCCAGCCAGCGCCCATTGCATGGAGCGAGCTTTACACCGCCCTGCAAACCGGCGTAGCAGATGGCCAGATGAATCCGATTCCGATCATCGTGTTCGCCAAGTTCAATGAAGTGCAAAAGTATCTGACCCTTTCCGGGCATCTGTTCGCCCCTTATGTTTGGGCCGTGAACATGGACTTCTGGAACAGCCTGACGCCGCAGCAGCAGAATGTGATTGAGTATGCGGCCAAGAGCGCCATTGTCGCCGGTCGCGGCATGGGGCGTGTCATCGAGGCTTCCGATCGCGGCTTGCCGGCGCTGGCCAAGGATATGGAAGTGAACGCGCTGACCGCCGAGGAAAAGGCCGTGTTCCGCGAAAAGGCCATGCCTCAGGTGCAGGCGCTTATCGAAGAGAAGTTCGGTGCTGACGGTGTGGAAATGATGGACGCCTTTTTACAGGCCATCGACGAAGCAAGTAAGAATTAAGAACGAAATATGTCGGAGCGAATGCAAAGGGGGAGCCTCGCGAGGGGGCTTCCCCTCTGAACATATATGCACCGGCATGGAAGGAGCATTCAGGCCATGGAACTGGATAAAAGCCGTATTCTCGAACTCGCGGAAAGCTACAAGCCTCAGATGAGTAAATTTTTACGAGACCTTATCGCCATTCCTGGCGAGTCCTGCGGCGAGCAGGGCGTGGTGGAGCGCATCCGCGAAGAGATGCTTGCAAATGGCTTTGACCGTGTAGAGATAGATCCCATGGGCAATGTACTGGGATTTATCGGCAACGGACCCAGGCTCATAGCTTTTGACGCCCATGTGGATACCGTGGGGGTGGGGGACCTCAGTCAATGGGAGCACGACCCCTACCAGGGGCATGAGGACGACGAACGCATCTTCGGACGCGGCGCCAGTGATCAGCTCGGAGGGATGGCCTCCATGGTTTATGCGGGGCGCATCATAAAGGAACTGGGCCTGGATGCAGGCGCAACCATCTTGTTTACCGGCACCGTTCAGGAAGAGGATTGCGACGGGCTGTGCTGGCTCTACATCATAAATGAAGACGGCCTGCGCCCTGAATTTGTGGTGAGCACCGAGCCCACATCCTGCAACGTCTACCGCGGGCAGCGGGGGCGCATGGAAATACGCGTGGATGTCAAAGGCGTGGCTTGCCACGGTTCCGCGCCTGAGCGAGGCGACAACGCCATCTTCAAAATGGGGCCCATTCTTATGGAACTCAGGGCCCTGCACCCGAATCTCCATAATGATCCGTTCCTGGGCAAGGGCAGCCTCACTGTTTCCGAAATCTTTTTTACTTCTCCTTCGCGCTGTGCAGTGGCTGATGGCTGCGCCATCTCCGTGGACCGCAGACTAACATGGGGCGAGACCTTCGAGCAGGCGCTGCAGGAAATCCGAAACTTGCCATCCGTTGCCGCCGCCAACGCAACTGTGAGTATGTACAATTACGCGGAGCCGGCCTGGACCGGGCTCGTGTACCCAACCGAATGTTATTTTCCGGCTTGGGTCCTGGAAGAGGAGCACCCTGTTTGCCGCAGTCTGGTAAGCGCCTTTGAAACGCTCTACGACCGCGCTCCCTTGGTGGACAAGTGGACCTTTTCCACCAACGGGGTCAGTATCATGGGGCGCATGGGCGTTCCTTGTATCGGATTTGGTCCCGGGCACGAAGATCAGGCCCACGCGCCCAATGAAAAGACCTGGAAGAGCGAGCTGGTTACGGCCTGCGCAATGTACGCGGCAATTCCGCAAACCTACCTGAAAACTGCTCAAAAATAACAGGCTGTCATAGCTAATAGAAAAGGGGCCTTTTGGCCCCTTTTTGATACGGTCTTGTTGGTGTTGGAACAGGCAAAAAAGAAACTGGTCGTTCTTTCCTTCCTTCTCTCCTCCATTCCCTTCATTTTCTGATACTATTAGAATGGAAATACTATTCCCAAAATAAGTATATTGTACATCGCAACTAAAGGTATCTGGATGAGGATGTGAACTTATATGGATGGATAGTGAATGGTCGTGTCGATTTGTACTCTGTGCCTGGCGGGAAAAGAGAGTAGTTGTTTACGTGAAAGAGGCGGGGTAGTGAAATTACTGTCGATGTTGATTGCCTGAAAGTATTTGGACGCTGTTCAGTTTGAAAATTACAATGAGCATGAATACCTGCTTAGCAACAAAAGTGGGGAAAGGAACGTCTTTGTTGCTGGAGGTGAAATAAAGAGAAAATATTACCTTATATTCTCCTTCTTATTTGAAAAAATTATCCAACCAGTCGCAGACTTCGGCGGCGGACAAACGCAAATTGCCCAGTTGGCAGTGGGAATCCGCCCCTTCGGCGACAGTGAAAACGCGACGTGTCACAGGGCCGGTTACGCCTTGGCAGAAATCCTCCAATTGTTGCAGGGCGCCTTCACCTTCACCTTCACCGACCATGGCCAGGACAGGGCAGGTGATGGATGCGAGGGTTTCTCTGATAGTGAATTCCTGGAGTCTGCGAAAAACGGCCTTATAGGTAGGGCGGTCAAAACGCAGCATAAGCGATTTGCTCATGTCTTTGAGGTACGGGGGGAACTCTTCATCGGGAATGGAAGGCAGGTCGGCAATGCCGAAGTCCATATCGTCACTCAGGTCTTGCAACGGATCAAAGCCGGCCAGGTTTGTCATGTAAGAAAAGAGATCAACAATGGGGGAGTTTGCGATAAGCGCCTTGATGCGTGGTTCATGCGCCGTTGCCCGGGAAGCGAAGTACCCCCCGAAACTGATGCCATATAATGCCACTTGTTGTGGCAGGACTTCAGGACGTTGCAGCAAAACGTCAAGCAATGCCGCCACAGGGCGTTCGTAATCCGGCTCAAAAGCGCAACCCGGATTGAAGCGCAGCGTGTCCATTTGTCCTGGCCCGGCAAAAAGGCAGACATTGTAGCCTCGCTCCAGAGCTGCGCGCCCAATCTGAAACCAGCTTTCTTCCGTTGTGCCATCGTAGCCGCTTACCGTCACCAGTGTAGGACGAGGGGCGCCATCATCTGCAGGCGCCATGAAATACCCCGGGAGCTTGGCGTTTTCATGGTCTATGAAAAAAGGTTCGCACGTTTGCGCCATGCGGCGCATGGCATGCAGAAAACATTCGCGGCTTTTCATGCCCATGGCGGCATGATTCGCATCGTCAGGAGCAGTGAAATATTCGGCTGCGCGGTAGGCGTTGCACGCTGCCAGGTATTGATCGCGGGCGCTTATTTCGTGCTTTTGGTCTGCGCGGTGGGCGGCGTCTTTGGCGATGTCGGCTGCCTGCTTGGTAAAAGCACGGGCCAGGGCCGTAAAGTTCTCTTCCGCTAGTTCCCGGGCCAGGGCAAGACATTCACCAACGGAAGCGCCCCCGTAAGCCGCGCTGCCCATTTGGCGTAGTAATTGAAAATCCAATTCCGGAGTATTGAAGCCCTGGACACGTGTAGTGCTGCGGGAAACGTCGGCCATGTTGTCTCCTTGGTATGGAACAAAAAAAGGGAGCAAATGCCCCCTTTTTATAACAAACTTTATATACAATAGATAGAGTTATTCTTCACTCCCGGTCTGTAATGCGGCTTCACCTTCCTGAATCATCTGGTTGATGGCTTCCGCATATTTAGCTCGGAGGGCGTTCATGTATTCCGTATCGATGGGCCCTTTCCAGGTGGTTATTTCCGTAAAACGTTTAGGGATGCGGACCTTTGCAGGATTGTAGCCGGTACGCGCCTTGAGCACCCAGCGCAGCCGCTGCACATGGGCGGAAGCCTTGTCCAGATTGTCGGCAGTTTCTTTATACCCAAGCACGGAAAGGGCTTCCTGCATGCGCTCCGGTGTGTATACGCCGCGGGCAAAAAGGCAGGAAACCATCGAGCACAGGGCTACTCGTTGTTTCTCGTCATCCACCAGAAAGGAAATGGCCTTGTCCACATCCTGCTCTTTATGCTTTTGGTCGTATGAGTAGCCGCCCGTATCCAGATGGGAATGGCGAAAACCCATGGATTGCGCTGTGAAGAATACTTCGCCGGTCGCATATCCCGCCATTTCCTGTCCCAGGACGCAGGCGAAATCCTCACCGCCGTATTCTTTGCCTGCCGCCAAAGCGCCTTTAGCCAGCACGGCGTAAAAGTCGCTGGTTTGCTGCCCCAGGTGGTGCAGGCCGGCCAGGTAGCCGTTGACATCACCAAAAGCAAAACGGGTGAGGGTTTCGTCCTCTGTGATAATTCCCTTTTCCAACGCCTCGGTTGCCCAGGCCAGGGCGACGCCTGCGCTCATGACGTCCAGGCCCTGCTTTTCGGTTTCATCCAAAAGGGCGAGAACGTCAGCAGCACGCTCCATGCCGAGCATGGTGCCTTCCGAGAAAATGGATTCGTAATCGTAGTTTACCTGTTTGTAGAGGAATTCATGCTGGGTGGCGTACTGGTGGCGCAGAAGACCTATGTGGATGCACCCCACAGGGCAGCCGGAGCAGGCGGATTGTCTGAGCAGCATGCGTTCCGCAAAACGTTCACCCGAAATTTCTTCCACCCCCGGGTCGGTTGTTTGCTGCAGGTTGCGCCAGGGCAAAGATTTCAAATCATTGAGTGGTATGAGATTCGAAGGCGTGCCCAGGTCGTGGTATTTGGTCATCATGTCCGTGGCGGTGAGCATCTTGTAGATGTCCTTGAAAAGGGCGGGATAATCCTTGCCGCCGCCGCGTCCGGGTTCCAGATCGTAATCCGCATCCCCTATGACGGAGATGGCCTTGAGGTGTTTAGCGCCCATGACCGCCCCTGCTCCCAGACGGCCGAAGTGGCGGTATGTATCCACATTGATGCATGCATAGGCACACCCTTTTTCTCCGGCAGGGCCAATGCGCATGATACTGCGATGCCCTGAATGAGACTGTCTGCCAACGCGTCTGAGCAATTTGCCTGTGGCGAAGACATCCTGCCCCTTGAGCCAGTGAACATCAAAAAGATCCAGCCGTTGGGAAGCCAGCACGGCCACGGAGAGTTTGGGTGCTTTGCCGGTGAACATGATGGCTTCGAAGCCCGCAAAGCGCATGGTCATGGCCAGGCGTCCTCCTGCGTGACTTTCTGCGTATTGCCCCGTGTGGGGGCTTACAAAGCCGCAGACCACCTTGCTCATGAGCGGAAAGAACCCTGTGAGCGAGCCGATTGCGAAAATCAAGGGTTGTTCCGGGGCGTCCCAGGGCTTGTCGGGGTGCCCGTATGCATGGAACAAGCCGGCTGCAAGGCCGCAGCCTCCCATAAGCATCGCGCGGTCGCCAAATTCTATGACTTTGCCGCGTCCTGTCTCCAAATCCATGTGCATGACGCGAAATGTTTCTTTATTCCACATGGTTGTCCTCCTCGACATCAAAACTTTCAGGAGGTGGCGTCGGTCCTGGCATTGGCGGCTTGTCCGTGTCTGTCAGTTCAAGACACCCTTGCGGACAGAAGGGGACGCAGCGGCCACAGTGGATGCAAAGGTAGGGCGCACCTTCTTGGGGGTGGATGTAAATGGCATCCACAGGACAAGCCCTGGCGCATTTGCCGCAGCGGATACAAAGACTTTTTTTGACGCGGACACCGCCGCCCTCACGTTGCGTGAGCGCTTCGGTAGGACAGGCAATGGCGCAGGGCGCTGGATCGCAGGCCACGCAAACCTTGGCTTCGAAGCCGGTGCTTACCCCGCCGGATGTGGAAATGCGAATGCCGGCGGTATTCCAGGATAACTTCTTGTGCACCAGTCTGGCGCAGGCTAACGAGCAGGAATAACAGCCGATACAACGCTCCATCTTGCTCGGTCGTAGCATCTTCATGGTGTGTACGCCTTTTAGTTTTGACTTGTTATTTTTAGCATAAGACAAAATAGCATCTAATGTGGTTGCGCTATGCTGTAAAGAAGAAAACACCCCAGCAGGGAGCCATAGAAACCTGTCAAAAAGTATATGATATTATTTGTCGCATTGGAAACAGGCACGTGTGTTGTGTCTGTTCGCTTTGTTACAATTGAGATCGTAAAATGACGTTTGCGTTAAGGCGACAATACTGCAGCACTTTTGAAAGGCTGACCAGGCCAGCCTCGATCAATTGTTTTGCGCTTGTCGTATCCACTCCAGCACGGGGCGCTCCACTGCATCACGAATGGCAGCCAGCCCATCTTCTGATTCGGCTTCAAACCGCATGCTCAGCGCTGGCTGGGTATTGGACGCACGAACAAGCGCCCACCCGTCAGGAAACAAAACGCGAACACCGTCGACTGTTATTATTTCATAATCTTTACCAAATCGTTCTTTGGCGCGTTCCACGAGTTCGAATTTGATTTCTTCAGGGCAGTCAATACGCAGTTCAGGGGTGCTGCTTGTTTCTGGCCAATCGCCTGGCATGGCGGAAATGGGCTTGTCAGCGTGAGAGAGGATACTGAGCAGCAGGAGTGCAGCCCATAAGGCGTCGTCAAATCCATAGTAGTTTTCGGCAAAGAACATGTGTCCGCTCATTTCTCCCGCAAGCAGGGCGCCTGTTTCGATCATGCGGGCCTTCATCACGGAATGGCCGGTGACGCCCATGACTGCGCGCCCCCCGTGCTGTTCTATGTCGCGGTAGAGAAGGTGTGAGCATTTCACTTCGCCGATGATGGTGGCGCCGGGGTTCCTGGAAAGCAGGTCCCTGGCGAAAACTGCCAGGAGACGATCTCCGTGAACTATCTGCCCCTTTTCATCCACAACGCCGATTCGATCGCCATCTCCGTCCAGACCGATGCCAAGCGCGGCCTTTTCGCGCACCACGGTTTCCTTCAGGGCAGTGAGGTTCTTTTCGACCACAGGATCCGGGTGGTGGTTTGGAAAATCGCCATCCGGTTCGCAAAAAAGGCGTACAACTTCCGCTCCGGCTTTTTCGAGAAGTGTGGCGCAAAGATCGCCGGCAGCGCCATTGCCGCCATCCACTACAACTTTTATCTTGCGGTCTAAGGGCATGCGCTCTGCCAGGTCTTCCAGGTAGGTGGGCGAGATGTCATACTCAGTATGAACACCGCTTCCGGTGGCAAAATTCTGTTGCTGCATAAGCGTGCAAAGTTCGCTTATTTCTTCACCATGCAGGGTGGTTTCTCCTGCCCAGACTTTGAACCCGTTGTATTCCGGGGGATTATGGCTGGCCGTGACAATGACGCCGCCATCACGGCCCAGCTTTTTGACTGCGTAATAAAAGACTGGCGTAGGCACCATGCCGATGGTGGTGACATCTATGCCGGTGGAAAGCATGCCCTTGGCAACCGCAGCGGCGTATGCAGGGGAGCTGTGGCGGCAGTCGTGCCCTATGACGGCTGTTTGTAATTTGCGCGAACGCATGAATGTGCCACAAGCCTTGCCTAAAAGTTCCGCCCAATTTTCGTCGAAGTCCTTGCCTACAACCCCCCGAATATCGTAGGCCCTGAAAACACCCGGCAAAACAGGTTTGTTCGCACTTTTATTCATGATCTCTCCGCGCTGCAGGTTGTATGGGGTGTATCTCTACAGATATTCACCCCTTGCGTCATGGATTTAGATGCCTATTGTTGTGTAAAACCTTGACCCCTGCCGCAAGAGCAACATAAGGTGAATCATTATGAACTGGGATTGGGAAAAACTGCAAGAACGAAAAAAGAGGCAAGGCGGCCCCACCGGCCCCCAGAAGCCCGACTTGGATGAGTTGACGTCAAAACTCAAAAAATTCAAGGGGTTTCGATTTCCAACAGGCAAACTGATTCTCGCAATAGTGGCCTTGCTCTGGCTGCTTTCGGGCATCTACATTGTTGAGCCGGACGAAGTTGGCGTTGTCTTGCGCTTTGGCGCTTTCAACCACATTACGGAGTCTGGGCCGCACTACCATTTCCCCTATCCGATCGAATCCGTTCTGACCCCCAAGGTCACGGAAATTCGGCGTGTGGAGATTGGCTTCCGGTCTCTGGGACATGAGCGGCAGTACAGGCAAGGGCAGTTCCGGCTGGTGCCGGAAGAGTCATTAATGCTCACTGGTGACGAGAACATCGTGGACGTCAAGTTTATCGTGCAATACCAGATCAGCAATCCTGAAGAGTACTTATTTAATGTAAGCGACCAGGCTGAGACGGTGAAGAGCGCTGCTGAAGCAGCCATGCGCGGTGTTATTGGCGACAACCGCATTGACTCCGCATTGACGGATGGAAAGCAGGAAATTCAAAACCAGACGCGCGAACAACTGCAAACTATTTTGGATAATTACGGATTGGGTGTCAGGGTTGTTGCTGTACAGCTTCAGGATGTGCACCCTCCGCAGGAAGTCGTGGACGCGTTTAAGGACGTTGCCAGCGCGCGCGAGGACAAGAGCCGCATCATCAACGAAGCTGACGCGTATCGTAATGATCTTATACCGAAAGCACGCGGTCAGGCCGCACAGCAGGTAAACCAGGCAGAAGCCTACAAGCAGACCAAAATCCTGCAGTCTGAAGGTGATGCGAACCGTTTTCTGGCAGTGTTGAAAGAGTACAACAAGGCGCCGGTAGTGACGCGTATGCGCCTGCTTTTGGAGACCATGGAACAAGTTTACTCTGCTCCTGGAGTGGAAAAAATCATCATAGGGAAGGATATTTCACAGCGTGTGTTGCCGCTGCTTCCCTTGGATACTTCTTCCCAGAACGGCAAAATCTTTCCGTCGTCTTCCGGACAGGCGTCAAATCCCCAAAACATGAAGGAGGGGAACTAATGAAAAAAGTCGCTCCCCTCATTATAGTAGGGCTTTTGATCGTGGTTGGTGTGATGCAGTCCTTTTACACCGTGTTCCAAACGGAAAAAGCACTGGTTTTGCAACTTGGTAAGCCTGTCAGCGATGAGCCGGTAGGACCCGGGCTGCACTTCAAGCTTCCTTTCATGCAAAACGTGATTTATTTCGATTCGCGCATTCTGGAGTATGACGCGGAGCCCGCTGAGATTCTGACCAGCGACAAGAAGAACTTGGTGGTAGACAACTATTCAAAATGGCGCATTGTCAACCCCCTGAAGTTCTACCGCACCGTCAGAACCATCCCCAGAGCTCAGGAGCGTATCGATGATGTTACACGTTCTCAGCTTCGCGAAGCACTGGGGCGCCATACCCTGACCGAGATCGTTTCCGGCAAGCGTGAGGCGATTATGAATATGGTGACGAAGAACTCTTCGCGGTTGATTACGGAATTCGGCATTGAGGTTATTGATGTGCGGATCAAGCGCACCGACCTCCCTGCAGAAAACGAACGCGCTATTTATGGTCGTATGCGCGCGGAACGTGAACGCCAGGCCAAGCAGTACCGTTCCGAAGGGCAGGAGGAATCCGCCAAGATACGTTCCAAGGCAGACAGGGACCGCGCTGTTATTCTGGCGCAGGCAAAACGGCAAGCCCAAGAAATACGCGGCCAGGGCGATGCCAAATCCACTAGTGTATATGCCAGTGCGTTGTCCCAGGCACCGGACTTTTATGAGTTCCAGCGCAGTCTGGATGCCTATCAACGGAGTTTGACAAGTGGTACCAAGATACTGATGACTCCGGACAATCCCTTCCTGAAGTACCTGCAGCGCGTCGAATAAAGCCTGCGTGTGTTCAATTGAACATGTAACATGTGACAGATGTGATGTTACACATCTGTCACATGTTTTATTTCACCTCTCATATCTGCTTACCGCTCACTCCCCCTCTTGGCTGATAAGGCACCGAAATATTGGATTATGATTTTTCTTTCAAATGTGCTGTAGTTGGCACTGTTTTTGAAAATATGGATTATGCGAGGTCTCTCTGATATGGAGAATCTATTCTCATAAGCAGAGGTATACTTTCGCTACGTTGGTTGTTTCGGTTGCCTCACGTTGAAGTGCTTAATTCCAATAGGTTGCCAAGAGGGGGGTTTTACAGCAATCAATAAAACGAAATGCTGAACGAAAAAAACATGACAACGAGATATGCTTGTCTGTTACAGCTTTAATCAGTGGATGAACGCCTCGGGCGTCCTGGAGGACGAGATGGTTCAGGGAGAAGTTCAGCAGGAATACCAAACTGTTTCAGTTGGTCCAAAAGCCGCGACGGAGCGCGATCTCCCCGAATTATCCTCGAAACCATGGAAGGGTGGACATTGAGTTCCTCGGCTAATGCTTTATTGGATACACCATGGTAAGCAAGCCAGGCCTTAAGACGGGCTTGTCGTTCGTTCACTTTATTTCCTCGATATTTTTGTATGTGAGGACATGTAAATCTGCCAACTTGTATAGCGGCTATGATTTTATGTGGTCTTTGTAAAGAATGTCAATGATCGATTAATCCCTCTATATGTAGAGGGGGAGATTTGAAAAGGAGCTGACCTTGTCAACTTTTGATGAAGTTTTTGAGCGCATTAAAATGGCCATAAATACCAGGACGCAAGTACAACTCGCAGAAGTTCTGGATATTCGCCAATCAAGCATCTCAGATGCCAAGCGCAGAGACTCAGTTCCGGCCGAATGGTACCTTAAGTTGTTCAAAAAATTCGGTTTGAACCCTGACTGGCTGGAAGAGGGCATCGGCCCCTGGTATCTGAAAAACAAGCACGGGGAATATGTGCCTTCCGATGGTCCACAGCAAGAAGGTGTCAAAGTCGCTTACGCCGACTACTCTGGTCCTGATAACAAGGGCACCCTTGTTACGGTGCACTCCATGCAGGTGGATGGCGACGAGCCTGGTGAATGGTCTCCTGTGCCACTGGGCAAGCTCAATGTGCCCCAGTCTTTTGCAAAGCCCAGCATTCAGGTTTTGAAGGTAAGTGCTTCCAGCATGGAGCCCACCATCAGGCGGAGTTCTTTTGTTGGTATTGATACTGGCCTCAAGAACATCGAATCTGGCGAAATATACGCCATCTACATTCCCTTTGAAGGGCTTGCGCTCAAGCGCGTCTTCAATGACCCTGAGAACCAGCGCCTGGTTCTCAGATCTGAAAATCCCGATCACCCCGAACAGTATCTCCCCTCCGGCAAAAAGGCCGAGCGAGTTTACGGCCGGGCTGTCTGGATTCTGCAAGATCTGTAAGTCTCTCAGCCGGGGTGGTTCGCCTGCCACCCCGGCTTCCTCCTCCTCATACCGGGTCTGAAGCTGCATTTGCAGCTGATAGACCCATGCCTGGATGTGCAGCGAGATGAAGCCTGCCTCTTGACGCTCGCTTGTAAAATCGCCACATTGCACCCCTGCTTGTTTGCCACCTTTGGAGGGGCTGTGAATACTGATATTTTCAAAATGGGCCTTTCCCATGAAGCCCTGACTCTTTTTCTCATACTGACGTATCTAGGGGGGCGCTCCGGCTGTGTCACGCTGGAAGCAATTGAGAGTAACTGGAAAAGTTCTTCTGCTGCTATGCAAGCCGGAATGGACGAACTGCAGCAATTAAGCATCCTTACAAAACAAGATGATGTTGTGATTCTTGCTCCCCCTACTAGCTGGAGTTGCAACGTATAAGACTGCTCTTTTCTCATCGCGCCGTGATTGACGCGTAAAGCCGGGAAAAACAACTGTGCCCGGTAGCTCAACAGGTAGAATATGGATATCCTCACGCTCTGGAATGGCCTCGGCTGGCCTCTTATCCGACTCATCATATTTATTTCCATAGGGTTGCTCATCGCCAACTTTATCGAGGCGTTGAACTGGACACGGGCAATGGCGAAGCTGGCTGCCCCGCTTACCCGTGTCGGACGTCTCAAGGACATCACCGGCGCCAGTTTTTCCATGGCTTTTTTCTCCGGAATTGCAGCCAACTCCATGCTTTCCGAAGCGCATGCAAAGGGCAAACTGAACGAAAAGGAACTTGTCCTTTCTAATATGTTCAACAGCTTGCCTACATATTTCACCCATTTGCCCACCATGTTCTTCATCACATTGCCATTTATTGGCGGTGCGGCGGTGCTCTATGTCGGCCTTACTTTTTTTTCCGCCATCCTGCGTACTTTGTGCATCGTACTCTTGGGGCGATTTTTGCTGCCCCCGTTGCCCGAAGGATGCATCACTTGTGTCCTGGATGAGGAGCGGAGTACTGGTCTGCGCGAAGCTGCCAAGAAAAGCTGGGTGCGTTTCAAAAAGCGGATCAGAAGGGTGGTGCTCTATACTGTTCCCATTTACATCGTGCTGTATATTTTGCGTCAGGCAGGGCTTTTTGAATGGTTGGAGGCTGCCATTGCAGAGCATGTGGGCTTCCTTTCCTTTCTTCCTCCAGAAGCCATTAGCATCGTGGTCTTTCACGTGGCGGCCGAGTTCACAGCCGGTCTGGCAGCAGCCGGGGTGTTGCTGGACGGAGGGGGGCTAGGTGTGCAAGAAGTCGTCATGGCGCTTCTGGTGGGAAATATCCTTTCAACGCCTATGCGAGCTTTCCGCCACCAGTTCCCGTATTATGCCGGGATTTTTGCGCCTCGGTTGGCATTAAAGCTCATTGTTTACAATCAGATATTGCGGAATGCCAGCGTACTTGTGGTTGCCGTGCTGTTCTATTTTTTTGGGGCGAATCTGGTTCCCTGGTTTTCATGAGGTAGGAAATGTCCGTATTGCTTCCCATATTCGTAGTGATCCTGCTTGGTGTGGTCTTGAAGCGTACGGGCTTCCTTACGGAAAGTTTTTGGCCACAGGCTGAAAAAGCGACGTACTATGTGTTTTTCCCCTGTTTGCTCATAGGGAACCTCTCCACAGCGCAATTCGGAGATTTTGCCGTGTTGCCCATGGGGGGGGCAATAGTCACTGGATTGCTCGTCATCAGTACAGGAGCTCTTTTTATACGTCACTGGTTGCCCCTGGATGGACCTGCCTTTTCGTCGTTGTTTCAGGGCAGCATACGCATGAACACGTATGTGGGCATTGCCGGCGCAGCTGCCCTGGCTGGCACTGATGGAGTGACACTCTCCGCCATTGCCATCATAGCGACTGTTCCTCTCGTCAATGTGCTTTGCGTGTCCGTGCTTTCCCATATGGGGGAGGGGAACGGCAATGCCGGATTCTGGGGGGTCGTACGTTCCGTAATCAAAAATCCTTTGATTATTGGTTGCGCCATCGGCATCGCCCTGAATGTTGCAAACGCCTCCCTGCCACCGTCGATTTTTGAGGTTGTCTACGTCTTGGGGCGTGCAGCCCTGCCCATCGGCCTCCTGGCTGTCGGCGCAGGTCTCAGCTTCAGCCATCTCAAACCTAGTCTGCCCGCATTGACCCTTGCCTCATTGTTCAAGCTCGTGCTGCTGCCAGCCGTCACAGCGCTGGCTTGTACGCTCTACAATGTGCCCACAACTGCCAAAATCATCGCCGTGCTTTTCACCGCGCTGCCGACAGCCACATCCTCCTTTATTCTGGCCAGACAGATGGGGGGAGATGACAGACTCATGGCGTCCATCATAACTGTGCAGACGCTTATAGCCATGGTCACCATACCTCTGGCCCTGGACCTCCTCGGCTAAAGAAACACCATCCGCAAGGAGCGCAAGGGCGCTCACTGACTCCTCGTGTTTACCAACAGATTCCCTTTGTAGACGCTCATTCCTTCCAGAACCAAGAACGTAGGTTGCTCCATGTAATGGAGTGGAGCTTTCTGTGCGGTATGGCAAAGGGGGGGCAGTTGCCGCGTATCTCTTGAATAAATAGAGCGGGGGAGTTGGCGTGCGATGGAGATAAAAAAACGGGGCTGGCGTTTTGCCAGCCCCGTTCAAGGGTGCGGTAATTACGGGCGCAGATGCCTAGGCGTTGAGTTTACGCTCCTGCGGGAAGATAGGCAGGTAACGGTAGCTCAGGGAGAAGATGAGGAAGCCGTAGGCAATGACAAGTACGGAAGGCGCCCATTCAGCCCAGTTCGGTACGTAGCTCTGCCACTTGTCAAAAGGCATCACCGGAATGGCCAAGGCCTGAACGGTGAAGACGAAGCGGTTGATTATGACACCGATACAGTCGAGGGCGGCTGCAGTATAGAAGAGGGCGGGATTGTTGCGCAGAGAAGGTACGATGAGCAGTACCGCAGGAACAACACCGCAGAGACCGATTTCAGTCCAGAGCAGCCAGGAGCCGTAAACCTCGTTGAACATCTGGTCAAAGGTCAGTCCAACACTGGGCAGGTAGCCAGCGGCCCATGCCCAGGTGTCCAGAATCTTGAACACGATGTAGATGCACAGCATGGTGCCGGCAATTTTGCCCATGAGTTGCTTGGTTTTCCAGTCTACCAGCTTGCGACCGGTGAGAAACTCCATGAACCGTGCGATGATCACGGTGAAAACCGGGCCGGATGCAATGGCGCTGAGCACGAACAGGAAGAAGGTCCAGGGCCAGATGAAGAAACCTTCGCGGAAGGCAAAGGGACGGGCAAAGAGCACGCCGTACATGCCACCCAGGGAGCCTTGGTGAAAGAAGGACAAAAAGGCACCCATACCTGCAAAAAGAGGCATGTAAACGTGGAAGTTGTGCGCGATGTTGTGAATCAGCTTGTTTCTGTTCAGAACGCGGTTTTCAAGAATCATCGGCACGTATTCGATTGTCAGCACGCCCAGGTAGCAGGTGATGCAAAACATAACTTCTACCAGCATGGAGTGGACGTTGGGGTGCCAGAAACCGAACCAGGAGCGCGCAGGCTGTCCAACGTCAAGGCCAAGAATGATCATGGCGCCTGAGTAACAGACAAAACCCTTGATGACCGTCAGGTTGATGATGTTCTTGAGCTGGTCGATATTCAGGATGTAGCGCAGCAGCCCGGTGAAGAAGGCGCCAGCGCCCAGCGCGATAACAGCCAGGTCAAAAGTAATCCAGAGACCGAATCCAAAATAGTCATCCAGGCCGGTAACGCCGAGGCCGAACCCGAGGATGAAGAATATGGCGTATGTTCCCCAAGCCAGGCCAAGACCGATGAAAGCCAGCCAGGCGAGGAACTGCCACAAAGAGCAGCGTGTTGTGCCTTCGGGCCAGAGTGCTTGATCGTTCATTGCATCCTCCCCCTAGACCTTTTCGTCGGGCAGATAGTTATCAAGTTCACGCAGAACCCATTCACGGCGGCTGACGTAGAAGACCTGCGGGAACGTGCCGAGACGCTCAAGCATACGCCGTGCGTATGGGTGAAAGGTCTCCAGGTAGTCTGCGCCTTCGTGATGACCATGACCGTGTCCGTATTCACCAAACATGGCCTTGTACTGTTCTTCAGTGGGCTCATCTTTGAAAACGGCCTTGTGCACGGAGTGGTCGGGGTTGCGCAGGTCGCCGAACATGATGGCGCCGTTGGGGCAAGCTTCCGTGCAAGAAGTCTGGTATTCGCTCTCTTCCAGATCCCAAGGATCGCGGCCTTCAACACGCGCCTTATCTTTGGCTTTCATCCAGCGATGGTGGCAGAAGGTGCATTTTTCGACCACACCGCGAGGGCGTACAGAAACATCCGGACAAAGGGATTTTTCCATGCCTTCGGGCCAGACGGGATCGTACCAGTTGAAGTAACGTGCATGGTACGGGCATGAAGCCATGCAGTACCGGCAGCCGAAGCAGCGGGGGTACACTTGGCTCACGATGCCGCCGTTTTCGTCCTTTTTGGTAACCGTGGCAGGACAGACGGATACGCAGGACGGGATGCCACAGTGCATACAGGGGCGCGGCAGAAAGGCCGTATCGTGGTCAGGAAAGCTCATGCCGTTGGAGAGCTTGTAGACCAGCATCCAGTTCATGGAGCGCAGCTTGTTGGTGTGGTCCCGGTTCATTTTGCCGAAACCGCTGCGTTGCATGATGGGCACGTTGTTTTCCGCCTGGCAGGCGACCATGCACGCGCCACAGCCCGTGCACTTATCCAGGTCGATGGCCATCCCCCATCTGATGGTAAAGTCTATGTGTTCGTAGCTTTGCATGACGAGAGTCCCTTGCGCTTAGATTTTTGCGATCTTGACCGCGGTGGCATCCCAGGTGGAGAAGTTGCTGCCAGGCTCGACAGCTACCTTCATCAGCTGGGCCGTATTGCTGCCCTTGCCGCGGGTGAAGTCGTCAAAGGCGGTGTGGCCAAAGCCCAAGGGAGCTGCCACAACGTCCTGCATAATTCCTTCGTCTATGTGTACCAGTGCCTTGACCTCACCGGCATCGCTGGAAACGTTCACCAGATCGCCTTCCGTCACACCGACCTTGGAGGCCGTTGCGCCGTTCAGGTGAATGAAGGAGAGATCGCCCAAAAGCACGGTGTCGCGCACGGTCTTGAGGTTGAACGGTGGGGTGGACGTGGTGGAGGTACCGAAGTTGAGCTTGTCCACCGGAGCAAGGGATATTTCGGCAGCACCCTGCGGCGCAGCAGCCAACGCCTTGCTCAGGACAGCGGCGTTCAGCTTCGGCATGCCGATGCCGAGCAGGCCGGGGGCCTCTTCGTAACCGCCCTGCAGATCGTCAAAGCTGGCGTCGATGGAAGCGGCCTTGGCGTCCAGTACACTCTTGAAGTTGTCATACCCCATGTCCATGCCCAGGTTCTTGCCCAGCGCCAGAATAACATCCGGGGCCGCGGGACCGGGCACCAATTGGGGCGCCACGGGATAGACGCCAAAGTACATGGCCTTGCTCAGACCGTAAGGTGTCACGACATCGTCGTAACGCTCCAGCCCCATGGGGGTGGGCAGCACGACGTCGCAAGCCATGGCGGTCTCATCAAGGAAGCTGGTGAAGCTGACCTTGAAGGGAATTTCAGCCATGGCCTGGGTCATGGTCTTGGCCTGTGGCAGCGCGTAAGCCGGGTTGGCTTCGTAGAATACGATCATCTCAGGCTTGCTGCCGCCGTCTGCCAGGAAGCTGACCAGATCCTTGGCGTAGCGCTCCTCGATATTCATGGCCGCGTCGACCACATTGGTCATTTCGGGAATCACGGTCATGCCGCCGGGCTGATCAATGCCGCCAGAAGCGAGAAGGTTCAGCGCGGTGGTGAGAATCATGGGAGCAGCGCCTGCGCCCTGGTTGAACGAGGAGTCCACGATCACACAAGGGCTGGATGCTTTGGAAAGCTCATCTGCCAAGGCCTTGATCTGCCCTGCAGCAAGACCGGTGATCTTGGCTGCCGTGTCAGCGTCAAAACCTTTAACTGCGGCTTGCAGATCGCCGAATTCAGGGCTTTCGATGCTCTTGCCTGCAGCAATGAGAAGATTGACCAGCGCGGCTGCGAGAACACCTTCAGTGCCGGGCTTGATGGGCTTCCATTCGTCTGCGCCCGTGGCGGTGTTGTTCTGCACCGGTCCGGCGTAAACATACTTAGCCTCAGGCGTTTGGCCATGAGGACGCTTTGCGGAATAAGCCCTGCGGTTGTGGATAGCCGGTCCCCAGGACTCCAGAATATCAGCGCCGATGGCCAGCACGTAGTCGCTGTTTTCAAGGTCGTAACCAGGCTGCCCCTGGTTGCCCATGACGGTCTTCCAGGTGCGCATGGCGTTCTGGGATTCGCTCGGCATGATGAAGAAGTTGGAGGAGCCGGCCAATTTGCAGAAGCCGGAAAGAACTTCGTTCACGCTGCCGTTCTGGTCGCCGGAAACGACGGCCAGCTTGTCTTTAACGCCCTTGATCGAGCTGAGCTTCTCTTCGATCAGGTTCAGGGCGACATCCCAGGTTACAGCACTGAATCCACCGTCAGGTCCCTTGACCATGGGGCGCTTGAGGCGAGCAGGGCTGTAAAGCAGTTGAACTTCCGCGGCCGCCATGGAGGACAGCTTGCCGCCGGAAAGCGGGCTGTCAGCGTCGCCTATGGCGCGGATCGGAAATCCGGCTACCTTGCGTACGCTGATACCGCAGTTAGTGGGGCAGAGTTTGCTGACCGTTTTTTCATACGTGGATGCGCCTTTCAGGTTGCGCGGAATCCACGGCCAGTTCTGCGTCCATATAGATATGTCGTCAGTCAGTTTCCAGGGGATGGGCGTGAACAGCGTGCCCACTGCTCCACCGACCAGGAATTGGATGAATCCTCTTCTGTCAAGTCCCATCGTTCCACCCTCGCTTATTTATGGCACACGAAACAGGCGTTGCTTGCATTGGTGTTATCCCTGTGGGCCTCGATAGCGTGGCACTCTTCACAGGTGTACATCTTCATCGTGTCTTTGCTGTACCCGGTCAGCCTGTTCTTCTTGAATTGCGGAGGGGTATCCATCTCGGCCACATTGGGGTGGCACTCGGAGCACAACTCGGGCTGCTCATAATCATGGCACATGCCACAGTTTTCCATGTTGTGAACAGCATGGCTGAAGAAGACGTTGTCCGGCTGCTTTTGATATACCAGCCAGTCCACTTCCTTTTCTTTTTCCACGTACTCAGTGATAAATTGTGCTTCTGCATGACTTTCACCCATCATGCCGGAGTGGCACTGAGCGCAGTCCTCGGTCGTAGGCATACCGTGGTAGGTGCCGTCCTCGTTGAAGTAGTGACACGTATCGCACTCCATGCCAGCTTCTTCGATATGCACCACGTGGCTGAAGTGAACAGGCTGATGCTCTTCGCTGAACAGCGCTTTGGGAAAGAGCCACCACCCTGCCACGAGGGCCACGACGATACCGAAGAAAAAGGGCAAGACAGAGCACGAGCACTGCCCCTTTTCCTGTTCGCCAGAGACCATGCCTTTCCTGTCCTCCATATCCCTATCCGCCTCATTTAGAATTGAAAATAAAGGAAATACCTCTGCGTAACGACAAGTCTTCTACCTGCGAGACTTGATTTATGTCAAGGTGAAACAATTCACGAGCAGTCATATCGTGAAAATTTTCGCCACCTCACAATTCCTTGTCAGGCCTCGGTTGCTGCTATTTTTCCAGAATCTTCAAGGCTTCGGCGTATGCATCTTCCCACAAGACAAGGGGGAAATTCTGGCCGTAAATTTTTTCTCCAGGCCAAAAAGTAAGCCAAGTTATCGGCTTTGCTTTTTATTTGGAGCAAAAAGAAAACTTTTTGCTTCTTTGGTTCGCAAACCAGTTTTGTAGTGGATCAAAACGTAAAAGGAGAGTCGAAATCTGCAAAGGAAGAAAGATGCGTGTCCTTTTCGGAAAGCAAAGGAGATTTCTCAGGCCAGACAATGGCCAGGTCCGGGTCATCCCACGCTATGCCTGCATCGTTTTCAGGAGAATAGGGAGCATCGACCTTGTACAGAAATTCGCACCCCGGTTCCAACGTCAGATAACCATGAGCCAGGCCTTTGGGGATCAACAACTGCAGAAAATTGTCTGCAGAAAGTTCAAAGGAGAGCCACTGACCGTAGGCAGGGGAGCCTTTGCGCAAGTCCACCACTACATCCAGCACCCTTCCGCTGGTAACTCGCACAAGCTTTGTCTGGGCCATGGGTGGTGTCTGGAAGTGCATGCCCCTGAGCACACCTGCCTGTTCGGAACGCGCGTGGTTGTCTTGCATGAAAATGGGCGCTTCTATGCCCTGTTCTTCAAGTTTGCGGGCATTGAAGCTTTCATAGAAAAACCCACGCTGGTCTTTGAAAACACGCGGTTCTATTGTCCACAGTCCTGGAATAGCGGTGGGTGTAATATTCATTCTCGGTTCTTGTATAAAAGCTGTGCTGCTAATCTAAGAACGGTTCCTGCGCCTGTTCTCTGTCGATTGCGTCCGGATCTGTCGATGAAAAACGGATGATGTTGCGGAGGTGGGAATAGCTTTCCTCATCCATGGAGGTAAAATCTACAGCCACGCGCTTCTCGCTGCTACGTACGACCTTGCCATGGATGGAAAGCTCCGTTTCCTGAGTCAACGGCAGCACGACAAGGCAGTTATCGCCGCTTTTTGGTGGTGGGGCGTCTGGGGTATCGATATCGCACAGCACTCCCTTCAAACTCACGTTTTCCGTAGTCATGGCCAGGGAGCGGGAAGCAAATTCGAGTTTACCCTTGAATTTACCTTCCACCCGTGTTCGCTTTCTGTGGTCTTCCATCTGCGTGCTCCTGCAGGGTGGGCATCGCCCTAAAATTGATAGTCAGCTATTCTTGGCGCAGTCGCAAGGGCTTGTCAATTAACGGATTCAAGGATGGTTTCACTTTCCTGATCCTGAGGGTAGGGCAGCAACTGCGTTACCATTAATGTCTGATAAGTGCCTTTACGGGGTTCTGTAACAACAAGAATTTCAGGCCCGAATTCAAAAAGCAGTCTGCGTTCTTCAGCAGAGGGCGCAACAGGGGCGCCATCGCTGCGCACATTAACAGCAGCAACAAAGTCTGATTCACCTGCCGCCACGGCATTGTGCACTGCCACTTGCAGGGCACTGGCATTGAGCTGGGAAAGCCCGTTTTCCACGTTGCACCCTGTGTAGATGGTGCCGGTACGCCCCATCACTGCTGCACCAAACGCCTGCTCAGAATAAGGAGCGTAGGCATACGCCGCTGCTTCGGTGGCTTTTGAGATCAGGTCTTTGATCTGCTCCTGTGTGATTTCTGTGACAAACCATTTGCGGAAAATCCGGTCGTATTCGCCTGATTCACGGACTTGGCGCAGGCCACTATCGATCATCTTGGCCAGTTCCTTGTCTTCCCGGTAGACGGCGTAATACACGTTCACCACAGCAAGGGGCGTGCAACACGGGCTTATGCCCTGGATGCCCACCTTCTGCATCAGAAAGTAGGCGGTTCGATCCGCCCCGAAATAGGCATCCACCTGTTCAGCCTGTACCGCCTGCAAGGCTTCCAGATCAGAGGGAAAGGTGACAACTATCACCCCCCCGCGCATCTTGAGCATTGTTTCGTACAGGGAATCCTTTTTTACCCCCACCCGCTTTGCAGCCATTTCGGAAAGGTTGGCTACGCGCTTGAAATCTTTCATAAAGAAGCGGGCTCGCAAAGGGATGACAGGGCGCTCGGTAAACGTATACAGCAATTTACGCTGTTCGGTCTTGATCATGCCGGAGCTGACCTGCACGTTGCCGGAGGAGAGCTGGAGCAAGACTTCCCCCCATTCAAGGGGGCGGGGCATCAATTTAATGTTATGCCCCTCAAGCACTGCGCGCAGCAACTCAATGTCAAACCCTTCCACCTTTCCTTCCCGTTCATAGGAAAAAGGCGGGAAGGCGCGATCATACCCGTACACATACCGGCGGGGGCGGTTCGGGTCCATTTCCACCGAGTCGGTGTTTCCGGGCTGCTCAGCGGCGACGGCTGTAAAGAAAAAGCCGGTACAGAGCGTCAGGAACGTCAGCAAACCGAATAGCAGGGCAGCGAAAGCTGGGCGGCGCATCGAATAGAACTGACAAAACCTGTTCTCCATATCGGGCTCCTTCGGGGTCAGGCTCCAGCGCCACGCAGGGCGGTGAAGGCATTGGAGGGGTAATTTTCAAAGTGGAAACCATGGCAGAAGCCACATACGCGTGGGATACGCCCCTTGTTGAAGTCCTCGCGAACTTCGCGCATACGCTGTCCGTTCCAGATTTCCTGAAGGCTGTTTTCCTGCAGATTGCCCAGAACGTATTGCGGTGCTGCGCAGCATAGCGAGACTTTACCGCTTTGCCGCACAAGCAGCTGGCCGAACCAGGGCGCCATGCAGGAACCTTTGCGCAGGTTGATGGGGAAAACGTTGCGCCCGGTAATGGCTTTACTGGCGCTGTTCACCGTGTTTTTCCAATTATAACCGCCGAACAAGGATTTGGGCATGGTGCCCCACCCGATATTCAGCCCCAACTCCTTGCCCAGCGCCTCGTAGTCGGCCTTGCGCTCCAGGAAGGTGCGGATAACATCACGATTGAATTGTTGGTAATAGCTGAAGGTAAAATCCCTGTCGGGCATCTTTTGCCCCTTGAGGGAGTACCAGTTGGGGTTGAGCTTTTGGAAGCGGACTTCCGGTATCTTCAGCTCCGCTGCAAGGCGCAGGAAATCTTCGATTTCATCGATATTTTCCTTCATGACGATGAAGGAGAAACCCAGGTAGGGGTGCTTGCCCGTGGCTTCACACCGCTCCACGAGATAGGCGATGTTGCGTTTTATTTTGTCGAAGTCCTGCCCCATGACGCGGCGGTAGGTTTCAGGTCGGCCGGAGTGGATGGAAAAACGGATGGAAAGACGTGTGCGGGCAAGTTTTTCGGCCACTTTTTTGTTCAGGAAGAAGGCGGTGGTGTTCATGTGTAACACCAGGTCGTTTTCCACGGCGCGGTCCACGAAGTAGTCCAAATCCGCCAGCAATGGCTCGCCCAGTCCGTGAATCGCTAAGACTTCCATATCCTTATAATAGGGCTCCATGGCGTTCAGGAGCTGTTCGTCGGCGCGTACGGGCTTGGTGCCGCGAATATGGCACATAGCGCAGGTGTATACGCAACCTCTAACCGATTCCAGGTAGACGACTGGAGGTGGGGATTCCACGACCACTTTTTTTTCGCGGAATTCCTGCATCACTTTTGAGAAATCTTTGCTCATGTCTGTGTCCGATATGTGTTTGCGGATAGCAGGCGGTATGCAACCCGCCTTGCTTCTTCACTACGATCTCAGCTGCCGTGTGCAGCATGCTACACTGAAGAGCAGTGCGAATCCAGTTTCAATGAGGTTACGGCTGGAATCAATTGTTGGCTCTGCCGCTTTTGCGCTCAAAATCCTTTTTCCAGCGCAGTGTCAGCCAGAGCACGGGCACGAGCGCCAGTACTTCTCCCGCTTCGCGAAAAAGATATTCGTGCCCCCCGTAATAAAGGGCTGCGCCTATGCTCATGGCCAAGAGCAACTGGAAGACTGATTTGAAGTCAATCATGTTGAAACGGTACTGGCAGTACCCAACGGAGAGTAACGCGACAAATCCTTTTGTGATGACAATGGCAAGGGCTGTGCCCAGCAAGGGGTCGTGAGGGATGAGGGTCATGCACAATATGAGGTTCACCACCAGCCCGGCCACAAAAAAGCCCAACAGCAGGGTTTGCTTATGAGAGCTGATCATGAGGTATACGGCCAGGTTGTGGATAAAAGCGAAGATGATGGAGAATACAAGATACTTCTGCATCCAGACCGCGGCCTGGTATTCCGGGCCGTAAATCAAAAGGATGATGCGATCGCTTTCAATGAACAGCACGAACATGACGCAGATGGCGGCTGCCATGAGCCAGCGCGAGGACGTTCTGGCAAGGGAGCGGAACGCATCCTTGTCGTTCATCCACAGTTTGGCGAAAATGGGAAACATGACGCGCCCCAAGAGCATGCCCGAAACCATGGAGCAAATGCCTTCAATGGTCTGCCAGGTCACGCTGTACTGGGCAACGCCGTCTGCACCGCTGGCGTTTTGCAGAAAGAAGATGTTAATTTTATTGTAAAAAATGGAGACTACGGCCATGCCGGTAAAGACAATGCTGCTTTTCCAGGTCTCCCAGACCGTCCCCAGTTTTTTCCAATCGATATGAAATTTTGCGCGCCGCATGACACTGGTGAAGGCGCCGGTCATGTTGCTGGCCGTTTCCACCAGCTTGAAAAACGCAACACCCACGGGAGGCATGCCTAGAAACAGGGCCCCAAGGCCATAACCGAAGCCGATGCCTGCGGAGATTGTCTTGAGCCTGCCCTCTACATCCTGCCGGCCGAGGATCTGAAGCACCACGAAAAAGGTGCTGTTCAGGGCTTCCATGCCAACGGCGGTGGCAATGATCACCACCAGCCATCTAAGCTGTGGGTCGTAATCCTGCCAGAAAATGAATCCCAGCATCCCCAGCCAGGCCATGGCCAGAAGCACCAGCTTCAGCAGGGTGAATTGCGCCGCCAGGGCGGTAGGGTAATCCGCCTTGCGCGCGAGCATGGTGGCCAGGTGTTGGTTCAGCCCGCATTCGGATACGAAGCGGACGATCTGCCCTATGGAGAGGGCGAGCATGAACTGCCCGTAAGTGGTGGTGAAGTTACGGGCCAGGTAAATCAGGAACAGGGTCTGAAAAAGTTCGCGTGCCCAGTGGGCGCTGAACAAATACGCGAACTTGCGCAATATGCGGTGTTGGGGCTTTGTATTTTCTGGCATGTGGGAGTGTGTCGGCACTTATGGTGCACAATGGGTGAAGTCCCGGGCGGAACGCGACCAGGACACTGCGCGCTCTACAAAGGGGGGGCGTTACTGTCAAGCTCCATCAATGCCGCGGTTTGCTTGTAAGCCGTTTTACAAGCGCCCGTGCTTCGGCCTTGTGCGCCTTGTATACCTGTTTGGCGAATGAAGTGAGGGGCTTTTTGAATTTTTCGATGTCCGGCAGTTCGGGCAAAGGCTGCACCCCTTGTTCATGACAGCTCACCAGGGAAATTTCCAGGGATTGGTCCAGAGAGCAGCAATAGTTGTCGAGCGTAGCGCCGGTAATCCGCTCTTTGTCGGTGGTCTCGGGGTTCATATTGTGGGCGAATCCCAATACGCAGGACGGCGCCAGCCCTTCATTTACCTTGCGGATACGGCGGTTAATGTGCGCGGCCCAATCCGTGAGCAGCTTGTAATGCATGGAAAGCCGTTTACGTTGTGGCGCATTTGCACCACCCAGGGCATAGCCCTCGCGTTTGTTTTCGTCACCAGCACCTGCAGTGTCGGGTTGCATGGCGGCAGGGATCTTGTAGTATTCCCCATTCATATAATTATCAAAGGCTTTTTGCTGCTCTGCACAGGCCTTGAGAAATATTTCCATAAAGCGCCCCTTACTGGTGAAGGCAAACGGGGGGCGGAAGTCAATCCTGGCTTTGGCGGGGTCTATTTCGGCAAAAACCTTAGAAGGAGGTACGCCCAGAATGACGTAATAATCATGGGCGTTTTCCTCGGTAAACAGCAGGGCATGGACAAGGGCAGCCTTGCGCAACGCCTGCTTGCGCTGCTCATTGAGTTGTACTGCCTGGGCGCAGAAACG
This sequence comes from Desulfovibrio biadhensis, assembly GCF_055388615.1. NCBI lineage: Bacteria > Pseudomonadati > Thermodesulfobacteriota > Desulfovibrionia > Desulfovibrionales > Desulfovibrionaceae > Desulfovibrio > Desulfovibrio biadhensis. The sequence goes on from NZ_AP042477.1 coordinate 3,752,457, forward strand.
TTCCTTTTCATCCTCTATGGAAACGCGCTCACCAAAAAAATTCTCAGCCATCTCAAGAAGGGTTTCCTGGGACAGAGAATCACAAAAATCATCGAAATGGCTCATTGGTCTGCTCTTGGTCTACGCCACAAAGGGCGGCATGGGAAAAAGGCGCACATGGATATGATTTGTAAGACTGGTGGTGAGCAGTGTCAAACCGGGGAGAAGGGACAAAGGTGCTGCAGGGTAAGTTGTTTTAGGGCAGTGAATACCTGGTGTGAAGGCTGACCAATCTCCATTTTGCTCCACTCAATTCGAGTATTCAATCCCCTCAAGGGATGAGAAAATAAAAAAACGGTAGTACTCCAATGCTGTGAGTATCCTTCTGACCATTGTGACCATCCGTAAAGATGGATGCGAGCGAGGCATTTTTGGATGAAATACTCCTATTCGCCTTCTATTGTTGATTTCTGTTGCTGAGGCGCTGCAGGTGTGTCCAGCGATTTGCGGAGTTCGATCACAAGCGGGTCCTTAGGACGATGACTCTCAAGCTTTTCAAGGGCCTTAAGGGCCTCTTCTTTTCTATCCAACTCCAAGAGCAGAACCGGCTTTAAACGAATGGCAGGAATATATCCTGGCAGTATACCTTCTGCCTGTTGTACGTAGTCGAGTGCTTCTTGATTCTTACCCAAAAAGTGAAGCGCAAGAGCAATTTTGCACATGGTCTTGTGGTTACCAGGTGCGAGTTGCAAAGCTTTTTGCAGGAATGGCAGCCCCCTTTCTGGCTGGTAGGCTTGGACGAGAGCCTCACCATACCAGGCCAGCGCCCTTGAATTTTCTGGCTGCTTTTGAACAGTATCTTCCCAGAGCCTGAGCGAACTTGAAAAGTCTCTATTACGTGAGACGGTGGTTGCACCGAGCACCAGGACGAGAAATAAACCAGCAAGAAAGATAACTTGCCGGGATGCATGGATTCGTCCCGCAAGTAGCACCAGGGCTGTAGTGAAAAGGATGGAGAGAAAGGCCAGTGGCAGGTACACGCGATAATCGCAGGCTACGAGAGAAATAGGGAGAATGCTTGATGTGGGGGCAAGCACCAGAAAAAAAGCAAAGAGAAGAAACGCCCATCCCTTTCGCTTGAAAATTCCTACAAACGTGACGCCTAACAAAACTGCAATGCAAAGCGTTTCCAGCCAGACATCCTGCAGCCCAACCAGTGGCCAATCGTAATCAAATGCAAGGTTGAAAGGCCATATTATCTGTTTCAGGTAATGGACAATTACTCCCATTTGGGTAGTCAGGTAGCCCAGGACATCCGGGTCTTGCATCATCGAACCCGTTGCCGCCTGCCTGCCAGTCAGTGTGAGAGGCGCCAGCAATAACCAGCAACTGGACAAAAACAAATATAAAATTGGAGAATTTCGCAGGGCCTTAATGGGGCCTTTAGAGATAAAAAGCCAATCAAACGCCAGCACTAAAAGTGGAGCTACGGCGATGACTTCTTTGGTGCCAGCGCCAAGAAAACAGAACACGCCTGCAAAGAAGGCCCATTTTTTCGAGCTGTCCGGCTGCAGACTCTTATACGCGCAATACAGCGTTGCGACGAGAAAGAGGGCCATCAGTGATTCGGCCCGCTGTGTTATGTACGTCACCGCCAGAGTATTGACCGGGTGAATCATCCAGAGCAACGCCCCAAAACCTGCCACTGGCACAGCGTTTTTTTTCAGTCTCTTGCCAAAGAGACCATCGGAAAGCACACGGCGCACAAGCATGAAAAGGATGAGAGCCGTTGCCAGGTGGATAAGGATGTTGAACGCCCTGTGTGCCCAGGGAGCAGTGCCGCTGATGGCGTAGGTTATGGCGAAAGTGAAGTTGGTGAAAGGACGGCCACTGTATGAAGAGAGTTTCTGTGGAATCAGAGGCTTCCAGGGAGGGGACAAGGAGCGAATGCTGCTGTTCTGCGCGATGTTGAGGATGTCGTCGTATACAAGAGGGAAGTTGATCGTCCAGCTATACAGGGCAATACAGGCAAAAATGAGTATTACGCACCATACCCGGGCATCATGAAACGTCATCGGTGGGGTCTGAGAGGGGAACGCCTTTTCCATGGACACCGCGCTTTTTTGTAAACCAAATACAACAATTGGGTTGTTGAATATCTTTCAATACAAATGTCTGCAAATAACAAATTATTAAGTTGGGTTACAGGGTGATTATTGTCAAGTCACATTACTGTTCAAGGCATGAAGAAATGTAGAAGACAGGTGACGACAGCCGTATAAGACAATACGCGCAGATTGTGTTCATGGGCATTTCCGAACGGTTCTTCATCCCATGTTCTTGAGCACATGGAGTGCTCCTGATAGGTTTGATTCTCCATTGAAACATCAACACGATCTACGAGCATGAACGAAATAGACCCGTCACTTATGGAAAAGGTTCAGGCCCTTGCTGCGGCCCTGATGCATAACAACTGGCGCATGGCCACGGCAGAATCGTGCACGGGCGGGCTTTTAGGAGGGGTGCTCACCGCCCTTCCCGGGAGCTCCACCTGGTATGAAGGGGGGGTGGTTTCCTACTCCAATGCGATGAAGACCGGTTTGTTGCAGGTGCCGGAAGCCATCATTGCAGAGCATGGCGCCGTAAGCGGCGAGACCGTGCGCGGCATGGCGGCTGGAGTGTGCAAACTCCTTGGCGTTGATGTTGGCGTCGGAATTTCTGGTGTTGCCGGTCCTGGAGGCGGCAGTGTGGAAAAACCCGTGGGCACGGTCTGGATCGGAGCGTGTGTTGCTGGTGTTACGGTGGCGGAATCGTATCTTTTCAGGGGTGATCGCGCTGCTGTGCGTGAGCAAAGCGTGGCCATGGCGGTTACAATGCTGCTGGGGCTTGTTCCACACATACATTCGGACCAAACGACAGAGTAAGGTGTTTTGATGGAGCAGGGCGCATTGCGATTGTTTATAGGCGTGCCCCTCCCTGATGCCTATCAGCAGGGGCTTGCGGTTCTTCATGCGGATTGGGGGAGGCGGCTTGCGTCGCGTCTGAGCTGGACCCGTGAAGGCAACTGGCATTTGACCCTGAAGTTTTTAGGCAAGGTGGCGCGTGAGGATGTGGAGCCTCTCAAGCAGGTTCTGGCTGCAATAGAGTGGCGGGCGTTTTTGTTACAGGCGGCTGGTGGCGGTTTTTTCCCACCCCCGCGTTCTGATGGCAGGGTGCGCCCCAGAGTGGTGTGGTGCGGTCTTGTAAAGGGCGCCAGCGAGTGTGTGCGCCTGGCCGGAGCAGTGGACAGGAGCCTGGCTGCGCTGGGCTTTCCGCGAGAGGAGAGGGCGTTTCGACCGCATTTGACACTGGCAAGGGTCAAAAACGCCTTGCCAGCCGATGCGAAGGGCGGGCGTTGGACTGCTTTGCTGCGTGACCTGCAGGCCAGGGCGTGGCCTGAAATCACGGTGGATCGTTTTGTGCTCTGGCAGAGCACACTGCGCCCGTCAGGGCCGGAGTACACGGCGCTTGGCGAGTATGCAGCGACGGCATAAAGTACTTAGCCGCCAACTTTCGCCAAGGTGGAACGGGAGACCACCTCCACTCCTAGAGGTAGTCTCCGCGGTTGAACTTGAATTGTTCTGTGACAGTCATGATCTCAAGTTCGTCGACCATGGACTTGAGCGAGGGGTTCTGGTTCCCGAGGTCGGGAGTTGCCGCCTTGATGCGCTCTACGTCGGTTTGGATACTTTCGAGCATGTCGTACGCCTGCTTGAGGCTCTCTTCGGCCAGGGGGGTGCTCAAGGATTGGGCATAATTTTCCCATTTGCTCAAGACGCCATCAATGTTTTCCATGACCTTCTGCTCTGTCTCGCTCAATGATTCCAATGGCGAGGCGCCTTCAACTGCGGCCAGTGAACCGGCGCCCAGGACCCCGGCGCCCTTTGTAAGCGACGCCACGTTTTCCGACTGTTCGGATGAGGACTTCTGCACTTCCTGTGCGAGCATTTCGCCGAACTTCCGTGTTTCTTCCGTCGATCTCACCCGCTGCTGTTCCTGCATTTGGGTAGAGTAATCAGTCCGGATCTTCATTGCTCACCTCGTTCGTGTTTGTCCTGTACAAGCAATAAGCTTGCCAATTCCGAAAAGCCTGTAACCTGTTGAAATCATGAGTCTGGGGCGGCATCTTTTGCCTTGTGCCCTGACGGCAAGCGGGCAGAAAAGCGGCAGGAATGCCTTTTCTGCCGGGTTGTATCGTTAATAATAGTAAACCATGAAATATGCCTTGTCTAACGTTCCCTGTTCTGGCATTAAATATACAGAATCTATCGGTAGTTTCTGACTGCCGCTTTAGGGTCGCAAATGCTGGAAGAGAACCTGTGATAACGTGATGGCGAGGCCCGCGAAAATACTGCAGGGGCATCCGGCAGGCGGCATGAACACGCGAACAGGGCCGTACAGCCCGGGAGGAACATATCGTGATCGAAATTAAGAAGATACTTTGTGCGGTGGATTTCTCAGATTCCGGAAACAAGGTGGCCGAATACGCCAAGACGCTCGCAACCAAGCATGATGCAAAGCTGTTGGTGCTCTATGCGGCGCCTTCGTTGTCCCAGTATGTCGGCTTTCATGTGCCGCCCAATTCCATTGAGAATTTTGTGGGCGAGATTGTGGCCGGTGCAGAGAAGACGATGGAAACCTATCTGGAAGAGAACTTCCCCAATCTGGATGTAGAGGGCAGGGTTGTAACTGGCTACGCGGCGGAAGAAATCCTCAAGGCCGCGGAAGACGACCAGATCGACCTTATTGTCATGGGCACCCATGGCCGCACCGGCATAGACCGCATCCTTTTTGGCTCCGTGGCTGAAAAGGTGGTCAAAAGCTCGGCAAAGCCCGTGCTGACAGTACGACCGTAAGGCTGTAACCATGTCCGGCTTCTATGTCACCAGAAGCCGGTTTTAGTCTTTCTGACGACGGACGCCCCTGGATTGAACCATTGCAGTTGGTTTGTGCAACTTCTGCGGTTCATTTTCGGGGGCGTTTTGCGCGTTTGTGTTCAATCGCCCCCGGCCTCACATTCTTGCCAAGCACGTCCAAAGGCTCTATCACCATTTTCCGCACAAACTGACCAGTAACCAGCACCTTTCCAGGGAGAAGAAATGCCTTCCAGCCAAAAAGACACCAAAAAGGAAAACAAGAAACAGCAGGGCGCGGCCATGTCTTTGACGCTCAGGTCTGAAGTCCTGCAATTCACGCCGTACACGCCCGGTCTTTCCATAGAAGAAATTCAGGAGCGCCATGGCCTGACCCAGGTGATCAAATTGGCGAGCAACGAAAACCCTCTTGGTGTTTCTCCTGTGGTGCAAAAGCGCATCCAGGACAAGGCGAACATGGTTTTCCGCTACCCGCAGGCGGGTAATCCCCGGCTTGTTCGTGCTTTGGCAGAGCATCTTGGTGTCACGCCAGACCGTATCGTAGTGGGGAATGGTTCGGATGAGCTTATTGATTTGCTCATTCGTGTTCGTGTGCGCACCTCTGATTGTCCAGTGCATCCGGCTGGGGAAGAAGTCCTGGCATCTATTCCATGCTTCAGCATGTATGAGCTCCAGGCCCGGTTGTGTGGCGTTGGGTTCCGTCAAGTGCCGCTGCTCAATGACTTCAGGCCTGATCTGAAAGGATTGCTGGCGGCAGTGAACGAGCACACGGGCATTGTTTTCATTACCAGTCCGGATAATCCTTCCGGCCTGGCGATAACGGCCGACGAACTGGCTGATTTTGCAGGTCGTCTGCCACAAAATTGCCTGCTGGTGGTGGATGAAGCCTATATTGATTTTGCCCTGCCCATGGAAAAATACTGCCTGTTGCCCAGACTGGCAGCAGAGCCCGAAAAATATCAAAATGTCGTGCTGTTGCGGACATTTTCCAAGATGTTCGGCCTGGCTGGCCTGCGTCTGGGGTACGGTATATTTCCTGCCTGGCTGGCAGACTACATGTGGCGGGTCAGGATGCCTTTCAGTGTAAACATTCTGGCAGAGGAAGCCGGGCTGGCCGCACTAGAAGACAAGTTGTTTTACCAGGCCTCACTCGAAGCCGTCACCAATGGCCGCGAGGTGCTGACCAAAGGATTTACGGAACTGGGGTGCAAGGTATGGCCTTCTCAGGCCAACTTTCTGCTGCTGGCGCCTCCTTCAGGAGTTGACGCCATTGCGCTTTTTGAGGGCATGTTGGCCAAAGGGGTGATTATCCGCCCCTTGAAGAGTTACGGCATGCCGGAACTGCTGCGTGTGAGTATTGGAAGCGAGAAAGAGAACCAGACCTGCCTGGAGGTGATGCGCAACGTCCTGCAGGCAGACGGGGGCGTATGACCATGGGACTCGAAATAGTGACTTTGGACGGCCCGGCCGGGGTTGGCAAGACCACCATCGCCCGCATGGCTGCAAAGGAATTGGGCCTGGCATATCTGGACACCGGCGCCATGTTTCGCGCAGTGGCTTTTTATTTGGGCGAAGACGCCAATGCGTGGGAGGAGGCAGAGCTGGCCTCGCGTCTTGAAAGTCTTGAATTTGGCCTGGATGCACGAGGGCTGCTGTGCAATGGGCAGGTTTTAGGCGCAGCAATCAGAACCGAAGAAGTGGGGATGCTGGCCTCCACATTGGCCAAGCGCGCACCTGTCAGGGCGCGTCTCAAGGAGCAACAGCAGGCATTGGGGCGCGCTACCGCACTTGTCGTGGAAGGAAGAGACATGGGGACCGTTGTCTTTCCTGAGGCAAGGCACAAATTTTTTCTCGATGCGACGCCCGAAGTGCGTGCGCAGAGACGCTATAAACAGCTACAGGAAATGGGGCAGGCTGCTGATCTGGATAAACTGGCTGAGCAGATTCGCGCTCGGGATGAACAAGACCGCACCCGGGCCATTGCGCCTCTTAAACCCGCTGCAGACGCGGTGGTCATTGACACTTCCGCCCTTGATATCCCCGGTGTGTTGCAAGCCGTACTGGACACTGTGAAGCAAGGGGCGTAAGCGCGTTTTTTGTGCTGTTCAACTGGCCACACGTTTGGCCGTATTCGTATTTTCCGGGGTAAGGCCCGGTGTAACCATACATCAGGAGGTACTTGATCATGGGCATGAGCTTCGATGAGCTCAAACAAAGGGACGCAAAAGTCATGTGCACTACTTACGGCCGTTATCCCCTGGCCGTGTCCCGAGCCCAGGGGTGCCGACTGTATGACCTCGATGGCCGCGAATATATAGACCTGCTTGCAGGGCTTGCCGTTTGCAACCTGGGGCATGCGCGCCCCGAGCTGGCAAAGGTCATGGCGGAACAGGCCGCCGAGCTCGTACATGTCTCCAACCTTTTTTATACTGAAAAACAGGTGCTGCTGGCCGAAGGGCTATGCGCCACCTGCAATATGGACAGGGTCTTTTTCTGCAACTCGGGTGCGGAAGCCAATGAAGCCGCCATCAAACTGGCGCGCCGTTATATGAGCAAGGTCAAGGAACGCAATGCCTATGAGGTGATCTCCTTGCAGGGTTCTTTCCACGGGCGCACCATGGGGTCTCTTGCTGCCACAGGGCAGCAGCGTCTGCACGATGGGTTTGCCCCTCTGTTGCCCGGTTTCAAATATGCCCCTTGGAATGATGCCGCCGGCCTGGAAACGCTGCTCAGTGATAAAACCGCGGCTGTCATCATAGAGCTGGTGCAGGGGGAGGGCGGCATCCGCGTCATGGATCCTGATTTTGCCCAGGCCGTACAGCGCTTGTGTAAAGAACGCGACATCCTTTTCATTGTGGATGAAGTACAGACCGGTTTTTGCAGGACGGGCGCCTTTTGGTCTTTCCAGCGCTACGGGCTTGAGCCCGACATATTCACCACGGCAAAAGGCCTTGCCAACGGGTTGCCCATGGGAGCCATGCTGGCCAAGGAAGAAATCGCTAAGGGCTTTGCCCCAGGCAGCCACGCAACCACCTTTGGAGGTGGCCCTGTACTTGCCGCTGTCGGCTTGGAGGTGTTGCGTATCCTGAAGGATGAAAAACTCGCGGAACGCGCTGCAGAGCTGGGCGCGTGGGCCTTGCTGCGTTTTGCCTCCATCAAGAAGAAATTCCCGGAAAAGGTGGCTTCCGTGCGCGGTGTCGGCCTGATGCTCGGCATTGAGCTGGCGTTTCCGGCCCAGGAAGTGTGGAAGGAGCTCTTTGAGCAGGGATTCGTATTGAACTGTACGCAGGAGCGGGTACTGCGGCTGCTGCCTCCTTTGGTTGTGGAGCAGGAGGACCTGGAAAAATTCGCCCAGGCGTTGGAAGCAATCCTGGAAAAGAAGTAGCAATCTGAAAAAAAGAAGGGGGAGCCGATTACAATCGACTCCCCCCTCGTGACTCTTTCGAGAGAAGACTAGAACGGCACGTCGTCCATGCCACTGGCTTCGCTTGGGAACGCGGGCCCCATATCGTCCGGGCCGGGACCTGGATCGTTGGAGTAGCCGCCGCCACCGCCGCCGCCCTGGTAACCACCACCTCCGCCACCGCCTTGCTGACCGCCCCCTTGTTTGGAGCGTGTATCCAGAAACTGGATGCGCTGGGCTCTGATTTCAGTGGTGTAGCGGTTCTGTCCTTGCTGGTCCTGCCACTGTCTGGTCTGCAGGCTGCCTTCCACAAAAACAAGGCTCCCCTTGGAGAGATAGTTGTTGCAGTTTTCAGCCTGGCGGTCCCAAACAACAACGCTGTGCCATTCGGCTTTGTCCACCCGGTTGCCGGAGCGGTCGGTATAGGATTCGTCCGTGGCGATGCGCATATTGGCTACGGGAGTGCCGTTTTGCGCGTAGCGCAGTTCGGGGTCACGGCCCAGGCGGCCGATGAGCATGACCTTGTTCAGGGTTGCAGCCATAGATTCCTCCTTACACGGCGGTGGAGCGCCGTTTGTCGTTCTTGCAGACACGGTGCACAGACCGTGTGAATTTCGGGTAAGTCCCCTTCACGCATTTGCTTGTATGCCCGTCAGGGGCGATAGGGCAATGGTGAATCCGGGGCCTTTGCAGCCTCACGTTCAAGGCTGTTCAATTCATCTTCCAGGCGGTCACTCAGCGTGTTGGCCTGGGTCGGGTTCCAGTCAGCCAGGGCGTCTTCAAGCTGCTTTTTGAGCGAAACAGCGCGTTGCACGCCAGGTTCGAGGGCTTTTACATACGCCTTGCTCCAGGGGCCAAACTCAAGGCTGTCTTGCAACGCCTGTACAAGGGCCAGTACATCGCTGAGCGCCTTGCTGCCTGCTTCCGTCTTGCTGGCAGGCTCTGCCGTGGCGCAAAGCATGGGCCAAGCCTTGCAGACGGCCTCTGGATTCCAGGTTTGCGCCATTACGCGGATTTGCAGATGTTTGCCCATGGTATCGCCCTTTGCGGTGAAGAACAGGCTTACGCCGGCTCTTCCCATTCGGTCTGGACGCGCATGACCACGTCGTTAATGAGCTGGAACTGGTCAGGGGGGCAGACACCAATGAGTGGATCGCCTGCATCCTTGACTTCGTTATACTGAAAGTACACCGCGTAGATGACGCCTTCAGGCCCTTGATAATTGATAGAGGTTTCACGCTTCATTCGCGACATGATGAACATTTCCATGCCGTCGTGGGCCGTGATGGACTTGGGGCCTGACGCCTTTACCTTCTTGTCCAGATCCGGGACAAAATAATAGGCGGCGCGCTCTGGCGCCTTGAAAAGATACAGGGCTTCCTTGAGAATTCTGGACACGACCTCTTCCTTGGAGAGGTAGTGCCGCAGCCTGACAAGAGGGGTTCCCGCCTCTACGAATTTATCGGCATGTTCATCGTATATGGCGGCTACTTCCCCTTTCAGCGGGGCATTGATCGATTTTTTGTTGCGCTCGCGCTCTATTTGCAACAGCAGGGTTCCGGGCTTTTCACGCCAGGTTCCCTGTGGGCCATGCACCTTGCTGCCGGGTTCGATCTCGGCAAAGGTCACAGTGCCCGTGTGGGGAGCGTAGATTTCGTGCTCCTCATAGGGCGAGGCTTTAATTTCTTCCAGCAAACTGGCGACGTCCAGCACTGTGCTTTCCTCCTCGCCTAGCGGTAGTAGAGGTTTCTGCCGCCCATGGTCAAGAGCGACTGATACAGGTTGCGTCTCACGGTACGGCGGTCCCAGATGCCTTGGATGTGCCCCCTGGACAGGGCGCTGTACGCCTTGTGGTAGTCAGGGGGTATATCTATGCCCGTAGTCTCCTTGATGACGCCGGGACCGGCAAAGCCGATATTGGCGGAGCGGATGGAGAACTGATACGGAGAGCAGCCCAGGAAACTGGCTACGGGGCCGGCGTAAGAGTTGGTGTCGTAGAGAACCAGATACAGGCCCCCGGCGTCGATATAGCGGCGCACGGCCAGGGTGCAGCGGGGCATTTGAATGACTCCGTTGACGCCTTCCTGGATGCGGATGCCGGCGGTACCGTGCACGTAGGCCAGGAACGGGAAGTGCTTGCGGCGGGCGCGGTCGGCGGCGCGGACGAATTTTTCGCCCTCAGCAGCTCCTACAGTACCGCCACGGAAGTTACCCATGAGCATGGCGACGACCACACGCAGATTTTGTATGCGCGCTTCAAAGGTCATGCATGCGCTTTTCTGGCCGCTCTTGTCTTTGGCCTGTTCCAATTTTGCGTCGAACCCTTGATAGCCCAGGGGGTTCTTGCTTTCGATTTCAGAACTGAATTCATAGATGGAGCCTGGATCAAAGACATTGGCCAGGTACCATTGGTATTCCATGGGAAAATGATGCCCACAATAGTTGCAGACACCTGCGAATTCACCAAAAAGGTCGGGCGCCCAAAGATCCAGGCAGCCGTGTGTCGCGGCATTGGGGCAGGTGACTGCCTTGTCGTCCTTGGCTCGGGGGCTGACCCACCCCCAGGATGACCTGGGCTCACTTTCTTCATCCCAGGCGGAGAGCTGGGTGAGTTGCTGCGCCTTGTCCTGCTGGTCCTTGGAAGGAGTGATGCGCTTGAGCATCTCGCGACAGGGGCCAAAGACCTTGTTGCAGACGAGGTGAGCTTCTGCGCCGATTTCCTCCACGGTGTTGGAGACCTTTTTTTGGTGCTTGCGCAGGAAATCGTACCTGAAGAAGGAATATATGGACCACCCCAGATCGTAGGCAAAAGAGTAGAAACGTTTGCTGGAGCTGCGTTTATCCATGCGGGCGTGGCGGCTCATGCGCATGAAGCGCGAATAGCGCCGGGCCAGCAGGCTTTCGCGGGCGCCGGTGCCCAGGTGCCAGCGCACGTATATGCTGTCGAGGTCAGGCATGTTCTTGCTTTTGCCACCGCGGTAGCGTCTCAGAGCCATGGCGCGAAAGAGCTGGATACCCTTTACGTCGAGCACGACTTCGTCTGTGGCGCGGATGACTTCCTGCCGGAGCTGCTTGAAAAAGTCATAGTGCTCAGGACGTGCGCCCAGCGGCGGTTCCTGAATCACACGGTCAATGTACCCGTTGTTCAGGTTGTCTTGGGCCGTGATTTTGAGCTGGTGGGCGCAGCGTTCAACCAGTTCGCCCGAAGCGCGCATGCCTTGGCGCAGCCTGCCTTCAATGGCGGCGGCGCCCTCGGGAGAGATTACCGAGTAGTACCCATGGGAAAGCATGAGTCTGCGGTCGCCCAGGCCGATGGCTTCTGCGCCGCCCGAACCGCCTTCGGAAAAGACGGAGATAATGGGCACAGCAAATCCGGACATTTCATAGAGGTTTCGGGCGATCTGCTGTGCAGCGCCGGGGTAGTCCTCAATGGGGTAGGAGCCGGGCGTGAAGACATAGGTGTGGATGGGGATATTTTCCGTGGCCGCAACCTGCATGTACTTCAGCGCTTTGGCGTTGCCCCAGGGCTTGACCGAACCGCCGTTACGGAATTCCTGCCCGTGCCCCTTTTCCTGGCCGATGACCATGACCGGCTGGTGGTGCACCTTTTTGCCGGAGCGTCGGGTGATGTAGGCGCGGGCAATCAGCATGCTCGGGTCGATGCTGTATTCGTCCTGACCACCTATTTCGGTGTAGTTGTCATACACGTTTTCCAGGATGTCCTTGAGGCAGATACGCTGCGGGTGGCGTACTATGCGCACCTTATCCATGGGCGTGAGTTCTTTTTCCAGCTTTGCTTCAAGAAAGCTGAAAAGATCATCCAGGGATGTAAGTTGCCGGACTTTTGTAGGAATATCCATTTCCCGCTCTTTGAGCAGGAATTCGTCGAGCTTTGACTTCAGCAGCTTGACGTTGGCGTTTTCCTTGTCACCAAAAACGTCTTGTATGTATTTGAGCCGCTCAGTGAGCAGCAGAGTGCGTTTTTCAATATCCATAAGCGGGCACTGCCTCCAAAATGCGCAGTCGTGCGTGTTGCCTGACGCGTAAAAGCGGCAACAGGGTTAGAATTCCAGCAACGTGTGCGTTTTTTCCTGCAGGAAGCGCAGGTTCGACTTCATGGGGTTGCCTTCGCGGTCCTGGCCTTGCAACACGAGTTTGTCCAGGAACAAGAGGCCCCTGTTTTTCACTTCCTGCAAATCCTTGCCCCAGATCAAGGCTAGAGCCAGGTTAGGGTCGTATTCCGTAGGAATCTGATAGGGCTCGTCGGTAGGAATTTGTGTGTGCATCTTGATCCAGGGGTCAGTGGGCCAGGAGAAGGCGTCGATGCGCCCCACCCAGGGGGTAAAGCGGTCGTAGGGATCTTCTGCAATGATGCGGTACTCGATGCCCACGCCATCAAAGGTGATGTCGTCCTGGGTATAGCCCATTGGCTCGCCCAGACCCATGCGGATCTGTTCGGCAATGAGGTCGACATCGCCTTTGCCCTTGATGCGTGAGATAAAAGCAGAAACACCGTTTTCGACCTGGATGCGGGTGTTGACTTCCATGAGGAAAGGCTGTCCCGCAGGTGTTACAATCCACTCCCAGGTACCAACGCTGTCGTAGTGCACCTTTTCGGCCATGGCCAGGGAATGGCGCACGATGTCATCCAGCACCACGTTTGCATCAAAAGAGTAGCGGATTACTTCAGGCGCAAATCCGGGGGCGACTTCAATGCGTTTCTGACGGCCCGAACTTTGTACAGAACAGTTACGGGTGCCGAAGTGTACGGGGTTTTTGCCTGAGCGCTCCCCTACAACCTGGACTTCCAGGTGGTTGAAGGAGTTCACGCGCTGCTCGATGAGAACGCCTTCATCGTTGAACTGGCGCATGGAGTAGTTGCGGATGCGGCGATACACGGAGCGGAACGAGGCGGGATCGTGTACTTCCTCGATGCCCATACCGCCACCGCCAGCCGAGGCCTTTACCAGGACGAGCGGTTTTTCGATGCCCTGCTCAGCCTGGAAGGAGAATAGGCTTTCCGCAATCTCCTCGGCTTCCATTTCGTCATAAATGGGTTTGTCCGAGCCTGGGACAGTGGGGACGCCAAGGCTTCTGGCCAGGCGTTTGGTGTTGATCTTGTCACCAAGTTCGCGGATGACCCGCCAGGAAGGCCCCAGAAAGATCAGTTTGCGGCTGCGGTCTACAACACGGCGTGCAAAGCGGTAATCCTCTGCAAAAAAACCATAGCCAGGGTGAATGGCTGTGGCGCCGGAGTCGTCGGCCACGGCCAGAACCTCGTTTGCGTCATGGTAAGAAGCGACACGGTAGAGGCTTTTTTCACCGCCTTCCTTGCGGGCAAGTTTTACATGGCCGGATTGCCAGTCTTCCTTTGTATGAATGCAGACAAAGTCCAGGCCGAGCTTTTGGCAGGCCTGGACGATGCGAATGGCTATTTCGCCCCGGTTTGCAACCAGGACCTTATGTCGTACTTGTGCCACGAATCGTCACCTTTGCCTTATGGATTCTTGGGACAGCCGCGGGATGACACATGCGGTTGCCAGAGGTCGTTCGTCGTTAAGTCGCTTTTTCGGCTATCAGCTTTTGCCGACGGGGTGCGGCCGCCAGTCCATTGCCAGATCCGATGTTAGGTAACTGCGCTGCATTTTTTGCGTCTGGTACAGCGCATGATGTTGCAAAAAAGCAGGACGGTCAGCTTTCTTCCTTGTCCTGTTGCGCCTTGCGCAGGGTAATAAACCGTTTTTGCACTTCGAGCACGAGCTTGTCCAGCTTGACTTCCTTGTGTTTTTCCATGGTGTCGAATGCGCAACCCAGTATTCCCCCCTCGCCGCTGCGCATGACCTTGGCCGAAATTTCGGATAAATAAACACGTTTGTTCAGCATTAAGTCAAAAGTGAACGTCTCGCCGGTTTTCAAAGCGGACTCATTGCCGACCTGGATACCCATGCCTACTGCGCTCAAATCCTTGATGGGAAATGAACGCTTCAGTTTGGCCACATAAGCTTCCACACCGGGAATCGCTGCTCTGAACGCGCGGCGGGGGCGTTCATCTGCGCCTGGTAGTGAAAAAGAAAAATCGTCCATGATGCAAACCGGGTTGTTTACTGGCTGCCGATGCGTTTTTCAAGTACGAATTCGACCCTGCGGTTTTTTGCTCGATTTTCGGGACTGGTATTGGGATAGAGCGGGTTCAGATCAGCCAACCCCGTAGCGGTCAGCCGACTTGGCTCGATTCCCTTCCGCATAAGGTACCTGAGCACGTTGACTGAACGCAAGGCCGAAATTTCCCAATTGTCCTTGAAGCGGCTGTCTTTGGCAGGTGGCACGTCATCGGTATAGCCACGGATATTAATAACTTGGTCTTTGCGCTGGATGAAAATTTCAAGAAGGGTGTCCATGGCTTTTTGTCCTTCGGGGCTGAGCTCTACCTGACCCGGAGCGAAAAGCACCTTGCCGGGTACGTTCAGAGTGATGATGCCCTCGTCAAAAACTGAGCCTATGATGCCTTCAAGCCCTTTACGATTCATAAAGGTTCGGATTTCAGCGAAAACTTTGCGCTGCTGCTCAATGAGCTGACGCTGCAGCAAAACGGACTCTATGATTGAGCCCTCGTCGCTTTCTATACCCACACGGCTGGTGAGCGCCCTGGAATCTTCATCGCCAAGGGCCAGCCGCACGGATGTGAACGAGTCGGTAAAGCGCTTGATGTCCAGCGTGGACATTGAGAACAGGAGGATGAAGAAGACCAGCAACAGCATGGAAATGTCGGCAAACGTCACGATCCATTCGTCCGGACCATCGTCCTCGTCCTCTTCGACGCTGTTTAAATAATATGAATCATCCAGCACTCTTGCGCTCCTTGGGCGGAATGAAAGACGAGAGTTTCTCGTAGACGAGCCTGGGGTTGTTATTCTCCAGGATGGATTTGGCACCTTCGAAAATGATATTCAAATGTACCTCTTCCTGCAACGTACGGGCTTTGAGCTTACCGGAAATGGGCAGGAAGAGCAGGTTGGCCACCAGTGCGCCGTAGAATGTCGTAAGGATGGCAACCGCCATGGCAGGGCCAATGCTTTTAGGGTCATCGAGCCTGGTCAGCATCTGCACCAGACCGATGAGTGTGCCGATCATGCCAAATGCCGGGGCAAAGCCGCCCAGACGCTTGAAGACGGCAATGGAAATATTGTGTCGCCTGCGCATGGTGGCCATCTCGATCATTACCGTATCGCGGATGAGCATGGGGTCGGCGTTGTCAGCTATGAGCTGGCAGGCTTTTTTGAGGATGGGGTTTTCGGTCTGGATGTTTTCCAGCGCGATGAGGCCTTCGCGTCGGCTGATTTCAGCGATGCGAACCATGGTGTTGACGACTTCCTGGGGCTTGACCCGTTTGGTGGAGAACACCTGCATGCCCCCTGCAAAAGCCTGCATGACTTCCTCAAGAGGAAACGTCACGCATATCGCAGCGAAGGTGCCGCCAAAAACGATCATGAACCCCGGAACATTGATAAAAACCGAGAATGCGCCACCCCAGATGATGGCCCCGATGACCAGCAGGAATCCAACAATGATGCCAAAAAAAGTTGCTATATCCATAGGTTCTGCCTATAGTAAATCCGCCCCATCAAGTTGTTGCTACCTGCTGTATGCATGCGGCATCGTGTTTCGCGTCGCCACCACTAGGGGGCAACCGTAACGCGATCGCAATAATCCTCTTACCAAGATATCTCAAATTATTATGCAAAACAGAGAAAAAGTCCAGCAGGCCGCCAGTTTTGTCAGTGATCTTCAGCCAAATGCCATTCCCGCTTCTGTGGGGCTTGTTTTGGGAACGGGACTTGGTGGTCTGGCTGGCGCCCTGAAAGAAGATTTCACCATTCCTTACGGTCAAATACCAGGGTTTCCCAAAAGCACTGTCGCGTCCCATGCTGGCGCTTTGGGACATGGAGAATTGCAAGGTGTCCCCGTCTGGACACTCCACGGCCGGTTCCACCTCTATGAAGGGTACTCCCCTGGAGACGTCTGCATGGGGGTAAGGACCCTGGCGGAACTCGGTGTGAAGACGCTTATCGTGACCAATGCAGCCGGAGCGCTCAATCCCCAGTTCGATGCGGGGGGGCTCATGCTCATTACCGATCACATCAATTTTACAGGCCATTCGCCATTGACAGGCGCCAATGATGCAGCCTGGGGACCACGCTTCCCTGACATGTGTGAAGTTTATTCGCAACGGTTGCGCGATATCGCACTGTCCGCAGCCCTTGACCTGGGCGTTAGGCTGGAGCGGGGCGTTTACATCTGCGTGCCCGGCCCCCAGATGGAGACGCCTGCGGAAACCAGGGCCTACAAAGCTCTGGGCGCAGACGCCATAGGCATGTCCACCGTGCTCGAAGCCATAGCAGCACGGCACATTGGCATGGAGCTTCTGGCGATTTCTTGTCTGACAAATAAAAACTTGCCGGACTGCATGCAGCCGGCAAGCCTTGAAGACGTGATCGCGACAGCCGGCGAAGCAAGCGGCCGACTGTCGCGTCTTGTGAGTGAAATCGTGGCCAGACTGGAGCACATGGCCTGAACATCGGGGGCGTGCCCCTCCAGTCTGTTCTCAAACTGAAAAACTGTAAGGGCGCTACTGCTGGAGTTCCTGCTGTACTTCTTCGAGCAGTTCCTTGGCTTGCTGCAGTTTGGCGCTCTGTTCTTCAGATTCAGCCTCGCCGGCAATGAAGTCGGTGCGCTGGGAAAGGTCCTGCAGCATGGAGCGAAGCATGGTGCGTTTGGCAATGGCCGGGACTTCCTGCAGCACTGCCATCTCGTTGCGCATGTCGGCAATGGTGCCATCCATCTGATCCACACGCTGTTCCAGGGAGCCCAGTTGCTCCACCTGCGTAGCAAGGCCGGTGACATTCCGGTTCAGTGCGTAAAAGAAAACAAGCAGCAAAAGCACGGTCAGTACTGAAATGAAGACCGCTGCCTTTCCCATATCGCGCCCTTTGTCACTCTTTGGCAGTTTTTCCGGCTTTTTTGCAGCAGCTTCTTCCTCTGATGCAGTTTGCTCCTCTTCAGCCGCGGCATCATTTGCCTTGTCTGCGGTTTCCTTGCTGAGGTGAATCACTTTTTCTTTTGTATTTCCCATCAGGGCTCCTCCTCGTTCGATATGCTTTTGTTCATTTATCCCGTCGAGCACAAAAGGACAGCAGCGCTTTGTGACTCTTTTTTATGCGGTGGCCTATCCAAAAGTGTAAATGCGGCAGCCCAGCCACAATGCGGGGAACAAAACAGCCGCTCAGGACTAATAGCAAGGCTCGTCGCGAAAAGCCAGCTTCTGTATGCTCCTATAAAGCATACTGGCTTGCTCAGGTTTGGCAGCAAATATGAGGTGAGCTTATCATTGCGAAACGATTGCAGGTGTTGCATAAGTAGGGTAAAGTGAAGATATGCCCATGCAATTATCGATAATTTTCTCTTGGACCCTGAAGTGCGGGGCTTTTTTTATATTGGAAGGTAAAGGGCAATGCGTCTGAGAATGGTTCCCGTTCAGGCCAAGAACGCTGAAGAAGCCGCCCTCAAAGGGGCAAAAAAGCTCGAGGCTTCGCAAAACGAAGTGTCCGTCGCATCCATAAGCGAGGGGCGTTTTGAAGTCAGCCTGGCGCATTGCAACGCGGAAATCGAACTCGAAATCTCCCCAGACAAAATGACGGCCACTATCCTGCGCGGGTTGCCCGCTGTAGGGAAAGGGCGCCCCATTGATGGGCCGCGCCTCATGGAAATATTGCGCAATGCAGGGGTGCACATTCCCCCTGCAACAGAAGTGGCCAAAAAAATGCTCAAGACAATGGCCAGGGGGTACGAGGTCTCCAATGTCATCATAGCCCAGGGGCAGCCGCCAGAACGCGCAAAAGACGCCAAGGTTGTTCCTTTGGGCGATTGGAATTATCCGGTTTTTCCAAACGATGGCTTTGGTCGTCTGGAGGCCGCCACCTTTGCCAAACCTGGAACGAATCTGGAAGGCAATGCCATTCCTGCAGGTGGGCCTGAGCGTGGCAAGAGCATGAACTTTCTTGAAAAAGGCGGCTGCTTCTTCGACCAGTCCAGCCTTATTGTCCGTTCAGACCGTTATGGACTTGTGGTCCAGAACGGGCAGGACATGTATATCAGCAGCGCCGGCATGCTCACCATCTCGGATGACCGGATGGAGGTTCAGGCCACTATTTACCCCAAAGATTTTCGCGGCAACCGCATTTCCGTGGAGCGTATGGTCACCGCCCTGGAAGCTGAAGGTATTTCAGGAGACGTGAATCACAAGTCCATACTGGAAGGTATAGGGCATTCTGAAGCGCAGGGAAAACGCATCAAGGATGTAGTGGTCTGCCGGGGTGTTCCACCAAAGGATGGCGAGGACGGTTGGTTTGAAATGCTTTACAAGGAGAGCCGCTCGGATTTGGGCGTCATGGACGAGGAAACCGGTCGTATTGATTTCCGTGCCCGCGGCATTGTGCGCTCAGTGAAAAAGGGGGAAGTCATCGGTCAGCTCCACCCCCCGCAGCAAGGGCAGCCAGGGCGGGATGTTTATGGAAAGATCATTCATGCACGGGAAGGGCGGCCCTTCAATTTGCAACTGAGTGGTAATGTAGATGCTGACGAATCCGGAAACATGTTTCATGCCTCGGAAGATGGCATGGTCTTTTTTGTCGGCAACACGCTTTCCGTGACCGACGTCTTTACAACCCGCGGCGACGTGAACATGAGCTGTGGCAACATTGACCTTGAAAAAGGTTCTGTCCACGTCAAGGGGGCTGTGCTTTCCGGTTTTTCTGTCACTTCCCCCGGCAATATTCTTGTGAACGATGTCATAGAAAGCGCCACCGTAAAGGCCGCGGGAGACATTGAAGTCCGCGGCGGTATCATTATGGATAAAGGTGGAGGCAAGGTGTCCGCAAAGGGCGGTGTTTCCGCTCTGTTTGCCAAAAACGCCACCATAACCGCAGGGGGTGATGTCAATGTTGCCCACGAGCTCGTCAATTGCATCGTTTTTGCCGGCAATATGGTCTATGCCAAAAAGGGGCGCGGCAAGATAATTGGCTCAACAGTACGTGCAGGTAAAGGCGTCGAAGCCAATGAAATTGGCAGTGAACTGGGGGTGGAGACCACGATTTTTCTGGGTATCGAACGTCGCAGTTTCAGTGAGGAAATGGCCACGAAAAAGCAGTACCAGCAGGTTTTGCAACGTATTTACGCTTCCCTGGGTACTGGTGACCCCAAGGAAATCCTGCTTAACGCCCCTGCTGATAAACGCCAGGCCATTGCAAGTCTGCTGAAAGCGCGTCTTCGTGCGGAACAGAAGATCAAAGATATCGAAAGTGAAATCGAACAAGAACGGGCGCGCATCCGCAAGGCGGCGAAAGCACGCGTAAAGGTGCATAAAACAATCCACCCCGGAACCATTGTCAATTGTTTCGGAGTCACTCTTCGGATTACAGAGCCCGTGAATTACAGTCAGGTTTATTACGACCCGCAAGAGCAGAAGGTGGTCGTCGCAAGTCTGTAGTTTTTGAAGTAACAGTTGTTCTCCCCTCCACTTGTTTTGTCTCCAGGTCCTTCTGGCTTGTATGTTCCTTAATTTGTCTCGCCCTGTTGCTATTCCATGTAGCCTGGATCCCCGATTTCTTTGGGATGACAATATGCTGGGTAGGTGCTGGCGGAAGGGCGCCACAGCGCGTTTTGCACACGGAAGGGGTGGTGGACTGTGAACACGAGCGCATTTGAAACAAAGGGCGCTGCCGGCTGTATAGGCAGCAGCGGCTGACGCTCTGCCTTTTACATTGCCTCGTGACCGCGCGCCCCTGTCATTCCCGCGCAGGCGGGAATCCAGAACACAGAAGAAGGTCACTTCCTTTTCGTCTCCCTTAGCGCCCCTTGCTCTGATGCGCCCCTGCGTGTAGGGAACTGATGCCAATACGACGCGATAATTCCAAGCCCAGGCGAGCATGCAAAAGTCCATATCTACAGCCGCATTGCGCGATGTGCGCTCCATTCTGATTTGCCAGTTGCGGCAGATCGGCGACGTCTTGCTGTGTACGCCTTCTGTGCGGCTGCTGGCCGAGGCCTTTCCCCAGGCAGAGCTTCATTTGTTTACGGAGGCCAAGTGTGAACCCGTGGTGCGACACAATCCACGGCTCACCAAAATTTGGAGCATAGACAAGAAAGAGCTGACCTCATTACCCAGGGAGCTTGCTTTTTATTGGCGGGTGGCGCGTGCCGGGGACAATGGCAAAGGGCACGACCTGGTGGTTGATTTTCAGCAACTGCCGCGCTGTCGCTGGGTGGTTGCCTTTTCAGGCGCTCGGATCCGACTGAGTTACCCCCCGCCGTGGTACAACCGCATGCTGTACACCCACTGGCAAATGCCCAAGGAAGGGTACGCCGCCATGGCCAAGGCCAGCGTATTGGCCCATTTGGGGCTTGAATGGAGCGGGGAGCGGCCGGAATTGTATTTGCTGCAAGAGGAGCGTGAAGAAGCACGTCGGCTGCTGCAGGCGCTGGGATTTCAAGAGGGGCGCATGCTTATCAGTGTTGATCCTACACATCGTCGCAGTTCTCGCGCCTGGCCTCCAGAATATTGGGGGCGCTTGCTACATCTTTTGGCTGCAGATGTGCCTCAGGCTGATTTTCTGTTGTTGTATGGCCCTGGCGAACGTGAGGCTGTCGCTGGCGTGCGCGATGCCGCTCTTGCCGCCGGAACTGCTGCAGGACGTCTGTTGCTGCCTCCTGATGTCTTGTCGCTGCGAGGTATGGCTGCGGCTGTGGGTGAGGCGCGGCTGCATATCGGCAATTGCTCCGCTCCCAGACATATTGCCGTTGCATTGGGGGTACCCACCTTTACGGTGCTGGGCGCTACCAGCCGCTCGTGGACATTTCCAGCGCCCGAGCACGACCAACTGGCGCTCATGGACATCACCCCTCTGGAGTGTCAGCCGTGCAATCGCAACAGTTGCACGCTTTATGAGCGCCCCCGTTGCTTGTGGGAGCTGACGCCAGAGATGGTGGCGCCCCGCCTGCTTGCACACCTGCAGGCGACAGATGCGTACTGATTCTGATTATGTGAGGGGAGTCCCTTTACAAAGGGCTCTTCCCTCGAAAAATCTATCACTATAAAATTTACAACACCGACGTGTAGACGCTGAGGGTCTGGTGCAGGAAGGCATGGCCCGAGAGCTGGGCAATGCGTTGGTGCTGTTCTTTGGTGATGGCGGCGAGAAAAGCGGGGTCTGCGGCGCCTTTTTCCAACAGGGTGGCCAGGGCTGCCACATCACCAGGGGGGCATATTGCTTCCGGGCCAAGCAGGTCGGGCATCACGCCCACTGCCGTGGAAAACAACGGGCGTCCGCAGGCCATTATTTCCAGTGCTGCACGGGCAATGGCTTCACTCCATAAGGAGGCGACAACGCCTATATCCATTGCCGAAATGCAATCAGGGACGTCCTGTCGGCGGCCAGTGATGCACACATGGTCCTGCAGATCAAATTCACGCACCCAGGCCGTGACGGCAGTGGTGGGCAGGGCGCTGTCATGCCCTACCAAAAGAAGCTTTGCACGCAGATGGGGCGCAGTTTTGCGCAACCTTGCCAACGCTTCCAGCAGTTCCCGCTGTCCCTTGACCGTATCGAAGCGGCCCACAAGACCAATGACAATATCGTCGGGGGTGAAGCCGAATTCCGAGCGAACACGTTCGCGTCCTGGTTGGGAAAAACAGAAACGAGTGGTGTCTACGCCCCCGTATATGAGCCAAAGTTTGTTGGCCGGTACGTTAAGGGCTTCACGACACTGGAACGCAGCCGCGGAATTGGTCACGACCACAGCGTCAGCCAGCGCACTGTGCAGCCACCTGTTAAGCAGAGATTTTTTTGGGGGGCGTTGATCGCCTCTGGTGCGCACAAGGCGATAACTGGCGTCACCCCGCATGAGTTGCTTGAGTAGGCCCCAGAAAATAAAGCCTTCGCCACGGTGGCAATTGACCACTTCGGGCTGCAGCGTACGGATAAGAGTGCGCATTCGCGCCAAGGTCCTGGCAAGAATCAGCGGATTGGCGCTGTTCAGGTCCAGGGCGTGGGTACGCAGGCCTAAACGTTCCGCCTCCTGCAAAGGAGGGGTGCCCTCTTGCCCGATGACCAACACGTCGTGCCCTGCCTCATGTAACAGCCGGCTTAGATACACGCAGTACCAGGCGGTGGCGTTGTACCAACGCACGTTGATGACTTGGAATATTTTCATGGATGTATGCTCGTGGGGCGACAATATGCGTGGGTCAGGGGCGCGTCAAACCTGTTTGGTATATTGAACGGAAGTTGATCTGCAAGACATGCGGATCGGTACGGAAACACTGTAGGCAAACGCTTTTCCTGCAAGAGCTTGTAAGGTATGCAGAGAAGCGACTGTCATTACAAGTAAGGAGTACTCCAAAGAATGGATGTGACGAACAAAAATCTTGCTGGAGCAAGGCTGCCAGCCGAATGGGAATCGCACAAAGCCGTGTGGATAGGCTGGCCACACAATGCTAGCGACTGGAGTCCGAAATTTGCTGCCATTCCCTGGGTTTTTGCAGAAATGGTGCGGCATCTGGCTTCTTCTGAATCAGTCAGGATACTGGTCAACGATGCGCAGCATGAAAAGAAGGCAAGAAAAATCCTGGATCATGCCTGCCCCGGGTGGCGCACATGGCCGGTGGAGTTGGTGCAACAGCAGACAAATCGTGGATGGACCCGCGATTTCATGCCTTTTTTCGTGCACACGCAGGAAGGAGGCGCGGTTGTCCGCTGCCGATTTACCGGCTGGGCCCGCTATCCGGACCATAAACTGGATGATGCCGCCGGCAAGGCGATGGCCGCAAAGGTTGCAGGTGAAGAAAACGCCCTCCAAGTGGAAGCCGTGTGGAATGGTGACGCCGTCGTACTGGAAGGGGGGGCTGTGGATGGCAACGGCCAGGGTGCCTTGCTGGTGACGGAAGAATGCTTGCAGGACCCAGAGCGTCAAGTGCGTAATCCTGGGTGGAACAAAAAAGAGTACGAAAGTTTTTTTCGCAGCCACTTTGGGGTGGAGCGCACCATCTGGCTGGGGCGCGGCATTGCCGGAGATGATACCCATGGCCATGTGGACGATTTCTGTCGGTTTGTGACGCCTGAAAGTGTGGTGCTGAGCCGTGAGCCAGACCCTGCCGACCCGAATCACACAGCCATGGAGGAAAATCGCGAACGTCTGGAAGGGGAGGGGCTCGACATTGTGAGATTGCCCATGCCCCCTGCGTTGTGGTTTGGTGACATGCGCCTGCCTGCAAGCTACGCCAACTTTTTTATTGGTAACAAAGTTGTGATAGTGCCTACCTTCAATGCGTTGCAGGATCGTGATGCCCTTGGAATCATCGCGGAACTGTTTCCGGGGCGCAGGGTCGTCGGTATCCATGCCGTGGACCTGGTGCTGGGGCTTGGCACGTTGCATTGTTTGACACATGAACAGCCCTTGTTGGGACGCTTTGTGGAATAGTTTTAGATAGCAATCTGTTAGCCTGGGCGTATTTGTTGAAAATGTCATAAAGTTGTCACAAACCGTTCATTAATCTGCCACCTGGAATTGGCTAAGCCCTTGAGCTCGGAGGAAGACATGCGCAAAGACGCCATCCTGGTCATAGAAGATGACGAGGACATTCTGAATCTGCTGCGGTTCAACCTGGAAGCCGCGGGTTTTACGGTCATCACCAGCGCTGACGGATATGAAGGGCTGAATTTGGCCAGAACCAGAAGCCCCAAGC
Organism: Desulfovibrio biadhensis; assembly: GCF_055388615.1. Classification (NCBI taxonomy): domain Bacteria; kingdom Pseudomonadati; phylum Thermodesulfobacteriota; class Desulfovibrionia; order Desulfovibrionales; family Desulfovibrionaceae; genus Desulfovibrio; species Desulfovibrio biadhensis. The sequence continues at coordinate 3,776,548 of NZ_AP042477.1, forward strand.
TGATTATCCTGGATATCATGCTGCCGGGGCTCGATGGTTTTGAAATCTGCAAGGAACTGAAACGCAAGAAGGAAACCTCGTCCATTCCGGTGGTCATGCTGACTGCCCGTGGCGAGGAAGTGGACCGCATAGTGGGGTTGGAGCTCGGGGCGGACGATTACGTCGTGAAGCCCTTCAGCCCCCGCGAATTGCTGCTCCGCGTTAAAAGCATCCTGAAGCGTGCACAGCCAGGTGACGAAGCAGCCCCCCGCGCTCAATGGCAGCGGGATGGTTTGATGGTTGATATGGAAGCGCACAAGGTGGCCGTGGATGAGGAAGAGGTGGAGCTCACCGCTACCGAATTCAAGCTGCTGAGTGAACTTGTAAACCGTCAAGGCCGTGTATTGACACGCGACCAGTTGCTGAATCGCGTTTGGGGCTATGAATTTGAAGGGTATGCACGCACAGTGGATACTCATATCCGGCGCCTGCGCCAGAAGCTGGGGCCATACGCCGCTTATGTGGAGACTGTGCGCGGTGTTGGCTACAGATTCAGGGAGTGACGGGCGATGCGGAGAGGATTCTCCTTCCGCACCCGGGTGCTCCTCTCGTTTTTCCTGGTAATTCTTCTGGGAGTGCTGGCGCCATCCTGGTATCTGCGGTCGGTGTTGCTTGATGAGCTTGTCCGGGAAGCCATGTCAGATGCTGAAAGGGTGTTTGCACTGGCGGACCATGTTGCAGAGCTGGACACGGATGCTCCTTCGGCGCAGGCGGCTGCATCCCTTGATGTCGTTGCAGAAAAATTGGGGATTGCGGTGGCCGTGGTGGATTCCAGCGGCTCTGAACTGCTGACCACCGAGAGTGCAGCCGCGTGGGGGTTAGACTCCTTCTCGCCCCATAACATGCCAGACAAAACGGGCGACATCCTGGATGAACGCGCTTTCCTCTCGGAAGGTATCCTGCGCGTTTGGCGGCATGTTCCTGCAGCGGGGAGCGGTAGGGATTACTGGGTCGGCATGGCCATGCCCAACAGAAACGTCCCTGAGCAGGTCAACCGTATCAACAATGGACTGTTGCTGGCGCTAGGCGCTGCGATTTTACTCTCAGGCATATTCAGCATTTTTCTCGTACGTTGGCTTGGGCGCTCCATGGATTCGCTGATAACCGTGGCGGAGCATATAGGACAGGGACACTACAGGGAGCGCGCCGTTGGTTTTCATAGTCGCGAACTGGATTCCCTGAGCCGCTCCATCAATAAGATGGCGGAGCGCATTGAAGAGCATATTCGGATAATTACAGAGCAGAAAGGGCAGTTTGAAGCAGTACTGAACAGCATGAACGAAGGGGTTATGGTTCTGGATACCTCTTGCCGCATTATTTCCATGAACCGAGCCTTTATAACGATTTTTCCCGAGTGTCGCGATCAGGAAGGGCGGCGTCCCTTGGAGCTGATCTCGAGCCCTGAATTGCAACAGGCCTGTCAGGAAGTGATGCGGGACAAGGACGAACGGGCGCTGCGTACGTTCCAGATCGAACCCCGCAAGGACAGTGTCTACGACGTCGCCATAGTGAGCTTGGCCAGAGAAGACAGCGAACCTGATGAACTCGGTGCTGTGGCTGTTTTTCACGATATCAGCACCCTGAGCCGGCTCGAGCGTGTACGCAGTGATTTCGTGGCTAATGTTTCTCATGAATTGCGAACACCCCTTACGTCCATCAAGGGGTATGCGGAGACAGTGCTCACGGGGTTGGAAGAAGGATTTGCAGACCAGAAGTCGCTGATTGGATTCATGGGCGTCGTCTTGCGCAATGCCAACCACATGTCCAAGATGGTCAATGATCTTTTGAACCTTGCCCGGTTGGAGGGAGGAAAGAATCCCTTTGAAGTGGACGAGGTGGACGCGGCAGAAGCTCTGAACCACGCTTTGAAGGAATGCAACCATCTGGCGGTTGCTCAGAACACCACCATTGTGAACCATGTGGAAGATAGTGGCGTGCTGGTCATGGCGGACAAGGACAGGCTGGTTCAGGTCTTTCGTAATTTGCTGGAGAATGCGGTGAAATACGGCCGCCCTCAAGATACCGGGGATGGGGAAGAAGAGCCTCTGGTCACCATTTGGAACGAGCTTCGTGACGACAAGATGCTCATTGCCATTCAAGATAATGGCCCTGGTATTCCCAAAGAGGAGCGCAAGCGAATCTTCGAACGTTTTTACCGAGTTGAAAAGCACCGTGCAAAAGACAGCGCCGGCTCTTCCGGTCTTGGACTGGCAATCACCAAGCACATGGTGGACAAGATGGGTGGAGAAGTCTGGGTGGAAAGCCCGGCCGCCAATGGAAGGGGCGTTACCTTCTTCGTTGCTCTGCGTGCGATGGTGATAACGGAACCATTGCCGCAAGGAATTTCTGATCAAACCCAGGCCGTATCCTCATAATGTCGCGTGCCTGGCAGGGAGTGAACGCGGCATTGGGTATGCGATACCCGTCAGGTGTGGTCACACATAAGGCCACGCTGCGGAATATTTTTTTGCGTGTTAAGATTAAGATAAGTTGAAGGCTTGCACCGCTCATCAGGATAGGAACATGGAATCTGCGAACAGTATCAAAATGTATTCGTCCCATTTGGATTTTTATTACGGGGACTTCAAGGCGCTGCATGACGTGAGCCTGGAATTTATGGAAAATCAGGTCACGGCGCTCATTGGTCCTTCAGGGTGCGGAAAAAGTACGTTTCTTCGTTGTTTGAATCGAATGAATGATCTTATTCCTGCATCGCGTGCAGAAGGCGAGATCAAGCTTGGGAATGAAGACATTCTCAATACCAAGGTGGACGTTGTTGAGTTGCGTCGGCGGGTAGGTATGGTTTTTCAAAAGCCGAACCCTTTCCCGAAAACTATTTTCGAGAATGTTGCTTACGGGATGCGTGTGAACGGCATCACCGACAAAAGTTACATCAGCGATATGGTGGAGCAAAGCCTGAAGCATGCCGCCCTCTGGAAAGAGGTTGAGGACAGGTTGCACACCTCCGCTTTGGGACTTTCCGGCGGGCAGCAGCAGCGGCTTTGTATTGCCCGTGCTCTGGCCGTGGAGCCGGAGGTGCTGCTCATGGACGAGCCTGCTTCCGCCCTGGACCCCATTGCCACACGCAAGATCGAAGACCTCATTCATGTTCTGAAAGAAGAATATACGATCATAATCGTGACGCACAGTATGCAACAGGCCGCGCGTGTTTCTGACACCACGGCTTTCTTTTATATGGGCAAGCTCATAGAAGTGGGGGATACTGAAATGATGTTTACAAGGCCAAGTAATAAGCAGACTGAAGACTATATTACAGGTCGTTTTGGTTAAGCCTTAAAGGGGACAATTATGGAATCGAAACTCCATCTGGAAGAGGAACTCGTTAACCTGCGGTTGCAGGTTTTGGAAATGGCTGCTTATGCCGAGAAGTCCCTGGAAAAGGCCCTGGAAGCGCTGCTCGAGCGCAATACGGATCTTGCCCAGGAAGTTATCGACATGGACAAGAATATCAACCGCCTGGAATGCGATATAGACGAAAACAGCCTCAAGATCCTGGCGCTGGAACAGCCTGTTGCCAAGGACTTGCGCTTCGTGGTCGGGATCATGCGCATTATAGTGAATCTTGAACGCGTGGGCGATGAGGCGGTCAACATTGCTGAGCGTGCGCTGCTGTTGTCCTTGCGGCCTGCGCTTCCCTTCAACCATCTGTTGGAGGAATTGTCCGGCTTGAGCCTGGAGATGCTGCGCTCTGCCATCAAGGCCTTGAAAGATGACGATATGGAACTTGCCGAACGTGTCTGCGACATGGACTACCGCGCCAATGAGCTCGATCTGTCGATTCTGAAGAAACTCATCGACTATATGCTCAAGGAAGCGCCCGCCATCGAACGTTCGGTGCACACCATTCTGACTTCGCGGAGCATGGGGCGTATCGGGGATCTTTCCACCAATGTGGCTGAAAGCGTCATCTTTATCACCAAGGGTGTGAACATCAAACACCGCTGCGGCCGTATCTAAATAAGTATTTTACTCCCGGTATTGTCCTGAGCTGCTGCATGCATTATCTTAATTTTTTGGGAAAACCCGGTTGTGAAGTATAGTATAGAATTAAACCCCCGTGCAGGAGGAAACATGAATAAGGCGAGCAAACGAAAAGTCGAAATGATACTGCCCATGGATGAAGCCGCCGCATTCCTGAAAAAGCTGGGGGAAGATATGGAAACTGGCGTGTTGCGCGTCGGTAATAGCCAGATCGAACTCGAAGGCTTCAAAAGCATTGGTCTTTCCATCAAGGAAGAAGGTGAAGACCTGCGTGTAAAGCTGAAGGTCAAGTACCCCAAGCAGGAATTGCCGTATGCTGTCTCTGATACAGAGGGAGCGCTGGCGGATGCAGCAAGCGCAGACGATGATGCGGATTTGACGGCAGATGACGATGATCTGGACGAGGATGACGATGAAATTCTGGTGGTAGAGCCTGAAGAGGAGTTCGCTAGTCTTTCAACACGTCCGCGCCCGAAGTATAAGAGCCTGAAAAAACGCATGAAGACGGAATTCAAGGCCATCAAAATGGCTCTACAGCAAGGAACTCTGCCCGAAAGGGCCCTGGTGCACGCCTTTGCCAGAGACAGCGAGTTGATGATAACCTACCCCGGCAAAGGCGATGAGTATTACAAGGATTATGAATCCGCCTTGCAGCAGTTTCTTGTGGCTGTTTCCGAGGCCGATTTAGAGGCCGTCAGTAAAAGTGTGGCTGCCCTGGATCATTGTAAAAAGGTTTGCCACGACAAGTACGATTAAGTGCTGACTTTATGCCGCAGATCAGATGCGGTTCAAGCTAGAGGCGTTTACTATTATGGTGAAATCAGGACGTGTTGGTGTGGAGTTGGTTCGAAGCGACATGAGCGCGCAATGTGCAAGCATTGATCTTGCTACGATCCCGCGGGAAGTGACAGAGGATGATCTGTCGCGATTCAAGCAGATTACCTCTATCACACTGAATGAAGAACAGCGGGAGTGGGTCAGTACGCCTGATAAATCGCACCCCATGCAGAGCGAGATTCTCGCCGTACACTGGCACCCTGAGTTTGTCCCCATGGACCTCATCGCAAAGCGTATTACTGCGATGTACCCCAACGCCAGCCAGTCGCTCATCATCCCCACACAGCATAACGAATTGCTGGAGTGGGGCGATCACGTCGGCGTGGAGGTTGATTGCTATTCCAGTGGGTTTAATCGCAAGGTCCAGTTGCTGCTGCATTTCCGCAAAGACAAGCTGGCCGAATTTGGCGAACGGGCTGATGTGCTCAAATCCATGCTTGCCCATACGTTCAACTACCGGTCTTCCCAGCTTTTTGATTTCATGGACGCCCTCATCGAGGACAGTCATGAGGAAAGCAGGCAGCAGGCTTCTTCCGACACCGGTGCAGATGAAGAAATGGTCGAATTTTGCCGTATCTATGCGCAGAAACTGCGGGAAATGCTCGAACAGAACTGGACCACCACTCCTGCGAGCATGGTCAAGAACAAGCTGATTCGCAATTACCTGAACAACCTTTCCGACATCTACGGCAAGCGCTTCATTGCTCGCGCCCAAGTCTATTTGAAGGCGGTCAAAAAGCTCGTCAAAAAGGACTTTTCCCTCAAGTATTTTTATCGTGCTTCAGAAATCATTGAGGAAGCGCGCAGTCTTGGCGCCGGGATAGTCATTCCCCACCCTGAACAATTCTGGCCCATTCTTCTGGCCAACTACGATGTGGATGGCTACGAGATATGGAATCCGCAATCCCGCGAGTACACTGAATTTCTTATCAGTGTTGTGCATCGGCAGAATGCTACGCGTGAACGGGGCTCCCGCCCCTTGCTGGTGTTCATGGGCGATGATTGTCATATGGGGGAAAAGGCCTTATCGCCGGATCTCAGGGACGCGGAGAAGAGCGCCAGGGAAATTGGCTACCAGCCTGCCTGGGAAGATATGGCCGTGCGCAAGGAACTCATTGTTGCAGGATTTTCCAGATCCAAGGTCATCGACGAGTACACCGCGCGCCTGGCCTGATAGCCGTTACAAATCTTCTTTATTTCTGCACCACATAGAATCTCAGAGAGGTATCTTCATGTCCAGTGACGGCGTGTTCAAATATGAATCACTGCAGGACTGCGAAAGTATCCAAAAGTATCTTGCCCTTCTGAATGAAGGATTTGCTTCGGGAAAGCTTCGTCTGAGTGTTCGCGACAGCGAACTTGTGCTTGAGCCCCATGGACTTATCGAATTCTCCCTGGAAGCCAAAAAAAAGGGAGATCGACGCAAGTTGACGCTCAAGTTCAATTGGAAGGACGAGGAAACTGCTGCCCCCGAAGACGCCACCCTGATTATGGAAACGGAGTAGCCACGTGGAGCGGATTCTCTTGCAAGAGGGGCTGGCCGACAATTTGCGGTTCATGGTCCTGGAAGTCATCAAGCAGGTTGAGAACACGCAGCGGGTGCTGCAAGCCAACAACCCCAAGCTTATTGAAGCCATTGAGGGGCGTGATGACTATATCGATAACCTCAAAAGCGTTGTCGAGAACAAATGCTATTCCCTTATCCACCGCCAGGCAGCCACGGACAAACGACGGGTTGATCTTTTACGCGCCACCAATACCATTTCCAGCAACCTGGAACGCATAGCCGACTATGCCGTCAATATTGTGGGTCAGGTCGAGCACTTGCAGGACCCCGAGTTCATCAAGCGGTACGATTTCGAGAAATTTTTCAAGGAAGTGCTCCTGGCCCTCGAGCTGGTCTACAAGGCCATGGTGCAGCTCGACATGTCTCTGGCGTTCAAGATCTGCCGGGCTGAATTGACGCTTGATTTGCTCTACAAAGTGCAGTTCGATCGCATTCTGGTGGAGTTGCGCTCCGGTAGGGAGACAGAGAATCTCATCACAAGCCACTTGATTCTGCGATATCTGGAGCGCATGGGCGATGCGTTGCTGAACATTGGCGAGGCTGTCATTTTTGCTGCCGTTGGGGAAAAGTTCAAGATCAGGCAGTATGAAGCACTTAAGGAAACCCTTGCTGTCTCGGGATTTGCAGCGCCGATATCCGATGTGGAATTTCATTCCATCTGGGGCACCCGCTCAGGGTGTCGCATCAGCAAGGTCGCCGGTAAGACGCCCACAGGGGGCGATGCTGAAAGTGATCAGCCACGCCAGGCAAATGGGGTTCTTTTCAAGGAAGGCAACCGCAAAAAACTCCTGCAGGAAAAACGGAATATCGAACGGTGGGAAACCTTGATGCCCGGGTTGCCCCCCAGTGTGTTGGCGCATCAGGAAGAAGACACCCAGGCATCATTGCTCATCGAATTTCTTGGTGGATGCACCTATCAGGATGTGGTGCTCAGCGCCGATCCGGAAATCGTTCGCAACGCCGTTTTTCTCGTTGAGCAGACCCTCCAGACGGTATGGGACAACTCCATTGCCATGGGGCCGGCAAGCTGCAATTTTCTGAAACAGGTGAACTCCAGGCTGGACGACGTGTATCGTTTGCACCCCTGTCTGGATGGCCCCCGCCGGGCCCTGGAAGCTACTGAAATTCCACCTCTTGCCACGCTTCTCGAGCGTTGCAGGAAAGTGGAAGAAGAACTTACCGCTCCTTACTCCGTGTTTATTCATGGGGACTTCAACATCAACAACATCGTGTACGATCACGAAACACAAAAGATACATTTCATTGACCTGCACCGCTCCTGCCAGGCCGACCCGCTGCAGGACATCTCCGTGTTCATGATTTCCAATTTCAGATTACCCATTTTCGAGCCCGCTTTGAGGGCGCGCCTGAACTGGAGTGCCCGCCGTATGTTGCACTTTGCCCGTGAATACGGTCACGGGCATGGCGACAAAGCCTTTGACGCCCGTCTTGCTTTGGGACTGGCGCGGAGCTTCATTACCTCCACCAGGTTCGAATTGAATCCGCGTTTTGCGCGCCACATGTATATGCGCGGCGTGTATCTGCTCGAACGCCTTTTGGACCATGAAGGTCAGCCCTGGGAAGACTACCACCTGCCAGAGGCCGTCATCGTCTATTGATAACTGTAAACTACTGTGAACGCTTGATGAAAAAAATAGCTGTCATTGGTGTGCCTGGGGGGTGGTCCTCAGAGACGTTGCTGCAACGCGTCCAGGAACGCACCGGCCAGGGGTGGCTGGTGGACCTTGAAACCGTTGCCCTGGATCTTGAAAAAGGGCGGCTCTACAACGATGACGTCGATCTGAGTGAAATGGACGCATTGATTGTGAAGAAGGCTGGTCCGTATTACTCGCCCCATTTATTGGATCGGCTGGAAATGCTGCGTTTGCTGCATGGAAGAGGGGTGCCTGTCTTTTCCGATCCGCTACGGATTATGCGTACGTTGGACCGCACCAGTTGCACCGTTACCCTCAGGGCCGGGGACATTCCCATGCCTGCCACAGCTATCACGGAAAGTGTGAGCATGGCCCTCAGGTTTGTAAAACATTACGGAAAGGCTATTTTCAAGCCCCTTTACTCCACCAAGGCCAGGGGAATGGTGGTTGTGGAATATGGCGCCAGCGCGGAATCGCTTGTCCGGACATTCAAGCAAGATAACGATGTGATGTATCTGCAGCAGATGGTTTCCCACCCCGGGCGCGATATGGGGGTCGCTTTTCTTGGGGGGAAGTACATAGGAACGTATGCACGCCGCGGCAGTGAGGATTCCTGGAACACGACCACAAGGGATGGCGGCAAGTACGCGCCTTACGACCCTCCGCAGGAAATCATTGCCATGGCGAAAAAGGCGCAGAGCCTGTTTGGTCTGGATTTCACCTGCGTAGACGTTGTGGAAACTCCTGAGGGCCCCATGGTTTTCGAGGTGTCCGCATTTGGCGGTTTCAGGGGGCTGCGGGATGCTGTAGGCCTTGATGCTGCAGGACTATACGTGGATTACGTGTTGGAGCATATATGACACTTTCCGTCGCCTCCTTGTATGATGCTATCGTCGCGCAACGGCTGCAAGAGGGCGACGAAGAGCGCCTTTATCTTGATTTCAGCGGCTATGTCACGGAAGTCGTCTCCAATTCGTCGGAGCTTTTAACAAAACTTCGTTCCTATTTTCGTGATTTCCTGGCTGATGCGCAAACCGGCCCGGCCAATGTAACCATTACGGCAATTGAAGATGCTGCCTTTGATCCCACGGCATTGGGGTTGGAGCTGACGCCCAAGACTCCTGATCCGGGCAAGACCAGGGTCAAGGAGGAGTATCAGAATTTTGCCGACGGACGTGCCGTGCACAAACGGCTCACTGGCATGCTCTTTTTGTTTGGCGGAGATTTGCATCTTGCTGTGGGGCCATGCGTTGCCAACGACAATCAGGTTGTCAATTTCATAAACAATCGTTTTATTGAATGGACTCTGGATGCGGGGAGCCTGCTGTTTCATGCCGCCGGGGTTGCCCTGAAAAAGGGGCAGTCCTTATCCGGTCTGGCCCTGGCCGGTTTTGCAGGAATGGGCAAGTCCACGCTCGCGTTGCGCATTATGAGCCTTGGGGCTACGTTTGTGAGTAACGACAGGCTCATGGTCAATAAACATGATGACGGGTTGGTCATGTATGGGGTGGCCAAAATGCCTCGCATCAATCCCGGCACCGTGCTGCACAACAAGGACTTGAACGCGGTCATTCCTCCTGACGAACGCAAGCGATTCGAAGCGCTTCCGCCGGATGAGCTGTGGAAACTCGAGTATAAATACGATGCGTTTATAGATGCTTGTTACGGACCAGGGCGTTTTGTGTTGTCCGCCCCTTTACGGGGGCTGGTGCTGCTCAATTGGCGCAAGCCGCATGAAGAGCCGCGGCAGCCAGTGACAGTGACCCAGGTTGACTTGACACAGCGTAGCGACTTGATGCCGGCATTCATGAAATCAGTCGGTTTATTCTACGGTACTTCGGAAACCGCTGTGCAGGATGAGAAAATGGCCTTTTCCGCAGCGGCGTATCTCGATATGCTCGGGAATTGCCCTGTGTACGAACTGACCGGAACCGCAGATTTTGATGCTGCCGCCAAGGCTTGTATCGACCTTTTTTGAGTGAAAGACAGCCACCTGCATCGAGCCTTGATATCCTGATTGCCAGGATCACCAATCGGGGGCAGAGCGCCCCGCAAAGTAAAGAGGGTGCGGACACCATGCCGACCATCACCATTACCCGCTCAGTCAAATTACCTGATCCCCTGCGCCTGGCGCGCTACCAGAGAGCTCCAGAACTGGGGCCGCGCGTTCTGTTTTTCACTGGCGGAACTGCTCTGCGCGAGTTGAGCCGCAAGCTGGTGCACTACACCCACAATTCCGTGCATCTGATCACCCCATTTGATTCCGGCGGCAGCTCGGCCAAATTGCGTAGCGCCTTCCACATGTTGGCCGTCGGCGATCTGCGCAACCGGCTTATGGCTTTGGCGGATCGCTCCGTGACAGGGCACCCTGAAATTTTTGAGTTGTTCGCCCACCGTTTCCCCAAAGATGCAGAACAGGCCGACCTGCGTGAAGAGCTCTTCGCCATGCTGCGTGGCAATCATCCCATGATTCGGGTGATTCCGGACCCGATGCGCAAATTGGTGCGCAGCCACCTGCAGTTCTTTTTTGAAAAGATGCCCGACAATTTTGATTTGCGTGGCGCAAGCATTGGCAACCTCATTATTGCAGGCGGCTTTTTCAATTATAAGCGGCATATAGACCCGGTTATCTTTCTTTTCTCCAAGCTGGTCGAGGCCAAAGGCCTGGTGCGCCCTGTCATTAGTGCAGACTTGCACCTGGTGGCTGAACTTGAAAATGGGGAAACCATAATCGGCCAGCACCTGATAACGGGGAAAGAAGCGGCGCCGCTGACATCAAAAATCAAACGGCTTTCCCTGAGTGCTTCCAACGAAAAAGTCGTTCCCATCAAGGCGCCCATCCGCGACAAGGTCAAAGACCTCATCAGTTCTGCAGAATTGATCTGTTACCCTTTGGGGAGTTTTTATTCGAGCGTGGTCGCCAATTTGTTGCCGGAAGGAGTGGGGCAGACCATCAGCGAGTCGGATTGCCCCAAAGTGTATATTCCAAATACCTCGCCGGATCCGGAACAATACGGCATGAGCCTGTTCGACTGTGTGCGTAAACTGCTTGAATACCTGGAGCAGGGGTGCAAGCACGAAGCGGCGCGTGACAGGTTGCTGAACTTCGTTCTTATCGATTCAAAGAACGGAAGCTATCCCAAGCCATTGGAATTGAACAAAATCAAAAGATTCGGCGTGGAAGTGCTGGATGTGGAACTGGTCACAGAACAAAGCGCTCCGTATGTAGACGAGGAGCTTGTGATCAGACATCTGCTGTCGTTGGTGTAGGTATTCTTAGCGGGGGCCGAGCCTGCCGAAACATACTTCTACTGTGATTTCGCCATCTTCTGTGGTGAAGGGGATGGCAAGAATGGGGCCGTCGGAAACGTGCTGGACCTTGTGGTTTTTTCCGATGACGACCACAGGGATTGCTGCGTGATATTTCAAGCCAATACCTGCAAGCCCTTGCCTTGCCTGGCCTGAAATCATGTTGGTGACTTCACCAATGCCGTCGCGCAGCACTTCCACATCGGTAACTTCCTCGCCCAACATGTTGGCCACTACTTTTGTTGCCGTCGCTTCATTAAACGTCACAGAAATGGTGCCCTTGTCCTTCCCGGTGATGCCTATGATGCCAGTGATGTCGCCTTTGGCCAGGCGATTCCCCTTGATATAGGGCTTGCCCGGTTCAGGCGTGATTTGCGCCATGGTAGAAAGAACGTCGATTACTGCGTCGAGAAAAGGATTGATAACATTGACATCTATAGTCTTGGACATGAGATTTCCAGGGCGCCAGTAATCACGGCTGAAGAAAATATTGTTATGGTTTTATCGCGTTCTTTCGCCTGCACAAATATAACGGTTTCCAATATATAATACGTGTATGGAAGGTTTTAATCAAGATTTACACCTGACGAATGTAAAAAATACAAGATTTCAATGTGATGGATGCTTTTGTGTAGATTGTGTCTTTTCTTGCGCGGTGCTGTCTTGGCGGGTAATAGATAAAATGCCGTATCATGGACCGAGCCTGATCAATTGCCTTACGCAGGTTGTCCCTTACCGGAAGGGGCGCCTCCCGTACAACATCTTCAGGAGGTAGGGCGTATGCTTCTTATGATAGCTGTTGTCGCCGCTGTAGCCCTTGTGCTTCTCTGGAGCATAGGACTTTATAACGGTCTCGTTCGCTCTCGCAATCTTGTTGAAGAAGGCTGGAGTGGTATAGATGTGCAGCTCAAAAAGCGCGCCGACCTTATCCCCAACCTTGTAGAGACGGTGAAAGGCTACATGGAGCATGAACGCGAAGTCCTCCAAAGGGTTACGGAATTGCGCTCTCGCTCACAGCAGGCTGACAATATCGCCGAAAAAGCCCAGACGGAAGGGTTGCTGACTCAGGCTTTGGGGCGCTTGTTCGCCCTCGCTGAGGCCTACCCGGACTTGAAAGCCAACCAAAACTTCATCGAGTTGCAGAATGCGCTTGCAGATGTGGAAAATTCCATTGAAATGTCACGCCGTTATTATAATGGTGCAGTGCGCAATCTGAACATCAAAGTGGAATCCTTCCCCAGTAATATCGTGGCCTCCATGTTTCATTTTGCAAAAGCCGAATACTTTGAGATTGAAAATCCGGCAGAGCGCGAAACGCCACAGGTTTCTTTCTGATGCAGCCCGGATTGGGCGGCTGTTGGGAGTGTGGTGGTGTCTAAGACTGGAGTTGTGACAATTCTCGTTGCATAGGAAGAAAAACTAAACTTTTTCTAGACTTTTTTTCTCTCGTTTGCCATAGTGAATCAAGCCCAATGCATTTTCTCGGGTCCATGGATGGCGTGGAGGCCGTCCGTGGGCCCGAGACCACTTTTTGCAGTATGCCTTGAGCCAACAGGGGAGTGATAATGCTACGCATTCAGATGGACAGACAAGGGCGGGTGACAATCCCCACCAGTGTGAGAAGACAATTGGGACTGGGAGAAAAAACCGGTATGCTTCTGGAGTTGGGGCCTGCAGGTTTGGTTTTACGGCCACAACCCATGGCCTCCATGGCGAACCAGAACTGGAGCAATGACCCTGTACAGCCCATGGTTCAGGATTGGCAGGAGCAGGGGCTGGATGTCGAGACCGTGGTCAGTGGCGAGACGCACCGTCCAGCTGAACGGCGAAGGATTCTCGCCAGCCTGGCGAGCACGGCAGCCTAGCAGACAGATTGCAGACAAATATAAAAAAGAAAAAAGCCGGGAAATTTCCCGGCTTTTTTGCATTCTATGGCACATCCCGACAGGTACGTGTCGAGAAGTACTGGCAGTGAACTAGATGCCCTTCTTGGCGGTGGACTGAGCAGATTCCTGCTTTTTAGCGTCGCAATCCTTGAAGGTGTAGATGATGTCTTTTTTGGGAGAAATGTCAGTAATTTCAGCCTTGCGCTCCTGGCAAATTTCGTCTTTAGCCAGAGCAGAAGTGCTCACAGCAGCCACCAGGGCCAGAGCCCCAAGAATAACCAAGATCTTTTTCATGATACTTCCTCCGTTCAAACTTTAGGCGGGCTCAATGGCCCAAGACCACCCCATTACAGCCGATTTCGTCTTCCTCGATAAGGGGCTGGCTGAAAAGCGTCAACCCCGAAAATCGACAACAATGTTTATCTAATTGACATTGTTGCAATTTTTCCCCACGCAAGAACTCTGTTCGTTACATGCGCTTATAGCTGCATACTATAAGCGATTGTACAAAATGATGTCAACACTGGAGTATTTCAATAAATGATGCGTTTTCATTTCAGCGCGCCGCCAACCCCATGCGGGACAGTATTTCAGAGAGCCGCTGCGTCAGGTTTGTGGTCACCTTGGCCAGTTGCGGCAGGTTGATGGCAGCAAGAATGTCGATTTTCTGATCTGCCTCCCGCCAAAGCAGAAGTACCTTGCGCACCAGGGCTTCTTCAGCCTGAAAGAGCTTGAGAAGCTGTTGCAGTTCTGAGGCTGACTTCGGCTTCAAAAGCAGCATATCCTGTGAATCCGGATCTTCGGCAAAGAATTTTTTCTGGCGTATGCGGTTCATGCCGACCGCGGACATTTCTTCCATGGCTGTAGCGGGTACCCGCCGGTGGCGCAGGGAATGAAATTGCAGGCGTCCACCGTCCTCACCCGCCTGTTCCCGCAAATGATTATAGAAATAATATTCATATAATTGCAGCAGGGTCGGTTTCACTGCCTGACGATGCAATGTTTTAATCACCTCGGCAATCACCTTCAGTTCTCTGGCGCCAAGTTCCTTCATGGCGCGCAACATATCCTGCTTTATGATGCTGATGGCGACAAAAGCGCCCGTGGCCATGGCTTTTATTTGTTCTTCCACAAATTCTTTAGGTATTTTGGATTTTTCGAGTTCTTCTCCCCCGTTAGCAGGTGGGGCGGACAGCATCTCGCACAAGGTGCCGGAAAGGTCGTCCATACATACGATCTGTGCGGCATGGGCAAGTTGTGATTCGTCAATGCCTTTTCCCAGTTCAGCTTGCAAAGACCCTACAAGATATTTGCGTACGCAGGCAAAGCGCTTTCGCCCCGTATCGTCTGTTTGGATTTTTTCAAAGGATTGCTGAATGCGGGTGAGGTCCACATCTACGGGGGCGGCTCCGTCATGTCGTAGCACATCCTCCAGCTTGAAGCGCATGATCAACAGCTTTTCATCTTTGCTAAGCGAATATTTTTTCTCTGCGACAATAGCTTCATATGCCTTGTCGATACGATCGATGATACATTGGTCGATGATCGCGCGCCAAAAGGTTTCATCGGGCTCAATGGTCTGGGTGATCTGTTGCAGTTGATCGAGATAGCCTGCGCCCAGGAGTGAAATAATGCCGTGCGACGCATTATCCTTTGCCAGCCCCACTGCGTAGACTATGCCCTGCACACACTGGATAAGAATGGTTTCGGCATTTATGAGCGTGGCTTTTTCCCGGTCGATGGTTTCTTCATCACCGGAGGCCACTGCCTTTGCGTAATGATTGAGCGAAAGCAAAAAATCGCCCAGCCAGCCTTTAATATAATCCTGACACGGATGGTCCATCGCCCGCTGGTTGACCAGCTTGATGATACCATTTTGCTCAGTCTCGAGCAGGGGGAATTCTGCAATCCGATCCACATTGGCCTGGATGAAGGCAAGAAGCATTTCACGCTCAAGCACTTCCTTGAGCGTTTTGCGTTCCTTCAGTTTGTTGAATGCCTCCAAATAGGCTTGCAGTGCGGCTTCATCACCTTCTTTCATCATGGACTCGCTATTGTTTGTTCAGGTCCGGCCTGTCCAGGACATTCCGGACTATTGCTGTATGTCAGTGCTCAAAACCCCGCAACAGAAGCTGCCTTGCGTCATTTGGGGGAAGTGGTTTCGAAAAGTAATAACCCTGGACGTACTCACATTGCAATTGCATTACAGTTGCTAATTGCTCAGAAGTTTCCACTCCTTCGGCAATGACTGTCTTGCCCAGGGCGCGGGCCAACAGCACAATGGTGCGCACTATAGCTTCGCCATCCTGCCCGGCGCGCATGGCCTGAACAAAACATTTGTCGATTTTCAAGGTGTTGGCAGGCAGGCGGTTGAGATATGAAAGGGAAGAATAACCGGTGCCAAAATCGTCGATGGCCAACCCCACCCCCAAGGATTGCAAGTCCGTAAGCGCCTGCAGGCAGCGTTGGGGCTCCTCCATGAACAGGCTTTCGGTAAGCTCGAGCTTCAGTGTTGAGGCGTTGATGCCGGTACTGTGCAGGCTGTGGCGCACTATCTCCACAAGGCTGTCTCCCCGCAATTGGTGTGCTGAGATATTAACGCTGACAAAAAGTTTTTTGTGGCGCGGCAGGGTTTCTTGCCACTCCTTTATCTGGCGGCAGGCATGCTGCAAGGCCCATTGACCAGCCGGAATGATCAGGCCGGTTTCTTCCAGCAAGGGCACGAAGGTATCCGGCCCAACCAGGCCAAAGCCGGGGCGGTGCCAGCGCATCAAGGCTTCGAAACCGGCTATGGTGCCGTCGGGGATGGAAATGATAGGCTGGTAAAACAGCACCAGTTCCTTGTTTTCCAAGGCTGCGCAGAGCTCGGATTCCACACGCAAGCGCTCCGTAGCCTCGAGCTGCATGGCCTCGTTGAATACGGCGAAACGCTGCAAGGCATCGGCTTTCGCCCGATGCATTGCCGTATCTGCGTCATCCAACATGGTTTCTGAAGAATGTTGCTCCTGATCACTGAGAACAATGCCGGAACTAATGCGTGGAAAGATGTCTCGCCCCTGTATGGGGACGGAATCCGATAACCCCTGGGTTATGCGTTCGAGTGTTTTTATGGCGTCTGCGGGGTGATCAACGTCTGAAAGAATCAAGCCGAATTCGTCGTTGCCTAACCTGGCGCAAACGTCTTCTGTACGCAGCAGGTGCAGCAGCCGCCTGGCTACTTCGGCCAGCAGTTCCTCGGCAACACCGTGCCCCATGCCTTCTTTTACGGACCGGAAACTATCCAGGCTGAGAACCACCAGAGCGAAGCCGAAGTCATTGCGCCTTCTTGCCCTGGCAATGGACTTGTCCAGGAGGTTGAGAAACATGCTGCGGTTGGCAAGACCGGTGAGCGAATCACGGTAGCCTTCTCGCAGAAGACGCGCCTCCATGGTTTTTTGCAGTGTTATGTCGCGCATGGAACCATGGAGCATCAAGGGGTGCCCCGCTGCATCATGGATGATGATGGCTTTTATCTGCAACCATAACTCGCCGCCCTCAAAACGGTGGGCCTTGGCCTCGATGGTCGCTTCGCCCTGGTTGTGGGTATTCGGCTGGCATTGGTTCAGGCTTTCCGTGAGGGCCAGGTATTGCGCTGCATCCTGAAGCATGCTGCCCACTGTCGGGTAATGCATGCGCAACTCTTCCGTGTCGGTGCAATTGAAAAGTCGCGCCAGCGTCTTGTTGGCCAGCAAGAGTTCGCCATCGGGCAAGCATTGGAACAACGCCTCCGCAGCATTGTCAAAAAGCTCACGGTAAAGCGGCTCTATTGCACCCCTTGCCACCTGTACGGGGTCTTTTTCCGGAAATTCCACCACAAACAGGCCGACAGGGCCGTATCTTGCCGTGAGCGCTTCATCGGGAATACGCGCTGCGTGCAGGGAAGCTCTGCGCTTCAGCCCATTGCAACGTACAAGTTCGATATCATCCATGCGCACTTCGGGTCTGGAGCGCAGATAGCGGGCCGTATAGGTGAAATCTTCAGGCTTGTCGAAAATTTTGAAGACTTCCTCGCTTCCTTCAAATGCAGTTGGTGTTACATCATTGATGACTGCATCGCCGCACCCGAGACTGCGCAAAAGGGTATGGTTCATGCGGAGGAATTTGCCCTCCAGCGTGGCGAGGAACATTGCTGCCGGAGCATGGAGGAAGGCTTTTTGCAGCAAAGGATCAGCAGCGCCAGAAGTCTCAGTAAGGGGCTGTGTTCCGGCGTTTCGTAGCCGTTCCAGAGTCCTGGCCAGGTCTGTGGCAATTGTTTGCAGTAATCCCGTGCTTTGTCCGGAGCTTTCTGTTTCGGAAAACTCCCCGGGAGAAGGCTGCTGCGGCATGTTTTTTTCTTGGCTGTCAGAAGAGGGGCCTTTTACCATCCGCCGCCTCCTCCGCCGCCTCCTCCGCCGCCGGAACCGCCCCCGCCACTACTGCCGGAGGAAGAAGACGCACTCCCAACAGCGCTGGAAAAGGAGTTGCCAAAACTGCTGGCAAATGCCCCCGCGCCCAGAGAATCCCAAGAATTACCGCTGTACCAAGTGGGGTGATAGCCGTGAGGGTATCCTTGGTCGGCGCCGGCTCTGGCCAAAACGCTGTCGAATTGTTCGCTCCACTGGTTTTCCACATCTAACGCCAGGGCATAGGGCAAATATTTCTCAAAAAGCTCGGGGGTGCGATCCGGGGGATGCAGCAATTCGAGCCGTTCTTTTTCTGAAATCGAGAGAAAGAGTTTGAAACCTTCTATTTCGTCCATCAAACGTCGTCCTGCAAAAGTAGGGGCCTTGAGCAATTGATAGAAGAGTCCGGAAAGGCCGACCAGCGCCACCAGACACAAAGCGGTGGGGATGGTGGTTGCCTGGGAGTATAAGTAAAGGCCCATGATTTCGCCCCCGAGAAATGGCAGTGCAAAAAGTGTAAATACTATTGCCTGCAGGAAGCGGCGACTTGCCCATTGGCCTAGCGCAGCGAGAATGAGCAAGGAACAACCGACTGTCCATATGCTCAGCCAGAACGTCATGAAAAGGATGACGCCCTTTGCAGCATTGGGAGATACCAAAATGATGGCGCCCAGGGTTAACAGCGTTATTGCCACCCCTGGGAGCAGATAACTACCGTTTGTCTTGAAGTATATTTTTTCGTTTTCCAGCTTCAGTCGCGTTTTCAGCGCATTCATTGCCTTTTTCAAGGCATTTCTGTTGCTCTTCTTGAGCTCAATGCTGTTCTGCGAGGCGAAAAGCACTTTGGATATGGCCTTTTCTCCACTGGAGAGGGTGCTCATGTCGTCGCTACGTTTTGTCAACGTGTAAACGGTAAGGAACGCAACTTTTCTTTCATCTATTTGCAGGTGTCCTTTGACGGCCATGTCGATGAGTGCAGCGGCAAAGGTCTTGTTGTCAAAGCCCATTTCCATCACAAATCGTGATGCGGCGGGGGAAATGTCTTTGGGCGGCTCAAAAAGAGGAACTATGGTCCAGCGTTCGGGGTCGCGCCCTACACGGAACCAGAAAAACAGATAATACAAAAAGACGATGATGAGGCCAGCTCCACCAATGATAGCGGTGATATTGTCCTGGAAGTAGCTGAAAAAGCGTTCTTCACTGTCGGGCGTGGAGACAATGCCTTTTGGCCAGGCAACAGCCACGGTGAATCCCTGGCCGGGCTGGATGGGCGCTGTGGTTTTGAAAATGACATTGTCCTGGTCATTGATATGCGAGGTAAAGGCCGTGCCTTTTTCGCCTTGCTCCCCGGTATATGCAGTTTTTTGAACAATGGGGGTGCCTTTGGGCAGCTGTACGTTGCAACTGGCCTGCAGGATGGGGAATTCCCAATAATTACCGGTTACGTTCCAGTATATTTCGTCAAAGTCGCTGAAGTAGCCGATTTGTCGCCAGCTTTTATATTTGAGGGTGTAAGTATACTGGCCAGGTGGAAGAATGACGTCGCTGCGCCCCAAGTATATGATGCTCTTGTCGGCTTCGTGCTTGATGTGCCAGCTTTCGGGGGCGCCGTCGCGTTCTACGGATAAAATATCGTAGCGAACATTTTTCACAAGACCAAAGGAGCCAGTGTAGCGCGTTTGCAGCCAGCGATAGATGCCCCGTTTGATCTTGTTTCCTGTGGATTGCACCGTGATATTCTCAGTGACGGTGACGGAGGCGTCGGGATTTATTTCAACCAGACTGGCAAAATTCGTAATTTGTTCTTTTTGTGCGAATGCGTTGGTGGAAATAAGCAGTACAAGAAGAAGGAACACGCATAGGCGATACATGGTGAGGAGCGACGCGGTGCGCTGACTCATTGGGCAACCTCGCAGACGTTTGGTGCGGATGGTGGGCATGTATTGTTCTGCCATGCGCTTCATGTTTTGACGCACACGCGTAGACGCGATAATCACGGGAAATGCTTCAGTATACCATTTATACAATAGGTCACTTAAGCATGTCAAAGGGCGTCGGTCCTTTGAGTATAGTGGCGGAAGACGAGTGCGCTTTGCAGTAAACACCCTGCAAACGGGAGAATTTTGCATGCTGCGCGAACACGATGCGCTCAAGCGACTGATGGAAGAAGGGGTGCCCTTCAATGTCTTTCTTGGATTGCGTGTGGACAGCATCGAAAAAGGGGTGGTCAGAATGGTACTGCCCTATCGGGAAGAGTTTTTGGGGGATGTACGTCGCCCCGCCTTGCATGGGGGGATAATCTCAACACTCATAGACACATGCGGTGGCGTGGCGGCTTGGTCCTACTGCACCAAGGAGGACAAAATAGCCACAGTAGACATGCGCGTGGATTACCTGTTGCCGGCTCCTGCCGAAGACCTGGCAGTCGAAGCCAGGGTGGAGCGATTGGGAAACCGTGTCGCGGTGGTTTCCTCGGCCGTGTATCCTGCGACGGCCCATCGCCGTAAACGCAAGTGCATAGCCACAGGCAGGGCTGTCTATAACATTCGACGCGCTTTGGACTGAAATGTCAAAAAAGACAATGAATCTAGCTGTTTTTATTGCAGGAAGTCCAGACCCCCAGGAATGTGATGACGAAACATACACCATCCAGAAAAGAGTGCTTTTTTTGCAGCAGCACACAGGGGTGTGCGGTTTCAGACAGGTAGGGCGCTTACCTGAAGTACTGCACCACTCTTGATGCTGCGGCGGAACTGGTGCTATTATTTTTTACGATATGCCTGCAAAGGCGATTGCACGCGGTTTATTGAGCAGGAGATTCACATGAATTGGCAGTGCGAGCGTTTTCTGTAAAAGAAACCGTAAGCGGCCCGAGGATAACTGCCGCCATCCCCAAAAAAGGGAACAGTCCCGAGGATAGGAATGCCTGAACAGGAGCCAGCTACTCCTTTGATTTTTCTCAGCTACAGCCACGAAGCTCCTGGCCATCTGCAGCGCGCCAGTGAGCTCTGCGATCACCTGCGCCGGCTTGGCTTTGACTGCCGCATGGACCAGCACGAAGTCTTTCCATCGCAAGGGTGGGATGCATGGTGCGCCAAGCAGCTGGAAAAAGCTGCGTGTGTTCTTGTGGTTTGCAGCCGCGAATACCTGGAACGACAGGCGCAGGGGCATGGTGCCCTCTGGCATGGCGCCATATTGCCCCCGGCAGCGTTTGATCGCAAAGATACCCGTTTCGTTCCCGTGCTTTTCGAACGCACGGACCTGGCTTTTGTGCCTGCACCCTTGCAGCAGTCCAGCCATTTTCATCTTTCTGATGAACGGGGCATGGAACTTCTGGCTATCTACCTGGGAGAAAAACTGCTTCCTGTCGGGGGGGAGCCTGCTTCCCCTCTGCCTGCTTTGCCCGTCTTGCAGGACTTTCCTTCACCGTTGCCCGTTGTAAAGCCATGGCTCGCTCCCTGTCGGACCGCGGGGACCTTTATTGGCCGCAGTAAAGACCTGCGTAAAATAGAGAGCGCTTTCAGCAAACGCCGTAATTTTACGTTGACCGCTGCAAATGCAGGAGTGGGGCGCAAGCAGCTTGTTTTGCAGTTTTTACAGCGCAAGGCCGAGGGCATTACCGCTGCCCTTTGGTTGCAATGGGGCAATGAAACATTTTTGCTGCACGAATTGCGGCGCGCTCTGGAAGCCTTGCCTCCCTTGCCGTTGCCGGAGGAAATAGCGCCGGATGGCGCCCTTGAGGGTATGTCTGCTGAAATGCTTGCCGCCCTGCTGGGGGAGCGTTTGGCCTGTTGCAGGGGGTGGGTGCTGGTTCTGGATCAGTGGCCTGGAGAATGCGCTCCTTTTACGATGCTGCTGGACGCCCTGCCAGGGGTGCAGCGCCAGGTGAGCGATAATATTGACGTAGATACAGCGGACGAACTCCCTGAAGCAACGGGCATGGTGCTGCATTTGCCCCTTGCCGGTGAAAAAAGCTCTTTGCCTGAAGATGATGCAGTCCTGAATATCGGTACGTTGCCGGACAAGGAGCTGTTGGCGCTTTTGCGGAACAGGTCGGGCCGGCGGGCGCTCACCAGACCGGAGCGCGATGCCGCGTTACAGCTTGGAGACCTTTGGGAACGCTCGACAGTGGGTATGGATCTGCTTGGCGTGCTGGCAGCCCGTACACAGTCCACTTTTCGCGAATTGGTCAAGGCTTTCAAAGATGTCAGCAAGGAGCGCGGCCTGGAAGTACTCCTTAAACGCACTGCAGGGCAGAGCCCTCACAGGTTGGAAGAATTTTTGTTTCTCGTAGGGTGTCTGGTAAAAAACGGCGCCATACGCATGCCACTGCGGCTTCTGGATCAGGCCTTGCGCAGCGCCCTACCAGATGGAGGGCGCGTTGCGCCGGAAATTCTGGTGGCAGAGGCGGAAGCGCTTGGCCTGGTGCAACACCTGGAGAGTGAAAAGACCTGCGTCTTTCACCACAGTTTCCAGTTTTTGGCTGACTACTTGATCCCTGAGGATGAGCGGGAACAGCTGGTGGAGGCTTATACAACCGCCATTGCCCAGGCTGTGCCTCCAGAAGAGGACGCCCGCGGTTGCCCCCATCTTTTGTGGCAGGCTTCGCGCCAGGCCATGGGGCTGGAAGTGCTGCCCCCCCTTCCTTTGCCAGAACCAGAACCTGAACCGGAATTTGGGCCAGAGCCCGCGTTTGAAAACGATGCTGCAACGGTGCAGGACCAGGTAGAGGGCGCGTCCGTTATTGTTCCAGAGTCCGATACGATTCCTGAGGAGGAAACTGCGGCGCCAGGGGAAATGGAGCCAGTAGATGACGTTGCGCCAGAACATGAGGAATTGCTTAGTGATGCGGCGTTTCGCCGAAGCATAGAGGAGCAGGCAAGGGAATTCTTCGAGGTTGTTTACGACTCTCCGGAATCTGAGGAAGGAACTCCCTTTCTTTCCGTTGATGCTCCGTCTGACAGCGAGGCGGCTGCCGCTGAAACAGCAGATTTAGCCCCCGATTCCGAGGAGGCAACGCTGCCTCCTGAAGACGGTGGTTTTTTTGCGCCTGAAGAAAATGGCGAAGATACGGTGGCAGCGGATGACGGGTCAGAAATGGATACAGGCTATCCTGAAGAACACGACACCGGAGATCATATTTTTGATGTTCAAGATGAGGGGGATGCAGAAGAACCATTTGAGGCGCATCAAGAGGAAGCGCCCTTAGTGGAGGAAAACGCGCCCCTAGATGATGCGACGCCTTTTGAGGATACTTCCGTAAGTGAGGATGTTTTTCCCTTGGAGCATGATCCGCTGTCTGGAGCCGATGATGGAGGAGAAGATGATGTCGCCTCCGTTGAAGAGGATTCCTTTGGCTTTGCTGCAGCGGGCGAGGAGGATTTACCCTCTGAAGATTCATTGGTTTCTGCTGCAGATGACTTTGTTAACGACGCCGCTGGTTCTGCAGACGCCACCGACTATTCGGTCGACTATCCCGCCGACTCCACCGAAGACGATGCAGACGGCTATGCAATTGGTAATGCAGAGCACAATCCATTTGATGACGCATCCGCCGTCGGAGATGATAACGCCGTCGAAGACGAAAACGTGGCTGCAGATGAAGCCATGGTTGAAGAAGCCATTCCCAATGAAGCTGATCTCCTAGACGAAGGCGATATCGAAAACGAAGGTGATCTCGGAGACGAAGGCGATTATGAGGGCGCACTGGACGCCGAAGAGCCCGCTACACCACCCCAAGAAGCGTTTGAACGCGAAGCAGCCTATTCTCCGTGGGAATCGGAGACTGCACCTGTAGATGAGGTCGCCGATACAGACAATTTTGCGCCGCTTGCTGACGGGACTCAGGATTTTGAGACAGCACCCCAGGAATACGCCACAACTGCTGCGGAAGACGCAGAGAAAGCGGCTGACGAGGCTTATAGTGACAGACCGAGAATGCCGTGGGAGCGCCCCGGCAGGAAAAAGGTGGCTACAGAGTCTTTAGAGGAGGAATCTGAGTCCTTTTCTGACAGCGCGTTGGATGAAGACGTGAATCCCGCAGCGCGTTATCTGGCATCAAAGCGTGGCGATAGCATCAAACCAGACAGCACGGCAGAAGCTGCAAAGGAAGATGATGAGGACAGCCCTGCTGCGCGGTACCAGGCCTTGAAAAAAGCCTGGGAAAAGAAACAGCAGGAAGCTGAAGAAAAACGCAAAAAGGCTGAGCGGAAAGGCTTTTTGCAAAAATTCAAAAAGGCCAGTCCCAAAGCCAAAAAACAAAGCCTTCCAGATAAAACGGAGAAAGGGCCTGAAACTGGCGCGTCTGCTCCAGGAAATGGCACTACGAAAAACAAGGCGCAGACGCACGAGAAGGGCGGATTTACACTGCTGCTGGCCATGCTGGACAGATTTTTTTACTGCGGCCGCCGTCCGCGAAAAGCTGTGCTTGCATTAACAGAAAAGGATGGGGCTTCCACCAACGTCACTTCTCCTTGGGAATCGCAAGAAACGTCCACGCCAGAAGTGACGGAGCGAAATACTGCCGGCTCTTCCACAGATGCGGAGGGCGGCTTGTTTTCCGATGCCTTGGAGCCAGGGGGCGGTTTGGCCGAAACACCCCCCTTGGGTAATGCATCTGAAGAATCTCCAATGGCTGACACGCCGGATGCTCCTCCCCTTTTTGCGGATGTGTCTGAAGCCGAGGAGCCGCTGTCGCAGGAAGAAGGGGCAGAGGAGCGAGAGGTGACAGCGCCCCCTGAAGTGGCCGACTCGGGAGAGGAGGATTATTTCGGCGCGGGGTGGGGCTTTTCTGACGAGCCGGAATTTGAGGATGTGGCAGCAGAACCAGAACTGCCTCCTGAAGCGGTGGAAAGGCCGCGGGCGCCTTCGGTGCGCCCCGCAGATAGTGAACCGGATTTGCCGGCAACTGCAGCGGAGTGTGTGAAGCGGGCTGAAATGTATATCGAACAGGGCAGGCTGCATGAAGCCGAACCCTTTTATGCCCGTGCATTGCAGCTGCAACAAAAACTGCACGGGGAGCGACACCTCGAAGTAGCCAAGGTGGCCAATGCCTTTGGGGAGCTTTACAAGATGCTCGAAGAGTATGAACAGGCCGAGCCCTTGTTTGAAATGGCTTTGGAAATCAGGGTTGAAGTCTGGGGAGATGAACACCGTGAAGTGGCCCAGAGCTGCACCAATCTGGGGTCCTTGCGCATGGCCCAGAGACGCCGCGCCGAGGCCGAGGCCTTGTATGTGCGGGCTTTACGAATGGATGAAACCTTGTTTGGGGCGGATCATCCCAATACGGCGACCGATTGCAACAATCTTGCCGTGTTGTATTTTTCCATGGAGCGGTTTGCGGAAGCCTTGCGCAATATAAAGCGCGCCATTGCGATTCGCGAAAATACCTTAGGAGAAGGGCACCCCCATCATGTGCAGGCCTGCGAAAACTGCGCAGCCATTCTCCGCAAGCTGGGGCGGTCCCGCGAGGCAGAAGAAGTCCTCCTGCGTGCGCGAATCATGCGCAACAGCGGGCAACATGAGCAAACAACGGAGTTGCAGGAAGACGGCGAAATGCCCCATGGCGAACTCTATGGCTTTTCTGGCCCCGACGGAGAAGAAGGGGGATTGGAAAACGGGGGCGATGACAACCGCAACTAAGCATTCCCTGTTCATGGGGGAGCAACGTTACCTTCCAGTATTTCCAGTGGCGTTCCCGTTTCCCGAAGCCGTATGACGAGTTTCGCTGGCAAAACAACAGGCCTGCCGCGCTCTATGCAATACAGGTCTGCGCCATGTGGTGTCACCAGGCAGCTTGCGTGCCCTTGAACGGGAAGAATTACCTTGAGACGACGTTTGTCTGCGTTGGCAGCAGAGACAATGGGGAGAGGTAGTGTATCGCGCATGGACGACACACTACCCCGGTCTTCGCAACGTGGTCAGGGTGAAATATTTCCCCCCAGCCGGATCAGTGCGTGGAAGGACTGCCGGTTAATCGGTGACAATCTCGTCGAGGGTTATGTTCTGGCGCTCCTCGATCAGTGATTTTGTCCGCTCGGTGAGTGTCTTGATGTTGGGCTTGGCGATCTGGTCATCGGCGCCAACGGATTCACCTTTGTGGCGCAAGGCTTCCGTGATAAGCGAAGAAAAGAGCAGTACGGGAAGCTCCTTGAGCACAGGATCGCTCTTGATGCGTTTGGTAAGATTGTGGCCGTCCATTACCGGCATTTCGATGTCAGAAATGACTACATTGACGAAGTTGGTAATGGGTTGATCCCCGGCCTTTTCCTTCAGTGACAACAAATATTCCCAGGCCTGCTTTCCATCGTTGAGGATGGTTACTTCGAACCCCGCCTGAGTCAGGCCGCGGCTCAAGGTCTTGCGGATCATTGAAGAGTCGTCGGTAAACACGACTTTTATGGTGCGCCCTTCGCTTTGCAGTTCGTGTTGTTTTTCGGGCACGTTCATTCCCAGGTTGGGATTGAGTTCGGCAACGATCTTTTCCATGTCGAGAAGGAGGATGATGCGGTCGTCGAATTTGACGACGCCCGTAATGCTGCCTTCACTGAAATGGTCCAGATGCACGCCCGGAGATTCCACCTGCTCCCAGCTGAGACGGTGAATACGATTGACGCCAGACACGAGGAAACTGTTGGTGACGTAATTGAATTCTGTAACAATGACCTTTGGAGCAGAGTTTTCGGCCATAGTTTTGCCAAGCCAGACACTCAAATCGATAAGTGGAATGATGCGAGCCCTCAGGTTGAAGGCCCCCAGAATACAGGGGTGGGTCGCCTCTGGCATTTCCGTGATTTGTGGAAGACGTATTATCTCAAGTACCTTTGCAACGTTAACACCGTAATACCCCTTGTATACGTTGCCCTCGGCGTCTTGCTCTTCGATGTAGAACTCGACGATTTCCAGTTCGTTGGTTCCCGATTCGAGCAGAATGTTAGTCTGGGCCATTCTTCTTTTCCCCCCTGGGGCTGGTGTAGCGAGACATGCGCGATTGGAGTCTCAGTGCATGGCGGTAAGTTTTTTTACCCGCATAATACGCAAAGAATTCACTTCGCGAAGAACACAGGGCTTAGCTCAATATGATCCTATTTCAAGAATAACTTAATTGGTTTCCAAAGGGAAGCCCATTAGATTCTCTTTGCCATGGGGACAAGGTCCGCATTATTTTATTGCTTAGAGAAATATCGTTACTTTATCAACTGACTGTACGCTGCGCGAAATTGACAGCGCGGGTGTTGCATACCATTCCCCTCCTGTAATATGGACAACGGGTTATTGTCAGTAATGTGAATTTTTTGTATTCATTCTACCCTAACATCGGACGCGAAATTCTGCGGACCAGGCACAGCAGCCAAGGAGATTATCATGTGTGAAATACGATTCCCCCTGTTTTCAGGCTGGCGTACCTGCGTCTTTGCAGTCGGGACGCTTTTGTTGATTCTGTTCCTCCATGCTCCTGTTTCGGCTTCGGATGATGTGCAATGGGGGCTGGGAAAAGATTCGCATGCACTTGATAAAACACATGAAAATTTGAACTGGGGTTTTCGTGGAATACCCTGGGGGCGTGAAAAAGAAAAAGTTGGGGAAGAGTATGAGCTGGTTCAGTGCAGCCTGGTCGAGCCTGAGGTGGAAAGCTGTCTGGCCCTGAACGCCACACAAGAGGTGGGTGATATTCCCCTTCAGTACGTCCGGCTGGTCTTTACCAGCGAAAAATTCTCAGGTGTTTCCCTGCGATACGATAAGGAGCACTACGAGAAAATGCTGGAAAAGCTTGTGGTGCTTCTGGGCGACCCAAGTGGCGAGCGCGAAACCTTTCCCTATTGGGAGCTACCCATGATTTCGGCCTGGGCCAGCAATACGCATTTTTCTGTGCGCAAGAAATTGGAAGCAAGCGATATAGATGACGAAGACGAGAAAAAACCGATTACTGACAGCCCGACGTTCTGATTCGTGACGTAAAGTAAAAAAAGAGGCTCCAGACGCTTATATGATACGCGCCTGGAGCCTTTTTTTTAACTGACGCGAATAATCAGCGTATTGGCAAGGGCGTAGTTGCGGGCAAGCTGGAGCTTGTCTCGCTTGGCCGCGGCCAGGCTTGCATACGAGCCGATCATGACACGGTGCCAAGTTCCCTTGTGGCCGAGATTCACGGATTTAACCCAGGCTGCTATGCCCCTGGTTGCTAGTTGCCCCGCACGCTGCTTTGCCTGGGCTGCATTTTGCCAGGAACTCTCCTGGATGGCGTAGGGCTTGCTGGCGGAAGCCTGCATTTTGGAATAGGTGCTGACAGGGGTATACGCCACGGTACGCACCGGAGCCTGCGGGGTTCTGGAAGAAGCACTCACAGCACGGGGTGCTTTTTCTGCGGCGGCCAGGACAGGGGCGGCTTTGGCTGGCGCGCCAAGAACTTGCAAGCAGCTGTCGGCAAGCAGGGAAGCGCCGGTGCTGGTGACGTGGACACCGTCATCGGCACGCAAACGGACGCGGCCGTTTTCTGTGGAGGCGAAGGTGATGAACGCGCCCTTGGCATCAGAAAGGGCATTTCGTGTATCAATGTAGGTACAGCCGCTGTTGCGGGCCATTTGTTGCTTGATGACGCTATTGATGTGGCGTACGCCCTTATCCAGGTCGGCCCTGCCCATGACAGGGGCGCCCACCCAGTAAATACGCACGTTGCTGTTGTATGAGCGTGCAATATCAACAAGTTTTTGGACCCGGCGGGAGTATTCGCTATCCCAGGCTGCAGTCCCAAACTGTGCGCCATTGGAGAGCGAATTGAAATCATTGGTGCCCAGCATTACCACAAGGGTGTCAGGTCGCTGGGTAGCGGCCAATTTGTCCAATGTGCGCTCCCAGTTGTAGAATTCAGGGCGGGCCAATCCGCTGGAGACCTTGCCGTGGCTATGAAACGTCACGTCTTTTCGCAAGGAGTAGAATTTTTCGAGCTGCTGGCCCAGGGGGATGGAGAGTGAGTCTCCTACAACCAGCATCCGTG
Source organism: Desulfovibrio biadhensis (assembly GCF_055388615.1). Classification (NCBI taxonomy): domain Bacteria; kingdom Pseudomonadati; phylum Thermodesulfobacteriota; class Desulfovibrionia; order Desulfovibrionales; family Desulfovibrionaceae; genus Desulfovibrio; species Desulfovibrio biadhensis. Next base: position 3,805,257 of record NZ_AP042477.1, read on the forward strand.
AGTTGGCGCTGGCGGTTCCGGCTGCCAGGAATATGACGCAGCAGGCAAGAAACAAGGTGGTGGCGAGACGCATGAGAGTGCCTCCTATTTGTCTGTGCATGCCTGTAGACAATGCGATTTCTATTGTGCAGGAACGAGGTGCACAGAACGCGGGGGTGGCCATATCGACATGGCCCGCATGGCGTTGTGTTGCATCGGCATGGGAAAGGCCGTATGATATCGTTCTGTTGGTCATGACTTTCGTTCTCTGCGTTGTTGCCGGGATGTGCTGCTGCCTCTTCGGGCAGTAACGTTATGACACAATATCCCAGACGGTTTTTTGACGTAGTATGGTTTTTCAGGCTTGGTTGAAGCAATAAACGGGCCACTATGAGGTTTGAGGAGGGGCGAGGTCCCTGTTTCCTGGCATGAATAGCGGCTGATGCAGCCTCAGGGATGTCTAAGGCAGGCCGGCGTTGCAGGAAGATGATGTAAAACTACCGCATGTGACAATCACAAGCATTATATTTTTATCCAATTATCAGTTTTATCATGAGCTATTCCACTGAATGCCCGCGTTGTGGACGAAGAATCGGCCCGCATGAATTGTATTGCCGCAATTGTTCACGGGAATTGGGGCAATCTATGGGCTCTCTGGAAAAGCGCAGAGGCCTACATTTCATCTACACCCTTTTGCTGGTTGTTGCCAACATAGGGGTGATTGCCTACCTTTTTTGGCTTTCCTACATGTAAGTACAAGGTCGTCAGGCGCAAGCCGTGGAAGCATGAAAACCTTGTAATCTTCCAGGAATTACACGTTTTATCCGGTCAAAACAGCGTATTGTGGTGGGGTGTGGCTAAACAGAACACAAGTGTTTGTTTTTTGCCCTGCTTTAGAAAGGAACAACCTCGCAATACCCGTAGGCTTGCTTTAATTGAGCGCATACTTGCGCTGCTTCTGCACGGGTTGCGTACGGCCCGGTGTAAAGACGGTGGTAGACGCCTTTGGCCCCCATATCTACACGTTGGGAGCGGAAATGCTTGCCGGCCAGCAGCAAGGGAAAACGCCTGAGCAGCTTTTGTTTGCCGCCTTCCACATTTAGGGCCCGTTTGAACGAAAGCACATGTACGCCGAATGCCTGCTCCTGACTTGCGGCGTCATGCATTACTGGCTCCAGCGTTTGGGATTCTTCCACCATTTCTGTGGCGCTATAGGTACTGGCGGGAGGAGCGCCCCCTGTTCCCTGTTCCCCTAAAATCTCGCGTTCAAGGTTGTCCACGGAATCAGGGCGGGCCAAGGGATCAGGCTCCTCGATGCCGGGGAGGCCGGAGACGTAGAGTGGTCCTTCGCCCATTTCCTCCAGATAATGATTGGCCAGTTCCGCCACTGGGCGTCCTGCAAATTCAGGGTTTGTGTCTTCACTGACCAGTACAGGGGGCTTTTCTCGGGCGATCTGTTGAAAAACGAGCCGGGCCAGACGTTCACGGCCTGTGTGGCGGTATACTATCCCCAACTGCAGATAGGCGTTCTGGTCCAGAGAATACGCATCTAGCGCTTTGCGCAAAAGCGGTTCCGCAAGGCCGTAATTGCCATCCATGATGTGTACAGCAGCCTGTTGCCGCGTGGTGCGGGCGCACCCCAGGAGCAGAACTGTCGCAAGGCCGGACACCAGGAGAAAAACAAAAATGCGCCGTATCATTTGGGCGTCTCCTTGTCTTTCTGTAACTGCTGTTTTCCCCTCTCGGTGTAAATCATCTGGCCAAAGCCTGGAATCAGTTCCCTGGCTCCATACCATTTGCGGGTCGTAGGGTCACGGCGCTCAAAATAATAGTAGTCGCCGCCGATGCTTTGCGGTCGGTTGACCTCTACGCCGTGGATGTCCGGAGAAATGGGATCGACGCGGCTCATACCACAGCCAGCAAGGGAAAAGCAGGCAAACAAGGCCAGGGCGATAAAGACCACGCCAGCCTGTATTGATTGCTGCGCTGCAGGGTATATTCGAGTCGATCGGATCATTAGAGCTTTCCCGTACGCAATGATTCCTGCAATTGTAGGCTATTGCGCAGGTTAGCGCAAGACGGGCTCCGTCGCTCGGTGATTCGTGGGGCACAGGTCAGGCCGCAGCCGCATCGCCATCGTTCTGGTGCGCAGTTGCAAGCGTCAGTTCTTCGATGGTGAACAGGTTATCTGTAGACAAAAGTACAATGAATTGATTGTCCTTTTTGCCCATACCTTTGATATACTTAGGGTTGACGGCCGTGCCCATGTTGGGTGCATCATCAATGTTGTCAGGAGGAATTTCGAAAACTTCCTGAACCGCATCCGCCAGGGCACCTATGGACGCCATTTCTCCTTCAAGTTCCACTTCTATGACGATGATGCACGTGTCCACGGTAAAGACGGTAGGGGCCATGCCGAATTTAATTCGCAGGTCTACTACCGGCACGGCGTGGCCACGCAAGTTGATGACACCGCGCATGAAATCCGGAGTTTTCGGGATGCGGGTAATGGTTGTCTGGTCCAGAAGCTCCCGCACGGAAGTTATGTCCAGCCCAAAGATTTCCCGCCCCAGGGAAAAGGTGAGATACTGGTGCAATTCTTGATCTTGTTCTTCGTTCATAGGAGCCCTCGTAGTAAGGCCACGGTCTTTGTTGATTATTGCAGGTACAAGATACAGCACAACCAGGCGCAGCAGAGTAGTTAGGGATGTCTCACGTCTTCGCTATATCTTACGGCAGATGCTTACAAGTTATTATGCCAGTTGCTGACCATGAACAATTATAAATGCCACTTTGAAAAACAATGAAAAAGCACCCCTCTTGTTTGTTCAAGAAGGGTGCTTTGTGATGGGGCACGGGCAGGGCGCTTGTCGTGGCATTCAGAGGCTGGCGCCGTTTTTCATTTTGGCTCCCTTGTCCATCAGATCAAGGATGACCAGGGCGACACTCATTTCCTTGCGGTTTATGACATTGCTCTCCTCAGCGATGTAGGTCTTGAGCAATGCTATGTTTTCGGAGAGTCGCTCAATGTCGTATTGACAGTCAGTACTTCCGGATTGTGAAAATTCGTGCAGAGAATATACGTTTTCCAACAGTTTGAGTAAGTAGAACTTCCAATCCTCGTTGTAGTGCAGATAGTAATCCAGGATTTCACGGACCTTTATGATTCCAAAAACAGCATGCTCAAAGCAGGAGTAGTTTTTTGACCATATTTCTGCATCCAGAATCCTAGGGCGTTGTGGTGGAGGTTGCTCCTCCTGAATCTGCAACTGCTTACGCGCCCTGTATTCATGCAGGGCAATGAGTTGTGCCATACGGCGTCTCTCCTGGTTAAGAATATGGCAATACCTTCCATGGTACTTGCCGCCACGCTTTTTTGCTGCGAGTAATCCTACATTCGGCGGCATCTTGAAAAACTTGAGACTGTCCCGAATATTTCTTTTGTTACGGTTTGTGGCAAATGGGGGCTCTGTATTCCCAAGAGAAGGCAAATGGGCTAGTCTTTTGGAAAGGAGTTTATATGCAAAGAATGCTTTGTATACATGGACATTTCTATCAACCCCCGCGCGAAGATCCGTGGCTCAGTGAGGTGCTTCCTGAAGGCAGCGCCGCCCCCGGGCTGAATTGGAACGAGCGCATTTGTCGTGAAAGCTATGCGCCCCTGGGGTGGGCAAGGCGCCTGAACGACAAAGGGAAGATCACTGAAATCGTCAATTGCTACGAATGGATGAGTTTTAATTTCGGGCCCACGCTTCTTTCCTGGATGGAGCGCGGTAATCCGAACGCCTATGCGCGAGTGCTCGCCGGGGACAAGGAAAGCCAAAAGCGTTGGGGGCACGGTAACGCCATGGCGCAGGTGCATCACCACATCATACTGCCCCTGGCCAGCGAGATGGATAAAAGAGTGGAAACCGCCTGGGGGTTGGCGGATTTCGAAGCACGATTCGGCCGCAAGGCAGAGGGCATGTGGCTTTCCGAAGCGGCGGTGGATACGCCTTCTTTGGAGGTGCTTGCAGAGCAGGGGGTGCAGTTCGTGGTGCTTGCCCCCAGACAGGCCAAGGAAATTGCCCCTTTGGATGCCGATACCTGGACTGCGGTGGATGAGGGTACCCTTGATGTAACCAGGGCCTATCTCGCCACGCTCCCTTCCGGACGCTCCATACATATTATTTTTTATGATGGCCCGCTTTCCCAGGCCGTGGCTTTCGAGCGATTGCTCGAAAACGGAGAGAATTTCTGGCAACGCATCAGTGGCTATTTTGCACAGCAGGGTGAGGCCACACCCACCTTGCTGCCCATGGCGACTGACGGGGAAACCTACGGGCACCATTTCATGTTCGGCGAAATGGCCCTTGCCTATGTGCTGGCGCAGGCGCAGTTCAATCGCGACCAGGTGGAGCTGGGAAATTTTGGGCTCTGGCTGGAACAACACCCCCCCGAGTTGCGCGTACGGCTGCATGAGCCATCTTCCTGGAGCTGTGTACACGGTGTGGAGCGCTGGCGTTCTGATTGCGGTTGCACCACTGGAGGCCATCCCGGGTGGAATCAGAAATGGCGGGCACCTTTGCGCGAAGCGCTGGATGTGCTCAAGGCGCGTGTGGACAACCATTTTCACAAACGTGGGGGCGGGCTTTTCAAGGATGCAACGGCGGCGCTGCTGGATTACGGGACCGTCCTTGCGCGCAGCAAAGGGCAGAGCGAGTTTGCGCGCCTTCATTTCATGAAGAATCTCGGGGCCACAGAACAACAAGCCGCCTGGCGGTTGTTGTCCATGCAGCAATGGGCCTTGGCTTCTTTTGCCAGCTGCGCATGGTTTTTTGATGAAATATCTCGCATCGAACCCATGAACGGTCTTACTTACGCCCTCAGAGCCATGCAGCTGAGCGAAGCCACTGGAGGTCCAGAGGTCAGTGAGCTGGAAGCCGGTATGGTGGCGACGTTGGCCAGGGCGCAATCGAACATGCCGGATTTGGGAACAGGCGCCGACCTTTGGAAAAGTCTGGTCGCCCCCCGTCGGGAAGGGCCTGACAGTCTGGTGGCGCAAGCCTTTATGCGGTTACACGCAGAGGGCAAGAAGCTCGGTGCGCGGCCGCAAAAGGTTGTCTGGCAGGGCGTCAGCGTCTCCCTGTCCAGGGAATCTTCCGGGCCTGCTAGCGAAAAAGGGCAGACCGCGAAGGACGGCCAACAGATCAAGGGCAAGGCCGCCATCGCCTGGAATCTGGAGCACGAAGAAGACAACTACTCCTGGGAGTTCCACCCCCATCCATCGGGTGATTTATTGCGCGGAGGTTTCAAGGTTGCGGTGAATTCTGCGGCGGTAGTAAAGGCAAAGCCCTTTATTGCCGATGAGCTATCATGGAACAAACTGCAGGCATTGTCCCTGGCGCAAGTTGAAAGCGCTTTCGAATCCGCCTGGCAGGACCAGGAGGGCAGGTTGCGCCAGGTGGCCAGGCTGGCCATGCCCTGGCAGGAATCTCAGGTGACGCAGAATCTTTTGCCCCTATGGCGGAGACAATGGCCTGTTATCGCCTGGTTGTTCATCCAAGGGGAGGCATTGCCCGAAGAGGTTGCGCCTGTCAGACAAGGTGGGCTCAGGAATTTGCAGGAACTGCTTAAGGAGGTCGGTCGCGAACACCCTGACAGGGAACTTGTGGGAAACAGGGTGGCTGCGTATGTATTGGAGCTTCTGGACGAAGCGCCCCCGTTGTGGGAAAGCGCTTTGCAAATTGTGCAGCGGGCCAAGGCCATCGAACTTGAAATTGACTGGTGGCCAGTGCAAAATAGATTGTGGGCCAAGGGAATTGTAAGCGCACCGCAAAAAAAATCCGCCAGCAGCGGACAAGGACATGTGGTGGAAAAGCTTGTGGCGTTGCTTGGATTCAATGTGATGTGATGGTTGTGGGGCAAGAGGGGTTACGGTGAGCATTCGTTGTAAAAAGTGGAATCTTGGATGTTGGTGCCTTTTTACGGTGGCGATGGGTGCTTTGTTGCTTTCCTGCGCGCGCCCTCCTGAAAAGGACCCTCTCAGACGCCCTTTGACGGGGCGCGAGATTCTTACTTTGGTAGCCAGAAACGATAATGAACCGCTTCCAGAAGTGGCGGGCGTGGAAGTCTTTGACGTCGGCCAGTATGAGGACATGCCCGGGGGGCGGGTTCCCGGTGAAGGGCCGGGCATGGATGAACTTTGCCCTTCCTTCAGATACAGATTTATTTCCCACAGCAGGCAGGTGCAGGCCGCACCCATGCATGCATTCGGCTTTTCCTTCCGGTTGCAGGGAGCGCCCCATAGCGCAGAGATGGGAAACGGCCGTGCCGTCCCTCTGACTTTGTCTGTGGCGCACCCCCCCCTTGTAGATCCTGTAAGTGGCGACGTGGTGCGTGTCGAACGGCAGCACATCATGGGGTGTGTCGGCGAGCCGGGACAGGCTCTGTTCCAGTTCGATTCCGACTGGGCGCAAGTTTCGGGGGAGTGGATTTTGACATTGCAGCTAGGGGACAGGGTGCTGGCCAGCAAGTCTTTTGAAGTTGTTGGCGGGCATGCCCCTGATGTTCTCACAGCCGCGGTGGCGGAATCGGTACATGAAGAAGACGCTGTGGCCCCCCCACTGCGCACGAAGATTGACATGGATATGCTGGCGCAAGCAATCGGTGAAGCAGAGCAGCAGGAGATCATCCTGGCTGAAACCGATGCAATGGGAAAAGTTTTTGAACCAAAGCAAACCCCTCTTCAAACTGTTGCGCAGCCCGGAAATGATGCGGGAACCGTGTACGCTGCACAGCTCAGACCAGGGGCTACCCCTGCAAAAACGCCTGCTACCGTTGCCGTAACTTCCCAGGCACCCTCCAGCATTACCGAGCAAACACAGGAAACACGAACACCAGCAGCCCTGCCGCAAAAGGGCATATATGTATTGGCGTCCTCCAACGTATACATGGAAAATGCGCAGCGGCATGCCGGGTCGCTACGCGATCAGGGCTATCCTGCAACCGTTGGCCGATACGTGGATGCGGACGGCAGGGTATGGCATACCGTCAGAATAGGGCGCTTTCCCACAACAGCGGTGGCTGCGAGCGCAGCTCGGGATTTCAAAAGCAGGACAGGACACAACGCCTTTGTCGTTGTGCGCAGGGAAGAGACATTGGCTGCAGCGACTCCTGCTGCAACGCCTGCAGCGACTATACAGCCACGGCAAACGGTTTCTCCTGCTGGCAATAAGGCAACTGCTTCTGCACCAGTGGCTTCGGCCGCTCCTCCTGCTGCTCCCATGATCATTGCTCCGGCAGATGTGGGACAGGGGGCATGGGCCGTGCAAGTCGGCGCCTATTTGGAAGCCGAAAATGCCTATAGTGATCTTGCAATGCTGCAACAACACGGATGGTCTGCCGCCACTGTGCATGACCGGCAGGCAAAAGGACGCGTTTGGCACACCGTACTGCTGGGGCGGCATGGCAGCGAGGCCGCCGCTCAGGGGCAGGCGCAACAATTCAAACGCCAGGAAGGCCGCCAAGCTTTTGTTGTTGCTGCGCCTTGAAAAACATAGCCGGGAAATCAACTGAATAGTTTTGCGACTGCGTTGTGAGGCGCGCCAATGAGGCGCGCCCGAAGCGATTGGTAGTGCTTTGCAGGGTGTTTAGCCCAGCGCTTCACGCAGGTAGGAGAGCAGGATGTCGATATCTAAAGGCTTTGAGAACGTTTTTGAGGCGCCGAACATCTCCGCCAGTTCAAGGTTGCAGCTGGGAGACAGTTGTTTGGCGCCGCCGGAAATGGCTACGATCACCATATCCTTGTAAATCTTCCTCAATTCCTTGATCAGTGTCAGCCCTTCCTTTTCGGGCATCAGAATGTCCGTAACCACAGCGTCTGGCACTTTGCTGTTACAACTGTGCAGGGCCTTTTCTCCGTCCTGGGCTACAGAGGTTGCAAAGCCCTCCAGTTGTAACGATTCCTGCAGCATCGTACGGATCATGGGATCGTCTTCAACAATCAGAATATGCTTCATTGGCTCTCCAGTGGTAGTCGCGTCGTAGAGCTGCAACTGGCTGCAACGCGGTATCTCACCCGAGGATGTCTTTGACCGTCTGCAGCAGGTCGTTCATGTCCACGGGTTTGTTGAACGTCTTGATGGCTCCCAGGGCATTGGCTGTCCCCAGAAGGTAGTCGCCCCTGATGTTGGCGCTGCCGCCTGAAATGGCGATGACCTTTACATCTGGAAATTCCTTGCGCAGGGCATGTATGGTCTCAACCCCGTCTTGCTCGGGCATGATGATATCAGTGATTACAAGCTCCGCAGGCTTTTCGCGGTAAAGCTTCACGGCTTCGCGTCCGTTTGCTGCTTCCACCACTTCGTAGCCTTCTTGCGCCAGCGTTTCGCTGAGCATGCCACGTACTTGTGGGTCGTCTTCCACGAGAATCAGTCTGGGCATACTTCCTCCCTTGAGGTGGTCTCCAACACCTGGCGGATTGTCTGCGCCAAGTGTTCTTCGATGATAGGCTTCATGAGAAATTCCTTAATACCAAGATTTCTGGCTTCTTCCGGCGTTAGCTGTTCAGAGTAACCTGTGACCATGATTATGGGAAGTTTGGGCCGCAAGGTAAGCATTTGTTTGGCGAGGTCCACACCTGTAAGATACGGCATGGTATGATCAGTTATCAACAAATCAAAATCATTGGGCGATTCTTTGAATCGCGCAAGCGCCGTATGGGGTGATGTCAGGGCTGTGACCCTGTAGCCGAGTTGGGAGAGCATTTCGCGCACCATATCCACAACCAGAGCCTCGTCGTCTACAAAAAGAATATGTTCTTTACCCATGGGGGCGGTTTCATCCGGGCAAGGGCAGGATGCGGCTTCTTCCTTGCGCATGGGAAGAACGACCTTGAAGACAGAGCCTTTCCCGATCTCGCTTTCCACCTGAATGCTGCCCCCGTGGCTGTTGACGATGCCGTGGACTACGGAGAGTCCCATCCCGGTGCCTTCACCAGGATTTTTGGTGGTGAAGAAGGGGTCGAATATTTGCTCGATGATGGCCTGGTCCATGCCGCACCCCGTGTCATAGACTTCAAGCTGCAAATATTCGCCATGGGCGCGCTCCGGATACTGGGCCTGGTTGTTTTCACAGATGGTCAAGGGGGTCAGCGCCATCCGTAACAAGCCGCCTGTCTCGCGCATGGAGTGCATGGCGTTGGTGCAGAGATTCATGAGCACCTGATGAATCTGGGTGGGGTCGCCTATGATGATATCGTCGTCTTCGGAAAGCGACTCATCCACATCGATACGAAAGTCGATGGTAGCAGGCAGGGTGGCCCGCAGCATCTTCCCCACTTCTTTGAACAGAGACGTGAGATGAACGGGCTTCATTTCCTTGTCGGTCTGCCGGCTGAAGGTCAGAATCTGACGTACCAGCTCCGAGGCCCGCATTCCGGCCGATTGGACTTGCAGCAAATATTCCTCGAGCTTGGAGCCTGTTTCCGCCTGTTTCAGGGCAAGTCGAATAAAGCCGAGGATGGCGAAAATCATGTTGTTGAAATCGTGAGCAATGCCGCCAGCCAACGTGCCCAGGGCCTGCATCTTCTGGGCTTGATGGAAGTGGCGTTCCATTTTGGCCCGTTCGGCTTCGGCCATTTTACGTTCCGTTATGTCAACAGCCACGCCGAGAATTTGTTGTTTGCCGGCAAGAGGGAGTTTGGTGGTGGCGTGGATGCGCTTTTCGCCCCTTGCGTTGGTGACGACACGCTGTGGAATGAATATGGGTTTGTGCGAATCCAGAACGTCGAGATCTTCAGCGCGGAAAACATTGATTTCATCTTCATGGGGGTTGAAGTCTTCCCCTTTGTGGCCGACGAGTTCGCTGGGAGTCTTTGATCCGTAAAGTTCAGCCATGGCTTTGTTGACCAAGACAAAGCGTCCTTCCCTGTCCTTGACGAAAATGGGGGAGGGCACCGTGTCTATAATCTGGTGCAAAAAGGCGCGATGGTCGCGCAATTCCTGCTCTGCGTTACATCGCTCTGTGATATCCAGAATGGAGACGAGAACCTTGTTCAGCGTGTCTTCCGCCCCTGGAGCGACACTGAGATGAATGGAGACGAATTTTGTTTCACCCTCCAGAGTCTTGTGCTCTGATTCAGCTTCGTAGATGCGTTTGCCTTCAGCCAGAGCAACGAGTTCCTCCTTGAAGGCGAGCAGTGACTTTTCCGTGAACACCCTGTCGAGCCCTGCCAAAAGGTCTTTTTTTGATTCGGCGCAAAAGAACTGCAGGGTGGCGATATTGACGTCCACCAATTCAACGAGCTGGGCGCAATGTGTCACCATTTCGGGATTTTCGTCGAAAAAGGCGCGGAAATTGATAATGCCCTGATCACGCAGGGAATCCAGGTAATATTTGACGTGGGAAAAATCCTCTTCCCAAAGCGAGATGGGGGAGTCCTCGAAAAGACTTTTGTAGCGGCGTTCGCTTTCCCTGAGCAGTTCCTGCGCCATGCGTCTGCGGGTAACGTCGCGCCCTACCGCCTGATATTCAGTAAGCTGGCCCACTGCGTCGTAGATCGCCCTGTGCGTCCAGTTCTGCCAGCGACGTTCACCGCTTTCCAGAATGATCTGATGCTCGAAGCTGGTGACGGGCTTGTCATGGCTCAGGCTGGAAATGTGCTGGTGAATCAGCCGCAAATCAGTATCAGGAATGTGGGGGATGAAGTTTCGGTTGATAAGCTCGTGTCTGTCCTTTCCATAATACCGGGCGTAGGCTTCATTGACGTAAGACAGACGTCCGTCTGGAAGGTAGCGGCAGATAAGCTCTGTCTGGTCTTCCAGGATGGCTTTGTAGCGTTCTTCACTATCGCGCAAGGCTCGGATGGCCTTCTCGTTTTCTGAAATATCTCTCGTGTATATGGCGACACGGACGGCGTTGTTTCGCTCATCAACGTAGGGATGAAGCCGGTGCCCGTAGGTGACTCCGTGGTGTTCATCCTTGAATTGTATGGGCTTGCGGGTTTCAACGGCATGGCTGACCCAACGTTTGCGTTTGCCCACAAGTTCATTAGGCAGAATGTCGTAAATACTGACTCCAACGAGCTCTTCCGGGCTGCGACGGAAACGCATGGCGCCTGCTTCATTGATGACAATGATGGTGCCGACTTGATCGATGATCAAGACAGTGTCTGAAGAAGCGTTGAGTAGCGCCCTTGACTGGTGTTTGAGCTCGGAAAGTTCCGTCCTGCTCTTCTCATGAGATTCCTGCAGGGGGGCGAGTTCGCTTAGCTGCTTTTCAAGCTCGCGAATTCGTTCCTGAAGATCTTCTCTGCTTTGTTCGTTTTCAGCCACGGTGTCTCCGATAAAACGGATGTCTTTTGGTACTTCAGGTCCATTGTTCCCAAAACTTTCCTACGGCAATGAAAAGGTAAAGCTATACGGTTACTGTGGGTGTTGCAAACCCGAAACAAGGCCTCGATGCTAACCGGGTATGGCCATTATCTTCAGGATGCTTCTTATTTGTCCGCACGTTAGCGGATGCATTGCAAGGGAATGTCTTGTTTCGGGCATTCATTCTCGAACATCGTTACCTTTTTTTAAACACAAGTTTGATGACAACCAGGATCAAGATGAAAACAGCGACCCCGCCAAGGAAAATAAGGGCCTGATCCCAATTGTCCCAAGCTGCTGTCTGCTGCAATTCCCGTTGTGGAGGAAAATACTGTGGATTTTCCTGAATCATTGTTTACCTGTGCCATAAGCGGTCTTGTCAAATGTCCGGGACGTCGCCTTGTAACAATGAAAAATGAATTTATGTGTAATGTAACTCCTAACGTCCTTTGTGGCAACGGGAATAAGCAGAAAGAGAGTAACTCCTCATAATGGTTCACGGCTCTGAAAAGGGCCTGGGACAACGGGGGGCGGCTGGACGCCCGGAATAATCTGGAGTAGAACGCAGGGGAAATCGCAGCCTGTGTGATCTGTTCGGCAATGTCGTCTACAACACTTGTCGAAGGGGGAGCACGCCCACGCATGTTTGCGGTGTACACCCAACGAAGGCTTCTGGGGGGACTAGGGTCAGAGATGTCATCTTCACTAATAGCTCCGGACCATGATGACAAAATCAAGGGCGTTTTTTCTACAAGCGTTCAAGCTGTTATCGGTTTCGGGCATACGAAAAGAAAGAAACAACAGCAGGTTTATGTTTATGCGGAAGAACAGGAAGATGGCCGCATCAGCATCCAGCCGCTGAATTCCAAATTTTTGCCCTCTGGGGAGACGAAGTATGTCACCAAAGAGGACATACTGAACAAGTGGGACCCTGAGCCACAGGTTTACATGAACAAGGTCTACCCCAGTATCAGGGCTGTGACCAAAAGTGTAGCTAAGGCCGAACGCCATTACAAGCAGGGGCATTTGTTCAGTGCCGAATATGAATTCAAGAACGCATTGCGGATTGACGAGGACAATATACGTGCAACCTTTGGTCTTGGGCTTACGTATCTAGACAGGGGTGAGAAAGAGAAAGGCGATCTCGTCTTCCGACGTCTGGTGCGACTCCAGGGCGCTTTTGAGCCCCGCCATAAGCATCTGTTCAATTCGTTCGGCATCAAGCTGCGTAAAAACGGCATGCTCACCCAGGCCTTGAAATATTATTCCCGTGCTTATCAATTCAGCAAAAAAGACGAAAATCTCCTCTACAATATTGCCAGGACCCTTTATGAAAAAGGAAGCCTGCAGCAAAGTCTGAGTATTACGCGCAAGGCTTTAGAGGTGAATCCTTCGCTTGACGTTGCCAAGGATCTAGAGGCATTGCTCATGAAAAAGCTGAAAAAGAAGAAGAAAAAGTCAAAACCGATCAAGGTCTGATCGCCTGCCGTAGGGCATGTGCTGTACATGGAGGGGGGGCGTCCTTTCTGGACAGTAGAAGAAGGAGTAGGCGTATGGACACCAAAGGCTTGAATTTTTTTGGGCGGTACCTGATAGAAAAGGGGATCATCAGCCAGGAATACCTGGATGATGCCATTAAATTTCAGGATGAATCCAACCGTCGCATCGGAGAACTGGCTCGAGAGCGTGGTTATCTGAAAAAAGAACAGACCGACGCGATTTTCGAGGAACAGAAAAGAGTGGATCAGCCATTCGGCGTCATTGCTTTGCGGCGGAACTACCTTACCCGTGGCCAGCTTGATGACCTGCTGTTTGCGCAGACCGTTTTCAGCACGCATTTGGGCGAAGCCCTGCTCATCAAAGGGTATCTGACTCCAGAGCAGTTTTCTGAGGAGCTTGAGAAGTTCCGGGAAGAGCAGGTGCTGCGAGAGAAGAAGCTCTACGAAGTTTTCCAGGACCTGGGCGACAGGGATATCTACCAGGCAGTTGTGCATTCCATGAACAGAGCTTTTCTGCGTTTTTGTGGCAGAGAACTGAAGATAGACTCCATTTGTCAGGCTCCTGCCTCCGGCTTTGATTTCAGTTTTATTCTGCGTGTGGGGACCCAGGAACGCGGGGAAATTGCCTGCACCGTATACCTTTCCGAGGCTCTGGGAGGGCAGGTTTCCACTGGTTTCATCAACGGGAAAAGCGTCAGCTGCAAGCGGGAGTGCGTGGACAGACTGTTTGAATTTTTCGCCATAGTGGACCGCTATCTTCTTGTTACCCTTGCAGAAAATGGCCTGAATGTTACAGGCAGCTCCATTGAAGGGGGCGAGATCGATAATGAGACAAAAGTAGACTCTTCTCGCAAAGGTCTTACCGTCAGCATGGCGACCCCCACACTGCCGTTGCTGCTGCACACCAGTATAGAGAAGGCTCAGGAGTCCGCCCCCTGCGAGGAGGACGCGTAACATGCCGAATCCGTCTGCAGACGCTGGGAACAATGGTGCGGAACAGCAGGGGATGGCTGGTGTTTTCTCGCGAATGGAAAAATCCTACATCGGCGCAGGCACCACCAGACGCAAGGTTGAGCAAAAAGTCTATTACTATTGCCAGGAAACAGAAGACGGCGCCATGTCCTGTCAGCGGTTGAACCCCAGGCTTTTGCCTTTTGGTGATGCAACCAAAATCGAACTGGACAAATTTCTCGCCACGTTCCAGCCGGAACCTGAAATCTACAATGAAAAGACGCTTCCCGCCATGCGGGAGGTGACAAAGAATCTGGCCAAGGGCGAACGGCTGCGCGGCCAAGGACAGCCCTTTGGCGCTGAAGTGGCCTTCAAAAACGCCCTCAGCATTGATGCTGATAACGTGCGCGGCAATTTTGGTCTTGGACTCACCTATCTGGATCAGGGGAAAAATGAAGAAGCCGGCCAGGTGTTGAAAAAAATCGTGCAGATTCAGGACTCCTTCAACCCTGAAAACAAGCACATGTTTAATGAATTCGGCATGAAACTGCGTAAAAATGGCCTGTATGATCAGGCGCTTTCCTATTACGCCAGCGCCTATAAAATGGCGAAAGACGACGAAAACCTCTGCTATAACATCGCCCGGACCCTGTACGACAAAGAAGATTACAAGAACTGCAAGGCCTATGTGGAAAAGGCCTTGGCCTTGAAGTCCGATTTCAAGGAAGCAGCAGGTCTTCTACGGGCAGCCCTGAAAAAACTGGCTGATTAGCCGGTTTTATTCCAGAACCAGACCACGGGCCTCAAAACGCTTATCGTGATTCTCCCGGCAGGCGGTGAGTACGTCTTGCAGATGGTCAAGGTTGTCGATGAGCGCTTCGTGATAAGGGTCGCGGTCCAGCCCCATGTCTTTAAAATAATGGGCGCGCATGTAGCGTGATACGTCGCCCAGGCTTTCGATCCTCTTTTTTGCAACAAAGTCGTAAAAACCTTGTGTTTTTTCCAAGAGCATAATTTCCGAGTCATATCCGGGGATGCCCGCTTCTTCAAACTCCTGGAAGAGCAACGGCAATTTTTCCAGGTAGGCCTTGTCGGCCATTTGGGCAAGGATGTCTGAGGCGGCCAGAATATGGCCGAAGAGTTGCACGTCATCGTTACGGAATTGCACCTCGGAGACAGGCATCGCCAGAATGGTGCTTTCTATGATGGCGCACACATCCTGGATATTGGCTTCAGACATGCCATAGCGCCCCATGAAATGACGGGCCACTTCCATGCTGCGGGCTTCGTGCCCTATGGTATGGCGCGCACCGGTTCCGGTGCTTTCTTCGGCCCGTTGGATCAAACCTGTATCATGGAACAGAGCCGCCAGCAGACAGAGTCTGGCGTTGTGCCCGTCAAGCTTTTCGCCCAGGATGACCGCTCCATGCATGAACCTGACACAGGCGAGGGTCACCGCCAATGTGTGTTCGAGATCGTGGTACGAGGTATTGCTGGCCTTGAAACCTGGCTGACGCCCTTCAAAGAGATCGATGACGTCGTGGAATGCGTTCCGCACAAAGGGGAAATCCATATCCGGGGCAATGGCGTTGAGTATGCGCATGCACTCCTCCACGACATCGTAAGGAGCAAAAGGCCCGATAAGAGAGAAAGGTGTATGGTCTTCAGAGCGCATTTAAGGGCACACTCCGGTTACACGGTTGCCGCTTCCTTTTTTTCTTCCTGGACGGTTTCCCAGTCCGGCTCCTGCCAGGATTGCGGACGTTCAGGCATAACTTCTACATGGAATTCGGTTTCACCTCCATCCAAATCTGGACGCATCACGCGGACCGTAACCGGACCTCCCGACTTGCGAGCCTTTGGAGAAAAAGAGGCCAGGAGCCCAGCCGCTTCGGCAATTTTATCCGCGGGCCATTCTCCGGCATCCAATGGTCTGCCCAGGCCAAGGGGACCAGGGTAGTGTTGCGTCTTGAAAACGTAATCTCCAGGGCGGGCCATCTGCTCCATGCGGCCATTGTCTGACTGATTGCGCCCCAATGCCATCCAGAACGGTCCGGACCAATATTGGCGGCCGATGTTGGCAAGGTCGAAATCCTCTGCCAGAGGGTGTTTGGAGTGCTTCAGCACTGGCCAGTAACGTTTGGAGGATTCGATCTCGGCCAGTAGACAACCGCCGGCGGGGGTAGGAATTTCAGGCAGAGCATATTTTTCAGCCAGGGCCAATTGGTCCTTGCGACCGCGCCCCCCGATGGATAGCAGTTGCTCACGATCAATGCGTCCATCTAATTCCATGGGCGTGGGGTCGAGACGTTTTGCGCTCAAGGGGCGCAACAGCAAATCTTTGACGTCCGCATCGCGACGGATGATATTGAGTGTGTCCCTGCGTTGCGACATGGGGCGCTGGCCCAGCACTTCTCCGGATGCAATGCAAAACGCGCCATAGTGATGCATCAACTCCTTGGCTTTGGTGGCCATCAGAATTTTGCAGTCCACGCACGGGTTCATGCATTTGCCAAACCCATGGGCAGGGCCGGCGGCTATCATATCCGTGAAATCCTGCGCCACATCCACGGCAACGATATCCAGGGCATATATTTTTTCCCAGTGAGACAGCAGGTGCGGTTTGCCGAAAAAAGGGCTGGTAAAATGCAGGCACTTTACCCGTAATCCCTGTTCCTCGAGAACTTTTGCGGCAATGATGCTGTCCAACCCCCCGGAAAAAAGGCAAACTACGTCGTATGTGTTTGTTTCATTATTGTTGCTCATCTCCTGATGATAAGGAAGGAATCCTTGTTAGGCAATGGTTCGCAACAAAGGGGCGGCTGGTTTCCACCTGTACCTGCTCTTTTCATGGAGGGGTGAATACCGTAAGGTCCTGTAAGTCAAGGGTGGGGAAGTTGTTAAACATTCAACATTTTGTGAAGCTCATACGGTAATGGCTGAAATAAAACTAGGCCCCCAGGAAAACGAGCCGACAAAAGATCATTTTGTCCCCGTTTCGTCGACGCTGATACGCCCTTGGCAGAGCGGCAAATTTGCCCTTTACATACGACAGGAGGGCAGGTTTGTCCTGTACACCAACAAAGGGGGCGCCTACACAATTCGCCACCGCCAAAAGCTGGACGACCTCGGTATACGAGTACTTTTTATACCCCGAACGCAGCGCAAAGAGTACGAGCACTATCTTCGCGACAATCTGGGAGAAATTCTTTCCGATACGGGCATACCCGTCGAGGTGCGCACCGACGCGTGGTATGATGCCTCGGTATCCGTAGTGACAAGTGTTTTCGAGGAAAAACTGCCCCGGCAGATTTTTCGCAAGCGCTTTTCGGACATGAAGAAACTTGTCCGCGACAGCATCAGTTATTTCCAGGACCCCAAAGCCTTGCAGGATGTGCTCAGTCTGGTCTCCAAAGGGCACAAGCACTACAACCACAGCATCGGCACCATGGTGTTGCATTATTTTGTGCTCAAAACCTACGCCGAGGCTGATGACGATTTGCTCATCCACTCCAGTCTCGGGGCCTTGTTGCATGACATCGGCAAAGCCAATTTACCCCCAAAATTGTTGGAAAAACGCTATGACCTGCTAACAGGTGGTGAGCGTGAACTTTACCGGTCCCATCCGAGCGTGGGGGTTGGTCTTTGCCTTCCTTTGAATTTGTCGCAGGTGACGTATAATTGCATCCTGTTTCACCATGAGCAGGAAAATGGCAAAGGGTATCCATCCCATATGGCTGATGAAGCCATTCCTTTGTACGTCAAGACGCTTAGCCTCTGTAATGCCTATGACAATCTGACCAGGTCCACGCCGCACAGAGCGGCGTTCACTCCTTTTGAAGCTCTGCAGCGGTTGGACGTTCACAAGAAACGTTTTCACCCTGAATCCTTCAGAAGGTTGATCATGATCCTTTCCAATGCAGATATCCTGGATCAGCCCCCCATACCACTTAACGCCAAGGAAGATGGTGGAGGCATAAAGGCGACGGCCAAGGAAGAGAACAAGGAGAACGGACAAGAGAAGGGAAAGGGGTCGGAATGAAAGGGGCAAAAGCCCTGCCAGTGCTAGGCCTGACAGGGCTAGCTTGGACTACCAATGCGTTTTTTCTCGGGGCGAAAACTGGATCTCAAGTTTTGAGTCGGTTGCAGCCGCATACTTCAAAAGGCTTTTGGTGCTCGGAAGGTGTTTGCCTGATTCCATACGCGCGATAACCGACTGCGTTGTATTCATTTTTTGCGCAACTTCTTCCTGCGTCATATTCGCCCGTATACGGGCAGCAATAATTTGCCTGGCCAGCGCAAATTCTTCTTCCAGACCATCATACGCCTCCCGGAATTCCGGGTCTTGCAGCATTTCAGCCTTTATATCCTGTAAGGTGGTTCTGGCCATCATAAACTCCATGAATTTGAACTTTAATTGTAAATATGTTGTGTATTTAGGTGTTGCTAATGTCAGAGATTGCTTTTCTTCATGCGTTCTAACGCCAGATTGATTTCATGGCGTGGTGTTTTGTTGGTTTTTTTCAAGAAACACCGCAGGATGACGATTTTTTTTCCTGACAACGCACAGTACAGGCTCCTGCCCCATGTATCCTTGTCACGAACACGTATCTCCCAAATTTTGCCTTGGAGGTGTTTTGTTACTCCGGGGGAGAGATTGTCCAGACCGAACTCTTCGATCAGTTCCATTTGTCTGATCATTTGTGCCCGGATGGCAGCCGGAAATGCCTTGAACTCCTTGGTTACGGTTCTGTCGAGAAATTCCACGGACCATGTACTTGTAACCTCTTCTCTCATGTAAAAACTCCGTCTAGCTTTCGCCTGTAAAGAAGATAGCAATTTTGCGATAATGGTCAAGAAAAAAATGGAGCCCTTAGACATAGGGCTCCATTCATGGATAAATCAGTTGTTTTACGCGCTACTCCACCCAGTCGTCGCCCTCACTGATGGGGGCGAAGCCCCTGCGCATGGTGTTTTCCGTGATGACGCGCGGGTCCATGAACCGCAGCAGGTAGTCGGGACCGCCGGCCTTGGAGCCGACGCCACTCATCTTGAAGCCGCCAAAGGGCTGGCGCTCCACCAGGGAACCTGTACACCCGCGGTTCAGGTAGAGGTTGCCCACGCGGAATTCTTTGCGGGCTTGCTCCAGATGGCGGGGGCTGCGGCTGAAAACGCCCCCTGTCAGCGCGTAGGGAGTGCCATTGGCAATTTCCAGGGCTGCGTCAAAGTCCCTGGCCCGGAGTACGGAAATGACCGGACCGAAGATTTCCTCCTGGGCCAGCCGATGTTCAGGGCGGATATCCCCGAAGATGGTGGGGGGCACGTAGTATCCCTTTTCCGGGACTTCACGTTGCAGCAGCACTTTGCCTTCTTTTTTACCGATCTCGATATATTCGAGGATGCGTTCCTGTGCAGTCTTGTCCACCACGGGACCCATGTAATTGGCAGGCTCTTCCGCTGGTCCGATTTTGATGGAGTTCACCGCTTCAACCAGGCGCTCCATGCAGCGGTCATATATGGAATCAAGCACAATGACCCGCGAACAGGCAGAGCATTTTTGCCCCTGAAAACCCAGAGCGGAGTAAACAATGTGAACCACGGCTTCATCCAGGTCAGCGTCGTCGTCCACAATGAGGGCGTTTTTGCCGCCAAGTTCGCAAATAATTTTCTTGAAGTTCTGCTGTTCGTTTTGGAGACGGGAGGCTTTTTCCATTATCCGCGTGCCCACTTCCAATGAACCGGTGAAGGCGATGAGCGCCACGTCTTTGTGCTCCACCATGTAGTCGCCCATGACGCTGCCGCGCCCGGGCAGGTAGTTGAAAACGCCATCGGGGATGCCGGCCTGTTGAAACGCCCTGGCCATTGCGTGCCCGATCAAAGGGGAGACGTTGGAAGGTTTGTAGACAACCGTGTTGCCCGTAACCATGGCCGCAGCGCTCATGCCGCAGGAAATGGCCAAGGGAAAGTTCCAGGGGGCGATGACCGCAGCTACACCGCAGGGTTGATAAAAAAGGTGGTTCAACTCTCCAGGAGCCCGCCCCATGCGACGTTTCTTGTCCAGCCGGAGCATCTCGCGACCGTAATACTCCAGAAAGTCAATGGCTTCACATACATCACCATAGGACTGGTCCCACTGTTTGCCCACCTCCAGCACTTGTAAGGCGCAGTGGTCATATATGTTTTTGCGCAAGATGTCGGCTGTTTTGAAAATCAGCTCCACGCGTTTTTCCGTCGGCGTATCCCGCCAGGCAGGGAAAGCGGTAGCTGCGGCCTTGATGGCTGCTTCGGTTTCTTCGATTCCGGCCTGACACACCGTGCCCAGCACTTCGTCAGGGGCAGCGGGGTTCACAGACTGGATCAGGTCATCCGTTTCCACATCTTTGCCATTAATGAGCAGGGTAGCCTTGCGACCTTCATTTTCATTTCTAAGGCGGTCAATGGCTTCGGGAAAGGCATTGCGAACCGGTTCAAGGGTAAAGTCCGCGGCTGCCTCGTTGTCAAAAGGCGCCAGCCCATTTGCTTGGGGCGTTTTTTGAGGCTTGGCTGCGCGCTCACGCTCTACCGTCAATTCTGGGTTTTCGAGCAAATGCTCAACATCGAGGTCGGAGACAAAGCTCTGGCGTAAAAAGCTTTCGTTGGCCGTGTTTTCCAAGAGACGGCGCACCAGATAGGCCATACCCGGGAGCAACTCCCCGTAAGGGCAATAAAGCCGCACGCGACGGGCAACCTTTTGCAGGCCTTTTCGTACGGGTTCCGCCATGCCGTAAAGCACCTGAAATTCGTATTTTTCTTCAGGAACATTCAAGGCGAGGGCCGTTTCCATGACGGCTGAGATGGTGCGCACGTTGTGCGAACCGCAGGCAAGATGGCAGATATCATGGTTTTCTAAAATACGGCGAGCGATACGCTCGAAGGCTGCGTCGGACTCGGCTTTGATGGTCCAAACGGGAACCGGCAGGCCGTTCTGCTTGGCGGCAACTGTTTCGTAATCCCAGTAGGCGCCTTTTACCAGCCGGATCGAAATGGGAAGCTTCTCGCCTTTGGCCCAGGAAAGGATGTCTTCGAGGTCGCTTTCAGTTTCACGCAAGTAGGCTTGCAACACCAGTCCAAGGTGAGGGTAGTCGCGGAACTCCTCATGCGTGCGCAGCCGTTTGTACAACTCTATGGTTATATCCTTATATGCACGCTGCTCCATGTCGATGCACAAAAAACCGCCCATTTCCTTTACTTTGCGGTAGATGGGCAGAATGCGCGCCATGATTGCCTGGATGGAGCCTTCCTGATCGACAGGGCGGGCCTGGGAGAAAAAGGCTGAAGGTTTGACCGCAACATTAATCATCGGCGCGTGCCCCCAATCGCCTCCGTCGGGGGAGGCGCCCGCAGTCATGGGGGGGAGGGGGGTCATTTTTTTCTGTTCTTTGGCAAGAGCGTCCAACAGTTCCAGGTAGCCGGCGGCATACGCTGCAGCCTCGCTCTCGTTAACGGTAGCCTCGCCCAAGAGGTCCACAACGACGGCAAACCCGTCCTTGCGCAGCTTGCGGATGTTCTTCACGGCGTCTTTGGTGTTCTCGCCAATGATGAACTGCTTGGCCATTTTTTCGATATTACTGCGCATGGTTCTGGAAACCATCATGGCGGCAAGCTTGCCGCCCTTGCCTACACCGTCTACACCCCATTTCAACACAGAAGGCATATCGGCTTCTGGATCGCCGAAGTATTCTTCCATGTGACGTTGGAGCGATTCGGTGGTATTGAGGTAGGGCAAGACGTCAACGAAGCGAAACATTTGGACCTTGAAATTTTCGTTGGCCATGCACCAGTCCATGACCTTTCCAGTCCACCAGCTTTTGTTAAAAATGGAAGGGGATTCGCCCTTGATCGAGGAAAAAAACTCCTTGCCGCGGGCCATGATTGTTGCTTCGAAACCGGAGGCTTGGGACATGTCTTACCTCTGTGCTCGTCGCTGTGCTCCGGCAGATTGACTACCGGGCGATTTGCCAAAAAGAACAGCACTTTGTTGTAAAGCTTTTTATTTACTTGCAAAAAATATTGTTTGCAAGTACTAATCTCCAGGCTGGGCAATCAGCACAACACTTTCTACAAAAAATGCAAAAACAACTATCATTAGATAACGTAAGCGTACATTTTGGTGGTGTACAGGCTCTGGCTAACGTCAGTTTTGACATTGAACCCGGCGAAATCGTTGGGCTCATAGGTCCTAACGGCGCAGGCAAGACTACTATTTTCAACGTCATCACTGGCGTTTACAAAACAAGTAATGGTGATGTGCGTTTTGACGGGCAGAGCTTGAAAGGTTTGCGCCCCCATCGCATTCTGGCAACGGGTATAGCTCGTACGTTTCAGAATATACGACTGTTCCAGAACATGACTGCGCTGGAAAACGTAATGATAGCGTTGCATTCGCGAACAAAGGGGACGATCGTCACATCCATTTTGCGTACACCGGGGCAACGCCGCGAAGAGCGTATGGTCGTAGAAATGGCCAGGGAAGCTCTTAAGTTCGTGAATATGGGAAATGACGCCGACATCGTAGCCAAAAATCTCCCATACGGGCACCAGCGAAGACTGGAAATTGCCCGCGCGCTGGCCTCGTCACCCAAGGTCATGTTGTTGGATGAGCCGGCGGCCGGACTGAACCCCGCCGAAACCAACGAACTGATGGATACCATCCACCGAATTGTAGATACGGGTGTGGGCGTTCTTTTGGTGGAGCATGATATGCGCGTTGTTATGGGTATTTGCCGCCACATTGTGGTTCTGGACCACGGTGTGAAGATAGCAGAAGGCGAACCCGAGCAAATCCAGCGGGACCCTACTGTCATTGAAGCATACCTGGGCAGGCAGTCCGACGAGGACTAGGCCGGAGCCTGGACATGACACAAGGAACCTGAACCACGGGGCGAGAGCGCCCCAAACATGGAGGGACTCAATGAAGAAACTGTTGCAAATTACGCTAATGGCTGCAGCCGTTCTCACCTTGGTCCTGGGGGGCACGGCCCTGGCCAAGACCCTGACCCTGGGCACCCTGAGCCCCATCACCGGCCCTTACGCCGCTGACGGTAACGACATTGTAAACGGCGCCAAGACTGCCGTGGAACTTTTCAAGGAAGCCGGTGGTATCGAAGGCTTCGACGATATCGAAGTTGTTTCCCAGGACAGCGCCTGCGATCCCCGCCAGGCTGTTGCCGCAGCCAACAAGCTGCTGAGCCTTGAAGTAGCCGCCGTTATCGGCTCCTACTGCTCCTCGGCCACCATCCCGGCTTCCGAGGTTCTTGATGAAGGCCCCATCCCCATGGTTACTCCGGCTTCCACCAACCCTCAGGTGACCACCCGCGGCCTTAAGTACATGTTCCGCATGTGCGGTATCGACGAGCATCAATCCCAGGCTGCCGTGAAGTTCATGAAGGATGTTCTGAAGGCCAAGACTGTTTTCATTCTTGACGACAAAACCACCTACTCCCAGCACCTGGCCGAGTATGTTGCAGAAGAAGCCAAGAAGCAGGGCATTGAAGTGCTGGCGCACGATCACGTCAACGAAGGCGACATGGACTTTTCCGCCGTGCTGACCAAGATCAAGCAAGCCAAGCCTGATGTTTTCTACATGAGCCTGCAGAACTCTTCTTCCGGTATCCGCATGATCAAGCAGTACCGCCAACTGGGCATTGAAAGCGCAGTGCTGAGCCAGGACGCTGTATACCACCCCAACTTCATCAAAGAAGCTCATGATGCAGCCCAGGGCGTATACTTTACCTTTGGCTGGGTGGACAAAGATTCCGAAAACTACAAGAAGTTCATCAACAAGTACTCCGATATGGTCGGTGATCCGGGCGCATACTCTGCCTACGCTTTTGACAGCGCCTACTCTATTCTCACCGCCATCAAGAATGCCGGCGGCTCCACCGACCCTGACGACATCCGCGAACAGATGATGAAGCTCGACATGGCAGGCGCCTCCAAGCACATCAAGTTCATGGACAACGGTGACTCCGGTTCCAACTACGTGATTTACGAAGTTAAGGGCGACGATTTCGTCCCCTATTACGATCCTGCCACCGGCAAGAAGTTCTAGCCGAAGACGAATTCCCTCTGCACGCGCCTTGGCATGGTCAAGGCGTGTGCAGAGCTTTGACTACGATAGACCTTTTTCGTCTTTTCTCGAGATTTCTCCCTGAAACATGTGTTTCCGGGAATTGCATAAGAGCATATTCTTTTTTTGACTGAACTGCTCACAACTGCGTCGCACACGGCGGAACAATGGATTTCTTTTTTCAACAACTCATCAATGGTGTGACCCTGGGCGGTTTTTACGCCCTTATCGCCCTCGGCTATACGATGGTCTTTGGGATCATCCAGCTCATCAACTTCGCCCACGGTGAATTTTATGCAGCCGGTGGCTATATGGGGGTGATTCTGCTTTCCTATTTCGCATCCCAGGGATTTGTGGAGACCCACCCCTGGTTATGCATGGGGGGGGCGTTCATTTTGGCCATGTGCTATTCGGCCATGCTGGCCATGGCGGTGGAGAAGGTTGCCTACATGCCCTTGCGCAACGCTTCCAGACTCTCCATGCTGCTTTCCGCTTTGGGTATGTCGATATTTCTTCAAAACGGGTTGATGCTGACCCAGGGCGTGTATGACAAGACCTACCCCAGTGTTTTCCAGTCCGGTGTTGTGGAAGTGGGCGATGTGACCATCAGCTACATGCAGATAATCATCGTGGTGCTTACTGCGGTACTGCTGGTGGGGCTCAACGCTCTGGTTTTCAAGACCAAGCTGGGCAAGGCCATGCGCGCAACAGCGCAGGACAAGGTCATGGCTGCCCTGGTGGGCATCAACGCCAACCGCATCATTTCCAGCACCTTTGCCATCGGCGCTGGCCTGGCCGCCGCTGCCGGCATCATGGTGGGCATGTATTATGGGGCGGTTCGTTATGACATGGGCTTTGTCCCAGGCATCAAGGCTTTTGCCGCTGCCGTACTTGGAGGCATTGGCAACATCACGGGCGCTATGATCGGGGGACTGGTCATCGGTCTGGTCGAAATTTTTGCCGCGGCGTATATCTCCAGCGAATACAAAGACGTATTCGCCTTCATCATCATGATCGCGGTCCTTTACTTCATGCCAACGGGCATTATGGGCGAGAATGTCGATGACACACGGGTTTAAAAAAGTATTCAAATCCTGGGCCATAGCCATGGTCTGGTTCTATGTGCTGCTTTGGCCGCTTATGGGCATTAAGCCCGAAGGTCTGGAGTTCAAGAACAGTCTGCAGGTTTGGGGGATCGTTGTTGTAGGGTCCTTTGTACTGGTCCTACTCTGGGTGCTCAAGCATCGTGGTAATTTGGACTTTATCGGCCGCCCCCTGGCCGCCTCTCAGCTTCGGGTTCGCAATGTCTACAGCTCCATGCCCGCATGGGTAGGGATATTGGGCGTGTTTTGCCTTGCCTGTATTTTTCCTTTCTTTGCGGATCGCTATGTGCTGGATGTGGGCATCAACGTACTCATCTACGTTTGCCTCGGGCTTGGGCTGAACATCGTCATTGGCCTTTGCGGCCTTTTGGACCTGGGCTATATCGCCTTTTATGGTGTGGGCGCCTATACCTACGCGTTGATGTCCATCACCTATGGCCTTTCCTTTTGGTTATGTCTGCCCATTTCCGCTTTCTTCGCATCCATTGCCGGGTGCATCATCGGCTACCCCACATTGCGTATGCGTGGCGACTATCTCGCCATCGTCACTCTGGGCTTCGGTGAAATCGTGCGTATCATCCTCAACAACTGGATGTCGTTGACCAATGGCCCCAATGGGGTGTTGGGCATCAAGGCGCCCGGTATCTACTACCCCAGTTTTGAAAACGGCATGGAGTGGATGCACCTGTACCTGAAAAAATTGCCCTATCTGTATTTCATTATCCTGGGGCTGACCATTTTCACCATCATCGCGATTTATCGGCTGAACTACTCCCGTATAGGGCGCGCCTGGGAGGCCATACGCGAAGATGAGACAGCGGCCGAGCTTATGGGGGTGAACACCTTCATTTTCAAGCTATACGCCTATGCCATGGGCGCCGTATTCGGCGGTCTTGCGGGCGCTTTTTTTGCTGCGCGCATGCGTTTTGTTTCCCCGGGCAGTTTTACGTTCATCGAGTCGGCCATGGTGCTTTCCATGGTGGTGCTCGGCGGCATGGCCTCAATCCCGGGCATAATTGTGGGCGCCCTGGCGCTTATTGCCTTGCCCGAGGTTTTTCGTGAATTTGAATCCTATCGTATGTTGGCTTTTGGTCTGGCAATGACAGTTATGATGATTTTCCGCCCCAAGGGTATTATTCCGGCGCCGCGTTTTGGCAGCCGTTCAGAGGAGGCGTAATGGAAACTCCCCTCCTCGAACTGCGCAACGTTTCTTCCGGCTATGGCAAGATCAAAGCCGTGAAGGATGTTTCACTAAAGGTCTATGAAAAAGAGATTGTGACTATTATTGGCGCAAATGGAGCGGGAAAGACATCCACGCTCATGACCATTTGCGGCATTGTCAAACCCTTTGCAGGTGAGATTTTCTACAGAGGGAAGCCCATCCATCAGCTGAAGCCTGACCTGCTCCCCAGTATGGGCCTGTGCCAGGTGCCTGAAGGGCGGCGCATTTTCCCCAGACTCAGCGTTCAGGACAACCTGGACATGGGCGCTTACTTCCGCAAAGACCGGCAAAATATTGCCGATGACCTGGAGCGTGTTCTCGAGCTTTTTCCCGTTTTACGCGAGCGGCGCAAGCAGCAGGGCGGTACTCTTTCCGGCGGCGAGCAACAGATGTTGGCGATTGGACGCGCGCTCATGGGGCGCCCCAAACTGCTGTTGCTGGATGAACCTTCCATGGGATTGGCGCCTCTTGTCGTAGAGCTGATCTTCGAGACCATTAAAGATATCAACGAGACACAGGGCACCACTATTTTGCTGGTGGAGCAAAACGCCAATCTGGCGCTGCATACCGCCACCAGAGGCTATGTGCTTGAAACCGGGTGCGTGGTGCTGGAAGACAATTCCAAAGCTCTGCTGCAGAATCAGGAAATCCGCAAAGCCTACCTGGGCGAGTAAACGCCGTTGCTCTTAGGCCCGCTCTCGATTATTTTGAGCGCGCCATGAGTTCTCTTTCCCGTCAAAACAAAGCTTATCTTTACGCCTTGGCCGCGGTGCTCTGCTGGAGCACCGTGGCCTCGGCATTCAAAATATCACTGCGTTATTGCGACGTCTGGCAATTGCTCTGTTATTCCAGCTTGGCTTCAACTCTGGTGCTGGGGGGGATTTTAGCCCTACAAGGGCGGTTGCTTGCGACTTTGCGAATGACCAGGCGGGATGCAGTTTGGTCCCTGGCCATGGGGATCATGAACCCGCTTGTCTATTATTTGATATTATTCAAAGCCTACGATTTGCTCCCAGCCCAGGAAGCGCAGCCCTTGAATTATACCTGGGCTGTGACACTGGCGTTGCTTTCCATCCCGCTGCTGGGGCAACGCATTCGTCTTCGTGAACTGTTTGCTGTTATTGTGAGCTATTCTGGTGTTGTGGTTATCGCCACCAGAGGTGATCTCCTTGGATTGCAGTTTTCCAACCCCCTTGGTGTGACTTTGGCGCTGGTCAGCACCATCATCTGGGCATTGTATTGGATATTCAACACTAAAGATACACGCGCCCCTGTTCCGGGATTGTTCTGTAACTTTCTTTTCTCGTTGCCGTTTGTAGTAATTGGCTGTGTGATGTTTTCTTCATTGCATGTTGCAGACACGGCAGGGTTGCTGGGTGCTGCCTATGTAGGTGTCTTTGAGATGGGGCTTACGTTCGTACTTTGGTTGAGTGCGTTACGACTTTCAGAGAATACCGCCAAAGTCGGGAATCTTATTTTTCTATCTCCTTTTCTCTCTTTGGTATTCATTTATTTTTTTGTTGGTGAAGAAATACTTCCCACAACCTATGCAGGACTGATATTGATCATGACCGGGTTGGCCATTCAACGCAGCGGACATTAGCGTAACTGCGCTTTGAAACTTTTTACGTGCAGCGGTGCATTGTGTTGAAACAATTAACTATTGCTGCAATTGTATATCTGGTTTCATGGCGATACGCTCCTGGCAGGGTGCTCACTGTGCTAAAAAGGGGTTGACCTGCGGGCAGGAAGAAGCCATACCACGGCTTTGCGTACAAAAGTTCAACCATCATAACTAGTTGGAAAAAGCATATGAACGTTGGATCGCTCACATTCTTGGAGTTCAAGGAAAAGGCAGCCGCATTTCATGGTTATCCAGCACCCGGTCTGCTGATCGGGGGGTACATGGTGGAACTTGGCAAAAGTCAGCTTCCGCCGGAAACGATTTTTGATGTAGTGGTGGAGACTCCCAAATGTTTGCCCGACGCTGTGCAGCTTTTGACGTTGTGCAGCTATGGTAACGGGTGGATGCGCGTTCTCAATCTGGGGCGCTACGCACTTGCGCTTTACGATAAGTACAATGGCTTGGGGGTTCGCGTTTATCTGGACCTGAAGAAAATGGAAGCCTGGCCGGAGATGATTTCCTGGTTTTTGAAGACCAAGCCCAAAAGAGAGCAGGATTCTGATCGGCTTTTTGCCGAGATTGAAGACGCCGGGTGGAATTGCTGTTCTATGCAGCGCATAAGGATGCCCCAGCGTTATCTGGAGCACCACTCCATGGGTGAGATAATTCCTTGCCCGGCGTGTGGCGAAGCCTATCCCGGGCGTGATGGCGCCATTTGCCGTGGTTGTCAGGGAGAATCGCCTTACTGCGATCCCGAAACCCCGCAAACATGCGATGCAGGAATGTACATGCGTCCAGTTCCTGTGGAGCAGGCCGTTGGGAAAAAGGCTTTGCACGATATGACCCAGATTATCCCCGGCAAGGAAAAGGATCCCGCCTTTTCGGCAGGGCAGACCATTACGATCGGTGATGTCTGCCGTCTGCAACAAATGGGGCGCGGTCATGTATATGTGGAAGGGGACGAACCTTCCAAAGAAGAGTGGGTGCACGAAAATGATGCGGCGCTGGCCTTTGCCCAGCGTATGGCTGGCCCCGGAGTTACCTTTGCAACGCCCCCGAAAGAGGGAAAGATCACCTTTGTTGCGGAGCAGGAGGGGTTGCTGAGCATAGACCGGCAGAAATTGACTCGCTTCAACATGATAGAAGGGGTCATGTGCACCTCGCGCCAGAGCAATCTTGTGGTTGAAAAAGACAAGGGCTTTGCCGCCACAAGAGCCATTCCGCTGTACCTGAACAGGACCACTTTTACTGCAGCTATGCAGGCCCTGGATGCAGGTCCGCTTTTTCGCGTGTTGCCCCTGGAGCCTTTGGACGTCGGTATTCTTGTTACGGGCAGTGAGGTATTCAAGGGACTTATCGAGGACAAGTTTGCACCGATAATTTCAAAGAAGGTCGAGAAGTTTGGATGCAAGGTTGTTGCAAAGGACATTGTTCCCGACGACAGGGAAGCCATTGCCGCGGCTTCCAAAAAGATGCTCGATGCCGGTGCAAAACTGCTGGTAACCACGGCGGGACTTTCTGTAGATCCTGATGATGTCACGCGCCTCGGTCTGCAGGACGCAGGACTTGAGGATGCCTTTTACGGCATTCCCGTGCTGCCCGGCGCCATGACCTTGGTAGGGCGCATGGGGGATGCCCGTGTAATCGGCGTGCCCGCCTGCGCACTGTTCTTCAAAACCACGAGCCTTGATCTTGTTCTGCCGCGTGTCTTGGCAGGGCAGGAATTTACCCGGCATGAGTTGGCGCTTTTGGGAGAGGGTGGTTTCTG
Organism: Desulfovibrio biadhensis; assembly: GCF_055388615.1. NCBI lineage: Bacteria > Pseudomonadati > Thermodesulfobacteriota > Desulfovibrionia > Desulfovibrionales > Desulfovibrionaceae > Desulfovibrio > Desulfovibrio biadhensis. Next base: position 3,834,865 of record NZ_AP042477.1, read on the forward strand.
TCTGAACTGCAAGTCCTGCACGTTCCCCAAGTGCCCATTTGGAAAATAATATAGCGTGAGCTCCCCTGCTTTGGGCAGGGAAAAGCTTTTCTTTTGCGCGCACCCCGGATATAATGCTGAAACCGGGGTGCGCGCCGGTTTTTTTGTGCGCGATATTTTATGCCGTGGTTGTGGGGATGAATATGCATAATTACGTAAATGCCATAGAGCAAACCATCCAGGACCTGGTGGACAAGGCGGCGGCCATCAAAAAAGGGGACGCCCCTGTTGAGACGACTTGCCGCAAGGGGTGGTGGGTTCTGGCCGTGGGCGACTCACTGGATGATAAATCCTTTGAGCAGCGCGATCATGTCAGGGATTGTTTGCGGCGGGAGTTGCTGCAACGCAACATCCGTCTCGCGGAATTCGTCTGGATATGGGATGCGACCAATCGCGCCCAAGTGGTATTGCGTACCTTCGAACATCGTGATCTTGCGGAAGCCTTTGCAGCGGCACTGGAAAAACGCGGATTGCGCGTGCGTCTTGCCAGGCAGTGGGATACTTTCGACGAACGATAGTCCTTTTTCAATCGCTTCATTTGTTTTTCAGGTTGCTTGCCGTTCTGCCTCCAAATCCGGCACTGCCTCTTTTTGTTCGCCTAAAATCCATTAAAGAATGTAAGGATACAAGATGCACCGTAATTTAGACAGCATGACGCTTTATGAATTTTTCGATCACGCCCTGCGCGAACTCTACAGCCTGGAAGAGATGTTTGAATCCTTTGGGCAACAGCAAACTGCGGATGTTTTGCGGAGTGTGGTGGAAATGGCCTATGCAAAGCTGGCCGATGTTGGTGCGGTCATTGAACGGGATTTGGGGCGTATTCAATTGCATGTAAATGATTTTGGGGAGCCCCAGCAGATTGAATTGGTCATGAAACCTTCGGAAGAGTCTCTGCAGTAGGAGTATCACTCCCCGTCTTTTTGTCTTTGTTGTGTCAGGCGTGTCTTTTTTGGATGGCGCGCTTTAAGCGCCAACAGTCTGCGTTCCTCAAATTCCCGTCCTTGCAATTCTCGCAGCAGGAGGACCCGAGCCGCTCCTGGGCAGAGCGCCATGGCGTCCAGCGTGTATTCTCTTCCGTTTTCGTCTTGTTCCCGCCATGGTGAGCTGCGTAAAATACTTCTGCTGCCCAGCATCCAGAAAGGCTCGGCCTGCTGTAGAAAGTGGTCCAACATGGCGGAACGCTGCCAGGGGAGGGTGCCCTGACGTTGCGGCGCAACAAAGAGATGCTCCGCAAATTGGGGTATATGCCCTGCGATTTTGAAGCTGTAGGGAGCCAGGCGTTCCCATATAACTGTGTTCAGGCAGCGAAAGATGTCAGCCAACAATGTGTTGTTATCCATTCTTACTCCCTCGAATAATACACAATGGGTCAGCTAGCCCCCACTTCGACAGGTTCAAGGCGTGCGATCCGTGCGTCAGGCCGTCGCCAATCAGATTTCCTCACTGAGAGCGCCATGGAAGAAACGATCTATGGCGTCAATGATCCGCAACCACCCTCTTTCTGAGCGAAAGTCGACACCACCAAAATGTCTGTGAAGTAGAGAGCGGACCAGCAAATGATGGATGGAGCCGGCCATGACCACCACCAATGCCGTGAGGTCCACCTCATCGGGGGTGTCCTCATGCAGGTGTTCGAAAAATTCCAGTGCCGTGCGAACGCGCACTTGTTCGAGCAATTCCTGACGGTCGTCGCGTTGTCTCAATTCCCATGCAAGAATGTTAACAGTTTGTGGGCGCTTGCGTAAGGCTTTGAGATACTGTTTGAAAAACCAGGCCATTTGTTCTTCCGGGGGAAGGGCCTTGAGTTCTTCTTCGCGGTTATCGAGCAGTTCCTGTGCTGTCGGCCAGAACAGTTCGCTATGCCCGTACTCTTTGACGAGGTTGTTGAAACTGCCGAAAACATGCCGTATTAATTCTTTCTTAACCCCGGCGCTATTGGCTACTGCGTTGGCTGTCAGGCCGGAGTAGCCATTACGGGATAAAACGTCTCCTACGGCAATTATAAACCGTTCTCTCGTGTCTTGAGGTTGTCCGATGGGGATGACTTTCGCCATATTTAATTGACTCCTGGCCTGCGCCTGGATTTTTGTTTTAGTTTTTCTATCTTAAATACCACAAATACCTTCCAATAACACTATTGACATCATGTGAGAATAGAAAGAGTAAATAAAATGAGTTTTAATTTCAAAAATGCTGGAAACTCAGGTGACTCCCTGCACCTTGCAGGGATCGGGTACTTATGTAACTAAGTTGTCGGTCTTTTTGGTGCATCGCGTAATATTAGAATAAAGCCCGAGTGTTTGTCACCCAGCAAACGGGTGACTGAAGCGAAAACAAATGGAGAGGAAGATGGGGCCCAGGCAATGACGGACGCGAATAATATACGACGGGACGCTGACAGCCGTTCTCGATCGAAACGCATCATTCCACTGCGCGTTGGCGTCATGCTTTCCATTTTCGTGCTCCTGGCGTCTTTGCTTGTGGCGATGTCCGTTGCACAATATTATTTTGTTCAGATAGAAACGCAAAATAGCAGAGAGCTTCTGACCAAACAAAGCGAGGCTGGAATAACCGCTGCTTTGCGTATGATGCAGGCTGGCTTCACGCTGTTACAGGAATCCCAGCAGTTTGATCTTTCACCCTCCTTGACTACATTCGCCCATGCTTATGACGCCGCAGTGGGGGACCTGGATGAGGTCAACCTGGATGCGTTGAAAGCGGCTTATGGTGCGAATTATGATTTTTACATCATAGATGCTGATTGTGGCGCCATGCTCGAGACCACTGACGCCACCGACAAAGGTCTCAATTTCTCAACTACTTCAGATTTCTGGATCACCCTTAAAGACAAACTGAAGCCTGGTGTAGTGATCTCTGGACCTGTCAGTCAGAAAATACGCAATGGGGCACTGCGGCATTACGAGTACCTTCTGATGCCCAATGGCCGCCATATACTTGAAGTGGGAATCAAAGTTGCGGCTTTTGAGCTGGGGTTTGATATTCTCAACTACGAAAATGTCGCCGCGGAACTTGTTCGATTGGACCCGTCGCTTGAATCGGTGCGGGTTTTCCAGCGCAATGGCTACCTTGATATGCACCCTGATGGACAGAGGGCTGAAAAGGAAGTTCGCAAACATATTGCCGAGGCAGTGAAGCAGAAACGCACCATATTGGTAAAGGACGAAACCAGCGGCAAGATACGGCGCTATGTCTTTTTGGATCTTTCAGGAGAGAATGGCTGGCCCATTTATAAGGTCGTGGAAATGACCTACATCAGCGATCCATCGCATAGCCGGCTTGACCATCTTGTCTGGCAACAAGCGATGATCGGGCTTGTTTTTCTCTGTTTAGGGCTCTTTGCCGCCATCTGGCTGGCTTCGCGAATTACTGCGCCTCTCAAACGTATTATTTCAGATGTGGACAGGATTGCTGCCGGAGACACCGAGCACAATATCAGCATCGAGAGCAAGAACGAACTGCGCATTCTGGAAGAGAGCGTTGCCTATCTCGTCACGCGGGACAGGGACCAGTTTCGGGAGCTCGAAAAAGCAGAAGCTGAATTGAGTGAACGCAATACCGCATTGGAGAAGGCTAATACGGGATTGCAGCGTGAAATGGGCGTCCGCAGTGCCATGGAAGCGGAACTGCTGAAGACAGAGACTATTCTGCGGGCTTTTCTCGATGCAGATACTGAAAGCGCCATCCTGGTGGATCTTGATGGGCACATTGTGGAGTTGAACCGCGTTGCCACTGAGCGGATAGGCGTTGCACGAAGCAAACTTATTGGTACAAATATAAATGAGTATGTTGATTGGGAAACCTTTGAGCGCTGTTTCGCCGCCAGTGAAGAAATTATTTGTAATAAGACGCCAAAACGATTTGAAGTTAAGGATGGGAAACGTTTTTTAGATATTGTTTTGGGTCCTGTTTTCGATAGAGACGGCGAGGTAGCTTACCTTGCTGTTCATGTCTCAGATATGACTGAGAAGAATCTGGCGAATGCTGAAGCCCAACAGCTCTCTGTCTACTTTCAACAGTTGTTTGAAAACTCGCCCCTCGCCATTGCTATCTATGATGCAGAAGGATTTGTGCGCGGCGTCAATAGAGCCTTTGAAAAACTCTTCCAGTATGAAAGCGAAGAGTTGATGGGAAAGGTGACGCGCGGCTTTATTGTCCCTGTTGACAAGTTGGACGAAGCCGACGCCATATCGGAACGTCAGGCTGCCGGCGAGATGGTTCAGATCGAAACAGTGCGCAAGCGTAAGGATGGAAGGCTTGTTCAGGTTTCTGTGCTCAGCTTCCCCATTGTCATCAGGGGCAAGCGAGAGGGCGTTTATATCATTTATGAAGATATCACGGAGAGAAAATACGCTGAAGAACGGTTGGTGCATCAAACGTTTCACGATCCACTGACAGGCTCTCCCAACAGAGCCTTGCTCCTGGATCGTTTGCACCAGGTGATCCAGCGTATGCGTGAGCGCAGGTTGCCCCTTTTCGCGCTTCTCTACCTGGATCTCGACCGTTTCAAGGTTGTTAATGACAGCCTTGGGCATCAGGTCGGCGATCAACTCCTCTTTGAGATAACCAGGAAGCTGCAGGAAATGGTGCGCAGTACGGATACTGTATCGCGCATAGGGGGCGATGAATTTGCCGTATTGCTGGGCGAGTTGGACTCCCCGCGTGAAGCCATGGCCATGGCGCAACGCATTTTAGAGGATTTGAACCGCCCCATTAAGATAAATGAGCAGGAGATTTACCTTTCCGCCAGCATAGGTGTGGTTGTGGGGCCTGTTCGTCATGAGCGCGCAGAGTTTATCCTCAGAGATGCTGAAATCGCCATGTATCGGGCCAAAGGTATGGGGCGCAACCGTATCAAGCTTTTCATCTCTGATATGCGTGAGCAGGCCGCAGAAGTCCTGCGACTTGAAAACGATTTACGCAAGGCGGTGGAAAAGGGCGAGTTTGTTTTGCACTACCAGCCGCTTATCAATATGCGTACCGGCGAGGTGGATTCCTTCGAGGCATTGCTGCGTTGGCAGCACCCCTTGAAAGGGATGATCTTCCCGGATGAGTTCATTCCCGTGGCCGAAGACTCTGGCCTGATCATCCCCATGGGAATATTTGTTCTGGAGCAGGCGTGCCGGCAGGTGCGGTTATGGCAGGAGCAGTTTCCACAGCATGCAGCGCTCGGCATCAGCGTTAACCTTTCGGCAAAACAATTCCGTCAGGCACAGCTCATCGATCATATAAGCTCAACTGTGAAAGCTTCTGGGCTGGAAATGGAGAGCGTCAAGCTGGAAATCACCGAGAGCGTTGTCATGGAAAACGCGCAGTCCGCACGCACCATGCTCCAGCGCTTGAAGTCGCTTAATTTGAAGCTTTCCATTGATGATTTCGGTACGGGCTATTCATCCCTTTCCTATCTGCGCCAATTTCCCATTGATACGCTGAAGATCGACCGCTCCTTTGTCATGCGCATGGATGAGCGTGAGGAGGACGTGGAGATAGTGCGCGCCATTATATCCCTGGCGCACAACATGAAAATGGATGTTGTGGCCGAAGGCGTGGAGAATGAACGCCATGTTGCGCAGCTCACATCCATGGAATGCGATTTCTTTCAGGGGTACCATTTCTCGCGCCCCATGTCGGCTGCTCAGGCCGAGGAGTATCTTGCTGCGGCAAAGGACGGGCAAGTGCCGACAAACGGGAATACGTAAGGCTTTTTACCTGTCAGGCAAGAAAAAGCCCCCTTGCCGCAGTCGCGGCAAGGGGGCTTGCTGTTTATAAGGCGGGTGGCGGCAGGAAACTGCTTTTAACTGCGTGTAAAAATGAAAAAGGTCTACTCACCCTTGTGCAGTTCGAGCTTGCCCCTATGGGGGGTGGTGGAAGATTTGCCAGAGGGAGCTTTGCCTGATTTATTACCGGGGTTGCTCTTCTCCGCGTCAGAAGGGGGTTGCGTGCTTTTACTTTGCTTAAGACATGTCTCAATATCCACACCGGAATCAACGCAGGCCTGTTGCTCGGAATTCAGAACCTGTTCCTGACACCACCCCAAGCGTTGCCCCATGTTCTGAAAAAAGGCGCCGACCAGCATGAAAAAAAGCGTCATGGTCACAGTTACTATGGAGCGAGTATATTTCATAATTATTCCCTCTTAAGTGGGTTTGCGCAGTACGTTAGTCAATTGTGTAATCTATAACACGACGTTTGTTTCCGGATGCATCGTAATCATTATCTTTTACAAAGCTGAGGATGAATTCAGAATACCTGGCTTCCTGGGTTTGTCCACCTGTTGCTTCGGTGAATCCAAAAGTGAACTTTTCAAACTTACTGTGCATGTCAGCAGCAAGTGTAAACGTCTTGACCAGGATTGGGGCATTGAAATGGGAGCAGGTATCAACGGCAAACCCTCCCTGATTAGAGCACAGGAACCTGCTTGTATCAGAGAAGTAAATGTCATCGTTGGAAGGATTGCTGGGGTCATACTCGAAATACTCTGCACACGGAGTGCTATTGGCGGTGCTGCATCTTCTGATCCAGGACGTGAGCGTGTATTCTCCGGACGCAACATTTCGCTCTACCTCGAGCCTGAAGGCAAAGGGCTGGTCTTCCCATTGGAACGTACTGGACCAGAATTCAGCGGAAGTCTGGTTTAACCCGTCACCGTGCCTGTTGTCGTCAAACGTCGTGGCGCCGAGGGCTGTTGCCTGGTTGCCATAAAGATCCCGGTACGGTCTGTACCACGACTGGTGATAGTGGGCGCAATCAATATCAGAAAGCGAGTCATTCCCCCAGAATACGTAGGCGATATGGTCTCGGTTGTTGTCTCTGCGTTGTGAAGTGACAACATGATCGTAGATATAGTTGCACATCCACCCGGTTCCGGAGTTGACATAGTTATCAAATTCGATGCCGATTTTCGGGGGTTGAATGCCGTTCTGTTCGGGGTCGAGCCAGTATTTTACATCAGAAGGGGATCCATAATCGCGGTAGACACGACCATCCGCAGCATAGCCGATCATCTCGCCGTGTTGGGAGTCGCCACCAACAGAAGTGAAGGATTTTACCCCGTCATAGCCTGCGCCGCAGCTCCAGCATGGGCAATCGCCCGTAGTGCACACAGTGACAGGTGTGCTGTAATAGGGGTTGAGCCCCAGGGAGTTGTTCGTGCCAAAAAAGGTGAAGACAATTCCATCTGCAGTATTCGCATTGTTACTGTCATAGGAACTGACGAAGAATATGCGAAAACCATCCTTGAAGTCGCATCCAATGGGGTCACCGGCATCGGAATAGTTGCAGATGTTTCGCCCCCAGTTGAGGGTCTTGTCACCGGTGTAGTACATCGCGCCAAAAGCGTTGTTGATGTTGTGGCCAATGGAAAATGTTTTATCGTCGTGCTTTACGATGGGCACCTTGTTTGGGTCGGAAGTCATTGTGTCGAAGTCATCGAAGTCGTCGCGAAATGTAATGGAGCCAGGGGATTCACCATTGAATTGCGTGAAGATGACGTAGTTTGCTTCATTTGGGGTATTGTCATGCACAGTGCCTACCACACGGACTTCATAGAGAGTGTCCATTGTGGGTAGTTTACGCACGCTGGTGTAGGTGAACTGGCCAACATCTGGAATGGTGAAGGTGTGGCCTTCAAGGTCGATATAATCTTCGCGGAAGTGCCTGATATAATTGTATCCGGCCAAAGCCATATAGCGTGCCTGCGCAGATGCAATCTGGTTCAACTGCGAAAGGGTGCCCGTAGAAGTGAAGGAGGAGATTGCCGCTGCCAACGTTGAAATGACGACGATGACCAGGATGACGTAAAGCAGGGCAACGCCACTTTGTCCGTCACTTTTATTTTCAAAGGAGTGATGTCTTGTCATGGTTTTCTCCTAAAGATAAAACTTTGGGACTATACTGGTTGTAAAAGTGACGGGTGTTTCGTTAACAGAATCTTCAATAACAAGGGTTACATCCACCTTTCGTGTGCCAAGACGGGAAAAAGAACTTTGCGGATTACCGTCAGCATCGATGTATTGAAGGGTAAAGCCTGTGACTTCATCACATAAAGTAACACCATTGATGGTGATGTTGTTGCCATTTCTCAAAATCTGTACGTTGGTGGCAGTGCCTCTGTTCAAGCCATAGTTGGCATTGAAAGTGATACTGGTTGCAGAAGACGACGACACTTCATATCCAACATCCATGGTAGTGTCATGGTCGACATGGTAGCTTGGCGGATTGTAGGCAATGTGCGTCAATTCAACAGTAATGCGGTCAAGAGTTGCCTGTGCTTTTTGTGCAACATCAATATTTTGCTCAGCAAAAACAAAACCGCGTATGGCGTTGACAAATCCCAAGGTCCCTGCAGTAGCCACTATGCCCAGGATTATGAGCACCGCAATGAGTTCTACGAGCGTGAATCCGTTTTGATTATTCATGATACCCTCGTTGCCTTTAGGGATTGCTGAGAAAGCGGGGAAAGTTTGAACCGGACATGAAGATATACGAGAGTGTCCCGCCTTCTGGTCCACGCAGGGTGACAAGAAGCGCCTGGTTTTGGTCCGTGGCTGCTGCCAAGCCACTGGTATATGTAGAAAGCTTGTTCACGATTTGGTTTTGCACCACCGTTGGCGTGAAGCCAGTGGGGGCGAATTGGGTTATGTTGTTGATTTCAGACTGGAGGTCGGTCAAGTCACTGCCAGGTGATTCCGGTGTTGGCGTGAATATGGCCAGAATATTTTGATCGATGATTTCTTCCGTAGAAAGGTTTCCGGAAGCCGTCTCAAAGTTGGAGGAGGCTCTGTCGATTTGCCAGTTTATGATGTTTTCCATGGTTTCCTGGAGTTCTGCCGTATCTTCCACGCGAAAAATCGGTGTGGAGCTGGTATTGACCCCAGAAGCAAAGTAAGGGGCGAACATGCCTGCTATCCCCCCCAAAAGAACCAAGGTGAGGATGATTTCAACCATGGTGAAGCCATTATTGGGATAGTGGTTCGTATTCATTGGATGAACCCCGTATTAGCCAAAAGTGTGAATTGGCTGCTGTCTGTGCCATCAGAAATGGTGAAGTTCGTATCTCCATTGACCGGCGCCCCTGTGGAGCTGCAGGGGATACCACGGAAGTCAAAATAGACTGTTCCCCCGGTGATATTTATTCCAGAGGGCAGTGTATAACTGTTGCTGTTTTGCCCCGGTAAATTGATGTCATTCTGCGATGCGCCGTTTCTGAACAGCTGGTAAGATGTACCGGAAAGGTTGATCCCCCAAACGACAGTGTCGACACCATCAGGCAGGTAGGCTTGCGTAAAGCCCAGAGACTGCGCGTAGCGGATTGCTGTTTGTAGGTTGGCCGCTTCACCAGCTACGTTGTATTGATCCGGTGCTATCTGATTGCCGACGTATACGGAAATTACCCCTAGAATCACGAGTACACCAATAACTTCCAGTAAGGTAAAGCCTCGGGAATTTGTTCTTTTGCGATTAGCCATGCTGTACTTCCTTTGCATAATGTTGCAGCAGGACGCCGAGAAGCATGCCAATGGTCAAGCCCATGCCCACGAATCCTATCAACGCGGGGAGAAGCGTGCCCCCTGTCACTGCGCGCAAGCTTGCTTCGAGGGCCAGGCCGTTGGCGGCTACAAAGACAATGTATAGTAATACCGCACCATAAATGAGTTTGGCCACGAATGGTGTTTGGCGTAACAAAAAAGCACCTGAAAGGATGAAAAAGAAACCAGTGGCAAATGCTATGTTTGGTTGCATGCGAACCCAGTCGGGGACCGCCATTGCAGATTCTGGCGTAAAAAGGACAGTTTGCAGGGCCACCCCAAATATGAGGTAGAAGGCGCCAACCAGGAAAAAATAGTAGGGGCAGCGGCTGGCAATGGCAGCTGCGTGTCCAAGGAGACCTTTGGTCTTTGCCCCAGCCTGAGGCAGGGAAGAGAGAATACGGTGCTCAAGGTCTGCAGAAGGGGCGGCTTGGGGGATGTTTTCAGCCAGTTTTGCAGTGTTTTGCAGGCGTGCGTAGAGAGAAGCCGCTTCCGGTGATTCTTGCAAAAGCTGTTGGAAGCGCACACGCTGTTGAGCGTTCTCCTGCTTCTCCAGTTCGCCAAAGAGCGCCATTTGCAAAAGTTGTTCCTGTTCCTTTTTATTAATCATCGCAAATCCTCGAAATGCATATAATTAAAAGCTACCTTTGGTCCTCTGAGGCCGTCAGTATCTCGCTGAGTTTGAAAAGTGCCTGGTATACCCGTTTTTTTGCAGCGTTCTCAGTAATTTCACAAATCTGCGCTACTTCAGCAAAGGGTAGCTCCTGGAAATAGCGAAGCACAAGGGCTTCTCGTTGCTCCGTAGGAAGTTGCAAAACCGCACTGCGCAGCGCTTCTCTTCGTTCTTCCTGAATCAGCGCTTCATGAGGGGCAGGCAAGTCGCTGGGAATGGAGGCAGAGGCTTCGTGTGAAGCTGAAGTGCCGAAAAATCCAGCAGCAGCCGCACTGTCACGACGTCGCAGATAGTCACGTGTGACATTCAAACAGATGGCGTAGAGCCAAGAGTAAAAGCGACGCCCCTTCTCAAATTTATTCAAGGAGCCATATGCACGCATAAAACTTTCTTGCACAATATCCTCTGCTTCAGATGCACTCCCAATCATCTTGAAAGCGATGTTGTAAAGGGGTGCAGTATACGCAGTTACAAGAGCGGCAAAGGATTCGCCGTCTCCCTGCAGAGCCCGGTTAACAAAAGCAGTTTCAATTTCTGGTTGTAGCAAGGGGTCTGCAGCTCCTTTTTATAAACATATACGCAGAAGGAGAAAAAAAGTGCCTGTAGCAGACTGATAAAAAATAGCACAAGAGCTGCGAATTGCATCCGTAATTTATTAAGATGTCATAAAGCGTAAGCGAGCGAAAGTGGTGGAGCAGGAGGGTGATTACGCACATGAGAACTTTTCTAAAAAAAATGTAAAAAATGTGTTGACTTTTTAGACACCCTTTTTTAGCTAGGGGTAAAACAGTGAAGAACTGTGCAGATAACCCCAGCATGGTTCTTGTTTTTTGGGTGAGGAAGCGACGTTAAATCAGCAGAGAGTTGAACGTATGACGCGGAGAGTGCCTGTGTAGAATGCTTGCAGAGCGTTTTCAGGGACCCCGCATGTGCCGTGACTGCCCCGATGGGGGGTGTTGCGTTCAATGGCGGCCTTAGTATGGCTGAAGGCCAGGAGGAGGGCGAGACCATGGCCCGTGGAAAGGCATCTTCCAGCGACAAACTGCTGGAGATGATCCGGGGTAAAGGGAGTCAGAAGGGTGAACAGGATACGGCTGTAGAGTCGACTGTTCAGGAAACCCCTGCTGGCAAAAAGTCCGGTCTTCCCAGCAAGAAAGGCGCTGCCAAAACAAAAGCGCCCAAAAGCAAAGGAAAGCCGGGTAAAACGCCTAAACTATCCTCTGGAGCTTCAGTCAAAGGCGGCAGTGGCAAAACTGTCGTTGTCGGCGTTGATCTTGGTCCGGACAGCTTGCGTCTGTCCAAAACGACCGGGCCTGTATCCAAGCGCAAATTGCTTGGTTTCAAACGCATTCCTTATGATCCCAGCACGCCTCCCGGCTCTGCGGGGTTTGCCAATTTTTTACGCGACAAACTGAAGGAATTTACAAAAGGCAATCGCCAGGTACAGGTCTGGACGCTCATCTCTTCGGCCAGGGCGGAGCTTTGGAATATTAATATTCCGAAAGTGCCTCGCAAGCAGATTACAGACGCAGTATTCTGGTCCGTCAAGAAAGAAAAACAGTTTGACGAAAACGAATTCATTCTCGATTTCGATGTCCTGGGGGAAGTGGCTGAGAAGGGCGTGCCAAAGCTGGCCGTCACCGTGTATCTCGCTCCCCGCAAGCAGGTCGATGAAATATCCGAGTTGTTCTCCAGTGCAGGATACAAGCTGCACGGCATCACCATTGCCCCCATTGCTATTCAGACGCTTTTCCGCACCAATTGGCTTTCTACCAAAGCCAATACATACGCCAATCTGTATGTGGGGCGTAACTGGTCGCGCATCGATATTTTCAGCAAAGGGAACCTCGTTCTTTCCCGAGGCATCAAGGCCGGCACCAACAGCATGGTCGAGTCCTTGATGGAAAACTACAACGCCGAATTCGGCGGCGGTTTCAGTATCGATCAGACCATGGTGCAGGATGAACCTGTCATTTCCATGGGGCTGGACGATGATTCTCTCATTATTGATGAAGCCACCACCCGTGGTGCTGGTGGCGGTTCCGGAATGGACCTGGAGCAGGCCAAACAGGTGCTTGTTGGTAAGTTGCTTGGTGGTGAACTTGCGCCAAGCAGTCCTGGAAGCGAGCTGGATGAGTCCCAGGTAGTCGAAATGGTGCTTCCTGCTGCAGAACGCCTAGTCAGACAGATTGAGCGTACTTTTGAATTTCATAGTACGACAATGGGCAATGAGCCTGTAGAGCAAATCTACTTTTCAGGCGCCATTTGCACCAACAAGATGATTCTACAGTATATGTACTCGCAACTGGGAATCGAAAGTCTGATTCTTGATCCGCTGAATCCTGAGAATCCGAATCTGGGCCGCATTCAAGGGCCCTCCTCGGTTGTTGACCGCATGGAGTATAACCTGGTCGTTGCGTTGTCTCTGTCTGACAACAGCATCACTCCAAACTTGATTTATACTTACAAGAGTAAAGAAAAGCAGCGCCAGGCTTTGAATGTCGATAAAGCCATCTACGCTGTGACCATCATGCTTTTAGCCATTCTGGCAGGTGTATGGATGTGGCAACAGTCCATTATAAGTGACAGCCTGGGCGAGTTGCAAATGGTCGAGAATCAACTGCAGGCTTACAATCCACCGGCTACTGAGGAACTGTTGCAGCAGATGGCGGAGAAGGTTGCCCAACAGCAGCAAAATTTGAAAAAGGCAAGTCTGCGCTACGAAAGTCTTGCTGTTTTGAGTGAAATCAGCCGGATCACGCCCAAGTACGTGAAGCTTATGAGTGTGACCATGGATATGGGGCCGTATGTAGAACCTCTGCCCCCGGAACCTGAAGATCCAAAAAAGAAGAATACACGACAAAATACCCATGAGAACGAGACCGATAAGATCGTCATCATGGATGGTTTTATAGAGGGAGAGGACATCGACAAGTTCGAATCCGCCTTTACCAGCTACCTGATTCGCCTGGAAAATTCACCGCTTTTTCTGATGCCTGAAATCAACAAGCAGGAAAAAGAAGAATTCAGAAACAGGGGAACCGTGCTCAGGTTCATCATCCACATAAAGGTGGTTTAGCGCCATGGTTGCAAAAAAAGCGTCTGTCAGCCTGCCCAAAGAAAGTATTTTCAAACTTTTGGTATGTGCGGGCATTGTTGTTGCCTTTGTGGCGCTCCTTATTCTTCCGAATATAATGGAAGATAAGGAAACGCAGCACGAAATTCTGAAGAAGAAAGCGGAAATCGAACGGCAGAAAGTACTTTTTCCGCTCTACATCAAACTTCAGGCACAGTTGAATAACAAGGTCGTCAAGGAGCTGCCCATTCCTGAAGCGGCTGCTCTCACTGAAGACCAGATAGACGCTGCTACGCATACCATTGAAGATATCGCCGTTGAGTCTGATCTTAGAATCAATGAGGTGACGCCTGACCCTGCTTCATTATCCGCTACTGCAGGATATGTGGGGGTAAACTGTGACTTCTACGGCCCTTTTTTGAATTTCAGAACATTTCTCATGAAGCTGGGTGCCGTTCCTTATCTGAAACATGTTGAAAAGATCGAGATGCAGGAAGGTGTCGACGGCGTTAACTACATTGTGCGGCTGCAGCTTGCCGTCAAAACCGACACCGGCGCATAGAGATCCATAAGGTGCAAGAGGCCCACCAATGCAAACTGGAATCACGCCAGGCATGAGCATGAATAGTAGCTCCGGGCGAACAGGGTGACGAGCATGGAAAAACGCGAAAAGATTCTTCTGGTTATTTTGGTGATCGTCATTGGTTTTGGGGCCTACACGTATCTGTTCAGTGGTGAAAAAGTCACCTCGGTGAGCGACCTTGTCAATGTTGATGAGCTCAACCGCATCAAGACAGATGTAGATAAAAAGCTTGATGAAAATCCTTTGACGAAGATTGAACGATTCCGATTGGAACAGGCTGAGCGCCCCTGGAATATGGATCCTTTTTATGACCGTACACAGGACATGGCGCAGGAAGCGGAAGTAGATACGCAATTTCCTGCAGATGTTGACCTTCGGTATACAGGCTACATCAGAATTGGTGATGAGATTGTTTACGCCATCATTAATTCCATGGAGTACAAAGTTGGTGATGAAATAGAGGTTGAAGGATTCTATCTCTTCGACATCACTAAAGATAAAGTTGTTGTGGGTAAACAGGACGAAGAAGGCAATATCGTAGGCCAAAAAGAGTTTTATCTGGAAGAGGTATCACTTTACTAACCCCTTCCCCATGGTGGTTGCAATCATGAAGAAGCGCTTTGTAGTGCGGGTGGCTGTGGTAGCGGTGGCATGTCTTGCTCTTTTTGCAGTGCAAGCGTGTCGCAAGGACAATGGTCCACAGCAGGATGCTTTTTTGCAGAAATGGCGGGCAGTTGCAGATCAATCCCAGGGGCATTCCCCGCGGGATGAGGGTGTTCCCATGGATGTTGACGAGCGTAACCTGAACCTTGAGGAAGGGTACGAAGACGTCAATGATCTTTTGGAAGACATGGAAGTCGAACGCCCGTTGCCCAAAATTCCTGTTAGCCTTGAGATGCGCAATGCCAATATCACTGCAGTACTTTCCGCACTTGCCAAGGCTGCGAACATTTCCATGGCTATTTCTCCCTGGGTGGGCAATCCCCCTGAGGGGAAAATGGGTGATTTGGGAAATCCTGAAGTCACTATCAATGTATTCAAAAAACCATGGGATGAAGTATTTAAAGGGCTTATCAAGAATCACGGGCTGATCTACAACTGGGAAAACGGTATTCTGAGCGTCAAGACTTTTCTTGATGCTGAACGTGACGTCAAGTCCACTGCGCTTCGTGCACGTTTGATGATCCAGAAGATTCTTCTCAAACGTGCTGAACCGCCCGTCACAAGGGTAGTGCGTATCAGATACACCAAGGCGGTGGATATCGCCGCCATGATTGAGAAGATTGTCTTTCACCGGGAAGCTGATCTGAGTACTGAAGAAGAGGATATCGGTGTTGTTGGTTCCGATGGCGGCATGGAATCCGGTTCGGTACTTCGCGAAAGGACCGATCAGCAGTTAGATGTTACTGATGAAGATAAAGATACAGATTTTGTAGATAATATCCCTGGATATGTGCATCCCGACATCGAGACGAACTCCGTTATCGTACAGGCCCCCAGGCCTGTGATGAAGATCGTTTATTATCTTATCCGTAAAATTGACCGCCCCCGTAAACAAATCAAGATCAAGGCGTACATCGTAGAGACTGATTCTGAGACTGCTCGTGACCTTGGTATTCAATGGGGTGGTATCTACCAGTATCAGCATGCGCAGAATGATGAGAAATTTGTGTGGATGCCAGGTGGCAGTAATGGTGATGTGAGCACCTATTATACCCCTGTGGGCTCAGGAACTGGCGGTTCCGGACCTCAATCGGGTCGTTACACTTCAAATTACGGGCCTGGCGTTTCCGGGCAGGGCTATGCTGCAAACTTTCCGTTGACCCTCACTGAAGCAGCAACCTCTGGTATGTCTCTGGGGTTTCTCTTCGGAACCATTGGCGAAAACATTCTGGAAGCACAACTGCAGGCCCTGGCCATTGATGATAAGGTCAGGATTCTTTCCAGTCCTTCGCTTTCGACGCAGGATAACAAGGAAGCTTTGCTTAAGGATGGTATGGAAATCCCCTACCGGTCAGGCTTTGATGCCCAGGGTAATGCAATCATTTCCTGGCGAGAGGCTGTACTTGCCCTGCGCATTACGCCCCACATCATCAGTGAGAACGCTTTGCACATGCGCATCCAGATCAAAAAGGATGAGCTTGATTTCACTTTGACAAATATTGAGGGCATTCCTGTAATCAGGAAAAAGCTTGCTGAAACTGAGCTCGTTACCCGGAACAACGAAACGATTGTTATTGGTGGCCTGACGCGCCGCCGGATAGACGACTCTGAAAGCGGTATTCCATACCTCAAGGATATCCCAGTTCTTGGATACGTCTTCAAGGAAGACCTCAAGGACGATCAGCAGCAAGAAGTGTTGATATTCATCACTCCCAAGATTCTTGACTTCTGGACGCCGGATGACATCCAGAAGAGCTTCGAGCAGATCGACAGGGAACTCAAGGAGGATGGTATCGTCATCGATTCCGAGACCAACTTCATTCAGGAGCAATAGCATGAGCTACTTCAAAGCGCTTGGTCTTGCCGATGAACCTTTTTCCAACTCTCCCAACCCGGATTTTTTCTACCGGGTTCCGGGGCGTACCGAAATTCTCAACCTGCTTGAGGTTTCCATAAGGCTGCGCCGTGGATTGAATGTTGTGATGGGAGAGGTAGGTACCGGCAAGACAACGCTTTGCAGGCAGTTTCTCCGCATTATCATGAAGGATGAGAGCTTTGAGCCTCTCCTGTTGCTCGACCCTTACTTTGAATCACCACTGGAGTTCCTGAAGATTCTCTATTTCATGTTGTTTAATGAAAAAGCGGATGAGAAGGCCACCGAGTGGCAGCTTAAGGAAGAGGTTAAAAATTCTCTTTTACAAAGAGGAGCGCAACAAAACAAAGTAGTGGTGCTCATAATTGATGAAGGCCAAAAAATTCAGGACAGTTGTCTAGAATTGTTACGAGAACTGCTGAATTTTGAGACCAATGAGAATAAGCTGCTTCAGATTGTCATCTTCGCTCAGAATGAGTTCCAACAGTCCATGGAAAAATTTCCAAATCTGGTGGATCGCATTGATTCCCTGCACAAGCTTCATTCTCTCAGCTTCTTTGAAATGCGGGATATGATTCGATATCGTATCCAGCTAGTGAGTAAAGAGGCAAATCCAGTTGAATTATTCACTACTGCCGCCTATTGGGCCATTTACCGTCTGAGTAAGGGGTTCCCCCGGAAGGTTGTTTCGCTTTGCCATAAAACCTTGCTCCAGGTTATAATGGAGAATAAGAAAAAGGCTGTATTTTCTACGGTATACACGGCTGCCGGGCGTAAGAACCCGATCCCGAGGGTGGCTGTTACTGGAGCTGCTTGTGCGGCATGCCTTATGGGAGTGGCTTTTTTTCTTTTGCCTGATTCAGACAAAGAAGACCTGGCTGCCCTTTGGCAAAGTTCAACTGCCGTATCAAGTGATTCTGAAACTACTTTTACGCCACCTGCACTGGTTGCTGCTCCTGCAGATGTGTCAGAGCAACATGCTTCCTTGACCAAGGATTCTTCTGACCAGCAAATAGCCGCTGCATCTGGTAAATCCGAATCCTCTCACACTGACGTTTCATCTGCTAAAGAAAGCAGTGAAGAAGAAATTTCCGGAGTAACTTTGGAAGTCACTGAAGCTGCTGTTGGTGGCGGGGCTTCTCAAGAATCTATCACAAGTCTTGAAGCAGCAAACGTTGCTGTCCCTGAACCACATCGTGCCAGTATGCAAGTGGGGCATTCCACTGTTTCTCCAGATGGTACTGTCGCAATTCTCGGGACAATGAAGTTAGCTAAGGGCGAGCTTCTTTCCAAGGCGATCAGCAAAGTCTATGGTATCTATCGCAAGGACTACCTTGAAAAGGTGCTTGCGGCTAATCCGCAAATTACAGATCCTGACCGTGTCAATGCAGGCACAAGTATTACATTTCCTGCTGTAGCATCCGTCAAGGCTTCCAGCGTCAAGGATGGGTACTGGCTCCGCCTTGCTGTTTACGATGACCTTGCTAGTGCAGCACATGCCCTGCGTAATCCGCCTCTTGAGGGGGTTGCCCTTCGGTTGGCAATTCTTAAAAAGGGTGATGCCTCTTCTATTCGCTTTTATGTGATGACCCAGCGCAGGTTTGCAAGTGAGGACAAAGCCCGCGAATTGCTTTCTTCTCTTCCTGAATCTTTACGTAAGAAGGCGGTGGTTCTTGGTGCTTGGGAACCCGATACGATTTTTTTCAATGATGAATCCATTTGGGAAAGTGAAATCGCTCTTCGCTGATTGCCAACTTCCCCTTTTCATTAAGACAGGGTAGCATTGACGTCGGCATAGTGCTTATCTCTGTATTCATTTGTTTATCTGCGTTTCAGATTTGGAGCGGTCATGGCTCGAAACCGATGGCAAAGCGCCCATGAACGGTTTTGTGAAGTTCTTATTTCTGAAGGAATTCTTTCTCGCCCTGTTTTGGAGCATACTCTTGAAGAACAACGAGAGAGTGGGCTGAAGCTAGGCGAATTTCTTATAAGAAAAGGCGTTTTGCGTGAGAATCAGCTTGTTGAACTTATCAGCAGGCATTTGCGAGTAGAAAAATTCGACGCCAACAAATACCCCGAAGATGAGCGTTTAAAAACGCTTTTGCCTCCAGATTTTGCCAAGAAGTATCATCTCGTTCCACTTGCTCAGAATGCCCGCGTCATTAAAGTCGCCATGTCCGACCCCATGGATGTGTCGGCTCTTGATGCTGTAGAAAAGCTTACGAATAAGGGCGTTGATCCTGTTGTATGCACAGAGCAGGAACTCTGTGATTTGATGTTCAATATCTACAATATTTCTTCTGAGCTTGATGATGGCCTGTCGCAGGCTGAATTGACCATAGATGTTGAATCCGACGCTGAACGTCCTGACCAGGATATCACTGTCTTTTCTCTGCAAGGTCTAGCAGAGGAAGCACCCGTAATCCGTTTAGTCAATTCTATTCTGACGCGCGCCATGAGAGAGGGGGCAAGTGACGTACACATCAGCCCCGAAAAGCGCTATGTACAGATGCGTTATCGTGTGGACGGCAAGCTTCGGCATGTACCTGCGCCGCCAAAAGCCTACTTTCTTCCCGTCGTTTCTCGTCTCAAATTATTGGCTGGTATGGATATCGCGATTACTCGTATCCCCCAGGACGGACGTTTTACTTTCCGCATTGATGAACGTGAAATACATGTTCGCGTTTCCTGTCTGCCGACTATACATGGTGAGAACGTTGTACTCAGGCTGTTGGAAATTAGTGGTGGCAAGCAAAATCTCGATGATCTTGGCCTTTCTCCCGTTGACAGGGCAAAAATTGACAGGGCCCTGCAAAAGCCCTGGGGCATGATTCTTTCTACTGGTCCCACTGGAAGTGGTAAAAGTACAAGTTTATATGCAATGCTCAGAATTTTGAACCAGCCTGATGTCAATATCATTACGCTTGAAGACCCAGTTGAATACCGGATCGAAAAAGTGCGACAGGTGCAGTTGAACCGTAAGGCCGGGATGACCTTTGCCAGCGGTTTGCGCTCAATTCTGCGTCAGGACCCCGATGTTGTAATGGTCGGTGAGATTCGTGATAGCGAAACAGCCAATATCGCAGTGCAAGCATCGTTAACTGGTCATAAACTGTTATCTACCCTTCATACGAATGATGCTGTTGGTGCGATAACCAGGCTTCTCGAAATGGGAGTTGAACCGTTTCTTATCTCTTCAACTTTGCTTGTTGCTATAGCACAGCGACTGGTTCGGAAGGTCTGCCCTCATTGTCGTGAACCTTATACGCCTGCAAAAGAAGCATTAGTGGCCATGGGACTGGATAAAGCTACCAAGGCAACTTTTTTCAGGGGCAAAGGGTGTCAAAGATGTCATGAAACAGGTTTTTCCGGCAGAATTGGCATTTTTGAAATTCTTGAAATCGACACTGATATCCAGAACATGATTCTGCGGCGGGATACTGCCAGCCATATTTTTAAAAGTGCAATTACTTCAGGCAAGTTACGGACCTTGAAGCAGGATGCTGCCACTAAGGCAGCGCGTGGTATTACCACTTTGGAGGAAGCAGGGTCCGCCGTGTTGATTTGAAACGCAAAATAGTAATCATAATTTGTGCATGTGCGAAGTCGTCCAACTCTGCCATGGCTCGACAGCATGCGGATGAAACTGCTATGAATAACATCCTTGGAGTAGGTTTTTTCTTGCCTGGAGAGTAATAAGCTTATTATGCGTAGTATGTCGTCTTGAAGCAGCCAGTGTGCTTGTCGACGGCCAGGAGTGACTGAGCAACTGACGAGAGCCAGATAAATCATTTTTCCGCTCTCTGTACTTGTATAGCGGGGGATAGACATGCCGACTTTTAAATATCAAGCAATTACGGATGGCGGTTCTTCAGTGGACGGCGTTGTCGAGGCGGATTCGATTGAAGCTGCTCGTGATATGATTGCTTCCCGTGGTTTTATTCCAGGAAAGGTGACCCTGCAGGGAGGCGGCGAAATCTCCATTGTCAGTAAACTGAATGACAAGTTGAATAGTGTCAAAACGCCTGAGATCATTCTTTTTACGAAACAATTTCGCACGCTATTCAACGCCGGTATTTCCATCGTCAACTTGCTGGAAGTGCTGGAGCAGCAAAGTCAGAATCCCAAACTCAAGCATGCTGTTGTTTCCATCAGTGAAGACATCCGACAGGGCTCCACACTTTTTAATGCCTTTAGTAAACATAACGACATCTTCAGCCCCCTGTATTGTAGCATGCTCAAGGCAGGTGAAGTCTCAGGTACGCTCCCGGATGTACTTGAACGGCTTATCTACCTTATAGAACACGAGCACAAGGTTAAGAAGCAGATTCAGTCCGCCATGGTCTATCCCATCATTGTTGTGGTTATGCTTATTGGCGCCTTCCTCTTCTTATTGAACTTCGTTATTCCTAAATTTGTTCAGATTTTTGAAAGAGCGCAGGTTGAATTACCTTTGCCCACCAAGGTCTGCATGTACCTTTACAAGGCGATGCAGGCGTATTGGCATGTTGGACTTGTCACGATAATTGTGAGCGTCACTGCAATTGTCATGTATTTCAGGACCGAACGGGGGCGTTATGTTAAAGACTCCATGCTCCTGAAGATGCCACTTGTTGGCCCCGTTTATCGAAAAGGCGCAATGGCGCGTTTTGCCAGTATCTTTTCTTTGCTTCAAGGTAGCGGTGTGTCCATCCTCGATACCGTCACCATCCTTACGAGTACCATTGGTAATGCAGCTATTTCTCAAGAATTCGAGCACCTAAAGGAAAAACTACAGGAAGGACGCGGCATCTCCGGTCCTTTACGCAACTCGCGTAATTTTACACCCATGGTCATCAACATGATCGCCATTGGTGAAGAATCTGGTAATCTTGACGAAATGTTGCAGCAGGTGTCCAATCACTACGATTATGAGGTTGAATATGCTGTTCATAGAATGTCGGAGTTGATTGGGCCCATATTGATGTGCTGCTTGGCGGTTGTAGTAGGCTTTTTTGCTGCTGCGATTCTCTTTCCCATGTTCGACCTTACGAAGACAGTTCATTAGGGCATGCATCTTTTACAGAAGCTTGTTCCTGTTGCGTCTGCTTAAAAGAAACATATTGGAAGCTCGGCATTTAGCGGAGCTTCCAGTATGGGTTTTGATTTTTCCTTTAGTATAGTATGGAATATAGAGCAGTAAGGTTATGAGAAAATTCCACGTAAGTTTATATATCATCATACCGCTCATATTCTCTTGTATTGCGCTCTTGTCCATGGTCATCACATACAGGTTGGTTTTACACTGTATGGCTACTGGATTGGATCCTGCGCTGCTGCTCTCTTTTTGGGGCGTCATAATAACCGGCGCAACGTACATAACAGCACTTATCGTTGCCTGGAGCATTCTGCGCCCCATTGAGAAGTTCATTAAGCGCGCGGAAAGTATCCCCATGGTCAAGCAGCGCATTGAAGACAAAAACCAAACTGGTCGCGACCAGCTTACTCATTTTAATTCTATTTTTCACCAGATTACCGACATCCTGAGCAAAGTGGACGCGCGGGAACTCTTCCCTGAGATCATTGGCCAGAGTCAGGTAATGCGCGGTATCATGGGGCAGATCATCAAGGTTGCACCCAGCGATGCCACTGTGCTTGTAACAGGCGAATCCGGCACTGGTAAGGATGTTGTTGCTCACAACGTGCACAAGCATAGCCCGCGTAAGGATAAGCCTTTTGTTGCAGTTAACTGCGCTGCAATTCCAGAAGGATTGCTCGAGAGTGAACTTTTCGGCCATGAAAAAGGTGCCTTTACGGGCGCTGTCAGCCAGAAAAAAGGTAAATTCGAGCAGGCAGATGGCGGCACACTTTTTCTTGACGAAATTGGCGATATGCCACTGGAAACACAAGCCAAGATATTACGGGCGCTTGAATCTGGAGAATGTGAGCGTGTAGGGGGGAGCAAGCCTGTAAAGTTCAATATCAGACTTATCGCTGCTACAAACAAAAGCTTCAAAAAAATGATAGAGGAAGGCACGTTTCGGGAAGACCTGTTTCACCGTCTGAATGTTTTTCCCATGCATCTTCCTCCTTTACGTGAGCGGCGCGAAGACATTCCACTTCTTGCCGGTTTTTTTCTTGAGCGGTTCGGTTCCAATCTGACCTTTTCCGATGAAGCTCTCCAGGTGCTTATGAGCAATCCCTGGCCCGGCAATGTCCGGGAACTCAGGAACGTCATGGAGCGTGCGGCTGTGCTCGCTGAGGATGGTCTGGTGCTGCCTAAGCATCTACCTTCGCAGCAAATTAGTACTAATATGGAAAGTATTGATGACACCTTGCCCGAAGGTATTAGTCTGGACGAAAAGCTTGAAGAGTTTGAAAAGTCCTACATTGTCGCAGCCCTTTCACAAGCAGGGGGCGTTCAAGTCAGAGCTGCCGAAAAGCTTGGCATAAAAGAACGTAGTCTCTGGCATCGTATCAAGAAATACGATATCGACGTTTCTTCCTTCAAATAGATCTTTCCTATTTACATTGACATTGTATCGAAAGGCGTTTCTTCTGTAGGAGATAATCCGACAGAGAGATGTAACGTATTCCTGCATGTATTTTTTCCCTTGTCACTTGTCATTAAAGTGATTGTGCGTACAGTATTAAATTGAAGTGAGGTGTTTATTTTCGAGGCCTCACAAGACTACAAACCAAAGGGGAACAATCATGAAAAAAACAATAGGTATTTCTTTGGCCGTTATCTTGATTTTGGTGACTGCTCTTACAGCCTGTCAGCCCCGACGAGGAGGAGGTGTCGGAGGCAGGGAAGTCGGCGCCGTCGTTGGGGGCGTTGGTGGAGGGATAGCTGGTTCGCAATTCGGTTCAGGCTCGGGTAAAACAGCTGCCACAATTGCAGGTGTGCTCATTGGAGCCGCTGTCGGGAGTTATATTGGTGACTATATGACAAGCCAGGACCGCCAATACATGGGGCGGGCCCTTGAAACAAATCAGCCCGGCCAAACAAGCACGTGGAACAACCCGAATACGGGGTACAACTACAGGGTTACTCCTGCCAGCTACTACACAGGCAATAACGGGCGCTCCTGTCGTCAATTCACGCAGACTATTTACGATAATGGGCAGCCACAACAGGTTCGTGGCACAGCGTGTAAAAATCCCCAAGGCCAATGGGAGATCGTAAGTACGAACTGATCTGTGATGCTTCTGCCGTAACTTCATACAAAAAAACGGGGGCCTTTCGGCCCCCGTTAGTGTGTGCGTCAACAAGGCGTAAGGGGATTTATTTCACTTGGCCCTTGCGCCATGCTTCGATGAGCGAGTCGTACTTCACAGTCTGCCCCTTGGGCTTCTCGTTTTCGAGCTTGGCCTTGGGTGCGCCGGGCTTTTTCAGCCATTCTTCAGGATCGGTCTTGGGGTTCAGCTTGGGACCACAGATTTTTTGTACGCCAGAACGTTCAAGGCGTTCAAGGATGCGGTCTTGCTCGTTGGCCAGGTTGTCCATGGCGGTATCAACGGTGACTTCGCCGGAAACGGCTTCACCGATGTTCTGCCACCACAGCTGCGCCAGCTTGGGGTAGTCAGGCACGTTGGTGCCGGTAGGCGTCCAGGCCACGCGGGCCGGGCTGCGGTAGAATTCCACCAGGCCGCCCAGCTTGGGTGCGCGCTCGGTGAAGGATTCGTCGTTGATGTCGCTGTCGCGGATCGGGGTCAGGCCCACGTGTGCCTTCTTCAGCGAGGTGGTCTTACAGGTTACGAACTGGGCGTACAGCCAGGCAGCCTTGCGGCGGTCAACAGGGGTGCTTTTCAGCAGAGTCCAGGAACCGCAGTCCTGATAACCGAGTTTTTGCCCTTCTTCCCAGTAAGGACCATGAGGAGAGGGCGCCATACGCCATTTGGGAGTACCATCTTCGTTAACAGTGGGGCCGGGTTCGACCATGGTAGCGGTGAAGGCGGTGTACCAGAAGATCTGCTGGGCAACGTTACCCTTGGCCAGGAAAGGCAGGTACTGGTAGAAGTCCATGCCCAGGGCTCCTGGAGGGGCGTACAGGCGCAGCCATTCCATGTATTTGCGCAGGGAGTACTTGGCGGCAGGGCCGTTGGTCGCGCCACCGCGTGCAACAGTAGCACCAGCAGGATGACAATCTTCGACACGGATGCCCCATTCGTCAACGGGCTTACCATTGGGCAGGCCTTTATCGCCAGCGCCGGCCATGGAGAGCCAAGCGTCGGTGAAGCGCCAGCCCAGGTCAGGGGCTTTTTTGCCGTAGTCGTTGTGGCCGTAAACGGCCTTTCCGTCGATTTCCTTGACATGCTTGGTGAAAAATTCAGCGATGTCTTCGTAAGCGCTCCAGTTTACAGGAACACCCAGTTCGTAGCCGTAGATTTCCTTGAACTGCTTTTGGAAATCTT
Organism: Desulfovibrio biadhensis; assembly: GCF_055388615.1. Classification (NCBI taxonomy): domain Bacteria; kingdom Pseudomonadati; phylum Thermodesulfobacteriota; class Desulfovibrionia; order Desulfovibrionales; family Desulfovibrionaceae; genus Desulfovibrio; species Desulfovibrio biadhensis. The sequence continues at coordinate 3,859,717 of NZ_AP042477.1, forward strand.
CGCGCTGGAACCAGTCGTAACGAAACCAGTACAGGTTTGCGAACTGTTGGTCAGGCAGCTGGTAGATTTTACCATCAGGGCCCGTGGTGAAGGAAATGCCCATGAAGTCTTCAATATCCAGCGTGGGTAACGTAACGTCCTTGGCTTCTCCGGCCATCCAGTCGGTCAGGTTGGTAACGGCGCCGTAGCGGAAGTGGGTACCGATGAGGTCGGAGTCGTTGACGTAGCCGTCAAAGACGTTTTGTCCGGACTGCATCTGCACCTGCAGCTTTTCGATGACGTCGCCTTCCTGGATCAGGTCGTGGGTAACCTTGATGCCTGTGATTTCTTCAAAGGCCTTGGTCAGGGTTTTGGACTCGTACTCGTGGGTGGGAATGGTTTCGGAAACAACTTTGATTTCCATGCCGCGGAAGGGCTTGGAAGCTTTAATGAACCACTGCATTTCCTCGAGCTGCTGATCTTTGGAAAGGGTGGAAGGTTGGAATTCACTATCAATCCATTTCTTGGCCGCATCTACATACTGGGCGTCGTCTGCCTGGGCGATCCCTGCCGAAAAAGCAAACACTGCAATCAGTGCCGCCATCAGGGTTAGTCGCCAAGAGCGTTTCAGGGACTGCAACTGCATGAGCCACCTCCTCTGGTGTGTTGGGGTTGGAATACCTGCCTGTATTGCCATGGAAATAGCCTTGTCCGCAGAAGTATGCGCCCTTTGGTGGATTAGCCGTAACGCATGGTCAAAATGATGAAACTGACCGAAATCGGTACGGAATACCAAAGGGGGAAGTCTATCAGTCCTATCCAGCCGATGGTGATATAGGCGCTGCCAAGCAGGCCCACAAAGAAACGATCGCCACGGGTGGTTTCAATGGGCATGAGGCCGCGTCTGCCAACCGTGGGGGATACGATTTCCCAGATTGTCATGCCCAGAAGCAGTATAAAGATGGTGATGAAAATTCCTGCCGTAATCGGAGTCCAGGCCATCCATTCGAGGTTCATGTGCCTCGCCCTCCAGAATGCTTACACGCGGCCCAGGGCAAAGCCCTTGGCCATGTGGTTGCGAACAAACCAGATAACCAGCGCGCCGGGAACGATTGTGAGAATGCCGGCTGCAGCCAGAAGCCCCCAATCAAGACCGCTGGCACTGACCGTACGGGTCATGGTCGCGGCGATGGGCTTTGCCACTGTGGTTGTCAACGTCCGGGCCAGCAGCAGCTCCACCCATGAGAACATGAAGCAGAAGAATGCCGTTACACCGATGCCGGCTCGAATTAAGGGAATGAATACCGCAAAAAAGAATCTAGGGAAACTATACCCGTCAATAAATGCGGTTTCGTCGATTTCTCGGGGTATGCCGGACATGAATCCTTCGAGGATCCAGACTGCAAGGGGCACATTGAACAAGCAATGCGCCAGAGCGACAGCAATATGCGTATCGATCAACCCGAAGGTTGAGTACAGCTGGAAGAAGGGCAGCAGAAAAACTGCCGGAGGCGCCATACGGTTGGAAAGCAGCCAGAAAAAAACGTGCTTGTCGCCAATGAAGCGATAGCGCGAGAACGCGTAGGCCGCTGGCAGAGCCGTAACCAGTGAAATCACCGTATTGATGGTGACGTAGATGATGGAGTTGATATACCCGGAATACCAGGATGGATCTGTAAATATCTTTGCGTAGTTGGAAAACGTCAGGTTCCTTGGGTACAGCGAGAAGCTGCCAAGAATGTCGGCGTTGGTGCGCAAGGACATGTTCAGCATCCAGTAGACCGGAAGCATTAACAATACAAAATAAAACAGCAAGGCAAAGCGGCGAAGCTTTCCGTTCATTACTTGTCTCCTCTTCCGACGTTTTGCAGCGCCTGGTAGAACAACCAGCAGAACAGCAGAATGATCAGGAAGTAGATCAGGGAGAAGGCGGCCGCGGGACCAAGGTCAAATTGTCCCACCGCCATCTTCACCAGATAGATGGACAGGAAGGTGGTGGTGTTGCCGGGTCCGCCTCCTGTGAGCACAAAGGGCTCGGCATAGATCAGAAAGCTGTCCATGAAACGCAGCAGCAGAGCAATGGTCAGCACGCCGCGCATTTTAGGCAACTCAATATACCAGAAGGTGGCCCAGCGCGAAGCGCCGTCAATTTTGGCTGCCTGATAAAAAGCTTCCGGTATGGCTCGCAGGCCTGCATAGGCCAAAAGCGCTACAAGCGGCGTCCAGTGCCACACTTCCATGAGCATCAGTGTGACCCATGCGTCCAGGGGGTGGGCTGTGTGGTCGAAGCCCAGGCCCAATGTGTTGATGGTCGCGCCGAAAAGGCCGATATCTGGCCGCGTGAAGATGATCCAGATGGTGCCGATGACGTTCCAGGGGATCAACAAGGGCAGGGCCAGGGTTACCAGGCTGGCGGAAGAGCCCCACCCCTTTTTGGGCATGAGCAGGGCTATGAAAATGCCAAGGGGCATTTCGATCAGCAGGACCAGGCCGGAGAAAAGAAATTGTCGCCACAGGGCATCATGAAGCCGGAAGTCGTGCAGAACCTCGTTGAACCATTCTGTGCCGACGAAATAACGTTGTCCTGGACCAAAAATATCCTGAACTGAGTAGTTAACGACCGTCATCAATGGAATGATCGCACTGAAGGCGACAATGATGAAGACCGGGATGATCAGGAACCAGGCTTTGTTGCTTTCCCATTTTTCCATTGTGTCTTCCTCTGGGCTGGGAGTCCGGTTGCTGGGATCAGGCGACAAGCCGTCCGTTATTGAAAAGGCGCACGCGATCAGCAGGGAATTCTATCCAGCATCGATCGCATGGGATTTCTGCACCTTCACTCAACCAGGCCTTGAGAGATGCGCCCCCAACTTCAAGGCTGATGATTTTACTGCTGCCCTGGTCCTCCACGAGTTTGATGCCGCATTCAAGACAACCAGGGACTTCCTTGCCATGCAGTTTTATAAACATGGGGCGGATTCCCAGCTCCAGCTTGCCATCCGCCTTTCCTGCCTTGTCTGCCAGCTCCTGGGGCAGTGGCACAGCGCCGCCTTCTATGACGGCTTTGCCATTGTCCAGCTTGCAGTCGAGCAGGTTCATGCCCGGGCTGCCAATGAAGTAGCCGACAAAGGTATGCTGGGGATTTTCAAACAACTCCTGCGGCGTGCCCATCTGGACGATTTCACCGTCGTACATGACCACGATCTTGTCGGCGAAGGTCATGGCCTCCACCTGGTCGTGCGTTACGTAAATCATGGTGAGATTGAACTGCTTATGAATGTCTTTGAGCTTGCGGCGGAGTTGCCATTTGAGATGCGGATCGATGACTGTGAGGGGTTCGTCAAAGAGGATGGCGGCCACATCGCTGCGGACCAGCCCGCGCCCCAGGGATATCTTCTGTTTTGCGTCTGCTGCGAGATTCGCGGCCCGGTTTCCCAGGTAGGGCGTAAGGTCGAGTATTTCAGCAATTTCCTTGACCCGTCGGTCCCGTTCTTCTTTGGGGACGCCGCGGTTCTTAAGAGGAAACGAGAGGTTACCGTAAACTGTCATGGTGTCGTACAGCACGGGAAACTGAAAGACCTGGGCGATGTTGCGCTGTTCGGGTTTGAGATTGGTCACGTCCTTGGCGTCGTAAAGAACCCGCCCGTTACTGGGCGTAAGCAATCCGGAAATAATGTTCAGCATTGTCGTTTTGCCGCAACCAGAAGGGCCGAGCAGGGCGTATGCGCCGCCGTCGTCCCAGACCGTGTCGATTTCCTTCAGGGCGTAATCGTCGGGGCCTTTGGGGTTGGGCAGATAGCTGTGGGCCAGCTTGTCCAGGGTTATTTTCGCCATGGCACCGTCCCCGTCACAGGCAAATGTTTGGACGAGAGGGCGCACGCATCAGGTTGCCGCTCTTGTCATAGATGAAAAAATCGTCGGGATTGACGAATACGGAAATCTCGTCGCCCGTCTTGCGGCCGTACACACCGTCTTCCTGCACAACCAGTGAACGGTTGCGGTACCAGAAGTGGACAAATGTCTGGGAACCGTTGATTTCGGTCAATTCGACACGAGAGCGGATCTCAACGTCGTTCTCGCTTTTGCGGTTGAGGAAGAAGTGGTGGGCGCGAACGCCAAAGGTGTATTCCCCAGAATCCAGGTTCGCCAGGTGTCCGGTGAGCGGGAAGTCAATTCCGATGCGGAGTTTGGCTTTCCCGTCATCTACTATGGCCGTGAGGAAATTGATGGGGGGGTCGGAGAGCACTTCGGCAACAGTGGTGAAGGCCGGGTTTTCATAGACATGCTGTGTAGGGCCAACCTGCAGCACACGCCCTTCGTGCATGACAATGATGTTGCCCCCCAACATCAGGGCTTCGGTGGGCTCTGTAGTGGTGTAGACGACAATGGATTCGCGCTTATCGAAGATGCCCAGCAATTCTTCGCGCAACTCTTCACGCAGCTTGTAATCCAAGTTCACCAACGGTTCGTCGAGTAATAACAGAGGGGATTCCGAAACAAGGGCGCGCGCAATGGCGGTGCGCTGTTGCTGCCCGCCGCTGAGCTCAGCCGGAAGCCGGTCGAGCATCTGATCGATGTGCAGCAGCTTGGCAACTTTCTTTACCCGTTTTTCGATCTCTGATTTCTCAACGCCGTGGTTGATGAGCGGTGAAGCAATGTTTTTGTAGATGTTCAACGACGGGTAGTTGATGAACTGCTGGTAGACCATGGCAACCTGGCGTTTGCGAACGGTAACGCCTGTAACATCTTTGCCGTCCACCAGCACTTTTCCCGTGGTAGGCCGGTCCAGGCCTGCCATGATTCTGAGCAAGGTCGTTTTGCCTGCCAGCGTTCTGCCCAGAACCACATATCGGGAGCCGGATTGCAGTTCGAGGTTAACGTCTTTGAGGTAGACCTCTTTTGCGACAATTTTGTCTACTGCCTTGAGCGCAAGCTCCATGAGCGCCTCTCCCACTTATTGTACGTTGGGAAGTCGAGTAAGTACCCCCAAAATGCGATGTGCTGCATTTTGTATGACAAACACCACGCTGATAACAACGGGTTACCAGTACGTGGTTGTGCCGCTTCGTTCCAGGATCGGGCCCTGCTCCCTTTCCATGTCGCGTCACTTTTTGAAATTGCGGTGCCTGCCAAAGCTCTGCAACTTCGTTACAAAATGATTGCATTTTTGTAGCAGCGTACGAAAATTTTCTCAAGTGAAAATCAATATTCAAAACGAAAAAGACAAAAAGAAAAAGTGAAACGAAATAGCCTATATGGCTTAACAGCCTTCCTCATCTGATACAAATAATTGAATATTATTTTTTTCAATTATGTCCAGTAAGGGCTCAGGAGGACGTTTGTTTGTGAAGACTGCATCCAGTTCCTCTATGTTGCCCAGCCTGGTCATGGCGCTTCGGCCAAACTTGGTATGGTCCGTCACCAGGTATACCTTGCGCGAGTTCTCCATGATGGCCCGGGCTGTACGCACTTCACGGTAATCGAAGTCGAGCAGCGTACCGTCCATATCAATGCCACTGATACCGATAATGCCATAATCCACCTTAAATTGCCTGATAAAATCGCTGGCGGCTTCGCCAACAATCCCACAATCGTAGTGGCGAATCATGCCGCCGGCTACGAAAATCTGAAGATTTTCGTTTCCGCTCAAAATAGTGGCAACATTAAGGTTGTTTGTGATTACCCGTAATCTTTCATGATTAATCAAGGCTCTGGCGACTTCTTCTGTGGTGGTGCCAATATTGATGAACAGAGAGGAGCGTGCGGGAATGTGTTTTGCGGCAAGTCGGGCAATACACTCTTTCTCTTTTAAATTCAAAACTTTGCGGCTTGTGTAGTCGACGTTTTCAGTACTTGTGGTGCTGCCGGCGCCCCCGTGATGTCGCTGCACAAGGCCCCGTGCGTTCATCTGGTTGATATCGCGCCGCACCGTCTGCGGGGTCACCTCAAATTTGTCAGCAAGGTCTTGGATGGAGACAAAACCTTTTTCATTAATAAGTACAAGCATTTGTTGCTGTCTGCGTCGTACGGGGGCATGTTTGCCATCAGTCGGGGGCAAATCGTCCAGACCGGGACGTTCATTTGGGAGGGGAGGGAAGTCGTCTGTCATCGAGGATCCCTTGATTTGGTTCAAAATTGAAAGAAAAGTGAAAAATTTTTTGTTCTAGTTCGAAAAAAATGGTGACGAGGCAGTTACAATTTGGTACTTTTTGCCATCTCTTTCGGGTAGAATGTTGCATTTCTAGTGCTGTGATTTGTAACATTCCTATAAATGTTTCACAAGCGAAATGAGATATAAAAGCTTCAAAAATGTAACATGAAAGGGCAAACGCCCTGTTCTTACTCATTTTCGTTTTCGGGTATCCGGGCCTGTCTGGTCATGACCTGAAAAAAACGAACGAGAATACAGCGTAGAAGTGCTTGTGATGTATCCGCTGGCAGGGGGCGAGATATGTCACCTACGGGCACGATGCGCCAGTAGCATTCCCATGGAACAACTGTACAGGGCGCTGCTGTCCTGTGGGGTTGTGATGGCAAAATGCATTGAGTGTATTTTGCGGACTTCAGTGCAGGGAGCAGGTGTGAAGCTCGAAACCCGCGTACTCATCATTGGCGGTGGCGCAACGGGTACAGGTCTCGCCAGAGACTTGGCGCTCAGGGGCGTGCAATCGCTTCTGCTCGAAAAAAGAGACCTGGCTGTGGGAGCTTCAGGGGGCAACCACGGACTGCTCCACAGTGGGGGGCGCTATGTCTGTTCCGACCAGCACGCAGCGCGTGAATGCAAGGAAGAAGGCGATATTCTTAAAAGGGTCGCCCCGCATTTAATAGAAGATACGGGGGGCATTTTCGTTGCCGTAAAAGGGGACAGCGAAAATTATATTGCCGATTACCCCTGCATGTGTTCCGAATGCACCGTTCCCGTCACCTCCATTTCCCCAAAAGAAGCCAGAGAGCTTGAACCCGCGTTATCACCCGACGTCATTGGCGCCTACCTTGTGGAAGACGGCTCAATCGATCCTTTCATGCTTTGCATGGATAATATGGCCCAGGCGTGCAATCTGGGTGGCGCTGTCATGCGCAATGCTTGTGTCAGCGGCTTCACCATTGCAAATGGCCGTATAAAATCGGTTGCTGTCCGGGATGATACCAGCGGCAAGACATTCACCATCAATCCAGAATTGGTGGTCAATGCCTCGGGCGCATGGGCCGGCATTGTCTGCGATTTGGCCGGCGTTGAGATTTCGGTTCTGTATTCCATGGGGAGCCTCGTCATCACCCAGGATCGCATCACCCGCCGCATTGTGAACAGGCTGCGCAAGGCTGCTGACGCGGATATCCTGGTTCCAGGCGGCACGGTTTCCATTCTTGGTACGACTTCCGAGCGTATTTCCCATCCGGACCTGGCTTTGCCAACCATTGCGGAAGTGGACCGTATGGTGGTGGAGGGAGCCAAGATGGTGCCTGAGTTGGCCCGTACCCGTTATATAAGGGCTTATGCCGGAGTCCGCCCCCTGGTCAGTTTGGGACCGCCTGCAGCGGATGGCAGCGACCGAAATGTCAGCCGTGGTTTTGCATTGCTGGATCATGCTGAGCAAGACATTACGAATTTCATCACCATCACCGGGGGCAAGCTGACCACCTACCGGCTCATGGCCGAAAAAACCGCGGATCTCGTTTGCGCAAAACTGGGTGTGGATGCTCCGTGCAGAACCAGAACGGAACCGCTCCCCAGTTCGGTGAGCGGACGCTGGTGTGAGCCCGGAAAGGCTGCGCGCCATTGGGTGCAACAGGCCGGTGGTGACGCCACGGACGATATGGTGCTTTGTGAATGCGAAATGGTCTCAGCCCGGGTTGTGGATGAGATCGTAGCCGATCTTGGCGAAATGAGGGGGCGATCCCTGCTTAAGGCCGTTGCCCAGCGCAGTCGCGTGGGTAAGGGGCCTTGCCAGGGTGGGTTCTGCGGGCCGCGTGTCACGGCGCATTTGTATGAAAGCGGCGCTGTGGAGGGTGAGCGCGGCCTGCACGAACTCAAGCATTTCATCGAGCGTCGCTGGCGTGGCAAGCGCCCGGTGCTATGGGGGCTACCCCTCATGCAGGCGGAACTCCAAGAGGCGGTACACTGCAACATACTCGAGCTTGAACAGTTGGAAGGTCCTGCGTGGGTTGAGCAGGATACGGAAGATTTGCTGGAAAAGGGAGAGGCATGAGCCGCGAAAACGCCCCCGTTTATGATGTGTTTGTGATCGGCGCCGGCATGGCGGGTATGGCCGCGGCTTTGTTCGCTGCAGCCAGAGGAATGACAGTCGCCATGTGTGGTTCTGTTGGGGGCATTGATTTCAGTACAGGGCCGTTGGACCTGCTGTCTGTGCATCCCGTTGCGGCCGGCACTGTGTGGAAGTCTCCCTGGCAGGCCATGGACGCTCTGGTACGCGACTGTCCTGAGCACCCCTATGCCAAGGTAGGGAGTGCGCGTACTCGTGAGGCCATGGATGCTTTTTGCAAATCCCTGGCGCAGATGGGGCTGCCATATGAAGGCCACGCCGAGCACAATACCGCAATGCTGACGCCAGCGGGGACCATAAAACGCACCTGGCGTGTGCCCCGCAGCATGTGGCAAGGCGCTGTGGCTCTGGAGGAAAAGGCGCCTTGCCTGATCGTAGGGTTCAAGGGGTTGAAGGGTTTCAGCGCAAGGCAAATAGAATCCGTGCAAAACCCGCATTGGCCTGCGTTGCGTAGTGCGCAGCTCTTTTTCCCTGGATTCAGGGGGGAGCTGTATGCGGAGCATCTAGCCCAGTCTCTGGCAGATCCGGAAGTCCGGCGCGCCCTTGCTGCTGTGGTGGCTCCTGAACTCAACGGTGAGCAGTTCATCGGTTTTCCCTCTTCCCTGGGGCTGTACGGGGGCGGAGACGCGCACGCGCATTTGGAAGAAATGCTCGGGGCAAAGGTTTTTGAGATTCCGACCTTGCCTCCTTCTGTGGCGGGCGGACGTTTGCGTGCAGCCTTTGAGCGTTATTTGCCGCAACAAGGCGTGGATGTTTATTCGCAGAAGCTTGCATCACAGGGGGCGCTTCTCCCGGACGGGAACCTGCGTTTCGATGTGACGGGGTTGGGAGCTGCCCCCTTGCAGGGAATCCCCGAATCCCCGGTTGCCGAATTTCAGATCACTGCGCGAACTGCCATCCACGCTGGCGGCCGTTTTTTCGGTAAAGGGCTCCAGGCAGAGCGTACCGGCATTCGCGAACCCGTTTTGGGACTGTACGTGCAGCAGCCCGAGTCGCGGGATGCGTGGCATGCAAAGCAGTTTTTCACGCCTGAAGGGCACGCCGTGAATCGTTCCGGGTTGCTGGTGGATGCTATGTTTCGTCCGCTGAGCACTGCCGGGGAGGTTGCCTTTGCCAATCTATTTGCAGCGGGCTCCATTCTGGCAGGGCAGGACTGGATGCGTCAGAAGTGCGGCGCTGGACTGGCCGTTTCCACCGCCTGGTGCGCAGTAGAAGCCGCACACTCCCTTATAGGGGGCGGTAAATGAATTTCTTCAATGTTACCCTGACCCTGAGTCTGGCTCTCTGTCTCTCCGGCCTGCTCTTCAGGGTGGCGGTGTGGGTGCGTCGTTCACTGCCTGGTTCGGCGCACTCCCCCGCCAAACGCGTGGTCTATTCGCTAAAGGAGACGCTACGTATACTTTTCAGCCCCAAAATTGGGGCCGTTTTGCTGGCTTTTTTTCGCGATTCCCTCTTGCAATTGCATCTGTTGCAAAAAAGCCCTCTGCGCTGGGGGATTCACTTCACCATTTTTGCCGGTTTCATGGCGCTGGTTTTGATGCACGCCATGGATGGCGTGACTGCAGGGCTCATGCCTGGCTATGAGCCGACACTCGATCCTTACCAGTTTTTGCGCAATCTCTTTGGGGTTATGGTTCTCGCCGGTCTGGCAGGCGCTGCGGTACGTCGCTGGCGGAACAAGGGGATGCGGCGCACTACCGGGAGCATGGACTGGTTTGCCCTGGCTTTGGTGGGCAGCATTGTGGTGAGTGGTTTTGCTCTTGAAGCCGTGAAAATGAGTTCCCAACAAGTATTTGAGCGCATGGTGGAGGACTTTTCGCCGTTTCTCGAGGATGAAGAACTCGCCGCCCTACAGGCCTACTGGTCCGGGCAGGGCGTTGTTTTTGATGCCGGAGCGCAAGGGAAAGAAGCCTCCGCCGCTATGCAGGAACAGGGCGAGGAAGTGAACGAAAACTACTGCGGTTCCTGCCATGCGAATACCGCATCGGCCTTTGTCTCACGTCCCTTGGCGATGGGCATTGCTCCTGCCGCGTCCGCCCTTGACGCTGCCAATGCGCATGAAACGCTTTGGTACCTGCATGTGCTGTTGACCTTTTTCGGCCTGGCCTGGCTGCCTTTTGGCAAGATGCTGCATGTGGTGACCACGCCATTAAACCTTACGGTACGTCGTGTGGCGGTTTCTTCCGGCCCTCAGGAAATGGCCGCAGGTCTTGGTGTTGATGCGTGCACTCATTGTGGCGCTTGCAGTGCAGCCTGCAGCGTGCTCCCTGCCTTTCTGGCCATGGGAAACAGGAATGTTTTGCCTTCTGAAAAGCTTATCAGCCTCAGGCGCGATGCTGCCGGAAGACTTTCCGATAGAGAGCTTGCAGCCTACGCGGAGGGGAGTTTCATCTGTACGGAATGCCATCGCTGCACCGAGGTTTGTCCTTCGCGCATAGATTTGCAGCAGCTGTGGCTCCATGCGCGCAAGGAGTTGATAACTCGAGAGCAGGCCGACCCCCATGGTCTTATTGTGCGACGCACTGCGGCTGCGTGGTCTGCCTATTTTCAGGAGCGGATTCCGCAGGGCGCCAATGTTGTCGATACCAGGCGGCCCGTCAATTTGACAGACAGGCGCGAGAGCTTCTGGCCCTGCATCCAGTGCACCACCTGCACCAGCGTGTGTCCTGTGGTGGCTGCTGCGGATGACCCCGTGCACGAACTTGACCTGACGCCACAGCAAATCATGAACCTGATGCGAATGGGGCTCAAGGATCTCGCTCTTGGCGCGCGTATGGTCTGGAGCTGTGTGACCTGTTACAAGTGCCAGGAGAATTGCCCCCAAGGTGTTCGTGTGGCGGATGTCCTTTATGAGCTGCGTAATATTGCCGCCGAAAGGATGCGCCCAGAGCCTTCTCGAGAAGATGAAGATACACAAAAGGGGGCGCAGTGAAATACGCATTTTTCCCAGGTTGCAAGATCCCCTATCATTTGCCGCAATACGGGCAAGCCACCAGGTCCGCATGCACTGCGTTGGGGATCGAACTGGTTGATCTGGATTTTAATTGTTGTGGCTATCCCATTCGGCACCAAAGTTTTGTGGCTTCCATGTTTTCCGCCGCCTGGAATTTTGCCTTGGCGCGGCAGCATGGTCTGGTTATCCTCACCCCTTGCAAGTGCTGTTTCGGCAACCTGCGCCATGCTGTCTACTGGCTGCGGGAAAATGAGGAACTGCGGCAGCGGATACGCTCCATGCTGCATGAGCAGGGGCTGGAACTCCCCCCTGTAAATGAACTCCGGGTTGTACATCTGCTGCAGGCCCTGGACAGCGATGTAGGAGCTGCGCGGATAGCTTCTGCAGTGACGTTGCCTTTGCAGGATGTGCGGGTGGCGGCGCACTATGGATGCCATGCGTTGCGCCCCGGCGCCGTGACACAATTTGACAATCCGCTTTCACCAACGATTTTTGAGCGGCTGGTAAAGGCAACTGGCAGCGAACCTGTTGATTGGCCCATGCGACTAGAATGCTGCGGTAACCCCCTGTGGGGGAAGAATGACCGTCTGGCCGCGAAACTGGCCGTGAAAAAACTGGTGGATGCCCGTGCAGCGGGGGCAGATGTGTTGTGCACCGCCTGCAGCTATTGTCAGTTGCAATTTGATACGCTGCGCCCCCAGTTGCCTCAGGAAGCGGTGGCGGGTGCGCCACCAGCGGTGTTGTTTCCCCAATTGCTGGGGCTTGCGCTGGGGTTAGCGCCACATGCAGTGGGTATGGAAGCAAATACTTTGCCTTCTGCGCTCCAGGCTCTTGCCTGAAGCGTGGCTTCTGCGGCATGAACACGGATAAAAGGAGGACGCCATGGCGCAATACATAGGAGCCGTTGACCAGGGGACCACGAGCAGCCGTTTCATCATTTTCGACCGCCAGGGGCGCATCGTGGCCATGGATCAGAAGGAACACCGTCAGATTTTTCCGCAGCCGGGATGGGTGGAGCACGACCTGGATGAAATCTGGACAAATACCCAGGAAGTCATCAAAGGGGCGTTGCGTAAAGCCGGTATCAAGGGCTCTGACCTGGCGGCCATAGGCATCACCAACCAGCGTGAGACCGTGGGCGTTTGGGATCGACGTACCGGTAAACCCTATTATAACGCCATAGTCTGGCAGTGCACCCGTACCCATGAGATATGCAAGGAACTCATGCAGGACGGAGGGCAGGACCGTTTTCGCGAAAAGACAGGTTTGCCGGTAGCCACCTACTTCAGCGGCCCTAAAATCAAATGGATCATGGACAATGTACCCGAAGCGCGCAAGGCGCTGGAAGAAGGGCGCGCCATGGTCGGCACCATGGAAACCTGGATCATCTGGCAACTGACTGGCGGCCCCAAAGGGGGCGCTCACATTACAGATGTTACCAACGCCAGCCGTACCATGCTCATGGACCTGCGGTCTTTGGAATGGGACGATGACATACTGAAACTTTTGAATATTCCCAAGGACGCCTTGCCTCGGATCGTTCCCTCCAGCGATAGTGAATCCTGGGGGCCGACGGAAGAGGATGGCCCTCTTGGAGCGCGTGTACCGGTTTGCGGTGCCCTTGGCGATCAACAGGCGGCCCTGGTGGGACAGACGTGCTTCAAGGTGGGGGATGCCAAAAACACCTATGGCACGGGCTGCTTCCTGCTGCTGAACACCGGGCATGAGGCCGTGACTTCCAAACACGGGTTGATCACTACCCTTGCGTACCAGATGAGCGGTGAAAAGCCCGTGTATTGCTTAGAAGGCTCCATCGCCATTGCCGGCGCGCTGGTGCAGTGGGTGCGCGACAATCTGAATCTGATCTCCACAGCTTCTGAAATAGAGGAGTTGGCCGCCAGTGTTGACAACAACGGGGGCGTATACATTGTGCCAGCTTTTCAGGGCCTGTTTGCACCATACTGGCGGCCGGATGCCCGCGGGGTCATAGTGGGGCTGACACGTTACGCCAACAAGCACCACATAGCCCGCGCCGTGTTGGAAGCCAATGCCTACCAGGCCAAGGACATTGTGGAAGCCATGAACAAGGACTCCGGCGTTGATCTGCGCAAGCTGAAAGTGGATGGCGGCATGGTGGGCAATGATCTGCTTATGCAGTTCCAGGCCGATATTTTGGGCGTGCCTGTTGTGCGCCCCATGGTGACGGAAACCACCTGCCTGGGTGCTGCTTATGCTGCAGGTTTGGCAGTGGGCTTTTGGAGCGATGTGGACGAGCTTAAAGAGCGCTGGGCCGTGGATAAGACGTGGGAGCCCAAAATGGATGAGGATGACCGCGCCAAAGGATACCACGGGTGGAAGCGCGCCGTGGAGCGCACCCTGGATTGGATCGAATAGCGGGCCAGCTTGTTGGAAACGTTTATGGAAAGCGCTTCGGGACAACCCGGGGCGCTTTTTTTATGCAGAAAATAAGCGACAGGTGGCGTTCTAGCGCATCCGACCGGCTACGCGCCGGATGGCTGTTTCCAGGTCTTCATTGAAGTCCACGGCAATGCCATGGATGACCCCCTGGCGCAGGGCCTTGGTGTCCAATTGGTCCCAGGGCGCGTCAAAGGCGGCAAGATAGTAGAGATCGCGTTTCTGCCCACTTGGTTGGGGCAGCGAGGCGGCGACATTGTAGTCCTTGAGGTATTCCTTCCATGGCCCTGCAAACAGTTTGGAAAGATCGGGATTCGACTGCAGGACGGAGCGGCGGAAAAAGCTGAACTCAACGTAGGGGCCGTCGGGCAAGTTTTGCAGCAGGGGCATATGGATATTTATCATTTCCTTGTCTTGCTCATCACGCTCAAAAACGTGCTGCAACAAGGAATTGAGGGTGTCTCCAAGGGCTTTGGTATGCTGCTCGGCCCTCCAGAGGCGGTTGGCGAAACGCTTGAAAAATCCTGGCATTATCAATCACGGTGAAAAAGGATATGCGAGGGGGCGCCGTAACTGGCTTCCCCCTCGCGTATTGTTTTGATCACGCCTCCCTTTTGGGAGGTGCGCAGTATGTTGCTTGCTAGTCATGGCTTTGCAGCCAAATACAGCGTTATTTCCGCAGAAAACGTACACCACGGTCCTGGCTTGCGTCAAAGTCACCCTGGGTGATCATATGCGTAGAGCAGGAGATGCACGGGTCATAGGCGCGCACCAGCATGCTGGTCAGCAACTCTATTTCGTCCTCGCTCTTGTCAGCCAGGGTGGGGGTCAGCCCCTGCAAGTCCAGTTGGATGTTGGCGTGGTTCTGGTTGGTGGGAATGACGCAATCCGCCTGGATGATGCGCCCCTTGCTGTCGTATTCGTAGGCGTGGAAGAGCAGACCCCGAGGCACTTCCACGGCGCCTACGCCCTTGCCCGCACGTGGCGTGACTTGGGGGCGCTTTTCGCGCTTGATGCCGCGCCGCAGCAACGTATCAATGAGGGCGATGGAATCTTCTACAGAGTGCACCACCTCTACGAGCTGGGCCAGGTTGTTGTAGTATGGGTTGGTGCTGGGCGCTACCAGCCCAACTTGCTTGGCGATTTTTTTCGCCAAGGGGTGCAGCAGCGTGTGGTTCAGGTTGAACCGCGCCAGGGCGCCGACCATGTATGATTCACGCAGGTTCTTGGTCCATTTGGCCGTGGATTGCGGAATGCAGTATTCCTTGGTCAGTTCCTTATAGAATTTGACGGGCCGGCGTTTATCCAGGGAGGAACCAAGTTCACCCCAGTAGAGAGCGTATTCGCCGGGGGTCACCAGGGCGACATATTCCGTGTCGCGTGTGAAACCGGGCAGCTTGTCGCGCACCGAGGCAAAGAGGTCCGCGGCTTTCTGCAGGCCAGGAATGGAGTCTTCCAGGTCTTTGCGCAATTTTTCCAGGTCATCTTTTGTGGGCACCTTGGCAAAACCACCAGGGAGCAGTCGCTGCGGGTGGGTGGTGCGACCGCAGATGACGCGGCTGAATTCATTGGCCAGCCGGTGCAGAGCCACAAGCCCCACCAGTTCGGTCTTATGCGTAGCGGCAAGAGGGATGATGGATGGCTGCCCCATGAGGTCCGGCAGCACCAGGTAGCCCAGGTGCAGCAGATGGCTTTGCATATTTTCGCCATGGAGGGCGAGCTTGCGCAGGAGCAGGGTTTGCTCCGTGATACGGATTCCCAGAGCTTCCTCAGTGGCTTGCAGGGAGGCGAGCTGGTGTCCGATGGAGCAGATGCCGCAGATGCGCGACGTGATATGGTGCACGTCCTGGTATGAACGCCCCATCAACATGGCTTCAAAAAAACGAGGGGCTTCCGGAACCTCCCAGCGGCATGTGGAAACAGTACCGTCTGCTTCGATTTCCACAACAATGTTGCCGTGTCCCTCGACTCGTGTGAGGTGGTGCACATTGACGGACTTGCCAGAAGAGCTTTGGGCCTTGGTATCGCCCTCTGCTGGCGAATTGGCCTTTGCTTTTTTTGTCTTGGCACCCTTGCCGGTCTGTGCCTGCGATTCGGCCTTTTCCGGTGCAGGGATGGCAGCGTTTTCGTCAGCCTTTTTCTCTATGCGTGCTTCTTCACTCATAGTGCGTTCCTTACGTCTTTATGTAGCGACCGGAGCCGCGGATTGTTACTTATAAATATACGACTTTGGTGTTTTTGGTTCATGCAGCGTGTGCCTCGGGGCAAAACGCCATGTGTATTACAGCGGGGCGCTGGTTTCTCCCAAAAACATCCGCAGCAGGTCCTGTGTCTCGTTGCGGCTCAAGCCCAGGCGGTCTTCCATGACGTAGCGGGCTGCGTCCAGGTTGGCGAAAGGCGCCAGACCACGGCACCCCCAGCATAATGCGCCTTCGGTTACACAGCAGGCATTGCAGCCGGCGCGTGTGATGATGCCAAGGCAAGGGCGCCCCAGTTCGTAGCGGCAAACGTTTCCGGCTTCCTTGCACTCCACACAAACGGGGTAGTCGGGAATCCATGGCTTTTTGCCGAGCAACAGCTCCTTGGTCACCCGCAAAAATTCATCACGGTCGATGGGGCAGCCGTTGATTTCTGCATCCACCTTGACAACACTGCCAATGCCGCGGGCAGGGTAGGTGGGGTACATCCGGGCGCTGTCGCCGTATACCTGCTGGCGGTATATCGCTTCAGGCAGAAAGTTTTTCATGCAGTTGATGCCGCCGATGCAGGCGCATGCGCCCAGGGCCACCAGGACATCGGATTTTTCCCGAATGGTCTTGAGTCGCTCTTCGTCAGAAGGGCGGGTTATGGAGCCTTCTACAAAGGCGATGTCGTAATGATCTGCGGTTTCACCGGTCATGACTTCGCGGAAGGCAACGACCTCGACATGTTCGAGCACATCGAGCAGTGTCTCTTCAAGGTTGGCGATCTGAAGCTGGTCGCCTTCGCAACCGGCAAAATCGAAGAAGGCGATTTTCGGTTTAGCAGCCATGTGCGCCTCCTAGATGGCCTCTTTGAGGGGTTCGATGGTGTCGTAAAGGAAAACAGGTCCATCCAGACAGGCATTAACACCGTTTATCTGGCAGTGGCCACATTTACCCAGCCCGCAACGCATGCGTCGCTCCAGGGATACGTATATGCGGTCGCGCTGCAGCCCCAGCTTCATGCACTCGGCCAAAACGAACTTGTACATGATCGGGGGGCCCACCATAGCCACATAAGTGCTATCGGGTACCAGATCGACCTTTGGCAGCAGCGTGGTGATGACCCCTACGTTGCCTTTCCAGCCATCCTCGGCGACATCCACGGTTTCGTGAATTTCTATGTCGTTGCGCTGATCCATTTCGGCGAGTTGCTCGACAAAGAGCCGCTCCCTGGGAGAGCGCGTGCCGACCAGGATAATGATGCGGCCAAATTCATCACGATGGCGTAATTGATAGTGCAAAAGACTGCGCAAGGGGATGAGGCCCAGGCCGCCAGCGACGAACAATGTGTCCTTGCCCATGAAGTTTTGCACAGGAAAAAAGGTTCCGTATGGGCCGCGGAGGCCGACCTTTTCTCCCACCTTCATATTATGCATGGCCGTGGTGACGGAGCCGATCTTGCGCACCGCTACCTCGAATTTGTGATTGTCCGGCACTGGCGCGGAACTGATGGAAAAAGGCGCTTCGCCTATGCCGAATCTGGATATCATGATGAACTGCCCCGGCTTGTGGGCCAAGGGGCGTCCGTTATCAGGCTCGAATTCGAACAGCGTAACCAGGTCGGAAAGTGTTTCTTTGCGCGTCAGTGTTGCCGGACGCGGCACATAAGGGGAAAAAGGTCTAGGACTCATGCTGCTCGGCCTCCCAGAGTTCGTTGAAGACTGCTTTGGGGTTGGCGATGCCCGAAGTACAGGCGCGCACACAGCGGCCGCAGCCGACGCAGCCCAGCTCCCCGAGCTTGTCATAAATGTATTTGCCTTTTCTGAAGTACCTGTGTCTGTACCTGTCCATGGCTTGCGAGCGAAAGTTGTGGTCGGGCGCAACCGTTGCAAAAGAAGGGAACATGCACCCGCCCCATTCCCGGACGCGGCGACCGGTCTTCAGGGTTACGTCCAGGTCCTCACGGATATTGAAGCAATAGCAGGTGGGGCAGACCAGAACGCAGGATCCGCATGACAGGCAAAGGCGCGCTTTATGCCGCCACAAGGAGGAATTCCAGTTGCGCGCAAGAATCTTGGGTGTTTCCTTCCAGGGGAAGTTGAGCCCTTGCTTGTTTGCTTCGGCGCGAATGCGCAAGCGTTCCCGCCTTGCCGCTTCGCGTTCGGTGAGCGTCGCCTTGGGCATGGGGCCCAGGGCGTGCAGCAATTCTTCGCCCTTTGCTGACCCGACTTCAACATAATAGGCGGATGGTGCGATCTTGGTCCAATAAAGATCGAATCCCAGGTCCACACGGTCCGCACCCATGCTGGACCAGAACGCCGTGGGCGCTATGGTCGTCGGGTCCATGACAAAGACGACTGTGTTGTCTCTACGGCGTACATAGTTAACATCTGGACTACCGGATTCCATGATCTGATCCAGCTGGTTGATGCCTTTTAAATCGTATGGATGCACACCGAAAAGCAACTGCATTGGCGCTTCAAAAACAGGTTCCGCCTTGTAGCTTTCTATGTCGTACTGGATCAGGGTTTCCTGTGGCGGAAAAAAGAATCGCTTTAGTGAATTGTATGCAAGGTCATAGTCCCAAGCGACTTCTATGTCCTCCTCCCAGGGGAGAAAATCATATTTGCCGTCAAAGTTCTCTGCTGGCACATATACGTTGTATTCCTTTGCCCATTCCGCCAAAAGGCGTTTGGTCATATCCATGGGCACCAGATAGGCTGTCATGCATTCCTCCTGGGTGGGCGTCTTTTAGAGTTTCGATATGGACAGTACGATTATCATGAAGAAGATGCAACGCTTGGGATAAAAAGAACATAGTCTTGTGTTGTTTGCATTGACCCTGGCGCAGGCATGATGTAGCAGGCAGCATGGGTAAACGTCGAAGTTTGTTTGCTTTTTAATTGCTAGACGGTTTGCTCTTGCCAAAGGAGAAATAATGTTTGTGGACAGTGTGCAGCTGTTTTTGGGAGCTTTTTTGCTCTGGTTTGGCGCCGCATGGGTTGTGGATGGCGCTGCGGCCATTGCGCGCAGGCTGCATGTTTCCGAGTTGGTCATAGGGCTTACGGTGGTCGCCATGGGGACTTCAGCCCCTGAATTTCTTGTTACAGCTACGGCTGCATTCAAGGGGATGAACGATATTTCTTTGGCGAACGTCGTAGGCTCCAACATCTTCAACCTGGGTGTCATACTGGGTCTTATGGCCGTCATTCGCCCCATTGCAACACATCCGGAACTCATTTTCCGACATGGAATCATCTTGCTTGCGGTTTGTGGTCTGACAACCGTCATGTGCATGAATCACCACATGGGGCGCGGTGAAGGTGTTTTGTTGCTCAGTATTTTTGTCGGATATTTAACCTGGGTCGTTTATAAGGCGAAACGAGCGCCCCTGACTGAAGCGGAAAAAGCTTTGATAGAGGAAGTGCCTTCACATGCGGGCACCTGGCGTGACGGACTCAAGCTGCTTGCGGGCATTGCCGCCATCACCTGGGGAAGCGAACTGCTTGTGGAGAGTGCTTCGGCCATCGCAGCAGCGCTTGGGGTGAGCCAGTGGGCCATTGGCGTAACCATTGTGGCGGCAGGAACTTCCTTGCCTGAACTGGTGACCTGTCTGGCTGCGACTATGCGTGGCAAAAACGATATGCTGCTCGGTAATCTGATTGGCAGCGATTTTTTCAATTTTGCCGGCGTGCTGGGGGTTACATGTCTGTTGAACCCGCTGCAGGTCTCGCCGGCTGCCATGCCCAGTCTGTACGTACTGTTTTTTGGTGTGGCGCTTGTACTTTTTTTCATGCGCACGGGCTGGCGGGTATCCAGAACCGAGGGCATCCTGCTTATTCTCGTGAATCTGGGGCGTTGGGCCATGGAATTTGCCTGAAAAAATGGCAGGTCGATAAAGCTAACGGAATTGTAATGATGGCAAATGTCAAACTATTATGGTAGGATGTGTTTTTAATCAGGCACAGCGCGTTGGTTCCTTTCTTGCCAACGTACATATACGTCGTTAATTACACCAAGAACGCATTGTCACAGAACAGGAGGAATACAATGAACTATCAGAGTGTGAGCACCACCAGAGCACGTAGCGAAGTCCTGAACGCCTTCATGCGCGGGGTCTATTCCTGGATGACCTTCGGCCTGCTGCTCACCGCCGGCATTGCCTGGTTCGTTTCCAATAACGAAGCCATCATCAACCTCATTTATGGCAATCAGATGCTCTTTTTCGGTCTGATCATTGCCGAACTCGGCTTGGTCGTTGGTATTTCTGCGGGCATCCGCAAACTTTCCGCCGGCGCAGCTTCCGGGTTGTTTCTGCTCTACAGCGCCCTTAACGGCGTGACCCTGTCGTTCATTTTTCTTGTATACACGCAGGCTGCGATTTTTCAGGCCTTTGTCGTCGCGGGCGGCATGTTCGGCGCCATGAGCATTTACGGGCTGACCACCAAAAAGGACCTTACGTCCTGGGGCAGCTTCCTGTTTATGGGGCTCATCGGCATCGTCATTGCCTCCATCGTGAACATCTTTGTGCAAAGCTCCATGATGGATTTTGTTATCAGCATCATCGGCGTGCTGGTGTTCACCGGGCTGACCGCCTACGACACCCAGAAGCTGACCATGATGGGCGAAAGCATGCCTGAGGGCGACGCCACAGTGGTTCGCCGTGGCGTTATTCTGGGCGCACTGACCCTGTACCTCGACTTTATCAACCTGTTTCTCATGCTTCTGCGCCTTTTCGGTGGTAGCAGAAACTAGGACGTTTTTATGCGAGCGGCGAATGCCCCCCGGGCTTCGCCCTTGCTGTTTTCCTTGATTATGTTGCACGAGAGAGACAAACGCCGCGGAACCATGTGGTCCCGCGGCGTTTGTCATTTGTTATTTCGGTAAATGAACTGTCAATCACAGGCGAAAAATGTGGTGAAGTAGCCCTGGCGGCCAATGCCTGCTTTGGTCACCTGCGGGGCAAGCAGGTTTTTTCTGTGCTGCGCAGAATTTTTCCAGCCCTTTAGCAAGGCCTGGGGCGTATTCATGTTCCAGGCAACGTTTTCCACGCAAACACCACTCCCTGAATTTTCGTACCGCTGCTGAAAATTATCATGGGAAAGTTTCCCCATGGCATCCATGTGGGCCGCATGATTCTGGGCCAGGTCGGCAAGCAGGTTGTCCCATTGGAGAGGGGGCAGGCCGTTTTCCCTGCGAAAATCGTTGATTGCTTCCAGGGTCTGGCCGGTTATGTGCCCGGCAATTTGCTGTGGGACATTGCCCCCAAAGGCTGTTCCATTGCAGACAGGCAGGATGAGGGGCGACAAAATCACCACCATCAGAATGACGGAAGCCACATGGCGTGTGCGCATGGTTATCTCTGCAGTGTTGAGGATTTCACCCCTTGTTATGAAAACAAAGAGGAACGCTATTGCACCCGGGGCAGGAGCCCGAGTTCCTGGATACGGAAGTGAAGTTCACGACTGACCCATGCGTCCGTGGCTGCATAGGTGATCTGCTTGGGGGAAAGCTGCGGCGCCTCCCAATTGGAGCATTGCGCCGTTTTGGAAATGCGAAACCCAAGCAGGTTGGCAGCCATGTTCCTGAGTCCCATGGTTTGGAGACCATTCTTGCGCGCAACATCGCTCAGGTCCACAAAACCGCCGGCCTCGAAAGGCGCCACCATTTGGAGAACACGGATATCATCATGTACGGCGATGCCAGCCTTGATGATATCGGGATCAGACAGAATTTCTATCAAGGAATCAGGCAAAGAGATGCGTTTGAGCTGGAATAGATACGTTGCCTGAGAACTGGCAAGCTGCAGCAGCGCCGGGGAGTTGAGTGGCTTTTTACCAAATGTGGGGCGGGTTTCCGTGTCGAATCCAAGGACCAATTCGCCTTTAAGTCCGGCAATTGCCTTGCGCAGGGCTGGGCGGTTGCTGACAATATGAATAGTGCCGTTGTAACGGCGCAAAGGAAGGGCGTTGATGTCGTCCTTGCTCAGATAGCGGCGGTATTGATCCAGGCTGCTCATGCGCTGTGCGCTGCGTTTTGGTCGTTGACCGTTAATAAGTGATACAGATCATACTCTTCTTGACGTTTTTATGCAAGCAATGGTTTTTCCGGGAATTTTTTAAGGCGGGTGTGACTTTCTGAAGGAGGGGATTTGCTTTGATGCTGCAATATGCTTGAATAACTGATTTTACTTCTTGAGCTTCTTACTGCTTTCATTTGTATGAGGTTGGCGGGGGAGCGTTTGAAGCGAGAAGAAAAAAGGCGCCCTGAATTTTTCAGAGCGCCTTGGCATTTCAGGATTAATTTTCGTTGGGCTGGCGTTTTGCTTCGTGATAATCGTGCAGCAACTCGACATTTTCCTTGCCCATATACATGGCCAGGACCCGAGTGGGAGTCTTGAGCAGGTCCACCTTGATGAGGCCATCCAGGCAATCCTGGAAATCTGCATCTACGTTGAAGGCGAGCACCTTGCCTCCGAGTTTGAGATACTGGCGCAATAAGACGGGAATGCCCTTGAATTCGGGTTCCAGGTCGCCGATGACCTCTGTGACATCTTCCACGCTCTTGAAGGCATTGCGGAACTCGCGCAATTCGTGGCGTTTCAGGCTTTTCAGCTTTGGAGGCGTCTTGGGTTTCACCAGTTTGTGCAAATGCGAGATGGAATCCTTGGTCTTTACATAACGGACGATGAGTTCTCTGGAGACAGAGGAGTAGTCGTTGGAGATGCTCACCGGCCCGAAAAGCACCACATGCTCGGGGTTGCGCAGGACATAGCAACCAATCCCCTTCCAGAGCATAAAAAGGGCGCTGAAGCTTTTTTGGTATTCCGGACGGATGAAAGAGCGCCCCATCTCCAATGACTTGCCCATACGGTCGAAAAGAGCAGGCTTGAAGTGGAAAAGGGAGCTCGTATAGAGTCCTTCGATGCCGAATTCTTCTATTATTTCATCTGTTTTTCCAATTCGGTAGGCGCCGACGATTTCCCGTTTCTCCCTGTTCCAGATGAACAGGTGGTCGTAGTAGTTGTCGTAGGTATCAAGGTCGATTTCTTTTCCTGTGCCCTCACCGACAAGGCGGAAGGTGACTTCCCGCAGTCTGCCTATTTCCTTGAGAATCCTTGAGATGCAATCGCCCTTGCAGGCGTATACGGTATAGTCCCCGGTTTCATGAAGCAGACATTCGTCCGGCAGGTTGTCGATGTCCTTTTGCAGCAGGGCGGGGTCTACGGGAGGCGCCACATCCAGGGCGGGCTTGGGCTCATTCTGTGCAGTCGATGGCTTGCCAGGGTGAATTACCGGCAAAATGGGCAACTGCCCGCGCTTGTTTCTTTCGGCATAACGCTGTTTGAGTATGTAGGTGCGGAGTCTGAGATAGTTGACAAGGTCTTTGTCTTCCATGCCAGAAAGTTTTTTGTAGGGGATGGCGCTGCCAATGGAAATGTCGAAGGTGGTGCGTTCCTTGTTCATGAATTCGCGCGGCAGCAGGATGGTGCGCAGCATGGGGTGCAGCAACCCCATGGCCTGAAAGAACATGCTGTTGCGGCCGTCAAAATATATGGGCACCACGGGCGCATGGGTTTTGTGGATGATGCGCGAAACTGTGGGGGACCATGCCGGATCAGTGACACGGCGCTTTCTGAAAGTCATGTGCGATACTTCGCCAGCTGGAAAAATGGCCAGCAGATTCCCTTCCTTCAAGCAGCGGATGCTTTCCTTCAAAGGGCGGATGTTGGAGCGAAGCGACGTATTCTTGCCCATGTTGTCCACGAAAATGATGCGGTGGATGAGGTCTGGTATGTGCTTCAGGAAGTATGTGCCCATGACCTTAAAGTCAGGACGCACCCTTGCCAGGAGAAGCATGAGCAGAACACCTTCAATGGCGCCAAAAGGGTGGTTCGCCACCACGACGCAGGGGCCGCTTTTTGGGATGCGGGCAAGGTCTTCATCGCTGACACGGTAACCGACCTGCATGGCCTCTATCACACGATCAAGAAAATCCTCTTCGTGTGAAAGGTTTTGGATGGTCTGGTAAAGAGCATTGAGTTGCGGCAGGCCCATCACCTTGCCCATGGGGCTGGCAAGGGTGTTTATCACCTTGCAGCGCAGGGGATTACCGCCTGTCGCCTCGATCTTGAAGGGCGAGCACGCAGCGGTATCGGGTGAAAAGGGCCTGGGATAAAGGTCCTGATTCGGGGTCATTGGGATGCTGTCGGTCTCTCTGCTGCTGTCTTTACGCAAAAAATGCGTGTGGCCGTTACCTTCAGGCGATGCTGGCGTCAGCATAGGACCTGAGGCCCCAATATACTGCTGTTCTGACTGCTTGGAATCACGGGGCGTGCACCGGCTGGAATCGTTGATTGTCTCGCGTTTAGTTAACACAATCCCTCCAGGGGGGGCAACAAGGATTTGGAGTTGTGGTTTCTCAAAGACGCAACACTTTGCATGATTTTGGTCTTGTGTAGTTGGCAGACCAGTATCAACCCTTTGAATTTCTGAGTTAATTGGCTCGAATATACAGTGGGTTGTCCTGTCCCAACTGGCAGCGTCGTGGAAGAGCTACGCCCTTTGCCTGCAAAATGACCGTAAAACCCTTCTACACACCAGCTGTTACAAAATCGTGCCCAGTTATGACGATTGTGTTTCCAATCCGAATTTTTTCTTCAGTAACGCGGATAAAACCAGTTTAGAGGCTGTTTCGTCCTTTACAATCAGCGCCGTTTGTCATTATAGAATTCGTTTTCCATGCGTACAATCTGGGTGCTGCTATGCCCGCACTCTGGGAATACGCACGATATTTCCCCGGTGAACAGGCCTTAAGCCTGTGTATACGGACTATTGATACTGTCGGGAGGCTTACACCTCCCATCTTTTCAACCGCCTTCCTTAAAAAGACGCATTGCGTTGGCGCTTCTTCGAGGTGATCATGGCCAGACATTTTCTGAGGCTCCTGGACCTGAATCCCGACCAGGCCGAGACCCTGCTCGACAGGGCCAAGCTGCACAAAGCGGGGGAACTCGATGGCAACCCCCTTGCGGGCAAGACCGTGGCCCTGCTTTTTGAAAAAGCTTCCACCCGTACCCGTGTTTCCTTTGAGGTCGGCATCACCCAATTGGGCGGTCGTTGCCTTTTTATGACGCCCAATGAAAGTCAGCTCGGCCGTAATGAGCCCTTAAAGGATACGGCTCGTGTACTTTCGCGTTACGTGGACTGCATGGTTGTTCGTACCTTTGGGCAGGAGAAGCTCGAAGAACTGGCCGATTATTCCAGCATCCCGGTTGTAAACGCCTTAACTGACAGTTACCACCCCTGCCAGGTAATGAGTGACATTCTGACTGTTTCTGAGCGGATGTCCGACCTTTCCACCGTCAAGGTGGCCTGGGTGGGGGACGGCAACAATATGGCGCATTCGTGGATCAGCGCGGCAGCGCTGTTTCCCTTTGAATTGCGTCTTGCCTGCCCCAAAGGCTATGAGCCGGACAAGGGTATTATCGAAGAGGCAAAGGCCAAAGGCGCAAAAGTCTCCTTGACCCGCGACCCTGCAGAAGCCGCGACCGGCGCTCACTTCGTGAACACCGACGTCTGGGCCTCCATGGGGCAGGAAACCGAACAGAAAGACCGCGAACAGGTTTTCGCCCCCTATCAGGTGAACGAAAAGCTGATGGCCAAGGCGGCTTCCACAGCCTACTTCATGCATTGCCTTCCGGCTCACAGGGGCGAAGAAGTCACAGAAGAGCTTTTTGAAAGCACGACCAACCCTATGTCCATCGTTTGGGACCAGGCCGAGAATCGTCTGCATATGCAGAAGGCCATTCTGGAATGGCTGCTGGGGTAAAATCGCAGCTTTTCGTTGCATGTTTTTTCGGATGTTTTTGTACTTGCCTGAGCGTAAAAGGCTTCCATTCGTTTGAAGTCCGGTTCAGGCTGAACGTGCGCTGACGCAAACGATAACAATTCCACTGCCCTTCTTTAGGGGCCTCCATGTATACGGAGATATTGAAATGACCAAAAACGCCCACGGCATTAACAAGGTTGTTCTGGCTTATTCCGGAGGACTCGATACCTCCATCATTCTCAAGTGGCTCATCAAGGAATACGACTGCGAAGTCATTACGCTGACCGCCGACCTGGGGCAGGAAGAAGAGCTTGAAGGGCTGGACGAGAAGGCCAAGGCAACCGGCGCTTCCAAAGCCTACATTGATGACCTGCAAGAAGAATTTGCCAAGGATTTCATTTTTCCCATGTTCCGCGCCGCCGCTCTATATGAAGGGCGCTACCTGCTGGGAACGTCCATTGCCCGGCCGTTGATCGCCAAACGCCTGGTGGAGATTGCCAGGCAAGAGGGTGCGCAGGCCGTTGCCCATGGCGCCACGGGTAAAGGCAACGACCAGGTGCGATTTGAGCTTGGCGTAGCTGCCTTGGCTCCGGAACTGAAGGTCATTGCCCCCTGGCGTGAATGGGATTTGTGCTCTCGCTCCGACCTGGAGGCCTTTGCAAAAGAACAGAATATTCCCATGGGCTCGAAAAAGCGGAAAATCTACAGCATGGACCGCAATCTCCTGCATTGCAGTTTTGAAGGGGGGGAACTGGAAAACCCCGGAAACGAGCCCGGTCCTGAGTGCTGGACCATGTTGACGCCTCCTGAAAAAGCGCCCGATACACCAGAAATCATTACCATTGATTTCGAAAAGGGTGATCCTGTCGCCATCAATGGCAAGCCGCTGTCGCCAGCTTCTATCATCCGCGAGTTGAACAAACTGGGCGGAAAACATGGTATCGGGCGGTTGGACATGGTGGAAAACCGTTTCGTGGGCATGAAGTCCCGCGGTGTTTACGAGACCCCGGGCGGCAGCATTTTGTACGTTGCACGCCGCGACCTCGAGGGACTTTGCCTGGACCGTGAGGCCATGCAACTGCGTGACAGCCTCATCACTCGCTACGCTGCGTGCGTATACAATGGTTTTTGGTTCGCGCCTGAGCGCGAGGCCATGCAGGCCATGGTCGACCAAATGCAGCAGTGCGTAACCGGCCAGGTCCGGGTCAAATTGTACAAAGGGTGCGCCTATCCGCTGTCGCGTACGTCTCCCAATTCGCTTTACAGCGAGGCCATGGCCACTTTTGAAAAAGATGAAGTCTATAATCAGGCCGACGCTGCTGGTTTCATCCGGCTTCAGGGACTCAGGCTGCGCGGTTACATGAACCGGCGCGGAGGCGGCAAATGAGCGAGAAAAAACCCTGGGGCGGTCGTTTTCGCCAGGAACAGGGCGAAGATGTAGAAGCTTTTACCGAGTCGGTCTCTTTTGACCAGATCCTCTACCGGGAAGACATCACCGGCTCCAAGGCGCATGCGCGCATGCTCGCCAGGCAGGGCGTCATAAGCACGGACGAGGCCAAGGCCATCGTAGAAGGCCTGGATCAGGTGCTGGAGGAGATCGAGTCCAAGCAGTTTGTCTGGCGTCGTGAGCTTGAAGACGTCCACATGAACATCGAGCGCCGGCTTACCGAATTGATCGGTGATCCTGGTCGCAAACTCCATACGGGGCGCTCCCGCAACGATCAGATCGCCCTGGATTTTCGGCTTTTCGTCGTCGCCAGACTGGAGGCTTGGGAAACCCTGTGCCGTGACCTCATCGCTGCGTTTGTTGCACAGGCCGAGGCCAACCGGGAGGTGCTGCTACCCGGATGTACGCATCTGCAGCCAGCCCAACCAGTGAGCCTTGCACAGCATCTTTTGGCGTATGCCTGGATGCTCAAGCGCGACGTATCCCGCATCCGCGACTGCAAGCAGCGCGCGAGCATATCACCCTTGGGCGCGGCTGCGCTGGCCGGCAGCACCTATGCCCTGGATCCTGCCTCCGTGGCCGAAGAACTTGGGCTGGGCGGTGTCTTTGACAACAGCATGGACGCCGTTTCGGATCGTGATTTTGCTGCCGAGGCCTTGTTTACGGGCAGTCTCATCATGACGCACCTGAGCCGCTTTTGTGAGGAATTGATACTTTGGGCCAACCCGAATTTCGGCTACGTAAAGTTGCCCGACGCCTATGCCACGGGGTCGAGCATCATGCCGCAGAAAAAAAATCCCGACGTGGCTGAGTTGATCCGCGGCAAGACCGGAAGAGTCTATGGTTCGCTGACCACGCTTATGACCACCTTGAAAGGGTTGCCCCTGGCCTATAACCGGGACATGCAGGAAGACAAGGAGCCTTTTTTCGATACGGACCGTACTGTGAGCGGCAGCCTTGCCCTTGCGGCGGGAATGGTCCGTGCGTTGGCTTTTGTGCCTGAAGCCATGTTCAAGGCTTTGGCCCTGGGCTATTTGAACGCCACGGAGTTTGCCGATTACCTGGCATCCAAAGGCATGCCCTTTAGAGACGCGCACCACGCCACAGGCAGGGCCGTGGCCCTTGCGGAAGAGACTGGCCGCAGCCTTGAAGTTCTGAGCCTGGATGAACTGCGAAAGTGTGCAGGGGATAAGGGGCATCTGGTGGAAGAAGATGTTTACCAGGTGCTTGCCTTTGATGCCGCGGTCAACCGCCGCTCCTTGCATGGAGGCACCGGGCCGGAACCTGTGGCCAGGCAGTTGGCTGCCTTGCACGCCTGGCTGGAGGCAAAATAGCCCAATGAATGGTTGCTGTTAGCTCCAGGTGTGGCAAGCAGACTGGTGACTGCGTGAATGTTGTGGGTATTGATTTGAATGGGAGTGAAAAAAGAGAGGACGGAAGTTTGAAAGTGGCGGAAGCGTATAGGAGTCGAACCTACCGGACGGGGTTAACCGTCCCTACGGTTTTGAAGACCGCGCCCAGCACCGGCTGAGAGACGCTTCCGCAATTGTTCGGTGATGCAGCATGTACCAGCTTCCGCCTTTGGCTTCAAGTCCCGAATGAACAAGTTTTTTTGCATCCCTGCGCCATGCATTGCGGTTGTGGCGATTGCCAAAAGCGTTCAGGGGTTTTATGTATAGCCCGGGCAGACCTGATGTATGGTTGGCATGCCGTTTGTTGTCTGGCATTTCAGGCAGGGCCTGCAAGCGGTTTGAGCTGCCCGTCATGATGTTGGAAGATGTTGTAAATACGTTGAGTAGAAGCGCATGTTAGCGCGATATTGATACAAGGTGTGCTGTGGCGCGTCTTGCAGGAGCACAGTGGACGCGGCCGCACAGGGAGCCCGGACGGTAGCATTACGATTCGGAACTGCCCCCAAAACTGATTAGATCAGAAACGACACGCGCCTCATGGAGGAGTCTCTTTGAATACCTTTACCAAGAATCTCATGCTTTGGGCTACCATCTCGCTGGTTATGGTGGTCCTTTTCAACCTTTTCAATCAGCCTCAGGGGCAGCAGGAAAAGCTGGCTTACAGCGATTTTCTGCAAAAGGTCGACAACGGCGACGTGTTGGAGGTCACCATCCAGGGTGAGCGACTGATGGGCAAGCTCGTTGATGGTTCGAGTTTTTCCACCTACGCGCCTGACGACCCCAACATGGTAAAGACCCTCATCGAGAAGAAAGTAGCGGTCAAAGCCGAGCCCCAGGAAGACGCCCCCTGGTATATGACGCTGTTCATTTCCTGGTTCCCCATGCTGCTTTTGATAGGTGTCTGGATTTTCTTCATGCGCCAGATGCAAGGGGGGGGCGGCAAGGCCATGTCCTTTGGCCGGTCCAAAGCCAAACTCATCTCTCAAGATACGGCAAAGGTGACGTTCGAGGATGTGGCTGGTGTGGACGAGGCCAAGGAAGAACTCAGCGAAGTCGTAGACTTCCTGAGCGACCCCAAGCATTTCACCCGTCTTGGCGGACGTATTCCCAAGGGCGTGCTGCTGGTTGGCCCTCCAGGCACCGGTAAAACGTTGCTTTCACGCGCAGTTGCAGGTGAAGCCGGCGTCCCGTTCTTTTCCATTTCCGGGTCTGACTTTGTTGAAATGTTTGTTGGTGTGGGCGCTTCCCGCGTGCGCGACCTGTTCGTGCAGGGAAAAAAGAACGCACCTTGTCTGATCTTCATCGACGAAATCGACGCCGTGGGCCGGCAGCGTGGCGCTGGTCTTGGCGGTGGACACGACGAGCGCGAGCAGACCTTGAACCAGTTGCTCGTGGAAATGGACGGCTTTGAATCGAATGAGGGCGTTATCCTCATTGCCGCCACCAACAGACCTGATGTTTTGGACCCGGCTTTGCTCAGGCCTGGTCGTTTCGACCGTCAGGTTGTGGTGCCCACTCCGGATGTGCGCGGCCGCAAGCGCATTCTCGAGGTGCACTCCAGGCGCACGCCCCTTTCCGGGGATGTGGACCTGGAGGTGCTTGCACGCGGCACTCCCGGTTTTTCCGGAGCAGACCTTGAGAACCTGGTCAACGAGGCTGCGCTTTACGCCGCCAAGTTGAATAAGGACCAGGTCGGTATGTCTGATTTCGAGGAAGCGAAAGACAAGGTGCTGATGGGTAAGGAGCGCCGGAGCCTGATCCTTTCTGAGGAAGAAAAGCGCACCACTGCCTTTCATGAAGCTGGCCACGCTCTAGTTGCCAAACTGCTGCCCGGCACCGACCCCGTGCACAAGGTCACCATCATCCCCAGAGGGCGTGCGCTGGGTGTTACCGCGTATCTGCCTATTGACGAGCGCCATACCTATTCCAAGGAATATCTGGAAAATCGTCTGGCTTACGGCCTTGGCGGACGTGCTGCGGAATGGGTTGTTTTCAAGCAGCTCAACACGGGCGCTTCCAACGACCTTGAGAACGCCACCAAGATGGCGCGCAGCATGGTTTGCAAATGGGGTATGAGCGAGGCCATCGGTCCTCTGTCCCTGGGCGACAAGGGCGACGAAGTCTTTATCGGTCGCGACCTTGGGCATTACAAGGACTACAGTGAGGAAACCGCTAAGCTTATCGATGCCGAGGTCCGCAAGTTCATTGAAGAAGCACAGCGCATGGCTGAAAAGCTGCTCACTGAGCACAGGGATATCCTGGACAATGTGGCCACAGCCTTGCTTGAGCGCGAGACTTTGAGCGGCGCTGATATCGATCTGATCATGGCGGGCGAGGAATTGCCTCCTTTCAATGGAAAAGCCTCCAAGCCTTCGCCTGGCATCGATACCCACAGCGAATTCACCTTTGGCAACCATGAAGAAAGCGGAGCAAACCAGGACGAGGGTGCAACTTCCTCTCCTGAAGTGCCTGGCGCATACCATGAAGCATCCTCATCCCCTGAGTTGTCACAGGCAGGGGAGTCCGAAGATGCTGAGGCTGCCGCACCCACCGCAGGCCAGCCGGAGACCCCGGAACAGCCTGAGCAGGCAGGTGAAGACAAAAAGGATGGATCGGACAAGGAACGCTCGTAGTGGCGACAGTTTCTTTCTCTGATTCGCCCACGGTATCGAAAGATATCGCAACGCCACAGGCCGCTACAAGCGTCAGCTGGGAAGTGGCGGGCGGTAAGATTGTCGGGCCGGCTCCGTTCATTGTCGCTGGTATTGTCAATGTGACACCGGATTCGTTTTATGACGGGGGGCGCAACTTCGCCCCTGATCTGGAGCCGGATGCTGCCCTCCGGAGCATTGAAGCCATGATCGGCCATGGTGCTTTGATTGCGGATATAGGGGGGGAATCAACCCGGCCGGGCGCTGCCCCTGTGGCGGTGGAAGAAGAAATGCGCCGGGTTTTGCCTGTGGTGCAGCAGGCGGCAGGGTTGCCCATAGCGCGTAGCATCGATACCCGCAACGCCTTGGTTGCCGCAGGTTGCTTGGAAGCAGGAGCTGAAATCATCAACGATGTTTCAGCCTGCAGCCATGACCCTGAACTCCTGGACGTACTGGCCCAATACCGTCCCGGCTATGTTCTGATGCATGCCCAAGGGGTGCCGCAGAACATGCAGCAGGCGCCGCAATACACTGACGTGGTTTCTGAAGTGATGGCTTTTTTTGAGGAAAAGCTGCGCCTGCTCACCGGCGCAGGTGTGCCCGAAGAGCGCATTGTGCTGGACCCCGGCATCGGCTTTGGAAAAATTTTGGAACACAATCTCGAGCTCATGCGCAGCATTGAGCAGATATACAGCTTCGGCAGGCCCGTGATGCTCGGCATTTCCAACAAATCCCTATGGGGGGCTTTGCTGGATGCGCCTTTGGAATCTCGTGGAAACGCCACCCAGGCCGCAACGGTATACATGGCATCGCGGGGCGTTGGCATCCACCGGGTGCACGATACGGCCTCCACGGTCCAAAGTCTGCGAGTTTTGCAGGCCCTGCGCTGAAGCCGGACGGAAACGGCTATGCTGGAATTTGCCTCCATACGCATAGGCTGGCGCGATGTTCTCGACATCGGCCTCGTCGCCTTCATCCTTTACAGGCTCATTCTGCTTGTGCGGGGCACTCGTGCGGTTTCGGTCTTGTCGGGACTGCTGCTGGTGCTTTGCGTCTATTTCGTTTCAGAGGAGTTCGGGCTCTATACCCTGAACTGGTTGCTGGCCAATTTTCTGAGCTCCATCTTCCTGGTTGTCATCATTTTGTTTCAGCAGGATATACGCAAGGCGCTTTCCGAAGTCGGTGCAGGGCGTTTGTGGAAACGCCCAACCGTGGAAGAGGAAACGCTGAACCAGATCATCGCGGCCATGACCTCGCTGGCCAAGAGCCGTATCGGGGCGTTGCTGGTCATCGAAAAGAACGTGCCCCTGGGCGATGTGCTGGAGCGTGGGGTGCAGCTTGGCGCAAAAGTCAGCAAGGATTTGCTGGTAACGATTTTCTACCCGAATACGCCCTTGCATGATGGCGCGGTGATCATTCGCGGCTCCAGCGTTGTTGCGGCGGCCTGCATTCTGCCGCTAGCCAGCGGGCAAAGCGTGTATGCAGTGAAGGGCAGCAATGAATTCGGCACGCGCCACCGTGCTGCATTGGGCATTACCGAGGAAAGCGACGCCGTTGCCGTTGTGGTTTCCGAAGAGCGGGGGTCCATATCTGTCGCCGTTAAGGGAAAAATGACCACAAGGCTCGACGAGGTTCGGCTCAAGCGTGTTTTGACCAAGGTTCTCGAGAGGTAGGGCATGCGCGGCAACTGGCAATATGCGCTGCTGGCGTTTTTACTTGCCTTGGTGGCGTGGTATTTTGTCTCCGGGCGTGAAAAGGTGGATGTCTGGATGCAGGCCAGCGTGCAGTTTTCCGCCATGCCGGACAATCTGGTCATCCGCGACGGCCTTTTGCGCAAAATCAATGTGCGCGTGCGCGGCCCAAAAGGGCTGGTGCACAATCTTGAAGACCGCTCCCTGGTGTATTCTCTTGACCTTGCCAAACTCAAGCCAGGGTTGAACGTTTTCCCCATTGAGCCTGATAAATTCCCTCTTTCCAAGACCTTTGAGGTGGTGGAGATAAATCCCTCACGGCTTGAAATAACCGTAGATCGCTTGTCCTCCAAGCAGGTGCCGGTAAAGCCTGTTTGGGAAGGAACGCTCGATCCTGATTACCAGCTCATGGAGGTGATGACGCAGCCCTCCAGCGTGGTCATCAAGGGGCCGCAAAAGATTATCGACGAAATTCAGCAGGTGCCTACTCAGGTTATCGCCTTGCCCAGCGCCACCCCCGGGCTGATAGAAGAGGTCGTCCCCCTGAGCTTGCCCGATGAGATCGAGGCGGGCACGGGATTTGTCGATGTGCGGTTGCTTTTTGGGGTAAAGACCAAGGCATTTACGCTGGAATTGCCATTATCAATCGAGAATAAAACGAAATATAAGGCCTCGGTGAAACCGCAATCCATCACCGTGGAGATGGAAATCCCCCTGCCCGTGGCGCGACAGGGAGACATCAAGGATGCGGTTTCTGCCAAGGTGGTGGCCGACGAATACATGGGGCCTGGATATTTTGCGGTGGCGCCGCTTATCATGGCGCCAAAGGGAGGGCGCCTTTTGAAGGTGACCCCTGAATATGTGGAACTGGGGTTGTCCGAAGAATGACGCCCCTTGCAGGTGATTGGCCGCGTTTTATATGCTGCGGCTTGCTCACGAGGTGAACGAATGGCGAAGCGACTTTTTGGGACCGATGGCCTGCGTGGCCAGGTTAACATCTACCCCATGGTGCCTGAAGTGGCCCTGCGGCTGGGACTGGCTGCAGGCTCTATTTTTCGCAATGGCGACAAACGGCATAAGGTCGTCATTGGCAAGGATACCAGGCTCTCGGGCTATATTTTTGAGACGGCGTTGACTTCGGGATTGTGTGCTTCCGGCATGGACGTCTTCCTTGTCGGCCCCATGCCGACCCCTGCTATTTCCTTTCTTACACAAAGCATGCGCGCCGACCTGGGCATTGTGATTTCCGCATCGCACAATCCTTTCATGGACAATGGCATCAAGTTTTTCGATCATGCAGGTTTCAAGCTGCCCGATGCGACCGAAACCGCTATCACTGAAATGGTGACCAACCCCGATGTTGAATGGGATTATCCCAGTTCGGAAATGGTTGGACGCGCTTACCGCATATCCGACAGTTCAGGCCGCTATATCGTTTACCTTAAAAACAGTTTTCCCACGCATTTGACCCTGGAAGGGGTGCGCATTGTGCTGGATTGCGCCCATGGCGCCACTTATAAGGTTGCGCCGCTTATTTTTGAGGAGCTGGGCGCTCAGGTTATCAAAATAGGCACAAACCCGGATGGTTTGAACATCAACAGGCAATGCGGCTCGCTGTATCCCGAAGTGATTGCCCACCACGTGCGCGAGAACAATGCAGATATTGGCCTGGCCCTGGATGGCGATGGTGACAGGCTTATTGTTGTGGA
The DNA here is from genome assembly GCF_055388615.1 of Desulfovibrio biadhensis. Classification (NCBI taxonomy): domain Bacteria; kingdom Pseudomonadati; phylum Thermodesulfobacteriota; class Desulfovibrionia; order Desulfovibrionales; family Desulfovibrionaceae; genus Desulfovibrio; species Desulfovibrio biadhensis. The sequence goes on from NZ_AP042477.1 coordinate 3,894,270, forward strand.
TGAAAAGGGGCGTGTGTTGGATGGGGACCAGATCATGGCCCTTTGCGCCCAGGATATGATCAGCCGGGATGAACTCCCTGGAAAGAAGCTGGTCGCCACGGTCATGAGCAACATGGCTCTTGAACTGTTCATGAAAGAGCAGGGGGGGAGTCTGGTGCGGACGCCTGTGGGCGACCGTCACGTGGTGGAAGCCATGCGCAGCCAGGGGTGCACTTTTGGCGGTGAACAATCCGGCCACCTTATTTTTCTTAATTTCAGCACCACGGGAGATGGCATCCTGGCTGCACTGCAACTATTGCGCATCATGCAGCAGCGAGGCAAACCTCTCTCTGAACTTGCGCAACTCATGCAGTTGTTTCCGCAGAAACTTGTCAATGTTCATGTGGAGCGTAAGATTCCCTTTGAAGAAGTCTCAGCCATCGGTGATGCCGTGAAGGAGGCTGAGAACCAACTGGCCGGCAAAGGACGGGTACTTCTGCGTTATTCAGGCACAGAAGCCGTGGCGCGGGTTATGGTGGAGGCTGAAGACGAAAGCAAAGTCGAAAGCCTGACTGAGTTTCTGGCCGAAACCCTCAAGACACATTTGAAATAGCCTGTTGGAGTGTGCTATAGGCACAGTTGCTGCGTGTACCGAACGAGTTTAATGCCGCAGCACAGGGCGGGCATGGCGCGCCCCGGCGCTAAGGCGTCGTAATTACAGAATTGGCTTGCGCGAAGAGCGCCTTCGCGCAGCCGCCCGGCGGTGCTTTGCCGGGGAGAACAGAAGCATAACCGCCTACTGCAAGGAGCGCGGAACATGGAAGTCAGCAAGGTCGTCATACCCGTCGCCGGTTGGGGAACAAGGTCGCTGCCAGCTACCAAGAACGTTCCCAAAGAGATGCTGCCTGTCTACAACAAGCCCGTGGTTCAGTACGTGGTTGAAGAGGCCATGCACTCCGGACTTACCGATGTTGTTTTCGTCAACAACCAGAACAAAAAAATCATCGAAGACCATTTCGATTACAATCTTTCTCTGGAAGGCGTGCTGGAGCGCGCCGGCAAGACAGAGCTGCTCAAGGATATCCGCAAGGTGGCAGAGATGGTCAATATCATCTCCGTACGCCAGAAAAAGCAGCTCGGTTTGGGGCACGCCGTGCTCTGCGCCAAGGAAGTGGTGAAGGATGATCCCTTTGCAGTGATGGTGGGCGATGACCTGGTTTTCAGCCCCGATCCCGGCATCAAGCAACTGATGGAAGTTGCGGCCACAGAGCGCCTGCCCGTCATCGGCGTGATGGAAGTGCCCAAGAATATGGTCAGCCGCTACGGCATTATACAGGGCGAGGAATTTGCCCCCGGCAAGTTCCGGGTGCGTGACCTGGTGGAAAAGCCTGCTGTAGAAGACGCTCCTTCCCGCTACGCCATTGTGGGACGTTATGTTCTGACTCCGGAGATATTTAAGTATCTTGAAGAGCAAACTCCGGGACATGATGGTGAAATCCAACTGACTGACAGTCTGAAAGCGCTTGCCAGAGGCAAGGGACTGCTCGCCGTACGTATCAAGGGGCAGCGTTTCGATGCAGGAGACTGGGCAGAGTACCTGACTGCAAACATTTATTTCGCGCTCAAGGATGAAACCCTGCGCGACCAGCTCGTGCAGAAGCTCAAGGCTTTTCTCCCCAAGGAGTAAGGTTCAGCTTCTCGAGCAGACCAGGCTTTCATGTCTACAATTTGGGGCGCTGCACTCTTAAGCCCCCCCTTTACTACTCTCAGCTATCTTACGCCCGGCTGTTTCTCCGAAACGGAGTTGCAGCCGGGTATGCGCTTTCTTGCCCCGGTGGCCAATTCTCTGCGGGTAGTCATGTTGTTGCAGGCCTGCGATGGCGACACCGAACAGATTTGCGACGCCAAGGGCGCGCCAGTTGTCTTGAAGCCTCTTCTTTGGCCCCTGGAGCGCACTCCCTTGTTGGGGCAGGAATATTTGGACATGATCAAGCAACTTGCGCTTCGCCAGATGAAAACACCTGGCCAGATACTTGGGGCGCTGTTGCCGCTTCCATTGCGTTCCGCTCAGGTTCGGCTTGCCTCACCCCTGAAAGGGAGAACCCGGACTTTCAAGCCCAAGGAGATCGCGCAGCTCCCGGAAGATGATTTGGCAGATTTGGCCGCATCCTGGAGAGACGGGTTGTTGCGGGTGGATGAAGCTTCCATCCGGAGCCAGGAAGTTGCTGTGGTGGTCAAGGATCCACCATGGCCTGTGCGCCCTGCAGCAACTGCGCAAATTGCGGTGCTTGAATATCTTTGGGAGCGAGGAAGCGCCCCTAGAAAGACCCTGCTGGCGGATCTAGGTGAGAGCGCTCGCGGTGCTCTCAACCGTTGCATAGAGCTGGGGCTGGTGCGTTTGACCAGAGCAGAAGCACCCTCTTTGGAAGAGGATGCACTGGAAGATACTGCCTCAGGACGGGAATTTGATTTTACCAGCGAGCAATTGCAGGCCTTGGATGGACCTGAAGGGCTTACGCGGGCTTTGGAAAGCGATGCAGGTGAGACCCGTCTGCTTTTTGGCGTCACAGGCAGCGGAAAAACAGCGGTCTACCTGGAGCTGGCCCGTCGTTGTCTACAAATGGGGCGTTCCGTGTATCTCCTGGCGCCGGAAATCGCTCTTGCACAAAACCTGTTGCGCGCTGTGCGTTTGCGTTTTCCTGGACTGGGCGACAACCTGCATTTTTATCATGGCAACATTCCGCCCAACGAGCGAGCCCGATTGTTCCGACAGGCGGCCCGGTCAAACGGAGCTTCCCTGGTGGTGGGCACCCGCTCTGCATTGTTCCTGCCTGCCCGTTCGCCTGGCTGTGTGATTCTTGACGAGGAGCATGACAGCTCTTTTAAGCAGGACGAACGGCTTAACTACCAGGCCAAGGAAGTCGCCTATTTTTTGATGCACCGCCATAAGGGACTGCTTCTCTTGGGGTCTGCCACGCCGGACGTCAAAACTTTCTATGCTGCAGAGCAGGGGCACGCCCCTTCATTGAACATGAAGCAGCGCATCAGCGAATGCGGTTTGCCGGATATCGACCTGGTGGACATACGTTCGCTGTCACCAACTGAGCATTTGTTGGCGCCTGAGACCCTCAAAGCGCTCTCCGAAACCGTGGAGCAAGGGGACCAGGCCATAATCATGCTGAACCGGCGTGGGTACTCGCCTCTGATGTATTGCCTGGATTGCGGGCAAGTGGCCAAGTGTCCGAATTGTGAAATCGGTCTTACCTATCACAAAGGGCGGGAACGGCTTGTATGCCACTATTGCGGTGAATCACGGCCTTTCCCTATTATTTGCAGCGGCTGCGGGGGCGCCAATTATCTGCCCATGGGCGAAGGCACGGAAAGGCTGGAGGAAACCCTGGCGGCAACGCTCCCCCCTGAAACCGGAGTGCTACGGCTGGATCGGGACAGCACCCGCCGGCTTGGACGCATGGAAGAAATACTGGAGTCTTTTGCGCGCCAGGAGGCCCAGGTGCTGGTGGGCACGCAAATGCTATCCAAAGGGCACCATTTTCCAGGCGTCACCCGGGTGATTGTTGCGGATGGCGATCTAGGGCTCAATCTGCCCGATTATCGCGCCACAGAGCGTACTTTTCAGCTTTTGGTACAGGTGGCAGGGCGTGCAGGGCGAGGCGAACGCCCCGGCCGGGTGCTGATCCAGACCCGTGATGTTGCCCACCCATGCTGGCAATATGTGCGCACGTGTGATTACGAGGGGTTCTACAAGAACGAATTGGAATTGCGGCGAAAGCGCAAATATCCTCCGTTCATTAAATTGGCGCTCATTCGACTGAATTACCCTTTCACCTGGGATCCGGGCTCCCGCGCTTTGTCAGAGGCGGGAAAGGCCTTGAGAGAGGCTGGGCGTGAGCATGGCGTAATGGTTTTAGGGCCGGCGCCAGCGCCCCTGAAAATGCTCAGGGGGCGCAGGCGTTTCCACTGTCTGTTGAAGGGGGGAGATTGGCAGAACATCCGCCAGGTTTTTGCCGCGGTTGCCAAAAATTTGGAGCCCTACACCTCTGGCGGTGATCTTCGCCTATCCCTTGATCTGGATCCGGTGGACATGCTGTAAGCTTGGTGCAAGCCAACTCTCAGGAATACGGCGTTTTATATCTTTTGCAGTCAGTCAAAATTCCGAAAAAATCCCATTGTCATGAAATATCGGCAGCGTTGACCCATTGACGTCTGTCTTGTTCTGAACGCTACCTACCTTTTTTGATTTATCATACAATATTGTAGAAAAACGTATCAAAAATGGAAACTGAATGTTTCTTTTTCATTATTACTAATATCCCGATTAAAAAATAATGAAATTATATTATTTTATCACAGTAGTTTAAAAGATAACTGGCTGTTCAGATAAAAAAGGACCTTGCCAGTTGCTTTCTTTTGTGAAAATAATAATTAGGGTCAATTTTGTAGAATTAAACTTTTTCCGACGCGTTTGCGCCGATGCGAGGAGGATGGTTATGGAGTACACTGAAAGTGATCTGCCGATGAACCTCGGGGATGGCGAATACTTGATGCTCGAAGACGGATCGAGCATCCGTTTCGAATCCAACGGTGAAGCCAAGGACGTCTTTTTCGGTGCGAGTTTCGAGCGCGACGTAGAGCTTTTTCCTGATTGTGAATACGTTTATGAACATGCTGGTAAACAATTTAAGCTTACGGCAATGATGGACAATTACCTGCATATCGAAAAAATCTAATTACGCAGCAGGCGACTAAATTATTGCGTCGGCGCCATCGTGGACTTGATTTGTCTGCATGGTTGCCGACGTTTTTTTATGGCTGAAGACTTCTCCGTTGTATCGCTTTTCCTGTATTTTTTGTGTTGTGATGGGAGTACCATTTCAGATTGGGTTGGCGTTTGGCACAGGGTTTGCTTAATCATGGTATCCTTGCGAAGCCGCCTTTGGGAATTCCTCCCAAGATCCGGCTCGCTATCTGCAAAGGAGGAGGCCATGTTTTTTGATATCTTACTGCCCCTCTTTGGTGCTGCCCTGGTTTTTGTGGGGCTCATCAAGCTGACGTCGTGAGCTGAACGCCGCGGCGGTTCCTGTTGTTTGGGGAGCCGCGGCGCCATGCCACGCTGATTTGTTTCATTTTGTTAGCTGTTATCACGTCGTCTCCACTTCGCTATACCCCGCCTAGGGCCAGTCCCACGGCGGCATGCCCTCATGTGAATTAAAACCCTAAAGACTGCTGGTTCGCATTTTTGCAGTAAATGGTGGTCCTGCATGTCCGCAGGGCATGAGCTGTGACTTTGCCCTGTGTATGAGCATGTGCGTTCAAGGGGCGTTCTTGTGTGTTCCCACGTTCGCTGTAAAGTGACCTTCGTTGCCCTGGGCCGGTTACCAAAAGTATTTCATTGTTTCTATTCCTGCCGCTTCCTTGCGAAAAAATTCTGCTACGACTATATATAACGTATAGGTTTGGAAGCAGCGCCTTTGTCATTTGCCAGGGCTGCATGTCATGGGGGGGCTTAAATCGTCTGGCGCAAGCCTGACATAGATATAGAGGAGTCATGAACAATGGAAGCTGATTTCCGGCGTTTGATTGTGGTTTCCAACCGCTTGCCCGTTGGGCTTTCCAAACAGGAAGACGGGTGGACCATCAAACCTGGCGCCGGTGGCCTGGTAACCGCCCTTGCTCCGGTCCTGCGCAACCGCGGGGGCATCTGGATTGGGTGGTCCGGCGCGCATACGGATGAGGACCTTTCTGGTCAGTTCGCTGCTTATTCAAAAAAAGCCGGCTACAGCCTGGTGCCTGTGGATTTGAGTCAGGAGCAGGTGGATAACTACTACTTCGGGTTTTCCAACGAGGTGGTCTGGCCACTTTTCCATGACTTTCAATCCAGGTGTCATTTCAATCCGGTTTACTGGCGCACATACAAAGAAGTGAACCAGATATTTGCAAAAAAGGTGGCGGAGAATCTGCGCCCCCGTGATTATATCTGGGTGCACGATTACCACTTGTTCCATGTCGCGCACTATCTCAAGAAAATGGGTGTAGAGCAGAAATGCGGCTTCTTTTTGCACATCCCATTTCCACCCCCGGATATTTTTCTGAAGCTTCCCTGGCGGGATCAGGTTTTGCGTTCGTTGATGGATTACGAACTGGTGGGCTTTCAGACCATGCGTGATCGCAAGAATTTTGTCCGTTGCCTGCAAACCTTGATACCCGAAGCCAAGGTTTCGGGAAGAGGCGGCGTAGTCACCGCCTCTGTGGGAGAACACAAGGTTCGTCTTGGCGCGATTCCCATCTCCATAGATTATTCCCTTTTTGCGGAAACCGCTCGCCTGCCAAAAGTGGCGGACAAACGGCACGAACTGAAACGCACCTACAAAGGGCGCAAGATCATTCTCGGTGTGGATAGGTTGGACTATTCAAAAGGCATCCCACAGCGGCTTGAAGCCATACGTGTCGCACTGGAGCAGCACAAGGATCTCATAGGGCGCATCAACTTTTTGCAAATTCTTGTGCCCAGCAGGGAAAACGTCTCGGAATACGATAAGCTCAAAAACGAAATCGATCAGTTGGTAGGGCAGATCAACGGTCAGTTCAGCATGCCTGGGTGGATTCCCATTCATTACTACTACACCAGTTTCCCCCGCGATGAACTGGTCGCCTTTTACCGGGCCGCCGACATTGCCCTGGTTACGCCGTTGAAGGACGGAATGAATCTGGTGGCCAAGGAGTACTGCTCGAGCAAGGTTCGTGAGGTCGGTGTGCTGCTGCTTAGTGAGTTTGCAGGCGCGGCCGCGCAATTGCAACGATATGGGGCGGAGCTGGTGAACCCATATGATGTTGAAGGCGTTGCAGATGCCATTTATGCCGCCTGTGAAATGGACGAAAGAGAAATGCGCAACCGTTTGCGCCGCATACGGCGCTTTGTGCGTGAGCACGACATTTACTGGTGGGTAGATTCATTTCTCATGGCCGCGTTTTCGCGCCACCTGCGGGATTTCCCAACCATGGAAAGCGTGAACTACGAAACGCACGCTGAGGAGTGATCGTGCAGATGCACTTTTGACAGGACGATTAGCGTCTTGAAGCACGATGCTGCAAAAACAAGGGGGAAAGTCTGGTCGGGCTTTCCCCCTCGTTGCGTGATGATCGTGTCAGATGTCTAATGGATGATGACCAGGAAGGCCATGTCCGGATTTTGCTCGAAAAATTCCTTTACCTTGGAACCGACCCGCTCCGAATCATAATAGTAGGGCTGCACGCTGGGCATGCCGATTTCCACAAAGAGTTCGTCGAGGTTTGTTTTATCCTTGTCGCGATAAAAAATGTATTGTTCTTCTGATGTTGTCTTCCATTCGCCTTTTGCAAGCGCATTATGAAATCCGGCGTTTTTGAGCTTGTTTGCAAGGCTCAGGTCGCTGCCAGGCGTGCGTGAATGAAAGACCCACACAGCATCGTCCACATCCACAGTGAATTTCTTCTCCGCCTTGATCCGGACTTGCTGCGAAACGCTTTGCTCGTGTGCCGCGGCAGCGGCTTGCAGCACGTATTCACCAGCCTGTTTGGGCGTGAATCGCCATGTACATATCCCTGTGTCCCCCGGTGCAAGGGTGGTGGACACAACTTGTGGCGCTAAGGCGTAGGCTTTTTGTGGCGCCAAATTGTGCCCCCCGCCATCCAGCACGACCAGTTCGCAATCAAAAGCCGCCTGGGCGCCATTGTTGGCAACGGACAGTTCCAAGGGGGTTTCAAATCCCACGGTTATTGGAATGGTGCCAAGGCGGGTGCTTACCGCAAAATCTACCTGAGGTTCCTCATCCTGGGTAGTTTGTTCGGACTGTGGTTCTGGCTCAGGAGCAGGCGTTGGTTTTACGGTGACTGCGACGTTGGGGATTGCCATGTCGATGGCTTTTCCGTGCAATCCACTGAGCAGCAGCACGCTACAGATGAGCAGCAGACATGCAAGGATGGGATGCCACGAGCGTTCTCTGCCGCTTGCGCGGTAGAGCAGTTCCGGCAGGAAGAAGCAGACTGCAATGCAGATGATGAGCAGGGCGGATATGATATAAAAATTTGCAAATAAACTCATGCTGGATACTCCTGAAAGGTTGCCATCGACGCCTGGGACAAAGGGGCGACGTTGGAAAAAGGCGGGTCTCCGCCGCACCACCCTGTAAGATGCCGGACAGTTTACGCAAGGCCTTCCTTCGCTGCAAGCAGCATAAGAAGTATTTTAAATGGTGATATGGATAGTGCTTTCGACAAAAAAAAGCGAGCCCCCGTCAGTAAAGACGGGGGCTAGGCTAGTGGGGTGGTTAAAGGTAGAAGAGGAATTGGATGATTGAATTCTCTACCTGGTACATGGAGCACATATTGCTAGAAGGTTAACTATAGTTAATGATTTTTAGCTGTATAGCGTGTGATATCTGTTCCCTATTTTGTCAGTCCTTCCAGAAGGTTATTCAGGGTATTGCCAACTTCGCCCCCTAATGCTTCCCCGGCTTCTCCGGGCGCTTCCAGTATTTCGCCGAGGGCCTTTGCGCCTTGCTCCACAATATTGCCGGTATCGACGTCAAAGCCGGGTTTGGCCAGGGGGCCGCTGATGGTCACCGGGAAGGTCGCCAGCCCCATCACCGATGCCTTGAGTTTGATGTTCATTACTTCTTTTACAAGGTCCACTGTGCCCGAACCTGTGGCGCTGTTCGGTTTTGCCTGGGCAACAATGGTGCTGACGTTGGCAACGCCATTCTTGATGGTGCCGGCTGCCTTGAGAAGCTGGTAAGGGGTCGAGCCGCCGGTGGACGTAAGAGAAACACTGGAAAGAACGGCATTCTGGATTGCCTCGGGGGAGAGCGATATACCCAGGATATGTCCGTTTTCGGCGCGAGCGTCGAACGTGCCGTTCAAATTCGAGCGGTATTCTTTTTCATCCATGCCTTTGGTGGTTACTTTGGCATCCACCCGCGCCGTACCCGTCAGGGGCGCTCCTACTTTGAGGTCCTGCAGCAACGGGTGCAGCTGAATGCCACGGGCTGAGCAGTCCAGGTCAAAGAAGGGTATGCCTTCTTTCAACTCTGCGCCATATTTGGCTTTGAGCGATCCATCGTAAAGCGCGCCGCTTTCCATGGTCCCGGAGAAACGTCCCTTGTGCAAACGGGCGTCTATGGCCAATTCCCGCATTTTTACTCCGGCAACCTGGAGTAGCGCAAACTGGATCTTGGTGGTCAAATCTGCAGACTGCAGCTGTCCGGGCAGCTCGATTTTTTTGACCTCTTCCGTATCTTGCTTGTCTTCTGCCTTTTCGGGCTCGTTTTTTTTATTTTTTTCTTTTGCAGGAAGATACCTGTCGATGTTCAGGGTATCGCCTTCGATTTCCAGCTTTCCCTGCAGTGTGGCAGGGGTGAGCTCCCCCGTGATGGAGATGGTGCTGGCGTCAAGGAGCAGCTCGCTTTTCTCCAGAATTAGTTTTTCTGAGGAAAGTTGCATGGACGCAGTCAGGCTCGCCTGATTCAACGTGTTTTCATCTTCCAGGGCAGGCGTTTTCACCCCGCTGCCGAGCAGGATTTTTTTGGGTGAGAATGCGGGAACACTCACCTTGAGGTCTAATTCCGGTGCGGTCGCGATGTTCTTGCCGTCAATATTGATGACGGATTCAAAATCATTGCCTTTGATATTCAAAGGCTGGGCCGAAAGTTGACCAGAGGCCAGGTTGGCATTCAGTTTGGGAAGGGAGAATTCGATTTGCCGTTTTGCGGGCAGGTCGCCCCCTTCGGCCGATAAGATAAGGGACAGATTGTTCATGGCCAGTATCTGGGCTGTTCCATCGAGAGAAACTGAACCAGAAAGGGTGGATCTGGTGGTGTCATAGGGAAGATCAGCGCCTTGAAGCTCCCCCTGCATGGTGAAATCGTCAAAGGCAACAAGCCTGCGGATGGGGTCTGCGGTAAGTTTGCCCGAAAGTTCAAGCCCCCCTTGCAGTTCTGGCTTTGATGCGTCGGCCTTGCAGGAAAATGAAACCGGGAAAGGACCAGAAGGGGTGATGTCATCCGCTTCCAAAGCTACATCCGTAACTTCATAACGCGTGCCAAGCACCTTGTCCTCATAGACAAGAGAGCCATTGGTCATGGAGAGCGAGTGGATTCTGTAAGAGAATGATAGTTTTTCGCCCTTTTCGGTCGTGACCTCAACGTGTTCTTCCTTGGCTTCCACTTTTTCAACCGGAGATTTTGGCAGGTTCAATCGCCCTTGCGCATCCCGCATGAGCGCACAACTGATGCCGTCGAGCTTCACGGCTTTGGCCTGGAGTTCTTTGTCGAGCAGACCAGTGAGAGAAGCTTCCACCGAGAGCAGGGACACGTGGAGCAAAGGTTTGCCGTCTGGTCCAGAATAGACCATATCGTCTGCATTTGCAGGCTCAATGGGGGCGCTGTCGAGGGTGACATTCTCAAAGCGCAATGAAAGAGGGAACATGCCAATGTTGACGTCACCTTCAAACGTGGCGTGCAGACCGCTTACTTTGTAGATCATTTCTGCGATTTGCGGCTTGAATGCATTGGGGGTCAAAACGGTCTGTAAGGTAATGTAAATGCCGCCGATCACCAGAATTACGACGGCTGCAAGTATGATCAGTATTTTTTTACTTTTGCTCATTTTTTCCTCATAGGGAGAAAGGAGTGAGAGATTTTCTCATTTTTTACGCCATGCAATCTTTTCTGTCGAGTGATGGTTAAAAAATAGAGAAGTTCTAAAGAGCAGCCATGATGGCATTGTCTCGCCAATTATCAAGGGGCGGGGCAAGGTTTTTTTATTTCAATATGGTAAGGCATGATATGTTTGTTTTAAGATTCCAGCATTAAAATAAAAAAATAATAATGATGTGGTAATAAGCTCCTTGGCAGAGTATTGGGGGGTGTGTACTATGCAGCACCCAATACCGAGTCAGGAATATGAAATGCCTGTCGAGAAAAAAGTCAGCCAACCTGTTGTGAACCAAAAAATGAGCGAAGAGGATTTCGCCCGTTTCAGCCAGTTCATATACAAAGAGGTTGGCATCAAGCTTCCCCCTTCTAAAAAGACCATGATCGAGGCGCGCTTGCAAAAGCGGATTCGCATTTTGAGTCTGGGAAGCCATACCAAGTACATTTCCTATCTGTTCAGCCCTGAGGGGATGCGGGAAGAACTCATTAATCTTATCGACGTGGTGACAACAAATACCACAGAGTTCTTCAGAGAGCCCCAGCATTTCGATTTACTGAACAGGGTGATTCTCCCTGATATGAGCAAGAAGCTGCATGAGCCGCTGCGTGTCTGGAGCGCCGGGTGCTCTACGGGCATGGAGCCCTATACCCTGGCAATTGTGCTCAGCGAGTTTCGCAGCAAGGAGCCGGAATTTGATTTCCGGATACTTGCCACAGATATTTCTACCAAAGTGTTGAAAGAGGCTGTGAGTGGCATTTATGAAGAGGAACGGATTGCGCCAGTGCCTAAGATTTTGAAATCGAAATATTTTTTGAGGAGTAAGGACAGGGCCAAAAAACTGGTGCGGGTGGCCCCAGAAATAAGGGGCATGATAGAATTCAGGCGGCTGAATTTTATGGAGCCCTTTTCCCTGCCGCGAGCAATGCATATAGTGTTTTGTCGTAATGTCGTGATTTACTTCGACAAGCCAACGCAAAACAAGCTTTTCAACAAGCTCTGCCAGAATATGGCCATTGGCGGTTACCTGTTTATTGGCCATTCCGAGAGCCTGGCGGGTATGGAGTTGCCCTTGCAGCAGGTGGCTCCCACGGTCTACCAGCGTATCTAATCACACCCGTTTGCGCGCCGTCATTTTGCGTAGAAAGGTCGCTCTGCGGCGAGTAATGCATCTTTTGCTGCAGGGGGCGTTTCAGGCTTTGCTCACTCACCCCTAGTAAATCTTACGCTTCGAAAAGCTCGAGCCAAGGACATTGAAGGTGTTTTCAACAATGAACAGGGCTGCGGGGTCTTTGGTAAAGACCATTTCCTCCAGCCGCTTGAGCTGAATGTTGTTGATTACGGTCATGAGTATGTCCTTGTCGCTTCCGGAATAAGCGCCGCGCCCCTTGATGAAGGTTGCGCCGAGGCGCATGCGGTGCATGATTTCTTCTGCAATAGCCTGGGGCGTTTCGGAAATGATGAACACGATTTTTCTTTGGCTGAACATGGACAGAACGTATTCAACGACTACAGATGATACGAAAACCATGAGCAGGGAGGCGATAAGCAGGTCGTTGGAAAGTTCCAGAGCGCTGAAGCTGAACAGCATGGCGTTGAAAATGAAGTAGAATTTTCCGACACCGAGATTGTATCGCTGGTTCAGCAGCACGGCTACGATGTCCAGGCCGCCTGCAGAGCCAAGAGAACGCAGAATGATACCGCCACCTGCGCCGATGATGACGCCACAGGCAATGGCGGCATAGACCTGCTCGTGAATATGGATGGTAACGGGGAGGACCTCATATATAATCGAGGTGAACAGCATGGCGTAGAGGCTGTAGTATAAGAAACGCTTGCTGACGAAAATCCAACCAAGGATGAACAACGGGATGTTCAGCAGGAAATAAAGCACGCCTGGAGAGATGGAGTCCATGGCGTAGTGCAGGAGCAACGCCATGCCGAAGACGCCCCCTGCTATAAAATGATGCTCCAGGGCGATCCCCTTCATGCCGACGGCAAAAAGGGCTGAACCGAAGCTGAGCAGAAAAATATTCCAGAGTGGCGAGTAGGTAAACTCGCTTTTCTTTATTTTAAGCTGTGAAAACAATGCTATGCCCTGAAAAGTACCTCACCAGTTATAGGGAGGGGCTGCGTTCAAGTTGAAAATAAACGGCATGCGCGGCGTTTCTATATGTTCCACGGCGTTACCACCAAGTGCAGAATCAGGTATAAATTCATGACTCTCGTCCACTGCTGTGAAAAGGGCATCCAACAGGGGCTTGTCACCAACTGATGGCAGCTTGTCAGCAGGCGTCAGCTTGCCGGCTACCTGGACCCAGTCTCCATTTTCAAGCGTGGTTACATCCTTCCAGGGAACCTGGAAACCCACAGCCACTCCATCCGCAAGACAACACCAGATAAAGGGGCGCAGCAGTACGAATCTGCCCATGGCGTCCAGCTCCGGAGTGCGTACTGCAATGCCGCGCATGCCCCATGCCGTGGACAACACCGTATCGGGGCTCTGGTCGATGAGTTGGATCAATTCCGGTGTGCTGATTCTCGTATACTCATGCCCATCAATTTCAATATATTTTTCCGCCTGGGTTGCGGAAAAGTCTGTGCTCAGGCCTGATGCAGGAGCAGGAGAGGCGTCCTCTAACCAGTTTCCTCCAAAAATGGTACCTCCCATAAGGGCCAAAAGCAGGCACAGGGCGGCCAATCTTGGAAAACTTGTGCCGGAGCGGGAAAAAAAGAGCTGTGCTGCGCCTACGATGGCAAGACCTGCTCCAGCCGATGCTGTCAGCCACTGGAAGCGAGGATTTAAAAGCTGCCAGTAAGTGTTGGTAATCAGGAGCCAGGCGATGTACCCAGCTATTGCCATAAGTGCAAGCCCTTCGAGACGCCCCCCGATACCAGCAGACAATTTACGTGTAGTACCCGACATCAGAAACCTCCCGGGTATAGGCCGCTCAGGGCCACCGCCATACTGCATATCCAGACCATGATAACAGGCACCACCACCAGGGCAAGCGTGAAGCGGCGATGAAAAACCGCCAGGAACATGGCTATGAGCTTGATATCCACCATGGGGCCAATGGCCATGAATCCCAGTTGCGAACTGACTGGCATGCCGGCAAAGGAAGTGGCGACAAAGGCGTCCGCTTCGGAACAGATGGATAGTACTATGGCGAGAAGCATCATGCCGCCAATGGCCAGAAAGGGGGAATCGGAAAGTGTCGTCAGCAGTTGCTGCGGCGCAAAGGTCTTGAACGCGGCTGCGGCCATGGCGCCAACAATGAGATATACACCCATGCCTGCGTATTCCGAGGCTGTATGACGCAGAATGTCCAGAAATTTTGAGGTTTTTTGAGTGTGTTCGTGCGTATGCTCATGGTGGTGGTCATGATCATGGTGGCAGCAACTACACCCTTTAGTGGAAGAATTGCTGCGCAGCAGCCTTTCAACTGGAATGCGTGATGCCATGGCTCCCATTACTAACGCCGGCGCCAGGATCATTATGACCCGCAAGAGAACGACACTGGCGTCACCGCGGAACGCCACCCAAGTGGAAAGCAGCACCACGGGGTTGATGACTGGCGCGGTCAGCATATAGGTAATGGCAACGGACGGGGGAGCTCCCTTTGCGATCAACCTGCGGACAATGGGAACAACACCACACTCGCAGGTGGGAATGATCAGGCCGGCGCATGCACCAAGTGCGAGCTGCAGCGGCAGACTTTTGGGCGCAAGGGCCTGTACCCGTTCGGGGCTGAGAAAATGCTCCATCAAGGCTGAAAGGAGGGCTCCAGCCAAGAGAAAAGGTGTAGCCTCGAGAACGATTGCGACTGTATATGTGGTAAAAATCCAGAGTGAATCCAAGAAGATGTCCTTGTCGTCATTGAGAATTAATCATGCACTAAAGCCAAGCTGGGTATTGTCACGTATACAGCGTATCTGCAAGTGTTTGGCGTAGGGCGCAAGGGATAATTTGCACGGAAATTACAGACATACAGGGGCGTGATAGGAAAAAATGAAAGATCGGTAATCTGCAGGTAATACCGGGTTCATATTGGTTTTTTATTTACTGCATCAAGGGCGCTACAACAGCGCTTTGGACAATATACTCCTCTTTTGGGCCGGGGCCGGGTTCGTTACCCGGCCTCATTTTTTTTCGGCCGTTAGAGCCTGGTGAAAATCGCGGCAAGGCTGAAAGCAGGGGCCGGTTCAGGGCAATGCCGATACCTGAATCCGGCGGCTTCTATACGCTGTATTTCTTTTTGGAAGTAGCTGGCAGTGGTGTCCAGAGTTGGTTCCGCCAAAAAGAAACGTGCTCCGGGCTTAAGGGCAGCATGCAATTCAGCAAACAGCCGATGCTGATCAGGGACTTCGTGGGCCATCCAGAAAGCCAGGGCGAAATCGGCCTGCACATCCTGAAGGCGCAGCGAATGCTCTTCGCAGAGCCGCGGCTCTATGGTCGCGAGCAGTCCAGCGTGCACTGCGCGTTTTCGCACCTGGGCCAGCATCTGCTGTTGCAGGTCCACGGCCAGAACCCGTCCTTCAGGACGTAGCATCCGCGCCATTCCCAGAGAAAAATAGCCGAAACCGCACCCCAGATCGAGGGCTGTCATACCCGGTTGCAGGTACGGGCCGAGCAGGTCTTCAGGCTTGTGCAACAACTTGCGCAGACGGTTGTCGAATGTCCATGTGAACCACCAGGGACAAACCATATGTGTCTGGTGATTTTCGTGCCCCATTTCTCCAAGCTCCTTGTCATACCGGCATGAAGCGCTCCAGGCAGGCGTGGAGTTGTTCGGTATTCTGCCATTCGCGGATGTCTTTTTGGCGAAAAAGCGCTGCAAGCTCGGCTTCATTGGCCGGTAATGTTGCCGTATCTATTTCGTTGGCGATTGTGGCTACCGAAAAGGTGGCGTGAGTATCCGAATTGAAAACCGGCACCATGCCATAGGCTTGGCGGGTTGTTTCGTAATTTTCCCAATTCTCCGCCACATAGCGCCCCTCATGTATTTGAGGAGCGCCCTTGGCAATGTTTACTGAATTGACTTCTATACCTTCCACAACCGAAAGGATGTCTTCGAGTTCGGGAGTCATGAAATCGCGATAACGGAAAGGGTGCGCCACAAAGGTGAAGATATCTTCGCGGTGGCGTTCCAAAATGTTTTCCAGCTGAATCAAAGCTGGGAAGTCCGGCAGGTTCAAAGGGATTTCTCCCACTATGCAGACCACGTCGTAGCCTTCCCGCAAAGAAAGCTCGACACCTGAATATATCCCCAGACCAGGGTGGCGATCACGGAGCGATGCAATCTCAGCTTTGCTCCATTGATAGCGATGTTCTGTTATGACCACGCCATGCAGTCCTCGCTCGAGTGCAAGGGTGCAAAGTTCATCCGGCCGCAGAGAGGAGCAGCCTGAATGCAGGCGTGTATGCGTGTGACAGTCAAAGCGCATGTGTTCTCCTGCATGTGTTTGCGATATTGCCAAACCATACGTATAAGACATGTGCATCCTGTTGTCATGCCGGTTGTCATATTTGCCAAGAAGAAAAGATTTTCGACTGGGGTATTGCCTTTTCCCTTCACGCATGAGAGGGGGCACGGAATAAGTGCCGCGAGAGAGCCGTCCTCGCAAGGCGGTGTTTACAACAAAGCAGTCTTACAGCGAGGCAGGTACGCATGGAACCCAACGAAAAAGAACGTCGCCCCAAATTCAATCTCGATGAATCCCCGAATCCGTCCAGCTTGATGGGGCGGACTTCCGGCTCTTCTTCACGTCGGAAGATGTCGAAGGAAAAAATGCGCAACAGTATGGTGCTTCTGATCGTGCTGCTTGCGGCAATGGCGATTTTGATCTTTTCGCAGATCGGGAAAACGCCACCACCCCCCGAAGAACCTCCGGTTGCCGAGGAAACCGTGCCAGGGGGCGCGGCTTCGAATCAGGTGACGGGTGAAATGCCTGCATCCGGGGATATGACCGGAGCGGGCACTGCTGGCGAAAATACTGCACCAGATATGGAGCCGCAAACTCCTCCGGCCATGGGAGGGGGAGTTGACGCTGGTGTTGCGCACGACACCACAACGCAGCAACAAATGACAGGCGGCGCTCAGGCTCCTGATAGTGCGCCATCCTTACCTCAGGCCCAGCCAGAAGTTCCTCCCACTGCGCAGGCGCCGCAAGAATCTGCCCCGGTTCCGGATATGCCTGCGCCGGTAGTGAAGCCTGCCCCTGTTGCGGAGAAGCCTGCCCCTGAACCTGCACCAGAGGTTGCAAAAGCACCCGCCGCCCCCACCAAACAGGAGACTGCCCCAAAAGTTCCTGAAGGGCCGAAAAACAAGCTGACCAACGTTAAAATGACGCCGGGTGATGGAAATGTGACCGTGCGTATTAGTACCGATCTGCCCTTGAAGCACTACAAGTACTTCACACTGGAGGGCCCGCGTGTGGTTGTGGATCTGCTTGGTCCTTTCAAGGCGCACGCCACCACCATGGGCGTTCCCGCCAATTCCCTGGTTAAAGGGGTGCGCATTGGTAATCATCCGGACAAATTACGCCTGGTGGCGGATATAGAAGGGGGCACAAAGGTCAAGGTTGATGTGGTAAGACTTTCCGAAAAGGCGCTGGAAGTGAAGATAACTGGCGCCCCCTGATTTTCGCCTTATCATCATAATAAAGCAGCTAACATGGCCGCGCCGTCCGCTAGGACCGCGCGGCCATTTCATTTTTGTAGTTTGCTACACAAGGTTACAAATACAAAAATGAATATTTCGACAAAAAAAGACTTTCTTTGTGCACCACTTTCAGATAGAGATTTCCAAAAATCGTAGTTATTGGTGAGTCTTAGTTGTACAATTTTGTAAAACAGCTTGTATTGGGGGCCGGGGTTGACCGCGCTACCACGACAAGCATGCGCGTCTTCAAGGAGGATACGTATGAACGCCGCGGATACCGCTTTCATCCTTATTTGTGCAGCCCTGGTCATGTTCATGACCCCCGGCCTTGCACTGTTTTATGCTGGTCTTGTCAGGGCCAAAAACGTGCTGGGCACTGTCATGCACAGTTTTTTCATGCTGGCTCTGGCCACGATAGTGTGGGTTGTTGTCGGGTATTCTCTCTCCTTTGGTACTGACCTCGGGGGCGTGATCGGCGGGCTGGATTATTTGTTCCTGAACGGGGTTGGTGTGGATACCAACGGTCCTGTGGACAATATGCCGCATCTGGCCTTCATGATTTTTCAGTGCATGTTCGCAGTCATCACGCCGGCTCTTATCAGCGGCGCCTTTGCAGAACGCATCAAGTTTTCGGGTTTTGTTCTTTTTTCTACGCTGTGGTTGATCTTCGTCTACTGCCCCATGTGCCACTGGGTATGGGGTGGCGGTTGGATGGGCGGCATGGGCGCTCTGGACTTTGCCGGCGGCGCTGTCGTGCACATGAGCTCTGGTGCAGCCGCCTTGGCCGCAGCCATGGTGCTTGGCCCCCGCAAGGGATACGGGCATCAGAGTTTTATGCCGCATAACCTGCCTATGACCCTCACCGGTATGGGCATTCTCTGGTTTGGTTGGTTCGGCTTTAACGCCGGCAGCGCCCTGGCCGCCGACGGCCTGGCTGCCAGCGCGTTCGTGACCACCCACGTCGCCACTGCTGCGGCGTGCATTGGCTGGTTGATCGTGGAAAAATTGCATGCCGGCCATGCCACCACCCTGGGCGCTGCTTCCGGCGCGCTTGCCGGTCTGGTTGCCATCACCCCGGCTGCTGGATTTGTGACCCCCATGTCCTCCCTGGTTATCGGTCTTATTGCCGGCGCAATGTGTTATGGCGGCGTGTTGTTCAAGGCCAAGATGAAATATGACGACTCCCTGGACGTTGTCGGCATCCATGGCATTGGCGGTACCTGGGGCGCTCTTGCTACGGGCCTGTTCGCCACCACTGCCGTGAACGCTGCCGGCGCTGACGGTCTGTTCTACGGTAATCCCGGGCAGCTTTGGATCCAGTTTGTCTCTGTTATCGCCACCTGGGGCTATTGCTTTACAGTCAGCTACTTGCTTTTCAAAGTGGTGGATATCATAATGGGCATTCGCGTAACGCCGGATCAGGAAGCCCAGGGCCTTGACGTAACACAGCATTCCGAGGCCGGGTATCAGCTTTAGGCTGCAAGGAAAGGCTTTCCGGCATGCGCGGTGCAGCGGATGCCGGAAAGTCCGCGAAGTTTTTACACAACCCGTTGCCTTTCAGCCTTTTGCATGGCACACGCAATAGGGAAACAGCGAACGCGTAGCGAAAAGGATCTTTGCCATGAAGAAGATAGAAATCATTGTCCGGCCTTTTAAGATCGATGATGTGAAGAAGTCGCTTACCGACTTGGATATCAAGGGAATGACCGTCAGCGAAGTCAAGGGATTCGGTCGCCAGCGTGGACACAAAGAAGTCTACCGTGGCGCAGAATACCAGGTTGATTTCGTGGCCAAGGTCAAGATCGAAGTCGTTGTTGACGACGGTCTCGTCAAGCAGGTGGTGGACACCGTTGTTAAAGCCGCACGCACAGGGCAGATCGGCGACGGCAAGATTTTTGTCCTGCCTGTGGACGACATCGTTCGTATCCGTACCGGGGAAACCGGACCGGAAGCCATCTAGTTAGCTAGCAACGCCTGCCGTCGTGTTTCGCGGCGGCAGGCTTTTTCTATTCACTGTCATGGGCCCGTTGTGCCATGTAAGCCTGGAAGCGCAGATGTGACCCAGGAGCACACCCCCGAAACTTACGACCATTCGGCAGCGCAGCAGCTCGCTCAAGGGCGCGCGACACTGATCGACGAATACCTCACCCCCGCAGAAGGACAGTCCGTGGGGGTCCATGAGGTTGGCGCCGGTTTTGAACAGGCGCATGCCGCATTGCTTGATACGTTTTTCCGCCAGCGTCTCAAGGAAGTGGGGCTTGATAATGACGCCGGCAAACGTATTTCTGAGCCTTTTGCCATTGTGGCGGTAGGCGGGTACGCCCGCAAAGAACTTTGCCTGCATTCCGACGTCGACCTTCTGGTCATTTGCCGCAACAACATTCCTCCTGAAGCACTGGATCTTGCGCAGCCCCTTTTCCTCGCGTTGTGGGATCAAGGGTATGACCTTGGTCATGGTTTCCGCACCATTAAGGATTGTCTCGACCTTGGCGGCAGTGATTATCAGGTCTTTGCTTCCTTGCTTGACCTGCGGTTCATTGCCGGAGACGAGACGGTCTGCCAGGAACTCCGCAAACGCCTGGAACAAAAACTTTTTGTCCGTAAGCGAAAAGGCTTTTTGCGCTGGCTGGAAGAGCAGCACGAGGCCAGGCGGCAACGTTTTGGTGATGCTGACGCCATGCTGGAGCCACAGCTCAAGGACGGTTTGGGCGGTCTGCGGGACTATCACGGCATGCTCTGGCTTGCGCGATTTCTCGAACGGCAAACGGGGTATCTGCCGGGGGATGTGGAGCAGTTGCATCCGTTTTTTCCTGAGGCGAATTCTTTTGCCACCTTTAAGCAGGATTTGGGGTTGCTCTTTGCCACCCGCAATCAATTGCATCGCTTGACGGGGCGCAAGAACGAAACCCTGTATATCGATCTACAGCCCGGTGTGGCCGAAGCATTGGGGTTTGGGGGCGAAGGGCAGCTTGGTAAAGCCCTGGGCGTGGAAACCTTTCTGGGGCGGTTGCATCGCTCCATGTCCGCTATCAAGGCCGCGAACCGCGGCATATGGCATTGGGAAGCTCTGCCTCTATTACGTAAAGGGGCCGAGCCGGAGCCTGTCAGCGTTGCACCGGGTGTGCTTTTGCGCGAACAGGGATTGGAATGGGAGCGCGAAGATATCGCCGATGCAACGCCACAGGAATTGCTCAAGCTTTTCAAACAGTGTGCAATCCATGACGCGTCCTTGAGCTGGACAAGCAGACGCAAGGTTCAGACAAGTGTCGCAACCATTTCTGCAGCAACAAGCACCTTGGAGAAGGATATTTCTGGCCCCGCATGGGAGCTGTTTGTGGAAATTCTTTGCTCCGGCAATGCCTCACGTGCATTGGAGCAGATGATGGAAACAGATTTTCTTGACGTGTTCTTGCCCCAGTTCGGCAAGGTACGCGATTTTGTGCAGTTCGACTCCTTCCACACCTATCCAGTAGGGTGGCACACCATAAAGACGGTGCAGTGCCTTGAACAGCTGGAAAAAAAGGGGGGCAAAAAGGGAGGCGGCTTGCGGCTCGGCCACCTGGCTGCATTGTATTCGAGCCTGAAAGACAAGCGCCCCTTGTTGTTGGCCGCGCTATTCCATGATTTGGGAAAGAGCGGCGGCGATCACGAGAGCGCAGGCGCTGCCATGGTCCAGGATGTACTCAGGGCCAGAGGCATGGAAAGTAATGTTGTGGACACCGTTGCTTTTCTTGTGCGCAAACACTTGCTGCTGTCTCTTACCGCCACACGTTCTGATTTGGGTGATGAAGCCATTGTCATGCGCTGCGCCAATGACGTTGGCAGCCCGGAGCGGCTCAAAATGCTGTATCTGCTTTCCTGCGCGGATGCTCTGGCAACAGGCCCCAAAGCCTGGAACGACTGGACCAGTCGCTTGCTGGCGGAACTGTATGACAAGGTTTTGCACATGCTGCAGGAAGGGCAGCTTGTGGGGCCGCGTTCGGTACGTGTTATCCTCAAGACCCGCGACGATGTGCGCCGGGTGGCAAAAGAATTGGACGATCCGACGTTGCCCCCCGAAAAAGTGGAGTACTGGCTGGAGCAGTTGCCACCGCATTACACCATGCGTGTCCAGGCCGAAGCGGTCGTTTCCCACATTCAGTTGGTGCACAAGCTGGAAAAACAGCTGGCTGACGAAGTCAAACGCCTGGGCGAGAAACGGGCCGGGCGTGGACTGGTGGTCTTGGAAGCCCGGCCTCTGGAAGCGGAAAGCGTCTGGACGCTGACCCTGGCCGCACGGAATCAGCCTGGTTTGTTTGCATCCATTGCAGGGGTCTTGTCCCTGCACGGGCTGAATATTTTTTCTTCCGACGTGTTCGTTTGGAGCGACGGTTCTGTGATCGCATTGTTCAATGTAACGCCCCCGCCTGACCCGTTGTATGCCGAAGAAATTTGGGCAAAGATCAAGGGGGCGCTGAAGTTCGCCATGACGGGCAAATTGTCTCTGGATTACAGATTGGACCGGAAACGTAGCTCCATGCTGGCTGATGGGCACAATGGGCCAGGCGCCGTGACCGTCAATGTGGACAACGAAAGCACGGATTTCCACACTGTTGTCGAAGTGCTGGCCTGGGATCGCCCTGGATTGTTGTATGAGATCGCCCATACCTTGCAACACCTGCAAATTGATGTGCAGATGGCCAAGGTCGCCACACACAAGGACCAGGTGGCAGACTACTTTTACGTGCGCGATGCCGACGGGCAGAAGCTTGAAGACCAGGGGCAGATCCACGAAATGCGCCAGGCGCTGCTGCATAAGCTGACAAGAATGCCATAACGCTGTTTCCGTGCTTGTCCCGTGTCTGGAATAGGGGTAATTGGGCTGGTGTGCTCATCTTTGCGGCAGAAACCCGGCAAAGTGGGCGCAAACCAATATCCCCTGTAGGAGGCGTTGCGCAGGTGGCGACGGTAGCTGTTTTACAGGATTTGTCGCGCCACACGATAAATGCTCATGGTCAAAAGTTCAGTCTTTTCTCCTCTGAATCTTCCAATTTTCGGTTTTCTTCTTGCCATAATGGTTGGGACAGTATTGTTGCGCCAGGATTTCAGCCTTGCAGGCGACGGCCTCAGCTGGATCGATGCGGCATTCACCGCCACGTCTGCGGTCTGCGTCACCGGTCTCATTGTGGTGGATACAGGCAGTCATTTCAGTTTGACGGGGCAGAGCGTAATTCTCATGCTCATCCAGTTGGGCGGGCTCGGGGTAATGACATATTCCAGCCTGGCCTTGTATCTCTGGCGCAAGCGCGTTTCCCTTACAGACCGTTTACTCGTTGGGCAGAGCTTGCTGCACGACCCGGCATTTGATCTGGGGCGCTTTTTGTTGTTCATGGTCTGTGTGGCTCTTGGCATAGAGGCCTTTGGCGCCTTGGCCCTGTTTGTTCAGGATCCTGATGGTTTTGGCTTTTTTTCAGCCGTATTCCACTCTATTTCGGCCTTTTGCAATGCGGGATTCTCCACCTATGGGGACAGCCTGAGCGCCTGGCAACAGTCTTTTGGTGTAAACCTGGTATTCATTGTGCTCATCACTCTGGGGGGATTAGGATTTTCAGTGCTCAACGAAACTTCCATTGTCATTCTTCAGCACTTTGGATTTCTCAGCAGGATGAGCAAACGCAAGTTGAGTTATCACAGCCGCATAGTCTTGCGCACCAGTATTTTTCTGACCCTTTTGGGAGCGGGCGTCATTTTGATTATCGAGCTGCCCCTTTGGCTGCAAGGCTTGGAACCGGGCGCCCCGCATTCCTTGTTCGGTGGAGGGCTTGCGGCGCTTTTCCAATCCGTGACGTGTCGCACCGCCGGCTTCAACACTCTGGATATTGGCGCCATGTCCAATGTTTCGCTGTTTTTGATGATGCTGTTGATGTTTATCGGCGGTTCACCAGGGTCTTGCGCCGGTGGTGTCAAAACGACCAGTTTTCGTACTGTGGCGGCTTTTGTGCTTTCCCAGGTAAAAGGGCGCGACCAGACCGTCATAGGCTCCCGCGCCCTGGATAAGGATACTGTGAATAAGGCGCTGACATTGACCATCTCGGCCATCGGGCTGGTGATTGTGGCAACGCTGGTAATGATCATCAGTGAGAGCGAGGGCACGCGCCAGGCTCTGCAGCGCAAGGAATTTTTTGATACGCTTTTTGAGGTTGTTTCCGCATTCGGCACCGTAGGTCTTTCTACAGGGATAACGCCGCACCTGAATGATGTGAGCAAATGCGTGCTCATGGTATTGATGTTTACCGGCCGGCTGGGGCCAATTCTTTTCCTGTCCGTATTGCAGAGCTGGCAGGTGCGCCCGCGGTTTTCCTGGCCGGAAGAGAGTTTGATGATCGGGTAGATACCAGCGTCGTGAAGCGTGGTGACAGGACCGGGGCTTCACGAATGGCTGTATTTTGCTTACGGAGTAGAGCATGGCTAAAAAGGAAATCGGCGTCATCGGGCTTGGCAAATTTGGCTTCGGCATGGCCAAAACCCTGGTGGAGCTGGGCGACAGCGTCATTGGCGTGGACATCTCAGACAGCAATGTAAAACGTGCTCAAGAGATTCTTTCTCAAGTCTACGTGGCCGATGGCCGTGACAAAGGCGCACTGAAGCAGCTTGGTTTTGGAGACCTGCCCCATGTTGTGGTAAGCATTGGCGATTCTCTTGAGGCCAGTGTATTGATTACCCTGAATCTGAAGGAATTGGCCGTGCCCCAGGTGTGGGTAAAAGCGCTGAGTGAGGATCACGAAAAAATTCTTTACCGGCTGGGCGCGGATTACGTGGTCTTTCCGGAGCGCTATGTGGCAAATCAACTTGCCCACCGTATTGCCGTCCCTGGGTTGTTGAATTATTTTTCTCTGGGAGGCGGCATAGTGCTTCAAGAGCTCACAGTGGACAAATGGGCGGATCACCCCCTGATGGAGCTGGATTTGCCAAAGAAGCACGATGTGCAAATTGTTGCTGTGAAACGTACCGGGGAGAATGGGTTCAGCTTTGTGCCCAGGGCTGATACGGTGCTGCGCAAAGGAGACGTTGTTGTTGTGATTGGTCAGGAAAAAAGCATGGGCGAGCTGTAGCGTTCTTTGCAGGCGGGGGGCATGCGTGTGACGATTGTCACGCTTTCGGGTGTACCCCTTGCACATCTCGTCCGGCTTCGATACAAGAAAGTGAAATTGTAAAAGGTAGCAAATTTCATATGAATAAATACCTCGTCACGGTTCTCTATTACATTTCCGAGGGGCAGACTAACGGACACATGGAAGTTAGCGCCTCTGATGAAACAGAAGCAATAAAGCAGGTTCTGGATTACATGCAGCAGAACATGCGCCTTCATCCCGACTATCGCCTGCACATGGTGCAGGTATCGCCTGCTCAGTCTGCTGCCTGATCTTCCACCTGCTTCCCTTTTGTCATAGATGCTCTTGGCGCATTTTGCCGACATGGCAATAGTGCGTCTTTTGCATGCTCCTTTCATGGCAAAAGGGAACGCTGCTCCATTATCTGTTGTAAATTTCCTGATGTGGACAAAAAAGCTGATTCTGTGCACAATGTCTAAGACGTTATCCACAAGATGTAGTGATGCACATAACAACTGTATTCCAAGCCACAGGGACCAAGTTGCTTAAGCCTTCTCTCTTCTGCAGCATGGGATGCGTCTACGTGTAGGGGAATCTGCCGCGGCTTTTGCCGCACGCTTTTGCTACCAGCCACTAGGGGGGGGATGATGGCGATCCGCGTGTTTTCGGACGCCCTGCATGCATTTACAGGCAGCAGGCGGAGCATATCTGGCATCTCAACTGTTGTATGCGCTCTGTTCATTCTTGTTGTCCTGCTGCTTGCGCCGGCTGCCAATGCCGAAATCTTCATGCATAAGCAGTCGGATAATTCCCTGTTTTTTACCAATGACAAACGAAAGCTGCCAGACAAGGAAAAACCCGGGCTGGCAGCTAAAAAAAAGAGTGCGGACAAGCAAGAGACGCAATCCGCCTCTGATAGTGAGCTGACGCCCCCTGAGCAGCAAGCTGCACCCGATACACAGAAATCACCAGTCGCAACCAAGGGGCAAGGCGAAGTGCCTCAGGTCTGGAATGCTGTGCGGCAGACCTTTTCGACCAAGAACCCAGAGCCCTTACTCAGTCAATTTCATTTCTTCGAGGAAACGGCACCTGCAGAGCAGCGTGAGCAACTGGAAGCCCGGATACGTACCTTCCTTGACCTGTTTTTCGAAACGTATGGAGCCGTCGATGACCTGCAGGAGGGGCAGGTTCCGGGGGATTTTTTCCTTTTGGGGCGGGTATACGGCGCCTATAAGCAGCAATGGGAGAGCGCCCAATGTACGTGGCGGCACGCCACGGGCACTGGCACGCCGGAGAACAGTCCCGGACAGTTCAAAATAAATTTCAGCGTATGCGATACGGGCGCGGCGCTCTGGCTCAAGGATATCAATGTAGGATTTGTTGCTCCATCAGAAGCCGTGAAGCAGGCTGCGATGGAGTTCAAAAACACCTACCAGCAGCGTGTCCGCTCGGCGATGCGGGAATTACGCACGCAGACCGGGCAGGCGGCGCCCAAACCGATAGCCGAACCAGAACCGCAAATGCAGGCCCAGACGCCGCAGGATATGCCCCAAAGCATGCCACCAAGTTTACCCCAGGACATGCTCAATGACATGCCTGGTGGATTCGGCCAGGATTTTTTTCAGGAGCTTGGTTCCGGGTTTTTGGACCCCATGCTCTTCATGCAGTTCTTCTCAACCACCTTTATCACTGGCTTTTTGCTGGTATCGCTTCTCTTCCAACTTTTTTATTCGTTGTGCCTGTATATCATAGCAAAGAAATTGCGTGTGGGCGCCGCCTGGATGAGCTGGATACCAATCCTCCAGGTTCACCCCATGGTGCTCTCGGCTGGTCTGACCGGCGTGTGGACACTGGCCCTTTTTGGCGCTTTTGTGCTGACACTCATTCCTTTTGTGGGCATTGCAATTTCATTGGGTATTCTTGTGTTCATGGTCTGGATATGGATGTCCATTTCAGAACGGCTGGGCATGAACAAATGGTTGGGCCTGCTGGTCATCGTGCCTCTGGCGCAGTTTATCTATCCGGCTTATCTGGCTTTCAAATCGGATGTTTACAGAAGCAACGTGGATATCAAGGGTGTGGCTGGCAGGACTTTTCTGGCCTTTCTGCTGCTCGGGGCCTTGTGCTGGGCGTTGGTACTGTATTTTGTGGCGCCGATGATGGATATGATGCTCAACCAGGCCTTTTCACAACCACAGATGGAGATGGGAGCGCCTCGCCAGCCTCTGCAGCAACCGTTGCAACAGCCACCACAACAGCCCTCTGGTGTGCCTCTTGAAAGAATGCCGCAATCATCTGGGGATGAAGCGCCGGCTGGCGTTGCGGCTGAACCAGGCTCGCAGGATGCCCCCTATGTTTCCCTGAGTCGTGAAGACTATGAAAAGATGCTGCGCGAACGAAAAGCACCGGGTGACCCCAATGCTTCAGGCAAGCAAACCAGGGTGGGGCCTCTGCTGCTGACCCTGGATCAGTTTTGGGCTGATGCCTCGTCGCCACATCTTTGGATAATGGTAGGCATGCCCATGATTCCCAACCTCGACATGGGGCAAGGGGGGCGCATGATCGTGAGCAAAGCTCTGAATAGCGCCGGCAAAAACCTTTACGATAAGGACAATACTTTTGAAGGAGAGCAGTTTGAAAAGCTCTCGTTCAGCAAAACAGGATTTGACACGCCGTATCTCCAGGCCATTCGCGACATAAGGCTTGTGGCCGGAACCAAAGAGGGCGATGTCGTTACCGTGGAAGGGGAAGTCCAGTTCCGACTGCCGCTGAATCTCTGGAATATTACCGTGGATGGCAGTCAACTGGGCAAGGAAGTGCAGGATAAGGATATGGCTGTGACCTTGCAGAAACTCGACGGAAAAGATGTGGAGCTTCTGGTTACCGGCAATGTGGATAACCATTTGGCCACCTTCGCCTATGATGGACAGGGGAACGAAGTCAGCTACAACTTTTCTTCCTGGAGTTCCCAGGAAGGGCGCAAACTGCTCAAGATTCAGTTTGAGAAACCCGTGGCAAAACTCGAATGCGTTTTTGCCACAGGCTTTCTTGATAAATCATACCCCGTCACCATACGGGCGCAGTGAGGAACTGCTACCAGCCGGCTTTGACGTAAGCGTCCTGATAGATGGGTTTGATTTGCTGCAGCCGCTGCATGGCGTAGGGCTTTTCAAAAGGTCCAATAACAACAGAAAGATACCCGTCACGCAGATTCTGGTATCCTGTGGTCCCGATGACCATGGCGTCCGGCGCGTACTGTTGGGCATGCTGCAATTGCTGCATGGCTAAATCATTGCGATTTTCAGGATACGATGCGCAGATAACAAACCATTTGCTTTCTCCGGCATGCGCGCCACCGGGCAGAAGCATGGAACACAGCACCACAAGCGCAATAGCGAAGACAAGGGGCCGAAGCATGGTTTTTCTCCTTTTGAGCAGGTACTGCAAGGATGGATTATACCATACTACGTTGCTTTGAATTTCCCGACAAGGTTGGGATGGGATAGTAGATTACCTATCTGTATATTCCCTGGATTACTCTTCCAGAACAAATGTCTCGGGATAGTCCACCACTATGCCGTCTGCATCTACGGTTAGCTCTCCCTTGTAGTCTCTGAATATCCCTTCGTACAAGTAGCTTCGATTCAGGGCGATGCATGTGTAGCGCTGTTCGATGGCCCTTGTTTCCAGATCCGGCACTGATACGTAGCAAACTTTGAGGTCGTGGGATTCCCCTTGCGCCAGGGCTAGCCGACGTATGGCCAGGGTGTTGGTGAAAGGAGTCGCCTGAATGTCCAGGTCCAGGCAGCCGGTCAGTTCGGGGACGGGGTCGTCGAATTCGTCGGTCCAGTTGCCCTGCCCGTCATGAAAGAGCCGCAATGCCCATGGCTTGCCGCAAACTTCGACAAATGCGAAACGAATGCTCCAGTCTGGGGCGCATTCTATGCGGTACTTGAGGCCAAACCGAACTCCATCGCTTTCGCCCGCAATGACACTTTCGGCGATAATGCCAGCATCACCGATGTGCAAATGCAGTTGCTCCAGGCCGGGAGCGCGCAAATCCCGCCAACGTACGTCCCGTTCCATCAAGATACTCCTTTGCTTTTCTCTATTTTTCCACAGCTTTCATGGCTGCGGCTTTGCGGTGGTCCTGATAGGTCAGGGACGCGCCAAGAATGGCAAAGGGGTAGAGCAGAATGTGCAGAAAGGGCACCAGCAACAGGGCGCCGAATCCAAGCAGCAGGAAAGGGTGGCGGCGCACATACGCGAGCCGGGGGCCAAAGGCGGGTTCGTCTCGCGCAAGAGAAAAATCAACAAAATCCCACCCGAGCAGCAGCATGGCGAATACCAAGGAAAGGGGCGCGCCGATTACAGGAATGAAGAGCAGGACAATGGGAACGATGAGCACAAAAACCGCTTTTTTGAGCTCCTCTATCACCACGCGGATAATCCCCATTTCTTCGTCTTTTCCCGTACGCAGGGCCTGAAATTCGGGGCGACGGCCGATACGGCCCGCAATGGCGTCATACAGGGGAGACGCAAGGATGTTGGCCACGATCATGAAGGCGAAATACATGATGGCAAAGACCACAACGTACAGAATGGCGCTCAGCAGATGTACATACAGCCAGTGCAGGGTCGCCATGAATCCCGTGGCTTCGGCTGCGCCTGGCGTCCAGAAGTAGGAGAGAATCTGGTCCACATACAACGTGAAGATATAGAACCCTGCAGAGTAGAGCAGCAGGGTCAGGGCAAAGGGCACCAACAGGAGTGGCAGGTAGCGTTTATGGGCGAGGGCGAAACGAATACCGCGGGCGTGGCCGCCCAGGCCTTGAACCAGTTCTTTTATGAGGCGCATGCGAATGTCCTTGGAAAGCGTGTTGTCTTGTTAGAAGTTCTCAGGGGTCAGTGCCAGGGCGCCAAGGGGCGGCAGCGTAAGGGATATGCGGTGATCAAAGCCTTTTTCACGGGTATTGTCAGCCATAACCTGTCCACCGTTGCCAACGTCTGAACCGCCGTAACAGGATGCGTCGGAGTTGAATATCTCCCGCCAAATGCCAGGAGCAGGGCACCCCAGATTGTAACCGGTCCGCACCACAGGTGTGAAGTTGAAGACCCACATCACCGGTGCAACATGGGGGGCGGTGCGCAAAAAGCTGATCACCGAGTCCTGGTAATCAGTGAAGTCCACCCATTTGAAACCTTTCCAGTCGTGGTCCTGCTGGTGCATGGCAGGATAGCTGCGCAAGATTGCATTCAAGTCATGCAGCAGGCGGCCAATGCCCTGGTGCTGCGGAAATTCAAGGAGCGCCCAGTCGAGTTCTGCCTGGGAGTTCCACTCATTCCATTGCCCTATTTCGCCCCCCATGAACATTAGTTTTTTGCCGGGGTGCGCCCATTGATAGGAAAAAAGGGCGCGCAGGTTGGCAAATTGCTGCCAGGTATCGCCGGGCATTTTTGCCAGCAATGACTTTTTGCCGTGCACCACCTCATCATGGGAAAGGGGCAAAACGAAATTCTCGCTGAAGGCATACAGCATGGAAAAGGTCAGGTTATTGTGATGGTGCGAGCGGTGAATGGGCTCTTTTGAGAAATATTCCAGGCTGTCGTGCATCCACCCCATGTTCCATTTGTAGGTGAATCCGAGCCCCCCCGTATATAAGGGGCGGGAAACGCCAGGCCAGGAGGTGGATTCTTCTGCGATCATGATGGCGCCGGGATAATGCCCGTGCACCACGCGGTTGAGTTCCTTCAGGAAGTCGATGGCTGGCAGGTTTTCCTTGCCACCAAAGGCATTTGGCACCCATTCGCCTTCTTCACGGGAGTAGTCCAGATAGAGCATGGACGCCACGGCGTCGATGCGCAGACCGTCGATGTGGTATTCTTTGAGCCAGTAAAGGGCGTTTGCCAGCAGGAAGTTGCGCACTTCATGCCGGCTGTAGTTGAAAATGTAGGTGCCCCAATCGGGGTGTTCGCCCTGCCGGGGGTCGGCGTGTTCATAGAGAGCCGTGCCGTCAAAGCGCCCCAGACACCATTCGTCCTTGGGGAAGTGCCCCGGCACCCAGTCCAGCAGGACTCCAAGACCGGCTTGGTGACAGCGGTCTACCAGGGATTTGAACTGCTCTGGTGTGCCGAATCTGGACGTTGGCGCATAAAAATGGCTGACCTGATAGCCCCAGCTTTCATCCAGGGGGTGTTCCGCCAGGGGAAGGAACTGGACATGGGTGAATCCCATTTCCAGGGCGTATGGAATGAGCCGGTCCGCGATTTCTTCATAGTTCAGAAAAGTGCCATCCTCTCTTCTGCGCCAGGAGCCGGCATGAACTTCATAAATACTGACGGGGGCATCCAGGCAAAACCCTTTTTCCCGGCGCTCATGCATCCAGTCTGCATCATTCCACTGATGATTCTCAACATCCCAGGTTTTAGAAGCGATGCCAGGACGCATTTCGGTATGCAGGGCCATGGGGTCGGCCTTGTAAACAATGCGATCATCAATCTGCTTCAACCCGAATTTATACAGCGTGCCCTTTTGCATGTCGGGGACAAAGCATGCCCAGATGCCTGATGTCCCAACGGGGTAAAGGGGGTATTCGCCCCAGCGCCAGTCGTTGAAATCCCCGACAAGGTGGACTTCCTTGGCATTTGGGGCCCAGACCGCGAAACGGTAGCCTGTTAAGCCATCCTGTTCGATGGGGTGTGCTCCCAGGATGCGGTATAGGTCCCAATGCTCCCCGCGGCCAAACAAATACAGGTCGAAAGGTTGCAGATAAACCGGGCTGGAATTGCTGGTGCTCATGCACTGTCCTTGGTGATTGTTATTGCCGGAAGCATAAAAAAGAGCGACTTTTTACTGCTTGGCGTTCTTCGTGTGGCCTGCCTATGTCAGGCCAAAAGGGAAAAACCGGTTACGACATGTACCGTCTGTGGCAACGAAGGGCAAGGCCCTGCTTTTGTCATTTGGTGGTGTGATTTCTTGGTGCTATCAAATTTGCATGCCAAGGGATTTGTACACATCGATGTAGTTGGTTGCAGCTTTTTCCCACGTAAAATCTTGCAGCATGCTGCGTTGGCGTATCTGCGCCCACTCGTCCGGGCGATGCCACACATCCAGTGCCTGCTCAATGGCGCGCAAAAAGGATTTTGCGTCCGCTTCAGGAAATGTGAAGCCCGATGCCTCTGGGTGTGGGTACGGTATGATCGAGTCGTTCAGGCCGCCGACAGCCGTAGCTACTGGCGGTGTTCCATAACGCAGGGCGTACATCTGTGTCAGACCACACGGCTCGTAGCGCGACGGCATCAGAAAGATGTCCGACCCGGCCTGTATGCGGTGGGCCAGCTCCTCCGTATAGCTTACGTTTGCGGAAAGCCGAAGCGGATAGTCTTCCATGAGCCGGAGCAGGCGCTCTTCAAAGTGCAAGGCTCCTTCACCCAAAATGATGATGCCCACATCCTTGACGATGAGGTCTTGAAAAATATCAAGCAGGAGGTCGATGCCTTTTTGCAGTTGCAAGCGACCAATGAATCCCAACAAGGGGCGATTTTCCAGAAACGGATTGAGTTGCAATTCATTTATTAGCTCAAGCTTGCATTTCCGTTTGCCCTTGAGGGCGCCAGGCCCGTAGGTGGTGGGGATTGCTGTGTCATTTGCCGGATCCCAGACGCTGTAGTCGGCTCCATTGAGTATCCCAACCAGGCTGTCGGAACGTTTGGTGAGAATCCCCTCCAGTCCGCACCCGAACTCGGGGCTTAAAATCTCCTTGGCGTAGGTGGGGCTCACCGTGGTGATCATGTCTGCGTATGCGATGCCAGCTTTGAGCAGATTGAAGTCGCCATAGTATTCTGCGCCATCCATATTCCAGGCCTCCGGGGGCAAGCCCGAACCCCAGAACAGCCGGGAGGAGAAGCGCCCTTGAAAAGCCAGGTTGTGGATGGAAAGAACGGAGCGGGTATTTATGAGCCTGGGATCATGCTGCCGTTGAAAATGCAATAATGCCGGAACGAGGGCGGCCTGCCAGTCATTGGCGTGCAGGATGGCAGGGGGCGTTTCCAGCCGTTTGGCCCATTCCATGGCGGCGCGGCAAAAGAAAATGAACCGCTCACAGTTGTCGAAATAGTCGCCTTTGTAGGTGTTGTAGAAATACTTACGATCGAAATATTCCTCACGGCTTACGAAATACACGGGCATGCCGTGAAAATCCGCCATGTAGATATCCGCGGTTACGGGTTCCCAGGGATACCCCACAGGCATGTCGCTGTAGACGAGGTGGAAGGGGATGCCGGATTTGAATGTGCGCCCGTATAAAGGGCAGATCACTGCTGTGTTCACCCCCATGCGGTGCAACGTAAGGGGTAAGGCTCCCAAGACATCTCCAAGACCACCGGTTTTGGAAAAAGGATAAATCTCAGAAGTTATGAACAGAACAAGCGGCTTGGAGGTTGCCATGGCAGTCACCTGGTTGGTCTCACGGCAGTAATGGGAGAATCGTCACCTTTTTTCTTAAAACATACACGACCCGCAGCAGGATGCAAGGCGTAGTGCGTGCAACAGCTTGTTTCTTCGACAGATTGTCACAGAGAATGCAGGCAAAGGAAAGAATTTTTCCATAGCTGCCAAGGTCTCAAGGGGTGAGACGTTTAAGCCCGGCGGCAAAATCCCCAATGATGCGCGCATGGTCAAAGGCCAAAGGCGGCAGTGCGTCCAGCGGGTAGAATATGGCATTGCCCGCGTCGTCTCCCGCCTGCAGCACGGACAAATCCTTTGCCTGCGCTGTATACACCACGCTCATGGTATGGTGGCGCGGATCACGATCCGGGGCGGAGTATACTCCGAGCAGCCCGGTCAGAACTACATCCAGCCCTGTTTCTTCCCTGGCTTCGCGGATGGCAGCCGTTTCAACGCTTTCTCCGTAGTCTATGAATCCGCCAGGCAAGGCCCACCCGTGGGGAGGGTTCTTGCGCTCTATGAGCAAAACGCCCCTGTCTGGCACGTAGATCAGAATGTCCACTGTAGGGTAAGGATTCCGAGGTTGTGTTGCTGCCTGAACGGACATGCATGCTCCTGACGTTTGCTCCTCATGTGAGGGGCGGGTAGAATAATGGCAAAGGATTGCTGAAGGGGTACGAAATATGGGCGACATACACAAGGGGATGTGGGCGTCGGGGAGGAATCTCGCCGCAGTGCACATGGGGGCGCTTGGTGATTTTTTGTTGCAGTGGCCCGCTCTCTTGTCTCTGTCCAGGCATTTCAATGGGGCAAAAAATTTGTACTGGGCCGGACGCCCTACCTATTCTACCTGGGCGACAGGCGCTGGATGGCAACCTGCTCCACCTACAGTACGGCAAGGGGTGGAGGCTTTGTACGCATCGACTTCGTGGCCCAGTTCCCTTGCAGAGAGCCGGATTGTCTGGATCGGATTGGACAAGCGCCCTATGGAAATAAGGGATGCGCGTCTCTGGTTCATCCACGGTATAAAAATTGGGCAACCATACAAATCGCCCCGCAAGGTCGTACAACTGGCCCTGGAAAGGCAAGGCGTACCATGGGCTACTGACTGGGGCGATGTTTTCAGGGCCACATACGGGGGCTGGCAAGATAGCGAAGCTGCTTATGCATACGATCTGCTGCTTTTTCCAGGAGCGGGACATCTTGCCAAGCAATGGGGCGAAGGCAAATTTTTTGAACTGGCGATGCGTTTTCAAAAGACAGGGAAACGTGTTGCCTTTGTTCTGGGTCCTGCAGAGATTGAGCGGGGGGTGAATCCCCTTGTCTCAAGTGCTGCAGATGTTCTTGAGATGCCCCCAATCCTGCGTCCTTCCTCACTTTTCGAGCTCAGTTCGCTGCTTTTGCAAACCCGTACGATTCTCGGGAACGATAGCGGCCCCATGCACCTGGCATCCATGCATGGCACGCCAGGGGTGGTTCTGTTTGGCCCAGCATCGCGCAGACAGTGGGCCCCTGAAGGGCTTGTGGCTTTGGCTGGAAAGGCTCCCTGCCGTCCGTGCACGACAACCACAGCCACCCTGGGGTGTGCGCAACCATCTTGTATGTCTGAGCTTTCTGTGGATCTGGTGTGGGAGGCGTTGGCGCCCTTCGTGGGATAATCGCCGTAAAATCAAAAACGGCCCCTGGTACCGCAACCGGGGGCCGTTTCTGGCAAAAGGAAGAAGGTTACTTAGCTATTAGCAGGATCTGTGCCAAAATGTCTTTGCTGAGAAAAAATGTTGAAAAAAATGCGCAACATTTTTTAGAGTGCTTCGTGAAAGAAAGGGGTTTTATCAATGAATATGATAATATTTCAATGGCTTGAGTGCTTGATGTGAAGGCGTGTTCCTCTGCCACAAATACAAAACCGGCTTTCGATCCCGCACATCGAAAGCCGGTTCTGGCAAAAGGAAGAAGGTTTCTTTTAATAAAGCAGAGAGTGTGCCAAATCTGTGGTTGATCCGTGAAAGGTAGAAATATTGTTTTATATCAATATGTTGTTGAGTTGATGATGTGCGTGAGGCTATTTCAGAGTGCGGTAAGGGTGGTTAAAAAAATTAAACTCAGATGCCCGCCTCCACCTGAAAAGCTGCTTTGGGATTCAAAATTTTAAACCAGGCCTCGCAGCAATGAATTCATATCGACGTGAAAAGCACCGTAAAACCGGCGTCACGCAAGGCCTTAGCGTCTATTGCGCCTTCTCGCAGCAGCTCCACCCCTGTCTCTCCCTTGGCCAATGATACAGGTCGCGCCAGGGTGGAGGGAGCGCCTCCTTTTGGAGCAGGGGGGGCGTCCAGCACATGTATGCCTTGGTGCAGCAGTTCTTGGTCCAAAGCCGCTGCGTTTGTTACAGGCGGCTCACCCCTGCGATTGGCGCTGCTGGCCACCAGAGGGCTCTTGGTTTGCAGGCAGAGCGTCTGGGCGACCGGGTGAGAAGTAACGCGGACTGCAACGCTGTTTCCCCGCGTTATCCCTGGGGGCAGCTGCGGATTCGCTGGCAAAACAAGGGTCAAGGGACCCGGCCAGAAGGCCTGTGCAAGTTTTTGAACCGCCCTGCCTAAGGGAGTGGAAGGCGCAGTACAAAAATTGGAATCGCCGAGATCGCAGACAAGGAGCAGTTGGTCCAGGCTGCCAACGATCAAAGGGACACCTTGATCCAAGGGGCGCGTCTTCATGCCGAGAAGCTTGGCGATGGCGTGCTGCTGGCAAGCAATGCAGCCAAGCGCGTAGAAGGTTTCTGTGGGGTAGGCGAGAAGCTCGCCGGCGAGAAGCGCTTTTACGGCGTTATCAAATTCAGGGGTCATGTAGGTTATCGTCCTTTATCCTGCCTGGGCAACGTAGCAGAGCAGTTCTTGCGTCCTACACTGCAGGCGGCTAACACTAAGGGCATGCAAGCAATTAAATGTATATTCGTGGGGCGGCTCAAAGAGCGTTTTTTTCAGAATGCTGCTGCATTTTATGAAAAAAGGCTAGGCCAATATGTCAAGCTGGATGTTCGCGAGGTCAAGGACGGGGCGGGCAAGCTTCCTCCTGAACAACGCAGCAAACAGGAAGGCGAGCGTATACGCAGCTCTCTGGAAAACAAGGGCGCTCGCGATTATTTGATATGTCTGGACGAAAAAGGGGAGCAGTATGACTCCCGAGGTTTTGCGGCCATGCTTTCCCCGTTACTGGAAGACGGCAATCGCAGGGCCTGTTTTGTCATTGGCGGGCCTTTTGGCCTGGCGCCAGAGGTGCGGAAAGCGGCGGATCGCACCGTATGTCTGGGGCGCATGACAATGCCCCATGAACTCGCAAGAGTTGTCCTGCTCGAGCAGCTTTACCGCGCCGTGTCGATCATTAGAAATTCACCATACCATAATGATTGATGCCTGCTACGCAGTTCTCCTCGCTACTCTTTGGGGACGCAGTCCATGCTTTCCACTATGTTGAAAAAACCGGAAAGTTGTACCAAGTCCAAGGTTTTGAGTACGTTCTTGTTGGGTGAAAGCACATACAGCCTGATGTTCTGCCCTACGCATTTTGTGTGCAGGGTCACCATGAGCCCAATGCCGCAGCTGTTGATGGAGGTCAGCTCAGAAAGGTCCAGAATAACTGTGGTCATATCCGAAATTTCGAAATGCTTGTCCACAATTTCCTTGGTTCTGGCTGAGCAGTCAGCACTTATTTCATCCTGGGCTTCGAGGATGAGAACACCTTCTTGAGCTTCTATTCGTAGGCAATCCATTGGTCGTGTCCTATTTTCATGGAAAAAGAGACTATCGTGGCGCCGTTCTCTCTGGAAATCTCCAGGGAGTCTGTAAGGCGAGACAATAAAAAGAGCCCGCGGCCGTGTTCCGCATCAGGGGGCGCGTTTGTTATCGATACAGGTAGGGAGTCAAACCCCTTGCCATAATCAATAATATCGGCCTGAATCTTTTCAGCAGGGGTTATTCTTAATTTGATATGCAACTCTCCCGGTTGGTCGGGAGGGTATGCGTGCATGGCAACGTTGGCGCAGGCCTCGAAAAGTGCGAGGTCCAGATCGTGCAAAAAATCTGTGGATGCGATGTTTTCTGAAACAATGCGCACTGCTGCCTTGGCCAAAGAACGACTGGCCCGCGGCAGTGCGGTGGTCTGCAAATGAAAGATCAGCACGGCAGGATACCCCTCCAGAATCACTGATAACTCTGCTCGTTAGGCGGGCATCCCCCATCAGCCGCCACATTGTTATTACACACAAGCCACTGCACAGATGGTAACATCATCCTTGAAATTCGTGGCATTCCATTCGTCGACGCAGTTATAAACCCTTTGCAATGTGGCTTCAAGCTCGTGTTTTACCAAGGCCCCGAAAAGCTTGCGAAGCCGGTCCGTACCAAACTCTTCTCCGCTTTCGTTCATGGCCTCCACCAGGCCGTCAGTGTAAAAAAATATGCGATCACCCGGTGCAAGCTTGATCACTTCTTCTTTGAATTCCGTTTCAGGGGAAAAGCCGATGGCCATGCTCAGTGGTTTGTGTGCCTTTGCCCCTTTGCCAGGACGAACATGGATAGGCCCGGGATGGCCGGCGCTGGAATAGGTAAATGTCATGGCGGTACGATCAAGAATACCGTAAACAATTGTGAAATATTGAAAATTTTCTGGATCCATGGGGAATTGCGTATTGAGTCTGCGGCACACTTCGCCAGGTGGCAGAATAACCGGCGAATCCCCATCGCCATGCTCTACCAACAGGGTGGATTCAGAAGGCCGTGCTTTGAGAAGCCGGCTGAGGGTGACCGAGAGCAGCGCCGACGGAACGCCATGGCCGCTCACATCCACCACAAAAATGCCCACATGGCGTTCATCAAAAACAAGGCAGTTATAAGTATCTCCCGCCAGCTCATCGCAGGGGGAAAACAGACTGGCCAGTTGCAATCCCTCTACAACAGGCAACTCGTTGGGAAGCAGACTGCGTTGTAGTTTGGCGGCGGCGTCCAGGTCACGTTTCATGCGTTGGTGCATATTGCTGATGGTCGTCAGCGAAGTGTTGATGCGCTCAATGTATTCAAGGTTTTCAAGATTTTGCACTATGCGGGTATACAGTTCTTCGCGTTGGAACGGCTTGGTCAGGAAGTCGTTGGCGCCCGCCTTGATGAGTTTTGCTGAGAGTAGTTTGTTTTCATGGGAGGAAACGCCGATGATGGCCAGTTCGGTTTTTCTTTTCGTTTCGCGGATGGCCTCACAAAGCTCCGCGCCCCCCATTTCCGGCATCTCATAATCAGTGATAACAAGGGGTATCTCAGGATTTTGCTCCAAGGTCTCAAGGGCTTTTTTGCCATTAACCGCTTCCAGGACCTGGAAGCCGAATCGGGAAAGATAATCGCGCATGACCCGTCGCATGAGCGAGGAGTCATCCACCACGAGAATGGTTACATCCCTGTTTTTTATGAGGCGGATAAGTATTTCGAGCACCTGGCTCGTAGCGTCCCTGCTCTTGAGTACATAGTCGATAACACCCTGAGATTCCACACGCTCGCGGAGTTTGTCGTCAATGAGCGAAGTCAGCACGATGGAGGGAATACCGTACTCCATGGCAAGGTCAACTGCTTCGCCATCACTTGCATCGGGAAGATTGAGGTCAAGAAGGGCTGCGAAAAAATCGGCTCCGTGTTTTTTTATGGTTTGCTGGGCTTCCGCCAGGGTATGGCAAACCGTCACGGAAAAAATCTGTGTTTCTTCCAGATTGCGTTTGATGAATGAGGATATGAGTTTACTGTCCTCGATCATCAATATGTTTCTCACCTGCCCGTGAAGTTCTTGGGCGCGGCTGGCGATTACGTCGAACGACTGTTTGCTCATTGCTGCCTCTTGTTTGTGGGGGCAGTTTTTTGCACGACTTCCCAAACACGTGCATAGGGGAAACCATCGTACACTAGGCGGAAGTGGCCATCCAAGTCATGCTGGGCTGCCGTTTTTGTCGCAGCAGCAGGTCCGAAAAGCAAGCGCATGGCTGTTGTGTTCCAGGCCAGTGCATCCATGATAAAAGCCTGGTTGGCTTCCGGTATTACCAGCAAATGAAGGTCTCCGGCGTTGGAGTAGCTAACACTCTGCAATCCTTCTGGGCGGGCGATGTGCGCCGCGTTCAACCGCAGAGGTCTTTCGTCCACGCCCAGAATATGCAGCGCTCCGTTTTCGTCCAGTTCAAATGGGCGGTCCAAAATCGTAATGCCGGCGCGGATGCCCCTGCCTTTTGTTACGTCCCAGGTTCCATAATAGGTCAGCCAGCGCATGACCTGCAAGTACCCTAGTGTCACAACCACATACTGTCGTTCAGGCGCGGCAAATCCGTATGATACCTGATCCAGGCTGTCGAGAAAATGCTGCACGCGTTCTGGGGATTGTGCATCCCATATGGTCCAGGGTTTCAGGTCGTGCATGGCGCTGAACAGGATGATTTGCTGTGACGCCATAGCGGAGGGGGTCGCCAGTGCCCTGGCGAGCGCAAAGATATTGCGCCCGTAAAAGCGACCGCCGTCTGCCGGTGTTTTCAGGCCTGCGTAATACTGCGTCGCATACCCCCAGTCCCACCATATCCAGGCTGTAGCGTCCGCCGGTGCGGCTGCATCCAATACCTGCAGCGCCTTGGCTTCCTGTTGCAACAAGGCAGGTTGGGGGGGCAGCGCCGTGAAAACCCGCAACGATGGGACGGCCAGAATCAATGCCATGATGAGCGCGCCCCCTGCTGTTGCCCAGTTGGTCCAGGTCTTGCCTGGGAATTTGTGCTGCAGTGGTGCGGCAAGAAGCGTGAGCAGCCAGGCCAGGCCCAATCCTGCAACTGAGGGGGCGAACATGGCCAGGCGACCTCCATAATATATAGATGCCCCGCCGAGAATGAGCAGAGGTAGCACCAGCAGCGCAAGGGGGCGGCGGATGGCAAGCCAAAAATAGCCGATCAGGCCCAACGCAGCCAGCCAGCGCCACGGGTGGATGTGGCGCAGCAGAGCGCCAAAGTCCATGTTTTGCGCTTCTGTTATGCTCTCGGTCACCGTAGGATATTTGATTCCACCTGGCGTATTTTCGGCAGCGGATTTGGAAAGATGCCCCATTATATCCAAGGCGTTGCCCAAAACGTGAGCGCCCGGGCCAAAGAGCACAAAGAGGAGCAACATGGCCGCCGCTCCCCAAGCGCCATAAGGAGAAGCAAGGGCGCGCTTTACTGGTGCAAGCCATAGGGCGGCAGCCAAAAGAAGCAGCGACACAGCGCCCCCAATGGGAGCGTAAAATGCGGCAATAGCGAAGAGCGTCAAGTGGAACAACACGTGGCTGCGTCGTCCCGGTCGAATCAAAACAGGAGTCAAAACTGCTGCAGTGAGCAGAAGCAACAATGTGAAAGTCTCAATCTGTCCGTGCCAGCTTGCTCCAAATTTCGCCAACAACCCAAAGAGGATGCAGCAGAGGGGAGGCCAGATGCCGGTGCTGGTGTTTGTAGATTCCGGAGAGTGTTGGCTGTTCTCTTTCCCGAGCCATTTGGCAGCAAGGCTGCTTCGCATTGCCAGCAGTACCCCCCAGACAAGAGCAAGGGGAAAGAACAGGGTGACCATGTCGGTATCGAAAAAGCCGAGCCTTGTTCGGAAATAATACCCCGGAGCGAGAACAACCAGAACGCCCGCCACAAGTCCGGCGCCGCCTAATCCCAGGCTCCAGGCAAGAAGCACGGTAATGGCTCCGGCAGCACCGGCGAACAGGGCAGGCATCCAGAAGGCCGGGACACCGGGTGGGGTGTTCAGAAGATCACCCCCCCATTTGGCAAGACGGGAAAGCGGTTTCCCTTGGGCGTTGCCAACGCCACGGGCGCCAGCAAGCCAGTAATATGCATCGTGGGTTGCCTGTAGCGGCTCACCTTGCAATTGGTATTGAGGGGCGCCCCATTTCAGCGCGTCCAGCATGCGCGAGCCAAAGCCAGCGCTCCAAGCGAGAAGAAGGCAAAGTAAAAGCAGGGGCAGGTTCTGCAGGAAGGTTCGCCCGCGGACGTCAAGGCTGGGCGTGTGCATCATGATATCGTCTTGGAATGGTCTGCAGCGCCATGGGGCGTCGTTGTCATCATGCTTTGTCTGTAGGGTTCGGGGCGTTTTTCCGGCTCAGGGCCTCTGCGAGTTTTCTGGAGACAAAACGCAGATGGCGGGCCATTTCTCCCGCTGTCTGATAGCGCTTATCCCGCTCTTTGGTCATGGCTTTATCAATGATTTGAATGACAGCCTTTGGAATTTTCGGGTTAAGAGTACGGGCGTCAGGATGCGGGGTATTCATTATCTTGTGCATCAGGGAGGCGAGACTGTCTCCCGTAAAAGGCGGCTTGCCGGTCAGCAATTGAAAAAGCACCACGCCAAGGGAAAAAATGTCTGAGCGGCCGTCGACCTTTTCTCCGGAAATTTGTTCTGGCGACATAAAATGGGGGGTGCCCTTGACCACGCCAGTCTGTGTCTGGGAGCTTGCCGTGATGCGTGCGATGCCAAAATCCGTAATCTTGATGACACCGCTGTCCAGAAGCATGATGTTTGCCGGTTTGACATCGCGATGCACGATGCCCTTTTGGTGAGCATAGTCCAAAGCCTCGGCAACATCGCCCATGTAATCCACCACTTTTTGCAGGCCGAGTAACGCGCCGTTTTTTGTATAGCGGGTCAGGTCATGCCCCTCGAGGTATTCCATGGCAATGTAGGCCAGGTCCTGCTCTTCGCCTGCATCGTAAATGGTAACGATATTGGGGTGTGTCAGGGTACCGGCGCTTTCCGCCTCCTGAAAGAAGCGTTTCTTGAGGCTGGCGGTTTGGTCGGGATCGGCTTCTTCGGGAAACTGAAAGGTTTTGATGGCGGTGGTGCGGTTTATGCGCGGGTCCATGCCCAGATAGACAATGCCCATGGCGCCTTTGCCGAGCTGCTTGACGATCTCGTAACGCCCCAGTGTGGGGCGGGTGTCGGTGGTGGTGGAAAGCAGCGGATCATACGCTCCGGAGCCAAGGACGACAGTCTCCCCGCCCTGGACAAGGCGTGATTTGCGTGCCTTGACGTCCTTGTAGCCGGGGTCGTGGGCTTCGATGTGTTCGTACACAGCCACGGCGCGTTGAAATTGGCGTTTGCGTTCGTAATCCTGCGCCAGGGAATAAAGGATGTCCTTCATGCCCTGGTCGACGGGGCAGCGGCGGAATTTGTCAAAAGCCAGGTCCAGGCGCCCCTGTTCTTGAAAGGATATGCCCAGCATGCGATTGGACTCGGCCGATTCGCCTTCGACTTTTTCCTTGTCGGATTCCGTGACAAAGTATTTCAGGCTGACAACGCCAATATAGCCAGTGACCAGTTGCAACAGCGGATAGCTGGTGGTGACCCATAATCCTTTTGCAACGAACAGCCATGTTGCTCCCCCGAGCAGGCCGGCGGCCAAAATAAGGAATGTAAGCCCTGCGGAAAGCGCCCGCATTTTAGGGAGCGCCAGGGCTATGACCAGTCCCAGCAGGAGAATGGCAGCGAGTTCCGCGGTTTCGTTCCAAGAGGGTTTCTCAATATATGTGCCTTGTAAGAGAGACCAAAGGGTGTGTGCGGTATATTCCCCCAAAGGCATGTGGGCATCTGTGGGCGTGGCCAGGGGATTGATGATGCCTGCGGCCGCAACAGAGACGAGCACTATTTTGTTCTTGAATACTTCTTTGGGGATTTTATCTGTGATTACATCGTAATAGGGGTATCGCTTGAAGGAGTTGCGCCCCCCTTTGTAGGTGACCAGAAAGGTCGAGTCGTATGTGAGGGGGATGCGTGTTTGCCCCAATTGCAAATGGTCGCCAAGTACGGCGGAGATGTTCTTGTGCGGAATGCCTTGTGCCAGAGCC
This sequence comes from Desulfovibrio biadhensis, assembly GCF_055388615.1. Taxonomy (NCBI): domain Bacteria; kingdom Pseudomonadati; phylum Thermodesulfobacteriota; class Desulfovibrionia; order Desulfovibrionales; family Desulfovibrionaceae; genus Desulfovibrio; species Desulfovibrio biadhensis. Next base: position 3,937,038 of record NZ_AP042477.1, read on the forward strand.
GCCAGTTCCAATGCAAAAGAGGGGATGTAGAGACCGCGGTATCCATAGAGAAGGGCTTCTCTGCGCGCTTTGCCGTCAGCGTCTGTAGACAGGGATATGTGCCCCATGCCTGCTGCCTGGCTCATGAGCACCGGGATGGGCAGCAGAATTTCGCTGGCTTTGGGAACCTGTGCGTTTTTGGGTTTTCTTACATTGTTAATGGAGAGTTCTTTGAGCGCAGCTTCAGGCTGGAGATTGCCTTCCACCGCCACAGAGGGCAAAAAAACAACCGGTAAAACAACATTTTCCAACTGGTCCAAGGTCTTGGCCAGTATGGCGTCGGTGTCTATCTCCCGCTCCATGCGGAGCATGGCCTGATAAAACCCGAAGGCGTCTACGCTGGAACTCTGGAGCTTTTTTTCATTATACAGATTTTGCAGCGTGGCCAGGACTTTCAGACCGCTGCTTTCCTCTTCTTCACTGAAAAGGATGTTCATGCCTATCAGACGAGGGGCGCCCTGATTAATCTTGTCCAGCCCTTGTGCAAGAAGGCTCCGCGGCCAGGGCCAGCGCCCGAGTTTGTCCAGGGAGTCGTCATCTATGGTGACGAGGACAATATCGCTCTGTGTTTCTGGCTGGGCGATGAGGCCCATTCGGATATCGTAAAATTTGAGTTCAAGGCTGTCGATCAATTCAACGCGCACCATCCCCAGCCAAAGAAAGACAAGGGTGATGGCAAGCCCCATGAACAGGGCGGGATAGCGTTTTAAGAGACCCATGGCGCCCAAGCTGTTGTGCGTGTGCCTAATTTGCGTTTTGCTTACTTGTAGTAGAATTGCAGTCTGGAGGCGCCGATTTCGATCTCATCGAACTCCTCGAGCTTGCGGGATTCCGTCACGGTCTTGCCATTGATCTTAGGCTTGCTCATGCCTGTGACATAGCTGATGAAATAGCCTTCCGGCAGCTTGCTGATGGTGGCTGCCGTCTGGCCCACGCCAAATCCGGAAACCACAATGTCGTTGGAATAGTCTTTGCCCAGCTTAGTGAGTTTTTTCGCCAGCGCATGATCACCTTGCCCTCCTTTTAAAAACGTCAGGATTGCAGGAGCCTGTTGCGCAGTGATGCTTTGGGAAAACTCACTGGAGCCGAAGACCATGGTTTCATCCATGGTGTCTTCCACGTCCAGGGCAAACGCCTCATCTTCATCAACCACCAGTTGTATGCTGTGCTTGCCTATCCGTACAACGTCGCCGTCTTGCAACCAGTGGGAATTAATAGGCACTTCATTAACAAAGGTGCCGTTTTTACTGCGCAGGTCGGTGAGCAGGTACCCTTCATCCAGGGCATCCAGCTTGGCGTGTGATCCGGAAACAACGAGGTTCTCGATGACGATGTTGTTGGTGTCGCGTCTGCCTATGGACAGGGTCTCGCCCGGGTTGATCACATATTCTCCCTGGACATCCCCTTCGTAGAGCAACTTCACCGTGGCCATTGCCGATCCTCCTTGTTTGCGAATCCCCGTTTGGAGTTTCGCGTACGATGTCCCAAAATTGCACGAGGCAGCATCATACGTTTTTCATTGTCGCGGTCGGCTGTGATTTCTTACGCCATTGCCAATTGTTACCAAGATCCAGCAAAAAATGGCGTTAGCGGCCTACCAGCTTGGAAAACAGCCCCAATACTTTACCTGCCGGCTTCAGATGCTTGGAAAAGCTCAGAACCACAACCGTAATATTGTCCTCCCCGCCACGTTCATTGGCCATATCCACCATGGTGGCGCAAGCCTCCTGCGGAGGGTGCTTTGTCACTATCTCGGCTATTTCATCGGGGTCCAGCTTGTTTGACAAACCATCGGAACAAATAACGACCTTGTCGCCGTCAAAGGCCTGCACCTCAGCCAGGCTGGGTTCCACTTCTTCCTGAATGCCTACCGCCCGCGTCAGCATGTGGTGGTAGCGCCCGGCTCCTGCATTCGGATGCTGGGGCTGCAAAAGCGCCAGTTCCGCTTCAACGGTATGGGTTTGAGAAAGCAACTCTACCTTGCCCTTGCGTATCAGATAAATCGGGCTGTCCCCCACGTTGCATATGGCCAGGGTCATCCCCGTGAAGAAGACAACGGAGAGGGTCGTGCCCATGCCGCGTTTCGTTTCGCTGGTTTTGGCCTTCTGAAAGACGGCCTTGTTAGCTTCACGAAAACTGGCCGCCAGAATCAGGGCCTCTTCAGTGAGAGTGTCGTCGCGCAGGCCATGTTGCTCCCCATTTTGGACGAAACGGCGTAGGGCGTCCTGAACGGCATCTGCTGCCTTTTTGCTGGCGACTTCACCAGCCTGATGGCCGCCCATACCATCCGCTACGCCAAAAAAACCAAGCTCCTTGTCCAAAAAAAAGGAATCCTCGTTTTCTTCTCGCTTGCGTCCAACGTCGCTGCAACCTGCGGCGTCTATTTGCATTGTGCATGCTCCCAAAATTTTCGGGCAACTGAAAACAATGTTTCCAGGCCAACGATGCTTCCTGATTTTTTGGCAAACACCGTAAGTAGCCGCGGAACCATTGCTTATAGATGGTGACGCGACAATATATGATGCAGGGGGACTCCTGGCGGCAAAAAGCTGATTCCCCCCTACTTCTGTAATCATAACTCGATTTATACAGCAGTATCAAGCCGTTCTTTATCGCACGCAGATGATATACGCTTTTTAGGCGTAGTTTTCAGTCTTTTGTAAAACAATAAGCTCGTACAATCGTGGACTTGTGTTTTTATGCAACGTGGTGCAATTGTCAGGGGGACAAATAAATAAAGGTATATAAGGAGTCTTGGTGTGGTTTATAGTGTCATCTGGGAAGGGCAAGCCCCTGCTCCAAGAGTTTTGATTGCCGAAGACGACGCGACCAACAGATTGTTCCTCCAAAGGCTGTTGCAGCACTATGGCATGGAGACTCTTATTGCGTGTGACGGGAACGAAGTGCTCGAAGTGCTACAGCGCGAAACTGTAGATGTTGTGCTTATGGATATACAGATGCCAAAGATGGACGGCCTGGAAGCCTCCAGAATGATTCGGAAAGGAGAGGGGGCATGGAATCCCGATCTGCCGATAATTGTTATCACCGCCTTTGTTCTTTCCAGCAAAGAGGCAAAAGATATTGCCCAATATACAGACGGACAGGTGGCAAAACCGGTTGATCCCGTTGTGTTGCAGCAAGCACTGGGCAAAGTGCTTGCCGGAGAAAAACCTGCAAAGGGAATTTCCGCCCTGGATGGAGCTCCACACTCCAAAGGGGGCGATGCTTCAGGTATAATGGATCATGCCAAGACCCTGGAGCGACTGCATAACGATAAAGAGTTTGTGGATAAGATCTATGAAGTTTTTTTAGCTGATCTGGATGAAAGAACGCGCAACCTGGATGCCGCTTTGGGAGCTGGAAACCTTGAGGACCTGCGCAAACGGGCGCACACTCTCAAAGGCGCATCAACCACCATTAATGCTGATATTTTGTGGCAGCGGGCTTTTGCCCTGGAGATGGCGGCAAAGGAAAAGGGCCAGGCCGCCAGTGAAGCGCACCTTGCCTCTCTGAAACTGGCAATCCGGGACGTTCGCATGCGTATCAAAGAAATACTCGGCGAGTAGGTGTACTACCCATTGCCAAGCACGCCCCAACACGGTAAGAGCTCCGGCCTGCGGACGAGATAACAAGCCCCGCGAAATAGAATATGAACGAAAACAACTTTTCCACTACTGACGCCCAAGCAGAGGGCTTTATCGCCATCGTCGGCGGCGGTCTGGCAGGGTGCGAGTGTGCGTTGGCTCTTGCCAGACACGGCTTTGCCTCGCGCATGTTTGAAATGCGCCCCGAAAAGAATACCCCGGCGCATACGGGGGGCGATCTGGCCGAGCTGGTGTGCTCCAATTCCTTGCGTTCTGATGATGCTGACGCCGCAATAGGCCGTTTGAAGCGGGAAATGCGCATGCTGGGCAGTGCGGTTATTCAAATGGCCGAGGATACCCGTATCCCTGCCGGTAAGGCCCTGGCTGTGGACAGGGAGCGCTTTGCCGCCGGCATGACCAGACTGGTGGAGCATAACCCCCTGATACACCTCGAACGCCAGGAAGTTACGGGCCTGGATGCCCCCCAGTTGGAGGGCGCCCGTAAAGTTGTGATTGCGGCCGGCCCCCTTGCTTCGGATTCGTTGAGCTCCAGCCTTGCTGGCGCCATGGGTGGCGAGCATCTCTATTTTTATGATGCCATCGCTCCCATAGTGCATGCGGACAGTGTGGACATGTCCAAGGCTTTCAGGGCTTCGCGTTACGAGCAGGAAGAGGCGGAAGAGGGCGCAGGGGATTATATCAACTGCCCCATGAATGAAGAAGAGTACCACCGCTTTCGCAATGCGCTTTTGGAGGCGGAGAAGGTGCCATCTAAAAATTTCGAAAAAGAGCTACACTTCGAAGGGTGTTTGCCCATCGAAACATTGGCCGAACGCGGTGAGCTGACATTGGCCTACGGCTCTTTCAAGCCGGTGGGGCTGGTTGATCCGCGCACCGGTGAGCGCCCCTTTGCTGTTGTCCAGCTCCGTGCTGAGAACGCAGCCGGCAGCATGCTTAATCTTGTGGGGTGTCAGACCAAGCTCGCCTATCCCGAGCAGCGACGCGTCTTTCGTATGATACCCGGCCTTGAGAATGCAGAGTTTGAGCGCATGGGCAGCGTGCACCGCAATACCTTCGTGAATGCGCCAAAGGTTCTCGGGCCACATCTTGAACTGCTGGCGCGGCCGGATATACATTTGGCAGGGCAGATTACGGGTGTTGAAGGGTATGTGGAGTCGGCGGCCTGCGGTTTATGGTTGGGGCATTTGCTGGCTGGGGTGTTGCATGGCGCCCCTCCTGTGCTGCCTCCGGTGGAAAGTGCCTTGGGCGGGCTGTTGCAGCATTTGCAGACACCGGTCAAAAATTTTCAGCCATCCAACGCAAATTTTGGACTTACGCCTCCCCTGGAACGTCGTGCTCCCAAGAGAATGCGCAAGAAACTTTTTGCAGAGCGGGCCAGAGAGTGTTTTGAAAAATGGTTCGAAGAGTGCCGCAGTATCTTGTAATTTCTAGATTTTTCTTAGATTTTTACACCTCCTGACGTCCTGTTTGATTACTAAACTGTAATTTTTCTCATACTTGCCAAGTATTGTAACAAATTGGTAAAGATTTCCAATTCAAGTTTTTCACACTTTTTCCTCTTCTGCCAGGCTTTTTGCGGGGTGTCCCAAAGGCCGAGAAGGAAGGAGCCCCTTTTGAAGAAGCTTCACAACGGTCGTAAAGATAGCACTTTCTCTTATTCTCTAGATATACCAATGACTTCCAGTTTTGGCGTTGTTTTGCTCAGCATCACTTTGATGCTTATGGCCGGTTGCGCCCATAAAAATACATCCACAGCGGAAATTGACGGCGCTTCCCGTAAGCATTCTTCGCTTAATGAAGGCGCCTCCGCCACCACCACCGAACAGGCGCGCCTGGAAAAAGCCAAAGAGGCCAAAAAGTTTCGCGAGGCCAACGAAGAGCGCAAGCGCGTGGACGCCGCCCAGGAAGTCATCGATACCGCCAGAAGTCAGCTTGGCACCCCGTATCGCTATGGCGGCACATCCCCCTCCACGGGATTTGATTGTTCGGGATTCCTCGTATGGTCTTTTTCCAAACATGGCATTAAGTTGCCGCGCTCCAGCCGGGAGCAGTTGCACGCCGGCATCCCTGTAGACAAGGATAACCTGAAGCCTGGCGACATCCTGATCTACTCACGTCGCATCGGTTCGCGTCGCTCCACACATGCCGGCCTGTATATTGGCGACGGCAAATTCATCCACAGTCCCCACGCCGGTTCCAGCGTGCGCATCGACAATGCTTTCGACAATCATTACTCCAAGCGCTTCATTGCAGGGCGTAGGGTGATCATGAGCGCCGATGAAGTTAAGGTGTACGCAGAGCAGAAGCGCAAACACAAAGAATTTCTGGCCAACGGCGCTGAGCACAAGGTGAAGCGGGGCGAAACGCTCTCCGGCATTGCCATGAAATACGGCGTGACCGTCCGCTCCATTCTGCAGGCCAACAACATTTCTCGGAAAACGTTGCTGCAGATTGGCCAAAAACTGCATATCCCCGGTGCAAAGAGTGCTCCTGCTTCTGTGGCTGCAAACGCCGAAAAAAAGGGGCAGGCTGTGCAGGCAGACGCCACCCCTAAAGTCAATGCGCGTGCCACTGCCAAGGCTTCCGCCAGTTCCGTGCCCGTTGCCAAAGGGACTCGGGTTCACGTTGTGGCGGCCGGCGATACCGTTTGGAGTATTTCCAAGCATTATGGCGTGAGCAAAAAGGATGTACTGACCGCCAACAACCTGTCTGCTCGCTCTTTGTTGCAGATAGGGCAGAAGCTGCAAATTCCCGTGGGCAAGGCGCAAGCTGCAAACAAGACGGCAGGGAATGAGGCCACCAGAACAGCCTCTGCCGCCGCGGGACAGCGCGTGGAGACAAGGGTCTACCGTGTGAAGAAGGGAGACACCATCTGGTCCCTTGCGAGAACCCACGGTGTCAGCACCAAGGCTTTGCTTGAAGCGAATGGTCTGAATGACAAGGACGTGCTGAAGCTGGGGCAGGAACTCCGGGTTCCCGTGGCAGCTGCGAACTGAGCGTCCAGCGCCTTATCGTTCAAGAGTATCCGTAGTTATAGTGGCCAGATAAGCAATTTTTTTAGCTCGTGGCAGTCGTTTTACCTTTGATTCAATACTACAAGCCGTTGCCCTATCCTGGGCATTTGCCCAGGCAACAAGCTTCACAGGTCTTCTGGACCGTGTGTAGCGGGCACCTCCTGGTCGCTCCCCCTGGTGTTCCTGCAATCTTCGCGAAATATCTGTTGTTACGCCACAATATAAGCTTTTGTCGTTGCATTCCAGGATGTAGACGAACCAGGCGCCCCCAGTCGTCGGGGGCGATGTGGCGGGGAGGGCAGTCACTCTGCGCAATCCACACAATATTCTGTTTCAGGAATTGCCAGCAGTCTGGGCGTCGGGATGGCGGCTCCACATTCAATGCAATAGCCATATTCCTCGTCCTGCTCCAGGCGTTTGAGCGCTATTTCGAGCTTGAGGATTCTGACTCTCGCCTGGGAGAGGGTGCTTTCGCTGATCCCCTGGTTGAGCATGGTATCCAATCGAGAAAGACGCCCTATGGATACGTCAGGGGCGACAGGTGAAACTTCTTTTTCGCGTTCGGCTACACTTTCACGCAGCGCCTGGAGCTCTTCTTCGATGCGTTGCTTCAAGGGAATGTTGTCATTCATATACTTTCTCCTGTTGGTATGAATACGTTGAGCATGCGCTTTTGGTCTTCTATCGGTTTATGGGGCAGGTCGTCCCACGGAGGAATAAAATCAACCCTATTGATATGGGGGGCGCCTGCATCATTTTTGTCGGGTAGTCGCTATAAAGGTGACGAGGCATATTGGTTAGGGTGGCCCTTTCCAATTGCTCTTCGAGAGGATAACAACAATCTGTCTGTCCTGTCCAAGCCTTGACCGTTGTTCGGTTTTATCCTTGTGCCGGATGGTGTTATTTCAAAAAAAAATCAGGCATGTCTGTAATTTCAGAAAATTTTTGCTTGCATTGCCAGAACGATTAGGCTAGTGAATCACCCTGTAGCCGCATATTGCGGCAGTGGTTCAGTTGAAAGACGTGTTGTGCAGATTTTGAAAAGGGAATGGTTCCTGTCTTCAAAAGCACAGATGCAAAAGTAGATGTTGCCGTAGATGAATAAGTGTACCGCCGTGCTGTCGCTTCATCATCCACAGAGCCTTCTGCCTGCAACGTAGCACTTTCACGTAGAACACAACGTAACGAGATAGACGCTTACAGCAACTACGTTTTTGCAGTTTTTGATGGTAACACGCTCCGCTTTTTCATACCGGGCAACTGGTCCGGCTTTTTCCCCCGAAAAAAGATTGTCGCTGCATCACGACTACGCTTTTCTGCGATCCGTGTCTTTTTGCCCTACGCCCATTTTACATAAATCATCCCGCTTTATTATATATGATGCAGAAACTCTGCATCGTGACATTTCAATTACAGGTCCACATCATTGTTGCCGTTTTATGGATCTTGCTTTCGGCTTGGCTTATCGCTCCGGGTCGTTGCGCAATGTCTGGCAGCACAACGCGAAAAACAGGAGCCACTAGTCATGACCAAAGCAACTAAAGGATCAGAAGTCTCTGTCCATTACACCGGGACATTTGACGATGGCACCGTTTTCGACACCTCGGCAGAGCGGGAGCCCCTGTCTTTCGTCCTGGGCGAAGGCACCGTCATTCCTGGTTTCGAAAATGCGGTGGAAGGCATGGAAGTGGGTGAAAAGAAAAATGTGAGCATCGAACCCGATGACGCTTATGGCCCTCACGTGGATGACATGGTCATCTCTTCTCCCCTGTCCGAACTGCCCGTGGAAAATCCCGAAGTAGGGATGGTTTTGCAAGCCAATGTGCAAGACCAGGTGGTTTACTTCGTTATTTCAAATATCGAAAATGACGTGGTGACCCTCGATGGCAACCACCCCATGGCAGGCAAGCGCCTCAACTTCGAGCTCGAACTGGTGACTGTAGGCGAATAACGCCTTACAAATTTTTGTAACAAGAAAGAATGCAAAGCAAAAAGCGTTAAGAGGTGCTTTTTGCAGCAGCATACCCCATCAACTCAACTGGAAAGGATGTGTAGCATGGTTTACCAAGGTAAAGTGAAGTGGTTTAACGACAGCAAGGGTTTCGGTTTCATTCAGCAGGAAGACGGCGAAGACGTTTTCGTGCACTTCTCCGCCATCCAGGGCAGCGGTTTCAAGACCCTGCAGGAAGGCGCTAGCGTGGAATTCGAGATCGAACACGGTGAGAAGGGCGCTCGCGCCGCCAACGTGAAAGTTCTGTAGTTTCCATTGCACTTCCGACCTGCCGGTCAGGGCGTATGTCCTGGTCGGCAGGTTTTTCTTTCTTCTACCATTTATTCCCCTTAGCTGTAACATCCCCCCTCGTTTCCAGCTGTTCAGCTTTCTTTTTACTCTCCGTTCCGGCAACGCAGCAGCTTTCTGTGACTACTGGAAAAGCATTGCAATCTGCTGTAAGGTTGTCTGCCGTGAGGTGCTTCGGGTTTGTCGCTCTACCGAAACGAGCGTATTCTGGATTTCTTTTTTTGTAGCCTTGAAAGGCGCGACACTGCCAAGGCCCGTCGTCGGTGGTTTCTCTTGAAGCCAATGGAAGTACTCTGATCCCGATTCCAGGCGTCGTTGGGCTGCTTAGCGTTCAATTGCACTGCTGTGCATATCATTTTTCCTGGCAAAACGCGTTTTCAAGCTGTTCCTGCGACATGTGTCGCTTTGCCCCGCCTTGTGGCGAGGTACAAAACTATTTCAGGGTGGGGTTTCATATTGAGATTGCCCCCCGCATAACAGGAAGATTATGAATCAAGACAATGATACCCCGGCTGACGTCACTGCATCGGCTGATTCTGACCAACCCCGTACCCAGGAGTTCCCTGGTGTAATGCTAGAAGATCTGCCCCTGCCTTTGCAGGAGGCTTGTAAACGGGCTGGATGGAGCCGCCTGACTCCAGTCCAGGAGAAGGCCATTCCGTATTTGCTTAAAGGCAAGGATATGATGGTCCAGGCCAGGACCGGAAGTGGCAAGACAGGAGCCTTTGTCCTGCCCTTGCTGGACAAGCTGGATTCCTCTGCTGTTAATTGCCAGGCCCTGGTGCTGGTGCCTACGCGTGAACTGTGTGTGCAGGTGGCTGAGGAAGCCAGAAAGCTGTGTGGCGATTCCGGTATGCGCGTAGCCGCCGTATACGGCGGCGTGGGATATCGTGATCAAATCGAGGCTTTCAAGCAGGGCGCGCACATCGTGGTGGGAACTCCAGGGCGTGTGCTGGACCACCTTCTCAAGCGCGCATTCAATCTGGACGACCTGCGTTACCTTGTTTTTGATGAGGCAGACCGCATGCTTTCTGTCGGCTTCTACCCCGACATGAAAGAGATGCAGCGGTATCTGCCCCGCAAGCTGCAGGGCGCCTACATGTTCTCCGCCACATATCCGCAGAGCGTGATCAGGCTTGGCGATGAATTTTTGCGCAAGCCAGAGATGCTCAGCCTTTCAGGCAAGCAGATGCATGTTGCCGAGAGCCTGCACCTGTACTGTGAAGTACCCCAGATGGGGCGCGAGCGAATGCTTATTCGCATCATTGAGATGGAAAATCCCTCTTCAGGCATCATCTTTTGCAATACAAAAAGCAACGTGCATTATGTTAGCGAAGTCCTGAAACAGCACGGTTTTGACGCCGAGGAAATATCCTCGGACCTGAATCAGAACAAGCGCGAAGTGGTGCTTCGCCGCATTCGAGAGGGCAAGTTGCGTTTTCTGGTGGCCACGGATGTCGCGGCGCGTGGGATCGACATTCAGGAACTTTCCCATGTCTTCTTGTATGAGCCCCCTGAAGATCCTGAATCCTACATACACAGGGCTGGCCGTACAGGGCGCGCCGGCGCCTCAGGTACCGTCATCACACTTGTGGATTTCGTGCAGAAAGGCGAAATGCTGAAGCTCGCTTCACGTTATAGTGTGCCCATGCAGGAACTTGCCTTGCCAGAAGAGGGGGATGTTGTCGGGGTTATTGAAGAACGCCTGACCACGATGCTTGAATCTGAAATGCGTAAGCTTTCCCATGTGCAGCAGGAACGTGTCAGGCGCTTTCTGCCTTCTGCCAAAAAACTGGCCGAGGACGAAGACGCGCATCAGTTGTTGGCAATGCTGCTAGACAACCTGTATCAACGCTCCCTGATCAGCAAACCGGAAGAGCCCGAAGGGCAGAAACAGACGCAGAAGGCGACACAGCGTAAACGCAAGCGTAAGCCTAGAAAAGGGAATTCCCGCAAGCCCGCCACAGGGGCGAACGATCAAAAGCAGAATTCCTGAGCCTTACTCATATTGTTTCAGGTTGTGGCCAGTCGCCGTTTTCCAGCATGGTGCGCAGCCGCAAGGCGGGGGCAAATACCGGGTCGAGGCGCAACGCCTTATCGAGATGCGCCATGGTTGCCTTGTGGTTGCGCAAACGGCAGTGGGTTCTGGCTATATTCAGATACAATGCCGGGTCATCTGGAATAAGAGTCAGCGCCTGATTGAAGGCGCCCAATGCGCCTGCACAATCGCCAATGCGCAGCAGGCGCAGTCCCTGGGCTCCTAGCGCCTTGCCCGCGGAGATGATCTCATTCTCGGTTTCAGTTTCCGCAGATTCACTCAATATTGCTGCCAGTTCACAGCGGCGAACAAGCATGCGTTCATAGCGTTTGCCCTGGTAAGCCGCTTTTTTCGCCGACTCCAAATACCGCTCCATGCTGCCCGTAAGGCGGTATGATTCCCCCATCCCGCCATACGCCTCTGCCAGCAGTTGCAACATTCCCCTGGCCCGGGCAAAGGCATTTACAGCCTGAACGTATTCTCGCAGGGCCAGGTGCCGCATCCCTCGCCAAGAAAGCTCTGTGTAGCCTGGCTCGCCAAGGCTGTTAGCCTCTTCCTCCATGCCGAGAACATCTGCAAAAAGCTTGAGCGCACGCCCGTGTCGTCCCTGGGCAGCCAAACGGAATGCATCTGCAAGCAAAGATTCTTCCACTGCATAGGTTTGCTGCATTTTGGCTATGCCGACCAAAGCCTGCTCCAGGTCTTCCATTTCATAAGGGCGTTGGATGCAGGCCGAAACGCCCCTGGCGATGCTTGAAGGATAAAGCGCTGGATCGGCTGTTTCTCGATGCAGCAGCACAATTGGAGGGCGGGTCCACAACAGTTTACGCGCGGTGTGCTCAAGAAGCTCTGCAAATCCCGCTTCTCCTGCCGTATCATCGCATAAAATGATATCCGCATGTCGGCTATGCAGTAGGGCGAGCACCTCTGTACTTGTCGTGGCGTGTTCCACACGCATCTGTAAAAGGGTTTGCAACAGCACAGAATCTATGCGGACGTTTTCAGGATCAGAGCTGACCAGGATGCCGCGGCGGAATGATTCCAGCCCTGATGGCAATGGAGGGCTCTCCACTTCCTGCGCCACTTCCAGGTGGGTGTTGTCCTGGTCTATTTGTAAGGGCCTGGCGCCACTCCTATCTGTCTTGGCAGCAGGAAAAAGCGCCCGCCATTGCGCTACTGTCTGGGGGCGCTGGTCGCTGTCAATGCGCATGCCTCGGTCAATGGCGGCGAGAAATTGGGGGCTGAATGCATCTTTGCCAATTTCAGCAGCAGGGAGCAAAGGGTCCGAATGTGAACTTTCCTGCGCGGCCTTGCGGATGATGGACTCTACGGGCTTGGTTCCGGAAACTGCGCAATGCAGCACAGCAGCCATGCCATAGATATCTGTCCAGGGACCAAGGAGGGTGGAGCGATCGTATTGTTCCGGGGGAGCGTAGCCAGGCGTCAGCATGGTGCGTCCTACACTGGCGGCGCCGTGTTCCGGTCTGAGTGCGGCGCCAAAATCAAGCAGAACAGGTACGCCGGATTTACGTACGTATATGTTTCCAGGTTTGATGTCCCGATGGATGAACCCCTGGCCATGCATGGTTTCCAGGCCATTCAGCAGCGGGTGCAGCAATTCTATGAGTTCGTCTTCCTCAAGGCGCCCCTTGCTGGTGAGTATGCGTTTGAGATTTTGTCCCACTTCGAAATCCATGGCGAAGTAGGCTGTGTTGTTCGCCTGGAAAAAAGAAAGCACACGAACAATATTGGGATGTTTGAAGCGGGCAAGGGTGCGTGCTTCTTCCAGAAAGAAGCGTTTGCCAAAGGCGAAAAGATCGGCCAGCAAAGGCGTGCGGGGTTCAAGTTTCTGACGTTCGCCCCTTTTGGCCAGTTCCACAGGAAAAAATTCCTTGAGGGCGACATGATGTTTGAGATGCAGGTCCAAGGCTCGATATGTGATGCCAAAACCGCCCACACCCAACAAACCACGAACTTCATATGGTCCCAGCCTTTGCCCTTTCGGCAGGGGAACAATGCTATCGTCCAGGTCATGCAGCCTGGACATTTTGGGTGGTTCGTCCACATGCCCCCCAGCAGGAGAATTGCGAATTGAAGAGAGCGGCGGCTCCCTATTCTCCTGGTTCTGGGGTGCAGCTTTCGTCAGGTCTGTTTGCGTATCCGCTTTATTCATGCTTTGCGATGCTCGCTGTGCAACGTCTTATGGAGTGCATGGTTAGATTACTACAGTTCATTGTCTGTTTCGAAATATGGATTTGTCAAGGAAAAGAGGCTGCAATGGCAGTGCAATGCACGAGACACCCCATGCGATGCTGGCAAAAGGGGCGTGTTTATGGCAGCATCGCCCACGCCTCGCCTTTCTGGTGTGGCTACATCATTTGAAAGAGGAGACGCTCATGCAGCGGCTGATTGTTGTGACGGTGCTGATTTTGCTTTGTATTGCAACAGGTGCGCATGCCGAACCCATTGAGGCGTTATGGCAATTGCGCGCTGACGAAACCCTGGATGTTGGGGTGCAACGCGCCACAAAACATGCGCTGCGGGAAGCTGTTTACAAAAAGGCGTTGGAGCTTCTTCCCTCGAAACTGAAGCAGGAGCGAGAGGAGCTTTTGCACGATTTTCTTGGACGGCATGCTGCCAGGTTGGCGCGGGTGGAAGGCGCTCCTTCGCTTAGCGAGCGGGTGGACGGCATGGTCCTGCGGGTGGACGTTGTTGTGGACGAGGCTGCGTTGCGCTCCTTGCTGCAACGCTGCGGTGTGTATTTCACTGCCGGCATTGTCTTGCCATATTCGCTTTCCGTGGCGCAGGCGCCCGAAGGCAGCAGTGAAACATTGTCCAGGTTGGAAAAGCTGACAGGTGTTACGCGTCAAGAGGGCGCAGTGCCAAGTATGCGTTTGACCCATGAAGGCGTCCTCTGGAAAGGCGTGATGGAAGGCGGGAAGGGGGCGTATGAAGCTGCAGGCTCTGATCTGGAAACGCTCTGGGTAACGCTTTGGGGCTGGTATTTCATGGTGCATGGGCCGGATTCAGGACCAGCTGGCGCAACAACAACCGCCACGGGCACCGTACAATTGGTGGTGCAGGGGTTCGCCTCTCCGGATGCTGTGTATGACTTTGAGCGGGTGCTGCAGGGATTTCGCCCTGCAATTGCGGGGGCCAAGCTTACAGCCGTGAATATGCAGGCAGAGGGTGTTGGCGCTATCTGGAAAATCGAGCTTCTTGATGAAGGATTGCTAAGACAGCGGCTGGACGCTTATGCGCCCTCTCGAGGGTTGGGGTATCAACTGGTGGGGGCGCCTGCCGCTCCACAACAGCAAAATATGGAGCAGACGCCGCAGCAAGGTCAGCCTGCCCAGAATATGGCGCCGGAAAGTGCCGCCCAGGGCGACCAACTTGTTATTCCAGCGGCAACCAAGTCTGAGCCGGAACAAGCTTCACCCACAAAACCTTCTCCGCAAGCGCAACCTGACAATCAGGCTCCATCCCCTGAGACACAACCTTCCACACAAGGCGGAGGACAGCAGCAATGATCCATTTGCGAAGGTGGCTGTTTGCAGCGCTTTTGCCTTTTGCGGCTGTGAGCCTCGTTGCCCTGTATGATGTGTGCCATGCAGGTGGTGAAGGTGCAGGCCTGGAGGTTACCCTGCTGCAGGGGCATGCTTTTGAGCTTGATGGACAAGGGCCCAACGAAGCAACTCCCGTGGAGTTGGGAGATACGTTAGGGGTACCCAAAACAGTGCGAGTAAATCAGGGCACCCGTCTTGCACTGAATTTCCCGGATGGAAGTGTTTTTCGTATGGCAGGGCCGGCGATGGTGCGTTTTCAAGAGTCTGTAGCCGTCGGTCCGGAGCGCGTCTATGTTTTGGAAATGAGTCAAGGAGAAGGGTGGCTGGCCTTGCAGCCTTTTCATGGCTCCCATGACGAAGTTGAGATTAAACTGCCCGCAGTGACGCTCTATGCGAAAAAGGCACAGTGCCGTATTCGCGTTGGAGCTGATAAACGCTGTGTTTTGGCGGTGATTGCTGGAGAAGTGGTCCTCCGCAAACGTTTTACGGAAGAAGCGGCGGGAAGGGACATGCTGCAAAAGGCTGACGCGTTGATGGCCGATGCAGGAAGTGCTCCGGGAAGCGATAAGGGACAGGGGCAGAACATGCGCTCCACCCAGGCGAATGGGCCGCTTCACCCTAAAAAGGCGGATGAAAAGATCTACCGAGCCGGTGAACTTGTTCGCATTGGTGTGGGGGGCAGTCTGAGTGAGGTGGACGTGGTGGATGAGCTTTCGTTGCGAAATGACACCTGGGCGCTTTGGAATCTTGCCCGGGACAAGGAAGTGGGTGTCATGCTGCCAGGTGCCGTAGGGCAGCAGGAGTAATCAGTAAAAAGACTGGTACTGACTTGCAGGGAAGACGTTGGCGCGTTGTTCAACGCAACAAGCAAAAAAAAGCAACCGCGACGGAAGCATTCCGCCGCGGTTTTACTTTTTAATTACTGGAAAACTTTTACCTGACCCAAAGGATCAGGCATCTTTTTCCTTGCTGTCTTCCGAATCCTCGTTTGACGCCTTCTCGTCGTCCTTCTTGGGCGTTACGTCGATTTCAGCAGGTTCATTGGTGGCCTTTTTGAAATTTCTAATGGCCTTGCCCATGCCTCCACCGATTTCGGGAAGTTTGTTTGCGCCGAAAATAATCAGCACAATGGCGAGAATAAGTAAAAGTTCCCAGATGCCGAGTCCGCCGATCATACTTGCCTCCACATATTACTCGAAAAGAGAAGCGAAATTGCCGTCTCTGGCTCGAACTGAAAATGATGCCGCGCACATCGCGGGGCTGTGCGGCTTTTGCCGCAAAAAATTATCCAGTACGCCCGTTTTGAAAGGTGCTGCCGCCTATTACGCTTGCTCGGGCTTCAGGTCAAGGTGCAATCCCAAGGGGCTATCCGTTGAACGAAGCCTTCGCATTCATCCTTCCTTTTTGGAATATACTGCAATGCGTGATCGGGGTAAATGGTGCTTTTTTACATTTTCCTACTGGGCAAGGTGTGTGTGAAGCCTGCTCATTCTTGCATAACAGGAGCAAGGTCCGTATCATCCGCTCCTGTGTCGCAAGGGGTCTGACCTTCCAGGCCGCAAACGGCCGCCATTTTTGAAGAATAGGATCATGAGCGAGCGTAAGTTTCCAAAATCGAAAACTATTGTCTCCAGATTGCCGGCTGTGAACTGCATTCACTATATGCAGCGCCGTTGTCTGCTTGAGGCGCATAGAAACCCCGGCCTGCATACCGAATGGCAGTGCAGAGTCTTGCAGGGGTGGGAAGAGGAATACGACCGTTTTCTCGCACAGGCTGAAAATTTTCAGCTGGAGATTGAGCTGGCCACACGTATTTGGGCAGAACGGCTCGGCAATATGCTGCAGCAACCTTCTCCCTGCGACAATTATGATCCTGTGACGGAAGAGGGCCCGCCCACTCGCTCAAAGGGGCAGCTTGATACCAAGACATGGAGACCCTTTTCTGAAGCGCTGCATGTCGTGGATGACAGCGCTAATGACACGAGCGCTGCAGATGCAGGTCTGGACGCTGAAAAAGATGACGAAGCTGGTGGAGCTGCAAACGATACATCGGATGCCGCTTTTAACGACGCAGATTATGACGCAGATAACGACGCAGATAACGACGCTGATAACGACGTACTCTGTTGTGTCCACTCCTGGGTGGGGCTCTGCTTGCTGGAAATGCCATGTTGTGAGGGCGTTTGCGAGCATTATGAGCGCCACCATACGGATTCCCAGGACGAGTGAGCCAAATACAACAAGGAGCGCCTAACATGTCATTGACTGATGACACGAACGCCACTTCAGATAACTTAGTAATAAATGTGCCGCGTCTGCATGCCGCGTACCTGTCTGCCAGAGCGCCTAAGGCCGTGGTGTGTTTTGACCCTGGTCTGGCGCAGGGTGAGACCGCGGAAGGGCGCGGTATGTTCCGGCCCGAATCCTTGCCATTTGCCCCCAAGCAGGCCAGGGCCTGGGTGCGCGAAACTGTTTCCTACGGCATGCAATTCGATGGTCCTGGACAATTGGCCGCTGTCGCTGCTGCTGAAGCTGCCATGAAAGGTAAGAACGTCAGTGGGTTGCGGCCTGATGAGATGCAGGAACTTTCCAGTTTCAGTGGCGCCGCCACGCCTGAGGAAGGGGCGAAAGCTGCCCGGGACAAGGCTGTAAAAGAGGAAGCGGCCAAGGCGCAGGCGCTTGTGACACAGGCCCAGCTTACCTTGCTTTTGGCCTGGTATATCGAGGAGCGCAGTCTGGAGTTGAAGGATTTGAGCCAGGGGTTGGCATCTCAGTATGAACGCTTTGGTGCGGCGCTGGACGGCAAAGCTGAAGATACGGAAGGCATCATGAAAGATGCCGATGACGTTGCGGAAACTGGTTTGCAGGCGCCCCTCATTGATGCAGAGGAGGCAGGTACGCTGCCTGGTCCTGAAGTTGTGGCCGGCATATTGGCTTTTTTGCCTCAGGAGGCGGCCTTGTTTACGGAAGATAAGGCGCTAGTTGCCCAGTGGTTGGAAGCTGGTCTTACGCCTGTTGCTTTTGAAAACAGCGAATATGCAGCACGTTTCCCCCGGTTCAAGGGCTATGCCGGTTTGCAGGTTGTTACTGCTCCGGGGTGGCGGTTGGCGGGCATGAGCCGTCCGCAGCCTGAAAAGAAATGGTTGGATGTTGCGCGTACGGTGATATTGTCCGTCTCCTGATGCTTAAGCGACTGTAAACATATTTACAATTTATTTTTTGATAGAGAGTGCTGATGACTTATTTGAACGCCATGACATCACTTGAGAACATTCCAGATATCAAGGGTATTGTTTTTGATTGCGACGGAGTGTTGTTCGACTCCATGGATTCCAACAGAACTTACTACAATGCCATTCGCGCGCGATTGGGGCTGAGCCCCATGAATGCCGAAGAAGAAGCCTACGTTCATTCGCATACCGTGCGCGAGTCGCTGTTCTTCATCGTGCCTCAGAAAATGTGGGGCGAGATAGACAGAGTGCGCCGCGAAGTGGACTATGTGGAAGAGATTCTGCCCCATCTGCGCCCTGAACCGGGGCTGTACGATTTGCTGCAGCGGTTGCGGGACAATGGTTACCTGTTGGGCATTAGCACCAACCGGAGCAACACCATGAGCTGGGTTGTGGAACGTTTCGGCCTGAAAAAATACTTCAAACCCGTCATTCATGCCGGCATTGTACAGGCTAAACCACACCCTGAGGGCATGAACAAAATAATGCAAATGTGGCGTGTATCGCCCGAACGCATAGCGTTCGTGGGGGATTCTGATTTGGATCAGGGCAGTGCTCGCGCTGCAGGGGTGCATTTTTGGGCGTATAAAAATCCAAGCCTGCAGGCGGATCTGCATATCAATGATTTTTGGAGTATGGCCCAGGGTTTGCGACTTGGTGCGTCTTTTACCAATGGCAGAAGGTCTTGTCGGTCATAAAACAAGGGCGTAATACGCCTTCCAGGTGTTTTTTTGCTTGATTCTTTGCACAAAGGAATGAAGAATAGCACCAAACTGCGGCTTGGACACCATAGTCCGGTTTTTGTTTGACGTAAAAGCGCCAGATGCGCTGCACATATTTCTTTCAAGCCTTGGCCCTGGGCAGGGGCCTCAGGCATAGCGGGAGGGTTGATGTTCGTTTTTTCCAATCTGTTGCAAGCAATCGCTTCTGTTCTTGATGTTGTACTTACATTGTATTTGTGGATTGTGATCATCTCGGCCTTGTTATCCTGGGTGAATCCCGATCCATACAACCCGATCGTACGCATTCTTCGCAATTTGACCGAACCGGTGTTTTATCGTGTGCGGCGCTGGCTACCCTTTACTGTTATTGGCGGCATAGACCTATCACCCATAGTGGTCTTGCTGGCTATTCAGTTCGTGAAGATCTTTGTAGTCCAGTCGCTCATGCAGATGGCCATGTCCATGAGCCGGACGATGTAGCTGTATAAACATGGCCGTGGCCCGGCGGGGGCGCTCAACCCGCCGGAGTTGGAATACGAGGGTTGAAGAGCATGCCCGAGTCTTATCCCGAGTTCGTCACCCCAGCTGGCGCAGGGCGCTGGCGGCTGGCCGTCTGGGTCCAGCCCGGCGCCAAGCGTTGCGAAATTTCGGGCATCTATCAGGGCCGTCTGAAACTCAAGATCCAGGCCCCTCCAGTGGACAACAAAGCCAACAAGGCAGTGGAAAAGTTCGTGGCCGACTCGCTCGGGCTGCGTGCATCGCGCGTGCAGCTTGAAAACGGGCAGGCCAGCCGCAGCAAGACGTTGCTTATTGAAAATGACGAAGAACCGGCCTGGCGCAAGATGACGTCGGGCCACGAATAGAACCTCTAACAAAGGAGACACTTCCATGGAAGCGCACGAACTCGCTTTGCTGGAGAAGTATGTCCAGCAGGACGCCGAGCTGAGTACCCTATGGGAGGAACACCAGTTGTACGAGCAACAACTCGAAAAGCTGGAAAACAAGCCCATTCTTTCTCCGAATGACTTGAAAGTGGTCAAGGAGATTAAGAAGAAGAAACTGAGCGGCAAGACCAAGATGCTCTCCATCTTGGACCGTTATTCGCAAGAGGAGAATTAACATGCAGTTGAACGGGGCTCGGATTCTGTTGGAGTGCCTGCTTCGTGAAGGCGTGGATGTGGTCTTCGGTTACCCGGGGGGCGCGGTCATTGATATTTATGACGTGTTGCCGGAATACGAACTGAAGCACATCCTCGTACGTCACGAGCAGGGCGCAGTGCATATGGCGGATGGCTTTGCCCGCGCATCTGGAAAGGTGGGCGTGGCCCTGGTGACTTCCGGTCCCGGCGCCACCAACACTGTAACCGGCATTGCCAATGCCTACTGCGACTCCATCCCCATTGTCGTTTTCACCGGACAGGTGCCCACTCCACTGATCGGCAACGATGCCTTTCAGGAGGTGGACATCGTAGGCATTACCCGCCCGTGCACCAAGCACAACTATCTGGTGAAGGACGTCAATGACCTGGCGCTGACTGTTCGCCGCGCTTTTTACCTGGCGCGCTCCGGCAGACCGGGCCCCGTTGTTGTAGACTTGCCCAAGGATGTTTTGCAGTCCGTTATCGAATTCGATTATCCTGATGACGACAAGGTTTCCATGCGCAGCTACAACCCCACCATTGTGCCGCACCAGCAGCAATTACGCCGCGCTTCAGAATTGCTGGAGGCTTCTGAACGCCCGATTCTGTACGTCGGCGGCGGCGTCATAAGCTCAAACGGGCATGATGAGCTCAGGCATCTGGCCAATGAATTGGCCATCCCGGTGACAGCCACACTCATGGGGTTGGGCGCTTACCCCGGGTGCGAGCCCTATTGGCTTGGTATGCTGGGTATGCACGGCACCTATGCCGCGAACATGGCTATCAACAACAGTGATCTGATCATTGCTGCAGGGGCGCGTTTTGATGACCGTGTTACAGGTAAACTGTCCACGTTTGCCCCCCACGCCAAAATTATTCACATGGATGTAGACCCTACCTCCATTCGTAAAAACGTGCGTGTGGACGTCCCCCTGGTGGGTGATTGCCGCGAGGCCCTGAAGGGGCTGCGCCAGGTTGTTGCCGCCAAGTACAAGGACATGGACTGGCAAGACAAGCACAAGCCGTGGCTGGATCAGGTCCGGCAGTGGATGGACAGCAAGCCGCTGACCTACCACAAGCTGAATGATGAGCGCGTAAAGCCCCAATATGTGGTGGAAAAGATCTACGAGCTGACAAAGGGCGAGGCGATCATTGCCACGGAAGTGGGACAGAACCAGATGTGGACGGCGCAATTCTACAATTTTCATACCCCGCGCACGCTGCTGACGTCAGGCGGTTTGGGGACCATGGGGTATGGTTTTCCCGCCGCCATTGGCGCACAGATGGCCTTCCCGGACAAACTGGTCATCGATATTGCGGGAGATGGTTCCATCCAGATGAATATTCAGGAAATGATCACGGCGGTTTGCAATGACCTGCCCGTGAAGATCATAATCCTGAACAATGGTTTTTTGGGCATGGTGCGGCAGTGGCAGGAGCTTTTCTACCAGCGGAATTACTGCTCCACCTGCATGGACGCGCAGCCTGACTTCGTGAAGCTGGCGGAAGCCTATGGCGCAGTGGGATACCGGATTACGAAGACGGAAGAGGTCGAATCTGTGCTCAAGGAAGCGATCGCCCTGCCAAAAACGGTGGTGGTTGACGTGCACGTGACGCAGGAAGAGAACGTGTATCCCATGGTGCCTGCCGGCGCTTCACTCACTGAAATGCTGCTTGTCTAGGAGGCCATCATGCGACACGTACTTTCCGTTCTCGTTGAAAACGAGCCTGGTGTGCTCTCGCGCATTTCCGGGCTTTTTTCCGGCCGCGGTTTCAATATCGAGACTCTCAACGTGGGGCCCACCCTCGAAGATAATGTCTCGCTCATGACCATTACCACCAGTGGTGATGAATTGATCATCGAACAGATCGTAAAACAGCTGCGCAAGCTCGTTACCGTCATTAAGGTTGTTGACCTGACGGAAATCCAGGCGGTGCAGCGTGAAATGATCCTGGTCAAGGTCAATGCCGAAGATTCCAAGCGCGCGGAAATTTTACGCATAGTTGATATCTTTCGCTGCAAGGTGGTTGACGTGAGCATCAATGAGTTGACCATCGAAGTGACCGGCGACCACGGCAAGGTGACGGCCCTTATCAATCTGCTGCAACGTTTTGGCATCAAGGAGATTGCGCGTACCGGCACAGTTGCCATGAAGCGCAGTATGCAGATGGAAGGGTAGGTCCCGGTTCTTTGGCAGAAACAAGAAGGGGGCGCGCCCCCTTGTATACATCTCTATTCACCTTTGCCTCTGACGAGGTCTAAACCGTCTTTTGGAGTTGGAATGAAAGTCTATTACGAACAGGATGCTGATCTGAAAAACCTTGAAGGGAAAACCATAGCCATCATAGGCTACGGCAGCCAGGGGCATGCCCATGCCCAGAACCTGCGTGATTCAGGCTGCAACGTGATTATTGGGCAGCGTCCGGGCGGTCGCAACTACGAACTGGCCAAAGAGCATGGTTTTGAGCCCCTGAGCGCAGCCGACGCCGCCGCAAAGGCCGACTGCATCATGATTCTTGTGCCGGATCAGCATGCTGCTACCGTGTACCGTGAGTCCGTTGCACCCAATCTGAAAGCTGGCGATACTCTTTTCTTTGCCCATGGATTCAACATCCACTTCAGCCAGATTGTCCCGCCCAAAGATGTTGACGTGTGCATGGTCGCTCCTAAGGGGCCTGGTCACCTGGTGCGCCGCGTGTACACAGAGGGCGGTGGTGTTCCCTGCCTGGCCGCCGTCTATCAGGACGCTTCCGGCAAGGCCATGGATACTGCCCTGGCGTATGCCAAAGGTATTGGCGGCGCCCGCTCCGGCGTTATCGAGACCACTTTCCGCGAAGAGACCGAGACCGATCTTTTCGGTGAGCAGGTTGTGCTCTGCGGCGGTCTGTGCTCGCTGATCCAGAAGGGTTTCGAGACCCTGGTGGAAGCCGGCTATCAGCCTGAGATCGCCTACTTTGAGTGCCTGCACGAGGTGAAACTCATTGTGGACCTGATTTATGAGGGCGGCATGGCCAACATGCGCTACTCCATCTCTGACACTGCCGAGTATGGCGACTACTCCCGTGGTCCTCGTGTTGTGACTGACGAGACCAAGGCCGAGATGAAGAAAATCCTGGGTGAGATCCAGAACGGTTCTTTTGCCAAGGAATTCATTCTGGAGAACCAGTCCGGCAATGCTCACTTCCTGGCTACCCGCCGGTTGCAGGCCGAGCACCAGGTGGAGCAGGTCGGCGCCAAGCTGCGCGACATGATGCCCTGGCTCAAGAAATAGCTCTAGTTGCAATAGTTTTTGGAGATTGCGGGGGAGCCTTTTATGCATAAAAGGTTCCCCCGCGCCCCCTCCCTAAAATTTTTGTAGTAAAGCCCCCCGTTGCCCAAAGGCCACGGGGGGCTTTTTTTAAGACTGAGGGGCAATAAGCGGTTGTTTCTTCGAATGTTTATGCCCTGTCAGATTATTGCGGTGTAGGAGCAGGACCTGGTTTTTATATTGTACGGCACTAATGGGGAGTAACGTCTCTTGTTTTTATCTCCCTATACTCTCAAAACATATCCAACATATCTTTAGGCGTGTTGCACAGTACAGTGGCATTTGCCGTACGTAATTCTTCCTGCGAGCCATATCCCCACAGAACACCGATACTTTTCAGGTTGTTTTTTGTGGCGCCGATGATGTCATGCTTCCGGTCGCCCACCATCACTGCATCATCTGGGGTGATGCCTTCCTGCAATAGTATGTATTCAAGCAATTCGCCTTTATCACTACGGGTACCGTCCAGCGAAGCACCATACACAGCGTGAAAAATGTTCCCCAATGCAAAGTGGTCGATTATTTTTGCGGCTATGCTTTGCGCCTTTGAAGTTGCAATATAAAGACGCTTTCCCTTGCCTTGCAACGCGGAAAGTATTTCCGGAATATTCTGGTACAAATAGTTCTCAGTCATTCCTTTGCCGGCTGTGTTGTAACGTTGCCGGTACAGGGTGATTCCTCGCTCTGTCTGCTCACGATCCGTGGTCTCTAAAAGTATCTCAAACGTCTGACGCAAGGGAGGACCAATATACTCCGCCAGCTCTTCAAGGGGAGGCGCTTTTTTGTCCATTTGTTCGAGCGCGTAGGCAATGCTTTTGGTTATACCTTCCTTTGGATCACTAATGGTTCCATCCAAATCAAACAGAATGTTACGTGCATGCATTGTCATTTGATGCCCTTTGTTTTTGATTACTATGTTGCATATGATGTTTTATCCCTAGTCCGAACATGATATGATGTCTAATGATAAGGAAATTATACTGTAAAGGTATAATTGTGTGTCGCCTGTTGATCCTGCGAGAAAACCGCAGTCAACTGCTGTATCTCAGGGTGATAGTGTGATTTTATCTTTGAGTAAAAGGTGCGCCAGCAGTGCTGGATGTTTTGGCAGCACAATATAATGCAGTATTATTGTATATTTTCGGCTTCAGAATTTTCCTTGTTTTCGTACAACATCTGGATTAATCCATACCTTCTTAGTCTGTTTTGCTGATTGTGTCCGTCAGGCGTGACATTATGATAGTTTAATTTAGATCAATTGGTTACACATTTTTTGGTTTTGCTTTTGTTGAATTATAGTTTGTATTATAACTCTTCATTCACTGGCCTTATAAGGATAAAAAGGGCAGCGAGTTCTTGCACTGGTCTGAAGAAGGCCACCAAGCAGTGGGGGCACTGTTTTATGGGAAAATGTATGAAGTGGCTTTCCGTCTGTTTTGTCGCGGTTTTGATTCTCACATTGTCTTGTGGATTTGGAAACGCCATGTCCCAGGATGACGATTACCCTACGAAGCCAACTACCAGACCAGATGGCGCCCCCTGGCGTATCGCCTATGTTCAAGGGGGTGAATATAATGATTATTTACCTGTCCTTAAAGGGGTAGTCCACTATCTGGCCCAGTGGGGGTGGCTTGAGGAGCCAGGCTGTCTGGATGTTACGCGGAATACTCTGGAAGGGTGGGCCTGTATCGCCAAGCAGGAGAGCCCCTACATTTCTTTTGTGGAAGATGCCTATTGGACGGCTGCCTGGGATCAGGAAACGAGAGAATCCAACAAAAGCGAGTTTTTGCAGCGAATCAGGGCAAAGGAGGATATTGACCTGGTTATCGCCATGGGGACCTGGGCAGGCCAGGATCTTTCCAAGGACGTTGCCTCCGTGCCCGTCATCGTGATGTCCACAAGCAATGCCATCCAGTCCGGCATTATCGAAAGTGCGGAAGACTCGGGAAAGGATAATGTGCACGCCCGTGTAGATCCTTTGCGCTATTACAGGCAGGTGCGTCTTTTCCACGAGATCGTAAGGTTTGAAACCCTTGGCGTTGTTTATGAGCATACGGAAGAAGGCAGGAGTTACGCCGGGATGGATATGGTGGAACGGGCGGCCAAAGAATTTGGCTTCCAGCTGGAAACCTGCGAGGTGCCTTTTTCCGGACTCGGTCTCGAGCAGGCTGAGGCAGCTGTGGCTGCATGCCATGAAACATTGGCCCAAAAGGTGGACGCCGTTTACATAACAATACATAGGGGGGTTAACCCCCATAACCTGCCCCGGTTGTTGGAGCCGCTTTTTGAGCACAATATTCCGAATTTTGCCATGGGTACGCTGTACGAGGTCAAGCAAGGGGCCCTCATGAGTATGGCACAGCCCAATTTTGACCATTTGAATGTGTTCTGGGCGCAGACCATAGCAAAAGTGCTCAATGGGGCGACTCCAAGAAAGCTCACACAGATCAAAGAAGATCCGCAGAAAATTGCCATCAATTTGCAAGCCGCCAGAATGATAGGGTTCGATTTCCCTCTGGAGGTGCTTGGCGCTGCTGAAACCATCTACGAAACCATTGAACCTGCACCTGCAAAATAGTTGTATCCCGGTAGTTAATAATGTTGCCCATAAGATTCAGATTGTTCGTATTTATGCTTGGCCTCTTGTTCATAATGGCTGGCAGCATGTATTTCTTTTTTGAGAAAAATGCAGATTCCGCTTTTTATGACAGGGAGAGCACCGCTGCATCAAATGTCCTGCGGCTGGTTATGGGAGACATCAGCCATTATTATCGCAACAAAGTTTCCTATAAGATTGAAACGCTGGTCAGAAAACGCGAACTGATGCGGGAAGCGGTAAGGCTTGCCAGCTCTGAACTTGCCACCCTGTATAGTTTGAGTCGGCAAGGTTCCCTTACTGAAGTTGAAGCCATGGCTGCTGCGAAAAAATCATTACGCTATGAGAGTTATGGCGAGAATGGGCGTTTTTTTGTTTTCAACACCAACCTGATGGGCTTTGTACATCCCGAAAGAAAATGGGAAGGACGAACCTGGAGCGGATTCATGAACCTGAAAGGTCGCGACGCACTGGAAGAGGCCGTTCAGGTGGTGCAGGAAAAAGGTGAAGAATTCACGGTCATGCACTGGACTGCCCCGTGTGATAGTAAGGATGCAAAAAATCTAGCTTATTTCGCGTATTTTCAACCTTGGGACTGGGTTGTTGGTACCACCATGTGTCTAGATAGCATCGAAAAAGATGTTCAGAACATGGAGGCTGGTTTTGTTGAGCATTTGCAGGAGTTCATCACCACGGCTGCGCACGAGTTGGATGGTAGTCTCGCAATTCTGGGGGGAGATGGGGAAATCATCGCCGCCTCTTCATTCAATGGAAAACAAGTAGAGGGCGACGCAGAAGACACATCTTGGGTGCGGCAACTCAGAAATAGTAAGAAGACGGCTCCTTCAGATTCCCGTTCATTGTTGCAACTCTCCACCAGTGGTGGTGAGGAGGAATTTGCGGTTTTTTCAGACGAGTTCAAGGCCCTGGATTGGACTGTCTATTATGTTGTTTCCAAGGATACCTTGTTGCAACCTGCCCGTAAGCTCATGCTTGGGCAGCTGAAACTTTTGGCGGTGATCTTCTTTGCAGCCATGGTTCTTCTGTATTTTCTTGTACGTCGTTCGACAATTCCTCTCACTGTACTGGCAGAGTACGCCAGAGAGTTGCCCGAACATGATTTTAGGGCAGACGCCAGCACCATGGAGAATGTGCAGTACATAGCCGATTCGAAAAAAGACGAAACAGGGCAATTGGCTGAAGCCTTCGCCGCCATGCAAAGCAGACTTGATGGGCATTTGGCCGATTTGACGCGTATTTCTGCTGAGAAGGAGGCCTATGCCAAACAGTTGAAGGATGCCAATGAGACACTGGAACGGCGCGTCAACGAACGTACCCGGGCGCTGCATCATGCAAATCTCGAGCTTCTTGGAGAAATAGAGGAGCGCAGGGCGGTATCCAAGACACTTGGTGAGCGCAATGTTCTGTTGCAAGGGCTGTTTGATAATGCTCCGCTGTTGATTTGGCTCAAGGATGCGGCAGGGCGGATGATTCTGGTAAACAACAGGTTCAAGGAGTTTTTTCAGGTTGATGGAGAGCAATTGAAAGGATCTACCCTTGAAGCTGTTCTGGACGGCGAATTGGCCACTTTTGCCGCCAGAGATGAGGACGTCCTGAAGAGCAGGATTCCCAGGACAATAGAAGAACGCCTGCAGCTTGAAAAAGGCGGGGTGGTGTTGATTTCCACCAGATTCCCGTTGGTAAGTGATTCAGGCAGCGTATTCGCAACGTGTGGCGTGGCATTAGACGTTACCGAAACAAGGTTGCTTGAGGCTGAAGCCATGCGGGCTGCCCACCTTGCCTCTTTGGGCGAGCTCGCGGCCATCGTGGCCCACGAAATCAACAACCCCGTGAACGGAATCATCAATCTGGCAGATATTATGATTGATGCTCCTGAAGAGACTGAAAATACGACAAAATTTTCTCGTCTGATTGTACAGGAAGGGGAGCGCATATCCCACATAGTTAACAGTCTGCTTTCCTATGTTCGCGATAAAAAGGTGGAATTTGGGCCTGTGGATGCCATGGTCCTGCTTGAAGAAGTTTTATTGCTCAACAATTTGCAATTCATGAAGCAGAATGTTCGCCTGGAAATGACGCCACCTGCAGCGCCCCTTACCATAAAAGGACGTCCTCAAGAGTTGAAGCAGGTCTTTTTGAATATAATAGGTAATGCTCGTGACGCCCTCGAAGAGAAGTATCCTGGCGCCCATGAGGACAAGATTTTGCAGATTGTGGTGGAACAGGCGGAAGGGGATAGGGCGCGTATTTCCGTCATTGATCAGGGCCCTGGCATTCAGGAGCAGGACCTGACAAAGGTGTGTGACTCCTTTTTTACCACTAAAGGTGAATCAAAGGGCACGGGTCTGGGGCTTTATATCAGCAACAGGATAGTGAAACAGCACGAGGGCGAGATTTCAATTTCCAGCGAATATGGGAAATACACGCGTGTTGATGTTTTGCTGCCGCTATGGCAGGGGGGAAAAAAGGATAAACAATAGAAACAGGGGCGAAGCCATGGAAGCCGCGCCCCTGTTTTATGGGGTTACTGTGTTTGTTCGGGCTTTGCATAGCTTGTAGGGCCGTTTTCATAGCCCACAGCTTTTAGCCACCAGTCAGGGTAAAACAGTGGTTGCGCCAGGTTGCCCGGTTCGTTGTAATACCCATCGTTATAGGTAATATAAAGGTCTTCTGATAGTTTCCACCACCCTTGCAGCACCTGGTCTGCGAGCTTCTTCTCTTGGTCCAGAAGCATTGTTCGTGCACCTTTCTGGTCGCCATTGTTCCATAACTCCAATGCGCTGGCTTCCAGCTGCGGCTGCTCCGCAAAGAAACGGGTTTCGAACTGTTGCTGCTTTTCCTTTATATCCTTGATCATATAGCTATATTTCAGCATGGCATAGTTGGCCACATAGTTGAAAGCTGTCCACATGCTGCCCTTGTCGAACACAAAGGGATTTCCTTTCTGCAAACTGGTGGGGAGTTCTCCCGCGCCAGCATAAAACGGCATCAGGACACTTGTAGCGGGGCGGTCCGCTCCAAACCAGACTACGCCGCCAATTGCATCGGGCAAGGAAGCACGCGCCTGGCAGACGTAAGCGTAAATACATCTGTAAATATTAAGAGGGCGCTCGAATGCGCCTTTGACACCGGGGCCTTTTTCCTGGGCCATGGTGGCTTCCGCACCGCCTTCAAAGCGGTTGGGGTCATGGAAAGGTCCGGCGGCCATACCCTTGGTCAGGTCGAATTCCGTGCCTTCGTAATTATCGCGGTGGATGCGCATTACGTCTTCCACACCCATCTTATTGTCGGGCTTTATGGAAAAAGGGTAGGCCTTTGTGAAAGCGCCCTCTACCCAGGCCGAAAAGTTGCGGGAAGGGGCGGCAAGGGAAAAAGCGCGCCAAACTCTGCGCAAAGAATAATACGGGTGGTGGAATTCCCCATCACCATACACTTCTGCCCAATCGAGAGGGCCATCTTCAGGTTTCCACCACCCCTTTTTATGGGCAACATCGAAAATGTTCGGCGAATACAGCATGTCGTCAGCGCCCTTGCGCACATCGCGGATACGAAACTGATTAGCCGCAACAAAAATGTGGTCGTCTGGCACGCGCTGCGCCACCCAAACGCCATCTGTGCCGTTCATGTCATAGCCGCACATTTCCATCACCCAGGCTTCTTTGGGATCAGCGACCAGCAGCGTCTCACCGGTGCCGTAATAGCCATACTTCATAATCAGATCGCCCATGAGGGCTATTGCCTCACGTGCTGTTTTGCAGCGCTCCAGGGCGACACGAGAAAGTTCGTCTGAATAAAAGATGCGTTTGCCCTGCTCTGGTTCAGGATGGACCTTGGCTTTGTCGGTACATTCGCCCAGGATCAACTGATGCTCATTCATCACGCCATAGTTTCCGTCAAAATAAGCATACGTATGGGCTACCTGAGGTATATATCCCAATGGGATGCTGGCAGGCATCTTGTCGCCGGCATCATAATACGGGCTGCGCTCCTTGATGTTCAGACGTGTACCGGTTTCAGCGCCGAAGCGTGCTTCGTACCCCAGCGCGCATTCGGAAAAATAGACAGCACGCTTTTCGCCAGGCGCATGATCCTTGGCAGGGACATAGACAAGTCGGGGGTCGTGCAGGCCATCCTCAGAGTGGCTGGCCATAACGGAGCCGTCAATTGAAGCGTCTTTACCCACTAACGTTGTGGTGCATGTGAGGGCAGTGGTGCAAAGTGCGGCGAAAACAATCACAGTGAGTAGTGGTACGGCGTGTCGCATCCTTTTCTCCTTCGCATCAAATTGGAGTTGCAGACCCTTTGCCAGAGGCATTGAAGAGGAATCTCTCCACAAAAATAATGGAGATAAGCATCTTTTTCATCAATAATTTTAGTCCTTTTTGGGTTTGTTTGGCAAGTGTGGATATCAACTTGTTTTGTGTTCGCTTTAGTTGTTTGTGTGGGTAAAATATAAAAACCTTCCTTGTAAGGGCAGTGGCCATAAGCGTGGGCAGGAGCGTGGAGCTGGAAAATAATGACGTATAAAATGAGGTCAGGAAATAAAAGGAAGCAAGTGAATTCTGGATTAATAATACAAACCATTATCCATGTCCTGAGTCGAAATGCGCATAGTTGGAAAATGGATAGAAGACTATCAGATGCGACTGTTTTTTAGATGCAACAAGGATTTTCGGCAAAAAATGGAAAATAGTGAAATCTGAACGCAAAAAATACAGAAACAGCGCCTTGCAAATAAGTCTGAGCGCTGATTCCTTTGGGTATGTTTTGTTTTAACGCTTGTTTCTAATGAATTGCTATTGTCATTGCCAATCTCGTGCTGAGGCGAGCCATTTATCAAGTGCCTGGAGGTGCGTGCGATGATCAAACGTTTGTTCATGGTGTTGTGATAGCCCTTACCTTTGTGGCGGTTGCCAATGCTACCACTCTGGATTTCAACAACTTGGTGACGTATTCTTAGCAACATTCCACCGGCTCGGTCGTAGTGCTTGGCGGTTGGAGTGAAGTTCAGTTTATGAACAACGTTTGGAAAGCCAATCCATTGCTTACCACAGTTGGGGCTAATACCATCCTGCAGTTTTCCTACATGAGCTCGAGTACTCCAGAAATATCGGAAATTGGCTTTGATACTGACGCTGCATTCGACAACAATGAAGAAAAATTTTTCATTACCTGGGCACCCAAGACTGAAAACTCATGCTCTAAATTATTCCGATACGGGCAATTACGTTACCTACACCATAGATCTAGGGGCATATTTTGCTCAGGGAACATCGTTCAACTATTTTGTTTTTGTTAATGATGACGGTGCCGAACCAAATCAAGACCCTTGTGATGGCAGCAATAGTTACTTCAAGGCTGTTTCTGTTACACCCATTCCTGGCGCCTTGTGGCTCCTGAGGGCCGGCATTTTCGGATTGCTCGGTGTGTGGCGTTTCAGGGTGAAGAAAAACTGATTCTTGTTCCAGGTTTTTCAGAACTACAGAAAAACCCGCTGTTGAGCTGTTTTTTTCATTTTCTATCGTTACAACGCTTTAATTTCCCTTTTTACAATTCCGGAAAAAATGGACTTTGACGTTTTCTCCTGGCAGATGCGCAGCTTTTTTTAAAAAAAATAGGCTAACCTTTGGAAATGGAGAGGTGGCATTTTTTTTGCTATAAAAGTTGCGTTTGTTCAACCTTTATACCACAAATCGGGGGCAGTGATGACTAAACGAGTACTGGCGACCATTGCGGTTGTCGCCTTTTTGCTGACAACATCAACCGTCAATGCAACGACGTATCTCGATTTTACCGGCAATTTGTCCATTTATTCAGGACAACCTTCCTCCGGTTCCTACAATGTCTTGGGGGGTGGTACCGAAGTCGAGCTGATCAACAACATTTGGACTTCCTACTACCTGCCGCTGACTGTCGGTGAAGAAACCATTCTGACTTTTTCGTACAAAAGCTCTGAGATTCCTGAAATCGCAGGCATAGGTTTTGATTACGACAATTCCTTCTCAAATACTTCGAATAACTTTTTCATTACCTGGGGTACTCAGGCCTGGGGCACCAACCAGTTGAACTACACGGACACAGGCAACTATACCACGTATAGTATTGACCTTACTGCTGCTTTAGGCGCCGGCAGCACTTTCAATTATCTGGTTCTTCTCAATGATGACGATGGAAACGCCGGTGGTGATGGTGTCAGCAACAGCTACTTCAAGGCTGTTTCCGTCACTCCAATACCTGGCGCCCTCTGGCTCTTGGGGTCAGGACTGTTGGGCCTGGTCGGTACGCGGAAGGTTTTTCGTAAATAAGAAGGCGAACCGGAGCTGATACTTTATGAAAAAATGAGCGGTAAACCTTTGGTTCGCCGCTTTTTTTTTGGGGGAGGTGAGGTGCTTTGTTGTGAATAGTGCTGGAGCCAGCTTTTTTGGGGGCAACAGCACCTGAAGCCAGTCCTAGTTTGTAATATCCTAGCTATTGGTTTCAGGGGAAAGCCACAACATAAGCCGTTCAATTGTTTTTTTGCAAAGCAACTTTCAATCTGTTCGGGGGGTCTTTATGTTGATGTACAAGCAGTTGCAGGCCAAAACAGTTTTTCTTCTGGCTCTTTTTCTTTTGGTTGCCTCACTCGGAGTAGAGCAGGCAAACGCTGCAGCAGACAGTTTTTTCTCCACTGACCGTTTTGGATACACAGGTGTTGTCAAACGCTATGGCAGCTTGTCAGACGCGCAAAACGGAACAAACCAAGTGGGAACTGACATCGCCATTGGTAATCGTGACTTGGCTATCGATATTTCCACAGGTAACTACAACGTTATCATGGGCTCGTGGTGGTACTCCACTGAAGGCTCACAGGGATATGGCAACACAACCGGGAATTCCGGAAGAGGTTTCTTGCAGCTCTATGATAGCAACTCCATAACTGATACCTCGACGGCCATGTCCTTTTCAAATTTCGATGGAACGTATTGGACTGATTTCAACCTGGATATTACAGGCGAAAACGCTACGTACGACAATTCCTACGCACGCTTCTGGATCGACTATCAGGGGGGTGGGGCAGATAAGGTCAGTTATTACAACTACCATCTCAGCCTTACGGCTGGCGGCCTCCAGGGGGTGGAAACATCACAGGGCGTTATTGAATCCTTTGTGCACCCCACCAGCGTAACGGGAAGTTTTACAGGACTTTTTGAAAACGTAAGCACCACGTATCCTGAGAATAATGGTTTCTACACCTTTGAGCTTGCTCTGAACATGACCAACTGGGCCTGGGATAACAGGGAAGATCTCAATCCCGACGCATTTTCTCCGAGCTATGCTGCAGTCACGCCGATTCCTGGCGCTGTTTGGTTGCTTGGGTCCGGCCTGCTCGGTATCATCGGTATACGCAGACGGCGCAAGTAGTGGCGTCGTAACATAATACTGCATACAAACGTATAAAGGGCGCCGTAAAGGGCGCCCCAGCTCATTGACAAACCCCGCTTTTTGCAAAGTGGGGTTTGTTTTTATGAACCGATTTCTTTTCAGGCCGCTGCCAGCTGGGATGTTGGCTCGATCGGCCCCAATCGAACGAGACAGAGAGACTGAGGAAGAAAGTACAGGCATTTGGGCTGCAAATATTTGTATGACAGCCCCAAAGGGGCCAGCAGCAAGGCCATTTTCTTCATGTTTTGACATGTGGCGGAAAGCAGGCTTTGAACCTGGACCTTAGCCAGGCCGCAGAACCGAGCATAGCGATGCCCGTGCAGTTGTTTGGCGTCGGCAAAGCTGCGCTCTACGGTCTCTTTCCGGCGAGCATAGATTCTTTTTCCGAATTCCGTGAGCCGGTGCGCATCCACCGTATCCACGTATTTCCGCCACACATGGCGTGTCACTGTTTTCTTGCAATTCCGGTTTGTTGTGCACTCCTTCAGTAACGGACAGCGGCGGCAAATCTTTGGTAACGAGTCATAGAGACGATATCCTTCGCGGTTGGTGGTGGAGTAGTGAAGCTCCTGGCCTTCGGGGCAAAGATAGCAGTCCTTGTCCGGCAGGTATTCAAAGGCGCGTTTGGGGAGCATCCCTTTGCGACGAGTGGGACGACGATAGCCAATGACACCATAAATATGCTTTTCTTCCAGCGTCTTGCAAATGTGTGAGGTGAAATATCCTGCATCGAGGCCGACGTGCTTCACAGCAAAGCCGAAGCGGTTGATTTGTCGGTCCAGCCGATCGAGATAGGGCATGCTGTCATGCACCGAGGCCGGAGTTACGTAACTGTCGGTGATAATGTTGTGTCGGCTGTCCACAGTGCGATGATCCAAGTAAAAGAAGCCCTTAGGCTTGCCCTCGCGTACCATGTACCCGCTGTCCGGATCGGTTGTGCTCTGCTTGATCCGCTTGGACCCCGCTTCGCGGTTGTCCTGCTTCAGCGGTTTCTTTCCATGCCTGCGCCTGTCTTCCTCCACGGCGTCTTCAAGTTCGCCCAAGTATGACTTCGTGCTTTGGGCAACGAGCTTTTCCGTAAATTTATGCTTGTTGGCGTTGGCTTTCAGGTGGGTGGAATCGGTGTAAAGCGTGTGTCCGCCGACAAGCCTCTTTTTCATGGCCTGGAACACTATACCGTCAAAAATGTCCTGGGCAACGCTGGTGTCGTTAAATCTGCGCCGCCGGTTTTGGCTGATGGTGCTGGCGTCGGGCACTTTGTCCTGCAATCCCAGGCCAAGGAACCAGCGATAGGCAACATTGACCTGGATTTCCTTGACAAGCTGACGCTCGCTGCGGATGCCAAACAGATAGCCGATGAATAGCATTTTGAAGAGCACCACCGGTTCAATGGCCGGACGGCCATTGCCCTCGCAATACAAATCCTTGGTGAGCTCATGAATAAAGGAGAAATCAATAACCTTGGCAATTTTGCGAAGCAGATGATTCATGGGGACAAGTTCGTTGATCGAAACAAACTCCATTTTCACCTGCTGATTTTTGGGCGGCTTTAGCATGAAGATAGTATAAGAAAACCCTCGCCGATTGGCGAGGGTTTGTCAGCATTCTGGGGCGCCGTAAAGGGCGCCCTTTTCATGTGGTAGCAAATGCCCCAGAACGTGCAGGCAAAGGGGGGCTTCTCAGCTATTTTTTCAGTGCACGTTTGGCGGCGACGTGTTTGCGCAGCCAGCCGTACCAGTCTTCAAGGCCATCACCCGTGCGGCAAGAGACGCGGATGAGGTCCAGGTCTTTGTTCATGGCGCGGGCGTATTTTTCCGCGGTGTCCAGATCAAAGTCCACGTAGGGGAGGAGATCAACCTTGTTCAGGACCATGACCTTGGATTCGGCGAAGAGCAGTGGATATTTTTCAGGCTTGTCGTCCCCCTCGGTCACAGAAAGCAGGGCAACTTTGCAGTCTTCCCCCACTTCGAATTCCACAGGGCAGACAAGGTTGCCGACATTTTCGATGAAGAGAATGTCCAGCCCCTCGAGGTCCAGGCTGGAAAGGGCGTCGAGCACCATGCCGCTGTCCAGGTGGCAGCCGCCTTGGGTGTTGATCTGGACTGCCTTGGCGCCGGTTGCGGCAACCCGGCGAGCGTCGTTGTCGGTCATGAGGTCGCCCTCTATGACCGCCATCTTGAACTCGTCTTTGAGGTCTGTGAGCGTGCGTTCGAGCAAGCTGGTCTTGCCGGCGCCCGGCGAGCTGATGAGGTTGGGCACGAAGATGCCGTGGGATGCGAAAAGAGTTTCAAGCTGTTTCGCGATACGGTCGTTGGCTTCCAATATGTCGCGTACGACTGGGATTTCCATGGCTGCTCCTGCCTCTAGGGGCGAATGCTTGTGTAACGCCCTTTTTGGTGGTTTGTGTGAATACCTGGCTATTCCGCTTCGAGATGGTCGAGGTAGAGTTCCTTGCCGCTCAAGACTTTATGCCCGAATTCTTCACCGCATTTGGGGCAAGGGTGAATAACGAGCTGTATTTCCTCCGGCTCGAATTCGTGCCCGCATTCGCTACACGCAAGCCGCAGGGGAACTTCCTCCAATTCGAGCTTCGCGCCTTCAAGGGGGGTTTCTTTGGTCAGCACTTCCCAGGCAAAGTAGAGTGAATCCGGAACGATTTGGGAAAGCGCACCGTGTTTGACACGGACCAGCACCAGCTTTGTGGCCTGGTGCTTCTCCATTTCCTGACGGATGATGTCCAGCAGGCTGGTGGCGATTGACATTTCATGCATGGGCAGGCTGATAGCAGGAAACCCGTGCCATCGTAAAGGGAAACTGGAACGGAAAGGACATATGAAGTTCGAACAATATGATGTTTGCTGTACAGAAAGTTCCGTTGGGAGAAGCCCTTGCACACAAAGGGTGGCTGGTGTAAGAGCGCAACAGCGTTTTGGCAAGGTGGCCTTTCCTAATTTGTCAAAAAGCCAGGGCTACCGCAAAAGGTGCCAGGCTTAGCCAGATGGGAAGGTGTTTGTTTTTTTTTGGACAAACTCAAAAAAAAAACGTATAGCAAAGTGCCGTTTCGGTAGGGCAGAGGTGCCGTCAACGGTTGTGACGTGAGGGAGAAAAATCAAGAAAATGAGCTTGTTAGGCATCTTGCGCGAAAAACGCGACGAGCTGAAAGAGCAGTGGCTCCAGGCCATATTCCGTACGTACCCCCTGGATACTGTCGGCTTTATGCGCCGTCAGCATGACCAGTTTGAAAACCCGATTTATCATCGCTCCAAAGAGGCAGTGAACACCTTGGTGGATATGCTGCTGGAGGACGACGGTCTCGATACCGTAGCTGTGAAACCTTGGGTTGAAGAGATAGTCAGGGTACGGGCGGTGCAGGATTTCACTCCTGCTCGCGGCGTTGGCGTTATGTTTTTGATCAAAGGTCTGGTCCGTAAACAGTTGGAAAAACAGCTCGGCGATGTCGCCTTGCTGCGTGAACTGTTGCAATTCGAGTCGAAAATCGATAGCTTGGCGCTGATTTCATTCGATATATACTCCCAGTGCAAACAAGAGCTGTTCGAGCTTCGTGTGCGCGAAGTGAAGAACAGTCAGGCCAGTCTTTTACGGCGGGCTAGGTTGGTCCTCGATACGTCGGCAGAGGAACCGGACCCCACTAACCCATGACAGCCTAGAGGAAGCGAGGTATCGGCATGGCATTTTTCATTTCCTTACTGGTCGTCTGCGCATTGGGGTACGTAGGGTACCTCGGTGCTCAGCTTGGCTACCAGTCACTGTTTGGAATAGTTATTCCTTACGTGGCTGTAGCCGTTTTTGTAGTAGGATTCATATACAGAATCCTTGATTGGGCTCGTTCGCCGGTGCCCTTCTCAATTCCGACTACGGGCGGACAGCAGAAGAGCTTCTCCTGGATCAAGTCGAACCCAATCGACAACCCTACGAATAAGGGCTGGACCGTTGTGCGTATGCTCACCGAAGTGTTGTTGTTCCGCTCTTTGTTCCGGAACACCAAAACTTCGATCAAGCCTGGTCCCCGGGTGATTTATCCCCAGACGATCTGGCTGTGGCTTTTCGCACTGATTTTCCACTACTCTTTTCTGATCGTAGTGGTGCGCCACTTCAGGTTTTTCATTGAGCCCACCCCCTTCTTCGTGACTGTGCTTGAAGCCTTTGATGGTATGATGCAGATTGGTGTGCCTCGGTTGTATATGTCCGGTGTCCTCCTCGCTGTGGGCGCTGCGCTTTTACTGAGCCGCCGCATCTTTCTGGACAAGGTCCGCTACATTTCGCTCTTGTCCGACTACTTCCCGCTGCTTCTTATCATCGGCATCGCGATGACGGGCATCTGGATGCGCTACATCGGCAAAACCGACATCCCTTCGGTGAAGGTTCTGACCATGGGGTTGGTCACCTTGTCTCCGTCGATTCCAGAAGGGATCACGCCCATCTTCTTCATGCACTTGTTCCTGGTCAGCGTTTTGCTGATCTATTTCCCGTTCAGCAAACTGATGCACATGGGTGGTGTTTTCATGAGCCCGACCCGGAACCTGCCTAACGACTCGCGCATCAGGCACTACGAGAACCCCTGGAATCCGCCCAAGAAATACCACACGTATGCGGCGTACGAGGACGACTTCAGGGAGCTCATGGTCGAGGCTGGACTCCCGGTTGACAAAATGCCGGACGAAACTGCCGGGCAGGAAGAGCCCGCAGCGGAAGAATAAGGAGTCACCATGGCCAAAGTAATTACTCCAGAAGAACTTCTTAAGTTCAACTACGGGATGCCCCAGGGACACTGGATGGATTCCAAGCCAGAGTTCCGTGATGGTAACTTCTGCTATCCGGCCAAGCCGGATGTGCTCAAGGACCTTGGTTTCCCGAACCCCCGCGAATGGTCCCCCAAGGACGAAGATTGGAAGCTTCCTGAGAACTGGAAGGAAATCGTCTTCAACGGGTTTCGCGAACGTCTTGACAAGTACCGCTCACTGAAGATTTTTATGGACGTCTGCGTGCGCTGCGGTGCTTGCGCTGACAAATGCCACTTCTTCATTGGCGGCGGCGACCCCAAAAACATGCCGGTGCTGCGTGCTGAGCTTCTGCGCTCTGTCTACCGCAACGACTTCACCACCTTCGGCAAGATATGGGGCAAGCTGAATGGTTCGCGCAAGCTGACCATCGATGTCATTAAAGAATGGTTCTACTACTTCTACCAGTGCACGGAATGTCGTCGCTGCTCGCTGTTCTGCCCCTACGGCATTGACACCTGCGAAGTGACGATGATCGCGCGTGAGCTGCTGCAGCTTCTGGGCATCAACATCAACTGGATGATGGAGCCTGTAAGGAACTGTAACCGCACCGGTAACCACTTGGGCATTCAGCCCCA
The DNA here is from genome assembly GCF_055388615.1 of Desulfovibrio biadhensis. Classification (NCBI taxonomy): domain Bacteria; kingdom Pseudomonadati; phylum Thermodesulfobacteriota; class Desulfovibrionia; order Desulfovibrionales; family Desulfovibrionaceae; genus Desulfovibrio; species Desulfovibrio biadhensis. The sequence continues at coordinate 3,975,414 of NZ_AP042477.1, forward strand.
CGCCTTCAAGGAAATCGTCGAATTCATGTGCGATGACATTGAAGAAGTGACCGGTATCAAGATCAATCCTCCCTTCAACGAGAAGGGGCACGAAGTTCTGTTCATCACGCCTTCGGGTGACGTTTTCGCCGACCCCGGAATCTACACCTTTATGGGCTACCTGATGCTCTTCCATGAGATCGGGCTGGACTATACGCTTTCGACCTACGCTTCTGAAGGCGGCAACTTCGGGCTCTTCACCTCCCACGAGATGATGAAGAAGCTCAACGCCAAGATGTACGCCGAAGCAGAGCGCCTGGACGTCAAGTGGATTCTGGGTGGTGAGTGCGGACACATGTGGCGCGTCATCAACCAGTACATGGAGACCCACAACGGGCCTACGCCTCCTAACATGGTGACTCCGTACAACCCGCTGACCGGCACGAAGTTCGAGAACGCGGCTGCCACCAAGATGGTGCACATCGCCGAATTCACGGCTGACCTGATCAAGCACAACAAACTGCGCCTTGACCCCAGCCGTAACGATCATCTCGTGACGACCTTCCATGACTCCTGCAACCCTGCTCGCGGTATGGGGCTGCTTGAGGAGCCACGCTACGTGCTTAAAAACGTGTGCAACAACTTCCATGAGATGCCCATCAACACCATTCGCGAGCAGACCTTCTGCTGCGCGGGCGGTTCGGGACTGAACACGGACGAGATCATGGAAATTCGCATGCGCGGCGGATTGCCGCGCGGTAATGCGCTGAAATATGTCCAGGACAAGCATGGTGTTAACACCATGACCTGCATTTGCGCCATCGACCGCGCCACTCTGCCGCCGCTGGCCAACTACTGGGCGCCGGGTGTGAACGTCACCGGTCTGCATGAGCTCGTGGGCAACGCTCTGGTTATGAAGGGCGAAAAGAAGCGCACCATGGACCTCAGGCAGGAGGACCTGCCCGGAATGGAGGATGAATAATGTATAACAGCAAGTACGTCATCACGGGGATCGTGATCTTTGCGGTGCTGATGCTCGCCCCATTCCTGTACAACGTCCTCACGGGTAGCAGCTACTCTGAGCCGGAATTGAAACTCCCCAAGGACCAGAAGGAGTGCATCGAGTCCACGGAGTTCATGCGCAAGGAGCATATGCAGCTCCTGAACGACTGGCGTGACATGGTCGTACGCGAAGGAAAGCGAGTGTACGTAGCCAGCAACGGCAAAGAGTGGAACATCAGCCTGCAGAACACCTGCATGAAGTGCCACACCAACAAGGCTGAGTTTTGTGACAAATGTCATGACGCAACCAGCGTCTCGCCTTATTGTTGGACCTGCCATCTCGATCCGGAGGGGTTAAAATAATGAAAAAGAGCAGAAGAGACTTTCTTAGGTTTGCCGGTCTGTCTGCCCTTGGGATCGGGGCCGGGCCAGTGCTTGATATCGCTGGCAAGGGGCTGCCTCTGGCCCACGCAGAAGAGCAGCAACCTGAGTACCAGGAAACTGAAAACGGACTCCACGCCACCCATTGGGGCATGGTGATTTTCACCAAGCAATTTGAAGGTCCTGAAGATTTTCAGGTCTGCATTGATGCTTGCCATGATTATCATAACGTACCGAGCATCCCGACTAATCAGGATGTGAAGTGGCTCTGGACTGACAGCTTCGAGCATACCTTTCCTGAGCACCCCAATGAATTCCTGCCGGAAGATGTCGAGCATCACGACTTCCTGTTGCTCTGCAACCATTGCGAAAATCCTCCGTGCGTTCGGGTTTGCCCCACCAAGGCAACCTTCAAGCGTGAATCCGATGGTATCGTCATTATGGACATGCACCGTTGTATCGGATGCCGCTTCTGTATGGCCGCTTGTCCTTATGGTTCGCGTAGCTTCAACTTTGGCGACCCCAGGCCGTACCTCAAGCATGTCAATCCCGAGTATCCTACACGGATGCGGGGCGTCGTCGAAAAGTGCAACTTCTGCGCTGAACGCCTTGCAAAAGGGCAAATGCCCGCCTGTGTCGAAGCCTCGGAAGGCAAGATTCTGTTCGGCGATCTCGATGATCCCGGTTCGGAAGTACGTGCCGCGCTGCGTGATAATTTCTCCATTCGTAGAAAACCCGCACTGGGAACGCAGCCCAGTGTGTACTACATTATTTAAAGATTACGAGGGTAAGCCATGCTTGAAAAAGCTATCAAAGGACCACCGAGCTACTGGATTTGGCTTCTCTTTCTCGGCGGCATTGCCTCTGTCGGCGTCATCGCATACTGCTTCCAGCTGTACTTCGGCTTGAAGCTCACAGGTATGAGCAGGGATGTGTCCTGGGGATTTTACATCGCCCAGTTCACCTACCTGGTCGGTGTCGCCGCCTCGGCCGTTATGCTGGTGCTGCCGTACTACTTTCACCACTACAAGCCGTTCAAAAAGATGATCATCCTTGGCGAGTTCATGGCCATTGGCGCCGTCTCCATGTGTCTGCTGTTCATCATTGTTGACCTTGGTCAACCGCAGCGCGCCATGAACGTGATTTTCCACTCCACGCCTGGGTCTATCCTCTTCTGGGATATGATCGTTCTTAACGGATACCTGTTCATCAACCTCATAGTAGGGTGGACCACGCTGCATTCCGAGCGTTTTGAAGTCGACCCTCCCAAATGGGTCAAGTTCTTCGTTGTGCTTTCCATCTTCTGGGCATTCAGCATCCACACCGTGACGGCCTTTCTGTACGCTGGTATTCCCGGCCGCCACTACTGGCTCACTGCGATCATGGCCGCTCGCTTTCTGGCTTCGGCTTTCTGCTCCGGTCCCGCCATCCTGTTGCTGCTGGGCTTCCTGCTGAAGCGCATCGCAAACTTCGATCCGGGCAAGGAAGCTATCAGGTCGCTGTCCAAGATCATTGCCTACGCCATGGCCTTGAACGTATTCTTCTTTGTTCTTGAATTGTTCACGGCTTTCTACTCTAATATTCCCGGACATATGCATTCGATCGTCTACCTCTTTTCCGGGATACACGGGCATGAGCAGTGGGTGCCTTTTATGTGGACCGCTGCTGTGCTGGCCATTCTTTCGCTGGCGCTGCTGCTGCCCCCCAAACTTCGTGACAACCACAACCTGCTTCCCTGGTCGCTTATTATCCTGGTGCTGGCTACCTGGATCGACAAGGGCATCGGCCTCCTGGTCGGTGGTTTCACGCCCAACATGTTTGATGGTGTGACCGAATACGTTCCGTCTATTACCGAGATTGCCATCGGCTTAGGCATCTACGCCATTGGCGCCATCATCGTGACAGTGCTGTGGAAGATAGCCATTGATGTCAAACGCGAGGTTGGCCACGCATAATAAAACATTCCGGATTTGAGCGAAGCTTTACTTGTCGCTCATGATTCTGGGTGTGCACGTAAAAGTAAGCCCCCCGTCTTTTGTGAAAAGGCGGGGGGCTTTTTTTTCAGGTATTCACGCAGACCGTTGTTTGGTTAGGAGCCACTTTATTATAGGAATATCAGAATTGTCAGAATGCCATCTGACAGCAGAATGTGCCCAACTCTTGGATAGTAATTTATATATGCTACGTTGAGGATGTGGCAAAAATGCAACTCATTCATGCCAGGAGGAATTATTTACGTTGTCTTTTGCTGTCGCCGTTTAGTAATCAAGGTTATGAATCCTTCAATCTGCTTGCCATGGCTGTATGCAAGCCCTGCAATGTGCATTTATACAATTGGAGCCTGTATTAAATGCTATTTTAATTCGCTATTCAGTTTTTACAATATTGATTATTCACGCATGTCTTTGCAGGGGTAATTTCTTTGTTGCCACATTATGAAACATGAGAGAGCTTGTGTTCCACAAATAGCCGGCATGAGCTTTATAAATACATCAAGACGGCCCCTAGGGCTATCCGAAGCCATTTGACATGGAGTAGATTTCTATGATTTCACAGCGCTCATAAGGGATTTTCATTGGTTTTGAAGTTTGTGTTTTGAAAAAATAAAAGATATGAAAAGTGCAGTTTTTGTGGTTGCCGTATGTGGTGGCTGTTGCATCAGGTTCATTCTGATGCTGTTCATGGATTGTTACGTAGTATGTTTTTTTGAAGTCATTGGTATTATTTGCATTTTGCAAATCTTCACTTCAACACCAGGATGTAATTGTTGTGATACTGATGGCCCGAGTATTCTGAATTCACTGGTATCTCGAGGGCTGTAGGGGGGAAGTAAAACACAAGGCATCCAGAACCCACTGGAGCTGAACATGCGTAGGGAAGGTGCGACTTCAGGGAATGCCAAAAATTCCCGCAGTTCCTTCTATGCCCGACTGCCATACGGCGTAAAACTGGGCATTCTCATTTCCGGCGTCGTAATCCTGTCTATTGTCAGCCTGACTTCGTTGAACCTTGTCCAAGTGACAGGGTCGTTGGAAGATGTGGGCAAGCGCAGCATCAAGTCTAGTGCCATATCGCTTGCCGACTCAATTTTCATCCAGCGAAACATGAGCCGAAGGCAGCTTGACGCTTCATTGCAATACGCCAGGAAACTTCTTTTGAGCGGCACGATTCTGGCTTCGCGCAAGACTGATCAGGTATCTGTCTTTGATCCCGAAACGAACAATGAAGAAACCCGCGAATTGCAACGGATTTATTCCAGTGGCGACCAATTGGGCCAAGGGGAGAATCTGGAAGAGGTTGTTGCGCGATTTGGGGGATTTTGCGCCATCTATCAGTATGACAAGGGTGACCTTGTTCCTTTGAAGCGGGTTGCAGCCGAAGGGGAAGAACTTCCCGAAATCATTCCCTATATTTCCGCTGGCTCTGATCAGGCTGCTTCCATGCTTGAGAGTACGGAGATTCACAAAGAAGATATCGGCGGCGTCCGCTATCTGGTTGGCTACCACGCTTTCAGGCTTGCTCAGACTGACGAGTATGCCGGTGTCATTGCGGTAGGGCGCCCCTTGCTTTCGCAAGACATTGCATCGCTTATCGAGTCTTCAACCATTGAAGGCCAGGGATTCACCTTACTTCTGGATCAAAACGGCAGCGTCCTCGCCACGTCCGCCGGCGCACCTTCGCTGGACGGTTCCATTCTCAAGGATATCGTCGCGCAAAAGGATTCTTTTCATTCCTTCAAGGTGGGAGGGGATAATGATACCATCTTTGGGAAGTTTTTTGAGCCCTGGCAGTGGCACATCGTTGTTGGCATGAGCTCCGATAATATGCTGCAAGGTGCAGATACCAAGTTTTACCAGGTTAACCTCATTGCTTGCGCCGTACTGCTGTTACTTGCTGGTCTGGCGTTGTGGTTTATCATGCGGGTTTCCTCCGGTCCTCTCAAGAAAATCAATTCCTTTGCCAGTGAGGTTGCATCCGGAAATTACGGTGCAAGTCTCGAATATTGTGCAAATGATGTGATCGGCGAGACAATCGGGGGTGTTTGCTCCATGGTTGGCGACCTGAAAACCAAGCTGGGCTTCAGCAATGGCTTGCTCATGGGGCTTACACAACCATGCATTGTGGTTGATACTGAAGAGGAAGTCACATTTATCAATCAGGAATACCTTGACCTTTTTGGCTTCCCAGGGGCGCCGGATGACTATGCGGAGAAGAAGCTGAACGAAGTCTTCAAAAACAACTCCAGCAACACGGTTTCTATGGGGCAAACAATGAGCGATGGCGTTAGTCATCGTGACCAGGAAGTTGAGTTGAACACCCAGGATGGGCGCGAACTGTTCATTCGATTTGACATGGCGCCCCTCTATGACTTGGATAAAAACCTTATTGGCGGCTTTTTGCTGATAACTGATCTGACCAGGGCCCGTGAGAACCAGCGACTCATCGAGACCAAGAACCAGGCCATTGAGGCCAGCGCAGATAAGGCAAATCAGATCAGCCAACAGATGCTGCGCGCCCGAGATGAGCTTGCAACCAACGTTTCCGTCTCCATCAGCGGTTCGGAAAAGCAGAAGGACCGTACGGCGCAAACTGCCGTTGCCATGGAACAGATGAATGAAACGGTTCGTGAAGTTGCCCAAAATGCTGCCTCGCTTTCCTCATCTGCTGACGAATCCATGGCCAAGGCCCATGAAGGCGCACAGATTGTTGATTCGCTCATAAAGCGCATTGGCGATAGTGAAGATCAGGCCAATTCCCTCGTTCAGAACATGAATGAACTGGGCAACCAGGCGGAAGGTATCGGCAGGATCATCAACGTTATTAATGACATCGCCGATCAGACCAACCTGCTGGCGCTCAATGCGGCCATTGAGGCGGCCCGTGCAGGAGAAGCCGGTCGCGGGTTTGCCGTGGTGGCCGACGAGGTGCGCAAGCTTGCGGAAAAAACCATGAGTGCAACCAATGAGGTTGATTCGTTCATCCGCTCCATTCAGGACAGCATACAAGCCAATGTTGGGGGCGTTCGCAGTACCGTTACCAGCATGAGTGAATCCGCGGAACTGGCGCGTCAGTCCGGCTCCGTTTTGGATAAGATTGTTTCCAGTGTTGAAGAAACCACCGAAAAGATTCGCTCTATTGCAACCGCGGCGGAAGAGCAATCGGCAACAACACAGGAGATCACTGCTTCTGCTGATGCAGTGCAACGTATAGCCAATGAAACCGCTCAGGCCATGACGCTCTCAGAAAAGGCGCTGGAAGGTATGTCGGAAGTTATTACGGAGCTGGCTGAAGTTATTGAAGATATGCGTAGCTGAAAACACGTGCATATAGTGTGATTTAAACGCCGGTCCTGGAGCACAGGGCCGGCGTTTTTTGTGTTCACTTTGTCGTTACTTTGCGTCGCGCCGTCTCCACCCAAAGGATTTCACGTATGATGGATTCGGTAACATCTGATGTCCGCAATTCCTCCGGCAGCACGCTCCACGTGTAGGTCTCCACTTCAAGGGGGGTTGCTGCATCGAACAGAGGCAGAACCTTTTGCAAAAAAGGCTGTGTGGTGCGGCATTCCGGAAGTTTTTCGAGAAAGACAGGCAAGTGAAAATGGACCCGCCATTCTTTGGCATCGCAACTGGATTCAAAGGCCTTGGGCAGGTCGTCGAAGCGTAGCAGCCCTGCCTCTGCATGCGCCACGGACTGGTGCAGGTAGGTGCCTTCGTCAAAACGCTGCAACATGGAGATGCAGTCTTCGTCCAAATGCAGGGCGGAAGATACTTGCACGTGGCCGATGGTGATACCGGCGTTTTGCAAGCGCGATAGGGATACTTCAGGATCTTCGAACTGCAAGGCCTGGTGACAGCAATCATAACAACAGGCAAGGTGTTGGCGTACGGCAGGGGGCGCATCCAGCCTCTCGAAGAACGCAATCAACTCCTCGGTCGTCTCCAGTTGGCAACCTGGCTCCGGTTCAATGGACAGGTGGATAAAGGCCCCAGTTTCTTCATATAAATGCTGCAGATGGGAAAGGGCGGTAAGAAAATGATTTTTGACGCTAGCAAAATCCTTGTTGGAAAGTGACTTGCCAAAAGCAACGGGAACCGTGGAAATGGAACCATGCATTTCAGGAGGCAACCATCCTGCCAGCAAATCCCCAAGCCGCCGCGTATATGCCAAGCGCTCAGGATCGCGCCAATCCGGGAGGTAGACCTGCTCCTTGACGGGGACGCCGTGGAAGGTTCCATAGGGAAAACCGTTCAGTGTCACCACGTAAAGCCCCTTGTCCTGTAGCCACTCCCTGAACCGTTCAGCCTCCACATCCGAAATTTCTTTACATGCCTGCCCCGATAGCCGCAGCCCCACAGGGAAGGGAGCGTCCGGACTACAGGCGTGTTTGACGCGCAGGGTGAAGCGCTTCAGATTCTTCCAGGTAGCTGCCCAGCTCTCTGCAGGGTGGATGTTTGTACAGTAGGTTACCGGGTGGGTAAAATTGGAGCTACTCATGGCTTTTTCACCAGTTTTGCCGCACGCTCCAGCAGTTCTATTTTGGCAGAAAGCATGCGCTCCATATCGATGCTGTTGACCTCTACCTTGCTGCCGATTTTCTGCAGCAGTGTGACGTGTAAAATTCCTCCGAGATGTTCGCGAAAGGCTTGCAGCGCGTCTTCCATTACGCTGCGTTCCATGGCTTCAAAGGCAGGGTGGGTCAGGGGGAGGCCGGTTGCCGCCAAGGTTTCGATAATCATGGTAAGCTCGTGCTCAGGCAACATGCCAGCGCGGGTGGAGTATATGCTATCCAGGGCAATGCCTATGGATACGGCCTCTCCATGGCGCAGGGCGCCGTCGCTTAATTCTTCCAGGGCATGGGCGAGCCAGTGCCCAAAATCCAGAGGTCTAGCAGAGCCCAGTTCAAAAGGATCCCCGGAAGTCGCTATGTGCTCCAGATGTGCAATGGCGCATTCTTCCAATACTGGCTCGACAGCGGGGAATTCCAGGCGTCCCAGCTCTTCTTTGTGCGCATGGATGCGGAGAAAAGCTTCGCGATCACGCACGAGCGCAACTTTTATGGCTTCTGAGAGCCCTGCACGAAGGTCTCGTGGGGCGAGCCCTTGCAGCAAGGCGTAGTCATTCAGCACGGCAAATGGAGGCGCAAAGACTCCCCAGAAATTTTTACGACTAAAAAGGTTGATGCCATTTTTGACGCCAACTCCCGCATCACACTGCGCCAAGCTGGTGGAGGGCATGCGGATTAAGCGAACGCCTCTATGGGCAGTGGCAGCGGCAAATCCTACAGCATCGAGAACCGCCCCACCTCCAAGAGCGAGAATAAAAGACTGACGACAGAGTTTATGACGCCAGACGGTCTCGAGCACCTGCATCACGACCTTATCATTGGTCTTGGCCTGTTCTCCTCCCTGAACGATAAAAGGAGGAGCAACAAGTTGCATTACTTCGGCGTGCGCCGTTGCATAGGCGCTAAAGTCGTCTGTAAGGGAGGGGAAGGCGGATGCTGCTCCATTATCAATGAAAACAGCTACCCTGTATGGCATGGCGCCACAAATGGATGCCTGAGGGAGCGATGACGAAGCAGTGGCAGGGCTTGCAGTGGCACCGGCCAAGACGTTTGCCAGCAAAGGATTGTCCGGAGCTAGCAGATGCCGTCCGAACAGTACGGGAAAATCATAGGAGATGGATACTCGCTGGTCAAAACGCGTTGCAGTACTTGGAAACTGTTTCATCCCCTTCATATACATGGGAAACGCTTTTGGGGCAATGCTCTATGACGTATTGCCTGCCCCAAAATGCGTACCCGAAGCTAATGAAAACGTACACCGGGCGGCTTGAAGCTGGTATATTGTGCTGCTCAGCTTGCGCTACCGGCGGTCTTGTCCTTGCGCATCACTTTGCGCATCATGGATTTGATGAATTGCCATGAACGCTCTTCACCATAGTAGGCCACAAGCACCCAGGCGATATGGTGCAGAACGACGACCACCACGGCAGTTGTCAGAGAAAGGCCGAAAAGCTTGACCAGTGCAGTCAGGATCATCAGGGAAATGAACCAATGGAAAAAAACCTCGACACCTTTGACGGTGATTTCTTCAGCCTTGCTACGATTCACCAGCCCACGTACAGCGAAGATCAAGAAAGGCCCGAAGGCAAGCAGGATGAATAAAAGGGCTTTCATTTTATAACGCTCCTTGTCGTTGTGTTCAGATTCTTGGTGGCTGGCAGGCGCTTTGCGCACAAAATATACAGCCACAAAAATATGAATCGTACTCTACCTTTCAGAAGATGGCGTGTCCAGAATTGTCTGTAACCTCAATTAGAAAGGGATGCCGCAAGGTATGAAATGATGCTTTTCCCAGACCTGGAAAAGCACAACCAAGATATGTATTTTGCCAATCTGTGCCAAATATTTCCAGGATAATAACGTAATATAAGTGACAGTGCCGAACTCATTGATTAGTTCGGGGAACTTGGACAGGGGTTGTCTTGAAAAGCATCAAAGCATACGATCGACTACAGTAAGCAAACCAGTGAAGGAAGGGTTAGATGCATAGAGTAAGCAGTATCGTGATGGACAGCTCGGATTTTTTGAAAGCCGCAGCACTTCTCAAAGGTTTTGAAAACGTTGGTGGCGTGGACATGGAACTTGTCCTTGCCACAGCGCCAGGGGTGGACGCTGACAGCTTGCTTAGTGATATTTGTCTGGGATCTTTGGGGATTAAAAGCAGACTGCAGTACCTGGAGGCAGGAGAAAGCCCCTTGGAAGAAGCTGCAGAAGCACTGGCGAAAAAATATGTGCAGGCGTGCGGCGAAAACAAGCCCGATATGATCATCTCCATCGGCGACGGACTGAGTGGACTGGCGTCCAGCATGGCGGGGGGCTTCATGAACGTGCCTGTGGCGCGGTTGGAGGCTGGCCTGCGTTCTTTTGATGAATCCAGCGAATCCGAGCGGTGCCGCCGCTGGAGTGATTCGCAAGCTGCCATGCGGTTTGCTTCCGAGCCTTCAGGAATGGAGAATCTCGAGTTTGAAGCACTGGGGCTTGGAAGCGCCCACCTTGTGGGAGATTTGCTGCTCGAGGCTCTGGAAAATTGCCGTCAGGAAATTGAGAGGAGTGACATACTTGCTGCGCTTTCCCTTGAGGAAGGGAGCTATGGACTCGTTTGCTTCGAAAACAAGCAAAGCCTGCAAAATGTGCATGAACTGGAGCGCTCCTTGGAGCTTGTCTCCATCCTCGCCGCAAAGCGTCCAGTAGTATTGCATATTTCACCCAAAACCTTGCGCAAGCTCGAAGCCGCCGGTGATGGAGAGTTTGTGCAGCGTTTTCAGGATAAGGCATCCGCGATACAGGGCGTGCAAGTGACCAAATCCCTGTCTTTTGCCGCGTATCTTTCACTGCTGCAGAACTGCAAAGTTGTGCTTTCTGACGCGGAAGGCGTACAGAGTGAAGCCGCATTCTTTGATGTGCCCTGCCTCTTTTGTGGTGAGAAGTCCGCCAGGATTTTTTATGAGGAACGCGGCACCACCACGCTGGTCCGCCGCGAGCCGGTGATGCTCGAAGCCTTGCTGCAGGATGTAGATGCAGGGCGGGTTAAAAAGGGAACACCTGCCGTTTTGGAAATGGGAACGGGAGTGGCCGAAAAAATTGCCACATTGATCCGGACCAGATTGAACGGAGCAGAATGCGGCAGCGGTTGTGGATGCAGCGGGGGCGGCTGCTCTTGCTGATCTGCTGCTCTCTTGATTCGGGAGACGCAAATCCTTACGCCCAGTCGTAGGCCTTTTCTATGGCCTGATGAATGCTGTGTTTATCTATGCTTCCTCCGTTCTGCCCTTCAATGGCGATGATGGACCCTTGGTCGTAAACCACTACGGTATCAGCAAAGTATTCCATCTCTGCAGCATCGTGCGTCACCAGCACCAGAGGAATGGAAAAATTTCGCAAGGTCTTGGAGAGCTCTTCGTGCATGCGCCGTCGCAATGGCATATCCAGCGCTGAAAACGGTTCATCCAACAAGAGTACATCGGGTTCGGCAGCCAGTCCTCTGGCCAGTGCGGCTCGTTGCTTTTGGCCTCCGGATATTTGGTTGGGCAATGAGTTTTGTACTTTGAACAGGCCGAAAATCTCCAGGAGTGAATCCACTTTTTCCTTGTCATCATGTTTCAGGCGTTGCCCGAGGCGTTTGCAACTGAATGCTACGTTCTGGCGAACCGTCATATGTGGAAAAAGCGCGTAATCCTGAAAGATGATGCCCACTTTCCGTTTGCGCGGGGGGAGATTCACTCCGGTTTCGCTATCGAAAAGGGTATGCCCTTTGATGCGAATATGGCCGCTGTCCGGGGTGATCAACCCCGCAATTGCTTGTAGTGTCAGTGATTTGCCAGATCCTGAAGGGCCAAAAAGTACAAGCCGGCTTCCGCTGGTGACGAAAGTACTTTCAAGGTGGAAAACGCCCCCGCAACTATCATGCAGGCGTTTGCGAATGGAACAGTCGAACATGGGCTACCTTATCATCGAATACTATCAGTATTTTTTAAGTTCTTCAGCCATTGCATTTTGGGCGCAGCAATTTGCTTGTGACGAACAGGATGCCAGCGCAAACAAGGGAAATAACCAGCACTAACCAGTTGGCCAGCGTATCGTTGCCAGCCTGTACGGCGCTGTACACGGCGAGGGACAAGGTCTGCGTTTTACCCGGCAGGTTGCCGGCCACCATCAGCGTTGCGCCGAATTCCCCCATGGCGCGGGCAAATGCCAGCATGCCGCCAGCCAGAATGCCGGGAAACGCCAGGGGGAGGGAGATGCGCAGAAAAACTTCCAGTTCGCCCGCCCCAATGGATCTTGCGGCGTTTTCGTAGTTCTTGCTCACCCCTTCCAAACCAGCGCGGGCAGACTTGAACACCAAGGGAAAGGAAACCACGGCGGCGGCCACGACAGCGCCTTGCCAGGTGAACATGAGTGTAAAACCGAAAACCTCCTCCAACCATTGGCCTATGAGGCCGCGCCGCCCGATGAGTACGAGGATGTAATATCCTAATACCGTTGGCGGCATGACCAGGGGGAGGGTCAGTATGGCATCGAGCATGTCTCGCCCTGGAAAGCGAAAACGCTTGAATACATAAGCAGCGGCAACGCCGAGGACCAGGGACACAAGGGTCGCCAGACCGGCCACCTGTAATGTCAGGCGCAAGGGAAACAAGAATTCGGCGTTTAATAATTCGTGCATGGAAACCTTATCTATTACAGAGGGTGGCTACCGTACGAGCCTGGAGACAAATCCTGCTCCCTTGGTAATAGCAACAGTTGTTCCTTGATTGTAGTATCTTGAAATAAAAAGAAAATTGCGCATGGCGGGGAAGGGCGCATGTTGTTCTGCTACAAAAGTGTAGTCATTCTGAATGTAGGATGTCTACACTTTTGTAGTGCCTTGCGGGGTTAGGTCCTTTCAGAAACAACATCTCCAGCGTCACAGCTGTCCAAAAAGTCCAGCACCTTGGAACAGAAGGCATCGGGCCTTTCTCGGTGTGGCAGGTGGGCGGCTTCTTCGATGCAGAATGTTTGCACGGTGGCGAGGCTGGCAGCAAGCGCCTGCCCTTGTTTGGGGGACGTCAGTATGTCCTGGTCGCCCCAAATGATCAGGGCTGGAGCCTGTACCTGCGGCGCCAGTACATTGCCGTCAAATGTTGTGCAGGCGGCAGTCTGACCTGCAAATCCGTCCAGTGTTTGTGGATAGGGCGACTGCATGATGTCTTGGACAAGGTTGTCGAGGAAGTCGGGGGTTTCAAATCGAGCAGGACTATAAAGCCACATCGCCAGGTCTGCAGTAATCCATTCGGGGGGCATGCCATTGCGCAACCCATCAATATACATAGTCATAAGTGTGGTGTTGCGCGCTCCAAAGGTGAGCGCCGTGCTCGAGAGCACCAGGCCGGCTACGCGTTCTGGGTGCTTGGCCGCAAGTTCCAGGGCCAGAAAGCCCCCCATGGAATGCCCCAGAATATGGACTTGCGGGATTTCTATGTGGTCGAGCACAGCCAGGATGTCTTGAGCCATGGCTTCGATGGTGTACGCAGCTGCAGGCTGGCTGCTGCGGCCGGCGCCGCGATTGTCACAGACTATGACAGGGCGTCCGGCAGCGAGGCGGTTGGATATATCCTCCCAGCTCGCAGTGTCGCTGCCTAATCCCAGAATGTACAATAGCGGTGTTTGCCGTTGTTCCGGACCTGTGGTGAAATTTCCATAGGTTTCATAGTAAATCTGAATGTCCTGTTCACCGTGTATATTGATGCTGGGCATGGTTACTCCTCTGAAGGACTGTTTTTTTCTGCAGGCAGCTCCACATGGAAGGTGCTGCCGTGACCAAGGCTGGAATTGACCCAGATACGCCCCCCGTAATGTTCTACTATCAGCTTGCAGATGGAGAGCCCCAGCCCAGATCCCTGATATTCAACCCCCATGGAAGTTGGGGAGTGGTCGTCTTTTGATTGATAGAACCGTTCGAAAATGCGCTGTTGTTCTTCTTCGGGGATTCCGATTCCCGTGTCGGAAATGCTGAAGCGCACCATTGGCGCGCGTTCGTTACCGGCAGCTGCCACCTTCAGCTCAACTTTGCCTGTCTCTGTGAACTTGGCGGCATTCACTAATAGATTCACCAGCACCTGCTGGAGGCGGTCCTGGTCCGCAACCAGTTTTGGTATGTGCCCATCAATTATGGTCTCCACCGAAACATCAGGTTTGGCGGCGAATTGTCCATCAACTGAGTACATCGTCTGTTGCACAAGCCTTTCCATATTGACAGGGTGATCGTTCCATTCAAGGCGTCCCTGCTCAATTTTCGAAAGGTCCAGAAAGTCATTGATGAGCCGGAGCAGGCGCTCTCCTTCACTGTTGATGATGTCAAAATTCTTGATGATACGCAGCGAATAGCCTGAGAGCGTGGCATCTTCCTCAGCAACCGGAACAAAACGCCTGGTGAAGTCGCGCTGGATAAGTTTTGAAAAGCCGAGCAGGGAAGTCATTGGGGTGCGGAGATCGTGGGAGACTGTGTTCAGGAAATTTGATTTCATCTCATCCAGGTCGCGCAGCTTCTGGTTGGCGATTTCCAGTTCGCGAGTCTGCCTGATAAGCGTTTCGGTACGTTCCTCCACGGTTTCTTCCAGGTGGCGGTTCAAGTCTTCGAGTTCCTTTTCGACTTGCATCCGTCGCTCGATCATTTGGTTGGCAAGAATTGCCATTGTATCGAATTCGCTGAAAGCGAGTTTGTTGCGATCTACTTTGCCGTATCCTTTCACGCCTTCCGTAAAAAAGGAATAAAAGCTGTTGAAACTGCGCGAGAGGTTTCTCTGAGCGAGGATCGCCATTCCGGCGTTGAAGATCAAAAGCAGAAGAAGCACGCCGGCTATGCGCCAAGTCTTGGCTTCCATGTCGGCGGTCATTTCTTTCGTGTTCTGGGAAATGACCTCATTCAATGCGTCCAGGCTGACACCAGCACCAACGTACCATTGCCAATCAGGCACCCCCCTTGCGAAACTCAAGCGTTTTTGCTGCGAATACTTCGAGTCCACAGGAGGCATGACGTAAGTGAGAAAGTCACCTTCTGGTTTTTTGGAAGCGTCGATGAGTTTTTGGACAACTTTCACGCCGTTGACGTCGGTGGCGTCCCAAACGTTCTTTCCCTTTGCAGGGCCAATGAGGGAGATCCCCTCCCATGTACTAGCAAAGATGTAGCCATCATCACCAAAATGAATGGTTTGCAGGTGTTCAATGACCTTCTGTTGTGTCTGTTCTTGTATATGTTCGAGATATTCACCGCTGCCAATAAACATGTCAAACGGTTCGAAATATTTGATGTAAGAAATCTTGTCGTGCTGCTCTCCAGCTTTTCCAGGCATGGTCCATGCGTATTCGATAAACCCCTCACCATCTTTCCTGGCAAGGTCGATCATTTTTTTGATTATTTTTCCTCGGAATGGAAACTTATCTATTAGGACGTTGTGCCCTTCATAGCTTGGATTTTCAGGATAAAGCAGCACTGTTCCATCGGTTCCAGTGGCAAAGTAGTAGCATCGGCCGTCATCAAAACGCATGGGACGCAGCGCTTCGATAATAAGCCTGCGGAGCTCTTTTTCTCCAATTTCATCCTTAAAGGTCTCAAGCAGTTGCTGAGCAAGGGTATGGGCTTGATCCACGCGGCTTTTTAGTGTTTGACGCAGAACTATATCGCTCCGTGCTCTGACGAAGTTGATATAGTCAAGAGAGCGGGAAACTTCAGTACGTAGCTGATCGCGTTTTCGCTGCATGAAATTTTCACGTGCCTGTTCTGCCCGCTGCATGTATTCATGGTTGAGGGAATAGAGCAGTAGACCACCCAGCAGCAGCACGGAAAAGAACGCAAACACGCTAACGTATGCGATGAAAGTAGCTATTATGCTGCGTCGGGCCATGTCGTCTCACAAGTATGCTGTAAATAGTTGTGTTTAATCCTTTTCGCCTTCCAACAGTAACTGCAGAATGGATTTTTCCTCACTTGCTCCCAACGCACGCAGTCGTTGTTGCAAGTGGTCTATTTCGTTTCTTTTGCACCTTATCTCCTCAATCAATGAGGATATTTCCATGGTCTGCGCCAGCCGCTCCTGAATCATTGGGGAGAGAAAGTCTTTAATTCTTTGGATGTATTCCTGCTTTTCATGGCCCGACATGTGTTCGATGACGGAGATGTCGATGGCGATGAAAAAGCAGGGCTCAAGTGCTATGACAGAGGCCGACCGTACTTGCGACTGGATTGCACCTATTTCACCAAGGATGGTGCCCTGTTCAGTGAGTGTGCATATCTCTATGTTTTTTTTGACAACCTTAACGGCGCCTTTGAGCAAGACATAGACCCAGCGGCCAAAAGAGCCTTCCTGAATGATGACATCTTCAGGGCAGAACCGGTCTATGCGTAAAAATTTGCCACTATAAATCATGCGCCTGAGTTCAGCTTCTGAAAACATGCTGAACATCGGGAGCTTATGCAGCATCTCCAGCATAGCGGTGTTGAGGTATAGCGGGGTGTTGGCCATCCGGCTTTCCTTCCAAGAGAGCAGAGCCAGGGGTTATTCAAATTAGAATAATACGTTGCTTCGCAAGAATGGGCAACACGCAAAGACAGTCTTTTCTCTTAAGAGAAATATGAGGTCGAGGTTGTGGCCGGGGGCGGCAACTGGTATCCAAAAGCGTCGGAGTTTTCTTACTCTTTTGTTTGCCTATGTAACTGATTGTAGTGAAATCGGGAGATTATAATGCCTGGACATTTTGAACATGACGCGCAAGCGGCGCACAATCAATTCACGCTTATTCTGCTTCTTACGATGGCCCTGTTTTTAAGTTTTTTTACTGCCCCTCTCCGTGCTTCGGAAAGCGCTGCGCGAGAGGAGCATGACGAGGTACAGGATAAGGAGCAAAAGGACTGGCACGAAGAACTGGTGGTTACAAGTCATGTCCTGCACACCCCCAACCAGTCGCTACGGTATAAGGCAACCGCAGGGGAGATGGTCATTCCTCCTAAGCCCGGTGATTCCCCCCAAGCCATGCAAGGGCGAATTTTCTTTGTTTCCTATGAACTGGAAGGCGCCGACAAGGGCAAGCGCCCAGTGACCTTTGCCTTTAACGGAGGGCCTGGCGCATCTTCGGTATGGCTGCATATGGGCGCTCTTGGCCCTATGCGGGTGGCACTGGGACCTAAAGGTGAAATTGGCCAGCCGCCTGTTGGGTATGAAAACAATCCCATGTCATGGCTGGCTTTTACGGATTTGGTGTTCATAGATCCCGTGGGCACTGGCTACAGCCGCGCTGTGCAGGAAGAAGGCAAAGAAGGCGAGAAGAAGAGCGAGGCAAAAACATTCTGGGGAGTGCAGCAGGATGTCGACTCCATGGCTTCCTTTGTACAACTCTGGCTGACACGCAATGAACGCTGGCTTTCCCCCACGTATCTGGCGGGAGAAAGCTACGGTGGGGTTCGTGTGGCCGCCTTGTCCAATAAATTGTTGGAAGATGCAGGCGTTGCACTTTCTGGTTTGATCTTCGTTTCTCCGGTCATTGATTACAGCACGCTGCTGGGGGATGAGAGCAATCTCCCCTATGCCTTTTTGCTGCCGTCTTATGCCGCCACCGCTCGTTATCATGGAAAGTTGGGTGATGTGAGCGCCATTCTCGGCCAGGAAAAGGGTGATAACCTGGAAGCGTTCGAAAAATCAGTGGAGAAATGGGTGGAAGACAGCTACGTGCCGGCTTTGTTCAAAGGTGACGCCCTCACCGACAAGGAACGTGAAGCCTTATACGTGAATGTGGCGGCTTTGACGGGTTTGCCTTTGACGCTTGTACAACACCATCTGGGGCGCATCAGACCTTATGTCTTCTATAAGGAACTTTTACGCGACCAGCGCAAGATTGTAGGCCGCATGGACGGCACTGTCACTGGTGAGGACGGCGATCCGCAATCCCCGTACCCAAGCTATGACCCCGCCTTGGATTCGTTAATCCCGCCTTTTGCGACTGCTTTCAATGCATACGTGCGCCAAGAGCTGCAATACGAAAACGACATCCCATACGAGGTGTTGAATCCCTCTGTGGGGCAGCAGTGGGACTGGTCCTCGGGCATGCGCCAAAAGCAGGGCTACATAATGACCTCCGATGATCTCGCAGAAGCCATGAGTGTGAATCCGCAAATGCGCGTCTGGTTGATTTGCGGGTATTACGACATGGCCACCCCCTATCTGGCGGGCTTGTATACCCTGCGTCAGATGCACCTGCCTTCTTCCCTGCGGGAAAAATTTCAGGTGCGTCTATACCAAGGGGGGCACATGCTTTATACTCATGAGCAGGCTCGCAAAAAACTGCGTAATGATGCTGCAGATTTCTATGGGCAGCCAGACAAGGAGTTGTGATCTGAACATGACGCATACAGAAGATAAAGGGCTTTCGCTTTGCAAGGACATCTGCTCGGAAAAAAGGGGCGTGCCTCCGGAGGTGCTGCAGGAAGTCATCTACCTTGCAGTGGAGATTGCCCGGGAAGGTAGAGAAGGGCGCAAGATCGGAACCATGTTTACGGTGGGCGATCATGATACTGTACTGGCGAACTCCAGGTGCCTTATTCTGGACCCGCTTGCCGGGCACAGTGACGTTGTTAAACGCCTGACCGACACCAACATGCGTGAGACTGTCAAGGAGCTTTCTCAGCTGGATGGAGCCTTTATCGTAAGCGATAGTGGTGTGGTGGTTTCTGCCGCCAGGTATTTGGACGCGAGCGCAACAGACATAGATCTGCCTTTGGGGCTTGGCAGCAGACACGTCGCCGCTGCCAGCATCACCCACAGCACGGAGGCAGTGGCCGTGGTCGTTTCGCAAAGCTCCATGGTCCGTGTTTTTGATGACGGTGAAATCGTATCGGAAATCATTCCAGAGGTATGGATGCTCAGTCGCCACAGTCTGCACATGAGCGGTCGGTACGAAACACGGCAAGATGACAAGTATACAGTTGTCTCAAAGCTGGATGATTGAGGATGCAATGTTTGCGGCAAATGATCGAAAGAAACACACCATATACAACCTGCTTCACTCCGTATTGCTTTTGGCAGGAATGAGCGGATTGTTATGTCTGCTGGGGTGGATGCTTTTTGGACTGAATGGCGTGATATGGGCCTTTTTAGGGGGGCTGCTCGTATTGGCCTTTGCCCCCAGGCTTACACCGCGGGCCATTTTACGTTTTTATGGCGCTCGCCCTCTTTCGCGTCATGAGGCGCCAGCTCTTTATCAATTGTTGGACGCTTTGTCGCAGCGGGCTGGCCTGTCCGGAACGCCGGCGCTCTTTTATGTGCCTTCGCGGATCATGAACGCCTTTGCCGTGGGCAGCCGTGACGACGCAGCAGTTGCCGTAAGTGACGGGCTGCTGCGCGCCATGAGTCTGCGTGAAATGTCCGGGATTCTTGCCCATGAAATCAGCCATATCCGCAACAACGACATGTGGGTCATGGGGCTGGCAGATGTCATTAGCCGTCTGACCTCGACCTTTTCCTTGCTCGGGCAGATCATGTTGCTGGTGAGTCTGCCGCTGGTTTTGTTGGGCGTGGTGCATATACCGCTTCTTCCTATCCTGGTGCTCATCGCAGCGCCGTTGGTAAGCACTTTGTTGCAGTTGGCACTTTCACGCAGGCGTGAAATGGATGCGGATGAGGATGCCGCTATTTTGAGCGGCGATCCCCGCGCCCTGGCTGCTGCGCTGGAGAAACTCGAGCGCTATCAGGGCAACCTGCTCGAGCGCATCTTCCTGCCGGGACGGAAGGAGCCCAACCCATCTGTTTTGCGTACACATCCGGATACCCGAGAACGGGTGGGGCGGTTGCTGGCCATGGCCAGTACGATGGAAAATGATGCCCCCCTCCATGCTGCAGGCAGAAGTGGCCCGGCTGTTCCAGGAGGCCTGAATGAAGTACTGCACCGCCCCCGTTGGCGTCCCATGGGGTTCTGGCGCTGAAGCTCTAAAAATGCGTTGGGGCGGTCTGTGCGTCTGGAAAGGGATAAATCATGTATCATGAACACGGTTTTTTAAGAAGAACGGCTATCGCAACGGGAAAACTGGCTGGACTCCTGCTGGCAGTGCTATTTCTTTTTGGGTGTGTGGAACGCGAAGCGCCCAACACTGAGAACAAGGCGGTGCCCGAGGGATATCAGGCGCCTGCCGCGGCAACGTTGCCGGATGTCACCCGCCTTGCTGCAATGGCGGGACCCGCTGTAGTCAACATCAGCACGGAAAAAACTATTGGCGGCAACGGGCTCTCTGATTTCTTTCAGTATTTTGGGGGGCCAGGATCACCTTTCGAGCAGTTTTTCAGGCAGCTGCAGCCTATGCTGCCGCAATCGCGCCCTCGTTCTGTGCGTTCCCTCGGTTCTGGTTTTGTTATCGATCCATCAGGACTTATTGTGACCAACAGGCACGTGGTCGAGGGAATGGACCGTATCCGCGTTTATTTGCAGGGCGCTGCCGAGGACGCTCAAGAAGAAGGGTATCAGGCTCGGGTGGTCGGCGTTGATACATCAAGCGATGTGGCCGTGCTGCGGATTGACGCGGGGCGCTCTTTGCCGGCACTGAGCTTTGGCAGTTCATCTGCCTTGAAGGTTGGCGCCTGGGTTGTGGCAATCGGTAATCCTTTTGGTCTGGATCATACCGTCACCATGGGCATTGTCAGTGCAAAAGGGCGCACCATCGACAGTAATGACACGACCCGCTACATACAGACAGACGCTTCCATCAACCCTGGCAATTCCGGTGGTCCCCTGATCAACTTGCAAGGGCAGGTTGTGGGCATCAACACGGCCATGGTGGCTTCAGGACAGGGAATAGGGTTTGCCATTCCTAGTGATACGGCCAGACAGGCCATAGAGCGTATTCGTTCACGTCCGGGCAGAGTGTCTTCTGCCCCTGCTCCGAATGAGACAGGGCATACTACGCGACCAAATGCCCCCTCCGGTAGCGGGCGCCTGGGCATCACCAGCCAGGATGTGGATGCCGCCACTGCCAGGGCTCTAGGGTTGCAAGGGAGCCATGGCGTGTTGGTAACCAGCGTCATCCCGAATACGGCCGCTTATGACGCGGGCATCAGGCGTAGCGACGTGATAGTTGCCGTGAATGAGCGTCCAATTCGAGGAAGTTCGGAGCTGGCCTCAATTGTTCAGGCCACTCGGCCCGGTGTAAGGTTGACGTTTATTGTTTTCAGGAGTGGCGCCTACTATAGAGTACCTGTTGTGATTCGCGACAGGTAGCGCTTGTTTGGCATTTGCATGACCCGGGAGGAGACGTGGCTGAACACGATGCAAAGACCATAGATGTCTTCATCAAAATTATGGAGCGTGTGGCGGAGGGTGATTACGACGCGGATATTATGTCGTATACCACGGAAGCCAACGCCCCAGCCGTACAACGTCTGGCCGAATCCATGGGCATGATGCTTGTCAAGGTCGAGGCCAGGGAGTTTCAACTCAAGCTTTTGATCGAGGAACTGCAAGATCTCAATGTCCGTCTTGAGCGAAGCATAATGCAGACCGTGACGAGCATGTCGGAAGCCCTGGGCGCACGCGACCCCTACACACAGGGGCATGCCTCACGGGTGGCGGGGTATGCCCGCAGTCTTGCCGAGGAAATGGAGCTGGATACCAAGGAGGTAGAACGCATTTGGTGGGCCGGCATGCTGCACGATATAGGCAAAATCGGTTTCAGCGACGTGATGTTTCACAATGAAGACCACAAACCCACGCCCGAAATGCTGGATGAAATTCGGAGACATCCGCAAATAGGCGCACATATAGTAGAAAATTTGGAGTTCCTTGGCGAAGCCATGAAGTATGTGCTCGCCCACCATGAGCGGATCGATGGCACTGGATATCCCCAAGGGCTGGCCGGAGATGAGATACCCTTGGGGGCGCGCATTGTGGCTGTGGCTGACGTGTATGATGCGCTTACTACGGACCGCCCTTATCAGAAGGGGCGAACGAGAGAAGAAGCAATGACGATTCTGCAGGAATTGGCAGGGCCAGCACTGGATCCTTTACTGGTGGAGCGTTTTTGCGAGTCTGTGCTTCCGGCAGGTGATGGGGATATGGTCTGAAAATTATATAGTTAAGACTTGGAAAAACCGCGGCAGGAGGGAACCCCCTGCCGCGGTTTTTTTATTACTTTTTGTGTTTTGCGCGGTAGCGCAGTTTTTTCTCGAATTCCACCAGCAGGTACGCTGCCAAGCCAACCAATATGGTTTCAAGCCAGGAAGTGATGCCCACCGGGGCGCTCTGAAAGGCTTTGTTCATGAATGGTACGTATGTGTAGAAAACCTGCAACACCATCATCAGACAGAAGCCAAAAATCACCCAAGGATTGCCGAAAAAGCCGATGGAAAAGGACGAACGGCTCAGGGATCGGCAGTTGAAAAGGTAAAATGCTTCAACAACGACAAAGACGTTGACGGCAACTGTGCGGGCTACTTCCACGCTCCTGCCCATGGCCAGTTCGAATTTGAACAAGGCAAAAGCCGCGACCAGGAGTATTGCGCCAACCATAAGCACTCTGAACAATAGATCTCTGGTCAAAATCGGCAGGTTTGGCGCCCTGGGCGGGCGGTCCATTGTGCCGGGTTCTTTGGGCTCGAATGCCAACATCAGTCCCAAAGTGCCGGCGGTCGTCATGTTTATCCAAAGAATTTGCACCGGAAGTATTGGCAGGGTTGCGCCAATAAATATGGCGGTCAGAATCACAAGACCTTCGCCCAGGTTGGTGGGAATGGTCCAGACGATGAATTTGATGAGGTTGTCGAACACGCCGCGTCCTTCCTCCACGGCGGCCTCTATGGTGGCAAAATTATCGTCCGTAAGAATCATGTCGGCGGCATCCTTGGCGACATCTGTCCCGGCAAGTCCCATGGCCGTACCAATATCAGCCTGTTTCAGCGCAGGGGCGTCGTTAACGCCGTCGCCTGTCATGGCCACCACATGCCCTTTGGCCTGCAATGCTTCTACAAGCCTGAGCTTCTGTTCGGGGGAAACACGCGCGAACACGTGGACGCAATCGGCCTGGTCGATGAGTTCCTGATCGCTGAAGGTGCTCATTTCTGCGCCGGTCAGCACGCGGTCGTTGCATGGGGTCTGTTGAGCAATGCCCAATTTGCGTGCAATGGCCAGGGCGGTGACGGCATGGTCACCGGTGATCATCTTGACCCTGATGCCAGCCTTGATGCAGGCCTCAACGGCCCGAATAGCCTTGGCGCGGGGAGGATCGATCATGCCTTGCAATCCCAGAAAAACCATGGATTCATCCAGGTCTTTATGGGCCAGTGTTTTATGTTCCGCGTTGAATTTTTTGGAGGCGAAGGCCAATACACGCATGCCGCGTGAGGCAAGTTCGGTTGCATGTCCTTCTATTTCTTCACGCTTGGCGGCATCCAGGGGGGCTGTTTCGCCGTTTTCCAATAATACAGAGTCGCAACGTTTGAGCATGACTTCAATACCGCCCTTAGCGTAAGCAATGGGCGTATTGTCGTTTTTGTGGAGGGTCGCCATGTATTGGTGTTCGGATTCAAACGGGATGGAGTCTATACGCGGCAGGCGCAAATGTTCCTGCTCTCCGTCCAGCCCGGATTTGCGGGCCGAGACAATGAGCGCGCCTTCTGTGGGATCACCTTCCACGGCAAAGCGGCCTTCCTTGATGATGAGGGAGGCGTCATTGCAGAGCATTCCTGCGCGCATACATTCTTCCAGAAGATGCGGGGCATTGCCCATGGAGGCGCTGATGGAGCCGCTGGGATCGTAGCCAAGACCCGTTGTCCCATAGCGTGCGTTTTCAACGACAATTTCCTGCACAGTCATTTGGTTTTCAGTCAGTGTTCCCGTTTTGTCAGTGCATATTACGGTGGTCGAACCCAGCGTCTCCACAGCAGGGAGTTTGCGGATAATGGCCCTGCGTTTGGCCATCCGTGATACGCCTATGGCCAAGATCACCGTGACAGCCGCGGGCAGGCCTTCGGGGATTGCGCCCACCGCAAGGGCGATGGCGGCCATGAACATCTCTACAAACGGCTGCCCACGCAAAATACCGGCAACAAAGGTGGCAGCACCGAGGCCCAGTATTACCCAGAGCAACAGGTGGCTGAAGGAGGCTATTTTGCGGGTAAGCGGAGTTTGTAGTTCATCAGCCTTGGCGATGAGTTCGGAAATGCGCCCAATTTCTGTTTTGCCGCCTGTGGCGACGACAAAACCGCGCCCTGTTCCGTAGGTCACCAGGGTCGTGGCGTAGGTCATATTGATGCGTTCAGCCAGGGGTGTTTCCTGATTTATCCGGGTCGCGTCTTTGTGGACGGGAAGGGATTCGCCCGT
This sequence comes from Desulfovibrio biadhensis, assembly GCF_055388615.1. NCBI lineage: Bacteria > Pseudomonadati > Thermodesulfobacteriota > Desulfovibrionia > Desulfovibrionales > Desulfovibrionaceae > Desulfovibrio > Desulfovibrio biadhensis. The sequence goes on from NZ_AP042477.1 coordinate 3,999,673, forward strand.
CAATGCGCTTTCGTCTACACGCAGTTCGCGAACGGCTGTAAGCCTGATGTCTGCGGGGATTTTGTCCCCAGAGCGTAACAATACCAAGTCGCCGGGCACCAGTTCTTCGGCATTTATGCGCATGGAGTGCCCTGAGCGCACCACGGTTGCCTCTGTGGTCATGGATTGGGCCAGTGCTGCCAGAGCTTCCAACGCTTTTGCTTCCTGCATGTAGCCGATTACGGCGTTGACCAGGACAACGCCCAGAATAACGATGGCATCGACCCATTCCTGCAAAATGGCCGTAACAAGTCCTGCAATCAGCAGGATGTAAACGAGGGGCTGATGGAACTGGAGTAAAAAACGTTCGATTCGACTTTTGCCTTTTGCCTGCGCAATGGCATTGGGGCCAAATCGTTCCTGACGACGTTTTACCTCAAACTGGTCGAGTCCTGTTTCTGAATCGCTACCTATAAGCTCTGCTGCTTCTTTCGTTTCGATCTGATACCAGCGGTTTTTGAGCAATTCTTCCATTTTTTTCCTACAATATTTTTATTTGGGTGAATAATAGAAAATGACGGGCCCAGGTCAGCATTACTTACTTAACCGGCCACAGAAAAAAGGTAAAGGAATTTTCAAAAAAGAGAGGGTCAGTAGCTGGTTCCCCAAGGAGAAAATTCCTGGGGGAAGGGCAACAGCTCTGTAATCATGCGGACGACATATTCTTTAGGATCTGGTTCGGTGAGGACCAATACGCCCCTGCCGAATTGGAAGAGCAGACGGCGCTCATTGGCTGGAGGCACCTGGACGTGTCCGTCAGGGCCAACAACCACTGCAGCACGGATGTCGGTATCACCTGCGGATACGGCTTTCTGTACCGCAACAGTCAGGGCTCCAGCGTTGAGTCGAGACAAGCCGCTTTCCACCTGTCCGGCTGCATAATAGCGGCCAGAGCGAGTGAGTACGGCAGCGCCCTGTGGCGATAGGGTATACGGTATATAAGAGCGGTCCGCCCCTTCTTTGGCCAGGGCAATGAGCTTGGCTGCTTCACTTTCTGCGAGCTCCTGCACGAACCATTTGCGATATATACGGTCATACTGTCCGGATTCGCGCAAAGCCTGAAGCCCTGCGTCAATGGCGTCGCGGAGGGGGCCTTGATTCTTGCTGACCGCGTAGTGAAGCTCTGTAATCCGCAAAGGCGCCCCTGTTGCGGCTATGCCTGTAAGGTTGGCTGTGCGGCGGTAGTAATAGCCTATTTTGTCCGCACTACAGAATGCTTGGACCTGACCGTTCCACAGGGCTTGCATGGCCTGGAGTTGACTGTTGAAAAGCAGCACTTGAATGTTGCCTAGGTTTTCCAGGTCAATTTGGTAGAGGGAGTCCCGTTTGACGGAGGCGCGAGCGCCGGTCAGTCCCTTGAAACTTTTGATTGTGGCGTCAGTACGCTGGAAAATGCGCGTGACCAGCTCGATATTCGGGGTTTCGGCAAACAGATAGGCTTTGCGGCGTTGCGGTGTGGGCGCCATGCCGGAAGTGACTTGCAGCGCGCCGCTGCTGAGTTCAATGAGGATCGACTCCCAAGTCATGGGGCGCAAGCGCAATTGGTAGTCGCTGGTGCGTAGCGCAGCCTCGAGGAGTTCCACTTCGAATCCGGCAGGCTTGCCGTTTTCAAGGTAGGAAAAGGGGGGGAAATTGTTGTGAAAGCCATAGGTCACCTGTTGCTTGGCGCCCCAAGCATTTGGCGTTGCCACCAGCATGACCAGGAGGAGCACCCCCCAGAGGAATGTCAGCGTATTGGATCGCATAGTTTGCCACAGAGTACGTAAGGAACCCGTTCCTTGCTGGGTGCGTAGATGCGCAATTCTCGCCCCTTGCGTTCATTGGGCGCTACCTGTTCTGTTTCCACGGTATGGGTTTTTTTTTCGGTGCAGACGTAAGCGGAAAAGTTGCCGCCTTGTGCTTCCGGGCATTCCCAAAAGGACAGCACCTTGCGTTTCTCGCAAATGATACCCACAAGGAAGCGGGGCGTATTGCCTTCAGGAACCTCTACATCCATAATCTTCATGGTGCAGGTCTTGTTCTGGTCCTGAAAGGTTTCTTGAGCTGTAACCGCCTGAGCTGAAAGTATAAAATAAACGCAAAACACAACGGAAAAAGCCATCATGCGGGCAAAGAGCCCGGGGCTTTGCCGGATGCTTGTTTTGATGCCGTCTGCAATAAAGGTGGCGGACATGGCTCTCGGATATCGGTTTTTGTTTTTGAATCTGGTATATACTACCCGTGCTCCCCAAGGCATGCAAGAACCTGTCGTGAAATGATTCTCTTTGAAAGAGGAAATCTTTGGGGTTTAGGGACTGCCACTGCAACATGGACATCTGAGAGGTGCAATGATAGACGCATTTGCTGTGCGTGAGCGCACCGCTCTGGCAGTTTTTGCGGAGGCGTGGGGTTCTTGCGCACCCCTATTGACACTTCATCGCGTCTCAGGAGGACGAGCATGGAATTCGAGAGCAGCAAGCAAGGCGAAAAGGTCGTTATCAAGGTTTCAGGGCGCATGGACGCGGTGACTGCGCCTGAATTTGAGAACGAATGCGGTACCTGGATGGACAAGGGAGAAAAGAATCTTGTCATCGACCTTGGGGGGCTCGAATACATCAGCAGCGCCGGCCTGCGCAGCATTCTGGCAACAGCCAAGAAGTTGAAGGAACAGCAAGGCGCGATCGCCTTTTGCAATCTTTCAGGCATGGTTCAGGAAGTATTCACCATTTCCGGGTTCGGCTCCATGTTTCCTGTTTGTGCCAGCGTGGAAGAGGCCTTGGCGCAGTAGCCGCAGCACTTTGACATCATGAAATCCATCCGCCGCCAGGCACATATCCGGCATCTCGACGAACTCAGGGAGTTTGCCGAGGATTTTGCTGCGACTGCCGGCATGGACCCTGTGCGGGTGCAACGTGTGGCTTTGGCTTTGGAAGAAGCCATTGTCAACGTATTGCACCATGCCTATGAGCAGGATGGCGGCGAAATAGAAATGGTTTGCCAACACGAAGGGGAGCGCCTGGAATTTTTAATTAAGGACTGGGGGCGCCCCTTTGATCCGTTGGAACATCCATCGCCTGATATGGATACGCCCCTTGAAGAGCGTCAGATAGGGGGGCTGGGCATCCACTTCATCAAACAGATGGCGGATAAGATCGAATACACGCACGATGGACAGTCCAACATCCTCATGCTGGGCTTCGATGTGCGTAGCTGAAGAAAGTCCGTAGTTAGAGATGGTTACTGGAGAATGATGACAAAGTTGACGTTGTCGTTTTCCCGGAAGATGCGTTTGACGCTCTGCCCTATACGCTCGTTATTGTAGTAGTAATCAAAGAAATCGTTCGAAGGCAGGTCTTTGTGCAGGTCTGCCAGCCCAGTCTGATCTTCATGACGGTAAAAGATATTCTTGTCATTGAAGTGGCCGGGCCATTTGCCTTTTGCACTGGCGTTCACCCAGCCGTTCTCCTGAAGGTGGGCGGCCAGGGTCTTGTCGGCATTTTCCTTGTCCATCCAAAAAATCCAGATTCCAGTGTCATGCGTGACAGGCTGCTCTTCTTCTGTTGCAGTTTTTTCTGCTGTAGGTTCTTGTTCTGCAACAACTTCTTGGGCAGCTTCTTCAGTGGTCTCTACGGCAGCCTGTTCTGCTTCTTGTTCCTGATCTGCAGCAGGCTGTTCCTCTGCGACGGCAGCGTCTTCTTCCGTTATCTCGTCCGTAGTTTCTTCCGTGGCCGGTTGCTTGCCCTGGTCAGTGGACTCCTCTGTCGCAATAGGCTCCACGGTGGCTGCTTCTTGTGTTCCTTCACCTGCGTCCGCTACGGAAGGTTGCTCCTGTTGCTCTGTGTTGGAAGGAAATTCCTCAGGAGACGCGGGACCGAATTCAATAGTGTCGTCGGAAGCTTCGGATTGCGTGGCGGGTTCTGTTTGAGCCTCCTGTGATGCAGGCGCCATGGTCTGGGAGGGCGCGGCCTGCTCGGTGGCGTCTATGGCACTCGGGGCACTTGGGGCATCTGGGGCCTGTTCGCTTTGCGCGACTTCAGGCTGGACAGCTTCCGGCTGCGTTTGCTCTTGCTGCGTGGGGGGCGTGTCCTGTTCTGCGGCAGGTTCTGTTGCAGGGGTTGGTTCTTTCTCTGCGGCAGTTGGGGGCGCTGCGGGGGGCGTTGTCGCCTGGGATGCCTCCTCGACAGCCGGAGTGTCTTGCTCGCCAGTGGTGGGAGAGTCCGGCTGTATCGTTTCTTTTATCTGATCCGCGACAATGGTGATGGACGGTACATCATGGGTCAATGAAGAAATTTTTTGCTGGATGTCATTGCCCGGGGTCGCATACCAGAAGACGCCCGCCAGCAGGATGAGAAAAATCAGAAGAATGGGAAAGATGCGGCGTTTCTTTTTAGGGGCGGGGGCAACACTTTGTTCAAGGTTGCCTTGCTCCATATCCCGGGCGCAATCACGGCAGTAGGTGCTTGGGGAATCGATCGGTTTGCCGCAACGGACGCAAGGTATCTTCATAGCAGGCCTATACGGAAAACAACTTGTTTGTTCAGTTACGGCCTCACACAACCCGGCACACAGTAAGGTCACAACCCCTGTAGTGCCAAAAACTGCTTTGTGACCAAGCTCATACAACAAATAAACGGAAAAATAAAGGGAAACGCCCCATTCGATCTGTCTTGGAAAAAAGAAGAGGCTTCCTGGTGCGGAAGCCTCTCCCAATCGTGCCTACAGTTTGGATTTCAGCACAAGGTCGGTGATAGGGCCGCGAGACTTATCGCCTTTAAGGACCATGTGCGCGTAATTGTTGAATCCTTTGAATTTGCGGACGACCCAGTTAAGGCCGTTGTTAGATTCACTGAGATAGGGGTTGTCCACCTGGCTGGTATCTCCCAGACAGATGCATTTTACGTCTTCACCCATGCGCGTAAGAAGGGCGCGGATCTCGTTGCGCGAGAGGTTTTGGGTTTCATCGATGATCACGACCGCATTTTCGATGTTCATGCCCCTGATGTACGCCAAAGGAAGAATTTCGAATTTTTTGGGATTGTACCTTGGGGATTCTTCCTGGGGGTTGGCGAAAAGCTTATTCGCCGGGCGCTGCATGTGCAGCTTCAGCAGCAGGTCCTGGATGTACTTGACATACGGCTCCATCTTTTCCTTGATGTCACCCGGCAGAAAGCCGAGTTTGCTGCCCAGCTCGATGGTGGGTTTGACCACGTAGATTTTGTCGAAAAAGCGTTTTTCCAGCACCAGGTAAAGAGCAGTGGCCAGGGCCAGGTATGTTTTACCGAAGCCGGCTTCACTCTGTACGGAAACCAGGTCAATGGATGGGTGCTGCATCAGAAACATGGCAAGATTCTGGTAGATGCTGCGGGGCTTGACGTTCCACACACTCAGGGTGAAGTTGATGATCTCATCACCCGTCGGACTGTGGAACAAGGGTTTGCCCTCGCTCCAGGAGAAGCTGTTGGGAGGCGGAGTCTCGCCATTTTCGCAAAAACCGGTATAGAGCTGTGACTCAGATTCAAACGGTTTGGAATCCTTGAACTCTTCACAGGCAATGTTGGACATGCGCGCCTGGAGTTGCAGGATGCGGTCGTTGGTAACGAGAATGGGGTTTTCAATCTCGGAGGAGCTCTTGATCTCCTTGAGGATATAGTTGTCGACTATTTCCTCTGTAAACGGCGAGATGCTCGAATCATTGTGGATGAAGGTGATCTGGTCCTTGTTGTCCAGCAACACATCCACCACTTTGGAGACGATGTGGCGTACGCGGTTGTTCGTTTTGAGCTGGTTCAGCTCAATGAGGACATGGTAGGGGATGAAGATGTTGTTGTCATTGCCGTTACGCAGCGTGAGCACGCTTTGTGGGTTCTCGATGAGAACGTTCGTGTCCAGGATGTAGTTTTTTTTCTTGTCAGTCATTGTCTGGGGCGCCTTCCTTGCCTGGGGTGTATGAAACCTTCGAACGATGGAAACGCGCCTGCCTCGGCTATAAGCCGCTTCAGGTTCGTTCGAAGTATACTGGCTTTATCCTTGGCCGTAAACCCGGAGATATGGCCGGGCAAAGGACTGGAAAGGGGGTGCGAACCAAAGAGGAGTGTTTTGATTGTCTTGTTTGTCATTGCATAAAAGTGTTGAGAAACTCTAGAATCTCCTGGTTACAACGATGTGACGCGCGGGCAAAAAAATGATGACCGCGTATCGGATCAGAAATCCAGGGTAGGCAGCATTTGCTCCTCTCGTCCGCTTCTGGTATGTGACGCCCACCTCGAACGTGTTATTTCCGGACGCACGGCATTGTAAGAAGATACTGAAAGGCCTCTGCATTGCAGCAGCATGCCGACGAGCCAAATGAGTGGAAAGACCCTGTTCTTTTTGCTCTGTTTGATAACGAGACTACAACCAGCGGAGAGACTAGCATGGCCAAAAAAAGCGCCCCCAGTCCCCAGGATATGCGGCTGGAAGCTCTGAACACAGCGCTGACGACCATCGAACGTAAATACGGCCAGGGCTCTGTAATGAAGCTCTCGGACGAGGCCCACGTCAAGATACCGGTGATCCCCACGGGTTCCATCGGTCTGGACCTGGCTCTGGGCGTCGGTGGTATTCCAAGGGGCAGGGTTTCCGAGATCTACGGCCCTGAATCCTCAGGTAAAACCACTTTGGCATTGCATATTATTGCCGAAGCCCAGAAATTGGGTGGTACGGCGGCATTTATTGATGCAGAGCACGCTTTGGATGTGAATTACGCCAAACGACTGGGCGTGAAGACCGAAGAACTGCTTATTTCCCAGCCCGACTACGGTGAGCAGGCTTTGGACATTGCCGACATGCTGGTGCGTTCCGGTGCTGTGGATATCGTTGTGGTGGACTCCGTCGCCGCATTGATTCCCCAGGCAGAGCTTGAGGGAAATATGGGAGAAACCCAGGTCGGCGGCCAAGCGCGGCTTATGTCACACGCCATGCGCAAGCTTACAGGCACCATCCACAAATCCCATACCTCGGTGGTTTTTATCAACCAGATCCGCATGAAAATCGGCATGACGGGCTACGGCAATCCCGAAACCACGACCGGCGGTAACGCGCTTAAATTTTATTGTTCGGTGCGTCTTGATATCCGCAAGATACAGACTCTCAAGGACAAGGAAGAGGTCTACGGTTCCCGCGTAAGGGTCAAAGTCGTCAAGAACAAGGTCGCCCCGCCATTCCGGGAGTCGCTTTTTGACATCCTTTATGGGACGGGCGTTTCACGCGAGGGCGAAATCCTGGATATGGGAGTGGACGCCGGCATAGTGGACAAGAGCGGCGCCTGGTATGCGTTTGGCTCTGAGAGACTTGGCCAGGGGCGCGAGAACGTACGCTCCCTGTTGCAGGAAAATGCCGAAATTCGACAGCAGATCGAGGACAAGCTGCTCGATCATTTGGGCTTTGAGCGCAAGGAACAGCCCGTTGAACAGGAACCCGAGGCCGCAGACTAGGCGCTGCCGGAGAGTGAAACAGTGATATCCGCAAATGATCTGAGAAAAATATTCATCGAATATTTCAAGAAACAAGGGCATACGCCTGTTGCGTCTTCCGCCCTGGTGCCCAAGGATGATCCGTCCCTGCTTTTTACCAACGCAGGTATGGTCCAGTTCAAAAAGACGTTTCTGGGGCAGGAAAAGCGCGACTACAAGCGCGCTGTTACCTCCCAAAAGTGTCTGCGTGTTGGGGGCAAGCATAATGACCTTGAAAATGTGGGACGTACAGCCCGGCACCATACGTTTTTCGAGATGCTTGGTAACTTTTCCTTTGGAGATTACTTCAAGGAAGACGCCATTACCTTTGCCTGGAACCTGCTGACAAAAGAACTGGAACTGCCCAAGGAAAAGCTCTACGCCACAGTGTATCTGGACGATGACGAGGCTGCGGGGCTCTGGAAAAAGATTGCCGGTGTTCCTGACGAGCGTATCTTCCGCCTGGGGGAAAAGGACAACTTTTGGTCAATGGGGGACACCGGCCCCTGCGGCCCTTGCTCCGAAGTACTCATAGACCAGGGCGAGCACATGAAGTGCGGTCCTGATTGCGGCATCGGCTCCTGTGACTGTGACCGGTTCCTTGAAATATGGAACCTGGTTTTTATGCAGTACGATCAGATTACTCCGGATCAGCGTGAAAATCTGCCGCGCCCCAGTATTGATACTGGCATGGGGTTGGAACGGATTGCCGCGGTGTGTCAGGGCGTTTACTCCAACTACGACATCGACCTGTTCCGCTCCATCATCGATTTTACGGCGGATATGGCTTCTGTCCGCTTCAAGGCCGGAGACGAAGATAAGGACACGGCCCTTCGGGTTATTGCGGACCATAGCCGCGCCATGGCGTTTATGATTGCCGACGGCATCCTGCCTTCCAACGAAGGGCGTGGATACGTCCTGCGCAGGTTGATCCGCCGAGCCTACCGCTTTGGCCGCCTGCTCGGGCTGATGGATCCCTTCCTCTATGACGTCGCGGGGCAAGTGGTTTCACACATGGGAGAAGCTTTCCCTGAGATAGTGGAAAACCGTGAATTTATGGGGCGTGTGGTCAAGGAAGAGGAAGAGCGTTTCTCCCAGACCCTGGACAAAGGGCTGGCCATGCTCGAAGAGGAAATGGAGAACCTGCGCGCCCATAATAACCAGACCATTGATGGGGAGTTCGCTTTCAAGTTGTACGATACGTTTGGGTTCCCTATCGACATCGTGAATGACATTGCCGAAAAACGGGGCCTCAGCGTAAACGAGGAAGGCTTCAACCAGCGCATGTCCGAGCAGAAGGAGCGCGCCAAGGCTGCCTGGAAAGGTTCAGGTGAAGCCGATCTTTCCACCCGCTTTCGTGTTTTGACGGAAGAAGGTGTGACCACGGAATTTGTCGGTTATGAAAGCATAACGGCCGAGAGCGAAATTGTAGCGCTTCTGGACGCCAAGGCTGAACGTGTTGAAACATTGGCCACTGGAGAAAACGGGTTTGTGGTCTGTGCAGAAACGCCTTTTTACGGTGAATCAGGCGGACAGGTTGGTGACACGGGGCGTATTGAAAGCGCCACTGGCACTGCCCGAGTGGAGGCCAGCATCAAGCCCGCCCCTGCCTTGATTGTGCAGCAGGTTGCGGTGGAAAAGGGCAGTCTGGAAGTGAACCAGAAGGCCCGGCTGGAAGTGGAAGAAGGTGAGCGCATTGACACTGCCAGAAACCACACGGCCACCCACCTTTTGCATGCCGCCCTGCGCGACGTGCTGGGGGATCATGTAAAACAGGCTGGCTCCCTTGTAGGGCCGGGGCGCCTTCGTTTTGACTTCACCCACATTGCAGCCATGACTCCCGAGGAAATCAAGGCTGTTGAGCAGCATGTGAACGGGGCTGTGCTGGCGGACCTGCCTGTGCAAACCGAGGTCATGCCCATAGAAAAAGCCCGTGAAAAGGGCGCCATGGCGTTGTTTGGTGAAAAATACGCCGATGACGTGCGCGTGGTGGAAGTGCCTGGCGCCTCCATCGAGCTTTGCGGTGGGACGCACCTCGCGTCCACGGGCCAGGTCGGACCATTCATGACCCTTTCCGAAAGCGGCGTTGCCGCCGGAGTGCGCCGCATTGAGGCTGCTACCGGTTGGCACTCCATGAATATCATTGAAAAGCAGCGCGAGCAGGTGGGCGCCATAGCTGCGTTGTTCAAGTCCCAGGATGACGATCTGGCCGGCAAGGTCAAAGGCCTGCAGACCGAGGTCAAGCGCCTGAACAAAGAACTGCAGCGCATGGCCGCCAAGGCTGCCTCCACCTCAGGAGGGGGCATAATGGACAAGGTCGAGGAAGTCGGCGGCGTCAAACTTCTCGCGGTCAAGGTGGATGCTCCCAACGTGAAGGCTCTGCGCGATCTTATGGATGATGTGCGTTCGAAGATGCCTTCGGGCGTGGCTTGCTTGGCTGCCGAGACTGACGGAAAGGTTCCTCTTCTTCTCTACGTGAGCAAGGACCTGCATGACCGTTTTACTGCACCGGCACTGATAAAGGATGTGGCCAGTCACGTGGATGGCAGCGGTGGTGGAAGACCGGACTTGGCGCAGGCTGGCGGCACCAATCCCGCAGGCCTTGAGAAGGCCTTTGCCGCTCTCCGCTCTTTGCTTCAGAGCTGAATACGACCAACTATCGTTTAGCCAATAAAAAGGCGCTTCCGTTTGGAGGCGCCTTTTTTTGTGCGGGTGCAGTTTTTTCAATAAGAATTGTTTTATGCCCGCGAAGTAGTATGTATATTGTATACATAGCAGATTTCAGGATATGTTTTGTAATGGCGCAGAGGAGGGGGCGCCTGTTCATTGTTCGAAATATGCCAAGATTACAACTGCCCCTGCTGTTATCCCCATTTTTGAAAAATATTTGCTCTGTCCTTGAAATTCTTATATGTTATTCAAGAATAGAAAAAAGTGCAGAAAAATATAAGTTCTCTTCTGCGTTTGGGCTTTTGAGCAAGTCATACTTTCTGGGGGGCACCATACACGCATTTTATCTAGTATCCTTCTGGTATCTTTTTGAAAGTGGCTGCCTTCTTTTTTTGGATGCGCATAGTGCTTCTACAGTGAAATCTTGGTTGAGCAGGGAGCGTACGAGCCATGGTGTCAGCTGACAAGGGTTCTAAAAATATAGTTTTTTTTGCTTTTTTGCTGGGGTTGGGTGTTTGGGTCTTCGTTTTTTGGGGCCACTTCAACGGCTTGGTAAGCAAGTGGAATAGCGACGACTACTCCTACTGTTATCTTGTGCCTCTGGTTTTCTTGTGGTTGTTGTACGAATCCAAAAAGGAAATTTTACAAAGCACCGGCGGACGTCAGATTTTCAGCTACGTCTTTATTGTGGGAGCAGTGTTTTTGTATCTCGCTGGGAAATTTTCTGGCGTGCAAATGCTTATCCACCTTTCCATGTGGTCATCGTTTGCAGCATTGCTTCTTGCTTTGTTAGGGGACAAGTCAATACGAACAATGTGGTTTCCCCTGTTCATTCTGATTTTCTCCATCCCTGCCCCTCCTTTTGTTACCAATGTACTGAGCTTCAAACTGAAGATTCTATCTTCTGTACTCTCTGCTAAATTGCTAAATTTCCTTTCTATTCCAGTCTATCAAGAAGGGAATATCATCGACCTTGGGGTCGTGCAATTGCAAGTCGTGGATGCTTGTAGTGGTTTGCGGTATTTTGTGCCGACCGTTTTGATCGCTTTGCTGCTGGCGCATTTTTTCCTCAAGAAAAAATGGCACAAGTGGCTGCTCGTAATTATCAGCCCCTTTGTTGCCATTGCATCCAATGTTCTTCGCATCACAATAACGGGTATTCTGGTCCGTTTTGTGTCTCCTGCTTTAGGGGAAGGCTTTTTTCATGATTTTTCGGGTTGGCTCGTATATATGGCCAATATCGCATTTCTTGGTGTAATCCTTTTAGTTTTAAGGCGTTTCTTTCGCTTTGGTTCCGATAAGGAAAAAAGCGCCCCAGCTCCAGAGGAGGCCTCTGGTTCCCTCCCCTCTGGCGTTTCACATGTGGTTGCCTTGCTCATTCTGGCTGTTGTTCTTTTGGGGGCTGGAATGTTGCAGGGGAATTTTCTTGTCAATCAGATAACGCCCCATTCAAGGCCGTTAAAGGAATTTCCTATTAATATAGGTGATTGGAAAGGTCAGCAGGCCTTTCTGGACAAGGCGACACTCGAGTCTCTTTGGGCAGACGACTATTTTATGGGGCGTTTTAAAAACGAAGATACGGGCAACGTGGCGCAGGTGCTCATTCCTTATTACAACCACCAGACCGTATCACATACGGCTCACGCTCCCACTTCTTGTCTTTTGGGAAGTGGCTGGACCATTGTTTCCAAGGAGGAATTGCCTCCTGCTCCTGATAATGGAAGGCCGTTTCCCGTGTCGCGCATGCTGCTGACAAAGGGTGACTACACTATTATTTCTTATTTCTGGTTTTCGCAGAGAGGGCGCCATATCACGAACGAATGGTTGAATAAATTCTATTTAACCTGGGATGCCTTCATGATGCATCGTACAGACGGGGCCCTGATACGAATCGAGATGGTGCTTGTACCTGGGCAAACCCTTGAGCAGGGAGAAAAGGTCATGGATTCTTTCTCAGGGGAGATTAGTGCACAACTCAAAAAATTTCTTCCCCAGCGGGAATTGCGTGAGGGAGAAATTAAAGCAGCTCCGGATTCAGCTGCATCTACGGCAAATGGGGGCGCTTCCTCAACCAGTGATTAGCTGATACCAGGAGTGAGGAACTTTACTGGATTTTAATGTATGTAGTGCATTGTCTTGATATGGCGCAATAAGGCTAACTTAAGAACATTCAGGTGGGATAAAGTATGTTTTTACAACACAGCAAGATGTTTCGTCTGTCCTGCATTGTTTTGTTGCTTGCTTCATTTGTAATTACGTTTACGGATTGCAACAGTTATGCAGATGATAAGGAAGAGTATTATGAAAGGGCAACTCAATACTTCAAGGATGGCAAACTCGAAGACGCCATGCTTGAAGTGCGCAATGCCTTGAAGGATGACAATAGGTATGTTGCCGCACTCGATCTGAAGGGCAATATCCATTTCGAAAAACAGCAATGGCAGGACGCCTTCAATGCCTGGAGCCAGGCTTTGGAAGTTGACCCCACCCTTGAAAGCGCCAAGCTCGGTTTGGCCAAGTTGTACCTGTTAAGCAATAACCTTGAGAAAGCAGAGGAAAGCGTAAACGAAATTCTGCAAAACTCGCCTGATCAGGCTGAGGCCAGGATATTGCTGGCAGCCATAAGAACCAAGCAGGAAAAGTACGACGAAGCAGAGACGATTCTCAAGGAAGTGATGCAACAGGAACCTGGCAACGAGAATGTCTATCCGTTGCTGGCAAACGTTTACAAGGCGCAGGGGCGTAATGACGAAGCCATCTCCTTGTTGGAGAAAGGCGTGGAGGCCGTTGAGAAAAATCTTGTACTGCGTCTGCAGCTTGTAAACTTTTATGCAGAGAACGAGGACTATAACAAGGCCGAGGCCATACTTCTCAGTTTGCATGAAAAACATCCTGATGACGCCATTTTCCTGCAATATCTGGTCAAGCTCTACATTCAGATGGGGCAACCGGAAAAAGGTTTAGAGCTGCTTACTGCAGCACTTCAGGAAAAGCCTGATGACCAGACATTGCGGACACAGGTGGCCGAGCTTTATGAATTGCAGGGGGACATCGACAAAGCGATTGCCCTGCTTCAGGAAGGCATAAGTGAAGGGGAAGCCGACTATCCCTTGCGTTTCAAAATGGCTGACCTTGAGCTCAAGAAAGGGAACATCGACAAGGCGCGGGAGATCTACAATACGATTATCTCGTTGGATGAGGAGGCTCCCAGAGCTTTGGACGCTCGACGTGGCTTGGCGCAGATTTTATTGCAGGAAGGCAAGCAGGATGAAGCACTCGCCGAACTGAACACCATCCTGGAAAAGAACCCGGAAGATGTTATGACGCTCTATATAAAAGGGCGCATTCTCATGAGCCGGGGCGAATTCAACGAAGCGATTCTTTTGCTGCGGCAGGTGGTCTTTGAAAAACCCGATTTGGGCGATGCCTACAGTTTGATGGCGCAGGCGCACTATCTTTTAGATGAGCCAACAATGGCCGAAGTGGTTCTGCGCGACGCATTGGACAGAAATCCCAATTATTATCCGGCGCGTATGGAACTTATGCGCCTTTACGCCCGCATGGAAGAACCGGATAGTGCTGCAGAGCAGGCGGAAGAGCTTGCAAAGTTTGCTGCGAAAAATAACGTGCCACAAGATGTGATCATTTTTCTTGGCGATTATTTTTTGCAGGCCGGGCAACCCGAGAAAGCAGAAGCGTTTTTCAAGCGTCTTATTGATAAGGAGCAGACCGCTCCTGTTGGCTATTTCAGGCTCGGGCGCCTGTACACTGTGCAGGGTGATAGCGCCAAAGCCTTGGGCATTCTCCGTAAAGGACTGGAAAAAACTCCGGATAACGCCTTGCTCAATGAAGCAATGGTCATGGTCAATCTGCAGAATAACGATCCAAAAGCCGCCAGAGCTTTTCTGGACGAGCAGATGAAGAAGTACCCCGACAATCCGGTATTGTTTGAGCTTCAGGCGCGTATTGATCAGTTTGAAGGCAATACCGATGCTGCTGTGAATGACTATATGCAGGCTATCAAGGCCAATCCCAAGTGGGCGCTGCCATACTCCAGGTTGGCAAGCCTTTATAGTAATTCAGGACGGTTGGCAGAGGGTATAGAAACTTTCTCCAAAATCTATGCAGATAATCCGGATTTCAAGGGACTTGGATTCCTCATAGCCGTTCTCAGACAAATGAATGGTGATTTGGCCGAGGCCGAGCAGGGATACCGCGATGTGCTGGCGGATCAAAAGGAATTCGTGCCTGCCAAAAACAACCTTGCTTATCTTATGACAGAGCACAACCCCACGCCGGAAAGGCTTCAGGAAGCTTTGGAGCTTGCCCAGCAGGCTGTAAATGATGGTAAAAACGCCAATACTCTGGATACGCTTGGTGTTGTGCAGATGGCTTTGGGTGATGACGCCAAGGCGTTGACCAACCTTGATGAAGCCTACAAACTGGCTGCTGAAAATCCCGAGATCGCTTACCACTACGCTCTTGCGCTTGAACAGACAGGGGCGCAGGACACGGCCAAGGATGTGATAGAGAAGTTCGATGCTTCCAAGCACGAAGAACCTCTTGCCGGCAAGATCAAGTCTTTGCAGGACAAATTGAAGACTCCAGCGCAGTAAAAAAAAAGACATACAGCCGCACAGTGGTCACTGACAGGCCACACCGTGAAAACAATGAAGCCAGGGGAAAATTCTCCTGGCTTTATTGTTTAGTCAGTCGCAACTTGCTTCAGCAGTAACTTTTTGCCAGCAGTTCAATGGGGTGCAATGCGCGCATTCGTTCTTCTTTGCGGGAGAGTTGATCGCGCAGTTGCAGCAGGCAGCCGGGGCAAGGGGCCACAACGGCCTGGGCTCGGGTTGCCACCAGAGCCTGTACGCGTGCCGCTCCTATGCGGTCGGCCTGTTCGGGATGTTTGAAGCCGCTTAGACCGCCGCCACCACAGCAAACCACGCTGGAATCAGCCTCCACAATGTCCAGACCGGGCACGGCGGAAAGCATGGTGCGAACTGAATCACTGACATGCATGCCGCGGATCAGGTGGCAGGGATCGTGAACAGTGACGCGGGTAGTGCGCTTGCGCCCTTCTTTGAGTGTGGGCTGTTGGGCAAGAAAATCACAACAATCCTGGACGCGTTCCCCGAGCCGCATAATCCTCTCTGTAAGATCAGCCGCTTTTGCGCCGGCCTTTTCGATGAGTTTGTGCCCTACGTTTTGCAGCACATTGCCGCAAGTGGCGCAGAGGGTGAGCACGGGCAGGCCGGGTTCTATGAGGAGCGCGTCGAGGTTGCGTTCAAAGGCCTTAATAGCAAGGTCCAAGTGCCCCCCGTAATAGGCGGGAGCGCCGCAGCACCCTTGAGTGTGAGGGATGCGGACGGCAAAGCCGTTTGCAGTGAGCGCGTGGATTGCCGCCTGGGCTGGGGCCGGGTCCACCAGTCCGAAAAAACACCCGGTGAAGAGCACAACTTCCCCACGGAAGGGCGTTGCTGCGGCTGCGTAGGCAGAAGGCGCCAGGCCGAAGATACTTTCTTTGGCCATGCGGGGGACTCTGCGCCCTGCCAAAATGTCCGGCAGGAATAGGGGCAGGTGGCGGCTTCCACTGAGTTTACGGGGGAGCAAACGTCGCAGTGGCGTGGCCATACGGAGCAGGTCCGCCATGCCCTGGCGATGCGGGATGCAAAATTCCAAGGCCTTGCGCTCTACTGTATTGCGCAGGGTGGGGGTCACGCTCATGGCGCCCCTTCCGGACATAACCGCGGCAGGCACGTCTACGCCTTTTGGGCAGGCTTCTTTACACGCCATGCACTGCAGGCATCGAGAAAAGGACTGCGCCCCCCGTTTGCCGAGGGTCAGTTCGCCTTTTGCCGCCGCATGCACCAGCTCCCAACGCCCCCGTGGGCTCATGGTCTCTTGCAGGTAGCCGCGGTAGCTCGGACAGACGCTGAGGCAGCGGCCGCAGCGTTCGCACTCCGGTCCAGAGGGCAAGGACGGTACGACCGGCGTTACTTCTTTTTTGCCCATTCGCCTTTGCCCGGGTTAAGGATCATTTTCGGATCAAAAGCCTTTTTGACGCGTTGGCTCAAATCCATGGCAGTCTGCCCCAGTTCATCAGCCATGAGGGGCGCTTTTTCCAGCCCTATCCCGTGTTCACCGCTGAGGGTGCCCCCGAGTTCAAGCATGGTCTGGCAACTGCGGTGCTCCAGTTCCTGGAAGCGGGCTAGTTCATCCGGCGAGTCCGGATCGAAAATGCACATGGGGTGCAGGTTGCCGTCACCCGCATGGCCAATGATAACGGTATGGATGTCGAGTTCTTCGGCCAAGCTTTGCACGGCTGTGATGGCTTTGGCCATGGTCGCCAAGGGCACGGCGTAATCGAGTGTGACCATAAATTTGGCGCTGCGCACCAGTGCTGCGGTGCCTCCCTTGCGGGCTTTCCACAGCAATTGGCGTTCATCTTCACCCCTTGCAAGCCTGGTCTTTATGGCGCCCGATTCGGTGAACAGTGTGTGTACGCTTTCGGCATAGCGGTCCACACTTTCTGAAGGGCCGTCCACCTCGGCCAGCAGTGCCGCGCCTACGCCTTCAGGAACTTCAACGCCATAGACTTGCTGAACGGTGGAGAGAAAGCCGGAATCCATGATTTCCAAGGTAGAGAGGGGTAGCCCTGCGCCAACTGCTTTTGCTACACCGTGTGCGGTTGCTTCCAGGTCCGGAAAATAGCCAAGCACGGTGCGCACGGCTTCGGGCAAAGGCTGCAGTTTGACGGTCGCTTCCGTAATTACGCCGAGTTGTCCTTCACTGCCGCACAGAAAATGTGTGAAGTCATAGCCGGTCACGCTCTTGTGGCAGCGCCCTCCTGTTTGTAGGATTTCGCCGGAGGGCAGAACAACAGTAATCCCCATCAGAGAATCGCGGGTAACCCCGTATTTCACGCCGGCAGCGCCCCCTGCATTGGTGGCGATATTTCCGCCAATGGTGCAGTAGGCAGCGGAGGTCGGGTCTGGTGCGTACAGCAGCCCCTTCGCATGGGCCGCTCGTTTAAGGTCGTCAGTAACAACCCCAGCCTGTACTCGTGCAAGTCTGTCTGCAGGCGACACCTCGAGTATGGCGTTCATGCGCGTGGTGGCAAGGGCAATACCCCCGGCAACGGGAACCGGCCCACCCGTCAGACTTGAAGCGGCGCCTCTGGGCGTTACCGCAATGTCGTATTCATTTGCAAGAGCAATGACACGGGCGGTTTGTTGCGTATCTGCAGGCAAGGCCACCAGATCAGGCAGTCCGCGGGCAAAAAGGTCGAAGGAGTAGCAGCGCAAGTCTTCCTGAGCGTCGAGCAGGCCTTCTGGGCCGAGAATATTGAGTAAACTTGCGCGCAGCGCCTTGGGTATGTTTGGAGTGTCAGACATATAGCAATCTTTGCGCCCACATCAGGAGAGGGCGCGGATAAAACGTTCCATGCGGTCCATGGCGGTTTCCAGGCGTTTCATCTCCACGGTGCAGGCCAGGCGTACGCAGCTATCGCCCCCTGCGCCAAAGGTGAATCCTGGAATGACCACAACCTGAGCCTTGTCCAGCAGTTCCAGGGCAAAGCGCTCACCATCTGCATCCTGCCCGGGTACGCCGGCAATGGAGGGGAATATGTAAAAGGATCCTGAAGGCTTGTTTACCTTTATCCCAGGCATGTCAGCCAGACGTTCGTAAACATAACTGCTGCGACGTGCAAATTCCTGCGCCATTTCCTCGTAGGGAGACTGGTCTCCGGTCAGCGCGGCAAGGGCGGCGCGTTGCCCTGGCGTATTCACACTGGCCATGGAAAAGCTGATGACCTTGAGCATGTGCTCCATAAGCCAAAGGGGACCGAACGCATACCCTACACGCCAGCCTGTCATGGCGAATGACTTGGAAAAGGAATTAACAACCAGCGTGCGTTCAGCCATTCCTGGTCTGGTGACTATGGACTCGTGCACGCCCTGGAACTGTATGCGGTCGTATACTTCGTCCGAGATGACGACCAGGTTTCGGCGAATGGCGAGTTCCGCCAGATCGTCGAGGAGTTTGCCCGATATTGTCGCCCCAGTAGGATTGGAGGGGGAGTTGATGATCAAAACCTTGCTGCGCGGTGTGATACGCTCTTCAATGGCGGCAACGGAAGGGAGAAATCCGTCCTCAAAGCGTGTTGGCACATCCACAACCTTGCCGTGGGCAAAGGTCACATGGGCCGCGTAGTCAGGAAAATGGGGCGATGGGATAAGTACTTCGTCTCCGGGTTCGAGCAGTGTGCGCATGGCGCAGGCCAATGCATGCATGGCCCCATGCGTGACAAAAACCTGATCCAGAGACGCGTTTAATCCCTTGCTATTCAGATGTGCGACCAACGCCTCCCGCAGTTCGGTGTCGCCCTGAGATGGCGCATAATGCGTTTGCCCTTTGCAGGTGGCATCATAGGCCGCCTGGCAGACGGGCAAAGGGGTATGCATGTCGGGCTCGCCAATGCCCAGGGTTATGACGTCATCATAATCCTGAGCGCGCATGCCCATTTTGCGTATGACACTGAACCGCAGCGCAGCTATGTTTTCACTTATATTGTGCACGTCGAAAACTCCGTCATAAATAGCCCAGGAGTCTGGGCAGGAAAAGAATAAGGCCTGGCAGGTAGGTAACCATCAGAAGCACGATAACCTCCACTGCAAGAAAAGGCATGACCGCCCGCGTTATGCGGGGCAAGGAAAGGCCCGTTACGCCACATACGACGAAAAGGCAGACGCCCAGTGGTGGAGTGAGCAGTCCCACGGCAATGTTCAGCACCATGATCAACCCGAAATGGAGCGGGTCTATGCCTACCTGGGTTGTGACGGCAAGCAGGGTGGGGGCCAGGATGATGATGGCGGCGCCGCCCTCAAGAAACATGCCGATGAAGATCAGCAGCGCATTGATGAGCAGAAGCAGAACGTAGGGATTCTCCGAAATCTGTAGCATGGCATCGGCCAGACGCATGGGCACCTGTTCCGAGGTCAGCACCCAGGCGAAAATATTGGCCATGCCAATGATCAACAAGAGCACTGATGTGGTGACGCCGCTTTGCACCAGCACATGCAGCAGCTTCTTCATGTCCAGTTCGCGATAGACGAATATTCCGAGCAGAAGGGCATAAAATACTGCGACAGCTGCGGCCTCAGTGGGGGTGAAAATACCCAACAATATGCCGCCCAGGATTATTATTGGAGCCAGCAACGCAGGTCCTGCGGAGCGCAATTCACGCAGCACGCGCCCTGTAGTGATCGGTTCGGGATCCTTGGGGAATTTGCGTCGGACGGCAATGATCCAGCTAAGGGCCATCATGGACAGTCCCAGCATCAGGCCGGGAATGATGCCGGCGGCAAACAGTCCTCCAATGGAAAGACCAGTGGTTACTCCCATGATAACCATAAAGATGGAGGGGGGGATGATGGGGCCCATGGTGGATGATGCTGCCGTGACCGCGGCGGAAAAGCCAAGTCCGTATCCCTGACGGACCATGCCCGGAACGAGAATGGAGCCCATGGCTGCTGCATCTGCCACGGCAGAACCGCTTATGCCGCCAAAAAACATGCTGGCGACCACGTTTGTCTGGGCCAGACCGCCGGGAATGCGTCCAACAAGCATGTTGGCGAAATTTATGAGCCTGCGTGTGGTGCCGCCCTGGTTCATCAAGTCCCCAGCCAGCACAAAGAAGGGAACTGCCATCAGCGGAAATGAGTTCATCCCCTGGAAAAAACGCTGGGCCAGCAGAACAAAAGGAATATCTTGCGTCCACAGGGCCACGGCGGAAGTGATTCCAAGGCAGAAGGCTACAGGAAAGCCGAGAAAAAGTGTCACGAGGAAGACGACTGCTAGCGTTGTCATGAGTCCTTCCTCTCAGAGGAATCTTCTGCTGTGCAGGCAACGGGGGCGGTCTCCAGGGCCGCAGCCGCAATATTGGCTGTTGATCCCGCACTTGTGGGAAAGCGGTCTTGCAACATGTCGGCAACGAGGTCGAGTATCATCATTCCAGCTCCCACAGGCACGGCCAGGTAGGGCCACCGCATGGAAATATCGAGAGAAGGCGACATCTGCATGGCGTTGCGGGCAGAAAGATCCCAGCCTTGCCAGGCAAGGATGCCAAGAAAAATCGTCATGGAAATTTGTACAATCGGCACGGCGAGATGGTCGTACACGCCTTCAGGCAGGCGCTCCACCAGAACGCGTACACCGATATGTCTGCCGCTGCGCAGAGCGATGACTGATCCGAACATTGCCATCCAGATCATGAGATAGCGCGCCAGTTCTTCGCTCCATGGGAAGGGGACGTAGATCACAAAGCGGAAAAAAACCTGCAGTAGGATGATGATGACCATTACAGCGCCCAGCAGGGCGATGAACGCACGGCATACATTTACCTGCCAGTTGGCAAGTTGGTTTACGGCGTAAGATATGGCGTGGAGTGGCTTCATGGTTGGAGGCTGCCTGTGAAAAACGGCGGAGGCCCAAGCAGGCCTCCGCCGTCAAAGGTATACAAGATGAAAAAGGGGCGTCCAGAAACTACTTGCGTGCTTTTGCAAGCGCCTCGTTGGCGTCCTTGATGTATTTTTCCACGATTTCCTGCTCTTTTCCGGCAACTGCTTTTTCGGCTGCGGCAGCGGCTTCCAGAGTTTCGTCAACCCACTTGTCCCCGATCTTTTCGCGGATGAATTCCAGGCCGGCAGGCTGTGCGATGTCACGGAACTTGGAAATGACGTCAGGCGTGGGCTTGTAAACTTCCATGCCAAATCCTTCCAGGTTCTTGATGGCGGTGCGGTTGGCCTCCTGGTTGAAGCCGCAATGCGCCATGCCCAGTACCTGGGCTGCTTCGGCAACCACCTTTTGCTGGTCAGGAGTCAGCTTCTCGTTGAAAAACTTGTCGTTGATGAACACGAAAAGCGGGTTGTACAGGTGACCGTCAAGAATCATGAAATTCTGGACTTCATAGAACTTCATGTCGTGGATCAGCGCGATGGGGCATTCCATTGCATCCACCACCCCCTGCTGCAGCGCCATGTAAAGCTCGGAAAAGGCAATCGGGGTGGGGTCGCCGCCCAGGGCCTTGACCATGGCCATGTGCGCAGGATTCTGCATGGTGCGGATTTTCAGGCCCTTGAGATCGGCAGGAACCTTGATCGCGTTCTTTTTATTGGTGAAATGACGAAAACCGTTTTCAGTGATGTCCAGAATGCGAACCCCGGTCTTCTCAAGGAAGGCCTGTTTGAATTCCTCGGCAACCGGAGATTGGAAAAAGTTCCAGGCTGCAGCGTTGGAGGTGAACAGGTAGGGGATGTCAAAAATCATGACTTCAGGGAAGAAGCCTGGCACGGGGCCGCCTGACAAGGTGCCCATCTCGATTGTCCCCATTTGGACACCTTCGAGGGCTTCACGTTCAGCACCCAACTGGCTGGCGTGGTATGCCTTGACCTCGACCTCGCCATTGGTCCCCGTCTCGACAAGATACTTGAAGATGTCCACAGCCTTGACAGTTCGGTTGTCATGGTTGTCAGGACCGGAGTTGGCCAATTTGATGACGACCTTTGCCTGGGCGGCGCCGGCGCACAAGAACATGGCCAGGAGGACCGCAAACAGCAGGGTGAGCTTTTTCATGAGTGCTCCTTCTGGGGCTTTAGTTACACGATTGTGAAAAAATCACGATCTGGGGCAACTAGATAGCCCCGTTTTTTACAATTTGTCAATCAGGTTAAGAAGGGGTTACGGAGAATGGAGGGGAAATATAACTTCCTTATTTTAAGTATGAAATAAGGGAGATAAGAAAGGCGTGAAACTGCCTGTACAGCAACAGTCAGTCAGAAACAGGCGTCTTGAAACGGGTGTTCTTCGGCCCTCCGCAATGGTTTGTTATTCCGTTTCTTTTATGCTCTGGAACAACGTGGAATGGTAACTGCTAGAGAGGGCGCAGGGATAGGGCGCTTTGGAGTGAAGCGCCAAGGGGGGACGGTGTGAAAAGCAGGCAATGCGGCACAGAATGGTAACCCTTTTTTGGTAACTGCCTTGATTGAAAAATATTCGCCCAGTTGACTTTGATAATCTTTATCAATTATTTCTTGTGTCGGAAGGGCTCTGTGTCTCGTTGATGCTGCCTTTTTTATTGTAAATGTCCTATTTGTTATAAAAATTAAACACTTAATTTTTTGTGGTCAGTTGGTGTACCCGAGAAAACGTCTACAAGATTGAGAGGATTCCCTGTCATCAGGTAGGAAATTGGAGTTCTGGTGTTGTAAGATTTCACTTACATGGTATAAGCTTCATTCGGGGAGGGAATAAAGACGACCAGGGGCACCTTTATTCCCATGCTGCAATAACAACATGACTTTTTTCAAGGAGGATCGCATGTTCAAACTGGGCAATCTGCCCATGAAACCCAAGCTTATTATTCTGTTCCTGCTTGTCGGTATCATGCCCCTGGCCTTGGTAGGGTGGCGCGCAGCCACCACATCTTCTCACGCACTCATGGAACAGGCCTTCGACCAGCTCGAAGCGGTTCGCGAGATCAAGAAAAAACAAATCGAAGAGTTCCTGCAGCAGCAAAAGAATGAAATCGACGTGTTGATGAACGCGGTTGCTGGACTGGAGAATGAGGCCTTTTCCAAACTTGCTGCTGTGCGGCAGCTAAAGGCCAATCATGTTCAGGATTACATCTTCGAGCTTTCTGAACAACTTCACGGCTTTGCTCATAATTCTTCCACTGAGGATGCACTCGAACGCGTCATAGACGGGGGAGACACCCCCGGGGATATTGGCTGGCAACTTCTGGTAAGAAAAATAGATCGCGGTATGGAGCGAATCCAGCGAGATAATGGCTGGGCCGACATCTATTTTTTGAACCCCGAGGGCGTTGTCATCTATACCGTCAATCGCGCAGAAGATCTTGGCGCTTCTGTCACAGAGCAGCTTGTTGACAGTGGTCTTGCCAAGGCCTTTGAACTGGCGTCGCAAATGCCTGCTGATGAAGTGGCCGTTGCTGATTTTTCCGCCTACGCCCCTGCAGGTGGTGCGCAAAGCATGTTCATGCTGACACGTCTCCAGGACCTGAACGGACAGACAGGAGGATATGTAGGCATCCGCATCACAACGGAAGGTTTGAACGCCATTATGGAAGACCGTACCGGGATGGGAGAGAGCGGAGAGACCTACCTTGTTGCAGGTGTTGGTGGCGGCTTTTTGCTGCGTTCTGATTTGAAAACCATGGGAGATGGGAGCCTGGTTGTCGGTACTCCCCTGGAAACGAAGTATATATCAAGACTTTTTGCGCAAAAAGAATCCTTCAGAGGTATCTATAAAGACAGCTCTGGAGAGCCCGTCATGATTACCGCTGCACCGATTAACACTCCCGGGCTCAACTGGGGGGTAGTCAGCAAGGTGGATCTCGAAGAAGTCGTCTCTCCAACTGTCGATGGAAAAGAATTTTACGCTTCTTATATCGAATCCTTTGATTTTTATGATCTGTTTCTCATTCATCCGGAAGGACGCATCTTCTACAGTGTCAAAAAGGAATCCGATTACGGAACCAACCTTATAAACGGTCCTTACGCCGGAACAATGCTTGGCGAACTTTTTCGAAAGGTTCTGGACTCCAAGTCGTTCGGTCTCACGGATTACCAATTATACGAGCCTAGTGGCGGACTTCCAGCTGCTTTTATTGCAAAGCCCTACCTGCTAGATGACGAAGTGCAACTGGTGGTGGCGTTGCAGCTAAACATAGATAAAATCAATGAAATCATGGGGGAACGCACGGGCATGGGAGAAACGGGGGAAACCTATCTGGTCGGTGAAGATACTCTCATGCGTTCTGATTCCTACCGTGATCCGAAAGGCCGTTCTGTTGCCGCCTCACTGGCTGGTTCGCCCGATGCAAATGGCGTTGCCACTGATGCAGTGCGCAAGGCTCTGGCGGGTGAGACTGGGGTCGAAATGTTGCAAGGATACATGGGGGGCAAAACTCTGGCTGCCTATGAACCCGTGCATTTCGGCAATCTTTCGTGGGCATTGATAGCTGAAATTGCGACGGAGGAAATAGAAGCTCCAAGCCGGAATCTGGAGCAGCTCATAACCTGGACAGGTGGTATTGCCGCGTTGATCATCGCCATTGTGGGAATTTTGGTGGCGCTCTCGATCACCAGGCCACTGCAACGAGTGGTGCAATTCGCCTCTTTGGTTGCAAAAGGCGATTTTACGGCGGAACTGCCTGTCAAACAAAAAGATGAAGTCGGTCAGATGGCCGAAGCTGTCCAGCAGATTCCAAAGAATTTGGAATCCCTTGTGACCGATCTTGATGTGATGAGTAACGCGGTAAGGATCGGCAAATTGCGAGAACGCATTGACGCCTCGCATCTTCAAGGTGGGTATGGCCGCTTGATGAACGACGTCAACGCTTTGGCCGACGTATACACGTATTATCTGGACAGCATCCCCATGCCTGTCATGGCCATAGATAAAAGCTACAATGTGTTGTTCCTGAATGAAACCGGCGCTGCTGTGGGCAATTCATCACCGCAGGAACAAGAAGGACGGAAATGCCACGATCATTTCAATACAAGTGATTGCAGGTCGGAAAGGTGTGCCTGTGCACGAGCCATGGAAGCCATGGAGCAAAAGAACAGCTCAACGGATGCGCACCCTGCCGGCAATGACCTGGAGATAGACTATACTGCTCTGCCGATTTTCGACAAAGATGGCCAGGTGGTAGGGGCTTTTGAGCTGGTAGTGGACCAAACAGAAGTCGTTAAAGGGCAACGCAAGATGCAGCGCCTGGCCAGTGAAGCCACGGACATTTCATCACGTTTGTCTTCTGCTGCCGACGAACTTGCCGCCCAGGTGGAACAGTCCAGCCATGGCGCCGAACAGCAGACCGAACGCGCCACCGAAACGGCCACCTCAATGGAGCAGATGAACGCCACAGTGCTGGAAGTGGCGCAGAATGCCTCGAGCGCGGCTGAAAATACTGATTACACACGTGCAAAGGCAGAAGAGGGCGAAAAGATCGTGAACAATGTGGTGAACGCCATCAATCAGGTGCATGATCTTACCCAGGGCCTCAAGGATAATATGGCCGGACTCGGCGAACAGGCCGACTCCATTGGTGAGATCATGAACGTCATCACCGATATTGCTGATCAGACAAACCTGCTGGCCCTCAATGCCGCCATTGAAGCTGCTCGCGCTGGTGAAGCCGGCCGCGGATTCGCTGTTGTGGCGGATGAAGTTCGCAAACTCGCGGAAAAGACCATGGCTGCAACCAAGGAAGTCGGTGACGCAATCCATGCTATCCAGGAGGGCACCCGCCGTAATATAGAAGATACCGATCGGGCAGCCGAGGTCGTTGCCCAGAGCACGGAACTGGCGCGTCAGTCCGGAGAAGCCCTTGCCCAGATTGTGCAACTGGCAGAAGGAGCGGCAGATCAGGTAAGAGCCATTGCAGCTGCTTCCGAGGAACAGTCTGCGGCCTCGGAACAGGTAACACGCGCCACGGACGAGATTAACCGCATCTCCTCGGAGACTTCCGATGCCATGATCCAGTCGTCAAAGGCCGTGTCGGAACTGGCCAGTCTCGCCCAGAACCTCAACACGCTTATAGCTGAAATGAACGCCTGATTCTCTTGGGACACAACCATGAAGAGGCCCCTTTACGGGGCCTCAGAATGCTGACAAATCCTCGCCAATCGGCGAGGGTTTTCTTATACTATCTTCATGCTAAAGCCGCCCAAAAATCAGCAGGTGAAAATGGAGTTTGTTTCGATCAACGAACTTGTCCCCATGAATCATCTGCTTCGCAAAATTGCCAAGGTTATTGATTTCTCCTTTATTCATGAGCTCACCAAGGATTTGTATTGCGAGGGCAATGGCCGTCCGGCCATTGAACCGGTGGTGCTCTTCAAAATGCTATTCATCGGCTATCTGTTTGGCATCCGCAGCGAGCGTCAGCTTGTCAAGGAAATCCAGGTCAATGTTGCCTATCGCTGGTTCCTTGGCCTGGGATTGCAGGACAAAGTGCCCGATGCCAGCACCATCAGCCAAAACCGGCGGCGCAGATTTAACGACACCAGCGTTGCCCAGGACATTTTTGACGGTATAGTGTTCCAGGCCATGAAAAAGAGGCTTGTCGGCGGACACACGCTTTACACCGATTCCACCCACCTGAAAGCCAACGCCAACAAGCATAAATTTACGGAAAAGCTCGTTGCCCAAAGCACGAAGTCATACTTGGGCGAACTTGAAGACGCCGTGGAGGAAGACAGGCGCAGGCATGGAAAGAAACCGCTGAAGCAGGACAACCGCGAAGCGGGGTCCAAGCGGATCAAGCAGAGCACAACCGATCCGGACAGCGGGTACATGGTACGCGAGGGCAAGCCTAAGGGCTTCTTTTACTTGGATCATCGCACTGTGGACAGCCGACACAACATTATCACCGACAGTTACGTAACTCCGGCCTCGGTGCATGACAGCATGCCCTATCTCGATCGGCTGGACCGACAAATCAACCGCTTCGGCTTTGCTGTGAAGCACGTCGGCCTCGATGCAGGATATTTCACCTCACACATTTGCAAGACGCTGGAAGAAAAGCATATTTATGGTGTCATTGGCTATCGTCGTCCCACTCGTCGCAAAGGGATGCTCCCCAAACGCGCCTTTGAATACCTGCCGGACAAGGACTGCTATCTTTGCCCCGAAGGCCAGGAGCTTCACTACTCCACCACCAACCGCGAAGGATATCGTCTCTATGACTCGTTACCAAAGGTTTGCCGCCGCTGTCCGTTACTGAAAGAGTGCACAACAAACCGGAATTGCAAGAAAACAGTGACACGCCATGTGTGGCGGGAATACGTGGATACGGTGGATGCGCACCGGCTCACGGAATTCGGAAAAAGAATCTATGCTCGCCGGAAAGAGACCGTAGAGCGCAGCTTTGCCGACGCCAAACAACTGCACGGGCATCGCTATGCTCGGTTCTGCGGCCTGGCTAAGGTCCAGGTTCAAAGCCTGCTTTCCGCCACATGTCAAAACATGAAGAAAATGGCCTTGCTGCTGGCCCCTTTGGAGCTGTCATACAAATATTTGCAGCCCAAATGCCTGTACTTTCTTCCTCAGTCTCTCTGTCTCGTTCGATTGGGGCCGATCGAGCCAACATCCCAGCTGGCAGCGGCCTGAAAAGAAATCGGTTCATAAAAACAAACCCCACTTTGCAAAAAGCGGGGTTTGTCAATGAGCTGAGGCCCCTTTACGGGGCCTTTTTTTTAGACCATTCCCATGGCGCAACCATCGGCACGACCGTCGCTTCCTGCGCACAGTATTTGTGTTGCCGGGTCTTTGCGAATAATTTGCCCTCTGCCGAATAGAGCGCGATCGTGCCCTGTAACCCAGGATGTGTTGTGTCCGAGAGCTTGGAGTGCAGCGGCTAGATGTGTGGGCATGCCTTCTTCCAATGCAATGACAAGTTCCGATTCAGGGGCGGTTTGTCCTTGCAAATCACCTGTTATGCAGAAACGGGGCTTATCCAATGCTGCCTGCGGGTCCATGCCGTGTACCAGAAGGTGTTCCAGGACCTGTACATGCCCTTGTGGCTGCATGAAGCCGCCCATAACGCCAAAGGGGGCGTAAAGCATGGCGTGTTCTTCCCCGTCGGGGGCTTCGTAAAGCGCCATGGCCGGGATGATGGTATGGTAGGGGCGTTTTCCCGGCTCCAAGGAGTTCGGATGGCCAGGGCGTGAGATGAAATTGTGCCCTCTGTTTTGTAGAGAGAAGCCGCACCCTTGCGGGACGATTCCTGTGCCAAAGCCCATGTAGTTGCTGTTGACCATGGAACAGGCGTTGCCGTCTGCATCCACTACACAAAAGTACACTGTGTCAGAGGACGGCAAGGGCGCTCCAAAGCCTTGGGGCATGGCTTGTTTGGGAGAAAAAAGGGCGGCCAGTTTTTCGGCATGCTCCAGGGACAACAAGGTATCGAGAGGGAGCCTGGTGTGTTCCGGATCGGCAACCCAACTGCGCGCAGTGGCAAAGCCCAACCGCAAAGCTTCAATCCCGGCATGTACGCGTTCACATGAAAGAGGAGCGCCCTGGTAGTGCCCGCGGGCGCGTAAAACAGTGAGGACATTGCAGGCAATCAGGGCCGCCAGTCCTTGGCCGTTTGGGGCGCATTCAAAGATGCGTTTTCCGCAAAAAACCGTACTGACAGGGGAGGGGGTATCTGCAACCAAAGAACCGTGGGCGGCCAGGTCCGCTTCTGTGAGGACGCCGCCCGCAGCTTGAACGGCTCGAGATATACGTTCTGCCGGCCAGCCTGCATAAAAGGCGTTTTTACCGCCCTTCGCTATATGCTCCAGAACATGTGCAAGGTTGGCATTGAACATTCGGTCTTTTGGTCCCGGCGCTTTTCCATTGGGCAGCAACAATTCCGCACCATGGGGGGTGTTTCGCAATTTATCCGCTTCTTGTTGCCAAAGATTCGCCGTTACAGGCCCAGGGGTGAATCCGTCATATGCCAGGCCTATGGCGGGCGTAAGAACCTTTACCAACGGCATGCTGCCGTGAAGCTGCAAAAGGTCGCACCATGCGCCGCATGCACCTGGCACAGTAACAGCCAGGGCACTTGAAGCAGGGATATGCTGCAGATTTTTCTTCTGGAGCAGCTCCAAGCTCAGGGCTGCAGGGGCGCGTCCCGAACCGTTGAGCCCGGTAACGGAGCGTGTTGTTGCATCATAATGGAGGACAAAAGCGTCACCTCCCAGCCCGGTAGAGCAGGGTTCCGTGACTGCCAGGGTGGCTGCCATTGCAACCGCAGCGTCCGCGGCATTGCCCCCAGCGGATAGTATTTTCAGACCTGCTGCCACGGCTAGGGGCTGGCTGGCCGCAGCCATGCCGTGTGAACTGAAAACAGGTGAGCGCCTGGAGGAAAAGCTGAATGCCGGGATTTCTGACATGGGGGCCTCGAAACGTTTTTATGCATTTGACGAAAATCCCATAAATTCACGCAACTATTTGGCTTGTCAAGGTGCAGACAATTTGTTGTAAAAAGGAGACAAATTCTGAGTGCTTTTATACTGGCTGAAAAAGCGTTTGCAGTGCGATTGTGAAGTGCGGGCAACATGTTGATATAGCGAGGGGAAATTTATGTTCAGAAGTTCGAAAGGTGGTGTGCGTTCTGGAATAATCGTAATTGCCCTGCTGCTGACGTTGTCGTTTCTCATCAGTGGTTGCGGCATGATTGTGAGCAGGCATCCTGCGCCTGAATCCCGGAGTAATTGGGGAAAGCCCATGGGCATTTCCAATGTGCGAGCCTGGGGTGATGAATACAGTCCCTTGTTCCAGAAAAGAGTGGATACCGTCACTGCGATCAGGGATAAAAAGTTAAAGGAAATGCTTGCTGATGGGAAGCTCGAGCGCCCCATGGACATGTCCTACCTTATCCTTTCTGGCGGTGGGGCGGACGGCGCCTTCAGCGCCGGTGTGCTGTGCGGCTGGACGGAAAGGGGAGACCGGCCTGAATTCCAAATGGTCTCAGGTGTCAGCACAGGAGCGCTCATCGCTCCGTTTGCTTTTTTGGGATCGGAGTATGACGGTGTCATACAAAAAATGTACACGACCATCACGTCAAAGCAAATTTTCAGCATCCGCAGCATTTTTGATATTATTGGCGGAGATTCTTTGGCAGATACGACGCCTCTAGCCAGAACCGTAGATTCCTGTGTTGACGAAAAAGTTCTGGAGGCGGTTGCCCGTGAATATGAAAAAGGGCGCAATCTTATCATCGCCACCACAAATCTGGACGCCAAACGCAGCGTCGTCTGGGACATGGGCGCCATTGCGTCCAGCGGTCACCCGAATGCCCTGGAATTGTTCCGCAGAGTCATGCGAGCTTCGGCTTCCATACCGGTATTTTTTCCGCCGACATATATTTCCATTGAAGGGGGGCAGCAGGACTTTGACGAAATGCATGTGGATGGTGGAGCCGTGTCACAATATGTGTCCTACGAGTCTTTTATAAGGCCCAAGCCTATCAAGTCCCTGGATAAAGGTCATGGTAAATTGATCAACAGAGACATGTATATCATTGTGAACAACAGGCTTTCTCCGACATGGAAGGTCGTGCCGCCTTTGCTCAAAGATATAGCGGCGACCTCCATTTCGTCGTTGATACGCTCTCAGGCAATGGATGCGCTATTCAAGACCTACTTGTATACGCAGCGGGACGGTATAAATTTCAGGTTGATGAGCATTCCCACCAAGAATTACCCTGAACGCAAGGAAGAGTTTGATCCTGTTGCCATGCGCGTTTTATTCAACATGGGGCGCAAGGCCATACTTTCCAAAGACCCGTGGCTGGATACGCCTCCCGGGTACAGAGTCAATTAAGGCGGGGCGGCTCAGCCTTGCAACATGGGCATGAGCCGCTCAGCTTCTTCTTCCAGGTCGGCAAAGGTCTTGCGGGCTTCGCCCATGTCCTTGATCTTGGCGGCAGACTCCAGACAACTGCTGAGCGCCCCGCATGACATGGCGCCGATTGCCTTGTAGAGGTTTTTCATTTTGTGCGCCACATCGCGGATGGCAGTGTAGTCGTTGCGAGCAAATGCGGCGCGCGCTTCTTCCATGGTGGTTGGGTGTTCAAGCATGAAGGCGGCCAAAAGGTCTTGGTAAATTTCTTCATCACCCTCAATTTTCAAAAGCGCTGCTGCCTGGTCCAGTAGAGGGTACCCTGATTCACAAGATTCACCGGTCAGCTTGCTCGGTTCTCCATTTGCCAGGCCCATGGCCTCTTCAAGGGAGGCACGCAAGGCTTCCAAAGCAAGAGGCTTGGTAAGAAAGCCATTCATACCACCTTCAATACAGTACGTTCTGGTTGTGTCTGTTGCATGGCCGGTGAGTGCTATGACGGGAGTTGTGGATGCCTTGTCACCCGCCTCGCCGGAGCGCAGTCTGCGAACGGTTTCGTAGCCGTCCATACCTGGCATCTCCAAATCCATCAGCACAAAATCGTAAGGGCTCTTGGCCAGCAACTCCAAAGCCTGCCCCCCGCCAGGGGCAATATCCACTTCCTGGCACCCCAGCTTTTTCAGGAAACGTTGGGCCACTATCTGATTCACTTCCGTATCTTCCACAACAAGGGCGCGGCTGCACGACATCGCAAGGGGCGCATGACAACTGACATCCAATTGCGCAACCAGTTTTTTGGCCATGGATTCAATCATCCCAAGCCCATCTATGATGTTCGGGGGGCAGTCGTGAGACTTCGTGAGAAGCTCATGAGCCACCTCGTGTAGCTGCTTTGCCAAATCAAAAGTTTTTTTGGTTGCATCAGTATTGTTCATGCGCGCCCCCTTTTCTTGCGGAGCTTATTGTCGTCACGGATTATCTTTTTGATCCTGAAGTCAAAGCTCCTTGCCGGGGTAGAGTTGCCTGGGCGGTCACTGTTTATACGTGGTATTTCATCAATACTGGTTTTCATTTTTGACCATAGTCCTTCTGTGCTGGTAGCGAAAGGCATGACATATAAATATGTCCGGAATGCGGTAATTCAAGGTGTTAGGACAGGAAATATACTAAAATAGTCTGATTTTATAGAGAAATCCGGCACAGAAAGCACATGCATTACTTCTTACAGCTTAAAGGTTTATGATTCTTTGCAAAAGTGATTGATATCGCACTGCCTGTTCCCGGGGGGAACAGATAGTCATACCCTAATTTTTATTCGGCATAAAAATAGTGATCCACCACAAATGGCGGATACCAGGGCTCGGGCAGTTCTATAGCGCCGTTGTTCGGCATGTCCATGAAAACGGCTGTCTTGCCGTCTTCAAGAACAGCCAGGGGCATGATGGTTATATTACGCTTATTGAACCAGCCCGCCGGAATGAAAGCCTCGAAGCTGCCATCCTTCGGGGAGGGTTTGGTCGCGAAAATTATTTTTCCTTCGCTTACAAAGAGCACATATCCAGGCATGGCGCCATCAGAACTGACGGGGGACGCCTGCCCTTTAAGCAGGATGCCGCTTGGCAAAGCCGTGGCGTCTTCTTTCTGGTCAGGTTCCAGTATCCTCACAGAGGAAACGCGCCCCGCCGTTCCCATCTCAGGGGGGGCAGGGGCATAGTCTTTCAGGCGTTTAATGTCACGGAAAACGGTTTCGCGGGCGTCAAAGAACAGGGGCAATTCTTTGCGCAGATAGTTGGGGTCGGGGAAAATTCCTTCCAAAGGGGCGTTTTCTGTCAGAGAAAAAAGTGAGTCTCGCCCTGCTTCCAGACGGGGGGCGCGATTGTACAGAACAATGATGGACAGTATCGATCCGAGAATGAAAACACACAGGCTCAGAGACATGAACCTCTTGGACCAGAGCTGCAGTTTGTTGTCCTGGGGCAGTCTCTTTTTCGCCACGGCCCAGACAACGAGCAGTGCAACCCAGAAAAGATTAGCAAACGTGATGTAGCGGCTTTGCAAAGCCTGGTGCACCCCAAAGCCGGCGCGACCGACCGCGGTTGCTCCATCACTCATGAGCGCGAACAGGGCCAGGCTCAACCAGGGGGCAAGGGGGAGCAACTGTTCCCGCGCTCCACGCCACAGCTTCCAAAGCAGCAGGAGCATGAAAAACACTGCCCCAAACCCCATGAGTACGGATAAAGGGAGCAGGTTGTTATCGGAAACCAGGGGAGCTCCCAGGTACGCGAAAATAAAGCCTATGAAGGAGAAGGGTTTGCTAAAGGCGAAAAAAAGCGATGGATGGTGCGCCGGTTTAACGTATCCATGAAAATAGGCAATCCAGGCAGCCACGCCAGCAATCACAAAGATGCCCGTCGCAAGGATTTTTGTGCGTTTGTTTTCCTTTGTCAGAAGCATCAACGGGGGCATGCAAAGCCAGTAAAACAGCGCATTGGCAAAATTGAAGGAACCTGCCCAGCCAACAGCGATCAGCGCCGCCACCCGCCAGAATTCAAGCCGGCCCGGCTGAATCAACGCCGCACCAGCGATCATCGCGAGAATGGTAAGCGAAATGGACGTATTGATGCCAAAAGTAAAAAGTTGCCATTGCAGGGTGGAGAAGAGCAAAAGGCTGATGGGCACGGGAAGCCAGCGCCATTTTTCCAATGATTCTGCAGCGCAGGTCCGTTGCCACATTTTCGCCAGGAGCAAAAAGCTGGCGAGCGTCATCAGCAGCATCACCGCGTATTCATAAAAGCGGTTTAGCGAGAAAAAAGGCATGAACAATAGCCCGAAAATACGCGCCGCCAGGTTGCGTTGTTCGTTTTGCTGCGCAACCAGAGCGGAAAGGCTGACATGTCCTTCTTGCATTCTTTCAAGAAGGTGGCTCCAGATCATCCATTCGTCCCAGAACAATACATCTACGCCAAAAAGCGCCACACACAGACTTATGAGAAAGAAAGGGGCGAGCGAGGCCAAAAGCAAAGGGCGGTCGTGTAGAATAGAAGAGCAGGGCGAAGGCGTATGGGGGGGCTGGGAAAAAGGCATTTATATTTCGTCTCCAAAATTGATGGTACTGTCGGTGTGATAGTAAGCAGACAGCAGAATGTATACCATTTTGTTACGTCGATGCCGCCAGATGGAAGACTGATTTTGTAAAATTATAAGCA
This sequence comes from Desulfovibrio biadhensis, assembly GCF_055388615.1. Lineage (NCBI taxonomy): Bacteria > Pseudomonadati > Thermodesulfobacteriota > Desulfovibrionia > Desulfovibrionales > Desulfovibrionaceae > Desulfovibrio > Desulfovibrio biadhensis. The sequence goes on from NZ_AP042477.1 coordinate 4,033,475, forward strand.
AACGAGCCACGGGGGCAGAAAGGTAAAAACTTTCCGCTCCGTTTGCCAGAGAAAAATGGCGCCCAGCAAAGGTGGCAAATGCGTATGGGAAAGACTGTTGACCTGAAATCAATGAAAGAGCAAAAAGATGGTTGGGTATGCTCCGTTAACCTTTCGTATTATTCACATGAACCAGGAGGAACCATGAGGAGGATCGCTTCTCTGGTGTTGGCCATGGCTATGCTGATGGCCGCGACGTTTGTTTCTGCCGCTACGCCGCAGCAGGCTTTAATGGCCAAGGAATCCAAGGCGCTCAACTCTTCCAGCTCCTCTTCGGGAAAGGCTGAAGAACCAACGGTTGATACGCTTGTTAAAGCCGGCCCTCATAAAATGGACGCGCTGCTGGCCTCCATGAGCGACGAGCAGGTACGCCGCCTCCTTATTGAGTCTCTGCGTAAAGAAGCCGCACAGCTTGATCCGTCTCCCGCTTCACCGACGTTGGTGGACAGATTCGATCATGTACGCGAGCGGATTTTGTTTTTACGCAATCGTCTGGTTTTTGTTTTTTCCGGTGTTGCCAAGGCTTCAGATTTGTTGCCGCAAAGGTTGCAGGGCATGCTCGATGAAAAAGGCCCCCTGCCGGTCCCGTCTCTTATTCTGGGCTTTATTACCCTTTTCGCCATCTGGATAGGCCTGAAGCAACTTCTTTATTGGAAAACCAAAGGATTGCGAGAGAGACTCACCAAGACCTCTCAGGTCTCTGGGCCATTATTCAAACTGGTGCGCATAGCGTTCAAGGCCGTTGTGGAGGTTATGCTGCTGGCTTTGGTGGCCGTGGTTACCGTGGCAGTGTACCTTGCGCTTTTCAACAGCCACACCGGGGTCAAGGCGGTCCTCTTCTACTGGCTGATCATTGTAATCATACTGGAACTGCTGCTGCTGATCGCCAGGCTGTTTTTTGCCCCACGGGTGGAGAACCTGCGACTTTTCCCTCTTAGTGACGCAGCCGCCAGGCAATTTTACCACGTATGTCAGGTCCTCGCGGTTGAGGCGGGCATTGGGCTTACTCTCTGTGGTCTGCTGCAGCTTACCGGCGGCACAGAAGCCGCCTACCTGCTGACTCTGGCGGCTACGGGTTTCGTTGTTTCCATCACCGTCATCCTCATGGTGCTCTGGAAAGCCGGAGATGTTGCAGCCTCATTGCGTCAGGCCTTTCCGCGAGGCACTATCCGGTTTCAGCTTGCAGGCTCCTGGCATATCATCACCGTGTTTTATGTCATTTTTTTCTGGTTGGTATGGGTGGCCCATGTTGTGGCTTCCGGCAAGGTTTCCATGCTTCCTGGCCTGCTGACAATGCTGGCCTTGCCACTTTATCTGCTGCTGACCTGGACCATGGATAAAGTGGTCATTCACGCTGGCAGCATGGCCAGTGGGGCGCTTTTGAAGCCGGGGACCGAGCCGTCTGATCCTGCCAACGACTATGCGATGGATGAGAACGGCAGTCTTTTGATTCTGGATTGCCCCGTGGCTCGTTTCCGGCGTTTTTTAAGCAAGGTATTCGGGTTCTTACTTTTTGTTTCCTTTGTCATCATCCTTGCCGCAATCTGGAAGATTGATCTGCCCCTGGCCGATAATATGGTGCGAGGAGCTTTCAGCATTCTGGTCACGTTGATTTTGGCCTATTTTTTCTGGGCTTTTGCCAAGGCGTCCATCGAGCGCAAACTGCGCTCCCAGCAGCCTGAAGGCGTTGCCCATGGCGAGCCTGGCGGCGCCGGCGGGGACAGGCTCAAGACCCTGCTCGAACTCCTCAAGCGTTTTATCTTCGTCTCGCTCATCGTGGTCGTCTCGCTTATCGTGCTTACCTCCCTCGGGGTGGATACCAGCCCTCTTCTTGCCGGCGCCGGTGTCGTTGGTCTTGCTTTGGGGTTCGGTTCCCAGACATTGGTCAAGGACATCATTTCAGGTGTCTTTTTCCTTATGGACGATGCCTTTCGCATTGGAGATTACATCGACTTAGGCGATGCCAGAGGAACGGTGGAAGGGATTTCCGTACGCTCCTTGAAATTACGCCACCACCGGGGGTCGCTGTACACCGTGCCATATGGTTCCATAAAGCTGGTCAACAACCTGACCCGCGACTGGGCGATCATGAAACTCGAATATCTGGTGCCATTTGATACTGACATTCAGGCAGTGAAAAAGATCGTTAAGCGCATCAACAAGGAGCTCAAGGAAGTTCCTGAACTCGCCGATCTTATGTTGGGCGATGTTAAATCGCAGGGCGTCAAGGATATTGAGGATTACGGCATGCGCATGCGCATCAAGATGACCACCAAGCCGGGCGGACAGTTCACCCTCCGTAAATGGATATGGGGCAAGCTGCGGCGCTATTTTGATGAGGCGGGAATTCAGTTTGCTCACCGTAAGGTCTCCGTGGTGTTGCCCGAGGGCATGCACAATGACCATGACACACTGCAACAGGTCAGTGCGGCCGCGGCGGAAGGCGTTCAAGAGCAGTTGGAACGCGAGGAAGCAGAAAAAAATAAGCACAAAGGTTAAGAAGAGAGAACATACGCTGAAGCGTCCTTTGACGCTGTACAACGCCTGGGCGTCACTGATAGCAAACAGATTGAAGCTGTTTGTATATGGCAGCGCCTGTGTAATGAGCTTCCGAGGGCATTTGGCATGTGTCCATTGTTTGTTGCCTCCGGAAGCGAAGGCTCTTTTTGGACGTGCTCCGTAGGGATTGTCTCAGTATAGAATTGAGATTGCCCTCGCATTAACCAGTGTTTGAAACAGGCACCTCCGGACTGAGACTGCATGTTCTGGATCAAGACGACCTGGAACAGTGCTCAATCCTGGGGTGAAGGAGATATTACATGCCGTCTGCGGCTTTAGATCCGTCTTTCGGTTACGTCCGCATCGCCTGTATTGCCCCTGAATTGCGGCTGGCCGCTCCTTCTGAGAATTGCGACTTGTTGGTGGCGGCTCTGGAAGACGCTGCCGCGGCGGGCGCACGTATAGCGGTGCTGCCAGAACTGGCGATAACAGGCTATACGGTTCAGGATCTTTTCTATCAGGCCGCTTTGCAGCATGCCGCCCGGGAAACGTTGCTTGAATTGGCGAAACGGACGGCAGCATTGCCTCTGGCGTATGTAGTGGGTGTGCCTCTGGCGCTGGAAGGACGCCTGTTCAACTGCGCTGCCTTCATACAAGGGGGGCGCATTTGCGGCATTGTGCCCAAAACCTACCTGCCTTGTACCGGCGAGTTCTACGAGCAGCGCTGGTTCACTTCTGGCAGACAGCAGACCTCTGGCTCCATTTCCCTGGGTGGTGAGGATATCCCTTTTGGCGTGGACATCGTGTTTGCAGCAGAGAATGAACCGTTGTGCAAGGTGGGAATCGAAATCTGCGAAGACCTCTGGGCTGTCACCCCTCCGAGTGGAGCTTTGGCTCTGGCAGGATGCTCCATACTCTTAAACCCCTCGGCAAGTAATGAACTCCTGGGCAAAATGGCATACCGGCGCGATCTTGTACAGCAGCAATCAGCCCGGTGTTTTGCCGCCTATGCGTATGCCTCGGCAGGGGCGGGGGAATCCAGTACAGACCTTGTCTACTCTGGCCATCTGCTTGTGGCGGAGAATGGGCAGCTTCTTGCTGCGTGTCGCAATTTTTCCTTTGCCACGGATATGATATTTGCAGATGTCGACCTGCAGCGTCTCGAACTTGATCGCCAGCGCAATTCTTCCTGGAGCGAAGCGCCAAGGGAAGGGCGTTTCCGTAGCGTATCCTTCACGTTGCCCCCAAGCACGGGCAAGCTACCACTGGAACGCCCCCTGACCACAACCCCTTTTGTGCCTGGTGATCTGACACAGCGTGCTGCACACTGCCAGGAAATTTTCGCCATACAGTCCGTCGGACTGGCGCGGCGGGTGCTGCACACAGGGTCTCACCGCGTTGTGTTGGGCCTTTCGGGAGGGCTTGATTCCACTCTTGCTTTGCTTGTCTGTTGCCATGCCTTTGACCGCCTGGAATTGCCACGCGACGGCATCCTCTGCGTGACCATGCCCGGACCGGGTACCTCGAAACGCACCAAGAACAATGCTTGCGACTTGGCTGCCGGGCTAGGTGTGGATTTGCTTGAGGTTTCCATTTCAAGCGCAGTGGAAGGGCATTTGCGGGATCTTTCCCACCCTCTGGATAGCCGGGATGTGACCTTTGAAAACGCTCAGGCACGGGAACGTACCCAAATACTCATGGACCTTGCCAACAAAGAGGGCGGTTTTGTTGTTGGTACGGGAGATATGTCCGAAGCTGCCTTGGGCTGGTGCACCTTCAATGGCGACCACATGTCCATGTATCATGTGAACGCAGGCGTGCCTAAAACCATGGTGCAATATGTCATTGGCTGGTGCGCAGAGGAAATGTTTCAGGGACGGGTTGCCGAAGTGCTGGAAGATGTCATTGCTACACCCATTTCACCAGAGTTGCTTCCGGGAGACGAAGAGGGGTGTATGCAGGAGACCGAATGCGCCATCGGCCCGTATCTGCTGCATGATTTTTTTCTTTATCACCTGGTGCGCATGGGGTTTGCTCCCAGAAAGATACGCTTTCTGGCGCAACAGGCCTTCAAGGGGCAGTTTGACAACGCCGCTGTAGAGCGTTGGCTTCAGGTTTTCATCAAACGCTTTTTTGGCCAGCAATATAAACGTTCCGCCATGCCCGATGGACCCAAGGTCGGCACCGTGGCCCTTTCCCCCCGTGGTGACTGGCGAATGCCCAGTGATGCCCTGTGGACTGCATGGCTGCAGGATTTTGAAAAAGAGTGAACGTAAATAAAAAAGAGGGACACCCCGCTGTGGCGGACTGTCCCTCTTGGTTGCTTTTTCTCTTGTTTACAGGTCTTTGGCTACCATCTTGATGAGACGCATAAGCTGATTGGTGAATCCGGCTTCGTTGTCGTACCAGATGATGAGCTTGAGCAGGCGCTTGTCCTGCACCGTGGTGCAGAGTGCGTCCACCACGCCCCCGTATGTGCTGCCCAGGTAGTCCACGGAGACCAGGGGCAGGTCGCAATAGCCCATGTTGCCTTTCATGGGACCTTCCGCAGCTTCTTTGAGCGCAGCATTTACGCTTTCGTCATCGGCTTCCTTATGCAGTTCGCAAACAAGGTCCACCAGGGATACGTCCGGGGTGGGGACGCGGATGGCCATGCCGTCCAGCTTGCCTTGCAGTTCAGGGATAACCTGGGTAACGGCTTTAGCGGCGCCCGTGGTGGTGGGGATCATGGACATGGCTGCAGCACGGCCGCGGCGCAGGTCTTTGTGGGAGCCGTCCAGAATGCGTTGACTCATCGTGTAAGAGTGCACGGTGGTCATCAGGCCATGCTGGATGCCGAATTTTTCATGGATGACCTTGGCGGCGGGAGCCAGGCAGTTGGTGGTGCAGCTGGCATTTGAAATGACATGGTGGTTGGCGGGTTCGTAAAGCCCGTCGTTGACACCCATGACGCAGGTGAAATCCACGTCCTTGCCAGGGGCCGAGATGATGGCTTTTTTTGCACCACGATCAATGTGCTGCTGCAATGCGGCGCGGTCTTTGAGCTGTCCTGTGGTCTCCAGGGCGATGTCAATGCCCAGGTCTTTCCAATCCCACTCGCCCAATTTCTTGCGGGTTACCTTGATGGTCTTGCCATTGACCACCATGCCTTCATCATTGCTCGAGATTTCTCCCTTGAAGGTGCCATGGCATGAGTCGTATTTAAGCAGATGGGCCAGGTCGTAATTATCGGCGCGGGCGTTCACGCATGCCACTTCCACATCGGTTTCCTCGGCCATAAGTCGTACAAGGTAGCGTCCGATGCGACCGAATCCGTTGATACCGATCCTCACTGCCATAGTCTCACTCCTTTCTGTAGTTTAGCCTCATTCAAAAATACGTATGTCCGGAATCGTATTCCAGAGTCCCTGCCTGGGATTGTTTATGAATTGTCACCATCCAACAGGTTGCCCAGAGAACCCAGGATGGAGCCTTCTCCCTTGCTGCCGCCGTGTTGTGGCGCGGCCTGTAGCATGCGTCCTGCCATGCGCGAGAAGGGAAGCGATTGCAACCATACCTTGCCTGGACCGCGGAGCACAGCAAAGAAAAGCCCTTCGCCGCCAAAAAGGGAAGTCTTGATATTGCCGGCCTGTCGGATGTCAAAATCGACACCGTGCTCAAAGGCCACAACACATCCCGTGTCTACGTGCAGTTCCTCTCCAGGGGCGAGTTGACGTTCCACAACCGTGCCGCCTGCATGGATGAAAACAACACCGTCACCTTCGAGCTTCTGCATGATGAACCCTTCGCCGCCAAACAGGCCGGTAAGGATGCGCTTTTGAAAATAGATGCCAATGGAAACGCCTTTTGCGGCAGCAAGGAAGCAGTCTTTTTGGCAAACCAGAAAGTTCCCCACATTGGAAAGGGTCACGGGGAGGATATTACCCGGGTAGGGTGCGCCAAACGCAACATGGCTTTTGCCCTGGCCGGTGTGCGTGAATACGGTCATGAACAGGCTTTCACCCGTGAGCAGACGCTTGCCTGCACCCATGAGCTTGCCCATGAATCCGCTGCTGGAACTCTGGTGTGATCCGTCGCCGAAAATGGCTTCCATTTGGATGTCCGGGGCTTTGTACATCATGGCGCCGGCTTCAGCTACAGCGCTTTCGCCCGGGTCCAGCTCAACTTCCACAAATTGCATTTCAGAGCCAATGATCTTGAAGTCGATTTCATCGGAACTGCGCATGGATGGCGGTGGAGGCGCCATGGATGCTGCAGGCGTGGTGCGCGTAAGTTCACCGATTTGCGATATGGGCAGCCATTCGGCAAAGCCGGGACGCCAGGCAAATCCATTAGAGTCCGCAGAGGCCCGGGACTGTGCTTCAGACAGGTCCATAGGACCTTCTTGCGTACCAGAATAACTCAAATACCACTGGCTCATACGAACTCTCCTCTCGAGACCGTCTTTGGTTTCATGCGCGCCCCACTTCCTGTGCAATGGCGGCAACATTCTCGCTGCTAAGGTGCAGCAACGTTTTCAAGCGTTCCAGGTAGGCTTGCTCCTGGGGTGTATCCACCTCCACTGCGAGCAAGGAAGCAGCAAAGACCTGTTGGGACAATTGTAAAGATATGGCTTTTTCGGCAATAGATTCAATGCTTTCAGGAGCTTTCAGCTCAGATTCCATAAACGTCCGTTCTTCGTCATCCAAGCTGAATGTATCGAGATGGGCCATGATCCTGGAACGTTCCTCGGGATCAAGAGTGCCATCTGCATATGCTGCTGCAATCATGGCTCGGATGAGCAGTACGGCTTTTTTTTGTTGCGATGCTGGGAAATCTTGCGCGGAAGGTGAAGGCGGGGGGCCGGGGGCCGGCGTAAAAGCCGCACCGGCAGCAGGTGGAGGAGGGGGCGTGTCGGCCATATTTCCCGGGGCGGCGGGGGGTGCTGGGGGTGGAGGTACGGCACCCCTGGTGGCGTCGGCCGACTGTGTGCCATGACTCTCCTGCAGAAAATGTTCGGCGGCTGCCAGGGCAACGCCAAGTACACCCATGCCGATGGCTGCCTTGCCTGCGCCTCCTGTGCTGCCCTTACCCAGAGAACGTGCGAGGTCAGCGCCAAAGCCTTTACCTATATTACCGCTCAGGCCTTTGCCCATGGCGCCGCCCAGCATACCGCCAAGCAGTTTTTCAGCATTGAACATTCGTACTCCCTGGAGATTTCGAATACAATAGCAACTACATGTATGAATCGAATTGTATATGCGGGGATGGGCGCTTAGTCAAACGTCAAGACGAGAAGAAGTACTTAAAATGCGGGAAAAAACGTCGCCAGTGCTATTGTGTGGAAGGGGGTAAGGCTTTTTGGATAGTATTTTGCTCCTGTAATGTACCCGACTCCAGTGCAAATGACCGTGTCACAAATTTCTCTGGGCAGCATGCAGGATCAGCATCACCATGCATCACCATATCTAGGGAAACCAGCCCACTGTCTATTGAGACGGACTGTACCTGCACACGGTCGCCCAGGGGGGTGCAAGCCCTTTCACATATTGCTTCGGGCGCATCAGAGCAGGGGCCCAGAATCGAAAGCGCATAGAAATACCCGCTGCCGCCGGTGTTGTAGACATACACCACGGCCGCCACGTCCGTATCCTGCGTACTGTCTTGCCATTGCAGAGGCATGGCGCCTCGGGCAGCCAGGACAAGGTTGGCGTTTATGCTTTGGGTGGCGCCGTCATTTTTCTGATTGGGTTCACTGTAAAGGCCGTTGCGCATACGCAGCGTCAGGCCGTCTTCCAGGCCACACCGATAGGTAAAGTTCTCCAAGACCTGGTTGGAGAGGTCCGGACCGGTTGTGGCGTTTTCGGGTGCGTTTGCGGATTCGGCTGCTGCGGCAGTGTGCACGGAGAAACACCACAAACTGTAAAGGCAAAGAAGGATGAGCAGCGCTCGGCCAGCGCTCATTTTACCTTCTCCAGCAATTTGTTGGCCATGGCGTCTCCCTGTTCGCCCCCGCCTGCCATGCGGGAAAGTTCGTCAAAGACCTGTTTGCCGGAAAGTTGCACGCAGCCTGTGGAGGTTTGCCCGTCAACAACCTCTTTTTGTACAAGAAAGTGGCGGCGCGCCAGGCTGGCCAATTGCGGCCAGTGCGAAATCAGGATCACCTGCTGTCTGTCGGCCAGTTCCTTCAGCCTCTCACCCACGCGTGTAAGGGTAACGCCACCAACGCCTGCGTCGACTTCGTCGAAAATCAGTGTGGGTAATTCGGAACGCCCCATGAGTCCTACAAGAGCGAGGAGAAAGCGTGAGAGTTCACCGCCGGAGGCGATCTTGTCCAAAGGCTGAGGCGCTTGTCCCGGGTTGGGGAGCCAGAGAAAGCGAACGCGCTGTTCTTCCAGAGGAGGGGTGCCCTCCGGAGCTGGGTACAGTTCCTGAGGCGAGAATTCAAAGATGACCTTGACGTGTTCCGAAAAACCAAGGCCACGAAGCTCCTGCTCCAACGCCTGCCCCAGCTTTTTGGAGGCGTGTTCTCGGGCGGTATTGAGCGTGCTCAGAACTGCGGCCAGTTCCTTGGCAAGGACTTTTTCTTCCTTGTCCAACTGTTTGCGTTCCAGACCACAAGAATCCAAAAAGGAAAGATTGTTTTCAATTTCCTCGCGCAAAGAGACAATTTCTTCCAAAGGGCGTTTGAGCTTACGCCGCAACTGATTCAGGGCGAAAAGGCGGGCTTCTATGGCTTCTGCATCGTTTTCAGCGTCAAAGCTGCGCTCTTTGCGCAGTCGGCGTTCCAGTTCGTATAGTTGCAGCCGGAATTCCTCAACCCGTGTGCGCTCGTCTTCGTAGCCGTCTACCACAGCGGCCAGGTCTGCCAACCGGCGCTCCAACTCGCCACAGGTTTCCAGCATACCGTTTTCCGATGCGCAAAGTAGGGAAAGAGCCGCAGAAACCCCTTCCTGTGCGGCACGGGCTTCATCGATATGCCTTTTGCGCTCCTCTAGTTCTTCCTCTTCACCTGGTTGCGGGTCAACCTTTTCAATTTCCTTGAGCTGGTATTCGAGAAAATCTCGTCGCTCCACCAAAGAGTGCAGACGCTCGTCCAATTCCACGCGTTTTTGCGCCAGACGGCGCAGCTGCTCCAAAAGAGCGTCTTTGCGTTCCACCGGGGAGGCGTCTTCCATGAAGGCGTCGAGAATACGGTTTTGATACGAGGTTTGTAAAAGGCGCTGCTGGCCGTGCTGACTGGTGTGCAGTATCAGCCTGGGGCGCAGTGTCTTGACGCTCTCCTGGGAGCTGAGCTCGCCGTTTATGAAAAGCCTGGACCGGTTGGTTTCGGCAATCAATTCACGCTTGAGGACGAAATCACCCTCTTCAAGTGCGAAAAGCGCTTCAACCTGGGCTTTTTCCTGGCCGGGGCGCACCATATCGGCTGTCAGCCTTTCCCCGGTGAGAAAGTTGAGTGCTTTGAGAATGAAACTCTTGCCTGCTCCGGTCTCGCCGGTCAGGACGTTCAAGCCGGAGCTGAATTCGAGTTCAATATCCTCGATAAGGGCAAGGCTGCGTATGCGCAGATATTCCAACATGGTGTCGTCATCCGGACGGTGTTGTCGGTTCAGGAATGTTCGGGGGTGTTGTTTGTGCGTTCTGCCGCCAAACTGCGAATGGCAGCCAGAATCAACCCCTTTGGGTCTATTCCCTGCAAGGCTCGCAAGAATGCGTTTTCCTTGCCTTGTTTGTCCGCCAAATCCCAGGCCAGGGCCACTTCGTCCAATCCTTGCCGGGGGCGGAATGCTTGCAGGTTGGTCATACCCAAAGACAGTGCGTAACGCCAGTTGCCCCTGTTGTGCAAGCTGAGTTCTGAAAGTGTGCCGAGCCGATAATAGCTCAGGCCTGGGATTCGCGCAAAAAGTGCGTCGAATTGTCGCGTCAGCTCAAGATTGTCTGGCGTAAAATGTTGCCCGAGGTACAAGCACTCCAAGGCAGAAGTGGGTAGATGCCTGGTCGGGTCATAGGAAACGCCAGGGATTGCCAGAGCCCCTTCGCGTTGTAGCGTCTGGGACCAGAGCAGCATCAATTCCAGTTCGCTCTCAGGGCGGGCAGCTTCCATGTGCATCGACTTGCATTGACGGTACCAGAACTGTCGCGCCAGGTCGAAATTACCTGCCAGCAGGCATGTGGCGCTGCAAGCCAGGTTTGCTTCGGTATCGTCGGCGTAGTCTCCGTTTTGCAGCAGTGCGGCGGCGCGAGAAAGGGCTTTGGATAATTGTTTGTAGTAGACGAGAAAACTAAGCCTGGCGCAGAAGCACTCAGCCGTTGGGGGCAAAAGCTCCAGCGCGTCGCCCAAGGCTGTCTGAGTTATGGGGAAGCGCCCCGCCCTGTGCAGGTTCCAAACGGTCAGCCAGAAGGCGGTGGGGCCTTCCTTTTTGGAAAGCGGTCGTTGCGGAAGCTCGGTTGCAAAGCCGAGTAGCGCTTGAGCGCGGTGGGTGGGCAGGTGTTCCCGCTGAACCCTCTCCCAGCAGAGCCGGGCCTTGCGTTCTGCAAGCTCCGGACGTGCCAGAAAATGGTCCAGCAATGACTCCAACTCTAATATGTTGCTATATGTTTGTATTTCCCGCCCTTTTTCGAAAAGCGCGTCCTGGTCTGCTCCCAGGTCGGGAGAAAAGGGCAGGCAGCCGCAGGAAGCCGTTTCCATAAGTCGAAAATTGACCTCACCGAGGATACTTTCATTGGGCGCCAGCCTGGTGTCACGGTAGAAGGCCAGCATTTCTTTGAAGCTCAGATTCGAGGCAATGTCGGTGTTGTAGCGAGTTTGAAGAAAGTCTATGAGCCACCCCCGCAAAGGGCGCTCTTTGGATATTCTGCCCACAAAGCCTATGTCGCGTGCACGCGCCGAGAAACCGCGCCAGGGTAGTTCCCACCCATGTCGCGCTAATCGCAGTATTGGGGGGAGAGGGGTGCGCAAGCGTTCCAACAGGCTGACATGCGGTGTCGCCACCCCGTCAAAAAGACGCAGATAGTAAAGATGCCAGAACAGGTTGAGGTGAGTGTCTATTGACCAAAAAATTTTGCGGCAAGGCAGTGTCCCCAGCCCTTTGAGCAGTATGCGCTGTCCCAATGCCTCGGATTGGAAAAGAAGGTCGGGTTTGAAGTCTCGTTTGTGCAGCGCCACCTGGATATCAAAGATGGGGGTGAGTTCCTTTTCAGGAAAGGTAAGAACCTCGTGCCCCAATCGCTCCAGGGAGGGGCCCAGGTTGCTGGAAACGAGGCAAATGCGCATATATGTAGGTTCCTCAAGAACGAGGGGTGTTTTCTTCGCGTTTCAAGCTGCGTTGGTAAGCTTTCCATCCAGGGCATACATGGGTGTGCATGCGCCACAGCCAGGCCAGCAGTGTATGTGGTTTGCGTTCGGCATAGGCGCGAAAGCGGCACTTGTCGCAGAAGTGGAGTTTCATGATGTTCCCTTTCTGAGAATAGCGTCAGGACTTGAGTCTGGGATCAAAAATGTCGCGAAGACTCTCGCCCAACAGGTTATAGCCAAGCACCGTCAAAAGGATTGCCAAGCCAGGAAACAATGAAAGCCAGGGGGCTATTTCAAGTACGTCTTTGCCCTCCATAAGGATGTTGCCCCAACTCGGCGTAGGCGGCTGCACTCCCAGACCGAGAAAACTCAGCGCCGATTCTGTGAGTATGGCGCCGGCAACGCCCAGGGTGGCCGATACCAGGACAGGGGCTATGGCGTTGGGCAGAACGTGGACAAGCAGAATCCGCACAGGACCAGCGCCTGCCAGCTTGGCGGCAGCCACGAAATCGCGCTCCCGCAAGGAGAGGGTCTCGGCACGGACCAGGCGCGCAACACCCATCCAGGAGGTCAGCCCGATGACGATCATGATGTTCATCAGGCTCGGTTCCAGAAAGGCAATAACCGCCAGGATCAGAAAGAAAGAGGGAAAACAGAGCATGACGTCCACGCCCCGCATGATGATTTCGTCTACCAACCCCCCAAAGTATCCGGCCATGAGGCCGAGGGCTAGGCCAATGGCAACGGAGATGCCTACAGCCACGAATCCAACCCAAAGTGAGACACGCGCTCCGTAAAGCATGCGTGAGAGCACATCACGGCCTAGCGCGTCTGAACCGAGCAGGTGCTGTGGTCCCGGTGGCTGCAGGATGGCGTCCACATTCAGATCAGTTGGATTGTAGGGTGCAATGAAAGGGGCGAATATCGCTGCAATGGACATGAAAAGGACGATGCTGCCACCAAGGATGAGCAGCCCGTAACGGGACCAGAAGCGTCGGCTGAGAATGGCGTTTTGCATTTGCGCCTACCCTCTGCCTCTGAGTCTGATCCGCGGATCTGCCAGGCCGTATCCCACATCGGCCAACAGGTTACCGGCCAATGTCAGCACAGCGCCTAGCACCAGGTTGCCCATGATCAGGGAATAGTCTCTGGACATGACACCCTGGTAAAAAAGCTGCCCCAGACCAGGAAGCGCGAAAATGGATTCGATGATGACGCTGCCGCCAATCAGTGCGGGGACGCTGAGACCAAGGATGGTGATAACAGGCAACAGAGCATTGCGGAGGGCGTGCTTGAAGACAACTATTCGCCCCGGCAGTCCTTTGGCGCGGGCGGTAAGAATATAGTCTTGCCGCAGCACCTCAAGCATGCTGGTGCGCATGAACCGGGACATGCCGGCCAGACTGCCAAAGGTATAGATGAAAATGGGCAGTGCAAGGTGCCTGGCTAGGTCCCACATCTTGCCGAGGGTGCTGTACTGCTCGTAATCCAGAGATTTAAGACCTGAAATCGGAAGAATGGGGTACTGAATGCCGAAAAGCAGCATGAGTAACAGCGCCAGCCAGAATCCGGGCATGGCAAAGCCGATGAAGACGAATACCGTTGATAGTCGGTCGAATAAACGCCCCTGCCAGTAGGCAGCGGCAACGCCGATGGGGACGCTGATGAGCAGGGAAAGAAACATGGAGATGACATTCATGGAGAACGTCAGGGGCAATCGTTCCTTGATCTTGTCCCAGACAAGGCGGTGGTCGCCGCTCATGGATCGACCAAAGTCTAGCATTGTCAGGCGTTTGACCCAGTTGATGTACTGGATGTGCAGGGGCTTGTCTAGTCCGTAGAGTTTTTCCAGCCGTGCTCTGGCCTCTGCACCGGCTTCCGGATTCATTGTGGTTTGCAGATCAGTGGGAGAGCCGGGCGCCAGGTGGATGACCCAGAAGCTGATGACCGTGATACCAAAGAATACCACCAGAACCCACAGCAGTTTTGTGCCAAGCCGGGTGAGCAACCCGGCAAGGGCTTTGCCTGAAAGCCCGCCGCCTTTGTTTTCATTGCGGGGGGCTTGTGCAGAGGGAGTACTGGAGGGGGTATCGGTCATAATACGTTAGACTGCCTGTTCGTGCACCCAGTCGCGGACCATTTTTTCTTCTTCTGGCCAATCTTTGGACAGACGAAGTTTAACAAAATCAACGAACAGAATATCTACAAATTCAAGAAATCGTTCAATGAGGAAGACCTTTTCCAAAAAAGCGGCATCAGGGTCGTCGCCATCTTCGTTGCCGGCTTCCACCTTTGGGGTCCGCAGGCTGGTAAAGCTGAAATCCTGGGCCTTGAGTGTTCCTTGCCAGACTTCGGTATCCCGTTCAACGCGCACGAGCATTTTGTTGACCTTTTTTCCCGTGGCAAGCCCCAGGCGCGCTTCGCGCAATTCCGACATGGCGCCGCTGACAGTGGCGGTTTCGACATTGTCGCCCTCACCGCCCTGTACACTGATGCGTTGCTCCACATGCAGTTCAAAGTCCAATCCTTCCGGAGTCTTGAACATGCCGTTGGTGCGTTCGCTTCTGTACCACAACCAGGTGAGGAAATCCTGGCCGAGGATGACGTCTTTTATTTGCCCCAGATAGAGATCCATGGAGTTTCCTTTATGCGAAGTGCGCTGCTTCGATGTCGTCGAGTTTGGGTTGCGCCTCAGGTCCCAGCGCCTGCAGCGCCAGGAAATAGGGCGTAAGGGGTTCGAGATGCAGGTCAAATGTCTCGGTGAACAGTTCGCTGAACATCTCGCAAACCTTGTCGCGGGTTGAATCGAACCAGATAGTGCTTTCCTCGATGCTCCACACTGCGCTGAACACCGCCGGAATGGGCAGGGTCCTTGCGCGCAGCTTGATCATGACCTGATCCTTGAGTTCGCGCTTATGATCGCGGGAAATACCCTTGCGTCCCTCTTCTTTGGCTTTGACCTCGGCATCGCGTACTGCGAGTTGAAAATGCTTTTTAAAGACCGCAGGCGGTACACGGCGGGTGTCCAGGCGCATGCTGAAGGCAAAATACGCGCCTTTTTCGGGCGGCGCGCTGCGCCATTCCGTGTCCAGCCAGTCGTCAAAACTGACCCACCCCCAGGAGCGCTCCTCGGCCGAAGCGTCTATATCCCGGATGGCAAAACGTTTGAGAAGACCCGGTGCTTCCGCCCAAAGGCTGTCCGGAACGGGGTCTATGATTCTGTATCGGGTGAAGCTGGTGCTGGCGGCTATGAATGCCATGGTATCAGGCTCCTTGCAGTTGCATATCGTGTCGGAGCGGAGTTGTAGCCTATCTTCGGCAGCAATGCCAGAGGGCAGCATTGCCCATTTCTTTCAAGGGGAAATGGGTGCTCAGGGAGTGTCGTCCGCTTCTTCTTCCTGATTCCCTGCCTCACGCCAAGTTTCGTTGATGCATTGCTCCAGTTTACGCCAGGGGGCGCCGCCATGACGATACACATCGAGCAGTCGCGAAAATGTCTGCGACTCCTCCTGAAAAGCCTCGATCAGCGCATCCATGGTGCGCAGCATATCGCGCACGCCTTGCAAAGGACTCTGTGGGGGAGGCGTTGTCTCGGCATTTTCCCGAGGCGGGATGCGTTCAAGAGGTTCCTCAGAGGGAGGGGAGGTGCGCTCCCACCCTTTGGGAGCCGGCTTTGCCGCGAAAGCTGCCAAGGGAGAGATCAAGAAAGAGAACAAAAGCAGAAAGATAAAGACGGTGCCGGGTCTGTGCATGGCGCCCTCCTATTGCTCTTTGGATTTGTCCTGTTCAGATGTGGGGGCGGTTTCACTTTCCTGGGGTTCATCGCTGGGGGGTACATCAGGATATACCGTATCATAGACCCGGTCTATGGTCTGTTTCATTTCTTCCCACCCCTGACCGCCTTTGGAGAAAATGTGCAGCAGTTTGATGAAAGGGTCGGCTTCGTTTTGCAGCGCCAGCATCAGCAGACGCAGGGCCTCAGTGACGGAAGTTCCGGTATTGTGCGCTGGCATTTCAACTCCTTGCGTAGTGTTTGGATTCCAGGGCTTGCAGCTATACGGAATCGCTCCATCTGCATGTCACACACATGGGCGGTGATGTCCAGTTGGGGGAGAGGGGAGAAGGGAGGGCAGATACTTATTTGCCGATGCAGAAGGAGTCGAAAATCTCATTGAGCACGTCGTCGGCAGTGACTTCGCCCGTTATGCGCGCAAGGTGGTGCGAGGCCGCTTCTACGCGGACATCGAGCAAGTCGTAAGGAACGCCGGCGGCAAGGTCATTGCGCATGGCCTCCAGTTCTTCAAGAGCTGCGGCCAGGGCTTTAGACTGGCGCAGATTTGGGGCCAAATCGCCTTCAGGCGGGGAGTCCCCCAGTCTGGCGCGCAAGCGAAGCGCCAATTCTTCTACTCCCTGCCCGGACTTTGCCGAAAGCTGGAGCCACTCGTAGCCTTTTTCTTGCAGTATTGCAGCAGCGGGGGGTGCGCCTCCTTGCAGCGTATCGCTTTTATTCAGGACTGCCAGCACCCGTTCAGGAGGGTGCTGCAGCAGGAGTTCATGCTCCTCGCTCCCCAGGGGAGAGGCTGCATCGTGTACAAAAACAACAAGGTCGGCCTGGGTTGCCAGGTCACGACTGCGCTCCACACCTTGGCGCTCTACAATATCACCGGTAGGGCGCAAACCCGCCGTGTCCACCATGCGTACGGGCAGTCCATCCAGAAGAAGCGTTTCCTCCAGATAATCGCGGGTGGTGCCAGGCAATTCGGTAACGATGGCGCGCTCATAACCGAGAAGCGCGTTGAGCAGGCTGGACTTGCCCGCATTGACTTTGCCAGCCAGGACGGCAAGAGCGCCTTCACGCCAGGCCCGGGCGCGTTCATGTCCGGCAAGCAATGTCCGGATGCCTTTCATCACGGGCAACAGGCTGGCTTCCAGTTGCTCCGGAGACGCCTCTTCAATCTCGTCTTCCGGAAAATCGAGTGACACGCATATATTTTGCTTCAAAGACATGAGGAGCCGCCGCAGCTTGCTCACTTCATGGCCAAGGCGGCCTGCCATTTTCGCCTGGGCCAGCCTGGCGCCCTCTCTGGATGGAGCGGCGATGGCTTCGGCCACGGCTTCGGCCTGGGTCAGGTCCAAACGCCCGTTGAGAAAGGCGCGTTTGGTAAATTCGCCACGCTCTGCAGGACGTGCGCCGCACTGGATGAGTGCATCCAGCACACTTTGCAGAATGGCGTTACCGCCATGGCAGTGAAATTCCACCACGTTTTCGCCAGTAAAGGAGTTCGGACCAGGCATCCAGACTGCCAACACCTCGTCAAGAAGGTCCTCATTGGCGTCCGGTGAGACTGCATGCCCATAATGCATGTGGCGCGGTACAAAACCAGTGAAGGAAGATGCGGCAGAGCGGAAGATACTTGTGGCAAGAGGAGCGGCATCGGGGCCGCTCAGGCGGATGATGCCCACGCCGCCCTGTCCGGGCGGCGTGGCTATGGCAACAATGGTATCGTCGTTATCACGACGCTGTGTGGTCGGTGTTTCTTTTTTCATGGTTGCCCCGTCTACGTATGGGGCTCCATCAGTAAGGAGGGAGGCGTTATTCCTGCCCCCCGGAAGCATTTCCTGTGGCCCCTGCGGCGTTTTTTCTGCCGTTACGCGAACGGCCGCCGCCCCTGTTTGATTGATTCTGCCTGCCACGCCCTTTTTGCTCGCGTTTGGGCAGGATCAATACGCGCTTGAGAGGGCCGTCACCTTTACTGCGGGTAGTGACTGTTTCGTCATCCTGCAGGGCCAGGTGCACCAGACGGCGGTGATACGAGCTGAGCGGCTTTGTGCTCTGCGGCCTGCCGGCATCTTTTGCGCGATCTGCCAAATGCTGGGCAAGTTGACGCAGGTTTTCGTCTTGCCGCTCGCGGTAATCGCCAGTGTCGATCTGAATCTTGACCGGCTCTTTCCACAGGTTGGCGATGATGCGATTGGCCAGATATTGCACGGCTGCCAGGGTTTGTCCCTCACGGCCAATGAGCAGACCAGAATCCTCATCGTCTTGTATATTCACCTTGACACGCGAGGCGTCTTCAGCCTCAACCGTGATGGCAGGTGAAGGAATGATGGTGGAGACGATGCGCTCCACCACCTTCATGACAAGTGCTTCGAGCTCGGCGGAACTGTTTCTTTTTTTGGCTTTTACTTGTGCCTTTCTGGCGCCGACAAGGCCAAAAATACCGCCTTTGGAGTCCGAAACGATTTCTATTTCAAGTTGTTCTCTGTCGCTGTCAAAATGCTCACAAGCCAGTGATATGGCGTCGTCAATGGTTTTTCCTTCAAAGACCTTAAAGTCACTCATGCAGACTCCTTGCACCGTTGTCGCGCTCGGTAGATGCCGGGTGCATAGTATATGGCCAGGAGCTCGTAATTAGTTCGTTTTTCTGAGCATCCACCATTGTTGCGCGATAGAAAGGACGTTGTTGACCAGCCAGTAGACCACCAGCCCTGAAGGGAAGTTCAGGAAGATGAAAGTAAAGAAGATCGGCATGAAGAGCATGATCTTCTGCTGGGTGGGGTCGCCTGGGGCAGGCGTCATTTTCTGTTGCAGGAACATGGTCGCACCCATGATAATGGGCGTGATGTAGTACGGATCCTTAGCCGACAGGTCAGCAAGCCAGATCATGTCCGTAAAGGGCAAATGCGAGATGAACGAAGCATGGCGCAATTCAATGGAGTTGAGCAACGCCTGATAAAGCCCAATGAATACGGGGATCTGCAACAGCATGGGCGCGCAGCCCCCTGCAGGGTTGACCTTGTACGTCTTGTACAGCTGCATCATCTCTTCGTTCATCTTCTGGCGGTCGTCTTTGTACTTCTCCCGGATTTGCGCCATCATGGGCTGGAGCTTTTTCATCTGGTTCATGGACTTGTAGCTCTTGTGGGAGAGGGGCCAGAGAATGAGTTTGATGATCACGGTAAGGATGATGATGGCAATACCGTAGTTGCCGACAAAATTATAAATGACCTTCAGCGCTACAAGTAATGGCTTGGCGATGAAGTCGAACCAGCCGAGATTGACGGCGAGCCCAAGATCGTTGGGGGCAGCGTCAAGGATTTCCTGGACCTTTGGCCCCATGAAATACGTGAGCGAGTAGCTTTTTTCCGCGGAAGGCTCGACACCGCCCAGGGGCTGATCCAGGACCATGGTGTAGACATCATCTTTCATGCTGGCGCGGAAAGACGCACCGTTTTCGTCAGCAGTTTCAGAGACGGGAGGCAGCATGGCCATGAGGAAGTAGTTGGAAGAGATACCGCCCCATTTGAGCTGATCTGCGCTCTTGAAGCCTTCAGTCATGAGGTCGTCAGTATCTTTTTCTTCCTGCAAGCCGTCTTTGGAATACGCTGCGATACGTGTGAAGTTGTATTTGTTGTCTTCGCTGCTGAGGGATGTGGCATCGAGGGTGAAGCCAAGCGAGCCCTTGAGCCGGTTTTGGCTGTTGTTCTGCAGGAGGACGTCTTCGTCGATGAGGTACGTATCAGGATTGAACGTGAGCACGCGAGTCACGACCACGTCACCCATGACACCGGTAAAATGGAGTGTGGCCGGTTCGTCGCCGGAGCCAAGCGTAATGTCCTGATCTCCCATGTCCTTCCATTCGGCTTTGCCACCGAGCTGGAGTTCCATGGGGCGGAGCATAGCTGCTTCAGCGCTTACGAGATTGACATCAGGAGAGCCGGGTTCGATGCTGCTCTTGTACTTATGGAGTTTGAAGGACTGCAGCACGCCGCCATCAGTATTGAAAATAGCGGTGTAGAGCGGTGTTTTGACGGTGATAGTGCGGCCGGCAGGTGCTGCCTTTGCCACTTTATCCCCTGCGCCAAGCTCAACTGAAGGCTTGCTGGGTTCTTCGACAGTAACACCACCTTGTTGCTCTGCCGTCTTTTCACCTTGCTGTTCTTGCGCCTGCTCCACTCTCTGTTGCGGCGTAGGGGCGTACATGGGCTGAATGAAGTAGGTCCATGCGCCCAGGACTACCATAGAAAGGGCGACGGCGAGAATGACGCGTTTGATGTCCATAGTAGGGTTACTGGCTCCTCGTTTGCGCGCAGTTGCGCGTGCGCGTGCGCGTGCGCTTCTCGTGATTTCGATGCGGCACGGACCAGGAAAAGGTCTCGGGCACAGGGTCGTATCCAGCTTTGAATAGGGGGTTGCAGCGCATCAGCCGCCATAAGGCGAGCAAACCGCCTTTGGGCAAACCAAAGCGCAAAACCGCCTCCCTGGCGTATTCCGAACACGTTGGTTGGAATCTGCACGCCGGAGGCAGAAAAGGCGACAGGCAGTATTTGTAGGCCGATAGGGCCAAGGCAGTCACTTTACGCATGCCGTGCCGTAATATCAGGCTTCTCGGTCATTTTTGTTACGATTCCGGGAAGGCCAAGCGCTTAGAAGCGGGCGGCATCGGCCAGAGCCTTTTCCAGCAACGGGAGCAACTCTTGGGTGACGTTCTCCAAGTGAAGAGAAGCAACGTCGATTCCGCGTTTGGGAACAATCGCCAAGTCAAGACCTGGGCCGATGAACTCCTGATTCTGGCGGAAAAATTCCCTGATGAGTCGCTTGACCCGATTGCGTTTTACTGCGTTGCCGGTCTTTTTCCCCACCCCAGCACCGAGCCTGGATGGGGCCTGGCTATCCGGACGTCTGGAAACGAAGACGACAAAGCGCTTGGAAAAGTAACGGCGTCCGGTGTTGTAGCAGACCAAAAATTCCGGTCGCTTCTTGAGCCGGCGCTCCCCGGGGTGAGTTAAACGGCTAATCTTTTACGGCCCTTGGACCTTCTACGACGAAGAATGGCGCGCCCGCTCTTGGTCCGGGAACGAACCAGGAAGCCGTGGGTACGTTTCCTCTTGGTCTTGCTGGGCTGATATGTACGTTTGCTCATGATGAAACTCCTTTATCGTGAATGAACAGGTCTCTCTACGTAATCGGGATGCAGCCGTCAAGGCTGCTCACCGTGCAAAAAGCGGATAGTACACATTAAGTTTGAATATCGCAAGATGTACAAGGCCACTTTTTCTTACCGGAGTGCACGTTTTTCGTTTGTCGCTGTACACTGTGTTGACGCCTAACCTTAAAGGTGGGATATTCTCAATGACGGAAAAATTGCGAGGGGTTGCAAGCGGGGGCGTCCCGCCTACGCTCTCGCACGGAGGGTGCTCCCATGCTCCTTATTAAAATGCGATGTCTTGCCTGCATTGCAGTACTGCTCGTTGGCACAGGCCTTTTCGCCAACCTGGGGCAAAGTGCTTCCTTGGAAGATGCAGACGCTGTCCGGGTACTGTATCTGGAACTGGAAGGCCCTGTCACGCCTGCTCAGGAAGAACTTTTGAAGGATGCGGTCGATGCCTGTAGTGAGCGAGACGCTTCATTGTTGCTGCTTCGTCTGGATACACCCGGTGGTCTTGTAAACTCCATGCGCAGCATGGTCAAATCCATGCTCAATGCGCCTGTACCTGTGGCGGTATGGGTAGGACCATCCGGCGCCCATGCTGCCAGCGCGGGCGTTTTTCTTGTAGCGGCCTCTTCTGTTGCTGCCATGGCGCCGTCTACCTCCATAGGCGCTGCTTCTCCTGTTGACATCGGCGGTGGTGACGTTTCGAAAACCATGGCCAGCAAGGTGCAAAACGACCTTATGAGCCTGCTTCGGGGCGTGCCGCGCGCAAAAGATCGCAACCTGGAATGGTACCAGCGTTCGGTTGAAGAGGCTGCCAGCCTCACAGCGCAAGAGGCCGTGATGGAGCGGGTTGTGGAGTTTGTGGCGCAAGACCCTTATGATTTTCTCGACCAGGCCGGGACCAAGGGAATTGAGACTGCATCCGGGACGCTGCGTTTCACCTCTGAACAGGTCGTCTTGCTCAAACACGAGCCCGGCATGCGCTATCGTTTTCTCTCCTGGCTGTTGCATCCACAGATTGCTTATATGTTGTTGCTCGGAGGCATTGCAGGGCTTTTTTTCGAGGTAACCACTCCCGGCGCCGTGTTGCCAGGAGTTTTGGGTGGTATGAGTCTTTTGTTAGGATTGTATGCCCTTTCTATCCTGCCTACAAATGCGGCTGGGGTGCTGCTTGTGCTTTTTGCACTTGTGTTGTTTATCCTGGAATTGAAAATAACCAGTTTTGGCCTGCTGACACTGGCCGGGATCATATCAATGTTCATAGGTTCCTTACTCCTTGTTGAACCAGGGCAGGGGTTCTCTGCCCTGCCGCTTACCATGATAATTGTTACCGTGGCTGGCGTTGCGCTTATTGTTGGATTCTGTCTTTATCTTGTGGGACGATCCATGCGTTCATCGCCCGCAACAGGGGCGGAATCCCTTGTCGGCCGTTTTGCCGAGGTCAGGCAATGGCAGGGCGGACGCGGTGTCGTATTTGTTGATGGCGCCCTCTGGAGCGCTCGGAGTGGTTCCGTGTTGGAACTTGCAAGAGGCGATCAGGTACGTATCGTTCAAATGCAGGGGCTTCTGCTTGAAGTAGAGGCTGGGGAGGCTGTAAATCAGGATAATCAAAACGCCTCTTTTCATGGAGGCCTGCCGGCAACTGCAGCCGAAAAAGGCAAGGAGTAGAAGATGTTTAGCTATCTTCCATTAATTCTCATTCTTATCGCGTTTCTTTTTGCCGCGCTCAAAGTTTTGAACGAGTACGAACGCGGGGTGGTTTTTCGGCTGGGGCGCATTATTCAAGCCAAGGGGCCCGGTCTTGTTATCATCATTCCAATTATTGATAAGATGGTTCGGGTGAGTCTGCGTGTGAAGACCCTGGATGTGCCGAATCAGGATGTCATCACCCGTGACAACGTCAGTATCAAAGTAAATGCAGTCGTTTACTTCCGTGTGCTCGAGCCCATCAAGTCGATCATCGAGGTCGAGGACTATTTATTCGCAACTTCGCAACTGGCGCAGACCACATTACGTAGCGTTTGCGGTGGTGTTGAGCTTGACGAGATTCTGGCGCACCGTGAAGAGGTGAACACCAAGATTCAGTCCATTCTTGATCAGCAGACTGATCCCTGGGGCATCAAGGTGATCTCCGTGGAGTTGAAGCATATCGACCTGCCGCAGGAGATGCAGCGCGCCATGGCCAAGCAGGCAGAGGCGGAGCGCGAACGTCGTGCCAAGATCATCAATGCTGAAGGTGAATTTCAGGCCGCCGACAGGCTTGCTGATGCCGCAAAGATCATCCGGCGCTATCCTGAAGCAATGCAGTTGCGCTATCTGCAGACCATGCGGGAGATGGGATCCGAGAGCAAGTCTACAGTTATCCCCATCCCCTTTGATCTTATGGGCCTGGGCCACAGCATGGTGCAGAGCTTGCGGCAAAGCGTGCAAGGCATGCCGGTGGAAGAACCTGACCCGAGCAAGCACCATTTGCCTGGGGATTTCCATCCAGACCCGACCGTGCCCCCTTTGTCTGATCCCGAAAAGGAGGACTCATGATTGAAGAGCAATCTGCGCCCTTAGTGGCGCAGGTTCCTTTTATAAACTATTCTGAAAGTGTCCGCCTCGTCCTGGAAAAGGTCGGGGCGGGCGCTTATTTTGCCGGCAACCCTCGGGTGATGCTCAAGCCAAACCTTGTGAACGCGTCGCCGTTTCCGGTCACCACGCCACCTGCCATGTGCGCGGCTCTTATCGATGCCATCAGGGACCTGGTGGACTGCGAGATAGTGATAGCTGAGGGTACAGGAGATATGGGGCGGGAAACGCCGGAAGTCTTCGAATCTCTCGGCTACACCAAGCTTGCAGGTGAAAAGGGCGTGGCGCTTCTTGATTTGAATCATGCCCCTTTGCGTCGATTGGAAGATCCAAGCCGCCCTGTGTTTAAGGAGATGTTTCTTCCAGAGGTATTGTTCAACTATTTTGTTGTCTCGGTCCCTGTGCTCAAAGCGCACTCCCTTGCCCAGGTTTCGGGAGCAATGAAGAACATGATGGGGGCAGCGCCCCCGAAATATTACGGAGGAAGGCATGGTTCCTGGAAAAAGGCTGTTTTCCATGGGCAAATGCAGGAATCCGTTTATGATCTTTGCCAGTACCGCAGTCCAGACCTTTCAGTGATGGACGCCAGCGTCGGTCTGGCGTCATTTCATTTGGGAGGGCCGACCCTTAAGCCTCCTGCCGGCGTTCTGCTTGCCAGCGCAGATGCCCGCGAACTCGACCGTAGTGCTGCTGGCCTGCTTGGCCTTGACTGGCGTCAGGTAGGGCATCTTCGATAATCATCCTTGGCACCGGCATTGCAAAGCTCCCTTCCATGATCTTGGGAAAAAATCGCTTATCCTGGCGTATTGCAAGGATTGTGGAGAATCTACTCCCTGTTTGCAGCGTCGGAAAACCGGCTTTTCCATTTGCAGGGGGAGGCGGCAATATGCGTGTATTTCCTGGGGGGGAAGGATGCGCGATGTTTTTGGTGCAGGGGAAGTCTGTGACAAAGAAGTGACAATGCAGGGCATAAAAAATCCCGGGGCACCGTGCGACGTCCGCCGAGAACACGTTGTGTAATTGGGTGTTCACCCTATACTTTATAGTGCTGTTGGTTCTCTTTGGGAGCGAATCGTCACGTGTGCTCCAGGTTACTTATTAAGTAAGCACCCGTATCGGCAGCGTCAAGGGAGAGGAAGCATGTAATGATTTATTGGAAATGGCATGTAAATTGCTAAATAATTGCTAGGATTTTTCTAGACAAACTTTTGACTCTCTGTGATCTGTTCAGCGGCAACCATGGCGTTGTGAGAAACGGAGGATAATGTGACGAGCATATTCAAGGAAAACGTGGGTAAAGAGCAGCATGTCATGTGCATTCACACGGAAAACGAGCGTGACTTTGCCCTGTTTGTGGAAGGTGGCGGCAGGCGCTACCACAGGGAAGGCTTCACGAGCTGGTTCGATGCCTACGATCACGGCCGGGAGGTTCTTTCCCTTGGCAAGGTGCAATAGGTTTTGCAGCAGTATTATTTTTTTTCGATCTGGCGGACTTTTTCCAAGTGTGCTTCAAGGGTTTCAGTATAAACGACCCACAGCCTCGCGAGGTCCCACTTATGGCGCCGGACATTGAACAGGTCGAAAATCATGATCGCTCCTGGTCGGCGCCACAAGTACCAGGTGTCATCAATAATCTCCGGGGGGCCAAATCGTTTGGTGAGTGTTTCTAGATACGCATCAGGTGTCCTGACCTGCATGGTGATGGCTATGGGGGTGTCCAAAAATTCAGAGAAATGAAACGTCACTTTTGCGAAATCAATATCGTCGTATAACGGTTCCAGAGGGATCGTTCTAATTTGCGCTATTGTATTGCGTTCCGGGGCAATACATTCACTCACGTTTTGCCAAAGGGCGGCTACGGCCTCTGACTTGCCTACCAGGTCATTGAACGATTCGCTCAGATTGTCTCCGAAGATGCTGTTGCACCAGCACCCTGTACAAATACGCTCCATATTGATGATGAAATCCTCGAAGGTGCCTTTACGGGTGGGGTCTATGTGCGATGTCGCACCGACACCGAGAAACACGAATGGTTCTTTCGCTTCTCCTGGCATCGCTTTTTGTTCTTCTTGTTCTGGTGGAGTAGGGGCTTCCGCTTCTTGCGCCACTGCCAAGTTTGTAAAGGGAACCAGGCAGCAGAATACCGCGTATATTGCGAGAAAAAAGAGGCGGAGGCGCGATAAGCGTAGGTACATGTTTTATTCCCGGTCGAAAATGATTGTTGCTGAAACGTTGTGGAAAGGACAGTACACCAATTTTCAGCAGGGATGAAGAAATCTCTCAAGCCATTTATCAGGAGGGGTAAATATGGAAGTCATATTCGCGGGGAAGAAAAGAAAACCGGCGCCTCACAAAATATGCGGGACGCCGGTTTTTCGTTGGAACGTAATCTGTGCTTAGCTGCGCAGGAATTTTTTTCTGTTCCTGACCCCGATGAGGCCGAACAGGCCGGAGCCCAGAAGATATATGGCGCCGGGAATGGGGGTGGCGGTCGCTTTGAAGTTGTCGAAATAAATGTCTTTGTTCACTGTTGCGTCATTCACGGCGTTCAGAATGAGATTGGTCATGTCGTAGGTTTCAATGTCGGCAAAGGTGCCAACACTGACGCCATCGACAAAGTATTCGTAACCAACGCCCTGGGTCAGCGTGAAGCTGAGGTTGTGCCAGGTGTTGGACGTTTCCATCTCTACCCCGAGAATCCAGGCGCCATTGATGTAGTCATAAAAATAGAATCCTGAAGGGTCGGTGCCGCCTTTCCTGTATGAGAGGATGGACCAGGCGGAGGTGCCACCGGAGTTGTTCAGTCCTTGCGCCCACATGCCAGAATTGAATGTATCGTAGTCATTAATATACATATCGATGGAAAAAGTCTGTATTTGGGACTGGTGCATGTTGACGCCGTGCTTGATGCCTTCATAGCGGTAAAAGTCAACACCAGCGCCCTCAGCGTCCTTGTCGAGGACGTAATGCAGCCGGGAGTCACCTTGGAAACTTGCGAATTCCACAGTGCTCGGAAGTGTTCTGTCTCGTGAACTCCATTCAGGGGTTATTGCGCCGTCAAATGTTTCGAGTTCATATACTGCAGCGTGAGATTGAACGGAAAATGCAAGAATAAGAAGTAGGGCAACTGCGTAAATTCCTACCGATTTCATTACAACTCCTCCCTCTTGGGTTTGTAATGCCCCCCCATAGGGCATACGATGAAAGATATTCCTCGCAACGAGCAAGAAGTATACCTTTCTTAATGGAGTTGTTATTGCAGATGCTTACTGATAATTTACTATGTAAGGGTATCTCCTAATCCAAAAAAAATGGAAAATATATTCTATGAATCTCAGAAAACAAGAAAATGATGTAAGGTATGACCTACATTGCATAGGGTGTATCGTACAAAAGCGTTTTACAGCTCTACAGTATTAATGATTTGCTACAGGATGTTTTTATACTGAGCAGGTGTGAATTGTCGCAACAGGAGCGATGTGGTTTGCAGGCTGCATTACATATCAAAAGCAACTCAATACTGTGACTATCAGGAATCATTGGGGGTGATGAAGTTTCCTTGACGCCGTCATGCTCGTAAAATAGTAACCTCCTTTAAAGCGGTCTTCGGGGGACTGCTCGCGCCGTAAGGTCTGTTTTTTTTGCTGACGGCAGTGTTGCTCAGCGCTCTGGCTGCGGTCGGCTGTAAAGCGTTTGCAATCAGTATGGAGGTTGCTCGTGCGCTTATCTGCTCAAGGCAGGTTTATACTTGCCCTCAATGTGTTGTTTGCCCTTGTCGTATTACACCAGGGGATCGCTGCGGCAGGAAAACTCCAGGATATCAAGGACAGGGGGGCTTTGCTCGTTGGTGTCAAGGACGCCACGCCTCCTTTTGGTTTTCTGGATGAAAGTACCAACCGGCTCGTTGGTTTTGAGGTTGATATCGCCCGGGAAGTGGCAGAGCAGATGCACGTGAGCCTGGCGCTGGTGCCGGTTACTTCTGTAGACAGGATTCCCTTATTATTGCAGGGCGCTGTGGATATGGTCATCGCCACCATGACGCATACCTACGAAAGGGAAGAAATAATCGATTTTTCAATTACCTATTTTATGGATGGCCAAAAAATCATGGCTTCCGCAAAATCGGGAATCACAGATGTTCTTTCGCTTGCCGGCAAACGAGTAGGTACAGTCCGGGGCTCAACTTCCGAGAAAACCATAAAAACGTTGCAGCCCAACTGCAGTGTGATGAGCTACGAGAATTATCCACAGGCTTTTATGGCCCTGAAAAATGGCGACGTGGACGCTTTGACCAGTGATTCTGTTATTCTTCTTGGGTTGAAACAGGTTGATGAGAATCCTGGCGAGTGGGTCATTAGCAAAAAATTGCTTTCCCGAGAGCCCTATGCCATCGGGGTTCCTGAAAACGATTCCGATTTCAAGGATGCCGTAAATAGCGCCCTCGTTGCGATCTGGAAAAGTGGTAAGTATTCTGAGATATACAAAAAATGGTTTGGGCCTGACAGCAAATACCATATTCCGTTAAAATGGGAGATGACACTATGGCCGTGAGCGTGGGCTTAGCTTTTTTTGCCGAGGAGGGCGAATGTCAGAGCTGATCCGTTTGGATATCGCCGTTCCCCCAGAGTCCGTTGACGCTATCACGGGCTTTCTTTTCAATAACATTGCTCATGGCTGGGAAGAGCGTGAAGGAGAGGGTGGCGCAACCATTTTTCGTATTCATGCCGAACAGCCGGAATTCTGTCAGGACTTGCGGCAGCGGTTGGAGTCGAATTGGCCCTCGGTGCGCATTGAGTGGGCCGAAGTGCCCAAGCGTGAATGGACGTTGGCTTGGCGGGAGTTTTTCACTGCTGTTCCTTGTGGCGAGGATTTTATCGTCATAGCCCCATGGATGCTGGATGAACAGCCGTTTCCCGACAGAATCCCCATTGTGATAGAGCCCAAGATGGCTTTTGGTACGGGACACCACCCCACCACCGCGTTATGTCTGGAGGTGCTTTCCGGATTGCATCGCAAGGGACAATTCCGTTCCGGCATGCGCTTTCTGGATTTAGGGACCGGGTCCGGAATTTTAGGACTTGGCGCCTCAAAGCTGGGGCTTGTGGGTATTGGCCTGGATACTGACCCTCTGGCTGTGGAGAACGCCCTGGAAAACAAGCAGGTGAATGACGTTGGCGAAGACTTCGTGGTGGAATTGGGAAGTGCCCAATCTGTCGCGGGGGAGCGTTTTGATTTGATAATGGCCAACATTCTTGCTGAACCGCTGATTGATATGGCCCCTGAAATATGCGCCCTGCGTAAGCCAGACGGGGCTCTGGTGCTTTCCGGGTTGTTGGATATCCAACGAGAGAAAGTGATTCAGGCGTATCTGGCGCAAGGGTTGCCGCGTCCAATGGAAGTGGTGCAGGGAGAGTGGGCTGCCCTTGTCTGGGAGCGGGCTGCATGATCTGGCCTACTGGCAAAGGGGCGACCGTTTGAAGATCGAGTTTGCCAGGGGCAGGGGGTGCCTGGTGGCGCGACCCTTTGTGGAATTTTTGGATTTTACGGTTTGTCGGGAATTCAAGCAGGATGTGGAGCGTCGACTCCTGGGGCTGGAGCCTCCGATACTGGTGGTGGACCTTCGCGATGTGCATTTTCTTGACTCCATGGCCATTGGCGCTTTGGTTGGACTGCGTAACGCGGTGCATCAGGCTGGCGGGCAAGTTGCGCTTTGTAATCTGCACCCAAATGTGTTGAACGTACTCAAAGCCGTCACCGTGGACGCCGTGTTTGGCATTTTTGATTCTCTTGCCCTGGCCCTGAATGCGTTGGCCGATGAGGAGTGAGGCTGGCATGCTTACGCGTGAGACAAAACTTCTGAATATGTACGAGGCAATGCATGCCGCGCTCGGGCCCAGCTACTGGTGGCCGGGAGAAAGTGCATTTGAGGTCATGGTTGGCGCTGTGCTGACGCAGAATACAAATTGGAAAAACGTTGCGCGCGCCATTGATAATCTGAAAGATGCAGATCTGTTGCATCCGGAAAAGTTGTACGCCCTCCCTGAAAGTGAACTCGCCGAGCTGATTCGACCAGCAGGTTATTTCAGGCTGAAGGCGGGGAGACTTAAAAACCTGTTGGTTTTTTTGAAAAACGAGTGCAGGTTCGATGTGGATTCGTTGCGGGACGAGGATATGTTCAATCTCCGGGACAAACTGCTTGCAGTTAGGGGGATTGGTCCTGAAACGGCGGATTCTATTTTGCTATATGCTTTTGAAATGCCCAGTTTTGTGGTGGACGCCTATACAAAGCGCTTGGCTAACCGGCACGGCTTTCTTCCCGAAGAGGTGGACTACGAGGAACTGCGTGCATATTACATGGATGTATTGCCTGAAGATGTGCAGTTATATAATGAATACCACGCATTGATCGTCCGTACTGCAAAAAACTGGTGCAAGAAAAAGAAACCCCTGTGCGAGACATGTCCTTTGCAAAGTTTTTTTTGAGCGTCTCCCTGACGCTCGTTACCCTGCTTTTTATGAGTATGGTGCAACCGTCCGCACCCCTTTGCGCTGCTGTGAGCAAACAACAGGCAGAGGCAGCGCGGAAGGAATTGCAGCGTCTGAGTAAGGAAGAGCGGCGTGTGCATGCTGATTTGGCTGCAGCGGAAGACGCCATTAAAAAATTCCAGGCGCGGGTGTCAAAAGCTGACAGTGCTGTTGCGGACGTGGAAAAGGCGGAAGCGCAGGTAGGTAAGCAGCTCGCAGCATTAGAGAAAAAAAAGAATGAATCCCTTCGGCATCTGAGTAACCTTGCGCGGGAAATCTGGCCGGTGCAGGTACGCCGCGATGTCTTGCACGGGCGGACCTTGCCTGCCTGGGATGAGGCTGACAGAGAGTTTGTGTGGATGTCCAAGACCTACTCCAGGATTCAGGATGCACTCGAAAACGTGCAGAATCAGGAACGGGCCATTACAACCGCGCTGGAAGAAAAGCGCGCTCTTGCCTCCAAGGCGCGGTCGCAGCTTGCTGCAGTGAATAAGGACAAGGATGCGCTGCTGGCACAAAAGCTCAAGTTCAACAAACAGTTGGCTGAAATCCGTAAACGCAAGGTAAGCCAAGAGGAAGAACTCAAGGAATTGTTGGCTGCCCTGGATGAGATGAACTATAAGGTTCGTCTGGAAGAGGAGAGCAAGGGCAAGGCTACGACCGCGAAATTGCCGTTCAAGCAGCTAAAGGGCAAGCTGCCGTGGCCTGCAACAGGATCCGTCAAGGTTGGCTACAATCCTGGATCAAAACCCCCAAAACGTGGTCTTGGTGTTTCCTTGCAGGATGGTGAACCCGTTCGCGCCATATCATGGGGGCGGGTGGTGCATAACGAAGTGTTACGAGGTTTTGGAAGGGTTGTCATTCTGCTGCACGGTGACGATTATTATAGTCTTTACGCTTTTCTTGCATCAAGCGATGTATCCAAAGGGCAACAGGTGGCGCAGGGCGAAATGATAGGTCGTGCAGGGTATTACCCTGCCATAAAAGGCCCTGGAGTTTATTTTGAATTGCGTTTTCGCCAAAAACCGATTAACCCTCGGCAATGGCTCGTAGCCCGGAAATGAGTAGTTTGCCGGTCAAAATGCCTCACATAATGTATCGTCTGACCGGCTATACTGGGACATTTTGGCTTGTTCCTCCAACAGAGAATAGGCAGAACAGATAATGAGACGAAAGATCGAGGCACCATTTCGGAGGAGAAATATGAGAGTGCAAGTTGTATTGGGATCCCTGCTTTTGGTGTGCGCATTGCTTGGAGTTTTCGGCTCCGGCATGGCCAGCAAGGCGGAGGATCGTTACGAACCCCTGAAACGCTTTAGCCAAGTCCTTGATATGGTTGAGCGCTACTATGTTCGCGACGTTACGCGTAACGAACTGGTTGAAGGCGCCGTGCGCGGCATGCTTCAGGAGCTCGATCCGCACTCTTCGTTCATGGATAAAGAAGAGTTCGAAGAAATGCAGGTGAGTACCTCCGGAGAATTTTCCGGAATCGGCATCGAAATCAGCATGCGTAACGGTCAGTTGGTAGTTGTCTCGCCCATTGAAGATACGCCTGCCTACGAGGCTGGTCTCAAAAGCGGTGATGTCATTATCGAAATTGACGGCGAACCCACCGAAGGTATTTCCCTTATCGATGCAGTGCGCAAGATTCGTGGAAAGAAGGGGAGCGCTGTAAAGCTCACTGTGCTGCACAAAGACACCAAAACGCCTGATCGTGTGAATATTGTTCGCGATACCATTCCCATCATCAGCGTGAAGTCTGAAGTTCTTGAAAATGGGTATGGCTACCTGCGGATCACCCGCTTCAATGAACATACCACCGACGAACTGCACGAAGCCCTGACCAAAATTAAGAAAGCGGGCCCGTTGAAGGGGGTTGTTCTGGACCTCCGCAACAATCCTGGGGGCTTGCTCGATCAGGCGGTGAGCGTTTGCGATACCTTCCTGGCTGATGGCATGATCGTCTACATCCAGGGTAAGGATCCCAACTCCCGCAAGGACTATGTTGCCCGCAAGCAAAGCGACGACCTCAATGTACCCATGGTTGTGCTCATCAACGCGGGTTCGGCCTCGGCTTCGGAAATTGTAGCCGGCGCCATGCAGGACCACCACCGTGCTCTGCTTATCGGCGATCCCACTTTCGGCAAGGGATCTGTACAGACCATCATTCCCCTGGCCGATGGCGGCGGCATGAAGCTGACCACAGCGCTTTACTACACGCCCAGTGGTCGCTCCATCCAGGCAGAGGGCATCCAGCCCGATATGAACATTCCGCTTGCCGACCCTCAGGATAATCCTTTGGTCGTGCGTGAAAGCGATTTGAACAAGCACCTGGAAAACAACGGTAACGGCAAAAAGAAGAAATCCGCAAAAGATGATGACCAAGAGCGTGTTCGCAAGATGCTCGAGACGGACAACCAGCTGCGCATCGGACTGCAACTTGTGAAGAAACAGCCCGCTGCTTCTTTCTGATCATCAGGTAGACATCAACTTCTGGCGGGCGCCGGCCTTGGTTCGTATGAATGAGGCGGCGCCCGCTTCTTGCTGGAAGGGCTTATAACCGCAACGTTTCCCTTTTCCGCTTCCAGGGCGCCCTTCCGATCATCGTATACGGAGCTTTTTAGTGAATATGGGGCGTTTCTCTTCCTTTTTTACAAGAACGGTTGAGCGAAAATCACGCAAGCCAGCGAATTTTTTTCTGGCTGTGCTGGTCTGCGCGCTGGCAGTTGCCGTTGGTTATGCGTTGTACCCTTGGCATCAGAAAGTGCAGACTCCTGTCGTACCCGAACCTGCAGTGGTCACAAATAAAGACGCCGATGCGGCTAAGAAGATGAAAGAAACTTCTGAGGCTGCGGAAAAAAAAATGGGCACTCCCTACGAGGAGGCCCTAGGCAGTCCTCTTGAGCAACGCATCAAGCAGGTTGACCACGCCATTGTTTCGGCTTTTTTGACCACGGGAGTACAGCCGGGGCGCATTCGTATCGAAGAGATTGAGTCGCCGGCTCTTTCGCCTGATACAACGACGAGTGGTTATCACTATCAACGTATCGTGCTGCACTCGGAAATGCCCTCCGCTGCTTTTCTGGAAAAGTTGGACAAAGAGTTGCAGCACATCTCTGGGCAAGTGCAGCTGGAAACACAGGGGAATACCTGGCGTATCGTCATTGACGCACTCCCCACGCATGAACTGAAATTTGATTTCGATGCTGCACAATTGGCGCAGCCTGCCTCAGGAGAAGGGCAACTCGTCATTGTCATGGATGACCTGGGCTTGAGCGCCAAGGTTGCGCGAAGGTTGGCGGCTTTGCCCCTGAATATCACCTTTTCAGTGCTGCCCAGGCTGCCGCATTCACAGGATGTTGCACGGATTGCCAAAGAGACTGGCCATGAACTCATGTTGCACCAACCCATGCAACCGGTTGACTCCAGTATCAACCCCGGGCCGGGTGCTCTGAAACCAGACATGAAGGCGTCCACGATCAACCGGATCATGGCAGTGAATTTAATGGACGTTCCCGGCGCCTCCGGATTCAACAACCACATGGGATCGCTCCTTACGCAGGACCCCAAGGCCATGGCTACTGTGGTGGATATCGCCCGCACAAAAGGTCTTTTTATTCTGGACAGCGTGACGCATGCTGGCTCTGTTCTGGCAGCAACAGCAAAAGCAGCCGGTGTACGTGTATTACGACGTGATATTTTTCTTGATGTGGTGCGCAATACGGAATCTATACTGTTCCAGTTGCACAAGGCTGAACAGATGGCCCGTAGCAATGGAAGCGCTACAGCGATATGCCACCCGTATCCGGAAACCCTGGAAGCTCTGCGCCTTTGGAGTGAAGCAAGAGATCCTGAGGTTGAAATCGTAGCGGCAAGCAGGCTTCTCGATAGTGAAAACAGCAAGCCACTTGCACAGAAAGGCATTTCTCGGTAGAGCCAGCGAGACAGATTTGGGCAGTGGCTGTTCACGTAGATGCAGGGAAAAGGTGAACAGCTGGTCTTTTATGGACACTGATATTGGAGAGAGAGCCCGTTTGCAAAAGCAGCGGGTCAGGGACAGCAACCACAGCAGACAACCACTGGAGGCAGGCAATGGCAGAGAATACCCTTTCCATAATTAAACCCAACGCAGTTGAGGCCAATAACGCAGGAGCGATTCTGAAGATGATTCAGGATGCCGGTCTGCAGGTTAAGGCCATGAAGATGATTCGCCTGACAAAGGCTCAGGCTCAGGGTTTTTACGCGGTGCATAGCGACAAGCCCTTTTTCGACAGCCTTTGCACGTTCATGGCTTCCGGCCCCATCGTTGTCAGCGTGTTGGAAGGTGAAAATGCAATAACCCGTTATCGTGAGCTTATGGGCGCCACCAATCCGGCCAACGCAGCCGAAGGCACCATCCGCAAAGCGTACGGGCAGGATGTGGAAAAGAACTCCGTACACGGTTCGGATGCCCCGCAGACAGCTGCTACGGAAATCGCTTATTTTTTTAACTCATTGGAGATGGTAGGCTAATGACTGTTACGTTTGGTTGCATCGGTTGTGGTAATATGGGGGGCGCTATCCTGCGCGGTTTGGCCGGCAAGGAAGGTGTTGCACTCATGGGCGTGGATGCTGATCCACAAAAAACGGGAGCCCTGGCCAATGAAATCGGAATGAAGGTGGCGAGCAATATCCACCAGCTTTTGGAAGAAGCCGATTACGTGCTTTTGGCCGTAAAACCGAACCAGGTTCGCACTTTGCTTAACGAGCAGAAAGCGCGTCTGCGTACCTCCCAGGTCATCATTTCCATTGCAGCCGGCGTGACTCTTGAGCAACTCAAGGATTATTCCAGTGGCTCTTGCGCTGTTGTAAGAGTGATGCCGAATACCCCGGCCATGGTGCAAGAGGGCGTTTTCGCCATTTGCCTGGAAGATCCAGCGCTCAAGGAAAATCACAAGCAGTTTGTTTTAGATATGTTCAGCACTCTCGGGCAGGCACACGATTTGCCTGAGCGCTCTTTTGATGCGTTTACTGCCATCGCCGGCAGTGGCCCTGCGTATGTCTTCTATTTCATGGAAGCCCTGGTGGAAGCAGGCGTGGCTTTGGGACTTTACCGTGATCAGGCCACCAAGATGGTGGAAGGGCTGTTTACCGGGAGCGCTACACTTGCCGCCCAGAGCGACAAGCACCTTTCCTTGTTGCGGGAGATGGTAACCTCTCCCGGCGGCACCACCATTGCCGCCACCAACGTTTTGGATGACAAGGCCGTTCGCGGCAGC
Source organism: Desulfovibrio biadhensis (assembly GCF_055388615.1). Classification (NCBI taxonomy): domain Bacteria; kingdom Pseudomonadati; phylum Thermodesulfobacteriota; class Desulfovibrionia; order Desulfovibrionales; family Desulfovibrionaceae; genus Desulfovibrio; species Desulfovibrio biadhensis. The sequence continues at coordinate 4,068,580 of NZ_AP042477.1, forward strand.
ATCATCCAGGCGGCCAAGGCAGCTTGCCAAAAGTGCAAAGAATTGTCGTAACTACTTATTCTTCATATAAAAAAGGCCGCCCCTAGAGTGACTAGGGGCGGCCTTTTTTTTGTGCTGTGTTGGTGTGCAACTAGTTCGAGAAGAACTTGTTGCGTTTGCGGAAGCCGACCAGTCCGAGAAGACCGGAGCCGAGCAGCCATACGGCGCCAGGGATAGGCGTTGCAGTCGTTATGTTCGCATAGCCACGACCTGAGTCCGCTGTAGGAACCTTAAGTACGTTAAGCGTTATGGTGTACGTCGCCCCGCCTTCAAGAAGATAGTCTTCAAGAAAGTACTTGAGATAGGTAGGATTATCCCAAGGCATCGGGTTAACAGTTGAGATTTCCACACTGGACGTCCAGTTGACCAGTGCGCCGTTGATGTACAGTTCAAACTCGTCACCCCATGGGGTCTGATCATCAACAACGTCAATGTTCAGGGTCGTAGGAATCAATGTGGTGATGCTCCACGTCTGAGAGGAAGCATCAGTGGCGATCTTGTCAATCCAGCCGTTACCGTCATCGTTCCAGTCAAAGGTGCCGCTGAAGGAGTCGTCAGGAGTCAAAATGACGGCAGCACTACTGATGCCTGCGGACATGGTGATCAGCGAAACCAGCATAACTGCGGTGATAAGTGTTTTGAGTATCTTCATGGCTGTTCTCCATTTGTTATCGTGGAAGAATCTGCCTTTCGCTGTGCAATTGGTTCCGGGACCATTTCCGGGGCACTGAGCGATTTCGTTCCAACTTGGTTTTATATAAGCAAGCCTTGTGCCAAGAAAAATTTCTTTCAGAATGTTGGCAGTTTATCTGCGGCTCCTTGCTTGGTTGGACAATTTTAGTCTGAAAATTATCACTTGAGCAAGAGTCAGTCCGGATAAATCGGAAAAAAGACTATGAAAAATCCAGACTTCTACTTCTTTCAACAGGTTGCATGTGGCCCTGTAAAAGTATGAACGAGCCCTGCTTGTTCAGTGCCAGGGCTCGTCGCCGAGGTGATCAAGCCGCCCTCATAGGGAGGGCGGCTTGTAGCCATTACCGTAGTTATGCAATAACACCGATTTGTCTGAGAAGCGTGTCCATGCCTTCCAGCTGAATCCCGTTCTGGTTGGATTCAAGTTCGAGAGCTCTGATCCAGACCTGGAGAATGCTACGAGTATCGTTGATCTCCTGCTGGGTCATTGAAGCCACCAGGGCGTTGATCTGATCGTATGCCTGGCGGATGGCCTCTGCGCGGTCGGTCACTTCATTATTGAAGAGAGCGTTGCTCACCGCAGTGTTCACGTCTTTGAGGCTTTCTCTGGTGTTCTCATCGACGGTGAACAATTCGTCGATGCGGCGGGAGATGATTTCGGCTGCATCATCACCGCCCCCGATGAAGGTCTCGATGCCGAGCAGTGGCGCCACGACACCTTGTTCAATCGGGTTGCCGCTCAGTACTCGCTGTGTTGGCTGGATTACAGGGCCAGCGTTGACAGTGGTGCCGGAACCGACAGTACCTATATCAGGGACGTTGTCGGCAATGACGCCCGGGCCTGCCCGCAGGGGGTCAAAAGGACCGTAGTCGATGCCGCCTGGAGGTACTTCGCCTTCAGTATTGAAGATCTGGTCAGGAATCAGGCTATCGAGGCCGTCATCCGCCTCTTCCGGAGGAGTCGGTTCAGGTTCAGGACCAGTGATGGTGATCGTAACCGTGGCGTGCGTGAATCCATCTCTGTTGTCGGAGATGTAGTAGGTGAAGCTGTCGGTAGCTGTTTCACCAACGCCCAGGTTGTCGAATTGACCATTGGGGTCGTAACTGTATGTTCCGTCTCCATTGTAAGTCACGGTGCCCTTTGTTCCGGCAGTGTCAGTGAACACTACGTAGATGGGGTCTCCATCAGGGTCGGAATCGTTGGCAAAGACATCAATGTCGACAGGATCATTCTGGTTGGTTGTCGAGGTGTCATCACCAGCGACAGGGGGTTGACCGGTTTCAACGTCTCCGCCACCAGGTCCCTGTACAGGGTTCGGTCCCTCGCTGACATCCAGCACATGTGTGTAAGCCTGAATGGCAGCAGCACTGAAGGGAGCGACCTTTTCTATGACACCGACTTCGTATTCGAGATCGAAGTCAGCACCAAGGGCTTTGGAGCCCGTGGCGTCGTTTGAACCTGCAACGTCAGCGCCGGTGATTGCCGAGATGCGGGACAGGAAGACTTCGCCATCAGTGGTGGAGGCAACGTCACATCCGTAGAAGTGGATGTCGCCATTTTCACTGAGGTGCGTACCGATTTCGGCAAGAACGTCTTGAGAGGCGCCAAGGTTGACATTGTTCAGAGTGCTGTCACCCAGTTGGATTTCGCCGGCATCACCATGGGTGACGATGGCGAGAGTATCGATATTATCGTGTCCTTCGAGCAGGTTTGCAAGCTGCTGCAGACCATCACTATTGCCGTCGATGAGCATTATTTCAAAGGACGGGTCAGCATTGTCGATGAGTTGCTGGTAATCATCAACGCTGGTGTCTATGACCAGCACATGCTTGCCATCGCCTTGAGCGGCGGCATCGAGCATCTTGGTCAGTTCGTCAGTGTTGGTCGTTTCCTTGCCGCGAGGGGTGACCAGTGCAGTGTAGGCGGCTGCATCGACGATATTGTTTTCCACGACGGCTTGTTCTTGTCCTGCACCGTCCTTCTGGTCGCCATCCTTGCCTTGCAAGACGCCGAGGATGTTATCGGGGTGGGCGTCACCGGAGGCATCACCCTGTGGTGCACCGTTCCCGCCAGAGTCGGCGGTATAACCGACATTCTGCCACAAGCCCTGGAGCTCTTGCTGGGTGAAGATGGAATCATTGTCTGCGCCGGAACCGCTGAACAGGTTGTGGGCGCTGTCGCCGTCTTGAGCGATCAGGGTGCCCCCGTTCATGCCGTTGGCATCGATGGAAGCTTGAATCTGGCGCAACAATTCGCGTGCAGCCCCGTCATCTTCATAAGCAAAGGAGACGACATCCTTGGTATGGTCAGCAGCCTGGTTTTCCGGGCTGGAGTCATGCCCATTGGCCGCAGCGCCGTTGTTCGCAGCAGCTGCATCCTGTTGTCCGTTGTCTCCATCCTGGGCGCCATCTGTGTTTTTCGTATCGCGCCCTGCTTCTGTCTGGGGAGCTTCTTGTGCACCAACTGCATCAGAGGCTTCTTTTTGCTCAGCAGGTTGTTCGCCCGGCTGGGTGTCGCGCTGGGTAAGGGACTGACTCTCACCTTGCTGTTCAGACGAGTCGTCTTGAGCATTCTGCAGCGGATCCTTTTCAACACCGGTCTGCTGCAAGGTTTCCTTGGCAGAGCCGGAATCCTTACTAATGGTTTCTTCGGCACCACCAGCAGGTGGGGTAGCCTCAGAAGCGTCTTTTTGGTTTTCGCCCTGGCCTTGTTCGTCAGGCGCGGCCCCATCCTTTTGCGGCGCAGCGGAGCTGTCGTCCTTTTCGCTGGGGTGACCGTCACTTTGGGCTTGCTGTTGGGAGTTATCCTTATGACTATCGGTATGGGCATCAGCCGGATCAGCGGCAGCATGTTCTGCTGCTTGCTCGGCAACAACGGCCGCAGCTGCGCCATCCAGGACAATTCTTTCTTCGAGTCGCATAATTTTCAACATGGCTATCACCTCGTTAGTTATTGCACCTGCATACTGATTGTTTTGTGGCGCAAATTCGAAGGTAATTCAAACTTAGCAAAATATGTGCTAAAGTGATAAAGTTCAATAAAAATAGAGTATTGATAAAATATTGCCTTTTCATTCTCTTGGAGCCTTCTGGAAAATCCGGATATTAGAGGGTTTCTAGATTCTAATCTGACAACTAAATCCGCTTTTTTCGGAATAGAATACATAATTTTCAAAGATCTTGAAATAGAAGAAAAAAATAAGCAATAAAATAAATAATAGAAATATTTTTTACTTCCCTTGCTTTTTTTTCTTTCTAAAATTGCCTCTCCTAGGACTCCTCATGAGATTGAGAACTCGTATTTTCATACCTGTATAGTAGGTAAGCCTTTCTTCGTGGTTTGGCAAATGAACTTTTCTATTTGGTTTTGGATGGTGCAAAGATGAGGAAGCCAGCCGTGAATGACGTAAAAACAATCATTTTTATGACTACTAAATCAAGCTGTTGCCTGTAGTAGGATGTCTTGTTTTTTCGGAAATTAGCAGTTGCTTACAAATAGTTATTTTTTAAAATGTTGATTTTACGATATAAAAAATATGGCACCGAAATTGCTAAAGTGGAGTTAAGACACAAAACGGCCTGCGGTCGCCCCGAGGATAGCATTTTTGCGGGGGGTGAGGGCCCGAAGATACCAAGGAGTCCACCATGAAAAAGGTAAACCTCTTCATCATAGCTGCCACATTGTTTCTTTTGGTTGGAGTGACCGGTGTCGCCCAGGCTGGTGTCTATTCCTTTGGCGATACCTCGATTAATTGGCCTGGTTACAATACTTCACACCCGCATCAGGATGTTATCGGAACACCTAATATTATCGGTGGGGCCGTCAATACCGATGCCATGACGCTGAGAATAGATCTGAATATTCCGCACGGAACATATAATACGTACAGAGATTTGGGGAAAGGAGACTTGTTCCTCAGCGTGGATGGAGACTCCAACTGGGAATACGTTCTCACGAAAAGTGGTTTTAATAGCTGGTGGAATCTCTATTCCGTCGAGCTCCCCCTTGCCTCATCTGACTACGACTACTCCAATAATAATGGATTTTACGGTGCCGACTACCGTGAAGGCCACCCTGTTTGGGCTGACCTCGACCAATCTGCTGACTTTGTCGGATATGCCTCTTTCCTCGAGGAAGGTGGCTACTCCAATAGAAGTCTGACTTGGACGCTGGCGAACTTCTGGGGAGACACCTCCGGTGTTGATTTGAGTCAACTGGTCATAGGCTTCACGTTCTCCTGCGCAAATGACGTGCTGTATGAAAACGTGAACGCCACCCCAATTCCGGGTGCTGTGTGGCTGTTCGGGTCCGGACTCCTCGGACTTATAGGTGTAAGATCCCGTAAGCGTAAGAGCGCATAGTAGAGAAATTGCTTACACTGATAAGACGCATCGATTTAGTCGATGCGTCTTTTTTTTGTAAACCATGACAAGTCTTTTTTTATATTCCGAATGCTTTTTTTTGTGATCCCTTGATTGTTACAAATTCAAAAGAAGCTTCTAACGAGGTTGTTGTAAAATTCGAGAATATTTACCTGAACACGTAATTTAACCTTGTTTGAATACATGTCGGATTTGTTGTCCGCTTGTCCTTCGCTATGCCAGTGTGAAAATTAATAGTATCAGGCGTAACACACTTGGCACATTTCTTTCATGACAAAAGTAAAGCAGTTGATAGGAAGGTGAGTCTATTGGAGCAGTATTAACTTTTTACCTACTATCTATAAGCTATGATTGAATCTTTCCGCCATAAGGAAAAGGGTGAAGAGTACTCGAACCAGTGGGACGCGATCCTTGATATCGTGCATTCCACCTATGGCGACTTTTTGAATAATTCCAGGGATAAAGAGGAATTCGCCATCGCTGTCCTGGAATATCTGTCCAAAAAAAGCAGAATATCAGACCGTGAGGGACTGTTTAAACTTATTGTGAATCTTGCCGATGAATATAACAAAAGTGCTGCAGAAAAACAGATCGTGGTTCTGCGCAAGGATGAATATGAGCAATTGCAAAGCAGGGCAGTCGAAGATTCCCTCACAGGGTTATACAATCGTGGATTTCTGGACATAGTACTGAAGACAGAGATCGACAAGGCGAAACGCACGGCCGGTGATTTTTCAATCCTCTTGGCTGATGTGGATGATTTTAAACATTACAATGACCGCTTTGGCCATATCGCGGGAGATGGCGCATTGAAGCGGATTGCCGCAGCCATTCTGAAAGGTTGCAGAAAGGCTGACCAGGTTGCCCGCTATGGAGGGGAGGAGTTTTTGGTCTTCATGCCGAACACCCAGATGCGGGATGCCCTGATTGTTGCGGAACGCGTACGGCGTGAAGTTGAGATGGCCCATTTTGATCATGACGATATGACGATCAGTGTAGGCGTTGCCAGTTACCGGAAGGGCATGACGGTGAACGCCCTGGTGCACGGTTGTGACAACGCCCTCTATAGGGCGAAGCGCATAGGAAAAAATACTGTATGTTCAGCGTATGACGACAAGAGATTTTCACCGCGATTGCCGGTACGTTTGTATGTGGATTTGCGATTCGACAGCTCGTCTGCACCGCAGAACGCCTTGAAGCTTAATATCAGCAAGACTGGAGCGTTGATCAGTACAGGACAAAACTTGTCAATGGATGATAAAGTGTTAGTTGAAATGAAAGAATCGGACGCTACAAGCTCTACACCGAAAATAGCACAAGCTCGTATTGTGCGTAGCGAGCCACAGAATCATGGTGAAGTGTTTCATGGATTATGTTTTGAAGATACAGAAGAGGCCAAGTTCTTTGCAGATGCCCTCATTGAGAATCTGGTTTATGGGCGTAATAATGTTGGACAGCATTTCCCCGGGAGCGAGTAATGTCCAAAATGATTGAGTACTCTCCTGACTCACATACCATGCGACAATTGGAAAACTTGTCTGCACAGAAGATGTGTTCGGTGAACGATGTTCTAGACGATATCGTCAAAACTTTCTTGAATGGGAACGATTTCTCTAGTGGGAGTGAAAGGCGTCTGTTTCCCAGAATGAATGTAAGTATCCCCGCAGTTGTGGAATACTCGAAGCACAAAAGAGAATGTAAGATTCATCCAGTGCAGATAATAGACGTTTCACTCGGCGGGGCAAAGATCAGTGCGTCCTCTGAGTTCAACCTCGACAGCGTCGGTAAAAACTCTAGCATGATGCTTGTTTTCTCGCCTTATGATAGTGGTAAGACACTTTCCTTTCAGTGCATACCCTGTAGATTTGAAGCAGAGGACAGTTCCACGGAAATAGGACTCAAGTTTGTTGATGGTTCTTTTGATGACTATAAAATGCTAGCTGAACGAATGCATTAGAAATTATCAGTACAACGGCAGGAGGGTTGATTTCTGGAAATTATCCTTCTGCCGTATCCACATAGTCACGCGCCTCTTTTTCAATCTGATGGGTCATCTCAACTACAGACGCTACAGATGCTTCAATAGTACTCCATGAGTAAGTTGCACTATTTTTTTCCAAATCTACAAGTTTCTCATATGTTTTGGTACAGCCAAACGTTGAGGTGATAGATTTGAATGAATGGGCTAGGCGCTTAAGCTCTTCCTGGTTCTTTTCGTTTACAGCGTGTTGCAAATCCTCGATGTACTTGCTGGAATGGTCCAGAAATTTGGAACAGGAAAGCAGCAGCATTTCTTCGCTGTCACCCACATGTTTACGCAGTGTATCAAAGTCGATCAAACTGGCTTTCTGCTCACTTATTGAGGTTTTTTCTTCAGAAGGCCCTGCCTCCTGCGGTGTATTTGGTTGGTCTGGTTCCAATTCATTTGATTCGGGGAATAGTTTTATCAGCTCTGTACGCAGCTGGTTTTGCCGTACCGGCTTGCTCAAGTAACTGTTCATGCCAGCCTGGGCGCACTTGAGTTCGTAATCTTTCTGTGCATGGGCGCTCAAAGCAATTATCGGGGTTTTGGCAACACGGGGGTTTTTATGCTCCCGGATGAGTCGTGTTGTTTGGAACCCGTCGCAGTGGGGCATCTGCAAATCGAGAAAGACCACGTCAAATTCCTCAAGCTCCAGAGCTGCCACGGCCTCGAAACCATCGCTGGCTGTTGCCACAATGTGGTTGTCTGACCGGATGAGCTGGCTGATAATGGAACGGTAGAGAGCGTTGTCTTCTACCACCAGAACTTTCAGGGGGCGCACTTTATTGTGGGGCTTTTGCTTTTGCTGTTTCGCTTCAATAACTTGTGAGGCATTGGCGCGAGTCAGCTTGATTGTGAAATAGAAGGTAGTCCCTTTGCCTACCGTGCTTTCCACCCAGATGCTGCCTCCCATTTTCTCAACCAATTTTTTGGAAATGAAGAGCCCCAAACCTGTTCCGCTGTGTTCTCTGCTCAGAAATGTATCCGCCTGGTAGAACCTCTGGAATATCAGCCGGAGTTTGTCCTTTTCTATGCCAATTCCCGTATCCTGAACACTGACAACGAGTTGGAGTGTGTCGTCATCGTTGGGTTGCTCACTCTTGTCTTGGACAATTTTCAGGCTAATGAAACCTTCCTTGGTGAATTTGATCGCATTCCCGATAAGATTGTAAACAACCTGGAGTAGTCGCAGGGAATCCCCAACCATCATGTCGGGGATGCTCTGTTCGATGGAAATGGTCAGAGTGAGATTCTTTTCTGCCAGTGCGAAAGAAAAGGCGTCTTTCACATTGCTGATTGTGGAGTCCAGACTGAAAACGCCCTTGGAAAGGGCAAACGTCTCGGCCTCTATTCTGGAGAGGTCAAGAAGGTCGTTAATCAGCTTGAGCAGGATGTCCGCAGTGGATGTGATTTTGTAGACGTAATCTTTTTGCGTTGTGGTCAGGCTGTCATTGATAAGGATGTCGGCAATGCCAATGATTGAACTCAGCGGGGTCCTGAGTTCGTGGCTGATGTTGGCAACAAATTCATCCTTGAGCCTGTTGTTTGCTTCTGCAGATTCCTTTGCCTGCTGCAGCATGGTCGCTGCCTTTCGCCATTCAGTAAGATCTCTCCCGATGCATAAGTATGCGTCTTCGTTGTAGTATTCGATCCTGTTCGCATTGATCTCAAGGGGGAGGATCTGGTTTGAGCCGGAGCGAAAGGATAAGGACGCACTAAAAGATTCCTGTCCACTTTCAAAAAAATCGAAGAATTTCCCGGAATCATTGTCGTCGGTTAGTTTTCGAATGTCGATATCTTCAAAAAAATCGTCAGTATACTGCAGAAGATTTTTGAGCGCCGGGTTGATTTCCAGGAATATTCCCTGTGTGTCCACAATGAAAATGACGTCTTTGGCCTGGTCGAAGACAGCTTTGTATTTATATTCCGTTTGTCGCTGTGTGCGCTCTGCAATTACTGCACTGGTAACATCGTGCATGGCAAGTGCAAAATAAATGACTTCATTATTGTCATTGAGTATGGGGCGTATTGCGATGTCAAGTGTAGAATTCTCATGGAGGATAACAGCTTCAATGTTATTTTTGCTATTAAAGCAATCCTCGATTATTGGATATGTTGCGTTGTATAATGATTCTGGAACAATATCTTTGTAGGGGCGTTTTACAATCAAACGAGGATGGCTTCTTGCAACTTCTGCAAAAGCTACGTTGCAGGCAATTACTTCCAGGTCTTTGTTTAACAGCGCCAAGTGATCATTGGTAGCGTCTACGAGCGCGCGCCCTATGTCACGACTGCGCAGTATGTCTTCTTCAAAGAGTTTTCTGTCTGTAATGTTTCGTGCAATAGTAAGGAATGTCGGCTGCCCGTGTAGCAGTATGGCGGATGAATGGACTTCCAGGTGTTGTCCTGTTGCGCGGACCATGACCTCGTCACAGCTTTCACCCGTCACTTGAGGTTGTGGCGTTGTGGTCCAGGCTTCAGGAAGCTCGTAGAATATTTCCGAAAGGGGCATGTCCAGCTTGGGTAACAGTCCGCTATAGCCGAAGATGACATTGCCGGCAGGGTTTGCATAGAGACAGCGTCCGTTGCGATGAAGAAAGATCGGGTCAGGGGAGAGTTGGAATATTTGCCGTGTCCGCTGTTCAGACTCCCGTAGTTTTTTTCGGGATTCCACTTCATAGGTAACATCTCTGCCAATTTCCCACCGCGTCCATCCTGGCACGGGGCAGATGTCAGATACGTTTGACCAGGCAATGATTTTTTCCTTGCCATCCGCACAGCGGATTGGGGCCTCGAACTCGCGGTAAGTGGCGTCTCTGTTCTGCACTTCCAATCGCATGTTCAGGTAGTCCGCTCCCTCCCCGGTTTCAATGACTTTGAGTTTGTCTGTGGCTTCCGGGTTGTACAGTACCTCTTCTGCCGAATATCCTGTAACGCGCTCGGACTCCTTGTTCCAAAATACATACTCCATGTTATCGCCGTGAGCGTGAATCATTATCGGCATGTTGTAGACAATGTTGCGGAATTGCTCCTCACTTTCCTTTAATGCCAGTTCTGTTTTTTTACGTTGTTCTATTTCATCAATGATAAGTTTATTTGTGTCTCGCTCACTTTTTAAGCCTTGCGAAAGTCTGTCAATAAGTTCTTCGTATTCCTCTTTATTATTGGCAAGGTCGCTGATCGCACTGTTCATGGCAGCACGTTTGCCATCCGTATTATTCAAATCATGTGCTGTATCATTTTCTTTGTCGTGTAAACGTAATTCAAGTTCTCGTATTGAATTTTTGAGTCTGTCATTTTCGTCTTCCAACTCTTTAAGGCGGGTTGCTATGTATTTGTTATCTGTCATAATATTATAATATCCGAAAATTTTATTTTTTTATGTTTTTTAAAGCTTCTGTAGTGTGTTTTCGAGAGTTGCTCAGCATATAATTTTAGCAAGAATCATAACGTATTCTACTTGCATTATAGTTTTTGTGCTTTTTCCTTAAGAGGTTGAGATACATTATAAGACAATGTTTTCGAAAATGGTAGTGTCAGTAATATAAAATAAATTCAGAAAAAAGCAGAAAATGCAGTTTGTATAGAAACAGCAGGCTCCTCAGAAGCCCCCTTTTTTGTGGAGGTAATACATTTGTAATGTCATCATTTTATAGCATCATGGCAATTAGCTTGAAAATAACAAATGTGATTCGCTACTATCTGAGAAGTTAAAGGATTTTCTTTTCAGGTAATGCACATTATTACCATTCTCACAAAAATGTGTCAAAAAAATCTATTTACAGCAAAGGCCTTTGCAGTCCGGCAGCATAGCGCATGGACAAGAGTTCTTTTTATTTCATTACAAAAACTTCTTTTACTTTCAAATACTTTTTGAGACTGAGCTCGCCGCACTCCTTGAAGCATGCCAAAAAAGCTGCCTGTCATAAAAGAGTGTGCCTTGACGCGAAGTTCGTTTTTGGGTCGAATGAACCATTGCCTTGAATCTTATAAGTATCCAAGGACCTTTATTTGGAGAGAGCATGAATTTCGAGGAAATTTTGGGCAGGGCAGGCAAATTAAAGGATGATGCTGCAGCATTCATTCGCGACGCCCACACCATTTCTCTGACAAACGAACAATTGGGCAGATTTCGCAAACAGATTGTTGAAGCCATGCAGAGTAAGGGCATCCAAGATGGCGAAATGGTTCTGGAAGACGATCATATCCACGTCAAAGGACGTATAGACAAGGCAGGGGGAGGGCGGTTCGATGCGGATATCACCCCCGCAGGGGTTGTATGGAAGGAGGAAGAGCACGCCTTGCTATTCGAGATTGCCCGCCAGAATGTGAGTATGGATAAGAAATATAAGGACATCCTGGCGTCATCCGTCACAAGGATTACAAGTGCCTTGTTTGGGGCAGATTTTTTGAACAAAAAGATGGGGATTGTCGATGCGCAAGGGCGTATTCGTGTCCCGCTGGACGGGCAATCTCCTACCATGGATGCGATTGTCGGTTCCATCGAGCTCAAAAGTCTGCGGTGTGAAAATGCCCGTCTTTTTGTAACGTTTCAGGCAAAGCCGAAGGAAGCCTTGCAAAATGCCAAAGTCCTGCTGGCCTGGTGGAAAAATAAGCTGTTGACCAAAAAAGCACCCTGACACCATAAAAGACGCTTAGATATTTTCTGCGAAATTGATTTGTTGACTCGCATGGAACGTTTCGAATATTGTCTTTGACGGTGGGAAATAGCCGAGAAATGGATGAGGCGTGTCAGGTGCTGTCACTCAGAGTGAGGACGAATGGACAAACGTATCCTGTTTTCGATAGATATCCCGACAATTTCTGGACAGAAGTTCAATATTGTGCGCTTTACAGGGTATGAAGCGCTTTCCAATCTTTATCACTTCAATATTGTGCTCGTAGGGGACGGTCCGGTCATTTCCGGCTCTCAGGCACTGGATCAAGAAGCAACCCTCACCCATCACGCCAATGCAGGCAGCTATTCGTTTCACGGCATTTTTTCTCGATTTGAACTCCTGGATCAGGCAAACGGACTAACCTATTACAGGGCGCTTCTTGTGCCCAGGCTCTGGCGTGCGACGCTTGATTGTAATAGTAAAATTTTTCTGAATAAATCCATCCCAGACTGCTTGGAAGAGTGCCTGCGCGAACTGGATTTCTCGGAAGGCACTGATTTTGATTTGCGGTTGCAACGCAAGTACGCCAAGCGAGAATACATAAGCCAGTATAATGAATCCACCTATGCTTTTTTGTCCCGTTGGATGGAGCATGCTGGAATCTACTACTATTTCGACCATTCCGGACAACGCGAAAAACTTGTGCTCACGGATACATCCATTGCGCATCAGAACGTATCAGGCGCCAGTGCATTGCAATATGTGCTTCCCTCCGGACTGGAAAAGGAGCACGAGGAAACCTCTGTTCCCCGCCTGCACGCCAAGCACAACCTTGTCCCCAAGACGCTTCAGGTTCAGGACTACAATTACCGGACGCCGAATCTGAAAATCCATGCTGAGAAAACTGTCAGCGCGGATGGTATTGGTACGGTGTACAGTTACGCTGACAATATTAAGACAGTATCAGAAGCGGAAGCCCTGGCCGCTGTTCGAGCCGAATCCCTCGCTTGCAAGCAGTTCACTTGCGATGGTGAGAGTGCCTCCCCTTTTATTCGCGCAGGCTGGCTGTTTCAGATCCAGGGATACTATGATGCTTCTGTCAATACAGCCTGGCTGGCCACTGATGTCCACCATGGTGGAAACCAGGAAGGATATTTGTTTTCAGGAGCGACTAGCGACAACAGAGATACGTATTTTTATCGAAATACCTTCACTGCCATCCCGGCCAGCGTGCAGTTTCGCAGCGAAAATACGACTCCGCGCCCCAAAATGGACGGTGCTTTTGGAGCGCATATAGATGCGGCTGGCAGTGGCCAGTATGCGGAGCTCGACGAACATGGCCGCTACAAAATCACCATGCCCTGGGATCGTTCCGGAAGACAGGACGGCAAGGCCTCTCACTGGGTGCGTATGGCGCAACCATACGGGGGGGGTGGACATGGTATGCACTTTCCATTGCACAAAGGAACGGAGGCATTGCTTGGCTATGTTGATGGCGATCCAGACCGCCCCATAATTGAGGGGGCTGCGCCTGATCCTGAACACCCCAGCCAGGTGACTGCGGAAACCCAGACCCAGTGCCGTATTACCACCAAAGCGCAAAACAAGCTGCACATCGAGGACAAGTCTGGCAGTCAGCGAATGGTCATGAATTCGACAAAGGCTAAGACCTATGTACGCATGGGGGCGCATAACGATCCGCCACCGGATTGGTCGAAATCGGATGATATGGCTGGCTGGAAGCTGAGTACACCTGACTGGCTCGAGGTGGAGGCCGGCAGCAAGAACTCGGTAATTCTGGGCAACCAGTTTGAAACCATTCTTGGCTGGGAACATCGCCAGACAGGCGGCATTCGCACCAAGACTGTCATAGGGCTCAATCTGGCTTTGGTGCTTGCGTATACGCATGAGTTCGCCCCCTTTGAGGGAAAGATTCATGCTCTTGGGGTGTATCTGGGGTTGGAAAAAAGCAAGTTGATTGATGAGCATACAGAGGTCGCTGAAGAGAGGATGGAGACTGCTGAAGAAAAGATCAAAATGGCGAATAATGCAGTCAAGGTGCAACAGATGCATACATCCCTTGCGGAACAAAAGACCAAGGTTGCAATGAATAAAACTTCCATGACCGAAAACAGATCACAGCTTGCTGAACAATCAACTGAACTTTTTAGTAATTATCAGGATATGCATGCAAGTGGGATGCGGGCTGTGCAGGAAGCCACAAGTGCTGCGGAAACCAAAATGGAAACGGTCATGGAGAAGGTGGAGGTTGCTGAAAATAGTTACGCTGCCGCAATGGGTAAAGTAGTCACTGCAGCAGAAGAAGCTGAAGTTGCGGAAAGTGTAAGTGAAGTCAGTTCTTCAAAAGCTACGATGGCTGCGGAACAGAATGACATGTAACCTATGGGTTGTATAGTATTGTAGACATGGGAAGGTTATGCCTCAACTCAAATTGAAATACCACTTCACATCCAATGCAGTGCCGGAAGATACCTTTTATGTTCTGGAATTTCAGGGCGAGGAAGCGCTTTCAAGCCTGTTTCGATTTGAAATTACTCTTGCTTCAACCAAGAATGGGATTGATGCCAAATCGCTTCTGCAAGAGCCTGCTTCATTGAATATTTCTGGTAGTAAAGGAGGCGCTCCCTTTAATGGTGTGCTGTCCAGTTTTACATCAGTGCAGCAGGCCTATGGCTTTACTATTTACAAGGCTACACTGGTCCCTCGGTTTTGGCGATTGTCTATTACACGGCACAATCAGATTTTTCTGCAAAACTCCCTGCAGCAGTATCTTGCGACCTGTCTGCAGGATGGAGGGCTGGAGCAGGGGTTGGATTTCGAATTTCGTCTCAGTGGAAAATACCACCCTCGTGATTACGTTTGCCTGTATAACGAATCTCATTTTGCTTTTACATCGCGCTGGATGGAGCATTATGGGGCGTATTACTATTTTGATCAGGAACATGACGGCAAACTTATACTGACAGACAGTTTGCAGGCCCATACGCCACTGCCAAAAGCGCCGAATATTACCTATTCACCGGATACGAGCCTGGACGCCGCCCATGGTGATGAAGTGTTGCCGCTTTTTTCCATGCTGCAACGCCCCATGCCAAAACAGGTGCAGATGCGCGATTGGAATTATCGCACGCCAGACAGGCCCGTGGAGGGAAAAGCGCAGGTTGATGCAAAAGGCAGGGGGGCGTTCAATTTTTATGGTGACCATTTTCAAACCTCTTCCGAGGCTGATGACCTGGCCAAAGTTCGCTCCCAGGAGCTGCTCTGCAGCCAGCGCCTGTTCCATGGCAAAAGCAGCATACCGTACCTTTGCTCTGGCTTCACGTTCAGTCTGAATAAGCACTATCGTAGTGATTTCAACCAGGAGTACCTGTTGCTCGCAGTGAGTCACCACGGCAGCCAGAGTGAATACCTGTTCGACACCCTGGGAAAAGGAGGGGAAGATCGGGAAATCACGTACGGTAATTCGTTCACCGCCATTCCGGCCTCCGTGCAGTACCGTCCGCCGCGGGTGACGCCATGGCCGAAGTTCAGCGGCGTCATGAACGCACACATTGATGCCGCAGGAAGCGGACAGTATGCCGAGGTGGATGACCAGGGGCGTTACAAGGTTGTTTTACCATTTGATCGCTCCGGCAGGGAGAATGGCAATGCGTCATCATGGTTGCGTATGGCGCAACCCTATGGTGGCGCCGACCATGGCTTTCATTTCCCGCTGCACAAAGGCACTGAAGTCCTGCTCTCTTGCGTGGAGGGCAATCCCGATCGTCCTCTCATTTTGTCTGCTGCGCCAAATCCGGATAAGCCCAGCCAGGTTACCAGCGCCAACGAAACTAAGAGCGTTATAACTACTTCGGGCAAGAATACTATTCATTTCGAAGACAAAGAAGGCGAAGAAAGAATATTGCTCCATTGTCCTGCCAAGGAAACCTGGATGCGCCTTGGCGCGCCTAATGATCCTCCTGAAAATGAAAACGACAACGAAAATGAAAATGAAAATGAAAATGAAGAAGGGGAGGAAAAGGAAAGCGGCAAGAAGGGAGCAAAACTTTATACCTCCAAGGCCTTGACCGTTTTTGCAGGATCGCAATTCAAGGTTATCATGGGCAACAGTTCTGCTACCTACCTTGGACTGGACATTGCGAACTACGCGCCGTTTTCCAATGCGATTACTGTTGGATTCGATATTGGGCTCGTCATGGCAATCAAGCAAAAAATTCAGCCCATCCATAACAAGTGGAAGGAAACCGAAGACAGTTTGCGCGAAGCCGAAGAAAAAGAAGCTGGAATAGCACAAGAACTCGTCGAGGAAATGACCGAGATACTCGATGAGATTACCAGGCTGGAGCAAAGTGTGACGGAACTTTCTGAGCAAAACACCAAGCTGGCAGATGAAAATTCTGACCTGGCGCAGGATAACATTCACCTGGCTGAAGAACATACGGAAATCTGCGAGCTTGTAACCAAGCTTGGAGAGGAAAAAAACAAGCTCGCGCAGACTGAACTACAGCTCTACAGCGAGATTACAGACGTGCAGAATTCGGTCACCGATCTCACTCAAGAAATGGATGAAGCGTGTGACCAGATTACTTATTTAGGGGCATCGATTAATGAGCTAAGTCAAGATCACACTTCATTGTCTTCAGACATCAATGAGTTGGGCGCAAGCGTGAATAATATAGCTGGACAACTCACCATACCGTAACCCGTCGTGTCGGGAGCAAAACATGGCCGTTGCCTCTAAAAAAGCTTTCAGTTTCACTTCGGAATCCTTGCCCGAAAACACTTTCTCCGTTGTCAGATTCAAGGGAGAGGAAGGGCTGAGTACGCTATACCGTTTTGAAATTTTGCTTGTCTCAAAAAAGGACAACATCAATGCGTTGGATGTTGTGCAAAACTCCATCTGTCTGACTTTGGAGCACAAGGATGGCAAACTGCCATTCCATGGTATTCCAGAAAGTTTTGAGCAATTGCAGAACAACCATGGCCTTACTTTTTACCGTGCGATGTTGGTGCCCAAGCTGTGGTGGCTCACGCTGACACAACACAACCAGGTGTTTCTGAATAAGACCTGCCCCCAGTTTTTGCAGCAGGTGCTCCAAGACGGCGGGCTTGAAAATGGCAAAGATTTCGAGCTGCGACTGCGCGGCAATTATCCTGCCTGGGAGTATATTTGCCAGTATGGTGAATCCCATTTCGCTTTTGTATCACGCTGGATGGAGCGATACGGGATGTACTACTTCTTTGAGCAGGAAGACGTCGGTGAAAAATTGATCATCACCGATGATGCGTCTTTTCATAATGCCATTCCCGGTGGGGGCAGTCTGCGGTTTGCTCCACAGTCCGGCCTGGAAGCGCCTTACGTCAATGAGATTGTAACTGCATTGCGCTGCGAAGAACGTCTGCTTCCTAAAAAGGTCCTGCTGAAGGATTACAATTACGAAAAACCTTCACTTTCCATTGAAGCCGATGCAGAGGTCTCGTCCCAGGGAGAGGGGGTTGTCTATTCCTGGGGGGAGCACCTCCGTACTCCCGATGAGGCAAAAGGCCTGGCAAAGGTCAGAGCGCAGGAACTGAGTTGCAGGGGAGCCCTTTATTACGGACGTAGCTCAGTTTCCCTGTTGCGCAGCGGTTTCACCTGCAGCCTGCAACACCACTTTTATTCTGCAGCCAATCAGGAATATCTGTTGCTCAAGGTTGTCCATGAGGGCAATCAGGCGGCATCACTCACTGCAGGACTTGGCGGGAGCGAGGAGACCAAAGGGCTTTATTATCGCAACAGCTTCATAGCCATTCCGACAAGTGTGCAATATCGGCCGGAGCGGCTTACACCACGCCCCCGTTTTCAGGGGGTTTTGAATGCCCATATCGATGCTGCAGGAAGCGGGCAGTATGCCGAATTGGACGATCAGGGGCGTTACAAGGTCATACTTCCCTTTGATCTTTCAGGACGCAAAGACGGCAAGGCTTCTTCGTGGTTACGTATGATGCAGCCATACGCAGGGGACAATCATGGTCTGCATTTTCCGTTGCATAAGGGGACGGAAGTTATTCTCGGTTTTATTGAGGGTGATCCGGACAGACCCTTTATTGTTTCCGCAGTGCCAAACCCTGCGCAAAAGAGCCTTGTGACGTCTGCCGGCAATACAAAGTGTATGCTCACGACATCTGGCAACAACATCATGCACATAGAAGACAAGCAAGGTAGTGAACGTATTTTGATGCGGACTCCGACCAGCGAAACCTACCTTCGTCTAGGGGAACCGAACGATCCACCTAGCTCCAAGTGGGAAAAAGAAGAAGATAAACCAGGCTGGAAACTGCAGACCAATGATGCGTTTGAAGTGTACGCAGGCACTGAAAACGAAGTTATTATGATTGAAAATTCTGTCACAGTTATAGGTGGCCGTGAAAAATACATTGCTATTTTTGCAACTGAAATCAATATCGGTGACTATTTTGTGTGGCAGGACCCATTTGCAAAAAAATGGTCGCCAATCATGAGCTATCTGCATGGTAATGTGCAGAAGGCAATAGGTACTGAAGAAAAACTTGGTGAAGAAAATCTTGAAATTGCCAATAATGTTCTGAAAATGCGCCAAATGCGACAAAAGTTGGCGGAGCAGGAAACTGCACTGAAATTGAATACCACGAAATTAAGACAGCAGAAAACATCTCTGCAGGAATCTGCTGTATCTGTAAATGAAAGTAAGGAACATATGGAGCAAGTCTCATCAAGAGTGCAACAGGATAATGGTCAACTCGGTGATACAGTAGTCAGACTTGGCGATGTGAAAATAAATGCTGTTGAACAAAAGAATGCAGCAGCAGAAACGTTGACACGCCTGCAAACAGAAACATCGAAACTCGCTCAGGCACAAACGGAAATGATAGATTCTGTTACGCATATGACTGCAACGCGGGACAGAGTGATAGAAAATGTCGTGACAGTTGTAGATATTGCTACAAAGGTTTAATGCATGAAAGTTATCAAAAAGAAAGAACTTTCTCTCTTCCCCCGCCCCATGTTTTTGCAAGGGCGCCAGCATCTGGCTTTGGGGGTTTTACTCTATTTTGACCTGACAGCTCCTGATGCTTTGCTTGATGAGCAGGATCTTTGGAAGACGATTCCCAAGGAACTGGGGGATACACCGATACTCGACCAAGGTGTGCCCAAGATGAATGCAGAATATCTTGTGGTCGGGGACTGCTGCGCTCCAAGAAATGAAACACGCCAATCATCGGAAATTTTTGTTCGTGTGGGGGACTTGCGAAAACGGCTATATATCTATGGTGACCGCCACTGGCAGGACAGTGGCGCCATAAGTGATCCAGAAGCATTCACCCGTATGCCTGTTACCTGGGAAAACGCTTTTGGCGGCATGGACTGGGAGCGTAACCCTTTGGGCAAAGGTATCGAACAGGGCATGGTGGGCGAAAAAGTTCGTGTGCCACTCCCAAACGTGGAAGACCCTGAACACCTTGTCGGTCTCGTGGAAGACAGGCCCGAACCGGCCAGCCTTGGGCCCATGGATGTCACCTGGCCCCAGCGGAATATGAAATCCGGAACCTATGATGACCGCTGGAAGGCAGAGCGCTGGCCTGGATTGCCTGACGATTTTGATTTCAATTTTTTCAATGCTGCACCAACCAATCAGCGGAAGAATGGTTTTTTCAATGGTGACGAGTCTATTGAAATCCGTAACATGCATCCAGACTATCAGTTTCTGAAAAGCTCTCTTCCTGGTTTGCGGGTCCGTTGTTTCACGACGCAATTGGAGAATTTCAAGCGTTTTGAAGACCGCACGAGTTTCACCGAAGTGTTTCAGGAGGTGCGGCTGCATCCTGAAACCATCTGGCTTTTTCCGAATATTTTACGTGGCGTGCTTATTTATCGTGGCGCTATCCCTATCGCCGATGAAGATATGGCGGATGTGGTGCGTGTTTATTTAGCAACTGAATCCATGGCTGAAGCCCCTCTTGATAAGGAGCACTATTTCGAAGAGCAGAAAAAGGCGTTGGACAGGGGCGTGCCGGTTGATCTGGCGCCCTTTGAGGCGGCCAAAGGCAAATTGTCGAAGCTTGCTTTGACAATGAAAAACGTACCCAAGGAAGCCGCGCACATCCGCAAACGCGCTAATGGGCAGCTGCCAACCATGCCACGCACTGCTGGAGAAATTGCCTCCAAGGGTAAAGGTGTCTTGGCGGCGCGGATGAAAACCCTGGACAAACTTGAAGCCCTTGCCACCCGTATGAATGGAAAGTGGGGGCATGTTGTTCGCGTGGATACGGCCACTATTGGTAAGATGCGACAGAAGATCGCCAAGGTTGAAGGCGATATTGACAAGGCAGTGGGCAAACTGGACGCCGCAAGTAAGAAAGCCGCCGCCAAAAAAGCATCGATCATTACCAAAAATAAGAAGTTCCTTGAAGATAATTTGACGCCTGAGCAAATAAAGCAGGCTGGTGTGGACCCCAATCAGCTTTTTCCGGACAAAAAGGTGAATCCCTGGCACGACAGGGGCTTTCCCTTTGTGGTCCAGTGCCGGCGCAACCTTGAGCAAGACCAGGAAATGCAAGGCAAACTTGCGCGTATGGGACTGTCTCCCAAGACGATACGGCGCAGTTGGCTGGGGGTGAACACAGCGGTTTCCAATGAGACTGGCGAACTCTGGGGGCTGAAATCGCCGCAGCAGTTCAAGGTGCCGGAAGGGATTGTAGTGCCCCGATTTGATGGCAAGGTCTTGAATCGCATTGTGCTGCGCCTCGCGGATGCACCGGAAGACACATATTTATTGGGGCAGAACGAGCAGCTTGTGCCTGGTTCGGACAAGACCCCGTTATTTCTTGAAGCAGCCCAACCGCAAGGTATCGGGGGCGCTCCGGAGGATGCTGCCGAAAAAGATGAGAAAACGTGGGCGCCCGTAGTTGTTGCGGGGGACGATCTGCAGGCTCTTTTTGTGGAGCAGGAGGCGGGGGACGCCTGTGGCGTGTTGGCGATGAAGACACCAGCGGAAAAGCCGGGGCCAGATGCGGCCCAGGCCTTGGAAAAAGCCATGGCCGTTCTGGTAATAATGCCGGAAGGGCATAATGCCTCCAGAGCTGCCTGGGAACCCTGGGGCAAAGCCATGAAGGGCGCTTTGCCCTTGCCATTACCTAAAGGGCGCACGGTGTTTGAAGCAAAGGCCGCAAACGTTGATGTGCGAGCGCTGATAATGGACGCTCTGCCTCCGCAATTTGCCAAGCACCATGAACTATTCCCAGATCTTTCTCCTGAAAAAGGGGAAATGGCAAAGGTAAAAGTGCCTGGCCTTGGTTTGGATATTGGTGCCTTTGTTGCCAGCCTTATGCAGGATGTAAAAGGCGCGCATCAGCCTAAAATTGACAAGGTCAAGGCAAACCGCGGCAAAATGATCGAGTCCCTGAAGCAGCAGTTCGGCAGCAAAGGGCTCGACCCTGAGCACTCTCTGGCTGAAGCGGCAAAGCAGCCGCGCAAGTCATACGCCGAGATGGGCGATGAGATGTCGCAGCAGATGCTGGCTCAGGGGCGCAAGGTGGAAGCCACGGGCAACCTCTCCGCAGAGGCAAAGGCGAAGCTTGAGTCGCAAGCCGCAAAGGTTCGTGAAATTTCACAAAAATCGCAAGCAAGATACGAGCGGCATACGGCGCGTCTCAAGGAGATGAACCAAAAAGCCGAAAAAATGGCTGCCCAGGCCCGCTCCAAGAAATTGCCCGGCTTGGCAGGCGAACGCATGGCTGCCAGTGGTCTTGATCCGGACGCACTCAATCCCCTGACACGGGAGCAGGTGATAGAGCGATACAAGGCAGGGCAAAGCTTTGAGAAGCGTAACCTGACAGGGGTGGATCTTTCCGGACTGGAGTTGCCCGGCATTGATTTGCGCAAGGCCATACTGGACAAGACACTCTTCAAGGAAAGCAACTTGTCAGGCGCCCGTTTTGAAGGCTCCGTCGTCAAAGAGGTGGATTTCAGCAAGGCTGATCTCACAGGCGCCAATATGAAGGGCGCTTTGTTTCCAAAATCAAAATTTGTGGAAGCTTCGCTGCGAGAAGCAAACCTTGAGCGGGTCATGCTCCGGGGCGTTGATATGACCAAGGCGGATTGCTCTGGTGCGCGGTTGTATTTGATTCATGCTGAGAAAGGCAAATTCGATGAAGCGAATTTCGCCGATACCGACTGTCGTCTGGGAATGCTTGCTTCCTGCTCCATGAACAAGGTTTTTTTCAGGGGGGCAAAGCTCAATAAATTCGTTTTTCGCGAGTGCGCAATAGACCAAGGGGATTTTGGAGGCGCCACTCTTGCCAGGGCCGTGTTCCAAGGCTCACATGGGGAAAACGTCCGCTTTGTCGGCGCCAACATGGATAACGCGCGGATTATCTCCAAAAGCAACTTTCCAAGGGCTGATCTACGCAGAACAACCCTCCATGGCGCCTGCTTCCGTGAAAGCTTTCTTCAAGAAGCTGAGTTTGACGGCGCAGTTTTGGATACGGCGCTCATTGAAGGGTGCAGTCTGGTCAAGGCCAAGATGGAGCGCATTTCCGCCAAGAACGCCCGTATTACCAAATGCGATCTGGAAGCCGCAAAGCTTGCCGGCGTGAACCTTGCCATGGGCTCGCTGCGCATGACACGTTTGGTTCAGACGGATTTTACCGGCGCCAACCTTTTTGCCGTGGATTTTTACAAGGCCACTGTAGGCAAGACCCGTTTTCGTCTGGCCAACCTCAAACGAACCCTGCTTTTTGAAAATACGGACCTGTTTAAATGAGCACCATGACACGCGATGATGTCCTGCGCGCCATTAAGGACAACGGACTGATAGAAAATACCGATCTGCAGGGGATAGACCTCTCCGGCGCCGACCTGACAGGAGGACGTTTCGAGCACGTCTCTTTCAAAGGGGGCGATTTGCGCAATGTCAATATCAGCAAAACCGGCTTCAGGCATTGCGATTTTAGTGGCGTGAATTTCTCGGAAACTGAACTTACCAAGGTGGATTTCAGAAAAACGCCCCTTGATGGCGCTAATTTTCAGGGAACCACCCTGGAAAAGTGCCTGATGCAACATTCCAGTCTCACGGAGGCGATCTTTCGCGGCGCAAAGGTTGTCGGCTGTCTTCTGCAGAACAGCAAGTTCGACAGAGTGGATTGCCAAGGGGCCACGCTGGAAAAGAGCATTCTGCAACACGCTTCAGCACAAAACGTTGATTTCACCAATGCCACCCTGACCCGCTCTACATTTAATGATGCCGACCTCTTGGGGTGCACTTTTCGGGGCGCCGCTCTGACCAAGGTTCTCATGCGAGGGTGTTCTTTGGCAGGACAGAATTTTAGCGGCATGCGTTTGCACATCGTACAATTCGACAAGGCTGATCTACGCGAAGCCGACTTCAGCGGCGCTGATGTTTCCATGTCCAATTTTGCTGGAGCTAACTGCAACCGTGCTCATTTTGAAAACGCCATCATGCAGAAGGCTCTTTTAAAAGGCGGGAAATTTCAAGAAGCTGTATTTTTTGGTACAGACGCCGAACAATCCGTTTTTACCGAAGCTGACTTAACAGGGGCGGATTTTCGGGAAGCAAAGTTGAAATATTGTCGTTTCGGCAAGGCAAAGTGCCGGGGCGCTCGTTTCAATCACGCTGATGTCAGTTTTGCCGATTTCATGTTTGCCGATCTGACATTTTGTGATTTCAGCTACGCGGACTTGCGTATGAGCAAGCTGCACCCGGTGATGGAAGAGAATACCGTTTGGGAAGGCGCGCAAAGAGAGCCTTCACGTAAACCGGATGAAGATTTTTTGGAATCCGAACGATGGACCCCGCCGCCAGAACCGAAAGGATAGGGCTTATGGGGCATATACATAGCGTAACTTATTTGAATCAAGGAGCATGAGATGAGCGAGGCGGTACGAAATATTATTCCCACCCCGCATTTGGAATACGCAAGCGTGCTTGTAGCGAGCGAAGATGGTTTTGAGCTCTCATGCGGGGGGGACAGGCTGCATGCCGTGCCCAGTGCGAGTTGCATGATGCGCCCCGCACCAGGTGACGAGGTCTTGGTGTCACTGGATCGCACTGGCCGCTGCTTTATTCTTTCTGTGCTTGTCAGAGCGGAAGACGCCCCTGTCACGGATCTGGATTTTACCGGCCAAGTGAATCTGAACGTTTCAGGTGGTTCACTCAATATTCTGGCTGAGAAGGACGTCAACATCGCCGCAGCGGAACAGTGTGCGCTCATGGCGGAAAGAGTGACCGCCCTTGCTGATTCCGGGGAGGTTCGCATTGAGCGGATGAGCGTGTTGGGGCAGGTGCTGCAGTCGAATATCCAGATTGTACATGCAGTGGCGGAGCGAATCGAGACCACCGCAAAGCGGCTGACGCAGCGTTTCAAGGATATGTTCTGCTATGTGGAAGAGCAAAGCGAGCATCAGGCAGGGAATGAACGCCATGTTGTGGAGGAGACCCTGACAATGCATGCAAAAAATGCCTTTCATGTTGCTGACGAGATCGTAAAGGTGGATGCGGAGCAGGTGCATTTGGGCTAACGCAGTGCTGTACCAGACGCTTGTCTGTCTTTTTCAGAAAGTTGTCTGTCAATAATAGGGAGTGACACGAATGTTCATGCTCAGCTTGGGACCCGGAATGGATATGGCTTTTCCTGACGTATGTAAAACACCCGTTTTGGGTGTGCCTGTCCCTATTCCGTACCCGGATATAGCCTTTTCCGCGACCAGCGAACCCATGGCGGAAAATGTACTTGTGGAGTGCACACCAGCTTTGAATCAGATTTCAGAAGGGTTGGTCAGCGTAGGTGATGACGCCGGCGCCGAGTTGGGATTGGTCTCCGAAGATATTTCCGGGGAGACCGTTTACGTTGTGGGGTGCATTACCGTGTTGGTTGATGCCATTCCGGCACAGCGACTGACAAGTGTAACGGGGCAGAATGCCATGGGAGTGCTGCCCAATGCCCCTGGCGTATGCATGTGCCCCAGCCAGGCCACGGTTTTGGCCTTGGGCTAGGAACTTTTGGGAGAAAGCGTGTAGTTCCTGCTGTCTGGGATATTCTGTGGCGGATTAAAAATGAAAAGGGGCGCTTAAGCGCCCCTCAGCTCATTGACAAACCCCGCTTTTTGCAAAGTGGGGTTTGTTTTTATGAACCGATTTCTTTTCAGGCCGCTGCCAGCTGGGATGTTGGCTCGATCGGCCCCAATCGAACGAGACAGAGAGACTGAGGAAGAAAGTACAGGCATTTGGGCTGCAAATATTTGTATGACAGCCCCAAAGGGGCCAGCAGCAAGGCCATTTTCTTCATGTTTTGACATGTGGCGGAAAGCAGGCTTTGAACCTGGACCTTAGCCAGGCCGCAGAACCGAGCATAGCGATGCCCGTGCAGTTGTTTGGCGTCGGCAAAGCTGCGCTCTACGGTCTCTTTCCGGCGAGCATAGATTCTTTTTCCGAATTCCGTGAGCCGGTGCGCATCCACCGTATCCACGTATTCCCGCCACACATGGCGTGTCACTGTTTTCTTGCAATTCCGGTTTGTTGTGCACTCCTTCAGTAACGGACAGCGGCGGCAAATCTTTGGTAACGAGTCATAGAGACGATATCCTTCGCGGTTGGTGGTGGAGTAGTGAAGCTCCTGGCCTTCGGGGCAAAGATAGCAGTCCTTGTCCGGCAGGTATTCATAGGCGCGTTTGGGGAGCATCCCTTTGCGACGAGTGGGACGACGATAGCCAATGACACCATAAATATGCTTTTCTTCCAGCGTCTTGCAAATGTGTGAGGTGAAATATCCTGCATCGAGGCCGACGTGCTTCACAGCAAAGCCGAAGCGGTTGATTTGTCGGTCCAGCCGATCGAGATAAGGCATGCTGTCATGCACCGAGGCCGGAGTTACGTAACTGTCGGTGATAATGTTGTGTCGGCTGTCCACAGTGCGATGATCCAAGTAAAAGAAGCCCTTAGGCTTGCCCTCGCGTACCATGTACCCGCTGTCCGGATCGGTTGTGCTCTGCTTGATCCGCTTGGACCCCGCTTCGCGGTTGTCCTGCTTCAGCGGTTTCTTTCCATGCCTGCGCCTGTCTTCCTCCACGGCGTCTTCAAGTTCGCCCAAGTATGACTTCGTGCTTTGGGCAACGAGCTTTTCCGTAAATTTATGCTTGTTGGCGTTGGCTTTCAGGTGGGTGGAATCGGTGTAAAGCGTGTGTCCGCCGACAAGCCTCTTTTTCATGGCCTGGAACACTATACCGTCAAAAATGTCCTGGGCAACGCTGGTGTCGTTAAATCTGCGCCGCCGGTTTTGGCTGATGGTGCTGGCGTCGGGCACTTTGTCCTGCAATCCCAGGCCAAGGAACCAGCGATAGGCAACATTGACCTGGATTTCCTTGACAAGCTGACGCTCGCTGCGGATGCCAAACAGATAGCCGATGAATAGCATTTTGAAGAGCACCACCGGTTCAATGGCCGGACGGCCATTGCCCTCGCAATACAAATCCTTGGTGAGCTCATGAATAAAGGAGAAATCAATAACCTTGGCAATTTTGCGAAGCAGATGATTCATGGGGACAAGTTCGTTGATCGAAACAAACTCCATTTTCACCTGCTGATTTTTGGGCGGCTTTAGCATGAAGATAGTATAAGAAAACCCTCGCCGATTGGCGAGGGTTTGTCAGCATTCTGGGGCGCTTATGCGCCCCTTTTTTGCGTTTAGTGTTGCCTTTTTTTGAAAAGTCTTTTTCGGTTTTTGACGCCAACAAGTCCGAAAAGTCCGGATCCCAACAACCAGAGTGCGCCTGGTACCGGTACCGCTGAGGTCATTTCTGCAGTATATGTCCATTGGCGCGCCTTAGCATAGGTTCCTTGGGTGGTGCTCCCCGCGAAATAAAACGACCAGCCTTCTGAAATAAAGCTATCGTTTGGATCAGAAGAAAAGGTCAGAGGCCCGATGGTCCAGTCGGGAAAACCATAGATGGCGTCATACTACCGATTGGGCGTATAAAGGGTGTGTGTGGCGCCACTGAAGTTGACCACGTCGCCAACATAAGCTGTTGTCACTCCAGGATCGAGTGAGACTTCTAACCAAAAACTTGTCCAATAATGGGTGTCTTCTTTGGGTGTTGCCTCAATCCGCCATATGTCTGCATGAGCTGCTGCTGTAAAGGATATTAGCAGCAGGATGAAGACAGCCGATACAAAATGTTTCATTGTATCCACTTTGTTTCACTGAAGTTGAAACCTACATATAGCCCCACTTGATAAGAACTGTAATGTTGTATATTAGCGTTTCAGTAGTGTGAGGCTTTTCCGTGGAGCGCCTGGAAAGTTGCTCTTGTTTTGTAAATACTGCACCGTATCATGTAATAGTATTATTTGCATTATTTTATATAATTTTAGTATGAAATGTGAATGAGAGAAATAGTCTGTTTTCTCATAAGTTAGGATACGTAAAATTACCATGTTGTACGCTCATGATGAATTTTCCTGATTTTTAGAGACGGTATTAAAAGAATAAAAACGCAAATACATATTGTTAAATATTTACTATGGTCTGGTTTTTTAAGACAATAGACGAAAAGGGGAAAAGAAGGGAAAAGAGAGAGCGACTCTCTACATATGGGGCTGCTCCGCCAGTATCATGGGCAGCAAAGGAGCGGTTCAGGATTCGCGGGAAAAGGGTTGCCCCAAATTCGCTGGTGCGCCTACGCGGTGGCGCGCGCCCTCAAAGCTGTTCACAAGGACCAGAACGCCTATTGTGAGCAGGTAGGGAAGCATGCGTAAAACCCAGGCAGGTATGAGTTCATTTCCGGAAATTTGAAAAGAAAATTGTAAAGCCGTGAGGAAGCCGAACAAGAGAGCGCCAGCGTATGCGCGTACTGGATTCCAGGTGGCGAATACCACCATTGCGATGGCGATCCAGCCTTGACCGGAGGTCATGGTTTCCTTCCACCCGGGTGTGTAGACCAAAGAAAGATAGGCACCGCCCAGACCTGCAAGGGCTCCCCCAGCGAGTACGCATCCATAGCGCATCAGAGATACCCGGACGCCAGCAGCATCTGCGGCGGCAGCATCTTCGCCCACTGCGCGGATAGTCAGCCCTAACCGCGTCTTGAAAAGCACCCACCATATCAGCGGCACCAGGATGTAAGAAAGATAGACAATGGCGTTCTGCTGGAAGAATATCTTGCCGATGTAAGGTATATCGCTCAGCCCTGGTACAGGGAGCAGGCCCATGCGGACACCCCTTACGCCAATCAGAGAGCGTCCCAGAAAATTAGCCAGCCCGGTCCCCAGGATGGTCAACGCCAGGCCGGAAAGCACCTGGTTGGCCTTGATCGATATCGCGAACACGCCATGGAGCAGTGAGGCTAAAGCCCCTGCGGCCATACCGGCCGTTATGCCCAGCCAGGGATTGCCGGTCGCTACACCGGCTGCAAAACCCGCCAGGGCGCCCAGCAGCATCATGCCTTCCACACCGAGATTCAGCACGCCGCTACGTTCGGCCAGAATTTCGCCCAGTGTGGCCAAAAGCACCGCGGTAGAGGATTTTACGGCAATCTGGGCTATGAAGACCAGTTCATTCATGCCGTTTCCTCCCTACTGCCTGTAGCGTCATTGCTTTTCGCGCCACTCTTTGCGGAAGGGGTCCAGCGCAAACGGTAACGACAGGCAGCCTCGCCAGCCAAAAGTCCAAAAAGCAGCACCCCTTCAAGAATCAAACTGATGGACGCAGGTAACCTCAAGGTGGATTGCAGTCCCTCGCCGCCAAGTTTGATGGCGCCCAGCAGTATTGCCATCAGTGGCACCAGCAGGGGGTCGAGTCCGGCCAGCCAGGCAACGATGATGCCGTCGTATCCATACCCCACGGCCAACCCTTGTTGCAGGCGGTAGTGAATGCCTGCAACTTCCGCCATGCCAGCCAATCCCGCCAACGCTCCCGAAAAGGCCATGACCATAAGTGTCTGACTTCCAACGTTCATGCCGGCGTACCGCGCCGCAAGGGGGCCCATGCCTATGACACGAACGCGATACCCCCAGGACAGCCGCATGAGTGAAAAACGTTGCAGCAGGACAAGTCCCAGTGCCAGAAACATGGAGAAATTGAGCCTAGTTGCGAAATAGCGTGTGAATTGCGCTGCTTCCGGCAGCATGGCCGTGCCGGGAAAGCCGTAGCCTGCGGGATCGCGCCATGGGCCGAAATAAAGATGCTCCATGAAGATCACAGCCACATAATTGAGCAGGAGCGTGGTCAGAATTTCACTGACGCCGAAGCGTACCAGCAGGCCTGCCGGGATCAGCGCCCAGAAAGCCCCTGCAATGGCGGCAGCCAGGATTTCTGTAGGGATCAATAAGGCCCCCGGAATGAAATCAGCAAAGAAAAGGCCCACGGTGGCGGCTGCAATGCCGCCGAACACCAATTGTCCTTCTGCGCCGATATTCCACAACAGCATGGTGGCGGCCAGGGCTACGGAAAGACCGGTAAATATGAGCGGCATTGCCTTGACCAGGGTCTCAGAGAAGGCATAGCCCGAGCCGAATGAAGAGGAGAACATGACGCCGTATGCCTCGAAAGGATTGGCGCCGAGCATGGCGAAAAGTATGCTACCTGCGATGAAGGCGGCTCCCAGGGCAACGGCCAGAGCCCTTGCCTTGGCAAAGCGCGGGCGTGTGCTGCGTTTTTCAATGCGCACTCCCATGATCAGGCCTCCACTCCAGCCATGAGCAGCCCGATGCGGCCCACGGTTTCTTCTTCATCAACATCTACGATGTCGAGAATGCGCCCCCTGAACATGACGGCGACTTTATCTCCCAGGGACAGTGCTTCCTTGAGATCGCCCGTTACCAGCAATATGGCTGATTCCTTGCGTTGTTGGAGGATTGCCTGCCAGATGTCCTCAGTAGCGGCAATGTCCAGCCCCTGGGTGGGCTGCTCTGCAATGAATAATGCGGGATTCTTGGAAAGTTCCCTGGCCAGTATCAGTTTTTGCAGGTTGCCTCCGGATAGCGCTCCGGCATTAATCCATGAGCCTGGGGCGGCAATCTCAAAATCCTTGATGGCCTGTTCCGCAGCAGAACGCATGGCGTCCTTGTTGAGCAAGGGGCCGTGGCAGAATCGAGATAGCGTGGTGAGACCAGTGTTGTCGGCCAGGTTCATGTCGCCAACACTCCCTACGCGGTAACGATCTTCCGGAACATAGGCCACGGATTGACGCCTGAGGGAAGATGTTGCCCACGCTGCAGAGGTATATGGCGTGTCCATGAAGTGGAGGGTTCCATTGATGAAGGGGTGCAGCCCGGCAAGCGTAGCTGCGAGTTCTTCTTGTCCGTTGCCTGCCACACCGACCAGAGCGGTGATTTCGCCCCGCCTGAGTTCCAGATGTATGTCTTGGAAGTTCGCACCTGACAGCCCTGCAGCCGAGAGAACCACCTCCGCAGGGGGCAGGTCCTCCTTATCCACTTTCAGGACCACTTCGCGGCCGACCATTTGTCTGGCAAGTTCACGTTTTGACGGGGCCTGGTCAGGGGTGAGCCTGGCCACAAGGCGCCCCTTACGCATAATGGAAATGTCATCTGCCAGGGCAAGGACTTCTTCCAGCTTGTGCGTGATGAAAACGATAGCCTTTCCGACCTGTTTCAGCCGCCTGAGTACCTGAAAAAAGGATTCTACCTCAGGGGGCGTGAGGATGGATGTCGGTTCGTCGAAAATAAGCAGGTCCGTATCGCGCAGCAGCAGCTTAAGGATTTCAACACGCTGTCGCTCCCCCATGGAAAGTTCCCAGATGCGCTTGTCCGGCGGTACGGGGAGCCCATATTCTTCGCCAAGAGCAAGGAGCCTGGTTTTTGCCTCGCGTGGTTTTACCGATCGCGGCAGCGCCAAAAGGACGTTTTCCAGAACGCTCAGGTTCTCCACCAGCATGAATCGTTGATAAACCATGCCTACACCGGCAGTCAGCGCCTGTGCGGGTGAGTGGAACTGTGCAGGAGCGCCCCGCAAAAACATTGCGCCGGCATCAGGCTTGTAGCGGCCGGAAAGGATTGACATCAGCGTGGATTTGCCCGCGCCGTTTTCACCTAAAAGCGCGTGTATGCGTCCACCATAGGCGTCAAAGGTGACGTCACGGTTGGCTATCACCGGACCGAAGCGCTTGGTGACGCCTTTCATGCTGAAGAGCGGCTGTGCAGAATGAGACATGGCTGTTCGTTAGGAGTCTTGCTCCACCAACGTGGGCTTGGGAAGTTGGGCCAGGCTATAGACAGGGGCGGGCAGCAGCGGATTGGCAGCGCCTTCCTGCGCCGCACAGAAAATGCCTAGAATCTCAGCATCGTCGCTTCCTTTGCGTCGGCGCAATTCTTCGATGAGTTCCACCAGCCCCAGTATGGTGCCTCCTGTCGAAACCACGTCGTCGATAATCACAAAACCGCGGTGGGCAGAAAGCAAAAGGTTCATATCCCTTTCATATACGGCAAGAAATTTTCCCCCAGAGGTGATGGAGTCGACACCGATCTGGATGACAGGGCGCCTGGAAGCTTCCATGTGCGGCTTGACCCTGTTGAAAGCCACAGCCACGGCGTCCATGCCCAATTCTTCCGCCACAACCTGGGTCAGTTGCAGAGCTTTTTCCACCACAGTGAGAATCACAACGCCCTCAAGGTCGTTGTTGAGGACTTCGCGGATTTGGGCGGCCATGAGCTTGCCCATATCGCGATTCAGGCGGATTTGCCCCACGAGATTCAAAGAGGCGATACGCAGGCCGCCATTGGCCGAGGGTACGACCACCAGAGGCAGTTCAACCTCATAGTCCAGACCCGGTACCTTGAAGAGAAATTTTTCACCCGATTCCAGACTGTTCAGCACATCCATGGTGTCCTCCAGCAAAAAAGAAAAGCACGGCGGCCTGCTGCCCATGCGGTAAAATACTCGCATGCCAGAAGGCCGCCGTAATTCAATATCGTTATTCAGGAATACTGCCGTTCACGCCTTTGACAAGCCAACGCATGGTCAAGAGGTCTTTGTCGGAAGCAGCGGCGCCGGCCTTGATGACTTCCTCGCCCTTCTGGTTCACTACAGGGCCAGCAAAAATGTCGTCGTTGCCAGCGGCGATGCGGGCTTTTTCCGCCATGACCTTTTCTTTCACTGCAGCAGGAACATCTTTGCTGAAGTTGCTCATAAGAATGCCGTCAACGTCCATGCCCTTCCAATATTCATCCGCTTTCCAGGTGCCTTCCTGCACTTCTTTCACGGCCTGGGCGTAAAAAACGCCCCAGTTCCACACCGTGGATACCAGTGCGCACTGGGCGCCGGCTTCGGATGCGTCCGAACCGTAACCAATGGCGGGTACGCCGGCGGCACAGGCGGCCACGGAGGAGTCAGGCGTATCGGCCATCTGGCGGATGAGGTCATGGCCACGAGCAGCCAGGGTTTCTGCCAGGGTGGTTTCATTCACGGCGTCGCGCCAGGCTTTCAGCCAGACAACCGTGTTTACGTTGTCAGGATCGAACTCTACGCCTGCTTCGGTCAGCCCCTTTTTCAGGCCGATGGTAAAGGCGTTGATGCCGCGGATGGGTTCTGGAATGGGCTGTGTGGCCACCGTGCCCACGTTCTTGTAGCCCATGAGACCGGCCATGTAGCCTGCCAGGTATTCGCCCTGGTACATGCGCATGAAGTAATTGCCCATGTTTTCTGAGGTTTTGTAACCGGAGCAATGTTCAAACTTAATGTCGGGGTAATCCTTGGCCACGGCGAGCAGGGGATCCATATGTTCAAAGGTTGTTCCGAAAATGATGTCGTAGCCTTCCTCGGCATATTTGCGGAACACGCGTTCCGCGTCAGCGGCCAGGACTTTTTCGGTGTAGGCCACCTCAACAGAATCGCCGAGCTGCTTCTGCATCTTTTCGATGCCTTTGTAATGAGCGGTGGTCCAGCCCTGGTCATCGATGGTCCAAAGCAGGGCAAAGGCTGCTTTGATTTTCTTCTCCTGGGCCATGGAGGGCATGGAAACAGCAAGACAGAGGACGATTGCGACGAGGATACTGAAAAATTTGCGCATATGGATTCTCCTTCAATGTGTTCCGGGAAAAGCACACAACCTTCAAGACGTCTCTTGTGCGTTAAATGACAGTATTGTCAACACCAGATGACCAAAAATATATAATAAGGTATGGAATTGTCGAACTGAAAAAAGGATCGCGCATCATGAAAAGGGACATTGCCTTGGCCGGAAGCCATTCTGCTGGCAGCGGGGCAATTTGTCCATTATTTCTTAAGCAGTGAGGAGAGGGCGGTACAGAGCGGATGTGTCTTAAGGTATGTGCTCACGAAAAAAGGCGGCTACAGAATCTATCTGTAACCGCCTGTTTTTACTGGTCGGGATGGCGCGATTCGAACGCGCGGCCTCAGCGTCCCGAACGCTGCGCTCTAGCCAAGCTGAGCCACATCCCGCTTAAGAAACAAATTCTTTACGCCGAACTTCCGTCGCATGCAAGATAATTTTTTATCACGCATTCATTTTCTAATTTTCGTGTTTTTAATGTGGCAATTCCATATAGTCATCGAACGCCAAGGCTTGTACATTGCCTGTCGTGGCAATCCGTTGTAGACTCTTTTTTTGTCAATACGGTATTTGTCCGCCGGAATAGGCGATGTATTGCGATGTTTTTTCTAAGGGCTAAGGTCCCAGGGTGGGGGAGGCTATCTTTGCCATAAAGGTGACTTCCGCAGAGCGCCAGGACCATAGTTTTCGTGAATAAAGGAGACTGCTTTGATCAAGGTAGTTATCGTTGATGATTCCGCTTTCATGCGCAAAGCCCTTTCCAGCATGCTGGACAAGGATCCGAATATCAAGGTTGTTGCTACTGCTCGTAATGGCGAGGAGGGGCTCGAGCTTGTACGCAAGCACGACCCTGATGTTGTAACCCTGGATATCGAAATGCCGCGTATGGACGGGTTGACAGCCCTGCGTCATATAATGATGGAAATGCCACGCCCTGTTCTGATGGTGAGTTCTCTGACCACTGAAGGCGCTGAAGCCACGCTCAAAGCGCTGGAACTTGGAGCTGTTGATTTTATCCCCAAACAGCTTTCCAAGGTGTCCCTTGACATCGTCAAGATTGAAGAAGATTTGCGACGCAAGGTAAGGGAAATCGCTGGAAGAAAATTCCGCCGCCCCATTGCGACCCGCACCCATGCCCGACCTGTCGCCAAGCAGGCTAGAGGTGGTGCTGCTCCTGCCGTCCCTGGTGTAAAAGCGCCGAGCGCCCCTCCAGTCATACCAGGGGGGCGTCTTGTTCGAGATATTGTTGCCATTGGCGTTTCCACCGGTGGTCCTCCGGCCGTGCAAAAAGTGCTTTCAAAGATTCCGGCCGGATTCAAGGGGTCGATTCTCATTGCCCAGCATATGCCTGAGGCCTTTACCGGGCCCTTTGCCAAACGATTGAACGGCATGTGCAATATCACCGTAAAAGAGGCGGAGGATGGCGAGCGAATGGCTGCGGGCACCGCGTATGTTTCGCCTGGGGGGAAGCATTTGCTCATTGATCAGAAAGTCAGTCGTATAGATCTCAGGGTGTCTCCCGAGCCAAAAGATGCATTGTATAAACCTTCTGTCAATGTACTTGTCAGTTCAACGGCAAAAGGGGCTCCGCGAAGAACATTGGGCGTTATTCTGACCGGTATGGGCAATGATGGTATGGAAGGCATTCGTGAATTGAAGAAAGCAGGTGGTCGTGCTTTGGCCCAAAGTGATGCGACATGTGTTGTTTACGGAATGCCCAAGGCAATCGTCGATGCAGGGCTTGCAGATGAAATAGTTGATATAGACGATATGACGGAAGCTATACTGAAGAACATGTATATGTCCTGATGCATTGGCGATGCGGCAGTGCTCATGGCGCGTGCTGTTGCAGTTCTTACTGTCATAAAGTTAGAAGCCCGTGCTCTGCAGGAAGTATCAGCAAGTGCTTTTTGAAGGAAATTGCCGGGGGATAAGTCTGGGCGTATTATAATCTTACATTCTGAGCATATAATTTCTTGTCCCCGCTTGGCACTATGTGTAAGAATAAAAATACGCTGCATAATGACATTAACTCTGAGTTTGTCGTAAGTGATATATTAGGTGGAAAAGTGGCCTCGGAGTAGTTGGGTAGTTCGGATGACGAATTCGTTGCCATAAGGCAAACGCAGCAGGGGGAGTCGATCCATATGCCGGAGTTCCAAGATATCAAGTCCATGCTTGAAAGCGACGACATCGACCAGATTCGCGAAGGCGCTTTTGCAGCCGGTGACAATCGCTGCAAAGAATGCATCCCGATGTTGGCCAAACACCTAGAAAGCCAGAATCTCGGTGTTCAGGAAGCTGCCGACCAGGCTCTGCGAAGCATTGGGGGGCCGGAAACCGTTCAGGCGGTCATACCGCTGTTGCGCTCAGAAGAAGCGCCAGCCCGTAACCTGGCTATGGATATTCTACGGGAAATAGGGGCGGATGACATTGAAGCCTTGACTGAACTTCTCCGTGACGACGATGCGGATATACGCATTTTTGTTGCCGATATCCTTGGTTCATCTGGCCATGCCGTTGCCGTTGAACCATTGTGCAAGGCACTATTGAAAGACCCAGAAGTCAACGTGAGGTATCAGGCTGCGGTCAGCTTGGGGAATTTGTCGCAGCCAAAGGCAGCCACCTGCCTTAACCGCGCCATGGCCGACGAGGATTGGGTTCAGTTCGCCGTCATCGAGGCGCTTACAAAATTGCGGGATGAATCCTCGGTCAACGCCCTGTCCAAGGCGATGGATAAAAGCTCGGACCTTGTCTGCTCGATGATTGTTGACGCCCTTGCGGAGATGGGCAACCTAAAGGCAGTGCCGCTTTTGCTCAAACGCATGGACGCTTCGCCAGCAGCTTTGCGCAATAAGATTGTCAAAGCCATCGTTCATATTCTGGGCGGCCGCTCCCTTACCATGCTTACGGATAATGAACGTGAACACTTTCGCGTTTATGCCCTGGCTGCCTTGCAGGATGAAGACACGGATATCCAGGATGCAGCCGTTCAAGGTCTTGCTTATGTTGGGGGGGAACAGGCCTCTTCCTCTGTGCTCGAATTGGCCGAGACACTTGACCCCATCCGCGATCAGGAACGCATAGACAAGCTTGCGTCTGCACTGGCGTCGATTGGCCTCACACAAGCGTTGATCAATGCCATTCAGCACGGCCCCTGGAAAATGGGCATGGTCGCTATCAATGCGTTGGGAATCCTTGGTAATGCTGCTGGGGCCAAAATTATTACCGATAGTTTTCCGGAAAAAGACCGCGAAATGCAACGCGCCATGATCGATGCCCTGGAGACAATGGATTGCGACGATTTGCGCCAATTCTATCTTGATTTGCTCCAAAGCCATGATGATGGCCATATTTTGAAAGGCGCATTGCGGTATCTTGGAAACTTGCCCCTGGATGCCGTGGATGGCGAGAAAATATTTTCCATGCTGGACCATCCTTACGATGATGTGAAAGAGGCGGCGTTGGAAGCCTGTATTTCACTCGATGGTCCGACAATGCGAGACAAGTTCAAGGTGCTTTTCCGCAGTAATGAGCCGCTGCAGCGTTTCATGGCTGTATACGCCCTTGGTAAAATGGGCGCCATAGAGAATCTCGATGAGTTGCGACTTGCTCTCGAAGATGATGTTCCTGATGTGCGAAAGGTGGCTTTGGATGCGCTTGCGCCGGTTTGTAACGAACTGGGAGAAGATTTTAACCTTGTTCTTTCGCGCTTGTATGACGAGGTTCGTGAAGTTCGAATCGCCGTGGTCCAGATGCTTGGGGGCGCATGTTGTATTGCGGGCGTCGAAGAATACCTGCTGGAAGCACTGAAAGATGAGGACGACTGGGTGAAGATAAGGGCTATTGAAGCCTTGAGTGAACGCAAAGACACATCTGCGCTGAGTCAGATAGTGCCTCTGCTTGAAAGTGAAAACCGTTTGTTGCAACTCAAGGTTATCGAAGCGCTGGGCAAAATCGGAGGAAAGGCGGCCTTCAGAGCCCTGCTGGGAATGCTGGACAGCGAAGACCCTGAGTTACAGGCTGAAGCTGAAAGCGCTCTTGCCAGCATCAAGGAACGCCCCGAAGAAGGAGTATAGATGGCAGCTCTTTTTTCCGACTCCATCTCCATGCGTAAGGCTGTGGGGATATCTGATGAAGAGTTTACGCAATTGCGTGATTTCATTTATGATCAAAGTGGAATCTTTATTGCCGACAACCGCAAGTACCTGGTGGAAAACAGACTTGCCGGTCGGCTGAAGGAGCTCAACCTCAAGACGTACGGTGAGTACTACTACTTTCTGCGTTACGATACAGGGCGCAGACAGGAGCTCAGTAAACTCTTTGAATCAGTGACGACAAATGAGACGAGTTTTTTCCGGAACCCCCCGCAGCTCAGGGTGTTCAAGGAAAAAGTTCTTGCAGAAGTATTGGATGAACAACGCAAAAAGGGCATGAAGCGCCTGAATATCTGGTCTGCCGGTTGCTCCACGGGAGAGGAGCCTTATACCCTTGCAATCATTTTGCATGAGGCGTTAGGCAGCGAAATTTCTTCCTGGCGTATTAAAATAACGGCCAATGATCTTTCCGAGGCTGTGCTTCAAGCTGCGCGAAAAGGGATTTACAACGAGTACACCCTGCGCACTACGCCCAAAGAGCTGGTTACCAAATATTTTGATAAAGATGATATCGCTTATAGAATCAAGCCCGAGGTGAAACGACTTGTAAGTTTCGGTCCGATCAACCTTTCTGACAGGCTTGCCGTAAAACGTATTGAGCGGTCACAAATCGTTTTTTGCCGCAACGTAATTATCTATTTTGATGATGATATGAAAAAACGTGTGATCTCGTCATTTTATGATAATTTGTTGCCAGGTGGCTTCCTGCTTATCGGTCACTCTGAATCGCTGCACAACATCAGCCGAGCATTCACCCCCGTACATCATCCCGGGGCAATCGTTTACAAAAAGGCCTGAATCCGGATATCAGGCTTGCAGCAACTGGTAGTGGTACAAACGATATTGAAGAGGAGAGCAGGTGGCGACAATCATTCCGGTGGCGAACCAGAAAGGAGGTGTGGGCAAAACCACAACAACTCTTTCTCTGGGCGCAGCTTTAGGGATCCTTGGCAAACGTTGTTTGGTCATGGACCTGGACCCTCATGCCAGCGCCACCATTCACCTAAAATTTTATCCTGATCGGCTTGACGCCACCGCTTATGACCTTTTTACTCAGGTGAACGAGGATTGGGAGCAGGTTTGGTCACGCATACGCTATAAGGCTCCAGGCGATCATTTTGAATTTGTGCCCAGTCACACCAGATTGGCTGAACTTGAAATGGACCTGCGCGACAGGCCGCATAAAGGAGGAATCCTGGAGCGGGCCCTTGCTCATATCGACCAGGAATTCGATTACGTGCTGCTGGACTGTCCTCCCCATGTGAGCATATTACTGGTCAATGCATTGGTTGCAGGGAACATGTGCGTGGTGCCGATTCAGACGGATTTTTTAGCGCTCCATGGGTTGAAACTGCTCTTCGACACAATGCGTACGCTCAACAGGGTTCTGCCCGACCCCATTGAATACCGCGTATTGGCTACGATGTATGATCAACGCGCCGGGGCGTGCAAACGGGTCATGGAATTGCTGCGAAACAAGATGGGCAGGCGCATGTTTGACAGCATCATTCATGTTGATACCAAATTCCGTGAGGCCTGCGCTCATGGCAAAGTCATATATGATATTGCTCCTGGAACCAGAGGTTCCCAGGAATATCTGCAGTTGGCAAAAGAGATAGAAAAATATGACAAAGACGCCTGAAGAATACTTCCAGGAACAGGAATTTCGTTCCGAACCGGCAACCCGGGAAGATTCCTTCACTGAAGCTGAAAAGGCCTTTCTCGAGAAGTATCTTGGACTCGAAGAACCGGATATCCTCGAAAAGTTGGGGATAGAGGCGCCTGTTGAGCCCAGGAGTGTCTCTGTTCCTGAGCCTGAGGTTGCTCCTGAGTCTGAACCGGAAGCCACGCCTGAGCCGGCTGCTGTCGACGAAGTTTCCGAAGCGCCCGAGGTTGTGGAGCAGCCTGAGAAAACAGCTGCGGAGGTGGAGCCTGTCGCTGCAGTTCAGGAGGCTACTCCTGCGACGGGGGAGGAAGAGGACACCGGAGAAGACGAGGCTACAGAAGCTGCGGTAGAGGGACTTGCTGAAAAGGAGCCCACGGATTCTGATCTGCAGCTTCGCGATTCGTTGCAGCTGGTCAGTTTCATGGTGCGCCATCAGGAGTATACCTTGCCCATTGACGCTGTGCAGGAGGTTGTCCGCGCGGTCAAGCCCACTCAGGTTCCGGAAGCGCCCTCGTACATGGCAGGGCTGGTCAATTTACGCGGCAGAGTCACTCCTCTGGTCAAGCTGGATGCCTTGTTGGGAATTGAGCAGGGCAAAAAGCTGGTTACCGAAGAAGGACAACCCGATGATGGTGAGGACAAGTTCATAGTTGTTTGCCGTAAAAAAGGGTTGCAGGTTGGCCTGCAGGTCCGCCAAGTGACTACGATGTATCGCATTTCTCAAGAGAAGATTGAGTGGAATATTGAGTCTCGGCTGGGAGGAACCCAGGAGCAGCTGGTTACGGCGTTGATGCGCAAGGATGACGACACGTTGGTCGGAATCCTCTCCATCGACAAAATCGTA
The DNA here is from genome assembly GCF_055388615.1 of Desulfovibrio biadhensis. Lineage (NCBI taxonomy): Bacteria > Pseudomonadati > Thermodesulfobacteriota > Desulfovibrionia > Desulfovibrionales > Desulfovibrionaceae > Desulfovibrio > Desulfovibrio biadhensis. The sequence goes on from NZ_AP042477.1 coordinate 4,108,083, forward strand.
GAGAGAATTATGACACGGTGAGGTGACGCCCATGCCTAAACATATTCTTATAGTTGACGATTCTAAAACTGTTCGCAACCTTGTTGCTTTTATTTTGAAAAAGGAAGGTTTTAAGCTTACGTCAGCTGAAAATGGCCTGGATGGCCTGGAGAAGTTGTATTCTGCTGAAGAGGTTGATCTTATTATTTCAGACGTAAATATGCCTCGGATGGATGGCTTTTCCTTTATCAAAGCCGTACGTGAGCAAGATGCATATAAGGATATACCGATTATAGTTCTTTCCACTGAAGGCCAGGAAAAGGACATCAAACATGGCATCAATTTGGGCGCCAATCTTTATATGGTTAAACCTGCGCAGCCCGAAAAATTGCTGCGTAACGTCAAGATGTTGTTAGGGTAAGCAAGGTATCAAAGGAAGCCTATGAGCCAGGATTTCAACGATCCGGAAATATTCGCCGATTTTATTGTTGAGGCTAAAGAACATCTCGAGACCATCGAGCCAAATCTTCTCGAACTGGAGAAGAGCCCTGACAATCTTGATTTGTGCAATTCCATCTTTCGCCCCATGCATTCGCTTAAGGGGGCGTCAGGCTTTTTGGGCCTGAATACAATCAACAGGCTGGCTCATAAAGCGGAAAACATCATGGAAGAGCTGCGCAAGGGCTCCATGCCCGTGACCAGCGAAATCATGGATGTCATTCTGACTTCTACGGATGCCTTGCGCCAACTCATCGATAACCTCGAAACAACTGGAAGCGAAGGTGAGGTCGATGTCGACCCCATCATTGCGACAATTGAAGCCTTGTTGGCGGGCGAGTTGCCGCCTGAAGCCGCGGCTGTTGATGCTGCGCCTGAAACGGAAGCTGCGCCTGAGGTTGAAGAAAGCGCTACGGAAGCTGCAGAAGAACCTGAGGCGTCTTCGGAAAATGGGCAGGGGCGCGAGAATGGGACTGCTGTCGAATACGAGGAGATTGGTGATCCGTATACCTTGACCACTTTTGGTGAAGGACATCTCAATGATTTTCTTGAAGAAGCCGCCGAAATTATAGCCAATCTCAATAGCGGCCTTTTAGAGCTTGAAAAGGACCCCACGGCGGGTGGCGATCTTGTAAATGATATTTTCCGTTATTTCCACAATTTAAAAGGTAATAGCGGTATTATCGGTTTCACTGAGCTCAACGGCTTGACCCATGAAGCCGAAACGTTGCTGAACCGTGTGCGCAAAGGTGAAATTGAATCCACTCATGCGCTTATTGATCTTTTGTTGGGGGTTGTCGACCTCATTGAAGTGCTGGTCAGCAAAGTGGATGCGGAGAGCGGTAAGGTTACTCCCGTAGAAATCGGCTCTTTGGTGGAGAAGTTGCAGCGCGCAGTGAATGAAGGCGTTGTTGAGTATGTCCGTTCCCCTGATGCCGGACAGAACGGGGATGCTGCGAAAGAGGACAGCGGCAAGACATCTGAAGCTGAAGCCCCGACTGCAGGCGCTGTGGACGCAGTTTCTGCGGATGCATCTCAAGAGCCTGAAATTGATGTTGATCCTGAAGATGTGGCGGTTTTCGACTCCACAGTCTCGCAGCAACTGAATAACATCGATATTGCCCTTGAAGAACTCAAGAAAGATGCAGATCAGGGAGATTATATCGACGGTTTGTACCGTTCCTTGCTGACGCTGCAAAATTCTTCTGGCTACATGGACCTTGAAGAAATCAAGGTCTACGCAGAGCGGACTGCCAAGTTGGTTGACCAGGCGCGCAAGAGTGGCATGGGCTTTGAGCCTCTGATGGACATCATGCGCCAGGAAGTCTCCATCTTGAAGGATATGCTGCTTAAAGAGCTGGATGTCCTCAAGTCGGCAGTTGAAAAAGGTGGCGCCCCAGCACAGGGGGGAGCGCCTGAAGCTGAAGCGCCCCCCGCTCCTGAAAAGCCGGCCGCAAAGGAAGCGAAAGCCCCAGAAAAGAAGGAACCGGCTCCTGCTCCAAAAGAGAAAGAGACGCCTGCGGCTACCGCTCCTGCAAAAGATTCTCCGAAAGAGGCTGCCCCGGCAAAGCCGGAACCCAAGCCCGAGCCCAAACCGGCTGCGAAACCTGCTCCCAAACCCGCTGCCAAGCCAGCGCCTGCGGCGCAACCGGCTGCAGCGCAGCAGCAACAAAAGCCGAAAGTCTCTTCCACCATCCGCGTGGACCATGAGAAGCTTGACCACCTCATGAACCTGATCGGCGAGCTCATCATCAACCGCAACAGGTTTTCCATGCTTGCCCGTGGCTTGGAAGAGGGGCGCGACGTCGGTAAAATCGCCCAAAGCCTGACCGAAACCACATACGCCATGGCCCGCATTTCTGACGATTTGCAGGATACCATCATGAAAGTGCGTATGGTGCCTGTGCAGACTGTCTTCTCGCGTTTTCCTCGGTTGGTGCGCGACCTTTCCCGTAAGAGCAACAAGAAGGTCGAGCTTGTGACAGAAGGTGAAGAGACTGAACTCGACAAGAGCGTTGTGGAAGTGATCGGCGACCCCTTGGTCCACCTTATCCGTAACTCTGTTGACCATGGTATTGAGCCTGAGGAAATGCGGCTTACAACCGGAAAGTCCTCCACAGGCACCGTGTACCTGCGCGCCTATCACAGGGGCAATTCCGTCGCCATCGAAGTGGAAGACGATGGCCGCGGCATTGATCCTGAGAAAATGCGCCAGTCTGCCATCAAGAAAGGCATCATCACCCCTGAGGAAGCCAAGAATCTTGATGATCGTGAGGCTTTGGAGCTTATTTTTGCTCCGGGTTTTTCTACCGCCGAACAGGTCACGGATATTTCCGGTCGTGGTGTTGGAATGGATGTTGTGCGCACCAATATCAAGAATTTGAAAGGCAGTGTGAACATTGCCTCCGAGGTGGGAAAGTATACGCGCTTCGTGCTTTCACTGCCTCTGACGCTGGCGATCATTGACGCGTTGATGGTCAAAGTTGCCGGGCAGACCTTTGCCATTCCCCTTGATGCTGTTTCCGAAACCACCAAGATTGAAGCTGATCGACTGACGGATGTGAACAACCGCAAGGCGGTTACCATTCGTGGCGAGGTGCTGGGGATTGTGGATCTGCGCGAACTGCTTGAAATGCCTCCTCGAGAAGAAACCGAAATTCTATCGATCCTTGTCATTCATGATAACGATCGCAGACTTGGCATTATTGTCGACAGTTTGCTTGAACGCCAGGAAATCGTCATCAAATCCCTTGGCAGCTACCTTGGGGATCAAAAAGGTCTTTCGGGCGCCACCATTATGGGGGACGGTAGCGTAGTGCTTATCCTCGACCCCCATGAGATATACATAATGGCTACTTCTAAGGCTATATAAGCAGCTCTTGATGTGGCAGTGATAGGAAAAAGCGGAGATAAAAGGAAAAATCCTGTACCCTTTTTGTGAAAAACATTGGCGCACTTGGTTTGAATGACGTATAGATGTTGCAGGGTTTTGAAATTGCGTTTCGAATCTCTTCATCATCTTTTTATAAAGCCAGGGGGTGCTTATGTTTTTTAGACAATTTTGGGTTTTTGCCTTAGCCTTGCTTTGTGTTTCTTGTGTCACTTCAGGCACAAGTATGTTGAACACCGCCACCAGCGCCAGCATGCAACAGCCCGCTGCAGCTGATACCGGAGGTGGCGGCACGACTTCTCCCACCACCTACAGAAACACGGTCCGCAATTTCCAATTCACCCTGCCTGCAGGATGGGAGCCAGTTACTGACCCCAATTCTGAATCGGTCACCGTGATGAAAGTGGGAACTCCACGCTCTTTCATCATCACTATTGAACAGATGGTCCCCAGTTTCCCCAGAGCGGCAGCTGTTGAAGCCGGTTTGAAGCAGGACAAGGAGCGAGTACAGATAAACAAGCTTCTGGATGCGCACCGCCGCGATGATGGAAACATTAAAACCGGTTGTGGCGTCATTGGTTGGGAGCAGACCGAAGCCCCACAAAAGAATAGTTTTCAGCGCATCATCTGGCAGGCTTATGATGGAGAAAACTATTACTATAATTTTATGACTGCTACAGAAAATGAAGATTTCACCGCGGCGCATCCCGAGCTCCGCCAGATACAGGACTCCATCAAATTTTGTCAGTAGTCTGTTTTTTTGCGTTCGCCATATAAAAGCCGCACCTTTCTGTGAGACAGAGGGGTGCGGTTTTTTTCGTCTCCGTTTTTTTCTTTAAACGCATATTTTGTTGTAAAAATGATTTATTACTCTATTTTACATTTAATCTAAAGATAATCTAGATATTTGAAAGGATTTTTCCACTTGAATTTGCTGGCAGTGTTCGTGTAGCACAATATACAATAGTATCAGTTCTCTCACGCAGGGGGAGGGGCGACTTCATCTTGCCTTGCCTGCTGCAAGCGTTCCTCGCATTGGCAGGAATTGGACATATCGGGGGCCGTCCATGAAACGCATCCTACTGTTAAGTGTCATTGTTATTTCCTTGCTTATGGCCGGGTGCGGGCAGATGATGCAGAATTTTGCTCGGACCATAGATTCCTGGGTACACGGCAATCCAACTGCAGTTCGTTATAAAATGGAACCGCAGGCGCCTCAGGTGTTGGACGCAGACGCTGACGGCATCTCTGATGACATGGACGAATGTCCGCAGAGCGCCGCTGGGGTCATGGTGGATGCCATGGGGTGTCCGATTTCGCTGTATGTGGCTGTACGTGTGCAATATCCTGACAAGAGTATTCAGCCGGGAATCCAGTATGCTCCCATGATTGAGCGTGTAGGTAAGCTGCTGGCCGAGAATCCGGCTGCTACCCTGCAATTGGAGGGGCATACTGACGATTCAGGTTCATTGCAGGAAAATCAGGCCGTTTCCGAGAAGCGTGCGGCAGGCATAAAAGCCGCTCTGATAGAACAGTACGATATCGCCCCAGAGCGTATAAGCATTATCGGTTACGGTGCAGCGCGACCATTGGTAAGCAACGCCACGGAAGCGGGGCGTCAGCGTAACCGTCGTGTGGAGATGGTCGTCAATGGCTACTATGCTGAAAAGGTCGTGTATGTGGCTTTGGGTGAACCGGAAATGGTCAACTTCGCCCTTGGCGAGTCTTCATTGAGCAAAGAAGATATTCTGCGCGTCGCCACTCTTGCCAAAACGCTGCAAGAGAATCCGGAATCCAAGGCCATGATCGAAGGGCATACCGATAATCTGGGAGACAGCGGCAAGAATCTTATCCTGTCTCGAGAGCGTGCGGCCAGTGTCCGGCAGATGTTGATAGAGCAGTATGGCATAGCAGAAGAAAGATTGCAGGCCAAAGGTTTTGGCGATTCCAGGCCAATAGCCGATAACGAAACCGAGCAGGGGCGTTTCAAGAACAGACGTGTCACCATATCCATTCAGAAACCGGAGCGTGCACCCCGGCGTATGGCCGGAGCCGCCACCCCCAACGTTTGATGCGCTTTATTGGAGCAAGGGGATATAGGGAAAACGCCCCGCCAGTACAGAGCCATTGGCCTGTGCTGGCGGGGCGTTTTTGCGCACTAAAAAGGGACGCTTCTAAAGGATCACGTGCCGTCTGATGAAGTTGGCCACTTCCTGGGGCGTATCCAGAATGGTAAACATGTCCAACTCTTCCTCTCTGGCAAAGCCACGCAATACCATCTCTTTACGAATCCATTCGAGAAGGCCGCTCCAGTAATCGCTCCCGTAAAGGACGATGGGAAATGGCTTGATCCGTTTTGTTTGTGAAAGCACCGAAGCTTCAAAGAGCTCGTCCAGGGTGCCTATGCCCCCTGGCATGACCACATACGCCATGGCGTATTTCACAAACATTACCTTTCGTACAAAGAAGTATTTGAATTCACAAGGGATGTTTTGGAATTTGTTGGGCGCCTGCTCCATTGGCAAACGGATATTCAACCCTACTGACTTGCCCCCGGCTTCTGCGGCGCCCTTATTGGCCGCTTCCATGATCCCGGGACCGCCGCCACTGATGATGGCGTATCCTTCTTCTACAAGCAGCCGGGCGATTTCCTCTGTTTCCTGATACAATGGGTCGCTTGAAGAGACGCGGGCGGAGCCGAATATGCTTACCGCAGCGCCAAGTTCGGACAGGGCGTCGAAACCATCCACAATTTCGGCCATGATCTTAAAGAGGCGCCAGGACTCGTGCATCGAAAGGTCGTCAATAAGATACTGCTTGCTTTTCATCTTGTTCTCCGCGTGCTTTCCCAGGGCAGGTGGGGATTGCTCATGTTTGCCATTGCCGGGGGAGTTTTAATATGTGCTTTGCTGAAAACTGGCAAGGCGCATACGGTCAACAGGCGAGAAACACCTTGAAATCCTAAGCGTGAGGGGGCAAGAGAGAGACAAACAAAACAGGATGCATGGTGTGTGGCCGATTGTGCCGGAATCGTAGCGCAAGAAATGATAGTGTTGCAACGAGTATGCAGCGCTCATTTTGCTTGGAGCCAAAAAAAAATCCGGGCAAGCTCGTGCGACAATCTGGAGGGAGATTATGAAAGTTCAGTTTCTTGGTGCAGCCCAGACAGTAACGGGCTCCTGCTATATGATGCAGGTTGGTGATGTCCGTTTTGCGGTAGATTGCGGCATGCACCAGGGGAATAATGAAATAGAGAAGCGTAACCGTAATGTGGATCATTATGATGCCGCAAATGTTGATTTTTTTCTGGTAACGCATGCGCATATAGACCACACCGGACTATTGCCCCGCATGGTGCAACTTGGGTTCGAAGGGAAGATATACGCCACTTCGGCCACCAAGGACCTGCTAGAAATAATGCTCCTGGACAGCGCTCATATTCAGGAGATGGAGGCCGCCTGGACCAATAAGAAGCGCCGCCGGCACGGGCAACCCCCACTAGAACCTCTCTATACGCAGGATGATGCCATTGCCACTTCCAAGTTGTTCCAGGAAGTGGCCTACGAGAAATCGTTTGAGCCTGCACCCGGCATCAAGGTTACCTACAAGGATGCCGGCCATATTCTTGGTTCAGCTTTTATCGAGCTGTTTCTGAAGGAAGACGGCAAGACCTACCGTTTGATTTTTTCCGGCGATTTGGGGCGCCCCAACCAGTTGTTGCTGCGCGATCCCAGCGAAGCCGGCCCCACGGATTATGTCTTTCTGGAATCCACTTATGGAGATCGTAACCATAAGAATGAGCAAACCAGTCGGGACGAACTGGCCGAAGCCATTGCCTATAGCCATAAGAATGGGGAGAAGGTCATCATTCCTGCTTTTGCGGTGGAGCGCACGCAGGAGATTCTTTACTCACTCTATATGCTGCATAAGGCCGGCAAACTGCCTGAAGACATGCCCGTTTATTTGGATAGTCCCCTTGCCATTCGCGCAACGGAAATTTTTCGGAAGCATCCTGAATACTTTGACGAAGAGACCCAGGCATTGCTCAAAAATGGTGAAAACCCTTTGGAGTTGCCGGACCTGCGGTTCACTTTGCGCACTGAAGAAAGCCAGGCCATCAATACCACCAAGGGCGCGGCCATTGTTATTTCCGCCAGCGGCATGTGCAATGCCGGGCGCATCAAGCACCACCTGCGCCACAACCTTTGGCGCAAGGGGGCGAGCGTTGTTTTTGTAGGCTATCAGGCCAAGGGAACGCCCGGACGACGCATCGTGGACGGTGCCCCGAAAATCCGTATTTTTGGCGAAGATGTGGCCATCAATGCCAAAGTGTTCACCATTGGCGGATTTTCAGCCCATGCCGGACAAAGCCAGATTCTCGACTGGCTAGACGCCCTGCGCAAACAGGCCGGAGAAACGCCGCAGGTTTTTCTTGTTCATGGTGAAGTAAAGGCACAGAAAACGCTTGCCGGGCTCATCAAGGAGCGCATGGGGTTACAAGTGCATATCCCTGGCTATCTTGAAGAGTGTACTCTGGAGCCGGGGCAGGCTCCCGAAGTTGTGGAAGCCCCGGAGCGTATTGCAAGGCCGGGTATCGACTGGGAGTATGTCTTGGGTGAATATGAGACCAAGTTGACGACCCTCAAGGAAAGGCTGGAACGCGTCAAAGAGCGCCCCTGGGAGGATCAGGTGGATGTACGGGAGCGCCTTTTTGAGATAAGTTCTGAACTTTCAAGTTTGATTTCAGAGCTTTAACGAGTATTGAATATGGCACAAGGACTTCGAATTACTGGAGGACGCCTGAAAGGGCGGCTTTTGAAGACAGGGCAGGGGCCTGGGTACCGGCCTGCCACGGGAAAGGTGCGTGAAGCGCTATTTTCCATGCTGGAGGCCCGAGGGTGTGCATGGAGTGACATGATGGTGCTGGACCTCTTTGCCGGCAGCGGCAGCCTGGGGTTCGAGGCCATTTCTCGAGGTGCGCGTTCCGTATGGATGTTGGAAAAAGACCCCAAGGCTGCAGCTTTGATACGGGAAAATGCAAAAAGTCTGGATGTGGACCCCGGGCAGGCTGTGGTCGTAGCCAAGGACCTCTTTCGCCAGATGCAGCGCCGTGGTGAATTGGGCGCTCCTTCTTTTGAACTGGTATTTATTGACCCCCCTTATGGTAAGGGGTTTTTGCTCCGTGCGCTGAAAGGCGCCATGCAATATGGATGGGTTGCCGATGAGGCGTTGGTAGTGGCTGAAATCGAGCATACCCTGGATATAGAGCCGGAAGCGATGCACCCAGATTTGGAGTTGCTTGCCGATCGTCGCTACGGCCAGACAAGGATATTGATATGGAAAAACAACGCGACCATCTCGCCATCTACCCAGGAACATTCGACCCCCTGACGTTCGGGCACATGAGCCTGGTAAAACGTGGCCTGGATATTTTCGATCACATTGTCATTGCCGTTGCCAAGGACACCACGAAAAATCCCCTTTTCAGCCTGGAAGAACGGGTTGAAATGGCGGATGAAGCATTTATGGATGAGGATCGCGTCAGTGTGGAGCCCTTTTCCGGACTGCTGGTGCGCTATGTAGAAGAGCGCGGCGCCCGTGCTGTGCTCCGCGGTTTGCGCGCTGTTTCGGACTTCGAGTACGAGTTTCAAATGGCGCTCATGAACCGCAAGCTTTCCCGCCAGGTGCAAACGGTGTTTTTGATGACTGATTACCGCTGGTTGTACATCAGTTCCACCATTGTCAAAGAGGCTGGCAAGCACGGTGGCGATGTACGCGGCCTGGTGCCGGACAATGTCTACTTCAAAATGATGAAGCGCTACGGCCACATCTAGCAGAGAAACATTGTGAGCCGACAACCAGTTGCCATTCTGGTGGGGCCCACGGGGGCCGGCAAGACCGGATTGGCCCTTGCCTTGGCCGCCACTATTCCTCTGGATGTGATCAATGCCGATTCGCGGCAGGTTTATGCCGATTTTCCTTTGATCACGGCCCAGCCCAGCCAGGACGAACAGAGCGTTTGTCCACATAAACTCTATGGTTTTTTATCTTGCGATGCCAAGATTACGGCTGGCGAGTTTGTGCGACTTTCTCGCCTGGCCATTGAGGAAACCGCATCACAGGGGCGTCTCCCCCTTTTGGTGGGGGGCACGGGTCTCTATTTGCGGGCGTTATTGGAAGGACTCGCCCCTATCCCTGATGTGCCGCCGGAAGTTACGGAAAGTCTGGCGTATGATCTTCAGGAAAAGGGACTTCCAGCTCTACGTTGCCGGCTGGAGGAGGTTGATCCGGAGTATGCGGCTAAAATTCACCCGAATGATACGCAGCGTACATTGCGGGCATTGGAAGTATGGCGCGCCACGGGGCGCTCTCTCTCCTGGTGGCACGGGCAACCGACACCACCTTCTCCTTACACATCCGTCAAATTGGGGGTTCACGTTTCCATGCAGGATCTGGAGCCCCTTCTGGCGCGGCGTATTGAGCTCATGCTTGAGGCAGGCGCCCTGGAAGAAGCGCGGGCTGCCTATGCCAAATGTTCTGATCCCAAGGCGCCGGGGTGGAGCGGCATAGGGTGCGCAGAGCTTTTGGCGCACATCAAGGGTGAAAGCACCCTGGAAGAAGCCAAAACACTCTGGCTGCGCAATACCCGCGCCTACGCCAAGCGGCAAATGACCTGGTTCCGCAAGGAAACTGGGCTGCACTGGGTGACGCCGGATGGAGCAGGGAAAGCTACAGCTTTGGAGTTGGTGGCCCCTTTGGTTTGATCCTTTGCATTGTCTTTCCCCGCCAGTGTGCCTGGTTGTTTGCCTGAGATACTGGCCAAAGGCAGAGGGCCTCCCTCTTATCAAGGCGGCAGATAGATGCGGCAGTGTTTACTTACAGTTCTTTTTTTGTTTTTGGCTGGGGGGCTTGCCACAGCTCAAGGTAGAGCGGATTTTGATCCAGCCCCCTTGTTGCGCGATGCCGCTGCCTTGTTACAACAGGGGCAGGTACTTGAAAGTGCAGAAGCTTATGAACAGGTTCAAGAACTCAGCACTGACCCGGAAATACGTACCCTGGCCCTTGTCCGACAGGCCGGCATAGCTGCACTCTACCTTGCCACGCCCAAGGCAGCTCTGCGCTTGTATGAGGAGGCCATTGCCATGGCGCCTCCAGGGGCATTGCATGCAACTGCCCTCTATAACGCCGCCATGCTGCAATATGAGATGGGGCGCTTTTCCAATGCCGCGGAAGGCTTTGCCACCTACCTAGCCTCTTATCCAAAAGGCCCACGCCGTCAAAGCGCACACTATATGCTGGAGCGTTCGCGCCGGGAATCTGATGGTGCGGCAATGCCATCCGCAAAGAGAGTTGCGCCCTTCCAAGTAACGGCAAAAGAGCCCGTTGTCAGGGTATTGCTGGAGAAGGCCGCCTCCGTCGTCATTCAATCGCCGCAGGGGATGCATGTGTTGCTCAAGGGCGGAGGCTATGAAACTCTTGCTGCAGAAGAGTTCGTGTTCACCATCCATGAAGGGCGGGTGGTGATTTCAGGACGGGAATTCGGTTCCAGTGTGGTGTTGCTGCCTGAAGGCGGCGGCTTTTTCTGGAAAGGAAAGCGTTATCCTGGTGAAGTCGCCGTGACTGTGGTGGATCAGGAATTGGCGCTTATCAATCGTCTGCCATTGGAGACCTATTTATGGGGCGTTATCCCTGCTGAGATGCCGGCAAGTTTCGCCCCCCAAGCTCTGGCGGCCCAGGCGGTGGCTTCACGCTCGTATGCAGCAGCACTTTTATTGGGGAAGCAGGGGGAACAATGGGACCTGACGGCCAGCAAGCTTTCCCAGGTATATAAGGGCGTTCGGACGGGGGCTCCCCGCATCAGGGAGGCCGTCGAGTCCACTTCTGGGGAAATGTTGCTGCATGAAGGCAGCCCTTTGCTCAGTTATTTTCATTCTCATAGTGGTGGTATGCTGGAGGATGACGCCGCCGTATGGAATGGGGACTTGCCCTTTTATAAGGTGCAAGCAGACCAGGTATCCAACAATGCAAAAGACATGTCCTGGACTCTGGACGTCGGCTGGGACGAGTTAGCCAAGGCTTTGCGTAAGCAAGGGCTGCAGGCAGGGCAAATACACGGACTTGAAGTTGTCGAGAGGACAGGCTCTGGGCGGCTGGGAGCAGTCCGTGTACTGCAGGACTCGGGGAATATTACAATTTCCGGCACACTTTTGCGGCGTGCGCTTGGCTCAGTACGTATGCGCAGCACCCTGTGTGAACTGCACCCGCGCAACGGGGGCGTGGTTTTTACGGGAAAGGGGTTCGGCCATGGTGTCGGCATGAGCCAATGGGGGGCGCAGGGAATGGCCAAGGCTGGCAGCGATTACCGCGCTATTCTGGCCCACTATTATCCCGGCGTTGCAATACAGCGGCGCTACTAATGCTTGTTTTATAAGTATTTTACCGGCTTTCCGGTCGTGGCGTGCTGCTAATCAAACCCATTTGGTGCACGCCAAGATACCACAACAGCGTCCCGGCGGGACGGTTGAAATCCATAATATCCACGCGCAAAAGACCTGCGTTTTCCACCTGGATGGCGGCCCTGGAGTCATTGGTAATCAGCAGCGACACCAATTCTCCAATATTGGGCATGTGCCCTACAATGCAGGCACGTTGAACATCGTGTTTTTGCTGGAGCCCTTGGAGATATTCCAATGTTCTTGCCGGAGGCGTCATGGCCTTGACGGCATCACTTACCAGGATATTTTTGACAGGATAATTCACTGCCTGGGCAAGAATGGCTGCCGTTTGCTGCGAGCGTTTTTTTGTGCTGCAGATCATTGCATCCAGGTCAAGGCCCATAAGTTTGGCGGCAAGCGCGCTTTTTTCAACCTGATCACGGCCAACAGGGCTGAGTGGTTGTTCTGGGTCCAGTTCCTTAGAGAGGGCCAGCCCGTGTTGCATCAGATAAAGTTCCATGCTCCGGCTCCTTGTGTCCGTTCCGGACTTGCGTGGCGTTTATTTGCACTGTCGCCTTGCTGACGTTTGCAGTTGGTGTCAGGCCTTCTAGACGACCTATCAGACCAGTAGATTTGCCGCAAGGGGTTGCCTCTAATTGTGTCCTTAGAAGATGGTCGGTTTTTTGCAAAGCAATGGGCATGAAAACCGACGTGCTTTATCCTCCACATGTCGCCACCCGCAGGCGGGCAATTGGGGCCATGCTTGCGGGTGCTGCGGCGTTTTGCACAGCCCCACAAATGGTGTTGGCATCATCTGGCGCCATGGATTTGGCCATGGAGGGACAAGGGCTGCTTGCCAATGGCAAGGTGCTGCAAGCATTGCCCATCCTTGAACGCGCCAATGCTTTGGCTCCCCAGGATATTTGGATATTGGGATTGCTGGCCAGGGGGAATCTGCTGGCAGGGCGTGATGCAAAGGCGCTTGAAGCCGTGAACTCCATCCTGACCTTGCAGCCTGATGAACCAACAGCGCTTATGATACGTGACCAGCTTAGCGAAAAAAAGGCTGCTGGTGGGAAACAACAACAATTTCCCCAGCCGGAAGCCCCGGCGTCTTCTCTGGCGTTGCGGCGTATTGTTCTAGACCCTGGCCATGGCGGTTTTGATCCTGGTGCTGTGCGTGAAGGGCTGGAGGAAAAAGAAATTGTCTTGGATGTCGCCAGACGTACGGCGCGTGTCATGGAACATATGGAACCGGGTGTGAAGCTGCATCTTACCCGTACTGATGATTATTTTGTGCCTTTGGAGTCGCGCGCGGTATCGGCCAATTATTTTGAGGCCGATCTTTTTGTTTCTCTGCATGCAAATGCCCATGAGGATCCGGAAGCAGGGGGGGTGGAAACATATCGCTGTGCAGAGCGCCCCAGCAGCGCGTATGCAGCCAAAGTGGCGGCGCGGGAAAATGCGGCACCGGAAAAGGAAACTGCCGTTCAGCAACGCCAGTTTATTGATTTGGAAGACATTATATTTCGTTTTGAGCGTGGACATGCCTGGAAGACAGGCAAATTGCTAGCAGGCGCCATGCAACAGGAATTGGCCAAATCGCTCCCCTTGAAAGATCGGGGTGTGCATGGAGCTAATTTTGCTGTGTTGCGCAAGGCCCGAATGCCGGCGGTTCTTGTAGAGGCGGGGTTTGTCAGTAACCCCATGGATGCGCAAATGCTTGCTTCCGACCAAGGGCGTGAGCGCCTGGCGAAAACCCTGGCAGGAGAGTTGTCCCGGTTGGCCAGGCAAGGTGTGACGCAACCTGGAGCAAAACAGCAGGGGGTTGCGTAATGCGAATAATCCTGCTGCTGCAAGTTTTGGTGTGCTGCACTGTATTGCCTCAGAGCGCCTTGGGCAGTGAAGCAGGCGAACACGAACTGCTGGAAGGGGCGGCTTTCCTTGAGCAGGGGCGCCTGGAAGCGGCAGAAGAGGCATTGCGGCAATCTTTACAGAAGACGCCCGACAACGTCTACGCATTGAATCAACTCGGGCTTTGCCTGTTGCGCCAAGGGCGTTTTGAAGCTGCAACAGTAAAATTTAGGCGTGTATTGACGTTGGATAAAGGCAACTCCTTTGCCCGCATTTGGTTGGGCGCCATGGAATTGCGCATAGCTAACACCGCTGCAGCGAATATCCTGTTTCGCGAAGTACTCGATGCAGATCCGGACAATCCTGACGCCCATTATTTTCTGGGAGTCATCCTCGCCAGTGAGGGGCAGGTGGACAGGGCTCTGGAACATTATCAAAAGGCTGGCGCCAACGCCCCTGATGATTCCGCTTTGCAATGTCGCCTGGCTCGGGCTTTTGTAAGGTTGAATATGGTGGACGAAGCTGAGACCGCATACCGGAATGCGTTGCAGGTTGCTCCTGAAAATGGAAACGCGTTGCTCGGTTTGGGGTGGCTTCTCTACAATCAGGGGCAGGCGGATGCTGGCATGAATATGATGCGCATGGCGTTGGATGTCCCTGAAACGGCGTCTGAAGCACGAAAAAGTCTGGCTGCTGCTGCAAATGAACGTGCTTTGGCATTTTGCGCAACAGGCAGCGTGGGTGCAGCGAAAAAATTGTGGAACGAGGCCCTGCAGCATGATCCGGGCAACAGGGCTGCACGTTATTATCTGAGAGCGGGCGCTTCATCCAAGGGTGTCTGCAAAGCTGTGGGAGGACTTGTCCCGTGAAGAGTCATACAATTCAAGGCAGAGCGCATCTGTGCCTTTCACGGCGCTTGTGTTGGGCCATCACCTTTCTGTTTGTCCTTTTGCTCCTTGCAGGGGCGTCCGTGGCGTTGGCTGAAGAAGGGTTTGTTGAAAAACATGAAAATGGCACCGTGGACTGGCTGACAGGGACTGTGCGGGCTAAAGGCATTGGCGCCCCCCCTGCCAATGCGGTGAATGCGGCGCAGGCCAGAGCCATGGCTTTGCGTGCAGCCACTGTAATCGCCAGGCGCAATCTTTTGGAACTTTTGCGAGGGGTGCAGATCGATTCCGCCACCACTGTGCAGAATTATTTAGTCAACGATGATACTGTTGTATCTCGCGTGAACGGGCACTTGGACCGCGCCATCATTGAGGATACGGCGTACATGTCGGACGGATCAGTGGAAGTGGTTGCAAAGGTTGAGTTGCGTGGCCCTGTTTCCAGAACGCTTCTGCCTGGCGCTGCTGCAACGCCGCCGACACCACCCAAGCCTCCTAAACAGAAGCCAGGGCCAACCGCGCTGCAAAAGACGGAACAAAAACCCGCCTCCCGCCCAGCCATTCCGGATGGCGGCAGCGTGGCGGCCGCGCCATCTGTAGCTACCAGCATTGCCCCCACTATGGATGGGGCTTCAGGTCTTATCATAGATGCCCGTGGCTTGGGCGCGCGCCCCGCCATGAGTCCCCGCATTGTGGATGAAAATGGCGAGGAGGTATACGGGTCGGCTTTTGTGGGGCGTGAATACGCTATCCAGCAAGGAATGGCCGGTTATGCAAAGGATGTGGAGCAGGCTGCAGCAAGTGATAGAGTTGGCAGCGCCCCACTGCAAGTGAAAGCCAAGGCAGTAACCGGTCAGGCCGGTACTGATCTCGTCGTGAGCAACGAAACTGCTGCGCAAATTCGTGCTGCAGCAGCAGGGAGCGACATGCTTGAGCAATGCAGGGTTATGATCGTCCTCGACTGATGTGTATGAAGGACGAAAGGAGAGCCTCATGAAAATTAGATTCCAAACACTCGCAATACTGCTGGCGGCGTGTTGCCTAGCTGTCATGCTGGCTGGCTGCGCAGGCAAGGAGCCGCGTACTCCGAGCGGTATGATGGATTCGCCGGAACATCATTACAAAACGGGGATGCACTACCTGGACAAGAAGGATGCAGGGCGAGCAATTAGCGAGTTTGACAAGGCCCTGGAACTCGACCCCGAATACGGGCCCGCCCTCGCCGGTAGAGGCCTGGCCAAAGCCATGCTCGGAGATGCAGAGGGCATAGACCAGGTGGACGATGCTTTGGATGAAGCAACAAATCCGGAGCAGGAAATCCGTGCGTTGGTCGCCAGGATACGGACGCTGACAGCGATGGCGGACGCAAAAGGGGCGGATGTACAGGAACTCCTGGAGGAAGGAGAGGATGCCTATGATGATGCCATGGACATTATTGAGGATTCCCCTCGATTGGAAACACCTGAGTTGTATTATTATCAGGGAGAGCTTTATCTGCGTGCACTGAAAATGGAGCAGGCAGAAGAGATGTACCGCCGGGTGCTGGATTTACACAGGGGCATGGAAGCTGAAGCCCAAGAACGTTGGGAGTTGGTGCAAAAGGTTCGCAGGGCTGCGCCACAGACCCATGTTGGACTCAAAATTGCCCTGGTAGAGCAGATTACACGTGCGGATATGGCTGCTTTATTGGTGGAGGAATTGAATTTTGATGATTTTCTGAGCCGTACCGGAGTGCCCGCAGATACATCGTTCAAGGCGCCGACTAAACCTGATCAGGCATGGAAGCAAGAGCAGGGCGGGGGGATGATGACGGACGTATCAGGCCACCCCCTTTCCGGCGCCATAGAGATCGTTACAGGCTATGGAGTTCGCGGATTGAAATCGTTTCCTGACAATACCTTTCGACCGGATCAGGTGATGACCCGAGCAGAAGTTGCCATGGTTCTGGAAGATATTCTCATCCGTGCCGCCAATGAGCCTACATTGGCCACCCGCTATATAGGTCAGGCGAGTCCTTTTTCGGATTTGCGGGCGGATCACCCAGCCTTTAATGCGGCCATGTTGACCACGACAAGAGGATTGCTGGCAACAGAGGGGCGGTCCGGGAGTTTTGAACCCATGGCCCCGGTTTCAGGTGTCGATGCTTTGCTTGCAGTGAAAAAGCTGAAGGAAGAATTACGAGTTTTCTAAGCAAGCTGGTTTTAAAATGATAGCCCCCCGTTCTGTATGGCAGGCGGGGGGTTTTCTTTTGAATATGAACTATTGTGCTTCCCAGACTTTGTATGCAGAGGCGCCTAGAGGCCCTATAGCGTAAACGAGACCGCTTCCACATTGCAGCGTAAAGTCTGCTGAGCGCTCTATGCTGGAACAGTCATCACTCAAGGCTGCAGCCCTGGCCGCTGCAACATTCCCGTTATTGCGAAGTAATGCAGCATAAAAAGTCATGTTGAGTTGAGAAATGCCAGCTCCGACCAAGCTTTCGGCGACACGTTGTTCAGCTGCAAGTTGAAGTGATCGGTACTTTGGTATGGCGATGCTTATAAGGGTGCCAAGTATAAGTAATACGCAATTAATTTCGACCAAAGTAAAGCCATGTGCGTATTTAATTTTTCAAGTCTATTTTTAGCTGCAGGGGCGAGGTGTTGATGCGAGTTTGTGCGTGATGGAAATAAGTTTGTATCCATATATTAATAATTAAAAATCTATAAACTAGTAATGAAAGTGTCGTGTTTCAGTATATGTATAGTAAAATAAAGAGGAAGATTTGTCAATGTTTATCGGTAAATAGTAATTTATTCGAAAGAAGAATCTGAAATGACTTGGCATATATTATCGGCAAACGGAATTTTTACAGTAATTTAGTTGGAAGAATTGTTTTGGCGATGGGTTTTTCGTTGTGGCTAGTTTTAGTGACAGTGTGGACAGATCAAGAGCCAGGACCGCCCCTTGAAGGGGTAGTTTGGGATGATCTCCTATAAGTGCTGTTACCGGCAGAACACGCAAGAATACTTATTGTTACGGCTTCCGAACTAAGAACTAGCTACCCAAAAAAAGGGGCTTTGCAACTGATCAAACTATGGTGGTGGTTGTTAATGTTGTTTCGCATTGTTTTCTAGAATGAGTTTCACCATGGTAATACACTGATTTTCATACGTTTTTCAGGTTTAAGAATCCACAAAAATCATCTGTGAACTCTTGACTTTGAGATATCCCCTTTGATCTTCCCCCCGAAAATCGGACCACTTTCAATGAGAGGATTCCCCTGGTAGAAAGCCGGCCATACGGCCACCAGGAGAATCTGAAAGATGAAGCGCAAAAGGTACACTGAAGAGCAGATCGTTCGCATCTTGGCAGAGGTGGAAGCTGGTCAGACCGTTGTTGAAACCAGCAGAAAATATGGTGTTTCCGAACAAAGCATTTATCGCTGGAAAGCCAAGTATGGCGGGATGAACCAGTCCGAGGTTCGGCGGATGAAGTCGCTGGAAGAAGAAAATGCCAGGCTGAAAAAGATTGTAGCCCAGCAAGCCGTCGACATGGATGCCTTGAAGGATTTGCTCGAAAAAAAATGGTAGGCCCTTCCGCCCGCCGAGGGGCAGCGAAGCTTCTGCAGCTGGAGCATGGTTATTCCATGAGACGCGTCTGCAAACTGGTCGATACGCCACGCTCAGGCTTGTATTACCTGCAGAGGCGAAGCGCAGATGAGGAAGCGCTCAAAGCTGCAATACACTTGTTGGCTCGGCTTCATCCGAGATACGGATGCCCGAGAATCCAAGTTTGCCTGGAGCGGGAGGGCTGGAGAGTAAACCACAAGAGGGTGCACCGCATCTGGCAAGAGGAGGGGTTGTTGCTACAACGCAAACGCCCCCGCCGGAGGCAGTGTGGCCCGAGAATCGAGATCGTGAACAAGGCGCTCGGCGTCAATCACGTCTGGAGCTATGATTTTGTGGAGGACCGTACGGATCGTGGCGGCAGGTTGCGATGTTTGCCGGTGCTGGACGAATACACCCGCGAATGCTTGACCATCGAGGTCGAGCCTTCCATTGGCGCACAACGGGTAATCTTGACGTTGGAGCGGCCTTTCAATCTCAAGGGTGTTCCGGATTTCATCCGCAGTGACAATGGTCCGGAGTTCGTTGCCAAAGCGGTGCAAGACTGGTTGGCCGAGAAGGCATGTGGGACGTTGTTCATCACCCCGGGCAGTCCGTGGGAGAACGCGTACATTGAGAGCTTCAATGGGAAATTCCGGGACGAATGCCTAAACAGGGATATCTTTTTGAACGGCAGGGAAGCGCAGATGATTATCGAAAACTGGCGACAGGAGTACAACACACTACGGCCGCACAGTTCGCTGGGGAATCTGACGCCGGAGGAGTTTGCACGACAGGGGGCCGGTTCCGGTCGGGCTACGCCCTCCCTCCACCGGCCCTCTGCTGAAACCCAGACCGGGGTGACAATCCTCTCATAGAGCTTGGTCCAAAGAATGGGGGGAGGTCACCTTATCTGAAACCATTATCGCTATCCTTGGTTAGTTGCAGATGTCGGAACAACTTCTGCCTCGCTTTGAAGAGCGGCAGCGTATGCATGGGGGTAGGTTTCGCTCTTTTGGACCCCCCTCGATAAAGGGGGGGCGGTAGCATAAAAAAAGCCCCGACGTTGCCGTCGGAGCTTTTCACAAATTCTCGTAATTTGTTGGGTTACGGTAAATTCCATTGGGCAGTGGCAGTTTCACCTGTCGCATCAGTTGCGGTTACAACACCGGAGGCATCGCAGCCAACGGTGAAGTCGCCAGTTACGTTAGTGCCACAGGCAGCTTCCGTAGCAACTTCAGAAATTGAAGGGGCGACGCCGTCGTTATCAAGAAGGAGTTTCGAGTAGGCCATGGTCATCTGAGAAAGACCGGCGGAAACGCCACCCTCAAGGGCTTTCTGGCGGGCAGACTGTTGCAGGTCTTGGTACTTGGGGATGGCAACGGCGGCCAGGATGCCCAGGATAACCAGAACGGCGATGATTTCGATAAGGGTGAAACCGGCTTGCTTGTTCATTTCGTCCTCCAAAATGTTTGTTAAGTCCATTCAATTTACACGTTTGTTTTTCGTCTCTACCTACTGATTTTCTTCAGTCGGTTGTTGTGTGGAAAGCACGTGCCGTGCCAAAAGGTTGCGAAAGGTGATATGAATTATTTAGATATTGTGTAGGTATCTGTTTTAAAAGTTTTTTAATTTGTAAGAAAATTGTAGCGAAAGGGTGCAGAAAGCAATTTCTGTTGCTTGAAAACTTGAAAACTACATAAAATGTAGTTTATTCTGCATAACATGAGGTCGGGAAGAAGGTAGAAAAAAGGAGTTGTAGTGTCGATCTTTGATTGGATGATTAAGTAATAAGCTCGAAGTGCACGTTAAATCGTGACCTTTTAATTTTCGTCATTTTGTGAATTGATATCAAAATGGTTTCAGTTGGCAATTTTACTCCTTCAAAATCTGCAAGGCTGCCTTTAATGTTGTCTAATATTCTGAAATTTAGTGTTAATTGGTTGGATTGAGAAAGTGTGACGTTTTGCTTGGGGCTACTTTCCTGGAGCATGGTCGGTTTTTTCATGAAAGTAGTTCGGATTGTGAATAAGCGGAAGGGTAGTGCCTTAACAGATAGGGAGAGATGGTTGCATAACTTGTGATTTCAGGATGATGTCTAAGTTGGCTGCCATTTTTTATCAAGATAAAATTACAGCGCAGTCTAGTTTTTTTGATCTCTAAGGATACCAGTGCGTGGAGGCTGCCAATCAGGACCGCTCCTTCAAGGGACGGTTTGATCTGGCCCTATAAGGGCCTGTGATCGGCAGCAATCTTAGAGCGTTTGTTCAGACTTCTGCACTGCTTCCTTGCTACCCATAAATGGGTCTTTTCGCTCGATCAAATTATGTTGGTAGGTGATTTTGCCACGCTCTTCCTGATCTCCTCAAAAATTGGACCATGTATTTTGAGAGAGTTCCTAATAAACAGAATCCGGGAGGCAGATAGAAAAAGCCGGTTTTAAGAAGAGTGAGCCATTAATAGTATGAAGAAAGCAGAGTAGGCTGAAAGCAGTGGTATGCTTGCAGAGGTACGGGATCAGAGAGCATACTTTTTAACTTTTGAAGTCGACATATGGAGGCATTGAAGTCAGCGAAGCTAGGCGTCTTAACAGCCCGATTTCGAAAAATGACTGCTTCAACATGGGGATAGGCTTCGCCTTTATTGAACTATCCACACAGGGAAGGGTGTAGTATAAAAAAAGCCCCGACATTGCTGTCGGGGCTTTTCACTAAATTTCGTAATATGTTGGGTTACGGTAAATTCCATTGGGCAGTGGCAGTTTCACCAGTTGCGTCGGTTGCGGTTACAACACCGGAGGCATCGCAGCCAACGGTGAAGTCGCCAGTTACGTTAGTGCCACAGGCAGCTTCCGTAGCAACTTCAGAAATTGAAGGGGCAACGCCGTCGTTATCGAGAAGGAGTTTCGAGTAGGCCATGGTCATTTGAGAAAGACCGGCGGAAACGCCACCCTCAAGGGCTTTCTGACGGGCAGACTGTTGCAGGTCTTGGTACTTGGGGATGGCAACGGCGGCCAGGATGCCCAGGATAACCAGAACGGCGATGATTTCGATAAGGGTGAAACCGGCTTGCTTGTTCATTTTGTCCTCCAAAATGTTTGTTAAGTCCATTCAGTTTACACGTTTGTTTTTCGTCTCTACCTACTGATTTTCCCCAGTCGGTTGTTGCTGAATAAGCATGTGCTGTGCCAAAACAAACGAAAAGGGTGAGCAGTTTTTTAATTTTTATCATAAGTTGTTGTTTTAGTGATTTTTTAATCTTTAAGAAGGTTGCGACAAAAGGCCGAAAAAAGCGTTTTTTGTAGCCCTGAAATTAAAAAACTACAAAAAATGTAGTTCAGTCTTCAAAACGTGATGTTGGGATAAAGCCAGAAAAATGGAGTTTCAGTGTCGTTTTTTGACTGAATGGTTATTTAATAAGCTCGAGGTATACATTAATTCAGGACCTTCTGATGATCGTCATTTTATTAACTGATGTCAAAATGGTTTCAGTGGGCAATTGAACTCCTTCAAAATCTGCATCATGATTGCTTGTATTGTTTAATAGTCTGAAATTTTTGATTAAATATTGTATTGAGATTGTGTGACGTTTTGCTGGAGGCTGCTTTCCTGGAGCATAGTCGGCATTTCCATGAAAACAGTTTGGATTTTGATTAAGCAGAAGGATAACGCCCCAACAACTAGGCAAAGATGCTTGCATGACTCGTGATTTCAGGATGATGCCTAAGCTAGCTGACAAATAATACTGTGGAAAAATGTACGGTGCTGTCTGGACTTTTTGATCACTATTGATGCCAGAATTTGGGAAGCGCTTATAAATAAAGGCGGTGCAGCCTGGGAGAGGGCTGGCACCGCCTGGTTGTAATGTGGTGGGGCGTTTGTAAGGTTATTTACCAACAGCCTGGGGCATGATGTCTTTTAAACTCACACGCAGCCAGTGATCGTCCCACCATTCGATTGGGTTCACGGGGACGCCACCGATGATCATGCCAAAGTGGAGGTGATCGCCCCCTGCCATGCCAGACATACCGCTTTTTCCAACGGTGTCGCCCTTTTTAACCTGCTGCCCCTTGGTTACGAGAATCTGGCTGAGGTGACCGTACAGGCTTTGCAAGCCCAAACCATGGTCAATGATCACAACCTGCCCGTAAATGCCCATGTAATCGGCAAAGACTACTGTACCGTCATTGGCGGCAGGTATGTCAGCGTGCTTTACAGATGCCAGGTCGACGCCAAGGTGAATTTGGTTGTCAACTTCCTTACCATTATAAAGATAGGTGCGATGGTCTCCAAAAATTGCCTTAGTAGCAGCTCTTGGCATGCGCAGAAAAACACCGTGCCAAAGGGGGGTCGCCGCTGTCATGCGGGCCACACCTTTCAGTGCGTCACGGTTAGTTGTCCTGAGTTCCCTGTTTACCTTGAGAAAGCGTTCAAGGTTGGTCATGTTGCCGGGTACAGTTTGGGCAAATTCCGGCATTTTGGTGTCCAGAAAGGAGTCTGGGAGGTTGATTGTGTCCTCTCGAAATTTTTTCGAAAGCGCATTGATGCCCAATGTTATGTTGGCCTGGTTGCCCGCAGGGTCGACTGCCGTCAGGATCGGCCTGAAGGTTTCGGGTTCCATATAGTAAGGAAAGGGGAAGAGACAGGTGTAGGAGCCGTCTGGCTGTTCAAAACCAGGGAAAAACATATCTCGCACAAACACGCCGCTTTGGGAGGCAGGGGCATCCAGGCGGTATGAGACGCAGCCGGCGCCCCCTTGTGTAACGTTTTGGATCATTGCTTGCTGGATGATGCGCGGTGGAATCGTGTCCAGAGTATACACTTGCTCCACGCGGACGGCATTACCCCTGCCAAAGTTGGCAAAAGAGGCGTCGCCTGCGGTTACCACCAGTTCTATGGGGCCATTTTCCAGTCCGGCATTCTCGAGAGTAACCTTTTCCAGGACTTTCGCCTGGGCCTTCGGGAATGTTTTTTCGAGCAACGAGACTTGTTTGTCTCCTTGATTTACTGAAATGCCAAAAGACTTGATCCCTGCCCCTGTGTCTTGGGCTTCCACAATGAATTCAGTATTATTGGATACGAATTCTTGTTGTGGGGAAAGGGAAACCTCTGGATGCTGCATATCCTTGAGCAGCAAGTACATGGCGCCACCAATGGCGGCAAGGATGAGAATAACAAGAAAATAAAGACCTTTACTCGATGTGGAAGACACATATTCCTCCATAAGAGGCGCCCTGCTCAAAAAAAGAGGAGACAGGGCGTTTCGGGGTTTGGCGTCGGTGTTGTTGCGTCAGGATTCGTTAAGAGCGTCCATTAAAGAAATGGTGAGCTTCAGAAAATCAGCCTCGGTCACGATGCCCACGAGTTGGGAGTCGTGCACCACAGGCAGGCATCCATATTTGTGGTGCAGTAAAATTTCTGCTGCATCGCGGACGTTCATTTCCGGATGCACCTTGGTAACGTCGGTGCGCATAATCTCGGCAACTGGAATGCCTGCGTCTATTTCGTCCTGAACGCTGCTGTCTACCTCTGCAAAACGGGATATGCTGGCTTGAAGAATATCCCTGTGGGTTAGCAGGCCGATAAACACATTGCCTTTGCCGATGATCGGAATGTGCCGGATACGGGCCAGGGACATCATGGAACGCGCAGTCTTGAGCGTATCCGTCATTTTGAGCGTAAAGAGTTCAGTCGTCATCATATTTTTGACTAACAGCATGTTGTCTCCAGGTGTTGCGTGTTGGCCTGCAGTTGCGCTCCAAGCTCGAAGAATAACCTATCACCTCGCCTTGGCAGCAGGCAAGAGGGCGTTGTATTTCGCACGTCAGGTGGTTGGCTCTGTTGACTTGGCTTCTGAAATTTGTTCTGAATTCCTGTTTGGTATACTGCTGGTAAAGCGGCGAACGAGGGTTCGAGAGGCGATTGCCAGCATCTGCAAGTGTGGGGAGCGTGTGAGGGTAGATTTAAAACGCAACCGGGAGCGCATGGTGCGCGAGCAGCTGGTGCCACGGGGAATTACTGACCCGCAGGTGCTGGAAGCCATGCGTAAGGTGCCCCGGCATCTTTTTGTGCAGGACGCGCTACGTGCGCAATCCTATGAGGATCACCCGCTGCCCATTGGGTACGGACAAACCATTTCCCAGCCGTATATAGTTGCTTCCATGTCACAAATGCTGCAGACCACTCCAGGCATGAAAGTACTCGAAATCGGGACTGGCTCGGGGTATCAGGCGGCTGTTCTTGCCGCCATGGGCTGCGACGTCTACAGCGTGGAGCGCGTTCGTGAGCTGTACACCCAAGCGAGGGAGCGGCTTTTTGAAATGAAATATTTCAAAATTCGCCTCAAATTGGATGACGGCACCCTTGGATGGCCGGATGAAGCTCCATTTGATCGTATCATCGTGACCGCCGGCGGTCCCGAAGTGCCTGCTCCTCTGGTGGAACAGCTTAATGATCCTGGTGTCCTCATCATTCCCGTAGGCGGGGCCAGGCGCAATCAGGAGTTGGTGATAGTGCGCAAGCAGGACGGAAAGGTTCACGAAGAACGCAAAGGCGGCGTCGCCTTTGTCGACCTGGTGGGAGAGCACGGCTGGTAGGGCGCTTTGGCGCTAGCCGGTCTGTGGCATTGCTGCTGCGTGTTGCCAGTAACTCTTTTAGCTTCCCAAAATTTTGAGGTGATATGAAGCGCTTTTACAACGCATGGATGGACAAACTCTGGAACATGGCCGACTCCAAAGGGGCTACGGCTGTGTTGGCAGGTGTCTCCTTTACCGAGTCCATCTTTTTTCCTGTCCCGCCGGATCTGCTGCTCATCCCCATGGCACTGGCAAACAGGAAACGCGCTTTTCGCCTGGCTGCCTATTGTCTGCTGTTTTCTTTGGCAGGGGGTATTCTCGGGTATTACATCGGCTTCTATTTCATGGACATGTTGGGCATGCCCATTGTGAACTTTTATGGGCTGATGGACAAATACATCGTGGTGCAGGAGTGGTATGAGAAATACAGCGCTTGGGCCGTTGCCGTGGCTGGTCTCACCCCCATTCCTTATAAGTTGTGCACACTCACGGCGGGGGCCTTCAAGATCAATTTTCTGATCTTCATCATCGCCTCCACGTTGAGCAGAGGGCTGCGGTTTTTCGTCATCGCCAGCCTCATTTATCTTTTTGGCGAACGGGTGCGTTTTTTTCTGGAGCGAAGATTCAACCTCGTTGTTTTGGTTACTACGATTTTGGTGATCTTGGGGTTTGCTGCCATTAAATTCATCAAATAGCGCCGACCATGTACGGCGCGATATATTGAGAGGATATAATCATGAGTGATTCCTGCACTTCCTGCGGCGGTGGCAGTGGTGACAACAAAAAAAGCGCAAGTACACTGCTGCAAGACCAGTTGATCAAGGATGCCCTGGACAAAATTCGCTTCAAACTCTTTGTCATGAGTGGCAAAGGGGGCGTTGGAAAAAGTTCCGTGGCTGTGAACCTTGCTGCCGCACTGAGCACCATGGGGCACAAAGTGGGCATCATGGATGTAGACATTCATGGCCCCAGCGTGCCCAAACTTCTCGGTCTTTCAGGCGGTCTTGAAGGTGGACGCGGGAAAACCATTGACCCCAAACGCTACAACGACAACCTCATGGCCGTTTCCATGGATTCATTGCTTAAGGATCAGGACCAGGCCGTGCTTTGGCGTGGCCCCATGAAGCATTCGGCCATCAGGCAGTTTGTTGCGGATGTGAACTGGGGTGAGTTGGACTTCCTGGTTATCGATTCTCCTCCGGGCACGGGCGACGAACATATGACGGTGCTGAAGACCATTCCCGACGCACTGTGCGTGATAGTCACGACACCGCAGGAGATTTCTTTGGCCGATGTGCGTAAGGCCATCAATTTCCTGCAATACGCGCAGGCCAATGTTCTCGGGGTTGTGGAGAATATGAGCGGTCTCATTTGTCCGCACTGCCAGGGTGAGATTTCTTTGTTTAAAAAAGGCGGTGGCATGGAGCTTGCTAAGAAATATGGACTTCGGTTTCTCGGCGCCGTTCCTCTGGACCCCGCCACTGTGGTGGCTGGCGATATCGGACAGCCCATCGTGTTGCTCGAGGAAGACACCCCGGCCAAGAAGGCCTTGCTTGAGGTGGCCAAGCTCGTAGACGCGGAGGCAAGGGACAGTTTGGAGGCGGCTGCCAGCGATAAATCCTGAACGGCGTGACGCAGGGGGGCGCCCCCGCAAGCGCCGCAAGCTAGGAGGTGGGCTGACATGCTGCTCAATAACTGCTTATGTGCGCTTTCGAGGATCGCGCCCCTTGCATTGGGGCTGGCATTTTGCGTTTCGTTGCTGGCTCCAGTTGCAGTAAACGCCAAGACTGTCATCTATTATAAACAAGATGATCAAGGCGTTTACCATTTCACGAACAGGCGTTCCCTGGCCAAGGGGTACAGGGTATTTATGGTTTTCCGTGATATTATGCGCTCCCATCCTGGACTGGGGCGGGATAAAATCATACAATTGGCAAGAAAGCACGGAAAACGATATGGAATTGACTCCTATCTGGTGCAGGCTGTGATTGAAGTCGAATCCGGTTATAACGCAGGCGCAGTCTCCTCTGCCGGGGCCGAGGGGCTGATGCAAATAATGCCTGCAACGCAGAAAGATTTGGGTGTGAAGGATTCCTTTGATCCGGATGAAAACGTGAAGGCTGGAGTGCGTTATCTTAAAAAGATGCTGGAGCGCTTTGGCAGCGTGCAGCTGGCCCTGGCTGCATATAATGCAGGCCCGGGCAGGGTGGAGCAGTATGGCGGTATCCCGCCTTTCCCTGAAACCCAGGCGTACGTCAAGAAAGTGCTCGCTCGCTACAGGAGAATGAAGGCCGGAACCTGATGCTAAATCTTGCCGACAAAATCACGCTAACGCGCGTGATCATCGTGCCCGTTCTTATAGCGCTGCTTTATTGGCCCACACGGGCCACCTGCTTTATTGCCATGGTATTGTTCATGCTGGCTTGTTTGACAGATATGATAGATGGCATCGTTGCTCGCAGGTTCAATATGGTCAGCAGCTTCGGGAAATTTCTCGATCCGCTGGCAGACAAAATCCTTATAAGCTCAGTACTTATCATGCTCGTATATCAGCGTGATGCTGCTGGTCACTCCTGGGCTCCAGCATGGGTTGTCATCCTTATTGTCGGGCGAGAACTTGTTGTCACCGGGCTGCGCGCAATGGCTGTAGAGAAAGGTACGGTGCTGGCTGCAGACCGTTATGGCAAGATCAAGACCATTCTACAGATAATTGCTCTTTGCCCTCTTATTTTGCATTTCCCCCTCTGGGGTATTGATGTCGCAGGCTTTGGGCAGATAATGCTTTACATTGCCTTAGGAATGACAGTATTTTCCGGTGGAAATTATTTCTACAATTTTATGAAAAACTCTTCGGAAGCCGTCAAGGAATCGTCGTAAAGAGAGACGGCTGCAGGTTTTTACAGCGGTGCGGGCGATGTTGCCGACCGTGAAAAATAAGATGCCAAGGATAATCCGGAATGCTTGAAGAAACTATGAGTCTGCAATTACGTCTCAAGAATTGCCTGCAGACAATTCTGGAACTTGAGCCAGCTCTTGAACAATTGGAAATGGGGCATGTTCTGTTGAAGGACTATGCTACCTTGCGTTCGTTCATCGAAAAATTGGAGGACGTCTCTCTCCAGGAAGATGATGTTTTACGCATTGAGCTTGCCACTTCGAACTTTCTCGATGAACTCAAGCTTCCCCTCGCCATGGTGCCTGGGGATGCGGCAAAACGCCAACAATTGCATTAGGAATACATGGTCTGGAACCGCCTCCTGCTGGGGCTGATTATTTTGCTGAACCTATTGTTTCTCTACCGTATCCTGCTCAGTGACCAGGGTCTTTTCGGTTACCTGGAAATGCGCAAGCGATACGGCGAAATGGAAAGACGCATAGAAGAACTCCAGAGCAAAACACAGACTCTCAGCCAGGATATTCGTCTTTTACAAGAGGATAGCGGCTATATCGAAAAAATGATCCGTGAGCAGATGAATCTCGTCAAAGATAACGAGATACTCTACGACTTTAGTGGCATTGTCGAAGAAAACGCTGCCGGAGCCGGCCCAGATGAAGAGTAAAATCAATTGGTATAGGGAAGTTCTCGAAATCGAGCCTCAGTCCAAGGTGTTTTTTCCCTTGGCCAAGCTCTTTATTGAGAACGAGCAATACCAGGAGGCCTTCAAAACGCTGCAGCAAGGCCTGCTGCGGCATCCTGAGTTTGTCGAGGCCAAGCTTTTGCTGGTTGAGGTGCTTGCTCATCTGGATAAGACCGAGGAACTCGATGAAATTGTCGAGGATATTGCCTCGGGTTTTGGCGAATACCCTGCTTTTTGGGAGTCTTGGGCCCGTCAGCTCGCACAGGAAAAGGACGGTTACGATCCTGCCCTGGCAATGCGCTTATTGGCAGCTTATTTTTCCGGCAAAACAATCAGTTGGGCCAAGATCATCGAATATGGTCTCAAATCTCTGTTGGGGGAGCAGCAAGCATCGGCCAAGCCACGCCTTACCGGTGTTGAAGCTGTTGCCAAATCTCGGCTTTCCGTTGTCCGAACAGAAATTACGGAAGACGATGATCAAGAACTGGAAGAAGACGAAGATACAGACGATACGGGCGAACAGGATGACATGGTCGATGCCGCGGACGCACTGCCGCTGGACCACGATGACCGCCCGGAGGCACTGGAAGATACGGGTGATGATGGCCCCGTCAGCAATCGTAGCCTGGAAAATATTGAAGCCGCGGTGGCTGACGCAGACCTGGATTCTGATGAAATCGAAGGCGCCGCCTCTACCATGAAAGAGATTCAAGAGGCTGGCGATGAGAAAGAAGACGAACGGCAGGAGGACGAGGAAGAGTACGACGAGGGGGATGAAGAAACATTTTCTCTGCGTACCAAAACCATGGCAGATCTTTTGGCAGAGCAGGGCGACTACGATGGCGCCCTGGACATCTATCGCGAGCTGATTATCATTGCGCCGGACGAAGCGACGCGAAAAGAGCTCGAAGATTTAGCCAATGATATGCGCAGACTTTCCCAGGAAAAACCTGGCAGTGCAGGCGGTAAGGTCAAAAAAGGTTCGCCCTCTCCCCAAAAGGTGGAGTCCAAGGGCCTGAAAAGTAAGACGAAACTCATTAGCGCGCTAGAAGCCCTCGCTTCGCGGCTGGAAGCAAAGGCCGCCCATTAAGCTGCAGGGCCAGTGCAAATGACATTATAAGGGAGGGGTTCCTTGGAACTCTCACGCATAAAGTTCTTATTGGTTGTACTTCTTTTGTTCGTATTTGTGACGGGATGCAGCACGGTTCACGAAACAACTAAGGAAACAAAACAACTCTACCGGGAATATATCGTCCCCATGCCTGAAGTCGATCTCGATTTTGACGATCTCGACGAAGGGCAATTGCGTCTTGCCAATTTATTCAAGCCTGTGGACGTCAATATCAATGCTTTGCGCAGGTATTTGGAAGGGACAGACGGTCTGCCCAAGGAAGATTGGTTCAAGACTCTGTTCACCCAGTATCAGTGGATCAGTGGCGTGATGATAACCGACATCGCCGGTGGCGTTCGGTTCCGTTATCCTCAGGAAAGCATGAAGCAGCACGATCTTTCGCCGTTCTTTGAATGGGGGGAAGCTTGGGAAGATCACAAAATGCGCGCCACTGCTGTCAATACGCCGCTTGGCCCGGAGATTTATCTGGCCAACCCGTATTTTGAGAACAACGAATGGCAAGGCCTTATTGTGGTGCACTTCGACCCACGCAAGCTTTTGCCGTATTGCCCCAACCCTGACGAACTGATCCTTCTCAGCCAGGATGACGTGCTGTGGCCAGGAAAATACGATCAGGATGCACAGGCCATGGCGCAGCTTCCCTGGGAAGAAATCCTGGCTGACCGGGAATTTGGTGGCTATGAGGGTTCCAGGGGAGAATACTATTGGATAGCCAGGCACTTGGGATTTTATTATATTATTTACGCCGCCCTGGCCGAGCCTTTGGAGCAGCCGGCTTCGGAATAGGACGCGCCTGATCGGAGAGCGGGATGCCCCCGCATTTGCGGCTGCGCCAAGTCCATGACGTGGCCTGGATAGAAAGAATCGCCTGAAGATAAGGAGGCAGTTCGATATGCCCTTGGGCCAGATTACCGTTACCGAGCACATGCTCTACCATCAAAAACTGGCCAGAGGCGCCACAGGCCGGTTCACTTCACTCATGAACGATCTCATCCTCGCGGCCAAGATCGTTTCCCGGGAAGTGAACAAGGCTGGCCTTGTCGACGTCCTCGGTTTTACCGGTGACATCAACGTTCAAGGTGAGAGAGTGATGAAGTTGGATGAATACGCCAACAGCATCATCATTCACCGGATGGAGCGAGCCGGCGTCCTTTGCGCCATGGCTTCAGAAGAGAACGCTGACCTCATCCTTGTGCCGGAAGATTTTCAGAAAGGGGATTATATCCTCATTTTCGATCCTCTCGACGGCTCTTCCAATATTGACGTCAACACGAACATTGGCACTATTTTCTCCATTCTGCGCAGAACAACCCCGGTGGATACCGAGGTCACCCTTCAGGATGTGCTCCAGAGCGGTGTGCATCAGGTGGGCGCAGGGTACTTCCTCTACGGCACTTCCACCATGCTGGTATACACCACCGGCGAGGGCGTTCATGGTTTTACAATGGATCCCAGCGTTGGTGAGTTTCTGCTTTCACACCCCAATATCTCCATCCCCAAGCAGGGTAAGATTTTCTCCGTGAACATGGGGTACCGGCATTACTGGGATGAAGCCACCCGTAAGGTAGTAGATTACTTTACCGGCTCTGAAAACGCCATTGGTCGCCCTTATTCCCAAAGATACATCGGCTCGTTGGTGGGGGATTTTCACCGGACCATACTGAAGGGGGGCATTTTCATGTACCCTCTGGATTATCGTGACAGGGTGGATCCACACGGCAAGCTGCGTTATTTGTGTGAGGCATCGCCCTTGGCCATGGTCGCTGAACAAGCCGGCGGACTTGCCATTGATGGTAAGAATCGTATTCTCGACATCGAGCCTACGACATTGCACATGCGTGTCCCCTTGTTCATGGGCTCGGAAAATGACGTCCGTAAAGTCGCTGAGATTTATCGCGACAATTCCTGAACGTAATCAAAAACAGAGAGGCGCAGCCAGAGTGATCTGCGTCTCTCTGTCTCTTACCCCTAATTCATCTACCTGTTATGTTGACTCTCGGTATCGAGACATCCTGTGACGAAACCGCCCTGGCCCTGGTGCGTGATGGTAAAATGCTGGGGCAGGCGCTTTCGACGCAGGCGCCAATGCATGCGCTTTTCGGTGGGGTTGTTCCGGAAATAGCCTCACGCGAACACTATCGAATTCTGGCGCCGCTTTTCGACCAGTTGATGGCCGAACATGGGCTTTTACCAGCGGAGTTGGACGTGATCGCAGTTGCCCGAGGTCCGGGCCTTCTTGGCAGCCTGTTGACGGGGCTGGGTTTTGCCAAGGGATTGGCTCTCGGCTGTGCTGCGGATCTGATAGGTGTTGATCATCTGCATGCCCATCTTTTGGCGCCGGGGCTGGAACGGAAACTGTCTTTTCCTGCTTTGGGGCTCTTAGTCTCCGGAGGGCACACCCATGTGTATCTTATTGAAGATCCAGTCGCGTTCACACGACTTGGCCGGACCCTTGATGATGCCGCAGGCGAAGCCTTGGACAAAAGTGCGCGCCTGATGGGACTCCCTTATCCAGGAGGGCGTTATGTGGATGCCCTGGCCCGAGCAGGAACGGTAGATACCAGCCGCTTTCCCCGTCCGTACCTGGATAACCAGAATCTGGATTTCAGCTTCAGCGGTTTGAAAACGGCGGTTTCTCTGGCCATGCAGGAGCGCCAGGACCTCAAACTCACTGTGGAGGAACTGGAAGAGCCCGATGTCTTGGCATCCAGATGCGCCACTGATGTCAGGTTGCAGGAACTGGCTAATTTTTGCGCCTCCTTGAACTACAGTGTCGTGGACACTTTGCGGGTCAAGGTCGAACGGGCTCTGAAACGAACAGGCCAGGTGGTTTCGCTTATTGTAGCAGGGGGCGTAGCTGCAAACAGCATGCTCCGCAAATCCATGGCCAAAGTGGCTTCTGACCATGGTCTTGAGCTTTTTCTTCCTTCTTTGCCCCTGTGTACAGACAATGCCGCCATGGTTGCTTTTGCAGGGGAGTGTGCAGCCAAGGCCGGCCGGGGGCACGGCCTTGACCTTGAAGCCATTCCAAGGGGGCGAAAAGTGCCTGATGATATGATTCCCTTGGAACACTTGCGTCTGAAAAGGTGATGCTGTAATAATTATTCTCTAGAATTGAACGCCCTGGTTCATGAGGCTTGTTGGTGCACGAGGTTTCCGTGTGCTGGTCAGGGCGATCTGTGTTTTGTGCTGCTTCGGGTGCAAGCGCAGTGTGAGCAGGACTCCGAAGCAATTGTTTCTGGAAACCCGGGAACGTGTAAAACGTTCCAAATCAACTGAATGGAGCCTGAGCTGAAATTGCCTGCGCCCTTGACAGTCATGCTGCGCAACAATAGATTCGCATGATTGCAGGGTGAGCGCACAACTTGAATCCATTACTCGGTTAAAGGTAGAGCGCGATGCAGGCACCGGTTGGCAGCGCTGGTACATTTTCCAGCTTGCCGGGTGTATCAGCTGCAGAACCATGCGAAACTGAATAGAAGAGGAGAATCCCATGGCATTGGAAGTGACAGACAGCAACTTCGAAGAGGAAGTCTTGAAGTGTGATCTACCGGTTCTGGTCGATTTCTGGGCACCCTGGTGCGGTCCCTGCAGGGCCATGGGGCCTGTGATCGATGAACTTTCCCAGGAATACACCGGGCAAGTGAAGATCTCCAAAATGAATGTTGATGAGAACCCTTCTTCGCCCAGCAAGTATGGCATCCGTGCCCTTCCTACGCTGATCCTGTTCAAAGGGGGCGAGGTTGTGGAGCAGGTTACTGGCGCTGTTTCCAAAAGCAGCATCAAAGAACTCATTACCCAAAAAGTTCTGTAATTCATGAAGGTCTACGATAGTGTAGTAATAGGGGGCGGCCCGGCAGGTTTAACGGCCGCCCTCTATCTCTTGCGTTCCGGCGCCAAAACGGCGCTGGTGGAAAAGCTCTCCCCCGGAGGGCAGGTCTTGATGACCGAAACTATTGACAACTACCCCGGGTTCCCCAAAGGACTCAAAGGGTATGAATTGTCAGACCTCTTTGCCGCCCACCTCGATGAATTCGATGTGGATCGCTATACAGAGGAAGTTCTGGCGTTCAAACCCTCCCCGGGCAAGAACCTGCTGCAGCTTGGCGATACCTGGGTAGAAGCCAAGACTGTGATTGTTTGCAGTGGCGCGCAATATCGTCATCTCGGGTTGCCCAATGAGCGTGAACTTACAGGGCGTGGTGTCTCATATTGCGCCCTGTGTGACGGGAATTTTTTCCGTGATCAGGTTGTCGCAGTCGTTGGTGGCGGCAACGCCGCTCTCGAGGAATCGCTTTACTTGACCAAACTGGTTAAAAAGCTGTACCTCATCCACCGCAGAGAGCAGTTTCGGGGGTGTCAATGCTACGACGAAAAGGTTCGTTCTCATCCGAAGATCGAACTCGTCCTTGGCCACACCATCTCGGAAATCAAGGGAAAGGATAACCTGACGGGCGTAGTGGTTGAGAATTGCGCTACAGGTACCAATCGAGAGATTGAACTGGACGGATTGTTTGTGTTTATTGGCTTCATGCCGCAATCCGGCTTTTTTCCCGAAGAGCTCGAAGTGGATGAGGACGGCTTCGTCATCACGGACACGGAAATGCGTACAAATCTGCCGGGGATTTTTGCTGCCGGCGATATACGCTCCAAGCTTTGCAGGCAGGTTTCTACGGCAGTGGGGGATGGCGCCACCGCCGCCAACACGGCATTTCTTTATTTGGAACGACATTCATGAAGCGTATCCTTGTTATCCTTTCGATGTGCCTAATGCTCGTCAGTGCATCGGGCTGCGGCGTCATCGACTACTTCTTTCTTCCTGTACCGGAAGACACCGCCCAGGAGCTTTACGAACTCGGTGTAATGTCCATGGAAGAAAAGGACTATTACACGGCGATCGAGTATTTCACCAAGCTCAGGGACCGTTTCCCATTCAGCCCCTATACGACCCAGGCTGAGTTATCCCTTGCAGACGCCTATTATCTGGACGAAGACTACAAGTTGGCCATGCAGGCTTACATGGACTTCGAATCCATGCACCCCCGGCATGAGGAAACACCTTATGTCCTCTTCCAGATTGGCGTGTCCGCTTACAAAGGCTTTACCGCTGTCGACCGTCCGCAGAATGAGGTTTCAGAAGGTTTGCAATATCTTTACAGATTGCGTGAGGCCTATCCTGAAACTGAGTACGCGGAAGCGGCAATAGAATACATTGACAAGTGTCGGCGTATTCTTGCCGATCGCGAACTGTTCGTTGCCGATTTCTATTGGCGAACAGGGCAGTATGGTCCTGCCTGGCACCGTTATCAGTACGTCGTGGATAATTTCTCTGACCTCGAAGAAGTCAAGAAGTATGCCCAGGCGCGTGCCGACATGGCTTATCTCAAAGACCAGACAGAACAATCGCAGGAAGCGCGTGAAACACGCGAGGGCACCTGGAAAGACTGGTTCGAGTGGCTCTGATTTTCCTTCGGGTCTTCCGGGGAGCGCTAGCCTCAAATTATTAGGCTAGCGCCGCTCTCTGTATATTATTGGGCCTATGACCATGAAGGACAGCATTTTCCCACAATGGATAGAAGGGCGGTTCGTTAGCGATACCGCCCTTCAACGTGCTTATGAGCGTGTCTCTGCTGTTGAACGTTCATGGCTCAAGACGTGTATTGCTCAGTTGCACTCCGTTTACGGGCAAAGTGACACCGGTTCCAGGTGCGTTGAGACCATTCATTCCCAAGCATACCATAGTCTTTTTTCTACGCGCCCCATGTCGTGGAGTCTTGTCATTTTGGACGGGAGCATGGCGTCGGGGCCACGTAGTCTGGCTGCCATATTACCGCCTCTGCTGGCGGGGGTGCAGGACGTACTCATCGTCCGTGCAGCTCCCTCCAAGTCCCCCTGGCCGCATGCCATGCTTGCCGGTATTGAACTGGCTGGTGTGGAGCAGTGTGCTCAGCTTGGGCAGCGCGCCCTTAATGAACTGTTGTTGCATCTTGTAGCCCCTGAACAGGCTTTGCACGGTCCGGGCCTAATAATCATGCCGCAGCCCGTTGCGTTAATCAGACGAGATGTGCTGTTGCATTTGGCGGAGGCGCCGCATTGCAATTTGTGGCGTTCCGGATGGTCGGGGGAAATTGGCGTCTATCCCGAGGAAATCGAGTGGGATATGGAAGCGCTGACGTGGGCCCAACCGGATGCAGTTATTCGCTGCCATGCTCCAGAATCGTATTCCGGACTTGCAGTGTTCAATGGGGTTTTGCCACAGACCCTGGCCCTTGCTACACCAGACAGGGGGGCTTTTTTGGCGAGGCATTACGCGTGGGCTTTTGCTCCCCGCACCATGCACAAAGAAGTGTTGGAGCACGGGTGTCTCGCATTAGGTGAAGGAGAAGAAGGTTGCTGGCTCTGGCCTGGCCTTTCTCCTGATATCTTTGTACGTTTTGCAGCAGGGGTCTCCCGACCAATTTTGGAAAACGCCGGGGAAGACGCTCACCAGCCCCCCTTTGATGAGGAGCAAGCATGAGCAAAAAAGCCTATCCCAAAAAGTACATTGAAAAACTTCGCAATATCGGAATCATTGCGCATATTGATGCGGGCAAAACCACGCTAACTGAGCGAATTCTCTATTATACCGAGAAAATACACCGCATGGGCGAGGTGCATGAGGGCATGGCCACCATGGACTATATGCCCGAAGAACAAGAGCGTGGCATTACCATAACTTCGGCGTGCACCACATGCCTGTGGAAAGGCAACACCATCAACATTATCGATACGCCCGGCCATGTGGACTTCACCATAGAGGTAGAGCGCTCCTTGCGGGTGTTGGACGGAGCTGTAGGCGTGTTTTGTGCAGTTGGGGGCGTAGAACCCCAATCTGAGACCGTATGGCGCCAGTCAGAAAAATTTCGCATTCCCAAGCTTGCTTTTATAAACAAATTGGATCGTATGGGCGCGGATTTCGAGGCCGTGCTGCAAGCTATGCGGGATAAGCTAAAGGCTAGCCCTCTCCCTGTGCATATTCCTTTGGGCCAGGGGCAGGAGCTGAAAGGCACAATAGACCTCATACGTATGCAGCGCCTGCAGTTCGATGAAAAAAACATGGGGCGCAGTTTCGAAGCCTTTCCTCTCAATGAGGAAGAGACCGCCTATGCCGAACCTTGGCGTGAAAAACTCCTCGAAACCCTGGCTGAGGGGGACGACGCCCTTCTGGAAAGTTATCTCGGTGGTGAGGAAATCTCGACGGACATGCTTGAAGCCGCCATACGTAAGGCTACCTGCAGTTTCCGCATCGTGCCTGTGTTTGCTGGTTCGGCCCTCAAAAATATCGGGGTTCAGCCCCTTATGGACGCCGTGAATCTCTATCTGCCAAGCCCGCTTGATGCTGCCAGGGCGCATGGGGTGGACCCAAAAACCAAGGAAACTCGCAGCATAGAGCCTGTACCGGATGATTCGCTTGCCGCCCTTGTATTCAAAATCAGCATGGAGACCGGTCGCAAGCTTGTGCTTGCCAGGGTCTATGCGGGGGCGATAGAGGCGGGACAGCAGGTCTACAACCTGACACGTGACGAAGATGAGCGCGTAGCGCGGATATTCCATCTTCATGCAGGGCAGAAAGAAAAGACCGAACACGCCTTGGCGGGTGATATAGTTGCCCTGGCAGGGCTGAAACATGCGCGCACAGGGGATACGTTAACAACACGTGCAGCCCCGATTCTGCTGGAATCCATAGAAGCCTATAAACCCGTTATTTCTCTTGCCCTGGAGCCGCGTAACACGGCTGAAGGCGATAAGCTTGTGGAGGTCTTGGACAAGGCAGTTCAGGAGGACCCGACGCTCTTTTTCCAGGTGGATGAAGACACAGGGCAGCATGTTCTTTCCGGTATGGGGGAACTGCATCTTGAGGTCGTTCTCGAGCGACTGCGCCGTGAATATAATGTTTCGCCACGCGTGGGGAATCCTCAGGTCGTTTTTCACGAAACCATCAGTGTTCCCGCCAAAGGAGAGGGCGAATTCCATCGCGAACTTGGCGAACAGATGCATTATGGTCGTGTTCATCTGGAGGTGGAGCCTCTGCGGCGTGATAGCGGTATCGAAGTTCAGTTTGCTGTTGATCAGGAAACCTGGCCGACAGCCTGGCTGGATGCTGTGGCCCAGGGAATAAACGACAGTTTGCAGAGCGGAGTCCTGAAAGGGTGCCCCGTGCGTGATATGAAAGTGCGTATTACTGGTCTTGAACGCAAAGAAGGGGAAAGCACCCCGGCGGGCTATCACATGGCTGCTGTGGCAGCTCTCAAACAGGCCTTGCATGAGGCAAGGCCGCAATTGCTCGAACCCATCATGTGGGTTGAAATCTCTTTGCCAGAGGAATTTGTGGGCGACGCCATAAGCCTTCTGGGCAGCAAGGGTGCCAAGGTGGAAAATATTCTTGATCGCGCTGGGCAAAAAACAGTAAAAGCCCTGGCGCCAATGCGTAGTCTTTTCGGGTTTTCAACTGATCTGCGTTCTGCAACGCAGGGACGCGCAGGCATGATGCTCACTTTTGCCCGCTTTGACGTATTGGAGTGATATTCAGTGAGTAAATTCAAGGGGGGGAGATACAAACTCCGGCAATTGTTCAGTATCAAACCCCAATCGTCGTATAATGGAGCCGGAAATGGCGGTATATGGGCTCGGCTAGGTCGACTTGTCAGGTTTAACTTTTTAAAAATACTCAGGCTCAAGACTTCAGCCCATTCCATAGCATTGGGCGCTGCCTTTGGTATTTTTGTCGGCTTTCTTCCCATCATTCCTTTTCAATCCATAGTTGTGCTGACGTTGGCGTTCATATTCAGGGCCAACAAAATCGCAGCCTTTTCCTGTACGTTTATTTCGAACGTCTTGAATCTGATTCCTTTCTATACCATGCTCTATATGGTAGGCATTTGGGTGCTGCCTTTCGAGCGCGTGCATTTCGACCCGCATCACCTGAAATTGATGGAGCTGGTGGATCAAGGCTGGCGGCTTGTCGCCGTCATGAGTGTGGGAGGTGTTGTTCTCGGTGTTCCCAGCGCCATAATCATGTATTTTGTGACTCGAAATCTGGTGCTTGGTTACCGCAGGCGGCGTGCCATGAAACTGTTGCAAAAGCGTGACAATGCATAGTGATTCAAGAAAGAATATAATCCCACCCGCAAAAAAAAGCCTTGGCCAGCATTTTCTTGCGGATGCAAATATTGCCCGCAAGATAGTTGACTTGCTTGAGGTGGACGCCCAGGACAAGGTGCTGGAGATAGGCCCTGGTCAGGGGGCTTTGACACGCTGGTTGGCCGAACTGCCTTGTGCTGCTTTGTGCGCCATAGAAAAAGACCGCCACTGGGCCTTTGAATTACCACGCAGGCATACCACTTTGTCTGTGGCGTTGGCAGACGCGTTGACCATGGATTGGAACCGGCTCGGGCAGAATCCTCCATGGAAAGTGGTGGGCAATCTGCCGTATAATGTCGCATCCCCCATGCTTTGGGATATGGCTGCATCCCGCGCCTTCTCGCGGGGGGTGTTCATGATCCAGAAAGAGGTGGCGCGCAGGCTGGCAGCTCCCCCTGGTAACAAGCTTTATGGGGCGCTTGGTGTGTGGGTACAGAGTTTTTGTGAAGTAAAGACAGCCTTCATGGTTGGTCCACAGGTATTTCGCCCACGTCCAAAAGTGGATTCCGGCGTCGTGGTCATGGTGCCCCGAAAACGTGCGTTGGCGCACGATTCTCAGGTATTGTCACGGTTTCTCCATCTATGTTTTCAGAAACGCCGCAAGCAGCTTGGCGGTATTTTGCGACCCCTTGGCGGCCATGTTGGTAATGTTTTGGAATCAATGGGACTTTCAGGAAAAGAGCGACCTGAGGAATTGAGCGTCGAGGTCTTCAACGAGCTGGCAAAACGCTTGGAATTCGGCATTCCTGCTTGACTTCTGGTAGAAAATCAGGTTTTAGGAACCTATTGATTTCGCGCATGACGCTCCGGGGACGTTTGTGTCACGCGTCCGATGTTGCGACAAGATGTTGCGGCGAGTTGCGAGAACGACCTGCAAGGGCGTTCCGCCATACCATAATAGAGGAGGAGATGGCTGATGACCAAGGCTGAGTTGGTGGTGAAAATTGCTGAGAAGGCTGGGCTGACCAAAGCGAATGCTGAACGTTCTCTGAACGCATTTCTGGATGCGGTTGAGGATACTCTTGTAAAGGACGGCAAGCTGATGCTGACCGGCTTCGGTACTTTTGCCGTTGAAACCCGCAAGGCGCGTAAGGGCCGCAATCCCCGCACTGGTCAGGAGATCAACATTCCTGAATCCAAGGTTGTGAAATTTCGCCCTGGCAAGCTGCTGAAAGACGCTGTTAAGTAGAGGTATACTATGCTGCACGGAGAAACCATCCATAGTGTGCTGCCCTGGGATATTCCCTGGTGGATGCCTGATCATTTTGTGTTCATGGGCGTTCTTTACCTCGTGCTCGGCATTGTTGGCACAGGGGTTGCCGTTGTGATTCTGCAGTCTCTTCGTCAGACTTACTGCTCAAAGGGTCACGATAACGGCCATCACTGAGTAATGTGAGTGAAAAAGGCCCATCCTTTTTATGAAGGGGATGGGCCTTTTCATATGCGCCACTCATAAATACTTGACATCTCTGTCAGGCGCATGCCCACCTGTTCCGAACTTGTTTTTTGGCAAGTTTCCGGTCCTATTGACTCTTTTTTGTCTTGCATTAGTTTTTGAAAATATATATTAGTCTTCTTTGATCTGCCGGCGACATGAACGCTATGCCGGTAAAGGGAGGTGATTCGTTTGCCAGGCGTATACTTGGATGAAAGCGACCATTTTGACGTCGCACTGCGTCGTTTCAAGAAGCAGGTGGAAAAAGCCGGTATTCTTTCTGAGCTGAAGAAACGGCAGCATTATGAAAAGCCCAGCGTAATGCG
The DNA here is from genome assembly GCF_055388615.1 of Desulfovibrio biadhensis. Classification (NCBI taxonomy): domain Bacteria; kingdom Pseudomonadati; phylum Thermodesulfobacteriota; class Desulfovibrionia; order Desulfovibrionales; family Desulfovibrionaceae; genus Desulfovibrio; species Desulfovibrio biadhensis. Next base: position 4,148,438 of record NZ_AP042477.1, read on the forward strand.
TAAGAAGAAGAAAGCTGCAGCACGCAAGCGGCTGATGAAGAAAATGCGCAAGATGAACCTCATGTAGCCGGTATTCCGGCGCCATTTGGAGGCTGCGTATGCTTACGAGCACCATGGCCTTTGGCAGCGGAGCCGTCGCGTAAAATGCATGTTCGCGTCGGTCGGGATGCACTTTGTCCCGGCCGGCGCTTTTTGCCGTGGAGAGCTCGATCCCCGCAACCTTTCCCAACCCCCTCAGGGATGCCAATATGACCCAGAGCCTCCTTTCTGATATTGCGAATGATTTCAAGACAGCGCTCAAGGCTAAAGACCAGCAAACGCTGGGTACCTTGCGCATGCTGAAGGCTGCTTTGACAATGCGCGAAAAGGATTTGCGCAGACCTCTTACGGACGAAGACGCCATGGAGATTTTGCTCAAAGAAGCCAAGCAGCGCAACGACTCCATTACCGAATTCAATAAGGCCGGTCGTGACGACCTCGTTGAAAAGGAAAAGGCCGAGCTTGTCATTTTGGAGCGCTACCTGCCGGAGCAGCTTTCCGAGGAGGAGCTTGAGCAAGCCGTGGACCGCATCATCGCGGAGACCGGCGCCAGCTCCATGAAGGATATGAGTCGCGTGATGCAAGACGTCATGCAGCAATTCAAGGGCCAGGTCGACGGCAAAGCCGTCAGCGCCTTGGTCCGGGCCCGTTTAGCTTCCTAAAGCGATCACATGGATTCCAGAACCCTATCGTTGCTGGAGTTTCCCAAGGTCCTGCAAGCCTTGGGGGCGCATGCCGCATCTGAACCAGGCCGCGAGGCCTGTCTCTCTCTTGCGCCTTTGGCGGATAACGCGCTTGCTACGCGGGAAAGCGAGCTTTTTCGTCAGGCAAAGGACTGGAGCGGGCTGGCCAAAATTCGTCTGGGAGATTTCCCGCCACTCGACGGTCTTTTTGATATCCTGGAGCGTGAACACGGCTTCTTGGATCTCGATGCGCTTGTTGCGTTAAAGCATGTCCTGTTGCTGACCCGTGATGTTCTGGACAGCATGGAGGGAGACGCCGCGGAACGCTGGCCTCTTCTTGCGGAGAACCTGCACGCCAGTTCCTGGCCTGCAAAAGTCTGGTCCATGCTCAAGCGTTGCATTGCGGACGACGGATCAATGCGGGAGCAAAGTTCGCCAGAACTGCTTTCCGCACGCCAGGAAATCAGGCGTATTCATCAGCAATGCACCAGGAAAGCAAAGGATTTTGTCATGAAGCACAACCTGGGGGAGTATCTCCAGGATGATTTCATGACCATTTCATCTGATCGCTATGTCCTGCCCCTGCGCACAAATTTCAAGGGACGATTGCAGGGCGTTATTCACGATTATTCCCAGACAGGGGAGACCTGTTATTTTGAGCCCCTTTTTCTGGTGGATCTGAACAATACGCTTCAGGAGCTGAAGCAGGAAGAGCGTGAAGCTGAACGCCAGGTTCTGCTTGATATCACCGCCATGGTCCGCCAGGAGCTGGACGGCGTTACAGGAGCGTACTCCGCCCTGGTAGGGGTGGACGTGCTGCTGGCCAAGATTGGCTTTGCCGAAAGTCTTGACGCCCGACCTGTGGATTATGACGCTGGATTGCCGCTATCCTTGCGAGGAGCGCGGCACCCCTTGTTGGAGCTGGCTGCACGCAAAAAAGGCTCCAGTTCGGAAAATGATAAAAAGAAGGCGTCACATTCTGTGGTGCCTTTGGACATGGAGTTGCACCCCCCGCAGCAGGGGTTGGTCATCAGCGGCGGAAACGCCGGCGGCAAGACTGTTACCTTGAAGACGCTGGGCCTTCTCGCCGCCATGGCTGCCAGCGGGTTGCCTGTTCCTGTTGCTGAAGGAAGCACCTTACCCGGGTGGCGTTCCATTTTTGTTTTTCTGGGAGATGAACAAAGCCTGGAAGACTCGGTGAGCACTTTCACGGCGCAAATCCACAAGCTGGCCACCATGTGGGAGCATGTGGACGATAAGGCACTCTGCATCCTGGATGAATTCGGCGCCGGCACCGACCCCTCCCAAGGGGCTGCGTTGGCTCAGGCCGTGTTGGACGGCCTGTTGGAGAAGGGCGCGCATGTTGCGGCTGCAACGCATTTTCCCGCGCTCAAGGCCTATGCATTGGCTCGTGAAGACATTCGTGCCGCTTCGGTGCTTTTTGATCCCCAGACGAAGCGCCCCTTGTTCCGTCTGGCTTTTGACCAGGTGGGCTTGAGTCTGGCCCTGGATGTAGCCCGGGAGCATGGCCTGCCAGAAGATGTTTTGCGCAAGGCCGAAAATTATATGCTGTTGGATGGTTCCGACACCAGCACCTTGATTGAGAAACTTAACGAACTTGCCGCCGCCAGGGATAAGGAATTACGCAAGCTGTCCGAAGAGCGTCAAAAGCTGGCTGAAAAGCGTGCAAAGCTCGAAGACCGCTATGTTCGGGAGCGCCGCTCCTTCTTGGATCAGTTGGAGGGCGAATCCCGCAATATCATGCGTGATTGGCAGGCCAAAAAGGCTGGGCACAAGCAGGCCATGAAAGAGTTGGCCGAGGTGCGTCGCAAGCTGCAGGCCGAGGCTGCTGCCGACGCAGCGGAAAAAAGTGAGCAAGGGGGGCAGGTTGCCCTTGAGGATATCTCCCCCGGTCTGGAAGTCATCTACCGCCCCTGGAATAAAAAAGGGCGTGTGGAAGAGTTGGACGCAAAGAAAAAGGCTGCAAAGGTGGATATCTCAGGGGTCTCCATGTGGGTGCCTCTGGATAGTCTGGCTCAGAGCAAAAGCTCGGGTGCTCCTACTGCGCCGCAGCCCGGACAGACCACAGTCAAGGCCGCGCGCCCAGAAGGCTTGCGGCTGGATTTGCGCGGGCTCCGTGCCGATGAGGCAGTGAGTCGGCTGGAAGGCTTTCTGGATAGGGCTTTGCTTGGAAATGTTGGGCAGGTTGAGGTGATCCATGGCAAAGGCACTGGAGCGCTCCGCCGCGAAGTGCATCGCTTTTTGTCAGGATTTCCGGCCGTGGAGAACTACAGCCTTGGCAATGAAGAGCAGGGCGGTGACGGCATGACTCTGGTGGAATTGAAATGAGCGGTGGCCGCATGGACGGTGTGCGGGAGCTGAAAGCACGGCTCTCCATCGTGGAGGTCGTCAGGCGGTATGTGAACCTGCGCAACGCCGCCGGAGGGCGTTGGGTTGCGCCGTGCCCTTTTCACCAGGAGACAAAACCATCCTTTTCAGTCAATGAAGAAGAGGGTTTTTATTACTGCTTCGGATGTCAGGCACACGGCGATGTCATCGACTTCTACTGCAAGATTAATGGTCTTGATTTTCGCGAAGGCATTGAACAACTGGCTGCTGAAGCCGGCATCACCTTGCAAAAGGCTCCCCTTAGCGGCCCCCAGGCGCAGCGCGCCAGGCAAGAAAAAGATTTCCGCCGCTTGTGCATGGATATGTACGCCCGTGCACAGAAACACTACCGCGATAACTTGAATTCGCCACAGGGCAAATCCTGTCGGGACTATTTGCAAAACAGGGGCATGGATTCAGAACTGGCGCGCTCTTTTGGACTGGGCTACAGCCAGCCAGGGTGGGATGGCCTGTTGCGCTACCTGCAACAGAGCGGTGTCAGCCAGGAGCAGGCTTTGCAAGCCGGTTTGCTGTCACGTAACGACAGGGGCAACATCTATGACCGCTTCAGAGGGCGGTTGATGTTTCCCATTCACAATCTTTCGGGTCAGGTTATTGCATTTGGCGGCAGAGTGATTACATCGGATCAGGAGCCGAAATACATCAACAGCAGTGACACACCCTTGTACAAAAAAGGTGAACATCTCTACGGGCTCTACCAGGCCCGGCGTGAGATCACCCATAGCAGATATGCTCTGCTCACCGAGGGGTACATTGATGTGCTGACGTTGCACAAGTTCGGCTATACCAACGCCTGTGGTGTTTTGGGAACTGCTCTTACCAAGGAGCAGATTAAGCGGCTTTCAGGTTTTTGTTCCAGGGTGGACCTCCTTTTTGACGGGGACAGGGCCGGCCGCAAGGCTGCCTTGCGGAGCGCACAGATGTTGATGACTCGTGGGCTTTCCTGTCGTGTTGCGCTGATGCCTGAAGGAGAGGATGTGGACAGCCTGCTGCAGCAGTCCGGAAAAGGTGCTTTTGATGCCTTGATGGAACAAGCCCCTGAAGGGTTGGAATACTGCATGCGCACGGTGCGCGATACACTTTCGCCCAAGGAAATCCTTGAGTGGGCGCGGACGTTCACGGCTGAACTGGACGACCCCGCCCTGCTTTCGTTTTATCTGCCGAAACTGGCTGGAGGGCTTGGTTTGGCTGAAAGCGAAATGCGTGAAAGCCTTGCACCGAAACTGGCGCCACGGCCTGAAGGACGCTATCCGGGACGACGGAGCGAGCGACGGAAAGTGCAACCCGGAGGGGGCAGTGGTGTCCGTGACAAACACGAGCGCCAGATTTTGAGTTTTGCCGTACGCTGCCCACAGCATTTTGAGCAATTGGACATGGCTGGCGCTGCCAGATTGCTGGTAAGCAACTGGGCCAAATCCCTGTGGGAAGCCATGCGCCAGGCAAAGGGAGGCGATGTGCTCCCTTTGTTGGAAGATGATGCCAAACGATTTTTCATCCAGCAACGGATGGAGTGCGTCACGGATGACGCTGACACCCAGGCCGAGTTGGAAGAGATTTGCAGTTTTTTGGGGCTAGAACAGATGCGAGAGAAACAGGCGGTGATCCGCCGCAGCCTGCCAGACGCTGGGGGTGATGATCTCGAACTGTTGCGCGCCCTGCAAGAGACTCTAGGGAGGAAGAATGGGTAACGTTAAGGACATCCAACAGATCAAGACGTTGATCGCCAAAGGTAAGGTGAATGGGTTCCTCACTTTTGATGAGGTGAACAAGGCCCTGCCTTCGGAGATCAACACGCCTGAGCAGATCGAAGAGATCATCGGTATTTTCGATCAGCTCGACATTGCCATTGTGGACTCTGAGAAGGACGTCAAGAAGCTGGGCATTTCGCCGCAGGAAGATGATGATTCCAGCAGCCAGCTCTCGTTTACAGAAGACGAAGACACGGCTGACTATTCCTCCCGCAGCACTGATCCTGTGCGCATGTACCTGCGAGAGATGGGTGCAGTTCCTCTTCTTGACCGCGAAGGTGAAGTCTACATCGCCAAAAAGATCGAATCCGGTGAAATGGAAGTGCTGCTGGCATTGGTCGAAGTTCCCGTCGCCATCGAGGAACTGGTCAACGTTGGTGAGGACTTGAAGCAGAACCGCATCAAGCTCAAAGACGTGGTCAAGACCATCGAAGAAGATGACCCCAGCGAAGACGAGATGAACCAGCGCCAGCGTGTCATCTACCTTCTGGATGAGATCAAGGCCATATACCGCAAGAAGAAAAAGGTGTATGCGCGGCTCGACGAATGCGCCCGCCTGGACCGCCGCGTGTATGGCATCCAGAAGGATATTATGAGCTACAAGGAAGAAATCGTTAACCGTTTGCGCGACATCAAGCTCGAGAAGACGCTGATAGACCGCATCATAGAGACGGTGAACGACTATGTGCGGCAGATGCACAACTGCCAGCGCGACCTTTCCGCCTATATTCTTTCCACTGGCAAGACCCAGATCGAAATCAAGGAGCTCTTCAACCAGCTGGATAACCGCGAAGTTAGCCCTGTTCTTGCTGCGGACCAACTGGGATTGACTGTTGAGGAGCTTTTTTCGTTCAAGGAAATGATTTCCGGTAAAATGGAAATCCTGAGTCGTCTGCAGGAGAAGTGTTGTCATCAGGTTCTGGACCTGGAGGAAGTGCTTTGGCGCATCCGCTACGGCAGCCGCGCAGCCTCCCGCGCCAAGCAGGAACTGATTCGCGCCAACCTGCGTCTGGTAGTGAGCATTGCCAAAAAATACACCAACCGCGGGTTGCAGTTTCTGGACCTGATCCAGGAAGGCAACATCGGCCTGATGAAGGCGGTGGACAAGTTCGAATACCAGCGTGGCTACAAGTTCTCCACGTACGCTACATGGTGGATACGCCAGGCCATTACCCGCGCCATTGCCGATCAGGCTCGCACCATCCGTATCCCGGTGCATATGATCGAGACAATTAACAAGCTTATTCGTACCTCCCGGTACCTGGTGCAGGAATTGGGGCGCGACCCGACGCCTGAAGAGATCGCCGAGCGCATGGATTATCCTTTGGAAAAGGTTAAGAAAGTGCTCAAGATCGCCAAGGAGCCCATTTCTCTGGAAACGCCCATCGGCGACGAAGAGGATTCGAGCTTGGGAGATTTCATCGAGGACAAGAAAGCCGTTGCTCCCGCCGAGGAAGTGGTCAACACCAAGCTTGGCGAGCAGATTGCCAGTGTACTTGCCGACCTGACCCCCAGGGAAGAGCAGGTATTGCGCAAACGTTTTGGCATTGGCGAAAAGTCGGACCATACTCTCGAAGAAGTCGGCAAGCTCTTCAATGTCACGCGTGAGCGTATCAGGCAGATCGAGGCCAAGGCGTTGCGTAAGCTGCGCCACCCTGTCCGTAGCCAGACGTTGCGCTCCTATTACGAAAGTTGATTCTACGTGCCCAATCTTCTGATTTCCAACGCAAAGCCGGCCTTGTGCCGGCTTTGTGCGTTTTTACCCCTCCTCCTTCTTGTCTTTTTTATTGTCCTTTTTACTGCCGGACCTACTGCTGCGCGTGATCGTTTTCGCGTAGAGTATGTGGTGGACGGTGATACGTGTATCCTTGAAGGGGGCGTAAAAGTGCGACTTTGGGGCATTGATGCGCCCGAACTTGCCCATGAAATACGCCCTGCCCAGTATTGGAGTGAGCAGGCAAAGCAAGCACTCGAAACCCTTGTGGCCGGCAAAGAGGTGTTTCTTGAGCGTGCACCAGAGAACCATGACCGCTACGGCAGAGTTTTGGGCATTTTACATCTGCCGGATGGGAATGTGGCTAATGAAATTTTATTGGCCAAAGGCGCGGCTTTTATGTATCCGCACCCGCCTTTGGAAGGCAAAGTCCGAAAACTGATGCGTAAGTATTTGGATATTCAACGTAAGGCCATCACTAATGAGACGGGCATGTGGCGCGGTGTGCGCAATGCTTTACTGCAAGCGGGAAGCATTCGCGGCAATGAACGTAGCATGCGGTTTTTCAACAATGGATGTGATGGATATGAAAAAATAGCGCCTCGAAATCGGGTATCATATGTATCTGCCCTAGAAGCTTTTTTTGCTGGTTACACCCCGGCCAGACATTGCGGTATCTGGCCTGAAGAATAGAAGTGTCCTGCAATTTTTTTATAAGAGTAAAATGGTCTGGTTGCCTTTTTGTATAGGCTTCAGTATTTCTTTTTCGAGAGAAAAATTATCTTGAGGAGCCAATTGCATGGATTATCGTATCAATCTTCCCGAAAACGAAATGCCCACTGCCTGGTACAATGCCTTGCCAGACCTGCCGACCCCTCTGCCGCCGCCACTGCATCCGGGAACGCATGAGCCAGTGCCTCCTGAAATGTTGCAGGCGATTTTTCCGGATCCGCTCATAGAGCAGGAAATGTCCTCTGAAAGGTGGATTTCAATTCCTGAACCAGTTTTGGATATTTACCGTCTGTGGCGCCCCACACCTCTTGTTCGCGCGCATCGTCTGGAGCAGGCCCTCGGAACAAAGGCGAAAATTTACTATAAGAACGAATCGCTCTCTCCGGCCGGATCCCACAAGCCGAACACTGCTGTGGCGCAGGCCTATTATAATAAAATTTCCGGTGTAAAGCGCCTTGCCACGGAAACCGGTGCTGGACAATGGGGCACTGCACTTTCTTTTGCCTGCAAGATGCTGGGCATGGAATGCACGGTTTACATGGTGAAGGTCAGTTACGAGCAGAAGCCGTACCGCGGTATATGGATACGGTCCAATGGCGCTGAGATTTTTCCTTCTCCCTCTGATCGCACTGAGGCTGGCCGCAACGCTCTGGCTGAGGATCCAAACAATCCGGGCAGCCTTGGGCTGGCAATTTCGGAAGCTGTAGAGGATGCAGCGAGCCGCGACGATACCAACTATGCCTTGGGTAGCGTGCTGAATCACGTTCTGCTGCACCAGACTATTGCTGGCCTTGAGACAAAGAAGCAGCTTGAAATGATAGGCGAAGACCCTTCATTGCTGATTGGTTGCGTCGGGGGCGGTAGCAATTTTGGCGGTTTTGTGACTCCGTTCTTGCCTGACAAACTCTCAGGTAAAAAAATCCGTATGCTTGGCGCTGAACCTCAGGCCTGTCCAACATTGACACGCGGTGACTATCGCTATGATTATGGCGACGTGGCTTGCCTTACACCGCTGATGAAGATGCACACCTTGGGGCATAGTTTCACACCGCCGCCAATTCATGCGGGAGGATTACGCTACCATGGCGATGCCCCCATCGTGTGTAACCTGGTCAATGAGGGGTTGGTGGAAGCCAAGGCCTATTATCAGGAGGATTGTTTCAAGGCTGCACTGTTGTTTATGCAGACTGAAGGTTTTCTGCCTGCACCTGAAACGTCTCACGCCATTCAGGCCACCATTGAAGAAGCGAAAAACGCAGAACCCGGCCAGGTAATCGTATTTTTATATTCCGGCCACGGCCTTCTGGATTTGGCTGCCTACGATGCATACTTGCAGGGTAAGCTTACGAATTACGCCTATCCTGATGAGGAAATACGTAAGGCGCTGCTGCAGTGCCCGCAAATTGACAGGTAGATGTTCTGGTGGCTGTCGCGCTGGACTGCCCTGGGCGGCAGCCACTCTTGCTGAGGTTTTTAACGTGCTGTTAAGATTTTAATATTTATATAATTGAAATTGTAGTCTGATTTGTAATTGTGCAGCATAGGGAAGTTGTCGCTGGTTTTGCATGCATCTCGGGGAGGGGGGCACGCTGCTGACAGCATAGTGTTGAAATCATCGTTGGATACGTTTTAATAGGGTTGTAATAATGAGCAAAGAGAATGGTGTCAGGCGTACCAGCCCCTGCGATTTCAGTCAGTCAGAACATCTTTGCAAGACGTTAGATCGCGCAGGTGTGCCGACTGACGCAAAATGGAGAACTTTGATTCTCTATATGCGTGGCATAGACACGTATGATTTTCTCTCTGATGGCCAAAAAGCACGCATCCAGGAACTCGTGATTAGAACTTTGCAGGAACGGGACTACTCGGATGAGAAGTTTATGGCGATCATGCGTGAGCAAGAGGAGATTCTCAACGGACCCTGCAATCGCAGACTTCAGGCCGCACTTTCTGAAACGGCTCAAATGGTTGAAGAATTCCGCACTCTTCTTCGGAAGCGTGGCGGTGAAGTCGCCAATTTGGGAGACACCACTGTTGAAGCCATTAACAGTGGAGAAGATCCTGAAGTCCTTCTCAACACACTCAAGAAGTCGTTTCAGGAAATAGTTGATATAATGCAGCGAGATGCGGATACGCTCGACCAGCTTAGCCGCACCGATTCTTTGACCGGACTTATGAACCGCAGGGCGTTGGATGAGTTTCTTAATGCCTGTCTGGAGAGTTGGCAAAGCACTGGCAGAATTTTTTCTCTTCTGATGCTCGACATCGACCACTTCAAAAAATTTAACGACAACTACGGACATCGCATCGGCGACCAGGCATTGGCAACTGTTTCAAAGATCATGGGACGGGTAGGCGCCTCCCTTGAAGCTGAAGATATTGAAGCCTTTCTTGCACGTTATGGAGGGGAGGAATTTTCCGTTGTTCTCCCTGCCGTTGGAGAAGAACAGGCTGTTGCCATTGCGGAGGACCTTCGAGAGCAGGTTTCCCGCTATAATTTTATAATCCGGGATTCACACGGTGAGGTCATCAAACGTAATATTCACATCACTGTGAGTATTGGTGTGGCAGAAATCAGTCCTCAATGGCGCGGAGCTTTTATTGAAAACCTTGTGGATAGTGCAGATAAAGCGCTTTACAGAGCCAAGGCCAGTGGTCGTGACAGGGTCTGTTCCGCGAATCTCAAAGAATATGATTGCAAGGATTGATGTGAAGTGTCCCGTAACAGGCTCATTTTTTTATGAAAATTATTCAAAAAATCTCTTGTCATTTGCGCTGGTCATTGGTGGTTTGCATAAGATAAAATCAGCGCTACAGCCATCACGAGCTATCTTCCTGTTGTCAGAAATGTGATGCGTGACCAAACAAGTGCTGCTGACAGCAGGGTGTGTAGTGTCTGACGTTTTTTTCGACTGTAAAATCATAGCGCAAGAGGTTCCCCATGTCTCAGGATACGTCAGATAACGATCAGTCGAAAAACAGTGATGCAAAGGAAGCTCAAGAGGTGGGGCCATCCTTCTACGTAGTAGGCATCGGCGCTTCTGCCGGTGGATTTGAAGCTCTGGAGCGATTTTTCGGCAGTATGCGACCCGATAGCGGGATGGCCTTTGTGGTTGTGCAGCACTTGTCTCCAGACCACAAGAGTTTGATGGTCGAGTTGCTTTCAAAGCATACAGAAATGGAAGTTTTGCAGGCAACTGAAGGGATGAGCCTCGAAGCAAACCACATCTATCTTATCCCGCCCAAAAAGAACATGACCGTACTACAAGGCAAGCTCCATCTTGCTGACAAGACGGTTCAGTCCCTTAATTTCCCCATAGATATCTTTCTCAATTCCCTGGCGGATGACAAAGGGGAACAGGCAATCGGCATCGTTCTTTCCGGAACAGGAAGCGATGGCACCCGCGGTATACGGAACATAAAGGAGCAGGGCGGCATCATTATGGTGCAAGACCTTGACTCTGCAAAGTTTGACGGAATGCCCAGCAACGCCATAGCAACAGGCCTGGCTGACTACATCTTGCCGCCTGAAAAAATGCCAGAGGAATTGATAAAGTACGTACAGCACCCCTTTGTCGCAACACAGAGGACTGGTGAAAGCTGGCTTCTTAAAGAAGAAAACAAGCTGGAACGTATTTTCGCCTTGCTTAAGGAGCACAGCGGGCTGGATTTCACCCACTATAAACAGAGTACGGTTTCCCGCCGCATTGAGCGCAGGCTGTCGGTCAATCAGATAGAGAAGTTGGAAGATTACGTAAACTATTTGTATCAAAATCAAAATGAAGTACAGACTCTGTACAAGGAATTGTTGATTGGGGTGACACGCTTTTTCCGCGACCCGGACGCCTACGCTATCCTTAAGGAAAAGGTCATTCCTGAAATTATCAAGGCCAAGCAGGGGAGCGCTATCCGGGTTTGGGTGGCAGGGTGCTCCACCGGAGAAGAAGCCTATTCCCTGGCCATCATGTTTCGTGAGGCGTTGGAAAACGCCAAGGCTAAAAATGAAGTCAAGATTTTTGCTACGGACGTTGATACCGAAGCTCTGGAATTTGCAAGCATTGGCCAGTATCCGGAAAATATAGTTGCGGATCTGACATCCGAGCGTTTTCGCAGTTATTTTGTACGCAAAGGGGATAAATGTCAGATTGCAAACCATATCAGGGAAATGGTGATATTTGCACAGCACAATGTGATAAAAGACCCGCCTTTTAATAAGATCGACTTGCTGTCCTGCCGCAATTTACTGATTTATTTACAGCCCGTGTTGCAGAAAAAAGTCTTGATGAGCTTCAATTTTGCGCTCAACGAGGGCGGTTTCCTTTTTCAAGGCTCCAGTGAAACCATTGGCCATTTCACCAATTTGTTCACCTCTGTTGATACAAAGTGGAAAATTTACCGTAGCAGAGGCAAACAGACAGGTCTTTCTTTGGACAGTTTTTCTGTTACCCCTGTCTATCGCAAACGTGAACTCGGTAGTGTCATGGATAGGGTCGTGCCGCAGCATGTTGATCAACGCAAGCAGGTTGCAACAATATACGAGTCGCTTTTCAAAGAATATGTTCCTCCGGGAGCGATAATAAATAGCAATCACGAACTCGTACATGTGCTGGGGGAGGTTTCTGACTTTCTCAAGATTCAACCCGGCAATATCAATCTCAACATCCAGACATTAATCAGGAGTGAGTTTTCCATTGCGGTGGAAACAGGGATCAGCAAAGCCATGCGCGAGGATAACGAAGTCGTATATAACGATATTCGTTACACGCAACACGGAGAAGAACATCGCGCAACACTCCGGATAATTCCTTTTCTCGGAAAAAATTCAGGCAATGAACTCTTGCTTGTTGTTTTTGACAGAATGGATGCGGAATCAAGATCGATTGAAACCACAGCGAAATCTATTCCGTGGGATGGTTCTGATCAACGGATAAATGATCTTGAGCATGAACTGCAATATACTCGTGAAAACCTACAAGCAACAATCGAAGAACTGGAAACAACAAACGAAGAGCTGCAAGCTACCAACGAAGAGTTGCTTTCTGCAAATGAAGAGTTGCAGAGCGCAAACGAGGAACTGCAAAGCGTCAATGAAGAGTTGATCACCGTCAATTCGGAGTATCAAAGCAAGATTCAAGAGCTTACCGAATTGAACAATGATATGAATAACCTGCTGTTGTCCACGAATATTGGCACCATTTTCTTGGACAAGGACCTGCGGATTCGCAAATTCACGCCTGCGATTTCACGCGAAATAAATTTGATGGAAACGGACATCGGTCGCCCCATCAGTCATATTGTTTTCAATATTAATTATGACAATATTCTGAACGATTCTAGGAAGGTGCTCCACACCCTCGCCCCTTTTGAAAGAGAAGTGCAAACCGCAGAAGGCAAATGGCTGTTACTGCGGATTTTGCCGTATCGTACTGATGACAACATGATCAAAGGCGTTGTCATAACGTTTATTGATATTTCCTCCCTGAAAAAAGCTACCGAAGAATTGAGCAAGCTTTCGTACGCTCTTGAGTTGAGCCCGAGCATCGTGCTGATAACCGACGCTGAAGGCACCATCGAGTATGTGAACAATAGTTTCACGCAGATAACAGGCTTTTCTTCGGATGAGGTTATTGGGCGCAATACCCGCATTTTCAAGACAGGCGAAACACCGCAAGAAGAATACGATGATCTTTGGGAGGCAGTGCATTCCGGAAGAACCTGGAGTGGGATGTTTGTAAACCGTAAGAAGAACAGAGAGCTTTTTTGGGAAGATGCAACCATTGTCCCCGTGAAGAATGAAGACGGCACTGTAGTAAATCTTTTGAAGGTCGCCGAAGACGTGACAGAGCGCAGAAAAAGCCGCGATAAGCTGGAACAATCCAGGTTGCGCGTGATGAACATCCTTGAAAGTACAACGGACAGTTATGTGGAGTTGGATGCAGACTGGCGCTTCAAATACGTGAACCTGAAAGCAGAGAAACTCCTTGGGAAGAGTAGGGACCTGCTTTTGGGCAAACAAATTTGGGATATTTTCCCTGAGACTGTCCAAAGTGAACTTTTTCGAGAACTCCACTCCGCCAAGAGCAATGGCAAGAATACCACGTTAGAAGAGTACTTGTCCGGATTCGATGCATGGATGGAATTTCATGTTTTTCCCCTCAATGACTCTGTAGCCCTTTATTTCAGGGACATAACGCAACGCAAGAAAACAGAACAAGAGCTGCTTGAGAGCGAAGCGCGCTTTCGCTCCACTTTTTCGCAGGCTGCAGTAGGTCTTGGCCACCTTACTTTTCAGGGCAACTGGATACGGGTGAATGAAAAGCTTTGTGAAATTGTTGGGAAAGATCGCGAACAGGTTGTCGCCACAAACTGGAAGGAATTGGTTTTTTCCGATGACATCGCTGTGCTTGAAGCAGAAGTTGATGCTCTGCGTCGGGGTAATATTTCTGACTTTTCTTTGGAAGTGAGGATAGTTGTAGAAGACACTCCGATCTGGACGACCATAACGGCTTCTTTGTCCGATGATTCCCAGTCACAGACAAAATATATCATTGTTGTAGTTGAAGACATTTCCAGGCGAAAGTTGGCGGAGTTAAGCCTGGAACAGGAGCACAAGATTTTTCAAGGCATTTCCGAGGCAAGTCCCGTCAGCATTGTTCTTTTGGATAACGAAGGTAAACTTGTCTATGCCAACCACTTGGCGGAAGAATTGCTTGGTCTCACGAAAGATGCCTTGATAAAAAGAACATTTGATGACTCAGCTTGGCGCATTACCACACTTGATGGTGCGCCCTATGCTGAAGACGATTTGCCTTTCAATATTGTGATGCGTACGAAAAAAACTGTTTTCGATGTGCGGCATTGCATTGAGGATATTGAAGGAAGTCGCCGCATGTTATCTATCAACGCAGCTCCTGTTCTCGGTACTTCTGGGGATGTTAGCTCTGTTGTTACCACTATAATGGATATAACAGAGGATGTTACTTCGAGGGCTGACTTGCAACATCAGCGCGTGCACCTTGAGCACATGGTCGCTCAGTGCTCTTTGGAATTGGGGAGTGAAGCCTATTACCTGGACTCCCTTGACTCCATTTTCTTAGGGTTGGATCGTCAAGGCAATATTATATTGCTTAATAAGCGCGGACGTGAAGTCTTGGGCAAGGGAAGTGATCATTTTTTTGGAGAAAACTGGTTCGACATTGCACTTCTTGATGATGAACGAGAAACAGCAAAAAAAGATTTTGAACGCCTGATGCAGGGGGACTTGGATCCTTTTGAACAGGTTCGTTACACCCTGAAAGATTTTGATGGCAATGAAGTACTTGTATCTTGGCATAACAAGCTGACATACGATGAACAGGGCCAGGTCAGCGGCCTTCTCAGTTCCGGACGGATATTGAAATATGAAAAGCGATAAATACGGTGATAAGGCCGCTAGCGATTTATCCCCGACGACGGAAGCCAATCAAAAGGTGGCACCTGCTGCAGGTGAACAGATTGATGGAGAATCTAGCCTGGGGCTGCGTATTCTTCTGGCAGAAGACAATGTAGTCAACAGAAGTTTCGCACAGATGATCCTTGAGCGTGACGGCCATAGTGTCACCTGCGCAATAAACGGGCGCGAGGCGCTGAATACATTGCAAAGTGGGGCGAGTTTCGATCTGGTGCTCATGGACGTAAGCATGCCCGTGTTGGATGGCCTGGAAGCGACACGCTGCATCCGTCGCCCGGACGACTCCATCGTTTGTAATTTCAAAGATATACCCATCATTGCGATGACTGCATTCAGTGACAAAGGGGACCGGCAGCGATGCATGGATGCAGGTATGGATGATTATGTGGCCAAGCCTTTGGACTGGGAAGAGCTCACCCGGGTGATGCACCGGGTTATGCAGACAAAAGGGCGTGTTGCCTGACCTGCATATCTGGAGACATTGAAACAAGAACGGGCGCTGTCGAAAATTGCGAGAGCGCCCGTTTTTTATGTAGTTTTTTAAGAAGAGTCTATTGTTCGCAAGTACCGTTACGGCGTTTCTGTTCGTCGCGGTAGAGCTTGTACGTTACGGAGTCCACCAGCGCCTGCCAGCTCGCTTCGATGATGTTGTGCGATACCCCTACAGTCACCCAGCGGGCGCAGGGGTCGCCGGATTCAATAAGAACGCGGACACCAGAAGCTGTTCCAAAGGTTTCCGAGAAGCTTTGGCTGAGCACTCGCACCTTGAAATCCAACAGCTTCATTTCATCCAGGGTAGGGTAAAAGGGGCGCAGCGCCTTGCGCAAGGCGTTGTCCAACGCATTGACAGGGCCTTTCCCCATAGCTGCTGTATGCTCCTCCATTCCTTCCACTTCCAACATGACGGTGGCTTCGCTCAACGGTTCGCCATCAACCGATTCTTTCGAGTCCAGAACATGGAATTTCTTGAGCGTGAAGAATTCCCGCACGCCGCGTTGTGCTATCTTCCGGAAAAGCAGCAATTCCATGGAAGCTTCTGCAGCCGCATAGTCATACCCCATGCTCGACCGCGCCTTCAATTCGTTGAGCAGGCCGCGTACCACAGGCTCGTCTTTGTCCATATGCAGGTCAAAGCGTTTAGCCAGATTGACGATATTGGAGCGCCCTGCCAGTTCGCTGAGCAGAACACGCTGTCGGTTCCCCACAACTTCCGGATTGATGTGCTCATAGAGCTGGGCATCACGGGAAACGGCGCTGACATGAATGCCGCCCTTATGAGCGAACGCAGAGCGCCCTACAAAGGGTTGGCGATTGAAAAGACGCACATTGGCGACTTCTGAGACATAGGTTGCTGTCAGTGTCAGCAGGTCGAGTTTGTCTTTCGGCAAACAGGTGTATGTATCTCCCATTTTAACCTGCAAAATGGGTATTATGGAGCAGAGGTTGGCGTTGCCGCAGCGTTCTCCGTACCCATTGATGGTGCCCTGCACCTGGGTTGCGCCGTTTTGGACACCGGCAAGGGCGTTGGCCACAGCCATTTCGCAATCATTGTGCGGATGAATGCCAAGAGAAGCCTTGGGCAGCTTCTCCGCAACAGTGCGCACTATCTCGCCCAGTTCATCCGGCATGGTGCCGCCGTTGGTGTCGCACAGCACAAGCACATCGGCTCCGGCCTTGTGCGCACTTTCCAGAGCTTGCAACGCATATTCAGGATTGGCTTTGAAGCCGTCGAAAAAATGCTCGGCATCAAAGAAAATCTCCTGGCATTTACCCTTCATGAAGGCAATGGAGTCGTGGATGAGCTCCAGGTTGCGCTGCAAAGGAACGCGCAAAGCCTGCTTGGCATGGATATCCCAGGTCTTACCGAACAAGGTCATGACGCTGGCGCCAGAGTTGAGCATGGCCTGCAGGTTGGGATCTTCTTCTGCCTTGACCTTGGGGTGGTGCGTGCTGCCAAAGGCGCAAATGCGGGCGTGTTGCAGCTCGTAATTCTGGATTTCCTCGAAAAAGGCTACATCCGTAGGGTTGGAGCCAGGGAATCCCCCTTCGATATAGTGGACGCCCAGATCGTCAAGCTTTCGGGCTATTTTTATCTTGTCATCGGTATTGAGGGTTATGTCCTCTGCCTGGGTACCATCTCGAAGGGTGGTGTCGTATATCTTTATGGCTTTCATGACTGTCTTGCTGCTCGCATGGTTGGCAGGCCTGGGGTGGAGCAGAGCTCTTTGCCAGGCCTGCGCGGATGATGCTGTTTCTGGGCCCTGATCAGGCGCCGGCCAGCTCGAAAGCATCGTGCAGGGTGCGCACGGCCAGCTCAGTGTACTTTTCTTCGATCAGGCAGGTAATCTTGATTTCAGAAGTGCTGATCATCAAAATGTTTACGTTTTCCTTGTGCAGGGCGGTAAAAGCCTTGGCCGCAACACCGGAATGATTACGCATTCCTACGCCAATGACAGAAACCTTGCAAACGTGCATGTCAGTAAGGATTTCTCTGGCGCCGATTTCAATCTTCACCTTTTCCAGAATATCGCGAGTGCGTTCCAGATCGCTGCGGCTCACCGTGAAGGTCATGTCCGTAACGCCTTCCTTACTGGTGTTCTGAACGATCATATCCACAAGGATGCCTGCTTCGGCAAGCGGCGAAAAGATGGCTGCGGAAACGCCTGGGCGGTCAATGACGTCGCGCAGGGTCAGGCGAGCCTGATCTTTATCGTACGCAATGCCTGAAACCATAACAGACTCCATCATTTTCGGGTCCTCCTTGCTGACTACGGTGCCCGGCGCATCCGAAAAAGTGGAGCGCACATGGACCGGAACATTGTATTTCTTGGCAAATTCCACAGACCTGATCTGCAATACTTTCGCGCCCATGCTGGCCATCTCGAGCATCTCGTCATAAGCGATTTTCTCGAGTTTGCGCGCCTGGGAGCAGATGTTGGGGTCGGTGGTGTAAACGCCATCCACGTCGGTAAATATTTCGCACAGCTCGGCATTCAAGGCTGCAGCAAGAGCCACGGCCGATGTGTCGGAACCGCCGCGCCCCAGGGTGGTGATGCGCCGGGAATCATCCCAGCCCTGAAAGCCGGCCGCCACCAGCACGTCATGCTCCTGCATCAGGTTTGTCAGCCCTTCGGTGTCAATATTAAGAATGCGAGCACGACCGTAATCGTTGTCAGTGCGGATATCAGCCTGAAAACCCAGCAGGGAGCGGGCTTTGATGCCACAATCTTTGAGCAGCATGCTGAAAAGCGCAACCGAGGCTTGCTCGCCAGTCGTCAGCAGAACATCCATTTCAGAAGGGTCGGGACGACTGGACCATTGTCTGGCCTGGTCCAGCAGGGTGTTGGTGACGCCAGCCATGGCAGAGAGCACCACCACTACCTTGTACCCTTTGTCCAGGGCGGTGCAGACCTTGCTCTGCACCATACGCATACATTCAAGATTCTTGACGGAGGTGCCGCCGAACTTCTGTACCAATATCCGCATGGGAAAGTCCCTGTAGAGGGTTGAAGGTTTATGAACGCGCCATATGGTCCTGCAGGTCTGTTAACCACTGCAGGGCCACCGGGCCTTCCGCAGTCAGGCTCACAACACGTCCGTCAGAGGTTGGTTGCCAGACTAGTCGCACAAAATTGTCTGGTCGGCAATGCGCCGGGAGGAACTGCGCCCACTCCACAACTACAAATTCATGTCCGGCATTGAGCGATTCGCAGAGTGCAGCATCAGGTTCCATGCCCTCCAACCGATATATGTCCATGTGCACACATTCCGGATTGGTGGGGTATACGTGTTGCAACGTAAAGCTGGGACTGGCGACTTCGGCTTCATCGCCTCCCGGCATGGATTCCACCATGCCGCGTACAAGCGTGGTTTTGCCTGCGCCCAAATCCCCTTCTAGCAGCAACGCAGCATACGGTGGGGCGTCTGGCAGGCTCGCAGCCAACATACGCCCCAGATGCAGGGTGGCCTCACTGTCAGCCAGTGTGAGTAAAAACGTCATGGCAGTCTACGCAGCCAATGTGGACGGCACACGCCGGCTATTTTCCACCGAGCAGGGCGCGGAGAATATCTTCTTTGCCAACTACGCCGACAACCTTGTCGTTTTCAACAACGGGCAAGGTGTAGAGTTTTTGTTCCGCCATGATCGTTGCCACCTCGTCCAATGGCGTTTCCGTGGAAACGCTGGTGGGATTTGGCGTCATAGCCTTGTCTACGCGTGTGGCTGTGATTTTTTCCATCTCACGTTCCAAATCGCTGGCGGAAGACAGCGGAAAAAATCCATCCAGCAATGTAAACACGGAAGGAATATGCAGTTTTTTCTGTTGAGCGATCAGGTCGCTCTGGCACAGCACGCCGACAAGCGCACCGGCAGCGTCCACCACTGGCAATCCGTTGTATCCTTTTTCCAGCAGAACCCGGGCAGCCTCGGTGATATCCGTATCAGGCGTTACGGTCGTCGGGTTCGGGGTCATGACTTCTTTGACGGTCATCATGCAGAAAACTCCTTAATAGCCCCAGGGAGGGCATGGGCGATTTCGGAAGCAAAGTTCCCTCTCAAGGGGTACTCCCGTTCGAGGCGTACGCCTGCGAAACCGTGCCAATACACTGCAAGGCAGGTGGCGCGCAAGTCTGAAAGCCCACGCGCCATGAGCGTTGCAATAATGCCGCTTAATACGTCTCCCGCACCCCCGATTGCAAGGGCGGGTGTAGCAAAGGGCGAAACCAGCAATGGGTAGCCGTTTTTGGCAACCAGACTCCCCGCACCCTTTAGCACCAGCGTGACGCCGTGCTCTTTGGCAAAGGTTTTGGCGATACCTGCCCGGTCACTTTGTACTGTGGCTGTGCTAGTTCCCAACAGGCGTGCCATTTCGCCTGGATGTGGCGTAAGAACATCGCCTTCCTTGAGCAAGGAGCAAAGGCCTGGCCGCTCTGCAAGGGCAAAAAGCGCGTCCGCATCAAGCACCGCAGAGGGGCGTTGCCACTGTAAAATTCGTTCCAGACAGTCCTGCATCTCTGGCGTCCGCCCCCATCCTGGGCCGACTACCAATGCGTCGCAGCCATTGATGAAGTCTTTCAATGACGCCAAGTCTTCGGCGTTCCAGGCAATCGCTTTGGATGTTTCATGGGGGAGGGGCAGTACCATCAGTTCAGGCGCCCCTTGCTTGACCTCGGTGGTAATGCCGGCTGGACAGGCTACAGTGACCAGACCTGCGCCAGCGCGTAATGCTCCCAGTCCAGCAAGATGCGCTCCACCGCTCAGGCCGCGGGAACCGCCTATTATGCAGACACGCCCACCATTTCCTTTGTGCATTGTGGAGGAAGGGGGGGGCAGGAGTCCCGCAACACGGGCGTCCAGCAAGCCATAAGACGGTGGCGCATCCTCCAGAATACGAGCAGGAATGCCGATGTGACGGACATGGAGGCGTCCGACAAAATCTTGAGCTTCAGGCAACACAAGGCCGATTTTTGCTGCCTGGAAGGTTACGGTGGCGTTGGCGCGGACTGCAATGGGTGACGCTTTGCCTGTCATGCCGTCCAGGCCAGAAGGGATGTCGAGGGCCAGGATGAAGGCGTGTTCCCTGCGTTGGTTGATGGCCTCGATCCAGGACGCATAAGGCGCGCGCAGGGCGCCTTTGAAGCCAGTCCCCAGCAGGCCGTCTACCAGTACAGTGGCCTCTCCCCATTTTTCTGGCGGCGTGTTTGCAAGCTGCGCCATGGGGGTGCCTGTTCTTCGCGCAAGGCGAAGATGATAGCCGCTGACTCCTTTATAATGGGATAGGGGCGCAGCAAGCAGCAGCAAAACTGCTATCCCCCTGTCGTGCAAATGGCGGGCTAAGGCAATGGCGTCACCCCCGTTGTTGCCTTTGCCGGCAAGCAGAACGACCCGTTCGCGGTCGCACAGTTTTTTCTCTTCCTCAAGAACGGCCAGGGCTTCACGGCTGGCGTTCTCCATAAGTATTTCGTTTTTTACACCATATTGCTGTATGGCTGCCTGATCCCAAGCCCCCATCTCTGCAGGTGTCGGCAAGGGGGTGTAGTAGCTTTCAGTGCTGCCCATGAGATGGTCCCTTGTTTGGTCAGGTTTCAAGCACAACCACGGCTGCCGCAACATCGCGCCCGTGTGTGAGGCTGATATGAGTTGTCGAGACGCCCAACTGAAGCGCGTGCTCTTTAGCTGCACCTAACAAAAAAAGTTCTGGTTTGCCTGACGGAAGGTGGCGCACTTCAAGAGTGTGGAACCCCACACCATGGCGAAAGCCGGTGCCAAGGGCTTTTGAGGCTGCTTCCTTGGCGGCAAAACGCGCAGCCAGAAACGCTACGATGCGAGGTGTTGCTCCCCTGGGCATTTCCTCCAATTCTCTGGGGGTCAGAATGCGCGAAAAAAAGCGCTCGTGATGGCGTTCCCAGATGCGTTGGACACGATCCAGTTCGCATACGTCTATACCCACGCCGACTATCATATATTTCCTCTTTCTTTTCCAGAAAGCGTTTCGATCGCAAGGCTGGTTCGACAGAGCCGTCTACTCTGCAAATGTGGAGATGATCTCCGCCATGTCCTTGACTGCGCGCTCCAAACCAACCAGCACCGCGCGGGAAATGATGCTGTGCCCTATGGAGTATTCCCTGATGCCTGAAATGCGGGCAAAACGCTGGATGTTGGTGTAGTTGAGGCCATGACCTAGATTGACTTCCAGGCCAATGCGTTGGGCAAGGTCGATACCGGCGACGATCTTCTTGAATTCTGCCAGAGCTTCTTGTTCTGTCGTTGCGTCGGCATAGTGCCCTGTATGGATTTCAATGTATTCCGCGCCGGTTTTTTGCGCTGCTTCGATTTGCTCCGGCGCTGCTTCAATGAACAAGCTAGCCAGGGCGCCCTGCTTTTTGAGCGGAGTAAGAAACTCGCGCAATTCCGCTTCACGTCCTGCTACTGCGAGACCACCTTCGGTGGTAAGCTCTTCGCGTTTCTCTGGCACCAGGCATACCATGTGCGGCTTCGTGCGCAGGGCTATGGCCTGCATCTCTTCGGTGGCGGCCATTTCCAGATGCAGCCTGGTGTTCAGGGTTTGGGACATCAGTTCCACATCGCGATCCTGAATGTGGCGTCTGTCTTCGCGTAAGTGGACGATTATGCCGCGCGCTCCGGCAAGTTCCGCAATGTGCGCGGCAGTAATTGGCTCAGGTTCCTTTCCTTGCCTGGCCTGGCGTAATGTGGCCACATGATCGACGTTGACAACCAGAACAGGCATGGGGACCTCCCGGGTTTGTGTTGTTTTGGCAAAGGGGGCATTGCAGTGCTATGCCATAAGCAGCGGCGCAACGAAGTGTACCTTTACATCGCGAATTGCTGGTCATTTTGTGCCCCCAGTAATAGTTCCAGGCTACTGAAAGTCAAGCTTTCTGCTGCGTAAAACCGCTGGCAATGGTTCTGGAACAAGCTTTTGCGGTTCTGACCTGTGTTGACGAATCCCGCTCAAATGGAATAGGGGTCATTTTCTTCATCGCCTTTTTGAAAAGCTATAAATCGTAACAAAAGAGTATACCATGAATCTTTGCATCGTCGGAACCGGATATGTTGGGCTGGTCAGCGCAGCCTGTTTTGCTGAGACTGGAAATACCGTCACTTGCGTGGATGTGAATCCCGAAGTTGTGGAAAGCTTGTCTCAGGGCAAGGTCCATATATACGAACCGGGTCTGGAAGACCTTGTCATCCGCAACTACAAAGAAGGGCGTTTGCGCTTCACCACCAGCCTTAAAGAAGGGCTTGATGACGCTCTGCTCGTTTTCATCACCGTGGGAACCCCGAGTAATGATGATGGTTCTTGCGACCTGAAATACGTACATCAGGTTGCCAGTGAAGTGGGGCAGTTGATCACGAGCTATAAAATCGTCGTAGATAAATCCACGGTTCCTGTGGGAACTGCCGATTCCGTGAAAAGCATCATTCAGGAAGAATTGACCAAGCGTAATGTCGATGTTGAGTATGACGTGGTGTCCAACCCCGAGTTTTTGAAAGAGGGCGACGCGGTTAATGACTTCATGAAGCCCGACCGTGTCATCGTGGGGACGGATAATGTGCGGACTGCGGAGATCCTCAAGGCTCTGTATTCGCCTTTTGCTCGCAGCAGAGACAAAATGATGATCATGAGTGTGCGAAGCGCGGAGATGACCAAGTATGCCGCTAACTGCATGCTGGCCACCAAAATTTCTTTCATAAACGAAATCGCCAATATCTGTGAGCGGGTCGGTGCTGATGTCCGCGATGTTCGCATGGGGATCGGTTCGGATCACCGTATCGGCTACAACTTCATATACCCTGGCGTTGGCTATGGCGGTTCCTGCTTTCCCAAGGACGTCAAGGCCTTGATCCATACTGCCGATTCCATCGAGTATGTGCCACAACTGCTTAACGCTGTTGATGAGGTCAACAACCGCCAGAAGCTTATGCTGGGCAAGAAGATCACCAACTATTTCGAAGCGCACGATGGTTGCGAAGGCAAGACGGTCGCCCTCTGGGGGCTGGCGTTCAAGGCCAATACTGACGATGTGCGCGAGGCCGCTTCCTTGGAGATAACCCGCTACCTGCTTTCCAAGGGGTGCAAGGTGCAGGCCTTTGATCCGGTTGCAGGAAAGCGCGCCATGGAACAACTCAACGACCCTCGCGCCGTGATTGTCGACGAGCAGTACAAAGCACTCGAAGGCGCTGATGTTCTGGCTGTTGTGACAGAATGGAACCAGTTCCGGAGTCCGGATTTCGACCGCATCAAAAAACTGCTTAAAACACCGGCCATCTTTGACGGCCGTAACCTGTATTCTCCCCAGCTTATGACGGATATGGGCTTTGTCTACTTTTGCGTAGGCCGCCCCAGCCCCAGCTTCTAGAAGCTGTCTGAAGTGATAAAGACAAAAAAGATGCCTCATCCGGCTGTATGCGTCGGATGAGGCATCGTCTTTTGGTATTTTCAGCGTGTTAGGCTAACAGATCAAGCAAGAAGTCTAAGACAGGTTCTGAGCTGCAGTTCCTGCAGGATGATGCGTTCATACTCTACGGGGTACTCGCCCTCGTACGAAAATTCCTCTTCAAGAAACTTTTCAAGATACTGAGTTTCTTCCCAAAAATCGAGCAGCTCATCATCGCCCAGGGATTTGATCTGCTCGGCCAGCGGAAAATCTTCCGTCTGTAAGAAAAAACGTCCCATTTGAACTCCTTTCTCAGGTGCGGCTGCGGCAGGATATCCCCAGCCAGTCCCCTTGGTGGATGGCCCCCATGTATAGAAGATCGGCTCGGCTTGCAAGTATCTTTTGCAAAATTGCAACGGAATGCTTTTCAAGGGGGCTCAAGTAAAGGAAAAGCTTCGTTCTTTGAATATGTTTTGCGAGTGAAAATGTTTTTCAATTGACGTTTTGTATGTAGTTCATTTCATGCTTTGGCTCTGAAACTCTGGGATAAATACCATTTTCAATGGGTCGTGCTGTATCAGATCATTTTTTTGCATAAATCATTCGCATGATTTTTGTGGTTGGTTGCATGATTCTGTGCTGTCGTATCAGGTAGCAGGTCAAAAAGTATTTTTTCGGAGTCGAAATCAAGTGAGATCGACATTGTGACGGAGACTTTATGTGCCTGTTGGGCTTGCAGTTCCACAGGTTGTGTTTTATAGGATTTTTCAGCGAATTTATGTTGAAACGGGGATGGCGAAATCCTCAAAGCCCAACCTTTCGCCGATCGGAGATCTGGAATGAATGAAGAGCAAAGAAAACAGGATGCCGAGCTGCTACAGCTTGTGACGTTTAGTATCGGCGAAGAAGAGTTTGGCGTCGACATCCTCAAGGTGCAGGAAATAATCCGCACCATGGAAATAACCAAGGTGCCCAGGGCGCCGGAATTCGTTGAAGGTGTCATCAACCTTCGCGGTAAGGTTATTCCCATTATTGATCTGCGCAAGCGGTTTGGTCTGGAATCTCGCGACCATGACAAGCATACCCGTATAATCGTTATTGAAATCAATAACATGATTGTTGGGTTTGTGGTTGATTCCGTGTCCGAGGTCCTGCGAATTCCCGCTAATACGGTTGAGCCGCCGCCGCCTGTGGTTGCAGGGCTCGAGTCTGAATACATCTCTGGTGTCGGTAAGCTTGAAGATCGCCTCCTGATTCTTCTCGATCTCGACAGCCTGCTTTCCGGAGAAGAGCGCAGCATGCTCAACCAGCTGTAACAACAAGACGCACCGGCTATCTGCCGCACGACTTCCCTGTATTTGGAAGTCGTGCGGTTTATATTTACGGCCGGGATTGCGCCAAGCCTTCGAGATTGCCCTCGAACCAAATACTTACCAGTGCCACAACCCCCAAAAGTAGCTCTTCCCGGATTTGTACAAGACGTTCTGCGTGAATCCGGAAAAAGCGTCGTCATTAATAAAAGCGGCCCCGCGACCTGGGTTTTTCTTGCCCAGGCTCTTTTACAGCATAATGCCAGCCCGGTCATGTTGCTGCGTGATCCAACCGAACTCACAGCGGTCAAAGGATTGCTGCGACTTCTGGATCCTCCATGCCATAATGCGCTTTGGGATGAGCGCTGGATAATCATGCCGCCTTTTTCTCCGGAAAACGGACATTCGGGGCGCGGTGCAGGTTGGCCACAGCGTCTGGCTTGTCTGCATGCCCTTCAAGAGGGGGCCGGAGCACGAGGATTGGTGCTGACAGCAGAAAATCTTTTGCCATTATGGCCGTCTTTGGATTTTTTGCGCAACAACCAGTTGTCTTTGCGTCGCGGGGAAGAGCTTTCCTCTGAAATATTGCTGGAGCAGGCTGCAATATGGGGCTACGAGCGCGTCACCATGGTCTCGAGACCCGGTGAAATGGCCATGCGTGGCGACATCCTTGACGTTTTCGCCCCTGGATACGACACACCCCTGCGTGTAGAGTTTTTTGGGGACGTGGTTGAGGACATTCGCCTCTTTGATCCTGTCAGTCAGCGTGCCAAGGCCCAACTTGACGAGGCTGTGCTACTGCCGGTGCAACCCGGCTCCCCCACGGGCAGTGAAGCCGATGCGGCGCGCTCCCGCTGGAAGGGGCTACGCAAAAAGGGAGAAATGCAACCGGAACAGGAACAAGCGCTGTTGCGCGGTCTGGATGAAGGGCGCGTCCCTATTTTGCCGGGAGTCTTTTTCGAAACCCCTTCGCTTTTTGAAGACTGGCTGCCCTACAATCCCGTGTTCCTGCTCTCGACTCCTGGTGGCGTTCACATCGGAAGCGGCTTCAGCGAAAGCTGGTTGCAGGAAACCCTCTGGGGGTGGGAGCAGCGTCAGGAAAGTGATGACAGGGAGCCGCCCCTCTCGTTGGCCATGCGCTCCACTGATTCCCTGGATGCGATGTTGCGTTCCAGAAGGAGCGTTGTCTTTCAGGACCTGGCGCTTGGGGCGCAAAAGCAGGGAAATGATCTTCTGGAAACACGGGTGGAGTCTTTTGACGAACTGTTCGCCCGTTTCCGGCACGATGCGTTTGATCCGGACCGCTCCTTGCCTGAGGATGCCGCAAGCGAAGATGCTTACCGCGATGCAGGCTTGAGTAAGGACCGCCCCTGGCATTCTTTGGTCGCCCTGTTACGGGAATGGGGGCGTTCTCGTAGACAGACCATTCTGGCTTTCCACACCGAGCAGGGGCGCCGTAAGTTCCTTAAACTGGCGGAAGACGAAGGCCTGCGCTTTCGTGTGGAGTATGATTCCCAAGCCCAGGGGCTTTTCGCCCTGGTGGGACCACTGCAGAAGGGGTACGAGCTCAACTGGAGCCAGACCCTTGTGCTGGGCGAACCAGTGCTGCAGCCCAAGGGCAGTTTCAAGGCCCGGCCGGCTGATCGCGCCTTCAAGGGAATGAAGAGCTATGAAGGGCTCAAAGAAGGGGACTTGCTTGTACACCGCGATTATGGACTGGGGCGCTTTGGCGGCCTCAGCAGGGTGGAGGCCGGCGGTGTGGCCAATGATTACCTGCTGCTCCTTTTTCAAGGCGAGGATAAGCTGTATCTGCCAGTGGACAGGCTTTCCCGGGTGCAACCTTACAAGGGGCCCGATGGTGAAGAGCCTGCACTGGATCGTCTGGGTGGCGTTGGCTGGGTGCGCACCAGAGAAAAGGCTCGCAAAGCCATTGAAAAGATCGCTCATGATCTGGTGGAGATGTACGCCTTTCGCAAGATCGCCAAAGGCTATGCCTATGGTCCGCTGAATGAGATATACAGGGAGTTCGAGGCTTCCTTCGGTTTTGAGGAAACACCTGACCAGGCGCGGGCCATTCAGGATGTGCTCGATGATATGGAACGGCCAGAACCCATGGATCGCCTCATTTGTGGTGACGTAGGGTTCGGCAAGACGGAAGTCGCCTTGCGCGCTGCCTTCCGTGCTGCTTTGGATAATCGACAGGTTGCCCTGTTGTGCCCAACCACTGTTTTGGCGGAACAGCATTATCAGAATTTCAAAAGCCGCCTGCAGGGATTCCCTGTGAATGTGGCCATGCTCAGTCGTTTTGTTTCGGCAAAGAAACAATCCCAGGTGATAGATGCCGCCAAGCGTGGACAGGTGGATATTCTCATCGGCACCCACAGGTTGCTTTCCAAGGACGTTTTGCTCCCCAATCTAGGCTTGCTGGTTTTGGATGAAGAACAGCGTTTTGGGGTCAAGCATAAGGAACGGTTGAAGAAGCTTCGCAAGAATATTGACGCGCTCACCCTGACGGCAACGCCTATCCCACGCACATTACAGCTTTCTCTTTCCGGCGTTCGAGAGCTTTCCGTGATCGAAACTCCCCCGAGAGAACGTAAACCCGTTGAGACCGCCGTGGTGGAGCGTACGCCTGATATGTTGCGCAATATTCTTTTGCGCGAGCTTGATCGGGGCGGACAGGTTTTCTGGGTACATAACCGTGTGCAAGGCCTGGGAAAGGTCGAAGAATTTGTTCGTTCACTTGTTCCCGAAGCAAATGTAGGGCAAGCCCATGGACAAATGCCGGAACGGCAGCTCGAAGAGGCAATGCACAAATTCTGGCATGGTGAGCTTGATGTCCTGGTCTGCACTGCGATTATCGAATCCGGATTGGACTTTCCTCGGGCCAATACCCTGGTAGTGGACCAGGCGCAGATGTTCGGGCTGGGGCAATTGTATCAGCTCCGCGGCCGTGTGGGACGCTCGGATCGCCAGGCGTATGCCTATTTTGTGACTCCCAGCATGGAGCGTCTGGGAGAGGTCGCACGTAAGCGCTTGAAGATTATCATGGATATGGACTATCTTGGCGCCGGTTTCCAGGTCGCCATGGAGGATCTGCGTTTGCGTGGCGCCGGTAATATACTTGGCGAGTCTCAATCCGGGCATATTGCAAAGGTCGGGCTGGACCTTTTCCTCGAAATGCTTGAAGAGGAAGTGCGACGTATCAAGGGCGGCCCCATGGTTCAGGCCACAGAAACCGAACTCAACATCGGGTTTTCCGCCAATATTCCCGAGTCGTATATTTCGGATGCAGGTGAACGACTGCGGTTTTACAAAGGATTTTCCTCGGCACAGAGTCAGGAGGCGATGCAGGATTTGGAGGCAGAAGTGCGAGACCGTTTTGGTCCCTTGCCAGAAACCCTGCAGGATTTCCTTGAGGTGCTTTCCATAAAACGGCTGCTTGGCAAATTGCAGGTGGCCAAGGCAGATCTTGCTCCAGGCATGATTCGTATGACATGGAGCGAAGACGTTGGCGTTATCGAACCGCAAACCCTGGTAACATGGGTGGCGGAACACAAAGACAAAGCCAGGCTCAAACCGCCTTCTACTCTGGAATTGAAGCTTGATGCCAGCGGCACCCGCAGAGACGCTCTGCGCAAGGCGTACGCCTCCATCGAGGGGCTGATTGGTGCTGCCGCCGAATCAACACAGTACGAGCGAGAACATGTTTAAGAAACAGCGAGCATTTTTTGTGCGGCTGGCTTTGCCGGCCATGATGACAGCGATACTTATTGGCAGTGGTCTTGCGGGGTGCAGCCAGGAACCCAGCGATGTGGGGGTTGTTGCTCGGGTTAATGGAAAACCCATTTTTCTTGAGCAGCTTGAGGCAAAATACGACCTGTCGCATTTGGGGTGGTCCGGCACTGTTTCTCCTAGTTTGGGAAAGCTGAAGGCCGACTATAACCGCATTCTAAGCGAACTCATTGCCCAGGAACTGATATTCCAGGTGCTCGACGAAAAGGGAATGCCCGTAACCAGGGACGAATTGCTTCAGGCAGAGGCAACGGTGCGGGCGGATTACCCCAAAGGAATGTTCGAGCAGGTTTTGGTTGAAGAATATATTGACCTGGATGTATGGCGGGAGCAACTGCGGGCGCATCTGGCATACAATAAGCTTTTGGAAAAGATATTGCGCCCCCGTGTTACGGTAGAGCCTTGGGAAATCGAGGACTATTACAAAGCGCACATTGATCAGTACAATGTACCTTCCAGGATCCGTTTTTTGCTGGTGACAGGCCCTGACAAGGACACCGTGGCCGCTGCTGTGGCCCACTATGAAAAGAATCACGATGCAGAAGCGTTTGCAGGGGAATTTCCTACGGTAAAGTTACAAGAAATGCGCGTACTGGAAGACAGGCTGACGCGTAAATGGCAGGGCGCTCTTGCCGGTGTTGCCGAAGGTGAAGGCAGTGAAGCTTTGTCTGCTCAAAGCGGGGCCGAAGCGTTAATCCTCTTGGAACGCACTCCTGCGCATCAGCTTTCCCCGCAGGAAGCCGCTACAATGATAGAAAAGCAGTTGATGGAGCGCAAGCTGCAAAAGGCGTTTACGGACTGGCTTGAAAACGAACTGGCAGGCGCAGATATTTTTGTAAGTCAGCAACTTGTGACTGATGGCGATGATGCGGAAGAACCGGCGCAGGAGGAGGTTGCTCCTGCCGAAGAGCCCACTGCTCCTGGTTCCGAAGCCCCGTTGGGCGACGAGGCGCCCATGGAAGAGGGAGACGCTGTTTCTCCAGGGCAGAATTCGCAGCCAGCGCCTTCTGCTCTTGAGAATTCAGGGAGCGGTTCCCAGGATGGGGCTACAAGCGGCGTGTATGGCCACCGCGGTACTGCTGCCTAGTAAAAAGTTTACAGTTTCCGGGGGGCAGGGGATACGCGTAGGGCAGTTGCAAAGATTTGCGACAACGGGTACCTTCGCACTGTTTTTTTACCCGATACTCTGACAACGTACCTAAACAGGTAACCATAATTATGCATATGAATGTAGCTACTCGCACCCGGTCAGTCCTTTGTACACTGTCTTTTGCATTGCTGTTGCTTCTGTTTTATGGCGCTCCAGCAGTCCAAGGGGCTGAAGTTGTTGACCGTATCGTTGCTGTGGTCAACGGCCGGCTTATCACGCTCTCCGAGGTAAACCAAAACCTCGAGGTCTTCCTCAAGACCGTGCAGGAAAGTCAGAACTCCGAGTACATGAATATGGACGTGCAGGACTTGCGTCGCCGGATTCTGGACAAGATGATCGCTGATATCCTGATCGAAGAGCAGGCCAAAAGATATCAGATTGAAGTGTCTGATGGTGAAATCAGATCTTTTCTTGATAGATTTAAAGAGCAGAACAATCTGACGCAAGAACAGCTCGAGGGGTATCTTACGCAGCAAGGGATGACCCTTGAAGGTTACAAGGACAGAATCAGACGTAAGATGTTGCGCGACAGACTTGTTACTGCAATGGTTAACCGCAAGATTATCATTACAGATGAAGAGGTGGAGCAGTTCTACCAGGAACACAAAGGCGAAATCTCCGGCGCAGGCGCCGATGCATTGCGCCTCAGTCTCATAGTCTTGGGGCCGACGCCTGATCCTGATGATCTGCGGAGCAGCATTGTTGCTGGTGAAATGACCTTTTCGGCTGCCGCCAAAAAGTATTCTGTAGGCCCTGCCGCAGAACAGGGCGGTGACTTGGGGATGGTGGATGTCAAGGATTTGGCTCCCGAAATCAAGGCTGTGGCCAGCAATCTCCAAATAGGCCAGGTGAGCAAACCTTTTGTGCTTGGTGGCAAGCCAGCGTTTATTCTGCTTGCAAGTGGTGACAAAAGCAGCAGTAATACTGGTGCGCCTGCTTTGACTGATGCGGTGCGCGATCAGATCAGGTCCGTACTTGCAGAGCAAAAATCCGAGAAGCTTTTCAAGGAATATACGCAGCGTCTTCGTGAAAATGCCGTCATAGACGACAGACTGTAGTTTTGTGATCGGAAGGCGTTGCCGCAAAATAAATCTTGTAGCCTCATAAAGGCAACGAGGACGATGAACTTTCAGGAAGTTGGCGAAATATTACGGCAGGAGCGTCTGCAAAAAGGTCTCAGCATTGAAGAAGTGATGCAGGAGACCAAGGTGAGCCGTCGCCACCTCGAGGCCATTGAGGATGGTCGCGTGGAGGATTTACCGCATCCCGTCTATGTGAAGGGGTTCATAAATACCTATGCGCGTATGCTTAGCATCGAGGTCAAGGGCTTGGGCGCGGCTGTCGATACTGCTTTTGCCCATGTCATCGAAGAAGAAGAGCAAGAAGAACGCAGACGCCATCGTACGCGTGACATTACCCTTAGTTCAGGTAACCGGAAGAGTCCCGGGTCCAAGATTATTGTAGTGATATTGCTGCTGGCAGTTCTTGGGGGCGCCGGTTACGGGGTGTGGTGGTATTTCTTCCAGCCTGGCACAAACGGTTCTTCTGACTCCATGCAGCCAGCTGTGGTGACGCCGCAATCCACTGAGCCGGAAACCGAACAGGAAACGTCTGGCGGAATGCAGAACGGGCAGATCAATAGGGAAAATGATGCCCAACCGATGCTGCCTCCTGAACCTGTAGCGCCTCCTGTGGAATTGATTCCCGAGCCTTTGCCAGGGGCGAGTTCCATGGAGCAGCCTGGTAATATGCCTGCCCCCCCCGGATTGACTGTTCCTGCTGAAGCATTGCCAGCGGATGGCGCCCAGGAGAATGCCGCGGGTCAGGGGGATACAGCTGCTACTGCTGTTGCGCCTGTGGATGCATCTGGTCAAACGGAATCCGGGCAGGCAGACGTCGGGCTTGCAGAACCCGGGCAGACAGAGGCCGCGCAGGCGGAAGCCGGGCAGACCCCGGAGAATGCCGAAGAAGCTTCCGGAGAAAAACCCATCGTCATTGCTTCCTCTGCCGCCAGGGCTGCTGACAAAAGCACCGTCAGTATCCTCGAGGTGAATGGAAGTGGCGAGTGCTGGATAGAAGCCAAAGTTGACAAGGATTTTACTACTGATTTTTATGTCAGAGAGGGCGAGCGTGTACAATTGTGGTTCACGCGCACCCTTGCCGTGAAGTTTGGCAATATAGGCGAGGTTTCGTTATCGTATAACGGATCGCCTTACACCACCAGCATACCTCCCAGCGGTGTTAAGACGCTTACGTTTCCGCCCTCGCCTTGAACCTGAATAACCAGAGGCCGGCCGCGTGCAGGAGTTCTCCGAAAAAGTCCTGGTGCTCCGTGTGGGGCGTTTCCGGGAAGCGGACGCATGGGTGCGTTTTCTTTCGCCCACTCGTGGCGTGCTCACTGCCTTTGCTTTTGGCGGTTGTAAAAGCCGGCGGCGTTTCTGTGGGTGCCTTGATCCGTGTAATGAAGTGCTTTTCAAGGTCAAAAGCAACCGCACAGGCACCTATCTCAATCTTGAAGAAGGGGTGTTGACCCATTCCCCCTCCAGACTTCGCAGTGATGGTTCACGACTGGGATTGGCGGTAAACTGCATAAAGTTTGCTGAAGCTGCTGCAGACAGAACCGAAAGCGGTGCAGCTGCCTACTCCTTATTGCGTGAAACACTGCTGGTGCTGGATGGCGAATGCGAACCTTCTCCCATGGTGCCAGTGCTTTTTCGGGCCAGATTGGCATTTGAGCAGGGGCTTTGGCCCCAGTTGGAAGCATGCGTGGATTGCGGTCGCCCCTTGTGTGGTGATTCTGATGCAACCTGCGGCGAGGGCGGTGTGCCGCGCTATGGTGCGCGTTTTCTGGTTGAACAGGGGCATGCGCTGTGCCCTGCCTGTAATGCCAGAGAGCGTGGCCTGCACCTGCCCGTATGCAATCAGGCCCTTGAAACGCTGGCCAGAGTGCGTGACACCTCGCCCGAAAATTGGCAAAATCTCAATCTTCCGCCTGCTGTGCGCAGAGAATGCGCCACACTTGTGGATCACTTCGTACGCTATCATCTGGGTCTTGCCTGGGAAAAGGGCGGTTTCCGCAAGACCTGATCCGGATGCAAAACCATTTTGTGGCTGGTGGCAGCAGGTAATACTACTGGCTTTCAGTCCGCTTTGATGCTATGCGCTTGCCCGCAGGTTCGCGCAACCGCACCACATTTTGCAGGAGACCAGCATGCATTTTCAGGACGTGATTCTTACTTTGCAACGTTTTTGGGCCGATTACGGCTGCATTATTCAACAGCCCTATGATGTAGAGGTTGGGGCCGGTACCTTCAACCCCGCCACTTTTTTACGGGTCATCGGGCCAGAGCCATGGAATGTGGCCTATGTTGAGCCATCCAGACGTCCGACTGACGGGCGCTACGGGGAAAACCCCAATCGGCTGCAGCATTATTATCAATTCCAGGTAATCCTCAAGCCCTCCCCCCCGGATGTTCAGGAAGTCTACCTGAAAAGCCTGGAGGCATTGGGCTTTGATCAGCGCTCCCATGATGTGCGTTTTGTGGAAGACGACTGGGAATCGCCAACCCTTGGCGCTTGGGGCTTGGGCTGGGAAGTCTGGTTGAATGGCATGGAAGTTACGCAATTCACCTATTTTCAGCAGGTAGGGGGCATTGATCTCTCGCCCATCAGTGTAGAGCTGACATACGGCCTTGAGCGCATCAGCATGTACCTGCAGGAAAAGGAATCTGTCTACGATTTGCAGTGGAACGACCGTGTTACCTATGGGCAGGTGCACCATCAGGGCGAGGTGGAAAATTCTCGCTATAACTTTGAGCACAGCGACGCATCCATGCTGCTTGCACACTTCAATGACTTTGAGAAGGAAGGGCTGGCGCTGTGCAAGGAAGGATTGCCCTGGCCCGCCTATGATTACTGCATGAAGTGTTCGCATACTTTCAATCTGTTGCAGGCACGCGGCGCCATCTCCATTACGGAGCGCACCACCTATATTGCCCGCGTACGCAACCTGGCCTCCCGTGTGGCGCGTTTATATGCACAACAGCGCGAGGACCTGGGCTATCCCATGTTGCCTGGCGGCGCCCCAATGAATGACAACTCCACCGGGGAGGTGCGCTAGCCATGTCTGTTTTTGTATTTGAAATCGGATTCGAGGAAATGCCTGCCCGCTTTTTGAACGGGTTGGAGCAGGCTCTTGTCAAGGACCTGGCTGCCCGCTTTGAGGCTGCCTTGCTCGATTACGAGGGGCTGCAGACCTACGCCACCCCCCGCAGACTTGCCGTTATCGTGGATTCCCTTGCTGCAGAGCAGCGTACCAACGAGGAACTGGTGACGGGGCCGCCGCGCAAGGTCGCATATGATCAGGACGGCAACCCCACCAAGGCCGCAGTCGGTTTTGCCAAAACGCAAGGTGTAAACCTGGAAGACGCTTTTTGGCACACCACGGACAAGGGCGAATATCTGGCTGTGCGTAAGACTGTTGGAGGGGCGCCCGCAGTTGCGTTGTTGCCTGAATTGTTGGCTGCGGCGGCAAATGCTTTGCCGTTCCCCAAACGTATGCGTTGGGGCGCAGGGGAGCAGACCTTTGGCCGCCCCATCAGGTGGTTGCTGGCGCTACTTGATGACAAGACCATTTCCTTTTCCATGGACGGCATGTCCAGTGGCAACACTACGTGCGGCCATCGCGTGCATGGTTTTGGCCCTTGGGAAGTGCCCAATGCTACGGCTTATCGCGATGTAGTCGCTGACAAGGGGCAGGTTGTGCTGGACCCGGCAGTGCGTCGCGCCAGCATCATGGAGCAAGGCGACGCGCAGGCAAAAAGCGCTGGTGGCAGTGTGGTCTGGAAGGATTCGCTGTTGGAAGAAGTCACCGGCCTGGTGGAATTTCCCAAGCCTGTGCTTGGCAATTTTGATCCTGCTTTTTTGGAACTCCCGCGCGAGGTTCTGCTGACCAGCATGGAAAGTCATCAGAAGAGCTTTGGCGTCGAGGATGGCGAAGGGAAGCTGCTGCCGCATTTTCTCTGCACCCTGAATCTGGACCCCAAGGATTTGGATCTGGTGCGCAAAGGGTGGGAGCGTGTGCTCAAGGCCCGTCTTGAAGACGCCCGCTTCTTTTGGAAGACCGACCTCGCCCAATCTTTTGACCAGTGGCTGGCAAAGCTCGAGAGCGTCATCTTCCTCGCCCCTCTGGGGAGCATGGCTGATCGGGCCAAACGTATTCAGGCTTTGGCAACTGCGTTTGCCGAGGAGGCTGCACCCGATGCCAAAGATGTTGCGCATCGTGCAGGGTTGCTGGCCAAGGCCGACCTGGTGACCGAAATGGTTGGCGAGTTTGCCGATCTGCAAGGCATGATGGGTGGGATATACGCACGTAAAAAGGGCGAAACCGATGCGGTTGCCACGGCAATCTACGAACATTACCTGCCAGCAGGGCCGGATAGCCCTGTACCTGGAAGTGTAGCGGGCGCTCTTGTTTCCATTGCGGATAAGGCCGACACCCTGGCTGGGTGTTTTGGATTGGATATGGCCCCCACTGGGGCAAACGATCCCTATGCACTCAGACGCAGCGCACTTGGCATTTGCCGTATCCTTTTGGAAAAAGGCATCCGCCTGGATTTGGAAGGACTGATCCAGAAAGCCATTGCAGGCTATGGTGAACGCGATTGGAAAAAGAGCCCTGAAGAAACTGCCCTGGCGCTGCGTGAGTTTTTTGGGCAGCGTTTACGGGGGCTTTTTGTACAGCAAGGGCACGCCACCCTGGTTGTGGGCGCTTGTGTAAATGCCGGTATAGCAGACGTCTGGGGGCTTGAAGCGCGCATAAAAGCCCTGGAGAGCTTCAGCAAAGAGGCCGATTTTGAACAGGCGGTACTGACCTTCAAGCGTGCGGGGAACATCATCCGCAAGCAAGGAAGCGAAGCCGGACAGCCTTTGACCGGGGAGTTTATCGCTGCCAAGCTGCAGGAGCCCCAGGAGAAGGAGCTTGCCGCCCAGATCGAAGCCATGGCGCCGCGTTTTGATAGTCTCTGGCAGCAGGATGATTATGCCGAACTCATGGGCCTGTTGCGGGAGTTGCGCCCTTATGTGGATGCCTTTTTTGATAACGTCATGGTTATGTGCGATGATGAGGCGTTGCGGTTGAACCGTTTGAATCTGCTGCAGGCCCTGGTGGAGAAGCTGGCCCGTTTGGCGGATTTCAATGCCATGCAGGTCTAGTAGGAGTATGTTGCGTAAACGCTGCAGGCAATGTGTGAGATAAATGTCTGGAAAAGTACTTGACAAATTTCCATTTTGGAATGTAAAGACTTCTTTTCCAAATTGACGCGAATAATAACCGAGTTCTTACAGGACCAGGATAGTTAAGGAGTAGACGCAGTGGCGAATCACAAGTCGGCCCTCAAGCGGCATCGTCAGAATCTCAAGGCCAATGCACGCAACCGCGCTGTGCGGACCCGTATCAAGAATGTGGTCAAGTCTGTCCGTGAAGCGGTTGAGCAGAACGATAAAGAAAAGGCGCTGCAGGCCCTCAACTCGGCCACCAGCATCCTGGATAAGGCTGCCACCAAGAAGGTTGTGCACTGGCGCAATGCTTCCAGGCGCATTTCCCGGCTGCATCAGGCCGTGAACAAAATGGCCTAACGCCTGTTTTGGCTTTGCTGCAGCCTTGGCGATGTATCGCTTTGAGGCTGTAGTGGCTGAACACGCCAGATAACAGCTAACCCG
The DNA here is from genome assembly GCF_055388615.1 of Desulfovibrio biadhensis. NCBI lineage: Bacteria > Pseudomonadati > Thermodesulfobacteriota > Desulfovibrionia > Desulfovibrionales > Desulfovibrionaceae > Desulfovibrio > Desulfovibrio biadhensis. The sequence goes on from NZ_AP042477.1 coordinate 4,185,086, forward strand.
CCGTTCCCTTGCAAACGCATGTTGGAACGGCGGGTCTTTTTCGTGCCGTCAGCCGGATGGGAAGCCAGTACCTTTTTGTTTACTTCCAGAAGCTCCAATCCGTTATTTTTATGTCCAGTTTCTTGGCCATCTGATCTACCAGTTCCTCCAGTTCACGCACACGCATCCGCAGCTCGTCCAGTTCTGCGCAGACTTTTTCCAGATTGCAGCGGTCCCGGCGTTCTTGAGATGCTTGCCTCTGATGGTAATCTGATCCTTGCGGCATGGGGCTTCCTCCCTCCGGTTTTGTATCAGTGCAATAGCCTGAAACTACAGAAGAGCGGGGCGGAAGGGAAGCCCTTGAAAGGAAGATGGTTGCCTTTTAGTAACTCCCCCGCAGTTGACCATTCCACTGACCGCGCTAACCTGCGCTATTTTTCGTGCATCCTTTCTCCCGAAAAATCCAATATCTTCAGTAGGGCAATGTCTTGGCTAATTCCCTCAAAAATAGTTGCCATTTTTGACTTGGGTCAAATGCTTTTCGTGCATCCCATGTAGGATGCAGTTGTCTACGTCGCAGAGTTTGCAATTTGCTAATACAGCTATCAGGCGAAACGCTTGAAAGGAGAAGACAAATGAAGAAGATAAATCTTTACGAAGAGAATGGCTTCAAGGAAACGGGGATGTCCAAGCTGTTAGTGCACGATTCGCCCTATTTCAAGATACTCAATTTCAACTTCAAGGCCGGACAGGAGCTCCCTGTACATAGCCATGATATCGAGGGAGAGTTGAAGATCACTATTTTGGAAGGGGAAGGCGAATTTCTCGCTGCAGATGGCGCCACCTTGCCTGCCAGAGCGGGGGATGTACTCGTGGCGGATATCGCTGAGCCGCATGGTCTGCGCGCCATCGAGGATTTGCGAGCCCTGGTGGTCATCGCACCACCGATTTAAGTTTGGTGGAGGCGTTGGTCTAAGGCAACTTCACGTGCGATAAAATATCCCGGCCAGGATTTATTCCCGGCCGGGATTTGCTTACTTTACTCGCCAGTGGAGCAACGGGAGACCAGAATTTCAAAACTCGAAGTCTGGGGAATAAAACTGAACAGTTCGCCGCGCTCGAGATCGAAGTACCAGCCATGGAGCATGAGTTGCTGGTTTTCTACGCGCTCTCGCAACCAGGGAAAGGTCAGCAGGTTATCCAGGGACACAAGCACGGCAGCCTGTTCGCAAGCACGCCTCTGCATCTCTGGCGATTTATGGGGCAGTTCCGTCAGCACTTTGTCCCGTGCGCTGGCTGCAATGTCTACCCATTTGCCAATGAATTCGCTTTTTTTGGCGTTTTCCTGCTGCTGTGCAGCACCCATCAAGGCTTTGATGCCGCCACAATTACCGTGCCCCAGAACTATGACGTGCTTAACTTCCAGACTTGTCACGGCATATTCCAAAGCTGCGCTCACGCCATGATGCCCCTTGTCGGGTTCGTAGGGTGGTACAAGGTTGGCAACGTTGCGCACCACAAACAACTCTCCGGGAGCGCAATCCATGAGCAGTGCTGGATCAACCCTGGAGTCACAACAGGATATAACCAGGGTTTCAGGGTTCTGCCCCTGTTTCAGTTCCTCAAAATAGTTGTTCTCATTACAGAAATAACTGGCCTGAAAACGACGGAATCCGGCCAGAAACTTGGCTATCTCGTGCATTACGCCTTCCTAAGCTTGACTGAGAATTTTGGCTAAGGCCACGAGGGTCCTTACGCCGAATCCTTTACCGCCCTTGCCTATGGGGCCAAGAGTATCTTCCTTGCCGCCCGGCCCGGCGACATCCAGGTGCAGCCATTTCTGCCCCTCGTTAATCCACTTTTTAAGAAACAACGCGGCGACAATAGAGCCACCCATGCGTGTTTTACCCGTATTGTTCACATCCGCAACGGTTGCCTTCAGCTTCTCGGCGTATGGTGCGTACAAGGGCATTTCCCAGAAGAATTCCCCCGTTTCGCTGGAGGCTTCAAGCATTTGCGCCGTGAGCGATGCGTCCGTGCCGTATACCGCTGCGATATCTTCACCCAGGCCAACCACTGCAGCCCCGGTCAGTGTTGCAACGTCCACCAAGTAGTCTGGCTTTTCTTCACTGGCCAGCGCCAGGGCATCAGCCAGAAGCATGCGTCCCTCAGCATCGGTATTCAGGATCTCTACCGTTGTGCCGGAGCGGGTCGTGACTATGTCGTTCACTTTGTAGGCATTGCTGGAGACGTTGTTCTCCACAAGGGGGGCGTACGCCTTGATGGTCAAGGGCAAACCAAGTGAGGCGATGGCGCTTGCAGCGGCAAACACCGTTGCTGCGCCGGCCATGTCATATTTCATTCCCACTTGTGATTCGCTGGGTTTGAGGCTGTACCCGCCCGTATCAAATGTGACGCCTTTACCTACAAGTGTCAGGGTGCAGCAGCTTGTTGCATCTTTTGGCTGGTATTCGGCCACAACCAGACGCGGTTTTTGCGAGGAGCCACGCCCCACGGCAAGAATCCCGCCGCAACGTTCCTGTTCAAGCTTGTCGGTATCCCATATGGAGACGCTCATCCCGGCCTGCTCGGCCATGGTCTTCAGTTTTTGCGCCATGCTTTCAGGATAGAGGCTGTTGGGCGGTTCGTTACAAAGATCGCGCGCCTGGTTGACTGCAGCAGTCACAGTCCCTGTTTCGGCGATTATTTTCTCAAGATCAGCTGTGGGGGGGGCTTGCAGGCACAGAACACATTTCAATGGTTCGGCCTTTTTGCTCAAAAAGCTGTCAAAGGCGTAGCCACCAAGAATTGCGCCTTCCTGAATGGCCTTAGCGAGGCTTTCTGCGCCAGGGAAAGAATTATCCAGGGGGATGCAAAGCCTGGCGAGTTTTTCTTCCTTGGCAGTCGCCAGGGCCTTTACCACAGCCTGTTTCAGGTTTTCACTCGATGGGTAGTCGGCGCCATCGAGTCGGACACTCATGGCGGCGATAAAAGCGCCGTCGATTGCGGCTGCGTGACACCAACGTTTTCCACCGGCATCTTCAGGGGCAGGGCAGTTTGCCAATGCAGCGGGTAGGCGCTCGGTATCATAACAAGGGGTTTCTGCATCCAAATGCAGCAATAAAACAAGGTCTTTGTCACTTGGGTCATAGCCCTCAATCATTTCGAACATGGAATCCATGGGGTCTCCTTACTTGCGTTGTCGTCCTAACGGGGTAATGTATCATTTGATGTGGTATTGGCAAGCGTGTGTGCCCCGCCTGAATCAGATGGGGTTAATTCAGGCGGCCGGGCATTGACCATCCCCTTTAAATCTGGAACTACTATGCCCCAATGGATATCTATGTAACGAGGAGCGCACAGTGAGTGAGAACAAGGAATTTACACTCGAAGAATTGAAGCAGTACGACGGACAGGAAGGACGCGCCGTCTATGTGGCATACAAAGGCAAGGTGTATGACGTCTCCGGCAGTAAGATGTGGCGCGGGGGCAAGCATATGAATCGACATACTGCCGCCATGGACCTGACCGCTGAATTTCAGAACGCCCCACATAAGTCAGACGTGCTGGATCGCTATCCGCAGGTTGGTGTGCTTAAAGATGACCAGGCTGCAGCAGCTTCGGATTCCGGACCTTCCATGCCGGCGATAGTGCGGAAATATCCCTTCCTGCACCGCCATCCACACCCTATGACGGTGCACTTTCCCATCGTCTTTTCAGTGTTCGCCCCCTGTTTTTTGATGCTGTATCTTATCTTTGGGTGGCAAGGCTTTGAAAGCGCCTCATTGTGCTGCCTGGGCGCAAGTGTTTTCTTCACTCCGGTGGCCATCGCCACGGGACTGTTCACCTGGTGGCTCAACTACAATTCCAGGATTATGAAAGAAACACTGATGAAATTGGTGCTGCCACCGATCTTGTTCATCATAACGCTTTGGGCGTTCATTGAACGGGTGAGCACCCCAGGACTTATGGAAAAAGGCTTTGGAGAATACTGGCTCTATCTTTTTGCCGTGCTGCTCCTGTTTCCTCTTGTAGGTGTCATTGGCTGGTTTGGGGCCAATCTTACGTTCCCCATTCATAAGGAAGACGAGTAACATCTGACGGGAATTGGCAAACATGTACAGGGGAGAAGCCTTTTAGAAAGGTTTCTCCCCTGTTTTTTATTCTAGAAGATGACGCTGACCAGGATGGCCGCCAGGGTTGCGGCAGGGTACCAGCTTGCACGATTGAAAAGCAGGGAGGCATCTTCGCGACGGTTTGTACGGTCCAGCTTGCGAGCTGGCGCCACCGTGAGCCGCCACCCCCAGGCAACCGCAAGGATCATGAGCAGCCAGTGCATGTCCAGGGGCGCTGTCGTCAGCAAGGGAATGCTCACCAGCAGGCTGGCGGTCAAACAGTTGAGTGCAAGACGTCCTGCTCGGTCTGGCCCCAGAGCAACGGGAATTGTACGCGCTCCCTGACGTGCATCGAGTTCGATATCGTGCCAATCCGCAGGGATGTTTTGCCCCCCGATTTCCCATAAAAAGACCCAGAGAAATAAAAGCAGCATAAAACTGAAGTCCGGTGCGGGGGCAACAGCCAAAACCGCAGCCATTGGTCCAAGGGTTTTCACAATCCCATTTATAAGGGCGCGCAGGTGCGTGACAGTGTGCAGCTTGCAGTACAGGGTTTCCAGTCCTGCGCCGAGCAGTAATATGAAGGCGCAGACAGGATTCAGCAGCCATGCGCCAATGAATGCAATACCTCCCCAGAACAATGCCCAGAGTTTCGCCTGGCCAAGGGTTAAAAATCCTTGGGCCAGCGGGTGGCGAATGAAGATGGCGTCCAGGTAGCCGGAGCCGTTGTGACGCGCACCATCGTGGAAGCTTGCCTTGTCGGTTTTGTAGTCCACGATGTCGTTCACTGCATAAATTGCCGTATACCCGGCAAATACAGTGATCAGACCAAGCAGCACGATGCTGAGAGGGGGGAATCCTCCCAGCCAAAGCAGCATGGCCGCTATCGGGGTCGCCAGGTCAAGCACGCCATGGGGCGTGCGGGAAAGCGCCAAATACAACTTGAGACGACCGAACAAAGTGGATGCGCCGGCCTCCTGTTTCATGCCGATCCTTTATGGTTAATGCTCGGGTTGGGCTTTGCCACGGAAAATGTGAAAAATATAAGCATTGTAAATGATAAGCAGCGGCAGAAACGCTCCGATTACATAAAGCATGATGCGCAGCATGTTATCGGGAGAAGCAGCCTGTTGCACTGTCATGCTTGGCGGCACCATCATTGGATACAGTGCACCAGCAAAAGCGAGCATTAAAAGCAGCACTGCGCCTGCGGCCAGAACAAAGGAGCGGTTTGGTGTCTGCTCATGCAGATTGGCCATGACCAGCCCCAGCAACACCACTGCTCCTGCAAGGCAGATAGCCGACAAAGGAGTGAACAAACCGTTGAAAAGGTGGTCCAGACTGGGAGAAAACAGCACGGTTACAAGAATGGCGACCAACAGCGCCCCCGTCAGTATAAGACCCGTGCGCGCCCAGTTCATGGCCCTGTACTGCAGAGAGCCTTCTGTCTTGATGGCCAGCCAGCAACCGCCAAGCAGAATGTCCACCGCGCATACGGTGGCGCCCAGCAGAATGGGGAAGGGGCGCAGCCAGCCAAAAGCGCTTCCCATGTATTCGCCATCCACCAGGGGTACGCCCTGGATAACTCCACCCAGGATCACTCCCTCGAAAAAAGCCGACAAAAGGCTACCAACGCCAAAGAGAAAAAGGGCCAAAGCCTTGTTCTGGGAGTGGGCGCTATACTCAAGGGCAACCCCGCGCATCATCAGCGAGAAAAGCAGCAACCCCAAGGGTAGATACATGGCTGAAAGCACACTGCCGTATACCATGGGAAACGCGCCGAAAAGAACGCCCCCTGCAATGACAAGCCAGGTCTGGTTTGCGTGCCAGACACTCTCGATGGTGTAGGCCATGGTGACCCGTTCAGCAGGGACAGGGTTGACCAGGGTGAGAATACCCACGCCGAAGTCAAAACCATCTGTGACAATATAGAAATAAAGCAGCAAGGCCAGTATGGCGAGCCAGATGTCAGCTAAGGAAAGCATTGCAACCACCTTTGTTGGTCGTTGTTGTCTTGGTGCGGCCCATGGTCAGGAGATGCTGCCTTCAGGGGCCTTTTCTTCGGGGCCTTTTTTGATGATGGCGCGGGCAAAGAAAAGAAACACCGCGAACAGCACCGTATAGGCCAGGACAAACCCAAGAATGGTGAACCCTACGGATTCAGCAGGAAGCAGTGATGCATGTTCCTTGGTACGCAACAAGCCGTAGGCAATCCAAGGCTGGCGTCCAATCTCGCGCGTCAGCCACCCCATTTCAATTGCCACCAGTCCCAGGGGGGCGAACAATATCCAAAGCCGTAACAGCCATTTTTGGCTGCCCACGTTTTCCAGTGTCAATTTCTTCTTGCGCCAGGCCCATACCGAATACAGGGCCAGCCCAATCATGGCGAAGCCGATACCCACCATCAACCTGAAAGAATAGAATGGGATCACAATAGGAGGGCGGTCTTCTTTTGGGAAATCCTTGAGCCCCTGCACCGTGCCGGTAAAGGTGTGGGTTATCAGCAGGCTCAGGCCATAGGGAATCGGAATTTCAAAGAGGTTGCGTTCGTTTTCCGGATCAGGCCAGGCAAGCATGTTCCAAGGTGCTCCCTCACCTGGGGCGTTTGTTTCCCAGTGGGACTCTATGGCTGCAACTTTCGCAGGCTGGATGCGCCCCAGCTCCTGGCCATTGATATCGCCGATAAGGGCTTGCAGCGGTGTGATGACGAGGGCGGCAACGATGGCGAATTTGAACGCTCTGAGTGCGAAATCCTTATGCTTTCCCTTCAGAAGATACCACGCGCCCACAGCACCGATGAAAAAGAGCGAGGCCTGCAAACAGGCAACCCACATGTGGCTGAAAGCGTACCAGAGATCAGGGTTGAAGGTGGCTGCCCACCAGTCCGTAACCACGAATACCCCGTTTTCCATGTGTCCGCCTGCTGGTGTTTGCATCCAGGAGTTGGCCACCATGATCCAGAAAGCCGAAAGGGATGATCCTAAAGCCACCATGCAGGTGGAGAAAAAGTGCATTTTGGGGCCCACTTTTTTCCAGCCAAAGAGCATCAGATAGAGAAAAGCGGCTTCGAGCATGAAGGCCATTGTGCCTTCGAAACCAAGAATCTGGCCGAAAAAGTTGCCCACACTGCGAGAAAAGGGCCCCCAGTTGGAACCAAACTGAAATTCCAGAGGAATGCCGCTTACTACGCCCACGGCGAAGATAAGCAGGAACAGTTTCGCCCAGAACTTGTACTGATGCAGATACGCTATGTTTTTCGTCTTGAGCCACATGGCTTCGACAAAGACCAGGTACAAGGCCAGACCAATGGAAAACGGCGGCCAGGTGATGTGAAACATGGTCGTTAACGCGAACTGCAGCCGTGATAGAAATATATGATCGGTCAACCAGTCCATTGTCACTCCTCGTATTGAATATGGCCGCCAGTTTTTGCCTGGCTACCGTTTCGAGCCTTACTGTTTGATTGCCAGACCAACTATGCCGAACCGCGATTCCTTGCGGGTTGGCTGTAGCTTGAGTCCGGCTTGTTCAAGCGCTTCCACGAATTCCGGGCCATGGAAGCGATTATCCGTGGGGTGCAGGACCAGGCGCTTCATCACTGCATTGGCATAAAGAGGGGGGAATATTTCTTCAAAAAAGAAGGAGCCCCCCGGCTTGATGACGCGCCCCAGTTCATTGAGCCCTAAGCGCCAGTCTTCAAGATGGTGTATGATGCCGAAGTTGAAGGCTGCGTCAACACTCTTGTCGGCCAGCGGGATATACTGGGCGTCGCCCTGCATAAGTGTCAGCCTGGAATGTGCACGACGTTTTTCTCGGCGCTTTGCCGCCAGTCGCAACATTTCCATATCGGAGTCCAGGGCAAAAACATGACGGGGGCCAAAAGCCTCCATCAACATCAGTGCGCCGGCGCCATTGCCGCAACCGATTTCCAAAATGACGCTTTGCTGCGGTATGGACCCCAAAGATTTCCAATACCCCACCTCGCGACGTTGTACAACGCGACGAAGAGAGCTGTTGCACCATATTCGCTCAGGAAAATTGACATTCATGATTTCAGAAAACCTTTGATCAAGGTGACCATGGCAGTTGCCTTATCAAATGCTTGAAAAGAGGAAAAGGAAACATATACCAATATCATTACGAAAAATACCCGGTTGGGGCAATGGCCGCCATGATTTTTGATGTGAGCAGGGCGGATAAAACACGTATATGCACTATGTCTTTTTACCGGAAAAAATCTTGGCGATGCCAAAGGTCAAGGGAATGACCTGAGGCGCATCAAAGCCTGCTTCCTGCATTTCCGCCAAAAAAACTGCATCTGCAGGAAAAGCGTCCACGGATTCGACCAGATAGCTGTAGGCGTAGTCTGTTTTGGAAAGAAAGTTTCCAACAGGGGGGAGGATGTGGTCGAAATAGAAACGATACAGTCGCCCCAGTATGGGGTTGGGCGGGATGCCAAAGTCCATGATGAGAGCTTTGCCGCCTGGGGTCAGGACGCGGTGAAATTCCTTGAGCACGGCGACGCGTTCCTGAATATTGCGGATGCCAAAGGCAATGGTGCAGAGGTCGACGCTTTGATCTGCCACCGGCAGTGCGCGGCAATCGCCACAAGAAAGTTCCAGTCTTTGTCCTTCCTTGCGACGTGCGCGTTTTTCGTTGGCTTTGCCCAACATGGCAGGAGAAAAATCCACCCCTAGAATACGCGCTTCCGGGTAGTTGCGCAGCAATTCAAAGGCGATCTCGCCCGTACCTATGGCTGCGTCCAGAACCCGGGCTCCAGGGCGCAACGAAGCGATGCGCGCCAGTTTTTTTCGCCACAGAATATCTATACCAAGTGACAACGCACTGTTTTGGAAGTCATAGGAAAAGGCTATGCGTTCGAACATCTCCTTAACCTGAAAATCTTTCATCTCTGCTCCAGACAGTTTTTGTTACCGAAAAGCGCATCCCCTGCGAAAAAGAATTCTTATCCTGGGGGAAGGGTTCAGGTCCAGTCCAAAAGCGATACTACGATAGGAGGTTTAGTGATATGTGGTAGTTGAATCAAAACGTTTTTTGGGATATGGAGCAAGGCATGAAAAATCATACACTTTCCCCATCAGTGCGGATTGCCATGCTGGATATCGCCAGGATTTACGGAATGATTCTGGTTTATTATGGTCATATCATTGAGCGGATAATGTATCTGGACAATGCGACGGCGGCAATGCACTACAAGTTCATCTATTCGTTTCACATGCCTTTTTTCTTTTTACTTTCGGGGTTTGCGGCAAGCCCGGACAAGGTGAAACTGGGGTTTAAGGATTTTTTTAAACGGTTGGCGCTTTCCCGGCTTGTACCGTACGTCTTTTTCAGCGCTGCCCTCGCAGTCGCTTCGTTGATCTGGGTCGGACACTATGTCGTCATCGATCTTTCAACGGCCAAAGGCTACATAGAGGGCGCCATAGCCACTGCCATGGGATTCCCTATTTTCAATATCCCGCTTTGGTTTCTCGCCTGCCTGTTTACTGTGGAAGTATTGCACAGGATAATGGCGCCTATAGTTTCCAACAATAAGAGATTGCTGCTGGTTGCCGTCCTTTTTTATCTCGTGGGATACTGGCTCAACCTGAAATATGAATTTCTTTTGAAAGGTCGAAACTTCTGGTTCGTAAACGAAGCGCCAGTTGTGTATGCCTTTTATCTGTTGGGCGTCTTCATGCGACGCCGTAATTTCCTCATGGAGGTCAAGAACAGAAAGGGCAGCTTGATTGCCGGTATTCTTCTCATGCTGGTCGTAGTTTTTACCTTCAATTTGAACCAGGGGCCATTTCGTCTGTTCGACGCCGTTGTCATCATTGCTGGGGGGCATGGCAACATTCTGTTGTTTCCGCTCACTGCCATTGCTGGCTCTCTTGCCCTGATTCTGCTCGCACATGCCAGCGGCAGTGTGGGCTGGCTACAATATATGGGGCGCAACGTGCTGATTCTGTTTTGCCTTAATGGCGTTTTCTACCATTTTTTTAATGGCCCCTATGCAGATTGGTATATGGCCCATTTTTCCGGAGGGGCATGGAGTGTGTTTTTTGCAGGGTGCGCAATGACAGCCATCAGCCTGACCGTCTGTTTGCCCGTGGTGTGGTTGCTGGATAACTACTTTCCGCAGCTTGTAGGACGCCCGTATGCCAAGGGCCCCATACTGCCCTCCTTCATGGGGCGTATGTCTCCCCTTAAAAATTCTGCGCAAAGAATGTGAGGTCGAGGGCGAGAACGCTCAAATATGCTGCCGATTCGTAACGGGAGAGGCTAATATATTCTGTTGCGAAAAAGCCAGCCCGCCAGAAGAAGGCTGATGCACCCGATGATGGCAAGTGGCCACACCTGCATGAGCAGTACAGAGGTCGGCGCATCTTCGATGAACACGCCGCGCAAGAGAATCATTATGTAGCGCAACGGATTTATGAGCGTGATATGGCGTACTACGGACGTCATGTTTGCTATGGGCGTTGCAAAACCAGAGAGCAGTACGGCCGGCATCATGAACAAAAAGCTGCCCATGAGCGCCTGTTGCATGGTTGCGCTTAAGGAAGAGATCATGAGTCCTATGCCCACCGTGGCGAAAATGAAGAATAACAGCCCCAGATAGAGCAGGGCCAGGCTTCCCCGCAGGGGCACCTCGAACCAAAACACGGCCAACAGGATGACGATGGTTGCTTCGAGAATGCCGATGAGCAGACCGGGCAGCGTCTTGCCAACCAAAATGGCCGCCGGGGACATGGGCGTGACAAGCAGTTGGTCAAAGGTACCGTGCTCCCGCTCCCGCGCAACGGAAAGTGCAGTCACCAGTATTGTCACGATGGTGGCGATGAGGCCGACGATACCTGGAACAAAGAACCAAGAACTCAACAGATTCTCGTTGAACCAGGCCCGTGATATCAGCACAGAAGGGGGGTGCGCTCCCGCGGCTTCAGCCCGCGACATATTGTAGCTGTATATTGTTTCTGAAAGGTAGTTACCGATAATTCCTGCAGTGTTGGAGTTGCGTCCGTCCAGTATTGCCTGGATGTATGCGTCCTGCCCTTGCAACAGGTTCTCGGCAAAACGCTCATCTATGCGCAGCACCAGTTTGACCTCGCCACTGTCGATACTTTCCCGAATCTCTTCTTCGTTGTGGAGTTCCTTAACCAGATCGAACCGGGGAGAGCCTTCCACACGCGCCAACAACGAACGAGAAACCGTTGTCTTGCTTGCATCCCAATACGCCCAAGGCACATGGGTCAGGTCGAAGGTGGCTGCATAGCCGAAAACAATGGTTTGCATGAGCGGCGGGATGATGAGCACAACCCGGCTTTTCGGGTCTTTCATCAGCACCAAAAGCTCTTTCACAACCAGGGCCATTATGCGGCGGAGTCTGTCCACGAGATTACTCCAGACTCTTGCGGGTTTTTTTGAATGCCAGAAACATGAAAACGCCTGCCATGGCAGCCAGGGAAAGACCGTTGGGCCAGAGAACAGAATGCACATTGCCGGCCAGGAAAAGGCTTTGCACTATGGCCACGAAGTATTTTGCCGGGACGACATGTGAGATGATTCTTATCACTTTAGGGGCGCTGGCCAGCTCAAAAATGAAGTTGGAAAGAAAAAAGGCCGGGAGAAAGGCTGCAAGAATGGCTGATTGCGCCGCCACAAACTGGTTGCGCACCAGCGAGGAAATGAACAGGCCCAAACCGAGGGCTGCTGCCATGAACAATGACCCGAGAAGCAAGAGCACCCATAACGATCCCCTGAATGGCACGTCAAAAAGAAAAAGGGCCATGACCATGCACAGGGCCAGCCCGCCCATACCCAGGATGAAATAGGGGACCAGTTTGCCGATGATTATTTCCAGCCTGCTTACAGGCGTTACAAGAAGAGCTTCCATGGTGCCGCGCTCCCACTCTCTGGCCATGACCAATGCGGTAAGTAGGGTGCCGATCAGGGTCATGATCATGGCCATCAAACCTGGCACCAGGAAGTTTTGACTGCGCAATTCAGAATTGAACCAGACACGCTGCTGCACCTGCACAAGCCCCATGGCGCGTTCTTCGGCCAGGAGCATGGCGTTTGGTCGTACGCTTACCATCCAGCGTTGCCAGGCGCCTTGCACGTATCCTTTTATTTGATTGGCCCGGTTTGAATCCACACCGTTGACGATCACTTGAATGGGGGCAGTTCCCCCGGTCTGCAATTTGCGGGTAAAATCACTGCGCAGGCGAATGATTGCGTCCACTTCTCGTGCTCGCATCATCTCCTGAGCCTCTTTCCATGAGGTCAGTGGAATGGGCTTGAAATAATCAGAGATGACGAAGCGCGCCAGGAAATCGCTGGCTTGAGGAGAAGGGTTTTCGATGACAAAAGCGACGGGCAGCTGCTTTGGGTCCAGGCTTATGCCGTACCCGAACAACAGCAGCAGGATGATGGGCATGATAAAGGCAAGGGCAATGCTTGAGGGATCCCGCAAAATCTGGAGCATTTCCTTGTAGAGCAGGGCTTTAACCCGTATTGGATTGAGAATGGAGGGCATCAATCCTCCCCCTTGTGCGCGCGTTGCTCTTCCACCAGATGAATGAATGCATCCTCTACCGTGGCGTCCTTCTTGTCGGTTCTTGCGCGGATTTCATCCGGCGTTCCCATGGCGAGTAAGCGCCCCTGCATCATGATAAGCATTTTATCGCAGTATTCGGCTTCTTCCATGAAATGCGTGGTGACAATTACGGTGACTCCCTGTTCAGAAAGAGAATTGATGCGTTGCCAGAACTGTCGCCGTGCCAAGGGATCAACGCCTGATGTCGGCTCGTCCAGAAAAAGGATGTCAGGCTCGTGCATCAGGGCGCAGGCCAGGGCCAGGCGTTGCTTTATGCCAAAGGGGAGTTCGCCCGTTGTGGATTCGGCTTCTTTGTGCAGATCTAGATGCTCCATGGCCCAGGAGATGCGTTCCTTGTTTCGTTTGCCGTGCAAGCCATACGCCTTGGCGAAAAAGTGCAGGTTTTCCTTGACGGTAAGCTGCGCGTAGAGGGAAAATTTCTGGGCCATGTACCCCACATGCTGCCGGGCTTTGGCAGCCGCTTTGCGCAGATCCGCCCCTGCAACTTCCAGTTTACCATCGCTTGCCGGCAGCAGACCGCAGAGCATACGGAATGTTGTGGATTTACCTGCGCCGTTTGGCCCAAGCAGGCCGAAAATTTCACCGCGCCCTACATTAAATGTGAGGTCGCGGACCGCATAAAAATCTCCAAAGCGTCTTTCCAGTCCCTGCACACTGATGGCGGTTCCATTCGGCGATGTAGTGCTGCTTTTTTTGGAGGTTTCAGGGGTGGCGACATTCACATCCAGCTCACCACCTGCGTCTTGTTGAGCTGCTTTTTCTTGCAACAACAGCATGAAACCATCTTCAAAAACAGGGGGTGTCTGTTTTGGCCTCGGGGCCTTTATTGTGGCAAGGGTTTCTTTTGGAAGGGCGCCTTCTGTTGTGACAAGCCGCACTTTGCCAGCCTGGAGCGTAGCGTCTGCTACACCGGGTTCCTTGAACAACATGCTTTGCAAATGCCGCGGCGGCTGTGAATCTGCACCCTGTTTCGGCGTGAGCAACCAAGCGTTGTTTTTGGCTTTTTCCGTAAAAGATTGCGGGGGGCCCTGCCCCAGCATGTGCCCGTCCAGGAGGATGAAAACCTGGTCGCATTGCTCGGCCTCATCCAGATAGGCAGTGCTCATAAGCACTGTAAGCTGGCGTTCCTTGACCTGGCTGTCCACAATTTCCCAAAGTTCACGTCGAGATAAGGGGTCCACCCCAACAGTTGGTTCATCGAGCAAGAGGAGTTTGGGAGTTTTCAGCAGTGTGCAGGCAAGCCCCAGTTTCTGCTTCATGCCCCCGGAGAGTCTGCCGGCCAGGCGACTGGTGAATGCCGCAAGTCCCGTCATCTCCATGAGCTTCGGAAAGACTTCCTTGCGCTGCTGTTTGTTCACACCTTGCAAGTCAGCGTAAAGGTTCAAATTTTCCTGAACGCTTAAATCTTCATAAAGGCCGAATTGCTGCGGCATGTAGCTGATGGCAGCCTGAATATCCCTGGCCTGGCGGACACTGTCCATGCCGAGAACCGAGATGCGGCCCTGGTCGGGGGAAAGCAACCCTGCAGCCAGCCTTATGAGCGTTGTTTTGCCAGCGCCATCCGGGCCTAGAAGCCCGTTCACAGAACCAGGCGCTATTTCCAGGGAAATGCCGTCCAACGCCTTTACGTTACGCTTGCCGCGCATAAAATGCTTATGCACATTTTCTATGTGCAGTGGGGAGGAAGAGGGCGTTTCCTGCATGTTGAACCGGGCCACGTGTCACTCTCCGGCCGGCGGATTACCCTGATTTGATTCGGTGGCGTCGTTCTTTTCGGTTGTAATGTGGACGGTCGCCGGCATGCCGAGGCGCAAGTCATTCTCTGGGTCGTCGACCATGAACCGGACTTCGTAAACCAGAGAGGTACGCAATTCAGGCGTTTCTACGGAACGCGGCGTGAATTCCGCCATGGGAGATATGAATCCAACCCACCCCGCATAGCGTCGGTCGGGCCAAGAATCGATTGTGACCCACCCGGACATGCCAGGCTTGAGCTTGCCCAGGTCGCTTTCCGGCACATAGGTACGCACCCATTTGGGGTCCAGTACGGCAAGGGTGAAAACAGGTTTTTGCGGGGAAGCCATGTCGCCGGGTTCCAGGTTGCGGCTACGGACAATGCTGTCACGGGTGGCGCGCAGGCGTGATTCCTCAAGCTGTACTTCAAGGCGTTGCAATTCGGCTTGCAGGGCCGCAAGCCTGGCCTGTGCTTCCTTTATGTCCTCCCAGCGGGGGCCGGCAACAACGAGTTCTTTCTGCTTTTGCGCCACTTCAAGCCGCGCTTTGGCCACGTCACGGACGGTACGTGCATCATCCACATCCTGTTGGGTGGTAGCCCCCCTTGAAAGAAGACTCAATTTACGTGCAAAGGTTCGCTCGGCAACCACAAGTTCAGAATTGGCGCTTTGCACTTCGGCGATGGCTTTTGCAATTTCTTCTGGGCGGGAGCCATTCTCCAGGCGCGTAACCACAAATTCCTGGGCCTCTACAGAGGCTTTACTCGCGCTGATGGCTTTTCGCAGCCTGTCTGTCTCCAATTCTGCGAGTATCTGCCCTTTTATGACGGAATCGCCTTCCTCGACATAAACCTTTCTCACCCGCTCAACATCCATAAACGCGAGCTCAATGTCGCGAAGGTCCACGTTTCCGTACAGTGTGAGCATGCCTTCTTGTGTGGTGGGAGTGTTTTCCTGCTGGTACCAGCGATAACCGCCGTATCCCAGCCCGCCAAAAACTATTATTAGAATGAGTAGCTTGCGCATAGCGTCCCCGCGTTCTTCATGGTTTGTACCTGATTGCTACGCCTGGTGAAGGGCTGTGTCAAATTTAAATTTAAAATTTAATTTTGACTTTCATTTTTTGCTGAGGCAGTTTGAGAAAAAAACACGGAGATACAATGGTTGACCATATCAAAAACAATGATTCGCAGAAAGCTGTGAGGGAAAGCTCCCGCAGTCGGTTACTTTCCACAGCTGGCGAAGCGTTTGCCGAGAAGGGCTTTGATAGAGCTACCGCCCGTGAAATATGCATTACTGCTGGTGTTAATCCCGCGGCGGTAAACTATTATTTTGGCACCAAAGATGGGCTCTACGAAGCTGTTCTGCAGGAAGCGCATCGCCGTATTCTGGACATTGAAACCCAGGCGGGGGCAATACCCGAAGCCGCGAGCCCAGAGGTCAAGCTTGAGAGCTTTTTGCGGCTTATCATCCCGCGTTTGTTCGCTACCCCCCGGGACAGCTGGCATCTACGGGTCATCGCCCGTGAAATGGCAAACCCTACGCCTGCATTCAATAATCTGGTGGAGAATGAAATACTCCCCAAGTCGATCATTCTTCGCACCATTATTGCCGAATACCTTGAGTGCCCCTTGGAGTCTGCTGTCGTCTCTCACTGCTCCATAAGCGTTGTTTCCCAGTTCTTGGCCATGTTTCAGAATCTGACCGCGTTTTGCACCATTCTGCCAGATTTCGGTAACACCCCATCTTTTGTTGCTACAGTGTGCGACCATATTGTGCAGTTCTGCATTGGAGGCATGGATCGCATACGGCAAAAACAGCTTTGAAGTATTTGTTTTTACAGCAAGAAATCTAATTCTCTTCTTTTTGCCTGTCCGGCAAGATGCTCAGTTCTATTCTCTCTTGACGTATAAAAGGCTGAATAGTAATCGCTCTTCGTAACACGAATCTAAAAAAAATATATAGCACAGAGGTCGGAAATCTGAGTGCATCTATTTAAGGAGCGAGCAAATGGCAATACGTGTCACCCTTTTTTGTGCTGTTGTCTTTTTTCTATTGATGGGCGCCCCTTTTCAGAGTCGGGCCATGGACGATTCTGCTCCCGCAAAAATTATTGATGCTCAGGGAAATGTCCTGAATGCAGACGAAGCTCCTTTTCCCTTGCAGCAGGTTATCTGCTCCGGTCCTGGATGCCTACGTCTGCTCGTCTACTTGCAGTCACAGGACAAGATCGTTGGTGTGGATGATATTGAAACACGTCGTCGGCAATTCGATGCGCGCCCTTATGCATTGGCCAACAAGCAGTTCAAGAAAATGCCGATTTTCGGAGAATTTCGGGGGCACGATAATCCGGAGTTGATATTGACCCTGGACCCTCTGCCGCAGGTTGTTTTCAAAACCTTTGCCACCATGGGGCATGACCCAAAGGAGCTGCAGCAAAAAACCGGCACCCCCGTCATTCCGCTGGAGTACGGAGATCTCGGCGCCAACAGGGGGAAACTCTACGCATCCTTACGTGTGATGGGGCAAGCGCTTGGCAAGCAACAGCGCGCCGAAGAAGTAATAGCTTTTTTCGAAGACAATATTGGCGAGCTTGAGCGCCGGACTGCTTCCATTCCCGAAGATGAGCGCCCAACGGTATTTGTTGGCGGCGTCGCTCATAAGGGACCCCATGGCTATCAGTCTACAGAACCAGGGTATCCTCCTTTTTCATTCGTCCATGCTCGGAATCTGGCAAGCACGGGGCAAGATGGTAAGCAACTGCAGCACGCGGATATTGCGAAAGAAAAAATAGTGGAGTGGAATCCTGACGTATTGTTCCTTGATCTCGCCACGCTACAGCTGGGGGCAGAGGCGGGCGGTCTGTATGAGTTGCGCAATGATCCGGCCTACAAAACGCTGACTGCCGTAAAAGAAGGCAAGGTCTATGGATTGCTCCCCTACAACTGGTATACCGAGAATTTCGGTTCTACCCTGGCAAATGCATGGTTCATTGGTAAATTGCTTTATCCTGAACGTTTTAAAGATATTGACCCTGTTGCCAAGGCGGATGAGATTTACGCATTCCTCGTGGGTGAACCCGTATTCGCAAAAATGAACGAGTTGTTCGGCGGGCAAGCGTTCACGGCAGTGCCGGTTCAATAGTACAGTATCATGCACTTTGCCGACGGAAATACCCCGGAAGCCTATCGACGCTACATAGGGTGGAAGCTCTTGTGCATCAGCGCTACGGCCCTTTTTTTGGGCGGTGGACTGGTGGTCTCCATCTCCCTGGGTGCTGCAGATGTTCCCATTTCTGAAGTGGTGAAGGCGCTCATGGGAAGCGAAGTAGCGCGGCGATTCGATGTCATTGTGTGGAATATTCGCTTGCCCCAGGCCTTAGCGGCCATCGTTGCAGGAGCAGGGTTGGCCGTGTCCGGCGCTGCAATGCAGTCGATACTGCGCAATCCCCTGGGCTCTCCCTTTACACTGGGCATTTCCCATGCAGCGGCTTTTGGCGCCGCATTCAGCGTTATGGTTTTGGACAGTGGCATAATGACCTCCACCAATGTGGGGGCGGTCTCCATCACCAACCCGTATGTAACCACGGGCAGCGCCCTTGCCTTTAGCATGTTGGCGTCTGCAGTTATCATCCTTGTTTCCCGCGTACGAGGCGCCACTCCAGAGGTCATGGTGCTGACAGGAGTCGCCTTGGGCGCGCTGTTTACCGCAGGCACCATGTTTTTGCAGTATTTTGCAGATGATGTGCAGCTCGCCGCCATGGTGTTCTGGACATTTGGCGATACAGCGCGCGCATCCTGGAACGAACTGGGGCTTCTAACAGTTATTACTGTTGCTTCTTCCCTGTATTTTGTCGCCAACAGCTGGAATTACAATGCCATGGATGCTGGGGACGAGACTGCCAAAGGCCTGGGCGTGCGCGTGGAGCGTATACGCATGGTAGGCATGTTTCTGGCTTCCCTGCTCACCGCCGTCATCATTTCCAGTCTGGGAATAATCGGCTTTGTGGGCCTGGTTGTCCCTCACATGGTGCGGGCGGTACTCGGTGCGGATCATCGATTTCTCCTGCCTGCCACCATTTTAGGGGGTGGTCTTCTGCTGCTTGTCTCGGACACGGTGGCCAGGTTGGTGCTGGCGCCCCAGGTTTTGCCCGTCTCCGTGCTGACGGCCTTTATGGGCGCCCCAGTCTTTCTCTGGCTGATCATAAGGGGGCATCGCAAATGATACTTGATGTGCAGGGCATTGCCTTCAGTTACAACAGTCACCCCGTGTTGCGTGATGTTTGCTTCTCGGTTGCGGAGGGCGAACTGGCCGCCATCCTCGGCCCCAATGGAGTGGGTAAGACCACTTTGCTCAAATGTATAAACGCCATTCATCGCCCCTCCCATGGAGCGGTGCTGGTGGAAGGTACAGATGTGCTGCGGTTATCACCCGACGCAATCGCACGTGGCATGGGGTACGTGGCGCAGCGTAGCGAATCTGCGCGTCTAACGGTGTTCGATGCCGTGCTCATGGGGCGTAAACCCCATATCCGCTGGAAAGCGGGGAATAAGGACCTGGCCATAGTGGACGCGGCCCTTAAGCGGTTGGGGCTTGAAACCATGATGCTGCGCCATATAGATCAATTGAGTGGCGGTGAGCTGCAAAAGGTTTCTGTCGCCAGGGCCCTGGTTCAGGAGCCGCGTTTATTGTTGCTGGATGAACCTACCAGCTCGTTGGATTTGCGGAATCAAATAGAAATAATGGTGATGCTGCGCCATATAATTGATCAGCATGAAATGGCCGCTGTTATGACCATGCACGATTTGAACACCGCTTTGCGCTTTGCTCACAAGTTCATTTTCGTAAAAAACGGCGTTGTCTTGGCGGCCGTGGATAAGAGCGGTGTGGATGCGGCGATTATCGAAGAGGTATACGGATTGCCCGTAGAGCTGCACATGGTAAATAGTCAGCCCCTGGTTGTGCCTTTACATGGCTGCGGCTGCAGCGAGGGGAGTCAGCGTGCGATGTGAGGCAAATCCTATTTGCAACTGAGTATATGTCTTATGCCTCGTGGAAAACAGACTGCAACATGCGTGATAGTAAGGAGAAAGTTATGGCGTGCTTGCTTACGCAGGATGAGATTCAGGATACGATCCGTTTTCATGGCCATAGTTGTCCCGGCCTGGCTATTGGATTGCGTGCAGCGGAGCTTGCGCGCAGGCGTTGGCCCAATGCATCCGATGCTGAACTGGTTTCTGTAGTGGAAACGGATATGTGTGGTGTTGACGCAATCCAATTCATTCTTGGTTGTACTTTTGGCAAGGGCAATTTGATCCATAAGGATTATGGTAAGATGGCGTTCAGATTTTATTATCGCCCCACAGGTGAAGGGTTCCGGGTTTTGTTGAATCCAGAGATTCGGGCGGACCTGGACGAAGAAATCGGGGCTTTGAACACGAAAATCACTGCTGGTACGGCTGACGAGAGCGACAAGGAGAGATCTGCCTTATTGCAACGCGAAATGAATGAGCGTTTCATGGAGGTTGATCTCGAAGAAATGTTTTTTGTATCTGAACTGGAGCCTGCCCCCCCGCGGGCTGCCGCCATTCTTAAGAGTATGGTCTGTGAGACGTGCGGCGAAAAAACCATGGAATCGCGCACCCGACGTTTTGCCGGGCGCACGCTATGCATTCCATGTTTCCAAAATGTGGAGCAGAAAATTTGAGTCATTCATACGAAGCGGTCATCTGAACGCGCGTTAGCCACATCCTCGCAGTCTTTGCACATCCACCCGGTGCGGACATTATCCCGCTGATCGAACTGCGGAATATAGGGTTTTATGTCCAGGAGAGGGGTACCGTCCAATACGTCCACCCCTCTCAAATGCACCACATTGTCTTCCACACGCACCACTTCTACGATTGATAAACCTATGCGCCCTGGCCTTAGCGGGGAGCGTGTGGAAAACACCCCTCTTGTGTGCGTGTCCATATAGGGCACGACCTCAAGCTTCATTTCTCCTGCTTTGTGAAAGTGATAGAGCAGGTAGACGTGGCTGAATCCCTCCAAGTCCTTGAGGCCGGCGGCATATTCCGGCGCCAACTCTAACGTACCTTCGGTATCCTTTGCGCCTACTGGTTGAATAGGCATGTTTTTCAAATCCTTATAGGGTGTGTGAATTATTCCGATACATGTCAGGTCGATGTGCTTGTTCATTTATAGCTCTCCTTGCATGGGCGGTAGATTACCACGAGGGGCACTCGTACGCCAGGAAGATTAAAATTCCTTTTCTCGACCAAATTATGAGGAATATTAAGAATCGGACAGGTAAATTTGTATATGGCCAAGAGCGGCATGTGTAGTGTCGATGGGCTTCATTACATTGGTGAATGTTATCCAATGGAAAGTTGGCGCTGCAGGCCGCACTACCTTAAAATTATTTGGATATGTGTCCGTCTAAGGTTGCGCCAGGAATAATAAGTGAGTACAATTTGTAACCAAAAAGAAACAAAGTGCATGATCGTATTTATTGCGTTCAACTATGCACTTTATTTGCAGGGGCCTTATGGACTAGGGGCGGTTTGCTCCTTTGTGGGAACTTATAAGCCGCAGGAATCGGAGGTCATAATGCGCATTGGTATTCTTACCAAGCTCGTCGTACTGGGCGTTATCCTGACGTTGTTGCCGCTATTGGCGATATGGGGGATCAACATTTATCAGGGAACGAAGGCGATCAGTTTTGCAGGGGAGGAAACGAGGCAACTGGCCCTGGGTAATCTGGAAAATTCCGTATCCGGAGTCTACTCCATGCTTGTCACGCAGCAGGAGCTGCTTGAAAAAGTCGTGGAAGGCAATCTTAACGTAACTTTCGAGCTCGCCAAGGAGTACGGAGAGGTCCAAATTGGTGATGGCACCTGGGATTGGAAAGCCATCAATCAGTATACAAAAGATGCCACACAAATATCTTTGCCGCAGATGTATATCGGTTCTGACCCGATAAAGCAGCTGAGCGATTTTTCTCAAGCCAGCGCTCTCGTCGATAATATTGGTAAATTGGTCGGCGGTACCTGCACCATTTTTCAGCGCATGGATGACGCCGGAAGCATGTTGCGTGTTGCCACCAATGTTGAAAAGCTGGATGGCACACGCGCCACGGGTACCTATATCCCGGCCGTCAATCCCAATGGTAAGCCGAATCCTGTCATCAAAAAAATCATGGCTGGCGAACGGTTTGTCGGCAGGGCCTATGTGGCGAACGCATGGTATGTCACTGCTTATGAGGGTATACAAGACGCCAATGGAGATATCATAGGCGTTTTGTATTACGGTGTGAGAGAAGACAGCGCCGAAAGCCTGCGCGAGCAGATCCTCAACATTGAGATCGGCAAGAGCGGCTACGTATATGTGCTCGATTCCGATGGGAAAATGGTCATTTCTCCCAAGGGTGAGAACGATGGCGAAAGCGTCATAGACGCCAAGGACGCCAATGGCCAAGCCTATGTTCAGGAAATCGTCAACAAGGCTACGCAGCTTGCTCCAGGTGAACTGGAGAATACTTCGTATACGCTGGAAAAAAATGGCAATGCAGAAGAAATGGTTGCCGAATTCGCCTATTTCAAGAAATGGAACTGGATCATTGTGGCCACTGGCCAGCAAAAAGAACTGTTCAATCTGGTGCGCCGTCTTGAAAAACTGAATCAGAGCAACCTGAATACTGCGGTCATCGTGCTCGTTGTTTCGTTGGTGCTCATTATGGGTATCTGGATTCTTGTGGCGAGACGTTTTGTGAGCCCCATCAAGGACGCCACCATGGTTGCCCATGCGATTGCAGAAGGTAATCTTGATACTAAGGTAAATGTACGTTCAGACGATGAAATTGGCAGTTTGGGTGAATCCTTGAACACCATGGCGCAGAAGCTCAAGGAGACTATGCGCAAAGCCGAGCAGAAGTCCGAGGAAGCCGAGCGGGAAGCAGAAGCCTGCCGTCATGCCAGTGAAGTCGCGGAGGAAGCTGCCCGGAAGGCCGAGGACGCAAAACGGGAAGGCATGATACAGGCATCTGAACGCATTGATGAAGTAGCCAACCGTTTGCAACGTGCGACGGACAGCTTTCTGCAACGGGTGCAGCAGGCAAACGACGGCGCCAGAACACAGTCCGCCCGAGCTGATGAAACTGCCACCGCCATGGAAGAGATGAACACCGCTGTTCTCGATGTCGCACGCAACGCTTCATCTTCTGCAGAGTCATCCGACAAGGCAAAATCCCAGGCGAGTTATGGCTCCGAAGTGGTTAGTCAGGTTGTGGCCGCCATTTCGCAGGTGCAGGACAAGGCCCAGGAGCTCAAGAACAACATGGATGATCTCGATCGCCAGGCCGAAGCCATTGATCAGGTCATGAACGTGATTACCGACATTGCGGACCAGACCAACCTGCTTGCTCTCAACGCTGCCATCGAGGCGGCTCGCGCAGGCGAAGCAGGACGCGGCTTTGCCGTTGTTGCTGATGAGGTGCGCAAGCTGGCTGAGAAGACCATGGCTGCCACCAAGGAAGTTGGCAATACCGTTGCTGGCATTCAGGACAGCACCCGTCAAAACGTGCAGCAGGTGGAACAGGCAGTTGAGCTTGTTGCCCATGCAACTGAATTGGCAGAGAAATCGGGCGGCGCCCTGCGCGAGATCGTGTTGCTCGTGGACAACGTCACGGATCAGGTGCGCTCCATTGCCACGGCGAGTGAAGAACAATCCGCGACCAGTGAGGAAATCAACCGCTCCTTTACCGAGATCAATGATATCTCACAGGAAACCGCGCATATTATGGAAGAAGCTTCTGACGCTGTGGACGAACTCTCCAAGCTTTTGGAATCCTTGCAGCGGATTATCGCTGAATTGCGCAGCGAGTAGAATGTAACACGTATCAACTAACAGGCGCGCAAGCAGGGATTATCTGCTTGCGCGCCTTTTCTTGGTATCAGGTTGGTACTGTCAATCCAGTATGAGACGAAATTCAATACTTATGGTGTCCCACACCAGATGGTAGCTCAGATGGTGGAAAAAACGCGCTGAGCCATAGATCACCCCCCAACGCGTACGGTCCAGGTCAAAATGCGCCATGAAACCCAGGCGCCCATCAGCGACATTGCGCAATTGAGCGTCGAATGCCACTTTGCGCTTCAGGCCCCGGAGCGCCAGTTCCCCCTCTACGGCGAAATTGGCGGTTGTCGCACAGGACTCAGTGATGGGGCGCATTGAGTCAATCGTAAATGTTGCAGTTGGGAACGACTGGGAAAAAAAGAAGTCATCCGACTTCAGGTGCTCTTCCAACACCGGGCGCATGGCGTCCCCTTCCAGGTCATGATTCCGGATGCTATGCATATCAAGCTGGAACTGGCCTTCAAGCTCTTGGCCGTCGCCCCCCTGCTTTTTCTCAAGGTGTCCTTCGCTGACAAGAAGCGTGCCCCAGTGTCTGCCATTGTTGTTGCGCCCTATCCAGGTGAAAGCGCATTCAGCAGGGAGCAGGGTGTAGCGCTCCTGTTCCAAGGTCAGTTCCGGGTGTGGCGCGTCTACTTCGTCAGGAGCTGTGCCTTCCAGGGAGTAGCCGGCATTGCGCCATCCCTCCAGTCCATCGCGATAGATGAAAACATTGCTGAAGCCAGCCTGGAGCAGCTTGTTTGCAGCGCAAAGGCAGTCCTGGGAAAGCGGGCCTGCACCATACAGCGCTATTGGAGTCTCTGGAGTGGCGCCCAGGTCTGTAATTTGCTGCAGAAAATTGACTTCATAGACGCACGCCTGCCTAGCGCCGGGAATGTGTCTTCGTTCAAAATGTTCCGGAGGAAGGGTGTCCACAACCAGATGTTCTTGGGATGAAAGCATGTTCTTCAGTTCGTCGGTAGTTATTTTGGAGGCAATATCAGGCATTTGTACTCCTTTGCAGACGGCGCTGCCGCAGTGGGCGTGTAAAAGAAGATTTATACTCCCATGCTATGCAGAAAAGGTGTGGTTCTGTCTACAAATGGAAAGGTAGCTGGCGCAACTCGCATCGGGGAGTAAAAGCTAGTAGCAGTTTTCGTGCAAGGCGCTGTAGCCATTGAAGATAACAGACCAGAGACGCTCGAAGGCATGGCCGGTGTTGTATGCATCGTTGGGGTCGTCGAGAATGATTTGCAGGGCCCGTTCATAAAGGGCTTTAGGGCGGGAGAGAAGCCGCTGGCGTGAAACAATAAAACAGCCAGCAACGCCTTTGGCGTGGTACCGTTCAGGCACTGTCCCTGAAAAAAGTTTGCCGTATACCTCTCCCACGGGGATATCGCGTCCCCATCCTGCCCATTTTCCTTCATTTTGTGGTGATTTCAGATCATGTGGACGGCCGAGATGGTCACATTTCAATGTGTAGTAGGCCAGCCCTTTAAAGGGGACGCCTTTGGCTGCCAGTCTGCGCAATTCTTGGGCAAGGGCCTGCGCCCCCATGCCTTGCGGCAAGTGCATGAAGGGGGAGCCTTGCAAAAAGGCGGTATGCCCGGGAAAATGGGGATAATGTCTGACTATGTGGTGGAGATAGGTGTGGGATTCGCGGCCGATGTTTGGAAGAGGAATACACGCCGCAGGGCATGGATCCATGGCGTCGCCCTTGTTGTAAACTGTGGCGGGTATGCCGGTTTCCGCTACCCAGGAGACGTCCTCCTTGTAGCGTGCAATGACTAGTTGTAAGGTGTTGCTCTCTGCGGTATCCACAGCCGCGATACTTAAACGAAAGTCGAAGAATGGCAAGATGTGCAATTTTATGGCAACGGTCATGTCGGTCGTAAACCGGTGGCCAAACCAATGAGCTGACAATGGGCGACACGCTGCAGGAACGGGTAGAGCACCTTAGAAAGACCTTAGAGCATCATGGCTACCGGTATTACGTTCTGGATGATCCTGAAATAACGGATGCCGAATACGATGCGCTTTTCCAGGAGTTGCTTGAATTGGAGAAAGCGCATCCGGAATTACGTACGCCTGATTCGCCAACGTTGCGCGTAGGCGGGCGCCCCTTGGATCAGTTTGAACAGCGACGCCACAGCTTGCGCATGTATAGCCTGGACAACGCGTTTTCAGATTCTGAATTCAATGAATTCGTTGGGCGTATACAGCGCGCTTTGCCCCGGAATGTGGAGCGCCTTGGTTTTTGGGTCGATCCAAAAATGGATGGCCTGGCTCTGGAATGTATATATGAGGACGGGCGTTTTGTTGCCGCCATCACCAGAGGGGACGGTGAAGTTGGTGAAGACGTCACCGCCAATTTGCGCACAGTAGGATCGGTCCCCTTGCGACTGCGAGAGACAAAAGCTGGCCTTCCTGCGCGGCTTGAGGTTCGTGGTGAAGTGATTATGCGGCATAAGGATTTTGAGGCGTTGAATCGTCGGCAGTTGGAAGAAGGGGGCAAGGCCTTTGCCAACCCGCGTAATGCTGCGGCCGGTAGCGTGCGGCAGCTGGATTCTCGCATCACCGCAAAACGCCCCTTACGATTTGTGGTGTATGGCGTAGGGGAAGTGGACTGGCCCGAAGCCAGCTGGCAGACGCAGAGCGACATCATGCGTGATCTTGGTGCATTGGGCTTTGCCATACCGCCCCAGGCGGTGTTGTGTGCATCTCCCGGCGAGGTATTGGAGTATTTTCACAGGCTGGAGAAAGAGCGCGCAAACCTCCCCTTTGAAATAGATGGGGTGGTGGCAAAGGTTGATCCTTTGGATGTGCAGCGTGAGCTTGGTTTTACGGCGCGTTTTCCACGTTGGGCCATTGCTCTTAAATTCAAGGCGCATCAGGCCGAAACGAAATTGCAGGAAATTCAAATTCAGGTGGGACGTACCGGCGCTTTGACTCCCGTTGCGATTCTGGAGCCTGTTACCGTTGGCGGCGTAACCATTTCTCGCGCTACGCTGCATAATGAAGATGAAATAGCTGCCAAGGATTTGCGAGAGGGCGACGCAGTCATTGTACAACGTGCTGGAGATGTCATCCCGGAAGTTGTCCGTGTGGTCCGCGAGAAACGACCACAGAATGCCACTGCTTTTTCTTTTCCGGATCATTGCCCCGTGTGCCATGACGAAGCGCCCCGTTTGCCTGGCGAGGCTGTTCGCCGGTGCCAGAATGTCAGTTGTCCTGCCGTCAGACGGCAGAGCATCATTTATTTTGCTTCAAAAGCCGGTCTGGATATCGAAGGACTGGGCAAAAAATGGGTGGAGCAGTTTGTGGACAAGGAATTGCTACACTCTGCAGCTGATCTGTTTACACTTGGCAAGGAAGATATTTTGCCCCTGGATCGCATGGGGGACAAGCTTGCTGAGAACATTGTCAGCGCCATTGCACACGCCAAAGAAACCGCAACCCTGCCAAAGTTTATCCGTGCACTGGGTATTCGCCATGTGGGAGAGCAGACTGCCAAGGCATTGGCCGCCCGTTTTCAGAGCATGGATGCTTTGATGCAAGCTGACGAAACGTCACTCATGCAAGTGGATGACGTGGGGCCTGAAGTTGCCGCGTCTGTGCGCGCTTTCTTCCATGCCGAGAATAATCGCAAGCTGCTTGAACGGTTTCGCGAGCTCGGGCTCTGGCCGCAAGCTGCTAAGTCCCCTGCTGAAAAAGCTTCAGGTGATGCGCCGCTTGCAGGTATGCGCGTTCTCGTTACGGGGGCGCTGCCCGATATGAACAGGGATGAGGTTAAACAACTTCTGGAACGGTCTGGAGCCGCAACCCCTGGTTCGGTATCGAAAAAACTCGATTTCATGGTACAGGGGGAAAACGCTGGCGCCAGCAAACTGGAAAAAGCAGCGGGATTTGGCGTGCCGGTTATTGGCTATCAAAGGTTTTTCGAGCTTCTTGAACAAGGAGAGCGGGAGGCCTTTATAAGGGAAATAGAAAAAATCAAGGGCTGACGCCCTGCAACAGTAATCGTTTTTGGGAGGCAGAAATGAGTGTAGCCGTAGTCATCAACGGAGTTATGGGGCGGATGGGCTCTACCGTTGCCAGTCTGGTAGGGCAGGACCCAAATGTTACGCTTGCTGGAGTGGTTGAGCGCCCTACATGTACAAAGGGGCTTGAAGGGTTTGTCTGCACAAAGGGCACGAGTCTGGATGAAGTATTGCCCGAGGCCAAAGGTGCGGTGATTATCGACTTCACATCGCCTGAAGGGACTGTGGAAACCGCCAGGACCGCTGCTAAGTATGGCAATCCTCTTGTTTCTGGCACTACAGGGCTGAATCCGGAGCAGGTGGCGGTGCTGGAAGAAGCAGCCAACTCCACTCCTGTGCTTTGGGCGCCGAACATGAGCCTGGGCATTAATGTTTTGCTGCAGCTTCTCCCCCGGCTGGTGCGTATGCTTGGCGAAAACTACGATATGGAAATGGTGGAACTGCATCACTCCAAAAAGAAGGATTCACCCAGTGGTACCGCGCTTAAGCTGGCCCAGTGCCTGGCGGAGGCCAGAGATTGGGACCTGGACGAAACTAAGCGTTGTTGCCGTGAAGGTATCATCGGCGAGCGCCCTCATGAGGAAATCGGCATTCAGACCATCAGAGGGGGCGATGTCGTGGGGGTCCACACCATGTATTTTATGGGCCCCGGTGAGCGCATAGAAGTAACACACCAGGCGCATTCCCGTGAGAATTTTGCCCAGGGCGCCATAAGCGCTGCAAAATGGCTGTCAGGGCAAAAGCCTGGCAAGCTCTACGCCATCGCAGATATGCTGGAAAGTTTATAGTATCTGACTTTGTTAGAGCAGGGGAGGTTCGCCCGTGCTCGAGTTTTACTTTAAGGGTTTATTGATAGGGATTGTCATAGCCCTGCCTTTGGGACCGGTAGGGGTGCTGTGTTTGCAGCGCACCATTTCCAGCGGGGTCTTGGCGGGGCTTCTCAGCGGACTGGCTGCAGCCGTTGCCGATTCTTTATATGGCGCGGCCGCAGCCTTTGGTCTGCATTTTATTTCAAGGTTTTTGGACAACCACCATTTCCTCATCCAGATAGCGGGCGGTGTATTGTTGTGCGGCATGGGAGCTTTAATGCTGCGCCGGTACAAACCCGTGGCGGTTGCTGGCGCTGCCTATCACAGGTTGGCTGGCGCCTTTGTTACGGTCTTTCTTCTTGCTCTTACCAATCCCATGACCCTGGCTGCTTTTTTGGCCATATTTGCAGGCTTGGGAGTGGGGCAGGCGCATACACAGGTCGGCCATGCAGCTACTGTTGTGGCGGGCGTGTTTTGTGGCTCCATGCTCTGGTGGATTGCCATCGCCTTTGGTGGGGGGCATTTGCGTCAGAAGGTTATGCACCGTATGCCGCTGATACAACGGTGCTGCGGCGGGTTGCTGCTGTTCTTGGGGGTGGCGGCCGTGGCACAGGCCTTGTAACATGAGGCGGAAAAAGCGGGAGAAACACGGGTTGTGCTTCTCCCGCATGTATTGCAAAGACGCTTCAGGTCAGGGGATGATGATTTCATCCATGCTTTTTCGGGGGCGTTGATCAGGGGCTTCCTCAGGATGCCCTGCTGCCAATAGCGCCACCAGGTCCAGTTCCTGCGGAATTGCAAAGTGTTCCTTCATCTTTTCTTCGTCGTACATACCCATCCAGCAGGTTCCCAGCCCCATGTCGACTGCGCGAAGCATCATCATGGTCATGGCGATGGCGGTATTGATGGCGCTTGCCAGCCTGAGAGTGCTTTGCGGCAGACCGTTCATGCGCTCCATCATTTGTTCAAGATTTGGCACCATGTCGGGGACAAGGGCGCCACTATCCTTCAGATATTTGTACATCTTACGTGAATCATCGACGTATGCGCTGGTATCCACGCAACACAGGAACACAGCGCCTGCGCTGGAGACCCAGCGTTGCCCCTTGCTGCCTTCCGAGGCTATCCAGTCGATCTCCTCGCGCTTTGTTATGACTTTGAAACGCCAGGGCTGGCTGTTCACACTTGAGGGTGCAAGCCGGGCCGCTTCCAACAGTTCTCGAATGCTTTTTTCATCCAAGGGGGCGCCAGTATATTTGCGGATGCTGCGCCGGGCTTCAATGGCTTGTTGTACGTCCATGATCTTCTCCTGAATGGATGTTTCAGATTTTGTGTTCAAATATAAAGGAAATATTCTACGCCAGCTTTTTCGTGCGTCAACCTTTGACGCAGACGATGGGCGCCAATGCCGCAACCTTTCTTGCCAGGCCGGTGGCATGGGCGACCTCTACGACATTTTCCACATCCTTATAAGCGCCCGGAGCTTCCTCAGCAATGCCTCTGAAGCTGCCGGCCCGTATGAAAATACCTTTGCGCTCCAGCTTCGTGGCAACATCGCGAGCCTGAAATTGCTTTTTGGCCTGAGAACGGCTCATTTGCCGGCCTGCGCCATGGTTGGCGGAGGAAAAGGCCTGGGAAGCACTCTCTTTGCAACCTCTGAGAATATGGGAGCGTGTTCCCATACTGCCCCCTACGATCACGGGTTGGCCTGTCATGGAGAATGGCGCCGGCAGTCCGGGAGTTCCAGGGCCGAAGGCGCGTGTCGCGCCTTTGCGATGGACGAAAAGAGTCATTTCCCTGTTACCAACCATGTGGCGCTCTTCTTTGCAGGTATTGTGGGAGACATCATACAGTAAGCTTATTGGGAGCCCAGCATCACCAAAAATCGAAGCAAAGGCCTTGCGCACCAGGTGGGTGAGAACCTGCCGGTTGGCAAGGGCGCAATTGATGCCAGCGCGCATGGCCCCCAGGTATTCCCTGCCAAGCTGTGAACGCAAGGGGGCGCAAGCAAGTTGTGGATCTTGCAACGTGAGCCCGTGGCGTTGCGCCTCTTCCCGCATACGCTGCATATAGTCCTTACCAATCTGGTGCCCCAGTCCACGTGAGCCGCAATGTATGGAGCACACTGCCTGCCCTTTGCGCAGACCGAATATCTCGGCTGCATTCGTATCGAAGACTTCAACCACCTCTTGAACTTCCAGATAATGGTTTCCGGACCAAGGGTGCCCACCTCATTTTTCTGACGTTCCTTGGCTTTGTCAGAAAACATTTCCGGAAGCGCCCCTTGCATCATGCCGTTTTCTTCACAACGTTCAAGGTCGCTCTGAAAACCGAATCCATTGGATACTGCCCAGTGTGCACCGTGGCGCAGCACTGCTTCCATTTCGCGGGTATTGAGAACCAGTTCGCCACCTTTGTCTACGCCAGCCGGAATTGCCTTGAAAAGGGCGTCTGCCAGTTCCTTCTGTTTGTCGCGGATATCCTGGGCGGCAAGTGGGGTGAGCAATGCACGTACGCCGCAAGCAATATCAAACCCTACGCCACCGGCAGAAATGACTCCGCCTTTTTCCTTTGAGAATGCCGCCACCCCACCAATAGGAAACCCATAGCCTGAATGTGCATCCGGCATGGCGTACGCTGCTTCCACTATGCCGGGCAGGCTGGCCACATTTGCCAGTTGGGTGAAAACAAGCTGGTCCAGACCCTGGATAAGCTGTTGGTTGGCAAATAAGAATGCCGGTACAAGCATTTTTCCCTGCCTGGGAATTTTCCATATGTTGTTTTCAATCTGGTTTACTTCAAGGTTTGAATCGGGAGGCCTGAGTGATGAATACATAGGTGAAACCTGGTTCCTTTAACTATGTAGTGCAGTGGTGCTGTACTGTGAAAACACTTTTCAAGGGTTGTATAGTCTATTGATTAATTCTAAATAAAATCTAAAAGTGATGCAAATTATCACCTTTGTCTTGCGGAAAAGTGTGGATGTCGTATACTATGTGTATGTTATGTGCGATTTTGTGGCCAGTAGGTATTGAAAAAATCCTGTCTCGGGGATGCGAATTGTTCCTGTTGTGGACGATTCTATGTTTGGCAGGAGCTTCTCATTATGCGTGAATAGTAAATGCCATGGCCGGTAGTGCTCGTTTTACGGGCGAGGCTGGTCCATTGGAAATAGTTAGTTCGGGGTGGAGGTGTTATATGGCCAGGTCACTTGTTTTGCTTGTGTGTTGCTTGTTCTTGTTCGCTGGCTGCGCCCATCATACGGCGCAAGTGGCGTCTGTTGCATCGCCTGCTGGCGCCATCCAGGGGAAGAAAAATGCCAACGCGGTAAAAGAAGAGCCAGGCATTGCATCTACAGCAGCAAAGACGGACCACAACAAGCGATTGCTTCATGCATTTCGAAATAACCACGGGCAAGTCCGACTAGTGGTTGAATCTTCCGAATCTCTTTCGCAATCCACCTTGCGACAGGCTTTCTCTAATGATTTTGATGCCTTTTATTTACTTCTCAAGGCAGTGCCTGAGTCGGTTGTGAGTATAGAGGTCGCGGCTGCATCCCGCGCCGAAGCCCAGGCGCAGCACATCGCAGACTTTATAGTTTCCAATTGCAATATTGCCCCTCCTCGTATCCAGGTCAAGAATGCTGGCATCACCTTGGAAAAGGGTGCTTTGGCTGCCATCGTCGTCAGTATGCCGCATGTGGCGCCTATTGCTCCATCCGTCCTTGCCGCGGTTAAAGAAGAAGCAAAAACAATCAACGCGTCAACAGAGGGGGCAGCAAGGCATAATGCTCCTGCGGTGACCGCGGATGTTGCTGCATCTGATACATTGACCTTTACCTTTAACTCCGGGCGTTCCAGGGTGCAGGAGCAACTTTCCCCCGCCGTGGCTGCGATTGCCAGGCGCCTTCAGGAAAATCAAACGCTTAATGCTGTGATTGAAGGACATACGGATAATGTAGGGGAGCGTGAGAACAATGAATTGCTGTCCTATCAGCGGGCGTTGGCAGTGCAGATTGCCCTCATTAAGGATTTCGGCATTTCACCTGACCGGATGGAAGTTATTGGCAAGGGGGAACTGGACCCTGTGGCTTCCAATGCAACCAAAGAAGGGCGTTCGTTGAATCGTCGTGTCGTTGTACGCTTCAAGGAAGCCCCCACGCCAGTTGTAGTTGCTAATGCTCCGGAATCTAAAAACAAAGTGCGGCGTAGCACGTTGCGGGTGGCGAACAATGCGCCTGCAATAGCTGCAAAAAATCAAAATGCGGCCATGGATCTGGCTTCGATACCAAAAGCTCATGTAACCTACGAGCAGCTGGGCCCTGTTTCGCAGCGTCCCAAGAAATATAAAGTGGAAATCAGCGTCAGTAAATGCACGCTTTGGCTGTATGAGATTTTGTCAGATGGAAGCAAACGGCTTGTGCGCCCCTTTCAGGTGGCCACGGCTAAGCCTGGCACTCCCTGGCCCAGTGGCACGGGCATGGTCATGGGCATTGATTATGACCCCTGGTGGTATCCAACACAAAACATGAAGAGTAGAGCCCGGCAAATCGGTAAGCGTTTGGTCCCTGTGGCGCCCGGAGCGCCCAATAATCCGATGGGGGCTGTGAAGATAATACTCTCACATGCAAATAATGGCGGCGGATACCGCATTCACGGCACAAACCGGCCTTCCATGATTGGTAAACGAGTCTCATTGGGGTGTATTCGTATGTTCAATGACGACGGTATCGAGTTGGCCAGGACCATTCCCGTTGGCACCGAGGTCGATATCCACTTTTGACCGGATAGAAGGCAGCACCCTCGGTTAGAGGGCGGAAGTCACTCTCTGTAGCTCTCCGTTTTTTTCCCGACACCCTGGTCGGTTCAATCTTTACGGTACCTGTAAAGGGGCTGTGAGGCTTTTTGTGTTTTTATCGGTAAGGCGTTCGGTATTTTCAAACAGGGAAAATCGCATTGCAGGGCAACAACTCTAGGCGTAGGATGCTCTCGCTTTTACGGAAAAAGGCAAGGGTTCAAAAACACTATTAATTCTCGGTTTGGTCTGACAATGCATCAACTCATAAATCTTGCAATAATTTTAGGAGTGGCCTTTCTTGGTGGCTGGGGCGTCAGCCGTTTTAATATCCCGGGTGGAACGATAATAGGCGCCATGCTCAGTGTCATCATTGTGAAGCTGATACTTGGGGAGCCAATGGCCCTCCCCAAGCAGTGGCCTTTTGTCCTTGAGGTTATAGTAGGCGCAGCAGTGGGGGTAAGCTTTTCCCCGAATATGCTGCATCAGCTAAAGTTTTTTGCGATTCCAATTCTGAGTTCAGCTTTGTTGCTTATCCTTCTGGGAAGTTGCATGGCCATTTTGTTTTCAAAATATTGGGGCATGGATCTGACTACCGCTTTCATCAGCACCAGCCCAGGAGCAATGACCGCCATGACCGGCATGGCCGGTGGTCTTAATATCGACTTGTTCCTGGTACTGACCTTTCACATTACCCGCATTATTCTGGTTGTTCTGCTTGCCCCTGTGCTTTTGAAGTTGTGTCGCACGCTGCTTTAAGTATCCGCGAATAAAAAGGCAGATTAACTAACGTTCAAAAAAGACGGGCCTTGCAGGTATTGCTGCAAGGCCCGTTGATTATTCCGGCTGTGCTGGTGTCCGTAAAGGAATCAGATGCTGTAAATATCCTTGCCGGGCACGATGGGAATATCGTTGCGTTGCAGGATTTCAATGGCCTGATCTGTACGGTCGAAGCGGAAAATGAGAATGGCGTTTTCACCGCTCTGTTGCACAAAAGCGTACATGTACTCGACATTAACGCCTTCTTCACTGAGTACGCTGAGAATGTGAGCCAGACCACCGGGCTTGTCCTGCACCTTTACGGCAACAACGGTGGTGCGTCCGACGGTAAAGCCGTTATCCTTGAGCGCGGTTTTGGCCTTTTCAATATCCGTTACAATGAGGCGCAGGATACCGAAGTCCGATGTGTCTGCCAGGGACAGGGCGCGGATATTGACTTTGGCCTCGGCCAAGGTGCGGGTAACTTCTGCAAGACGTCCAGCCTTGTTTTCCAGGAATATCGAGATTTGTTCCACTTTCATGGCGTTCCTCGCTTTTTCATGCTCTGCTTCAAGTGTTATCTGGCCAGGGCAATTTTATTGGTTACGGTTGTCTATAACACGTTTGGCCTTGCCGATCGAACGTTCGATGGAATGCAGTTCCACAAGTTTGACCTTGGCCGTGACGCCCAGAAATTCCTTGATGGTTTTCTGAATCTGCTTTTCTTTAAGCTGTAGTTTTTTGACTTCGTCAGAAAACATGGATTCACTGACTTCCACCTGAACCTCGAGGTTATCGAGATTGCCTTCGCGATTGACGATGATCTGGTAGTGAGGCGAAACGCCTTCGGCTTCCAGCAGAATGCTTTCGATCTGGGACGGGAAGACGTTGACCCCGCGTATGATGAGCATGTCGTCACTGCGCCCCATAATCCGGCTCATGCGTACGATAGTACGGCCGCAGATGCAGGGGGTATAGTCGAGGGACGTCATGTCGCGAGTACGGTAGCGAAGCAGGGGAATGCCTTCCTTGGTCAGGGTCGTGAAAACGAGTTCGCCTTCTTCGCCAGGAGGGAGCGGTTCTCCCGATTCGGGGTCGATGATCTCAGGCAGAAAGTGATCCTCGAAAATGTGCATACCGTTTTGCGCTTCGACACACTCCATGGAGACGCCGGGGCCCATGACCTCAGAGAGTCCGTAAATGTTCGTGGCCTTAATGGCGCATTTGGTTTCGATTTCCCGCCGCATTTCATCCGTCCAGGGCTCAGCGCCGAAGATGCCGACTCTGAGGGGCAGGCTTTTAAAATCAATGCCGACTTCCTGGGCCGTTTCCGCCAGGAACAGCATGTAGGAAGGCGTGCAACAGATAGCTGTGGCGCCGAAATCCCGGAGAAGAGATACTTGGCGTTTGGTAGCGCCCCCAGACATGGGCACAACTGTGGCGCCCAGGCGTTCTGCACCATAGTGGGCGCCAAGACCGCCCGTAAAAAGACCATAGCCATAGGCGTTGTGGATTACGTCACGCGGCCCCACGTCTGCACAGCCAAAGGACCTGGCTATACATTCGGCCCAGTTTTCCAGGTCGCGCTGGGTGTAACCGACCACGGTTGCCTTGCCTGTGGTGCCGCTGGAAGCGTGCAGCCTGACAATGCTTTCCTTGGGCACGGCAAAAAGGCCGAAGGGGTAATGGTTGCGAAGGTCCTGCTTTTGAGTGAACGGGAGCAGCTTGACGTCGCTCAGCGTGCGGATGTCACCGGGGGAGACCCCCATTTCATCCATTTTTTTACGATAAAAAGGGACGTTGGCGTAAACCCGCGTTACCAGGTTCTGCAAGCGGCGCAGTTGCAGTTGCTCAAGGTCTTCGCGCGGCAGGGTTTCCATTTTCTGATTAAAGATCATGACGGTGTGTCTCCTCCCCTCAGGGTCGAGTGGGCTGGCGCCCAGTGGCAGTTTATCCTTGGCCTGCAGGCCGAATGACGGGCAGAGGTATTTCATATTACGGGAGACGCAACGACGCAACCATTCCCGTTTACTGCAAGGTCAGCCCGGTATCGGCTTGCCTTGATTACGTCAGTGTGAAACTGAAAGCAGGATATCTTGTTTTTCCATTATAATAGACTCTTATTAAGGTCCTGCCTCAATCGCGCAGAGGGGTCAAGGGCATCACCCGCTTTACATAAAAGCAAGGCATCTCACTCCTTCAAAGAGTCCAGGCGTTCATGTTCCTTTGCGAGCTGTTCGCCCAGGGCTTTTCTCTTTTCATCCAAAAGGCGCAGGGTTTCTTCCCGTTCATCAATATTTTGGAAGAAGGGGGCAAAAATTTGGACGAGATCGTCGAAAATGGCCTGGGTTCTGGCGGGTAAAAGATCGGAGAGTTGTTCGTCGAACTGGTCACGCCCGTCTTTGAAACCTTTCTTAAAGGTTTTAACGATGGACCCGCGTTTGAACGCCAGGGTATTGATGGCCAGCAATGCCCCAATTGTGGCGAATACACCGCCTGTGACATCAAACACTACAATGTGTGTTGCGCCAGCGATAATCGCACCAATAGCCGTGATAAAGCCCCCCATGACAGTGCGGTCGCCAATGCTGCGCAACACCTGCGGGGTCAGCTTTTCGCCTAAGCTTGCATCACTGAGCAATGTTTTGAGTTTGGCGATGACCTCATCTATGACTTCCAGCCTGCGCCCGGCAATGGCTGGCACGTTAACATCCGTGCTGCCAAAGGAAGCCAAGGCTCGGCCGCCGCGTAAATCGTCCAGAAGAGCCTGCATGGAGGCCACCGTGGTGGCTGTCACGGCTTGCGCACCTTCTCGGGAAAGGGCTTCCGCCTTGAGCGCCAACTGTGTGGTGAAACGCTCGTTGAGATCGTTCATCCAGTCCTTGAAGGAATTCTTTCGATGCAAAAAGCCGGAAAAGGAGTTTTTGATGAGATTGAATACATTCAAGCCGTTTTCAAATTCTTCTATGGCCTGCTCAGCCTGCTTATCGTAAGCCTGTAGCAATCTGGCTTTCAGGGCGTCCATTTCCCTGTCCGCGGACTGTTTTGCCTGCTCCAGCCGGTCGATGATCCGCTGTTCTTCTATTCTGTCCTGCTCTAGAGCATTTTGCTGACGGGACAATTCTGCGCCCGCATTATCCAGGATTGTCTGGGCGGTCACGAGCAGGGATTCCATCTTGAGCACATAATGACGCCCGCCTGTGATGGTTGCGCGGATGAAGTCCCAGAGTTCGGCCATGCCGCTGTCGTCATGTGTTTCGACTTCCTGCTTGGCGGAGACGGCAAAGATGCGCGGCGCTTCAACACCGCGTTCGGCTGCGTATTCGGCCACGCGACGGCGGCTGGTTTCCAGTTCTTCAGGGGTGGCGCGGTCGGCCTGTTGCAGGACAAAAACGATTTTTTTGTGCCAGGTTGCGTGCACCAGGTTGAAGAAATCCCAGGCGGACTTAACGTAGGGGTTGAGGGCAGGAAAAACAAAGATCACGAGGTCGCTTTCCGGAATGAAGCGTTCCGTGATTATTTGATGCCCCTGGATGATGCTGTTGGTGCCGGGCGTATCTACAATGGCCACGTCTTTGAGTATGTCCACAGGAAGGAATACTTCCTTGAGATATTCGTTGACACGTCGTTCGGAACGTTCCTCTCCGTGTGTGATCTTTTGAATCACATCGGTGCAGGGGTCTGGTGCAACGCGGCAAATATCTTCGCCAAGGAGGGCGTTGATGAAACTGCTTTTACCGGCCTTAACCTCGCCCACAACGACGAACAAAAAAGGCTGGTTCAGGTTGGTTATGAGTTTGGCTGCCGCCTCCCTGTGGTCTTGGGCGCCCAGTTCAACGGCCAATTCATGAAGTTGGGTAAAAAGAGATGAAACATCGCCCTTGAAGCGGCTGTACGCCTGTTTCATGATCGTGGGCTGCATCGGGTGCTTCGCCTCCGCAATAGTATCTATTGAACGACGTGAATACCCTGTGTCAGGTTGGGTATGCTTGCATAGCATGAGCCGAGCGGCTTCGCAAAGGATTAGAGGAGGCTGTCTTGGTTTTTAGGAGGGGAAAACAGCAGTTTGGAAATCTGTATTGTATGTGGTGGCTGCATTGCAAGGATGCGGTGATTGCTTTATGAGTATGACCACGAAATGGCCGGGTATGGCATGGCAAATGGATGCTTTACCTTTTTTTAACCGTTTTTGCCCCTGGGGACTTTTTGCCAGGAGGGTATTCAATGAATTTTCGCGACCTGGTGCTTAAAACGCGCAGCTACCGACGCTTTTTGGAAGATGAACCTGTTCCCATGGAGACGCTTGAATCTCTTGTGGACCTTGCTCGCTGCACTGCATCGGCCGCAAACTTTCAGCCGCTCAAATATGTTTTGTGCTGTGAGAAAGAAAAGAATGCCGCAATATTTCAAAGTCTGGGATGGGCGGCTTATTTGGCTAAATGGCCTGGTCCCAAAGAGGGCGAACGCCCTGCTGCATATATTGTGATTTGTCTGGACGAAAGTATAACCGACAAGGTTATCTGCGACCAGGGTATCGCAGCGCAGACTATCATGCTAGGTGCTACGGAACTGGGTTTGGGCGGTTGTATTCTAGGCTCTGTCAATCGTGAAAATCTTAATGCTGTCCTGGACCTGCCGCCCAATATGCGGATTCTCCTGGTGCTTGCCTTGGGCCGCCCTGCAGAGCGTGCGGAGATTGAACCCCTTGGTGAAGAGGGCTCCATAAAGTATTATCGTGATGACAAAGACGTTCACAAAGTGCCAAAACGAAGCTTGAAAGATATAATTCTGGCGCAGTACGCATGAAGCGTGCATTTGCCGGGTAAAAAACAAGAAGCAAATGAATAACGACATCGAAAAGAATCAGGAAAATCCTTTGGAGAAGGCCCACTTTTACGCCGGATGCCTGGAAGAAAAACAGGCTTCCGACATTTTAGGCCTGGATCTCCAGGGTCTTAGCTCCACAAGTGAAGCCATGCTGGTGGCCACAGCCCGCAATGTCCGCCATTCCCAGGCATTGGCGGATGCACTCATGAAATGCGCCTCCGAGCGTAAAGACGAAGTGTTGGGTATAGAAGGCTACAAGACGGGGCAATGGGTCCTGGTGGATATGAACGACGTGGTCGTGCACATTTTCCAGCGGGATGTCCGGGGGTACTTCAATCTCGAGGGACTTTGGGCCCAGGCGCCCGTTTTTTTTCAGCCGGAGGATTCCGCGAGTGGACTGTCGCCTTCTCCGGACTCCAACGCTTCTGAAGACGAGTCCCACTACATGGATGAGGATGAGGAGGGCGACGTTTCATGAGTAAGCCAACACCGACCATGCTGCTGATCCTCGATGGCTGGGGAAAAGCGCCAGAAGGGCCGGGCAATGCAGTCACTCTGGCCAAACCAGAGAACTTGCAGGATATATGCAGCCGATTTCCTGAAACCAGCCTGCTCTGCAGCGGCAGAGCCGTGGGGTTGCCTGACGGGTTTATGGGCAACTCTGAAGTAGGGCACATGAACATCGGTGCAGGGCGCATCATCTATCAGGATATGACGCGCATAGATATGGCCATCGAAGATGGTTCCTTGAAAGAAAATGCTGTGCTCCTTGATCTTGTTGAAAAAACAAAACAAGCGGGGGGGCGCCTGCACTTTATGGGGCTGATTTCCGACGGAGGTGTGCACAGCCACGTCCAGCATCTTCATGCGTTGCTTGAAATAGCCAAGGCTCACGGTGTTGCCGCTGTCATCCATGCCTTTCTGGACGGGCGCGATACGCCGCCGCGCAGTGGAAAGGGCTATGTGCAGGAACTGCAGGACCACCTGGACAAGATAGGGTATGGCCGCATCGCCACCGTAGTGGGACGTTACTACGCCATGGATCGCGACAAACGCTGGGAGCGCAATGAACTCGCCTACCATGCCCTCACTTTGGGGTGCGGTGAGCACGCTCCGGATGCAGTGCAGGCCGTGCAGCAGGGGTATGATGCCGGTGAAAATGACGAGTTCGTCAAACCGCGTGTTATTGTGGATGAAGGCGGTACGCCTGTCGGCCCCATCCAGGATGGCGACGGACTGTTTTTCTTCAATTTTCGCGCAGACCGGGCACGTCAGATCAGCCGGGCTTTTTTTGAGGAAGATTTTCCCCATTTTACGCGGGAAGTCAGGCCCAATCTGGCCGGATTTGCCACAATGACGGAATACGAAAGCTCATTTGGACTGCCTGTGGCATTTTCTCCGGAAGATTATGCAGGCACTCTGGGCGAAGCCGTTGCCGCTCTCGGGTTGGAACAGCTACGCATAGCCGAGACCGAGAAGTATGCCCACGTGACCTACTTCTTCAACTGTGGTCGCGAGGAGCCCTTTGAGAAAGAAGAGCGGGTGCTCATTCCTTCGCCCCGAGAAGTGGCGACCTATGATCAAAAGCCGGAGATGAGCGCCCTTGAGGTTACAGACCGTTGTCTTGAGCAGTGGGAATCCGGGCGGTACTCTCTGGTTGTCTGCAACCTGGCCAACCTCGACATGGTAGGGCACACGGGGTTTATTGACGCGGCAATCAAGGCCTGCAAGACCGTGGACTCCTGCGTGAAACGGCTGGTGGACACGGTGCTTGAATCCGGGGGGCGCGTGCTGCTGACTGCGGACCATGGCAATGCCGAGGAAATGCTGGACAAGAATGGCGAGCCCCAGACGGCGCATAGCAAGAATCCGGTTCCCCTGGTGCTGGTGGATGCGCAGTACGAAGGAAAAAAGGACGGCGTCCTTCGCAAGGAAGGAAAGTTGGGGGATATCGCCCCCACCATTTTGCAACTATGGGGCAAGGATTTGCCGCAACCAATGACCGGCCAGAGTCTTCTGGCGGAGTAGATGAGGATGCAGGACAAGAACAAGCCTATTATGCCCGTGCGCCCCTCCGGGATGGAACTTATATATCTTTATTTGTGCCCGTTTTGCGAACGGCAAGTGCCGATAATCAGCCCCACGCAGCCTTCAATGGCCCAATGTGATGCCTGCAAAGGGCACTTCCCCATTGTTCCGGTGGACGAGCGCACCGTACAATACCTCAAGATCATGCTGCTGAACGGCAAGGCCAGTATCGATCCCGACTTTATGTAATCCATTAGATATAAAAGGGTGTTGCAGCGGTTTCATTGCAAGCGCTGGCAATGCCCTTTTTTTGTTTGCTTGCATTGCACGCTAGAGGCGCAGGCAGGCACACTTTCCAGGTCTCCTCTCTTTTGATGCCACTGCCTGGTTGGCCTTTGTTCCTTTTTTTTAAAAAAAAGAAAAGAGCTTGCCCAGACAGGGGATTATTGGCCGATTGCCAATTCTGCCACCAGGGGCAAGTGGTCGGAAGCAAGCCGGGCATCGTGGTCTTTGAACACAGCGACATTTTGCAGCACCCCGTTGGGGGTGGCGAGGATGCGATCCAGGGCCAGCAAGGGCAGGCGGGCGGGGAATGTCCGTGGCGTAGCCGGTGTGGCAAAAACGGTGCGCAACCTTTGCATGGCCTTACTTGCAGGGTGCCATTCATTGAAATCACCCATGAGAATGATGCAATCAAACGTCTTGGGCTGGGCCAGGTCCAGAATTGTCTCTGCCTGCCGGAGACGCTCACGGGAACGCAGCCCCAGGTGTGTTGCCATTATCTGAACGGTTGCGCCGCCCGTTTCGATGACTGCCTCTATGACACCGCGGGGTTCGCGCCCGCTGTAGCTGATATCGTGGTTTCGTAATTCCTTATACGGTAATTTTGAAAGCAGTGCGTTGCCGAAGTGAGCGTCCTCACGGACAAGGGTAAAGCCGATGCCGGCATATAGCCCTGTGTGTTTTTCGAGGAATTCCTTGGCAGGGGCGTATTCATTCAAGGTTGGCATGCTGGCTTCTTGAAGGGCAAGCACGTCCGGGTCCATGCCCCCCAGTA
The DNA here is from genome assembly GCF_055388615.1 of Desulfovibrio biadhensis. Taxonomy (NCBI): domain Bacteria; kingdom Pseudomonadati; phylum Thermodesulfobacteriota; class Desulfovibrionia; order Desulfovibrionales; family Desulfovibrionaceae; genus Desulfovibrio; species Desulfovibrio biadhensis. The sequence continues at coordinate 4,226,739 of NZ_AP042477.1, forward strand.
CCCGCATTGCGCGTTGGGGCTGTCGTTTCCCGCCTGCGCCTACCCAGCTGTGGAGGTTCCAGGTGCCCAGTCGTAAACGAGGCATTACTCAGAATCTTCCTTTTGCATTGCAGCATCTGGTTTATATGGCTCCAGCCGGCGTTTGAGCAATGACAATGCAAAAAGAATGGCGCTACCACTCCCCAGCAAAAATGTGGTGGTTAGCCAGGATGGAGCAAGGAGCATTTCCCGGAGTCCTTCTACAATTACGCAAAAGGCCACCAGTACGGGCGCAAGGCCTGCGGCTGTGCCTAGAATGAACTGCCAGTAATGCACTCTCGATGCACCGGCAACGAGATTGACCATATTGAAGGGCATGAGCGGTACGAGTCTGGAAAGCAGAACAGGTATGAATCCGCCTCTGGCCAGGTGGCGACTCAGATTGTTGAGTCCCGACCCCACTATGCGTCTGATTGTTTTTTTACCGAGAAAGTGCCCTGTAATATAGCCAAGGGAAGCGCCAAGGAGAGTGCCTATTGCAATGTATAAAAAGCAGGGGGCAGGCGCATATATCAAAGTTGTTATGGCTGTCAGGAGGACGAGGGGCAGTGGCAGAATGCCAGCCAGGGCATAGGCTCCAATTACAAGATATGGCGCCAAGGACCATTCACGCAGGTGCATGGCGGTCTGGTCCAGAAAAAAGACCATATCCGCCCCTCCCCAGGGAGATAAGCGCCAGAAGGCAAGAGCACCGATCCCCAGTATTATGAGCGTGGCAAAGGTAAGCTGTACTTTGCCTTGCTTCAGAAACTGCGGTGTCTCGATGATTTGATCGAGAAACGTATCGAGTGTGACGGGGTCTTCCGGATCAAGTGAGCGCACCATATCGATGGGAATGTCGTTGGATGTCGTTTCAAGATGTTTTTCAAGGGGGACAAGGCTGTTCCCGCCCCCGTGATCGGCGTCGATGAGCTGCAACAAGGAGCCGTGTTCCGCCATGGCAGCTCTCACGTGTGCCTGGTCGGCGCCCAGGTGGTCTGCCAGCAATCTTTCCCTGATGTTTGCTATTCCCTTTTGAGAAGTGGCTTTTTTTGTCTCCACAGCTAGGTTGCATTCAGTATCCAGCCCCATGGAGCGGTTACTCAAATTCGCTGATCCCAGAGTAATGAAGGCATCGTCCACGATCATACACTTTGAATGGACTTTGATCGGGTGTTCCCCTGCAGGATCGGCAGCAGGGTGAAACAGCCGGCATCGGTCATGTTTGTCCGCTTCTCGCAGGGTTTTGTAGGCATGGATGCGCAAAGAATCCATGACCTGTTCTTCCAGCCAGCCAGTACAGTGCAGGGGCAACAGGATGACAACTTCAGGAGGTGCATCTCCAGCGAGCCTGGTGGCCAGCGCATCCACGACTTTCTGGGCGGCAAGATATTGGTTTTCTATGTATATTGTTTTTTTGGACGAAGCTATGGCGTCCAGATATAACTGTTCGATTTCTTTAACTGAAGAACGTTGCTTGAAACGAGGCATGGTCCTGGCTACGGCGACCTTGACGTCTGTCAGGTCGGCCGCCACATCCTCAGGCCATGGCGATTGCTTCCAGTCGATACTTTCCATATCAGGGGGTGGGGGCGCCACTTCCTTGCCTGTTGCACTATGCCAGCGTTGCCGGATAAATTGGGCAAGCCAATAGGCGGGTTCGCCTTCTACAACTGCTTGTAAATCATGGAAAGGGGCGTATTTCGAGCCAGATGGGTCTGTCCTTCTGGGATCTTTGATCTTGTGCTCCGGCATATCCCAACGGCGCTGGGTAATGTCTACCCCTCCCGTGTAGCCGATACAGTCATCCAAGGCGGCAATTTTCTGGTGATGCGATGCCCCGATGGGGTGTTGCCCATCCATGGTGAAGTGCACCCTGGAGTGCGAGCGCCAGGCAAAATTGAACACAGAAAGGGGTTCTCGCTCCAGGGCATAGAGCATGGCATAGTCCCAGGCGAGCACATACGTTTGCAAATCCGGGGATTGTTTTGCGGCTCTGTCCAGAACTTTACGCAAACGGCTGCTTTCGATGGGGTCGTTTTCATCGCGCAAAAGAGCGGTACGACTGTGAAAGTCCCAGCCACACAGCAGGGTGCAGTGCCTGGCCTGTAACAGTGAGCTGTAAAGGGCTGAAAAATAAGACCCCGCATCCACGAGCACTGAAAAGCGCCGAGCATGAGATATTTTCCAACAATTGTGTTCTTCTTTGAGTATATTAGTCATTTTGGTATAATATGCGATAGTTTTACAGAATGTTCAAGAACTACTTTAATACGGTATGCTTCCCATTCTGGCGGAATCTCATGAAAAGCTGAAGGGGCAGCAACGGGCATATTACGGGTAGTTGGTGTGCAAACAGTATTCTATGTAGCAATAACGCTTCAGTAAAATAGGAATGCCGTAGCCGATGCTGCTCCAGAAAATCAAAAGAACTGGAATTATTTCTGCAGGTGTGACACTATCATCAGATACAATCTGTAAGTATATAAAGTGGTGCATATTATATGAGTTCACAGTCTTACGAGGTCGAAAAAATCCATGCAGATCGGGTGTATGTGCTGCACCATGGGAAGCAAGGCAAAGGAGCGGTGCTTTACTGGATGAGCAGGGAGCAACGCGCTGCTGACAACTGGCCCTTGCTCTATGCTCAAGAACTTGCTCGCGCACAAGAGCGGCCATTGGCCTGTGTCTTTTGCCTTGCTGACGCCTTTTTACACGCAGGGGCTCGTCAGTATGATTTCATGCTCCGAGGGTTACGCGAGACTTCACAGAATCTTGCATCTCTGGGGATTCCTTTTTTTCTGTTACGAGGTGAGCCGGAACAAGCTGTAGCCGGGCTTGCCGAGCAACTTGATGCCCATGCCATTATTAAGGATTTTGATCCTTTGCGCATCAAGCAGCAGTGGCAACAGCAGGTCGCTCGGCTGAGTGACCGCCTTTTGATTGAGATTGACGGACATAATATTGCACCCTGTCGTAAGATATCCGGCAAGCAGGAAGTTGGGGCACGGACCTTGCGCCCTAAGATTTCCAAACGATTTGCCGAATATCTCGAGCCTTACCCCGAACTGCATGAACACCCGTACCCTTTGCGGCATGAGCCGCCGCAAATCAATTGGGAAGAATTGCTTAGAGAATTCACAGCCAGTGGCCCCGCCGCGGTGAAGTGGTGTGCACCAGGGGGGGGAGCTGCTGCGAAGGCTTTGGATGCGTTTATTGATGAACGCCTTCCCAATTACGCTGCACGGCGAAACGATCCCAATGGCGGCGTTGTCTCCCGATTGTCGCCCTATTTTCATTTTGGACAGCTTTCACCTCACAGAGCCGCATTGGCTGTATTGGAACGGTATGGTCGTGAGGATGAAAATGTCCAGGCCTGGCTGGAAGAGATGGTTGTAAGGCGTGAGCTGTCCGATAATTTCTGCCTGCATCAGGAAAGTTATGACAATCTGGAGGGGTGCTCTGCCTGGGCGCAACGTACCTTGGATGAACATGCAGGGGACCAGCGCCCCTATGTGTATGATTTTGAGGAGTTTGAGGCAGCTGCCACACACAGCGTATTATGGAATGCTGCACAACAGGAGTTGCTGCAAAGCGGGAGCATGCACGGGTACATGCGCATGTATTGGGCCAAAAAGATACTGGAGTGGAGCGAAAGCCCCGAAAAAGCCGTAGAAATAGCCATATTGCTGAATGATCGCTACCAGTTGGACGGACGTGATCCCAACGGATACGTGGGTGTGTTGTGGTCCATTGGAGGTTTGCATGACCGCCCGTGGAAGGAGCGCCCCGTGTACGGTAAAATTCGATATATGAACAGTAATGGTTGCCGCCGCAAATTTGATGTTGCCGCATACGTTTCTCGCTGGCAGCGGGAGAACACGACATGAGTCATGGTGTCGAGCGTGTGGTATATATCAGTGAGTCGGTGTTCGATCTTCGTGAACTGAATACGTGGGTTCTTGTTGATTCACAAAAAAAAGGGTGCGGTGTGCACATTGAATTGGTACAGGATGCCCAAGGAGAAGTGCACACACCTGTTTTCGAGAGCAACTGGCAAGAAGTCTGCGATGGCATTGCAAGCCGCAAGCGTGAGAAAATTCCGCATAATTACGCACACGAGTTGCGTATTGATTCTCTGTATTTACCTGTGCGGGTAAGGTTTTGCAGCTGGAGCCAGTCTGCTGATGGGAGTACGGGTGAGCATAGCAAGAATGAAAGCCGCTACTGGGTCCGCTACATAAAAGAGTGATTTTGGAATGGTTGCAGAGAGATATATTGGCGCTCATTGTTCTACGGCAGGTGGGTTGCATAAAGCAGTGGAGCGCATTGCTGCCTTAAAGGGCACTGCGCTGCAGATCTTCACGCGGAATCAGCGACAATGGCAAACGCCGCCGCTTGAATCAAAAGAAATCGAAGATTTTAAGGCTGCGCGGGCTGATTGGGGCAGCTATCCAGTTGCTTCCCACGACAGTTACCTTATCAATCTTGCTTCGCCTGAAGATGCCGCCCGAAAACGTTCCATGCAGGCTTTTGCCGGGGAGCTTGCTCGCTGTAGCGCCCTTGGTGTGGAATTGGTGGTAACGCATCCAGGAAATTTCAAGGGCAAGGGAGATAAGGCGCGTGAAGCAGGGCTTGAACGCTATGTACAGGCATTGGATGGCGCCATAGCTCTTGCGGAAGAAGAGGGCGATTTGCAGGGCGCTAATGTACGCATTCTTTTGGAAACGACAGCCGGCATGGGCAGTTCATTGGGGGCCGATTTTCATGAACTCGCCTGGATAATTGAACAAAGCGGGTATCCTGAGCACCTGGGAGTCTGTCTGGATACATGTCATGCTTTTTGCGCGGGGTATGATTTGCGGACCCCGGAAGCCTACGCAACCACAATGGATGCCTTCAATTCTCTGGTGGGGATTGAGCGCATAGGCTTGTTGCATCTGAACGACAGCAAGAACCCTTTTGCCAGTCGTAAAGATCGCCACGAACACATCGGCAAGGGCGAGATGGGGGTGGAGCCCTTCAGACTGCTATTGCAGGATACACGCCTGGCTGGTGTTCCCATGGTCTTGGAGACCCCAAAGGACAAGGAAGGGGCCTTTGACCGCATGAATCTTTCAACGCTATGGGCGTTGCTGGAGTAGAGCGTTGCCTGGCTGCTATTCTCCCGCTGCGGCTTTCAGGAATGTTTCGTGCCGTGCATCCAGTGGGGGGTAGTTGAAGAAGGCCGAGCCTGAAACAAGCACATCTGCGCCAGCTTCCACCAAGGCGTGCGTGTTGTCCGGAGTCACACCGCCATCCACTTGTATCAGGGTTTGTAAATCCCGCTGGCGTATCATCCTGGAAAGGCTACGGATCTTGTCCATGCTGAAGGGAATGAAGCTTTGCCCGCCAAAGCCGGGGTTCACACTCATTACCAGCACCATATAAAGCTCGGGCAGCAGATATTCCACCACGTTCAAGGGCGTGTGCGGATTCAGCGCCACGGCAGGCTTGGCGCCAAGTCGAAGGATTTCGCTGACAGTGCGCTCCAGGTGTATTTCCGATTCGGCGTGAACACAGATGAGATCGGCGCCTGCATCGACGAATTCACCTATATAGCGCCCTGGTTCTTCGATCATGAGGTGCACGTCAAAAAACAGTTTTGTTTTTTTACGGCAGGCTTTTATGACAGGCGCCCCAAAGGTGATGTTCGGCACAAAGCGACCATCCATTACATCCCAGTGTATCCATGAAAGACCCGCGGCTTCGACCCGTTCAAGTTCTTCGGCCAGACGCGAGAAGTCGGAAGAAAGCAGGGAAGGGCTGATGATGACGGGAAGCTCTTTGTGCTGCTGAGGCATGTTTGTATTCCTTATGATCTGCAACCACCCCCGCTCGGCAGCATATGTAAACGCGCCAGGCGGGGGTGGTAATAGTTACTGTTGTTGCTGTAGTTATTTGACCTTGGGCTCGAGCTCACCCTTTAAGTAGCGGTCCGCCATGTCTTCAAGGCAGATGGCCTTGATCTTGGGAGCCCAACCTGCTGTGCCAAAGGCCTCGTAGCGGGAAAGGCAGATGCCCTTCATGGCCATGGTGGCGTCTTTCAGGTATTTGCGGGGGTCAAAATCTTTTGGTTTTTCAGACAGATGCTTGCGTATGGCGCCAGTGGAGGCCATGCGCAGGTCGGTATCGATGTTGACCTTGCGAACGCCGAACTTGATACCCTGTTGGATTTCCTCGACGGGAACACCATACGTCTGTCCCAAATCGCCGCCAAAGTCGTTGATGATTTTCAGCCAGTCCTGCGGAACGGATGAAGACCCATGCATGACCAGGTGCGTGTCTGGGATACGTTCATGGATTTCCTTGATGCGGCTGATGGCCAGGACTTCCCCCGTCGGCGGGCGGGTGAATTTGTATGCGCCATGGCTGGTGCCGATGGCGATGGCCAAAGCATCAACCTTGGTCTTCTTTACAAAGTCTGCGGCCTGCTCAGGATCCGTCAGCATCTGGTCGCGGCTCAATTTGCCTTCCGCACCAACGCCGTCTTCCTTGCCGGCTTTGCCGCTTTCCAAGGAGCCGAGCACGCCCAACTCGCCTTCAACTGACACGCCGCAGGCATGGGCCAGTTCAGCCACCTTGGCGGTGACTTCCACGTTATATTCATAGGTGGAAGGGGTTTTGGCATCAGACATCAGTGAGCCGTCCATCATTACGGAAGAAAATCCGGATTGGACGGACTGCATGCAGACTGCTGGAGACGCGCCGTGGTCCTGGTGCAGGCAGAGCGGAATGTCCGGCCATTGTTCCAGCGCGGCAAAAATAAGGTGGCGGATGAATGAAGCACCAGCGTATTTGCGAGCTCCGGCTGAGCTTTGCAAAATCACAGGGCTTTGGGTTTCCGAGGCCGCCAGCATAATGGCGTGGACCTGTTCCATGTTGTTTACGTTGAACGCTGGGACGCCGTAGCCGTTTTCAGCTGCGTGGTCCAATAGCTGTCGCAACGAGATGAGTGGCATGCTCTCCTCCTTGTGCTGCGTGGTTCGGTGTCGCTATCAGCGGGGCGGGAATCGCGCCCGTCAGCCCAGGTGTACGGAACTCCGAACTTTTTGGCAATGGCGAAGCCCGATTGTCCGCCGTTTTCACTTCTTTTTCTTGTCGTCAGCATCACTACGCAGATTCGGCAGGTCTTTCGGCGGCTTGACGTGTTGCATCACACGTTTGAAGGCTTCTGCCGCTTCAGGTGTCTGCAGGGAAGGAACTGCGTCGCGATCTACATATAATATGGCCTGGCAGGGGCACATCTCCACACAGGCGGGGCCCAGTCCTTGCTCGCGTCGTTCGGCGCACATGTCGCATTTCACCACTGGCAGTTCCAGGTCGCCGGTACAAAAAATGGAGCCAAACGGGCAAAATTGCAGACACTCCTTGTGTTCACAGTCTGCACAAGCGCTTCTGTCAAGACACAGGGCGCCGTCAAGGTCACGGGTGATTGCGCCCTTGGTGCAAACGCGCTGGCATTGGGGGTTATCGCAATGCTGGCAATACAATGGCATCATGACACCGGCTTTGGAGCGCGTCATGTGGATGCGCGGCTGCCCATGGTTGAACTTGCAAACCATTTCGCAGGTCTCGCACCCGATGCACTTGCTGTAATCTATAAACAATCGTTTAGACATGGGGTATGTACCTTACCGGATCAGAGCAACTCGCCCGGCTTGATGGAGTCTTTTTCATAATCATAATCCTGGGCACGGTTTTGGGCTGCCAGATCAAGCCATTCGGCCAGGGCGCGCGCAGCGCGCAGACCGCTATACACAGCCTTGCCAATTTTGCTGGGGCCGCTCAGCGCATCGCCAGCAACAAAAACGCCTGCCAGTCGTGTCATCTGTAACCAGTGGACCTCGCCTTTGCGTACATTTTCCAGGCCCAGTTCTTTGGCAAAGGGGGCGGTGGGTATCTCTCCAATGGCTGTTACAACCACATCCAGATCAAGCGTTTTTTTGCTTCCGGATTCCGGGAGGGGGCAGCGTCGCCCTGAAGCGTCGGGTTCCCCCAACTGGCATTGCAATAACTCAATGCCTTGTACGTGATTCTCACCGAGAATGCGCAGCGGAGTCACCAGTTCCATCCACTCCACACCGGCTTTTTCCAGTTGTCCGATTTCAAAAGTGCCGCATGGGGCCTCGAATCTGGTGCGACGGTAAAGCATCCATACTTTGGACGCGCCCTGTGCCGCGGCGCTGTGGGCAACATCCACCGCAGAGTGGCCTGCACCTATTACGGCAACGTGTTTGCCTTTCACATCTATGGCCGAAACACTTTCAACTGCATAATGGAGGGCGCGGATTGGAAAAAGATATTGCAAACCGGAGTAGACGCCTTCCAAGTCTTCGCCAGGAACATTCAGCTTTCTGGACATCCACGTGCCGGTGCAGATCATGACTGCGTCATGCTCTTCGACGAGTTCGCCAAGGCTGACCATGTCCAGAGTAAAATGGTCGCCCGTATCCACATGCAGTCGTTTTTCAGTGCAGATCTTCGTACACAAGTGAAAGTGTACATTGTGGTGCTCCATTTTTGCGACGCCTTTGGCTATGCGCTCCGCAGGAATGCGGTGCCCAGGTATGCCAAAGACCATCAGACCACCGGCCTTTGGGAGTTTGTCGTATACATGGACTTCGTATCCCTGGCAGGAAAGATAGCCCGCTGCAGCAAGGCCGGATGGCCCCGCCCCTATTATGGCGACACTGCTGCCATTAGGTGGGGGAGGTGTCTTGCAGAAGTGAGCGAAATTCATACCATTTGCCATTTAAGCATCCTTTGAAAGTTGGTTTTGTCATCTGCTGCGTGAGCAGGGATGCTGCAAGAATGCCACAAAGAAATGATCAGTGAAAGCATTGTACTTTTTTGCGCGATGTCGATTTCCCGTCAGAATCCGTAAACAATCAGAATGAGCAGCTCATGGGCATGATATGATAAAATACTGTTATAGGCTGTATGGGGTAGATACTGTGCACTCAATATCGTAGGTACAGTCGCAATGCTTCAGGTTTGCTATATGTTCAATGCCTGTGGAGTGGCGTGATACAGAGCCATGTTATGGTAGTCAGGTACTTTATTGCAGGTGTATCATTTTCCAAACCATGCTGCATCGCCCGCCACACAGTGTGCGTAATGTTCTCGTCCCCAATCCCAGCATGGATTAAATGCTTCTGGATAAACAACATCTCTGAAATAAATGCATGTTGAAATATATACATCGACGAGGATTTTGTTTCTGCACTTTTCTTGGCGTTCTGGGGAATGTATAGGTGAATTGATTTCAAGGATCGTGCGTGCAGATTTGCCACAGCTTTTTTTTACATAAAATTCAAGAGTCTTTCGTTTATCTGCAAAAGGTTGGAGTATTCTGCGCTCTCCGGATTCCATGCAGGATTCTGCGGAAGAAAACGAATAAAATTGAAATGTCGCTATAAAGGAGATAAGGAGAGAAAAGCCGAGAATCCGTTTCATAAGCGTTGTTTGTAGATTCATATCCGCAGTATTCACTTTTTTTCTCTGTGGGACAAGCTTCTGAAAGTACCTGGGGCTGGGCGGCACATTCAAAAGGATTCCGATATTCTTTGCGCAAAAAGTACAGAAGACGGTGGTTGTTTACCTTTTTTACTCGTGATAAGAAAACTGTTCGTGTTGCACCGTGCCTGGTTGTATGTGGCGTGTCCATGACCGCGTGAAAGCGTTCTTTCTTGCAGGCGGCTTTCCCTTGGCGCTGTTGTTTGGCGTACAGAGATGGAGGTATGATGCACAAACCTGAATTGTCGAAGATACAAAACGTTGCCACTGCCTTGCGCAAACGGGCGGATTTTTTTCTGGAAACTTCTCCCAGCGACCTTGGGCGTGATGATTTTCTGACCATATCCGAGTATTTGCGCAAACAAGCCGATATTATTGATTCCACTATTCAAGGCAGTAAGCGTAAATCCATGGGTCGAGGATTTCTGGCCTTTTTGCTGTATATCTGTGTTTTTGGTGCTCTCTGCTATGGTTACTACCTGTATAGTCCCTTTGAGGATCGCTATTATATTAAATTGGCAAAAGAGCTTTTTAATCCGGAACAAACAGACCAGTATGTCTTGTATTTCAAGATTGGTGTGAGTGCTTTTGGCGCGTTGTTCACTTTTTTTGTTTCAGTATTTGTATCGATTATTATTTGTGGCGTATTCAAACTGGCTTTGCCCCGTTTGGTGAATTCCGTTACCGAGGCCGTGGTCGCAGCCGCTATTTCTGCTGGCGCATTTTACGCATATCATCAATACGTCTTTCTAACACGGCTGGCGCAATCTTTTCTTTAGAGGAAACAGAGTATTGCAAGTAGTGGACACAAAAGGAGCGCCATGCTGAGGTTTCTACTCGCAATTGTTGTGGTCCTCCTTGTGCTGGTGGTCTGGATACAGCATTTACACCTCACTGAGACCCAGGCAAAACTGCAACAGGCGCAGACCCTATTGAGTGATACGGAGCTTGAATTTGCAGGCTCCCGTGGTACTCTTGCAGGTCTTTACCTGAGCACAAGAACAGACCGTCAGGCGCTTTTGCGGCTGCGCAGGTTGGTGAACATTAAAGAGCACCTCATTGAGAGCCTGCAAAAAGGCCATGTGCTGACCATCACCGCCTACAATGCCGAAGTAGGGCAGACCGATGCAACCCCCTTCATTACCGCGAGCAATAGTCGCGTTCGTCCCGGCATTGTTGCCGTGTCACAGGATTTGTTTCGCAAGGGATGGGTCTTCGGGCGCAAGGTTTACGTTGTGGGATATGGCGTATATACCATTGAGGACTTGCTGGCCCGACGCAAACGTAACCAGCTGGATATTTTTATGACTTCCAGGGATCAAGCCCTGCGGTTCGGCCGTAAGCGACTCAGGGTTTTTTTGTTGGGCGCATAAGCACTCTATCTCACAGGCTTGACCAATAGTGCCGCCAGATGGCATTTTGACAAGTCGATTGCTTCTATGTCGTCTTTAGGATTTTTTCGTGCAAGGATGTGCAACCAATGAGGAAAGCATGAAAAGCTCGCTTCGTATAGTTACAGTGTGTGGTGTCCTTTTAGTAGTTTTGGGCGCATGGGGGTGCTCGCCACGTTATTCACATCCTCAAAAGTCGGAGTATCTCTGGGAGATTGATTACAACATGTGCGTTGTGCAAGCTGATTACGCCGTGCAAAATCACCCCTATAGCACGACGGCCTCACGCCCGTATGTGACGCGGTTTGAGCAATTCAGTCCCCGCTACCGTGAATTTATTCAACAATGCATGGAAGATAAAGGTTATTCCTTTGAAGACGACCCGAAAGAATTGCTTTTCGGTGACGGTGATAAGAGCTGACATTTCATTTCTCGGATTACGGAACACACATGGACAACCTGAACGCCAAGATTGTGCTGGAAAACAGTGGCAAACTCATTGCCCAGTTGCCTTACGACCCTGAGGAAATGCAACCTGGGAAGGAAGTGAACTGGCATGAAGAAGGGCGCGGCTGGCAGATGTATACTATTACTGAAGTCGTGCCCGGGTCTCCTGTCGTTCTTATTTATGTTCGTGAAAACCGTTGGGGTGCTTGATCCCACTTCTCTACTCCATTTCTCCTTTTCCTCTTATTTGTAAAAATATCTTTTTTTGACTCCTTTCTTTCTTTTGTCGCCCAAGTATTAAAAAATATGCCACACCATGGTAGCGATTTCTTGTTTTCTTTCCTGAGAACAGGGAAGAATTATCTATTTCTTTATCTTTATAGTGGTAGAGGATTCTGGATTGTTTTAGCTTTTTGCTCAGGAGCTATCACTGAATACAATGATGGGTGTGTACATCTTTCGCATACGCTAAATATCAAGTGGTAACGTTAAAAGTCGACCTAGAAAGGTTATGACGAGTTACTTTGAATGCCAGTTCAAATTAAGATTGCATTATAATATGTGATCAAAATAGGATTCATGTGATAATGCACTTGCTATTTATCAACAAAATCATCTAAAATATCATCAGTATTAAAATCAAGGCGAATCCTATTTTGCGAATAGATTCAGTTCTAGCTGGCGGTGCACCATGATGCTCGCCCTATAGGGAGTCCTTGTTCATGGATAAAGCGCTTGTGCGCATAATGCTGGAGTTGACGCCGCACCCTGCCATGGCGGTGGATGCGAACGGGGCCATTTTGGCTGTTAATGGTCCTGGACGTGCCTTATTCGAAGTCCGTCTTGTGGATAAGGATGTGCATGCTGCCCTCGACTTCAGCCCGTTCTCTTGGACTGAAACTCGTAACAAGCTGACGTTGCGGGATGCATATCTGGAGTGTTCGCTGCACAATGCTGTGGTGGAAGCGCCGCCTGAAATACTGGTTAGGGCGCTGCCGCTTTCAGAAGGCGCCATGGTTCTGCTTATTCTGGATGGCGGCAGTGCAGAGGGCGCCTGTTTGGACTTCCGCCAGACAGAGCAGCGGTACCATGCTATATTTCAGTACGCCCCCGTAGGGGTGTTTACTGCCACCAACTCGGGGCGCTTCATTGAAGTCAATCAGACCCTGGCCACGATGCTCGGCTATGAAACTTCGCAAGAAGTGGTGGATACCATTGCGAACATAGGCAGTGATCTTGTTGTGCATCCTGAAAGTCGCCAGGAAATTATCGATTTCATCCGCAGCAACCCTGAACTGGCGAGCTTTGAAAATGAGTTCTACCGAAGAGATGGAAGCATTTTTTCTGCTAAACTGAATGTCACTGTGCTCCAGGACCCAGTGCACAAGGGCTCCTATCTATTGGGAATGGTTGATGACATCACCGATCGAAAAAAGGCAGAAAAAGCTTTTCGGGAATCTCAGGAAAAGTTCAGTTCGATTTTTACCAATGCTCCGGTTGGCATTTACCAGTCCACATTGGAAGGGCGCTATCTGAGCGTGAATCCCCAATTTGCAGCCATGTATGGGTTCACGTCGCCCGCAGAAGTTTTGCAAGAGGTTCAGGATATCGGACGTCAATTGTACGTGGCGCCTTCTCGCCGGGACGAGATGGTGACAACGCTCCTGGAAAAAGGCTCTCTTGCAAATTATGAGGTTCTTTCCAGGCGAAAGGATGGCAGTGAATTTTGGACTTCGCGAAATGTGCGATTACTGCGTGACGCCAATGGTCAGCCCCACCATATAGAAGGTTTTGTCAGCGATATTTCTGAGCAGAAAGAGTTGGAACACCTGCGTGAGGATGTGGAGCGCATTACGAGGCATGATCTGAAAAGTCCGCTTACCTCCTGCATTTTAGGCGTGCGCATGTTGTGGAAAGACAGCAACCTGACTGATCTGCAGCGGGAAGTCCTGGCTGAGATGGAAAAGTCCGGAGTTCGCATGCTTAACATGATCAATCTCTCTCTTGACCTCTACAAGATGGAGACAGGTACATATTCTTTTGATCCCAAAGAGGTGGACCTGCTTTCCGTTATCCGCAAGGCGGCAAAAGAAGCCGTTCTCTCTGAACGTCATAAGGATTTGTCTCTTGTCTTCAGCATTGCAGGCAAAGAGGTGGATGACGTAAGCAGCTTCACTATTTCTTGTGAAGAACTTCTTTGTTATTCGATGTTTGCTAATTTGTTCATGAATGCCGCACAGGCTTCTCCCCCTGGTGAAACAATCAGTGTTGATATTTCTCCCCTGGATACAGTGGCGTGTATTTCCATTCATAACATGGGTGCAATACCCGAAGCCGTCCGACCTCATTTTTTTACCAAGTACGCCACGTCGGGTAAGCGCTATGGCACCGGGCTCGGCACATATTCAGCCAGACTGATTGCGACAACCCACGGTGGAGACATAGATTACGCTACTTCAGAAGAGCAGGGTACAACGCTCAAAGTCTACCTGCCATTTTTTCACCGCCCGAAAAAGTAACCTGAACGCTCACAAAGTGTTGCCTGTTTGTCTTTTTCCTACCAAATTCTTTCCAACTCTTGATACATAACATAATCTGTTGTATATATAGTAGATTGAAGTTTCATTTAGGAAATTATCTGCTCTCTTCCCGATTGGTTGGACAAGTATGAATAGAGCAAAATTCGACTGCGAACCTTAGCAAGCACAAAGGAGATAAATCATGAGCAGTAAGAACGTTTTGTACGAAAGCAAGGACATGCGTCTGCGTTATGATGTTGCTGTAGCTTTGCACCGTATTGCCGACGGCATCGCTGACGGTACGATACACATTAAGGATGACTACGGTTCTGTTTGCATGGCTGTAGATGATAAGGTGAAGTTTGAAGTTGAGATTGAAGAAAAAGTAAAATCTGAAGGCATCAAACGCAGCATTGAGCTTGAAATCGAATGGTACGAAAAGACGGGTGAGTAACTCCGTAGCTTTGCCTCAGCGTTGATTTGCAGCTCTGCTGCTGCACGACTGGAAAGAATATAATAGGTACGGCCGGCAACAGGGGAACCTGTGAGCCGGTCGTGCCAGTTTAAAGAGAGGAAAGAAATGCATAGGTTTGTAGCTGTCGCACTGGTACTGTGCACAATGGTTTTGTTTTCATGGTCCGTGATGGCTGCTGGTGATGCGGATAATGGTAAATCTTTAAGCAAGTCTTGCACTTGTCATAAAAACGATCTTGATGGAATGGCTCCTGATTCGTTTATTTCGCAGATGAAGGGCTATAAAGATGGCAGTATTGAGCAAAAGATCATGAACCGCATCGCTGCCAAGTACTCTGAAGTACAAATCGCGGATCTCGCAGCCTATTTTGCCAGTAAATAACACGCAAAATGTCTGTACCCATCGCGACAAGGGGCGCAGGGCTCAAATAGGGCTCTGCGCCTTGCACAGAGAATGGCTATAGGCTACTTTGCTTTTACCCCATCCCGCACACATGAGAGAGCGGTACGTTATGGGAGTACGCTGTTTGTTGCGCCCGATTCTCCAGAATTCGTGACGTAAGGCAGGATTCTCTTTGCTGGAGAGGGCGTACGCCAGGAGAGAACCATGCCGCGCCAACTCGTGGTGCAACTCGCACGCTTTGGTGATTTGTTGCAGACAAAACGCCTTATTCGCTCTCTGGAAAAAAGGGGCGAAACGCATCTTTGCGTGGATCACTCCCTCGCACAGCTGGCCAAACGTATTTATCCTGCAATCCATGTTCATGGGGTGCATGCCCATGCACAAGGCTCTCATACGATGGGGGCAGATGCAGTACATTCTCTCTTTCTACAGAACAAAAACAGCCTGGGTGAACTGGCGTCCTTGGAATGGGATGCTGTTTACAATTGTAATTATTCGGGACTCAACCTAGCTATATCCAAGCTTTTTCCTGCGGCTATCGTGCATGGTCACAGACTGGAAAAGGGGCAGGCCCTGCGTGATTTCTGGCCCTCTCTCGCATTCCGTTGGACAAAGCAGCGCCAGTCCAGTCCCTTGAATCTGGTTGATTTCTGGGCATGGCTGGTAGGGAGAGATACCCCCCCGCTCAAACCCGAAAGCGTCAATCCCCTAGCCATCGCAGGGGGGCGTGGTGTCGGTGTGGTTCTGGCTGGGCGCAATGCCAGGCGCTCTTTGCCCATGGATGTCCTTGTCCCGCTGGTTCAAGCTGCCATGCAAGGGGTGGGCGCCAGGCAATGCTGGTTGCTGGGAAGCAAAAGCGAGCGCCCGGCAGCGCGGGCGTTTTTGCGGGAAGCTCCCCATTCTCTGCAAAAGATGTGTACGGACCTGTGTGGCAAAACCGACTGGATTGGCCTTGAAGATGCTCTGCAAGGCCTTGATTTGCTTGTGACTCCTGATACGGGCACCATGCATCTGGCTTGCCATTTGGGCACGCCTGTCCTGGCCTGTTTTCTTTCTTCGGCATGGGTTCATGAAACCGGCCCCTATGGTGCAGGGCATATTACCCTGCAGGCGGTGGAGTACTGTGCTCCTTGTGTTGAAAGCCGCCCCTGCCATAATGATATTGCCTGTCTCGCGCCGTTCAGGGCCAAGGAAACCCTGCGGGCAATTGCCATGGGGCTTGATTTTGCCGGTAAAGGACTTCCCGGTGGATTAGTGGCCTTTGGCAATGTTTTTGATGCAGCAGGGCAGATATGTACTCCGCTTGCCGGGGAAGACTCTTTTGGACAGCAGCGAGCGGCACAGCGTGGCGCTCTGGCCAAATACCTGCTGGGTGAAGATTGCAATCTGGCTGCGGAAGAATCTGTGCAGGCTTTTGCCCGGGAATTCTGGCAGGAGCGTGACTGGTTGTTGGGCGACGATACTTGTTTTTCCGGCATTTTTGACTGAGCTCTCTGAAGGAGTCGAGAAAATGGATCAGGCGCTGCGTGTGCTGCTGGTGCTCCCCATGTATGGCGGGTCATTGCCTGTTGGACAATATTGCGTCGCAGCGCTCCAAGAAAGTGGGCATCTGGTGGAGACCTTTGAGGCGCCCGAGTTTTATGGCGCATTCAGCGCGTTGAAAGGATTGCGCGTAGCATCCGACAGGCTGGAGTATCTGGAAAACAGCTTTTTGCAGGTTGTTTCTCAGGCTGTTTTGGCTAAAGTGGAAAGCTTTGCTCCGGACCTGGTGCTTGCGCTTGCTCAAGCGCCGCTTTCCCGCCAGGCATTGCAGCGTTTGCGTCGTGAAGGTGTGAAGACTGCCATGTGGTTTGTGGAGGATTACCGCGTTTTTACCTATTGGCGGGCCTTCGCTCCTTTGTACGATGTTTTTGCAGTCATTCAGAAGTCGCCTTTCCTCGAAGAGTTGGACAAGATCGGGCAACCCAATGCCTTGTATTTGCCCATGGCGGCGGATCCCAATTTTCACCGCCCTTTGGATCTGGGCGCAATGGAACGTAAAACCTTTGGTTCGGACGTCTCCTTTTTGGGGGCCGGGTATCCCAACCGGCGTCGTGCTTTTCGCCAGCTCATGCATTTTGATTTCAAACTGTGGGGCAGCGATTGGGATGGTGAAGTCGTACTGAAGCGATGTTTGCAACGTGACGGCGCCCGCATTTCTCCGGAAGAATGTGTGAAGATTTTCAACGCAGCAAAGGTCAACCTGAATTTGCATTCAAGTGTGCAAAGCGATGTTTTGGTGCCGGAGGGCGATTTTGTGAATCCCCGAGCCTTCGAGTTGGCCAGTTGCGGTGCGTTTCAACTGATGGACAAGCGCGGTTTGCTACCGGAGCTCTTTGATTCCGAGGAAATAGCCACTTTTGGGGATATGGCGGAACTTGAGGAACGCATAGATTATTTTCTGACACACCCCGAAGAGCGCCAGCAAATGGCGGAAAAAGCCAGAGCACGCGTTTTGGCAGAGCATACCTATGCGCACCGCATGGAGACATTGCTGGATTTTATGCAGGAACGCATACCCGGATGGCCTGCAAAACAGGAGCGGCAGTCTGCAGGGGATGTGCTGCCTCCTGAGTTTAAGGGCGAATTGAATACCCTTTTGCAGCGCCTGGCCCTGCCGGATACGGCTGCCTTTGATGATGTGGTCTGGGCGCTCAGAAAACAGCAAGGCGCACTCAGCGAAATGGAAACAGCCATTCTGTTTTTAGACGAGTGGCGTAAACAATACACCAAACCAAAAGAGCAGGGATCCAGCAAAAGGATATAGGCGTCAGCACGACAGTTTTTGAAGCGACCTGCATCCGCCAGCCAAAAAAGGGGCGCATCCGGTAAATGATGCCCCTGTAAATTTGTGGTGCTGCGAGCACACACGAGGGGGAAGCTATGGCACAGGTATCTCGGTCTACTGGCACGTTCAGTGAATTTGAGCGTCTTGGCGAAGTCGCCCGCAGAGAGCGGGCCTGGCAGGCTTTGCGCAAGGTGCTGGATACGGTCTGGGAGAACAGCGTCCATTTTCGCGCACGCATGCAGGAGGCCGGGCTCACACCTGGCCATATCACCTCCCTCAATGATTGGTCGAAAATTCCTTGTTTCAGTAAGAAACAGCTCATTTCTCTGCAACAACAAGACGGTCTCGAAGCGTTACTTTCCTGCCCTGTTGGAAATCTCTCCCGGGTATACCTTTCGCCTGGCCCTATTTTTGATCCAGAAGGCAGGGCGGAAGACTACTGGGGGTGGGCCGAAGGGTTTTTCGCCGCAGGGTTTCGCAATGCCGACCTCGTGCAGATGACCTTCAGCTACCACCTGACGCCTGCGGGTCTCATGCTTGAGGAACCCTTGCGACTGTTGGGGTGCGGCGTAATACCCGCCGGCCCGGGCAACACGGAGGTACAGATAGATCTCATGCGCCGTCTCCCCGTCACTGGCTTTGTGGGGATGGCCAGCTACCTGAAAGTCATCAAAGACAAGGCCATAGCCATGGGAGTGGACATTGCAAAGGAAATTTCCCTTGGCGCGGCATTTGTTGCGGCAGAGCGGCTGCCGGAAAGTTTACGCAATGAGCTTGAGCAGGAATTGGGCATACTCGTACGCCAGGGATACGGCACGGCCGATGTTGGCTGTATTGCCTATGAGTGTCCAGAACTTGGCGGCATGCATTTGTCTTCGCGTTGCTGGGTGGAGATTGTCGATCCCAAGACAAAGGAACCGCTCCCCGTTGGGGAGATCGGTGAGGTGGTGGTTACGCCTTTTACTTTGGATTACCCCCTTGTAAGGCTGGCGACAGGGGATTTGTCCCGCTTAAGCGCCACACCATGTAGTTGTGGTCGGACAGCTCCGAAACTGCAGGGTATATTGGGGCGAGTGGACGACACTGCCAAAGTCAAGGGACAGTTCATCTATCCTGGGCAGGCCGCTGCAGTCGTTCAGGAGTTTTCCGCAATTAAACGATGGCAGATTGTTGTGGCCAATCCAGAGGGCAAGGATAGGATTACCGTCAAATTGCTTTTGCAGGGAGACTTGGAGCAGGAACGGTTTGTCACTGCATTTCAGGAGAAAATGAAACTGCGCCCTATACTGGAAATTGTGCAGAATGAGCAGGAGCTTCCTGAAGGGGGAGCACCACTCGTAGACGATAGAACCTTCGATTGAGATAAAGGGTGCGAAAAAAAGCGCACACTAAAGAGCGTATAAAAAAAGGCCCTTTCCGGCAATCCGGTAAGGGCCCTGCGTTTTCTGATTACTACAAGGGCTAACCGCCGCAAGATCCAGTGCTGCAACTGGAGCCACATCCTCCGCCGCCTTGAATAACGAGGTCGGAGTCAATGGTGAAACCCATGTAGGAGATGTCCAGCTTCAGGTAGCTCACCTGATTGGCCAGGGCCTTTTCAATACAGAAAGAGTAGCCACCTTCTTCATACACATCGTCATTCTCGTTTGGCTCATCCAGAGCCAATGCCAGGCGCGGGCCAGCTCAGCCCCCTGGCGCGAGGTAAATGCGGATAGGACTCTTTTCCTTGTCCGCGAAGTAGGCGTCCAGTTCTTTCTGGGCGTTTGCAGTCAATTCAAGCATGAAATCCTCCAATGGTTGCGTTCAGGGCAGTAAATAAGAGTGACTAGTTGCCTTGTCAATTGATGAATGTCAATAATACTAGATTTATAAATACCTACAGGTTGAGGGGGGTTTTTGTTGTGACCTCTAACCACCTGCTAACGAGGAGAAAACAGACTAAAATATAGGAAGAATTATTGGCGTGATTAAAAATGATAATCTGATGGAAATACGCAAACAAGAAAAAGTGGTGCGTGAAGTTCCAAATCTTCTGGGAACATGTCTGGTGCTATTTTCTTGAGTTGGAAATAAAAAAGCCCTCCCGACCTTGTAGCAAAGTGGGAGGGCCTTTGGAGCAGAAGGTCGTGTGCGCTATTAACAGCCGCAGCCACCGCTGTCACATCCGGAAGAGCAAGAGCAACCGCCCCCGCTTTGAATTGGCAGATCAGAATCAACGGTAAAACCCATGTGGGTCATGTCCAGCTTCATGAAGCTGGCTTCTGCGGTCAGTGCTTTTTCAACACAGAATGTGTAGCCGCTGTTTTCAAAAACGTCGTCTTTATCATTGGGCTCGTCAAGAGCCAGGGCCAGTCGGGGGCCGGAGCAACCGCCGGGAGCGAGGAAAATGCGGATTGGAGATTTTTCCTTGTCGGCAAAGTAGGCATCCAGTTCCTTCTGGGCATTGTCAGTCATTTCGAGCATGGATATCCTCCAGATTTTTTTCGTTCTTATGCAGGTAAGGACCATTCTTTGTTGTGTCAATTGCAATGGTCGATAAATACCTATTGTTTGTATCTATAGAAGAGGGCGGTTTGCTACCACGGTTTTCTCTTATGAGGAATTCTCCCCTTCTTATCATGGTGTGAAAGATGGGTTGATTGCAAATTCATGGATCATGCTGTATAAAGTATTTTTGAATAGGAGAGTTTTTCCTTTGCATAAATGAACGCATAGCGCCGCCTTGATGGCTTAAAGTCATTGCATATGGTGGTATTGGATTCGAACTATGGAAGACTGCAAGGACCTTCTTACTGCTCCTGAAATTGGTAGTACCCTCGAGCGGCTTGCTGACGAGGTCATGGAGAACCGCGCCAATTGCGAAAACCTGGCGATCATTGGTATCCAGCGTCGTGGTGCGGACATCGCCGAACGATTGAAGAAAATTCTGGATGCCAGGGTGGGCCGCAGTTTGCCGCTGGGGCGTTTGGACATCAATTTGTACCGTGACGACTGGACCAGTACTGATGTGCAACCAATGATCAATCGTACTGAAATCCCGTTTGAGATCGATGGCAAGGCGGTTTTACTGGTCGACGACGTTCTGTTTACTGGACGAACCATTCGTGCTGCACTTGAGGCGATTTTGGATTTTGGTCGTCCTCGCCTGGTGGAACTGCTTGTTCTGGTGGATAGAGGGCATCGCGAGCTGCCCATCCAGCCTGATTATGTCGGCAAGCGAGTGGAGACTGACCGTGGAGAGCACGTCAATGTCTATTTGCGAGAGCGTGATGGCAAGGACAAGGTTTGCCTGGTCGCGTGAGTGATATTGCAATGAAAACGCCGGAGCTTGAGTAAAGCTCCGGCGTTTTTTTTATTTATGGTCGTCTGCCTGTCAGTTCATGCGCACTATTTCGGTGCCGGTGCCGCCCTGGGTGAAAAGTTCGAGCAAGAGGCTGTTCTCCATGCGGCCGTCAATGATGTGCGCCTTTTCCACACCAGCGTCCAAGGCTTCGAGGCAGCATTTCACTTTTGGGATCATGCCCCCCTGTATGGTGCCGTCGCCAATGGCGAGGGCTGCCCCGGACAGGGTGTAAGATGAAACCAGAGTGCCTTCTTTATCCAGTATGCCTGGTACGTCAGTAAGCAGGATCAGACGTTTTGCGCGCAGAGCCGCGGCAATGGCTCCTGCTACGGAGTCGGCATTGATGTTGTATGTTCCGCCGTCTTCATCCACGCCTATGGGGGCGATGACCGGAATAAAGCTTTCCCGCTCCAGTGATTGGATGAGTGCTGTTTCGACGTGAGTGACTTCACCCACGCGCCCCAGGTCTATGATTTCGGGCGGTGCGTTGTGTTTGTCTACGTACATTTCCATCTTGCGCGCACGTATCAGCCAGCCGTCTTTGCCTGAGAGACCGACGGCGCGCCCTCCATGCAGATTCAGGAGGTTGACGATCTCCTTGTTCACGCGTCCGCCAAGGACCATTTCCACCACATCCATGGTGGCTTCATCCGTAACGCGCATGCCCTCGCGGAAATGGCTGTCAATGCCCAACTGGCCCAGCATTTTACCGATCTGCGGGCCGCCGCCATGTACTATGATGGGGTTAACGCCAATATACTTGAGCAACACCACATTTTTGGCAAAGGCGCGTTTGAGCTCTTCATCCTTCATGGCGTGCCCGCCGTATTTGATAACAACGCTTTGGCCGCGGAAGTTTCTGATGAAAGGCAGGGCTTCCATCAGCAACCGCGCTATGCGTTTGCCTTTTTCCATGTCTGCAACCCCCTGGTTAGAGGATGTAGCGGCTGAGGTCTCTGTCTTCCATGACATCTTCAAGTTGATTCTTGACGTATTCACTATCGATTACAACACTTTCGCCCTTACGTTCGGGGGCCTCAAAAGAAAGATCGGTCAGCAGCCGTTCTATAATGGTGTACAGACGACGCGCTCCAATATTTTCTGTCTCTTGGTTTGTCTGTTCAGCAAAGGCGGATATCTCTTCCAAGGCGCCTCGTGTGAATTCGATTGAAACGCCCTCTGTTTCAAGCAGCGCGGAATACTGGAGCGTCAAAGCGTTTTTAGGCTCGGTCAGGATGCGCAGGAAATCGTATCGATCAAGTGAATCAAGTTCAACACGCAGGGGAAAGCGCCCCTGCAGTTCCGGAGCCAGGTCGGAGGGTTTGGACGTATGGAATGCGCCGGCTGCGATGAACAGAATATGGTCTGTGCGAATCATGCCGTATTTCGTATTCACGCTGCAGCCTTCCACAATTGGCAGCAGGTCGCGTTGTACGCCTTCGCGGGATACGTCGCCGCTTTTGCCGCCGCCATCGCTTTTGGAAACAATCTTGTCTATCTCGTCGACAAAAACCACACCGTTTTGCTCAACGCGTTCCTTGGCCATTTCTGTGACCTTGTCCATATCCACGAGACGTTCGCTTTCTTCCTGGATGACAAGCTCGTAGGCGTCCTTGACGCGCATGGAGCGTTTTTTCTTCTTATTGGGAAAGACACGGGAAAACATGTCACGGAATTGCATTTCCATATCTTCCATACCGGGCATGGCCATTATCTCCACCTGGGAAGAGGAGCTGACTTCCACTTCGACGACTCTGTCGTCCAGTTTGCCATCACGGAGCATTGTCCGCATTTTTTCACGGGTGGAAGCTCCGGCGCTGCTGGCCTGTTCATTTGTGGAGGGGGCTTCATTCGTTTGAGAGGCAGGCATGGGGATTGCTCCCACATTTGCAGAGGAGGGCGGGGTTGGGTCCGCGCCAAAGCCCGCACGGCGTTCTTCCTTGCGGGAAGAGGGCAGCAGCAGGTCCAGCATGCGATCTTCTGCAAGGGTTTGAGCGCGTTCTCGAACACGTTCGGCTTCTTCTTTTTTGACCATGTTCACCCCTATTTCCATCAGGTCGCGAATCATGGATTCAACATCGCGACCTACATAGCCAACCTCGGTAAATTTGGTGGCCTCTACCTTGGAGAAGGGGGAGCCTGCCAGTTTTGACAGGCGGCGGGCAATTTCTGTCTTCCCTACACCGGTAGGGCCAATCATGATGATATTTTTAGGTGCGATTTCTTCGCGTAGTTCAGGGTCTATCTGTTGGCGTCGCCAGCGGTTGCGCATGGCGATTGCCACCATGCGTTTGGCCTGCTCCTGACCTATGATGAATTTATCCAGTTCTGCAACTATTTCACGTGGGGTGAGAACCTCTTTAACGTCCATTACAAAGCCTCTCGATGCGCCTGTCCTGCGTTTGCCAGGGCAGGGGTGGTTTTCGACCTTATCAGAAAAAGGGGGGAAGCTATGCCTCCCCCACATGGTTTCAGTCAGCCCCCTCGGGGTAGCACTGGTCGTTTTTTATTTCAATTTAGTCAAGTGGAATCGTTCGGAAAAGGGTTCTGCCTTGCCGTTTGATGAGCAGCATGACTACGCCTTTGTCCTTTTGCGCCTTGGCAATCAGGGAATTGAAGGTGTCAACGGTATTGATCTCTTCCTGGTTCGCTTCAAGAATGACATCGCCGAGTTGAATGCCGCCCTCGTCCGCTTTGGAGGCAGGAGAGATTTCTATGACGAGCAATCCTTCGGCCTTGTCCATTTCAAGGACTTCCAGATCGTTTTCAACAACCGGGCGCAGGGTCAGTCCCAATTCTGCGCTTTTTTCCTGTTCGGGCGCTTCCTCTTCGGGCATGTCGCCCCTTGCCTGGGCAAGGGTTTCCGCATCACGTTCGGCCATCGTCACATGCAGGGTTTTCTCCTTACCCTTGCGCCAGACGGTTATTTCTGTTTTATCGCCAGGCAGCACCGCAGCAATGGCGCGCGGTAATTCGTTGGAATCTTTTACCTGAGTATCACCTATGGCCAGGATAACGTCGCCTACTTTGACACCAGCCTGTTCCGCGGGATTGCCGGGAAACGTCTGGGATACGAGAGCGCCTTTGGGTTCGTCCAGGCCCAGTGCCTTGGCTGTATTTTCATCAACATCTTGAATGCTGACACCCAACCACCCTCGGGTAACTTTCTTGTTTTCCTTGAGTTGGGTGATGATGCGCTTTGCCAGGCTGCTTGGGATGGCAAAGCCGATACCCTGTCCGGAAGCGATGATGGCGGTATTGATGCCCACGACCTGGCCGTTGAGGTCGATAAGTGGTCCTCCGGAGTTGCCCGGGTTGATGCTGGCGTCTGTCTGGATGAAGTCATCATAAGGGCCGGAGCCGATGATCCTGCTTTTAGCGCTGACGATACCTGCCGTCACGGTATGGTCCAGGCCAAAGGGGTTGCCGATCGCCATGACCCAGTTTCCTACCCGCAAGTGCTCGGAGTCGCCAAACTCCAGAAAGGGCAGATCGCCTTGCACTTCGATCTTGATCAGGGCCAGGTCGGTTTCCTCATCTCGGCCGATGACTTCAGCTTTATAGGATTCGTGTTTTTTGCCGTGGCCTTTCAGGTTCACCATCACCTTGTCGGCGTCGCCAACAACGTGGTTGTTGGTCACAATCAGTCCGTCAGCAGAAATGATGAAACCGGATCCCGTGGACTGTTGTTTGCGCTCGCTATCAGGGGCATCAAAGAATTTGTCGAACTGATCGAAAAAATCTTCAAACTGCTCCCCACGGGGGTGGAATTTGAAAAAGTCACGCATTTCCTCTTTAGGAGAAATTGTGGTTTCAGTGCTGATGTTGACCACTGCAGGTCCAGCCGTTTCGGCCAACTCTGCAAGTTCGGGCAAGTCAGCCATATTTTCGGCAGCAGTTGCGATGCTGGGCGACCAGGGGGTGCTGGTCAGAGCCAGCAGAAACACCAGGCAGATCACCTGGGCTATGTGGCGTCTTGGCATAGTTCGCTCCTGAAAATGCTACGACGGTTTCACCGGCTGTGCACGGCGAGTATAAACAGAACAAACGCACTGTATGGCGATCAATCTATTTAATATACGTCGTCACGGGCTATTGTAAACTCCGTGCCTGAGAGAAGATGGGGATAAGGAAAAAGAAAACGACCGCCCCTGCATTCACTTGCCTGCTTCCTCGTGTTCGTCTCTCCAGAAGGAAGGGGTTCTTCCTCCGAACACCAGGCTCCTCCTCACAAGGAATACAGGGGCGGCCGAAAGGATGTTGTTTAGCGGGCAATCATGGCTCGCAGCAGGTCAACGCAACCCTCGGCGTTATGGCTCATGCCATGGAGTTTTTCGCAAAACCTGACAAGTTGGAAAATGTCCTTAAAATCCATGTCCGAGTTGTAGATTTCGTTTATGACCGCGGCCTGTAGTTTTACCACCAGCTCGTGTTGTCCTCTGACCACGCGGCAAGTATCCTTTGTGGCCTGGCGGTCATAGTGATCTCCCTGGAGCAGTTTGATTGTGGAATCCAGGGCGGGTTTCAAATAGGCAACCGTTTGTTGCACTTCGGCAAGCAACTCTGAAAGCCGGGCCTGCAGATTCTCAGGAATTTCTATGGTTCGCATCACCAGCCAGTTAAGGGCTTCCTGGCCGTCGTCCAGGATATTGTCCTGGCTGCGAGTATAGTTGAAAAACAGAACCCGGTCCACGGCCATGAACAGTCCCCGTGGCAAGTGGTTGCGTATGTTGCGTTTGATCTTGTCCGCTTCGGCTTCCACCAGGTTTACCTGCTCGGAAAGGTCCTGAAATCCGGGGCACTCCCCTCCTTGGTGGATATAGCATTCGAGGGCGTCTTCGATCAGCTTCATGCCTTCGATGATTTTGTCGTAATGAGCAAGCAACTTTTCCCAATGTGTCTTGGGGGCCAACAGTCCGAAAAAAGGTATTCTCATCATAATGAATTCCTCCATGGGGAGTTTGCGTATTCCCCTGGAAATCTAGATTGCGAACCAGCGCAAGAGTTGAAAAATAATGATACTGGTAAAGGCGGCCACTGGCACAGTTACCACCCAGTAGATCACGATTTTGCCCAGAACTCGCATATCCACTGCTTGGAAACCACGCGCCAGCCCTACGCCCACCACGGAACCTACTGCCGCGTGTGTTGTAGAGACGGGGAGCCCCATGTTGGACGCAACCAGAACAGTTGTCGCCGCGCCGAAATCCACTGCAAAGCCGCGAGTGTTATTCAGCGCGGTAATCCTTTGTCCCACCGTAACCATCACTTTATAGCCCAAAAGTGCGATGCCTACGGCGATTCCCAGTCCACCAAGACCCATCAGCCAAAAGGGGATGTCTGCGGTTGCGCCGAATCCGCTTCCCCTGGCAATCATGTATACTGCTGCTACGGGACCAATGGCATTGGCAACATCGTTTGCTCCCTGAGAAAGCGCCACGTAGCAGGAGGTGCCGACCTGCATTTTGCGGAAAATACTCTCCACGCTTTCAGCCATATTACCCAGGGGAGCCAGCAATTTGTTGACAAGCATGCGCCCCAGTAGGAATGCGAGCATGCATAGGCCAATCGCCAGGGCAAGCTTCATGGTCCAGTGAAGCGGGATGCTTTTCCCGAGGGGGGTCTTGTAAAAGAAAGAAAAGACCACCAGCGCCACTGTCACCATTATCCAGAAAGGAGCCCATCGTCGTGTCTGACCTAGCAGGTCGGTGCCAAACAGAATGCGTTTTCGAATCTGTGTGAACACCACGTAGGAGATGAATCCTCCAAAAAAAGGTGATACAATCCAGGACATGACAATTCCGAAGAGCTTCCACCACTGAACGACATCCGGCCCTCCGGCGACGAACCCGAACCCGAGAATGCTGCCCACAATGGAATGGGTAGACGAAACGGGCAATGACGTGAGCGTTGCGGCAAGCACCCATAATCCCGCTGAAAGAAGTGCGGAGAACATTCCGATCATCATGATTTTGGGATCGGAAATCAGTGCTGGGTTGATGATGCCTTTGCTAATGGTTGAGGTAACATGTGCTCCAAGAACCGTGGCGCCGATAAAATTCAATACTGCCGCAATGATGACGGCCTGGCGGACAGTGATTGCTTTGGCGCCCACGGCGGAAGCCATGGAGTTGGCTACATCATTGGCCCCAAGATTGAAGGCCATGAGCACGCCGGCAAGAACAGACAAAACAAGAAATACGTCGAAGACAGTCATTATCAAAAAGACCCTTTTGACGCGGTTCCAGGGTTTTGCGCTTTTGGAGCGCTTGCCAAAAATTGGCATAGGCAATAAATTTTGACATTTTTATGACGTTGTAACCTGACTGTCAAAATTAAATTCTAGTATGCACTATCATGTTGGTATAAGTGTAACGTCTTTTTTGTAAAAAGGAGTATTAAATGAGACCGTTATCGTTTCAGGCCAGAATCAGCCTTGGATGCATCTGCTTGCTGCTTCTGGCACTGCTTACGGCCTTTTTCGCTATTCGCCATTCCCTGCGGGCTGGTCTACAGGAAGAAGCCACCCAGAATGCCGAGGAAAATCTTGAGCTGGTGGAGTGGTTGATCCACGAGCATCGCCCCTTTGAGGATATGGCCGCTTTTGACGCCTGGCTTGATGCGCTTGGCTCACGTATGGACGCGCGTATCACCTACATTGTGGGGGGAGATGTCATTGCTGATTCCGAGGTAAAGTATGATTTGTTGCCAAGCCTGGAAGACCATTCAACCCGCCCCGAAGTGTTGCAGGCCAAGGAAGAAGGCGAGGGGCTGGATATTCGCCGCTCCGCAACCATCAAGCAGGAGCTAATGTACATTGCCCGCCCCATGGCGGCTGACTCCGGTGTGCCTGCAGGCATGCTGCGACTGGCTGTAAAACTTTCAGCCATGCATGCCCAGTATGATCGCGTAGCTACTCCATTGGGCTGGATTTTTCTTGCGACCCTCGGTGCAGCCATGGTTTTCGCTCTTTTTCTTTCACGTGCGCTGACCCGCTCCATCAGGGAGCTTTCCGCTTCCGCCGCCGCCATTGGCAAGGGCGATGCCTTCAAGAAAATTCGCTATTACCCGGGGCGCGAGTTCAAACCATTAGTGCAATCCTTGAACACCATGGCGGAGAACATCCGCATCACGGTGCACGATCTGGAAGAAGGCAAGAAGCGGCTTGAAACTGTATTCGACGCCATGTCAGACGGCGTTGTCGTTCTGGATGGAAGTGGGCGCATCGAGTCCTGGAACAAGGCCGCTCTGGACATGCACCCCGAACTGGCAACCGCAAGTGGTCGCTGGCCTCTGGAACTCTTTGGCGAGCCTGAATTGCACGCTTCCATCACGCGGCTGATGGAAGAAAAAGGCGAGACCGAATCAGGTGAAATTGTACGCTATATTGACAAGGACGGGCGGCATTTCGACATCCGTCTGGAACGCTTTGCTATTCCTGATGGCGTCAGGCTTATGCTGGTGCTGCGGGATGTTACCGAACAGCGTCGTCTGGAAGAAATGCGCCGTGACTTTGTCGCGAATGTGTCCCATGAGTTGCGCACCCCCATCACCAGCATTCGTGGCTATGCCGAGACGCTGCTGGACATGCCAGAAACGGCAGAGGACGATCAGTTCGCCTCACGCAAACAGTTTCTTTCCACCATTCTGCGAAATGCGGAGCACATGCAGGATATGGTGCTCAGACTCATTGAACTCTCTAAGGCAGAGCACAAGCTCCGTACTGACAGTTCCGTGGTTGTGAATCCACAAGCTGCTCTGGATCAGGCCCTTGCCACCCTCGACCCCTTGCTGCAGGGCAAGGAGGTGAAGGTTGTGTATGATACGCCCCTTTCGGAAATGCCTGTTTTGGCAGAAGAGGGAGCGGTCGAGAATATCTTCCGCAATCTGTTGGAGAACGCACTGAAGTTTGGCCCACAAGGGCAAACCATTGATATCGCTGCAACGCGTGAAGGGAATCAGGTCCGGATTTCCGTACGCGACCATGGTCCTGGAGTCTCCAAGGAACACAAGGATCGTGTCTTTGAGCGCTTTTATCGCTCGGCAGAAAATCAAACGAGCAAGGAAGGTAGCGCCGGTCTTGGGCTGGCCATTTGCAAGCACCTTGTGGAGCGTTTTGGAGGCACAATTGGTCTGGAGCGCCCTGAAGATGGAGATGGCGCCCGTTTTGTATTCACACTGCCAGCTGCGCAGAAACACGCCTGAAGCAGTCCATATACCCTTGCCAAAAGAAGGGCAGGGCGTATATATAATAGGTAAGAACTAACTGCAGTAACACTCAGGAACGTTGGACGACATGAGTTATTACGGCAACATAGCGTTTCCTCCAGGTGAAACCATCCCCGGGCCTCCTGGCCACACCACCCCTGTCTCGGGGGGGCACATAACACCTGCGCCCTCTGGACAAGTGACGGCTACGCCTGCTGGGCAAGTGACTCCTGGCCCTGCGGGACATGTTGTCATTGATGGCGCCGGAGAATTGATCACCGCGCCTGCCGGCAATCTGGTTACTGTTGGCGGTGGTTTTTTGACCACCACAGGTGGAGGGCATATCGTCAACACCAGAGCCTGAGTTCTATCATGCTAAAACACTAGATTACGCGCTCCAGTAAATACTGGGGCGCGTTTTTTGGTTTTATCTGCTGAAAGGGGGAGCCCAAAGTGACTCCCCCGATGCAATATGTGCTTATTCGATTGCAATCCGCTTAGCGCTGCTTTCCACAGTCTCCTTGCGGGGCAGCGTTACATGGAGGACACCCTTGTCATATTTGGCTTTGATTTGTTCTGTATCCGCATCCTCCGGCACTGCCAGCACACGTTGGAACGAGCCGTAACTGCGCTCCACGCGATAGTAGCCTTTATCTTCTTTCTTTGTTTCCTGTCGTTTCTCCGCCTTGATGACCAGTGCGTCACCCTGCAACTCAAGCGTGATATCCTTTTCTTCGATACCGGGCAGTTCGGCTGTGATGGAATACTCCTTGTCACTTCCTGCAATGTCCACCTTTGGCTTAAAAAGAGAAGGGCCCTCTGTTTCCCTCAGGGGCCAGCGCTGCATGCCGAAATCACGCAACGTTGCATCAAATATCCTGTCGATTTCATTATGCAGCGACAATAATGGGTGGTTTGCGGCATACTCTTGCGTGTCTCTACGCTTCACCGGCAATGCCTTTTCCTGCTCATCTTCCTTTTTGAACCAATTCCAGGGATTGAGCTTGGCAATGTCCATAACTCCCTCCTTTGTTTGATTCTTTTGTTGTTCTCCTGATGCTTATGTAAAGCAGCAAATGATTACGTCAAGAGATCTAAAAAATATTTTTTTGTTCAGTAAATAAGATGGTTAAGAAGTATTTTGGGGATTCGCCATCCATAATGCTTGACTAAATTAGTTAGCATACTAATTGTTTTGTTAGTATGCTAACTAAAATAGGAGGAAGCAGTATGGAACGGTACCAAGAAGGACTCAAAAATCTTGAAACCATTGACGGCCAGGCTGGGGAAGAGGTTGTCGCCAGGGTTGCCAAAATGTCGCCGGATTTTGCGCGTTATCTTGTAGAGTATCCATTCGGTGACATTTATGCACGTCCCGGCCTGAATCTGCGTGAGCGGGAGCTGATTACGGTTGCAGCATTGGGAGCCATGGGCAACGCCGCACCGCAATTGAAAGTGCATGTAAAAGCGTCACGCAATGTAGGTATTTCCTTTGATGCATTGAAAGAGGTGGCCATGCAGCTTTCAGTATACGCAGGGTTCCCCGCAGCGCTGAATACCTTGTTTGCCATCGATGAAATTGAACAACAAGAAAAGGCTGAACAGTCTGCATGATGATTTGGAGGGCAAAACATGCTGCGCAATGAGGAGACAGCCATTGTTTTCATTGAATTCCAGAACGAATGGTTGGAGCCGAACGGCACGCTCAGACGTGTGTTGGTCAAGAATGATGCAGACTTCAACGCTGCAGTAGCCAATGCAGCACAAATCATGGAAACGGCCAGAGAACACGGGTGGTGCGTTGTTCATGCAGGCCTGGATTTACGGCAAGACCCGGAATACCTTCTTTTCAATAAAGGAGCAGATGTATATGGTCTGCGCGGCGCAATACCAAGGGCAAAAACCTGGACGGGGAGTGGTGTGGCTTTTGCGGAGCCATTTACCCCTCGTCCTGGCGAGTATGTGGTGCAGGGGCGGTCGGGCGCCAGTGTGCTCAAGAATGCAACCCTGGATCCTTATTTACGTAATACGGGGCGCTCTACATTGATTATGTTGGGGTTTGCCCTGCATGTGTGCGTTGAGTCCAGTATGCGTGAAGCACATGACATGGGATACAATGTTGTGGTGCCGGCGGATGCGTGTGGGGTGTTTGCCCCAGAACAACGCGAATATTTCACTACGCATGTTGCGCACCATTTCGGGAAAACGGTCGACACGTCGTGGCTGGTCGACCAACTTGGAGGGTAGTGTGTTCTTTTTGAAGGAGCTCCCTACGCGGGAAATTCTGGAAACCTATGGCCGTCGTTATCCGGCAATGGATGTTCCCTGCATTGAGAAGGCTTTGACCATGCTCCGATCCGCCAGCAGTCTGCTGCGTAAGCTGGAGTCCTATTTTGCGGGGCATGGTCTCTCGCAGACACGTTTTTTGCTGCTCATCGTCATTGATCGAGAGCCGGACACATCTGCCCTCACAGCAAGCGAACTGGGGCAACGCCTGGATGTTTCCAAACCGGTGATTTCGAATACCTTGAAGTCATTGGTCAGTGATGGCCTGGTGCAGAGCGCACCACATCAGGGAGACAACCGGTCAAAGCTGTTCAGCCTCACGCCTGCTGGTAAAAAACGCCTGGATGCGGTGCTGCCTGGATATTATGGGGTGATTCAGGAGCATATGGAGTGCAGTGCATCAAATGAAGAGATTTGATAAGGTGTAACTTCACCTCTGCTCGGTGAAAGAAAAAACCGCTCACCCTTGGGAACATGCCTAAGGGTGAGCGGTTTGTGGCTTGTGGTAAGTAGTTTTTATATTACAGTTCGTTGGGTAGCTCTTCCAGCTCGGCCAGTGAAAACACGGGGCCATCAATGCACACGTATTTTTCACCGATATTGCAACGGCCGCAGAGCCCCACACCGCATTTCATGCGCTTTTCCAGGGTGGTGATGATGGCATCTTTGGCAAATCCCAGCTTTTCCAGGGCTTCCACGGTGAAGCGGATCATAATCGGGGGGCCGCAGGTGATGGCCATGGCGTTTTTCGCGCTGGGGGCGCGCTCCAGCAGGACGTTTGGCACGAGCCCCACGCACCCGTTCCAGAGCGTGCAGGTATCGTCGATGGTTTGCACCAATTCAACATCTTCACGCGTTTCCCAGTCCGCCAAGTCTTCCTTGTAGCAGAAGTCCTCGGGCGTGCGCGCCCCGTAATATATGGTTATTTTGCCGTAGTCCGCACGATTGTCCAGACAGTAAAGGATCAGTGTCCGCAAAGGAGCAATGCCAATGCCGCCCCCAACAAAGATGAGGTCTTTGCCCTTCATGGTTTCGTACGGGAAGGCGTTGCCCAGGGGGCCGCGTACGCCGACATGGTCCCCCACACTGAGGGTGTGCAGCCGGTTGGTGACTTCCCCCGTTTGCAGAACGCTGAATTGCAGATAGTCCATGCGCGTCGGGGGTGAATTGATGACGAACGTGGATTCACCCGCTCCAAAAACGGAGAGTTGGGCCACCTGTCCTGGCTCAAAGGTGAAGTCGCGCATTTTTTCAGCGTCATCCAGCACAACACGGAAGGTTTTGATGTTGGCCGTTTCCTCAACGATTTCCTTTATCGTAGCGCGGTCCGGCAGATATGGGTTGACCATGGTGTTCATTGTTTGTCTCCGGAACTGGCTTGCGGCTCGTTCTGCAGAATACGAGTAAGAACCCGGCGGATGTCCACGCTCACAGGGCAGTGGCGGATACAGCGCCCACACCCTGTGCACATGAATTGTTCGTTGTGGCTTGCGGGGTAGTAGGCGAACTTGTGCAGCACGCGATTACGGAATTTGTGCGCTTTTGTGGGGCGCGGATTGTGGCCGCTGGCTTCACGCGTGTAGTGCGAGTACATGCAGGAGTCCCAGCTCCTCAAGCGATCGCCGGCCAGACCGTATGGTTCGTCAGTGATATTGAAGCAATGGCACGTAGGGCAATGGTAGGTGCAGGCGCCACAGTTCAAGCAGATGTCCGAGACTTCTTGCCAGAGGTCCATATCATCGAAGGCGCCCCTTGCCTGTTGTCGCAACGTTGCAAGGTCTGCTGGCGGTGGCGGCATGCTTTCATTGGATTTTTGCATGGCGCTTTTGGCTTCGGCAATCTGTTCTTCTGTGGCTGGCGTCATTTCGTCGGTAACAAGCTCTTTACCGCCCTCGCTGATGATTTCCACCAGAAAACCATCTTTGACGGGCGTGAAAAGCATGTCGGCGCCTTCTGTGCTGTTCGGCGCGCCTCCGGTCCAATTGCAAAAACATGCGGCGCCGGGGACACGGCAGGCAATGGTCACTATGCGGGCTCTTGACCGACGCCCGTGGTAATAGGGGTCCACAATGCGGTCATTGATGAAGACGGGGTCCATGATGTGCAGCCCCCGCGCCCCGCACGGATTGGCGCCAAAAAGCAGCGCGTCTTCATCGGGATAGACGGGTTCGAATTCGATCTGGCGTGTACCCTGTTCGTCTGCAGTGCGTTGCTGCCGATAGCGCAGCAGGAACTCGGTCTGCGGGAAGATGACGGATTTCGGGCTGGCCGAAGTCTGATCGCCCAAGATGATGGGCGCATCGGGTTCGAAATCACGGAACATCACGGCGTTGCCTTCCTTGACCGGGACCATCACGCGGCGCGTTTTGGCCACGGCATCGAGCCAGGCGTGCAGTTTCGCTTCCGGGAGAAAGAGTATATCCGCCATTTACCCCTCCTCGTGGATGTGCGTTTCCTCTACCTGGAACGTCAGCAGAGGGGGCACGGCGGTTTGGTCGATGCCGGCCTCGTAATCAAAAAGCCCCTGAATGAGGTTGGCCATCTTTTTCTTGAAAAGCAGCACGGGAATATCCATGGGGCAGGCGCGCTCGCATTCACCGCATTCTGTGCAGCGCCCTGCAAGGTGTACGGAGTGAATGACCTGAAAAAAGCATTTCTCAATCAGGTCAGCTTCGGCGGTCTGATAATGGGGGAGGCGGGATTCCGCGATGCAGTGTTCTTTGCACGCGCATAAGGGGCACGCGTTCCTGCAGGCGTAGCAACGAACGCAGCGACTCATCTCACGCCGCCAGAATTCAAAACGCTCCTCCATGGACATGCTTTCAAAGGCGTCCAGACGGGCAAAACGGTCGCTTTTGGGCGGTTCGTGCTCCACCGGTTCGCCAGCCAGATGGTCAAACGTCAGAGGATTCGGGTAGTTGCAGGAAAGGCACTTGTCCGCAGCTACTTCCCATTTAGGAAAGGCATGCTTTTCCTTGTCCGTGCTGACGATGACTTCTTCATCCGTAACTTCAAGGTTTGTAACGGTATCCACGTTCATGCGGGCGCGGATCTTATCCACACTGATCATGTACGTACATGGAATACCGATGACTTTGACGTCGTTTCGTTCGAGAAGACGTTCCTGAAGCAGTTGCACGACGGAGCGGCTGTCACACCCTTTGACCAGCAGGCCGATCGTGCGCCCCCTGTACCCTGCAAGGTAGCTGGCCAGGTTGTGTACGCAGGTCTCGTCCCAAATCAGCTTTTCCAGGTCTTCTGGTTTTCTGATGAACAGGGGCGCGGCGTGCAGGGGATCGTAGCCGCGTTGCCATCCGATAACGAATTCTACGTCCGGGAGCACCTGCAGTATTTTTTCTTTTAACGTCTCTAAGTTGGCCATATATCGACACCTTCCTTGAAGCGTAGCGGCATGTCGCCGGGATCCATGAGCTTTGGAGCAGGGCCCAGATCATGGATACGCTCGGTGAATTCGGTAACAACTTTTTGCCATTTTGCGCCTTCCGAGGCCGAGACCCAGGTGTATTCAAAGCGCCCAGGCTCTATACCCAGGATGGGCAGAAAACCTTTGAAAACTTCCAACC
This sequence comes from Desulfovibrio biadhensis, assembly GCF_055388615.1. Lineage (NCBI taxonomy): Bacteria > Pseudomonadati > Thermodesulfobacteriota > Desulfovibrionia > Desulfovibrionales > Desulfovibrionaceae > Desulfovibrio > Desulfovibrio biadhensis. The sequence continues at coordinate 4,261,797 of NZ_AP042477.1, forward strand.
GGCGGCGGGCAAAAAAGTTTCCGGAAGTATAGTGGCAGTCATTGGGGTGGCAACCGGAAACAAGGACGCCGTCTGCACCGCTCAAAAAGGCACGGTAAACAAACAAGGGGTCCATACGTCCCGTGCAGGGCAGGCGGATGACACGCAGGTCTGTAGGCAGCTTGAAGCGCGCCACACCAGCAGTATCGGCGCCGCCGTAGGAGCACCAGTTGCACAAAAAGCCAATTATTCTCAGTTCGCCTCGTTCCAGTTCCGACATAGCGCACGCACCTCTGCGAGTATCTGGTCGTCAGTGAAATGCTCAAGCTGAATCGCCTTATCCATACAGGCCACATTGCATACGCCGCATCCCTGGCAGACACTGGCGATGACTTCGGCCTTGGGTTGCCCCCATCGGTCTGTTTTCATTTCGATTGCCTGGAAGGGGCACACAGTCTTGCATTTACCGCAACCAATGCAGCGTTTAACATCCACCCGGGCCACCTGAGGATCGGACTCGAGCTTGTCCTTGGAGAGCAGCACCAGCACCTTTGATGCGGCCGCACTGCCTTGGCTCACCGAAGTCGGTATGTCTTTGAGCCCCTGGCAGGCGCCGGCCAGAAAGACACCGGCTGTGTTTGTTTCCACGGGGCGCAGTTTGGGGTGCCCCTCCATGAAAAAACCGTGTTGATCATAAGAAATACGCAGCTTTTCAGCCAGGTTTCGAGAGCCTGCAGAAGCTTCTCCTCCCACAGCCAGCACGACCAGGTCGGCGTCCATTTCCACCTGGGTGCCCAGTAGAGTATCCGCCCCTTGCACCATGACGGAGCCATCTACTTCATAGAGTCGCGAAACGCGCCCCCGGATGTACTGCACGTCGTATTCTTCGCGGGCGCGGGCGTAAAATTCTTCATACAGCTTACCAGGTGCGCGCACATCTATGTAGAAGATGGAAACCTGGGAGTCCGGGATGTGGTCCCTGGTCAGAATGGCCTGTTTTGCCGTGTACATACAACAGAAACCACTACAATACGGGCGCCCTATGGAGCGGTCACGGGAACCAACGCATTGGACGAAAACAACGCGTTTCGGCTCTTTACCATCGGAGGGGCGCTGGATGTGCCCCCCTGTGGGGCCGGACGCGTTGAGCATGCGTTCGTATTGCATGGATGTGATGACATCTGGATAACGGCCAGCACCGTATTCCGGAAGAATATCCGGGTTAAAAACGTCGTACCCCGTTGCAAGGATGATGGCGCCCACGTCTTCGGTAACGATATCGTCCTGCATTTCGAAATTAATGGCTTTTGTAGGGCAGATCTTGGCGCAGGCGCCGCATTTTCCCTTTTGCAGCATGATGCAGGTCTGGGGATTTATGCTGGCTTTTTTGGGAATGGCCTGCGGGAAAGGAATGTTTATCGCGGTTGTAGGCTTGAGCCCTTCGTTGAAGGTATCAAAGCTCTTTTTACTCGGGCATTTCTCCATGCACAGACCGCAGCCGGTGCAGGCCTTCCAATCCACGTAAGGCGCTTTTTTGCGCAGTTTTACTGTGAAGTTGCCCACATAGCCGGAGACCTCTTCCACCTCGGTATAGGCGTGGAGTTTGATCTTGGTGTGTTGCCCCACATCCACCATTTTGGGCCCCAGGATGCAGGTGGAGCAGTCAACAGTGGGAAAGGTCTTGTCGAGTTTGGCCATCTTGCCGCCAATGGAGGTTTCTCGCTCGACAAGCACCACTTCCAGGCCGCCTTCGGCCAGGTCCAGGGCAGCCTGGATGCCGGCAACACCGCCACCGATGACCATGGCTCTCTTTTTGACATCGAATTTCGAAGACTTGAGCTTTCTGTTGTAGCGCAGTTTTTCCACTGCAGCTCGCACCAGTTCAGAAGCCTTGCGGGTATTGGCTTCCTTGTCGAGCCCTACCCAGGAAACATGCTCCCGGATGTTGGCCATCTCAAACATGTATGGGTTGATGCCGGCGCGCTCCACAGTGCGACGAAAAGTCAATTCGTGCATTCTAGGCGAACAGGACGCCACGATAACGCCTTCCAGACCTTTGGCTACGATGGCGTCACGGATAGCCTCCTGCCCGGGTTCGGAGCATGTGTACATTTCCGCGCTGGCATGGACCACGTCAGGAAAGCCGCGTGCAATGGCGGCCACCTTTTCGGTATCTACAGTTGCCGCAATGTTGCTGCCGCATAAACAAACGAAGACGCCGATCCTCATCGGACTGCCTCCTTATAGATTGGGGCGGTGGATACTGCGTGCTTGTCCAGCCCCAGTTCTTGTGGCGAAAGCCCCATGGCCAGTCCAAGAGCCTGGGTGATGTATAGCACGGGAATGGGGGCAGCGTCAGGTCTTGCTTGGCGCTGTCGCAGATCAAGATTTTGATGGCACAAGGGGCAGGCCACAACGATGGTATTGGCGCCTACACGCTGGGCCATCTCCAAAATGCGGCCGGAAAGTTTGCGGACCATTTCGTTTCTGGTCACGCCAAAGCTGACCCCGCAGCATTCCACTTTGAATGGAAAATCCGGAACCGTGGCGCCGGCGGTTTCCAGGAGCCTGTCCATGGATGTAGGGTTTTCCTGGTCGTCGAACTCCATTAGGGAACCGGGGCGTGTCAAAAGGCACCCGTAATAGGGCGCGGCCACCATGTTCTTAAGCGGTTTGGAAATCTTGTTCCTGATGGCGTCCAAACCAACATCCTCAAGCAGGACTTGAAGGATTGAACGGCTGGGCACTTGCTCTTGCAAAGGGGCATCGAGCAAGGCGTTGAGTGTGTCCTTTTTATCCAGGGATTCGAGACACTGATTGGCGGTTTTCAGGGCTGCCAGGCAACTGGGGCAGGGGGTTGCCACTTGAGAAAGCCCCATCTCATGCACCTGGCGCAAATTGCGCGCCGCCAGCGCCGCCATAAGCCCCCTGTCTTTGGAATGGGCAGGGGTTGAGCCACAGCAGTTCCAGTCAGTAACCTCGGTCAGCGTGATCTCCAGGGCTCGGGCCACTGCGCGGACCGACATGTCGTATTCGATGGCCGTACCAGTCTGGGAACATCCGGGATAGTATGCAATGTTTGCAGCGCTCACGATTTCGTCTCCTGATGGCGCTCAAGAATCCGGCGAATTTCTTCTTTGCCTTCAATACTGTGCGGTTTGATGGATAACTTGGGCAAGGCTTTGGGTGCAAGATCCACATCAGCGGTCAAGTGTCCAGTGGTAAGGGCGTATTCGGCCATGAGCCCAAGTTCGTGGATTCTTCCATTGCGTCTCAAGGAATTGAGAAACGCCTGGTGAAAGCGCTTTACACGTTTTTCATTGCACAGGCCGCGCTCCCAGGCGATGGCGCGTAAGGTTTCCATTATTTCCGCCACATCTATTTGCATGGGGCAACGCACAGAGCAAGTCTGACAAAGGGCGCACAGCCATATTGCATGGCTGCGCAGAACGGTTTCCGCCTGACCCGCTTGCACAAGACGCATTACCGCGTTGACCTGGAAGTCGTAAAAGCCGCTGGCAGGGCAACCAGCCGTGCATTTGCCGCACTGGATGCAGAGGGAAGGATTCTGCCCTGAGCGTTTTTTGACCAGGGTGATGAAGTCCCTGTCACAGGTGTTTATATCCAACCTTGCCGGTGTTCGAGACATGGCACAACTCCTTGGGCTGCCGCGCCGATGCGTTTTTTTGCGTTAAAAAAGTTCGCGTCCTACCGCGTATCTAGATCATGTGATCAGGTGTCGCAATGCGTATTCTTCAATTATTGCCATTTGTTGTAAGGTGGGGATAGAGGTAAACGGAGTGACAGTGAGATGTAATCGAACGATTTTTTCTTTCAAATGTTTGTTTCAAACCAACGTATACTTTAATCCAGCGCTCTTTCAAGTCAATGGTTCTTCTGCATCTGAATAATCAATTGATGCTTCCTTGCAGTCTCTCGAAATGATTAATTATGTGTGAAACATCATAGTTCACCATTGTTTTCCTGCCATGAGTGTGGCACCGAGTATTGTATCGACAGCCTATTCTTTATTGCGTGACAATTTTTTACAGCTGAAGTGTGAGTTTTCCGTTACTTTCTTGATTGTAAGAAATACGCTGGGCATTTGCTTGCCAAGGGGAAGGGGGAGACCATGGCTGGTGGCGTGCTGGCCCGCATAGGGCATACATGGGAAATCATGGGGTCTTGCTGGTTTGTTTTGAAGCAGGATAGAGAGCTTCTTGTTTTTACAGCTCTTTCTGGAGTTTGTAGTCTGCTGGTGGCCGCGACATTCATTGCGCCACTCATATTCTACGGGCAGGGCGCCGCCTTGATGCAAGGGGGAAGCTTCTCTACAGAAGCAGGCTTTTACGCTTGGCTTCTCCTTTTTTATTTTTGCAACTATTTTGTTATCACCTTTTTTAATGCAGCAGTCGTTGGGTGCGCAATTTTACGGTTGGGAAACAACAACCCAACGTTGGCCGATGGCTTTCACATCGCTGGCAAACGGATATGGGAAATCGCTGGCTGGGCCATGCTGTCGGCAAGTATCGGCGTTGTGCTCAGAATGATAGAGGAGCGTTCAGGTTTTCTCGGCAAACTCGCTGCCGGCTTTATGGGCGTGGCCTTTACCCTGGCCAGCTTTCTGGTTGTGCCGGTTATTGTTGTTGAAGGACTCGGTCCTTTTGCTGCTCTAAAGGAATCCGCTCACTACATCAAAGAGACATGGGGGGCACAGGTGGTCTCCAATATCAGCTATGGCGCTATTTTCATGTTTTTTGCGCTTCCTGGGGTGGCTGTGATCATCATCAGTGTCAAAATTGGGGGTGCGTTGCTGTTTTTCGCTGGTGTCGGCGCACTGTATTTGCTTTTACTGGGTGTGATTCAGGCAACGCTGTATACAATTTTTCAAGCGGCAATGTATGTATATGTTCGTGACGAACAGGTTCCCTTTGGTTTTACCACCAACATGTTGCGTAACGCCATGGTCAACCAATGAAGAGCGTCGAATCTTGATTTGGGCGTCATGTGTAAATGACAGGTATCGTTTAAGAATAAGACGGAATGTGCTGAGGAGTGAGAGATGCGTTCATTTTGGCTGTTTGTAATTATTGTAGGAGCGCTGCTGGTGGCCCTGCCAGTGCGGGCTAATCCCTTGAATTTACCTGCGCAGATTGGAAAGTATTGTGTTGTCGGGGGTGAATATGCATCGAGCAAGGGTAAGGGGGTCTTTTATTTTAATAAAGGGTCTGCAATGCAGTACCTTATAGAAAGCAAAGATGGCAACATATTCACCCTGTACGCTATTTCTCCATCAAAAAAACAGCTTAGGGCTGGTAGTAAAGCTGATGTTGTCGGCTTTTTCGAATCCTCTCAATACTGCCAATCCCCAAGTCCATAGCTGTACTACTCTGATTTTATTTGTAATGGTGTGTCTGAAGGTTGGTTGTAAAGCGACTCATCGTTTTGTTGTAGTACGGATATGTTACTCTTTTTGTTATATACTTTATATATTGTGCAATGAGTAGTGTTATATGTTGAACGTATTATAATTTTTTTTGATAATCACTATTTTCCTTGAGATTAAACTTAATATGGTGATAAATTTTTGCCAGTGTTCTTTTTAACATTTTTTGGTATGGAAAGGGGGGCATATGGCAGACTGTGAGATGATTGCAAAGTGTATTTTTTTTAATGACAAAATGGAAAATAAGCCCGCAACTGCAAATATGATGAAAGAGAAATATTGCAAAGGGAGCTTTAAAGAGTGTGCAAGATATAATGTCTGTAAACGTCTAGGGAAAGAGAAAGTTCCTTTGGATCTTTATCCAAGTCAGCATGACAAGGCAACTGAGCTTGTCAAGTAGTATTTAAGAGACGTTATTTGCTTTTTACAGATTTTCAAATGGCCCTCGTCAGAAGATTATTCTAGCGGGGGCTTTATTTGTGGAAAAAATTTGAAGCATGGCGAATAAGAATAAACAGAGTGTTGTGCACAACTACAATAAAGTACTGCTCATTAAATAAAGACGATTCGGGATAATACCGAAATGTCATGATTTTGTTGCAAATGTGCGACTATCATCATGACAAGAGAATCTTTATTACGACTCTATACAACGCAATTTCAGGATTGGTACGAATGCTGCTTCACCAGACAAGATATCCCTTCGACCGTATCAGCAAGTAATCTTGTTTTGAAGAGGTACAGTCATGAACATCGCCAGATTTTTGATTCTTTCAATCACCTGTCTGACCGTTTTCTTTCTCCTGCCTGTGCTTAGTGGACAGGCCCAGCAGCATGAGCAGGGAAATCTTGTTTGTATTCTGGATGCCTCCGGAAGCATGTGGGGGCAGATAGATGGCAAAGCTAAAATCGAAATTGCAAAAGAGACTCTTGCGAACCTGATTCAGGGACTTCCTGATTCGCTTTTGGTCGGTTTGGTTGCCTATGGACACAGGACAAAAGGGGATTGCGAAGACGTTGAAGTCCTTAGTACTTTGGGGACTTTGGACAAACAGGCACTTATAGACCAGGTGCAAAGCCTGACGCCAAAAGGCAAAACGCCTCTTACCGAATCTGTTCGCAGAACCGCTGCGAGTCTTCGGGAGGCAGAAGGAAAAACGACAATCCTGCTGGTGAGCGATGGTAAGGAAACCTGTAATGGCGACCCCTGCGCCCTTGTCCGGGAACTCAAAGAGTCTGGCATAGACTTTGTGCTCGATGTCATTGGCTTCGACGTAAAAGCAGATGAGCGGGAGCAGCTCGAGTGCATGGCAAATGCGGGGGGCGGGGTTTACTACAACGCCGAAGACGCGTCTCAGTTCCAAAGCGCCCTTAGCGCGACAGCGGATAAGCGAGAGCTTGCTGCTGGAAAAATACATCTGACTACAACCCGTAATGGCAAAGAAATCAAGGCTTTCGTGGCTATTTTTGATCCTGAGTCCGGTGAGAGGGTCGACTATGACTGGTCGTATCTCAACCTCGGGTTCACCCGTTTGCTTTCCCCAGGCGAATATGTGCTGGAAGTGACGGATGACAAGGCGGCGGATGCACCCAAACAGCGGCTGACCCTGCAAATTGAAGGGGGCGAAACTCTTGAAAAAACAGTGGACTTCTCATCTGGCGTGATCAATCTGGCAACTGTCATTGATGGCGCTCCTTTCGAGGCATACATTGAAGTGTTCAGGGAAGGGGAGAGTTCGCCCCTGGTGCGGACGTTCAGTGATAATTCGAAGCACGTGGCCAAACTCGTTCTTCCTACAGGGAACTATGACATTGCGGTCAAAAGTTCCAAGACAAAGGACGAACCAACCATCACATTGAAAAGTGTTCCGGTAGAAGCGGGGCAGGAAGAGGCGCAGACCGTGGCATTTGAGTCCGGTACGTTGGAAGTGAGCGCCCTTTTACAGGGGGATGAGGCCAAGGCTCAAGTGACGATACAGGAGTTTGCAACCGGGAGTCTCATCTGGTTTGAAAAATGTAAGCCCGGCAAGCCGGCGACATTCAAGCTCAGCCCGGGGAAGTACGCCTTGTCCATTGGGGATATCCAGGCGGAGCAAAAAATGGAGAACGTCGAAGTGCCAGAGGTTGTGGTCACTGCCGGAGAGGTAACGCGGCTGGACGTGGAACTCTCCAGGGAGCCCTAAAGGAAGCGGGGAGGAGCGGAGTAAATGCGCCCATTGCGTGTATTGTCGCTTTTAACGGTGCTCCTAACGTGTGCGGGCCTGTCTGGCTTGTTGTTGTGGCACTGGTCCGGCAACACTTTGCCGCTCGCTATTGGAATGTTGTCATTACTGTTTGCCAGCGTATTTCTCGCCCTTGAAATTATTATCAAACGTGAAGAATATGTCAGCCATGGAGACTCATGGGCCTGGGGGTACATTCAAGGCTTTCAGGCTGTCATGTCGGGTGTTTCGCACCTTGTTTTGGTCCTCACCGTCCTAGGAGCGGGGGCCATCTGGTTTCTGGCAGGCGCTCAAACTCTCCAACATTATTTGCGTGATTATCCTGGGGCACTCTTGCTTTTAGGGGGGCTCTGGCTGTTCACCCACTATGTTGGCGTGATCTTTGGCCAGGCCATCTCACTAGTTGGATATTATGCAGACAGCGTGGCGGAAAAGATCATTCATGGAATTAACATCCTGCTGGAAAAAGGGATAAGCTTGGTGTTGTGTCTTGCAGGCCTCGTCCTTGTGATAGTTGGTGGGGTGTCACTGCTCTCCGGCAAAGGACCATTGGAAGTTGTTTTTGGATAGCTTCATTAAACGGTAATAAAAATGACAGCGTGCTGGAAAAATCACTGTATAGAATTAGTAGTTCGTTTTTGGATAACATGAATGTATTTTTGTTCCTTACCATTTTATTAGGTTCTGTATAAGTTAACTACCATTTTTTATAATCCAGAGGGGGCGAAAGTGGAAAAAAAGAATGTCGTCTTCGTGTGCGAGTCCAATTCTTGTCGGAGTCAAATGGCCGAAGGGTGGGCTCGTACGCTGCATGGCGAGACTATAAATGCATTTTCAGGTGGAATACAGGCGAATCCACTGGACAAAAGAGCGGTGCAGGTGATGGAAGAGGTCGGTGTCGACATCTCCATCCAGGAAACACATCGAGTGCAGGATTTTCTTGAAAAAGAAATAGATGTAGTCATAACTGTCTGCACAGAAGCAGCAAAATACTGCCCAAAATTTTCACCTGAAGTGAAGATCATTAATAAATATTTTGATAATCCGCCTGAAGTTGTAAAGGAAGTGGAATCCGAAGAAGAAAAACTTCAGGTCTATAGACGTGTGAGAGATGAAATCAAACAACTCGTGGAAGAATTGCCTTCCCTGATAGAAGGATAGGCTAGTTTCCCTCTAGCAGCATATATCTTGCGATCTTACATTGCAGGGAGTGAGTGCGCTCTTACTCCCTGCGATTCCACATCTGCTTTATAAAAATGCTTCGAGAATTGTGGCGGGCATTAGTGAGCTAAGCCAGTTGTGCAATGGCAGCCTGAGATGTTCCCTTTACAACTCATCCGGCGACCTCAAGCGGACATACCTATGTTGCGGTGTGCTCCACAAGCCCTTGATCCTCGGCGACCTGATATTCATAATCGGCCTGCAAGCCGAGCCACAGCGTGTGTGACGTGCCGAAGAACTTGGCCAGGCGTAGGGCTGTATCCAAAGATATGGCCCGCTTGCCGGCCAAGATTTCGTAGATTCTCTGCGATGGCAAACCGATGCGCACGCCAGTTTATTTGGGGTGATTCCAAGGGGATCAAGGAATTCCTCTTTGAGGATTTAACCGGGATGCACGGGGGGTATAGCACGTGCATAGACAAGGGGCTGAAGGGAGCACGAGCTTTCTGCAACTTGTGTTTTTCCACATCTAATAATTTTCTGATTTTTTGAATAGTTGTGGATACATTAGAAACAACTGGGGGGAACCAAAAAGAAAACAACTAACTGCAAATTAAGACAGATAAGCCTAGGGAAATGCGAATATGAGTGGAAAATAGTAGCAACTATGACTAGCTATGGAATATTCCAAAAAAATATATAGAAGGTAGGAGGGGGACTAGGCAATGCTCATGTCTGACACCGTTTTGTATCCCTACTTTGTGTGAAGCGGGTCAAACGGTGCCAAAATGGCTGTATTGCCAATCATTTCAGACATTTGGTGGAGGCGGGGGGAATCGAATTTTTAAGATTAAATGAATAATAATAACCAATTAAAAAAACAAAGAAGTCAGTTGTGCCACTTGTTGTACCTGTGAAATCCACTTTGATGTGAGCGAATTTTCGATGGTTAGGGCTAGTAGATTGTTTACTTAATCCCTATTGTATAAAATTATACCATAAATAAATTAGTAAAGGCAATTAGTATAGAATGCATCCCGCTAGAATGATGAATAAAGAGGAACAAACATATGAGCAAGAAGAAACACAAACGGAAGAAAAAGAATCGAAAAAATTCCAGATCGATGGACAGGTTCTTGTTAAATCATAGGCAGTTACATGGAAAAAAGTTGAACAATTTGCCACAAAGCTCGAAAGTATTAGTAGATCTATTTTCCCAATATAACGCCAAATGTGTATTTCTTTCGTTAGGTGTTTCAGATCTATGGGGTCCTAATGTTTCAAGTCAGGTAAAACATCAGTTTGCATTCGGAATTGCCGCTTCAATTCCTGTTGAAAAATACACAGAAGATAACTTAATAAATACATACGAAAAGTTTGTTGTCTTCATCAAGGCAGTTTATCAGGCTTTACCAGAATTTATTTCACTAGAAGATTATATACCTGAAGATGATTGGGGAGAGGTAAAAATATCATCTGGCGATGAATATCTGAGAATATTTTACGGAGGTAGTGTGGAATGTATACCGGACTTTATTGATGCTTTTAGAATGGTGCATTGCGACAATGTGAAAGCATTCAATGATATGAATTTTGCTACCACACTTCAGAATCAAGTCATTGAAAGCGTTGAGCTAGATGTATTAAAAAAGGCTGATAATATAAGACCTGGGTATGTAGAAGTTCCATCCGAACAATTCTGGAAGTCTTGCCGTAAAGCTTTAGACAATGCCTGCGGAAGAATAGCAACAGAATTCAATGATATTAGCGATTTTTTGACTATCGACCTTGGGAATTTCATACCGCCGCACGAGCAAGGTGATTTTTCCGAAGCAGTGATGAGCGGAAGAGCTCTTCCAGCAATGCTCATTCGGATTGGCGAATCTTTGGTTCCATTGTCACTACGTAATGCCACTAGCGCTGTCATTGATCAATGGCATGAACAAGATATAAATATCGGTAATACCTTTTCAAGACATATTAAGTGGAAGATTGAGTGTTTTTTGCGATACAGAATTCCCGCCAAGGAAAGGGTAGGCGGACCTGTTACATTAAAGTCTTCATGCCAACCAATATCAATTGAGTCTTTAGAGATTCTAGTTACAGATAAAAAATTATATTTGATTCTTGTAATACTTCCTGAGGAAATGCAACAATTAGAAAATATCAATACAAGTTTACATAATATTCTTGAAAATAAAAATGAATGTTTATTTTATTTCGAACGCATTAAGAAATATGCACATATTGTTCTGGAAAGTGGGGAAGTTTTAAGTCCAGATAATATGGAACTTATTGCTATAATAGCAGATGTATGCACTTCACCTGCCATGTTAACGCCTCCTCAAATTAATGGCCATATCATATGGCTACACGAATTTATTACTATATTCAACGAATTGCAGGACTCAAATGAATTAGATCGCTTTTTTAGATACCAAGAAAGTACTAATAATTTGACACCAGCAAGCATTGTTGATTTTTTTGCATCGTTTCGTGATTCACACGGCCTATTGAATGATGGAGCTACAGAATTTAATTTTATTGTAATCGACCCTCATTGGGGATCAATTTGGCGATTTAATTCTCTTAAAGAATTTTGGAAGATTGCACCTTCCTTTTTCCCTGACGGCAATTGTGCGTGGAAATTAGAACAGGGTCTGGATGGTATTCAACGTTTAGAAGCGAAGGGCACACCTACACTCGCCTGGTCAACGGTAGTGCAGAAATGCACGGTGCAATCAGTATTTGAGCTCACGGCACAAAAACTAGATCAGGAGAATGGACCTTTACTTGAACTTTTTGTTCATTGCTTGATTGATTCTATTTGTCAACATTCTAACATAATAATGAATTTGGAAATATTCAAATACCGTCACTTGGTAATAGTGTGTCGTGCTGATGAAGAGAGGTTTATGACCAGGGATGATGAAGAATCGAACAAAAAAAATGCAAGTTACCCCGCGCTTACCGATTGTAAGTTGGAAACAATTTCAAAGGACTTTGTGTCGATATCTGTCAAGGCCAACTTGTCACGTTTGTGTCTGATGCTTGATACAGCAAGTGACTCCAGCTATGAAGCTGAATGCCTTATTGAATTCATTGCTAGATTTTCAAAGTTAATCAGCACTGAGGTTGACCCTCAAATATATGACTTGCTTGAGGCAACAAAAATCAGACCCCCTAGATTTTATACACAAGTGCTCGTTAGGCGTGCTGATGTACCTGATTATGGGAAAGCACAGATTCCAGGGCCTGAAAATTATAAATTGGCTCGACGTGATTTAGCTGTTGCATTGAAGAGGTTAGGAGTTATTCCTTCACATAGATATGAGCTTTTCGAAGCAAAGTCAATAATTAACTCGGTCAGGGATGTTTTTAGGCAAAACATTCACGAACTAATTTCTAGTTATGATCGTAATCTGTTGTCTGTATTGTGTATAAAAGAACATGATATTCTTATTGCAGATTATCAAAGGGTGTTGGTTCAAATTAAACAGAGTTTGAAGCATGAAGTCTCATATGATCGTACAAAAATTTTAGCTGAAAGACGCGAAGAATTCGTTCGCAACGCTAGAAACTATAGATATCTACTTGAGTGTTGCCTTAGTTTGAAATCTCAAGGTTCTACAAAACCTTCTTCAGAAATTATCATTCAGATTATTGCACTAATTGACTGGCTTTTTGTTTTATATAATGCAAGTGATACATTACATAACGAAATTGATGTTGGAGGGATTGAAATAGATTACAATTTTGTACCAATCGTATATTTTTCTGAAGACAGTGAGTCGAAGCAGCAAGAGTACTCTTTGCATATGGCGCAAGTAAATCTTGGAATCGACTTAATCGGTAGTGATGAAGTGTCTTTTTCATTAGCCAATGATCTAAATTTGATGAATATTGACGATGCATTTAAGAATGATCTTGGTTTTAGATTTTCTAATTTACTGCAAGCATTAATTTTGCTTACAGAATGGCTTAAGTTTGGAGGAACACAGGAGTTGAAATTCGGTTATGTGGCAGACGCGGCAACTATTATAAACATTTTTGTCCAAGGTATGGATAATGTTTCTCCAAGTACTGCTCAACGCATTCTGAATTTTTTAACACTTGATCCTGTATACATTTGCCGGTTGATTGGTAAAGACGTGGATGAAGAAGATGTTCCCATATGGGAGCACACAAAGCGGTCCCACAGGTACGTCATTAGGCCGGTAATTTCATTGGGTAATGATTTATATGGATGGGGCGCTGCCACAACTGAACGATCTTTTGCTAACTGGACCGGAACAATCAGTAATGGTTATTTACCAGCGAAATTTGAATGGCCTGCGGTTCAAGAACGCGTTAAAAAAATTAAAACCAAAATTGAAAAAACACTGGAAGAACAAGCTTACACTATTTGTTCAAGGGTAGCTCCGTGTACAATTAAAAATATTGATTTTAAGCGCAGATTCTCTCAGGAATCTTTCGAAGATGTAGGGGATTTTGACGTACTCGCATACTGGCCTGAAATAAATTATTGGCTCGCTGTTGAATGTAAATACAATCAACCTCCTTATTGCCTAAAAGACGCTCGTCGACTCAGGGATAGAATATTTGGGGCTGATACAGACCGGGGCCAATTCATGAAAATTGAAAGACGTCGTGCTTTTCTGTTTGAACACTTGGATCACTTGAGGCAGCTATTAGCTTGGCCTCCGCCACTTGGAGATAGTACGCCAACAGTCAAGGATATTTACGTTAGCCGGGATATATACTGGTGGATGGTAAATCCGCCATATGCTGTTCCTACAGAATTTGTACGTATCGATGCTCTAGATAATTGGTTACGGTCTTCAATTTTCAACATCAAGTGATAGCGCATAATAATAGCCTAAAGGTGTTTTCTTGGACACACGCATTATTGGCTTTCAAGCCGTCTCAAGGGGCACACCTGTGCTGCGATGTGCTCCACAAGCCCTTGGTCCTCGGCGACCTGATATTCATAATCGGCCTGCAAGCCAAGCCACAGCGTGTGCGATGTGCCGAAGAAATTGGCCAGGCGCAGGGCTGTATCCAAAGATATGGTCCGCTTGCCGGCCAAGATTTCATAGATCCTCTGCGATGGCACACCGATGCGCACAGCCAGTTTGTTTGGAGTGACTCCAAGGGGCTCAAGGAATTCCTCTTTGAGGATTTCACCGGGATGCACGGGGGGTATAGCACGTGCATAGATAAGGGGCTGAAGGGAGCACTAGCTTTCTGCAACTTGTGTTTTTCCACATCTAATAATTTTCTGATTATTTGAATAGTTGTGGATACATTAGAAACAACTGGGGGGAACCAAAAAGAAAACAACTAACTGCAAATTAAGACAGATAAGCCTAGGGAAATGCGAATATGAGTGGAAAATAGTAGCAATTATGACTAGCTATGGAATATTTCAAAAAGATATATAGAAGGTAGGAGGGGGACTAGGCAATGCTCATGTCTGACACCGTTTTGTATCCCTACTTTGTGTGAAGCGGGTCAAACGGTGCCAAAATGCTGTATTGCCAATTATTTCAGACATTTGGTGGAGGCGGGGGGAATCGAACCCCCGTCCGAGAATTATCCGCGCAAAGCGTCTACAGGCTTAGGGCAGGTTTACATCTTATCCAGGACTTCGCCCCTGCCCGGGCAGTTCCTGAACCAGCTCGCCTTTGATCTCACAGCATGTGCGGCTCGCGAACACACACTGCCAGCCTGATAGGGGTGTGACCGCAAAAGCTTATCAGGCGTCAGCCCTCGCGGTCAGGCGGCTTAATTAAGCAGCCAGTGCGTAGTCGTAATCGTTGTTGGCGATTGTGATTGTGCCGCTTTTTACGAGGCCAGCGGCGCCTCGGCCTGCAGCTTTGGTTTCATCATCCCCGTCGAAACCAGTGCGCCCCCATGTCAAGGATCATACGGTACAGGTTCGGGGTGCCTGCTTCCGTAATAGATGACTATAAGCATGTCCTGCGAATAAAGCAAGGGGTTGTGAGTGCCTTTGGGCACCCTTTTTACAGTTCATGGGAATGCTTGGAGTCAATTGGTGCGGCGCACAAAGATGGTTGCAGATATTCAGGACTGCACTCTTGAAAGAGCGGGCTGCTTGCTTCATACTTGTGGCGCATGATGCCGTTTTCACTGGCAGGCGCATGCCGCGTCGACCAATACCTTTACGAGAAGACATGAGCCAGCCGCTACTCGATATCAATAGCCTGACCACCGAGCTCGTCACCGGGCAAGGCGCGGCCGCCGCCGTGAACAATGTGGACCTGACCCTTTTTCCCAAGCAGACAGTCGGCATTGTGGGTGAGTCCGGCTGTGGCAAAACCATGCTTGCTCTGTCCATTTTGCGTCTGGTGCCTTCTCCTCCCGGGCGCATTGCCAAGGGCAATATTTTGTTCAAAGGGCAGGATTTGCTCACACTGAATGAGCAGGAAATGCGTTCTGTCAGGGGAAACGCGATTTCCATGATATTTCAGGAGCCAATGACCTCGTTGAATCCCGTATTTACGGTGGGTGAGCAGATTGCCGAGGCGTTTCGTCTGCACCAAGGACTCAGCAAAACCGCCGCCTTGGAAGGCGCGGCTCGCATGCTGGAGATGGTGGGCCTGCCGAATCCGGAGCGCACGGTTAAAAATTACCCCCATGAGTTGTCTGGCGGTATGCGGCAGCGGGTTATCATTGCCATGGCCCTTGCCTGTGATCCGGAACTGATTTTGGCTGACGAGCCGACCACGGCTCTGGATGTAACCATACAGGATCAGATACTTCAACTGATGCTTGAACTACAGGAAAAGCGTAACGCGGCCATTATGCTCATAACCCATGATTTGGGCGTGGTTGCGCAAACGTGCGAGCGGGTTATCGTCATGTATACGGGGCAGGTGGTGGAGAAAGCACCTGTGGACAAGCTGTTTGATACACCGCTGCACCCTTATTCCCAGGGGCTTTTACGGTCGCTCCCGGTTTTGGGGAGAAAAAAAGAAGGCCGCAGGGAATTGACGCCTATTGCAGGCACCGTTCCCAGTCTCTGGAACTTGCCCACAGGGTGTTCATTTCATCCGCGGTGTCCCAAGGCTTTTGATGCCTGCTACAAAGAGCGCCCCCCGCTTTTTACCATGGAAGACGGACGCCAGGTGCGTTGCCTGCTATATGACAACCGCGGCTAGTTCCGCATCCTGTTTATATTTCCAGTAGCGCGCCAGGCTCTGGAAGCAAGACCTGCACGTCATTTGTGCTTTGCATAATGTCCAGAACGTCTGCTGCGTGCTGATGGCGGATGTCTCGCCGCAGGTGGACAAGGGCGAGCAGGTTGCATGCGGCATGGCGCGCAAAGTCTATGCTGCCCGGCACCGTGCCGTGCCCGTGGGTATCGTGCTCAAGAGAAAATGATTCATGAACAATAAGGTCTGCGCCTTTCGCCAAGTGCAGGCTTTGACGTGTGGGGCGTCCGTCGCCACTATAAAAAACCGAATGGCGCCCGTCATTGACCTTGACCGAAAGGTTTGGTTGGGAGTGGTCGCTCCAGGCTGTCTCCATTGCCAGGCCCAACGGCAGCAATGTGGCTCCTGGAAAGGCATCGAGAAAGGTTACATCAAAGGCAAAGCGCTTTCTCACGCCGGCATAGGCCATGTCCATGGCCTCACAGGTTCTTTCTTCAATGCCCTCCTGCCCTACAATGGTGAGGGGCTTGGTGCGTCCGCTTTCGTGAAAACGCAGCAGTAAGGCAGGAAGCCCAAGATAATGATCGCCATGAAAATGGGAAATCCAGATCAAGTCCGTATCCAGGGCTTCCTTTTCCGGTAGATGGCGAAACAGTGCAAAGGGTGCAGTAAAGCCGCAATCAAGCAATAATGTGCGTTTTACGCCGCCAGGGTGCGTTTCCAGCCAGACGGAACAATTGGGAAGGTGGGCGTCAAAAGCCTCGCCCACACCGTTGAACAGGCACCTCATGGGGGCTCCTTTGCTTGTTACATTGTTGGATTTTACCTGGCGGCCATGGCCCGCAATCTCCGTACACGCTCTTCCATGGGGGGGTGGGTGCTGAACAGGTTCGCCATTCGAGATGCATTGAATGGATTGACAATGAACATATGGGCTGTTGCCTCATTGCCGGAGCGCATGGGAACCCGTTGCGACGCCATTTGCAATTTTTCCAGGGCCGAGGCGAGAGAATTAGGGTTATGGGAGAGCCGCGCCCCGGTTTCATCCGCCAGGTATTCACGTGAGCGCGAAATGGCAAACTGGATAAGCATGGCGGCCATAGGCGCAATGAAAGCCAGCAAGAGGGCGACAATGGGATTGCCCCCGTCTTCATCATCGCCGCCCAAACCGAAAATGGCGCTCCACTGAGCCATGTATGCCAGGTACATGATGGCAGAGGACAAAACGCCGGAAACGCTCTGGATGAGAATGTCGCGGTTTTTGATGTGTCCGATTTCATGGGCAAGGACGCCGCGCAGTTCCTCGGCCGAAAGTATGCGCATGATGCCGCTGGTTACACATACCACGCCATGTTGGGGGTTGCGCCCCGTAGCAAAGGCGTTGGGCGCTTCCTGCGGGGTTATGCACACCTTGGGCTTGGGGATACCGGCCTCGTTGCTCAATTCTTCCACAATACGATGTAAGGCGGGGGCGTCTTGTGGCGAAGTCTCCCGCGCGCCGTACATCCGTAAAACGATCTTGTCGGAAAACCAATAGCTGCCCACATTCATAATGACGGCAAAGAAAAGGGCAAACATCATGCCAGTGCGTCCGCCAAGGGCGCCGCCAAGAAATATGATCAATGCAGAAAGCAGGGCCAGGAGCATGAACGTCTTCAACTGACTGGTCATACAGTCTGTTTCCTCCGATTTTGTTGTCAGGATGGGTGCCGCCAATGAAGCGGCATCAGAGGACTATATGGCAGGAAAACGACAAGTCAATACACTTGCGCGGGAGGGGGGGCTGCGAAGAAAATGCCAATGCAGCGGGCGCAAGGTTCCTTCCTGGAACCTGCAATCGCCCGAGCATAACGCGGAAGACCAAACCTGTGTGGCGGTGCTATTCATCGAGGCCGAGCAGGATAGCCACACGAGCTGGATCCAGGCCGGAGTGCACCTGCGAGAGCTCATTGGCGTCTGCCGCTTGTACCATGCGCAGCGCTTTGTCTGCTTCTTCGCGTGATACCGGCTCTTCCTGGGCCAGCCCCGCCTGCAGTTTTCGCAATGTATTTGGGGTAATATCTATACTGTCGGATTTCGCAGCAACAGGGTCGTCTGTCGAGGTTTCCTGGTCGCGGCGCAGGACTAGTTCCTTCATGTCCAGCCCAAGGCTGGACGCCATATCTTCCAGGGCAAGACGAGCGCTTTCGATGGATGTCATCTGCTCCTCCGGTTAGTTTGCCAGCATGGAAGCAGGCTTGGCGTTGTTCAGAACAGACTGGTATTCTTCAGCGGTGGATTGTTCGAGCAAAATCTGGGTGCGCAGGCCACAGCAGCTCAACTTAGTCATGAGCGTGTCGTAATTCTGACGTTCCTCATCGCTGAGTTGTTCAACAAAGCGATACTCTTGCAGCATGCCAAGCAGGGCGCCTGTCGTTCCGGCGAGGTCGTAATACTCCTTGAAAAGGCGCTGCTGCAGGCCTTTTGTTTTGACATCTTCAAGTACTTCCTCTCGAAGGTTTTCCTTGATCTTGTGCAAAAGCTTGCTGCTTTTAAGTTGCTTGTTCGACTGAGTGAACTTGTTCATGCTCTCCTCCAGATATTCACGGCCCTCAGGCAGTGGGTTAATGGCGTCAGCAAGCCTTTAGCAAGTGGTATGCCTGTAGGGGGAAATATTGATATGACAGTATATTAGCTTGAAACCCAAAAGGAACTGCAGGTCAGGATGTCAAGTCGTTGGCATTGAACAGGAAAAGGGGGAGTTTTCAGCAGGGTGCGCTAAAGGCAATAGCAGAAAAATTGACAGTTTGAAGAGCGAAGATGTCGAAAAAAGAGAATGTTAAGGATATCCTGCTTTGTAATAGGCTACGAAAGCAGAAAAAATGTTTAATTCAACGCAATGGAAAAGGGGGGAAGTGACAAAAGGCAGGGAAGAAGTGGACTGTTCCGCAAATACGAGCCCTTGCCGGCCGCGTATTTGCGGAATATCCAAAATAAGTCAGCTGGTTTTCTTGATGTAGTAAAGGCCGCTCAATACTGCGATGAGACCGATGAAGACCATGACGAAATCCATGACTGGCTCCTGATGTGAAAAATGTTTGTCTGTGTTGGAGTGTTGTTAGCGAAAAAGCGTTTCAAAGACAAGACCTTCGTTCAAAGCACCCCATGCAGTTAGTTCTGTAAAGACTCTATGGCCTTGATGGGCATGGTCAGGATGGACTTGAAGACATTGAATACAGACCCGCCCAAGCGCCCAACAGAGTCAGTAAGCATTTCATGTTCCCAGATGGTCATATCGGGATTTTTGAATGAACCGGTAAGGTGAACTGGAATTGTCGGCGCCCCCGTCATTTGCACGAGAATGGTGTAATCCAATGTTTTAGCGGGCAATGAGGCAGAACCAGAACCTTGGGCTTTGAAGATCAACCCTTGGACTTTGAAATCATCGTTCTTTATCTGCCCGTCTGTAATGCGAAAAGAGGCAGAAGCCCGGGAGAAGGGGGTTCTTGCTTTGCCGCCGCCGGCTTTTTGCGGCTGCATACGGTCATATTGCCCGGGCATGTTTGATGGTTTCTGCGCATCGTTCTTTTTGGACTTGTTGCTGAAGGAATAGAAACCATCCTTGACGATGAAATCCACTTTGCCACCAAGGTTGCGTACAAAGTTTTTCCAAGAATCGCCACCACCTGCCAAATTCATGTTCCAATTCGCCGTACCGCCGACCAGATCCTCCCCTCCCAGTTTGTTGACAACACTTTCCAGATTGAAATCGGCAATGTTGACCTGGCAGGAGAGCCCCAACCCGATGGGTCGATCCGGGGTCCGGACATCCAAAACACCGAAAAACTGTCCGCCATAAAATCCTGCGGTCACGGGTTTGAGCGTAAGCAGGCCTTCGGACGCGTTGAAGTCTGCTCTGAGGTCATTGTACTTCAAGTCGTATAGTTCAAAATCCCCGATAGATACGGTTCCTTGTAGCCGCAAATGGCGCAACCAGTCATTTTTCCAACTGCCTGCCTTTTCTTTTGGTGCGGTTTTACCACTTGCAGCGGCAGGTGTTTCTTCCTCCGGGGCAAGGTAACCGTCCAGGTCCAACGTATCAGCATGCAGTTTAACAATATGAAGGGAAGGCACATCCTTGTCCAACTCCTGAATGGATATGGAACCTCCCGCTGTGGTTGCATCCAGGCCAAGCCGTTCCACGTCGATATCCATACGCTTGTTGTCTATGGCATAGGCGGCGTGTAGATATGCCTGCCCAAAGGACTCTGGATCCCTAGTTTCTGGCAGGTTCACATCAAAGAACGGCAAGACCTTTCCCGGTGGAAATGGGGAAAGGTCTATGCGCCCCTTATATCGTGTGGGGGGGCCGGGATAAAAGACGTCGGAAATGATCAATTCGCCAAGGACAGGGAGGCTGGGCAGATTGCCTTCAATGTTTGTAAAGGCCAGGACATCTTTTTCAAGATCGAGCAAACCCTTGGATTTGCCCTTGAAATGCCACCTTTGCCGGGGCCAGAGACTTGTGCCGGGGCCGTTGTAATCTACTGTGGCGTCGGTGCGGTCCATACGCAACAGCATTGGCTGCAGGGTGTCCATTACTGCCATGCCCCGCAAGGTCATTTTGCCGCTGACATCTCCATTGTATTCCGGCCGGGGGGCGCCATATCGAGGAGGCAATGGCTTGCCGAACAAGCCTTGCGTCGCCAGATGGGTAAAAGTCGCGTCCACAGAATAGGCAAAGGGCATTTTCTTAGCGGCTGCTTTTGGATTGGCATTGGAAAACGCCACAGACATGTCGCAGTTCTTGAAAAAGAAGTTGGGCATGGGCGCATTTGCGTCGGTTCTTGCCGTGCGCAGGACTTTTGGTGGTGAAGTAAAGTCCAGAGCTCCATCAGAAAGAGTGATGTCTGACTGCAGTCTGAGGCTTTTCCACATATCATTGGCTGTGCGTCCGTTGAAGGATGCTTTTGCCTCAAGGGTCAGCTGCCCTTGCATGTGTTCTGCGCCAAAAAGCAGATCGCTTAAAGCGTTTCCGTCCACGCCCTGTAGTGAGGTTTCACAATAGGTGGCGCCCTGTTTACTACTGCAGGATACTGCCATTTTACCGTCGAGGAAGCCGGCTTTTTCCAGGGTCGTGTGCAGTTCACCAGGGGCGCTGATGACGCTAAATACAGCATTTTGAAGTAAAAAGTCCCCGGTTTTTACTCTGCCTGCTGCAAAGTTGAGACTTATATGGGGAAAATCCTCTGGCCAGGCGACCATCCACTGGGGCAGGCCTTTTTCTTCCGTATCGCTTCCGCCATCTGCTTCATGTGGCGCTTCAGGAAACAAGGCGTTCAGATCCAGGTTGTCACTCGCCAGCGTAGCAGTAACACTTGGTGCTTTATCAAATGAAAAAGACGCCTGACCGGTAAGATCGCCCCCTGCCATGATGATATTGAGATTTGCGAGACGTAACAATTTGGCGTCCAAGGAAAAGTCGGTATTGGCGGCGACGTTTTCAAGATATGTACAAAGGCTGGCAAGGGGGGAATCCTTCGAGGGGGCACACTCCTTTAACGTGAGGTTTCCCTGGACGCCGTAGTTTGCACTGAATATGTTTTGACCAGTTATGGTTGTGGATAGACGTATGCCGCCAATTCTTAAATTGGCGTCATACAGTTTGATTGCCCCGGCACCCAGGTCCGCGTTCAACAGGGCTGTGAGACCAGCACGAAGAGGAAGTGCGCGACTGTCATCGGCGAGGGAAAGATCTTTGGGCAAGAGCATGCTGGTTTCCATGGCAAGTGTTGCATCCTGCAAAACAAGGTTCAGGGGAGAGAATGTAACCTGAGCTCTGCCTTCCATGGCCAGGTCGATTTGCATCTTGCTTTTGGCCCGCGTCAAACGACAAGAGATGCCGTATCCGAAATCAGTTCCCTTTTCTGCTGTAAGCTCCAGAGATTCAAGTGTAAAATGTTCACCAGCCTTTTCGTCGATAAGACGTACGCTCCCTTTTGAAAGGGTTATCCCTTGCCATGAAAAGGGAGCTACCGGGAGAGAGCGTTTACCATGATGAATGGAAAGTTCCGCATCTGGATCATTATGTTTTTTGTCAATTAGTTCAAGGAGATCACTCCAGTTGTCGTGGCCGTCCTTTTTTCGTTGCAACAGTAGGTTTGGACGAACGATCTCCACTCGGTCCAGTTTCACCTCTCGTTGCATGAGCAACGGTATGAGCCGGACACGGACACGAGCTTCTTTGACAGAGAGGAAGGGGGGTGCCGCATCAAATCCTTCTGGCTGCGCAATGCGCAGATCACTTACTCGAATACCAAGCCAGGGGAAAAATTCGTATTTGAGGCTGCCAAGTATTTGGACCTCTCGCCCCGTCCGTTCGCTTATCCATGCAGCTACGTCGAGATCAAAATCTTCAGGCTCTGCGAAAAGCGCAACAAGTGTTGCAAGGGTGACCAACGAAAGGAAAAGAAGCCCCGCGGCGAGTGCAAGCTTGCGAATCATTGGGGGACTCCCTGGGTGTCACCGGGCGGGAGAGCTTTTGTGGTCAGCAGACGGAAAGGTGCTTCCACCATTGCCGCAAGCATGACAAGCGTTGGCCCCCAAGAGAAGGTCATGGCCAGAGGAACTGCAACGAGGTGCAGCCGGAGTGCGAACGCCAGGAGTATTTGTCCCCCACAAAAAAGTCCAAGAAAAATCCAGCCATAATTGCGCCCTATGCATAATTGTCCTGCGCCAGGTGCAAGCCATCCCAAAATAAACAGGCCGCCCGCCTTGGCTTCGTTACCGGCGTACCAGGGGCGTTTGGCAGGCACTGTGGCATCAAAGGTGAATATTGATTCCTGCTCCATGCGCTGTAAGTGCAGCACCATAACCGCGTCAGCAATGGAGAACATTTTTATGCCTTCCAGAAAGACATTGGGCAGGGAGTGGTGCAGGGTAAAGAAGAGTTCCTCGATACGGCTTGCGACCAGTAAAGGGGCATGCGCGATGGCGGGATTCTGGAGCAGGTTTTGTATTCCCTTTCCCAAGTTCAAATAGGCAGGTGCAAGAAGGGCGGTACTTGCAATGGAAAGAAGCAACAACATGAAGCCAAAAAGGGATTTGCCGGCGTAAGCCTGACCGCTTCCCGGGCAAACCCAAGAAAAAATAGCGCCCCAGGCTGGAGAGCACTGTGGAGGAACCCCCTGGGAGATTCTTGCCTGGCGTGCGGTTCTGGCTGCGTTGAAAATTCCCCAGAGCCAGAAGGCAAGCATGGCCAGCAGCGAGGCGCCCATTGCAGCTACGGTGGGAGGCGAAGGGGATGTGAACGAAATAAGCGGTTGCGCTACCAGCCAGACTGCCCAGCAAAATGCGGCTGTGCTTGCGAGAAAAGCAAGCAGGGTTACCAGGCCTTGCAGCCTGGCGCCCGCTAAATATTCTCCCCAGCCCGGTATGCCGGCCGCATAGAGTACGGCTCTATGGGTGTTGATTGCAGCAGACTTTTGGGATGAATAATCATTGTTCATGATCGTTTTCTCATGCTAAACAAAACGTACGCGAAATGGATACACGCTTTTTTCGTCCAATCCAAGAAGTATCAGATGGATAGGCGCAGGGGGCTCCATTTCGAAACCATGATACAAAAAACAGGAGGATGGCATGGATAAATGGGAATGCCCTTGTGGTTATGTGTATGATCCTGCTGAAGGGGATGCCGAAAGAAACATACCGGTGGGCACAGCTTTTGAAGATTTGCCTGACGACTGGGTTTGCCCGGTTTGTGGTGCTGAAAAAGAATACTTTGAAAAGGTATAGCCTCTTGAAATGTAAAAAGCCCCGCTTCGCATATGCTGGAAGCGGGGCTTTTCATTATGTGTAATGGGGAGGCTTAGCAGCCGTCTTCGAGGGCGACGAGGTCTTTGTAAGACTCTCTGCGGCGTGCAACGATGACTTTGTCACCGTCTACCATGATTTCCGCTGCACGGAGTCTGGAGTTATACTGGGAACTCATAGTGAAGCCGTATGCTCCGGCAGAAAAGCCGGCAAGCAGTTCGCCAGGTTGTACATCGGGGATACTTCTGTCACGGGCGAGAAAATCACCTGATTCACAGATGGGGCCAACGATATCCATGGTGCGCTCCTCACGGCCTTTGGGCGCAACCTCTGCGAAGCGGTGGTAGGAGTCGTACAAAGAAGGCCGGATCAAGTCGTTCATGGCGCCGTCAATGATCACGAAGTGCTTGCTAGGCGTATCCTTGGTGTAGAGTACCTTGGTGACTATGATGCCGGCATTGCCCGCAATGACGCGCCCCGGCTCTAAAATCAAGGTCAAATCCTTGCCCGCCAAAGCCTTGGTAAGGGCTTCGCCAAATTCCGTAGGATGCGGGGGCTGTTCTTCGTTGTAGGTGATACCCAGACCACCGCCCAGATCAAGGTAGCGGATGTCCATGCCTTTTGCGATGAGCTTCTCCCGGAAGCGCATGATACGGTCCAGGGCTTCCAGGAACGGATCAATACTGGTGAGCTGTGAGCCGATGTGGCAGTCGATGCCGATGGGCTCGATGCCTTTCATTTGAGCCGCCTGCTCGTAAGCTTCGAGCGAGCTGTCAATGTCCAGCCCGAACTTGTTCTTTTTCAAGCCTGTGGAAATGTATGGGTGCGTCTGCGGGTCAACATCGGGGTTGATACGTAGGGAAATGCGCGCAACCTTGTTCATTTCCAGGGCGATTTCATTGATTTTTTCCAATTCCTGGCGGGATTCGACATTGAACATCAGAATGTCGGCTTCCAGAGCCTCGCGGATTTCTTCCGATCGCTTACCAACACCGGAGTAGACGATTTTTTCGGAGGGAATGCCCGCCTTCAGGGCCCGGTACAGTTCTCCGCCGGAAACGATATCCATGCCGGCGCCTTGCTCTCCGAGCAACCGCAGCAGACAGAGGTTGGAGTTGGCTTTGACAGAAAAGCAGGTCATGTGCGGCAGTTTGTTGAATGCGGAGTCAAATGCCTCGAAGTGTCTGCGTAGCGTGGCGGCTGAATAAACGTAAAGTGGAGTTCCATAGCGTTCCGCCAAGTCGGCAATCGAGACATCCTCGGCGTGAAGCACTCCGTTCTTGTACTCAAAATGATGCATTCTGTCCTCCGTATGGGGCGAAATGATGCGCTTGTTTGCAGTTTATAAGGTGCGCCCTAGTTAAGGCTGGACTGGACGACGCCTTTGTCTATGGTCAGCCGTAGTCCTTTGTCCACCTTCTCAAGTTTACCTGTGCTAAAGGGATCGTATTCGAATGGAATGATGATCCGGCTGAAAATCTCTCGTAATGCACGGGCGCCGATGCGTGTATGTTGTACGGAATGGTTTGCAATCATGTCCAGGGCGTCCTTGGTGATCTGCAAGTCTATGCCCATGGTGTGAAAATAATCTCTGGAATGACGCAGGGGGGAATCATCCGCCGTGAGCAGGATTTTCTTGAGTTCTGCCACCCCAAGGTCCTGGAGTACGGCGATTGAACTGAATCGCGAGATGAACTGGGGTGTCATGCCGTACGAGAACAAATCGGACAGGCGTACCTGGCCTTTGAGGTCGAACTTCTCAATGGTGCGGGTTTCCCCGGCAGCATCCGTGGTCTCGATTTTGGTGAGCAGACGATTGTCTTTTCCCTCCTTTATCGAGGATACGATCTGGTCGTAGAGGCCTTCGAATGCGCCGCCACAGATGAAAAACATTTTTGAGGTGTCAATGGGCAGGCGGATATGCCTTTTTTCACTATGATCCTGTCGCACGGTCTCATGCAAAACGCGCTCACCTTCGATCAGTGTGAGCAAGGCTTGCTGAATGGCAATACCCACCACGTTGGGTTTGCCTGAAATATACGCGGCCACCTTGTCGACTTCATCAATGCACACGGTGGCGTTTTCCATGTATTCCCGGAGCTTTTCATCTGTAGTGTAGATACTAAAGGTATTGTTCACAGCCAATTCAAGAGATTTGAACATACGCCCCAGGTTGACGTCCCCAAGTTCTTCTCCCGCCAGCATGTTGGCGTTCATGATGCTCATGGCGCGGTATTTTTTCAGGGCAGGGTGCTGTTCATAGAACTTTTGAATGGTATTCATGATGGTGGTCTTACCCGTGCCGCTGTTACCAATGAGCAAAATGTTTCCTGCTCGCAATCCATTGATGTGCTTGTAAATGGCAACGGAGACCTTTTGGAGTACTTCCTCCTGGCCAAGAGTCTTGCTTGTCAGGAACTTGTATATTTCTCGTGGCAGGGGCAGCTCGGTCATGAATCGCTCCAGGGGTTGTGGGGTAGGGCAATGGCGAAAGAAGTTGCGCCCTTCATGATGCTACGAGCTGGAAAAATACCTATTTCTCAATGGATGGGCAAGTCTTGCAGTCTGGATGCGTGATCAAAGTTTGTCCAGGTCATGGAGATGGGGCGTGATATACATGGTTTCGAGCTCACTTATCTGATCCGCCTGAATATCTACGAATTGGACCCCCATGCCGGGCAGGGAATCTTCAATCCCCCACGCTCGATGCCAGCGGATACTGCATAAGATGGGGCGTTTGTTAGATAATTCCTTGATGCGGAGATAGAGGAAGTCTTTATACGCCGCATTACCAACACAGAAAATGAAACTGCCATGGGCGGTTATGTTCAGAATGTTGGCTTTTTCAGCTTCATGGAGGAACGGATTGTCCTCTTTTGCAATAATGGCGTTCAATTGTACGGGAACTCGTTCTTCACTGCGGAGTTGCAAGCGCCCCGTAGTGGAGGGAGCTATTCCGGGACCTTTTTGGGGATCATCTATGATTCTGAAGGTTCCGGCGCTTGTATCACGGCTGATTCGGTAAAGTGGCGTTCCCTGCGCTACTGCCAGCAATCTGTTACGGGCCTCGGCTCCCAGTTGAAGATAATGTTTTACGTCAACGAAAAGCGCTACATCGTCTTCACGTTTGAGCAAGGGGGCTGTCGCCTCTGCCGGATCATTATACACGATGACCTCTTCAGCAAAGTCCCCACAGGTGGGGCACGTGTCATGGCCACAGATAACGAGTGCTTTATTGAATAGTTTGGACATGAATAATAGCTCTTTATAGAGGGGTGGTTTCAAGGACAAAGAGAGAAGATAAGTTGCTTGTGCAGGGAAGCAAGTCACAAAAGTGCATAAAATGCGAAGGGCGCCCAGCCAGGCGCCCTTCATATTCCCCTGGAGTGGGGGCAGCCCCCCACTCCCCTCCACAGGAAATGCCACGGGTGCGAACTCACAAGCCCGCGGTCGTGGCAAAATTATATCAGAATCGTTTGATTTTTATTTGTACCCGCTCATTATCCACTTGGCCGGCATCGGCGAGAGGCAAATCCGATCCGAAACCAATGGTTGAAAGTCTATCAGGAGATATGTCGTATTTTGATTGCAGATAACGCTTCACGTTTTCAGCCCGGACCCGTGAAAGGCGAATGGTGTCGCCTCTGTTTCCGGAGCTGGCAGCATGTCCTTCAATAAGTATTTGGACATTCGGGCTTTTTTGCAAGAGAAGACCAATTTCGTCTATTTTGTTTTGTGAGATTGCATCGAGCTCTTCCACGCCGGCCTTGAATTGGATGTTTACCCGATTCTCCAGGGGCGCATAGGAAGCCGTATCTACACGGCCATGAAGGCTGAGCCTGGATTTGAAGCGATTGGTGGAGGTCTGCACCTGGTTGTCCAGACGATTGACGGTGATGGTCACCCTGCGGTTCATGGCTCTGCCATGCTCTGTTTCATTGCTGGCAATGGGGGATTGTTCGCCGTGTCCTCTGGCTTGGAGACGTTCGCCAGCTATGGCGTACTTTTCCTGCAGATACTGTCTTACCGAGTCAGCACGCTGCTGGGAAATCCTGTTGTTAATGTCACTTGCCCCCTGATTGTCGGTGTAGCCGTCTATCAAGGCGACAGTCGATTCATTCTGGCTGAGATATCGGCCCAGATCATCAATTTTTTTCTGTAAATCCCCGGAGATGGAGACGTCGGCGGTATCGAAGTTGATATTGTAGGGGCGATGCAGGGCTATATACGATGTTTCACTACGATAATAGCCGCTGAGGGAAAGTTCAACGCGGCGGTTACGGCTGCGGCCATTTTCCGTGGCATTTGAAACCAGGGGGCGGTTCTCACCGTAGCCAACTGTCTTGATGCGCGCAGCTTCAATGCCGTAAATTTGTGTCAACAGCGTTTTTATACCGACTGCACGCTCTTCAGACAATTTTAGATTGGCAGCTTCGTCACCAACATCGTCGGTATGTCCTTCAACGACAACCATTGAATTGGGATTTTGCTGCATCATCTGACCAATATTTTCAACACGCTGCAGCATGAACGCATCGGCTTCCACCTGGCTCATGGCGTAGGTCACGCGCATTTTCATGTACAGGGGAACAGGGCAGCCAAAAGAATCTACAGCCACATCACCTGGCGTGCGGGGACATTCGTCCACATTATCAACTATTCCGTCCAAATCGCTGTCCAGACCGGCGCTTCGTGGGGTACGTTCTGTTTTAGCGGAAGTGCCGACTGTTGCAACGTCTACGGTCTCGATGGGGGCCTGTGGTTGTGACTTCACTATGAGAACCGGCTCATCTTCGCCTTGAGGCAATCCAAACATGCCTTGGAGTGGCGTAAGATGGCTGCAACCATTCAAGAATATAGCAAGAAGGGTAAGCAAGACCGCGAGTCTTTTCATTGTAACACCCCAAACGAAGCAATGTGTGGCCGGAGTGCTCCGGCACTTCCCCTTCGGCATCATAGAGATCATCCTGGCCAAAGGCTCCATCCTGGATCCATGCGCGCTCCTGTCGCATGGGGAAGATCCAATTCCTGATGCTTGTTGCAGTTGGCAACTGTGAAAGCGTGTCAACATACTATTGAGCACACCTTTTCAAGTCTGGCTCCTACGGACTTTGCCCTCAGTCCGTATCCCCGGGGCCATATGCCAGAATGCAGCAAGCCTACCACATTTGTAGACCAGCGCCCCTTTCAATTTTGAGATGCAAACTGCACTTTGAGTGCAATAAAGGGGGGTGGTCGCCCATTTGCATTTGCTATTATACTGTACTGATCTTTTTTTGCAAGTGGAATAAAGAATTTTACTTGCTTACTAAAGAAAATCTAGATATTTTGTAGAGTATCTGTTGTGGATTTTGCAGTGAGGTGCGTCTTTTTGCCTCACGGATTAGTTGTTCCATGCCATGTACGGATTGCAATGCGTGTGTATTACTTGTGAATCATATTGTATGTTGGCTCATGTTGGTGTATTAATGATTAAAATTTGTGTGCTCTCCACCCGCAAATTGGGGGAGGGCGCCGGATAAACCCTGCATACTTTGATGTGAAGAATATTACTGCACAAGGAGCGTGCGATGAACTTTTTGAGGCAGATTAGTATCCTTGGCGCCTTTTCAATTCTTGCCTTGGCAGTGGCAATCTCGGCGGGATGCGCCCCAAAACAGGCGCCTGATGCCGCGACGGATGACGTTGCCAGCGTGGCCAGCGAACCGGTTGAGGATGTTCCTGCTCAAGTAACCAAAGGGGGCGACATTGCCCTGGCATTGCCTTTAAGCGGCCCGTACAGCCCTATCGCGCAAAAGATCTTGGCTGGCGCCCGTGCTGCTGTTGCAAATCTTGCTGAACAAGGGGTTTCGGTATCCCTGGCGGAAATCGATACGTATGCATCCGACTGGGTACAACGGCTGCAAGCCTTGCCTCCCAGCTTCAAGGTGGTTGGGGGGCCTTTGCGTCCCAATGCATTCAGCGATGTCGAAAATGCAGGCTTGAACAAAGAGCGGGTCTTTTTCACTTTTTTGCAAGGGATGGGGACCTCTCTGGAAGGGCGTGACGCATGGCGATTTTTCTCCAGCCCTGACGACCAGATACGCACCTTGTTGCAGGTGGCGCGTAGGGACTTTGGCATCGTGCATGTGGGGGTGCTTTACCCCAACGAGCCCTTTGGCAAAAGAATAGCCCAGTTGTTCATTGACGGTGCAGAACAAGAGGGCGTTGAAGTCAATGCTGTGCAGGCCTATCCGCCGGAAGACCCCCTGCGTTGGAGTGAGATCGTGGCTGAATTATTGTACAAGGGAGACGGTGAAGCCATCCAGGCGGTCTTTTTGCCAGATGTATGGAGCAAGGCCGAGATGCTCGTTCCTTTTTTCTTCTACCACCAAAGGGAAGACTTGTTGCTCATGGGGTCCACGCTTTGGGGGCAGACGCTTAATGAAAACATCAATGTAGACCTGCATAATTTCAGGCTTTCACTTTTTCCTGCGGTCTGGTGGCCACAGAGCAACACACCGGCAGCAAGAGAATTGCCCCTGTTGATTCCGGAGATGGGTACACCTGAATTCTGGCATGTGCTGGGCTACGATTTCATACGTTTTGCTTCAGGCCTGAACGCCATACCTGAGAACTGGACACCTCTGGAAGTGAACACGATCATACAGAGTGCGCAAAAAATGAACTGGAGCATGGCGCCCATCACCTGGAGGGCGGATGGTGTTGCCAAACAGGACATGTTTCTTTTCACTCCTGCCAAGAGTGGCATGCAGCCTGCTGATTTGCCTGCCATGCGCCAGAGGCAACAGGCTGTAAAAGCCCGCATGACCAACTGATACTGCTGATGCTTATACAAAGCAAAAGGGAGCACGGCCTATGGCGGTGCTCCCTTTTTTATTTAAAGGAAAAAGGAAATCAGTAGAGCATCTTGAGCAGTTCTTCACTAGTGGCGGCGTTACGTGCCGGCTTGCTCGCTGCTACGCTGGCCTGTCCTGAGTCATCCAAGGATTCAGGGGCTATACCTTCCGGATGGATATTGTTTGTGCCCGCATCTCCTGTCCAGAAGTTGGATTTGTCAGCCAGCTTTAATTCTGGCGGAGGCGAAAAATCTTCGACAGGATAGTTCGGCTCAACAGCAAGCCGGTAATCCAGCCAGATCGGGAGCGCAGCATGGGAGCCAGCTTCATAGTGCCCCATGGGGGTAAGTTGGTCGAAGCCCACGTATACTCCGGAGAGCAGATAGGGTGAAAAACCCATGAACCAGGCGTCGATTTCATTGTTGGTGGTGCCGGTTTTACCCGCAACAGGGCGCTGCAGCACCCGTGCACGGACGCCTGTTCCTCGTTGCACCACCTGCTGCAGTATACGCGCCATCTTATGCGCGGTTGCATGGGAGATGGCCTGTACCGATTCCGGTTGGGAACGAAATATCTCTTCACCCCACGCCTTTTTGATGGAGGTGACAAAGCGCGGTTTTACGTATGAGCCGTCGCGGGCAAATGCAGAATACGCCTGCACCAGATTGATGGGTCTGAAAACCTGGGCCCCAAGGGAAATGGGCAGATAAGGGGGAAACTCACCTTCAAGCCCGAGGGTGCGCGCGCGTTTGATGACGTTTTTTATGCCCATGTGCGCAGCAAGGCGGACAGTGACGACGTTTTTCGATTTGACCAGTGCGTTTTCAAGCGTCATGGGGCCGTTATATTTGCCTCCATAGTTCTTGGGAGCCCAATTTCCAAAAGAAATCGGGCTGTCCATGACAACGGAATTCGGGGTGTAACCGCTGTCCAAAGCCAGAGAGTATACAACGGGTTTAAAGGAAGAACCGGGTTGTCTTCTGGCTTGGGTGGCGCGGTTGAACTGGCTGGAGCGAAAATCAAAACCGCCGACCAGGGCTACGACTTTGCCGGAACGAGGCTCCATGGAGACGAGGGCGCCCTGGACTTTTGGCCATTGCTCAAGGGCCAGTTGCACCCGTGTGGATTTTTTTTGGGTGTGTTTCAAACGCGAAGGGTCCTGGATAACCGATGTCCAGACCACATCGCCTGGAGAAATAATGGATTGGGGGCTGCCTCGGTGTGTCCAGGCCATGGAAGCCTTGTCGATAAAGGCTTCATGGTCACCGACCATGGCCAGGGCGCCGTCTTTATTTACATCAAGAATGAGGGCTTGAACCCAATCGTCCTGGTTTAATACGCCGTCATCGGGCTTCGTACTCTCGAGAAAATCTGCAAATTCCGAGGGCGTGAGCGAGAATTCGGGACCTCGCCAGCCACGGCGTTTGGTGGAAGCCACAAGGCCATTGCGCATCGCTCGTTCAGCCGATTCCTGATGTTCGAGGTTGACGGCAGTGTATACGTGCAACCCGGCTTCATACACTGCGTCTTCCCCGTAGCGGCTGAGCCGGATTCCCTGGCGTCGCATGTTCTCTTCATCGAGATATTCGATGAGCCAGCGTCGTACTTCTTCCAAGTAATATGCGCCCAGCTTCCAGGTCGGCTCTGGCATTGTCTTGTAAACGAGCTGTTGTTCCAGGGCTTTTTGGTATTGTTCTTCGGTAATCCACCCCTGTGTTTTCATGCGTCCCAAAACGTAACGCTGCCGGGCTTTTGCGCTTTCGGGTTTGTGGAAGGGGTTATAATTGCTGGGAGCCTTTGGCAATCCAGCGAGCACTGCAGCCTCGGCAATGGTTATGTCCTCCACATGTTTGCCGAAGTAAGTCCGCGCCGCTGCCTCCACGCCATAGGAACCTGCGCCAAAAAAGACCTGGTTAAGGTAGATGGTGAGGATTTCATCTTTGGTCAGGAAGTTTTCGAGCTGGTAGGAAAGGATGGCTTCCTTGAGCTTGCGTTCGTATTTTTTTTCCGTGGTGAGCAGAAGCTGTTTGATAATTTGCTGGGTTATGGTGCTGCCGCCTTGGACAATTTCGCCACTTTTAAGGTTCATGACAAAGGCGCGGCAGATGGCCATGAGGTCGAGACCTTCGTGACTGTAGAACGAGCTGTCCTCAGAGGCGAGGAAGGCTTTTTTCAGGTGGTCCGGAACTTCATCCAAGGTAACGAGGAAACGTTTTTCACGGTAGAGATAGCCGAGAACCTGTCCGTCATTGGCGTATACGGTCGTCACCAGACTTGGTTTGTAGTCCTTGATCTGGGTGATGCTGGGAAGGTCTCTGGTCGCATACACATAAAGACCAACGCCCCCGATGCCCACGATCATGGCAACGGAGAGCAGCAGGGCAAGCACTACATTGATGAAATAAAAATATCTCATGGATATTGGCGACCTGGACCGTACCAGGGGAATGATCCCCAGGTTTTTGCCCCCCATAGGGTCGTTGTTCTGTTGCGCTACGCGCCTCTTGTTAGCGTCCGCCATCGTGCCTGCCTCCCCTCGGGGTGCTTCTTTCCGGGTGAACTGGCAAGCCTGAATTCTTTACAGCATACGCCATTTATGGCGCTTCTGGCAATGCTTCTCGCCGCTGAGGAGGGGTATTCCTCCAAAAGATTATCAGCCCGGTTGCCTCCGTATCGGACGAAACCGGGAAACGCTTAGGTCTGTTGATCAGGGCAGGTAGCGTTTTTGTTTCTCCAGCCATTGTTTGTGCTTGTTCAACCAACGCAATGCCATATCCTGCTCTTTACGAAATTCCCCCAGCAGTTCCTTCTGCAGTTTTTGCTTCAGGTCCAACTGTGCTTTTTCCGGTGTTGCAAGAGAGTTGAAATCCTGCAGCCAGGCGCTCAGCTTTTCAGCTTCAATCTGCCGCAGTCGGATGTCTATGGCTGCTGTGACGGCAATATTCTTGCGGCCTTTTTCCAGGGCAAGCCTTACTGCAGCAGGCAGCAGGGCATTAATGAGCGCCTTGTCCAGTTCGTCGGCATTAGCCCAGGTGCCGTCAGGGAGTGCAACTTCATACTCACCTTCTGCAAGTTTCTGTTCTATGCCACTGGTTTCCTTTTTAAGTTGCTCTATTTGCTTGCTGATTTCCTTGGCAGTTGTCCACCCTGTTGGGAGCATTGCCGCATAGGATTTATCCTTCAACTCTTGCTTCAAGGTTTTATCTTGTTTTTGCAGTGTTGCCAGTGTGGTCTGGACATCATTCGCAGTGCTCCAGCCAAAGGAAGTACGAAGGATTCTTTCCTCACCAGCTTTAAAACTTTCGGTGAGGGCGGCAATAGTAGCAGTTACAGAATCAATTTTTTGTTGCAGGGAGTTCTTGCTGACAGGTCCTACATGTGGAATGACCACGATGTAGTCACCGGAATTGATTTGCGCAGTCGTCGTTATGATATTGGTTTCAATGTGTTGTTTGTGTTTTTCAAGCGCCAATCGATCGACTTCACCAAGTCCTGGAAAATAGATGGTGTAGTTTCCATCTTCGACTTGTTTCTCAAAGGCAGCAATAAGTTCCTGGTTCTTTTTGATGCGCTTATCGAGTTCGTTTTTAGTAATGAGTCCAAGTCCTTGAATGTGGATTGGCTCGTCGCCGCTTTGGATAAGCGCGGCTTCTTCTTCCAGTGCTTTGAATTGCGAATCCCGACGGGCAAGGAGCTCGTCCATGGTGATCATACCTTGCAAGGGGATATGAATGATGTCGTCGAGTTCGTTGACAAGTTGCCAACCGGCGAGAACCGAACGGTTCAAGGAGAGCTTTCGGGCTTCTTGTTCCTGGAGGAGACGTATCTGGGCCTTTTCCAGGTCCACTTGCCTGTCCTCAAGAAATTTCCCAAAATCCTTTTGTTCTTGAACGTAGAGCGCAGCCTGACGCTTTACTTCTGCTAGGGCGCTGTTTACCTGCTCCAGATCATCCTGTAGCGGTTGAAGTACGTCTTGCTTGCTAAAAGAAAAAGCCGGGTCCACCCAGCTGAAAAACAACGCCATGGCCAAAAAAGCGCAAACTGCACCTTTGTTGAAAATTGAAAGCATGCCCCCCTCCAAACAATATCAACCATG
Organism: Desulfovibrio biadhensis; assembly: GCF_055388615.1. Taxonomy (NCBI): domain Bacteria; kingdom Pseudomonadati; phylum Thermodesulfobacteriota; class Desulfovibrionia; order Desulfovibrionales; family Desulfovibrionaceae; genus Desulfovibrio; species Desulfovibrio biadhensis. The sequence goes on from NZ_AP042477.1 coordinate 4,296,512, forward strand.
GTATGAATTATAAATCGACTATCAATTTACTGGTTACAGTACTACAAAAAAAGATAAAGTGTAAAGGCTTGCAGAATACTCAATTACAATTATTCTTATTTTCGCAGTGCTGTTGATTGGTTTTGGGCCAAATGCTTGGGAATTGTTGCGGCTTATTGTAGACTGGAGAAAAAAAGCCGCTTGTTGTGAGAAGAAAAATGGTAAATGTATTGTGGAGTATGATTTTTCGGTTCTGCAGCGTCATAGCTGGAGGTATGATCGCCATTTTTGTATGCGTTCCCGTTGGCTTTTGTTTTGATTCTTTCAGGGAGTTCGCCCCCTATACCGAACCGGAAATGCAACCTTTTCGGGAAGTGCGCCCCTTTGAAGAAAAATCATTCGACGCTTATTCTCAAGAGCAGGAGCGGCAGCCAGTAGCAATTCCTGAATATGAAGAAGAGACGTATTCAGGTTTCTCTGAGATCAATAAACCGCAAGTTACGTTACCGGAATACGAACAACCCGGATTCAATACCTTCAACCCCATGCCGCCTATCAGACAAGGCCCCATGAGCCCTATCCCTGAGGCAAGGTTTCAACCGTTCAAACCTTTGGGAGAGTAGTAAAGGGTGCTTCCCGGGGTTAAAGGGCGTCTATGCCCAACCCCACCTCATCCAGCAGGCGCACGAGGTTCTCAGCCGTCTGGGCGTCGTAACTACGGTCGTTCTTTCGGAGAGAATGCAGAATATCCTCTAATGATTTCGAAGCTTTTTCGATGCGTGTGAAGCCAAGCAGATTGGCTGTCGCCTTGAGGGAGTGGGCGGAGCGGAAAAGGTCGTGAACAATGGTGGCGATGTCGTTTGGCGCAGCTTTGTCCAGCAAGCTCACCCCAAGTTCCAATTCGGCAAACCTGTCGTAAGCCTCTTCTTTGAAAGTGGCCAATACTTCTGGGTCTTTGTTCAATCCATTCATTTACAGCGCCGGTTCCAATGCCTGAGGTTGCTTTTCAAGGATTTCCAGGGCGATGGCTGCCATACGGGGCATGTCCGGTTTGTTGATCTGGGCGTCTGCCTTGACGGATTCCCCTTTATGCAGCACCTCGTCGTAAATAATTGAAGAATAAAGGATAACGGGGATTTTTTTCAGGACGGGGTCGTCTTTGATCGTGCGAGTAAGACTGTAACCATCGATGCGGGGCATTTCTATATCCACAATAATGATATCGAGAAGATTACTGACGTCATTGTTATTTTTTTCAGCATCCTTTTTGATTCCCATAAGATACTGAAGCGCTTCCTCACCATTGTTGCGTATGTCCAGCTGAAAGCCAGCGTTTTCGAGCATTTTTTTGAGCATAACCCGGATTGTAGCTGAGTCATCGGCTACGAGCGCCTTATATGCTTTTGAGGCTTTGACTTCGGTTTCCGCCGTAATCGCCAGCGCTTCTGGATTCAGCTCCGCAAGCAGGCTTTCCATATCCAGCAATTGAAGAAAGTGGTCCTTCAGAAGAATCATGCCGACGATGACACCCCGCGCCGCGTGTTCCAGATATCGATCGGGCGGTTCTACCTGATGCCACCCCAAACGATGAATATCTGTGACCCCTGAGACCAGCAGACCTGTTATGGTGTTGCTGAATTCAGTAATGATTACGACCTCGTAGTCGTTTTTTGCACGGGGAAAATCCAACATCACGGAAAGGTCCAACACCGGGACCATTTTGTCTCTAACGCTGATAAGCCCGAGAAAAGCGGGGTTGCTTGCTGCGTCTGGCTGTTCAAGGCCGGGATTTTCTATGACCTGCATGACTTTTGCGACGTTGATGCCGAAAAAACGATGCTCCTCAGGGGCTTGTGGTGTTTCTTGCGCAGTTATAAACAGTTCAAGAACCTCAAATTCATTGGTTCCGGTTTCAAGCAGAATCTCTTTCTCATTTTTTTGCATGAACTGTCCCCTTTATTCTGCCGCCTGCTCAAAGCACTGAAATTCTTAAACCGTCATCATGGAATGAATCCTTATCGGACATTTTTACCTACGGTATCACCAGCATACTTGAAAGACCAGGGGCGTCCAAGTCTCACTTCATCGAGGCTGGTGCACCTGAGGGGCTTTTCGCCCCTTTTACGAGTAGGTAGGGGGTGGCGTCCTGCTGTAGGTCGATGCGCCACAGGGCACAATCCTTTTCACTCCAAGTATCGCTGCAACGCTGAAAAACCACTGCCGTTCCTTTGTCCACCAGTGCAGGGCGGGTACCTTCGGTGAGCAGGCTTTTTTCACCGTTCTTTGTATCTATGATGAAAATCTGATTCGCCCCCCCTTCTTGAATGGCTGGTGACCAGACAAGAACCCTGCGTCCATCGGGAAAAAATTGGGGGCGCCAGTAAGGACTGTAGTCCGCTTGATCAGTAGGGTATGCATAGATTTCGTTGCCGTTTTGATCCAGAATTACAAACCCACCAGAAACATCACTGCCGCTGCTTTGATAGGCTAAACGCCCTTTGCCTTGGTTCCAGTCTGGTGCAAAAGTGGGGTTGTTGTAAACATAGCCTGTATCGAGAAGTGTTTCCGGGGCGCTGAAAACGGAAATGACACTGCCGCCAGTGGGCGCCACCAGGCTTATAGACATGGTGGCAAAGGTCATTCCGTCAGCATCTTTTTGCACATCACTTGCGGCGACAACTGCCAGGTATTTGCCGTCTGGAGAAAACGCAGGGCTTTTGGCGCCTGTTATGCCAGTAAGGAAAAGGCGTTTGGGTGCTCCTCCGGCCATGGGCACCAGGTAAATATGTGCAAGTCCAGTTGTTTCTTCCAGTCCTGCAGCAACGGCGGCAAACGCGCCATCAGGGGACAGGGCCGGAGTGGAGGGGGATAGACCGTCAAATGAAGCCACAAGGCGCTGTCCGTTCCCTTCGGTATCGCAGGCCCAAAGGGCATCTCCCCGCATGAAAATCATTTCCTCGCAGGATGCTTTTGCTGCAAATAACACCAAGAGGATTAAGCAGAACATGCCGCATGAAAACAAGGGGCGCTTGCAGAGTGGGGTCATTGTTACCTCAAAGTGCTCAGAAATTTTTATACAGAAGATAGAAACAAACTTCGCCGGACTGCAGTTCATCTTTTTATATTACGTGAAATCCTAACAAAGTTAAAGTATTGCTCTAGGCATTTGTCTTTTAGTTGCCCATTAAATAAGATTCTGAAATATATTGATTAATAGATAGAGTGCTGCCCCGTAATCGAAAATAACGGGTTGCCAAAATTTCGTTTCTCGGTAACACTGCCGCCGCTTGCGCGTTACATACGTCACAAGCCCTATATGATGCCAAGGAGGATGCCATGTCTGTGATCGTCGTCGACCACCCCCTGGTTCGGCACAAATTGGGGCAGCTGCGCAAGAACGACCTGAGTACAAAGTCATTCCGCGCAATTGCCAATGAAATCGCACGTCTGCTCAGTTATGAAGCCATGAAGGACCTGGAGACGGAGAAGGCCACCATCAAAGGTTGGGCCGGTCCTGTCAAGGTGGAGCAGATTCGCGGTAAAAAGGTAACCATTATACCCATTTTGCGCGCTGGTCTCGGTATGCTCGATGGTGTTCTGGACATGGTGCCAGGCGCCAAGGTTGGCGTAGTCGGCATGTACCGCAATGAGGAAACCCTCGAGCCCGTGCAATACTACGTCAAACTGGCCAAGCACATGGACGAACGGACGGCTCTTATCATTGATCCCATGCTGGCGACAGGCGGCACGCTTATCGCGACCATCGATCTTCTCAAAGAGTCGGGTTGCAAAAAAATCAAGGGATTGTTTCTGGTTGCAGCGCCAGAGGGTTTGGAGAAGCTTGAAAAGGCGCACCCCGATGTCGATGTGTATTTGGCTGCTATTGATGAGCGGTTGAACGAGATGGGGTATATCCTGCCAGGACTGGGCGATGCCGGAGACAAAATATTTGGAACAAAATAACGCGGCTACAGGCCGGAAAAACAACAGGAGCGCTCAATGACGTCTTCTTCTCCGTCCCCCGTTACGAACGACTATCATTTTCGGTTGCGTGACGGGCTTATTGGCGCACAGATGCTTTTTGTGGCGTTCGGCGCCCTGGTGCTTGTCCCACTCCTTACCGGCCTCAATCCAAACGTTGCACTTTTCACCGCTGGCGCGGGTACATTGCTTTTTCAGATTGTAACCAAAGGCAAGGTACCTGTATTTCTGGCTTCTTCCTTTGCTTTCATCGCCCCCATCATTTACGGGGTGGAAACCTGGGGAATTCCTGGCACACTTTGCGGACTTGTGGCTGCAGGCGTTTTCTATGTTCTGCTCAGCCTGCTGATATCTCTTAAGGGGCCTGGTTTTCTGAGCAGATTGCTCCCCGCCATCGTCACCGGGCCAGTCATCATGGTCATTGGTCTGACGTTGGCGCCCGTGGCAGTAAACATGGCTCTGGGCAAAACAGGCGATGGCGCTGTGCAACTGGTGCCTGAAAATGTGGCTGTGATTATTTCCATGGTCTCTTTGTTGACCACCGTGCTTGTTTCCATACTGGGGCGCGGTATGCTGCGTCTTGTGCCCATCCTCTTCGGAATTGCTGTAGGATACGTCCTCAGCCTGCTTTTCGGCATCGTGGACTTCTCCAAGATGATTGAAGCGCCTTTTTTGGCCATGCCTGATTTTGTGTTTCCTGAATTCAATCTCGACGCCATTCTTTTTATTGTGCCTGTGGCTATCGCCCCCGCCATTGAACACTTTGGCGACATTCTGGCCATCGGCAACATAGCCAAGCGCGATTATCTCAAGGACCCGGGCGTACACCGCACTCTTCTGGGCGATGGTCTGGCCACCAGTTTGGCTTCTTTATTGGGAGGGCCTCCAAATACAACGTATTCCGAGGTTTCCGGTGCAGTCGCCCTGACCAAGTCCTTCAACCCAGCCATCATGACCTGGGCAGCCATAGCCGCCATTTTGCTGGCTTTTGTTGGCAAGCTGGGCGCCCTGTTGCAGACCATTCCGGTCCCCGTCATGGGGGGCATCATGGTGCTTCTTTTCGGCGCAATCATGGTGGTGGGTATCAACGGTCTTGTAAGAGCCGGCAAGGACCTTCTTTCCCCACGCAACATGGTCATCGTGGCGCTTATTGTCGTGATGGGCGTAGGGGGAATGTCCTTTTCCATAGGTGAATTCAAGCTCGGCGGTATTGGCCTGGCAGGCATAATCGGCGTGCTGCTGAATCTCCTGCTGCCTGAAGGTCTGGGCGAAGAACAGAAGTAATACCATTGGTTGGCCCTCCGCTATTTTGTCAGGCGGAGGGCCACCTTCACAAAGTCCCTGCGCCGTGCAATCAATTCATAATCCCGACTGCACGCAACACAAAAGTCCTGCAACGCAGCAAATTCATCCGTGCAGTTACGCGCGATGAACTCGTCGAAAAGCAGCACATCCCCTTGCTGCAAGTGCCTGTCCATATGCATGAGTGCGAACAACGTCGAAGAGTAGAGGTCTGCATCCAGATGCAGCACAAGCCTGCCTTTACGTTCGAAAACCGCACTGAAATCAGTCAATGTCTCCTGAAATTTTCCTACGATCAGTTGTATCCGTTCGTCGGTGATATGGGGCAGCTTCCCTTCTGTGGAAAAGGTCCCCGCAGGCGTGTCATGCTGCCAGTTCTCGGGTAACCCCTGAAACCAGTCAAACCCGTAAAATCGGGAGCCGGGGGCGCTGTTGCTTCTCCCCCAGGCGCGTAAGCTGTCGCCCCCTGCAACCCCAAATTCCAGATAATCAATGCGCGCATTTCCTAAAAATTGTTCATTGATGGAGCGGTAAAATTCCTCGCGCCCTTCGTATGGAAAGTCGGAGACGACAGCATTTTTGTCCCTTGCCGGGATTACTTCATGGAATTGCCTACGGCGGTACAAACCTGCACGTTCTTCAAGGGATTCCGGCCCCTTCGATTCCGGGGTAAACAGGCGATCACTGTCTTTTTGAGATGGCAAGTCAGACATTTGTTCTCCAAGGTAAATGCAAAATGTGGTGTGTCCCGCGATTCATTATTTGCAAATAGAATACGGAAATACCGGGTGATTGAAAGGTGTGTTCGTGGAGTATGCAGAAAAGGGTGCAGGCACGCTGCAAAGCGCCATCGCGCCTGCACCTTATAATGTGTTTAGAGAGAAACGCTCAGATAATCGTCAAAGGATGTGACTCCCGTAAGGACCTTGTAAGCTGCATCCATACGCAGGGTACGCAGTCTGCCGGTCTGAATGGCGCGTTGTTTGATCTCGTAGGCGGACGCCCGCTTGATGATAAGCTCTTTGATGCCGTGGTCCATATTCAGGATTTCATAGACCCCCGTGCGCCCTTTGTACCCCAGGTTGTCGCAGTGGTAGCACCCCTTGCCCCGGAAGAAATGGAAGGTTTTGTCATCACCAGGATTTTTGATCATCGTCGTCAGTTGGTCGGGATCGGGCTGGTAAGCCTCGATACAGTGTGGGCAGATGCGGCGGACCAATCGTTGCGCTACCACGACAAGAAGCGTGGATGCGATGAGGAAAGGTTCGATGCCCATTTCAATGAAGCGGGAAACCGCTCCTGCCGCGTCATTGGTATGCAGTGTGGAGAGCACCTTGTGTCCGGTCATTGCCGCCTGTACTGCGATACGGGCTGTTTCTTCGTCTCGAATTTCGCCCACCATGATGACATCGGGGTCTTGCCGCAGGATGGAGCGTAATCCACTGGCAAAGGTCATCCCTGCCTTGGTGTTCAACTGCACCTGTGTGACCTCAGCCAGTCTGGTTTCAACCGGATCTTCAAGGGTCACGATATTGATGTTTGGCGCGCAGATCTTTTCCAACAGCGAATAGAGCAGGGTGCTTTTGCCACTTCCTGTAGGGCCGGTGGCCAAGATCATGCCATAGGGCTTGATGAGTGCGTTATTGATGACTTCTCGCTCTTTTTCGCTCATGCCCAATTGTTCGAGGGAGAGCTTCCTGGACGTTTGCACATGGAGTCGCAGAACGATTTTTTCACCATATATAGTGGGAAGGGAAGAAGTGCGGACACTGATTTCCTTATCCCGTACACGATAGGTGAAACGCCCGTCCTGCGGGGTGCGTGTAACGGAAATATCCATGTTCGAAAGAAGTTTGACCCGAGAAATGATGGACTGAAAATATTTTTTTGGAGGTGCGGGTATTTCCTTCAAATCCCCGTCTATGCGGAATTTGAGTTCAATTTTGTTTTCTCTGGGGGTGATGTGCACATCGCTGCAGTGGCGCTGCAAGGCCTGGATAAGGATAGAGTTGACGATCTTGATGACCGGTGCATCCTCAGCCATGTGCTGCAGTGATGTGAGGTTAAGATCTTCGCTGATTTCTTCTGTTTCTTGCGCCTGCTCGACATCGATGTCGGGCATATCCGGCATTATTTCCTGCTTCAACTCAAGGTTGTGCCCGTAAACGCCATTGGCTATCTCCTGCAGCTCTTCCTGGTTGCAGATGACGGGTTCCACCTCCAGGCGGGTTACGCGTTCAAGCGTATCAATGATGGAGATATCCGTGGGATCCGGCATGGCGACCAAAAGAAGCGAGCCTTTTTTGAACAAAGGCACCACATTCAGCTTGGAGGCTTCTTCTTCAGGAAGAAATTCCTTGAGACTGGGATTCGGATTGAACTTTTTGACGTTCAGCCGCTTGACCTTGAGCTGTTTGCTCAGGACGTTGAGAAACTGGTCTTCGGTGACGTGCTTATTATCTATAAGAATTTGGCCGAGCTTGGCCTTACTTGTTGTCTGCTGCCCAAGGGCGGAATCCAGAATATCCTGAGTGAGCAGGCCGGATTCGACAAGCATTTGCCCTATGAGTTTTTTCGATTTTAGAAACAGCATTGCCTACCTCGATACTTGCTGGCCGCTATTCAATGCTCTGCCTATCCCCTCGCAGGAGCCACATTGATGCGGTGATGGTGCCTCTTGGCTATGTGACCAGACGATTGTTACTCGTGCCGTTCCTCATTCAGAAGCCGGACAAGTTCCATGTTTTTCTTGACGTAATCGTCAATGCCTTCGGTACCGGTCTCCACTTTGTGGAAAACGTCGAACTCGGGCATGGAGACAATGTCGAAGGAACGCTTGATGCGCCTGGTGATATGCAGCACAAAAGCAAGCACGACTATGGTCAGTACGGACCAGAATATGAACATGTCGAGGATGTTATATGTAAATCCGAGCTTGTTGCGAAAAATATAGTCACCAAGAAAAAAGAAGATGACACAGGCGGCAATACCGGCAACGGACTTCAACCAGACCATGAGGTACTGAGAATTGTAGGTGCGCTCCTTTATCAGGCCGATGAGGCTGATAATGATACTGCCTAAGAAAACGAAAATCTGGACTGTCAGGAAGCCGGCAGCCGCACCCAGCAAAACCGAGCCGGCAATGATTTCGATGTTATTCATGACATTCTTCCTCTGCTTCTGCGTTGATGCGTATTGTCTCGTGCCGAAGGTGACGCGGGCCTCTAGGCGCCGGGGTCGAAACCTTGAGGATAGTCGTTGTCTCCACTGATGTCTGAGAAACCGCGAGACAACTCTGCCCACATTTGCTTTACAATGCCCATGAACTTGGGATTTGGCCGTTTCACTTCGGCGAGGGCAGCTCGCATGGTATGCAGCCAGACCATGATAGCTGCCATGCGGACTTGGTCGTTGTTTTTTTCCAGGTCTTTAAGGAATTCTTCCAATCTGGTGATAATGGCTGGTTTTTTTTGGATGTAATCCAAGGGGGCGGATACTTCTATGCCGCGCTTTTCAAAAGCGAAGCGGTATTCGGCAACCATATCTGCTATGTTGCCCATCTCAATGTCGCCCACTCTGGAGAGTTTTTCCGTAAACTCAGCCGCCTCCTCAATTTGCAGTGGAAGCGGTGTAACGCCTACCTGCTTTGCCACCCATTTCAACATACAGCCTCTCCTTGGAATGCTGCGCTTTCAGCGAGCATCATCTCGGGCTGGACGTCATGGAATCCCATTTTCATGCGACATCCTGAAAACGATGGAGTTGGCGTGACGTCGTCCCTTGCTCCCCGGGCTGGCGTAAAGGCACTTTCACGCGCCATTGGAGTCAGCCCTGACTTTGGTTGCAGAATGAAACATTCACAAACGCAATGCCCCTGCCATGAGCAATCGCATACAGCACATCTAATTGATGCTTTCGACCTTATGGGCGCATGTCCCTGCCGTTACATGAAGCCCAGTACATCGAGAATTCTGACTTTGAATTCCTTTGCAGTCGATTTTGGTAGTCCCTCTCGTTCGCAAGCCGCATAAAACAGCTCGAGAAAATCGAATTTCAAGCATTCGCGTGGTTCGACATTACTGTCCTCTCCACCACCTTCGAGAGATGCAGTGGCCTTTTCGACATGGGCTGCAAAGGCGATCATGGCGCCGCGGACCATCTTGAAAAAGAGTTTGTTTTCATCTCGAGTCATGTTTTTCCCACTTGATCCTGCTAGTAAAGAAGTAACGTAAAATATCATGCTTGTGATTAACGGGTCAATATACTGATCCAATTTTTTGTCGGAATTCTAGATTATTATCGTCTTATGGCTTTCTTATCGGCTTCAGACAAAAAAGAAGCAGTGCTTTGATCTTACATTCTGGAACAAAAAACCCTCAGCTCCAAGCATTTGACATCTCGATGATACAAAGCTAGCTATTCAAGTATAGTAAACCTTTTTATACGTTCCAGCCTTTTTCAAGGAGGCCGTACCATGCGCAGTGCCGCCACTTGTCTTGCTTTTTCAGTTCTACTTGTAGTTGTTGCGACTGCTCCCTGTTTTGCAGAAAAGACGGTTGTCATGGCTTTCAGCGAATTTCCACCCTATAAAATGTTCATAGATGGCAAGGAATCAGGCATAGATGTGGAACTGGCCCAGCGCATTGCAGATGAAATGGGCTTTACCCTTGAATTCAAGGATTGCGATTTGAACGAATGCCTGGATTTGATGCGGGAAGGCGAGGTCGACATTATGACAAGCCTTTTGAAGCGCCCCGAACGGGAAGCGTTCATCGAATATGTGCAGCCGCGTTATTACAGCCATAATATAAAAGCATTCTACGTGGCGGCAGCCGCCAAACACCCCATTGTTCAGTATGGCGACCTTAAAGGCTTGCGTATCGGCATCAAAGAGGGGGCAAAATACGTCCCCATGTTTGACGAAGACGACACACTGACAAAGGTTGAGGTTGCCACCACACCACAATTGTTGCGTATGTTGCTCGATGGCAAGCTTGATACCGTTCTTCTCAACGCAGCGGGCGCTGCTTTTTGGATCAAGGCCATGGATATGGAAAAAAAGATTGTCCGCTCCGGCTTTGCATTTGAGCAGTTGGACCCTGTGTATATGGGAATTTCGAAAAAATCCCCCATGGTGAAGCAGGCTGGCAAATTTGGCAGGGTTTTGAAGTCCTTGATTGGTAAAGGTGTTGTGGAACAACTTCGAGAAGAGTACATGAAACGAGCGGCAGAACTTGCTGACCAATTACAATAGCTGCTTGTCATCAACCGAAATCTCAGGAGAATTGTATATGAAAGTCTTGATTCTTTTTTATTCTATGTACGGACACATCCACACCATGGCCCAGGCAATGGCTGAAGGTGTGAACAGTGTTGCAGGCGCTGAAGCCGTATTGCGTCGCGCACCGGAAACCTTGCCTGATGCCGTGCTCGAAAAAATGGGCGCGCTTGAGCCACAAAAGCAATGGGCCGATATTCCGGTTTGTACTGTTGACGACATGGCTGCGGCTGACGCCTTGATAATCGGTACGCCCACACGTTTTGGCAGTGCTTGTGGTCAGATCCGGCAACTTTTGGACGCCACCGGCGGTCTTTGGGCCAAGGGCACAATGATTGGAAAGGCCGGCAGTGTTTTCACCAGTTCGGCTACTCAGCATGGAGGCCAGGAAGCTACACTGTTGGGCCTGCATATCTACCTGTTGCACCAGGGGATGGTGGTCGTTGGATTGCCTTATTCCTTTGCGGGGCAAACGACTTTGGACGAAATTACGGGGTGCTCCCCTTATGGTGCATCTACCATTGCAGCTTCAGACGGTTCACGGCAACCCAGCAAGAATGAACTTGAGGGGGCGGTGTTCCAGGGGCAGCATGTGGCAAACATAGCAAAAAAGCTTGCCGGATAATTAATAGCGCCCCTGCCATGGGAGCTTGTTCTTTTTTGGATACGGCTTGACAGGGCAATAGCCTATAGATAGCTCTTTACAACTTGCCATCCCGGGACGGCATCTTGATCGCTGGACAGTTATCAGACGCTGCATTCAGACCGCATCGTCTTCATTCGTAAGTCGTTCTCCCCAAACAGCAGCCAGTGTACCGCCGGACCGAATCGATTCGCAAGCAAATGAATCAGCGATTTTTCTAAGTCAGGAGGGAGCAAAGAGTAGGGCGATACCCCGCCTTTCTCTTTGCTCCGTCGTAATCCTCAAGAGGAGAATAAGGCGTTGTCATTGAAACCTCTTAGCCGGCACTTCAACGATTTTATCGTTGAGCGTGACTATGACGCATGCATAAACTGCAAGGCCTGTATTAAGCAGTGTTCTTACGGAGTGCATACCTGGGATGAAGAAGCTGCATGTGTGCAGCATGACAGTTCCAAATGTGTGGGGTGTCATCGTTGTGAGGCAAAATGCCCCGTAGATTGCCTCACTATCAGGCATAATCCAGCGGAATTTAGGGAAAACCAGCATTGGACGCCTTTTTATATCCGTCAGATATACAAACAGGCGGATACTGGCGGCATTTTACTCTCGGGAATGGGCTCCCCACGTAAAGATCGTATCTATTGGGACCATTTGCAACTTGATGCCAGTCAGGTGACCAACCCACCCATCGACCCTTTGCGTGAACCCATGGAGTTGCGTTCGTATCTGGGGGCAAAGCCGGATCAGCTCATGATTCTGGAAGATGCGGATGGCCCCAGACTGGAAGAAAAATTATCACCGCAATTGAAAATCGAAACGCCGCTCATGTTTGGCGGCATGTCTTTTGGCGCCATCAATCTGGTTCTGCATGAAGCCATGGCCAGGGCTGCGGTTGCAACGGGCACCCTCTGGAATACAGGTGAGGGCGGCCTTCATGAAAGTCTCTACGAATATGGCGGCAATACCATTGTTCAGGTTGCCTCTGGTCGTTTTGGGGTGCACGCATCTTATCTCAACGCCGGTGTTGCAGTGGAGATCAAGATAGGGCAGGGCGCAAAGCCCGGAATCGGCGGCCACCTTCCTGGCGAAAAAATCGACGAGGAAGTCTCCAAAACCCGTATGATTCCCTTGGGGGCAGACGCCATTTCACCGGCGCCCCATCACGATATCTATTCCATTGAAGACCTTTTGCAGCTTATTTATGCAATCAAGGAAGTTACCAGGTACGAAAAGCCCGTTATCGTGAAAATAGCGGCTGTTCACAACGCCGCTGCCATTGCATCGGGCATTGCCCGCGCCGGGGCCGATATCATCGTCATTGACGGTTACAAAGGTGGCACTGGGGCAGCGCCCACAATGATTCGCGACAATGTTGGCATTCCCCTGGAACTTGCCCTCGCTGCTGTGGACGACAGGCTGCGAGACGAAGGTATTCGCTCCAAGGTCAGCATCATTGCAGGCGGGGGCATTCGTTGTAGCGCTGACGTCTTCAAGGCCATCGCTCTGGGAGCGGACGCCGTATATATCGGCACGGCAGCGCTTATCGCAGTGGGCTGCACCATGTGCGGTCGTTGTTATACGGGCAAGTGCCCCTGGGGCATCGCCACCAATAATCCGACGCTCAAGAAGCGGCAACGTGTGGATGATGCTACCCAACGCCTCGTAAACCTTATCATTGCCTGGAGCCATGAGATCATGGAGATTCTGGGCGGCATGGGGCTCAATTCTCTTGAGAGCGTACGGGGCAACAGAGACAAATTGCGGGGCGTGGCCCTTTCTTCCCATGAACTCGAAATACTTGGCGTCAAGCACGCCGGACGTTAGCAACCGCCAGTAACCGGCGTGTCCGGGCTGCAAGGCCGGACATTATGCAGGAGATATAGACACATGCAGGCACCGCAAGGGTTCTGGAACTTCGAGAAAGACATCTCCGGATGTGGCATTTTTGGCGTTATTCATAAAAAGCGTGAACTCATTCCCGGGGCCATGCCGATCAACGCCATGTGTTGCATGCATGACCGCGGCAATGGATTGGGAGGCGGTTTTGCCGCCTACGGCATCTACCCCCACCAGGCGGACAAATACGCCTTTCATATGATGTACGAGGACAAGGCTGCGCAAGACAAAGGCGAACATGCGCTCAAGCATTACCTGGACATCCATGAATCCGAGCCCATCCCCACGCGTAAGACCCTCAACGTATTACATCCGCCCATAGTTTGGCGTTATTTTGTCAGTGCAAAAAATAAACGCCCTCAGTGGGAGGGGAGAGACGAAGAAGATTACATGGTCAATGTGGTCATGGAACTGAACAAACGCGTGCATGGGGCCTTTGTCTTTTCCAGTGGCAGGAATATGGGAGCCTTCAAGGGGGTGGGCTACCCTGAGGATATGGCAGAATTTTACCGCCTGGATGAGTACAGTGCGTACATGTGGACGGGCCATAACAGATTTCCTACGAATACGCCTGGTTGGTGGGGAGGAGCGCACCCGTTCACCTTGCTGGACTGGGCCATAGTTCACAACGGTGAAATTTCTTCCTATGGAATCAACCGGCGTTATCTTTGCGAGCGCGGCTACGAATGTACGCTCATGACAGATACCGAGGTCGTCGCCTATCTCATCGACCTGCTCATACGGCGTCATGGCCTGTCCAAACGCATGGCAAGCTGGGTTTTTGCACCTCCGTTTTGGGATGAAATAGACCGTATGGAGCCGGAGCGGCAGGAAGCGTTTAAAGCCTTGCGTATGGTCTACGGTCCTGCCATGTTGAACGGCCCCTTTGCTATCCTGGTCACCGATTCCAAGGGCATGATGGGGCTTAATGATCGTGTAAAGCTGCGCCCCCTGGTGGTTGGAGAAAAAGGGGACATGGTCTTCATGTCCAGCGAGGAAAGCTCTATCCGTTCTGTGATGCCTGTGCTGGACTCCATCTGGGCACCAAAGGCCGGTGAACCCGTTATTGTGGAACTGGAGGATTAAAGGACCATGTCCGCAAAAAAAGATACCTTTTGTCTGGACGCTGGTGGCGTCTACTATCGCCAGTTGAACGAGCAGATTCAGGACCTTCTGGCCCAGGGCGCCTCTCGTATCGAGCTGAAAAACGTAAATGGTCAACGATATATAGCCGCAGGTGTGCAGGGCGACATTGAATTTACCATCGATGGTGTGCCGGGACAGGACCTTGCAGCGTTTATGAGTGGCCCCACAGTGCGGGTGGCAGGTAATGTCCAGGATGGTGTGGCCAACACCATGGACGACGGTTTGGTCGTTGTCGATGGTATGGCGGGCGACGTGCTGGGGTACGGCATGCGCGGGGGAAAAGTCTATGTCCGAAAGGATGTGGGGTACCGTGTCGGCATTCACATGAAAGCTTACATGGACAAACACCCCATTGTCGTCGTAGGAGGCACTGCCGGCGACTTTTTGGGAGAGTACATGGCAGGAGGGGCGTTGATCCTTTTGGGCATGTTCACGAACAAACCATGGGCGCCGATTACCGGGCGCAGCTTGGGCACGGGAATGCACGGTGGCGTAATATATATCCGTGAAGAAGTTCCTGAGCATCTTCTTGGGCCTGGGCTTCACGCCGAACCTTTGGAAGAGGAAGACCTGGAGTTTTTGCGTAGGGAAATCGAAGATTTTGCTACAGAATTAACCCTTGATGCAGAAGAAATTCTTTCCGGCAAGTTTACGCGAGTGCGTCCCTACACGCATAGACCGTATGGCAACATGTACGTAGGCACAAACTAACCATTGCGGCGCAAGAGAAAGTGTATTACAAAACCTCGCTTTCGCTGAACGTCTAAGGAGGCAACATGATTTTTACGAGTATGGCCTACGCCATGGGTACTGCGCCGCAAGGTGGCGCACAGGGGCAGGGCAACCCGATTGCCGCGTTCGCTCCTTTGATCATAATGTTCCTGATCTTCTATTTTCTGCTGATCCGTCCCCAGCAGAAAAAGGCCAAGCAACACAAAGAGCTTTTGGCCAACCTGAAGAGAGGAGATCATGTCATGACCAACGGCGGCCTGTACGGCCGTATCACGGAGGTTCATGACGATGTGCTGCACATCGACCTGGGTAACGACATGGTGGTCAAGGTCGGTCGCAGTTTTGTGGCTGGCGTTGCCGAGCCGCCCCGGGAAGGCAAAAAAAGCAAGAAAGAAGAAAGCTGAGCCGTCAACAGCAGTGACGGCTGCCAGGGCAGGCCTGGTCGGCATTTGAACCGACCACGCCTGCTCGGGTTTGTCCTTTGCCGGGTTTCACGCCTGGCTTGCATTACGGCAGACCGGCCGTTCACAGCCAAAGAGCATTCCCCCCCGACGAGGTGAGACGATGAAAGGGAGTCTGCGTTGGCGCATAGCGCTAACACTTGTAGTTACGATTCTGGGCGTCATGTACGTCCTGCCGACAGTCCTGCCGAAAGATTCAAAATTTCGTGATGTTCTTCCTAATGACGAGATCAAGCTCGGCTTGGACCTGATGGGCGGCATACACCTGACACTCGGTGTGGAAGTGGATAAGGCAGTCGACAATGCCTTGTCTCAGGCAGGTCAGGATCTTCGCGCCCTGGCCAGGGAAGACGAGATTATTGTTCTTCGTCCTTCCGTTGATGAAAACGAACACTTGAGTTTTGTTTTGCTCAAGGGCGATCAGCAGCAAGCGCTGGATGAGATTCTCGAGAAAAACTACAAGAACCTCGTTGTCCAGGAACAAAAGCCTCTAGAAGATGGCAAGGTGCAGTACTCTTTGGCATTCTCCAAGGAGTACCGCAAATACATTGCTGACATGGCTTTGGATCAGGCGGTGAAGACAATCCGTAACCGCATTGACCAGTTTGGTGTGTCTGAGCCTGATATCCGCCGCCAGCAGGATTACCGCATCCAGGTGCAGCTCCCTGGCCTGGACGACCCCAAGCGCGCCATCGAAGTGCTTGGAAAGACTGCCCACCTCGAGTTCAAGCTCGTTGCTGAAAATGTGGATATGCAGAAAGCCAAGCAAGGGGTGTTGCCTCCCAATACCGAGCTGGCGATGATGGAGGATCGGAATCCTGATGGGACAACCACGGAACGCCCCATCGTGCTGCAGAAAGATGCGCTTATGACGGGTGAATACATTACTGATGCCCGTTCGAACATTGACAGCATGAACCAGGCGTATGTCTCCTTGAGCTTCAACAGCGCCGGTTCCAGGCTCTTTGAACGTGTCACCGGAGACAACGTGGAGCGCAGACTGGCCATTGTTCTTGATGGCAAAGTCTACTCCGCCCCTGTTATTCGTGAGAAAATCAGAGGCGGTACCGCTCAGATCACCGGTAGTTTCAGTACTGATGAAGCCCGCGACCTCGCCATTGTGCTGCGAGCCGGTGCATTGCCTGCCCCGGTCAAGGTTCTGGAAGAACGCAGCGTCGGTCCTTCCCTTGGGCAGGAGTCCATTGACAAGGGCGTTACCTCGGCCTTGCTTGGTGGCGCGCTGGTTCTGGTCTTCATGATTATTTACTATGCTTTTGGCGGGGTTGTCGCAGATGTGGTTCTGGCCTTGAACATTCTGTTGATCATGGCTGGCCTCGCCGGTTTCGGCGCCACGCTGACATTGCCGGGCATAGCAGGCATTATCTTGACAATTGGTATGGCAGTCGACGCCAACGTGCTGATTTTCGAGCGCATCCGAGAAGAACTGAAAAAGGGGCTGACCCCCAGGGCAGCATTGGACGAAGGCTATAGCCGCGCCACGCTGACCATTCTGGATGCCAACGTGACCACCGTCATCGCGGCGATCATTCTTTATCAGTTCGGCACCGGCCCCATTCGCGGGTTCGCTGTGACGCTGACGCTGGGTATTCTGGCTTCCATGTTCACGGCGATTTTTGTTTCGCGTATCCTGTTCGAACTCTGGCTTGGCAGTCAGAAGAACAGGAAACTGAGCATATAACGCACGGCGGCCCACACCTCGGGCAATAGATTAGAGGAGAGTGCACAAATGGGACTGCGCCTGATCAAGGACGACGTTAATATCAATTTCATCGGCGCGCGAAAAATCGCGTTTATTATTTCGGGCTTGCTTATTTTGCTCGGAATCGGTTCGCTGCTGATGAAAGGCGGCCCTCGTTACGGCATCGACTTTGCCGGCGGTATCATGGTTCAGGTTCAATTCGACCATGAAGTTCCGCTGAAGGACCTGAAAGGAAGCCTGGATAAGGGCAATTTGCCTGACTTTGTGGTGCAACGCTTCGGTATGGAAGGGGATAATGAATACCTTATCCGCATTTCCGCACTGGATCTCGCACCTAATACGGTGCGTGCAGCACTGAACGATACCTTTGGCAAGGACTTCAAGGATGAAGGCTTTGTAATTCAACGTCTTGAGATGGTTGGACCGAAAGTCGGTAAGGATTTGCGATCAAAGGCCATGGAAGCCATGTTCTACGCAGTCCTGTTGATCGCCATTTATATCTCGGGACGTTTTGAGCAGCGCTGGTGGGCTGCGGCGCTCATGGCTGCTGTTCTTGCCTCGGCCATGTATTTTCTTGGATTGTTTGTTTCAATGGGATACCTGACGTTTGCGGCAATGGTTGTCACGTTGGCGCTTTGTTGGCGGCTCAAGCTCAATTACGCTTTGGGAGCCGTTGTTGCCTTGATTCACGACGTGCTTATAACAGTGGGCGTCTTTTCACTCTTGAACAAAGAGTTCGATCTGACCATTGTTGCGGCGTTGCTGACAATCATCGGTTACTCCCTCAATGACACCATCATTGTCTTTGACCGCATTCGTGAGAATCTACGTTCCAAAATCTCCAATGTTTTTGGAATCACTATCAATAAGAGCATCAACCAGACCCTCAGCAGAACCATCTTGACATCTGGTACAACTCTTATGGTTGTTATCTGCCTGTATATGTTTGGTGGCGGTGTTATCCACGATTTCGCCCTTGCTTTGTTGATTGGCGTCAGCGTGGGTACCTATTCCTCTATCTTTGTGGCAAGCCCCATTCTGTTGGCTTTTGTGCCCAGGGAAGAGAGCGAGCCGACTGCCACCTAGCAGTGAGTACCTTGTATACGGTTATAATAAAGGCCGCTTCCCAATTCGGGAGGCGGCCTTTTTGTATCTGGAATCCAGTTGGATGGTAGGCGCGGCAGCTTGTAAAACGGGAAGTACATGGATGGAGTTCCTGGTACAAACCCGTCCATGTAGAGGCGGCGAGAGGTATGCCTCAGGCAGGCAAAACGATAACGAGGATATCAGGATAGCTGGCAAGGCGAGAAAGGTCTATGCGTTCGCAACTGGCGGTGGGAATAACAACCGTTCCCTTGAAACCGGCTTCGACCTTGCTCCATACATCCTCCAGAGGGCACTGGGTTATTTCGCCGGAGCACAGTTTGACGAACTGGGCATTGTCGGAAATGGTCTGGGGATTCAACACAAGGCATTTTTGCGCCATGGGGCTGGAAAGGTGCAACAACCCGTGGATTGTCTGCAGCAGACTGTCTTCATCAATTGGTTTCAAAAGTTCCGCATCGCCATTGGTGGCCCCTCTGCTTTCAAGCACAGCAGAGATAACCACAACGGGTATTTTTCGTGTCTGGGCATTTTGTCTGAGTTTGGAGATAGCAGTTTCACCATCCATTCCAGGCATCAACAAGTCCATAGTGATGAGCGAGGGGTGGTGTTCTGCAGCAAGCTCCAGAGCCTCTTGTCCGGAGTGGGCGAGCAGCACTTCATAGCCTTCAGTTTCAAGCACCTGTTTCAAAAAAGCGCACACAGAAGGATCGTCGTCCACCACCAATAACAGGTCTTTTTCATTGGTAGAAGGAGGCATTACCTTCAAATGCAGAGGCGGTTCCTGCTGCCTGCTTTGCATGGACAAAGCCTGTCGGGCAGAGGGGGGGGCAGCAGATGAAAATATCTGTTTGTCGGCCATCTCTTGCGTTATGGGCAGAGAAAAGAAAAAAGTGCTGCCTTTGCCAAGGGTGCTTTCCACCCAAAGACGCCCGTTGTGATATTCGATGATTTCCTTGCAAATGGGCAGCCCCAATCCGGTGCCTCTGGGCTTGTCCGTCATGGAACCGCCAGCCTGTCTGAATCTTTCGAAAATGGCTTCCTGATCCTGCGCGGCAATGCCCCCCCCGGTATCTTGCAGGCTAACAACAATGGAATCCCCCTTCTTGACCACGCTGCATTTGATGTAGCCTTCCTGGGTGAACTTCACTGCATTGGATATGAGATTGACCATGACCTGTATCAATCGGTCTGCATCGGCAATGATGATGGGCAAGTCTGGGGTTATGTCGATGAAAACGCGCAAGCCGCGTTCTTCATAAAGTGAGCGAGTGCTTGAGAATGCGTGTTCAACGACCTTTTGCAGGGAAACTTCGTGCATGCGCCAGTCGATCTTACCAGATTCCATTTTGGCGATGTCAAGAACATCATTGATTAATTCGGTAAGCCGTTGTCCTTCCGAAACAATGATTTCAAGGTTGCCGCTTATCTGGTCCAGAGTGCGCTGCTGTTTGCTTTCTGCAGTATGCATAAGCGGCGGAAAAATATCGGTTTCGAGCTTTTTCTTGATGATTTTTGCAAATCCGAGCACGGAAGTAAGCGGGGTGCGGAGCTCATGGGAAACGGTCGTGATGAACTCCGTTTTCATCAAATCCACTTCCTTTTCAGCCGTTATATCACTTACCAGGATGACAGCGCCTATGGGGGCACGCCCTTCACGGGGGCGAATGGCCGTGGCGACCGCTTTGCCGTACCTTCCTGCATGAAGGTCTACTTCAGCTGTAAATACCTCTCCCGGCCGCAGAATGCTTTGCTCTGCAATGGCGGAAATCTCTGATGGAAAGAACTGGAGTATTCGCTTACCGCGAAAATTCGCAATAGGAAGACCAAACTGGTGCAACAGAGCAGGGTTATTGAGAGTAATGTGGTCCTGCCGGTCCACAACAAGAAGCCCGTCTGCCATGTTGTCTAAGATACCTTCAAGGTACGCCAGCGTATCGGTGAGTTCCGAGGTGGCTTTTTCCACCTTTTGCTCAAGAGTCGCAATGAGCGACGAGAGCTCATCCGCCATGGTGCGCATGGTATCCGCCAACATACCTATTTCATCATTGGAACTTATACGGACATCGGCCTTGAAGTCGTGCTGCCGCAATTTGTGTGCGTAATCCGTAAGTAGTTGCAACGGTTTTGAAATTTTGCGCATGACCAAGTACAGGAGCAGGACGCTTCCCCAAAAAATGAAAAACATGAGCGCCTGCATACGCAGCGCAGCAGTGGCAATGTAGCTACGCACCAGCCCCATATCCATGCCTACGTGCACATGCCCAGCCACGCCGGCCAAAATGGGTTTGGAGATGTCCATGACATTGCCGTACCCGGGAATATCCAGGCGGATGATTGTCATGCCGTGGGGATCGATATGCATATTGAGAACTTTTGCGGGCACTTCTGGAACAAAGGTGTGGGAGATGATGTTTTGTTCGCCATCCTCCACAAAAACGTATGCAACACCTTGTATCTCAAGGAATTGATCGATCATGGACTGGATTGTTGAAAGATCTCTGTTCAGAAGGACTTCAACACTTGAACTGGCGATGCTGCGTGCAATGGCGCGCCCTTTGCTGATGTATTCCTGGGTCATATGTTTGTGCAGGGTCCAGACAGAAAGAATTGTCGTGGACGTTGCCACAACCCCGAACAACAGGACCATGAGGAAAAGTGTGCGCCTGAATAGTTTGGATTTCCTCATCTTTTCCAAACGCTCCAGTCAGTAATCGGCACAAACGCTTTATCAGCAACTGTGGTGTAATAAATAACGTGCAGCCCCTGATGTCGCTCCGCAGAAAATTTGACGGTTTCGTCCAGCCCGATATCAAGATCATCAATGGACATGACGGCCTGCTCAATTTTATCCCTGCTGGGATTTTTTCCCATTCGTTCGAGCACTGCTGTAATGACTTTTGCATTGAGAAAACCTTCAAAGCTCACAAAACTATATTGCAGTGA
The DNA here is from genome assembly GCF_055388615.1 of Desulfovibrio biadhensis. NCBI lineage: Bacteria > Pseudomonadati > Thermodesulfobacteriota > Desulfovibrionia > Desulfovibrionales > Desulfovibrionaceae > Desulfovibrio > Desulfovibrio biadhensis. Next base: position 4,317,700 of record NZ_AP042477.1, read on the forward strand.
AGAGTAGCCATGCTTATCGAATTCTTGAGGTGGTGATGGTTCAAGCTGATCCATGAACTTCCTGTATTCACGCACAGCAGGAAGAGACATGTCCTCGTAGCTCGGCACTACCTGTGTGTTTATAAGGTTATTAGTATAGTCCTTTTTGTTTTTTGCGCCGATTGCAATAAGCAAATGCAGCAGGTTTTCACTGCCGACAAACGACAAGTTGGCTATGGGGACGTCAATGCCTGCATCTCTGGCATCCCTTATGAAAGCGGCGCAGGCGGCATACGCCCCCACGAGAATGATGGCATCTGGGGATGCTTTAGCAATGATGTTAACTTGATCGACCATGGACGTGTAAAAAGAAGCTCCCCGTGCGTAGGTTGCTTCTGCAACGATGTCAGACGCATAGAGCGCTAGACTGCGGCGTACGCCGTCCCAGCCACTACGCCCGTATGCATCCGCCTGGTAGAGCACGGCAATGCGTTTGCGCCCCAATTTTTGAAAATGGCGTATAAGTCCTTCTGTTTCCTGGCGATAGGAGGCACGGAGGTTGAAGACGTATTGATTGTAGGGAGGTTCACGCTGGGGTTGGGCGCCGGTAAATGGGAAAAACAGATAGATTTTTCTCTTGTTGAAAAGTTTGAGCAAGGGGAGAACCCTGGCAACGGTGGGGGTGCCAACATAATTGAAAAGGGCCAAGGCGCCTGCATCAACAAATTCAAGGGTGTTTTCTATTGCGGGGGTGGGGTCGTACCCGTCATCTTTGGCGAGTATCTCAATTTTACGGCCATGCACGCCGCCGTTTTGGTTGATATGTTGAAACCAGGCCATACTGCCGCGGTAGAGCTCTATCCCCAGCCCTTTGCTGGGACCAGTAAACGCAGCAGACATGCCGAGTTTGATACTTTCAGATTGCTTATCCGCCGCGGTTGCGCACAATGGCAGCAGGATAAGAAATATACAAAAAAAGGGCGCTAAAAGAGCGCCCCCTGGCTGTAAGAGGGGAAGACATTCAAGGAATCTGCTTCCTCCTGAAACAAAGTCTGAAAAATTACGTTCAACTGCCATGCTCATCCAATCCCCGGAATGGTTTGATACAGGCAAAGTTGAGTAACTATATCGTATTGTCTCAGGCAACTCAATCAATTGTACGGTGGCACCCTATACTCTTTTTATTACGCTGGGCAGCAAGTGTGATGATGTAAGCGGCATGCGCGCCATGAAAGAGATCAACCAGAGATTTTGACAAGGGTGTACGTCTGTAGAAATCATGCAAGTGCTTGTGCAGATTTCTCAGGTCATCCACAGCGCGTTGCAGTCTTGAGCCTGTACGGGCAATGCCTACGTAGTTCCACATTGTATGGCGCAGGGTGGCCCAATCCTGTGCAACAAGCGCCGGATCTTCGTTGTGCTCGTTTCCAGGGGATTCCCAATCTGGTATGGCGTCGCAAAGCCTGTTGCGCGCGGTTCTTCTGCCGTGGAGTCGTTTGGAGATGTCTTGAGCCGCGCTGGCGCCCCAGAGCAAACCTTCCAGAAGCGAGGTGCTTGCAAGACGGTTGGCACCGTGGACACCTGTGCAACTGCACTCGCCAGCACAATACAGGCGTTCAAGGGTAGTGCGGCCGCGCAGGTCAGTGAGCAGGCCCCCGCAAAAATAATGGGCTGCCGGTACCACGGGGATGGGGTCACGACGGATATCAATGCCGATCTGCAGACATTTTTCGAAAATAGTGGGAAATTGTTCCGTGAGGTCCACATCTACATAGTTGGCGGCGTCCAAGTAAACGCAATCTTCGCCTTTGTGCAGCATTTCTTCGAGTATGGAGCGTGAAACCACATCGCGGGCAGCCAAATCTGCATCAGCATCGTAGTGATGCATGAATGGTTCGTTATCGGAGTTTACCAGTTTAGCCCCTTCCCCACGGAGAGCTTCGGTGATCAGAAAACGCCGCTGCGCCCTGTGGAATAATGCGGTGGGGTGGAACTGCACAAATTCCGAATTCATGACCCAGGCGCCGGCCCTGTACCCCATGCTCAATCCGGAGCCGATAGAGCAGGGCTTGTTTGTCGTATGTAAATAGATTTGCCCCACGCCGCCTGTGGCAAGAACAGTATAATCAGCAAGTGCGGTGATGACTTGTCCCAGTTCTTCATTAAAAAGATAGGCGCCCACGCACTGCTTGGTAAGCTGGTACTTGAATTCGAGACTCCGGGCATGGTGGTGGCTGGTCAGCAAGTCAACAGCCGTGCATTTCCTGAGCACGCGAATGTTGGACATTTTCTCCACTTCGCGCATCAACCCATCCATTATTGCTCTGCCGGTAAAATCAGCGCAGTGCAGAATGCGTTTTGCAGCGTGCCCACCTTCCCGGCGCAGGTCCCACTCACAGGAATCCGCTTTGGCAAAAGGGATTTCCAGGCGATCCACGAGAAGTTCCTGGACAACTCGGGGGCCCTTACGGCTGAGGTAGCGTACGGCACGGACATAGTTGAATTCCCTGCCCGCATCGATGATGTCTTGCTCCAGTTGGCCAGGGTCTGAATCTTCTGACTGAAATACGATGCCCCCTTGGGCGAGGGCGGTATTACCATTGTCCAGACCGTCACCAGCAGTGACAAGGGTCACTTCCAAGCCTTGCTCGGCCAATATCAATGCTGCAGTGCAGCCAGCAATGCCAGAACCAATGACCAGGCTTTGCGTCCTGAATCGTGTTTCCTGCATTAAAACTTCTCCGTAAAAGTCACGATCTGTATGCCGTGGCGGGTATAAGAATGTAATCAGGCGCTTGCGTCGAGCATGCGCTGCAATGCCAGTCTGGCAGGTTCAGCTTCATCCATGGCCACCTTTACAGGCGCAAGTGGAGATTTGCCGGAGGCTATGCCTTCCAGCAGCGCCGCCAATTTGGCTTGGGTCACCTTGGCCATGTTGGAACAGCCAATTTCAGCCAGTGGCAAGATGGTCTTTTCACCGGCGTATTGCTTGGCGAGCCGGTTGACGAGATTGATTTCTGTGCCCACGATAACCGTGGCACCTTTAGGAGCTTCTGCAACATAGCGTATGATATGCGAAGTGGAGCCCGCGCTATCGGCAGCCTGCACCACACTTGGCGGGCATTCGGGGTGCACAACCACACGCGCATCAACGTATGCCTTACGTGCTTCTTCGATTTGCTTGGCCTTGAAGCCATGATGGATGGCGCAGCACCCTGGCCACATCAATAACGTGTGGTCGGCGGCCGCTTCTGGAGAAATAAGCTGCCCCTTTTTCCTGATATCCAAAACCAAGCGCGTTGCTGCGGGCATTCCCAGTTGATCCGCGGTATTCATGGCCAGATTTTTGTCAGGCAAAAACAATACGGCGTCACCTTGTTGCAGCGCCCAGGAAAGAATTTTAGGGGCATTGGCGGATGTGCAGACAGTGCCGTCAAAACGACCGCACACCGCTTTTACCGCAGCAGAAGTATTGACGTAGGCAACAGGCACGACCTTGCGGTTCCCCGCGTTGAGTCGCTCCAGTGCTTCGGCCACCAGACTGGCTGGCGCCATTTCGCTCATGACGCAATCGGCTGCCGGATCGGGTATATACACTTCCTGTCCGGTTTGTGCGAGCAGGGCAGCAGATTCCGCCATGAAATAAACACCGCAGAAAACAATATGTTTAGCTTTTAAAGCGGCAACCTTGCGAGCAAGCTCCAAAGAATCACCAACGATATCAGCATGGCGCACCACATGGTCGTTTTGGTAATGGTGCGCGAAGATTATGACATCATCGCCAAGTTTGTTCCGAGCAGCATCTATACGTTCGCGTTCGGCTTCAGAATCAAGAGGCGAGTCGCCTATACCACCAATAATGTTGGCATGGAGCCTGGGATGGCCGGGAGTAGTCTGAACTGGTTTCACTGTCATACTTAAATCCACGCTAGGGGCGGAATGGGTGATACGCCCCACTGATATGAAGTCAGCGCCAAGGGCTGCGAATTCTTTGATATTTTCCAAAGATACGCCACCACTTATTTCGCTTTCTATGTCCTTTGGAATCATGCGCAGGGCCATGGCCATGCTGTCTTTATCCATATTGTCCAACATGATCCGGTCCACTTTGATGCCGACTGCTTCCTCCACCTCCTCAAGGGTTCTGCATTCCGCCTCAATTGGAGGGCAGGGGGAGTATTTGCTGCGCAGTTTGGCCACAGCTGCAGTGATGGAGCCGGCTCTGTCGATGTGATTGTCTTTGAGCATGAGCATGTCTTCAAGGTTCAAGCGATGGTTGAACCCTCCACCAAGACAAACGGCGTATTTCTCAAGATACCGCATGCCAGGCATGGTTTTGCGTGTATCGAGAAGTCGTGTCTTCGTGTTGCCCATGGCCGCAACATAGGTTTTGGTGAGCGTTGCCACGCCGCTCAAATGCGTCATGAAATTCAGAATAATCCGTTCGGATTTGAGCACCAGGGAAGCTTGCCCCTGAATACGAAGAAGCGTGTCGCCTTTCCGGGCACAAGCGCCTTCCGTGAGCTGTAACAGGACAGTAAAGGGCGCGCTTGGCGAAAATGCAGCAGCACAACGTTCAAGGATTATGCCGGCAAGGGGGAGCCCCGCGACGACACAGTCTTCTTTGGCTCTTACAGTGGCTTCTACCAACTCCCCGGGGCCGAACAGGCCGTCCGAGGTAAGGTCGCGTCCATCTTCCTCGATAGCGAGATCAATGACACGTAATAACACACGTCTGGCTTCATTTTGAAAGAATTTGACAAAATCGGTAGTGTACATGGTGTTTTCAGCGGCTCATGTTCATGATAGTGATGTCGAGTTCTGGGGCGGTATTCTCAGATTTGCTTGGTGATTAAGGTGTACGTCGACTTTTTGTGAGCACGGAGTTTCACTCCCCAGATCAACATACCCGTTGTATAAGAGTATAGCTTATGGCGATGGAAGAAAAAAAGCAAACATCTCCCGATTCCCAGCACTCGGAGAAGGAAAGGGCGCACGATACTGCCACTGCGGGTGAGCAGTCCGTGGGAAGTGAGACACCAGATCTCCACACCACTGGTCCAAAGCCCGATTCCGAGGTTATGGATATATCTGCAGAAGAAATGGAGAATATCCATCCTGCTGACGCCGCTGATCATCTTGAAAGCCTGCCTTTGGAAGAACAGGTGCGTTGGGTCGGGCAGTTGCCTTTGCCTACTGCGGCTGAAGCGCTGGAGGAAATGGAAGAGCACCAGCGGGTTGAACTGCTGGAAAATCTCGAATCCGCCCTGGCTGCCCGAATCCTGGGAGAAATGTCTCCGGATGACGCGGCCGACGCCCTTGATGAACTCGATGAAGAGCGCCGCAATAAACTTTTACGTCGCCTGAAGCACGAAGACGCACGCCTGCTGCGTCGGCTCATGCGTTTTGATCCTGACAGCGCCGGTGGCGTCATGACCACTGAGTGCCTTGTGCTGGATCACAGGTTGTCCGTGGATCAGGCCATTTCCTTCATTCGCAAGGAAATAGGGGACAAGGAAATTCCCTATTATACCTACCTGGTCGATGAAAACGACCGTCTCATCGGCGTGCCTTCCTTGCGGGACATTTTGCTGAGCAAGCCGGGCACCATGCTCAAGACGCTTGTGGAAGGCAAAAGTCTTATTGCCGTGCATTTTGACGTGGACAAGGAAGAAGTGGCGCACCAGATCAGCCACTACAACTTTTTGGCTCTCCCCGTCATAGACTATGACGGTAAATTTCTCGGCGTGGTTACCCACGATGACGTCATCGACATCATCCATGAAGAAGCCAGCGAAGACATGCTGGGTATGGTGGGCGCCGGTCAGGACGAAACCGTTGATACGCCTTGGCGCTCCTCTGTTCTCAAGCGCCTGCCCTGGCTCTGCATCAATATGATCAATTCGGCCTTTTCCGCCTATGTTGTACACCTTTTTGAGGGCACCATCACGGAAATGGCGATTTTGGCAGCCTTGATGCCCATAGTCGCCAACCAAGCAGGTAATACGGGACAACAATCTCTGGCGGTTGTCATTCGGCAATTGGCCATGGAGCGGTTTGACCGCAAGCGCATTTGGTACGCCATCCTGCGGGAAGCCAAGATTGGCGTGGCCAATGGTTTGATAGTGGCGGTGCTCGTATTGCTCCTTGTCTTTGGGATCACGCACAAAATCGCTCTTGCAGAGGTAATGTCCATAGCCTTGGGCATGAACATGGTGCTGGGCGCCGTTGCCGGCGCCTCCATTCCTCTGGTGCTCAAAGAGCTTGGTCGCGACCCTGCCCAGGCGTCGAGCATCTTTTTGACGACCATCACCGACTCGGCCGGTTTTTTCATATTTCTCGGCCTGGCGACGGTCGTCCTTTTTCACTGACGCTTCAGGCGACGTCCCTTTCCAGTGAAATTTCACGGGGCTTGATAAGCTTGGCCAGATAGACGAAGGGTGTGTCCAGCACAGCGACGATCACCTTCATCAAATACGTTGTCAGCAAAATCTGCCACCATACTCCCCATTCAAAAACGCCGATAAAGGCGACAGCACAGAAGATCAGACTGTCCAGAAGCTGGCTGACCAGAGTGCTGGCGTTATTGCGGAGCCAGAGATGGCGACCGTTCGTGCGCTGCTTGAAAAAATGGAATGACCAAACATCATGCAGTTGCGAGATCAGATAGGCCAACATGCTCGCAAGGGCGATGCGCGGCAGAAAACCGAAGATAACCTGCAGGTGTGGGTCTGCAAAGTCACTTTTTGCCGGTGTGAAAAGCAGTGCTATCTGCATATATATCATTGCCAGCAAAAGGGTGGCAAAGCCGAGATAGACGCCTTTTTTAGCTTGCTCCTTGCCGTAAAACTCTCCCAAAAGATCGGTAGCCAAAAAAACGCTGGCGTAAATCACATTGCCCAGCGTGGTGGTCATCCCGAACAACTCGACCGTTTTCAGCACCTGAATATTGCAGAGCAGCAAATTGAACACGATCAAGCCATACAGACCCACGGCGCCAAAAAATCGATAAACTCCCAGCGCCAGGGTCAAATCGAGCAGGGCAAAACAAATCCAGAGAAGTTCATTACTCATGAGTAGGGTACCTTTTTTGGGGGAGAGAATTGGAATCAACCTTCGCCGCTGCCCCTACAGGAGGCGGGAGCTCAGGTCAAGAAACGCCACGGCGCCGCTGTCTGATGCAGCAGTGCCGTAGCGTTAGAGAAGTCGTATGGTTGCGAGATGCTCAGGCGCGCATAAGTTCAGCCTGAGCTTCCTGGTCGTTGGCGACCATCACTTGATTACGGCCTTTTGCCTTGGCCGTATACAATGCCTTGTCAGCTTCGCGGAGCAGGTCGCTCTTAGGCTTGAATGCGCCGGGAGGCAGGGTGGCAATACCTATGGAAGCAGTAACGTTGAAGAAATTGTCTTCCATGGCGAAACGACGGCGGGCGATCTTAACCCGTATGCGTTCAGCCAGCACCAATGCCTGATCAGCGCTTGTCTGCGGCAGGATGATTGCAAACTCCTCACCCCCGTATCTGGCGGCAAAGTCTGTTGTGCGTACAGATTCTGTGAGCATTTTTCCCACCTCTTGCAGCACAATGTCGCCACCTTCATGACCGTAGGTATCATTAATGTTTTTGAAATAATCCAGGTCCAGGATAAGTACGCTCAGTTCATGCATATATCGATGGTGGCGCAGCAGTTCTTCTTCAAGCCGCACGTCAAGATGTCTCCGATTATACAGCTTGGTCAAGCCATCGAACTGGGCTTGATTGCGCACTTCATTGTACATTTGGGCATTGCGCAAAGCCAGAGAAAGATGCTTTGCAGCGGAGTTGAGGAGCTCCACCTGGTCGCGCCCCAGCCGCAATTCTTTTTCTGAGAGCATAACAAGGCAACCAAATGTCTCGGCGCCGCTATTCATAGGGATAATTGCAACACGTCCCGGCTGTGGCCCAATATTACCGATGTCTTTATCAGCATGGGGCGCTTCAAGCCGTGTGATCCGATAATTCTTCACAGATTGCATGGCGAGTTTCAGGATGCTCTCGCTTATGAATGCGACCCATTCATCTTCTGCCTGGGTGTTTTCAGTATTTGCCAAGTATAACTCGGCATCCAGGCTACCGTCTTTTTCTATGTTCCAGACGGCCCCTTGAATCAATTTTACAGGGAAAAGCTGGCTTATCTCCTCACAAGCGAGCTTTAATATCTCTGCAGGTTCGAGGGATTCCGATACCCTGGAGACAAAGCGGTTGATGAAGCTCAGGTGCTCATTTTTGCGGGCAAGAAGTTCACGCTCCAGGTAAATCTCCTGTGTCATTCGATAGATATCGCCATAGACACTTTTCATTTCCGTGGCGCGTTCCAGCACACTCTGTATGGCGCTTTCCTTTAACGGGGTGCGCATTATCTCCATAAACCCTTTGCCCAGCGCCTTTTCGAGTTCTTCAATGGCGTCATCAGGCTGAAGCAGGAGAACACGCTGCATGTTGTCATAGGTTTGATACAGGCGTTTTCGCCCTACTGAGAGAGCGTTCCACGCTTGTAAAGGAATGAAAAGGACCAGAGGCTCGTCTTTTTCCAGATCTTTTTCGCCAGGGGTTTTCCCTGAGCCGGAAATATTGAAAGAGCGCAGCTGAAAACCCACCCCTGCGTATTCCCCAATACGCCGGCGCTCTTCTGGTCCTAGGCCGATACCCCATAATACTGTTGTCGCGGTGCGAGACTTCAAGGTGTCTCTCCTTTTTGTGCCGCCGTGTCGGAAAAACGACGGAAAATAGAGTTCACGCCTGACACCAAGCAAGATCAGGGCCAGAATCTGTTTTCAGGGGGTATCGGTGAAAATAGGCTGTTTTCTTTACACTGGATGCGGACGAAATTGCCGGTTTCTGAAGATATCTAGGGAATGGAGTGGAAATAACCGGCAGGTCATTTGACAAGGGCAGGGCAATATGGCTTCTGTCGTCCATGGATATTCATGGAGCTTGGGGAACGCTTGACCCCTTCATCGAACACTCCGGCGTTATGGGGCGCAGTGTCGCCAACGCCGGTTTTTTGAAAGCACTGCTAAAGCAGGACCCCTTTCCTGAGTACCATTTTTTTCTGGCTGGGGCAGGAGAGGGCAAAGGAGTGCGCACGTTCCTTGAAGAACAGCATCCCACTCTCCTGGATTGTCCCGGCAAGATCAGGATAGGCACAAGGCCCGACTTGTTACGCGCCCTGCACACCAACGACTACCACTGTTTTCATCTGTCAGATTGCATCAATTATCCACCCCACTTGGCTCGTCTTCGTAATGTGCTCGCGCCTACTCTATTTCCCGTCACTTCTGTGACACACTCCTTGAGCTACGCGCGCTATAGCTCTGACTTTTTTGCCCATATCTGGCCAGGGAAGACACCTCGCGATGTCATTGTGGCCACCAGCGAAACCGCCCAAAACATGCTACAAGGGTGCTTTAGCCATTTGCAGCAGGCTTATGGTCTGGACACCATGCGTTTTACTCCCCCAGCTATAAATGTCGTGCCCCTTGGCATAGAACTGGGGCAGTTTATGCCGCTAGGGGCGGATGAGCGGTTGGCCTGTCGCGAAGGGTATGGGATTGCTTCCGACAGCGTCGTACTGCTGGTTTTTGCCAGGCTGTCACACACGGCTAAGCTGGATTTGTTGCCACTTTTGCATGCCATACGCCGTGCTGCAGCACCTCCTTTGTCGAGCCGTCAGTTCACGCTTCTTTTGGCCGGGGCCAGCGATGCAAGGGAGCATAGTGACTATCTTCAACATGTTCGCACACTTGCAGGCAATATCGGTCTGAATTTACAGGTTGTGACCAATCCCGATGACGCAGAGCGCAGACAGCTGTTCGGCTCCAGCGATATCTTTGTTTCGCCCGTGGACAACTATCAGGAAACCTTCGGGTTGACGCTGCTGGAAGCCGGAGCCATGGAACTGCCTGTAGTGGCATCGGATTTTGATGGCTACCGACATCTTATTGATCATGGAAAAACCGGCTTTTTGATCCCAACCCTGGCTTCGTCAGACACCACCACCATTGATGCCGCCGCAAGGGTCCTCATGGACAATCAGCATCATCTTTGCAGCGCCCAGCAGCTCGCCGTGGATGTTTCTGAGCTGGCCAACAAACTGCGCGAACTGGCCATGGCCCCTGAATTACGCCAAAAAATGGGGCGCGCAGCCCGCGAGAAAATTGCCAGCACCTATGACTGGGACACAATTGTTCGGGATTACTGCACCTTATGGGAGCAGCTCTGGCAGATCCAGATACCCACCCCGCAGGAGCAGGCCATCCGCAAGGAGCCACACCCCTTGCACCTGCCGCTCTCTGGTGTTTTTGGCGAATATCCGAGCAGGCTACTTGAACCTGGGGTGCGGTTGCGCTGGAGTCGCTCGGGAGAGGCTTTTTACCGGGGAAAAGAGGGCCTGGTCATTTACGCCGGCCTGCAAGGTCTGCTGCAGCCAGAATACATACGTACGGCATGTTTTCTGGCAAGAAAAGGCGTAATTGCTGGAGATTTGGCAAGCAGACTCGCCCAACAGCACGGACTGGCGATGGACGTTGCTCTGTGGTGCCTTCTCTGGGCTCTGAAGCATGACCTGCTGGAGTTAGACACCTGAGGCTATTCGGCAGCTTTGCCGGCCCCATGCTCCTGCAGAAAAGTGGTGGCTTCACGCGCCACCGCCCCATTGAAAAGCATGGCTACATGCGGCGTGCATGGCCCCCGGCGTTCCTCCCAGCCGTCTACTCCAAGCTGCAGGGCACTTTGCGGCGTCACGAATTCGTCACTGTATGAAGACAGGCTCAGGCATGGAGCAGGGGGTGGGGCATCCAGTTGCTGCAAACGCGCAGCCAAATCACCCTTATATATCAAGCTCCGGGCAAGATCTCCTAAACCGAGCGCGGCCAGCCTGCTGCCTTTATGGGGGGCGCCTAACGTCACTGCGGCCAACACTTCTTTGCGTCTTGCGCCCGTTGCCATGTAGTGTCTGGTCAGCAATCCCCCCAAGCTGTGCCCCACAATGTATATGCCTTGACCGGGGCACTGTTGGGCGGCTTCTTCTATGCGTTGTTCCAGCTTTTTCGAGATACTGAAAAAGTTTGCCCTGAAACTCCAATAGCTTATTGCATAAACATTGTGAAAGCCCGCGGCCTGCAAGCGACGCCGGAAAAACACCCAGGCAGAAGCATTATGGTAAAGGCCATGGACCAGTATCACAGGGGGAGTGGACGCATCCTTTGCCATGGCTGGAAACCAGAGGCGCTTCACAAAACCTGGCAGATAAAAGACAGCGACAACCAATTGAGCCAGGTAAGCCTGCATGAAACCTTGCAACAAGAGTGCGGGAATAGAACGGCGTGTCTTTTGTCGCAACCAATCAAGGCCAGGACCATTCACGATTTCATAGAAGTACAGGATATGTGTCAGCCCCACAACAAGTGCGCTGATAAGTAAATACAGAAGAATCAAATCCCAAATCCAACACATGTCGCTGCTCCTTGACAAAACATGAGGGATGCAGGAACCTTTAAGTAGTACTTTATGGACCTGTCAAGTATGACAAACAAAGAGCATCAGGGAAGATAAATGGAAAACAACCTTGAATATGATGCCTTCTTGCGCGTGGACATGCGGGTAGGGCGCATTGTGAAAGCCGAACCTTCGCCCAAGGCCAGAAAGCCGGCCTATAAGCTATGGGTAGATCTTGGACCACTGGGAATAAAGCAAAGTAGCGCACAGATAACCAACCACTACACGGTTGATGATCTTATTGGCCGCCTGGTGGTTGCCGTGGTGAATTTTCCGCCCCGGCGCATTGCTGATTTTACCTCAGAAGTCCTGGTCATGGGTGTTGACGGGCATCCTGATGCCCCCGGTGTGGTGCTGCTGCAGCCGGAACAGGACGTTCCCCTAGGGGGGCGGGTATACTGACGGCCCAGGTCCGACTCTCAATGTGTTGGGCCTTCAGTGCGAAATTGCCAATGCTGGGGCGGAATGTCCATGCAAAGGCTTTTATCCCCCAAGTCTGTGCAGAGAAATAAGACACCACTTTTTTCATCCCAGAACAATTGGCGAGAGAGAAGGGCCAGACTGTCAGCAACCGTCAGAGAGTGTAAATTCGCGGCGGGTACGTAACGGGGGAGCACTTCCCGCGCAACGTTTTTGATGGCCTCCAAAGCCTGCTCGGAAACAGCGACTTCGTCGGGCTCCAGCGCATGCCAGAATTCTGCGGTGTGATTCCCCACATCATTGCCAGCAATACCTCCAGCATCTTTTATCAGGTATGGAGAATGTGCTGCTGTACTCATGGCGTCCCCCGGTATGCAAGGTCATTCATACAGGAAGGCGAAATGCCCCCTGTTTTGGAACTTGCAAAGAGCGGACCGCCATGAAGGAGTACTTTGTTTTCTTACATGCGCAAGGAGCGCCAGCCTAGTTTTGATGCAGTATCAAGCCTGCGTCTTTGGTGTCGAAAGTCATCGCCAGATCAGTTTTTTCAGCTTTTGTAAGGGCAAGATACTCCTGAGTAAGCTGCACAATTTGCCGGGCAGCGGCCATATCGGGGTCAGGCCGGGGAAGTCCCTGCGCAGTCAGTCGAATGGGCGCCATTTTCCCCGTTACAAATTTTCCCGTTTCAGCATCCAGCTGTAACCGCAACACGGCGCTAAGGCCACAAGAGCCTCTGGTGCTGAAAAGTTCATAGGTGAGAAAATTGCCAAGGCTGTAGGCAATAAGATGCCCCTTGTAGACTTCCATGGCGCGCAGAACGTGCGGTCCATGGCCCAAAACCAGCGAGGCGCCTGCGTCTATGACGGCATGGGCAAAGGCCACCACATTGCCGCGATTTTCTCCCAAGAACATTTCTGTTTTGTCAGTAACTTGCGTGGCGCCAGAGCCCTCTGCGCCGCCGTGGAATGAAACGATAACGAGATCGTGGTTTTTTTTCAGCTCAGAAACAATTCGTTTTGCCAACGGAATATCCTGGATTGGGTAGGCGTATCGACGGCCACGGTGTGCAAAGCCTACCACGGCTATACGTTTGCCCTTCATGGTCAGATGCGCCACGGCTTCGCCACCTGCAGGGTGAATATTGTTACTGCGCAGTGTATCCAAAGTGCTTTGCTGTCCTGCGGGGCCAAAATCGTGACCATGATTGTTGGCTATGGAAACGGTGTTGAACCCTGCACGCACCAGGTGTTGCACATATCTTGTGGGGGTGCGGAATTCATAGCAATTTTCAGAACCCGATGTGCATTTTTGCCCCTCACCACTATCCGCAAGAGGGCCTTCCAGGTTACCGAAAACCACATCCGCCCCTTTGAATAAATGCGCGACATGGGAGAATAATTTTTCTCCATCATCAGGGGGGAGGGCGTTGGCCTGGTAGGCAGATCCCATCATGATATCGCCCACGGCAGCGATATCTATCACTTCGCGGGAGTCCAAGCCCATATGGGGTTGCAGATTTTGGGCTTTTGGCTGGTAGCTTCCCAGGGAATCCATGCGCGAGGCCACGACTGACGTATCTTCCTGCCCAGAGAGCATGGGGGCGGCTTGCTTCGCCTGCAAGGGCGTGTACGTTACTGAGGCGTCCTGGAGATTGTCATTGTGTATACTGAGCCCCGGATGAGTTGGTTGTGAGGAGGCAATTTCGTGGGGCTGCGGCGAGGGGACAGGCATCTTTGCGGGAGAATCGCTGTTGCCCTCCAAGGATTGATTCTCATGGCTGGCAAAAACATTAGGCAGGGAACCGGGTGAGAGTATTGTCACTTCTACACGCCGGTTGCGAGCGCGCCCTTCTTTTGTGTCGTTGGTGGCCAGTGGGCGAATCTCGCCGTATCCTTTTACCACACTCCGTTCCAGGGAAATTGCGTGATGTGAAAGCAACAGCGTCTGTACCTGCCGGGCCCTGCGCATGGATAGGCGCTGGTTGTCTATGGCTTTGCCAACGCTGTCGGAATGCCCCTCGATGTGTGCAAATGTCCCAGGGTTTTGATCCAGTAATGTTGCTATCCGCTTCAAAGACATCAAGCTGGAGGCATCCAGACTGGCTTCTCCAACATCAAAATGCAGCAGAAATTTTTGCCCGATGGCTTGGGACATGCCTTTGGTATTATACTGTCCATTTTCGGCTGCGTGGACGTACACTTCTTTACTGCCAGATGCCGCATCAATGACAGGCCCTTTGATTTTTTCGGTCGTGGTTGACTGACGGTCAGTGACGGGGGCAGGAAGGTCGGTCAAAGACTCGGCGGGACTGCTCTTTTTTGCAAATGGAGCTGTGCTTATGTTTGCCGTTGCCCCCTGATTTGTGGCGCAGGCAGTAACAAAAAGCAGGCAGGACGCCAGAAGACACAGGACAAAACAGGAGACAACACGCTCTGAATTCATGCCACACCCCACTTTTATGCACCGTACTTCTCTGAAAAAACACGGTTCCTGCGACTCAAGAAGAAGGGGCGGTCACACAATCAGTAACGCGTTAGTACCGCTTTGACGCGCACTTCAATGGCAAGACCGAATAAAAGACCGCCCCTCTTGGGTTAGGACATGGCGCGGCACCACACTCCCAAGCAAACAAGACGAGAACCTGCTGGATGCTGTCTTGTACAAGAGAGAAGTGATTCCCCGTACCGCTGCGCATGTCGGCAACTATAGCTGCGTGTTTATACCTGAAGAGTAGTTTTTATACAAAAGGATTTTTAAAAATTTCAAGTAGTTGTAGATTTTTTCAAGATAAAACCAAGAGGCTTTCAAGAGAAAAACAGGTGGGATTCAGGAGTATTATGTGGTTGTTGTGAGAGCGGATCTGGAAGATGCCTAATTCAGGCCAACAGCTTTTTTAAGAGCCGCAACATCTTTTGGAGTCAGGTGGCGGAATTCTCCAGATTTGAGAGTGCCAAGGGACACTGGCCCCTGCGCCACACGTCGTAAAAACCGGATACCCAGCCCCAGGTCGCGGCACATGCGCCGAATCTGGCGGTTAACGCCCTGCATAAGTGTCATTTCCAGCTCATTATGAGACACGACCTGTACACCTACGGGGGCAAGCTGATCACCTTCTGCGAGGCGCATGCCTTTGCGCATGATTTGCAGCATGCCTTCGTCCACACGCCCTTTTATTCCTACACGATATACTTTTGGCAAATGATAGCGTGGATGTGTCAGGCGGTGGGTCAACTCGCCGTCGGTACTCATCAAAAGCAACCCCTCGCTCATAAAGTCGAGACGCCCCACAGGTACTGGACGACGGTTTGCAACTTGTGAAGGCAAAAGGTCGATGACGGTTTTGCGCCCCTGAGGATCGTCAAACGTCGTCATTATTTTGGGGGGTTTGTGTAAGGCGATGTACAGGTGTTTTTCTGCAGGCGCAGAGAGGAGGGCGCCGTCCACTTCTATACGGTCAGTATGCGGATCAATTCGCAGACCAGGGCTGTCTACAATCTGACCGTTGACGCGTACGCGGCCGGCAAGAATATATTCATCCGCCTTGCGTCTCGAGCAGACACCGGCCTGGGCAATGGCTTTGTTTATACGCAGCAGATTTTCTTCAGCCATAACAAAAGGGTGCTTAAACGGTCCTGCGGCAGACACGGATTGCCTGCCGCAGCGACCACATGTTAGCGCCCTTGTTTACGGCCTGATGATCTTGCTGGCAAGTTGCAAGCTGGTAACCACATCCAACATGTTTGTGGTCTGGCCGACTTGTTTCTTGTCCAACAGGCCAAAAAAATCGAGGCAAGTGCCGCACACCAGGATTGACACGCCCTGGCTTTCCAGCTTTTGCAGTATTTCCAGACTGGCGCTGCCTTCCGTAGCCAGCTTCACCCCATCATTGACCATGATGATGCGCCAGAGTTCATCGCCGAGTTCCGGCAATGTGGCTACAAAGTTGCCCATCAGCTTTGCACCGAGTTCATCATTACCTTGCCCCATGACGGCGGCGGTGATGAAGACACAGATGGTCTGCTTGCCGACTTGAGCAAGTTCGGCGTCGCTCATGACTTCGCAATTGCACGCCGGAGACTGCGGCGCGGCCTCTCCTGCTTGTTTGTCGGTGGCGGTGATGCGCCAGGTGCCGCCGTCGGCAGCTGCCTCTACGGCGTCATATCCCTGGCTGGCAAGAAAGCGGCTTACATTTTCTTTGGCAGGCTCATTGTCTACGATGACCACAAAGCTTGCGGGCCGGTCCTTTTCAATGCACTGTTTGCAGCGCAGTACGGGCTGGGGGCAAGGCAACCCCTTGCAATCAAGTTCCTGTATTGGCATGACTCTGTCCTCCAATGAGCAATGCATACCAATCTTAATCTCAGGTCAAATGAATCAATACGATAGATTTTTGAGATTGCGATAGGATTTATCTATAAATAAGGTGTTTTGCCTTTTCAGAGCTGCCGTTGCCCAGGCACGCGCCCTTGTGTAAAGTGCCTCTGCTGCACACAGGTATCTGGCAGGCAATCATACAGAATAGTTATCGGACCCTTCATGAAACTGCTTCTCGACGAATCTTCCATCAAGAGTTGGCCCTTGCTCAAGCGTTGTATGGCTTGTTTTGCACCCTACAAAGGGCGTGTTATTCTCGGCGTTTTTTCCATGGCAGTGGTTGCCGCATGCACCGCTGCCGCCGCGTTTCTGGTGCAGCCAGCCCTGGATGATATTTTCTTCCGCAAAGATGAGGATGCCCTGTTCCTGATTCCTTTTGCTTATGTATTGTTGATACTGGTGAAGGGGACTTTCCAGTATTTGCAAAACTACATGATGAAATCCAGTGGCTTGCGTGTATTGGAAGATCTCCGCAATGATCTTTATGACAAGATAGTGCTCTTGCCTGTGCGGTTTTTCGAAGAAAACCAGGTGGGAATGCTCATGAGCAGGGTCATCAACGATGTATTACAGATACGCATGAGCCTGCCGGCAATAGTGATGATCGTGCGCCAGATTTTGACCATGATCGGCCTTATCGGGGTTGTCTTCTACCGGGACTGGCAGTTGGCTATTTGGGCGATGCTTGTACTGCCGTTAGCCATCTTTCCCTTTGCCTATTTTGCTCGAAAGCTGCGCAAGTATGGCCGTCGCAATCAGAGCAAACTTGCGGACATCTCCACTGTTCTTCAGGAGATTTTCAGCGGTATCCGCGTAGTCAAAGCGTTTGCCACGGAGCGTGTTGAGGCGGAGCGCTTTTCTCATGAGAACAAGCGCCTTGTCGGAATAGCGGAAAAGGAAGTCATTTATTCTGAACTGTCTTCCCGAATCATGGAACTCATTGGCGCCATCGGGGTCGCCCTGGTCATTGGCTATGGCGGCTACAAGGTAATTTCGGGAGAATCAACCCCAGGAACATTTTTCTCTTTTATTGCCGCTCTGATAATGCTTTATGAACCAGTAAAAAAGATGTCGGATGCCAATTCTGATGTGCAGGCCGCCCTCGCTGGTGCAGAGCGGGTCTTTCAAGTACTCGATTCCCCTGAACTGGACGTGGAGCAAGGGGGGCAGACGCCGTTTTCCGGAGATTTCCAGGAACTTACTTTCAAGGATGTGACCTTCAGCTATGACGCAGGGCAGACTAATGTTTTGCAAGGGATAAGCTTTACCATAAAAAGGGGAGAACGCCTGGCCATCGTCGGTCCAAGCGGTTCAGGCAAGACGACTCTGGTTAATCTTATTCCGCGTTTCTACACCCCCACCGGGGGGCGCATTGCTTTTGACGGCCGCGACATCAGTGATTTCACGCTCTCTTCCCTCAGGCGCCGGATGGGACTTGTCTCGCAGGACAGTTTTTTGTTCAATGCCAGTGTGCTGGAAAACGTCGCCTACGGGCAGCCCTCCATAGATGCGAAAGTGGTTGAAGAGGCTTGCAAGGCCGCCTACGCACACGATTTTATTAAAGATATTTCCGCTGGCTACGATACCATGCTGGGGGAACGCGGGGTCAAGTTATCTGGAGGGCAGAAACAGCGACTGACGATTGCCCGCGCCCTGGTCAAGGACCCGCCGTTGCTGATTCTGGATGAAGCAACCAGTGCCCTGGATACAGAGTCCGAGCGCATCGTGCAGATGGCCCTGGAAAACCTCATGAAAGGGCGCACCAGCATTGTCATTGCCCACCGTCTGTCCACGGTGCTCGGGGCAGACAGAATAATTGTCATGGACAAAGGGTGCATTGTGGATCAGGGCCCCCACGAACAATTGCTTGAAAGCTGCCCCTTATATGCCAGGCTCTACGCCATGCAATTCGATACCGCGGTCGTCACCGGCCAGCAACAGGCATAATTATGCGAATACCGGTTTCGTATTACGCTCCGGCCATGGCGGCGCTGTACAAGCTGTGGGAAGCCAGCATGCGCCATGAAGTCATTGGTTGGGACGCTGTGGAACAGGCCAAGGCAGCAGGCCGTAGTATTGTGTTTGCCCACTTTCATGACGAGACTTTTTGTTTGCCATACCTTCGTTTGATGGGAGGGCGCCACAGATTTGTCGCCATCGTCAGCCAGAGTCAGGACGGAGAAATCATGGCCCAGCTGCTGCAGCGTCTTGGGCTGGTTACAGCCAGGGGATCAAAATCCCGCGGTGGGGTGAAAGCTCTTATCCTTGCAAGAAAAAGCATGCGGCAAGGGTGTATTGGCGTTGTTACTGTGGACGGCCCAAGAGGCCCACGGCACAAAGTCAAAGAAGGGGCAATATACCTTACACATAAGACAGACGCACTGCTGGTTCCCATCCGCATTACTTTGAGCCGCAAAAAAGTATTTGAAAAAGCATGGGATAAGTTTCAGCTCCCCTTACCCGGCGCAAAGTGCCGCATTGTACTGGGTGCCCCCTACGAGCTGGATGACAAACATGACGAACTGGACAGCACGCGGTTGGCCAAAGAACAAGAACGGCTTGAACAGCGCATGCTGGCCCTGGGCTGAGTGCGATTAGCGCCATGCTGGACTATTTGTATCAAGCAGCCACTGCCCTTGCCGCAAAGGGGGGCTTTGCAGGATCCCGCAGACTGGGCGACATTGCCGGCTGGATAATGTGGCATGCGCTTCTCTCCAGACGCAGCATGGCAGCAGCTTCTGCCTCCAGGCACTTGGGGTGTTCTGAAGAAGAGGGCAGGCGCATTGCCAGAGCCAGTTTTGCCCATACGGGGCGCGCTTTTTGTGAAGCTGCTATTACCAACCTGGTAGATTGGCGTTTTGAACAAGAACGTCTCCATATTGCCTCTCCTGCAAATTTAGCCTCTCTTCAGGCGACAAAAGGCCCCATGGTACTTGCCTGCGCCCATTTGGGCTCATGGGAATTGCTGGCGGGCATTCTCCAATTGGCGATTCCCGGACGCGCCAAAGGTGTTGTGGTGCGCGAAGGGCACGACGAGGCGCTGAATTATCTCATGCAACGACAAAGAGGGCGCCCGGGCGTTGAAATAATCGGGCATCGCAATGCCGCGCCAAAGGTTTTACGCCTGCTCCGTAACAATGGCGTGTGTGCTTTTTTGGTGGATCACAACACAAGACAGAAAGAGGCAGTGTTTCTTCCTTTTCTCGGTGAAGAAGCGGCGGTGAATGCTGGCCCCGCCATGCTGGCAGTACGCTCGGGCGCAACTGTATGGCCTGTCTTTATGCTGCGGCAAGCTGAAGGACAGTATGAGTTACGCATTGAAACGCCTCTGTATACGTCTGAACTTGACTTGCCTGTTGCCCAAAAAATTGAACAGACAGCCCGTTTTTATACCATGGCTGTGGAACAGCAGGTACGTCGCAATCCGGAACAGTGGTTGTGGATGCACAAGCGTTGGAAAACGCGCAAATCTGTTCCTGAATACCCCTTGAACAACGTGTGATGCCGTGGCTTTCCCTCCAGGATTTGATTTATTGAGGTACTCTGGAGTATGATTTGTTGACTGTTAATCAGGTGCTCCAAAAGGGGGGGCAATGCAGCAGCAATGGCTGAAACGATTCTGGAAGCTCATACAAAAAGGGCGCGGGGTGTTATTGGCTGTTGGTCTTGCCGTTTCGCTCCTGTTTACAATATCTTATGCTGTACGCCCGATTTTTTTTCGATACCTGGATGACAAGCTTTACGATTCCATGATGCGCAGCGCGCATAGCGTGGATACTTCAGATATTCCCGCCATAGTCGATATAGACGAAAAAAGCCTTCTGGAGATTGGTCAATGGCCCTGGCCTCGGTACAGAATCGCCCGTCTCCTGGAAAAGATCAAAGAACTCGGGGCAACAAGCGTTGCCCTGGATATGGTATTTTCAGAACCTGACCGGACTTCTTTGAGCGTACTCAGTAAAGAGATGCTCAGTGAGCGTAATGTACGCATGAATTTCAAAGGGTTGTCCGAAGAATTGCTGGATAACGACAAGACCCTCGCAAAAACCCTTGAAAACGGGCCTTACGTTCTGGGCTATCATTTCAACTTCGAACCATCTCAGGATTCCGCTCCCGAAGATTGCGTCCTGCACCCACTGCACCTTTCGGTCATGGGGGGGGCAGATTCGCAACCTGTCGAGCAGGTTTTTTACGAAGCCCCTGCTGTGGTGTGCAACAAACCAGTACTCAGCAACGTAGTCAGCGAATCGGGCTTTTTCAATGCTTTGCCTGATGCTGATGGTGTGATTCGTCATGCACCGCTTATCATCAGATATGAAGATAATTTTTACCCCAGCCTGGCGCTTGCCGCCTATCTGCGGGCCTTTCCCACAAAACAGATCATTTTGTGGTTGCGACCTACACCAAAAGAAGGGCAGGAGCCCCCATCTCTTCAGGTTGGCGACAAACTGATTCCCCTGGATGCCCATGGCCGGATGATCATCAATTTCCATGGCCCTCGGGAGACCTACCCTTATTATTCAGCTACAGATATTCTAAATGACCGTCTGCCCCCCGAAACCTTCGCTGGAAAAATAATATTTATAGGTACTTCCGCAGCTGGCCTGAAAGACATCCGCACGACCCCACTGGACCAGGTGTACCCAGGCGTCGAGGTGCACGCTGCAACCCTGGACAATATCCTGCAGCAGGACTACATGCATAACCCTGCTATCCTCAAGAATATCGAGGTAATGCTAACATTTCTTCTGGGTATTCTCTCCACCTTGCTGTTAGCCTGGGCAAGTGCGCTATGGAGCCTCTTGCCTCTTGGCCTGTGTGTCGGAGGCATCTGGTATGGTGCGGACTGGCTATTTCGCAGCCAGGGCATGTTTATATCGCCCCTGATTCCTACCTTGACTTTGGCAATCAACTTTATGTTGCTTACTTTGCTTAAATTCTGGCGAGAAGAAGGGCAGCGCAGGTTCTTTCACCAGGCATTCTCGCAGTATGTTTCCAAGGCTGTTGTTGAAGAAATAGTCAAGTCTCCTGAACGCTTGTCATTAAGCGGCGAGGAACGCGAAGTCAGCATCCTGTTTTCGGATATCCGCAGTTTCACTTCCATGAGTGAGAAACTACACCCCAACCAGGTGAGCGAACTCCTCCATGCGTATTTTACACCGATGACGGCTGAAATTACAGCTACCAATGGCACGTTGGACAAATTCATTGGTGATGCGATCATGGCGTTCTGGAACGCCCCTTTGAATACACCACAACATCAAAAGAAGGCTGTGGATTCTGCCGTGGGCATGTTGCATGCTCTTGATCGTTTGAACCCATATTTCAAGGAAAAATTCAACCTTGAGCTGGCCATAGGCATCGGGCTGCATTGCGGCACTGTACGCGTAGGCAACATGGGCTCAAAAGATCTCTTTGATTACACTATTATCGGCGATAGCGTTAACCTGGCATCCAGGCTGGAGGGGTTAACCAAATTCTATGGGGTGGGTATTGTTTTGAGTGAAACCATCCGCGAAGCCTGCCTTATGGACACAACCGCCACGCCGATGTATTTTCAGGAACTGGATACTGTACGTGTAAAAGGTAAGGCGCTCCCCATCAGCATTTATACACCGTATTCGGAAGAGCAAAGACAAATCCATGCTGCAGAACTGGAAAAATATGAAGAAGCGCTACAGCTTTATAAAGAACAACAGTTTTCTGCTGCCCAAAATATGTTTGCAGATTTGCGGCAGAATCATCGTGACATGAAGTTATACGCAGCCTATCAGGAGCGGTGTATGCAACTCCAGGCTTCTCCTCCAGGGGAAGGGTGGGATTTCGTCTTCACACACAGCTCGAAGTAATTTCTTCCTTGATTGTTCTCTCAGGGCTTTTTTCGCCCAATTTTTCCTATGCGCAAAACACCATTTTTAAAAATTAAGGATATCAAATGAGTCTTTTATACATTCTGCTGGCGCTGATCGCCGGCGCTTGCCTGCCTGTTCAAGGGGGCATTAACAACACTTTGAAGGACTGGACAAACCATACGCTTATTGCAGCGCTCATCAGCTTTGCCGGTGGCACGCTGACACTGGCGATCATCGTTTTTGCAGCCAGACTGCCCCTGCCACACCTGGCTGCAATAGGGCAGACCAAGTGGTGGCATTTTACCGGAGGGCTCTTCGGCGCCTTTGTCGTCTCAGTGATTATATTTCTGGTTCCCAGGCTGGGGGCGGTTACCATTCTTGGTCTCGCCGTGACCGGGCAAATGGTAGCGTCACTTGTTTTGGATCATTATGGCTTGCTGGGGTACCCCGTTCAGGAAATAACTCCCTTGCGACTACTGGGCGTGGCGTTGCTCATCTGTGGGGTTATGCTTATCCGGCTTTTTTAGATATTCAAGCGTTACTTGAAGTAAATTTCACATTGAGAGGTATAACACGCCGCGAATTCCAGGAGCCAATTCGCGTGGTAACAGAATTTGTCCAGAACTGAGCAAAACGCCTGTATTTCCTGGAAAATGCGTGCCTTGCTCTTCCCCTTTGCGATCACTTACAAGTATTGCATCGAAGGAGCTGTTCTTTTTAAGATACTGAAATATGGATGTATTGCCTATCCAGTTAGTGCCTATCAGAAGGAGGGGCACTTTCCTTTTTATGTATTCTGTGAAGGACTCGTCATAAACCACATCGTGACAAATGAGCACACCCGCCGCAACACCGGGTAATGACAGAATCGGATAGTCTCCACAGCCTGGGGAGCTCCATTCGTGGTCGCACCCGTACAAATGATTTTTATCGTATTTATAACCTACTGTCCCATCAGGGAAAAAGACCACATAGCTGTTGTTCCACCTGGCATCCTGATAGACAGGCATTCCGACTGCCACATAGCCTTTGACGGTTGCAGCGAGTTTTCCCAAGCGCTGCATAAAATCAGGTGATTGCAGCTCCGGGTTATTGGCCAGAAGTGATTTGAGATCATCGTGGATGAAGCCGGTAAGGGCCATCTCCGGGAACATATGAAAATCGACCCCACGGCTGGACATTTCTTTGACGATCTTCTCTATTCTCGAGAGGTTGTCGGACACATCATCTTCCGTTGGCTCGAACTCATAGACACCGAATCGCAAATGCTTCTCCTTTAAGGTTTGTAGTATGCTGATAAGCGCGCTCTCCAGCCCGTGTTCACCAGAAAGACGCATATCCGGCACATGAATAAATCCAGCTCGAAGCAAGGCAGGCTGGTGTGCTGTGTATTTCATGAGTTGGTAGAATACATTGTTGCAGATATAAGCGCCCGCGCTTTGGGATATACCAGCCTTGAACCCTTTTGTTTCAAGTACGTTTTTAAGCGTCTCAAGGGGCAGGGTGCTTTCAACTCTGGCAGGACCGGAAGGGGATATCTTCCCGGACACAACACGCCCTGCATTATCTTTGAAGCCGCCGTTGTTGTTATGCGCAGCACGCTCCATCCTGATTGTCTCGGCTCCGGCGGCAAGACCAAAAGCCAACACAACATCAGGGCGCCATTTATCCAAAGCCTCACGTAAACGAGGCCATGCACCATCATACGTCACTGGAAGAGTGAGTCCCTTGACCTCGAGCGCAGTTGCAGCGCTGAGATATCGGCACAGATCACTCTGATCCGGCTGCGATGTACACGACTGGATATGCTGTGCAAGCAACTGCGTAGGATTTACTTTGTGAGAAGCAAAGGGTTCGAATCCTGAAACAAGCACCCGTAAAGGGGAGGAGGCCTTGCAAATACAAGGAACAAAGATGAGCAGGCAGCAAACGAAAAGAAGGGCGCCTAAAAAAAGAACGCCCTTTTTGATCAACGGTTGCGAGCTGTTAAGAAACATGCATTTGTCCAGGGAGTTACTCCATGTTCATTATGAATTGCCCCCACGCATTGCCAACGCGCCAGGTGCCTTGAATGGTTCTGCCGTCAGGTTGAACTTGCCCTACGTATTCAATGGCATGCCCAACATTTGAGGTTCCATCATACTGTTTTGTAAAGACTATTTGTCCGTTATTCCAAATTTGTCCTTGAAAATAAGAGTAAAGAAAACGGGAGTTTGAATTACCAAAGGTGTTCTCTTCGGTAATTCTGCCTGAAAACCTGGTACCAGGGTTTGATACCTCAAAAGTAAAGCTCACAGGTGGTCGTCCGTCATTGTAATAATATGCGCCTGACCACCGCCCCCACATTTCCATTGCCTGGGAAGGTACAGCCGTATTGAGAATAATAAGCAGAGCAAAGCTGGCAGCAATCCAAGCCTTTAAAACGAGTCTTGATAAGGGCGCCCCCCTGATACTACGATAGCGAGTTTTTGCACGAAAGAACGTGAAGGAAGCTTATACGGTTTTAACTACGCTGTGAGGATGATAATCGTCAATTCCTTGTCTGCGATTCAGATTACAAACCTGGAGACAGCAGGAATGAGACTTAGGCCTGTGCGTTTCATAATGCCAACAAAAACAGAACCGCGTTTGTGATTATTTCAGAATATGCAAAGGGCTTGAATAAAAGGGGTGAGCCTCGGATTATGCCATCCGTTTATTATCATTGGTGATACAAAAGTTAACATAATTTACATTATGAGACAAAACAAGAGATTGCGCCTGTGACACAAGGTTTCTTGAAGATTTCTGGTTTTGAGTAAAATTTACCACCATGGCCTTGAAAATTGAATTGGGAAATGTCCAAAAATGTTTTGCATTTCATCCAAAGATGGGCAGCAACCATATCAATAAATAAACAGCATTTCCTTTGCGCCGGTCTGAAGCTGACATACAAGGCGCACGAAACAAAGGCGCACAAAATAATCATAATATTTGTGTTCAAAGTGCAAATGTTATTAAAAGATAAAAATAAAAAACTTGTAAATACTATCATTTCTTGCACGGAGCTTTTTCAAATGGTAAATACATATTGAATCAATATTGAGGCATACTCTATATGTCATTTTCATATTTATTATAAAAAGGAAAAGCCATGGAGCTAAAAAGTCTGCTTCGCGAATTATTGAAGCCACTGATTGAGGAAGAGATTGAAGCGGCATTGGAAAGAGATAGTAAGAATATTGAGCGGCACTTTCGCAAAAAGGCTATGGAAAGTTCTTCCGCCTTTATAACGCAGCACATGCCTGATGCGGTTCCGTTACCCCACAAATGGGCTCTTCTGGATCAAGGCCTGGAGGCTTCTACAGATATTATAGCCAAACATCCGCAGGCGCTGGTGTGCGAATTTGGTGTGGCCACTGGCTCCACTATCAACTATATCGCCAAAGCCCTGCCAGAAACGACTATTTATGGATTTGATTCCTTTGAAGGATTGCCGGAAGATTGGCGTGACGGGTATCCTAAAGGCGCTTTTAGTCGCACCGCCCCTCCAGAGGTCGAGAATAATGTGACTCTTGTCCAAGGGTATTTTGATCAGACCCTTGTCCCTTTTTTAGAAGCGCATTCCGCCCCTGCTGCCCTTCTGCATATTGATTGCGATCTGTACTCGTCAACCAGGACAATTTTCCAGGCATTTTCCCAACATCTCATGCCTGGCAGTGTCCTGGTGTTTGACGAGTACTTCAATTACCCCGATTGGGAGCATGGTGAACACCTTGCACTGAACGAATATTTGGAAGAATCAGGTCTTGCAGCCCAATATCTGGGGTACTGCAAATTCCATCAGCAGGTGGTGCTCAGGCTTATTTCCCAGGAGTAATACAAAAAAGGATTACAGGCTGTCCACGATGGCCACACCGGCGCTTGCACCAATACGGCTGGCGCCGGCTTCGATCATGGCGATTGTATGGTCGTAGTTCTTGATGCCGCCAGAAGCCTTTACGCCCATGTCTGGTCCCACGGTTGCGCGCATAAGTGCAATATCTTCTACTGTGGCGCCGCCCTTGCTGAATCCTGTGCTGGTTTTTACAAAATGCGCTCCAGCCTTTTTGGAAAGCTGGCAAGCGGTCTTCTTTTCTGCATCCGTAAGAAGGCAGGTCTCAATGATGACTTTAACAAGAGCTTTAGGGTTGATTTCAGCCACGGCACTCACCACAGCCTTGATATCTTGCTCCACGTAGTCTTCCTTGCCGTCCTTGAGCGCGCCTACATTAATGACCATATCCAGTTCCGTAGCGCCCTGCGATGTGGCAAGGGCTGCTTCTTTGGCCTTGATCTGGGTTGCATTGGCGCCGAGGGGAAAACCGATGACCGTGCATACATCTACACCAGAATCTTTCAATTTTTCAACACAGAGCGGCACGTAGCAAGGGTTTACGCATACCGATGCAAAGCTGTATTGGCTGGCCTCTTCGCACAGCTTTACAATGGCGGCTTCCTGGGCCTCAGGTTTCAGAATGGTGTGGTCGATGTACTTGGCCAATTCTTGCTTGTTCATAACTATCTCCAGTGGTTAAAAAAACGGTCCCGCGCATGGTGCTGCAACGACAGCGCGGGACCGGTAGCAACATAAATCAACACATTGACATGCAAGCGCCTTGTAGTCGGAATACAACTTTCACGTAAGAGCCCTGACTCTTACAAACCGAATAAGCGCCCTATTTGGTCTCCGCGAATACCTTGGAATCATCAAGATATTTGGCGGCATTTTCTTTGGTGATGAGGCCGGTGCCTGCATCGATAAACTCAGGATAGGATTTGCCTTCCAACACACCCATGGCGGTTTCGACTGCCATGGAGCCCAACAGCGCAGGGTCGTTGAGGACAGTTCCGTCATAGGTGCCGGCATCAATAGCCTTGACAGCCTGCATAAGTCCGTCGATTCCCAAGATTTTTACCTGGTCCAACTTGCCATTCTGCTTCAGCACCTGAACAGCGCCCAGGGCCATGTCATCGTTGTGCGCATAGACAAGAGCAACGTCCTGGTTGGCTTCGTACAGATCCTGAAACGCTTTCACAGCTTTGGAGCGGATGTATTCGCAGTAAGGGCTCTGAACGACTACAATGCCCTCTTCTGCGTCAACGGCCTGGTGAAAGCCGTCACGACGATCCATCATGACCTTGCCGCCAGCTGCGCCCTGGATTTCTATGATCTTGCCCTTTGCTTTGCCTTTTCCACCGAGCAGCTCAACAGCAAGTTTGCCGGCTTCGTAGCCCATCTTTTTGTTATCACGGCCTACGAAGGTTGCCAGTTTGCCCTTGGCAGGACGGTCAATAGCAATAACAGGCACATCGGCATTCGCAGCAGCACGCATGGCGGGTGCAACGCCATTGGGATTGACGGCGTTCAGCAGCAGAACGTCCACACCTTTGGTCAGCAAGTCCTGCACGTCTTTGTTTTGCTTTGCTATGTCACCCTGAGCATCGACATAGATGAGCTTTGCGCCGAGTTCATCGGCTTTTTTCTCAGCAGCTTCCATCAAGGCCACATAAAATGGCGAATCAAGGGTTACTTGAGAAAAGCCGATGACTTTTTCCTGCGCTGCGGCAAAACTCGCACTGACCATCAATGCGATGGCAATAAGAAAAACAACCATACCTCTTTTCATGACAACCTCCCTGAGTAGTTATGAACGCGTAAACCCAACACCTCTAGTCACGCGCCCGAAAGAACTGGTTCAGCAGCAAGGCGATTACGATGATCGCCCCCTTGAAAATCATCTGGTAGTAGGAAGAAAGTCCTGCCAGGTTGAAGATGTTGGTAATGATGGCGAGCAGCCATACACCACCAAATGTGCCAAGCACGCCGCCGCACCCCCCCATGAGGGATGCGCCACCGAGCACAACCGCTGCGATTGCGTCGAGCTCCATGCCCTTCCCTGCCGTTGGTTGCCCCACGGTGAGCCAGGAAGCGGTCAATATGCCGCCAAGGGCGGAAAGCGCGCCTGAAAGCATGAACACGATGATGACACTGCGTTTGACCCGGATGCCGGACAGCCTGGCCGCTTCGGCATTGCCGCCGACTGCGTAAAGTCCCCGGCCGAATGTGGTGTACTTCAGCATCAGAGCAGAGAGGACGGTAATGGCAATCCAAACAAGTCCGCTCACGGGCAGGCCAAAGAGGAAACCAGCGCCCAGCCACTGAAAGGCTTCCGGGAGATCGAACACTGGAGTGCCGTCCGTGGTAAGCAAGGCCAGACCGCGCGCAGCCACCATGGTTGCCAACGTGGTGATAAAGGAAGGCACACCTCCCTTTGCACTGATCACGCCGTTGAACATCCCGAGGAGTATTCCCACTGCGATACTGGCCAGGAGGGCGATGACAATTGGGTATCCATCGGCCATGAGCACAGAGACCACCATACCGGCCAATGCCAGCACCGACCCTACTCCAAGATCGATGCCACCAACCAAGATGACCAGGGTCATACCGATGCTGACAACACCGATGGTGGATGATTGCTGCAACAAGTTCACGAAATTCTGCAAGGTGAAGAACTTCGGTGATATGACCGCGGCGATGCACGCAAAGAGAACGATGAAGATGAGCAAGTTATACTTGCGGAGAAACTCTTTCCACGCATTATTTGGGCTGCAGGTGGGGTTAACGGCTTTCATGTTCCTCTCCGGTTATGGCTGTGTGCAGAATCCGCTTGGTTGAAAAGGGCGGTGTAAACTCGCCCACTATGTTGCCTTCGTACAGCACCAGAATCCTGTGGCACATGCACTCCAGCTCCTCGAGCTCGGAAGAAGCCACCACGGTGGCGGTCTCCGGCTGGCCGGCAAAACCTCGGATGATGTCGTAGACCTCCTCTTTGGCGCCGACATCGATTCCTTGGGTGGGTTCATCAAACAACAACAGCTTAGATTTTTTCATCAGCCATTTTGCGATGACCACCTTCTGCTGGTTACCGCCGGACAAGCTGCGAACTTCGGTCATGACGCTGGGAGTCTTGATTCTCAGTCTGCTCACAAAGGAGCGCGCCAAGGCGTAAAGCTTGCTGGGGATGAGAAATCCGTGGACCGAAACATCCGGACTGGCGGCAATGGCTGCGTTTTCCCAAACTGGAAGCCCCAGGATCAGCCCCTGGGTCTTGCGTTGCTCGGGAATCAGCCCCACGCCTCGTTGCATGGCGTCCACGGGTGACGTAAGGTGCGCCTCGTTGCCATAGAGTTCGATTTTTCCCTCATAGCGTAACGAGCCGAACAGCGAATGCAGAATTTCCGAAC
This sequence comes from Desulfovibrio biadhensis, assembly GCF_055388615.1. NCBI lineage: Bacteria > Pseudomonadati > Thermodesulfobacteriota > Desulfovibrionia > Desulfovibrionales > Desulfovibrionaceae > Desulfovibrio > Desulfovibrio biadhensis. The sequence goes on from NZ_AP042477.1 coordinate 4,347,128, forward strand.
GCCCCGACCCTACTAGACCGTAGAGACCTAGAATTTCACCTTCTTTGACATTGAAATGCACGCATTTGAGTACTGAGTTGGTCAGGCAGTGCGTGCGGATAATGTCCCTATCGCTGTGTGGAGGCAGAGCACAGCCTTTGCCGCTGCGAACGTCATGGCCGATCATCAGCCGAACCAGACCTTTAATGTCCAGGTTCTTGATGGGGCCGGTATGCACGTGTGCCCCGTCTCGCAGCACTGTCACGCTATCCCCCACCTGGAAAAGCTCTTCCAGGCGATGTGAGATGTATATGATGGTTACGCCATGGGCCTTGAGGTCAAAAACAACTTTAACCAAAGCTTTAAACTCTTCCTCACTCAAGGTGGCGGAAGGCTCGTCCATGACGACCACCCTGGCTTCGGCAGCCAACGCCTTGCACAGCTCCACGATTTGTTTGTGCCCCATACTGAGGCTGGAAACCGTGGCGTCAGGGTTAGTTTTGATGCCCAGGCGAGCCAACAACTCTTGGGCGCGCCGTTTCATGACGCCCCAATCCACCACACCTGGGAGGGTTTCAGGGTATTGCCCAAGGAAGATGTTTTCCGCCACGGTGAGTTCCTCCACCAGGGAAAGTTCCTGATAGATAACCGCGATGCCGGCCTTGAGACCGTCCTTGGGGCTTTGCATGACGACTTCTTCGCCATTAATGAAAATGCCACCGGAATCTGCGGAATACACACCCGATAGAATTTTCATCAGGGTGGATTTACCTGCACCGTTGGCGCCGATAAGGCAGTGAACTTCGCCGGCGTTCACCCTGAAATCCACGTTGTCCAGAGCTTTGACCCCTGGAAAGGATTTGTTGATGGAACGCATTTCAAGAAGGGGAGCGGTAGCCATGGCTATTCCTTTCTTCCGGCGCGCATAAGCGGACTCAGAGCCTCATAGGTGGCCAGATATCGCTGATGCGCCTTGTCATATATCCACGTAAGGGAGGAATCCGGCTCCACAACGCTACGTTGATGGACCATGGACTCTGACGCCGCCTGAAAGCTGGGGTGAATGCCTACACCAACCGAGCCCGTGATGGCGCCGCCCAGAAGAACGGCATCCGTATCCTTGGTCAGGACTATTGGGGTTTGGCAAATGTCGGCGATTATTTGCAGCCACAGCGGGTTTTTGGTGACGCCGCCGCATACGGCCATGTTGTCCACGTGATACCCCCCTTTTCTGAAGGCGCTGAGGATATTACGCGTGCCATGGGCTACGGATTCAAGAACGGCCCGGTACATGTGCCCCCGTGTGTGGTGGAGGTCCATGCCCCACATGCAGCCTGTAAGGTCAGGGTCACAAACAGGAGTGCGGCTGCCCTGCCAGAAGTCCAACACGGTGAGGCCATCACACCCGGGTGGGGCAGTGGCAGCTTCCTGAGCCAGAAGCGCATACGCCTCATCACCCAGGTCCTTGGCAAATACTTCCTTGAACCAGCGGGTAATGGCGCCTGCTGAAGTCTGCCCTCCTTCAAGAAGGCTGTATCCCGGCACAACAGCGTTGGAATAAGGTCCCCAGAGTCCTGGGATGAACATGCGTTCTTCACTTAATGCCAGGTGCACAAAGGAGGTTCCCATGATCACCCCCATGATGCCTGGCACAACAGTTCCAAGGCCCACCATGCCGACGTGGGCGTCGATACCTCCCTGAATGAGCATCGGCGTTCCCTGGATGCCCAGCTCTTTGGCGGCTTCTGGAGTCACCCGTCCGACGGGTTCTCCCATGGCCTTGACCGAGATGGGCCACTTTTCCGCATATTCCGGAAAGCCGATTTCCTTGAAGAATTCCTCAACAAAACCACCTTCCACATCGGAAAAGGTCCATTTGCAACTGGCATTGCATTTGGAAGCTGCCCACTCTCCGGAGAGTTTGAAGTTCAACCAGTCAAGCGCCTCCACTATTTTGTAGGCGCTGTTGTAGAGTTCCGGTTGGTTTTTCTTCATCCAGAGGGTTTTCGGGAGCATCCACTCCACTGAGACGCCACCGCCACAGTATGAAAGGATGGGGTGCCTGGTCTCGTTGACCATGGCGCATTCCTTGCGGGAACGCGTGTCCATCCACAATATGGCGTTACCCAAAGGGGAGCCCTGGGCGTCCACAGGGAGAACAGTGGAAGATGTGGCTCCTATGCAAATCGCAGCCGGAGTATAATTTCCGGAAAGCGCAGCAGCGGCCCTATGGCAGCTGGAGCAGATCGCCCTCCACCAATCAGAGGGGCGTTGTTCCGCCCACCCAGGGTGGGGGTAACGCGTTTCATAAACTTCTTCGGCCATGGACAAACGGTTGCCTGCTTCGTCGAAACAGGCAGCCCGTGCGCTCTGCGTGCCAAGGTCGATACTGAACAAGACGTTGCGAGCCATCACGTCCTCCAGTCATGCGTGTATCTAAAATGTCGTGGAAATCGGCGGATTACGACGATTTCGAACACGATCTGGTCTAAGGCAAGAACATGATCTTACTGAAGAAGAACTTCTCGTTGGCTAGCTTGTCAAAGAATGCAGGCCCTTCTTCCAGTTGCAACCTGTGGCTGATGAAACTCTCCTTCCACATGGCGCCCTGCTCCATCAGTTCGACACTGTATGTCCATTCACGGCCGGGGAAAGGCTTGGAAAAGGAATTCCAGCTGCCTTGGATATGCAGTTCGCCCCGCAAAATACGATCCACGGCTTTTTCACTCAGGGTGAGGGAATCATGAGAAATACCCAGGAATATGATGACGCCGTGATTGGCGGCTGAAAGAACGCACTGGTGTTGCGCAACCTGCACACCGGAAGCATCCAGAATGACATCCGCCCCACTGGGTGCGATTTCCTTTATGGCTACAGACGCTTCTTTTTCAACACTGTTGACTACTTCGTCACAGCCGGCGTCCTTGGCCAGCTCCAGCTTATCCTTGCTTACGTCTACACCGATGACGGTCTTGGCGCCCAAATGCTTGGCCAATTGCACAGCAAACAGGCCTATGGGCCCAATACCAAAGATGGCCACCACACTGTCAGGGCCGATTTCCGCCTTGTTCAGAGCATGTACGGCGTTGGCTGCAGGGTCCACCATGGCGCCGGCTTCAAAGCTTACGCCATCGGGCAACGGAATCAGGTTTGCTTTAGGAACGCGTACATATTCAGCCATGGCGCCATCGGAACGCGACCCCAGGTAGTCATAGCTTTTGCACAAGGAGTAATGCCCCTTGTCACACCATTCGCACTTCATGCACGGAATCAAGGGCGCTGCTGTGATGCGTTGCCCAGTGGTCACGTTATCCACTTCGGCGCCGGTCTGCACCACGACTCCGGCGAATTCATGTCCGGTGATGAGTTCTGAAACATGAGCGCCGTAGGTAAGTATTCTCGGAATATCTGAGCCGCAAACACCGCATGCCTTGACGTTGACAAGAACCTCATCGGGCTTGATTTCCGGGACCGGAACCGTTTCAAATCGAACGTCGCCCGGTGCGTGCAATTTCAGGGCGCGCATTGTCGATGGTACAGTCATGACAAATCCTTTGTTAGAATTTAAGGTAAGAAGTTGATCTGTATGCAGTTTCCAGAGCCTGGAGCGCGGAATCCCCTCTCCGGATGCACAAGCCGATATAAAGCGTCTCAATAATCGCCATCTGCACAATGCGCGTCATGGCAGCATCAGTACGATAGGTCAGTTCCTCAGAAACGGTGGCAATGACAACATCAGCGGCTTTTGCCAGGGGCGAATCCTTGGAGCCGGTTATGGCAATAACCTTCACAGAAGGTTTGGCTTTTTCCACAGGAATGATGAGGTCTTTGCTCTCCCCTGAATGGGAGATGGCGAATACAACATCACCAGGTCGTGGTAGAGCCAGGACAGAAGCCGTGACATGGGGGTCGCACATGGCGCGACAATTCGGGATGAGTTTGGAGAATTTGAAACAAGCCATGTCCGCCATGGCTGCAGAGATGGCAAAGCCCAGAAAGAAAGCACGCTCGGCCTTTTCCAGCAATGCCAGCGCATCTTCCATGTCTTTGGTTTCCAACAAGGCAAGATTGGAATCCAGAACACGTATGGCCCCGTTGAATATTTTCTGTTTCAGGGTGGCCAGACTGTCTTGCCCTGTTATGTCTTCATAGGTGCGGTAATAGGAATTCTCCGCCAGTTCGCCGGCAAGGGTCACCTTGAGATCGTTGTAACTGTCCAGTCCCAGCTGTCTGTAATACCTGACAATGGTGGCCTCGCTCTTGGCGCCGCAAGCGTCTGCCAATTGCGTGATGGACATTTTTACAACCTTCTCAGGATTTTCTGAAATGAACCTGCTGATCGCCTGTTGCGTTTTGCTCATGGACGACAGGTTCATTCGGATAGTCGGAAGAATTTTCTTCATAAGAAAATTTTTTTCCTTTTCCGTTGAAGATTCTCCAAATGAAAAAAATTTTTTCCAAATTATCTCTGTGACAATACTGTGTCAAGATGGTTTTCTTCTTTTTTTCTAAAATGATAGTTTTACAAAGTCGTAAAAAACAGAAAAGGAAGGGGGGGAATTATTCTAAGTCTGAGAAATATGTATGGAAGAATGTGGTCGCTAGGCTTGCCATAAACAAACCCCCAGGTAAGAGTCTGCTGCTATTAGGTATATATTCTTAGATAACAGGATGTTACTTGGTCTGCCATGTAACATTGAGTAATCCCTACTTTTTATGCTGAATTGTCATTTTCGTTTTTCCGAAAAACAACATTCCGCCTTTTTGGAGATTAGGTAGATATAATTCATGCGCTGTACTCCCTCTTGAAGCTTGGTATAGTCATGACGTACTTCCGGTGTTTCGAAAACTTATCAAAATAAGATGTAAAGCCGAGTTAAGCTTTAAAGTACTTTGCTTTTTGTGCTGGTTGCGTTTTTATTGCGGTTAGGCCATGGGAGGCTGGCGAATTATACGTATTTCAGTGTGCAATTATGATAAGTGCTTAGATTACAATACGCGGCGAACACGTATAATACGTGCCTTTCTGATCGATGTGGGCAGTGGGGGGCGACGGCAAGGGAGAGGTCTATTTTGAAAGGCTTGACCAGCTTGCGAAATAAAATGCGTTTTGCCCTTATCTATAGGAACACAGGCTGGTCAAGCCGGAAGATATGAACGCTATTCTTCTTCAGAGGATTGCTTGGGAGGCTCTGCGCCGATCTGTTTGAGGTATTTGTCACGGCATTCATAGCTGCAGAAACGGTGTACCGTCTCCCCTTCTCTGACACGGATATCACTTTCTACACTGACATACGTGCCGCAGATGGGGTCCTTGATCAATTCCCCTGTCGCTTTAAGGCGATCAGTCTCCTTTTTGCTCTCGGTTTTCTTGCGCTTCGTGTCGTTGGTGAACATCTTGTAAAGCACAAAACCGGCAAGGGCGAGAATAATGAATTTCCACATGGTTGCCTGCCTTTTCTCTGGTGTCTATTCCTGGGTTATGACGTCTCCCTGGAGGTGATACGCTATTGCCCTCAGCGCCTCGTTGAGGGGGGTTCCATCAGGAAAAACAAGCTCCGGCGCGAGATCCTGCAGCGGCACGAGAACAAACGCCCGCTCTCGCATGCGCGGATGCGGCAAGATGAGCTCCTCCCTACTCCATACTTCAGAGCCAAACAGGAGGAGGTCGATGTCAACTGTTCTGGGCCCGAAACGCGCTGCGGCATTTTGCCCTTGAGCAGGTAAACGAACCCTCCCCAGTCTGGTTTCTATGGCCAGCATGTCATGCAACAGGTCAAGGGCGGACATGCCCTCTTCCACTGCAAGTCTGGCAACAAGATTCAGAAACCAGGGTTGATCTTTGTAGCCTTGAGGCTCGGTCCGGTACGAAGGTGAAGCATCCAGACGCACAACCCCGGGCAACGCCTCCAATTCCGCCAGTGCACGTTGCAGAATGGAGGCGCTATCGCCCAGGTTGGAGCCAAGCCCCACAAAAGCGGTTACAGGCTTGCGATACGTGAGACCGCCTCCTCGAGTTGTTCATTGCCAACGGTGAGCGAGATGCGGAAAAAGCCTTCGCCCGGGCCGCCAAAACCGTTGCCGGGAGTCAACACGACGCCCGTTTCCTGGAGAACACGGGTTACAAATTCGGCTGAGGTCTTGTATCCAGCCGGAATCCTCGCCCAAATGTAGAAGGAGGCTTGCGGTACTTTGCAGCTTACGCCGATCTTGTCCAGAGCGTTGATGACAACGTCACGACGCTCCTTGTACATGGCGCGTAGTTTATCAGCGAAAGCATCTCCCTGATCCAGGGCAGCGATGCCGGCTTCCTGAACGGACTGAAAAATGCCGGAATCCACGTTTTCCTTGATTTTTCCCAATCCCTGCACCAGTTGCTTGTTGCCTACGGCCATACCGATGCGCCAGCCGGTCATGTTGTAGGTTTTGGAAAGGGAGTGGAATTCAATGGCGACGTCCTTGGCGCCCTCTATTTCCAGAATGCTCAAGGGGCGATTGTCAGGATCGTAATAAATCTCAGTGTATGCGGCGTCATGGACCAAAATGACGTTGTACTTTTTGGCTAGAGCCACGCATTTTTCAAAAAAGCTCTTGGGCGCCGTTGCAGCCGTGGGGTTCCCAGGGAAATTCAGGAAAAGCATCTTGGTCTTTTCCCAAACTGCCGGGTCGATGCTATCCAGATCCGGAAGGAAGTCGTTTTCTTCCAAAAGCGGCAGGTAATGCACATCCCCGCCGGCAAAAGCCGTGGCGATGGGGTACACCGGGTAGCAAGGGGTTGGAATCATTACCAGGTCGCCAGGGTTGACGAACGCCAAAGGAAAATGTGCGATGCCTTCCTTGGAGCCGATGAGCGATACGACCTCGCTGGCGGGGTCCAGGTCCACATCGAAACGACGCTTGTACCACCTGGCAACGCTTTCACGAAAGCTGAGCAGCCCCACATAGGAGGGGTATTGGTGGTTTACCGGCGTGTACAGGGATTTTTCCATGGCCTGGATGATGAAGTCAGGTGTCGGCGTGTCCGGATCGCCGATTCCCAGGCTGATGATATCCACCCCCCGGGCTTTGACTTCGTTTTTGACCCTGTCGATCTCGGCAAAAAGATAAGGGGGTACGGCGGCCAGTCTGTCTGCGAGTTGAAACTGGGGCATAAGCTGCGTATCCTCTGAGTGGTTTGACTTTTTTTTTTCTGTGCGTGTGGCCTGCGTAAAGACTTTTTGTCTAATTGCGGCCGAAGGCGCTGTCAATTCTTTCCCTGCAGTGCCCCTGCTTCGGGCCTGCCTTTTGGATATCTGCAATGGACGAAAAGGAAATTCAGCTTCCAGCTGCACACCTTGCCCTTCTCGATGGGTTCTGTACCTCTTTGTTAGTGGAAAAAGGGCTTTCTGAAAACACCCTGAACGCCTACACCACGGATTTACGATCTTTTTTTATGTTCGTGCTCGATTGGGGCAAACCCCTGGATCAATTATCAGAAGAAGATCTGGTGATGTATCAGGCAACCCTGCGTGGACAAGGGCTCAACAGTCGCAGTTTGGCGCGCCACCTTTCGGCGCTACGCGGTTTTTTCAGTTGGTGTATGGAAACTGGGGCGATGACACGAGACCCTTCGGCTTTTCTTGAAAATCCCAAGCTGGCCAAGGCCCTGCCGCAGGTACTCTCTCGCGATGAAATACACCGCATGATGGCGCAGCCAAACCTGGGAACAAAGCTCGGTTTCAGGGACCGCACCATGCTAGAATTGTTGTATGCCGCCGGTCTCCGGGTTTCTGAATGCGTCAAGTTGCAGCCGCTGCATTGTGACATCCAGTCAGGATTGCTGCGTGTTTTAGGCAAGGGGGCAAAAGAGCGCTTCGTTCCAATCCACGAAACCGCGCAAGAGTTTTTGGATAATTATCTCAACCACTGGCGCCCCTCTTTTTCTCCCCAAGAGCCGTATGTTTTTCTGAATCGCTCAGGCAAAGGGCTAACACGCCAGGCTTTATGGAAATGCATCAAGCGCTACGCCTCCAAGGCCGGGATCAGGAAGGATATCTCACCCCATACCTTTAGACACTCGTTTGCCACCCATCTTTTGGAAGGAGGGGCAGATCTTCGCAGCGTGCAACTGCTGCTCGGCCATGCAGATGTCACAGCCACTGAAATATACACCCACGTCCAGACAGCGCGACTGCTTTCCGTACATCAGGAGTACCACCCCCGCTCCATTCACTCCCGCCGTCAATCTGACGACGTGTGACATTCCCAAAACACCCTCTTCCTTGATAGAGTTCCCTAATGTCTGAGCAACAGAATGCAAAAATAGTCATCACCGCGCATAACAATGCGGATTTCGATGCTCTGGCTGCCATGATAGCAGCCAGCAAACTCTATCCAGGGGCAGTGTTGGTTTTTCCGGGAAGCCAGGAAAAAACCCTGCGGAATTTTTTTATTGAAAGTGCAACCTATTTCTTTAATTTCAAAAACGTCAAAGAAATCGACGTTGATTCCGTTGAAATACTGGTCATGGTCGATACGCGCCAGCGCTCCCGTTTGGGGCATGTTCACGCGATTCTCGACAAGCCAGACATAGAGGTGCACGCCTACGACCATCACCCAGATTCAGATGACGATGTGCCCTATTCCTCCGGCATTGTTAACTCATGGGGCGCCACCACCAGTATTCTTTCCCTGGAGATGCAAAAGGCGGGCATGCGCCTGACTGAGGAAGAGGCCACAATCCTCGGGTGCGGCATATTTGAAGATACTGGTAGCTTTACCTTTTCTTCGACAACCGCCCATGACTTTTCGGCAGCGGCCTGGCTGCGAGAACAGGGAATGGATCTCAACGTTATTTCAGACATTTTGCATCGTGACCTCACGGCGGAACAAGTCGCCATTCTCAATGATCTGTTGGAATCTTCCACTACCCATGAAATAAATGGCGTGGTGGTGACAATAGCGGAAATTTCCTTGAAGCATTACGTGGGGGATTTTGCTCTTTTAGTGCATAAGATGCTGGATATACAAAATATACGCATCCTCTTCGCTCTAGGGCGCATGCAGGACCGCATTGTGCTTGTGGCCAGAAGCCGCACAACCGACGTAGATGTGGGGCATATATGCTCTTCTCTAGGGGGTGGGGGGCATTCCTATGCTGCCTCGGCCAATATCAAGGACCGTACCCTTGCTCAGGTAAAAGATGAGCTGTTCGCCCTCTTGTATACACACATAAATCCGCAACTGCTGGTAAAGGACCTGATGTCCTCTCCGCCGTTGATGGTGGAGACAAGAGCCACCATAGACGACGCCGTGGACTTGATGTCCCGTTTCGGCCTGAAGGCTGTCCCTGTTATAGAACCTGACACGAATCGCTGCGCCGGCGTGCTCGATGCGGCCATCGCCACCAGGGCCCAGGGGCACGAACTCGGCCATATCGCAGTGGAAGAATACATGCTGCGGGAGTGCTCAGTCATCAATCCGCACTCCGACCTCTACCCCGTCATAGAAATCATTATTGGCCAGCGGCAGCGACTTGCCCCTGTTGTGGAAGACGGGGAAGTTGTGGGCGTAATTACCCGGACAGATCTGATCAATACGCTTATTGAGGAGCCCGCGCGTATTCCCGAAACACTGCAGCCGGAGAAAAATCGCGAACGGAATGTTCGCAGTCTGATGCGGGAGCGCCTCAACCGTGAAAACTACGCCTTGCTAGAATCTGCCGGTAAACTGGGGCAGGAAATGGGTTTTCCGCTCTATGTGGTAGGGGGATTTGTCCGCGACCTGCTCCTCAGACGCCCTACAGCAGATATGGATATTGTAGTGGAGGGCGATGGCATCGCTTTTGCCAAGGCGCTGGCCGCAAGACTCAATGGCCGCGTGCGCGCGCATCACAAGTTTAAAACAGCAGTTCTCATATATACGCAAGATGACGCAACTGAAGAAAAACATATAGATGTGGCCACGGCCCGACTCGAGTATTACGAGTACCCGGCGGCATTGCCAACAGTCGAACTTTCTTCCATAAAAATGGACCTTTATAGAAGAGATTTTACGATAAACGCCCTTGCCGTGCAACTTAACCCTGGCAGCTTTGGACGACTGGTGGACTTTTTCTCTGCACAGCGAGATATCAAGGAACGCACGCTCAGGGTATTGCATTCACTCAGTTTTGTGGAAGACCCCACCCGCATGCTCAGGGCAGTTCGCTTTGAACAACGCTATGATTTTGAAATCGGTGGACAGACGCGGCGATTGATTAAAAACGCCCTGCAACTCAAACTCCTGGAGCGCCTTTCAGGAACACGGTTATTCCATGAATTCAAGCTTATACTTGAAGAACACTATCCCTTGTCCTGCTTGCGCTCCATGGCCAAGCTGGAAATGCTGGCGGCCATCCACCCCAAGCTGGAGCTCACACCCAACCGGGAAGCTTTGCTTGAAGAAATCGACAGGGTTTTAAACTGGTACCGTCTGCTTTACGTGGAGCCGCAACCAGACCCCTGGAAAGTGAACCTTTTGGGATTATGCGCTGCGTGGGCCCCAGAAGATGTCGAAACCCTCATGCGCCGCTTTAACTTTACGCAAAAACTGGCCAATGACTTTACCACGACTCGTGAGCAATTAGTTAGTGTTACTGAAGAGTTGCTGCAATGGAACAACCGTAGCGGTCCTTTGAGTGAATTGCATCAAATCTTATCTCCTGTGAGCCTGGAAGGCGTGCTGTATCTTATGGCCAGGAGTCGACACGACCACATCAAGCGTAACGTTTCACAATATCTCAGCAATTTGCGTTTCATGGATGTGGAGGTCGGCGGCAAGGATTTGATGGCCATGGGGCTACCCCCCGGGCCGGCTATGGGGAAAATTCTGCAAAAGGTGTTGGCCGCTAAAATAGATGGCAAGGCCACAAGCATGATAGAGCAAGTGAAGCTCGCGCAAAAACTTGTTGAAAAAGAGAAACACGCTGGCTCTTAAAGTGTTACAAGGCGTATCTTTTTCAAAGGCAGGCGTCTATAATCCCTTGCCCTGTAGCTGACGTCTGTGTAATGTAATCAGCGACATAGACATGCTGCTGCGATTGTGCAACCTGCTTATGGAATTGTAAGTACATGGCTGCAGAGACACCGCGAAAGCGAATCGCCATAATCGGCGCGGGGATGTGCGATGCCCCTACCGCGACTTTTGCCTATGACCTGGGAAAAAGAATCGCCGAGGTTGGATGGGATATTGTTTGTGGCGGACTTGGCGGTGTCATGGCGGCTGCCTGCAAGGGAGCCAACCAGGCGGGTGGAGTGACGATAGGTATCCTTCCGGGGGACTCTCGTGATGCTGCCAACCCCTGGGTGCAGACGGCCATCGCCACAGGCCTTGGGCCCATGCGAAATTACCTTGTTGTGCTCAACGCAGATGTCGTTGTTGCGGTTGCAGGCGAATCGGGTACACTTTCCGAATTGGCTTTGGCAAAAAAAATCGCTAAGACTGTTATAGCATGGGGCCGCTGGAGCGCTTTGTCTGACGTTATTGCCGCCCGGGATATTGACCACGTTATGGAGTTGATTGACCAGGCATTGGCGGAGAACCCCTGACGGTCTGTTTATTTGTTTTGAAGGAGTGCAGTACGGATTATGGAAACCCTTTGGGCCCCCTGGCGCATTGACTACATTCTGGGACCAAAACCCGATGAATGTGTTTTTTGTCTGCCACAACACACGGATGAAGACGCAGAGCGTCTTGTGTTGCACAGGGCACAACATTGTTTTGTTATCATGAACAAGTTTCCATACAGCTCCGGCCATTTAATGGTAACTCCTTACAGCCATTTGATGAATCTGGTGGATTGCAGTGCAGACGAATGTGACGAAATCATGTGGCTTACACGTGAATGCGTCCGCATTGTGCAAAATGTATTTTCCCCCCAAGGGGTCAATGTAGGCTTGAATTTGGGCGAGGCCGCCGGCGCCGGCATACGTGAGCACCTGCATTTTCACGTGGTGCCCCGCTGGAACGGTGATTCCTCGTTCATGGCCGTTATGTCGGAGACGCGGGTCATTCCGGAATATCTGCGCTCCACCTATCAGAAGCTCGTGCCGCATTTCGATAACCTGCAACGCAACCGGTAACGTCACGAAGGAGGAGCCCATGCGCTTTCTCAAGGTTTTTGCCCTTGTCCTGCTGTTTCTCATCTCCATGATGTTCTTCATTCAGAACACTGAGATTCTCTCTCAGGAAATGTCGCTGCACCTGAATTTCTACATTGACGGCTGGATGCTCAAGTCCACACCGCTGCCCTTTTATTTTCTGCTGCTTATCGCCTTTGGTCTGGGCTCCATTCTTGTTCTTTTCTACTTCCTGATGGAAAAGATTCGCCTTTCGGGCAAACTGAAAGAATGTAACGGCAAGCTTTCCAAGCTCGAGCAGGAAGTAAATTCTCTGCGCAATCTGCCCCTGGAAAATACGAGCACCTCAAGCTACACCAGCTCCTACGGCACCACCAGCACTGAAAAGAAAACCGAGGACGAAAGCGAAGAGTCCAACACCTCAAGTTAAGAGGTCGTACATGCCTCTCTTCAAGTCAGGCCGAGCCGGCAAACGGCAACGTGGCGACGTGACGCAAGCGGGACAACGCATCGAGGACCAGGGTGGCTTCACCCTGGAAGCTCAGGATACCCTTGCGGCGATCAACGAGCTGAGCCAACTCGTCAAAAACAACCCCGACTTGGTTGAAATCTATCTTGCCCTGGGCAACCTGTATCGGGCCCAGGGCGAGATAGAACGCGCCGTGCACATCCGCACCAGCCTGATTCTGCGTCCTGGACTTAACCCCCGCTTCAAGGCGCGCGCCCTTTATGAACTGGGGCGCGACTATAAACGTGGCGGTTTTGTTGACAGGGCCATGGACGCCTTTGACGAGGCGATCAGCCTTGCCGGGCGCGATCACAACATATTGTACGAAGTGGCGAAACTTGCGGCGGCAAGCAATGATTATGAGCGGGCTGCAAAATATTATGCCCAACTTGATAACGAGATTGCCCACGCCTATTACCTGGTTCGCCAGGCGGTAAAGCATTTTGACGCCGGCGATGCGAGCCAGGGGAAAAAAGTGCTGCAAAAGGCACTCAAGGTTTATCCTGGATCCGTGGAAGCTTGGCTTGCCTCTATCATGCACGCTGCTACAACGGGCAATATGAAAAAAGTCGTTCCCTTGATGCAGGAAGCATTTCAAGTTGTTCCGCAAAAGTTGCACTTTGTTATCCTTGATGGGGTTTTGAATGCCATATCGGATGAAAAAGAATTCGACGCGGATACAACTACAAAGGAAGAAATATCCAAATTCAAGGGTGAAGAACTCTGCATTCAGATTGATTCGCTCTTCGGCCATGAAGAACAGGACCTGCTTTTCACCTATTACGGCGCCCTTTTCTATCTGGCCTGCGGCAACCACCGCGATGCCCAGGCATGGCTTGAACGTGCCTTGCTGCTCAATAATGACTTCTGGGCCGCCAGGCTTGACCTGCTCGACCTGACCAAAGAACTACATGATGATCTGTTGCCATCCTTCACCAGTCAGCTTGACTTTTTCACGCAGCAGGCGCGGCAGCTCAAACGTTTTATATGCCGTAGTTGTGGTTTGAAACGCGAACAAACCTTTTTTGTTTGCCCCCGTTGTCAAAGCTGGCATTCCATTGGGTTTCGTCTTACCTTGCACGAATAAGAAGCACGCTCCGCGTCTCTAAAACATTTCCACAGCAACGCAGCTCCCTTACATGCCAGCACAGTCAGAACAAAAGCTCACCCCCATGTTCGAACAGTTCCTTCGCATCAAGGAGGAACATCCCGACGCCCTGCTCTTTTTTCGCATGGGCGATTTTTATGAACTTTTTTTCGAAGATGCAGAGACGGCGGCCAAAGAACTGCAAATAACCCTGACCTGCCGCAACCCCAATGCCGAGACTAAAATCCCCATGTGCGGCGTGCCCCACCATGCCGTGGAAGGATACGTGGGGCAGCTTTTGGAAAAAGGCTACAAGGTTGCCATCTGCGACCAGATGGAAGATCCCAAGCAGGCCAAGGGGTTGGTAAAACGGGCAGTTACAAGGGTGCTTACTCCTGGCACTGTCCTGGAAGACGCAAACCTGCAGGCCAAAGGAAGCAACTTTCTGGCCGCGCTTTTGTGGAACTCAAAAAATGGCGCAGGTGCCTTGGCATGGGTAGAATTTTCCACAGGACAGTTCAGTGGTCTGCAAAGCAAGAAGCAGGAAGAGCTCTGGCAATGGGCAGAAAAACTTGCCCCAAGTGAGCTGTTGGTTCCTGATTCGCTGGAGATTCCGGCGCATCTTGAAAAGCGGCGTGGATTTCTCAACCGGCTTCCCTTCAAGGCATACTTTGACCATGCCGGGGGGAGTGAGCGCCTTTTGAAAGCCCAGGGCGTGGCAAGCCTTGATGTGCTGGACCTGCATAACAAGCGCGAGCTTGTACAAGCCTGCGGCGCCATTCTTTGCTATTTGACCCAGACCCAGAAACGCGACCTTGAGCATTTGAATGCGTTTACCCCCTTGAATCTGGGGCGCCATCTTTTGCTGGATGAGGTAACCGAGCGCAACCTGGAGCTTTTCCGACGTCTGGATGGAAAAACCGGTCCCGGCACCCTCTGGCATGTCATGGACCGTACCCTCACACCCATGGGGGGGCGTTTGTTGCAAGAGCGCCTGCGCCATCCATGGCGTCATCTTGATCCAATCGAGAAAACCTTGGATGCTGTTGCCCATTTTCACCAGCGCAACCAATTCAGGGCAGCTGTCCGTGAACAACTCGACCAGATTTATGACCTTGAACGTCTCTCCACCCGTATTTTTCTGGGGCGGGCAACGCCCAAGGACTTCGTTGCTCTGCGCACCAGCCTAACAGTACTCCCTTTGCTGCGCTCCATGCTTGAGGATTCTGGAGAGGACGAAGACGCCCCCCAAAATGATTTTCCTGCCTTGATTAAGGAAATTCTTGAAAAATGGGATGACCTTTCTGATTTTAAGGATTTGCTTGAAAGCGCTTTGGTTGATTCACCGCCTGTTGTCATCACCGAAGGTGGCCTGTTCAAACAAGGTTTTTCCAAGGAACTTGACGAATGTATCGTGCTCACAGAGCACGGTGAAAACCTGCTCCAGCAGCTTTTGGAAAAGGAACAAGAAAGTTCAGGGCTCAGCAAACTCAAGTTGGGCTTCAACAAGGTATTTGGCTACTATTTTGAGCTTCCGAAATCCCTTGCTGTACAGGCGCCCTATCATTTCAACCGGCGTCAAACTCTGGCAAATTGCGAACGGTATGTCACCGACCAGCTGAAAGAACTGGAAGATCGTATTTTTGCCGCATCAGAACAACGCAAAACCCTTGAATATACATTGTTTCTCGAATTGCGCGAAACAATGGCCAAGGCGCGTCCGAAATTTTTGTTCATGGCGCATGTTCTTGCCGCCCTGGACTACTGGCAGGGGCTGGCAGACGTGGCCCGGCGTTTTGAATGGAATCGCCCTGAACTGCATACAGGATTCGCCCTTGAGATTACGGCTGGCCGTCACCCAGTGGTAGAGGCCGTTCAAGGGGCTGCCGGCTTCATCCCCAACGACTTGAAGCTGGACGAGAACCACAAGCTGCTGCTCATCACCGGACCGAACATGGCTGGTAAGTCCACAGTGCTGCGGCAATCGGCAATCATCACCATAATGGCGCAAATGGGCTCCTTTGTTCCGGCTCAGGAAGCCCGCATTGGTCTGGCCGATCGAATTTTTTCCCGCGTTGGCGCGTCTGACAATCTTGCCCAGGGGCAAAGCACCTTTATGGTGGAAATGACGGAGACTGCTCGAATTTTGCGTCAGGCTTCACGTCACAGCCTTATCATTCTGGATGAAATCGGGCGCGGCACCAGCACGTTCGACGGACTCGCCCTTGCATGGTCCGTGGTTGAAGATTTGGCCGGGCGCAGCGGGGGCATCAGGACTCTTTTCGCCACCCATTATCACGAGTTGACCAGCCTGGAAGGCGTTGTGCCTGGGGTGCGCAATCTGAATATCGCTGTTAAGGAATGGGGGGGCGACATCATTTTTCTGCGGCGGTTGGTGCCCGGCCCGGCAGACCGCAGCTACGGCATCGAGGTTGCAAAACTCGCGGGCGTGCCACGTAGCGTTGTCAAACGCGCTCAAGAATTGCTGCGAGAACTGGAGCAAAAGGCACGCCATGCCAATGAATGCGTGCAACGCATCACAAGTATGCAGACCACTCTTCCCGGCGTAAGCGGCCCTGCTCCTGCTGCAAATGAACCTGATGAAGAAATAGGGCACCCCTTGCTTGACGCCCTGCAAAAAGTCGCGATAGACGAAGTGACACCCATGGAAGCCCTGAACCTTTTGCACAAATGGAAAGAAACCTGGGGGCAATGATGCGCCGTCAATCCGCAATCGCTCTGTTTCTCGTAAGTATTGCCGCAACGCTCCTGTTCGCCTACGGCTGTGGCCGTAAATCCTGGCCTGAACCAATGGCAGAACTCGAGCGCTTTGATTTTACCAAAGTGACTGGCTATCTTGAAAATGGTTGTCTTAAAATCCGCGCTCGAATAAGCGGCAAAGCAGAAAACCTGAAAGGCTTCAGTGTGGAATTGGCCCGCAGTGGTGAGGGGGGTGATTGCCCTACCTGCCCGTTCCATGCACAACAGCGCATAGAAGTGCCATTGAACGCGCCAAACCTGAAGATGGACAAGCGGAGATTGTTGTTAGAACAATGCGGCTTGGAACCAGGGGCAGCCTACCGCTGGCGTCTTGTGGGCTACAGCAGCTACCCGGGACTCAAGCCAACCGAAACAGGGGTCTTTTATACTGAGCCCTGATTGAAACAGAAAATATAAAAAAAAGCCCCTGAAGCCATCAGCAGAAGGTTTCAGGGGCTTTTTTTATTGGGTGATGTCTTTTTCCTGCACACCGAATTGCACCGTGTTGTCAAAGATCTCCACATCAGCAGGTGGAGAAAAATTGAACAGCGTGGTGGGCAGGTCCGGGTTGATTTTGATGTCTTCAAAAATCAACTCGTTTTCATTGCCGTAAAAATCCTGCAGCAAAATACGCTTGACCAGTGCCGTTTCACGCTCCACCCAGATATAGGCCTGCACTAGCTGGGGTTCCGGTTCTTTTGGCGCCAGATTCAATTTGGCCATACCCTGCTCGTCCGGTTCCTCCGTAATCCAAAAATCTTCATCCAAACGTGCTTGCCCGGAGATGAAGCGGATCATGGTTTTGGAGTCGAGCACGGCATCGGTTTCGTATTTGTAGGCGACCTGTTCATCGCTGAAATAATCCCAAACAACGTTTTCGCCTACAATAAGCAATTCTTCTTCTGGTGAGGTGGTTTCCCAACGCACTAGGTTGGGTTTCTTGAAGAAAAACATTCCGTCACGATGCTGCTCCTCACCACTTGCAGTGTTGCGCAGCACTTGCGAGAAATTGGTGTCAAAAGATTGCAGAGATTCGTAGGTTGCCTGAATCTTAGCCACCAGCCCGTCAGCAGCAAAGGCATGTGAAACAAGCACCAGACAGAAAACTATGGCGAGTTGCACCTTAAACCAATACTTCAGAATATGTATGATTCCCATGTATGATCAGCTCCTTGGGAAGATCTGGCTCCCCTTGATGTGTTCAAGGGGGCTCTGCTGTCGTTGCTTATCATAAAACATCTGCAGCTCAATGCAAAAAAAAGGAAAAAACAGTCTATCAAATGCCACTTCTCAATGCATTACTCAGGAATGACGAGACCTTACAAAAAGAACACAGGAAAATAGCAACAAGCTGTTACCCCTAAAGAAATAATACAGCTATTCAGAATGACTAGCGCGGCAGTTCGTCGGGTCCTTTGAGCACTGGGCGTGGCTTGCTGCCATCAGCGGGACCGACAATGCCATCCAGCTCCATTTGCTCAATATACCGTGCAGAACGGTTGAAACCAATGCGGAAACGTCGTTGCAACAAAGAGATAGAGGCCTTGCCCTGGTTCATGACAAAATCCACGGCTTCATTATAAACGCTGTCATTGGCTAGGTCACCGGCAGCTCCGCCCAGGGCGCCCCCTTCACTTTCATCCTGCATGGCCGAAAAATCGAGTTTATAATCAGGTTTTTGTTGCGATTTCCACCAGGAGGCCACCGCCGCTACGTCCTCATCGCTGACAAACGCGCCATGCATGCGTTGCAAACGCCCGCCTCCGGGTTTGAAAAGCATATCACCTTTACCCAGCAGATATTCAGCGCCCACCTGGTCCAAAATAGTACGTGAATCATGCTTGGACGTGACTTGAAAAGAAATGCGGCAAGGAAAGTTGGCTTTGATCAGGCCAGTAACAACATCAACACTGGGGCGCTGGGTAGCCAAAATCATGTGAATGCCGGCAGCGCGGGCAAGCTGGGCCAGACGCACTACACTCATCTCCACCTCTTTTGCCGCGGTCAGCATCAAATCTGCCAGTTCGTCAATGACAATGACCAGGAACGGCATAGGTTCCAGGTCGGCGATTTCCTCTGGCAGGGGCTCATTATCACCATATTTTTCAAGTGTTGCAGCCAGCTTTGTGTTGTACCCCTGGATATTGCGCGCCCCGATTTTGGCCATGGACTGATAACGGGCGTCCATTTCCTGCACGGCCCAATCAAGGGCATTCTTGGCCAGATTCATTTCAGTCACAACGGGATGCACCAGATGCGGCAAGTCTTGATAGACTGAAAGTTCAATACGTTTGGGATCCACCAACAAGAGTTTGAGCTGGTCTGGTCGCGCCTTGAACATGAAAGAGAGGAGTATTGAGTTGAGGCAGACGCTCTTACCCGCACCCGTGGCGCCTGCGACCAAAAGGTGAGGCATCCGTGCCAGGTCGGCCACTTGAGGACGACCTGATATATCCTGCCCCAGCGCGAGGGTCAGCAGAGATTCCGACGACTTGAAATCCTTTGAACCCAAAATTTCACGCAACAGCACGGTCTGGCGCTTCTTGCTCGGAATTTCGATCCCCACGGAGTCTTTGCCGGGAATAGGCGCTTCGATCCTTACAGCGAGGGCTTTGAGCGCCAGGGCAAGATCATCGGACAGACCTGCAATACGGCTGATTTTTACGCCAGGCGCTGGCTTGTATTCGAACATGGTGACGACAGGCCCCGGACTTATGTTCTGGACCTCGCCCATTACATTGAAGTCCGCGAGACAAGACGTAAGGCGTTCGGCCTGGTCCTGCAGCTCTTCCATGGGAGCTTGCTCGCGCCCTCCCTTGGGTTCGGGAAGCAGGTCCAGAGACGGAAGCCCCCCCTTAACAGGTTTCATACGGGGGCGCTTATTGCGTTTGACCCCGGAAAGGTCAGGGCCATCCAGCGGCAACTCAAGGTTTTCCTGCGGAGGAGTATGCAGGGGAACGTCAGCTCTACGCTCCCTCTCTTCTTCCGTAGTGGCAACGGTTGGTGATGTTGCGTCAGCTTCCTGCTCGCGTTTTTTAAGCGCAGGATGGCGTGGTTTGCGCCGGAGCTCCATTCTGTCTGCAGCATCTGCATCATCTGCCTGACCATGCCTTGAAGGGGGGCGAACGCGTTCCTTACGTTCTAGGCGCTGCTGGGCGCGCTCGGCCGAGCGCTGCGCCCACTGGTAGCTCCATTCGTCAAACTTGTTGCGCAGGCGCGCCATGATAGCGCCCCATGTCATTCCTGACATGAGTTGCACTGAACAGACCAGCGCAAAGGACCAGAGGAGAAATCCCCCGGAGGGGCGCAAATAATAGCGCCCGTAATAATAGAGAAAGCGTCCAAGATAGCCGCCACCTGTCACATGTCCGATGGCAATTGATTCCTGCGCCCAGGCGGCGGCCGCCATGCTGCTGCTACAGAGACAAAAAAGAATATACCCCAGCCAGTGCCACCACTGTGTGGGGAGCGGTTGGATAAAACGCTTGAGCCCTGCCACGGCAAAGCCCACCGGAAAGGCAAACGCAACAATACCAAAGGCATCCACAAGCAGACCGCCCAGGTATGCGCCTACCAGTCCAGCGCCGTTTTGCACAACGTGTCCCTTGCTGACCACCTGATTGAAACTGGGGTCTCCCGGATCATAAGTGACCAAGCTGAGCAAGAGAAACAGGGCCCAGAATATGAGCATGAGCCCGAAGAGCTCGCGGTAGAGCTTGCCGGATTCCGTAACGTACTCCTTGGATTGCGTCAGAAACTATTCTTTTATTTTAACTATTCGCGGCCGAGGTAATCACCGGAGCGGGTGTCGACCTTGATGTTGTCACCAATATTAATAAACAAAGGAACGTTGACTGTCAGGCCGGTTTCCAGGACTGCAGGCTTGGTGACGTTACTGACGGTGTCTCCCTTGGCGCCGGGCTCGGTATCCACAACCTCCAGAACAACGGAAGCGGCGATTTCCACATCCATGGGATTCCCGTTGTAAAGAAGGACCTTGGCTTCCTGCCCGTCTTTCAGATAACCACCTTTGCCACCGGTGCTCTCTTCAGCGATGTGCATTTGCTCATAGGTGGTCATGTCCATGAACACAAAATCCTCACCCTCTTTGTAGAGGTACTGCATGGTCCTGGTTTCCATATCCGGCTTGCTAACCTTTTCACCGGAACGGAAGGTTTGCTCAGTAATGCGACCATTGAGCATATTGCGCAGCTTGGTCCGAACGAAAGCGCCCCCTTTGCCTGGCTTCACGTGTTGAAACTCCACGATTTCGTATGGGGTGCCGTCGATCTCGATCTTGAGGCCGCGCTTAAAATTCGTGGTCGAAAGCATTTGATATTCCTTTTTTTGTGTAAAAGTTAAAGCGAAACTTTAGCTAGTGTCAAGCCGTCATAACTGGGCCGCCCAGGTGACTCCAGAGCGCCTGCACCGCAAGCCCATAGCTCATGATGCCGAATCCGGCAATGACTCCGATGACGTGTTTTCCGATGTAACTTTGGTGGCGTATGGGCTCAGGCCGCGCCCAGACATTGGATAAATGCACCTCTACCGTGGGGATGCCGATCCAGGCAAGGCAATCCGCCAAGGCCAGGCTGGTGTGGGTGTATGCGCCCGCATTCAGCACAATACCATGCATTCCATTCTTGCGAGCCAGTTCAAGGCGATCGATGATGGCCCCTTCACTGTTGGACTGGAAATGGGTCAGCATGACATCCTTGCTATGCTGTCCTAAAAGTTGCTCCACCACCCCTTGCAGAGCATCCATGCCTTGGTTACCGTATATTTCAGGCTGACGCTCGCCAAGGGCTCCCAGATTGGGGCCATTCACAACAAGAATTTCATAAGGCATGTTCTTCTCCTTTTAATCCTGGCGCCCTATGGGCATGCTCCAGCCAATGCGGCAGAAGACAACATGGTGCCCATGCGCCGCGCTTGTCAAGCCTCTCTATTACCCTTACCAATATTGACAATATGAACGATACGAATACTCCCCAACTGACCATTGAGGCAACAATCTTCACCATCAAGCAACTCGAAGACATGCCTCTGGGTGCTCAAGTGGCCATGGCCGGACGCTCCAACGTGGGCAAGTCCTCGCTTATCAACTGTCTGGCAGCGCGCAAGAAGGGGCTGGCAAAAATCAGCGCCACCCCGGGCAAAACGCGCAGTCTGAACTTTTACAAAGTGGGGCAGGAAAACTTGCACCTTGTGGACCTGCCGGGCTACGGATATGCGCGCTGTTCTAAAAGCGAGAGGGAGCACTGGGCCAAACTTGTAGACCGCTATATAAAACTGACGGGCGACCAACTGCGCGCGGTGGCTGTTCTGCTTGACTGCCGCCTGGATCCACAGCGGCTGGACCGTGAACTGACCGCTTATCTCTCCAACCAAGGGAAACGCATCATTCCCGTTTTGACCAAGGCCGACAAGTGCAAACAATCGGAGCGCTCGGCTAGTGTCAAAAATTGGAAAGCATTGTTACCCGGGAGCGCGCCGCTTTTGTTCTCAAGCAAAACCGGCCAAGGACGCAGCGAACTTTGGCAACGTATTCTGGAATACGCGGAGTAGTGCGCCCTTTACACGGCCCGCGTCCTGCCATGCCAAACCAAGCGTAAGGCGGCGGCAGCGCAAAACAGGGCGTTGCCGCTCCAGGCTGCGATTGCCGGCGGCAGAAACCCCTTCTGCCCCATGGAAACGCAGACCATGGTCAGTCCGTAATAGGTAAACGTCAGTACTAGGCCACTGAGCACACTCAAGTACATATTTGACGTTACAGTACACAATGCAACGGCAATAAGCCCCATCACCAATAGTGAAAATGCATATGACACCTTCATGTGCCAAACCGTTCGCAACGCCTCAACATTACTGCCCGAAGCGCCGAGCTCGTCGATAACATGCCCCAATTGCCATAGTGGCAGCTGTGTGGGATCGCGATGGGGGTCCATGGCGACAAAAGCGGTCAAGTCCTGCTTCAGGGGCAACTCCAGTTCGTCGTGCTGTTGCACCACGAAACCGGCGGGGTCCAGAACCTCTGCTTGCTCAAGAACCCATCCATTTGTACTTCCTGAAAATGAATTCGCCTTGATAATACGCTCCCATTCCATGCCAGCATCACCCAGGACGTAGATTGTAATCCCTTTCCCTATTTGTTTTGATGGAATGGTGTGATCGAGCTTGACCACATAGCGCCCTTCTTTGAACCACACATTCTGCAACTCACGCCTGTCCATTTGGGTTTTGCGTACTTCTTCCTTCCATATCCGCCCTGCTTCGCGCTCCCCGTATACGCCTACCAATTGGGAAAAAGCCAGCTGCACAAGACAAAAGAGAAGACTGTAAAGCACGAAAAAACGCACCAGCTTGGAAAAAGCCACGCCTCCTGCCTGCAAGGCCATCAGTTCTCTACTGCGAGCCATGAACCCCAGTTGCAGCAGCAACGCGAGCAAAAACACTGCGGGCAAAATCTGCGAAACAATCAGCGGCAGTTTGACCACAAAATAGGTGAGAATATGTCCGGCACTGACGTCTGCCTCCAAAAAATCATCCAGGCGGTCGAACAGGTCGGCCAATAGATAGACCCCCGTGCCCAAGCCCAGACAGGCAGCCAATAAAACGGCATTCTGGCGCAACAGATAGCGCTGCAGCAGCGTCATCATTCAACCGCCTTTTTGTGTTGCAGCCCGTGGCGCAGACGCTCCATGATATTCAGGCTGCGCTCCTCTCCCGCCATACGAATGCCTATGCCTCCCAAAAGTAGAAAGATCACATTGGGAAGCCATAGTCCCACGACGGGAGGCAATGTTCCGGCCTCCCCAAGGCTGAGCCCAAGGGAAAGCAGCGTATAATAGGCGAGAAAAAAGCCAAGCGCCAAAAAGAAACCGAGTTGTCGCCGGAGTCCTTCAAAGGCACAGGCAAGCGGCAGTGCAAAAAGCCCAAGCACCAGACAAGCGGAGGGAAACACCCAACGTTTGTGCACTTCAACCTGAACTTTGCGATAGTAATTGTCGTCGTGCCCTTGCTCTTGTACCTGTTCACGATTGATCGAGGACAGGCGTTTCCAGGACATCTCCTTGGGTTTCTGCTCGTCTATGTCGAAATCCCGTAAAATTTTGGTAAGGTCCAATCGCACCTGATAATTATCAAAACGCAACACACTCACACGCTCGCCTTCCTGCTGGTAAATGCGTCCATCTTGGAGGGCGATGATCATCTGCCCTCTCCCAGGTACGCTTTTCAACAGCCCTACGGGAGCCAGAATGGTAACCGTTGCGGTTTCCTGGGTTCTGTCCTCAACAATGATGTGCTCAAGCAAACCATTGTGCATATCCACGGTGCGGGCATATAGCATGAGGTTAGGAAAATCCTGGTTAAATACGCCGGGTTGCAGCATGAGGCGGGTTTTGCTGCGGGCGTAGTCTATCATGGTATCGCGAAACTGCCCCATGCCCCAGGAAAGCCCATAAAGCGAAGTAAAGAGCGTAAGCAGTGCACATGCCAGACAAAAGGCAGCTGTGGCGGGTAACAAACGGTAAATGCTGACGCCGCCGGATTTCAAGGCCAGGAGTTCATTGTCTGAGCTCATACGTAAAAAGGTAAGAAAAACAGCCAGCATGCAGGCCACTGGCACGATCAGCAGCATGAAAAACGGGCTGAGATAGAAAAAAAGCAGAATAACGTCTATAAGGCTCAGCCCCAGTGTCATGATGAGTTCACGCAGTTGCAGAATGCGTCCCAACAAAACAAGGGAGAGCAAAGAGGCAAGACAGATGGCGAACAGTGTCGTCATCTCTGCCAGCAGTCTTCTGTGCAGCAGTTTCACAATATATCTTCAGCAGTTATTAGTTATCTTCTGGTTGCGACTTGAAAAGGGAACGCAAATACTCACATTGAGCCGGCCCTAGATTAAAACGCATGGCGGCGTCATCTAAAGCCTTGTCCAAGCTCTGCTCACCACTCTTGAGCATGGCGTCAATGTGGCGTACGGCCTTGCGCAATAATTCATCGTCCGGCATGATAGTCGTCATTTTTTGCATCCTCCCGGCCATAACGGCCGTGCTTGTCCCGCGGCTTTACACCATAACCCCTTGCGCTTGCAACGTTGCTTCGGCTGGCATACAAGGCGGCGTTCCTAACTTTTTTTCCGGAGAACAGCATGTACGAACTGTTTGCCGCACTTGTACTGGGCATAGTCGAAGGCCTGACGGAATTTCTTCCCATTTCTTCCACCGGACACCTCATCCTGACTGGCGACCTCCTGGGCATGACAGGCCCAAAGGTGGAGACCTTTGAAATAGTCATTCAACTCGGTGCAATATTGGCTGTTGTCGTCATTTATAAAGAACGATTTCTTTCACTGGTGCGCCCGCAAGCAGGATACAGATTCGCGGGGGTGCGCGGCTTATGGTACCTGTTTCTCACGTGTTTGCCCGCAAGTGTCGTTGGCCTGCTCGCGCATGACGCAATCAAGGAAAAGCTGTTTGCGCCAGTGCCTGTGGCGTGGGCCCTTGGCGTGGGCGCTCTGGCCATTTTTGTTGTGGAAGCACTGCCAAGAAAGCCCAAGGCGCACACGCTGGATGACATGAATGCAAAACTTGCCCTTGGTGTTGGCCTTTTTCAATGTCTCTCCCTCTGGCCTGGATTCTCCCGCTCCGCTTCCACCATAATGGGGGGTATGCTTCTGGGCGCCGAGCGGATGCTGGCGGCAGAGTACTCCTTTATTTCGGCAGTGCCCATCATGTTTGCAGCAACGGGGTATGACCTGCTCAAAAGCATGGATTACCTCAGTGCCGGAGACATTCCCTTTTTCGCAGTGGGATTCGTTGTATCCTTTTTTGCCGCCTGGATTGCCGTAAAAGGTTTTATCAGCCTTCTGGGGCGCTGGACACTACGTCCCTTCGCCGTATATCGGCTAATTCTTGCTGCACTGGTGCTTTGGGTCTGGCAAGGTTAAACTTTTTTTTACCGGTTGCGCAGATGGTTGTTTTTTCAATCAGTTTTTTACTTGCATTTTTTTTCCGCTTTGCGTAAGGTCCCTTTCTTCGTGACGGGGGGTCTCCCCCACAGCGTACGGCGAGGTAGCTCAGGTGGTTAGAGCATGCGGCTCATATCCGCAGTGTCGGGGGTTCAAGTCCCTCCCTCGCTACCAATAAAATTCAGGGTTTCGGCAAATGTCGAAACCCTTTTTTTATTGTTTAAAAAGCACTGTTCGTAAAAGCAGCATAGACGCCATGTGATTTAATTCACATCTGCCAGAAAATTTCCCACAGCGCAGGTATCCTTGCCTTGAAGAGATGTTTTGGTCTACTTCCTAGCCATGTCCATAACCCCACTGTTACAAAATGGTCTGGCTCTCTTACGCGATGGCAACCCTGCCGCTGCTCGCAAGCTCCTGGAAAAAGCAGTCGCCTTGGTCCCGGAAAATGGCGACGCGCAGTTTATGCTTGGTTTGGCCTGTGAAGCAACGGGCGATTCCGAGGCCGCCCTGGACGCCTATCGCAAGGCACTGGATCACACCCCTAATAATGCCGAAGCCGCTCTTAGTCTGGGGCTCTTGGAAAGAGCGGTCGGCAACTTGGCTGCCGCTGCAAAGGCCCTGCAGCTGGCAACACAGCTTTTACCCGAAGCTCCTGCCCCTCTGAATGCTCTGGCGATAGTGCTCTTAGAAATGGGGCGGCCAGAGCAGGCCAGCGAACTGCATACCCAGGCATTCCGGCTGGCAGGTGGCGCTTCGCCAGAAGATGCGGCCGCTGCGCTTGATGGGCTGGGGAACTGCGCCCTTGCGATGGGGCGCTTTCCCGATGCAATCGCCGCCTATCGACAGTCCTTGAATCTGCAGCCTGAAGCCGCCCAGACCTGGAGCAATCTGGCTGTGGCGCATAAAAACGCCGGAGAACTGGAGCAGGCCTTCCAGGCATATGACAGGGCACTACAAATCACCCCCGGTGATCCTGCAACGCTATGTAATCTGGCCAATGCCTGGCAGGCTTATGGCGACATGGAGCACTGCCGCGAATGTTTTTCTCAGGCGCTTACCGTGGCGCAGCAAGATACTGCCGCCTGGTTGCAGGCATTATGGGGCAGCACATTTGCCCGCCTCTCCATTGTGCATTCAGACGAACAATCCATGCTTGCCGAGCGAACCGCATATGAGCAGGCCCTTGCCCGATTGGAAACCGCCCTTCCTGCTGCAAAGAAAGAAGCGTTGCAGGCCGTTTCTCCAGTTGTCGGTGCCAATCAACCTTTTTATCTCACGTATCAGGGGCTGAATGACCGCCCTCTTCAAAAACGCTATGGCGTACTGGCGCACAGGGTCATGGCTGCGAGGCACCCCGAATTCGCCACCCCCCTGACTGCCAGCGCTCCCAAGGAGCGCATACGCGTCGGTATTGTCTGTGGCTTCATGCACGAGCACTCCGTGTGGAAGATTCCCACAAAGGGGTGGACCAAGGCACTGGACAGAGAGCGTTTTGAAGTTTTTGGTTATTCCACCGGGGTAAAACAGGACCATTGCAGTGAGGACGCACGCAGAAGCTTTGATGTTCTGCGGCATGAGCCCCATGACTTTGAAGCCATCTGCCGGGCTATTCGTGACGACAGGGTGGACGCCTTGCTCTTTCCGGAAGTGGGCATGGATCCGACGACAGCCAGGCTTGCAGCGTTGCGACTTGCCCCTGTCCAGGCCGTTTCTTTGGGGCACCCCATGACCACAGGGCTGCCGACCATGGATTATTTTCTTTCCAGTGAACTCATGGAGCCGGATAACGCTCAAGATTGGTACAGTGAGGAGCTTGTCCCTCTGCCGAACCTCGGGGTTTGCTACTCCCCCTTGCGCGACCATGGGCAAAGCATGTCCCCAAGTGATTTTGGACTGCCAGAAAAGGGGCGTGTGTTGTTTTTTTGCCCCCAGACATTGCCCAAGTATTTGCCGCAATATGACTTTGTTTTTGCCGAAATTGCGGCGCGTGTTCCGGAAAGTCTGTTCGTGTTTCTTGCAGATGCGCATATGCTGGCCGCCAACAATATGCTGCACCAGCGAATTGCCCGGGAGTTTACGGCGCGAGGCCTGGATCCTGAACACTTTCTGGCGTTACTTCCCCATCAGGGGCGGGAAGGCTATTTAAACCTCAATCATATTTGCGACATATTTTTGGACAGCATTGGCTGGAGCGGATTCAATACGGCAATGGAAGCCGCCACCTGTGGCTTACCGATTATTTCTTGCCCTACCGGCGGCATGCGGGGGCGCCATACCCAGGCTGTCCTGCGCATGTTGGGACACGAGGATTGTCTTGCAAGTAACCTTCCCGAATATGTTGCCATGGCCGTCCGGCTGGTTTCCGATGCTACTGCCCGCCAGGCCTTACGACAGCGGACATTGGAAAACCGACACAGATTGTTTGATGATCTTGAGGC
Organism: Desulfovibrio biadhensis; assembly: GCF_055388615.1. Classification (NCBI taxonomy): domain Bacteria; kingdom Pseudomonadati; phylum Thermodesulfobacteriota; class Desulfovibrionia; order Desulfovibrionales; family Desulfovibrionaceae; genus Desulfovibrio; species Desulfovibrio biadhensis. The sequence goes on from NZ_AP042477.1 coordinate 4,374,975, forward strand.
AATACGAGGTTTGGAAAGATTTATTGAGCAAGCAGTCGAAAAACCTGCATCTTGAAAAAGAAAATGCCCGGCACGGTTTCCCGCGCCAGGCATTGAAATGCACTCTATGAAAGGCTCAGCTTATTTGCCGAAAGCCTTTTCAAAGTTGGGAACAACCTGCTTTTTGCGGCTCATCACGCCATCCAGCCACACGCTCTTGTCGCCGCCCTTGCCGAAAGCCTTCTCAACAACGGAAGGATCGTCAGAAACGATCAACAGTTCGGTGCCTTCCTTCATGATGTCGGTAAGCATCAGGAACACGCTGTGGCGGCCTTCAGCCTTGACCTTGCCGATTTCGGCGTAGAGGTCTTCCTTGACGGGATCCAGGATGCCCAGATCAACAACTTCGAGCTGGCCGATGCCGACCTTGCTGCCAGCCATGTCGAAGTCCTTGTAGTCACGGAAAACCAGGTCGCGGATCGGGGTGCCTTCAACAGCGCTCTTGACCTTGAACATCTCAAGGCCGAGGGCCATGTAGTCGGAAACCTCAGCGATCTTGGCCAAGGCTTCAACAGCAGCCTTGTCGGCGTCAGTGCAGGTGGGGGACTTGAACATGACGGTGTCGCTCAGGATGGCGCACATCATGCCACCGGCGATGCCCTTGGGGATCTCGACGCCAGCGAACTTGTAGATATTGTAAATGATGGTGCAGGTGCAGCCTACAGGCCAAACCCACATTTCCAAAGGATTGGAGGTGGTGACGTCGCCCAGCTTGTGGTGGTCGACGATGCCTACGATCTCGGCTTCCTTCAGATCGTCAGGGCTCTGAGCCAAGTCGGAATGGTCGACCAGCATAACTTTTTCGCCGGCGAAAGAGGTCTTGACTTCAGGAGCAGCCAGACCAAACTTGTCCAGCACGAACTTGCTTTCGGGGTTCACGTCGCCCTGAGCAACAGCCTTGCAATCCATGCCTTGGTACTTGCTGAAAACATCAGCAACAGCAATAGCAGAGATGATGGTGTCGGTATCCGGATTCTTGTGACCAAATACGTAAACGGACATAAAGCCTCCTCCAAAATGTTGTGATTTATCCTCGGTTTCAATCGCGATTCGCATGGTTGCCGGACCCAAGCTCCGGTCCACCTATAAATTCGCGTGCCTTTGATCTGTTTCTGTCAAGGCTTGCGCCAAATAGCACAATCTGCAGATACTGCCAAGCATTTTCCTGACCACTTCTAGGCTCACGGCCATCTTGCACCGTTCTGAGAAGCGTTAAAACTTAGCAGTTTCAAAGGATGCTGATGAGAGCGAGCAGGACTACGCCGCAGGCGACAATTATATACGATCGCTTGACACGTAACGCCAGTAAGCCGCCGATAGCTGCAAGAAACCATAGATGCGCCCAGCCAAGGGGCAGGTCCAGCATGGCGGCTTTGTCATCCAGACCAAGCAGGAGCAGGATTCCAAGAATCGCCAAAAGACCGAGGGTGAACAGCGCGAGGTTTAGTGCAACCAGTTGCACCAGGGAAAAGAGTACAAGGCGTTCTGGTTTATGTGGATGCCGCCGATGGCCCGGCATGCGCGACCAGTGCAAGAGGGAATTATATCCGCCATCCTGCCAGCGACGTTGCTGGTATTCAAGCTTGGCGCCCAACACGGCCATGGGCATGGTTAATACCAGCGGATAGACAATCTCTCCTGGTTGTGAAAGTTTGAAATATTCACACAGACTGAGACAAAGGAACGTGCTCAGAACACTATTTGGGGGAATATAAGTGCCAGCCGGAATCTGATCCAGCCAGAAAAGCTCAAAAAACACGCCGACTGCAACAGGCGTGCTGAAATCTCCGGTGCAGGCGCCCCATATCAATCCAACAGCCAGGGGGCGCTCCAGAATCCCGATATTCAGTGCGAAACGGAAAAGGGAAAAAACCGCAAAAAAAAACTGATGGCAAGAAGCCAAAAGGGATCAGGCAAATTATGCATCACCATGGCAGCTTTACCTGAATATTTTCCGAAGGGATACAGCGGAAATCAAGTTCTACGCCATGATCCTGGAAATACTCGAGACAGTCCGTATCCGCAGAAGAAAGCGCAACATGGGCGCAGAGTTGTTTTTTTCCGGGGCCATAGTGGAGATTCCCCACATTGATCAAACCAAAATCCAGACCGGCGTCATAGGCTTTTCTGGCGTCAAGACAATTGGCGAAAAGCACAAGCACGTCTGATTTCCCTACTCTGAGCTTCAGCTTTTGCAGGAAGTCGGCAACCTCTTCTACAGAAACAAAGTTGGCCTTAACGCCGTGGGGAATGGCCAGAGACATTATATCTTGCTGCACAACGTCTTTCGCCAGTTCGTTGTTAGCCACTACCAGCCTCTTGGCATTGGTGAAGGGTATCCAGGTTTCGATAACCTGCCCGTGCACTAATCTGTTGTCAATCCTGGTCCAAAACATCTGCTATTGATCCTTGACCTTGCTACGCAAAATTTCGCCAGCAACGACAATACCTTTCACCCCAGCTTCTCTGGCTGCATTGGCCATGTTTTCCAATGATTCAGTCCGGGAGTTGAGAACCTTGAGCAGCATGGGCAGGTTGACGCCTGTAACGACTTCGAGCTTTTGCCCCCCAAGTAGTGAAAGACTCAAATTCGTCGGCGTGCCGCCAAACATGTCTGTGAGAATCATCACACCAACGCCGGTGTTGCATTGCTCAACGCATTTTTTCAGGCTCTTGACGGTTTCCTCTACATTCTTGGAAACATCGACACTCACAGACATGCACCCGTCTTGCGGGCCGAGGATCATTTCTGCAGCCTTCAACAACCAGGCTCCGTATTCTGTATGCGTCACGAGGACGACGCCAAGCTTCTTTTCCTGTTCGCTATTATTACTCATCCGATTGGCACCTTATCTAGCGTGATGTCCACACAATGCATCTGCTTGCGTTTTCCCTTTCCACCCAACTGTTAGGACGTGTGGGTACATCGCATGCATACATAATAGGGAAAACCCGCCAGTGCCGCAATGCAACGTCTTACGGCACTCGCGTTCTCTTTGAATCGGGGGGAGACTACACTACAGCCTAGCCCAGGTCCAGATGCCTGTGTTCGATGGAAACCGAGTACCCTTTCTGCTTTATGGAGGCAAAAACCTTTTCGGCAACAGCGACAGAACGATGGCGCCCGCCAGTACAACCAATGCCCAGGGTCAGTCGGTAGCGACCTTCAACTTGATAAAGTGGCAGCACGTAATGCAAAAAATCCAAGAATTTACGCAAAAATTCCTTACCCGGCTCCCCATCGAGCACATAGGATGCAACTTCTGGATCCTTGCCGCTCAATTCACGAAGACTATCCTCGAAATAAGGGTTGGGTAAAAAACGCAAATCAAAAACCAAATCCGCTTCCGAAGGTGGGGCGTACTTGAAGCCAAAAGTAACGATATGAATGCGCATACCAGTGGAAGGCGCTTCCAGGCTGCTCCATTTTTCCTGAATGGCACGGCGAAGATCGTGGATAGAGTATAGCGAGGTGTCCAGCACAAGTGCGGCTTTACGTCGCAGGGGCAACAGAAGATCGCGTTCAAACTCAATAGCCTGCTCCAACCCTAAATCTGTTCCTTCCATAGGGTGCGGGCGTCTGGTGGTAGCGTAGCGACGGACAAGAACTTCTGTACGCGCCTCCACAAAAACTATTTGTGGCTTGGCGCCATGGGCTTCAATTTCTTCAAGCGCCTGGTTCCAGTCGCCCAGATATTTTCTGTGGCGCACATCAACACCGAGAACAAGGCCCTTCACATCAAGATTATCTTGCCCGGAAAACAGCCCAACAAGCTTGGGCGCCATGCTTGCCGGAACCCCGTCCACGGTGAAGAAGCCGAGATCTTCAAAGACGTTCAAGGCCGTACTTTTACCAGCGCCGGAAAGCCCGGTGACAATGAGCAGCGGATAGGCGTGCACGAGACATTCCCCTCTTCTCTGCAATGGTAATAAAAAAAGGCTGCCGCAGAAGCGACAGCCTTGATTTTGGTTAGGTCTGCGAGAGCAAATCCCAGAGCGTATCTTTATCCTCACAGGCCATGAATGATGCCCGGAAGGACTCATCCTTGAGCAGCCTGGAGATATGCGCCAGGATGCGAAGATGGATGCCGGCGACCTGTTCGGGCGCCAGCACCAGGAAAAAAACATTGCACAGTTTGAAATCAAGAGCTTCGAAGTCCACACCCTCTGGGCTGCGTCCTACCACAAGAATGATATCATCGAGGCTCTCCAGCTTGCCGTGGGGAATGGCCACGCCATCGCCGATACCAGTAGTGCCGAGATATTCCCGTTCCAGCAGAACCTTGTGTGCTTTTTCCGTATCAAACCCTGGGATTTTATGCCCTATGGGTTCCACAAGCTCAGCCAGGACTTCAGATTTCGTCTTGGCCTTCAGATCAGGCAGCACCAGTTCTTTGTCCAGATAATCCCCTAATTTCATGAGACTAAAACCCCGGATCAATGAGGCCGAAATCGTTGTTCTTGCGGCGATAAATGACGTTCACTCGTTCGGTCTCAGCATTGAGGAACACCAGAAACTCATAATTAAGGTTGTCGAGCTGCATGGCGGCTTCGTCAACATTCATTGGCTTGGGCTCGTAGTCGTCGCGGGAGACGATAGTCCGTTCACGTTGCCCCCCTTCGCCTTCGGAAAAGGAAATATATTCCATCCGGACAGGCTGGGGAGTTTTTCCGCCACCTTTGCCCCGACGATGATCCTTGCTCTTTTCCCGGACTTTGCGCAGTTGCGCTTCAACCTTGTCCAGAACCAGGTCAATGGTGGAATACATGTCTTCGGATTCCTCGTTGGCAGTAATGTGCAACTGCCCGGAGGTGATGACGACCTCTGCTTTGTGCCGAAATTTGTCAACGAGCATAGTCACGTTCACTTCAGTGATCTGCTCCTGGTTGCTCAAAAATTTCAGTATTTTCTCAAAACGTCTGCGAGCATACTTCTTAAGATGCTCAGACGGTTCGAATTGTTTGAAGAAAAAGTTGATGTTCATACTATATCCTCCTTGGTCTCATAATCTCGCTACCTGTGGATGGCGGACTTAAAAGGCTTCCTTGCGCTTGGAAGACGACTCGATATTCAAAGCGGTTCGGTATTTTGCAACGGTACGGCGGGCAATGTTGACCTGCAGCTTGTCTTTGAGGATTTCGGCAATGCGTTCGTCGCTCAAAGGTTTTTTGGGGTTTTCTTCCCCTATGAGCTGCTTGATGGTGGCCTTGACACTTTCAGAACCCACCTGGCTGCCATCATCCATCCCCAGTCCACTGTTAAAGAAAAACTTGAGCTCGAAAATACCATGGGGAGTAGCCACGTACTTGCTTGTCGTGATCCGGCTCACCGTGGATTCGTGCATGCCAATGTCCTCGGCAACATCTTTAAGTATCAGAGGCTTGAGCCGGGTGACGCCTTGTTCAAAGAACTCACGCTGATACTTTACTATGCTCTCTGTTACTTTATAAAGCGTCCGCTGGCGCTGATAAAGGCTTTTCATCAGCCACATGGCGGAACGCATTTTTTCCTGCATGTAGTCCTTGTCTTTGGAAGGACCTTGCAAGTTGTCCATATAATAAGAATTAAGCTGGAGCTTTGGCAGTCCGTCTTCATTGAGAAGGATATGGAAATCGTCGCCAAATCTATATACGTACACATCCGGGCTTACGTAAAACGGTTCACCAGTGCCAAAGCTCGCCCCTGGCATGGGATTGAGCTGTTGCAACTGTTCCAGATAATTTTTTATGTCCTCCATGCTGATTTTAAACTTACGGCACAGAGGTTTGTAGCGCTTTTTTTCCAGATCTTCGAGATGTTCTTTAACCAACTCCACAAGAACGGGATCATCATCCATACCGAAGGAATGGAGTTGTACCAAAAGGCATTCCTGAGGGGTGCGTGCGGCAACACCTACAGGATCAAAAGTTTGCATCTCAAGGATGACTTTTTCCACAACTTCGGGATCGGCGTTCGACATTGCCGCAATATCTTCCGCAGAGGCCTGAAGATACCCGTTTGTGTCCAGGTTCCCGATGACAACTTCGCCGATTTCTTTCTCTTTTTCACTCAGATCAGAAAGCCGTAATTGCCACTCGAGATGACCGTCAAGGGAGGGTCTTACTGCGTAGCGTCCTTCAAGGGAAAGCTGATCTTCAGGAGATTCCGACTCACGCATTTGCATTTGACGGGAGCTACTTGAAAATTCTCCAAGGTAGTCTTCCCAGTCGGCATTGCGGATGATTTCTTCCTGGCTGGACGACGGCGCATCTGGACGAATCTCTTCCGAAACGGCCTTCTCTCTCCCCTCGTCCTCGTAATGTTCTTCGAGGAAAGGGTTTTCCATCAGCTCTTGTTGCACTGTGTCCAACAATTCGAGACGGGAAAGTTGCAGCAGCTTGATCGCCTGCTGCAACTGGGGCGTCATGACGAGTTGCTGTGTGAGCTTGAGCTGTTGTCTGAGTTCGAGAGCCATAGGCAAATGCCGTTTTCGGCGAGTATAAGGGTTAAACCAACAAAAACCGCCCTATTCCGCCCCCCAACGGTTTTGCGCTGAAGGCGGCTTCATGCAACGAACGGGCCTCAAAGTCAAATCCCTGTTTCGCCCAGTACATGCGATTTGGTGTAACAACTTATGTGCCATATCCGGCCCATGCTTGCAACACGCATCACATGTTCCCCGAAGCGGAACAGATACAAAAAGATTAAAAATATAAGCTGATTAGAAAAGAAACACCGTTCCAGATGGTGGAGCAACAATATTCGGCATCAGAGACTGAAGCCTTCGCCCAGGTATACTCTACGGGCTCGGTCATCCGCCACAATGGCTTCCGGAGCACCGTCCAATATCACCCTTCCTTCAAACACCAGTGAAGCTCTGTCACAAATATTGAGAGTTTCTCGCACATTATGGTCTGAAATCAAAACACCTATGCCCTTCTCACGCAGCCCACCTATAATCATTTGAATATCATCTACAGCCAAAGGGTCGATTCCGGCAAATGGTTCATCCAGCAGCATGAAGCGAGGCTTACGGATCAGCGCGCGTGCGATTTCCAGCCTCCTGCGCTCACCACCGGAAAGGTGCAGCGCCTTTTGTCCGGCAAGGTGTGAAATACCAAGCTCCTGAAGCAAATCTGCTGAACGCTGCCGTTGCTCTTTGCGGGAGAGACCCGTGTATTGAAGTATCAGTTCAAGGTTTTGCAAGACGCTCAGTTTTTTGAAAACCGAACTTTCCTGGGGCAAATAGCTGATGCCGTGATTGGCCCGCTCGTGCAAGGGCCAGCGAGTTATAGGGGCGCCATCCAGACGGACTTCGCCCTGGTTGGGCTCCAGAATTCCCACCAGCATGTGAAACGTGGTCGTCTTCCCTGCACCATTAGGACCCAAAAGGCCTACAATTTCGCCCTGTTGCAGGGAAAGCGCCACATCTCTGACAACCTCTCGCTTGCCATAACGCTTGCACAAGCCCGTGGCGGTGAGACCGGTGGTTCCGCTCATCCAAGACTCCGCCCCGAGTTATTGTTTTGCATGAATAAAAGCATGGCGGCAGAATGGCTAGGGCGCTTTGAGGTCTTCAGGGGCCTGGAACGTGGCTTTGACACGCGTTCCTTTGCCGCCTACGACTTCGCTGCGATTTTCTTTAAGATTGAATTTGATGACAAGCCCTTGGATACGGTTTTTGCCATCTTCAAGGGCTGGATTGCCTTCCATCACCAGCATGCCCGTGCGAACGTTATAGGTCGCAGTGGCGCATGTGCCGACCTTGCCCTGATAATCGATACGTACGCCCCCTGTCGCAACGATTTTCTGAATGGCGCCCGGGTCCATGGCTGCCACACCAGGACCACTCTCCGCCTTACCCGACAGGTGGATGGTGATGGTTGCTGCTCTGATGGCGACATCCTGGCGTGTGACATGCACATTCCCCTCAAAGACTACTTCCTTGCCGGAGGGGCTGTAGCGCATTGTGTCGGCTTGGATGTCCACAGGAACCGTGGCCGCAATGGCAAAGGTTACGCAACACAGAGATATGAGCATGGAGGCGATGGCCCCCTGTATCAGCTTGGCACAACTCACTTTACGGATTCTCCTTGCTCTGGGAGGAAGTCAGCGTCAACGTACACGGTGGCTTCCACGCCTTTTTCCACAACAATCATGTCCTGCTGCAATTGATAACGCAATTGTGACGCTTTGCAAACAAATTGAGGACCAGCCAGTGTCACGCCCCCGGTCAGAGAAATGGTTCTGCTTTCGCCATCATAGATCAATTCTGCGGCGGAAAGGACATTTTGCTCATACGTGGCGTGCACCTTCGGCCAAAGCCGGGCCCACTGCTCTTGCTGGCGGATAGCGCCTTTAGGCGCCTCCACAGTGAGCATTTCTTCATTTTTTCCAATGCGATAGCTAATAATCGGATCGGTGACTTCGACCATGCCCTCTTCTTGAACGTAATTGGCTTCTTTAGCTGTCAATTGCCAGTGCATCTCCCCCTTTTCCCCTTGGGAAAGGGTAATGCCCTTCAACGATAAATCAACATCAAGGTCCGCTTGCAGGTCGACGTCGGCAACACGCTTGGCGGTTTCGGCAAGATGTTTGGCTGCTTGATTCTGCACCCACCAATACCACAGCCCGCCAAGGCCAATGAGAAGCAGCAGTAGTGCGATAAAAACGGCCTTGCGCACGTATCAGCTCCAATCTTCAAGCATTTTAGGAAGTTTTCCCTGTGCCAAGAGCAAAAAACGTATAGCCTCGCGAACAGCTCCACGCCCGCCGGAAGCATAAGAGGTCCATATCGCTTTGCGCGCCAGTTCCGGCTGCGCGTTGGCCACGGCCATGGGAAGGCCCACCAGACTCAACGGCGTAATGTCCACCCAGTCATCACCAAGATACGCCATTTCATCAAAGCCAATCTCCCGACGACGGGAAATATCTTCAAGAATGGCGCGCTTTTTCACATGACCAGCAAAATACTCGACGATTTCCAGTTCCCGTGCGCGTGTTTCCACTGCAAGGGAATCCAGTCCGGAAATAAGGGCGACTTCAATACCGGCGCCCTGCGCAAGCTTGATCCCCAAACCATCCTGGACGTCAAAGCGCTTTTGAATTTTACCGTTAGTATCGTAATACAGCCCCCCGTCAGTGAGTACGCCGTCCACATCAAGAACAAGCATCCTTATGTTTCTTGCACGCTGCAGGGCTTTGCGGCTAATACGTTGTGTTTTTTCAGAAAAGCGTCTCATTTGGCACATTCCAGATGGCAGTCAGTTCTTGGAGCAAAGTCTTCAGCCGGGCAAGGGGCCAACTGTTAGGTCCATCACAAAGAGCTTTGTCAGGTGTCGGGTGCGTTTCAAGAAAAACACCGTCACACCCTGCGGCAACTGCAGCTCGCGCCAACAAGGGCACATACTCACGCTGCCCTCCTGAGGAACTCCCTTGCCCCCCAGGCAACTGTACCGAATGGGTTGCATCAAACACCACAGGAGCGCCGAATTGCCGCATGACAGCTATGGAGCGGAAATCCACCACCAGATTGTTATAGCCGAAGCTGGCGCCACGTTCAGTAAGCCAAACGGCATTATTGCCGCCCTCGTACACTTTGTCCAGGGCGTGGCGCATATCCCACGGTGCAAGGAATTGCCCTTTCTTAATATTCACCACCCTGCCGGTTTTGGCTGCAGCGAGCAAAAGGTCGGTTTGCCGGCAAAGAAAAGCCGGAATTTGTAGCACATCCGCCACCTCGGCCACTGGAGTTGCTTGCTCGGGAAGATGGATGTCCGTAATCACGGGTAATCCCGTTTCCTCTTTGATGCGAGCGAGTTGCTCAATGCCACGCGACATTCCAGGTCCACGAAACCCTTGGCTCGATGTCCTGTTGGCCTTGTCAAAAGAGCTTTTGAACACTGCCAGAACCCCAAGCTCATGAGCAACGGCGGCAAGCTCGGTGGCGACTTCCATGGCGAGTTCGTGACTTTCGAGCACGCACGGACCGGCAATGACGAAGCGCCCCTCCCTGCTGCGGGAAAGGAGCGCTTCGGCTTCGCTTCTGACAAGAAGTGTTGCGGACATTATCAGGCCTTTTTTGTGGCGTTCAGCTTGGCAGCCGTAATGAATCCCCTAAACAACGGATGGGGGCGCATGGGGTTCGATTTGAACTCCGGATGAAACTGACACCCCAAGAACCAGGGGTGCTCGGGCAATTCCACTATTTCAACCAAAGATTCATCAGGGGAAAGACCACTGATCAAAAGTCCTTTTTCGGCAAGCTGGTTCTCATATTTCTTATTAAATTCATAGCGGTGGCGATGGCGTTCGTCGATGCGCTTCTGGCCATAGGCTTCGTGCGCCTTGGTCTCGGCCTGCAGCACACAGGGGTAGGCGCCCAACCGCATGGTGCCACCCATATCGCAACCTTCAGCACGCTTTTCAACTTTTTTCGTACGGAAATCGTACCATTCTTTCATCAGGTAGATAACATTGTGCGGGGTCTTGCAGTCAAATTCTTCTGAGTTGGCGTTCTCCAAATCTGCCACATTCCGTGCAAATTCTATGACCGCACACTGCATACCCAGGCAGATGCCAAAGAAAGGAATCTTGTTTTCACGGGCGTACTGAATGGCCCTGATCTTGCCTTCGATGCCGCGATTGCCGAAACCTCCAGGCACAAGGATGCCGTTCAGTCCGGCAAGCTTCTTATCCACATTGCTGTCTTTAATCTCTTCGGAGTTAACGTACACCAGGTTCACAGAAACTTCATTGGCAACGCCACCGTGAACCAGCGCTTCATGCAGACTCTTATAAGCTTCTTTCAAATCCACGTATTTGCCCACAATTCCAATGCTGACCTGTCCCTTGGGGTTATTGAAGCGGCTGACAAGGTCACGCCAAGGCTGCAGGTGAGGATTCTTTGCTGGCAGTCGGAGCAAAATAGCCACCTTCTGGTCAAGCCCTTCTTCGTACAACTTGAGCGGGACTTCATAGATATTGCTCACATCCACCGCAGTGAACACAGCGTCTTCGTCCACGTTACAAAACAGCGCAACCTTGGACTTCAGGTCGGAAGGCAATTCTTTTTCACAACGGCAGAGGATAACGTCTGGCTGGATACCGATGCTGCGCAATTCCTTGACACTGTGCTGGGTGGGCTTGGTTTTCAGCTCACCTGCAGCCTTGATATAGGGCACCAGGGTTAAATGGACGTAAAGGATATTTTCCTTACCCAGGTCACCGCGCAATTGCCTGATGGCCTCGAGAAAAGGCAGACCTTCGATATCGCCTACCGTGCCGCCGATTTCGATGATGGCTACATCCAGATCGTCGTTGCCAAGGCTGAGCACAGCCTGCTTGATCTCATCGGTGACATGAGGAATGACCTGCACGGTGCCGCCCAGGTAATCACCGCGGCGCTCTTTGTTGATTACGGAATTGTAGATGGAGCCGGAGGTGTAGTTGTTGCGTTGGCTTGTGTAGATGTCCAGATAGCGCTCATAGTGACCAAGGTCCAAATCTGTCTCGGCGCCGTCTTCTGTGACGAAGACTTCACCGTGCTGAAAAGGGTTCATGGTTCCGGGGTCTACGTTGATGTACGGGTCGAGCTTTTGAATGGTGACTTTGAGTCCTCTGGCTATCAGCAACGCGCCCAAAGATGCCGCTGCCAGTCCTTTTCCTAGTGAAGAGAGTACGCCACCTGTCACAAAAATAAATTTGGTCTTCATCACAGTCCCTTATTAAGGCTTGTGGTTTGTTATAATATGTCCCCGAAACAAAACCAGTATGGGCACCGCACGATGTAAAGCGGCATGGTCCAGACTTCTGAATGCAAATTTTCCCTTGAAAGAGCTCTGAAAAAAACAGACAAGGGGGGCGCGGAATCCGCGCGCCCCCCTTGACGGAAGCGCTTCATCGTGTTGACGCCTGCGGCCGGGGCCTCTATTATCCGGCTCCACCGACAGATGGTCATCATTTTTATCTATTCGTCGGGATAGCAGCATTTCCAGTCGTTTGCATGCAACAGGTTTCCGATGCATTGCGCCCAGTCCTGGAATTCCTGTTTCCCCGATGTGGCTGGCGAAGTCAAGAAACATTTTAGACATATTTCTCTGGAGGCTCTCCATGGCCCAGGCAAAAACCCTGGTCATCACCGGATACGGCACCAATTGCGAAGTCGAATCAGCCCATGCTGCAAAAAAAGCGGGCGCAGCTGTGGCAGACGTAGTCTACTTTTCTGATCTCGTTGCCGGACGCACCAGACTCGAGGATTATAATTTTTTGATCTTTCCTGGTGGTTTTTTGGATGGAGACGATCTGGGTGCTGCTCAGGCTGCCGCATTGCGCTGGAGGCACGCAGTAACCGCCAATGGCGAACCTCTGGTAAATCAGCTTGAAACGTTTTTCAATGCCGGAGGCATCATCCTCGGCATCTGTAATGGCTTTCAGTTGCTGGTCAAACTTGGCCTGCTGCCAGCCACGGACGGCAACTATTTTCAGCGCCAGGTATCCTTGAGCAACAACGATTCCGCACGCTTCGAGGACCGCTGGGTGCACCTCATGGCCAATCCTGAAAGCCCCTGTATTTTTACAAAAGGTATTGACCGACTTTACCTGCCTGTGCGTCATGGCGAAGGAAAACTGGTGCTACAGGACGATTCCCTGCTAGAAACCATTGAAGCCAAACAGCTTGTGGCCCTCAACTACACCACGGCGGAAGGCGACAAGGCAACAATGGAATATCCTTACAACCCCAATGGTTCGCCCAATGGAATTGCCGGCCTTACCGACCCTTCCGGCCGCATTCTGGGGATGATGCCCCATCCTGAAGCGTTTTCTCACCCCACCAACCACCCAAGATGGACGAGAGGTGAATCCTCCAGTTTGGGCACAGAGCTGTTGGCAAACGGCGTCCGTTATCTCGAGGAGCATTGAGGCAATGGCTCGCCCCTTGCCGAAGCCGCCGGAGACACTTCCTGGCGGCTGGGGATGGGAGCAAGCCATGCGCCAGGCCCTGGAAGCCGCTGAGCTCGCTGCCGGACTCGGCGAAGTACCAGTGGGGGCGATCATCCTTTCCCCGGATGGCGACCTGTTGGCCACTGCATGCAACGCTCCAGTCTCTTCGCATGACCCGACTGCCCATGCGGAAATTCGTTGTCTGCGTCAGGCTGCAGCAGCGGTTGAGAATTATCGGCTCACTGGCTGTATCATGGCCGTAACCCTGGAGCCGTGCCTGATGTGTGCCGGCGCGCTCGTTCACGCACGTTTGTCGGGAGTTGTATGGGGAGCTTCCGACCCACGCACAGGTGCGATCAGCACGCGTCTGGACCTGCATAGATTTGATTTTCTCAACCATCGTTTCTGGTACAAACACGGTGTATTGGAAGAAGAATGTAGTACAATGCTCAAGAACTTTTTCCTCAGACGACGTTCCACCCCTTGAATTGTCAATGATTTCGATTGTGCGTTTACGCACTCTCTTCACGCACTTCTTGCAATTGGATAAGGAGTTGCGTAAAATTATATTTGTTTATTCATTATCTGGTGAAGAATAGAGGCAAAAAATTGGGATATATACCGATTTCCAATGTAACAACGGGCTTGGTTCTGGCCAGCGACCTTTACAGCAGGCAAGGACGCTTTTTACTGCCTGAAGGAACGGCTATACAAGACCGCCACCTGCGCATATTCAAAATTTGGGGCATCAATGACATCGATGTGGCGGGATCCCCGGAGGTACAAGACACTGTCAATGACATTTCTGCCATTGATATCGATCCCAAGATATTTTGCCGCTGTGACGAGTACCTGACAACGCATTTTCTCCAGGCCGGACTTGAAGAAGAATGCATGCAGGAGATTTATCGCGCTGCCCTGCTCTATTCCGTAAAGAATAGCGCTTTGCAAGAAACAGTGCCCTCCTGCACATGGCCTTCAAGGCTAAATTCTGCAGCCCCCCAGTATAAGCCAAGACCAAGACGCAGAATAAAAATCGAGGAGTTGATCGCAGAGACAACTCCATTGGCCACCTTCCCCGACATTTATTTTCGCATTTGTGAAGTACTGCATACCCCCAGCAGTTCTGTAGAAGATGTGGCCCGTGTCGTAAGCACCGACCCCGCGCTTACAGCCCGGCTACTGCAATTGATAAACAGCCCTTTACGGTTTCCCCGGTAAGATCGAGACTGTATTTCGCGCGGTAGCCCTCCTGGGTTCATCTGAACTGTGTACTCTGGTAATTGGCATCTCCGCTATTGAATCTTTTCAAAATATCGATCCGGAACTGTACGACATGCGGGCTTTCTGGGAACACGCAACCGCTTGTGCCGTTCTGGCGCGAAACCTTGCCGGCCAAAAAGCCGGCCTGTCGGTTGAGCGTTTCTTTGTTGCCGGCTTACTCCATGATATCGGCAAGTTGGTTTTGCTTTTGCTCGAACCAGAAGCTGAAGGCAGCGCCATCTCCTTTGCCATGGAGAATAAACTGCCCCTGCACGAGGTGGAGAGAGAGATTCTGGGGTTCGACCATGCCATGGTCAGCGGGGCGTTGCTCTCAAAATGGAATTTTCCTGAATCATTGACCAATGCTGTCCGCTATCACCATACACCACAAAACGCGTTGCCCGTTATGGAACCGGCAATCATCCATGTGGCGGAATCCATGGCCACTGCTTTCTCCTTATGTGAAGGAAGTTGTTCCATAGTCCCGGCCATCCAACATAAAGCCTGGCGTTCCTTGGAGCTTCCTCCTGCCGCCATCAGTCTGTCTATGGATCCTGCATGGTCTCAGGTGCAGGCCCTTAGAAGCATCGTGCTGCAGGGAAACAGGTGAAATGAAAGGCCCGATCCCGGATCTGGACGACGTGCAACTTCTCCGGGAGGAGCGCCGCCGTGCTTTAGACGCTTTGGAACTGGCAGCAAACATAAGTTCGTTTCCCACCAGCATGAACCAGCTGGATGGACCAGAAGCCATCTTGCGCGAAACCGCGTTCCGCTGTGAAACATTGCTCCCTTTCAAAGCCACTGCATTTTATCTCGTCAATGAGGACGATGCAGATTTCAATCTTTCTTATTACACCCCAAAAGAATACAAAAATAAATTCTTACAGGCTTTTGAAAAGCTGGTCGACTACGGAACTGTCGCCTGGGTTCTGCAATACAACAGGCCCCATGTGGCATCCATTACGGCCCTGGGGAAAAAGTCGCCACAATACGTCCTCTTACATAGTCTTGCCACACCTTCTCGTATCCGAGGATTATTTATAGCTTTACCAGAAACGGATTGGATTCAGTCTGATAACGTCTCTTTGCATTTATTAAGCATAGTGCTGCAATCCTGCGCACAAATGATCGAAAGCCAGGCTTTATACGCCGTTTTACGCAATGACAGCAAAGCCATGCAGAAACGACTTACAGAATCACGAAAGATCAGAAACGACAACGATTCTGAGTGTAAAGATTTAAGAAGTAAAATTATTTATTTAAAAAATGATATTACACAGAATAAAATGCATCAGGCAGAGCAACACGAGCTTTTGGTAGAGTCTCGAAAAGAACAAGAAAATTTTAGAAGTAGGACATCCCTTTTACTCAAGACATGCATCCACCTGGCAAAAGAATTAGACTTTAATTCATTGGCGAAAAACGTTTTAACAAGCTCACTGCAATTTTTGGACTGTTTTCATGGTTCCGTATGGTTGTTTTCGGATAACAATCTACCAGAAAAAGTAATCGTATTTCCCCTTGAACAACACACAAATGAACACATTGGCTTTTTTGCTGACGATGCGCACCCATGGAAAGAATGCATGATCAAAAATTCTTTTTCAGGTGAGGTTACAACTGGATATTCCCCAAAAAACAAGATCGCAGGATTTTGGCTATACTTACCATTGCTTGTTTCAGGAGAACCCAAAGGATGCATGATCCTGCAAGGACGTTCTCATCCATTTTTGGCTGATGAAAAGGAAAACGTCGTACTGCTTGCAGATGTGCTGGCAACTTCCCTTGCCTGAATTAATACTTTTTACTGTTTTAGTGGTAGTGGCTTGCCCTTCTTTTAGGAGCGTTGTAATATACATTAAAAAAGTGTTTTTTGTATTTTTTTTGCCATTCGGGCAATGTTCCAACGCTTCGGAATCGCCATCATCCCTTTAGGAAATGTCTATGCCGGAAAACATGGCCAGTGACAGTCTCTTCGTTCCGACTTTTATAGCGAGACAACCGATTTTCGACACCAAGCAGAAAATCTGGGGGTATGAGCTATTATACAGGCATTCGAGCGATGCGACTGCTGCAATATTTTCAGATGAAGAAAGCGCAACAATAGCCGTAGCTGCATGTGCTTCCTGTCAGGGCATGAGTTTTACCAATAAAAGCAAGCTACTGATAAATTTTTCAGAAAAGTCCGTTATCGATAAGGTTCCCCAGGCTCTTCCGGCAGAGAATACAGTGGTGGAAATCGCTGAGGCTTCTCCCACGGAGTCAGGCTATCTGGAGTGCCTGCAACAACTCAAAAGAGAAGGCTACACCATAGCGATTGACGGATATGAGGGCAAAGACGGGTGTGAAGATATTTACAATCTTGCTGATATTTTCATCATCGACATCCTTGGCAAAAGTGTCGCAGATATGAACAGGCTGGTGCAGAAGACCAATACCAAGTCCCCCTTGCTTATTGCAAAGCGTATTGAAGACCATGAAAAATATCAGACGGCTCAAAAGCTTGGTTTTCCCCTGTTTCAAGGTTTTTTCTTTCGAAAACCGGAAATGATGGTCGGCCGCAAACTGAGCGCATCCCAGATATCACGGTTGAACCTGTTTGCCCTCATGGAACAGGAAGAACCAGACTTTGATAAGCTGACCACCACCATCCAGTCAGATGTGGGAATCAGCTACAACCTGCTCTCCTATCTCAATTCACCTGCCATTGGTCTGCGAGAAAAAATCACCTCCATCAGACAAGCCCTGCTCTTGTTGGGGTGGAAACAGATTAAAAACTGGCTGCGAGTCGCCGTGCTGCGGGACATGACTCCCAGTGACAAGACATCTGAAATTCCCTACATGTCGGTACAGAGAGGCAAATTTTTTCAACTCGCTGCACAAAATGGCGATGCAGAGCGCATCTCTCCGGACAGCCTTTTCCTGCTTGGTCTTTTTTCGCTTCTGGACACGATGCTCTCCCTGCCCATGAAAAAGATTGTAGCCAATCTGCCACTTGAAGAAGCGTTCAAGGCAGCGCTCTGCGGCGAATCAAACCACTTCAGCCGCTGGCTGGAACTGGCCATTTGTTTTGAAACTGCGGATTGGGACAACCTGAACAGGATCATCACCGAGATGCATCTTGACCCCATGAATGTCGCCCAGGCCTACTATGAGTCTATTGCCTGGGCCAGCATGTTCTTTCAGCAGCAGGAAAAGTCTGAAGCAAAATAGTATTTAATAGCTACGCTATAAACGTAAAAAGCCGGGAAGATCCCGGCTTTTTACGTTCAGACGAAAAGACCCCTGTTCTTGTGACATCTAAAAAGACAAGGGGTTCTGCTTCCATATCTCGTTTGTGTACTCCAGGACGGCCCTGTCACTCGAAAACATCCCCATATGTGCGGTATTCATTATCGATCGGGTTATCCAATCATCCTGATTCTCGTAAACGCGTGATACTTCTTCCTGACAGGAAATGTAGCTGGAATAATCCTCCAGTACGAAGTAGTGGTCGCCCTGGTTGAGCAACGCATCATAAATAGGGGTAAAAAGGCCCGGAGTCTGCGGTGAAAACACATTGTTTCTGATGTCTTCTAGGGCTCGTCGCAGTTCAGCATTCTTGTGATAATGATCCCAGGGATTATATCCGCGAGAGCGCAGCGCGGTCAGTTCATCAGCTGTACGGCCGAAGATGAACATGTTTTCTTCACCGACCTGTTCACGCATCTCGATATTGGCGCCATCCAATGTGCCGATGATGATGCCTCCGTTCAAGCTGAACTTCATGTTGCCTGTGCCGGAAGCCTCCATGCCAGCAGTCGATATTTGTTCCGAGAGGTCAGTGGCAGGGATGATGCGCTCTGCCTGTGAAACACAGTAATTGGGCAGAAAAATCACCTGCAGTCTGCCGGCAACCTCCGGACTACTGTTCACGGACCGTGCTACGGCATTGATCAGTCGGATCACCAGCTTGGCCATGTAATACCCTGGAGCGGCCTTCCCCCCAAAGAAAACCGTCCGGGACACCATGTCCATGTCCGGATTGTCCTTCAGCCTGTTGAAGAGCGTGATGACATGCAGGACATTCAACAGTTGACGCTTGTATTCGTGAATCCGCTTTACGTGTACGTCAAACAATGCGTTGACATCGATTTCAATATCAACCTTGCGCATCACATAAGCAGCCAGCCGCTTTTTGTTCTCAAGCTTGATTGCAGCCCAGCGCTTGCGAAACTTCTTGTCTTTAGCCAAGGGGGCGATTTTCTCCAGCATGTCGAGATTACGCACCCATTCCGGCCCCACATGCTCGTCCAGCAACTCGGAAAGCAAAGGATTGCACTGCTTCAACCAGCGTCGGGGAGTAATACCGTTTGTCTTGTTGTTCAGCAGTTTGGGGTGCCATTCGTGAAAATCCTTGAACACACGCGCCTTCAAAATATCCGAATGCAATCTGGAAACACCATTGACCGAGTGGCTGCCAACAATGGCCAGGTTGGCCATGCGCACATGTTTATGACCTTCTTCTCCTATGATGGACATACGGCGAAGTCTGTCATTGTCACCGGGAAACCGGCGCGCGATTTCTTCCATAAAGCGCCTGTTTATTTCATAAATAATCTGCAAATGGCGTGGAAGCACCCTGCCGATGAGCTCAACAGGCCAGGTTTCCAGAGCTTCAGGAAGGATCGTGTGGTTGGTGTAGGCAAAAGTACGGCAACAGACGTCCCAGGCGCTTTCCCAGTCCACAAGTTCTTCATCAACAAGAATGCGCATCAATTCAGGGATGGCGATGGCAGGGTGCGTATCATTCAGTTGGATGGCCACTTTGTCAGGCAGCGCGTCAAAGGTGTCGTTGCGCTTTTTGTAACGGCGCAAAATGTCCTGAATGGTGGCAGCCACGAAAAAGTACTGCTGTTTCAGGCGCAGCTCACGCCCTTGCAGGGCTTGCTCGCTGGGGTAAAGGACTTTTGAGATGTTTTCGTCTTTTACTTTTTCACCCACTGCGCCGATGTAGTCGCCAGTGTTGAAAAAATCCAGGTTGAATTCCTGGTCGGAGCGGGCTGCCCAAAGGCGCATATTTATGACGCGCCCGTTGCAATAGCCGGGAACGAGCATATCACACGCCATGGCAAGGACCTTGTCAGCATCAACCCACTGGTGGCGTATCCGCCCTTCTTCGTCTTTGTACTCTATCACCTTGCCATAAAATTTTACGGGGATGAGAAAACGCCCGCGGTGGAATTGCCAGGGGTCCCCGGTCCGCATCCAGTTATCACTCTTTTCCACCTGGTTGCCGTTTTCATCTATGACCTGATGAAAGATGCCATAGTCGTAACGGATACCGTAACCGTAGCCAGGTATGTTCAATGTCGCGATGGAATCCAGATAACACGATGCCAAGCGTCCGAGGCCACCGTTACCGAGGCCGGCGTCCCATTCAACTTCGGCCAGATCTTCAAGCTCCAGACCGAAATCTTTCATGGCCTTGGCGGCAGTATCGTAAAGCCCCAGGCAATGCAGATTGTTTATCAGTGACTTGCCAGGCAAATATTCCAGGGAAAGATAATATACCCGTTTGGCGGATTCATCATAGTACGAGCGCTGGGTTTTGATCCATTGGTCGATGAGCCTGTCCCGTACGGCCAGAGCCAACCCCTGGTAATAGTTATACGGTAAAGGTCGTGAGTAGTCGCTCCCCAAGGTAGAGACGATGTGGCGGATGACGTCTTTTTTCAGGCCTTCCAGGCTGTCTTCTTCATACAGCCCCCCGTGCCAGCGGAATTCACTGCCCTGGGCAGGGTGTTCCTGCTCTTTTTTCTTGCACTTTATAACCATCTGGCCTTTCTTCTCATCGTGCTTGGACATCCTTTCCCTCTCTTTGTTGCTTTCGCTTGCCTGCTGCAGCGCAGGGTCAAAAGGCTTTTTGTACGGCAAAGAACACTATTGCAGACGCACACTAGCCTATTTCAGATATTGCGCAATACATTGATAGCAACGAACAACGAATGTCTTCTTATCGCAACAAATCGGCAAAAGTTTGTGCCAATCCTTGATAAAGCATCCGTTGACGGGGGCTATGAAGACCGTCCATGATCTCTTCGACATAAGGGTGTTCCCGTACGTTTTGCCAGAGCATCAATCGATTTGTATAATTCAATTTTTCTACTATTTCATAAACTTGGACACCGTCATGGCGTTGAAACCAGAGCCGGACCACTTTGTCAGCCATGAATTTCGTGTGGTAATTGCCCGCATCTACAGAAGCAGGGGGCAGCACCAGACTAAAACTCATACTCAACACAAACAGCAGCAAAAATACCCTGGCCGTGGCAAAACAGGGGCTGCGCATCGATGTTTTTTCGCTGATATTGAACATAAGCGCCTCTTTTTTACTTCCTTCTATATCAAGGCGAGACTTGACGCCACCCCTCTTCCTAACATGCTGGGGGCGGCAATACCCTTTTACATCTGCCCCCTTGCTCTGCTATCCTTTGGAAATGGCTTATTACCCCATATATGTGCGGCTTGAAGGCAAGCGCTGTCTGCTGATTGGTCTTGGCGGCGTAGGTCGGCGCAAACTATCCACCCTGCTGGAAGCCGGGCCAGACGAAATACTTGTACTGGATCCTTCAACGCCCTCTGAAGAAGCTGCAGCGCTACTTGCACGACCTGAAGTGCGTTTTGAACAGCGCAGCTTTTCTGAAGCCGACATTTTCGGCCAGTTTCTGGTAATAGCCGCCACTCCGGACCACGACGTCAATGCGCGCGTCGCGAGTCTTTGCAGGGAGCAAAGAGTGTTATGCAATGTGGTCGATGCTCCGGACAAGGGGGACTTCATCGTCCCTGCCCAAGTATCCTGTGGTGACTTGAATGTCTCCGTCTCCACTTCCGGACACAGTCCGGCGCTTGCCCGCAGGATAAAGCACGACTTGCAGGAATATCTGGGTTTGCGCTATGAACCCCTCCTGGTCGTGATGGGGCGCTTGAGACCTCTTGTTCTCGAACTGGGACGTCCCACGGCTGCTAACACTGAAATTTTTCGCGCCTTGGTGGATTCCCCCTTGGCCGAAGCCCTGCAATCGCGGGACACGGGGCAGGCTAAAGACATTCTTCGCAGCTTGCTTCCCGAACCGCTGCACTCAGCGCTGGATGAGGTTCTCCATGGGCTCGCTTGAGCTATTACGTCTTGCCGTTGCTTGTCTGTATCTGATCGGCACGATACTTTTTTTCGCCGGTGTATTGTCGCGGCGTGAAAGTTTGAAGCGCACTGCAACGTGGTGCGCGATTATTGGCTTTGGCCTGCATACCGTTTCCCTGGCTTCGGATATGGCCAGCCATTCCTTTCAGACGCTCCCCAGAGGCTTTTACGTGAAGCTCATGTCCTGGTTTCTGCTGGGCAGTTTCTTTTTGCTCTGGTGGCGGCTGAAAATGGAATTTCTTTCGTTGCTTGCTTCTCCACTGGCCTTGCTGCTTTTCGTCTTTTCCCTGACGTTGGGTGATAAAAAAGCAGTCATGCCCGAAGCCTTGGCTGGCCTTTTTTTCGGGCTTCACATCACCTCCATCTTTGTGAGTCAGGGGTTGATGGCCATGGCCTTTGGCGCAGGCGTCATATTTTTACATCTGCAAAACAAGATCAAGACCAAGGAACGTCTCACAGGCTTTCGCAAGGACCTTCCAGCTCTTGCTGTTTTCGATAAGGTCAACCACTGGGCCGTCATTGTCGGATTCCCGCTTTTCACGCTTGGGATCGTATCCGGCTTTGTATGGGCCAGGTTCACCTGGGGTAAAGTCATTTCTTGGGACCCCAAAGAAGTCATTTCGGTAATTCTCTGGTTGCTCTACGCCCTGCTTTTCCATCAGCGCATTGCAATGGGATGGAAAGGGCGCAAGCCTGCAAAACTGGCCGTTTTGGTCTTCACCATCACCGTGCTGTCGCTGTTGGGAGTAAATTTCTTTCTCCCCACACACCACAGCTTCAACCAGTAGTTTATGCAGAATACAATCCACCTGCTCGGTCTCAATCACCGCACGGCAAGTGTCGAGATTCGCGAAAAATTCGCTCTGGCTGAATGCGAAAACGCGACAAGCGCGCCATTTCCGCCTGCGCACCCGATAAAGGAAATCATGGTCCTTTCCACCTGCAACCGTGTGGAAATGATGGCCGTGGGCAATGGCCCCGAGGCAGGCGAGGAAGCATTGCGGCAGTGGGCCGCCTTCCGCGGCGCCACGGCGGATGAATTGCGCCCCTATATTTATGCCTATGAAGGCATGGAAGCCGTGCAACACCTTTTTTGTGTGGCTTGCAGCCTGGACTCCATGGTCCTGGGCGAACCACAGATTCTAGGGCAGTTGAAAAAGGCCTATGGTCAGGCAGTGAAACACGGCACCACGTCCGTGATTCTCAACCGCCTGCTGCACAAGGCGTTTTCCGTTGCCAAACGGGTTCGTACGGAAACCGATATAGGGTCCAGCGCGGTCTCCATTTCCTACGCCGCCGTGGAGCTGGCAAAGCGCATATTTGGTGACATGAAGCGCTATCAGGCCATGCTCATAGGCGCTGGAGAAATGGCGGAACTCGCGGCGATGCACCTGTTAGGTTCCGGCATCCAGAACATTCTGGTGGCAAACCGCACCTATGAGCGAGCCGTGGACATGTCCAAGCAGTTCAAAGGGGAAGCCATCGTTTTTGAATCCATTTTTTCCAGGCTCGAAGACGTGGACATTGTCATCAGCTCCACTGGTGCGCCGGCAGCCATCATCAAGGCCAAGGACATCAAAGGAGTGCTCAAACGTCGTAAAAACCGCCCTATGTTTTTTATCGACATAGCGGTTCCCCGTGACATCGACCCGGACGTCAACAACCTGGACAATGTATACTTGTACGATATCGATGACTTGAAGGAAGTCGTCGAGGAAAACCTCGCCCAACGTCAGGAAGAAGCGGCCAAGGCCAGGGCTATCGTGCAATCGGAAGCCCAGGAATTTGGACAATGGCTGAAATCTTTGGAGTTGCAGCCAACCATTGTCGACCTTTTGTCCAAAGCCGAAGACCTGGCTTCCAAGGATCTTGCCAAAACCTTACGCAGGCTTGGCGCAGAAGACGATCCTGAAACCCGCAAGGCGCTGGAGGCGCTGGTTTCCTCTCTGGTTCGCAAAATTCTGCACTCCCCGATAGATTTCCTCAAACGCCGTTCTGAGGAAGAGGAATCGTCGCAGCGTTTTATCGACCTCACGAGGCGCATGTTCAATCTGGACGACGACCCACCCCACCCTGACGCGCACATGGATAGAAAACGCAAGCCTGACAGCGATCCCCCCCATTGTGAGGAATAAGATATGCGCCTTTACGTCATAGAAGACATCATTCCCGAGCACATGGAGCGCATAAAAAATGCCCTCAATGAGCGCGGCATCGAGTCTTCATTGGAAGATCTCTACTGGTTGCCTACTCCCAAGGAATTGCTTGGGGCGGAGCAGCTTGAGCACCCGGATTGCGGACCGCATCAAATGGCGCTTGAACTGGGGCCTTCCTGGCTCAAGCTGGAGCTTTTGGTACGCGCTCGCGCCATCATCCGCTGCTCTTGCATCAGCTATGCAAGTCCCGCCTTGCGCGCACATATGATGGACTGGTTGGACCAGCTACTGAGAGAGCTGGATATTCCCGTCTGAGGCGCCTGTCATGCCTCCTGCGCCCTTTGCCTCCGGTCGCCTATCCCTGCAGACCCTGCCGCCTCGGTGGGCGCATTTTTGTCTTGGTGTGGAGCGTTTTCTGCGCCAAATACCAAATCTGCATGCCCTCTCCGGTAGCCGGCTGGCGCTCTCATTTTCAGGGGGCGCGGATTCCACAGCGCTGCTACTGGTGATGCATTGCCTTGCGCCCAGACTCGAATGCAGTCTGCTGGCCGTGCACTGTGACCATGCAATTCGCCAGGATTCTGTTGAAGAAGCGCGCCATGTTCAGAATTTTTGCCAGGAAATGGGCATCCCGAGTGTGCTTGAACGTATCGATGTCCCGACTCTCGCCACATCATTAGGGGTAGGTCTTGAAGACGCCGGGCGTGAAGCCAGAAGAGACCTCCTGCGGCGTGTGCTCGCACAGGAAAACTGCACTTTCTCCCTTGTCGGGCACCATCTGAATGACCTTGCAGAAGACCAGCTCATGCGTGCTTTACGCGGCACAGGGTGGCCAGCCCTGGGCGGCATGGCGGCTTTCCTACCAGATGAGCGTCTGCTGCGCCCTCTTCTGCTAACCCCTAAAAAAACGCTGCTTGCATTTTTACGGGACATAAGCATCCCCTGGTGTGAAGACGCCTCAAACCAGGACACGGCGTTTCTGCGCAACAGAGTGCGCATGGGCCTTCTCCCGACAATGTTGCAGGAAAACCCCAACTACCTTGAATGCGCAGCAGAACTGTGGCGTCAGGCAAACGCAGACATGGCGCATTTTCAATCACTTTGCGCGCGTATCCTCGATAAACTTAAAGTCATGGATGAAGGCGCTTTGTTTCTGCCACATGATAGTTTGGCCCAATGTGACGAAGCTGTCCGGCTACGTGTATACAAGGCTTGTCTCGAACGACTTGGCCCGGGGCAGCCGTTGGCTGCATCTCTGCGGGCTCTGGACCGCGCCAGGCAGGAGAAACATTCAGGCGCCATGGTGCAATTCCCCGGAGACAAGGGCGTGCGCATCGTTTCACAAGGGCTGCTTTTTCTGCCGTACTGCAAGAATACGTAACGCTGCAGCGGCATTTAAAACCCAAGAGGAAAGCCCATTCGAGCAGCTTCACATTGACAAGTGAAGGGGAGTTCCTTTAGAGCTTGTGAAAAGTTTTCCAAGGAGGAAGCGTCTGTGAATATTTTGATTTTTGGACCCAACGGCAGCGGCAAGGGAACTCAGGGTTCCTTGGTGAAGAAAAAATACGATCTGGCCCACATTGAATCCGGCGCCATTTTTCGCGAGCACATCGGCGGTGGTACCGAGCTCGGCAAAAAAGCCAAGGAATTCATTGACAAAGGTGAGCTGGTTCCCGACGATATCACCATTCCCATGGTTCTTGAGACCCTGAAAGAAAAGGGCAAGGACGGCTGGCTGCTGGATGGTTTTCCCCGTAACATCGTGCAAGCGCAAAAGCTGTGGGAAGCCCTGCAGGCTGCCAATCTGAAGCTGGACTACGTTATCGAGATCCTGCTGCCCCGCGAAGTTGCCAAGAATCGCATCATGGGCCGCCGCCTCTGCGAAAACGACCCCAACCATCCCAACAACATCTTCATCGATGCCATCAAGCCCGACGGTGACAAGTGCCGTGTATGCGGTGGTGCGCTGAAGTCCCGTTCCGACGACCAGGACGAGACCGCCATCAACAAGCGCCACGACATCTACTACGATGCCGACACCGGCACCCTGGCCGCAGCCTACTTTTACAAGGATCTGGCCAAGGCTGGCGAGACCAAGTACATCGAACTTGATGGCGAAGGCACCATCGAGTCCATTAAAGATACCCTACTGGCGCAACTGGACTAGGTTTTTTCTTTATTTAGTGTCGCTTCCAGAGGGGGAGAACTCTTACAAGGGTTCTCCCCCTCTGACATTTGTTGCACGCAGTGCAGCACGACACCCAGACAGCTGCCCTGTAGCGTCACTTGCCAATACGTCCTGCGCCACCAAGTGCTGCTATCCTGCCATGAATATGCGTTACTTCCGCCAGAACTCGGGAACAAAAAGGATAATCACTGTATAGATTTCCAATCGCCCCAGCAGCATGCAGAAGGTGAGCACCCATTTCCCCAAAATGGGGATGTGGGCGTAGTTTTCAGCGGGACCCACAGTGCCAAGACCAGGGCCGATATTGCCGATGCAGGCGGCTACGGAAGCGAATGCCGTCAGCACATCCTGCCCCAAAGCAGCCATCATCAGCGAAGATAGAATGAACAATCCGAGATAGAGCACGAAAAAGCCCCATACACCGGAAATAACCTCGGGCTTGACGATCTGACCGCCCAATTTGATGTGTTTTATCGCCCGTGGGTGCACCAGGCGTATAAGTTCATGATAAGAGTGCTTTATCAACAAAAGCACGCGCATGCATTTCATGCCCCCACCCGTTGAACCGGCGCACCCACCGATAAACATCAGCAACAGCAACAACGCCTGGGGCAAGGCAGGCCACAGCTCGTAGTCCGCGGTGGCGTACCCTGTTGTCGTACAGATGGAGACCACCTGAAAGGCGCTTTGCCGTATTGACTCGCCAATGGAATCATAATTTAAGCCATAAATACTGACAGCCGTGAAGAGGGTGAACGCCACGACCACAAAGGTGTAAAACTTGAATTCCGGGTCACGGAACAGTGTGATGGGTTTACCGCGGAGCAGGCGGTAGTGCAGAGAAAAATTGGCTCCGGCAATGAACATGAATATGATAATAACCCAATCGATGTAGGCGCTGTGGTAGTGCCCTATTGATGCGTTTTTCGTGGAGAACCCTCCGGTGGCCATGGTGCCGAAGGTGTGGCAGACAGAGTCAAAAAAATCCATGCCGCCAAACATCAGCAGTATAACCTGGAGCACAGTAAAAAAGAGATACACCTGCCAGAGCAGCAGCGCAGTGTCTTTTATCCTGGGTTTAAGCTTATCTGGCACAGGGCCTGGAACTTCCGCCTTGTAAAGCTGCATGCCGCCAACACCCAGAAACGGCAGAATAGCCAGTGAAAGCACTATGATGCCCATGCCGCCCAACCAGTGCGTCAGGCTGCGCCACAGCAAAAGTCCCTTGGGCACTGCTTCGATATTTGTTAGTACCGAGGCCCCTGTGGTGGTGAAGCCGGAAACCGACTCGAACATGGCGTCCGCACACGTTGAAAAGACGTCCCCAAAATAGAACGGCAAGGCCCCAAAAAAGCCGGCGGCAAGCCACCCCAAAGCCACTACCACCATTCCGTCCCGGTGGCTCATTACCCGTGGTTCTTTTTTATGAAACAGCAAAAGGAGCATGGCCCCGCTCAACAGGGTCACTCCCATTGCCATGGTCAGGGGCAGTGCACTCCCGTCATCGTGCGTCAATCCATAGGAAATCGGGAAAAGCATGGTCAGCCCTACGGCGCAAATGATTGCGCCGACGGCTGTCATGGCGTTACGAATATTCACGTCAGATTTTCTCCAACTGGACCGTCAACGCTTGTTCTACTTTGGATATTTTTTTGAGCGTACTGAAGATGACGATACGGTCCTGCGGGTGAATAACCGTATCGCCATGGGGAACGATGACATGGTCACCCCTGATGATGCAAAGAAGCAGTGTTCCCTTCGGGAAGTTCACTTCGCTCAAGGGTTTATTCACAATTTCCGAATTAGCCTGGGCAATGGCTTCCATGGCCTCTGCCTCGTCACCCTTGATGGTGGCGGTGGAAAGCACCTTGCCGCGGCGCACATAGTGCAGAATGCTGTTGACGGCAGCCAGTCGGGGACTGACGCTGTGTTCTATGCCGATGGCGCGCACAAGCGGCAGATAAGCAGTCTTGTTGATGCGCGTTACCGTCCTCTTGGCGCCAAGATTTTTGGACAAGAGAGCGGTAAGAATGTTGGTCTCTTCATCCCCTGTGACGCTGACAACGACATCCATGCCACCAACATTTTCTTCCTTGAGAAAATCCTGGTCGGTGCCGTCACCATGGAGCACGATGGTTTTGTTCAGTTTTTCAGCAAGAAAACGGCAACGTTCTTCGTCAATATCCACAAGCTTGGTGTGGTAGCCCCGGTGTTCGAACAAGGAGGCCACCCGTATACCAATATTGCCGCCACCTATGACCAACACATCGCGTATGCTGCCGACATCACAGACACAGGCCTTACGAATCTTATCCAGGTCGCTCTTTTCACACACGAAATATACGAGATCGCCTTGTTCAATATAGTCACGACCAGTGGGAATGATAAGTTTTTCATGACGAACGATGGCGCCAACAACCACGCGGATGTCGCCCATGAGCTGGCGAACCTGGGTCAGGGGAGCGCCGACCAGGGGGCCCTGCTCCACGCGAATACCCACCATGACCACCCTTCCGTCAGCAAACTCGATGTATTCGGTAGCGCCGGGCACCGTCACCAGGCGGTCGATGCGCTTGATGACTTCGACCTCGGGGTTGATGACCATACCGATATTCAAAAAATCCTTGGACAGGGCATCGCGGTAAAGAGTGTATTCTTCATTGCGAATACGCGCCAGTTTCAGGGCCTCTGGAGCAAGGACATTGGCGAAAAAACAGGCGATGATATTGGTTTCATCACTGTCTGTGACAGCGAGAAGAATATCAGAATCCGAAATGCCGGCCTCGTCCAGCACGCGGGGGCTGGACCCAGAGCCATGCACCGTCTGAACATCTGCATATTCGGCAAGACGCTTCAAGGCTTCTGCATTGCGATCAATGATTACGACCTGCTTGTTCTCCTGAGCAAGTCGATCCGCAATATGGAACCCGACCTCGCCACATCCCACGATGATGACCTTGAGATGTTCCGCTTTCTTTTCACGGCTGAAGAATTTCATGAGCACGGCAGTAAACCAATCCGGCTTGCAAATCCAGCCCTCTTGTAAAGCCCGGTATGCCTGGGCATAACAGGCTTGTTGACAGCCCGTTATACCAGCATGTATTTCCCATACTCATGAAAACACGCACCCCCCACGCGCTTTCGCCCGTTTTTCGGGCGTTTTTTTTGGCACTTTTTTTGGGAATAGCCCTGTTATCTGGCTGCGCGTCCCTGAATCCCTTTGCCGACTCCGAAGCCCCCCCAACGCCTGGTCAGCTTTCTCAGGAAGCTGGCATTGAAATTGTTGCGCCTCCCCAATCTGACGCCCCTCATGAATCGCAACAAAAAATCCGAGTCATACAGCGAAAGTCACCACTTGATGTAGAAAACGTAACCCCCTCGCAACCGGCAACCTCCAGCGCAGCCCTTACACTGCAGCAATCCATTGACGAATTGCTGCACGGCTCCGCCCTTTCCGGTGGCAAGGGAACATTCGCCCTTTATATCGTGAACCTGAAAGACGGCACCTCTATCTATAAGCGTAATGTATCGATGCCGCTGATACCGGCGTCCAACATGAAACTCTTTACAACCGCTGCTGCATTAGACCTGCTGAGCCCCGACTATGTCTTTACCACTCGAGTGGAAGCGACAGGCAACATATCCGCTGGAATTTTGCAGGGCGATCTCGTGATCAAGGGGTCCGGAGACCCCACCATTGCCGCCAGAGACCACGGTTATGATCCTGAAGCAGTGTTCAAGGAATGGGCGGCGCGACTCAAGCAAATGGGCATCACCACCATAACCGGCAATCTTGTGGGAGATACGTCACTGTTCCTGAACGTGGGGTACTGCCCCGGCTGGGACCCGGACGACGAGCCTATCTGGTATGCAGCTCAGTCGGATGCGCTTTCTTTGAATGAAAACGTGATCAAGGTGTTTGTCCGCCCCGATAAAAGAGCCGGCAGGCCGGTGCATGTGGAATTGGAACCACAGACCGCACACGTGCATATCCAGAACAGGGCTAAAACTGGAGGCAGAGGTTCGCGCCTTACCCTTGAAATGACGAGACAATGTGGCACAAACGTCATTGAGATACGCGGAAAGCTGCCCACACGCTTCAGGGAGCGTGTGCGGACCCTGACTGTTGAGGACCCGGCTGGTTATTTCATGGATGTTCTGGCACGGGTGCTCCAAGAGCACGGCATCACCATCCAAGGGGGCATTCGCGTCGTGCGTCAACCCGGAGAACTGCCTACAGGGCGGCCGCTCTTCACACGGGCATCGCCCCCAATATCCCAGCTTGTTTCCTTTACCAACAGGGAAAGCAACAACTTCTACGCCGAGCAGTTTCTCAGAACACTGGGTGCGGAATTTCAAGGCAGAGGCAGCAGGGAAAACGGAGCTAAAACAGTATCCACCTGGCTGCAAGGCATGGGAGTTCCGACGCAAGATTTCAGCATGTATGATGGATCAGGACTTTCAAGGTTGAACAGGATCACTGTAGAAGCAACAATAACACTGCTGCGCCACATGTATGCAAGCAAGAACTTTGCAATCTACAAAAGCTCCCTGCCTCTTGCAGGCAAGTCTGGCACCCTGCATCGACGCATGCGGGGAACACCTGCATACAATATGGTGCACGCAAAAACAGGCTATATGAAGGGTGTTTCAAGTCTGGGAGGATATACAACCACCATGGACGGCACGCCAGTTGCTTTCGCCATGATGTACAACGGGCGCTATCCCTCCACCAGCTACGTCAAAGACCTGGAAAACAAGATTTGCGTTCTGTTGCGAACCCATGCGCTGCGTTCACAATCATCCCTTGAACGCGGTACCGTAAGCCGCAGCAGCGTCCACCCTGCAGCGGCTCAAAGTTTTGGCAACAGCCCCAGGCAAAAAAGCTGGCCCAACATGGCGGCTTCTTCTGCGCTGTACACTCGCGCCACAGAAGGGGCAAAAAACAATTCGCAGCCGGTTGGAAATTCCTCATCCGGCTCATAACACACCAGGTCCAGCCAGATTCTACCGATGGCCGGAACCCTCCACGCGGCATCACCACGCTCCAGAGATGTTGCCCCGTATTCTTCCAGAACGGGTCCCAGAGGCGTAAAATCGCCGCCAAGCGCATGGGCTAGAGGCTCCACAGTGCGGGAACGAAAAGGTCCCTCATAAAAAGCCGCGCCAGGCAACTCCCTGTAAGCTATCGGCTGCCCCTCCACTTCAGGGAGAGACGCATCACAAAGCAAATAGCGAAGTATCAATATCTCCCGCAACGGGTCCAAAGGGGGCGTGAACTCCAATTTTGCAACATCCACCGAAATTTCACGCTCAAAAAAACGAAGGGGTAGTTTCCCATCTTCCGGGAGAGGCAGCCCCAGCCTTGTACAACGCAACTTCCAGGCGTCCGGACTGGTATCCATGGCCGCGGCTTCGCCCCGGGCCTTATCCAAAACAAGAGCCAGAGCCATTGTTTTATTATTTTGCGCATCATTGGACATTACGCACCTCTTGTTCCCTGCTTTACGCTTGGAAAACGTCCAGCATCCGTGTGGGGCAAAAACAACGCAGCCATATACTGATCCATATACGCCGGTTCAGTGGAAAGCTCCACATACGTCAATCTTCCAGCCAATGCATCCTGCAGGGCAAGCCGCTCTTTTGAACGCAAGGTCATGCCCGCCCCCGTCAAACTGGCATTGCCGATGAACCGAAAACGTTCCCGTGGCAAATCAGGCAAGAGACCTATGCAAATCGCCGTCTCTACATCAAGATACCGGCCAAAGCCTCCAGCCACAATCACTTCAGCCACATCGTCGAAGCCAAGTCCCGTCTGTTCCAGCAAAAGAGCGCACCCGGCATAGATGGCGGCCTTGGCCCGCAAAAGATTGTCAATGTCTGCCTCGCTGAGGGCGATTTCCCGTCCGTCGACACTTTCCGCGGCAGTGGCCAGCACGTAGCGAGCACGTTTGCCTTCGGTGATGATGCGCTGACAAGGCGCGTCCCTTTCCAGCCGGCCGGCTGCATCCAACCAGCCAGTGGCGAACAAACCAGCCAAGAGATCGATAGCTCCCGATCCGCACAACCCGGCAACCTTGCCCCCGCCTATAATTTTGAGGGAAGGTTCACCTGTTGCGGCATCTATGCTTACACGCTCAATGGCGCCCTGGGCGGCCCGCATGCCGCACCCCAGACCTCCGCCTTCAAAGGCTGGCCCGGAAGAACACGCGCACCCTAGTAAAAAATCACCATCCCCAACCACAACTTCCCCGTTGGTGCCTATATCCAGAAAAAGCCGCAATGCACCAGCTTCGCCTGACGCAAAGGGCGTGCAAAGCAAGCCCGCAACAATATCTCCCCCAACGTAGCTGCCCACACTTGGCGCCCACAACACCGGAGCCAAAGGATGCGCCGCCAGTTGCACATCCACCGCCCTGTAGAGGCCAGGTCTGTGCGACGTGGGGGTATACGGCGCCAGCCGGACGTATTCCGGATCCAGCCCCAGCAACAAATGGGTCATTACCGTATTCCCGGCAAATGAAAGCAGCAGTACATCTTCCGGAGCCTTGCCAGCCTGGTCGAGCGCTCTTTCAAGAAGCGTATTGCACCCCTCGCATACCAGCGTTGTCAGCTCTTCCAGCCCGCCTGAGCGTTGTGAATAGTTGATGCGGCTAATAACATCCAGACCGCGTGAAAGTTGCGGATTGTAGTCGCTTGCAGCGGCAAGAACAGCTCCTGATTCCATATCCACAATCTGCACGGCGATACTGGTGGTGCCTAAGTCGATAGCCGCCCCCAAAAGTGTAGCGCGCGGTGTTCCGGCTTGAATATCCAAAAGCGTGGCCACGTCATTTTGCAGATGGCAGACCACAGTTACCCGCCCTTCCCGCTCACGTATGCGTCTGGCCAACGTCTGGAGCAAAGGCAGTGGAATCTCCAAGCGCAGAACGCCCTCTCCCAAAAGGGGCAAAAGGGCTCGTTCCAAACGATCAAAATCAGAGAGGCCATCTTCAGGAGCAGGTGGCGGCACTTCCAGGGTAAAACGACGCACAACGGGATCGGGGGGCACACAAGCGTTTTCGTCTGTGGCTTCCGTCATCGCATCTGGAGCAAACTGTCCGCCTTTGGTAGCTGCTGCGGCTCTAGAGGGCAGACGCAACACCACATCTTCTTCCCCCACCTGAGACCGACAGGCCAAGATAAAACCTTCCTCAATGGCCATTTGGGGTAAATATGCGCGGCTGTCGCCGACGACGCTCCCGGATTCGACAAGCACCATGCAAGAGGAACACGTCCCCTTGCCGCCGCATTCGGAATCAAGGGGAACTCCAGCCTTGCGCGCAATATTCATAAGTGGAGTGCCGGCAGGAGCCTCCAAGGTGGCCCCCGCCGGAAGAAAGGTAACCGTGGGCATCAGGCCGCTATTTCCTTTAAAAAGGATTCAAGATCGGCCGATTCCTGCGGACCGACAAGCACATCCCAATCAGGCAGGCCATCCTCAAGCTCTCCTTTAAGAACGGCAACATAGCCAGGCAGTATCACCCGTTTTCTATCCATGGTCTTGAGTTCATCACTTTCGTTGACGAGCGTAGCGATTTTTTGGGCAGTAAGCTTTCCAGCAGCCCAGGCAGTAAGCACGGACATGCCTTCGCAATCCGGCACAGCCAGCCAGGCCGATGCGCCTGAACCGTCGATTTCACCGGAGACCAGGAAATAGGTCAAAGAGAAGTTCGTCGTCACAAAAACAGGGGATTCCGGTCCTGGTTCGCCAATGGGGTATACCTTTGGCTCCACCTGAATGGGCTTTTGCGGGTCGGTATAAATGTTCTGCCGGAGCGTCAGCAAGGGTGCAATTTGCGCCGGATCAAAGCCGGGCAAAACACAAATTCCACCGTATTTGCATATTTCAGTCACGGCCTGAGTGGTCACGTTTGCGCCCCCCTCTTCACCGCCATCATGCGCATCAATGAATGCCAAATGCGCATAACCAAGGCCCTTTGCTCCATCCTTGAGAGCGGCTCGACGGGCAAGGGTATTGGCAAGAAAGCGCTCGGCCAGGCTAACAGGGTTCATGTACAACATGAGGTTTTCGCAACCAGCGTCCTTCAGCGCCATGGTCGCTTCCACCATGGATTCCAGCCCAGGTGCGCCCACCGCCAAAGCCATTTGCAATTCCTTGGCGGTTTGTGTCAGTTCCCGCGCCATTTCAGGCGTTGCAGCACACAGAACACTCCCACGCATGCCTTTATCAGCAGCTGCTTTTGCCGCCTGCAGCAGGGAGGGAGTGTCATTGCCACGTATGACCAAAGGCCGTTTGCCCTCTTCCGCCACTGCCCCAACAAATGCGGCAAACGCCTCTGGATCGTTGCCCTGCTGGGATACGGCCAGCATTTCAACAACCAATTCTTCGCCAACGCGTTCCAAAATGTAATCACGCACTTCGCGGACAGTTGCCAGCACAGCGGCAGCGTCTTTTTCATACGCCCCTTGGTCCAGGTTTACAGCCAAAAGTGTCTGATGAACAAAAGTCTTTTCATGGCGATAAAGCACGGTTTCTTCACCAGCAAACAGGGTTCCATCAGCGCCAAGGGTGGTCTTTTTAACAGGAGGTTCGGCAGCCGCTCCAAGGACCTTTTTGGCTTCATCCGAAGCATGCGGGCATTGATCCAGGGATGCTTTTTTCTGGGCCAGCTTCATCGCAAAGGCCAGACAAGTGTTGGATCCACAGTCCTTGCAGTTGGTCTTGGGCAGCAGCTTATGTATTTGCAGTCCAGTCAACGCCATCTCAGTTCACCTCCTCGGCAACGGGCGCAAGCTTCCAAAGCCGGTCAATAGTGCGGTGCAATTCCTTGGCGGCTTGGGGATGGTACATAATGCAAAGATCGGCACCGGCATACAGCAGCGATGTGGCCGTAGACAACTCCCAAAGCATTGCCCTGCGGGCAAGATCGCCCCATGCCGGAAAGTCAGACGCAGGCGCCTTGTATTCCTTGACGGCGGAACATTCCGCGCCCGCCATGACCACCATTGGCGAAGCCAGTTTCGTATCTCCACCAAGCGCGGTAAGCCTGATCCGCTCCATTACTGAATAGGTGTACTCCACACCATATCCAAGTGCTCCGGTGGTGGGGTCTATGACTATGCGCTCCATGCCCAAGTCCATGTTGCCCAGCAGAATATTCAACTGCTTGGCGATGTTAACGTCAATGGGACTCTGAGCCACCAAAGTGTGGCCAAAGGCAAGGGCTGCACCTGCAACTGTCTTGTAATTATCCTGTTCGGCCCAGTTAAGCAGCAGATTTTCTCCGGAGCAGGCCTGCGCCACGGCCTTAATGACTTCATTCATGCGATCAAAAGGCGCGGGGCCACTGATAACAAGTGGGACATCCACCGCTTTCAGGACTGATTTGACGGTTTCCACCGCCTGTTCAGGAGAGCGGTCCCCCTTTTCAGGGTGTGTGCCTTCCAGGCGAAGACTGAGCACCTCGGCGCCGTGCTCCTCCACACAGGCCTTGGCCCAGGCGGCCGTGTCTCCGAGGAGTTCCTGCCCCCACATTTCTCGCAAAAGGGGAGGATACTTGCCATGGGGCAGATCAAGAATCTCCAATGCAACCAAAGGTTTGCATCCCAAGGGTCCGTCAAATGGTTGAAACGGCATGGCGCCGGCTCCACCGATGGTCACGGTCCGCCCTCTGGTGCCGCCTTGTTCCTTAGTAGCGCCGAGAACGACCTCATGTACACGCTGGGTCGCAGGGTCGGCCTTTATGTGATACCCCATGAGCGCGGCCAAACGCGCGGCCGGGTCCGCACCGGGTTGCCTGGACTTATCAGTGGCTGCAGACGATGCAACGGGCGCAGGAGTCGCGGACTCTTCGTTAGTTGATGCTGCAGATGCTTTTTCTGCATCCTTTGCTTCAACCTTTTCAGATTCAGGTTGCGGCGCCGGAGTTCCGGATTTGGCTGCAGGAAGATCCATAGAAGCAGGAGCGGCCTCCCCGCCCAGGTATTTGCTGGTCAGCGTGGCAATAATGTCACGCGCCACTTCCCGGGCCACCACTTCGCGAAGTTCGGTGGTCAGTTCCGCCTTGAGCTGTTCCATTTGCGCCGCAATGGCTTCCTGCATGCCAGGAACAGTCTCTTGAGGGGGCGTGGCCGGTGTTTCGGGAACAATGGGAGGAACACTTGCAGCTGCAGGAGCGGAGGGCGCTTTTTCTGCAGGTGCATCCTGTTTGGAAGCAGGCGCTACGCTTTCATCCGCAGTGGCGGCTTCTGTTGCAGTCTCGGCCGCGGAAGCTTCGCTCAGCTCCTCCATGTTACGCAGGGAGAGGGCTGGATGTTTTACACGCTCCATATGTGCTCGCACGCTCTCGGCGTCACTGCCCGTGCTTTCATCGGCAATCATGTCGAGACCGGCTTCAATACCCAAATCCTTGAAGCGACGCTCAAGGTCTGGTCCCAGCTGCTCTTTGAGTTCCTTGGGCATCCAGACCAAACGCGCGTGCCCCCCTTCTGCAGAAGCGAATTTCCGTGAAGAGAGATACACCTTGCCGCAACCAAAAAAACCTGGCGTCTGCATACCGCCCCCTACATTACCTGCAAGGGTGGAAAACTTCATTCCAACAGGTGTTTCGCCGGGGTATTCCCTGTTCACGGCCATGATGCCGTTACATTCGGGCAAGTATGCGCAAATGACCTCGAAACAGCCGCATGAAGTCATGGGGGCATCCATGATGGAGTAGCAGCACATGCGCTCCACCGTCTTGTGGCTGTTCTGGAACACGTAGTCGTTGACCCCTGAGAAAACGCCTCTGACAGGGTCAAGGCAGTCACCTTTGGGCACAGGCTGGTTGGGGCCGGTGGAATCAATTTCGTGGGCTGCCTTGCCATCGAGCCAGTTGTAAGCCCCGCAAAGGCCCGCGCGTTCCGGCGTAATTACGCACACATGGTTTGGTGCGAAAGACTGGCAAAGCAGACAGGAGTAGAAGGTGTCCACACTATCGTCGGTCATGGCTTCCAGCCGACGGTTGCGTTCATCGTAAATCTTGCGGGCCACCTCGATGCGCTTTTCTACCTCGTCGGCGTCCGTGATCATAGTCACATCGACCTTGTCCACAATGGCCGGATATTCCGACATGAGTTTGGCTATGAGGATATCACCATAGTGGCGCAGTCTGAAGCCACGGGAAAAAGCTGTCTTGGAGACGCGGGTCCAGACGATGTCTCGCTGCCCCATGTGCCAAAGCCCCTCGGCGCCATTGAGCAGGTGGTGAATCTGACGCTCAAGAATCGGCTCAAAGTCGTCCTGCATTTTGCGTCCGGCCACTTCCACCCAAATACCAAGCGGCAGAGCGGTTCCTTCTTCCACCTCGTCGATGTCCGGACCGATAATGCTGACTTCGCCACCTTTGATGCTGTTCATGTCAACAGAGGTCAAAAATTCGAAGGCCGACGTCTTGTTGCCGCCGAATTCCACATGAACTTCCTTCTTACGGATCAACTCGCCCTCAAAAGCGGAGCCATAGGGCACGGGGATGGGAACCTTGGTGACCTTGATCTTGCAGCCGCGAATCTCCAAAGCGCGCTCCACCATCTTGTCATGGGGAACGTTGGCCACAACATGCTCATAGGTGCATACACCCGTGGGTAAAATCTCAGGAATTTCGGTATCTGCGATGACCGGAAAGCCATAGTTGATGGCACCGGCTGCGGCCGCATATTTTGCGTCATCCACTTCGCCAAGCGCCAGAACAAACGCGAACACGCGATTTTTGTTATAGCGCAAATTCCCCTCAAAATCCCCCGGCTTCACACCTCCAAAGGCCATGGCCGCACGGTTGGCAAAACCAAGGGCGTAAATCAGTGACGAGACATCCTTGCCAAAGGGCACCAGGCGTGTTTCCCACCCCAGTTGCACACCCTCTTCGGCCAGTTGTTCTGCAAACTGTTTGCCTCCCGTGCTGCCGCCCATGAAGACGTAAAGGTTCTTTTCCTGCAGTTCCCGTGCGATCTTTACGGCGGTGGCGTTATCCGGCGCTGCACCAGTTATGGCTGCAAAGCCGGGCGCTGTACCATCCACAAACTCGACGCCTCGTTCACGCATTATGACGTCTGAGGCTGCGCCACGCCAAATGCCATGGACAGGGTGTTTTTCGCCCTCTCCCATAACATACTTGCAGGCTTCTATGGCTTCGCAGGCAAACAAAGCTGCAGCGCCTGCATCCAAAGCGCTTCCCAAATACGGCAACCAGCAGGCCGTATCGGGACGCTGAGGCAACAGGGCTTGCGCTCTGGCCAGAATGCGTTCCAGATCAGCAAGGGTTTCCATTTTTTCGCCCGTAAGCGAGTAAATGACCGGAAGATAGTAGGCGGTTTCGGGAAACGCTACGGCCTGATCGGCCCCTTTGGCCTTAATGGCCTTGTCCAGATGTTCCCGGGCCTGAGCCAGCCATTGTGCCGCGCCATCGATTGCTGCGGAGCAGACTTCCTTAGACAAGCTGCGCCCTCCTGTCTTTCATGTCCATGAGCTTGCGCTCGGCTTTTTTGTCGATCCCCAATTTAGCACGACGGGCGTCAATAAGCTGCAGCACCTTGGCTGCTGCTTCTTCAGGGTCCTCCTGCACGTGAAAGCAGGCACCGGCGGTATCTGTAAGACCGTTATGCAGATACTCGTAGACGGCTTCTGAGCCTTCCACGTGAAAGCGTCCTCCCAGAACAACATCCACTCCAGAGGCAACGAAGTAGCAGCCAATGGTCACAGCCTTTTCACTCATCCATTCCGGCGCCACGCCGACAGCAGGGAGGTCGGCCAGGTCTTCGCCCAGGCCACCCTCGGCCACAACATCTGCGGCGGCCTCCAGGATACGCGAGTTATCAACGCAAGAGCCAAGGTGCAGCACCGGAGGCATACCCACTGCGCTACAGACTTCCTTCAACCCTTCGCCGGCATGCTCCATGGCAGCCTCGGGCGCCAGCAAACCGGATTTTGCGGAAGCCACAGCCGCGCACCCCGTCTTCAGGACAAGCACGTTGTTTTCCAAAAGTCGCTTGGTGATTGTGGAGGTGTATTCCTCCATCTTGGAGTTGGGGTTGTTACAGCCCACTATGCCGCAAATACCCCTGATGCGCCCCTGCATGATGGCATCGTTCAAGGGGCGGAAAGAGGCGCGGAAAGTGCCCCCCAACATGTATTTGAGAGCCTGAACGCTGAAGCCCGCCACGAGTTCGCGGGTTTCGTTCGGGATACACACCTTCTTAGGGTCGCGATTCTTGTAGTTGTCAATGGCCATTTCCAGCAGTTCACGCGCCGCTTCAGCGGCTTTGCCATGGCTGAACGCCTTGTGTTCTGCGCCCTTGGTCTTGGCGATTTCGGACGTGGAAACAACCTTGGTGTGATAGCTGGAAGCTACCGTAGGGAGACTAGGCATGACGCACTGCACATCCGTCACCATGAGCTCCACAGCGCCCGTAACTATGGCAAGTTCCTGTTGCAGCACATTGCCCGCCACGGGGATGCCATGCCGCATGAGCACCTCGTTCGCGGTACAGCAAATGCCGCCAAGGGTGATGCCACCGGTTGCCCCCGCGTCCTTGGCTTTTTGCACAAGCTCGGGGTCGCGGCTGAGGACGGCAAGAATCTCTGAAAGCGCGGGTTCATGTCCGTGAACAATGACGTTGACGGTATCATCGCGCAAGACGCCAAGGTTGGCCTTACTCTTGATTGGGGTTGGCGTACCAAAAAGAATGTCTGAAACCATGGTGCAAA
Source organism: Desulfovibrio biadhensis (assembly GCF_055388615.1). NCBI lineage: Bacteria > Pseudomonadati > Thermodesulfobacteriota > Desulfovibrionia > Desulfovibrionales > Desulfovibrionaceae > Desulfovibrio > Desulfovibrio biadhensis. The sequence continues at coordinate 4,414,467 of NZ_AP042477.1, forward strand.
TGCGTGAGCCGCCCCATCCATCTGCAAGGGCGGTGCGCATGCCATGATTCAGAATATTCTCATGGGCATGGTCCACACCTATATGGGTGCGATGCATGGCCTCCACGACCATTCGGTCAATGCCCAAAGGCTCCATACGACGCTGGGTCCATACCGCCCTTCGCTTGAGAGGAGCCAGGGAGAGTAGCTTTAGCGGTTCTTCCTGAGAAGTAAATTCCTTGAGAAACAGCTCTGCCACTTCCAGGGCCAGGTCATTCACGTCCTTTGGGCCATCCGGCCCACCCTCGTCTATCTGCAACAGTGCAGCTACCCTTCTGAGAGCGGCTTCGTCCTTGATTTTATAGGGGCCGCCCTGTCCAAGGGCAACCTTGCGCAACAGTAAGGTAAGGTGACGCCCGTGATCGGAATGGGCGGCAGCGCCAGCAGCAACCTCGCGCAAAAAGTTGCGGGCTGCTATGGTGTCTGCGTCTGCTCCACAAACACCGCGGGGAGATTTAGGGGTGATACGGCAAGGACCCATGTGGCAAATGCGACAGCAAAGTCCTTTCGTGCCGAACTTGCAACGGTTCTTCTGGGTTTCATACCGTGAAAAGCAGGTGGTGACGTTATCGGCCTGGGCCTTGGTCAGCAATTCGATAGTGGCCTTGTCACAGGCCAGAGCTTCGGGCGAGAGGCCCTTGCATTCCTTGCTCGAATCAGAGCTCATGTCGCGTCCTTTCCGCTTTGCGGTTTTTTCGTCAATTTATCTTTGCATCATAAAAGCCGTAGCAATGCGTCCGTTGCTTCCCAGAGTTCATTGTCCCGCGGCAGTTCACTCAAGGGGCGCCCTTCCTGCGCCAAAGTGCCAATCTCTTCATTCTGGGGAATGTGCAACAACAGGTCTGCGCCCACCTTATCTGCCAATTCCACGGCAAATGACGAGGGCTCCCTGCTGGAACAACGATTCACCACCAAAGCCGTGCGCCTGACCTTAAGCCCCATATCCAATGATAGCGAATGGATGCGCCCCATTGTTTCGATGCCTCGCCGCGAAGGGTCGGCCACTATGGCGAGCAGGTCGCATTCAGGAACCAGGCGACGAGAAAGGTTTTCCAGTCCGGCTTCATTATCGATGAGAACCGTTGGGTAATTGGCTGCTATCTGCGCCATGACATCCTTGAGCACTGCATTTGCGTAACAATAGCAACCAGGCCCTTCCGGACGCCCCATGGCGATGTAATCGAAGTCGTCCCCCTCAACCAGACTTTCAGCTATGCGCATCTCCAGAAACTGCTGCTTGGACATACCCGCCGCCATGCCTTTCTCAGCCTGTTTACGGGCTTCCTCACGCAGGGCGCCCACGCTCCCCTGGGCCTCGACACCGAGAGCCATGTCAAGACAGGCGTTGGGGTCGGCATCCACAGCCAAAACGGGGACGCGCCCTGCTGGCGCCCCCACGGGCCCTAGACCGATACAGCGTAAGGTCATAAGCGCAGCAAGGGTGGTCTTACCCACTCCGCCCTTACCGGCAACGGCTATTGTCTTGCTCATAGTGGCTCACAATCAGGAATTGTTTCCAGGTCGACCTCGGGATGGCTGCACATGTATTATATGCAGCGTGTTCCACCAACCACGACGGAACTTCATCCCTAAATCAAGATAAATTGATATATACAATCTGCAAACAACTGTCCAGAGCTACTCTATCACCCTGGAATAAATGAGATCAAACTTCCATCAAAAGGTAAAATTAGAAGCCGTAGCGCCCCTTGAGCATGTTACTGGTTTCCCCGATAAGCGCAAAAATACGCTCTGCATCGGCAACATCCAGGGAACCGGTGCCACAACTTGAAGTGATAATGGCCTGTTCAAGGATCTTTTGCTTATCCACGCCCTTTGACGCCAACAACTCGATGAGGCCGTCGAGTTTATCGGCCAAACCTTCGGCATTCTGGTTCCGGACCTCGGCGGAAGAAGGAACAATGCCCCAGGCCAGGGCGCCATTTCTGGCAAAGAGTTCATTTACGCTTTCAGGATACATGGTGATGGTTTCACCGTATTCAAAAGCGTCGAAGTTCACGATTTCAACACCTGCATCAACCAGAATGCTCCATTCTGTATTGCCACAGCAATGGGCGCCTGGGATGCCGCCTTCCATCCGGATGGCTTCCACCACTTCAGTCAAATGGGCCACCACGTCCTCGCGTCTGACGGAAACATAGGTCGATGAGCCAAAGGCAGAAAGAATCGGCTCATCAATGAAGCAGATGGTCTGTTCACCGTAAGGCGAAAACTGTTGCACCTGCCAGCGTGATTTCATGGCCATGGCCTTGACCACCATGTCGCGAAATTCATCATTGTAATAAAGGGCGCGCTTGTTTTCATCCACGGTGGAAAGGGCAAAACTAATGGGACCGGTGGTATGCACTTTTACGTAAGGCAGCTTACCGTCAATTGCCTTCAGGCGCTCAAGGCACGCATACAGTCCCTGCGCATGCTCGGGGCCAATGGCCAAGGCTAAACAGTCACCGGTGCCTTCGTCAGGATCCATGGCCATGATGTAGGTTTCATAAAACGTGGCAAGGTCTTCTGACGTATCGCCGCTGGTGTCGAAATACATCCGCCCCCTGTCTCTGTCGATGACTGCGCGCGGCAGGCCTTCGCTGTACTGTATCTCCATCTGCTCGAGCAGGTCGCGCTTGGGAAGCTGCGGCCAGATGGGCGCTTCGGGTACGCTTGAAAAAACCACGTCCAAAGCCTTTTGGGGATCAGTGTGGGGCATACTGCCAATGGCCGTAGCCAAAAAACGCGGGGCGTTCTGCATGAATCATGACTCCTCGTTGCGATGCGGGGGGTAATGGCAAAATCAGGGCCACGCCGCCCCACTCGTGTGTTCGGAAACAGGACCAGCCAATCGTTCCCCCACCTGCATTATGGAGACAACAGATACGCCCATAAAGGGGGGATTCGTCGCTTTGTTCAGGGTAGGTACTATAGAGACTGGGGCGAAAATGGGCAAGTCGCGCCCAAACCGCCCCAAAAACAATACGTAACGACAGGTTATTTCTTGTATGAAATTCGATAGATGGCGCCAGCCCTATCGTCACTCACCAAAAGGGCGCCGTCGGGCATGACCAGCACATCCACAGGGCGCCCCCATGCCTTTTCACCCTGCAACCAACCAGTGGCGAACTCAGTATAGCTAAGCGATCCATTTTCCTGAAAACGCGCCATGGTCACTCGGTATCCCACCGGTGAGGAGCGGTTCCAGGAACCATGCTCAGCAATAAAAATAGCGCCGCGGTATTCTTCCGGAAACATCTGCCCCGTGTAGAATTTCATGCCCAAGGCCGCCACATGCGCTGGCAAATGTAACTGGGCGGGAGCGTATTCGTCACAGTTTTTGCCGCTACGCAATTCAGGATCGGGCAGCCCAGCATGACAATAGGGAAAGCCGAAATTCAACCCTTTTTCCGGCGCCTTGTGCAAACTGTCCGGAGGCTTATTGTCTCCCATCCAGTCGCGCCCATTGTTGGTAAACCACAATTCCCCTGTCGCAGGGTGCCAATCAAACCCCACCGTATTGCGAATGCCTCGGGCAAATATATCGAACCGCCCTTTTTCCAAATCCAGTCGGGTAATACTGGAAAACGGGTCCTCAGCCTCACACACATTGCACGGCGCCCCCACAGGTACATAGAGCATGCCGTCAGGACCAAACGCGATATATTTCCACCCATGCCCTTCCGCATCCGGATATCCGTCAAACACAACTTCAGATTGTGGCGCATCCAGGTTGTCTTCGATATTTGCGAACCGGTGAATCTTGCTCACCTCGGCCACATACAAGTCGCCATCCTTATAGACCACTCCGTTGGGCATGTGCAGCCCTGAAGCAATAGGGGTCACGCTTTCCCCCTTGTTATCGCCATCTTCGTCGCGCACTGCATAAACGCTGTCTCCGCTACGATTTCCCACGAAAAGCGTGCCCTGTTCGCCCAAAGCCATTGAGCGCGCGTTTGGCACCGAGGCATAAAGCTCAATGTTGAAGCCCGGGGGCAGCGAGATATGGTTCAACTCCAGCGCAGAGCAGAACGACGGGAGAAAAGCTGTCCAGGTTAGCGACAACCCTAAAAAAGCCAGTGAAAAAAGCCTGCCTGGCTTTGTTTTGAAAACAGATGCTTGCACGGTCAACTCCTCTGCAACAGGGTGTGTTTTTCCATGCTGTATGAATAAACGAGAGCAAACGCCAGGGCAACAGGGAGACAAAGGGGATAAAGCGGGGGATTATTTTGTGAAGCTACTCAGCCAACCGAAACCGCACCATTGTACAATCCTCTACAAGCATGCGGTACGGCGTCTTAGAAGCCCGGACAAAGCCTCCCTGCCATGCACACATCTGACCATCGTAGGTGTACTCCAGCCCAACGGGTAGTCCGGACTCAGGGTTGATATCCAGTGTGGCGCGTTGCCCCGGTTCTATGGGCGAAAACACTGTTTCCACGTCATCCTCACCAACCAGCACCCTCACGTCGGTAATTGGTATGGGAGAATTATTCACGACTTCAAGGGGAGTGCCCCCACCGCCAAAAATCCAGACATACAATGACCAGCCTAGAAAAGTTGCGATGAGCATGGCTAAAAAAACAACCATATTGCGCGAAGAAGCAATGTAGCTATCCACCAGTCCCCACCCTCCAGGTTGCCTTGCTCATTTGACCTTTGGGGGCGGAATCTTGGAGCCGCAGTTATTGCAAATGACAGTCCTGGCCTTGTCTTCCGTGGTGATAATTTGCGTGTTTCCACAACGGGGGCAAACCCTTTTCAGGTTGACAACCCGCAATATGGCAGAAAATGCGCCCCACATATTTTTACGCCTCCATACTATACGTTCGCAAAAGTCATTCATTGCGTCAACAGGTGGTAAGGAGTCTACCATGAGCAGCATCATTTGCCTATTTTTCAGAAGTATTTTTGTTTCCTTTTTCAATGCTCAGGAATATAAGGCCCATGTTGCCGTGAATCCAACAATGGCAGGCGTAAAAATGCCGCATTAAGCCATTCGTGCTCGCCCCATTATTTCATGTTCAAGGAGAACATTATGAATCGTTTTGTGTCCGCTTCGTTTTGTTTCGTCTTGTTCGTATGCTTCAGTCTTTTTTTGTCTTGCCCTTTTAGTACTTGTGCAGCGTATGCCGAAACCGGAAAAGTTTCCATGACAGGCACCTTTGTCATAGAGCTTGACGGTTTTTTGCGCTTTATCCCAGATGACGGGAAAAATGAGGTATATTACGAATTGAGCTACGACCCATCACCTTACTACGACTACCTGGGTGTAAAAGTAAAAATGGAAGGTGAAATTGATAGTGAAATGGAGATGTGGGAAATGCAGCGCGACGGCAGGATATGGCTGGCCGACCAAGCTGTTGAAGACGCCTCTCCTCGAAAAGTACAACTGAACTACCTGACCGTCAGCGATGTGAAACCCATCTCCCCTGACTTTACCCCCACGCGGACCTTCAAATTACCCTACTATGTCACCCCGGGCACCGATCCAGTGGTAATACGCTTCATGGGCAACAATACCTGCTACACCAGCCAGCAATATGTAGCCATTGAAGTCTCAGAAGAGGAAGCTGGATCCGATTCCTTGCATTTTATGGCGATCGACCCCGGGAAATCGCCAGAGGAGATGTGCGTGGCGGCCAAGAATGGCGTGGCCCCCACTATAGAAGATGACGACTACTGCTATTTTCAGGGTATGGCGGGGAGCGTTGCCCTCATCGACTGTGGCTCAGGCACCGATCCCCGCGGTCTTCTGGTCTATGATCTCACCAACGATGCATCCCTGCTGGAGGCGTCATCTTTTACCGAAAACGGTGACGGCCCAGTAATGAAGGGCAATGTTCTACAGTGGACGACAGAAGCTCCCGAAGCGGCGACAGAGACCCCTTGCCCAGAAGCTGCTACGTGGGAAAGCCAGGGGTTCTCGGTTCTTTACAAACAAAAAAGGCAGTTCGATATCACCAGCGGCAACATAACCGACATGGGCAAACCGATCTGCACCATGGCGCAGTAGCCGGTCCATTTTTTTCAGGCTGGTGCTTTAAGGTAAACGCACCAGCCTGAAACCAATGACTTCATCTTTTGTTTCAACCGTATAATTTCTACGGTAGGCCGTGCGCAAGGCAATCTCAAAATCGGCCCAACTGCCTCCCCGAACAATCCGCTGCCCCTCTTTGGGCGCAACCAAGGGGTCTACAACAGGAGCGTTGTCGGCTTGCAGCGCGTAGGTGTCGTCTTGCCACTGATCCTGACAATACTCCCAAACATTGCCAGCCATATCTTCAAAACCAAAGCCATTGGGCGGGAAGGTGCCTCCGGGCGTGGCAGTAGCATGCCCATCGTCACACTCAATTATTACCCAATCCGGCCATAGGTTACCTGAGGTAATATCAGCAACATTGGCATATTTACAGGCCTGAATCGGGTCATCGCCCCACGTGAACAGGTCAGATTTACCGGCCCGTGCGGCATATTCCCATTGGGCTTCGCTGGGTAAACGAAAATGTCCGCTGCCTTGTTTTGAAAGCCATGCCGCAAAAGCCGCAGCATCGTTCCAATCGACCTGGACAACCGGTAGCTCGTCGGCATTTAGATCGTGCCCTTCAAAGTCACCACTGTCATGATCTGGCCGGAACAAGCGATACTCTTTGTTCGTGACCTCCCGCTTTCCCATCCAAAAGCCGGAAATTTTGACTTTATGTTTGGGGCGCTCCACCGAAAATTCAGCATCACCATCGAAACCTGTACGCATGAATAGCCACATACGTTCGTAGATTCCCTGCCCCATTTCGAATTCACCGCCCTGAACCCAAATGAACTCCATACCCGTGACAGGTTCGACCCACGTATCCCCCGGTTGAGGTGAATCCTGGGCCCATGTATCCCCGTACAAAAAAAAGGAACATAAAAGAAAACACGCTAAAAACAACGTACACAAACGCTTTTGTGTCATATCCTGTTCTCCTGAATATTAAATAAAGCGTGATTTACTCCAAGGGAAACAGGCAAGTAAAGAAAATTTACTTCTGGAACAATAAAAAATCTAGATGCCCAATTAAGCAAAGAATTGAACATATCATACAAAATTCATACATATTACGACAACACAGTTTAAAAAACTGAATATATATATTTTATGCAGATTTTAATTCATAAAGAATTATTAAATACAAAATTAAGGTCACACCACAACAAAAGAAACAACACTAAACAGATCACCACCACTAAACAATAATTTTACATGAATGCCGAACACAAAAAGGATGATCAACCTGATAACAATTTTATAAAAAATTATACATTTTGCTTTATTAAACATAATCAGAGGCCCTACAGAAAACAATCTTTGGAAAATAAATCCAAAAAAATCACTGCCACAAACATCAACATAATAAGCCAACAATACAGGCCTTTTACAAAGCCTTTCAACAGATGAAAAGCACACCGGAAAGGTGGGGCTAATTTACTGCATTTCAATAGTTCCTTGACGCAAACACCCCCTCGGGCGTAGTGTTTTTTAACTAATTCGTTAAATTTAATCATAAGGAGTTGGCCTACATGAAACGTTGCCTTCTGTTAGCGCTGTTTTTCTTCGCCCTGTGTCTTCCCGCCCACGCGGCGGATAAGGATACGCTTGTCGTAGGCGTCTCCTCTGACATTCACACTCTGGATCCCGGTGTTTCCAGTGACAACTATGACTGGCGACAGATTTACCCCTGCTATGACAGGCTGGTAAAATACAAAACCGTGGACGGAGTCGGCTCCACGGAAGTAGAGCCTTCCGCAGCAGAAAGCTGGACCGTTTCTGATGATGGCATGGTGTGGACGTTCAAAATCAGGCCTGGCATCACTTTTGCCGATGGCACAGCCCTGGATGCCGAAGCTGTGCGCTTTTCATTCCAACGCACGCTGGACATTGGCAAGGGGCCTGCCGACAACATCGGCGCCATTGCCTCCATGAAGGTTCTGGATCCTCAGACCTTGGAAATCACGCTTAAAAATCCCTACGGCCCTTTTCTACAGACTTTGGCCACTGATGGCGCTTCCATCGTAAGCCCCAAGATTATGGAACATGAAAAGGATGGCGACCTGGCTCAGGCCTGGTTGGCGGAAAACACGGCTGGTAGCGGTCCTTTTGTGCTCACGACCTGGACGCGCGGCCAACAGTGTGTTCTGGAAGCCCGCCCCGACTACTGGGGCACTGCTCCCAAACTGAAGAAAGTCATCATCCGCTTCATGAGCGAGTCTGCCGACAGGCGCATGGCCCTTGAACAGGGAGATGTCGATATCGCGGAAAACATCCTTATCGACCAGATTCCCGCTCTTGAGAAGAACCCCGACGTGGTTGTGAACCGCTACCCTTCGCAGCTTGTTGAATACGTGTACGTAAATTGCCAGAATGACAAACTGAAGGACCCCCGTGTACGTCAGGCCCTCAGCTACGCCGTAGACTACAAGGGCATCATCGACTACGTGCTGCAAGGCAATGGCGTACAGATGCGCGGCCCTGTCCCTGAAGGAATGTGGGGGCATAAAAAAGACGCCATGCAATACAGCAAGGATATCGCAAAGGCCAAGGAACTGTTGAAGGAAGCCGATGCAGAGAATCTTGAGCTGACCCTCATCTATTCTGAACGCCGCCCAAGTTGGGAACAGATTGCCACCATCATGCAGGCCAACTTTGCCGAAGCAGGCGTCAAGCTGAAACTGGAGCTCATGGCCAACCCCACCCTGCGCGACCGTGTAGACAAGGGCGATTTCGAACTTTGTCTTGGCGCATGGAGCCCTGACTTTGCCGACCCCTTCATGTTCATGAACTTCTGGTTTGACTCCAACAACTTCGGCCTGCCTGGCAACCGCAGCTTCTATAAAAACGAAAAGGTCGACGAACTGGTACGCAAAGCAGCCAGCCTGGCCGACGTGGCCGAGCGCACCAAACTGTACTATGAAGCTCAGGACATCATCATGAAAGATGCTCCGTACATCTTCCTGTATCAAGTGAAGACCATCGTGCCGCTTCGGAAAAACGTAAAGGGATATGTCTTCAACCCCATGCTTGAAAGCATGTATAATTTCGAAGACATCTATAAGGACTAACAAGCTCGAACCACGGTAATATGGCGCGGCTGCTCAAGCAGCCGCGCCTTTTTCACTGCTACTTATGCGCATACTTCACTACGTTCTAAGGCGCCTGCTCTACATGATCCCTGTGCTTTTCGGGGTCACGGTGCTGGTCTTCATTATCTCGCACGCTATTCCTGGCGACCCTGCTTCTATGATTGCAGGGCCAAAAGCGAGCCGTGAGGCAATAGACAAAATCCGCGCCTCCCACGGATTGGATAAACCACTCCCCATCCAGTACCTGCGCTTTGTCACAGGTCTGGTACAGGGGGATATGGGCGTATCCATTCGCAACCATAGGCCAGTAACCAAAGACCTTGCCGACTATTTTCCTGCCACCTTGGAGCTCACGCTTGCCAGCCTTATGCTTTGCCTTTTCGTGGGTATCCCCTTAGGCATCCTGGCGGCAGTGCGCCGAAATCGCCTGACTGACCATCTGACACGGGTGTTTTCCGTTTTTGGCGTCTCAACGCCCGTGTTTTGGCTGGGCCTTATGCTACTACTGGTCTTTTATAGAAATCTTGGTTGGTTGCCGGGCTCAGGACGACTTGATATCGCCACCACGCCTCCCGTCCATATCACAGGGATGTACATTCTCGACTCATTGCTTACCGGCAATTGGCAGACCCTGCGTCAGGCATTGGCGCACATCATTCTCCCAGCCTTTTGTCTCTCATATGTCTATCTGGCCATTATCACGCGAATCGTGCGCTCTTCCATGATCCAGGTGCTGGGACAGGATTACATCACCACAGCCAGAGCCAACGGCCTGCACGAGATCAAAGTGGTGCTCAAGCATGCCTTTAAGAACTCGCTTATTCCCACAGTTACCATAACTGGCCTTTCGTTTGGCGAGCTTCTTGGCGGGGCTATCCTTACCGAGACCATCTTTGCCTGGCCCGGCATGGGAAAATATGTTGTGGATTCGGTAAACTATCTGGATTTTCCGGCTATTATGGGCTTCACCATGGTGGTCAGTCTTGCCTACGTGTGCATCAACCTTACTGTCGATCTGCTCTACGCTGCGCTCAATCCCACCATCAGGTACTGACCATGAGCATACGTGAAACCTTGGCCGAACACCCGCGCTTGCGAGAACTGCTGCTCACCCTGCGCATCCTCAGCCACAACCCTTCCGCAGTGGCGGGGGGGTGTATTCTCGCCATAATGCTTTTTCTGGCTTTTTCCGCCTCTTGGCTTGCGCCATACGATCCCATTGCGCTCAGTTTGCGCGACCGGTTGCAACCGCCTTCCTATGCACATCTTTTTGGTACGGATGAACTCGGCCGGGACATTCTTTCACGGATAATGTACGGCGCGCGTATTTCCCTGCGCATCGGTGTCATTATCATTATCATAGCTGGAGGACTCGGCTCAATAATCGGCGCCACGGCCGGATACCTGGGCGGTAAACTGGATAACGTCATCATGCGCGTTATGGATGTTATCCTTTCTTTTCCTGCGCTGGTGCTCGCCATGGCCCTTGCCGCTGCCATGGGTCCTAATCTCACCAACGCGATCATGGCCGTGTCCTTTGTGATGATTCCCAAATTCGCACGCATGGTGCGGGGCGAGGCCCTGGCCGTCCGTGAAATGCCGTTTGTGGCTGCTGCAAAGGTTTCCGGTGCGGGACATGGCTGGATCATCCGCCGCCATGTGCTCCCTAATTGCGTGAACTCCGTCATTGTCCTGGCCACGCTTACCATGGGCGACGCAATTTTGATCGCCGCCTCGCTTTCATTCATCGGTCTGGGTGCGCAACCCCCCACCCCGGAATGGGGCGCCATGATCAGCGTTGGACGCAAATTTCTCATGGACCAATGGTGGTACGCCACCTTTCCAGGGCTCTTCATCCTCAGCACAGTCATCGGTTTCAACATCCTGGGCGACGCCCTGCGCGATGTATTGGACCCCCGCATCAGGAGATGAACCCAATGTATGATAATGATGCGCCCCTTTTACAAATCGCCAACCTGAGTGTCGCATTCGACACGCACATGGGCACCGCCAAAGTGTTGCAGGATGTTTCACTGGACTTGCACCGCGGTGAAATACTGGGGCTTGTTGGCGAGACCGGTTGCGGCAAGTCCGTCACAGCACGGTGCATTTTACGACTCATCCCTACCCCGCCGGGCAGAATAACCTTGGGCCGCATTTCCTTTAAGGGAGAAGACCTCCTTACCTGTTCCCCACGACGTATGCGCAGTATTCGTGGCAACCGGATATCCATGATCTTTCAGGAACCCATGTCCAGCCTGAATCCAGTATTCACTGTGGGCAACCAGATGACGGAAGTCGTGCGCCTGCACCAGAACCTTACCCGCCGGGAAGCCGAAGAACGCTGCATGGAAACGCTGACCCAGGTGCAAATGCCTGACCCTGAGCGCATTCTGCGCAAATACCCGCATGAGCTTTCCGGGGGCATGCGCCAGCGCGTCATGATTGCCATGGAGCTTTCGTGTGATCCTGAAATACTTCTGGCAGACGAGCCAACCACCGCCCTCGACGTCACCGTACAGGGGCAGGTTTTGCAAATCATAAAAGACCAGGCCGTACAACGCGATATGACTGTGCTGTGCATCACGCACGACATGGGCGTTGTTGCCCAGGTATGCAACCGGGTGGCCGTCATGTACGCAGGGCAACTTGTCGAATGCGCCCCCGTTAAGGAACTCTTCGCCACCCCCCGCCACCCCTATACGCAAGGGCTCATTGCTGCCATACCAGGTGCAGGCGGGCGCATGACCGAAGAACTGGCTTCAATCCCGGGCACGGTGCCGCAACTTATTGCGCCTCCTGGCGGGTGCCGGTTTCACACCCGTTGCGAACAACGCTTCGGACCTTGTGATCAAATCATCCCGCCGCTGGTTCCCATCTCCCCCACATCCCAAGGGGGGCACGTGGCATGCCATCTATTTGCGGAGGCCCTGGCATGAATGCACCCGTGATAGAGCTCCAGGGATTGGAAAAGCGCTTCGCCCTCCGCGGAGGATTCATGGGGCGCGCCACTCGTTGCGTACGCGCGGTGGATGGCGTGAGCCTGCAAGTGCAGGAAGGCGGCACCTTCGGCCTGGTGGGAGAAAGTGGCAGCGGCAAGTCCACCGTAGGCGGGTGCATCCTGCGTTTGCTCAAACCAGATGGCGGGCGCATATTCTTTCGTGAAGAAGACATCACCCCATTGGAAGGGGAATCCCTGCGCGCTATACGCCGGAAACTGTCCGTGGTCTTCCAGGATCCGCAATCGTCTCTGGACCCGCGCATGACCATTAAAAACATTGTGGGCGCCCCCCTTGCCGTAAACCATCTCGCAAAGGGGCGCGAGCTGGAAGAGCGTGTGGCGGCCCAACTTACAGAAGTGGGTCTCTCACCAGACCACATGAGCCGCTACCCCCATGAATTCAGCGGTGGGCAACGCCAACGTATCGGCCTGGCGCGGGCCCTGGTCACAAACCCCGACTTCATTGTTCTGGACGAACCCACCAGCGCTTTGGACGTGTCTGTTCAAGCGCAAATTCTAAACATGTTGCGCTCCCTACAGCAGCAGCGACAGGTTGCCTATTTGTTCATTTCCCATGATCTGACCGTCGTGCGCCACGTAAGCCACCATATTGGCGTAATGTATTGTGGCTCCCTGGTGGAAAGCGCTGCCACAAAAAGTCTTTTTGATGCACCGCTCCACCCGTACACCCAAGCCCTGCTGGCGGCGGTGCCGCAACCTGATCCAACCCGTTTACAAGACCTGGCGCCCCTTTCCGGGGACATTCCCAGTCCGGTGGACCTTCCCCAAGGCTGCCGTTTCCACCCCAGGTGCCCGGATAAGATGGATATTTGCAGTCAGACCGCCCCCCCATGTGTGGAGCGCGACGGACATACCGTGGTTTGTCACCTGTACGGATAAAACTTACTCCTTTCGGCCAGGAGAACCAAAGTCGGCCGGCAAACAATACCAAAGGACAATCGCATGAAGGTTTTTATTTGCGCAGACATCGAGGGAATCGGGTGTGTGACGCGTCATGAGCATACACGCCCCGGGCAACGTGAGTACGAGCGCGCGCGGATATGGATGACGCGAGAAGTGAACGCGGCAGTCGAAGCGGCGTTTGCGAACGGCGCCACGGATGTTTTGGTGGCTGATTCCCACAATGTAGGGGTGAATCTGCTTCCTGAAATGCTTCACCCAAAGACGCGGCTCATCATGGGCGGGCCACGTCCACTTTCCATGATGGAAGGGATTCAGGAAGGATTTGACGCTGTTTTTTTTGTCGGAACGCATGCCATGTCGGCCACTGCAGACGCAACCATACCGCATATTTTTTCCGGCCGAGTGCAGCAGCTGCGCTTGAATGGCGTGAGTGTGGGCGAACTGGGCCTTAATGCCGCCTTGGCCGGGTATTATGACGCGCCGGTGGCATTGGTGGCGGGAGACGAAGCAGCCTGCGCCGAAGCGGAAGCGCTGCTTCCCGGCGTGGAAACCGTGGCGGTGAAGCAAGGCATAGGAAGCTATGCAGTGCTGACTCCCATGCCGGAGAAATGTCAGGAGCTGGTCCGTAGCGCGGCAGAAAACGCCATGCGCCGCAGTTCACCGCCCCCTATCTGGCAAATTCAAGGCACTGTGCGCCTGGAAGTACAATTTTCAACGGCTTCCGGTGCAGACCGCGCCCTGCGCGTGCCTCGCACAGAACGTGTGGACGCTTTGACTGTTGCCTACGACGCCGAAGACGTGCTTGAAGCCTTCCAGGCCTTCAACACAATGGCTGATTTGCTGGAGCTTATTCCCTTTATTTGAAGCAGTTGTTGTTCCGATTTTGTCCTATTGTATCTGGTCAAGCCTCTTGAGCGTTCCTCAAGGGGCTTTTTTATTTTCCCTGTATCGAAAAAGGGGCACGGACATAAAAATGCGATTTATTGTAAAATAATTCTAACCTGACAATGCAGCGCAAGCGCTTCATATTTTATCAATACCGATTGCCAATATTCTTTGGAGGCGATAGTGTCGTATGATCTGTAGCAGGTGTTTATCATTGTTCTGCAAATCAACCGGTTAGCGCTTCAAAGGAGAAATCATGGACTACAACGCCATTTTGACGCCGTACGCTGAAGGGAAAACCATCAATGTTGTTATTGAGATACCCATGGGGTCTTCCCACAAGGTCGAGTTTGACCGCAAAAGAAAAATCATGGTTCTGGACAGGGTTGAGCCCGCGATATTTGCAAAGCCCGTGAATTACGGCTTTATCCCTGCCACCCTGGATGATGACGGCGATGAACTCGACGTCCTCTTTGTTACCGACGAACCCATGCCTACGGGCGTGGTCGCAGAGGCCACCGTCCTCGGCGTCCTGGAGTTTGAAGACGATAATGAGATGGACCATAAGGTCATCTGCGTACCTTCAGACGACAGAAACACGGGCAATCGCATCAAATCAATGGAGGACCTGGGCGAACAATGGAAAAACAAGATCGCGCACCACTTTTCCCACTATAAAGACCTCAAGAAGCCTGGCACAACCAAGGTCCTGGGCTTCGGCGATGTGGCAAAAGCCCACGACGTAATAAAGGAATGCATAGAGCGCTGGGAAAAGGAAAAATAGGAAGGAACAGCTAATAACGGTGAGTAGTTACCTCACTGACATACCGAGCAAACATAAAAGGCCAGCCTCGTTAAGAGACTGGCCTTTTGCTTTACTAAATCTAGAAAATTGACGATAGACAGGAACAAACCATAGAAATACAAGTTAACTATCTTGTAATTAATACCACTCTATGATATAAAATTAGTACAAAACAAATTTTAGAATATTTTGCAAAGAACAGGGACCGCCAAATTATCTCCATGACAAGCTCAAATGAGGATTCGAGGTTGATCCCAAGAAGCAGACAGTCGAGCTGTTCGAGATTCGCCCTCACTTCATGGAACCATCACAAAAAGTCCAAAGTCCTATTGCCAAAGCGAGCTATGTCAAATCTCAGAAGAATTGGAAGATCTACTGGATGGGTAGATTCGGAAATGGCTTCGTAATAAACCTTACCCTGAGACCAAATCAATCGATGAGTTTGTGTAGCTGATCAAAGAGGATGGGTATGGACGTTTCTTGTGGTAACGCATTTAATATCAATTACGAACTAGAAGTCATATATGGATTTGCCATGAACTTAGACAAAAATAATATCAGAATATTCTTCGATTAAACCATTACAAAAGATATAATAAGACAGGTGTGTTTTGATTACAAGCAATGTCATTCAGAGAGTTTTTCAAATTGAGACCTCTAATGGAAGAGGAACTTGCTTCACCGTTGACGTCGACAATAGACAATACATAGTCACTGCTAGGCATTTATTCGATAATTCGAGCGCTCAAGAAACAATTAAAATACTTCATAACAGCGAATGGAAAACCATTAAATCCGAGACTGTTGGAGTTACAACTGGTCAAATTGATGTGGCTGTTTTAAAAACAAATATCCAACTATCTCCAAGACATCCTTTAGAAATTTCTTCTACGGGGCTATCATATGGGCAAGATGTTTTCTTTTTAGGATTTCCATATGGACTATCTGAGTACTTAGGCAAACTTAACAATGACTTTCCTTTCCCATTTGTAAAAAAAGCCACTGTGTCATGCTTCTCAAAGACTAACGACATGGACATAATATACCTAGACGGACATAATAATCCTGGATTTTCTGGAGGGCCTGTCGTGTTCAAAAAGTACAATGCAAATACCTCTAACAATTATTATGTATGTGGAATAATTTCAGGGTATAGATTTGAGCAGCAGCTAGTTCATGGAGATAAAAATCTTTCACAATGCTATATAAAAGAAAATACTGGGATAATAATATGTTACGATGCTAGTTATGCCAAGAATATTATACAAAGTAATCCCATAGGATTTAAACTACCTGCCCTTTATTAAATATTTTAATAATGCTTGACTCTTTAACCTTGTTGTCAAGTAATTATTTTAATTCGTTAGAGTGTTGAAAAAGTACATAAAAAAGACTGTTCAAAAATGATGAGATGTATGGCGCAAAAAAAACAAGAACAATGAGTATTAGGCGTACGTGAGGGTTTGCCCTTATCGCAGCAACGCTGCAGACTGCCATTCTTCAACAGCCTGTTATACTTATGTAGCCTTCCCGTAAAACAGGACCAGCAAAAACTGGAGATTTCTGGCAAAAGGTTCCCATGGAGGAAGCAATGCGGAAATCTCGATTCACTGAAAGCCAGATCCTCAAGATTCTCAAGGAAGTCGAAGGCGGTCGCAAAGTTGCTGATGTCTGCCGCGAATACGGCGTGAGCCAAGCGACCTACTACAGCTGGAAGTCCAAGTACGGAGGCATGGACGCCTCGGATATCCGGCGCCTCAAGGAGCTCGAAGAGGAGAACCGCAAGCTCAAGCGCATGTTCGCGAACTTAAGCCTGGAAAACGAGGCGCTCAAGGACGTTATCGCAAAAAAGCTTTAAGGCCGGCTGAGAAGCGCGATCTGATCGATCATATGCGTCATGAACACGGTCTGAGTATCAGGCAGTCATGCGCCGCAGTGCGTCTGAGTCGGACCGTCTACGGCTATCAGCCTACGCCGCGGGATGACGCGCCCGTGATCGAAGCACTGCTCAAGCTGGCCGAACGCTATCCGCGCTACGGCTTCGGCAAGCTCTTCGCTGTCGTTCGCCGGCACGGCTATCGCTGGAACCACAAACGGGTCTACCGCGTATACTGCCTGTTGAAGCTGAATCTGCGCCGCAAGGGCAAGAAGCGGTTGCCTTCAAGGAATCCGCAACCGTTGGCCGTGCCACCCGAGGCGAATGTGTGCTGGTCGCTGGACTTCATGCACGACGCCCTCATGAGCGGGCAGCGATTCCGGACCTTCAACGTGCTGGACGACTTCAGCCGGGAGTGCCTGGCCATCGAGGTGGATACAAACCTGCCGGCGGCGCGGGTGACGCGAGTGCTCGACCGTATTGTTGCCTGGCGTGGGCTTCCCGAACGGATTCGAATGGATAACGGACCGGAACTGGTCTCGGTGACCATGGCCAATTGGGCGGAAATCCATGGCGTGGACCTGGAGTTCATACAGCCGGGCAAGCCGACGCAGAATTCGTACGTCGAGCGCTTCAACAAGACGTACCGCAATGAAGTGCTTGATTTTTATCTCTTTCGCACTTTGACTGAGGTCAAGGACATCACGGAGAACTGGATCAAGGAGTACAACGAGGAACGGCCCCACGAATCACTTGGCGACCTGACGCCAGCCGAGTACCTCGAAGCCCATTCACCCCAGGAAATCTCTACTTTTGGCTGGTACTAACTTGGGGAGGTTTACACCAGTCCCTCACGGTTGAAGTCGTCGAGCACGTTCAGCAGCCTGAACGTGCGGCTATCTTCAAGCTGGTCGTGCATGAAATCCATGGACAGAAGTGGTCCTGGTTGGTTGGACAAGTTCGCGGCCTTGCTAAGGTGGAGCCCTGTGATTCAGTCATGCCGCGTTGAGGGCCCGCAGAGGGAGGGAAGCCTCGAACGGAAACAGCGCCGGAAAGGTCTTTGCCTGAGATACGGCCTCACCCGAAAAGCCTGTTCCAGGCGGCGTAAAAAGCCTTGCGTCTCGATGACCCGAAGGGCAAGGACGCCGAGAAAAAGCAATGAAAGGCAGGCGGAAATCCCGCGCCTGATACGATCACGCCAGCCGTGATCATACTTATCGCAATATATCCGCCTGTCTTCTTCCCGTGATGGCGCTCAGCCCTCTTTGCGCTGGCCGTAGTTGGCGAAGCGTTTGACCATCGTCGTCATCTCCTCTTCGCTCAAAATGACCGGCGTGCCCGCGCTTCTTGCGCGGATATATACCTCGGCGCAAAATTCGATCTGTTCAGCAATCGCAAGGGCCATCATCATGCTGCCGGCCACGACGTTCAATCCGTGGTTGGCCAGCAAAACGGCGTTCTGCTTCCCCATGGCCTTCATGGCGTTGGCCGCCAGTTCGGGGGTGCCATAGGTCGCGTACTCCGCGCATTTCACTTCTTTCCCTCCGGAGAACGCCACGAGATAATCCACAGCGGGCAACGGCTCGTTGAGCGCCGAAAGCGTGGTACAAAACGTCGAGTGGATGTGGATCATGGCATTGGCGTCTTCCCTTTCCCTGTAGACCGTGGCGTGCATTTCATGCTCGGAGGAAGGAATGAGATCGCCCTCCACGATATTTCCATGCAAATCCATGATGACGATCTCTTCCGGCTGCATGACCATGTAGGGAATGCCGGAAGGGGTGATGGCCATCAGTTTTTCTTTCCTGTTATATATGCTGAAATTTCCGCCAGTGCCCTTGGTCAATCCGGCCTGAATAATGAGCTTTCCATATTTGACAAGTTCATTCCTTTCTTCCTGCAACTTCATGTGTATCCTTCCTGTGGGTTGAATGATAAATACGGCTTCCCGTTTTTGTCCGCACGGAAAGCCGTATGATCGAGCAGCTGAACAACACAAATTAGGGTTGAGTAATACAGATTCCCGGCATTTAAATCTCTTGAGAATCTCGTGACGGATTGCTCTCTTAGTCAGCGAACTGCTTCGAGTAGTCCTTGTGCTCCTTGACGTTGTCCTTGGTGATGAGCTTGGCGCCGGTGTTGATGTACATTTCAACCTTTTCGCCATTGATCAACTTGGTGATGTTCTCGACGCCCTTGATGCCCATTTCGGCGGGATATTGGGCTACGGTGCCCAGCATGTCGCCGTTTTCCACCAGGTTCAACGCCTCGGAAATGGCGTCAAAACCCTGCTCCTTTTTTTCGGCTTCTTCAACCGCGCGCAACGCGCCGATCGCCATGCCGTCGTTGGAGGCAAAGATCAACTGCAGGTCGGGATTGGCGCTCAGGATGTTCTGCGTGGCGGTGTAGCCCTGGTCCACTTCCCAGTTGGCGGATTGTTCCGCAACAACGTTCACGTGATCCTTGACCTGATCGTAGAAGCCGTTGCGCCGGTCGGCGGCATTCTGCTGGCCATTGATTCCGCTCAGGATAGCGGTTTTGGCCCCCTTGTCAAAATGCTTCACGACATACTTTCCTGCTTCGGCCGCGCCGGCGTAATTGTCCGTGCCGTAGAAGGGAACCTCCATGCCGACTTCGTCCTGCACCTCTTTATTGATCTTTGTGTCCAGGTTGATGATCGGCACGTTGGAGGTTTTGCAGCGTTCCAGCGCGGACACCAGCCCCTCGGATGAACTGGGTACGATGCAGATTCCATCCACGCCGGCGGTGATCATGTTTTCGATAATCGTAAGCTGCGCGGCGGCACTGGCATGCTGGTCGGCAGCCTGCACCTCGAGCTCAACGCCGAGTTCTTTGGCTTTTTGACGAGCTCCATTGACCATCGTGATGAAGTACTCGTTGTTCAACGTCATGGGCACAAAGCCGATAACCATTTTTTCCTTCGCGGATGCCGGCACGGAACACAAGATAAGGTTGAAAATGAGAAAACAGGACGCCAGCGTGTAGAATGTCACCTTTTTCATGAGCCTCTCCATTCCTCGTTACGTGTTATTCAGCTTTTCTCTCTTTCGCTTTGTCAAGGTACACGGCCGCGATAATCGTTATGCCGATGATGATGGTCTGGAAGTATACCGGGACGTTGAGGATCTGCAGGCCGCATTTCAGCATGCCGAGAATAAGCGAGCCAACCAGGGTGTTCCCGATACTGCCTTTCCCGCCGGAGAGCGCTATTCCGCCAATAACAACCGCCGCAATGACATCAAGCTCATAGCCCATGCCTGCGTTTGGGTCGGCGTATGAAAGGCGTGACAGAAGGAAAATGCCGCCAATAGAGGCAAACAGGCCGCCAAATACGTAAGCCAGCATTTCAATCTGCTTCGTCTTGACGCCCGCAAGCTTTGCGGCGTTGACATTGCCGCCAATGGCGTAAAACCACCGTCCCAGGGTTGTCTTTTTCATGACGGTGATCATGATGGCATACAGTAAAAAGACATAAATGATGGAAATCGGGATGCCCATGACTTTGGCGCTGACCACCATGCGCAGTTCACTGGGGAAACCGGAGACTGGACGCCCGGTGTTCAGCACCATGGTCAACCCGTGGATAATTTGCATGCTTCCCAATGTCACAATGAAAGCGGGAACCTTGCCGAACGAGACAAAATACCCATTTGCAAAACCGATAATACAACCGCAAATGAGCACGACGCCGATGACCATCATGAGAGGCATGCCGCTTTTCAGCAGCAATCCGCCGAGAATGCCGACAAACCCGACGATCGAGCCGACGGACAAGTCGATGCCGCCGGTTAAAATGACAATGGACTGTCCGATGGCAATAACCGCAATGACGGCGGACTGGTTGATGATGTTTTTCATGTTACCAAGGGTGAAAAAATTCTTGCCATACGCGCTGCATAGAATTGTGAACGTGATAAAAATGAGTACAGCGCCGATATAAAGCGCAAGAGACTGTATATCAATTTTCGAAAAAAACTCAGACTTGCTTACTTTTCCCATTAGTGAGTCCCTCCATGCAAAGCATAAGACAATAATTTTTCCTGCGTCAAAGAGGCATCATTCACAAAAGTATGTCTGATTTCACCTTCGTGCATCACCGCAACCCGGTCGCACATCTTGAGGATCTCAACAAGATCTGAAGAGATCATTATTATTGAAGCTCCATTGGAAATCAGCTCGTACATGATTTCATAAATCTCATCTCTCGCCCCGACGTCTATGCCTCGAGTTGGTTCATCGAAGATGTAGACATCCGCATCGATGCAGAGCCATTTTGCGATAACGACTTTTTGCTGATTGCCACCGGAGAGAGTGTTTGCTTGCGCTTTGTAAGACGAGGTTTTGATTTTCAGCTTGCTGATATACTTTTTCGCAACGGAGGTGATCTTCTTGTCATTTAGCAGGAAGTTCTTGAAGCGGGACAGATTTGGAAGAGCAATATTATCATTTACGCCGTGAATGAGCACCAATCCCTCATCCTTGCGATCCTCACTCAGGTAGACGACTTTTTCCTTGATCGTATTGCATATGCAGACATTTTCAAGCTCTCTTCCATGCACTTTCACGGTGCCACAGTGAGCCTTGTAGGCCCCTATAATGCACTTTGCTAGCTCCGTGCGTCCTGCGCCGACCAAGCCCGCAATGCCGAGTATCTCTCCGCGTTTGACATCCAGACAGACGTCTTTCACCACTTTCTTGTAACAGAGCCCCGTGACTTCCAGGCTTTTGTGCTCCTCGTCGATGTAGTTGTTGACCCGTTTTTCAAAACTGACGGAACGGCCAACCATCATCCGCGTAAGTTCGTCCTCGCACGTTTCTTCGAGCGTCACGGTCTGGACAAATTCGCCATCACGCATGACCGTGCAGCGATCGCCAATCTCGAACAGTTCCTTCATCCTGTGGGAAATGTAGATAATTCCAACGCCTTTCGCCTTGAGTTCCCGGACGATCTTAAAAAGCTCCGTTGTTTCCGTGTCCGTGATCGCAGCGGTCGGTTCGTCAAGGACCAGAATCTTCAGCTTTCCGTTCAGGGCCTTGGTGATCTCGACCATCTGCTTCCGCGCCACGCTCAAATCGCCCACCAGGGTTTTGGGGTCCACTTTCAACCCAATCCTGTCCATTGATTTTCTGGCTTCGGCGATGGTCTTCTTCTCGTCTATAAAGCCATACTTGGTGAATTCCCTGCCAAGGAAGATGTTCTCATAAATCGGAACATAAGGATTGAGATTGAATTCCTGATAAATGACGTTGATGCCTGCATCGATCGCTTCTTTGGGGGTGTGAAAATTCACCTCTTTTCCCTCCAAGAGAATGCGACCGGAGTTCTTTTTATAGGCGGATGACAAGATCTTGATCAAAGTGGACTTGCCCGCTCCATTTTCTCCGAGCAAGACATGCACTTCGCCTGGACGCACTTCCAATTGCGCGTTCTTGAGAACATCCACGCCAAAAAAGCTTTTATTGATGTCCTTCATTTCAAGTATGTTTACTGTCACTGCTGCTCACCCCTTTTCCTCTCCCACGTTCACGACAGGAAAAGAATCAAACATCCATTATTCGGCGGCGGGTTGAAATTTCACCATGTCAATCGACCTGCGAATCGTTTCCCGTATTTTCTTAAGGTCCAAGTCAGGGAAAAAGTAGTTGAGTTGTGTTCCAAGATTTCCAAGACACGTGCTTTCCGCGCCGCAAGCTATGACGGTCTTTCCGCTGTAATCCGCAGTCAGCTGGTTGATGATCGTGTTCCGGACGCCTCCCCCAACCAGGTAGACGCGATTATATGCGTTCTTTGTGACCCGCTCCAAGTCGTACAAGGTCTTGGCGTAGTTCTTTGCCATCGATCGTTGCACGGCATCGATCAGTACCGGGAATCTGTAGGGGATGTCCGGATCGTGCTTTTTCAAGGCTTCATGAATGGACTGCGAGATATGCGCCGGATTGAAGAACCGCTCATCATTAACGTCAATGACATGATCTTCATCCGTCTGTTCCGCCAGATTCAAGAAATCCTGCCAGGAGCTGGACTGGCCCATCTCATCTTCGTACTCCTGCTTCATACGGGAGAGGATGTACATTCCAGTGCAGTTTTTCAGTAAGGTGATCTTTCCGAATGCTCCCACCTCGTTGGTAAATCGGGACTCCAGGGCCTCTTTCGTGATGATCGGAGCAGACAATTCCGTGCCGATGAGCGACCACGTGCCTGAGCTGATGAAGAGAAAGGAGTCTTCCTGGGCGGGGATCGCCGCGACGGCGGATGCGGTATCATGGGAAGGAACGCAAATAACCGGAAGCGGGCCTGTAATGCCCAGTTCCTCCTTGACGGATGGCTGCAGGTCGCCGATCGCCCGACCATGCCGGCCTATGGCAGAGAACCAGGAGGCCGGAATACCGAACCGCTCGCAGACCTCAACGTCGAGCTGTTGGGTCTTCGCGCTCATAAGCTGCGTCGTACTGAGCTCGCTCGGCTCATTGACCATTTTTCCGGTCAGCAGATAATTGAAGATATCCGGCAACATCAAAAGACGGTTGGCCGACTGCGTCCGGACCGGCATGATTTCCTGCAAGGCCTTCATCAAATAGACGGAATTGATGCGGTCACAGAGTATCCCTGTTTTATAGAAGAGATCTTCCTGTTGTTTTGCGGAAAGCCTGTCCAGTATCCGCTGCCCCATGGTGTTGCGATAGCTCAGCGTCTCACCGAGGCTGAAACCATCTTTATCGAAGAATGCGAAATCCACGCCCCAGGCGCATATGCCGATGCTGTCGGGCCGAATACCCTGGAAAATGCACTTCTTCAGGTTCCGTATCAGGAATTGGTATATCTTTACCGTATCCCAGTAATATATCCCGTTCATCCTGATCATTGCGTTCTCTTCCTGGGCCAGAACCTCCATGGACAACTTCCCGTTGGCATATGTCCCCAGAACCATACGATACGAAGAGTTGCCGCAATCGAGAGCGATCAAACGCTTTGTTTCAGGCATGACTAATTCCCTTGTAAATCGAACTCACTACGTATTAAATCAATGACGCGGTGCGCCGATCGATCATTGTATCCGTACTGGTATGCCACAATCCTGGTATCGCTTCAGAAGATGATACAAGGCATCTTTCTTCAGCGACTTCATTTCTCCAAACTGATATTCCAGGCCCATACCTTTGTATTTTGGAAGCCCAAGCCGGTGGTATGGAAGGAAGACCAGTTCATCGACTCGGCGCAGTCCGCATACGGCCTCGACCATGGCATCAATGGACTGCACGTCATCATTGATTCCAGGTATGTATGGATACCGGACAGACAGTTGGCCCTTGTAGTTTTCACTGAGATACGTCAGATTACGCAAAATAAGCTCATTGCCCTTGCCGGTGTATTGTTTATGGAGAGCCGAATCGATGTGCTTGATGTCGAAATACATCGAATCTGTCGTATCGAGCACATCATCAAAATGATCTTGCGAAACATGACCGCAGGTTTCGATCAACACCGGGATGGAATGCTTTTTCAATTCCATCGAAAGTGAACGGATAAACTTGCTTTGCAGCAGCGGTTCCCCGCCGCTGAAAGTTATTCCGCCTCCGGACATGCTGTAATAATGAGCGTCTTTCAACAGGACGGCGAGCAACTCCTGAACATCCATGTGGCGCCCACACAGTGTCCGGGCATTATAAAGGCATACATCCGTACAGGCGCCACATCCCACGCATGTATCCGGATCGCTGATCATGCCGTACGACCCATCAAGGCGTATTGCGCCCTGCGGACAACTTTCACGGCACAAGCCACATCCCTGACAGTTGTTCTCATGAAACAGGACGGTAGGCCTGAAGGATTGTGATTCGGGGTTGGCGCACCACGCACAGCGCAATGCGCACCCCTTCATGAATACAACCGTTCGGATGCCTTTCCCGTCATCGGTCGCAAAGCGTTCTATGTTAAAAACAAAGCCCGCGCCGTGATCGATCTGAGCCGGTTTAGACATTCAATTCCACCCGGCTAATGACATCCTGCTGCACGACAGGAGCCAGCGTGGTGAACAGGGCGCTGTACCCGGACACGCGAACCATCAGGTCCCTGAAGTCCTCCGGCCGCTTCATCGCTTCCTTGTAGATATTGCCATCCACCACGTTGAACTGGATTTGCTGGCCATAGTTGTTGAAGAGCACCTTGACCATATCAATGACCTTCTGGCGCTTTTCGGCATTTTCCAAGGCAGCGGGAGTCAGGCGCATGTTGAAGATGGCGCCCTTCTGGAACCAGATGCTTGGGAGCTTGGCCACGGAGTTGCATGCGGCCGTGGCGCCTTCCCGCTCCGAACCATTAGCGGGCGAAATGCCGTTGTTCACGGGCATTCCGGCCTTCCTGCCATCCGGCGTGGCGCCGATGCAGGCCCCAAAGGCGATGTTTCCGGTGACCGGGCTCTGGCTGTAGGAATAGCAGCAGGGTATGGGCCCCTTGCCGTATTTCGAGCTTTTGTAGTTATGCCGGTAGGAGGAGCCGATGTAGTCTTCCACGGCTACGACCCACTTGTCCGCCTTGTCGTCGTCGTTACCGAACTTTGGCGCCTTGTTCAGCAGCAAGGCTTGGATCTGCGGCCCCGTAGGTGTGGTCGTCCCGTCCTCGAAATTGGTCTGAAGCGCATGAAGCAATTGTCGCATGGACAGCCTCTTCTGGACGAAGACAATTTCTTCGAGGGCGGCGAGCGCGTCGCCCGCGCTGACCGTACCGGCCGTGGGGCCGCCGTCCACGGAGTAGACCGACCCGCCTTCAACCAAGTCCAGCCCTCTGCCGATGCAGTCCTCGACGAGCGATGCCCGGAACGCATTGATGTCCATCAGAACATGCAATTCGTCGCTGATATGCTCAGTGACGACTTGCAGATCCATGAAATACGTCAGCATCTTTTTGTATTCAGCGAGTATTTCATCCGTTGAGGCGCAATCTTCGATGTTCTTGTCAAGCTTCTTGAAGGTGATGCCGGTTCTTGGATCGACGCCGTTGTTGAGCGTAATTTCCAGGACCTTTTCCACGTTCAACCACGGGCCTTTCGCAGCGAAGTCCCATTTTCCCGGGATGGACGCCTCGATGCACCCGTCCGGCGCCCAATTGACCAGATCCTCTTCCGCGATACCGAGATCCCGCAGGGTCCTGATGAAGGCTTTGTCGTTGTAGAATGCGGGCTGCCCGCCCTGATGGACCATCACGGCTTCCAGGGCCTTCATCATGAAGGCATCGTCGGTTCCCTCGAACCATTTCACGGAAATAGAGGGCGTGAACAGCTTCACGTCGGCGCAGGCTTCCACGCAAAGGTGGGAGACGTCGTTGACGGCGTTTTCGCCGTCCACGGTCTGGCCAGCCACTGCCAAGTTGATGAACATCTGGTATCCGAGGAAGAACTCCGAGTCGGGCCACGATCTCAGCTTGTTGATCTCGTTGCATTTGATGAAGAACGCCTCGACGATCTCAAGCCCTTGCTCGTGCGTGATCGTGCCCTGCTCCAGCTCTTTCTTGTAGAGGGGGTAGACGTATTGGTCGAAACGGCCGAGAGAAATGGCGTGCCCGTTGGATTCCAGATGCACGGCCAGCAGGATAATGTAGATGCTCTGGACGGCCTGCTCGAACGTTTGCGCGGGACCATAGGGGACCGTGCGGCAATTGTTCGCGATGCGCAAAAGCTCCTGCTTTCGCTCGATTGTATTAAGTCCGGCGGCCTTGACCTCGCAGGCCTCGGCCAGACGTTCCGCAAAGCGCAGAACCGCCTGGTTGCTGATGCGCGCCGCTTCCAGGAACCATTTCTTTTTTACCGTCCCGACATCCTTGAGATCCAGTTCGGCCAGCTCCTTGTCAATGCGATCGAGGACGTCCTTCAGCCCCTTGTTGACGACCAGTTCGTAGTCCACGATGACATTGCCCAGCCCCTGGCTTGTGACCCAGGTGTCATCGATGACCCCTGCGTTCCAGGCGTCATTGACTTCCTCCGGCAAGAGCTTCCGGAAATTCTCGTATAGGGTTTTCCCTTTCCAGTATTTGAGATCGTCGAGGATATCTTCTTTGGTCTGCTCGTCGTAAAAAAATCGGTCGCCCGGGCGTTCATCAAAACGATACGGCTTTCCGGCGAACTCCTCTTCCAGCCATTCGTGGGAATACTCCGGATAGATGGGCGCGCTCTTGATCCATTTTGCCTGATTGCCGACGATGAGTTCGCCATCTTGAATGAATATGGTCATCTGGTTCAGGACATCGTAGAACGCGTTCGCCCTTCTGAGGGCAATGGGCATCCCCTCGCTTTTCTTCATGGATGCGGTGAAAATGCTGCTGCGCTCGGAACAGATTCTCGGTTCGGTTTCAAACAGCCTCTTGCGTAACGACTTGATCCTACTGTTCACGGTCTTCCTCCTCATTTTGAGCATTCCGAAGAGTTTGCCACGTGTTATCTGAATGTAACTTGTTACAAACCTTCTACGCCTGCTTTTGCGGCCGTGTCAATAGGTTTTCTGAATAATCCTACATGCTCAACCCGCAACTGTCGCGTTTTCAAGCTGTTATGCGTTTATTTTCCCATTTTCACGAATCGCGCCCTCGACGATCAAAGGAATTCCCAACGGCGATTGCCCGCTCCACCGGCCGGGCGCCGTCCGTGGCGGGGGAATGAGAACGCAGGCGCACCTCTCCTGTCATCCGGCCGGAGGGCGAGAGCGGGCTTGCCCTCCCGCGAGCCGCGATGCAGCGCAGGCCAATGCGCCCGGATCCCGGGGATTGGCGCGGGCGCGGCCCAGCCAGACCAGGGTGAAAGGTACGGTCCATCGCGAGACGAATTTTGCTGCGGACGCCAGGAAGCCTGCTAGCGAACGGGAGGGCCTCCAGTTCAGGCTGGCGGGACCGGGCGCGAGATGAACAAGCCGGCTCCCCCGCCCAACCACCCATCCCCCCCGCCGATTCATGTGCAATGATGTTAGAATATTATCAGCAAGTCAGTTCGGTTAAGCTGTTGGATGCAACCTCTCTTCCCCTGGAGGACGGGCACGAAGGGGGGGTTTACAAGGCGTCAAAGCTGTTTATAATTCAACCACAACGTACAGAAACAAGTTACAACCATGGCATCCCATACATCATGGCGAATACAAAACGGCTCAAGAAAGCTATCGGCATCAGAGAAATCGCGACATTGGCCAAGGTCTCGACGGCGACGGTTTCGCGCGTCATCAATCAGCCTGAATCCACGTCTCCTGAAATCCGGAAAAAAGTTCAGGCAGTTATACAAGAACATAATTATGTTCCCAACCGTCTGGCAAAAAACCTGTTTTCCAAGACATCGAACTCCATTGCATTATTTGTCTATGATGTCGGCAACCCCTTCTTCAGCACCCTGATCAAGGAGCTGAACAAGATATGTTTCGACAATCAATTCACGTTGTTGATCTGCGACACTGAGGACAACCAAGAGAGGGAGGAGAAATACTTACGCTACTGCCAGAGCATTCGCTGTACAGGAAGCATATTGACGGAGGGCGTGAATTACAATCTCTTTACGGATATGGATTTTGGCCAGAAAATCGCCTGCCTGGATCGCTCGATAGGGGAGGACTATTCGTTCGTCACATCGGACAACTATGGAGGCATCCAGCGCCTCATGGATTATCTGTACAATCTGAACCACAGAAAAATAGCCTTCGTCGGCCCGAAAGAGAAATACCAGTCCGCGATAACGAGAAAGAAAAGCTACCTCGATGCGCTCAGTGCGAACGGCCTTCCGGTCGTTGAAGACTATATATTCGAGCTCGGCCGTTTTTCCTGGGAGACGGGGGTGGAAGCGCTTGGGTATTTTTGGTCGTTGAACGAGCCGCCGACCGCAGTGGTTTGCGCAAACGACCAAATCGCCCAGGGTTTCATCATGAAAGCCTACAAACTTGGCATCTCCGTGCCTGGCAACATTTCCGTGGCGGGGTATGACGGGGTCGATCTGTCCTATTTTTATCCCAAGATCACGACGATAAAGCAAGACATCCAACAACTGGCCGCCGCGCTTTTCGACTCCGTCAAAGACAAGGACGCGCCGGTTGTCCATAAGGTGGCGCCCAACAGCATAGAGATCGGCGAATCCTGCCGGAAAATATCCCTGCATGATGTCGCGACGAAATAATCCAAGCAAAGTGGTGAGGGCACATCCAAAACCAGACCCTCATCCCGAGGTTGGCATATCCGCTTGACAGCACAAAAAAAGGGCCAGCCTCAAACCCCGTCTAACCCAAAGATATACTTAAAAATGGTGCTCCCGACAGGATTCGAACCTGGAGCACCAGAATTAGGAATTCAGGAGCTCAGTCATAGATTTCTGAAATAAATGGATATTCTGAAATGAATTTCATGCGAAAACAACCATTTCTCAACCCCAAGGTTGGCAATAAATTGGCATCAATGTACTTTTTTGACGACGGCACCAATACACCACGAAATACAAACTTTGATAATCTTTGAATTTTGGGACATTTTTATTCATAATCAAAGGAGGAGCATCATGCATATCTCCCTTACGCCGGAGCTGGAAGCACAAGTAAAAAAGAAAGTTGAATCAGGATATTACAACAATGCCAGCGAGGTGATCTGAGACGCTTTACGGTTCATGATAAACCATGAAGAACTTGTCAACCTCATGAAGCTTGATGCCTTGCGGAAAGAATTGGCTCTTGGTGAAAAACAGGCTTTGAACAATGAGTTCTCCGATTCAAGTATCTCGGACATCATTCAAGAAGCCAAAAATGAGATCAATGCGTAATATTCGCCTTACGCTTGCCGCCAAAGGACAATTGAAATCCATTTGGCAATACACCTTTGAAACTTGGGGAGAACAAAAGGCTGACGCATATCTCAAAGAGATTGAAAAGAAGCTGAATATGCTGGCTGCAAATCCCAACCTCGGTAGAGGCAGACCAAGTATAAAAACCTGCTACTACTCGCTCAAGATCAACAAGCACATTATTTTTTATATATTCGACGAGCAACACGTCGATGTTATTGGTGTTCTGCATAAAAGAATAGATGTTATGACTTGGCTATAGATAGGGCTGAAACAACGCATCAGAAATTATTAAGCCCAAAAAAGCACCCTGCGCTAGCCTCACAAACACAAAAGGCCAGCCTCAAAAGAGACTGGCCTTACTCATTTCCATGATGGTGACCCCGGCAGGAATCGAACCTGCGACACCAGGATTAGGAATCCTGTGCTCTATCCTACTGAGCTACGGGGCCAATCGGAAGAAGAGATGCATACACGCGGGCGGGGGCCAGGGTCAAGAGGGGGGCGTGCAAAAACTCGCGCTCGGGGCGCACACGCATCTCCATGCTATTCCTGATACAGGCCGCTTTCCAAATAATACCCCGGGGGCGCCGCCGCAGTATACACAGTTGTTTCAGCAGCCAGAGCGTCGCGCAGATATTTTGGCAGCTGCAGCATGCCGGCCGCAGCTTCGCCATCAAAGCAGCGCAACTCGCCCGCCACATTTGCGGCAAGCAGTGCGTCCAACTTGTCCGGAGTAAGCTGCAGCCCCTTTGCTGCATCCTCTTTTTCCTGGGGTGTAGAGGCGTTCTTGCCCAGAATAAAGCCCATGGGCGAGGACCAGCTCGGAACGTAGGAACCAAAGCAATGCGCGTGGCCGAATACAGCCCGCATGGTGCTGGCCAGCCGCACGTGCAAACGCATTTCCGACGGCGCCGTGCACCCTGCCTGCATTACCAGCACGCCCCCAGGAGTAAGGATACGGCGGCAGGAATCCATGAACTCACGGGTGAAGAGAGCGAACGCCGGCCCCTCCTCAATGGGATCCGTGAGGTCGGAAACAATCACATCCCATTTTGGGGAGCTGGCCGCCACAAAATCCAACGCATCCTGCACGTGCACTGTGGTCCGCGGATCATCCAGACTCCCCTTATGGATTTCTGGCAGAAACTCGCGACAGGCCGCTACCACATCGCCATCAATATCAACGAGGGCCACTTCCTTCACGCTGCGCCATTTCAAGGCTTCACGCGCTGCCCCTCCGTCGGCGCCCCCAAGGATCAGCACCCTTTCCGGCGCCCCGGCACAGCAACAGGCCATGTGCACCAGGGGTTCATGATACAGGAACTCGTCGGCTTTGCTGACCTGCCATTTACCGTCCAGAATCAATGCCTTGCCGTATTGCCCGCTTTCGACAACCAGCATTTCCTGAAAGGCAGTCTTCCGCTGCGCAAGCAGGCGCTTGATACCGAAGCTGTGGCAATCCCAGGGGGTATTATACTCATGCAGCCATAGGCCAGCACCCAGAGGTTCGCTCATTGGGCCATACCCATGACGTGCGGTTCGGCCCGACAGGTGCAGTCGGTGTCGTCTGTAACCTCGTGAACAACGCCCTTGCCCCGGGGAATCGTCAGGCAGGAGTGGTTATCCGCCTGCATGGCGCCCACCAGATAATCACACGCGCGTTGGGGCACGCAGTTATCACCGCAGGTAAAACAATCCACGGCGGCATAACCGGCTTCTGGCCATGTATGAATGGAAATATGGGATTCGGCGAGCAGGCCCAGGGCCGTTACCCCTTGCGGGGTGAATTTGTGGCTGGTGAGCGTGAGAAGCTCTGAGCGGGCTTTTTTCGCGGCCTGGGCAATGGCGCTGCGGACAAAGGCTTCATCGTCCAGCAGCTCGAAGGGACATCCATGCAACTCGAGGATGCAATGGATTCCGGCTCCGGCTTGGGTCATTGGCGACACCTCCTTGATAGAAAAACAACGTTAGCCACCTGGAATCATAGATACCGGCATAAACTGCAGAAATCTGTCGATTTCCATAACCATCCCTTGGATTGGGTTCATGAATCGGCCGAAAAGGGTTTCCGGCCGTAGCTTCACAACGTGAAGCCCGTGCACAATACCCAAATCACCTTCTGTGTCAATTCTGTTACGCCACGGTTGAATCTATAGAGGGAGGCTGCGGCAAGCTGTGTTGTTCTTGCATGACAAAATCTGCGACCCATGCATATGCTGCAAACAATAATTTGCATGGCAGGCGTCGTTTCCATCTACTGCGGAGACACTATCGCAGATGCGGCGCCAGCACAAAAGACTCGCACTAAATAATTAATTCCACCAACAAATTACACCGAAATCACCCCCCTTTTCTATTAATGAGGCATCCAATGCCTTACCTTTAATTTTCGATATCATCTAAGCCGCACGGACAGTCAAATAATCAATACCGGAGAAAGCAATGACGACATGCACGCATGGAGCAGTACCTCCCAAATGACTTCCGCCCCTTTCGGATGGAGATTGTAAGAGGATGGTCTCTTGTAAAACAAAGGCATCTGCCCCTTGTCATGAAACCATTTGTCATATCTTTGTCGAATGCGTATGGTATGATATACATCAATTTGACCCCTGGTTCGTCCCGTAGCTCAGGAGGCCGTCTATGAAAGTATCTGTATATCTATTTTTCTGCTTGGCGTTTCTAATGGCAGCGTATTGTATGACGCCAACGCACGCCACGGCTGCGCAAACCACCAAGGCCATTGGAACAGTGGTTAATCTTGACGGTACGGCCTATGCCGTCAATGGCGCAGAGCGACGCAGCCTGAAGGAAGAAGCCTCGATCTATGAAAAGGACGTTTTGAATACCGGCTCTGCATCGGCCATGATTGTCAAATTTATTGACGACACTGAGCTCAGCATGGGTGAAAACACATCCATATCCATGGAGCAGTATTCTTTTGACGAGGAGCCTGATGGAATTGTTGGCTTTGCCAGTCGCCTCTTCAAGGGATTCGTCAAAATGGTAACCGGCAAAATAGTGGAGCGCGAACCAGACAGCTTCAACCTGAAGACTCCCATTGCCACGGTTGGTATCCGAGGCACCGAATTCTTTGCCGAAACTTTGCCTGAGGGGGAACAGATCGGTGTCACTTCCCTGGGAAAAGGGCACGTGGTGGAGCTGACGTCTGAAAGAGACGCAACCACCATTAAAGAGGAAGGCTACTACGTCAAGGTCGGCCCTGATGGCCGGTTCTCGCCGCTTATGCGGCTTACCCAGTCGGTCAGCAGTCGCATCATGCGCATGCAGTCCACTTTTTCGCGCATGAAAACCCGTGTAAAACCACCCGCTCCCAAACCAAAAATCAAGCACCATTATTAATGACAACGCCCCCTGTGGGATGTAGCTGCATACCCACAGGGGGCTTTTTTCATGCCCTTGCAAGGACTGACGCATTGATTTATTTCACGCCGCCTATACTTAATTGAACGCGGCGTATATGCGCCAGCAATCAAGGATCAAAACCAATGCGCTCATTTGCTTCTGACAACAACGCCCCAATCCACCCAAAAGTCCTTCAAGCCATAAACGACGCCAACCAGGACCACGCCATCGGTTACGGCGCCGACCCCTGGACGGAAAAAGCCACTGCGTGTCTGCGCGGCATTTTCGGCCACGATGTGGCGCCCTTTTTCGTACTGACTGGAACTGGTGCGAACGTTCTTTCCATCAAGGCTGTTACGCGCAGCTTCCATGGCGTCATTTGTGCGCAAACCGCGCATATGAATGTGGACGAGTGCGGCGCTCCGGAGCTTTTAACCGGGGCAAAGCTCCTGCAGATACCTGCCCAGGAAGGGAAAATAACCCCCGATGCCTGTGCGCCAGCCCTGCATGGGGTTGGTTTTGAACATACCAGCCAACCCAAGGTTATCTCCATAACCCAGTGCACCGAACTCGGCGCAGTGTATTCTCCTGAAGAAATCCGAGCCCTGGCGAAATTCGCCCATGATAATAACCTGATCTTTCATATGGATGGCGCTCGTCTGTCCAATGCGGCAGCTGCCCTCGGCCTTGGACTCAGGGAATGTTCACGAGATCTCGGCGTAGACATACTAAGCCTGGGAGGCACCAAAAACGGCTTGCTCTGCGGCGAGGCGGTCGTGTTCTTGAATCCGGCATTGCAGGAGCAGATCAACGAATTCAAGTATGTTCGCAAGCAATCCATGCAATTACTTTCAAAAATGCGCTATATTGGTGCGCAGTTCACAGCCCTTTTCGAAGGAAACCTGTGGCATGAAAATGCGGCAAAAGCTAATGCAATGGCAAAAATGCTTGAAAAACACCTTACTACTGTACCAGGAGTGACTTTGACGCGCCCAGTACAGACCAATCATGTTTTCGCCATGTTGCCACATCACGTGATTTCCAGACTGCAGGAAGAATATTTCTTTTATGTATGGTCACCGGAAATAAATGAATGTCGCTTTGTTACATCCTGGGACACGACTGAAGAGGACGTACGTGATTTTATCGCTGCACTGCAGCGCTGTTGCCCAAGATGACGTATAAACGTAA
The DNA here is from genome assembly GCF_055388615.1 of Desulfovibrio biadhensis. NCBI lineage: Bacteria > Pseudomonadati > Thermodesulfobacteriota > Desulfovibrionia > Desulfovibrionales > Desulfovibrionaceae > Desulfovibrio > Desulfovibrio biadhensis. The sequence continues at coordinate 4,448,492 of NZ_AP042477.1, forward strand.
CCGAAAGGGTATACCCTTCTCGCTGATAATCCGGTCTAATATCCACGCCGACGCAACAACAGGATGCCTCCATGAAACACCCCGTTGACCTGCTGCAACACAATACTGCCAAGGATGAAGAGCACACGCCTTCGGCAACAGGCCAGCCCCCTTCATTTCCTTCCTGCTTTTCAGGCAACAACCCAAAAAAACCTTCAACTAATGAAGCTTGCGAAAAGCCAGCCTACGGGGATTTCGTTGAAAACCTCAGTCGCTCGATTGTGGAGCGCAACGCTCAGGCGCGCAAAGGTCCCAGAGGGCACCTCCGCAGTAAACAACGCAGCCGCGCTGCTCTTGGCAGGGCGCTTTCCAGATTAATGCAGGATGAATAAGATTTCTTTTTTCAAGTTTATTATTTGTGATGCACTATTGCTATTCTCCGACGCATAATTTATCTATCTAAGTTCAATAAATCGTTGTTCCTGTGATGAACGCAGAGTCCAATTATACCCTGCCCCAGCTATCTAAGGAGACGTCCATGTCCAGTTCGCGTCCAATGCCCGTCTTCCGGCCTTCCAGGCTCGCACTGTTTGTTCTGCTTACCCTCCTGATGCTGCTCTCGGGATGCGGCGATAAAAGTGAAGACAAACAAGCCTCCAAAGCCGAAAAACAGAAAAGCGAACAACCTGCTGCACAGTCTTCGCAGCAGCCGCAACAAGCCCCTCCTAAAATCAAGGTCGTGGAAGTCACCCCCGTAAAAGTTCCTTTCATTGCTGAATACTCTGCCTCACTTGAAGCGAAAGAAACGGTTGAAATCCGTGCACGAGTCGCCGGCTACCTGCAAAAAAGACATTTTGAGGAAGGAAGCTCCGTTAAAAAGGGGGACCTTCTTTTTACCATCGACCCGAGCCAGTACCAGGAAGCTCTCAAAGAAGCGCAATCTCAACTGGCCAGAGACAGGGCGACGATGGAAAAAGCCAAAGTTGACCTGCAGCGCTTCAGCCAGCTTTACAAAACCGGCGCCATCAGCCGTGAAGAACTGGATACGAGGGCAACGACGGCCAAAGAATTGGAAGCCACAGTTGAACAGGACAACGCAGCCGTCAAACAGGCCCAACTCAACCTTGGCTATACCACCATCGAAGCGCCCATTTCCGGCCGCATTGGCCGCGCCCAGAAACAAAAAGGCGACCTGGTGGGACAGGGAGAAAACACCCTGCTCGCAACCATCACCTCGGTGGATCCGATCTATGTAAATTTCAACATCAGCGAATCTGACTACCTGCAGTACATGAAGCAGGCGCAGCAAGAGAAAACGCCTCCCAAAGTCGTGCCGATTCTCGTCATGGGGGATGGATCCCTTTATGGCCAAAAGGGCACCATCAACATGGTGGACCCCACTGTGAATGAGGATACCGGAACCATAGGGGTGCGTGTGACCTTTCCAAATTCCATGGGCCTGCTGCGCCCTGGTCAATTCGCGCGCATCCGTCTTGCAGTAGAAAGGGATGAAAAAGCAATTCTGCTGCCCCAGCGAGCCTTAAAGGACGTGCAAGGCATGAAAATGTGCCTTGTGGCGGACAAGGATGGCAAGGTTCAAAGCAAAACAGTGACGCCAGGACAAGAACTCGGCTCTTTCGTTGTTATTACGAAGGGCCTCGAGGCAGGCGACCTCGTACTCATAGAAGGGTTGCAAAAAATCAATCCTGGCCAGACCATCGAACCGGAAAAGACCGAACTTGATTTCAGCGAATTGAAAACGAGTCTTGGTGGAGACAATGAAACAGACAGCCAGCAATCCGGAGCTGCCGCGTCTGAAAACGGCGAAACAATGGATGAAGGCGCTGCACAATCGCCAAATGCCTCCGGAGGCGCGCAATGATTCGCTTCTTCATTGACCGCCCCATTTTTGCGGGGGTTGTCTCCATCATCATCACTCTGCTGGGTGGCTTGGCAATATTGACCTTGCCCATTGCCCAGTATCCAGAAATCACACCACCTACAGTTCAGGTTTCGGCCACATACACCGGCGCCAATGCGGAAGTCGTGGCCGATACGGTTGCGACGCCCATCGAGGAGCAGGTCAACGGCGCGGAAGAGATGAGCTACATGTCGTCCATCTCTGCCAACGATGGGACCATGAACCTAACCGTCACCTTTGAAGTCGGGCGCGACCTCGATATGGCCACGGTTGACGTGCAGAACCGCCTCAGCCTGGCCGAACCGTCACTGCCCAATGATGTTACGCGTCAGGGACTGAGCGTGAAAAAACGCTCCCCCAACATTCTCATGGTCATCAACCTCATAAGTCCTGAGAATACCTACGACAGCCTTTTTCTCACCAACTACGCCACCATCAACCTGAGTGATGCCATTGCCCGTACCAAAGGTGTGGGTAGTGTCACCGTGTATGGCGCTGGCGATTATTCCATGCGCATTTGGCTGGACCCCTCCAAGATGGCCGACCTGGGCGTCAACGTCAGCGATGTTGCCACAGCAATCGGAGAACAGAACGTTCAGGCGCCCGCCGGTCAGGTGGGCAAACCGCCGACGCCGCCGGGACAGGAATTCCAATACACTGTGCGTGTCCGCGGCCGTCTTAGTGAAGTTCAAGAATTCAAAAATATCATCATACGCTCGAATCCGGACGGCTCAACCATTCGCCTGAGTGACCTCGGCACGGCGGAAATGGGCGCCATTTCATATGACTCCTTCAGCCGGCTCAATGGCAGGCCAACCTGTTCCATTCTCGTTTACCAGCTCCCGGGCGGCAATGCGCTGGAGACTGTCGGCCTTGTGCGCGATCTTGTTGCGGACTACTCAAATCGTTTTCCCCAGGGAATGGAGTACAAGGTCTCCTTTGACACTACCAAATTTGTCCGCGTCTCCATCGAAGAAGTTATGAAAACCCTGTACGAGGCGCTTTTCCTCGTGCTTCTCGTGGTTTTTATTTTCCTCCAGAACTGGCGGGCAACGCTTATTCCCATGATCGCGGTGCCTGTTTCTCTCATCGGCACGTTCGCGTTCTTCACCGTGTTGGACTTTTCCATCAACACACTATCATTATTCGGTATCGTACTCGCCATTGGTCTTGTCGTGGATGACGCGATCGTTGTTGTCGAGGCTGTGCAGCGAATAATCGACGAAAAAGGTGTGGGTGCGCGTCAGGCAACGGTGGAGGCCATGCAAGAAGTTGCTGGCGCCATCATCGCCACCAGTCTGGTTCTCATCGCGGTGTTTGTCCCAGTCACTTTCATGGGGGGCATTACCGGACGTCTCTACCAGCAATTCGCGCTGACACTCAGCGTCTCAGTGGCCATTTCCACCCTTAACGCCCTGACCTTGAGTCCTGCGCTTTGCGCCTTGCTGTTGAAACCTGCAAGCGAAGGCAAAGGTCCCCTTGCCTGGTTCTTCCGGCTCTTCAATAATGTCTTCGAGAAGCTGACACGCGGCTATCTGGCCAGTGTGCGGGGGGCGCTCCGCCTTTCCGTGGTCACCCTTGCCATTCTGGGCGTCCTGCTCTTCGCTACCTGGGGCCTGTTCGAAAAAGTCCCTACCGGCTTTGTTCCCGATGAAGACCAGGGGTACTTCATGGCCAACGTCACCTTGCCGGCTGCTGCGTCCTTGCAGCGTACGGATGCGGTGATGAAAAAGGTCGAGGACTATTTCAAACAAAAGAAGGGCGTATCCGATGTCCTCACCCTTGGAGGCTACAATATTCTCAACGGCTCCACCAGTTCGTACACATCGAGTATGTTCATTATTCTCGATGACTGGTCAGAGCGGACGACCGAGGATACGTCACTCAGGTATCTCCTCGGTTCCTCCTACAAAGAACTCAACCAGATGCAGGAGGCAGTGGTTTCCGTCTTCAACCCCCCTGCCATCAACGGCCTTGGCGTCTCCGGCGGTTTTACCTTTGAGCTGCAGGACCGCTCCGGCCATACAATCGAAGAAATGGCCCAGGTCTCCAAGGACTTTCTGGCGGAGCTGAACAAACGGCCTGAGATTTCCCGCGCCTTTACTTCGTTCACGGCAGATGTTCCCCAGCTGGAAGTGGAAGTTGACCGCGCCAAAGCCAAAACCAAAAAGGTCCTAATCAGTGACATATTCTCCACCCTGCAAACATTTTTGGGTGGATATTATGTCAACGACTTCAATAAGTTCGGCAGAACCTACAAGGTGATGTTGCAGGCGGCGCCGCCTTTTCGCATTCGTCCTGACCAGATAGGCAGCTACTATGTGCGGTCCACAACCGGCGAAATGGTGCCGCTCTCCACGTTGACCAATGTAAAGCAAATCCTTGGCCCGCAATTCGTGCAGCACTTCAACCTGTTCCAGACGGTGGAGATTTCTGGCAGCCCCGCCCCTGGCTATAGCTCGGGGCAGGCACTCCAGGCGCTTCGAGAAGTGGCCGAAGAAAAACTTCCCGATGGATATGGCTTTGACTGGAGCGGCATGAGCTTTCAGGAGGTCAAACAAGGCAGCCAGGCCATCTTTGCTTTCGGCCTCGGCGTGCTCATGGTTTTCCTCTTTCTGTCAGCTCTTTATGAGTCGTGGTTCATTCCGCTCTCTGTCCTCTTCACGGTGCCGCTTGGTGTTTTCGGCGCCATGCTGGGGCAATTCGGCCTGGGACTGGACAACAACGTCTACGCCCAAATCGGATTGGTCATGCTTATTGGTTTGGTGGCGAAAAACGCAATTCTCATTGTTGAATTCGCTAAAATGCGACATGAACAAGGCTTATCTGTGCGGGATGCCACCCTTGAAGCTGCCCACTTACGCTTTCGTCCAATCCTGATGACCGCCTTTGCGTTTATCCTGGGCACACTGCCTCTTGTCATTGCAAGTGGAGCAGGCGCAGCCAGCCGCCACTCTCTTGGCACATCGGTCTTTTTCGGAATGATCGTTGCGACCTTGCTTGGCGTTGTCATCACGCCAACTCTTTACCGTACCATTCAAGGTCTCACTGAATGGGGAAAGGACAAAAAACACCACGATCACAAAAAAGATCAAAAAGAGGCTGAACAAGACACATCATCTACCAAGAAAGAATAAGCACTCAAGCCATATAAGCTATAAAAAACCGCTTGGCAGCATTTTTGCCAGGCGGTTTTTTTATTTTCATTTTTATACAAACATATCGCATGTATTTTCAAACATAATGTTCAAAATAACATCACAAAACAACAATAAATGCTTATTTCAGCACAACAATACTATCGAATTATTCCATACTTTACTCGACAAATTGAGACAAGAATCAATTTGTTAATGCATCTCCCTAAATGTAGAGTCTTCAAATTGCATTTCACTATAACATGGAGGGTGCCATGAGAGCATTACGTATCATCGTCGCAGTATTCTTGCTTTGTTCAGTAAGTTCATTTTCCTGGGCTGAACCATATTCCGGCATAGTTACATTGACCATCAAGCCCAGTGTAATGCCGGATTCCAAAACAGCCAAATTATGGACTCCATACCCTTTGTCCAACAAGGCTCAGGAGATATCTGACTTGCGGATCAAGACCAATGCGTCTGAATCCTCTGTCTATCGCGATCCGCACAGTAACGCTCTTTTCCTGTATACTGGTTGGAGCGACCTGAGCGCAAAACCTGAAATGACCATGACCTATCATGTGAAGCTGGGATCTCGGAATGTGGGAGAGCTCAAAGATGTCGGCGCGCCCATTCCTGCCCCAATCCGTGAAAAATATCTGGCAAACACTGACCAGATCCCCGTTGATGCATTCAAGGAAAAGGCCGCAGAAATCACCCAAGGAAAGACCGGTATCTTAGAGAAGGCTAAGACCGTATACGATTGGACCGTAGAGAACACCTTCCGTGACCCCAACGTTAAAGGCTGTGGCCTAGCCAAGCCTGGTAGAACGCTGGACGAATGCAATGGGGGCGGTAAATGCGCAGACCTGAGCACAGTTTTCGTCACTTTGGCCAGAGCAGCCGGCGTGCCGGCACGTGATGTATACGGCCTCAGGCTCGGTTCTCCAAAAGATGGTGATATAACCAGCGCTTTCCATTGCTGGGCCGAATTCTATCTCCCCGGCAAGGGGTGGGTGCCGGTGGACCCGGCCGACGTACGTAAAATGATGCTGGTGCACAAACTGGAACTTGGCGACGAAGCCACCCAGGACTGGCGCAAACTGTTCTGGGGCGGGGATGACCTTTTCCGCATCACGCTCAGCAAAGATTCCCGTGGCGTTGTCTTTACCCCGCAGCAAAAGGGCGCCCCCCTCAATTACTTCATGTACCCCTTTGCCCAGGTGGATGACGAAACCCTCAACTACTTCGACGCCAAAGCCTTCACCTACAGCGTCACCTTTACCGCAGACTAATCTCCAGTCATGGCGGCGAGAGTCGCCTTCACTACATATTCGCCGTCCCGGCCCGCGAGTTTCGGGTCGGGACGTTTTGGAGGCCATATGCTTACGAGAAGAGCATTTTTCAGGAACGGGCTTATTTTGATGGCTGGAACTGCTGGGCTGAGCCTGTCGGACGAGGCCTGTGCATTTCCCAAAACACCGGCCAAAGCCCGTTATATGATGATCATCGACACCGAACGATGCATGGGGTGCAACAGTTGCGTTACCGCGTGCAAATTTCAAAACGAAACAGCACGGTCCTACTTTCTTACAACCGTTTCGAGCATTGAAGACGGAGAATACCCCACAGTTCGCAGCCGCTTTACGCCGCAGAACTGCACCCAGTGCGATACTCCGGCCTGCTTGCCGGCATGCCCCAGCAAGGCCATCAGCAAACTTTCCAATGGTATTGTTGTTACTGACTGGAACAAATGTACAGGAGATGGGGCTTGTGTCTCCGCCTGCCCTTATGATGCAAGATTCATAGATCCGCGTTTCGGCAAAGCCGATAAATGCGATTTCTGTCTCCATCGCCTGGCCGAAGGTTTGCAGCCGGCTTGTGTGGAATCCTGCCCTTCCAACGCGCGTCTGTTTGGCGACATCAATGCGCCGAAAGGCGAATTTGCTAAGTACCTCGCCCGCGCAGATCTACGCGAAAGATTGCCTGACTTGGGCATTGCCACCAGCACCAGATACACCATTTCCGGCGCTTGATAAGGAGTATCGATATGAAGAAAAAAAAGACTGCCACAGATACAAACAGAAGAACATTCCTGACCACAGCGGCAATCGGCGCCTCTGCTGCCGCACTTGGCGCTGCCCTGCCGCAAAAGGCTGCTGCCGCAACACAACAAATCGGCCCGGGGCAAACCCCGCTGCGCATAGATCCAAAAGCATCCGTCGTCACCTCTGTCTGCCTTTCTTGCAACGCCAATTGCGGCATTCGCGGCATTGTAAAGGATGGTAAACTGGTCGGCATTTCAGGAAATCCGTATCACCCCTATAATATGCATTTTGAGCAACTTCCCTATGAAACACCTGCTGACCAGGCCCTTGCCACGCCAAGTTCTGTTTGCAGCAAAGCCATGGATGGCATCAACCAGACCTACAGCCCTTACCGCCTGGTTCGCCCCTTGAAGCGTAGCGGCCCCCGCGGCTCCGGAAAGTTCGAGCCCATAGACTGGGAAACCCTGGTGGCTGAAATTGCAGACGGGGGCAAGCTTTTTGCTCATCTTGGCGAAGATCGCGAGATTGAAGGGCTCAAAGCGCTTGATAGCGATGCCCCAATCAATCCTGACGATCCTTCGCTTGGACCTAAACGAAATGGATTTGTCTGTATCACAGGGCGTCTCCAAAGCGGCCGTAAGGAATTTATCGATCGCTTTGTCAAAAAATCCATGGGGTCCCAAAACCGCATTGGGCACACTGATATCTGCGGTCTGGGGTTTCGCATGGGAAACTGGGCGCTCACGGAACAACGCCAGGTGGAACTGAAGACCGACCCCAGGTCGGCTGAATACATACTCGTCTTTGGCGCAAATATTTACGAGGCGCTGCAACCTGGCATCAACACGTACGGCGCTATTGTCGCCAAACGACATTCAAAGGGCGAATTGCAATTCGCGGTGGTGGACCCCCGGGCCACAAAAGCCTCAGCACACGCCCAGGAGTGGGTTCCCGTCAAGCCCGGACACGACGGCGCCCTTGCCATGGGCATAGCCAGGTGGATTGTGGACAATGACCGCCACAACAAGGAGTTCCTCACCTCCCCAAATCTGGACGTTGCAAAATCCAGAGGGTTTGGAGCCTATTCAAATGCGCCACATCTGGTCATCACCGAAAAGGGGCACCGCCATGAAGGCGCCCTGCTCCGATTGAAGCATCTCGATCCCTCCAGAGGTGGAGATACAGGTGAAACTTTGATGGTGCTTGAACCTGGTAACAACATTCCCACTCCTGCCGACCAAGCCAAAGATGCGCTGCTTGAAGGCCATACCATAATAACTGACTATTTTGGCAACACGTTCTCTGTGGCCACTGCCTTCAGACTGTTCAAAGACAAACTCCGGGAGTTGTCCCTCGATGAGTACGCTGCAGCAGCAGGCACCCCCAGAGAACAGATTGCCAGGGTTGCTTCGGAATTCTCCTCGCACGGCACACGGGTCGGCGTCACACAGTACCACGGCGCCGGCAATTACGTAGACGGGTCGTATGCCGCTTACGCAGTCGCCATACTCCCGCTTCTGCTCGGCAGTGTGGATATGCGCGGTGGCTACATGAAAAGTGGCGGTGGGGCTGCTTCCCCCAAAAAAGGGCTTTACGATTTGGCCCATTTTGAAGGTGAGCGCAAACCTTCCGGAGCACGTATTTCCCGAGAGAAAGGGCATTACGAAAAAACGGTAGAATTCCAGCAAAAAAAGGCAAAAACAGGCTCTGGGTACCCCTCCAAGAGGCCCTGGTTCCCCTTTTCAAAAGGGGGGCTCTCCTGTGAAGCATTGAGCGGCATTGATGAACAATACCCCTACCAGTGCAAAGTATTGTTCACCTACTTCTACAATGGCGTCTATTCGACTCCCGGTGGTTATCGCTTCAAGGAAACGTTAGCAGATACGGACAAACTGCCGCTGTACGTTTCTCTGGACACGGCAATAAACGAAACAAACATATACGCAGACTACATAGTGCCGGACCTGTGTTACCCTGAAGGACTATACGGGTGGCTCAACCCGCACGCCCCTACCTGCCGCTTTACTGGGCTGCGCATCCCCATCATCGAACCTGTTGTGGACAAGACGGCCGACGGTCGTCCATTTTGCACGGAAACATTGCTTATTGATTTGGCAAAACGCATGAAACTGCCCGGCTTTGGCGACACGGCAATTGCAGGAGCCGACGGGAAAGTGCATCCCTTGAATAAAAGCGAAGATTTTTATCTTCGTGGATATGCCAATATTGTGGCCAATGCCCAAACACCGCAGGCATCCGATACGGAAATCGACCTGCTGGAAAAGGCCTCGCCCCTGGCAAAGCATAAGGATGTTTTGCCTTCTGAACAGTGGCAGCAACTCTGTTATGCCCTTGTTCGTGGCGGTGTCTTCAATTCCTACGAGTCCGTTTTTGACAAGGAAATCTTCACTCGCGGGTTGGGGCGTTATGCACTTTATAATGAAAAAATGGCATCAACGGTCAACACCCTGACTGGAGAGCGTTTCTCCGGTCTGCCACAGTTTGTGAAACCGCGTATTTCAAATGGTAACAGCGTGGAAAGCACAGACAGGGATTATCCCTTCAGCGTGGTGACCTACAAAATGAGTGAACACACACAGTCCCGCTCTCTTTGGTTTGATATCGGCCTGCAGATCGCTCCCACCAACTACGTCCAGATGCACGCTGCAGACACCGACAAGCTTGGCCTTGCTGATGGCGATATGGTCCGGCTTTTTTCTGCGTCCAACAAAGAGGGCATTGAAGGAAAAGTCCAACGTACGAACCTTGTGCGCCCCGGCTGTGTAGCTGTTTCATTTCACTTTGGCCATTCGCAATTCGGCGGCACACAGTTACCTATAAAAGATGCCAACACCGTCTTTTATGGTGGTGATGCTGTCGCCACAAAAGCAGGCCTGCAGCCACGAGCTGATTATCTTGCAGGTCTCAACTTCAATGATGTCGCTCGCCTGGATGAAAACCTGGCCAATACCCCGATGGTAGACCTCTTGGGCGGTTTTCCTGATTTCAGCAGCACCAGAGTCCGCATCGAAAAAGTATAGATAGAATCTAAAACAGACTGGGCAAGGCCGGAGGAAAGGGGTCTTGCCCAGTCACAAAGCTCTGTGCCCCCTCCTCTCGCTAGCAAGTTTCCTCATCCAGCGCATGAACTTGCGTATTCGCCCCCTCCCCCTATACCTTACCGGTGCCCTCCCCGATTATTCTAATTGGAACAACTTGCAAGATACCCTAGATTATTAAGCTGTAAATTTTCTGTACAGACCATTCCCATGGGGAAAAGGTTCTCCCCCCATGCAGAAAGCAGGTCGCGCCCTGTTGCTGTTGCATGATAGTAACTACCCAATTTTAAGAACTATCACTTCGAGTCAACAACTGAGCAAACAGACTAGGTGCCCCCATGTCCTTTGTTTGCGCCTGTAGCGATCCGAAGCTTGAAACACGCAAGCGCACAAGCCTGTAAACAATCTGTACACATATTTTATCGGTTGTACATTTTCTTTACATTTTCTTCTGAGAACGACTCGTTCTCCGTCCAACACAAGAGTCTAACCTACTGATTTAAAAATAATAATATTTTTTCAGGCTTTTTGGCATCATACTTGATAATAAATAGACTATGACGGTAGGAAATTGTATGCTGGAGCGCAAATTCAGGGAATTCTTTGGAGATCACGTTGTAAGCAGCATCCTGGGCCATTTCCAAATACCCCCTTCAGGGCCTTTATTCATACTACAGACGAAATCAAGCAACGGGAGTGTGGAATGTTGCCGCTAATTGTAAAAACAATGGCTGTGTGCCTTTTGGGTTTGTTTCTTTCAAGCCTGCCAGCAGTATGCAAAGCAGAACCGACAATACATGAGCACGTTGCGGCACTCATTGAGCAAGGGCTGCAGAACAACAGTGAATTGGCGGCCCTGCGCAAGGAAATAAAGGCACTGGAGGCGGAAGCTCCAGCAGCGGGCGCATTTACTGATCCCAAAATCAGTTTCGGAGTACTCAATGTGCCGACCGATACCTTTGATTTTGATCAGGAAGCCATGACCCAAAAGCAGGTCGCCCTCTCCCAGCGACTGAAGTGGTTTGGCAAACTCAGTCTGGCGCAAAAAAAAGTCGTTCTCAGGGCAGAGCGTCAGAGAGCAGCTTTGCATGGCAAGGAGCTTGAACTGGCCCGTGACATCGCTGTTTCCTATCATGATCTGGGGACGACATACGAAAACCTGGAGACTAACGCCACACTGCACGAGATCCTGGGTGCAATCCTCAGAGTAGCGGAAAGCCGCTATGCCACCGGAATTGGGGGGCAGCAGGACATATTGCAGGCTCAGGTGGAAATGAACCAGACCCTGGATGACAGGATCGTATTGGAGCGCACACTGCGCCAACAAAAAGACCGCATCAACGAACTGGTGCAGCGAGAGCGCTTTGTTGAGGTTCCTGCCCACGCACCACCAGAATTGGTGCGGCCAAGCCTGAGCCGCGAACAACTTGTGGCCCTGGCTCTGGAAAATAATGCGGCCATCAAAGTGCGTCAGGCGGAAATCGATATTGCGGAAGTTGACGTCAAAATCGCGCGCAAGGAATTCATGCCCGATGTTGATGTCTCATTGGCCTATGGCCAGCGTGATGACGACCCTATGGGTAATGACAGGGCCGATTTCCTTTCGGCCGGCATCTCCTTCACTATTCCGCTTTGGGCTCCGGTAAAGCAGGAAAAGACACTTGAAGGCGCTCAAACCAGAGTCGAATCCACCCAACATTCTTTACAAAGCGTACGCACTGCCCTCCCTCATAAAATCGATTCCATCCTGACGGAAATCAATTCGCTGCTTGAAAACCAGAAATTGATGCAAAACGTATTGACCCTGCAGGCATCGCAGTGGGCGGAAAGCCTGCTGGCCAAATACGAGGTCGGCGAGGCGGATTTCGACACCACTCTTGCCGCTGAACTCCGGCTTGTCCGCTACAACCTAAAATTGCGGACCTACCGGCACCAGATTCGCGCGGCTATCGCCAGACTGGAGGAACTGGTCGGCGCACCTGTTCCCCTCGAAACTGTTGACGCTGTTGCAGATAAAAAACCCACGAATGAGTCATTGCAATACAAGCTGGCAATCGGGCTGTAAAAGGAGAAACGATGCTATCCGGAAATCATCTGTTGCAGCGGCTTTTCTTGGTCCTGCTGACGGCAATAGTCTTCACAATGTATGGCGCCATGGCCCTGGCTGCGGACAAGCCCAAAGCCGGGGAAGTTGATCCTAAGACAGGTAAAACCATCAAATACTGGGTGGCTCCCATGGACCCCACCTATATCCGTGAAGAATTCGGCCAGTCCCCGATGGGGATGGATCTGGTGCCCGTCTATGAGGAAGAAGGCGGCGAAAAAGAGCCCGCCTCCACCATCCGCATTGACCCCGTAACGATGCAGAACATGGGGGTCAGGCTGGGGCGCGTCAAACGCTCCAAACTGGTAAGGACCATCCGAGCTTTAGGAACGGTCACCTATGATGAAACCCGCTATTATGCAGTGAACACCAAGTTCGACGGCTGGATTGAAAAGCTCTTTGTAGATTTTGAAGGGGAATCCGTTGAAAAAGGGCAGCCACTTTTTGAGATATACAGCCCGGAACTGGTGACCGCTCAGGAAGAATATCTGCTGGCTTTGGAACAGCAGAGAATCCTGGGTAAAAGCGGCTACATAGGGGTCAGTGACAGCTCCAGGCGCATGCTCGCAGCGGCGAAACGCCGCCTTGAATTCTGGGATTTGAGCAACGCGCAAATAGCCAACCTGCAGCGCACGAAAAAAGTGCACAAAAACCTTACCGTCTTTTCCCCCGACCAGGGTGTTGTGGTCAAAAAGACCGCCCTGCAGGGGCACGCCGTCAAGGCTGGAGAGCACCTCTACGAAATAGCGGACCTCTCCAGGGTCTGGGTCGATGTGGAAATCTACGAATACGAGCTCCCATTCGTCAAAAAAGGCATGCCCGCGACAATGGAGCTTTCCTACATTCCAGACTCGCGCTTTACCGGAGAGATACTTTTCATCTACCCCTTTCTGTCACCTGAAACGAGAACGGTTAGGCTGCGTCTGGCGTTCGACAATCCGGACCTGACGCTTAAGCCAAATATGTACGCCAATGTAATCATCAAATCTGGCGTCAGTGACAACGCTCTCGTCATTCCTCAAGAAGCCGTCATAGATAGCGGTGAGCGCAAGGTGGTTTTTGTATACCGCGGCGAGGGAAAATTCGAACCAAAAGAAGTCACTCTCGGAGCTGAAGGCGAGGGACAAGTCGTTCAGATACTTTCCGGCCTGGAAGAAGGCGAAGAAATCGTGCTTTCTGCACAATTCATGCTCGATTCTGAAAGCCGCCTGCGTGAAGCCATCGAAAAAATGCTTGAAATCCGCAACAAGGGCGCCGCGTCCGACAATCAGGACCTCGATATGAGCGACCTCTCAATGGATGACATGAGTATGGATGATCTGAGCATGGACGACATGAACATGGACGACCTCGACATGAGCACTCCTGACAAGAGCCAACCGGCAAAGCCCTGAGCAGGAGCAGGCATGATAAAGCGACTCATAGAATTCTCGCTGGACAACAAGTTCCTGGTAATAATCGCCACGCTTTTCCTTGTAGGCTGGGGAGTGTATTCGGTCTCAAAAATACCTCTGGACGCCCTTCCGGACCTTTCTGATGTACAGGTTATTGTTTTTACAGAATATCCCGGACAAGCCCCCCAGGTGGTGGAAGACCAGGTAACCTATCCTCTTACCACTGCCATGCTGGCAGTGCCCTACGCCAAAGTCGTCCGTGGCTACTCCTTCTTTGGCTATTCCTTTGTCTACGTCATTTTTGAGGACGGCACCGACCTCTATTGGGCGCGAAGCCGCGTCATGGAAGCTTTAAACTATGTTTCAGGGCGATTACCCAAAGGCGTGACGCCGGCCCTTGGGCCGGACGCCACGGGCGTCGGCTGGGTCTATGAATATGTGCTCGAAAGCGACAACCATGACCTGGCGCAACTGCGTTCCATCCAGGATTGGTTCCTGCGTTATGAGCTCACCAGCGTGCAAGGCGTTGCCGAAGTAGCTTCCGTGGGCGGCTTTGTAAAGCAATATCAAGTGATTGTAGATCCAAACAAGCTGTTGGCCTACAACATCCCCATCCAAAAAGTGCGTAGGGCCATCCAACGCAGCAACAGTGATGTCGGTGGCAGGCTCGTGGAAATGGGCGAAACCGAGTTCATGGTCCGCGGGCTGGGGTACATCAAGAATCTTGAGGATATCTACAACATTCCTCTCGGGGTGGATAAAAGGGGCACGCCCATCCTCTTGCGAAACGTGGCAAACGTAAAAATAGGGCCGGAATTACGCCGTGGCCTCATGGACCTGAACGGAGAAGGAGAAGTCGTCGGCGGCATCGTTGTTATCCGCTACGGAGAAAACGCTCTTGATGTTATCCAGCGCGTGAAAAAACGTATCAGCGAACTTGAAGGCGGCCTGCCGGAAGGTGTGCATATCAAACCCGTCTATGACCGATCATCCCTGATCATGCGCGCCATCGACAACCTGAAACGCACCCTTCTGGAGGAAGGGGGCATTGTCGCACTCGTCTGCATCATTTTCCTTTTCCATATACGCAGTGCATTCGTCGGGGTTGTCACCCTACCCCTTGCCGTGCTGGTCAGTTTCATCATCATGCACATGCAGGGCATTAACGCAAACATTATGAGTCTGGGAGGCATCGCCATCGCCATCGGGGCCATGGTGGACGCCTCCATAGTCATGATTGAGAACCTCCACAAACACATAGAACATGACGGCGGGAAAAAAGACCATTGGCAGCTGGTCAAGGATGCCTCTGTTGAGGTCGGACCATCCATATTCTTTTCCCTGCTGATCATCGCCATCAGTTTTCTGCCCATCTTTGCCCTAGAGGCCCAGGAGGGACGGCTTTTCCGTCCCCTGGCGTATACCAAGACGTACGCGATGATGGGGTCTGCAATACTGGCCGTAACAGTGGTGCCTGTGCTCATGGGCTATTTCATCAAGGGCAGGATTGTTCCGGAAAACAAAAACCCGATCAACTGGCTGTTGATACAGCTCTACAAACCAGTCATCTGGTTGACCCTGCGGATGAAGTTGCTCGTCGTACTGCTGGCCATAGCTGTCATCGCGGTGAGCTGGGTGCCCTGGAAGCGCATAGGCTCGGAATTCATGCCCCCGCTCAATGAGGGCGACCTGCTTTACATGCCTACAACCCTGCCCGGAATATCCATAACCAAGGCAAAAGAGCTGCTGCAACAGACGGACAGAATCATCGCGTCATTTCCCGAGGTGGATACGGTTGCAGGCAAAGTGGGGCGTGCGGAAACAGCAACTGACCCTGCTCCGCTCTCCATGCTTGAAACCACCATCACCTTGAAACCGGAGACTGAATGGCGGGAAGGCATGACTATGGACAAGCTTGTGGACGAGATGGACAAAGCCATCCAGTTTCCAGGGCTGACCAATGCCTGGACCATGCCCATCAAAACACGCATCGATATGCTCTCCACCGGAATCAAAACGCCGGTTGGCGTAAAAATAATGGGGGAGGACCTGCAGACCCTGAGCGACATTGGCGCCCAGATAGAGGCTGCCTTACGCCCCATGGAGGGAACTGCTTCCGTATATTCCGAGCGGGTAACGGGGGGCAATTTCCTGGACTATGACATCAAACGCGCAGAAGCCGCCCGTTACGGCCTGACAGTGGCGGACGTGCAGGAAGTAATATCCTCGGCTGTTGGGGGCATGAACATCACCTCCACGGTTGAAGGCCTGGCCCGCTACCCGGTAAACCTGCGTTATGGCAGTGAACTGCGTGATTCCATGGAAAATCTGCAACGCATCCTTGTGCCCACCCCTACGGGCGCCCAGGTGCCTATCACACAACTTGCAGACATACGCATAAGCAAGGGCGCCCCCTCTATTAAAAGCGAAAACGCTCGTAAGACGGCCTGGGTCTTTGTGGATCTGGCGGGTGTAGACATAGGCAGCTACGTGAAGCGCGCTCAGGAAACGGTAAAGGAAAAAGTGGACCTGCCCCCCGGCTACAGCATCATCTGGAGCGGCCAGTACGAATACATGGTTCGTGCGGAAAAACGGCTGATGATCGTGGTGCCCGTGGCGCTGGCCATCATCTTCCTGCTGCTCTTTCTGAACTTCAAAAGCATCACGGAAAGCCTCATCGTCATGCTTAGCGTGCCCTTTGCCCTCACTGGCGGCCTGTGGCTCATGTACCTGCTGGGGTACAACATGAGTGTTGCAGTTGGAGTCGGATTCATCGCTTTGGCCGGTGTGGCCGCCGAAACAGGGGTGGTCATGCTCATCTACCTGGATATCGCCTACGATAAATACAAATCAATGTACGGCGACAAGATGGATCGAAAGCTGCTGTACGACGCCATCATGGAGGGCGCTGTCATGCGTGTGCGGCCCAAAATCATGACTGTGGCATCCACCATTGCAGGGCTCATGCCCATCATGTGGAGCCACGGCGCAGGGTCTGAGACCATGAAACGCATCGCCACCCCAATGGTGGGAGGAATGGTCAGCGCAACGCTGCTCACCCTCGTGGTTCTGCCTGCAATCTATGGACTGTGGAGAGGCATAAAGCTTCCAAAACATGCAAACAAAACCGAAACGACCGAAAACGGAGGTTAAGATGAACAAGATACTCGTATTGGGCACTTTGTTGCTCGCCCTGCTACTTACTAACACTGCCTGGGCCATGGAAGGCATGGACCACAAAGACATGGACATGGATGACGGCACCTTTAAGCACACCGCCATGGTTGATGGCATCCATGCAGAATTCCAGGTAATGAGCCTGGCCAGCATGAACATGAAGGACGAATCCGGCGCAACACATCACGTCATGGTCAGCTTCAAGGACAAGGACGGCAACAAGATCGAAAATGTGATCGGCCGGGTCAAGATCGTGCATCCGAACGGAGAGGAAGAAGTTGTGGATCTCAAGGACTACAGTGGGATTCTGGCATCCAACTTCACGGCCAATGATTCCGGGAAATACGGTATCATTTGCCTGTTCAAAACTGGCGATGCAAAGCACGTTGCCAAGTTCTGGTGGAATAAGAAATAAATACTACTTCTTGCTCTCTCTTTGTATCAGACGGTTGCGGCCTTTTGGCTGCAGCCGTCTTTTCTTTGAGGCTTCCTAAAATTATTGCGGCATCTACCACGCTCTTTCCTTTTGTATCTATTGGTGGTGCTTGCAACAAAAAAAGGGATATCCTTCCCTAAAAAAAAGTCAACTTTGTACGCCAAGCATGCGCAGAAACAGGTCATTCAGCTTTTCAGGAATGTCTTCTACACGCTGTGTGCCTAGAAAGGCTTCATCGCACCCCCCACGGTAACTGTAAAACATCATCACCGCAGTCCAACGTGCATCATCAACTTTCCAGGCTCCGGCTTCTACGCCATCGCTTATGAGTTTAGCAAGGTACCGGGTAATTTCGGAATCAGCCATTGCGTTGCGAAAAGGCAGCCCCGAGCCGTATATGACCACATCATGTAGTGCGCGTAATTCAAAATAGGCCTCGACCGCTGCGTTAATCCATGTCCAGATGCGGCCGCGCCAGTCATCTGCAGCGCAACTTTCCACCTGTTTCCTGATGCGGGTCATAACCTCTTCATCAAAATTTCGTCGCAGTACGTGCAGCAATTCCGCCTTGTTAGAGAAATAATGATAGAGGGTTCCCTTTGCGAACCCGGCGGCAGCCGCAATCTCATCCATGGTTGTGGCTTCGTAACCTTTCTCCATGAAAATCCTGGTGGCGGCGTCAAGCAAAGATGCGCGTCTCAAATTCGCTTGCCTCGGCCCCTGCGGTGCACCCACCCGGTGCGTAGCCTTTCGCATTTTCTGCGTGGACGCCTTACTAGATTGTTTCATATTATCTTTCATTTCAAATCTATAAAATTGCAGTTCAGTTTTCTACCGAAAGATCACGACTGGGTACTAGCATCTTTTTTGACCATCAGTCGAATTTAATATTGACTCTTAGTCAATTTTCTCCCAAAGTCAATGCAGTGGTGCAGCGCCAATTGCAGAATACAGGTCTGCATAGCGTCAACCGGTCGGTGCCGGCTGCACGGGCGTGCCCCCTGTCACGGATCGGCGTTTTGCCATTAAAACGGCTGGTCCATGAATCACGGTTGCAACAGTAGGAGTCACCCATGACTGAAATTCGCAGAAGCTATTGCGGGCTTTGCCACCCCCGGTGCGGCACATTGCTGCACATTGAAGATGGCAAGGTGGTTAAAGTAACAGGAGATCCGGATCACCCCATAAATAGAGGCGTCATCTGTGAACGAGGGCGCTTGATGCAGGAACATATATATCATCCACAGCGCTTGAATTACCCCCTGAAACGTATCGGGAAAAAAGGGGAAGGACGTTGGCAGCGTATTACCTGGGACCAAGCGCTGGATGAGGTGGCTGAAAAGCTCTCCCGATTGAAAAAACAGTACGGCGCTGAGACGTTGACATTTACTCATGGCACAAAGCGAACCTACCATTGGGATTGCCGTCGCTTCTTCAACCTTTTCGGCTCACCCAACACCTGTGGCGTCAACACCATTTGCATGTGCCCAAGTTATGCTACGGAATATGCCACATACGGGGGCATGGTTTTGGCCAGTGAGGTGATGGGGGCCTCATGCATCGTATTGTGGGGGTGCAATGCTTCAAAATCCAATCCTATCCTGCTGTATCCACAAATTGCAAAAGCGCAAAAGAAGGGCGCAAAACTGATCGTCATCGATCCTCGAAAAACAACAGAGGCAGGTAAAGCGGATATATGGCTGCAAATACGCCCGGGCACGGACCTTGCGCTCATGCTGGGCTGGATTCGCCATATCATTACCAATGATCTCTATGATGCTACTTTTGTGGAAAAATGGACCATTGGCTTTGAAGAACTCAAAGAGGCGGTTGCTCCTTATACACCGGAGGTTGTCTCTGAAATCACTTCTCTGCCTGCAGCGCTTATCACCGAAGCGGCGACGATGTACGCAACAACCGGCCCTGCTGTCATTCCCTTTGGGTTGGGACTGGACAAGCAAGGAGTGAACTCCACCCAATGCGCACGGGGGCGTGCGATTCTCAGAGCCATTACCGGCAATCTGGAGATTCCGGGCGGCGAGGTCTTCAGCCTGGCGGGAGATGTCGGAAAAATCCGAGACGCCGAGTATATGGAGCTGAATGAAAAAATCTCCGAAAGCCAGAGAGCCAAACAGCTCGGCATAGACGAGTACCCCTTTTTCGGCTTCCCTGGCTGGGAAAAAAACTCGGCCGCCAATCAAAAGCTCCCGCATGGATACCTGGCCGCACCCGAGGCTTGGCACTCCAACCTTGCGCATGCAAGGGAGGTTATGAACGCCATATTGACCGGCAAGCCATACCCGGTAACGGCTGCTATTACCCTGGCCAACAACCCGCTGCTCGCCCTGCCGAATACGCAACAGGTTTTCGAGGCTTTACAGGCCCTGGAGCTTTATGTGGTGATGGAATACTACATGACGCCATCCGCAGCTTTGGCCGATTATGTTTTCCCTGCGTCCACCACTGTGGAGCAGCCCGAGATGTGGCTGTCAAACCGATTCTGCATGGCCTGCCCACAAGGTATCGAGCCCATTGAAGAGCGCCGGAACAGTTATGATTTTTACCGGGGTTTGGGCATACGGCTGGGGCAATCCGAATACTGGCCATGGAAAAACGTGGAAGAAGTTTACGATCACTGTCTGGAGCCTGTGGGGCTGACCTTCCAGCAACTTGTTGCGCAACATGGCATACTGGGCGAAATGGAATACCGCAGGTACGAAAAATATGGTTTCGGCACCCCTTCCGGAAAGGTTGAACTCAAATCCTCCATCTTCGAGGACCTGGGCGCAGCCCCTCTTCCCGA
The DNA here is from genome assembly GCF_055388615.1 of Desulfovibrio biadhensis. Classification (NCBI taxonomy): domain Bacteria; kingdom Pseudomonadati; phylum Thermodesulfobacteriota; class Desulfovibrionia; order Desulfovibrionales; family Desulfovibrionaceae; genus Desulfovibrio; species Desulfovibrio biadhensis. The sequence goes on from NZ_AP042477.1 coordinate 4,468,550, forward strand.
ATATCATGAGCCGCTTTGGAGTCCGCAGGGCAGTCCCGAAATTTACAAGGACTACCCCCTGATTCTCATCACCGGCAGTCGCTTCATGCCCATGTATCACTCTGAACAACGGCAGATAGAAAAGGCGCGTAAAAAAATGCCTGATCCGCTGGTCAGTCTCCACCCAAGCACTGCGGAAAAATTGGGACTGGCCGAAGGCGACTGGGCTGTGATTTCGACGCCGATGGGCTCCATTCGCCAGCGCGTCAAAATCTCGGATGCCATCCATCCAAAGATGGCGGACGCGCAACACTCGTGGTGGTTTCCTGAACGTGACCCCAGCCTGCCGGAACTGTTTGGCGCCTTTGAATCAAACACCAACATCCTGTGTCCCGATGCACCTGAGTTCTGCAGTCCTGAAATTGGCAGCTGGCCCCATACGGCGTTGTTATGCCGCATTGAAAAGGACACGAAACAAACGGCACAGGTGTAAGGAAACACAAGCAAACCGCTGTCCAAGTCACGAAGCTTCAATTACGAACGCCCCCTTACATTCAATGCAAGGGGGCGTTTTTTATGTAGACTAAGTAATCGACAAAAAAGGCTGTCTGAGCAGATTAAAGGAGATGCCTCTAAGCGTCTTCGCCCCAGGCTTTTGCGCTGCGCTCTACCTTCTTGCGTACATTTTTCCAGTCTGTTTCATGGGTAAACAAGGAATCTGGCAGAGCAGCTAACATTTTTTCATAAAATTCCAAGGACACAGTGAACGTGAGTTCATCGGTTTTCATGAATTTTCTGGCAGAAGGATCAAATCCTCCTATGACGGCCTTATCCATGCCCTTCTCTTTGTAGTAAAGAGGCCAGGTAAGCATATTGGTACAGCCGGCGCCAAAGGGAGAAACAACGCACTCCATCTCGCCCGTTGTGAAAACAGCCTGGGTAAACAGACCACACAATATCTCTGGCCGGGCGAAGAAAATGACAAATTCAGGTTTTTCTTCATCCGTGAACTGCGACAATGGTTTGAAAACGCAATATTTAGCAGGCGCTTTCCGCGGATTGACCTTGAGCATGAACTCTCGCATGGCATCGGGGTTTGGCATATACCGCTCCCCTTCCAAAGGAGTTCTTTCAAATCCTGTGGAAACATAATGTTCGATGAACTTGAGATGCGGCTTCATCATCGAACAATAGTAGGCGCCCCCAACACAACCGTATTCTTCGGAAGAGACAAAAGCAGCCCCACGTTTTTTTCTGGCCAGCCACACACTGCCCATGACGCAGGTAAACGTCTTCATGACCTCCTGCATATCCAATTCGCCGCGTTCTTCAAGTTCGCGGGAGATGGGGGTGCCATTTTTTGGTCCGTAGGCATTTTCCGGCTTGGTGTCGGTGTAGTGCACTCCGAAAGGTTCTTCGCGCAAGCCAAGGTATCCCATGAAGGTGGCTGTACCGTCGAAAGTGGATTGCATTGCCATAGCGCCTCCTGTGGTTTGTCGCCTGAGATCCGCAATCACAGAGCGTATTGTCTTCCATGAAACTTTCTTCTACCATGCTCACAAACAAGATAAAGAGCCATATTAGAAAACTCTTTTCTACAAATGAGCATAAAGACATGCAGGATTTCCTCAGTGACGTTCCCTTGCTCGTAGAAGTCGCGCGACAAAAAAGCTTCACCAAGGCTTCTGAAACACTTGGAATAGGCGTCTCGACCCTCTCCAGGCGCATCAAGCTACTGGAGGAACGGATGGGCGTACTGCTCTTTTTTCGGGATACACGAAATGTCGAGCTCACGGATAACGGCGCATTCCTGTTGGACCGCTGCGGATTCATCTTGGAAGAAGCACAGAAAGCTTACGAATCCGTAACCCTGAACATGCAGAAGCCGTCTGGCCTGATACGCATTTGCATGTTCAGAGACCTGTATAACGTGGGTATGAAGGACGCCCTTATCGAGTTTTCAAACAGGTGGCCCGACATTCGGCTGGCGTTGACCTTTGCGGAACACCCCGTAGATATGCGAACCGACCCCTATGATGTGGCGTTTCTCATCAGACCTTCCATCGCGCCGCCGCTTATCGCCAGAAAGCTGATGACCATAGAACCTTTTCTCTACGCCTCGCCCAAGCTCTTTGAGCAGTATCCCCCCCCGAAGGTGCCGGAGGACCTGCACAAGCTACCGTGTATAGTGCTCCAGCGTTTCGGCAGACGTTGGTCCATGTTCGACGGCAACAGACAAATTACTCTCGACATACAGCCGAAACACATCTTCAGTTCTGTAGAAACATGCCTTGATTTTGCACTGGCCGGGCATGGCGTTGCACTCATCAGGGGGGAAGAAGCACGGCAAGACGAGGAGGCCGGACGCCTGATACGCTTGCTCCCGGATTGGAGCGGTGGCTTTGTGCATGACGTATCAATGGTGACAGGCTCCTCCCAGCTCCCCCGACGGATCCGCCTGTTCATGGACCACATGCTTGCACATTTATTTTTGTAATAAAAACAAAGCGGTGTGCAAAGTGTTCAGGGGTATCATGCCAGTATCACCGCAATTCCCGCATCACCTCTGCCGGACTTTGCCCAAAGTGGCGCTTGAATTCCCGGCTGAATTGAGACGGGCTTTCATACCCCACTTCATCTGCTGCAATGTAAGCCTTCATTTTCCGCTGCACCATAAGGTCTCTGGCCCGCGCAAGCCTGATCTTCTTGAGGTACTGTAAAGGGGAATCTGCTGTAATATCCTTGAATGCCTTATGAAAGGCAGAAACACTCATATTGGCGGTATCTGCAAGCTTCTGTATATCCAATTTTTCAGAATACTTCCCCTCCATAATATTGATAACCCGTGCCACCTGAGAAAAAGTGCTGCTTCCCCTTGCAAGAAAATAGAGAACGGTTGCCTGGCTGCCGCACAGCACCCTGTAATAGATTTCGCGCACCAGCCCCGGCGCCAGGATTCTGGCATCTCTTTCCGTTCGGAGCGCTTTGAGAAGGTTGACCACAGCTTCCTTCATAGCGGGATCCATGGCGCAAGGACCGATACCTAACGGATAGTTGCGGTCATTCAGGCGTGCGACCTCCGCCTGCAGGTTCATCTGGTTTACCAGGTCATTCAACTGCGCCATATCTATGTCGATGAAAAGCCCATACAATGGATTTTCCGGCGAGGCGTGCGACTCGCATTCAAACGGCATGGCAACAGACGTAATCAAATAGTTGTTAGCATCATACCGAAAAGCCTGCCCTCCAAGATAGGCGACTTTGTGCCCAGAGGCGACAATACAAATACCGGGATAATAGAGCATTGGCCTGCGAGGTATTGGCTTTGTATCCTTGAACAAACGGATACCAGCGAAATTGGTCGTAACTGCCTTGCCATCGGGCAAAGAGAATTCATACAATAAATCAAGTATATTAGACATATAATTATGCCTCCGTCATTTTTTGAAAAAACAATAAACACAATTCCTAGCATGTATTCAAGGGAAATACGGCAGGTATAGAGAAATGGGCATATTATGAAGAGTAACAGGTAAAAAGATGGTCAATAGCGAGACGCACACGCAGGGTGAATACAAAAGACACCCGATCTATCTGGTGTAGTCAGCATAGCATTTACATAGTATTCTTGAGTTGTATTACAACCACCTGCTTTTTTTACCTTTTGTCCCAATGTCACGACCCCAGGGCGCTCCCGACCAAACTTGAAGCGATCGGAATGAAATGCTGTGCCGACTCCATGCTCTGGCGCACAAAGCTCTGTATCATTCCATTCCTTTTCAATCAGCTTTTCAGCAATGACGACATCCTGTTTTCCTCACATAAGCGTATCCAACCGTGATTATCATCGTAAAGGTTGCAGAAAAATCCTGTTTTCAAAAATTTTCGACATCCTCTTAAGCAGCAGTATATGCGAAGAAAATCTTGTTCCACTCATGTTTTGCAAACATAAAAGAGAAATAGGCATGATTTAAGTAGAATTGTTCTGCTCTTTTCGCAGCAAATAGTATTAGAAATATCATCAACAATCGGTGCCATCTTTTTAGACACCTTCTGAGATAACAACATTCCTGAAAACGGAGGTCATCATGTGTGAAAAATGCGGCAATCAAAATCATGAACATGGAAATGAAACGCATAATCGGCGTCAATTTTTGAAAAATAGCGCATTACTCGCTGCTGCTCCTGTCTTGGCCGGTGTGGCATCGACTGCCTACGCTGCAGATGCGTCCAAAGAAACCCCTGCCGGAAATGGCCCATATCCGACGACCGGCTATGGGGCGAAAAGCGCCACCAGCCCTCTGGAGCCGATGGACATTGAAAGGCGGACCCTTGGCCCAAAAGATGTGTTGATCGACGTAATGTACTGCGGTGTCTGTCATTCCGACATCCACCAGGCCCGCAATGAATGGCCCAATACAAACCCCACCACCTACCCTGTCATTCCTGGCCATGAAATTATTGGCCGGGTGCGCGCCGTGGGCAACCAGGTAACCAAATTCCGTGTGGATGACATCGGCGGTGTCGGATGCATGGTAGATTCCTGCGGTGTTTGTGAAAATTGCCTGGCTGACCGCGAACAGAATTGCCTGAACGGAACGACATTCACCTACAACTCCAAAGACAAGATCTCCAACGGTATGACCTACGGTGGGTATTCCCACACCATGGTGGTCAAAGAGCATTTTGTTATCCGCATACCGCCTAAAGCTGACCTGCCCGCCATGGCTCCCGTGCTTTGCGCTGGCATCACCACCTTTTCCCCCATGCAATACTGGAAGGTTAAGCCCGGCCAACGTGTTGGTATTATCGGCCTTGGCGGCCTGGGACACATGGCCCTCAAATTAGCCGTTGCGCATAGGGCCGATGTGACCGTCTTCACCACGACCCCGAACAAAATTGCGGACGCCAAAAACATGGGTGCCAAGGACGCTGTGCTCTGGAGCGATCAAAAGGGCATGGCCAAATACATGAACACGTTTGATATGATGATCTCCACTGTTCCTTATGGCTACCCCATGCAGCAGTTCATGAACCTGCTCGCCCTTGACGGTACGCTGGTGAATGTCGGCGCTCTTGAGGAATTGCATGGACTGGATGGCATGCCCATCGGCTTTGGCCGCAAGAGCCTTGCCGGCTCCATGATCGGGGGCATTGCAGAAACGCAGGAAGTTGTTGACTACTGCATCGCGCACAACGTCAAGGCGGATATCGAGCTCATTCGCCCTGACCAGATCAATGAGGCTTTTGATCGCGTTGTCAACAAAGATGTGCGCTATCGTTACGTTATTGATTTCAGAGCCAAAAGCTAGCCCTGCACGGGGTGGCTTCGCTGCATGAATATTTGTTCATGGCCGTCGCATTTTAATTTGCGACGGTCATGAGCAAACACCTTCCCCAGTTCCTCCCCTCTGGAAAGGCAAACGCGGTACGAGCATGTTTTCTGCTGTCCAAACTTTTGCCCCCCCCCATAAATCAGCTCCCTGCCCCACAAACTTGCATTGTTGTTTTTGTCGGCAGTAAATCTTCATACATTTTCAGGCATATTTTTAAGAGAATCGTTCATTCTCCAATCGCACCCTGAAGCGTAAAAAGCTCCGATCTTGTGCTTTGCCAGAGGATTGGGGCATCAGCTCCCCCGCTAGCTGTTGCCAAGACAACTTGCAGATATTTTTTTGTGCTGCTTGCTGTTTCCACTGTCCACTCCCAAAATCATGAAACCGGCAACAGCAATATGTATTTAACCATTATTATGGAGTATTTTCCCGTGGAACAGTTTAATGCCGGATGGCTTTCCTTATTGCCGCCTTGTATCACCATTATTTTGGCATTGCGAACTAAAGAAATAATATCGTCTCTGTTTGTAGGAATCATTTGTGGAGCGCTGATTTATTGCATTGGAACTGGCAATACTCCTTACCTACTCAAAACAATAGAAGTCTCTTTTCAGCTTATCGTCTCAAAAGTCGATTTCAACGTCATTGTCTTTGGGTCGCTACTAGGATCATTGATATACCTTGTAAGCATGACAGGTGGAACAAGTGCTTATGCACAATGGGCCACAAAGCACATAAGGAGCAAGCGAAGCGCATTGCTCGCGACAACAGGTCTTGGTGTCGTCATGTTCATTGATGACTATTTCAACTGCCTGTCTGTGGGTACCGTAATGCAGCCTGTCACAGACAAATTCAAAGTCTCGCGAGCCAAGCTTGCCTATATCATTGATACGACTGCAGCCCCGATCTGTATCATCGCCCCCATCTCCAGCTGGGCGGTTGGCGTTGGCAGCAATATCAAGACTACCGGTGTTTTCGAAAGTGATTTCTCAGCTTTTGTAGCGACCATCCCCTGGAATTTTTATGCTATTTTTTCACTTATCATCGTGTTCTTAGTCAGTTGGGGCGGGTTTGATTTTGGTCCTATGCTTCGTGCGGAAAATCAAGCCGCTGCATCTGAAGCTTCCCTGGATGAACTGCAGCCCACCCGCAGCAAAGATCCCCAAGTTTCAGGACGGATGATAAACATGATGCTTCCCATTGGCGGCCTCATTGTTTTTTCCGTTCTGGCACTCCTCTACACAGGCGGGTACTGGGGAGAGGATCCGGCTCTGCACAGCATCCCTGCAGCTTTCGGCAACTGTGATGCAGGGCGCGCGCTGGTATTGGCGTCCTTTGGCGCTATGGCCCTTGCTTTTCTACTTTTTGTCCCACGCAGAGTTCTGACGCTAGGCACCTTCATGGATGGCACAGTGGAAGGCATAAAGACCATGCTGCCCTGCGTCATTGTTCTGGTGCTGGCCTGGGCAATGGGCGGTATATGCCGCGACCTGCTGCAAACACCCCAGTTTGTGGCGAATCTGCTGGGCACAGGGGAAAACATCGCAGCTTTTCTACCGGTGATTTTCTTTGCACTGGCCTGTTTCCTCAGCTTTAGCACCGGCACATCATGGGGCACGTTCAGTATTCTTATCCCCATTGCTGTTCCTGTGGTTCAGGCACTGGACCCCTCCCTGGTGCTTGTCAGCCTTGCGGCAGTGCTCGGCGGAAGCGTTTTTGGCGACCACAGTTCACCAATATCGGACACAACAATTCTTTCCAGTGCAAATGCAGGGTGCTCACTCATAGACCATGTCTCTACACAAATGCCGTACGCCATTGTCGCTTTCACCGGGAGTGCCGCAGGCTACCTTGTCGCAGGATTCACCAGGGGCAGCCTGACCCTCAGCATGGGAGCAGGCCTTTTGGTATCAATACTCACCCTCTTGATACTACGCAAAAGCAGGCGCCCTTCTCCTCTTGGCGCCGTGCTGCAAACTTCCGGACAAGAAGTATAGCCGACTGAAAACTGGAAACGACCAAAAGACTGGCTGTATCAAAGCAATAGCATGCCGCCGGGAGATGGTTCCTCCACACTGCGGCCCTACAGGGGGAGTGCAAGAACCATCACCCGCGGTAATATGCAACGTATTTCAAGAAGAAAAGAAACGCCCCATACTAAGGGGAAGAAAGTCCAGGGTTCTCTTAAAAAAGAAGGCGAAGCAAGAAAGGAGCATGCAACTATGCACCCTGGTCATGTCTCCTGAGAAAAAACACCAGAACCGCAATATCAGGATAAAACTATACGCGCATTTCGCGCTTGACCTCTGCAGGGCTCAAACCAAAATGACGCTTGAACTCCCGGCTGAATTGCGAGGGGCTTTCATAGCCCACTTCATCAGCCGCAATATAAGCCTTCATCCCCTTCTGGATGATAAGATCCCGCGCCCGTGCGAGCCTGATTTTCTTAAGGTATTGCAGGGGCGAATCAGCAGTTATCTCCTTGAAGGCCTTATGGAATGCAGAAACGCTCATATGCGCCGAGTCCGCCAATTGTTGCACATCGAGTTTTTCTGAATAATTGCCTTCCATAATGCTGATAACACGGGCAACCTGAGAAAAAGCGCTGCTCCCGCGCGCAAGGGAATAGAGCACCGGCGCCTGACTGCCGCAAAGAGCGCGGTAATAGATTTCCCGAACCACCCCTGGAGCCAGAATCTTGGCTTCTCGTTCATCCTGAAGAGCTTTGAGCAGTTTGAGTACGGCATCCTGCAAGTCCTCTTCCATGGGAGACGGACCAATGCCAAGGGGAAAATCATCTTCCAGGCTTTCGGCCTCAGAATGCATATCCATTTGACTGATCAAATCGTTTAATTGCGCGATATCTATGTCGATGAACAAGCCGAGTAAGGGATTGTCTTCACTGGGGTATGATTCACATTCAAATGGAATGGCGACGGAAGTGACCAGATAATTATCTACGTCATATCTGAATTTCTTCCCCCCCAGATAGGCGACCTTGTGCCCTGAGGCCACTATGCATATTCCAGGATTGTACAGCATGGGCCTGCGTCCAACCGGCTTGGTGTCCTTGAAAAAACGGACCCCAGGAAGCATCGATTCTACGGCATCACCATCGACTGTAGCCAACTCTTTTAACAAATCCAATATATTATGCACTGACGACTCCTCCAGTGGTTTCGATAGATAATAAACACTTTTTCTGGATTGTGCTCAAGCAAAAAATTTCATGAAAAGAGAAACAGGCAAAATTTGAAGAGTAACAGGTATTCAAGCCCGAGCGGTCAGGTCTTATCTACTATTCACTGGAATCAGGAGACCTCAGGACGATGGTCACTGGACCACACGCTGAAGAGAGCACTGCTCCCTGATCTTTGCTCCTGACTCACCCATTTATAATCAACTTCAGCCTAATCGGAGGAACCTATGACTTGGGATAAGACCTTTCCATTAAGCAAAGACGTTTTCCACGAAAAAGTTCTATTTCACAATAGATTTGGCATATATGTCGCTGCTGACATGTACAAGCCCAAAGACTTCGACCAATCAAAGAAGTATGCCGCCATCATCGTGGGCACGCCTTATGGTGGGGTCAAGGAACAGGGCGCCGGCATTTATGCCCAGACCATGGCGGAAAAAGGATATGTCGCCATAGCTTTTGACGAATCCTACAATGGTGAAAGCAGCGGCGCCCCCCGCAAGACATCTTCCGTGGAAATCTTTGTGGAAGACTTTCACGCGGCTGTCGACTTCATGGGAACGCGCCCGTACGTTGATAAGGAAAAGATCGGTGTCATCGGCATTTGCGGGAGCGGCGGCTTTTCTTTGAGCGCGGCACAGGTCGATCGTCGCATCAAGGCAGTGGCTACCGTCAGTATGTACGACATGAGCCGGGTAAAAGCCAATGGCTGGATGGATTCGTGGAGCACTGAAGACAGAAACGCCTATCTCGACCAGCTTGGTGAAGAGCGCTGGAAGGAGTACGACGGCGGCGAAATAGTAACTCTCGGTCTTCCCGAAACAATCGATGAAAACACTGACCCCATTACCCGTGAGTTCTATGAATATTACAAGATGCCCCGTGGACAACACCCTCGCTCCACCGCTCACTTCACCATGACCAGCGACATGGCGTTCATGAACTACGAATTGTTGGGGCGTATTGACTCCATTTCTCCCCGGCCAATCTTGTTCATCATTGGTGAAAACGCACATTCCCGCTATTTCAGCGAAGACGCTTTTGAAAAAGCTGCAGACCCCAAGGAACTTGTTGTCGTTCCCGGTGCAACACACGTGGACCTGTATGACAGGGTTGACCTCATCCCCTGGGAAAAGCTGGAAGACTTCTTTGCAAAGTCTCTGAAATAGCAGACAAATACAACAGGATTCAAACAAGCCCCTGAATCCCGCCCCCCGGCTAAACCTGGGGGGCCCCTGAAAATGGGCGTTAGCTGGCACCCTGCTGCACACAAAAGCCACAGGGCGTATGTCACAAGGAGTATGCAGTATGAGCAAAGATCGCATTCGCGTTGGTTTTATCGGCTTAAACCCTGATAGCCATTGGGCGTCCATGGCGCACTATCCCGCCCTGCAATTCCTCAAGGACGATTTTGAAGTTGTCGGTGTGGCCAACTCGACACTTGAAAGTGCCCAGCGCACGGCAAAAGAATTGAACTTGCGTTACGCTTTTGCAACACCGCAGGACCTCGTTTCCTCGGATGAAATAGACCTCGTTGTTGTGACGGTGAAGGTGCCCCACCACTTCGCACTGGTAACTGCGGCCTTGAATGCAGGAAAGAACGTTCACTGCGAATGGCCCTTGGGAAATGGTGTTGAAGAAGCCCGCAAATTGGCAAAGCTGGCAAAAGAAAAAGGTGTTGTGGCCACGGTGGGGACACAAATGCGTGTCGCTCCGGAAGTCATCTACCTCCGCAAATTCATTGAAGACGGCTTTGTTGGCGAAGTGCTGTCCACAACACTGGTTGGTGATGGCCTGAATTGGGGCGATACAACCGTTGCCGATCTCGCCTACCTCTTTGACAAGTCCAATGGCGCAAACATGTTGACCATTCCTTTCGGGCACACCATGGCCGGAGTAATGGAAGTTCTCGGCGAGTTTGCTGATGTCACTGGCCGCCTGGTGAAAAGACGCAACAAGGTTACCGTTACCGATACAGGAGAGACCTTCAATCCCACGGCAGATGACCAGATCATGGTGCATGGCGTCCTGAAAAGCGGCGCAGCCTTTGCCGCACATTATCGGGGTGGCCTGTCGCGCGGAACCAACCTCCTCTGGGAGATCAACGGAACCGAAGGCGATATCCAGGTAACCGGTGATTTTGGCCATGGACAAATGACCCAGCTGTCCATGGTTGGCGCCAGGGGGGAAGAAAAGGAACTGAAGCCTCTCACACCTCCTGCAAGCATGTATGAAGGCTGGCCTGAAAACACCATACCGCGCAATGTTGCGGGCATATACGCCAGGATAGCCAAAGACATTCGCAATGGCACCAGGGAGGCGCCAAGCTTTGAGGATGCAGTCAAACTGCACGAATTGCTCGACGCCATTGAACAAACTTCGCAAAGCATGGCCAAATAAGAATCAATAGCCTGGCAAACGGGATCGAAACAATTGACTAAGTATGACAATAGGATGGGATTTATCGCTGCTACCGTATCGCTTTTGATGGCGTTTGCGGTATCAGCGACCCCCATCCCACTTTATGACATCTATCGTCGTGCAGATGGACTTACGTACAGCGACCTTTCGCTTACTGCGGTAGTATATTTTGTCGGCGCAATCACAGCCCTGCTGGTTTTTGGCAGGATTTCAAACCATCTGGGGCGCAAGCCTGTCATCTATTTAACATTCGCGCTTGAAGCTGCCGCCTGCATATTATTGCTGGATGTGGACAGCGCCCTGCCATTGATAGTTGGCCGCCTTCTTCTGGGGCTGGCGTGTGGCCTGGCGTCCAGCGCCATTGCTTCATTTGTCGTTGACAACGCCCCTCCAGAGCCACGCTGGCTGCCTGCTGTGGTTGTTGGCAATTCACCAATGGTGGGCTTGACGTTGGGCGCCCTTGCATCTGGAGTGCTTGTCGAATTTGGCCCCTATCCCAGAACGCTGTGCTATCTGGTGGTCCTGGTTGGTCTTGTGGTCTGCACCCTTTTAATTGCTTTGAGCAAGGAAACGGTCGTAAAGGCGCCAGGGCTAGTTGCTTCGCTTCGTCCGAGTTTTTCCATGCCACAGGCTGATAGACGACTCTACCCCATTGCCGCATGCACGTTTGTTGCTACTTGGGCTCTGGGTGGCTTTTTTCAAGCGTATGGCCCCTCGATAGCAGCCGAACAACTTGGATCCCAAAGTACCCTGACAGCCGCAATCGTGTTTTCATCCTACCTGCTGCCCAGTGCAATTGGCGGACCGCTGACCGGGCGTCTTTCTCCTGCAAATGCACAGCGGATTGGCATGGTGATATACACGGTGGCAGTTGCCGGTATACTTGTTTCATTAAAAATATCTGTTGTGGGCGTTTTTCTGCTGACAAGCGCAATTGCAGGCGCAGCCCAGGGAGCTGTCGTAACAGGGAGCATCCGCTCCCTGCTTGCCGATGTCTCCGCAAAAGAGCGTGCTGGAGTCCTGTCCCTCATTTATGCAACATCATATACCGGTGCAGCAGTCCCCAGCTTTATTGCGGGGCAGTTGTCACACTTCATGGGACTTTTTCAAATCGCTATTTGCTATGGTGTTCTGGCGCTGACTTCCTGCGTCATAATACTTCTTTTTGCACGTGAACCACGTACTGCAATGACAGCAGGTGTATCGCAGGCATAAAAACGAGTATTCCTGCAGCATGTCTTCAACCACTACGAAAGACTGCATGTTCACATCGCTGATTGCGAAACATACAATACCCTTTGATAGTCAGGAACAATAGCTAATAGATCAGAAATTCTCTGTTCGACTTTCTAATATATTGAAAATGGACAATAAGGAGCTCGAAATGTTGAAATTGGCCATAATCAGCCTTATCACACTTGGCATTCTTGCACAGGCCTCGCACTGCCGCGCGGCCTCGGGCAAAAGCGGCAATGGCGAAGGCTACCCAAGCCGTACCCTGGAAAACGGTACAAAGATCAAACTCATTGTGGGCGACACCGTGATTCCTGCTGTGCTGAACGACAGTAAATCTTCCAAAGCGCTCATCGCCAAACTTCCCTACACAGTCAAATTGCAGCGGTATGCCCACGACTATTGCGGTGTAATGAGCGACCCCTTGGAATACGATGAAAAGGATTTACGCAACGGTTGGAAGAACGGTGATGTCTCTTTTGCTGTGAATGGTAATTATTTTACCATTCTGTATAAGGATGAGGAGATTTCTGAGCAGTTCGACGGCATCGTGAACATGGGTGTGCTGCGTGCTCCCCTTTCTGTGATGGATACACTGGACGCTTCCATCTCCATGCGGATTGAACTGGACTAACAGCCACACTTCCGCATTACCGGGTTCCCCACCCCCAAAAGAAGAACGCCCCCGCAACCTAAAGCTGCGGGGGCGTTCTTCTTCAGTTTTATATACAAACCGACTTGAGCGGCGTTCGCTGACTAACTGCTACCAATGCTAGAATGTCAGCACTATGCGACCACGGACACCGCTTTGGTCGATCATTGCATGGGCATCCGCCGCCTGGTCTGCGGGGAATGTCTTTGCAACACGGATGGCAAGCAAACCGCTTTCAACCTGCTCGGCCAACCGGATAATGGCAGGTTGGTTCTTAACCGAGTTGCGTACATTGATCCGATGGACGGTAATGCCGCGCCCGGGTTCTCCGCCCCCCCCTCGCAAGACAGCCATCTGTCCGCCATCGCGAATGGCGGGAGTTATGGCGTCATGCAAAAGCGCGCAATCCACAACTGCATCCACACCATCGGGATATTTTTCGCGGATTCGATCAGCCACACCGTCGCCACGCGCCACAATCTCGCTGGCGCCAAAGGAGCCGAGCAATTCCACGCCCTTGTCAGCCGCATCGGCAATAACCTTGACGCCTTCGTTCGTCGCCAGCTGTATGACGTAGCTGCCGAGGGCGCCCGGTCCGCCAGTGACGGCCAAGACTGCCCCTTTTGGGAGCGACAAGGTGTCGAGTATAGTGCGCGCGGTCAAAGAGTTCATGGGATAGGAAGCGGCTTCGACAAAGCTGAGTCCTGCAGGCTTTTTGGCCACCGAAACAGCAGGAACAACAACGTACTCGCTGTATGCTCCATAACTGCCGATGTTATCGACGACCGCTACAACTTCCTGACCCATTTCCCATGACGTGACACCCTCGCCGACTTCGTCAACCACCCCGGCAACGTCCATACCGGGGACAAAGGGCGTGTCGTAACCTTTATACAGTTCCTGTAACCGGTTCGCAGCATAACGTCTGCAGGATTCACGGTCGTTGCCTTCACTTGGACCCGGATTTCCCCTTCGCCCGCATGCGGGGTAGGAATTTCAAAAGGCTTGAGAACCTCCGGTCCTCCATATTCTTCGAGTCCAATAACTTGCATTATACGACCTCCTTTATTTCACCACGATCAATTCATACTCCCTTGTTCCGAGTCCGATCTTCTCGGCATGATCCAGACAGGTCTTCCACTCGGATTCAGGCCTGGAATTGGTGAAGTGATCTTTATGGTCTACAAAATCCAACTGCGCCATGTTGTCGGTGAGTTGGCTGCCCGGAAGCGGTTTTGCATTCATACAGGCGTCCACACAGGCCTGATCAAGAGCCAGGGGATCGAAGGATGCAAACATGCCGAGGTTAGGCAGGATGGGTACGTCGTTTTCACCGTGGCAGTCACAGTTGGGGGAAACATCTACGACAAGAGAAATATGAAAATGCGGACGACCATCAACAACAGCCTTGGTGTATTCAGCCATGCGGCAGTTCAAAGACGCCACGGCTGCGTTGAAGCCAAAGGAGATCGCGTCGAAGTTGCAAGCACCGAGGCAGCGCCCGCAACCCACACAATTATCCTGATTGACATGCGCCTTTTTTGTTTCTTCATTGAATTCAAGGGCATTGTTGGCGCATTCTTTTAGGCAAGTCTTGCAGCCTTTGCACAGTTCTTTATTAATGGTCGCCTTGCTGTCGCTGTGCTGCTCAGTCTTACCCGCGCGTGAGCCGCACCCCATACCGATATTTTTGATGGCGCCGCCAAAACCGGTAACCTCGTGCCCCTTGAAGTGGGTCAAGCTGATGAACACATCCGCATCCATGACAGCACGGCCGATTTTGGCTTCTTTTACGTACTCGCCCCCTTCGACAGGGACACAAATATCATCGGTGCCTTTAAGGCCATCGCCGATCAGAATCGGGCAGCCTACGGTCAGCGGGGTAAAGCCATTTTCCCAGGCGCATTCCAAATGTTCCAACGCATTTTTCCGTTTGCCGGGGTACATGGTGTTGCAGTCAGTAAGAAACGGTCTGCCTCCCATTTCCTTGACCAGGTCGGCAACAGCCTTGGCATAGTTGGGGCGCAGATAGCTGATGTTGCCCAATTCGCCAAAATGCAACTTAATGGCGACGAACCTTCCGTCCATGTCGATATCGCCAATCCCGGCTTTTTTGATCATTTTTTTCAGCTTTGTCGGCAGACCGTCACCAAAAGCTTTGGTACGAAAATCAGTAAAGAAAACTTTTGCTTTTTCCATGCTTCTACACCTTTGCTAAATTATTGCGGTAGATGAAAGATGAGGGAATAACTACTTAATCCCTTCCCACCATTGAGAAAATTGTTGCCCACTACCATTGAGCCACAGGGGCTCACCAATCTTGGGAGTAAGCAGGTTAACATTTTGTTGCTTGCTTGCCTCAACTACACGATAGAACGGTTCATCCCACGAATGGGCGGAAATGCAAAACCTGCCGACATGCGCAAGCAACATTGACTTGGCTCCCAGTTCCTGAGCGGCGCGTACCGCTTCTTCCGGGGTCATGTGGATGAGCGGCCAACGCGAGTCGTACTGCCCCCCATCGAGGGCGGCAAGATCAAATGAACCAAAGGTTGCTGCCAATTCCTTGAAATGCGGCCCATACCCGGTATCACCACTCAAATACAACCTGTGCGCAGGGTTTTCGATGACAAAACCAGCCCACAAGGTCTTGTTCCTGCTGAAGAGACGTCCGGAATAGTGACGGGCGGGGACGACTGTTACTTCCAACCCATCGTTAAATTTGAAACTGTCATTCCAGTCGCCCTCACGTATTTTTTCCTTTGGATACCCCCAATATGCGAAGTCTTCGCCAACTCCAAGAGGACAGATGACATTGGCAACCTTCTCTTGCAACGCCATGACCGTTGGATAATCCAAATGATCCCAGTGGTCATGCGAAATCAACAAATAGTCGATCTCCGGCATATCTGCAGCGGTATAGATATCCGTTCCGAGAAATGTCTTATTGAGGAAGGAAAACGGCGCCCCATAACTGCTGAAGACGGGGTCCACCAAAAACCTCTTCCCCCCCAATTGAATGAAATATGAGGAATGGCCGAGCCAGATCAAAACATCCTTGTCTCTATCCAGGGCGTTCGGGCCAGTCAGGTTAACCCTTTCGGTGGGAAGCGGTTCTTCCGGCCGTAACCGCTCCGGATGAGAGAACCATCCAGAGACTATTATTTTAAAGGTGCTTTGTCCTTCGGCAAGGGTTTGCGTAGGGATCAGGTTCTTGAATTCCCCGTCAGCATAATTTGGAGAAGCTTCAACCCGCTCGAGCCGCTCCCCCTCCGGGCTTTTGCCGAACTTTGCCTGATTCAGGATGGCGCAACCGGCTATCGCCAGGCAACCTGCTATAATAACGAATAAATAAATCATTTGTTTGCTCCGTCTGGCCATCCTCACTCCGATGTGCTTGCACAATACATTATATTCTAGAGTAATAAGCTGTGGTATTATTTGTAAGGTCTCAAAAGGTTGAAGGGGAGACATGATCCTACAATTTTCTTGCCCAATCCTATGAACACACCCAACGTTTGCCCCTCTTTAGGTAGAAGCGCTCTCTCAAACCTTGCCGAAACCGAGGGAAGAACACTCCTGCTCGGGTAGTTTGATTCGCCCATTTTTTATTGAAAAGAATGCAGTCACAGTTTCAGTAAAAAATGCCCCACATGCGCCCTAAACGTATCGTACTGATAGCATTTGAAAATTCTGCTTTCCTGGATGTTGGGAACGCAGCATTTTTCAATTTTAGAGGATCAAGCAAGAATTTTAGAGAATCCACCCTCCCTTTTTGTGTTTTAATGAAGATAATCAAAAATAAGAATAGAAGGAGTCAGAGGCCTCGGGCGGAAATCCTTACAAGAGGTCTAGGCTTTTCTTCTGTTTCTACTTTTAAAAACATTCATTCAAACACGATAGGAGGAGACGTATCATGAGCGATGTATTCAATGGCGAAGGCATTTTCCCGAAAGGAGACAAAAACGAGGCCTACGCAGACTATTTTATCGGAACAAGTTACCTGAAAATGCTTTCAACGGAAGGCGTTTATATCGGCAACGTCACCTTTGAGCCAGGCTGCCGCAATTTCTGGCACATCCATCATAAGGGCGGACAGATTCTTTTGGTGACGGGTGGTCGCGGTTGGTACCAGGAAGCCGGAAAACCCGCCCAGGAGCTGCACCCCGGAGATGTTGTCAATATCCCACCTGAGACCAAGCATTGGCATGGCGCTGCCAAGGACTCCTGGTTCGCCCATGTGGCTGTGGAAGTGCCCGCTGCAGATCGCTCCAACGAATGGCTGGAGCCGGTTTCTGACGAAGAATACGACGCGCTCGATTAAGAAAACGCATCAGGTGGTCATTACAAATTCCTGCCGGTAACAACCGGTTTAGCCAGGCAATCCCGGACACCCCCCTCGCCTCCACCATCGTGAGACGTGGCGCCTTGTGCGGGGCACCGGACTAAACAAAATGGAGTATGCAATGAAACACGGTATCATGATTGTCGCTCTGATGCTGCTGGCCGTATCAGTAGTCTATGCAGGGCAAGAACAGGAATCGCAGGTGCTTTACCAGGAAGGCTCACAGAAATCCTTCAAGGGGCCTGAAAAGTATTTCACCGGCGATGTTCAGGTGGACATGGTCTTCCCCAGTAACGATACAGCCAGTTACTCCGGGGCGTATGTCACCTTTCAGCCTGGCGCCAGAACCGCCTGGCACCTGCACCCTGCTGGGCAGCACATGATCGTCACATCCGGCATCGCCCTGACTGGAACGCGCGACGGAAAAGTACTCGAGTTCAAGGAAGGGGAAGCCGTCTGGTGCCCGGTCGGCATTGATCACTGGCATGGAGCCACCCCGGATGCGGCCATGACCCACCTGGTCATCACTGGTATCAAGGATGGCGAGGCCGTGGTGTGGAAGGAAAAAGTAACTGATGAACAATATATGAGTCGTTAGGAGCCAAAATCATGCGCATACAGAAAATCATCTTCGGCATTCTCGCACTGACACTGTGTTTTGGCTTCACGACCATGACGGAGGCACAAGAAATGAACAAAGAGACAACCTTAACCGCCAGCCAGCAGGCCATCGTCACCATTGCGGCCTTTACAGCAAGCGGCGACATCGACCGTCTCAAACCTGCCTTGGATGAAGGTTTGGACGCAGGAATGACCATCAATGAAATCAAGGAAGTTTTGGTCCAGCTGTACGCCTACTGTGGCTTTCCCCGCAGTCTCAACGGCATGGCTGCTTTCATGGGCGTCGTAAAGGAACGCGAGGCAAGGGGCATCAAGGACGAAGTAGGCAAAGAAGCCTCCCCCCTGCCTGCTGATTTCGACAAAGACGAATACGGTGGAAAAATTCGTGCAAAGCTTGCCGGGCTTGAAAAAGACATGTCCGGTGCCGAATGGCAGCTGTTTTCGCCCATCATGGATACGTTCCTGAAAGAGCATCTGTTTGCGGACATCTTTGCCCGGGACGTACTGACGCACCAACAGCGTAAACTCGCCACCATCGCGGCCCTTGCCAACATGAGCGGGACAGCCGGCCAGCTTGCTTTTCACCTTGGCGCAGCCATGAACACCGGACTGACCGAAGGTCAGATGCACAGCTTCGTGGAAGTGCTTGAAACCAAGGTAAGTGAAAAGCAGGCCCAAATCGCCAAGGAAGTACTCGCCGACGTGCTGGCCAAACGCCAATAGTTTCAAGCGTAATAACTAAAGACGCTGTGTTTTAGATGAAGCACAACGGACTACCACCCCCTTCCCGGTTAAGGTCGCACTCCCTGCCGGGAAGGGGTTCTTGAATGGCAGATGCCAAAGCACCTGCATATACCCCCGTAAAATCCCATGAACAAAAATATACTTCTCATTTCCTCAAGCCCAAGAAAACAAGCCAACTCAGATATCCTTTGCGACGAATTCGTTCGGGGCGCAAAGGAAGCCGGGCACACTGCCGAAAAGATTCGACTGGCTGACAGCAACATCAACTATTGCACCGGTTGTTGTTCCTGCATGGGTGGAAAAGGCACATGCGTGCAGCAGGACGATATGGCCGCGATCCACAAGAAAATCCTTGCAGCCGATGTGCTGGTCTTGGCCACCCCTGTGTACTTCCGCTCCTTCAATGGCCAGATGAAGACTTTTATCGACAGGGTCTGCCCCATTTATTCCATGATACAAGACAAGGACGTGTATTTTATCATCTCCGCAGCAGGGGGCAGTTTTCCTGTAAACAGCACCGTGGAGAGCTTTCGGGTCTTCACCGGGTGTCTGCACAACATCCGGGAAAAAGGGATCATTTCCGTGACCGGGGTCTGGAACGCAGGAGGTGTCAAGGGCACGCAAGCCATGGATCAGGCATATACAATGGGCTTGCATGCCTGACGACCATTTGACGCAGACGCTCCCCCCACGGAGGACACATGAAAGACAAATATACGCGACGTGATTTCATGACCAAAAGCACTGTAGCTCTGGGGGCCGCAGTTGCATGTGAACTGACTGCTTTCGCCGGCGCTGGAGAAATAGATGTTCTTGCAGCGCTGGCACCGGATGCATCCAAGGAGGAAACCATGCCCCACATCAACGTCAAGCTCTGGCCCGGAAGGTCAGAAGAAGACAAGCAACGGCTTGCAGACGCCATTGTGGAAGATGTTGTGAACATCATTGGGAGCAATGCGTCGTCTGTTTCCGTCACCATTGAGGAAGTTTCTTCCGCCGACTGGAAAGAGAAAGTCTACGAGCCTGAAATTCAATCCAAGAAGAGTTTTCTCTACAAAAAGCCCGGATACTCCATGTAGCGGGCAACCTGGAGGATTACCATGGACCGTTTGATTCCTCTGATAGTGTTTGGTTGTACGATTTTCATTTTGCTTGCATGTATGCAGCAAAAAGCAGAAGCCGCTTCATCCGAAAGTGAAGAGCACGGATTGAGTCTTTCGGAAATGAAGGTCACGATCACCTCACAAGGGAAAATAGCGACATTCCAGCTGTATGACACCAAAGCTGCAAAAGAATTATACAGCCAGCTTCCACTGACTTTGGAACTAACAAATTTTCGTGATGCACAATGGATGTTCTACCCTCCCAAAAAGCTGAGCGTGACTGCGGCCGAAGCCTACCATGACGGCAAAAAGGGAGAGCTCAGCTATTATGAGCCATGGGGAGACGCCTTCATGCTCTACAAAGATTTTTATGCAGGCGATGAAATGCATCGTCTAGGCGTCGGTTTGAGCGGCATCGATAATATTGCCGCCATGTCGGGAACCGCCGTCATTCAAAAGATGGAACCGACTGATACAAGGAGTGACAACATTATGCAGATAACAGTAAAAGCCAATGGAAATGCCATAGTTTTTGAACTCAATGACAGCCAGGCTGCCAAAGATCTGGTTGCGCAACTACCATTGAACATCGAAGTAGAGAACTACGGCGGCAACGAGAAGATATTCTACCCTCCTGAGAAACTGAAAACCAGCGGCACCCCTTTGGCTAAAAACGTGCAAGCAGGGACACTTGCCTACTATGCACCGTGGGGAGATGTTGTACTGTTTTACGGTTCTTTCGGCTCCGCACCAGGACTCTATGAATTGGGGCGCGCCACGCAAGGTGTAGAACACATTAAAGAACTCTCAGGAACCATTCAGATCGAGAAATAAGGCACCTTACAACTTCTCCTTAAGGAAAACACATCTTATAGCCAGGAACTGTTTCAATGCCCAATCAGGGGCAACGTTTACAGTCGCTAACAGTAGAAACTACGATGCAACAGGGATCATTTGGATGCGCATGTGAACCAATGTTCTGAAGAAATTCCATTGCTGGCGCAATGAAATGCGACGCGGTTTGCTACTGTCAACGCAGCCTACTGACAAAAGAAGACCTCGCATCGACCTGCGTTAATTCATGCGCGTCTGTTTCTTATGACAGAAGCACCGTCTACTTGCAGCGACAAAAAAAGGGGGGGCAGTTCACCACTTTCCTGGTGAGCAATGCCTCACTTTTCTGCCCAGTTCGCAAGACTAATCGGCAATGCTGCTTTCCTGAGAGCCACACAATCCTTCCCGGTAATGCCTCCACATCCGTCATACGACACTGCCCTTGTGGCTACCATATCCTGAGTCTGTCCAAGAGAATTGTGCAAGAATTGGATAGGATCTGATATTCCCTCCGCCCAAAAAAGCAGTAGCTTTGAAAGTGTTGTTTTCCAGACTTTTCAGTTGTTCTAAATCAGGAGGATACTAATGGACCAACCCATTTCCAGACGCAATTTCATTAAAACCGGAGCCATAGCTCTGGCGAGCATCTCCATGACCGGGCATGGCGTCTTTGCCAATGCGGCGCAAGGTGCTCCTGTATATCTAACAAAAGACATCAGTTCCGCTGGCGTGATGAAGGTTTACGGTCGTCTGATGGAGAATCGCGCCCTCCCTGGCAAGGTGGCGTTAAAGTTACACTCCGGCGAACCAGGCGGTCACAACTACCCCGCACCTGCCTTGATCAAAGAGCTCATCCACCATGTGGATGGCACCATTGTGGAGTGCAATACCGCATATCGCGGCAAGCGATTCAAAACGGCTGACCATATGAAAGCCCTTGAAGATCACGGATTCACCGGCATAGCAGCTGTCGATGTCATGGATGAAAATGGCTCCATCAGTTTGCCCTATCCAAAGGGGAAGTGGATCAAGGAGAATTTTGTGGGTGAGCATTTCGCCAACTACGACTCCTTCCTTATTCTCTCCCACTTCAAAGGGCACGCCATGGGTGGTTTTGGCGGGGCAATCAAGAATACTTCCATCGGCATCGCCTCCGGTGAAGGAAAAATGTGGATTCACACGGCCGGTGGCACCAAAAAACTGGACAGTTTCGGACCTGCCATGAGCGCTGACCAGGACAAATTCCTTGAGTCCATGGCCGAGGCAACCGGCTCTGTCATCGACAAGTTGGGCAACGATAAGATTGTGTACATCAACCTGATGAACAACCTGTCAATTGATTGTGACTGCGACAGCAATCCAGCACCTCCGGAACTCGACGACATCGGTATTCTGGCGTCCCTGGACCCTGTGGCCCTGGACCACGCCTGTGTCGATCTGGTTTACGCAGCGGACAAGGGCAAGAGCGCATCCTTAAGGGAGCGCATCGAATCCCGACATGGCACACATACCCTCGACCATGCCGAAGCAATAGGCATTGGACGCCAGGAATACACACTTATAGGAATTGACGCCTAACTTCTTCCCCATGGTGCCCGCCTGCACAAAACGCGGGCGGACACCTCCCTCTTTGTATTTTACGCGTTTCGCCATCGTAGAGAATCAGGCAACTTTATTCCATGAATGAGTCTTTCCACGTGTCAGATGCGATCTTATAGTTTTACTCTACGAGCAGATGACTATCTCTCATTCCAATTGAGAACTGAATAAAAAACAGACACAATAAAACACGTGAGAATTGTTTTTTTACTCATGCTGGATGTACCATGTTTCGGGCACCAGGAATCACAAACGTCTCACCACGCAATGCAATCGCCAGGCTCCTGGATAGCGTCACGCTCGAATGAAGAAGGTGCGTATCCACCAGGACAGCTTTTCATATTTTCAAGGTTTCAGGATAAAAACGGATATCTCACAAATGAAAATACTCTATTACGATTGTTTCGCCGGCATTAGTGGCGATATGAATCTCGCCGCCATGATCGATCTTGGCGTTGCGCCGGAATTCCTCCTTGCGGAACTGGACAAACTTGGCCTGGGCAAGGAATTCGAGCTGTCGGTTTCCACAGATGCCCGCAACGGCATTCATGGTACGCGGGTGGATGTGCATCTCGCAGCAGGGGCGCACACTCACGATCATTCTCATTCCACACGCGACCACAGCCAACAAACGCACGACCACGGCCACCAACGTAACTTTGCAGACATTCGCGATATCATCATGGCCAGCAGCCTGGACGACAACGTTAAGGAAACCAGCCTGCGCATTTTTCTGAAGGTGGCAGAGGCCGAAGCAAAGGTTCATGGCAAGCCCGTGGAAGACGTTCATTTTCACGAGGTAGGAGCCACAGACTCCATTGTAGACATTGTAGGGGCCGCCATTTGTTATCATCACCTGGGCGTGGACGCGGTGTGGGCATCGCCTGTTGCATTGGGCAGCGGCACTGTCCGTTGCGCTCACGGTGTTATTCCCGTCCCTGCACCGGCGACTGTGGAGATTTTGGAAGGAATCCCCACCAAACGTGGCAGGGCCGACCACGAAACCACAACACCTACGAGCGCAGCCATTCTTGCCGCCTTGGTGGACTGTTTCACTGTAACACCTGCCATGACCGTCACAAAAACGGGCTATGGCATAGGCCACTGCAAGACCGGTCTGCCTAATCTGACTCGGGTCCACCTGGCAAATGTAGCGGCATCGGACACATCGGGAAAAAGCCAGCAGACGCTTCCAAAATCAGTGCACGCACAGCTATTGGAGTGTAATATAGATGATATGACCGGTGAGCAGCTGGGCGATGTCATGGCGCTGCTCATGGATTCCGGCGCCATGGACGTACACTTCACCCCTATCATGATGAAGAAAAATCGCCCGGCTACCCAAATTTCTCTACTCTGTTACGCTGCTGACACGGAGCGCTTCATGAACCTTTTGTTCAGAAACACGACGACCTTGGGTGTAAAAAACTTTCCTTTGGAGAAGACCTCTCTGGAGCGCCGCTTCAGGCAGGTCCAGACCCAATACGGCCCGGTCAGCGTCAAGGAAGCGCTTTTGGATGGAGAAGTATTGCACTTCAAACCAGAATACCAAGAATGCCAAGCCATTGCCAGAAAGGCCGACGTCCCGCTGGCCAAAGTCTATACCGCCGTGGCTACGCAGGGGTAAAAAATGCTCTCGGATGTTCAACATGAACGCTATGCATGCCTTTTGGAAACGTTGCAGGGCATGGAACACGTGCTGGTGGCGTTTTCTGGAGGTGTGGACAGTGCCCTTTTATTGCACGCCGCCAACGAAGCACTACCTGGAGGCGTGCTGGCCGTTACCTTTTCCCTGCCCTACACTCCGTGTGAAGAAGTGGAGGGCGCCATCGCCCTGGCGAAACAATACGGCGTAACACATCGTGTTGAGGAAATGCCATTACTGCCGGCGCTTGCTGGCAATCCGCCCGAGCGTTGTTACCTGTGTAAACGCCACCTTTTTGGCCATTTGCTCAAGATTGCAAGCGATGCCGGAATCAGCCATGTGTTGGATGGCAGCAATACCGACGACCTGAGCGACTACAGGCCGGGGCGCAAAGCCATAGAAGAACTGGGGGTAGAAAGTCCGCTTCTTGATGCTGGAATGACCAAGCAGGATATCCGCGACATATCCAGGGAATTTGGGCTGGACACCTGGAACCACCCTGCAGGGGCATGTCTGCTGACGCGTCTTCCCCATGGCAGCAACGTGGAAGAACAGGAACTCAAACGCATAGACAACGGCGAGCGGATTCTCCGGTCATTAGGCTTTCCCGCAGTTCGCCTGCGGAGCCATGGAAATGTTGCACGTATCGAAGTACCACACGATGCCCTGGCGCGTTTGATCAAAGCGAACGAAGAACATGCTATTCACACCCGTTTGAAAGAACTGGGATACGAGCATGTGACCCTCGACCTTGAGGGGTACCGTATGGGAAGTCTCAATACACCGATTGAATAGTCTTTGGAGGATTATATATGGACGCCTCATTACACAAACTGCTTTCTGACATTAAAGAAGGCAAGCTCGAGATAGAAGACGGCGTAGAGCGATTGCGTGATCTTCCCTATCTGGATTTAGGGCACACCAAGTTTGACCTGCACCGCTCCCTGCGCAATGGCTTTCCCGAAGTCGTCTACGCAGAGGGAAAAACACCTGAACAAGTTGGCGACATCTTTTCCAGGTTGCGCGGGCACACCAATATTCTGGCGACGAGAGTTTCGCAGGAGATGGCGGATCACGTGCAGTCCCTTTGCCCAGATGCCACATACAATGCCCTGGGCAGAACGTTGACGCTCATTACAAGCCCCATCGAATACAAAAACGGGGAAATTGCCATTGTCACGGCCGGCACCTCCGACCTTCCCGTCGCAGAAGAAGCACGCGCCACATGCGAAATACTTGGCTCCAAGGCCAGAATCATTTCAGATGTCGGCGTGGCGGGCATTCATCGATTGATGGACAGATTGTCTGACATCCGCAAAGCCAGAGTCATCATCGTTATTGCCGGCATGGAAGGAGCCCTGGCCAGCGTTATCGGTGGCCTCGTGTCACAGCCCATTGTGGCTGTCCCCACGTCCATTGGCTATGGAGCGTCCTTTTCCGGACTTTCCGCCCTCCTTGGCATGCTCACATCCTGTGCGAGTGGCGTAACGGTTGTGAATATCGACAACGGATTCGGCGCCGCTTGCGCAGCCTGCAAAATCAACAACATGTAGTTGTGCAGCCAAGCCCTACATCAGCACACCATGCGAACACCGACATCATGATTTGAAACTGCTTCTTCACGGCCAAACCGCAGCTTTCCAGCCGTCATAAGCCCCCTTCCAAGCCTTTGGAACAAAGCCCAGAACATCCCTTCTGGGCTTCATTGTTTTGAAGCTTGCGTGCGGTGCACCGTGGTATGCAGGGAGGGGCAAAAATCACATGATCATGGCGTCTTGCGCACAGACACACAGCGGCGAAAGCAGGTATTGACCGACAAAGTTCTTCATTTCGCCCAATTCACAACGCTCCAGATAAAAGACCATCACTTTTTATTTTTTCAAACTGAAAAAATGAAGCAACTTTACTGCAGTTTGATCTCGGTATAAACTGCTACTGAAATTTTGACTGCTATTTACCGTTAAGAAGCATGTTTTATTTTTCAGCCGTCCTGGTATACATCTGTTATCGTAGCATTTCATACTATCTAACCTCGCAGTTTTGCTATATTGTTCTATCAAGAAGACCGTAGAGGACTTGAGAAATGTTCGAAGAGATAGAGCTTATCACTCTGATAGTTGGAATGGGAATACCTGTATTCATGTATGCTAACAGGCAGACGTTGTTTCGTACGCCCTACATGAAAGTGCTTGTTTTTTCCTATTGTTGTTTTTTGGCGGCGTGGACTGCAACAGTCATTGAATCTTACATCTTACTCAATGTAATGAACGTTATCGAGCATTCGTTGTATTTTATTGGATGCTTACTACTCGCCTGCTGGAGTTTCCTGTTCACCAGATCGATAATAAAATGATGGAGTTACCTTCCATCGCCATACTCGACCTTCTGTCCATCACCTCGGTTATAATTGCCTTGGTCCTGTTCTTTCGCACGCCAGCGAGCAGGAAAACTCCCCATTTTCGCAATATCTTCGCTTTGCTGGCAATCTTTCTGCTGGCCTACATAGGATTCATGGTGTTGGAGTCAATTGGAATCCGCCACGATGTGGAGCAACTGGAGAACTATACTGGTGCCATCCTTCCAATATTATGGCTCTTCCTCCTCTACTCCCTCTCTCAAAACGTAATGCTCCGCGACCTGGCAGAAAAAGAGAGACGAATCGAGGATGTCCTGGATGCCACCCATGACGGCATTTGGGATTGGAACCTCCTTACTGGGCAGGTTAATTTAAGCCCGCACTGGTACGAGATGTTGGGCTATGCGCCCCATGAGATCCCAGGCGATCACCAATTTTTACGGAAGTTTTTTCATCCTGATGACTTGAAAAAAACTGAAGCAAAAATACAAAGAGAGATCCAGTCAGCCGATCACTTTGAAGTTGAAAGTCGGATGCGAACCAAAGAAGGAGGCTGGAAATGGATTATGTCGCGCGGCAAGGTTGCCGAGCGCGATGCTGCCGGACAAGCTGTTCGACTGGTAGGCACAAATGTCGATATTCAGCATCTTAAGGAAGTGCAAACCGCTCTTGCGGAGTCCGAAGCACTCTCTACTGCCATTTTTAACCAAGCGTTCAATTTTTTTGGTCTATTGGACCTTGAAGGACGCCTGCTGCGCATCAACAGTTCCGTCAAAAAAGTGCTTCTGGAAGATGCGAACCTGCCAATTGGTAAATTCTTCTGGGAAGCGCCCTGGTGGCCGGACAATACCGCGGCAAAACGCATGTGCGAGGAAGCCATCAAAACGGCATGCCAGGGAAAGGTTTACAGGCGAGAAGTCAGGCATTTGGACAAGAACGGGCGTGAAATCGTTGTGGATTTGTCATTTTCTCCTTTCAAGGATGAATCCGGCAATATTATTTATATCATTCCTGAAAGCAGAGATATCACTGAGATTCGTGAATCCCGCAAGGCATTGGAAGAGAGTGAACGCCGCTTCAGGTCGATTTTCGACAATGCGCCCTATGCAATCGTTATCAACAGCCTTGAAGATGGACGCTTTCTGGATGTGAACGAGGCTTTTCTCAAATCCAAAAAAATGAGCAGGGAGCAGGCATTGGCCACACCTCCTTCCATCATGAGCATGTTTTCCCAGGAAAAACTGGATGCTCTTTTCAAACAAATCCAAGAAGAAGGGGTGTTCAATGAAGAAGCCCAAACCTTGAACCCTGATGGTTCAACGTCTTATGTACTCTTTTCCACCGTTAAAATTCCCTATGGAGAAAATCAGGCTATTTTGTCCATGGTTGTGGATATTACTGAAGAGAAGAACGCTGCCCTCGCCCTTGCTGAAAGCGAGAAAAAGTATCGTGAAATATTCAATAACACCCCTGTGGGCGTTTTTCGCACCACAGAAAAGGGACACTTGCTTGAGGCAAATCCTAAGCTCTCCGAAATGTTTGGTTTTGAAACGCCAGAAGAGATGCTGGAGAATGTCAACAACCTGGCAAGTGACATTTATCTGGTAGCGGAAGACCGCAAGACTTTTCTTCAAGCACTGGCGAACTCTCCAGAAGGAACATCGGTTGAATTGGAATTCAAGCGAAAGGACAATGTCCCCCTCTACACAATCATTCATGCAACGTTGAAGTCAGACTCTATGGGGGGGCCTCCTTACATTGACGGCACCATGGAAGATATTTCGGAAAGGAAACGTGCTGAATTGGCCTTGCGAGCATCGGAGAAGAAATTTTCAGAACTTTTCATGCTGAGTCCGGATCCTATTGTCATCTCCAATACTGAAACTGAAAAGATACACGAAGTAAACGAATCTTTCCTGCACCTGTTTGGTTATTCCCGAGATGAAGTCATTGGCAAATCAGGGTCAGAACTCGGCCTCTATGCCAATGAAGCGCAAGGTGAAGACTTTATCGCCAACATTCGCAAGAACATCCCCTTAAGAGGTCTTGAAATAGAATTTACATGCAAAGATGGAAGAAACCTTATTCTCTCCCTTTCCTTCAAGAGACTGACTCTTGACGGCCTTCCCATGCTGATGGTCATTGGCCGCGATGTGACCGACCAGAAACACATGCAGCAAATGATGATCCAGACGGAGAAGATGGTATCTTTGGGGGGCATTGCCGCCGGCATCGCACACGAAATAAACAACCCCTTGGGAATAGTTTTGCAAGCCGTACAAAACCTGGCGCAACGCTCACGCCCTGATTTCAAGAAGAACATTCAGGTTGCTTCAGAAATTGGCCTGGACCTCCAACTCCTTGATATGTATATGCGCCAACGGCAAATGGATCAATTCATCCTCGATATCAAAGAAGCGGCATTACGGGCATCTGGCATAGTACGCCACATGCTGAATTTCAGCCGCAAGAGCGAATCAAGGCGTACGATTTGCGATCTCAGGGCGATCCTGGACAAGGCTGTCCAACTTGCAAAAAACGATTATGACCTTAAAAAACATTATGACTTTAAAAGAATTGAAATCATACGCGATTACGAGGTAGATATACCCCCTGTCAATTGTACGGAAACAGAGATGGAACAGGTGTTTCTCAATCTGTTGCGCAATGGGGCGCAGGCCTTGATGTCGCAAAAAACTCCGGCACAATCTCCCCAAATTATACTACGTATCTTGTCCAGTCCCAAAAAACTCCGGGTGGAGATTGAAGATAACGGGCCGGGCATACCGGAACATCAACTACATAGAATTTTCGAGCCTTTTTTCACTACAAAACAACCAAACGTTGGCACAGGATTGGGACTTTCCGTTTCATTTTTTATCATCACCAATGGCCATAACGGTGAAATATCTGTAAAGTCTGAAGTAGGCAAAGGGACCACTTTCGTAATCGAGCTCCCCACACTGGAGCAGGGAGATACTCATGACGAACCCAGTTCGAATTCTTATTCTTGATGACGAACCAAGAATACGACAAATGATCGCGATGTTTCTGGAAGACTTTGATGAGTTCGACGTCGTCGCGATGCATACTGCTGAAGAAGCGCTTGAGGATATTGAGAAGTCACCTGCACATATCTGCATTGTGGACATGCGCCTTCCAGACATGAACGGCCACGAATTCATCCGTCTGGCCAAAGAAAAAAGTCCCGACGCTCATTTTCTTATCCATACAGGCTCTGTAGAAATATCAGAAATGGTGAGTAAAATGGGAATAGGCATCACCCCGGAGGATGTCTTCCTGAAGCCGGCGGACCTGGAAACGCTGCTCGCTCGCATCAAACAGCTTTGCCAAGAGAATTGACACCGTGACGGTACTTATCATCGACGATGAAGCAGGCTTGCGACGCTCTTTAGCAGCGTATCTGGAAGACTGCGACTTTGCGGTTCTGGAGGCAGAAAATGGGCTGCAAGGCCTTGAAGTATTGAAGAACAATCTTCAAGACCTGTCAGCAATCATTCTTGACCTCAACATGCCCGTAATGGATGGCTACTCATTCCTTCCACAAGCGATTGAACTGTCCCCAGACCTTCCCATCGTGGTTCTCTCTGGTGTCGGCATCGTGGAAGACGCCATGCGCGCCATGAGACTTGGCGCCTGGGATTTCATCACCAAGCCGCTGCATAATCTTGAAATTATTAATTTTACGCTAGACAAGGTACTTGAGCGCTCCCGCTTGATCCGTGAAAATCGGGAATACCAGCATAATCTGGAAAAGCTCGTACAAGAGCGAACTGTAGAAGTGGAGCGCACCCGCCGCCAGGTTATGCAGCGTTTGAGCAGAGCTGCTGAATACAAGGACAACGACACGGGGCACCATGTCATACGTGTGGGCGAAATCAGCGCCCTGCTCGCCCGCGCAGCAGGACTCCCAAAAGAGCGCTGTGACCTTCTCAACGAATGCGCCCCACTCCATGATGTAGGCAAAATCGGTATCCCCGACAGTATCCTGTTGAAACCCGGGAAACTGGACGAGGAGGAGTGGGAGGAAATGCGGCGCCACTGCCTTTACGGGTGCGATATCCTTGGCCCCCTCACCAGTAAAAGAGAGGCAAGAGACACCTGCCTGGACCCTATGCAAAAAGGGGGAGTTGACGACAACGAACTGCTACACCTCGCCAGAGTTCTTGCGCTCTGCCATCATGAACGCTGGGATGGTCAAGGCTACCCCTACGGCCTGCAAGGTGAAGATATTCCATTTGAAGCACGTATTGTTGCCGTGGTGGATGTTTATGATGCTTTGCGCAGCGAGCGCCCCTACAAAAAAGCTTTTTCTGAAGAAGACGCCATCGCCATAATTGAAGGCGCATCTGGTACGCAGTTCGACCCCAAAGTAGTCAGCGTCCTTTTGCAAAACAGGCAGGATGTTGCTGCTATTTTCATGAACTGGATTGATTAGTCTCTTAAGAGTCTTTTCAACTGTACGGATAATTTTCAATATTCCAGATGCATAGCCTGCTCCACTCCTAAATGCATTGCCGCCCTAGCGCACCCGCCTCAAAGACCGCTGTATCAGCTCCATATCCTCCTGGTTTCGTTTCGTTTTTCTCGAGTGGTAAAGCTCTTGAAAGGAAACGAGCCCCTTATCGGTCATCACGGCTCCCTGGTTGATCCAGGCGAAAAGCTTCACGGGCTTGTCTGCATGCTTTTCCAGCTCGCGCTGCAGACTGATAAGATAGTCCTTTTCAAAGAACCCCGCCCCATTTATTTCTGCGAGGATAACATAGCTCTTTTCTTCAACGGCCTTATGCACGGCCCCCAAAATGTAGTTCTCATTCTTTTGCAATGCGTCCTGCAATGCCAGATCCAAAGAGTTCATGACCTGAAGCTGCTTTTTGCTCGGCGTAATGGAGGTTTCCCAGCCAGGAAGGATGGGCCCCTTGTTTGTGTAAAGGGCAATATTTTCAAAACGTAAAATGAGTTCGAGGTTTGGCTCGTGGACTTCCTCACGGATGGAAGTCTGAAGATAGTTTATCTCATCAGGGGCGAGCTTTCTGAATCCAGCGATTTTGGCCAGGACCACAGGCTCATGCTTGTGCTTGAAATAATCAATCGTCACAAGGTGCAAATCTGTATGATTCTTGAGGTATCCCTTTATGGTTTTTTCGGCGGTTTGCAGGGCACGGACTTCTGGCCGTACATCCTGATCGATAAAAAAACCGTCCAGGGAGTGGTCCACCACAGCCACATTGGAGCCCTTGGACGAAATGTCATCGGTGCTTACTTCCCGCACCACCAGACTGACGGGCATCCCCAACCTTTCCGCCAGCTGATCCTCTAGCCGTTGGACAATGTCGGGATCGACTTTTATCGGCGCATGAATCTGCGCCATTGCGTGCACCCTACCGTCATGAACGTTGGTGAGGAGCTTGTCTATGCCGGAGATGGTATACCCTGCCAGCTCCACGGTGAGACGCTTCTTGATTTCATGGTCGGTAATACGGTTGCGGGTGATTGTGTACAAAGAATGGGCCAGCACGCCCGCTATGACCAAAAAACCGATGGCTGTTAGGCCAACTTTACGGATGATTTTATCCGGGCTCTTCACACCGGCAATGCGGTGCATGCCCGCTCTGTAAAATAAAATAGAGGATACCAGCAGGATGGATATGAAGTTGGTAAAGAAAAGAAGGAACGACCCCATGGCCCCATTATAAGCGCCAAAGGCCAGGCAAAGCCCGGAGTTGGCCAATGGGGGCACAATGGCCGTTGCAATGGCCACACCAGGCAAGGCAGGACTGATTTTTTCGTCGATCAGGGCGTAAGCACCTGCAAGTCCGGCCAACACGGCCACCGCAAGATCGGCCAGATTGGGTTTGGTACGCGAAAGCATTTCCGGCGTGATGGAGATATAGGGATCCACTGCTATCAATATGGCCCCCACAGCAAAACCCATGGCAACAGCCAGGGCCATTCCAAGCGCCTCTGCTCGGGTGGCGTGGTTCATGAGTTGGGCGTCCTCGCGAACCAGAGCCAAAGAAATGCCAAAGATGGGGGACATGAGCGGCGCCACAAGCATGGCGCCGATAACCACCGCCGTGCTGTTGGTAATGAGCCCGAAACCTGCAATGAGCGTGGAGACCACCACCATGACATAGAAACGTACTTCTGGCTGAGAGCCATCCGCAATACTCTCAAAAACATCTCTCGCTCGTGTGTCGGAGATTTCCAGCCGAAGAGAATTGCTGCACAAACGCGATAAGTACTGGATGAAGCTCTCGTTATCTCGATGCATAGGGCGGAGACTCCTGATTGGTCTCAAACACGGGAACAATGCGGGTATGGAATTCCCTGTTTCTGTGGGTGCTTGCACTTGGAATCTTATAAGGTAAGACTTTCAATTTTCATATGCCAAAGCAGCCACGTAGTCGAGAGCCTGGTATTACCGATAGGTGTGGCGCCAACCATTTATGAACGTGATACTACCCCCGTGCAGCGCGGAACAATGCAGCACAAGTGAGGGGGCACTTGCGATAGCGCAATTAGAAAAGCCCTCATTTCGTTGGAGGGAAAGTTATTCCTGGCAAATTACCTGGGGGTAGCTTTCAACAAACTAAGGCATGAGCAACCACCAAACGCGGGCATAAAGAGGAAAAAATGAAAAGAGGACAATACGGAAAAAGGGTTGCAGCCTTTTGACTGCAACCCTTTAAAATTCCTGGAGCCAACGATCCGACTCGAACGGACGACCTGCTGATTACGAATCAGCTGCTCTACCAACTGAGCTACGTTGGCATCTGTGAAGCAGATTTTTTACGTTATTTTTTGTCACATCGTCAAGAAAAATGACTAACGATGCCAACAGTCCAATATTTCATATATGAAAACAAGGTATAAGAATTTGAAGCCCGAGTTCTGCTGCAAAACCTCTCCACTACATTTTCAAACGCAATTTGCATCCGACAGTCCTAAACCAGAATACCTTCCCAAAAAAGAAACGCATCCAGACCAGTTTGACAGCAACCCCGCATTATGCCAAATTAGACATAAATATTCACCTCAAAACCACAAGGACGGCAGAATGCAGGCGACAACACAGAAGCAACAAAATGAAGAGTATTCCCGTATTCCTTTTAGCGGGCTTGGATTCTCCCTGAAATCCGTTGTTGCATATGAAGCCGACACCTCCTTGAGACATTCTCATAAAAAAGCGAGTTCTCAATCAGCGCCACGGACAATGCCGGCGGTATAAAAATGCTGGGGATATCCCCTTTACAGTCTTTGCATTATTCAATTTTTTCGACATCTTATATCTAAACACAACTGAAATATTGAATAGTGTTATCATTCTTGCAGGTTACTGGGAAGAATCAAACGCCCTTGATTCTTTGCAAATCTATGTTTATTGAAACACTGCATGAAAAAAAAATCATCTTCATCACCTGCGCCCAAGCATCCTGACGCTTCTATAATTCGTCTCCACCTTTGGCTTGAATCCCAGAATGGCCTCTCTTTTGGGATGGGGCGCCTGTTGTTGCTGGAAGCCGTTGAAAAAACCGGCTCACTGAAAGGGGCCGCTGAGATGCTGGGCATGAGTTACAGGGCAGCTTGGGGCAAGCTGAAAAATACAGAAGAAGCGCTCGGACAAAAATTACTGGAAAAAGCCAGCAGCAATCCCGCGGGGTATCAGCTCACACCTTTTGGCGAACAACTCATGCACAAGTTCAGAGAATGGTTTTATGATGTGGAGCAAACGGCCCTCACCCGTGCTCGCGAATTGTTTCCCTTTAAAGTCGAACCGTTTGAAAACCCCGACGACGAATAAAGAATAGCCCCACTATCCTTCTCTTTCATAATTTTCACTGAAAGACCCATCTGTTTTTCATTTTTTCTTCTTTGCGAGATATTTTGCGGTATCTGGCGCCTCATCTTTTGTGCAGTTCAATTTTCTTTTTAAATATCAGTATACTATTTCACATTGCGCAACAAGAATTCAGGGAATGCAGAGAACCTTCCCTGAGGTTTACCTCCCTTCATCTCGCACTACTTTTTTACGATAAATAATGATTACAGTATATAGCGAACGCATTTCGCAGCATGCGATATGGTATGAAGTTTGCCTTTCTTCACTACGACGAGCAAATGTTTTGCTTGTCCTGGAAAGAACGCGCAAACGTAAAAAGGAGTCTCGACATGGCAACCCTGAGTGATACGCATACACGAGAAACCCCACTGACGATAAAGAGAATGGATGAACGTAGGCTCTTGATGGCTCTTAGTGATGAGGGAGAATACATGCATGGCATCTCCTTTGTGAGCCATTTCTTTGGAGATAAAGAAAACCTCGGCTTTACCCTTTTCCATTTGTTGCCCCCTCCCAGCAGCAAAATGCACGGGTATCGAGCCATCCATGCAGAAGGCAAGATGGAGGAAAGTATCTATGCCATGCACGAAACAAGAGGGCGCGAAGCCCTGGCTCTGGCAAGTTCGCGTTTGCGCCAGTCGGGCTTCACTAAGGAACAGATAGATAAGAAAAATGAGCCTGTAACGGTCTCTCAGGTCTGGGATATCATGGAAGAGGCGCGCAGAGGGGAGTACGACGCCATAGTATTGGGTAACCGCGGCCGCAGCTGGCTGGACAGATTTCTTGAAGGTGGCACTCCTATAACTGACGAAATGCTGCAGCGTTCCTGTTATGTACCAATCTGGTTATGCGCTCACCCTCTTCCTACCAGCAAGAATGTGCTTCTTTGCCTTGATGGTAGCGAATCTGCATACCGTATGGTGGACCATGTTGGCTCCATGCTGGGCCCCAGCACAATGCACAAGGTCACCATGCTACGCGTAAAGCGTGATAATCCAGCCGGACCACGTGATCCCATGCAGATTTTTGACCGCGCGGGTAAAATGCTCGCTGCTGCCGGC
This sequence comes from Desulfovibrio biadhensis, assembly GCF_055388615.1. NCBI lineage: Bacteria > Pseudomonadati > Thermodesulfobacteriota > Desulfovibrionia > Desulfovibrionales > Desulfovibrionaceae > Desulfovibrio > Desulfovibrio biadhensis. The sequence goes on from NZ_AP042477.1 coordinate 4,503,542, forward strand.
ATCCCAAATACAAAGATCGACACCAAGGTCGCCTACAATAACGATGTAGCGGACGCTATTCTTTCTGAGGCCGAAGCCGGTGACTTTGCCGTCATCGCAGCCGGCCGCAGTGGTTCTGGCACTGGACTGCTACGCAAGATATTCATGGGCTCCGTAACGGAAAAGGTGTTGAAGAAGCTTAATAACAGAGCTCTTTGGGTACGCTGCTGATTCCAGTCTCCATAAAACTCAGTCGTACGCCACTCTGACAAGATACCCCGCGTAAAGGCTCTGTCCTTGTGCGGGGTATTTTTCATGTCCAAAGAACCGATACTACATCTCATATCTCTACAAAAAAAGGCTGGGACAAGCCCAGCCAATTCATAGCAAGCAAATTAAAAATGAATGTTTTGCTAACGTCTCAAGCCCTGAGTTCTTGTATCAACGTACGCAAAGATGCCGCCATACTGGCCAACCCTCGCGAGGAGTCTAGTGCTTGCGCCATGCCTACCGCTGATTCGCTGGCAATGCTCGTTACCTGCTCCACTGCGGTATTTATCTGTTCCGAAGCAGCAGATTGCTGTTCCGAGGCAGCCGCAATGGATTGTACCTGCAACGCAGTATCATCTGAAAAAGCCACAATACACTGCAACGCTTCGCCAGAAGCCTTCGCATGGCTATGCGCCTTGTCCACAGCGCCTGAGACCTCGGACATTCCATCTTCTACGCGATGTGTTGCGTCTTGAATGGCCCTGATCCTCACACCCACCTCACTGGTTGCCGTCATCGTCTTCTCCGCCAGCTTACGCACCTCGTCCGCCACTACGGCAAATCCCCTTCCTGCCTCACCGGCACGGGCTGCCTCTATGGCAGCATTGAGCGCAAGTAAATTGGTCTGGTCGGCAATATCATTGATGACGGTAATTACTTCTCCAATGCCTTTGGCGTCACGCCCAAGCGTCTTCATGGTTTCTTGAAGTTTTCCGGCTATATTGCTTACTTCATTCATATACCTACCAGTCATGTGAACAACTTCCGCGCCAGAGGAAGCCTTTTCCCGTGCTTTCTTGGCAGCAAGCGCCGCTTGTCCGGCGTTGCGGGCGATTTCAAGTACGGTAGCGTTCATCTGTTCCATGGACGTGGCTGTTTCGAGCATGCGATCTTTTTGAACGATCGCCCCACTTGCCACCTGCTCGGCCATGGTGGAAAGTGCTCCTGCCGCGTCTGCAAGTTTGTCTGCGATACTGGAAGCCTCCACTGCAACTCGTGTATTGGCTTCGTAAAGCTCCTGGATTCGAGCCTGTTGTTCCAGGGCATCAGCTTGTGCTTTGCGCGCCATCTCAGCTTGGCATGCTGCTTTCTGTTCCTGCAACTTGGCGTCTTCAATACTTTCATTGAGGTGTTTGACCATACCCGTCACATCATCCCGCAATTGTCCGAACTCTCCCTGAAAAATGCCAGTGGGTCGAACGTCGCGATCTCCTGCTACAACAGCCCGAGAATATTTCTTCAGGGAGTCAAGAGATAATGCTATTCCTCTGGTGATCCACCTCATGAGCAAACAAACAAGAAACGTGACAGACAATTCCATTATCCATGTTATGACAGTCACACTCTCTGCAGTTTGTATCCGCTTTTTCCTGTAATGCGCACTCAACTCGAGAACAAGAGGTTCCATGGCGCGCCCCTGATCAACCAGGGCAGTGAGCAACAAAGCTTGTTGCGCCATGCCATCTGCATAACGGCTGAATGCAGTGTCATACGCTGTGATGTCCAATAGCAAATTCCCTGTGCCTGCCTCTTGCAGCCGCTCCAGGTTGGCATACAGATCCCGTAGTCGCAGTCTGAAAGATGCTGCAGAATTATCGCTATTACGTTGCAGAAAGTTTTTTTCCTGTCGTCGCAACTCGAGCAATGCGATGAGCGCTTCCTTGTCTTTGACTTTTTGAATATCTGTTTCGATTTTCCGAGCTGCGGATATGAAAGCTGCAAGCAATCCCTGGCTCTCATCCACACCCATTTCTCGCATCAGTTCCGCCAAGGCTTTAAAGTCCTTCTCATAGGCTTTGCTTTCACTTGCTGCCTTCCGACAGGCTGCAGCATTGTCATTGTCTAATTCTGCTATAGTCGCGAGATTTGATCTGAGATTATCCAGACGCTCTCTCACCCTTTCAACATAGACAAAATCCTTGCGCATTATCAGGTTTTTCTCATGCCGCCTGGCCTGCAGCACCTCTACCTCTCCATCAAGCGCCAAGCCTGCCAGGCGCACATATTTATCAATTGTTTTTTGTCCCAACCAGGAAGTGAAAAATAAACCGGCAAAACCGATGAGAATACTGATCAGAAGCAGATAAAGGCGCCCCTTGATGGACATCGAACCCCTCCTTACAGGTCGTTTTCGAAAATATACTAAGTACGCGCCCCCCTGCTACTTCTGGCATCAGGGTTCTTTGGGATGTGATATCCTGTCCGAAATATAATAACTGGGACGAATATCCGCGGACAAAGGAACTTCGGCGAAGCTGCTGTCTTCCCCAACTTTCCTGGCCACCAAGCATCCTTTTACTTTCATGGAGCGGTCCAGAAGATAGAGTTCCTGCCCTGTATGGATGCCATGTTTCTGCCCAAGACCAAAAATTACTTCCCAGTGCTCTTTATGCCTGGCCAACTTATAGATGGCGCCAAGTCCTCTTGATTGCAGCCTGCTTTCTTCCTTGTCGTTTTGTCTGTAAGCGAGATAAAGCATCAATAATCCTAACGGCAGGAGAACAATAACAAGCCATAGTGGGGGAATGCCGACCAACCGTTGAAGAAACGTAGCAGAATCCGCCTGCAACGCTTCTTTTGTCTTGAAAATTCTAACATCAAAGCGTGGTGTGCCTTCGTCCACGGCAACCCCACGCTGGTGCACCACCAGGTCAAAGGCGCCTGGCTCCATATCGTTGGGCACAATGACCTCACCACGCCACATCCTGCCTTTAAGCTCTAAAAATTTTAGGTAAATCAGTTCGCTAGAGCTCTCATACATCAGATTGGCTTCAAGCATCTCAGGGGAAGTGTCCAAACCACGGAGCTTTTCCAAATCCGGAAGTGTAGAGTCGAGCTTCCCATTTATTGGCGCGCTCTCACCTCGGACAACCCTGATGACGCCAGAGGATTCGATGATTCCCTGACAGGAATCGACAATGGCCAAGATCAGCAAGCCGAATATAAAAAGTGCGATATGATTCAGGCGGATGCGCATTTTTCATTCTCGCAGGGTAGTTGCGTGAAGGCCTCACGCATTGTCGCTGGCCGGTATGTCCTCTACGTTACGTGTGCGCATCTTGCGGATAAGAAATTTAAAGAAAAACAGGGTACCCAGGCACAAAGGCACATAGGCGCGCATGAAGAGATACGGCATGTTAGCCTTATCCTGATAGCTGTAATAAACGCACATGGTCAGTTCGATGAGCAGCAGCGCATCCATCGTTAGCAGAGCAATCTTTTGTTTTGTATTGAGCTTGTCCATTTTTCTCTCCTTACACTCCTGCTTGCGCCCCCCTTGAGACGCCGGAACCGTCTGGCAGAGTGACGGTCCCGGCAAGTGAGGGGGGGGTGAGGGACTATTTCTTCATTAGATCCTGTTTGGAAACATTCATCACCTTCAATGCTTGACGCTTGTCGCCATGCAGCACATAGGCGAATCGCAGAATGTCGCCACTTTCGGGTTCAATGCCAATTTTGGCCTTGGTCACTTCGAACTCGGTGATAATGCCAGTGGGCGTGCCGTACTTGTGTTCGGCGTCGAAGTTGGTATCATATTCCTCAATCGTAATAACCTTGCCGTCATGATCATAGGTTTGACACACTCCCTGCGCCACTTCTGCGGCAAATGCTGCAGAAGGAAGCAGGAAAGCCGCGAGCATCATACCCAGAATCAATCTTTTAACTGTTTGCATGTCGTTCTCCTCGTGTTTTGTCGCCTTGTGCGGTGACATCAAGCCCTGTCACCCAAAGTGCCATTGTTCTTTTTATCCTTGAGTTCATGATACGCGCCAACGAACATCACCTTCATTATCACCAGACAAATGACGCCGATGGTGCCAAGGATGACTACAGCCGCAAGGTCATTGTATTTGAACTGCTTGAGGATGATAGAGATCATGCAGCAGAGCACGGCCGCGCCGAACATCAAACGGATGCCATAACCACGGGCGTACTTGGTCGCCACAGTGCCTATCTGCGCACCAATGGCGGCGCCAGTCAGCATCACGAACACGGCGACCAGTTCGATACGCCCCTTGTAAGCGAAGGTGAACGCGCCATAGAGACCGGAGATCATAACTTCAAAAAGGTCAGTGCCCACGGCAATGTGAGTCGGGCAGCCAATGAGGTAAACCAGGGCCGGCATACGCAACAGGCCACCGCCAATGCCCAGAAAACCGGCCAGGATACCAGTCATCAGGCTGACAATGATGGGCAACCAGGCCGAGCAAGTGAAGCCAGAGGCCTTGAAGTGCATCATAGGAGGAATATTGATCTTATGCAGTGTCTTATACCAGGTGAAGCCTTCAGTACCATGTTCACCGCCGGTCTCACCTTTTTTCTTCTTGGAAACGGCTTTGGCATAGTCGCTGAACACCATCAGAGAAATGAGCGCCAGGAAGGCGACGTACACCCAACGCACCACCGAACCGACTAGGCCTATTCGTTCGAGGAGCATGACAAGTTGGGCGCCGATTTCAATACCAACCATGGTGCCGACCAACATCACCACACCCAGCTTATAGTCAACGTTGCCAAACTTGGCGTGTCGGATGGTGGAAATCATGGATTTACCCGCAATGTGGGCGATATCTGTACCAATGGCAAAGGCCATAGGAAAACCAAGAATATTCAGGCCGGGGGTAACCATCCATGCGCCGCCCATGCCGAAGAAACCGCCAATGACGCCGACCGAAAAGCCGATGAGAACCAGCCCCGGCCAAAAAATGTAGACGCCTGCTACGGGCATGTACATATAGAGCCAGTTTGCGCCTTCCATCATGTCCGTATCTCCTCTTTTTAATGTTCCACAATTTTACGCGACTTCAGGTCCAGCCCAGTGCGGGACATGATGAAATCCATGCCAAAACCAAGAAAACAGCCATACATTGCCGTAAGGACCACGGCCCAGATAGCCATAAGAGTCGGGTTGGTGTTATAGACGTCCGCGAAATAGCGCAGGATGCCAGACTGCACGAGACGGGTGTCTGCTACGACCACCAGGTCGCTGGCACTACCGCCAGCCGCCCACAGCCAGCCGGGAATCACGGCCTGCAGCGCAGTGAGCGCCATGATGAAAAGTCCTACTCGCTTTGTTCTCATGTGAGACTTCCTCCGAAAAAAGGTTTTATTTCACGATCCAGACCGAGCACGGCGCATGCGCTGCCACACGTTCGGCCACGCTACCCATGATGAAACGCTCCAGGTTGCTTTTGCCCTTGTTGCCCACAACCACCAGGTCGAAACCATATTCTTGGGCATAGTCCACGATAGCTTCGGCTGGAGATACCCCTTGCGAAATGTGCGCATCCGCTTCGAGACCATGGTCCTTGAGATTCTCCTTGGCCCTATCCACCACCTCCTGAGCTTCCGCTAACAGTTTGTCTGTGACAGCCGGGGGCATTTCATCCAAAGCCCCCATACTTGGCGCCACACAAAGAACCGTCAGAGCTCCCATGCCGCATTTTGCAAAGCGGATGGCTTCTCTCAGGGCCTTTTGGGCAAAGGTGGAATTATCCATGGCCACCAAAATCTTCTTTCCGTTTTCGCGATTTGTTCCCATACAGCTTTACCCCTTGCTTGTTTTCGTTTTTTCAGGAGCTTGGCCCCGTCATGCCACACACAAAGCAACTGCCATACCACTGCACGATGCTTGACCAGCTTGCGAGAAAAGTCGTAATATTTTGAAAATAGGGGACATCTAGATTTGCGCATGATTCTTGCGTAACTGACGAAAGGATCACGTTCTGCAAAAAGGGGTTGGAATAATGAGCATTTTTGATAACAAGCAACGCCTGCTTGGATTTCTACCGCTTCCTCACAAGCTGTTTTCAAATACGCTCGTCAGCAAACTCATTCTCACGCTGATGCCATCCTTGATAATATTGTTGGCGGTTACTGGCTTCCTAACTTACAGGCTTTCCGCAGATCACATCGCCATAGCCCTGCAAAGAAATGTGAAAGTTCAGAACCTCGGCCAGGTTCAGGCCATTGAAGATTACCTTGAATCTTGCAAACGAGCCTTGCTTTTTGTCGCGCAAGGTCGTGCAGACGCAGCATCATTGCGTGTCTTTCTGGAGCGCGAGGTGATGGTCAACAAAAGAAGTCACTGTTTTTTGGGATTCATTTCCCTCAGTGATGAAGGGCACGTGCTGCTTGTGCAGCAGGAAGGTAAGATACTGGAACTGCCTCCCAGAGAGATTGGCGACTGCGAACCAGATCCATTAGAAATTTATAATAAAATCGAAAGCCTCAAAAAGGATACTGCCTGGATTTCAGGTATCCGCGAAGTCTCCTATCCGTTTCCCTCTTTGCAAAACACCAACAACAGGCTCAATGCGCATGCCATATTGCTTGCCGCCCCTGTATTTGATGGTGAACACATGCGCGGCTATCTCGTCATGTCCATCAATGCCAAAGATATTCGTAATATCCTGAGTCTTTATAATTCAGAGCAATCACCATTATGGGCATACGCACGCAGTCCAGAAGTACGCTATAGTTTTCTGTTCAACCTCGAGGGATGGGTGCTTTTCCAATCAGACAACCCAAAACACCCATCGTCAGAACTTGCAACGTACCTTATACGTAGCGATTGCCCCGGAACTATTGGACTTCCTGATCTTGACAGTGCCTTCCGCCCCGGCGCCAAATGCCAAAAATTCTGGAAAATCGTCGCTGAAGTGAAAGAAGGAAAACAGGGTTTGCTGCCGGTCACGGAATACTATCCCGGGGATTTCTTCTCTAAAGAGCACTCCATGGCGTATGCCCCAATAATGTTCCAACCTGGCCTGGAGGGAGCTTCTGTTCCATATGCCGGCGTGGCATTCGAAGATCGCAGCAGGCTGACTCTTGTGGCAGGCTACAAGCACGTAGATGTCATGTTCATTATAACTCTTGCAGCTGGTCTTTTGGCCACCCTGCTTATTTACCTTCTCAGTCGTTTTGTTACGCGCCCCTTGTATCGACTGACGGAGGCGGTCAAAGATATACAGACTACAGGCAGGCTTGATCCAATCAGTATTCACAATGCAAGTTATGAAACTGCATCGTTACAAGATGCAATTAATAAAATGTTACGCACCATACGACAACAGCTTGAAGAAATTCACATTCGAGATTTGCGTATACGTTCTGAAAACATGCGCGAAGCAATAGAGACCGATGAGGGCTACCTGCAACTGGCGGAGTCGTTGGGACCAAGTACTATTCCGGAAATTATTGGTTTCGGCCCTCGTATGGACACGTTGCGAGAAGAGATACTTAAAGCGTCCAAAGTTGACGTGGATGTGCTTATCGTGGGTGAAACAGGAACAGGCAAACAACTTACGGCCGAAGCTATTCACCAATACAGCCATCGCAGGGTAAAACCGCTTATTTCCATCAACTGTGGCGAATTGGATGAAAATCTTCTCATGGACACCTTGTTCGGACACGTGAAAGGCGCTTTTACGGAAGCAAAGAATGACCGCAAGGGTGCTTTCCTGGAAGCCGACGGTGGAACGTTGTTCCTGGATGAAATCCAAGTGGCATCTCCACGGGTACAGCAATCCCTGCTCCGCGCCATTGCTCTGCGTAAAATTAAACCATTGGGGAGCGACAAGGATCTGGACGTTGATGTGCGTGTCATCGCGGCGACCAACATCGACTTGCGCCACCTTATTCAGGCCAAGCTGTTCCGCGAAGATCTTTATTTCAGGCTCAAGGTCATAACCATCCACACGCCTCCCTTGCGTGAGCACAAAGAAAATATTCTGCTTCTTGCCCTGCACTATTTAAAAGAAGGTGAACAAATTACAGGTAAAATAGATCTCAAGCTCAGCAGGGGGGCTCTGGAGCGCATGAAACTATACTCTTGGCCGGGTAATATTCGCGAATTGCGAAACTGTGTAACCCGTGCCGCCGTGATGAGCGAAAACGAAGTCATTCAGGCAGACGAACTGCTTCTCGATCATGATGGCACACACCCATCCGACGTAGTGGTTGAGACAGAAGTCCAAAAGATGTCAGCGTTTTCCCTCCCACCACAAAACGATGCGCCCTTGGGGGCTGCTCCTTCACGGAACAACAAGGAAGGCGGGCAAAAACAAAACAGACAAGAAGCACCACAAAGAGCGCAGGAGAATGCATACGTCCGGAAGGACAACGAGGAGCGCAAATCGGCGATAGAGACGAATGCACGACGCACTTCCCCGGTGGGACTTAATTCCCGCCAACAGGATGCTTGGCCCAGGATTCTAGAGTTGCAAAGCATTACCCGCAATGAATACGAGGAGCTGCTCGGCGGAGAAATCTCCTCCAGAACAGCCATTTACGACCTCCAAGACATGGTAACCAAAGGTCTCTTGAAGAAAAAAGGACACGGTCCTGCCACTCGTTATATTGTGATTGTTAACAATTGAACCGGGCGTTTTGTGCCCAGGCGGTGAAGGTATGCTCGCGGTCTTGCGCTCTCTCTTCACTTCACGCAACAAGCCGGCTGGCTCAACAAAATCCAGGAAGCATTCTTCCGATCAGGATATTGTTCAGGCTTTCCGAGATAAGTACAGCCATTTCCGAAACCTGCTCGAATCAAATTCTGAGCTGCTGCAAATCATTGCCGAACTACAGATTGCACTTATTGGTGACAGAATCTTTGGCGCAGCGTTTTTGCGATCTCAAGCAGCCCGTGCACTTTTCCACGCTACCCGCATCGTCAAAAGCCTGAATGCCATATCAGGAGGGCGCTTCCACCCCCTGGACGAAAGACTGCAAACATTGCGCACCCGCATCAATGCAATTGCGGCTCGTGGTTTCGTAACCAAAAACGCACCGTTCATCATGCGGCATGCTGAATTGGGTAAAGAGTCCGTGGACATTGCAGGAGGCAAGAACGCCAACCTGGGAGAAATGGCCGGACGCCTTGGGCTGCCCATTCCAAAAGGATTCGCAATCACGACTTCCGCCTTTGCTGCTATGTTGGAAGCGGAAGGTCGGCTGGAGAGCATACGCTCCATCGCCATAGACATTACTCCAGAGGACACAAAAGCGTTGGCGCGTTGTAGCGAAGAAATCCAGGCTTTGATTCTTTCCGCCAGGATACCGAAGAGTGTGACCACAGCACTTGAGGACGCATGGCATCAAGCTTTTAGCGCCAGCCAGCCACGCGAGGGGGCTCCTCCACCAACTACTGCCCTCCGCAGTAGCGCGGTTGGTGAAGACAGTGAACTTTCCTTTGCCGGACAATACCTGAGTATTCTGGGGGTCCCGTATTCTCGATTGATGGAGAGCTATCGCTTGATCGTGGCAAGTCTGTTCACGGCCCGCGCCATTTCCTACCGACTTTTCAAAGGCATTCCTCTTGAAGATGCAGCCATGGGCGTTGCCTGCCTTGAAATGGTGGATTCCGTGGCCAGTGGCGTCATGTACTCGCGCCACCCCTTTGATGCGGCGGACGAGAATGTTTTGATCAACGCAGTATGGGGGCTGGGGCCCTATGCAGTGGACGGAGTCGTGCCTCCGGATGCATACCGCATTTCACGTGGCGGAGAACAACGCCTGCTCTCCAAAACAGTATCCACCAAACGAGTGCAACTACGTTTGGAAAAAGGCGGTGGTGTGAAAGAACACCCTGTGCCTGAATCACTACAGAAAAGTCCATGCCTGAGCGAAGCGCAAGCTATACAGCTTGCTCGCTGGTCACTGCTGCTGGAAAAACACTATGGAACACCGCAGGATACCGAATGGGCCATGGACCAAGAAGGGCAGCTTTTATTATTGCAAACCCGTCCTCTAGGAACCGAACTGCTTGCCGCGCAATCCGCGCCCGCACCGGCTATAAAGGATCAGAAAATACTGCTGCAGGGTGGTGATACCGCCTGCCCAGGAGCTGGCTGCGGCCCTGTCCATTTAGTGGAAAGTGATGACGATCTGGATACGTTTCCAAAAGGCGCTGTTCTCGTAGCCAAACACTCATCCCCCCGTTATGTAGTCGTGTTGCAGCACGCAGCAGCAATCATCACTGATTCAGGCAGTGTAACCGGCCATATGGCGTCTCTTGCTAGGGAATTCCGTGTTCCTGCTCTCTTTAATGCCAGGGAAGCCATGCAAACCCTCCAACAGGGACAAATCGTCACCGTCGATGCCTGGGGGCGGCGCATTTACGCAGGAGAGGTGTCAGAACTCCTCACGCAGCAAAGCGCACAAGCCGGTGTCATGAAAGGAACCCCGATCTTTACCCAATTACAGGAACTTGCATCCCTCATCGTGCCCCTGACATTGACAAATCCAAAATCATCCAGCTTTACGGTGGAAAATTGCAAAACATTGCACGATGTAATGCGCCTGGCCCATGAGCACTCCTATACGGAAATGTTCTCCATCAACGATGTGACGTCTCGCCACAGCGGTATCACCCAAAAGCTCGAAGCCCCCATCCCCTTTGACCTTTACGTCATAGACCTGGGTGACGGGCTGACTTCCGAGGCCACCAAAGGACGTGTTCGTCTTGAGAATGTGCTTTCCGCCCCCTTCAAGGCGTTGCTAGCAGGCATGTTGGACGAAAACCTGCGAGCCAAGGAACCACGTCCAGTACATCTGGGTGGGTTTCTTTCTGTAATGGCGCAACAAATGCTTGCTCCTCCGAACCAGGGGGGGGAGCGGTTCGGCGATCGAAGTTACGCCCTTGTATCTGACAGATACCTCAATTTCAGCTCTCGAGTGGGGTATCATTACGGCATTGTGGACGCGTACTGCGGTAAAACCGTAAACAAAAACTATGTCAATTTTGAATTTAAGGGGGGCGCAGCGGACGATGTTCGCCGTAATCGCCGGGTCCGGGCAATCGGCCTGATTCTTGAAGAACTGGGATTCAATGTGGAAGCCATAGGCGACCGCGTCACCGCAAGATTTCAAAAATATGAAGCCGGCGAATCACTCCAGCGGCTGGAAGCTCTCGGCCGGCTGCTGCTTTTCACACGACAAATGGATATGCTCATGAACAGTGAAAACAGTGTTGAACGAGCTGCTCGCTGCTTTAGAGAGGGGTGTTACGATTTTTCCTCGTAAATATTTTGTTCTTTGCATTTTTCCTGTTTCCTCTCCCAGACGGCGCGAATCTTGTCGGCAAGTTGTTCCGTATCTACTGGCTTAAGCAGATAGTCTGCCGCACCCAAATACATGCCGTCCACAGCATCATCAACGGAGGCGTGTCCAGTCAAAAAAACCACCTCCGTGCTCCCCCCCTGCTCTCGTATTGCACGCAAGGTCTCAAGACCGCTCATCCCTGGCATTTTCTGATCAAGTACAACCACATTGAAATCTCTGCACTCCAACACTTCCAGACACGCATTCCCACTCTCCACACCATGGGCGGCAAACCCTTTTGCCCCAAGCAACCGCACGGCATTACGCCGAAAACGTTCGTCATCATCCACCACCAGAACGCTTATATGTTCATTGCCTTGTGCCATTATCTTCCCCTCACTGCATGTCCAGGTTCAGTTTATGAAAACAGCTTGAAAAGTCCTTTGCGCTCCTTTTCAACTGATTTCCCAGCTGAAGGTTTGTCTTTGCGTAATCTGCGATTTTCCAAAGCAAGTTCAATCGTTCGCAAAAGTCCTTGCTGTTCATAGGGTTTAAGCTGGTAATCGAATGCCCCTTCCTGAATGAGTGTCACGGCGGAACTCAAAGAAGCATGGCCAGTGAGCACCACTACTTCTGTTATGATATCTTCCTCACGCATACGGCGCAGAACCTCCTCGCCATCCATATCAGGCATCTTCAAGTCCAAAAGAACCACGTCGAATTCCCTTGCGCCGAGGACATCAAGGGCTTCATGCCCTCCACTGGCACCTTCCGCCTGGTATCCCTTCATGCACAACATACGGACAAGGTTGTCGCGAAAAATATCCTCATCATCCACGACCAGTATGCGGCGTTTCGTCTCCATTACCGCGCCTCCCTTTAGCTGCAGTTGCGGCACCGGGGCGTTGCCTTTCCGGCGGCGTATGTCTGAGGGGCAGGCGCACGTCAAAACAAGCGCCATGCCCTGGTTCGCTTTTCACACTTATGGAGCCGCCAAGCCGGGAGACAATCGCCAGGCTGATGGCCAACCCCAATCCTGTGCCTTTGCCCGGCGGCTTGGTGGTAAAGAAAGGGTTGAAGATGGAAGCCAAGTGATCCTCGTGAATACCCGGCCCGTTGTCTTCAACGCGCAAAATGACCTGGGAAGAGTCGTCTCGATGTGTAGAAGCGCTTATCACGCCTCCTTTCCCCTGCATTTCCAGCGCCTGTACGGCATTATTCAGCAGGTTCAGCACCACATGCCGCAGCATGGGCGCGTCTGTCATGACTTCTGGTAAATCCTTTTCATAATGACGAACGAATGTAATGCCAGCGTCCTTACCTTCGCGCTCCACCCATCCCACCATGTCATCCATCAGGCGAGAAACATCGGTGCTTTGCTGTACGGTGTGCATGGCGCGTGCAAAATGCAGCATGCCATGCGTAATCTCGCTGCAACGCCGTACCTGTTTACCAATTTGTTGGAGGGAATCGGAAAAATCGTTGTTCGTTGCAACACCTGCATATTCGGGTGCCTGCAGTAGATGCTGCAGCCACTCCAACTCCTGGCTTATAATGTTCAAGGGCGTATTTATCTCATGAGCAATGCCTGCTGACATCTCCCCAACAGCAGCCATCTTGCGTGATTGGAAAAGCAAATCATCCAGTTCTTCCGAGCGGTGACAGGCTCTGGATGCAGAATATAATAGCAACACAGCCGAGCCCGCCACAGTCAGGGCGGCTGCAATGCCAATCCATAAGCCCATAGTGAGGCTCTGAGTTCTGGACAGAAACACCAAGGCCAACACAGCGAAAGGCGCAATGACCAGATGCACGAGCACCCCCCGCCAAGTGGTGACGTGCAAGACCGCCAAGGGTGACAGCATGATGACGCTGCCCCTGGCCTTGTGTACTGCCTCTGCCATCACTTCTTTTCCTCGCGGAGCTGCAACACTCTGCGCTCATAGGCCTTGTTAATCTTGTAAACCAGGTCATCCAGCACGAACGGCTTCATCACGTAATCATAGGCGCCATAACTCATGCCCTGCAGACCACTTTCAACGGATCCGTGCCCTGTAAGCATGATTACCTCCACCAACGGATATCGTTTCTTGATTTCCTTAAGCGTTTCAATGCCGTCCATGCGTGGCATCTTCACATCCAGAATCACCACATCCACCGGATTTTCGCCCATAAACTGCAAAGCGGCGAATCCGCTGTCTGCGCTGGAAACGGAAAGCCCGCGTTTTTGAAAACGCTTTACAAACAAATCAAGGAAATCGACTTCGTCATCCACAACCAGGATATCCGGCTTACGCTCCGCCATCTTGCTTTCGTGCATCGTAGCCTCTTTGCAAATGACTCCCCGTGCAGTCCCTTTTGTAATCAGGAAATCGGGAAGGTGATGGTGAATGTTGATCCCTTGCCCACTTCGCTTTCAGCTATAATTTTACCGTGTAGCTTCTCCAGAATGCTGTAAACAATGGAAAGACCGAGTCCTGTCCCTTCGCCTACCTTTTTGGTCGTGTAAAAGGGGTCGAAAATTTTTTCCAATTGTTCCTGCGGGATTCCACCACCGGTATCGTTGATGGAAACAAAGACTTCTTTGCGTTCCGGAAAAACGCCCGTGCGCAGAGTAATGATTCCATCTTTGCCTATTGCGTCCAGAGCGTTGTCGATAACGTTCAAAAAAACCTGCTGCATCTGCTTGGAGTCATTCGTAATAAGCGGGAGATCAGGGTCCAGCTGTGCAACCATCTCAATGTTGCGGTAGACAGCTTCACTCTCCAGAAAATTCAAGGTTTCCTTGAGCACATCGTTACAACTCACATTTTCCTGCACGGGGTCCATGCGCCTGCCAAAGCCAAGCATGCGATGGGTTACTTCCTTGGCCCGTTCCACATGACGGTCAATTTTGTCCACAACATCGCATATCTCTCCGTAATTTTGCATATTACCCCCATCTTCTTCGGAGAGAAGATCGCGAATCCATCCGGCGCTCTCCCGAATGAGCGTCAACGGATTATTGACTTCGTGAGCCACACCTGCAGCCAGCTTGCCTAGAGCAGCCATCTTGTTGGATTGCAGTAGTGAAGCGTTCAGGAGTGCTGCTTCCCTGTCGGCATCGATGATCTTTTGCACCATTTTATGGGTCACAAAGATGGAGCCGATGCAAATCATGATTGTACCCCCGAGAAAAACAAGAAAGGCATTCAGCTCAGCCTGAATCAGGGGGCCCATTTCTTCTCGAGAATCTTCGCTTATGACAAGCAACCAGTTAACCATGGTCAACCAGCTCAACCCCTGTAAGCGTGCTTCTCCGTCCACTTCCACCCTGTCCACCGCAACACCATGGAATGGGGGGGGCATGACGACCTTGTCGCACTTTGCCAACACAGGCAGATTGAACCGCGAAGGCGTTTGCAGTTCCCCCGCCTTGTTCAGCAGATAAGCGTCCCCACGTTTTCCGGTCTGCACCGTCTGCACCAGGGACTTGAAGACTTCCAGATCGACTGTGGCGCGCAGAATCCATGAGCGATCCTTTTCCCTGCACATCACGGCAATGATAAAGTGCGGGTAGTTGCGAAAGCCCATGAAAACGTCACTGATGTAGACTCCACGAAACATGACCTCAAAAAACCATTGTTCATCTTTATAGTTGGCGTCTGAAATACTGTAGGGGCCTACATAAGCGACATGGCGCCCTTCATTATCGATAACGCCGATATCCACAAAATCTCTGGAGCTTCCCTCTATATTTTCGAAAAGCCTACGTAGTGCATCCGGAGCATTGAGTTCTTCAAACGTATTGTCATAGGCGATTGTCCGCAAAAAAGAGACTTTTTCCTTGAGAAAAAGGTCTATGGCCCTTTGTTTATTGTCCACTATGGTCTTCAGATTTGCGACAGCCTTTTCTTCATAGGCATCGTTAAATTCCCAAAAAAGCACATAGCCCAACCCCATTAAAGGAATCATGGAAAATACAAGTATGGTTGCCAGAATTTTCCAACGTAGTACTCTATATTCTTTGGGGTGCATTCTTGCTCCCGACCACGCTTACATAGCCAGCATGGTTTTGATTTCTCGCAGCATGGCTGACCTGCGTGTCGTGACGGCGTCCCTGTCCGTCATGACCATATCCAGTTGCCTGGTGTGGATAATCAGGTATCCTAGGACCTTAAGCCTGCGCTCCATGTCCTCTTTGGACAGACCTTCGATACGGGCGAAAAGAGCATCCTGCTTTGTTTCACAACGAAATCCGAATTCCTCTAACAGGTCAGCCACCATCCGAGCCCGTAAAATGCGACGTTCCATGTCTGCAGCGCCCCCCTTGAACTGGAAACTTGCGTAATTTTCATCGCTATTATTCCCCACAAGCGCTTCGACCGTGCAAAAATGAAAACCAAAGCGGGATTGCAGGCTGCAGAATTCGTCGGAAATCATGAAATAGTTGCGCATGCTGAAGCCGCTCTGTACCGACGTCTCAAGCTCGGGATTGGTGGTGGCTTCCATGAGCACGGACATGAAACCCTTGACATTTACAGGCACAGGGGCTTCGCAGCTTACTGCGGTCATGCCGTGCCAAAGCGCCAACATCGGCGGGGAGATGATGTCTTCCATAAGTATGAAACGGTTGCTTCTGTCCGTGCTGATGATGCCCCCTCCGAGATCGATGACCCAATATTGCATGGGGACCTTATGAAAAAGCTGTTTACTCAAACTCTGCAGGCCTGGTTGGCCGGCTTCGGCAGCAAACATCAACCGCACTGACATTTCGTGGCAATAACGTGTGATGTCATGCAAGGACTTGCAATTATGGGGGACAAACGCTGCAGATTCCGGCTCCAGCAAATGCAACGGCGTCACAAACTGAAGCACGCGTTCAAGCACTCCATGCACAGGAGTGCCTAACATCAAGCGTTTTTTCTCCTGGGTGCGCGAGAGAATGACGGGAATTTCTCCTGAGTAAACAGCGCATCCGTCAGCGTCTACAGTCACAAGCCCTTCCCCTTCAAGGCTTTCCACGCAATCTTCAAGACCAAACAGGGCTGGAACGCCGAACTCTCTGGCTACGTTTGCCAAATGACCGGCGATGCTGCCCTGGCAGGCAACCATCGCCGCAACCCTATGTAAAAGGGGCGCCCAGCGCGGTGAGGCCTGTTCGGTAACCGCCACCGCGCCATCCGGGCAACGCACCACGTCGATATCCTTACGCAGCACGTAGATTTCTCCTGCAGCAGCGCCATGGCAGGCCGTAACGCCTCCCTTAAGCAAAGGCGTGACGTTCTGGGGCAATTCCACTACGGGATCAGCTAAAGCGTCCTCTACCTGCAAGGGGCGGCATTGCAAAATGTAAATTCTGCGTTCCTCATCCAATGCAAATTCAACATCTTGTGGCTGGCCAAAAAGCTCTTCTAGCTGCAAACAGATCTGAGACAGATTGACCAGTTCCATGTCATTCAGTGCAGGAAACAATGATTCCTGCGGTGTGGTATCTACACTCAGAAGCCCTTCCACAGGATCACAAACGTACTTTTTGGTTTTTACAGCCACAGTACGGCGCACAACATTCAAATTTTCGCGGCTGATAAGGAAAAGATCTGATTGCCCCTTGCCGTCAACAACGGCCTTGGGCAATCCTAAGGTCGCGTTCACCATCAAACAGTCGTGTCGCACGCCCAAAGGATTGCGGGTATACACCACACCACCTGCCACGGCGTTGATCATGCGCATGAAGGCAACGCACATGGCCACGTCCTCATCTCTGATTCCTCGCGACAGGCGATAGCTCATTGCCGTCACACCGTATTTACTTGCGACTATCTCTTTGTAGGTTGCAGCAAGCTCCTCTCTGGGGACATTCAGCTCAGAATGGTATTGCCCCGCAAAGGAAGCCCCCAGCGTATCCTCACCAAGGGCGCTGCTGCGCACTGCCAGGCGAAGGGCTGGACCAGACTCACGCTCCAACGCAATGGCGGCCTGGTCGAGTTCGGTGGCAAGCTGTTCAGGAAGATGTGCCATGGTTATGGCCTGCTGTATGACAGAGCTCAATGTGAACAGGGCATCAGTGCTATCCGCTGCGGCAGTCTGAATTTTCTTGTCGATAAAGGATTGCAGCCCATCAACTTCCAACAGGGCGCGATACGCGTCCGATGTGGCCACGAATCCTTCAGGAATAAGTAGATCAAGGGTATTTGCCGCTTCTGCCAGGCATGCGACCTTAGGTCCTACGACATCCACATTGCACAAACCAGCATTGCGCATTTCCAAAAGCAGGGGGCCTGAAGTGGCTACACATGGTGGTTCCAGCTCTTGCCGCATACTCGCCTTTATGGACTCAAACCGCTCGTGCAACACAGGCTGGTTCTTGCCGGAAAGGGCTTCCAGCTGCACGATTATTCTGTGTACGCTTGCCAGCACACGAGCGCACTGGCTGCGGACATAATGCATGCCAAACGGACGCAGCCCCTCAAGGGCCTCTTCCATGTCAGCCATCAGCTCCAGTGCCTGATTGTTTGCAGCAATCAACAGTTTGAAGGCGACACAGCGAGTCTGATGCCTGCGGCGTAAGTCGGCCAGTGCTTCACTGTCATCCACAGATATTGAAGGCGACAAACGCTGAAACAGTTGTTGCATCCATACGGGCAGTGACATGATAGCGCCTCCCGGTGCTACACCGTTCCGCGCCGCTTGCTGCCGGCGTCACTGATCTTTGAAAGCAAATCGTTGAAAGCAACTGGTTTGACGAGATAATCATAGGCGCCTAATTCCAGCCCCTGATCCACATATTCCATGTCAGCGTGGCCGCTCAAGATGATGACTTCAATATCTGGTGCAATCTGCTTAATCTTTCGTAGGGCCTCGATTCCGTTCATGCCCGGCATTTTCACATCCAAAATAACAACATCGAAATTATCCTCCGAAATAGCGCGGATCCCCTCTTCCCCAGAATCCACGGCTACGACCTCGACGTTTCGTTTGGCCAGTCTTTTTCGCAGGAGTTCAAGAAACTCAAGTTCATCATCAACTAGAAGCGTCTTGATGGAAGCCATGAAATCCCCTCCAGAGTTGTGTCCTGTCAGCCTTGTAAACTGGAACGAGAATGCGGAAGAAAACTGGAGCTTCAGGACTTGAATACCTTTTGCGCAATCGCCAAAAATTGATTTTCATATCTGCAAAAAAGCAAGAAACATTCCATGGAGGGGATTTTCCACCACTTGCGCAATTTATTTTTAATATAATATTTCAACATGATAACTCTCAATTTTGCCAGACACGTCTTGCACATATCGCGCAAAGCGTTCATTATTGCGCAATCAGAGTTTATCTTGCCCGATGCACAGAATCAGGGCTGGAATCTACAGAAAATGCTTAAGCGCTTTCGCACGTTTTGCAGCGCATTGACGAGCCAGGGCAAAGCAAAGTATCTGAATCCCGTTTACCCAATTTTTGCCAATCTTTATTCGAGTCCTAATGCTTCTGATGGATAAAAACTGGAATCAGACACCCTCTTCCGAAAATCCCCTTGCTCCCTTTCTCGAGAAGCCCATACACCTATTGATTTCGGGTAATGTGCTGCGGGAACAGGTCAAGGTGACACTTACGGCATTGGGCTTCACAAAAATTACCGAGCACCCTCCTGTTCAGGCGTATGCGCAAAGCGTGCAGCAGCTTGGCCGCTTTTTGTTGCAGGCCAGGGATGCCTTGTTTCTTGTTGGCCCCCCTATGGATGGCGGAGGGAGCGGGGCCAAAGAGTTTTCAGATTTTTTCAGCGACGTCCGTCTCATTCTGGATAAAGCCAATCGAGACGTGATGAAAACACTCTCGATGTGTGTTCCCATTTTTGAAGACATCGAATTTGTTCACAAACGTGAACGCATTGTACTTTCTCTAGTGGAATTTGGTGTATCGGGCGTTTTCATCCTTTCCAAGCAAGACCCCCTCAAAGGGCTGACGCCACAACGCAAAAAAGCCCTTTACCAGCAGCAGCTAAAAGAGCGCTTCATCGAACTCAAAGAGTATCTTGACGACTTCCTTCCACAAATGGATACGGCTCTCGAAGTGGCGAAGGAAAAGTGGGAGGAAAGAAAACTTTCCGAGAAAAAGGCCGAAGCTGAAGAGATGATGCGCAAGGCCGAAGATCTGAAGCGCACCGGCAATTTTGAAGAAGCGGTCACGGCCTTGAAACAGGCCATCGAGCTGTACCCAGCGGACCCGCGCGCCTACATGGAAAGCGGGCGGGTTTATGTGCGGATGAAGAAATACCCCAATGCGCTTAAGCGTTTTCACCAGGCAGAAGAAGTTGCCGAAAAATTGCCCGAGCCCAATAAGGAGATTGGCAATGTCAGGGTGCTGCAGGCAAAGGAATTGATACGGGCTGGAGAGCCTGCCGACAGCCCAAATGTACAGAAACTTCTTGAAGACGCCGTGGATAATTATGGACGGGCATTATTAAAGGCCGAGGAAGTAAAACGTTCTGATTCGCCTGGCGAGAACGATAAGAACGTCAATGCCGTCGTTGCCATTGCCGGAGACATTCTCAAGCTTGAGCTCGATGAATTGCTGGGGGAAAACCACCCTGCCGTTGCCAGATTCAAAAGTATGGCGCGGGATTCCATGATGTTGATGGGAGGCAAAAACACCGACGACATGTCCGGCCGACAGCTCATATTCCTTGGGCAGACCGCCATGGACCAGGGCAACTTTGAGGGCGCGGAAAAATATTTTCACAAGGCTGCAAATCAAAAGGAATTCTTCACCGCAGCCTGTAACGAAATCATCTATATGGGGCAGTTGGTGCGCCGCAAAAAAGGGCCACAACGCGCCATAGGAATATACCGTCGTCTGCTGGAGCGCACGCCGCCCAACATTTCAGCTGTCTTCTTCAATATGGCCGTGGCGCAGGCTGAGGCTGGAGAGGAGCTGGACGCGGTGTGCACCCTGTGCCGGGGTATCTGGCAAGATCCTGAACTGCCGCAAAACCCGATGTTCTACCATAACCCCAAACTATTTGCCGCCATAGACCATCTGGCCTGGTTGCGCCAAAGTATTAAACGATTTTCCGCAGCAGCAGATGCCGACCCCAGCCTGTTGCAACGAGGACAATTACTGGAGACATTGTTGCTCCGTTTAGCCCGCAAGCAGGCAAAGGAAGGACTGCCACTGCTGCTGGAAGCGATACGCATGAAAGGTTTTTTCCAATGGGAGTTTGCCTTTTTCGACCCCGCCCTACAGCAATTCATACGGGCCATGTGCGTTCAAACCTGTCGCTCAGCCAATCCAAAAGCGCAAAAACTTGGCAATTGCTTACGCAAGGTTGCCACTGCACAACAGAAAAAAACCGCACCTGACGGCTTTATCCCATTTAAAAAAGAAGTCTTCCAATTACTCCGTGAAATAAATACAGATTTTTCCCCTCAGGAAACCCTGGATCATTTCGTCGTACTTGTAACTAACCATCATGATTATTTCCGTGGGCCAAATTTCTTTACCATGCCTTCAATGCGCAAATTCACTTCAGAACTGAGTACAAAGCTCGAACATATAGACCCCTCGCGTCTGCGTCGCTAACTGCACCATCCTTTCCAGACTGACACTAGCCGCGCACATTCCCCTTCCCTTTTTCGGGTTATGCATGTATTTATACAATTATTACATGTTCAAAATAGTTATGTTTTAAAGTGCATGAAGCAGTACCTCCCTCTCTGCTTCAGGCTTCATTTTGATGCCCACTTACGGTAAGGAGCTAGCCATGCCAGAAGGTCTGGCAACAGCAACAACCACCTCCCCAGAGCAAATAGCTAAAGAAAGCGCGCAAGAACGCTTTGATACTTACTTTCGCAAACTTCAGGATTTGCGAGAAGGTAATATCAGCGACGAATTCTTACATCGTGAGCTTCTTTTAGAATTTTTGCGCATCAATGCACACCAGCTTACTGACCTGCCTGAAAAGGCAATGCAACAGGTGGGCGTGGTCAATATGATTTGCCAACGCGCTTTCAAGCATTCTAAATATAAAAATATAGACAATATCATCCAGAGTTTTGTCACTGATATAAATCGCTTGATGAGCACTGATAAACGGGAAGAACCAGAACTTTATGAAAAGCGCTTTGGTTTTGCATACAATTCAGAGATACTTTTACTGCGTGTATTGCAATCCGTTGTCAGAATACAGGCTGATGTGTCTGGCGCCTTCCGTGATATAATCCTTGGCATATATGGAGAATCTGGAACGCGAAAGTTCGACGAAATTTATTATTCCAGCGAATTTTCTCCAAACTTTTGGCGCGCGATAATAGAGTATTTTGTCAAAAAGAAGCTTGGAGTTGCATACGAGGAAGTAACGCGCAAGGCTAAATACAACTACTCACGAACACCAAAAACGGTTCGTATCAACTTTCAGTTTGACCTCATCTTGGAAGAATTGAAACGAGAAGGCGTTGAACGTAAGCGTTCTGATAAGCTGAAGCCGTTTATCCAGACCGATGTCGTAGAATTTGAATACAAACGAATTCGCCAACTTGTCAGCAACTTCCTGCTGGAAAATCGAGACTTCTTCCTGGAGGATGACATCCCGGATGAAGAGGCAGCTCCGATCATCGACATGGTGTGCTTCGATCTTTCTGCCGCGGAATACAAACGAGCCGCAGTTGACCAGGCCATGCGCACTGTGGATTGGGAAGACATCGTCACTAATGAAGAGCAAAAACTGCTGGACCAGTTCGATACCATCAAAGGCAAACTGCTAGCGGCCGCCCTGGGGGTTTCCATCGCCTACAAGACCATGCAACAGGACTTCATTGAGGCGGTGAATATTTTTTCAACAAAAAACATGCAGATATATGAAGCCAAAGACATTGAGCAAACAGGGAAATTAATACGTTTTTTTGATCAGGACGCCCTGGAGGCGACCCTGCTTTTTATGCTGGAGAGTTACTTTTTCAATATTCTACGCCGCAAATGCCTGGATAAAAAAGAAAAGATCAAGATCCAATCCGTACATAAAAAGCGTATCGACGTGGACATGCTAGAAGCCCTGTATCATTTCGGCCTTACACGCATCCAAAAAAACAAGATTTTCATGCCGGATACATACAATCCAGACATGTTCGAATTTCGGATGATTGAGTACGAAACACTTGAAAAATTGTACGATTTTCTACAACTCCCCCGTCACTTGCGAAAAAGGATCGATGAAGTTTGGGAGAGTGCTGCGCACAAGATCGCTTTCTATGTCATCATTGATTTGGCAATGATCTCACGCACATCTACTGATATCAAACGCGGGCTTACGGAAATACTCTACAAGTATGGGATTGTCGTTTGATTACAAAGTGAGGTGCAAAAAATCACAGTTCTTCAATGTTTAAAAGAAGAAGCCTTTTCAACCAACATATCCTACAAAAGCATTTCTCATTCTTCCACTCCTCAAATCGCACAATAGATTCTGGACTGAGACTGCAACCTAAAGTCGAGAACTTATATTTCTCTTCAGCAACGCCAATCTACTGAATATTGCATACCATATTGACCTGGATGCTGTTCACAGGCATGAATTTCGTATGAGAAAGAGTACTCACAAAGCCTCTTTTCAAAGTGGAGTATCAACCGAACTGCGCCCCTGCCCCAGGCAGATTGCTGCTGGGGTACTCTGTGCTGTCATTGCGCTAGCAGGCATTGTATATGGTGAATGGCTGGAAACACGCACCAACACCTTATTAGAAGGGTGGAATATGCTTGGAGGCGGGAAAGGACGCCCCGCCGAGTGGCGACTTTCTTTAGGGGATGTCTTTTTCTACGCCCCTTTTCTTTCGGCAATTGCCGGCGTTACTTTGCATTGCACAAAGCGACAAAAAAAATTCCTCAGCGTGATAATCTATCTGGGGGGAGCTACGGGCGCTCTCGGTATGCTATCCTACCCTGTTTTTGCTCCTTATGGAATGCGCTTGGGAATTCTACCATTTCTTGTGGCGCTTGCATTGTTGTGGCGTTGGCGCCAGCGCATCCAGCACCCATGTGAGAGCGACTCACAAATTGAAGATCCGGAGGGCACATGACGCAGTTTCGCATTGAGCACGACAGCATGGGGGACGTTAAAGTACCTGCCGACAAGCTCTGGGGGGCGCAAACACAACGCTCTCTCACCTACTTCAGCATCGGACAGGAACTCATCCCAAAAGAAATGATCCGTGCCTATGCAACTCTGAAAAAAGCCTGCGCACTTGCCAATCTTGAATTGGGACATTTATCCGAGGCTAAGCAACAACTTATCTGTAATGTCTGTGATGAAATTACAGACCACCAGCATGATGCCATGTTCCCGCTGCATGTCTGGATGACCGGAAGCGGTACGCAATTCAACATGAACGTCAACGAAGTGATCTCCAACCGCTGTTCCCAGATTGCAGGCGAAGCATTGGGCTCCAAGCGTCCTGTGCATCCAAACGATGACGTCAACATGTCGCAATCTACCAACGACAACTTCCCGTCTGCAATGTACATTGCCGCTGCTATTGGCATACAAGCAACCCTGCTTCCTGCAGCCAGCGCTCTGCATCTGGCAGTAAAGGAAAAAGCGGTTGCCTGGAAAGACATTGTAAAAATCGGGCGCACACACATGCAAGATGCAACGCCACTCACTCTGGGGCAAGAGTTTTCAGGCTACGCTGCCCTCATCAAAGATTGCATCTCACGCTTGGAACATGCCGTAAACGGCGTATTCCGCCTCACACTCGGGGGCACTGCTGTAGGGACAGGTATTAACGCACCACAAGGATTTGCCGAAGCCGTAGTTAAACATATCGCGACTATAACAAAATTGCCTTTTGTACCTGCAACAAACAAATTTGCTCTCCAAGGATCACATGATGATCTTGTCCAATTGTCGGCTACCATGAAAACATTGGCTGTTGCGCTGCATAAAATTGCAAATGACATACGTCTTCTATCATGCGGCCCTCGAGCAGGTCTTGCAGAGTTGAAACTACCCGCCAACGAGCCAGGTTCCTCCATCATGCCTGGAAAAGTTAATCCAACACAGTGCGAGGCTCTCACAATGCTGACCATGCAAGTAATGGCAAATGACCTCGCCGTCACAATGGCAGGGGGCGGTGGCGCCCTGGAAATGAATGCTTATAAACCACTTCTGATCCATAACGTAATGCAATCAATCAGATTGCTTGCTGATGGAATGGTAAACTTCAGAAAATACCTTGTGGAAGGATTGCAAGCCGACGAGAAACGAATAGCAGAATACGTACAAAACTCCTTAATGCTTGTAACAGCACTCTCTCCAGTCATAGGCTATGATAAGGCAGCAGAAGTTGCCCATTATGCAATGGAGAAAAATATTTCTTTGCGAGAAGCAGTTCTGGAAACAAAAACAATATCAGAAGAAGAATTTAATAGCATTGTTGACCCAAGAAAAATGACAATGCCGAATAAAGAATAAGTCAAATAACAGATGCTGTTCAAAGCACTTTTTTCATTATACTCGCTGAACAAATCATAAAGAAAGTGAAGTGCCCCCTTTCTTAGGGCCAATCATTCTGAGAGTTCTTCCCCTCTTTGGTGTGCAAACTCACTCGGGGTCAGGTAGTCCAACGAGCTATGTGGCCGCTTTCTGTTGTACCTGACCCGCCACGCCTCGATTTCGTTCTTAGCCTGCTTCAACCTCACAAACCAATGCTCGTTCAGGCATTCGTCGCGGAAGCGGCCGTTGAAACTCTCCACAAAAGCATTCTGCATCGGTTTACCCGGTTCTATGAACCTGAGTCTTACCCCGCGCTCAGCACTCCAGCGCGCCAAGCTCTTGCTTACGAATTCTGGACCGTTGTCGATGACTAGTTACTCTGGCAAGCCCCTGTGTTCGACGACCTTGTCCAGGACCCGAACGACGCGTTCACCTGGCAAAGATGTGTCTACCTCGATGGCCGGCCATTCCCGGCTGAAGTCATCGACAATGTTCAATACCCGAAAACGCCGCCCGGACTCCAAACAGTCACTTACGAAATCCATACTCCAGCGTTGATTGCGGTATTTCGCAGGAGCAAGGGGTCTCTTGTCCCTTTTAGGAATCCGTTTCTTTCGCCGTTGTGGTACTTGCAAGCCTTCCTCTCGATACAGCCGGTACACACGTTTGTGATTTATCGCCTCGTGCTCCCTGCAGAGCAATGCGTGGAGGCGCCGGTAACCGAACCGTTTCCATTTTATGGCCAACTCACGCAATACCTGCCGCAGCAACACGTTCCGATCCGGGCGTTTCTCGTAGGCGTCAGAACTGCGGCTGATGGCGACTAGCCTGCACGCCCTGCGTTTGCTGAGCGCATACCTATCCATGACATAGCGCACAGCCTTGCGTTTCGCGGCAGGCTTCAGAAGTTTTTTGACAGCAAATCCTCCAGGATAATTTTGTCCAAAGTCAAATCAGCAACAGCCTTTCGAAGTCGATTGTTTTCCTCTTCCAGGCTTTTGAGGCGCCTGGCTTCGCTGACTTCCATGCCGCCGTATTTCGACTTCCAACGATAAAAGGTCTGCTCGCTGATCCCGTGCCTTCGGCAAACATCACCGTTGCTTTCAGCCAGCTCTGCTTCCTTCAGAATCCTGATGATCTGTTCTTCTGAAAAACGGCTCTTTCGCATGCCTGCCTCCTGACCTCTGTTTATCAGGGAAGTCTCTCAAAATACATGGTCCAGTTTTATGGGGGCAGGTCAAAAGAATTCTTTTGGATACTTCATTGTCTAAGTATTCAAAAACAAGAATCAAGTAACACGTGCATCCAATAAAATGTTTTTTTAATTATTCAAGAAGGGTAGATAACTCCCAGACGTCATGCAGCACATTGACACAGAACAACAACCGGCGTATTTAAAATCATTGATTTTCATGGTTTTTTATTAAAAAAACTAAAATGATACTAGTTCCAGTTCAGTTACATGATTTTCAATTTGCCAGTTTACGTACTATGGCACAGAAACGAAACTCAATCTTTATATTACATATTTAATTCTCATTTTTTCAAACTACTAGTAAATATTAATCGCAACTCACTTCTATTTTACCTACATTATATTTACTTTTTTTGTTGTACAATCATCCACCTTCAAACCTGACAAACTAGAAATCAACATAAGATGAAAATCCCTTTCAACAAACCATGGATGGTAGGTAAGGAACTCACAAACATTGCCAGATCCGTTTTGCTCTATAACAATACATCTGGTGACGGATATTACACAAAATACTGCCAGTCATGGTTAGAAAATAATCTGGATTGTCCCAAAGCGCTATTAACACATTCCTGCACTGGTGCGCTCGAAATGGCTTCAATTTTGTGCAATATTGAGCCAGGAGACGAAGTAATCCTCCCTTCTTTTACTTTTGTCTCTACAGCGAATGCTTTTGTCTTAAGAGGCGCTACCCCTGTATTCGTGGATATTTTGGAAGAAAACTTCAACATTAATCCACAACTTGTGGAAGATGCTACCACAAATAAAACAAAGGCTGTTGTTCCCGTACATTACGCTGGAACACCGTGTGATATGGACGTCCTACATGCCATCGCTTCTAAATATGGATTAAAAATAATTGAAGATGCTGCTCAAGGTATGCTCTCAAAGCATAAAAACAAATACCTTGGAACGATTGGTCACCTGGGAGCCTTGAGCTTCCATGAGACAAAAAACATCATTTCTGGGGAAGGTGGGGCCTTATTGGTCAACGACCCGGAACTGGCAGAACGCGCTGAGATAATTTGGCAAAAAGGAACTAACCGAAAACAATTCGAACGTAATCACGTTGATTTCTACACATGGGTTGATGTTGGATCTTCCTTCCTCCCCTCTGACATCATAGCTGCTTTTCTCGCCGCACAACTCGAAGAAGTCGAGTACATCACGTCCAAGCGCATCAAATTATGCCATAATTACTGTAGCATGTTGCACCCCCTTGTAGAGCGAGGCCACATTCTTCTCCCGCAATGCGATACAGCAAATGGACACCTCTATTACATCCTAGCCAACACACCTGAAGAACGTGACAAATTACTTGCATTCATGAACAAGAACAACGTATCAGGTGTTTTTCATTATATCCCCTTGCACAGTTCACCTGGTGGAATGCGATACGGACGTGCTCATGGCAATCTTTCTGTGACAAATGACATAAGCAAGCGCCTTATACGTTTGCCGATTTACTGTGAAATGTCTACAGAGGAACAAGCATACGTTGTCGAGACAATCTTTTCATTTTACTCTTAAACACTCTTCTTTCACTCATCTCAATGAAAAAAATAGCGATAGTACAATCAAACTATATCCCATGGAAGGGATACTTTGATTTAATTGCGTCTGTTGACGAATTTATTCTATATGATGATGTGCAGTTTACGCGCCGGGACTGGCGAAACAGAAACAAAATCAAGACACCACAAGGCACTACTTGGCTTACTGTTCCTGTGAAGTCAAAGGTAAATATTTTCAAAGCATTAAAGATACAGAGGTTGACGGCAACGCCTGGGCAGAGAAACATTTCAAGACATTATGTGCTTCTTACAAACGGGCTAAACATTTTTCTGAAATTAAAGATTTGATTGAGCCTCTGTATGCGAACTTTTCCGATAAATATCTTTCATTGTTAAACTTCCGCTTTGTTGAACTGATTTGCAACTATCTCAATATTACAACTAAAATTACATCTTCTAGTGAATACGACCTTACAGGCGATGCGACAGATCGCCTCCTTTGCATATGCAAGCAGGCTGAAGCGACCGAATATGTTTCTGGTCCATCCGCCAAAAATTACATGAAAGAAGAACTCTTTGCTGCAGAAAACATAAATCTGACATTTTTTGACTACGATGGTTACCCTGAATATCAGCAGCTCTGGGGTGATTTTATACATGAGGTTTCAGTTCTAGATCTTCTTTTCAATTGCGGTAAAGATTCTCCTCGATACATGAAGCATTATAACCGTAGTATTTTGTAAAATATCCTTTAGCATCGAACAATGTTTCATACATAAAGGGATTAGATAAAAATTTTTTAATATGAATCTTCTTTGTACCACTTTTTAAAAGTTTTTAATGAGACCCACTACAAACAAATATTTTTCTTTATTCATCATTTTTAGCTTATATTAGCCATTTTTTGAAAGCATATTGCTTGACAAAAAATAACATACAATTTAAAATTTAGCATAAAATTTTTCAAGTCACACGACTACTTAAAATCTTGTCTGGATAATTACTTATGCAACTTAGCATTGTAAGCTCTCTCTATCAGTCTGCTCCATATATTGAAGAATTCATTCAACGAATTTCTTTAGCTGCTGCAAAAGTTGCTGATTCTTTTGAAATTATTCTGGTCAATGATGGCTCTAAAGATGCATCATTATCATTAGCGCTTTCACTGCAAAATAAATACTGCAATCTTAAAGTTATAGATTTATCACGAAACTTTGGACACCATGTAGCCATGATGACCGGATTACGTCACGCGCAAGGAGATAAAGTCTATCTTACTGATTGCGACCTTGAAGAACCCCCTGAGTTGCTAGTAGATTGGTGGAACTTGCTAGAAAGAGACCCTGATCTCGACGTTGTCATTGGCGTCCAAAAAACGCGAAATGGGGATTGGTTCGATGTTTTATCAGGCACCATTTTTTACAACCTCATAAAATTTTTATCTCCAGTCGAACTACCAAAAAACTCTATTGTCTCTCGTCTAATGACATCGCGATACGTTAACGAAATTATCAAATTTGAAGACCGTGAACTATATCTCTTTGGCATTATGGCATTTGCCGGATTCAAACAGACAACAATGCCAGTGAAAAAGACTAAAAAATCAACCTCGACTTACACTCTGTTCCGAAGATTTGCCCTTTTCAGTAACGCCTTCACAAATTTCAGCAACTACCCATTGTATTTCATTTTCTACCTTGGTTTAGGAACAGCTTTATTTTCATGCTGTTACATGGCCTATGCAATTCTAAACTGGATATTTGACCCTACACAATCCCTCATGGGGTGGACCTCGATTGTTGTTTCAATTTGGCTTGTTGGGGGTATTATTTTGACTTCGCTTGGTATAATTGGAATATATTTAGCTAAAATTTTTATCGAAGTTAAAAGGCGTCCATTTTCCATTATTAGGAATGTTTACCCCCCGAGCTTGGACGCTAGTGAGAGTTCTGCTCATGAATAGTTTAATCTCATATGCTGAAATGGACGAGAAACTAGATAAGTGCCACGAAAATGGTGTATTGCCTGTTGCTTTTTTTCCTGTTGGCTGTACTGAACAGCATGGGCCATACCTTCCCCTCCAAACTGACACAATTATTGCTCAGGGGATATCCGATGCTATATGTAATACCCTACCAAAATCGTATTGCGGCTTTGTCTTTCCAGCCCTTTCATATACCCCATCTAAATCAAATATAGATTTTTCAGGAACTATTTCTATTAGTGAAAATTCTTTTAGAAATGTTTTGTATGACATTGTCCATTCAATGATGTACTCAAAGTTTCGATTTGTAGTTTTTTTAACTGGTCATGGACCAGCTCATCCATCTGTTGTTGAAGTTTGTTTCAATGCAATGCATAATCAATTCTCATCATTGGAAAAAATGAAGGTCGTTTTTGTTACATATTCTTTATCTCAAATACGTTTTTTGCTGGAAGAAATTGTACAACAACCATCAGGAAAACATGCCGATTGGTGTGAGTTTCTTTTTTTATATTATATTCTAGGAAATTCATATTTTACAGAGTCAAGAATGAATTCTATTCGTCATTTTCAACAGTCTAATAACTTTTCAATTCAAGCACCATCTGTACTAGGTTGCCCTTTATCAATGAAATCAGTACATGGAGTTATTGGCGAACCATTACCCTTAAAAGTAAGCGATGATGAAATGGCTGCTCTCGCAAGCAAAGCTTGGTCAGCTACTGTTGAGCACATTTGCAATCAGTTTGTTGCCGACACAACAGATTTATGAACTCAGGAGCTTTTTAAATGCTGATAGATCGTAAGCCTAATATTGATTTTCGAGGCCTTTCTAGAATTCCTTTTCCTGCTGAAATTGCAATAGAAACACATGCATTTTGTAATTTACAGTGTGTTGTCTGTCCTCATCTTACAATGAAACGCAAAAAAGGAAAGATGTCTCCCCAACTGTTCCACAAAATTGTAGACGAAGTTGCAATTGAAAGTCCTGAAACTCGACTTTGGCTTGCAGTCATGGGAGAGCCAGCTCTAGATACAAATTTGGTCTCTTTTTGCAAATATGTTCAAAGCAAAGGACTTAAACGTATACATTTAAACTCTAATGGCACATTCTTAGAAGGAGATATTGCAAAAGGTGTTTTAGAAGCCGACGTGGAATCTATTTATGTAGCCATAGATGCTTCTACAATAGATACTTATCGTAAAGTACGCCCTGGTGGAGATTTTGAACGCACTGTGCGAAACGTAAAAAACTTACTTAGACTTCGTGCTGAAACACCTGGATCCCGTACTGAAATAGCTGTTCAATTTATTGTAATGGATGAAAACGAACATGAAGTTGATAGCTTTCACGACTACTGGCTAGAACAAGGGGCGGTAGTAAAAATTCGTCTACGTCAAGGATGGGGTGATAAAGTTAGTACTCCTGATCTTAATGATAAAATTCAAAAACGTTTTCCTTGCCCTTGGCTTATCCGAACCATGAATATCCATTGGTCTGGAATGGCTACCCAATGCGACGTAGACTATGAGGAAGATTATCCGGCAGGAGACGTAAATAGTGAATCCATCAAAAGCATATGGAATGGGAAATTAGCCGAACGACGAGAGCGTCATTGGAATGGAGATTTTGACCATCCTCTGTGTAAAAATTGCCTGGATTGGTCCGCAGGACGTGCTGAATTCTTTTACCCTGCCTCTCATAAAAACTCGAAGAAACACAGACATTCTGTCGGTCAAGAAGAAGGTTAATTACTATGAGCCACGTACTTAACCAAACTGATAAAGATGTTATTGTTTCCCGCTATGAAGGTCGATATAGTGAATTTGGATACTCTCCTAAAACACTTGATTGGGATAAAGGCAAACAAGATATTCGCTTTTCCATTCTCACTTCCCAAGTAAATTTGCGAGGCAAAAGAATTTTGGACATCGGATGTGGTTTTGGGGATTTAAACAAAACCCTCAAAAGTCTGTATGACAACGATTATGAATATACCGGCGTTGATATTGTCCCTTCTTTCATCAAGGAAGCTACCCAGAGATTTGGAAGTAATCAAGTGAGTTTTCAATGTGGTAATTTCTTAGAAATGGAATTACCTCTTTGTGATTATGCCATTTGCTCGGGAATGTTCAACCTTAAGATGAAGCATGGGGACAATTTAGACTTTATTCGTGCTGTATTTACTAAAACATTTCAGTTATGCAGTATTGGTTTTGCTTTTGATTTTTTGTCTGACAAAGTCGACTATACTAAAGATCTTACGTACCATTCTTCTCCGAGTGAAATACTTGCATTAGGCTACCATTATTCTCGGAATGTAATGCTAAACAATTCATACATGCCGTTTGAGTTTAGCTTTTTTCTTAGGAAGGATGAGTCTTTTGATCCACGATTTACTATATTCAATACGTGGGCGAAAGATTCAGGGATATCTCTCGAAACAGAGAACTGCTAGTCAAGCTTCCCTTTTTTCTTCTATAAAGGTAATTATTTTTATTATACTTTTTTTAAATTTTCACTTTGTTTCGATGTAGTCTCTGACTTCCCCCCATTCTTTAGACCAAACTCTATTTAAAGGGTCTGGTTTTCAACAGGGAGCCGGTGGGGGGGGTAATTCCCTCGCAAACTTGTGATTCTGAAAAGTGGTATTTTCTCGTAAACCCGACCGAGGAGATCCGACATGAAGAAATCCATCTTTGTAGCCTTCCCTTAAAACAGGACTGTAAACCTCCCCAAGTTAGTGCCAGCCAAAAGTAGAGATTTCCTGGGGTGAATGGGCTTCGAGGTACTCGGCTGGCGTCAGGTCGCCAAGTGATTCGTGGGGCTGTTCCTCGTTGTACTCCTTGATCCAGTTCTCCGTGATGTCCTTGACCTCAGCCAGAGTGCGAAAGAGATAAAAATCAAGCACTTCATTGCGATACGTC
Organism: Desulfovibrio biadhensis; assembly: GCF_055388615.1. Classification (NCBI taxonomy): domain Bacteria; kingdom Pseudomonadati; phylum Thermodesulfobacteriota; class Desulfovibrionia; order Desulfovibrionales; family Desulfovibrionaceae; genus Desulfovibrio; species Desulfovibrio biadhensis. Next base: position 4,535,968 of record NZ_AP042477.1, read on the forward strand.
TTGTTGAAGCGCTCGACGTACGAATTCTGCGTCGGCTTGCCCGGCTGTATGAACTCCAGGTCCACGCCATGGATTTCCGCCCAATTGGCCATGGTCACCGAGACCAGTTCCGGTCCGTTATCCATTCGAATCCGTTCGGGAAGCCCACGCCAGGCAACAATGCGGTCGAGCACTCGCGTCACCCGCGCCGCCGGCAGGTTTGTATCCACCTCGATGGCCAGGCACTCCCGGCTGAAGTCGTCCAGCACGTTGAAGGTCCGGAATCGCTGCCCGCTCATGAGGGCGTCGTGCATGAAGTCCAGCGACCAGCACACATTCGCCTCGGGTGGCACGGCCAACGGTTGCGGATTCCTTGAAGGCAACCGCTTCTTGCCCTTGCGGCGCAGATTCAGCTTCAACAGGCAGTATACGCGGTAGACCCGTTTGTGGTTCCAGCGATAGCCGTGCCGGCGAACGACAGCGAAGAGCTTGCCGAAGCCGTAGCGCGGATAGCGTTCGGCCAGCTTGAGCAGTGCTTCGATCACGGGCGCGTCATCCCGCGGCGTAGGCTGATAGCCGTAGACGGTCCGACTCAGACGCACTGCGGCGCATAACTGCCTGATACTCAGACCGTGTTCATGACGCATATGATCGATCAGATCGCGCTTCTCAGCCGGCCTTAAAGCTTTTTTGCGATAACGTCCTTGAGCGCCTCGTTTTCCAGGCTCAAGTTCGCGAACATGCGCTTGAGCTTGCGGTTCTCCTCTTCGAGCTCCTTGAGGCGCCGGATATCCGAGGCGTCCATTGATCTTCCCCCCGAAAATCGGACCACTTTCAATGAGAGGATTCCCCTGGTAGAAAGCCGGCCATACGGCCACCAGGAGAATCTGAAAGATGAAGCGCAAAAGGTACACTGAAGAGCAGATCGTTCGCATCTTGGCAGAGGTGGAAGCTGGTCAGACCGTTGTTGAAACCAGCAGAAAATATGGTGTTTCCGAACAAAGCATTTATCGCTGGAAAGCCAAGTATGGCGGGATGAACCAGTCCGAGGTTCGGCGGATGAAGTCGCTGGAAGAAGAAAACGCCAGGCTGAAAAAGATTGTAGCCCAGCAAGCCGTCGACATGGATGCCTTGAAGGATTTGCTCGAAAAAAAATGGTAGGCCCTTCCGCCCGCCGAGGGGCAGCGAAGCTTCTGCAGCTGGAGCATGGTTATTCCATGAGACGCGTCTGCAAACTGGTCGATACGCCACGCTCAGGCTTGTATTACCTGCAGAGGCGAAGCGCAGATGAGGAAGCGCTCAAAGCTGCAATACACTTGTTGGCTCGGCTTCATCCGAGATACGGATGCCCGAGAATCCAAGTTTGCCTGGAGCGGGAGGGCTGGAGAGTAAACCACAAGAGGGTGCACCGCATCTGGCAAGAGGAGGGGTTGTTGCTACAACGCAAACGCCCCCGCCGGAGGCAGTGTGGCCCGAGAATCGAGATCGTGAACAAGGCGCTCGGCGTCAATCACGTCTGGAGCTATGATTTTGTGGAGGACCCTACGGATCGTGGCGGCAGGTTGCGATGTTTGCCGGTGCTGGACGAATACACCCGCGAATGCTTGACCATCGAGGTCGAGCCTTCCATTGGCGCACAACGGGTAATCTTGACGTTGGAGCGGCTTTTCAATCTCAAGGGTGTTCCGGATTTCATCCGCAGTGACAATGGTCCGGAGTTCGTTGCCAAAGCGGTGCAAGACTGGTTGGCCGAGAAGGCATGTGGGACGTTGTTCATCACCCCGGGCAGTCCGTGGGAGAACGCGTACATTGAGAGCTTCAATGGGAAATTCCGGGACGAATGCCTAAACAGGGAGATCTTTTTGAACGGCAGGGAAGCGCAGATGATTATCGAAAACTGGCGACAGGAGTACAACACACTACGGCCGCACAGTTCGCTGGGGAATCTGACGCCGGAGGAGTTTGCACGACAGGGGGCCGGTTCCGGTCGGGCTACGCCCTCCCTCCACCGGCCCTCTGCTGAAACCCAGACCGGGGTGACAATCCTCTCATAGAGCTTGGTCCAAAGAATGGGGGGAGGTCAGTCTTACCGACTCCTAGATCTTGAGCATCCTCAAGCGGGCCAAAACGGCATCCGTTACCCAGCTTTGCCGAAAACACGGCATGAGCGGCGCCACGTTATACAGTTGCGCGCCCAAGTATGGCGGTATGGATGCCTCTGTGATGGCACACATGAAATAACTCGAAAGGGAATCCACTCTGCTCAAGCACATGTATACCGAAGAGATAAAAAAAGCCGCGTTCTTGCAAAAGCGGCTTTTTTTATGAATATGGTGCCGAAGGGGGGACTCGAACCCCCACGGGCGTTGGCCCACTACCCCCTCAAGATAGCGTGTCTACCAGTTCCACCACTTCGGCCCAAATTTGAGGGCAAATCATTGTTTGGGTGCCTCTTCCTGCTGGCCTGCAGCAGGCTCACTTGCAGCGCCGGAAGAAGGTGCGGCTTGTTCGCTCGTGCCGTCGTCAACCTGAATACCGCTCGTCTCTTCAGCACTTGCGGCAGGAGCAGGAGCGGCCTGTTCCGCTGCATCCTGCTTCTCGAGTTGCTGTTCAACAGCCTGATCCATGACGCTTGTACCCTGAATCCGCTCTTCGCGGGTCATGTAGGTGTAGCTGAGCGACGTAACGATGAACACAGTAGCGATAACAGCGGTAACTTTGGTCAGCAAGCCGCCTGCGCCGGAGCTTCCGAACAGGGAGCTGCTGCCGCCGCCAAATATCACGCCCATGCCTTCCTGGCCGGACTGAAGCATCACAATCACGACAAGCGCGATGCAGATGATGATGTGCAGCGTGAGAATCAACGTTTCCAACAGAATCTCCTTAGAGGCGATAGCATCTATTTTTGGGGCGTTAGGTTAGGCCGTCACGATGCGGCTGAAGCTTTCCGCCTCCAAAGACGCTCCTCCTACCAACACGCCCTCGACATTGTCAAGAGAAATTATTTCAGCACAGTTATCTGGCTTCACAGAACCGCCATAAAGAATGCGGATGACATCGCCCTGCTCAAGCAATTCCACCAATAATTTTCGTACGATAGCATGAGCCTCAACAATTTCTGGAGGTCCGGCAACTTTTCCGGTGCCTATTGCCCAAACTGGTTCGTAGGCTATCGCCAAATCTTCTGAAGAAACGCTTTTCTTCACATCAGCAAGTCCTGTCCGCAGTTGCGCTTCAAGCACAGATTCCAACTTTCCCGCTTCGCGCTCTTCCAGGGTCTCGCCTATGCAAAGCACAACCTTGAATCCGGCATTGAGTGCAAAAGCCGTCTTTTCACCTACAAACTCGTTGGACTCTCCCAAGACGTGGCGACGTTCAGAGTGTCCGGTGAGTGCATAATCACACCCCAAGTCCAAAAGCATACCGGGCGCCACTTCACCAGTAAACGCTCCTTTTTCGGCTGGATAAAAATTCTGCCCCCCCACATGAAAGTCAGGAGCGCCGTCAAAGGCGTCAGCAACGCCGGCAATAGCGGTAAACGGCGGGAACACCAGCACCTCGCGGTCTTCAGGCAACTGCTCCAGTGCTCGCACCAAGGCTTCCGCCGTACTGCGCCCTTCGGCGAGTGTCTTGTGCATTTTCCAATTCGCGGCCATGAGTTTCTTCATCATTGCTCCTCATTTGTTGCCCCTTTGTCGGGGGTGGACGCTTCGGAGGGCGATGCCTCTCTGCTTGCCGTCTCATTGTTCAATTCCAGACGCAGAATCAGGGCGTCCTCACCATTGTCGGGGTAATATCCTTTCCGAAGCCCTACTTGCTCGAATCCAAACGATCCATAGAGGTTCCTGGCAGGCACATTTCCCACGCGAACCTCGAGAAATGTGTATCTTATGCCCATTCTGCGTCCGATTTGCAACACGAGTCCGAGCAGTCTCCGGGCCAATCCCTGACGACGAAAAGACTTATCTACCGCCAGGTTGAAGATTTCCATTTCATCCGCCACATGGTAGAGTGAAAGATAAGCCAAAAGCTGTCGCGGTTCGGTTGCGGTAGCCGGCAAAACAAGGCCAAAAACATTAAATAGTTTTTGCTCCAAGGCAAGATTGAACTGCTCTTCACTCCAGGGGCTGGCAAAGCAGGCCTTTTCAAGTGTCAAAAGCTCTGGCAGATAGCCTGAGTCCAAACGCTCGAACACAGCTTTAGCCCCCTTCATGGAGGCTGAGCCAACGCTCGTCACTGTCGAGTCGACGGTATTTGCATCTTTTTCGAAAGTATTTTCCGAGGAGGGAAGCATCATCATGAAGCGCAGTTCTCTTCCACCCGATCCACCCTTAGGCGGCCTCGAGCTGGTGGAGGTTGTGGACGGCAATGATCAGCCACTTGTTATCATGCCACTGGTGGAAGCACACAAGCAGACACTGATGCACCGTGCCGTGTTGGTGCTGTTGTATGATAAGGCCAACCGTGTCTATCTGCAACGTCGCAGCAAAAATAAAAAACTCTTCCCCGGTTTCTGGGACCTCTCGGCAACCGGGCACGTAAAGGCTGGAGAATCCCGGGAAGATGCCGCACGCCGTGAACTCCGGGAAGAGCTGGGCATTGATGCCGAAAACATGCGCCATTTACGCAGTGTCCCGGCAGATGCCTCTACCGGGTGGGAATACATCACCGTTTACAGTGCAGGGCGCTTACACGGCACACTGCGCCTTGATCCTGCGGAGGTCATGGACGGCGCCTTTCATGATCCTGATGAAGTCGCCTTTCTGGTGGAGCACTATCGCGAAGTACTCACCCCCGCCCTGCTCTATGCATGGGAGCACGCCCTCATGTTCCAGCCAGCCGTAGACTGAAGCCGCCTTCACTGATCGGTCAGCCGAAAACATGGCTTGGATAATTCGCCATGAGCAGCGTTGCAGCTGCTTTTCAGTCACCAAATCCTATGCCAGCAAGCTTGCCGGCGAATGATTCATGTACATGGCCGTTGGTTGCCAGCAACGTATTGGCAGTCAAATGGTAGGGTGTGTCCGGATCAAGCTGCGTAACCCTTCCACCGGCTTCTTCCACCACAAGCCACCCTGCCGCCGTATCCCATGGGTGCAAGTGCGCCTCGTAAAAAACATCGAGCCGCCCCCAAGCAACATAGGCCAAATCAAGAGCAGCTGCGCCATAACGTCTGAGCGCCCGGCAATGTAAAAGGGTCTGCTCTACGCCGGAGACCACTGGTGTAATGTGCTGTCTGATGCTGTAGGGAAACCCCGTGGCAACAACACAATGCTGCAGATTTTCTTTCTCGCTGACGGCAATGCGCTCACCGTTGCAAAAAGCGCCCTGCCCCGCCTCGGCTTCGAACAGCTCATCCATGATGGGGTTATAAATGACTCCCAGGCGCATGCGCCCCTGAACCATCAAACCAATGGAGGTGGCCACGAAAGGCAACTTTTGGGCAAAGTTCGTGGTGCCGTCCAACGGGTCCACCACCCATGCAACTTCGCCGAAATCATAGTTTGCGTTACTTGATTCTTCACCCACGAAATTCGCTTCAGGCAAGATTTTGCCCAGACGCTCGCGCAAAAAATCCTCAACAGCCACGTCAGTTTCCGTGACGATATCAATGGGGCCCTTGAAGCTGATATTCCTGGGTTTGTTCCAATGATCCCGGATTATCCCTCCGGCCTGGCGCGCCGCATCAAGCAAGGGCGCGCGCAAAGAACTCCAGTCTACGCCCGGCATGGTATTTTCTCCTGCGTCGTGATGGTTGGTAGAGTTGCAGCCTGGCAGCCTGCCCTATTTCTTGGGTTTGGACTGAAGCATGCGCAGCTTGCTTTTGAGGTGCAGGTTCTCGAGAAAAAGCTCGAGATGCCCCGCAGCCATGAGCGAAAAAGCTTTGACGTGGTCGCTTATGTCCACGCCTTCCTCATGTGCGAAGCCTAAAACACCGCGTGTGGAGCGGGAAAAATACAAAGGCAGGCACATCAAACTCTTGAACATCGGTGTTTGCACATTCTTACCAAAAAGAGGCGAGACAGAGCCTGCGCTTTCATGTTCACCCAAAAAAACCGGCGCGTTGTTTTTGAAAACCCATCCAACTAGCCCAGTGCCTATGGGGAACTTGAGTTCCGTATTTTTCCCGGTAAACAAGGGGCGGCTTGCCCCTTCCAGATAAAAGCCCTTGCCCTGCTCGTCACGCGCTGCAAAAAAACAGTAGTCAAAGCCTGTCGTCTCCGCCACAAGCAGCAAATAATTCTCAAGAAACGCTTCCCAGCGGGTAAGCCGCTTACGCAGCCCCTGAATCAACTGCAAGCTGTGATAATACCGCGATTCGTTCTGGTGTCTGCCGGCAGCCACCAGTTTCAACCGCGTGTCATTGATCATGTCGGAAAAGAGATGCAGGATCTTTTGATCCTTCTCGCTGAAAGAAAAGGTGCGCTTGCTGTCCAGGCAGAGAACGCCGGCGTTATCCTTGAGCACACACCCCATGAAGGCTTTGACATTCGGGTCGCCTTCAGGGCCGTAGTACTCGAGCCACCCCTTTTTACGATCGAAATTATTGATCAAAAGGGGCTGACGGTTGGAGAGGATGGCGCCTACTATCCCCTTGCCCGTAACAACAGTGCTGTGTGGGTCAACCTTGTCGCCAAGGCTGAACCATGAAGCCACTTGATAATGGTCCTCTTGTTCTCCCTGAAGGAAAAGCACTGCCGAATAGCCGTCGAAAACGCTGCAAACTATGGCCAATATTCGCTGCAGGTAGCTGTCGTTCTCCATGATGCCCTTATAGTCCTGGGATAAGGGGGTGGACCCCGGTTAATGCCTTCAGATGTATGTGCCCAGAGGGGTATTTGTCAATACGCTGGCATCATTGGCTTTCATATGTCACAATTGAAGAATTGGTCACAACATGTCTTGTTGATTGATAATCGGCCCTTGCTATGCTATACATTTAACCCATAGAGAACAAATACTTACCAAGCGTCGACAAAAAAAGCTGTTCCGCATTGGCAGCGTATAAAATAACTGCCGGGTTGCTCTCCTGCACCAAAAAGACGATACGTGAGCAGATACCGGCAAGCAGCTTGGCAAATGAATCGGGAAATTTCAGAGGCAAACGCGGCCCACACAACTTGATTGTGTAGAGGCGCGACAAATAAGATCTTGAAAGCTATTCGCTTAATGATAGGGACCGCAGAGGGCAGGTTCGACAGAATATTCTGATTTTACTCCCTTTGGTCTGTGAATGGAACGGCAATGACGCAGAAAATCACCTGGCAAGAGGCCTTTTGCAAAGGTCCGGACTATGACTGCACCCCTGAAAAGGGGTTCATATCATCGTCGGCTTTGCGCACATTGCCTGACCTCAAGCAGTACCTTGACCTCGTTCACGCCAAACACTGCCTCATAAAACCCTACACCCAGGTAAAAAACTACCCTGTTGTGGATTCCAGGGAGTTGCTCCCCTCTTTCGAGGCTGATGTCTACGAATATGGCGAACTGCCTGGCTTCAGCCTTGTGGCGTTCAATCGCCCCTTGAATTATTTCCAGGAAATTTTCCAGTTTGATATGATCCACAACCTGATGGAAATGGCGGAAGAATCACAAGGGCGCACCTGCCCCCTGGAGCGTACCATCCTCAATCAGAACAACCATACGCTTGCCAACAGGATGCCACGGCATTTGCACCAGGATTTCAGCGCCCAATTTTCGGACTCTGACGCCTCCGACCTCGAATACTACCCCAAGCTCCTGCCCTACCTCATGCAGATGGACCGTGCCCATGTGTTGGCCACGGACAACTTTGGCAGTTTTACGCTTGGTGGCGTGTATGCTTCCTTTCCTTCCGATCTCGATGCCGAAATCAAGCGTTTCGGCCTGCGCCTGGGCAAATTTCAGGTTGGCGACAACTCCATGTATGAGCGCAACCGCCTTTTCGTATACCAGTTCCTCATGGAGCTGTATGGGTTTCCCATTGTCTCGGAACGCAGAACGTCATCCGCCCTCTTTGCCAGAAGACTGCATAAATTAGGGGAAGAATTCCTCATCAGGGTATGTAGCCAGTCGGATCGCTGCATAACCACACTTTATTCCTCACCCTCGGCCAAATCGTATCCGCGTGTGGAAAAAATGGCCCTGGTCAAAGTGGAAAAGGAACAAAAGGAAATCATCGCCAAACTCAAAGACGGGGGATTTTTTCTGGACCCGCGCAACAGGGTGGTGCTGTTGCGTGTGAAATACCGCCAGCACAAATTCAACCCCTTCAATGTGCGCCAGGACCGTGCCCTCTCCGTGGAAAGTCAGGAAGTGCTGCACCCGCTTACGGGTGAACCCTTGCGCAATGTCAACATCATCAAGGACACCTACAACATGTTCCTGCGCCTCAACGATATCGTGCGCGGGGAATACCGGGGCAGCATCGTTTACAAACGAAACGAAATCGTGGTCAACACGGAAACCGACCAGAAACGCCTCAAGTTCCTTTTTGCCTGGCTTTCCAAGCACCAGCGCAGAATTATCAGCTATTCAGACGAATTTTACTCAAAAATCGCCATGGTGTTGGACAACTACCTGCTCAACGCCAAAAATTACGACTCCTTTCAGGAGATGAACGAGCTTTTTCAAGAGGTGTGGGCCAAGTACAGCTACATCCAGCAGGCCCGCCTCGTCAGATATCTGGAAGATGCGGCATATGGCCGGAAAAAGGACAAAGGCGAATCCAGGCTTGATTCATTGAAGCGCGCCGTTGCCGCCATGCACGAACTGATATTTGAAATTGTCAATTACTATGAAGACTTGGTCTCTCACACCATCCACCTGGGAGACCGGATTCTTTCCGACAGCTATCTGCGCAAGCAGTATGTTGATAAAAAGGACACCGACCTCACCCCTTACGGCATCGAGGTCAAACGCCATTACCGCAAGCTCGTGGCCCTGGTGGATGCCTTCAAGGACATCCGCAAAGCCAAGATGGAGCGTAGCGACGTTCTTATCCGCAAAGCAGGGTGATTGCCTGCCAGGGCGCACTTTTCCCACCATGGCGGCACGTTGCATTACCGCCCCACATAATTCCATGGAGATATTCGTGAGCGATTTAAAAAAAACGCCCCTTTATGAATGGCACAAAGAACATGGCGCAAAAACAGCTCCTTTCGCAGGCTGGGAAATGCCCATCCAATACACTGGGATTCTGGCCGAACACAAACAAACCAGAGAAAAAGCCTCTGTCTTTGATATTTGCCACATGGGCGAATTCCTCTTGCAAGGGGCAGGCGCAAAGGACGCACTCTCCAAGGCGCTAACCCACAACCTGGAAACGCTCCAGCCAGGGCGCTGCCGCTACGGCTTCCTGCTCAATGAACAAGGCGGCATCATCGACGATATGATCGTATATTGCATGGACCAGGACAGTTACATGATCGTGGTCAACGGCGCCCGCGAAGATATCGACTTCAAGACCATATCCGAACGTCTCCCAAAAGAGTTGGAACTGAAGAACGTTTCAGACAAAATGGCTAAAATCGACATTCAGGGGCCCGAATCTCTGGACGCCCTGGAGTCGATCCTCAGTGAAAACCTTCACTCCTTGCGCTATTTCAACTTTGGCCGTGTCAATTTCCAAGGCGCCCCCTTGCTTGTAAGCCGCACGGGTTACACCGGCGAACTGGGCTATGAGCTGTATCTCGACGCTGCCAAGGCGCTGCCCCTGTGGGAGGCCTGCCTGGCCGACCCGCGCGTGGAGCCAGCCGGGCTAGGCGCACGCGACACCTTGCGCCTCGAGATGGGACTCCCTCTCTATGGACAAGACCTGGACGAACAGCATACCCCGACCGAGGCCGGCTATGGAGCCATGCTGCAGAATCCAGCTGAATACACAGGCAAAGGCAAGGATGGTGAGGTGCGTGAAAAGCTGATTGCCTTGAAAATCGAAGGCCGTCGTAGTGCACGCCACCACGATGTCGTACTGACTTCCGAAGGCAAGGAAGTTGGACATGTGACCAGCGGTTCCTTCGCCCCCTCTTTGGGGCACTGCATCGCCCTCGCTTATGTACAAGCGGACGCAGCCGAAAACGAGACCTACACAATCCGCGCAGCTCGTGTGGAACTGCCTGCAAGCAGATGTGAACTGCCCTTCTATACCCAGGCCACGGCCCGCCGGAAGGTGGAATGAACGCATTCTTTCTGTCCGCAAATCTCTGGCCCTCCCACCTGGAGCATGAGCCCATTCAGTTGGATGGGCCTGAAGCGCAACACATGCTCAAGGTCTTGCGTCTGGGCGCAGGAGAGCGCGTCTGGCTTTTTGACGGGCAAGGCCACAGTGGTGAATTTGAGATCGTGCAAACCAGCAAGCACAAGGCCCTGCTGCGTGCGCACACGCTTCAGGAACACCCGCGCCCTTCCGGCCAGGCGACCCTGGCCCTGGGGTGGGCCAAAGCTGTAAGAAGAGGGTGGCTGCTGGAAAAAGCCGTGGAGTTTGAAACCTCTGCAATATGGCTTTGGCAGGCGAAACACAGCCAGGGGCGCGTACCTGATACGCTAAAGGACACTTGGCAGGCGCAATGTGTTGCCGGCGCCAAACAGAGTAAAAACCCCTGGCTCCCCGAGCTTTGCACCCTTACTGGAGGCGCACGGGAACTGGCCAAAGCCATCCCGGACTTTGACCGCGCTTACCTGCTGTGGGAAGAGCCGGGGCAAGAGCGCGTCCTGGGAATGGAAGATCTTCTCCCTGCAGGGCACACGCTCTTTATCGTCGGACCGGAAGGTGGCTTTGCCCTGGATGAAGTGGCGCTACTACGCGAAGCCGGAGCCCTTCCTGTCAGCCTGGGGCAGCGTGTGCTGCGCTGGGAAACGGCTGCCATGCTTTGCCTGGGGCTGGCCTGGTGGACACGACAAAACACCCCTGCCCTTAAAGACGCCGGAGAATGAATATGAGCGATTCGCAGCCCCTTGCAGATCGCATTCGCCCACAAACCCTTGAAGAATTTGTGGGGCAACGACAGCTGCAAAGAAAGCTTGAAAACCTTCTGCAAGCCAAACGTCTGCCCAGCCTACTTCTTTTTGGCCCCCCTGGCTGTGGCAAATCCACTCTGGCATTGCTGCTGGCGAAAAAATCCGGCGCCCCATGGATTCGTGTCAGCGCTCCGGAAGCAGGACTCCAAAAACTGCGGCAACTGCTGCCGGGCAAGGAGATTCTTGTTCTGGATGAGTTGCACCGCTTTTCCAAGGCGCAGCAGGATTTTTTCCTGCCCCTGTTGGAAAGCGGCGAGGTGACACTCCTGGCCACCACCACGGAAAATCCTTCCTTCAGCGTTACGCGGCAGCTCCTGTCACGACTCCATGTCATCCGGCTGCAGCCTTTGCATCTGCGCGAACTGGAAGAGGTCGGCCGCCGCGGCATGCAAGAGATAGGAATAGACCTGGGAGACGACATCCTCCAATCACTGGCCAATGCCGCCGGAGGAGACGCAAGAACCCTGCTCAACCTGGTAGAATTTGCGGCCTCTCTGCCCGAAGACAAACGCACCATTGAAGGATTGCGCAAGGCAATGCCCGAGGTGGTCCTGCGTCATGACAAGGCGGGGGACAGCCATTATGAGCTTGCTTCCGCCATGATCAAATCGATCAGAGGGTCTGACCCTGACGCCGCGCTCTATTATTTGGCTTGCCTTCTCGAAGGAGGCGAAGACCCGCGATTCGTCTGCCGTCGGCTTATTCTCTCCGCCAGCGAAGACGTGGGGCTGGCCGACCCCCAGGCCCTGCAAATGGCGGTTGCCTGTCAACAGGCTGTTTCCTTTGTGGGCATGCCAGAAGGCTTCATTCCCATGTCCGAGACATGCGTCTACCTGGCCCTGGCGCCCAAGAGCAACAGCAGCTACGCCGCATACCGCGCTGCGCAAAAGGAACTGCAGACCCGTGGCAAAAAACCCGTGCCATTGCACCTGCGCAATGCGACCACTGCCATGCAAAAACAATGGGGATACGGCGAAGAGTACAAGTATCCGCACAATTTCCCGGGTTCCTGGGTCGAGCAGCAATACCTGCCGGATGGATTGGAAAACCTGCGCTTTTATGCGCCTAAGGATCAAGGCGCAGAACCAAAGATTGCGGCATGGTGGCAGCGCCTGCGCAAAAAGAAATGATCAACGTGTATCTGCCCTTATAAAGAAAAACAGACAACACAAAAAACAATAAAAACTGGATATTACAAAAGCCTACTCTTGCCAATTTTCCCAGGCGAGCAACCTGTTTTCCTCCAGAGTTCTGCCCAGGCTGTCGTTATCCAGTGGCAATTCTTCAGAAAAAATCAGTCCTGCGCACTCGCCATTTTGCCAAAGCACTTTGACCTCGCGCCCCTGCACCAAGTGGTGCAAGGCCTGGTCCACGGCGGAGACTACAAGGCATTGGTCATCACATACACCATCAGCCAGCATTTCAGGCGCAACGCAGCACATCTCCACCATCATGCCACGGTTGCTGAGGTTGCGCATGGTACAGATCAGTTCATTACCAGAAGTTGAAGACTGTAATGTTATCAAGCCAATGGGCTCGACATTGTGGCGCAGGATATCCTTGTGTTCGCCTTCAATAGGCCAACGAGTTTGCGTCCTGGCTTCCAAACCGCTCATATTCTGCCTCTCTAATCCCAATGTTCATTTTATACGAATATAAAATACTATTTCAATAAAAACTGCATGCGGCAAACATTATTAGCAAGCTAATAAGTGGCAAGCAAAGATGTCAACAACAGAAAAGTTACAATCCTGTGCGTTACATAAAAATTGTTGTATGCCACCAGGAAAATACTCACTCTCTGCCCACAACCCGATAGGTTACACTATCCTGTCGCCCTTGGGAATCAAGCAGCACAAGGCGATGCTCGCCGGGCTCCAGGGCGAGAAACAAGCGTTTTGAAGGAGCTCCGCTGGCAACGAGTTGTCCATCCTGATACCAGAACAGCCTACTCGTGTCGCCGGAGATTTGCGCCACCAGCGCAAGCTTCTGATACTCCCGTGGCGCATCGGCCCGAATACGGTATGGCGTACGGGATGAAGGCGAAACAATACGCGGCACACCCTCCGAGGGAACATCGTTACACAGCTTGGAAAGTGGCGGGAGTCCGCCCGACAGTTGTCCTCCTCCCGTATTCCCCCGACTCCATTGCCAGGCCAAGAGCTCCGGAGGTTCAACCCGGACCACTTTCGCCACATGGGGGCGCTTTGCAAGACAGGAGCCTTCCAGCCGCTCCCCTGTTTCACTATCCACAAAAATGCGTCTATGCAGCGTATCCCGTTGCAGTTGGGTCACATCCGGAATCACGGTTATCCTTACGCGCTCCTTACATAGGGGCGTTGCCAGTTCCCGGCTGTCTGCACAAACCTCAACCTCGTCGAGGTTCAAAAAGTCTGGTTCCGGCAGCCGGGCGCCGTCCGGCTCCAGAGCCCGGAACAAGTCGAACAGCAAAGGTCCAGCATGATGCGCTCCTGAAATACCAGGCACAGGGTGTCCATCCACATTGCCAACCCACACGCCAATGGCGAGTCTTCCAGAATAGCCGATAGCCCAGGCGTCACGGTGACCAAAAGATGTCCCCGTCTTCCAGGCCACTGCAGGAACATCTCGCGCCAGGTTCCACGCTTGAGGCATATCGGTCCGTCGGACAGTAGAAAGTATATTACCAGTAAGGTAGCAAGCTTCAGGGGAAAGCAAATGTTTTCCACCCCCTTTAGCTTCACCTGCCGGCACTGCAGGGGGTGTTTGTGGGTTTTCCCAGGGAGCCCCCCCCTTCGAAACCTCCAACACGTCACGCAGCGGCAGCATGACACCACCAGTAGCCAGGGTGGCGTAGGCATTGACCAGTTGATCCAGCCTCACTTCACCCGCACCGAGGACAAGGGGTAATCCATAATAGCTTGCCGGCTTATCCAGGGTTTGCAATCCAAGACGATGCAGAAGATCCAGATATGGCTGCACACCCACTTGCGCCAACAACCGCACAGCCGGCGCGTTAAGGGACTGCGCCAGCGCTTCCTGCACGGTAACGCGCCCCCGGTATTGGTCGTCATAGTTGGTGGCCACGTAGCCGGCAAACTCAGTAGGGATATCCAGCACGCAGCTTTCCGGCACTATAACCCCTTGCTCCATGGCCAAGGCATAGAGAAAAGGCTTCAGCGCAGAGCCAGGAGAGCGTTTGATACGCGCGGCATTGATCTGCCCGTGACGTTCATCGTCCAAAAAAGATTCCGCCCCAACCATGGCCAGCAATTCGCGGGAGGCAGTATCCATGACCACGAAGGCAGCGTTCTCCAACCCTTGAGCTCTCAGCCCCCCGATACGACGGTGGAGGATGGCCTCGGCGGTATTTTGCACACGCAGGTCAATAGTGCTGCGGATAATCAAACTTTCAGGACTTCCAGGCAAGGCATGGGCCGTATGCAGCTCCCGGCACAAATGCGGTGCACGCAGGGGGGGGCGGCGCATTTTAACGGGTAATTGAGTCAACTTGGCGGCCGCTGCGTCTGCACGGCTGATCACCCCCCTTTGGGCCATAATATCCAGCAGCTGGTCCCGCTCACGTTTGGCCGGTCCGGGGTGAATAAACGGGTCATACCCTTTTGGGGCGCGTGGAATAATTGTCAGCAAAGCGGCCTCGCCAAGGGACAAGCGGCCGGGGCGTTTGCCAAAATAAAAATACGATGCTGCGCCTGCTCCAACGATGTTACCGCCAAATGGCGCCATATTCAGATAGAGTTCAAGCAATGCGTCTTTGGAAAAACGCCCTTCAAGTTGTAAGGCGCGGAAGGCTTCCTGCATTTTTGCGGTAAAGGTGCGGTCCTTGGGTTCGGCCAGTCGCGCCAGCTGCATGGGGATTGTGGATGCCCCCAGCACCACCCTGCCTGCTGTAAGATTGGTCCAGGCCGCTCGCAGTATGGAGATGGGATTCACCCCGGGGTGATAATAGAAGTAGCGATCTTCCGATGCCAGTACGGCTTGAACAAGCTCTGGAGAAACTTCCTCCAGGCTGACCGGAAACCGCCAACGCCCGTCCAAGGGGAGAAAAAAACGCAAGGGGTGCCCCGAGCGATCCACCACCATGGTGGCAGCGGGGGGAGAAAAAGCATGCACGGGAAACGGGCAGCGCGCATCCAAATAGCTGAACAACGCATACCCGCCCAGCAGGAAAAGCGCCGTCCCGCCCGTTATCCAGACAAGAAGACGCTTCCTGTGCGTACGTAATGCCGACCAGAGCCTTGAACAGGCCCTGGCCAGCGTTTTCAGACTATTGTGCAGCAGGGGCAGAGCCATCCTCGCCACCGGTCTCCTGTGCTTCCCCTGCAGCCGGAGCGCTTTCGGTTGGCGCATCCGCAGAAACCTTGCTGGATGCTGGCGTTTCTAAGGGCTGCAGCACGGCTTCAGGGTCATCAGGAAGCACATTTATGCTACCCATAGCGCCCGCCGCCAGCAGAGATGGATCATACATGGCCTCCGCCTGCACAGGGGGCAAGGCGAAGCTTCCCGGCGTTACCGCACGCAACACCGAATAGTATGTCTGCCACTTCTCATTCTTCGCCAGAGAGTTTTGTGCCCCACGGCTTGGTCCTGGCAGGGAAAGGAAAAGCAGCACCCGATCATCGCGCAGGTCCTGATAATTCGGCTTGGTGCCTGTCTTTTCTGCCCAGGGCAAACGTTCCGTGGTTTCAAGGCGCGGGTTTTCGACTTCGAGACCAGCTGGCAGCAATGCCTGCAGCACCACATTATCAATGGGGCGCTCATCTGCCTTGATGCGCGTACGTAACACAATCAAATCGCCCTGCTTTATCCCAGATGAAGGCAGCTCCTTGCCATCACGGGTAAGATAGGCTCTTTCAATGGAGATACCCTGAGTATAGGGAGAATATGCTGCATCGGTGGGTACACCGCGGGTCAACACGCTGTAAAACACGGAACCGGGTTCAAAGTTGTCTGACGTAACAACAATGCGCAAGGCGGCGTCGCCTTCGATTTCCAGTTTGTGAAAAGCATCCTCGCTGCTGAATGACCCCAGTTTTTCATCCCCCAGGTATACCTCTCCGCTAAAAGGCGCCTTTTTCTGCTGCAAGGCATAAAAACGGCCCAAAGCCACATAGGCCAAGCCATTTTCCTGGGTGGAGCGATAGGGCGTTGCTTCCATGAGGCTGGTCAGCTCTTGCACCAGTTTAGCCACCTTGGCGTCTTCAGGAGCAACTTCAAGCAGCGCCGTAAGCCGAATGGCGGTATTACGGATGGGGGAATCCAGATCGCCCCCTGTTTGCGTGTATTTTGTAGCCGGTGCGGCAGGCGCGTTAAGCACCTGCTCCATACGCCCGATGTCACCCAGCAGCCCATACGCTCCAGCCAACAGAGCAGCCCCCATGGGACTCAGTTTCTGCGTGTAATGTTTACGCATGTAATCCATGCCGCCACGGTCGGGCTTGCCGGCCTTGGCCAACACAAAATGGGCGTAGCACATACGCTGCAAATCGCTTCTATTGGGTTTCTTCTTCCAACGCAGCAATGATGCGACGTATTGCAGCGCCTGGTTCAATACGCTTTCCGGAACATGGTGTCCCGCCAGACGTGCGTCCAACAGGAAATGCGTGGCATAGAGACTGCCCCACGGCCAGGGATCATCCCCTCCGGGCCACATACTGAAACCACCATCATTGAGTTGCATGGTCAGCAAACGGGCAATGCCGCTCTGCACCATGGCGTCCGGCTGGTGCCCGTCCAGGGATTTGGGGGAAAGGGCCTGAGCCAAAGCCTCCCAATAGAGCAGCGGGAATACTTTTGATGTGGTTTGCTCCACACACCCGTATGGGTAGCCGAGCAGGCTCTCCAGCCCCTGGGTAAAACGCACCAGCGGCTGACCACCTATATAAACTTCGCGTCGTATGGTTTCAGGGCGTAATCCAGTGGCATTCAAAGCCAGGCTTGCTTCCTGCTTGTCCATGGAACCGGAAGCGGACGCTGTTCTGGCCGGCAAAGCGGGCCGCACGGGAACGTTGACCGTAGCCGCAGCTTTTTCATTGTTGCCACTGGCGCTGCAGACAAAACGCAGGCCTTCGGTTTCCTCTCCCACCTTGACCGTAAAGTAAGCCAGGCGCTCCTTGCCCTTTGGCACATCCAGCGTGGCTTCCGGCACATCAATTGCCGCGTTGCCCGTCACATCCAATTGCAGTGAGAAAGCGCCATCCTTGTCCGTATCGTTACGCAGGGTCACGGGCACAAGGATTTCATCATCCGGCGAGAGAAAACGTGGCAATGTTGGCGTAACAATCAAAGGACTGCGCACACGGGTCAACGCATGATCTGAACCAAAGCGCCGCCCCTTGTTCATGACGGCCATGACCCTGAGAGCGCCCTGGAATTCAGGCACATCGAAACTTGCCTGCACCTTGCCCGAGGCGTCCGCCACCAAGGGGCCGGTCCAAAAGGCCACAGGCTCCACGCGGCGCAGACCTTCGCTGCGAACAAACTGGCGCAGCCTGTCCAGTCCCTGGTCACCACCGGCCAGGGCCGTGCCTTCAACAGCCGGCACGTCCGGAAAAAGCATGGAGAAGATATCATAGCTCTCCGTGCCCAAAGCCCGTTTTGCATAGAACATCGGGAACGGATCGGGAGTTGCCTGCGCGATAAGCTGCAAAATCCCTTCATCCACAGCGGCAATCGTCACCACGGATTCAGGGGGAGCCGACACGGTTACGTCCAGAGTCGTCTCAGGGCGTATCTCCGCCGGAACATCGATGGCAAGGGGGATGTCATTGGTATTGCGGTCCACAAACAACGGTGCAGAACCAAACGCACGGGCAGGAGCACCGGGCTCCAGTCCCTTGGCGGAGCGCACCAGCACACCCGTCACATAAACGTTTGGCGAGTATGCTTCGCGTATGGGCATTTCCAAAGTGGCAGTGTTCTCCCCTTTCTCCAGGGTGACCACCTTGGTGTCAAAAACTTCGTCGCCTTCAACGGTCAACAGCAACTTACCGGCAAATGGCGTGCGCACCTGAAGCGTCGCGCTTTCTCCAGGGGCGTACTCGTCCTTGTCTGGCACTATGTCCATACGGGCAGGGTTCTTGATCGCCCATGGCGAATACCCCCAGCCCCCCGCGTAGAACTGCGTCTGGCTAACCGCCCCACCGCCTTCATCCACCAACACGACGCGGTAGCTGCCGTATTCAGGCGGTGAAACAGTCACACTGCCTGTAGCAGCCGCATTGTTCAGGGTATTGCTGCTTACAAGCATGGAATCACGTACCGAATCGTAACGGAAACCGCCGGAAGGAGTACGGCGAAGTACGGTCTGCCAGACGTCCTTATAGAAATCCACACGTAACTCTGCGCCCTTTGTCGGCTTGCCGTCGGGCGTCAGAACCACGTATTCTACGTCGACCTTTGACCCAGGGTCCACGCCTCTGTCTTCCAGGCGCTTGAGCCCCGTATAGCGAGGGTACGGGTAGATGCTCACCCGTTGCATGGCGCCCACACCACGGCCGCCGCGTTCACTGACACGGGCAAAAAGCATGGCCTCCAAAGCAGCAGGCGGACGTAAATCTTCCGGCAATTCGACTGAAAAAGATCGCTCGCCTTCTTCATTCAACCTGGAATCAGGTTCGCTGGCTTGCAACTCGCGAGCATCGAACCCGCCATCGGGATCTCCAAACTCGTACCCCTCCCAGCCAGAGGGAGCAAAAGGCGCGGCCTGGAGCTTCACCGTTGATTCCACCGGCAACTCAGAAGCAGGCGGACCAAAGAAATAGCGGCTGGAAACAGCATATTCGATCTTTTCACCCGGAGAAAACGTCGCCTTTTCAGGCGCAATTTCAACTTTGATGCGGTCAGGTAAAAACTCTTCCACTTTATAGTTGTAGGTGCCAATCACCGTATCGGCTGCCAATACTTCCAGGCTGTAGTTTCCGGTGAGAGCAAAAGTAGGAATATCATAGGAGAATGACGCCACACCCTGTGCATCACTTTCCACAACTCGTTTTGAAAGCACCTTGCCCTGGGGGTCCTTTTGCAAAAGGGTCAAAGGCATGGCCGGGGGCGTGCCCAGATCGGTTCGCCGCAGAAGGGCTACACCTTCCATGTTTTCACCGGGGCGATAAATGTCACGTTCTCCGTAAACATACGCCAGATAGCCACTTTCGGGCATGTACTGCCCGCCCACGTCCTGGCCGGCGGGATCAATGCCAAAGCGATCCAGAAGCAAAAAGGAATAGTCATCTCCCTTTTCCGCCACAATCATGTAGGGCGTGTGCTCCTCGAATGCCTTGGCCAGCCCCTTGGCATGCCAAATACCATTCGCATCGCTGACGCCTTCGGCCATGAGCTGCTGTTGATCACTCAACAACTGCAATTTGACGCCGGCAACCGGGGACAGAGAGGAAAAGGAATTGACCCAGACAAGCAGGTCATCCTTGCCCTTTTTGGCCACAACCCCCATGTCGGTTACAAGCACCCAGCGTTGGGAGCCTTCCCAACTGTCGGTCGCCCCAAGAAAAATGCGATACAGACCTTTGCCTTTACCTTCCACAAAACGGGCAACATCAAATGTTTCATGCTGCACTTCGTTCTTTGGCGCAGACAGGTTGAGGGTCTCCTCCACAATCCGGTCACCCATGTAATGCTGCAGCGTGTAAGTGTACCCCCTTTCCTCGAACAGCGTGTTCATAGAATAATCTTGCAACAGTAAGAAAATATTATTCCTGTACACCCTGTCGATAAACATCTCGGCTTTAGGGGCGTTTACACTTTCCACAGCCAGATTGCGGGTTCCCTGCAAAGGTAAAAAGATGCCCGAGTCGCGAAAAGCAACGCTGGGCTCTAAATCCGGTATGTACAGGGTCTCTTTCCAGTCTTCACGCAACACGGACCCGTCCGCCGCGGCAAGCCCGCGGTCCAGGGTTACGACATATTCCTGCCCCGGCTTGAAATCGCCTGTTAGGACAAGGTCCATCTCGCTGCGGGATAGACTGTATTCAGCTTCAGGGGAGACATGCACAAAAGGACCAACCGCCCTGGCATCGACAGGGGCGGAAAAAGCAATACGAATGTTCGCACCGTCCAG
The DNA here is from genome assembly GCF_055388615.1 of Desulfovibrio biadhensis. NCBI lineage: Bacteria > Pseudomonadati > Thermodesulfobacteriota > Desulfovibrionia > Desulfovibrionales > Desulfovibrionaceae > Desulfovibrio > Desulfovibrio biadhensis. The sequence goes on from NZ_AP042477.1 coordinate 4,556,018, forward strand.
ACTGCTGGCCGCCTCCGCCTTGCGAGCATGGAGGTTGGGATCGAGCTTCAAATCGTATTGCCAGGTTTTAGTTTCATCGAGAACAAGACTGCCGGCAGCGTCAACGAGCCCGGGCTTCAGGGTAACCGTGAGCATCCGCCCTTTTTCATCCTTAACCATGGGGGCACTGCGAAACTCCAACCACCGCGTCGTATAGGTGGTGTCCATGGTCAAACTGATCTCTTCCGGCTTTCCGTCCTCCGGGCCGGTCAAGCGCAACTTGTCCAGCAACGTCCAAGGGTCAACAGGATAGGTGAACTCAATGTTGCCCTTCAACACGACCTTGCCAGGGTCAGACTGATCGTAGTCTTCGTACAGCTCCATTTCCGCAATCTGAAAAGCTTCTGTTTTCAGAGCGAAATTTTCGTCACCAGAAAATTCCATCCCTTCAGGAAGCAAATTATCCGGCCGGATATAGACCCAAAGGTCGGAACCCGCTTCAAGCGGTTCCTGAAAGTCATAGCGCAGGGTAAACGGACTGATCCATGACCAGGTTCCCGGTTCTTCCGGAGTTAAATCCGCCGGCGCCGTCTGAGGGATCTTTCCGACGAGGTCTTCACCAAGGGGCTTATCAAAGGAAATCAGCAGATAACGCCTAAGGGTATCCTCAAGGGTAACCGCGGTCACAGAAACCGTGTTCAGCACTTCGGCAGGCTCAGTTACAGTCGCTTCCTGTTCTGCAGAAGGCTCCACAGACTGTTCTTCTGATGAGGCAGCTACCTGATCGGGGGCCTGGTCGGATACGCCCTGCTTTTCAACTTGCGAACCTGGGCTGCCAGATGATACTCCGCTTTGCTCGCTGGCGTCAGTTTCTGGTGTAGCGACAGCCTGACTGTTTTCGGAAGCGGCTTCCGGCGTAGCCCCCTGGGTTTGTTCTGTCTTGCTGCCAAAGTCGAGTTCCGGAGAAGGGCTCTTGCTGAAAAGCAGGTATCCCTGGACCAGGGAAACAATCGCCAAGGCGACTATGATGAGATTTTTCCCGCTGGTGAACCAGGGTGGGCCATCATGGCTATCATGCTGCTGGCTCATGCATTTCCTCCGGTTGATTGCATGTGGAATGGCCCCTTCCTTTGCATAGGACTGCAAGACAGGGACATCTGTTCAGAATAATTGACATCTGTTGGAAATTTGATACTACCGGGCACCACAAATGACCCGTATCAGCATCTTTACCAATTCTCTTTCTTTGGATACATTTTGTCAAACAGAAGAAACTATGCGACATAAAGCATTGCTTCCAGATAACGACAGTTAAAGATCATGGCACACAAAACAGTTAATACAGTTTTCATCAATATCGCTTCCGGCGAAGAGATCAAGGAACTTCCTTCCAAATTTGACAGGGATGCCTTAAAGCCCCGGCTTGTGCTTTCAACGCATCTGGCGTGGAAAGACGCCTGGGCTCACTACAAGGTGTTGCAGGTGGAGGAACAGGCAGGTGAAACCGTGGTGGTTCACGTCAAACGCATGCGCCGCTATGTTGCCCCGGGCCTGATGATGGCTCTCATAGCCGGCACCATTGTGGTGACTGCCGTCATTGTAGGACTGCTCTGGTTCCTTGTCTGACCTGCCTTAAGCCTGCATCCCAGGCCACTGTCTTGCGCCAGCCTGCAAAACAGCGTAATTGCTCATACCGCCTATTTGAACCATGAACACGTGCGCCGTGTGCAGGACATGGTCTGCGCCGGTAGCAGCGAGGAGCGTTTGCATGCGAACAGCCCTCTTCTTTCTTCTTGCCCTTGCCTGCTTAGTTATGCAGCCGACATTCTGCATTGCTCAGGAAAATCCTGAGCAGGCCAAGGGAAGATTGTATGTTGAGGCCAATGTATCCAATCCCATTATCAGCCTGCTTAATGTCCAGGAAACCTTTCGCCAGGGAATGCGCCTTGCTCCCGGTATGTATGTGGTCAAAATCGCTGCCGAAGGCTACCCTGCCCTCACCAAGACTGTGCAGGTGACCGCCGGAAAGGATGTGCGTTTGCAAGCCGAACTGGGCGCGGCGCAATCCGAAGGTGATGATCAAAAGACCGAGGAAGCCGAAAAGGCAGGCGATGAACAACGTAGTGCGGGATCACAACGACTTTTTGTCAAAGTGACCCCCGATGACGCACGGGTCAGAATTCTGAACATCGCCCCCAAATATGAACAGGGCATGCAGCTTGACCCCGGTGAGTATGTAGTTGAAGTCAAAAAAGAAGGCCTGGGGGAGGTTGTCCGCACTGTTACCCTGAAAAAGGGCGAAGACCTTACCCTCACCATCAATCTGGACAAAGAATCAGGCAGTGACGCAAGTACCGAATCCGCTGCAGAAGCTTCGGATAAAAAAGGCGGGAAGCTTTTCGTCAACACTACCCCAAAGGATGCCGATGTACGTATCCTGGGCATCAAACCGAAATTCAAACAAGGCATCAAACTGCCGCCACAGCAGTACACCATAGAAGTCAGCCGCAACGGTTATGAAACCACTGAACTGGTCGTTGATGTTTCCTCGGGCAAGGAGACACGCGTCTCCATCACACTGGTCTCTGACACCCCGGTTCCGGCGGATTTTCCGCCGCAAACGCTGGAAGATACCGAGACCGCCATGACGCCGGCAGGCGAAGCCCAGGAGCGTATATACGTTCTCCCGATACCTGCCGATTCTCAGGTGCGCATTCTAAATATCGCCCCAAAATATGAACCCGGTATCGAGGTTGGGGCTGGCGAATACGAAGTCGAGGTTTCAGCGGACGGGTATGAGACCATTGTCCGCAATGTCGAAGTGCCCAAGGGGCAACACCTGGCCGTTGGCATAGATATTCGCCCGGAATCCGAGCGCAACGAAGAACAATCCGCTGCGCTGAGCGAATCCAATCAACAGAACGATGGCAACACCCCGGTTCTCAGTGATCCCGACAAGGGACAACTTTATGTGGAAACCGACACTGACGTGGCAAACGTCACGTTTCTCGATCAGGATATGCCCTTCACCCAAGGCATGGAGCTTTCACCTGGCTCATACAGGATACGCATAGACGCCGGCCAGGCCGGCACCAAAGAGGCCGTGGCAGTAGTCGCTTCTGGCAAGGCCTCCCATGTCAAGGTTCGTTTCACGCCAGAGCCTGCACCGCCTGCCACTCCAGAGGGGCAGGAGGCATTGATGCAACAGTTGCAAGTTTTGCTGGATGAGGCTGTAGCGGCCCAATCCTCGCAAAATCTTGATGGGGCCCTTGCCAGCGTGGAAAAAGCCTTGCAGTTGGCGCCTTCCTTTGCTGCGGGTCTCAAGATGCGCGGCGACATTCTCTTTGCCAAAGGGCAATACCAGCAGGCTTTGGAGGATTATGAGCGGGCCGTTGAGCTCACCCCGCGCGACCCGGCAGCCTATCTGGCCAGGGGCAAGGCGTACGCCGTGCTCAAAGATACGGACTCCGCTTGCTGGGATTTCTGGAAAGCCTGCTCCATGCAACGTTGCGAAGCCATTGCAGCTGCTCAGGACGAGGGTCTCTGCAAATAAAAGATCATACAAAAACTGGGGAGAAAGTCCTTATGGACCTTCTCCCCACGTTCTCCCCCCATTATAAGGGGGTGACGCTTCAAAAAGCAGAACTGTCTGCGACTCCTGGAAATGTAAAGAAACATGCCGCACGTATGGCCATGTGGATTCTGCTCAAATAGAGACTTCCATGGCGTCGCCACTGCCGGCATATAAAAAAATCTTGCTCTGACAATCGCCAATTTCCCCAGCAAACTCCCACACCCACTCCGTCTTACCGAAAACGTGCATTGGCACAAACGCATGAGGCCTGACCTGATTGACAAAATCAAGAGCGCCCGACCAATTGGCCAAACGCTTATCCGTATTGGAGAAGGCGATATCTATGTGCCGCCCGGACAGGTCCTGTAAAACGCTTTGATACGCTGCGCGGCTGAACGCCCTGGTGCGGTTGTCCAGGTTTTCCCAGTCCCAGCCAGCAACATCGCCGCCATAGTAAATACTGCCATGCGGTGTCACAATCAGGGCGCCTATGCCAAGATCAGTGCTTTCGTAGACCGTGATGGACATATCATCCACCAGCAACGCATCATGGCTTCTGCCTTTTTCCTCCACGACATCTTCGTCCTGGGGTTCAAGCACAGTGACATCGAGCTTTCCCCCTTCTTCCTTGGGCGTAAATTCAGGGTGCAGATCCGCCACATCGTAGGAAACCAGATAACGCACACTCGAGGCTTTGCGCCCCATTTCAATGACTTCGGGAGTGAAATGATCGTCGTGAGAGTGGGAAATGAAGACGGTGAGATCTGCGCCTTCCACTTTTTCCAGGACAAGGTGTTCTGCAAGATCGTTGCGGTGATCGGCATCAGGGTAGTCAAAAAGAAATGTTTTGCCGCCGAGTTCCAATACAAAACAATTGTGAAAAATATAGGTAATGCGCGCAGTCACGACATGCCTCCAGGTTTTTGAGCCACCGCGCGCCCTATGCCGCCATCAAAATACAGGGGCGTTGCGGCCTTACTCCTTTTTAGGAGTAAAATCCTGTAAAAATTCGATTATTTTCCCATAGTTCTGTTCCGGATCAAACATTTCTAGAGCTCGAGCCCGCCCGGCTTCCGCCATTTCCAACGCCTTATCCCTGCTCTGCAGCATTTGCTGTATTGCATTGGCAAGCGAATCGGGGTTGCGTTGCTCAGCCAGAAGACCTGTCACACCGTCTTCAATCAATTCGCTGATGCCAGAGACGTCACTGGCAACCACGGGCAACCTGTGCGCCAAGGCTTCCATTATCACGTTGGGAATGCCGTCCCGGTCTCCTGAAGTATCAATAACGCATGGCATTACAAAGACATCTGCCTCAAGAAACAACTTCCCAACCTGATGGTGCTGTACAAAACCAGGAAAGGACACAACGCTTTCAATATCCAACTCTTTCGCCAGTCTGTGCAGCATTGCGTTCTTTGGTCCTGAACCTGCCAACACCAGGTGCACGTCCAGACCCTTTTGCCGCAATATACTACACGCCTGCAGCAGGTATTCAAAACCCTTTTTGCCAACAAAGCGCCCCAATGCAAGAAGTTGATAGGGCTGTTCCATTTTCACGGGTGCAGTATCCCCGGTGCGTAATGATATACCATTGTAGGCCAGACGAATCTTGTCCGCCTCCTGCTCTGTCAAACCTGCATGATCCGCCAGGTACGCTTTGTTTACCAATGTGTTGACGCGCACAAACGCGGCAGCGCGCAATTTGTCCTTCAGGGCGCCATCTGGCGGATGAATATCCCAGGCGCGTGCTGTGAAGCTGAAAGGCACTCCCATGAGTTGGGCCGCACACCAGACGGCAGTGGCGGGGCCACTGGCCCAGGGCGCATGTAAATGCTCAATACCGTCTTTTGTGCAGCGTTCAGCCAGGAGAAATGCAGCGAGGAAAGCCCAGAGATTCTCCCCCCCTTTTTCCAGCCCCTTCCAGCGTCTGAAGGGGACCTGTCGCCAGAGACGTGCGCAGACACCAGGCCGTTTGAACCACCAGCGACACATCGCGAGAAAAATGCTGGGCAGAGCGCGAATGCCCATCCGCTCCACGGGACGTGAAAGATCACGCATTTCGGGAGAGAGCTTTTTTTGCAAAGGGCCGTACAGTGTATATACGGACAGGGGGAGCCCCTGATTCCAGAGGCCGAGAACCTCTCTGAAAAGAAATGTTTCAGTGGGCTCGGGAAACCAAAGCAGCACATAGGCTGTTTTCGGCAAATTGTCGTTGGCGGCGGAAATATTATCGGAAAATGACGCGTTCATGGGCAAAAGAGCAAAGCCGCGAGCGGCCAGGCAATCGGACGTGGTTGAAAAAAACGCCCTCAGGCCGCGTCCTCTTCAGCCTTATGGACGGCCGCGGCAAAATCCGAAAACCTGAACGTTCCCGGATTCAATTCGTAATTCAACGGCCCGGCGTGAGGAGGGATACTATAGTCACGGCCGGGAGGCAACGCAGCCCACTGCTCCCCCAGGGTCAGCAAACTGCGACGCGGCATGGCCAGTCGAAAGGGCAGCAAATCCGTCCACTGGCTTTTATAGGCGCGCATCATAGAAAACTTGCACCGAACATGCTCCGGGGTCAGGCGAGTGTAATGGACAGTCGCGGTTCCGTGTGTATCGGGAGCAAAACGCCCTATCCTCCATCCGCGCAGGAGGCGTGGGCCCGTGCGGTTATAGAGCGGGAATTCGAGGCATGCCGCTTCAGGCAGGCATTTTTGCCAGGCAGTGTATACGCACCAGTTCACTGCGTCGTGGTCAATGTGCCCCCCTTCATAGGCGGGGACATATATTCGCTGTGGCCCAATGGCTTCAATAGTCTGCCCCAGCCAGTCCGCCACTTCCGCAAGAATGGGCAGGAGTCCCCGGTTTGGGTAGTGCGGCAAGTGGATGGCGTTTTGCTCCAGGCCGAGTATAGCTGCGGCCCTTGCCAATTCTTTTTCACGCCGCTCGCGGCCGCCGCTGGCTTCGCCAGAAGTGATCCACACCCCATGGACCCTGGCGCCCTCTTCAATGTGACGCTTTAGCGTGCCTGCGATGAAGGTTTCGTCATCCGGGTGGGCCAACACAGCCAGAATACAATCTGCCTGAGTGGCCGCATCATTTAAAAATTCATTAGTAGCTGACATAAAAAGTACGCGAAACTACACTGAAATGAGTCCTTTTCGGAGGGCGCCAAGAAAAGCATCCACAATCTGGGGATCAAATTGAGTTCCCCTGTTACGTACCAATTCTGCAACAGCGGCATCAAGGGGTAATGCCTGGCGATACGGCCGATGACTACTCATGGCGTCAAAGGCGTCCACCACACTGATAATCCGCGCAAGCAAAGGAATGTCCTCTCCTGCAAGTCCATCCGGATATCCATTCCCGTTATATTGTTCGTGGTGGCTGCGCACAATAGGAACAATATGGTGCAATTCCCTGACATGAGAAAGTATTTCCGCTCCATATTCCGAATGACGCTTGATGCTCTCGTATTCCTCAGGAGTCAGGCGACCTGGCTTGCGCAGGATTTGGTCATCTATGCCTATCTTGCCTATGTCATGCAGGCTGGCTGCAAGGCGCAAAGTGTCCAGTTCCTCTTCCTGCAGCCCCATAGAGCGGGCCACAGTTACGGCATATTGACCTACACGGCGAGTATGCCCCCCTGTGTAATGGTCACGCATCTCAATTGTTTCAGCCAAAACGTTTACAGTGGAGAAAAACGTTTCCTGCAGCGTGTCATACAGGCGAGCGTTTTCTATGACAGTGGCGGCCTGAATGGTCATGCTCGAAAGCAACCTGAGATCATCCGCCGTGTAGGAGTGCGGCTCATTGGTGGCAACCTGCATAACCCCAATGACGTTGTCTTTGACCTTCAAAGGGGCGCTCATCAAAGAGGCCGGAGTACTGGAGCAATTAGCCAGACGAGGATCAGATGAAGCATCATTCAAAATTTCCGCACGACCGCTATTGATGACAGAGGCAGCCAACAAACGCGCGGCGGCCATTGTCTGCGTACGGGAAGCCTGGGCCATGCACCCCATACTCGCCAGTTCTTCCAGCTTGTGCTCTTTGCTTAAAATCAGAACGAGCGCCGTATCAGCCTTGATACGCTGTAGCACATGGTCCAATAGCAACAGCCCCACTTCATGGGGCGCAGCTCATTGACAAACCCCGCTTTTTGCAAAGTGGGGTTTGTTTTTATGAACCGATTTCTTTTCAGGCCGCTGCCAGCTGGGATGTTGGCTCGATCGGCCCCAATCGAACGAGACAGAGAGACTGAGGAAGAAAGTACAGGCATTTGGGCTGCAAATATTTGTATGACAGCCCCAAAGGGGCCAGCAGCAAGGCCATTTTCTTCATGTTTTGACATGTGGCGGAAAGCAGGCTTTGAACCTGGACCTTAGCCAGGCCGCAGAACCGAGCATAGCGATGCCCGTGCAGTTGTTTGGCGTCGGCAAAGCTGCGCTCTACGGTCTCTTTCCGGCGAGCATAGATTCTTTTTCCGAATTCCGTGAGCCGGTGCGCATCCACCGTATCCACGTATTCCCGCCACACATGGCGTGTCACTGTTTTCTTGCAATTCCGGTTTGTTGTGCACTCTTTCAGTAACGGACAGCGGCGGCAAACCTTTGGTAACGAGTCATAGAGACGATATCCTTCGCGGTTGGTGGTGGAGTAGTGAAGCTCCTGGCCTTCGGGGCAAAGATAGCAGTCCTTGTCCGGCAGGTATTCAAAGGCGCGTTTGGGGAGCATCCCTTTGCGACGAGTGGGACGACGATAGCCAATGACACCATAAATATGCTTTTCTTCCAGCGTCTTGCAAATGTGTGAGGTGAAATATCCTGCATCGAGGCCGACGTGCTTCACAGCAAAGCCGAAGCGGTTGATTTGTCGGTCCAGCCGATCGAGATAGGGCATGCTGTCATGCACCGAGGCCGGAGTTACGTAACTGTCGGTGATAATGTTGTGTCGGCTGTCCACAGTGCGATGATCCAAGTAAAAGAAGCCCTTAGGCTTGCCCTCGCGTACCATGTACCCGCTGTCCGGATCGGTTGTGCTCTGCTTGATCCGCTTGGACCCCGCTTCGCGGTTGTCCTGCTTCAGCGGTTTCTTTCCATGCCTGCGCCTGTCTTCCTCCACGGCGTCTTCAAGTTCGCCCAAGTATGACTTCGTGCTTTGGGCAACGAGCTTTTCCGTAAATTTATGCTTGTTGGCGTTGGCTTTCAGGTGGGTGGAATCGGTGTAAAGCGTGTGTCCGCCGACAAGCCTCTTTTTCATGGCCTGGAACACTATACCGTCAAAAATGTCCTGGGCAACGCTGGTGTCGTTAAATCTGCGCCGCCGGTTTTGGCTGATGGTGCTGGCATCGGGCACTTTGTCCTGCAATCCCAGGCCAAGGAACCAGCGATAGGCAACATTGACCTGGATTTCCTTGACAAGCTGACGCTCGCTGCGGATGCCAAACAGATAGCCGATGAATAGCATTTTGAAGAGCACCACCGGTTCAATGGCCGGACGGCCATTGCCCTCGCAATACAAATCCTTGGTGAGCTCATGAATAAAGGAGAAATCAATAACCTTGGCAATTTTGCGAAGCAGATGATTCATGGGGACAAGTTCGTTGATCGAAACAAACTCCATTTTCACCTGCTGATTTTTGGGCGGCTTTAGCATGAAGATAGTATAAGAAAACCCTCGCCGATTGGCGAGGGTTTGTCAGCATTCTGAGCCCCACTTCATGGGGCGCCATGTTTGTCGCTATTTTTTCGGCAATTCCATATAAAAGGGTAATTTCCTTGTAGCGGTCTAGAGTTTCATGAGCAACGCTGTACTTCTCATACTCCTGCTGCGCCAAACACGCGATCAAACGCGCTACAAAAGCTGCCTGCTCTGACCCGACCACGGCCCCAATATATGTATCACCAGAGTCTGTTTTGATGGAAATCGGTGTGGAAAGCCCATTGTCTGAGGATTCGCCAAAAATTATTTGTCCTTCGTTATCCAGAATAGCCGCCTCCCCTCCCAAGGAAGAAAGTGCATCTTCAACCAGGGAGCGGACTTCAGTTTTTTTTAGCAGACGCAACAACTTTACCACAGGCGTATCACTCCGGATATTGACTATTGGCTCAACTAATTAAGTATACATTTTAGATGGTCAGAGTGCAATCCATGAGCAACCCCCAAGAAATGGAGCCAACGAGCATGAATCCCGCCCATGTGTTCTTTATTGGCATTTCCAGGCGCAGGCTCTCCGCTCGAGTAGGTTCACCCCTTCATACAACAGAACCCCCAAAAAGCTCATGCCAAAAATGCCGGTGAACATTCCCTCGTAATCCATGCGCCCCCAGGCATCCATAATCATATATCCTAATCCATATCGAGTGGCGAAGGACTCCACAAAAAAGAGCACTGCCACGCTCACACCTGCATTCAACCGCAGAGCAGTGAATCCATGGGGCAAAGCTCCTGGCGCCAGAACTTCGTTGACGACGCGCCAACCACCTGCCCCAAGTGAACGGACAGAATCAAGATATTCAGGTGGGATATTGTGGACTCCGTCTCGTGTGGCAACCAATACCTGGTAGCCCAGAATAAGACTTATCATTGCTATTTTTGCTGTATCCCCCAGACCTAACAACAAAAAGACCAAAGGCAGCAGTACAATTTTGGGAATCGGATAGGTGAGAAACACAAACGGAGACAGGACTGCTTCCACCCGTTTACTGCCACCGATAAGTACGCCAAGAGGAAAGCCCACCCCAAAGGCCAAAGCCATGGCTGCAATACTGCGCAGGGCGCTGGCCTTGAAATGCAACCAGAAAATCTTTGTACCCAAGGCTTTGGCAAAAGCCACGGCAGCGACTTCCGGTGGGGGGAGCACCGCAGCATGCACAGACAAAGACACCAGCTTCCACAGGGCAAGGATGACCGCTATGGTCAATGCGTAATGGAGCGGTTTGCGCCATCTTTGGGCTTTCTTCCCATACCGTTGTGCCACGCCTTTCTCCTGCCCTACCAGTATTTTTCCATTGTCCGGCGCACTTCCCGCTGCAACGAGAAGAACTCCTGGCTCTCGCGTAAACCTGTTCGCCCAAAAAATGGATTTTCAAAGCTGGCGCAAACGCGGGCAGGACTTCCAGCGAGCACCAAAACGCGACTGCCCAACATCACGGCCTCTTCCACACTATGGGTGACGAGAACGTAAGGTATACGGCGTGTACGCCAGGTGGCGCACAACGTATCCTGTAGCTTTTCCCTGGTCAGTGCATCGAGGGATGAAAACGGTTCATCCATCAGGAGAAGGCGGGGAGACAGTGCATAGGCGCGGGCAATGGCCACCCGTTGCTGCTCTCCCCCGCTGAGACAAGAGGGGTAGTCCCGCTCTCTTCCGGCCAGGCCCATCTCCGCCAGAAGACGCGAGGCAGCCTGCAGGCGCTCCTTGCGCCCTATCCCTTGTAATTTAAGCCCAAGGGCAACATTGTCCGCCACAGTTTTCCATGGCAACAGACCATAGTCCTGCAATATAATGGAGATATCACTGCCAGGTCTGGCAATTTCGCGCCCATCCAGCAACACGTTGCCTGAATCTGGCTGCGTTAACCCACACAGCATGTAAAGCAGGGTGCTCTTACCGCAGCCTGAAGGGCCGACAATGCTCAAAGTTTCATCCGTTCCCAGATGAAAATTGATATTCTCAAGAATCTTTCGCCCCCCGGATGCTGCGGGGTAGGATTTGCCAATGGAGCGAACGTCGAGCATGTGCAATAGTTCTTATGGGGCGGATTTTCAGGGACTAAAAAACGAGTTTTTTGTATTGCAGCATGCCTTTGAGTAAGCCTCTCGTAAGCATCCACTGTTGTACGTTCCATACGTCCTGCTCATTGGGCAGTTCCGGATCCGGAAAAGTGTATACCGGAAAACTGCGGGCAAGGGGTTTGGGTACGCGTGTGGTCTCGACCATCAGATTACGAAAGGTCTCGGGAGCGTTGTTAATGCGCTTCACAGCCTGGCGGTAGGCATCCAAAAAATCATCCGCCTGATCTGCAAAACGTTCATGCAGGCAAATGACCGTCAGGGGCATTTTCAACTCTTCGTCGGTCACAATGGCCCCCGCGCCCTCGGATACGGCAAGGGAAGCCAGAGGTTCCGGCAGCAAAGCACCTTGCAATTGCCCGGAAAGCAGCATCTGAAGACGGATTGGAATCTGTTTCACCTCTACGATGCTGACTTCCGTCCCGGCCATTACGGGTAAACCGCGCATCCTTTCCAACAGGTACTCGATAATTGTGGAGGTGGAGATGCCAACCTCCAGGGATGCGGGCTTATCCTCAACTTCGGCCCCCCGGATCAAAGCAAACATTGGCTGCCCAGGTGTTGTCGCCCAACTTACAGTGACCATCCGCATGGGTACGCCATTATCGATGAGTAGCAGGGTATTGAGCAGGTCGCCAAAATAGCCGTCCAGATTACCGCTCTGCATTGCGGTATCACGCTCCAGCGCGCTGGTGAAAGGCACAAGCTCCACGTCCAACCCTTCCTCAGCAAAAAGCCCGTCGCGTACTGCAACCTGCAGCGGCAGCGTATCCAATACCGGCAGAATCCCCAGACGCAGCTTCTGAGCAGCCGCCACTGGTTGAACCAGCAGTACGGGGACTACCAGCAGCAGAAGCAAGAAGAAACCTTTCTTCATGGAGACACTCCTTACATTTAGATACACTTGTTTTCTTGGCGATTGTAACAACCTGTAGCCATTTGAAGTACCGACTTCCGCTGCTGAGTGCAAGACGGAGCAGCCCCTTTGCGGTCACTCGTTATAGCCTTGTTGCGTACAGCCCCGGTTTGAAGCTATTAAGACAAATCCTTCTTTCAAAATTATTCAGAGTACGATCAGCAACTGCTGTTCGTGCACGCAACTGGAGTGAAGACAATGAGTAAAAAAGACAACGGGATGAGCAGACGGCAATTGCTCATTGGCTGGCGCGACTCCTGGAAGGAATCCTGGCAGGAAGAAGAGCGAGAGGAAAAGGAGCGGCAAAAAAAAGCCGCCAGCGAGGAAGAATTAGTCTCCAATAAGCTTGCCCAGGCCCGTCAGGCGCATATGGAGGGCCGGCTCGAAGAGGCTGTGCCGCTCTATCGGGAAGCCGTAAAGATCCGCTCAAGAGATGAAGACGCTCGCCGCGATCTTGGGGTATGCCTCTACCAGATAGGGCATTACATCCCTGCCCGAGTTGAATTTGACCGGGTTTTATACACCCTGAACAAGGACAATACCTCCTCTTTGTACCTGGGGTTGTGTCTTTTGCAGATGGGTAAACCCGAAAAAGCAGCGGCTGCCTGGAGCAGTTTCTCAGCAACAGATGATCAGGACGCCCCACTTGCTGCCATTCTGCAGGAGCAGGTTCCCCTGCTGGCCGAAGGTGCGGACAAAGAACACATGGAAAAAGCCATCGCCTCTGTGAACGGCCTCCTTCAAAAGCATGTTGTTGCGAGCTGATAGCGGGCACTTTTGCATGGAAGAACACAAGCCGTCAGCAATTCGTGAAAACGTTCTGCAGGCCGTAGAAAAGATACCGGCCTTTCCGAAAAGCGTGCAGCAGGTTTTACAACTGACTGCGCGTTTAGATTGTGCTCCAAAAGATCTTGTCAGTGTTCTTGAAAACGACCCTATTTTTACTTTGAAAATTTTGAAGGTGGTCAACTCACCGTTCATAGGGCTGGCCACACGTATCCACTCCATCCAACAAGCTTGTGTTTATCTCGGTGTAAATACATTAAAAAACCTTGCCCTCAGTCTGGCCAGCATGGGGGTTCTCCCCCGACACAACAAAGCCGGCCTGGACATGAATGAATTCTGGCTACACTCACTGGCCGTGGCGCTGGTAAGCCGTCGGCTGGCGCACATGCTGCACGTTCCTGTACAGGAAAGCTCAGACTTTTTTTCTGCAGGATTACTGCACGATGTCGGCAAGGCTGTTCTTGCCCTGTCCATGCCGGATGCTTTTGCCAAAGCGCTTTCTCTTGCCGCCGAAAGTGAACATTTTCTGTATGATGCCGAATATACTATACTGCAGACCAACCATGCCGATGTGGGAGCGCTGCTCGCCCGTAGATGGGGATTCCCCGAGCCGCTGGTTCAGGGAATAGCCATGCATCATACCCCGGAAAAGAGCGCAGCCGAAATCATCGTCATCTGTGTCTTCACGGCGGACCAGATTTGCAAGTTCCTGCGCTACGGTCACAGTGGCGAGTCGGGCATACAGCCCTTGCCAATTGAAATCGAACAACTTTTCGGCATGGATTTTCAGACCATGTGCCACGGCATGCCGGATCTGGAACAGGATTTGGACAAGGCCCGTGTCTTCATCAACGCCTGAAACATAGAGGCTGCGAGGATGCCATGCGCGTGAAATTCTGGGGCGTTCGCGGCTCCATTCCGACTCCAGGCCCCCAGACCGTACGTTATGGCGGGAATACCGCCTGCATCGAGGTAAAGACTGGCGGTGATGAGATTTTGATTCTGGACGCCGGTACAGGAATCCGCCCCTTGGGGCTGGAATGCATCAAAAATGCGTCTGTTTCATGCTCTGTTTTCATCACACACACGCATTGGGACCATATCCATGGGCTTCCCTTTTTTGCACCACTCTTTTCCCCCACCTGCAAAGTATCTATTTATGGAATGGCCAATCCTGTGACAATGGGGAGCATTCGCGACGTACTCACGGTGCAGCTTGATTACCGCTTTTTTCCCATACGGGAGGCAGAGCTCCAGGCCAACGTACAGTATGAAACAATGACTGAAAGCAATTCTGTGCAAATTGGCGACGTCACGATTTCTGCCATTCTCATGAACCACCCTGTCCTCTGTCTGGGATACCTTGTTGCGCACAATGGGCGCTCGCTGTTTTACACAGGCGACCATGAGCCTTACCAAAACATCTATGCCCCGCATGAACCCGAATACGATGACTACCAGCAGCACATCCTGCACAAAAAACAGGCCATGTTGGAGAAAATCCGAGGGGTTGATCTGCTCATTGCCGACGCTCAATACACCGACGACGAATATCTTTCCAAAACTGGGTGGGGGCACTCGCCAATGCCTCAAGCCATACAGATGGCCCAGGAAGCTGGCATTCCCGCCGTCTGTCTGACACATCATGAACCCACACGCGATGACGGCGAACTGGATGCCCTGCTCGCTAATCTACGCCTGGAACAAGGCGCCCTGCCTCCTAGAATTGTAATGGCCCGGGAAGGGGAAGAAATTGAGGTTTGACCGCCGCAAACGTAAGCTGTTTACACCTTTGCAAGGCAAATTCGAGAAAGAAGACTTGACAACGCCCCTTCCGACAATACACTCCTTTCTGGCAGACATTTTCGATTTTTTTCCGGCGGGTTTTACCGTCGCAAGCAAATACGCGTTTTCAAGGAGCGAATCATGAGCGATTCAGGCTGTAGCGGCTGTTCAGATCAAGGTTCCTGCAGCTCCGACCCCTCCTCCTGTGGAGGGCCGGACCAGCAGAACGTCAAACTCGAAAAGACACTTGGCCGTATCAAGAACAAAATTGTTGTCCTCTCGGGCAAAGGGGGCGTTGGCAAAAGCACCGTCGCCACCAACATTGCAGTTGCGCTTGCCCTCTCTGGCAAAAAAACCGGCCTTCTGGATGTTGATGTCCACGGGCCAAGCGTACCGCGCCTGCTGGGCTTGCAAGGTGTGCAGCCCCATATTGGCGACCAGGTCATAGAACCGGTGCCCTGGCAATATACGCCCAACCTTTCGGTCATGTCCCTTGGCTTCATGCTTCCCAACAAGGAGCAGGCCGTCATCTGGCGCGGGCCCGTTAAAATCGGGCTCATCAACCAGTTCGTACAGGATGTAGCGTGGGGCGATCTGGACTACCTCATCGTGGACTGCCCCCCAGGCACAGGCGATGAACCCCTCTCCGCCCTGCAAACCCTGGGAACGGACGCCAAAGCCGTCGTCGTTACCACCCCGCAAGGCGTGGCCATCGACGATGTGCGCCGCTCTGTCAGCTTCTGCCGCGAAGTGGGTAACCCCATCCTCGGCATGGTGGAGAACATGAGCGGCTATGTCTGCCCCCATTGCGGTAAGGAAGAAAACCTCTTTATGACAGGGGGCGGTGAAGCCCTGGCCAAGGAAATGGGCGTAAACTTTCTCGGCCGCATTCCCCTGGACCCGGAACTGGTGCGCGCCGGCGACGAAGGCTATGCCTTCATGCGTGTGCAGACCGAAAGCCCCACGGCAGCAGCCATCGGCGAGATCGTCAAACCAATTCTCGCCCTCAGCTAGCGCCAAGACTCAAACAAACACTTACGGGCGGCCTTCCCTACAGGAAGGCCGCCCGTTTCTTGTCCTGCTCCAGAGCGCAATAACGTCGCTAAATCGCCTTCAAAACATGCACTGGCAAACCGTCAGTCCCTGCTTTTTTGCTTGCAGGCAAAGGCGATAATGTCTAAAAAGAATGTTTCCACTTCGCGGAGAGGTACCGAAGTGGCCGTAACGGGCCCGACTCGAAATCGGGTTGTCGGTTAGTAGCCGGCACGTGGGTTCGAATCCCACCCTCTCCGCCAGCGCATACAAGCAGCTGCAATAGCTGAATTTTTAGCAGGCTTATATCCCAAAGCACCGTCTGGTACACAGCGGTGGTACACAAGGGGTATAAGCCTGTGTCTTTTTGTTCTCCTGCCATTGGTTCAAATTCGGCTTCAAACGCAGCCGCACCTGCCTACTTGCTTCCTCGTCCAAGCGGATTATATTTCCGCATACGTATTCCAGCCGACCTTCAGCCGACGCTGGGAAGGACTGAGTATCGTCTTTCCCTTGGCACTTCGCACCTGAAGGAAGCCCGTCCAAAGGCTATGCGGCTGGCATCCAAGGCGCATGACATCTTTTCGGAAATCCGACGACTGAAAACGAAATCGACCACTCTTGAAAACAGAAACCGAAAGGCCATGACTAAAGCGAATGAAACACTCCAAAACCATCTTACCGACGAAAAGATTCGGGAACTTGTAGACAGGGAAATGAAGGAGACGCTCAACTATGAATTTGAGTTGCGCGTCAATCGGGAAAGACCTTGGCAGGATAATGAGCTTGAAAAGCACTTAGCTTCCCGCCAGCGCATTGCCTCGGACATTCGAGAACAGGCGGCACATGCCGATTATCGCGGCGTGAAGAATCTTGTCAGCGGGATTCTGGAGCAGGAAGGCATCAAGGTCTCGGAGAAGTCCACGGACTACAAGAAGCTGTGCGACGCCCTTATGAAAGGCATTGCCAAGGCGTATGACGAAGCTGGCTCCATTGACTTTTCACCGCTTGCCAGCAAGCTCTCGGAAGCTGAAACAGGCAAGACGGTTTTCGTCACGCAGCAACCTGCCGCACCTTCCCGCAAATCGCCCACCATCACCGAAGCCGTTGAGAAATATATCAAGACCAAGACGGAAAGCGGTGAATGGAAAGTCACCAGCGTGAAGGACTTGGCTCCGCAGCTTCGGCAGTTCGCGGAAATGGTTTCCAATGGCAAGAAACTGCCGACTCACGAGGTCACCCGCGACCACATGCGGAAATACCGCGAGGAACTGGTCAAGCTGCCCTCGCTCCGCTACCGCTGTCATTACAAGGGCAAGAGCAAGGCTCAGCTCCTGAAAATGGACATTCCTGAGAACCACCGCCTCAAGCCCAAATCCATCAAGACGCGCTTTGACAATGTGCGCTCATTCATCAACTGGGCAGAGCTTGAGGGGTATGTAGACAAGGCAAAGCCTCTCAACGTGGCGTTGGCCTTCAAAAAGAACACCCTCAAGGCGAAGCAGGCCAAACGCCGCGCCTTCACCAGCGATGAACTGAAAGCCCTGTTCCACAGCGCGCCTTACCAAGGCACGGCCACGGGCAAGCAGAAGTTCACAAAAGCATGGCAGTTCTGGGCACCGCTTATCGCCCTGTTTACAGGCGCACGTGTTGAAGAAATATGCCAGCTCCATCTGGACGACATCCGCGAAATCGACGGCGTTCCCTGTATCGACATCAACAACGAAGGCGACAAGGAACTCAAGACAGCCGCAGGCAAACGCATTGTCCCGGTCCATCCGTTCCTTATCAGGCTCGGCCTGCTTGAGCGCGTGAAAACACTTAGGTCAAAAGGCGAACTACACCTGTTCTCCCGCAAGACCTTGAGCAAGCGCGAAGGCAACGTCTCCGCCAACGTGACGCAGTGGTTCACGCGCTTCCGTCGTGATTGCGGCGTTGGCGCGGGTGAAGGCGAAGTCAGCAACGTTACCTTCCATTCCTTCCGGCATACGTTCATCACATGGGCAAAGCTCCACGACATTGACCGCCGCAAATTGAAGGAAGTCGTAGGCCACGAAAAAGGCGAGTTCGACGACATCACGTCAATCTATGAAGGCAGCTACCCAGCATCCACGCTCTTCCGCGATGTCATCCAGCCTGTGGACTGGGACAGGGAAATCACGCTTGACGCCCTTGCGCCGCATGGAAAGCAATGGATAAAAGGCCTTTAGAGCGTCTTTTTGAGACTGTCATGATGATTCTCCTATAGGCGAGGCGAAACGCACGTTAGAAGCGAAATATGAAAAGCAATGTGCGGCTGTCTGTGTCCATACTTCGGCGAGATTGATTTGTGCAGGAGCAAGGGGAAGGAGAAACGGGAAGACGGGAATGGTGAAGCCCATGACGAGCAGGGAGAAGCCGTCACGGTCCATGAGGAACATGGGCTGTTCTTTGTTCTGAGCGTTGATGTAAGAGGACTCCCCAAAATTGGGGACTCCTTTTGCTATCAGGGTTCGGATGTCGCGCATGACATGCTGGTGGTTCTTCCCGAACACCTCAGCCACCTTGAGGCTGGTGGTCATGGCTTGTTGTTCTCAAGGACGGTCACGAGGTTGCCACTTCTTGAACTTCTTGGCTTCAGGTTTACGGGAGCGGAGGACCAGAGAGTACAGACCGGATTCATTGATAAGAGAGATGCCGTGAGGGGCGTTTAATTTGACCCCAATACTATTGGGGTCCGTTTTCGTCACCTCATCTTCATCGAGAATCATCTTAAGCGTGTCGGTACGGATACTAAGTGCATCACACACGTCCTTAGCGACAAACCAGACTTCACCACCGCCCTCACCCTTGAGGACGCGAACGGTACCGGATGCAATCACAGACGCCTTACCGGAAACAAGGACGACAAGAAAACGTCCACATTTCGTTTCTAATGGCTTAAAAAAGAAAACACGACGAATGACAAGCGAAAACGACAAAAACGCCTCAGAATCAAAATATGGAGCAAATGCCCCACTCTTAGCCACTTGAGGGCATTAAGAGCATGAGGGAAGACAAAACACTGATAAAGACAAAAACACACGGATAATTGTAATTGAAATTCACTTTCAATAAAAAAGACTGACAAGCTAGGGAGAACTACAAGGCCACCTCTTATGTATCCATTGTGTCAGTCTTCATACTTCGCTTATGCCTTCGTGCCTTTATCCTCTCCTGCTTGCCAGTCCCGTTGCTGTCATATCATTTCCCTGTCAGCGAATAGCGGCCTGTGAATTTGCCGTTCTGGTCGTATATCGGTTGCTTGTACTGGTCATAATAACCAAGCCCCTTGCTTCCAATCGACAAAGCCGCACCGACCATTGAACCGACATTAGGGAAGTTGACAGGCTTGGGGATGTATCGACCTGAAGCCGTTCCACGGTTCTTTGCGGTATCTCTTAAGCCTTTCACGGATATGCCGTATGCGTCCTTGTCCATATCAAGCTGGTGCTTCAGTGAATCCCTGTAGAGGGCTTCTTGTCTGTGATAGTCGTCCATGAGGAACTGGAGCGACTGACCAGCCGCCTCACTTGAAGCTAAAGCCGTCCCTTGTTTTTCGAGGCGTTCCCTTTGAATCCGTTGCACCTCTTGCGATGCCGCCTCTTGCTTCTGCATGAGCGCAATGCTTTCAGCGGCTGTCTGTTCGATGTAATCCTTGTTGGCGAGTTCGGCGTTCTTGACCGCTGTCTTGTTGTAATTATCTGCCATTTCGCTTTGATATGAGTTCATGGCATTCGCCTGTTCACTTTGAGCGACCATGTTGGCGGCTGTAGAAGCGGCGGCAATGGCTAGGGAGTACATGAACATTTGAGACGCTGTAATCGTAGACGCTGCGGCAGTAGTGCCTGCTGTGGTTCCACCTACTGCGGCTGTGGTTCCCGCTGTAGCTGAAGCTGGTTCACACATAGACCTGTCTCCTACTCAATCTTGATACACTGTTAAAGGGTTGCTATGAGGTAGGTAGCTGTGAAGACGTACACAAAAAATTCACAACGACCATATTTTATCTTGACAAATTTCTTTATTTTTGATACCTGACCACTCCCCTATATATACTGTAGTTGTCTTAAGTTTGACTTAAGTCTTCACCCTTTCTTCTTCTTCCTATCCTACTACTTCCCTCAATCCTGTCTGTACACTTAGGTTACTTCTTAAGTTATACTTAGGACGTCTTACTTGTGGGAGTGGGTAGGGCCATTGGGTAGGTTGAAACCTAGGTTACACTGTCGTTACTTCAGTTCACGTTATGTTCACTGCTGTATGACTTAGGTATCTTCTTTCCTCTTCTTCCTTGTCTGCTTACTTCCCCTTGCTCCTTAGCTGTCACTATAGTTGATCTTAAGTTCAGCTCTTTCTTCTTGTCGTTGTCACAAGTCGTCACAATATGAAAAGCCGAAGAACACTGCTGTGTCGGGCTAGTGTTCTCCGGCCTTACCAAGAATGAAAGTATAGGAGAGAGGTCGTCTATTTGTCGCAGGGATGTGAAGAGTTGTGGGGTATAGCTGGACCGCTTCCCCCTTGTTAGTGCAACCTAATTAAAGTTTCAGATATTTTAGGATGTTAATTGGGTTCGGCGATGATGCGGTACAAGGTCTGCCTGCTTATGCCATATTCAGCCGCTAACGCCTTTTTTTCTTCGCCCATGACTGTTGCCCTATGTCGAAGCTCTTCGGCCTGTTCTGGCGTCAATTTGGCCTTTCTGCCGCAGTGTTTTCCCTTGGCTTGTGCCTTGGCAATACCTTCCCTTTGCCGCTCCTTGATGATGGAGCGTTCAAACTGGGCGACGGCTCCAATGATTTGAAGCTGGAGCGTTTGGAAAGGGTTGTCTTCGCCTGTGAAGGTCAACCCCTCTTTGTGGAACTGAACGGCGACGCCCTTGCCAATGAACTTCTTTAGGAGCGAGAGCAGGTCGTCAAGGTTACGGGCAAGGCGGTCTATTGAATGAACGTGGAGCGTATCGCCCTTGCGGACAAACCTCATGCACTCTTCCAGCTTAGGCCGCTTAGACGTTGCGGCACTTGCCTTCTCTTCAAAGACTTCGGTCACCAAGTTGCAATCAAGGTCAGCAAGCTGGCGGTCAGTGTTCTGGTCGATTGAGCTAACACGGATGTATCCAACATGAGCCATATTCCTGTTTCCTCCTTCTGTGCCCATTGTGTAACAGAAGGACTAGACTTTTTGAGAAGGTGTGTCAAGAAATGAGATTACGAGGTTTTGAGACACGGAGCAAAGCGGCTTTTCAGGCAATGACATGTGTGTCCCACAAGGTATACCTTTTGAGAGAGAAGATGGAAGCTGCGTTGCCATTTCCATTACGCAGGCCGAAACACCTATCAACCTTCAGGACGCATCGTTGGCATTTCACCAACGGTGGTCTTTTGATCGCCACCTCGGGAAGGTGTGATGATTTCCGTCACACCTTTGGAAAGCACCGGATCAGCCTTGATCTTGGTCGTGAACAGCCACCCATTGGCGAACTCGATGGGGAGCATGAAGGTCTTGTAGTTTTTACCGTCACGGGCAGTCGTTGCCATTTCGGCAACAACTCCCTCAAGCACATGATCTTCCTTGATCTTTCTGAACTGACGAGGCCAGCTAACACCGAGCGCACCACACACATGGCGTGGCGAGAAGTACGCCTTGCAGTCTTCAGCGGTTGAAACGCCTCGCCCATTCAGCGCACACCAAAGGGCATGGGGGGATTTTCGCTTTTCATAACGTTGTAAACCCGCTCAGATTTTTGCACCAAAATCGGCGGGTATATCTTGAGCTAGTTATTTGAAGGGGACGTTTTGCCCCCTTCGTGATGCTCGTCAGTACATTCAAAGAAACTCTTGTCTGCTTGCAATCTAGGGGACGAGGGCTTTGGCCTGTGCTTCGCAAACCATCTTCTGTTCAACCTGATCTGCCCATGCACGAGCGGCCTCAACAGGGTTGGTAAAGTCGGGCAGGACATTCGCCTGTCGCTTCATCAGTTCGGCTTCCATGCGGTTGAAGGCTTCGATGTACTTGAGCTTCCAAGCCAGTGCCTTGTTTCCGGTGAAGCCCATGACGAGCAGGGAGAAGCCGTCACGGTCCATGAGGAACATGCGGTACTCCTGACCGTTCTGCGGATGGACGTATGAGGTCTGCTCAAAATTGGGCACACCTCTTTCGATCAGGCGTTCGATGTCCCGAAGGATATGACGATGCGCCTTCCCGAACATCTCCGCCACCTTGAGGCTCGTAGTCATGGCCTTGTCGCCCAGAAGCATCACAAGGGAGTTGGTCACAGTCGTAGTATTCATCAGTTTTCTCCTTCACGTTCTTGATTTTCAAAAAAGAAAGGCTGGCGAGGATCATCGTCCTCAACCAGCCTTCGGGGTTGTATCGTCTAAGTGACTATAGAATCAAAAATGCTCTTGTTTCTTTAAGATGCCCTTGTCAGGTTAGTCCTCTTTCGAACTTTCAATCGCAATCTTGCGGGATTCTGTTTCAATGGCCTTGTTTCGCGGCATGGTGATTCGCAACACGCCCTTGTTCAACTTGGCGTTTATGCCTTCCTTGTCCGCATCATCAGGGACATTGAGCACCCGGCGGAAGGAACCGTAAGAGCGTTCAACGCGGTAGTAGCCCTTTTCTTCTGTTTTCTCTTCATGCTTCTTTTCCGCAGAGAGAATCAGCACGTCGTCTTTCAGTTCAACAGACAGGTCTTTCTCTTCGATGCCGGGAAGATCCACTTCAACAACGTACTCTTTGTCAGTGCCGTAAATATCGACTTTCGGCTTGATGACAGACTTGCCAAGCATCGGGCTGGCAGCGTCGAACAAGCGGCGAGGCGAAGGCATTCCAAAGCCAGAGAACATCGAATCAACCATACGGTCGAATTCTGCGTGGAAGTGGTCAAGCGGAGAAGCGTATTCCCTTGCTCCCCGTTCCGTCTGCTTAACCGGAAGGGTCTTTTCCTGTTCGCTTTCCTTCTTAAACCAGTTCCATGGATTCAGCTTAGAAACCATCATAGCGTCCTCCTTGAAGAGTTTAAAATTATGGTCAGCACAGCATGAATAAATCTAAAGAACGACGTGTCAAGATAGAGTCGCAGAAATTGTGCAACATGCGAGCAATACAATGTAAAACAGACTAGATAGCGTCTGTTCGTGGCAAATGGGATTCAGGCTCGCTGTGAAACATAAAGGCCAGCCAAGGGGAACTCTCGACCAGCCTTTTTAATTCGTCGCCTGCCTCTTCGCCTATATGACTGGCAAGCTCCTTACCTCCTCATTGCTGCCTGCTTGCAATTCCGAAGAGTACAAATCGTCACATTCTTTTTGTTTCATTATATCCGCTAATTCCCGCAGGCATGAAGGCGTTATGACTTTCTTCTGAACGTATTCGT
The DNA here is from genome assembly GCF_055388615.1 of Desulfovibrio biadhensis. Taxonomy (NCBI): domain Bacteria; kingdom Pseudomonadati; phylum Thermodesulfobacteriota; class Desulfovibrionia; order Desulfovibrionales; family Desulfovibrionaceae; genus Desulfovibrio; species Desulfovibrio biadhensis. The sequence goes on from NZ_AP042477.1 coordinate 4,579,274, forward strand.
CATTCCTAATTCCCTGACGGAACCAAGCATCAAGAGCGAGGAATGCCTCTTTCCTGTAGCGGATGAGTTGTGGTTGGACTTCGGGACGAACCCGTTTGATGTTCACGAGCCAGCCAGACAACATTTCAACTGGAAGCATCGTATATTTTCTCCGCTGTCTTGAGCCGGGAAGCTGCGTTGCCATTTCCACTACGCTACTTGAAAGCAATGGGTCTGCTTTGATTTTTCTGAATTGGCGAGGCCAGCTTATTCCAAGGGATTCGCAAAAGTGCCTTGGCGAGAAGTAACGCCGTTCATCCTCGGCGACTGCTGCAAGAATGGGACTGCCACAAATGGTTACAGTTTCGAATCGTACAATCTGATTGGCAACGGCTTTGGTGGTGGTCATGGTCTCTCTCCTATGATCTTACGTGCTTGAATTTGCGTGAATTAAGCCTGCTGAGGGCGAAAAAAGAGCCGAGCAAGGCCAAAGGCTTTATCCGGCTCTTTTCATTCGTTATGCGGCGAAGTTGAGCGATTTATCTAGAAGTCCAGTTCGTCAAAGAATCGCTCGTGCGCATGTTCGAAACCTCTTCGCATGGTCAGCTTGCCATCGAGATACAGCTCAACCATCTTCTCTTTGCCACCATCGAGGGCGATGATGGTCACAAAGCCTCTGAATGGGCTGATGCGCTCTGCGAAGAACTTGTCTCTGAACTTGCCGCGCACCCTGTACACGCCACCGGAACGCCGCAGGTATCCTGCTCTCATCAGGTCTTCCTTGACCTTCATGCTGTTTACGCCGTGGAGCGTCCTTGCGAACTGGACAACGCTCATTTGGCGGTCGGCGAAGCAGGCTTCATAGACCTTGGCCTTGGGTCTCAGTGTGGCATTTTCCGCTTCCAGTTCTATGCGCTGTTCACGTTCTTCGGCCCACGCTCTTGCAGCTTCAGCAGGGCTTTCGAAATCAGGCAATCCAAGGGCTTCGAGTGCATCTTCTTCATACCGAAGTCCCTTTCTGAACCACAGGTCCAGAACATGGAACGCTTCCGCGCGGAACAGGTTCAGCTTGGCTTGGAGTTCAGGGCGGACCTTCTTGATTGTGAACAGCCAGCCATTGGCGAACTCGATGGGGAGCATGAAGGTCTTGTAGTTTTTACCGTCACGAGCAGTTGTCACGATAATCTTGACGACTGAGGAAAGCACCTCGTCGTCCTTGATCTTTACATGCTGTCCCTGCCACGCGATACCGAGCGCATCACACACATGGCGCGGCGAGAAGTACGCCTTGCCATCCTCGGTGACAGCGGCAAGGATGTATTCACCGCATACAGCTACTTCTTCATGACGGACAGGGATGAGGGTTTCTTTAGTCATCTTAAATTCTCCTTTTGAATGGAATGGTTGAAATAAGAAAAGGCTGGCGAGAGTTCTCTCAACCAGCCTTCATGTTTGGGGTTTTCCTAAGTGTTTCCACAGTGCCGTTGACGCCGTTTGCCTTGGGGCGTCATGTGGCGGTGATAGTCCGTTTTGAAACACTTAGCTTTGACGCGTAATTGACTGCGTGTCATAGCTTCTTCCTTTGGGTTAGACGTCAATGATGGGGCCTAAGTCGCTGGTGTCATTTGGATAAGCTTTCCACGTGCTGGTCGTGAATGTCGGCATGAATTGACCTTGCAGGGCGGCTTCAAGCTTGTCTGCCAACTCTCGCAAGATGTCGGGGCATTCAATGCCGTCATCTTCACGCGCCAGTTCAATGATCTGCATTGCCTTTTGGATTATGCTTTCATCCGTGTCCGTGGGCTTCATCATGAAGTACGCACCGTGCTTCCGGATCGAAGGCAGGACTTCCTCGCAAACCCAATCCTGAAACGCGATGGCTTCAGGCTTTCGGCTTTGGAATATGAGCGTGTACAGACCGGGTTCGTTGATAATCAGCAGCGGCTTTCCGGGCTTCATTCCGAGGGCGGTTCTTGGAAGATGCTTTTTCATGTCGTCGTCCAAGTAGCGCACAGAATCCCTCGGTTTGAGACCAAGGTGCTTGCAAACATCCATTGCGACGAACCAGAGTTTACCGTCTTCATCCACGATGGTTCGGGCATCGGCCATGCCATTGAGGGTGAGTGTGCTGATTTCATCCATCCTTATGTCCTCCTTGAGTTTGGGGGTTCTTCGCTCAAAGGTGCAACCTAATTGCATCTATTTGAAATCATGTGCTTTTTGATTACCATCTTTGAAGAGAGCGTTTGTTGAGCCGTTTCTTCCGCTCATTAGTACAACCTAAATGATAACTTTCTGATTTTTATTGAGATTTAACCCCAGCAGTTTGCGCCTCTGTAAACGCAAAAAGGCTGGCTAAGGATTACTCCTCAACCAGCCTTCGAACATGCCTATGCTTTTGTATTTAGCAGGACATTCGATCTAGGATATTTCGCACGTAAACGTCTTTGTCTTCGTCTTGGAAGAAGACGTTTCGCTTCGTGAATTCGAGCTTGCTGTCATCGTCTCCGGTCCACCATTTAACGGCTTCCAACGGCGTATTCGAGACAATGAATGAACTCATCGAGACCGAGGGATCATTCAGCCGTACCTCAAGTTCCTTAATCTTTTCATGGAACATGATCTTGGGGTCATTCAATCCTTGAAGCCGGAGGATGCCCTTGGGATCGACGAAAGCAATTTTCTGAGTGTCGCCTTCAACGAGCCATAAGATGAAGTCAGGATGGAAGTTTTCTGCTTCAAAGAAGCCGATACCCTTTCCTTTGCTCAAGTTGCGTAGCAGGTACAGCTCACGTCCACCAAACCAGTCTTTGTTGTTGGAATAGAAATCTCTCAGGTCCAAAACAAAGTCTTTCTCCCCTTGGTTCAGAGCAACAGGGGAAACGCGCACAAGGTCCGAGTTGCCTTTGATATGCAAAAGAGGACGATACAAATGTTGCAGAAAGACAATAGAATGCATCTTGGCAAATTCCATGTCATCCAGCTTATCATCCTCAATTGCTTTCTGAATCGCCTTCACTTCTTCGATTATTGATTCCGCAGACTTGTCAATGGCAAGGCGGTATTCATCAAAGAAATTGGGATCACCAAGGGTGATTTCCTTGTATCCCATGTGGGGCTTTTCAAATTCGTCTTTCTTATGGCTATAAAAACGATCGCAGTACTTCTTGAGAAGAGCGATAACGACTTCTTGGCAACGGCGAATGTTTGCAAAGCAGGTTGGTTCAATGTCTTCCTGTGGAATGAGCAGGCGATACCACCCTCCCTGTAGCAACAATTCAGGCAAAACCTCTTTTGACAGGTTCAGGTTGTACCAGCTTCTCTCATTCTTGAACCGGACAAGCTCAAAAAACACTTCGGTCCAATTGACGAAAGCTAAGTGTTTTTCATTCAGCTGCCTGACTTCGTTCTTATCTCCATCAGCCAAGCCGCCAGCAAGCCCTTTGGCAATAATAGCTTGGATTTTGGGATACCAGTCCAGAGTAAACGGACGTTTGATAAAGCCTTCAGGAGCGGTCCCTAGAGTAATGCACTGTTCCTTTTTGAAGTTCACTTCGTTGGAAACGCTAGGAACCTTGAGCTTGACCTTTCCGAGGTCTTTGATCACGGGCAGCACAAACTCCTCAACATCGGAAGGCAAGCCTTCTTCCTCAAGGAACTCTTTGAACTGCTGCATGTAATCAGCGCGAACGCCAAAAATATTCAGTGTTTCGCAAGTTTTTATGAAGTCCGGCTTCTTGACTCCTCGAACTTCCGAACTGCGTTTGAGACAAAACTCGTATCCTTTGAGGCGAACACCACGGCCAAAGAGCTGAATAATTTCAGAACCCTCGCTCCGGCCAATATTCATCAACCCCATAGTGCTGACGCGCCAACTATTCCATCCTTCAGTAAATTTCTTTGAGCCAATGAGGAGGTTGATACCGCCGTTTTCGTCATTGATCTTGCGAAACAGTGATTCTGAAAAATCCTTTTCGACGGTCACCAAGTCGTCGAGTTCATCGCAAAGATTCCACAGCGGCTTCGCATCACCAACATTGATCACTCCAAAGGGATCGTTTCCTTCGCCCAGCTTGAGGGCTATTTCTCCGTCTCCGCCTTTGAGGTGTTCAACATGGATTTTCCCCGGCACTCTTGAGTGGAAGACTCGTTTCAGGATGTCGTTGAAAACCTCTTCGGCAGACAGATTGTCTCTGCGTAGATGCCCGAATGATGCCGCAAAGATGCTCCGGCCTTGAGCATCTGTCAGACCGTCATGCCCCCTGAGAATGCGATCTATTGCTTCAACGCTTGCTGCTTTATCCTTGGTGAATGAGCTGAGAAAGAGCAAAATTGCCGTGACATCAGATACTTTCTGCCTATTCTCAGTCCTGACCGCATTCACCTTGCTACCAACAAACACCCACAGCGGACGATGGATATTGAACTTCCGAAGCTCAACGCTTCCTTCCTCAAAGAGCCGGACTTGTTGATAGAATGACAGTAGGCAAGCTGTGAGATACAGCTGCATACGATCATCATCAGTATTCTCGGAGAGGTTCAGGATTTTGTAGTCCTTCCCGTATCCATCCCGATAGAAGTAACGATAGGAATAATCAAACAGAATGCACTTGGCATATTGCTGCGTCAGTTCACGTTTATTCGCAGCTTTTAACGCCTGTCCAAAAGTCGCAGAGTACTCGAAGGAAAAGCCGTACTTACAGAGTGCATTTCGCTTATCCATCCACTCGCTGCCGCCTGAACCTTTGTGACCTTCGTCGACCAGAACAAGGTTGTTGCCTTCGAAGGAATCAACAGCGACGGTCTTGTCGCCTGTTTCGTCCTTGAGCTTGTGGATGTCGATAATTTCAATTTGATTGAAGTATCTGCTGGTCTGGTCCTTGCGGAACAGGTGCGCAGGCATCTTAGACAAGTTAAACTCATCTAGATGCTGAATTGACAACCCTTCATTGGGAGTCAGAAGGATGATCCTGTTCAGCTCACGCTCTTTGCCGTACTTCTTCAAGTAGTTCCTGTACTGAAGAATATTAATATGCATGAGCAGTGTTTTTCCGGAGCCTGTGGCGTTCCAGAAAGCCAGCTTATTCAGCTCATCCAGTTTGAATTCGTCTACCTTGTCAGCTCTAACCAATTCGGCATTGAAGCCCTTCAAGAAGCGATTCAACTCCTTGAGCAATCCTTCCTTGTCCTGAAAGTATCTGTCCAGATAGATTTCAGTAAACAGAAGGGAAAGGTACTGGAAATACTTCGGTGTGATGAGCTTGCGGCCCTTTGAGCGTGGTTCGGCCATCGCTCTCCAGTGCCGGACAATATTCTCATCATACCCAAGGAGCAGCTCCTTGGTCAGCGATGATTCTGAGGGAAGGCGCAAGCTCAACACTTGGGCGAATTTGCTGATATTGTCTTCGTCAAATCCTTCAAGATTGTCGTCGAGAAGATGCTTTGCCAAATCTTCAAACTTGGTCGCACCAAAGATGCTGAAGCACCATTTGTTCAAAGCGAGACGTTTGTAAAAAGGGAGCGGCATTAGACGTCCTCCATTTCAAACATCAGACGCTTGAAGTCCTCTTCAATCAAACGAACCTTCCACGTCTCATCAGGCTTTTTCAGGTTCTCCAGATTGTTGTCTCCATTGACATAAATGAGATCAAATTCCGAATCCCGAGTATTGAAATCCTGCTTGCGGAAAAACTCGTCGAGCTGTTCGTTGCTGGTTTCCTTTGTGTTTCGCCAGATCACCAAAACGTTTTCGCCTTCAGGGTTGGTTCCTTCGATCACCTCAATGCCACGGATATAATCACGCTGAATAACAGTAAGGCCGATGAGGTAGTTAAATGTCTCAATCAAGTCGACAGGCCGCACTTTGGTTTCTCCAGCACTTCCCGTAGCGATCTTCATCGTATAATTCCACGGGTCGTCAAACCGATCCACGTTAAGCAGCGACGCACTCCCCTCGGTTTCAAGGTCCATCATGTAGGAGAGCATGTACTCTTCTTTGAGGGCTGTGGTGCCAGAGAGCAAGCCACCTTGAGCATCGGATTGCTTGAATTCGAGGTTGTTGAGGGTGTCCTCGTAGGACTCAAGAGACAGATACTTAAACAGGTGGCTTGAGCCTTTACGGGTTATTGGCTTTCCGTTTTTCCATGAGTCGGAGTAGATTACTTTCTGGATTCTGGGTTTGAGAGCGGTCTTAAAGTGTTCACCCGCATCAACTAAGAGATATTTTCTCTCACTCCCTGATTCCCTGTTCAGCTCGATAACTGAATGTGCTGTGGTTCCTGAACCTGCGAAGAAATCCAGTACAGTTCCTTCTCCTGCAATATGTGCCACACGCGAAATCAGATTAACCGGCTTAGGTGAAGTAAAGGTGGTTTCAGGTAAAATATCCCGTAAATTACGGATGGCATCTTGATTATGCCCAACTTCACTGTAAGGCCAGATTGTTCTTGGAACTAAGCCCCCAACATCGTCTAAAAATCTTTTATATCTTGGAGTACTACTAGTTCCATCGCTACCCCACCAAATACGATTTTCAGCTACGTTTTTTATGTGTTGTTCTTTACTGTACCGCCAGACAGCATTTTTATTAGGCCAGATTTCTTCATGTGTATTTGGATTTGTTATAGGGTAATATAGATGAGGTCTTTCATCGGAGTTTTTATTACACTTATAGTTGTCACTCATCCAATCCCCTCGTGGGTCGTTGTCTGGATTTTTGTACAACTTGTTACTTTCTGTTTTTCTTTTAAGCTTAACCGGACGCCATAATTCTTTATCCTTAGAGAAACATAGCACATAATCATGGTCATCGCTCAACCATTTGGAATCACCAGCAGCAGAGTATCTTTTTTGCCATATTATACTTGCAACAAAGTTGTTGTTCCCAAATATTTTTGACAAACATTTTTTAGCATTATCCTGTTCATTATCATCAATACTACAGAAGAAGACTGAATCAGAGGAAAGCAATCTTGAGGATCGTTGTACACGTTCAAATAACATACTTAACCAGCTGGAATGTTGATAAGAATCTTTGTACAGAAAGCCATCTCCACCGGTATTATAAGGTGGGTCAATGTAAACACACTTAATGGAGTCTCGATATCTTTCTTGAAGTGTCCCCAAAGCACCGAAGTTTTCAGAATTTACCAAAACCCCATCACACTTCCTATCAAAGTCCTCAACCCCAGCAACAACTTTCCGTTTGAACTCAACACCAAAAAACTTGGTGTCAAGCACTAGAAAAGGGTTCTGCTTAAGGAACTCAACGGTTAATGGGTCAGAGTAACCTTCAACTGCCAAATCACCTTTGATTTCATCAATGGCGAATAACTCAACCCACTCTTTCCGCTGGGCATCGTTCTCACAAATTTCACTGTATAGAGATTCATCAATCTTATCGATGGTTATGCAGTAATCAGCCTGAATAACAAACTTTTTTTTGAGCCAAAGCTTTTTCTGGAAATTCTCAAGCTGTTCAAGGAACCGAATAATCTTGTGCGCGATAAGGCGAAGGACTTTGATCTGGCTAAGATACTGCTCAACGCGAGGGGCGGTATCTTCCTCAATGTCATCAAGGTGCATGACTTCATTTTTGATAAAGAAGTCCAACTCACGACGAAGAAAACCGCCGAGGTCTTTATGGATGAAATAATCAAAGGAATTCTTCGCGGTATAGGTATTGAGATGCTTTGCCAGCACAGGCGTGCCACTTTCTTCTTTAGCCAGCTCCCGTACCCAGTCAGCGAATTCAGGATTACTCAGAAGCGTCTTGACGGCAGACTCATTGAGATTTTTTTGTGTTTGCTTTTTGGCAAGCGGCTTGTACTCAAAACGAATGACAAGTTCACCATCCTCTTCGAGCATGGGCGAATCTGAACAGAGCACAAAGCGACGTTCCTTTCCTTGCTGAGCCTTATTGTTGGCGAGTTCCGTGTCCGCCTCTACAAGTTTGAAATGGACCGTCTTTCGGTTGTCTTCCTTCCCTTCATCGGGAAGCTCACCCAGCTTGAATGTATAGTCGCGGAAATTCTCGGAGGATTTCACGTAGTACTGATCCGCATTAGCCCAATGCAGCTTCACCTCTTCGCCTTCATAGGGAATGGCGTACACATCTTTCTTGTACCGCCGCAGAGACAGGAAATCCCCGTCTTTGTAGTATCTGCGAAAGAAATTGTAGAGGTGGGAATAGACTTCGTTCTCAAGCTCGGTGACATCCACGGAGGCATTGAGCTTGTCTTTCAGCTCCTGAACCTTGGGAGAGGAATCAGGATCAATGCCAGCGTCCTTGAGGTTGGCAACCATCTTGTCCAACTCGACCTGAATATCGCTACGCCCACCAGAGCCATAGGACGCAAATGCTTTCTGCACTTGCGGAAGCAAGTCCTTATCTAAAAATGTAGTTATCTCATCCCGCTTCTGATTCATGATCCTGTAAATGCCAAAATCCAGATCAGGGCGGTCTATTTGAAAAAGTTCCTTCAGGAGCTTTATGAGTCGTTCGTAATTTTCGGTCATTGTTATCTCTTTTATATAAAATTAAGGAGTTGTTTACCCGTTTCGCTGAGGCGAAATATTGTGCCGCCTTCATAAGACGTTTTATCCATAAACGTGCCTCCATCGATACCAGCACTCACGACTAATCCCGCATTAAGCAGAGAAAAACCTATTGTTTCCTTGCCTATCGTTGGAGTGTCAAAAGCCTTAAGCTCATTTAGGTCTTCAAGAAAAACCTTATCAACGCAGTGCCAGAGCCTAAGTAAATCTTTTTTTGATATTTTGCTGTCAATAAAGCCCTTAAATATCTTGCCTAGCAGTTTAGCCTTGTCCAAGCTGTCAGCACTTTCCAAAACAAATACAAGGGTTTCACCAACCTTTTTGCGTCCTTTTTCCGTTGCTAAACGCTCTGCAATTCTCTTAAACTCTTTTGGTTCAACTGGTTCCACAACCTCAAGAAAGCCTTTTATTTTGGCAATAAAGAGACCATCTCTCAAGCTGCAACCAGCTTCGGCAAGACTGACCGCAGTCCGCGTGACAGGAAAACTTTTAAGAAGTTCGTTTCCGACCAATGAGTCAAGTATGCTTTCTGAAACATTGACGCCCAACTCTGCAAAAAATTTAGAAGTATTGTTCATGTTTTTGCCCTATGCGACTTCCCACTGAATCGTGAAAAGGGGTGTTACTTCGGTCTTTTTGCTGATTCGTTTTTCAAGATGGGTGATCAGCCTGTCCCGTTTTGCTTCAATTTCGTCTTCGACGTCGAAAATCCTGCTACGCTGCCTTCTCTTGGCCTTTTCTAACTCTGCAACGCGCTTTTGGATTTCCTTTTGTTCTTCCATCGTCGTCGCCATTCGTGCTTGACGTGTAAGCACTTTGATCTGCGCCTTAGTGTCGGAGAGTTCCTTTTCGGAGGCCAAGATCATATCCTCAGCCCACCGATCAAGACGTTCTCTCTCCTCTTGAAAGAACTTGTTATTCTTTTCTGCTGAGCGGCTTATGGTCGCTTGGACGTGACGATTCGCATCGCCAAGCAAACGCTTGTGGTCTGTAGCGTTAAGCGGTGCCGCTCGTCCATTTTTTTCGGCATCACAATTGAAGAGCTTTTGGCAAACCTCTGGCTCAAGGGAGTTTCCCTCGTCGTCAAACCCTGAAAAGAGGAGATATTCTTCACGCCTGAAGGAATCGATGCTGAGCAGCTGAAGTGTCAGCCATCCTTTTTTCCCTTTCAACTGCTCGACGACGGAAATCTTGGTCGGATGGTTGCTTATGTCAAACTTCAAACAAGCTTCTGGTGTGTCACAGGCTTTGGCCTGTTCTATGACGTATTCACCCAGTGGATGAGAGGGACGAAATAAAAAATCGCCAGCCACATTTTCTTTGGCTTTTGATATAAGATAATATTTGCCTGATTTGGCTTGTACTACAGGGGATTTGCTCAGGCTAAAGCTCAATTCATTTTCATTAAATTCTGCATGGCCATTCAAGACAAAACGGGTCACTGACCAGAACTGTTTACCGAACCTGTCCAGCTGGGCATGAGCATCATCCAGCTGAACCTTTAGGCGGGTGTGAACATCCTCATCAAAATGGTCGAGCAGAAGCTGCTTTGTTTCTTCCATCTTGGCATTGATCTGTTCTTCGAGTTCCGCCTGAAGCGTTGCGAAGGCTTCTTCAATTTCATCAGGAGTTCTACACGATTCGTAGATACTCAAAATTCGCTTTTCAAAATCTACTCCTGATTCAATAGAGCCAAGAACAGAATCAGACGCGCCAAAAACGCCATTGAAGAGATTGAATTTGTGCTCAAGCAGTTCATACACGCGCTGATCAGCTGCATTTCGTTCGTTTAGAAAGTTCACCACCACGACATCATGTTTTTGACCATAACGGTGACATCTGCCTATTCGCTGTTCAATCCTTTGCGGATTCCACGGCAAATCATAGTTCACAATCAGCGAGCAGAACTGAAGGTTCACACCTTCAGCGGCAGCTTCTGTAGCGATCATGATCTGAGCATTGTCTCGAAAATGCTCAACGAGGGCGGTTCTGACATCAATTGCCCTAGAGCCACTAATTCGGCCTGTTCCTTGGTTCTTGTCGAGCCACGCCTCATAAATTGCCCGTGTATCCTGCGCTGAGTTCGCTCCGTTGAAGGCTATGACTTTGTTGGCGTATCCGTTCGCTTCAAGAAAGCCTTTGAGATACTCCTGCGTCCTTCTGGATTCAGTAAAAACGAGTGCTCTGCGTTTTGCCCCCATTTTTTTCATTTCGGCGAATCCAGTTTCAAGACCTTTGAGAAGGGTTCTTGATTTCGAATCAATTCTGATGTTTTCGGCCCATACGATATACCGATCCAGCTCTTGAATCTCTTCATCAAGCTTTTCGAGGTCGATTGTGTTTTCCGTAGAACCTTCTGCGTCCGAAAACACCTCAGAGAGTTCCTCATCCTCAAGAAGCTCATCTTCAATTTCTTCAAAGTCGATCAGTTCTTCCGCGAGGCTGCGTTCGGCTTCAACTCCTTCTTTTAAGTCCAGAAGGCGTTTCCTCATTGTTTGCAGCGTTCCAAGCAGTGCATGGGAAGAGGATGCAAGCAATTTGCGCATGATGAGGGTAATCAATTGACGCTGCTGGCTTGGGAAGGAGTACGTTTCTTCTCTTTTGAGAAACTCTGTTACGGCATCGTAAAGGCGTTGTTCTTCGTCCGTTGAACGAAACCTGAAAGCAATTGGCTTCCGTTCCGTGTACTGGATGTATTCAAGGACATCTTTGCGGAGGGTTCTCTTGCAGAAAGGAGCCAGCCTGTCCCGAAGACCGGGAAGGTCTCCACCGCTGTTGACAAACTGAGAACGATAAGAGCTGATGTCCCCGAACATATAGTCGTCAATAAAGGTCGAAAGACCGTAAAGTTCCAAAAGGGAGTTTTGAAGCGGTGTCGCAGTGAGCAAGACCTTGAAGCAGTCTTCAAAAGCCCACCGAAGCCCTTGCCCCATTTTGTTGCTTGGGCGGTAGGCGTTTCGCAGCTTATGAGCTTCGTCAATAACAACCAAGTCCCACTTCGTAAGGCGAAGCTCTTCTTTCATGCGAGAAGCATAATGAAGGGAAGCAATGACAACTTTTCCTTGAGAAAACGGAGTTGGGTTGCCGCTTTTCTTTTCGGCGCGGTATGTTTTCGCATCTAGGACTATGTTAGAAATATTGAATTTTTCGGAAAGCTCTAGGCTCCATTGCTTACGCAGCGATGCCGGACATACAATGATGACATTTCGCCTTCTTTCCGCCCAAAACTGGCATATCAGAAGCCCTGCCTCAATGGTTTTACCAAGGCCAACTTCATCTGCCAAGATGATCCCCTTGGACAGTGGCGACCGAAATGCGAATAGAGCTGCATCTATTTGGTGCGGATTCAGATCAACACAGGCGTCAAATAAGGAGCGAGAGAGTCTTTCAACCCCTTCGTTCGGTTCCTGAAGTGTGAGCGCATGTGCGTAGAATTTGGCGTGGTATGGAGTAAGCATGGCATTCCTTTAGGCAAAAAAGTTGAATCCTTATACGTGGTTTTTTGTGCGATATGAAGGGGTTGCCACCAGCTTGCTTCGCCAAGGCTCAATGATAATATTTCATTAAAATCAACACATTAAGAGATGCACAAAACAAAAAAGGCCACACGGGGCCTCATTTGTTTCAACAAACAGAAGGGATAGCATCCGGCATTACTGCTCAAATTTACGACGTATCTTCACATTTCAACGTCTCTTTGCAATTTCCATCTTCGACATGCGATTGGGATTTCGGTTCGAATCCCGGCAAGGAAGACATGAGCTTTTTGCGCCTAACGTAGTGGAATCAATTTCAGGCTTGCAAAATCTTGACCAAGCGTGATTCATTAGCTACAAAGGCAGGGTACACACTCTTTCACTGAAAACGGGATATAACCCTGTATTTTCAGCATGTTGGAGATTTTGGGATCCCCACCAGTGAAATCCCACCCTCTCCGCCATATCCCTTTTTGCGACGCATTTCTTTATCGCAACCTTCTCAGGAATTCTCATACAATCAGCGGGCGCTACGTAGGGCGATCCTTCGTATCTTCAATTTACTGAGGAAGTCATAACAAAGCTCTATTGCCTATTGCTATCGAAAGATTTGCCCTTCAGGAGCGGACTGACACCAGTCTGCACATCAAAAAGATGAAGTGCTTTTGGAATGTTCTCCGTGAGGAATGAAAAGTCGCTTTACTTTCGCGCATGCGACAAGCAGTAATATTTCATCTCTAGACAAAAACAACATTGTTAAGCTTGAGTTTATCTCTCAATGCAGCATTGAAAAATAATGTTTTTGCTGCCTTTGGATGAATATTCAAAATAATGTTGTTTTCTTGCATTGTTTTATTCAACCGCACAAGAGTCTTCAGGAATAATTCCCGACAACGCGTTATAATATCGCTCCAGTAACTACTATGGCAACTAAGTTCAAGAAACTCTGCCACCTGACAGTCATCGATATGCGGTCGTGCATTCTTGAATGTAGTTGCCCACTCAAGAAAAAGCCCAATATCTGGAAGTGTCATGGGAGTACAAATAAACCTGAACCTTACAAAAACATCGCTTTCATGTGCGATTCTTGAAAATAGTTTTGTATTTTCAACATTCAGTCCTGTTTCTGCAAAGTATACCATAGGAGAAAAACCCATAAACGAAATGGTAATCTCATCAAATATACTTGCGATAGTTACGGCTTTTCTTTGATTATAACACCCATTCGTGATCAGCCTAAGGGTTGTGCTGGGCATGTCTTCCTTAATTTTCTTCGCAAATTCAATCGCCTTTGGAAGAATAGGGATTTCACCACCTTCCAAACTTATTATTTTTGGCTGCATATCCTTGGCAAACCGAAGTGCATGGTCATAATCAACTTCAATATCCTCTTTTTTGTGCGGCGCACCAACATAACAAACTGCACACTGCCCATGGCATTTCAATGAGCATTGAAAATACAGCGTGGACATTTCATCACGTTCATTTTTAGGACGAAAATTAGCATAGGCGCATTTGCAGTCTATGGAATAATTTTCCATTTTCGACTTGATATCAGAGTCTGCAATATGACCGATGGCGGCTTGTGGATTACGATTCAAGAAACAGCATGGAAAAACAACTCCATTTCTATCAATAAAAGGGCGGTGATAATGACAGGGATTTTTGCTCATTATTTTCTCCTCATAGTGGCATTCCAACAAACACCTGTGGCATTTAAGCAAAATTCAATCCAAAAACCAGATTTGCTTTTTTTACAGACTTATACAAAAAAATGAGAAGAAATAGTAAACTCCTGCCATAGAGCATGGTGAAGGTCGTCGCCTCCCCTCCTTCCAGCAGTCTTCTGTTACGTTGTGTGAGTTAACACCGGGCAGGATTCTACAAAAATACCACAAAAAGGAAGATTTATTTTCGAGACATCGCCAACGATTATTGCGCGAAACAGAAAAATACTGTCAAATTATTGATCTTGCGAACAGCGTATTTCTCAAAGGAGCAATGACCTGCCCCCATAAAACTGGACCATGTATTTTGAGAGACTTCCCTGATAAACAGAGGTCAGGAGGCAGGCATGCGAAAGAGCCGTTTTTCAGAAGAACAGATCATCAGGATTCTGAAGGAAGCAGAGCTGGCTGAAAGCAACGGTGATGTTTGCCGAAGGCACGGGATCAGCGAGCAGACCTTTTATCGTTGGAAGTCGAAATACGGCGGCATGGAAGTCAGCGAAGCCAGGCGCCTCAAAAGCCTGGAAGAGGAGAACAATCGACTTCGAAAGGCTGTTGCTGATTTGACTTTGGACAAAATTATCCTGGAGGATTTGCTGTCAAAAAACTTCTGAAGCCTGCCGCGAAACGCAAGGCTGTGCGCTATGTCATGGATAGGTATGCGCTCAGCAAACGCAGGGCGTGCAGGCTAGTCGCCATCAGCCGCAGTTCTGACGCCTACGAGAAACGCCCGGATCGGAACGTGTTGCTGCGGCAGGTATTGCGTGAGTTGGCCATAAAATGGAAACGGTTCGGTTACCGGCGCCTCCACGCATTGCTCTGCAGGGAGCACGAGGCGATAAATCACAAACGTGTGTACCGGCTGTATCGAGAGGAAGGCTTGCAAGTACCACAACGGCGAAAGAAACGGATTCCTAAAAGGGACAAGAGACCCCTTGCTCCTGCGAAATACCGCAATCAACGCTGGAGTATGGATTTCGTAAGTGACTGTTTGGAGTCCGGGCGGCGTTTTCGGGTATTGAACATTGTCGATGACTTCAGCCGGGAATGGCCGGCCATCGAGGTAGACACATCTTTGCCAGGTGAACGCGTCGTTCGGGTCCTGGACAAGGTCGTCGAACACAGGGGCTTGCCAGAGTAACTAGTCATCGACAACGGTCCAGAATTCGTAAGCAAGAGCTTGGCGCGCTGGAGTGCTGAGCGCGGGGTAAGACTCAGGTTCATAGAACCGGGTAAACCGATGCAGAATGCTTTTGTGGAGAGTTTCAACGGCCGCTTCCGCGACGAATGCCTGAACGAACATTGGTTCATAGCGTTGAAGCAGGCCAAGAATGAAATCGAGGCATGGCGAGTCAGGTATAATAGGAAGCGGCCGCATAGCTCGCTAGACTACCTGACCCCAAATGAGTTTGCACACCAAAGAGGGGAAGAACTCTCAGAATGATTGGCCCTAAGAAAGGGGGCACTTCAGCAATAATAATGTTCCTGCCCCCCTTGTTGGCCTTTTTGGCCTCACTTCAAACAGCTGCTTCTTAGAGTTGCAATCAGGCATCTTTCTCAACAAGTCCTTCGTTAAAGACATTCAGCAACAGCCTCCCACTACAAACCCACATTTTCTTTCATCCACATCCCTTTTCGCATCTGCGTGTTTTTGCTTATTTGCATGATACTAGCTCCATTTGCAGACTGAGATACCCCCTGCAATGTCTCGTGATCGACCTAACCACGAAGGTACTCACACTTTTTTGACTCCTCTAATTGCCACAGTTTTTTGACTCGCCCCACTACCAGCTATTGGAAATATACTCTACGACATCGGTATACAATACTATATTTCCCATAGACCAAACTTATAAAGAAACGCTCAACTTTTTGAACTATAAATTTGATCTTACATTGTCTTCAATGTAATCGAAGAAAATATTAAACAGTTGCAATCTTGATAAAGTGTATTGTTTTTACAAGAATGATAGCCATATTCAAATGATATTTAATATCATTTGAAACAATACTGTCATGCAATTAAAAGCATATTAAATTTTCCTTTAGAATATTTAAAGATTGGATACATTCCATGTACGATGGTGCAACGCTAAAATCAGGCCAAGATGTCAAAGTAAAAATCAAGACATCTAACATAGGCCACTCCTTCAATACACCATCGTGCCAGACAGTAATCACTCTCCATGATGTAAACCTGGAATTAGGTGACCAGGAATTTGTTGCCATTGTTGGCCCCAGCGGTTGTGGCAAAAGCACGCTGCTGAACATCATGTCCGGCCTAATTCCACCACGTGAAGGGGACGTTTTTTTTGATGGAAAGCCTTTGACAGGCATAACATCGCGTATCGGCTACATGTCTCAGGCAGATACGTTGATGCCCTGGCGCACAACGCTGGAGAATGTTGAACTGGCAATGGAAATCAAAGGGATTGCCAAAAAAGAACGGTATGAAATCGCAAGGCAGTTGATTGATGCCGCAGGTTTGCATGGTTTTGAAAAGAGCTACCCCCATGAACTTTCTGGGGGCATGAAAAAAAGGGTTATGATCATCCGCCTTATGGCTGCCGATGCGGAAGTGCTTTTCATGGACGAACCTTTTGGAGCGCTGGATGTTTTCACCCGAGAAATGCTCCAGGGAGAGATTCTCAAGCTTTGGCAAACCACACGAAAAACCATCCTTTTCGTAACGCACGACCTGGCAGAAGCCATAACCCTGGCGGACCGGGTCATTCTTATGACTGCGCGTCCCTCGACCATCAAGAATGAATACGCAATTCCCCTGGCCCGCCCCCGTTCTACTTTGGAGACGCGTTTTCAGCAGGATTTTGTGACCTTACAAAAAATGATCTGGAACGATTTGCGTGATGAGGTCATAAAAGCAAATGGAGCGCTCTGTGGCTGAGCCGACAACGCAAACATCAAAGGCCCGGGTCGCGTTGATCCTCCGCTGCGTCTTGATCCTGTCAATACTTCTTGTTTGGGAGCTACTGGCACGTTTCAATCTGATCGACACCTTCTTTTTTGGACAACCCACGGCCATTGCCCTGGACATTCAAGAGGCATTCGTCACCGGTGAGATCATCCCCCACATAAAAATAACTCTGGGTGAAGCGTTGGCGGGACTGTTTCTCGGCACCGTAATCGGCATTTTCGCTGCGTATGTTTTATGCAAACTCGATATGACGGCTCGGATTCTCGATCCTATCATCATGGCCTTTTACGGCATCCCGAAGCTGGCTCTCGGCCCGATTTTCATCTTGTGGTTTGGGCTGGGAGTTCAATCCAAAATCTTTCTTGCTGCGCTGATGGTCTTTTTTCTCGTCTTTTTCAATGCCTATGCCGGCTTCAAGAACGTAGACCAAGCTCTGATCAACGCGGTCCGACTCATGGGGGCCAGCTCGCGTCAGGTCACTGTCAAGGTAGTTTTGCCCTCTGCAGTGCCCTGGCTCATGGCAGGCATCAAGGCAGGTTTGGGAGCCGCCCTTTTGGGCGCCGTAGTTGGCGAATACATTGGCGCTAGTGCAGGGCTGGGGTGGATGGTTGAATTTGCAGGATCCATGTACGACATCCCCCGCGTTTTCACCTGCATCATCGTCCTTATGGTTCTAATGGCCCTGCTAAATGCCGGCCTTGGATTTGTAGAACGCCGTTTGCTCAAGTGGCATCCTGCTGCTGAACACACGTAAAAATCAGAGGAGTTGTCAGCAATGAACAAGGTATTTGCCGTTTTCCTGCTTTGCGTCGCACTGTTTACGATCCAGGTCGCGCCTGTGGTCCAGGCCGCCGACAACATGACAAAAATCAAAATGGCCCAACCGGGGCAGGATAATTATGGGATTCCAATCTACCTTGCTGACAAATTGGGATATTTCGCCGACGAAGGGTTGGAGGTGGAGTTCGTCAACTTCAAATCAAGCCCCTTGTCCGTTGCCGCCATGCTGGCGGGTGAAGTTCAGTTCACCCTGACCAGCTATGACCAGGCCCTCAAAATGTTTGAGAAAGGTCGTGTTCTGAAGAACCTGATAACCACGACGGCCACCCACCCCTGGGCGATTCTGGCCCGGCCGGAAATCGAAACTGTGGAGCAACTCAAAGGTAAAAACATTTCCGCCAAAATGCCTGGTTCCGGGCCCAGGGCTTTTGTCTCCACTATTTTAATCCACTACGGGCTCGATCCTGACAAGGATGTTACCTTTGCCGCCCTGCCCGGGTCTGCAATCGTACCTTCCTATAAAAACAATGCCATTGATGCGACCTTTGGCAGCGGTCAAATCAAGGCCGAACTCTTGTCCAGGGGCGCCAAGGTACTGGTAGACATGAACGATCCCAAGCAACACCGTGAGATTCTGGGCACCGATACCTACCCGCTGAAAGTAGTCATGGCCACGGAAGACTACATCAAGGAAAACCCCGAGGTGGTGCAGCATTTCATCAACGCATTGGTACGGGCTATGAAATGGGAAGAGACACAGGACAGCGCCAAAATCGCGGAATTGGTAGCCCCCTACCTTCTTGGCCCCCAGGATACGGAAATCATTTCCGACATTCGCAAAAGCTTCAGCCACGATGGCGTCATTACGCCTGATGGTCACAAAGCAATTGAAAAGATCACTATGGACGTAGGCCTGATCAACGAACCCATCCCTATGGACAAGGTAGTTGACCAGACGTTCCTGCAAAAGGCACTTGAAAACGCAGAGTAAGAGAAAGCTGCGGCCCACTAAACAAGAGAAAGACAATGAATTCCAAGTCTGTAAGAACGCTCTGCCAAATCTGCCACAACAATTGCGGCGTGATCGCAACTCAAAAAGCCAATGGAGAGATTAGCGTAAAAGGTGATCCGCACCACCCGCTGAATCGCGGCCATTGCTGCCCAAAGGTTGTTGCGAATGTAGAGATGCAGCGCTCACCCGATCGTCTCACCCACCCCTTGCGTAAAACCAAGGGAGGATTCAAGCGCATATCCTGGGATGAGGCGCTCACCATCGCAGCAGATAGGTTATCGGAAATCAGACACCGCCATGGGCCTCACAGTCTTGTGCGTTGCACGGGCGCGCCTGTTTCATACAACAGTCGCGACGGCTTCCTGGAATTCATGGGGGCCTTCGGCTCCCCCAATCTCACCAGTGTGGGCAACATCTGCATGGCCCCCCGCATGCTTGCCTATAAATCGGTCATCGGCGTCATACGGCCGGAACCCGATTATGAGAACACACAGCTGGTTCTCTTCTGGGGCAGCAACCCTGTAGGCATTGAACGGTACGCCGCCTATGCCGCCTTTGACGGCATGCACACCATTCTGCCGCGCCTGAAGAAAAGGGGCGTCACCATTATCTGCATAGACCCATACGAAAGTGAAACCGCTAAAACGTCTGACCAATGGATCAAAATCAAGCCCGGCGGCGACAATGCCTTGGGTTTGGCCATGATCCACGTCATCATCAAAGAAGGGCTCTACGACAAAGAGTTCGTTGCGTCCTACACCACGGGGTTTGAGGCGCTTGCCGAGCAGGTAAGCGCCTTTACCCCCGATTGGGCAGAGACATATTCCGGCATTCCCGCCAATGAGATCGAAAAACTGGCAAGAACATACGCTGCTGCCGATTCGGCCGCCATCTATGAAGGAAATGGCCTGGACATGTACGCCAATGGCGTAGAGGCGGTACGTACGATAGCCATCCTTGCAGGACTGACAGGAAACATAGACGCGCCGGGGGGCAACGTGTTGATGCCATTCCCCCACCCGCCTGCCCTGCCGACACGACAGACAAACAGGGCTGCTCGGATCGCGTATGACCGTTTTCCTGCGCCCGTGCATGTTCCATTTCCCATGATCAAGGAAGCCCTCTTGCATGGAGGAGACGAGCAACCACGTGCCATGATCGTGCATCATGGCAATCCTGCCCTTATCCAGGCCAACCCTTCCCGCACACGTCACGCCTTGGGGAAATTAGACTTCTTGATGGCCTTTGACATTTTTCCCACTGCCACCACAGAACTGGCAGACTTGGTATTGCCCTGTACCACCGATTTCGAAGCCTATGGATACAGGGCATATGCAAGTAGCAAGGGCGCGTTTTTCGCGCTGGCCCGCCCCGTTGCTTCTCCAGTTGGCGAAGCCCGGTCGGTTTTCGCAACGGAATACGCCATTGCCCAAAAAATGGGCCTGGCCCAGGATTACCCCTTTCAGGATGATACTTCCTGGATAGATTTCATGGTCAGCCCCACCGGTATGAGCTTTGACCGCCTGGATGCCGAGCAGATTGCTTTTGTAGGGGGGGAAGTTCAATACCGCAAATATGAAAAACAAAAGTTCAATACGCCAACCGGTAAACTCGAGTTTTATTCCCACTGGTTTGCAAATTTGGGCTTGCCGCCAATGCCAACCTACCGCCACCCGGCGGGCGAATCCTTGGTAACGGATAGTTCGGAGCTTGCATCCTATTCGTTAATGGGCACCAGCCGGCGACCACACCAATTTGTGCATACCCGGTTTAAAAATTTACCGCGTGTTGCAAAAAGCTACCCTGACCCCCTTGTCTATCTGGCTCCTGAAGATGCTGCCAAACGGAATATTGTTGATGGTGCAGCCGTTGAAGTACGCTCCCCTCAAGGGCGTATCCAACTGAAAGCCAAAATTACCCGGAAAACAACCAATGGCCTAGTTTGGATTGATTTCGGATGGGGTAACCCCACCGATGGCAAGGCCAGCATCAACGATCTAGTAGACGACACCGTCATGGACCCCATTTCTGGGGGTACGCCCAACAGGCTCTTTGCCTGCGAAGTACATTTGCTGCCATAAACCTGGGGGGTCGAAGGACGTATCCCACCAAAACTCTGCACATTTGGCATGCAAAAGGTCTCGCCTGCTATACATCTCTAATCGCCAGACAATCACGTTTGGCGTCCTTAATGAAACAAGCCAGCCCCGGCGATGCATCGCCGGGGCTTTTCTCTTTTTCCAACCGCCTCTTTCCACTCCCTTTAAATTTATCACTTTTTACTCAGTCGCCCTCTTAAGAGACCTCTTTCTTTATACCCACCCCTTGAAGCAACCGAAAATAATTGATACTTTCAAGTGTTTTACATGTAACATTTGAGCGATACGCGAAGGAAAAATGAATAAAAAATCAACAAAAAGCAATAAAATGGGCTTCAATGCCACCTGGTCCATGGCCGTGGGCGGAATGGTCGGTGGCGGTATCTTTTCCGTCCTTGGCGTTGTGGTCATGCTAGCGGGAAAGTGGGCCTGGTTGAGCTTCGTTGTCGCCGGCCTAATCGCCCTTGCCACCGGATTCAGCTATGTGCAACTTGCCAAAAAATTTGGGGAAGGGGGCGGCGCTTTTACCTTCTTGCGGAAAGTGAACCGCAAGGGATTCGCAGGCAGCCTCTCTTGGATACTGATCTTCGGCTATATCCTCACTATTTCGGTCTATGCTTTCACATTTGGCCATTACGTGGCGCACGTTTTTGACTTTGGTCCCTGGATGCCCCGGGCATGCGCCCTTGCCATAGTGATTCTTTTAACTGGCGTGAATCTGAAAGGAGTGGGAGATGCCGCGCTTTTGGAAATTATCACCGTGTGGGGAAAGCTGCTCATTCTTGTCGGTCTTGCGGTTTTTGGCATCTGGACCTGGCACCCGGAACAATTGACCTCTGGCATCGAGGCAAAAGGCATCACAGGCGCACTTATCGGTGCGGCCTCGGTTTTTATGGCCTACGAAGGCTTTCAGCTGCTATCATACGATTACGAAGACATACGCTCCCCTGACAAAACCCTGCCCAAAGCCGTGATCAGTGCGATTATCGCAGTAATTATCGTTTACGTTATCGTAGCTCTCGGGGCGACCATGTTGGTGGGCGCAGGAAACATCATAGAAATGAAAGAAGTCGCCATTGCTATCGCTGGAGAACAGGCTTTGGGAATGTGGGGGCTTGTGCTGGCAACCATTGCGGCAGCCTTTTCAACCGGATCAGCCATCAATGCAACACTCTTCGCCACTGCCCGGCTGATGCATGAGGTGGCAAGGGACAAGGAGCTCCCCCCTGCACTTTGTCACCGTAATGAGAATGGCGTACCTGACAGACCAGTACTGCTAATCGGTGGCATAGGAGGTGTGCTCGCTGCTACCGGATCCCTGGAAATGCTGGTTGAGGCTGCAAGCCTGGCCTTTCTTTTCACTTTCGCCGCAGTCAATATGGTAGCGCTGCGACAGTGCCACAACTACAAGTGGATATACGCATTTGGAGCAGCAGGAGCCAGCATTTCATGTATAGTTCTTGCCGGCCGTCTTTGCTTTGAAAGCCCGATGACACTAGGTTTTCTGGCGCTGCTTGCGATTATTTCCATATTCGGCCGCCCGCGAATCATCCGCTGGACGGAGAAATTGCATAACAAAAAAAAGGATCAGAGGGCGCAAATAACGTGAGGCGACATACTCTGTAAAATTGGATTGTTAGCCAACAGCAGCCCCTGTTTCGCCCTCTGGCGAGATCCCCATTGCCTGTGCAATGCGACGTACTGCACCTGCTGGGGACGGCTTGTTGGCTGAACTGCGCGGTGGAGGAGATTCCATGACGCGCTGCAAGAGGGCTGGAATCTCAGAAAACTCTTGGTAAACATACACTCCAGGATCATTTGTGTAGGTTCTGGATGCATGGCGACTTGCGACAACAGGAACACCGACCCGCAAAAGCTCTGGAATCTTGGTCAATGAACCAGACCCGCTCTCCTGATGCAAAATACACGCAACGCTATCAGCCAAAAAATTGTCGAAGGATTGTGGCTCTCTGCAGTCCATTACCTTAACAGACTGAGGGAGTTCTTCTTCTTTAATGAACTGGGTTACACCGTACCCACTCAAGACCAGGGGGAAATGCCCTTCTGAAAGAACTGGCCAGGCATGAGCAAGCTGTTTCATACCGAGAAGAGTAGGACGATTGTACACTGTGCCGTAGCTTGCAAAAAACTTTTTTCCTCTGCCCCTTCTTGCAATACGTATTTTTGCCAGACGCTCTTCGTCCTCTTCTGCCGGAAAATATGGATAATAATAATTTTCTATTCCAAAGTTCTGCAGCAGCCAGGAATCTTCCAAAGAAATGGTTACACACAGATTTGTTTTACGTAACAAATGCAACTCTGCATTAAAAAGATTCCACTGTGGCATCTTGTCAAAAGAGCGTGGCAACAACGATTCCAGGTTATGGACGACAGACACCATGGGAATATTCTTTTGAGACAACACCGCCACCGTCTCTGGAAAAAAGATGGGATCATCAATCACTACAGCGCGTGGCGGTCTTGCATCCAACTCTCTTGAACAGGCCGCATCTGCCGCCAATTGAGCAGCTATATACGTATTGAGATTGTAGCAGGCATCATAGGCGGGGTCTGGTGTAAACAAATAGGAGTCAATCTGTTTATGCTGTGAATCAAAAGCAGGGGAGATCCTTTTAAAGCCAACATGCAGCATGGAAAGCAGCTCAGCCATCTGGCGGGTTCTGCGATTCCCACCGTGCCCACCTTCTTTCACAGCAAATCTGGAAAGGTATAGTAATTGTCCAGCCATGACGTAACCATATACGCAACAAAGGACATGATGCAACGCCTTCCCCTCCTTGGCAATGCAGATGGTCCTGGTTACAGCTCGAGATTGGAGCCTATGGATAAATGGAAATGAGGGCAGGTAACATCTGGCGTAAAAAAGGATTTACACTGCTCTGGTTCCAATGTCCTTGAGTTATCCGCGTGGTGCGGAACTGCCCCTGGACACATCCATAAACATTTGTATAGTCTCCATTTATCCTAAAGACTCAAATAGTTGAGCGGGAAGAGTGATCTGCAACCGATGTCTTGCAAACTAATGCTGGCATCGTGATTGGAGCCAAGATGCAGCAACTTCAGTGCGACATTGTGCACTACCATCTGATGAAGACCGCCGGTACAACCGTCAACAAGCAATTGGCGCTGGTGTATGGGGACGACGCAATGGCCCCTTTTCCCTACCTCAGGTCCGACGGCAGCTTTCTGGACCCTGCTACGCAGCAGGTTTTTGAAGCTCTTACAGCCAGACAAGGGTTTGCCGTTTTCCACGGGCACCCTCATGAACAACCAAAGAACTGGCAGAGGGTCTTGGCAAGAAAAACACCCCGTTACAGCATAACGGTTTTTCGTGAGCCCTTCAGGCGTTTCATTTCCCTGTGCTATTTCATGATCAGAAGCAAATACGTGCGCCAGCATTTGGGAGATTACATCCAAAACCCAAAGGATGCATTGGCCTGCACTGCCCCCCCTTTTACCGACAACATCATGACCCTGACGTTGGCCTATGCGGGTGAGGACATAGACTGGAATCGTCCGGCTAATACAAAGGATCTGGCTCTTGCAGCCAAAAAGATTGCAGCACTTGATCTTGTCGGCCTGACAGAGGAATTTCCTCTCACCTATGCCATGCTCGCCCATGACCTTGACTTTCAGCCGCCACCACTGACCCGTTGGAACGTTCACAAGGGGTACCCTGCTGCGGAAGAGCAATCACAAGAAATCATTAGCGCTTTTGTCAAAAAGAACGTGCTGGATTGCGAACTGTATCAGCTCGCCAAGGAGCATTTTTATGCCAAGCTCGCCAGCTCACCTCAAAAGTTACAAGAGACTGTGAAAACGTTGGCGGAAAGTGGAGAGGAGTACATTACCAAAGTACAAAAATAGCATTCTGCTGTAGCAACGGACAGCCTCGGGCATCTTTCTATGTTGCATAGAACAATTACGCGAGTGTCTTTCCCCCCTCTTTTTCTTTCCCCGCCGCGAATTCAAGGGGCGCGGTGTTTGCATATATAGCCGCAAAAGGAGAAAACATGCGCTACATAATAAATCATTGCACCGACCCAGCATTTAATCTGGCTGCCGAAGAGTGGTTGCTCACCAACACAAACAGCGAAATTTTCATGCTCTGGCGCAACCAACTCGCAGTCATTGTAGGGCGTAATCAAAACACCCTTTCACAGATAGACGAATCCTATGTCCGAGAACATGACATCCCTGTTATCCGCCGGCTTAGCGGCGGGGGGGCTGTTTTCCATGATCTGGGAAATATCAACTTTACCTTTATAAGCCCTAATAAAGGTGATAAAGGCCTCGATTTCAAGCGTTTTACCACCCCCATACTGGACGCGTTGCGCCAGTTGGGAATTTCCGGTTCCTTTGATGGACGCAATGACCTTGTTATCGATGGACGCAAAATATCTGGCAATGCTCAGCACATCCATAAAGATCGAGTGCTCCATCATGGAACCCTACTGTTCTCCTCCAATATAGCCGACATTTCCGGCGCTTTACGCGTGGACCCGGAAAAATACCGGGACAAGGCCGTAAAAAGCGTTAGCAAACGCGTGACCAACATAGCCGAAAACCTCCCTTCCCCCATGGACGTGACAGAATTTATGGAACACCTCATGGCGCATGTCTCCCAGGGCAAATCCCAGGCTGACATGGCCCTGACGGAGGGCGAGATCCATGGCATCGAAGAGCTTGCCGCTCAACGCTACAGAACCTGGGAGTGGAACTACGGGGGCTCCCCGGATTACGGTTTTTGCCGTAGCACCAGAACACCGGGAGGCGTTGTGGAAGTCCACCTGGATGTCCAGTCCGGAGCCATCGCCCGTGCCCGGTTGTACGGTGACTATTTCGGTGTCCGGGATATAGCCGAATTGGAGGCGCAGCTTATCGGGTGCAGACATGACAGAAACACCCTTGCTGCCAAGCTGGCGGATGTGCCTTTGAATGAGTATCTCATGGGCATAGAGCTGGAAGTTTTGCTGGATTGCCTGTTTTAACAGCTAATTGCATTGAAGGCTTTGGGTTGCATCTTGGGTATAGCGCCTTCTCCCAAAACTATATGACGCCCGGATAGCGTGCCGGTGTTCGATTCTCGATCAATGTTCCTTATCGAAACATTCCAGGAAAAATTTTTTGGCCAGACAAACACGTCCAACACATTGAAATAGAAAAATAAACTAGCCAATTTCATACAAGGGCATGGTCCTTGCTCATTAGGGTGAACCAACAACTTCCAACCCTAGGAGCAGGATCATGGACGCAGCGGAAAAAGCAGCAACGACTCTGGCAAAAATGACAACCCAAGCCGGTGATGTTTTTCCAAAATACCTCGAATTCACAAAGGAAATCAGTCAATACGGTCCTATAGATCATAAAACCCAGGAACTCATCCACGTCGCATGCTCGATGATGTCGCAATGCGAGATGTGCATTTCGCTACACATCCAGGGTGCTGCCAGCCATGGCGCCTCAAAAGAGGAAATCATGCAGGCCGCCATGCTCGCCATCTCCATGGGTGGATCACCCAAAGTCATGTACATGCACTACGTGTTTGACGAGCTAGAGGATCTGTTCGATTGATGCGCAATTGACCAGACTACCGGAGCCGGGTGCTGTCAGCCCGGCTCCGGCAACCCACCAACAGCCCCAAAACCTATTGCGGCGAATAATCCCCTTTGGAGGAAAACATGGCAATCCGAACGCATGAAAAAATATACAGATCACTGTGTGGCGAGCCTGTTGTGGTGGAAAATGGACTTAGCGAAGTACACCTGCAATGCGATGAGCGCATGGCGGCGGACGCCAGCGGTCTGGTGCACGGCGGCTTTATTTTCGGGTTGGCTGATTACGCGGCCATGCTGGCCGTGAACCATCCAAACGTGGTCCTGGGCGCTGCTGATACGCGTTTTTTGAAACCCTCGCGCATTACGGATGTTCTGGTTGCCAAAGCCCAGGACACCACCCCGCAAGAGCGCAAGCATTTGGTGGAAGTGGAGGTATTTTGCGAAGAGGAAATCGTTTTCAAGGGAACGTTCACCTGCTTTGTCCCCCAAAAACACGTCCTGACAGGCGAGTAAACAACACGCAGGCAACGTATTAAAAAAGGAATTTACAATGGGGGAAAGAGCACAAAGGGGAAGCAGGTTCCCCTTTGCGCATGCGATTAGAACAATGCGTCACCGCTTTTGTTACCCAGACCAGGGTGAATGTCGAAACGCACCACCCCAACAGGCACATCCACGGCAGCAGCAATGCGGGCGGTTCCTGCGTTGCCGAATCCACCGCAAAGCTCGATGGCTGCGATACCATCCTTTTCTACAAGCTCCTTGGCCAAAACTTCTGCCTGATCATAGCTACCAACAGCCACGGACAACAATTCTATCGCCTCTGTCCTGACCCACTGCCTGTGGGTTGCAGGATCGCCATTCGGGGCAATAAAGATAAACGCCGCCTTCAGTGGAGTACTCATATACGTCTCCTCACCTGATTGTTAGAAGCCCTTCCTCGTGGAAAGCACTCGCAAACAGTACATCACAACCTGAACAGGGACTCTTCCCTGGCCAGGGCCATGGTTTTCGCCACATCAATAACCAAGGGACCGTTAGTATTCAATTTGATTGCCGCTTTGGTGCCGCGGTGAATCTCGACCTCACGCTCCCCATCCACTGCGATTAGCCCTGGCGATACGGAAATGGGGTACTCTTCTCCCGGAAGCATTTCATGCACCCCCTGCACACTCACGTCTGCAAACATCCCAGGAGCAATCGCCGCGGTCACGGTAATAGCTGCAGGGGCTCCTAGTTCCAAAGCCAACCCAAGGGGCTCTTCCGGGCTGATACTGTGCAATTGCCCTCCAATGGCGGAAAGACCTATGGAGGCAGCGCTGCATCGTGTCAAAAAAAGCTGGGGAACCTTTTCCATTTGCCACACGGCGCGGGAGGCCATGAAAACGTCGTCATACACTGCGGCATCTACCAGCGCGATGTCTGCAGGCTTGTTATCCAGTAAAATGTCGAACATGCAAGAGCGAAAACAACACGCTTCAGGAGCGAGTTTTCGTGTCGCAACCAGGCCTGCGGCCAACCCCGCTATGGTAGCCTCCCCCATTGAAGGAAAAACATTATTGGTTCCCGTGGAAAGAGCCAGTAGCGGTACATCTACAGTGCCTTTGCACACAGCACGGTTGGTCCCGTCTCCTCCCAGTACTATCAGGCAGCCAGCCCCGAGGGTTTCCATGATCCCCGCAGCCACTATGGTGTCCTGCTGGTTGTTACGCATGGGCATTTCCACCGCCTCCACAGAAATGGAAGGGTAGATCGCATTCAGGGCGCGCGGCACGGTACCGTACCCATCCGGCATGTAGAGAATGCGGGTCACACCGGCCTTTTCCAACCCGAGGATCAACCGCCGCACCATGCGGACTTTTTCCTGATTGTCAAAGACACTGCCATGGGCCACCAGACGACGGATGTCCTTACCAGAAGCCGGATTGACCAGAAGTCCTGCTATACTCACCGGTTATTCCTTTGCAGATTGCATAAGCTTACCAACATCCCGGGGCTGCTCCCCAAGTTCATTTCACGTAACGACAGATCATTGCCGCTACTGGCCAGTATGGGAGAAACGCGAGGGGAAATCACGTTACAACGCCTCTCCCCTCGCAATTCACCAAACCCCAAAACTGGCGTTAACGTATGCTTTTAACAGCTTCTACGATGTTGTCCGCACCCGGGATGTAGAACTGCTCCAAAGGCGGTGAAAACGGTACAGGACAGAACGGTGCGCCGACACGTTTGATGGGCGCGTCCAGATAATCAATGGCTTCTTCCGCGACTATTGCGGCGATCTCAGCGCCAGGCCCGCCAAACTGAACGGCTTCGTGCGCCACCACAAGGGCGTTGGTCTTTTTCACGGACGCAACGATCAAATCCTTGTCCAGCGGCTGCAGACAGCGCGGGTCCACAACTTCAGCGTCAATGCCGTCAGCTTTCAGCTTTTCTGCAGCCTCCAGAGCGGAGTAGACCATCTGCGAGGTGGCGACGATGGTCACGTCGCTTCCTTCCCGCTTGATCTCCCCCTTGCCGAGTTCGATGGTGTATTCTTCATCCGGCACTTCCCCTTCTACCCCGTAAAGCAGCTTGTGCTCCAGGAAGACCACGGGGTTGTCATCGCGAATGGCGCTAATGAGCAGGCCTTTGGCATCATAAGGGGTGGAGGGGATAACCACCTTGAGCCCTGGAATATGCATGAACCAGGATTCAAGACTTTGCGAGTGTTGCGCTGCAGCGCCGATGCCCGCACCTTGCGGCATGCGCAAGGTCATGGGCACCTTGGCCTTGCCGCCGAACATGAAACGCATCTTGGCTGCCTGGTTAAAAAGCTGGTCCATGGCGACACCAATGAAATCCACGAACATCAATTCAGCCACCGGACGCAGACCGCTGACTGCAGCGCCCGTAGCAGCACCGACAATGGCGCTTTCCGTGATGGGCGTATCGATGACACGGGCTTCGCCAAACTTTTCGAAGAGTCCCTGGGTAACGCCAAAGCATCCGCCAAACTGGCCGACGTCCTCGCCAAGGATGAACACGTTCTCATCGCGCTCCATTTCCATGAGCAACGCTTCGTTCAAAGCCATGAGGTATGATTTTTGAGACATTGCTTTCTCCGTAGGGTCTATAGTCCTTATCTAGGGTAAAACCGCGTAACTCTTAGGCGTAGACGTCTTCCAGCAGCACAGATGTATCCGGCAGAGGAGATTCCTTTGCAAATTCCACGGCCGCATCAATGTCCTTTTCAATCCGGGACTTGATCTTTTCCACTTCCTCAGCGCTGAGAGTGCCGCTTTCCAAGAGCTTCGTCTCGAAACGGGGAATGGGGTCCTTGGCCATCCACTCTTCAAGCTCTTCCGTGCAACGATAGGTGCACGCATCGCCTTCAAAGTGCCCCCGCCAACGATAGGTTTTACATTCGATCAAGGAAGGACCTTCTCCCTTGCGTGCGCGCTTTACGGCTTCTGTCACGGCTTCGTGCACTGCCAGCACGTCGTTGCCGTCCACCACAACGCCGGGCAT
This sequence comes from Desulfovibrio biadhensis, assembly GCF_055388615.1. NCBI lineage: Bacteria > Pseudomonadati > Thermodesulfobacteriota > Desulfovibrionia > Desulfovibrionales > Desulfovibrionaceae > Desulfovibrio > Desulfovibrio biadhensis. Next base: position 4,608,927 of record NZ_AP042477.1, read on the forward strand.
GTCATAGGCTGCTGCGCGATCTGCAATGTCCACCACGGCCATGGATTTGCACTGCGGGCAAGAAATCCCATAACCGTTGTTCTCGTTCACAAACACCAGGGGCAGTTTCCAGGCGCTGGCCATATTCAACGACTCCTGCGTGGTGCCCTGGTTGGAGGCGCCGTCGCCGAAGAAGCACAGCGCGACGTTTTCCGACTTCTTGTATTTGGCTGACAAAGCCGCTCCAACAGCCAACGGGCCGCCACCGCCGACAATGCCATTGGCCCCGAGAATGCCCAGGTCCATATCGGCGATATGCATGGAACCGCCCTTGCCTTTGCAGTAACCTGTTTGTTTGCCGAAGATTTCACTCATCATCAGTTTCAGGTCACCGCCTTTTGCCAACAGATGCCCGTGCCCCCTGTGGGTGCTGGTGATCAGGTCCTGGTTGGTCAATGCAGCGCAGGCGCCGGTGGCGACTGCTTCCTCACCAAGGTACAGATGCACAAAGCCCGGAATCTCGCCGGCGGCGAAAAATTCCTGCAACTTTGTTTCGAACATCCTGATCTTGTTCATTGTCTCAAACATCTGAACCAATGCTTTTTTACTGAGAGCCATTGCCTTCTCTCCTCTTCGTTATACGGTCTTGAACATGCAGCCGCATGCCTGTTTTCCGTTTGTTCCCTTTTCGCTCTCCGTTTCCTCGGAGAGCGCATCCATCTCCACAGAAACGGTCAGCGCAGCACAGGCAACGACGATATCGCTGGTGCCTTCACCAAACCCTGGGACTTCGATACCTGCTGTTCGCATGCCTCCAGGAATCACGTTCAGGGTCTTTTCACCAATGGGAATGGTAGCGAGCACGGCCTCTTGATCGACGCCTCCCGGATCGGGCAGCGCCACATCCGCATGCACATACACGCCTTGAAAGTGGTCGCGCCCCAGTATTTCCAGAATGCCGCACAGACAGGTTCGCGAAACGGCATCGCGCACCGCGCGCACTGCGACCTTGGTCATATCCTCGCCATGCAGGTCAGCGGCGTAACCGAGCTCGATAGCAAAGCGTTTCCGTGCCATGCTCCGCCCCCTACATGATCATCAGGCCAGGGTTCTCCAGCATGTCTCCCAGCTCGCGCAGGAAGGTCATGGCAGGCGCCCCGTCAGTGGTCATATGGTTGAAGGTCAAGGAAAGCGTCATCATCTGGCGGATACAGATCTCGCCATCTTTCACAGCCGGCTTTTCCACCACGCGCCCCACACCGAGAATGCCGGTTTCCGGGGGATTCAGTATCGGGGTGAATCCGTCCATGCCCAACATGCTTACGTTGCTGATGGTGAAGGTGCCGCCGGATATTTCATCCATGCTCAATCCGCCCTTGCGCGCGCGGCCAGCTACATCACGCACCTGCCCTTTCAATTCTTCCAGGGTGCAGGTGTCGGCTTTCTTGACGTTGGGCACGATGAGTCCGTTGGGCAGCGCCACGGCAATGCCCAGATTGACATGAGGATGCATGTGGATGCCGTCATCCTGCAGGGTGGAATTCATGATCGGATGCCGCTTCAGCGCCCTGCAAACCGCATAGGCAATGATGTCATTGTATGAGAGGCGGTATTCCGGATCCCTTTTATTACGCGCGAGCAAAGTCTGTCGCAGGCGCACCATTTCAGTAACGTCCAGCTCCACAAAGCAGGAAAGCTGAGCCGCGCTGTTCAGGCTGGCCAGCATATTATCGGCCACCAGTTTGCGCACGCCTTCCATAGGCACGATTGTATCCTTGGGACCTTCCTCTTTGGGGGCAGCAGGGGCGGAAGCAGCAGGATTCATGGCCCGTAAAATATCCGCCTTGGTAATCTTGCCGCCCTCGCCGGTCCCTGTGACCTGGCTGAGATCAACACCCTTTTCACGGGCAAACTTGATGGCCTTGGGGCTGGCGTTGAAGCCGCTGGAATCTGCTGCGGCCTGCACATCTTTTCTGGTGATGCGTCCATCCGGGCCGGTGCCCTTCACAGAGGAAAGCGCCACTCCCAGTTCTTTGGCCAGTTTTCGCGCCGCCGGCATGGCCGGCACAAAGCCCTCGTCTGCAGCCGGAGCAGCTGCTGCAGCCTGCCCTGCTGGTGCAGCCGCAGCCGCCTCCGGTGTGTCTCCTTCTGCTGCTACTGTTCCTGCTGCAACCCGCTCCGGCGTCTCACCGGCAGCGGCAATGACAGCCAAAACGGCCTGCACCGGTGCTACCTCTCCAGCCGGCACAATGATCTGGAACAAAGTCCCACTTGCCGGCGCTTCAACAGCATTGGTTATTTTGTCAGTTTCCACTTCAAGAAGCGGTTCACCCTTCTCCACAGAATCACCCTCCGCTTTCAACCAGCGGGCGATCTTTCCTTCTTTCATGGTCAAGCCCCATTTGGGCATGATCACTTGTTGAGCCATGACCTGACCTCCTCAATAGATTACTGGTGTTGCCCAACAAGATTGCAACCGTGATGCCACACAGAAAAATTCTTAAAATTAAGCATATTAAACAATAAAACAGGTCAGGTCAGCGTGATCTTGTTCAGGAAACGAACAAACAACGGAGATATGAGCGAAGAGGAGTAAATTACTTTCAAGACATTGTTTTATTATATCAAAAGGCATTTTAACCCTTTTTCGCTGTTCCGAAATTGAACACTTGACTCACTTCGCCATTCCGAGAAAGATGCATCATCGGTATAAAAAAACTGACCTTGGCAATGTCGGGACCAGGAGGGAAACTATGTATTCGCTCTTTAGGAATGGTGAGAAGTTCGGAATTTGCCGGGGTGTACTGACAGATGCGAAAGCACTTGATACCGCATTGCCACAACCCCGCAGCCGTACAGAATCAAAAGTCGATTACGTCCAGTGGAAACGGTTCATGGAAACCGGAGAACTCCGTGACGTCCAGGTAGAAAATACAGTCAGTGACTCCTGGCAACGCTGCCGCGAAATGGAGGTGGACCATTCGCCACGCAGTTGTTGGGACTTCACCCCTTTGAAACAGATGGAGTCGTTCACCTCCACTCTGGAAAAAATTTGTGGCGATATCGAAACCACTGTCTATAAAGCCATCAAGGGCAAAAAACTCCTGCTGACAATCGCCAATGCCGACGCCAGGCTCGCCCGTACCAGTGGCGACCTCGACGTTTTGCGACAGGCCGACAAACTCAACTTTGGTCCGGGGGCGAACTGGTCGGAAAAAAGCGTAGGGACCAACGCCATCGGCACCGCCCTGGTGACTGGACACCCCTTGCAGGTGTTTGCAGAAGAGCACTATTGCCGCAGCCACCATAAATGGAGTTGCACCGCTGCCCCCATCTATGACCCGCACGGACACATCTGGGGATGCTTCGATATTTCCGGTGAACAGGACGCAGATCATTCCCTGAGTCTTGGCCTGGTGATCCAGGCAGCCAGAGCCCTTGAGCAACGCTTATGCCAGCTCTACTGCGCAGAGCTTGAAGGGCAAATGGCTTCGCTGTTTTCAACCATGTTCAATTCGGTGATGACGGGCATTGTCTCCATAGACAAAACAGGGCGCATCCGCAGTGCAAACAGCGCTGCAGAAGCATTGCTCGGAAGCAACGGCCACCCATTGAGGGGGCGCAATGCGCAAAAATTCTTTGACTTCGACGCGTTTCTCGCAAAAAGCAAACACGCTTCAATCCAGGACCCCATCGTATTGGTGTGCTTTACCAACCCGAACCTGTTCGTCCGGGCCATGCCGATTTTCGACCACAATGGCGTATGGAAAGATACCGTCGTCACAATATGCGAAGCCCAACGTACACGTTCTGTCGCCGCCATCGCTGCACGCAACAAAGGAATCTCTTGCTATAATGCCCCTGTGGCTGGATTTGAAAAAATCAAGCACGCAAGCCCCGTGATGCGCAATACCATCCAACAGGCTGCTAATGCTGCACGCACCCCTTCCACCGTGCTTTTGTATGGAGAATCCGGCACCGGCAAGGAACTGTTCGCAAAAGGCATTCACCAGGCCGGCCCCCGAGCAAAGGGCCCATTCATCGCAGTCAATTGTGGCGCTTTTTCGGAGGAACTGATCCAAAGCGAACTGTTCGGCTATTGCGAAGGCGCCTTTACCGGCGCCATGAAGCGGGGCAGGATCGGTAAATTCGAAAAAGCAAACAAGGGCGTGCTGTTCCTTGATGAAATATCTGAAATGCCCCTGGCGCAACAGGTGAACTTGAACCGAGTGCTTGAGGAACGCGCCATCGTACCTGTAGGAGGGCATGAACCACGCCCTGTCGATGTTAAAGTCATTGCAGCAACCAACAGAGACCTTCGAAGCCTTGTAGAGCAAGGAGTATTTCGTGAAGACCTCTTTTATCGCCTGAACGTGGTGGGCATCTCCATCCCCCCATTACGGGAGCGTGGAGACGATGCCTTGCTGCTTGCACGCCACCATCTGAAGCGCTTCTGCTCGGATTTCGCCATCGAGTGCAACGGCATTGCTCCGGATGCCGAAGCCATCCTTGCCGCCCACAACTGGCCGGGCAATGTCCGGGAACTGGTGAATTGCCTGGAATACGCGGTGAACAATCTGGATAGCGACGTATTACAGGTAGAACACCTGCCCCCTTACCTCGCGGATAAATACCGTGAAAAGCCCATTGTCAATGAAATACCCCATAATGGTGAATTTCAATTGAAAAAACGTGAAGCCGACACCATCCGCGCTGCCCTGGAATTCTATGACGGCAACATCAGCAAAACCGCAAAGGCCCTAGGCATCGGACGCAACACGCTGTACGCAAAAATGCAGAAATTCAACATCGACTTTTAACTTTCCTGAAGTTGTAAGCGCCCCTTGTACATTTGTATCAAGGGGCGTTTTTTGTGTTTGGCCACCTCCCGGAAAAATTTAACTGCCCTGCCCCCTTTCTTTCCTGCACCACCTGGCCTTCTTAACATTTCTTTACACAAGTAATGTGGAACAACTCCAGCCACAAACAGCAATCTACATCATTTTTTCAATATAATAGACAGATACGGCAATCAGCACCTTTTTTTTCAGCTCCTAAGAACAGTTGGTCTCGATCTTGCGAAACTACGTGGGGGTCTAGCGTTGAAAGGCATTATTTTCCGCATCGCTGGATGCGCCAACTGTTTTTCCCAGAGAGGTGGAACATGTCGGTATCAGGAATAAGTAGTGGGATGTCATCGGGCACCACACAGGAGATGCTCGAGAAAATGCGCGCTATGCGCGAACAGGGCAACACAGCAGGGCTGGCAAGCATGTTTGTGGAGCAGGACGACGCCGATGGCGACGGATTGCTCAGCCTCGATGAGGCCATGCTGGATGAAGATCATTTCAACGAGGCAGACGCTGACGGTGACGGCTTTCTCTCAGAGGAGGAACTGGCCGCCGACATGCAGACAAAGATGGAGGAAATGCGCAACATGATGAGTGGCATCATGATGGGCATGCAGGGGATGGCGCCTCCTGACGCCACAGAAATGGCCAGCGCCATCCTTGGTAATCAAGATACCGACGGCGACGGCCAGATCAGTCTTGATGAATTCTGGATGGATGACGAGGAGCAATTTTCGCTCATTGACGCCGACGGTGATGGATTCCTCACCGAGGACGAAATAGCCGCGGATATGGAAGCCAAGGCAGCCGAACGAGAAGCCATGCTCGGCAGCTCTGGTATTGGTATGGAAGGTATGGGGCAGACCACACCGCCCTCAGGCGGCCTGGCCGAATCTTCCAGCGATTCGGAAGACTCCAGCGACTACGACCAGTATGACCTCAATGAAGACGGAACCGTTACCATGGACGAGCTTTTTCAGGCATTCCAGACCGGCGACCTGTCCTTGTCAGATCTCTTTGGCGATAACGAGGGCACAAGCTCGAGCGTATGGCGTCTGGCTTCCAAGGCATACGAATTATAAGGAAGAATGAGCGATGTACGAGCCTGAGCGGCGTCTGTGAACCCACATCATTCACGGCGTCGATTTTCATGGCGCGTAAAAAAAGGGGCGCTCGCCAGCGCCCCAGCTCATTGACAAACCCCGCTTTTTGCAAAGTGGGGTTTGTTTTTATGAACCGATTTCTTTTCAGGCCGCTGCCAGCTGGGATGTTGGCTCGATCGGCCCCAATCGAACGAGACAGAGAGACTGAGGAAGAAAGTACAGGCATTTGGGCTGCAAATATTTGTATGACAGCCCCAAAGGGGCCAGCAGCAAGGCCATTTTCTTCATGTTTTGACATGTGGCGGAAAGCAGGCTTTGAACCTGGACCTTAGCCAGGCCGCAGAACCGAGCATAGCGATGCCCGTGCAGTTGTTTGGCGTCGGCAAAGCTGCGCTCTACGGTCTCTTTCCGGCGAGCATAGATTCTTTTTCCGAATTCCGTGAGCCGGTGCGCATCCACCGTATCCACGTATTCCCGCCACACATGGCGTGTCACTGTTTTCTTGCAATTCCGGTTTGTTGTGCACTCTTTCAGTAACGGACAGCGGCGGCAAACCTTTGGTAACGAGTCATAGAGACGATATCCTTCGCGGTTGGTGGTGGAGTAGTGAAGCTCCTGGCCTTCGGGGCAAAGATAGCAGTCCTTGTCCGGCAGGTATTCAAAGGCGCGTTTGGGGAGCATCCCTTTGCGACGAGTGGGACGACGATAGCCAATGACACCATAAATATGCTTTTCTTCCAGCGTCTTGCAAATGTGTGAGGTGAAATATCCTGCATCGAGGCCGACGTGCTTCACAGCAAAGCCGAAGCGGTTGATTTGTCGGTCCAGCCGATCGAGATAGGGCATGCTGTCATGCACCGAGGCCGGAGTTACGTAACTGTCGGTGATAATGTTGTGTCGGCTGTCCACAGTGCGATGATCCAAGTAAAAGAAGCCCTTAGGCTTGCCCTCGCGTACCATGTACCCGCTGTCCGGATCGGTTGTGCTCTGCTTGATCCGCTTGGACCCCGCTTCGCGGTTGTCCTGCTTCAGCGGTTTCTTTCCATGCCTGCGCCTGTCTTCCTCCACGGCGTCTTCAAGTTCGCCCAAGTATGACTTCGTGCTTTGGGCAACGAGCTTTTCCGTAAATTTATGCTTGTTGGCGTTGGCTTTCAGGTGGGTGGAATCGGTGTAAAGCGTGTGTCCGCCGACAAGCCTCTTTTTCATGGCCTGGAACACTATACCGTCAAAAATGTCCTGGGCAACGCTGGTGTCGTTAAATCTGCGCCGCCGGTTTTGGCTGATGGTGCTGGCATCGGGCACTTTGTCCTGCAATCCCAGGCCAAGGAACCAGCGATAGGCAACATTGACCTGGATTTCCTTGACAAGCTGACGCTCGCTGCGGATGCCAAACAGATAACCGATGAATAGCATTTTGAAGAGCACCACCGGTTCAATGGCCGGACGGCCATTGCCCTCGCAATACAAATCCTTGGTGAGCTCATGAATAAAGGAGAAATCAATAACCTTGGCAATTTTGCGAAGCAGATGATTCATGGGGACAAGTTCGTTGATCGAAACAAACTCCATTTTCACCTGCTGATTTTTGGGCGGCTTTAGCATGAAGATAGTATAAGAAAACCCTCGCCAATTGGCGAGGGTTTGTCAGCATTCTGGGGCGCTCGCCAGCGCCCCTTTTATTGTATGTGCATTTTTACTGTATAAAAGCCAGTTCGTCGTCCTGTACATCCATGGTGATGTCCTGCCCGTCTGCCAGGGTTCCCTTGATCAGCTCCTTGGCAAGGGGCGTTTCCACATGGTGTTGCAGATAACGCAGGATTGGCCGTGCTCCATAAACGGGATCATAAGCGGCATTGGCTATGAATTCCTTGGCCTTTTCCGTCAAGGTTACTCCTATCTTGCGCTCAGACAGGCGTTCACGCAGGCCACTGAGCTGCAGCTCGATGATCCTTTTGATCTGGTCGAGCAGCAGCGGCTTGAACAGGACAACTTCATCCACCCTGTTCAGGAATTCAGGCCGGAAATGCCCCCGCAATTCACCCATGACTTCATTACGAACGCCTTCACGAAACTCGCCCGAAGGAGTGATTCCTTCAAGCATACGATGCGACCCGATGTTTGAAGTCATGATAATGATCGTGTTCTTGAAGTCCACAGTACGTCCATGGCTGTCAGTCAGCCTGCCGTCGTCCAATATCTGCAACAAGGCGTTGAATACGTCGGGATGCGCTTTTTCAATCTCATCAAAAAGCACGACACTGTATGGTTTGCGGCGCACAGCCTCGGTCAACTGCCCACCTTCGTCATAGCCCACGTATCCCGGAGGCGCTCCAATGAGCCGCGCAACGGTATGCTTTTCCATGTATTCACTCATGTCCAGGCGCACCATGTTGTCCTCGGTATCAAAAAGAGCCTTTGCCAAGGTTTTGCAAAGCTCTGTCTTACCTACCCCCGTGGGGCCCAGGAAGATGAACGAGCCTATGGGGCGCGCCGGATTCTTCAACCCGGCCCGCGCGCGCAAAACGGCGTCGGCAACCGCATGGACAGCCTGCTCCTGGCCGATGACGCGCTCGTGCAGAACCTCTGGCAAACGCAGCAACTTTTCCCGTTCACCTTCCAGCAATCTGGAAACCGGGATGCCCGTCCACCGGGAAATGATTTCCGCCACGTCGTCCGGAGTAACTTCCTCACGCAGCAGGCGCTTGGTATCCTGCTCACCACCAGTGCCCTTGGCTTCGGCAAGCTGCTTTTCCAAATTGTGCAGTCTGGAATAGCGCAACTCCGCAGCCCTGTTCAGATCGTAAGCACGCTCGGCTTCTTCAATCTCGTGGCGTGTGTGCTCTATCTCTTCCTTCAGAGTACGCACAGCATCGATGGAGCCTTTTTCCTTTTCCCACTGCGCAGTCAAGGCGGCCTGCTCGGACTTCAGATCGGCCAGCTCTTTTTCCAGCTTTTCCAGCCGATCCCGGGAGGATGCGTCTGTCTCGCGCTTCAAAGCCTCCCGTTCAATTTCAAGCTGCATGATCTTACGGTTGATTTCATCCAGCTCAGTAGGCAAGGAATCGATTTCCGTGCGGATCATGGCTCCGGCTTCGTCGATGAGGTCGATGGCCTTATCCGGAAGCTGCCTGTCCGTGATGTAGCGGTGCGAAAGCACAGCCGCTTCCACTATGGCCGCATCTGCTATGCGAACACCATGGTGCACCTCAAAACGCTCACGCAGGCCACGCAAGATGGAGATGGTATCCTCCACATTGGGTTCTTCCACCAACACTGTCTGAAAACGGCGCTCGAGAGCAGGGTCCTTCTCGATGTGCTTGCGATACTCATCCAGGGTAGTGGCGCCAATGCAGTGCAACTCACCCCGTGCGAGCATGGGCTTCAGCAGGTTGCCTGCGTCCATGGCACCTTCGGCCTTACCTGCGCCCACAATGGTATGCAGCTCGTCAATAAACATCAGGATGCGCCCTTCTGACTGCTGCACCTCCTTGAGCACCGCCTTGAGCCGTTCCTCAAACTCACCCCTGTATTTGGCGCCGGCAATGAGCGCTCCCATATCCAGGGCGAAGATGACCTTGTCTTTCAGTCCTTCCGGAACGTCACCCTTGACAATACGATGTGCCAACCCCTCGACAATGGCGGTCTTACCCACACCGGCTTCGCCTATGAGCACCGGGTTGTTCTTGGTGCGCCGCGAAAGAATACGTATACAGCGCCTGATCTCGGAGTCGCGCCCTATAACGGGGTCCAGCTTTCCATCGCGCGCGGCCTGCACCAGGTCGCGGCCATACTTTGCCAGGGCTTCGTAGGTTTCCTCAGGATTCTGAGAAGTCACGCGCTGTCGACCACGCACATCGGTGAGTACAGCCAAAATCTTGTCCGGCGTAATCTTGAATTCAGCGTTGATCTTCCCCACGGGGGTGCTACGCGGCTCTTCCAAAAGCGCCAGAAAGAGATGCTCCACACTGACGTACTCGTCCTGCATGCGCTTGGTCTGATCCAGCGCTTTGACCATGGCCTGGTTCAAACGCTGTGTGACGACTATCTGATCAGGACGCGATCCAGGACCGCTGACGCTTGGCAATTTTTCCAGCTCTTTGGTAAGCGCATTGGCGTATGCGTCAGGGTCGAACCCTGCGCGCTCCAAAAGCCTTGGCACCAGGCCGCCTTCCTGGACAACCAGGGCGAGCAGCAGGTGTTCACAATCCACCTGCTGGTGCCCGTAGCGTACGGCCGTGGTCTGAGCCAGGCTGACCGCCTCTTGGGACTTCTGTGTGAATTTGTTCAGGTCCATATATATCACCTCATGTTTATCAAGTTTGACAGCAGGCTCACCTGTTCAATGCTTCCAGTTCGCGAACCTTGGCCTGCAGTGCATCAATTCGCAGCAGTAAATCCACGATGATGCTTGCGCCCACGCTCGTAATCTCGAAATCCTGGCACAGGCGTTCGAGCTTGCGGACGCGGTAGATATCCTCGACGCGGAAAAGATACGTTTCGGCGCCCTGGGGAGCAGGCATCTCGGGCTCCAGCCACCCCATCTCTATGAGCTCTCCAAGTCTGCTCGGGTGGCAACCGGTTACCTCTTGAAACTCGACCCAGGAAATCCGTTGCGAACGTACGGGTACATTCATGGCATTTTCATGTTTCACGGGCATTTCGATTTCCTTTGGCTCCAAGTTGCTGCGCAGCGGCAATCAATTCCGCGGTGAAAAACGAGATTCCTTTGCCAATTGTTCCCACAGGGCCTTTTCTTCATCAGTTATTTCGCGCGGTGTCTTGATGACCAGGCGCACGAGTTGATCACCCTTGTTTGCCCCTTGCCCCAGACCGCGTCCACGCAACCTGAGCTTTTGACCGCTGTCGCTCCCCGCCGGGATGTTCAGATCGACATCGCCATCCAGGGTGGGCACGCGAACTTTCGCTCCCAAGACAGCTTCCCAGGGCGCCAGCGGCAAATCGTAAACAATATTTACCCCGTCCATGGAAAAACTGCTGTGCGGCACAATGCGCACCTTCAGGTATAAATCTCCACTGGGGCCGCCTCCCGCACCGGGGTTGCCCTGGCCTGCAAGACGAATACGGGCGCCATTCTTGACCCCGGCTGGAATATTCACATTCAGAGTCTTGAGCTGGGGCCTCATGCCCGGCCCTTGTTCTTGCAGGCTCAATGTCTTTTGTCCGCCGCGGTAGGCTTCTTCCAGGGAAAGCTCCAGGGTGCTTTCCGCATCTCTTCCCTTACGGGGGCGCCGTGCATAGCCTTGCCCGGCGCCAAAAAGATCTTCGGCGCCGTATCCGCCCATGCCAGGGCCGCCACCGCTACGAAAGCCTCCCATACCGCCACCAAAAATAGTTTCGAAGAAATCGCTGAAGCCGCTGGCATCAAACCCCTGGGCGCCTCCGCCACCACCACCAAAGTGGAAACGGACATTTTCATATCCTGGAGGTGGATCGAAGTTCTGACCGTGCTGCCAATTTGGTCCCAGTTGATCATAGAGCTTGCGCTTTTCAGGGTCCTTGAGTACCTCGTAGGCCTCGTTCACCTCTTTGAACTTGTTCTCCGCGTTCTTGTCGTCGGGGTTCAAGTCAGGGTGATACTTACGGGCAAGCTTCTTGTAAGCTTTCGAGATTTCTTCTTTGGGGGCGCTTTTGGAGACTCCCAGAATTTGATAGTAATCCTTGTATTCGACGCTCATTCTCGATTATTCTCCTCTTGTGTCGTGTCAGGGATGCTCCGTAGTTATTGAGATAGTGCAGAAAAATTGAGTGTCAAGCATCTGACAGATATCTGGCAATCGTGACTAAAAGCTTACCAGTCCTTCTCTACCATTACATCAGCAAAGCGCCCAGCTCCATTGCAGTGACGCCTGAGCGCTTTGAAGAGCACTGTCGCGCCATGGCCAAGGCCGGGTATCATGGCGTATCACTGGAAGAAGCCGCGTCTTTTCTGCTGAACGGCGCCAAGCTGCCACGCAAAAGCGTGCTTATCACCTTCGATGACGGCTACCTCGACAACTACATCTACGCCAAGCCCATCCTCAGTCAATACGGGCACCACGCAACCGTATTTGCAGTGGCGGACAGACTCGAACCAAAAGGCCTCCGCCCTACATCAAAAGAAAATACGGCTGAACGCGATGGAATACTGGAAAGCATCGATTCCCCATATTTTACCGACGAAGTGGGCAACGCCGTCAGAAAAGACCGCTTCATGAGCTGGGATGAAGCCAGAGTCGCCGAAGCTTCAGGCGTACTGGACGTTGCTGCGCATTCCTTGAGCCATGCGCCCGTCTGGGGAGCTCCTCCTGTGGAGAAATGGCAGGATAAACCTGAAGAGATGGAGATTTACCAACCCGCCCCCCGCCATAGGACATTCGACAGGCCGGAACAGGCCATGCCTTACGGATTGCCCATACTTCCGGAGCTGGCAGGACTGCCCAACCGTGGCTTCATTCTTTCAAACGAACTGATTTCGCTGGTGGAATCCCTGGTGCCGCAAGAATTGCAAAAGGCCACGGACTTCTTTTTGGACAAGGAAAAGACACAGGCGCTTAAAAAAGCGGTATTGGATCTTCCCGCAGAACAGTGGGGGCAGATGGAGACCGAGGACGCCTACAGAAGAAGGGTCCGCCACGACCTGACCCAGTGCCGCGTCATCCTGGAGCGGGAACTGGCCTACGCCATGTGCCGCCCGCTTACGCGTTGCAGCCTTGCCTGGCCATGGGGAAAATACAGCCCCGAAGCATTGGAAATCGCACGAGATATAGGTTTTCAGGTCTTTTTCTGCACCTCTTTCGGCGCCAACCTTCCAGGAAAAAACCCACGCCATGTGCATAGGTTCAAGGCCAGAGACAAAAGCGCCTCCTGGCTGCTCTCACGGCTCAAAATATACTCGAACCCCACCATGGCCAGATTCTACGCTGCCATGCGCATATAGTGGAAAAAACATCAACTTCACTTCACGGGGGGCAAGCCTAATTGGTAGAAATCTCAGCTACAGCACACGTTAAAAATCACGCTATCCGCATCACCTCGGGACCTGCTGGATGCCAATCACGCCACCTTGCGGGTCAGCAATCAGCGCAGTTTGCCCGATACGCTCGCCTTTTTCCGTCTCGACCAGCACCTTTCCCCCGGCCTGCGTTACACGCGCACAGGTAGCGGCAACGTCTTGTACATAGACATAGGGAATCCACTCTTCATTTGTGTTGTTCCAGGGAATTTCTGTAATCGTGGCTTTGAGTTTGCCGCCCTTGCGCAGAAAAGCTATGTCCCGGCCCCCTTCTGCCGGCACCAGGGAACTGTCATAACCAAAAAGGGATGCGTAAAATTCCATGGTGCCCACAACGTCGGTTGTCCAGAGTTCGCTGCCTGCCCAGGCACTGGGCGTTTCTGCAGGGGGCAGGGTAAGGTAGGGCGAAGGCATGGTGACGGCAAAAGCTGCGTTGGAGGGATCGCGCACCAGGGCAAATATCCCACGCCCTCTGACGGTGCGGGTGGCGCCAGGCGAAAGACCGCCGAATTTTTTTACACGCTGCAACGTCCGCTCCACATCCGGTACGGCTATAAAACAAAGCCAGCGAGTTCTGCCTTCTCCCGACTGCACCGTTATGGCATTGCCGACATAGCGATCATTCATGGTGATGACCATGACTCCACGGCTGCCATCGGATGCAAAGCCAAAATCCCAGCCAAAAACCTTCTTATAAAAACGAGCAGAGGCTTCCGGCTTGGTGGTGAACAAATCAGAAAAAATGAAATCCCCTGCCATGACATGGCGGGGCGAGTGCTTTTCGCTGGATTTGGAAGTACTGGATGAAGAGGCCAGACCCGTCGCCACCGTACAAAAAACCGCAGCGCTCAGAAAAAGCGGAATACAAAGATAGCGCAGCCGCGTTACCAATGCCGGACTGGAAAAAGTCATGGGTTGCCTCGCATATTTAGCGCAAAAAGCTCAGGGAGTACTATTTGCCGGTTTTGCGGCACCCTTCGCACAAGCCATAAAGGTACATGCGGTGACTTGTAAGCTTGAAACCATGCTTGGCGGCCAGCTCTTCTTGCAAAGATTCAATGACAGGATCGACCACCTCAATATTTTTGCCACACTTTTCGCAAATAAGGTGGTCATGGTGTTTTTGCCCCAGTCTGTTCTCGTAACGGGTAAGCCCATCGCCAAAATGCATTTCCTTGGCAATGCCCGCTTCGCACAACAGCTTCAGGGTACGATACACCGTGGCTTGTCCGATGGAGCGATCCCGTTTCTTCACAGCCTGATACAGCTCTTCAGGTGCAGGGTGCCCCTCGGTTTCCGTAAAAACATCGAGAATCAATTCCCGTTGCGGGGTGAGCTTTAGGCCATTGCTCCTCAAATGGCTGCTGAAAACTTCGTGAGAATTGCTCATGCAGGCTCCGGAAAAAGTGTTGTATGCGCTGTCTTTAAGTAGCAAAATTCCTTCTGCGCAACAAGCTTTATATCAATAAACCCCGCGAGGAAAGCTATGCTGCACCCCAAAAATCGTGTCCTGGATGTGAGCTTGGAAATGGAACATGACGCCGCACCAGTTCCGGGCGATCCCCTTTTTACACGCACCCTTGCCTTGGATATTCCCACCCATGGCTGCGAGGTGGCGGCCCTATCCATGTCCGCGCACCATGGCACACACATGGATTTTCCGGCTCACTTCATTCCAGAGGGGCGCCGACAGAAAGATTACCCGCCGGAGAGCTTTATTCTTCCCGCCCTGGTCCTGGAAACGGCCGAGGAACACCCGCGCATCCTCACCAGAAAAGATATCGAGCACTGCGACATTGCAAAAGGTGAGGCCCTGTTGCTGCACACTGCCAACTCACGTCTGCGCCTCAATGCCAGCGGCAGCATCCCGCCGTCATTTACCTCGCTCAGCCAGGAGGCAGCTGCGTGGCTAGCGCAAAAAGGCACCCCCCTCGTCGGTATAGACGCCTGTTCCATAGAACCCCTCGACAGCAAGGACTACCCTGTTCACAAAACGCTCCTTGGCAAAGGGGTGCTCATTCTGGAAGGATTGGACTTGTCCAACGTAGCTGCGGGGCGTTACACATTACTCTGCGCTCCACTTTCCATAGCAAACGGCGAAGCCAGTCCAGTGCGGGCACTCCTTGTTGTCTGACCGCCCCAAAAAGTGGGCTATAGCATAGCATCAAACGCCGAAGGCTCTTGCCATGAGGTAGGACGCAAGGCCGCCCAACTGGCGTGGAGTGCGCCCCAGCACTTCGCGCCAGACTTCGTCAGACTCCATGCAGAAATACAGTGCGTCGTCAAATCCCGCACGCTGCAGCAGTCCCGCAATTGTACGGAATTGCTCCACGCGCAAAGGACGCAACAACCGCATCTTGCCATCCAGACCAGGGGCAAATTCATCATACACATAACGAGCCTGAGGGTGATTCTGCTCCATCACGGCCTTGAGCTGCGGCATGAACCGAAAACTGCCCATACTGATGTAAGCCACCTCATGGGGGCGCAAGTAATCTGCAATCATGGCCACCGTTGCCGGATACCCGTCCGTGCAGTTTTCCCACCCCGGGTAGCGGATGATGGGATCGAAATGGAGGCAGACCCTGAACCCCGCATCAGCGCATTCTCTGGCGGCCTGCAGACGTTCCTCCAAAGAAGCCGCCACCCCTTCCTGCTCGGCGACAATACGGGGAGCATTCATTGACCAGGCCGGCAATACGGCCTCAGTCCGGCGCGCGGCAGGCATCCATGAAAGGTCCACAACCTTGCTTTTCAGCTCCAGCACCGCGTTGGGGTAATCAGCCAGAAAAGCCACCAGGGCAGCACTGCACCCCGTCAGGGGCTCCAGCACCAGGGAATCGGTAAACTCGCCCGTTCCAAGCCGCAGACGTTGCCCAGGTGCGGAAAGAACTGTTTCCAGTTCAGAAAACAAATCCCTGCGATTGGCCCAAACCTTGAGCACCCTGTCCTGAAAATAGGCCTGTAAAATGCAATAGCTGCACCCTACAGGGCAATTCTCGCCAATGTGCGCAATCTTGTACCCGCAGCAACGATAATGCCTGGTGCCGGGACAACCACGCAAAAATCGCCCCTTGTATTCTTTCAGCCAAAGAGCGTGCTCCCCTACTCCAACCTCCGGGGGGCGCTCGCCACGTGGCAATTCATGCCAAACTGCTTCGGGTAAGCGCGCTTTGATACGCTCCATGAGCCCTGGACACGTTTCCGCATCGAGCCCGGACTCCACAAAAACATTGCCAATCCCCTGCAGGTGTGGGGGCAAAAAGGGATTTTTGTGTTCACTCATTGCCCCCCCCTTTGCTCCTTGCTCCCCACTTGGGAGGCTTTTTGCCATGCAGAGGAATCCGCCATGTCCTTGAGTTTGTCGGCTGCCTTGCGCGCAGCTTCCGGAGAGGGCAACCGTGCGCTCACATGAAGCGCTCCGGTCTCAAAATTCTGTTCGGGCGCAAGCTTCCAGGCAGATCCAGCTGCCAATGTCCTGGCAGCCTCGCCAAATTCCCGCTCCAGGGCAGTACGCACAGGGTTGCGTACTTCTCGCAGGGCATCCAGCACTCTGGCCATGGCGTCCTTGGGAGAAAGGGAAGCATCCTCCAGCGCGTGAATACCAGCTCGCTGCAGGGTATCCGCCGCGCTCTCACCTTCCCTGCGCGAAGTCTCCCAAATCAATCCCAGCAGTTGCCGGGCGCCACCTGTGCTCCAGGCATGCCGCTGAAAAAGAACTTCCAGAGTCTGGCGTTCCGCACTGTCGAATCGGCTGATCTGCTCCACACCGCTCAAGGGCATGCGCTCTTCGACAAGATGCCTGTTCCAGGAGGCGTCTTCAGGAAAAATGGATGCCCATTGCACCACCCTGCGCCATGTCTTGGATTTTTGGCTCAATCCAAAGGCCTGTGGCAGAACCTGCTCCAATGTCTTGGCTTCCACCCGGCTCTGGAAAAAACGAACAGCTGCAAGCAACAGCGAGACGGGCACACCTTCTCCAAGCGTGTAAGCCTTATTGCAAGCCAGACGCAGCAAAGCCAGCTCGTGCTGCGGGAGATCGTCCACTTCCCGTGCAATTATCTGCCTGTTCATTGCAGAGAGCGCCTGCACTCTTTGTATTCCGTGCACGAGAAGCCACTTGTTTTCTTTTTTTGTAACAAGCACGGGTTCAAGCTGCCCATACTTTTCCAAAGAATGTTTCAATACCTGATTGTTCCCCTCGGTTGCAGAAAAAACAAGCCAGGGGGCATTGCAATCTATTTCCAAAGAAGCGAGAAGAAGCAGTGTGGATGCCGTTTTCATTATCATTTTTCCTATTAAAGGAGGTGTGGTCAGACCATCACTATAAATGTCCAGTATAGTTTACACTTGACATTCATCTTGCCCTATCCATATGTCGTAACGGTTCCTTCATGGAACTGTCACAAGAGAATATGGAGAAAGGAGCGCTCGAAGCCATTACCTTGCCAAGGCAAGAAAGTATACCGACCACAGACAGCTGAAAAGGGAGAGGCACATGGCCAACGCGTTGGAAGACCAGAGAACGTACGCACTCGTCGGAACGGGCGGATGCGGCAAGACGTCTGTTGCGGAAATGTTGCTCTTTACCGCCGGCGTGATTAACAGGCTGGGCAAGGTTGAGGAAGGCGCCACCCAGCTGGACTACGAACCTGAAGAAATCAAGCGCCGGGGCAGTATTCAGCCCGCCTTTGCGCAATTCAACTGGGAAAAGAGTCCTCACTTCCTGATCGACACCCCTGGCGACAACAACTTCAGCGGGGATATGGAATTCCTGCTGCGAGGCGTTGACGGGGTAGTCTTTGTCATCGACGCCGTTGACGGCGTCCGCCCCCTGACGAAAAAACTGTGGACCGCAGCCGAAAAGGCTAGCCTTGCCCGGCTCGTGTTCATCAACAAGATGGACCGTGACCGTGCAGACTTCAACATGGCCTTCGAAGGCTTGAGCACCATGCTTGGGGCCAAGCCTGTTCTGCTGCACATGCCCATCGGACAACAAGCCGATTTCAAGGGTGTTGTGGACGTACTGGAGAACAAGGCCTACTTCTTCGAAGCCGACGGTAAGATTACCGAAGGCGACGTACCTGCTGACATGCAGGATGAAGTGGACGCCCTGCGTGAGACATCCGTGGAAAACATTGCGGAAAGTGACGAAGACCTCATGGAGAAATACCTTGAGGAAGGGGAGCTTTCCAACGAAGACATCTGGGCCGGCCTGCGGCAGGGTGTTGTCAGCGGTCAGGTTGCTCCTGTGTGCGTTGGTGCAGCCCTCGAAAACAAGGGCGGTTCCCTGCTTCTGAAGAGCATTCAGTCACTGATGCCCTCGCCCCTGGAACACGCGCCATGGCAGGGCGTTGAAGGCAATGAGCTGCCCTCCTCACCCGATGGACCGCCTGTCGCATTCGTCATCAAGACACTGGCGGACCCGTTTGCCGGGCAGGTTACGATCATGCGGGTGCTTTCCGGAAGCTTTGCTCCTGATTCCACATACTTCAACCCAGCCAAAGACGAAAACGAGCGCGTCGGGCAGCTGCTGTACCTGAGCGGTAAGACCCAGGTGCAATGCAAAGGGCCACAAGGGCCGGGCGCGATTGTTGCCGCAGCCAAGCTGAAAAACACCAAAACGGGTGATACGCTTTGCCCGGAAAAAAATGTTTTTCAGCTCGAAAAACCCGTGCTGCCGCCGCCACTCATTACCTACGCACTGACCCCCAAGGAAAAGGGCGAGGAAGACAAGGTCTACCAGGCGGTTCACAGGCTCCTGGACGAAGACATCACGCTGCAGCTCGGACGTGATGAGGAAAGCGCCGACATCCTGCTTTCAGGTATGGGGCAATTGCACATCGAAACATCTGTAGAACGCGCCAAGCGTCGCTACAAAACCGACATAGTCCTCAAACCGCCCAAGGTTCCCTATCGCGAAACCATCAAAGGTAATGCCGAAGTCCAGGGACGCCACAAAAAGCAATCGGGCGGCCGTGGTCAGTTCGGTGATTGCTGGATTAAAATGGAGCCCCAACCCCGCGGTGCAGGCTACGAATTCGTGGACGCCATTGTAGGCGGCGTTATCCCACGTCAGTTTATCCCTGCGGTGGACAAGGGCATTCAGGAAGCTGCTGCCCGCGGCTACCTGGCCGGCAACCCTGTTGTCGACTTCAAGGTCACCCTGTACGACGGCTCCTACCATTCGGTGGACTCTTCTGAAATGGCCTTCAAGGTCGCTGGCTCACTGGCTTTCAAAAAGGCCATGGAGCTGTGCAAACCCATTCTGCTGGAACCCATTGTCCTGCTGACCGTTTCCATCCCTGACGAACACATGGGCGACGTCATTGGCGACCTTTCCAGCCGTCGCGGTAAGGTTCTGGGATCCGACTCCACGGGAGGCGTTACGGAAATCAAGGCGCACGTCCCCATGAACGAAGTGCTGCGGTATGCTCCGGACCTCCGCTCGATGACTGGCGGTCAGGGCACTTTCATCATGGAGTTCGACCACTATGAGGAAGCCCCCCCGCCGGTAGCCGACAAGGTTATCGAGGCAAGTAAAAAAGACGCCGAGTAGAATACTCCGGCTGAAAGAAGCATAATGGAAAAAGGGGGCGCCTTGGCCAAGGCGCCCCCTTTTTTGATCGCATTATTAAAACGCTAGATTCTACGCAGGCATCATTGTCCGACCTACAGCTCGCGCTTATCGATAACGCGCATTGCTTTTCCTTCGCTTCGTTCCAGACTTTTCCGCTCCACAAGTTTGACCCCGACATGCACTCCCAGGTTGGAGGACAAGCGGCGCTCAAGCTGGTCAATAAGTTCGCGGTTCTTTTTCATCTGGTCAAAGTGCAGGGCTTCGGTGGCTTCGACAAGCACAGTCGCCTTATCCAGATTCTGCTCGCGTTCGACAACAATCTGGTAGTGCGGTTCAGCGCCCTCTACTTGCAATAGCACCTCTTCCACCTGGGAAGGAAAGACATTGACCCCCTTGATGGTGATCATGTCATCTGAACGCCCTAAAACGCGGCTGATGCGGTGGAAGGTTCTGCCACAAGGGCATGGGTCCACGATGCGTCTGGCAAGATCGCCCGTCCGCAGCCTGACAACGGGAAAAGCCTCTTTGGTAAGGGACGTGATGACCAGTTCCCCGACCTCACCGTCAGGCACGGGTTCCAGAGATTCCGGATTGATTATTTCGAAAAAGAAGTGGTCTTCATTGACGTGCAACCCACCCTGCTCCAGACATTCACCGGCAATACCAGGCCCCATGACTTCGCTGATTCCGTAGTTGTCCGTAGCCACAACACCAAGGCGTTCCTGAATTTCCTGACGCATGCCCTCGCTCCAGGCTTCAGCGCCAAAAAGTCCCCAGCGGAGGGTAAAATCATTCATGGTCAAGCCCATCTCATCAATGGTGTCTGCCAGGTGCAAGGCATAGCTGGGTGTACAGGCAAGGGCGGTGGCGCGGTAATCCTTCATGATCTGAATCTGTCTGCGTGCGTTGCCGCTGGAGCTCGGGATAACGGAAACACCCAGGCGTTCTGCTCCATAATGCAGGCCAAATCCACCGGTAAACAATCCGTAGGCAAAGGCTATCTGCAGCACATCGTCACGTGTGAGCCCGCCGGCGCACAGGATACGCGCCGCAAGGTCCGCCCACCGTTTCACATCGTTTTTGGTATACCCTACAACAGTGGGCTTACCCGTGGTGCCCGAAGAAGACTGCAACCGCACAACTTCCCGCAGGGGGACTGCGAACAAACCATAGGGGTAATTGTCGCGGATGTCCTGCTTGGATGTGAAAGGCAACTTACGGATGTCTCCGATATCCAGAAACCCGTCAGGATCGATATCCAGCTCTTCGAACTTTTCACGATAAAAAGGCACGTTGCGGGCAACGCGATTCAGAGTGGATTGCAATCGTTCGAGTTGCAGCTGGGCAAGTTCGTCGCGCCCTATGCATTCGTATTCCTGATCCCAGTACATGGCGACTCCTCACTCGTGGGCTGAGATTCTCTGCTCAGGCAGTCGCGTCGGGCTCACGGCCAAGATAGGCGCGCTGCACGTCGCGGTTGGCCAGAAGCTCTTCTGCCGGCCCCTGGAGTATGATACGCCCCGTTTCCAATACGTAGCCCCTGTCGGCAATTTGGAGGGCGCTTTTCGCGTTCTGCTCTACCAGCAGCACTGTAAGACCAAAATTTTCACGCAGGGCTTTCACATGGCGAAAAATCTCTTTGGTGATTGTCGGCGCCAGCCCCATGGAAGGTTCATCCAGCAAAAGCAGCTTTGGACGGGCCATCAGAGCTCTGGCCATGGCCAACATCTGTTGCTCGCCACCGGAAAGTGTACCGGCCATTTGCTTACGCCGCTCACGCAGCACAGGAAACATGGAGTACATTTCTTCCAGGTCGCGTGCCGTGTCGTTTTTTGCCTTGCGCCCTCTGGTGTAGGCGCCCAGGGCCAGGTTGTCTTCCACGCTCATGGGGCCGAAAACAAGACGCCCTTCAGGAACGTGCGAGACCCCCAGACGCACAATACGGTCGGGGCTCATGCGTGTGATATCCTTGTCCAAACAAACCAGCGTTCCATGTGAAGGACGATTGATGCCCGAAATGGTCGTCAAAAGCGTTGTTTTGCCAGCGCCATTGCCGCCAATAAGAGCAACGATTTCACCCTTTTTCACATGCAGGGACACACGCTTGATGGCGTGAATCTTCCCGTAAAAAACATCCACGTTCTTGACGGTGATCATTGGCGCATCCCCCCGGCCGCCAATTCCTCTTCGTCATCATCGCCCAGGTAGGCGGCTATGACCTCGGGATTGCGCTGCACCTCACCCGGAGCTCCTTTCGCAAGAAGTTGCCCAAACTGCAGCACCGTGACGCTGTCACTGATGCCCATGACCAGATCCATGTCGTGTTCCACAAGCGCGATGGTAATGCCGAGTTCGTCGCGTATGCGCCGGATAAGCTTTGCCAGCGTACGGGTCTCCTTCATATTCAGACCAGCAGCGGGCTCATCGAGCAAGAGAAGCTCAGGCTCGGCGGCAAGAGCCCTGGCAAGCTCCAGGGAGCGCTGGTTGCCAAAGGCCAAATCGCCGGCGGGTACGTCCTCGAATCCTTCAAGCCCCGCAAACGCCAGTTTTTCTCGTGCGGCCTCGCGGCAGGCGCGTTCTTCCCTGCGATAACGGGGCGTCTTGAAAAGTGCGTCCACCAAGTTATAGCGAACCTGCCGGTGGCGCCCCGTCATGACATTTTCCAGCACACTCATATTGGAGAAAATCTCAAGGTTTTGAAAAGTGCGGACAATGCCGGCCTTACCTCTGCTGTGGCTGGGTAAGGCGGTGATATCCTGCCCCTGCAGCACAATACGCCCCTCCGCCAAGGGGCCCAACCCGCTGATGGCATTGATCAGGGTGGTTTTTCCAGCACCGTTGGGACCGATAATCGCGCTTATTTCACCCGCGGGCGCAGAAAAATCAACGCCATTGAGCGCGTAAACGCCGCCAAATCGGACGACCAGTTTTTCACAGGAAAGCAGCGGGCTCACACTCATCCCTGACCTCCTGCATCCGAGGCCAGAGACCGGCGGCGCAGCAGCCGCCATCCCTTTTCCAGCGCCCCTGCCAGGCCATTCGGCATGAACATCATGCTCAAAACCAGAATGGAGCCAAAGATGAGCACTTCGAATTTTTCAAATACATGCAGAAACTGCGGGAGAATGGTCAGGAAAAAAGCTCCGGCCACAGCACCCCAGATGGAAGACATGCCCCCCAAAACGACCATTGTCACAAGCACAACGGAGAACATGAAGCTGAAGGAACTGGGTGCGACAAAGCTCAAATAATGTGCGTACAACACACCGGCCAAGCCCGCGAATAGCGCAGAAATTACAAATACCATCAGCTTGTAGCGGGCGATGTCGATACCGCATGTCTGCGCAGCCTTTTCACTTGTGTGCAGCGCCCGCAAAGCCCTGCCAGTGCGGGAGCGGATCAAATGCAGACTTGCAAGCACTACCAGCGACAACACCACAACGGAAAAATAATAATACGAGATATCCGAGGCAAAGGTGTAGCCAAAAAGCTCAAGTCGCGGAATCCCCACAAAACCGGACGGCCCACCAGTAAGCTCTACACTTTCGTTCAGGACAATAAAGACAATGACCCCGAAACCAAGGGTCGCCATGCCCAAATAATGGCCGGAGAGCTTAAGTGTGGGGATACCAATGAGGAAAGCCACCACGCAAACCAGGGCAAGAGCAATGAGCCCGCCCGCCCAGATGGGCAACATGAACGTGGAGGTGGCAATGGCGCTGGTGTAGGCAGCCAGGCCGTAAAAGGCGGCGTGCCCCAGCGATATTTGCCCTGCATACCCCATAAGCAGGTTAAGCCCCACCGCAATGATGGCGTGAAATACGGACAGCAAGAGCACGCTGACGTAATAATCATTGGTCAGCATGTGCGGCAGAGCCAGAAGCAACAACAGGAATCCAGCAACCTGGGCGCTCGCGCTTTTATGCCAAAGCATGGGGCGCTCCCCTTTATACGCGTTCGGCGCTTGCCCGGCCGAAGAGTCCAGAAGGTTTCACAAAGAGTAGCAAAAGCAAAATGATAAAAGCGAACGCATCTTTGTAGGCAGAGGAAATAAACCCAGCACCAAAGGATTCCATAACACCAATGATCAGCCCCCCTGCTGCAGCGCCAAAGGGGTTGCCCAGGCCTCCAAGAATACAGGCGGCAAAGCCTTTGAGCCCAAGCAAAATGCCCCTGTCATAGGAGGTCAGGGTGATCGGCGCCAGAATTGCACCGCCTATGGCGCCAACGAGAGCAGATATCATGAAGGAATACAGCACCATACGCGGCACCCCTACCCCTACCAGATACGCGGCCTTGGGGTTATAGGAACAGGCAAGCATGGCCTTGCCGAAAAGCGTACTGCTGAAGACGAGCTTCAAGGCCAGTAAAAGCAGCAATGTAATGCCCAGAATCCAAAGATTTTGAGGCATTATAGCAGCGCCAAGGAACATTATTGGCTGATCGCCTGAAAATGGAGGGAGTGCAAAGGTATCCTTGCCCCATACCAGCATGGCGATGCCGCGAATGACAATGGACAAACCAATGGTGATGATAATCAACTGGATAACGCCAGCTTTACGCACAGGGCGGATTGTAAACCGCTCGATAGCCCCCCCGACGACCGTGGTCAATATCATTGCCAACAGAATCGCCACAGGCAATGGCAGCCCTACAACGGAACAAAAATAGACGCTGGCCATACCTCCCAGCATCACAAATTCCCCCTGGGCGAAATTGATGATGCCGGTGGTATTGAAAATAATGGTAAAGCCCAGGCCTGTTAGGCCGTAGGTGGCGCCGACCGTCAGGCCGGAGACAAGGTATTGCAGCAGGCTTGCAAGAGTCATCAGTGGCTTTCTTGTATGGATTGGGCGACGTGCACCCTGTCGAACATTGGTTCTGGCAACAACCGAAACGTCGCTGTGTCATGGCTTCTAACGCCCTGAATTGTCAAGGCCAGAGTGCAGCAAACACATCTGACCGCAAAAAAGCTGCTATGCAACCTCCCACTGAAAAAGAAAGTCGCAGCTTGTAGCGCCTTCGCCAATGGTATGTTGTCGTATAAATTTCAACGACTTGCTATATCCCCTGGCAAAAGGAGCGTCCCGACTACAGGAAAGAATTGGAAGAAGCGCCTGGGGAACCCCCATCTCTCGGTACAGCTCTACGTATTTGCAGCGGTTTACGGAAAAGGAAAGCCTGTCCGCCTCCTTTTCCACGTTTACGATTTCCAGGTTGCCAGTGCCGTTCCAAAGGTCCACTACGGAAGAAAAATGTTCCAGCGATGGGCTGGCGGGAGCTTTTGCAGCAAAATCCTGCCCCGCCTTATAGGCAATGCCGCTGACAGTTCTTGCGATGGCGTCAAGGGCGTATGCTTCATCTTTGCTGCGCGCCAGTTCATTGTAGAAAGCCCAAAGGGTTTCCGCTTCAATGCGACGTCGATCAATGAGTGAAATGGGCATATTTTACCGGTTTTGTTTAGATTATTGCTCTGCAACTTCGCGGTATGCCAAACCGGCGAGGGGTGTCTTGCCTTCGAGAAAGGCATTCACCTTGTCCCGCTCTTGCGCGTCCACACTCAGAGGTGAAACGGCCAGCTCCCCTTCCTGCCGGGCAAAAAGCAACAGGGCGCGGTCGACAAATCCACCGTGGAGAAAACAACATTCAATCCTGACGCGCTTCACGATCTGCCCCTGATCCCAAAGCAAATGCAGCGGCAGAGATGGTGCTCCAGTTTCAGGATGCACCACAAGGTTCCCCGTGCGCACAAGACTTTCGCGGACCTTATGCGGGAACATGCCGGCGTGTCTGGCAAGAAATTCCACAACACCAGGGAAGAGACCCAGGCAGTAGTGCGGATCCACCTTGAAAATCAGAGACCGACCAGGCACGTTAAACACGTCGCCACGGGCCATATACTCCTCTGCCAGAGCGCGCTGGAGACGCTCGATTCGCTCGGCATGGTCTTCGATCATCTTTTTTTTCTTCCTGCCTGGCTACGATTCCCAGGGCGTTTCTTGTTCTGCCCTTTTGGATGTGGCAAGAGATCACGAAAAATCCCTTTGCGCCGCTTCTTGTGTTTTTCCAGATAACGCAGAAATCGCTGCGAATATTCCATGTCAGGATTCAAATCCAGGGATTTACGCAAATACAGGGAGCAATTGTGCATATCCCCCTTTTCCCAATAAACGCGAGCTATATTGTGATGCAGGTTTTCATCCCCGGGGCTGAGCTGCAATGCCCTGAAATAATTTTTCAATGCCAAGTCTAACAATTCATTTTTTCGTAAAGAAATGCCGAACTCATTGAACATGTGTTTATGCTCAGGAGCAAATTCCCCTTTGATGTCGGCCAGATCAGAAAAAATTTTTTCTGCGCGGTCCTTGTTTCCCCGACGTAAATGGGAGACGCCCAGACCAAATGCAGTCCGGGCTTCGCGTTCAGCCCGCGCCATAGCCTCCATACGCCGCTTGTGCGCCTGTTCGCGAATCTCGCGCTCGACGTCGAGCTCAACCTCTTCTTTCGCGGGCTCTTCTTCGCTTACCGCCTCATCCAGAAGAACCTTTCCTGCCAGGTCCTCCTCCTCGTCATCGATGAGATAAAAGGGCTTTTTCCCAGAATCTGCAGCATCCGGAGCAGCTTCCTGTGCTGGTTTTTCCTGCGCTGGTTTTTCCTGCGCTTCTGGCTCCGGAGCCGGGGTGTCTTGCGCACGCCAGATGGGACGTGGCTCTCCCTCTTGCCCCATTTCAATGACAAACTCAGGCGCTGGTTGGTAACTGGCTTCAAATTCCTGCAAGGAAATGGTCTGTTTTTGACCGGTAGGAACGAGATTTTTGTTTATAGGCTGGAGAATCATATGCTGGTCATCATACTTCCAGACCAGCCAAAGACGTTTCTGCGGTGGCCGGCCCCCCATTGTTGAGGCGCCTCTACTCTGTGAAAAAAAGACCCCCAAAGGAGCAGGGTTCATGCGTGTTTACCCCAACCAGCGTTTGCGACGACGGTAATGTTTCACGTCGCGGTAGCTGCGTTTGTCCCCTCCTTGCGAAAGTCCCAGGTAGAACTCCTGCACATCGGGGTTGTTCAGCAAATCCTGCGCCGGACCATCCATGACGATGCGACCGCTTTCCATGATATACCCCATGGAAGCGATATTCAAGGCGGCACGGGCGTTTTGCTCAACAAGCAGGATGGTAACGCCCTCTTCCTGATTGACGCGGCTGATTATTTCAAAAATTTCCTCCACCAGCAGCGGCGCAAGTCCCAGTGAGGGTTCATCCAGAAGCAACAATTGTGGCTTGGCCATGAGTGCGCGCCCAATGGCCAGCATTTGCTGCTCCCCTCCGGACATGTAGCCGGCAAGCTGTTTGCGGCGTTCCTTGAGACGAGGAAAGTAGGTGTAAACACGCTCCAGACTATCGGCGTATTCCTTACGAGGGCGCGTATAAGCGCCGCATCGCAGATTTTCTTCAACACTCAAGTCTTCAAACACTCTGCGCCCTTCCATGACCTGAAATATCCCCATGCGCACTATCTTATCCGCAGTGTCATGGGTGATGTTGCGCTCTAAATATCGTACGGCGCCTTCAGTGACTTCGCCATCATCTGCAAGCAACAACCCGGAGATGGCTTTCAGGGTGGTGGACTTCCCCGCCCCATTGGCGCCAAGCAGGGCCGTAATCCGCCCTTTTTCAGCACGTAAGGAGAGCCCCTTCAGCACAAGAATAACGTCGTTATAAACGACCTCTACGTTCTCAACCTGAAGCATATACACCGTAGGGCTCCTTCGAACTTAGCATTTTCCGCAGACACCAGACTTATGTGCAAGGGGGGAGACCTGCATGACGCAAGTCTCTCCCTCTGCACGGGGCATTATAATCGTTCAACAAGAACAGCTACTTACCGAGCCATTCAGGTTTGCGTTCCAGCGTTTCGGTGGTAATCAGCTCCAGGCTGCCGTCTTTGAGACGGTAGAGCTTCACCGCCATATTGGGCCGGTGATCGTCTGGAAAGTAGCTGATAGGCGGCGTCAGCCCCATGGGGTCGTAATCCCGCAGGGTTTCCAATGCGTCCTTGATTGCGGGGCCGGTTATATCCCCTTTTTCAGCGGCGACACGGATACCCTCGGCCATGACCAGCATGGAGGCGAAGCCGCGAATGTAGTGCGACATCTTCACTTCACCGCCGGAAAGCTCACGGATCAGCTTCGAGCCTTCGGTGTCGTCGTTATACACGGCGGCCGTCTGCAGGCTGATGTGTCCATTGGCGGTATCGCCGGCAAGCTTGAAGGAATTTTCATCAGCGCCCCAGATATTGATGAAGAATGTGGCGTCCATTTGCAGTTTTTTGGCGTCTTTCATGATGACGGCGGCCGAGGGCGTGGTGCCGCCGATCCAAATAAAATCGGGTTCGGCCTTTTGCAGCCGCAGCAGTTGCGTCGTGGCGTCCGTTGCCTTGAGCCCCACATTTTCCTCGCCTACGATCTCAAAACCCAACTCCTCTGCGTATTCCTTGCCTGCCGGAATAGGCGCCAGTCCATAGGGGTGGTCGGGGTATATGAATGCCACCCTGGGGGCGCGCTCCTTATCCCAGTTTTCCTTCAAAAACTTCAGGGCGGCGCGCATTTGCGTGGAGTAGTCTGCCGCGTTGAAGAAATTATAGGGGGCTTTTGCAGGGTCGGTCAGATGCGCGGAGTAGGACGCTGACAAGGTCGGTATCTGATCCTTGCCAACAAAGGCGGTCAATGCCTCTGTATCCCCTGTTCCCCAACCTTGCAGCGCCACCATGCCTTCGTTCTTGAAGCGCTTGTATGCGGTCAACGCCTGTTGCACGTCGTAGGCGTAGTCCACCTGCAGAGCTTCAATCGGGTGGCCGGCAATGCCGCCGTTGGAGTTGATCCACTTGATGCAATCCATGACACCATCAGCATAAGGCGCGCCCACAGACGACGTGGGGCCGCTCAAGTCTGACAATACACCAATCACGATGGGCGTTTTTTCCGTTGTGGCGTCTTCTGCAGCAGCAGCTTGTTCCTGTTTTGCCGGGGTCGTAGCGCTTTCGCTCCCTTCTGCGGATGCCTTTGCAGGCGCTGCCTCTTTCTGCTCGGTGGCGGCAGGCTCCTTGGCTGGTTGCTCTTTTGTTTCTTCCTGCGAACAACCCATAGCCAGCGCAATGGCGGCCAACAGGGCAAGCAACAGAATCAATCGTTTCATGACATTCTCCCGTAGTTCTGGTTTGACCTGTACTATGTAACCCGGCTGCCTCAATAGGCAAAGGGGTAGAGTTTCCAGTAGGATTTCAGAAGCCTCCAGCGTCTGACAAGCCCTTCTGGTTCAAAAATCAAAAAAAGCATGAGCACCAGGCCGAATATGCCCCCCTTCATGGCAAGAAAATAGTTGCTGACATCCGGAAAAAAACTCCCCGCCCAGGCCGCCAATGTATTCAACACCTCTGGCAGCAAAGTAAGGAACACTGCGCCAAATACACTGCCAAGAATACTGCCCAGCCCCCCGATGATGATCATGGCCAGGTAGTTGATGGAAAGTCCGATACCAAAGGGTTCCGGGGTCAGGTACATGGTGTAGTGCCCCCATAATCCACCTGCTATTCCAGCCATGAAAGAGCTGACTGCAAAAGCTTGGAGCTTATAGGAAAAAAGGCTGACGCCCACGATCTCGGCAGAGAGGTAATAATCTCTTATCGCCACGAAGGCGCGCCCGGGGCGGGTGCGCATGAGGTTAGACGTGGCAAGGGTGACAAGTATGGCAAAGGCAAAGGTCAGATAGAACATGCGGGCGTCGTTATCGAAGCTGAACCCAAATATTTCAGGAGAGGCCACAGGCACTCCATTGAGTCCTCCCGTCACGGCATCCCAATGCAGAAAAACGTATTCGAGGATGAGTTGTGCGGCCAATGTTGCAATGGCCAGATAAATGCCCTTGAGCCGCAAGGAAGGAATGCCGAAAAACATGCCCACCATTGCGGTGACGCCGCCGCCAAGCAGCAATGCCGGCACAAAGGGCACGCCATGGCGCGCGAACCAGGCTGTGGCATAGGCCCCTACCCCCACAAAGGCACCGTGCCCAAGAGATATTTGCCCACAGACGCCAGTCAGCAGATTCAAGGATACCGCGCCTATGACTGCAATATTTATAAGGTTCAGTACGGACAAATGGTAACTGTTCAACGTCAAGGGGCACAACAGCATGGCAAGGATGAAAATTCCCATGCAGACTTTGACGAACCGGGTTTGAAAAAGTTGCGCTTCCTGCCGGTAGCTGGTGAAAAAGAGACCGCACTTTCCCTGCATGATTATACCCGCTCGATTTCTTCAGTGCCGAACAAGCCGTGGGGCTTGATCATGAGGATGATTACCAAAAATATGAATGCCGCAACTTCCTTGAATCCGCCCAAGTCAAAAAATTGCTTAGCCACGCCATCGCAGATATTTTCGAGAACCCCGATGACCAGCCCCCCGACGGCTGCGCCAAGGAGGCTGTCCAGCCCGCCCAGGATCACTGCGGGAAAAACCTTGAGCCCCAGATGCCCCAATTGGGAATTGATGCCGTTTATATTGCCGAGAATCACACCGCCTATGCTCGAAACCACGGCCGCAATGCACCAGGACAAAGCGAAAATGTTCTTGATACCGATGCCCATGCTCATGGCCGCCATCTGATCAAAGGCAGTTGCCCGCATGGCAATGCCCAGACGGGAGAATTTGAAATAGAGCGAAAATACAGTGAACAACATGCCGGCAAGCACAAAAGCCGCGATGTACACGGGCGCAACAGGCAGGCCGGCAATCACAACCGGTGTCTGTGGCAGCACCTGGGGAAAGACCTGTATCTGCGTGCCCCAAAAAAGCTGCACAAGCGCC
The DNA here is from genome assembly GCF_055388615.1 of Desulfovibrio biadhensis. Classification (NCBI taxonomy): domain Bacteria; kingdom Pseudomonadati; phylum Thermodesulfobacteriota; class Desulfovibrionia; order Desulfovibrionales; family Desulfovibrionaceae; genus Desulfovibrio; species Desulfovibrio biadhensis. The sequence continues at coordinate 4,639,312 of NZ_AP042477.1, forward strand.
TTGAGAACCGTGGAAAGCCCCACCGTGACCATTATGACGCTGATAATGGGTTCACCAATGAGCGGCCGCAACACCATACGCTCGATAAGCAACCCCAGAACAACGGAAAAAACCAATGTCATCAAGAAGGAAACCAAAAACGGGAGCTGGAATTGTACGGTCAGCGAAAAGCAAATATAAGCGCCGACCATTACCAGTTCTCCCTGGGCGAAATTCACGACCTTGGTCGCCTTGTAGATTATCACAAACCCAAGAGCCACCAGGGAATAGATGCTCCCCACGACCAGGCCGTTGATGATGAGCTGGATGTAATATTCCATGCATGTCTCCCAGCGCTGCAGCGTTATATGTGTTGGATGCGAATCGCACCGCACATATCCCGCGTGCGGCCATCCTGGTATTGGATGCAGGAGGCCAGTTCAATGACATCCCGGTCCGAATAGAGCCCCTCGATGAGCTCGCCGTAACGCTCCCCTACCATACCGCGACGCACTTTCCGCGTGCGGGTCAGCTCTCCATCATCCGCATCCAATTCCTTGTAGAGTAAGGCAAACCGCTCTATACGCGTGTTCTCCGGCAAGGAATCATTGATGCTCCGAACTTCCTCCGCCACCAGGTCGTATATTTCGGGCTTTGCCGCCAGATCCTGATAGGTGGTGTAGGTCAACAGATTGCTCTCAGCCCAGCGGCCTACAATTTCGTAGTCGATGCAAATTATGGCGGCGATGGCGTCGCGTTTATTTCCCAGCACCACGGCCTCTTTTACATAGGGCGAGAACTTCAGCTTGTTTTCCATGAACTGGGGCGAGAAGCGGGTGCCGTCTCGCAAATGCATGACATCCTTGAGACGATCTATGACTATAAGCTGCCCGTTTTCATTGAAGAAACCGGCATCGCCCGAAAGCAGCCACCCGTCTCGAACCGTCTCCTGTGTCGCTTCGTCATTCTTGTAGTAACCAATAAAAACCGCGGGGGAGCGTGAAAGGATTTCCCCCTCATCTGAGATCACGATTTCTGTTTCAGGAATTGGTGCGCCCACAGAATCAAAATCAATGGCGCCGTCGCGATGTATGCAGGAAATACCGGCAATTTCGGTCTGCCCGTAAATCTGTTTCAGGTTCACACCCAGGGCGTGGAAAAACCGAAACGTATCCGGACCGAGGGCCGCCCCTCCTGTTGAGGCGGAACGGATGCGTGAAAAACCGAGGCGATCCCGCAAGGCGCGAAAAAGCCCCCATTGCGCAAACTTGTATGCCAATGCCAGGCCCACCCCAGGCTTGCGGCCGGAAAATACAGCGTCCGCATGGCGCATGCCAATGGGCAGAAAGAAATTATAAAGAACCCGCTTTAAGGGGGTGGTTTCCATAATTTTGACCTGCACCTTGGCGGTCATGTTTTCCCATACCCGCGGGGGCGAGAAAATCAGATGCGGACCAATTTCACGGATGTTTTCCTGGGTGGTGTCAGGCTCCTCAGGAAAATTCACGGTAAAGCCGAACAACAAAGCAGACGCGACAGCCATCATCTGCTCTCCCATCCAGGCCAAAGGCAAAAATGAAACAAACTCGTCGGTGGTGCGTTTTTCGTCCACTTCCCCCAGGTTCCAGGCCATGGCCAGCATGTTTCGATGAGAAAGCATGGCCAGCTTTGGGCGACCTGTCGTGCCGGAAGTTGTGGCAATGAGGCAGGGTTCATCCGGAGTACGCTCCTCCACCCACTGGCTGAACAAACCTGCATCGGCCTTGCCCAGCTCCCTTACCGATTCAAAGGAGAGAAGCCCCGGTGCATCATACCGTGAAAGCCCTTTGGCATCGTGATAAACAACGTATTCAAGGCTGGGCAGCGTACGCTGCAGTTCCAGCATCTTGTCGACCTGCTCCTGGTCTTCGGCAATCACAAGTTTGGCTTCCGCCAATTCGAAAATGTAGGCGATTTCATCGGCGGGGGCGTCCTGGTAGAGCCCAAGCGCCATTCCACCTATGGACTGTATGGCAAGCTCGGCCCACAGCCATTCAGGGCGGTTATCACCGATGAGGATGACAATGTCGCCCTTGCCGAGCCCAAGGGACTTCAAGCCGGCAGCAAAAGCAGCAGTTATGTCTGCGTATTGCTTCCAGGAATAGGGCTGCCAGACGCCCCACTCCTTTTCGCGCATGGCAACGGCATCTCCATATCGCGCGGCATTACGCAGCAACAGGTGCGGCAATGTAGTTTCATAGGGTCGAGACATATCCCCCCCAAAGGATAAGGAACATCATCACAAACGACGTGCCTGCCGTTGAGCAACGCTCAATTATTCTCGTGCGGTGATGTTCTGCGCAGATGCAATAGACGGCCTGCGTAAAGGAAGAGTACAAATCCCCGTACTTACTTGTTCATGAAAACGAGTCCAGGACGAATCCAGGTTTCGCTGGTCCTACACAGAACAAAGACGCCCAGTTCGTCTTTATCTGCGGCAGGAGGGGTCAGCGACCTAGGTAGACGCTGGAATCGCTCCCCAAGTAGGCAGCAATCACATCTGGATTTTGTTGCACCTCTTCGGGCGTGCCAGTGGCGAGCACGCTGCCGAAGTCCAAAACAACGACATGGTCGGAAATATCCATGACCACGCCCATGTCATGCTCCACGAGGAGCACGGTAACGCCCCACTCTTCATTGATATCCAGAATATAGCGGGCCATGTCCTCGGTTTCTTCGAGGTTCATGCCCGCCATTGGTTCATCGAGCAGAATCAATTCCGGTTCTGCTGCCAGAGCTCTGCCAAGCTCCACGCGTTTCTGAACACCATAGGGCAGTCGCCCTGCAACCTGATGCCTATAGGGCGACAGCCCCAGAAAATCTATCACATCTTCAACTCTGCGCCTGTGAGCGTCTTCTGCTCTGCGAGCCCTGCCCCAGTACATCATGGAAGAAAGGAGCCCGTATTGCATTTTACTGTGGCGCCCTACCATGAGGTTATCCAGTACGGATAAGCCCTTGAAAAGAGCAATATTTTGAAATGTTCTGGAAAGGCCAAGCTCGGTACGACGGTGGGGGGGCATCTTTAAAAGAGATTGCCCGTCAATGGATATTTCCCCTTCATCAGGGTGATAGCGCCCGCTGATGCAGTTCAGCATGCTGGTTTTGCCCGCACCGTTGGGTCCGATAAGAGAACAAATGTGTCCTTTCTCAACACTGAAGCCAACATGCAGCAAAGCTGCCAGCCCGCGAAACGTAAGCGTTACCCGAGAGACTTCGAGAAGTGCCATTATTCGCGCCACTCCGCAGCAAATGTTTCGGGTCCGGCCATCTGGTACCCGACATCAACCAACGCCTTGATGATTGGGCCAGGATCTTCGGTCTGCACCCGAAAAACAACCATGCGCCTGTCTTTGTGGTAAAAGGTGCCAGTGGCGATAATGCTGATGCCCATGGCTTTGATGATGCCCGAAACTTCGTGGATCACGCCGGGGCGGTCTACAACCTCGAAAACAATGCGAGAGCCACCCTGGTAGAGCCCCATTTCCTCCACCAGGACTTCAAGCATGACGCTACGGCTGATGTAGCCCAGGAGACGATTATCCGTGTCGACCACAGCCAAACCGGCCAGATCGTCATCATACATGCGCCGTGCAGCTTCCTCGATTTCCGCTTCCGGCAGGACATAAGGCACGTCCTTGCGCAATATTTTTTCCAGCCGCAGCTTTGACAGCAAATAATTCAGTTCGTGTTTGCTCAAACTCGTAGCCAGTGATGGCAAGGCTGCCTTTACATCTTCCTTGCTAACGTAGCCGACAAGCTGGTCACCATCCACTACGAGCAACATCCACAGTCGATTGTCCAGCATGATTTTTTCGGCTTCAGAAACCAGCATATCCTTGGTTCCGGTGGGAAAATCCCCACGCTTGAGCATCTTCAATCCGACGTACATGCCTTCTCTCTCCTTTCTGCCAGCTGGTCCCCGATAATTCGGGAACATGTCGGTAAAAACGCCGCTCTCATGCTGACGAGCCTACTTTCTGCCACAACCACACCCGGATGGCGCAGACTTTTCCGTCAACGGTTATCTCAGAACCATGAACGGCGCATATTGCCTATTCTCGCAGCAAAACAGGGTGCAACTTGCGAAGCATTCTGCTTCCATAATGGAAGAAAACGCCATGTCCATTGCAAACACCTTGCTCCTCAACAAAAATTTCTTTGTTATTACTGCTATCAACCAGTTTGCAGTAAGTAGTCAAGCACAAATAGAAATTTACTTATTTAACAATTTTGTTTTACACATGACATATCTTGATGACGTCCACAGAAAAACAACAAACCTCTTTCTGTTTGGTCAAAGCACATCATTGGTCACACAAAAAAAGCCGCCCACAACCAATATACATGGTTGCAGACGGCCAAAAACCGACGAGTATGTTCAATCTCAGGGTTCGTAGACAGGACGTCTTTTGGCAAACCTGTTCCATACGGCATTCTTTGAGGATTGCCCTACGCCAGTATCACCCACAAACTGAATACTTGAGTCCTGCATGACGTATACATTGTTGTACCGCAGTGATGATGTGACTACAACACCGTCAACTATTCGATAGTCTAGTACCAGTGCGTATTGTTGTTCAACAGAGACCTTCACACCTCTGCTCACCAGTTCAGAAACCAGGAAATCATAGAAGACCTGCTCAAAACGGGTATCCAATGGCTGGCGAACATAAACAGGTACGCCGCGAAGATCTATACGCTCCCCCAAGGAGAGCTGAACCCGCTCCGCAACCCTGGCGGCAATGCCCCTGAGCTGAGATGCGCTATTTTCCTTGCGCTCCTCGGCTGTTGGAGGCGGTGGCGGCAGTTGTTCAGCTTCTTTTTTCCCTTTTGCACACGCAGTGGGGGCGCTGGTGAAAACCAGAACCGCCAACAATAAAACTATAGAATAAAGGGCGCGCATATTCGCCTCCTTGGCTGTCGTCCATTCGGAAACGAGGGGCATGAACCGCCTCATTCGACTATTCGTCCGCCTGCGACGAAACTTTAGCACAACAACGAGTGGAGGTTATTATTGCCTTGGCACTGCGCCCCCTCCAAAAAGGGGCATACCTGCAGGGGGCAAAGAGAAAAACACTTAGAGCATGACTCTCCAAAGGCTTACATCCCGCGTATCTTCCAGATGCGGGGCGGTCATCTCCCTGAACTTTTTCAAATGGTCTGTTGCAAGGTGTTTATCAACCGCGTCCTGGTTTTCCCACACTTCATGAAAATATATCTTGGCGGAATCATCAAGGGGAAGATGCGGTACATAGGAGATACAGCCGTCCTCCTGCCTGGTGGCGGCAACAAGCTCAGGCAAAAAGTCAATGACTTCTTTGGGTATCTCAACCTTAAAGATGTTTACCGCTTTTACTACCACACGTTCCAAATGCATGTAGCGCCTCCTGTTTTGGCATCAAGTATCCTGCAAAAGAATACGGCGCGCCTTCCTGTCTCTTGGAAGACGCGCCGTAAGTAATTGTCATTGAATCTAAGAAGCGTCAGCGATTGTATTCGCGTCTTCTATTCTGCACATAGGCGTTACGGAAAGAAGTATAAGGATCAATGGCAGCTTCCCAAAGATCGTCGTAATTCTCTATCGTACCGGCAAAAGAAACAAACGTCCGCGTACCATAGGCTGTTCCACTCATCCACAGCGGATTACTGTAATTCAGGAAAAGAGGATCAATGTACGTAACAGGGTCAAAAAAGTAATCGCCTGCCGTCCCAAAGGAATCGCGCACGGTACTGGTTCCCAGAATAGGCCAGACAAGATAAATGCCTTCACCAAAGCCCCAGGCCTGCAGTGTTTGCCCAAAATCCTCTGGCGGCGTTGGGGCTGCTGCCTCCTTGTACTCAGTTATGTCCATGAAGCCCAATCCCCCAAACAGAGTGTTGCCAAGGAACCTGGACATTTCAACACCAGCTTCAACCACCTTGCCTTGCAGCAGGTTGTTCACGAAACGGATGGGGAACTTGATATTATAGAGGAAATTTTCCATGCCGGTGCGAACCTGGGTAGGGACAACATAGTTGTACCCTTTTCCCAAAGGGCGCAGCAGAACGCGATAAAGCCCGTCGTTGAAATAGAACCAGACCATGTTCCAGGGCTTGAGAGGGTCGGAAATGAGTACAGGTTCGTCCCCATAATCATCATCGAACCCCCCCTTATAGATCACACTGTTACGCTCGATTCCCTCTCTGGTCTGCGCTCGGGATTCCGACTTTGTCTCTACGGTGGGTAGTTCGCCAGCACTCAGCCCCAAATGTTCCTGCTGAAAAAATCTTTGAACGGTCAACGTATCAGCGGGAGTATGGGAACACGCAGCAGACGCCAGCAATAACACGGCGCAAAAAGCGAGCAACAGAAATCTGACGTTTACATGCATGACGGACAAGCCCCCCTTAAATAAGGGTTTTTACTAGTTCCTACCGCGATAGTAAAAAACGGAAGGCAAAACGATGGTGGGATTATTACCCGTATTGCCTCTTAAAGCAAGAAGCGTGCTATCTGCCATATTCATGGATCAAAAAGAAACTATGCCAATACTACTAGTTGGAGTTCTGTCCAATCTTCTTTTTCAATGCGCTGAGAAGATCTTCAGGTTTACCATTGACGAGAATCTCCATGAACTGGGAGCGGTAGTTTTTCACCAGACTTACACCCTCGATCACAACATCATACACCTTCCACCCCGTGTCCGTTTCAGTCATACGGTAGGCAATGGGGATGGTGTTATTGCTCTGGACGATGCGCGTATGCACTTCCACGTTTCCCCTGCTGCTGGTGCGGATGTCTCCATATTCAACACTTTCGTTTGAATAAGCTTGAATACGGTCAAGGTACTTGCCCCTGAGCAGACCGGAAAAATCCTTGATGAACTCCTGCTTCTGCGCGTCGGAAAAGCGCTTCCAGTGCACACCCACAGCACGGGCGGAAAGCTCCTCAAAATCAAAGATGCCGCCAATAATCTGCATCAGCTTGTCGCGTTCGGTCTGGTACGCAGGGGTACCTTTTTTAGCGGGGGTACTGAGCACGGAAAGCATCTCATCAATGGTGTTCTTCAGGGTCTCCTGAGCAGTTTGCGCCCCCCAAATTTGAGCGGGCAACAGAAGACAAATGGCGAAAACAAAAGGCAATATTTTTTTGGTCATATAAATCTCCAATGTTGACTAAAAAGGGCGAGTATTACACGTCGCCGAAAACGTACTTACTTATGAGTTCCTCAATGTCAATGGCGGATTCAGTTTCTGTAATTGAGTCGCCATTTTTCAACTTATCGGTAGCACCGCCAGGTGTCAGTTTGATGTATTTGTCTCCGATCAAACCACTGGTTTTTACGGAGGCAATTGTATCGACACTCAACGGCACACGATTCTCAATCTGCATCTTCACTATGGCTATGCCAAATTCCGGGTCCAGCGAAATGGCTGCCACAGTGCCTATGTGCACGCCTGCCATTTCCACATCAGCACCGGAACGCAGACCGGCCACCGAGGAGAACTTCGCGGTGAGACTGTAGCTGTCATTGCCGAAAATTTCGAGCTTGCCCAGCTTTATTGTCAGATACCCAACGCAAAGCAGGCAGATGAAAACAAATACCCCTACCCATAGTTCTTTTGAATACTTTTGCATGCGCTCCAGCCCTCTTGCTGCGAGCTTGGCATACCAGCCCAAAAGACAAGTGCCCCTTTCTTTTGGTCAGTATGCTGTTCACGGTCTAAAAATCACACGTTCCAATCTGGTTACTGATTTCCTCCTGCTCTTCCTCCAGTTCCGAAAGGTCAGGCATGCCGGAATCTCCGGGTTTTCTGTCCAGAAACTGTCGCAGGTAGGGATCATCAGTAGCACGCAACGTGTCGAGATCTCCGGCAAAAACAGCAGCGCCTTCATTCAGGACCATGGCGTAGTCTGCAATTGTATACAAACTTTGCAAATCATGGCTGACGACGACTATTGTGACGCCGAAGTGCTTGTTCATATTTACCAACAACTGATCCATAAGCGCTGAATTGATGGGGTCCAGACCGGATGTAGGCTCATCGCACAACAAAATAGGTGGATCCATCACCAACGCCCGGGCCAGGCCAGCGCGTTTGCGCATGCCCCCGGAAAGTTGCCCTGGGTAAAAATCTGCAAACTTCTCCAACCCTACAAGCCGCAACTTCAGCAAGACGACTTCGCGTATCGTATCAGGGTGCAGGGCAGTGTGTTCCTGCAAAGGCAAGCCCACATTTTCTCCCAGAGTCATCGAGCCCAAAAGCGCCCCATCCTGGAATAAAACACCCATGCGTCGGCGCAGGCAGCGTAAATCCTTGACGGCGAGCTCACAAATGTCGCGTCCTCCAAGGAGTATCCTGCCGGAAATCGGTAGGGAAAGCCCGAGGATATGGCGCAGCAATGTTGACTTGCCGCTCCCAGAGCCGCCTAGAATAACAGAAATTTTCCCTGCAGGAATATTCGCATTGATGTCCTCCAGGACCACGTATCCAGGGTACCCGACACTCAAATTTTCGAGCTTGATGTCCCAGGCTTTGGTTCTGGAAAGGCGTTTCACACTATTCTCCTTGCAGCTCTTACATCTGGAACGTTGTCAAAATGTAATCGCTCACCAGCACGCTGACGCAGGAAAGAACAACAGCAGACGTGGTTGAGTTGCTGACCCCTTCCGGGCCAACACTGTCAGTACGTAGGTGGGTAAAGAAACCGTGGAAGCAGCAAATCAAGGAAACCAGCACACCAAAGGCTATTGATTTGTAGAATCCCCCCATGACATCCGCCATGACCACACTGGTCTCGATACGTGCAAAATAATCGCCCGCATTGATTCCCAAAAGGACAACCCCTGAAAAATATCCGCCCAGAATGCCGATGACATCAAAAAAGGCCGTGAGCAGGGGAAAACAGATAATGGAAGCAGCCACACGCGGTGTAACCAGAAATCGTATGGGGCGCATGTCCATGACTTCCAGCGCGTCCACCTGATCGGAAATGCGCATGATGCCAATTTCGGCGGTCATGGCGGAACCGGCGCGTCCCGTAATCATGATCGCCGTCAGGACGGGACCAAGTTCACGGATCAAGGATAAGGAAACAGCAGCGCCAAGCAAACCTTCAGAACCAAACTTCACAAGGGTATAATACCCCTGCACGCCAAGGACCATACCCGTGAAAACGCCAACAAGGGCAATGACGAACATGGATTTTACACCAATAAAAAAAACCTGGTGCACAATCTTGGCCAGGAGCTTGGAAGAGGTAAACAGCTCGCGAAGCGCCTTGGCCAAAAAAATGGTCAAGGCGCCGAGCTCACTGACAAAAGCAAGAAACACGGAGCCCAGGATTTCAAACCCTCGTAAAAACAAGGGAAGACGCGTTTGATTATTCGTCTGCATGAAGACTCCTGGTCAGAACTGCCAAATCAGCCCAAGGTTTCCTTATTGTCTTCCTGCAAACACAGAAGGACACTTGACCTTTTGCTGTTTTGTTACGTTCTCTCTTCAACTTACCTTCAAGACCCGAGGGTTCCGGGCACACATTATTCGTACGGCTACTGCAGTAAAAACTACGGAAGAAACACCACAGCGGAAATCGTTGTGGACCACACTCCAGCCTGCCCTGTTGTTACGCAAGGGGCGGAAGCAGAGTTAATGATCTTTCCGCTCATAAGGTACAACTGACGGCGCTCATCATAGGCCTGCTCGGGATCGAACTCGATACCCAAGGTCGTAGCCAGCATTGTAGAGGCCAAATCTTCCGCAAAATCGCCTATTTCTTCTTCCTCGGCGCCAAAGGCAGTGTGCTCCGAGATGTAGCCGTAGTTAGCATAATCGGCTGGAAAAGCCATGCCCACGGCAGAGCCCACAAGGCGTCCCTTTTCATTGGTCGCATTACGGGCCATGACACAAAAAGTGATCTGTCCAGGATTCAGTTCCTTGACCCCTTCTTCAAGATTCAGCAGCTTACAATGGGGCGGGTAGATACTCGAAACATATACAAGATTGAGTTTCTCAATTTTGGCATCACGAAGAGCAAGCTCAAAAGATTGGAGCTTGTTCTTGTGGCGACCGATGCCTTTTGTGAAGAAGGCTTTTTTGGGAACAAAGGACTGATGCATGTGTGTGCCACCTCTCAATCAATGGCTTAATCGCGGCACTTCCGCCGCAAGTTACCGCCTGCTCAGAACCTTGGCAGGTTGGACGCTGGCCTGCCCGGCAAGAGGTGCCTTGGACCGCAGCAAGGGCTTGTCCACCCCAAGGCTCTTGAGTTTGGCTTTCATTTCCCTGGTATCGATGGGGCGCCCTTGAAAGAGCACTACCACCCGGTGCCAGTATTGCTTCTCGCCTTTTACGACTTTCACCTCAGACTTGAGTCCGAGGGAACGAACCTTGTCGCGAAATCTGAGCGCAGCCTCGGGCTTGCTCAAAGATGCTACCTGGTAAATATAGTTATAAACTGTCTGGTCCTGATTTTCATCATCCACGCCAAAAGATTCAGAAGCCTTTTCCTCAGAACCGGAAGTAGCCACCGGGCCACGTGCATCAATGCGGCTTTGCACCGGCTTGGTAGCTTCTGCAACTTTCTGGGGCGCCTGCACCGGGGCCTCCGCCTTGGCAGCGGATTTAACCTCGGGAGCAGCGTTTACGGCAGGCTGCGAAGCAGCCGCTTCCGCCTCCGGTGCAGCAGCAGCAACAGCAGGTTCTTCAGCTGCTACAGGCGTGCTATCTGCCTTGGCGATATTCTTTTCCTGAACTGTGCTGCCGGACGCAACAGGAGCTGCGTCCTTCTCTGCCTGGGCCTGTGCACTACCGGCTTTGCCTTCATCCCGCAACGCGTCGTGAAAGCGCAGGTCCTCAGGCTTGATCACCCCCGATTGCGCAGATTCCTGATGCGCCTCGGGCATGATCTTGGCGAGCTCGGGGAGCTGATCCTCAGGCTGGTACCCGCGCCCGACAAGCACACCAAAAATAAAGACCCAGACCACTCCCAAAACAAGAACTGTGCCCAGTCCCACTGCACCTGTCAAGGAAACTTCGAACCTGTAACGCTTTTGGCCGCTGCCTTTCTTTTCGCCCTTGTCGATCTCGAATTTCATAAGGACACCTCGCTACTGCGGCCGGCCACCGGCGTAAAAAGCCCTTTCCCTGCAGGTGCAGTTAAGATCGGTTACATCCGATCAGGGGCATTCACACCCAGCAACGCCAGGCCATTTTTAACAACGTGAGCGGCAGCCTGCATCAGCAGTAACCGCGCGCGAACAACCTCTGGTTCCTCGGCAGCCAGCACCTGGTGCACGGTATAGTACCGGTGCACCATGCCTGCCAGCTCCTGAAGATAGTAACTGACAAAATGGGGAGAGAGTTGCGTTGCAGCACTTGCAGCGGCATCCCCAAAACGCGCCATGAGTTTGAGCAGTTCAAGGTCCTCTGGGGTGTTCAAGGCGGCCAACTCGCCGCTCCCGGCCCGTGCGTCCTGCTCTAGATCAAGACTGCGCTCAGCAGCCTTGCGACGCAGCGAGCAGACCCGTGCATGCGCGTACTGCACGTAATACACCGGGTTATCCATGGTCTGCTGCTTGACCAACTCCAGGTCAAAGTCGAGCGGGCTATCGCTTTTACGTGAAAGAAAAATATAACGGGCTGCATCGGCGCCAACCTCGGCCACAACATCAGCCAGCGTCTCGAACATGCCGGCCCGGGTGGACATGGCGATCTGTTCGCCCCCCCTGAGCAGGTTCACGAGCTGCACCAGGACCACCTGGAAATCATCAGGATTCTGACCAAGCGCCTCAATGGCAGCCTTCATCCTGGGCACGTAGCCATGGTGATCTGCGCCCCATACGTCTACCAGCAACGAGAAACCGCGTTTGAACTTGTCATCGTGATAGGCGATGTCAGAAGCAAGGTAGGTCAGGTACCCATTGGACTTACGCAAAACGCGGTCTTTGTCGTCACCGAATTCAGTACTTTTAAACCAGAGCGCGCCGTCCTGCTCATAAGCCAAGCCGCGCTCCTTCAAACTATCAAGCGACTTTTCAACGCTGCCGCTGGACACGAGGGACGTTTCGGAAAACCAGACCTGATGCTCCACCCTGAAATCTTCGAGATCCTTCTTGATGCCTGCCATGATCTGCGCCACGGCGTAATCACGGCAAATGGCAACGGCAGCATCCAGTTCAGCAGTTTCAAGGGCGGCGCGGTCCTTTTCCAGCAGCTCCGCCGCCAGGTCCTTGATATAATCGCCCTTGTAGCCTTCGTCGGGCCCCAGGCCTTCGGGATAGGCGGGAGTGCGGCCCAAAATTTCCTGACAACGCCCCCATACTGAAGCGCCGAGCAGGAGCATCTGGCGACCTGCATCATTGATGTAGTACTCGGTGGCGGCATCGTGCCCGGTAAAACGCAGAATTCGGGCCAGACTGTCACCCAGGGCAGCGCCACGACCATGCCCTATATGCAATGGACCAGTTGGGTTTGCAGAGACATACTCCACCATGACCTTGCGACCATCACCAATAGAGGAGCGGCCAAACGCGTCCTGCTTTTCCAGCACCTCGTTCAAGGTCTTTTGCCAAAAGGCGGGAGTAAGGGTGAAGTTCAGAAAACCCGGCCCTGCAACATCCACGGCAGCAAGATTCTCCCCTCGCTCAAGGGCCGCAGCAGCCAGGCGCTCAGCCAGATCACGCGGTTTGGACTTGGCTTCTTTGGCCAGAATCATGGCGACATTACACGCCACGTCCCCGAACTGCTTGTCACGGGGCGGCTCCACAAGGGCTCTGGCAGGCCATGCCAGGTCCTGCTCCGCGAGGATATCCTGCAGGAGCGACTGTATGTAATCTTCTGCGCGCATACTTATTATTCCTTGTAGATAGAAAATCTAAAGCTTGTCTAGAAAAAAATGCTCTTCTTGCTCTTAAAAACCGAAAAAAAAAGGGAAACAAGGCGCTTTAATCCCTTTTTACTAAAAATAGCACCTGATAACGGCTAGAGAGCGTCGGCCTGTTCCACAGAACCTATTGTGGCTGTTTCCCAATCGTCCCCCTTATCCCCAAGATTGCCTTTCAGCAGTTTGGTCAGCACATTCTTGGGGCCAACCTCACAAAACCACCGTGCACCCGCATCGTACATGCCGGAAACAATTTCAATCCAACGCACAGAGCCAGTCATCTGACCGACCATGGTTTGCATGATCTGCTGCGCATCGCTTTGGGGTGCTGCCGTCGTGTTCATAAAAATGGGATGTTTTGCATTGCTCCAGGAGCATTTCTTCATCTGGCCGGCCAGTTCCTTAGCCGCTTCTTCCATATAAGGGCTATGAAACGCCCCACTGACTGGCAGGCGGACCAAGCGCCCCTTGCGTTCTTTGACCAGAGGCTCTGCAGCGGCAACCGCTTCTTTTTGCCCGCTAATGACATATTGCGCCGGGGAATTGTAGTTGGCCATCACCAGCATGCCACCACTCTCCTTGGCCGCTGCGTCCACAACTTCACGCACCTGCTCTTGGGAGAGTTTAAGCAACGCGGCCATGGCGCCCTTCCCTTCCGGATCTGCTTCAGCCATGAGTTTGCCACGCAGAGAGACAAGTTCCAGCACCTGATCGATGGGCAAGACCTCTGCCGCAGCAAGAGCGCTGTATTCCCCGAGGCTGTGGCCCGCCATGGCGAGCTCGCTGCAACGCGCCTTAAGCTTGCCGGCGATAAAAGCCCAAAGACTGACATTGACAACCGTCAAGGCAGGCTGCAAATATTTGGTTTCGGCCATGGCCGCGTCATCACCGTCCCAGTAGATTTCTCGCAAGGCGGCGCCACAGGCGGACTCGGCTTTTTTCCACATATCCATGGCATCCTTTGATGCCTCGGCAAGATCGCGCCCCATGCCTTTTTCCTGAGATCCCTGTCCGGGAAAGAGTACAGCGCAATTGGTGATAAGCGTATCGGTCATGATGCATCTCCTTGTTAGCAAAGCCAGGGTTAAGAGCAGGTCAATCAACCCTGAATTATTTCATACTGAACGTGAAGGCGACAAGTCGGTATTTCTGTCGGCGCTTCCTTTTTCATATCAAATTCTGCCAGCATGGGCTGGCCGCCTCATAGAGCATGAAGTCGCGTAGTGCAACTCCCTTTATTGCGGCAACCCCACCCCAGGTGCTGGCCGCATGCGCAGAACTGGGCCTTCCTTGTGATGCAGCACTGGCCGAGCATCTCTGCACCTATTTGAATTTACTGCAAAAATGGAATGCCCGCATGAATCTCGTGGGGGTGGACCATTGGCGTGGCATCCTTTCAACCCTCGTTGCAGACAGTTGGAGTCTGGCGGAATTTCTCGGTGAACTCCCGCTCCCTGAAAGTCCCCAAACCCTCGACCTTGGCGCCGGAGCAGGTCTTCCTGGCGTACCTTTACGCCTGCTATGGCAAAAGGGGCGCTACACCATGGTGGAACTGCGGGCCAAGAGGGCCATGTTCCTGCAACAAGTGCTCGCCTTCACCCCCCTTCCTGGCGTGGATGTATACGAAGGGCGTGCGGAGGACGCGATGGCGGCCCTGCCCCCCGGTAAAGAGGCCGACCTGATCCTGAGCAGGGCCTTCATGCCCTGGCGGGAGCTCATCAAGCTGGTGGCCGACCATCTTGCGCCCCGGCCAGAAAAAAACAATCGCCCAGGGGTGCTGGTCATACTGGCCAATGAGGCCCCACAGGGCGACTTTCCGTCCCCTTGGACCTTGCTCGCAACCAGGGAATATACCGTGGACGGCAAGGCGCGGTATTTTTGGGCGCTTACGCAATCTCTCTGATTGCTCCCCTGCCTCTTTCCTTCTTTTTTTCATAATCTCTGCCCCTCCCCCGAAACTTCGTGCGGCTATTGTATTGCCTCCCCGGTCGCTGATTCCTTGTTGACCAAATCGCATGCCTGGTGCATAGACTTAATCATGCAACTTAGTTGCATTGTACTGCAAACAACGAGGAGACCACCATGTCGCGTATTGCCAGTATCATATTTTTATTCGTCATTACAGCCATTTTCAGCTTTGCCCCTGTCTTTTCGGCCCCTGCCTCCGCCGCGAAACTGCCTGTATATGTAAGCATTATTCCGCAAGAATATTTTGCCAAACGCATAGGTGGCGAGCATGTGGACGTTACCGTCATGGTGCAACCCGGCGCCAGCCCTGCCACCTATGAACCCAAGCCGCGCCAGATGGCCCATTTGAGTAAAGCCCGGCT
Organism: Desulfovibrio biadhensis; assembly: GCF_055388615.1. Classification (NCBI taxonomy): domain Bacteria; kingdom Pseudomonadati; phylum Thermodesulfobacteriota; class Desulfovibrionia; order Desulfovibrionales; family Desulfovibrionaceae; genus Desulfovibrio; species Desulfovibrio biadhensis. Next base: position 4,654,528 of record NZ_AP042477.1, read on the forward strand.
CTATTTTGCCATTGGCGTGCCCTTTGAAGCGGCCTGGCTCAGCCGCTTCCAAAGCGCCAATCCGAAGCTTCGCATTGTGCATACGGATGCAGGCATTGAAAAACGCCCCTTGCCGCATCACGTGCATCAGCATGATGCGGCTGAACACCACGAAGAAGCTGCACACCATGAAGAAGCTGCACATGAGCACGAACATCAAGGCGAAGCTGAACACTACGACGAAGCTGCACATGAGCACCATCACGAAGGAATCGCTGACCCACACGTTTGGCTGGCGCCTTCCCTTGCCAAAATAATCGCCACAAACATGGCCAAGGCGTTGGCCGAAGCAGATCCTGAAAATGCGGCGGAGTACAACGGCAACCTGGAGGCGTTTCTAAAGGATTTGGATGAACTGGACGCACAGATTCGCTCCATGCTTTCAGGTGTGAGCGCCCCTGATAATAAATTCATGGTGTTTCACCCGTCTTGGGGGTACTTTGCCCATGATTACGGGTTGGACCAACTTGCCATAGAAGTGGAAGGCAAGTCGCCAAGCCCAATAGAATTGCAAGAAATGATTTCACATGCCAAAGAAAACGGTGTGAAGGTTATTTTTGTGCAACCTCAATTTTCTCGCAAAAGCGCGGACGTTGTTGCCCAAGCCCTGGGTGGGGTGGTCGAACCGCTCAATCCGCTTGCGGAAGACTGGCGTGAAAACCTCATCCATACCGCCGCAACCATTGCCAAAGTATTGGGAAAATAATGACTGCCACCACAAAGGACGATCAATCCATACCTGTTGTTCGTATGGAAGGTGTCTGCTTCACCTATGACAATGCGCCTGTGCTGGAAGACATAAGCTTCCACGTCCAAAAAGGCGACTTCCTGGCTGTATTGGGACCCAACGGGGGCGGTAAGACCACTCTTTTGAAACTTATTCTGGGTCTTTTGACACCGGACAAGGGAACCATAGAGGTGCTGGGTGCACCGCCTCAAGACAGCTCTTGTCGCATCGGGTATGTGCCTCAGGTAGCCCCAAGCCAACAGAGCTTTCCCATAACGGTCCTGGAAGTGGCGCTAATGGGTTTGAAAAGTGGCAGGCTCCCTGGTTTTGGCTACCGGGCTGCTGATAAAAAGCGCGCCATGGATGCACTGGAACGTGTTGGCATGGCCGATATGGCGGCGCGTCGCATAGACGCTCTCTCCGGTGGGCAGCGACAACGCGCCCTCGTAGCCCGTGCCCTGGCCGGTGAACCAGATTTGCTGGTATTTGACGAGCCCACAGCCAACATAGACCCGCAAGGCAAACTCTGCCTCTATGAACTGCTGGCGACCCTGGAAAAAGGCATCACCATCATCCTGGTCAGCCATGACCCGGTTGTGGCTTCCGTGCAGGTTACGGCCATAGCTGCAGTAAACAGAACCATGATAATGGGCAACAGCAATCAACTGACGCCGGAAATGATCGCCCTGGTGTACGGCACGCACAAGCACTCCTGCCCGTTTGATTTGATCCTGCACGATCCCGGTAAAATCCTGCCCCAGTTCAGGGAACTTTGATGCTCGAAGTTTTTGATTATTCTTTCATGCAAAATGCGATGCTGGCAGGTATACTTGCCAGCATTGCTTGTGGCGTTATCGGCTCCATTGTTGTCGTCAACCGACTTGTCTTTCTTGCCGGGGGCGTTGCCCATGCCGCTTATGGGGGCGTCGGGCTGGCCTTTTTTTTCGGCTTGCCAGTCATGCCATGCGCTGTGGGGTTCACCCTTGGCGCCTCTGGTTTGATGGGCTGGGCCACTTTGCACCGCAGCGAGAGAGCCGACCCCCTTGTCGGCGTTCTTTGGGCGGCGGGCATGGCATGTGGTATCCTGCTACTGGACCTAGCCCCCGGGTACAATGTGGACCTGATGAGCTACCTTTTCGGCTCCATTCTCACGGTGCCCATGACGGATATCCAGATCATGGCCGGGCTTGATCTTCTGATTTTGCTGGCGGTCTGGTTTTTCTACAAAGACATCCTTGCGGTCTCTTATGACCGGGAATTTGCCCGAACTTGTGGTGTTCGGGTAAAGTTGCTCCATTTCCTGCTTCTGGGGCTGGTGGCCCTCTCCGTGGTGCTCGTCATCCAGGTTGTGGGACTCATACTGGTCATCGCCCTGCTCAGCATCCCCCCTTTTCTTGCAGAACGCAGTACCTCGCGGCTTTCCACCATGATGCTGGCCGCCACATTATGGAGCACGCTTTTCTGCCTGACCGGCCTTTTGGCTTCCTATTGGTTCAACCTGACATCAGGCGCAACCATTATCGCCGTGGCCACAATCTGCTTTTTTCTTTTTCAAGGAGCGGCCCTTTTCCGTGAACGCAGCCGCCGCTCCGCCAGAAGGCGATAGCCATGGATTCGTTTGAACAGATAGCTTCGCGCATGTTGCAAGAAAAGGACGTACAGCCGACCGAGCTGCGCGTTGCCGTACTCACCTGCCTTTTGCAAAATGCCGGTCCGTCTCCAGCGCAAGATATCCTGGAAAAAATCCGCGCCACCAGAACCATAAACAAGGTCACCTTGTACCGCATTCTGGATCTGTTGGTAGAACAGCAGCTTGCTTTACGTCATAGTTCCGGCGAACGTTCCTTCAGATATTGCGCCCTCCCGCATAGCCACAAAGACGGCCCTTGCATGCACTGCCATTTTCACTGTACCCGTTGTGGCGCCATGCAGTGTATTGACAGTCGCGAAATTCCCATGGATTGTAAGCGCCTCGTTGCGGCCATGCCGATGCGGGTGGAAAGCGTTGAAATCCGCCTGGACGGATTATGCCAAGCCTGTGAACATCAAAGTCTCCCCATGACACCTCAGAACACTCCCCACCCCTGAAACTATAATTCACACAAAGGATTCAAGATGCCGGTCTCACTCATCCTGGCCCACCCGGACCCGGACAGTTTCAACCATGCCCTTGCGCATACTGCGGCGGAGACCTGCCGCGAACTCGGTTTAGAAGTTAATTTTCACGACCTATACGCCGAAGGCTTCGATCCTGTGCTGCCGGCAAACGAAATCGCTCGGGAGGCGGCACTGCCCCCTTTGGTTCAGACACATTGCGAGGAAATTTCTACTGCTGAAGCGATTGTCGTGGTGCACCCCAACTGGTGGGGGCAACCTCCGGCAATCCTCAAGGGCTGGGTAGACCGCGTGCTGCGCCCCGGAGTTGCCTACCGCTTTGATACGGGCGACAAGGGTGAAGGCCTCCCCATTGGCCTGCTGCCGGCCAGGGCCGCCCTTGTTTTGAACACGTCGAACACGCCGGAACTGCGCGAAGAGGAAGATTTTGGCGATCCCCTTGAATCGCTCTGGAATGATTGTATTTTCTCATTTTGCGGTGTGCAATGTTTCCAGCGTCGCATGTTTCGTATCGTCTGCACCTCATCTCAAAAAAAGCGTGAACGTTGGCTTAATGAAGCCAAATTGCTGGTAAAAAGCACCCTGACCTGAGCCTCTCCACGTAGTATATCCCATGGAGGGTGGCGCCACAGACCCCTCCATGGGTTTGCCTCCCTCCTTTGCAACAAGCGCTACATTTTCAGTATGCTACACTTCCGTTCCTTCTGTTTTCTTCCCTTAGCGCAGGCGCCGCAGTAGCTGTTACCAAGGCCCCATCCCCACCTTTATTCTGGACTGATGGAAATATTCTCTTGCATGTAGGCCTTGCTCCACACGCCACCCTTGCATATAAAGGAAGGGGTATTCTGCAAACGGATTAAACACTTTTTTAAAGTTAAGCGGCGTTGAAAACGGAGACCGAACTGTGGAACGCAAACATCCGCAGAGCATTGAAACCACTTTGGATACTGCGTGGCGTACCGCTGCAAGCGCCACCAGGCACCACAGCCTGGTGGAGTCCTACCCCCTTGACCGGCTATACATTGAAGATCTGCAACGCTTGCGTGATTTTTTTCTGAAGAATTTCAAAGGGGTAACGATCCGTATTAACGACGCCTTGATAGAAAATCCATGGATGCTGGAGCATTTTCCTGAAGACAGCCTGAGCAGCATGGAACTGTCCCACCCCAGCATGGCCCTGCGTTTTGGTTTAGATGGCATCCGCTATCGTTACGAGCTTTCAGGTGAGGAATCCTTCAACCTCAAGCGCCACCAACTCCATGACATCGTGCAAACATCCATTAAGAAACGCCTGAAGAAACGGGACCGCAACCGTCGATTGATTGCGTTCAGGGTTTTGCTGGCCGAAGCGGTATTCATGGCCATGGTGCTGGCGTGGGTTGCGCCCACTGTCATTGCTGGGGTGGCAGTAGCCTGCCTGGCCTGCTACTTCATACACTCTACGCAACTGCTAAAACTCATAAGTACAGCTATTTGGGGCATTACCATCGGGATGCTGACATACCACATGCCCATGCTTCCCGGGGTATATTTCCTGCTCGTAGCAGGAATGATGGCGCTGGCGTATCTTTTTCACGGTTTTTTGTACGAAAAGCTGGACATTGAAAACGCCCTGCCTACAGACTTGCCGCCTGCGTAGTATAGATCACTTCCGATCCTTGTGAATGGCAGCATAGACAGCAGCCAAGGGTATGTTATTTTTGCGGGCGATCTCTTTGCATTCCTCAAATTCCGGCTTTGAGCGAAGGATCTCGCCATCCAACAGTGCATGTTTCATTGTAATCGCTCCAAATGGCGTTTCCACCCGCTCAAAACGCCTTTCCAATGTGATTTTTTCTAAAGGGAAAACCTTCACACCCAAGGTTGTAGTGTGCTGGAAAAGCAATTTCGTATAGAATTGCGCATCCTCCGCAGAACAAAGTACGGAAATCATCGTTGCGGGACGATTCTTCTTCATCATGATTGGTGTAAAATGCACGTCCATGGCGCCCTTCTCCATGAAAAAGTCCATGACATCACCAAGCATTTCAGCAGTCATATCATCAATATTGCACTGTAACAGACGCACATCTTCAGAGCCAAGGTCTTTGTTTTCCTGCACAACAGAAGCAAGATGCACCCGCAAGACATTGGGCAGTTCAGCTTCCCGATGCCCTATGCCGTAGGCAGTCTTCTCCACCACCATACGGGGGCGTTGGGTAAAAGTATCCGCCAGGGTAGCCATTATGGCAGCGCCCGTAGGCGTTGTCGCCTCATGGGGAACCGCTCCCCGCGAAGTGGGGGCGCCATGTAAAATTTCTGCTGTGGCAGGCGCCGGCACAGGCATGAGGCCATGCGCACACCTGACAAAACCACCCCCTAATTCTATGGGGGAGGACCAAACAGCGTCCACCTCCAGATGGTGGCGGCAAATGGCAGCGCCAACGATGTCCACTATGGAGTCCGTTGCGCCAACTTCATGAAAATGGACATCCTCAATGGCTTTTCCGTGGATTTTCGCCTCAACCACTGCAACCTTGCGAAAAATGGAGAGACTTGTGTCCTTGATGGCCTGATCCAGGGTGCTGTCCATGATGATTTTTTCAATGGTTGCAAGATTGCGGTGCCCTTTTGCAACATGACCATCCAAAAGACGCACGTTCACCCGCGTGCCATATATGCCGCAGCGTGAATCCTCGACAATCTCAAGCGCAAATTCATTTTCAAGTCCCAATTTGGCGAGTTCCGCACGTAGCAACTCTGGAGCAACGCCAAGATCAAGCATCGCGGCCAGATTCATATCGCCGCTGACGCCGGCAAAACAGTCATAATACAGTATTTTCATGGTTTGCTCGTCAATATCGGTTGCGCGGTTCGTCTTCCGAAAAAACGCTTCAGACTGGCTGCAACACAGAAGAGGTTCTCCCCTCCTGTGCTGCAGCCCATATCACGCTACTGTTGTGAATCAGACGCTTTCCATCTCTGCAGCCACCCGCTCCAGGACATCCGGCACAGGAATCTGCTGGGGGCACTTGTCCAGGCACTCGCCACAGGCAACACACTGCGAAGCAAGCCCAGGCTTACCATTGCCCACCATACCGCCGGCAAAGATACCATACAACCGCTTGCTCTCCGCAAATTCACCAAACATGTGCATTTTATTAAAAAAGTCGAAACAGGTGGGGATTTGCACATCCATGGGGCACGGCAGACAATAACCACACCCCGTGCAACCTACCTGCATAAGGTCGCGATAGGTGGCCTGTACGCGATCCACCAGTGCAAGCTCCTCGGGCTGCAGCGAATTTGGCAGGGCATCTTCTGCAATGGCGAGGTTTTGCGCAACCTGGCTCTCGTCATTCATGCCGGAAAGCACCACCGTCACTTCAGAATGGTTCCATACCCAGCGCAACGCCCACTCCACAGGGGCGCGTTTGATAGGGGCCTCATCCCAAATCGCAGCGATGGAGGCGGGAGGCTCAGGAATAGCCAGATTGCCGCCACGGAGTGGCTCCATGATAATCACGCCCAGCCCTTTTGCAGCGGCGTACTCCAGCCCTCTGGTGCCGGCCTGAAACTCCTGATCCAGATAATTGTACTGAATCTGGCAAAATACCCAGTCATAGGCATCCACGATACGCAAAAAATCATCCCCAAGACCATGGAACGAAAACCCGGCGTTGCCGATACGTCCATCCGCCTTTGCCTGATCCAAGAATTCCCGGATGCCAAGGGCGGCGACACTATCCCATGACGGGCCATTGAGCGCATGCACCAGGTAATAGTCAATATGGTCAGTGCCCAGCCGCTCCAACTGGGCGTTCAGGTACGTGTCCATGTCTTCGCGGCTTTTAATGAGCCAGGTGGGTAGTTTGGTCGCAACCTTGACCCGCTCCCTGTAGCCATCCTGCAGGGCCTTGCCGAGCAAGGGCTCGCTTTCGCCGTCATGATACGGCCAAGCCGTATCAACGTAATTCACACCCGAATCTATGGCGCTGCGTATCTGTGCAATGGCGCGCGGCTCGTCAATTATCCCATTGAGCATAGGCAAACGCATGCAACCAAAACCAAGTACCGAAAGGGAATCTCCGTTCTTGGGCATTTTTCTGTAAAGCATCAAGTACTCCTCGTCTTCTTGTTCATTGATCCAAAGCGCATCACAACTGCGCGCCAAATCACACGCGACAGCATATGATCCTATCTTTTTTCTCAGATAATGGCTTGGTATTTCCTACTAAAATATTGCCTGAAAGTCTCTGCGTTTATGCCCAGGAAAAGACGACAAGAGTGTGACATTGTTGATGAGGTGGGAACTCTCCCCCACTCAGGCACTAACCATGATTTGGGAAAAGGAGCGTCAGGTGCAACCCTGACAAGGACCAACACCAAAACAGAGTCAGCGAGTCCATTTTTCAGCCAAAACAATTCATGATAAGACCCTGTAATCAAATAGCTTCAAAAATTTACAGCAATTTCTGGAAAATTTCTTATTGACAGGCAGACCCACCACACCTATAAGGATTTCTTCCGCGCCCGTAGCTCAGTTGGACAGAGCGCCGGACTACGAATCCGTAGGTCGGGTGTTCGAATCGCCCCGGGCGCACCAAATGGAATAGGCACTTACGCAAGAGCGTGAGTGCCTTTTTCTTTTTCAGGGCTATTCTGTTCGCTTCATCTTCGCTTCCCACCACGTATTCACAAAAGCTGTATAGGCAGTGCCCTCCCCCCAAACACCAGTGAGCACGTGTTGAGCAGAACGGTTCTCCTCCCATTTTTAAGAGGCTTGAAATGCAGCGGTTATGCGGCCATGTTCAGTTCCAGTTTATGACAAATCCAGTATGCTCTGCGTGAGATTCCAGTGAATGCCCTGCACGTTGCGCAGATACAGGAAGCACAGGCCGCCCTCCCATAGTTCTGCTGGTTGTATGTCTAGCGCGTCAGCCAATCCGCCGATTCGTTCTCGGCCGAGTGTTTGGGCTCGTATCGATAACAGGTCTGGCTGATGGCAAACGCCTCGCAGGTCTGACTCGATAAGTATCGCACACCATGCATGTGATCGAAAGCCGTCGGCTTGATTCGCCGTCTATGGATGCCTATTGGCTGAACAACAACGTAAGGGCGCTGATCGAGGTAAAAAGAAACAGCCCGTAGCGAAGTATGGTGGCGTTGAAAAAGTGCGCACTGCGGCGGGCCGTTGCATAACCGAGCACAACAGCGGGCGTAAGCAGCGCCGCCACCAGGCATTCTTGCAGGGTGATGCGGCCGACCATGGCCAGCGCGGCGAGGGACAGGCACACGGAAAACAGGCCGATACACGCCAGGCTGGCGCGCCTTTGCGGAACAGGCTCGTTCTGCAGGGCAATGGCCAGCGGCGGAAGGCTGACGCCACAGATGGTGCCCATGAACCCTCCAAGCAGTCCGGCGCCGAAGAGTACCGTACGGCCGGGGCGGATATTAAGGCCTGAAAGACTCAAGACCACAGCCGCCAGGATCAGGATGGCAAGCAGGATGCTCGTCTCCCGTTGCGGCAGGATACCCAGCACCAGAACCGCGACCACCGTTCCAAGCAGAATGCCACCGAACGTCCGCTTCACCCCCTGACCGTCGATATTGCTGCGCTCGTTCCAGACCATGGTCGTTGTCATCACAACCACCAGCAACAGGACCGGTCCAGGCAGAAAGTCGGGCGAAAGCATCCGCAACGGCGGGCTGATAAGCATGGCCAGACCAAACCCTATGATACCCTGCGCATAGGCACCGCAAAACACGATGGCGAACGCCGGCAACAAGATATCAAATGAGAGGAACGGGGCTGGTGTCATTCTGTATCAGGAGTTCCTGGTATCATGATGCGCAGAAGTTGCAGGCACAAGGATTTGGAAACAGCAAGGCGGACAATCGCACAGGCATATGTACAACCTTCCCATGGATTATCCGCCATGCAGTATTCAATCTGTATTCATACAATCAACACAGAGGCATGCAAACTCTACCCATGCATCAAGTTTGGAAGAAACATCACCACTTCTGGAAAGAACACCATCAGCACCAATGTTCCGATTAATATAAAAATAAAGGGAACAAGTTCGCGTACCATGTCTCCAAAAGGCACATTGGTGATTCGCTGCATAATGAAGATATTGATGCCGAATGGTGGCGACAGCAGACCGATCATGAGGTTGAAGACAGCGATCACCCCAAAAAAGACGGGATCAATGCCCACTGCAGTGACCACGGGCAGAAAAACCGGAACTGCAATGGTCAAGATGGCTATCAGCTCCATGAACATGCCCATGATCAGCAATATGCAGTTGATGATCAGCATCAGCATTGTAGGATCGCTGGTCAGAGCGAGCAGATGGGTGCGGATCATTTGCGGAATCTGCTCGGTGGATATCAGCCATCCATACAGGGCGGCGGCGGCGACAATAAGCATGATGGCCGCGGTCGATGCTCCGGCTTGACGGAACACCTTTGGCAGCTGCGAGAGTTTGAGCTCGCGGTTGCATAAGCCGAGCGCCAGGGAATACAGGACCGCAACGGCGGCTGCTTCCGTAGGGCTGAAGATACCGCCCCATATCCCGCCAAGGATGAGCACAGGCAGGAAGAGCGACGGCGCGGAGCTGATGAAAACCTTGACGACCTCGGGGAATGGTGCGCGCTCGCTCTTCTGATTGTAGTTTCTTTTTTTGGCCAGAGCGACAATGAGCACCATCATGGCGAGGCCGAGAAAAACACCCGGGATAATGCCCGCCAGGAAGAGGTCCCCGATGGAGGCCCCTGCGATGACGCCGTAGACGACCATGGGCACGCTTGGAGGAATGATGGGGCCGATGGTGGACGAGGCCGCGGTGACGGCTGCGCTGAAGGGGCGATCGTATCCTTCATCGAACATGGCCTTGATTTCGATCATGCCGAGCCCGGAAGCATCCGCCACCGCAGAACCCGACATCCCGGAAAAAAGCATGCTGGCCATGACATTGACGTGGGCGAGCCCGCCGGTGATGTGTCCGACAAGCACATTGGCCAGCTTGAAGATACGCTGCGTGGCGCCGGAGTGGTTCATGAGCTCCGCCGCCAGTATAAAGAGCGGGATGGCGAGCAAGGGAAAACTGTCGAGCGCGTTGGACAGCCGTTGCGACACAATAAGCGTGGGGAGTGTGCCCTTGTAAAGGATAAGGGCGAGGCTCGACAGCAAAAGGGAGAAGGCGACGGGGACACCGCACAAGAGCAGCACCATGAGGCCTCCAACCAGGATGACAAGAGACATATGACCTCTCCTTACGATTGACCAATGGACGGCGTGCGCAACATCTGGATATCTTTGAATACGTGCAGAATATGCCAAATTGCCATCAGAAAAGAGCCAAGCAGCACAGGGACGACCATTATCGCCATGGAGCCGCCCGTGGCGGGAAGCGCCATGGAGTATGTCGCCGGTATTATTCGCCAGGCGCCATAAAACATTACGCAGAGAACGAAGATGACCAAAAGGGAGCGGAGGATATCCGCACAGATTTTGCGTTTTGGGTTGCGAAAAATGTTATCAACCATATCAATGGAGATATGGCTGCCTTCCATGGAGGCTTCCGCCCCTCCAATGAAAACCAGATAGCCGAACAGAATCCTGGAGAGTTCCTCAGGCCATGGCAAAGGAGATTGGAAAACAAATCGAAAAGTAACCTGCATGGTCACGAAAAAAAAAATCCCGGCGAGTGACAGGATTACCATCCAGGCAACCAGTTTCTCGAGCATTTTTTCAAAAAGGTTCATGACTTCTCCCAACGTGAAAGCATGGATAAGCACGATCATCCGTGCGGAGCGGGAAAGGAATGCGCCCCACACGGATGATCAAAGGGAATCCTTCACTCTTCCGGCTAGTTTTTCCACTCGCTCATAATGTATTCAACGAGATCAGGAGAGTAGCCCACCTGTTCAACCAGCGTCTTGAAGTTGTTACGGAAGTGGGTTTGCCATGCCTCGTGGTCGACTTCGATGATTTCTACACCGGCGTCGGCCATTGCTTTTTCAGCGTCGGCAATATCCTTGTTGAGCTGTTCGTTATGCCATGTGGCAACTTCCTGAGCAGCATCAAACAATGCTTTCTGGTCTTCTTCGGAAAGCTTTTCGTAGGTCTTTTCCGAAATCATGATGCCGGTTTCTTCGTAGTTGTGGTTGGAGCGGGTAAGGTGCTTGGCGATAGTATGATACTTGTTGAAGTAGAGCCAGTTGGAAGCCTGCTCCGTAGCGTCTACAATCCCTTGCTGCAGACCGGTAAAGGTCTCTGCCAAAGCGATGGGCGTGGGGTTCGCGCCGGCGAGCTTGAAGTTGGCGATCCAGCTTTTTTGTTCAGGAACGCGAATTTTAAGGCCTTTCATGTCCTCAGGGGTTTTGACCGGCATGGTGGAAATGATGTTGCGGGGGCCGCGGTCCCAGTTCTGGGAGATAATACGGATACCACTGTTCTTGGCGAGCTTGTCGGCCATTTTCTTGAAGAAAGGACCATTCTGCACCCTGCGGGCGTGCTCCTGATCATTAAACACATAGAGACAGCCGGAAATCCAGAAGTCGGGATCAAAAGCACCCAGCCAGGTTGTAGCACCTATGAACATTTCAATGGTGCCGAGCTGCATGCCCTGAAGCATATCCATTGCAAAGCCCAGCTGAGAAGCCGGGTACACTTCAATTTTCACCCTGCCGTCGGTTTTCTCGGCAACCAGAGCGGCGTATTTTTCAGCGCCAATGGTGTCGATGTGTCCCGGGGGGTCGATCAGGCCAGCCTTGATGACAACGGGGTCCGCAGCAAAAGCAAAACGTGGGCCTGCCATCAAACATAAAGCCAACACAGTAAATAACAGCGACATTTTCCTCATCATCTTCTCTCCTTACGAACAGCTCATATGGTTGCAGAAGTCGGGGTTACAAATGGCTACTCCGCTCCTTTTCCATCCTGCGCCTGCCTGTTTATCGGGCCTGCCCCGGATAAACTGCACAGGATTTACGTACTATGAGATCCGTTCCCAGGGTGTAATGCCTGGGGTCAGAAATTTCCCCCTTGGCGAGGCCAACGATGGTTTCCGCTGCAAGTATGCCCAGCGCATGGGCGTCGACACGTATGGTAGTAAGGGGCGGGTTGAGGTATTCGGCAAAATCAGCGTCATCGAAACCAATGATGGAGATGTCATTGGGCACTTGCAATCCAGCCTGCTGGATTGCATGCATTGCCCCGATCGCAAGCACGTCACTTGCGGCAAAAACGGCTGTGGGAGGATTCTCCAGAGACAAGAACCGGCCCATGGCCTCCGCACCTTCTATAAAGCGCGGCTGGCGTTCCAAAATCAGATTCTCGTCCGGTTCAATGTTGTTTTCCTGCAAGGCTTCCAGGTATCCGTCCAGACGTTTTTTCGCTCGCGATACCTTGGAATAAGGACCGACAATCATGCCGATGCGATGATGCCCAAGGCTAAGAAGATATTCCGTGGCGGTTTTTCCGCCCTTTTTATTATCAAACCCCACATAGTTGAAACGGGGATCAATCAATTTTTCCCAGACAATGACAATGGGGACGCCAGAATTCGCAAGGCTTTCGATGAGCTTTTCCTGACCAGTGACTAGGCCGGTCATGATAATGCCTGCGACGCGGCGCTCCATGAACTGCCGCAATATTTTCTGTTCAATATCCAGGTCGTAGCTGGTCACTCCCTGTATGGTGGAGTACCCGACGCCCATGGTCACGTTCTGGATGGCGCAAAGCGTCTTACCGAAGAGAGAGTCGGCGGTCGGGACGAGGACACCGATCACGGTGCTCTTTTTACTTGAAAAGTCCTTGGCGGCAGCGTTGTATATATACCCGCTTTCCCGCACAGCATTCATGACCTTCTCCATGGTCTTGGGACTGACCAGGTGTGGAGAATGAAAGACGCGAGAAACAGTTGCCGGTGAAAGACCAACTCGTCTGGCAATTGTTTTCATGCTCAAGTCTTCGGCCATGCGGACAACTCCTTTTAGCAGGACGTTATGTAACCGGTGTCAATTTCGATCTTAAATTATTCTATTCCTGTCAAGCACAAAAATATTCAGTTTTTGCTTGATGCTCGTAATACCAATGCAAACTATAGGAAAATAAAACCAAGAACAACATGCATTTTTGGTGACTTTTGCTCTTCGGGCTGATGGTACCAATTTCATTTTTTTGAGTGATTTTTTAAAAGTTTCTCATTCCTTCTGTACCCAAGAAAAGGCCCGCGACGTATCAAAAGAGTACCTTTTTCATTTTTATATGTAAAAAAAGAATACGAATTTAAAAATAGTAACACAAAAACTCCTCAGGAGATTTTTCCACAACAAATATTGCGCTGTGGCCTGGGCTCGCGGACTCTTTTGCGATAGAGTAGCAAAATATAAATGCAACCGATTTCAAATTGCTCAGAGTCCTCTACGTGAACTGAGGAGTTGCCTTTGCCTGACAACGGACAATGGCGAACAAAAAACATCATTTAATTCAGGTGTATAATATAATTAGAAAGATTCTGAGCACGCATTCATCAGATACGTGCAGAAGAGATTTTTTTATGAAATCAGTTTCAATTTCTTTGCGTTTACTTGTAATCTTCTGTATGAACACACCGCAACGGACAGCAAGAAAAGAATTTCGGGGAGGAACGGAGCATAGCATGCAGACGCAACGTTACGCCCCTCATTTGAAAGTAAGGCAAACTGCTAACGCAACCATCCAATCGAACAATTGGCGTAAAGCAAGACCAACGGCAAGGAGATGCACATGAAAGAAGTACTCTTGGACTACGGTGATTCCAAAATGCGCGTTGAGCTCCCGGAGTCGGCTATTGTCGTTCGCTATGGTGAGACATACACCGACCCAAAAGGAGTTGAGGATTCGCGTGAGGCTACGCGAAAGGCCTTGGAAAACCCCCTGGGACTGCCGCGTCTCAAGGATCAGGCCGGACCTGACAAAAAAATAGTCATCGCCTTCCCTGACAGGGTCAAAGGCGGGGCGCACGAACTTGCCCATCGCAAAGTCTCGATTCCTTTGGTGGTCGAAGAACTGCTCGCCGGCGGCGCCAAGCTCGAGAACATCACCCTGGTCTGCGCCATGGGCTTGCACAGACAGAATACACTGGAAGAATGGTACTGGTATCTCGGAAAGAAGATAGTTGACCAGTTCTACCCGGACCGCCTGGTGAATCATGATGGTGAAAGCCCTAACATCCGCGACTTTGGCAAGGATTCCATGGGCAATACGGTTGTCTGCAACCCGCTGGTGGCGGACGCCGATATTGTCGTCGTCATTGGGCATTGCAGCGGCAACCCCTATGGCGGATATTCCGGGGGGCACAAGATGGTTGCCACCGGTTTAACCGGATGGCGTTCCATCGCTTCTCACCATTGCCCGGAGACCATGCACCGGTCAGACTGGCTCGGCGCCTCGCCAGAAGGTCGCATGCGCCAGCAGTTCCAGGCGATTTCCGAACACTTGCAGGCTTCCATCGGTAAACAGATCTTTGCCGTGGACGCTATCATTGGCCAGTTCGCCGAGGTGCTCGAAGTGCACGCGGGGGATGTATCCGCAGTGGAAAAGGCATGCCGCCCTCTGGCTGACAAGCGTACCAACGTCACACTGCAGGGCGTGAAGGAGCCCGCGGACGTGCTGGTTGTCGGGCTTCCCCGTAATTTCCACTACGGCCCGGGGATGGGCACCAACCCGCCCCTGATGAGCCTGGGGATCGGCGTACAGCTATCACGATGCTGGCACGCCATGCGCGAAGGATGCGTGATCATCGCGGCATCCGTCTGCGACGGCTGGTTCAATGATTTCTGGTTTCCTTCTTACCGCGAAACGTATGAAAGAATGCAGAAATACAATACAATCCCCGAGTTTCTACACTCCTCGGACGCGCATGAAGTAGCAATGAATCCGCACTACCGGTACAGCTACTCCAATCATTACACCTACCACCCGTACCATGCCATGAGCATGCTCAGCGGCGGCTCCGTGCCGTTCAACCATTGCGACCGCGTTATCATGGTAGGAGCGAAAAAGCCCGAATACGCTCGTGGTCTGGGGTACGCCACCGTAGGCACTTTTGACGAGGCCATGCGCCTTGCCGAACGCTACACCGGTAAAAATCCCCGCATCCTTTGCACGCCGGAGTGCTACTCGGGCGGAGCCGCGGTACACCTTTCTCTTGATAAATAACCCAAAGGACCAGTCATGAAAAAAATCGCTTTACTGGGCGCTGGAGTCATGGGTTTTTTGGCGGCTTCCAAATTGCTCGAAAAAGGGTTCCCACTCACCGTATATGACCCCTTCCCTGCCGCTCAGGATCGCGCCAGGGACGCAGGAGCGACCATCGGAGAAACCCCTGCCGCTGCAGCCGCAGGAGCCGATGTCGTGGTCATGTTTCTGCCTGGGCCAGTGCAGATTCGCGAATGTGTCGCCGGAGAAGATGGCGTTTTGAGCACACTCGGTCAGGGGAGCATTGTCGTCGACCATAGTACCTCTGACCCCGGGACCACCAAGGCAATGGCGGCCCTGGCGCAGGATAAGGGCATCGATTATCTGGACGCGCCAGTGCTGGGGCGCCCTTCCGCCATCGGTAAATGGGCGCTGCCCATCGGCGGCGACAGCGCGGCGCTGGAAAAATGCCGCGAGGTGCTCGAAAGCTATGCAGGAAACCTCATGCCTGTTGGCGATTCCGGCCAGGGGCACGCCATAAAGCTGCTCAATCAGCTCATGTTCGGTGCGATCAATGCGATGACCGCCGAGATGATGGCCATTGCCGACAAACTCGGTATTGCGCCAAAGTTGCTCTACGACACCATCACCTCGAGCCGCGCGGGGACGGTGAGCAACCTCTTCGTCGAGCTGGGGCAGCGCATCGCCGCTGACGATTACGATAACCCGTCTTTCAGCGTGAACCTCTTGATCAAGGACGTGGCCTTGGCCACAGATATGGCCAAAGCGGAAAACGCACCTCCTGTCCTTGGCAGGACCATTAACTATTTAAATGAATTGGCCAGGGCGCAGGGGCTCGGAGGCAAGGACACATCGATAATGTGGAAATGCGTCCGCCGTTCGTTTGAGCCTTAAAAGGTAGCCCACTCTTCGTAGGGCGGCTGGAGAGACAACACCGGCGTAGGATTTTCGGCCCTCAATACATGGAATCTATTTCCTGCAGCCTTGTCGCCATGCGGCAAGGCTGCCGAAATAACAAGGGAAGACCATGATTCTGTACTACGACTGTTTTGCTGGAATAAGCGGCGACATGAACCTGGCTGCTATGATCGACCTTGGTGTGAAGCCCGATTTTTTGCGGTCTGAACTCAGCAAACTCGGGTTGGACGATGCGTTCGAGCTGAAAGTTCACCGGTCATCCAGGGGCGGCATTTGCGGCACCAGGGTTGATGTGGTGCTGCATGAGGCACATGAACATGAGCATGAATCCACTGCCGACAGCGACCACGTTCATGCCCACAAGCATGCTCATGAGCATTCACACCATGCGCATTCACATCATGCGCATTCACATCAGGGAAACGGGAAAAACACCCACACACACGAGCATGGCCACGCGCACCACCGCAACCTTCAGGACATTCAAGCTATTATCTCTGACAGCACATTGCCGGAAAAGGTAAAAGCCACCAGCCTGAACATTTTTCAAAAAGTTGCCGCCGCCGAAGCCCGTGTACATGGCAAACCGTTGAATGAAATACATTTCCATGAAGTTGGAGCGGTTGATTCCATTGTAGATATCGTAGGCGCCGCCATCTGCTATCACCAGCTCAATGTGGAATCCATATGGGCGTCCCCCGTGGAACTCGGGGGCGGTTTTGTTCATTGCGCCCACGGCCTCATTCCTGTACCTGCGCCAGCCACAGTGGAGATTCTCCACGGTATCCCGACCACACGTGGCAGGACGCAGTATGAAACCACCACGCCTACCGGCGCCGCTATTCTCGCCTCCCTGGTAGACGTCTTTACGGATACCCCGTCAATGACCACCTGGCAGACCGGTTACGGAATCGGCCACAGGGCGATGAACATTCCCAACATGCTGCGTGCGCATCTGATCACCACAGAAAAAACCAGACCATCAGGCAAAAAAGCAGACCACAGGAGTCTCCCATGCTTGGGAACCGTGGTGGAAGCCCCCGAGACAACAATGGCCACGGCCAACAGGACAGAGCTCTAGCACAGGCGGAACGGGCGAGTACCGTTCAGCAAACACCTGCGCTGCTATGGAAGAAAAAAGTGCAAATACACAACCCATTAAAACAATTATTGATAGACGTCCGAGAAGGCAAGGTGGACGTCGATCAAGGCGTGGAGCAACTGCTTTCCAGCGCATCCATTGATTTGGGGCACACTAAGTTCGACCTGCATCGTCCGTTGCGCAACGGTTTCCCCGAGGTAATCTACGGCGAAGGCAAAACTCCTGGCCAGGTCGCTGAGATTTTTACGAACGTGGCCTTTTATACGAATATTCTGGCCACTCGGGTTTCTCCAGAAATGGCGGCGCATGTGCAATCCGCCTGCCCTGATGTCGAATACAATTCTCTGGGGCGTACCCTGACCCTGGTGCGCAAACCCATCCAGTACAATACCGGCGAAATAGCCATCATAACGGCCGGGACTTCCGATCTGCATGTTGCCGAAGAGGCCCGGGAAACTTGCGAGATTCTGGGCAGTCACGCGAAGGTCATTTCCGATGTGGGGGTTGCCGGAATCCACCGTTTGTTCGAACATCTGCCCGAAATTCGCAAAGCGCGCGTCGTCATCGTGATAGCGGGAATGGAAGGCGCCCTTTCAAGCGTCATAGGAGGGCTGATACCGCAACCCATCATCGCGGTTCCCACTTCCGTAGGGTACGGCGCGTCATTTTCCGGACTGTCCGCGTTGCTGGGTATGCTGACGTCCTGCGCCAGCGGCGTAACCGTGGTCAACATCGACAACGGTTTTGGCGGTGCCTGCGCCGCCTGCAAGATCAACAACCTATTTCAAGACTGAACAGGCGGTAACGGCAAAGGCGAAACGCATGGACCTGCGGTTTCGCCTTGTACACCGTTTGCCATCCCGCACGTATTCACACAAGCTACATAGGTAGTACCGCAACAACTACGGGCCTGTGCGTTGACGTCGCACTGCACTGCCCCCCTGGGAAACACTTTCTTTCACTTTACCACTTTGTACACTGTATACCGCCCATGGGAAAATACCCTCTCAAGGCCTTCCGTATTGAATGTTTTGATGTTTATTCCATTGATATAGTCATGGGCAGCAATGGTTTCAGGATTCTGTATAACTACATAATCGATCATAGCATCTAAATTATCTATTACTTCTGCAATATCAATATCATATTTTGTAAAAGCGCGCCGTCTGGCCTCACGCACACCGTCTACAGATTCTGGCGCCTCGATTTCATGCATGTCATATTGCACGCGAAAACGTTCGTACCAATCCCTTTGTGCATCCGCCACAAGCGGTATCGTCTTGAAGGAAAAATACATAGGACGTAGTGCAGCTGTTCTTATAGGCAAGTCAGAATAATTCAAGAAAAGCGCTTCAGGAACAGTGTTTTCTTGTAGCCATTCCAGGACTTCACCACGGTCGTTTGCAGTGAACGGGGTATTTACGTGATAGCGCCCCACCAAGACAATCGAGGCTATGGCCATCAAGGCAAAGGCCATAGTGTTCGTATATTTCCGAGAAAATGGCGATATTGCCTTCTTCTTAAATAGCAGAAAAAATGAAGCAGTGAGCCCCACCCAAGCAAAGACCACCACCGTCACACCAATTCTGTAGGGCGCTATCTGAATCATCAAAGGCCAGCGCACAAACGTGGCAACAAGCGAAACAAGCAACAAAACAACAGCAAGACTTGAAAGCACCCCTTCCATCTGCCGAAAAGATTCAGAAACAGACACATTACGCCGTATGGTGGCACCAACCGCAACTATTGCAGCACCCAACAGGAAGAAAAATTTCCACGGAAGATCGTAAATATTATAAATTGTATAGTGGTGCGGCGCGCGTAAAATTTCTATGACTGGCGATACATCAACATTACTTGTCCCTTTGCTGACCACATATACAAAAAGCAAATAAGGAAAGACAGCAAAACTATACGCAACTGAAATTACGATTTTGTTTTTATGTGTTGTTATGTTGGTACACGCTAAACACACAATCAGAGCGCCATAAAAGAAAATGGCGTAAACAGGGTACAATGTATTGGCAATAAAAAGAAATACTGCAGCCAAATAATATTTTTGCTTAAGATGGCATCCTACTGCAAAAATCATAAACGGAAATACAAATAACTCCGGATCCATAACAGACGTAAACAGCCACCTGTCTGCAGGGATAACTCCAACCTTACAGACCAGAAAAAGCCCTGCAACCCCAATGGCCGTCAGCAGTTCGTTCTTAATCCCAAGCGCTCTGTACAGGAGGCGTACTGCCAAATACAGCAACACCAAACTAAAGGAATGAAGTACCAAGAATATATTTGGCAGGTTGTCTATTCCAAAAAGCGATGTAAAAATTCTTACAAACGACAAATATGGTGTTATCTGGGTAAATTGCGTTGTATGCAACTGTACGAATACATCACCTGCATAGAATGCTTTCCCTGCAATTTTATACAACAATGGAATTTCTTCTACATTATTTCTACAGCCAAAACAAAACGGAAGAAGAAGGTAAAAGCATGCGAGATAGGTTAGTATAAAAGCAACAAGAGGCAACGCTTTTATTTTTTGATAAGGATTTAATATCTTCAATGCAGTATTCTTATTACAAATAGACCGTTAGTAATATCCATCAATCTTTTACCATATCAAATCAGACTTTCCTAGACAAACCAAGGTCATTACATATTGAAATATAGCGAAAACTATGTACGATATGTTCTACTGTAAATACAACTACAAAAACAGACATACATAGAATTCAATCGTTGCATTCAGACGGCTAAAGCAGCACAAAAAATCAATAACAATATACAACTTCACAGCACACTTTACAAGCTACACCACCATAAATACCCAACCAAAAATTACGAGACGCATAGAGAATCAAAATGATTACCTCAATGCATTCACAAAGCACTGCAAACAGCACTTTACGGGGCGCCTCCCAGTAATAACGCTATGCCCCCTTATGACATTCTGACCTGACTCCTCATAAAAAAGGCCTGCCCCATAAATAAAGGGCAGGCCCAATACTGTTACAATGGCAGTTGCGATTAAATGAAAATAAGCTGCACCAATACGAACATTGGCACGAGAATGACCGCACTCCAGGCAATATAGCCGAAGAAGCTGGGCATTTTCACACCACTGCTTTCAGCAATGGAGCGGACCATAAAATTGGGAGCATTACCGATATAGGTACAAGCCCCCATAAACACAGCCCCGCAAGATATTGCCAACAACGTAGAGGCCAACGTCGTCATCAACTCTACGGCGTCACCACCTGCTGTATTAAAAAACACCAGATACGTTGGGGCATTGTCCAAAAACGCCGACAGCGTGCCCGTAAGCCAGAAGTACACGTGGTCCAGAGGTTGCCCATCCGCACCTGTAACCATGTTGATAACTCCGGAAAGTGCGCCGCTGGTTCCTGCCTTGAGAATGGCGATAGCCGGAATCATCGACAGGAATATACCAATAAAGAGTTTGGCAACTTCCACGATGGGAAACCAGTCAAAGTCATTCTTGCGTCTGTTTTCCACGGAGGTAAACTTGAGAGAAAGAAACGCCATGGCAAGCAGAATGAGATCCTTGAGCACATTCTGCAAATCGAGATGGGTTCCGTAAAGATTAAACTCAACGCCCGACTTCCACATACCGCTCATGAGAACGCCACCAACAACCCCAGCCAGGAAAAGCAGGTTGATCTTGCCTTCCAGCCCGAGCTTTTCTCCACTGTGTGCGCTTTCCGGCATTTCCGGGCGACCTTCCTTATTGTAGAGCCAGGCGTCCATGGCAAAGTAGACGGCCAACAGCACCACGGTCAGGAATAACATGGGCAAAAACAAATGCGTTGTGGTCCAGAAGAAGCTGACACCTTTCAAGAAACCAAGAAACAAGGGCGGATCCCCCAAAGGCGTCAAAGAGCCTCCAATATTGGCCACCAGAAAAATAAAAAACACCACCGTATGCACCTTGTACTTACGGTGCGCGTTGGCACGCAGCAAGGGGCGTATCAGCAGCATGGCAGCTCCCGTCGTCCCCATCCAACTGGCCAGGATGGTCCCCACAAGCAGCACCCCAACGTTGACGACAGGCCTGCCGACGAGCTCTCCTTTCAAACGCACGCCACCAGCAACGGTAAACAGCGAAAAAAGCAAGATTATGAATGGTATATACTCAAGGAAAAGGACGTGTATGGTTTCATACAGGGCCAAATCAAAACCATACGTCACTGCAAAGGGCAGAAGAAAAGCAAGCGCCCAAAACCCCGAAACTTTTCCAAAGTGCTTATGCCAAAAATGTGGCGCAGTTAAGGGAAAAATGGCAATGGAAAGCAACATGCCCACGAAAGGCACAATCCAATACACACTCAATTCCGAACCGATAGTCTGCGCAAGGTGATGCAAATCACCGTCGCTGGAAGCCCATCCAATCTGTGGGAGCAGCAAACTTGCGACACAGAGAGAGGCTAATACAACATACCGAATACAGACAGGAAAATTCACTGTAAAAATCCTCCAGTTTTAGAATGCATCACCCTCAAAAAAATTTCACCGCCTCATTTATATGAAACAATCCATGATAAAACGTGGCAGGTTTTATGGGATATGTAGCAGCTTTGCATCCAATCAAATTGGAATACACAACGAATACACACTATCACAAACGTATCATACCTGACTGAAAAGCCATGCCGTGGTCTTGCTAGCGAATTATAAGAACCGGACAACATGTCCGCTGCAAAACATGATGTGTAACGCTGCCTACAAATAACGTTTCAAGGTCAGTGAGGCCACGGCTTCCCATGACGATGAGGTCGATATTGTTTTCCACTGCATAATCGATAAGAACATTGGCAGGTTCGCCTGTGCGCACCTCAATTTTGTAGCAGACGTTGTGGCCATCGCAGAGGTTCTGATAGTCCTTCACCAGTTTTTGTCCTTCTGCTTCAAGCTCCTGCTCCAACTTCTCACGCGCGGTGCCGCCAATGAGGAGGGGGATGTGGCCGGGACAATGCAACAAGGTCAACTCCGCACCCTGTGTCCTTGCAACGCCCCGGGCATAGTGAGC
This sequence comes from Desulfovibrio biadhensis, assembly GCF_055388615.1. Lineage (NCBI taxonomy): Bacteria > Pseudomonadati > Thermodesulfobacteriota > Desulfovibrionia > Desulfovibrionales > Desulfovibrionaceae > Desulfovibrio > Desulfovibrio biadhensis. Next base: position 4,676,678 of record NZ_AP042477.1, read on the forward strand.
TGCCTTCTCCGAATGTTTGGAGCCATCGACAGCCACGAGGATTTTATTGAACAGCATTCCGGCACTCCTTTGGTAAAACATTGTACTCCTGAAACGGTCATGCAGTTCCAGCTGCAACGCATTTCCGCTTCAATGGACCCAGGGGCAGAAATCCATTCCGCCCCCTTCAATGTATGTGCTGCGTCGAATGCGCAACGTTTCTGGCTGCAGGTAATAGTGTCGGCGATTCCCTGCGCCATGAGCAAAAATAAACCTCCTCTTCACGTAAGACAAAGCCACCGCAACACCACTGCCCCTCGTCTTAATACGAGGGACATGCTGCAAAAGGCGGTAATTGCCTGTTATGACTGGCCTCAGTTATTCTGGCACCAGACGGGCCAGCTATCCTAACGCCATCAAAGAATATGTATACTTACCATATCTCGTGTAGAATAAGGATTGTCAACAATAATCGTATCTGGACGACGCACAAAACTTTTATAAAGAAAACATTTATCCATCAAAACACACAGTTTGGAACTTCTAGAACATAAATACACATAAAAAAAACACACAGATCATAAACACACAACAATATTAACATCCAAAAAACATTACACTTATATTTTTTTCAATATTACCATATCAAAACACCTTCTCAACATTCATAATTAATATTACAATTTTAATATAATTAATATTTTATTCTAAAAATATACATTACACATTCTTTCTTTACACAACAAAAGAAAACAAAAATTTTCCATTAAAATAATTTCCTATATTTCTTCTTTTCACTGGACATATCCCCACCTACTACAATCTTCCCCAAAAAAATAAAAAGTATGATCTTATTTCTTCATAAACACCCTGAAGAAGCACCAGACGGACTATTCATAAAATACGAAAATGAACTCACAGTCGCATGCCACAAGCCCGCAACAATCAAAAAGAAAAGGCACCCATACCAGCGCACAGGTGCCATGATTTTTCTTGTTTTAGCACTTTCCGATACACTTTTTGTATTTCTTAACGCCCCTTTCCCAGATTTTCCTTATTTGCCTGCGCAACGACATACACTACAATGATGGGCATTTATTCTATGTTCCCACGCACTTTTCAAATGGCCTGCCAGCCTCCCACGCAAAGGGCGCCCACTACCAGATATAGAAGAAAGCCCCTCTCTGCTCAGGCCAATATCCTGCAGCATGTAGTCACTCAACTCGCCTAACTCACGCAAGGAGCGCGATCTGTTGCGAGCAACCTGCATCGTGTTTACAGTATGACGCATCCAATCCAGTACCTTGCCAATCATCGTTCCCTTTCGCTTCTCTTGCCTGTTCATATTTACCTCCTTGACGTTGTATAAATAATGGGGCACAAAAGGCGATAAGTAAAACGAATTGATTTAATCAAAGCAAGTAGGAATTCTAATGACAGACGTTGACACTGATCTTTTACGCTCATTCGTGGCCGTGGCTGAAACCCTGCACTTCACAAAAGCCGGGGAGTTGGTGAACCGTACGCAATCCGCCGTGAGCCAACAGATCAAACGGCTGGAAAGCGAACTGGGAGTCAGGCTGTTTGAGCGTGGGCACGCTCACACAAACGAAAATGGGAACGCAGGAAACAACAAGGGAGTCAGGCTTACTGAAGCGGGTGAATCATTTCTCCCGTACGTCAGGAAAATTCTCAAAGCCCATGACGAAGCTCTCGCCACACTACGCGATCCCAAACTCAAGGGGCGCATACACGTAGGCGTGTGTGACGAATTGGCAATGTGCTTCTTCCCCGAAGTGTTATCTCGCTTTGCGGAGCACTACCCGCATATACAGGTGGAAGTTCGCTGTGAGACAGGCATCATTCTGGACACCCTGCTTGCGCAAGAAGAACTGGACCTATACGTCAGCACAACGTTGCGCACACTGCCAGGCACTGAAATTATTGCGCGCACGCCCCTGCTGTGGGTGACGTCAGAACGCCATTTCGCTCATGAAACAGAACCGCTCCCCGTGGCCTTTTTTCAAAAGGGGTGTTCGTACCGAGACCATGCCACCCAAGCATTAGAAGACAGGGGGCGGACCTACCGTATCGCTTATTCCAGCCCATCACTCGCCGGCATTCATGCAGCCGTGGCCTCCGGTCTGGCTGTGGCCCCTCTTATTACCTCCGCATTTCCCCCTGACGTCAGATTGCTTGGTGAGCGTGAAGGCTTTCCCCCCCTGCCCCTGGTGAACGTGTTCCTTGCACGCAGCAAGCGGCGCGCTACAGGGGCGGATTGCTTTTACAACATACTCAGTGACGTCATCTGCGCAGGCGAAGCCATGCAACCTGCCCGCATACTGGTAGGCGAAGATCAGGCTGCCTGAAAAACGTCCCCCTGTGTTGTCCGCGCCTTGCTCGCTTCGTGCCCGTGTTTCAAAATTCAAGCAGATTTCTCAAATCCTGCCCTTTTTGCGTCGTCTCCCTCCAGGTTGCCTTATTGAACGAGCATTGTATTATTGGCGGATCAAGACAACTGCCCCATGTCAACACGGAGCCACCCATGGAATACGAAATCCGCCGGTTGCAAACCACAGCTGAAATCGAGGACTGCATCCGCCTGCAAAAAGAAATCTGGGGGCTTGATCAGCAAGGAACCATGTCCCCCATAACTTTGAAGGCACTCACGCAGCAGACGCCGCCTGTCGGAATAGTACTGGGGGCATATGACAAAGGGCGCATGATAGGCATGAGCATAGCCCTGGGCACCCTGGAACCCACCGTAGCTTACGGGCATATGCTCGGCCTGCTTGATGCCTATCGGGATCATGCCCTTGGTACTGCACTTATGCAGCACACAGAAAACGCACTGAGCTCCCGCGGCATAACCGAAATGGTTTGGACCTTCGACCCCCTGGAGAGTCGCAACGCCAATGTCTACATTAACCGCATGGGGGCGCGGGGGTATCACTACCAGGAAATTGCTACCACGCGCACAGCGATATGCACGAAGGATTGCCCCAGGACAGAATGATGGTGCGCGCCAAACTGGGCAGCGCCAAATCTGTCCCGCCCCCTATTGAGCTGAATAATGCACTGGCCTCCTGGCCTGTTGTCTCCACCACAAACATGCCGGATACGGATACCGTGCTTGTTCACATCCCCAGCGATCTGGCCGCCCTCAAAAAGAGAAGCATGGCTGAAGCAATACGCTTTCGTCAGGAAACCCGCACGCTCTTCACGGATTATATAAATAAACGCGGCTTCTTAGCCAATGGATTCGTCTCTGCAATAAACAGTGGCGAACGCGCAAGCTACTATATACTGACCAGAGAGGAATCATGAGCAATGCAGACAGGCTGGCCACACTGGCCAAACGCACCCTGGCCCGAGAGAGCCAAGGATACCTGCGCAAAGACGTGGACGTACTCGCCACCGTGGAGGAACTGAAGCAGCATTATGGCCTCGATAAGGTCTATCGCTTCGACGTGGGCAAAAACACTGACGGATACTCTCCGCTCATAGATGATGTCTTCAACCTTCCGGAACTGATAGGCCTCATAACAGGCAGCCTGCTTGAATATCCGGACAACAGTTACCGTCTGCTGCGCAACCAGCTTGCGCGACTCCACGATCTCCCTCCGGAATGGTTCACCCTCGGTGCGGGGTTGGAATCAGTCATCGATCAAATATGCCGTGCAGTCATAGACCCCGGCAACAGGGCTCTCATTCCAGTCCCAAATTTCGATGTTTTTGAAAGCAGCTCGATCAAAGCCGGCGCTGTGCTGGAATACCTTACCCTTCCGGCGCCGGAATATCGCTGGAGCGCTGCCACCGTGGACGAGTTGATATCCCGGATGTGTGGCGAAGGTCCTGGTGCAGAAGCCAAAGTGGTCTGGATCAGCAATCCCGTAAATCCCACAGGCCAACATATCCCGCATGATAGCATCAGCAGGATTGTAAACGCGGCGGCCAAAAGCCGAACCTTTGTGGTGGTAGATGAAGCCTACGGCGAGTATACGGACAATACGGGAGGGGTAGTCAGCGCCACCAGCATGGTGGCCCAGAATCCGCACCTGATGGTGCTGCGCACCTTTTCCAAGGCCTACTGCCTGCCCAGCACCCGTGTGGGGTACATGGCTTGCGCCTCCCCAGAGGTACGTGCTGCTGTAAACGTCTTCCGCCCCATGTTTCCTTTCTCGTGGATATCACTGTACATTGCGCAACTCGCCATACTGGACCAGGAGCACATAGAGGATGTGCGCACCAGGCTGGCAGCGCGCAAAGCCCACATATATGAGCAATTACAGGCCCCCGACTCCAGGCTCGAAGCTTTTGAATACGTTGCTTCCGACACCAACACCATCATGTTCCGCCATGCCTCGCTTACCGCCGAGGAGTTGCATGAAGCCCTGGCCCGCCGCGGCTTTCTCACTGCCAACCTGGACCGGTTCTCGGGCATACAGGGAGAAAGGTTCCTGCGCATGACCGTGCATAACGACGCCACTAACAAACTCTTCCTGCAGGCCTGTCGCGAGGTAGCTTCAGAAGTTGAGCACTTATAGCGAGCTGAAATTTTTCACCCTCATTGGACCACACCACCATTGTTGACAAGGCATGTGTGTCCACGTATCGGGAGGTGGAATCGGACTTTTTTACATGCCGGTTGTCAGGCGGTTTACACTTCTCATAGTTTTCTGTGTTCACCTCTCTTTTTACTTTTTTCTCAGCTCTGACGCACCTGGCCTGGAACAGACGGATAGCAACCATCTTGCGGCACATGTCGTGGGATGTCCCCATGAGGACAATTGCATGGTATCCTCTTCCGCCACCTACTGCCCTACCCATAGTTTTGAGCGTCGCCATTACCCCAGAACGCCAATGTCACGCCCCATTATTGGCGTGTTACAAACCCAGGAAAGCAACTGCCCGCCCCAAGAAGCGCTTGACCTGCATACTTTTGTGGATGTCGTAAACATCAGTGAGCATGGTGCATTGCTCGAATCAAACGTATTTCTGAAGCCCGAAACGGAACTTGCCTTTGCCTGGTTCGACTGTGCCGATGCCTGTTGGATGGCGCAATACAGCAAGGTAATTTGGTGCAAACCGCATTCGATACCAGAATGCCACGTTGCTGGCATTGAATTCTTGGACCCCCTTGAAATGGAGGCTCTGCACCCGACAAAACCGCTCAAGGCGCTCCCACATGAATTGGCATTCCTGGAAAATACCGCGCTTTTGGAGAGTCTGCCCCGGCAGGCGCTCTTGTCCTTATTGGACAAGCTGGAGCGCGTGCACGTGATTGCCGGCGAACGGCTCATCTGCCAGGGAACTCCTGGGGACGCCATTTATCTGGTTTTTTCCGGAGAATTGGTGGCCCGTGTGGAAAAAGACGGCAAGCTTCTTCATGCGGGGCGACTGCGCCCTGGTGATGTGATAGGCGAGATGGCGGTTTTCACCGGCGACAGACGCATGGCGCACGTTGACGCTGAACAAGATTGCGTTCTTTTCCGGCTGCGCTGTGAAGACTTTGAGCGTATCGCCAAGAAAAACAAAGGTATCCGCAGTTTTCTGACAGAGATAATGGCCCAGCGCTATCAGTGCTCCCCCCACGTGACACACCGCACGGTCGGCAAATACGTCATCCGCCACATGATTGGTAAAGGCGGCTGGGGGCTTGTCTATCTTGGAGCGCACAAGACCCTGGGCATGCCCGCAGCCATTAAAATGCTACGACACGACATGGCCATGGAGCCTCTTTTTTTGCAACGCTTTCGCAAAGAGGCCAAGACCATCGCGTCCTTGAACCACCCCCGTATTGTAAAGGTTTTCGACATAGAGCACATTTTCCGCACGGTATTCATTGTCATGGAATACCTGCACGGCGCATCCCTGCGCAGCATTCTGGACCGTGAAGGCCCGATGCCGCCAGCCCGATGCGTTGGCATACTGGGCCAGATTCTGGACGGACTCGGCTACGCCCACAAAAGGGGCATCGTCCACAGGGACGTCAAACCGGACAACATTTTTCTCCAGACGCAAGGCGCCGCAGACGAAAACGCCTCAGACAGGATCAAGATTCTTGATTTCGGGCTGGCCACGACAAGCGGTATGGGAAGCTGCGGTCTTGGGGGCACCATTCACTATGCTTCCCCCGAACAGGTGGCCTTTGATCCTGAAGACGAACGCTCAGACATCTATTCCCTTGGCATTATGGCGTACGAGATGGTCACAGGCCATCGCCCCTACCCTGAAGAAGATTTGCACGCCCTTTTGGACATCCGTTGCGCTGCGGAGATTCCGGATCCGGCAGACACAGCGCCCGATCTGCCCCAGAAACTCAGGGAATTCATCATCACGGCCTGCCGCATCGAGCCCGATAATCGCTTCCGCAATGCCGCAGAAGCCATGAATTGCCTGCGCCCCTTGTTTCTTCGCTATAGTGATAATGGCCACACACCCCATAACCTCACTACATTGCAACTATTTTATAATGATGCGCACCACACCGCCCTGCAGGAATTGCTTGAAAGCTTTGCCGCACAGGCCGAACATCTCGGCGTCACGGTAAAGGCCACAACATTCCGTGATATTTGATCATACAACCCATGGCTTCCTATAGCTGCCACTGCAAGACGCCGGCATGTCGGGTGGCAGCTTATCCCCGTTTTATCCCCCCTGCTTTTACCTCTGCACCTGTGCTATGGAAGTGTAATAGGAAAACCTCGCCCGCTTTCTGCGGGCATACCCGGCCCCTTCATGCCGGAAAGGAGCCTGAATCATGAATACGAGACTACTACAGACCACGAAATACGCCATTACGCTTCTGATTGTGCTTTTAGCCACCGCCCCCGTCTTGGCGGCAAAGGGCAAGGACATCACCTATCAGGTCGATGGCAAAGAGTATCAGGGGTATTACATCACTCCCAAGGAAGGAGCGCCCCTGGTATTCATGATCCACGACTGGGACGGCCTGACCGACTATGAAGTCAAGCGCGCAGGAATGCTGGCAGACCTGGGCTACGCAGTATTTGCGGCCGACCTCTTCGGCAAGGGCGTTCGCCCCGAAAAGGTGGAGGAGCGCCGCAAGCTCACGGGGGAACTGTACAAAGACCGCGCGAAAATGCGCGCCTTGATGGTTGGCGCCTTGAAAGAAGCCAAGGCACAGGGCGCCAACACCGCCAATGCCGTTGCCATGGGGTACTGTTTTGGCGGCACAGCCGTGCTGGAACTGGCGCGTTCAGGAGCGGACCTGAAAGCGTTCGTCACCTTTCATGGGGGGCTGGCAACACCCGAAGGTCAGGATTACTCCAATACAAAGGGTCAGGTGCTCGTCCTGCACGGGACGGCGGACCAAAGCGTGAGCATGCAGGACTTTGCTGCCCTTGCCGACGCCATGGAGGCTGCAGGCGTTACCCATGAAATGATCACCTATAGCGGGGCGCCCCATGCCTTCACCGTGTTTGGATCGGAACGCTACCGCAAAGACGCGGATGAAAAGTCATGGCAACGCTTTACGCAGTTTCTGGATGCAACCCTGAAGTAACAATACGCGGCCCGGGGGTACTGCCTCCGGGCCTTTTCACGGGCAGGGCTCAAAGACTTTTATCCACCGACAAAACAAGGGCCGTCAGGTGTCCGTGCGCTTTTTTCGATTCCTTGAACGCCTGCAAATCTTCCAGTAACGCATCAACAGCCTCGTCTTCCAATTGCGCCCACACCTGGGCCATGTGCCCAGGGTGAATCTTGGAGGCCATGTGCTTCCCGTCACTGTCTGAACCTTCCACCGATGGCGCGCGGATGAAATCCTGCACTTCATGTTTGGCCAGGATACGCTCCACCGGTCCGTTATATTCAAAACGGCAACTGATCATCACCAGTTTCACGAAGTCTCTCCATCAGATTTGAATTTCGCCATCATATCCACGACCAGTGTGTACACAATCGGCAGCACCACAAGGGTCAAAATTGTGGTCATCGTCAGACCACAGGCAACGGCGACGCCCATGGGCGCACGGGCAGCGCCACCAGCGCCAAACCCCAAGGCGATGGGCAACAGTCCTAATACGGTGGAAACAGTTGTCATCACCACAGGCCGAAAACGTAGTTTGGCAGCTTCCAAAGCTGCTGCATGCGGCTGCTGCCCCCGCCCCCGAAGAACATTGGTGTAATCTATCATTAGGATGGCGTTTTTGGTGGCCATGCCCATAAGCATGATGAAACCGATGAAAGTGAAGATGCCAAGAGGCATATCCAGGAGCCAGAGACCTGCCACCGCCCCCACCCCGGCAAGAGGTAATGCAACGAGGATGATACCCGGCTGAATAAAGGATTCAAACTGCGCCGCCAGCACCAGGTAAATGAACACAATGGAAAAGATCAGGGTCAGGAACAGGTAGTAGAACGACTCCTGAAAATCCCGCGTGGTGCCTGTGAAGGCGTACTCGAATTCCTGGGGCAGATTGGCATCCAGATGAGCGGTGAGTTCCTCCAGAACATCACCCAACGCAACGCCTGGAGGTGTGGAAGCGGATATGGTTGCGGCGCGCAGGCGATTGAAATGATGTATTTCGCTCGGGCCGATAGCTTCCTGCAGCAATACAAGATTTCCCAAAGAGACCAACTCGCCAGCAGCAGTCCGGACATACAACCCTTTCAGCATGAAGGGCACCATTTCTCCCTTGATGGTGATCTCTGGAATCACTTCGTATCGCTCGCTTTCACGTTCGATTTCAGAAATATCGGGCTCTCCCAGAAAATAGCGCAGCGTATTGGAAATATCGGCAACACTCACACCCAGTTCATTGGCCTTGTCACGCCGCACGCTCACACGCACTTGCGGCTTGTTCATCTTCAGGTCGGAATTGACGCCGATAAAAGCAGCTCGACCTTGTGGCGTCTGATGCCCCCGCATCCACGCCATGACATCTTCCTGAACCGCCGCCAGACGATCCAGATTCTGGTTTTGCAGCACCAGTTGCAAGGGGGCGCTATCGCCGCCCGGCCCGGCGCCGCTGGAAAGCACAAAGGCCCTCCCACCTGGAATGTTTGCAAACCGCTGTCGCAGCGCCTGCATCACATCTTCCTGATGCCGCTCCCGCGCATCCCGGGGAACCAGGCGCACAAAGGTTATCCCTTCATTCACTTTTCCCGGTCCGGAGCCCCTGGAAAGCCCCACGGCAAGAAAAAAGTGTTCCACCTCTGGCGTATCCTGCAACACGGCCTCCAGCTTTCTGGAATAGGCGCTTGTCTGGGACAGGGTCGCCCCTTCGGGTGTTTCAAATGAGATAATGAATTGGGAGCGGTCCACAGCGGGTGAAAATTCCGTGGAAAGATTTACGAAAAGGTAGACCCCAAGAACAAGCGCCCCCAAAGCGCCAAGCACGGTGAGCCAGCGCACCGCATATGCGCCGGAAAGCACTTTGGCGTAAATCCGTTCCAAAAATTGCAGATGACGTTCCGAAAGACGATACAGCGCCTTTTTTCTCTTTGCGACGCAAGAACCGTGAACAAAGCATGGGCGTCAAGGTCAGGGCCGTGAATGTGGAGGCAAACACAGTCACCGCCACTGTAAGACTGAACTCGAAAAAATAGCGGCCGATGATACCGGCGGTAAAAGCAACCGGTATGAACACCGCGGCAAGGGACAATGTGTTGGCTATTGCTGCAAAGGCGACTTCGGTGGTGCCCACTCGTGCAGCGGGCTGGGGCTCATCTCCCTGCTCCAGATGGCGGTAGATGTTTTCAAGCACCACAATCGCGTCGTCGATAACGATACCAATGGCCAGGATGAGGCCGAGCATGGTGAGGTTGTTTGCAGAAAAACCCAGCATGTTCATGCCGGCAAGTCCGACGAACAGCGATGTCGGGATTGATGCGGCAACGATGACCGTACCGCCGAAATTGCGCAAAAACCCAAGAACGACAAAAACAACCAAAAGGGTTGTGATGCCGATGGTAATGACCAGATCATTGATGCTCTGCTCGATATACACAGAATCGTCCGCGGCTATCTTATAATCCAGGCCAACAGGAAAATCAGCGGCAATCCCTTCCATTGCCGTCTTTATCTGGCTGGCGAGCTCAACCGTGTTGGCGCCGCTGCGTTTGACCACGCCAAGCCCTACGGATGTATCACCAACAAAACGTGCCGTCTGACGGTCGTTTTCCACGCCATCCACAGCGGAGCCGACATCACCCAGGCGAACAAGGCCGTCTGGTGTCGACGCGATGATAATTCTATTTAGTGGGGCGGCAGCGTCGAATTGCCCCTGCGTCTTTACAAGGAACTCGCGAGATTTACTTTCCACCCTGCCGGAAGGGATGTTCACGTTGTTGGCCTGTATGGCGTCCACCACATCCTGGACAGTGAGCCTGTGTGCGGCAAGGCGTTCTGGGTCCAGGCGCACACGTACCGCATAGCGCCTTTCGCCACCGATTATTACGCGCCCTGCACCGCGAATCTTTTCCAACTGGGGCTTGATAACCTCGTCGGCGTAAGTGGACAGCCGCACGGCGTCCCAGCGTGCATCACCAGTCAGGGCAATCCACATGATGGCAAAGGAATCAGGATCAAGCTTGTTGACGACCGGAGCCTCGATACCGTTTGGCAAATCGCGTTGCGCGCGATTCACGGCATCGCGCACATCCTGTGCCGCCACATCGATATCGCGCCACAGCTCAAACTCGGCCGTTATCGCGCCCACCTGTTCCCGTGCCGTGGACGTCAGGGTTTTCAACCCCTCCACCGTGTTGATCTCTTCTTCCAGAACCTCGATGATTTCCGTCTCAATGACTTCCGGTTCAGCGCCGGGCAACACAACGTTCACACTGACCACGGGAAATTCTACATCCGGATTTTCACGCAGGGGCATCTGCTGCCAGCCCCAAGCGCCAAAAATGGCTAACGCCAGGAAGATCACAACGGTCAGAACGGGGCGTCTGATGGTGGTATTCCAAATCATTGGGCGCTCGCCCCCTCCTCTCGCCTTTGCTCCCCAGAAGAGGCAGGTGAACCGGCTTCCTCGCGAACCGATACGGCTGCGCCATCCTGCAGACGCATTTGCCCTTCCACGACCACCTGCTCACCAGGCTCCACCCCTTGAAGAATTTCCACCATTCCTGGCTCACGCAGGCCTGTTTTCACGTCTCGCATTTCAGCCTTGCCATCCTTTACGACAAACACCACATAGCCCCCCCGTTGGGAGACAAGGGCGCTTTCCGGTATTGCAGGACGCCCCTCGCGTACATCCAGCACCAGTTTCACGCTTGCAAAAGCGCCAGGCTTCAACGACCCGTCCTTGTTTTCCACCTCTGCCTTGACCAGAAATTTTCGGGTGGCCTCGGCAACACGCGGGGAAACAAAGAACACCTTCCCTGCATGCGCCGGCATATCCCTGCCCGACAGAACAACATCCACATGCAGTCCCGATCGCACTCGCCCCATGTAGTCTTCGGATATGTTGAAATCGACTTCTAGAGGATCGAGGCGATACAATGTGGTAAGCGTCTCCCCCGTATCAACATAATCCCCAGGGTCGGCCTGATGCGCATCAATCACCCCATCCATGGGGGCGCGTATGGCAGTATCCCCAAGCCTTGTTTGCATGAGGGCCACGCGAGACTCCAGTCGGGCAACCTCTGCCTTGGCCGTGCGCAGAGCAGTGGCCCGGGTGTCATACTCGTCGCGAGAAATGGTGCGGGAAGAATACAGCCGCTGAAAACGCTCGAAGGTTGTGCTTTCGTTTTCCAGCTCCGCCCGAGCGCTTGAGAGTTCCGCCTCTACTGCATGCATCTCTTTGCGCAGCGTGTCGGCATCCAGGGTAAACAGCAGGTCACCGCGCGAGACATGCTGCCCCTCATGAACATGCACCTCTCGCAGAATGGCTGGAATTTCCGGCGCGATCTCCACAACCTTCGGAGAGACGAGACTGCCAATTCCAGAAGCTATCTCACGAAAATCCATCTTCTGGACTTGTGCCGTAATGACAGGAACATCCTGCTTCCGTGTCGCGCTTTCGTCTTGCTCCGTGTTGCCACAAGCACACAATACGACAAGCATCAATCCAAACGAAAGCCGCAACACTTTTGAATATGCAATTTTACAGTGCTTCATCGGGGCAAGCTAACACAAATGCCCCCCCGTTGCACTGCAACAGGTGAATTTGCCCCTAAAATACCCTGTCTGCCCGCGTGTTCACTGCAATGATTCGCGCAACTCGTAGCAATACCACTATAATTCCTGTCGGGTAGTGCCCCGGGTAGCTGCACACCATTCACCAAGTACAGAAAGAACTTATCTCCAGGAAGATTGGTCAGTGCCTGGCGCTCGGCCGGAATCAGCTTCCATGATGGCACATTCTCGGTTATAGCAATCGCCATCGGGCAATGGATCTTGATATTTCAGAGTAATATGGAATTGAATTCTTCAACAAAGGAAATGCGACTACTATGCAATACGATATCGTCTTTCACGCAGACAAGGACGCGCAGGGTTTGAATATCGCCATCAGCAACGTGGCCAACGTCATGGCCGGACTCGAAGGGCAGGAATACAAGCTTGTCCTGGTGGTCAACGGCCCCGCCATTCAGTTCATGAAAAAAGACGGCGAGCATGCCGAAAAACTCGTGGCCTTGCATGAAAAGGGGCTCAGTCTGCGCGTCTGCCAAAATGCGCTCAATGCTTTCAACATCGCCCCCGAAGAACTCAACGCTGCCTGCGAGGTGGTTGCCGCCGGTATTCTCGAAATCGTAGACCTGCAACGCCAGGGATATGCGTACATCAAGCCGTAGACCAGACTGCACAAAAGCATGCCCCCCTGCATCAAAACAAAAAGTCCCTGTCGTGTCTGATTTTACGACAGGGACTTCGTAATATTTACCGCTAGCCCAAATCGTTGGGCTCCCGACTTCCTTCCGATTTACAGATCACGGCTTCTGCACCGGATAAGGGGGCGGAGAGATGAAATTCACAAAGCCCAACGCAGAAAGCGCCATGCCGTAATTCTTCTCGATCTGCAGCGAAGTGGTGGCAAAGGTCATCTCGCCATCCCGCTGCAAACCGCGGATGCTCAGTTCATGCTGCAAAGACCGTGTGAGCTGTGCTTCGGCTTCTGCCTTGGCCTTATTGGCGGAAATCTTTTGTCCTTCATAAACACGCTCGTACTCGGCCGCGAACCCGCCTATGGATTCACCGGCAGCGTTTTTCGCCCACACGCGCCCCACCCCGGCGGCAACGGTATCACCCCGTTTTCCTCCGGCCCTGGCCATGATGGTCTCAAGCACCGAACCATGGTGAAAATACTTTTTGGCCTCCTCCAATGGAATTTCATAGGACTCCTTCGGCAATACCGAAGTATAAAAAACCACATTGAAGTTTTCGATACCGGCTTCAAGCAGTGCCAAGTCATAGGAAAAAGTTTCATACGGTTCGGGCGGTATTCCCTCATCGGACTGCCCTACCCCTGTGGTGACAAAATAAGCGGTGGGAATGCGGGGGCCAAAATCGTTCTCTGCCATAGCAGGCAACGCCAGCAACAAAATCAGGAGCAAACTCGTAATAAAAAATCGCGCGACTTCGGGCATGAAAGACTCCTTTTATCAGGTAAACTGGTTAAGAACTATAAAGCATGCCATATCATTTCACGATCATCAAACCAACTCGTTACAAAAAAGCTATTTGCTCAAATATCTTAAGTCACATAAGCACGTCTATACAACCGTCGTATATGAGGAAGCCTGATCCTGGCTGCTCAAATACGCCATGCGTTGCTGTTGCAGTTTTTGGAGACTATCGTACATGGGGTCCTGCATCATGGCCTGAACATCCACAATCACCTTTGGCTGCGGCGTTCCATTAAAGGCGTTTTGGGTCATGGCTGTAGGTGCAGTGCCCACCTCGCCCCCCATAAGATCGGCAATGTATACCGCCCGCGCCTGGGCCAGGGCAGGACCACTGTTGATCCAATTGGCGGAATCGGGCAGACCATCCCTTAACATGGCGCCCACGGCGTTTGATGACGCCACCCAGCCATGGTTGTCGATGGTGGCGACAACCTCTCCATTTACCTGGACGCTTGCATATTCCTTGTACGTCGGATTGGAGGACGTGTCCGGCATTTGCGAATAGCGATGCTCCAGAAACGATTCCTGCGCTTCCATAAAGCGTTCATACTGCTCTTCCGGCAGCTCTGAAACATGGTGGCGCTTGAGTTTGCTCATATCGAGGGCTTTCACACCAGAACCTTCCAATGAAAGGCCGCCTGAATACATGTCCATGTGCTTGCTCCTTCCCCCCGGCAAAAATGATCAGCTTGCGGGAAATACAGCAAAAACTATACCGAACAAAAAGTGGCATGTACTTTCTGTTAAACAAAAACGCCGCCACGTTACCGCGGCGGCGTTTACGTCCGGTCATGTTCAAAATCAGAGTCCGACTTCCTGCAGGTCCTCTCCCAGGTAACCCCGCTCGTTTTCACCCAACATGCCCATGGAGAGGCAGATCAGGGTCCAGAGGTGTGTCACGGGAAAATTCCCACCAAAGTGTTCACTCAGGTCGTGGATTTGCGAGTGGCAGTTATGACAAGGGGTGATGCAATAATCCGCCCCGGTCGCCATAATCTGGTCAAACTTGCGCTTGCCGTAGGCTCTGCGCGCTTCAGTATACCCCGACTGCAGGAACCCGCCCCCGCCGCCACAGCAATAGTTATTGGAACGGTTGGGGTGCATGTCGATGAAGTTTTCTTCGCCGACCACCGACTTGACCACGAAGCGCAGGTCTTCCGCTACCGGGTCGCCGAATGACTTGCGCACCAACTGACAGGGGTCCTGCACGGTAAAGGTGATACGCCGCTCCTTGTTCCAGTCGGAGCTCACAGGCAGTTTGCCTTCGCGAATCCAGCGCGCATACATGCGGATGATGGATTCGATTTCAAAGGAGGGCTTGATCCCGAACTTTTGCAGTCCGTACCGGACTGCGAAGAGCTCGTGCCCTCACTCGGTGTTGAGCCAATACTTGCACCCCAGGCGTTCCACCTCGTCGACCTTGTTGCGGACCACAGCCTCCCAACTGTCATCATCCGAAAGGAACATACAGTAGTTTTCCGCTGCCCAACCTTTGTCACTATACGTCCAGTCGCAGCCCACCGTATTCAGAATCTTCCACAGGGGCACCATCTCATCCGGTTCCGTGGCTGGTTCCCGTGAATTCTGATTCAGGAAGTATTCCGCACCTTCCTTGTTGATGTTTATCACCAGTTCCTTGCAGGCTTCCTGGGTTTCCTGAACTTCTTCCAGGATGTCCTCCACCACGAAGACGAAGTCCTCCGGCCTCACGCCCATGGCGCTATTGGTAGGGGTGCCCAGAGCCACATCGCAGGAACCGCGAATGCCCTTTGGCCGCTCTTCCCGTGGCCAGAGCTGCCGCGCATGGTATACCAGCTGCGGAATGTTGATGCTCATGGGGCACGCGTAGATACACCGCTGGCACATGGTGCATAGCCAGACCCACGGCGTGGTTGCAAGTTCGGCATCCTGTCCCAGGGCGGCCAACCGCAGGAATTTGCGGGGGTCCATCCCCTCCAGTCCACTGGCAGGGCAGCCTGCGCTGCACAAACCACACGTCAGGCACATGTTCAGGTTACCGCCTTCCGGCAAAAGCTCCCGAACCTTGTCCATGAACACGGAATCCTTTTTCGCGCCCAATATTACAGGGGGCGCTTGCGCTTCCTGCACACCGGGTGTCACTTCCGGAGTTACATCCGGCGAAATAGTGCTTTCCATGGCGCTTCTCCTTTTGCTTCCCGCCGGAGCTGGATTCCCGGCGGGAAAGCATTGTTCATCCACCATTGCCCTTTATTCGGGCAACCAGACGTCTGCCAGTTCCGGCCCGAGATAGGTGCGCTCGTTTTCCCCAAGCACCCCCAGGCTCAGGCACAGAATGGTCCAGAGGTTCACAGTGTGCCACCCTCCCTCAAAGTGCTCGGAAAGCTCCTCGATCTGGGCGTGGCAATTATGACAAGGGGTGATGACATATTGTGCGCCTGTCGCCTTGATCTGGGCGGCCTTGATGCGGCCGTAGGCGAACCTGGCGTCCTTGTATCCGGATTGCAGAAAGCCGCCCCCGCCGCCACAGCAATAATTGTTGGAGCGGTTGGGGTGCATATCCACAAAATGCTCTTCTCCTACACAGGCTTTAACCACGTAGCGCAAGTCCTCGGCAAAGGGGTCGCCCATTGACTTGCGCACGGCCATGCAGGGGTCCTGCACAGTGAAACGCAGGGCCAAATCCTTGTTCCAGGAAGCATCAGGGGTGAGCCTGCCTTCACGAATCCAGCGCGCATACCAGCGTACAATGTGATCAAACTCGACGCCGGCGTCGATATTGAAGCGTTGCAGCCCGGCCCAGACGGAATAGAAGGAATGGCCGCATTCAATGTTGATCCAGGAAGAGCAGCCAAGCTTCTGCACACCCTCCACCTGTTTGGTCAGGACAGTGCGCCATCGTTCGTCATCCGCTGCGAACATACAGTAGTTCTCCGCGCCCCACCCGTGCGTGCCGTAGGTCCAGTCCACCCCGGCCAGGTGCAGTATCTTCCACAAAGGCACCATTTCGTCTGGTTCCTTCACAGGTTCGCGGGAATTCTGATTGACGAAAAAATAGGCGCCCTCTTTGTTGATGGGGGCCTGCAAATCTGTAAAACCGGGCTGGCTTTCATGCACTTCTTCCAGAACATCTTCCACCACAAAGCGGAAATCCTCACTGCTTATGCCCACGGCGCTTGCGCCTTCGGTCCGCAGCCCCTGCTCGCATGAGCCTATGATCCCCTTGGGTTTTTTTTCATGGGGCCAGCTCGCCCGCGCCTCGTAAATGAGCATGGGAATGTTCACCTCCATGGGGCAGACCCGCATACACCGAAAACACATGGTGCACATCCACACCCAGGGCGTGGAGGTGATCTCTTCGTCCATGCCCATGGCGGCCAGCCGCAGAAACTTGCGGGGGTCCATGCCTTCTATGCCACTGGCGGGGCACCCCGCGCTGCACAGCCCGCATGTCAGGCATGCGGTCAAATGCCCTTCCTCGGGCAACAATTCGCGTACTCTGTCCAGAAAGGTGGATTCCTTTTTCGCGCCCAGGACCATGACGGGGGGCTGCGTATGTTCCGCGCCCACTGCATTTTGCATGGTTCTTTCTCCTGCGCCCTGCCGGGTAGCACCCGGCAGGGCTTTGTCTCAGGCTGTGTCAGGCTTCAGTAGCAGCCGTTTCCTTCTTCACAACATTGCCGCTCTGGTCATACATCATGCCGCAGCGCAGATCGAAGTGGCGGTTGATACTCATGGTGGGGCACACGGAGTTGAGCGCCACCTGCGCCACCACTGATCCCATGAACGCCTTTTCAGGATCCATTTCCTTGGAGTGGTGCGCCATAAGGATCAGATCAACGTTGCGTTGGCGCGCCAGCTTCAGTATCTCCATGGCAGGATTGCCTTCCCAGGCCTCGTACTGCACACTCTTGATGCCCCGCAGAAGCGGATCAAAGGTTGCGGCCATGCGGCCCTTGGTATCTGCGGCCATGGCCTCGATCTCGGTCTGGGTGTATCCCTCGCCAGGAAGCACGTTGAAGACAATGAAGTCTGCCTTGTAGTGGCGCGTAAGCTGCCCGCCATAGAGCACGGCGCATTCGGCCTGCTTGGAGAAGTCAGTCGCCGCGAGAATGGTTTCAAAGCGCTGTTCTTCCCGGGCTTCACGCGTCACGATCATCACCGGGCAGGTAGCCCGCTGGCTGACACGCTCCAGGGTGGAACCGGCCATGCCCCACATCTTGGAGCGTCGCTCCATGTATTCCTTGGTATGCGGGCCCATGATGATCAGGTCGGCATTTACCTTGCGGGCTGTACGAATTATTTCGTTATGCGGGATTCCCGCCGGCACCAGCACCTGGCTGTTGGCGACCCTTTCCAATCCTTCCTTGTAGTATTCCAGGATGTTTTCGCGGATGCGGTCCGTTTCACCACTGCATTCCAGCCATTCCATCTGCCCCCACCCTTGTTCCATGCCGGTGACATGCACCAGGGTCAGCCGAGCGTCGAAACGCTGAGCGAACTCGAACGCCTTGGCCGCGGCATGATGACAGATTTCCGAAGGCGTAATGGCGAGCACGATCTCCTTGAACATGGTCCACCTCCTCTTGTTATGGCGCGGCCTCTTGCTGCGCAAAAGCACCAGCGAGTATGGAATCCACAAAGGTGGGCTCCACCGCCATGTTGTTATTGATTCGCATTTCCTTGGCCGAAAAACCGAATGCCAGCCCCATGAGCTGGGTAAGGTACAGTACGTTGACGATTTTCAGGGCCGAGCCATTAAGCGCCGCAGCCTGATGCGCTTCGAGGTTCATCTGGCACAAGGGGCATACCGTGGCGATGACATCCGCCTTGGAAGCCGCAGCCAGAATAGCCCGCACCGCAGGAAGCGCCGCTTCCTTTTTTGTGGCCATCAAAGAAGCCCCACAGCACTTGCCCGCATGGCTCCAGTCAACCACTTCGGCCCCCAACGCCGTCAGCACCGCATTCATGGAACGGGGGCGCTCCGGATCATCAAACACCTTGTACGGGCGCAAAATCTGGCACCCGTAATACGGCGCCACTTTCAATCCTTCGAGTGGGCGCTCCACATTCTTGTGTATCTCGGCAGCGCCTATGTCGTTGCCCAGCACATCGAGCAAGTGGCGCACCCTGAGCGTTTCGGGCAGGCGAAGCGCCTCACTGCCAAGAGCTTCATCAACCTTTTCCCTGAGCGCCGGGTCATCGCCGCACTTCATGGCCACTTTTAAATGGTTCAAATAGCAGGCGCTGCATGGCACCAGAAAATCCATGTCCGGCAAGTCGCGCCCTGCCAGTGCCAAATTCCGTCCCGGCAACGTCAGGGAAAGCAATTCGCTCACAGCTTCTGCAGCGCTTGCACCGCAACAGGTCCAATCCGGCACCTCGTACAGCTCACACCCCAGCCGCTCCATCACTGATCGAGTTGAAACATCAAACTCCCGTGCCGAGGATTCCAGAGAACACCCCGGGTAGTAGGCGTATTTGCGTACATCGCTCATGGCCGCCCCTCCATTTCGCCCACTTTTTGAAAAAGCGCTTCCAGGCCGCCCGGACGCGAGGCGGGATGGGCCCCCAGTTTTCCCTTGACCAGCATGCGCAAACCAAGGGGCGTATACGAAAGCGGCAGCATGGGGTCTTTCTTGGCCAGAAACCAACGCATCATCAAAGATGTTTCCTGCAACCGCCCCCGCTTGCGTACACAATCCAGGAAGATGCGGTAAAAGGCTGTTTCGTTGCCGCCTGCCGTGCTTTCCTGCCAGGCCGCCAGACGCTTAAGCGCGGCAACTGCCTCGGTGAGCTTTAATCCGCGAGGGCAGCGCAATTGGCACGTGTAACAGGCCGAACAGAGTTTGAAAGTGTGGGAAGCCATGACCTCCTCAGCCAACCCCAAATGCACCATCCGCCACATTTGCCGCGGGGTCAGGTCCATGGCGTGGGCATTGGGGCAGGAAGCCGTACAGGTGCCGCATTGCATGCAGGCTGCCACCATCTGACGCACGGCTTCCACGCCTTGCTCAAGATGCAGACGCTCCTCGTCAGGCAATTGATTCTTCAGACTCGGCATGCCGCTCTCCTTCGTGGTTAGAAGCCTTTGCCAAGACACGCCCTCCAGGCGTCAGGGCTGCGTCGATCATGGACAGGACCTGTCCGTCTGTGAAACCGCGCAGCACACTGGCGCTATTCGGGCAGACAGCCGCGCAGGAGCCACACCCCTGACAGGCGGCTTCATCCACCACTATACGGTCGTATTCCACGGACAAACTCCGGGCTCCGTAGGGACACACATCGATACACCGCCCGCACAGTGAGCACAGGGCGTGGCGTACTTCGGCCACCACGCTGCCGCACATCAGCCGGCGCTCTCCCAGCATGTGGATGGTTCTTTCCGCAGCGGCCTTGGCGGATGCGATGCTTTCTTCAATGTTGGCAGGCCCCCTGGCCATGCCGCACATGAAGACGCCCTGCTTCATGAAATCCAAGGGCCGCCATTTGACCTCGGCCTCCTTGAAGAAGCCATGTTCGTCAGTCTCCAGGCCAAACAGTTCGATGAGTTCGCTCTGATCCTCGGGCTCTATGCCGCTGGCAACCGACACCAGATCCGCATGCACTTCCAAAGGGCGCTGCAGGATGGGGTCAAAGCTGGTAAGAACGGCTTTTCCGTCCTCAAAGCGCACTTCAGGGTTGTGCCCCGGCTCATAGCGAATAAACTGCACACCCTGCCGCCTGGCTTCGGTGTAATAGGACTCTGAGAAGCCGTAGCTCATCAGGTCGCGATAGAAGACGTAGATCTGCACGTCCGGATTGCGGCGTTTCAGCTCCAGGGCGTTCTTCAGGGCCTGGCTACAGCAGACGCGGCTGCAGTAGTTGCGTTCCTCTTCTCTGGAGCGCCAGCACTGAATCATGGCGACACTGCCAATGCTGGCGGCATCGATAAGGCCATCATCCAAGCGTTGTTCCAGCTCCTGATGCGTGACAACGCTTTTATGCACCCGGAAACCCCAGTCATAGAGCTTGGATTCCCGAGCCCCGGTGGCCAGAATCACAGCTCCGTGCTCCACGGCAATGCTGCCTTCATGGTCTGGGTTGTCACTGTCTATGACGCTGACATAGTGCCCTGCCGCTCCCATGGAGAGGGCCACCCGCGCCTCGGTATGCACCGTAATGTTGGGGTGTTTCATGACCTGGTCGATCAAGCCATCCAAGAACTTCCCTGGCTCCTCGCCGTCAAGGGTCTTGCGGATCATCCGGGCATGGCCGCCTAGTTCTTCCTCGCGCTCCACCAGGGTCACGCTGTAACCATGGTCGGCTACGCCCAATGCTGCGGTCAATCCGGCTATGCCTCCCCCCACCACCAGAGCAGCAGGCGTTACGGCCTGCAAAACCGGCAAGGGCGAAGGGTCCGCCCCCAGCAGTTTCACGGAGGCCATACGCAGTCGGGAAAGCACCTGCTGCTTGGCGTCGGCCATGGCGTCCATCAGAATTTCATCCATGGCGTCCTTGACCACATCAATGTCGCTTTCCTGAGGGGCGCGCATGGAACGCTCCACCGTGACAAGGGGCGTTGCCACATCCACCACATCCATCAAAGCCGGGCTCAAATTAAGGGTAGCGCCGAGCTCATGCAGTCTGGGCACATAGGCGTAGGGCATGCACGCACCAATCAATATGCGATTGGGCTGCGCCCCCTTGGCGGATTCGACGATCTGCTCCCATCCTTGGGCCGTGCAGGCCCGCTCCACACAAACCACTTCGCGCACCTGCGCCTCCCGGTACAAGGCATCGCTGATGGCTTCCGCATCCAGGTTGCCTGCCAGCTTGGGGCAACTGGTGCACAGCGCCACCATGACCCGGGGCGATTCCCTGGTGACATCACGGTACTCAGGTTCTGGCTCAGGGTGTTTTTCCCGGATGGGGGCATAGATGTTGATTAGCCGTGAAGCACCCAGAGCAGCAGCTCCGGACTGAATCAGACTTTCGGTAATATCCTTGGGCCCTGCAAAGGAACCGGCTGCAAACACGCCAAGCCGCGAGGTGCGCGCTGGCTCGAAAGGCATGGTTTTGCAAAAGCCCCACTTGTTGGTTTCAATGTCTGCCGCAGCCGCCAGCCGGGCCATGCCAACGGGTGGACGTCCGCCTACTGCGAGGACCAGCATGTCGTAATAGTCTTCGCAACGCTGCCCAAGATCGTCAAAATACTCGATCATCAGGCTGCCCTTTTCCAGATCGGGACTCGGGATAACAGAGTGGATACGGCTGCGTACGACCTGCACGCCCTTTTCCCGGGCCTCATCAGCATATTGTTGATATGGCTTGGCAAAAAGCCGTAAGTCCATGCTGAATATGGTGGCTTCGCACCCCTCGCCGTACTGCTCTTTTGTTTTCTCCAAAGCCATCAACGCTTCCTTGAGCGATATCATGCAGCAAATGGACGAGCAGAAATCAGCTTTTTTCTTGAGATCGCGGGAGCCTACACACTGTAACCAGGCGATACGCCGCGGTTTTTTACCATCACTGGGGCGCGCCAACCGCCCTTGTGTCGGCCCGGCGCCGCTGCAGTACCGTTCGAATTCCAGTGATGTGACCACGTCCGGCAGGCTGCCGTAACCAAGCACATCCCCCGCTTCACCTGGGTCGTAGCATTGAAAACCAGCGGCCAGGATCACGGCTGCTGTATCCACTTCCATAATTTCATCGGAAACGATGCGCATGAAAAGCTTGTCCAGCCAAGGTTCCAAGGTCTTCTTGTCGAGAGGCTTGGGCATGAAGCTCAATGCGCCACGCTCCAGTAACGCCTGCGCTTCCTCTGCCACCCCCTCGCTTCCTGTCAGCACGATGGGCAAACGCTGCGCCAATTCACGCACACGGGTAAACAGCCTTTCCGCCACGTCCATTCCAGCGTCAAGGTCCAGAAGCAGAAGCTTCACCCCACCTGCGTTTTCACTGGAAAGCCTGTCCTGGGCAGCATCGCTCCCAAGGGGACCTTCAACAGGAAAGGGATTTTTCTCGAACCAGGTGGAGAGTTCCTCCACCACACTTGCATCTTCTCCAGCCACCAGGATGGTGAAGTCGGCGCGCGCATCAAAACCAAAGTCTATCGCGCCGGTTGGGCAGGCTTCATAACACTGCCAGCAACGCTTACAGTGATCCATGTCCACCACATAATGGTTGGGGATCGCATGGGGCGCTGGCAGGTAAATGGCTGCGCGCACACCTTTGGAGGCATTGAATTCATCCGGAATGCTGACAGGACAGACCGAAGCGCACACACCACAGCCTATGCACTTGGTGGGGTTCACAAAGGGAGAGCGCTTCCTGAGTGTGGCGTGAAATTCACCCGGATCACCTTCCAGGCTCTCCAGCTCCGTGCCGGTCATGATATCGATGTTGCTGTGGAATAGCCCCTTGCGCAAACAGAACTGCGAAGAAGATTCGCGTTCCGTAAGCGGGAGCATTTTGCACATGCCGCAGTTATCCGTGGGGAATTGGCGATCGAGCTGCAAGAGCAATCCCCCAAGATGTGGCTTGCTCTCGACCAAAGCCACCTTCTGCCCGGTTTCGGCCAGGTCCAGCGCCGCACGTATGCCGCCTATGCCGGCGCCTATTACCAGAGCGTCATAGCTCGTACTCATGGCGTGCTCCCTTGCTGCACGGTTTTCCTAAATCACCCCGCCCGTGACCTCGGCGAATTCCTCGCGCTGGAACACGGTCAAGGGGGGCAGTTCTTCCACACTGCGCCCTGCTTCGTAGTCAAAAGCCTTTTGCGTTTTGGAAGCCACGAGCCGGAACAGCTCCATAACGGGGATATCGTTCGGGCAAGCATTGCTGCATTGGCCACAGCCCACACAGGCCGTGCTGGAGTGCGCCAAGCGGGTAAGGTGGTAGAACATGGTGTCCACCGGCATGCGCAAGGCGCCCTTGCGCTTTGCCCACCCCAGGTATTGCCAGGGTTCATGGTCAAAGACGTCGGTGGCGAAAACACACTCTTTGCAGTAGCAAACCGGGCAGGCAACCCTGCAGTTGTAGCAGTTAACGCAATCTTCCAGATACTGCGCCAGCAAAGTTGGCGTTGCCGTTTGTTCCTGTGTTTCCGCAAACATTGCGTCACGATAGCTGATGCGCTCTTCCAAGAGTTTGCCCAGAGCCTCTTCCCGTGCGGCCAGAGCCGCCGGCATGCTGGAATCCTCCATGCCAAGCCGACTCAAAAGTCCTTCACCGGCTGGTGTTTGGGCAATGACAGGGAGCTCTGCAGCAATATCCTGGCCGAAAAGCCCTATCAGGATATCGGCGCCTTCAGGGGCTGGGTGCTCGCAAGCCTTGCACGCTTTTGCCAACTCAGGCACACCCCCATTACTCTGCTTGCTATCGTGCATACGCTGTAGAAATTCCTGCCCCAAGGTGCTGAGCCCTTCTTCTGCCTTGCCTTGCAAGTAGGCCTGGAAATCCCGGTTCGTATACGCTCCATGACAATCAAGGGCGATGACAACCAGGTTGTCTGTGCTGCCCTGATTCAATTTCACCAGTTCACGAAAAGCCCTGATCTCACAGGGGCGCATGACGGCGACCAGATAGCCGTCCAACTCCCCTCGGGTCAGTTTACCCACATGGCGCGCCGCGTTCAGCGGAAAGCTGGGCGCAAGGGGGTCCGCCCTGTCCAGTTGCCTGGCGTCGGTAACCAGGGAAGGCATTATGCTGCCCCCAAGACGCATGGGCACGAACAATGCCGCAACTTCTGAATCTTCCAGTACCCTGGTCAAAAACGAGCGGATGGAGCCCAGGGTTTCGCCATTCTGCACTTCGAGGCGTGTGGTGGTAGCCATTTCCTTTCTCCTTCTGCTCGTCTTCAGATGTCTGCCACTGCGGCCATTTCACTGGGGCCCAGGGCCTTGATTTCATGCACCAGCTCATTCACGGTTTCAGCGAATTCATTACCTTCGCTGGCGCCGATCCAGGTCAGCTTCACCCTTCGCTTGTCGATACCGAAGGTCGTCAGAATTTCCTCCAGCAGCTTGACCCTGCGCCGCGCCTTGTAATTGCCGTTGATATAGTGGCAGTCCCCCGGGTGGCAGCCGCTGATAAGAACGCCGTCCGCACCGCTCAATAAGGATTTGATGACGTACTTGGGGTCCACCATGCCAGTGCACATCATGCGGATCAGTCGCAGGTTGGGCGATTGCACCATCCGTGCGGTGCCGGCCAGGTCGGCCGCGGTGTAAGTGCACCAGTTGCAGACAAAGGCCACGATGGTAGGCTCGAATGAAGACATGTCTCGCTCCTTGCCTCAGGCGACCGTATGACCGCCGGTTTGCGCTTGTTCATGGGGAGGGGGCGTCATGGACTTGTCCTGCGCCTCTGCCTGGGCTGATTCCGCATCTGGCTCGGCGCAACGATCGGCCATGAGTCCGGCAAGTTCCGTGAAGACTTCCCTTTCAGTGAAATGCTTCACCTGGGCTGCGCCGCTGGGGCAGTGCCCTGCGCAACTGCCGCACCCTTTACACATGGCCTCGTTCACCACGGACACCCGCCGCCTTGGGTCGAATTCAATGGCTGAATAGGCGCAGAGGCCGATGCAGGTCTGGCATCCGACACAAATGTCGGGATCGATCCAGGATGTTGTCGGTGAGATCGTGACCTCGCCCCGTGTTGCCAGAGCCAACGCCTGGGCCGCTGCGCCCGAGGCATGGGAAACGGCGTCCGGAATATCCTTTGGTCCCTGACAACTGCCGGCCAGAAACACTCCATCCATAGGGGTGGACATGGGGCCCAGTTTGGGGTGCTCTTCCAGGAAAAACTGATCCTGTCCCTGGCTGATTCCAAAGATACGGGCCACTTCGGCAGCGTCATGACGGGGCTGCATGGAGGTACAGAGCACCACCATATCTACGGGGATGCGGACAGGCCGCCCCAGCAGGGTGTCTTCGCCTACGACCACGAGATGACCGTTTTCCTGCACGATTTCGGAAGGACGCCCCCTGATGAAGGTCACACCTTCCTCTTGCACTCTGCGCAAAAATTCTTCGTAACCTTTGCCGAAGCAGCGCAGATCGATGTAGAAGTTGTAGACCTGGACGTGGTGCCCCACCTTGTCTTTAAGCAGGTGGTCGTATTTCAGTGCGTACATACAGCAGACCCGCGAACAATATTCGTGGTAGTTCTTGTCCCTGCTGCCCACGCAATGGATGATGGCCACCCTTTCTGGCGGGGTGCCGTCCTTCTTGAGAATCTTGCCGCCCGTGGGGCCGACTGCATTGTTCAAGCGCTCGAACTGCAGGCCTGTATAAACGTCGTCGTAGCGGCCAAAGCCATAGGCAGCCATGGGCGTAGGATCCAGGGTGTCATACCCTGTGGCCAGAATAACGGTGCCGACCTGTACCTTGACTTCGGTTTCCTTCTGGCTGAAGTCGATGGCGTTGGAAGGGCACAGCTTTTCACACACACCACATTTCTTGCCATTCAAGGTCCTGCAATAGTCAGGATTGATAGCAGGCTTGTTGGGGACACTCTGTGGGGAAAAACGATAAATGGCTTTGGCGGTGGTCAGCCCTTCCTCGAACTCGCTCGGCGTCTTGGTGGGGCACTTTTCCATGCACAACCCGCACCCTGTGCATTTGTCCATATCCACATACCGCGGCTTCATGCGCACAGTGGCTTCAAAATTGCCCACAAACCCGTCCAAGGCCGAAACCTCACTGTAGGACATGAGATTTATGTTCGGGTCCTGGGAAACGGCCACCATTTTTGGTGTGGAAATACAGGCTGCGCAATCAAGCGTGGGAAAGGTCTTGTCGAATTGCGCCATGTGCCCCCCAATAGAAGGCGAACGCTCCACCAAGTGCACCTTGTGCCCTGCCCGTGCAACATCGAGGGCCGCCTGAATCCCCGCGATGCCAGCTCCCACGATGAGCACGTCCGGATGCACGTTCTGCACCCTGGAGTAAAGTTCTTCGTGGTAATTCACCCGACTTACAGCCGCGGCCACAAGATTCTTGGCCTTTGCCGTGGCCAGGCGTGAATCCTCGGTGATCCAGGAGCAATGCTCCCGGATGCAGGTCATCTGGAAAAGAAAAGGGTTGAGCCCCGCGCGCAGACAGGCGTTCTGAAATGTTTTCTCGTGGATCCTGGGTGAACAGGAAGCCACGACCACGCGATTGAGCCCCCAGCTTTTGATGTCCCGGATGATCATGTCCTGACCTGGTTCAGAACACATGAATTTGTAGTTTTTAGCGACCACCACGTTGTGAAGTTTCTTGGCCCAGGCCGAGACTTCCTCGGTGTTCACCTTTGGGTGGATGTTCGTACCGCAATGACAGACGTAGACGCCTATTCGAGTAGCCATGCCTCTTGTCTCCCTGGTTTGCCGCCCCTGACGCGCGGCGTGGCAAATGCTGGCGTTTCACCTGCCTAAGAACAAGAAACGTGCCGAATTGCGGGTTTTTCAAAAAAGCCTATAAAAATGGCTCGTTTTACTTGCAGCTTTATGACAAAGGAGTATTCTGGATTTAAAGATCGACTTGCATGGCAGGACAAGATGTGTCTTGCACCACGAGACATGTCTTGTATTGCAAGCCGAAAGCGAGGCGATGCAGGGCAGATACAAACTATCTGTTCAAAAGGGTTTACCCGGCCGACCTGCGCAAACAGTTGTAGTGCATTATTTCCACCATGGGATGCCAGGCCGGCGAGTTGCGATGTTCAGGCCTGCAGCAGTTGGCCTGCCTCGTGCATCGTCTTCTGGGGGTTGTTTCTTCCCCTTCGTTCTTCGCATTGTCTACTGGGAGGGGGACATGGATGCATTGAACAAGGCGTTGCTGGAGGCCACCGCAGAACCCTGCGTGCTCCTCGATCGCAAGGGGAATGTAGTGCTTGCCAATGAAGCCATGGCCAACAGGCTGGGCATTGGCAGATCATCCCTTACGGGCAAGGACATCTTCTCTCTTTTCCCTCCTGAAATGGCAGAACGCCGCCGTTCCTATTTCGCTACTGTCCTCAAGACCGGCAAAGCCTTGCGTGTGGAAGACGAAACCAGCAGCGGCACGATATTTATCGCTGAGGTCATCCCCGTCCCCGGGACATCACCCGAAGATTCGCCAGCTCAGGTAATCATCACCATCAAGGACATCTCCGAGCCCAAGCGCCAGGAGGAGCAACGCTTTCGCCTCGCCATTGCCCTGGAGCAGGCCATGGAAGGCATCATGATCCTTAGTAAAGAATTCGATATTCAGTACATAAACCAATCTTTTGAAGCCATGACAGGCTACGCCCAAAAGGAAGTGGCGGGCAAAAACATGGAAATACTCTACCAGGGAGCCCGTCAACAGCGTGTGCTGCACGAAGTGATACACAGCCTAGAACGTATGGACTGCTGGGCAGGGCGAACATGCAATACGCGTAAAAACGGCAGCGCCTTTGAATGCGAACAAACCATCTCGCGCATACGGTATAAACGCAGCAAGGAGCTTGGCTATGTCAGTGTCTGGCGCGATGTGACCGAAGTTGCAGCATTGGAGCGCCAACTGCGCAAGGCCCAGAAAATGGAGGCCATAGGCACTCTGGCAGGAGGGCTGGCCCACGACTTCAATAACATTCTGGGGCCGATCATCCTGCATGCGGAACTTGGCCTGCAAACAACCGCTCCAGACACGCCATTGCATGTATCCCTTGAAGAAATTCTCGATGCCGCCAACCGCGCCCGTGGTCTGGTGAACCAGATTCTGTCCCTGAGCAGGCTCAAGGAGCACGATCAGCCCACTGCCTTCCGGCTTTCCAGCATCGTCAAGGAATGTCTCAGGCTGGTGCGCCCCTCGCTGCCGCCCAACATCCGGGTGGATTTTAGCAACAAGACGCAGAACGACATGCTGCTCGCTGACCCCACCCAGATACACCAACTATTCATGAACCTTTGCACAAATGCGGCGCAGGCCATGGAAAACAATGGTGGCGAGCTGGATGTGCAGCTAAGCAACGAACGCCTGGAATTTAATTCACGGGAATACCAACCCATGGAACCTGGCGAATATGTACGCCTTGACGTACGCGACACGGGCCACGGCATCCCCAGTGAAGATATGGAGCGCATTTTCGACCCCTTCTTCACCACCCGCAAAGAAGGCAAGGGAACGGGGCTGGGCCTGGCAGTCGCGCAGCGGATCGTAACCGCGCTTGGCGGGGGCATATCTGTCCGCAGCACGTTCGGCTCGGGCGCGCTTTTTACCGTAAGGCTGCCTGTCTGCCCAGAGGGGTACACCATCCTGGACAGCGCTAACAGAGAACTTGCCGACCCGCAGCAACCACTAAAAGTACTTCTGGTCGATGACGATGTGCTGCTTGCCAGAGGCGGCAAGAACGCCCTGGAAGAGCTGGGGTACAAGGTGACGGTTTCTCATAACGCCTATGAGGCGCTGGCGCTTTTTCGCCAAAGCCCTGAAGAATACGATCTGGTCATAGCAGAAGTAAGCCTGCCTGAATTCAGCGGCATGGACCTGACAAACGAAATCCATTTCAGTCGGCCGGAGTTGCCCGTAGCGTTGTGCACCAGCTATTCAGCAGTCGTCATTCAAGAGCGTGCGGCAGCTTGCGGCGCCAATGGCGTACTCAAAAAGCCCTTTACTCCGGAAGAACTCGAAGCCGATCTGGGTCAGTTACTGCTCAGGCCCATACAGTGAGGCGAATATGGCGCGATTGCTGATCATAGACGATGATGTGCAACTCTGCAGGGCTCTTTCCCTGGTCATTAGCACCATGGGGCACTCCCCTGACAGCGCGCAGACCCTGGAGCAAGGCGCAGTTCTTCTTGAACGCAACGACTATCAAGTTGTGATTCTGGATATCCGCCTGCCTGATGGCGACGGACTGGAAGCACTGCCAGCCATACGTGAAAGCAAATCAAGCCCTGAAGTCATCATACTCTCGGGCAACACGGACCCTGATGGCGCAGAGCTTGCCATCCGTAGCGGCGCGTGGAGCTACATTGCAAAGCCTCCGACCCTGAACAAAATCCAACTGCCCGTACAGCGGGCTATAGAATACTGGGAAAAAAAGCAGCAGAATTTACAGCCCAGGCTCCTGGAGCGCGAGAACATCATCGGCGACAGCCGCGCCATACGACATTGCCTGAAAATCGTTGCCCAGGCCGCAGGAAGCGACTGCAATGTTCTCATCACCGGCGAAACCGGCACAGGCAAGGAGCTTTTTGCACGAGCCATTCACGCAAACAGCACCCGCGCCATGAGTCCATTTGTAGTGGTGGATTGTGGCGCCCTACCTGAGACGTTGGTGGAAAGCATGCTCTTTGGCCACAAAAAGGGCGCCTTCACGGGAGCTGACCGCACCACCGAAGGGTTGCTGCGTCAGGCTGCAGGGGGCACTCTGTTTCTGGACGAAGTTGGCGAACTGCCAATGTCCATTCAAAAATCCTTTTTACGCGTCCTGCAAAACAAACGATTCCGTCCAGTGGGGGGGGTGGAGGAAATCACCAGTGACTTTCGGTTGGTGGCGGCAACGAACCGGGATATCGAAGCCATGGTAGCCACCTGGCAGTTTCGGCAGGACCTGCTCTTCAGGCTCAGGACACTGACTATCGACCTGCCCCCTCTTCGGGAGCGCAAAGGTGATGTAAAGCGCATAGCCTGCCATTACCTTGAGCAATGCGCCATGAAGAACGGCCAGCAACCCAAAGGATTTTCGCCAGAATTTTTTGAGACCCTGGAGCAGTATCCATGGCCCGGCAATGTGCGGGAGTTGCTGCACGCCATAGAGCATACCCTGGCCGCATCCACAGGAGAAAGCATTTTGTACCCGCGTCACCTGCCCGTGGAAATCCGCGCCCGGCTGGCGCGAAACATGATCCAGACCACCAATGAAGACTCGCACCCACCGCATAGTCTGCCCTGTGTTTCCCACAGCTCCCTGCCTCCTTTGAAAGAGCACCGCGCAGCGATTCTGGCCCAGGTGGAGACGGAGTATCTGTCGCAACTCATGCACATGACGCAGTGGTGCATCAAGGATGCCTGTGACATCTCGGGGCTTTCCCGGCAACGGTTGTACGCGTTGCTGAAGCAGCACGGAATCAGCCGTCCCGGAGAGTGATACCTTTCTCCCTTATCAAGCGCCCCCGCAATACGCTGTATACAGCGCCTTGATTTATTGCCTTCCGGATGCAAAAATACTTTTTTGAACCGCACTTTGCAGCCAAGTCATTGTGGCCAAGTTATTGCTGCCACATTCCTGTTGGCAGTCACATTATTTACGCCCCAGCCACATTTGCATGGCCGGCTGTTTCATTTTCCACGAACCAGAAAACAAAGACCTGAACATGGAAACCACCCTGCGTGTCCTCGGAGCATTATCCATAGCCTGTTTACTGACAATCGCCATGACCGCCTGCCATAAGAAAGAAGCGTCCCCCTCCGTGGAGAGTTCTCCGACATCCAGTGCTCCGCCAGCCCCTGATTATGCGCAAAAGGAAAGCTGGCTTGCATTGCCAGAATCCCCCAGCGTCCATGAAGTGGACGTGCTATGGTTCTACCCTACTGTGGCGCACGGGGAACAGATGCTCATGGATTATAAAGATCCTGAACTGCAAGAAGCCGCACGGGAAACCATCAGCCACCAGGCCAGTGTATTCTCCGGCAGTGCGAATCTTTACGTCCCATATTATCGACAGCTCAGCCGCGCCGGCTTCCAAGGCAACCTGGAGACCATAAACAAGAGACTTGCATACGGGCAGGACGACATGTGGCGCGCTATTGAATACTACCTTGAGCACTATAACAATGGACGCCCGTTCATCCTTGCCGCTCACAGCCAGGGCTCCAGTAACCTGCTGGAGATTATGAAAGAGAAATGGGGAACCACAGGCAAGGAAAAACAGCTCGTGGCCGCTTATATCATCGGCTGGTCCATCACGCCCCAAGACATTGCAGACAATCCAAACATACGTATTTGCGAGGGCGCGACGGATACGAACTGCTATATTACCTACAACGCTGTGAAGGATGACATGCAGGGAAAATCCATCCAGATAGCTAAAGGCAGCTGGGTGACCAACCCCCTCTCCTGGGAAAGCAGCACAACAGACGGCAATAAAATCCCGGCAAGCAATAATCTGGGGGCGGTATTCTTTCCTGCTGGCAAGGAGCCACAAACCTATCCGCACTTTACATCAGCGCAAATCAAGAATTCAGGCCTTGTCTGCGAGATATCCGATCCGGGGGCGCTCAGCCCTTCTTCCATGCCGGAAGGCATCTACCACCGTGACGACTACTCACTCTTTTATGAGAACCTGAAACAAAACGCCAAGGAACGCATAAAGGCCTTCAAACTGAAAAAATAACCGGACACATGGGAAAAAGGGGAGCTTGCCCTCCCTTTTTGCAACATCCTGAAGCCTGTATGCCTGCAAGTCAGATCACCCAGGCCATTGCGTATCTATGAACATAAGCACCATGCCAAGCTCTGCGCTCAATCCATATGCAGCTTGTCTATTTCATCCAGAGCTGCGTCAAAATCATACTCCCCCAAAAGTGAAGCAATTCTATCCAGTATCGTTTTCTGTTCTTCAGGAACCGACTTTGAACGTAACGTATCAAGCATTTTCATGGCGCCAAGATCAGAAGCATCAACAAGCACACGCAACTCCTTTATAGAAGAGGCAAATTCCTGATCAGAAAGAGAGGGGCCAAATCCATCGGGTTGCATTTCATGTGACGCCGCACCGTTAACCAACGCTTCAAGACCAGCCATTACGTAATCAACCGCTTGCACTGTATCCTGAAGCACCTGCTCGATTTCCTCCTTCGCCCTGTTCTTATTGCATGCGTCTTCAAGCAGCAGGGCCTTGTCCCTGATTCCAATTGCACCAATGGTTGCTGCGGCGCCCTTCAATGTATGTGCACACCGCAAGGGCGCTTCCTTGTCCTGTTCTTTTTGCGACTCTTTGAAAACACTGCAAAAGTCCTTGTATTTTTTGTAGAATTTTAGCAGCACATTACGATATAGTGTATCATCCCCCTGGACAGAACGAAGACCCTTTTCGCTGTCAATGCCAGGAAGATTGGCAAAAGCATCATTTTCTTGAACCGGTGACAAAGGGGATACGGAACTGATAGGCTTGATCCATTTACCCAGGACCGTAAGAAGTTCTTCCACCTTCACGGGCTTGCCGATATGGTCGTTCATGCCTGCCTTAATGGCTTTTTCCCTGTCGCCAACCATGACATTCGCAGTCAAGGCGATTATTGGCAACTTAGTAAAGCGCTCGTCTTCACGTATTTTCCTGGCAGCAGTATATCCATCCATCACGGGCATCTGGCAATCCATGAGGATGCCGTCGAACTGCTCCTTCTCCAGCATTTCAATAGCTTCAAGTCCGTTTTGGGCCATTTTGAAGGCAATTCCATGGCTTTCCAAGAGCGCCCCTATCACATCCTGGTTGATTTCATTATCTTCGACAACCAAGATTAAGGTGCTGTGCAACATGGCGGCTGTTTGTTGCAGTTCTCCTTTGCGGAGCATGGACCTGCTCTTTTCACCACGAACCTTGCCATGACCAGCCATCATGATTGCGTCAAACAAGGTTGAGGGCATTATGGGCTTGTTCAAGACATCAACGACAGGTTCCACTCCGCTTGTTAATTTCAGGATGTTCTGCTGATCATGAGTCGAAACCATGATCACCTTAGGTATTTGGGAATTTTTGGATTCATGAAGTATTTCTTGCACGACATCCATGCCGCTCATGTCAGGAATTTCCCAATCCAGGATCACAACATCAAAGGGGCGATTTTCTTGTTGCTGCTTGAGCAACCTTAGTGCAGAGGAAGCGGAATCAGCCAGTCCCACCGAAAAACCAAAGCAATGCAACATGTCGGAAAAAATTGTCCGTGCGGTGGAATTGCCGTCCGCCACGAGTACATGCAGCGAGGCCATATCCCCTTGCAGCTGGTGATCAGGATGCTCCTGGGACTGCTTCATAAAACGGGCGGTAAAATGAAAAATGCTGCCTTTGCCAGGTGTACTTTCCAGCCAGATGTTACCGCCCATCATTTCAGTCAGTTTTTTTGAAATTACCAGACCCAACCCTGCCCCACCATATTTACGGGTAATAGATGAATCGGCCTGGCTGAACTGTTGAAAGAGCTTTTTTTGCTGCTCTTCAGTAAGCCCTATTCCGGTATCGCGGATGGCAAAATGAAAGGTGACGTCCTTGTCGTTTTCCTCCTCAACACGGACAGACAGAACCACTTCTCCCTTGGCCGTGAACTTGACGGCGTTGTTTCCGAGATTGAGCAACACCTGCCCCAGTCTGAGAGGATCTCCAACAAGCGCGGTTGGGAGGTTGTAAGGAAGATCAAACAATAATTGCAGGCCAGCTTCCTGGGCTTTGAGCCCTACGACACTGGAAAAGTTCTTGAGCACTTCTTCCAGTAAAAAGTCGACCCGTTCCATTTCAAGTTTGCCGGCCTCAATCTTGGAAAAGTCAAGGATATCATTCAGGAGACCGAGAAGATATTCTGCAGAGCGGTGCACCTTTTCTATGTAATTTCGCTGCTTAGCATCTAGTTCGCTTTGCAGCGCAAGATAGGACATGCCCATGATCGCATTCATGGGGGTGCGAATCTCATGGGACATATTTGCCAGGAAATCAGACTTGGCCCTTGTGGCTTCTTCCGCAACGGCTTTCGCCTTTGCCAAGGCAACTTCGGCAGCCTTACGTTGGGTAATGTCTTCCAAAATACCTTCGATGGTAGAGACTTGCCCGTCAGCATCAAAAACAGGATGCTCAGAAACCAGGATTATTCGATCACCACCATCCGGATGCGTATACGAAAGCTCTATCTCAAAGAAGTCCTGGCCTGAATGGAGGGATTCGCTCACAAGGTTTATTGCCTTTTCGATTGCTCCAGGCGCCCAATCAATAACATCCTGCCAACGCTTGCCCAGCACATCCTCACGGCGCAGTCCGAAAACTGTATAGAAACCTTCGCTGACAAAAAGAAGCTCACCTGTCGGTTTATGACTGAAAATGGTGAATCGCCCGCCAAGTTCCTCCACAAGCCGCTGGTATTTGGCCCGGCCTTCTCGCACGGCGTTTTCCATAGCCTTACGGTCTGTAATGTCGAGCGCCCAGCCAAGTGCACCTTTTCCCTCTTCGTTGTCAAAGCTGTACAAGAACAACAAAACATCTATTATCTGTCCGTCCTGATTCCAAAACTGGGTTTCAAAATTCTTGACGACGCCCTCTTTCTCAAGCTCTCTTTGCAACATTTGAGGAGCTTCTGGGGCAACATAGGCTGACTGCGCCCTTTCCCCTACTTGTAACCCCATTTGCCCCATGCTCGGATTGCAGAAAACCATCACCCCGTCCATAGAAATGCCCACGCCAACAGGGCTGGTATCCAGTATATCCTGCAAGCGTTTTCGCTCCTTGGCGACGGCTTCCTCCATTTGTATCCTTTCTGTAACGTCACTCAAAACGGCCACGAAGATTGGATTATTATTTACAATCGCAGTATTGAGGGCGATCTCCATGGGAAATTGGGAACCATCCCTGCGCAGGGCCGGCACCACTGTCTGGTTGCCTATTATCTTGGCAGGGGCGCCCTGAAGATAGTTGCGAATATAGGTGTCATGCTCACTACGGTAGGGTTCCGGCATCAGCATCTTGATGCTTTTGCCAAGTAATTCCTCTTTGGTATAACCGAAAATATCCTCTGCAGCGGGGCTGAATTCGTTGACGAGCCCCTGGGCGTCGATCACGATGATGCCGTTAAAAGCCGTATCGATTATGCCCCGCAAATAAGCTGTTCGCTCTTCAACCTTTTTTTCAAGTTCTTCCTTGCTCTTTTCCAGCTCCAATCGCACCTGCTCTGTTTGTGATATATCCACAAACGTCTCAAGCAGCAGCTTCCGATCCCCATTTTCAATAAAGGAGACAGATTTCATGATGGGAATTGTTGAACCATCCTTGAGCAACAGCTTCCGCTTGGACATGTCCCTTGACTGCTCCAAATCAAGGATCGGGCATTGATCAACCTCGGATGGACAGGTCAGCTTGTGACAGACCTGTCCCACAACTTCTGACTTTTCATATCCCGTCAGATGTTGCGCAAATCTGTTTATGTTGACAATGGTTCTGGAGTCTGGGTCGACCAATAATATTCCCGCATCGATCGAATCGAACAGCTGGCTGAGAAATTTTTCGTTTGCAACAACCTCCAGAATGCTGACAAACCCTCGCCAATCGGCGAGGGTTTTCTTATACTATCTTCATGCTAAAGCCGCCCAAAAATCAGCAGGTGAAAATGGAGTTTGTTTCGATCAACGAACTTGTCCCCATGAATCATCTGCTTCGCAAAATTGCCAAGGTTATTGATTTCTCCTTTATTCATGAGCTCACCAAGGATTTGTATTGCGAGGGCAATGGCCGTCCGGCCATTGAACCGGTGGTGCTCTTCAAAATGCTATTCATCGGCTATCTGTTTGGCATCCGCAGCGAGCGTCAGCTTGTCAAGGAAATCCAGGTCAATGTTGCCTATCGCTGGTTCCTTGGCCTGGGATTGCAGGACAAAGTGCCCGATGCCAGCACCATCAGCCAAAACCGGCGGCGCAGATTTAACGACACCAGCGTTGCCCAGGACATTTTTGACGGTATAGTGTTCCAGGCCATGAAAAAGAGGCTTGTCGGCGGACACACGCTTTACACCGATTCCACCCACCTGAAAGCCAACGCCAACAAGCATAAATTTACGGAAAAGCTCGTTGCCCAAAGCACGAAGTCATACTTGGGCGAACTTGAAGACGCCGTGGAGGAAGACAGGCGCAGGCATGGAAAGAAACCGCTGAAGCAGGACAACCGCGAAGCGGGGTCCAAGCGGATCAAGCAGAGCACAACCGATCCGGACAGCGGGTACATGGTACGCGAGGGCAAGCCTAAGGGCTTCTTTTACTTGGATCATCGCACTGTGGACAGCCGACACAACATTATCACCGACAGTTACGTAACTCCGGCCTCGGTGCATGACAGCATGCCCTATCTCGATCGGCTGGACCGACAAATCAACCGCTTCGGCTTTGCTGTGAAGCACGTCGGCCTCGATGCAGGATATTTCACCTCACACATTTGCAAGACGCTGGAAGAAAAGCATATTTATGGTGTCATTGGCTATCGTCGTCCCACTCGTCGCAAAGGGATGCTCCCCAAACGCGCCTTTGAATACCTGCCGGACAAGGACTGCTATCTTTGCCCCGAAGGCCAGGAGCTTCACTACTCCACCACCAACCGCGAAGGATATCGTCTCTATGACTCGTTACCAAAGATTTGCCGCCGCTGTCCGTTACTGAAAGAGTGCACAACAAACCGGAATTGCAAGAAAACAGTGACACGCCATGTGTGGCGGGAATACGTGGATACGGTGGATGCGCACCGGCTCACGGAATTCGGAAAAAGAATCTATGCTCGCCGGAAAGAGACCGTAGAGCGCAGCTTTGCCGACGCCAAACAACTGCACGGGCAACGCTATGCTCGGTTCTGCGGCCTGGCTAAGGTCCAGGTTCAAAGCCTGCTTTCCGCCACATGTCAAAACATGAAGAAAATGGCCTTGCTGCTGGCCCCTTTGGAGCTGTCATACAAATATTTGCAGCCCAAATGCCTGTACTTTCTACCTCAGTCTCTCTGTCTCGTTCGATTGGGGCCGATCGAGCCAACATCCCAGCTGGCAGCGGCCTGAAAAGAAATCGGTTCATAAAAACAAACCCCACTTTGCAAAAAGCGGGGTTTGTCAATGAGCTGACCTCTTCTGTTTTTTGCTCCACATCATGTTTTGCATGCTCTATTTTATGTACCAAGGTGTTTATGCACACGCTCAAATCATGTATTTCATCATTACCTTCTATAACTATTGAATAATTTGTATTCTGAGCGTTTTCACGTTGTGACACTTGACGCATAAGCACATCAAGGCGATTAAGTATTTTTTTATGGAGCAACGTATAAACAAGTATCCCTAACAACAAAATAGCAACTGCAATTGCTACCAAATAATAGTTTGATATTTTTTTACCTTCATGAGAGAAAAAACGATCTGCTTCAACTTTTAAAAATGCTACTGGCTCGTCGTGAATGTCAAATACCAATCCATAGCCATCTGAAATATTATCTGCATCACTACTAACATAGATAGCGTCTTCTGAATCAATTATATCTTCATATATTATTTTCGAATTTTCTAATTGCACTATAGATACATTTGCCCCAAGCAGCGTAGATATTTCTTCTGTTACATCCTTTGTAATCAAACGCGACATCATGAAGCTGCCCATGGAGGGGCCAGTGGCATTACTTGTTAGGATAGGTCTTTTGACAACTAAAACCAAAGTGCCGTCATCCAGAGCGATAACGCCACCGCTCACATCAGACTCTTCAGTCAAAGGAGGAAGTTCTCCTGACACCTGCTGAAAGATACTTTTGGCAAGGTCTGCATCAAACTCTTCCTCTTCATTGAATGCTTGCAGATAAACAGGTTCCCCCTGTCGATTTTGAATCGCCACGCATGCGAGGGACTGCGTCAGAAAGGTATCTGCCGGAAGGTTGGATTGGACATATTCCTGGTCATGATCCTGCACAAATGCATAGGTATCGTCCCAACTGGCCCAGTCCAACAACAACTTATCCAGATTGGTCAATTTCAAATAAAGAGCCCGTTTGGCAGCTTTGACCAGAAGTCGGGTTTGTTTATCCTCAAGGTTCTGGAAACCGGTATTAACGACAAAATTTGAGATAAGCGTTTGAAACAGAATGAAAAAAGAGATGGTAATGGCAATTGTGACTATGGAGAAAGTTCGAAGCTTCACGGCCGCCCTCGCTTTTTGTTGAAACGTAAATACCAGCAAGTACTACGTGCAGGGGTTACCTTTTCCTCAAATATACGAGAGCGTAAAAAATCATTCTGGGTCGGCATGTTTCTCAGCCAGCTCGAGTATTTTGTCCACATTCTCCAAAAAAACGGAAACCAGCTTCGGATCGAAATGTTGTCCGGAATCTTCCTTGATCTGTGCGATAGCCCGCTCCACCGGCCACGCCTCCTTATAAGGGCGCTTGCTGATGAGTGCGTCAAAAACATCTGCAATGGCGACAATGCGCCCTGCCAAAGGAATATCTTCTCCTTTGAGACCTTGGGGATAGCCGGACCCGTCCCACTTTTCATGGTGCGTCAGGGCCACATTTCTGGCCAGATTCAAAAGCGGGCTGCTATGTTCTCCAATAATTTCAGCTCCAATTGCTGCGTGTTTTTGCATGATGATCCTTTCCTCGTCCGTCAACCTGCCCGGCTTACCAAGGATATGATCCGGAATACCGATTTTCCCAACATCATGCATGGGAGAAGCGTTCAACAACAGTTCAGCATCTTCATCACTCATCCCCAGGCCCTGCGCAATTATTTTACAATAACAACTCATGCGGATGATGTGCATCCCGGTTTCATTATCCTTGTATTCAGCAGCAAGGCCCAAACAGCGAATGACTTCAAGCCTGCTTGCATTGAGCTCCTTAGTCCGCTCATCGACCAGATACTCCAATGCCCTGTTCTGGTCGTACAGCTTCATATGCGTCTTGATTCTCGCCAGCACAATAGGCGCGCTGACAGGCTTTGTGATGTAGTCGACGGCTCCAAGATCAAATCCACGTTTTTCATCAGCGATTTCGTCCATGGCCGTGACGAATATAACAGGTATTTTCTCCGTTCTGAAATCCCGCTTCAAACGTGAACACACTTCGTATCCATCCATGCCCGGCATCATTATATCCAGCAAAATAATATCTGGGATGAAGCGGTTCGCCACTTCCAGTGCTTTCGTACCGTTAGTGGCGACTTTAACAGTATAATCAGTAAGTATAGAGGACAATACATCGATATTCGCCGGAGTATCATCCACGATAAGAACCATTGGTTTTCTTGTTTTATTATCCATCCCCTTTCTCCAAGCAGGCGCAAAATAACTTCAACATGAAAAATCAAATTGCAATACAATAAAACAAAGCGATTTCTTTACCATATCTACCTATATAGCTACCTATACAATTATTTTTAGCAGCGTCTCGACTGAGTGTACATACCGTATAAAATTAACGAATCATTTTCCATACTATTTTTTAATTAGTCCAAACCCCATTATTATTGGACCCTTTGAATTTACGGTTCATTATATTTCCCAAATATCCCTTTCCAACAACAGACGTTCAAAGGAAACTGGCTGTCCCCTTAGCGGCTTATAATGAACCAAAACTTTTCTCCTCTTTACGAGAGCGCTGCTAGTAAACATTGAAAGCATGTACTGGGTGGCCCTTTGCTTCTTTAATCTCCCCCTTGGCATCCATGCGCCAGACGTTTACTACTCAAGGCATGACCTGCTTGCTTATGGAATGGTGTATTGCCTCCATGCCCCTAAAATATACCTTGCATACGGGTTCTTGCGTGGGAGCATTTTCCCTTTCCTGTGGCAGGAACGCCCCTGCAACAATAAAAGGTACCTTGAGGTAAAAAATGAAAACACGAACACTGGGAACCCAAGGCCTGGAAGTTTCTGCAATGGGACTCGGCTGCATGGGCATGTCTGATTTTTATGGGCCAAGCAGTGACACAAAGTCACGGGAGACGTTGCTGCATGCACTGGAGCTGGGCGTTACCTTCTGGGATACGGCTGACATGTACGGCCTGGGCGCAAACGAGCGACTCCTCGGCACTGTCCTTGCCGAACATCGACAGGATGTCACACTTGCTACCAAATTCGGCGTCATTCGCAATGATGCAGGGGAATTTGTCGGCGTCAACAGTCGCCCGGAATACGTTCGTGAGGCCTGTGAGGCCAGTCTCCGCCGCCTTGGCACAGACCACATCGACCTCTACTACCTGCATCGGATGGCCCCTGACGTTCCCATTGAGGAAACCGTGGGGGCCATGTCCCGTTTGGTGGAGGAAGGCAAGATAAGCTACCTGGGGCTGTCTGAAGTCTCATCGGAAACGTTGCAACGTGCAGCAACCGTGCACCCCATTACCGCACTGCAATACGAATACTCCCTGTGGACTCGCGAAATAGAAAACGGGATTCTGCAGACATGCA
This sequence comes from Desulfovibrio biadhensis, assembly GCF_055388615.1. NCBI lineage: Bacteria > Pseudomonadati > Thermodesulfobacteriota > Desulfovibrionia > Desulfovibrionales > Desulfovibrionaceae > Desulfovibrio > Desulfovibrio biadhensis. The sequence goes on from NZ_AP042477.1 coordinate 4,717,355, forward strand.
GGGAGCTTGGAATAGGAGTTGTTGCCTACAGCCCAATGGGCAGAGGATTTCTGACCGGCCAGCTGAAAAGCAGAAACGACCTGCCAGAGGGCGATTGGCGGCTGAGCAACCCTCGCTTTGCAGAGAAGAACTTCAAAAAGAATCGGGAACTTGCCGCAGCATTTGAAACAATGGCTCAGGAGAAAGGCTGCACCCCTGCGCAGCTGGCGCTGGCATGGTTGCTCTCACAGGGCGATGACATCGTTCCCATCCCCGGCACAAGGCGCATTGAGCGACTTGAAGAAAACTTGGCGGCAATCAACATCACTGTAACGCCGCAAGAACGTGAGCATCTTGATACGATTCTGCCCCCAGATGCCGCGGCGGGTGAACGCTATTGACCTCACCCGCTCGGCCTGCACATAGCACTACAAATATAAGAACCGGCAGGCATGCCGCCGGCACCTTATGCGTGATTTCTGCGTGCCCCCCTTCCTACACCCAAAGGGGGGCGCCTTTTTTGGACAACCTGGAGTTACCGATCTGCCACAACGCTGCAACTACTCTCGCTATAAATGTTGCCATCAAGGCTTTTTGGCAACACCCAGAATATCTTCAAGCGTGACCACAACCGTCTTCGGGCTGCCGTTGTGTAGCAACTCCAAAGGAATCCTGGTGCCAGCGGGCTGTTGCCAGAACCGGAGCAGCGGTAAAATTCCAGACTTGGTGCGCCACTTAGTAACGTCCAGATCACCCACCCTGACAAGCGCATCACCATTTACTATGCCAGCTTTCGCCGCCGGCGAACCCGCAGCCACGATGGCCGTAAGCAGTACTGATTACTCGGCATCTTCCGGAACAAACACAGCACCAAGGCGATTATAATCCGGTGCGGGCGGAAAGACCTCCGGCTGGTTCACATAAGCAACCCCATTAGGGCCATCAACAATGACATTCACATAAGACAGGGCGCCGAGCCCAAGGGAAATATCATACTCGGCGTCCTCCTGATTTCTGTCCCGTTCGAGCAGCACATCTTTCAGGTCAAACCCTGCCAAACCAAAGTGCTCTGCATGGTAGACTTTATCCACAACCACGGCGTTTTGCGGTGTTGCATATGCCTTCAAGGTATAAGGGGCGCCTTCATGTTGACTAATCCAGCGCTCCCACAGAGCCGCCCCCAGTTGGAGTCCTGCCTTGTTTCCGGTTTCAATAAGAATGTCAGTGTCTTCGGTCTTTATAACCAGACTGCCTGCCCCCTTTTTAAGGGGGAATTTCTGCCAGCCCTTTGCAAAGTCGGGAATTGCCTCGATGGCGGAGAATTGTCGCTGCTCGCCATCAAAAAAAAGGATGTTCCCTTGCAGACCGTCCCATGCCAAAACGCCGTCAATGGCCATTTTTTGATATTGGGGTAAATCCACAACGGCAAAGACAAAAGGGCGCGGTCCACCACCGGTGTTGAATTTACAGACCTCGGATTTGCCGGCGGCAACATACCCCTCTGCAGGGGCCTGCTCTGCAGGTGTCCATGCAAGCCCGATCCTCTCTGCTGCATGGGCAAAAAGAACTGTACTTTTTGACTTCGTATCAACCAGAAAAACAGCCTGCTTTCCATTGATTATTGTTTTTAACTTAATAAAGGCAATTGCCTGCCCACATTGCAAAACAAAAACAAGCGTCATCAAACAAAAAAACAGTCTTACAATCATTTATAGATTCCTTAGAAAAAATATATTCACATACCTTATATTCACATTACAAACTTCTACAATTTACCCCATCCATATATTACTCATCAAGCCTGTCCTCTAAATCTCTTGCTATGGCATCCTCTTTTCTCGCTCCACTAGCATGAAGTCAAGGTGAATATTTACTGTAACTGTAATGTAAAAATACGTTACAAAAAAGAATATGACTGACATATCACTGAAAATTACAAAAAATGTAGTGTTGAATAAACAGAAAATGAATCCCCCCTGGCAGCAACAATAAATCATCCCAAGGAAAAACACAGTTCCCCCTCCCCCGCTGGGAGCACGGCGTCAATTGACCCAGGCGTCACGCTCAATCCGCCTTCCTCCAGCGCGAAGAGGAAACACGAGATCGATGTTTTGATCGTCTGGGCCGGCACAGCTCGGGAAATTCACGTGCAAAACCACGGTGGTCTTTGATTGTGCGCCATACACCCATGATTGCCCCAGCAATAGCGTAGCAAGCGCAAAGGGCAACAAACACGGGCACCACAAGTAACGCGAGAATAAACGCGCAGGTGAACAGTAAAGAAAGTACTTCCATGCCCTACTCCTCTGTGTGACTGGGTGCGCGTCTAACAAACGACAGCTCCCCCATGTGAGGAGAGCACCAATTTGCCCACTGGAGAAGTTGCAGCAAACAAGAAGAAAGCCATTCTCGTCACTTTAGAAAGTTGTGCACTCCAGTGAATACTATCTGGGCGGCCATGGCAGAGAGTATAAGTCCGGTGATTTTTGTAAGTATGGAAAGCCCTATAGAGCCGATAAACCGCTTCATGTGTGAGGCTGAGTAGAGCAAGGCGCCCACGCATATGCAGGCGGCCAACAACGCGCCCGTGCCCACGAGTTTCTCAGAAGCAGTGTCAAACTCCGCGCCAAGGATGAGCAGGGTCCCGATGGTGGCGGGACCAACGGTGATGGGGATGGCCAGGGGCACCACAGCAAGGTCTTGGTCGTCCTCTTTTTCTGGGCGCTGCCGCTTGCCTGAGACAAGAGAAACAGCAGACAAAAAAAGCAGACTGCCTGAGCCGATGCGGAAGCCATCCAGGGTAATGCCCAAGGTGGAAAAGATGCTGTTGCCGGCAAAGTAAAGGATCAGGCAAATAATCATAACCGACATGGTAACGCGCAGCGCAAGCTTGCGTTGCTCGGATACGGGCAAGCCCTCTGTCATCGAGAGGAACACGCTGAGCACGAAAAACGGTGTCAGCAAAAAGAAGAGCTTGATGCTCAAGCTGATGAAAAGTTCTATCATGGAGGCTCCCCCCAGTCTGTTTTATTAAAGTGGCATTGTGGGAACATGCCTCTGCAATTGCAATAAGAAATTTAAGGGACAAGCCCCCCCCAGGACAGGAGCGTGGCGCTCAGACCACTGGCGCGTGATGGAAAAAAGAGGGGGTGCGGGGGGATACGACAGGGGATAGAAATAGGGTAGAAACAAAAGAAAACGGGCTCACGTCTTTTGTAGACGTAAACCCTTGAATTTCTTCGGTAGCGGGGGCGGGATTTGAACCTACGACCTTCGGGTTATGAGAACCACACTTGATAGTATCCCTTATTATCCCGAAGTATCCCGATTTATCCCGGTGTAACCGGCGAAAAAGTTACACCATAGTTACACGGGGGGTTAGTCTGACCTTCGGGTTGAAGCCTGAAGTAGCCCCAACGGCCATGTTTAATCACAGGGGCAGTTTCTCCTATCTTGCGTGTTAAGTTATTTGAGTCTAAACAAAAGAAAAGCGAAGGTTGATGCCAAGTATTCTATACTTATCAAAGAAGTTTTAAAATGAAAGTCTCAGAATGTTCGTCTAAAGATGGATGGCGTTCAAAGAGCAGTTAGGGAAATTGCAGCTTTTTTGGCTTCAAAGACGCCGAGTTCGAGGAGTAATTTCAATAGCCTAGAGGTAATATATGCATATTAAAAATGTTCAAATAAATAACTTCCGCCTTTTAAAGGATGCAAATTTAGATTTCGCAAATGAAACTACAGTTATTGTAGGGCGAAATAATAGCGGGAAAACGTCTCTTACAGAGTTCTTCAGAAGAATTCTTTCTGAAGAAAATTGGAGTGGTGTATCTAAAGCCTCGCCAAAATTTGAACTTGAAGATTTTTCTGCATCTACACATGCAGATTTTTTAACCGCATATAATGCTTTTAAAGAAAGTGCTAATCCAGACCTCGAAGCTATACGCGCTTTGCTGCCCATAATTAAGGCTCAAATTACCGTAGATTATGCTGCAAATTTAGATGATTTCGCTTCTCTTGGTGATTTCATTATAGACTTAGATTCTGAGTTAACCAAAGCTGTTATTGTGGTTAGTTATGAGCTTGGTGAAGATGGAGTACGCAATTTATTTAGAGAAATAGAAATAGAAGCAAAAGCAGAACTAGAAGCAGCAGAAGAAGAGGAAGTGGCGGATGCTTCCGAAGAAGTTGCTGAGGATGCATCGGAAGAAGTAGAAACAGGTGACAAAGTAGGACACTTTTATAAAATAATGAAAGAGCGTGTCTCAAGATTGTATCAGATTAAGGTGCATGCTCTTGATCCAAATGATCCTGACAACAAAAAACAACTCGAATTAAAAGACCTCCGTACTTTACTCGCAGCAGGGTTTATAACTGCTCAGCGTGGACTAGACGATAAAACTGACAAAGAGTCTGGCCTCTTGAGCAAATCTATTGAGAATCTTTTTACTTCCTCTTTAACTTCAATGTTTGAAGAAGAACAATCAATAGCTGTACAAGTTGAAGGTGCCGTTAAGGGGATGGAATCTGAAATTGATAAGCAATTCGCAGAATTCATCAAGACAGTCATTTCTCCCCAGTTTAAACCGTTTGGATATCCCAGCCTTCAAGATATTCCTTTATGCACAAGTACCTCTCTCAATGTTCAGGGAATTTTAAAGAATTTTTCTCGAATAGGGTACGCAGCTTCAGGGAAAGTCAATCTTCCAGAATCATACAATGGTCTAGGGACGCGCAATTTGATTTTTATCTTGTTGAAATTGTATGAATTCATGAAATCCTACTCGGCACAAGAATGTTCGGCAGGTATCCAACTTATTTTCATTGAAGAGCCTGAAGCTCATTTGCACCCTCAAATGCAAGAAGTCTTCATCAAGAATTTGAATGCTACGGTTAAGGCATTCTCAGAAAAATTTAATGACGGTGAGACTTGGCCTGTTCAATTCATTGTAACTACTCACTCTTCTCATCTTGCAAATGCCGCAGAATTTAGCTCTATGAGGTATTTCTCAGCAAACACCTGCATTGAAACTGATGCAACTAAGAGGAAAACAGAGATAAAAGATATTAGCATTGGGTTAAAGGAAACTCCTTCAGAAGATTTAGAGTTTCTTCATAAGTATATGACTCTTACCAAGTGCGATCTTTTCTTTGCAGATAAGATGATTTTGATTGAAGGCACTTCAGAAAGACTTATGCTTCCCAAAATGATTGAGAAAAGAGATTCAGATATTGAGGAGGATGAAAATTCTCTTGGCTCTGATTATCTTTCAATTATTGAGGTTGGTGGAGCCTATGCGCATTTATTTTTTCCTTTAGTTGTATTTTTGGATATTCCAACACTTATTATTACCGATCTGGATAGTGTGGAGGAAGGGCGTACCCCAAAAGATAGAGTTGCTTGGTATAAATGTAAGGTTGCAGATGGAGATCGTACTAGCAACGCGACACTCAAAAATTGGTTTAATGAAGGTGATGAGCATTTGCCACTTTCTCACTATTTAGCAGCTTCTTATGATGAGAAAGTAAGAGATACAGTCAGAATTGCATACCAGGTGTCAGAGGATGAGAATCCTTCGGAAGACTCCCCATGTGCGCGTAGTTTTGAAGATGCCTTCATGTTGGCAAATCCAGAATTGTTTGATTTAGATGATTCTGAAGACATAGCTACCGATGCTTATAACGAGGCAGCTAAAAGTAGTGATGATAAATCTAGTTTTGCATTGAAATATGCAATAGATGAAACAGTATGGAATATCCCAAAATATATCCAGGAAGGTTTGGACTGGTTGGCTGAGATGCCATGTAGCCTGAATGCTGCTGACGATAATCAAGAGAATGCAGAGTAATAACGATGCCTATAGAATATTCACGCAATAATCCGGCAGAAGAGGCCTCCTACACAGCTTTTCAAGAAGTGTGTGAGTGTATTGATAATAATAGATGTTTTGAACTTAGAGCAGGGGCAGGAGCGGGTAAAACTTTTACATTAGGCAATGCGCTAAAACACATTATTGAAGAAAAAGGAAGAAAACTTCTTCAGCGAAATCAGAGAGTCGCATGCATTACATATACTAATGTGGCCAAAGATGAAATTAGCAGTCGAATTGACAATCATCCGGCTGTAATTACGGAAACAATCCATTCTTTTTGCTGGATGATGATAAAAGATTTTCAGATTAAACTCAGGTCTTTAGTTCCCGAACTATCAGATAGATGGAAAGAGCGCATTGTGGATAAGGAGTTGGATGATTTAGGGGCACGTAAAGTTGTATATACTGAAGGCCATCCATATATCTCTGAAGATGAAGTTTCATTGCATCATAATGATATTCCTTCCTTAATGGTGAGCTTGATGACTATACCAAAATTTCAAAGCATTTTATACAACCGCTTTCCTGTAGTTTTTATTGATGAATACCAGGATACAAACAAAGACTTTGCATCTGCATTACTCGAATATTTTATTGAACCTAACTTGCCTATACTTGTAGGATTTTTTGGCGATCCGTGGCAAAAAATTTATGGTGATGGGTATGGTGAAATTGCTTCTGGTTCCATTGAGACGATTGGGCTAGGCTCAAATTTTCGTTCAGCGCCAGTTATTATAAATGGATTAAATTTAATTCGACCTGAGCTACCACAGGACCCCAAAGACCCAGAGGAACGTGGTGAGATTGTAATTGTCGATACTAATCCTTGGGTAGGTACTAGGCGCAGAGGAGGTCATTGGGCAGGTGATCTGCCAGTAGAAGAGGCGCACCAAGCATTAAAAGAAACGCAAGCTTATCTAGGCGAGAATGGTTGGGATTTTGATTCTAAGAATACCAAAATTTTAATGCTTACTCATAACGTTCTTGCTTCTGAGCAAGGCTATTCAGACTTAATCGCTGCTTTTCGTGGGCAAAATGATGGATTGATCAAATTGGAACACCCTCATGTTGAGTTTTTTATCAATACACTTGAACCAGCTATTTTAGCGTATTCAAATAGAAAATTTGGACAGATGTTTGATGTTTTGCGAAACAAATCAATACCATCTCTTCGTAATAATGCTGATAAAATTCTCTGGACAGAAGAATGGAATAGATTTGCTGCCTTTGGCGATGGAGAAGATGCGACCATAGGTGAAGTCATAGCTTTTATTAATGAAAGCCGAACGTTGTCTTTGCCTGATAAGTTACTTGAGTTAGAGCGGAAACTTGATGAGTCAAATAATGATGAAGAAATTCGTGAAAATGAATCCACAAACGTATCAATTCTTAGTCGAATTAAAGATGTCTCATATGCACAAGTAAAGGCATTTCGTCATTTTCTTGATGAAAACACTCTGTTTAGCACTAAACATGGTGTGAAAGGAGCTGAATTTGAAAATGTTCTTATCGTGCTCGGTCGTGGATGGAATCATTACAACTGGAATCAACTTCTCGAATGGGGAACATTAGAGAATGTCCCCTCTGATAAAAAAGAAGCATTTATTAGAAACCGAAACTTGTTTTATGTGGCCTGTTCTAGACCTAAAAAACGCCTCTGCCTTCTTTTTACCCAAAAATTGTCCGATGCAGCTCAATACCAACTCAACACATGGTTCCCTGAAGCAGAACGACGTGAGATTAATTTAGATTAGTCTAATCTTCTTCGCAATGTACTCTGCCACCTGAGGAACTACCGAGTTACCGAGGCATTTAAGTCTGTCTGAAGTGCCCCCTTTCTTATTGCCAATTGTAGCCTTCCCTTAAAACAGGACCAGCAAAAACTGGAGATTTCTGGCAAAAGGTTCCCATGGAGGAAGCAATGCGGAAATCTCGATTCACTGAAAGCCAGATGAAGTGCCCCCTTTCTTAGGGCCAATCATTCTGAGAGTTCTTCCCCTCTTTGGTGTGCAAACTCACTCGGGGTCAGGTAGTCCAACGAGCTATGTGGCCGCTTTCTGTTGTACCTGACCCGCCACGCCTCGATTTCGTTCTTAGCCTGCTTCAACCTCACAAACCAATGCTCGTTCAGGCATTCGTCGCGGAAGCGGCCGTTGAAACTCTCCACAAAAGCATTCTGCATCGGTTTACCCGGTTCTATGAACCTGAGTCTTACCCCGCGCTCAGCACTCCAGCGCGCCAAGCTCTTGCTTACGAATTCTGGACCGTTGTCGGTAATCAGTTCCTCGGGCAATCCCCTGCGCTCAACGATCTTATCCAGGACCCGAACGACTCGTTCACCGGGCAGAGATGTGTCCACCTCGATGGCTGGGCACACCCGGGTGTAGTCATCGACAATGTTCAATGTTCGAAAACGCCGCCCGGACTCCAAACAGTCACTCACGAAATCCATGCTCCAGCGCTGGTTGCGATATTTTGCAGGAGCAAGGGGCCTCCTTTCCCTTTTGGGAATCCGTTTCTTTCGCCGTTGTGGCACTTGCAAGCCTTCCTCTCGGTACAGCCTGTACACACGTTTGTGGTTTACCGGCTCATGCTCCCTGCGAAGCAATGCATGGAGCCGCCGGTAACCGAACCGTTTCCATTTTATGGCTAACTCACGCAACATCTGCCGAAGCAAAACATTCCGATCAGGGCGGTTCTTGTAAGCTTCAGAACTGCGGCCGATGGCGATCAGCCTGCACGCTCTGCGTTTGCTGAGTGTATACCGCTCCATGGCATAACGCACAGCTTTGCGCTTCGCGGCAGGCTTCAGAAGTTTTTTGACAGCAAATCCTCCAGGACGATCTTGTCCAGAGTTAGATCCGCAACGGCCTTGCGTAGCCGATGATTCTCTTCCTCCAGGCTTTTGAGGCGCCTGGCTTCGCTGACTTCCATGCCGCCGTATTTCGACTTCCAACGATAAAAGGTCTGCTCGCTGATCCCGTGCCTTCGGCAAACATCACCGTTGCTTTCAGCCAGCTCTGCTTCCTTCAGAATCCTGATGATCTGTTCTTCTGAAAAACGGCTCTTTCGCATGCCTGTCTCCTGACCTCTGTTTATCAGGGAAGTCTCTCAAAATACATGGTCCAGTTTTATGGGGGCAGGTCAATTCGCCTACGCATACGCCTACGATGCCTTCGGCCGTCTGACCGAAGTGCAGCTCAACGGCGCCGTGGTGGAGGCCTATACCTACGGCCCCCAAGGGGAGCGCCTGACCGAAACCAATACGCGGCGCGGCATCAGCAACCGCAACTACACGTACGACGCGGAAGACCACTTGCTGACGGCCGGAACCGCCAGCTATGTGTATAATCCGGACGGCTACCTCACCAGCAAGACCGACGCTAACGGTACGACCAATTATACCTACGCCAGCCGTGGCGAACTGAAACGCGTGGAGATGCCCTCTGGCGACGTGGTTGAATACCGCCACGACCCACTGGGGCGACGGGTTGCGAAATACCTCAATGGCGAGCTAATAGAGAAGTACTTATGGTTGGGGCGCACGCGTTTGCTTGCCACCTACGCCCCAGACGGCTCTTTGAAATGCCGCTTCGAATATGCCGACGGCCGTTTGCCTCTGGCAATGACAAGCAGCGGCGAACGCTTTTACTTGGCCTACGATCAGGTAGGGTTCCTGCGCGCTGTGACTGATGCCAATGGCGCGGTGGTAAAAACCGTGAGCTACGACTCCTTCGGCAATGTGCTGAAAGACTCAAATCCTGCACTGGAGTTACCATTTGGCTTTGCGGGCGGACTGTATGACGTCGCTACTGAATTGGTGCGTTTTGGGTACCGCGACTATGACGCAGAAGTCGGCAAATGGACGGCTAAGGATCCTATTGGATTTAACGGTGATGTGAATTTATATGGATATTGTCTGTTAGATCCTGTTAATAAAAATGATGCTGCAGGGTTACTTGATGCTGCTGTTGCTAAATACGCCGCCCCAGCCGCAGTAGCGGCCGTTGTTATTACGGCCCCAGCCTTAGCAACTGCTGCTGTAGCTGCCGCCACAGCTATTACAGCAATTTTGGCTTCCCCAACTGAGATCGCAGACGGTACTATTGAAGGGAATCAAAATCATGATCAAGAAGATTGGCACGACAACGTAGACTATGATAACTGGGGGTTCGGAAAAGAATTTTTTTATCCAAAGCAGCCTGATGAGAATAAGGAGAATCGAAAAAAAGCCGAGGATGATTGTTTCGAAGAATGTTCAAATGAACTCGGGCAGGATCCGTGTAGCCAAGGAATTCCTTTTTCAAATTGTATGAAAGAATGTATGGATGCAAAAGGTTTTAGATACCCTGGAAATAAATTATGAGTGGATCAAAAAAATATTGCGACACTTTGCTTGGAGAGGCGCTAGAGTATTTAATCCGGACATTTCAAGAAGCCAAGAAAATGGATGATCTTCCCAAGTCTCTGTATGTGACTATAGGACGCATTATTTCTGAAATATGGTCTATAAGGAATGTGTTGTACGAAATAGAACCAAGTATAAAAAGGGATTTTGTGCTTGAGTATGAAGATGACTCTCAACGATTTAAGAGACTAGATGATATTTTTAATGAGGCTGTTTTATTAGAAAAAAAAGGCGAAATTGAAGCGGCAAGGCGGTTATTTAGTGAATTACATAATAAAGCAGATTTTGGCTATTTTAAACTGCTTGCAGAAGCAGGCCTCTATCGAACAAAGCCCTATTAACGAATTTAAATCATTCCTGGCACGTATAGTGTTTTAGGAGTACCTCTAAACAAGTATTTTTCATTTTTTCCGTATTTTGATGTTGACTTTGACAATTTCATTTAAAAATATAAGTACAAATATGTACTTGTTTATTGTGTGGGATTTTGTCTTTATTACGACCTGGACCGTCGCCTGGCGCGCGTTGTCATGCCCTCCGGCCGCGAGATTGTGAATACATACGCCAATGGCGTGTTGCAGAGCGTCAGCACACCGGAAGGGCAGATCGACTATACCTATTCCTGCAGCGCAAAGGTGGAATTCATCACCAGGGGCGCTGCAGCATGTTATTCACCTACGACGGCTCGCTTATCACATCCATTACGCAAAGCGGCAGTCTGGAGCAATCGCTCGGCTTCGCATACAACAGCGATTTCGACGTCGCCATCATGGACTATGCGGATATTTCCGTGTCCTACACCTATGACGACGACGGCCTGCTCATCCAATCCGGCGATTTCACCATTGCGCGCGATGCGGACAATGGCCTGCCCCTGACTGTGGAGGATGGCACTTATGGGCAATCCCGCACGTTCTCCGCATACGGTGAACAGGCAGGGGCGAGCGTCACTGTCGGTGGAAACGTCGCCTTTTCCTGGAGTGTGGAGCGCGATGCCACCGGCCGCATCACCAGCAAGCAGGAAGTGCTTGACGGTGTTGCAAAGCTTTACGAATATACCTATGACGATCTGGTGCGGCTGACCGGTGTCACGCTGGATGGAGCGGTTGTGGAGTCGTACGCATATGGCGAAAACGGTGCGCGCAGCCTGGAGACCAACGCCCTGCGCGGGGTGGCGGACAAGGCCTACACCTACGCCGAAGACCACCGCCTGCTGAGCGCCGGCGACACCAGCTACACCTACGACGCTGACGGCTTTCTGCAGACCAAAACCACCGGCGCGGACGTCACGCAGTATGCCTATGCCTCCACGGGCGAGCTGCTTTCGGTACACCTGCCCGATGGCCGCCTGGTGGAGTATGAGAACGACGCCCTAGGCCGCCGCGTCGCCAAAAAGATCGACAGCCAGATTACGGAGAAATATCTCTGGCTGGGGCGCACACGCCTTCTGGCTGTCTTCAATGCCGACGGCTCTTTGAAATACCGCTTCAACTATGCCGATGACCGCATGCCCGTGTCCATGACGGCCGACGGCCAGACCTACTACCTGGCGTACGACCAAGTGGGCTCCCTGCGCGCCGTGACTGACGCCAATGGCCTAGTCGTGAAGGTGGTTGAATACGATTCCTTCGGCAACGTCCTGGAAGACTCGAATTCTGCGCTTGAGGTTCCCTTTGGCTTCGCTGGGGGACTGTATGATGCCGACACCGGTCTGGTGCGGTTTGGGTACCGCGACTATGACGCAAAAGTCGGCAGATGGACGGCCAAGGATCCTATTGGGTTTGGTGGGGGCGATAGTGATTTGTATGGGTATTGTGCTGGGAACCCGGTCAATTGGATTGATGAAAGCGGTTTTATGGGAAGGGTCCCAGATGGGGTACGAAATGATATTAAACAAGATTTAGGCAAGAATTTTAAATTCATTCGTGACTATCCAGACATACTAGAAAAGCTGGTAAAATCTAATTTGTGGGATGATAGAGTTAGGAGTCTACTTCTTAACGAATATTTTAAATGTATGACTTTGCTTTCCCATCCTTGTCATACTAAATGCTATGATTATATTGTATACTTTAAGAACTACTCTGTCATTTCGTCTTTTTTTGATACTTTATCGTATAATTCTCCAGAAGACATTGTTGATTCCATAACAAGGAGAATTGTGGTGCAATGAAATTGTTGATATTTGTGCATTTCGTAAATTTATCAATCGTTGCTTCAAGGGCATACGATTGTATTGCTAGTATTATTCTGCATCAAGATGAATTAGGGATCATTGCAGTGATGTTGTTGTCAACGATATTTCTTTTAGTTGCTTTTTTTGGATCAATATATCGCGTTAAAATTTTTTCGATACTTTTATCAATTCAAATTATAATATCTTCATTGTTGAAATTTATAACTATATATATTCACTTCAATGAGCAGCCTTTGTCTGTATCTTTAATATCAGTTGCCTATACATTGGTTGCTATCTTTTGCAATATTTATTTGTTCCGTTCAGTGCTTCACGAAAAAAGATGATGCGGCTGTGATCAGTCTGTACAGTGATGGTATTCACCCGACACCTCTTCATGGTGGGCGAATGATTTCGCATCCTTTCTCTCCTTTCCGTCTGGAGCACATACACTTGCGACGACAGTCTGCTTATCTTTCATCGAGCGCGACGAACAAAATGGCTTGCCCCTGGCCGTGGATGATGGCACGGCGCACATTGCCCGCGTATTCAACGGTTACGGCGAGGTCGAACGCCAGACGCTGACTGTTAACGGCATTGCCATAGGAGACATCGCCCTCACGCGCGACAATGTGGGGCGCATCACAACCAAGACCGAGACCATTGGCGCTGAGACATTCGCCTACGCATACGCCTACGATGCCTTCGGCCGTCTGACCGAAGTGCAGCTCAACGGCGCCGTGGTGGAGGCCTATACCTACGGCCCCCAAGGGGAGCGCCTGACCGAAACCAATACGCGGCGTGGCATCAGCAACCGCAACTACACGTACGATGCGGAAGACCACTTGCTGACGGCCGGAACCGCCAGCTATGTGTATAATCCGGACGGCTACCTCACCAGCAAGACCGACGCTAACGGTACGACCAATTATACCTACGCCAGCCGTGGCGAACTGAAACGCGTGGAGATGCCCTCTGGCGACGTGGTTGAATACCGCCACGACCCACTGGGGCGACGGGTTGCGAAATACCTCAATGGCGAGCTAATAGAGAAGTACTTATGGCTGGGGCGCACGCGTTTGCTTGCCACCTACGCCCCAGACGGCTCTTTGAAATACCGCTTCGAATATGCCGACGGCCGTTTGCCTGTGGCAATGACAAGCGGCGGCGAACGCTTTTACTTGGCCTACGATCAGGTAGGGTCCCTCCGCGCCGTGACAGACGCGAATGGCGCGGTGGTAAAAACCGTGAGCTACGACTCCTTCGGCAACGTCCTGGAAGACTCTAATTCTGCGCTTGAGGTGCCCTTCGGCTTCGCTGGGGGACTGTACGATGCCGACACCGGACTGGTGCGGTTTGGGTACCGCGACTATGACGCCGAGGTCGGAAGGTGGACTGCCAAAGATCCGATTGGGTTTGCAGGGGGTGATAGCGATCGGTGTGGGCATTGTGCTTGTGAACCGGTTGGAAGTATAGATATAATAGGGTTTGATGGAGTTGCTATTGATTTTGGTGGTGCATATGGATCTGGATGGAGGACTAAAACATATTCTGATGGTAAGGGTGCAGGATCTGGTTTTTATCTTGGCGTATGCCCTAATAAAGTATGTGAAGGTATGCAGTTTGGAGGTTTTATTTACCAGAATCAAGCAGATGAGATTCTCGGTGCTCATATTGGAGGAGGTGTCAATTTTTCATACTATTACGGCGATGCTCGCAACTTTTTTAAAGGTGATGCAAACTAGAAATCTTGGACTTTTATTGGCGTTTCATTTACAAAATTTAAAAATCAAAAAACAGATGAATGCACTGGGTGGGCACTTAGTTTGTTTGGCAAAGGCGTTGGATTTTCTGATGAAGAAGGGACAACGCGAGCATGGTCATCTCCTCTAAATTAAATTGTAGAGTTTGTTGTGAAGTTTAGGAATGCTATTCTATATCCAATTCTTACAGCCGGGAAAATTATTTTATTCTTTGGTATACTAGGGTTTGTAGCACATTTTTATTCTTTGAATGACAGTGAATATACAAATGATTTTAGGATTTTTGTTTTGGTCTGTTCGTTTTCTCATGTTTTCATCGGTCTTACAATTCTACTGCGTACAAAAATAGGATACTACTCTTTTAAATTTTTTTTGTATGTATATTTATTGGGTTTTCCTTTTGGGACATATATTTCTTTGAAATTTTTGAATTACATGAAGACACAAAATATTAAACAATATTTCAAATAACGATCTATTGATATTATTTGTTTAACCGTATATTTACTACGGGAAATCTGAGCACCATCACCGTGCCCGGCGCGTCGGTGCACACCTTTGGCTACAACGCCGTGGACTACAACACTCTGTACGAAGCGCCCACTGAAGCAAACGAAGCCGCTACGGAGTACCACTATTATTACGACCTGGACCGTCGCCTGGCGCGCGTTGTCATGCCCTCCGGTCGCGAGATTGTGAATACATACGCCAATGGTGTGTTGCAGAACGTCAGCACACCTGAAGGCGATATCGAATACACCTATTCCTGCAGCGCAAAGGTGGAATCCATCACCAGGGGCGCTGCAAGCATGTCATTCACCTACGACGGCTCGCTTATCACGTCCATTACGCAGAGCGGCAGTCTGGAGCAATCGCTCGGCTTCGCATACAACAGCGATTTCGACGTCGCCATCATGGACTATGCGGATATTTCCGTGTCCTACACCTATGACGACGACGGCCTGCTCATCCAGTCCGGCGATTTCACCATTGCGCGCGATGCGGACAATGGCCTGCCCCTGACTGTGGAGGATGGCACTTATGGGCAATCCCGCACGTTCTCCGCATACGGTGAACAGGCAGGGGCGAGCGTCACTGTTGGTGGAAACGCCGCCTTTTCCTGGAGTGTGGAGCGCGACGCCACCGGCCGCATCACCAGCAAGCAGGAAGTGCTTGACGGTGTTGCAAAGCTTTACGAATATACCTATGACGATCTGGGGCGGCTGACCGGTGTCACGCTGGATGGAGCGGTTGTGGAGTCGTACGCGTATGGCGAAAACGGTGCGCGCAGCCTGGAGACCAACGCCCTGCGCGGAGTGGCGGACAAAGCCTACACCTATGCCGAGGACCACCGCCTGCTGAGCGCCGGCGCCACCAGCTACACCTACGACGCTGACGGCTTTCTGCTGACCAAGGCCACCGGCTCAGACGTCACGCAGTATGCCTACGCCTCCACGGGCGAACTGCTTTCGGAACACCTGCCCGACGGGCTCCTGGTGGAGTACGAGAACGACGCCCTTGGCCGCCGCGTCGCCAAAAAGATCGACGGCCAGATTACGGAGAAATACCTCTGGCTGGGGCGCACACGTTTACTTGCCACCTACGCCCCGGACGGCTCTTTGAAAAGCCGCTTCAACTACGCCGATGACCGCATGCCCGTGTCCATGACAGCGGACGGCCAGACCTACTACCTGGCGTACGACCAAGTGGGCTCCCTGCGCGCCGTGACCGACGCGAATGGCCTAGTCGTGAAGGTGGTTGAATACGATTCCTTCGGCAATGTCTTGGAAGATACGAATCCTGCATTTGAGGTTCCCTTCGGCTTCGCCGGTGGGCTGTACGATGCCGACACCGGACTGGTGCGGTTCGGATTCAGGGATTATGACGCAGAGATCGGAAGATGGACGGCCAAAGATCCGATAGGGTTTAAAGGTGGTCTTAGTGATTTGTATGGGTATTGTGGTGGGGATCCAGTAAATTGGGTTGATGTTTCAGGAAAAAATAGAGTTGCAAAAGCACGTGAAGCTGTTAGGCCAATTATAAACAATACAAAATATCAACTCAGAGGTGTACTAAATTACTTTGGGAGGTATTTTCCTGATCAGATAGCGTTAGCAAAAACAATTGCATTCTATAAAAAACTTCCGATTTTGTTCTGTAAAAAGTGGAGAGAATGCACTAAAAATCCACTTGTTTGCCCTACAGAATGTGAAAAATGGAAATACCTATGTAGTAATTATAGCGTGATAGATGCAGTTTTTGACTCCTTTGATTATTGGAACACGGATGATGCGTTTAAAAGTTACTCTGCACGATATTCATTTGTTGAATCACAGCCAATACCATGGTTTTTGTTGTCATGATATCAAATGTAAAGAATGAGAAACGTTTTTATACTTTGCTTGCTATTGTAACAGTATCATTGTCTTTAGTTAGAGCTGTTTTCTTTCCTGTTGATACGGAAATTGTTGTGGCAATGGTTATTGTTTTTGTTATTACTGTATTGATGTCTTTTTTATATTTAAAAAATAAAATTTTTGCCGATATCTATCTATTTATTTTCTTTTTTGTTCATGATGCTATCATTCTAATTAGTATGATTATTTTGAAAAGTTTTCCGATGGCAATTTTTATTTTGTTCGTTTTTTATGGAATGATTGTGTTTCGCATAGCATGTATATTTTTTTCTAGATTGTCACAAAGTAGACATAATAGATCTCAATAATACATATGTAATTACAAATACTTATTTTATATTTATTTCTTTATTCTAGTTAGATGGTGAATGTCAGGAGGCAAACTTAACGCCCATTTGGAATTCGGCTATTAATGAGTGCACAAATTTCTTAATTTTGCAGCGCGAATTAAAAATTACACCCGCGGCCAAGCGTAGCGAGGGTGCGGGGTAGCGGCGAAGCCGCTGGAGCAGGATGTTTAAAACATACTGCTCCCAGTAATACAACGACACCATGGAGCTCGTCTCAATTGTTTATGCAGGGGGCGAGAATGCATTAGCATATGACGACGATAGTTTGCTTATCCAGTCCGGCGACTTTAGCATCGAGCGCGACGAAAAAAATGGCTTGCCCCTTGCCGTGGATGACGGCGCGGCGCGTATTGTTCGGGAATTTAATGGCTACGGCGAGGTCGAACGACAGACGCTGACTGTTAACGGCATTACCATAGGCGATATCGCCCTCACGCGCGACAATGTGGGGCGCATCACAGCCAAGACCGAGACCATTGGCGCTGAGACGTTCGCCTACGCATACGCCTACGATGCCTTCGGCCGTCTGACTAAAGTGCAACTCAACGGCGCCGTGGTGGAAGCATATACCTACGGCCCCCAAGGGGAGCGCCTGACCGAGACCAATACGCGGCGCGGCATCAGCAACCGCAACTACACGTATGATGCAGAAGACCACTTGCTGACGGCCGGAACCGCCAGCTATGCCTATAACCTGGACGGCTACCTCACCAGCAAAATCGACGCAAACGGTACGACCAATTATACCTACGCCAGCCGTGGCGAACTGAAACGCGTGGAACTGCCCTCTGGCGACGTGGTTGAATACCGCCACGACCCACTGGGGCGACGGGTTGCGAAATACCTCAATGGCGAGCTAATAGAGAAGTACTTATGGCTGGGGCGCACGCGTTTGCTTGCCACCTACGCCCCAGACGGCTCTTTGAAATACCGCTTCAACTACGCCGATGACCGCATGCCCGTGTCCATGACGGCCGACGGCCAGACCTACTACCTGGCGTACGACCAAGTGGGCTCCCTGCGCGCTGTGACTGATGCCAATGGCCAAGTCGTGAAGCTGATTGAATACGACTCCTTCGGCAACGTACTGGAAGACTCAAATCCTGCACTGGATGTGCCCTTCGGCTTCGCAGGCGGACTGTACGATGCGGACACCGGACTGGTAAGGTTTGGGTACCGCGACTATGACGCAGAGGCTGGCAGATGGACTGCCAAGGATCCTATTGGGTTTGGTGGGGGCGATAGCGATCTGTATGGGTATTGCGGTGATGAACCAGAAAATGGTGTCGATTACATCGGACTGATAACTATGTATTTTGATAGAGTTCGTGGTGTTCTTGATGTGTTGAGCAGCGACGGAACTTCCTATTACGTGTCAGCGACTTCTGGAAAAAATAAAGATGACCTACCGTGTATGAACAATCCCTCCTGTGAGGATATTCCCAATATCGGCCCAATTCCAAGAGGTACTTATATAATTAAATCATCCAATCTTAGCGATCCAGGAACAGGTGGCGATATGTCACGAAATTTAATTTTGCTTGAAGATTGGGGAGATTTTAGAATCAAAATTGAAGATAAACCATACACCAACCGCAGTGGAATGTATATTCATGGAGGTTCTTTTCCTGGCTCTGCTGGTTGCATAGACGTTGGAGGGGGTATGTTTGGTGATGATGATTCTAATAAAATCAAAAACAGCATTAAAAGTGATCCCGATGGAATTATACATCTCATCGTGAAATAAAACCAATGAAAAAGATATTGATATGGCTAATGAATGTTGTTTTACAACCTCTAATTGTAGTAGCTGGTGATTATATTTTTGATACTCTATTAAAAGGATGTCCTTTTTCAACAGAATATGGGTATATTTTTTCTTTTATAGCTCTCTTTATTGTTTCGTATTTTTTATGTAAATATATGTTTTTAAAAATGGTCTTTACTTTCATTGGATTTGTTATTTTATTCGGATTTGCAGGGTATGTCGTTCATGATCCAATAAGTCCAAAATATATATACCCTAATTTTTCTTGGCTCTATCTGACGAATACAATTATATTTACACTATTCTTTATGTGTCCGGGAAGCATTGTTTGTTTGTCCTTTAAAAGGAAAAAAAGTAAGTTATGATGTAAACCTCCCCAAGTTAGTGCCAGCCAAAAGTAGAGATTTCCTGGGGCGAATGGGCTTCGAGGTACTCGGCTGGCGTCAGGTCGCCAAGTGATTCGTGGTGTTGATGGGCTTCGGCCTCCAAAGAGAAAATAGGGATCAGATATGACCATATGTTGTTCACAGCTTAGACGCATTCGAAGTACAATTAGAAAGATTCGAGGTGATTGTTTAGCTAAACATCATGATACACAACACCCATCTGTTTCTTACATACTTAAATTGATGGATGCGGCCGACAACCAAAGTGACTACCAAATATATAGGGAACTTTTAAAGGAAGAATTTTTAAGATGTGGACTTCTAGAGAACCTCGAGGAGATGCAGTGGGATACTATTGAAGAGAAACCTGACGAGCCCATGGCCTGGGCTATCCTTGCTGATTTTTATTTATTTCACCAGAACAATCCAATCAAAGCTACTAAGATAGCAGATGTTGCAAGATGCCTTGCTTTAGAAAAACAGCGGTTTATTATTCACACGCACAATATACAAGGAAGAATAGCAAAGGCGCTTGGTAACTATAATGAGCTAGAAGAAGTTCTTAGATTTTTAGTTTCCTATTCGCCGAACAATAATAAGATGGATTGCAACTTTGAAGATGATTTTATTAAAAATATTCCTCGTGATTCTGTAGATCCCAAGAATATTAAAATAAATTGAGCTGAAACAACGAGATGGTTGTTTTTTGGCAACCGCATCGAGATCCACCGTGCGGCCGATGGCACACCAACCGCCATCATTTCGCCGGACGGTATTGAAACGGCCCTCACGTGCGATGCGACCGGCAATCTCACGGCCATCACCTATCCGGAAGGGCAGGTCTACGCCTTCACCTACGACGCCACCGGCCTGCTCACCGCCTTCACCGATCCCAAGGGCAGCGACTACACCTATACATACAACGAGTACGGCCATGTAACCGACGCCTACGATCCGGCCGGCGGGCACTGGCAATGTAAACCTCCCTGTAAACCTCCCCAAGTTAGTGCCAGCCAAAAGTAGAGATTTCCTGGGGTGAATGGGCTTCGAGGTACTCGGCTGGCGTCAGGTCGCCAAGTGATTCGTGGGGCCGTTCCTCGTTGTACTCCTTGATCCAGTTCTCCGTGATGTCCTTGACCTCAGTCAAAGTGCGAAAGAGATAAAAATCAAGCACTTCATTGCGGTACGTCTTGTTGAAGCGCTCGACGTACGAATTCTGCGTCGGCTTGCCCGGCTGTATGAACTCCAGGTCCACGCCATGGATTTCCGCCCAATTGGCCATGGTCACCGAGACCAGTTCCGGTCCGTTATCCATACGAATCCGTTCGGGAAGCCCACGCCAGGCAACAATGCGGTCGAGCACTCGCGTCACCCGCGCCGCCGGCAGGTTTGTATCCACCTCGATGGCCAGGCACTCCCGGCTGAAGTCGTCCAGCACGTTGAAGGTCCGGAATCGCTGCCCGCTCATGAGGGCGTCGTGCATGAAGTCCAGCGACCAGCACACATTCGCCTCGGGTGGCACGGCCAACGGTTGCGGATTCCTTGAAGGCAACCGCTTCTTGCCCTTGCGGCGCAGATTCAGCTTCAACAGGCAGTATACGCGGTAGACCCGTTTGTGGTTCCAGCGATAGCCGTGCCGGCGAACGACAGCGAAGAGCTTGCCGAAGCCGTAGCGCGGATAGCGTTCGGCCAGCTTGAGCAGTGCTTCGATCACGGGCGCGTCATCCCGCGGCGTAGGCTGATAGCCGTAGACGGTCCGACTCAGACGCACTGCGGCGCATGACTGCCCTGATACTCAGACCGTGTTCATGACGCATATGATCGATCAGGTCGCGCTTCTCAGCCGGCCTTAAATCTTTTTTGCGATAACGTCCTTGAGCGCCTCGTTTTCCAGGCTTAAGTTCGCGAACATGCGCTTGAGCTTGCGGTTCTCCTCTTCGAGCTCCTTGAGGCGCCGGATATCCGAGGCGTCAATGCCTCCGTACTTGGACTTCCAGCTGTAGTAGGTCGCTTGGCTCACGCCGTATTCGCGGCAGACATCAGCAACTTTGCGACCGCCTTCGACTTCCTTGAGAATCTTGAGGATCTGGCTTTCAGTGAATCGAGATTTCCGCATTGCTTCCTCCATGGGAACCTTTTGCCAGAAATCTCCAGTTTTTGCTGGTCCTGTTTTAAGGGAAGGCTACAATTGGCGTAGTTGAAGCGGGATTTCAAAGAGCCGTCGGCATTGAAGACAGCCAGGAGGCGCGTGCGCCCCAGCCATAAATACTTTTCAACAATAGTTCCGTCGATCTTTTTGGCGACGCGGCGGCCTAGGGCGTCGTTCTCATACTCCACCAGGCGGCCGTCGGGCAGGTGTACCGAAAGCAGCTCGCCCGTGGAAGCGTAGGCATACTGCGTGACGTCCGCGCCGGTGGTTTTGCTTTGCAGGAAGCCGTCAGCGTCGTAGGTGTAGCTGGTGGCGCCGGCGCTCAGCAGGCGGTGGTCTTCGGCGTAGGCGTAGGCTTTGTCCGCATCGCGCATAATGGTGTAAAAGCCGCTAGCTCCCACTCTCGCGATGCTCGACCACGGATACAATTGTTAATTTGTGCTGCAAAACAACAATCATTTAATAGCCGAATGCCAAATGGGCGTTGAGCCCCCCCCTGATCCCTGTCAGAGGGGGCCCCCACTAACAGGGGGCGCAAGAGCGGCGTAGCTCGTAAACATGTCTACCTGAAAAACGTCGCTAAGTGGTCCGAAGAATCGAGGGCAATTCTTTGTGTCAGGAAAATCATTTTGCTATATTCTATAAACGAAAAATAGACTCATATCTTTTTCATGCTGAAGTATTTATATAATAAGACTATAAGCAATATACACATGCAACATCAATGTTTATTTTCTTGTCAAAATTACACAAAAACATACTATCTACCCCCCTTGCTAAATAAATGCATATTGTCGAGTCATACTTCCCATTGCAGTACAAAATAAAATCATCACACAAATTTAACGATTTAATATTGTAATAAAACTTCTGTAACAAAATATGAGCCAAGTAATACTGTACTACTGGATTTCTACTGCAGTCCCTAAGATGAACATGATTGTTTAATCCCTGAGCATTCCAAGCACCATATTCTCTGATAAGATCAACATAATAATCCGAAGTGTTGTCGCATTGCGATACTAGAAAAACACAATCATTTATAACTATTAATTTCAAATTAATTATATCAAGAAAATAAGAAAGTTCGTATTCCCCAAGAATATCTTTTAAAAATAAAAACTGAGTAACGGATTCAATATCATATTGCGTAAGTCTTTCCTTGCTGTACCACAATTCTTCATAATTATGAAATTCTTGCTTATTACATAAATTAAAATCCTTTAATGTCTTTAATACTATTTTCTTCGGAATTAACTTTCTTTGCTCTCTAAGTTGTATCATCATATGAACCTTTATGAAATTGGTTTTCCTGAAGAATTTCTTGGTGAATTAGTGTCTATCTTCATGTTCGGAGGATTTTCATTAATATGATGCAGTTGAAATTCAAAGATAACAAGAGGAGCAAGCCCTCTTACTATTTCTTCAGCAACGCCAGCACGACATGCTTTTACATAGGCCTTAGTTCTTTTTAATTTTTTAATTTCTGTTTTACTCAATTCTGGAGGTGTACGAGTGCCATGCTTGATTGGCCGCAACGTCTTTGCATCATATCGGTCATTTCCTCTTTGAAAATGCGGTCCTCCGTGATCATACTGATCAAGCCTCCATCCTTCAAAGCCGCTATAATCAATGTTATTAACCGGATCCCCACCACAATACCCATATAGATCACTATCGCCTCCATCAAATCCTATCGGATCCTTTGCCGTCCATCTGCCAACCTCTGCGTCATAGTCCCTGAACCCAAACCGCACCAGTCCGGTGTCGGCATCGTACTGCCCGCCCGCGAAGCCGAAGGGCACATCCAGTGCAGGATTCTTATCTTCCAAGACATTGCCGAAGGAGTCGTATTCAATAACCTTCACGACTAGGCCATTGGCGTCAGTCACGGCGCGCAGGGAGCCCACTTGGTCGTACGCCAGGTAGTAAGTCTGACCGTCCGCTGTCATGGACACGGGCATGCGGTCATCGGCGTAGTTGAAGCGGGATTTCAAAGAGCCGTCGGCATTGAAGACAGCCAGGAGGCGCGTGCGCCCCAGCCATAAATACTTTTCAACAATAGTTCCGTCGATCTTTTTGGCGGCGCGGCGGCCAAGGGCGTCGTTCTCGTATTCCACCAGGCGGCCGTCGGGCAGGTGCACCGAGAGCAGCTCGCCCGTGGAGGCATAGGCATACTGCGTAACATCCGAGCCGGTGGTCTTGGTCAGCAGAAAGCCGTCAGCGTCGTAGGTGTAGCTGGTGTCGCCGGCGCTCAGCAGGCGGTGGTCTTCGGCATAGGTGTAGGCCTTGTCCGCCACCCCGCGCAGGGCGTTGGTCTCCAGGCTACGCGCACCGTTTTCGCCATACGCGTACGACTCCACAACCGCTCCATCCAGCGTGACACCGGTCAGCCGCCCCAGATCGTCATAGGTATATTCGTAAAGCTTTGCAACACCGTCAAGCACTTCCTGCTTGCTGGTGATGCGGCCGGTGGCGTCGCGCTCCACACTCCAGGAAAAGGCGGCGTTTCCACCAACAGTGACGCTCGCCCCTGCCTGTTCACCGTATGCGGAGAACGTGCGGGATTGCCCATAAGTGCCATCCTCCACAGTCAGGGGCAGGCCATTGTCCGCATCGCGCGCAATGGTGAAATCGCCGGACTGGATGAGCAGGCCGTCGTCGTCATAGGTGTAGGACACGGAAATATCCGCATAGTCCATGATGGCGACGTCGAAATCGCTGTTGTATGCGAAGCCGAGCGATTGCTCCAGACTGCCGCTCTGCGTAATGGACGTGATAAGCGAGCCGTCGTAGGTGAATGACATGCTTGCAGCGCCCCTGGTGATGGATTCCACCTTTGCGCTGCAGGAATAGGTGTATTCGATATCGCCTTCAGGTGTGCTGACGTTCTGCAACACACCATTGGCGTATGTATTCACAATCTCGCGACCGGAGGGCATGACAACGCGCGCCAGGCGACGGTCCAGGTCGTAATAATAGTGGTACTCCGTAGCGGCTTCGTTTGCTTCAGTGGGCGCTTCGTACAGAGTGTTGTAGTCCACGGCGTTGTAGCCAAAGGTGTGCACCGACGCGCCGGGCACGGTGATGGTGCTCAGATTTCCCGTAGTAAATATACGGTTAAACAAATAATATCAATAGATCGTTATTTGAAATATTGTTTAATATTTTGTGTCTTCATGTAATTCAAAAATTTCAAAGAAATATATGTCCCAAAAGGAAAACCCAATAAATATACATACAAAAAAAATTTAAAAGAGTAGTATCCTATTTTTGTACGCAGTAGAATTGTAAGACCGATGAAAACATGAGAAAACGAACAGACCAAAACAAAAATCCTAAAATCATTTGTATATTCACTGTCATTCAAAGAATAAAAATGTGCTACAAACCCTAGTATACCAAAGAATAAAATAATTTTCCCGGCTGTAAGAATTGGATATAGAATAGCATTCCTAAACTTCACAACAAACTCTACAATTTAATTTAGAGGAGATGACCATGCTCGCGTTGTCCCTTCTTCATCAGAAAATCCAACGCCTTTGCCAAACAAACTAAGTGCCCACCCAGTGCATTCATCTGTTTTTTGATTTTTAAATTTTGTAAATGAAACGCCAATAAAAGTCCAAGATTTCTAGTTTGCATCACCTTTAAAAAAGTTGCGAGCATCGCCGTAATAGTATGAAAAATTGACACCTCCTCCAATATGAGCACCGAGAATCTCATCTGCTTGATTCTGGTAAATAAAACCTCCAAACTGCATACCTTCACATACTTTATTAGGGCATACGCCAAGATAAAAACCAGATCCTGCACCCTTACCATCAGAATATGTTTTAGTCCTCCATCCAGATCCATATGCACCACCAAAATCAATAGCAACTCCATCAAACCCTATTATATCTATACTTCCAACCGGTTCACAAGCACAATGCCCACACCGATCGCTATCACCCCCTGCAAACCCAATCGGATCTTTGGCAGTCCACCTTCCGACCTCGGCGTCATAGTCGCGGTACCCAAACCGCACCAGTCCGGTGTCGGCATCGTACAGTCCCCCAGCGAAGCCGAAGGGCACCTCAAGCGCAGAATTAGAGTCTTCCAGGACGTTGCCGAAGGAGTCGTAGCTCACGGTTTTTACCACCGCGCCATTCGCGTCTGTCACGGCGCGGAGGGACCCTACCTGATCGTAGGCCAAGTAAAAGCGTTCGCCGCCGCTTGTCATTGCCACAGGCAAACGGCCGTCGGCATATTCGAAGCGGTATTTCAAAGAGCCGTCTGGGGCGTAGGTGGCAAGCAAACGCGTGCGCCCCAGCCATAAGTACTTCTCTATTAGCTCGCCATTGAGGTATTTCGCAACCCGTCGCCCCAGTGGGTCGTGGCGGTATTCAACCACGTCGCCAGAGGGCATCTCCACGCGTTTCAGTTCGCCACGGCTGGCGTAGGTATAATTGGTCGTACCGTTAGCGTCGGTCTTGCTGGTGAGGTAGCCGTCCGGATTATACACATAGCTGGCGGTTCCGGCCGTCAGCAAGTGGTCTTCCGCATCGTACGTGTAGTTGCGGTTGCTGATGCCACGCCGCGTATTGGTTTCGGTCAGGCGCTCCCCTTGGGGGCCGTAGGTATAGGCCTCCACCACGGCGCCGTTGAGCTGCACTTCGGTCAGACGGCCGAAGGCATCGTAGGCGTATGCGTAGGCGAATGTCTCAGCGCCAATGGTCTCGGTCTTGGTTGTGATGCGCCCCACATTGTCGCGCGTGAGGGCGATGTCTCCTATGGCAATGCCGTTAACAGTCAGCGTCTGGCGTTCGACCTCGCCGTAACCGTTGAATACGCGGGCAATGTGCGCCGTGCCATCATCCACGGCCAGGGGCAAGCCATTTTGTTCGTCGCGCTCGATGAAAGATAAGCAGACTGTCGTCGCAAGTGTATGTGCTCCAGACGGAAAGGAGAGAAAGGATGCGAAATCATTCGCCCACCATGAAGAGGTGTCGGGTGAATACCATCACTGTACAGACTGATCACAGCCGCATCATCTTTTTTCGTGAAGCACTGAACGGAACAAATAAATATTGCAAAAGATAGCAACCAATGTATAGGCAACTGATATTAAAGATACAGACAAAGGCTGCTCATTGAAGTGAATATATATAGTTATAAATTTCAACAATGAAGATATTATAATTTGAATTGATAAAAGTATCGAAAAAATTTTAACGCGATATATTGATCCAAAAAAAGCAACTAAAAGAAATATCGTTGACAACAACATCACTGCAATGATCCCTAATTCATCTTGATGCAGAATAATACTAGCAATACAATCGTATGCCCTTGAAGCAACGATTGATAAATTTACGAAATGCACAAATATCAACAATTTCATTGCACCACAATTCTCCTTGTTATGGAATCAACAATGTCTTCTGGAGAATTATACGATAAAGTATCAAAAAAAGACGAAATGACAGAGTAGTTCTTAAAGTATACAATATAATCATAGCATTTAGTATGACAAGGATGGGAAAGCAAAGTCATACATTTAAAATATTCGTTAAGAAGTAGACTCCTAACTCTATCATCCCACAAATTAGATTTTACCAGCTTTTCTAGTATGTCTGGATAGTCACGAATGAATTTAAAATTCTTGCCTAAATCTTGTTTAATATCATTTCGTACCCCATCTGGGACCCTTCCCATAAAACCGCTTTCATCAATCCAATTGACCGGGTTCCCAGCACAATACCCATACAAATCACTATCGCCCCCACCAAACCCAATAGGATCCTTGGCCGTCCATCTGCCGACTTTTGCGTCATAGTCGCGGTACCCAAACCGCACCAGACCGGTGTCGGCATCATACAGTCCCCCAGCGAAGCCAAAGGGAACCTCAAGCGCAGAATTCGAGTCTTCCAGGACGTTGCCGAAGGAATCGTATTCAACCACCTTCACGACTAGGCCATTGGCGTCAGTCACGGCGCGCAGGGAGCCCACTTGGTCGTACGCCAGGTAGTAGGTCTGGCCGTCGGCCGTCATGGACACGGGCATGCGGTCATCGGCATAGTTGAAGCGGTATTTCAAAGAGCCGTCGGCATTGAAGACAGCCAGAAGGCGTGTGCGCCCCAGCCATAAATAATACTCCGTAATCTGGCCGTTGATCTTTTTGGCGACGCGGCGGCCAAGGGCGTCATTCTCGTACTCCACCAGGCGGCCGTCGGGCAGGTGCACAGAGAGCAGCTCGCCCGTGGAGGCGTAGGCATACTGCGTGACGTCCGAGCCGGTAGTCTTGGCCAGCAGGAAGCCGTCAGCGTCGTAGGCACTGTCGCCCTCCACGTCGAGGTAGGTGACGGCGCTTTCGGTCACGCTGGCCAAGCCGCTTTCCGTGGAGGCCCACGTCGCACCACGTAAGGCTGACGGTATTCGGGATCGAAGGCATAATCCACGTCCAGTGGCGGAGTGCCAAGTAAATACCATCACTGTACAAATTGTTTACCCAACAAATTACGTGTTTGTTGTATTTTTTAACAACATAAACCATACAATTTCACAATTAAATAAAATATAAGTAAAAACTTAGCATTTCTTTTTAAGTATCTTCATTAATAGAATATATGAGTTAACTCCGAACACAACAAGTCCAAGAACAGAATAAGCCCGACGTCCTATACTATAATCAAAGTCATTAGATAAAATGATCAAAAGAAGTTCCCTTGCAAAATATATAGAGAGAAAAATACACAACACAAATAAAAATATTTTTTTAATCATAAAGTATTATTTTCCTTGTATTCGGCACATCTCTTCTTTGTGTATTTCTTACATTTTCAAGTTCGCTCTGCATTTTTTTCTTACTTTTTTTCCACTGCTCAGCATTCCGTTCAGCATCCATTTGACCTAACATAAGCATCAAAGATATGTTTATTGGAGTTTCTACCGGTGTTATAGCATTAATACACACAGATATTTCTCTATTTAAACATTCAAAAAAATTACACATTCTAGACTGCAAATCTACTACTGACTCTCTACTATCCAAATACGTATTATATATATAAGCTTGTCTAGTAGCCTCTTCAATAGCCTCACTTTGCGCCTTCACATCAGAGCTAAAACCAAATTGTCGCGCTATACTAACACCTTCAAAACCAACTGGGTCAATAAATACAATTGGATTAGTGAAACAATACCCATACAGATCACTATCACCCCCACTAAATCCAATCGGATCCTTGGCAGTCCATCTCCCTACTTCGGCGTCATAATCGCGGTACCCAAAACGCACCAGTCCGGTGTCGGCATCGTACAATCCCCCAGCGAAACCGAAGGGCACCTCAAGCGCAGGGTTGGAGTCTTCCAGGACGTTGCCGAAGGAGTCGTAGCTCACGGTTTTTACCACCGCGCCATTGGCATCGGTTACGACCCGTAGGCTGCCTACCTGATCGTAGGCCAAGTAAAAGCGTTCGCCGCTGCTTGTCATTGCCACGGGCAAACGGCCGTCGGCGTAGTTGAAGCGGGATTTCAAAGAGCCGTCGGCGTTGAAGACAGCCAGGAGGCGTGTGCGCCCCAGCCAGAGATATTTCTCAGTAATCTGGCCGTCGATCTTTTTGGCGACGCGGCGGCCAAGGGCGTCATTTTCGTACTCCACCAGGCGGCCGTCGGGCAGGTGCACAGAGAGCAGCTCGCCCGTGGAGACATAGGCATACTGCGTGACGTCTGAGTCGGTGGCCTTGGTCTGCAGGAAGCCGTCAGCGTCGTAGGTGTAGCTGGTGTCGCCGGCGCTCAGCAGGCGGTGGTCCTCGGCATAGGTGTAGGCTTTGTCCGCCACCCCGCGCAGGGCGTTGGTCTCCAGGCTACGCGCGCCGTTTTCGCCGTAGGCATACGACTCCACAACCGCTCCATTCAGCGTGACGCCAGTCAGTCGCCCCAAATCGTCATAGGTATATTCGTAAAGCTTTGCAACGCCGTCAAGCACTTCCTGCTTGCTGGTGATGCGGCCGGCGGCATCGCGCTCCACACTCCAGGAAAATGCGGCGTTTCCACCGACGGTGACGCTCGCCCCTGCCTGTTCACCGTATTCGGAGAACGTGCGGGATTGCGCATAGTCGCCGTCTTGCACACTCAGGGGCAGGCCATTGTCCGCATCGCGTGCGATGGTGAAATCGCCGGATTGGATGAGCAGGCCGTCGTCGTCATAGGTATAGAACACTGAGATATCAGCATAATCCATGATAGCAACGTCAAAATCGCTGTTGTATGCGAATCCGAGAGATTGCTCCAGACTGCCGCTCTGCGTAACGGACGTGATAAGCGAGCCGTCGTAGGCGAAGGACATGCTTTCAGCATCTCTGGTGATGGATTCCACCTTTGCGCTGCAGGAATAGGTGTATTCAATCTCACCTTCCGGCGTGCTGACGCTCTTTAGCACGCCGTCGCCGTAGGTATTCACGATCTCACGGCCGGAAGGCATGACAACGCGCGCCAGGCGACGGTCCAGATCGTAATAATAGTGGTACTCCGTAGCGGCTTTGTTTGCTTCCGTGGGCGCTTCGTAAAGATTGTTATAATCCACGGCGTTGTAGCCAAAGGTGTGCACCGACGCGCCGGGCACGGTGATGGTACTCAGATTTCCATTAAGATCATACGTAAAGTCAATGTTCGATCCATCGGGACGGGCGATGCCTGTCCGCCGTCCGTCAGCGTCATAGGTAAAGGTTGTGACTCTGCTAAGTGGATCCGTTACCGAAGCCAGATTGCCTTTATCATCGTAGGCATAGCTCAAGGAGCGTTCGCCCGTGGCGACGCTGGTCAGCCGGCCGCGGGCGTCGTAGCCGTAGGTGGTCTCCAGCAGGCCGGGCACTGTGGCGCGTTGGGGCAAGAGCGTTGCGGGGTCATAATACTGCGTGCTGGAGCGCCCTTCCGGGGTGGTAACGGTGACGGCGCCAGCCGCTACGTTATCCTCGGTGGTCGTGGGTTTGCCATTGAGGGAGGTAATGCGCTGGATCAGGTCGTAGGTGCTGTCGCCATCCTCGTCGAGGTAGGTGACGGCGCTTTCGGTCACGCTGGCCAGGCCGCTTTCCGTGGAGGCCACGCGTCGCGCCACGTAAGGCTGGTTGTATTCAGGATCAAGGGCGTAATCCACGTCCAAAATGGTGCCGCAGGAGAGCTCCTTGTGCACGTGGAGTTCGTCCTGACTGCGCCAGTATTCGGTAACGCCCCCGTCGGGCGTGGTGATGGTGGATTCCAGAGCGCCGGCCGCGTTGCGGTCCAGATAGGTGGTCTGCTGCCCCTCTGCGGAGAGTACGCTGGTGAGCAGCCCCTGCGTGGTGCGCTGCTGCTCGTATTGCCAGTGCCCGCCGGCCGGATCGTAGGCGTCGGTTACATGGCCGTACTCGTTGTATGTATAGGTGTAGTCGCTGCCCTTGGGATCGGTGAAGGCGGTGAGCAGGCCTGTGGCGTCGTAGGTGAAGGCGTAGACCTGCCCTTCCGGATAGGTGATGGCTGTGAGATTGCCGGTCGCATCGCACGTGAGGGCCGTTTCAATACCGTCCGGCGAGATGATGGCGGTTGGTGTGCCATCGGCCGCACGGTGGATCTCGATGCG
Source organism: Desulfovibrio biadhensis (assembly GCF_055388615.1). NCBI lineage: Bacteria > Pseudomonadati > Thermodesulfobacteriota > Desulfovibrionia > Desulfovibrionales > Desulfovibrionaceae > Desulfovibrio > Desulfovibrio biadhensis. The sequence continues at coordinate 4,748,222 of NZ_AP042477.1, forward strand.
GTTGCCAAAGGTATCCACCTGGGCGATGAGGCGCCCCGCGTCGTCATATTCGAAACTGCGCAGGGTAACGCCGGTGGCAAGGTCTATGGTGCGCAAATGGCGGCCATTGGCAGCGACAATATGCCCCGTGCCGTCGTCATCCGGAAACAGGAGCTGCCCGGCGGCTAAAAGGGAGCGGACGGAGTTGGATTGCTTTACGCGCCCCGTGGAAACATTACAAAATGTGTGGGTATTAAAGGCGAGGGAACCATCCGGGGCAATATCCATTGCATATGGACCGTCATAGCAACCTTTAGCCGTAGTGGCAGCTTTGCCGGTTTCAAAAGTCTCGCAAACCGTTCCTGGTGCACAGCCCATAACCGTTGTGATTGTGCCATCAGGAAGAACTTTCCGCACACGGTCCGTCCCCCAAATTTCAGACACATATACCAAACCGTCATCATCAACAGTAATTGCGTCAGGGTGATACAGCGGGGTCTCGGTAGCCAGCCCACCATCATAAGCATCGCGACTTTCTCCTGGAACACCAGCAACGACACTTGTCATTCCATCTGGAGTAATTTTATGCACTGCATTTGTCGACAAGGAAGATACATAAATATTACCATATTTATCAATATCGATATCAGTGAGATATGACAGATGGGCTTCGAGAGCTGGGCCATTCAAGTTTTCCAGTTTATCCGCATATCTATTCCACATATCCCCAGTACCGGCAATGGTGGTGATAATACCGTTGGTATCGATTTTACGGACTCTATGGCTTGTCCATTCTGCAAGATAAATATTGCCTTGCTGATCAATCGCAATTTTCGCATCTGACATAATTGCGGCGTCCGTAGCAGGGCCATTATCGCCCGAGTAACCGGATTCTCCCGTGCCCGCAACGTGGCGTAAAATCCCATCGTTATCAACTTTAAGAACATAAACCGGGGCGATGGTCAAAAAGTACACCGCATTATCACTATCAAGAGCAACATCGCCCGGAATCGGTAATGACGCTTCAACAGCTGGGCCATCCAAACCCGTAAGCTCATCGCCTTCATGACCACCAGCTACAATGACAGGAGCCTCGTCCTTGTCTGGATTAAACCTCATAACCGCAGATGGGCTCAAATACCAATTGGTATAATAGTAATCGCCATTGCTCGCCACAGCCATACCTTCTGTGTGTTCACCCAAATTCCACAGCTCATACACAGCGGTCGTCGTCTCCAGCGTACCGCCATCTCCTTTGAAAAGACTATTGGGATTTGTTGGATTCAGGCTATGGTGCGTACTAAGTGTCCAGTTATTTCCTGCGTCGCTTTTGTTTACCGGATTACTCTGCATACTGACTTCGTAAGAACTCCAAAGTGTATAATCCGCCCGCGTGTACACCTTTGTAGGACTGAGCCCAGGCATGGCAAAAGCAAAGGGCGTATCCGCAGGCACAGCGAAATACGCATTATACACATAGCCCACTCGAACATGAGCTGTAGCATTAGGCGCAGGATTACCATACTGGTCCAAACCATCCCAAGCATACGTTTCTGTAAGATTCGTCTCAGGGGCATAACTACGCGTAAAGACCTTGCCCGCCACTTCAACTTTGAGCTTTATCTCTTTACAGGGTTCCGGCAAAGAGTCGCCACTTAAAGGGATCTCGATGGTCTGTTGGTATCCTTCGGCACGGTCGCTCGCATAATGCAGGGAGACATCCGTACCCGGAATGGCCACATCTTTGTGGTACACTTGGTCACGGTGTGAAATATAGGAACCGACCTTGTTTTTGCATGGGTTACAATCCGGGGGCGGGGTACCGGCTGCAGGCTTGGCTGCCCCATCTGGGAGCATAGCCGGATAATTGCAGTCAAAAGATGTAAAATGCGGCAGCATGGCGCGCATATATGTCGCGCCCAGGGTGGCGTTCTCCTGCCCCTGCACTTCATCGGTAAGGATGCCGTCGCCATCCAAGTCGTCTGCTTCTCCATCCCCCGTGGCGTCCAAAGCATCCACCTGTCCATCGCCGTCCGTATCCAGCAGTTGCACGATGATACCGTTCTGCACGGGAACCCAGGCGGCTTTGTCGCGGTCATAGAACCCTACGGGCACAGGTAGCCCAACGTCGAAGCCGAGAAAATTGTCAATCCATGCAGCCACGGGGGCGCTGAACTGCACTTCGTCAGCCTCATCCACACTGAATTCCGCGCACCAGGTAAATGCGCTGGTGGGAGGCAGCATGGCCGGCATGGACGCAAGCGTCGGAAACTCGCTGGCGCGCACCGTAAAGGACGTGAGCTCGGTTTCGCTGCCGTCATCATTCACCTTGTAAGCCTTGACATCGCCAGGAAAGACAAGGGTAACGCCCCTTGTTCCCGCATCGTCGGTAACGGGCGTACTCTGGTGCACGGCAACGGTGGCCGAGTTGCCGTCCGGAATGATGGTCGTTGCCGCGGTATCAAAGGGAACAAGCGCCACCGTGTCGAGCACGGTGATGTCGTTCCAGGAGACTTCGCTTTTTCGCTGTGATTCAATAAATCCATCCTTAGTAAAGCGCAGCGTGACTGTGCCACCGCCCTCCAACGGCATGGAGTAATCGCCGGTTTCATCCGTATACGCCGTACCGTAAAGCGCTTCGGCACCCTGCACCGTAACGGCGACGTCGGCCAGTGGCTGGCCATTGAGATCGGTTATATGCCCTGTTACAAGGGCGAAGCGCGACGCGTCATAGGCGCCGATGCTCGCGTCGGGCGGAATCAGGTCTTCATAGGTCTGGCCAAAGGATTCCTCAGGTTGCGGCTCTACGGCGGCCTGAACGTCGATGGAGACCGAGGCGGTGGCATCGCCCCCTGGGCCCGTGGCAGTGAGGGTGTACACGGTATTGCGCGTGGGAGAGACGGTGGCCGTGCCCGTAGCATCTACCACGCCCAGGCCGGGGGAGATATTTACGCTATCCGCATGCTCCGTACTCCAGGTGAGCTCCGCTGATTCGCCGTAGGTGAGGGTTTCGGCCGAGGCGCTAAGGGAGGCAGTGGGAACGAAAATCTCCTCGCCCACTAGGATTTCAATGCGAATCTTGGCTCCCTTGTCGCCACGCAGATAAAGCAGTGAGCTGTTGCGCTTATTGCTTCTGAGAGTAATTTCTTGTTCATATATTTCGTCGTTGCTACGGCAGAAATCGCGAAAGCCATTCATCCAGTCTTCATTAAAGAGCAGCAAAGAGCCTCTAATATCCTTATCCGGCGTAAGGCGGGTGACGCGCAAGGTTGCTGTTTCATCGGCGCTGTGGCTGAAGCTGTCATACGCGACGAGGAGGTGCAGCCACCCTATGGCGTACTCCTTGCTGAAGACCGTTGTCTCTCCGGAGATGGCAGGATCAGGAGTGGTTTCGGCGTGCGGGGCGGCAAGAAAAACAACACCGCCAAAGAACAGGACCAGGGCTGTAAGCAAGACGAAGGCACGGTTTCGCACAATGAACTCCTGGAGAATGAGGTAAACTTCTGAATAAATATTGCTCAACTAATAATTGTATTGCAATGCAATTTTATTTTTTGCAACTAATAAATTTATTGATGAATATTAAAATACAATATATTACATAATTATTGATCATTTTTATTCCGTCACCCAAGTAGAATATCTATGAGTAGTGACTAGCTAAGGGCACGTTTTCATAATACATTCATCACAATATTAGACACCGTCCAAAACTCAGACATACTGCATACTAAATCCACACGACATTTAGATACAAAAGCACTTCAAAAAGTATTCGTATTATCCATTGTGATACTTCAGGAGGGATATTCTAAAAAAGGATACTCTTCAGTAAGCGCGTTTCTCAATATGGAAGTGTATTTTCACGGCACAAGCAATATCTAGCATTTGGTCAAATCTGAATATTTTTAAACTTATGGCAAATTTTTTGCTGCAGCTTCGGGAGTATCTGATTTGTATAATTCCAGCTGAACGGTTTTGCCAGTACGGGTAACAACAACGTAATCCGGCGTCACGGACTTGAGCAGAACCTCTCCTGCCCGTTCCCCCTCTTTAAGTACGAGCACCGTAACATCACGTGAGGCAGCGCGCCCCCCACGAGGCGCCCTGCCATGAGAGTTGCGGCCAGAAGTAGAGCGGCGAGCCTTGTCCGACGGATCCGGCAGCAGGCGAGAATGAATAGACAGCAACGCCCATCGTTGTTCCCCGTGGATGCTGACACCCAGGAGTTTCACGGCGTCATCATCAAACGCCAAATCCGGGGTTGGCTGCTTAACATCTGGCTTTACGGCCTGCTCCGGCCTTCTGGATGGAGAAAAGAGATTGCGTTTCACAATGACAGGGTCAGCTGCACATCCCACATGAACAAGACATCCCAGCAACATGATCCAGGTGCACATCATAGCGAACCACAGGTAAAGTCGCATGGACTCATTCCCAACTGCTTATGTCCGCGTCTTCACCCTCTCCACCGGGCTGTCTGTCCGCCCCGTATGAGAAGAGGTCAAAGTCACCGTGTTCCCCCGGGCTTCTATAGCGATAAGGCTCCCTCCAGGGATCTAGAGGGACATTGTCTTTTCTGAGATAAGGGCCTGTCCACCCTACTGCATTCTGCGTGGGCTTTTCTACCAGCACGATAAGCCCCTGGCTGGTGGTGGGATACTCCCCAATATCCAGTCGGTAGGAATCCAGGGCTGCGGCCAACTGTTCGATCTGAGCCTTGGCGGTAGTGGCCTTGGCCTTGCCCAATCGACTGAACAACTCCGGCCCCACCAGACCAGCGAGCAACCCAACAATAACAACAACAATGAGTATCTCTATAAGTGTAAACCCAGACTGCTTCAGCTGTAAGATTTTATTGCTTTTCATGTTTTATCTCCCTAAAATTTGACAAATATAGCACTTATAAATACAAATCAACCATTGAAAGTTCACCAACTCTTGGCACAATAATGAAGCTAACATCACTTTTCCGCCAGGTTCCAGGGAACGCACCATCTGCAGAAACTTCTTTTGAAGAAGCTTATTTTATTGAGGGAGTTCCGTTGTCAAAAGCACTGACACTTCAACCCGACATGCGAGAGGAAGAGCTGCTTAGCCGCCTCTCAAAACAGTGCGGTCTACCGCTATTGCGACGAACGGAGCACCCGACAGAGGGGTACCCCCTACACGCAATTTCAATAGATTTTTTGAAGAAACAATCAATACTCATTGCTGCCGACTCTCACGGGCCTGTAGTGATTGTGAACGACCCTTTCGATATAGGCGCACTGCAGTCTGTACTGCGCGTGATTGCGGATCAGCGTAGAAATGACGACGGAGCCGCTCCCCCTCGACTGGCCATTGGCCTGCGCGAAGAAATCGCCATGACCATCGAGCATCTTTACCCATCGCAGGAAGAGGAAGCACCCGAGGATGCGTATCAATCAGCCACCAGTCTGGATACGAAGGAACTGGAGAAGCTTGAAAGCCTAGCCAAGGAAGCGGGCATTGTGCGCAAGGTGGACTACCTCATCAACCAAGCTCTTGATTCACGAGCATCCGACATCCACTTCGAACCACTTGAAGACTGCCTTTTCGTGCGCTGTCGCATTGACGGCATCCTCAAACCGCTGGACAGAATCCCAATGGCGCAACAACCAGCGATCATCAGTCGCATCAAACTCATGGCCAGTCTGGACATAGCCGAACGCCGACTTCCCCAGGACGGTTCCATCGCATGGAAATCTTTGGGTAGACGTGTAGATATCCGGGTCGCCACTTCACCCACCCTGTTCGGTGAAAGCGTGGTTCTCCGGCTGTTGGAAAAGGACCAGACCGCATACCACGTGGATTCGCTGGGACTGACCGAGGAACAACGTTCGCTTTTCGTGGGTACCCTGTTCAAGCCCCATGGCATGATCTTCGTTACGGGACCCACCGGCTCCGGCAAGACCACAACGCTGTACGCCGCCCTGACGGAATTATGCGACGACAGCCGCAAAATAATCACCGTGGAAGATCCTGTGGAATACCAGGTTCCTGGTGTGAATCAGGTTCAGGTTAATCCACGCATAGGACTGACGTTTGCCAGCGCCCTGCGCTCATTTCTGCGCCATGATCCAGACGTACTTCTGGTGGGTGAAGTCCGAGACCAGGAGACTGCGAGAATCGCCATCGAATCCGCGTTGACCGGCCACCTCGTGCTTTCCACCCTGCACACGAAGGATGCGCCAACAGCCATCACGCGGTTACGGGATCTGGGCGTCGAGCCCTTTCTCATTGCCGATTCCCTGCTGCTTGTCGCCGCACAGCGCCTAGTTCGCGTGCTGTGCCCGTTTTGTAAAACCGCAATCCCGATTACCGAAGGTGAAAAAAAATCGTTGGCCGAAATCCTTAGCCTCGAACAATGCCCTGAGACGCTGTACGCACCTGCTCCGGAAGGATGCGAACACTGCGGGCATACCGGGTGGTCCGGCCGGGAAGGTATTTTCGAATTCATTCCCATCGGCGATGCACTCCGTTCGGCTATCACCATCGGGAAGGACGCTGGAGAAATCGCCCGCATCGCAACGCGACACGCTTACGCCCCCATGCGTGCATATGGTTTGCGCAAGGCGCTTGAGGGCGTCACGACCCTGGCGGAAGTCCTGCGCGTGACGAGCATCGAGTAGCCCGATGCCGCGTTTCAGTTACAAAGCATTGGCGCGAGACGGCTCCAAGGCCGTCGGCGAGCTCGAAGCCGGGGGCCGACAGGAAGCCATCAGGACACTGAAAGCCAAAGGGCTACATCCTTTGGACGTGCGCCAGCGCAACGCATCCGGGGGACGACTTCCCAACCAAAAACACGTGGTCCAATTTCTGGAGGATATCGCCGGGCTCGTGGATTCGGGCATTGCCATTGACAGAGCGCTTCATCTGGCCACCAGCCAGACAGAAGATCCCATACTTGCGCGGGCAGGACGGGAAATGGCCAACAGTGTACACAAGGGCAATTCTTTTGCTCAGGCAATGGAATCCTATACAGACTACTTCGGCCCCGCTGCCTCACCCCTTGTGCGCGCTGGAGAAGCCGCAGGCCGACTTGCCGCAACCCTGGAAGAGTTGGCGTGCTCCAGGCGCGCGGAACTCGCATTCCGCAAGGCCTTTATCGCCAGCCTCGTTTACCCCGCGCTGCTCTGCATCATGAGCCTGCTGACCCTGGCGGTCATGATCTTTTACGTGATGCCCAACTTCGCCCTGGTCTTTGATTCCGTGGACGTCACCCCACCCGCCGGAGTCAGTTTTCTTCTAGCCGTGGGGGACATGGCCAGAGGCTGGTGGTGGCTGCCCCTGTCATTACTGTTGACTTTTTTGCTTGCCATCAGATTTGGGAACCTCGAGCATAAGGCCAAAAAACGACTCGATGGCATACTTCTGCATGCTCCACTACTGGCGGACATCACACTCGCTCAAGGCCTGGGGCGCTACTTTTCCACATTAGGGCAATTGCTCGCAGGGGGCGTACCTCTTGTTACCGCTCTTTCCCTGTCACAACGAGCCACCGGCAACAAGGTACTCTACGATCGCCTGGCCCCGGCCGTGAGTGAAGTTAAAATCGGCCGCCCGCTTTCCACATATTTTTCAAAAAACAGCTTCTTTCCAAAACGCGTCGCCAATCTGCTGCGCATCGCCGAAGAACAGGGCGCCCTGGACAAGGGGTGCGCCACACTTGGGGCGCGTTTTCTGGACGACACGAAATCCGCCCTGACCCGGCTGGGGGCCTGGATAGAACCCGTGGTCATCATTGCCACCGGCCTCATCATCGGCGTCGTGGTCATTGGCATGTTCAGCACCATCGTTTCTGTGACGAACGTGGATTTCTGAGTGAGGTGGTAACGGTGAAAGGAAATTCACGCGGATTTACCCTGCTCGAAATGCTCATCGTGCTGGCGCTGGTAGCTGCGGCGGCAGGTATGGTCACCATGCGAATGACACGTCAGGAAGAATTGCTTTTTTTACGCAGAACAGTTTTAGCCTTGCAACAGGCAAGAATGCAGGCCATGCAACAACTTATGCTGGCAAAACTATTCATCAATACCGACACCCTAACGGCGGAATGCGATGAATGGCGCAAACAAATAGATATTCCGGAGCACACGGTTCTCCGCATGGCATCCGCCGATGCTCAGGAAAAAAACTCCCGCTCAGAGAAACAGGCCTCCATTTCGGTAACCCTTCATTCGGATGGTTCGGCAACATTTATGGAACAGGAATCTGAGCCTACCGCCCCTGGCAAGGCCCTCGAGGTGGTGTTCGGAACAGACCGAATTTATCACGTACGAATCCATCCCTTTGATGGTGTCCGTTGCACACGGTTCTCCCTTGAGGATGGAGCCAGACAATGAGCATGACAACTTGGAAGCCTGCCGGCGATAAACATATGCAACAAGCTGGATTCTCGTTGTTAGAGGCGCTGGTGGCTCTGGCTATTGCGTCCGTGGTTGTCGGTGGTGTGGCTGCTGTCCACAGTGCCCAAGCGGATGCGGCAAAGAGAATGACAGCCAAAGAATATGAACTCGCTGTAGCGGAAAGCGCAATGCAGGCCCTGTTTTCCGGAGTCTCCTCTTTACGGCAAGGCGCTATGGCTGTGAAATACCTTGAGAGCACTCCGGAAGTTACAGTGCGCTACGATGTCGTAGCCTCTGATCATAACCGCTCTCTGGTCAGAATAACAGTGGTGTATGGCAACACGTCTTTGGAAAGTAGCCTATTGCTTTATTGAAGGATCCAGTGACTACCATGCACACGCGCCATAACGCCGGATTCACCCTCATGGAAGCTTTGGTTGGCATCGCCATTGCTGGCCTTGTTCTTTCCATGCTTGGGGCGACCTTCCATTTTTCCATCGAGGAATGGCGGCGGGAGCAACAACGTGACAACGGTGGCGTCCGAGCCGCAGTACGTCTGCTGACTGCACAACTCGCCTCCTATGATCCCGTGGCGCAAAGCGGTGATGATGCGCGCTTTCTCGGTCTCCAGGGCACTTCCAGCCAATTGATATTCCCAACCTTCCTTTCTCTACGCTCCTGGCACAATGGGGCTCCCGTGCTTGTCCGTTACGTCTTTAACGACGGGGAAAAGGGCATTTTGCAATACTCGGAAACGTCCCTCGATAGCTTGGTTGCTGCAGACGTGCGCACGTTTCGGATGAACGCATCAGATATTGCGTTCTCTGAAGTAGATATACCGGCGACCATGTTCACCTTTGCCTATGAACGAAGCAAAAACAGGGGGCGCTCCACCGTTTGGGATCGCGCCCCGGAACTGCCTGAAGCTATTATCTGCCGATACCGCGCCCCTGGCGATACAGTCTGGCAAGAAACAGCGCTTTATCCAGGTGCATTCGATTTCCCAGGTCGTGACAGAGGAACGCGGCAATGAAGCATTTACCCTCCTTCCGCGAACAGGGCATGATTCTGTTGCCAGTGCTTATTCTGGCCGCAAGTATAGCGGGCGTTGCAGGAATGGCGGCGCTTGCACGCCATGGAGCATCAAGTGAAGCGCGTATCCGCATCGAAAAAGCCCGTTCGCTCTACTTAGCACAAGGCGGCGCCGCTGAAGCCCTGGCATTAATAGCCGGTCTTGCCTTACAAAATGTGGAAAACCATTTCGACGTTATTCCGACCGTAATCGATTATGATCACGGCGAAGCCTTTTTCACCATCCGTGATACGGCGGCCATGCTCAACGTGAACCGAGCTTCAGAGGATGAATTGTTTGACGTCTTCAGAAACGCAGGCCTGGAGAACCCACGAAAAATAGCAGCAATCATAAGCGACTCCCGCATAAATGGCAGCAATACTCCACACTGGCCTTTGCGCACTTTGGACAGGCTTCTCCTTGTTCCGGGCATGACTCCCGAAATCTTTTTCGGAAGTCATGCGGAATTCCGCACAGCGGAAAATTCCCGCCAAGCTGGCGGCAAGGCAGCGCCACCGCTTCTGAATCTGCTTACGATACACGGAGGGGCAGATCGCAACCTAGATAGATCGCAAAATCCGCCATCATTTTTTGCCAGCCACACCTATCACATTATAGCTATGGGACGAAGTGGTGGCGTAGCATCCATGCTCTGGATCACAGCCCGCAAGGAACTCGCGCACCCGGCAGGAGTTGTCATTCTCCAACGGAGGGTGTTCTGATGATAAGGATTCCACCGTCTTCTTTCTCCAGAACAAGGCGCGTATGCATCGCATGGTGCGGTGCGAAAACCACGCTTTGGTCATGGGGCGAATATAAAGCCGGCGCTTGGAACATAAGCGAACAACAAAATGGTCTCGCTCTTGGCAACGGAGCCTGGGGAGTGCCTCCCTCACTTCAAGGACAGATGGGCTCAGGCAAAACCATAGGTCTTGTGATCCTCGCTCCCATGCATCATGAAACACGTCTGCTCCAATATCCCCGCGCAATGGGCAAACGCATGGCAAGCGTTCTTGAATTCGATGTGCCGGAGCATTCTCTGCGCTTGGCTGAGAATCTGATTTATTTCCATAAACCGATTCTGCACAAATCAATGCTCACGGTATCGTTTCATGCCATGGAGCGTTCACTCTACGAAACGATTCAGCAGACTTTATTGGCGGCCGGCATGACAAAAACCCATGTCGTGCCTGATGTTATTCTTATTCCGGAAATATGGGCCAAACTTTGTCCATGCACACCAAACGGCGTGCTGACCGGTTATACACAGCACCATTTTCTTGCCTATTCAGTTACTCAAAAGGCTGTCGCCGAAGCCCTTTCTATTAACGAAATCGGCCCAATAGCAAATCTGTGGGAGATAAAAACAAGAGAACGCGCCAGCCTAGTCCCCATGCTGCATTTGGTCGAACGAGGCGAACCAGAGGGCCTTCCTGCTTCGGGAGAAAAGAAACCCCAACCGCATGTCAATGGTGCTCGTCAAGCGTGCCTCCTTGCAACCTGGCCAGAGATGCTAGCACATGAAGCCTTGCTGGCTGATCCAGTACAAGGTTTTACAGGACAATTCCGCCTAACACCTAAACGACCATCATTGCCGGCACTCACGGCAGCAGCCCTTATTCTGTTACATGTGTTAGCCTTTACCGCTCTCTATAAATACCGCGGATTCAAACAGGAAATGCTGCATGCCGTCTCAACGGCCGTATCCGAAATGCGCAGTGCTTGGGCCCCCTTAGAGGCGCAAGGCAGGTGGATAAATAGCATGGAGGCCATGGAGCGTGCGCTTGCGGGGTTTGAGGAAAAAGCAGTTCCGGTCGAATCCCTGCTTTCGCTGTTGACGCGAGTCACCCCGCAAGACACTTGGTTACGCGAATTGTGTCTCGAGGGCACTCAATTGACTGTGGCAGGCGAAGCATCAGAAGCCCTTGCTTACCGCAACACACTGACTGCCCTCCCCCCCTTCCATGACGTACAGTTCACCGGCAACGTCACCAAGGCCAAGGATCAGGCCAAGGAGCGATTTACTCTTGTCCTGAAAGTGGATGGCCAGGCCTTGCGTTCCATGAGGCAAGGGAACGCGCCATGAACAACGGCTCCCCCCTCATCCAAGCCATGCGCCGGGCTCGCAAATGGGGCATTGAGAAAACATCCCCGTGCCTGCACGCACGTCGCAAGGGGGTGTATACACTGCTTGCAGTTTCGCTGGCATTGCTTTGCATCGATGCAATTTTCCTATTTCCTCTGGCCAAGGATATCGTTGACATTGAAAACTCCATCACCGCCCAGAAAGGATTGGCCGAACGTTATTCTCGTAAAATTGAGCAAACAGAGGCCCGACTTCGTAAACTAGAAGCAACTTCCAGCGCAGACAGCGTCGTTAAAGAACAACTTGCCCGTTTTGCGCGATATGCGACGGATGATGCCGCTATAGAAGATACTGCCACACGTTTCGACGCTGGCTTAACGCGGCTCTCGCCAGGAAATCTGCGCAAGCTCAGCTACCGCCCCCGGCAGGATGCGCAGGAAGGTGATATTGTCCTTGCGACATTTGAATACGAACTGGCTGGTACTATCCAGGGACTGGCCGCACTTCTCGACAAATTGCACACTGCCGAAGCGCCCTTTCTCATCCGGGAATTGTGCATCACAACGACAACACATAACCGCACCCTCCCCTTGCATCTCCGACTGCAGCTTGGCCTGATCAGCGACCTAGGTCAAAGCATCCAACCATGATGGAACTGTTAATGACACGCAAAATAAATACTTTATTACGCACCATACTTATCATCCTTCTGCTAGGCATCCTTATAGTCGGTTGCAGCAAACAGGAGGGCGCTCTTCCAGCAGCAATGCCTATTGCTCCACCAACAGATCAAGCACAAGCGACGCCCGCGGAGCCTCCTCTGTCATCTTCGCTTAAAACTGAGCCGAAGCCACACCGCAAGCGTTTGCCTGGCAAACGCGCAGGCATCCAGTCTGGTGTTATCGGCCCGATCAGAACCACAGGAGGGCGCGGGCAATCGCCATCACTCGAAGCCACTACCCGCAAGGCAAGGGTATTGGCATTCAACCAGGCTCCTATTCCGGAAGTGGCCGCTGCGATATTGGGTAAGGAACTTGGTTTGGAATACACCGTGGCGCCTGAAGTGGATGGAGATATCAGCCTACACATAGAAGGTGATTATGGAGCCGACGAACTATTGCTGCTTTTTGCAGAGGCGCTCGGTGTGTACAGCCTGGATCTTGTTGAACGCGATGGTTTATTCGCGGTGCGCCCTATGCAGGCGGCAGACGGCCTTGAACTGGCTGGCCCTGGAATGACACGGAGTAGCGCGCCTGAGGTGGTGGTTTACCGCTTACGATACGTGGACGCGGAGCAAGCCTCAAAGGTAATCAAAGGATTTTTGGGCAAAGACCGCCCTATTGCTGCATATCCCGGCACAAACGCAGTCGTCTTTGCAGAGCGCCCCTTGGCTGCCAGACGCATAGTTCAATTATTGCGCGCTCTTGACATGAACATCCTTGGCGAAGTCGGTTTCGAGATTGTTCCCCTTGCAGCGGTACCACCTCAGGAAGCCGTGAACCGCCTCAAGGAGATCATTTCCGGCGTTGGACAGTTGAAAGGAAGTGTGGTGGACGCATCAACGGTTTTTGTACCACTGGAGCGGTTGCCAGGCGTATTGGTGATATCGCCCCATCCGGAAGCACTACGTACGGTAAGGCAATGGCTTACCGCTTTAGACGTACACACTGATGCAGCTGGCGATCAGGTAATGGTCTACCACATGGAAAACGGCTTGGCGTCCAAGGTCGCGCCAATTTTACAAGAACTTTTCACTTCTGAATCAAGTAACACGAAAAACTCAATCCCGACTTCATCTGAAAAAAATGAAAACGAACAACCTATAGCTGCCGCTGTGGCAAAAGGCGCCGATCTCTCCGGCTTGGTTGCCGAACTCAGCGGACAGGCTCTGATCATTGCGGATGAAGAAAACAACGCCATTGTCGTTCGCGCGAATGCAGCGGATCTGGTACGCATTCGCGAGGTCATCCAAACCCTAGACATTATGCCCCGCGCCGTGCTCATCAAAATGGTCATCGCCGAAGTCGATCTTTCGGATGAACTCCGCTATGGCGTGGAGTGGTTTCTACGTACCAATAATATTGACTACTTCGGCAGTGCCGCCTTTGATACGGGAACGGGCTTCGACCAGAGTTTCAGCCTCGGCGGCTCAGGCGCCGGGCTTATCCCCGGCGGACTGTCGCTTTTCGCCGGCTCCATCGGCACCTGGGATGATTTCGCGGCTCTGGTGAATCTGCTGGATGCAAAAAACAAAGTGCAAATCCTCTCCACCCCTACCTTGCTGGCCATGGACAACACCGCCGCATCTTTCACTGTTGGCGGGCGGGAACCCACGATTTCACGAGTTTCAAAGGATGCCTCTACAGACTCCTCCATTGTCAACGACATCAGCTATCAGGACACTGGGATCATCTTGAGCGTGACGCCGCACATCAACTCTAGCGGTCTGGTGCGATTGGAGGTGGATCAACGCATCACCAGTGTAAACCCCCAGGCCGTGCCAGGGGTGGATCTCAACACCCCCCGTTTTACTGAGCGCCAACTCAAAACCTCACTTATTGCCCAAAGTGGGGCGACCATGGTTATCGGCGGCATCATCCAGCAAAATGCCACCAAAGCACGCACGGGTGTGCCAATTCTTTCCGACATTCCTGTTCTCAGCTTCTTTGCTTCCACCACCACCAAAGAGCGCAAGCGTACCGAACTGCTCATCGCCGTGACGCCTCATGTGGTTTCTCAAAACTCGGACCCTGTATCCCGTGAATTGATCGACAAACTAGAGCATATGCAGCGCCAAATGGAGCTGGACATGCAGGGAGGGAAGACGGAGTAAGTAATGTCGACACGTACAAAGAGACACATCCTAATTTTTGTATGAGCTTTGAAAAATATCGGCTGCAAATGAAATTTCTTGCGGATGATCTGAATATGAAATCGGTCGGAGATAATGCGTTTCCAGAAAGGCCCTTGTTCTTGGCGTAGGGGCTCAAATGCTTACTATGTGCTTACCAAAGAAAAAAGGCTCACAGTCTCATGTACTGTAAGCCTTGATTTCTTTTGGTAGCGGGGGCAGGATTTGAACCTACGACCTTCGGGTTATGAGCCCATGAACAGTATGTATCACCTATTATCATCTTGTACTATTATCTCTTTAATTTCACCTAGTAACGCTCATTCCGTTTACTCTTGACGACTGCCATTTTTTATGGTTTTGGTTGGGAAAGGTTGGGAAGAGGGTTGGGAAGAGCCCGGCACGATCCCTACCGGGGAGGCCCAATGGCTGCCAGAATCAAGACTGACTATCCCGGCGTATACTATTATATGCAGCCCCGTTTGGGCGGTTCGGGAAAGGAAAAAGTCTATTACGTGGTTTTCAAGTTGGCCGGGAAAGTCCATGAGGAAAAGGCGGGGCGACAATATCAAGACAATATGACCCCGGCCAAGGCCGCCCGCGTCCGCGCAGCCCTTATTGAAGGCAAGCGCGACCTCGCCAAGGTGAAGCGGGCCAAAAAGCAGGCTGCCATAGAGGCCGAGGCTAACCGCCCCACCATCTCCCGTCTGTGGGAGCTTTACAAGGCTGCTCGCTCGAACCTCAAGGGGCTTGTTACCGACGAGAACCGGTTTCAGCGGCATATCGCTCCGAGCTTCGGGGACAATATCCCAGAGGAAATCGATCCGCTGAGCATCGACCGTTTCCGTATCCGCCTCAGCAAAACCTTGACCCCCAAAACCACGGCGAACGTGTTGGAATTGCTCCGGCGCATCATCAACTTTGGCCGGAATCGCGGCCTGTGCGATTCGCGTCTGAAAATCCGGCTACCCAAGGTAGACAATCTGCGAACCGAGGATTTGAGCCCGGAACAGTTGTCCCGGCTCATGGAGGCCCTGGATCGTTCCGAAAATCAGGTCGTAGCGAACATCATGCGCATGGCTTTGTTCAGCGGCATGCGTAAAGGCGAAATCCTAAAGCTCGAATGGCGCGACGTGGATTTCGACCGGGGCTTCATCACCATCCGCGAACCCAAGGGCGGACAGTCTCAAAAGATCCCCATGAACGGCCAGGCCCGAGCCATGCTGGAAGCCTTGCCAAGGAAGTCCAGCTTTGTGTTTCCGGGGCGGGGCGGGGAACAGCGTGTCGAGATCAGGCGCGCCGCTCGGAAGATATGCGATGCCGCTGGGCTGCCCCAAAATTTTCGGCCCATGCATGGCTTGAGACATGCCTACGCCTCTATGCTGGCCAGTTCGGGCAAGGTTGACCTGTACACCCTGCAACGACTCCTGACACACAAGAGCGCTGCCATGACGCAGCGGTACGCGCACCTGCATGACAAGGCGCTCCAACGTGCCGCCGCCGTGGCAGGAGGGCTGATTGACGAGGCCGTGCAGCGGTGTGAATCGGACAACGTTATTTCGCTTGCGGAAAGGAAGCAGCGTTGACAGTGTACGTTTTAGTTTTTCTCGAACAGGATAATAACGTAGGCAGCATTGTTATTAGCTGAAGAGATATGAGGTTTGAAGATCATGTCGAGCATTAGGCAGTGCTCCACGGCGTGTAGCTGCAGAATAGCAAAACACAAAAACGTGTTGGCCGTGATCTTTCATGATACATAGAAAGAGGAAACAGGAAATACAATTGTATGTAGAGAGTGACAATTGACAAACATCTAAAAAAGTTCATTATAGTACATGGACAATATCCAGAGTGTCAGCGCGCATCCCGTGGCGCATTCTCCATGCGAAACCCAACAGCGCCGGAACGCCAGAGAACCCTCGACCGCCGATGCGGTCAGGTTTGGTTTACGGTCTTCGGCGGTTGGTTTTTATGCCCGACTCACCGCCTTGGATGATAGGGCTCGCGGAGTACGCCATGGACAGTATCAAGCTGGTCACTGAACGAGAGGCCGCCGAAATTCTTGGTCTTGCCGTTTCAACCCTTCGTGCACGTCGGTTTAAAATGCTGCCGCCCGAATACATCAAGATCGGGCGGGCGGTCCGCTATGATACCGCCACACTGGTCGCTTACATCGAAAATTGTCGCGTCAAGATCGTGGACCACGAAGAATAGCGCCTACCTCCGTTAGCCCCGTCAGGCTAGCACCTTCTAAGCGCCACCAGGACCTGAATGCTGTTTCTTTCGTGGAGATGCGCCATTGTCACGAGAATCCCGCGATCAGGCCACTGTGGACGAACGATTGCCTGGGGCTTAAAGCCGACCAAAGGGGGCCCTGCCCCTTCGCGTGGCCTAGCAGCCGTATTATCAACCACTCGACTGCGCCACCCTCTTCAGGCATGTCGTTCGCTCCTCCTTGGAGCTTGTTGAGCACAACCAAACTTTTGCGGCACCTTTCTTATACCCCTCCGGTCTACTACCCCTATTGCACTCTGTGGGACATAGCCCAGTTCTGGAGGGTAGACGACATGGGGGTCGCCCTTCAGAACAAATTCAACAACTCGCCGGATGCTCAGAAAAATCTCCGTGATCCTCTGCCACCTTGGCCGGGATTCAGGAAAGCCAAACCAAGCACAGCAAGATTAGTGGCAATTACGTACAGGGTGAGTGAAGATATACAGTATAAGTGACTCTGATCGGGGTCGGGAAAGGGAACGACTAAGACTTCACTCTTTTTCAAAACTATGGCATTCCCATCTCTCTTTGGAAGTGGATCCGCCCACTTCCAAGTGGGCTCTACATAATTCCACCGTGAGAATCAAATGATAAAAGAGCAACCAACCAACTTGTATGAACGGCGCTTTTCAGTCGTCAGAGGAGTTCAAGCAGGGCGTGAGTATTATCTTGCCAATTGCCCGTTCTACTTACTGCCAGAAATCTTCAATGACTTAGATTTCAGCCACATGCCGGCAGCCCAAAGAGCCCAGCGGATTATTAACAGAACCCGAGTAAAAGCAATTCGGGACTATTTACTTTTAAACTTAAGTAGTTACGTTTTTTCTGCTGTGACTGTTTCTATCGACGGCGATGTACGCTTTGAAAGAGACGAAGCCTCAAACTCCTCCGGGGCCTTACTGATCAAGGACAAAGCGATATACATCATCAATGATGGGCAGCATAGGATATCTGCAATAATTGAGGCATTGAAAGAATCTCGAGAAATTGAGTACGAACTTTTACCGATTATTTTTTTTAATGATCCAGGCCTTAAAATGAGCCAGCAGCTTTTCACCGACCTAAATCGATACACACTTAAGCCAGCTCAATCTTTAAGTATCCTGTACGACACCCGAGATCCACTTGCGGCGATCGCCCGCTCCATCGCTACCGAAGTCTCTTTTTTTCGGGATTCAATTGAATATGAAAAGACAACTATTTCAAATCGCTCAGTTAAACTATTCACCCTCAATGGTATATACAACGCGACCAAGCTATTATTGGGAAAGGAACTGGAGGAAGAAAAAATCAGCACAAATCAAGCAATCAGCTTTTGGGAGTCTCTTGGCAACCACTTAGAGGAATGGAGAGCATTTCGTGATGGAGAACTGGCCTCAAGCTCTTTGAGGCAGGAATACCTTAGCGGCCACAATATATTTTTAAACGTAGCGGCTTCTGTGGCAAGTGCAGCCAGACTAGCCTGTATTAATACAAAAACAGTCTTCATTACTTTCTCAGAAATGGATTGGAGGAGAAGCAACATCCTCTGGGAAGGACGAGCTCTCCAAAATGGAAAAATTACCAAGTCGAATATCAGTTTTGTTCTGACAGCAAACGTATTAAAAAAGCAGTTAGGCATTGAGTTAAACGATAAAGAAATTTCGGCTGAGAACGAATACAAAGCTAAATAAGGATAAGTGTGTTCATGGAAAGTCAATATGCTAATCGAGCGCTAAATGACATCTACGCTGAGATCCAAGAAAGGTATCGGGCCGATAGCTGGCCCTGGATACTAGGTTATAGCGGAGGAAAAGACTCTACAGCCCTTGTCCAGTTGGTATGGAATGCTTTGGAAAATTTGCCCAAGGAAGCACTTTTTAAATCGGTTTACATTCTCTCATCTGACACCTTAGTCGAAATTCCTAAGGTAATAAATCACATTGATCTAAATTTGAATATGATGTCAGGGGCTGCACTTCAACAAGGGCTGCCGTTCACGCCAATCAAGGTTTTTCCCGATGCAAGTAATAGTTTTTGGGTAAACTTAATTGGTAAAGGGTACCCGGCTCCAACTAATAATTTTAGATGGTGCACTGATCGCCTCAAAATCGACCCAACATCTACCTTCATCCGTTCCCAAGCTTTCGCATCATCTGGGGCGATCCTACTTCTTGGGTCACGAAAGGGCGAGAGTGCAGCTAGGAAAAAACGAATAGAAAACCACAAAGTTTCTGGCAAACTCTACAACCCTCACCCAGAAATTCCAACCGCGCTTGTCTATACCCTAATTGAAGATTGGGAAACGGAAGAGGTCTGGGACTATCTACTTGACCACCCTTCTCCTTGGGGGGCGGACAACAAAGAGCTTGTTTACATGTACAAGAATGCGAGCGACGGTGAATGTCCCCTAATCCTAGATACCAAGACTCCAAGCTGCGGGAAAAGCCGCTTTGGTTGTTGGTGTTGCACCGTTGTCAGGGAAGAAAAAGCTCTTTCTTCTCTGATTAAGCATGGAGAGGAATGGCTCGCTCCTCTTCAGGATCTTCGTGAAACTCTCTTATTCACTCAACTCCCCGACAACAAAAAGTTGTTCAGAGAGCATGTCAAAAGAACCGGACAATCTTATTTCATCAGAGGAAAATTTGAAGAAGAGGGAATAAAGGAACTTGGCAGGGGGCCCTACACAATGACTTTTCGAAAAGATTTTTTACGGTCCCTCCTGCAAACTGAGAAAAAAGTTAACAGGAACAACCCATATAAAGATGCTGGTTATATAAACTTGATCACAGAAAATGAGCTGCACGAAATCCAGCGACTTTGGAAAGAAGAAAAAAGCGATTGGGAAAGTAGTGCTTACGCAATTTATGAAGAGGTTTTCGGGAAGAAGATTGACAATGGAATTGATGAAATCGGCTTCCTGACCTTAGAGGACAAGAAAGCCATACAAATAATTTGCGAAGAGGAAAGCTTTCCTTCTGAACTCGCGATGGAATTACTTACTACAGCTCAGTACCACCAAGGCCTTCGCTCGAAAGCCCGCTTGAAAAATAAAATTGCAAAGATTTTCAACAAGGAGTGGCGCTCAGAGAATGAAATATACAGGGATATTATATGATTATAAATAGATTAAAGCTAAAGAACATCACTTCTTTTGAGGGAGAACATGTTCTTGAATTCAATCACAGGTCTGGACGGACAGTTTCTGTTATCTCAGGTGAGAATGGAACCGGAAAAACAAGCATCCTCCAAGCATTAAAGATTGTTTTATATGGCCAGTTCCTCTTCAATGACAAGAAAAAGGACTATCAAGCATACTTGAATAGTTTTATTCGAAATAGCGAAGCATCAGCGCATATTATGTTGGACTTTCAGCTCAGGACTTTGTCTGGAATTGATGATTATTCTGTCTGTAGGAATTGGAAACGTCATAATAATAATATTACTGAATCGCTATCAATTTTGAAAGATGGGGAGCCATACCGCGATATTGCATCCAGATTTTATCAAGAATTTATTTTTAGCATAGTCCCAATTGGTATGATGGATCTATTTTTCTTTGATGGAGAAAAAATCAACAGCTTAGGAGAGTTGTTAAGCTCTGGAGAAATTAGTGGTGCGGTAAAAAAGCTCATAGGCTTGACCGCCATAGACGGCCTCGAAGAGGCTGTAAGAAAGTATCTGTTCGACTCTTTGAAAGAAAGAGCAGACTATCCTCAACTGCAAAATGAGTTCAAGGCTCTCGATGAGGATTTAAAAGAGTTGCATAGAAAAGGAGAGCACTTTCATCAACAATTTGCCGAATCAAATGAAGCCATCAGGAAGTGTAAAAAAATGCTCTCGAACAAAGAGGCCGCCTTCTTCGAAGCTGGTGGTAACCTCGCGGCCTCCCATGAAGCTCTACAAGAAAGGAAAATAGCCCTAAAACAAAAAAGGGAAAATGCTCAAACCCAAATACGTGAGCTGTCTCAAGATGCTCTTCCCCTTTGTGTCCTTTCCGAGGAATTAGAAGAATTGATTAATCAATTAGTATTAGAGAGGGAGGAAGCGGCTAAGCGGATCATTAGAGACTACGCCAAGGAAAAATCCAGGCTAATCGAGGAGGCACTAATTCAGACTGAAGCCTCAGATGCTGCAATATCTACAATTTTAGATGTTCTGAAAGTGTCAAGCGAGTCTATTTCTGAGCCAATACATGATCTGTCCTCCAAACAGATAGATGAGATTTTTGCTACTATCAGCAAGGCAAATAGTGTGATTAGAGCACAAGCTCAGCAATTATTTATTGAGATGAAGTCCGCTCGCCAAGAACTTGAAACGCTTGAGTCGGCAATTGAAACGACTTCGAACAATACCGATTTTGCGGAGGCCCTCTCTGAAATACGAGATCTGAATGTTCAACTCTCAAAGCATGAATGTAGACGAGAGGAAATTGTTCAATTTAAAAAGCGCATAGAAAGTGAAGTTAGCGCAATAGAGAACAAGAAAAAGCGCTTACTAAAACAGATTGAGAAGAGAAGCTCCGAGAGCAAATCTGAAGAACTCGCGAATCGCTTCCCTGACATCTTGGATCGTATAAAAAGCGACTTGTTTAAACGCAGACTACAAACGCTGCAGCGCCTTGTTTTGCATAACGTGAAGACATTGTGCAAAAAAGACAACCTCATCCATGACGTGAAGATCACGCCTGGCTTGTCCCTTGAGTTATTTGGGCTGCATGACTCCTGTATCGACATGAAGCGCCTGTCCGCTGGTGAGCAGCAAATGTTGGCCACAGCCATTCAGTGGGCACTGGCATCTCTCGCAAGTGGGAGTATACCAACAATAATCGACACCCCCCTGGCGAGACTTGATAGCTACCACCGAAAAAGTCTCGTTCGGAATTACTACCCAGCTATCAACCAGTTAATTCTACTTTCGACAGACGAGGAGATTGACGAAGCGCTACTCCAGGAACTTGTTCCTTGCCTCTCAGATGCTTACTCGCTCAAATACGATAAACGAAGGTGTTGCACGGAGATTACAAAAATAAACATCAAGCAAACGCTCGACGCGTATAAGGAACGTCGATGAGATTCACACGCATCAAGCTCCCCAAACAGACAACCAACAGGCTCGTTAACCTGAAATCAAAAACGGGCCTCAATCCAAATATTCTACTTCGATATGCTATTTTGTTGTCCCTAAAGGATAAGTCTGAGCCAATCTATGAAGACCAAGTTTGCGACGGCATGGAGCTACACCGATCAGTCCTTCTTGGGGACCTCGATCTGATCATTAGCGCTTTGACCATTCAGCGTCACGCGAAAAGTTCTCTATATCCGAATGCAATTACATGCTTCAAGGCACACCTATACCGTGGTGTTGACATCCTATTTGCCCAATGTAGAAGCCTTGAAGACATTGAAATTCTGTTAAATTGACATGGCATCATGGAATAATCCCATTCGAGCAGACCTATATGAAGCCATTCGACATAACGCTAACAAGTATCTGACGGTGGACCAGCACCGCGCGAGACAAAACGTGAGGTATCTCTCAAAGGATGATGCGAAAAAATCTTCTTGTACGTATCCACTCGGCTGAAACAGTCGAGTGTCCAATTTTGCTGAGGCAGTATAAATTATATCATTAAAAAGTACGAGCCCCAAGTCTGGAATTATGTTGTCCAAACTTCTGCATTAAATCTGCAAAAACAGACTCTTTAAGCATAAGAATTGCGTTGTCGATATCTTCATTAAGCTCTCTTTTGATATTTTTTAAATCAAAACGAAAGATTATAAAGGTATCACCTTCTAAGGCGGGTGGAGTTTTGTAGTATCTTTCACCGTCTTTACTACGATGGTACCTCAAAGCTTTTGGATAGGATCGGTATATTCGTATGTTTCCTTCTAGATAAAGGTTCGCATTCCTTCTTCCTTGGGCGATATCGCAAGGAGGTGTGATATTAAGGTACACAACAGCTTTATTTTTAAATTCACCACAATGAATCAACCCTGGCAAGTCTTTAAGATCAGGCCTTACCCTATCAAATAGGGCTCTGAAGTTTAATTCTGCCAGTACATTATGTACTACCGTTTGGGCTTCATTAGAGGCAAAGGTCTTTACGACTTTTTTTAGCTCCGTTTGAGTTTCATCGCTTAGCGTAATCTTGTTCTTCTGGAGAATCTGTTGAAAATTATTGCAACACTCTTTAACTTGCAATTCCGGTGTATATAATCTATTTCGAATACTGTCTATTGGATCCTCAAAAACGGTGATATCCTTTTTGCAAAAATGACTATTCAAGTAGTCATACAACAAGCATGATAAATAGCTAAAAGAGTACCTAGACAACGTATCAGAAAATTCTTTATCTTGGCTCTCTGTAAAACCGAAATGAGTATATGTTGCATGTTTTAAGATGTTGAAAAATTCTGTCTGAAAATGTTCATTACTCTCTTGCGATAAAATTTCAGCGTAGTGCTGAAAATCTCTACAGACAAAAGCCGCTGACTGTAACACCTCTCTATTCCAGTATGCAAAGAACTTAGCCATCTTGTCTGTTTGTAGCTTTTCATTAATAGTTTGAAAAAGCTCTGAATAATCTCCACTTACCCAAAAGTCTGCTTTCTCTAAGTCAACAACGAATATGGTTTTGGTTTGTTCTCAAGAGCATCGCCAAAGAGGAAATCTTTAATATATGCAAAGGTAGATTCGGCTTCTCCATCTTCACCATCGTGTGGAGATGTTGACTCTTTGGACCAAACGACAAGGCCATAGGGTGAGCTTTCCTCATTCAGTGCATCCTTTAACCTTTGAATAGCATAGTTGACTTGAAGCTTTACGTCTCTTAGGTGGTCAAATCCAAAGTCAATATCAAGAAAAATGAGGTCGTATCCTGTTAAACTTCCCTCACCCAGAGATTCCATTCTCGTATATGCCAGAGCATCAAGAATTTGTTCGTAAGCGCTATCAATAGCCTGTTGAGCAACTTCCTTTACAGTGCCATCTAACTCATCCACCTCACTAGTATCAAATAGTTCATCTTTTAAATAATCATTCTCGGGATTTGGATTATAGTAACTAGTCGACACCCCATTGGAATTCAAAATCTGTATGAGGTTTTTGACCTCGCCCCATTTGTCATCAACCACTAAAGCAGATCTAACCCACCTTGAAATATCTATATTCTCCATAAATCAATCCACTTTTTTAAAGTTGAGTGCCACTACAACACCAGATCTAAAGATACTTCCATCAAAAAACTCAGAGATGTCGTCGTAGTCTGGGAAAGAAAGGGATCCATTCATTTCACTCATTAATTCATCGGCAATATACAATCCGAGTCCAGATCCAATGGAATAAGGCTTGGTTGAGATAAATGGTTTTATAAGATACTTTGGATCGTCATGAAATCCTGGACCATTGTCGGCAATTAGCATTGTCACATAGCCTTCCAAATATTTGTCAGTTATAAAGATTCTTATTTTTTTATTTCCTTCTTTTGCGTTGTTGAGCCAGTACGTTGAGTTGTCTAGAATGTTTAGCAACACGTTTGTAGCGTGATTCATTGAAGCACTACATTTTGCATCCGTATCGCTATTCATACTTATATCTATCGAATGATTCTTAAGCCGAAGCTCAATGAAGAGAAGTGCCTGGCGATATATAGATTCAACATTATGCTTTTTAATATCTGTTTTTTTGATCATAAACGAAAATTTCTTTATTGTAGTATCCAGCCTGCGTATTAACATTTTGACTGTTGCAGATTCAGACGATGATTTTATTTGCAAATTTATCTCTTTAATTAATTTTTCAATCTCATGAACAATTGTTGCGCTCAATATACCAAGTCCAGCACTGCGATAAAGAGTGTCGACAATTGTTTTATACTCTTCCTGGGCCCTAACAATATACTTAACCAGGGTCCGCTTATGCTTTTCATTTTCAAGGTGCTTGTCTATGTAAATCTTCGCATCTTCAAGGAGAGAGATAACTGGTTCTGCACTTTTTGTGTAATATTCAGAGAGTCTCTCTTTGTCAGGGTTTCTGTAATTAAGAAAAGTGTATCTTATTGCCCACTTCAAAGCGTCGGTAAATGCGGCATACGATCCATTTTCAATAAACCCTTCACGATTAGTTTTTTCTACCAATCCACTGCTGCTCTTCCTGTTCAAAAAAACATAGCCCACGACATGTTCATTTCTAAGCTTTTTACCAATATCTGCAGTGCTACTCAAGCCAAGCCAATCATTCCCTTTTTCACCGTAGTCATAAACACGCATCCCATCCCTATAAACACGAATTCCACTATTTTCTTTCAAGTAGGTATTTACGTCATCTCCGACATCTGCGGCGCTTCTGATTGATGGAGTTCTCTCAAAGGCAAA
Organism: Desulfovibrio biadhensis; assembly: GCF_055388615.1. Lineage (NCBI taxonomy): Bacteria > Pseudomonadati > Thermodesulfobacteriota > Desulfovibrionia > Desulfovibrionales > Desulfovibrionaceae > Desulfovibrio > Desulfovibrio biadhensis. The sequence continues at coordinate 4,773,207 of NZ_AP042477.1, forward strand.
CAATTTAACATAAACATCACCAATCTCGTACTGAGAGATGTCTACCACTTCATTTTTATTGAACAAACCTTTTGGCAGATCGTTTTCATCTTTTTCTTCAAACGCTGTTGGATCTGTTTTGCGTTGCAGCAATCGCTCTGCTGCTTTTAGGCTAGAAAGATTTACGATTCGAGAATCAAACTTTTCTTTGATATTACCGACCGGATTAAATCGGTATTCAAAATCTTCAATCTGATTGCCGCTTAAGAGCATGTCGCACTCATAAAACGCTGATTCTTTAATCTCCCAAAAATCTTTGAGATTTTCAAAGATGCTATCATTATTTTTTGCCTTGATACTTACTCTAAATTGGTCACTTGTTGCTTCTTGATTTGAAAATTTAAGCAACTTGGAAACCTTCTCGTTCTTTCTAAGTCTACAATCTTCTGGTGCGAACTCGATATTAAGTGCAGTCAGGGCGCGATATATTTTTCTGAGCTTCTGTTTGGTCCAATCTCCTTTTATATCTTCAATTACATACGTAAGTCCTTTTTCTCTATCAAACTTTACTCTGCTTGATTTTATTTCGATTCCAAAGTCCTTAAATGACTTAGCTTTGTCTAGCAGACCCCAATCTATCTCAAAAGAAAGAGGTTTTGTCCCCTTTGTCTTAGTTTTGACACGTATCTTTTTCCCTAATTTATGGACTCCAAATCTGCCTATTCCCTTTTCGCCGAGAGGAATTCTCTTAGAAGGAATGTATGCAAATAAATCATGTTTTTTGTGATCAGTTCCGACTGTTAACCAATAATCCAAAATATCATCCCTAGTCATACCGTCCCCATCATCATAGATCACAATTTTCTGCGGCCTATAGTCGGAGCGGTCATCTTTATTAAAGTAAAACTTCACTATGCAATTTTCAGCATTGGCATCATATGAATTTTTCACAAGTTCGGTCAGAGCAATAATCTCGTTACGAATGAGCTCATCGCCCAAATGGGACAAGACCCTCGGCATTATGGTAAAAGAATTGATAGCCATAATTGATCCTTGTATGAAAACTATGAGGTTACTCTAGATGAGTCAACATTTCTTATATAACGCACTTTGTATTGTTTTTAACCAGTTAGAATTGCTAATAAATACTTATTTCAGATAGTCCCTCTAGCTGCCAGTAAAAGAGCCTTAAATGTACTTCAACTTACCAAAACACGTGCCTAAATGAATCCTGGTCACTCGCATACCACCAACTCTGTAGGTGGTGGAGATCCTGCGAAGGGGAGATCTCAAACTCTCCGGTGCGGAGCACCAACATGGCCCCCTTACACTTTCGGAATAAACATGACTGGTCCCGGATATTCGCGCAGGATGCTGTCCGAGGTCAGTAGGGAGATACCTTCAGCCTTTGCTTGGGCTAGGAGCATCCGGTCAAAAGGGTCCTTATGAAGTGGGGGCAGATCATTCACGGCTAAGGCATGCAGGCTGGTGATGGGCAACTCCTCATATTGATTGTCCAGGAGGCCGCGCCGGAGCACCTCTGGATCGACCTTGAAATCACTTCTTCCAAGGCTCCTTTTGATGCCGATTTCCCAGATGCTGGCCGGACTGAAATAAAGCGTGTTGTCACCGTCCACCACAAGGGTTTCAGCCTCTTTCGGCAACGTACCTGCAGCGACCCAGAGCAACATGTGGGTATCGAGGAGCAGTTTCATTCCTCCCCCTCAAACATTGCCTGAATCTCTTTTCTGCCCATGGAGTCAAAGTCTTCAGGAACTTCCAGCTGCCCTTTGAGAAATCCAAGTCTCTTTGCGGGATCGGGCGGTGGCGTATATGCGCTCACCGTAACCATAGGCTTGCCAGATTTGGCTATGATAAAGGACTCGCCTTTAACAGCCTTCTCGATCAGCCGAGAAAGATTTGTCTTGGCTTCATGGATGTTTACTTGTTGCATACTTGCCTCCATTAGTAGACTAAGTTTTAAACTAAGTTTATTGACGGCAAGGTCTTTTGTCAACGTGTTCACGGTAAAGAACTCAGCTGAAAGATCGTTGCGCGTTCCGAGCGTATCCTGACGGTTCTGGATTCCCAATAGGTCCCCCCGGCGTCAGGTATTCCCACCGCTTCAGTTTTCCAATGGGGCAAGCAGGCATCCCAACATGTTATCGATGTAGTTGGAAATTGTTTGTTCAAAGCCAGGCTGTCGGACCCTATGGCTTCACTCCTTACTTGGAGGGAATTTATATAAATCGCAGGAAATTCCTATATCATTGGGTAAAAAAACTACCCTTCCTGATTCTTAGTTTCATCCGGGATATTGGTGACGGCCAGAAAAGTCTTGACGGACTCCTGTACGGAAAGTGCTGCTGCCGCCAGTGCTTTTTGCGGTGGCGAAACCATAAGTTGCCTTTCGGCCATTCTTTTTTCGCAAAGAGCGAAGGTCATGGACACCAGTTCATTGGCTTTTTCCTCAAACACTTCAAACTCGGTTTTCCCCTTTCGTTGCATAGTGCGTGCTCCTTATCCTCCCTCCCAGTCAGAGACCGGGCATCTCGCCACCTCTGGTATTTTCCTTCGCCACGGCAAGAAGATAGCTCAAATCTTCCCCAAGCACTTCGGCCATGCGTTGCGCATCGGCAATGGTTACACCCTGCGGCTTCCCTGTGTGCGTGGCTTTACCGCGCATGGCCGTCCAGCGTGACGCCGCAGCCTTCGGATTGGCCTCCGGCCAAAGCAACGCCGCAAATGCTCCCTTGCGATACCCTTTCGTCTCCGCTCTCTCGGTGACAAGTTCCACAAAGGAACGCTCCAATTTCATGGCAAAATTATTCTTGCGCACCAACACCCTCCCCCCATGTATTTTGTCCAATTTCTCTTTTTTTGCCTTACCGGAATTTCTTTCCTGGTCTAAAGGGAAATTCCTGTTTAGTAAAGAAGGAAATTCCTGTTTCAGGAAAATTGAGGAGAAATCAAATGATAAAAGCTGTTAATGCACTTTTAGATCATTTTGGGACCCATGAAGATGTCGCTGAAATACTGGGTTACACGGACAGGCAATACAGGAATATCCGGAGAAAAATTGAGCGCAAGGAGGAACTACCGCACCGCATTACTTCCCTGATTCACATGAAATTCCAGGAAATCAGGCAGAAAGACGAGGTGGATCATGACCACGAATAAACGGCTGCGGCGGAACATGGCGCGTGTGGAGTTTTTCGCCTGCATGGAAACCGTGGAAGCCATGCTGAGTCAAGGCTTCAGCAAACAGCTCATCTATGAACACCTGAAGGAAGAAGGCCGTATTTCCATGGCCTATGTCACTTTCTGCAAGCTCATCGCCAAGGCTGCACAAAATGATCTGCGCGTCACCACCCTCCGCCCGGCTTCCAAACCGGTTTCACCTCCGGCGTCCAAATCGCCCGCTTCCCGTTCTTCGCAGCCCAACCTCATCAAAGCACGTTCCGATGAGCTTCAGGACCCAAGAACTATTGACCCTACAACCGTCTTTTAAGGGGAACCTATGGCGACAATACATTTCATCCAGCAGGGCAAGGGCGGAGTGGGTAAATCCGTTATTGCCTCCTTCCTCTACCAAGTCCTGCTCTACCAGGGAAAAGACGTGGTGGCCTTTGATACCGATCCAGTGAACGCCACTCTCATGGGCTACAAGGAATTCACCGCTATCCAGGTGGACATTGTGCGGCAAGGACAGGTTGACGCCAGGGCCTTCGATGACCTTCTGGAGAGCTTGTACAACTTGCCAGAACACTCCCACGCCGTTGTGGACAACGGCGCCTCATCCTTCCTGGCGCTCGGTAACTATATGAAGGACATCGGACTAGTCCAAATCTTGGAGGAAAAAGGGCACCAGGTATTTTTCCATTCCGTTGTCACGGGCGGTCAGGCCATCAGCGACACCCTCACCGGCCTCAAGGTTCTTGCCGATGGCTTTCCCGCAACGCCCATCGTAGTCTGGCTCAATCCTTTTTTTGGCGAGATACGCTTGGACGGCAAGGGGTTCGAGGAATTCAAGATCTACCAGGAGTACGCCGGCCAGTTCCACGCCATCATCCAGCTCCCGCATGTCAACAAGGACACCCTTGGCCGGGACCTTGAAGAGCTTTTTGCCAAACGCCAGTCCTTTGAAAGTGCCATCTCTTCCTGCCGGTACATTGCTGTGCGCTCACGCCTGAAACGGTATTGGGAACAACTCATCACTCTCGTCGAGCAAGCCGGAATCACGGGGTAAGTCATGCCGCTTGAAACCGTTTCCCCCTCCTCTTTGAAGCAGCCACTGGAGCAACCTGCGCAGGAAAAGGAGCCGCTGCTGCCTGACGGTATTGGCATTTCCCTGGAGCAGGCAAAGGCCCTGATCGCCCGGCACAACAACATTGTTGTCGCCGATGACGAACCCACCCTGATCGAGCTGACCATTCTCAACGCGTTTCTTGCCGACGTGGAAAAGCTCCAGGCCCGGCATAGGAAGGGGCTTTCCCGGCTGATGGCGGACAAAACCGACGCCTATGTGTCCGGCGTTCAGACAACGGTTGCCCAATTGACGGACAGCCTTTCCTCGGCTTCGCTGGAAGGCATTCGCAAGGTCCTTGATGCGCACGCGGCCGGGCTCCGGGCGTTCAAAAGCAGCATGGCCTGGCTGGCCGCCGTTGTAACGCTCTCGGCGTTGCTCAATGTGGCGGTATTCGTGCTGAGAGGACTGCGCTGATGTTCATGCGCCCTTGCGACGATCCGCGCCTGCTGGAGGGCCTGCGCCACGCCTGCGGCCCCCTGTTCATGAAGGCCCTGGAGGACCCGGAAGTCGTCGAGATCATGCTCAACCCGGATGGTTCGCTCTGGATCGAACGCTACGGCCGGGACCATGAGCGGATTGGTAAGATTCCCTCGGAGCAAGGCAGGCTCATTCTCTCACAGGTCGCCAGCGGCCTCGGCATCACGGTGAATGAGCGGAGCCCTATTGTGGAAGGGGAATTCCCCCTTGACGGCTCGCGCTTTGAGGGCGCCTTCCTGCCCATCGTCGGTCCGGGACCGTCCTTCTCCCTGCGCAAGCGGGCCGGCCGGGTGTTCTCCCTGGAGGAATATGTGATCGTCGGTTCCCTTGCCCCAGAGGCCGTCACCATCATTGAAGACGCCGTGCGCCAGCGCCTGAATATCGTTGTGGTCGGCGGCACGTCTTCCGGCAAAACCACATTCGTCAACGCGGTGATCGAGGCTATCTATCGACTCACGCCATCGCACCGTCTGCTGATCCTCGAGGACACTGCAGAGCTGCAATCAAAGAGCCCCAACGCGGTCTTTTTTCGCACTTCCGTGCTTGCCGGCGTGGACATGCGCACCCTGGCCAAGGTCAGCATGCGTTACGCGCCCCAGCGCATTCTGGTGGGCGAGGTGCGGGACTCCGCCGCGCTGGAACTCCTGAAGCTTTGGAACACCGGCCATCCCGGCGGGGTCGGCACCTTCCACGCGGACAGCGCGGAAGAGGCTCTGCCGCGCCTGGAGGAACTGGTGGAGGAAGCTGGGCTTGGCCACAAGCAAAAGCTCATCGGACGGGCCGTAGATTTGGCGGTATACATGGAAAAGACCCCGGACAATCAGCGTCGTATTGCCAGTATCATCAAGGTCAATGGATTTAGCCCGAGAACGGAAACCTATGAAACAGACACGCTCTATTCCGTGTCCCCCACGTAAGAATGGTGATCCTTATGAAGACTCTTGCGAATAGCACTCCGGAGATACGCTGCCGGAACTGCAACCGATTGCTGGCGCGGGGCGCCATTGAGGCCGGCGAGATAGAGCTTCACTGCCCCCGCTGTAAAACCCGCCTGTTTCTGAGGGTCACGCACCCCAACCACGCGTCGCATGACGGCCTCCACGGAGACCGTTATGCAAACGAACCATCTTCTCAAAAATAATTGTCGTCTCTCCCTGAAGACGAGCAAACGCGGCTCAATCCTCTGGAGCTTGCTGGCGCTCTGTCTCTGCCTTCCTGATATCGCCGCCGCATCCGGCGGCATCACGGAATTCTCCAGCCCTCTGGAGCAGGTGGTGAACACCATCACCGGCCCTGCTGGCAAATGGATCAGCATCGTCGCCATGGCGCTATGCGGCGTCATTTTCATCATGAACAAGGATGACATCAGCGGCGGATTCAAACTACTCCTCTCCGTGGTCTTCGGCATTTCCTTCATCGCCTTTGCGGCGAGCATCGTGAACTCGGTTTTTTCCTTTTCCGGAGCGGTGATATGAAGCGCGTTCTCCCCATTCACCAATCTCTGCACCGGCATCCCCATGTACTCGGCGCGGAAAGGGAACTGGTCATGACCAGCGCCCTGATCGCGCTGCTCGTGGGTGTGGGCGGCCTGACGGCCGTCTCCATGGTTTCGGCCATTCTCTTCTGGCTCGTGTCCGTGTTTGCCCTCCGGCGCTTGGCTAAGGCCGACCCCATCATGAGCCGGGTCTGGCTCAGGCACATCAGGCATCAGGAGTTCTACCCGGCTCGGCCTAGCCGCTGGCGCGTTGCCGGAGGGTACACATGCTGAAGCTCATCGATTACCGCGCCAAAAGCAAAGGTCTGCCGGACTTGCTCCCCTATGCCGCGCTCATCGAGCCAGGCGTGGTCCTGAACAAGGACGGCTCCCTGCTGGCGAGCTGGGAAGTGCGCGGCCAGGACACGGCAAGTTCCAGCGAAAACGATCTCGCCACGGTATCCAGTCGATTCAATAACGCTATAAAACTACTGGGAAGCGGCTGGATGCTGCACGTGGACGCCATCCGCAGCTCCCACCGAGCCTACCCGGCTCCAGAAAAGGGGCATTTCCCCGATCCTGTGACGCAGCTCATTGACGATGAGCGCCGGGAGTTCTTCAGCGGGAACAAATGCTTCAGCACCAGCACCCTCCTGACCGTCACCTACAAACCAAACTTCCAGGCCACCCAACTCGCGAGAAAGGCGCAGGCAGGCCTGACCTCATCTGGTGCCCTGGAAAAGGGACTGGCCTACTTCCAGAACATGCTGGAAGAGCTGGAGGACGCCCTCTCCACCGTGCTCTCCATGCAACGGCTCCTAGAATATGAAGTATCTGGCGCGGACGGAAACCCCTGGTTCCAATCCGATCTGCTTTCCCACCTCCAGCATTGCGTCTCCGGCGAGTTGCAGCCCGTGCGAGTACCCCGGACGCCCATGTACCTGGACGCACTGCTTGGTGGGGAAGACTTGGTGGGCGGCATCATCCCGCGCTTGGGCAAACGCCATCTGGTGGTGCTTTCCCTGGACGGCCTGCCACAGGAGTCCTATCCGGCTCTGCTACGGGATCTGGACGGCCTGGCTTTGGAGTACCGCTTCTCCAGCCGCTTCATCTGCCTGGACCAGTATGACGCGGCCAAAGAAATCAACTCCTACCGCAAAGGCTGGCGACAGCAGGTCTACCGTTTCCTGGACCAGTTCTTTAACAATCCCAATGCGCGCGCCAACCGCGATGCCCTGCTCATGGCCGAAGACGCGGAAACCGCGCTCACAGAGGTGCAAGGGGGGTATGTAGGCGCGGGCTACCTGACCTCATGCATTGTCCTGATGCACGAGGATAGAGAGCGCTTGCAGGACTGGGCGCGGGACTTGCGCCGCACGGTGCAGACACTGGGCTTCGGTTGCCGCATCGAGTCGATCAATGCGCTGGAAGCGTGGCTCGGAACACATCCCGGCAACAGCTACGCTAACTTGCGTCGTCCCATGGTCAACACCCTGAACCTGGCGGACCTGCTGCCGCTGTCCTCGGTGTGGACAGGCTCGCCGGTCTGCCCTTGTCCGTTCTATCCGCCGGACTCCAGGCCGCTGGCTGTCCTGATGACGGACAACTCCACACCGTTCTGGTTCAACATCCACACCGGCGACCTCGGTCACACGCTCATCTTCGGGCCGACCGGCGCAGGCAAGTCCACTTTATTGGCCTTCATAGCCGCGCAGTTCCGCTGCTACGAGAACGCCCGTATCTTCGCTTTTGACAAGGGCATGAGCCTGTTCCCCCTCTGTTTCGGGGCGGACGGCGATCACTACGACATCGGCAATGCCGATCAGCTTGCCTTTGCCCCGCTCCAGCACATCGACTCGGAAGAGGAACGCGCCTGGGCGGAGGAATGGATCGCCTCACTTATGGAGTTGCAGCAGTTCACGGTCATGCCCACGCACCGCAACGCCATCCACACGGCCATGCGAACACTGGCCGCAAACCCGCCGCACCTGCGCTCCCTGACCAGTTTCTACCATGTTGTGCAAGACCGAGAAATCAAAGAAGCCATCCAGCATTACACCGTGCAGGGGAGCATGGGGCGGCTCTTGGACGCGGATGCGGACAGCCTTACCCTCTCCCGGTTCATGGTCTTCGAGATCGAGGAACTCATGAATTTGGGGGACAAGAACCTGGCACCGGTACTGACCTATCTCTTCCGGCGCATTGAAAATGCGCTGGACGGCTCCCCGGCCCTCCTCGTCCTGGATGAAGCCTGGATCATGCTCGGCCACCCGGTCTTCCGGGCCAAGATACGCGAATGGCTCAAGGTCATGCGCAAGGCCAACTGCGCAGTGATCCTGGCCACGCAGAGTCTTTCCGACGCTCGAAATTCCGGCATCCTGGACGTGCTCGCCGAGTCCTGCCCTACAAAGATCTTCCTACCCAACGGTAGCGCTGAAGACGCCGGACAGCGGGAGCTCTATGCGGGCATGGGCCTCAACGACAAACAGATCAACATCCTGAAAACCGGCCTCCCCAAGCAGGACTATTACATCGTGAGCCCGCAGGGGCGTCGCAAGGTGCAACTCGCCCTCACGGGCAAGACCCTGTCCTTTGTGGGCGCGTCGGACAAGGAAAGCATAACCCGTATCCGTGAATTGGCAGCGGAACATGGTTCGGACGAATGGCAGACTATCTGGCTGCACGAACGCGGAGCTGCATAACCAAACGCAACATGTGAGGAGTCCCCCATGAAAAAGCTTTTTCTCATCATAAGCATGCTAGTCCTGTCCACTTCATCCTCCCAGGCCTTTACCGTGACCTGCATCAATTGCAGCAACTCGCTCATGCAGAGCCTGGATCGCGTTACCAATGTGAAGCAGTTAAGCAACATGATCGATCAATACCAGGAAGCTGTGGAGCAGACGCGCCAGCAAATGACCATGGTTCAACAGAATATCGATCAGTATGAAAATATGCTCCAGAACACGGCCATGCTCCCGGCCAACTTGGTCAACGGGCTCAAAAACAACCTGACAAGACTGGCCAGTCTTTCCAGTACGCTCAGGACACAACGTGGCGATATCGTTGCTCTGGGCGAGATTTTCACCACGCTGTTCCCGGAGCAGGCGTTCTTCGGCTCCCTGGCCGGAGCAAGCCCAGCACAGGTGGAGGATGCTAATCGTCGCTACCGGCAGGAGTGGGACAAATGGGCGGAATCCGTTGACCAAGCCGCGCAGGCTACTTTCCAGCTCTCTGGTCAGCAGCTTGCGGACTTGCAGCGCGACCCAGAACGCTTCCAACGCTACATTGACGACCTGCTTTCCACCCCAGACGGCCAGCAAAAGGCCATCATGGCCGGCAACCAGCTTTCCGCTTTGCAGGTGCAGGAGGCCCGGCAATTGCGCGAACTCATGGCGACGCAGGTGCAGTCCGAGCTCGTCGGCCAGATGAAGGCGGAGAAGGAACGCCAGATGTGCGAGGAATCCTGGCGCGAGACCATCAAGACGGACAGGATCGGTACGGCCCAGGCCCAAGCCGATCCCTTTTAGGCGGTCTTACCATGAAAGGAAAATATCTGTCCTTGGCCATCTTGGCTCTCGCTCTTTGCGTGGTTCTTGTGGGCGTCGGCGAAGCCCACGGCGCCGAGGAAGATTTCGTGTCTCGGCTGGTGCATGAATTCTACGACAAGACCAGCACCTGGGAGCCGACGTTGCGCCGGTACGCCCTGATCGTGTTCCGCTGGCTTGTCATTCTGGACGTGTGCTTCCTGGGTATCAAGGCGGCCCTGAACCGCGACCAGATTGCCGACATCTTCAAACAGTTCGTCATGCTCATCCTGATGGCCGGGTTCTTCCTGGCCGTTATCAACTCTTATCAGGAATGGACCTGGAACCTTATCAACGGACTCGGCAGCATCGGCAAGGAGTTGACGCCGGGCGGCTATTCCTCGGACGCGCCGTTCCTCACCGGCATACAACTCGTCAAATTGGTGCTGGACAAGCTTTCCGTCTGGTCGCCGGGCAACTCCATGGCGCTGATCATCGCGGCGCTGGTCATCATCATCTGTTTTGCGCTCATCTCCGCGCAGGTGGTGTTCATCAAATGCGAGGCCATGGTCAGCATGGCCGCGGCACTGATCCTGGTGGCCTTCGGCGGCAGTTCCTTTCTCAAGGATTATGCGGTCAACGCCATCCGCTATGTGCTGGCCGTGGCTTTCAAGCTTTTTGTCATGCAACTCGTCCTGGGCATCGGCATCACCTTCATCGAGGACTTTTCCACCTCCACGGCGGAACTTCAGGACCTCTTCGTGATCATCGGCGCGTCCATCGTGCTGCTGGCCCTGGTCAAATCCCTGCCGGACGTGTGCGCAGGCATCATCAACGGCTCCCACGTCTCCAGCGGCGCGGCATTGACCGCTACTGCGGCCACCGTGGGAGGCCTGGCTATGGGCGCGGCCATGGGCACGGCAATCGCCGGTAGTAACACCATCCAGAACGTGCGGGACGCTGCCAAGGTGGCGGGCATGGAAGGGGCGAGCGGCATGGGCAAGGCGACCATCATGGCGAAATCCCTGTGGGGCGCCCGGCAGGACGCCAAAACATCAGGCGAAAAGAGCCTCAGCACCAGAATGCGTTCTGAAATGCAGGAGCGTCTGGAACGCGCCCGCATGAATCAAAACGACAAATCATAGGGAGTGTCCATGGCCTTTTTCGAAGCAAAAAAGCGAGATCCCGTGGCGGAAAAGTCCGGTGGCGGCAATCCGTATCTGAACGGGCGGGAAGAATGGCTGGAGCGCTACGGCTCCTATATCAGCCGGGCTGCGCAATGGCGCATTGTGGCCTTCTTTTGCCTCCTGCTCACGGGTATTTCCATCTCGGGCAACGTCATACAGGCCCGCCAGGTGAAGACGATTCCTTACATCATCGAAGTGGACAAACTGGGCAAGTCCTCCGTGGTGGCTCGGGCGGACAGGGCCAGCGTTGCCCCACAGCGTCTCATTCAGGCGGAAATCGCGACCTGCATCAGCGACTGGCGCACGGTTACGGCGGATGTGGAGTTGCAGCAGAAGATGATCGAGCGCCTTTCCTTCTTTATGGCCGGGAGCGCCATGGGTGTTCTGCGCGAATGGTACGAAGCCAACAACCCCTATGAAATCGCCAAAAGCGGCAAGCTCGTGCACGTGGAAATCAAGAGCTTGCCCCTGCCGGTGAGCTCCGACTCCTACCGGGTGGAGTGGCTGGAGACCGTGCGCAGCCATGCAGGTGCTCTGCTCGATTCCCACACCTATGAAGCCACGGTGACGATCCAGATCAATCCGCCGACCGAGGATGCGGTTCTCCTGCGCAATCCCGGCGGGGTCTACATCACGTCGCTCTCGGCGAGCAAGGTCGTCGGCGCTCCGGCTCCGGCCAAAGTCAACAACGTTCAGAAACAGTGAGGTGAACCATGAAAAAAATGTTGTTCTTTGTCTGCGCTGTTGCGCTGTTCGGCACTCCGGTTTTTGCAGCTGATCCGGTACCTGACGTTGATCCCCCGGCGCTGCAATCGGCAGCCGATGCCGATTCGTTCGCCATGCCTGAAATCGACTATCTCAGCCCAAAAGTCGTCCCCCTGACCGATGTGGAAAAAAAGGCGCTCATACTTTCCGGCAACTGGTCGCGCCAGAGTGTGGAGCCGGTACTCACCGGCGGCGGAAAGGTGGTCTACGTACATGACGCGAGCCTGCCCACCATCGTGGCCGCACCCATGCAGGTCTGCGATGTGGAGTTGGAGGCCGGAGAGGTAGTGCGTGAGATCGTAGTGGGCGACTCCTCCCGCTGGATGGTGGAGTCCGGCACGGCCGGTTCCGGTGCGGACGCGACAGCGCACCTCTTCATCAAGCCGGTGGATTCCGGCCTGGAAAGCTCGGCCGTAGTCACTACGGACCGCCGGGTCTACCACTTGCGCCTCGTGTCCCAACACCCTGACCAGAAACCGGGGTACACGCCCTATGTGGGGTTTCTCTATGCGGAGGACCTGAGGCAACAGGCCGGCCGCAACGAGGCCAGGAAAGCCAAAGAACGCGAATGGGGCTCCACTACGGTGGGGGGCAGGACAACGGACCTGGCCGCCCTGAACTTCAATTATGAGGTCAAGGGTGAGGCGGCTTGGAAACCAGAGCGCGTCTATGACGACGGGCAACAGACCTTCGTCCGCCTGCCTGAGTATTCCGCTTCCGGTGAAACGCCCGTGCTGCTGGTGCGCAAGGGCGATCAAGACGTGCTGGTGAATTACAGGGTCAAGGGCTCGGCCATGATCGTGGACGGTCTGTTCGAGCGCATCGCCCTGGTTATCGGTGTGGGGAACGGTCAGGAAAAAGTGGAAGTCATCCGGAGGGGAAAATGATGCGTGTTTTACTCCTTCTCTGCCTATTCGCAGTCCTGATGTCCGGCTGCGCAAAACCAGGTATGGTCGGCTCCTTCTGCGGGCCACTGCCGAAGCACTCTGCTGTATCGGCCATTGCCGCCGATGCCGTGGCCAGCCTTTCGACGCTATATCCGCCCGGTCATACTTCGCTGCGCCTGCTTCCAGCCAGGGATGCGGACAACGATTTCGCAGCTGCCTTTGAAAACGGTCTGCGCGCGAAGGGATTCACCCTGGCCGCTGCAGGATCGGACGATGCGATTACCGTTGCCTACATTTTGGACGCCCTTGAAGACGCTAATGAAAAGTCCGCTTGGTATCTTCAACTGCGCCTGTCTGATCCGAAATCGAACGGCAAAGCAATTGCGCGGGCGTACACGGCCGATGGTCTGCCAGAAGCGGGCCAGAGCCGTACGGAGTTGGAGTTCCGGTCTTCACCTGTCGGCAACACGGCTGAAAGAGTGCGCCGCGACAGGGATGCAGGCGTGGAAGTCCTTGCTGAATAGGGAGAAATCATGAGCGACAAAACCCCAAACAGCCTTGGGCCGGTCAAAACGGTCAACGCGGTCCGCATGAGTCGTTGGCCGCTCTATGCCGTGCTGCTGATCGGGTTCTTTCTGCTTGGCATCCTGGTGTACAGCGTGAACTTCGCGCACAACCAGGAGCAGGAGCAGACGGCAACGCCCAAGGTAGACATCGGAGACGAGGGACAACTGTTGCTTATGGGCGAAGGTCGTGGCCTCGCCCTGGCCCCACCTGCTAATTCCCCAGCCATTGTCCGGCCGGAGCCAACACCAACTGAAGCGCCAAAACACGAGCCGTTGATTGTGGTGCAGGACAAGCCGGAGCAGCCTGACCAGTATCACCGGGAATTGGAGAACCTGCGCCGCATGAAGGCGCAGGCCCAGCTCACAGCTCTGTCCTCGCCGCTTGGGGTGCAAAGAGCTTCGGAAGTGGCCCGCGCTGGGAGTATGGAAGCTGTGGCGACTGGGGGCGTCCGCCAAGGCGGCGAAGCGACGGGCGCGGACCTTCCGGCAGACCCTTACGGTATTCGAGAAAGCTCCTACGATCCTGCCGCGGACAAGGACAAAGAAGCCTTTTTCAACCGTGCAGAAAAGGACGCAAGCTGGATTCTGCCCTACTCTCGCACGGCCGGTCAGCCCCTTGAACTGAAAACCGGCGCGGTCATCCCTGGGGGGATGGTCACGGGCATCAACTCCGACCTGCCGGGCAATATCATTGCCCAAGTCTCTCGGAACGTCTTTGACACTGCCACCGGACGGCAACTGCTCATCCCGCAGGGCACCAAGCTCTTCGGCGTTTATGATTCTCGCGTCATTTTCGGTCAGAAACGAGTGTTGGTGGCCTGGAACCGCATCGTCTTTCCGGACGGTTCGGCCGTTACGCTGGGCGCCATGCCCGGCTCGGACGTGGCGGGCTATGCCGGATACACGGACAAAGTGGACAACCACTACCTGCGTATCTTCGGCTCGGCCCTGCTCATGAGTGTAATCACGGGTGGCATGTCCTATTCCATGGATGCCCTGGACAGCAGCGGCGGCAGCAGCGACAGCGCCCCCACACTTCAGGACGAAATGGGCGCGGCTCTAGCCTCACAACTTGGGCAGTCAACGCTTCAGCTTCTGGAAAAGAGTCTAAACAACAAGCCCACGCTGGAAATCCGGCCCGGCTATCAGTTCAATGTCATTGTGACCAAGGACATCGTGTTTCAGCGGCCGTACACGGCGGGGGAGTAGGAAATGCAATTGCAGTTTTACTTTAGCGCCTTGCGTTTTTTCGCGATCATGCGGCGGATGCTCGCGAAAACCGCTTCAGAATCACGGAGGTTCATGGATTCGACATCAACGGCGCTCTGTCCCAGCATGCGCATGAGAGCCAGACTTTCCTGCAATTGGTCGTACGCGTTAGTATTCATGCTTTTGTCCATGTTGTGCCAAACAAATTGGCGTTCAAGTCGACTGCGCATGATCGTGCCGGGTGGCGTTGTCCAGAGTCTTCACCAGCCAGTTGTTCAGGCTGCTTCCGTGTGTCTCCGCCAGTACCGCCAGCTTGGCATGCAAATCTGGTGGGAGTCGCAGTGTAACCCGACCGGAATACGGCTTGTTGGGCTTGTGTCCGAATTTGGCGCAACTCTCAAGATAAAAATCCACGGCTTCCTCAAAGGCCTTGCGGATTTCTTCCACCGAATCGCCGTGAAAGCCCACGACATCGTTTATACCGGCAAGGTGCCCCACAAGGCATTCATCTTCAGCGCTGTAGCTGATGATGGCTCTATATCCCTTGTATGTCATAGTGTTGTCAGTATTGCTCATGGTTCAACTCCCAGTTTGATCAGAAAGTCCCTCGCGTCCCGCACTTGGTATGGCTTGGCTTCCTTGCCAGGATGCGGTCTGTGGAAGTCCGCTTTTTGGCCGTCACGCCTGAATGCGACGCGAGAACCAGTACCCTCGGCCAGTTCGCAGCCAATGGCGAGCAGTAGAGATTCGATATCCGCCCACACCAAATTTTTGGGTGTAGGAGAACTAAAAAGAGCTGCGAGCGTTTTTCGCTGCTTACTGTTCATGACACATAGTGTCGCTTAGTGGTGTCAATGTCAAGATGTGTTCGCCCTAGTTCATCAAAATAACAACATATTGTCTTTTTGAGGGCCAAGCGCCCCAACCAGCGCCGCATGACGGCCTCCAGCGGAAACGTCATGCCCGCACCATACGGCCTGGGAACGAACAAGCCCAACAAGCACGGTCTGCGCTGGCTATACCTGCCGTTCATACTCCTCCTTGGCGTCGGCAGCATGGCGCTGGCAACCCAGCGAACGGCCTCCTTCTTCGGCCACCATCCGGCGCTTGGTAATCCATTGGGCACGGCCTGGGGAATCCACTGGTATGCGCCCTGGTCGGTGATTGCCTGGCAGGAACAATTCGGCCCCAGCGACTCCTACGGTTTTATTGAGCGGGCCATCGCTCAAAGTCAGACGCTGTTCCTGGCGCCACAATTCGCCATTCTCGGAGCGTGGCTCCTTTTTCGACGCAGGCTGAGGGCCAACGCCGACCTGCACGGCTCGGCCCGCTGGGCCACGGAAAAGGAAATTCGCGCCATGGGCTACCTGGCGGGCCAGGGCGTCTACGTGGGCGGCTGGCGCAAAAAGTACACCGGCTCGGCGCTACTGGCGCGCTTGCTCCGGGGCGGGGCTGACGAAGAGCAGTTGTACCTTCGACACAACGGGCCGGAGCACGTCATGGCCTTTGCGCCCACCCGCTCCGGCAAGGGCGTCGGCCTGATCCTGCCCACGCTCCTGGCCTGGGAAGGCTCCAGCATAGTGCTGGACATCAAGGGCGAAAACTGGGCGCTCACCGCGGGCTGGCGGAAATCCCAGGACCAAATGGTGCTGCGCTTCGACCCGTCCGACCCGTCCGGCGACTCCGCCGCCTTCAATCCCCTGGAAGAAATTCGGTTGGACACGCTGCTGGCCATCCCGGATGTGCAGAACATGGCCGCCATGTTGGTGGACCCCAACGGCAAAGGGCTGGAGGACCACTGGAGCAAGTCGGCTTTCGCCATGCTGGGTGGAGCCCTTCTGCATTGCTGCATCATGATCCTCCACGATCAAAAGCGCACGGCCACGCTGTATGACCTTTCCCGCATGCTGGCGGATGAAAGCCGCGCCATCCAGGACCTGTTCCAGGAGATGGTGGCAACGGACCACGCGTCCCTGCTGCGAGAGCTGTTTCCTGAAAACGAAAGCGGCGACAAGGCGCACATCTTCATCGCAAGCTCGGCCAGGGAGATGCTGAACAAGGCCGACAACGAGGCCTCGGGCGTCGTGTCCACGGCCCTGGCCAACCTGGCCCTGTACCGCGATCCGGTGGTGGCGCTGAACACCGCCTCCTGCGACTTCCGCATCCATGACCTCATGAACCACGACCGGCCGGTGAACCTGTACCTGGTGATTTCCCCGGCGGACATCGACCGCATGCGTCCCTTGCTCCGGCTCATGGTGGACATGATCGTGCGACGTATCTGCGCCCGGATGGAGTTCGCGGACGGCGGGAGCGTGGCGGGCTACAAGCACCGGTTGCTCATCCTCCTGGACGAGTTCACCAGCCTCGGCAAGCTCCCCATCATGG
Source organism: Desulfovibrio biadhensis (assembly GCF_055388615.1). NCBI lineage: Bacteria > Pseudomonadati > Thermodesulfobacteriota > Desulfovibrionia > Desulfovibrionales > Desulfovibrionaceae > Desulfovibrio > Desulfovibrio biadhensis. The sequence goes on from NZ_AP042477.1 coordinate 4,789,975, forward strand.
AAAAGGCGCTGGCCTACATCGCGGGCTATGGCGGCAAGGTCTACGTCATCGTCCAGGACATAACCCAGCTCAATGCCGTGTACGGCAAGGACAATGCGCTCATGGCCAACTGCCACGTGCGCATCGCCTACGCGCCGAACACCATCGAGACGGCCAGAACCCTTTCCGACATGACCGGCAAGACCACGGTGGTGGAGGAGAAGGTGTCGCTTTCCGGCTCGCGCTCCGGGCGCATGAAGAGCGCCTCCATGAACGTGACGGAGACGGCGCGGCCCCTGCTCACGCCGGACGAATGCATGCGGCTGCCAGGCATGCGGGTCGGCCCGGAAAAGGACCGCCAGGGCAAGCCCATCGTCACTCCGGGCGACATGCTGGTGTTCACGGCCGGGCAGCCGCCCATCTACGGACGGCAGATCCTGTACTTTCTCGATCCGGTCTTCGCCTCCCGCTCAAAGATTCCGGTTCCCGGTCTGAGCGCGGCCCATCCCGGAGGCGTGAGCGACTCCCTGTACCGGACGCGCCAGGCTCCACAACAAGCCCCACAAGCTCCTGCCCAGGAGGAATCCAATGAACGCTATTTCACGGAATAACCGGGTCCGGCGCTCGCTCTTGGCGGTCCTGGGCCTGCTTTTGGCCGGGTACCTCGCCCATGCCGCAGGCTTGCGCGTCAACCTCACCCCGTCCCTACCCAGGGGAATCTACCGGCTCGCGCCGGGCGAACCCCAACAGGGCGATCTGGTCAGCTTCTGCCTGCCCGGCGAGTTCGCCGATCTGGCGCGGGAGCGCGGTTATTTGCGCGCCGGTTCCTGCGAGAACGGGTTGCGTCCGCTGCTCAAGCGCCTGGTGGCCGCGCCGGGCGATTCCATTCCAGCCGATTCCCTGGCCGTCCGCAGCATGGACAGCCAGGGGCGGCCCATCACCTCCAGCCTCCGGGCCGGAACGGTTCCGCCGGGTATGGCCCTGGTGCTGGCCGACCATGAGGGCAGTTTCGACAGCCGGTATTTCGGGCTCGTCCCGCTGGAAGGTCTCCGGCGGGTGGAGCCCCTTTTCGTGTTCAACCAAGGAGAATGACCATGCGACACAAGGAGTACCTTGCCGCCGCCGCAAAGGCGGCAGCCGAGCAACTTGCCGGTGATCCGGCGCTGTACGTCCCGCTCGATCCGGACGTGGCCGACCACATGGGCGCGTTTCCCGAAGACGCCATTGTGCTGGCGGACATGATCGAGGACGCGCTCTTGACCATGAACGCACAGGGGGAGGTGCTGCACGATGAGTGATACGCCCCAAAAGGCCAAGCGCCGCCCGTTCCATGAGGAATTCGCGGAAAAGATCATCGCCCACCTCAAGGCCGGGACAGCGCCCTGGCAGCAGCCCTGGCATGCGGGAAAGGTCCTGGCCGCGCCGCACAATCCGGCCTCGGGCACGGTGTACCGGGGCATGAACCGGGTGCATCTGTCCCTGTCCGGCTATGACGATCCACGCTGGATGACCCTGCGCCAGGCCAATGACAACGGTCTGAGCATCCTGCCCGGCAGCAAGGCCACCCCCGTAGTCTACTTCCAGTTCACCAAGGAACAGGACCGCCTGGACGAAGACGGCAAGCCGGTTCTCGGTGAGGACGGCAAGCCTCTGAAGCAGACCGTGGAACTGGACAGACCCCTGGTGCGATTCGCCCACGTCTTCAATGCGGAGCAGATCGACGGCATATCGCCACTGGAACTCACGGACAGAGCCTTCGAGTGGGAGCCCGTTGAAAAGGCGGAGAACATCCTCGCCGCCTCCGGCGCGAACATCAGGCACGATCAGAGCAACCGGGCCTTCTACCGCTACGCCACGGACTCCATCCACCTGCCGCCGCGCGAGAACTTCGAAGAACCCGGCCTGTACTACGGCACGGCCCTGCACGAGTTGGGGCACTGGACGCGCCATTCCTCACGCCTGGACCGGGAAAACGGCCCCTTTGGTTCGGAAATGTATGCCCGTGAGGAACTGCGGGCGGAAATCGCCTCCTGGATGCTCGGCCAGGACATCGGCATCCCGCATGATCCGGAACAGCATGCGGCCTACGTGAACTCCTGGATCAAGGCACTGGAGGACGACCCTTATGAAATCGTCCGGGCCTGCCGGGATGCGGAGCAAATCAAGGGATACATCATGGGATTAGAAAGGGAAAAGGAACTGGCGCAGGAGCAGACGGTAGGAAGACCGGCACAGACGCCGGAGCGGGAAGAGGACATTGCGGCCATGGATGTACCCGCCAACCCGGCCAGGGAGAAAACCTTCCTGGCCGTCCCATACAAGGAAAAGGAACAGGCCAAAAAGCTGGGAGCCAGGTGGGACAGGGAAAACAAGCTCTGGTTCGCGCCGGAAGGCACGGACTTGAACCGGCTTGCCGCCTGGCTGCCGGAAGAAACCCGGACGCCGGAGCCGCCGCGCTCCCTGGCACCACAAGAGGAATTCACCCTGGCCCTGGAACAGGCCGGGCTGGACCTTGGCGGCGAGTCTCCGATCATGGACGGAGCGATTCACCGGGTCCCGCTCGTTGGCGGCAAGCGCGGCGAACTGGACGGCGCCTATTGCGGCTTCCTGGATGAACACCCCGCCGGGTGGATGCAGAACTTCAGCACCGGCGAAAAGGACAAATGGGTGGCGAGCGGCCATACCCTGAGTAAGGAAGAGCTGGAAGTCCAGCGGGCGGAGATCGCCCAAAGGCGTGAGGAACGACAACAGGCCCTTACGGAGCGCCGAAATGAGGCTGCACGGGAGGCCCACACGGAATGGATCGCTTACGATTGGGCCACCGGAGAAAATCCCTACCTCCAGGAGAAGGGCATCCCGCCGTTGGGCGTCCGGGAGGATCTGGACGGCAACTTGATGGTACCGGTGCAAAATGCCGAGCGGGACCTGCGCGGCCTGCAATTCATCTCGCCGGACGGCCAGAAGCGCTTCCTGCGAGGAATGGAGAAATCCGGTAATTTCCATCTGGTTTCCGAGCCCGGCAAGGATCTTTCGCAGGGCGAAATCCTCCTGGCCGAGGGCTACGCCACAGGCGCGAGCCTGCACGTGGCCACGGGCAAGCCCGTGGCCGTGGCCTTTGACGCAGGTAACCTGGAGCCGGTGGCGCGGAAGCTGCGGGAAAGGTACCCCAATGTCGCCATCACCATCTGCGCGGACAACGACCACCAGCACAAGCGCGGCAATGAACCGTGGAACAAAGGCGTAGCCATGGCCCAGGACGCGGCCAGGGCCGTGGGCGGCAAAGTGGTGGCGCCAGTCTTCAATGAAGATGAGCGGGCGCGCGGATTGACGGACTTCAACGATCTCCATCAGTCGCGCGGCCTTGAAGAAGTTCGGAAGCAGATCGGCCTGACCCCGGAAAAGTCCCGCAACCAGGGCAAAACGCGGGAATTGGCCTTGTAAACGTATCTCCCTTCAGCTCCATCGTTGTGTTTAAACGCCTGCCTGCCTCAGAGCAGCAACATGCAAGGAATTGCCATGAAGCTGCTCATTCTCGAATCCCCCGGTAAGGTCAAGAAGGTACAGGAAATCCTCGGTCCCGACTGGAAGGTGGCAGCCTCGGTCGGCCATGTGCGTGATCTGCCTCCCAGAGAAATGGGCGTGGCCGCGCCGGATTTCAAGCCGAAGTACGTTCCCACGGACAGGGGCAAGGAGGTGTTGTCGCGTCTGGCCAAGTCCGCAAAACAGGCGGAGGCCGTCTATCTCGCCACTGATCCTGACCGCGAGGGCGAAGCCATTGCCTGGCATCTGCAGGACGCTCTGAAGCTCAAGGACGCCAGACGCATCACCTATGCGGAGATCACGGAAACGGCCATCAAGACGGCCCTGGATGCTCCGCGCTCCATCGACATGGCCCTGGTGGCTGCGCAGGAAGGCCGCCGGGTGCTGGACCGCCTCTGCGGCTACATGGTCAGCGGACCGCTTTCCAGTGTAGCCGGCGAAAGACTTTCCGCTGGCCGGGTGCAGAGCCCGGCTGTGCGTTTGGTGGTGGAGCGCGAGCGGGAGATCAAGAGCTTCCGCAGCACAATCCACTACAGCGCGGAACTGACCTTTGAGCAGGAGGACAACATCGCGGAGGGCTGGAAGGCTGTCTGGCAGGTCAAGCCGTGGTTGGAAGATGGCCAGGAATACCTGCTTGATAAAGCCCTGGCCCGGAAAGCGGCGGCGCTCCGTTCCCTGGAAGTGCTGGACTGCGAAGAATCGGAACGCCGCTGCGCGCCTCCGGCGCCCTTCACCACCTCCAGCTTGCAACAAGCTGCTTCCAACGTCCTGAAGCTCTCGCCCAAGCAGACCATGCTGCTGGCGCAGAAACTCTATGAGGGCGGGCACATCACCTACATGCGCACAGACTCTCCCAATCTCTCGCAGGAGGCCGTGGACGCTATCCGCGTCTATTGCGAGGGCCAGGGCTGGCCGCTGGTGGAAACGCCCCGCACCTGGAAGTCAAAAGAAGGCGCTCAAGAGGCGCACGAAGCTATCAGGCCTACGCACATCGAGGTGGAGGAAGCCGGGGAAACCGACGAGGAAAAGGCCCTGTACCGGTTAATCCGGCTGCGTTCCCTGGCGAGTCAACTGGAGGATGCGGTGTATGCCGTGCGAGTGCTTCAACTCGCCACGGACCTGGACGGTAGACAGGCGCTCTTTGAGGCCAAGGGCCGGACCCTGCTCTCTCTGGGATGGAAAGTTCTGACAGCGAATGACGCGGTAACGGAAGATGCGCCATCAGACGATCTGGAGAGCGCGGCGGAGCTGGAAAACCCGGTCCCGGCCATGAAGACGGGTGTCTTGCTCTCGGCCCAGGCCGGTACTGTGCTGACCAAAAAAACAAAACCCACTACGCGCTTTACCGAAGCCAGCCTGGTGCGCGAACTGGAAAGGCGGGGCATCGGCCGCCCGTCCACTTATGCAGCCATTCTGGATACCATCACGCGACGAAGCTACGTCAAAACCGAAAAGCGCTTTCTGCTCCCTACACAATTGGGTGAGACCGTGGTGGATTCCCTGTACGGCCACTTCTCCTTTGTTGAGTACGAATTCACCCGAACCATGGAGCTGGCTCTGGACGACATTGCCGCCGGCAAGGCCGATTACCGGACCGTGGTCGGCAAGGCCCATGCTCGCCTGAGACAGGAACTCCAGGCATTTGCCAACGCTGCCGATTAAAGCTGCCCCCAAATGCAAGCCTAAAAAAAGGGTAATAGTGGCTATGGCTTTAGGGAGTACTCTATTTGGCCGAAGCATATTGAATCTATTTCCAGCATTAATCATTAAATAAACCAGTTATATACGCTGGCAAAAATACTCGGCTGCTTTTAAGGACAAGCGCATTGTGCAATAATTACGGATTATTGTGTATACCGCTTTAAATTGCACTGACTTATTTTTAAGATAATGTTCCATAAACTTTAGCCAATTCAAATAACTAGCCAGCCACACAACGCTAAACATAACGACTAAGATACTGCGCACAGTAAGGCGTTAACTGAACATCAATATGGCGCATTATGCATGGAGGTTACATCTTAGTGCGTGGTGTTAAGATGAACGGTTTGTTGTTCGTAAATTGCAGCGATGCAAACACCTTATGTGCCAGGTATTTTTTTATCGCGGTCGCTATGCGACTGCTTTATTCCATGGGAGTTCCTCATGAATAAAAAGACCACCATTCATTTAGCGAGATTTGAACGTCAAGCGCAAAAAACAATTAGCATGGCATTTGAAATATGCGAAGCTCAATTGAGAAATGGCCAAGCTACACCAAAGAAAAAAGCGCTTGCTTCAGCGACCCTTTCTTTGAAAAGGGCGATAGATGTATTTATTTCTATTCACAGAATTCGTGATCAACAGAGCTGATCAACGACAAGAAATGATACTACTCCACTTTAGCAAGCTCACCGAAAGCGATCATGGCAGACGGGGCTACAACAAAAAGGGGCGCAGAGGCATAGTGAATGGCGGTGAAATAGGCAAGAAGTCGATAGGATCGGGCTTTTTTTCATCCGGGTAGCTGCTAAATTTATGCAGGTAGAAGTCAGGGCGAAATTAATCATAGCCCACTATTTCAACTGCTGCTGACAGCAAGTCAATCCAAGAAACTGATTTAATTCCGAAGGCTGAGTCCATGAATCGGTACTAGTTAAAAAGGAGAAAAACGATGTCCCGTTTTAAATTCATACCGCTGCTATGCGCAGCGATCATGCTTTTTTCAGCAGGGGGAGCAATGGCTGCAGACTATACACAGAATCCGTTCACTCTGGTTTATGAAGGTGCGATCACCGAAAACGTAAAAGGTAAAGTAAACATCCACCAGGTTACATACAAACTGAACGGCATCGATATTGCGGCCAATGTGTACACCCCGGCCAACTATGACGAGAGCAAGAAATATCCTGCCGTGGTGGTCGCCCATCCCAATGGCGGCGTCAAGGAGCAGGTTGCCGGTTTGTACGCCCAGCACTTGGCCGAACAGGGCTACATCACCATTGCCGCCGACGCTGCGTATCAAGGCGCGAGCGGTGGCACTCCCCGCAATGTGGATAAGCCTGCCAACCGTATCGAAGATATTCATGGCATGGCTGACTACATCAGCCAGTATCCCGGGGTTGAGAATACGCGCATCGGCCTGCTGGGTATTTGCGGTGGGGGAGGCTACTCCCTGAAGGCAGCCCAGACGGACAAGCGTTTCAAATCAATCGCCACGTTAAGCATGTTCAACTCAGGGCGCGTCAGACGCAACGGTTATATGGATTCCCAGCTTTCTACGATTCAGGATCGCTTGAAGCAGGCCTCCGATGCCCGCGCACAAGAAGCGGCTGGCGGAGAGTTCATCTATGCCGCTGAGGCAAGACCGACTGATGAACAAATTGCAAAGTTGCCTTACGACCTGTATCGTGAAGGGTTCGTCTACTATTACAACACTCATGCCCATCCGAATTCGACCTTCAGGTACACGATGAGCAGCCTGCTGGCCCTGATGAACTTTGATGCCGCCACCAACATGGATTTGATCGAGCAGTCGCTGCTAATGATCGCAGGCAGCAAAGCCGATTCGCTCTATATGACTGAAGAGGCTTTCAAAAAGGCCGTCAATGCAAAGGACAAGGAGTTGTTCCTCATCGAAGGCGCGACTCACATTCAAACGTACTGGAAGCCGCAATATGTGGAGCAGGCCATGGAAAAAATGACACAGTTTTTCGGAAATACATTGAAATAGGAAAAGCCTCCATAAGTGCGGTGGCACCAAGGCGGTCTTCTGGGCCGCCTTATTCATTTTTTCCAGCGTGCGCCCAACCTCTTCGAAATACTTCCTCGCATATTATTATGCAATAATTTCGTAGAAATGATCTACCGCCCTCCCCAGGCGCCATTTAATCATAATTTCAGTAAGAATTTTTTGGCCACCCCTGAGCAAGAGAATAATGGTCATTGCCACCGGGATTGTCCGGCATGCTCCTGGTGTCCTGTTGGCGAGGACATCGAACGAAAAATTCAGAGGAGAAAGTGATGAAGAATAAAGGAATGAGCGCGATTTTTGCTACGGTGCTGATCCTCGGCCTCATGGGAGCCGCAGCATATGCCCAGGAAGAGACACCTACCAAAGAGCAAACTCGGGCCCAGCAGTTGTTCGGCGACATTGCCCCAAAGATGGCTCAGCTTACGGACGATGTGCTGTATGGCGACGTATGGGAGCGCCCCGAACTGTCCAAACGGGACCGAAGCCTCGCAACGGTCAGCGCGCTTGTCGCCATGAACCGTCCGGACCAGCTCCGTTCACATATCAGGCTCGCCCTGCGCAACGGAGTACAAAAGGGCGAAATCGTAGAGACCATCGTCCATCTGGCATTCTACTCCGGATGGCCCAACTCGGTGACCGCCATTCGAGTGGCAAAAGAAGTCTTCAACGAGCAGGAGTAGTCGGGGACCTGTCATGCGAATATTCGTCATAGCATTTCTATCAAGTGTCCTGTTTGTGGCCAACGCATACGCCCAGTCCGACCAGTCCGTCGTGGTCACCAGGCTCGGCTCGGCTCCTGCCGTCAAGGCGAGCGAGGAGTACTTCACAGGGACTGCTTATGTTGATTCACGGTTCAAGGCCGAAGCCCCAGCTCGTATTGCTGGAGGGACTGTCGTTTTTGAACCGAGAGCCCATACCGCATGGCATTCTCACCCGCTTGGCCAGACATTGATCGTGACTGAAGGTGTTGGGTGGGTTCAAAACTGGGGCGGTCCCATTCAGGAAATCAGAGTTGGCGATATCGTTCGCATCCCGCCTGGCGTGAAACACTGGCATGGGGCTTCACCAACCTTTGGCATGACGCATATCGCAATTACTGAAGTATTGGATGGGAAGACCGTTGAATGGATGGAGAAGGTGAGCGACCAACAATACAACAATGGTAATCCCCCATCAAAAAAATAGCCCTGAAAGGTATGTTCTTAGCCGTTTAGGAACTTCGCGGAAATCCCAAATACTGGCACCAGTGACATGCCGTTGCTAATTTTTTTAGAATCAAAAGCAGGAGCTACTAATATGAAGACCAAACAAAGCGATCACGCTCTGGAAGTCCCCCCATGCTGAACCGGCGCAAATTTCTTATCGCAGGAGCAGGAGTGGCCGCAGCCTCGTTGCTGCCTCATGTTTCAACCGCTGCACAACCTCTGGAGGGGAATGGCCCTCTCATGGATACAGACAAAGGTGGTCTTCATCATCCTTCAAGCTTGGGGGGCCGCAGACTCGGAGCGCTCGAGGTGTCGAGCATCGGCCTCGGCGTTCAGAATATGAGCCGCAAGTATGAAACCACCGTGCCGTACCGACCTGAAATGATCAACGTCATCCGTTCCGCCTTCGATCATGGGGTCACCTTTTTCGATGCTGCAGAGGCCTACGGCCCTTTTGAAGTGGAACGTATCCTCGGTGAAGGCGTGGCTCCCTTCCGAGACAAGATAGTGATTGCCACAAAATTCGGATGGAATATCGATCAGGAAACAGGCAAGCGGCTCCCGGGACTCAACAGCCGCCCTGAGCATATTGAGCGGGTGGTCGAGGGGATGCTCAAACGCCTTCGGACCGATCGCATCGACCTCCTCTATCAGCACCGGGTCGATCCCGAAGTTCCGATTGAAGACGTCGCAGGAACGGTCAAGAAACTAATGGACAGGGGTAAGGTCTTGCACTGGGGACTGTCCGAGATGGGGCTTAAGACTCTGCGTCGCGCTCATGTGGCGTTGCCCGTAACAGCAGTCCAGAACGAGTACTCCATGATCTGGCGCGGCCCCGAAAAGGAAGTGATCCCGACGTGTGAGGAACTTGGGATCGGCTTTGTGCCATGGAGTCCCCTCGGTGTTCAGTTCCTGACCGGTTGGATTGATGCGAATACACGGTTTGCAGCCGGTGATTTTCGAGGCACCACTTCCCGGTACTCGCCAGAGAATTTACCGCACAATCTGGCGCTCGTGGAATTGGTAAAAAAATGGGCTGAACGAAAATCTGCCGCTCCCGCGCAAATTGCGCTGGCCTGGCTTTTGGCGCAGAAACCCTGGATCGTGCCTATCCCCGGAACGACTAATAGGGAACATATGCTCCAGAACCTCGGCGCAGCAACCATTACTTTGACACCCGCCGAATTGGCCGAACTGAATGAGTCTGTCGCATCGATTAAAATCCGGGGACAGCGCCTCCCAGACAGAGTGCAGGTCTTCTCAGATGTAGAAGCCTCCCTGAAGAAGTGAAGGATCCTGGGGCTCCCAAATGAATGAGAAGTGGAATTAGAGAGCATCGTTGGGGCAGTCTGGTACCCAGTCAAGTTCCAACTTGAGGTGTTTTTCGTCAATACACGGTTGTTTATAGAAAGAGGAACGTCGCATGAAGCAAAGAAATCACATGAATCCCCCGACTATATCCCGCCGAGAGATGCTAAAGCTGACCAGTGCAGCCGCCGCTCTAGGCGCTCTCGTTCCCGCAGCCTTGGGCACTTCAGCTCGAGCGGCAGAAGCAACACGGGAAGGAATTCTCATTGTCTATTTTTCCATGCCGGAAACAGACAACCCCAATAACATGACCCGTGACGAAGACAACAGTGTGGTTGTCATCAACGGAAAGGTCCTGGGGAATACGCAATACGTCGCTCAACTGATCCAACAAATGACTGGCGGCGATATGTTTCGCATTGAGCCCCAACAACCGTACCCGACGGACCATCGTACATTGGTTGATCTGGCAAAAGAGGAACAGAGAAGAAACGACAGACCGGCCATTGCCGGGCAGGTTGAAAACATGGCTGCGTACGAAACGGTTTTTGTCGGATACCCAAATTGGTGGGCGGATATGCCGATGATTCTGTACACGTTCCTCGAAAGCTATGACCTTTCCGGTAAAATCGTCATCCCATTCAATACACATGGCGGGAGCGGGTTTTCCAAGACCGTCAGCACAATTGCCCGCTTGCAGCCGAATGCCCGAGTCTTAAGAAACGGTTTCACCGTCTCCAGGAATAGCGTGGATCGGGCGGAACCTGACGTTGCGGAATGGCTGGTCGAGCTTGGCTATAAGAACTAATGGAACGTTGCCCAAAAAGAACATCTCATTTCTTCCGGTACCCCAAAATAATGCAATCCCCGGTACGTGTTGCAGTGAAAGCAAATGTGGTTAGGAGGAATGCGGTTATGCCGATCCGGACACGGCCTCCCTCTGCCCCATTTTATGCAGTTTTTTGATGTCGCGTAACGGAGGAGCCCCGAACTGGCGCTTGTACTCCCGGCTAAACTGTGACGGGCTTTCGTATCCAACCTGCATGGCGGCGGTGGTAGCATCTTGTTGTTCCACCAACATGAGGCGTCGGGCTTCGTGAAGCCTGAGCTTTTTCTGGAATTGTAGAGGGCTCATAGCCGTCATGGCTCGGAAATGTTGATGGAAGGTGGATATGCTCATGCCGGTTTCTTTTGCTAGCCCATCAATCTTGAGTTGCTGGACATAGTTTGCTCTCAACCAATCGATGGCTTTGGCAATCTGATGTCCTTGGCTTCCTGTGGTAGCTATGTGTCGAAGACGCTGTCCTTGTTCTCCCATGAGCAGCCGATACAGAATTTCCTTCTGAACCAACGGTGCGAGAATAGGTATGTCCTCCGGGAAGTCCAACAGCTCCAGCAGGTGGATAAAGTTATTAAGTAATTGCGCGGAGACTTCGCTCACGGTCATGCTTGGTCCTGCTACGGGAAGACGCATGGTCGGGAGGTTGCTGTCCACCATGAGTTGAGACACCACACCTAAGTCGAGTTTCAACACAAGACCGAGAAGTGGGGTCTCCTTGCTCGCTGTGGCGACGCTGGCAACGACCGGCAACCCCACGGAAGTGATCAAATAGTGGTTGGCGTCGTACACGTACTCATCGTCGCCGAGTTTGACTCGTTTTGCCCCCTGGGCGACGAGGCAGATGCACGGCTCGTACATGGCACTCATCGGTTTCGTTGGTGCTTCATATCGGACCACCAGCAAACCTGGAATGGCCGACTCAAGCCGGTGCTGTTTCTCTGTCAAATAGTCGATTCGTTGAGCCAATACATTGCGCGCAACGCTGATATCGGTTTGCATCTCATTGCTCATTGTAGGTCTCCTTTGAATTTTATCGATACCAGTTTCTTTTCTTTTTGGACAAGGTGTTCGTCGGGCATTTCGTACAATCATGCAAAAAATTGAGAGGATCAGTCTATTCGTAGGAAGAGTGTTGGCAGTAGAAAAAATACAGCAATTGAATCGGACCGGAGTGAGAGGAAAACGCTTTCCCCCTTCTTGGAAGTTCCTACAAAACTGGTCGTATAGCCTCAATTCACATCACAAAGGAGATGAACATGAATTTCGAATATCACAACCCCACCCGGTTGATTTTTGGTGCTGGATCTCTTTCCCGACTGGGCGAAGTCGCCAAGGAACTGGGCAAAAAGGCCCTGATCGTCACCGGCGGGGGCAGCGTTAAGCGCAATGGTACGTTTGATCGTGCAATCAGGAGCCTGAAGGCCGCCGGCGTCGAGTTTGCCGAATGTTCCGGAGTCGAACCAAATCCGCGAATTAAATCCGTGGCCCGTGGCGCACAGGTTGTTCGGGATGAAGGATGCGACATCGTCATCGCCATTGGCGGTGGCAGCACAATGGACGCATCCAAGGTGATCGCTGCCGCGGCTCTCTACGACGGCGATCCGTGGGACCTGATCGGACACGGCCAAGAGAACTGGGGCATCCCCACCGAGGCATTGCCCATCGTCACTGTGCCCACCCTCGCCGCCACTGGATCCGAGACGAACTGCGGCGCGGTCATCTCCAATGATGAGACCAAGGTAAAGTCCTTCGTCTCCACCAAGTGCCTCTATCCCAAGGTCGCACTGGTCGACCCTGAACTGACCCTGACCGTTCCCAAAGACCAGACCGCCTACGGCGTCTGCGATCTCATCGTCCACGTGACCGAGACCTATTTCAACGGCATAGGCGGAACGCCCATTCAGGACAGCTTTGCCGAAGGCGTCATCCGAACTGCGTTGGAGTGGGGGCCGAAAGTTGTGGCCAACGGCAGCGACCTCGAGGCACGCACTCAGATTCAATGGGCCGCGCTGGTCGCTCTCAATGGTTGGCTGCAGGTCGGGACCGACTACAAGGTTCCGGTGCACATGATAGAGCACGCCATCTCGGCGCATCACAACGTCACTCACGGCGCCGGGCTGGCGGCCATAAATCCGTCATGGATGCGGTTCGCCGCCAAGGTTCGGCCCGGACGGTTCGCCCAGTTCGCCGAGCGCGTTTTCGGCCTCTCCCGCGATGACAAAAACGATCTATCCTTCGGCCTGGAAGGCATCGACGCCTACGAGGAGTTCCTGCGCTCCATCGGTTGTCCCACCAGCCTGACCGAACTTGGCATCGGCGACGAGCTCTTCGAGCAGTACGCGGATGATGCCCGGTTGGTTGCCCATGACAAGGACGGCAATTTGCTGGGACGTCCTGCACTGAGCAAAGACAACATCATCGAGATATTGCAGGCAGCACTGTAACAGCAAAGACTCCCGCCCGCTTTTGGGGCGGGCTCACTCCCTATGCTCAATGCGGATATTCAAGACAGGTGAACAATGAGAACAGTCACTTTGAACAACGGCGTAGAAATGCCCATCCTGGGCTTCGGCGTATTCCAGATCGTTGACCCTGGAGAATGCGAGCGGTGTGTGCTGCAAGCCCTGGAAACCGGCTACCGCCTCATTGATACGGCCGCCTCCTATATGAATGAGGCGGCCGTGGGAAAAGCCCTGGCAGAGAGCGACGTAGCGCGGAAGGAGCTCTTCATCACCACCAAGCTGTGGGTCCAGGACGCGGGATATGAAAAGACCCTCAAGGCATTCGAAACTTCGCTTTCCAAGCTGCAACTGGATTATCTCGACCTGTATCTGATTCATCAGCCGTACGGTGATGTGCACGGTTCCTGGCGGGCGATGGAAAAATTGTACCGTGACGGCCGTGTCAAAGCCCTCGGCGTGTGCAATTTCCAGCCTGACCGGATCATGGACCTCATCGTCCACAACGGGGTGGTCCCGGCCGTCAACCAAATCGAAACCCACCCATTCTGCCAGCAGACCGAAACCCAAGCGTTTCTCCGAGACAACAGCATTCAGATGCAGTCCTGGGGCCCGTTCGCCGAGGGCAAAAACGATCTCTTCAACAACTCGACGCTCAAGTCCATCGGGGCGAAGTACGGCAAAAGCGTTGCCCAGGTCGTCCTTCGTTGGCTGACGCAGCGAGATGTCGTCGCCATTCCCAAGTCCGTGCACCTGGATAGGATAAAGGAGAACTTTGACGTGTTCGGCTTTGAACTTGCCGCCGAGGATCTGGCGCGGATCGCGGAACTGGACATGGGCACCAGTAGCTTCTTCGATCACCGCGACCCCGAAATCGTCAAATGGCTAGGAACAAGAAAACTGGAACTATAGCCAGTAATGCGACAGGCCTTGCGCCCCGACCATTCATTTATACGAAGGAGGTTGTCATGAGGAAAAGGATAAGACTTCATGTGGTACTGCTTCTCGCAGTCTGTTTGTTCATGGCCTCGGGATCTGCTTCCATCGCCTCAGGAGCGCAGGGGCCGTTGAGCATCAAGAGCCAGGGCAGCTTTGCGGTGGGCGGGACGGTCGTTACCGCTCCTGGGGACTATACACCCTTCAGCCGCGCGCCCGAGGGGCAGACGCTCCATGGGGATCATGCCTATGTGTTCTACCAGATTCCCGAACATCCCAGAAAACTTCCCATGGTGCTTTGGCACGGCTTCGGCCAGTTCTCCAAAACCTGGGAAAGCACCCCGGACGGTCGGGAAGGATACCAGAACATATTCCTGCGCCGCAATTTCAGCGTCTATGTCATTGATCAACCCCGCCGGGGAAATGCCGGACGGACGACCAAGGGTGTTACCGTTTCGACCACTCCAGATGAGCAGTTCTGGTTCAACATGTTCCGGGTGGGTACCTGGCCGAACTTCTATCCTGGTGTGCAGTTCCCCAAGGATCCAGAGGCGCTGAACCAGTACTTCCGCCAGATGACCCCCGACACTGGACCCATCGACATCGACCTCAATTCTGACGCCGTTGCGGCCCTGTTTGACAAGATCGGCGAGGGGATTCTCGTCACCCATTCGCACAGTGGCGGCATGGGCTGGGACGCGGTGTTGAAGAGCTCCAAAATCCGGGCGGTCGCGGCATATGAGCCGGGCAGCAATTTCATCTTTGCCGAGGGTGAAGTCCCGGCTCCCATCACGAGCAAGTTCGGCGATCTCAAGGCCTCCAGCGTGCCCCTGTCCCAATTCATGAAGCTGACCCGAATTCCGATCGTCATCTATTATGGGGACAATATTCCGGAGGAGCCTTCCGAGGATTTAGGCAAAGACCAGTGGAGAATTCGTCTCGCCATGGCGCGGAAGTGGGCTGAAGCCGTCAACAAGCATGGTGGCGATGCCACGGTTGTGCACCTTCCCGAGGTTGGGATTTATGGCAATACCCACTTTCCGTTCTCCGACCTGAACAACCTGGAAGTGGCCGATCTGCTCTCGGCATGGCTCAAAGAAAAGGGACTGGATTAGACCGACTGAGCGACTCCGCCTGTCGGAACAGGATGTAATCAGGAGAACGATGTGCAGAAAAGACAATTGGGAAAGAGCGGGCTGGAAATCTCGGCTCTCGGTTTGGGTTGCATGGGCATGAGCCACGGCTACGGCCCTGCTGCGGACAAACGGGAGATGATCACCCTGATCCGGACCGCCGTCGAGCGTGGTGTCACCTTCTTCGACACCGCCGAGGTCTACGGTCCCTTCGTCAATGAGGAACTGGTGGGCGAGGCGCTGGCCCCGTTCAAGAGTGAGGTGGTCATAGCCACCAAATTCGGCATCCAGACCGTGGACGGCAAACAGGTAGTCGACGGCAGACCCGAGACCATCCGGCAGTCCGTGGAAGGCTCCCTCAACCGGCTCGGGGTCGAAGCCATCGACCTGTATTACCTGCACCGTGTTGACCCCGCCGTGCCCGTAGAAGACGTGGCCGGGACAGTCAAGGAGCTGGTAGAGGCCGGCAAGGTCAAGCATTGGGGGCTGTCCGAGGCCGGAGTGAAGACCATCCTCCGCGCCCATGCGGTCCTACCCGTGACTGCCATCCAGAGCGAATACTCCATGATGTGGAGGCAGCCCGAAGAGGAACTGCTGCCCGTGTTGGAGGAACTCGGCATTGGGTTCGTCCCCTTCAGCCCATTGGGAAAGGGGTTCCTGACCGGCCGGTTCGACCGCTCCGCCACCTTCGGCAAGGACGACTTCCGCAGTATCGTGCCCCGCTTCACCCCGGAAAACCTCGCCGCCAACCAGGTGTTGGTTGATTTGGTCAAGACCCTTGCGGCGGACAAGGGCGCCACCCCGGCACAGGTCGCGCTGGCCTGGGTGCTGGCGCAGAGACCGTGGATTGTACCCATCCCCGGCACCCGCAAGCTGGAGCGGCTGGAGGAGAACCTGGGAGCGGCGGGTGTCGAACTGACCGGTTCGGAACTGAACGATCTGAACGGAGCCCTCTCCCGCATCGAAATATCCGGGGATCGCTACCCTGCGGAATACGCCAAGCGGGTTGGCAAGTAGGGAGCAGCATGAAGGGCCAGCAACATAAATGGAGCACGGCCAATTGGCTCCGGTCAATCTGCCACTATCCCATATTCTGGATAAACCGAAGGTGGGCAATGTTCGGGTTGCTGGCCCTTCTTTTCTTCCTCCCTGCGCTTGTGGAGGCCGGGCAGAAACAGGCCTCCGGGGAGAGCGATGTGGAGCGCTTTGAACACATCCAGGTGGATGATACGGTGCAAACCGTTTTGACCCACCCCGCCTTTCGCGGGTTCGCCCAGTTCATTCTGCCCCGCGCCAATCGCAGGATCGACGGCGCCATGCCGCTGAAGAGCATCCATTCGCTCCTGCCCTATCATAGCCGCATACGAGTGGAAACGACCGTGGACGTGCTCAATGCCATGATCGACGCGGCTGCCGATGGACAAACCATCTTCTATAACTTCTACCCTGACGCTCGGGAGGAAGTGCCCCCTTCCATGAACGCGACGGGACTGTTCTTCTTCAGAGGAAAGCCCGGTGCGCCTCTCGCCATCGTTTGCCCTGGTGGCGGATTTTCCTATGTCGGCTCCATCCATGAGGGATTTCCCCAGGCATTGGAATTGAGCCGGCAAGGCTACAACGCATTCGTCCTGAAGTATCGGGTCGGGAGTGGCCAGCACGCTACCGAGGATCTGGCGGCCGCCCTATCGTACATTTTTACAAATGCGGGTCGCTTGGGAGTCGGCACCAGGGGCTACTCCCTGTGGGGCAGTTCTGCAGGGGCAAGAATGGTCGCCTATATCGGGACTCATGGCACCGCCGCTTTTGGCGGCGACGACCTGCCGGTCCCTGCGGTCATCGTCATGGCGTACACGGGGCATACCGAATTTTCGAGGACCGATCCTCCCACCTTTGTCATGGTCAGCGCAGATGATCCCATCGTTAACTTAAATACTGTGGAAAGACGCGTCGATGCCATGCGTTCCGCGGGAATCGACGTCGAGTATCACAAATATCGGGGCGCGGGCCACGGCTTCGGGCTCGGCATCGGAACGGATGCCGAGGGATGGATGGAAGACGCCATCCGGTTTTGGGAGAAGCACCTCCCCGGTCAACCATAGGTTGCGGAATATTTTTGGGGGGCGAATCCGCCGCTTGGCAGCGACGCCCCGAAGATCAAGAGAGAAAAAACATCATGAGCAATTTGAGTAAAGCGGCTTTTCCCCATGAGGAGACTCAAAGCGAAGTTTCAACAGCCCACCATTTGGCTGAACATGCTGATCCCGGCGTGGTTCCGTCGCCCTTGGCAACCGTGGCTTAGAGCCGGATTGCGTAACAAACAGGCACAAACACCTGGGCGGTCAGGTCCTGCTCGCCACCGGCGGCTGGTGCTACTATCAGGAGTGGCGAAACCTGGCTCGTAAACTCTATGAGGGCGATGTGGTCAATATCCCTGCCTCGTGAAACACTGGCAGGCGCCATCAAAGACAGCTGGGGCGTGCACATCGCCATCGAGATCCACCCCACCAAGGAACCGGTCACTTGGCTGGAGCCGGTTCTCGGGCACTGATCATGACGCGTTGTACTGGCTGGCTCCCCGATATTATCGGCGAGAGCTGATGCCGGATTAATTAACGTATGAGAGGAAAAAGGTATGAAAGTTCTTCTGGTAAACGGCAGCCCGCATCCCAAGGGGTGCACTTACACCGCACTGTCGGTAGTGGCCGATGCCCTTGCCGATAACGACGTGGAGACAGAGATATTCCAGGTCGGCATCAAGCCCGTGGCCGGGTGCATCGCCTGTCGGAAATGTGCCGAGGACGGACAGTGCGTCTTCGAGGACAAGGTCAACGAGTTCGCTGAAATGGCGAAACAGGCCGACGGGTTTGTCTTTGGTTCGCCGGTCCACTACGCCGCGGCCTCGGGTTCGATGACGTCCTTCATGGATCGGGTTTTCTTCTCCACATACTGTTCCGGCAACAGGATATTCCGGCTAAAACCCGGCGCGGTCGTTGTTTCGGCCAGGCGGGCCGGGACCACCGCCACCCTGGACCAATTGAACAAATACCTCACCTGGGGCGAAATGCCGGTCGTCTCTTCGAGATACTGGAATATGGTTCATGGCCACACTCCGGAAGAGGTGATGAAAGACCAGGAAGGCGTGCAGATCATGCGTGTGTTGGGCAAGAACATGGCCTGGCTCCTTAAGTGCAAGGAGGCAGGGTTGAAGGCGGGCATCCCCTTGCCCGAGCAGGAAGAGCAGATCATCACCAACTTCATCCGGTAGCCTTCCAGGGCTTCTTCGAAAGAATACGAAACCGACATCGCAGCCCCCCTGTTCCGGTCGATTGCCACGCGATCAGACAGGGGCTTCTGCATATTCCCCATTTCCGCCCCATTCCTGGACAACCCGGGCAATAAATGCAGAGGATCGGCCTACTTGGCTTAGCTCCTGTCTATTAGCTTGAAAAGAAGCTTGCGAACGGCCGGGGATGCTGGACGACGTATGCGGCGTGAGTCGCACAAAATACCGATTCCTGAGCCAGATGACACCATGACCAGGTCGAAGCGCGAAGCAGCCCTAAAGCGGGCATATCTCCGGGCATCACCGTGATGGGCCGCTGGTGATTGAATCCGGCGGGTATGACTGAGAACTCTATGAACAACACAAAGACGGTAGATGACGCGCAACTGATCACCGGCATGCTCTTCATGTCCATTCTTGGGGCATTGATGGCGTTTACTTCATTGTCAACGGATATTTATCTCCCGGCGATGCCGGCAATGGCAAAGGAACTGAACGGAAACGCCGAGCTGACAATCACTGGATTTTTAGTCGGATTTACCATCGCCCAACTTGTTTGGGGGCCGGTCAGTGACAGTATTGGTCGCAAAATTCCACTCTTCATAGGCATGTTGGTCTTTGTGATTGGGGCTGCCGGTTGCGCCATGTCTTACTCAATTGGACAAATCGTCTTCTGGCGCATTGTCCAAGCGGTTGGCGCCTGTACAGGTCCGATGTTGGCAAGAGCGATGATTCGGGACCTGTTTTCCAGCACTAAGGCGGCTCAAATGTTGTCGACCTTGATGATAATCATGGCCATAGCGCCGATCATTGGCCCGCTGCTCGGCGGTCAAATCATTCGGGTCAGTAGCTGGCATGGCATATTCTGGCTTCTCACCGCTATTGGGGCGCTGATGTTCATATCATTATTTTGGTTGCCCGAAACATTGACCAAAGAAAAACGAACTCCTGCCTCGATAAGTAATGCTTTCGTCAACTATTGGTATTTATTAAAACACAAGGTATTCATGCGCTTTACTTTGTGCATCACGTTCTACTACGTTGCCGCTTATGCATTCATTGCTGGATCACCAATTGTTTATATCTCTTATTTCGATATCGCTCCTCAAAATTATGGCTGGCTTTTTTCAGTCAATATTTTAGGCGTGATGCTTCTCAGTTTTGCCAACAGATATTTTGTATACCGCATGCCATTGCATCAGCTTCTGCAAATCGCGACGGCAATTTCCCTAGCGGCCATCTTTGCAATGTCCGTGTTTGTTAAAACAGAACTCTACGGAATATACATTATTGTTGGAATGGTTTTTATATTTTTTTCAATGAATGGTGTCGTTGCAGCTTCTGCAACAGCTGCAGCACTGGATGAAGTCCCACACATTGCAGGCTCCGCTTCGGCACTAATCGGAGCTATGCAGTATGGAAGCGGCATCATCTCATCGTTGCTACTTGCCTTGTTTAGCAAAGGCACACCGTGGACCATGACATGGATAATGTTATTGTTTACAGCAGCATCGTTTCTCACCGTATTGGGGAAAATAAAAAAATATACATAACACAGCAATTTGATTTTGGCATTTCTACGCATTCATCCTGCTGGCTGGCCGAGTCGAAATTGGTGTGCCTCGTATGCATGATTGTGGTGGCGTGCGCCATGACACATCCCTCTTTACCCAATTTGTTTTCCCTCTGTCGGGTCTTCGGGTGTATCCATGCCCCTCCGCCTATACCTTTCCGATTCGGAACAAAAGGACATGATTCAGAGTCCTTTTATCCTTATTGACTATCCTTCTCGGAGAATCATGCAATGATTGCGGAGAATCAGTCTACCCGGTTTTCCCCATGCTTCCTACATTGCATCCAGACAATACGAGCAGCCCGATGCGCGGATAGTTGTCGACGAGTTATCATTCAGCAAACAAGGAGTAGCTCAATGTCGAGCAAGAAAAAGACTGGGCGGCTCCAGCTTTCCCGAAGGGATTTGCTCAAGTTCGCGACATCCGGTCTGCTGGCCGGTATTACCAGGCCAATCATGTTCGGCAATTCCTCGGCATACGCTGCGGGATCGGCTCTGGAAGGCAAAAGAGTGTTGCCCGTCTACTATTCACGGACCGACAACACCCGCACCATGGAGGGGTACATTCGGGAAATGGCTGGCGGCGACATAGTCCGCATTGAAACCGTGGATCCGTATCCGTCCGAATACAAGCCAACGACAGTGCAGGCGAAAAGGGAATTAGAATCCGGCTACAAGCCTCTGCTGAAGACCAACGTCGAGGGCATGGAGGCACGACGTGGTCTTGTCGGCTTGCCGTGCTGGTGAAGGACTATCACCACTCCGCTCATCCCGTTCCTCTTTGAATACGATTTTTCCGGCAAGACAATGATCCCGTTTATGACCCATATGGGAAGCGGTTTGGGCCAAACCACGTCATATGTCAGGGTACCCTGGGGCGGGTGGCAATCCTGGAGGGAAAGGCCCTTCGCGGTGATTCCGTCGTCTCTTCACGCGACAAGGTTGCCCGGGTTGCGCGGCCTAAACGTGAGTTCGTGGTGCAGGCTACTCCAATGAGCAACGAATTGCCTAACTCTGGCTATCCACCATCTGATTGCGGCAGGGAGTCGAACAATAATTGCGGAGAATCAGGCATGAATAAGCCAGAATCGTTCATTCCCTGCGAGGACTGGTTGGAACATGATTCCAGAGGGCGCTTGAGGGCCGGGTTTCATCTTTCCTGCAACTTAAAGCACATAAGAAATGATCATGAACAATTCCATCTCAAGACGCAAATTCATCAAAAGCAGCACCCTCGCAGCTTTCTCCATCGCGGTCACAGGACACAGAGGACTGGCTGCGGGACAGCTTGCTGTCCCAGTGTACTTTACTAAGGATATCAGTCCAACAGGTCTTATGAAAGCATACAATGGCGCCATGCAGGGCCGCAAGCTACCCGGCAAGGTGGCGGTAAAGCTGCATTCGGGAGAACCCGGAGGGCATAATTACCCCGCGCCAGCGCTTATCAAAGATCTGGTCCAGTCCGTGAACGGCACCATCGTGGAATGCAACACCGCCTATCCGGGCAAGCGCTTCAACACCGCAGAGCACATGACGGCTCTTGAGGATCACGGTTTCGCCGGCATTGCGCCGGTAGACATCATGGACGAGGAGGGCTCCTTGAGCCTGCCTTTCCCAACGGGTAAAGCCATCAAGGAAAATTTTGTTGGTTCGCATTTCGCCAGATATGAATCCTTTTTGATTTTGTCCCATTTCAAGGGGCACGCAATGGGCGGCTTCGGCGGGGCCATTAAGAACATGTCCATCGGCATCGCTTCCGGCGAGGGCAAGATGTGGATTCACACTGCCGGCGTAACGAGAAGCCGTGAGGATTTCGGACTTTGCTTCAAGACGGACCAGGATCTGTTTCTCGAGTCCATGGCCGAGGCGGCTGGGTCCGTGATCAACAAGCTGGGCACCAAGCGGATCGTATACGTGAGCCTGATGAACAACTTGTCCATCGACTGTGACTGCGACAGCCATCCCGCTCCGCCAGAACTGGCCGATATTGGCATCCTGGCTTCTACTGATCCGGTCGCTCTGGACAAGGCCTGTATTGACCTCATCTATGCTGCTGACAAGGAGAAAAGTGCTTCCCTGCGTGCCCGCATCGAGGAAAAACACGGCACACATACTCTTGATCACGCCGAAGCCATGGGTGTCGGTCGACAGCAGTACCAACTGATCAGCATCAACGGATAACCCCCTTATCTACGGCGGTGATGTCCTCGGGATCTGGTGGCGGAAGTAGAGAAGAGGAATATTCGTACTAGGATTTTCTACCGCGAAGGAGGACTGGCTGTGGGCAACTCTTTCTTAGTTGTTGGACACTCCAGACAATCGAGCTGAAAAATAAAGGAGTTCGTATATGTCCACATGGCTTATTACCGGATGTTCAAGCGGTCTTGGTCGGGGATTGGCCCAGTCCGTGCTGGCGCATGGGGAAAATGCTGTCGTTACGGCGAGAAATCCCGCAAAAGTTCAGGATATAATCGCCTCTTATCCCAAGACGGCACTCGCACTCGCACTCGATGTGCGGGACGATGAACAGATTGCTGAGGCAGTACGCTTGGCCGAAGCCAAATTCGGCGGGATCGATGTGCTCGTCAACAATGCCGGGCACGGCCTTCGAGCCGCCATCGAAGAAGCGGACCGAACGGAGATTGACGAAGTCTTCGCCACTAATTTTTTCGGCCCCATCGCGATGATCAAAGCGGTTATGCCTGGTATGCGGGCGAGGCGTATGGGAACCATCATCAACGTCTCCTCAATCGCAGCACGCGATCCCGGCATGGGATCGGGCTATTACGCAGCGACAAAATGCGCGCTCGAAGGCATATCCGGTGGGCTGCGTAAAGAGGCCAAACCGCTCGGTATCAAGGTCATTGTGGTGGAACCCGGCCAGTTCAAGACTGACTTCTATGGCCGATCATTGACGCAGTCACGTGACGCCATTGATGATTATGCCGAAACCGCCGGACGCAACCGTATCGAAAACGAATCGCCCGATGGTGATCGAGTCGGCGACCCGTCGCGTGCTGGCGATGCTATTATCATGGCCGTCGAATCGTCCGATCCGCCCGATCTGTTATTACTGGGAAGCGATGCCCTCAAGGTGGTCGGTGCCGCGCTCGAAAAGGATCGTACAGAGCTGGAGGCGTGGAAAGCCATCAGCGTGAGCACTGATTTCAGCGTTTGAAAACGTCCCGGCGAAAATTCAAACGGATGATCGCCGGGTGACATGTTGTTGTATGCCCCTCGGACGCTCCCCGGCATAGGAGCGTTTGGCACGCGAAGGTCATGATCCTAAAAGCGGCTGGAGCTTGGCGGCTTCGGTTTCGCGTCGGAGCGCATTCGATTCGCCGATGCGGACCGTTATCCTATTCCGCCAGGAGGCACGCTGGCCGGAAGCCGTTGGCGACCGGCGAACTAATCCTGGCTGGATCAAAATGAAAGAGGAGGTTGTAACAATGTCTCGTAATTGGCTTATTACCGGATGCTCAAAGGGACTTGGTCGAGCTTTGGCGGAGGTATTGATCGAGCATCATGAGAATGTGATTGCCACCGCTCGTCGACCGGAGAGTCTTTCTGATCTCGTCTCCGGACACGAAAACGCGCGCGCAATAAAGTTAGATGTCACGCAGCCTGAAGACATCACGGCCGCGGTCGATGCCGCGCGAGAAGCCTTCGGGCCGATCGATGTGCTCGTCAACAATGCGGGCTACGGATACATCTCCGCAATCGAAGAAGCCGAGGAAGTGGCGTACCGGCAGCTGTTCGAGACGAACCTGTTTGGCCTCATCGCTTTGACCCGCGGGGTATTGCCTGAAATGCGCGAAAGGCGTTCAGGACATATATTCAATATTTCCTCTGTCGGAGGCCTTATTGGCAATCCCGGTTCAGGCTTCTATGCCGCCACAAAGTTCGCTGTTATCGGTATTTCTGAGGCGTTGTCTAAGGAGATGGCCCCCCTTGGTGTCAAGGTGACGGCCGTCTTGCCCGGCCCATTTCGCACTGAATGGCAGGGACCTTCGCTGCAAACTTCTCATCATCAGATTGTCGCCTATGACGACACCGTTCATAAACGGATCAAACAGCTTGCAGCAACCGATGGGCAACAACCCGGCGATCCGCGCAGGGCAGGCGAAGCAATATTAGCCGCGGCTGACAGCGAGGAGCCGCCTTTACATCTCATCCTCGGCGCACCGGGCTTAAAGATGGCGCGCGAACACCTGGCTGAGATGGCATCGGAATTCGATACTTGGGAAAAAGTGACCCTCAGCGCCGATTTCCCGAAAGTGTCATGACCGAAGTAGGCAGCAAAAAGAGACAGCGGGGCGGGTGAGGCATACTCCCCGCATCCCGCTGCTTTTTCGAGTAACAATTATGTCCTAGAATGATGGGTACCTATAGCTGGACAATAAATTTCCATACATCATTCCAAGAGCAACTAAGCCCTGGCGTTGATGTGGTGTATTCCTTCATACCGCCTGAAAGCGGCAAGAAACGGCCAAGCCTGCAAATGGAATTGAGATGGTCGCCGCCCTTAATGACCGACCCAGTGAGCTTATTGACGCCACGGCGGATAGGATTGTTGGCAAATAGTCGCCTACCGTTCTATCTCCGGCGCTCGGTTCGACATCTCATGTCGGACAATCCGGTTTGCCTCCAGCCGAATGTGCTTCCCCCATTTCTTTTGCGCATAGAGCAAGGCGGCTTTCCTTGCGGCCTCGCTTCGAGCTGAAAAAAAAACGTCCCTTCCAGTGTCCCGTATGCTGGCTTCATCCTGAAGGGTGAACACCACGGCTCCCTTGCGATCAACATGGTGCCGAATGTCGGAAGTATCAACCCTGCTCTCCTGAAAAACCTGTTCCATGCGCAGGACGGCCTGAAGGCGGCTTTTCCCTTTACCGCTGACGCCGTTCAGTTCAAGGACTTCCCGTTCCCTGGCCGCGTGCTCAGCCCGCATCATGGCCTTGGCAGAAACCTGTTCCGCTCCGCGTTGTGCCCAACTTGCGGCTTCCTGCTCCGGCGCCACAATATGGGTGACGGAGCGTAGCACGGCCAGGGCAATTTCGTTTCCCTGTTCCGCCTTGTACTGCAGGAAGCCGTTCCAGGAAGTAAACGGAATCTCTTGACGCACGGCTTTGCGTGGTTCCTGAAAAGACAACCGGGCCTTGGCAAGGGCTTCCACTTCATGCTTGCGGGCCAGTTGCAACAGTCTGCGCAGGTTCTTTTTGGCGATGTTCTTGCGTTCCAGTTCTCGGCGCTTGATTGCCCATTCGGCTCGGATGGCGGCAAGGGCGGCGCTTTCCTGTTCCTTGACGCTTTGTAGCGCTGTCTTGCGGGCTTCGATTCCGGCCCGATATTCGACAAAAAGTTGGCCGCGCTCAGGCGACCGATGCAGGGGCGCGGCCGTATAGCGTGACAGTTCCCGGATACGGTCGAGGTGTTGCGGCGGCTGGTATGGGCCGAGGCGAGCTGTCAGCTTTTGCCTGGACAGGCTCCTGTCCAGGGCGCTGGCCTTCATGGCGTGGGCTGCACGCTTGCCGTGCCGGTCTTTGATGGCTAGGCCGTTGCCGTGGGGCTTGATCTCCATGCCATGCGCGGCCAGGGCCGCATGCAAATCTTGCCAGGCTGACGCTGCCTCCAGTGAAGACAAGACTGCCTCTCTATGGCTTTGGGCGTAGGATGCAAAGGACTGCTGACCGGTATGGGCCTCCACGGTCCTCGCCTTTTCATTGATGCGTGGTCGGTCGATGGAACTGCGCTCAATCCCCTGGTCGACAGCCAGGCCGAATTCACGCTCCAGTGCCCGGCAGACTTTGTCGCGGGTCCAGAAATCACGAAACTCCTTGTGGCAAGTGTATTTCTCCGGATGGATCATATTGTAGGCAACGTGCATGTGCAGGTTGGCTGTGTTCTTATGGACGCCGCAATGGCGCTGGTGATCGGCGTACCCGAGAGCGGAAGCGAAGCGTGCCTCAATAGCTTTGAATACCTCTGGAGTCAGCCTTGCCTCGTCTTCTGGACGGAAGCTGATGACCATGTGATAGGTCTTGTTGGCCACACGGGTATTTCGTTCCTGCACGTCCCTGACTTCGGCGACGCCTTCAGTGTAATCGTTCCCGCCAAGCATCCCCTCACACCAACTCAGGAGGCTCTTTTCTCCGGAATGATCGGTAGCAGCGATGTAGCGGGCCAAGCGGCCGTAATTGTCATTGGCTGCTCCGATGAACACGCGCTTGCTGATCATGCTACCGTATCCGCCCCACGGCTGCCTGCACTTCTCGCTGCCGAGCGTCCAGTTCATGCAGGAGCTTGTGGATGGTCAGTCGGTCGGCCCCGTTCGCCAGCGCCTGCTTGAGGAGACCGCCCAAGCGTCCAAGATCGCCTTTGAGACGGCGAAGCTCCAGCCGGGCTTCCTGGTGTTCCAGGCTGGGCACGGTGTAGCCAAGACAAACGCGCTTACAGAACGTCGAGAGCGATAATCCGGCCTTGGCGGCCGATGCCTGGATTTCGCCAAATTCTTCTGGGGTAAGATAGGACCTGAGAATGAGCTTTTTGCTGGGCATGGGGCCTCCTTTTTTCGTTGGAGGCGCGCCGGCCTGCGTGGATTGGAAATGGTCTGCTTGCGTCTGGATCAAGCAGGGAAAGCGAGCTAAGGGGAAATCTTCATCTACCAACTCCCGACCTGCATGGGAATTCTTCTATGGAGCCAACCCTCTTGAATCTGCGTTGAGCGGAACGCGAATAAGCAGCCCCGCAGGGCAGGACGGGAATGGAGCCGCCGAAGGTGGGTACACTTCCCTTGTCCTGCCCCTCAAAAGTGAGTGTAGTATACCACGGGTAAGCAGTCTAACATACACATAATGTTATAATATATCCATATTTACAAATTTATTTCTGTGTACCCTTATTGATAGTTGGTGCTCGCTTCGACTTTGATGCGTCCGGCTGGTCCTTGGTCGAGCTAGGCGGCGTAAGGATTCTGCTGAAGAATTCGGCATTTCTTTTGAAATTATGATGTAAGCGTTGAGTGGCTAGCGGGCAAAGATGCCAATTAGGCCGATGTCGTTTGTGATAAGTTGCAACTTGCAGCCGCAACATGACTCAAATTAGTGCTAAAGATATGGAAAAGTTACCTGCATCCCTTAAGCCGATGAATTGGTATAATGGATAGAGCAGAGTTGGCCACGATATCGCTTAAAAGCTGCTGAAAATTTATATCTGGTTTAGTATTCACAACAATTGTTGATCCAAATACAATTGCGTTCCTGCATGGTAAAGTAAAGTCATTTCCCAATCTTCGCCACCTTGAAGGGAATGTTCTTTTCAAAATGATCTTCCTGTTATAATTGTTGTCTCCCTACGATTTGAGCTGTCTGAAGGGCTCCAGAGAAAGGCCGTGACGTTTGATATGCGCATACAACGTCACGCGTGATACGCCGAGCTCCTTGGCTGCCGCCCGGACATTGCCGTTTGCAGTCTGCAACGCTTCCATTATGCGCTGCTTTTCCTGGCTGGGCTGTTCCCCCAGTTCCCGCAGTTCCTGCGGGTCCCCCTGCTCTCGCAGTCCGTGCGCCTCTGCATCCTCTGCGACGTTCTGGTCCCCGGCATCCAGCGTACCGGGCGCTGCCGTCTGTGGCATCGAGGGCGTGTCACGTCCCGACGCAGCCGAGGACACCGGCGACCAGAACTCCGACGGCAGGTCCGCTTTTCCAATGAATGGACCATCAGCGACGACAGCAGCCCGCTCGACCAGGTTCTCCAGCTCGCGGATGTTTCCCGGCCAGTCCCAGGCCTCCAGGCAGTGCAATGCTTCAGGGGTAAAGCCTTTCAACGGTTTGTTCAGTGTATGCGCCATTTTTTCCAGGAAAAAATAGGCGAGTTGCTGGATGTCGTCACGACGCTCACGCAAGGATGGAATAGGGATGGCCAGCACGTTGAGCCTGTAATACAGGTCATGCCGGAAGGTCCCTTCCGCCACCCTCCTGGCCAGATCGCGGTGTGTAGCCGCCACGACGCGGACGTCCACCTGGCGCGAACGCTTGCCGGGAGCTCCGTGGCGTGAGGCGCCGGTGAACGCGCCGCCTTCGTAGCCGAAGAGCTCGCTTTGCACCAGATCGCGGGGGATGGCCCCGCAGTTGATGACGATGAACGGCTGGTCGCGTCTGTCGCTGGCGTTGTGGATGGCTTGCGCGAACAGCTCCTTGCCCACCCCGCTTTGGCCCAGGATCAAGGTGGTCATGGCGTTTTCACTGGCCTTGTGCGCCAGTTGCAACGCCGTGCGCATGCTTTTTGAGCTGCCGATAATGTCCTGGAAGGTGTAGACGGCCTTGGCCCTGGTGATGCGGTTCGTCAGCTTGTGCACGCGCCGGCTCTCCCGAAGCGTTACGCACAGCCCCCCTTCCGGAATCGGTGACGAAGAATACACGCATTGCAGAAAGGAACCGTCGGCCAGACGCATGGAGCATTCGTTGTCTTTGACCCTGTTGCCGGACTGCAGGAAGCATTCCCCGCTGATCGTTTCGGCCAGCGCGGTGAAATCCCGGCCGATCGCATCATCCTGTACATGAAACAACTGCTTGGCGTAGCGATTTATCATCCTGACGTGGTTGTTGGCGTCCAACACAACAACCGCCTCGCCCAGGATCTCCATGATTGTCTGCGTCTCCTGAAGGAGATGGCGCAGGCGCATCTGCTCGGTCACGGCCTTTGCCGCGGCAATGACCAGGCCGAAGCCATGGTGGTTGAAGTTGTCGCGCGCCATGGTCATGGACAGGGTGCCCGCCAGCTTGTTTTCATAATCGAATATCGGCGCGGCCGCGCAGGACCAGCTGTCGAAGTATGGATTATAGTGTTCACAGCCCAGGACGCAGGTAGCCTGTTGCTCCACCAGGCAAATGCCCATGGACGTGGTGCCTTCGATGGGTTCGCCGCTGACAAGGCCACGCAAGGGCGTGCTGGGTCTGCGTCCGGCCCCCAGGTCGTCGCCGCGAGTGTACAGATAAACGCCATTCAGAATGCTGACAAACCCTCGCCAATCGGCGAGGGTTTTCTTATACTATCTTCATGCTAAAGCCGCCCAAAAATCAGCAGGTGAAAATGGAGTTTGTTTCGATCAACGAACTTGTCCCCATGAATCATCTGCTTCGCAAAATTGCCAAGGTTATTGATTTCTCCTTTATTCATGAGCTCACCAAGGATTTGTATTGCGAGGGCAATGGCCGTCCGGCCATTGAACCGGTGGTGCTCTTCAAAATGCTATTCATCGGCTATCTGTTTGGCATCCGCAGCGAGCGTCAGCTTGTCAAGGAAATCCAGGTCAATGTTGCCTATCGCTGGTTCCTTGGCCTGGGATTGCAGGACAAAGTGCCCGATGCCAGCACCATCAGCCAAAACCGGCGGCGCAGATTTAACGACACCAGCGTTGCCCAGGACATTTTTGACGGTATAGTGTTCCAGGCCATGAAAAAGAGGCTTGTCGGCGGACACACGCTTTACACCGATTCCACCCACCTGAAAGCCAACGCCAACAAGCATAAATTTACGGAAAAGCTCGTTGCCCAAAGCACGAAGTCATACTTGGGCGAACTTGAAGACGCCGTGGAGGAAGACAGGCGCAGGCATGGAAAGAAACCGCTGAAGCAGGACAACCGCGAAGCGGGGTCCAAGCGGATCAAGCAGAGCACAACCGATCCGGACAGCGGGTACATGGTACGCGAGGGCAAGCCTAAGGGCTTCTTTTACTTGGATCATCGCACTGTGGACAGCCGACACAACATTATCACCGACAGTTACGTAACTCCGGCCTCGGTGCATGACAGCATGCCCTATCTCGATCGGCTGGACCGACAAATCAACCGCTTCGGCTTTGCTGTGAAGCACGTCGGCCTCGATGCAGGATATTTCACCTCACACATTTGCAAGACGCTGGAAGAAAAGCATATTTATGGTGTCATTGGCTATCGTCGTCCCACTCGTCGCAAAGGGATGCTCCCCAAACGCGCCTTTGAATACCTGCCGGACAAGGACTGCTATCTTTGCCCCGAAGGCCAGGAGCTTCACTACTCCACCACCAACCGCGAAGGATATCGTCTCTATGACTCGTTACCAAAGGTTTGCCGCCGCTGTCCGTTACTGAAAGAGTGCACAACAAACCGGAATTGCAAGAAAACAGTGACACGCCATGTGTGGCGGGAATACGTGGATACGGTGGATGCGCACCGGCTCACGGAATTCGGAAAAAGAATCTATGCTCGCCGGAAAGAGACCGTAGAGCGCAGCTTTGCCGACGCCAAACAACTGCACGGGCATCGCTATGCTCGGTTCTGCGGCCTGGCTAAGGTCCAGGTTCAAAGCCTGCTTTCCGCCACATGTCAAAACATGAAGAAAATGGCCTTGCTGCTGGCCCCTTTGGGGCTGTCATACAAATATTTGCAGCCCAAATGCCTGTACTTTCTTCCTCAGTCTCTCTGTCTCGTTCGATTGGGGCCGATCGAGCCAACATCCCAGCTGGCAGCGGCCTGAAAAGAAATCGGTTCATAAAAACAAACCCCACTTTGCAAAAAGCGGGGTTTGTCAATGAGCTGGGCCGGGCTTATTTACCCGGCCTTTTTTCATGCGCCTGTCTCCACTGGACATGGGGCGCAGAGTAGATAAACTGCGCGCCATGATACTCCCTTCCATCGCACTGATAGCTGGTCTGGCGCTCCTGGTATGGAGCGCTGATCTTTTTGTAGAAGGATCCGCCTGCACGGCCCGCCATTTCGGCATGCCCCCCTTGCTCATCGGCATGGTAGTGGTGGGCTTTGGAACGTCTGCTCCTGAAATGGTTGTTTCAGCTATTTCAGCAATAGAAGGGAATCCGGGCATAGCTTTGGGCAATGCCTACGGGTCCAACATAACAAACATAGCCCTCATTCTGGGCGTCACGGCCTGCATAAGCCCCATCGCAGTGGGCTCCAGGGTGCTGCGCAAAGAACTGCCCCTTTTGCTCGGCGTGACCGCAATTGCCGCCTGGCAATTGAGTGACAATACGGTTTCTCGCCTTGACGCGATCATCTTATTGCTGCTTTTCGTCGTAATCATGGGCTGGACCATATTCCAGGGGCTACGACAACGAAGCGATGCATTCGGCAACGAAATGGAGCAGGAACTCACAGTCAATGCAAAGCCCCTTGGCCGCGCCCTTCTTATGCTTTTTGCCGGCCTGATCCTGCTCATCACCAGTTCACGCGTTCTCGTATGGGGGGCGGTGGAAGTCGCTCATGGCTTCGGAGTAAGCGATTTGCTTATCGGCCTCACAGTGGTCGCCATTGGCACATCACTTCCTGAATTGGCCTCGTCAGTCATAGCAGCGCGAAAAGGCGAACACGACATCGCGCTGGGCAATGTCATCGGCTCAAATATGTTCAATACCCTGGCAGTGGTAGGTATAGCCGGCGCCATTCATCCCATGGAAGCCTCCCCCGAAGTCTTTATCAGGGATATTCCTGTCATGGCTGCTTTGACCCTTTCCATATTCGCTATCGGTTTTGGAATTCGAGGCCAGGGGCGCATTAACCGTATGGAAGGCATTGCCCTTATTTTCTGCTACTTGGCTTACACTGGTTATCTAATCACAAAAGTAATCTGATTCCTCCCCACAATATCCCCGTAAGCGCATCCTTCAAAAATACCCTCAGAATGGTTAACCTAAAGGGTATAGGAGGGCTTATGTACAATTTTTTCAGAACGATCTTTACTGGAGTTCTTTTAGCTACCTTGTCATTTCCGGTCTTGGCGGCAGCATCACCCCCGGATGGCGTACCTCCTGGGCAACAAAGACACATGAGAGGTGGGCCAGGACACATGCAAGGTCAGGGTCGCGGCCATATGCAGGAAAGATACAGACCTGATCAGGGATACAGACAAGAGCAGATGGAGCAATATGGTCCAGGCACGCAACAAGGCCCACCACCACATGCTCCAGCCCATGGCTACAGACAAAAACATGAATACAGGTACTGGCCGGACCATAACATTTATTATGACCCAGGGCGGCCACTCTACTTTTATCATCAAGGAGGCAGATGGATCGAAGCGCCTCAACCCCCGGGATCATTACGTCTGGACCTTGGCAACGGTGTAAATATTGAGCTGGAAACCCCAATGCCTTGGCAGTTCAACAATGAACACAGAAGGATGTATGGACCTCGCTCCCAATAGGGAATCATTCCTTGTGAGGAACCAAACGTAAAAAGAAGCCGCCGGAAAGGAAACTTTCCGGTTTTTTTGTGTGTGGTGTGGATGTGGTGGGTCCAGAAACGCCAAAAGCCCGTCAGTTTGAGCTGACGGGCTTTCGTTGTAAAGGGTGCCCTGGCAACGGCCTACTTTCCCACAAACTACTCTGCAGTATCATCGGCGATGGAGGGCTTAACTGCCGTGTTCGGAATGGGAACGGGTGTACCCCCTCCTCCATGGTCACCAGGACAAATTTGTCCGGAAATATAGGAAGAAAGAGGGGGGAGGTTTTTATAATGAGATAGGCAAGACGCACGATCTATTAGTACCGGTTTGCTCAACACATTGCTGCGCTTACACACCCGGCCTATCAACCATGTAGTCTACATGGGATCTTCAGCTCCGAAGAGAGGGAGACCTTATCTTGAGGCAGGCTTCCCGCTTAGATGCTTTCAGCGGTTATCCTTTCCGATCGTGGCTACCCTGCTATGCCCTTGGCAGGACAACAGGTCCACCAGCGGATCGTTCACCCCGGTCCTCTCGTACTAGGGGCAACCCCTCTCAAGTCTCCTGCGCCCACGGAAGATAGGGACCAAACTGTCTCACGACGTTTTAAACCCAGCTCGCGTACCACTTTAATCGGCGAACAGCCGAACCCTTGGGACCTGCTTCAGCCCCAGGATGTGATGAGCCGACATCGAGGTGCCAAACCGCATCGTCGATGTGAACTCTTGGATGCGATCAGCCTGTTATCCCCGGCGTACCTTTTATCCAATGAGCGATGGCCCTTCCATACGGGACCACCGGATCACTAAGACCAACTTTCGTTCCTGCTCGAGATGTCTCTCTCACAGTCAAGCTCCCTTATGCCTTTGCACTCAACGGCTGGTTTCCAATCAGCCTGAGGGAACCTTTGCATGCCTCCGTTACTTTTTGGGAGGCGACCGCCCCAGTCAAACTACCCACCAGACACTGTCTCCAAGCCGGATAACGGCGTTGGATTAGAGCCTTAAGCAAGCAAGGGTGGTATTTCAAGGGTGGCTCCGCGAACACTAGCGTGCCCGTTTCACAGCCTCCCACCTATCCTACACATGCTTACCCAAAGCTCAATGTCAAGCTGTAGTAAAGGTGCACAGGGTCTTTCCGTCTTTCCGCGGGTAGACGGCATTTTCACCGCCAATTCAATTTCACTGAGTCTCTAGCTGAGACAGCGCGGAGATCGTTACGCCATTCGTGCAGGTCGGAACTTACCCGACAAGGAATTTCGCTACCTTAGGACCGTTATAGTTACGGCCGCCGTTTACCGGGGCTTCGGTTCAAAGCTTCGCATACGCTAACCTCTCCCCTTAACCTTCCGGCACCGGGCAGGCGTCAGACCCTATACGTCGTCTTGCGACTTAGCAGAGTCCTATGTTTTTAGTAAACAGTCGCCACCGCCATTTCTCTGCGGCTCCCTGGAGCTTAGGAAGTAAATTCCATCACCCTAAGGAGCACCCCTTATCCCGAAGTTACGGGGTAATTTTGCCGAGTTCCTTAGCTAGAGTTCTCTCAAGCGCCTTGGGATACTCTCCCCGCCCACCTGTGTCGGTTTGCGGTACGGTCTGTATATGGTATACTTAGCGGCTTTTCTAGGCGGCGTGGGCTCAATCACTTCAGGCCTTTTGGCCACGGCATCGCATCTCGACATTTAGAAGGGGCGGATTTGCCTACCCCTAAGCCTACATGCTTGCACCGGCTATTCCAACAGCCGGCTGACCTACCCTTCCGCGTCCCCGCATCGCGCCCATATACAGGTACAGGAATATTAACCTGTTTCCCATCAGTTACGCATTTCTGCCTCACCTTAGGGGCCGACTAACCCTGGGAAGATTAACTTTACCCAGGAAACCTTGGGCTTACGGCGAACGAGTTTCTCACTCGTTTTATCGTTACTCATGTCAGCATAATCACTTCTCCGTAGTCCAGCAGACCTTCCGATCCACCTTCATCCCATTGGAGAACGCTCCCCTACCGCGACCACAATGTGGTCACCCGAAGCTTCGGTACCATGCTTAGCCCCGTTACATTTTCGGCGCAGGATCATTAGACCAGTGAGCTATTACGCTTTCTTTAAAGGATGGCTGCTTCTAAGCCAACCTCCTGGCTGTCTGAACAATCCCACTTCCTTTCCCACTGAGCATGGATTTAGAGACCTTAGCTGTCGGTCTGGGCTGTTTCCCTTTCGACCCTGGACCTTCGCACCCAGAGTCTGACTCCCGTGTTAAACTGACGGCATTCGGAGTTTGATAGGGTTTGGTAACCTGGTGGGGCCCCTAGCCCTTTCAGTGCTCTACCTCCGTCAGTCATCACACGAGGCTATACCTCAATATATTTCGGGGAGAACCAGCTATCACCCGGTTTGATTGGCCTTTCACCCCTATCCACAGGTCATCCAAGAAGTTTTCAACCTTCACTGGTTCGGTCCTCCACTCAGTTTCACCTGAGCTTCAACCTGCCCATGGATAGATCACCGGGTTTCGGGTCTAATCCCACGTACTATGTCGCCCTATTCAGACTCGGTTTCCCTACGGCTACGCTTACGCTTAACCTTGCACGTAAGATTAACTCGCTGACTCATTATGCAAAAGGCACGCGGTCACGGAGCAAACTCCGCTCCCACTGCTTGTAAGCAATTGGTTTCAGGTTCTATTTCACTCCCCTATCAGGGGTTCTTTTCACCTTTCCCTCACGGTACTAGTTCGCTATCGGTCGCTGGTGAGTATTTAGCCTTGGATGATGGTCCACCCAGATTCCCACGGGGTTCCACGTGTCCCGCGGTACTCAGGAACC
>NZ_AP042477.1:4830000-5182856 GCF_055388615.1 Desulfovibrio biadhensis
GGACACTGCCCTTGAGGAACGCGACCACGCCACGAACATCTTCCTGCAATGGTTTGTCACCGAGCAGGTGGAAGAGGAAGACAATGTTGGCGACATCGTTAACAAATTGAAGCTGATCGGCGACACCGGCAACAGCCTGTTCATGATGGACAAGGAACTGGCTTTGCGCACGCCGCCTGCCCCTGCCGCAGACACGACTGCCTAACCAAACACCATGACTTGTCCGGACCGGCCGTAAGCCGGTCCGCCTTTTTCTTTAGCAGGCATTGCCTGTCATAATTTCCCCGGAGGAGTCAGGGGCGGGGTCAAGACACAAAGGAGCCAGAGTAGATGAGCAGAACCGGCACCAACATTCTGATAGGCGGCGAGGCCGGTCAGGGATTGGCCACTGTGGGCAGGCTCCTGGCCAAGAGCCTGGTCCGCGCAGGGTACAACATTGCTGTTACCCAGGACTACATGTCTCGCGTCAGGGGCGGACACAATACTTTTGCCATCAGAGTAGGCGTTGAAGACGACGTGGCCGCGCCGTTGGAGCACGTGGACATTCTTGTGGCAATGAACAACGAAACCGTTGCGTTGCATAAGGAGCAGGTGACAGAAGACGGTCTGGTGCTTCTGGATGAAAAGCTCGATGCATGCCAGCTCCAATGCTTTTCCGTGCCCTTTGGCGAACTTGCCCCCAAAACCATATTCGAAAACGTTGCGGCCTTGGGCGCTCTCGCCTCGCTGTTGGGGCTGGACCGCAATGTGCCCCGCGGCTTGCTTGAGGATACCTTCAAGAAGAAGGGACAGGAAATCATCCAGCAGAATATCGAGGTCTTGAACAAGGCCTATGACTGGACCGAGGAAAACAACAAATCCTTCAAGCCATTGGCATCCCCCAAAGGGAAACAGGGGCGCA
The DNA here is from genome assembly GCF_055388615.1 of Desulfovibrio biadhensis. Taxonomy (NCBI): domain Bacteria; kingdom Pseudomonadati; phylum Thermodesulfobacteriota; class Desulfovibrionia; order Desulfovibrionales; family Desulfovibrionaceae; genus Desulfovibrio; species Desulfovibrio biadhensis. Next base: position 4,830,902 of record NZ_AP042477.1, read on the forward strand.
TGATGCTCAATGGTAACGAAGCCATTGCCCTTGGCGCCCTTGCAGGGGGGCTCAAGTTCTGCTCCTTCTACCCCATGACGCCTGCCACCTCCGTGGCCATGAACCTCATCAACTTTGCACAAAAGATGAACATCGTTGTCGAGCAAGCCGAGGATGAGATAGCCGCGATCAATATGGCTCTTGGCGCGTCCTATACCGGGGCTCCCGCCTTGGTGCCTACATCCGGCGGCGGGTTGGCGTTGATGATCGAAGGAATCAGCCTCTCCGGCATCACGGAAACGCCCATCGTTCTGGTTCTGGCCCAGCGGCCTGGCCCTGCAACGGGGCTGCCTACCCGTACGGAACAGGGCGACCTGAACATGGTGCTCTATGCAGGGCACGGTGAGTTTCCCCGGGCAATTCTTGCGCCGGGCGACGTGGAGCAATGCTTCCATCTCACCCACAAGTCGTTCGACCTGGCCGAAAAGTCCCAGGGACCCGTTTTCGTACTTACCGACCAATACCTTGCCGACTCATACAGGGCAGTGAATCCCTTTGATTTGAAGAACCTGCCAAGGCCGGCAACGGTGGGTGTCTCGACCGACGATCCTGAAAACTACAAACGCTATGCAATCACGGACAGTGGGGTCTCCCCCCGCCTGGCGCCCGGTTTCGGCAAGTATCTTGTGGTCACGGACAGTGACGAGCACTACGAAGACGGGCACATCACCGAGGATCTCGGCGTTCGTATCCAAATGCAGGACAAGCGTTTGCGCAAAAAGCAGGTTTTGATGGACGAGCTGATACCGCCCCAGTTCTATGGGAAGGATGACGCCGAGACGCTTTTGGTCTGCTGGGGCTCTACCCAGGGTGCAGCCCTCGAAGCAGCCCAGCGGCGCAATGAAAAGGGGCAAAGCACTGCGGTGATCCATTTCTCCCAGGTGTACCCCCTTGCGCCGGATACGTTCATCCCCCGTCTGGAAAAGGCAAAGCATACTGTCTGCATAGAAGGTAACAGCACGGGCCAGTTTGCAGCGCTCATCCGTCAGGAAACGGGATTTGCCTTTGATCAACAAGTGCTCCGGTACGACGGTCTGCCGTTTACGGCGCGGTACATCCTTGAGCAGTTGGACGGGTGAATGCAAAGTACAACCCTGTAGCCTTGCCCGAACAAGAGGCAGGGAGCATCGGGAGATAATATGGTCAGTATCGAAGATTACGGTGAATTTGAAACCGCGTGGTGCCCGGGTTGCGGCAACTTCCAAATCAACAAGTCACTGAAGCAGGCGCTTGCAGGACTTGATCTGGAACCGCACCAGGTATTGATGTGTTCCGGAATTGGTCAGGCGGCGAAATCGCCCCACTATTTACGGTGTAATGTTTTCAATGGCCTGCATGGACGGGGACTGCCCCCTGCCCAGGCGGCAAAACTTACGAACCCGAAACTGACGGTGATTGCGGAAAGCGGCGACGGATGCAACTACGGCGAAGGTGGCAACCACTTTCTTGCCGCCATCCGCCGCAATGTAGATATGACGCTCCTGGCGCACGACAACCAGATATACGGGCTCACCAAGGGGCAGGCCTCCCCCACTACCATGGAGGGGCAAGTGACCAAGGCCAATCCCCATGGCGTTCTCAATGCCCCCTTCAATCCCATTGCCGTGGCCGTGGCCATGCGCGCGAATTTCGTGGCGCGGGCATTTTCCGGCATGCAGGACCATTTGGCAGACCTGATCCAGCAGGCAGTGAAGCACCCCGGCTTTGCCCTTGTGGATATCCTGCACCCCTGTGTCAGCTTCAACAAAGTGAACACGTACAAATGGTACAAGGAAAGGGTCTATGAACTGGGCGACGATTACGATCCCACGGACTGGAACCAAGCCATGGCCAAATCCCTGGAGTTTGGTGAAAACATTCCTGTCGGTGTAATCTGGAAAGGAGAGCGCACCCCGCTCGGCCCCCGGATTGAACAAGTCGAGGATACCCCCCTGTTCAGAGAGCCAGTACCTTTGGATGCTCTTGAAGAGATTTTGGCCGATTATGTCTGATGCCATAAGGAGCGCACGGGGGCACCCTGTGCGCTCCTTGTCATTTGTGCTGTGAACAAGGAGAACGATACATGCAAAAGACGGCGCTGTTTGCCTTTAATGGCGAGATGATGTGCTTTATTCACGTACTGTTGAACGCTCTGGATATGCACGAGAAGGGGCACGAAGTAGCACTGGTCATAGAAGGTGCGGCAACCCAACTGGTGCCCGAGCTGGCCAGAAAAGAGAACCCCATGCACAAGCTGTATGCCAAGACCAAGGAACTGGGCCTTATCGCCGGCGCTTGCAAGGCCTGCTCTGCCAAGCTCAATGTTCTCGAAGCAGTCAAGGCGGAAGGCCTTGACTTGCTGGATGACATGAACGGGCATCCTGGCATGGCCGGATTCATGGCTCGTGGTTTTACCATTATTTCATTCTGATTTTTTGCGCCCTGACGCCTGTTTGGAGTTGCATCTACACCATGGCGCCGGGGCGCTCCTCTCTATCTCTCCCCCTTACGACTCTTTCTCTGATGGTATGACCAGACACGAAAGACACATGCAACAATCTTCAACGCCTTTCAATGCAGTTTATAGCAATCAGTGGTTGCCTATTCGTCAGTATTGGCGTAGGAAATCACTCCCATAAAATCAATGAAGCGGACGTCCAACAGGCAACTTTTTACAATCACGTATAACACCACCAAACCATCATGACGAAAAGAGCAAAAGGGCAAACAAGAATTATTATTTACCCCGACTGGTGCAAGGGGTGCGGCCTCTGCGTAGCATTCTGCCCGTCAAAGGTTTTCGAGATGGACCCAACGGGCAAATCAGTGGTGGTCAAGGAATCCGAGTGCATCAACTGTGGATTCTGTGAGCTGCACTGTCCGGACTTCGCCATCGTTGTACAACCAAAAGATGCAGAAAATCAGCCTCCTGTTCCCCCACAACCGCAAAATAACAACGGCGGAACATCATGACCACAGCCAACGGACGCAAAAAAAAGACAGAGCTGTTCGCACTCGGCAACGAGGCCGTGGTGGAGGGAGCCCTCCTCGCAGGATGTAGTTTCTTTGCCGGCTACCCCATCACACCTTCCAGCGAAATCATGGAGTGCATGGCCCAGCGCCTGCCCCGCACCGAAGACGGTGTCTTCATTCAGATGGAAGACGAGATCGCCAGCATGGGCGCCGTCATCGGCGCATCCCTGACAGGGCGCAAGGCCATGACCGCGACTTCTGGCCCTGGCTTTTCGCTCATGCAGGAACACCTGGGCTATGCCTGCATGGTCGAAGCGCCCCTCGTTATTGTCAACGTGATGCGTGGCGGCCCGAGCACAGGGTTGCCGACCTGCCCTTCTCAAGGAGATGTGCAGCAGGCTCGTTGGGGCACTCATGGGGATCACCCCATCATCGTGCTCTCTGCCTCCACGGTGCAGGAATGCCTGGAGATGAGCATAGTAGCCTTTAATTTTGCCGAAAAATACCGCACGCCTGTACTGCTGCTGTTGGACGAGGTCACAGCACACACTCGAGAGAAGATAACCCTCCCCGGCCCAAAGGAATTCGAAGTACACTCGCGCATCGTGCCTTCCGTGCCGCCGGAATGGTTCAAGCCCTACGAAGAGACTGTGCGGGGAGTGACGCCCATGCCCCCGATAGGGTCCGGGTACCGTGTGCACTATACAGGGCTGACCCACGATGTGATGGGCTACCCCACACAACGGCCTGATGAGGTGGAAGCCGCTGTCCATCGGCATTTCCGCAAGATAGATACACATTTTTCAGACATCATGCTGGTGGAAGAGATGTACACCGAGGACGCCGAAATCGGCATTGTGGCGTACGGCAGCGTGGCCCGATCCGCGCATCTGGCCGTGGTCCAGGCCCGCAAGCAGAACATCAAGGCAGGCCTGGTGACCCTCAAGACGCTTTTCCCCTTTCCGCGCCCCCCCATTGATAAACTCATGCGCTCGGCCAAGTGCATCATCGTTCCTGAAATGAACATGGGGCAGATGTCGCGCGAAGTGAAACGTGTGAACAATGGCCGCACTCGCGTGCGCACCATTAACCGGGTCGACGGTCAGATCATCACCCCGTCCCAAATCCTCAAATCGATTTCGCAAATATAAGAGGGGGAGTGAAATGTCTGAAGTCACCCAGCTTATTCACAACTACCTGAGGCATAACAAGAAATTCCCCCATGTGCTCTGCCCGGGCTGCGGGCACGGAATTGTGCTCGGCTCGCTCATCCGCAGTGTACACAACCTGGGTCTGTCCAAGGACGAGGTCGTCGTTGTGGCAGGCATCGGCTGTTCAGGCCGCATGGCCGTATATGTTGACTTCAATACGGTGCACGCCACTCACGGCAGGGCCCTGACCTTTGCAACGGGCATCAAGATGGCCAATCCCAAGCTCAAGGTCATCGTCCTGATGGGCGACGGCGACGCTCTATCCATCGGGGGCAACCATCTCATCCATGCCGCTCGCCGCAATATCGGGCTGACCACCATTATTTTGAACAACAATATCTACGGCATGACCGGAGGGCAGTGCTCTTCCACCACCCCCCACGGGGCGTTCTCCATGACCACCCCCTTTGGACAACTGGAGCACTCCTTCGACATCGTAAAACTGGCCAGCGCTGCGGGCGCCAACTTTGTTAGCCGCGCCACGTCCTTTCATGCAAAGCTCATGGACAGGCTGATAACCACTGCTCTGGGGCGCCCCGGCTTCAATATGGTCGAGGTGTTCAGCCCCTGCCACACCCAGTACGGGCGCAAGAACAAATACAAAAACATCGTGGAGATGTACGACGGGCTGAAAAAAAAGAGCATGGATGTGGAAGCCTACAACAAGCTTCCTGAACACAAACAGCCTGACCGCTTTCCCATCGGCGTGTTTGTTGAGCGCGATGCGCCCGGGTTGGAAGAGTGTTATCAGGAAATATCCACACAACTCCAGGGACAGAAGAAATGAAGAAACCCATGGAACTCCAACGCTTTGAACTGAGACTCTCCGGGCTCGGCGGCCAGGGCATTATCACCCTGGGCAAGATTCTTGGCTATGGTCTTGCCCTTGGGCAAGGGTACTACGTAACCCAGACCCAAAGCTACGGACCAGAAGCCCGTGGCGGCTCCAGCCGTGCGGATCTGGTGATCAGTTCCAACCCCATCAGCTACCCCAAGACAGAAAGCCTGGACCTGCTGGTGGCCCTGAGTCAGGAAGCATGCAATAACTATTACCGCTACCTTAAAACCAATGGCGTGCTGCTCATCGACGATTCCATGGTCAAACAGCCCCCCACGAACCAGTACCACGGGCTGCCGTTCACAACCATGGCCAAAGAGCGCATTGGCAACCCCATGACGTTGAACACCATTGTGTTCGGTGCCGTCACGCACCTGCTGCCCTTTACTGATCCACGGCTTATGCGCAAAGCCCTGGAAGAGAATCTGCCGGCCAAGATCCGCGCCCTCAATGTCAAAGCCTTCAACCTGGGTAACAGGGAAGCCAAAAAACACTTGGGGGAATCTCCTGAAATCTGGCGTCAGGCAGAGGAATACGCAGAGCATGAGGAAGAGGAGAACAGCAACGTCCTCGAGTAATGCCAGCGTACCATTTTCAATAATACAAAGCCGGACCCACAGCAGCGGGCCCGGCTTTTTCATTGTCTATTGCCAGTGATCAATCACCGTTTTCGCCGATTGTTTCCAGGTTCACGCCTTTGGTCTCTATGCCGTAAAGCCAGGTTATGCAGGCGCCGGCAAGGGAAGTGCCCACAAGGATGTAGAGCAGCAACTCCGTTCCAAGGTCCTTCAGAAGCACGGGAAAAAGAAAAGCGGTGAGCACAGCCCCGATTTTGGCGAAGGAGGCGGCGAATCCCGCGCCTTTGCCGCGAATACGGGTGGGAAAAACTTCACCGGCAAGCAGGTAGGTCATGGCATTGGGCCCCATATTGGTGGCGAAACTGAAAAGCATGAAGCCCGTAAAAATGAAAACGATCTGATTTTGCTGACTGGCGCCAATGGAAAGCGACGCTACAAAAAGCCCGATGGCGCAACCGATGAAGCCTGCAATCTGCAGTCGAATACGCCCCACCTTGTCTACGAGCAGCACGGCGGCGCAAATACCAAACAGCAGCAGTCCGTCGATGATGGCTGCCCCTTCTGCGGCAAGCATATCCTTGTGTATGATCCCGGCAACACTATTGGGGTATTGGGCTTCGCTCCCTAAAATGGATGCCAGAATCGTGGGGGTGAAAATGCCTATTCCATACGTGCCCAAATCCTGCAAAAACCAGGGGACGGCAGCCAGAATCGTTGCGCGTCTGTATTTTTTGTCAAACAGTTCAAGAAAATGCCCTTTGATACGCCCTACCAAACCTTTGCCCCCGCATTCGGGGCTCGTATCACCCTTTCCACAGGCATCGGGAGCAGCCAGAACAATCTTGGAGGGGTAAGGAGGCTTGCGCTGCAACAGGCGCATGGTTTCTTGGGCTGCTTCATCCACCCTGCCCCGGGCCACCAGCCAGTGAGGGCTGTCCGGAATGTAGAAGCGCCCCAGAACGACCAGCAAGGCGGGGAGAATAGCTGTGGCGTACATCCAGCGCCAGGCAGAAATTTCAGGATTCTCATACAGTATCAAAAAGCCCACCCCGGTACCGACGATGGCGCCAACGGCTTGAAAGCCGAAAGCGCTGAGCACTAGACGCCCTCTGTTGCTGCTGGGGATGCTTTCCGAAAGGACCATATGCGCCGTGGGGTAGTCGCACCCCAGCGCCAGCCCCATACCAAAAAGAAAAAACAAGGTGCTCCAGATGTTTGGGCTTACAACGAGGCCAATCAAAAAGATAAGGAAGATGATCATCTCCACGATGAACATCCGCTTGCGACCATAGCGGTCCGAAAGACTGCCTAAAGCCGTGGCCCCTACCAGGATGCCAAGAAGAGATGCTGCGCCAAGAGCCCCTTTGGTCATTGCGCCCACTTGAAATTCTTTGACCATAAGCGGCAGGGCAACGCCGGTCATGAAGACGACAAGCCCTTCGAAAAATTTCCCGGCTGTTGCCAGTGTCCATATACGCCACTGCATCTGGGTCATGGGCGTGGAAGCCGTGCCGGTTCCATCCGCCCATACGGGTTTTTCATCAATATACTGCTGAACCGTTTTCGCTCCAACGTCGCCTGTTATGTCCGCCATGGCTGATGTCGTTCCTTAGAAAAAGTGAAGAGAATTTGAACCGTTGCCTTGTGTTGCCAGGTACCATAGTGGTACGCGGGGCGAGAGTGCGGAAAACGCCATGCCTTGCGTCTTGCCAGCGCCCTTCCTGGAAGTCCGGGGGCACCCTGGGCGCTTGGAACCTTAATATTGTCAACAATACACAACCTGCTACAGTATGTAACCATACAGCAGGAATGCAGTCCCAGTAACGCAGAATAGCGGGCAACACCTCCGGGGTATCCACATTGTGGTACACGACCTTTCTTCTACAATGTTTTCGTTACGATGCGGGGGCAGAACGCTTACAAGAAACCTGTGTTCCGAGATATCGATGCACAACATTTTTTTTCAAGTGGCGCCATGCGAAACATGATTCCACCTTCATCGTGACGCTTTCGTCACCTGAATCTGTCATACTTCTTCGCCTCGACCATGCGACGTTGGTCGGGGATAGAACAAAAAGCCAAGGAGTCTCACGGCATGTCTTCAAAAAGTTTTCGTGCAGAAAGTTACCAGGATACGCAAAGCATCGGGCAGTACCTCGATGCCCTGAGCAAGGGATTCGAACAGGGCGTTTTCTCCGTTTCCCGCGGTGAAACCGGCATCGAGTTCACCCCCCAGGGGCTGCTTTCCTTCAGCGTAGAAGGAAAGGCACGCGGTGCTGAGCGCAAGATTAAACTGACTATCAAGTGGAATGAGGGATCTGAACCTGAAGACGACGCGCCTTTGAGCATAAAAGCCTGAATAGCCAGCCATGCACGAGATAGAAAATAATTTCAAACTCTTGCTCCTAGATGTGGAAGAGCAACTCAATGGTGCGTTGGATGCGGTGGAAAACCCTGCCCCTGCTACGGTGGCAAAGGTGGAAGCCCGGGATGACTACCTGGATAACTACAAGAGCGTTATCGAAAACGCCGCCTTTTCCCACATCCACGGTACGTACGACGCAAAAAGTCCGCAAACCAACTATCTTCGGGCCCTTGTTGTGGCTGCATCCAACCTGGAACGTCTGGGCGACCATTGCGTAAACGTGGCCAGGCAAACACAGTATTTCCAGGCACCTGACTTCATGCACCATTTCGCGTATCGCCCGTTGTTCGATGAAGTGCGGGCTGCGATACGCATGGTGCACGACGCCTTGTTCAAGCGGGATATGAACAAGGCCCTGGGTATTTGCCGGGCAGAGCTGACTCTGGACAGTCTGTACAAGACAGAGTTCGACAATATCTTGAAGCAGTTGCGAACGGGCCCCAAAGCGGGTGACTTCATTACCGCCATTTTCATCTTCCGGTATCTGGAACGAATGGGGGATGCCCTGCTGAATATCGGCGAGGCTTCAATTTTCGCCATTACAGGCAACAAATTCAAGATTCGCCAGTTCAACGCACTCAATGACGCTCTTGCTGGCGACCTGGTTGAAGAGGACCGAAAAGAAGCAAGACTGCCCATGAACGAGGTTGAGTTCAGCTCCATTTGGGGTTCGCGCTCAGGCTGCCGCATAGGGCGCGTCAGGCAGAAAGAAGACCGTCAGGGTGCTGGAGACGTCATCTTCAAGGATGGAGACCCCAAAAAACTTCTGGAAGAAGCCGCCAGCATTGAGCGCTGGGAGAAGCTCATGCCGGGGTTGCCCCCCCGTGTCGTGGCTTTACAGGAACATGAAAAAAGCACCTCAATGCTTGTGGAGGCGCTACCTGGCAATACGGTGCAGGATGTAATCCTTTCCGCATCCATGAAGGAAATAAAATGCTGCATGGATGTCATGGCTTCCACCATGCGCGAATTGTGGCTGCGGAGTAAAAAGGATGACTCCATAAAGGCGGGATTCGTAAAGCAAATCAAAAAACGACTGCCTGGCGTGCTCAAAGTCCATCCGGATTTTGCCAAGCGCGATCTGAACCTTGCCGGTGCGTCTTTCAAGCCGTTGGATGAGGTGCTGGCCACCGCAGCCTCCATAGAAGAAGGCCTGCAGGCTCCCTTCTCGGTGTTCATCCATGGCGATTGCAATTCAAACAATATCATTTACCGCGCTCACGAGGAGCGCATCCACTATATTGACCTGCATCGCTCCAAGGAGTCTGATTTTTGCCAGGACGTGTCGGTGTTTCTGCTGTCCAACTTCCGGCTTCCCGTTTTCGACAGCATCCGCAGGAACTGTATCGAACAGGTCTCGTTTGCGTTTCTGGACTTTGCCCGCCGCTTTGCTGCCGACCAGGGAGATACGACTTTTGAAGCACGGCTGAATCTGGGCCTTGCCCGCTCCTTCATGACCTCCACACGGTTTGAGCTGAACCGGCGTTTCGCAAAGCTCATGTTCCTGCGAGGCATCTATTTGCTGGAGCACATCGCCCGCCACACCTCAAAAGATAACTGTGACTTCACCGGCTTCCGCGTGCCGGACAGTGTCCTGCGCTACCCTTAGCCAACCTCATTTTCCAAGCTGACAAGGAGACTTACATGAAACGTATAGGTGTCGTCGGCATCCCCAAGGGATGGTCAACCGAGAGGCTTCTGGCGTCCTTGCAACGCAAGACCGGCTACAGCCTGCTTATAGATATGGGCAACGTCCGCCTGGACCTGGATTCTCGCAAAGCCTGGTACAAGGGGCAGGATCTCACAGAACTCGACGCCATCATCGTCAAAAAAATTGCGCCCTCCTATTCGCCGGACGCCTTGGACCGCATGGAAATGGTGCGTTTCCTCCATCGCCTCGGCATGCCTGTATTCTCCAATCCTGACAGCATGTTCAGCCTCATCGACAGGCTTTCCTGCACAACCCGCCTCCGCCTGGGCAACATGCCCATGCCCCCGACCATCATCACAGAAGATGTGGAAGAAGCGGTTGCAGCGGTGGATACCTTTGGCAAGGCAGTTTTCAAGCCTCTTTACAGCTCCAAGGCCAAAGGCATGACCGTTATCGAAAGCGGCCCTGACGCCGTGGATGAAGTCCACGACTTCAAAAGCGCTGGCAACAAGGTCATGTACATCCAAAAAATGGTTTCCTATGCGGCTGGACGCCTTGATTTGGGCGTCTCCTTTCTCGGGGGGCAATACCTGGCTACCTACGCCCGGAAAGGCAGCGGCGATTCCTGGGATACGACCACCCGCTCCGGAGGCAAATACGTTCCGTATGAACCTTCAAAGGAAATCATCGACCTGGCGTACAAGGCCCAGGGCCTTTTTCCTGAAATGGCCTTTACATGTGTGGACGTGGTGGAAACCGACCACGGCGCAGAAATATATGAAGTTTCAGCATTTGGCGGCTTCCGCGGCTTGCTGGAATCCGCAAACATGGAAGCGGCAGATCTGTACGTCGACTACGTGCTGGAGAAATTAAAATGACACAGGGCACCCAATCCTACCGTGACCATGTGGCCCCTCTTTTAGCCACCTTCCCCGCGGATCAGCGCCTCGGACTGCGCTTTGTGGATGACCGTATCGACCTGTTGAGCAATTCCTCGGAACTGGTCCAGCGTCTGCGGGAATATTATCGAGATTTTCTGGATGATACAGGGGCGCCCGCCGCTACCATCACCGCGCTGGAAAGTCCCCGTCTGGACCTGGATATTGACTTTGAAGTCAAGCAGCCTGAACCCGGCAAGACCTCGCTCAAAGAGCAATTCAAGGACTTTCCTGACGGGCGCATTGTCCACAAGCTCAAAACCGGCATGGTGTTTCTCTTCGGCTCCGGTGATCGTTACGCCGTCGGCCCATGCATTGAAAACGACGCCCAGGTGGTCAACTTCATCAATAACACCTGTATAGAGATGCATGTGCGTCGCGGGGCTTTGCTTTTTCATGCCGCAGGCATAGCAATAGACGGTAAGGGATTGGCCATTGCCGGCTTTTCCGGGGCAGGTAAATCCACCCTTGCTCTGGAAATCATGTGCCGGAATACCGACTTTGTGAGCAACGACCGCCTCATGGTTCAGAAAAAGGCTGACGGCCTGGCCATGACGGGTGTGGCCAAAATGCCCCGCGTCAACCCGGGCACAGTGCTATACAATGAGCGGCTCTGGCCTGTGATGTCCGAAGAAGACCGCGCCCGCTTTGGTGCGCTGCCACAAGAAGAGCTTTGGGACCTTGAACACAAGTACGATGCGTTCATTGACACCTGCTTTGGCAAAGACAAGTTCACCCTGCAAAGTGAAATGGCCGGCCTTGTACTCCTCAACTGGAAACGCGACGGAGTGGGCCTTGATCACTCTCTGGTGGACTTGGGCGAACGACCTGACCTGCTGCCTTCGTTCATGAAGTCCGTTGGGCTTTTTGTGGACCTGGACACGGAGCGCGATGACGAAACCGGCCTGCCCGAACTCGATGCCAGCCAGGAGCAGTACATCGAACTGCTCAAGGGGTGCCCCGTGCTGGAATTTACGGGCGGCATAGATTTTCAGAGCGCTGCAGACATCTGCCTCGAATACCTTAAAAAGTGGTCCTGATTTTAGTAGGGTGGACGGCTGCTCCGTAACGGCAGCCGTCTTGCCCGGCATGGAAGGATTGCAGTATACTGTGTCTTTGCGTAATCCCCTGCTCCCTGACCGGAGGCTGCCATGCCGGAAATGTTCACCACCTTCGCCCTTTATAATCGTTGGGCAAATGCTCGCCTGCATAAAGACCTGGCAAACCTGCAAGACGAAAAACTGCATACGCCCCTGGAAGTCAACTTCGGTTCCATCATCGGCATACTGAACCACCTGCTGCTAGCCGACACACTTTGGCTGGACCGTTTTTCCGGCCAAGGGCAAATGGTCCTCGACATTGCGGCCATACCCTACCCGGTCATGCCCTCCTTTCTGGCAGCCAGACAGGCCCTGGACGAGAAAATACTCTCTTTTGCTGCTTCCCTGGCAGGACAGAACATTGACATCACACTGGAATATAAAGACATCGCAGGGCGATCCTGCGCCGCAGACTTCGCCACCCTCGTGCACCATTTTTTCAACCACCAGACACACCACAGGGGGCAAGTGCATGCCCTTGCAAGCATGTTCGGCGCCCCCCTCAGGGACATCGACCTCGTCTATTTTCTCAAGGAACAAACAATGGTGTAGTTGCTTCTCGCGCAAGCCCTCGCCTTGCATGTGCCAACTGGCTGTCGTATACCTGGGGTGGAAAAATCCGGAGAACCCCATGCAGCACGATTGCCAGGACAAATACGCCCGCAAAGTCAGCTATATCGCATCGGCCAACCAGGCCATGGTCGAGGTTGACTCCATTGAAAAGCTGCTGCCATTGCTCCTGGAAATTGCCGAAGAGGCTGCGGCTGCGGAGGCGTCCTCGTTTCTGCGCTACGCCCCTGAAGACGGAACACTGACCTTTGCCGTGGTGCGTAATAACGGCCTTGATTCAGACCTGGCAGACCAGCTTGTGGACAAGGTGTCGCTGCAGCCAGGCGAAGGCATCGCCGGCCGCGCCATTGCGGAGCGCAAGACCTTTCTTGTCAACGATGTGGCGGAGGCGCAGGATTTTTCCCCCCGTGTAGACGACGCCACCTGCTATACAACGCGCAGCATGATAACCGTGCCAGTCATCCATTTGGATGAGCCCCTTGGGGTGATCCAGGTGCTTAATCCACGCAACAGGGAAACCTTTGACGCAACCGACAGCCAGGCACTGGAGATTTTCGCCAGCCTGGGCGCCGTTGCTATCGTACGCGCGCGCCAGATGCGGGAACTGCTGAAGCAGAAGGAGCTGGAGGCCCAGATTCAAGTGGCAGCCAAACTCCAGCGCCACTGCTGGCCTAAAATTCCAAACATGGGGCACGGCAGTCACGTATGGGGGCGCAGTCTCCCTGCAAAAGAAGTAGGGGGCGATCTCTACGATATCATCAATCTGAAAGACGGCAGCTACCTGCTCTACCTGGCGGATGTTTCCGGCAAGGGACTGGCCGCAGGGTTTGTGATGGCTGCGCTCTGGTCGACCATCCGCAGCCACGCCCGACCAGGCATCGCCGCTGATGCCTTACTGGCGGAAATCAACCGCTCTACCTTTGCATTTCTTTCGGGAGAGTTCTTTTTCGCCACCATTTGCCTGCTGCGCTATTGGCCGGAAAATGGCCGTCTGGAGTTTGCATCAGGGGGGCACACGCCTCCCTTGCTCTTGCATAAAGGCCTTTGCACCGAGCTTCCCAGAATGACCGGACTGCCCCTTGGCACTTTGGAAGACACCGTTTATTCCTGTGAAAGCATGACCTTGGAACCAGGCTCCATGATTGCACTGTATTCCGACGGGGTGACCGAAGCCTTCAACCCCGACGGAGAAATGTTTGGCCTGGACCGTGCGACGCATTTCTTCATCTCCTGCCCCCGAGAAGAATGCGCCGAAAAATTGTTCGACGAGCTGGAAAGCTGGTTTGCAGGGGGCGAACAAAACGACGACATCACCCTTCTCTGCCTTTGGCGTGATACCGCCTGATCCGACTTTTTTCATGCAACCATACTTTGCATTGCCGCCTATTGGTGATAGGGGAACACCCCGTGCTTGTAATTGTTCACAATTGGAATTGAAAAATGACTGGTATTGATATTCACACACATGCATTTCACCCGAAAATAGCCCACAAAGTCGTTGACCAACTAGACGGACATTATCAGATCCACCCCGTCGGCAATGGCTTAATAGATGACCTTCTTTCCCGCGTACGCAGCGCCGGCCTGGCAAGGGCGGTTGTACTCTGCGCAGCCACCTCCGGAGGGCAGGTCATCCCCGCCAACAACTTCAGCATCCAGCTGCAGCAGAACAATCCAGAAGTCATTGCCTTCGGCACCCTGCATCCCGACTTTGAAGATTGGGAAAAGGAACTGGACAGGCTACGCCAGGCAGGCATTTTCGGCCTGAAGCTGCACCCCGAATTCCAGGGATTCTGGCTGGACGATCCCAGATTACTGCCCATCATCGAGGCCGCGCAAAACGATTTTGCCTTTCTCGTGCATGTGGGCGACAGGCTCCCCCCGAAGCAGAACCCTTCCTGCCCATACAAAATGGCGGCCATCATAAAACAATTTCCCAACGCTAAAATGATAGCCGCACACTTGGGCGGCTTCATGCATTGGAAGTTCGCTCTGGAAGCCCTGGCCGGCACAAATGTATACTTCGACACATCGAGCAGCCTCGAATTCATTCCCGACCAACTGCTGCACGAGATTTTCGCACGCCACCCAAGAGAGCGCATTCTTTTCGGCTCCGACTACCCTCTTTACGACCCTGCCGAAGAGATGGACCTGCTCAAGACCAGAATGAAACTCTCAGACGACGCTCTTGAAGAAATCATCTGCAACGGTGAGCTTTTTCTGGAGCCGTTTGGTCTCGAAAAAGTATAATGCCTTCATTGCGTTCCCTTGAGACGTCACGAGTCTCAAGGGAGCGCAAACCGCATTGCCCGAAGACTGCAAGCGCTACTTGCTTTCCATTGCCGCCTGCAGCATCGCAAACGAAACCACCCTGGCTCCAGCCAAGCCAAGCGCTCCCATAAAGGCTACGTGAACTAGGCGCGCAGAGACCTTCTCCTCTTCCAGAGCAAGGGCAGCCGCTGCACATGCGTCATGCACCACGGTGCAGCCGTATCCTTTATCCATGGCTACCCGCACCGTGGCGTCCACACAGTTGTTGCTCATCATGCCGCACACAACCAAGTTCTCAGCCCCGATTGTTTGCAGCTCCTTTTCCAACCCAGTTTCGTGAAATGCGTTGGCCCTGTGCTTAATGACCAGGGGCTCTCCCAGTTGTGGGGCAGCCAGAGTCTGAATGGCCATGCCCTCGCTGCCCGGTAAAAAGAAGCCGAGTTCCGGATTGGCGGCTTCATGCTGGATATGCACTATGGGGCGCTTCCCCTCTCGAAACATCCGCAACACCCTTGCCGCCACCGCAGCGGCTACTGCCGCCTCTGGCAAGGGGAACCGCCCCCCCGAAAAATAATCGTTCTGTATGTCGATAACCACCAGTGCCGTTTTCTCCACTGCCGTATTCTCCATGGCGTATCTCCTTTTTGTTTGCCCCACAGTAACTAGCAGATCAGCTTGACACTATTGTCTGATTTGACAAATATATTGCTGAAAATGACAATTCCTTCGTTACACATTGCCATCCTGGCCTATGACGGCTGCGTTGCCTCCAGCGTCAGTGGATTCATGGACGTTCTGGCCGTGGCAAATCACACCTCGCAGCAGGCATTGTTTGCGCCTGTAACGGTAAGCCGTGGCGCTGCGCCGGTCCGCCCTTTTTCCGGCCCCTTATTGCAGGTGGAGAGCAGCATCGATCACCCCCCGTCTTGTGGTTGGAGTGTTATCTATATTCCCCCTGCTTTTGGCATGACTGCACCTCCTGAAGACCTTGTCGCCTGGGTGGCTGACATGCATGAATGCGGAAGCGTGGCCTGCGCCGCTTGTGCCGGAGTCTTTTTTCTGGCTGCAGCCGGCATATTGGACCAACGCCCCGCCACAACACATTGGGGGCTGGTGGAAACATTTCGAAAACAGTACCCCGCTGTCTTGCTGGAGCCGGAACACATGTTGCTGGACGGGGGCGATTATGCCTGCGCCGGCGGTCTCACCGCCTACTTTGACCTGGCCCTGCACCTGGTGGCGCGCTTTGCATCCAGGGAGACAGCCGCAACTTGCGCCCGCACCCTGCTTTTGGACCCGGGGCGAGTCTGGCAAACACCTTACAAGGACCTGCTCGGCGCCCCCAACACCCAAAGGCATGGCGACCCCGTGGTGGATCAAGCGCTGCAATGGCTGGAGGAGCACCACACACGCCCTCTGCGTTTTGGCGAGCTGGCCGCTGCCGTCCACCTGGGGGAGCGAACGCTTTTGCGCCGATTCAAAAAAGCCCTTGGGCGCACGCCTTCACGCTACCTGCAGGATGTTCGCGTGGAGCACGCCAAGCAACTGCTGGCATCGAGCACGCTTTCCATTGGTCAGGTTGCGAACACCATAGGGTATGACGACACACCTGCCTTTCATCGCATTTTCAAGTCGCTGACCGGCCTGGCCCCAGGTGAATACCGCAGCCGGTTCGGCATACCGGTAAACGAGTCTGCTTCATAATTTATTGACAGCGCGGCACGCGCCATACACAACCAGTCCATGAGCTATACACATGACTTTGACGTTCTTGTTTTGGGAGCTGGCGCTTCCGGCCTGTTTTGCGCCATGCAATGCGCGCAAAAAGGGCTGCGGGTCTGCTGTCTGGACCATGCCGAAAAGCCGGCGGCCAAAGTCCGCGCTGCAGGCGGGGGGCGTTGCAACGCCACCAATATGAACGCAGCCGCTGCAATGTACGTAAGCGCCAACCCCCATTTTGTGCGCTCCGCCCTTGCGCGCTTCACGCCATGGGACGCCATGGGCATACTGTACGAACTGGGTCTTTCCCCCGTGGAAGAAGACGCGGGAAAAGTTTTTTGCAGTGAGAAAAAAGGCGGGGGCAAGGCACTGGCGGAGGCGCTGCTCACTGCCGCCACCCAGGCCGGCGCACGGATTGTGACGGGCGCACCTATCCAGAGCGCCAGTAAAGAGGGAGACGGCTTTGTAGTGGAAGCCGACTGGGAGCGTTTTGACGCGCCTCGCCTGGTGTTGGCCCTTGGTGGACGCTCCTGGCCACAGTTGGGCGCCAGCGCTCAGGGTTATGAACTGGCCAAAGGTTTTGGTCTGAAGCTCCGCCCCCAGCGCCCTGCCCTGACGTCACTGACGGCAGCGCAAGAGCTGCAAAAGTTCTGCGCTACGTTGGCCGGCGTTTCACTGCCTGGAAGCATAACTCTGGAGGGCGCGCCCCAGATAGTGGATGATCTGCTTATAACCCACCGCGGCATATCGGGCCCGGCCGTACTGGATGCCTCACTCTGGTGGGAAAAGGGGCACACATTGCGCCTGGATTTTCTGCCTGGAACAGATGTGCAGTCCCAATTGGAAGAAAATCCACGTATGCAGCTGGAAAATGCCCTGGCCCGGCTGTTGCCCACCCGCCTGGCCAAGGAACTCTGCCAGAAAGCCGGCCTCGCAGGCCAGGTGGCCACGCTGTCCAAGAAGAACTGGAGCGCGCTGGAAAGTCTGATTCACGATTTCGCCTTCACCCCTGCCTCCCGGGCGGGATACGACAAGGCCGAGGTAACACTCGGCGGGGTGGATACCGCACAGATGTCCTCAAAGACCATGGAAGCCCAATCCGTACCTGGCCTCTACATCATTGGCGAACTGCTGGACGTCACGGGCCGCCTGGGTGGCTTCAACCTGCATTGGGCTTGGGCTTCGGCCAGCGCGGCAGCGCAATCTATAGTCCCCAGACCCTAGGGGCACGGTAATTATTTAATCATTCAATTGTCATCGCCCGCCGGATGCTATACAGATATTGTCTGTCTGGTGCTCCGGTTTTTACAATTTTAGATAAACATCCTCATTTCCAGGGGAGATGATGCGTTCCCGTCCGCAGTCGAAAACCGCCAAAATCCGGGACATAACTCTTTTCGGCGCTCTTTGTGTCGGGCTGATCTGGCTGGTGGTGCATGGCGCAGAAAGCCAGGGGTACCACTGGCAATGGTACCGTGTGCCCAGATACCTGTTTTCCTCGCCCAGTGGTGACTGGTGGCGAGCGCCCCTGCTCGAAGGCCTCTGGATGACCTTCAAACTCACCGGCGCAAGCTTTGGCCTGGCCTTTATCTTTGGGCTCACAGCCGCAATGCTGCGCCTCTCAAACTCCTATGTAGGGCGCCTGCTTGCCCGCGGTTACCTGGAAACCGTCCGAAACACGCCCCTGTTGGTGCAAATCTTCTTCATCTATTTTGTGCTTTCCCCTGTCATTGATATGGGCCGCTTTACATCTGCCGTGCTGGCCCTGAGCCTTTTTGAAGGCGCGTACGCCTCTGAAATCATCCGCTCCGGCATCATAGCCATCGCCAAGGGGCAATGGGAGGCGGCGTACAGTCTTGGGCTCTCCACACCACAAACATACCGCCACGTCATTCTGCCCCAGGCCTTGCGCCAGGTATTGCCCCCGTTAACGGGCATTGCCGTAAACCTGGTCAAGGACTCGGCCCTCGTCAGCACCATATCCATTGCAGAGCTGACCATGCAGGGGCAGGTAATCATTGCCGATACTTTTCTTACCTTTGAAATGTGGTTCACGGTGGCTGCCATATACCTCTGCGTCACCCTAGTGCTGTCAACCGCCTCGCAACTGCTGGAGCGCCGGCTCCAGTCAGGGCGCTGAGTCATCCGGACCTATTCATGAGCAAACTGAACTGCGCAAAAGAAACTGACCCGACTGCCGCGCCTGTCATCAAGGCGCGCAACGTGACCAAGACCTTTCCTGGTGACGTGCTGGCCATTGACGATTTCACCCTGGATGTATGCCGTAGCGAAGTGGTCGTCATTATCGGCCCTTCGGGCTCGGGAAAATCCACTTTTTTACGATGTCTCAACGGGCTCGAACACATCGACTCAGGCAGTATCGTCATTGACGACATCCCCCTGAACAATAACAAGAAAAACCGATTGGCCATCCGCACGGAAGTGGGGATGGTATTCCAGAGTTTCAATCTTTTCCCACATTTGACCGTATGTGAAAACATCAACCTGGCCCAACGTCTGGTTCGCCGCAAATCAAAGGCTGAAGCCGAAGAAACAACCCAGGCGCTTTTGGAAAAGGTTGGCATGGCAGACAAGATGCACACTTTCCCGAACCACCTTTCCGGCGGCCAGCAACAGCGTGTGGCAATAGCCCGCGCCCTGGCCTTGCGGCCCAAGATCATGCTTTTCGACGAAGCCACAAGCGCTCTGGACCCTGAGATGATTGGGGAAGTGCTGGACGTAATGAAAAGCCTGGCAGCAGAAGGCATGACCATGGTTGTCGTCACCCATGAAATGGGCTTTGCCCGCGAGGCGGGGGACCGCATCGTATTCATGGAGCATGGACGTCTGGTGGAAGAGGGAACTGTAGAGCATTTTTTCGAGCGACCTAAAGAGGATAGGACAAGGTTGTTTTTGAGCCAGATATTGTAATAACCTTTTTCCTTCTTCCCTCTTCCGTTGGCGGCAAAATCTGCGTACGGTTATACTAGCTGCGCCGTGTCACACGGCCCGACTATATCGAAGCGGTCATACACCGCATAACACCAAAGGAGGATACATGTTCAGCAAAACCGGAACAACAGTGCTCGCCTTACTTGCCTGCTTTGCCCTTGTAGGCTGGTTGCTGACCCCGAGCCAGGCAAAAGCGGAGGACATTCGCCAGCAACTCGCTCAGGAAAGCACCATTGAGCAGGTACTCAAACGCGGCGTCCTACGGGTGGGATTCTCCACCTTTGTTCCTTGGGCAATGAAGGACAAAAACGGCGACTTCATTGGTTTTGAAATCGATGTCGCAACTCGCCTGGCAAAGGACATGGGCGTTGAAGTAGAATTTGTGCCCACCAAATGGAGCGGCATCATCCCCGCTCTGCTGACGGGCAAGTTCGACGTCATCATCGGCGGCATGACCATTACGCCCGAACGCAACACCAAGGTCAACTTTACGCGCCCTTATTATTATTCCGGGCTGAGCATGGTTGCCAACAAGGAACTCGCCAAAGGTTTCTCTGGGTTGCAGGATTTCAACAAGTCTGACGTGGTGATAGTGGCCCGCCTGGGCACCACCGCGGCCAAGGCTGCCAAGAAATACCTGCCCAAGGCGGAGATCAGGCTTTTTGACGAAGAAGCACAGGCGCTGCAAGAACTTCTCAATGGCCGCGCCCACGCCTTTGTAAGCATGGCACCATTGCCCGCCACCCAGGCGTTGAAGAATCCCGACAAACTCTTCCTGCCCTTGGAAGAAAACTTCACCAAGGAGCCCAATGGCTTTGCGGTACGCAAGGGTGACATCGACACCCTGAACTACTTCGACAACTGGATTCTTTCCGTGGAACTCGAAGGATGGATCAAGGAACGCTACCAATACTGGTTCGAAAGCCTTGACTGGGAAAGCAGGCTGCAATAGCGGCCATTGCCAATGATTATCTTGCGGTGCGGGGGTAGAAGCCCGCACCGCTTTTCATAGTACATTTCATGATACAGCATCCATGACCCAGAAGACATTGCGTTTTACTCGGCTCGACGCCGTCCTTCTGCTGCTGCTCGCCAGCGGCGCAATCTTTTTCGGCTATCGTCTTTTTGCCGGCCTTGATTACGAGTGGAACTGGCAGGCATTGGGAAACTTCATCCTGCGTCAGGATCCGGAAACAGGCGCGTGGAAGCCCAACCTCTTGTTGCAGGGACTCTTCACCACCATCAAGCTGAGTATCTGGGCCACAATCCTTGCGACCTGCGCGGGGCTTATCATGGGCATCTGCCGCACGGCCCGGCCCCTTTTTCCGCGGCTGATTGGCGGCGCCTACGTCAACACGGTGCGCAACCTGCCCCCACTTGTACTCGTCTTTATTTTCTATTTTTTTCTAAGCGATCAGCTCATGGCGGCACTGGACCTGCAATCCGCCGTTCGCGGCCTGCCAGAGGGGTGGCAGACCGCCATGGCCTGGTTTGCAGCCCCACCCAGACTGTTCCCTTCATTTGTTGCCGCCGTGTTGACCATGGCGGTATACGAGGGCGCCTACATTACGGAAATCGTACGCTCGGGCATTCAGTCAATAGCAGAAGGACAGTGGGAGGCGGCCTATGCGCTGGGGCTGAGTCCTTACCAGACCATGCGCCACGTCATTCTGCCGCTCACAGCGCAGCGCATCATGCCCCCCCTTGCCGGGCAATTCATCGCCACCATCAAAGACTCGTCCATAGTGGCCGTAATCTCGGTGCAGGAACTCACATTCCAAGGGCTGGAAATCATGGCCTCCACCTATCTGACGTTTGAAATATGGACCACTGTCGCGGTCTTGTACCTGATGATGACCTTGACATGCTCCCTGGCCGCCAGAAGGTTGGAAGTCTACCTGCGCCGCAGCGAAGATTGAGTTCCCCGAAAAATCAGTTTTTGCCTCCCCCTGGCACGAAACCAGCTGCAAACTGGGTGGTTTTTCCAGAGGGGCGCTCTCCTTCCGCAAAATCAAAACTGCCGTTTGCAGCAGCATCTTGCAGACGTTCGAGGATATCGCCTTCCCAAAAAGTGGTGTTGCCCGATCCATCCGGCAGCACCCTGGTACGGGTGAGCATCTGGTTCGCCAGGTCAGCCGTGACCGTAACCCTTCTTCCTGCACGGGAAAACCGCAGCTCGTAAATTTTGCGCCCCGGCTGCCGTGCCATCAGCGCGAGCATCTCCTTGGCCTGCCGCGCGTCCAGATAGCTGACGGCAACCTCTCCCATATTGTGCACGGCTTGCGGCAGGGACAGGCCCTGGCTCTCCTTTTGGGAAACAGCGTCGGCGCTCGCGCCGCGTTGGGGCGGCGGCAGATAGTAGCCAGCCATGAAGGCAAGCACATGCGTTATGATGATGAAGACTATCCCGGCGCTTTGCAGCAGCCCCTTGCGGGAAGGAAGCAGATCATCCTCTTCCCCTTGCAGGGCGCTGTCCTCCACCAACTCCGGTGCGTCAGGCGCAGACGTTTGCCCCTTGGCCTGACGTGTGGACTTCCTGGCTCGCTGCAGGCCAGGACCTTCGACATGATTTTGTACTTGCGACGCTTTGCTCTGACTTCTTCTAGGCACGACAGAAATCCCCCCGAGAGGTAATGACTACTCAAAAAATTTACCATTTTACTGCAAAGAAGAACAAGAGGAACAAAATAAGCTTCCCCAAGCTTGCAGCCACGGTCGAAAATACCTCTCAAAATCTACTCCCGCAGCCTCATTTGTCCCTTTCTGCTGGTGTTCGTATTCACACATATATCTAGCAAATGCGGGGGGCCATGTCCACGTTCCAAAAAGAAAACGCACTTGGGTGACATTTTGTAGAATTCTTTCATACCTCCCATGAAAGCAAGGGGAGCAAAGTCTTTGACAGCCTGCCCACCCGACAGTAGTATCCGACAACCCTTATTCAACACATAACAAGTGACGTTCAACATTCCCGAAGGAGCGAGAAGGGCATGAGCGAGGAGCATTTCGCGAGACTGAGGCGCTTGCCGCCGTATGTATTCGCTACGGTCAACGACCTGAAAATGAAACTGCGGCGCCAGAACATTGATATCGTGGACCTGGGGATGGGCAATCCCGATCTGGCCACCCCGCAGCATATTGTTGATAAGCTCACCGAAGCGGCGCAAAAGCCGCAGAACCATCGCTATTCGGTATCCAGGGGTATTCCCAACCTGCGCAAGGCCATCTGCGACTGGTATTACCGTCGTTTCGACGTATCCCTTGATCCTGAAACCGAGGCGATCGTCACCATGGGCGCCAAAGAGGGCTTATCCCACCTGGCGATGGTCATGCTTTCGCCTGGCGACGTAGTTTTCGCGTCCGACCCCGCATACCCTATTCATCCTTACGCTTCGATCATTTCCGGTGCAGACGTGCGGCGTATTCCCATCGGCAAAGGGCGGGACTTTTTTCAGGACCTGCTCATAGCGACCAAGCAAACCTGGCCGCAACCCAAGCTGCTGATAATATCCTATCCGCACAACCCAACGACGGAAGTCGTGGACCTTGAGTTTTTCCAGCGCATCGTGGATTTCGCCAAAGAGCACAATATGTACGTCATCCACGACTTTGCCTATGCGGACCTGGCCTTTGACGGGTACGAGCCACCGAGTTTTCTGCAGGCCAAAGGCGCCAAGGATGTTGGTGTTGAATTCTTTTCCCTGTCCAAAAGCTACTCCATGGCCGGATGGCGCATGGGGTTCTGCTGCGGCAACCGGGAAATGGTGCACGCCCTTACCCGCATAAAAAGCTACCTGGACTATGGTATTTTCCAGCCGATCCAGATCGCGTCCATTGTTGCCCTGAACGGCCCGCAGGACTGCGTAAGCGAAATAGTGGACACCTACCGCCAACGGCGCGATGCTCTCATCGAGGGACTTTGCCGCTCCGGCTGGAATGTACCGCCACCAAAGGCCACCATGTTTGTCTGGGCGGAAATTCCAGACGAATTCAAACACATGGGGTCTGTTGAGTTTTCCAAGCTGCTCCTCACAGAAGGGCACGTGGCGGTCTCTCCCGGCCTCGGGTTCGGCCATTACGGCGACGACCACGTCCGTTTTGCCTTGATCGAAAATACGCACCGTACAAACCAGGCCGTGCGTGGCATTAAAAAAGTTCTCTCCGGAGGCGGTTGTGGAACATAGCATTTCGCAAAACGCGCCCCTCCGACTGGGATTGGCCGGCATCGGCACTGTCGGTGGCGGCGTTTTGCAACTGTTGCGGGAGAACGCGGGCCTTATCCGCTCCCGCACGGGGCGCGATATTGTCCTTGTGGCCGCTGCCAAGCGAACGCCGGATCGCGTTGAGGAAGTCAAGGCCATGGGTGCGCGTTATTATGACGACGCCATGAAAATGCTGGACGACCCTGACGTGGATGTTTTTCTGGAGCTTATCGGCGGCACCACAAAAGCCAAAGATTTCATAATCGGCGCCTTGCAAAAGGGTAAGCATGTGGTCACTGCCAACAAGGCGCTGCTGGCTGAACATGGGGACGAAATATTCCCCCTTGCAGCGGAGAAAGGACTGCATGTCGGTTTTGAGGCCAGCGTAGCCGGTGGTATTCCCACCCTGCAGACCATCAAGGAAGGACTTGCCGCCAACCGCATCTTCAAAGTGATGGGCATTCTGAACGGGACGGCGAACTTCATCCTGACACAGATGTCCACCCTGGGCATGGACTTTGACCACGCCCTGAAGCTGGCGCAGGAAAAAGGCTATGCCGAAGCCGACCCGACCCTGGATGTGGAGGGGCATGATGCTGCGCACAAGCTGGCGTTGCTCATCCAGCTGGCTTTTGGCCGCAGGTACCCCTACGAAGAGCTTCCGGTTGTGGGCATCCGCGTCGTAACGCCGATGGACATCGCTTACGCCCGTGAGTTTGGCTACCAGATCAAGCTCATTGCCCAGGCCCAGGAAGTGGAAGGCCGCATCGAGGCGGGGGTCTTTCCCTGCCTGATCCCTGACGACTACCTTTTGGCTTCGGTGCAGGGCGCTTTCAATGCCGTCCGTATCGACGGCAATGCCGGCCCTGTTATGCTTTACGGGCACGGTGCGGGTGATCTGGCGACCGCCAGCGCGGTGCTGGCTGATGTTTCCAATATCGCACGCTGCAAATGCGTAAACAACCTGGGATTTTTCAAGCAGCCCCTGCCGGTGGCCGACATCCTTGACCTGGAGGACGCCGTGTCCCGCCATTATCTGCGCGTTCATGTGCAGGACAGCCCCGGCATGTTGCGGGACCTGGGCGGTATCATGGCCAAATATGAAATCTCCCTGTACCAGGTGGTGCAAAAGGGCAAAGACAAAGGGCAAGGCGTCCCCATTGTCTTTTTGACCCACAAGGCAAGCGCGCGCAACGTGCACGCGGCAATGCGGGATATCCGCGAATCCGGGCTGCCCACGGCGCCCATCATGCACTACCGGATTCTTTGATGACCAAACTGCTCTACCTCGTCGGCGACGGTATGGGGGACTACCCCATCCCCGAATACGGCAACAAGACCATTTTACAGGCCGCCAACACTCCAGCCATGGACTCCATTGCCGCCAGGGGACTCACGGGTTTGTGCCGCACGGTGCCCTACTCGTGGCCACCGGGCTCAGACGTGGCCAACATGTCCCTCATGGGGTTCGACCCTGTTGCATACCACACGGGGCGCGGCCCGATCGAAGCCGCAGCGCAAGGGCTGCAGCTCGACAAGGATGACCTTGTCTGGCGATGCAACTTGGTATCGGTGAGCCAGTACGACGAAAAAGGCGCCATGCTCGATTACAGCGCCGGACACGTGGATACCGAAACAGCCCATGAACTGGTCCGGATGCTGCGGGAGAAGATTGGTACGGAGCCTTACGAACTGGTGCCCGGCGTGCAATACCGGCATTTGCTGGTGCAGCGCGGCGGGGCCTTGCAGCCAGAAGCCGAGCTCGAAATTTCTCCCCCCCATGATATTCTTGACCAGCCCATAGCGGCAGACCTTGAACGCTATGCCCAAAGCGCAAGTCTGAGCCTGTTTCTCCGCGCTGCTGCCCAGCAGCTGGCCATGCCCGGCAACAACACCCGCGCAAATGCCCTTTGGCCCTGGGGCCAGGGGCGCCCTCTGCTTTTGCCGAATTTTCTGGAAACGTTCGACCGCAAGGGCGCAGTGGTCTCAGCTGTCGACCTGGTAAAAGGATTGGGGCGCGCAGCCGGCATGGAGGTGCTCGACGTCCCTGGAGCAACCGGGCTGTTGGATACCAATTACGAAGGCAAGGTGGAAGCGGCGCTCAGTTTTCTCGAGCATGGGGACTTTGTGTTCGTCCACGTCGAAGCTCCGGATGAATGTGGCCACGGTGGGGATCCCTCCCAAAAGCGCGAGGCGGTTGAGCGCTTTGATGCGCGCATCGTAGCGCCTCTTTTGCAAGCCATGCCGGATGAAGCTTTTCTTGTGACCTGCGACCATTTCACCCCTTGTGTGGAGCGAACGCATACGCCAGAACCCGTGCCTTTTGCACTGGCCTGGCCGGGGAGCACCCCCAACGGTGCAGTATCCCTTGACGAAGCTGCTGCGGGCGACACCGGACTTTCCATCGAGCAGGGCTACCAGTTGCTGCCCTGGGCGCTGGAGCGGCTTTCTGGAACGCCTTTACCTGATTTCAATAAAGACTAGACGCTGCAACGCCAAAAGAACGCGCCCCTTTTTGTTTGTTACCATGAACAAAAAGGGGCGTTCATTTCTGTCGCTTGATACATTTTTTCATTTCTCCCCCTTGCCAAGCCGTAACGGGTGCTTATGAATGAAGTGCAGCAAATTTTTGTAGCGCTTAGGTGCTCCGGTTTTAGCAGGGCGGCAGCAACGTCCTGTGGTGGGATTAGTCTATCCAGACACAGATAACCTCTTGTAAAACAACAAAATTTTTCCAAAAAAATTGTTTTTTTCTACAGCAAACCCCTTGCAATTTGCTTGATGGTATGTTTATTTCCGGCATCGACATCGCTAGCACTCTCCAAGAGCGAGTGCTAACAACTCTCTAAAAAATACCCTTATGGGAGGAACCATGAAACTGAAACCTTTGCATGACCGTGTTCTGCTGAAGAGGCTCGAAGAAGAGGAAGTCACCAAGGGCGGAATCATCATCCCCGACAGCGCAAAAGAAAAGCCCATCAAAGGCACTGTTGTCGCAGTTGGCCCCGGCAAGTCCAACGAACAGGGCGCCGTTACCCCGCTGACCGTCAAGGAAGGCGACGTGGTCCTGTACTCCAAGTACGCCGGTACCGAAATCAAGATCGACAGCGACGAGCACCTGGTGCTGCGCGAAGACGATATCCTGGCCATCATCGAAGGCTAAGCGCAGCAGGAAATGCAAAACGCGGGGCGCGTGCTGCAGAGCTGTGCCCCAGGTATTGAGTAAAACCAAGTTATTACAAACCCTCTCGACCAGAGAAGGAGCATGAAACATGGCTAAAGAGATTCTTTTTGACGCCAAAGGCCGCGAGCGCCTGAAAAAGGGCGTAGACAAGCTGGCCAATGCAGTGAAAGTGACCCTCGGCCCCCGTGGTCGCAACGTTGTCATCGAGAAGTCCTTCGGCTCCCCCATCATCACCAAGGACGGCGTGACCGTTGCCAAGGAAATCGAGCTCGCAGACAAGTTCGAGAACATGGGCGCTCAGATGGTTAAGGAAGTTGCTTCCAAGACTTCCGATGTTGCCGGTGACGGCACCACCACTGCCACCATCCTTGCCCAGGCCATTTTCAACGAAGGTGTAAAGCTCGTAGCTGCCGGCCGTAACCCCATGGCCATCAAGCGCGGCATCGACAAGGCTGTTGAAGCCATGAACGAAGAGCTGCAGAGCTTGGCCAAGCCCACCCGCGAGCAGAAAGAAATCGCACAGGTTGGCACCATTTCCGCCAACAGCGACGCCACCATCGGTAACATCATTGCCGAAGCCATGAGCAAGGTCGGCAAGGAAGGCGTTATCACCGTTGAGGAAGCCAAAGGCCTGGAGACCACCCTGGACGTGGTTGAAGGCATGCAGTTCGACCGCGGCTACCTCTCCCCTTATTTCGTGACCGATCCTGAGAAGATGGTCTGCGAGATGGACGAGCCCCTGATCCTGATCAACGAGAAGAAAATCTCCGCCATGAAGGATCTGCTGCCCGTACTCGAGCAGGTTGCCAAGATGGGTCGCCCCCTGGTGATCATCGCCGAAGACATCGAAGGCGAAGCCCTGGCTACCCTGGTTGTCAACAAGCTGCGCGGCACCCTGCAGGTTGTTGCCGTGAAGGCTCCCGGCTTTGGTGATCGCCGCAAGGCCATGCTGCAGGATATCGCCATCCTGACCGGCGGCACTGCTGTTTCCGATGACCTGGGCATCAAGCTCGAGAGCGTGACCGTGAACGAGCTGGGCAGCGCCAAGCGCGTGGTCATCGACAAGGAAAACACCACAATCGTTGACGGCGCCGGCTCCAGCGATGACATCAAGGCCCGTGTGAAGCAGATCCGCGCTCAGATCGAAGAAACCACTTCCGATTACGACCGCGAAAAGCTCCAGGAGCGCTTAGCCAAGATCGTGGGCGGCGTTGCCGTCATCAATGTCGGTGCTGCCACCGAGACTGAGATGAAGGAGAAGAAGGCCCGCGTTGAAGATGCTCTGAACGCTACCCGCGCTGCCGTTGAAGAAGGCATCGTGCCTGGCGGCGGTGTTACCCTCGTGCGCGCCGCTACCGTTCTGGACAAAGTCCAGGGCAGCGACGACGACGAAGTGGCCGGCATCAGCCTGGTGCGCCGTGCCGCTGAAGAGCCCCTGCGCATGATCGCTCAGAACGCTGGTTTCGAAGGCGCCATCGTCCTCGGCAAAGTCCGTGACGGCAAGGACGGCTACGGCTTCAACGCCTCCACCGGCGAGTACGAAGACCTGATCGCTGCTGGTGTCATCGATCCTAAAAAGGTGACCCGCATCGCTCTGCAGAACGCTGCCAGCGTGGCCTCCCTGCTGCTGACTACCGAGTGCTCCATCGCTGAAAAGCCTGAAGATAAGAAGGACCTGCCTCCTATGCCCGGCGGTGGCATGGGCGGTATGGGCGGCATGGGCGGCATGTACTAAGCCACCATCCCCTTCAGTCGCATCTTATGTCTGTATGGCCCGGGTTCCTCAAGGAGCCCGGGCTTTTTTTATGCGTACGCCAAATAAAAACACTGCATAAATAAGGCCCTTACCGCAAAGCCCAAATTGAAGCAAAAATTCACGTCTCCAATTTTACAATACATTTTCAGTAGATATCTTGTTTCATTTTTCCCTGTACAGTAATCAGACAAGCATCGACTCTCCCAACCGTCAACAAGGAGCGCACGCATGCCTTCTCTTCGTTCATCTCCAAGTCTCAGACTTTTAGTTGTTTTTGGCATCACACTGATTCTGCTGGTGCCTATGACACTCATTGAAAACATCATCAGCGAACGCGAGTACCGTCGCATGGGTGTTGTGGACGAAATCAGCAGTAAGTGGGGATTTTCGCAGACACTCATGGGACCCATTCTCCAAGTGCCCTACACTGTTTCCATCCGCGAAGAAGAGAAATCCGGCAAGAGTATTGTCGAACGCTCCCGAATGGTGACGAAAAACGCCTATTTTTTACCAAAGAGTCTGAATATTACTGGGAAAATAATGGCGGAGACCCGCTACCGCTCCATATTTGAAACGGTTGTATACACCGCCGCCCTGAATGTGCAGGGGGAATTCGGCCAGTTGGACATAGCGGATGTAACCCGGGGCGAAGATGTAGTGGCGGTTCATTGGGATCAGGCGGTATTTTCCCTGGGAGTGAGCGACATGCGTGGCATAGATTCGGCCCTTGCACTGGATTGGGGCGGAGAAGAGGTTCCCGTGGAGTCGGGCCCGGTAAGCGATGCGGAGATAGGGTCCGCGGTCAACGCCCGGGTTATGGCGCCGGAAGGTGATACAAACGTTGCATTCTCCCTGCCCCTGGAACTGAAAGGATCAGGCGGACTGATGTTCACCCCTGCGGGGCGCACTACCACGGTATCCTTGCAGGGCAACTGGCCCGGCCCCAGCTTTGACGGCGAATTTCTGCCAGATACCCGGGAAGTTACTGATGCAGACTTCAGCGCACAATGGGAGGTGTTACACCTGAACCGCAGTTACCCACAGCAATGGAGCGGCAGCAACGCGGCCCTTTCAAGCGCCCATTTTGGCGTCAACCTGCTGCTCCCTGTGAGTCAGTACCAGGAATCCATGCGCACCACCAAGTACGCCCTGTTGTTCATTCTGCTCACGTTCACCGCCGTCTTTCTGACTGAAATACTTACAGGGCGCACCCTGCACCCAGTAAACTATCTGCTGGTCGGCCTTGCCCTTGTTGTCTTCTATCTGTTGCTGCTTGCTCTTTCAGAACACGTCACCTTTGACGTTTCCTACGCCATTGCGTCCCTGGCGGTCATCAGTAGCATTGCCGGCTATACACGGGCTGTATTACGCAGCAACCGCTGGAGCATGCTCATTGCGCTGACGCTTTTCATACTTTATGGTTTTTACTACATTCTACTGCAATTGGAGGATTATGCACTGCTGGTCGGAAGTTTTGGCATCTTTTTAATTCTTGCACTGCTCATGTTCCTGACACGAAAAATCGATTGGTACGGAGCTTTTGGCAAAAAGAATTTTGAATTCTCAGAGGAGCCGCTTAAGCCCGCCAAATGATCGGCTGAAGAGCATTCCTGACAAAACTGTAATGAACCGGCGGTTCCTGTAATTCGGGAACCGCCGGATTTTCTACATTCTTGTGGCAAAAAACCATTTTGCTCTTTTGAAGTAAATAGTTTAGGTTCGGGCTCCTTAAAGACGCTGACAGCGAAACAAGCTTTGTTTCGGCGTGATCAGCGCGGTTCGCCCGTACCGAGTCATGGACTCCCCTCCTCGTATTTTCCCGGGAGGTGCTAACAAAGGCGGACAAAGCGTGTGTCATCCGCTATTTATGCACCTGCATCAGGTCCCTAGCGAGACCACGGAAGGAACGCGGCCTTCGCAGACATGACAGGACTTTATTGCACTGGATCCGGATGCAACACCGGACCCTGCCCCCGCTTCATGCACTGCCAGTTGCATTCCGGGACGGCAGCAACCTCATCCAGACCCTCTACCCCAAGGTAGCAAGGAGGGGCCTCACAATGACTTTACCCGCTCTTCGCATTGGTGCGCTTCAACCCAGACTTCCCATTATCCAGGGAGGCATGGGTGTGGGCATTTCACTTTCCGGCCTTGCTGCTGCAGTGGCCGAAGCTGGCGGTATCGGCGTCATTGCCGCAGCCGTCATCGGCTTTGAAGAGCAGGATTTCAAATCCGACTTCGTAGCTGCAAACACCCGCGCCATGGCGCGCCACATTCGCCTGGCCAGAGAGAAAACTTCCGGCGTCATTGGCGTCAACGCCATGACCGCCATCTCCAATTACAAGGAAATCGTAACCGTTTCCGTGGATGAAGGCGCCGACATCATTTTCTCAGGCGCCGGCCTGCCCACTGCGCTGCCGAAATACGTGCCTGCAGAGGGCGGCCCCAAACTCGCCCCCATTGTCTCATCCGGGCGTGCGGCTGCCTTTCTTTGTAAAAACTGGAAGGTCAAGCACAAGCGCCTGCCAGACGCTTTTGTGGTTGAAGGTCCAAAGGCCGGTGGCCATCTTGGCTTCAAACCCGAGCAGATCGAAGATCAGAACTTTCGCCTTGAAACATTGGTGTGCGACGTCATTGAAGCTGTAAAACCTTATGTGGAAATGGCAGGGCGCCCGATCCCCGTCATCGCCGCAGGCGGCATCTGGTCCGGTGCGGACATCCACGCCATGCTCAAGCTGGGCGCCGATGGCGTACAGATGGGCACACGTTTTGTCGCCACCCACGAATGCGACGCCTCTGATGACTTTAAGCAGGCATATATCGATGCTACTGAAGAGGACATGGTCATTGTTAAAAGCCCGGTAGGCATGCCGGGGCGCGCCCTCCGTAATGCCTTTATAGAATCTGTGGATCAGGGCAAGCGTCACCCCTTGAATTGCCCCTATCATTGCCTCAAAGGGTGCGACCATGAACAAAGTCCCTACTGCATTGCACGGGCGCTCATAAACGCCAGACACGGCAAAATGAACCATGCGCTTGCCTTTGCCGGGGCCAACGTGCATCGAGTAAAAGAAATAGTCTCCGTTCAGGAATTGATGGACACCCTCGTGCGTGAATACGAGCAGTGCGAAAAGGGAAACAGGGCTGTCAACCTTACTGCTAAGGATGTGGAATCCCAAAATATTTCCAAGCCGCATTACAAGCTCAAATCCACGCAAGCCATGGCCATCAACAGCTGATTTCGTTCATTACGCCAATACAAAAGGCCTGTGCAGCTCTTGCCGCACAGGCCTTTTTTCTTACCATTGCCCAGCCGCTCATTCGGTGGCGTCAGGCGCCCCCCCAGATGTATCGGCTGCACCTCCCTTTACGATAACCACAAAGGGGCGGTCAGCAATCCACTGTTCGTGCACCACTTGCAAATCAGCAGGGCGGTTCTCCCACTGGTCCCAATACTTTCGGCGCATGGCCAGAGCGACCTTGTCGTGCGAGCCCAACTCGGCAAGCATTTCATCCCAGTCCGCTATTTCATGGATGTTCTGCCCTGCGTAGTAGGTGTAGGTGCCTGAGTACATCTTGTAGGCCATCACGTCGTAGCCTTTGTCAGCGTAAGCAGCTAACACCTCTGCCTGGGCTTTGGGGCTCATGATAGCATCCAGCGAAGGAGCAAGAATCAAGCCCACAGGCTGTATCCAAAGGATTACCGCGATAACCAGTGCGACCAACGAGGCCTTTGGCGATGTGCGGGGCACCGCCTGCCACAATAGAAAAGCCAGCGCCAGCAGCAAAAGGCCGCAAAGAACTACCCCTTTGATTGTGATCGGCCACGGGTGCAGCAGATTGGCAAAAGGCAGCACTGCGCCCAACAGTCCCAGAACAAGGGCAATGCCGCCAAACAGCCTGGCGCTCTGCTTTTCCGCCACATGCAACAGCCAATGCGCTGTTATCACCGCCAAGGGAGCGAAAAGAGGCAACAAATACACCACGATTTTGATGCTTACTGCGGAAAGCGTAGCGAAACCGGCCAGGAACACGCACCAGCAATAGACCAGGCCGTCTTCAGCCCCCTCGCGCAAGCCGCGGGTGACGCGTACCCTTTGCCAGAAATCCCGGGAAAACAACCGACGCAACGGCAGAACAAGAAGCGCAAGAGTCCAGGGGAGAAAAGCCGCCGGAAACGTGAGGAAGTAATGATAAAAAGGTTGCTCGTGATGCCAGGTGTTCACCGCACGCCGGTAAACCTGTTCGTACAAGATATTATCAAGATACGGGCGGCCTTCGATAATCAATGTGCCGGCAACCCAGAGAAGCAAAAGCCCCAGAGCGACGAGCACCCCTCGCCAGACATCAATACGCCGCAGCCTGCGCAGATTCCGCGTCCACCAGAGATAGGCAACACTGCCGACCAGCGGCAACACTATGCCCAACGGCCCCTTGGTGATCACCGCCACCGCAGCCAGAAAAAATCCCGCGGTTGTCCAACCAAAAGCCACTTCTCGTTTCCAGGCTTTGAAAAAACAAACCTCGCTGGCAATGATCAAGGAGGCGAAGAGCAAATCCATACGGACATAGTGCGTCAGCCCTACAAAGTAGAACGTCGTCAACAGCAAGGCGCCCACACCGAAACGCAGTTCCTTGCTCAGGTCCAGCAACCGTGTAAGCCAGAGCGTTGCCGCCAGATAGAAAAAGCCACTGATGGCAGCTCCCATAAAAAAGAGTGGCGCGCCTTCCAGCCCGGTAGCCTGGCGCACCAGCCAGAGCATCCAAAAGAAAATGGGGGGCTTGTCAGGGTAAAATTCCCCGTTCAGGTAGAGTACAAGCCACTTTCCGTCCAGCAAATTGTAGAACACGTTTGCGTAACGGATCTCATCCGAAAACCAGAGCGCCCTGCTTTCGAGTAAAAACCCTGTCTGCAATGCTAAAATGACAGCCAGGAACAGCAGAGGCTGTTTGGACATGAGACTGTAAATGCCCTCCAAAAAAGGGCGAGTGCGTTCAGCAATCTTCACGATGACCGTCCATAACTATGAATAAGAAGGGCGGCAAACAGACCAAATGCCAGGCCAAAAGCCACATCCACAGGGGAATGCCACCCAAGGTAGACCCTGCTGAAGGCCAGCAAGGCGATAAAGCACCCCAAAACAAACGAAATAATTACTTTGCCCCATCGCATGGCAAGGGGCACCGTGGCGCCGGTAATCTCCACTGTGTGCCCGGAAGGCAAACCATTGTGCCCTCCGTCAAAACTGAATGGAATGCACGGTCCACCAACACCAGGGCGGGGGCACCCGAGGGTTATCTTCAACATTCTGACTAGGGCAAAACTGATTACCAATTGAACAATGAGATATGTGAGGGCAAAACGCACCCTGGTTTTATCCTGCTTTTTCCACCCCACAAAGAGGATGGTGGCATACACGACATAGAAAATCGGGTTGCCCCAATTTGTCAGCATCTTGAGAAGAAATGCCAGGTCAGGAGAAGCGGCGCGTTGCGCCTTGTAATACGCCGCCAGGTCCGGCACCTGGCTGGACAGCATAAACAAATACCCCACAACCAGGCATGTTGGCAGCACGGCTATTACAGCCTGCACCCCTGCTCGTGGCAATAAAGGGGCGGTATATGATGCTTTGGCTGTAAAAGTCATGTGTCGTATGTATAGGGGCAGAGTTCTGGCGCTCGCTACAGCGCGTTGGCGGCATATGCCACAGGATTACAGCATAATGTCATGAAGCACGAATAACTTCATAACTTTTTAGATATATGACAAAAAAGCCACATACCTGTTTTGAAGGCACGCGGCTTTTGATGTACGTCATCTGTACTGGCGGCGCAAGGCTCTCGTAGTCGCTTCGGACAATCTCCCTTTATTGAGGGCAAAGCGCAGTACAATCCGCCTCTTTACTTCCCGTTATTGCGAGTTTTCATCGCTATCCAACTCTTTTGCCTTTTTCCGAAAGGCCTCACGCATGGCATCATGGCGTTTTTTGTACCACTCGGCCAGAACCTTGAACCGTTCCGGCCCTATCATGTCACGCACGTCCAGAAAATAGGTGAACCGCTCATGGCCAAGTTGGTTCCGCAGGCCATTTATAAGCTCAAATTGCGCCATGGCTTCTTTGCGTGTGGGGTTCTGCGTATCCAGCATTGTCTTGAGTTTCAGTTTTTCCTTTTCCAGGGCGGCTTTAAGGTCGATAAGCCGACTTTTCCGCTCAAGGTAAAGAGCATCCAATTTTGCTATCAAATTGTCGTCCAGGTCCATTTTGTTGGCAATGCTGGGCTTTTGCCACCAACGCCCAAAAGGATCATCATCGCCGCCGCCCGCGGCGTGGGCCACCCCAGTCAAGAAAAGGGTCGCCAGTAATACAAGCATCATCACTACACGCGAAATAATGTTCTTCCAGATCATTTTAGTCTCCGTATAATTATAAACGTATGGCGCCGTGGTTATCAGGATGTCACGGCTTTCATGTAGACGTCACCTTCTTCGGAATCCATGAACAATATGAACTCCTCATCATCCAAGCTATTATCAACATCCCCGATGAGGTCAGTCACCATGGACGGCAGTGGGTTCTGCTCCAGTTGCTTCACCTGAGCAATAAAATGGGCGTCCTGGTCCAGGCCTGCTTGCAGATGCTGTTGGGTGACGGGCTTGTTATGGGCCATGTGCAGCGGTTCGGTATCGTAAGGCCGCCCAAGCAGGGTCAGCATGAAGGCGGCGGCGGCCGCCGCCAGCGCAAAACCGGCAAACATGCGCTGCCGCCGGATAACGGGGTCCTGCCTGGCGCGTCGCCGGAGAGGGGAAGATAAGCGTCCGGGCGAAGCTGCGGGCAGGTGTACTGTAGCCGAAGAAGCTGGCGCTCTTTCCTGAGCCATGCGGCCAAAAGCGCGCAGGTCTTCTTTCAAGCTTTGCACTTCCCGGGCGCAAGTCTGGCAGGCTTCCAGGTGCGCCAGTTCCTGCGCTGTGGGAACTGCCAGCCCTGCCGCCAGTTCCGCCTGCCGGGTTTCACTTATATGCTCGCGTGCGTTCATAATGCCCTCTCATGCAAAAAGTCCCGTAATGTACCATCTTTTCTGAACTTCATCACAGCTCTGTGCAAACTTGTCTTCACGGTGCCTTCGCTTCTGCCTATGGTCTCTGCTATCTCTTTGATTTCGAGCCCATCCAAAAAACGAAGCATGAAAATTTCCTTTTCTCTTGCGCCCAGCACCTCGCTCAAGCGTTCTACATGCCGCCAGAAATCATTTGTCAGCACCTGCTCCATGGTGCCGTGGGCGTCTTTTTCGCCCTTGCCTCCCTCCTCTCCAGGGGAGGGTTCGTCTTCTTTGCGCTCCAAAAAGAACAACGTCCTCAACTTACGTTTGCGTCCTTCATCCCGGATGGCGTTGAAAGCAATACTCGACAGCCAACTGCCAAAGCGCTCCGGTTTTTCCAGTCCTGAAAGTTTTCGAAAAGCCTTGAGAAACACGTCCTGCACCACGTCTTCTGCATCCGCCTTGGAGCGCAGCCTGTACCAGGCCATACGGAAGATGCGCTCATGGTGCAGCTGCACGAGTTCCTCAAAAGCCCTTCTCTCTCCGGCTTGTGCTTGCAAAACCAGTTGTGTCACCGCTTCTGGCGGAGGTGTTCCATTCGGCAGCATGCCTTGCTCCGGTTTACGTGCCACCCCTTCCAGGAAAAACGGCTTGTTCCGGGAGAGCTCCGGCTTTTGCATATGTAGACGGACATCTCCCGCAGGGGGTTGACAACTTTCCTTAAAACTTTTGCCCAACATATCCCACCGGGATTTGCTATGCAAAGCAGGACATTCCCCTACGTTTATCTATCCATTTATCGATTCCGTATTTACAATTTCAATTTGTTTGCCCCATTAGCACCTGATAAGAGCAATGGAACCAGTGTTTTCTCCACGGGCAACTTTGGCAGTGAGGGCAATCATGCTGCAGCCGAACCAACCCAATGGACAGCGAAACATTGCCTTGCTGGATTCAAGGTGGTGTTATCGTATTGCCCGCTTTATATTGGCTGCGGTATTTTTATACGCAGGCGGGATAAAGTTGTTTGATCCCTCTGCGTTTGCACAGGTCATTAGCGGCTACGGGCTTGTTCCCGTCTGGTCTCTGTACCCGCTTGCCGTAGCGCTCCCCCTCCTTGAAGTGCTTGCAGCCATTGCTCTTCTCTTTGACACAAGAGGGGGGCTCGCGGTGCTCACGGGACTGACCGTCGTATTCATGCTTGTGCTTTGGCACGGCATGCGGCTCGGTTTGGATATCGATTGCGGTTGTTATGGTCCTGAAGATCCAGAGGCCGAGGCCTATCATGGTTTGGGGCAGGCATTGCTTCGCGACGCCGGTCTGCTTGTCCTCTGTATCTATTGTTATTGGTGGCGATGGCGGCATAAACCAAAACTCGCGACGCTCATGCCGTTCGGTTTTTTTCCCCGCGGTAAAAAGCGCTCGCAAGCAGAAAACGGAGGCGCACGATGCACAAGGTAAGGTACAACCAGGCAGTCAGACTTTTCCTGGCTATTGCAGTCATGGGACTGTTGCTGGCGGGTTGTAATCAGGGAGACGACAAATTCAAGCAGGAAGTGGAAAAGGAAACCGGAGCTGTCAAGCTGGTTCGTGAAGTGCAGCGCGGCGGATACGATGTCGTCACCACTGAAGAGCTCAAAAAGTGGAAGGACGAAGGCAAAGACATGCTGATCATCGACACCATGCCCTATGAAGACAGTTACAAAAAAGCCCACGTCCCCGGCGCAAAACAATTCCTGTTTCCCATTCCTGATATGGAAACCTGGAATAGCGAAGAAACCGCAGGCAAGAGCCAGGAAGACTACGAAGCCATGCTTGGCGAAGACAAGGACAAGCTGATCGTTGTTTACTGTGGTTTTGTGAAGTGCACCCGTAGTCACAATGGCGCTGCCTGGGCCAAGAAAATGGGCTACACCAATGTTTACCGCTACCCCGGCGGCATCTTTGCCTGGAAGGGCGCCGGCTATCCTGAAGAATCCGAATAGTTCATGCTGCCATATACGGCGCCGCTCTCTTAACGGGCGGCGCCTTCTTTTTTACCTGCCCCTCCCAAAAGCCCCTGATTGAATCTTTGCCACACCGGAAAGCATCAAACTAAAACGCCCAACTGACTGCGCTCTGATCGCTTTCAAAAAATCATCATGAGCGTTCCGCCCAAGGCCAGAAAGACATTGGCAAAGGTGTAGGTGCCTGCATATCCCAATGCGGGTAAATGACTTTTGGCGTCCTGGGTCACAACATTAAGCGCTGGTGTACTGGTCATGGCGCCAGTCAGCGCACCCATGAGCAAGGCAGGATTCAGCCGCAGCACCCAGCGTCCAAAAGCAAACCCCACAAACACAGGCACCAGGGTTATGACCACTCCGGACAGGAAAAGAGGCGCTCCCACCGAGAGTAAGGCCTCCACAATGCCTTTCCCCGCCTTGAGTCCGACACCCGCCATGAAAAACATCAATCCCAGTTCCATGAGAATCCAGCGTGCAGCAGGCGGTACTCTGCCAAATGTCGGGTGCAGGGAGCGCAAAAAACCAATAACTATGCCGGAAATCAGCAATCCACCGGCATTCCCCAGCCCAAAGGAAACAGTGCCGATTTTTACGGTGAAGCCGCCAATGAAAAGACCGGCGACAATACCAAAGGCAAAAGTAACCAGGTCTGTCTTGACGATGGTGCGCTCCTGGTGCCCCAGGATATCCACCAGTTCCTTGAGTCTTTCCCTGCCGCCGGAAAGAGTGACCACATCCCCCTTTTCCAACAGTATATCCATGTCCAGGGGCAATTCTATCTGCGCCCGAATGATCCTGGAAACAAAGCACCCGTATCGCGCCACAGTGTGCAATTCGCTGATCCGTTTGCCGGGCGCAACATTGCCACTAATTATGACAGTTGCGCTATCAATGGGCGCCTTCAGCAGATCACCGTCAAAAATGCCCTGCCCCAGGCGCTCGCTCAAGGTTTCCAACTTATCCAATGGCCCGACAACGCTGACCCTGTCTCCTGGTGAGAGGACAGTATCACCGTCCGGCTTGAACAGGTCCCCGTCTCGCTTCACTTCCTGGATGACACAGCCGGTTTGCCGGCTCAGGTGGATATCCTTCAAGGGGCGGTCAGTCATCTCCCCCGCCATCACTTCAAAAGCCCGAATCATTGGCTTGCTGCATGCGTCATCACTATGCTCGTGCGGTTCGTCATCAAGGCGCTTTTTTTTGGCAAGAGCTTTGGATTCAGATGCAAGATCAAATCGGAGCAGTCGGGGCATCAGCCTGATGAAGGCGATGAGCCCCATGGTGCCGAACAAATAGGTGATGGCGTAGCCTTCGCTCAAATCTTCCAACATCTGAGTTGCCGTCAGGGCATCCACCCCTCCTTGGGCCTTTGCGACCAGGCCGTTGGTGACGACATCCTGCGCCGCGGCCAGGGTTGGCGTACTGGTCAGGGCGCCGGCCAGCAAACCACCGGCAAGACCAGGATTGAAGCCAAGCTGTCCGGATAAGAACTCGGCCAGGGTAATGGCGGTAAGGGCAACGACAATGGAGAGAAGCGCGTACTTCATGCCGTCCTCGAGAAAGACGTTGAAAAAACGCGGCCCGGCTTGAAATCCCACGGAATAGATAAAAAGGATAAAACCGATTTCCTGAATGGCGGGGTTCATACTGAACCCGAAATGCCCGAAGAAAAGACCCGCAAGCAGCACACCGGATGTGGGCCCCAGTTGAAACTGCCCCACCCGGATGTTCCCGGCCAGATAGCCTAGCCCTAGAACCAGAAAAAAAACCAGAGTATGATTGTTCCACAACAGTGCGAACAGATCGATTTCCATTCTCTCCCCTTTAGTATCCGCCAAAAGCACTAGTACACTGAAACAGCTTAATAAACGCACGCCCAGGCGGTATCACCAGGGGCAGGTACCACGTATGTCAGAACATCACCAGATACTTATGCCAGCGGTAATTGCAGCACAGCGCGAACACCCTTTACGGCATGCGGCTCCAAAACGTTACGGTTTTGCAGTATGAGGGCTCCGCCAAGCTCCTGAGCAATGCGCCGCGCCGTACACAAGCCCATGCCCGTGCCATCCGCCTTGGTGGAAAAGAACGGGTCGAAAACATACGCCATCACTTCTTCCGAAATGCCTCCCCCCGCATCGAGTATTTCAAAGCAGCACGCGTCCTCATTGGGGGCAACGCACGTCATGGCGGCGATGGCGATTTCGCCCCCTGCTTCCATTGCCTCAAGGCTGTTGCGCAGCAATATTTCAAATGCTTGCGCCACGAGCGCCGGGTCTGCCATGACGCTGCCCTTTTTACTCTCAATATGCCACGTCACGCCTTTTTCCAGCTCTGCGGCAAGAACCTGCCCGCTCTCATGAGCAGAACGCAAGAGCATATCAATTTCAATGGGTTCTACAATTCCTGGTTTGATTCCCGTAAAACTTGTAAACGCGCGAACCATATCTTCCAGCCGTTGTGAGCCTTCAAGGATGGCGCTTGCAAATTCTTCGAGCTCGTCGTTTTTCACCCGCCTTTGCAAAAGCTTGGCAAATCCGCCGATGCTCATGACGGGATTGCGTATCTGGTGCGCCATGGCACGTGAAAGGTGCAGAACACTTTCAGCGCGCTCGCGTTGCAAACGGTGATTATGCTCCATGATGAGTTTTTCACGCTCATGAAGTTTATAAATATGGGTATTGTCATGCAGGGAGACGAGTATGCCAAATATTTTCTTGTTCTCGATGAGCAGGGATGATGCCACGGAGAGGTGAAATTTATCACCTTCCGCTGTGACGAGCACTGTCTCCACAGCACGCGGGCAGCTCGGATTGTCCTTGCAAGCGAGCAACATCTCCTGAATGGACTGGGATTTTTCCAATCTCTGAAACAGTTCGGCCGCGCTTTTTCCGGCGCACTCCTCTGCGGAGCGCTCCAGGAGCTGTGTTGCAATTGCATTCACTGCATAGGCCTCGCCCTTGGCGTTGAAAATCACCACACCATAGGAAAAACTTTCCAGCAGATCCCTGAAATATGAAGATTGAATGAGTGTCAGCATGCATCACTCCTGCTTGCATCCGATAATAAACGCCGTTCCCGCAATTGCGTTTACGCGGTGGACGGCGTGAAACCCGGCCTCTCGCATCCAACAGGCCACCTCTTCCTCCGTATAGCAATCGCCACGGGCGGTGCTCACCAGCATGGTCAAGGCAAACATCACGGCAGAAGGAGGTGCAAGTCGCGCTTCATCTATAATAAAATCAAGCACCACTGTCCTGCCACCGTTGGCGGTGGCCTCATACGCTTTCTGCAGCAGGGCGCGGCATTCTTGCGGCGGCAGCATGTGCACAATGGAGGAGAGGAAGACCAGGTCATACTGCCTGCTCCCCGGCGTGGACAGATGCTCCATGCGAAAATTTCCGGGGATGGTGTCCACTGCGTGCCCCATGCCATCCTTTTCTATATAGCGCCTAGTGATAGGTACGACCTGGGGCAGGTCGAAAACCGTCGCGCGCACCCCCGACTTTGCCCGCGCAAACGCCATCGCATGTACTCCTGGTCCGCCGCCCACATCCAGTACGGTATCCACATGCTCCAAGTCCAGTCTGGCGATCAGGGCGTCCGCCGCATGTCGCCCCCTGGCGTACATGGCAGCCATAAAAGGCTCGAACCAGTGTGCATCTCGTTCGGCCATATCCGGCTCTTGCAACACCGTGCCCCCCGCGTACACTGAATCAGTAAGCCGCGCCCATGAATGAAACAAGGTGTTCTGGTGGTCCAAAGCTCCGAGAAATTCTTCTTTTCCCCGCACCAGATGCTTTGCCCCGGCCTCTGTATTGAAAAAAACATCCTCATCCCGACGCGCACCCATCTTCATCTGCAGCAGGCCAATTGCGCAGCAGGCACGCAAAAGTCTATCCACCCCTCTCGGGTCCGCGCCTGCGCGCTCTGCAACAGCAGGGGCCGTCATCCTGCCCTGCTCCAGAATGCTGAAAAAATCCAGCTCCACAGCGCTGAGCAAAATCCGGCTTTGCCTGAAAGAAGCGGCAAGCGCATCCAATTCTTCCGCGCTTTTGAGCTGGTGCGATGCTGGTTTCGACATGAAGCATCCCCTCTGATGCTGTGCAAGAGCATACTTTTTTATGTATTCAGGTGCCCGGAATCACCGATGCTTTTCCAACCAGAAAAAAGAATCGTGGAGAAGCCTGATTTTTCTGTCAACCTCAGATCAAAGACGATCGTCTGCCATAACAAAGGCATTTGTCACTTGCGCCCGTGAGACACCAATGGGGGGCGCCATACCGCGCAAGCAAGGAGTGGAACCATGATAAACAACTCTTCATCCATACGGCGAAAAACACCGGTTTTTGCCATTATTCTTCTGCTGGCACTTTCACTTGGCGGGTGCGTGGCAGGTCCGGGTTCTGCCTGGGGGCCGTACAGTCAGAGCTACGCCTTGCCCACCCTTGGTTTGACGGCAGCAGGGGCAGCCGTCGGATATAATGTAGGGGACAGGGATGATCGCGTTCAAAACGCCGTGATCGGCGGAATCATAGGCGCCATGGCAGGTACGGTGGCGGAACAGGCAATATACGCCAACCAACAGCAAACCGGCTACTACAATCAACCAGTCTACCAGCAACAAACCTATCGGCAGCCTGTGGTTTATCAACAACCTGTCGTTTACCAGCAACCCGTCGTCTACAAACAGCCAAAGCATCATTACAGACAAGACTGTTATAGATCCGGACACCGCGGCAACAGACAGTGCGTCAAGTATAATCGGGACTATCACCACAGGTCACCCAGAAGATCAAACTGGAGTGGCCACCGGAATTATTACCCTTATTAAGCAGCGATTTTCTTAACGCATCCAATGATACGGGGAGGCGTTCCGCCTCCCCTTCTTTTATACCCCAGTGTCAATGAACAATAGAATACTATTTCTTAGAGGGAATTAACTTGCCTTGCTTCCAAAATATATTGCATGTTATTTTTCCCATGAGGAGGGGGAACAGGTGCGATCAATGATCATAGGTGAAGATTTTCCGATTCGAGAACTGGTTTCAGCCATGCTCGAACCCTTTGGCCCCTGCGTAGCCGCGACCTCGTCCAACGAAGCCCTCGACAAATTCAGTGGGGCGCTCTCCAAAAAAGCGCCCTTTGACCTTATTGTTTGCGACCTTTACCCCACCAAGAACGGGCGCACACAAAACATGATGCCCACAATATGCGCCATGCGCACACTTGAAAAACAGGCCCGAATCCCGGCGCATGGAGCGGCCCGCCTGCTTATTCTCGCCGCATTCCGCGCCTCGGAAACAGTCAGGATTCTCGAAGGATTGCAGCCTGCAGTGTTCCTGCGCAAGCCTTTTGATGATAGCGCCCTGTTCCTGACGCTGCATCGCATGGGGTTGATTGAATCTCCGATTGCCCCCGAGCAGGATTCCATGTAACGCCTGCTTGATGCAAAAACAAAAGCATATGGGAAGCAGCCTCCCCGAAGGAGCCGCATAATGCGCGGCATCAATCGCAATATTGGATTTGTGGCAGGAGCCATAGCCCTTCTTGGCTGTGGCTGGCTGCTTGCGTCCTGGTTATTTGGTCCTGTCAGCAAAACGCCCAAGGAACCTCTCCACTTGGAAGAAAACGCCCCAGCGTTACCTGAGATAGCCGAACCCGAAACCAACGCCGCTCCTGAAGTTCCGGCACTCCCACAAAAACAACAGGCTGCGCCACAGGCTTCTTCCAAACAAGGGGCGCTGCCTCCTCCAAAAAACTTGACCAGTCCCGCGGCTGTTATGCAGGACGCCGCAATGCTGCTGGCGGCTGCCTACCAGCCTGGACCTGATGCGGAAAAAGGGAAGATAGCGCTACACCTCAAAGAGGTCATTGCGCGGTATTCTCCGCCAGACTTGCCCCCTAATATGGTCTACGCGGTTTCTCCTGGCATGTTGAAGCTGGGGTACATGCTCCTTGCCAAACGCTTTATGGAACTTGTGCAGCAGCAAGCCGAAGAACAGATTCCTGAGGAGAAACAGCAGGATTTCA
Organism: Desulfovibrio biadhensis; assembly: GCF_055388615.1. Classification (NCBI taxonomy): domain Bacteria; kingdom Pseudomonadati; phylum Thermodesulfobacteriota; class Desulfovibrionia; order Desulfovibrionales; family Desulfovibrionaceae; genus Desulfovibrio; species Desulfovibrio biadhensis. The sequence continues at coordinate 4,874,365 of NZ_AP042477.1, forward strand.
TGCTAGCCGCTGCGGAATGGGTGGCTACTGCGGCCCAATGTCAGGTCAAAGATGGGATTGCTGCCCAATCCAATCTGGAGGGGGCAATTTCGCAGGAGGACTGTGATTTTGCCCTGCAGTGGATGCGCACCCATCTGGAGCCGGAAAGCTACCCTGGCGTGCAGAATACTGCTGCCCAACTCTTGGCAAGCCTTGCTTCCAGCTTAAAGGAAAAGGCAACTGCCGCTACCATACAAGGCACAAAAACTACAGAGTAGTCCTGCAATTCGTTTACTAGCCCCGATCGCGCTTTTTATGGGACTACGCTCATGTGTTGTTTCCCAGCGCATCTGGTAAGCTCCCCATCAAAACAAACACGCTGGCGGCGTAATACACTTTCGCCAAATAAAAAAAGCACTCACGGTGGCCCATGAGTGCTTTTCTTGTAACGGAAACGTAGTCGAAATCAGCCGGCGTTGATTTCAATGCGGCGTGGCTGCATCTTTTCAGAACGGGGCAAATGCACGTCCAGCACTCCATCGGTCAGGGTTGCTGAGATGCGCTCTCTGTCCACATCGTCTGCAAGTGTAAAACGCTGATGATAGCGGCCTCCGCCAAATTCCACGTGGTTTGCGCGCTCCTTGGTGCCGGAAAAAGGGTCTGCAGGGTAGCCCGTGGAGGCAGATATTTCCAGCTCCTTGTCCTCGACATCAACAATCAGAGTGTCCTTGCTCACACCAGGCATATCCAGAAAAATATGGGTACCGTCCTCAAGCTCTACAATATCGGCCCATGGGCGGTATTGGGGCATGTTTTGGCTTGCTTGTTCAGACATGTCTCTCTCCTTTATTTTTACCTTTGGTGATTATCCAATGGTTATTTTACGTGGTTTGGTCTCGGCAGCTCGAGGCAAGGTCACCGTAAGCAGACCATCCTTGAGATCAGCCTTCACCTTATCGCGATCCACAGGAGAGTTGATGTTGACGAGTCTGTTGAAAGCACCCATGGGGCGCTCCTGACGATAATATTTTCCTTCTAAAGCCTTGCGCTCACCTTTTATGGAGAGGCTGGACTCAGCGAGGGTGATTTCCAGGTCTTCTATGGCCACACCAGGGATTTCACAACGTACGTACAGATTCTCTTCGTCGGAACTGATATTCAAGGGGGGGTAGGAGTTTCTGCCTCCACGGCGGACCGAGGAGGAAAGAGACTCCTCGAGCAGGCTTTCCAGGTTGCGGGGTAAATTGAAAAAAGGACTGAAATCTATGACCATGCTTGTATCCTCCTCCTGATTGTTTTGTCAGGAAAATAAGCATGGAGATGCAATCGTCAAGCGATTTGCAGTATGGAAGTGAAGGGAAAATGCAGCGTTCAAGGATTCTGGTTAAAGCTGAATGCCTCCCGTTGCACGTCCCCAGGATCAATCCCGCAGCTTTGCAGCATACCAAGTATGGCTTGCTGCATTGCAGGAGGGCCGCACACATAGTAGGAAGCGGTCGGGCTTATGTCGAACTCTTGCAGCATTTCTTTGGAAAGATGGCCCAGCCGAATATGCACATTGCCATCGTCTGCTGGGCCGGGCAGTTCTTTCTGCCGGGAAAGAACGTGTATCACCTGAAGATTCAGATCCTTTGTCATTTGGGAGATTTCCTGAACGGCAAAGGCATCGTCCAAAGTCTTGTTCGCCCAAAAAAGCTTGATCTGATTATCTGCTTTTTTGGATCTGAAAGTACGCAACACGCTGAGAAAAGGAGTAATCCCCACACCACCGGCAATCATGACGATATGCTCGTGGTTCTCTATATCTTCACAAAAAGCGCCCAAAGGCTTGGAGCACTGCACAGGCGTGCCTGGCTTAAGCCCCTGAACACTGGCGGTGAAATCACCTACGTTTTTAATAGTAAAACGATAGTTGGGATTAGTGGCGTCACAGGAAATGGTAAACGGGTGCGGCTCACTCCAACCGTCCTGGGTCATTATTCGAATGGAAGCAAACTGCCCTGCCTTATGATGCGCCGCTTCGCCCTCAGGGGGTTCAATAATGACCGAGGTGACATCTTTGCTTTCAGGGATTGTTTTGACTACCCGCCAATTCTTTTTTTCCTCATCATCCGCCATCATATCTCCCGGCAACCAGACCTGCTAGACGTTCATAAAGGCGTCACCCATCTGCTATTCGATCCATTTCCCTTCTGAGTAACGAAATATCTCTGTGATACCGAGACGTTTTGCAACCTTGAACTTCCCATTAAGCGCTTCTTCAGGCGTTGCGCCTGCAGACTGATACGAAAGTTCCTTGTACTTCATCAATCCCACGAAGGGAGTGTGATCATAGGATTTTTCCTTGATCAGCAGGGAGACAGACTTAGGATCCAGCTCAGTATAGCGGGCGATAAATGTGCCGCCTTCATTAACAACCTCAATATTGTCCGGACCATGGACATAGGTTGCATTGAGCTTCTTGACCCAGTATTTCGCAAAATCCTCAAACTGCTTTGCAACCTGAGGAGCATCAGGACGCGTAGGTGTGCTCCCCTCCAAAGGCTGTATGGGTATGCTGCCTATGACAACCGGCTCAGGCTTTTTCTTTGCGGGTTTTGGCTTGGGAACAGCTACAGGTTTTGGCGCAGGTTTCGGCGTCGCGACTGCAGTCTGTTTGGGAGCAGCAGGAGCTTCGGCGGCCTTGGATTCCTGCTTGGGGGCTTCAGGAGCACCAAAACCTACGCTCATGTCGTGGGCAGGTTGCTCTGGCTCCTGTTTTTCAGCTTGTTGCGCAGGCGCAGCCTCAGGGGCCGCGGCTTCGGGAGCCTGGGGAGCCTGAGCTTCCGGAGCAGGCGCAAGAACACCCAACTCTATGTTCTCGGCAGGCGCTTCAGCCTTTTTTTCTTGAGAAACACTTACCCCAAAGGAAGCTGTGACATCAGCTTCCTTTTCATTGGAAACCTGAGGTGTAGGCGGGTAGTTGCGAGATTTTGCAGTTTCGGGAACATCGTAGACCGTAAGAGCAACCTCGCCGGCTGTCATCTTTGCAGCTGGTGGCGGGGGCACTGCAGCCGCCGGCGCCTCTTCTGGGGCAACAACCGGTGCTTCAGCCGCAGTACTTGCTTCCGGCGCAGCAGCAGGTGCTTCTGGAGCCGTAGCATCGCTCTTTTCTTCGGGAGGAGTCACGGGCGCGACTTCAATCTCCGCAATGACTTCCACCGTGGGCACCGTCATGCCCTGCACTATGTTGACGACAGTCTCAATGCCGGCAACATCGGGGATGGCAGGAGCAATCTCTTGCGGCGGCGCAGCAGCAGATTCCGAGGCGTCTTCAGCAACCGGAGCAGTAGGCGCAGAATCAGCAGACGGCGTATCTGCTACTGACGCATCTCCTGCGGCTCCGGGTGCAGTGGCCTGCTCCTGGCTTTGCACAGTTTCTTCAGATCCGGCATCTGATGCCTTTTCTTCTTCGGAAGAAGAACATGCTCCGATAGACGACAGGAGCAGGACAAGGGCCAGCAGATAGATGATTGGGGTCTTATTCATGTGGGCCTTTATAAAGCAAAAAAACCCGGCGATGCAAGGTGCATCGCCGGGAATTTTCAAACTAGTCTTGCAGAAGTTGCAGCTTAGTCACCAACCACGCGGATTTCAACGCGGCGGTTCAGCTTGCGGCCTTCTTCAGTGGAGTTGTCATGCTTGGGACGGAGTTCGCCGTAACCGATGGTCTGCAGCTTACAAGCGCTGTTGGCACCGTGGCCGATCAGCCAGTCGTAGACGGACTGAGCGCGCTTTTCAGACAGACGCTGGTTGTAAGGAATGGAGCCCAAGGAGCAAGTGTGACCTTCGATGAGGTAGCAGCACTCGTTGTCGTTGATGATCTGCACAGCTTCTTCCAGCAGAGGCATCATGTCGTCGCGGATGTTCCACTTGGCGAGGTCAAAGTGGATGGTGCGGAACATAACCATTTCGGCTTCACAAGCAGCGACCAGGTCGTAAGCAAAGCACTTGATGAAGTCGTCGATGGTGGTGCCGTTTTCAAGCATACGGGTACCGTCGTACATGGGGCAGGAGCAATCGCTCAGAGAAGCGATGGCATCCAGAACGGACTGGCCGTAAGCGTCATCAGCAAAGGAGATGACCTGGAAGCAAACGTTGGGGTAGCTGGCGTAGATGGCCTTGGCCTGCTCAACGGGATCGATGCCTTCATTGTGGCGACCGTCGGAAAGCAGAACAATGGCGGTCTTGCCGCTCAGGGTGTCCAGAACAGGACGCAGATCCATGATGCCGTAGCCCATGGGGGTCTTGCGCTGGAAGATGCCGTAGTTGGTGCGGATCTGATCGATACCGGCTTCAACAGCGGCCTGGTCGTAAGGAGCAACAGCAGCCAGCGCGGAGAAAGGAGCAAAGGTGTACACGCCAACATTGTAGCTCAGTGCGGGCAGCTTTTCGTTCAGCGCGTACAGCAGGTTTTTGGACATGGCGATTTTCTTCGAGGCGTAGGTTGCATGACCCATGGCCATGGAACCAGAGTAGTCCTGGAAGAAAATGATGTTGTCCACTTTGGGGATCATTTTCATTTTTTTGGCTTGAGCAGGAGCCGCTACCAGCAGCGCCAGCAGAGCCAAAAGGGCCAGCTTGCCAAAAGTTTTCATCCCAATTCTCATACCAATACACCTCCACATTTTAGTTACCGGAAATTCCCCGGCCTCGGCCGGAAATCCGACCAAATGCCTTTTCCACTTTTGCCCAATGCAATACACTTGAACGGCATATTAACCCTGCTGTGAAGAAAAGTAAAACGAAAATTCTTCAACAATCGGGTTCCGTCGACAAAAAAATCCAGATTCCTCCAGAGCCTGGAGTCTCTCACGACGGTTTTTTCACCTTACACAAAATTAAAAAAAAGTGAACTCTTTTTTAACTTTCCTCCGCAGAAAAATCATGCCACCGCTGAACGCTTGGCCAAAAGGCATTCCGCAAGCGCTTCATCAAGCGCGGGGTGGGCGAACACGAACCCTCGGATGCGCTCTTCGTCCCATGTCCCAGAAACTAGCATGGAAGCAGCAGTGCTCATACCCGAGACCTTGTGCCCAACAGCAACAATGGAAGCCACGCGCCCTTCTTGCCAGTACGCCTTTACAAAACCCTGGGTAGCGCCTGCCGCCTGGGCGATAGGGTTGGCCGCGAGCATGGATTTTGACTGTTCCACTGCCCCCGCTGCTTTGAGCATCTCCAAAGAGGGGCCGGTGCGCATAACCTCATGCGCGCCATATATGCACGAAGGCATGGGGCCCGGACAGTATGGTGTCTTTTCTTTACCGGCCAGAAAACGCGCTGCAAAGCGCCCCTGATGCGCAGCGGCGTGGGCCAGCAGCATTTTGCCGTTGCAATCTCCCACAGCCAGAACACCTGGCGCCGCCTGCAGATTTTCATCGGTACGCACCCAGCCTCTGGGGTCCAGCACCGGCCCCAGGGCCTCTTCCAGATCAAGACCGGCCGTGACAGCTTTACGCCCTACTGCCACCAGCGCCTTTTCGGCCTCCAGGGTGTCACCATCCTCAAAACGCAAAACAGCGCGGCAGTTTTCATTCTGCACAGAAGCAACCTTGCGCCCCAGATGCAGCGCCCACCCTGAGCGCTTCAAAATACGCCCGAGCACCTGGCTGGCCTCTGCATCCTCGGCAGGGGCAACCCGGTCCACAGCTTCCACGAGGGCGACCTTGGTACCGAGCCTGCTCAGAAAATCGCCGCATTCAAGACCGATGGCGCCCGCGCCTATTATAATGATACTTTCGGGCGCTTGCTCCAGATCAAGCAGGGCATTGGAGGAGAGCACCACCTCTTCGTCCGGCTCCATGCCTGGAAAAAAGGCTGGCTGCGAACCGGTGGCCAGAATGACGCCCCTTGAGTCAAGCGTTTCCGCGCCAGCTTCTGTCTGGACCTCCACCTTGTCTGCTTTCACAAGACGGGCGCGCCCTTCCTTGTATTCCACGCCGGCTGCACCAAGTTGCTTGGCTATCGCCTGCCTGGTTCCCTGCAACAGCCTGCGCTTGCGTTCCTGCAATCCCGGCATGTCAAAGGCCTGTGGCACCCTTTCCCAGGATTCCGCAGGAAAGAGTTTGAGCCGGGTCTGGGCCTCTAGCTCGGGTATGGCCGCAGTTGCGCCCAAAAAGAGCTTAGTGGGGATGCACCCGCGGTTAAGACAGGTGCCTCCGAGCTGGGTTTCCTCCACCAGTGCCACTTTCATTCCAAGCCTGGCGGCCTCCAGGGCAGCGGCATGTCCGCCCGGGCCTCCTCCAATGATCAGAGCGTCAAAAGTCATCGGTCAGCACCATATCCCGTGCGGCTTTTGTTTCATCCAGACGGCCGATGGGTGTCGCCACAGGGGCCTCCAGCAACGCCTCGGGATCCTTTGCCGCCTGTTCCAGAATAGCGATCAGGTCCTCCACAAACGTGTCCAGGGTTTCTCTGCTCTCGGTTTCTGTGGGCTCGATCATCAAACATTCCTTGACGATAAGCGGGAAGTATACCGTGGGAGCATGATGTCCTTTGTCCAGAATGGCCTTGGCAATATCCAGGGCGCGCACCCCTTTTTCTGCCTGCTGCACTGCAGAGGCCACAAACTCGTGCATGCAAATACGGTTGTGCGGGATTTCCAAGTGGTCTTCCAGGCGCTTGCGTATGTAGTTTGCGTTGAGCACGGCCATTTCAGAAACGCGGGAAAGCCCCTCGCGCCCCAACCTGAGAATATAGGAGTAGGCTTTCAGCACCACCCCGAAGTTACCGTAGAAAGGCGCCATGTAGCCGATGGATTTCGGGTAGTCGTAATCCAGGAAGAACTGCCCGTCCCGAAGTTTGACCACGCGCGAAATGGGCAGATAGGGTTCAAGACGTTTGCTCACGCCAACAGGCCCGGCGCCCGGACCGCCCCCACCGTGGGGGGTGCCAAAGGTCTTGTGCAGGTTCAGGTGCACCACGTCGAACCCGACGTCGCCCACGCGCATCTTGCCCATAATGGCGTTAAGGTTTGCGCCATCGTAATACAGCAGTGCATCCTTTTCATGCAGCATGTTCACGATGCGCTCCAGGTCCTGCTCGAACAACCCAAGGGTATTGGGGCAGGTCATCATCAGCGCGGCGACCTCGTCGTCAAGCACTTCGGCCAGACAGTCGGGATCGATCATACCGTCCTTGGAGCAGACATTGACGACCTCGAAGCCGCCCAGAGCCGCCGAAGCGGGGTTGGTGCCGTGGGCCGAGTCTGGACAGATGATCTTCGTCTTCTTGTTGCCCTTATCCTTATGATAGGCGGCAATCAGCATTACCCCCGTAAGCTCGCCATGTGCGCCGGCCATAGGGTGCAGTGTAAATGCGCTCATGCCGGTAATCTCGGAGAGGAGCTGCTCCATGTCGTACATCACTTCCAGAGCACCCTGCGTGTAGTGGCCCGCGCCCTTGAGCTGAGCCATGAGCGGGTGCAGGTCCTGAAACCCGGGCATGCCGGCCGCGCGCTCCATGAACTTTGGGTTGTATTTCATGGTGCAGGATCCCAAGGGGTAGAAATTGCCATCCACCCCAAAATTGAGCCGCGAGAGTTCAGTGAAGTGGCGCACCACGTCGAGTTCTGAGAGTTCTGGCAAGCCGGCCCGTTTTTCACGCAGCAGTCCGGCAGGCAAAAATGTATCGGGAGTCTTTTTAGGCGCGTCCGGCAAAGCGCCGACTCTACCGCGCACCGATTTCTGGAATACTGTTTTCACGCTCACAGGATGCCTCCTATCAGTTCGGCCAAAACGCCCACGTCTTCGAAGGAGTGCTTCTCAGTGAAGGCCATGAGCAGTACGTTTTCCATGCCCTTATAATACCCGCCCACGGGAAATCCCGGCACATAGCCGCGTGGCGTAAGCCGGTCCACCACCTCGTAGGCGTTCACAGGCAGTTTTATGGCGAATTCGTTGCCAAAAGGCGCCGTGTTCAACAGCGTAACCCCTGGGAGTTCCTGCAACCGTTCGGCAGCGTAGTGGGCGCGCTCTATGCCGCTGCCGGCTGCGCGCTCCAGTCCTTCCGGCCCCAGCAGACAGAGATGCACCAGTGCGCGCAAGGCGCACAGGGCCTGGTTGGAGCAGATGTTCGAGGTTGCTTTGGAGCGGCGGATGTGCTGTTCACGGGCCTGCAGGGTCAGCACATACCCGGTGCGCCCCTTTTCGCCCAGTTCCGTTGTACGGCCGGCGATACGCCCCGGCATCTGGCGCACCAGTTTTTTGGTGCAGGCCATTATGCCCAGGTAAGGGCCGCCGAAGCTCAGAGGCAAACCAAGGCTCTGCCCTTCCGCCACGGCAATGTCCGCGCCCATCTCGCCAGGAGTTTTGATGACCGCCTGCAGCACCGGGTACACACTTGCCACCGAAATGGCGCCTTTTGCCCTTGCGTGGGCAAACAGCTCTGAAAAATCGGCGACCACGCCGAAAAAGTTTGGATTCTGCACCACAACAGCGGCGCAGGTCTCGTCCACGGCAGCCATCAACGCGTCCATGTCGGAGACACCGTCCTTTTGCGGCACGGTGACCAGTTCAAGCTGCAGATTCGAGGTGTAGGAACTGAGCATGATGCGGTAGATCGGGCTCAGGGCTTCGTCAATGACGAGCTTGGAGCGCCTGGTCTTGCGCAAGGCCATCATCATGGCCTCGAAAAGCGCGGATCCACCGTCATAAACGGAAGCATTGGCGCATTCCATTTCCAGCAGGCGGCACACAGCCGTCTGGTATTCAAACACGGCCTGCAGCGTTCCCTGGGAAGCTTCGGGCTGATACGGCGTGTAGGCGGTGTAGAATTCCCCCCGGGACATCAGCGCGTCCACAGCAGCGGGGATATGGTGATCATAAAAGCCGGCGCCAAGAAAACTGACCAGGTCTACTTTGTTTTTTCCGGCCAGACGTTCGATATGACGCAGCACCTCCAGCTCTGATTTGCCGGAAGGAAGGTCGAAACTTTTGGGCCTCATATGTGCAGGGATATCCTGAAAGAGTTCTTCCAGGCTTTGCACGCCGATGAGGGCGAGCATCTCCTGCACCTGCTCCGGAGTATGCGGCACAAAGGGCATGTATCTGCTCCTTGCTGGCCGCCCCCGCTGCAGAACAGGCCATTCCTGTCCCATAAGACAGGGGCGGTAATGTTCTTCTATGAATGCGACAAAAGGAATTACTGTAAAGAGGGAAACTTAAGCTCAAGCCTTCCCCCTTTACAGACAATTTTCATCTTAGTGGGCTTCGGCTTCCACGACTTCCTTGTACTGGGCGGCCGTGAGCAAACCTTCAGGCTGACCATCGAGAGTCACAACAATCATCCAGCCTTCGCCATACGGATCTTCGTTGACCAGGCCCGGATTGTCTTCAAGCGCCATATTCACGGACTCCACGGAGCCTTTTACAGGGGAATATATTTCACTTGCAGCCTTAACCGACTCCACGGTGCCCATCTCCTGGCCCGGAGTCAGCGCATCGCCTGCAGCGGGTAATTCGACGAAAGTAAGGTCACCCAACTGCTCCTGGGCGAAATGAGTGATGCCGATAACGGCTTTGCCGTCTTCAAGGCGCACCCATTCATGGCTTTTGGAATACAAAAGTTCATCGGGGATCATTCTCTGCTCTCCTTTGCAACAGATGTCGTTAGCATTTTTCCCTGACCTGGGCACCCGCTCATGGATGCAGTCAGGGGCAGAATTTTAGATCATAATAAACAGATAGTTGCACATGCCGGGACAAGACAGCAACGACTCCGGCACTACAAAGCAATACGGCCTCAGGGCGGCCTTGTCAAAAAGGAAACCGACACGACCTGATGCTGTCGCGCCAGTGGATTGGATGCCGAAATCCTCAGGCTTTTTCGAGGTCCAGCCCCAGGGAGCGGACTTCTTCCAGAAGGATGGCCTTACGGATGGGCTTGACGATGAATGAAGTAGCGTCGCCCAGAAAAAATGCGTCATGCACTTCCTGGGAATCATCCAGGCCGGTGATCATAATGACCTTGGCCAGCCTGTCCTGGGTTACACCCAGTTCCTTTTCTATTTCCCGAATCTCACGCAAGGCCTGTTGCCCATCGAGATTGGGCATGAGGATGTCAAGACTTACCAGATCGAAGGGGTCCCCTTCTTTCAATGCAGCCCTGAAGGCCTCCACGCCTTCCTCGCCGTCAACGGCGACTTCACATTCACCATAAGGGCGCAGTATTTTTTGCAACAATTTCCGACTATCAAAGTCGTCATCTACAATCAGGAATCTCATCTACCCTGACCCCTCTGGAACTGCTAGTTTAATACAGATTACCGGGAACGCTTGTAATCATAGCCTTCTCTCAGCACAAACGTCAACGTGTACCTCTGCCTTTTAACAAAAAGGGGCATTGTATATCTCATTGCATGGTTACGCTGTAAAACTATTCATCCGGTATCATATCAAGAAACACGTTGCAAAGCTGCATCCTCCCCCCTTGCCAGAGCAAGGTGGAAAGCGGTACGTGGCCACCAGACCATGTTGCCTTCCAATGGGCATTTTGCATACAACTGCCCGGCATTCAGAAGATCAAGGAGTTCTTGCATGTCTGTTTCACATATATGGCAGGTTGTTAGCCAGCACCTTTGGCTCTCTTTCGACGCCAAACTGGATGGCTGGTCCGGCTGGCCTTTTACCGGGTATGGATATGAGGGCGGCATCTGGCCATCCATTGCCAGGGCAGCATTTCTACTGCTCATTTTAGTCGCCATCTCTCTTTTCTTGCGAAAACTATTCGGCCCTGGCGGAAAATTCAGGGGTGAAGGCTGGGAAACCATCCAGGAAGCCAAAGAACGCGAAGCGCGCGAAAACGCCCTGGGCAAAAAAGATGAAAAAACGGCCGGTGCTGCGCAAGACGGTGGGGACGGCGAAGCGGGCAAAAAATGACAAACACGGCCCCCCTTTGTTGCGAAACCAGCAGTACAAACATGGATGCAGCCGTCAAAAATTTTGAGGCCTTTGCAGCGTGCTTCGCCACAAGCAAAGGCCTGCACCCCATGCTAAAGCTTAAACGCGAGCATACGTTGAAGGTTCTGGACAATGCAGCCCATATTGTTGCAAGCCTGCAGGGGGATGCTGACATTTTGGATCCGCAGGAATCACGGCTGCCCCTATTGGGTGCGCTTTTTCACGATGTGGGGCGTTTTCCCCAATACCAACGCTATGGCACGTTTCGCGACGCCGACTCCACCAACCACGGCATCCTGGGCTCCCAAACCCTTGCCACCCACCCAGAGGGACAACAGATGCTGCAAGGGCTGACGGGGAATGAACGCCGCCTTGTGCGCGGTATGGTGGCCCTGCACAACAAACGCTTTCTTCCCAGCCATATTCCGGAAAAATTACGCAATATGACGCGCATCGTACGCGATGCGGACAAGTTGGACATAATGCGTGTCATGATCGAACATTTTGAAGCCTGCGCTTCTGACCCGGGGGTGACGCTCCATGTTAAAGAGCACCCGACTGAATATACGCAACAGGTATACGACGATGTACTTCATGCAAGACGCGGCGATTACCGCTCTTTACGCTGGACAAACGATTTTAAATTGATGCTGTTGGGGTGGGTGCACGACCTGAATTTTCCTGGCAGCAGACGGTTGTTGCACGAGCGCGGCGTCCTGGATCGACTCTTCGACATGCTGCCGGATATCCCAGCCATGGATGCGCTTGAAGAGTTGCTGCGGGAACGCATACAACGCGATCTTACTCTGGAGTAAGGCAGGGAACGCAGAAAGGACGGACATAGAAACGTTGGAGCGGCAAAGGACTCATCCCTTCAGGAACACCAGATTGCCCATGCCCCGCTCCACCCAGTCACCAGGGGAGAGAAAAATGATCGGCTGGATAGGCGCTTCGCCCGGCCTCAGCGCCATGGGCCAGGAAGGTCCCATGCTCCGTGTTGCAGCAAAGCCACCATACTGAACGCGCAGCGTATCGGCGGTTGCGTCCCGCGAGAACTGTAAGCCCTGCAGCGTTACACTCCAGGCATGCGCGCGTACACTGTCGTCAGACATATCCGCCTCCGCAACAAGTTTTTTTCAATCAAGGGGCGCTCTTTTTTTGAACCAAGTATAAACGAAATACGGATGACAAGACAATGGTATCCTCAAGAGCTGAACAGATCAAACCTTTCTATGTAATGGACGTTCTGGAAAAAGCCCATGCCATGGAGCGGGCAGGCATCGACGTGATCCACCTGGAGGTGGGCGAGCCCGATTTCGACGTTCCTGCTCCGATTCTGGAGGCCATGAACAAGGCCATGCACGCCGGCCATACCCATTACACGCACAGCCTGGGCATCCCCGAACTACGCGAGGCCATTTGCAAACACTACGAGCACCGTTACGGCGTTTCTGTTGGGCCAGAGCGTGTGGTCGTCACCAACGGCACGTCTCCAGCCATGCTGATGCTGTTCATGGCGCTGCTGGAACAGGGAGAAGAAATCATCGTCTCCGACCCCCATTATGCCTGCTACCCCACCTTCATCAGGCTTGCAGGGGGCGAGCCGGTATTTGTCCCCGTTGCCGAAGAAGACGGCTTCCAATACCGGGCAAGCTCCATCAAAAACGCCCTCACCGAAAAAACCAAAGGCGTGTTTATCAATTCGCCAGCCAACCCCACGGGCACGTTGCTTTCGCCAGAGCGCATGCAACGCATTGCAGACTTGGGGCTGCCCGTGATTGCAGATGAGATCTATCACGGTCTTGTCTACGAAGGGCAGGAACACAGCATCCTTGAGTATACGGATAACGCCTTTGTTTTGAACGGTTTTTCCAAGTGCTACGCCATGACGGGAATCCGGCTGGGCTATTGCATAGCGCCGGAAAACTACATGCGCGCGCTGCAAAAGCTCTCACAAAATCTTTTCATTTCTGCCAACTCAGTCGCGCAATGGGGCGGTGTTGCAGCACTGGAGCATTGCGGCGAGCACCTGGAGCACATGCGCATGGTCTACGATGAACGCCGCAAGGCAATGCTTTCCCACCTCAAGCGCATCGGCTTCAGTGTAACCGTAGAGCCCACAGGCGCATTTTACGTCCTGGGCAATGCCAAGACATTTTGTAAAAATCTTGGACTCGACAGCTACGGTCTGGCCTTCGACATTCTGGAGCATGCGGCTGTGGGTGTTACCCCCGGTACGGATTTCGGTCCGGGAGGCGAAGGTTTTATCCGCTTTTCCTACGCCAACTCACTGGAAAACATTGAACGCGCCATGGAGCGCTTGGAACGATATGTCCGGGAGCGCGCGAGCTGACGCCGGGCATAGCCGCCCGGTTTTTCCATGTAACGGGCAATTCACGGGGCGCACTTGCCAATTTCATGCGAGGAAGGCTAGAATAACGCATCGGCGTTGTACCGACGTGGCGTTGCCAATCCAAACCCGTTGCGTCGCAATTGTCCACACACGCCCAGAGCGTCCACCAATGGAGGATAACGGTCATGTTGCGCAAAACCTGCCTGTCGGTCATGGTTGCAGCCATGCTCACACTTGCCTTGGCGCCGGTATGTCTGGCGGAAACGTGGGTCGATATTCCTGGCCGCATCGTTTTTGACGGCGACAATGGAAGCATCACTACCGTGTCGTTTTCAAAATGGCTGACGAACAAGAGCAACTTCGTGCCCACGACGGAAAAATACCACCAGCAAAAAGCCGGGTATTTCAGCTATGGCTCAGACGACAAGACAGTGGTCATGCGGGTTGACGAAGCTGACAAGTTCGAACTTCAGGGCGACAACAATCCTATTCTCATCACCTTCCCGGGCAATAAAGTCAGAGAAGTGCAAGTGAACAACTCGTTCATCTGGGCTATTTCACGCATGAAGGATTTTCATTTCATCGCCAAGGATGATGACACTGGCAGAGACGTTGAATACAATGTGCCTTCCGAATCCATCCGCACGTTGTCTTTTTTTCCGGAAGAATAACTCTTCCATACAGCACCCAACCTTCCCGGCACTATCCGGGGCGGCAGGCCGGCCCTTGCGGCAGGCGCCTCCGCCCCGGTTTTTCATGCCTTTCCAGAACAATGAATAATAACGCATCTTCTTCACCGTTTCTTATTTCCCTTCGCAATGCAGCATTCGCCCTTGGAGGCCATACAGTTCTCTCCGTGGACGCCTTTAGCATCAAGGAAGGTGAGCACTGGGTCATCATGGGCGAAAACGGCGCCGGCAAAAGCACGCTGTTTGGCATTCTGGCTGGAGACATCTGGCCACTTGGCGCCAACACACCCCCCGAACCACGGCTTTATGGTTTCAATGTCACGCCCACGACTGCCCCCCTGAGTGCAAAGGAACGCATTCGCCGTGTTTCCAGCGAAGATCAGGAGCGCTACCAACGCCGCGAATGGCGGATTACAGGCATGGAAGCCGTACTTTCCGGCTTTTTCAACGCGCCCGTACTCTACCAGCAGCGCCCAACAAAATTTCAGGAAGATCAAGCCTGGGCGGCGCTGGACCTTCTCAATGCAAGGCATCTCGCATCGCGGCAGCTTCCCACGCTTTCGCAAGGCGAATTGCGCAGGATTCTGGTGGCACGGGCCCTTGCGCCACTGGCAAGAGCAGATGCGACAACCCCCTCGCTGCTCCTGCTCGATGAAGTTTGCGACGGGCTGGATCCAGAATCCAGAAGCCGCCTGCTGGAAGGCTTGGGGCGCATTGCCTGTGGTCAGGAATCTGAGCGCTATGGCAAGGTGCAACTCGTTCTCGCCACACACAGGCGAGAAGAACTTCCCTCCGGAATGTCCCACGCCGCCATCCTCCAACAGGGGCGCATCATCAGGCAAGGCGACATCTGTGAGGTTCTTACCCCTGATAAAACTCCGGAAAAATGCACGCCTCAGATCACCACGCCCCAAGCACTTGAAAAGGTTCTTCAGGGCTACGCCCCCCCGCACAAGGAAGGAGAAACCATCCTTTCCCTGCGCGACGTTGATATTTATCGTGAGGGGCGCCGCGTACTGACCGACGTCAACTTCACTTTCACCCAGGGGCAGCAGTGGGGGCTCATAGGCTCAAACGGCGCAGGCAAAAGTACATTTCTCGAGCTTATTTCCGGGCTGCTGCACCCCTCCTGTGTGCGACGTCCTGCTGGGGCAATAGACCGCTGTTTTGATCAGGAGCACATGGCCGAACTGCGGACTCGCATAGGCATTGTATCCCCCAGACTGCAGGCCACCTGGCCCTACGACACCACGGTGGAAGAGCTGGTGGTAAGCGGCGTGGATGCCCACATCGGCCCCTATGGTCTGCCCCCTACGGAAGAACAATTGCTCATGGCGCGGCAATGGCTGGAAGCCGTAGAACTGGACGCCCTTGCAGCGCGTGACATTTCACAGCTTTCCAACGGGCAGCGACGTCGCGCCTTTCTGGCCCGCGCCATGCTAGCCGGAAACGGCCGCGGTCCTGCTCTGCTTTTGTTGGATGAGCCTTGTTCAGGGCTGGATACAGGCTCCAGACAGAGTTTTCTGGCCATGATGGACGCCTTGGCCGCTGCCGGCGTTCCCCTTTTGCTGGCGACCCACCATAAAGATGAATTGATCCCCGGCATTACACATCTGCTCAGACTGCAGGAAGGCAATATACTCTTCTCCGGCCCCCGAGAGCAGGACACAGGTGATAGCGCATGATCAGAAGCGCTCCTGAATTGTTGCCGGGGCAGCCTTTTTCCGGACTGGTGCAGGTGGCTGGCGTCCATGATCTGGCTGAAGCACGCATGCTGGCCCAATGTGGTGTCCACGCCCTTGGCATTCCCTTGCGCTTGCCCGTCAACACACCGGATATGAGCGAGGGCGAGGCCGCAGCACTCATTGCCGCACTTCCTCAGGGGATCACCCCCGTGTTGATTACCTATGAGACCGACCCTGACGCGCTTTTGGCCTTCATGAAATTTCTGGGCGTCTCCCATGTGCAACTGCACGCTACCCAGGGAGCGCTCCAGGACGCTGCATTGCTGACAAAATTACGACGCATTGCACCGCACATTTTCATCATCAAGAGTCTTGTCATCCGCGGCCATGCAAGCATGAGCGCGTTGGAGGATGTCGTGCAGCGTTGTGCGCCATTTGCTGACGCATTCATAACCGACACCTTCGACCCTGCTACAGGCGCGAGCGGCGCTACGGGCAAAATGCATGACTGGGCGCTCAGCCGACGCCTGGTGGCGATTTCGCCCCGCCCTGTAATTCTGGCTGGCGGGCTGCATCCTGGCAATGTGGGGGGTGCTATCAAGGCCGTGCAGCCTGCCGGTGTGGATGCCCATACCGGTCTGGAAGGCACCGACGGGCGCAAGGACAAAAAGCTCGTGCAGGATTTTGTGCAGGAGGCTGAGCAGGCGTTTGCCGCAAAGTGAAACACTACGGCTGACGCGAAAAATTGTTGTCAACCTGGATTCCCGCCTACGCAGGAATGACATAGTGGCGGGGGCAGAGCTTTCTCACATGCCTGCCGCTTCCCTGCGCCCTCAAATATAACGGGGACTGCCTGCCCTCTTCTGCGGATGCAGCAGCAATGCACTGTCATCACCGAGAAATCGGGGATCCAGAAGACGTCGTTCCGCCTGTGTGAAAAATACCCGAAATGAACTGCAAGCTGTAAAAATGGATTCCCGCCTGCGCGGGAATGACATGGTGCCGGGGGCAAGACTCTCTCACATGCCTGCCGCTTCCCTGCGCCCTCAAATATAACGGGGACTGCCTGCCCTCTTCTGCGGATGCAGCAGCAATGCACTGTCATCCCCGAGAAATCGGGGATCCAGAAGACGTCGTTCCGCCTGTGCGAAAAATACCCGAAATGAACTGCAAGCTGTAAAAATGGATTCCCGCCTGCGCGGGAATGACATGGTGCCGGGGGCAAGACTCTCTCACCTGCCTGCCCGCTTCCCTGCCCCCTCTAGTATAACGCGGGCAATCCGCCCTCTTCTGCGGGTGCAACAGCAACGCACTGTCATCCCCGAGAAATCGGGGATCCAGAAGACGTCGTTCCGCCTGTGTGAAAAATACCCGAAATGAACTGCAAGCTGTAAAAATGGATTCCCGCCTGCGCGGGAATGACATGGTGCCGGGGGCAAGACTCTCTCACATGCCTGCCGCTTCCCTGCGCCCTCAAATATAACGGGGACTGCCTGCCCTCTTCTGCGGATGCAGCAGCAATGCACTGTCATCCCCGAGAAATCGGGGATCCAGAAGACGTCGTTCCGCCTGTGCGAAAAATACCCGAAATGAACTGCAAGCTGTAAAAATGGATTCCCGCCTGCGCGGGAATGACATGGTGCCGGGGGCAGAGCTTTCTCACATGCCTGCCGCTTCCCTGCGCCCTCAAATATAACGGGGACTGCCTGCCCTCTTCTGCGGATGCAGCAGCAATGCACTGTCATCCCCGAGAAATCGGGGATCCAGAAGACGTTGTCCTGCTTGTGCGCAAAATACCAGCAATCAACTGCAAGCCGTTAATCTGGATTCCCGCCTGCGCGGGAAGGACATGGTGACGGGGGCAAGACTCTCTACCTGCCTGCCCGCTTCCCTGCCCCTCTAGTATAACGCGGGCAATCCGCCCTCTTCTGCGGGTGCAACAACAACGCACTGTCATCCCCGAGAAATCGGGGATCCAGAAGACGTTGTCCTGCTTGTGCGCACAACACCAGCAATCAACTGCAAGCCGTTAATCTGGATTCCCGCCTGCGCGGGAAGGACATGGTGACGGGGGCAGAACTCTCTCACCTGCCTGCCCGCTTCCCTGCCCCCTCAAGGGTAACGGGGACAGCTTGGCCTCTTCTGCGAGTGTAGCAGTAACGTATTGTCATCCCCGAGAAATCGGGGATCCAGAAGACGTTGTTCTGCTTGTGCGCAAAATACCAGCAATCAACTGCAAGCTGTAAAAATGGATTTCCGCCTGCGCGGGAATGACATGGTGCCGGGGGCAGAACTCTCTTACCTGCCTGCCCGCTTCCCTGCCCCCTCTAGTATAACGCGGGCAATCCGCCCTATTCTGCGGGGGCAACAGCAACGCACTGTCATCCCCGAGAAATCGGGGATCCAGAAGACGTTGTTCTGCTTGTGCGCAAAACACCAGCAATCAACTGCAAGCCGTCAACCTGGATTCCCGACTACGCGAGAATGACAAGCCGCTTTGCATAGCGCATACGATATACGCCTGTTGCACGTTTTGGAGTCAAAAACAGAAGAACGAAAAAGGCGTTACAAGGCGTCTTCGTTGCAGATACCTTTTTCAAGGAGACATGCCGTGGCGTGTTGCATGGCTTCTTCGGCCAGGGCGTCCATGACCGGTCCGTGGTCGTGCCCTGCCAAGTGAGTCATGCCATGGGCAAGCAGCCACAAGGTGTGGCGGCAAAGAGGCTGACCGTAAAGAAAGGCCTCGCGGCGCACGGTTTGCGGCGCCAGAGCGAGTTCACCCAAGATGGTGGGGAAAACGGCGTCCTCGTCTCCGTCTACGTCATCCACCGTTTCCCTATCAAAAAATTCATTTTCAAGGGAAGCTTCTTCCCCCTCCCACGCAGTTTCATCCACCGTAGGCATGGCTGGAAAGCTCAGCACGTTCGTAGGGCCATGACATCCAAGAAAATCCTCATTGAGTGCAGCCATAGCGGCATCAGAAACCAATGCCAGCTCAAGATCGTATTCCGGGAACCCGAGAGTTTCCAGCATGCAGGAAAGAGCAAGCCGCAACTCGCCCCTGGAAAGCGGAAGAAGGTGCGACATGCCGCGTGATGCGCGTACAGTAATCATTGCAGCGGTTCTCTGAGAGGAGGGAGGTCCTCATCCCCCGAATCCCTGCGTGATTCTCGCGCAGGCTCGGGCGGGCCGATTTCAGGCGCGCGTTGCTCGGCTTCCTCCTCCGGAGTACCCGGCGTTGGCGGCGTGGGTACACTGGGCGGCTTGGCTTGCTTGCCCTGCCGCTGCTGCGAGGGGTATTCGATTCGCTGGTGGAAGATTCCCGTAAGAATCCGGTGGAAGGCATCCCCCAAGAGATGCAGATCCTTAAGGGTCAACTGAGATTCATCCAATTGCCCTTCAGTGAAAATCTTGCGGGTGATGCTCTGAATATGCCCTTTGATGCGGCTGGGCGTGGGGTCGATAAGGGTACGGCTCGAGGCTTCTATGGCGTCCGCCAGCATCAATATGCCGGCTTCCTTTGTCTGCGGATTGGGGCCGGGATAACGGTAATCTTCTTCTCTCACCGTTTCTGCACCGCGACTCTTGGCCTGCTCCAGTGCCTTGTTATGGAAAAAAGCTATGAGCGAGGTTCCATGATGCTGCTGCAGCAGGTCGGTAATCTCTGGCCCCAGCTTGTGTTGCTCCGCCAGTTCGATTCCCTTTTTCACATGGGCGGTCAGGATAAGCGCGCTCATGGAAGGTGAAAGCTTGTCGTGGGGATTTTTCTTGCCGTATTGGTTTTCTATGAAGTAAGTGGGATTCTTAATTTTTCCAATATCATGATACAGGGCAGCCACTTTGCATAGCAGCGGATTTGCGCCAATGGCGCGAGCCCCTGCTTCAGACATGTTGGCCACAATCAAAGAGTGATGATACGTGCCAGGGACCGAAACCATCAGCTCCTGCAGCAACGGTTGCTCCAGGTTCATCAGCTCCATGAGGCGAAAGCGCGAGGTATAGCCGAAGACCATCTCCACGATGGGGCTCAGGGCAAAGACCACCAGCAGGCTCAAGAGGCCATTGACAATGACCATGAGGGCCTCTGCCCCCATACTGGTATACCCATGAAATTGCAGAAAATTGACGGCCAGCCAAACAAGCATCAATCCGCCGATAAGGGGGAGTACGCTTTTGAAGACCTCCAGACGCGTCTCGGAGCGCTTTATCAGCACCATTTGCAGCATGCTGCCCAGGAAGAAAAACAAAAACACATTCAAATCCGCACCGATCATCTGACACGTAAGAAAGCTGATGAGCAGATAGGAAAAAATGCATAAGCGGGGGGAGAGAAAAAGGGCCAGAAGCCCTGCCGCCCCGGCAATGGGATAGGAAAAGGGAAACATATCCGGGGTGACATAGATGATCTTGTCCGCCACCACGGTATCGATGGCCGAAAGCAACCTGGCCGTGCTGGCAAAAATGAGCACCAGCGTCCCCACCAGCAACGCATCCCGGTTGGCCAGGGGTTTGAACAACTGGCCCGTAGGGCGCAATGTCAGTCCCACCGTAAAAAGAATACCCAGCAACAATATACCAAGCGAGCCGAACCAGTCGAAGCTGCCTTGCTCCTTGTTGGAAAGAGCCTGCAATTTCAGATGGGTCTGGGCGTCCACACGCTGCCCTGCACGCACCACCATCTCACCGCGCTTGATATTGTAATAGACAGGGTCCACTGATTCCATGGCCTGGATGCGGCGTTGGCTTGTCGCCTCACTGTTCAGGGCCAGGCTGGGTTCCAGCATGGGCACCAGAAATTCCAAAAGAGATTTGCGCGTGCGCCAGGACAGGTTCAAATCATCATGCAGAAACTCTTCGAGGCGGCGTTCCAGAGCCGGCATGTCAGGAATCTGATAGATGTCCACACGCAGGGTTTCATTTGAAGGCGGTGGCGCCTCCCCAACCGCAGCCTTTTGCGGGTTGTTCTTGTCACTGGGTGGTGTCTGCCCTGTTTCGCGAACAATGATCCCTCTGTCAAAGCGTTGCAGAAGTCGGGCATCCAATACCACCCCTTGGCGTAAATGTTCTTCCAGCCAGGGAATGATGCGGATAAAGACAAGATTCTGAATCTCTGAATTACGAAGAATATTCAGTGTTGGGCGGGAGATGTCAGCGTTCAGGTATTCGGCTACGTCCCAACGCAGCTGATCCAGTTGGCTCATGCGGGCCTTGTCCAGCATGCTGAAGACTCTGCTTGCCATGCGTTCGATCCGGGAGCCCTTGCCGAGCACCAAGTCGAAAATGGGGGGCTGATTGCGGGCGGCTTCCTCCCGCTTAGCTTCAGTGGATGCGCGCTCCTCCACCAAAAGATCCCGGGTAGCCGTCACATCCTGGGTGGCAACCTGGCCAACATCAAAGACCCTGACTGCAGGCTCCAGCCGCAACCCAGCCAGAAAACTCAGCAGAACAAGCACCGCCAAGAGAAAAATGGTGCCGCCACGAGTCCGCCGCGAAAAAGGCTGCACGCCGAGAACACGCCAAGAGCGCCCCCCGGCTGCGCCGCGATAGCCGCCTTTGGACTTTGCGGTCGTGCTTTTAGATGTCTTCTGGGTTTTGCTCATACGCCTGCACAATCCGCTGTACCAGAGGGTGGCGGATCACGTCCTGGTCATGGAAATGGACAAAGGCTATGCCCTCCACTCCCGAAAGAATGCGCTCAGCCTGAACAAGGCCGGAACGCTGTTCCGGCATCTGCCGGGGCCCCTGCCCCCTGTACGGGCGCACGGGCAAATCTATTTGCGTCACATCACCTGTGATAACAGCCTTGGAACCAAATCCCAACCGGGTAAGCAACATCTTCATTTGCTCCGGTGTGGTGTTCTGGGCTTCGTCCATGATGATGAAGGCTTCATTCAGCGTGCGCCCCCGCATGTATGCCAGGGGAGCTATCTCGATAACGCCTGTATCCCGCAATTCCTGCACCTTGCGCATGTCCATCATCTCGTGCAGCGCATCATACATCGGGCGCAGATACGGCGATACCTTTTCCTCCAGATCTCCAGGCAAAAAACCCAGATGCTCCCCGGCTTCCACTGCAGGGCGCACCAGCACAATGCGCTTTACTTGTTTCGAAAGGAGACAGGACAAGGCCATGGCTACGGCCAGATACGTTTTACCCGTACCGGCGGGACCGATGCCAAAGGTCATATCATTGCTGCGCATTGCCTCTACGTACTCTCGCTGGCTCAGGGTCTTTGGGCAGATTGTCCTGCGCGGCGAGGTGACAAAGACGGCGTCTTCAAAAAAGTGTCTGAGTTGGGTGCCGGGACGACGGGAAAGCGTGTTCAGGGCTTGTACGACATCACCTTTATATATGGGGTGGCCATCTTTAATGATGCCGTAAAGCTGCACCAGCAGATTCGCCACGAGCTGCACGCGATCTTCGTCATCGCTACGCAGCGTGAGCACCGCCCCGCGGGTTTGTATATCCACCCCGCTTTTTTCAGAAACCAAAGCAAGATGAATATTGTCCGGCCCAAAAAGATCTCGCGCCAGCATGGCGTCATCAAACTCCAGGCTGCGCTCATATGTTGCGAGCTTTACCATAAACCTTCCATCGTTTCAGAAGCGGCCTGCCTCTGGCTCGTGCGAACTGTAATACAGATAAAAGCTATGTCAAAGCATTGAGAGACAATGAAATAAACCGAAAATCCGCCCTGGAAAGACTACGAACAGCTGGCCTTGGAAAAAAAGTAAAAGAATTATGACAGATGGCGCGTGAATGGTGCACACTCTCCCCCACCAATACCCCCTAACCGCCAATATATTCTTTATTTGGCCCATATCCGGGGCAGAAGGCAATCAAGCCCCCCTCACTCCACGCGCAAACGCTCCTCCAGGGTCTGGTCCAACCGCACATTGAACGCCGCAAGCACTTTGTCCACTGCAACCTGGCCCAGGTCAGCGCCTTTTCTCTTGCGTACGTCCTTGACCATGGCGCAAATCACTCTGGCCTTTTCATCCTGGGACTGCCACCCCTTGAGTCCTGCCAGGACAGCGGCTTCCTCCATGCTCTGCTGCGGCGGTTCTTGCCGGGGGTGATCGCGCTTCAATATCAAATGCGCCCCTGGTCCGTCCTGGGCGTGAAACCACAGGTCATACTGGCTGGCGGCCTGGCTGAGCAATTTGTGATTGGCGGCCTTGTTCCGCCCTCGTATGAGTAAAAAACCATCCGAGGTCCTGAAACGTTGCACGCCTTTGTCATCCTTGCCAGCATCCTTTCGCTTCTTACCACCCTTCTGCTCTGGCGCCGGCTGTCTTGGAGGGGGCGACGATTCCAACGATGCAGGCGTCTTGCCGGAGCGCAGGGCTTCCAGCTCTTCCTGCATCAGTCTATGCCTTGCGGCAACAAGGGGCAGCCCCCGTTCACCCTTTGCAGCCAGCCGGAAAAAACGGGCCATATTCTCGGCAATAGTCAGCGAGGGGTCCAGATCGATGGTTATGTTTGGCAATGTGCCGGACGCATCAGGTTCCACGTCCTGCACTTCTATAGAATGGAGTTTGCGCCCCTGTTCGAGTTGCCAGAGAGACGCTTGCAACGCCTGCCCTTTTTTGCGCAAGGCCACGAGACCGCGCATGCGTTCCTCTTCCTGAGCCAGCTTTGCCAGAGCTCGCTTGCGCTTTTTGAGCGCTTTTTTGCGCTCCTGGCGATCGCCGGCATCCTCCAGTTGGGAAAATCTGGAGAAAACAGCGACAGCACCGGCGTGGGCAGCAGCCTGCCAGGCAGTCGGGAACTCACGGTGCAATGCATTTTTGGCAAGGGAGGCAGGCAGCGCCCAGGGAAGCGCCTCGACGCGAGGGCCATCGCCATCCGGGGCATCTTCGTAAATATATACGTGATAGCCTGAGGAGTTGCCGTCCTTAAGCGCATTGTAGAGAGAAAGGGCTGCATCTGCAGGCAAAGCAGTCAGGGTTTTACGCAAGGCGGGAGAGACGTGGGGGTGTTCGCGCCAGAGATGCGACGCCTCAAGCACCGTATCCATATCCGGCCAAGACGGCTCGTTGTCAAAACCTGCGGGGAGTTCCGGCTCCAGACGCATTCCTTCGCGCAAATCCAAAACCAGGAAACCGCGCTCCAGCCCTGAGAGCTCCCAGGCAAGACGCCGGCCCGGCCAGTCGCAATGCTGGTCCCTGAGCCTGCGTCCCTGCAGCCGTTTGCGCAGCCACATGACGCCGGCCTCTGGAGAGTCGGGATTCCGCGGTTTTTCCGCGCTGGTAAAGAGCCAGGGGTCCTTGTTGCCGTGCCGCAAAAGAAGGTAACGGCCCATGGGGCCGTTACCGATATCGATGGTGTGAACGCCGGGACAGGGGCTATATATCTTCTGCAGGCGCCTGCCACAGAATTCGGGCTCCAGCTCCCGGGCAAAATGGCGAAATAGATGAGAATCCATGCGCGTTCACAGCCTTGGGCAAAAATGACGCAGCCACCCGGGAAAAAATGCAGCCATGAACCGGCCGCAGTAAGCAACAGACAATGGGTCCGTTACTCCCCTCGCAGGGTTTCTTCCTCTTCTTGCTTGCTCTTGCATTTGATGCAGAGCTTGGTCACAGGGCGGGCCTTGAGGCGAGGGATACTGATATCTTCGCCACATTCATCGCAAATGCCGTAGGAACCGTCCTCAAGACGCTGCAGGGCGCTCTGGATCTTTTTGATCAGACGGCGTTCGCGGTCACGCAGGCGCAGCACGAAGGCCCGATCAGACTCCATAGTAGCCCGGTCGGCGGGATCAGCGAAAACTTCCATCGTATCGGTCATATCCTCGATGGTTGCGTCGCTCTTCTCCAACACGTCCTGCAACATCCCCGTCAGGTGCTCACGAAAGAAATCAAGGTCTTTCTGATCCATATACTCCTCCTGAAACGGGAGCGCGACAACCGCACCCCCTACTGATGCGACATGGTCCATCCTCAGCTCCATGTCTCATCAAAGCGTCTGCGTATAGTACAAATCTAACAAGAAAGTAAAGCTGATGAATCTTATTTTGAATATCGAACAGTTATATCAATCACGCTCAGCCCATGAAACATGCCCAGCGCCTTCTCCGTAAAATCTCAATATGCTTGCCTCCTTTTGCACAGAGTCGTACAACCCTGGTCATGAGCCAGATATATCGCACTGACATTGCCGCGGCCGTGCTCTCCGCCATCTTTAATGGAGACACTCCCCTTTCCGATGTAACCATCGGGTCGCATTTGCTGGCCGTACGCGGTACTGCAGACGGGGGTGCAGCCGCCAGCCATATCGGCATGGCATCCCGGGTAGACCATCTTGGGCACCACAACAACGCGGTGGCTGGAGACACAAAACTTCCCAACACCCCGATCACCCTGGGCGAACTTGCACACCTTCTGACCGATCCTCCTGAAAATGTGCCCGCACTCGGTCTGGAAGCCAACGATCCGCTGCTCACCAGCTCCCTTGCCCTGGCTGCTGTCAACGCGCTACTGCCAACACCGCCTGCAGCCGCCCCAAAAAAGGGGCAGGATTTGATTCTTGAGAAGGGCCAAGGCAAGCGCGTCGTGGTGGTGGGGCATTTTCCCTTTGTAGAGCGCCTTGCCGGTGAATTTGCCAGCTTCGACGTATTGGAACGCAACCCGAAGCCGGGAGACCTTCCTGCTGCTGAAGCCGAGCGCATCATGCCCCTGGCCGATGTGGCGGCAATTACCTCCACAACCATCAGCAACGGTACCTTGGCCGGCCTGCTGACCCTTTGCCGCAAAGACTGCTTTGTGGTGCTTTTGGGTCCCAGCACACCATTTGCGCCGGGGTTGTTCGACCTGGGTGTAGACGCCCTCGCAGGGGCCACCGTCACAGCCCAGAGCAAGGTACTGGACGGCATACTGGATGGCCGCCCCTTCAAAGGGCTGGATGGAGTCCAATCACTTATGTGGCTGCGGGATTAGCAAAACAGCATCCCCGGCAAACAGACTGCCCACGGTTTTTGGTGAAAAAACCGGAATCAGGTGATTGCGACGGATGCTCTTTCGCCACATTTCTCGGCGAGAATTGCAGGCATCAGTATTCGAGAATGAGGTCCTGCACCACGCGCTCCCCGTTCTGATGCGCACGTGAGCGGCTTTTGAAATCGTAGGAGGGAAGCCCCTGCGGGTAATAGTTTTCGTAGGCCGACAGGGTGTCGCGATCCACAGGGAGAAGTGTAAAGGGGCGCGATTGGTCTGAAACAATACTTCCATAGCGCAGAAAATCATGCAGCAGCACCAGGGCGTACCCCCCTGCCATCCATTCGCCGCCGATATCAAAGGTGATTTCACCGTTGCGCAGGCCAAATACATTGCCAGGCGCCAGTCCCATGGCTGTTACGGCCACTTTGCGACCTGGATTCACCCCAAGGGATACTAACGATTCCACGGCCATGCGCGCGCCTTTGGCATCGCCCCCCCAAATTGCGCCAAGGCCCGGCCACTTTTTGAAGATTTCAGGAAGCCTTGCGGGCAGTTCCCTGGCGCTGCACACGCAAACGAGCTCTGCATTCGGATATCCGTCCACTGCCCGCCGCAATCCCTGCAAACGTTCAATACGCCCCATGCTGTCTTTATCAGGCTCAACCGCCAACAATTGCACCCGTCCGTCTGCCGTACGGGGGGCGGAATCCAATGCAGCATCCGCAGCCCTGGCGGCGGCATCTTCCCAGTCCGGCCCTACCCAGGCCAGATAATAAGGCTGGCGCCCCGGCTCTACGCCGCCGACAGGTTCCAGGGTCGCCACAACGGGAATGCCCGCATCGTTGGCGCGCTTGATCATTTCAGCGCCCACCCCGTAACCAGCGGTGACGATGAGTCCGTCCACGCCCATATCTATGAGGGCCTGGGTATGGCCGATCATGCCCAGAGATTCACTACGGGCATCCCGCTCTTCGAGATCAATGCCCAAATCCTCTGCGCCTCTCTCGATAAACGAAAGATAGGTCACCCAGAACATGCTCTGCGAGTCAGGAACAACCACGCCGATGCGCAATGCCCAAGAAGGCGTTGCGAACAGCAGGCAAACAAGCACAATGACGAGTTTGGCAAACACTTTCATGCCTTTTCCAATGGCACAGCCTCTTGCGAAAAGCAATCACTGGGGTGACAAGGTCAATGCATGGCAATTTTTCCTGCTCACAACGGCTGCCCCTGTCTTGCCCCTGTAAGCAGCATGCGCTACACACCAGAACTATGGATATGCCTGAAATATTTCCCACTCCAGAGATATGGTATGAGCACCGGGTGTCCTATGGCGAGACGGATGCCATGGGGCTTGCCTATTACGGTGAATATTTTCATTTTTTCGAGCGCGCCAGGGGTCACTACATTCGCGAACTGGGAATGAGTTACGCCGAAGTGGAGAGAAAGGGCGTGCTGCTCCCTGTACGCGAAGCAGGCTGCCGCTACCGCTCCAGCGCACGGTACGATGACAAGATATGGATACGCACCGGCATAAGCCGCTGGCGCAAGGCATCCCTTATTTTTGTTTACGAACTATGGGACGCTGATAAGAAAACGTTGCTGGCCAAAGGTTTTACCGAGCACGCCTGCGTAGGTAAGGAGGGCAAGCCAACCCGGTTTCCCCAATGGTTCATAGATTTTTTTAACCACGGGCAATAAAAATGAAGCGCAACAAAACAAGCAAGCGACTGCCCAACATGGTGGCAGTCCGCCCTTTTTTGCTGTTGATTCTTGTTGTTTCGCTACTTCTTGCCTTCCGCATTCTCCAACCATTTTTGAACCCGATCATTCTGGCCGTGGTTCTGGCAGCCCTGTTCAACCCCCTGCAACGCCGCATCCGCAAATATCTACCTGATTCCAAGAACCTGTGCGCGCTCTTGATGGTGGTGCTCATTTCCGTTGTCATCATGCTGCCGCTGCTCGTATTTCTTACGGCGCTGGTGGACCAGGCCATCCAGGTCAGCGCCCAGGTAAAAGACTGGATGCAGTCCGGAGAATTGCAGCATCTTGAACAAAATAAGTACGTGGTCGATGCAATGAACTGGGTGCAGGCCAAACTCCCGTTCATCAAATTTGAGGACATTGATATCCAGGCCTATGCGCTTCAAGGAGCCAAATTCCTGAGCGAGGCGTTTTTACGGCACAGTGCAGGCATCGCCGGCAATCTGGCCACGCTGCTGACCTACTTTTTCGTCATGATGTTCATCGTCTTTTACCTGCTGCGCGATGGCGAAGAAATGGTCAAACGCATCAAACATCTCTCCCCCTTGCGAGAAGAACAGGAAAACCGGATTTTCGCCAAAATTTCAGCGGTATCGCGCTCCGTCTTCATGGGCAGTCTGCTGACGGCATGTCTGCAAGGGGTTGCGGCGGGCATTGGTATGGCCATTGTAGGTATTCCGGCTCTGTTCTGGGGCACAATGCTGGCCTTTGCCTCCCTGGTTCCCGTAGTGGGAACAGCCCTTATCTGGATTCCGGCCACTGGCTATCTGCTGCTCATCGGCAGTTGGAAATCCGCCATCTTCTTCGGGCTGTGGTGTGCTGTGGTGGTGGGCTCCATAGACAACTTTTTGCGCCCCATGTTTATGCGGGGGCAGGCTGGCATGAGCCCGTTTTACATCTTTTTGGCGATTCTCGGGGGCGTGCAGATATTTGGCCTGGCCGGGCTCCTTTATGGGCCGCTCATCATAGGCTTCGCCATGATCATGCTGCTGATTTACGAAGAAGAATTCCGTGTGTTTCTTGAGGAAAAGGATAAAGCCACCGTACCGCCCCCTGGCATTGAAGCGCCCCATGCGCCTTTGAAGTCAGCCCCTCCTGTACGGCAGTCCTCTCATCGCTTTGCCCTGCGACGCACAAGGCGGCGCTGACCAAAAACCTTCACGCTTTCACCAAGTATAATGAAGACAATGCAAACTGCAGAGCCCCAACGGGTGGTCATGCCTTTTCGTCGCGCCCTGCCGTGGCTTTTGCTGGTAATGACTATTTTTTTCCTGAACTTCGTGTCCAGGGCTATTTTTTCACCCCTTATGCTCTCCATTGAGCAGGACCTTGGAATCAACCACGCTCAGGCCGGGGGGTTTTTCCTTATGGTGTCCCTGGGGTACAGCGTGGCCCTGGCAGGATCGAGCTTTCTTTCAAGCCGGCTCACACACAGAAACTGCGTCATCCTGGCCGCCATCTGGATGGGCGCTGGGCTTTTGGCCGTGGGGCATGCACGCTCGCCGATTTTGCTGCAGGCCGCGCTGTTTTTCTTTGGTTGCAGTGGTGGTGTCTACCTGCCCTCGGGTATTGCAGCCATAACCAGCCTTGTGCGTGAAAAGGACTATGGCAAGGCCATATCCGTACACGAACTGGCGCCGAACCTGAGCCTTTTTTTGGCGCCGCTCATTGCAGAAGCCTTCCTGCGTTTCACGGACTGGCGCGGCGTCATGAATCTCCTTGGCTACGCATGCCTGGCCATGGCGGTTATTTTCTTTTTCATAGGCAAAGGCGGCCGGTTCAAAGGCAAAGCCCTGAACCTCTCCAGAATGACCGCCATCATCCGCATGCCTGCTTTCTGGATCATGGGCGTCATGTTCTGCATGGGTGTCGGCGCGAGCATCGGCCCCTACAGTATGCTGCCATTGTTCCTGGTAAACGAACGGGGGCAGACAGCAGACTTTGCCAATACGTTGCTTGCTTTTTCCCGTGCGCTCACGCCGGTCACCGTTATCATTGCCGGCATAGCCTCTGACAGGCTGGGCCCTGCGCGGACCATTGCGCTTTATCTGGCGCTTACAGGCATCTCCACAACCCTTCTCGCCCTGCCAGCAGGTGGGTGGTTGTATGCTGTGGTGCTTATTCAGCCCATATTCTCAGCCTTGTTCTTCCCTGCCGGTTTCGCCGCCATCTCCATGGCCTTCCCTCCGGAAGAACGCAGTGTCGCCATATCACTCATTGTGCCCTTAGGCATATTGGGAGGTATGGGTTTTATCCCCACAATGCTGGGCGTTGCCGGAGACATGGGCAGCTTTGCAACGGGATTCATACTGCTCGGCCTGTTGCTTATGGCAGCCATGCCGCTGCTCTTCTTTCTCAGTAAAGCAATACGCACGCCGGCCTGCCCAGCTTGACAGACCAGGAACGAGCACCTACTTCATTTCCAGCATTACGAGGCGAACACTACGAAATCTTGCGGGCAAAGCCCCTTTTAACCCAGGGGTGCGGCCCGGTCGGAACAATCCAGCCTGGATCCTTTCGACCATATTTACCCGCCAACCCAAAGACCAAGGAGACCATCACCCATGGCCTATGACGTACGTCTGCTTAAATTGATTAACGGCGAAATGGTGATCGGAAAATACGCTGAAGACGAAAACAAGCTCAAAGACGTTGCTTTGCTGCAGACCGTTCCCACCCAGCAAGGCGCCCAAATGATGTTGCTGCCTTTTGGCTACCCTTTTGAGCAGGAAATCGACGGTGAAATTTCCCTGGATCACGTGATTTACGAATACAAGAAATTCCCCGACGAATTGAAGAACAAGTATCTTGAAGCCGTCAGCAACCTGACCCTGTCGACTGCTGCCGACCTCAAGAACCTCAACGCCATGGGCGGCGGAGGCAACCTCGGCGGCTCCGTAGGCGATCTGTTCAAAAAATAGTCACATAACAGCACCAGGGAAACGAGCCTTACGAGGCTTTACTACGCCTGTTACCGGCCGCTTGCGCCCCGCGCTGCAGGCGGCCTTTTTATCTCTATGAAAGAACTGCTCCAGCTATTTCCCAGGCCCAGCCACTACCTTGGCTGCGAGCCAGGCAGTGTGCGCAAAGATCCGGCAACGGTCAGCGCACGCGTTGCCCTGGCTTTCCCCGATCTTTATGAAGTCGGCATGTCCTATACGGGGCAGGCGCTGCTCTACAACGCCGTCAACCGCATACCCCACCTGTGGGCGGAACGCGCTTACGCCCCCACTGTGGAAGCGGCCCAAGTCCTCAAGGAACATGGCGCGCCCCTGTGCACTTTGGAGTCTGATACGCCCCTTGCAGAGGTGGACGCCATCGGTTTCCACCTGACCCATGAGCTTTGCTACACCAATGTGCTCTTCATGCTGGACCTGGCTGGCATACCCCTGCACAGCACAGATCGCTTATCGCGCCCTTTGGGGGAGCTGCCCCTTGTTCTGGCAGGTGGCGGATGCGCCTTTAACGCTGAACCAGTTGCGCCTTTTCTGGACATGCTTGTTTTGGGCGATGGCGAAGTGATACTGCCGGAAATCCTGGAAGCCCTCGCCGCTGCCAAGGAACGAGGCTGCACCATGGAAGAATTCCTGCGCGACCTGGCAGGCACGCCTGGCGTATACGTTCCCGCATTTTTCCAGGAAAAAGACGGCGCGGTAACGCCACTTCTTGAAGGATACGAACAGGTGGAGAAGCGTCTGGCCATGGACCTGGACGCGCTGCCCTATCCTTCCCAGGGGCCACAGCCCTTTGGCGCAGTGCACGACCGTCTGACCATAGAAATCGCACGCGGTTGCACCAGGGGGTGCCGCTTTTGTCATGCGGGCATCGTCTATCGCCCCGTCCGGGAGCGCAGCCTTGAGCGCTTGCAGGAGATCATGGCTCAAGGGCTTGCTGCAAGCGGCTATGGGGAAATGTCTTTTCTTTCCCTTTCCACAGGTGATTTTTCCGCGCTGGGTGGATTGTTCAACCAGAGCATAGAGCGTTGCCGGGCGGAGCAGGTAAGCATCTCCCTGCCCTCGCTGCGCGTGGGGTCTGTCAATGAAGACCTTATGGAGCAGATTGCCGGCATTCGCCGCACGGGCGCGACCCTTGCCCCTGAAGCCGGCAGCCAGCGGTTGCGCGATGTCATCAACAAGGGCGTTACGGAAGAACAGCTTCTGGAGCATGCCGCCATGCTCTTTCGCCACGGATGGCGCTCTGTAAAGCTCTATTTCATGATCGGCCTGCCCAGTGAGACCCAACAAGACCTGGAAGCCATCGTAGACCTTTGCCTCAAGGTGGAGAAAGCCGCCATGGCTGCCGCTGGAGAAGGCGCAAAACATCGCATGCAGGTCACAGCAGCCATTTCACCTTTTGTGCCCAAGCCGCACACCCCTTTTCAATGGGAGCGCCAGCTTTCGCTAGAGGAAATCCGTGAACGTATCGGCTGGCTGCGGGAGCGCTTCCGCCGCCACAAGCGACTCAAAATGCGCTGGCATACTCCGGAAATGAGCTGGCTGGAAGGCATCTTTTCCCGTGCAGGACGCTCTTTGGCTCCCGTTGTGGAACGAGCCTGGGAAAAGGGCGCCCTGTTCAGTTCCTGGAACGACCATCTGAACATAGATATGTGGCGCGAGGCGCTTGCCGAATGTGGTTTCACTCCGGAAGACCAGGCGGCCCTGCAAGGCGCGCGCCCGTTGGATGCGCCCTTGCCATGGGACCATCTGCTCACAGGTGTGGAAAAGCGCTTTTTGCTGACGGAGCGCCAACGCGCCCTTGGCGATGGTCCAGGAGCAACCGGCGGCAAGTTATCACCCGACTGCCGCTTTGGCGACTGCCGCTCCTGTGGCGTATGCACCTTCAAGGGGCGCACCTCCACCTTGCAACGCCAGGCAGCGGATATGGAAATTTACCCCGTTACCAACCTGGCGGCCAGAGATCAGGAAAACGCTCCGGTGAAGCCGGAAGAAACAAGCGAAGCCACTGCGACAAACAAGCCCGACTTACCAGAAATCGGGCAACGCAACCTGCACAACAAAGCGCAGCATTTGCGACTGTGGTATTCCAAACATGGTGGCGCTGCGTATCTGAGCCAACTGGAATTGCAGAGTGTTTTCGAGCGGGCCATGCGACGAGGGCGCTTGGCGTTGAGCTTTTCCCAGGGGTACCACCCGTTGCCGCTTCTCTCCTTTTCCAGAGCCCTGCCTGTGGCGGTGGAAAGCGACTGTGAATATCTCGACCTGTTTTTACGCGAAGAAGTAGCAGTTGATGCTGTTTGCGATCTGCTCGCCCCCGCCCTCCCTGCAGGGCTCATTTGTGAGCGGGCTGAATCATTGCCCATGACGGGCAAGCAGCCGCAATCCGTTGCTGAAGAATATCTGCTGGAGCTGGATGCACCACAAGAGGTATGTGAACGCTTTTATCAGGCATGGGAGTCGTTTGCGGCGCTAGAACATTTTGCCTGGAGCCGTGAAACAAAAAAAGGGTTACGCACCCGTGACATCCGCCCTTTGTTTGCCAGGATAACGCC
Source organism: Desulfovibrio biadhensis (assembly GCF_055388615.1). Classification (NCBI taxonomy): domain Bacteria; kingdom Pseudomonadati; phylum Thermodesulfobacteriota; class Desulfovibrionia; order Desulfovibrionales; family Desulfovibrionaceae; genus Desulfovibrio; species Desulfovibrio biadhensis. The sequence continues at coordinate 4,907,223 of NZ_AP042477.1, forward strand.
CACGCCGCCACAGTCTGGCAAACTCGGGTGCGCCGTGCACCTGCTAATGGACTGGCGTGAGGTCTACATTAACCCCCTGGCAATGGCCAAGGCCATTCTGGAGGGCAGCACGCCCACACATGCCTTGAAACTTTCCAAACTGAAGCAGATTTTCCCTGATGCAATAGCTGCCTGTGGGCTTAGCTAACGAGACAACCAACAGGGGGCGGATGCATGCTGCATTTCGCCCTCTTCTTTCATAAAGCGCCTCCCCCCCTCTTCACCGCCCCAGACGTATGGCTTTCCGACTTGATTTCCTCCTAAAACGTTTCCTTATCTAAGCCAAGCACCTTCTTTTCCTAATTTTGAGAGGAATTCATTGCCATCAATCTCGCTGTGTATTATATTCTAATTATACTTTTATTAAGCTGTGTTGATACTTAGAGTGCTCTTAACGATTGGGCATCCAGAAGTATTACCTTAGCACAGCACGAAAGCAGGGGGGAACTATGAAAAGCCATACCAATGGGCAAGTGCAAGCAGTGCTCTCAAGTAATGAAAATGTTTCCATTCCACCCCGCAAGTCTGTACTCTTAAAGATTATCATCCTCGTAATTTTGGGATTGTTGCTGGAAGCAACCTTTTTCTATTTTTACATACAAATTGATCTTTCCTCCTTTTCAAAAGAGCAGGCGACACAGTCAAAAGAATTTATCTACCAGGAAGAAAAAACAAAACTGCAAGACCTGGTAACCATGGCGTACAGTGTCGTGGAATCGTATTATCAACAAACCCAGGATATTGAGCATCTTAAGGCAACTGAAGCGGAAAAGCTCAAAAAAATTATTGATTCCGTATACACGCTTGCCCAGGAATACTACCGGGAGCACAAGGACGAAATGCCCAGAGAGCAATTGCTCGAAGACATCAAAAACCTTGTTGCTGCGGTACGCTATGACGGGGGGAACTACATTTGGATAAACGACACCACGTCAAAAATGGTGATGCACCCCATCAATCCCAAGCTAAACGGTCAGGACCTTACAGACTTTGCAGATCCGCAAGGAACCAGACTTTTTGCGGAAATGGTCAAGGTCAGCAAGGAAAAGGGCGAAGGCATGGTGGCTTACCTCTGGCCCAAGCCAGGGGCCACTGAACCAACCGCCAAGGTCTCTTACGTCAAGCTGCTGCCAGAACTAGGCTGGATTTTGGGAACAGGATCTTGGGTTGCAGACCTTACCAATGAAATGAAAGCAAAGGCGCTGGAGCAACTTTCCGAAATGCGCCTTGAGGATGGCAATTACTTTTGGGTCACCGATGTTTCCCCCACCATGGTAATGCACCCAACCAATCCCCAACTCGACGGAAAAGACCTCTCAGCAATCAAAGATCCCCGCGGAACAGCCCTTTTTGTTGAAATGGCCGAAATCGCCAAAAAAGAAGGCGAAGGCGTGGTTGACTATTACTGGGGCAAGCCCGGCGAACAAGGCGATTTCCCCAAACGCTCCTATGTCAAACTTTTCAAGCCCTGGGGCTGGGTCATCGGCATGGGCTTGTATATGGATGAAGTCGACGCAATAGTTGCGAACAACCAGCAGGACTTCATGGACTCTATCAATAGTCTGTTACAAAGGGCGCTGCTGGCCATGGGCGTATTCGTACTCGTTGTGATCGGCATTCTGGTCGTATTCATACGGCGCGATTTGAATACTCCCCTGCGCTCTCTGGTGGCGTACTCCGGGGATATTGCTTCCGGGAATCTGGACGTTGCCATACAGGGGCGCTTCAAAGGTGAAATCCTGCGACTCAAGGAATCACTTCAATCCATGGTGGCCAGTTTGCAGGCGAAAATGCAGGAGGCCGACGACAAAAGCCGCGAGGCGGCTGCGGAAGCAGAGCTTGCTCGCAAAGCCACTGCGGAAGCAGACGAAGCGCGCCAGCAGGCGGAAAAGGCAAAGCGTGAAGGCATGCTGGAAGCAGCCGGCACCCTGCAGGATATTATTTCCAGGCTCTCCTCTTCTTCAGAAGAGCTTTCCATCCAGGTTGAGGAAATAAATCGCGGTACGGAGACGCAGAAACAACGCATCAGCGAAACCGCCACCGCCATGGAGCAGATGACCGCAACTGTGCTGGAAGTGGCGCGCAACGCGGCAGATTCTGCGGAAAACGCCGACGCCACCATGCAGGAAGCACATAATGGCGCGGAGGTAGTAGAACGCTCCATAAAGGCCATTTCCAGTGTGCATGATTTAGCCATGACCCTGAAAACAGACATGGACGAACTTGGACAACAGGCAGAAGCGATCGGCCAGATTATGAATGTCATCAACGACATCGCCGACCAGACCAACCTGCTGGCCCTGAATGCCGCCATTGAGGCTGCACGGGCGGGCGAGGCCGGAAGAGGCTTTGCCGTAGTCGCGGATGAAGTGCGCAAATTGGCTGAAAAGACCATGGCCGCCACCAAGGAAGTCGGCAATTCCATCTCTGCCATCCAAAACGCCACCCGTAACAATACAGAAAGTGTGGAGCGCGCCGTGGAAGTTGTTATCCAGGCTACAGACCTTGCCGGGAAATCAGGGGAGTCCTTGCAGCAGATACTGCGGCTTTCCGAATCCACGGCAGACAAGGTGCGGTCCATTGCCACGGCGTCAGAGGAGCAAAGCGCAGCTTCGGAAGAAATCAACAATGCTATTGAAGAGGTCAATGGCATTGCCACCATCACTGCCGAAAGCATGGGAGAATCGACCCTCGCCCTGCAAACACTCTCCGAGCAGGCTGGCGACCTTCAGGAGCTGATTTTACGCATGCAGCGTGAAAACTCCTGATTAAGGATGAATAACAAAGCCCCCCGGCGGTTCACTACCACCAGGGGCTTTTTAGCGTTCACAATGCCGCGCCGGTCTGATTAGTCACTACTCTTCTGCTTTCAGGCGCTCGCCGCCGCTTCAATCATGACCTTGCGCACCAGTTGCGGCACATCCAGAATAAGGGCCATGGTGCCGTCACCTTTTATGGTAGCGCCAGAAAATTCCTCCACATCACGGAACATGCGGCCCAGGCTTTTTATGACGGTCTGTTGCTGCCCTATCACTTCGTCAACCACGATACCGGTAACCGTGTTCTCATCCCCAACGATGATTATCTGCTCTATGTCGGGCTGTTCACCGTGAATCTCGAACCACTCCCGCAAACGGATGTAAGGGACGATGGCATCGCGAAGGTTGATGAGTCTTTTGCCGTTGCCGCCCGCATCCGAGCCTCTGTCAGCACCGGTCAACTCCACACATTCCTGCACAGCCGCAAGGGGAATTACGAAATACTCATCGCCAACACGGACTTGCAGCCCCTCGATGATGGCGAGGGTAAGGGGGAGCTTCACAGTCACGGTTGTGCCTGCGCCTTCTTCGCTTTCTATGTCCACGCTCCCACGCAATGCCTCTATACCACGTTTGACCACATCCATCCCTACCCCACGGCCTGAAACGCTGCTGACTTTCGCTGCCGTGGAAAAGCCCGGATGAAAGACAAGTTTATAAATTTCCTTGTCACTGAGTGCTGCAGGGTCAGAAATCAGATTTCTTTCAACGCCCTTGGCTGCGATGCGCTCCCTGCTCATGCCGCGGCCGTCATCAAAAATCCTTATCAGAACGTGCCCCCCTGAATGTTCTGCCGAAAGCACTATGGTGCCTTTGGAAGGCTTGCCCGCGGCAATCCGCTGCTCGGGGCTCTCCAGCCCATGGTCAATGCTGTTACGCAGCAGATGCACCAAGGGATCGCCAAGCTGTTCGATAACCGTCTTATCCAGTTCGGTATCAGCCCCATGCGTGTGCAACTCCACCTCTTTGCCCAATTCGTGGGAAAGGTCGCGAACCAACCGACGGAAACGGTCAAAGGTGGTGCCAATGGGCAGCATGCGCATGCTCAGGGTTCTGTCCCGCAACGAACTCGAAAGCAATTCAAGTTCCTCTGCAACACCTTGCAGTTGCGGATTGTGGCTCTGGGCGGAAAGCTGCATCAATCTGGCCTGGGCAATAACCAGCTCACCCACAAGCGCGACCATGTCGTCCAGTTTATAGGCGTCCACGCGAATACTTGTTGCGACTTCTTTACGAGGTGTTTGGGAACGTTCAGTTTTCTCACATGAGGGATCGTCAGCGGCCTCCTCCATGCTCCCTTCTTCCTGTGCCGCATCCGGCGGAACCGGAACCGCCACAGGAGAGACAACGGACGCCGGCTCAAAAGAAGGCGACGGCAATTCCTCGCTTTCGGACACAACCGTCATGGAATCCTGAAGCGGTGGAGGGGGTGTAATGTCATGAGAAGCAAACGCTTCAGAAGAGGCGTCTTTATTTTTTGAACGTTCCTCAAAAGGATGGGACGAAGATTCTGCGATTCCCTGCACTGGCGAAATATGGTGCTCTTCAAGCCAGGCGGCTGCGTCGCTCACTTCCTTGAATGCAATGTCACTCATGTCCTCAACAAAAATGAAGGCGTCACGAATGGCGTTCTTATCCTGGCTTGTTGTGAGCAAGACCTCCCACCACAAAACACAGGATTCCGGCTCCATACTTTCAAGAGGGGGCACAGCATCATCCCGGACCACGACGACACATTCACCCGCTTCGTTCAAATCACGGAGCTCATCGAGGATGGCCAATGGATCGGCATGTACCAAGAGCCCCTCACCACTGGGGCGGAAGCGAATGGAGTATGTTGTGAGAACCGCCGCTGCCCTGCCATCGTCTTCCGGTATTGGCGTCGGGCGACCAGCGTTGTGTACATTTGCTGAGGAGTCCTCTTTTACAGAGGCTTGCGATGGGGCGTCTTCCCTTTCTGTCAGGGTCGCGGCCTTTTCCACCCCTGTGACGAGATTCTTGATGCGGCGCATCACTTCATGTGACGCATGCTCGTCAGCATCTTCCGGCGCGTCGATCAACAACCAAATATGGTCACGCGCCTCCAGCCCCAGGTCCAGCAGATCCCGGCTGACGGCCAACTTGCCGTTACGCACCAGATCAAAGGCTGTTTCCACTTCGTGGGTAAGATTCGCAACTTTATCCAGGCCGAACATATTGGCAGCGCCTTTCACCGTGTGCATGGCGCGAAAGACGCGGTTCACCAAGCCTATATCGTCGGGAGATTCTTCAAGCTCAAGCAGCGCCGTTTCCATTTCGGTCAATAGCTCAGAAGCTTCTTCCCGTATCTGGCTGCTTATTTCCGGATCGAGTTTGCGAATCATGTTTCCAATGGCCTCTCAACTATCGCAATACATCAGGATTTGAAGATACCTTGGAAACCGTCCTGCATTCTGTGGCTGAGTCCCGCCCTGTTGGCGACATCCAAAACAGGCTCGGGTACCTGATCGGCCACTATGAAAGAGCGCCCCCTGCTTTTTGCAGAATGCCTTGCAGCAAAAAGCAGCTGCAGCAGTGCAATGTCCGCCTCTTCCACCTGCGCAAGGTCCAGGGTCAGTTCTTCGCAGCGATCCAAGCCCTGTAACAAAGCGTTTTTCAAAGCGGCGCCGTTCTCTATGGTGGCCTTGCCATGCAGGAAAAGCGTGCCGCTCTTGCCCGCGCCTGAAAGGGAGTAGAATTCTCCACTCACTTCAAAAGGGGCGGCATCGGAAGCACCCATAGCCGGTGCAGCAGCATCTTCGCCATCCAAAACCTCAGCCGGAGCCTCGTCCGGGGACTCTTCCGGGGCAGGCGCCACAGTCAGCTCTGCAGCTTCTTCCGGGGGTGATGCCGGATTATCTTCAAGTTCAGGAGCCTGGGGATTTTCAGGCGTATCAAATCCACTCATCAAGGAAGGATGTGGCGTAAGCGGCTCCACATTGCCGCCGGAAGCAGTGCGGCTCGACATCGCCAGGTCAAGTTCCCGCTCAAGCGCATCAAGGTCATCGGCGCTTACAGGCTTGCGTTCGTTTGAAGTCTGAGAAGAAGTTTCCTGCGGCTGAGGCTCACTTCCCTCTTCAATGTGGTGGATGTATTTTTCATCCACCTGAAAAATCGCTTTGCACAATTCTGGTTCCAGGATTGTTGCATACAGCACATAAAACGGAAGACGGTTGGAAAATTCCCCCTCCAGATCACCCACGGCCCGCAAATCCATACGACAATCCAGAATCAGACCGCTCTTTTCCAGATTGCGCAGCAGATCAAAAGGCGTCTTGTCCAGTCTATGCACATCGTGAATAAGGTCGTATTCGACCATATAGATGAAATTGCCCCCTTTCCTGGCCTGTTTCAGATCGTATTCCGAAAGGGTAAAAAGATCGCGTCCTACAGGCAAATCAATGTTTGCGGGTTTTGTCACGTCCGCCTTCGATTCTTCAGGCAATCCACTCTGGACAAGGGCAGTCAGCATCGCCACCTGATCAGAAATATCCATGCTGTCGCTTTCTTGCACATTGTCCACAAGATCCTGCAATCTGTCGAAACACCGCAACACGATACCGATAACGTCGGAAGTAGGCTGCAACTCACGGCAACGCATCAGGTCCAGCACGTTTTCAATCTTGTGTGCAAGGTCGCGTATGTTATCCAAGGCCAGAAACCCGGCACTGCCCTTTATGGAGTGTGCAGTACGGAAGACCTTGTTCACGAGTTCGGGATCGAAATCAGGATTGGCTTCCTCGATGTCCAGCAGGTCGGTTTCAATCCCCGCGAGATGTTCCCTTGTATCCTCGAGAAACATTTCCAGGATATTGTCTTCCATTTCCAGCTCCCTTGCTTGCAGGATAAAGCGCTTCTCTTTTGTGAGAAGCTATATTCTTAATGCTACTCCCTAAAACAATGCGCAATTATTTTAGGGAAATTATGCTCTAAACAAACAGCATCTATGCTTCGACAATAAAATGCTTGTCCAGACGCATGGTTCTGAGCAGCCGGAGGATGTCTTCGCTCGGGTTGATAACCCGCAAAGAACCCCCGTTTTTGGCAAGAGAATTATGGGCTGCAATCAAGAGCCCCATGCCGATGGAATCGATCATTTCGACATCTTCAAGGTCTATGGTGAGTTGCTTGACACCTTGCTCGACCATGCTTTTGAGCTCGAGCTTGAAGTCCTGCGCCATGGAGGAAACTATATCCCGACCTGGCTTGACGATGGCCGTGTCGCCGTTCTGCTGTATATCGCTCATACATACTCCCTTTGGGCAGTGCTTTTTGAGCACGATGGCGTTCCCGCGCTCGTTGAAAGTCACAGTATCGAAATAATGCTGCAATATGGCCAGACCACGTCCTCCCGGCGTATCCGGTGGCGACAGCTCTGCTGATCGTTTCCAGATAAAACCGGGGCCCTGGTCTTCCACGCGCATTTCCAGCTCGCTTCCGTCGTAGTGCAAATCGTACGTCACCAATTTAGCCGCGTCTTCCTTGCTGCCATGGATAACAGCGTTAGCAAGAGCCTCTCGCATGGCAAGCAGCACGGAAAAGGCATAATCGCTCAATCCATGGGAGAACAAGAAGGCTTTCGTCTCCTCACTTGCGGTATCGATGTTATCCAGCGCGGCGGCCATTTCTATCCGCAACCCGTCGGCATCATGCATTGACTTGAATCGAGTCATACTTCCACCCCCAGCAACACGAGATCATCTTCCTGTGCAGCAGGGTCAGGCACCAGTTTGTCTACAATTTCGTGTACAGCTTGAGCAAGGGGCAGGCCATGACATTCTTTGCACAGTTCCAAAAGCGCATTTTCACCATGCTCCCGGCTTTGCCGGTTCTTATCGAATCGCTCGGTAAGCCCGTCAGTGTACATGTAGATTCTGTCGCCCTTTTCCACTTGCAGTTGCAGCGGCTCCAGACAAATCGACTCAAAGGCGCCAATAATATCCCCTTCTGCATCAAGAAATTTTGCCGCACCTTCTCTGGAAACGAATATTGCAGGCGGGTGCCCTGCATTGACGACTGTAAGCTGGTTAAACCCCCTGTTCAAAAAACAACTTTGTGCAGTGATATACTTGCCATCCTGCAATATGGTCTTCAACACTGAATTGATGTTCTTCAATGTCTCGGGCGGCGTATAAAGGGGGCCGGAATTCTGCCTGACCAGGGCCTTGAGCGAGGACGTGACAAAAGAGGCGCCCAGATCATGGCCACTTATGTCCGCCATAAAATAGCAAAAGCTCTTGCTGCCAACAGGAAAAACATCGTAGAAGTCCCCCCCTGCTTCAAGGATGGGAACATAACGGATAGCGTACTTTGCCTCGGGGAGATCCTCCGGCCTGACAAGAATAGATTGTTGCGCCTCGGATATCTGCCGCAGCCGTGCGGCCTGTTCCTCGATAACCGCCCTGTGCGCCAGTTTGAGCTTCAGGTGCAGCCGGATGCGGGCAATCACTTCAGCTTTTTCAAAAGGCTTGGTGATGTAATCAACTGCCCCTGTTTCCAAACCGTGGACTTTATTATCCACATCCGTAAGCGCCGATATGAAAATGACAGGAATATCCGTACTGGCGGGATCCTGTTTCAATTTGCGGAGGGTTTCAAAGCCGTTTTCTCTGGGCATCATGATGTCCAGGAGAATGATATCCGGCGACTCCTGCGCGGCCAAGGTTCTGCCAGATGGACCGTCAGTAGCGACGAGGGTGACAAACCCTGCGGCCTTGAGCATCCCCTTGAGCACCATAAGGTTTATTGACTCATCGTCGATGATAAGCACCCGGGGGTCATTGCCCCTGTGGGTCACCCCGCCATTTTCTTGCAATGACCTCTCCTTGCTTGTGGGCTATATCTACAGCTTGAATGGTTCATTTGCAGCAACAGGGCCTTCTCAAGCCATTGGGAGCACTTTTTACGGATGAGCCTGCAAAAGCACCATCCCCTCCAGTCATCCGCCAAAGGCTTTCAGGGAGTGTCCTCCTGTCCGCAACGCGGCAACTCTCCTAATCATTTCATAATCGTAATGATACAGGACCCTGGTGTTTTGAGCAAGACAAAGCCTTGATTCACCTGTGCTGCAGGCTCTCAGGACTCAATTTTGTCAACTTGTCCTCAATGATAAATCTGGTAGTTTCCTCCCTACCAGCTGGTCAGCCGTCTTTCGATGATTATCTCTCGTAGCATACCCCTGATAACATCATAAATCACTTAACAGGAAGGAATCACGATGCAGGCTGACATCATCAACCATAGCCGTCCGGCTTACAACAAACGACAACCCAGCATCTCGACTGCGTTGCTCGCAATCCTGCTAGGAGCCTTCTCCATGTATCTGGCTATACCTGCTTCCCCCCTGCATGCAGCGGAACCGAGCATCACCACCCTGCCCAATGGCTTTACCATTCTCGTACAGCAGGACGAACGCTTTCCCCTGGCCTCGCTCAGATTATACGTCAGGGCCGGTTCGGCCTATGAAACCAAGGGGCAGGAAGGCATAAGCCACCTGCTTGAGCACATGGTTTTCAAAGGCACCCACAACCGCGCCATGGGCGAAACCGCCAAGGAAGTGGAAAGCGCGGGCGGATCTCTCAACGCAGCCACCAGCTTCGATTACACGGTGTTCCTGACCGACATGCCTGCTGACAAATGGCAACTGGGCATGGACGTGCTGCATGACATGATCTTCAACGCCACCATCGACCCTGACGAACTGGAGCGGGAAAAAAAGGTCGTGCTCTCGGAGCTCGCCCGTAATGAAGACACCCCAGGCAACATGCTCTTCAAAAGCATGCAGCCCCTGACCTGGCCCGGCACTCCCTACGAAGCGCCAATCATTGGATTTCGGGATACGGTCTCGAACATCTCTCGCCAGGACATCCTTGATTATATCCACGACCACTATCAGCCCCAGTCCATGTTGCTGGTTGTATGCGGCAACGTGGACCCGGCCCAGGTTCAGGCCGAGGCTTCCAAACTGTTTGGCAACCTGTCCAACGACCGTCAGCTCCACCCTGCCGAGCTGGTGGACGTGGCCGCCATCCGTGAAAAGCAGGGCGCAACTCCCCGCGTAAAAGTCATCGGCGGCGAGTACAACAAGGTCTATTTGAACATCACCTTTCCCCTGCCCGGGTTCCCCACAGCCGGCACCGCCGCGCTGGAGACCCTGGGGCAAATTCTCGGTGGTGACAAGACGTCACGCTTTTACCGCACCTTCAAGTACGACAAGCAACTTGTGGATGACATCTCCACCGCAGCCATGACCCTGCAACGTAGCGGGGCGATGTACATCAATGTGACCCTTGACGCTGACAAGCTGGACCAGTTCTGGACCGAGTTTGCCGCCTATCTTTCCAAACTCGACCCTGCCGCCTTTACGGATGAAGAAGTCGAACGCGCCAAGCTCAACCTTGAAGACTCCATGTACCAGGCCAAGGAAACCCTTGCCGGACTCGCATCCAAGATCGGTTTTTTCCAGTTTTTTGAAAACGGCGCCATTTCAGAACAGAATTACCTTTTCGAACTCAGTCAGGTGGACAAGGCGAGTCTGAAAGACGCTTTTGAAAAGTACATACAGCCTGGCGCTTTCTCCTCCGTGGTGCTTGCACCTGAAAACCAGGCCGCCACACTGGAAAAGGACCTGACCGACAAAATCGCAAAAGCCTGGCCTGCCAAAACGCAAGAACACACCGCCAAAGCCGACGCCGGCGCAGCAAGCAACACAGAAGTTCTCGATATCGCACCAGGCCGTAAACTCGTGCTCATGCCGGATACGACGCTGCCCTACACGTCCGTGTCCCTTGCCATCAGAGGGGGCGATTCCCTGCTCACCCCAAAGCAGCAAGGCCTGGCCGCTCTAAGCGCCAGAACACTGACCAAGGGGACCACAAAGCGCTCCGCCAGTGAATTGCAGGACTACCTCTCCGACAGGGCCGCTTCTCTCGACGCAAGCGCAATGCGTGAAGCCCTTACCGTAAACGCCAAGTTTCCTTCCCGGTTCAGCAATGAAATACTGCCCCTTTTCAAGGAAGTACTGACCCAGCCTGGATTTGCCGACACAGAGGTGGCGCGTGAGAAGCAGAACCAGATCGCGGGCATAAAAGGGCGCGAGGACCAGCCACTTGGTCTGGCTTTCCGCAACGTGTTTCCCTTTCTGTTCACCGATACGAACTACAGCTACTTCCACCTGGGCACCATTGAAGGCGTGGAAGCCTTCACCCCGGAAGACGTGAAAACATATTGGCAAAATCAAAAGGGCAACGGATGGGTCTTGGCAGTCTGCGGCGATTTCGACCGCGACGCCATCATCGAGCTGGCCAAATCGCTGGCAGCCGAAATCGGACCGCAAAAGGATGACGCCAAAGCGTTTGCCACGCCCAAATGGTCCGACACCAAGAGCCTGAACCTTCACCTGGAAGACCGCAACCAGACGCATCTCCTCGAGATTTGGGAGATTCCGCCTGTGGCGAATGAAGATACCGCAGGTCTCAAACTGCTCCGCGAAGTCCTGGCCGGACAAAGCGGGCTGCTCTTCAACAGGCTGCGCGACGAACAAGGTCTCGGCTATTCCGTTACGGCCTTCAACTGGCAAAGCCCGGCAGCCGGCTTCATGGCCTTCTACATCGGCACCTCTCCGGACAAGAAAGAACAAGCACTCGAAGGATTTGACGAGGTGCTTGCCGAACTGCGCGACAAGCCCCTGGACGAAGCCGCCATTCAAAGAGGGCGCAATCTTCTGCAGGGCGACTACTACCGCGAACACCAGAGCCTGGACAGCCGCAGCCGTGAAGCATCGTCGTTGCTGATACAAGGGCTGCCCCTGGACATCAATGAAAAGGACATCCAGAAGGCAAAGACCATCACCGCCGAAGAATTGCAGGCTCTGGCCCGGAAGTATCTGAACCCCGGAAAGAGCTACCTGCTCTCCGTATCGCCCTAAGGCGAATACGCGGACGCTGCACCATGGATGAAAAAAGGCCCCTCGCGAGGGGCCTCAGCTCATTGACAAACCCCGCTTTTTGCAAAGTGGGGTTTGTTTTTATGAACCGATTTCTTTTCAGGCCGCTGCCAGCTGGGATGTTGGCTCGATCGGCCCCAATCGAACGAGACAGAGAGACTGAGGTAGAAAGTACAGGCATTTGGGCTGCAAATATTTGTATGACAGCTCCAAAGGGGCCAGCAGCAAGGCCATTTTCTTCATGTTTTGACATGTGGCGGAAAGCAGGCTTTGAACCTGGACCTTAGCCAGGCCGCAGAACCGAGCATAGCGATGCCCGTGCAGTTGTTTGGCGTCGGCAAAGCTGCGCTCTACGGTCTCTTTCCGGCGAGCATAGATTCTTTTTCCGAATTCCGTGAGCCGGTGCGCATCCACCGTATCCACGTATTCCCGCCACACATGGCGTGTCACTGTTTTCTTGCAATTCCGGTTTGTTGTGCACTCTTTCAGTAACGGACAGCGGCGGCAAACCTTTGGTAACGAGTCATAGAGACGATATCCTTCGCGGTTGGTGGTGGAGTAGTGAAGCTCCTGGCCTTCGGGGCAAAGATAGCAGTCCTTGTCCGGCAGGTATTCAAAGGCGCGTTTGGGGAGCATCCCTTTGCGACGAGTGGGACGACGATAGCCAATGACACCATAAATATGCTTTTCTTCCAGCGTCTTGCAAATGTGTGAGGTGAAATATCCTGCATCGAGGCCGACGTGCTTCACAGCAAAGCCGAAGCGGTTGATTTGTCGGTCCAGCCGATCGAGATAGGGCATGCTGTCATGCACCGAGGCCGGAGTTACGTAACTGTCGGTGATAATGTTGTGTCGGCTGTCCACAGTGCGATGATCCAAGTAAAAGAAGCCCTTAGGCTTGCCCTCGCGTACCATGTACCCGCTGTCCGGATCGGTTGTGCTCTGCTTGATCCGCTTGGACCCCGCTTCGCGGTTGTCCTGCTTCAGCGGTTTCTTTCCATGCCTGCGCCTGTCTTCCTCCACGGCGTCTTCAAGTTCGCCCAAGTATGACTTCGTGCTTTGGGCAACGAGCTTTTCCGTAAATTTATGCTTGTTGGCGTTGGCTTTCAGGTGGGTGGAATCGGTGTAAAGCGTGTGTCCGCCGACAAGCCTCTTTTTCATGGCCTGGAACACTATACCGTCAAAAATGTCCTGGGCAACGCTGGTGTCGTTAAATCTGCGCCGCCGGTTTTGGCTGATGGTGCTGGCATCGGGCACTTTGTCCTGCAATCCCAGGCCAAGGAACCAGCGATAGGCAACATTGACCTGGATTTCCTTGACAAGCTGACGCTCGCTGCGGATGCCAAACAGATAGCCGATGAATAGCATTTTGAAGAGCACCACCGGTTCAATGGCCGGACGGCCATTGCCCTCGCAATACAAATCCTTGGTGAGCTCATGAATAAAGGAGAAATCAATAACCTTGGCAATTTTGCGAAGCAGATGATTCATGGGGACAAGTTCGTTGATCGAAACAAACTCCATTTTCACCTGCTGATTTTTGGGCGGCTTTAGCATGAAGATAGTATAAGAAAACCCTCGCCGATTGGCGAGGGTTTGTCAGCATTCTGAGGCCCTTCGCGAGGGGCCTTTTTTTCATTCTGATTGCGGCGCACCCGCTACAGACAATCCACCACGCCCCCGTCCACGCGCAGGGCGGCCCCCGTTGTGCCAGAGGCTTCCTTTGAGCAGGCATACACCACCATGTTGGCGACTTCCTCCACAGATGTTGGCCGCTGCAGCACAGACGAAGGGCGGTTTTCCTTCACAAAATCCACAGCCGCCTGTTCTAGCGTCTGCCCCTCCTTGCGGAAATTCTCATCAATCATCTGCCGCACCCCTTTGGAAAGCGTAGGACCGGGCAGCACGGAATTTACATTGACGCCTGTACCGGACATCAATTTCGCCAGACCGCGGGCTATGGCCATGACGCCGGCCTTGCAAAAGCCGTAGGCAAGCATATCCGGTGGGATGTTCTCACCTGATTCAGAAGAGATGAAGACCACACGCCCCCAGCTTTTCTGTTTCATGCCGGGCAGATAGGCCCGTGCAAGGCGAACGCCGGACATGACGTTGATGTCTATGTAACGGCTCCAGTCCTCGTCGTTGGTGTCAAAAAAATCCTGCGGGCCGTAAATGCCCAAATTATTAACCAAAATATCGCATTCAGGATATTCTTTCACCATTGCTGCACAGCCATCCGCCGTGGAAAGATCACCTGAAAAGCCCGTCACATCGCATTGGGGCAGCTCTTCGCTTACTCCTTTGAGCGCCGCCTCCACGGAATCCTGAGAGCGTCCGTTAAGGACGACACTGGCTCCACATGCGGCGAGACCTTTGACTATGGCGAGACCGATACCAGCTGTAGACCCGGTGACTATGGCGCGCTTGCCGCTCAAGTCTATATGCATCATTCCTCCTTTTAATATTATTGCAGACACTTGGAAACACAATCATCCAAAAAAGACAGAACAGCGTAGCACGCTGCGCCGGGTGATGAAAGAGGGTCGACGAAGAGTGGAAAACAGCGGGGGAAAAATACCCGATCGGCAGAGCAGCATAAAAAACGGGGCCCCGCGTGGGGCCCCGTTCTCAAGGAGGAGGTGTACTGCAGGGAGCATCGATGCGCTCCCTTTTTTGGGGCATTAAACCATGAAAAATCTTTGGCGGAAGGAGGCCGGGCAATACCTGCCCCCTTCCGCCCCCATCAATTCAAACTGGATGTATAGACATCCACCAAAAGGGATTTCCCAAACTGCTCTACTGCTCCGGCGCGGAAATCCCCTGATCCAATATACGGCCATCTTCCATTGCCACAATGCGTGATGCGCAGGCCGCATACTCCGGGTCATGGGTAACCATGACAATGCCAAGGCCTTCGGCGTTCAAATCCTGGAGGAGGTGCAGAATCTGTTGCCCTGTAGCCTTGTCCAGACTTCCGGTGGGTTCATCGGCAAAGAGTAGCGACGCCTGCTTCACCAAAGCGCGGGCAATGGCCACCCGCTGCTGTTCACCGCCAGACAGATTGCCGGGGAGGCTGTCTTCCTTGCCCTTGAGCCCGACACGGGCCAGGCACTCCCGCCCCCTGTCCAATATCTCGCCGGAAACCGGGCGCATGCCCTGCATGAAGGGAAGCACGGTGTTTTCCAGCGCCGTCAGATACGGGAGCAGGTGGTGGAATTGGAAGATCACGGCAAAGTCATGACGGCGCAATGCATTGCAGGCAGCTTCGTCCATGGCGGTTATGTCCTGCCCTCTGAAGCTGATGCTGCCTTGATCCGGCCGTAATAACGTGGAGAGCACGTGCATGAGTGTGGTCTTGCCGGAGCCGGAGCGTCCTGTCACGGCCACGAATTCGCCCTCCTGCATATGGAAATCCACCTCATGCAACACGGTTTTACCGGCTGCGCCGTTGGTGGCGTATTTTTTGACTATGTTCTGTGCATGCAACATTGCATTTCTCCTGTAAGCGGTGTGTTTTCACCTTGCAGCAAGGCCGGCCTATTACCGAATCCCTGTATACAACGGGCAAACGCGAGAGATATTGCAAACTCACACTCACTCATGATCTTGCCCTACAACGCGGTAAGCGCTTCCGAGGGATCGACTTTGGCAGCCTTGAGCGCAGGAAAGGCTGCAGCCAGGACAGAAACCAGGGCCACGCCAGCGCAGGTGGCGGCGAGCTGAGAGGCCGAGAAGGCTATCCCTTTGACGCTTGCGGCGGCGGCATCTGCGATATCCAGTGCACGCACGACCTCAAAGCCGGCAAAGAGCCCCAATCCATATCCAAGAGCTCCAGCCAGAAGGCCAAGCAGCAGGGCCTCCACGCAGAAGATGCCGAAGACGCGCCCTTTGGAATACCCCAGGGAGCGCAGGATGCCGATTTCCTTGCGCCGCTCGTTCACGGCCGAGAGCATGGAGAGCCCTACCATGCAACACCCGGTGAGCAGGATGACGATACTGACCGTCATGACCAGGCGCTGCACATAGTTCACAGAGTACATCCGCTGCTGCACCACGCTCCGCAGGGCCTTTACCTCCGCACCGGGAAGCGCCTTGCCCAGTTGGCTGACGATATCTTCTATGGGGCACCCCGCACAGAGCGCGGCCACCTCTACAAAGTCCGCCTGGCCGGGTCGGTCGGTAATACGTTGCAAGGCTGCGATATCCAGGAACAGAACCTTGTCGTCGTCGCCGCCTGTGGGAGAAAGGATTCCGGCCACGGTAAAAGGCTCACCGTGCAGTTCCACGCTGTCCCCCTTTTTCAGGGCCAAACGCTTTGCCGCAGCGCTGCCGGCAATGATGTCTCCGGGCGCTTCAGGCAAATCACCATCTATTGCCCAGTAGCTTTTGAGCTGCAATTCATTGGGCCAGTCAACGCCAATGAGCCCCACGGCCTCGCCCTCACCATCATGCGCAGTAAGCTGCTCCACTGCAGCCAGTTTCGGCGCTACAGCACTCAGCCGCTCGGCAAGGGCAATGCCATGAACACGCTGCTGCAATTCCTGCAAATCCAGAGGACGACGTTCCATCAACAGGTCGCCCAACTGCAACCCGCCGTAACTCACGCTCAGGCTTTCGCTTTTAGGTGTAATGAGAATGTTCGCGCCAAAGGCCGTCAGTTTTCGTTCCAGGCTTTCGCCCACCACTTTGGAAACGTTTTGCAGCGCAACAATGGCTGTGACGCCCAACGTGAAAACCAGCAGCAGTACGAGTGTGCGCATGGGTTTTCGCCGTGCGCAACGCAGTGGGATGGTGAGTATGTTCATACCGCCCTGCCCTTTAAAAGTAGGCAGTGCCGGCCATGACGTCGGCCACATTTATGCGCAGGGAATTGGCGTCATAGTCGCGTTGCAAGGGCGCGGGATTGCATCCGCCTTTTACCACATTGATGCGCTTGATGTGAAAATGCTGTCCGCAG
Source organism: Desulfovibrio biadhensis (assembly GCF_055388615.1). Classification (NCBI taxonomy): domain Bacteria; kingdom Pseudomonadati; phylum Thermodesulfobacteriota; class Desulfovibrionia; order Desulfovibrionales; family Desulfovibrionaceae; genus Desulfovibrio; species Desulfovibrio biadhensis. The sequence continues at coordinate 4,924,003 of NZ_AP042477.1, forward strand.
TTGTTGCACACCATGTACTCCCCGTTCTGGTCATACCCTTTTTTTTCGGGGTAGCAGACATCGCAGGCGTCAAAAGCGGCGCGCAGCACGCCGGTATCGTCCATGATAACGAAGAAACGGATTTCCTTTCCGCCATCCTTGTAGACGTAATAGTGCGCCTTGCCGTCGGAAACATCATCCGTGGGAATGACAATTTGCCCGTCCGTTGCGCTTACGGTTTCGTATTTATCAAAAAGGCTGAACGCCGAGGCGAAATGCACAAAGGGCGCAAAGATGAAAAGAGCTGTTACGAATACAGCCCCAATGACCAACCTGGCTTCGGTAATCTTGATTTTCATGATCCAATCCTTATGGTAAAATGCTATTATGGTTCGCAAAAATAAAGGCGCAACTCGCGTTGTGGCTCGTATGCAAGGCATACGCACAGACGCAACGTCAGACCCTGCCGCCATACGTCATCTGAATCTGGTGACGCTGGGCAGCGGCGAACCTGCTAGCAACGAAAGGATTGTAAAAGGAGAAAGCGGGGCGCTTTCGCCAGAGGTGGGGCGCGGTTCAGAAAGGAAGTGGCAACATAGGCGGCGCCATCGGGCAAGAAAGGCGCCACGACAAGGCCCCCTGTGATAACTTGCGGGGCGTCGATGGCGGCCGCACTCCAGGCGCGGGCATGGGCCCCCGGAGCCAATGGCGCCTGCAACGAACATTTGCATTGCGCGCCATCATCTACGAGTGAAGAAACAGCAATGCGTTGCAATGTATTGGAAGAACAGCAGCCTGCATCTGCCGCCATGGCATGTGCTGCCTGCTGTCCGTGTTGGCCGCAACCACCTGCATCAGGAACCTGGGCAACATCCTGGGCGTTTGCTGCAGCATGGCTTGCTGCTGGAAAACAATGCCCGCATGTGACATGCGCCTGCACGGAAGAAAGAGGAGCGGCCGTCGCCCCTGCCGTCCACAAAAGACACAACAGCAGACAAACAACAGCCCGCACCTTTTGCCCCGGCAATGAAATTCTTCTGTCCTTTTTCCTGATGCCCATGTGCGTAATCTATACCGTCGCACTATGAAAAGTCAATCATCCTTTTCTTGCATATCCAATCTTTTTAACAACGCCTCTGCACACCCCCTATACTGCTGGAAATGTATGAAAAACGAGGATACGTACATCTGACGCTCACAAATGTGCGGCTGCTGTTGATTGACGAGATACGGCTTTTGGGGCACGTTTTTTTCGTTCAATCCAATACTTGCGTATAAAACATACCACTATACATGAAACGCTTCTCATCAAAACAGCTTATTTTCACGGCGTATGCCCTGGCCGGCGTCATGCTGTGCGTTTGTGTCTCTGTGAAGTTGCTGCAACATTATTCCTTCAAAACCAGTGATTTTGATACCGGAATATACGCCAACGCAGCCTGGAACGTTGCCAACGGCAACGGCTTCTACAGTTCCGTGCTGGACCGCGACCTCCTGAGCGAACACTTTTCCCCCATAACAGCCTTTTTTGCCCCCCTCATGAAGCTCTACCCAACGGCGAACTGGCTGCTGTTCGCCCAGGGATTCGCCGTGGGAGCGTTCTTTTTTGTCCTTATCCGGCTCTGCACGTACATCGGCAGGAAAAGAGACCAGACAACGACATCCGCCATAGCCCTGGGCATGTTGCTACTGGCCTTCATGTACTGGCCGTTGGCGGGTGCCCTTTATTTCGAATTCAATCCTTCCACGCTAGCCATGCCACTCATTGGTCTGGCGATTCTGGCCTTGCACCAGAGGCGCGATTTCATGCTCTGGGGGACGGTCGCCGTACTGCTGCTGACCAAGGAATCAGCGCTATTGGCGCTTGTCGGTCTGGGGCTTTACGCATGGCTGGGGTGCAAACGCTTTCGGCTGGCGCTGCTGCTCTTTGCCCTCTCCGGCATTATGGCTGTCATCATCTTCAAGGTATTCATTCCAGAATTCCGAGAAGAACGATGGGCGTTCTCCTCCCTTATCAGCCCCTGGCAGCATTGGGATGTGAAGTGGCAGTATCTGCTCAAGCTTTTTCTGCCCTTGGGGTTTCTACCATTGTTCAGTTGGCGGGCCCTGCTCCCTGCATTGCCTTGCATTGCATTGAACCTGTTGGCTGCTGATACAGAGCAATTCTCCACGCAATACCAATTTGACGCCATAGGCGGTGTATTTCTTCTTGTGGCAGCCATGCACGGAGCCTTCAAAATCGAAAGATACACAAGAAAATCAGACGGATATCTCAGAACCGGTTTGATTGTTTGTCTCATGCTCGTAGGCGTATTGAACGGGGGAACTTCCCTGGCAAATGTCTCTCCCGCCAGCTTTTTGCCGCGCTGCTGGCCCACCAGCGATACAAATCGCATGCACTATGAACTGGAGGCCTCTCGCAAAGCAATAGGCCTGCAGCCCGAAGACGGCATTGTCGCAAGCCTATGCCTGGGACCGCATCTGAATTTCAGGACACGCTATTCAATACTGAATGAAAGCTTCAGCAGTAATTGGCTGCAGCCAGGCGATTATGTGTTCATCGCCCCAACCTGTAGAGGTGATATTCTGCAAAAGCAGCCGAGGTTCCGGGAGCGCCTGTTGGCAGTAGATGGAGTGCATCAGGTGCATGCCAGTAACCTGCTGGAAGTGTACAAGGCGGAATAACCAGCAGCGTTTTCCCCTACAGACAAAATAAGGGGCGCAGGGGCATCCTATCGTGCCCTTTCAGACTCGTGAATGAACTTTCCTCAAAATGCAATGAAACGCGCATCATCCAAACAGCTAGTCTTTCTTGTCTATGCACTCGCAGTCCTCATGCTGTGCATCTGCATATCCGTCAAGCTTTTGCAGCACTATTCTTTTGGAACAAATGATTCAGACACAGGCATTTACGCAAATGTGGCCTGGAACATTGCAAATGGAAACGGCTTTTACAGTTCTTCAAGCCAACACAGCCACCTGGGAGAGCATTTTTCCCCCATCACAGCAGTATTCGCCCCTTTCATGCGTATGCACCCTACAGCCTATTGGCTGATGTTTGCTCAGGGACTTGCCGTAGGCGTATTCTTTATAGTGCTGGTACGGCTCTGCTTCGTTATTGGCGGGAAAGAACAGCAACGCGCGAGCGCTGTCATAGCCCTGTGCATTTTACTGTTGTCATTCATGTATACGCCGCTGGTCAGCGCACTGTGCTTTGAATTTCATCCTTCAACATTGGCAATGCCCCTTATTGCGCTGGCGATTCTTGCCGTACATGAAAATAAAAACGTCCTGCTTTGCCTGTTGCTTGTTGCGCTTCTCACCACCAAGGAATCGGCCATCCTGGCCTTCATAGGACTTGGCCTCTATGCCTGGCTGGTGTGCAAGCGCAGGCGACTGGCCCTTGCCCTGTTTGCTTTGGGCGGCATCGCAGCAATCATCATCTTCAAAGTAATCATTCCATATTTCAGGATAGAAGAATGGGGGCACTATTCCCGCCTGGGGCTCTTCGATCACTGGACGGAAAAATCCCGCTATCTTTTACTGCTGGTGTTGCCCCTTGGCTTTTTGCCCCTGCTGCACTGGCGCGCACTGGCAGCCGCCCTCCCCGCCATAGCATTGAACCTGTCAGTTGCGTACAAGCCGCAATTTTCCTCGAATTACCACTACGATGATATGGCAAGCGTATTTTTGCTCATTGCAGCGACTCATGGCGCACACAGGGGGGCATCCTGGATACGTAATATGGACACCTCGCGGAAAGCCCTCATTATCATCGCACTGCTACTATTTGCCCTGTGCAATAAAGGGCATTCACCGCTTTGGAGCTCTCCGCTCAAGTTCATCCCCCGCTTTTGGCCAACTGCAGCCACAGAGCAGTTGCGCACAGAACTGGCGCAAACCATGAAACTGGTTTCCCCTGATGCCGGAGTTGCAGCTCAAGAAAGCCTCGGCACGCGATTATGCATGCGGTATCGCTATACATTGCTTGCCGATCAACTCGCATTGGAAAAATGGCTGCGCCCTGGGGACTGGGTGTTTATCACCCCCATGAGGCAGCACGTGGCCATTGATGACCTGGCTGCCTACCGCAAAAGAATCCTTTCCATCCCTGGTATTACTCCAACGCATGTAAGCGACGTGCTTGAAGTTTACAAAGTAGCCAAGAAGTAGACGCGCCTTCGCACAACATCGCAACCAACGCCGCACGCAGAAAAAAAGCGCCCCAACCAAACAGATGGGGCGCTCAATAGTGGCAAAAGAGCAAAGAAAAGCAGCGAAGCGCAGGCGATACCGGCTTTTCTGCCTTATACGTTGAAACGAAATTCGACGATGTCTCCATCCTTGATGACATATTCTTTGCCTTCAAGGCGGAACAGGCCTTTTTCTTTGGCCTTTTTCATGTTCCCTACGGCAAGAAAATCGTCATAGCCGATAACCTCGGCCCGGATGAATCCCTTTTGGATGTCAGAATGGATCACCCCCGCCGCTTCAGGGGCAGGAGCGCCCTTGCGTACGGCCCAGGCGCGCACTTCCTTGTCGCCCGCGGTCAAAAACGAAATAAGCCCGAGCAGCGAGTAGGTCTTCTTGATAACCCGGTCCAGGGCGGAGTCTTCAAGTCCCAGGTCTTCCATGAATACCGCGCGCTCTTCTTCATCGGTAAGTTCGGCCAGCTCCCGCTCCAGCCGCGCAGAAACGGCTATATGCGCCTCACCGGGAACGTCCTCGGGAGCCTTGAATGCGCCCACATCACCTTCTGGCAGGTTCCAGGCATACAGCAGCGGCTTTGCCGAAAGAAACCGGAAGCCACGCAAGGCGGGATCCACGGCCAGCTCAGGGGCTGCGCGCAGGGGCTTTTCCGACTCGAGTTGTGCCTGGGCTTTGAGCAACGCCTGCTCTTCCTTGGGATCCACCAGGTCTTTATTCTTCTTCTTGTCCTGGGTCAGACGCTCAAGACGCTTTTCCACCACGGCCATATCAGCCACAATAAAATCGGTCTCAATGGCCTGGCGCTGCTCCTCCGGATCGCTCATGCCGGAAAAACCATCCAAAAGCACCAGCAAACAATCATAGGGGCGCACTTCATTCAACACATGGTCGCCCAAACCGCTTCCCTTGCCGCCACCACCGGGAATATCCAGGTATTCGATTTCGCTGAAGGTGATCTTTTTGGGTTGGTACAGTTCGATAAGGGGGTCCAGACGGGGCTCGGGCACCTTGACCATGGCGCGGTTGCCGGCGGCTGCGGCCTGTGGTCCGGCCAGGGCTGCGAAAAGATCGGTTTTGCCGCTGCCGGCAAATCCCGTAATGGCAGTCTTCATGATGTCCTCGTTTTGCTATTTTAGGAAGTTGCGAGGGCCCGCATCCACATGTAATCAAGCCGGCTTCCTTCCTGCGGCGGGCGAAACGACAGACGCTGGCGGAATACGCAAGGCAACGACACAAGAGGAAAACGGGACGCAGGCGCGCAGGTGATGTATGCTTTACTGACCTGCGCTGTCAATCTCGCGCAACAGCCGCAGGGCCATGGGGTCGTTGGGTTCCAGCTCCAGCACTTGCCGCAGCTCCTTGCGGGCCTCGGCGTATTTTTGCTGCGCAACCAGCGTACGCACCAGCCCCCAGTGCGCCTCCACATCTCCAGGGTCCAGCTCCACGGCCTTGGCAAAGGTTTCCCTGGCCTGCACCATGTTGCCGAGTTTCTCCAGAGCCATGCCCAGCCCTACGCGATACATGGCATCCTTGGGAGCCAGATCCACGGATTTATAAAAGGCATCCACCGCAGCCTCCAGCTGCTCCGTCTCCCCATAGGCCATGCCCATGTTAAAATAAAAAATCGCGTCGCCGTATCCCAGGGCTTCTGCCTTTTGATATTCCGCCAATTCCGCTTCATGACTGCCGGTCTGCCCCAGCGCATACCCCAAATAGTAATGCGCAAGGGCATTGTCAGGCTGCTCGCGCAGCAGCACGTCATAGCGTGCGATGGCAGCCTCGTTATCGCCCTCCTGCAATGCCTGCTCTGCAAGAACATCCCTTTCCCACGTGGGGGAGGCTTCCTGCTGTGGTTTTGGCTGGCAGGCAAAAAGGAGCAGACAGCAGATTGCAATGGTGACAAGACGGTGTAACATCATGCAGGCAACATAGCACAGCTCGATGCGCTTGCAAGCACCTGTGCAACAACGCGCAACTGCCCGCGCTCATTGTACAGACCTTTTGCAGTCAAAGACTTTTTTGTGTACATACGTAAGCTGGTCAAACAACCGGTATATTGAGGCCTCAAGCTTCAGGGAACCCAAGCCCATGCAGTCTTCCGACGAATATCACGCTTTTCTGACAGGACCGCTTTCCCGGGAGATGCTGCTGCGCGCCAGAGCGCTTTACGTGTTGGGTTTCACCTTTCCCGAGGGCAGACCACCCGTACCCGACAAAAAGGAATTGCAGTACCGGTACCACTGCGCCATGCTCGTACACCATCCGGACGCCAGCCACGAAAAAAACGCGCATGAGGACGCAGCCTGCATCAACGAAGCATACTCGCTGCTCATGGGGCGCATTGTCACACCTGCTTTATTGCTGGACGAGAAACTGGTGCGCCGTCTTTCCGAAAAGCCCATAGAGTCTTTGGAAGGCGTGCCCACCTATGAAGAATGGCTTGCATCACAATTTTACGACATTAAAAACAAATCTATCTGGTCCTGGTAAGGTTGCAGTATCAGATACACACTTTCAGGTTTAGAAAGGAGCCTCCATGTCCGCACATCCTCTTGCAGGAAAACTCGCACCACACGCCATGCACGCCAACATCCCCCGGTTGATGGCTGACTACTACAGCCTTGCGCCGGAACCCGACGTCCCAGCACAGCGTGTTGCCTTTGGCACCTCGGGACACCGGGGGTCCAGCACGAAACAGACATTTAACGAGGCGCACATTCTGGCTGTGACCCAGGCTGTTTGCGATTTTCGTGTATCCAATGGCATCAAGGGCCCCCTGTACCTGGGCATGGATACCCATGCACTTTCCGAGGCAGCCTTGAACACTGCCGTGGAGGTGCTGGCCGCCAATGGTGTGGACGTCTTTATGCAAGAGGGTCGCGGCTACACCCCTACACCTGTTATTTCACACGCCATTCTTTGCCATAACAAAGGACGCAAGGCTGACGATCCCGCCCGCGCCGACGGTATTGTCATCACCCCTTCGCATAATCCGCCGGACAACGGTGGATTCAAATACAACCCTCCCCACGGCGGCCCTGCAGGGAGCGAGGAGACAAAGGCCATAGAAAAACGGGCCAACGAGCTTCTTGCCGATGCCAACAAGGACGTTAAACGCTTGCCCTTTACCAAGGCCATGACGGCAAGCACCACCCATCAATACGACTTCATCACCCCCTACGTGGACGACCTGGCCAACATTCTGGATATGGACGCCATTCGCGGGGGCGGTCTTTGTATCGGCATCGACCCCATGGGAGGCTCGGGCATTGGTTTCTGGTCCCCCATTGCGGAACGATACCGCCTTGATATCGAAATCGTAAATACCAGAGTGGACCCCACGTTTTCCTTCATTCCCGTGGATAAGGACGGTGTGATCCGTATGGACTGCTCCTCTCCCTATGCCATGGCGGGCTTGCTTTCCCTGAAGGAACATTACGATATCGCCTGCGGCAATGATCCGGATTATGACCGCCACGGCATCGTGACCCGTGCCGGGCTGATGAACCCGAACCACTACCTGGCCGTTGCAGTGAATTACCTGTTCCGCAATCGCCCTGGCTGGCCGGAAAAAGCCGCCGTGGGCAAGACCCTTGTCTCCAGCGCCATGCTGGACCGTGTAGCCAAAGACTTGCAACGCCCCTTGAACGAGGTGCCTGTGGGCTTCAAATGGTTCGTGGACGGGCTCATTTCCGGAGACTACGGGTTTGGCGGCGAAGAAAGCGCCGGGGCGTCCTTCCTGCGCAAGGACGGTACTGTCTGGACCACTGACAAGGACGGCATCATCATGGACCTGCTGGCCGCTGAAATCATGGTGCGCACAGGCAAGGACCCTGCCCACCTCTACCAGGAGCTTGAGGAGCGCTTCGGCTCCCCCGTCTACGAGCGCCTGCAGGCGCCGGCGTCAGATGTGCAGAAAGCGGCCTTCAAGAAGCTCACCCCTGAAATGATCACAGACAAGGAAATGGCGGGCGAGCCAATCACTCAGGTTCTGACAAAAGCCCCCGGCAACAACGCCCCCATCGGCGGACTCAAGGTCTGCACGGAAAACGGGTGGTTCGCAGCGCGTCCCTCTGGCACAGAAGCCATTTACAAAATCTACACCGAAAGCTTCAAGGGCAAGGAACACCTGCACCAGATTCAGGAAGAAGCCCAAGCCATCGTAAACAACGCCTTTCAGGCGGCCGGCGTCTAAAAAACCGACGATACATACAAAAAAACGGGGGGCGCCTTTTCCCACGCCGGGTACAGAATACACCGGCGCAGGGGGGCGCCCCCCGCAGTATTTCTGGTTCCCCCCTCAAAGAAGGGGCGCGCAACCTATTCGGTCTTCTTTTTGGCTCCCCGCTGCATGTGGCGCTTGGAGGCGGAAAGCTCAACCTTGCGCAGGCGGATAGTCTGGGGAGTGGCTTCCACCAGTTCATCTTCACGGATGAAGTGAACGGCCTGCTCCAGAGTCATGGGCAGCACAGGGCTCAGAACGACGTTTTCATCCTTGCCGGATGCGCGCATGTTGGAGAGCTTTTTCTCTTTAGTCGGGTTCACGTCCAGGTCATTGGCGCGGTTGTGCTCGCCCACGATCATGCCTTCGTAAACCTGCTCGCCCGGAGTGATGAAGAGCCGACCACGGGGCTCGAGGTTGAACAGGGCATAGGCAACGCCCTGGCCTGAGCGGTCCGAGACCAGAGAGCCGGTGAAACGCGTGGGGAAATCACCGCGGTAATCCTCATACCCGGCAAATGAAGAGTTCAGGATGCCGGTGCCCTTGGTGTCGGTGAGGAATTCATCGCGGTAGCCGATGAGCCCGCGCGAGGGGATGGAAAACTCGAGACGCACACGGCCAGAGCCCTTGTTGTTCATGTTCACCATGCGGCCTTTGCGTACGGCCAGCTTCTCGGTGACCACGCCCATGAAAACTTCTTCGCAGTCGATGAAGACGTGCTCCATGGGCTCCTGACGCTTGCCGTCCTGCTCGCGGAAAATGACCTCAGGCCGGCCAACACACAACTCAAATCCCTCACGACGCATGGTCTCGATGAGGATGCAGAGCTGAAATTCGCCACGACCTTTGACAATAAGCCCGTCACGCCCTTCTGCCTCTTCGACACGCAGGGAAACGTTCTTGAGGGACTCCTTGTAGAGCCGCTCTCGCACCTTGCTGGACTGCACAAGGGTACCTTCGCGCCCCGCCAAAGGAGACGTATTGGCCGTAAAAAGCATGGACACTGTAGGTTCGTCCACACGGATACGCGGCAACGCCTTGGGAGCTTCCGCCGTACAGATGGTGTCACCGATCGCAACATTTTCCAGACCGGAAAGCACCACGATGTCACCTGCTTCGGTATTATCCACGGGCACAAGCTGCGGGCCTTCGTACCCTTGCAGCCGTGTCACCTTCAAGGGTGCGGTCTTACCGTCTTCGTCGATGCGCACCAGGCTTTCATTGGCTTTTACCTTGCCGCTTCTGACGCGGCCAATGGCCAGGCGCCCCAGATAGTCGGAATAGCCGAGGTCGGCCACCAGCATCTGAAAAGGCTCACCCTCGTTGGCGGCAGGCGCAGGCATATTATCCACAATGGCGTCCATGAGCGGCTCGATGTTCTCTCCCTCTTCATCCAGGCTCGTTTTGGCTATCCCTTCGCGGGCAATGGCATAGAACACAGGGAACTCGAGCTGGGAGTCGTCAGCGTCCAGGTCGATGAACAGGTCGTAGATTTCTTCCAGCACCTCATCAGGGCGCGCGTCCTTACGGTCAATCTTGTTGATGACCACAATGACCTTGAGGCCAGCCTCAAAGGTTTTCTTGAGCACGAAACGCGTCTGCGGCAAAGGTCCCTCGGAAGCGTCCACCAGCAACAATGCGCCGTCAGCCATGGACAAGGAACGCTCCACCTCGCCGCCGAAGTCGGCGTGGCCAGGGGTGTCGATAATGTTGACCTTCACGCCCTTCCACATCACGGAGCAGTTCTTGGCGGAGATGGTGATGCCTCGCTCGCGCTCCAGTTCCATGTTATCCATGACGCGGGAGACTTCTTGTCCTTCGCGAAAAACACCGCCTTGGCGAAACATGGCATCAACAAGGGTGGTCTTGCCATGGTCGACGTGGGCGATGATTGCCACATTGCGCAAATGTTCATTCAACTGCTGCGACATGTACTATGCTCCATAGGGCCTGCTGCCTTGTATCAAAGGCTGGCAGATGCGGTTTGTGCCGGATGTGAAACGATTGCTTGGACGACGCTTCTGGCGTCGGTTCGATCTCTCTGGCTGGGTGATGCGTAGAAACGCCCTTTGCTTACCCTGGCGACAACATACCACGCAGTGCAGTAGCAAGCATACAAAAAAGAGCGGTCAGCGGGTAGCTATACGAAATCCTTGCCGTGGGCAAGAGCCAAAACCCCTTGTTTTTGACGTTTCTCTATCAAACCCGTTACATTTTCTTCAAGCTTTGCTATTGCTCCCTTTAGAATGTTTGCATTTTCTCGCTGTACCCCTTATGCAGCCAGACTTTGTATATTTGCTGCAAGACGATGTAATTCACCCGGACCAATAAGCGAGGACCCTCCCGGTCATGCGTCTACGTTTCAAACTTTTGCTGCTGCTTCTGGGCATATCACTTGTGCCGCTTCTTGTGCTGCGCATGATGAACCAGAATTCCGTATACGAGATGGGCGAAGAAATCGCCCGCCGCGCACGGGCGATGATCATCCATCGCAGCAGTGTGCAGTTGCAGCAACGAGTCGCTGACCATGCGTTCGTCATGTCCCGCGAGCACCAGCTTCTGGAACTGGCGCTGCAAACACAGGCCATTGCCCTGAAGGAATTTCTCGAAGGAGAAGACCCGCAGCATCTGCAAGACAGTACCAATACCGCCAAGTTGAATCCTGAACAGCAAGCGCAGCGGCATTGCCGCCTGCAGAACGATGGCACCTGCCCCCCTGAAGCACTCTCCTATGAAACGTTCGCTTTCATGGACAACCAGATGCAGCATGCGCCGGAGCTGGAGAATCTGGTGCCATTTTTTCAAGACTTGGCTGCAAGCTTCCAGGACCTGATCCTTTGGCAATATATTGCCCTACCCGGCTATTTCAGCGACGGTTCTCCCCTGGCCGTTTATCCTGCCACCAACCTGCGCGCCACACCTCAAAACGTTTTCGGCATGGGGCGTGGATGGGAGATGCGTTTCAACGCCACCTCTCAAATGGGGGGCATGATGGGCAGGGAATCCATGGGCGGCATGCAGGGTATGATGGGCAGAAACAGACGCTCCGCCCCCCATGGGGTGCCAGGGGTGCCAGGAATGGAGGAAGAGCAGGACAAGCTGCTCCCCGCCTGGCACCGCCGTGCAGTGGAGGCCAAAGAAATTGTGTGGAGCCTCCCAGAACTTGATCCCCTGACGGGTAGGCTCGTCATTTTTGTTTCCATGCCCATCCTCAGCCAAAACGGTGAAATACTGGGCACGACAGCCCTGGTCGTTCTGGTTGATTCCCTGCTGCACACGCAGCGCCATGACGCCGCCTTTGCAACCCAGCAGGAAACCATGGTCGTCTACCCTGTAGACCAGGAGGAAAGTCAAACCTCTGAGGGCGCTGCTCAATTGCCCAGAGAAAAAGGCGACAACCGCGCCAGCCTGGTGGAAGAGCAACCAGAAGGGCCTGCATTACGCGTATTGGCCCGGGCCTTGGGCGAGGCGCAATCCAAAGAAGCAAAAAAACAAAACAATACACATATGATGCACACGCCACGCTGGCAGGCGCCGCATACTTCCCGGTGGATAAGCTCGCGTGATACTCCGGGTATCTCTAAAATGGTTGCAGCAATGCTGGCCGAAAAAACCGGTGTAGTGGAAATGCCCTACAAAGGGCGCCCCAGCCTGTGGGCTTACGGCCCCATAGATACAGATGGCGTATCACTGCTTATCATCGCGCCCAAGGCGGAGCTGACTGCCGAGGCCGACAGCACCCGCCAGTATATTCTGGACCAGTTCCAGCAAGCCATCATCTATTCCGGTCTTGTCGTAAGCGTGGTCATCTGCATCATTATCGTACTGGCTCTTATCATGGCCAGACGCTTCACCCACCGTATCGAAGACCTGGCTCAGGGCTTTAAATACATGGCGGAAGGCGATTTCACCGTGCGCGTTCCCGTCACCAGCAGCGATGAAATCGGCCAGCTTGCCAGCGGCTTCAACGCCATGGTTCCCGTATTGGAAGAACGCTTTCAGTTGCGCCAGTCCCTTGATGTGGCCCATGAAATACAACGCAGCCTGTTGCCGCATATTCTGCCGCAAATGCAGCACTTTGCCCTTGCCGGTTCCTGTGTCTATTCCGAAACCACCGGCGGTGACTATTTTGACGTAATCTGTCCTTACAGCTCCGGCAGTTGCGAAAGGGAACCGGATGATCAGGATGCGCAAAAGCTGGAACCCGAGTCGCTGGGGTTGGCTGTGGGTGACGTAACCGGCCACGGTCTGCCTGCCGCCATGCTGATGACCACAACCCGCGCCTTTATTCGGCAGCGGGCCTCCATGCCTGGCGGCCCTGGCGAGGTGCTCGCAGACGTCAACCGTCAGCTCTATAACGACGTGGACCAGACCGGCCGCTTCATGACGCTGTTCTATGCCGTGCTCCACCCAACAAAACGATCACTGCGGTGGGCGCGCGCAGGCCACGACCCGGCGCTTCTTTTTAATCCGGATACTGAATCCTTTACCGAACTGGCAGGGGAAGGTCTGCCCCTTGGCACCATGAGAGAATGGACCTTTGAGGAGCAGGAGATCACCCTGAGCAAGGGGCAGCTGCTGTGCATAGGCACGGACGGCGTATGGGAAGCCACCAACCCCGCCGGTGAAATGTTTGGCAAGGAGCGTCTCAAGGAACTGCTGCGGCGCAACGCCGCCAGCTCCCCTGATGAAATCCTGCAAGTTGTGCTCAACGAACTGCGGCTTTTCATGGGGGAAGGCAAGATCAGCAAACACGTCAAGGATGGAGACGCCAACATCTTCCAGGACGACGTGACACTTTTATTGCTCAAGGCGCTCTGATCCCTGGCTTTTTACCCTACCCCTTTTTTTTACGCATTGACGCCTCTTCCTTCCCTGCACTATGAATAGCGTTTCGTTGTTGTCGCGGCGTGTTCCCGCGAATCTTCGGCGGTGCAGCGCTTTTTCCACACCTGAGACAACGTGCCTAAAAACCAGGCGCGTACCCGTCCAAACATCAACGACTATAACGTGAGGACGTCATGCAGATTCCCCTTCCTCAAGGATTTGAATATGCGGCACTGGCTGCAGGGTTCAAGCAATCCGGCGCTGCCGACCTTGGACTTGTTCTCAGCAAGACCCCGGCCACGGCAGCCGCCACGTTTACCACCAACCGCTTCCAGGCTGCGCCAGTGATAGTGGGTATGGAGCGTATTGCTGCAGGCGCCCCTATGCGTGGCATCTGCATCAATTCGGGACAGGCTAACGCCTGCACAGGGGAGCAGGGACTGGAAAATTGCCGCAAGAGTATGGAACTGCTCGCCGCCAGCCTGGGCATTTCTCACAATGAGCTGCTGCCAGCCTCCACCGGCGTCATAGGCGTGCACATGGACATGGAAAAATGGAGCGCCGCCGCGCCCAAGCTGGTGGAAAAGCTGACGCCCTACGGCGCCGAAGCCTTTGCCCGCGCCATCATGACCACGGACGCCTTCCCAAAGATTGCCTGGCGCACCGTTACATTACCAGACGGCAACCAGGTCAATATTCTGGGAATAGCCAAGGGCGCCGGCATGATCTGCCCCAATATGGCAACCATGCTATCCGTGGTGCTTTGCGACGCCCAGGTGGAACAAGCCGAATGGCGCAAAATTCTCAAGCAAGCCATTGAAAAGGGATTCAACCGCGTCACGGTGGATGGCGACACAAGCACCAACGATACGGTATACGCCCTTGCCAATGGCGCATCCGGCATCACCCCGCAGGGCGATGGCCTGAAGGATCTGGCAGCCGGCGTCGAGGAAGTCTGCCTGCAGCTGGCCAAGCTGCTGGTGGCGGATGGCGAAGGCGGCACCAAAGTCATCCGCATTACAGTACAGGGCGCCGCAGACAACTCCCAGGCCGAGCAGGTTGCACGCACTGTGGGGCACTCCCAGCTTGTCAAAACCGCCTTCTACGGCAAGGACGCAAACTGGGGGCGTATTGTCGCCGCCATCGGCCGCTCCAACGCTACCTTTTCTCCCGATGCAGTTCGAGTGGTGCTCAACGACGTGCTCTTGTTCGACAAAGGCGCTCCTGTCCCTGGCGATAAGGATGCCTTGCTGGCTTTTTCTCTCAGGGAACGTGAGCAGCACCTTGCCATTACTTTGGGAAGCGGCTCTGGTGAATATGAATTGTTTGCCGCCGACCTGACCCACGAATATGTTTCCATCAACGCGGACTACACGACCTGAGCCGCAAAACAAGGACTTATTTTCAATGCAGGATTTTGATTTTACAGTTAATTTAAAAGACAGGGACAAGCTCAAACGCTTGAGCGATTTCCTTTTTGAAGTTGGCATGCTCAAACGCACCCCCAGAACCGGATATCAGTTTCTGGGCAGTGGACAGGAAAACGTTGCCGAACATTCCTTCCGTACTGCAGTTGTTGGCTACGTGCTTGCGGAAATGGCCGGTGCAGACAAGTCCAAGACAAGCATGCTTTGCCTTTTCCATGATCTGCACGAAGCGCGCACCGGCGACTTCAACTACGTGAACCGGCGCTACAACTCCAGCCAGCGCACCCAGGCCCTTAAGGACGCCACAGCCGGCACCGGCCTGGAAATGCTGCTTTTACCCATGTGGGAAGAGCTGGAATCCGCAGAAACGCTGGAGGCGCAACTGGCGCAGGACGCAGACCAGCTGGATTTCATACTCTGCCTCAAGGAGCAGCTTGACCTGGGCAGCACCTACGCCAAGCGCTGGATGGAGGCCGCGGTGGAACGTCTGCGCACAGAGCAGGGCAAAGCCATGGCCGAAAGCATTTGTCAGACAAATTCCTCCGACTGGTGGTTCAAAGGGCCGGACGCGTCCTGGTGGCAACGGAAAAACGGGAGAAAATAATCATGCGTATCGCCGTGCTCTCAGATACCCACATGCAGGACGCGAATGAGTGGTTCGACGCTGTCTACACCAGGTACCTGGAGCCAGCAGACGCCGTGCTGCACTGTGGTGATATTACTGGCGCTCCCATGCTCTACTACCTGATACGCCACCCTCATTTCTATGGCGTGGCCGGCAACATGGACCGCACCGGCCCGACGAGCGACCTCCCAATGCTTCGCGAAATGATCATAGAAAACATCCGCATTGGCATCACACACGGAGCGCATATTCATAGCCCCATTGCAGAAAATCTGCCCCAGGCGTTCACCACGGAGCAGCACCTCATCTGCTTTGGCCATACCCACAAATACCTGGACACCACTGTGGGGAACACGCGCATTCTCAACCCCGGGTCCGTCACATCTCCCAGAGGGGGCGTACGCTCCCTTGCCATCGTGCACGCCGAAGACAGTAAAATTACCGAAATAGAAAAAGTGGACCTTGAATGATGCACATGGGAAAAGCCGCACCCCGGCGCCTTTCATGAAAGCGCGCCTTTTGCATTACTCCTGACGGTAAACGTGCAGGGCATCTCTACGGCTTCTGCCTGGCGTGGCGGTTTCGATGAAAACAAGGCATTCACAGCAAAAACACATGAAATCAGCCGTGTGCGCCGTGTTATGCTCATTGCTGCTGCTTTGCGTCACCACGGTATTTGCAGCGCCGCTCTGTCTGCAGGGGATACGGCTGCTACCGCTCGCCCCAGGAAAAGCCGGCGAAATAGTGCATAACGCCCTGCTCTGCATGGAGGACGGACGCATACTGTTTGCCGGTCCATCTGGCGAGAATAGCATCCCGCCCGGAGCCGAAGTGCTGGATTTGCCGGGGCGCACCGTCACGCCAGGGCTGGTAAACGCACACATGCACCATATGGCGCATGAAATCGGCTCCCAACAATTGGAAGACATACGCCGAAGCGCCCTCCAACAGGGAGTCACCACGTTATGTGACCTGGCAGCCCCGGTTGCAACGTTCCCGTTGTTACTCGCCACTGAAAACGCTGGAGGCCGCCCTTTTCCCCGTACCCTTTTCGCCGGTCCTGCCTTAACTGCACCAGGCGGCTATCCTGCAGGGCGATACGGCCAATCCCTCGCCATACCTGTCAATACGCCAGACCAGGCTCGCCAGGCCGTGCATAACATGTACCGGCAAGGCGCACGTATCCTGAAGCTGGCCTTTGAATCTGGAGACGAAAAAAAACCTATCCCATGTTGGAAATGGCGCCTGCAAAGGCTGCCGTGGCGACAGCCCATGACCTGGGCATGACCGTAAGGGCGCATATTTCCAGCCCGACAGGTTTGCAGTTTGCCCTGGAAGCGGGCGTGGATGCCGTGGAACATCTGCCCCTGCACCCCATGCCTGCCAGAGAGAAACTTGAAACACTGTTTCAAAGCATGGTCGACAAGGGAATCATCCTTGTACCGACCCTGGACGCACTCACCCGCGGCACATGGGATAACGCCCCGGTTTTGGATATGGTAAATCGATTCAAACAACTTGGTGGGCGCATCGCCCTGGGTACGGACGCCCCATTTTTGAGGGTGGCGCACGGTTTCCCCCTTCGGGAAATGGAGCTTCTTCACGAAGCGGGGCTCTCACCTCAGGAAGTGCTGGAAGCCGCCACCCGCACGGCTGCCCTGGCCTGCGGCGCTGCAGACAGAGGCATGCTTGCCCCCGGCCTGCTGGCCGATGTTCTGGTGGTACATGGCGCCCCCCTGGTAGATTTGCATACGCTGCGCGCGCCTGAACTGGTCATACTTGGCGGCAAGGTTGTCTTCTCCAGACTCGCAAAATGATGGCAATTTCTTACACATGCCACTTGCTGCCCCTCACGAACCGCCATCGCCACCACCCTCGACAAGGCTTCTCCCGGAGGCTACAACTCCGATCAATTGAATTAACCCAATCGCCCAGGAGAAAAGAGATATGCCTCAGAGAGATATCCCCACGGCCAAAGCCGTTATATTCGACATGGACGGCACACTTGTGGACACCCTGCAGGACCTTGCCGACGCGACCAACAAAGTGCTCGAAGCCCACGCACTGCCCACACACCCCGTTGACCCCTTCCGCTATTTTGTAGGGAGTGGGGTGCGCGAGTTGATGCTGCGCGCCATGCCGCAGGATAAGCAAAAAGATGCGGCGCTGGTCACTGCCTGTGTAGAGGAGCTCAAAGCCGAATACATGCAGCGCTGGGACAAGAAGGCCGTCGTCTATGATGGTGTTCAGGACCTCATCGCCAGCTTGCTTGATAAGGGAGTGCCCCTGGCTGTGTGCACCAACAAGCCGCAGCAATTCGCCACACTGTTTGCAGAGCGCTTTTTTCCGGACAACCCCTTTGCCGCGGTCATAGGCCCCGTAGAAGGCACCCCCACCAAACCTAACCCGTTCATGCCCATGGAGGCCGCGCGTAGCGTTGGCGTGGAGCCGGCAGAATGCGCCTTTATGGGCGACAGCAGCGTGGACATGCGCACAGCAGTGAACGCCGGCATGTTGCCTGTGGGTTGTTTGTGGGGATTCAGAGACGAACAAGAACTGCTGGAAACGGGAGCAAAAATCATCATTTCCCACCCGATGGAACTCCTGGAGCGTGTACGTTTCGCCGTATAGTTTCTGGTTGCAACAACGCTCTGTACGCCTCTTGCAGCCGTGCATGTGACAATTGCTGCGCAGTCTGGTATGCATTTTGGTTTGACAGCGGCAAGTTACTTTGCGCCCTTTCACCCGTAGCAGCAAAACAAAAGAATTATGACACCAGAAAAAGAGACGACGCATAAACTGCAATTAAGGCCCCTGAAAATCGAAGATTACGAACAGGTGCGAGAAATTTGCGGCCGCATATATCGCACGGTGGACAAGCCGTGGGAGCGCGAAGAACTCGCGGCCATGATCAAGCATTTTCCTGAGGGACAGCTCTGCATTGAAGATAAGGGGCGCATTGCCGCAGTGGCCCTGACCATGGTCATCGACTACTCCCGTTATCGGGAGAACCACACCTACCTGCAGGTGGTGGGCGATGGAAAAATGCGCAACCACGATTCCGAAGGCGACTACCTCTACGGCATCGAGGTGTTCGTAGACCCGGACTACCGCGGCATGCGGCTGGGGCGCCGCCTCTACGACGCGCGCAAGGAACTCTGCGAATCGCTGAATCTCAAGGGCATACTCGTGGGGGGGCGCATTCCCGGGTACGAAGCCCACGCAGACGAGCTCACCCCGCAACAATACATAAACCGGGTCAGGCGCCAGGAAATATACGACCCTGTGCTTTCCTTCCAACTGTCAAACGATTTTCGCGTCAAACGCGCCATCAAGGGGTACTGGCCCCAGGACCACTATTCCCAGGGGTATGCCGTGCTCCTGGAGTGGGCCAACATTTACTATGAAAAACGCACGCGACTCATCGGCGGGGTCAAATCCATCGCCCGCATGGGTGTGGTGCAGTGGCAGATGCGCCGCTTTCCCACCTTTGAGGACTTCATGCAGCAGGTTGAATTTTTTGTAGATACGGTTTCGGATTACGGCGCAGACATCGTGCTGTTTCCCGAGCTGTTCAACGCCCCCATGATCCACCGCTTCGAGGAGCAAAGCCCGGCCGAAGCCATGCGCTCACTGGCAGGTTTCACCGAGCCTATGCGCCAGCAAATGCAGGATATGGCGCTGACCTACAACATCAACATCGTCACCGGGAGCGTTCCCGAACTGAACGAAGATGATGGCCAGCTTTACAACGTGTGCTTTCTCTGCCGGCGCGACGGCACCTGGGACAGCCAGTACAAGCTGCATATTACCCCGGACGAGCTCTCAAGCTGGGGGCTCAGCGGGGGCAGTGAGCTGAAGGTCTTTGATACCGACGTGGGCAAAATAGGTATTTTGATCTGCTATGACATTGAATTTCCGGAACTGGCCAGAATCCAGGCCGAAAAAGGCATGAAGATTCTTTTGGTGCCTTTCTGGACCGACACCAAAAACGGCTATCTGCGGGTGCGGCGCTGCGCCCAGGCCCGCGCCATAGAAAACGAATGTTATGTGGCCATCTCCGGCAGCGTCGGCAACATCCCAAAAGTGGAGACCATGGGCATCCAGTACTCTCAGGCCGCCGTATTCACGCCTTCGGATTTTGCCTTCCCCCATGACGCCATCGCGGCGGAGGCCACCCCTGGCATTGAAACCACCCTGGTCACCGACCTGGACATCGAGCTTATCAAGGAGCTCCGCGCCAAGGGCAGCGTGCGCAATGCAGAAAGCCGACGTAAGGATCTCTACAGCCTGAAATGGAAAGGGGGGAAGTAGCCCCCCTTCCAGGGGATTTCATGGGAAAGAAACGCCGCATTCCTGCAGCAAGGTACGTGCTATTTTGTGGTGTGCACAGTGAAATAATTTTGCAGCAAGCTGTCCTGACCTGACAACGAAATTGTTACGTCAGCGAATGGGTAGGAATTGACATATTCCGTATTTACCGGCGGCTTGTGATAATAAATCAGCGCAGCTTCCGCCCTTTCCCTGTCCGTGCTTGCTACCATTGCACACGAGAAGCACAACTCCTTTCCCTTGGCCTCCCTTTTCCATTTCTCGTATTTTTCATGGTTGAGGATTCTGTCCTGAACATCCTTCGCTTCTCCAATATAGAGCAGTTCATAAAGAATCACAGTGCTCCTGAAAGCATCGTAATCGCACGAATAGACAAAGTAGACGCCAGATCCTTTTGGCATCCCTACCTTATCCACATCTCTCCAATATCCATCTACATTAAGACTAATCTGTTTTACCATATACGATCTCCTTTAAGCCGTTCATTCCAGGATTTTTCAGGAGATTCAAATTAACTTCCGGAAAGCAAATTCAACAACCACATATAAAATTACCTATACAACGTCTCTAAAAAAGGGGCCCGCCAGGGGCCCCGTTGTGCGTAGGTAATGCCGTAGTATGTCTATCAACGATTATGCTTGGCTTCTCTCTCCGGGACAGGTGTTGCTTTACGCGCATCCGCCTGCGTAAACACACTTGCCCGTCGCCAGAAGGTGCGCATGGTGGTCAACGATCCGATGGAGCTTTGCATGGTCATGTCCGTCTCCTTACAGAACCAGCTTTGATATCTGGTAGACGCCAACTGCCAGCACAAAGGCCAGCCCGGTGTTCACCGTGGTGGAAAAAAGCGCCCATTTCCAGGTGGATTCCTTGGCCATGGTGACGATGGTCACAAAGCAGGGAGCGTACAGCAGCACGAAGATCATGCAAGCCAGGGCCGCCCCTACATTCCAAGCCGGATCACTGGCGATTTTCTGCACCAGCCCTTCGTCTTCCTCGGGGTCTACTTCACCCAGGGAGTAGGCAGTGCCCATGGTGGAGACGATGACTTCTTTTGCCGCCACACCACCAACAAGGGCGATGTTCGTGCGCCAGTCAAAACCGGCCAATTGGCTGAGAGGTTCCAGGGTGGTGCCGATGCGCCCTGCAATGGAGTGACGCAGCGCGTCCTGGCTTTCAAGGTTGCCGATTTCCTCCAACCTTTCAGCCTGGGCGTCTTCAGGCAGGGTCGTGGCCTGTTCGCGCATTTGCTCAAACTGCTGCACGTCCTGTTCGGGCAGGCCCGGAAAGGTCATGGCGGCCCACAGCAGTACGGAAATGGCCAGAATAACGGTACCGGCCTTTTTGATATACTGCCAGGCGCGCTCCCAGGTGTGAATCATGACGCCACGGAAGGTGGGCAGGCGATACGGGGGCAATTCCATAATAAAGGGGGTGGAGTCACCGCGCAAAACGGTTGACCGCACTGCTCTGGCCATGAGTAACGCCAGACCCCAGGCAGCCAGAGTAGTCCAGAACATGACGGCGGCGCCGTGTCCCGGGAAGAAGGCCGCGGCCAGCATCAAAAATACGGGCACCTTGGCGCCGCAAACCATGAACGGCGCCGTCAGCAGGGTTGCCAGTTTTTCTTTGGGGCTGCGCAAGGTTCTGGTGGCCATGACGCCGGGCACGGCACAGCCGCCGGGCAGACCGCCAGAGACCAGAAAAGGCATGACCGAGCAACCGTGCAGGCCAAAGGCGCGAAACACTCTGTCAAGCATGTAGGCAACGCGCGCCATGTAGCCCGCGTCTTCAAGAAAAGAAATCACCATAAACATCACGGCGATGAGTGGCACAAAGCCAAGCACTCCACCCACACCGTCGATGACTC
Organism: Desulfovibrio biadhensis; assembly: GCF_055388615.1. Taxonomy (NCBI): domain Bacteria; kingdom Pseudomonadati; phylum Thermodesulfobacteriota; class Desulfovibrionia; order Desulfovibrionales; family Desulfovibrionaceae; genus Desulfovibrio; species Desulfovibrio biadhensis. The sequence continues at coordinate 4,945,494 of NZ_AP042477.1, forward strand.
CGGCGAGAATCAGGGAACGCAGCAAGCCTTCAGGCATGGCGCTTTCCACAAAGCCTCCCATGGCGCCAAAAAGAGTCTCCAGCCAGCCCATGGGGATTTCACCAACGGCAAAGGTCAACTCAAAGGCGCCATACAACACGCCAAGCATGATGACAGGGCCAAGCAGGCGATGCGTAAGAATCTTGTCCAGCCGCTGGGAAAATTCCATACGGCTTTCTCTGGCTGCATCCGCGTCCTGCTGCACAATGCCTTTGAGCAACGAAGAAATGTACCCATAGCGATAATCCGCAATCAGTACTTCCGGCGTTGAATTGAGCGTGGCCTGGCAATGGTTCGTGACCTTGTCCACCATCTCCTGCAGCGTTTCCCAAGCGCGGGGGTTGGTGGTGGCACAAACACGCTGCACTTCCTCGTCAGCTTCCAGCAGCTTGAGCGCAACCCAGCGCGCCGGAGCCTGCCCTTTCATAATGCCGTTTTCTGCAACCACGGCGGACATTTCCTGCAGCGCCATATCCAGGTCGGGACCAAATGACATTTCCAGAGGTTTGGCAGGCGAATCACTTGCGTGGGATGCGGCCTCGCGCACCAATTCGGTCTTACCGCGCCCCACCCTGGCCACCATCTCCACCACAGGTACGCCAAGGGCTTCCGAAAGACGGGCGGTATCTATGGTCATGCCCTTTCTGGGCAGCTCATCCATCATATTCAGGGCCAGCACCATGGGCAGCCCCAGCTCCATGAACTGCAGCGAAAGGTACAGACTGCGCTCCAAAGTAGTGGCGTCCGCCACCTGGACAACCACATTCGGCCGCTCTTCCACAAGCATCTTTCTGGCAACGCGCTCCTCAGGTGAGTAGGCGGTCAGGGAATAGCAGCCGGGGAGGTCCAGCACTTCAAGTTGGATGTCACCCATGCGCGCCGTGCCTTCCTTGCGCTCCACGGTGACACCGGGATAGTTACCCACACGCTGGCGGGCGCCAGTCAGCAGATTGAAAAGGGTTGTCTTACCGGAATTTGGGTTGCCGGCAAGCGCTACACGTACGTTTTGCATTACTATTTCTCCAGGGGCTTCACGAGGACGTGGTCGGCTTCGCTGTTACGCAGAGTAAGAATGGAACCTTTGATCTTGATGGCCACCGGGTCGACCAAGGGGGCGCGCCCCACCACGCAGAATGTTGCGCCAGCGCGCAGACCCAGGTCGCGCATACGGCGTCCTGTTTCGCCAGCAGCGTTGATGGCGACGATTTCCGCCCTCTGGTTGACGCGCAAGGTGCGCATTGTGCCCGCAGCGGCTGTGTCTGATGCGGTGGGCGTCACGCCACATTGTGTGGTGGAATCATTGGCAGTGTCCGCGGTGGTGTGATTATCTTTATGTGAGGCGCAACTCTGTGCGCATGAACATTGACAAGACATGGAGCCTCCTGAGGTTAAGTTTGAAAATGATTATCATCTTCGTGGCGGCCCCTTGTTTATTGAAACCGATTCTCAAAGTCAACCATTTTTCCACCACCCCGGTAGTTTTTTTGATCCCCAAAACAACACACAGGACAACGATTTTTGCGCGGCGCCCGATTTCCTTGCAGCTCTTCCCCTTTGCCCGCCAAGGCCCTTTCTGCTACAGATAATGAATACGCCGGGGGGTTTTGTTTTTCCTCCAGAAATCTGCTGCACACACGAGTTTTTCAATCATGTCAGAATGTGTTCACCTGCATTGCCACACTGAGTACAGCCTGTTGGACGGCGCCATCCGCATCAAGGATTTGTGCGCCAAGGCCAAGGAATTCAACATGCCCGCCGCGGCCATCACGGACCACGGCAACCTTTATGGGGCGTTGAATTTTTATGTTGAAGCCAAAAAACAGGAGATAAAACCCATCATCGGGTGCGAGGTGTACGTCGCCGGCAAGGGACACACCGACCGCACTACCGAATATGCACGGGAGCGCTTCCACCTGGTGCTGCTGGCCCAGAACATGACGGGCTATCAAAACCTGCTCAAACTTGTGAGCACCGGCTATCTGCACGGTTTTTTCTACAAACCTCGCGTGGACCTGGAGCTCCTTGCAAAACACAACGAAGGGCTCATTGCCCTTTCCGCCTGTCTGGCGGGGCAGATTCCCCGGGCGCTCATGAGGCAGGGCATGGATGCCGGCCTAGCCATGACCCGGCAATATGCGGACATCTTCAAGGACCGTTTTTATATTGAGTTGCAGTCCAACGGACTGGACGATCAGGTAAAGTGCAACGATATGCTCATCCAGGTGGCTGACGAACTGAACCTGCCGCTGGTCGCCACCAACGACTGCCACTACCTGACCAAGCAGGATGTGGAGGCCCATGACATTCTGCTTTGCATCCAGACGGCTTCATGTGTTGATGATGAAAAGCGCATGCGCTTCGACACCAAAGAGCTGTATTATAAATCGCCCCAGGAAATGGGGATGGATTTCTCCCATGTGCCCCAGTCGCTGTCCAACAGTTGCGAGATTGCCGAGCGCTGCAACATCGAGCTGGATCTGAAGTCGCACCACTTTCCCGTTTACGAACTGCCGCAAGGCAAGACGCTGCACGACGAGTTTGTGGAATTATCCCGCGAGGGACTGCAAGAGCGGCTGGCGAAAATGCCCTACGAGGTGGAGGAGAAAGTCTATTGGGACCGCCTTGAGCGCGAGCTGGACGTCATCGCCACCATGGGGTTCGAAGGGTACTTCCTCATTGTCCAGGATTTCATCAACTGGGCCAAGGACAACAAGATTCCCGTAGGTCCGGGGCGTGGATCGGCCGCCGGTTCCCTGGTGGCGTTTGCGCTCAAGATCACCAACCTGGACCCCATCCGCTACAACCTGCTGTTTGAGCGTTTTCTCAACATTGAACGCGTGTCCATGCCTGATATCGACGTGGACTTTTGCGAGCGCCGCCGTACCGAGGTCATTGAATATGTGACCCGCAAGTATGGTGATGATTCGGTTGCGCAGATCACCACCTTCGGAAAGATGAAGGCAAAGGCGGTGATACGCGATGTGGGCCGTGCGCTGGGTTTGAGCTTTGGCGAGACCGACAAGATTGCCAAGCTGGTGCCGGACGAGCTGAAGATGACCATCGACAAGGCGCTGGACCAGGAGCCTGACCTTCGCGCCCTTGCTGATAACGACCCGAAGATCGCCAGGCTCATCGAAGTTTCACGCCGTTTGGAGGGGTTGTGCCGCCATGCCTCCACCCACGCGGCCGGTGTTGTCATAGGTGACAAGCCGCTGGATTATTACCTGCCGCTGTACAGGGGTAAAAACGACGAAGTCGTGACCCAGTTCGACATGAAGATGGTGGAAAAGGTCGGCCTGATCAAGTTCGACTTTTTGGGTCTGCGGACCATGACCCTGGTGCAGGACACCCTGGACATCATCAACTTACAGGAAGGCAAGACCGCCCCCGACCTGAATACCCTGCCCCTGGACGGACCGGGCACGGAAGAGACCTACGCCCTTTATTCCAAGGGCGATACGGACGGCGTGTTCCAGGTGGAAAGCGCAGGCATGCGGCGCTATCTGCGTCAGCTCAAGCCTTCCTGTTTTGACGATGTCATCGCCATGCTGGCCCTGTACCGCCCAGGCCCATTGGGCTCGGGCATGGTGGACCAGTTCATCCAGCGCAAACAGGGGCTCATTCCGGTTGAGTACCCCTTGCCGCTATTGCAGGAAACCCTGGAAGAAACGTACGGGGTTATCGTCTACCAGGAACAGGTCATGCGTATTGCGCAGCTTGTGGCCAACTACACCCTTGGCGGCGCCGACCTGCTGCGCCGCGCCATGGGTAAGAAAAACGCCGAAGCCATGGCCGAGCAGCGTGTCCGCTTTGTTGAGGGAGCCAAGGAAAACGATATCTCGAAGGAAAAGGCCAACGAGATATTCGACCTTATGGAAAAGTTTGCGGAATACGGCTTCAACAAGTCCCACAGCGCAGCCTACGCGCTTATTTCCTACTACACAGCATACCTGAAGACGCACTACCCTACGGAATTCATGGCCGCCCTGCTGTCCTCGGAAGTCAACAACCAGGACAAGGTGCTCAAGTACATCTTTTCGTGCAAGGACATGGGCATCGAGGTGCTGCCCCCCAGCGTGAACGAAAGCATGTGGCAGTTCACCGTGCGGGATGGCAAAATTATTTTCGGTTTGAGCGGCGTCAAGAACGTGGGCAACGAAGCCATTAAGGACATTGTGGCCCAGCGCGAGGCCGATGGCCCCTTTAAGAGCATGTTTGATTTCTGCCAGCGCGTGAACCTGCGCAAGGTGACCAAGCGCGTGGTGGAAAACCTGGTCAAAAGCGGCGCCATGGACTGCTTTAGCGAAAATCCGGATGATCCCCACACCCCCCTTTGCACCCGTGCCGGTATGCTCGCCGCCCTGGAGCAGGTCGTGACGCGGGCGCAAAAGGCTGCCAAGGAAAAAGAATCCGGGATGGTCTCCATGTTTTCCTTCATGGGAGAAGAACCCAAGGCCTTGCCGGGCATAGGTTTTCCTTGTGAAGAGCAAAAAATTCCGGAATACGAACCCGCCATAAAATCGCGTTTTGAAAAGGACGCCCTTGGTTTCTTCCTGACGTCGAACCCGCTGTTGCCCTTCAAAGAAAAATGCCGCCGCCTCGGGTTGCGTAATCTGGACGAAATTCACGAATATCCTGACCGGCATGAACTCAAGTTGGCGCTGCTTATCACCGATAAGAGTGAGAAGTATAATAAGCGTGGCGAGAAATGGGCCATCTACCAGGTGGAGGACCTTACCGGGCGCGCTGAGATGCTGGTATTTTCCAAGGCCTACCAGGAGATGAAGGAACTTCTCGATAGCGAGGTTCCGCTCATGGTCGAAGCCAGCATTATGGTGGACGAACGCGACACCGAAGAAGAAGGCCGGCAGGTAAAACTCCGCGGTGAAAGCGCAGTGCCCCTGGAGGGGTTGCGCGAAGAGGAAGGCCGGCCCGTACGGCTCACACTTCCCGCCTATAGTCTGGAAGATGGCGGACTCGATGAACTCAAGGGCATTCTCACGGAGCACAAGGGCAAATCGCCCGTGCACTTGGAACTGATCATGCAACATATTTGGGGCAGGCTGGAACTCGGCCCTGCCTGGTGCATCATGCCCAGCCCCGAATTCGATAGCGCCTGGCAAAACTGGACCAGCACACGGAGGCGCGCCAATGGCAGTTGAACACAAGACCACGGCACAAGGTCGCTGGCGTCTCAAGGTACGCAAAGACTTTTCCGCGGCGCACGCCCTGCGTCATTACCAAGGTAAATGCGAATCCATGCACGGGCATAATTTTGGCGTCGAAGCCATAGTCGAGGGTGCAACCCTCGAACAAGATACCGAAATGCTGCTCGATTTTTCAATTATCAAAAAGGCTCTGGCCGAAGCCATTGCCGACCTGGACCACGCACACCTGAACGAGACCCCCCCTTTCGACAAGATCAACCCCTCGTCGGAAAATCTTTCGCGCCACATATTCACGCGGTTGGCGCCGACCATGCAGCACCATGGAGTCGCCCTTGTAGAGGTCACGGTCAGCGAAAAGGACGGACAAAGCGCCACCTATTTTGAACTCCCTGCTGCAGGGAGCTGCCCTTCATGAGGCTGCTGCTGCAAAGGGTGAAACAAGCTGCTGTCCACGTGGACGAAGAAAAGGTCGGCGCCATAAACGCCGGTCTTCTTGTCTTCGTCGGGTTCGGGCAAGAAGATGACGCGGATCTGCCAGACAGTAAAATTTGGAAGACCATGTTGAAAAAAATGTTCGAACTTCGTATCTTCCCTGATGCCTCGGGGAAGTTGAACAGATGCGTAACCGAACATGCCGCCACGGGGGCCCAAATGCTTCTTGTCTCGCAGTTCACACTCTACGCCGACTGCCGCAAAGGGCGCAGGCCTTCCTTTACCAAGGCGGCTCCCCCTGACGTGGCGCACATATTGTATGACCGCTTTGTGCAAGACGCTGCAGCAATGTGGCCTGGCAAGGTCCAGTCCGGCCGGTTCGCCGCGGATATGGACGTCTCCCTCACTAACTGGGGTCCAGTTACCATCTGGCTCTCGAGCGACAGTCTTCAAGGGTAAGGGCGTTGCCTATGCAGCACTGGCAGCAGCACGCAAGCGGAGAGCCGGATCAGGCCGGCGAGATCAAAGTTCTCGTGGTGGACGATTCCATGAGTATGCGCCAGACCCTGGAGTGGATCCTGGCCAAAAACTACGTGGTTGAAACCGCCGTCAATGGGCTTGAGGGCATTGAAAAGTACGGCAGCTTCAAACCTGACGTCATGCTCCTTGACATAGTGATGCCGGACATGGACGGGTTTCGTGTGGTGGAGCATATCCGCAAGGCCATTGCCGATAGGGACACATTCATCATCATGCTGACGGCCGAAGAGTCCCAGGAATACAAACTGCGCGCTCTGGACCTTGGCGCCAACGATTTTCTCTACAAGCCCTTTGATCGCACCGAGTTGCTTGCCCGCATTGGCGTTGCCGAGCGTCAGGTGCGCCTCACGCATCAGTTGCGCAGCTCCATGGAGCAGATCAAAAGCGAGTTGAATCTTGTGGCGCGGTTGCAGGGCAAGCTGCTGCCGCAGATGAGCCCCTATTTTGCCGGGGTCCGGCTGGAAAGCCTGTATCGCCCATCCGGCCAGGCCAGTGGCGACTATTTCGACTACTTTCTGGTTTCAGAAAATGTCATCCGGGTCGTCATTGCCGATGTCTCCGGTCACGGAGCCAGGGCGGCGTTTCTCATGGCCATCGTGCGCACCTTGTTTCGCACCACAACAACGCATTACCTTGAACTCGGCGCCACGCTGCAACTGGTGAACAGCCACCTGAACCAGATCATCGGCAAAGAGGACGACTTTGTTACCTGTTTTGCGGGCGACATCGACCTGGAAAACAAGACCCTGCGCTATTGCAACTGCGGGCACACCCCTGCCCTGCTTAAAAACGCTGCTGGCGGGGTGCAATATTTACCGCCCTACATAGCGTTGCTCGGTTTTTTTGATCTGGACTTCAAGGTCATGGAGCAATCCTTTTCTTCAGGCTGCGAACTGTTTCTTTTTACGGATGGGTTTTACGAATGGCAGCCAACCCCCGGCAAGCCCCTGGAACTGGAGCGCTTTTGCGAACTGGCTGAGAAATCCTTTCACAAGCAAGGGAATTTCCTTGAAAATCTCATGGAAGAGCTTTCCTTTCTGACCAAGACCATGCCCCGCTTCAAAGACGACCTTACGGCGCTTTGGGTGCATGTGGAGCGGGACAATGATTGAATACGTGCTGCGCACCATTGCAACGCCCATTGCCAGTCGCAAGCTCGCAAAAGCGGCAATAAAACTCATCGCCGACGCCATCGACGACCGTGATCAGGTATTCAATTTCGATCTGGCCCTCTCCGAGGCATGCGCTAATGTGGTGCGCCATGCCTACAAAGGAAGTGCTCTTGGCGATATTGAAATCACAGTCGTCATCGCCCCCAAAGAATTCATTGAACTGCGCGTCTCAGATTGGGGAGTCGGTTTTCCCATACAACCTGCAGAAATTCGTAACGCAGAGCCACACGCCGAAGGCGGGAGAGGGCTCTTTATCATGTCCGAACTTGCAGACGAGTTCGATATCACATGTATACAAGGTAAAAGCACAATACGTTTGAAGAAAACCATAAAGGAAGAATCATGGAAGCATTCAAAATAGAACACAGGGACAATCTGCTCCTGGTCAGCTTCAGTGGCGAGATTACGCTTGAAGTCACCAACCAGCTGAAAAGCCAAATGGAAGTCACCATCAAGCAGGGCGATTTCGACAACCTGGTCGTGGACCTCGCTGATATCAGCTTCATGGATAGCTCCGGGATAGGATTTCTGGTCGCCATGAACACCAAAATCATGGGGCTGGACAAAAAGATGTATCTTTACCGCCCAAGTGAGCAGGTGAGAAAGACTCTGGCTCTTGTGCAGCTTTCTACGTTTTTCAAAATGATTGAAGACGAAGACGAGCTGCTGGCGCTGTAACCACACGCCAACGTTTGCGAGGCTGATACGATGCCCTTCTACCTGCGGCACTTCTTTGACCCTGACCACGACCACACACGCCTCAAGCCCAAAGAGCTCGAAGATGGCAGCGTGGATCATTACGACTTGGGCTTTGTCCAAAATGTCGTAATTGGGCAGGTACTTGCCGAAGTTGTGACAATAGATGACACTCCCACGGAAGAACTTGACAGCCGGTTCATCATGGAGGAAGAGACACTGCCAGTGGGGCGGAACACGGAGCCTAATCCTGCGAATCCCAGACAGCTCATCGCCACGGCCAATGGTTACGCCACCTACGACCAGGAGCTCATAGCCGTAAAAAAGGTGCTCACGGTACATGGTGACGTCAATTTCCATACCGGAAACATTCTCTTTGTCGGCGATCTCGTGGTCAACCGCAGTGTTCGTTCGGGCTTCTCCATACAGGCGCGCAACGTTCTTATCAAAGGACATATTGGGGGCGCCGAAGTCACAGCCCAGGAATCCCTGGCAGTAGAATCCGGAGTCAAAGGAGAGCGTCAGGCTGTCATAAATGCAGGCAAGAGCATTCGCCTGCCTTTCTGTGAAAACGCCACTCTTCTGGCCAAGGAAAACATTCTCATAAATGGCGTGTGCATGCACAGCGTGCTATACGTTGGCAAACAACTCGCCATTAAAGGCAAACTCATCGGGGGAGCAGCCTACTGTCGCAGTGTGGTCTATGTGCAGGAACAGCTTGGGGGAGGCAGCGCCACCTCAACAGAGATTGTCATGGGGTATGACCCCTTTCTGCTGCGCAAATCAGAACTCATTGACGAACAAATCGAGGACTTGGAAGACACCCTCGAAGACATGAAGGGGCAGGCCGCGAAATTTGCCGCCAAAGAATTTGAGTTGCGCCCTAAAATAATTGCTCTGGAAAAGAAAATGCAGGCATTGTTAGGGCAAAAAATCCGTATCTGGGACCTGATAAAAGAGCGCGATACCTCGAACAAATGTGGCATTGTCGTGCCCGGGACTGTTCACTCGGGCGTCGTGCTCAGAATCGGGGAAGCGACAATGGCTGTGCGTGAAAGTATGGAAAATGTGCGTTTTACCCTGGCTGACGGTGAAATCAAGGTGAGTTCGCCTGCCATGACCTCAAAATAAACTGCTGGCACATGACATTTATCATGATGCATTATCCTGCTTGAAAGTGACTGAATCATGGATATTGGAACTCTACTTGGTATAATCGCAGGCTTCGGTCTCATCATCGGCGCCATTTTAATGGGTGGCGGTGTCAGCGGCTATATTGACATCCCCTCGGTCATTGTTGTCGTAGGCGGCACCTTTGCCGTCACCTTCATCATGTTCCCCATGAAGACCGTGCTGGGCTCCATCAAGGTGGCTATGAAAGCCTTTTTCGCCAAGCCCCCGAATCCGGTGGACAACATCAAGCAGATTATCCAGCTTGCTGAAACCGCACGCAAAGAAAGCCTTGTTGCCCTGGAAAAGGCCAACGTATCAGATCCCTTTTTGCAACGTGGCATCCTGCTGGTGGCAGACGGTACAGAAGAGTCCCTCGTCCGCTCGGTAATGGACTTTGAAATAAGCGCCATGAAAAAAAGACACACGCAGGGGCAAAACGTTTTCAAAGGCATGGGCACGTATGCGCCCGCCTTTGGCATGATCGGTACGCTCATTGGTCTTGTCGGCATGCTCCAGAATCTTAGCGACCCCTCCGCCATTGGTCCTTCCATGGCCGTTGCGCTGCTGACGACATTTTACGGCGCCGTGCTGGCAAACGTGGTGTTCATGCCCATTGCCAACAAGCTTGCTGAACGCTCCATTGAGGAAGTCTCGTACATGGAGGTCACCATGGAAGGCGTCATAGCGATTTTGAACGGTGAGCATCCTAATATCGTTAAGGAAAAGCTCAACTCCTTTCTGCCGCCGCAACAGCGCGAAGCAACTTAAGCTCCCATGGCACGCAAAAACAAAAAAGAGGCGCCGCCGCCACCGCCCAAAAAGCAGGATGAGGTTGCCTGCGAAGAAGGGTTGCCACCCTGGTTGGCAACCTTTGCCGACCTCATGTCATTGCTGCTTTGCTTCTTCGTGCTGCTGCTCTCCTTTGCGCAACAGGACGTTTCAAAATTCCGCACGCTCATGGGCTCCATAAAAGAGGCCTTCGGCGTGCAGATTAAACGTGAAGAAGCCCAATACGCCGCCTTTTCTCCGGAGAAATTCGAACGCAAGGACGTGGAGCTCAATGAAGACAACAAAATGCTTCTGGGCATGGTCCTGCAACTGAAAAAAATCATGGTCGACGACCCTGACCTAAAGGAAACCGTCGAAATCACTACGGATGACAAAGGCGTCATCATGCGCGTGCCCAACACCAGCCTCTTTGATAAAGGCACAGCCCAGCTCCGCCCCAATGCGGATAAGGTCCTCGCCAGGATCATCACCTTCCTTAAGGAACACAACTTCGATCTTGTTGTCAGAGGGCACACGGATGACCGGTTCGAGAGCTCGGTAGACGCGCTCCCTTCCAATTGGGAATTATCGTCAGCAAGAGCCGGCGCAGCCCTACGCTACCTCATAGAAAAAGGCGGGATAAAACCATCCCGGCTCAAAGCTGTGGGCTATTCCGATTCACAGCCGCTTTTGCCCAACAACACGGACCAGAATCGATTCGTCAACAACAGGATGGAGTTTTATTTCCACCGTCCCATGGTCCAAAGCTGGTAGCTCACCATACCCTTGCAGGCGCCTCGTATGCCGGATGAAATGTTCCCCTACACTGTTGCACCTGTACCTGCAGCTTCCCCAGACGGCGAACTGGCCGACATCAGACTCCATACAGGGGGCAAGACCTGGCACCTTTGGGGGCGCGGGGGTAAAGAGCGAGAACTACGCATCCTCGACCCGCTGCTTCAAGCCCAGGAAAACAAAAACCGAGTGCCCCTGCCTGTTTTTCTTGGAGCCGGCCTCGGACATGCCCTCGCACACCTGTTGTCCATCTATGACGGGCCTGTGGCCGTCATAGACAGGGAAGCTCCCATCCTCGAGCACAGCAAAGCAAAAGAACGCTTTGCGGATAACCCCCGCGTGCTTTGGCTGGACGATGCTGACCCGCAAAAGGTTCTCGACACCCTTTCCCGATGGCAAATGGAACAAGGGGGCGCGCCTTTTCTGCCCCTCCCCTGCCCGGTCTATCTGCGGCTGGCGCCCGACTATTATGCTGCATTACGCGAGCATCTGAATCGAAGCGGCAGTTACGACTTTTGGGCCAAAGCAAGATACCCAAAATTTCAGGACAAGAGCCCCCGCATTCTGCTGATTACCAGCCAGTATTTTCTCATGGGGGAAATAGTCACCGCCTGCCAAAGGTTGGGTGTGGAGCACAGGTTCATCAACATCGGCGACAGTGAACTGGCAAGTGTGGATTTTGTGGAGCGCCTGCTGACCGAGGTGGTGGCCTTCAAACCCGACTTCGTGCTGACCATCAACCACCTGGGCGTGGACCGTGAAGGCGTTCTGGTGGACCTGCTGCAACGTTTGGAACTGCCGCTTGCGTCCTGGTTCGTGGATAATCCGCACCTCATCCTCTACCTTTACAACAGGCTGGTTAACCCCATTACCGCGATCTTCACATGGGATGCCGACAACATTCCCTCGCTGCAGGAAATGGGATTCACCAATGTTTTTTACCTGCCCCTGGGCACGGATGCCGTGCGCTTTGCCCCCAGGCCAAATCTCCCTGCCAATGCGACCTTGCGAACGCGTGTGGGATTCGTGGGCAATTCCATGCACTCTAAAGTGGCGCACCGGCTCAAGACTGCGCACCCCAACAGGGAATTGTTGCGGACATACCGCAAGGTGGCGGCAGGATTCGACGATTCCAACGAGCCCTCGGTGCGGGCCTATCTCGAGCAGCATCACCCTGAATTGCTGCCACATTTTCTCTTGCTGGATACGCAGGAGCGCAGACTGGCCTACGAGGCCATGATCACCTGGGAAGCAACACGGCGCTATCGCAAACGCTGCATAGAGGGCATTCTTCCGTTCGAACCCCTCATCGTGGGAGACAAGGGGTGGAAAATCACCTTCAAAAACACCCCATACGTGTGGCGCTGGTTTCATGAGCTTAATTATTATGAAGAGTTGCCCGCGTTTTACCCCCTGTGCGAAATAAATTTCAACTGCACCAGCAAACAGATGAAAGGCGCGGTCAACCAGCGGCTTTTCGACGTACCCGCCACAGGGTCTTTTCTACTCACGGATTGGCGCTCCCAGATCGACCGGCTTTTTGATCCCGGCAGCGAGGTCGTATGCTTCCGCGAGCCTGAAGAAGTGCCGGAACTCACCCGCCACTATCTGGAGCATCCGGCGGAAAGAAACCGCATTGCCCAGGCAGCCCGCAGACGAATCCTTGCCGAGCATACCTACGAACACCGGATGCAAACCGTCCTTGATACCATGCGCCAGACGTTTGGGAGCTCCACGCCTGCCCGTAACAGGGGCAGTCATGCCCGTTGAACCGATTCTTCTTTTACAAATGCAGCGCATGGGCGACATGGTGCTGACATTTCCGCTCATGCTCTGGCTGCAAAAACGCCACCCCAAGACGCCAATCTGGGTGGTTGGCGAGCCCATATTCTATGAGAGTCTGCTCAAGATTTCCCCCCATACCTTTTATATACCGTGGAATAACACCGCCACCCTCAAAAACAAGTCCTTCAAGAAACTCATAAACCTCAGCCACAGACCAGAAGCCGCGGCGCTGGCCAATACACTCCAGAGCCCTGAAAAGACGGGCCCGGTGGCTACTCAGGGTGGCCCTGTCTATATCCATGGAGCCTGGCAGCTCTACCGTGCCAGCCTTGTGCACAACAACCGCCACAACCAGTTTCACTGGGCGGATCTCAACGCCCTGGATGTTATAGGCCGCCAAGCGATACAAAGCACAAGCTGGCCCTTACCGCGCATACGCAAACAAAGCCGCGTAGGTCTTTTCTTAGGCGCAAGCCAGGAGGAAAAACGTCCTTCCGCGGTATTTTGGGCCAGACTCACCGAACAGCTTGCAGCAAGGGGACTCATTCCTGTTCTGCTTGGCGGCAAGGCCGAAAAATCTCTGGGCAAGGAAGTAAGCTCCCTTTGCAAGCACCCTGTGGCCGATCTTTGTGGTCGCTTTGATCTGGCCAGCTTTGCACACGCCTTGGAGGAATTGTCACTGCTCATCACCCCGGATACCGGCCCCATGCACCTGGCGTCCTGGATCGGAGTTCCCAGTCTGAACCTCTCCATGGGGCCTGTCAGCCCCTGGGAGACCGGCCCCTACCAGTCCGGGCACCACATCCTTCAGGCGGCGCTGAGCTGCGTTGGGTGCTGGCAATGCACGAACATGACGCCGTACCGGTGCAGGCAGCTTTTCTCCCCGGAAAAAACCGCATACGTAGCCCAAAAGCTTGCCGCTGGCAGGGCTGATGATCTGCGAAAAAGCAGGCTGCAAGGGATGCGTCTTTTCCGCACGGAGCGAGACGACCTAGGCTTATACCGACTTGCCCCATTACAATTGGAAAACACTTCGCAGCGTGCATTGCTGGGGCGCTTCTGGTCCCGTTTTTTCGCCTGTCTTTTTGAAAGCACGGACCGCGCCCCTGCAGCAACAGCCTGGAACGAGCTGACAAACGCCGCTCCTTGGATGACGGAACCAATATTAAAAAGCGCAACCGCAATGGCCTCCAGCCTTGCCCGCTGCAGCAGATCCGGCCAGCCGCTCTCTGAAGGATTTTGGCATGATTTTCCGCCGCATCTGCGCCCTTTAAGTGGATACCTGCAGCTTTTCCTTCAGAACCATGACTTTTCCAGCGCCGGTTTTCGCCAAGCCCTTGCAGCCATCGAAACGCTTTCCTTTTTTCGCGGGTAAGGCGGAAAAAATAGCCCATCCCCCTTTCTCACCACAACACAACCTGCTGAAATAAAAGAATCTGCATTTTTGGAACGGCTCTTGTATTTAGAGAAGCCGAGGAGACCAAACTATGCAGATTTTGCCGAACTCCTATTCCTACGACGCACCTAATATCATTCCTGCTGAAGGCGGCCAGCAAACGATCAATCAAACTTCGCCTTTTGCAGAGATGATGAATAATATTAAGGACTACGCTGAACAGCGCGCGAACGAGACCAGCATGAGTTCTCGTTCCAGCGCATCGGCCCCCGCTTCGGAAAAAGGTTTTGGCGAAGGCGCCAAGATCACCGAGCAGGAATTTGCCGATATGCGCGAAAAGCTCAAAGACAGCGGTCTGAGCGAAAAGGATATAAAAGAGCTGGAAAACCAGCTTGCCAGCGACGACGGCCTTACCTGGGGCGGTATGCTCAATTTTGTTTCCGACAAGCTCGGCATCGCCCTCGAATCACTTATGCCTGAACTCACCCAGGCAATGAAAAACGACCTTTCCTCACTCTTTCAGAAAATGGGTTTTACCAATGAGGAAAGCCACTCACTTCTCAGCGATCTGGAAGCCGGCAAGCAGGAGCAGGTCCGCAAGGCGCTCAGCGACAAACTGGCTAACATGAAGGATGCCGATCTGACCGCCATTACCAGGGGCGAGCTCAAAACCCTTGGTAAGGCCCTTGGCCTGACCGACGCCTCCATGAACCGCCTGAGCGGTATGCTCGGCGAAAGCGACATGGCGACGATCAGCTCCAAAGGCGCACGTGTAGCGCTCAGCTCCATATTTTCAGACGCCAAGGAACTGCAGGAACAGCTCACAGAGACACTGGGCGAACTGCGCTCCGTCATTGAAAAGGGCATGAAAAAGGCCCGCGACGCTAAGGAAACCCTTACCCGTGCTGACAACCGCGAGACCAAGGATGTCACCGCTGCCAAAGTGATGATCCAGGATGAAGCCCGCAAGCAACGCAACGCGAGCATAGACGATGCGAATAACCAGAAAGAAGACCTGGAAGGCCAAAAGCAGGCTGCGGCGCACGACAAAAAGGGTGACAAGGCCAAGGCGGAAGAAATTGCCAAGCAGGGTGCTGCAGGGCAGGACCAAAAGTCCGAAAAGATCAAAGCCGACGGCGAAACAGCTGCAAACAACGCAGCCCGTGCCAAACAGGCCGCCAAGGATCAGGTTCTCGGCAATGACAAATCCGACGGAGAACAGAAGAACCCCGGACAGGGGGATTCCTCCAAGAAGGATGCGGACGCCAAGGCCTGGGACCAGATGTGGAACAAGGTGGAAGCCCGCGGCGGCAAGACGGCCGGGGACGTCACCCTGAACCAGGCGGCTGACGCCAAAGCAGCGGAGTTCAATCTCAAGGGCGAGAATAGCGAAGTTCTGCTGGGTGACAAGGTTCCTGCCAATCGCCTCGCAAGTACCGTACAGAAAGGCATTCTGCAGAATCTCAATCAAGGCGGCAAGCAGCTGACCCTGCGCATGGATCCGCCCAGCCTGGGCAAGCTGACCGTGGTCTTGCAGGTGCACAACAATGAAGTCCGCGCCCTCATCAGGACAGAGAACCATGATGCGACCAAACTGGTTCACGACCAGTTGAATCTTATCAAGCACAGTCTTGAGCAGCAGGGACTGAAGGTGGAAAAACTGGACGTCCAGACCCAGACCAACAACGATCAGAATTCCAATAACTGGCAAGGCGCCGAGCAGCACAACCTGCTGCAGGAGCGTAATAAGGATTCGTTGCAGGCATTTATGAACATGCGCAAAGGTCGTGCCGCACAGGCCGGGGGTTTGGCCCAAGACGTGCAATCAGAAGAAACGGGGGCACAACTTGCCCACCAACAGGGACTTCACCTCATCGCCTAGGAGCGAGATATGCCTCTCCAGTACAATAACCAATTGGTCGGCCGGGCAGAACAGGAATTTTCGAGTTACCAGCAGTATGAACCTGCCGGTAAATCTGAACTTGGCCGAGATGACTTTCTGGTGCTGCTCGTGGAGCAACTGAAGAACCAGGATCCCTTGAACCCCATGGAAGACACGGAGTTCACGGCCCAACTGGCAAACTTTTCCAGCCTGGAGCAACTTACAGAGATCAACGACGGCATCGGCTCCCTGAGCGAAGGAAACAATCGCCAGGAAATGCTCAGTGCCGTCTCCTTCATCGGCAAGGAAGTCATGGCCCGCGGCCAGGGCATCAGCAAGCGTGGTGATGATATCAACACCATGTCCTTTGCCATCGATGAAAGTGCCGCCAATGTCTACGTGAACATCTTCGACGAAAACGGCAACATCGTACAGACAATCGAGATGGGCGCCCTTACCAAGGGTGAATACGACGTGGAATGGGATGGTCTGGACTACGACGGCGTCGACGTAGCGGATGGCGTCTACAACGTCGCCATGGCGGCAGAAAATGCCGACGGCGAGCCCATTCTCGTCGATCCCGAAGTCAGTGGCAAGGTCAAGGGAGTGAATATCTACAGCGGCGCATACTGGCTGCAGCTTGAAGACGGACGCGAAGTGAACCTGCTGCAGATCAAGAACGTTATCGGATCAGGCGAATCGTCCTCCTCCAGCGATGGCGTTTCAGACGATCCTGAAGACGAAGAAGACGCATAGCATATAGCTTACCCGCCCCCGTACCAGGGTATCGGCCGAGATAGGGCGATGGTGCGAATAAGGGGTATAACGTACTAAGGAGGTCCATTATGGGTCTGTCAGCTTCGATGTGGACCGGTGTATCCGGCCTGCTCGCGCACGGCGAAAAGATGAACGTGCTGGGCAACAACATTGCCAACGTAAACACGGTCGGTTTCAAATCCTCGACCATGCATTTTGAGGACTTTTTCTACCAGTTCACCAATACCGCTGCCCAGGCAAATGGGCAGATCGGCCGTGGCGTGAGTGTCGCCGCCATATTTGGCGACTTCAGCCAAGGCAGCTTTGAAACCACCAACGAAGCAACCGATCTGGCCATCGGCGGCAACGGCTTCTTCGGGGTCTCCCCGCTGAACTCCGAGGATATGTACTACACCCGGGCGGGAAACTTTCGCTTCGATAAGGACGGATATCTGGTGGATCCCCACGGATACGCCCTGCAAGGGTGGAGAATCGAGGAGCAACCGACACAGGCTGCGACCACCACGACGCAAACCGATGATCCTGAAACCGCTCCTGCCATCCGCGGCGTGGGCACGCCGACCAATATCCGGTTGGATGGCTTCACCTGCGACCCACGGCACACCACTCGCGTTTCCATCATCAACAACCTGGATCGCAGGGCTGGCAATGACAACAGTGTGGACAGCACTGACCCGTTCTTCGCTCTGGCCAAGAACTGGAACGGTCAGGATGATCCGCCGTTGGGATCCACTGCATACGCTTACTCAAGCACCATCAAGGTGTACGACGAAGGCGGCACGGCCCACGACTTGACCGTCTACTATGACCAGGTCAGCAACAGTCAGGGTAAAAACGTATGGGAATACATCGTCACCATAGATCCCGACGAAGACAAACGATTGTTCAACGGCATCGATCCGAACACGGGGCAGCCTTTCAAACCGGGTACTACCAGTGGCTCCGGCCTGGTGATGATGGGCACCCTGACTTTCAACTCCACAGGGCAAATCGAAGACATGAGCTCCTTTACCCTGCGCTCCGACGCCACAAGCACCCAGCTTTCACAGTGGGGCCCCACGGCAGTCTCGCAGAATGGTTACCCGCTCATGGCCCTCGACTTCAGCGGCCAGTCCGACGCAAGTTGGGTCATAGACAGCTCAGGCGAAGCCATCAGTCCTGTGCTTTCCAATGCCAGCGGCAAGCTCATCGAACTCAACCTGGGCATTTCCACCACACCTTCGGCAAGATGGAGCAGTTACATCTCGCCCAACGCCGTATCCCAAAACCCTGACAACCTTCCGGGATTTGGTGCGGATGCACAACGCGCTCCGACTGCGACGACAAGCTACTCGGGAAGTTCATCAACATTATTCAAAAGTCAGGACGGGTACACGTTCGGCTTCCTGCAAAATGTCATGATTGACAACAACGGTATCCTTTCAGGGCGTTACTCCAACGGCGTGACAATCGAGCTCTACCAGATAACGCTGTATGACTTTCTGAACGAGACCGGGCTGAATCGCGAAGGGGGGAACCTCTTCACCAAGACCCTCGATTCAGGAGAAGCTTCTCCCGGTCCGGCTAACAACAATGGCCTGGGATCGATACACGCGAACGCCCTTGAACAATCCAACGTGGACCTGGCGCGCGAGTTTGTGCAGATGATCACCACACAACGCGGCTTCTCGGCAAACGGTAAGGTCATTACCACCACCGACCAGATGCTGTCCGAAGTGATCATGCTCAAACGCTAGGTTACAAAGCGGCGGCTGGCAGCTCTGACAGGCTTCCTTCGCCCAAAGGCCTCCTTACCCCCGGTGTTGCAGCGCCCTCTGCAGCATCGGGGGTGTTTTTTTCCGCCCCCTGCTGTGCACGCAACGCAACACCCAACCCGAGTTTTAGGCCCCTATTAAGGCGATGTGCCGCCCCCACAGGATCATCTGGCCTTCCTACGTTCTCTCTCCAGTGCCTCCCTGGGCGCGTCATACGGTCGTTCTCTCACGCAACCGGCTGTTTTTGCCTGGTTGTTTACGTACAAAAACCGGTCGTTTCTTCCTTATACAACTAGGAAAAAACGTTCCTGTTCTGACACTCTGCGCGCCCCAGAAACTCTAGATTATATTTAATACACTTTATTATTGGGAGAAAATAGTTTTGGCACCTTGATTGCTTTCAAATGTACAAGCAATAACAAGGAGGTTTTGCAAATGTCTTTGGTCATCAATCACAACCTCATGGCGATGAACGCGTCCCGCAACCTCGGGTCTGCATACGGCCGATTGTCCACGTCCACGAGGAGACTGTCATCAGGCCTGCGCGTTTCCACAGCCGCTGACGACGCGGCCGGCCTTGCCATCCGCGAGCTGATGCGCGCCGACATTTCCACCATGAACCAGGGTGTTCGTAACGCCAACGATGCGATCTCCATGATCCAGACGGCTGACGGCGCCTTGCAGGTCATTGACGAAAAGCTCATCAGGCTGAAAGAGCTTGCCGAACAGGCAGCTACCGGTACCTACAACTCGGACCAGCGCCTGATGATCGACTCGGAATTTCAGGCCATGATGTCTGAAATCACACGTATCGCCAATGCCACGGACTTTAACGGCGTCAAGCTTTTGGACGGCACGCTCACCGGCGCTCACAACGGCACCGGCCTGCAGCCCACTGGCGCGCTGAAGATCCACTTCGGCACCGGCAACGACAGCTCCGAGGACTACTACTACATCGAAATCGGTAATGCCACAGCGTCCTCTCTGCTCGGCGGATTCATATCGGTTTCCACCCAGACGCAGGCCCAGCTTGCCCTTGATCGCATCAATCAGGGTATTATTTCAAAGGATAAGATCCGCGCATCTCTTGGTGCATTGCAGAACCGGCTGGAGAACACCATCAACAACCTCTCCATCATGGCCGAAAACCTGCAAGCCGCGGAATCACGAATTTCGGACGTCGATGTTGCCTCGGAAATGACAGAATTTGTTCGCAACCAGATTCTGACACAATCCGCAGTGGCAATGCTTGCCCAGGCGAACTCGCTGCCCAGAATGGCCATGCAGCTCATAGGCGGCGGCTAGGCCGACGGTATTTTGACTCACTAGCCACTGAGGCTGATGACCAAGGCTTTTCAGGCCGGGGAGAATCCCTCTCCGGCCTGGCCCTCCGGTCCCCCCTCACCTGTTTACAGGGAGGTCCCGGTCATTCAGCCACGGACGGATTGTCCGGCCTTTTTTCTGTAAGCAATTCAAGCGCCAGCCCTGCGGCTTTTTGTTCCGCCTTTTTCATGGAACTGCCGCTGGCTTGCACGCTGCGCCCGTCAGGTAATTCGAGTTTGACTTCAAATATCTTGTCATGCTCGGGGCCGCTGCTTTCCACCAGCAAATACACGGGGCGCGCCTTAAAAAACTGTTGCGTGGCTTCCTGCAAAAGGCTTTTGTAATCGCGCTGTTGTTCCAGTACAGGTGCATCCGGCCATCGATTGCTGAAAACTCTTTCCACCCAGGCGTAGGCAGCCTCAAAACCCCCATCCAGATAGATCGCCCCCAGCAGCGCCTCAAAGGCGTTGGCCAGTGACGAGCTGCGTTCGCGACCGCCTTGGGCTTCTTCCCCTTTGCCCAGGAGCAGAAATTTATCCAGCCCCAGCATAAAGGACATATCCGCCAGTGACGGTTTGCTGACAAGTCTTGCCCTGAGCTTGGTCAGCTCTCCTTCTCGCACGGAAGGAAAACGTTCAAAGAGCTGCTGGGTAACGCTGAGCTCAAGCACGGCGTCTCCCAGGAACTCCAGACGTTCATTGTGTTCACGCCCATCCCCGGATTCATTTGCAAAAGAGCTGTGGGTAAGTGCCGTTTCCAGCAACTTGACTTGCTGAAACCTATAGTGGATACATTTATAAACCTCATTTACATCAAACACAGCCTCCCTCCCGGAAAGGGCCTATGGATCACCACCCCAATCTAGAGGCGTTGTTCTGGCCCGAAAGCGTTGCCATTATCGGCGCTTCGGCCACCAAAGGTAAAATAGGCAACATCGTTCTCAACAATCTGCTTGAAGCAGGATACAAAGGGAAAATTGTTCCGGTCAATCCGAAGGAAGAGGAAATTCTCGGCCTTCGCGTGACGCAGAACATACCCGATCTGCCCGCGCCCTTGGATTTGGCGGTTATCTGCGTGCCGCCCAAGGTCGTGATTCCGGCCATGCAGGAGCTGGCAGCCCTGCCCGTAAAGGCCGTCATCGTCATCACCGCGGGATTCAAAGAAGTAGGCAAGCAAGGCTATTACCTGGAGCAGGAGCTGGCCCAGATATGCAAGGAGCACGACATTGCCTTGCTGGGGCCAAACTGCCTGGGCCTGCTGAACCCTGATCTCGGGCTGAACGCCACCTTTGCGGTGGGGCAACCCGACAAAGGCAACATCGCCTTCTTTTCCCAATCCGGCGCGTTGTGCGTCTCCATACTCGACTGGGCCATGGGGCACAATGTCGGATTTTCAAAATTTATCAGCCTGGGCAACAAAGCGGTGCTGGACGAGGCCGACATGCTTTCCGCACTTGCGGAAGATACAAGCACCAAAGTCATCCTCGGCTATGTAGAAGGCGTGGAAAATGGCGAGCGATTCATGCGCGTGGCGCGCAGGGTATCCCTGCAAAAACCCGTCATCATGATTAAATCCGGCACAACCACAGCCGGCGCAAAGGCGGCTTCCTCCCACACGGGCGCCATAGCCGGAAGCGATAACGCCTATACTGCGGCCTTCAAGCAGTCCGGCATCATCCGTTGTCAGGACGTTTCTTCCCTGTTCATCCTGGCCGAGGCATTTTCCAAGCAGCCTCTGCCAAAAGGCCCCAACCTGGCCATTATAACCAACTCTGGCGGGCCGGGTATTCTGGCTGCGGACGCCACAGAAAAATCCGGGTTGTCCCTGGCGCGCCCCAGCAATGAAACGGTGGAAAAACTTATGAGTTTTCTGCCGCCCTACGCTTCGCTCTACAATCCCATCGACATCATAGGCGACGCCCCGGCCGAACGCTACGCGAAAACTCTGGAAGCCGTCATCCAGGACAAGAGCGTGCATGCGCTGATGGTGCTGCTCTCGCCCACCGCATCTGCAGAGGTTGAAGCGACGGCGCAGGCCATGATCGACGTGGCGAAAAAAGCGGAAAAGCCCATCTTCGGCTGCTTCATGGGGGAGAAGGTTGTGAGCCCGGGAAAACGTCTGCTGGGTGAAGCCGGCATTCCCTGCTATGATTTTCCGGAGCCCGCCATCTACGCAATCGATGCAATGCACAAGTATTACGAACGCATCAACAAACCGGCCCCAACCAATGTGTGTTACCGTCGCGACCGTGATGCGGCCGCCAAGGTTATTGCGGACGCCCGCCGCCAAAGGCTTGGGGAAATTGTCGAGTTTCAGGCGCAGGGCATGCTGCAGGCGTACAATCTGCCCATCCCCAAGACTAAACTGGCCCGCACCAGCGATGAGGCCATGAAGGCGGCCGACGCCATCGGCTACCCCGTTGTGCTTAAAATCGCCTCGCCGCAAATTTCGCATAAAAGTGATGTGGACGGCGTCAAGGTGAATCTCAAAACCGCCGAGCAGGTGCGCGCAACGTTTATGGACATAACCGCTCGCGCCCAGCGGATGCGGGAAGAAGCCTTCATTTCCGGATGTCTGGTACAAGGAATGGCGCCGCCCAACTCAAAAGAAGTCATTGTAGGGGTGAAACGGGACCCGCAATTCGGGCCTTTGATTTTGTTCGGGCTTGGCGGCATTTATGTGGAAGTGCTCAAGGACGTTTCCTTCCGCCTTGCGCCCCTTTCCAAAGAAGACGCCCAGGAAATGATCCGGGAAGTCAAATCCTTTCCCTTGCTCAGAGGCGTGCGGGGAGAGCCCCCCGTCAACTTCAAGGCCCTGGAAGAAGTGCTCATGATCATGTCCCAATTGGCACTGGATTTCCCGGAAATCCAGGAAGCCGAATTCAACCCGGTGCTCGTCAGCCCGGAAAAAGCCATTGTGGCGGACGTACGCGTGCTCCTCAGCCAGGAGCAGGACCAGGAATAGCGATTACACTATAAGGTGTTTTTCACTGAAAGACGTGGAGAAACATGGCAAGCAAGCCGCGACAGCGGCACCAGGCATCACCGAGCGATAATCATTCCTTCGTGAAAACAAGCACAAAGTAGAGATCGCTTTACCTGGCAGCACCTCATAGGATACAAAGCAGAAAGTTCGTTTACGGGAGGTTCGTATGGCAGCAGGGATATACATAGGCTCCACCGCGGGGTACTCGGGCAAAAACATGATTGTCATGGGCCTGGGACTGCGCTTCCTGAAGGAAGGGCTCAAGGTTGGCTACATGAAGCCCGTCGGCGCCCTGCCCAAAGAGCATGAGGGCAAAATGGGCGACGAAGACGCCTTTTTCGTGCAAAACGTGCTCAAATTGGATGAGGACCCTTCAAAGGTTACCCCAGTAGTCGTTACCCAGGATTTCATGGTCAAGGCGTTCAGCGGACAATGCGAAGACCTCATGCCTGAAATCGAAAGCTCCTACAACGATCTCGCCACCGGTAATGACGTCATGCTCGTGGCCGGTTCCGGCAGCATGTACTCGGGGCGCTATTGCCGGCTGGATGGCATCAGCGTGGTGCGCAAGCTGGGCCTGAAGGCAATCGTCATCGAACGCTTGCACAAAAATTCTCTGGACTACGACCAGTTGGTCGTGCTCAAGGACACCCTTGGCGACGATCTGGCCGGCGTCATATTGAACGACATTCCGCCGAATTTCATGAACGAGGTGGAAAACCTTATAAAACCTTTCCTGGAAAGCCAGGGGGTCAAGGTTATCGGCGTGATTCCCAAGGATCCGCTCATGGGCGCCATCAAGGTTTCCGACCTGGCCGAGCGCCTCGGTGGCAAGGTCATCAGCGCCCATAACAAGGCCGACAAGGTTGTGGAGAACTTTCTCATCGGCACCATGCAGGTGGAAAACTTCATGACCCACTTCCGCAAGCACAAAAACTCCGCCGTCATCGTTGGTGGCGACCGCTCCGACGTGCAACTGGTGGCGCTGGAGGGCAACTGCCCCTGCCTGGTGCTGACCGGCAACCTCTACCCCAACGATATCATCCTGACCCGCTCCGAGGTGCTTTCCATCCCCATCGTGGTGGTGCGGGACGACACCTTTACCGTTGCGCACAAGATGGAGGCCATCCTCTCCAGCCACAAGCTGCGCGACGTGATAAAAATCAAGCAAGGCGCACAACTCGTCAGCTCATCCCTGGACTTCGAGTATATCCGCCAGCAAATGGGCATATAGCCCTCACTCATTCAAAAAACTTCAACGCCCCCTTGGCATTAGCCTTGGGGGCGTTTTTGTTATAGTCATAGGGGATAAGTTAGCAATATAATACGTTGTATTCTCTTTGCAGGTACGTCATTTTACAATCACCGTTGCGGCTTGACCCCATTTCCCCTTCCGCTACAATGACTACCGCTACCACTCATACATTGTTGAAGTTGCGGCTTGACCCCATTTCCCCTTCCGCTACAATGGCCACCAAAGAATACATCATCGCCTACATGTTGCGGCTTGACCCCATTTCCCCTTCCGCTACAATGTTGTGCACGCACCACAGCGCAATGGCAGCGTTGCGGCTTGACCCCATTTCCCCTTCCGCTACAATGGATTTCCGAATAGTAAATAACGCAGCCCCGTTGCGGCTTGACCCCATTTCCCCTTCCGCTACAATATAGCGGTCGCAACCCCTCGGAATCGAGGGGTTTTTCCTTTGCACCATCTCCCAAAATGCTGCGCCACACTCTTAAAATAGGGTAAGCTGCTCCGGTTTTTTGTGGACTTTTTCACGGCGCTTTCCCACAAAACTGATAGTTTGCTCAAATTGTTTGTCCGTAAAAAACAATATGTCTACTTGCCCCCCTGGTGGTAGCTGAAACTTGATGGCTTTCACAAGGGGCGTTTGTTTTTCGCGAGAAGCAAGATAGCGTAAATAAACCGATAATTGCGCACGTTCGAAGCCAAGCTCTTTAAGTGCATTACGAAAACGGTTGGCTTCTTTTCTATCAATTTCCGTAACCACAGGCAGATCGAACATGACAAGCATCCACATAATTCTGTACCCACTCAAATACCCCATTGCTTAGCCTCCAATCTTTTGAGAGGGGGAGAGGTTCAACGGTTTTATCTTCTGTGGTAGTTCCAACTGCAATCGAGGATCCATGAGCGCTTGCGCCAGTGAATTGGCCAAATTTTTCAGACATTCAGAAACCGGACTCACACCTTGTTGCCCTTCCATATCTGCTTCGCAGGCCTTGGCGAGTTCTTTTTTGCTGTCCGGTTTGACTTCCAGAATCCCCTTGCGTGCTAGAGCAAAGGCATGCAAATCCACCACTGGCCGAAATGGCTCCATAAGGTCGTCAACCAGACGTAAAGGATTATTGAGGTTCTTGTGGTGGATTGGAAAGGAAGGATTGAGACCAGCAGCCATGACGGCTCTGGCTGTCGCCCCTCTCAAGACCATGTAGCCATAATTCAGCAGAGCGTTGAGCCCCGCTTCATCCCGCTCCCTGCGGAATCCCTTCCCAAAAAGAAGAGGAAAATAGATTCTGGCTGCCATTGCCTCAACATTTGTTGTATCGCCAGACCCAACTTTCTTGGTGAGCAATGAAACTTTCCGATCATCCAGGCCTAGCATTTTCAAGGCCTGGCCCTGAAATCTGATTTTCGCCTGAATGATTTGTTGCCAAAGCCGTTTCTTCTTTGGCGTACTTGCTGCCACCTGGGCCTCCAGCCGTTCAGCCTGCCTGTGGTGTGTCACCACTGGCCACATAATGGCTGCGGGTCTATATCCCCTGTCGCAAACGATTAGTGGAATTGAGCGCTCGGCAAGCGCAACCAGCAGATTATTACTGCAGGTCAGGCCATGGGAACTGGCGATTACCGTTCCGATGGCATCAAGTGGAATTCTGCCAGCCTCCTCGCCTTTTGTTCGAACAACAAAAAAACCTCGATCTTTGCATAAGTGCCGATCATCCTGTGCGACTTCAACTATTCTCCCAGTCATGGCTTTGCCCCCGGGTCCTTTACCCTACCCAGAATATCCACCGAGACTTTGCGCACCCCATTTGTCTGAAAATGTCTTGCTGTCCAATTGTAATACTTAAAGGGGTCCGTATTATCTTCATTCCGACTCTTCAGTTTGCCCCCTTCATTATGCTCCGCAAGAAAAATTCTGCCCGCGCTAGAAAATTTGACAACTCGCAGTATTCTCCTTTCTACACCGTTTCCAACGGCCACCAAATCGTTTTTGAAAAGCCGCATAACCAAAGGCAGACTTTGCCGTTGCCTGCCTGTCATGAAGCCTTTCTGATTAGCATCAAAGGTGCTTACGACCTCCTGATTCCAATTCCCATCTCGCTGTTTGTATATTTCTACATATACATTGGCATCGCCTTTTACTCCTTTATAAATTTCACCCTTTGCATCTCGAATGGGAATAGTCTCCAGTTTTTCCTGCACACGAACACGGCGTACTCCTGTTTTTTTGGAAAAATCCCGCAAACGTTTTTTCAGTTCAGCAGTATCAGCTGCTGTCGCAATCATATCCAATATTTCTTTTTGCAACACTCGGCTACGGATTTGCAGAGCATCCTTTGCCTTAGTAATACTTTCAAGTGGAATTCTGTGAACTGCAACCGGATTTCCATCCTGATCTTTTCCGGGGCCATAGGCCGTATCATTATGCAATCCACTCAATGTACTGTGGTCTGGCCGGTAAGAAACAATTATTTTTGCAAAAGTACATTCCACGTCAGCACGAAAACCTTCCCATGGTTCAGGCATTTCCTTGAGTGCTCTATGTGCCCCTTCTTCTTCACTTCTCGCTGCAGCTCTTGATATTTTTTGCAGCAGACCTCGGTCAGTAACCGTAATGACAGCAGCATCCATAGCGTGATGCCGCTGGTCATTACGATTTTTATTCAGCCCCCATTTACCGCGCAACATGGAGGTTAGTTTGCCTGGTGTGACCCATACATTGTCGCAGACGCAGGTCAGGTACTCCCTTGCCGCTCTTGATAAATATTGGGTATCTGTCAAATGGCGCGCCAAAAAGTCCTTTTCGCCCTCAAAACGATCCATTGCCTCAGGACTAAAACGCCACAATTTGTTTTTTGGCAATCCAGCAGCACGAGCCAATATTCCCTCCCAATCATAACCATCAGGAGAATCGCCAAATGCTTCAAAAGGAGACAAACGTTCCTTATATCTGTTCGCATAGCGTAAACTCACCGTTTTATTGGCGGTGCTATTATCCAATGTCCTGGAAAAAGGGAGAATGTGCTCAATTTCAACAGATGATGAGAATAAACGTTCAAGACTGATGTTTTCTCCTGTGTAAATACAACGCCGCTCAACGGGGTTGTCATTTAATTCTTCCCACAATCTAAGCCGTAATAGATTCTCTGTGGTGGCTGAAAGACCTAGCGTTTCAAGTTTTTTCCTTCTGCTTTCATTTGCCTTCTGATTGCGACTTTGTTCTTCTTCAATTTCACGCCTTCTTTCACGACTCAGCTTCAATTCCCGGGCAACCTCCAATACAATCTGTTTCGGCTTACCCCATGTACGGATCATCTCGTTTACAATTTTCCTCAACTGATTCAAGCCAATATGAACTGTAGGATTCGCAATCCTCCCATATTTTACTTCCTCATCACTTCCTTGCTCCACAGGCAAAACATGCCGCATAAGCGGATCACCATAATAAGGCAGTTCATCAAAGACTTCGCCCGTGCGAAGGTCTGAGTGATGCAAACCGACAGCTTTAGCCGCGGCAAAGTAAGGTAGTGCATCATGCTGCATTACTTCAACGATTCTTCCCATCGCAGTACGCCCCAAACGTGAGTAACCTTGTGGGAGCGGTGCCTCCGCGATTCGTTGAGCCAGATCACGATCCACCCCATATTTTTCAATAAGCCAATCTTCCATGGCTTTTTCATTTTCCGTTTCCAGGAGCTTTTCAACTATTTGATTTTGTTCCTGCAAAGAAAATGAACGCCAACGTTTGCCAAACCGATCCTTGTGCGCCAGAACCGCCGCGGTTTCATCACCTTTCAAATTTTTACGTTTTTCGCCTTCGAGGTTGAACATACAACCTTTGTCTAGTTGCAGGATTTTGCGCATGGAATCGAAAGTAACGGTCTTTTGTCCCAGCAATTTGGCGAGCAACAAATCTCGCTCATCACGATCCAACGGTCGTTGAGCAAGATCAGCGTCAAACACGGTGAGATTGCCCAATTCCTGCAAAATCCTAAAATGTTGTGTTAATGGCAAAGCCCAAGGAGCACGCTTATCCGTTGGAATGAGCGTACACACTCCAGGCTCGACAGGCTTTAAGGGACGCTGAAAAAATAGCACACCTTCAATTTCTTCTCTGGCTGTTTTAGTCATCTCACTGTGAAAGGCTGCTTGAGCTTCCCACAACATATTGAATTCCTCTTCCAACAAAGCTCTGTCTGGATAGAATTCATAGGTTGCTTTAGCCCCTTGTCCTTTAAGTCTTGCACGCACGGGTTCCCGGCGTTGATGGCGCAAATAAAGAAACTCACCATAGGTTCTTGCGCCAACGTCCGTCATTGCTCGTTTCAAGTTTTCCACACCACTCCTGATTTTGCCGGACTCGCCATCCCCCTGATCAGTTTTACGGTTACTTTTGAACCCTCTACGTTGATTCAACTGGAATATCGCTCGGCCCACATGTTCAAGCGGCAACACCTCATCCAAGCCTCGCGCTCTCAAAAAGTAGGGATCAAGCTCTTGCAGAGCCTTGCGTCTTGATTCATCCTCCGACATCAAACCGTGCCGAATGAGTATTTTCATTAATGATTCACGTCGCTGAATATAGCGGTCACGCATTCGACGGCTTTGCCGATACAACCTGCGTTTTGAGGCCAAGGAGCTCCCATCTTTTGGGTTTCTACCATCTGGAAAAACCCTGACCCCCATACAGGCTATCTTTACAGGCTTGCTATCTTGACCGAGTTCAGCAACACACCAACCAATAGAATTTGCTCCCATGTCCAAGCCAAGCCTGTATTCCATCTTTATCTCCATGTATTTTGTTGTGAATATTTTATTTATGCTTGCATTTTTTCATCAAGATTGGCAATATTGAATTGGGAAATGGGTCACCCGTTAACAAGGATGATTCCAAAAAATGAGAAGGCGGGCTTCGGCACGCCTTCCCCTGTTTGAATGCATAACGCCCCCTTGGTTTTGGCCTAGGGGGCTTTTTTGTTACATTTTATGTTTGGTGGTTGCTTTTCGTAAAAACTTACAACACACTCCCCTCGCTCTGGTAACCATTTACTATCCGCATGGGGGATTAATGAACTGCCTTCGCTCTCTTGTTGCCATCCTTTTCCTGACGACAGTTTTTCTTTTCTCAAGCTCATACAGCGCCAGTGCGGACACCATATATGAAGGAAGCATCGTCATATTTGAGCGAGATGACCAAACCTTTGAGGATGTATTAGGCATATCAAACACCTATGACGCCGATGTAAGGAACATTGAATACGACAACATGGGGCGTCCTGCAAAGATTGACGTCTACGATGGAATCACGAATACCTACCTTGGGACTTACACAGTCACCTACAGCGGTGATGCATATTATATTAACGGCGTATACGCAGGCACCTACGAATATCTGGATGGTGGCAATGAGAACACGGCCAGTCAGGTCGTGAGCGAAGAAGTAACGAAACAATCCTCCCGCACCACCAAACGCATTCTGGGCAAGCGGATTGCAGCCTTGATGGCCCCGCGGCCTTCTGGGGCGGCGCCCGGCGGAACAAACCAGGACCCCCACGCCGTCAACGTAAGTGAGTTGGGCTACGGCCTGGACACGCCACCTATGGGCCTTGCCGCTGGCGACGCATTCAATAAATGGGGCGCCTGGGCCAATGGTTCCGTGACCAAGATGGCCAACTACAGCGCTGATCAGAAATACAATGGCGCCATGGCCAGCTCTCTGGCCGGCATTGACTACAAACTCAGGGAAAATCTCGTATTTGGCGTAGCTGCCGGCTACGAGTACACCAGCCTGAACACCGAATTCAACGATGGGGAGCTGCGCAGCAACGGTTTTACCGTTGCGCCCTACGCTGCCTATGCAATACTCGATTCCCTGGTAGTTGACGTGACCGCAGCCTTCACATTGCTCTCCAACGACACCCTGCGCAATAGAACGCTGTTCAACCTGGAAGCCAGTTACTACTCCTTCCGCTCCATGATCAGCAGCTCCATCAACTGGTACCATGTAATAGGCAATTGGACCCTGAACGCCAACACCGGATTTATGTACGCCAATGAATACAGCCCCGAGTACACTGAAGAAGGCGCTTTTGGCATGCGCACCACAGTGCCCAGCAGCAATGCCTATGTCGGCGAGTGGAGTTGGGGGGGGCGCATTGGCTATCTCTTCTCGCAGATGGAGCCCTACGTTTCCGTGACCTATCTTTGGGACGCTTGGATGAGCGGTCCTTCCAGCCAGGACCCGGACGAGTTCGAAGCCAGCATAGGGGTCAACCTCATGGCCTCCTCGTCCTTTCTTGTTACCTTTGAGCTTACCAACAGTTTTGCCCGTGATGATGTGCAGAACACGTCCTTCATGACGTCTCTGCGTTACGAATTCTAATGGCTGACTGCATGACCAACGAAGTCATGCGCTGATTTCGTGACAAACTTCGGCAAACAGGACTGGTAAGCGAAAAGGGCCGCACGATGACTACGGGCGACCCTTTTTTTTGATCATGGCGTTTGGAATCACTGCGACAGTGAATTCAATTCGGAACGAAAATCATACAGACGATATCATTGTCGTATCCATCGCCATTCTTGTACTCCCTGTACCCATCCGACACTTGAATGCCCAAAGCGTAGGAGATTCCCTCCAGTTCCACCACGGTGGAGTTGCGTTGCCCGTGCTGATAGGCAAACAAGTTATCAGCCAACGGGAGTTTAGTGCCAACGGGGTACTGCGAGGCAGTGGATGAAATGATACGTTTTTCGCGGTCGGCAAATATCCCAAAACTCCCTTCCACTATGTTTTTACTTTCATCTTTGGGCAACACATCCTGTAACATTGCCATAAATTGCGGCGCCGCATCGAAAATGATCTGAAGAACCCCGACAACCTGGGCGTCATTTTCCGGATGCCTGACAGCAGTGCTATAGATATAGGTGGAGCGCCCCCCGTATAATGCGGTGGGGCTGAAATCCGAAACGCAGTAGTCCTTGGTCGACTTCAACCCCATGGCTTTTTGCACGAGCCTGGCATCAAGCTGGCTCCCCACGAATGCCTGCCCTTTTGGCAAGCCTTCCTGCACGAAATCCTCTTCGAGTTCCTCGGGGGGGTTGGAGACAGCTACCACCACCCCGTTAGTATCAGCCAGCACCAGGCGCAGATAAGGGGTATACAGGTCATTGATATACTGCAGGTTGGCATGGAGCGCAGCTTTTTCCCCCTCACTGAGCCCTTGCCCGGCATGCTTGGCCAGCAGTTCCCGAAATAGCGGGGTCAGAGCCCACCAGCAAACATCATTGGCGCGCTCGTAAAGGTTTCTGTCTGCGATGTTGTTGCCTTGAAAGGCCCTGAAGCGGACATCATCCAGCTTGGAAGCAGTCACGGTGCACTGCAAATTGGTAATGGCCGCCGAAAAAAGTCCGTCAATTTCATCGCCAACCATGTTTACAAAACGCAGCACTTCAACAAATCCATCGGCCTGGAACCTGGCGGCTTTGACCTGGCCGTTGATGCTATCGAGCTTCATGTCCGCCAGCAGCTCGTCAGACTCATTTTTGATTGCCAGCAAATTACCGGACCCTCTGCAATCCTCCAGGTCTGTATCAAGCATCCCGGCATCTCCAGCGCCATGTTTGAAGGCGATATCAACGGCGATCATGGCCACACCATACCAGGTCAGTCCGTAAAACCCCTGGTAGCCGTCTGTGGCAACAGTGCTGACGATGTACTGTCTGCCATTGAAAACCATGAACCGGAAGGGAGACTTTGTGTCTACAGCAACCATGGACTGCAAGGGGAGCACGTCATGCGCATTTGAGGAAATAACTGTCCCGGCGCTATCCAGAATGCCCACCACAATGCTGCTTCCTCCCTGACTCAAATCCTTGAAGATTCCCTCCATTTCATCATCAAAATCAAAAACCAGGCAAAGCGTTCCCAAGGATTTTTGTGTATCAGGGTCCTCGATTTTCTGTGAGTAGATCAAGACATTACCGCGTCCAGGACGCAAATCTGAGGAGCGGAAAGTCTCTATAAACTTATCCGCCTCTGCAGCATCGTGCAGGTTCACATGTTGTGTCGCCTCAAGAAGAGGATCCTCGGAATGCGTAATATGATTACTGGCATCAAAGTTTCCTCTGACAATATTATTCCTATCAAGAATAATTATTTCATCGTACACAGTATATTCTGCTTGATACGCAGCAAGTCGCTCACGAATACGATCTGCTTCTGAGTATAAATCTGCATCATCTCCTTCTCTATCTACATTTTTAAGAAGTTTTACAATATCCGCATCTGTTGCAAAATATCCAACATCTGCAGTTCGTTCAAACAGATTCCGCTTTAGAATGTTGATGGCAAACTTTGCTGCATCCGTAATTTCAAAGACAACCTTTTTTACCATCTCAAAAAGAATGGCATCAACAAGCTGACCTTGAATCTCACTATACTTTGCTTTAGTGGAGCCCATATCCTGAATAAGGGGGCCAAAAAGCCTCCCTGCTTCAGCATCCATGCGGCCGGTTTCGATCATCCCCGCAGTGATCGCCCCCTCCCACCGTTTGTTTATGGATCTAAACGTCCCGATATACCCCGATACTTCCGGAAGGGCCTTTAGCAAGCCGTCCCGGTGGCGCGATACGTACTCAGTGTCCATTTCTCACTTTCTTGTAAAGGTTTTTCCCCGAAAATTACCAGAAGTGTAAATCAATGCTTTTTGAAAGTGAAGACTATTTTTATCTTTTGTATATCAAGCAATGGTAAAGTTACATAAGCGAAGACAAGTTATACGTAGCAAGATTAGTTTCATATCAAAACAGTATAATTAAGAAGCCATCCCTTCCATGTGAAAAGAGAACACGCCCCCTGGCTTAAACCAGGGGGCGTGTTCGATGTGCGCTTCCCCTTAGCGTGAAATATTTACAAATACATTTTAAAACAAAAAGCCATATTGATAGTTAACTCATAATATCTTCCATCACTTTTTTAAGCTCCAGGATATCAATGGGCTTGGCAACATAACCGTTCATACCGGAATCAAGAAACATGTCTTTGTCGCCACTCATTGCATAAGCAGTCAAAGCAATTATTGGCACGTCCTTATTACTCTCCCCTGCTTCTCCCCTGCGTATTGCCTTTGTGGTGCTCACACCGTCCATAACAGGCATTCGTATGTCCATGAATACACAATCAAAATCCATTTCAGCGAGCTTTTCCAAAGCCACTTCGCCATTCTCGGCGATTGATACGGAATACCCTTCCTTTTCCAACAGGCGTTGCAAAAGAAACTGATTCGACTCTTCATCTTCCACAATAAGCGCGCGGTGCGTATGAATCACGGTGTCAACGACCTCAACTGTTCCTTCATCATCGTCATACTCTCTTCCAGCAGCCCCAAAGGGCAAGACAACCTGCATTATCGTGCCGACGCCCTCTTCGCTCTCCACGGCGATGTGCCCGCCCATCATGTCCACAAGGCGTTGCACAATGGCCAGCCCCAGCCCCGCGCCCTGGTATTTGCGGGTATAGGTGTTGTCTGCCTGGCGAAACGGCTGAAAAAGATTGCCCTGCTGCTCCTCCGGGATGCCAATGCCCGTATCTGTCACAGTTATGAACATCGTGCCTGTGCCACGTTCAATTTCAGAAAGGGGGGCGATGTTCACCTTTACGCTCCCTTTCTCTGTGAATTTCAGGGCATTACCAACAAGGTTGAACAAAATCTGGCGCAAGCGCGTTTCGTCGCTGATGATCAGTTCAGGAATACCCTCTTCAATGGTGCAGGAAAGCGCAACATTCTGCCCTTCCGCCATGACTTGAAACAGTTCGGTTATGGATGTGCAGAGGTCACGTATATCGAATACGGAATTATGCAGGTCCAGTCTGCCGGCTTCGATCTTGGAAAGGTCCAGAATGTCTGTGAGCAGCCCGGTCAGACGCTTTGCAGAACTCATCGCCACCCGGACATACTCTTTTTGCTCATCATTGAGGGGTGTTATCTCGAGCAACTGCAGCAACCCCATAACGCCATTCAATGGGGTGCGAATCTCATGGCTCATGTTGGCCAGAAATTCCGATTTGGCTTTGCTGGCGGCTGTCGCTTCTTCTTTTGCCCGCATCAGGTTCTGTTCTGCGAGTTTCTGTTCGGTAATATCTTCGATCATGGGCAGATTGTACATCTGCTCACCATTGTCATCGCGTATGACCCGGACCGAGACTTTGCCCCACACCACGGTGCCATCCTTGCGGATGTAGCGTTTGTCCGTACTCAGCAAGTCAACATCACCGGCATAGAGCTGTTTGAATTCTTCGCTGCTGGCCCCTCTGTCTTCCGGGTGGGTGATGTCGTAAAATGTCCTGCCCAGCAATTCCTCCTCAGTATACCCCAGGAAGCTGCATAGACTTTCATTGACGCGAATATATCTGGAGTCCGGATCAACCATGGCGGCGCCGATGGGGGAGCGATCAAATGTAAGCCGAAACCGCTCTTCACTTTCCCGGAGTTTGGCTTCAATGTGTTTGCGCCTGGCAATTTCTTCGCGCAGATGGGCGGTGGCGGTGGCAAGTTCCTCGGCCTGGCGTTCCGCCACCAGGCGTCGCTCCACTTCCATGCTCTGCAGTGTCTGGACGCGCAGCAACTGAATTTGTTTATCTACAATTTTTTCAGCTATGGCAGCATCTCCATCCTGACCTTGCAGCAAACTGCGAGTACTCTGGCGCACTGCCTGTTCTATGATGGAGAGCTTGCTTTTGGCTCCCCAACGTTCATAGCAGCAATAGGCGTGCTGCCAATAGCCAAAGGCAATATGATCAAGGCCTTTGGATTCCCACAAATGGGCAGCCCTCTCGTTTGCCAGTGCTTCCAGATGCAGAAAATCGCCCTCTTCAGCCGCTGTAATTGCTGCTTCATAGTGTCTGGCCGCGGCATCCGCCCTGCCATCGAGAAAGGCCAGTTCGCCTTTCGCCAGTTCATGTTTCACGCGATAATTCTCGGGGCAATGGCCGGCCCATACCTCCAATCTCTTGAAGATGCCGTCCATTTCCTCGAGGAACAACTCTTTGCGCTTCTTCTTCGCGTCCTTGGCGAGCACGGCAAGAATCATAAACCGGGTAAACAAATGCTCTGGCCAGGGGAGCAGCCCTTGCGTGCCGACTGTATAAATGAGGGCATCCGCCCTGTCAGACATAGTAAGCGCCTGCTCCCATTGTTCCATGAGCAGCAACTGAAAGGATCTGAGCGCGGAATAGATGCATTTGACCTGGATATTGTTGCGCGCATCAACTTCTTTAAGGTAGGCGGCTTCCCATTGTTCCTGGCTGTGTGCCCCAGGGTCTTCTTCAGCCAGGGTTTCAAACACATGGATGCCGCCTTGCAGCAAATCAATGGCCCATTGATTGTACCTACTCTGGCTGAACGCCAAAGAATGCCGGGCTTCATCCAGCAGATTGGGCAGTGGCGTGCCCTGGTAAAAACGGCAGTACATGTTGTGGCCAAAGGCATAGGCCGCGTATTGCAAATTGCCGAACCGCGAGCCCGTATCGTAAGCGTCCATGTAATCCTGGCTGCTCATGGACATGTGCGAAAACCAGTGGCGCGCCGAACTGCCGATCATCAGGTAAAAGACACTCTGGTCAGCGGGCGCCAGGAATCTATGCTGCATCAATTCCTTTGCCAGGTCGGTGAATTCCCGAGCCTGTTCAAAGTCATCGTTGACCCAGATAAGCAAACCGGCAAGGGCCGTATGGCTGTACCCCACTTCGGGCATATTTCCATACTGCAGTATAAGGTTGACCACCTTTGGCACCAGCACTGACCACAGCTTTTGGTGCGATCGGTAGCACGGGGGGCCAAGGGTGATGAGCAACTGCGTGGCGGCACGCATCTCGGGGTCCTGCATTTCGGGCATGTCAAAAAGGGATGCAATACGGCGCCCTTTCAGATTCTGCTCAAGCAACGTGATTTCAGCATCCCGCGCCGTGTCGTACTCCTCTTCCGGCAAAACGATTTTCAGCGCTTCCAACCCCTGGCGCCCCGCCTCTACAGCTTCCGGATACCGGGCCTGCAGCGTATACAGCGTAATCAAAGCCCGCTGGGTTTCTGCAGTTTCCAAGGCGGAACGAGCGTGGTATGCGGCCTGATGCACATAAGCCTCGGCTTGCCCTTTGTCGCCTTCAAGAAATTCACTTTCAGCCCACTCCTTGTAAAAATCCATGCCCAAATCGTGGTATTCGTGCCAAAGCACCTGGGAGGTGGCTTCATCCTTTAGCAACTTTCCTGCTGCGTTATGAAACTCCAGGGTGGAATGGTAGGCAGTGGCCGCCTTTGCCTTACGGGCTGCAGAAACATTAAGTGAAACCAGGCGAATGCGTTCATGCCGAGAATCTATGAGATGCAATCCTGCATTCAGGTGGTTCACCACTTCAAAAAGATTGTCCTGCAAGTGCTCAGGTCCGAGTATTTCCAACAGGGCCTTGCCCATTTTCAAGTTCACGGCCGGCAGTTCTTCTGGAGGAATAAGACCATAGGCGGCCTGCTGCACCCTGTCGTGGACAAAACGCAAACGTTCATGGTTATCATTTCCAGAACCGCCATCGATTGGATCTGTTGCGTTGAATGGAATCAATAACCCACGGCGCACCTCCTGGTGCAAAAGTTCCTTGCAGGTGGAGGCTTCGCACTTGCTCACATAGGCAAGCATCTCAACGCTGAAAATACTGCCCATGCAGGCTGCAAGCGACAGCAGTTCCTGTAAAGGCGCCTCTCGGAGACGTAATCGTTTTGAAAAGAGTTCGATAACATCATCAGGGAACGTATCATGATCGTCTCTGTCACCGCTCCAGTTCCACCCGTCAAATTCATAATCAAACCACAACAGGTGCAAATCCTGAAGATATCCGAGAAAAGCATGGATAAAAAAAGGATTTCCCTTTGTACGACTATGGATAATTTCTGTCAGTTCCTTCTCGTTTTCGATTTTCGGCGCCAGGGTGTTCTGCACTAAAGCCTCGACAACCTCGGCATTGAGGTTGTCCACCTGCAACGTGTTGACGGGAGTTTCCCTTTGGCGCAAATCCCTTACCATTGAACTGAAAGGGTGCCCTTCGTCTACTTCATTGTCCCTGTACGCCGCTATGACCAACAGATAGCGTAGTTCGTCTCCTATACCCAGGGATTTCAGCAGTTGCATGGACGCGGTATCCGCCCATTGCCAGTCATCCAGAAACAACACCATAGGGTGCTCCGGCTGGCAGAATACCTTCAAAAATTTGCTGAAAAGTCCAATAAACCGGTATCTCGCCTCAATGGGACTTATATCTGCAACCTCAGGTTGCCGGGGCAACATCGCTTCAAATTCCGGCGCCAGATCCACTACGAGCTTGCCAAGTTCCCCCACTGCTCCATGAATCTCTGACCTCCACAAATTCCATTGTTCCGTGTCATTCTTGTCAATGGAGCTCCACAGGTCGCCCATTGCCTGTTTGAGGGCGAAAAAAGGAACATTTTGCTGGTACTGGTCAAATTTTCCGCGACAAAAAAATCCGTTTCTACGCAGCACAGGTGCTTGCAATTCCATGACAAGCGATGTCTTCCCCACTCCAGACCTGCCAGGAACAAGCAACACCTCGCCACTACCTCTGCTAACCCTTTCAAATACATCCATTATGGCAGCAATTTCAGTGACCCGGCCATAAAGTTTGTCAGGCAAAACAAAACGGTGTCCAGGCATGACTGCGCCACTGTACCTGTCTATTCCCATAACTCTCCCCAGAAATCTCCGCCCCGGTGTCTCGGGCGTATATCTGCAATGCGTAAAACGTAAACACCAGGCCAAAGAGGTAACTCGAATCCTCACTCTAGAACACTTTACACGCTGCTGCCATTAGAATGTTGGAATCAAGTTGAATATTACAGGCAGGTGATACTTTTTCCTCTCTTGTAAGAATCATCAACACCGCACCTTGTTTTCCCTCCTGCAGGTACTATTATTTATCCAGGGAGTATCGCCATGTCTGATGTGCGCGAACTGCTACGTGAATTGGCTCCTTCTTTCCCCCTGAAGCATTGCGGCAAGTTGGTTCAGGACACTTCTGAATTCATGTCCATCGGGTATGGTGATGTCATCCAACTCAGGGGGCGACATTTTCTTGTTCTCAGCGACGAATGTGAACGACGCTTCGGCATGGAAGATCCCAAATACTGGGTCAAGCGTTGTCGTGAACTCGAGACAGGTGAGCGCAAAATCCTCAAGCTCGTGTTCCACGAAATATTCCCCCTCAAAATCGGCGACTTCACTATCCGCTGCCATCGAAGCCCCGAAAAAGAAGCGCGCATCCTGGACCTTGTCCGCAACGATTGGCGTTTCATGCAGGGGCACTCCATTTATGACACCCAACACAATGTCGTACGTATTCTAGACGTTATCCGTGGCAAAAGGCTGGATAACATTGTCGAAGATATAGACGCGGACCACGAAACATATCTGCACGAGCACTTCCCCGCCATTCTCCAAAAATTCATCGGCGCCTGCGAAGCCATTTCCTTTCTCCACTCCCGTTGGGAAAAACACGGAGACATACGGCGCGACCATCTTCTTGTGGAATCAGAATCAGGAAGGTACCGGTGGATAGATTTCGACTATGCCTTTGACTTCCGAGAAAACCCCTGGGGACTCGACATCTTTGGCCTGGGGAACATCCTGCTGTTTCTCACCGGTAAAGGAGAGCACACGGTTCGCACACTGCAAGACGGCCCGTTTACCGATGCCATCTCCACGTTGGTGCCGGATGATTTTTCCCTGATGTGGGCGCACCGGCTGGCCAACTTGCGCAAGATATTCCCCTACATCCCCGTTCAGTTGAATAATGTACTGCTCCATTTTGCGGCAGGCACCTATGTTTTTTATGACACTGTAGACGAGATGCTTGAGGAACTGCGCCCCTGTCTGGCGTTGTTGCGATGAAGAACCCTGCAACAAAAGGTTGGCGCCATGGATTGCAAAAAGATCCTCATAGCGGTTGATGGTTCGGAAAACTCCGTGCGGGCAGTCAGCTACACCGGTGAGATCATGAGCGACAACGCCGTCTCACAGATCATGCTGCTGTGTATTGAACGCTTTCCCGACAGAGACCTCTTTCCAGATGAAGAATCCTGGAAACAAAGTTGCGTAACGCACAGAGACGAAATGCGACAGTTTCTCGAAGACGCACGGAGCATCCTTGAAGCAAAGGGAGTTCCTGCAGACATCATCAGTGAACGGTATGTCGTCAGTTGCAAATCTCCCTTTGCAGACAGAGAAGTTGCACATTGTAGTTACGGCACGTCCATTGCCCAGGAGATTCTGTCTGTTCTCAAGGAGGAGGGATTCGGAACCGTGGTTGTAGGACGGCGTGGTGTGACAAAAGCAGAAGAATTCCTCTTTGGCTCTGTCTCCAGCAAAATCATCCACCATGCCAAGGCATGCACTGTCTGGGTGGTCGCCTGACGGACTTTGTTGATGGTATCGCGACATTACAATGGGGAGGTGGAGCATGAATAGGGAATTCCTTGTCACTGTCAGCCGTGATCAGAGCGCCCAATATGGCGTGCGTTTCATCTCACAATTTTTCTCAAACAAAGACACCCTCGACATCGCGCTTTTCTACACCACGTCACAGCAGGTGGCCGATCAACGGATGCTTTCCTCTAATGAACTGGCCGAACAAGACCGCGAATGTAAAAAGCAGGAACAACTGGGGCGCGAAGCCCTGGAAAAAGCCAGATCACACCTTATCCTCAACGGTTTCAACCCAAAGCAGATAAGGACCAGCCTGCACTTTCGCCGTGCATCCACAGCCATTGAAATTGTACAAGAGGGGGAGCGCGGTCTGTATGATGCCATTGTCCTGGGCAGCCGCGGCCTCAGTTGGCTGGAAACTCTCCTGGAAGACAGCGTCAGCCATGAAATACTGGACAAGCGCCTTACCATCCCTTTGTGGATTTGCCGCAAGCCCGAACCGGAGCGGCGCAACGTGCTTGCCTGCGTAGATGATTCCGAACAGGCTTTCCGTATGGTGGATCACGTAGGGTTTATCCTTGCCCATGAAACAAGCCAGGAGATAACGCTCTTGAATATATACGACCCCCATTCCGGCGACCGTATCTTTGCCGACGCCATCTTTGACCGTTGCGAACAAATCCTGGCCGATAACAACATCGACCCAACGCGGGTGCACCGTAAAATGCTGGAAAGTTACAACATCAGCAAAGGTATTCTCGACATGGCCACCCGCCACCGATTTGCTGTAGTGGCCGCAGGGCGCACCGGCGAAGATAAAGGCTTCATGAAACGGATTTTCATGGGGTCGGTATCCTCTGAACTCTATAAAGAACTCACGGGCGCCGCACTTTGGCTCAGCCGTTGAGCAATTCGCAATCATGTATTATCTGCTCAAACTGGGGCAAATGCTGTACCGTTGCGATCCTTCACCCCCAAACCAGCCGGAGAACACAATGCCCGAACGTCTCTCCCTGCTTTTCACCGCCTTGCTGCTTTTCTCTTGCGCCACCCCCTGTCTGGCCATGGATCCGGAAGGAAGCTGGAAGTATGTCGAACCTGGTTACGAAGGCGTCATGATCATATCCCGCGCAGGCCCCGCCTATGTATTCACATTCGAGACAACAAGCCTGAGCAACGGACAAATGTGCGATTTCACCACCTATGAAACGCCCGTAGATCAAGGCGGAGGGCGTGTTGATGACACCCTCCCCGCCATGGGCGGCACCCAAGAGGACGGCATCCGCTTCCGTATTGGCTTCAAGGGCAATGAAGCGGACATAGACATGCAAGCCAAAGGAATGGAGTGCGGCATGTCCGGCTATTTCGGGGGGCGCTACATCAAACAGTAACCTTCCACCCCAACAAAAAAGCCCCGGAATTCCGGGGCCTTTCTCTGGAAGAGTTCGTTCTGTGCGTAGCGCACATTATGTACGCGGCGCAATGGATTGCAATACCTGCAAAAGTTCATCCATGGCCACAGGCTTTGCAATATACGCGTCCATTCCTTCAGCCAAGAATTTCTCCCTGTCTTTCCCCATGGCGTAGGCAGTAAGGGCGATGATTGGAACTGTTCGCGCGGCATCTCCCGCACCTCCTGCGCGAATCAGGCGCGTTGCCTCCACCCCATCCATCCCAGGCATTTGAACGTCCATAAGGACGCAATCCACCTTGTTTTTGGCCAAAAACGAAACCGCTTTGGCGCCGTTATCAACCTCGTACACAGTATATCCGGATTTTTTCAGCATCTGCCTGACGGCAATACGGCTTGTTGCATCATCCTCAGCCACAAGAACAGTCAATTCACTCGGGTGCCCCGCAGCCTTCTCCATCAAACGATTCTGCGTGGTTGGAGCTTCCTCAGCGGACAAATGTACAGGCAAGGAGACATGGACGTCCGTTCCCTTGCCCAATCTGCTGCAGAAATCGATGTCCCCCCCCATCAGGCCAACCAGACGCTTAACAATGGAAAGCCCCAGTCCTGTGCCGCCAAATTGACGCGTATAAGACCCGTCCACCTGGGTAAACAAATGGAATATCCCTTCCAGATCCGCTTCAGGAACGCCTATGCCAGTGTCAGAAACCACCAAATGCAACCGCCCTGTTCCAGGATAAGATTGTTCCACCAGAAACACATCAAAGCGCACTTCACCAGAGTCTGTATATTTGAGAGCATTGCCCACCAGGTTGTAGGCAACCTGCCGGATGCGCCCAGGGTCGCCCTTTAGAAGAGGACCGTCTTCCGGCTCCATAAAACAAGAAAGCTCCAATCCCTTTTCCATGGCCTTGCCTTGAAACGCCATCCGTATCGGATCCAGAACCTCTTCCAGATGAAAATTCTCTGTATAAATGTCGAGCGCCCCTGCCTCGATCTTGGAAATGTCCAGTACGTCGGAAAGTACACGCAGCAGACTTTTTCCTGACTGCAATGCGATTTTGAGATAGTTTTTCTGCTCAGGATCAACCTCAGTAAGCAGGACCAATTGGAGCATACCCAGCACGCCATTGAGGGGGGTGCGTATCTCGTGGCTCATGGTGGCAAGAAATTCAGATTTGGCCTGGTTGGCGGCTTCCGCCTTCTCTTTTGCCAGATTCAATTTTTGTGTGGAAAGGATGCTCTCCGTAACATCTCTCGCAAATACAGCATATTGACCACGTTGGGGACAATAGGCCATCACCTCAAAGTAGCATGCAAACGGCGCACTGTAGCTTACAAAATGCGCAGGCTCCCCACTCATGGCAACGCGACCATAAGCGTCCAGCCAATATTTTTCGGTATCAGGAAGCAGTTCCAAGACGGTGTGGCCAACTATGTCGTCGGCTGGTCGCCCCAATAGTTTTTCAAAAGAGGGATTCACAGCCAGGTAAACGAAATCGACGACCTGCCCATCCTTATCCAGTATTGCCTCATGCAGGGCAAACGCATCAAGCTGAGACATGAAAAGGGAGCGGTAGCTCTGTTCGCTTTTTTGAAGCGCTTTTGCAAAGGCTTGCTGGGCGGAAATGTCGACATGCGTGCCGACCATGCGTTTGGCACGGCCACTGTCATCTTTTTCCACCACACGCCCCCGTGATTGTATCCATGCCCAATCGCCATTTTTCTTCCGCATGCGAAATTTGACTTCGTAGGGCTTGGAATATTCCAGGTGTGCAGCAATGTCCCCCAAAACACCCTCAAGATCATCAGGGTGGACCAAATTTTTCCAGCTCTGAAACAAAGGTGGAAACGCTCCTGGCTCGTAGCCGAGCATGGTGTAATAGCGCGGGCTATAATAGGATTCACCGGATAAAATATCCCAATCCCACAACCCGTCATTGGCGGCATCCAAAGCCAGCGACAAACGCTCTTCGCTCCTGCGCAGTGCGGATTCGGCCATCTTCCGTGAATTCAAGGTGGAAGCCAGCAGCAGCATCGAA
Organism: Desulfovibrio biadhensis; assembly: GCF_055388615.1. Lineage (NCBI taxonomy): Bacteria > Pseudomonadati > Thermodesulfobacteriota > Desulfovibrionia > Desulfovibrionales > Desulfovibrionaceae > Desulfovibrio > Desulfovibrio biadhensis. Next base: position 4,988,370 of record NZ_AP042477.1, read on the forward strand.
GTCAAAACCGTCCCCAGGTAGCCTTGAACGGCCTGAATATGCCAAATGACTTCATGGCTTGGATTTGTTGCGCTGTGCGCCACATGAACGGTGAAAAAAATCGTCAGCCCAGTAAGGACAAAACCTGCTACATTGACCATCAGAAGCCGAAAACGCATGCCGATCCATAGGAATACGGGAAGTAATATGAACTTGTATTCAAATTGCTCATGAAATCCGAATGCCCATGCAGTCAGTAAGCACAAAACTGCTAAAGCCAGGACAAATTCAAAAATATGACTCCAGGAAAGGCTACGCAGATATACTCGCCCGTATCTATTAAAAGAAATGATGAGGATTCCGAGACTTATTACACTCAATCCGTCCGCACTCCACCAGGTCAGCCATGTGCCCAGCCAGTTTTCAACACCAAATGACAGCATGACCACGGTCGCCCCAATAGCTGCGCCAATGGCAGGGCCGGTCACGCCGGAGAATGCAATGATGCTCAGCAACTCTTTGTTTTCGATAAATGATGCGGAGTGTTCCGGCACAAACTTGCGAACCAGCCATGCCCCACTCGTAGCTTCCACACAATTGGCGCATATAAAGCCTGCACTCGCCAAAAGGGGCTGGCCGTTAATTATATCAAAGCTCAAATTGGCTACAGCAGCAGTCAGGATATAAGTCGGCCACCGTTTTAAAGGCGCGCATAAAAGAACAGCAGCAAAAATGCCGCTGGGCAACCAAAGCACAACGAAGTGAAGGGGCTGGAAGGAAAGAGCCTGCCCTGCAAACCCTGCCAATAAATACGCCAGAGCAAAGGACAATGCTTTTAGCCAAAGGGTTTTCATCTGCCAAACATAATCTAAGATGTTCTCCTGAAAGAAATTACACACCCTGAACGGTTGAAAATGGCTATCATGATGTTGGCCCTGATCAAATTAAAAATCAACTATTATTGTTTGGTTACTGAAAGGCAAAATTGCATCCTAGTATCCCAGGCTGTTGTCATCAGATTACAACATCGTTGGCACGTTCATCTTCGAGAAAAAGGAGAGTGTCTCTGCTTTTAGAAAACCTACTAAAAGGGCCCCTGCAACAGCACTGCCCGGTCAGTACATATTGCCCGGAGCATTATGAAACCACGTCAAGCAGGTGTGGACGCCATCTATATCGCACTTATGCAGAAATTAGCTCTAAAACAAGAACAGACCGCCAGCAGCATGTTATATACTGTGGCAGCAGGAGGCTTCTGTCCGATATTCTCGGAAAATCCATTTTTGTCGTACTGTATGGAAGACCTAATCACTAAAAAATGCAAAACAAAAAGCCGGACGTTTCAGTCCGGCCTTCAGAGCAGGCGCACCTGCCAATTGTTAGTACAGGGTGCTTATTTGAAAAATCTGCGACGTATGCCAAGCATACCCACAAGGCCGGAGCCAAGAAGCCATATGGCGCCGGGTATGGGCGTTGCCGAGGCAAGAACCTGACTACTGAATGCTTCCGGCACGACACCGCTATCTACAAACGACTGGTAGTCATTGAAAACAAAAGTGTCACCCCAAAGACCTGCAGCTATGGAACCTACCGAGCCATTATCCAGATAAAGGACTTCAACATAGTACTCATCATCACCACTGGTGCCTGCAAAATCAAATGATATCGCACCAAGACCAGCGCCTGCAACTGCACCAAGGTAACCATCAGATGTGTCACCTGGCAAATCTATACCTGTCACGGAGATTAGATACGGCGTCTCATCAACAATCGACCAGTTGGTAAAATCATTCGTAAGACTAAGAACGCTGCCGTATTGTCCGCTGGCGGAGTACAGATACATGTAGTTAGTGTCAAAGGTATTGCTGCCAGAGAGAGCAGCAAATGCCGGACACCCTAGCCCTGCAACAACCATTAACGAAACCAGGAAAGAAAATACGCGTCTCATTTCATACTCCCATCTGTATAGATATTGAAGAATAGTGCATTCCGAGCACCTGCATTCCTTAGCAGTGAGCATGTTTAGCAAATGCTGTGCCAATTTCCTAAGACGCATAACAGCCTGAAATATAGATATTATGCACAACTACAGCATCACCCTTGCAGTTATGCATAACTATAGTTCGAAAAAATCAGACGAACATAAACAACACATCTAGCTTCTGCACGCATAAAAAAACTATCAAGATTAGCTTTTCAATCTCAGCTTATGCATCCTGCTTCCCAAATTTATCCATGATTCAATCTACCCTCTATGGTGGGGCGCCATTCAAAATAATATCCTGACAACCACTACAAAAACACCGCAAGAATGCATGAGCACTGAAGATGAAACATGGCTTGCTTTCAAAATACTACAAAGCTATACCAATATAGTATGGATATTCTAGATTGTCATTCGCTTCAAGGCGCAATCACTCTGCATTATCGTGCCTGCCAGCTGTGAAAACGCGTTCAGCTTATTCCTGTCGAACGGCAGCGGCTTTGAAGCTTGTATCCTGTGGAGACATTGATGCCTGGACTCAACTGCTCAAAGATTAGGGACGCGGTAGTTGCAAGCGCTCAAATGCAACTTAAAAAGCAATAAGTTAAAAAATCAAAATGTTATTAGTTTTTGACAGCACAGACAGCCTCTTGAATACCTCTGCCTTCGTAGAATCTAAAAGAGAAAGAAGGCGATCTGAGACACCAAAACATAGTCTCAGTAAGGACTTGAATCCCAAGCGGTAAGAAGTAAGAAATGGTAGTTTCAGGCAAAAGACAATTTAATTATTTAATTTCATTTGATTTTCTAAAACATCACAGGAGAAGAAGAATGGCGCCCCAGCTTGGCAACAAAAGGAATATCTCTACTTTTTAACAATAATTATAGACAATTAAAACGAAACAATTTTACTCTTCCAAAATTTGCTGCTTGACCAAAACAAATTCGACATATAATGGCTTCTGCCAACTACACTATTAACCTTTTCCTTACTGCATCAAAGATATTTTCCAATTACTATTCTTCAATCGCATTTGACATAATATTGACAACAAAAAGCCTATGACTTCATTTTATCAACTTATACTTCACACTGCACAAATGACAAAACCTCTTTTACTATCAACCATTAATTGTTAAAAGAGTTTTAGCGCCCATGGTTTTCTCCTCGCCTGTATTTCTCTTCTATTTTCTGCCTGTCGTATTTTTACTTTACTTTTTAGGCAGACGTCTTTTCCCCAAGCATTTTCTCATACCGAACTTTATTCTTCTCCTGGCAAGCCTTCTATTCTATCTATATGGCTCAGGTGCGTACGTGGCAGTTCTTCTCTTTGTCATTGCAGTAACCTATCTATTTGGAGCCTGTGTAGCCAAACGCCATCCGCTAGGCTTCTATCTGGGCATTTTACTTCCCATTTTAGTGCTGATTATCTTCAAATATTCAAACTTCATCACAGGGGAATTGTCCTCTCTGGCTTCCTCTTTTGGTTTTGCTAATTGGCCGGTTACAGACATAGTTCTGCCCCTTGGCATCTCCTTTTTCACCTTCCAAGGTGTGTCTTATGTTATCGACGTACACCGCGCTGGCCACTGCAATCGCGAATCTTTTCTAGATGTATCCTTATTTATCTCCATGTTTCCTCAGTTGGTCGCAGGGCCGATAGTACGCTATGACGAAATTCGCGAACAGTTAAACAATCATCCTTCCAGGCTTGAGGACATCTCCACGGGAGGAACACGATTTATATGGGGGTTAGCCAAGAAAGTCTTAGTGGCAGACAGTTGTGCTGTTGTTGCAGATCAGGTTTTTACTCTTGCCGGCTACAATTTGACGACGGCTACAACCCTTGTTGGCATGATTGCATACAGCCTTCAGATATATTTCGACTTTTCAGGATATTCGGACATGGCCATCGGCTTGGGGCGTATCTTTGGCTTCAGATTTCCAGAAAATTTCCGCAGACCGTACAGCGCGATTTCCATGACCGATTTCTGGCGGCGCTGGCACATGACTCTTACCCGATGGTTTCGCGATTACGTATACATTCCCCTTGGGGGCAATCGTAACGGAACTCTTCGCACCTATCGCAATCTCTGGATCGTTTTTTTATGTACGGGACTCTGGCATGGCGCCAACTGGACGTTTATCATCTGGGGCCTGTTCCATGGGATGTGTCTTTGCCTAGAAAAACTCTTCAACGTACGCATGCCCCAACAATACTTTGGCCTCCGCAGGATTCTTGTTTTTTTGCTGGTATCCTTGGGTTGGATCATCTTCCGCAGTGACAACCTGGACCACATGTTGGCCCTTTTTGGTAGCCTGTTGAGCCAGCCAAACTGGACGCTCCCTATAGAAGTCTCCATATATCTGACCAACAAGAACCTGTTTATTATGGCGCTCGGACTAGGAACCTTACTCATGCCTGGCGATCTCGTTATGGGCAAAGTATTGGAGAAAGAGAGGCTCCCAATCTATCAGGCAGCGAGGATATCCGTGTGTGTTATTCTAAGCGGTCTCATCCTTTTGCAGATCAGCAGTTCTAAATTCAGCCCATTCATCTATTTCCAGTTTTGAGATATCCAATGCAAAAGGCCCTACATATAACCAACATAGTCCTGCTTGGAGCTTTCCTCCTTCTGCCAATCATGGGACACCTTCTTCACTACGACACCTCTGCGAGCAATTTGCAAAACCGCCGTAGCGTTGACCTGAAACAACCAGACATCGGAGATTTTTTTGACACGGCCTATTGGCAAAAAATCTCAGACTATGTCTGGGACCACCTGCCTTTCAGAGATCGCCTTCTGAAACTCGATCACACGCTAGATTTTGTGTTGTTTGGCGATTCTCCTACACCAAAAGATGTTATCCTGGGCAAAGGGGATTGGGCTTATCCTCTTACCCATGTTGTGGATGAACCGCGCTATCTGAACTGGGAATTCGACAAGATGGTCAAGGCATTCACCTCCTTTGAGAAGGCGATAAAAAGCAAAGGCAAAACACTTTTGTTGATCATGTCTCCATCGCAACCTTCAATCTATCCCGAATTCATCACCGGACCTGCAGCAGATTTCTTTCAAGATCAGTTCCAGACGTTTTACCCACGCATCCGTAATGCCCAACAATCTATTCCTTCCCTGCTTCTGATGTGGGAGGACTTCCAGAAGTATAGATCCTATGACTCGCACCCTCCGGTTTCGAAACCGACCCTCAATGAGCAAGCAAAGCTTATTGTTTCTCCACGCGCCATTCACTATAATTTTTATGGGCAGGCCCTGCACGACACGCTCATCCTGCATCGACTGTTCCCGGAGTATTCACCCGAGCAACATATCAAGGAAGTCGACATTACCTCCACTGGAGCAGTTCAAGCCGAGGTTGATAGAATCTGGACCAAATTCAATCGTCTTCAACCACAATATTCAGATAATAGGCCCCAAGCCAAACTTATACGTGGCATTCCTGTATCGAACTCCAACCTTGCTGTTCTTGTCTTTCACAGCGCAGCAATGCCTCCCAGCCCCTTTACAGACAAGTCCGTGCTCATAGTGCATGACTCTTTTTTGGAAAAATCTCTCCCTCAAATAGCTACGCATTTTCGAGAAACATTCGCAATGCACTGGAGTGTCATTGATTTTGACATCCAACTCTACAATGAGCTTGCGCGAAAAGCCGACATTTTGATCATACAAAGCCGTGATGGATTGTGGACTAATCCCTATTACAGACGATATCTCAAGCTTGAAAAAATGGTAAATTTCTAATCCTGCACTATTCGTTCTTGTCTTTACAGTTTTACTTCATGCACGACACACTTCCCCCACCGACTATGGTGGGACATTCATTATTTTGTCTTTCAGTTAACTTTACATGTGGCGCAGTGGAGTTGCCCCCGCTAAACCGGACACCCCAGTTATTGTTCCGCCTCCGGGACGCTGCCTCCGACTGTAAACCTCCCCAAGTTAGTGCCAGCCAAAAGTAGAGATTTCCTGGGGTGAATGGGCTTCGAGGTACTCGGCTGGCGTCAGGTCGCCAAGTGATTCGTGGGGCCGTTCCTCGTTGTACTCCTTGATCCAGTTCTCCGTGATGTCCTTGACCTCAGTCAGAGTGCGAAAGAGATAAAAATCAAGCACTTCATTGCGGTACGTCTTGTTGAAGCGCTCGACGTACGAATTTTGCGTCGGCTTGCCTGGCTGTATGAACTCCAGGTCCACGCCATGGATTTCCGCCCAATTGGCCATGGTCACCGAGACCAGTTCCGGTCCGTTATCCATTCGAATCCGTTCGGGAAGCCCACGCCAGGCAACAATGCGGTCGAGCACTCGCGTAACCCGCGCCGCCGGCAGGTTTGTATCCACCTCGATGGCCAGGCACTCCCGGCTGAAGTCGTCCAGCACGTTGCAGGTCCGGAATCGCTGCCCGCTCATGAGGGCGTCGTGCATGAAGTCCAGCGACCAGCACACATTCGCCTCGGGTGGCACGGCCAACGGTTGCGGATTCCTTGAAGGCAACCGCTTCTTGCCCTTGCGGCGCAGATTCAGCTTCAACAGGCAGTATACGCGGTAGACCCGTTTGTGGTTCCAGCGATAGCCGTGCCGGCGTACAACAGCGAAGAGCTTGCCGAAGCCGTAGCGCGGATAGCGTTCGGCCAGCTTGAGCAGTGCTTCGATCACGGGCGCGTCATCCCGCGGCGTAGGCTGATAGCCGTAGACGGTCCGACTCAGACGCACTGCGGCGCATGACTGCCTGATGCTCAGACCGTGTTCATGACTATGATCGATCAGATCGCGCTTCTCAGCCGGCCTTAAAGCTTTTTTGTGATAACGTCCTTGAGCGCCTCGTTTTCCAGGCTCAAGTCCGCGAACGTGCGCTTGAGCTTGCGGTTCTCCTTTTCGAGCTCCTTGAGGCGCCGGATATCCGAGGCTTCCATGCCCCCGTACTTGGACTTCCAGCTGTAGTAGGTCGCTTGGCTCACGCCGTATTCGCGGCAGACATCAGCAACCTTGCGACCGCCTTCGACTTCCTTGAGAATCTTGAGGATCTGGCTTTCAGTGAATCGAGATTTCCGCATTGCTTCCTCCATGGGAACCTTTTGCCAGAAATCTCCAGTTTTTGCTGGTCCTGTTTTAAGGGAAGGCTACAACTTTACATGTGGCGCAGCGTGGCGCTCTAATAATCTGGGAAGGGGTACAAATGGCCTTACCCCCTTACTGAGTGGGATTGAGTATCTTCCTTCCCCCTGGTGTAGCAGTTGGGAAGTATGGAACCCGCACAAATAAAAAGCCCCCGGAAATCCAGGGGCTTGAATGCTTGATGGCGGAGAGGGGGAGATTCGAACTCCCGGTGCCGGGTTAGGGCACATACGATTTCCAATCGTACACCTTCGGCCAGCTCGGTCACCTCTCCGCGAAACGAGATTCATAGACAAAAGCGCTCTGCTTGGCAAGCATTTTCGCAGTTTCGATCAGCTTTTTTTATGCCAGGGCGTTTTATGTCCTGTTCCAGCTTGCTTCCCGCACACAGAATCCTAAAACAGCCAGGGAGGCCGCACGATGCCTGTCTCCACCAGATTACGGTGGACGCCAGGCATTCCTCCTCCCTGTGGTCCGCACCCATGATGCTCTGGGCGAAGGCTCCGAGCCTTCGCCCAGGCACCAGGCTGTGGAGGGGTGTGGAGGTTACGGGTTCCTAGGGATGACGTCATCCAAAACAGACGTGGCCGGGGAATCAGTCCGCCTGTTTACGGATGAACGATGGAATCTCGAACTCCTCTTCGTCAAAAATGAAGTCCTCTTCGCCGGGCGCGTGCCCGCCGTTGGAGACCTGCTGCTTCTGCTGCCCTTCATCTTGAGGGCGCCTGCGGATGTAAGCCGGGATGTTCATGTCATCATCACCACCCACGGAAACAGAACGCTGCCTGGGGCGCATTTGCTGCGGCGCAGATTGCTGCGGCTGCGGCTTCGGCGTAGTGGTCAGATTCTGTGCGCGTCCTTCGCTGCGACGAATGGGGGTCACCTTGCCTGGTGCTGTGCGGTCAGAACCAATCTGATTGTCCTTGGCGTCGATGCCAGTGGCAATGACGGTGATCCGCATCTCATCGATGTTTTCCTGTTCAAAAACAGTACCGAAGTAGATCTTGGCGTCTTCGTGAGCAGCTTCCTGAATGGTGCTGGCAGCTTCGCTCACCTCGTCGATGGTCAGATCAGGACCGCAGGTGATGTTCATCAGCACGCCCATGGCGCCGTCGATGGAGACATCTTCCAGCAGCGGGCTGGTGATGGCTTTCATGGCGGCTTCCTTGGCGCGGGATTCGCCCCTGGCGATACCGGTACCCATCATGGCCAGGCCCATCTCGCTCATCACAGCCTTGACGTCTGCAAAGTCGAGGTTGATCAGGCCGGGCACCATGATCAGATCGGAAATACCTTTGACCGCGTAGTACAGGACTTCGTCGGCCTTCTTGAGCATATCAAGGAACGTGGCCTTTTTGGAGGCCAGGGCCAGAAGTCTGTCGTTGGGAATGCAGATCAGGGAGTCCACGTACTTGCGGAACTCCTGAATGCCTGCTTCAGCCAGTTCGCGACGCTTCTTGCCCTCAAAATAAAACGGCTTGGTCACAACGCCAACAGTCAGCGCGCCGGCGTCCTTTGCTGCCTGCGCAATGACAGGAGCAGCGCCTGTTCCGGTGCCACCACCCATTCCGGCGGTGACGAAAACCATGTCGCACTCTTTGACCAGGTCAGAAATCTGATCCATGCTTTCAAAGGCTGCGTCACGGCCGGTTTCTGGATTTGCACCAGCGCCCAGCCCTTTGGTCAGCTTGTCGCCGAGTTGGAGCTTGAATTCCGCCTTGGAGCGGTTCAGCGCCTGAATGTCCGTATTGGCAGCAACAAAACGCACTCCCCGGAGCGCGGAGCTGATCATGTTGTTGACGGCGTTGCCACCGCCTCCGCCTACGCCAAAAACTTTGATAACAGCGTTGGCTTCACCTTCCAGTTCCAAGAATTCCATAACCTTCCTCCTTTTCCACCCACTTGTGTAGTTCCAGGCTGTGCGGGAGCCTAGGAAATGTCCGCATACCACTTGCGCATCCGTGAAAGGATGCGGTTAAAGACGTTTGTGTCTCTGATGCGCAGCTTTTGCGCTGCACCTTGTTTTTCCGCTCCGTAGAGCAGCAGCCCGACCGCCGTGGCGAATATGGGGCTATTCACGACATCGCGCAGGCCGCCTATGCTGCGGGGGTAGCCGATGCGCGTGGGCATGTTGAAGATCTGTTCCCCCAGTTCCTCAATACCCTGAATCAGCGACGTGCCGCCTGTAAGCACAACACCGGCGCCGATAAGATTCTTGCAATTGGAGCGGATCAGTTCCTGATCCACCAGCCCCAGGATTTCTTCCACCCGGGGTTCGCATATTTCAGCCAGTATCTGGCGAGAAAGCAGCCGTGGCTCGCGGCCACCGACACTGGGCACTTCAATGGTCTCATCGCTGCGCACCAGTTCGGCCAGTGCGCACCCGTACCTGATCTTGATCTTTTCGGCTGCCGCCATGGGGGTGCGCAGGCCAAAGGCGATGTCGTTCGTCAGGTTGGAGCCGGCCAGGGGCAGCACGCCCGTGTACTTGATGGAGTCATCCGAAAAAATGGCGATATCAGATGTGCCCCCTCCAAGATCGACCAGGGCTACGCCAATCTCGCGCTCTTCTTCGGTGAGCACTGCCTTGGACGAAGCCAGGGCTTCCAGCACGATGTCGTCCACATCCAGCCCGGAACGGTGGCAGGAGCGCACAATGTTCTGCGCAGACGTCACCGCGCCGGTAACAATATGCACCTTGACCTCCAGCCGGACACCGGCCATCCCCAGCGGATCGGCAATACCGCGCTGGTCGTCCACAATGTATTCCTGCGGCAGGATGTGGATGACTTCGCGGTCCAACGGAATGGCTACTGCCTTGGCGGCGTCGATGACCCGTTCGATATCCTTGGGGCCGACTTCTCCGCCCTTCACGGCTATGACGCCGTGGCTGTTGAAGCCTTTGATGTGGCTGCCGGCGATACCGGCATACACTGAGCGGATTTCGCATCCAGCCATTAATTCGGCCTCTTCAAGGGCCTTTTTGATGGACTGCACGGTCTGCTCGATGTTCACCACCACGCCTTTGCGCAATCCGGTGGAAGGGCTGGTGCCGATACCGACGATATCCACACCTCCATCGGCTATCTCGCCGACAACCGCGCAGATCTTCGTTGTTCCGACATCCAGGCCGACTATCAGTTCGGGCTTGGCCATGCTTGATTCTCCCTGTTGACGTCTTCTTGCGGAGCGCTCACAAACGCGCCCCCTGCATCATGATCTGGTTATCCAAACCTTTGCACCATAGGCCGCCATGGCATGTACACTGTTGTGCTCGCCACGTCGCACAAGGTCGGCCCAGGCTCGGCGCAGACAATCCAGATTCAATTCCCACTCCCGACTGTCCAGGCTTACCAGCAGGTCCCTGGACTCGAAATATAGCTCTATATCCCCGTCGTTCTTCACGCGTATCCACGCTGCCTGTCTGGGATCGAACGGCGAGTGCAGCGCCCTGGCGCGTGTCCCAAAGGCCTGCAGCACTTCCAAAGCATCCTGCGCCCCCTCTTCCAGATGCAGCACAGGCAATGCCTTGAAATGCCCTGTCTCAACGGGGGCGATGATCTCGCCATCCTTGTCGGCAAAAAAAAGTTTTTCACCCTGCTGCCGCCAATAGCGTGGCTCACGCTCCACAAGAGTAATGCTGAGCGTATCCGGCAATTCACGCTTCAGCGTCACCCCTTTTACCCAGGGCAGACCGCGCAGATTACGTTCAATCTGCTTCATATTCAGACCAAAAGCATTCTGCCCCAGTTCAAGGCCTGCAGCATTGAGAACGTCTTCATATTTCAGGTAGGCATTGCCCTGCACCTGTATCTGCTCAAGGCCAAAGCTGTTGCTTCTTGTCATCCAGCGATAAGCCGCCAGCAATCCCAGACTCACTGCCAGAAAGAAACTGATGCCCACAAAAACATACACACCAATCGTGAACCACCGGCCGAACTTTCCCCATTGAAAAGCAGGGCGCGCAGGCTTATTCCCTTTCCGGGACTGGCGATACCTGTTGCCTCCCTGGGCAAGCCCCAGACGGCTCGGGCGTCTGGCTGTCGCTACATGTCCGGGCATAGTTTCACTTCCAGTTCCAGTTTGTGGCCAAAGCGTTCAAAAACCCGCTCCTTCGCCATATCCAGCAGTTCCAGCGCAGCATCGCTGGTTCCGGTCCCGGTGTTCACCAAAAAATTTGCATGCACTGTGGAAAAAGTCATGCCTCCCAACACAGCGCCCTTCATTCCTGCCTTGTCCAGCAACATACCGGCGGGGGCATCCGGCGCAGGGTTCTTGAAGGCGCACCCGGCGGTCCAGGCCGTGATGGGTTGGCTGGCCTTTTTTTTAGCCAGATTCTCCCGCATGGTTGCGGCGATCTCAACCGCTTTCCCATGCTTCAATTCCAGTTCCACCGCCGTCACCATGAAAAATGCCGCCTTATGTTGCAGCGAGAACCTGCGGTATGCAGTGCAAAAATCGCCCTTTTCCAACCATTCCAGCTTCCATGCGCCATTTCGCAGCACCAGCGCCTGCACCCTGTGCAACTGATCGCCCATAACGCTGCCAAAAGAGCCGGCGTTCATGGCCACAGCGCCCCCGATATTCCCTGGCACGCCGCTCAGGCCTTCCAGTCCGGAAAGTCCTCTCTTTGCCAGCCAGTGCAAACAACGTTGCAGACGCATACCGACAGGTGCGCTGACCACTGCACTTTGCGCGTCCTGTCGTAAAATTTGCGGTTCCGGCTCCTGCTTCATGCGCAGCAGAACCAGTTCCAGTTCGCCATCCCTTGCAAGCAGATTGCTGCCGCCCCCGATGACAAAGGGCGTACCGCCAAGCTCCTGCAACTTCTCTGGCAGGCGTTCCAGTCCCTGCGTATCGGCGATAACCACCTCTGCCAGGGCATGTCCGCCCAGGTGCAGCGTGGTTCTCTCCCGCAGGTTGGGAGCAGGGGCGACGGTAAATCCCATTCACTTTGCCTCCAGATAGCGCTGCCCTACTTGCCAGACGCTGCCCGCGCCCAGTGTCAAAAGCAGATCGCCCGGCTGCACCACATGCGGCAAGCGTTCGCTGACCGCTTCGAAATCCTGAAAAAATTCAACATCCGTGCTGGATACCTGATGGATGCCCTGGGCCAGACTCTGGCCGCTGACACCTGGAATAGGCGCCTCGGATGCGGGGTAAATTTCTGTCAGCATCAATTTATCAACCTTGTCGAAGGCTTTGCAGAAATCACCGAAAAGCGCCTGGGTGCGTGAAAACCGGTGCGGTTGAAAAACCACCACCAACCTGCGGTCCGGGTGGCAACTCTTCGCCGTGGCCAACGTTGCTGCTATCTCGGCAGGATGGTGCCCGTAATCGTCCACGACCAGCACATCGTTGCGTTCACCTTTGACTTCAAAGCGGCGTCCCACGCCGCGAAACTTGCCCAATCCACGAATGGCGACTTCAGGCTCGATGCCGGAACTGATGGCGACACCCAAGGCGCCCAAGGCGTTCAGGATGTTGTGCTGTCCTGGCTGCACCAGACTCACATCGCCCAGAACCTCGCCCTTGTAGATGACGCGAAAACGGCTCGTGGCGGCGCATTCCAGCACCTCGCCCTGCAGTTGGTTTTCCTTGCCAAACCCGTAGGTCATGACAGGGCGCTTTACTCTGGGCAAAAGCCGCCTTACGCCCGCGTCATCACCGCAAACCACGTTCACCCCGTAGAACGGAATCTGATTCATGAACTGCACAAAGGCATCATCTATGGCTTCGATACCGTCGTAAAAATCCAGATGGTCGGCATCTACGTTGGTCACAACCGTCGTGATGGGCAGCAGACAGAGAAAAGAGCCGTCTGATTCATCCGCTTCGGCAATGAGGTATCGTCCTTCGCCCAGCCTGGCGTTTGAGCCGTAAGCATTGAGCCTCCCGCCAATGATGACGGTGGGGTCCAGGTCGGCCTCGTCGAAAATGGAAGCCAAAAGCGATGTGGTCGTCGTCTTGCCATGTGTTCCAGCAACGGCGATACCGCGGCGCAGGCGCATCAGTTCGGCAAGCATCTCAGCACGGGGAATGATGGGAACACCCCTGTGCGCGGCTTCCTGCACTTCTGGGTTGTCCAGGGTCACAGCGGTGGACTTCACCAACACCTGGGCGGTGTCTGGCAGATTAGCCGCATCGTGGCCAATGGCTATGGTCGCGCCCAGGCTTCGCAGGTGCAAGACCACGGGGCTCTCGGAAAGGTCCGAGCCGCTCACCTGGTAGCCGAGGTTCAGCAACACTTCTGCAATGCCGCTCATACCTGAGCCGCCAATACCCACCATGTGGATGCTGCTAACCATATCCTGCATGTGTTGCGCTTCGCTGGAAGTCACCGCCCTACTCCTTCACTCTATTTGCCCTTGGCCAGGGATTCCATGGCGTCCACTATGTGCGCGGCCGCTTCGGGCTTGCCCAGGCTTGCAGCCTTGGCGCCCATATCCCACAGGGTTTGTCTATCTTGCAGCAGGCCAAGCACCAGGCCAGGCAGGTCTGTCTTTTCCATATCCTTTTGTTCTACCCTTTTCGCCGCTCCTACGTTTTCCAGATAGCCTGCATTCACGCTTTGATGATTGTGCGTGGCATAGGGAAAAGGCACCAGCACGCTGGGCAATCCGGCAACGGTAAGTTCGGCAACGGTAGTGGCCCCAGCCCGGCACAAGGCAAGATCGCCCCATGCGTAGGCAGCGGCCATGTCGTCTATGAACGCATCCACTTTGGCTTGCAGCCCCTTTTGCAGGTGCGGCGTATATGCCTGGCGGACGCGTTCATAATCTCTTGCTCCGGCCTGGTGCCAAATTTCAACACCGGCCTCACGAAAACGGTCCAGAGCCTCAATCACCGCGGTATTCACCGCCATGGCGCCCTGGCTACCACCGAGAATCAACAGTTTAGGGCGTATACCTGCATTGTCGTTAACGGTTCCGTTTTGTGTAGCAGCCTCGCGGATAGTCTTGCGAACGGGGTTTCCAAGCAGTTTCACTTTACCGGCAGGAAAGCGGCCGTCTTTATCCTCAAAGCTGACATAAATTTGTTTGACGAAACGCCCCAGCAATCTGTTGGTGAGACCTGGGACGCTGTTCTGTTCCTGTATTGCGCTGGGCGTGCCCGTAAGCACGGCGGCAAGCACCTGGGCAAAGGCGGCGTAACCGCCAAGACCGAGAACAACCTGCGGCTTGAAGCGCAACTGCACGGCCAGGGCCTTGGCCACTCCCAGAGTCAGCCAGAAACCGGCGGTCAGCGCTTTGAGTCCGCGCCCCAGCACAGGGCGCACGGGCAAGGCCGTGAACTCAAGACCGGAGCGTGCGGCAAGCTCTGCCTCTGGCCCACGCACACCACCCACAAACAGTATGCGGGCCTGGGGATTCCGGGCCTTGAGCTCTTCGGCTACGGCCAAAGCGGGGAAAATGTGCCCGCCAGTGCCGCCCGTGGTCAGAATTACGCGCTGCATGCCTCACCCACCGAACTACCCCGCGCATTTCTGTCACGCGAGAGATTGAGCAAAATTCCCACACAAATGAACGAACACAGCAGGCTGCTGCCGCCGTAACTCATAAACGGCATGGGTACGCCTTTAGGAGGGGCGGTGCCCAAGACAACAGCCATGTTCAGCACAGCGCCGAGCGCCAGAATTAAAGTGGCGCCGAATCCGGCAAGTCTGTCCTGCAAGTTTTCCTGCTGCATGCTGACCTGAAAGGCTCTGAGCAGCAGCATTCCCATCAGCAGAAACACCAGGGATACGCCCACAAATCCCAGCTCTTCACCCATCACCGCCATGATGAAATCGTTGTGCGCTTCCGGCAGAAAGAAGAGCTTTTGCTTGCCAGCGCCCAGGCCCAGCCCCCAAATGTGTCCCGATCCAAATGCATACAGCGACTGCACAAGCTGGTAGCCCGTGTCCATGGCGTCCTTGAAAGGATCCAGAAAAGCCATCAAACGACGACTGCGGTAAGCTGACTGCACCACCAGCATCCAGGCGCCGGCGCCAGCCATTGCAGAAGCCATGGCCAGGTAAATAAGCCGGGTGCCGCCCACCAGGCACATCAGAAAAAGTATGCCCACCATGAACGCCGCTCCACCGAAATCAGGCTGCACCAGAACCAGCAGACAGAGCATGCCCGTCACAGCAAAGGGCGGTATCACGCCCACGCTGAAGGTTTTTACCAGGGCCTGCTTGTTGCTGAGGAACCAGGCCAGGTAGATGACCAGCGTAATCTTTGCGAACTCCATGGGCTGCAGGGTGAAAAGCCCGCCCACACGCAACCAGCGTCGCGCGCCATTCACTTCCACCCCCATGGGTGTGAAAAGCGTAAGCAGCAGTAAAAGCGCCACCAAGCCCAAAGCCCAGTATTTGGCTGCATAAATACGGGTAATGCTCACCCGCGATGCCAGATACATGAGAAAAACACCCAGCCCCATGAATTCCAGTTGCTTGCGGAAGAAAAAGTATTTGTCGCCATAATACTTCTCAGCCATAACGCCGCTTGCGCTAAGCACCATGGTCAGCCCCACCCCTGCCATGAGCAGGGTCGCAGCCAGCAGCCAGTAGTCCATGTGTCCCCTGGATTCACCATGTTCTGCAGCGCGCAGCAGACTCATGACAACTCCTCCACCATTTTTTCAAAACGCAGCCCGCGATCTTCATAACTCTTGAACTGATCAAAACTCGCCGTGGCGGGGGAAAGCAACACTACGTCGCCTTCCGCAGCCTTGCCGTTCGCGAAACGCAGGGCCTTTTCCATATCCGGCTCGTAATGTACCGGCACAGCGCCGTTCCATGCGGATTCGAACTGTTCGCGACTGCCCCCGTACAGGCAAACCTGCTTGACCTTTTCTTTCAACAAGGGGCGCAGGCTGCCCAGATCGCCGCCTTTGAACTTACCGCCGGCAAGCAGCAGAATCGGCTTGTCAAAACTTTTCAGGGCAACACGCAGTGAATCAACGGTCGTTGCCTTGGAATCATTGACATAAAGCACTCCATTGAACTCCCGCACGCGCCCCAGTCTATGTTTCGGGGGGCGGAAGTCTTTGACAGCCCGCTGTGCTTCATTCTCGGTTACGCCAAAAATCCGCGTAGCCTGATAGGCTGCTTCCATGTTCGCCTGGTTGTGCTCGCCAGGCAGATACTTGGTATAAAAACGATTCTTGGGCGAGTACCAGATCACCCGCGCTTCAGTCTTGACTTTGGGTTCCAGCTCATCCTTCTGGACCAAGGGCAGAATGGCGTGATCGCCTGGATCCTGCCGCGCAAAAATCCGCATTTTGGCTTCGGCGTATTCTTCCATGTCGGCATGGTAGTCCAGATGATTGGGCGTCAGGTTCAGCAGGACAGCCACCCAGGGCTTGAAATTTACACAGGTCTGGAGCTGGAAGCTGGAAAGTTCCAACACCATGATGTCCGCCTCTTCTTCTGCCAGAACATACTCAGACAGGGGCGCACCGATGTTGCCCCCCAAAAAGACCTTGCGCCCTACATGTTCCAGCATGGCGGCGGCCAGGGATACGGTAGTCGTCTTGCCGCTGGTTCCTGTCACTGCCAAAACAGGCTTGCAAACACAACGGCTTGCCAGTTCCACCTCGCCGATGACGCCTGCGCCTTCCGGCAACAAGGGTTTGATCTTGGCCACTGGGATGCCCGGACTCATGACTGCCATGTTCACACCGGCGAACTGCTCCGCCGTGTGCTCCCCGGAGTGCATGGTGATGCTGCTGGCCGCGGCCTTTTCGATGAAATCGGGATGCTCGGCCTTCAGCCTGGAAAAATCCTTTTCCAGCAACCGGACCGATGCGCCCAGGGCGGCGGCGAGCATTGAAGCAGCCCGGCCGGAGCGCCCTGCTCCTACCACGGCTACTGTCTTACCCTGCAAGGGCTTGCGCGCCAGTATTTCCTTCTTGCCCACGACGCTTCTCCTACCTGAGCTTCAATGTCGAAAGGGCCGCCAGTCCCAGGAGGATCGAAAGGATCCAGAACCTGATAATGATCTTGGACTCGGGAATGCCCTTGAGTTCGAAATGGTGATGGAGCGGCGCCATCCGGAATATGCGTTTACCGCCGCTGAACTTGAAATACCCAACCTGCAGAATGACCGAGAGGGTTTCGATGACAAAAAGACCGCCCACGATCAGCAGAACCAGCTCCTGCTTGCAGAGCACGGCGATGAACCCAAGGGTTCCGCCCAGGCTGAGTGAACCGACATCGCCCATGAAAACTTGTGCCGGATACGCGTTGAACCAGAGAAATCCCAGCCCTGCGCCGATGAGCGCCCCAACAAAGACTGTGACTTCGCCCACACCTGCCACGTGCATGAGTTGCAGATAGC
Organism: Desulfovibrio biadhensis; assembly: GCF_055388615.1. Lineage (NCBI taxonomy): Bacteria > Pseudomonadati > Thermodesulfobacteriota > Desulfovibrionia > Desulfovibrionales > Desulfovibrionaceae > Desulfovibrio > Desulfovibrio biadhensis. Next base: position 5,005,791 of record NZ_AP042477.1, read on the forward strand.
GAGCCATCTGGGCGTGCCCGGCAACATAAACAAATACTGCGAAACAAACTCCAGCGACGATGGTGGGCCCGATGGCCAGACCGTCCAGCCCGTCCGTCAGGTTCACGCCATTGGATGCCCCCACCATAACCATGACGGCGAAAGGCAGGTAAAACCAGCCAAGATCAGGCTGCGCATCCTTGAAGAACGGCAGCACCAGCTTGGTGGAGTATGCCGGTTCATTTATCAGCAGGAACATGGCCACAGTTGCCACCAGAATCTGGCACAGAAACTTTTTCCTGGCTGTAAACCCTTTATTGTGGCGTTTCCGTATCTTGGAGTAGTCATCCAGAAACCCTATGAACGCAAAGCCGGAAAACACAAAAATTGTCAGCCAGACATAGACGTTGGTCAGGTCTGCCCAGAGCAGCACGCTGACCAGCAGCCCAGCCGCGATAAGAATACCGCCCATGGTGGGAGTGCCGGCCTTTTGCTGGTGCGAAGATACGCCATCTTCCTGAATGTACTGGCCAAATTTGATTCTGCGCAGCCAGGCGATAAAGATCGGTCCCATGACGATGGTGATAACCAACGCGGTCATGAGCGCCCATGTAGACCGAAACGTTATGTAACGGAAAACATTGAAGATGCCGAAATCCTGGCTCAAAGGGTAGAGCAGGTTGTAGATCATGCGTGCAGCTCCCGGCGCAGGGCGTTACAGAACTCTTCCATACGGACGCCTCTCGATCCTTTGAAAAGCACCATGCCGTTTTCGAGTCCCTGTTTCCGCCACAGTTCGATAAATTCTTCCGGCGTTGCAGCCGTGGCAAACGCTCCGGAGTAGTCGGCCTGTTCCAATCCGCGCTGCACGTCTTGACCGTGCCCCCCGCGCCAAATGAGCAGATCAGCGCCAGATATGGCTGCTGCTCTCCCCAATTCCTCATGTGCGATGGCCGCGCTTTCGCCAAGTTCAAGCATTTCACCAAGCACCAGTGCCAAGGGACGCCCTTCAGCCAGTTCCACCACGCTCAATACCGATTGCCCCATGGAAAGGGGATTGGCGTTATAGGTATCGTCCACCACCAGCAAACCGTTCTTTTCCCAGCGCTGAAAACGCTTTTCCGCAGGTTGCGCCACCAGCAGCCCTTCGCGTATGTGCGCAACATCCAGCCCCAGTTCACTTGCCGCAGCGGCGGCCGCAACCAGGTTTTCCGCCATAAAGGCGCCGCGCCAGGGCAGTTCAAGTTCAACCCTTTCGCCCTTCATGGTCACTGCGTAACGTCCCTTACCGTCACGTCCCGGGCCCAGGTATTCGCCAGTGTAGGGGGCGTCCTTACCCTTCGCGCTGAAGCCCACAGACGTTACGGGATACTCGGCCACAGCGTTCACCAGCTCCGGATAGTCCAGGCTGTGCACCGCCCTGCCGCCGGGGGTAAGATGACGCAGCAGCATGGCCTTGTTCCGCGCCACGCCGGCCACATCTCCCAGTCCCTGCGAGTGGACGCTGCCTACATTGACTATGAGAGCCAGGTCCGGCGCGAGTATGCGCCCCAAAATATCCATCTCGCCGTCATAGTTGATGCCGGCTTCAAATACCCAGAATTCTTCGTCCCCATCCGTCTGCAATATAGACAGGGGCAGCCCGATCTGATTGTTCAGGTTCAGGTGATTCTTGGCGGTTGCGCCCTTCATGCTACAAACAAGGGCAAGCAACTCTTTGACTGTCGTCTTACCGGCAGACCCCGTGACCCCGGCCACCTTGGCCTTGTTCCGGTCGCGCCAGGCTCTGGCCACCTGGCCAAGGGCGGTAAGCACGTTACCCACCCGCAGTATCGGCGCGCCGTCAGGCAAATCCAAATCGCGTTCTGTGACTATAGCCAGGGCGCCCTTTTCCAGGGCTTGTGCTGCGAAATCATGGCCGTCAAAACGCTCTCCCGGAATGCAGAGGAACAGTTCGCCACGCGCCAGCGTTCTGCTGTCCGACTGCAAGCCGACAGGTATGGCGGCAAGGAGCTCCTCAGAGAGCCCCTGCACCTGCGCCCCCATAACGGTGGCGATGGCGGCCAGATTCATGTTCACGACAGCATCTCCCTGATGATCTGCTGATCACTGAAGGGGCGACGTTCATCTCCCACCTGCTGGTAGGATTCATGCCCTTTTCCAGCGACGACAAGCACGTCACGGGTGCGCATTTCTTCAATGGCCGTGGCAATGGCCATGCGCCTGTCCGGTGTTTCCAGAACCATGGCGCAGTTACGCAGGCCGGGCCGTACATCGTTCATGATGTCCAAAGGATTCTCGTGCCGTGGATTATCAGAAGTAAGCACAGCAACGTCGCTGTATTTGCAGACGGCTTCGCCCATCAAGGGGCGCTTTGCACGATCACGATTACCGCCGCAGCCGAACACCGTGATCAGGCGGTCGAAATCCAGTTCCTTGAGCGCTGCAAGCACATTTTCCAATGCATCCGGTGTATGTGCGTAATCAACAAACACATTCAAACCACGCTCATTAGGGATGCGCTCCAAACGGCCCGGCACGCCCATGAAATCCGAAAGCCCCTGCATCTGTTCCGGTTCAAGCCCCATGGCCAACCCCGCAGCCTGGGCAGCCAACAGGTTGGACGCATTAAAAGCGCCGACCAAGGGGGATTTGAGCGACCAGATTCTGTCACCAAACCGCATTTCCAGCTCCAGGCCATCCACCGTGTTGCTGGTGATGCGCCCGTGCAGACCGCGCTTGTGCAAATGCGGGGGCATTTCCTTCAAACCAAAACCCAAAGATTCGGGCAATTGTTCAAGCAAGCGTCGGCCAAAGGCGTCGTCCCAATTTATAACTGCGCGATCAGCAGGCTGATTGTCAGGGCGGCCGCCCTGGACAAAAAGCAGGCTCTTGGCCGCGAAATAGGACTCCATGTCCTTGTGGTAATCCAGATGGTCCTGGGTGACGTTTGTCAGCACGCCCAAGGCGTATTTGACGCCGGCAACCCTTTTCTGGTCCAGGGAATGGGAGGATACCTCCATCACGCCCAGCCCAACGCCTTCCACCTGCATGCGCGCCAGATATTCATGCAACTGCCAGCAGTCCGGCGTGGTCAGGGGCGCTTCAATATAGGTGCCTGGCCAGCGGTAGCTCACCGTGCCAAAAGCACCGACTTTTTTACCAGTGGATGCGAACAAATGCTCAATGAGATACGACGTGGTGGTCTTGCCGTTCGTGCCCGTGATGCCAATCATGGGAAATGACAACTTATCGGTGCTGAAATGCGCTGCGGCCATTTCGCCAAGGGCGGCACGCGGGTCCGGATGCTCCACGCGATGCGCAACCTGGGCGTCGGCAGGCAACTCCACCCCGGTTTTCACCACTACGTACGAAGCCCCCCGCTCTATAGCGTCCGGGATAAAGGCGGCGCCGTCCACAGCAACACCCGGAACCGCGACAAACACGTCCCCAGGCTGCACACGAGCCGAGTGGGTCTGTACGGTCAGACCGCCGCGGACCAGTTCCAGCAGTTCCTCGTAAGGCATCTCGTGCCCACCATGTGGGTTAGGATCGTTCTGCATTGTCCTGCAACCATATCGTGCATTGTTTGGCACTGGCGGGCCATGGCTTTCCTGGAGGGGGTGTCTGCTTGGCAACAACATTGCCGTTCCCCTTGAGGCTGGGCACCACGCCCTTGCCAGCAAGTATTTCCATCGCCTTCCGAATGCTCAGGCCCCGCACGTCGGGCACGGCATCTCCTGGAATCACGCAACTTCTATCTACCTTGCCCCGCATTTCGGAACTTGAACAAAACCGCACCGAAGCTTCCGAGGTCACATCTTCAAGGGCAGCAGCAACCACAGGCTTGTCGGGCAACTCACCCAGGTAAGCCAGGGTCTTGAGCGCCACTTCCTTGAAGGCAGGCGCTGCTATCACGCCGCCATAATGCTGTTTTTTGGGTTCGTCGACGGTAACCATGATGAGATATTCCGGCTTCAAAGCCGGAACAAGCCCCATGAAAGAGGCAACAACTTCAGAACCGTATCCGCCTTTAGCCGATGCCTTTTGAGCCGTGCTGGTCTTGCCGGCAACGGTTAGTCCAGGCAGCTGCGCGCGGTGGCCGGTGCCTTCATCCACCACACCTTCCATCATGCGCAGCACTTCTGTGGCGATGCGCGGATCAAAAACCCTGGTCTCCGCCTGGGTCGCTTCGTATGGGTCTGCCACCAGTCTGAGCGGCTTCATCACGCCTTCATTGGCCAGACACAAATACGCCTTGGCCAGTTGCGGCAGCGTAGTGGAAAAGCCCTGCCCGAATCCGGCAGTGGCCAGTTCAAATTCCTCCCACGTATTGCCGGGGCGCAAAATGCCGGTGCTTTCGCCCGCCAGAGGCAGGCCAATGCGCTGCCCGAATCCCAACCGGACGAGGTAGTCGTAGTACTTGTTTTTGGTAAGCGCCAGAGCGATTTTTGCCGCGCCAATGTTGCTCGAAAAACGCAGAATATTGCTGACAGGCAGCCAGTCTTTCGCTGAAATATCCTTGATGACCTTGCCATCCAGCCGCCAGCGCCCTTTTTCACAGTAAAAAATGGTGTCGTGGGCGACAACGCCTTCCTGCATGGCGGCGGCCACCAGAAGCGGCTTGGCCACAGAGCCAGGCTCAATGGGGTCCAAGGCAATTCTGTTGCGCCATTGCTCAGGCGAATAGTCGTTGTACGAATTCGGGTTAAAGAAGGGGTACTCGGCCCAGGCCAGAACATTGCCGTCCGCCACCCTTACTACCAGGCAGCCGCCCCACTTGGCCTGGTATTTCTTTACCACGCTTTCCAGGGCCACTTCGGCATTGTATTGTACGTTCACATCCAGGGTGAGGCGCACATCCTTACCGCGGATATCCACCTGCTTACCCATCTCGTCATAATACAGCTTACGGCCCGTAGCGTCGCGCTCCACCGTCAGGTGCGCCTGCTTGCCCGCCAGGCGATCGTCAAAGGCCGCCTCCAGGCCTTCCAAACCTTTGTCGTCCAGCCCCACAAAACCGAGAAGCCGCCCTGCCAAGTGTTTGTTCGGATACTGGCGGGCGTATTCGGTGGTAATGTGCACACCCGCGATGTCTGCTTCGCGGATAGCCGCTGCAGGCGCGTCGCCAATTTGCCGTGCAATCCACACATGAGGCGATTTGGACGTCAACAGTTTCCGCACCCGACCGGCGTCCATGTCCAGAATGCCGGCAAGCTTGGCAGCCGCGGCACTGGGATTGGGGACCCGGGCAGGATTGGCGAAAATAGAATTAATGGCCACGCTTTTGGCCAGCAGCTTCCCCTTATTATCAACTATCTGTCCGCGCTCGCCGACCACGAACTCTGTGGTGCGGTGCTGCCGCTGGGCCATGGCGGCCAGTTTTGGCCCCTCGACGATTTGCACGTAGTAGGCGCGCCCCCAAAGGGCGACCCACAGCAATGCAAAAACCACGGCAACGGCGCCGAGACGGAACCGTACCCAATCAAAACGGCCAGAGCCGCCGAAGCTAAAACCTGAACGCCGCTTAGAGCTTGTGGCCTTGACAGGGCTCTTGCGTTTATTGCTTGAGAACAGACCGCCGCCCGAGGCCTTACGAGAATCCTTGCGCGTAACAGCGCGCGAACTCCTGGAATCCTTTTTCCCAAGAGTCCCGCTACGGGTACCAGAACGCCCACGCCCCAAATCGAGGCGGGATTCTGCGCGTTTGGAACCGCGGTATTCTCGTTTGTTTCTAGCCATCGTCACGTCCCATCCTACGAATCTGTCCGGCTTTGGCCGCATCCAGGCCAAGCTTTTCCGCCATTTTCTCCAGACGATACGGCGCCAGGAGGTTGTCGCGTTCCACGCGCAATTTGGCGACGTGGTCTTCCAGTTCCTTGGCCTCCCCCTGCATGGTCTTCAGTCCGTAGGCCAAATCAGTGCGCTCAATGTTCAGCCAGGCCAGGGTAAGCCCCAATACAACGGTGATGACTCCGGAAAAGGAAATCAGCAGCATCCACCGCTTGCTCGAAGGATTGGACGCAGCAGCCATCACTCTTTGCCTTCCTGCTGTCCGGCAGCCTTTGCCAGCCGCTCCGGCAGCCGTCGCGGCAGGCGCTCAGCAACCCGCAGCTTGGCACTGCGTGCCCGGCTGTTGGCGCGCATCTCCGCATCCGTGGGGAGCTGGGGCTTTTTGGTCAGCACCTTCATCCTGGGGCCACCGCACACGCAGCGCAGCACCTCACGGGGGCAGGTGCACGATTTCGCTTCATGGCGGATGGTATGCTTCACCAACCTGTCCTCCAGGGAGTGAAAGGAAATAATCGCCACTCTGCCTTCAGGCTGCAGCCAATCCGGAATATCCTTCAAAAAACTTTCAAGCTCCTCGAGCTCATGGTTCACTGCGATACGCAACGCCTGAAAAGTTCTGGTTGCAGGGTGGTTCCGCGCCTTGGCTCGCCAGGAAGCGGGGTAAGCGCGCTCCACCACGTCCGCCAGCCGTTTGGTCGTCTCTATGGGCTCTTGAGCACGCTCCTGGACAATAGCGCGGGCAATGCGCCCCGCCTGGGGCTCTTCGCCGTATGTCCAGATAATGCGCTTCAATTCATCCACTCCCGCGTTGTTCACCAACCTGCTCGCCGGCGGCTCTGGCCCTGTCGGGCTCATGCGCATGTCCAGGGGGCCGTCATGCAAAAAACTGAAACCCCGGTCAGCTTCGTCCAACTGCATTGACGAAACGCCGAGGTCCAACACTGCGCCATCCAGCCCGGACCATCCCAGCTCCTCCAAGATCTCAGGGAACTCACTGTAACGCGCCTGCCGAAAGACCACCGAATCCCGCCATGGGGCAAGCCGCTCGCGAGCCAACGCCAGGGCCTGAGGATCACGGTCCAGGCAAAGCAGCTTAGCGTCACCCTGCACAGCCTCGAGAATAGCCGCGGAATGACCGCCAAGGCCGGTGGTTCCGTCCAGGTAGCAGCCTCCCTTGCGAGGGGCGATCCAATCAAGCACCTCGTGCAAAAGGACTGTAATATGCTGCATGCTGTTCCCACTCGCGCTCCCAAGCCACAATCGGCATTTCAGGCGCTCTTGCTACAATGGTATAGTTATGCCTCGTTCCTCGAGCTCACTTGTCACGTCGTCGTAATCCTGCTCCTCAATATCCGTCGTGAACTGTCCGGAGTTCCATATTTCAAACTTCTGCAACTGCCCGATGAGCAACACTTCCTTGTCCAGCTTGGCGTAAGCCCTGTGCGCCTGAGAAAGCAGAACGCGGCCTTGCTTGTCCAGGGAGAGCTCTTCTGCACTGCCGATGACCAGCCGCCTGAAATCGCGCAGTTTCCTGGACGCGTTGCCCACCTTGAGCAGGTTGTTCTCAAATTCCTCCCAATCAGGCTTGGGAAAACCCACCAGACACCCGTCGTAGCAGGTCAGCACAAAAACGCCCTCTTCGCTGCGTGAAAAAACCACGTCGCGAAACTCGGCCGGCAACATGAGCCGTCCTTTGGCGTCCAGAGCGCGTTGTGCTTTTCCTCGAAACAACATGGGGCATCCACCTTGGGAGTCTTTTACCACTATTTACCACTTTTTACCACCCCATGTCCTATTCCCCCGACTCTGTCAAGCGGGGGCGGGTTTTTTATGTAGATATAATGTAGAATTTTTCTAGAAAAATTACTTTCAAACTCTCTTTACATTGTCAAGATTGCAACACCAAAACAGCATCATTTTCTTTACAAGGTACAGCGATGCCATCTGGCCATCCGCCTTGGGGCTTTGCTCCACGCCGTTTTGCTCCAAAAGGCCCAAAAAGGAATGGGTATGGCCGCTCGGGCTGATATCCTTGCCCTGTGTGCGCTGCCGCCCGTCTTCCCCTTCTTAAAAATCGCAAACAAAAACAGCGCTGCAAACCTTGGTGTTTTACAGCGCAGTAATCTTCTCCCCCATGTATTTTGTCATTTCAAAATATGCCAAACGGGTACCCGAGATAATGACACATCGTGATTTGCAAACCACATTGCCCCATGCAACAGAGAGCGGCATGCTTTATTGGAGCTGTGGCGGATGTGATAGAGGAGGCACCCATGTAAGGAATCAGGAGAGTATTCGTTTTATGTACCTGGCAAATTCTCAAGTTTGCTGTTTTCCATATTTCTGCTTTTTTATTGCCTTTGCCCTATGGCAACGTGTTGCGTTGACTAAATCCCCGCGTTATGATTTACGCAATCAGCACAATTTAGGAGCATGGCGCTCTTGGCAGAACCCCATGCTCACGAGGCATTGCAGCCTCCCGACTGTACAGTTTGAGCCGTAAGGGGTACGGCTGTATTCTATTTGCAAGATACATTGATTAGATCGACAGACATGCAGCAATATTCAAGCGACAAGGCCGCATGTTACGTTCTGCCAGGAAGGTGACCAGTGTGCGCAGTTAAGACGACCATCCCGGACAATATTTCCGAGGAATACTATCAGATCAATCCAGAAATTCTGGCGAGCTTTCCCAAATATCGCCCTCCCCTGGATCTGTACCTTTTCAAGGAAGACATTGCGCAGTTGATGCCCTATGCACGAAAGGGCCAACGCCTTACAAACGAACAGGTGGAACAGGTCGTCGAGCTTTGCAACGACAGTCTGTTGTTCGTGTCGCGCTCTGATCACCCCGTTTACTCCAAGCATATCTGCAAGCAGCTCGACCTGGTGTTGGTGGACAAGAACCTCAAGGAAGGTGAAATCGCCGACATCATCATCCAGGCGCTGCAGCTTCGTCTGGAAGCTTTTTTCGACCAGTCCGTCCAGGTGGTCTTTGACCAGCTTTACGCCGACCTCATGGTCCTGACTGAATACCTTGGCCAGGACAGTCACCGCATCCGCTCCCTGATCAAACGCCTGCTCAAGGAGCACACCCTGGTCAATCATTCCATCAACACGGGCATTGTGGGCTTATGGCTGTACCTGCGCATGCGCACGGGGCAATTTGAACGTCGCGAACTGGACCGCGTGACACTGGGACTATTTCTCCATGACATGGGCATGAGCAAGATTCCCCAATTTGTCCGGACCAAGACCTCGCCCCTGACCCAGGACGAACGCGCCAAAATCAACCAGCATCCGCTGGTAGGCATGAAGATGGCGCAAAAACTTGGGTTGACCTTCAAGGACATGAAAAGCTGCGTTTTTGAGCATCACGAACGGCTGGACGGTTCTGGCTACCCGCGCAAGGCCGGCAGCGAAGAAATCAGTAAGATTGGTCGCCTGTGCGCTGTTGCCGACTCCTTTTGCGCCATGATTTCCGAGCGCCCTTATGCCAAGGCCATGGACCCCGTGGACGCGGCAAAAGCGTTGCAGAAGGAAGAGAAAAAATACGAAATTCAGTTTCTCACGCTGTTGCTGTTCGCGTATCAATACAAGGATTTTTCCTGGTAGCCGGCAATTTTATACGCGGGAATTCACAGAAAGGGCGTTTCCAGCGCACTTTCCGACTCCCCGCCAAGCTGGTCCAGTAAGCTGCGCAAAATGCCGAGCCCTTGCTCCAGCTCGTGCAAATGATCAGGCCCGGAGAGTGAAACCCGCACGGCCCGGGGTGCGGGGGCGTGGGCCACGGAAAAACGCTCTGCCGCAAAAACCCCTACTCCGGCCTCCCGGGCTCTGGCCTCAAAAGCCAGACCGCTCGCTTTTCCCGGCAGGTGCAGCCAGATGAAATACCCATCGCGGAACCCTTCGTAATCATAGCCTTCCAGAAATTTCGCAGCAAGGCTCCAGCGCGCTTCGTTATCTGCCTTGCGCCCTGCCAGGACCGTATCCGCCTCCCCAGAGGACAGCCAGGAACATGTCAGCTCCGCAAGCAACGGGGGCGCCATCCATACGGTGTTCTGCACGGCGCGAATCATCCCTGCCCTTACTGCTGTGGGTACATACACAAAAGCCGTCCGCAGCCCCCCACCTAAGGCCTTGGAGAGGCTCCATACGCTCACCGTTCTATCCGGGGCAAAGCTGGCGAAGGAATCTGGACGGGCCTCCCGCAGGAGGGCATAGGCGTCATCCTCCAGAATATAAACCCCCAGGCGCTGCGCAATCCGGGCTATATCACGCCGACGCTTTTCGCCCATACAACGTGTGGTTGGGTTGTTCACACTGGGCATCAGATACAAGGCTTTTGCGCCTTCACGTCGACAGACGTTCTCAAACGCTTCAGGAAGCAGCCCCTCTTCGTCCACATGCTCTACGGCCGCCAGCCGCACCCCCAAGGAGCGCGCAAGCGTCTTCAACCCCGGATAGGTCTGCGGTTCGGTCAGCACCACCTCCCCTACCCCCACCAGGGAGAGCAATGCACACGTCAGGGCATGTTGCCCTCCGGTGCAAATCACCACATTGTCCGCACTGGCGGAAATGCCGGAGCGCTCCATCCACTTTGCGCCAACCTCTCTATGCGAGGGGCGCCCTGCAGGCTCTGCATAATCAAGGAGCGACTGCACACCTGCTTTTTTGGCAAGCGTTGCCAACTGGCGGGACACATCTGGCCCCATGCCTCTGCTATGCAGCACCAGCCCCATCTCAATGACCTGATTTCCCACTGGAGCGACAGGTTCAAGAAGTGAGCTCTCAGTGGCGGCATCCGGCGTAATGAAGGTCCCTTTCCCTGTAATACCGCTCACCAGTCCACGGCGCTCTGCCGCAGCGTACCCCCGCGTCACCGTCCCCACTGTCACCCCCAGAAGCTCAGCAAGTTCGCGATGCGTTGGGAGTTTTGCCCCCCTTGGCAGCTCTCCAGCGGCCACGCCCTCTTCTATGGCGTCGGCCAGTGCCTGGTACAGCGGCTTGGATCTATCGAGGTGCGGCGTCCAACTTGTCATGGTGACAATGTTTACTTTGACAAGATACACATGTCAATCGTATCGATACAATAATGACAACTACCCGCTTCAAACAAACGCATCATGCATACACTTACCAGACCGGCAGAGGAGGCTCCATGCAGCTGCCCAAAACATTTGCCGCAACGCCCATGCTTGAACGCCCCAAAACGGTAGCATTTTTCTCTGGGATGGCGGACGCCAGCCCGCTCCTTCTGGGCGTGGTGCCCTTTGGTCTTGTTTACGGCATGGCCGCGGTGGCCGCCGGCTTTTCGCCTGCCTACACATCATTGCTGTCCTTCACGGTCTTTGCCGGGGCATCACAATTGGCCGCAATCCAATTATTGACAGACAACGGTCCACTGCTGCCGGCACTCGTGGCGGGGCTGGTCATAAACATGCGCATGCTGCTCTACAGCGCCTCCATTGCACCACATTTCAAAGGGCGTTCGCTCTTGCATAAATGCGGCCTTGCCTATTTTCTTACTGATCAGGCCTATGCCGTGAGCATGGCCCGCTTTGCCCCAGGCTACCCCGAGGAGCGCAAAAGCTGGTATTATCTTGGAGGGGGCGGGATCATCTGGGCTGGCTTTGGCATTGGCACCATCTGCGGCGCCACTCTCGGCGCCAACCTGCCGCAATCCCTGGATTTGGGTTTTGCCGTGCCGCTGACGTTTCTTGCCTTGCTGGCGCCGCATCTGCAGACGGGCTATGGCATGGCCGTAGCAATCACATCGGGCGCTGCCGTCATACTGTGCCGCGCCCTTCCTTATAATTGCAGCGTGTTGGTCGCAGTGTTCGCCGGTATTATAGTCGGCAGTCTTTTGGAATGGCGCAATGCCTGTAAGCCGTGCACGGCTGAGAAAGGAGGCCACGCATGAATATTTCCAGCGAGGCTTGGTTACTGCTTCTGTTGCTCAGTGCAGGAACGTTCCTGATCCGGCTTTCTTTTCTGCCCCTGGCGGAACGTTGGAACGGCAAGGGGCGCTTGCTCACACTGTTACGCCCCATACCGGCGGCGGCCATGGCGGCCCTGGCAGTGCCGGGCCTACTTTTCCCCCACGGCAGCAGCAGTGCACAGCATGCCGATGTCATAGCACAGACACTGGCCGGCATCTCCTGGGAAGGTGTTTTGCCAGGCATCATTGCCCTGTGCGTAGCGTTACGCACCCGCAACACCCTTTTAACCATTGGTTGTGGCCTGCTAATTTTCTGGGGGCAAACCATGCTGCTGGGGTGACACCCTTATATATAGATGAAAGGTCACTGGAAGACGCCACCCTTGGCAGGGACTGGAGATGACGATCGCCTCTTAGTCAAAATCTGCAAGCAGGGCCCCTATATGCAGATCGGGGCCAAGAGTGACGCGCTGGTATTGCTCGCGCAAACGCCAGAGCGCCTGCTGGAGCTGCTCGGAAGAAATACCATTGCGCATGGCCGTGTAGGCCTCGATAAAGGCGGCCAGGGAATCACACACCTTGAGGGTCTCGCCATCTTTGGGGTCATACGCCTGGCTATTGCAATTTTCGTATAGCTCTTCCCGGCTGACAGAACGCACAACACCGTTTTCACGCACCGTGTTCATAAATTCCGAGCCGACATCCAGCCCGAGGTAATACGTAAGCTGTTCGCTCAACAATCCGTGCCCTCCCTCTTCCAGGGGCGTGAGAACACGGCGGGTGAGCTCTTTTTCCTCGTACTCCTTGATGAGGTCTGCCAGATGCATGACGGATTTCTTGACCGGCGAGATGATGTCCCGGGTTAGGAGTTCTGGCAGATCATGAAAGAGACCGGCGAAAAAGGTGTTCTGCGCCAGGCTGCGGCATGCGCCCTGCGCCAGACAACAAAAGTAGGCGTAGCAAGCCACCAGAAACATATGTCCGATGACGGAGGTCTCGGGAATACGTGGCGTCTGCGACCAGCGCTTCTGGAAACGGAGTTGTCCGCAAAGGTGTGTGAAGCGGCCAAGGGGGTTTTCTATGCCCTTGACCAGTTCGGGCACACCAGCCAGATCTTTGTATCGCGCCAGCCCGTCCACAAAGGAGGCCTCGATTTCCTGGAATTCATCATCCAGCGGATTCACTGGCTTGATGAGGTTGAATTCCCAACTGCTGGCATACAGGTGGGCGGCATCTAGAATACGCTGCCCCAGTTCGTTGGCGCATGGTTTTGTATAATAATCCTGCAGCCGCTGCCAAAAATCACTGCCCAGAGGTTGCAGGCGGGGCGCAAGCTGCCCCATCACCCACTCGGTGAGGCGTTTGTAATGATCAGGATTCGCCTTGATCTGATAAAAGATGGGAGGCTTGATGTCTGTAATGACCAGGCGGTAAAAATATTCAAAAAGCCCCCCTTCCACCACGGTCTGCCCCAGGTCGAGCTTTTCATCAGCGCTCAAGCCCTTGCTGTTTTCCAAAAGCAACGCCCAGGCGGCAATCATTTTGTGCGCCTGCTTGTCTATTTCAAGCAATTCCACAGGGCGCAGCTTGTCATTCCATCGTTTCATGAAGGCGCCGGCAAAGGCGAACTGCAGGAGACTTTTCCTGATACTGGGCATGGGTGTAATCCTCGATAAGCGGGAAAAAAGATATTGCGGTTGAACAGGAAGCATACCTGCAGCAACGGGTGAGCACAAGGCGACTTATTTCCCTTCCCTTTCATCGAACAGTCCTGTACAAGGCCTGTTCGACATGTACGGGATGCGCCGAGCGCGAAAAAAAGATGTTACATCGGTGGAATTATAACTTGACACCGACAATGATAGCATCTATACATCCCCTTCTTTCGACGTGCGTGATTTTAAGGAGCTGAGGATGAAGACCTATACGCCGACCCCTAAGGATATCAAACGCGACTGGTTTGTTGTGGATGCAGAAGGCCAGATTCTGGGCCGCATCGCTTCCCAGATTGCTCACCGCCTGCGCGGCAAGCACAAGCCTGAATTCGCCCCCCATATGGACAACGGAGACTTTATTGTCGTGGTCAATGCCGAGAAGGTTAAGGTCACTGGCAACAAGCTTTCCGACAAGTTCTACCACCATCATACGGGCTACCCTGGGGGCTTGCGCTCTGCCAGCCTGTCCGACATGCTGGAAAGAAAGCCTGAGGAAGTGATCCGGGCTGCGGTGCGCGGCATGCTGCCAAAGAACCGCCTTGGTCGCGCCATGCTGAAGAAGCTGAAAATTTACGCCGGCCCTGAGCACGGGCATGCGGCACAGAACCCCAAGACTCTGGAACTGCCCCTTTAGTCCGGGGCTCGCGAGTTGGAGCTAATCATGACGCAGGAATTCAACTACGGCACCGGCAGAAGAAAAACTTCCGTTGCACGCACCCGTCTCTACACGGGCAGCGGCGACATCACCGTGAACGGCCGCGAGCTGGCGGAATACTTTCCTCGCCCCTCGTTGCAGCAGATCGTCCGCCAGCCTCTGGCAGTGACGAACATGCTGGGCAAGTTCGACATCAAAGTCAACGTCTGCGGCGGCGGCATCGCCGGCCAGGCATCTGCAGTGCGCCACGGCATCGCCCGCGCCCTGATCGAGCTGGACCCCGAACTGCGCCCCGCCCTGAAGAAGTACGGCTACCTTACGCGTGACGCGCGCAAGAAAGAGCGTAAAAAGTACGGCCAGCGCGGCGCCCGCGCCAGGTTCCAGTACTCCAAGCGCTAAGCCGCTTCGGATTCATATTGCTTGCAAAAGCCCCGGCCGTGGACACGGCCGGGGCTTTTTTTTGTAACTGTTTGTCATGAAAATATTGTTTTTCGGAGAGTATACCCTGACGCGGCCTCACCTTCCCCCTTATTCTTGGTGCACCCCGTAACAACTCCCGGCCCACGCGAAACCAACTGCAATAGCAGAAACGTTATTAACTGCTTCAGTGCACTCCACAAAATCTACACCTCGGTGGAAAGACGGAACGTCATTTATGTAGGGTTTGACTTACACATTATCAATCTCCAAAGAGACGCGAACTGTATCTCAGAAATCATTTTTTGCATTCTGTTTCAAATACAAATGTCTTTCATAATGGGCGTATAAACAGGGCGTAAACGCTATTTGCATTTTGCAGCCCAAAAAACATTATTTATTTATATACCTGTCCTGATAAATAGAAATTTTAAAGTCCCCTCATAAGGCCATTTTCTTTTGTTCATTTTGTCTTTGCGACGTAAACAAAGAAATATTGGGAGCTTTCTCCAAAGACAAAATAACATCATAACATACTAAAATTACATTACAAATATTATTTTATATCGATTATTTCTTTCCCCTCCTCGCAAAGCCGCTCATTCGTTACGCGTTTATCACCGTTTTGACACACAAGACCGGCTCAAGGCTCCTAAATAGGTTGTTGTTTCGACGCACCACTTAAAACCATTTAGCGAGGTATATGATGAAGTCTTTCGTTAAGAGTGCAGCTTTCGTAGCTATTTTGGTCTTGACCCTGCCCGCGCTGTGTTTTGCCGAAGTAACCATCACCGGTTCCGGCGCCAGCTTTCCCGCCCCCCTTTACACAACCTGGTTCAAAGACTTCAGCAAAGCCAACGATGGCGTTCGCGTAAACTACCAGTCCAAAGGTAGCGGCGCTGGCATCCGCGACTTTTAGAACCACGTGGTTGATTTTGGCGCCAGTGACGCTGCCATGACCGACGAAGAAATGTCCAAGGTTGAAGAAGGCGTGCAGCTGCTGCCCATGACTGCTGGTGAAATCGTCATGGCCTACAACCTGGAAGGCATCAAGGAACTGAAGCTCCCCCGCGATGTGTACCCTAAAATCTTCATGGGCGAGATCACCAACTGGAACGACCCCGCCATTGCTGCCGCCAACCCCGGCGTGAAGCTGCCTGACGAGAAGATCACCGTTGTTGCCCGTGCTGACAGCTCCGGCACCACCTTCAACTTCACCAAGCACCTGAGCGCCGTGAACGCCGAGTTCAAGGACAAGGTTGGCCATGGCAAGACCGTTGACTGGCCCATGGACAGCAACCTGGTAAAGGCCCCCAAGAACGACGGCGTTGCCGCTACCCTGATGCAGACCCCCGGCGCTATTGGCTACGTTGAGTACGGCTATGCCGTGATGGCCAAGCTGCCCATGGTTACTCTGCAGAACAAGGCCGGCAAGTTCGTTGCTCCTGGTCTTGCTGGTGGTCAGGCTGCTCTGGCCAGCTACGAACTCCCTGCCAACATGATCGTTTGGGCCACCGACCCCGCTGGTGACACTTCCTACCCCATCGTCACCTACACCTGGATGCTCTTCTACAAGAAGTACGATGCCGACAAGGCCGAGTGGATTCACAAGCTCATCGACTACTGCCTGACCGAAGGCCAGAAGATTTCCGACAAGGCCGGCTACATTCCCCTGCCTGAAGCTGTCGTGAAGAAAGTGAAAGAAGCTTCTGCCAACATCAAATAACTGACTGAATAGCCCCTACCCTCACCATACAGATCAAGGCGGATCGAATGGACTCACGAGGTAAAAGTGGCCTGGAAGGGGGGCGCAGCGTAGCGCAGCCCCCCTCTTCCGGGGACATACTCTTCGACAAGGTTTTTCGCGCAGTAGCCTTTGGCTTTACAGCGCTCACCATTTTGGTGCTTTTTTACCTACTTTTCGAAATTGGCGGCAAAGCGCTGCCCGCTATCAAAGACTACGGGCTGACGCTCATCACCTCCACACAGTGGGATGTAAACAATAAAATCTTTGGTTTTCTGCCGGAAATTTGGGGAACTATGTACAGTTCCTTGCTTGCGCTCTGCGTTGGCGGCTTTTTCGGCGTTGCCATCGCTATCTTCCTGACCCAGGATTTCCTCCCCCGCAAGGTGGAGCTGGTGCTCAAGAACATCATCGAGCTTCTGGCCGCCATCCCCAGCGTTGTATACGGTTTGTGGGGCATCTTCGTCCTCATTCCCCTGATTCGGCCCGTTGCGGATGTTCTGCACGATCACTTAGGCTGGATTCCTTTTTTTGGCACGGAGCTCAGCGGGCCGGGCATGTTCCCTGCGGCGCTGGTGCTTTCCATCATGATTCTCCCAACAGTTGCCGCCGTATCCCAGGATGCTTTCAAGGCCATTCCGCACAAGACCAAGGAAGCTGCTTACGGCATGGGCACCACGCGATGGGAGGCAATTCTACGAGTCATGCTGCCCACCGCATCGGGTGGTATCTTCGGCGCCCTTGTGCTGGGATTTGGCAGAGCCCTGGGCGAAACAATGGCCCTTGCCATGCTGGTGGGTAACTCCAACCAGATTTCGCTCTCGCTCTTCTCCCCCGCCAACACCCTGGCTTCCCTGCTGGCCTTGAACTTTCCTGAAGCCGGCAACGTGGAAGTGGAAGTCCTGATGTTCGCAGCCATCACACTTCTGGTTATCACCCTGGTGGTCAACATCATCGGCCAGCTGATCATTACCTACAGCCAGCCAGGAGGGGCCAAACGATGAGCAATCAAGCAGCTCACCTGGAAAAGCCCAACTTTGAAAAGCAGCCCTTTGAGCGCCGCACCATGACATCGATAGTGCTGAGTGCAATCACTGTGACTGCTGCAGTGGGTGCATGTCTGCCGCTCTTTTCGGTCATCATCATGCTGCTGTACAAAGGTGGCAAGCGGCTCAGCCTGGAAGTCTTCTACTCCCTGCCGCCAACGGCCTTTGAAACCGGCGGTGGTTTCGGGAACGCCATCATAGGTACTGGCTTCATGGTCGGCATCGCAGCTCTCATCAGCGTACCTTTCGGTATTCTGGCCGCCATCTACATGGCCGAGCTGGGGCCCAAACGCAAAATCACCCAGATATCGCGCTTCTGCGCAAAAACCCTCACGGGGCTGCCTTCGATTCTGGCTGGTGTTTTCGCCTATGCGGCTGTGGTACTCATCATGGGGCACTACTCCGCCTGGGCAGGCGGCATCGCCCTTTCGCTGCTGATGATTCCCATCGTCATGCTCACGGCGGAAGAAGCCATCAAGATGGTGCCCAGACCCATGAAGGAAGCAGCTTACGGCATTGGGTGCACTCCGGCGCAAACAATGCTGAAGGTGACCCTGCCCGTGGCCATGCCCGGCATCATTACCGGCGTGTTTCTGGCTGTTGCCCGTGCAGCGGGTGAAACAGCCCCACTGTTGTTCACGGCCCTGTTCAGCGACTACTGGCTCAGCGCCAACGAGCCCACCGCCTCTTTGGCCGTGCTGATCTACAACTATTCCGGCAGCCCTTTCGCGAACCAGATTGAACTGGCCTGGTGCGCATCCCTCGTACTGGTGCTGCTCGTGTTGATCCTGAACATCGTCAGCCGTGCAATCGGCCAACGCAAGAGATAACCGCGGTAACGCACGTATATGGAGTGAACTATGGCCACGGAAACCATCACCGCTGAAGAGCAACAAAACGCCACGGCACAGAAAGGCGAGGTTATCCTCGACTGTCATGTGGATAAAATATTCTATGGGGACTTTCTGGCGGTTCGCGACAGCGACGTTCCCATCCTGAAGAATCAGATCACCGGCTTCATCGGTCCTTCCGGCTGCGGCAAAAGCACCGTGCTGCGCAGCATAAACCGCATGAACGACCTGATCCACGGCTTCCGCTTTGAAGGGCACGTCCACTACCACGGTATGGACATGTACAGCAAAAAAGTGGACCCCGTATCTGTCCGTCGCCACATCGGCATGGTCTTTCAACAGCCCAACCCATTTGCCCTGAGCATCTTTGAAAACGTGGCCTTTGGTCTGCGTCTCAATCGTTACAAGGGCAAGATGGCGGATAAAGTCGAACAGGCCCTGCGCGGCGCCGCGCTGTGGGACGAGGTCAAAGATAAGCTCAAAAACCACGGCCTCTCGCTTTCCGGTGGGCAGCAGCAACGCCTCTGCATTGCTCGCGCCATTGCCACCGAACCCAGCGTTCTGCTCATGGACGAACCCTGTTCCGCCCTGGACCCCATTGCCACCCGCCAGGTGGAAGAGTTGATGGTGCAACTCAAGCAAAAGTACACGCTTGCCATCGTCACGCACAACATGCAGCAAGCCTTGCGAGTGGCAGACCAGACAGCCTTCTTTTCCGTGGACATCTCCAAAGGTGGCCGCACCGGTTACCTGGTGGAAATGGGCACCACAAAAGAACTGTTTGACAACCCCCAGCAACAATTGACCAAGGAATACCTGCACGGTGAATTCAGTTAATGGATTGGTTCCGCTGCTGGGTAATTCGATCTGATCGATCGCATTACTGCATACATACAAGAGGTTCCCGCAAGGGTCACGACATACCGTTTTAATAAGGTGAACGCCATGAAAACAAGCAGAACTCTCATGAGCTTTGCAGCCTTGCTATTCGTCGTGTTCGGTCTTTCCTGCCCCCAAGCATGGGGCGGGAAAGCCGCCTCCCCACAAAACCTGGTAACAGGCGCCGGCGCCACTTTCCCCGCACCTTTGTACAAGCGCTGGATAGAAGTCTTTCAGAAGCAGAATACCGACATTTCAATTTCTTACGATGCAGTGGGCAGTGGTGAAGGCATCCGCCGTTTCCTGAGCGATGCTGTTGATTTCGGCGCAAGTGACGCCGCCATGTCTGACGCGCAGATGCAGGAAGCCCCGCATGGCGCAGTGCTCATTCCGACCACGGCTGGCATCATTGTCCTGGCTTACAACCTGCCCGGAATCGAAAAGCAGCTCAAACTCTCCCGCCAGGTATACACCGACATTTTCCTGGGCAAGATCACCCGCTGGAACGACCCTGCCATTGCCAAAGACAATCCGGAGCTACAACTTCCGGACATGGGCATTCTCATCGTGGCGCGCACCGACAGCAGCGGCACCACCTATGCCATGACCAACCACCTGGCCGCCATCAGCAACGAATGGCGCGACAGCGGCCCCGGCGTAGGCAAGAAAATCCAATGGCCCGGTAAAACCATGCTTGCCCGTGGGAATGAAGGCGTAGCCCACAAGATTCAGATCAGCCGCGGCAGCATCGGGTATGTGGAATACGGCTACGCAACCCGCGCCGGTCTCCGCCTGGCGGAACTGGAAAACATGCATGGCCGTTTTGTCGAGCCCACAGCCTCCAGCGGGGCACTGACGCTGAAAAACAATCTGCCGCATATGCCTGCCAACCTGCGACTCTTCATGCCAGATCCGGAGGGCGATACCTCCTACCCCATCGCCACCTTCAGCTGGATTCTTCTGCGCCGGCAATACAAGGATGCAGCCAAGCGGGACGCTCTGGTACGCTTTGTAGAATGGGGGCTCACCAAGGGGCAGGACTTCGCCACTGAGTTCGGCTATGCTGCCCTGCCAGAGGAAGTTGCAGCCAAAGGGATTGAGGCGTTAAAAAGCATAGAATAATCTTTGTGCATTCGCCGCCTTGTCAACCACAATGCTTGCGACGCGCCTGGCGTTCCCATGCATTGTGGTTTTTTTCTACCCCCCTGCCAGAACTCTATTTTGATAATGAATACGCAATGAACAAGCGCCATCAATTAAATCTGGAAGCCATTGAAGAGGCATTGCGTCATGTGCAGCGGGATTTTGGCCAAATAAACAAAACCCTGGCCATGAAACGTGAATACATAGATGACGGCATAATAGAAAACATGCTCGCCGGATATGCCTACTGCAACACGCTGTTGAAGATGGAGGCAAACGTGGTGACAGAGGATTGCAAACACCACGCCCTGGAAATGAACCACGTTGTGCTTTGCGGCCTGGACCCCGGCACCCGTTTGGAGTTTGCCCACCACCTCAAGCAGACATCCACCCGCTTCTATAGCCAGTCGGAGTGCAACATTCACCACATAGTGCGCTGGAACAAGAAGCATAAATCAGAATCCGTATGGAAACGCGCGGCCAGCACCTATATTTTCATGCTCAGCCAGCCCCAGCTTTTTTTCGAGGGCAATCATCGCACCGGGGGGCTGATGATGAGTAATATTCTGGCATTGGAGGGCAAACCGCCCTTTGTCCTGACGGTGGAGAACGCCCGCGCCTATTTCAACCCTTCCACCATGGTCAAGCTGACCGATAAGAACTTCTTCGGCAAATTATACAAACTTCCGAAGATAGAGAAGAAATTCGCGAAATTTCTGGAAGAACAAGGGCAGAAGCGGTTTATCAAAACAATCAAGGGGTAGGGAATTTGTTCTAATAAAATTTCTTGTTTTACCTATCCACTAGGTTCTAACATATTGTTGCCATTTCAAAACATAGTCATTAATAAGTAATACACCACTAAGTAATTCTCACATGTGAAACCTTGTTATGGAACATCTAAGATGAATAACAATGCAAGCGAAGTAGTTGGTGAGATTACAACTGAAACTTTAGATAGTTTATTATCATATTTGTTGGACAATGAAATTATTGATTTTATTCCAATATTTGGCACTTCTTTTAAAATTTCAAAAGCATCGAAATCAATTCGAGACTTTTTTTTCTGTAAAAAAATGGCTCGCTTACTCAAGAATATCGACTACTGGGATTCTGACGACAGAAACAAACTAAAAATCAAATTAAACGACCCAAAAGACAAAGGAAAGACAGCAACAAAACTCATCTATACTGTAGAAAAAATAGATGAGGACAAAAAATCTGACTGGATTGCAGAATCCTTATTACTCTACACTGATGATAAAATTTCCAACATTGAACTATTTAGATTATTAAACTCAATAAAGAGAATAGTTTGTGCCGATGCATATAGAACGTTAGGCATAAAGAAAAAAGAATTATTAAGTTAAGATATTGTTCACGAATTGTTTAATGCAGGACTTATTCTTGAAATCACAGGAGACGAAGCTCCTTTCTGGGGTAAAGATAGTACAGCGTATAAGCTTTCAAGAACAGGAGAAATTCTATTGTCAATAGTCTCTAAAAAGTTAGACATATAGTCTACAGAAAATACACTCAATATATATTCGTCTTAGAACTTCCTCATTCACCCCCCTCCACATGCACCGTCACAGTATCCTGCAGCAGCTCCCTTGCCTTAACCCCGCCGCAGCTTGATTTGGCAATGAGGTGCACGCGGACTTCAAATGCGTAGTCGCCCGCCCTATTCACGGTCAGGGTGGATTTTGGAAACCCAGTAAGGGTCTTGATGGCAACGCCTTCAGGCTTGTTCAGAGGTTCCACCAGGGTGGTGACGAAGAATCCCGGCGGCGGCTGGTCCGGATACAGCCGAAAATTGATGTGGAACGGCTCGCCCGCCACGCCGGCAATCTCCTTGGCAACCAGTTCGGCCTTGTAGGCGTCCGGCGTGGTCAAGGGGCAAGACGCGTCCGTCTTCTCAGAATCAGGGGGCGCGTCGCCCGCCACAGCGCAATACGGCGACACAACCAAAACGCAAAGCAGGGGTAAGAGCAGCATTATTGTACGTTTCATTCTGTTATCCTCAGCCTTTATTTCCTGCGCATCACAGATTCCGGGGGCAGTTGCTCCCAAGCCCGGCCGTCCAGGATATTGGGGGTATGTTTGTTGTTCCGGCCGCCCCATTGCTTGAAATACAGCGGTACACCTTCCTCCAGGCACTGATCCCGTAAAAAGCGCACATGCTCCGGGTCCGCCTCCTGCCCGCCAGGCCCGGTCTCCCCCCCGGTAATCACCCAGCCGAGCGCCCTAATCCAGGAGGACAGGTTCACTTTTTCCAACAGCGGTTCACAGCAGGCAACGCGCACCCCTGGCCAGTGCTCCAACAGCAAGGGCAAACGTTCTTCCGCCATTGCCTGGTTCTCCACGCTCACACCCAGCCATAGTCGCGGCGTCAGAGCTGCAAAGCGCTCCGGGTTGCGCGCCCGCATGTATGCCAGGTATTCCGCCATGATTTCTGGACGTTTGGTCAACACCGTGTACATATGCCACGGGGCAGACGCCATGGCCTGAAACACCAGGTCCACCGCATCACGGGGGTGCTCTTTATGAAAGATATCCCCCATGGAGCAAACAAAAATATTCCGGGGCGTTTTCCAGCTTTGTGGCTGCCCCAATCGCCCCTTATGCAGCAAAGGGCGGAACGGCTCGTTTACTGGATAGCCGTAGCGCCCGGCCAGACGTTTGGCAAACCCCCGCGCATAGCACCGGCGGCACCCCTGGGAGACAGGGGAGCACCCCGTCAGGGGATTCCAGGTGACATTGACCACGGGTATATCTGTGCGATCCGCCATATCATTTTGCTTGGAGAGCTATTGCCTTCGACACGCAATCAAAATCTCTGCGTTTTGGCAGAGTTCGCTTTCTTGGAGAACGCCATACGACTACGAACCCATGGCAACATCACCGTTAGAAAATGCACCCCTGTCATTCCCACGAAGGCGGGAATCCAGAGTAAAAATCACACTCTGGCCAGATTAAACGCGAGCATCCATAGGCTGCCCTCTGCCCCCATGGCTACGAGCCAACTGCTCCAGACAACAACGCGCGGGAGGAATCCCTGAGGCTCCCCCCGCACGTCGTTGATTCTACTTTCTTCAGTTCACGCCGCCGATAAGCGCGGCCGTGTGCACTGTTTCGCTGAAGAACACGGCCCGGCCCAACAACTCGCCGATGAGCAGCACCACAGGCAACCACAGGGGCACGGTGCGCAAACGCGCTACAATGACCAGGGGCAATGCTAAAAAGCCAATGATCCGCAACCAGTACAGGCCAGAACTGATCCAGGCGGTTCCCGTCATGACCATGGCTTCGTTGCCGGAAAGCCAGACACAGGGAATGACCAGATACAACACCAGCGCAATGGCCAGGCTCATGGTTAAAAACCGCGCCAGCATGGGTCTGCGCTCTGCAGCCGTGAAGTACACCGCAAAAGCGGGTCCCAGAATACAGGCCGTAAGCAGAAAGAAAACAAAGGGCAGAATGTTGTTGATCGCCGGGTAACTCGGCGGGGCGTAGGTCATGCCTGTAAAGAATATGGTCACCACACCCACAATGGCGGACAACGCCATGAGCAACGGGTTGCCACTCTTTTTGGCGCTGATGGCGGTCACCACAGTGAGAGCGAAAAACACACCCACACCGAGCACTTCTCGAGAAAGCCAGGCAGTGCTCAAATGCTTGATGGCGTTGGGCGCGCCAAGGGGGTGCCCAAGGTGCGTCAGCGATACCAGCAGCCCGACAAAGACCACGGCCGCCACGGCCCACCATTCCTTGCGTTCATTGACACCCGCGCCCCCGGATGTGGCAAGACGTTTGAAGGCGCTTACCAGGGCCATACCTATGGCAAGCTGGCTGATGACGGTAAAGAAAACGAGGGGAAGTTCCATGCTGCTCATACGTCATCCCTCCTTACGGATATCGGTGTCTTGGGCAGTCTGAACCGCACGGACGGGTTGAGTTTCGGAAACTTGGGAAACCCAGCAGGATACTGGACGACATCGGTTTCATCGAACTCGCTCATGTCTACGATCTGCAAAGCGTCCACAGGGCAGCTCAGTACGCAGGCCGGTTTCAATCCATCATCGATGCGCTGCCAGCAGAAACTGCATTTTTCAGCCTTCTTCAGCGCCTCGTTATATCGCGGGGCGCCATACGGGCACGAGCGGATACAGTTGCCGCAGCCTATGCACTTTTCCTGCTCGTGCACCACGATGCCGTCCTTTTCACGCTTGTAATAAGCCTTGACCGGGCACACTTCCAGACAGGCTGGGTGCTCGCAGTGGTTGCAGGCCAGGGAGTAGAACGCGCGCTCCCTGTGGGGGTAGATGCTCTCCCCCAAGGGGTAGACCTGACGCCAGATCACGCCCTCTTCCTGGTGATATTGATTCTTACAGGCCATGGCGCAGGTGAAGCAGCCGATACACCTGTTGGTATCAATAAAAAATCCGTATTGCTTTGGCATGTGGTTCCTCCTATGCCTTTGCCAGGTCGGCGAACTGGTCGTGAATGGCAACGCCAGGAGCGCCTGTCTTGTAGGCGCCCATATCGGCCGATGTATCGTCCACAAGGGCGTTGCAGTTGTAGGCGAGGTTCTTGTACCAGGCCTCGTACATCAGGATACAATCGGCCGGGACATTGTTTGTCAGCTTGGCGGTTAATGTCTGCTCGCCCACAGCGTTCGTCACCTTCACCATATCCCCGTCGCTTACGCCCTTGCTCTTGGCGGTTTTGGGGTGCAGATAGACATAGGGCTTGGGGTTGAACTCCCGCATCCACTCCAGGTTCATGAACTGGGAGTGAATGGCGAACTTGGTGTGCGGCGTCAGCAGCCGCAGCTTGTCTGTTGGCGCACGGCCTTCCTTGTATTCCGGCAAGGCCTTATGCCCGTGCTCCGCGCAAAGCTCCGACTTGAATTCATACTTTTTGGAAGGCGTGCCAAACTCGAGATTGTTCCAGGAGGCGGGGTGCATCTTGGCCTTTTTGGGGCCATCTTTCAGTTCTTCCCAATTGGAGATGCCCAGCAGGTCGTAGACTCCCTGGTTGAATTCCTTTTCCATCCACTCTTTCGTGTCGATGTCCGTGGGAAAGGTGCAGGACCCTGGCTCGAGCTTGTTCATGTGTTTGGAGAGAAGCGCCGCAATCTCGATGTTGGATTTCGCCTCGTGCATGGGCTTGATGGCCTGTTCATTGATGGAAACCCAGTAGTGCCAGTAAGAGGCGTTTATGGTCCATTCCTCGAAAAGCGTCGTAACGGGCAGTACTATGTCTGAATGCTGTACGGTCTGGTTGAAGAATTGATCCACTGTGACCACCATCTCCAACTTGTCAAAGGCCTTTTTCATCTTGTTCAGGTCAAAGTCCTGGGAAAAGGGATTCTTGCAGGAAACCCAGAGGACGCGAACCGGCGGGTCCTGCGCATCCAGAATGACCTGGGCGGTCTTGTTGATGTTCAATGCGCGGTCGCTGTATTCGATTTCCTTCTGCTCGCCGCTGGAGAAATCAAACTCGCCCTTTGGTCCCGCTGCGCCGACAAAGCCCTTGGACCCCTCGGGCTGCTTCTGCACCAGGGCGTGGTAGTTGAATCCCCAGGTGCGCAAATGCCCGTAGCGGGCGCCGCCGCCAGTCTTGCCGACATTCCCCGTCATGGCCACCAGGGCGTCGATGGCGCGCACCGTGGCGCCGCCATTGACATGGCGTTGCAGCCCGTACCCTATCCAGATGGTGGCGGGCTTTGCCGCGGCAAAGTCTTCTGCCGCACCGGCGATCTTTTCCGCCGGAATCCCCGACTTCTCCGCGGCCCATGCAACCGTGACATTCCTGCGCAGGTAGTCTGCGAACTCTTCGAAGCCCACGGAGTTCGCCGCGACCCATTCGGCGTCGTACATGCCCTTATCCAGCAGGTGGCGACACATGCCCAGGGCCAGGGCGCCGTCTTCACCGGTCTTCACCTGCCAGTACTCGTCGGCCTTGGCTGCGGTTTGGGTAAGCAGGGGGTCGATGCACAAAATCTTGGCGCCCCGCTCTTTGGCCTGGTAGATGTATTTCATGGTGTGCACCGAGCACCAGGCCGGGTTGGCGCCCCAAATCATGATGTAGCGGGAATTGACCATATCCTCGGGGTCGTTGCACCACATTTCGCCCAAGTCATAGTTCTGGGCGTCGATGCCGGCTGGCCAGCAGGGAGTTCCCACCAGGCGGGTAGTGTACCCCAGGGAACTCATCATGCCTTCCACGCCGTAGTTGGTGATGCCGAAATTTCCGGAATATTTGGTCAGCCCCATGCCCAGCATGGACCCGTCCTTCTCTTTGATCTCTAGGAGCTTCCTGGCGATCTTGTCCATGGCTTCATCCCAGCTCAGGCGTTTCCAATTGCCGCTGCCACGCCCTTGCTGCTCCATGGGGTATTTGATGCGGTCAGGACTATAGGGGCGTCTGGTATAGGCATACCCCTTCACGCAGAGTCCGCCATCGGTAAAAGTGGATTCTGGAGCGCCTTCGATGAACTGAAGAACGCCGTCCTTCACATAGCTGACGATGCTGCACGTATCGTAGCAGTTACGTGGGCAGGCATTGCGAAATGTCTGATACCCTCCCTCATAAACAATACCCGCGTTCACGGGCGCAGGGCGCAGAAGCCCCGCCGGCACGGCGCTGGCAACACCCGCCGCAAACAGGCCTTTGAGAAAGCCGCGCCGCGTTACCGGACAATTTGCGGCCCTCTCGATATCCTGGTCACTCCATGGTCTCATAACTTCCTCCCGGTTGACGTTGCCCGACAGTTTCTGCAACTGCGGCCACCCATTGTATCCATGCAACAGTCATTTCTCGTTAAAAAACGGAATTTTACACCTGAAAAACAGATAAAAGACACCTATGCTTCCTCACAATTCTGATGTTCCAACGCTTCGATTTCCTGTTCAATCAAATGCGCAAGATGTCCGGCCACGAAACCGAATACCGGATGCACATCCGGCGCATGGCGAATCTTGTTCACAAAAGAGGGAACCCAGCGCCCCATATGATCATTGATAAAATAGCGCCATAGCGGCTGAAACTGGTCACTGGGAGCGTCCTGCAATGCGGCGCGCATGACCAGGCAGGCATCCAGTTCAAGGGAAACATGGTCGTCCGGGAGACTGTTTTTCGCCGGAGCCACCAGCCCCAACAGCGTGTAGACACTACGCACCGACATGGTGGAGGAGGCCATGAGCATGGGCTCTTGCTCCAGGTAGACAGAAGCATACGGGGGAGCCAGCGGCGCCATGGGCCCCACAAACAATTTGTTAAAGCCAAACTCCACCTCTTCCCAGTCTTCCACCACAGGAGGGGCGCTTCCCGTAGCCGCCTCCAGCGCAGCCACGGCCGCCTGCATCTCATCTCCATGAACGCTGTAAAAGAAATCACGCAAGGCGCGCGTGCACGCGTCAAACCCCATAGCAATCCGCCTTTGTTGCAGGTTGGCGGGACACACCTATCCCTATGGTATGAATACTAAGGTAAGTGGAAGAGTCGGAAGGAGAAGGAGTGGATAAAAAATGGGTAGCCCACCATACCCATTAAGCGCGGCTACAGCGTCACGCCCCGTGCTGGAGAAAGGAGTACAGATTGACAGTCTTATTTTGTATATTCAGTTTCTTGCGGATATTCTTGCGGTGCGTCTGCACAGTTCCTTCAGAAAGGTTCATGGCGTCGGCAATGGCTTTGGAGGAGCTACCTGCCTGAATAAATTCACAAATCTTGAGTTCCGTGGGCGATAGTTTCAGCAGCAGGGGATTACGCCCCCCCCCGCCATCAGAACAAAGGGCCAGAAGCTGGTCTTCCAGCAAATCCAGGTAAGCGGCCTGCGCTTCTGCGGACTGCACGCCCCGGGCTCGCTTCAAGGCAGGCAGGATCTCCTTTTCCACCGTACCGGCAATGGAACGCTTGTGCTCCTGTAGTTCGGTGTCGATGGTTTTGAGGACGGTGCGCATGGTAATGTTCACCTCTTCCAACTGCGCCTTTTCCTTTTCCAGGGCCTTGGTGCGTTCCGCCACAGTGCTTTCCAGGATTTCCCGATGATGCACATGGGTACTGATGTCACGCAATACCAGCAAATAATCGCTGGAGGCCAGGCTGACCCGGTTCAATGGTTCCAGATGCAATTCATAATAATGGGGGGCGAATACGGTCTCGATTTCGTGGCTGTACTCGGCAGAAAAGGCCAAAATCATTTCGTCCATACTGGAGACTTCCAACCCCAGCACCCGCCACACGGGGGCGCCGATGATGTCCTTGCCCTGCAATCGTTCGGATACTGCCCGGTTGATTTCCAACACTGCGCCGCGATCATCCACCACCAGCACCAGGTCGGAAATCACACTGAGGATATTTTCGTACTTATTCTTTTCCAGCGTCAGCGAACGATTGGACGCGTCAAGGCGTTCGTCCGCCTCCTGCTGGCTCATGGCGCTCCAGTCCCCGATGATCCTGGTCTCCAAAACATCAGCCCAGTTGCGGATCATCAATACGGCGCCGAGCTTGTCCGCCGCTGTGCCGTCCATTTCCAGCGCCATATCTTCAATGGATTTGACCATGGTCTTGAAGCAGCCAATGAACATTTCAGCCGTGATCCCCCGGAAACGATGCCGCCTGGCAGCGCCAAGTATCAGGTCTGGTTTGTCCCCGGCGTTCTGAATCAGATCGTAAAAATCGGCAACAGGCTCACCGGCGCGAATGTTCTCCCACAATGGCTGCATGAACCACAAAAACGAAAGGATACAATCCTCGCGCTTAGCCGTGGTGGAGGGCAGATATCCAGCCCGGTCCATGCTCTCAGTCCACTTGGCGAGAAACACGTCCACCTGAGTCTCTAATTGTAAAATTAACTGTTCCGACATGATCTATCCCAAAAAGAATAAATAGCGCAGGCCCTTGCGAAAAATACAAACATGGCGTGCAAATATAGTATGGCGCGACGATAAAATGCAATGCGTTCTTGGGCAACGGAAAAAGGATGAAGAGCTACGCTTTATACGGCTCGTCCTGCATCAGGTCCACCCGTGGAATACGGATCATTGCCCGGGCCCCCTCTCCTGCCTCGCTCTCCACGGTAAGGGCGCCCTGATGTTCCAGGGCTATGCGCTTGGCCAGACACAGGCCCATGCCGGTTCGATCAGGGCGGGTGGTGAAAAAAGGGTCGTAAATGTAGGGCTTATACTCGTTCTTTATGCCCTCCCCTTTGTCCGTCACTAACAGAACAACATATTCGCGGTCCTGACGCGCGGAAAGCACAACCTTGGCAGGGTCCCCACCGCCCCGCATGGTGGCGTCCGCAGCATTGGCCAGCAATTCCACCATGGCGCGGGAGATCTTTTCCAGATCGGCCTCGAAGACGCAATCCTCGTAATCCAGCGCCACCTTTTGCGGATCAAACCCCGACAGCGTCTCAGACCCGCGACGCATCAGCTTGTCCAGCGCATGCTCCAGCACTTTGCCTGTCTGCAGGCTTTCACGCTGCGGGTTGCCCACGCCGGCGTAATCGGCCACAGCGCTGACAATGCCCTCCAGTTTGCCCAGTTCCTCTCGGATGATGCCAAGATACTCCACATCGCGTTCCGGCAAGGAGGCGGTCTTCTGCATCAAGTTGGCAAAGCCGCCAATTGTCATCATGGGGTTGCGTATCTGGTGCGCCACGGAAAGCGCCAGCTTACTCAACCCTTCACTACGCTCGACCTGCAGTTCGTTCATATCCTGCATCATGTCGCGCTCTCGCCTGAGCAATTCTTCACGCTGAGTTACGTCTTCCACCAACAGCACAATGCCTTCCATGGAGTCCTCGGCCTTGAGGTACGACGTGGTCATGCTCACGGTGCGGATTGTTCCATCCGGCCGTTCATAGGGAACAGTGCGCTGCAGATTCTGCTGTTCATTCCAGATGACGTCTATGAAAACCTGGTTGAAGTCCAGGTTCTGTTCGTTGTCGATAAACAGCGGCCCCCACCCTTTGCTGAGCATGGTGGGTACGGAGTATCCCAAGATATCGGCCAGGGCCTGATTGGCCACCACTATTTTGCCAGCAGGATCGATGACCATAAGTCCAAGGGCCATGCTCTCGATGATACTGCTGACTATCAGCGGGCTGAGCCCATTGGTGTGGCACCGATTATTGTTTTCACTCATGGTCGTCAATTTCCATGTCTAAAGGCAGCGAATACGGATTTCCTGCAATAATAAGCTAATACCCATTTCTGCTACAATATTCAAGGGTAAGGTACTTCGGCTCCCCCCTCCCCAAAAGCAACACATTGCGCCCCCTTGCGCTTCGATGTATCCTTTATCTCTATGCCAGCGTGTCAGAATCCGGATGCTTCCAGCCTTCACCCCCATCCTTTGAAAATTGCCGACGGAGGGTGCATCTCCCTTATCGGTATGGCCGGTGTGGGTAAATCCACTGTTGGTCGGCAACTGGCCCTGCGGCTGGACTGGCCGCATCTGGATACGGACAGGCTGCTCGAAGCGTATTATGGCAAGCCCTTGCAAAGCATCTTTGATGCGCTGGGCTTGCAGGATTTTTTACAGGCCGAAGAAACTGTGGTGGCGAACCTGGGCGCCAAGCGATGCGTCATTTCCACTGGCGGCAGCGTGGTCTACGGATCCAGTGCGGTGGAAAAACTGCGCGCCCTTGGTCCGGTTATCCATCTGGATGCGACAAGCGAGACCATCGAGCGCCGCATCGACGACCTGGACCAGCGCGGGCTGGCCATGGCTCCTGGGCAGACCCTGGCCATGCTGCATGCAGAACGCGCTCCACTGTACGCCAAGGCGGCAACCAAGGTCATTCATACAGACGATATTTCGCCGGAAGACTGCGTGGAGCAGATTCTGGCCTGGCTTCAGGAGGCAGAGTGAAGCAATCCAAGCGCAAACAGGGCTTGTTCAAACGTTTGGCCGCCCTTTATGATGATATGGACAGGCAGTATCGAGCAACCGCCGGCGCTGCCGGGTTTTCCTGCCAGGGGTGCGAGCAGAATTGCTGTGTAAGCTACTTTCAGCATCACACGTATGTGGAGTGGTCTTACCTCTGGCGCGGCATGTTGGAATTGCCCAAGGAGCGGCAAGAGTATTTTGTGCGGCGCGCTCAGGAAAACGTGGAGCAATGCAATTTCGCACTCTCTCAGGGACTGCGCCCCCGCGTGATGTGTCCCTTGAACGATGATGGCCTGTGCCAGCTATACAATCACAGGCTGATGATCTGCCGTTTGCATGGCGTTGCTCACACCTTCCCCGGCAAGGACGGGCAGCTTGCCGCCTACCCAGGGTGCTTCCGTTTTCAGGCAGCGGTGGAAGACCAGGAAACGCCCCCGATCATGGACCGCACACCGTTGTATCGTGAACTGGCGAATTTGGAGATGGAGCATTTGACAAGGGTTGCAGGCAAGAAGCAACGCCCCGCCAAGGTGCAGATGACACTTTCCGAGATGCTGGTTTACGGGCCGCCGCGCTTCTGAAGCGGCTCAAGCCTCAGCATCGTCTTTTGGTTCATCCTTGAACTCCGGCGCATTGCGCACCGTATACACCAGCAGCAGCACTGTCAGCAGGGCGCTTGCGCCGCTCCATGTCCAATATTTGGCAATGGAGTCATCAACCCATGCGCCATAGCCGGGGCGCAATAGCGCCCAAATGCGCCCATCGTCCTCTTCTTTGGCGTGGGCTGCCATTTCTGGCGTCAAATCAGGGTCATAATACACCGTAACCTTCGCGCCCACCGGAAATATGGCGAGAAAATTGTCGGCAGATTCCCGGTCATACCCCAGCCCGCAATTTTGACCTTCCGGGCAAACACGATCATAGCTGTACTCATGCCCATCCACCCTGAAAATATACTCGGGGTGTCCATAATAATAGGTGACAGGGGTGTGCGAAAAGCGACCTGACACATCCTCCTCCACCCAGTGCGAAACAACCACACCCAGGGTATGGGGCCAATCCTCACTGGCAAGCATCAACGGACGCAGTTCAAACTGATCCTGCCAGGCCTGTTTTGCGCAATAGTACGTAAAAAAACCCAATGCCAGGGCCAGGGCAGCCGTCAAATACGGTAGGTTATCCAACTGTCTGCGAAGCCAGCGTTTTATCATGTGGAACCTTTATGCTTATTGCCACCAAAGGTAAATCACAATCGAATCGCCCCAAACATCATACAGCGCATGGCAACACAGTATCTTGACTCCAGCGGTGAGGGTGATACACCTGCAACTCAGATCATGATTCCCCGTCACGCCATATTCGCCCTCTTGGGGGGCCTTCTCCTTGCAGCAACTGCCGGTTGCTCACATCTCAACGTGCGCCATCTGGAACGCCAACCCTGGATCCCCAATGCAGAACAAACCTTGGCGCTGGAATTTTGGCGATTCAGCTATCAGCCGGTGACGACGCAGGACAGTTACGGAATCCGTGTTCAGGCCTATCCCATTGCGACGGCCCTTCCCGAATGGGGGGCGCATATTGACGAACTTTGGTTCGCGGTCTACCTCAGCGATTCTCTGGGGCGCGTGCTGGCCAAGGATGTCCAGGTTCTCTTGCCCCGGGACTACACGCCAGAGCTGATAAACAGCGGCATCCCCGTTGAGTTCGTGATCTCCCCCGACGATATCGGCCAAAGCAGCCAGCTTTATGTATCCTTTGGGTACCGCATGGTGCTCACGGACGGCTCACCGCCTCCGGCTGCGGGCACCCCCCCTCCCAATAAATCAGGTGAAGAGGGACCACGGGTCTTCTTTGCCAACGAAGGCGCCTTGTCGCATTTGTAGTGCCCCTTCCCACAGACCTTCCTGAGCGAGAATCCCTGACAAGGCGCATTGCACTGCGTTATGCATTGCCGCCGGGTTCCGCCGCCAACTTCGCCTGTTCTATCCGGGCAAGCTTCCAACGCGTGTAGAAAAAGGCAAAGACAGCGGTAGACCAGACGATGGAGCAAATGCCCCACCATATTCCTGTCAGTCCGCTGCCAAGAAAGATGAGTAGCTGGAATACAGCCACCGGTGCAACAAATTGCCGAAAAATGCCTATCCAGACACCAAACATGGGGCGCTTGAGCCCCTGTAGCGTGGAAACACAAACCATGAGCGCCACATAGCCGTACAGGGCCAGCCCGTCTATGCGCAGATAGACTGCGCCGGCTTCGACCACTGCAGGGTCGTCACTGAAAAAACCCATCAATTGCCCGGCCAGCAAAAGTACAAACACCATCCCCCCGGCCGTGATCCAGGCGCCATAGCGCAGGCAGGTGGCAAGGGCCGCGTGCACCCGTTCAAAGCGCAACGCCCCCGCATTCTGCGCAGCCAGCGCCAATGCAGCGATATTCAGGCCTATGGCAGGCATAAGCGCAATCTGGATCACCCGTGTGCCTATTCCATAGGCAGCCACAGGGGCCTTGCCGAACTGGCTCACATAGTAGGTGATGACGAAAATCCCCAAACCTATGGTGAAGTAGTTCATGCTCGATGGCAGCCCTTGTCTGGCAATATCGCGAAAAGGCGTGAACCGCGGCACCAGATCGCGCCATGAGTGTAACCGCAAAAGCCCGGTCTTCCACGCCCGGCGCCCCATATAGATACTGCCGATGCACTGCACCAGAACCGTGGCCAGGGCTATGCCGCGCACACCCATGGCCGGCAGCCCCATCCCCCCAAATACAAACCAGGGGTCCAGCACGCAGTTCAGAATAAAACCAATGATAAGAAAATTGCGAAAGCTGCGGGTATCGCCGCGGGCATTGAGCACACTGTTGAACATGTGCACCAGCAAAAAGAAAATGGCCCCACCGAAAATGGTGTTCATGTACTCCATGCAGGTTGCCAAATACCCTTCTTCTGCGCCCAGAAAGCGAAACAAAGCAGGGGAAACAAGCAGCCCCAGCAGCGTAATCAACAGACTGGCCAGTAATCCGAAGACCAGCCCCTGCATAGCGAAAAGCGAGGCCTTGCGCTCGTCTTTAGCGCCCAGGGCGGTGCCCATCAGGGCAGTTCCCCCTGCAGACAGCCCGCCGCCCATGGAAACAATCAGAAAAAAAGGGGAAAAACTCAAAGATAACGCTGCCACTGCGTCCGTGGAGATCATCCCCGCGAACCAGGTGTCCACCACGTTGTACATGGTGGAAAAAAAGAACCCCGTGCTCGCCGGCACTGCCAGTTGGCGCACAAGGGGCGCAATGGATCCCTGGGTAAGGTCCGACTGCAACGGAGTTGTTTGCTTCAGAGGATTTCGCATGAGGTTACCATGCGTACTCACGGAATCGACACGGGGCAAGCAAAATTTTCTACCTTTTTAATCGACATCCCCAGGCCAGAAAAAACATTACTCGCCGATTATCTTGACGAGCACGCGCTTACGGCGACGGCCGTCAAACTCACCATAAAAAATCTGCTCCCAGGTGCCAAAGTCCAGCCGTCCTTCCGTAATGGCGACAACAACCTCACGCCCCATGACCTGGCGTTTCATGTGCGCATCGGCATTGTCCTCGCCCACGTTGTGGCGATACTGGGAGACAGGCTCATGCGGGGCGAGCTTTTCCAGCCAGACCTCATAATCGTGGTGCAGACCGGACTCGTCATCATTGATAAACACGCTGGCGGTGATGTGCATGGCGTTCACCAGCACCAGCCCTTCGCGCACACCGCTTTCCCGCAGGCATTCTTCCACTTTGGGGGTGATGTTGATGAAAGCGCGGCGCGTAGGCACGTCGAACCACAGTTCCTTGCGAAAACTTTTCATGCAGAGCTCCTGATTCTCATGGAATAAACAGCTTAGTCGCGCTTCAACCAGCTCCAGATGCCGCCGGTAAGCACGGCCACCACCCCCCCTAAGAGCGCCAGACCGGAATATCCCGGCATTCCCCCGACCAGACACCCCAATCCGACAGCCAGCAACACTGCGCCCAGCAGTGTTATGACCACATCAGGCTTGGGTCTCTTGGGTGGCGGGGCAGCAGGGGGCGTTTTGCGCGCTTCCCCAGGTTTGGGGCAGCCGCAATGAATGCAGTGAGGCGCCTTGTCAGACACCTCACGGTTGCAATCAGGACATTTGACCAGGGGCACCGCTTACTCCACACGCATGCTTTCACGCCCGGGCTGGCCGCCGGGAGCACTTTTGCCGGTAATGCGCACAGCATCCAGCAGGTCGAGGAATTCTATTTTCATACGCAATGCCTCAGCCATGCGCAGGTCACTGCGCCCCCCTTTGCTGTCGCCCATATCGAGCCGCAGATACCCACGCTGTTCAAAAGCCTTGGAGTATTTAGGATGCAGTTCGATTGCCTTGTCCAGGTCGGCCAGGGCTTCCTGCTGGCGTCCGCGTTCGGAAAGCAGCAAGGCACGGTTATAATATGCAGTGGGGTCCGGCCTGAGTTCCAAAGCCTTTTCGAAATCGGCAAAGGCCATGCC
Source organism: Desulfovibrio biadhensis (assembly GCF_055388615.1). Classification (NCBI taxonomy): domain Bacteria; kingdom Pseudomonadati; phylum Thermodesulfobacteriota; class Desulfovibrionia; order Desulfovibrionales; family Desulfovibrionaceae; genus Desulfovibrio; species Desulfovibrio biadhensis. The sequence continues at coordinate 5,041,373 of NZ_AP042477.1, forward strand.
TTCATTGCCGCGCGAAAGCTGAATGACGGCGCGGTTGTTGTAGATGTAGGCCAAAATGTTGGGATCTGAATTCAAATCCCCGGAATTAATGATGTCGTTATAGAGCTGAAACGCGTGACCGGTATTGCCCTCGGATTGGGCTTTCACGGCTTCGTTCACTTTGTCGTATACGTTTTGCTTGGCGCTCCATGCATGCATGGGGGTACACAGCCCGGCCAGCAATAAACAGACGGAAAAAAAAACGGCAAGGGGTAAGGCGGCAAAAGGTGCGCGAATGACGTCGGTTGTGCTTGTCGGCATCATATAATGCAGTCTCCTGAAAGAATAACGCATTTTTTCAGAGCGTTACGTTCTATTGAGGTTGGACGCGAGCAGGCCACAAGCTGCCCGCGCAAAGTCGCCGGCAGCGTTTATAACGCTACCGGTGCTCCCTAATCCAAGACCTTACCTGCTAAATCCTCTCTGCTCAAGCTGGCAAGGCAAAAAATTTCATACCTCGATACTACTTCACACCGCGTGGCGCGCTCCTTGCTACATCTGCACCAAACCGGAAAGAAATGCCGGAAACCCGTCACATGAGCAGCCAAGGAGTTACAATGCTTGATGATCTTCGACCTCTCCCGGAATCGCTACGCAAGCAGATAGATGATAAAAAGCCATTTCCTTTTTGGATTCCCAAAGATGCCTGGCAAGGGTGCGACATACGCATTGCATCGTATTACAACGACTTGCGGGAGCTTGAAAATCTCTTGGATAGACTGGCTTACGAATATGACGCCAAGGAGAAAACACCGTCCGACACAGCGGGAAACGCCGATGAGGGCGCTCCAATTGAACTGACAGATTATCTTTTTATTGAAAATGCTTAAAATGTCATATCGTTAGCTGCACTACATTTTCCTTGCAGCCACTCCGGCCGAGGTCTATAGTGCCTCTTTCATTTTGCGTCGTAAAAGAATTGCTTGCGACAGTGAAGGCATCCGGAGGCGGCATGGCTATTCGTGGTTATCTTTTCGTGGTTCTTGCGGCCCTGCTTTGGGCATGCATCGGCCCCACATCAAAACTCGCCTTTCAGGCTGGCGCCACCCCTTTGGAAACAGGGTTCTGGCGCGCTTGTTGCGGCGCCTTTTTCTACCTGGTGCACTGCCTGATATTCGACCAGTGGCGTATCAAGCTTCGGGACCTGCCCGTTTTTATCGCTTTTGGCCTCACGGGTATCGCGGTCTTTTTCGGCGCTTATCAGGTAGCCGTGCAGGAAAGCGGCGCAGCCCTGGCCTCCATGCTGCTGTATACGGCGCCCGCATGGGTTGCCCTGCTCTCCTGGATTATTTTTCGCGAGCCCATGACCCCTGTCAAACTTCTGGCCCTTTTTGTGGCTATGGCAGGTGCGGCCCTTGTCTCCCTCGGCAGCGCCGGCGGAGCCGGAGGCGATGGTCTCTTTGCCCTGGAAGAAGTCAGCCCCCTTGGCGTGGGATGCGGTCTGCTCTCTGGCCTGACCTATGCCCTGCATTATATTTTCGGCAAGCGCTACCTGCGCGACTACAGCGCCGCCACCCTTTATCTCTACACCATGGCCATTGGCGCGGTGGGGCTTTTTCCTTTTGTGGAGTTCACAGCATGGCCCCCCTTCGCCGGCGAAGACGGCACCCTGATCTGGATAGTCTTCATTTGTATTGGCTTTTTCACCACCTATGGCGCCTACATGTCCTATTGCGTGGGGCTCAAGGTTCTGGACCCCACACGGGTTGCGGTGACGGCAAACCTGGAGCCAGTCCTGGCCGCCCTGCTCGCCTTCATCTGGTGGGGCGAATTTTTCCGCCCCATTGGGTATGTGGGAGGGTGCTTTGTTCTTACAGGCGTGCTGTTGCTGGTATGGGAAGGAACACGCGCGGCAAGAATGGGCAAAACCACGGCAAGAAAAGAGGAAGCTCAGTTGTCGGAAGGATCTATTTCTTCCTGAACATAGGGCTCCAGATGCACGACAACGTCCTGCACCTTGCGGCATAGCTCCAGCAACCGCAGCCGCACTTTTTCAGAAATGGCGTGCCCTTCGCGTACGGTGAGGTCAGGATCGACCAGCACATGCAGGTCCACCTGCAACCCCTGCCCCAGGTAGCGGGAGCGTACTGCGTGCACTTCCATCACGCCGGGCGTGGCCTTGGCGACCTCTTCGATACGCCGGACCTGATCCTCTGACGCGCCGTGGTCAATAAGCTGCTGCAACGCGGGAAAGGTAATCTTCCACGCGGCCTGCAAAATAAAAAGGGTAACGATAATGGCGCCAACGCGGTCCACAAAGGACCACTCAGGCCAGATGGCGGCCACAGCCACGGCTGCAGCCGCAGGCAGCGAGCTCAATGCGTCGGACCGGTGATGCCAGGCATTGCCCTCCAGGGCGGAAGAATTGGTCCGCCGCGCTACCCGAACCGTCCAGTGATAGAGCCCTTCCTTGGTTATCACTGAAATGATCGCCGCCCAAAATGCAATCCATCCAGGCTGGGCGACTTCCTGATTGCGGACAGTTCCCAGGGCCTCCCAACCAAGCCCCACTGCCACGGCGGCCAGGGCCAGGCCAATACCTACCGTCACCAGGGTCTCGATGCGACCATGCCCGTGCGGATGGTCACCATCCGGAGGGGCGGACCAAAACCGCATGCCCACCAGCACGGCGATGTCTGTTCCCAAATCAGAAAGACTGTGCACGCCGTCCGCCAGCACAGCCTGGCTACAGGCCAACGAGCCGGCGCTCATTTTGAAGATGGCCAACAGCAGGTTGGCCAGCATCCCCCACAGGGTCACTTTTTTAACGTCGCGATTTCGCTCCGTTATTGCTTCCAGGCTTTCGTTTATAAACTGCCTCATGTCGTGATAGCTCATGGTCCCCCCATCAGTTCAGAACGAATCCGCTTCTGCAGCATAGCCGCCTTACGCCAAGGCATCAAGTTATGAACATCTGTGCGATTTCCAGAGTCCGCGCACTCTTGACAAGGCGGCAAGGCACAGGCCACTACGTTGCTGAACATGGGAGTCGCATGCCACCTTTTGACAACTTACTCCCTGGGGCAAGTGAGGTAAAACGTGTTTTTTTCCCGTCGTGGCAACAGAGTGCCGCTGATTCGCGGCAAGAGAGGCTCGGAAGTTTTTCTGCGCCTTATGGGGCTTCTAGCCGTCATTGCTGTCACCTGCTGGCTTTTTTGGCTCAACGCCGCAAAAACAGTGGAGAACTTCGAGTCAAAAAGTACGGTGGTGGACATGGGTGATGCCCTGAGTCCGGAAATGCGCTCGCAACTGAACGATTTCTCTACCCTGTTCAAAAAGCAATTTGGTGTGGAAATAAAGGTCTGGATCGGCGACGAAAATTTTGAAATTCCTGAACTCGACAGCAAAACCATGTTTTTTGGTGTGCACCCTGCCCAACAGCGTGTGCAAGTGGTTCTGCCCCCTTTGGTGGGCGCTGCGCTTGGTCCTGAATTTGTAAACAACGTTGGCCAAACGTATTTCGCCCCTGCCTTCAAACGGGGTGAATGGCCTGAAGGCCTGCTGTCTGCGCTGGGTGACATCTACCACAAATGCAGTACCCTGAGCATGCCCAAGAGCGAAGAATTCCGCTCCAAAATCGCCCCACCTCAGAATACTGCCAGCGAGAACACACAGGCAGAGCCCAAGCAGGCGCAATAAGCACGCCCTTTTCACCATTTTAAGGATACCATGAAGAACATCAAACTTTCCACGGATGGCGCCTGCCTCGGCAATCCCGGCCCCGGCGGCTGGGCTGCCGTCATGCGGTACAAAGATCACACCCTTGAACTCTCAGGAGGATACGCCCCAACGACGAATAACCGCATGGAAGTGTTGGCCGCCATCGAAGGACTTACCGCTCTCACCGAGCCATGCCAGATAGACCTCTACACCGACTCGCGCTATCTGCGCGATGCTGTAGAGAAAAACTGGCTAAAAGGGTGGCAGCGCAATGGTTGGAAAACCGCCGCAAAAAAACCTGTTAAAAATCAGGATCTGTGGCAACGCCTCCTCCCCTTGCTAGAAGAACATGACATATCGCTGCACTGGGTGCAGGGGCACGCTGGAGACCCCGATAACGAACGCTGCGACGAACTTGCCAAAGCCGCCGCCATGAAAGGCTCGCTTCCCAAGGATGAGGGGTATCAGCCAAGCTGACTGTTTTTGGGCAGTGTGCAGCCAGGAGCCCCCCTCTTCCTGGCTGCCGTCCCCCCTTTTTTGCAGCAAAATTCCCTACCACATGAGGCAGCACACACGCCCCATTCTTGCGTCAACTCTTGACATCCCTCCATTTTCATAACAAACAGCGAAAAGGACGCGCATAAGTAGGGTTGCCGCGTCTACCCACCTGCCACTGGTAGAAAACCATATGCCGCACACCGTGTAGCGAATGGCGTCCTCCCCTTGTCTGACTTGGGAGGATAGTTGTTGCGCATAGGGAGCGAAACACCCCGAGGAGGGAAACTAATGATCCGGACGGCTCTGCTTCTGGCAATGGCTCTGTGTATGCTCACGCCATGGACATCTTTCGCCCAGGACCCCATCAAGATCGGCGCAATTTTTTCGGCCACGGGTCCCGCATCCTTCCTGGGGGAGCCAGAAAAAAACACCGCGGAAATGCTACAGGAACAGATCAATGCCAAGGGCGGGCTCCTCGGCCGGCCTGTTGAGATCATCATTTATGACGACGAAACCGACGTAAACAAATCGGTGCTGAACACCGACAAGCTGCTGAAAAAGGACCGTGTGGTCGCGGTTGTCGGCCCCACCACATCCGGCAATACCCTGGCGATCATGAACAAGTTTTCCGCAGCCAAAATTCCCCTGGTTTCCTGCTCTGCGGCCGAAAAGATCGTTAAGCCGGTCAATCCCTGGGTATTCAAGACCCCGCAAAGCGACCGCCACGCCGTGCAACGTATCCTGGAGCATGCCGCTGCCCAGGGGTACAAGAAGCTGGCCATCATCACCGTATCCGATGGATACGGCCAGGCCGGCCGCGCCGTGATGCGGGAACTGGTGCCTGAAAAGGGGTTTGAACTCGTTGCCGACGAAGTATATGGCCCCAAGGACACCGACATGACCGCCCAACTGACCAAGATCAAGGGGCTGGAGCCGGACGCCATCATTTGCTGGGGCACCAACCCCGGTCCGGCAGTGGTAGCCCGCAACCGCACGCAGCTCGGTATCCAGACGCCGCTGTACATGAGCCATGGTGTGGCCTCCAAAAAGTTCATTGAACTGGCCGGCGACGCTGCAGAAGGCATCATGCTTCCAGCGGGGCGTCTGATCGTTGCCGATCAGATTTCCGACGACAACCCCCAGAAGCCAGTGCTCAAACAATACATCAAAGACTATGAAGAAACCTTTGACGCACCTGTTTCCGCCTTTGGCGGACACGGCTGGGACGCCGTGATGCTGGTCTTCAACGCCATTGATGCTGCTGGTTCTGCCGAACCACAGGCCATCCGCGACGCCTTGGAAAAAACCACCGGCTTTGTCGGAACAGGGGGCGTCTTCAACTTCTCCGCCGAAGACCATAACGGACTTTCCGCCGACGCGTTTGAAATGGTGAAAATAGTCAACGGCGACTGGCAACTCGTGAAATAATTGTAATCAATAACGCTCCCGCGCTCTTAAAGGTAAGAAGATACTGCAGTGCAGGCGCTTCCTAAGAGCGCGGGAGCATGTTACCATGACCGCATGTTCACCACCCTCATCCTTACAGCCTTGCTGGTCCTGTGTTTGTTGTTTGGCGCAGTGCAGGCCTATAACAGGCTCGTCTCTCTCCGGCAGCGCTGCATCAATGCCTTTGCGCAAATAGATGTACAGCTTAGGCGCCGCCACAACCTGGTGCCCCGTCTTGTGGCCACTGTAAAAGGCGCCATGAAGCATGAGCGCGAGACCCTCGAAGCCGTTACCATGGCACGCAATGACGCCATCGCGGCCCTGCGCCGCCTTCCGCCGCAACTCAATTCCGAAGAAACGTTCAGCGACCTGGCTCGCTCAGAAAACGCACTCACAGCGCTTTTGCGCAGTCTGCTGCTCCATGTGGAGGAATACCCCGACCTCAAAGCCGGGCAAAACACCCTGGACCTTATGGAAGAATTGCGTTCCACCGAAAATCGTATTGCCTTTGCGCGACAAGCATACAACGACGCTGTTGCCACATACAATTCCTGGCGCGAGTCCTTTCCGGCACTCATCGTGGCAGGCGGCCTGGGATTTCAGCAGGAGCGTTTTCTGGACCTGAGAACCACTGAGCCTGTCGATTTTGAAGCAAGCCTTTCCGCAGCACCCAGAAACTAAGCGATCTGGTACAGCTTCACACGTCTTTCTTTGCCACAGGGGGGAGCATGGGCATTGCAGACAATCAGGAGCAAGCCCGCAAGGCTACAGGCAGTCTGCTGTTCTATCTATTTTTGGGAACCCTAGGCGTAGTCGGCATGGTGGTTCTTTCCGTGGCCGGCGTTCTGGCCCTGGTCCTTCCCATTTTTCAGATGTTTACAACTGACGGACAGCCCCCCCTGAACGTGCCGTTAGTTCTGTTGCTGGTGGCCTTGACCACTGGTCTGTTAATCCTGACAGCTTCCCTATGGAAGATGCGTCAACTCCAAAAAGGCGGGGGCGAAGCCCTTGCAAAAAGTCTGGGGGGCCGCCTTATCCGTCAGGATACGCACATTCCCATCGAACGCAGATTGCTCAATGTCGTGGAGGAAGTCGCCATCGCCTCGATGACCACCCCCCCCCTGGTCTACCTTCTGGATGGTGAACCCGGGGTCAATGCCTTTGCCGCCGGCCTCAACGAACATCAAGCCGTTATCGGTATCACAAGGGGCGCTGCCGAACTTCTCAAACGTGACAGCCTGCAAGCCCTGGTAGCCCACGAGTTCAGCCATATTCTAAACGGTGACATGCGTCTGAACCTCAAGCTCATTGGCCATGTGCATGGTATTGTTTTTTTGAGCCTGACCGGCCACGTGCTGCTCAAAGCCAGCACAAATACCGTTTCAAATGGTCCCGGCGATACGGAAGGCTTCATTCCCGGAGTTATCGCCGGCGCAGTGTTGTTCGCCATCGGCAGCATTGGCGGTTTTTGCGCCACCCTGCTCAAGGCCGCTGTGGGGCGACAGCGAGAATTTCTTGCTGACGCAGCTGCAGTTTCTTACACACGCAACCCTCAGGCCCTTATTCAGGTGCTGCTCACGGCAGGCGGCTGCGAACAGGGCACCGTGTTACGTACGCCCAGAGCGCCCCAGGCAAGCCATCTGTATTTTGCCGCAGGTCTGAACACCTGGCTTTCACGCATGTTGGCAACGCACCCTCCCTTGAAGGAGCGCATCTTGCGGATAGCCCCACAGTATGCCGGGCCACTGCCTGAGGACGCTCCTGTGGACGAGGAAGCAATACGGCGCGTGGTGCAGGCGCAAAGCCTTACCGAAATGGCAGGATTCACGCGGCTGACAGAAATAAGGGAAGGAGTTGTCGGTGAAGTCATTGAAACGATGCGCGTCCACCAAAGCCATGCCCGCAAAATGCTCTCACGCCTTCCGGACAGAATAATAGCCGCGGCGCGATCACAACACGAAGCACCGGCCCTGCTCTGCGCCATGGTGCTCTCACGTACAGAGGGCAAGGCCCGGCGAATGACTGCTGATACGCTTTTCGACCGCTGCGACCTGCCGTTTCATGACCTGGCCAGGGAGCTTGGCTTGTTGCTGGATTCAGCCCCAAAAGCGGTGTGGCTTCCCTTGCTGGATACCACGCACGTTACGTTGATAGACCTTGAAGCGGACGCCCTTGAGGAACTTGTTGCAACGCTTCATGCCCTGATCGGGGCAGACCGCCGCATCTCCATCTTTGAATGGATGTTGCGCAAGGCCATGGAGCAGCTCCTACACAACAAATATACCCCGGATGCTGTAAAACCTCCGCCCCCGCCTCCCTTGCCTGAGGAATGCGAATCAGCCCGAAAGAAACTGGCATCCTATGCCACAGACTGCGCCCTGCTGATGTATGCCACGGCCTATTGGGGGGATTCCGCTCATGAAACGGATGCGGGTGCGCGCTTTCTGGCAGGAGCCCGGGCCTGTGGCCTGGATACGTTGCAGGAGCCACAGCAGGAAGCAGTCACGCTGCAGGCGGTGGATAAGGCCCTGACACGACTCAATTCCTTGCCCCTGCTCTCAAAAGAAATGCTTCTGCAGGCATGCAGTCAAGCCATATCGCGCGCCTTTGGGGTGCCGCTTTTGCAGGGGGAATTTATACGCGGCGCTGCCGTAACCCTGAACTGCCCTCCGCTTCCACTTCTCCCAGGACAGAAATAATGTCTTTTCTCCTTGTTGTTTCAGTGTGTTCCATGATTTGACAAAGAGAATCAAGATCATGGAACTTGACATTCATTTTCAACACAACTATTTCTTTCCCAGCACAAAGGGAGAGATTTATGGCGACCACAACAAGCATGTCGCTTCCACAATTTCCGGCTGGCAGCCGGGTACGTATTGAAAAGCTCTGCGAATGCCCCAAAGCACGCGGAAGGCTTTGCGCCTTGGGCCTGACACCAGGCACATTGGTAGAAGTATGTTCTCAGGGGCCCGGCCCTTGTTTGTTAAAAGTCAGGGGAAGCAACGTAGCCATTGGGCACGGCATGGCCAGCAGAGTCTACGGCCATGATGTTGCAAGCGAAAACGCAACCTGCCCGTGCGGTAACGCGTCCTCTGCCAGCCCGCCCAGCAATGGCGGCAACGGTACAAGCCACCTCAGCTGACACGCCGTTCAATCCGCCACTTTTCCCGTAGAGCGTCAGCATTGGAGGATTTATGCTGCAAGGAATACTCGTTGGCATCATTATCTGCACCGCAATTCTATACCTAATCCGTAGACATTTTAAAAATGCAGCTTCCAACGACCCATGTGCAGGGTGCGGTTGCTGCAACAACGGGCAGGGAAAGCCCAGCAAGGAATTGCGGGACACGTGCCCCAGCCTGGAAATAGAAGACTTTAGAAAATAATGGGGCAGCCTCCCAAACACTCCTTACGTGAGCCAATGGGAGCTCCCCCATGCGCCCTCCTCAAGACTTCCCCAGCCAGGGGGAAGCCACAATCATGTACTTGCGGCATGCAACGGGAATCCGTATGATCCGCCTCTTGTTTTAAGAATGTGAAAACGATTACCGATTGCACTGGCCACAGTGTCGCCCTTTTGAATGCCGACACTGGTGGTGAAAAGCGAGTCTGCTATCCAATGACTGACAACAACACCATAAATTTACGAAAGCTGCAGATCGGCGACCGTGCCCGTATCGTCAGCATTGACGGACAGGGGGAGCTCATGCGGCGCATGCGCGACATGGGGCTGGTTCCCGGCAGCGAGATCAAAATCATTGGGCGTGCGCCCCTCAAAGACCCGGTAGCCCTGCGCGTCAAGGACTTCACCCTGACCCTGCGTAACAACGAGGCAGACCACATCACTGTTGAGGTGCTGCAGGCATGAACCACGGGCATGGCGGATCGCGCCACAACGCGCACCAACATCACGACGCCATGTCCTCCAAGACATTGCGCATCGCCCTTGCCGGCAATCCAAACTCCGGCAAAACCACCATGTTCAACGCCCTTACAGGGGCGCGCCAGCATGTGGGCAACTACCCCGGCATAACCGTGGAGAAAAAAGAAGGTTTCGTCCCCTTTGGGGAGCGTACCCTTCATGTCGTGGATCTGCCAGGCACGTATTCTCTGACTGCATACACCCAGGAAGAACTGGTCGCCCGCAATTTCCTGGCTGACGAACGTCCCGACGCCGTGGTCGCCGTGCTCAATGCCGGCGCCCTGGAGCGCAATCTATACCTTGCAGTGCAATTTCTGGAGCTGGGCGCCCCTGTTATCCTGGCGTTGAACATGATGGACGAAGCCAGCAAACAGGGGCTGCGCATTCACAGCGAACGCCTGGAAGAATTGCTGCACCTTCCCGTGGTGGAGACCGTTGCCCGTCTTGGGAAAGGGGTCAAGGAACTCGTTGGCCGCACTGCCAGTCTCGCGGCAGGGCGCAAAGGGCAGCCCTGGACGCCACTCAACATTTCCTACGGCCCTGACCTGGACCCCGTGCTGGAAGAAATGGCCGCCCGTATCGAAGAGCAAAAATTTCTCACTGATCGTTTTCCTGCACGGTGGATTGCCTTGAAGTATCTGGAAAACGACGACGAGGTACGGGTTCTGGGGCGCAAGGCGGGCAAGCTTTCCGATGCACTCGAAGCCATGGCCGCCAAGGTTTCCGAGCACTGCCAGGCAACGCTCAACACCTATCCGGAAGCGCTCATCGCCGACTACCGCTACGGGTTCATCACTTCTCTGCTCAAGCAAGGGGTGCTGACGCGTGAACCCTTGCGCGAGCGCATCGACCTCTCCGACAGGCTGGACAAAATTCTTGCCCACAGGCTTTTTGGTCCGCTGATCATGATCGGCGTCCTGTTCGCAGTTTACCAGATCACGTTTACCCTGGGCGAAGTCCCCATGGGGTGGATGGAGGCCATCTTCGCCTGGATGGGTGACACGGTACGCGCATTGATGCCGGAAGGCCTTTTGCGCTCCATGCTGATCTCCGGCGTCATCGACGGCGTAGGCGGGGTCATGAGTTTTGTGCCGCTCATCCTCATCATCTTTTTCCTCATCGCCTTTCTTGAAGACTCCGGATACATGGCGCGGGTGGCCTACATGCTGGACCGCATCTTTCGCACTTTCGGATTACATGGCAGCTCCGTCATGCCTTTTATCATTTCCGGCGGGATAGGGGGCGGGTGCGCCGTGCCCGGCGTGCTGGCCACCAGAACCCTACGCAGTCCCAAAGAAAAGTTGGCCACCATCCTGACGGCCCCTTTCCTGACATGCGGCGCCAAGCTCCCCATATTCATTTTGCTGGCAGGGGTATTTTTTCCCAGCCACCAGGCCCAGGCGCTCTTTGGCATCACACTTTTCGGCTGGGTTATCGCCCTGCTTGTGGCAAAAATTCTGCGCAGCACCCTTATCAAAGGGCCGGCAACGCCTTTTGTCATGGAACTGCCCCCCTACCGTTTCCCAACAATCAGGGGCATGTGCATCCACGCCTGGGAGCGTACCTGGCAGTACATCAAAAAGGCCGGTACGGTTATTCTGGCTATCTCCATTCTGTTGTGGGCGGGCATGACCTTCCCCATGCCCGACGATCCTGACCTGCCACCGGCTGATACCCTGAAATATTCTGTTGCCGGCCGCCTGGGAACCGCGCTGGAGCCAGTGAGCGAGGTTGCAGGCTTTGATTGGCGGAGCAACATCGCCCTCATTGGTGGATTCGCCGCCAAGGAGGTCATTGTTTCCGCCCTGGCCACGGCGTACTCTTTGAGTGAAGCGCCAGAAACCCAGAGCGAAGGCCTCCAGGCCAGACTGGCCAAAGACCCCAAATGGACATTACCGCGGGGACTCAGCCACATCATTTTCGTACTGCTCTATGCGCCCTGCTTTGTTACCGTGGCGGCCATTCGCAAAGAAACCGGCTCTTGGAACTGGGCCCTGTTCAGCATGGGCTTCAACACCGTGTTGGCATTTGCTCTTGCAACCCTTGTGTTCCAGGGCGGACACCTTTTCTAGCCGCTCACATCCCACAATTACAAACGGGCCGGATCGCGCTTTGGCGATCCGGCCCGTTTTTTTTCATGTTTGGAAACAATGCTCGTTTCCGGAAGACAATGCCCCTACCCCCTGGGGTTGGAGTACGTGCGGATTGAGGCGATGGATTCCCAGCAGTAGTAGGTATTGACGTCTTCATCCCCGTTCTTCTCGGTTACACGTACAAACTCTTCCCCCAGAAAGATGACTGCTTCCTCGTAAACGCGCCCTTCGTTGACCTGCAGCTTGAGGTCTTTGCGCAATTTACGGGAAAGGGTGCCATGAACAGGCATAGAGGCGTACTCGAATACTTTTTCCAGGGTCGCTTTCTGCATTGAATTCTCCTTATTCACATAGATGATGAGATGACTTCTATACGCCAATAAACCAAAAAAACGTATTCAAGTCAAGGTTTTTACAAAAATATCATCTTTACCACAACTTAAGATAACATTTTTGCAAAAATAGACAGGCAATGAACGCTGAAAAAAGCGCTGCCATTAACGTCCCTCCGCTCATGGGAGGGGTGCGCTACACAATTTGTTGGCTGAAAAAGGGGCGGGTGACGGGCGTTAAACGACTTCAAGGCGTCTGGAATCGACAAGGGGGAGTATGAAATGCAGGGCAGCGCCCCCTGCTGCAGGGGACTCAGCCCATATGCGCCCCCCGTAGTGTTCTATGATCTGCTTGCAAATGGCCAGCCCCAGACCCGTGCCGTAGGGTTTGGGACCTTGGGCTTCGTCCCAGCGCACTTGATGAAACTTGGTGAAAATACTTTCCAGGTCTTCTTCCGGAATTCCTGCGCCGGAGTCGACAACCACCAGGTGCAGTTCATCTGCCTCGGTAATGGTTGCTTCCAGCTTGATGACACCTTCATTGGTAAATTTCACTGCATTGCTCAACAGGTTGTGCAGCACCTGAAAAAGCCTGTCCGGATCAATGAACAACGGGGGCATGTCATCCGGCAGCGAGATGTCCAGCGTCACAAAAGGTTTGCCATCCAATGTCCCGCGAACGGCCTGAATAGTTCCATTCACGGCGTCGTCCAGCTTCACCCGGCAATCGTTCCACTCGATCCGGCCCGATTCAATCTTGGAAAGGTCAAGAAAATCGTTGATCATTCTGGTCAGTCGTTCGCTCTCGTGGCGGATGATCTCCAGATTCTCATGTATGCGGTTCGCCTTCTGCTCCAGCGTGGCCTTGCCCTTTGCCAAAGGGCTGAACGCACGACTGAAATCTTTTTCGATAAGCCGTGTAAAGCCCAGCACTGACGTCAGCGGAGTCCGCAGCTCGTGAGACACTGAAGAGAGCAGGGAATTCTTCATGGCGTCCAGTTCCCGCAATTTGCGGTTGGCGTCTTCCAACTCCCTGGCTTTGAGCTCCAGGTCACGTGTTCGATCCCTGACTTTGCTTTCCAGGCGGCGATTGAGTCTGGCGAGTTCCTCCTGAAATTCACGGCGAGCAGTTATATCCGCCACAAAGCCTTCAATTTTATCGGGCTCTCCAACCTCGTTGCGGAACAGACGCGCGTTCACGGCAACCCAGATTCTGACGCCGTCCTTGCGCCGCAGCCGCAGTTCATAATCCCGCACCACATCATTCTCGACAAGCGTCTTGAGAAAAGTGTCCCTGTCTTTTTGCTTATGGTAAATGTCATGCCTGACATTATTGACATCTTGCAGCATGTGCTCCGCAGAATCGTAGCCAAAAATCGATGCAAAGGCGGGGTTGAGGCTGAGCAGACGCCCCTCATAGGTAGCCTGGTAAATTCCTTCCAACGCATTTTCAAAGATAGAGCGGTAATTTTCCTCGGCCTCGCGCAACGCCTGCTCTGTACGCATGCGCTTGCTGACGTCGCGGGCAACAATGACAGCGTAGCGCTCATCACCTATACCGCGCATGGAAATGGTCAGCTCCATGGCCTCGGGCGCATCGTTTTCTGTTGCAGCATTTTGCAAAGGCATATGGATGCAGAGTACTTGATGGGTGCCAGAATTGGCAGCTTCGGGATTGCTCAAGGTCCGCAAAACGCCACGGCAATTTTCATCATCAAAAAGCTCCGAGGCATGGCTTCCCAGTATTTCCTCGCGGGAAAGCCGCAGACTCCTTGCCGCAGACTCGTTGCAATCCACGATAAGAGCCTCTGGCAATTTCACCAGCAAAATGGCGTCATTTGCCTGATCCAGCAACGTACGAAAACGTTCCAACTCTTCAAGACGCTTGCGCAACTCTGGATAATAGCTCTTGTGAAAAGAGCGCTCGCCCAAACCTATGAGCCTGCGTCTCTCCTCTGCGCTTTTTGCAGCATTTCCTGGTTTATTGTCAGAGTGCTTGCTCATAAATATGCACAATATCTTCCGCGCTGGCTTCGCGAGGGTTTGTCAGCATGCAGGGGTCGGCCATGGCCTTGGCCGCCAGCGCATCCAGAACCTGCGAGGTAACACCAAGTTCACCAAGTGAAAGCGTGATACCCGCACTCGTTTTGAGCCGCTCCACGGCCGAGATGGCGGCCTGGGCTGCCTCCTGTTCGCTCATCGAAGAGATATCGATGCCCATGGCGCCCGCCATAGACTTGAAGCGCCCCGGGCATGTTTCCATATTGTATTGCATGACGTACGGCAACAAAATAGCGTTGCAGGCCCCATGAGGCAAATCCAGAAAACCGCCCAGGCTGTGGGCCATGGCGTGCACTGCCCCTAGTATTGCGTTGGAAAAGGCAAGTCCGGCTTCCAGGCTGGCCTGGAGCATTTCGCTTCGCGCTTCAAGATCATCGGGATATTGAATGGCTTTTTCCAAAAAGTTGAACACCCTTGAAATAGCGGAAAGGGCAAACAAATCGGTAATGGGAGAACTCGCGTTGGACACATAGGCCTCAACGGCGTGTGTCAGGGCGTCCAACCCTGTGCAGGCAGTCAGTTCCTTGTCCATTGTCGTTGTCAGAACAGGATCAATCAGGGCAACATCAGGAACCATGGTCTTGCTGACGATCGCAATCTTCACCTTGCGCTGCTGATCGGAAATAATGGCAAACTGGGAAACATCCGCCGCCGTACCGGATGTCGTTGGAATGCAAATCAGGGGAGGGCCAGGAATGGGCACACGGTCCACACCTTCAAATTCCAACACGTGACTGCCGTTGGTATGCACTATGCCAATACCCTTGGCGCAATCCATGGGGCTGCCCCCTCCTACGGCCAGGATGGCGTCGCACTCTTCTCTGGCATAAAGGGCGGCGCCTTCCATACATTCTTCAGCACGCGGATTCGGGCTTATATCCTGAAAAACCACATGGGGGAGGCCTTCTTGCTCAAGTTGGTCGCATATTACACGCGTCCAGCCCGCGTCACTCACTCCTTTATCCGTGACGACGAAGACCTTGCGCGCCTGGAGATGCTGGACATATTGCGCCGCCAATTCTGAGGCGCCCGGCCCAAACACGAATTCCGGAGCAACGAATTTGCGCAATTCGAGAAGCGATGCGTTCACAGCCATCTTCCCCCCTTCTTGCAATAGATTCAACTAAATATGCTTCCCTGCTTGAAACAATTAGTACATCATTTGATACCTCTTGCCTAGCCTTTTCTTGTTTGTTCCGCAGTTATTTTGTTGGAAGAAGTAGCCCTCCTCTGCAAGAGGGGCTATTCACCTGAAAAAATGAGGGCATCCCTTTTGTGTTATCGAAATAATCTTGGTATACAGCACTTATGAGTACGAAATCGCCCTATTCCGCACATCGTTTTCGTCACACGGACGGACGTGTAGTGCACATGGCGGCCTGGCGCCGCAAATTGCAGGAAATTATCTTTGAGGCCGACACGCCGGCAGGCAAGGCATTTGATGTTTTACTGCTGGTATTGATTCTGCTGAGCATTGCAGCTGTGCTGCTGGACAGCATGCCGGATGTACGGTCGCGTCATTGGCAGGCGTTGAATGTGGCGGAATGGGTTTTCACAGGCATATTCACCGTGGAATACGTGCTCAGGCTCATCTGTGTAGAGCGCCCCTTGAAATATGCATTGAGCTTTTACGGTCTGGTCGACCTGCTCGCGATCCTGCCATCCTACGTCAGCCTGTTTCTGCCTTCCAGCCGCTACTTTCTTGTGGTTCGGGCACTCAGGCTGCTCCGCGTGTTCCGGGTTCTGAAACTGGCCCATTATCTGGGAGAAGCGGAATTTCTGGTACTTGCGCTCAAGCAAAGCCGCCGCAAGATCCTGGTTTTTGTTTCTGCAGTGCTGACCATGGTGCTTCTTTTCGGATCCCTGCTCTATGTCATAGAAGGCGCCGAAAACGGTTTCACCAGTATCCCGAGGAGCATGTACTGGGCCATAGTGACACTGACAACCGTGGGCTACGGCGACATTTCCCCCCAGACGCCTTTGGGGCAAGCCGTGGCATCGGTGATAATGGTCATGGGCTACGGCATCATAGCCGTCCCCACAGGTATCGTAACGACGGAGATGGCGACCATAAACAAGGGGCGCAAGGGAAAAATCCAACCCGTCAGCACGCAGGCCTGCCCTTCCTGCGCCAGGGAAGGCCATGATGCAGACGCAGGCTTTTGTAAATACTGCGGTGCAAAGCTCTGAGCAATCAGCTTCTGGTATAGACCAATTTGCCCGTGGTCATGCGCAGACGCTGGCTGATGAGCTTGGCTATGTTTTTGAGAATCTTGATGGCGAGACCCGGGTGTTCATTGGTGATACGATCAAAATTGTCATTGGAAAGAAAGAGCAACGTCGATTCGATGCGCGCCACGGCCGAAGCTGAGCGGGGTTCCTCGTCCACAAAGCTCATTTCGCCGAAATAGGTGCTGGGCAGCAGGGTCACCACTATCATCTCCAGTTCATCGGCGCTTTCCTTGACGATGTCCACCTTGCCGTCAACGATAAAGGCCATGAAATTCTGGCGCTCGCCCTGCTTGAAGATGTATTCCCCAGGCTTGAATTGCTGCACGCTCATATAGCGCGCAATGATTTCCACCTCGTCACGGGCGAACTCTCGCCCCCATTTGGTATCATCCAAAAGATCTGCCAGGTTGCTTTTATCCACCATATTTGTTTCCCCCCGCACCAGGCTCCCAGGTGACGCAATGTATTTATGCCGGAATAAAGAGCCGATGCTCCCATTTCCGGCAGCAGTTCAGTAGCATAATTGCATCAGGTCAAATCGTCCACCCGCAATACAGTGGAATGATGAAACCACAAATCGCCCTCTAGCACGCGCAAAAGGGCCCTTGCAGATGTTTCGGGCGCAATCAGCTCGCCTTGCGTCTTCCAGGGCACAAATACCTGCTTGAGCTTTTCCGCGGCGCCGCCTTCTGCATGGCGCGCCTGGGTCTGCATACGCGTGTCAACTATGCCGGGACGGTAGGCAAAGGTGCAGATTTCGGGTGCTTCTGCAGCCAATTGACGCATGAGGTGTTCTTCTGCAGCCTTTGCCGCGCAGTAGGCGGCTATCCCGGGTTGGGCGATCTGCGCCGCACCGGAACCGAAAAAAACAGCAAGACCGCTAGGACGTCCTTCTTCAGGAGGGCGCTCCAAAAGCCGCGGTACGGCATGGCGTATCAGCATGTAAGCCCCGCGCACGCTTGCCTCGAAAACCTCGTCAAACTGTTCAGGCTGCAGTTCCCAGATGCAAGGCCCCGGACTGTGCACCCCTGCCACGTGGATAAAGCCGACGAAGTCACCAAGCTCCATTGCCTTTTCCACCATCTCGGAAGCAGTGGCGTCATCCCCGGCGCTTCCGGTGACGCAGGCGACCTGCACCCCCAACTCCGCGCATTGCGAACAAACCGCATCCAGTTTACTGTCTGTGCCAAGGCCCCGTGCATTGAGCACGAGCTTGGTGCCTTTGGCCGCCAATTCCAGGGCGAGTGCCCGCCCCACCCCGGTGGAAGCCCCTGTGACGATCAGAGTTTTATTCTTTACAAAGCTCATGTATAACCCCTTTCGCCATGCCTGTAGCATGGTAGGTTATTTTTTGCACCCTGTTGCTTGACGCAGGCCTTGATGCTCCTCGCCCCAGGGCGAAAATCACAAGTCAATCACTATGTAAATCCAACAGGGACGCAACAGGAGGATACATGGATTTGGTACACGGTTTCAAGCTCTTGGAAGAGCAAGAAATTCAAGAAATAGCATCCACGGTAAAATTGTGGCGCCACGAAGCCAGCGGCGCTGAACTGCTGTCACTGGTGAACGAAGACGAAAACAAGGTCTTTGGCGTCAGCTTCCGCACCCCTCCCAGTGATTCCACGGGGGTGGCCCACATCCTCGAACACAGCGTGCTGTGCGGTTCAGAAAAATACCCACTCAAAGAACCCTTTGTCGAATTGCTAAAGGGATCGCTTAAGACGTTTCTCAACGCATTCACCTTTCCTGACAAGACCTGCTACCCGGTGGCCAGCGCCAACGTGCAGGATTTCTACAATCTTATCGATGTCTATCTCGACGCAGTATTCCACCCCCTGATCCCAGAGCATGTATTCCGGCAGGAAGGATGGCGTCTTGAACCTGCGCCGGATGCGCCGCAAGGATATGCTTTCAAGGGTGTGGTCTATAATGAAATGAAGGGCGCTTATTCCTCTCCCGACGCCCAATTGCACGAAAAGGCCCAGCAGACGCTGTTTCCCGATACGCTCTACGGCCTGGATTCCGGGGGCGACCCGGCCAACATTCCCGATCTGACCTATGAAGATTTCAAGCGTTTCCATGACACCTGCTATCACCCGAGCAATGCCCGGTTCTTTTTCCACGGCAACGACCCCGAGGAAAAACGACTGGAACTGATCGACGCGTGCATCGCTCCTTTTGGGAAGCTGGATGTGGACACCTCCGTTCCTTTGCAGCCAGCCATGACTGAGCCGGCCACCCTTACTCTGCCCTACCCTGCGGATGCGCAGGAAGAAGATGAGGATCATCGCAGGGAGCGTTGTCTCGTGACTGTTTCCTGGCTCTTTCCGCAGGCGCCGGAAGTGGAGGATTCCCTTGTCTGGCAGATGTTGGAAACAATCCTTGTCGGCCTTCCCGGCGCGCCTTTGCGCAAGGCGCTTCTGGATTCAGGACTCGGGGAGGACATGGTCGGCATCGGCTTGGAAACCGAACTGGCGCAATCCTACTTTTCCACGGGGCTCAAAGGTATAGCCAAAGAAAATGCAGAGCGCGTCGAAGCGTTGATCATCTCGACCCTCGAAGGACTTGCAAACGACGGACTCCCGGCGGAGCTGGTGGAAGCCGCTGTGAACAGCCTGGAGTTCGACCTGCGCGAAAACAACACAGGGCGCTTCCCCCGTGGGCTCAACCTGATGCTGCGCAGTCTGACCCAATGGCTGTATGACAAGTCACCTTTCGCGCCTTTGGCGTTTGCCGCTCCCTTGAACAGCGTGAAGGAACGTCTGGCTGCCGGTCAGCCCGTCTTTGAAGACTGCATACGCACCTTGCTGTTACGCAACCCACACAGGGTGACGCTTTTGCTCGAACCGGACGACACTTTAGCGCAGACGCTGCTCCAAGAGGAGCAAAAACGCGTGGAGCAGAAGCTGGCGGAGCTGGACGAAGCCGGCAAAAAGCACCTGGCAGAAGAGGCCGACGTGCTGCGCAAGCTGCAGGAAACGCCGGATTCCCCTGATGCGCTGGCAACCCTGCCCCGGTTGACCATTGACGACCTGCCGCGGGAAAACGTCACCATCGCCAAGGAAGAGCGTGTATACGGCGGTGTAAAAACGCTGCTGCATGACATTCCCACCAATGGCCTGCTCTATCTGGACCTGGCTTTTGATCTGCTGCCCACGTATTCAAAACGCCCCCTTCTCAAACTGCTGACGCCTCTTTTCTGCAGGGCACTGCTGGAAATGGGCACCAGCCGCAGAGATTACGTTGAGCTCTCCACCCGCATCGCCCGCAAAACGGGCGGCATCGACGCCGACCCCTTTGTCAGCGCCATGAACTGCTCAGGCGACGTTGCAGCGCGGCTGATAATGCGCGGCAAGTCCACGCTGCTCAAGGTGGGAGACCTGACTGACATTTTTCAGGAAATCCTTTGTGAAGCAAGTTTTGCCGATGCCTCCAGACTGGTGCAGCTGGTGCAGGAAGAGTTGGCCGGCATGGAGGAAAAGATCGCGCCCATGGGGCATCGCATTGCCATGCTCCGGGCAGAAACGCCCCATTCCAAGGCAGCGGCGATAAGCGAAGCCCTACAGGGCGCCAGCCAACTGCTTTTTCTGCGCCGCCTCACCGCCGTACTCAGCAGCAAACGCAACGCAGTGGAAGCCTTGCAGGAAGCCCTGGAGCATTTTCGCAGCATGGTCTTGCAGCGTGACAAGCTGGTGTGCAACGTGACAACGCCCGAAAAATCCATGCGCGGTGTAGCGCCTGTTCTGGAAAGCTTTTTCAACGCACTGCCAAAAGGCCCTTACGGCGCTGCTGCCACAAACACATTGGAAGAATTGTTGGGCGACGACTTCGCCACGCCTGCTGGTAAGGCCTACCATCTGGGGCACTGCAACGAGGCAATGAGCATCTCGTCCCAGATCAACTTTGTGGCCAAGGCCTCCAATCTTTACACGGACAAGTACCAGTTTCACGGTTCCGCCCTTGTCGCGTCCAGGCTGCTCTCCACTGGGTGGCTGTGGGACCGCGTCCGGGTGCAAGGCGGCGCGTACGGCGCTTTCTGCAACATCGATCGCCTTTCCGGTGTGGTGAGCATGGGCAGCTACCGCGATCCCAACCTTCTGACCACCATCGAGGCCTTTGACGCTTCAGCAAAGGCGTTGCGCGCCATCGCCAAGGACCGCAGCGTGTTGGAGAGCGGCATCATCGGCACTGTAGGCGCGCTGGATGAACATTTGTTGCCGGATGCCAAAGGGCTCACATCTCTTTTACGCTGGCTGGTCGGGGATACCGATGAAAACCGGCAAACCCTGCGTGAACAGGTACTTGAAGCCACTGCCGAAGACATTGAGCCCCTGGTCGAAGCGCTGGAAGTCTTTGCCGCAAACGGAACCACTGCGGCCCTGGGGTCTCGCGAAGCCCTGAAACAGCTTGAATCCCATGGCTGGAATGTTACAAGGCTTCTGTAATCAGCAAACCAAGGTAACCTAACGGATACGCCAGGGAATGAGCGAACAGGATAAACGGGATAAAACCCGTCATCAGGACGGATATAATGCAAAAGAGCGCCCTGTTGCGTCTCTTGAGCGTTATGAGCAAAACGGCATTGTTGTTCTCGAGCTGCAAGGGCACTTGGACTACAATGGCGTGTCCGCGATATGGGAAGATGCGCTCAAGGCGGCAAAAGAGTCCGGTGACAACAAGCTTGTCCTGAACATGGCCAAGGTCGATTCCATGGACATGGCCGGGGCAGGTCTGCTCACGGAGTTGCAAGTTCGCCGCGGCCGCGCCGGCAAGTTTCTGGAAATCCATGATCTGCGCAAGGAATTCCGCCCTTTGCTGGATATGTTCGCCCCAACCGATTTTGTAGATACAGGGGCGCGCCCCAAATTTGACCTGGCCGAGTTCGTAGGCCGGAGTGCGGTTGATGTCTGGAACGACCTCTCCGTACTGGTTTCATTTGTGGGCGAAATGGTTGCCGCCATGACCTACGTGGCGCGCCACCCGCGTTCTGTTCGTTGGAAGGATTTCATTCTGGTTTGCGAACGCGCCGGTGTTTTCGCCCTGCCCATTGTGGCCCTGATAGGTTTCCTCATGGGGCTTATCATGGCGTTTCAGTCCGCTGTCCCGCTACAACGCTTTGGCGCGGATATCTATGTCGCCAACCTGTTGACCATCTCCATGGTGCGTGAACTCGGACCGCTTGTCACCGCCATTCTCCTGGCAGGGCGCTCCGGATCAGCCTTTGCTGCAGAAATCGGCACCATGACGGTCAACGAGGAAGTCAACGCGCTCAAAACCATGGGACTGGACCCCGTGCGGTTCCTTGCCGTCCCCCGTGTGCTCGCGGCCATGGTCATGACCCCCGTGCTCACCATATTCTTCAATGTCTGCGCGCTGGCAGGGGGCGCCGTGGTCGTGGTGCAACTTGGCTACCCCTTCATCACCTATATTCTGCGTGTGGAATCCGCCATCAACCTTGGCGACGTATGGGGCGGTCTGTTCAAGGCCATGGTCTTCAGCATTCTGGTATCCGGCATCGGGTGCCTGCGCGGCCTGCGAACCGGCGCCGGCGCGAGTTCCGTGGGCACGTCCACTACCTCTGCGGTTGTCAGCGGCCTGGTGCTCATCGCCGTTTCGGACGGCATCATGGCCGTATGCTTCTACATTGTGGGGTGGTGAGGCATGTCTCCAAAACGAGATTCCAAAGGCCCCATAATCGAAATCAGCAACCTGCGTATCGGATACGGGGAGACCATCGTACTCCACGACCTGACCTTCAATATCAACGCAGGTGAAGTCTTTGTGATCATGGGCGGCTCAGGATGCGGCAAAAGCACGCTTCTCAAGCACATCATCAGTTTATACACCCCCATGCAAGGGAGCATCGTGATCGACGGCGACGAGCTTGTGGGGGCCGACGCCAAGACACAGCACCGCATCCTGCGTAAATTCGGCGTCACCTACCAATCAGGGGCGCTCTTTGGCTCCATGACCCTGCTGGAAAACGTCAGGCTTCCCATGGAAGAATTTACCGAACTTCCCGAAGCCACCATGGACCTCATAGCGCGGATGAAACTGTCCCTCGTGGGCCTTCTGGGATACGAGCACCATTTACCCTCCGAACTTTCCGGGGGCATGCAAAAACGCGCCGCCATGGCGCGCGCCATGGCCCTGGACCCGATGATGATGTTCCTTGACGAGCCTTCAGCCGGACTCGACCCCATCACCTCGGCCAGCCTGGACCAGCTTATTCTCAAACTCCGGGACAGTCTGGGCATGACCTTTGTCATTGTATCCCATGAACTGGAAAGCATATACACCATAGCCGACAAGGTTATTCTGCTGGATAAACGCAGCAAGTCAATTATTGCCGAGGGAAGTCCCACATGGCTACGTGACAATTCGGACAACCCCATGGTACGCAACTTTTTCAACCGCAAGCCGGAATAGACCTCATGTCCATTACTAAAGGAACGTACTTCAGAATCGGCGTATTTGTGCTCACAGGCATGGGCATATTGCTGGCGACGGTAATTGTTATCGGCGGCGCTGCTCTATTCCAGTCCACAATTCCAGCCGAAACATATTTCAATGAATCCGTACAGGGACTCGACATCGGCGCTCCCGTCAAGTACCGCGGGGTTCCCATAGGCCGTGTAAGCAATATCGGCTTTCTCATGA
This sequence comes from Desulfovibrio biadhensis, assembly GCF_055388615.1. Classification (NCBI taxonomy): domain Bacteria; kingdom Pseudomonadati; phylum Thermodesulfobacteriota; class Desulfovibrionia; order Desulfovibrionales; family Desulfovibrionaceae; genus Desulfovibrio; species Desulfovibrio biadhensis. The sequence goes on from NZ_AP042477.1 coordinate 5,064,319, forward strand.
ACAAGTACCCCCAAAGCAAGGACGGCAAACGCGCCTCGCGTTACGTGCTGGTAGAAATGGAACTGCGCGAAGAAGTGTTCAAAAACTTCCTGCCCATAAAAGATATAGAGGAACGGCTGCAGAGAACCGTGGACATGGGGTTACGGGTTCGTTTGACATCTCAAGGGCTAACCGGAGTTTCCTTTCTGGAGATCAACTTTTTCGACCCCAAGACCAACCCACCCCTGCCAATCAACTGGGACCCGGAATCTCTGTATTTTCCTTCTGCCCCCAGCACCATGAGCCGGCTGGAATCTGCTCTGGACGCCGTGGGCGGAGTTATGCGCGATCTTGAAAAGGTCAACTTTGCTGGCTTTGCCGAGACACTGGACGATTTTATCAGCACCCTGGACAAGTCCCTGAAGGAAGCCAACGTCAAGGATATTGGCGAACTTCTGGTCCAGAGCCTGGCCGAACTGCGCGATACCCTCGCCAGAGTCCACGTGCTTGTGGAAGACCCCAAAGCCGATACCATCATACCAGACGCTTCGGATGCGGCTGCCAGCGCCAAACGCATTCTGGAGCATTCTGAAAACCGTGTGGGCAACGCTGTTGTCGCCATCCAGGAGGCGGCTCAAAAGATCCGCCAGGTTTCGGAAAATCTGGACAAACTCCTTGGCGACCCCGCGTTGAACAAGAGCGCAGACAAATTACCCCAGACACTGAACAACGTGGACGAGGCATCCAAAGACATACGGCGCAGCGCCGTAGAACTGGACAGGCTGCTACGCGGGCTCAACGATCTGTTGCAGGGCGAAAGCGGCAATGTCAGCGCAATCATGGAAGACACAAAGACGGCGATCCAGAACTTCAACGAGCTGGTGCAGGACGTGAAGAAGCAACCTTCCAGGCTGTTCTTCAGCGAGCCCCCGGCGCACATCAATCCGGAGCAACTGCCGTGACGACTCAACGCATCCTATTGTTAAGCGTGGTGTTGCTGCTGCTGGCAGGCTGTAGCGGCGGCTCCATCTTGAAGCAGCCCGATCCCGTCAAACGATACTTTTCTTTGCAATCGGAGCGCGACACCATGGTTTGTTCCGCTTCGGCAGGGGAAGTGCTCAAGATTCGTCGTATTGCCGTGGCGCCTACCTTTGCAGCGCGTGAATTCACCTACCGCATCGGGTCGGAGGAATACGACAGCGATTATTACAACCTTTTCCTGGTGCAACCTCAGGACATGCTGACGCAAGGCATTTACGAGTGGTTCTCCAGTTCCGGGCTGTTCAGCCACGTGGTGCCAGCTTCCAGCGCCATGCGCCCCAACTATATACTGGAATCCAACGTTACCCGGTTGTATGGGGACTACAGCGCGCCAGGCCAGTCCAAGGCTGTCATAGAGATCCAGTTCTTTTTGCTCAAGGATGAGATGGCCCGCTACAAGGTCGCTTTCTGCAAGGACTACCAGAAGGAAACTCCGTTGAACGACCGCTCCGCCCCGGCCCTTGCCGCTGCATTCCAGCAATCATTTAAGGATATTTTGACCGAACTCGAGCAAGATATTGCTTCCGTGTTGCGCAATGCGCCGCAGAAGGATGTAGACGATCAACCTTAGCCCATGGAGGACACCGAGCCATGTTTCGCATCAGCCGCTCCTTGTTTGTGATCGCATTTTGCCTGTTACTGGCCGTGCCGGCCCTGGCGGCCGACCCCATCAAATTGGGCGCGGTCTTCTCCATTACCGGGCCGGCATCGTTTCTGGGTGAACCTGAAAGAAACTCTGTTGAACTGGCAGTGGAACAGATCAATGCTGCTGGCGGCGTCCTGGGGCGCCCCCTCGAGGTGGTGATTTACGACGATGAGACCGACGTCAACAAAACCGTACTGAACATCGACAAGCTGCTGCGCAAGGACAAGGTTTCTGCCCTCATCGGCCCGACCACTTCGGGCAACACGCTGGCCGTGGTGATGAAGGCCGAACAGGCCAAGGTGCCCATGATGTCGTGCGCCGCGGCCGAAAAAATCACGGTGCCTCTCAAAAAGCATGTTTTCAAGGATACGCCTTCGGACCGCTACGCCGTGGAAAAAATCCTGACCCACGCCGGGAAGCAGGGCTACAAAAAAATCGCCATCATCACGGTTTCCGATGGCTTTGGCCAGGCTGGCCGGGCTTTTCTCAAAAAGATGGTGCCCGAAATGGGCTTCGAACTGCTGGCGGACGAGGTTTACGGTCCCAAAGACACCGACATGACAGCGCAACTTACCAAGATTAAGGGGTTGAACCCTGACGCCATCGTGTGCTGGGGAACCAACCCCGGCCCTGCAGTGGTGGCCCGTAACCGTGCGCAGCTCGGGATTGAAACGCCCCTCTATATGAGCCACGGCGTTGCCTCCAAAAAGTTCATCGAACTGGCCGGCGAAGCTGCCGAGGGATTGATGTTGCCTGCAGGGCGTTTGATCGTGGCCGAACAAATCCCCGATGATCATCCGCAAAAGGCCGAACTGCTCAAATACAAGAAGCTCTACGAGGATCGATACGACGGTGAAGTGTCCACCTTTGGCGGGCATGGCTGGGACGCCGTAAAAATTCTTGTGGCAGCCATAGAAAAGGCCGGATCCGATGATCCCGCTGCCATCACCAATGCCATTGAGCAGGTCACCGGCCTGGTAGGTACAGCCGGCGTCTTCAACTTCTCCCCTGAAGACCACAACGGCCTGGACGCCAGCGCCTTTACCATGGTCACCATTGAAAACGGCGACTGGAAGGTCATGGAATAACGAATTCTTCTTTTAATACACCTGCCCCGCGCACATAATGTGTGCGGGGCTTTTTTTGTACATTTGTATTCCAATGCAAACGTCCTGCAGGGAGGGCCTATAATTTCCCATGGCCTTTATCTCCATTATGTTTTACACACGGACGTTGCGAAAACGCAAACCTGATACTATTGCTGACCATGCTTCGAGATATTTTTTTCCTGAGCGTATTCATACCTGCGACCATTGTTTGTTCGCTGGGCTCCATTATTTTTGGACGCCTTTTCCGCAACAAGCGCCTGGCAGGCATCAGCGGCAGACTTTGGAGCCAGGCCACGCTGTTTGCGTCCGGCCTGCGCATTCACACGGACCTGAGCGCGCTGCCCAAGGACAAGCCTGTTGTAATAATGGCCAACCACCAGAGTTTGCTGGATATTCCGCTGTTGTACACGGCACTGAGCGGCCGGACCATCAACTTTGTGGCCAAGGAAAGTCTGTTCCAGGTACCGCTTTTCGGCAAAGCCATGGAAGCCGCTGGCCACGTTGCCATCGATCGTGGTAACCGTCGCAAGGCAATGAAGAGTGTGGAGCAGGCAGTGCAGAGCGCCCAGGAGGGGCGATACGTGGTCATATTTCCGGAAGGAACCCGCGCCACGGATTATTCTACGCTGCAGGATTTCAAAGTCGGCGGCATGATCATTGCCCTCAAAACGGAACTGCCTGTCGCACCCGTTCTTATTTATGGCTCGGGCCCTGCTCTCCCTAAAGGACGCAACATGCTTTGCAAGGAGCACAAGGACATTTATATCAAGGCGCTGCCCCCTATCGATACCAGCGGTTATACCCTGAAGGACCGCGAACGTTTCAAGGACGACCTCTTCAAGGTGATGCACGCCGGCTACCAGGAGATGGCCAGATGAACACCCCGAAACCAGTGACCATCACCCCCTTGGGGGGACTTGGCGAAATCGGCATGAATTGTCTGTTGATTCATACCGATACCGAAATGATCGTCGTCGACTGCGGTCTCATGTTCCCGGACGACTACCTTCTTGGCATTGATATCGTCATTCCGCGATTCGACTTTCTGTTGGCCAACAAGCACAAGCTCAAAGGGATAATCCTTACCCACGGACATGAAGACCATATAGGCGCACTGGCCTGGCTGGTGCCGTATATTAATGTCCCGATCTACGGCTCCCATTTCACCCTTTCCCTGGTGGAAAACCGCCTGCGCGAGCATGGCCTGGACAAACATGTCAAATTCAACCAGGTCAACGTTGGCGACCGCATTGAATTCGACGAAATGGCCGTCACTTTTTTCCGTGTCTGCCACTCCATCATCGAAGGGTTTGGCCTGGGCATAGAAACACCTGTTGGCCGCTTTGTGCACACCGGGGATTTCAAGATCGACAACAACCCCATGGGGGGGCACTTCACCGATCTTGCAGCGTTTCGCGAATTTTCCTCGCAAGGTGTGGAACTGCTGTTTTCCGACTCCACCAATGTCGAACGCAGTGGCCACTCCATTACCGAACGCGAAATCATGTCCACCCTGGGCGATATTTTTTCCAAGGCTGACGGCCGTATCCTGGTCACACTTTTCTCCAGCCATATCCAACGCATTCAGGAAATATTCGACCTGGCGAAAGAATACGGCCGCAAGGTTGCCGTCAATGGCCGCTCCCTGCTTGGCAACATAGATGTGGCCAGCAACCTGGGCTACCTTCGCATTCCCGACAACACCTATGTTGATATCGAGGAAATCTGCAACCTGCCCGATGAACGGGTTGTCTTGATCGTCACCGGCTCACAAGGCGAGCCCCTTTCCGCCCTGGCCCGCATAGCCAACAACGAGCACCGCCAATTGCGCATCAATCCTGGCGATACCGTTCTCATGTCCTCGCGCTTCATCCCGGGCAATGTCCGCGCCATCACAAAGGTTATCAACAACCTTTACCGGTTGGGGGCGGAGGTGCTTTACGAACGGGTCCAGGCCATCCATGCCTCTGGCCACGCCTACCGGGAAGAGCTCCAGCTCATGCTGCAGACCGTCAAACCAAAATACTTCATTCCGGTGCACGGCGAATACCGCCACCTGGTCAAACACGCCCGTTTGGCCACAGAAAACGGCGTTGCCCCTGAACGCGCCATTGTCATAGAAAACGGCCAACCCATCACCCTGCTCCCCGACGGGGGCATTCGCCTTGAAGAACACATCCCCGTGGATTCCATATACGTGGATGGCAAAGGTGTTGGAGATGTGGGGCACACCGTGCTCAAGGAACGCCACTTGTTGGGAGGTGGCGGACTGGTTGTCGCCGTCATGGTCATCGAGGAAGAAAACTGGGAAATCCTGCTGGGACCGGACGTGCAATCCAAGGGATTCGTCTTCGAACAACAATACAGTCATCTGTTGGAAGACGCCAAGTGCATCATCCTGGACATTTTCGAGAACATCCCTCCAGGAGAGGATGAAAAACTGCGCGAACGTATCCGCTCCTCGCTGCGCCGCTTTTTCCGCAAGGTGCTGGAGCGTGATCCCGTGGTTCTGCCCCTGGTGATGGTGGTCTAAAAATCCCAGATGGCATTACCTGTCACCTTTGCCAAGTGACCCGCCGCAAGATTTTCTCGTCTGCCCCTCTTTCTGGGGGCCAAACGCAAGACAACCGGCCATTCTGCAACAGCCGGTTGTCTTGAAGTTCTGACTACTGTTGTATCCTCAGATATGCCCCATTAAAAGCAGGATAATCACAATGAGGAGCACGAGCCCCAGCCCACCGCTGGGGTAGTACCCCCATCTTCTGCTGTAGGGCCAGGCCGGAACAGCTCCTATCAAAAGAAGTATCAGGATAATAATCAATATCGTTCCCATATATACTCCGTTTTTTTGTCAATACAACTTTGTGTTCACAATAGCAGCCTCTTTCAGGAAACTATACGATTACGCAGCTACTGCTGCGAACTGTACCACTTGTCTACCTGCTCCTTAGCCTGTTCTTTTGTATATCCGTACAACTCTTGCAGCTTCCCGATAAGACTTTCTTCTTCACCATTTATATAGCTGATATCGTCGTTGGTCAGCTTACTCCATTGCTTTTTCACATCACCCTGCAACTGGTTCCATTTTCCTTTGAGCATTTCAGCGTTCATTTCAAGTCTCCTTGGAGTAAAAGGTCATTTTTGAGGGCAAGACGTGTTTTCTGTAATTTTATGCCAGCACTTCATGCAGTAAAAGCAATTCTACTGCGCATAATTCCCCTAATCTCTACAGTTACCCTTTTATGCCACTGTTCCACACTGAAGAAGGGTACAAACACGTTGTGTTTCGGGTAGTGGCAGTGTAGGGCTTTCACCTACGCAAGGGGCCGCCTCTATAGACAGCGTTGTCCAGCTGTCCATCTTTGTTGGGAGAATCGCCCCCACGCAACCACACCCGTTTTTCGCAATTCAGACCAGTTTTTCTCAGGCAAGATTTCCAGCGCAAAGGAAAACCATGGAGAAAGGAAGACGACAGAATACTGCTTCTAAGGCAAAACGCGCAGATCTGTTACGTCCTGTGCGAAGAACTACGGCATGCAAACGCCCCATTGTCCGGACAGGCTTTCCAGATAGGATATAAACATACCGTGTCAGGCGTCGTTCATGCATTAGACATGAAGCCCCCCTGCTGCTATCGTGATGAAGTAGTCATGATGTCGTAATGCCCAGCAGATAAAGTGAGGAGTGTCATGCGAGTTTTACGAGTACGCTTTCAGGACAAAGTCTTTTACGGGGCGCTGCAAGAAGTGCCCAAGGAATCCCCTGAAGAGGGGGGAGCTTCCTTTGATTTGTTTGTTCAATGCCTGAACAAGGAACTTGGCTTCACCGAGCCTATTCCTTTGCAAATGTGTGGCGTGCTGCCGCCGGTGGTACCCACTAAAATGATTTGCGTGGCGGTTAATTATCGCCAACACGCCGAAGAAATGGGGCACACTGTACCAGAGGAACCGGTGCTTTTTCTCAAGCCCCCTTCCGCTGTCATCGGCAGTGGACAGCCTGTGATCCTCCCCTCTGTTTCGCAGCGGGTGGATTACGAAGGGGAACTCGCCGTGATCATCGGCAAAAACTGTCGTAACGTGCCCCCGGACCAGGTTGCCGAACATATTTTCGGTTATGCCTGCGCCAATGATGTCACCGCGCGTGATATCCAGAAGCGCGATGGGCAGTATGGCCGGGCCAAGGGCTTCGACACCTTTGCCCCCATTGGGCCATGGATCGAAACCCAGGTGGAGGATCCAAGCAATCTGGAACTCATCACTTCGCTCAATGGTGAGGAGAAGCAGAGAGGCAACACCTCTGACATGGTATTCTCTCCTTACGAGTTGGTGAGCAATATTTCAAAATCCATGACGCTCTTTCCTGGTGACGTGATCCTCACCGGCACGCCTTCCGGAGTGGGAGCGCTCAAGTCGGGCGACGAAGTTCGTGTCGAGATATCTCAGGTTGGCACCCTCATCACCCCTGTAGTGAGTGAAGCGGAGCTCAAAGAGATAGAAGCTGAAAAAACGCAACAAAAAGCTGATCAGGATTCCTTGTTGCAATAACCAGTTACCTAACGGTCGTTTTACACTTGCCAGGAAGTTTGATTTGGCGTATGCGATCGTGTTCTTGCACTACGCACACCCCGTTTGCCGTCTTCCGGGTGTTCCGGACCTGTCTGCACACATGCGCGGGCCGGAATGGGAGATTTACGGCTGGGGTGGAGGAAAAACCATTTACAAGGAGTAGTTATGGCTTACGTAACCATGAAGCAGATGCTCGAAACCGGTGTCCACTTTGGTCACCAGACTCGCCGTTGGAATCCCAAGATGCGTCCGTACATCTTCGGCGCTCGTAACGGAATCCACATCATGGACCTGCAGCAGACCGTAAAGCTTTTCCAAAAAGCTCACGACAAGGTCGTGGACACGGTGGCCAAGGGCGGCAAGGTGATCTTCATCGGCACCAAGCGCCAGGCACAGGAATCCGTGAAGACCGAGGCCGAGCGTTCTGGCATGTACTATGTCACCAACCGTTGGATGGGCGGCACGCTGACCAACTTTCAGACCATACGCCGCAGCATCGAACGCCTGAAGAAGCTGGAATCCATGTTCGCCGACGGCACCATCAACCGCTTCACCAAAAAGGAAGTGCTCTTCTTCCAACGCGAGATGGACAAGCTGAACGAAGTCCTGGGCGGTATCAAAGACATGGACGATATTCCGCAAATGGCCTTCATCGTTGACCCCAAGCGTGAAGATATCGCGGTGAAGGAATGCCGCAAGCTTGGCATCACCATCGCCGCCATTGTGGACTCCAACTGCGACCCCGACGTGGTGGACTACGTGATCCCCGGCAACGACGACGCTATCCGCGCCATCAAGCTGTTCGTTACGGCCATTGCCGACGCTTGCCTCGAGGGAACAGCTTCCCAGAAGGATCGTGACATGGCGGCTGAAAAGGAAGGCGAAAAGGCCCCTGTGGAGGCTCCCGCCGCTGCTGAACAGGCTGCCGAAGCTGCGCCTGCAGAAGCCGCACCCAAAGCCGAATAACGTTTTCCCCTGTTGCAGGGGTGAGCATGCCGGGGTGGAGCACGCCCTGCTGCTTCATGTGCATGCTGTAGAAAAAGGAAATCAAGACAGCAAGTTGCTGTTTTGGCAAATACATAGAACCGAGAACACGCCACCAGAAGTATAATCATAAGGAGTGACGCGAATGTCTATCAGCGCTCAACAGGTCAAAACCCTGCGCGAAAAGACCGGTGCAGGTATGATGGACTGCAAGAAAGCCTTGCAGGAGTCCGGAGGAGACGAAGAAAAAGCCGTCGCATGGTTGCGCCAGAAGGGCCTTTCCAAGGCTGCCAAGCGCGCTGGCCGTGCTACCTCTGAAGGCCTGATCGGCTCTTACATCCACAACACTGGTAAAATCGGCGTCATGGTTGAGCTCAAATGTGAGACCGACTTCGTTGCTCGCAACGAACGTTTCCAGCAGCTGGCCAAAGACATCGCCATGCAGATCGCCGCAGCCAACCCTGTGTGCGTATCTCCTGAAGACCTGCCCCAGGACTTGCTCGAAAAGGAAAAGGTGATCTTCCGTGAGCAGGCTCTGGCTGAAGGCAAGCCCGAAAACATCGTGGACAAGATCGTCGAGGGCCGCGTCAAAAAGTACTATCAGGAAGTCTGCCTGCTCAACCAGCCCTTCATCAAGGACGACAAGGTCACTATCGGCGACCTGGTGAACGAGCTGGTCGCTGCGATTGGCGAGCGCATCCATGTCGGACGTTTCGACCGCATGGAACTCGGCGCCGAGCCCGCGAGCGAAGAAAAGGCCGAAGACTAGTTTGTGATACTAAACGGGCTTTCGGGCCCGTTTTTTCTTGCCAGACCACTTCCGCGGCGGAGGCTAATACCCTCCGCCGCTTTAAAAGGTTCCCGATGAGTACTCTGCGCTACCCCCGGATATTGTTGAAATTGAGCGGCGAGGCCTTGGCCGGAGACAAGGAATTCGGCATCGACCCTGACACCATCCGCGGTTTCTGCAGAGAAATCGCCGAGGTCGTTGAGCTGGGTGTCGAGATGGCCCTTGTTATTGGCGGTGGCAACATTTTCCGGGGCATGGCCGCCTCGGAACAGGGCATGGACCGCGTCAGCGGCGATTACATGGGCATGCTCGCCACTGTCATGAACGCCTTGGCCGTCCAGGACGCCTTGGAAAAGACCGGCTTGCAAACCCGCGTGCTCTCCGCCATCACCATGCGCGAAGTGGCCGAGCCCTACATCAGGCGCCGCGCAATGCGGCACCTTGAAAGAGGCCGCGTGGTCATTTTTGCGGCCGGTACGGGCAATCCATTCTTCACAACGGATACGGCCGCCGTCCTGCGCGCCAATGAAGTCAAGGCTCAGGCCATTCTCAAGGCCACCAAGGTCGATGGCGTTTACGACAAAGACCCCATGAAGCATGATGACGCCGTCAAGTACGAGACGGTCTCCTATGACGAAACCCTGCAGAAACACCTGGGGGTCATGGATTCCGCAGCCATATCCCTGGCCATGGACAACAACCTGCCCATCATCGTATTCAATCTGACCACCCCGGGGAATATCAAGCGCGTCGTCACAGGCGAACGCATCGGCACCACCGTTCAAGGAGGTTAGACAGCCATGGAATCAGTTCTTAAAGATAGCAAACAGCGCATGAGCAAAGTAATGGAAAACCTTGAAAAAGAATTTTCCAAACTGCGCACCGGCCGTGCCTCATCCATGCTGGTTGAAGACGTGCGTGTTGACTATTACGGCACGCCCACGCCTTTGAGCCAGATTGCTTCCATTTCCGTGCCTGACAGCCGCACCATCACCATTCAACCATGGGACCGCAACGCTTTTGGCGATGTGGAGAAGGCCTTGCTCAAGTCTGATCTCGGCCTGACCCCAGTGAATGACGGCAAGATCATCCGCATCAACATCCCCCCCCTTACTGAAGAACGGCGCAAAGAACTGGCCAAGGTTGCCAAAAAGTACACCGAAGACGCCAAGGTCGCCGTGCGAAACGTCCGCCGTGATGCCAACGAAACCTTGAAGAAAATGAAAAACGACAAGGAAATCACGGAAGACGACATGCACAAGGGGCAGGACGACGTCCAGAAGCTCACTGACCAGTACGTTGCCAAGTCGGATGAAATCTACGCGGCAAAAGAAGCCGAAATCATGGAGATTTGACGCTGTCAGCTCAAATATTGCCCAAGCACGTCGCTATCATCATGGATGGCAATGGCCGCTGGGCGCAACAGCGAGGTCTGCCAAGGAGCAAAGGGCATAAAGCCGGCACCGAAGCGGCCAAGGCCATCGTCACAGCTTGTCGCGATCGCGGCATTGGGTATCTTACGCTCTATACCTTCTCCAAAGAAAACTGGGCCAGGCCTAAAGATGAGGTTTCCTTCCTCTTCGACCTCCTGGCCCAGTTTCTCAAGCGGGAACTCGCCAGCCTCATGGAGAAGGGCATCCGCATTAGTATTCTTGGCGAACCTGGCGATCTGCCCTTTGCCACCCGCCAGGTGCTCAAGCACGCCGTCTCCTCCACCAAAGGCAACACCACCTTGCAACTCAACCTGGCCCTCAACTATTCTGGCCGGGCTGAGATCGTACGCGCGTGCAAACGCATCATGCAGGACGGATTGGACCCTGAAGCCCTGGACGAAGAGACCTTCAAGAACTATCTCTACACAGCAGGGCAACCAGACCCGGACCTGGTCATACGCACCAGCGGAGAAATTAGACTGAGCAACTACCTGCTCTACCAGTCCGCGTATTCGGAACTGTATTTCCCCGATGTGTTGTGGCCGGATTTTTCCCCAGAAGAACTGGACAAGGCCATCAGTGACTTTGCCGGCCGCAGCCGGCGCTTTGGCAAGACACAGGAGCAAATAACGCCATGACCATGTCTTCGCACGGCCAGCGTTGGCTCACCTCCCTTCTTTTATTGCCCTTGCTGGCACTCATTCTTTATCTTGGAGGGTGGTGGCTCTTTTTTGCCGTTGCGCTCGTGTCCTGTATCGCGCAATTCGAATTTTACACCATGTTCTGGCGCGATGCGCGTTTTGCCGCCAAAATCGTCGGCCTTGCTCTAGGCATCCTGATCCTGGTTCTCGGCGCCCTTGGCCACCCACTGTGGGGGGGCGGGCTGCTTCTGGCAGTGTTCTGGATTCTTCAATTACGCTTTCTTTTCCAATACTCCAGCGCGCCGCACATGGCCGACTATCAGTCAAAGATATTGCTGCTGTGCGGCCTGCTCTACATTCCTGTATCGCTGCAGTGCTTCCTGTTTCTTGGCCCCATAGAAATTCTCTTTGTGATGCTGACCACCTTTGCTTCGGATACCGGAGCCTATTACGCCGGGAGCATCCTGTCCGGCCCCAAGGTCTGGCCTGCCATCAGCCCCAAGAAAACCTGGGCCGGAAGCTTTGGCGGGCTGGCGGTATGCCTGCTGATAACCGCTTTCTTCGCCCTTTTCCTGCCCCCGGAAGTTTTGCAGGGCGCAGGATTCTGGACTTGGCTCGGCCTCGGCCTGGCCTTGAATCTCGCTGCCCAGTACGGTGATTTCTTCGAATCCGCACTCAAGCGCAGCCTGGATATCAAGGACTCCGGCGCCTTCCTCCCCGGACACGGGGGCATGCTGGACCGCATAGACGGCATGCTCTTGGCGTTGCCGGTTTACATGCTCATCCGAAGCCTGTATCTGCTGTAGCTTTATTGGAGGTGCGCGCCCGACCAGCCGAACAAGTTGCCCGCCCTCCTGCTTACCATGCAAGGAACTTACATGCCCAGCAATGCCAGCACCTCTTCTTCCGCTCTGCACAGCGGCTATATTTCCCAACTGCCGGCCGAACGTCTTGCCGCTGATTTTCCACGTTCCATCGCAGTCATGGGCAGCACCGGCTCCATCGGGGTAAACACCCTGAATGTTGCAGCCGAACACCCCGACGCTTTCAAAATCATCGCCCTTGCAGGGGCACGCAATATAGAACTGCTGGCCAAGCAGGCCGACAAGTGGCGCCCCAAATGGCTGGCGGTGCTTGATGCAAACGGCGCCAAAAAGCTGCAGGAACTCCTGCCCGCAGGCTATAGCCCGGAAATCGTCTGGGGGGCCGATGGCAACGAAACCCTGGCCACCCTGCCAGAGGTTTCCATGGTAGTGGCCGCACAGGTTGGAGCCGCCGGACTGCGCCCCGCCCTTGCAGCGGCCAAAGCTGGCAAGACAATCGCCCTGGCCAACAAGGAAGCCCTGGTTCTGGCGGGGGAACTCTTCCGCCAGGCCTGTTCGGAAAGCGGCGCTGTCATCCTGCCGGTGGATTCTGAACACAATGCTCTATTCCAAGGACTCTCAGGGCACGCCCCCGAAGATGTGCGACGCATCATCCTCACAGCTTCCGGCGGTCCATTTCGGGGGCGCACCAAAGAGGAACTGGCCGTCGTCACACCGGAAATGGCCCTGAAGCACCCCAACTGGAGTATGGGCGCCAAAGTCACCATTGATTCCTCCACCCTGATGAATAAAGGGCTGGAAGTCATTGAAGCATACCACTTGTACGGCCAGCCCCTGGAGAATATTGCGGTCGTGGTCCACCCCCAGAGCATTATCCACTCTCTGGTCGAGTACCACGACGGGTCGCAACTCGCGCACCTGGGGCAGCCGGACATGCGCATTCCCATTGCCTACTGCATGGGGTGGCCCAAGCGATTGCCACTCTCCCTGGAGCCACTGGACCTGGCCAAAGTGGGCAGCCTGACGTTCCAGGAGCCTGACCTGGAGGCATTCCCCTGTCTGGCGCTGGCAATGCAAAGCCTGGACCCCGCCACTGGCGGTCCGGGGCAACGCATCGTGCTGAACGCGGCCAACGAGATCGCCGTGGCCGCTTTTCTGGAAAAAAAGATTTCGTATCTGGACATTCCCCGGTTGCTGCGCAAAGCGCTGGAAGAATATGCCCGTTCCAGTAACGGGCAGCCTGGCAGCCTGGAGGAAATTCTCGAACTCGACAGCTCCGCCCGAAAGCAGGCAGAGGCCATGGTCGCCTCACCTTCTTTCTGAGCAGGAGCAGGAAAAAATACCATATGCAAAGTGTTCTCGCAGTCGTCCTCGTCCTCGGCCTGCTCATCGCCTTTCACGAGCTGGGCCATTTTCTCGTGGCACGGGCTCTGGGAATTGGCGTAAAAACCTTTTCCCTGGGTTTTCCGCCCAAGATTTTCTCATTCAAATGGGGGCAGACACGCTATCAGCTCTCCCTGCTCCCCCTTGGCGGATACGTCTCCCTGGTGGGAGAAACTCGTGAGGAAGATTTGCCCGAAGGGTTCACCATCGACCAAAGCTTCATGCACCGCCCCGCCTGGCATCGCATGCTGGTAGTCGCTGCCGGACCGGTCTTCAACTTCATTCTGGCAGTACTCATTTATTGGGGCGTTTTCTGGGCGCAGGGCGCCATTGAAATGCTCCCCGTCATCGGCGATGTCCGCGACGCAAGCCCCGCCATGGAAGCCGGACTGGAGACGGGCGACCAGGTTACAGCCATCGACGGACAACCCGTCAATTTCTGGCGCGATCTCTCCTCCATTATCCAGGCAAGCGAAGGCAAAACACTGACCCTTACGGTCAAACGCGGAGATGAAACATTCACCCGCGAAGTGCAGCCTGAACTCACAGTGCACAAGAACATCTTTGGCGAGGACATCAAAACGCCCCTCATCGGCATCACCTCCAAAGGGGATACCACGACCATCCCGCTAGGGGCGGGCTCTGCATTTACAGAGGCCTTTGTCCAGTTCTGGCAGATCGTCAAACTCACGGGACAAGGCGTCCAAAAAATCATAGAACGGGTCATTCCGCTGAACACGGTGGGCGGCCCGATCCTCATCGTGCAGATGGTCTCAGAACAGGCCAGCCAGGGATTCGTCAATCTGCTGGCCCTCACGGCGCTCATCAGCATCAACCTAGGGCTCATCAACCTGTTGCCCATCCCCGTTCTCGACGGCGGGCACATCCTGTTTTTTGGCATCGAAGCGATTTTCAGACGTCCCGTACCGGAAAAAATTCAGGACCTGACGACAAAAATCGGCCTGGCGCTGCTTATAACACTCATGATTCTGGCGACATACAATGACCTCGCGCGCAACTTCCCGTGGCTTTCGTTCAATTGAGCCAACGCCGCTTCTGGTCTTGAATGCCGCTGAAGGGCGGCTGCAGATCGTCCTTGGCCATGCTGTCGGGGAGAAAGACGCCATGCAGGAGCTGGAACTCCTGCATGCCCAGGAGTGGAGCGCCTTTGGCAAGGCCATGGGCCTGCTGGCGCCCTCCCTGCACCACGCCTTTTCCATGCTCTTCCAGCAGGCGCCCAGGCTTAGCGGTATCGCCTGTGTCAGAGGGCCTGGCAACTTTACAGGGCTGCGCCTTTCCCTGGCCACAGCCTTGGGCCTCTCGCGCTCGCGCAACGCACCCTTGGCTGGCATCGACTACTTGCCGTTGCTGGCTGACAGTGCCTGGCAGGAACTGCCGGCGCCGGAAAACATCTGTACATCCCTGTGGGTCGTCACCCATTCCAGGGGCGGAGAGGTTTATATGCAGGGGTTCGCCCCTGATGCTTCCGGGAGTCTGTGCCCCCTGGCGCCCCCTGTCTCCGTTACGGCCACCGAGGCTCTCTCCCAGCTCGAAAAGGCGCCCCACCCGTCATTGGTTCTCGGGAGCGGCCTCCGGCGGAATGCCGGTGTTTTTGCAGTGTTGCCGCAAGGGGTAACTGCCCTTTCCTCGTCATGGGATCATCCCACAGCCGAAGCGCTTTTACGCCATGGACTCCGAGCGCCCTATAGCATGGAGGCTCCCGCTCCGATGTACTTGCGGGATTCAGATGCGGAAGAAAACATAGAGCATATCGCCCGCAAACAGAGGCGCGATCCCGAAGCCATGAAAACCGACCTTGAGCGGCTCAGGGCTTTTATGGGTGAAGAAACGGGGCATTCCTCTAAATCTGAGCCATAAGTCTTTCTGTATTCCAGCTTTTCCTATTCTAGCCCGGGTGCACGTCGCCCGGGCTTTTTTTCGTTATTTCTCCCTAAAGAAAAAATTTTACCAGACGATCAAGGATGCAACCGCGTCGGAGAAAACCTGTTGGCACAGGGGGAAGGATCCTCCTCAGGCATTTAAGACGCACTACGGCAAGGAAGCCGATCATCTTTCACGGAGGAAAGAACTATGTCTCTGGTAATCAATCACAACTTGATGGCGGCGAACGCAGCGCGCAACCTGCGCACTTCATATGGAAACCTGGGCAACTCGGTTTCCCGTTTGTCATCCGGTTTACGCGTTGTATCCGCCTCTGACGACGCCGCCGGGCTGGCTGTCCGCGAGCTCATGCGCGCAGACATCACCTCTCTCAATCAGGGTGTCCGCAACGCCAACGACGCCATTTCTCTCATTCAGACTGCTGACGGCGCCCTTGGCGTCATCGACGAAAAGCTGATCCGCATGAAAGAACTGGCGCAACAGGCCGCAACGGGTACCTATACTTCCGATCAACGTATGATCATCGATTCCGAATACCAGGCCATGGCTTCGGAAATCACACGTATCGCCAACGCCACCGACTTCAACGGCATCTACCTGCTGAATGGTAACCTTTCCAGCGGCACCCACAGCGGGGCTACGTTGAACTCCACCGGCAAGCTGAAGGTTCACTTCGGTACTGCCAACGACTCGGCGGAAGACTACTACTACATCCAGATAGATACATCCACGGCTTCAGCCCTTGGGCTCGGCCTGGCAGCAGGGAACTCCATCTCCACGCAGCAGCTTGCGCAGGAGTCCCTGGTCAAGATTCAAAACGCCATTGTTTCCAAGGATAAGATCAGAGCCAACCTGGGCGCTCTGCAAAACCGGCTGGAAAATACCATCACCAACCTGGAAATCCAGTCCGAAAACCTGCAGGCAGCAGAATCCCGCATCTCCGACGTAGACGTATCCCTCGAGATGACCGAATTCGTGCGGCAGCAGATTCTCACGCAGTCCGCAGTGGCCATGCTCTCGCAGGCCAACTCCTTGCCCAGAATGGCCATGCAGCTCTTGGGAGGTTAGTAAGTAAGACGCACTAACAGCATAGCAATCCAGGTGAAAGTGGGGGGCACCCTGCTTTCGCCTGGATTTATGGCTCCGCCACACGCTGAACCTGTTTTCTGATGGCATTTTCCTTGCAACCTGACAGCCGGAGTCGCATAACAGGAAAAGATTTCCCCCTCTTTGGAGGAGGTAGCCATGAACAATTACATCTCCGGCCAGAATCTCCATACCGGACACGGAACCGGCACTGCCCCCCATGGCGTGCCTGGTCTGTTGTTTTGTATGGATTCTGCTTTGCAACACCAGCGTGTATGTTGGAAAGAGAGTTTGGAACGCAATAAAGAAGATGTTGCTGCATATACTGCGTCCAGAGTGTCTTTGAATGCCCCCTTGCTGGGCCCTGACACCATGGAAGCCTTTCTGGTCGTGGAGGTAAACACCTGCAACGAAGAGATTCCCTGCACGCCTATCACCCATGTCACCAATGGGGCAGCAAAAAAGAACCTCTCTCAGCTTTTGCGTACTGTCAGCTGCATGAGCGAAGGGGGATCCCTCCATGGCTAGTGATTATGTTTCCGGCCAAATATCTTTTGCAGGACTTGGTTCCGGTACCGACTTCCAGACCATGATCGATCAATTGATCAAAGTGGAGTCGATCCATAAGAATCAGCTCGAGTATTGGAAAGAAAGCTGGGCACTTAAAATCGAAGCGCTTGATGCGCTTAACAACTCCATCGCTTCCTTACGGACGACTCTTGATAGTATGGATTCGGTGGGAGAATTTTTGGTCAAAGACGCGGAAAGCAGCGAAACAGACGTACTTTCTGCCACCGCCGATGACAAAGCCGAAGAAGGATCGCATATTATCGAGGTCCACCAGCTTGCACAGAATTCGGTATGGATGAGTGGCAACGGACTTTCCAATGCGAATGGCGTGGTGACACCTTTTGGCCAGACGTTCAGATTCTACTACGACGATCCCAACGACGACGAAGGCGCAAAATCAGTCGGCATATGGGTGCCTGTCGGCACCAAATTCGATGACTTTATCAACATGATCAACACACATCCGGACAATCCCGGGGTCAAAGCCAGCAAAGTTTCTGATGGCCATAGTTATTATCTACAACTGCGCGGTATGGATACAGGAGAAGAAGCGGATCTTCTCGTTTCTAACGGCTATTTTGGAAACTTCACATCGATAACGGAGACGCAGGCAAATCAGGACGCAAAAGTTAAAGTTGATGGCTGGCCGCCAGCAGCTGACGAATACATTTCCAACAGCACCAATACATTGGAAGATACGTTAGCAGGCATCAACATGACGCTCAAGGGGACCGGCACCTCACAGGTAAATGTCAAGACGAATACTGACAGCGTTGTCGAAAACGTTGCCACCTTCATTGAGAAGGTCAACGAGATGCGAACGTTGTTTAAAGGCTTGACCGATGTCGAGGAAGGAGAAAAAGAGAATAAGCCGCGCGGGTCCATCATGACGGGCAACTATGCAGTGCAACTCGTTATGAGCAACCTGAAAAGCGTCACTGCGGAAATCGCCAAGGGATTTGATTACTACGACGAAAAAACAGGGAAAGGCGATAAGTACTCCACTCTTTCCCAACTGGGAATCCTGACTGATGCGGACCAATCGTCACCGACCAATGGCTTGCTTGTCCTCGACAAGGAGAAATTTCTCGAGGTATTGAATGAGGATCCGGAAGCCGTAGCAAAGGTGTTCGCCGCAAAGGACGAGGGCACCCAGACGATTGAATCCGGCAGTTTCAAATACTATTCGCATGTTTCTACAGTCACCAAGCCCGGGCACTACGATGTTTCGTACACCGTTTCCGGTGGAAAGGTGACCGATGCCACCGTTGGCGGCGTCAAGACTAAAATCAACAACAACGATGGCACTCTTACGGTCATGTCTGGCGCAGCAAAAGGTTTGGTCGTCAAAGTCCTTGATACGAGCTCGGACGGCACTTTTGGGGGCTCAGTCAGCCTTAAGCAAGGCAAAGCCGGGGAAATCGCGGATATTCTCAAGGAGTACACGAATGAAGAAGACGGCCCTATGCATATTGTGGTCGATAACTATAAAGACATCATCCAAGGCATAGACAAAAAGATTCTTTACGAAGAAGATCGCCTGGACCGCAGAGCAAAGGAACTTAAGCTCAAATTCGCCAGGCTCGAAGCCCTTCTGGGTGAATATGACCAGATTGGCAAGTCTTTGAACAGTGCAGTAGCCCAGCTTCAAACTCAATAGAGACCATATAGGAGCATGCAATGCTGAAAGCGGCGCAAGCATATTTACATACCCAGGTGAACACCACCTCACAGGCGCAACTCTTGCTCATGCTGTATGACGGGGGGATAAAATTCCTCAAGCAGGCGAAGATCAAGATTGAAGAAAAGAACTTTGCTGAAAAAGGCATATTGATATCCAAGGCGCTGGACATCATTGCCGAGCTTGATGGCAGCCTGAACCCCGAAAAAGGGGGCGATCTGGCCACCAACCTGCACCACCTCTATTTCTATTGCAATACCAGACTCTTGCAAGCAAACCTCAAGATGGACACCACGCTTATTGATGAAGTCATCAATATTCTTTTGAGCTTGCGGGACGCCTTTGCGCAAATATCCGGCGAAGCACCCGCCCAGCAAAGCGCTGCGCCTGCTAACAACAATGGAGCCAGGGCAAAAGCCTTTGGTCAGGCCGCAGGGGTTTCCCTCCAGACCTCCCAGTCCCCGAAACCAGCACCCAGCCAAACGCAACAGCAGGCGCCTGCGCCTAAGACCAACGTAACCCCCCTTCCCAAACAGGGCAAACAGGCACCCACTGCGGCGCCTGCTCCCAAACCGGCGCAAGAGGCAAAAGCAAAGACGTCTACTCCGCAGCAATCGCAAGGGGAAAAGCATGCCCCCGAACCTGAAAAAAAGGCGGCGGAGACCCAAGGGGCTCCTACAGAGCAAAAGGTCACGGCCACGCCCAAGCAGAGCCGGCTTTTGGCTGGCGCCAATATCTACAAGCGGATGGCTTCTCAGGAATAGCGTCCGTGTATCTGCTGGTGCAGAACCGGCCTCCTGCCGTAAAGGGCTTTTTTTGCCCTCTATCAGTTCCCTTCCGCCCTTTGGTGTATTATATCCATCCGAATGGAGACAAACGAAACGCCTGTCTTTGGCGTATGCCAGACACCCGTTCTCAAAAACCGTTCGGAACTCGCGCATTTTCTTGACCTGGCAGCGCAGGACGTTCAACGTCACGCGCCTGGCGCCAGGTCGATGTTTCTATTTCCAGAAATATTCTGGGGCGGGTTTGATTACGACCGCTCAGAAGAGCTTGCAAACGCCACCCCCGCCCTGCTCCAGTGGTTGCAGAAGGAAGCTGGAGACCGTGGACTTCTTGTTGGCGGCACCTTCTGGGAAAAATACGAAAACACCCTGCGCAATACGTTCTACCTGGCCGGTACGGGGGTGGAAGCGCCTCAAAGAATTCGCTCTAAACTGCAGCTTTTCACATTTTCTGCCGAGCATGAACACTTTTCCGCCGGCACAAGGCCGCCTCAGCCCGTGGATGTGCAGGGGGTCACCTGTGGCGTGGCCATCTGTTTTGAGCTGCGTTTCCCTGAAATTTTTCGTCACCAGGGTGCTCAGGGCATGGAGCTCATGCTGCTCTGTTCGCAATGGCCCATCGCCAGGGCCGGGCACCTGGAAATCCTCACCAAGGCCAGAGCATTGGAGAATCAAAGCTTTTTACTTTCCTGCAACGCCTGCGGCCCATCCCCTGCAGGGCAGTTGGCAGGCGGGTCGCGCCTTGTCACGCCATGGGGAGAAGATCTTTTCGTATGCGACGACGCCCCTGCTGTTGCTTGCGCACCTTTGCCAAAGGCAGACCTGGAGCGGGCAAGAAAGGCGTTTGACACGCGTCACTGCAACATTTTATGCACCATCTCTTGCGAGCGAAATTCTTGATTATGGGAAGTAGCGACAGTAGACTGTCCTGACAGCACATACAACAATCCCAATGAAACATTCCAAGGACGCCCCATGGATATAATCTGCCCTGAATGCAATTTTTCCCGCACCGTACCGGACGAGAAGGTTCCCCCCACGGCAGAGGTGGCTACCTGCCCGAAGTGCAAGGCGAAATTCCGTTTCCGTACGTTGAGCAAACCTGCGGATTTCCAGGAGCAGCTTGCCCAGGAACAGGCCGACCGCCCAGCACCGCAAAAACCTGCGCCCAGGCCCGAAACACCGCCTGCAGGTCCTACGGTTGCGTCTGACTTTGGGGCTGGCAGGCCTGAATCTCGCCCTGAGACGCCCCCCCAGGTGCCTGAAATGCCGGGCCACACACCCCCGGCAGCGCCTGACATGCACGCAGAAGCGCCCCGGGAAGAAGACGCATCACCTATGGGCGCCAGACTGCCGTACGAAAATAACGAAGATTACATTCAGCTCCCCCGGCCTCGCATCCCAGGCCAGAAGCCGGGGCAACAGCCCCAAGGCGACGTGTTTGCAGGGCTCGAGCGCATGGGGGACGGGGACCGCGCCAGGCAAGGCAGGGAAGCGTACAAGCAAACCGCCGATGATGCGGAAGGTGAATACTACGAGGAGGACGTTCCCTGGGAGCGCCTGGATGCCTACGGATTTTTCCCCGGGCTCATGGCCACCCTCAAACGCGCCATGCTCAGGCCTGTCCGCTTTTTCGCCACCATGCCTGTGGGGCAGGGAATCCTGCGCCCACTGGTCTTTTACGTACTGCTCTCGCTCTTCAGCACAGTGGTGTCAACGGCATTCAACATCCTGGGCGTAACCATGCTGACCAACTTTTTCCCGCAGGGAGAAGCTATGCCCGGCGGCGCCGAATTCATGGGCATGGGTGCTGCTTCAGTAATGAATCTTTTGCTGGTCCCTGTATTCTCAGCAATATTCCTGTTCATCTGGGCTGGGGTCATGCACCTCTTTTTAACGGTTTTTCAGGCTGCCAACCGCGGTTACGAAGCGACCTTCCGCGCCGTTGCCTATGGCAGCGCGCCCACGATACTGGTGGTCATCCCGATTCTGGGGTGGCTCGTTGCCGGCTTTTGGGCGCTCGCAATCACGTTCATAGGTCTCAAAGAAATACACCGCACCAGCTACACCAGGGTGCTGCTGGCTTTTGCCGTCATGTTGGTGCTTTTCTTCGGGTTGATGATTTACATTTTCCACGCGGCCTTCTCGGCTTTACAATAGCGTGGTGTGTAGCAGGTGGGCATGATGAAAGCCTGGTTCAAACGAATGCTGCAGGAGCGCAAGGACCGCAAGCGGTACGCCCGTGAAATCGATCCCGCCTCCTTCAAGTCCATTGCAAAGGAACTCTGGTAACTGACCCGGGTTGCCGAACGCATGTGGCCTAAGCAGCATCAGTTCCACGCCAAGATCAAGCGCATTCAGTCGGAGATGGAGCAACTCGATCGTCTGGCCTCAAAACCTGAATTCAAACGGCTTTCCGCGCAGAAACGGCTGCAGCTGCGGGAAAGCCTGTTGCAGTCCAAAGAGCAGCTTATCGAGACGGTGCAGACCGCGCCGTCACCTACGGCCACATTGCAATGAAGGCCGAAGGAGCCCCCATGCGAGTAAAGACCGCCATTATCACCTGCGCCTGGGCAGCCTTGTGCATGGCCACTCTCTTTGGCTGCGGCCCTGTGGAATTGGAAGGCGACATCCGTGAAATCAACGTGGATGTCGAAGAGTTCGTGCACCGCCCCTGGTCGCCAAAGGTGTATCTGCGCCCCAAAGACCACCCGGACAGGGAGCTCACCGCGCTCTTTTTTCCTTTCCGCATGAGCCAGAGCATGCAGGACCCCATTCATTACGGCCGCGAAGTGGGACGCGTTTTCTGGGAGGCTTGGCTGCAGGAAAAAGTATTTCCGGTCATGGAATTTTACGAAAGACGCCCCTGGCCAGGTGGAGACGCCGCCGTGGCCCAGGGCCGCGCAAAAGGCGCTGACCTTGTCATTGGCGGTCAGGTAACGCACCTTATTGCCGGCGGCGACCTCGGCGATTCTCAGGTTGCCTTGCGTTTGGAGATATACGACGTTCATTCCGGGGCGCTTGTCTGGTCCATGTCCCATGCCGGTGAAATCAAAAATCGCGGCATGCAGGACTACATTCTGTTCCGTAAGCGTTCAGCAATGCCCAACGACCCCATTTACGCGATAACATTTGCACTGGCCATGGACATGAGCGACCCTGTCCTGAAATGGATGGAGCCTGTTCGTGAGAAGACGCCTTGCGACGATTGCCCCAAAGAGGACACGCTCTAAGGCCAAAAACCTTTTCCAGAACCCAAGCTATTACCGGCGGCGGCTCACAGGGCCGCCGCTTTCATGAAGGAGAGAAGATGATAGGCATATCCAAACTTTATTGCGGCCAGGTTGAACCATCAGACGCCCTGCGTTACGGACGGGATTCCGGGCAGATGCCGTCGCACCTGCTGCAGTTTTCCAAGGACAAGAAGCCGGTTGTCGTCTGGAACATGACCCAGCGCTGCAACCTCAAGTGTGTACACTGTTACGCCAAGGCCATAGAAGAAGACGGCTCCGACCCCATCAACACTGAGAATGCCAAGGTCATGATCGATGATCTGGCTTCCTTTGGCGCCCCCGTCATGCTCTTCTCCGGCGGTGAACCCCTGGTCCGCAAAGACCTGCTGGAGCTTGCACACTACGCCGTCTCCAAGGGCATGCGTGCAGTCATCTCCACAAACGGCACCTTGATCACCCCAGAAAAAGCCAAGGAACTCAAGGAAGTTGGTCTGTCCTACGTCGGCATTTCACTTGACGGGGGCGAAGCCGTGCACGACCATTTCCGCGGTGTTCCCGGCGCATTTCAGCGCGCGCTCAAAGGCATTGAGAACTGCCAGAAGGAAGGCCTTAAGGTCGGTCTGCGTTTCACCATCAACCGTCGTAACGTGCAGGAAGTCCCCACGCTCTTCGACATCCTGGAAGAACGTGAAGTGCCCCGCATCTGTTTTTACCACCTTGTTTACGCGGGCCGTGGCTCCGAACTCATCAAGGAAGACCTGGATCATCAGGAAACCCGCAAGGTGCTGGACCTGATCATGGACCGCACCAAGGCGCTGCACGACAAGGGCAAGCCAAAAGAAGTGCTGACCGTGGACAACCACGCCGACGGCCCCTACGTCTATCTGCGCCTGCTGCGCGAGGACCCCGAGCGCGCCAAGGACGTTATGGAGCTCTTGCAGTTCAACGAAGGCAACAACTCCGGCCGTGGCATTGGCTGCATTTCCTGGGACGGCAAGGTCCACGCCGACCAGTTCTGGCGCAACCATACCTTTGGCAATGTGCTGGAGCGCCCCTTCTCCGAAATCTGGACCGACCCGAACATCGAGTTGCTGCACAAGCTCAAGGACAAAAAAGCCCACGTAAAGGGCCGCTGCGCCACGTGCCGCTACCTGGGCATTTGCGGGGGCAACTTCCGCGCCCGCGCCGAGGCATTCTACGGTGACGAATGGGCTCAGGATCCGGCCTGTTATCTGACGGACGAAGAAATCGCGCCGGAATAAGGCAATCAAAACGCTACTGGAGAATATTGCCGTGACCATGAATTCCCGCTTTCATCGCGGCCGCCGGCTACGCAAAAGCGCCACGCTGCGCAGCATGGTGCGTGAAACAGTCTTGCATCCGGCCGACCTTATCCAGCCGTACTTCGTTATCGAAGACGACGACCCCACGGTGCGCAAGCCAATCGGCTCCATGCCAGGGCAGGAGCAACTCGGCCTCGATGCGCTGGTTGAACGCGTGGGCAAATTTGTGCCCATGGGGTTGGCTTCAGTGCTTCTTTTTGGCCTGCCCAAGGAAAAAGACCCCCGTGGCAGCCAGGCCTACGCCAGGGACGGTATCGTGCAACAGGCCGTCAGACGCCTTAAGCAGAGCTTCCCCGAATTGGTAGTCATCACCGATGTATGCCTTTGTGAATACACCTCGCACGGGCATTGCGGTCTGATACAGGGCGATGAAGTGCTCAATGACCCCACCCTGGAACTGCTTGCGCAGACCGCAGTTTCCCACGCGGAAGCCGGAGCGGACATCGTGGCCCCGTCCGACATGATGGACGGCCGCATCATGGCCATCCGGCAGGCTCTGGACAACGGTGGCTACGCCAACACCCCCATCCTGTCCTATGCGGTGAAGTATGCTTCCGCCTTCTACGGCCCCTTCCGCGAAGCCGCCGATTCGGCGCCGCAATTCGGGGATCGCAAAGCCTACCAGATGGACCCCGCCAACGGACGCGAAGGGCTCATCGAGGCTGCGGCAGATGTTGCCGAGGGCGCAGATATGCTCATTGTCAAACCCGCAATGCCATACCTGGATGTACTCCACGCGCTCAGGCAGCGCTTTCCGCAACCGTTGTGCGCCTACCAGGTCAGTGGCGAATTCGCCATGATCGCCGCTGCAGCGCAAAACGGCTGGCTGGACAAGGAAAAAAGCATGATCGAATCCCTGGTCGCCATCAAACGCGCCGGTGCGGACATGATCATCACCTACTTTGCCGAAGACATGCTGCAGTTGTGGGACGCTTCCTGAACCGCAGCCTTGTTTTGAATAGCACGGCCCATGCGTTCTGCACGCATCGGTCTTTGATGTTACCAGGGCGCACATGCGTCCGGAGGTTGAAAGAATATGCAGCACCCCCATGCACAACAGCTCCACGGCCACCCCGGGGGGCATCCACACGGCGTAAAAGGCCCGGCCGGTGAAGCCGGCGGCCCGCCGCCTCTCAGGCTCATCGCCTGGGAAGTAACGCGCTCATGCAACCTGGCCTGTAAACATTGCCGTGCCGAAGCGCACCTTGATCCCTACCCGGGAGAACTGGATACAGACCAGGCCAAGGCGCTGATCGACACCTTTCCGGAAGCGGGCGATCCCATCATCATTTTCACAGGTGGGGAACCGCTGTTGCGTAAGGACATCTTTGAACTGGTTTCCCATGCCAACGACAAGGGGCTGCGCTGCGTCATGGCGCCCAATGGCACCTTGATCACGGAAGAAAACGCGGCAAAAATGCGCGAATCCGGCATCCAGCGCTGTTCCATCTCCATCGACGGCCCCGCCGCCGACAGTCACGACGTTTTCCGCGGCGTGCCTGGCGCCTTTGCAGGCGCAATGAACGGTATAGAGCGGTTGAAGCAGGCCGGCATCGAATTCCAGATCAATACCACGGTCACACGCAACAACCTTCCGGTATTCAAGGATATTTTCAAGCTCGCCAAGGACCTGGGCGCAGCCGCCTGGCACATCTTTTTGCTGGTGCCCACAGGCAGAGGCGCAGAGCTCGGCACCGAAGTCATCAGCGCCGAGGAATATGAAGAAGTGCTCAATTGGTTTTATGACTTCCGCAAACAGACCGACATGCACCTGAAGGCAACCTGCGCGCCCCATTATTATCGCATCATGCGCCAGCGCGCCAAAGAAGAAGGAATTGCCGTCACCCCTGACACCTTCGGCATGGACGCCCACTCCAAAGGGTGCCTGGGCGGCATTGGGTTCTGCTTCATCTCCCACACGGGAATGGTGCAGCCCTGTGGCTATCTGGAGCTGGACTGCGGGGACGTGACAAAAACGCCCTTCCCTGAGATTTGGCGCAATTCTCCACGCTTTTTGGAGCTTCGCGACCAGGAGCAATACCGCGGTAAATGCGGCGTATGCGAATACCACCGCGTCTGCGGGGGATGCCGCGCCCGCGCTCAAACCATGCAAGGGCACTATCTCGAGCAAGAGCCGCTCTGCTCTTACATCCCGCGCAAACTGCGTGAACAGCCGGAGAAATAACCATGGATCCGATGGACAAGCAGATTCTGGACATTATCCAGTCCGGATTTCCTCTGACGCCTCGCCCGTATGAGGCGGTAGGCAAACAGATAGGCCTGACTGAAACCGAAACCCTTGCCCGTGTTCGCAGTTTGAAAGAGCGCGGCATCATCCGGCGCCTGGGCGCCAGCTTTCAGTCCAAGGCGCTGGGCTGGCGCAGCACCCTTTGCGCCGCCAAAGTCCCCGAGGATAAGCTTGACCAGTTTGTTTCCGCGGTGAACAAGCACCCCGGGGTAACGCACAACTACATCCGCCAGCATGAATATAATGTCTGGTTCACGTACATTGGTCCCAGCTGGGATGCGGTGTGCGCTGCCCTTGATTCCATAACGGAAGAAACCGGGGTCCCGATTCTGAACATGCCGGCAAAAAAAATGTTCAAGATCAAGGTCGAGTTCAAGATGGATGACCAGAACGCCCCTGCGCAGGATGAGGAAGCGGACTGATCCTACTGCCTGCAAGACGAAACATGCTGCCCTCTGGCCTTTTTGGTCAGGGGGCTTTTTTACTTCCCTGAAATTTCACCGCTCACAAAAGCCGCTGTCGGTTGTACTCTGTCAAACAAGATGCCTACCGGGCTCAGCCCATGTCATGGAACCGACATTCCACAACGCTCATGGGCGTGCTATGCTCGCGCTAATTTTGACCACAAGCCCGACAAACAACAGGAGTTGCAATTATGTACGACATCAGCGGTAAACGAGCGGCCATTCTGGTTGCGGACCACTACAACGACCTTGAATTCTGGTACCCAAAAATCAGGCTCCAGGAAGCAGGCGGCCAGGTGATCGTCGCCGGCCCCAAAAAGGGGGCGACCTATTCCAGCAAATTCGGCATGCCGGCAACCGCCGACGCAGCCTACGAAGACCTGACCCCTGACTCGGTGAATGCCTTGATCATTCCTGGCGGCTACGCCCCGGATATCATGCGCCGCCATCAGGCGGCCATAGACCTGGTTGCCAGCGTATGCAAACAAGGCAAACCCATTGCCTTCATCTGCCACGCAGGCTGGCTCGCCGCCTCTGCAGGCATTGTCCACGGCAAACGCTGCACCTCGTTTTTTTCCATCAAGGACGACATGGTCAACGCCGGCGCCAAGTGGGAAGATGCGGCAGTGGTGATTGATGACAACATCATTTCCAGCCGCACCCCTGATGATCTGCCGGATTTCTGCAAGGCTTTGTTGCAAAAAATGGCAGGATAATCGCTTCAAAGAGTGGTAACGCCACCCTATTCCCAAAAGCAGCACCAGGAAGGGCGCCGCGTACGTGGCGCCCTCTTGCAATATTGTAAATTCTGCAGACTCTTGTTACATTTCTGCTGCCGCAACTTTTCATCCTGTCACAGGATGATTTCACCAACAATGTAGAAGGTTACAGCCCCCCGTCACTGTAGCCCAGTAAAGATCTTACGTTCATAGTGACATTTTTGCATTCTTCGTCTTATCAAGGCAGCAACTGATCAATGATTACAGCTTCTTACAAAATGGCTCAAAACCTGCTTTACGTTCTCATCGAACCCCAAACACGTATTTGCAGGAAAAACAATGACCAATGACGATAACGCCCTCTTTGCATCACTATTAGAGGGCGCTGCCGACCCGGCGCTTGCCGTTGCCTTCGGTGGCACCATACTGTGGTGTAACACAGCCTTTTCCGTCACGTTTGGTCACCCTCCCGATGGCGCTGCCGGGCAGAACATACGCACCTTGCTGGTGCATAAAAAGTCCAGTGAGGCCGTCGCTTCCATATTCGCCAGCCTTGCCCGTGGCGAAAACGTCCGCCTCCCCCTTTTCTGCAAAAGCAAAGGCGGTGAGGAAGTACACACCGACTGCTCCGCGCATCCACTGCCGCAACTGAATGTCTATCTTTTTCAATTCCGCGATATTTCGGCCTCTGTGCAAACCATTACCGCGCTTAATCAAAATGGAAACAATGCCTACCGCAAGCTCTTTGAAAACGCGGTGGAAGGCATTTTTCGCACGACTCCGGAAGGACGCTACCTGGACTGCAACCCGGCCCTGGCGCGCATATACGGTTTTGCATCCGCCCAGGAGCTGATTCAGAACTTCTCGAGCATTGCAAACCAGCTTTACGTCAACCCCGCCCGCCGCGAGGACTTCAAGCGCATCATGGCTGATAATGGTGAGGTGTGGGACTTTGAATCCCAGATATACCGCAAGGACAAAAGCATCATCTGGATCAGCGAAAACGCCTGGGGAGTGCGTGACGATGCCGGCGAAATTACCTGTTATGAAGGTACGGTCGTAGACATCACCACCAGAAAATGCACCGAGGCCGAATTGGCCATGCAACGCGAGCACTCCCGCCAGCTCTTTGCAAATGCACCCCAGGCGATTGTGCGTGTGGACCGTGACGGCTACATACTTGAAGTGAACAAAGGGTTCGAAACCCTCTTTGGACTGGAAGCAGACAAGGTTGTCGGCCGACGCAACCGGGAAGTGGTTGTGCCGGACGATCTGCATTCCGAAGCAGAGCAATTCAACAATCATTGCTTGCAGGGCGCTTCCATAGAAAAGGAAACCTTCCGGCAGCATCTGGATGGCAGGCGCATTCCCGTGCAGGTGATAGGGTACCCCATCACACTGGGAGGCAAGGTAAATGGTATATTCTACAACTATGTGGATATCACCGAACGTCACGAATTCCAGGAGCAATTGCAACACCAGGCTTTCCATGACTCCCTGACCGGCCTGCCCAACAGGGCGCTGTTCATGGAGCGGCTGGACCGCGCTGTACAACGCTTAAAACGGCGCGAGGACTACAGTTTCGCCGTATTCATGATCGATCTCAACCGCTTCAAGATCATCAACGACAGCCTGGGGCACCAGGCCGGTGATAAAATGCTCATGGGCGTTGCCAGACGGATTCAGTCATGTATCCGCAGTGTGGACACCGTAGCCAGACTCGGGGGAGACGAATTTGCAGTGCTTCTGGAGGAATATCTTTCACCACAGGATGTTGCGGAGGTGGCCATTCGCATCCACGAAGTCATGGAGCCGCCCTTTTCCATCGGGGGGCAGGAGCTTGTAAGCCGCGCCAGCATCGGCATTGTCCTCAAAACAGAAGACTACAAAACTGCTGAAGACATACTCCGTGACGCCGACATCGCCATGTACAGGGCCAAAGAAAAGGGGCGCGCCCGCAAGGTGCGATTCAAGATTTTCAACAAGCGCATGCTTGAAAAAGCTGAAGAGAGCATGCACATCGAGCACGAATTACGCCACGCCATTACCAACAACGAGCTGGAGCTGCACTATCAGCCCATTGTCTCTGTTGAAGATCAGGAATTGCTAGGATTTGAGGCGTTGGTGCGGTGGAACCACCCCCGCAGGGGGCTGGTTGGGCCTGATCGCTTTATTCCCATTGCCGAAGAAACAGGCATGATCGGCTCTTTAGGCCGGTGGGTGTTACAAAATGCCTGCGAACAAATGCGCGAGTGGCGTGAAGAATTTCCGGAACTCCAGGCATTGACCATGAGCGTGAATGTCTCCAGCAAGCAGCTCGGGGACCCCGAACTCGTGGAAGACATCAAAAACTTGCTGGCGAACTGCATGCTTCCGGCAGGCTGCCTCAAGCTGGAAATCACGGAAAGCGTGTTCATGCAGGAGACACCCCGCGCCACGGAAACCATCCGGGCGCTCAAAGAGCTTGGCCTGCAGATTGTGGTGGACGACTTCGGCACGGGATATTCATCCCTCAGCTACCTGAAACTCATGCCTGTTGACATGCTCAAAATCGACCGCAGCTTTATCAGCGGCCAGGGTGAAATTACCCTGGAAATCGTCAAAACCATCATCAACCTGGCCAAAAACCTGGGACTCAAAGTTGTGGCGGAAGGCGTGGAAAGCGAAGATCAGCTCAGGCACCTGGTTACCGAACATTGCGATGAAGCCCAGGGATATATGTTCTCCAAACCAGTAGACAGTTACAAGGCGGGGCGTCTTATAGACAAACTGCGTAAACGGCCTCCCGGCGAATTACCAGAGGAAATATGACCCTACTCCCTGGACACTACAAGCTTCTGAAAAGCATGACTTTATTTTTATGATGTTTTTTGCTGCACTTTACAAACGCTGTTAGCATGTCTAAAAGAACACAATAGAGATCTTTCAAAGGCCTCGTTATCCTGAGACCCTTTTACATACTCTTTTGGAGCTAATCTATGCGCACTGCCTCGATTGTCGCCGCACTCTGCATGTTCGTCATGCTTTCGCACGCAGCGGTTTTTGCCGCTTCCGGCTCCCTTACAGAAGGCGAAAAGCCTAAAGAGGGCGGCACTCTTGCTGACTTTGAACTGAAACTACCGGAGACTCCCGCCGCCAAGAGGTATCTTGGACTGCCGGATGACCTGCGCACATTCAGGGTATCAGACATCAAAGCCGACGCCGTGCTCATCGAAGTATTCAGCATGTATTGTCCTTTTTGTCAGCGGGAAGCCCCTGTTGTAAACGAAATGTACAACACGCTCATCCAATCTGACATGGCGGACAGGTTGAAAATGATCGGCGTAGGCACTGGCAATTCAGAATATGAAGTGAATGTCTTTCGCGAAAAGTTTGATGTAAAAATCCCGCTTTTCGACGATGAAGACTTTTCCGTTTACGATACAATAGGCCAGGTGGGCACGCCCTTCTTTCTTTTGGTCCGCAAGGACCCAAACGGAAAAGGATTGCGGATAATGAAGATCAATGAAGGCATGCTCAGCGATCCTGACGCCTTTTACAAAGAGATTGTGGATATGGTTAAAAATCTGCCCACAAATTAACAACAGGAGTCCACAATGAAAAATACCTTATATATACTTTTCGTTGTAGGGGTACTCTTTTTACAACCGTCATCCCTGTATGCCGGATTCGAACAGCACCTTTTCGATCCAGGACACTTGGCTCCGATTGACAGTAAATCCACACTCGCGGTTGGTGATAAGGCGCCTGATTTTGAGCTGCCCTCCATCGGCGGACCAAACGTGCAACTTTCCGATTTTCAAGGAAAAAAAAACGTCTTACTCTCCTTTGTACCGGCGGCATGGACGCCTGTATGCTCCGGACAATGGCCGGGATACAACATCCTTGAAGAGGAATTTGCCCAAAAGGATACTGTACTGCTTGGTTTAAGTGTGGATAATATCCCGACACTATTCTCCTGGACCGAGGCCATGGGGCACTTGTGGTTTCCTGTGCTTTCCGATTTCTGGCCTCATGGCGCTGTCGCGAAAGCCTACGGTATCCTGCGTTCATCTGGCACGAGTGAACGGGCTCTTTTCCTCATCGATAAACAAGGCATCATTCGGTACATTGATATTACCGATATTAATACCCGCCCCGAACTGGGAAGCCTGATGCAGGCGATAGATAATCTTCCCAAGTAATCTTAAAGCCTTATCGCTACACACGCACGCCGGCGCACATCTTGATGTGTGCCGGTTTTTTTTACCCCTTTCTTTTTGCGGCAAATGTAACCGTCCGGCACAGAATCATGCTGCTATCGTCACCTCGCCGTAAAAAGAAGCGTCTAGACATTTTCAAACGATGGTTGACAGATTTCAGGTTTGGTCTGCCTTTTCGGACCTGCCATTCTTTAATGGAGATTTTGTTATGAGTACGCCCCGCACTACACCTCCTTCTAGGGAATATTGTGTGCAAAGGGGCGTTTTCAGCCCTAACGCTTCCGATGAAGGGGTTCCATGCGGAGCCCTTTCTTGTTTTTATTTGTCCGACCTGCAGCACAAGGGGTGAGCCATGAAGATCGATTTGCACGTTCATTCCAAGTTTTCCTCAAAGCCCTCGCAGTGGTTTTTGCAAAAACTGGGTTGTCCGGAAAGCTTTGTGGAGCCTGAGGCCCTCTACCGCATCGCGCGGCAGAAGGGCATGGACATGGTGACCATTAGCGATCACAACACAATCGAAGGCGCCCTCGCCATTGCGCATCTTCCCGGCACCTTCATAAGCGAGGAAATCACCAGCTTTTTTCCTGAAGATCAGTGCAAGGTGCATATCCTCGCCTGGGACATCGACGAAGGCATCCATGAAGACGTGCAGCGGCTGCGCTTCAATATCTACGATCTGGCCGCTTACCTGCGTGAAAACGGCATCAACCATGCTGTCGCCCACCCGCTGTATGCCTGCAACGACAAGCTGACCCCGGGGCACCTGGAAAAGCTGCTTCTTCTGTTCCATGTCTTTGAGATAAACGGCACTCGCGACGGCATGCAGAACAACCATCTGCGTAAAATTCTGGCCTTGCTGGACGAGCGTGTGATGCAGCGGATGGCGGACAAGCATGGTATTGCCCCTGTTGGTGAAATGCCCTGGAAAAAGAGCATCTCGGGTGGCTCAGACGACCACAGCGGATTGAACATCGCCCGCATTCATACCGAAGTCGCCGACGTCGCAACGCATCAGGACTTCTTCAACGGCGTCCGCAATGGTCGTTCCAAGGCAAGGGGCGAGCACGCCTCCCCGTTGACCATGGCGCACAACCTCTACGGCATCGGCTACCAGTTCTTCAAGGACAAGTACGATCTCCAATCCAAAGTAAATAAGGACCGATTCCTCAAATTCATGGACCTGTCCCTGGCCCCGGAATCCGCCGAGCCCAAAGGAATTTCCGGCGCCATCACCAAAGTGCAGGCCGCCATCAACAATTCCGGCATCCTGAAGCGGGACAAGAGCCTTCCAGCCCAGCCCGCCATGCTGCTCAAACACATGGCCGAAGAAGTCTTCAGCGAAGATTCGGGCCTGCTTGAACGCGCCAAAGCGCATGGCGGCACACAGGGCGAAGCTGAAGAACGCTGGTTTGATTTCACCAACCGCACCGCGGACAAGGTCCTTTCCCACTACGCGGAAAAATTGCTGAACAATGTCTCCGGCGCCAATCTGTTCGACCTTTTCCAGACCATTGCCTCGGCAGGCGCGCTCTACACCGCACTTTCTCCCTACTTCGTAGCCTACACCCTGTTCACCAAAGACCGTGCTTTCTGCCGCCTGGCCCTGGAACGCATCAAGGACCTGCGCAAGGGCATCCCAGGAATCTCCAAGAAAACGCCCCATTTCAAACTGGCGCACTTTACCGACACGTTTTTCGATACCAACGGCGTGGCCATCACGCTGCGGGAGCACATCACTCTGGCTGAAAAAACGGGGGACAAGGATTTTGTCGTCGTAACCAGCCACCCAGACATGTCTGAACGCAGCAAGCACCTGAAAAACTTTGCTCCAATCGGGGAATACGAATTGCCGGAATATCAGGAACTGAAACTCCTGTACCCCCCCGTCCTTGAGATGCTGCGCTACGTTTACGAAAACGGCTTCACCCATGTCCACCTGGCCACGCCCGGCCCCGTCGGCATGGCTGGCATGCTCATTGCCAGAATCCTCAAGCTGCCCATGGCTGGCACCTACCACACGGCCCTGCCCCAATACGCAGGGCGCCTTACCGGTGACCATGCCATGGAAGACTTGATGTGGCGCTACATGGTTTGGTTCTACAATGAACTCGAAACTGTTTACGCGCCCTCCATGGCCATTGGCGATGAACTCATCTCCAAAGGCGTGCGCGAAGACAAAATCCGTACATATCCCCGTGGTGTGGATGTCACACGCTTCACCCCGGCCAGGCGCAACGGATTCTTCAAGCGCTACAGTCTCAATGGCAATCTGAAGCTTCTCTATGTAGGGCGAATTTCCAAAGAAAAAAACATGCCCCTTTTGGAAGACGTCATCAAAAAGGTGGCCGCGCGTGTACCGAATCTGGATGTAATCCTGGTGGGCGATGGTCCTTACCGCGAAGAGATGGAGCAAAATCTGAAGGGTATGAACTGCACCTTTACGGGCACCCTGGAAGGTGATGATCTGGCCCAGGCCTACGCCTCCTCCGACCTATTCGTCTTCCCCAGCACCACAGACACCTTCGGCAAGGTAGTGCTCGAAGCGCAGGCATCTGGCCTGCCTGTAATTGTCACTGACAAAGGCGGCCCGCAAGAGAACATCCAGCCTGGCGAGACTGGCTGCATAGTTCCTGCAGACGACCCCGAGGCATTCAGCAGCGCAGTGCTGGATTTGATTTGCAATCCCGAAAGGCTCCGCGCCATGGGTACCTGTGCTTGCAACGCCATGAAAGCACGTTCCCTGGAGAAAAGCTTTGACGAAACCTGGCAGCTTTACGCAGGCAACATGAATTAAGCTATGCCCAAAGAAACACAGACAACAACACAGCAACGGGCAAACCACCCTCTGCTCGGCCTGGGGACTTTGAGAACTCTGGCAAAAGGACGTGTACCCGGACAGGTCGTTCTGCAGTACACGGATCGCTGCAATGCATCCTGCGCCCAATGTGGCATGCGCGCCTCTACCAAGATGGAGCGCTTCACCATGGAGCCGGATAATGTCAAGCGTCTCATCGACGCAATGGCCCGCCAGGGAGTCCAGGCACTGTCGTTTACCGGGGGAGAACCCCTTCTGTGTCTCGATGAAATCGCCCCGTTGATGCAATACGCGGGGGATGCCGGCATCCGCTTTATTCGCACCGGGACCAACGGCTACATATTCAAGGGGCACGACCGCCCCGACTTTGAAGAGCGCATGGAGCGTCTGGCAAGCACCCTTGCTGCAACGCCCATCAATACCTTCTGGATCAGCATAGATTCCGCAGTGCCGGCGTTGCACGAGAGAAATCGCGGCTTTGCCGGCATTGTGGAAGGCATACGTAAAGCATTGCCCATATTCCACAGCCATGGGCTCTACCCCTCTGCCAACCTGGGCATAAACCGCTATACAGGGGGGGAGGGCTCCTTTGCGCTACCCCTTATCCCTCCCAACACAAACGGCCAGCACCGCGATGCCTTTTACCTGGCCGCCTGCGATGCTTTCAACCGCTTCTACTCCTTTGTTGCCGACGTCGGCTTCACCATCGTCAATGCCTGCTACCCCATGAGCATGGATGAGGCGTCCTCGGACGATGCAGTATATGCAGCGACGGCCCAGGATCACTTCATCAGCTTCAGCACCGCAGAAAAAATAGAATTGTTTCGAGCGCTTTACGACACCTTGCCCCAACACAGAGGGCAGTTGCGCATTTTCACCCCCCGCAGTTCCTTGTTGGGACTGATGCGCCAATACCAAAAAAATGGCGCCTATGCCCCTTGCAGGGGTGGTATTGATTTTTTCTTTGTGGACGCCAAAGACATGAACACCTTCCCCTGCGGCTATCGCGGGGGGGACAACCTTGGAAAATTCTGGGATCTGGACCTTGCCAGCCTGAACCGGCCTCCCTTTTGCGACAAGTGCGACTGGGAATGTTT
This sequence comes from Desulfovibrio biadhensis, assembly GCF_055388615.1. NCBI lineage: Bacteria > Pseudomonadati > Thermodesulfobacteriota > Desulfovibrionia > Desulfovibrionales > Desulfovibrionaceae > Desulfovibrio > Desulfovibrio biadhensis. The sequence goes on from NZ_AP042477.1 coordinate 5,099,859, forward strand.
CCGGGACCCTTCTGAACTGCTGGCTCCCCTGGCAGGTGCCCTGCACCATCCTGCAGCGACCCTGAAAAACCTGGTGCAGGATCGCCAAATGCGTAAAGTATGGTGGGAAGACCTGGGATACTACCGCGCTTGCGGCTACTTCAATGCCCGGCAAGCACCGGATTATACGCGCTTATCCCGCTTTGAAAGGCGCTATTGAGCGTATTCGCACAGGTCACGGTTTTTGCCGCGTCACCGCCCTTTGCCGACGTCTGATATCCATCTCTCCGGACTAGGAAATTATCCAGAGCGCAAAATGATCCCATTTTGCAGCCACTCCAATAATTCTGTTTTCCTCATGGGTTGCCACTTGCAATAAAAAGCACTAAATGGGTAGGTGGCGTCTCATGCTATACGCATCACTCCATCTTCAAGGGCACAGGTCGCAGAGCACAGTACATGGCTGTCAAACAGAGCAAAGGCTTCGAGCTTTTCACCCAGACATTTCAGTCGCAATACAACATCGATGCACAAATGTTGCGTGGTGTGGCCTGGGAGGTTTGGCAAAACGAGCTCTCCGAACGCGACCGACAGGTCTGGGAGCGCATGGCGATCCAGGACGCTGCAGAACAAGCCCCTGTATCCCCAAAACAACCCGAGCCTGAAGCCAAACCTGCCCCCCTTCCGGAACAGGATTTTTCTCAGGATGTCGCCAGTGACGAAGGCGACTTCGTTACGGGCCTCGGTATGGGCGAAATAGAGTTTTCCGAAACCGACGAGCCCGCCTCACCGCCTCAAGCGCCTGCGTCTGATGCTCCCGAAGAATATGACTTTCCTTACGAAGAAGATGAAGAAGAGGTCGAGGGCGACATTCAGATGCAGCCGGAGCCCGAACCAGAGCCAGAGCCCGAACCGGAACCCGAGCCCGAACCGGAACCCGAGCCAGAAGATGAATACGAGTTTGAACTCGAAGAGCCCGACCCGGAACCGATATCCCACCCAGCGCCCCCGGAAAAAGAAAAGGCGCAGCCTTCTCCGATAGCTGCAGAGGAACCGGAGGCTTCCACTGTTGCGTCGGACAAAAGCGTGGCAGCGGCGAGGGCTATCCAATCCGCACAAGCCGAAAAGGCGGCGGCAGCCACCCAGAATCTGGAAGACACTCCTTTTGAAGAAGAGGCGTCCCAGGCTGACGAGCCCATGCTTTTGGATTCCGCACTGATCATTCAGGATGCTTCAGAGGAATCTCTGGATGCATCCCATGGAGAACAGGACATTGATCTTCAGGATATGGAAGAGTTGCCGCTTCTTGAAGATCCCGAACATGATGACGCTGTCATTGCCCCTGAAGATATACTGGAATACGCCCCTGACATGGAGGCGGTTGCGGAAGACGAGCTTCCTCCCTTGCCGGATGGAGAGGAAGGCGAATTCGACGAACGCATCAGTCTGGAGGAAGCCGCACGGGTCCGCGACAAGGCCATAGCGGCGCTGCAGGACCACTTGGGGATTGATCCAGACGCGGTCATGGAAGACGAGAAACTCCCGGACCTTGATTTTGGTGACACCAGCAATTTCAAGAAATCTGCCCCCTTGCCTGTGGAACCTGAGCCCGAGCCGGATGAAGATTACGAATTTGAGCTTGAGGAAGAGGCTGAACCGCTGCCTTCGGAGCCGGACGTACTCCCTGAAGAAATGCCGGAACCATCCCCGGTAGAACCGGCTGAACAAGATGCAGTACCAGATGCCGCCGGTGCCGCAGAAGAAGACGATTACGAATTCGAGCTTGAAGAAGAGGCCGAACCACTGCCCCCGGATCTCGAAGAAGCGCCGACGACTGTTGCGGAACAGGACTCTGAAGAAACCGCCGTTCTGGAGACTGGACCCGAACCAGCCCGTATTGCCGATGATGATGAGGACTACGAGTTTGAACTCGAAGCCGCGGCTGAAGACGATATTTCTCTTCCAGAGCCTGTTGCGGAAGTTACTACTGGGGAATCCTCTGAAGAAAACGACGCTTCTTACGAATTTGATCTGGACGTTGACACGCTTGGCGGCATGACCCTGCCCGAGTCCGAGCCTGAGCCGGAAACGTCCGAAAACCCCTCCCTTATGGAGGACGCTGACGAAGCCGATGCCAATGAAGCAGAGGGCACAGCGGCAGATGAAACAGACCAGACGCTTTCTTCAGACGCGGCCTTGGAAGAGGAGTCTGCAGACGCCGAGGATTACGAGTTTGCGCTCGAACCAGCGGAAGAAGCTGGCACAACTGCTGACGACGCGCAGGACACCCCTGCCCCCGAGGTTGAAGAGCCGGCACCAGACGCCGCAGAAGATGCGTACGAGTTTGAGGACGCAGCGCCCCCTGTGGCAGAAGAGCAGGAAAGCGAAGAAGAGCCGGTCCCCCTGGACGAGTATCTGCTGCAAGCCACCACGGAGACGGATGACGCCCCTGAAGCTGCTACTGAAGCAGTAGCTGAAGAAGCGCCTGAAGAATCATCTGCGGACGATCCTTTGGACCAATACCTTTTTCAGGAAGCCCCGGACGAGGCGTTTGAAGACTCCTACGAGTTTGAAGACGTGACTGGCCCCCTGCCTGTGGAGCAGGAAATGGAAGCGCAAGAGGAGAGTGCTTCCTCCCAGGAGGCAGCGCCTGAAGCAGCTGAGGAAACTCCCGACCAGGAAGAAGAAGATTTCGATCTACATCTGGACGATGACGAGTTTCTGGAAGAGGATGATGCGGAAGAAGACATTTTTTCAATCTCTTCCGGCTCTGCAGGTCTGGATATCGACAAGCTTCTCCAAATGCAGGATGACGACGACGAGAAGGAGGCTACGCCTGAGTTCGACAACGCAGAAGATGCGGACAAGGCGCGTGAAAATGATCTGGACATGGATATGGTCCTTAGCGACGAAGATACGCACCCTTCCCGCCTGCTTGATTCCATCCCCCCCAAAAAGGCAAGCAAAAAACGCCAGGAATCCAATAGCAACGTTGCCGAGGTGGAAGAGATCGAGGAGCTCGAGATCGAGCCCATCATCGATGATCCTGAGGAACAAAGTGGCAAGAGCAAGAAACCTCTTTCTGCAGCGGAACAGGCGTTGCGCCGCTTTAAGGCCTTGTCCGAAGAAGAGGACGATGATCCCCAGGAACCTGAATTTCTTGTTGATGAATCATCTGTGGAGCACACCAGGCAGGCACGGCTGCAAGCCCGTGAAGCCGTGGCCAGCAGGCTACAAAAACATACGCCCAAACTTGCAAAGGCGCTTCTGCAAAAAGCAATGCAGGGCGATACCATGGCCCTCATGCTCAGCATCCAGCGGCTGGTGCCCGAGCGTATCCTTAATAGCATGACCACGGCCCTGACCGAGGCCGCCCTGGAAAAAGGGCGTAAAGGAGCGCCCTCTTTGCTGGCGCTTCTGGCAGGCACTGAATCCTGCCCCGTCCCCAGTGTGGAGGAAGCCGCAGACATGGCGGATATTCTTGCGAAGCGCGCCATGCAGGGCGATCTTGCTGCCATGGATCTGTCCCTGCGACTCACCGGACTGCAGGATGAACAAAGCAACGCCATCACACCAATTATAGAGAAACTTCTTAAGAAGGCGCTCAAGGGCGACGCTGTAATGTTGGCGCTGTTCATCGAACGCCTGGCCCCCTTGGAGCTGCCGGAAGAGGAAACCAGAATACTCGGTCGAGCCCTTCTGGACACGGCCCTTAAGGGTGTGGACAGCTCCCTGCTTGCCTGCCTCGCCAGCCTGCTCGAAAACGAACAGTAAACACCTTTCCGTGGCAGGCCTCTCACGCCTCCGCAAACTGTCCTACAACCCTTACATCCCTGATTCCAGCACTGTGGCGGCCTCTCGCAGCTACACCGGAACGTTACAGAACGTAATCCATTCTTCAACAAGTCGTCTCTTCATTGTCACCAAGCATTTGTCACTACTGCCTGTGTACCGGTCATCTTGACCGCAATATTGGCAAACCCGTAAGTTCATGCATGCAAGGAAGGAGGACTCAAACCATGCGTATTGGCAAGAATTTCAAGCTCGCCGTCTCCGCATTTGCGGTTGCCGGTCTGCTGCTCATCGGCCAAGGCATTGCACAAGCCAAAACAACCCTCTACAAAGGACAGCCCGCGAAATACGTTTTCCTGTTCATTGGCGATGGAATGGGCTTTCCCCAAAAGACCGCTGCCGAACAATTTCAGGGCAAAACACTGGTCATGGATTCTTTTCCCGCCCAGGGCGTAACCACCACCTACGCTGCTGACCGCTTCATCACCGGTTCTGCCGCGTCCGCCACGGCTCTGGCCAGCGGCCAGAAGACCAACATCGGCATGATCGGCATGAAGCCTGACCAAACCGTTGTGAAGACCATTGCTGAACTGGCCAAGGAGCAAGGCAAAAAGGTCGGTATTATTTCCAGCGTATCCATCGACCACGCAACCCCAGCTGCCTTCTACGCCCACGTGCCCAAGCGCAGCATGTACCATCAAATCGACCACGCGCTTGTTGAAAGCGGTTTTGACTTTTTCGGCGGTGGCGGCATGAAAGACCCCGAAGGCAAGCGCATTCTGAAAAAGAACCCTGACGCCAAGACCCTGGGCGATGCCGTGGCCAAGGGTAAAGAAAACGGCTACAAATTCGTAACCGATAAAGAAGAGTTCATGGCGCTGACTCCGGCTGATGGCAAGGTTGTTGCCTGGAACTCCTGGCTGCAAGACAGCGGCGCCCTGCCTTACGCCATCGATATGACCGACAATGACATCACCCTGCCTGAGTTCACTGGCAAGGCCATTGAAATGCTGGACAACGACAAGGGCTTCTTCCTGATGGTTGAAGGCGGCAAAATCGACTGGGCCTGCCACGCCAACGACGCTACCTCCGCCGTGACCAACACCATGGCTTTTGACCAGTCCATCGCCAAGGCTGTTGCATTTGCTGAAAAACACCCTGACGAAACCCTGATCGTCGTCACCGGCGACCACGAATGCGGCGGCCTGACCATCGGCTTTGCCGGCACTGAATACGAAACCTACTTCAACGTCCTGGGCAACCAGAAGATATCCTACGTAAAGTGGGACGACGACGTATTCAAGAACTTCAAAGGTGATTTCAATGCTCTCAAGCCCTTGATCACTGAAAACTTTGGTCTGAAGTTCGAAGGCGATGCCAAGGCCGATCCCATGGTCCTGGCTCCTTTCCAGGTGAAGCAGATCGAAGCCGCCTTTGATCGCGCCAAGGCCGGTGAGGCTGAGAAGTCCGACAACGAAGAAACCTACCTGCTGTACGGTGGTTACAACCCCCTGTCCGTAACCCTGACGCACATTCTGAACCAGAAGGCCGGCCTGGGTTGGACCTCCTACAAGCACACCGGTGTGCCCGTTGGCACCACCGCGATGGGCGTTGGCGCAGACAGCTTCAACGGCTACTACGACAACACCGATGTAGCTCTGAAAATGTACTCCATCATTGGTGTTGACCCCGTGGTCCACGCCGCCAATGAATCTGCGAAAGTCGCCTCCAAATAACCCCTTACCTCTCTTCGACTAGATGCCAGGGGCGGCGCTGCCTTGAAAAAGGTGCGCCGCCTCTAATCTTATAAGGAGCTTTTTCATGGATATCCCCGGTGGCAGCAATCGTCGTGACATCACTCTTGTCATATGCTTCCTGGTCCTAACTGTTGCGCTATCTTTTCTGGAGACGGGATTCGAGCAACTGGTGCATACCAATGCCGTACGCTGCAAAGGCAAGGTTCTGGACGTAGACAACAGCGAAGTGCAGACCTTTGGTATCGTCAAACAAGGCGAACAGAGCGTCACCCTCGAGTTGCTGGGAGGCCCCTTCGAAGGAAAAGTCGTCACCGGGATGAACAACCTGCTGGGGCAGATGGACAAAGACAAAATTTTCACCCCCGGCGATTATGCTCTTGTGGTCCTTAGTTTGAATGGCGACGGGGAGATCGTCTATGTTAATCCGCAAGACCATTACCGCCTTGGCCTGGAACTGACGCTACTCGGCCTGTTTGCCCTGCTGTTGCTGGCATTCGGAGGGTGGACTGGAGTCAAGGCGCTGCTTTCCTTTCTTTTTGCCGCTCTGTTTCTCTGGAAGGTAGAAGTACCCATGATGCTGGAAGGGTATAACCCTGTCTGGCTGACCCTGGGGGTTTCGGCAACGCTTACCGCGGTCATCATTTTTCTGGTGGCGGGGCTCAGCCGGCTGGGTCTGGTTTCCTTTCTCGGCGCCTTTCTCGGCGTACTCACGTCCTGCCTGCTGGCGATTTTCTTCACCGATGCGCTGCACCTCCACGGCGCGGTGCTCCCCTTTGCCGAGACCATGCTCTACTCCGGGTACGGGCACCTTGACCTCAAGGGGCTTTTTGTCGCCGCCATATTTCTCGCCGCCTCGGGCGCGGTAATGGACCTGGCCATGGACGTTGCAGCCAGCCAGCAAGAGGTAGTCCGCTCCAACCCCGGACTGGGGCGCTGGGAAATCTTCCTCTCGGGCATACGCGTCGGGCGCGCCGTGGTCGGCACCATGACCACCACCCTGCTCCTTGCATACTCAGGCGGGTACATAACGCTGCTTATGGCGTTCATGGCCCAGGGCGTACCTTTGGCCAACCTGTTCAATATGGTTTACGTGGCCGCAGAGGTGGTCAAAACCCTGGTGGGTAGTTTTGGTCTGGTCACTGTGGCGCCTTTTACTGCACTAGTTGGGGCATTCTTGTATGCAAGACCTGCAAAAAAAGCTGTAAATACAAACTAAAAGGTTGATGCTTAAAAAACTACCATTATCGTCATACGTCTGTAACGTAACTATCCTAGCTTTTTGCTGTCCCCGCCAGATCAATCTCCGGGATTTCAACCAATTAACCAGGGGTGCGGCTGACAAGCCAACACTCGGGTGCAGCGATGTCGGGACTCAAGAAGTATATCTCTAAAAAACTCAATTACTTCACAGAAAATAACGAAAATATCGATTATACTCGCTCACCGTTGCAATTCCTGGACGAGCAAGATGCACGCCGCCTGCGCATGCTGTACGGCAAGGCCCACATCGGGCTGACCACGCTGGAAATCCGGGATTTCTACCACCTGCCCACCGGCTCCAGTGAAATAATTGGCTTGCAGCTTCTGGACTGCCTCGAGTTCGAAGCCGTCAAACTCATCCCCCAGTTTTTTCATCACGCCAAAGTGCTTTTTTCCATGCATGTGGGCTTCAGCAGTATTGTCATTTTTTTTGAAATCACTGATGATTTTACAGCGTTTGCCAATGCCACCCACCTTTTCCGGCTGCAAGTCAACGAGCGTATCAACGTCACGCTGAGCGCTTCTTTGCCCAAGCCGGTGGATGTTCTTGCCGGTTACTCCCACATCGAATCATGGCGCAGGGACAATTTCGACGAAGTCTTTTTCCGCGCTTTTTGCCAAGCCAAAGGCATGGCCCAAAAGCCCAAGGAATGCGACTACCTGCCCATGCACGACGAGTTCCATTGGCTGCTCGAAAGCGAGCGCATAGACATGCACTACCAACCCGTCATCTGCTTTGAGAACGGCAGGGTCACGGGCTGGGAAGCCTTTATGCGCGGACCGGACGGTAATTTCTTTCACATGCCGGAGATGCTTTTCCGCTATGCAGACGAAAACGGCCAGGCCCTGAGGCTGGATCGCCTTTGCCGGCGCATGGCCTTGCGCCATCTCGGTCCCATAGAAGATCACCAGTACCTGTTCATCAACGTGCACCCCGCCAGCCTCAGCGACCCCAATTTCACGCCCAAGGCTGTTGCACAGGAAGTGAGGGATTCCGGCCTGACACCGGAAAATGTTGTGCTTGAATTTACCGAACGCCAACGCATGCAGGATATCAACTACTACTCCTCCACCCTGCAGGGATTTCGCCACGAAGGGTTTCACGTCGCCATCGACGACGTGGGCACGGGGCAATCAAGCCTGCGCTTCATCCCCCAGCTGCGCCCGGATTACGTCAAGGTGGACGTTTCCCTCATCGGCAATATCGACTCCAACCCTTTTCACCGCATCATGGTGGAAAGCCTGGCCTACATGTCCGAGAAGATCGGCGCCAATGTGGTGGCCGTGGGTATTGAAACGGAAACGGAACTTAGTTCCCTGGTTTCCATGGGCATATACGGAGGGCAGGGCAACTACATCTCCCCCCCTTGCATGGAAAAGAGCACTCGCAACATCGCGATTCCCGTCCATGCGGCCTTCAGCGAGGAAGGTATCCAGGCCCTCAAGTGCTCCCTGCCAATCAGCGACCTGGCCAAGGAAACCATCTCCACGGACGAACGCACCACGGTACGCGAAGTCAAGGCCATGCTTGCCGACAAACCGCCCCAGACTTCCGTGGTCGTGCTGCGGCGCAACCGCCCAGTGGGCTTGCTGATGCAATACTCCATGGACCGCCACCTGAGCACGCAGTTCGGCATGTCGCTCTACCACCATCGCGATGTGGGGCGCATCATGGATGTATCCCCGCTCATTGTTGACGCCTCACTGCCCACCGAGGAAGTCGCTCGCAAGGCAATGGAACGTGAAAGCACTAAAATTTACGATGATATCATTGTCATTTCGGGAGAAAAGCTCAAAGGCGTCGTCTCGGTGCAACGCATGCTGGACAGCCTGGCCCAGACCCAGGTTGAGCTGGCCAAAGGCGCAAACCCGCTTTCAGGACTGCCCGGAAACGTGAGTATAGAAAAAGAGCTTGAAAACCGTGCCCACAAGCGCATACCCACCAGCCTGATCTATGTGGACCTGGATAACTTCAAGGTCTATAATGACGTTTTTGGATTTGAACGCGGAGACCGGATAATCCTGCTGACAGCCAAGGTGCTGGCTGAATCCGTTGGCGCCAGAGGCGACAGGGAAGACTTTGTAGGACACGTTGGGGGCGATGATTTTCTGATCCTGGCAGACCCCTCCAGAGCTGAAAGCATCTGCCAGAAAGCTCTGGATGACTTTGCCGCCCAGACACCGCAGCTCTACCGTCAGGAAGATCTCGAACGTGGTTACATTGTCGGCAAGGGGCGCGATGGCAAGACGTCCAAATTCCCCCTTACGTCGCTTTCAATAGCTGTGATAGATTGTGATTTCGCGCCACCGTTCAATATGGAAATGCTCTCGACCCGGGTGGCTGACGTTAAAAAAGCGGCCAAATGCGTATGTGGCAATTCATGTGTCCGCGAGGCCTTGTTAGCGAATCCATCCGAAATCGATTACGCCACTGACAGCAACCAACCAGGCGCGCATCTCAGTTGATGCATGCGCACCACAACGGAGAAAATCCATGGGCAAAGACAAATTGAAAATGGACAGCATGATGCCGCTGGAGCAAGCTGCGGCGACCTTGGAAGAACTGGCCTGCTCGCTGAAAAACGGTACCATTTCTGTGCAGCTTGGACAGGAAACCATGCAACTATGCCCCGCTGGCGTTGTTCAGTTTGAAATGAAGGTTTCCCGCAAAAAGGAAAAACAAAAGATCAGCCTGGAGGTTTCCTGGGACGCAGAAGAATCTCCGGAAGCTGTGCAGATATCATCCACCGCCCCTGGCATGAAACTGGGGTAAGGAGTTACTCAAAATCAGCCCTTCGGGGGAGAAATTCTCCCCCGGAATATTGATCCAAAACCTGCACGCCACACCGCAGCTAGCCTTCCAGAACATCACCCCTTCGCAGTTGCGAACGAATCCTGGAAAAGGTCCCCTCCATTTCCAAAAGGCTGGCCAGCAACTGCTCTTCTTCCTGTGTGCGTTCCAAAACATTTGTCACCACCCCGTGCCCGAAAACAAGTCGCCTGTCTGCAGAGAGGGCCAGCACAGGGTCATGGGTGGCTATGACCACTATCTTGTCGCTTTTCAGCAACAAATCCAGGGCGCGTTGCTTATCCACGCCCGCGTTTTCAATCTCGTCTATCAGCAGTATGGGGGACCAGCTCAACAGCGCGGTATCCGCTATCATCAGGGCGCGGGATTGCCCTCCGGACAATTGGGTCAGTTGCGTCCCCGGGTCAAAGGATTCACCTGCAAGGTCATTTGCAGCAGCGATGACGCGATCGGCGGTGGTTTCGGGGTCCGCCACCCCTCTGCTTGCAGCGTGGGTCTGGATGAAGTCGCGCACCCCCATGTCCAGTACGAAGTTCATGTTCTGGGCCAATTGCGCCACAAGACGCCCCTGGAGTTCAAAACGGCGTTCATGGTCCGGCTTTTCGCCATCCAAAAACACACAGCGACCTGAAGGCGTATCATTGTCCGCCAGGGATTCAATGTCATAAAGAAAACGGCTTTTACCGGCGCCTGTGGGGCCGAGCAAGGCCGTGATGCGCCCGGGCTTGAATTCCACGTCCCACGCTCCAGGCGTCCCGGACTTGTCGTGCCCTGCCGTAACGCGCAGGCTTTCCAGCGCCAGAGCGCGGGTTTCACTGCTTGCATCATTCATGCGCACCTCCGAAGGCCGCCTTACGTACATTGCCCTTTTGGTAGCGACTGCCGATGCGTGTCTCGCTCAAACAGTAAGAGCAGATGGCGCCGGGCATGGCAAAACGCAGTTTCATATCCGTCACTTCAGGTATATCAGGGGCCTTTGCCAGCACAGTCGCCAGTTCCTCACACCCCTGCCCTGTCAGCCCATTGATGTGGCGTATCAACGCCCGCGCATTCATCTGACGGATGCGGTGACGGTAGACTTCGCGCTCAGCCTGAGACACCAGATCGCCCTTTGTCACCAAAACCAGGTCGGCCAGTTTAAGCATGGGGCCTATCTTGCCGGGGGCGTCGATCCCCATGAGATTGTCGATGACACACAGCGCCAACGCCCCCCGCAAATGGGGGGAGCAACGGTTGCACAGCCCCGCCGTCTCAATGACACAGCACTCGGCGCCCTTGCCCTTGGCCCAGTCAAAGGCCTCCTCCAGGTTGGTGGCAAAAAAATGGTCCGGGCAAAGCCCGCCCGAAAGCACAGCCGTGGATGGAATCCCAGCCGCATCATAGGCGTGGTCATCCTTGGTTTGCAGGCAATCGAACTTGATGACGGCGCAGGAAACACCCCGTTCCTTGAGCGTTGCGCACGCGCGCAGCAATATGGATGTTTTGCCGCAGGACGGAGGGCCGGCAACGGTAATCAGTCGCATGGCGCCACCCGCACCAGTTCCCTGAAGACGCTGTTCAGTTCATCACGAATATCGGTGATATGATTGTCATAAATGAAATCCCAGCCAACCCATTTGATTTTGGCCTCTGCGGGCAGTTCCTGCGGCAAAGGCCCCCCAAGGGGGAGAAACCATCGGGCGCTGTCTATCTCGCCAAACCCTTTGATGAAAAAGTCCAAGACACGATCAAGCCGCGGGCGCGCATCCTGTTTGGCCAGAAAATATATGGGGCTGGCTGCGCACCCGTCCTCGGGCCAGATAACCTGCATGTGCGCCGGCTGCTGGGAGGTCTCTGCAAAAAAATAGGGCAGGATATAGATGCCCCCTGCGTGCGCTGCACCGCCGGATTTGCCCATGCGTGAGGAATGCAGCAGCGACTTTGTATTGGCGGCAAAACGCCTGATGCCTTCCATGCCGTGATCTTTGTAGTAATTCATGAGCACGGCGTCGGCCATGTCATCCCCATCGCCACACATGTTGATCTGCCCTTTGTAGCAGGGATCCATCAGGTCGTCCCAGCATGTGGGCATCGGTGCGTCCCCCAGACGCTTGGTGTCCACCATCAAAATATAAGGGGTGAGCGCGTATACGGTGTAATGACCTTCTGGGTCCAGGATGCCGGTCTTTTCATGCAGCGGATGCACGCTTTCAGGCAAGACGGCTGTAAACTGCCCCTTCTTCACAAAACGTTCGGAAAACCCCTTGCGAAAAAAGTCCCCAAACCCGATGGAGGCGATAATCCCTGGCAATTGTTCAGGATCACTTTCCAGATGCAACGGGTCATACGGATCCACAGAAGTACAGCCCATGGGAATATGGATGGAGACCGGGTCCCCTTGTTCTTCATAAAGGGCGGCCACGGCGTCCAGCTTCTCTTTCACGGCCAACTTCACAGGACACGGTGAATACAACAGCAAATCCAGGTCACCAGGTTCAGGGCGGTCGTCCTGCCCCATCTGACCAACGGAAAAGATGAGTTCATCCAAAGTCTTCATTGTTTTTCTCCGGTATGCTGCACGTACTGCCCTACTAATTTGTGAGGCACGAAAACGTGGCGTGATACATTTTTGCAATCATACTTCCATGGAATCAAATACATTGAGATAGCAATACTGCAGGGCGTTCAGCGCGCTTTTCTCAGCCAAACATACGAGCGCCCCCTAGACAAGATGCAAAAAAAGCGCCCACAGACGAAAACATCTGCGGGCGCGTTGTTTTTTCCTGAATAAGAACAACCGGCGATGGAGCGCCTGTTAATCCTGCTGCGGCTTTTTGCGTCCTTTCATGAGGCCGAATGCACCGCCAAGAGCGCCCCCGAGAATATGTGCGAGCTGGGAAACATTGTCATCTGCAAACACGGCAAAGCCCTCGCGCCCCAGAAAAATGCCGGCCACCAGTACGAAGGTCAGCGGGAGTTCGCCCTGCCTGACATTGGTGATGGAATTCAGCACAATGAACATGAAGGCAAGACCGCTGGCACCCATGATGGAGGTATGAAACACGAGGGCACTGATAAGGGCAGTGATGGCGGCTGTGGCCAGACAGAAGAGCAGCGTTGTCCACGAGCCGTATTTCTCCTCCACTGCCGGACCAGCCAGCAGAATAAACAACGCGTTCCCCATGAAATGAGGCCAGGAGTTGTGCCCAAGTACGTAACTCAGGCAACGCACCACCACTTCGGGCCCGAAACTGCCCAATTGCGCGGGGGAGGTGAACCAGTTCTGCAACAGGTCAGGGGCCACCATGCCCACCCCAAGTACGGTCAATCCTCCTAGGGTCAACCCCAGCGAAACCGGGGCATTGAAGCTCAATCTCATGGTCTGCAATCTTCCTTGCTTATCGGTCAGATGCTGCGCGCCGCCTCACGTCCGGCTTCCTGCGCTTCGGCTTCATCCTCCAACGCCTTTGTCAGGCTCTCGAGTTCCGTGATGTTCTGCCGGGCATTCTGCACCATATTCGATTCTATCTGCTTGGCCTCTTCCATGCGCGTTGCCAGAATCTTGTAGGCCTTGATCAAGTCCTGAAATTTGATCAGCGGCTGGTTCGTGATTCTGGCCACTTCAGCGGCGTTGTCCATGGATTCCTGGGCAATGCTGGTCATCAAGCCGCCAAGGTAGTCCTGGGTGGACTCAAGCGCTCGGGCGATCTCTTTCTCGTCCTGCTGGGCCACCTGCAACGCCAGTCCATTTTCCAACACTGGCCGCACAAGGTCAATCATCGAGCGGACTGCGTCACGCAGATTTTCGTGATTGTTCAGCGTTGTATTGATTGTCACAAAGAACTGGGCAAAGGCATGTTCAGTGACTTTCAGGTTCTGCAACCGACGCATGGCTTTGGCCTCTGCGGCGTCCAGAAATTGCTGTTGGACGGATTCGGTAACAGCTGGTCTGGCCTCCTCGATTTTCCGCAACAGCACCTGCAATTCATAGGCGCCCAGTTTTACGTTCTGTTGCAGGACCTTGAGATTCTTGTATCGCTCTTCAAGCTCCAGGCTATTCTCGAGGAGTTTGTCCGTACCGCTTTCCAGGGATTGGATAACCGTATCCACCTGGGCCTGTACGGATTCATACCGGCGCGCAATATCGGAAAGCACTTTTCCCACCCCAGGCACACGGCTGAAAAGCCTGCTTAAGAAACCGGCGGTGCGGGCTTTTTTGATCTGCTCTATGGCAGGGTAAGGATTAATGTCGTCCATGATCCGGCGCAGACGTTCAAGATCGGTGGGAATGCTGGTGCTCTGCCCGGTCTCTTTCATGCGGTCCATGACCTTGCCCAGACTGGTGCGCAGCAGCTTGAATTCCTCGCCGGCGCGGGTTTGCGCCGAATGCCCTACATTGGTAACGGCGCGCAGGGAAGAACGGTCCTCACTGCCATCGAGCATGAGTTGCAGCAACGTTTGCGCGTCGTCCTCGGCCTTGCGCACTTCCTCTTCGGAAGCACCCTTGGGCGGCTCCAGTACGGCAGGCAGCAAATCCTCTTCGCGCACCTGCAAAGCGCTGCCCGGAGTCTGTTCTTCCACCAACACATCTTCGGCCGATTTGTTATCGCTCTGCATCATCTCCCTCCGTTGCCGCGCCGACGGCATGCATTCGATTTTGTGCCTGCAGTTTTTGTCTCTAAACCCGTTTCCACGGTATTTTCCGCTGGCTCGCCTTCGGCGTGCCCGCTTTTTTCATGCGAGCAACAAAATGCTAACCATTTTGTGCTCTTGGTATTATTGCTCAAAACACGAAACAGCAACCCTTTTCTTGCAGTCAAAACGCAAGCCGGTCACTGGTTCGCGCATCCGAAGCTGAAATGGTTACATAAGCTCCTGCAGAATGGCGTCCATCACCTCTGGTGAAGGCAAAGGCGTTACCGACTCGATGCGCTCTGGCAATCCTATCTCGGCCAGAATGGCCGGATCGTTGTCTATGCCCATGACACCGGACCGAAAGCCATAGCGCTGCCAGGCCAGCTCCTGAATTTCGGGGTCTTGCAGCGCCGTCAGCAAGCGCTCGCCTGCAGTAGTCAAAGCTATATAAGGGTGCTCACTCCACACGGTAGGCTCGGGCAATACCACACGCACCAATTTCTTGATCTGCTCCTGATAATCAGGGTGCGCCTTATAAAATTCTATTATCAAACTCTCGTAAGCCGCTATAACCGGAAAAGCCCCCTGCCCCTGCTTGATATACTTGTCAAACAGGATACCAGTGGAATTTTCCATATACCCCATGCGCTTGTAGACGGCGTCGATACGCCCGAGCAAGCCCTGCAAGGCCACCGTATCTGGCACCGCGCCGTCATTCAGGATTACGGCCATGAGCCCGGCCATAAGAAATCCCGAATTGCTCTTGGTAGGGTCGGTGGACTGCACGCTCACAACACCATTCTGACGCGGCAACCCCATTTCTTTCCAGGGCCGCCCTTGCTCCATCAAACGCAGAAATGCGGCAGTATCCGCCACAGTGGTCTTGCCGCGCTTCTGCACCACACCTTCCTGTTGCAGCGCGTCCACAATATCCGGCCAGGAATAAAACACAATAGGCGTATTGAAGATGTTCTGCTGCTTGCCATTGGCGCTCGGGTGGCGTCGCTTGAAGACCAGAGCGGCCAGCTCGCTGGAAGGCCAGAGCCCGTCCACACCGTCCAGCCCTCCTTCGCTCATCTCCAGGCTGCCCATCTTTACACCATTAATGGTCAGCCCATAGCGTTCTTGCATAATGGAGATGAATTCAGGATCATGCAGCAGGCCGCTCTTTTCACTTCCATAACGGACAGTGAGGGTGGCCGGAGCAGGCCCTTTCTGCTTGGTTCCCGATTGCAATCCAAACCAGGCGGACGCAGCAGCCGCCCCCACCAGCAACAAAAGGCCGACAAAAATTTTCGCCTTGTTCATATTGTGTCCCGATTCACGTGCATAGGCAGCTATTTTCCTATCTCAGCAACACGTATCATTTTCTTGAGCACCCGGCCAAACGTGCGCAACTCCACCACATCGTTTTCCAGATAATTTTGAAATCCCTTGCCAAAACCTTCTTCCACAACCTGCAGCAGCTCCTTGAATTCCTCTTCGTCACCTGATTTCTGCAACATTTCACGCCCCTGCGGGGTGGAGCTGAGCTTTGCATACTTTTCGATAAGGGGAAGAAAACGGTCAAGATACAGCAGGAAGCGGCTGGCTTTTGCAATGTCGCCAGGGTCATCTTCAAAGTTGTCGAATATTTTGTCAGCCAGGGCGCTTACACGCAACAAACGGTCATGAATTTCCTTGTCCGGAACATTGGCCGCCAACTGCTGGATACCGTCCACCGTTTTTCTGGCGACTCTGATGCGGCGCAGCATGTCCTCCTTGCCCAGGCTGCTGGCTTCGCTGCTAATCCGCATATCCATCCAGGAAGAGCCGACAAGGAATATGCCCCCAAACACGGCAATGCCGACAACCACACTGCCCCACCATGGCGCGCCAACAACCAGCGTACCCACCAGCATTACGGCTGCGCCGACAACGCCGGCTACCAGTTCCACATTTCGCAGAAAGAAATTCATGTTCATTTGTCCAAAGTGGCTGCACTGTCGCTTAGTTGTAGCCTTTTGCCTGACGAAAAGCGCCCACAAGCCCACGCTTGCGCCCGTCAAAAACCCTGGCCACGGTATAGCCGGCAAGCTCGTCAAGCTGCTGTTCATCCGCCTTTCCAAAGGTGACGCCGAAGACAGGCGGCAGAGCAAAGGTGGCGTTCACTTGTTGCCAATACCTTTGGACTTCTTCCAGGCTTCCATTGTTGGAGCGCCCGTCTGTGAGTAAAATGATTGAGGGGAGGTAGTTGTTCAGCTTGCTTCCCTCTTCGGCCATGATTTCCATGGCGCGCATGACGGGCAAATAAATGTTGGTACCGCCCCCTGCTTCCAGGCCATCCACGGCCTTGAGAAGGCTGTCCAGCTGTTCGGAAGAGTTGCCATCCACCCGGACTTCCTTGAAATAGCGGTCATTGAAGGGAATCACCACGGTGACGTCCTTTTCCGAGGCCTGCAGCAGATACCGTCCAGCGGCCTGCTGATCCAACAACCCGGCCATGGCCTGTTTCATTTCGGCAAGCCCCTTCCCTTTCATGCTGCCGCTCACATCCAGCAAATATACTGTAAAAGAAGGCTTGCGGAAACTCGTCTGATACAGGGAAAGCGCCTTGCTGATGACTTCCGCCGGCGGCCAGGGGATTGGCGAGATGGTCCGTTCCAGGTCGATACCCCATTCCGGGTTGTAGACGCTTTTATCCACGCTTTCGGGATTCATGCCGATAAGCGCGGTGCGAAAACCCGTCTTGAATATCTGCGCCTGCGCCTCCGGCGCGAGCAATCCATCACGCAGCTTTTCGAACCAGGCCTTCTTCTTTTCATTGCCAGGTTTGTTCACAAAACCCAGTGTGGAATCGGCAATGGCCAGCCCGTCCGTCGGATAAATGACATACAAGGGGTCCTTGCCTGCCGCCACAAGTTCCCTGTTGGCGGCAATAATCATGGATTCGTAGTTGAACATGCCATCGAGCTGATCGTAGCGTTTCAGGAACATTTCCTCCAACCACCCGGAGCTGCCTGAAGAGCGCTCTATACCGCCAAACAGCGCCTTGATCTTTTCCCGCAATTCGGGATTTTCCAGATCCTCCAGGCCCATCATTTCCGGTTGTCCCGCCAGGGCGTAGAGCAGCCCCATGTATGCAGAAGCGCCGGAATTGGACTGTGTCGCAGAGGTCATGGCGAATTCCAATTTCCCGGAGCGCACAGCCGCAAGGATGTCCTCCACGTTCACATCCGTGCCGACCCACCCCAGCTCCTCGGCCTTTGAGCGCTTTACCCCCAGCACAACCGGGGAGCGCATGATCGATGCCTCCCCGTCGACTCTGTGGAGTTCCTTGTCGCCGAGTCGTATCCACATGGAGTTTGCCGGCAGCACTGCGTCAAAGGCGAAATCGCTCTGCTGCAGGTCAAGCATCATGTCTACCGAGCCGAGATAGTGCATCTCCACGGAAAACCCGTTATCCGCAGCAACATCCTTGATAATATGCTCAATTTCCTTGCTTTCAGAGCCTGCAACGATACGTAGAGGATCATCCGGCGTCCCTTGGCAGCCCCAACAAAGAACAAGGACCGACAATACAAGCATAATTGTGACGATACGAATGGTTGCGGCATGGAGAAGGAAATTCACGCGAGGGCCCCCATCTATGTAAAGCATTTCAGTGGCGCGGGCACATAGGCCTGCCAAATCAATATTCGCAGGACAGCTATTATGCTCTAGCAACGATTTATGACAAACAAGTTACAAAGAGGGGCCCTTGCACAGACCAGGAATCACCCCGCAGCCGCCAATGGAAGACTACTCCTCAACCTTGACAACAGCGTCTGCAGTATTACCTACTATTATGCCTGGGACATTGGTGACGGGACGACCATACAAAGCAAACAAGGGCTTGACCCATTTAGCACAGAGTCTGTCGCCGCACGGTGCCCTGGGTATTTGTTCTCCAAAAGAATACATCTTCAAAGGTTTGTACTGATCGACACGCAAAAGGCCGGGAAGCGCATCCCGGCCTTTTTTTTGTCTCTTTTGCAACGTGCTGCAGGCACAAAAAAACCCGGCGCTAAATGGCCGGGTTTGTTATTTTTCGTGGTGGGCGATCCGAGATTTGAACTCGGGACTTCCACCGTGTGAAGATGGCACTCTAACCGCTGAGTTAATCGCCCGCTGAGCAACATATGGATTTACGTTCCCTGGTGCAAGCATTTTTTTCTTTCCATTATGACCTGTCCACTAAAATATCATAAAATCAGCAAATTAAAAGAACACCTCAAGATTTCACCGTGCCGCAGGCAGTTTGTCTGGCTGTGCCCAGCCTGACCGTTTGCCAGCAATTTTCACGCAAGTTGACCGCTTCCGCGCGCAAGGGTACACGTCGCGAAAGTGAATTCGCTGTCGTGAACGGCAGTCTTGGAGAAAAATGACTATGCGACTTCTTGTTACCGGTGGTTGTGGCTTCATTGGCACCAATTACATCCGCTCTATTTTCGAAACAGAGCCGGACACGGTGATAGTGAACCTGGACAAGCTCACCTACGCCGGCAACCCCATGAATCTCAAGGATATCGAGGCTCAACATAAAGGTGAGCGTTATTTTTTCGTGCATGCGGACATAGCCGACCCCGAGGCTGTGCAAAGCGCCATGGAGGAGCACCGCATTGACGCCGTGGTCAACTTTGCGGCGGAATCCCATGTAGACCGCTCCATCAATGATCCTTCTCCTTTTGTGACAACCAACGTCCTCGGCACCCAGGTGCTGCTGGAAGCCGCCAGAAAGTTGAACATACAGCGGTTTGTGCATGTTTCTACAGATGAGGTATACGGTTCGCTGGGTGCGACGGGCAAATTCATGGAAACAACGCCCCTTGCTCCGAACAGCCCCTACTCCTCTTCCAAGGCCGGCGCAGACCTCATGGCCCGCGCCTACTTCAAGACCTATGGCCTGCCCGTTGTCATCACGCGCTGCTCAAACAATTACGGGCCCTACCAATTTCCGGAAAAACTCATCCCTCTCATGTTTCTCAAGGCCCTTGCAGACGAGCCCCTGCCCGTGTACGGCGACGGCATGAATGTCCGCGACTGGATTTACGTGGACGATCATTGCCACGGTGTGCACCTGGCATTAACCAAAGGGCGCGAAGGCAAGGTCTATAATTTCGGCGGCAACGCGGAAAAGACAAACATAGATGTCGTCAAGACCATTCTGAGGACCCTGGGCAAAGACGAAAGCATGATTCGCTTCGTTACGGACCGCCCTGGCCATGACAGGCGCTACGCCATGGATTTCGAGCTTGCTCGTCGGGAGTTGGGTTTTGAGCCCTCCGTGGACTTTGCGGAAGGCATGTCCCGGACTCTGGCCTGGTACCAGGAGAATGCATCCTGGCTGCACGATGTGCAAAGTGGCGCTTACCTCGAATTTATGAAGCAATGGTATGGAGAGCGAGGATGACACAAGCCATGAAGTCCGAAGAGGCATCAGGTCCCAAGGTGAAAGCCCTGGTTCTGGGAGGACGCCACGGGATGCTGGGGCAGGCGCTGGGCAGCAAACTCGCCGCCGCCGGGTACGAAACCCTCCTCCACGGAAGAGAAGACGCCGACGTCCTGGATTTTTCCAACCTTGAGAACTACATAGCATCCATTGCACCGGACGTGGTCTTCAATGCCGTTGCCTACACGGCGGTGGACCGCGCTGAAGACGAGCCGGAGGCCGCCCAGCGGCTCAATGCGGACCTGCCTGCAGCTCTAGGGGGCATCGCGGCAAAAATCCCCTTTCGGCTCGTACATTACAGCACGGACTTTGTCTTCGACGGTCGCTCCACTACGCCGTACACACTTTCCGAGGAGCCAAACCCGCTTAGCGTCTATGGCAAAACAAAGCTTGCAGGAGAAAACGCCCTGCTCCGGTCAGGTCTGAACGGTGCATTGATCATACGCACAGCCTGGCTTTTCGGCCCTGGCCGCAAGAATTTTGTAAAAACGATTCTCACCCTGGCAAAAAACCGCGAGCAGCTTGGCGTGGTGCATGACCAGATCGGCTCCCCTACCTACACAATGGATCTGGCCCAATACAGCATCGCTTTGCTTCAGGCAAAGGATGCGCAGGGCGTTTACCACGTGGTGAACAGCGGCGAGGCAAGTTGGTGCGAACTGGCTGCTGAAGCCGTGAATCTGGCAGGTTTGAGCTGTTCCGTTTCGGCCATTACCACTGACGAGTATCCGGCCAAAGCCAAGCGACCGCAATATTCCGTGCTTTCAACGGACAAATTCACGCATTGGACCGGAGTAGCTCCCCGCCCCTGGGCTCAGGCGCTCAGAGATTATATCTTCCAATACGTGGAACTCCAGGAAGACTAGGACGCCCTGCTGCGCTAGCTGCGGCCGACCTTTACCAAATAATCACGCAGGGCCTGGTTGATCAACGTCTGATACCCCCGCGACTCATTGGTTTCTTCCGCCATATGCTTGAATGTCTCGATAATATCCGCATCCAGACGAATGGTGACCCGTGTTTTGACCGGCTTATACAGTGGACTGGCTCCCCTGGGGCGCACTCCTTTTTTCGGAGCTGGCGCGTCCAGGGCTTCAGGAGCGCATTCGTCTGTATTTCCAGAATCTTCATGCCGCGATGGCTGGTAAACGAGTTTTTGTCCCATGTGTGGTTCTCCTGACAGGACTTGCTACAAAATTGAAAGTTTGTACATATCCAATTGTATGCACAAAACCAAGACACTTGCAAGTTACAGTTCTGTGTCCAGGGTGACTTTCACGTCCCGTTTACGCCTTGCCCGCAGTACGGTGGCAATGCTATCTTAAAAATTGATACGCATACCGAGCGGTTGGCATTTTCTCTGCTCAGAACAAAAAAGGCGTCCCATGGATAAGGAATCTAGAACCATCGTTGCCACAGCCCTTGGAGCCGGCATCACCGTTGTGTTGCCCTTTTTGCGCATCCATCCGCTCATCGCCCTGCTTGTTGGGGTGGCGACATTTTTTTTCGCCAGGGATCGCATACCCATCACGCCTTCTTTGGAGGAACAACACCGCGAGAAACTTTCAGCCGGGCAATCCGAGGGAGCTGTGGCGCAACACAGCGCCCCCTCGTCTCAGGAACTGCTTATACGGCAGGGGGCGACTGCGGCAGAGCGTTTTGAAGCACTGTCACAGCAAATACCCTCTGCAAGCGTGGCTGGCACGGTCCGCGAAACTGCGGAACTGGTGCGGGAAATTTTCAAGGATTTTGTCGAAGACCCTGACGATATGCGGTTGCCCGCCTCTCAGGCTTTTTTGCAAACCAACCTGAACAGGGCGGTGCGGCTTGTGGAAGTGTACGCCAAGCTGTCGAATCTCCCTTTTCCTCCGTCAGAATCCGACCCCAAACGCCACCAGGAGCGCAAACGTTCACTCATGGACGCGGAAGACACCATCGAACTGACGCGGCAGGGCTTCAAGGCGCTGCTGGCCGAATGCCAGGACAACGACCTGCGACAACTGGACATGGATTCCCATGTGTTGACGCGAATGCTGGAAGATCGCTTTCCCCAGCTCATCGATGCGGAGCGACAGGCCATGGAAGAACAAAAAATAAGAGAACAGGACAAAGAAACATCCTGACCTTCCTTGGGAAAATAAGCCCTTTTGCCCCATCTCCCCACTGGTGCAGCAATGAAAAAAAGCATATTAGAAAATACGGTGGATCATTGAGCCTTATGGCTCAAAAAAAGTGTTCAGGGCAATCCAGCTTGGATTGCAAACATCGCCGCGTATGAAGCGGCCAAGGAGAGCGACGTGTACAAAATAATTCTCCCGTTTATTTGTATGCTTACAGGCATAGTCCTGATGACGTTGAGCGCTTGTGCAGGTCCTGTTATCACTGAATCCTCTTTCAGAGGGCGCTGTTTGACCTTCTCTCCAGGGAGCATGATGGACGGTGGATACTCCTGCGGTGACCAGCCTTCCATCTGCGATGAGTATGTTCATGTCATTGATCAGGAGTATGACAGCCGTCAGGACTGCATCAACGCCTGCACAGCCAAGTACGACGTGCTGTTTCGTAACGACATTGGCAGCGATTGTACGCCGACAATACGTTATGGAAGAGACAATTGTAAAAATTATTGTAGAGCGCACTACCAATAAGTCGCTACATTCACGGATTTTGAGAAAACACGGTTTTCTGAAATCTGTTTGCATTTTTTCGGAGGATTTGTGGAAGTTCAGTCTTCTGCCAGTTCCTGGCAGACTCGCTTAGGCCGTGCCTGCGTTGCGCTGTTCAAGGACGCCAACCGCGCCAGCATGGAACTGTTCAAGGTCATGGTGCCCGTGATTCTTGTGGTCAAGGTGCTCAAGGAACTAGGCTTGATCAGTTACCTGGCCCTGCCCCTTGAACCCATCATGGAAATCATGGGGCTGCCCGCC
Source organism: Desulfovibrio biadhensis (assembly GCF_055388615.1). Lineage (NCBI taxonomy): Bacteria > Pseudomonadati > Thermodesulfobacteriota > Desulfovibrionia > Desulfovibrionales > Desulfovibrionaceae > Desulfovibrio > Desulfovibrio biadhensis. The sequence goes on from NZ_AP042477.1 coordinate 5,122,467, forward strand.
CAGACCGGGCTTGTCTGGGCCACCTCGCTGCTTACGAACATTTACAGTGGCATTGTGGTCTACGCTGCCCTGCTGCCGGACATATCCCCCATGTCTGTTGCCCAGGTCACAGGGCTGGCGACCGTTATTCTCATCGCCCACAACATGCCTCTCGAATTGCGCATAGCACAAGGGTGCGGCCTCAGCTTCAAAGCTCAGGCCGCCATCCGCATCGGCTCCGCACTGCTTGCTGGCGTGCTCCTGAACCTCATATTCTCCAAATTTGGCCTGCTGCAGGAGCAAAGCACCCTGCTTTTTACTCCCAGCCCTGAGGAAAAAAGTCTGCTGGTGTGGGGCTTTCACCAACTGCGCAACCTGGCCGGCATCTATTGCATTGTGCTGGTGCTCATGGGCGTCATGCGTGTACTGCAACACCTGCGCATAACCGACCTCATCAACTTTCTGCTGCGCCCCATCCTGCGTTTGATGCACATTGGCCCCCAGGCCGCCACAATCACCGTCATTGGTTTGACCCTGGGCATTGCCTACGGCGGGGGGCTTATCATCCATGAAGTGCGCCAGGGGCACGTGCCCCATAAGGATGTTTTCGCCTCCATGACATTGATGGGGCTTTCCCATGCGCTCATTGAAGATACGCTGCTCATGACCCTGATAGGCGCCAACACCCTGGGCACCATGTGGTTTCGGCTGCTCTTTTCCCTGGTGGCGGTTGCCATGCTGACCCGTATCTATATGTACCGCCAGGCCAGACAGGAAGCGAAACGCAGCGCAAAAAACCTGGAACAGCCAGGGGCGGCGTCTCCCCGATAAGGTTGCGCCATGACCGCCCCACGTATCTGGATCAATGCAGGCGAGGCCTCCGGAGACCTGCACGGCAGGCTGCTGGCTGATGCGCTCCTGCGCCTGGCGCCTGGCGTCTCCATCCTTGGGATGGGGGGAAGCGAGCTGCGAGCTGCCGGTCAAGAACAATACGCCCATATCGACGAGCTTTCCGTCATGGGCTTTACCGAAGTATTGGGACAGCTTCCCAAAATTTTGCGGCTGCTGGGTCGCCTGAAAAAGGATTTGCAACGTACCAGGCCAGACGTGGTTGTTTGCATCGATTCCCCGGACTTCAATTTCCGCATCGTACGCATGGCCAACGCCTTGAACATCCCGGTGGTCTATTACATCAGCCCCAAAATTTGGGCCTGGCGTAAAGGGCGCGCCCGTTTCATAAAAGAGCACGTCACGCGCATGCTCAGCATTCTCCCCTTTGAAGTGGATTTCTACCGCGGCTATAGCGTTCCCGTTCAATATGTGGGCAACCCCCTGCTTGACGCCATAGACTGGGGCGCCATCTCGGATATTTCCCCCGACCCTATGCAGGTCGGCATCCTTCCAGGCAGCAGACGCAAAGAAATCCTATCCCTGTTGCCTGAATTTGCCCTTGCCGCCCGGGAAATGGGACAACGTATGCCCGGCCTGCGCTTTCCTGTTGGACGCGCGCCAAACATTCCCGAAGCCCGCATCCGGGAATTATGGCCAGAGGATTTGCCCCTTGAAATCGTGGAGCCCGAAAAACGCTATGAAATGATGCGTAAAAGCACCATGCTGCTTTGCGCCTCTGGCACGGTAACCCTGGAGTCCGCTCTTTTGGGCACCCCCACCATCGTGGCCTACAAGCTTTCACCAGTCACCTTTGCTTTGGCCAGACGCGTGGTAAAGGTCCCGTTTATCAGCCTGCCCAATCTTATTTTAGAAAAGGGCGTCTTCCCCGAACACCTGCAGCAGGATGCCTCCGGGCATATATTGGCGCAAGCGGCGCTTAGCTGGCTTGAAGACCTACCCAAGCTGGAAACCATCCGCAAAGAACTTGCACGCCTGCACCCCTTGCTGGGGCGAACAGGCGCTCCCTTGCGCGCCGCACAGGCTGTGCTCGAGGTATGCGGCGTGGAAACAACCCCTCCTGAAGATGCCGCACCGGAAATATCTTCTGGTCCGTCCTTATAAACGGCTGCCACCGTGCTTGTTTCCAGGGCTCTTGAATTCGCACACCACGAACGACACTTGATTCCGGCAGCTCCCCCCCGTATGGTGTGCTCATGAAATTGCAAGCCATGTCATGCATCCGCCCGCATTTTGTGCGGTTATCAGGTCTGGTTGTCCTGCTGTTTTGCGTGTTGGCGCCTGCGCTTCAGGGTATGGCTGCCGAAGGCGAAATTGAACTCACCCTGCCCGACCCCCTTGGCGCAGACCTCAGTACGGGGCGCCTCAATACGTTGAAAGAGAATATTGTGGAAACGGGACTGGCGCCTGATGCCATCAGATCCATCGATGCCCCCATTTTTGTGGACATCTCAAATGCGGCCCTTGTGGAAGATGACAAGGATGTTGTTTTTGTTGCTGATTTCGGGGTCAACGCATCAGGGCAACGAGATGTTCGCATCTACCCCCACAGCATCATGGTCTGGCATCAGGTGGTCAACGACACCACCGACATGGGTGAACGCGTGGCCATAACATACTGCCCGTTAACGGGATCCCTGGTGGGATACCGCTCCCGTGTGGGAGACTACACCACCAATTTCGGTGTCACCGGCCTGCTGGTGAACGACAACGCCGTGCTTTACGACCGCGCCACAAACAGTCAGTGGCCGCAATTACTTGGCGCTGCCATCGACGGTCCCTTGAGGGGCGAGAAGCTGGATCGGTTCCCTTTGCTCTGGACCACCTTTGAAAGGGCTTCAAAGGCATACCCGGAGGCCAGGGTTCTTTCCCGGACGACGGGGCTCAGCCGGAATTACGGACGTGATCCCTATGGCAATTACCGGTTGCAGGGCAGCTATTATTACGATGATATGATCGTCTATCCCCTGACGTATTGGGACAAACGTCTCCGCCCGAAAGAGCGTATTCAAGCAGTGCAGTCCTCGGATGGCCAACCCTTTGCCGTCCGTGTGGATGCGGTGCGTGAGGCCGGGGCGCTTAATTTCCAGGCAAACATGCTCTCTTTGGTTGCCATACACGATCAAGAGTTGGATACGGTGCGCATATACAACCGGGAAGTTGACGGCAAAGAGTTGGCATTCGAGATGGTTGCTGGAGAGCTTCGAGACAAGCAAACCCGTTCGATCTGGAGCATGGAAGGCGAATGCCTCTCCGGCGTCTATTTCGGACGCAGTCTGCAACCCCACCCTACCTATCATGCGTTCTGGTTTGCGTACGCTGCCTTTTACCCTTCCTCCATCATTGTACCAGAAGTGGCACGCCCCTGGCGGGAGCAAAACTGACAATGACGGATTTTCGCCATATCTCCACCGGATCCGATACCAGCTTGCGCTACCGGGCCGTTGTCTTTGACTTCGACGGTACTTTGGCAACATTGACCTTGGATTTTGCCAGGATGCAACAAAATGTGGTTGCAACAGTTGCCACGTTCTTTCCACACCCCCCTGCCCCGCCGGGGATACCGATGTTGGAATGGGTGGAGCAGCTTGCCCAAGAGCTCCTGAACAGCAATGCCTCTGACGGCCATGCCATGGCGGCTGCATTGCGTAATGCCGCCAATGCAACAAGCATCAGGGAAGTGGAAGTAGAGGCAGCTGCAAACGGAGGATTGTTCCCTTACACACGTCCCTTGCTTGCTGCGTTACGCAATGCCGGCATAGGGGTGGGTGTCATAACGCGAAACTGCGCCCCCGCCTTGGCAGTGGCGTTTCCAGATGCAGCGGACTATGTGGATGTGATGCTGACCCGTGACGATGTGACCCGGGTCAAGCCGGACCCTGCCCACCTGGGCGCTGCCCTCGAGCGGATGCAATGTCCACCCGGGGCAGCGTTGATGGTCGGTGATCACCCTATGGATATTGAAACAGGGCGTTTGATGGGCACGCATAGTGCTGGCGTCGCAAGCGGACGCATCAACACTGAAACCCTGGCCGATGCTGGAGCAGATTACGTGGCAACGGATTGTCTGGCACTATGCAAGGGGCTCGCAGACCAGGGCCTGCTCCCCCCCTTGAATGGGTTATGATCCTTCCACACCAGCGTTCTTTACTTTGCGGGGCGTCCTTTGGTCAGTTCACTCTCGCGGGGCTGAAAAGGGGCCTCACGATCTGTTTCCATATCACCAATATAGTTTGACAACGCTTCTTCAGCCAGGCTGGAAAGCGTCATGCCCGGCGTCCAATAGGCAGCGTTTTTAGCACTTTCTACAACATCTTTCGAAATGTAGAATGTTATCCTCATTTTACTCACGATAGCCTCCCATCCCCCCATGTGATATTGTCATTACATAATACGCATAATCACTTACAATGAAGATCAGGTGTCATACCTGTTTCTTTTCCACGACCACAGTACTCTCAAAAAAAAAACCGTTCCATGTCGACGGTGTGGCGCCTACGACGAAACAGTTGCATTTCTTCAGCAATTCCGTATTTTCAGCACTGCGGGCTGCATCTCTGCGCCCACATCAACAAAATTGCCATTTTGCAGCCAAGCATCTGTGATAAAAGGAGCGTTTCGATGTCTCTGAGGTCATTTATCCTGTCGACGTCGCTGCTGGCTTTCCTGACTGTCTTCTCGTGCATCGTTGTTCCAACCGTGAACGCCGATGAATGGAACCAGGTTTTTGATCAGCCTGAATATTTTGAGGTTGTCCGGGGTGTTCACTTACGAGCAGCACCTTCAAATAACGCATCCATAATCATCACGCTCAAGCCAGGTACCCTGCTCAAGGGCACGGCCATTGAAAACGGCTGGCACAAGGTAACTACGGCTGATGGCAAAAGCGGCTATATTTTCAAACGTTTCCTTCGCAGCAATCCAGATGCTGCCGCCAGATTTGCAGTCGGAGACGTAAAGCCGCCAGAGACGCCTTCCACATCGGTCGCTCCTGAGCAAAAGCCCGCCCCCGATCAGGCGCCCGAAGGGGAACCTCTCGTTTCGCCTGAACCGCAATCTTCGGCCGAAGCAGCGCCTGCAGAAGAACCGTTGGTGACTCCTGCGCCGACCACACAGGAAGAACCGCTGGCCACTCCCCCTGCCCCCGGCGCTAAATCCGAGCCCATAGCTTCTGTGGAGCCCCAGGTAACGCAAGGGGCGGACTGCAAGCGCATCAAATTCCAACCCGGTGCAGTATCCGGCTCAGTGGACAGATCCCTGGAGCAAGGGGGAACCCATTGTTACCAATTGGGCGTTTCAAAGAACCAATGGATGGAGGTCTGGCTGACCTCGGCCACGGATAACGCCGTGTTCCAAATCTTTTCACCGTCAGGCTCGTCCATCACATCCGGCGAGTCCCACTGGCTGGGCAGAACAGACCAAAATGGCGACTTCATCATCCTGGTCTCTGCTCTGGACGGCAAGGATGCCTCTTACAATCTCAAAATCCAGATCAAATAAACCGTAGACCACCTACTTTCCGACTAAGCGCCCCCTTTGCTGGACACACCAAAGGGGGCTTTTTCATACCAAACACAGCATTAGGTTTGCGCAGCAAGCTCCCCAGGCTGTGCAAATTGTTTCAGTTATTGCTTTTATACCCACCCCACCGGATCGTCAATTACCTATTTTGTTACATTTTGATGGCAAACTATTACGCATTTTGCAAAACACTGTATTGCCCGGGGCAATGAACCAAAAAAAAGCCCGGCCCAACGAGGCTATTGCCTTCGCCGGACCGGGCCGCTCCTCCACATTCCCCAAAAATTTGACGCTATATATCAGGACCCCAATTCCATGATAACGGCATGGCGCATGCTCATTGTACGGGAAAGTCGATCCTTATAGGCTTTGGCCTGCCGCATGCTGTCAAAATTCCCGATATAAACCCTGTACCAGATGCCTTTGGATCCAAGATCAACCTCTTGCGAGCGCACATTCTGCACACCGCGACGCTGCAAGGCTTTGGCTCGCTGCCTGGCCTTGCTTCCTGTGCGCCAGGAACTTTCGTGCAGCGAGAACAGCGGGTGAGAATAACTGCCCTGCAAGGTGGGGGCGGCAACATCGTAGGCTGCGTTTCTCAGGCTGGGGCCTTTGCTGGCGGACATTGCCATGGAAGCTGCGTGGTCGACAGCGGCATCGACAATGGCGTTTCGCCGGGGAGATAGTTTGGCGTTGGCAACGGGCTGCGGGCTCTTATCCGGCGCCTTGGCAAGCTGCACCTTGGGTGTCTGCTGCTGTACCGGCAGCGTATCAAAGCTCGCTTCCAGCAGCTTTTTGGCTTCTCTATTACGGATGGCGGAGGTTTTGCCGCCCAAAACAACCATCAATAACCGCCTGCCATTGCGCTTGGCCGTGACGATGATGTTGAAACCGGACGCTGCAACGTACCCCGTTTTAAGACCATCCACGCCCGGCACCTTACCCAGCAGCTTATTGCTGTTCCGGCGCTTGATTTTTCTGTGGTACATGTGGGTTTTGGAATGCAATTCCAAAGATTCGGGAAAACGCCGCAAATAGGCATAGGCAAGACGCATCATGTCCCTGGCCGTGGTCAGTTGCCCTTTTGCCGGCAATCCGTGCGGATTCTTGAACGTGGTGTGGTCCATGCCCAGAAATTTTGCTTTACGGTTCATCCGCTCGACAAATTCCGCCTTTCCGCCGCCGATGTACTCGGCGATCGCCACACAGGCGTCATTGCCGGAAGCAATGGCCATTCCACGCATAAGTTCAGATACTGTGACAGTTTCCCCTGCAACAAGCTTCATGCTGGAGCCGCCGGTCTTTGCCGAGGCCTTGCTGATGGTCACGTTGTCGTCCAACTTGACCCGCCCCTGTTCTACGTCTTCCCAGACCAAGTACATTGTCAGCACTTTGGTCAGCGACGCCGGGGCAATTCGCTTGTCCGCATTCTGTTCGAAAAGTATCTGACCAGTCCCCATGTCCATTACTATTGCAGATTTGACTGCATACCCCCCTGCCGTGGCCGGCGAAGCATGCAGCAGCACCAGAATAAACAGGGTGGCGATCGCGACGAAACGTTTCATTCCGCTCTCCCCTTGCGTATCGTTTCAGCGTGTCGCTATCAGTGCGTCTCAGCCCGCCCGGCAGGGCCACCTGTCAGGCGGGCAGAGCGAAACAGCGTCTTCCGCTACTCCTTTTCTGCAACAATGGGAGTATTCTTCCCAGTGTCGTCAGCCTGCGCGGAAGCAGTACCTTGATCGTTTACAGGTTGCATTTCCACAATCTGATACGTTTCGTTTTCATGACCAGATGCATCGCTGCTGCTGACAGTAACATTGAATGCCAACGCCGAACTGCCTATGGCCAACACTCCCAACATCATGATAATCAGTGCAATGTTCTTCATGGCTGTCCTCTCCTTTTTTGGGCCCGCCCGCAAGAGGGGGCGCCGTTTAATAAAGCCAAAATCTGCACTGGGTTTTGCCAAGAGTGTGCCAATACTTGAAAAAATAAATATTAAATTTTTCAACCTACTGAAATAATTGATTTCAAATTTTTTCTAGAGTTTTTTTAGATACTTATCAACCCTTTGTACGCACATAAGGGGTGTCAATGCTCCAACAGGGTTGTGCAAGTGGGCGAAGCATACTATTACTGAGACCAGAAAATGCTTGGCATTTTGTTGGTTGGCTGCATAAAAGCAGTACGATTATCGTTTGAGCAGCTATGAAACGGCGCTCTGTCCGCCTTGATAAACGCCTGATATCATTCTGCTCATAGTTTCAACATCCGCCAGTTTCAGGTTAGGAAGAAGGGCCGTCCGCCCTTTAAAAATGCCCTGCCTGGGGGGCATGCATCACCTCAAGACGGAGGCAGAAGGGAATGAAACGTCTGTTTTTCGCCGCTGCATTGATTGCATTCCTGCTTTACTCATACGTGGCGACAGCGGCCACCATCAACGGTGTGGACGTGTTGGAGTATGGTCTTTACACATACGACTCCAAGGTTGTGGTCGTGGAAGAACGCCATGGGTCGACAAAACTGTCCAACATCAGGCACCTGGCCACCACGCTTGAAATCCCCTTCCGTGAAAACACGTTCTTCAGCATAAAATACGTGCTCAAAAGCCCCGATCCAAAAGCCAAGGTTGACGTCGAACTGCATATCACCAACCCTGCAGGGGACGTTTCCAAGGGCAACATGGAGTTGTTCACGGACAATATCACCGTCACCAACATAGAATTCACCAAGAATGATCTCCCTGGAGATTATCTCTTCGAGATAAAGAACGGCGACGAAGTCTTGCTATCCAAGACGATTACGTTCGTGAATCCATAACGCAGCCGTAAAACCAGGCTCCGGCCAGACATGCTCAAGGTTCCCTTAAACGCCCTGGTGGAGCGTCTAACTCCCTTCTGCCTGCAACAGCTGCAGCGCACTGCCGCCACCAGTGCGGAACGCACGCATTATGAAGTCGACATAGAGCATCTGCTGCTCTCCTTTTGTCGCGAGGAAACCGGCGACATCCCCCTCATATTGCGCCACTTCGGCATAGAGCCCGAAGCCCTGGCGCTGCTTATCGAACACGCCCTGGCTGAACTGCCCAAGGGGCACAGCGGGCGTCCTGCCATGTCTCCCCTACTGGTGGAGCTGATTCAGGACGCCTGGCTGACCACGACCATTGAACTGCAAGGCCAGCTCATCCGCTCCGGCGCGCTTTTGTTGGCAATACTCGGCTCTCCTGCTGAAGCATGCCATGGCCAGTACGCATCCGTGCTCAGAACCATTCCGCGCGAGCGTTTGCTCTCGGGTATTGCCACCATCACTGCAGAATCAGTGGAAAACGAGGTGCAGAGTCTGCCGGGAAGCGCCGCTTTTTCCCCCCAGGGGAGTGCAGATGAAAGCGGGCTGGCCCGTTTTTGCAGCGACCTTACAGCTGCAGCAGAAGCCGGCCAAATGGACCCGGTGCTGGGGCGCGACCGGGAAATGCGACAAATTATCGACATCCTGGCCCGTCGCAAAAAAAACAATCCCATCCTTGTAGGCGACGCCGGTGTCGGCAAAACCGCGGTGGTGGAAGGCCTCGCCCTGCGCATTGCAGCGGATGATGTGCCGGACATGCTCAAAGGCGTGCGCATTCTGACCCTGGACGTCGGGCTCATGGAGGCCGGCGCTGGCATGAAAGGGGAATTCGAGAACCGCCTCAAGTCGGTCATCCAGGAAATCAAGGATGCCGAAGAGCCCATAATCCTGTTTATCGATGAAGCGCACACCCTGATTGGCGCCGGCGGACGCATTGGCGGCAGTGACGCGGCCAACCTGCTCAAGCCTGCCCTTGCAAGGGGCGAGCTGCGGACCATTGCAGCCACTACGTGGCCAGAATACAAAAAATATTTCGAAAAAGACCAGGCCCTGACCAGGCGCTTTCAGGTTGTCCGTATTGATGAGCCCGACATGGAAGCAACCGTCGACATTCTGCGCGGTCTCAAGCCCAGTTATGAAAAAGACCACTGCGTGAGCGTGCGTGACGACGCGTTGATCGCTGCGGCAGTATTATCCCGCCGCTACATCACTGGGCGCATGCTGCCTGACAAGGCTGTGGACGTTCTGGATACGGCTGCAGCCCGGGTTAAAATCAATCTGAGCCACCCCCCTGAAGCCCTTGAAGACCTTGAGCGCAGTATAGACAAGGTGCGCCGCTCCATCAGAAATCTTGAGGAAGATCAGCGCAAGGGCGCCCCCATTGATATGGACTCCCTTGCCGGCATGCGCTCCCGGCTGTTTGTTCTGGAGGAGCGTTCACAGGACCTCAAACAACGCTGGCGCATGGAGCGAGACCTTATACGTCAGATCGTGACGCTGCGTGAAAGCAGTATTGTGGACACGGACCAACTGACCCAAATGCTGCAAAACCTCGAGGACCTGCAGCAGGATGATCCGTTGCTGCGTCATGAAGTCGACCCTGATGTGGTGGCTCATGTCATTTCCGACTGGACCGGCATCCCCCTGGGCAAGTTACTGCGCGACCATGCACAGGCGGTGCTCAACCTGGAATACACCCTTGCCTCCCGCATACGCGGCCAGGAACAGGCTCTGGATGTCATTGCAGGCACGCTGAAGGCAGCAACATCGGGATTACGCGACCCGTCACGGCCTTTGGGGTGCTTTCTTTTGGTGGGGCCCAGCGGTGTGGGCAAAACAGAAACCGCCCTCGCCTTGGCAGACTCCTTTTTCGGCGACGAGTCTTCCATTGTGGCGCTGAACATGAGTGAATTTCAGGAGCGCCATACCGTAAGCCGTCTTATTGGCTCGCCCCCTGGTTACGTAGGGTACGGGGAAGGCGGGTTGCTGACCGAGGCGATCAGACGTCGCCCTTTCTGCGTTCTGCTGCTGGATGAAGCTGAAAAAGCAAACCCGGAAGTTCTGCACCTTTTCCTGCAGGTTTTTGACAAGGGGACCCTCACGGATGGGGAAGGCCGCGAAGTGGATTTTCGCAACACCATCATCTTCCTGACCAGCAATCAGGCGGCGGCGACCTTGAGCGGTATGGCCGGGGAAATAAGCACGCTCTCCCAGGATTCGGTACTGGAGGCGATTCGCCCCGAACTCCTGGAGCAGTTCAAACCGGGACTGCTGGCACGGCTGACAATTGTCCCCTACTATGAACTGGATGTGCAAATACTTGCAGAAATTGCCGCACTCAAACTTGAGCGCCTGGCCGAGCAGCTTGTCAGCGGCAGCGGCATGCACCTTACCTATACCCCTGAAACGCCTCTGCGTATTGCAGAACGCAGTCTGCACATAGGCTCTGGCGCACGGGGCGTAGAGCATGTACTGGCCCTCGATGTGCTCCCCCGCATGAGCCAGGAACTGCTTGAACGCATGCAGCAAGGTGCTCCCCCTCGTGCTGCTTCTCTGGGTGTTGACGACAGCGGCGGTTTTACATTGCGATTTGGTGCGTGATTCGCAACACTACGAAGCTACAGATGCTCCTTGTCTCTTTTCCAAAGGACCTTTACATTCTCCCTGGTTTGTCGTAGGCGACAATCTTTTGGCAGCGCTCTTGCTTGTAAGAGCAGGGCGAAATGTGATTTTTCATAGGGCATACTTGGACCGTGATCCTTTCCATTTTGGAAGTTTCGGCCGGCCTGCCCATTTCGACGTGCACTGGACAATCCAATCAAAGGCATCCCTTAGATTATGTTCAATAATAAAAAAGTAATCGTGGTTATGCCCGCGTACAATGCGGCCAAAACCCTTGTAAAAACATACGAAGAAGTCATGGCTCAAGGTGTTGTCGACCAGGTCATTGTGGTGGACGACGCCTCACAGGACGATACAGCGGATGTAGCCAGAGATCTTGAAAAAACTGTCGTCCATGTGCATGAACAGAATCGAGGCTACGGGGGCAATCAAAAAACCTGCTATCGTCTGGCCCTTGAAAATGGGGGTGACATAGTCATTATGGTCCACCCCGATTATCAGTACACGCCCAAGCTGATCCCCGCCATGGTCTCCCTCATCGGCAACAACCTTTATAGTTGCGTACTGGGCTCCAGAATTCTGGGCGGATATGCGCTGCAGGGGGGCATGCCCCTCTGGAAGTATGTTGCCAACCGCGGGCTGACCTTTGTGGAAAACCTGCTCATTGGCGCCAAGTTGTCCGAATACCACACGGGGTATCGCGCCTTTTCTGCTGATTTGTTGCGTGAGTTGCCCCTTGATAGAGATTCCAATGACTTTGTTTTCGACAATCAGATGCTTGCCCAGGTAGTTTGGCTGGGACATAAAATTGCTGAGATTTCATGCCCTACGCTGTATGAGCCGGATTCGTCCTCAATCAATTTCAAGCGGAGTGTAACCTACGGCTTGGGGTGTCTGGACACTGCGGTCAGGTTTCGCCTTGCCAGAATGGGGCTGCTGCAATCGCCCCTATTCCCTTGACCGCCAACGCAACGTGTACAGGAATCTGATGACTGGCCGGACATTAGCAAAAGGTTGCAGGGGGACGTTGTGAAACAGTTCTTCAAGGCACTGTTTTTTCTTTTCAAATGGGCGCTGCTCATACTCATAAGCATTGAATTGTTGTCCTTCGCCATTGTCTCGGTCAGCAACTACGTGTTGTATGGACACATTCGTGAAGGATCACGCGCCTTTTATGATCCCTATACCACATTTCGCAGCAGCGAAGGCGTTCGCCCAACACTGAATGAATGCTCCCCCGGCGCCAATCGTCACTTTGTCATTTGGATATTTGGCGGTTCCACTACACGCGGCAATACGGAAGATGACGCGATGACCCTTCCGAGCCAGCTTGCAGCACAGCTCAATTCCCGTAATGACGGGGTGTGCTATGAGGTGCGCAACTTTGGTGAAAATTCTTATAATTCTTTGCTGGAAATCCAGTATTTTGAAAAGCAGCTCATTCACAATGGCGAACGCCCCGACCTTGTCATTTTTTATGACGGTGCGAACGATTGTGTCTATTTTGCCCAACATCGCACACCAGACGGGCATCATGGCTACCGCCGCGCAAAAGCATTGGTAGAAAGCTACTACAAGAGTTTTTTTGGTGTTTTCAAAGCCTTGAATGCAGCAATTCAGGCGTCCTTCACCAAGGAACTAATGGACAAATTCTTCCAGGTACAGGTCCCCATCGATCCGGAATCCAAGGAACTGAAAGAACACGTCAAACAAGTAGGTGAGCGGTACGCTTTCGCAAACAAGGTTGCAGCCTGCTATGGGGCGCGTTTTCTCGTCTTTTGGCAACCTGCCCAGTGGGTTGAACAGGAAGACGTAATGGTGGAAGTGCGCGAAAAAGAAAACAAGCACTTTATCAACACAGAGCGCTTCAGCACTATGCGCGGCAATTTCACCACAGTCTATGAAGCCTTGGAAGCCTCACTCAAGAATCGCTCGTATTTCATAGACTTCCGTAATGTACTGACGAAACGCAAAGACGTTGCCTATAAGGCGGATGGCGTTCATCTCCAGGATCTGGGACGCAATATGGTGGCAGACGCCATGGCAGAAGTCCTTGAAGAGCGCGGGATACTGCCCCGCTAAAGCGCTCTATTCCAAAGTCGGCGTGTCCGACACCCTTTTTGCCGTCAGATCCAGTTTATAGCCTTTTTTTGCGGTCGTAAGCACACCCGTCACCGTATCATCCACCAAAGGTTTTCCCTTGAAGCTGTGCCCCCTGAAGTGAGCGGCGCTGATACCGTCTTGGGTGACCTTACCTTTGAAGTGGTAATAGTTTGTCTGCCCCCAAGCTCGGACAACGGCCACGCCCTTGATCTTGTCTCCCTTCTGGTAAACATGGGCTTCGACAGCGGAAAGCATACAATTTCCCTTCCACACGCCCGTATAATCGGGAACCTTTGTTGTTTGAACAGGAGGATCAGCCGCGAAGGCCACTCCGGCAAAACACATGATAAGCGCGATAATTGCAATACGTCGCAACATATTTTTCTCCTTGCTGCAAGCAACAGCAGCGAGTCAAAACCTCTCGTTTTTATCAGTCCAAAACATGACGCTGAAAAGGTTATTCAACTTGCATCCTGCGGACATCCACAAGTCTGATGTGCTGTCCTACGGATTTGCTTGGAAACAGCTTTTCATCGAGCAACACAAAGCGGCCCGGTTTTCTTGCCAAACGGCCAATCAAGGCATCATAGGGTGAAAACATGGGGTGATCGCTGGGCACCCCTTTCAATTTCTTCCCTGGATACACAACAACTGGAAACCGCAATCCCGCCCGTTTGCATATTGAATGCAACATGTCTGGCATAGGCGCCTGACATACAGGCACAAGCTGCCGATCCGGGAGCAGAAAGCGTTTTTCAAATTGCCTGTCGTCGACAACAATATAATCAATTTTCCAGCGCTGGCAAAAAATCCTAACGACATTCACGTCCTTGGCGTAATAAGCGCGAAGCATATCTTCAAAACGAGGGCTGAATCGATTCCAGTAGCCGCGGCTCCAAGGGTGGGCCAACTCATAGGAAGCCAACACGCTACGCTGCCCAAAAGTAAGCACATTATCCATGGTATAGGGGTGCCCGGCATATAATGCGTCCTTTGGGGTCTCCCGCACCGCTGCATACAAGGGCGCGTCCCCCCCATAATCATACAGCGCTTCACCATGTAACCGCGCGCTTCCCATTGCGAAACAACAGGCAATCAGCAGCACAGCAAGCCACGGCTTGCATTTGTCGGTCATGAACCGCGCCAGGAGCAGGCCAAGAATCACACACCACCCTAAAGCAGTGGTGTATTCCAGATACCGTGAGGGGATAAACAACTGCAGCAGCAGCAAGCGAGCTGCGAACCACAACATCAAGGACGCAAGACAAATCCAGATAAAAGGAGCGCCCTTTAGCAGGAGGGAGCGCCAGGATATCCTCCGAACTCCATATATAAAAAGGAACAGCACCAGAATTGCGGCAATAATGCCGGGAACAATGCCCCACTCCCTGAAGGGAAGCATACGCTCCCAAGGGCGGACAATTATCTCAAAAGGCAGCGAGGGCACTGGGACAATGGGAAATCGGCCCAGGGGGCCAAAAAGAGGATTGCCCGCCATTTCAGACATATCGGCCATCGGGCCAAAACCGGAACCAGCTAACCCCTTGTTATACAAAAGAACAGGCGCTGCGCTTGCCGCCACAACCACATACTCCCACCACTTGCGCGGGACAGGGGGCATTGGCGCCAGCCGTATGATGCCAAAAAACCAAGCGAGCCCCAAGGACAGACCGCATAACGCATAAATATACGGAATAAAGAAACCGAGTAGCACGAGGCTGCAAAGGATTCCCCATCGAGAAACGGAAGAAGGCTGGTCGCCCCCCCTCCCTTTCTGCCAGAAGAGCCAGAACATCACCATCAGAGGCGCAGCAAAGGAGCGCGCCAACCCCCCAGAGATGTTGTGCATGAAGATTGGCATAAGCCAGAAAACAGAGAGCACCCCCCACCCTGCCATGCGACCGGCCAGCAGACGACCGAGGGCGAACAGCATGCCGCCCAGCAAAACGAACTCCGCGCCGGTCAGAATCTTGGAAAACAAGAGGGGAGAAAAAACAAACGATGCCAGGTGGTAGAGACCGCGTACGCCCCAGGTCACGTAATGACGGGCATAATCAGCCAGCCAGTCTCCGTAATACAGCCCAGGGTCGTTCCACTGCTGCATCCAGAACAGCTGTTGTCTGGTATCGTCGTTTACTGTCCACGGATCAAAAAAAGCGTATCCGTGCCCAAGAAGAAACAGTAAGGCAGTAAGGCCAAAAGCCAACGCCACATCACGGCCAAAGCTTTCAGCAGACAGCAGTCGGTTGGCATGCATGCAAACACTACTCCCGACAGCAGCCCAGGCCACTTTTCAGATATATACCGAATAAAGCGGAGGTGGCTACCTTGATGGCGTTATTTTGATCTGCGTCTTAAAGCCCTCTTTGAGCTCTTTATTGGGGTTGGGAGCCGTAAGTTCGACCTGGTAGTAGGAGGGTTGGTCCAGCCCTGGAGTGATTGGTGTCCAGGAAATGCGCGAGACTTCAGCATCAAAGGTCTTATTGGGCAGAGATGAGAGCGTCACGGTGGCCTTGTCACCGACATCAATACGGCTGGCTTCAATCTCAAAAATGTTGGTGCGAATGATCATCGGGTCCATGACGCCGATAATGAAAGCAGTGTCTTTGGTAAGTGTCGCATCCTTGCGGATTTCCGGGTTCACCCACAGCACATGGCCATCAATGGGGGCAGTTGTGGTAATGACATTGGGGAAATTATCGTAACTTACCCCTTTGCCGAGAGTGTCTTCCAAAGATGTAATCGAATCCGTCAGGCCCTGCTTGCTGATTTCCAGCTGTTTTACGAGGTTCTGCCGCGCAATCTGGGTAGCTTCAATCTGCAGTTGCAATTGCTTGACGCTACTGTCGGAAGCCATTTGTTGCTGCAGAAGTTGCTTAGTTTCCTCCATCTTTGCACGCAGAGGTGCAAGTTTGGCGGCAATATCGGCAATCCTGGCCTCCAAAACGCGCAAGGGCTGTGGGGAGATTTGCTGCCGCAGGTTGGAAACAACGCGCGGGTCAAGCTCATACAGCATCAACGGGTCGCCCTTGGAAACCTTTTGCCCTGCATGGACAAGGAGTTCCTTTACAACACCATCATAAAGAACGGGAACCACGCGCTTCAGGGAAGAATACAGCTTTCCCTGGACGACGATTTGCGGGTCAGCTTGTGGTTCAGGCTTGGGCTCAGGTTGTTTTTCTTCTTGCTTTTTTTCCTCGTTCTTACCTTCTTCGGCAAAGGACTTGCCGCTGACAGGGCCCAAAATCAAGGCGCCCCCGACAAGCAACGCAAGAAAGGAAATGAACGCGAAGGACTTGGAGAGTCCTTGCAGTTTATATTTCTTTTGCAGAAATGTATGCATTGAACAAATCTCCCGATATATATCTGAGGTCAAGCATGACCATGTCATCGTCCATCTCAGACGTTACGGCTTTCTTTCTGGCCTCAAAATAAGCCTTGATCGTATCCAGATATTCTGGAAAAGGCTGTGTACCAGCCTGATAGCTGATTTCGCCCTGCCGTTTACGCAGACCGGCGAGCTCAACAAGAGCCCTATTGACTTTCAGGGCAGCCAGCGAACTCCGTTTACGCGTAATCGTCGTGCGCCAGTCACTGGAAACGCTCATCCCTGTAATATTTTCAGAAGCGATGGCCTTGCGTGCTTCAAGGCGTTCTCTACGAACATTCCTGTAGCGCTCTCCCCAATCCCAGAACTGCCATTCAAAACCAATGGTGGTATAAAAACCGTCGTTGGTGTCCTTATCGCTATCGACGACATCTGGCGTTCTGAAACCAAACTTCAGGCGGGGTATGTAAGCAGCCCATGCCAAAGAAATTTGATACTCCGCCAGCTTTCGCTTTTGCGACTCGATCTTCATGTCGATACTGTTGTCTTTGATATTTTCCACTGAAATTTCAGAAGGAGAGAAATAGCCATGGACCTGGTTGGAGGCATCCGCGAGATCAAGTTCCAGGTTCTCACCTTCACCAATGCCCAAAAAGGTCTTCAAATTTTCTTTCAATTCATCGCGTTTGGCAAGCATCTGTTCCCGCTCAAGAATTGCCATTTCCACCCTCTGATCAGCAATACGTACTTCCAGCGGGTTGGCAGAGCCAGAATCTAGAAGATTTGTCAAAAACGTCTTCTGATGCTGGGAAACAGAAATCAGCTCATCCTGAATGGCAATCATTTGCTCGATGCTTCCAAGGCCTATGAAAAGCTCTCCAAGCTGCTTCAAGCCCTCGTTTATAACCTTCATATGGGCAAGGATGGCGATCTTGGTGATCTCCTGACTCGCCATGATAGACAGACCAGCTTCAATGGGATCCCAACTTTCCATAAGGAAATTAATGTCCCAACGCTCGTCTTCTTGATATTCCTGGTCAGGGTCAGCAATCACATAGCTGGTCGCCACCTTGAATTTGGGCAGCAGGTTCCACATACTGTCCGATTCATCAATGCGTCTGAGTTGCACCTCCATGGCGGTCTCAACAAGATATGGAGACTGCTTGAGGGCCAAATGCACGCACTGGGTAAAATTCAATTTGCCGCTAGGAACGACGGGCTCGGCGATATTGAGGGTATTTTCCACTTGTTCAGCGCCAGAAGCGGAAACAGTCGTATCTCCGACTCTTTTCCCACCTTTATCGCCCGCGGCTATGCCTTTTGCCTCTTTGCTCTGCAAAAATGCCCTGGCCCGTGCTGCAGCCTTTTCCGCCGGTCCTTCCACCTTCACAGGTTCTTCCGATGCGACGGTCGCTGCATCCGGTTTGTTATTATCGAGAGCCTGCTGCTCAGTTTTTTTGGCTGGCTGCTCCTCACGGCTGGCCCTTTTTCTCGACTTTGCACCCAACATTTCCGGCATGGCATAACCACTTGAGGGTGCTGCTGTACCAGCGGCTTGCAAAGAGACGGGCACCAGCATGAAACAGAGTAATGCAGTTAAAACAACATATCCTGCAAGTCTGCTGGCAGAGGGATATGTCTTCCCGTCGTCTGTTTTCAAAGCCGTGAAGGGGTGTATCATTAGAAACTCCTCTCCTCAGTCGGAGTAAAGGTTGCCGTCTCGCAAATTACAAACGCGAGTACACCGTGCTGCGATTTCCGGGTCATGCGTAACAAGGACCATTGCCGTTTCACCACTGGAAATAAATTTGTGAAAGTGCTCCATGACCATATCGCCATGTTTGCGGTCCAGCTGTCCAGTCGGCTCATCAGCAAAAATCACGCTGGGGCGGTTCACCAATGCCCGTGCGATGGAAACACGCTGCTGCTCACCGCCGGAAAGACGATTAGTGGGGTGATTGATACGGTGCCCCATGTTAACCTTCTCCAGAGCCTCAAGGATCATTTCCTTGCGCTCTCGACGATGAACATTCGCGTATATAAGCGGGTATTCAAGATTTTCATAGACTGTTGTGTGCTCAAATAAATTACAGCTCTGAAACACAAAGCCGGCAAAATCACGTCTGAATTCTGCCTGGGAAGAGCGGTCACGTTTGAGCACGTCCTCCCCCATCACCCAGTAGGCGCCGGAGGTTGGCGGATGCAGTAGCCCCAGAACAAACAGGAACGTGGACTTTCCCATGCCTGAGGGGCCCATGATGGCAATCATTTCGCCTGGCATGACGTCAAGATTCACACCATGCAAAATACGAATGGGTTCCGAGCCGGTATTGTACTCCTTTACCAGGTCTCGGACCATAATAATTGGTTCTTTTTGCGTGTTCTCACTCATAGCGTATCGCTGAAACGACTTCCATTCGGCTGGCGCGCAGAGCCGGATAGAACCCTGCGATAATGCCAAGCAGCAATGAAAATAAAAAGCTGAGCACCGAGTACATTAACACCAGTTCCTGACTCGGAAATGAATTCATTATCTTGCTCGTGTAAAACACACCAGCAACGCCTAAACCTATACCGAGAACCGCCGCGCTGCAACTCAGACAAACCGCTTCTGACAAAAATTGAAACATGATGTCTAAGTCCTTGGCACCCATGGCTTTTTTCAAGCCAATTTCACGAATGCGAGAACGTACCGCCGTCATCATTCCGTTCCAGATTCCATATCCGCCCAGGACAAGTGTAGCTATCACCGCAAAATATATGAAGCTTTCCACCCAAAAAGCGATGCGCTTCACTTGTTCAAGCGCCCCTTCAGGAACGTCTACTTTCAGCCGTTCGACGTCCTGAAATTTTGCAATTGTCTCAGGAATTTTTGCAGCGACGCGCTCAACATCGTCCCAACTCAGGGCCCGAACAAGAAGACGATTGGAATCGGGCAATTTTTCCATGCGGTCTCGGGCCGTAGTGATCGGGATATACGCGAAACGCGCCATAGTACCGGCGGTATCCCCCTCCATGACGCCAATTATTCTATAATAGGAATCATCGATGAACAACCGCATCCCGACAACATCCTCTGTGCCAAAAATGCGTTGGGCGATCCAGTCACCCAATACAACGTTGACCTCATGCCCCGCAACATCGGAAGCCTCAATCGGGCGGCCGGACTGCATTGTATAACCGCTGACAGCCCAGAAATCGGAATCTATGCCAATAAGGGGAAAACCGATCTGCTTCTTCCCCACTGAAGTCTTTGCAGAGTTGGTCTTCTGAATAGTCTGGCTGACCAGCATCACACCGGGCAGCTTGCGCAAGGCATCGACAGACTCCTGCTTGAACCAGATCAACCGCTCGTATGGATTGCGACGGGAAACGCGCATCTCAAAGGAGACGTTCATGATTGTGGCGCCACCAATGAGCGTGAGGTCGTTATTGAGATTTTTCTTTACGATATCACCCATGGTCAGGATGATAATGACGCCAGCGGTACCGATGGCGATGGAAATCAACACCCCGAAGTATCTCCTGCGTTGCCGCAGGACCTGACGCGCACTCACACGCAGCAGGTCGAGGTAGCGAGGTAAACTTGCGCTCAAACCCATAGTTGATCACTGGACTGTGTACCGACGGTATTAGCAAACGGACAAAAGCAGCCCGTCAGCACTGAAGAAATCCCCCCGGAGAGTTCCGTACGGTAAGCCGGTCAGGGAAGAGCCTGGTCCGAAGCGGCGCAGGCGTCCCCTTCTGTGGTCTCAAACTGAGGCGCATAGCCAGCTTCTTCTGCCAGGTCCTCTGCACGCACTTTGAAGGTTTTTGCAAGCTTGCCAAGAGCATTCATCACGAAATCGAGATGATGCTGTTCATGAGTGCTCATATAAGCCGTCCTGATGAGAGCCTTGCCCTTGGGTACGGCAGGGAAAACGGCCGGCAATGCAAAAACACCTTCCTCAAATAAGGCCGCAGCGAAACGGAAAGCCTTGTCTTCGTCCCCTACATGAATGGGAATGACAGGGGATTCAGCAACGCCATAGACGAGCCCCAAGTCTTTGTAGCCTTGGCGCACGCGCCTTGTCACATCCCAAAGCTGTTCGACGCGTTCGGGTTCGTTTTCCATTATTTCCAAACACTTAAGAACTGTAGCCGCATTACTCGCAGGCAATGCAGCCGTAAAGATCAGGGTTTTGGAATGGTGCTTGATGTAGGTGAGCAAATCCGGGTCATCTGCGGCAATAAATCCGCCGATGGAAGCAAGGGCCTTGCTGAACGTGCCCATAATGAAATCAACATTTTCAACCAAGCCGAAATGCACAGCCGTGCCGCGACCGCTTTTCCCCATTACGCCAAGCCCGTGCGCGTCATCTAGGTAAACGACAATGTCAGGAAATTCTTCGCGCAGTTCAACCAACTCGGGAAGATTGCTCACGTCACCGGACATGCTGAAGACGCCTTCCGTGATGACGAAAATCGTGGCTTCAGGGTAACGCTGCTTGGCCTGGAGTATTTTCTCCCGGGCTGATTCCTTATTGTTGTGGCGAAAAGGGATAACCTTGGCGCCAGAAGCCCTGCACCCTTCAAAAATACTGGCGTGATCTTCACGATCGCAAAGAAGAACATCGGAAGGCGCCACAAGACTGCCCAACGCACCGAGGTTCGTCAAAAAGCCCGTGGTATGCACAACAGCGGCCTTTTTACCCACAAAAGCTGCCAGACGCTCTTCCAGTTGGTCATGCAGGGTCATATTTCCCGAAAGAAAGCGCGAGCCACCCGGCCCGGAGCCCCAACGGCGCACGGCCTCGGTGGCAGCTTCCACCACACGGGGGTCATGCGTCAGCCCGAGGTAATCGTTGGACCCGGCCATAACGAGCTTGCGGCCGTCCACCTCCACTTCAGGCCCCCATGATCTGTCAATGGGCTTGAAATAAGGATAACATTGTTTTTCTTTAATACCTGCGACGATTCGGGAAAATGCTTTTATGCGTTGGTTTGCTTTCATCGAGCGTGCAATCCTGGGAAATTTCTTTAAGGTCTGTAAGTCTCGGAATACGAGCCCTACATACTGTTTGAGAGGCTAGTAGCGCCACCTTGAAAAAATATAAAACCGGCGCTGGTGCCGGGGTCATTCAAGGCCTTGATGGCCTGCGTCATTGTGTAGGGGCCCCCTACACATTAATCCAATAAGACGCCATACCGTCGGCCAAAAGATGTATTGATCTACACTCCTGATAGTGCGGTTGTCAACCAACTACACAATTCACGAAGTTTCAGAGCGCACAATTTTTTATAAGCATTACAATTAACTACGGCACAAGCAAACGAATATTCTCCCAGGGACAATGTGTTCGCAACTCTATGGAGTCTTTCTCCGGATCACTTCACGGACCACACCGCCCCATCCCACACGGTAGGCAATGCCCCGCCAGACCATGATATTGCTGGTCCAGGTCTGCGCGTAGCACCATACCGTCATGAGAAGATAAAGAAAAAAACTGCCCGTCCAGGCCAGTCGTGGAGGACGGGGGGCGATCAACCGCCTGAATCCCTGCGCCAGCAAGGCCAGCAAGGCCAGATATCCGGCGCAGAATAAAAACGTTCCCACGGACTGTGCACCAAAACATCCCGTGAGCACAACCACCCCTGCATAGAGGACGGGCACCGCCAGCGCCGCCATACCCGGCAAAATGCCGGCCCACAGAAACGGTATGCAAAACTTGAGGTATTGCAGTTGCCGCAGCCACCAGTCGCCCCACTGCCCTGTACTGCGTCCGGAAATATGCGTGGTCATGACAGCGGTGGACACCGGCGTACAGCGTATACCCCGCTTCACAAGATGGGGACCCATGGAAAAATCGTCCACTATGTTTGTGGCCCAGATGTCTGCAATATTTTCACGCTCGAAAACATCCCGCTTGATGGCCATGGCGCCGCCCCATGGCTGCGTAACAATACTGAAAGCCTGCAGCATGTGGATGGCAAGCACTGTCCACGTCATACCAAGGGTGCCTGTTTTCGCATCACCCGGCACAATGCGATGAAATCCGGAAGCAAGGGGCGCGCCGTCCTTGACGATAGGACGCACCAGTTCCGATAAAAATTCGGGGGCGGCCCTGTGCGTGCTATCACAAAACACCAGAATGTCAGCGCTGTCACCCACAGCAGCCACGGCAGCCAGCAGATTATGGTTTTTCTGCCCACACATATTGGCAGGGCCGCTGGTGATTCCCCGGGCATGGGACATGTCATGTGTCAATTCGCGAACAAGCGTCCACGCGGGATCCTGCTCGTCCTTGGTGACAAATACGCACTCATGGTTGGGATAATCCTGCCGCAAGAGGGAATCGATACACACACGCATCTCAGGTGTGTCGCCAGTCAACGGCACCAGCATAGCAACACGGGGGCACGCACCTTCACAGGAAACACCACGGGGTGAGACAGCACTCCCCGGCAGACTTTGGCGAACATGCTTTCTCCCGTGAAAGTAGATCACGGTGATGATAAGCAGCTGTAACACCATCAACGCCAAAACAATTTCATGCACAGGGTGATCCTCACTGATATTTTGCGAGGACCACCCCGTCACCTGCGGGATCAGGCCTCACTCATTGCCATGGTGTCTTCTTCCTTTGCCACATCTGCAGCAGCGCCCTCTTCTTTGGGGGCGCAGGTCAGAAAACCACCATATTTTTCAAGTTCGTCGACGCGACAGCTCCAAACCAGACGCCCCTTGTAATAGATGGCATCCGGACAGCCGTCACACATGGACTGCCTCCCGTCCTGAAACACATCACAGGGCTGAATGACCATCACAGACTGCATGTCCAGAGGTTTGGTCCAACGGGAGGGTTTGGTAAGCCATTTCCAGAAGAGAGACAAGACGCTTCTGTTGATCACCGACAACGGGAAAAGAACCTGCGTGCCTTTCATAAGCCAGGGGCGCGTGTACGCCAGATATGTGCCAAAAGCATAATGATGAAACACTTGCACCAGTTCGGCAAAGGATGGCGAAAGATGGTGATAGATTTCTTCCTTGTTGCCTGCTCTGATGGTCAGCAGCCATTTCATGGAGCGCGAATCCTCAGTGCCGTTCAAATAGGCGCAGGGTTCGAAATCGGGATATGCCTCGCGGATGGCGTCCACCAGTTCCTGGGCAAGAATATCAACATGCCCTTCCTGATGATCAAGCTGATACACCAGATTTTTGGGATCGACCTTGCGGCCTTTGGAAAAAACGTCAAAACCTGCCTGGCTCTTGGCAGAGCGAAACAAGATGAACACCATGGTATGGACTATGGAAATATTCTCGTGCGCCCAGCGGGCCAGCATGGGCACATCGGGCAGGGTGTCGCGGTAGATTGTGGCGTTAAAGGCGCAAGAGAGTTTCCCTTTGCCATGCTCATGAATCATCCGGGCCAGTTTCAGTCTGAGTTCGTTGAGCTCTTCTTCCGTCTTGCCTGACCAGCCAGGGCGTTTTTGATGGCTGTCCACATGCATGGTGAACCCTACCAGCCCGGCATGGGCCAGTTTTTCCACCAGTTCTGGAGTCAGAGCCTGGCCATTGGAGTTGATTATGGGTTTCCACCCCTGCTCTGCAACATAGCGCACAAGATCGACAATATGCGGATAAATCAGGGGTTCGCCGCCGGCAATTGAAATGCCATCCGTGCGCCGCAGCTTTTTGAGCGCTTCAAGCTCTTCGATCACGTCTTCAAGGGGTCTGTGCCCGTGCGGATCGTTTTCCCGGTAGCACCCTTCACAATACAGGTTACATTTGGTGGTGGGCTCCAGCCAGGTAATGGCATTGTCGGCAAGGTTCCAGGGAAGCCTGAAATATTTCTCCGGAGTCAAAGGTCTGGTCCGCATTTGATCGCACCTCCAGCATCAATTGTTTGCCAGTCCCCCATTTAGACGGGCGCGTACCTGCGAAAAAAATATGACCTGAGTAAACCTGATAAGCGGTAGAACTTGCGTTAGGCCATACCCTAAAGAGACTTTTTGGTCGATACCGGAAGATATGATTTTGACCCTGACAACGATATTTTCTTCGCCGCCGGCCTAGAAACTATGAGCTCAGGAGTTCTCGCCGCCGGACAACAGCTTGAACAGGCGCTCGTGTGCGCGGGCAGTGCTTTCAAAGGAAAAGGCAGTAACAGCCCGTTCGCGCCCTGCCTCCCCCATCCTGCGCCGCATATCGGCATGCTGCAAAAGAGTGCTCATGCCTGCTGCCAGAGCGACATCGTCGCCTGAAGGAACAAGTATCCCCGTGTGCTCATGCTCCACCAGTTCGGGAACCCCATCCACATTGCAGGCCACAACGGGAAGGCCGCTGGCCATGGCTTCCAGCACCACATTGGGCATCCCCTCGCGCAGAGAAGAAAGCACAAAGACATCAGCCTGGGGGTAGACGTTTTCCAGGTCGGAGCGCCCCTGGTTGATGGAGATGCGTTGCCCGATGCCTCCAGGCAACGCGCTTACTTGTGATTCGAGTTCGCCCCGCAAAGGGCCGTCGCCATACAGCTCCAGCCGTGCATGTGGATTTTCCACCGCCACACGTGCAAAAGCCGCTATCAGGGTTTTCTGGTCCTTGTCATGCACCAGGCGCCCTGCACTCATGAAGACGACGTCTTCTCCCTTCTGTTCACCCCCAGGGCGAAACCGCTCCACATCCACGCCATTGGGAATGACGCTGATGCGCGAGGCAGGCAGAGAATATTCCTTCTGCAGTAATGCGCCAAGGGCGTGTGCATTGCAGATATGATGATGTGCAAACCCTTTGAGCCAGCGTTCATGATAGCGTTTTGGCGCGCCAGACTGACGGATGTTTGCAATGATAACGGGCACGCCACAAAGACGCCCGAGAAGACGTCCCCAGATGTTCGGCAAAGCGGTGAGCAACACCAAAACGTCGGGGCGTTCACGCCGCAACGCCCGCCAGAGTGCATAAAGACCACGGGGACCAAGGGATTTGCTGCGGGTCAACCAGAGAGCGTCGAGCCCTGCCTGTTCCACCAAAGGGGCGAAATCCCGCCCGTCCAGCAGAACCCATAACCTGGCGTCCACTTCTGCAGGGTCCAGTCGGCGGGCCGTTTCCAACGCCTGGCGCTGGGTGCCGCCGAACAGCAGGTCTTCGAGCAGCAGTACGACCTTCAGAGCCATTGCCCTCTGCTCCAGTTGACGGATTGGAGACGTACAAGGGGGAAACCTGTTGTCAGGTCTCCCCCTCATGCAACCATGGTAAAGCCGGAGCGCGAAAACTCGATGGTATCGAGGCAACGCGCCGCGACGAGTAAACTAGTACCCCATCAGGCCGCAGCAACGCGAGCACACGGGCATGAGCCCGTCTTTGGAAAGGCTCTGCCTGAAGCGCTTGTAGGAATCAGAATTCCACAGCTCGGTGATGGTGTGATCCTTGACGTTACCCACGACATAATCGTGGTAGTCGCGACAGGGAGACATGTTCCCGTTGCTGTCTATTTCCACCACCTGATAGATGGAGATACATTGCTCGTATCCAAAGCGCTCTGAGTGGTCATTGTAATATTTTTCAAGGTTCTCCACCCCGCGAATATTGGGGATGAAGGTGACCGGCGGCGCACCCTTCTGGGCAGACATCTTATCAAGCTCGTCCAACTGTCGGCTCAGATTCTCAAAATCCTGCAGCTTCCAGCCACCCATCCACCCTCTGTGCAGGGTGGGCGCAAAGCCGAAACGGCGGGCAAAGTCCTGATCATGGGCGCTTGCGTGCTCCTCGTCTATCCACCATGAAGGGTAGAACACGCACATGTCGGCCTTGTCACGATAGGTCTCGTAAATGTCCACCAGATGATTCACGTTATCCTTGGAAATGGTGGACAAGGTGGCGATGAGCGGCAAAGTGGACTTGTTACGTTCACGCAGCTCCACCACATCTGCAAGACCTTCCTGAATGGCGCGGAAGCTGTTGGTATTGCCCACACCGCGGCGAATCTTGTTGTGGACTTCCTCGCAGTGCCCGTCCACGGAAACCTGCAGCAGGAACATGGGGATATCTACCATGCGCTGGGCAAACTTGCTGATGTTGGTTCCGTTTGTGGCAATGGAGCACGGCAACCCCATGCGTGTGGCTTCCTCGATGATGTCCAGCCACCCGTTGTACAGGGTGGGCTCGCCGCCCCAAAGGTAGATGATGGGCTTGTGTCCATGGTCCACCAGGTCCTTGAAAAGCTCTATGTAGCGCTCTGGTGTGACTTCCTGCTTCTTCAGTTCCTTGAGGTCCTGGTTATGCAGGTAGCCTCCGTCTCCCCATTGGCCGCACATGACACAACGCAAGTTGCAAAGGTCAGTGATGCGTATGCTCACCTGCCGAATCTTGTTGGCCTTGCCTTCTTTATAATTGGGATAAATAGTGTTGAAGAGCCACTTTTCCCCTTGCAGGGTGGCGAGCTTCTTGGCGATCCAAGGGTGGCGCGCGAGCTTCCAGAAGTTTTTCAATACCGTTTGGGCGGCTACCTTGCTACGCTTGCTGCTCATGCAAATTTCTCCGGTGAAAGCTGACTGAACATTTTCACTGTCACGGACCATCCCGTGACGTGGTGGTACCAAAGGTCGGCAGGCTTGCACATTTCCCACAATCGGGCAAGTCTGTTCACATTCCCTGTGAATGCTGCCAGCCGCCCCTCCCTGCCGCACACACCGCTTCGTGCGGCGTTGCCGCGGCTTGACAGTACTGTCTCGCCGCGCCAGAGTGGCGCCCGCACTATACGCCTTTATCATCGAATGACAACCGCCCCACACTGGTGGGGTTTGTACGCCGGATTACCCGGCGTTTAACGGACTTACCATGCAAGCACTGGTCTATCGCCGCTCCATTCCCCGTTATCTGGCCTGTCAACTTGCCAGCCGTTTGTGGCGCCGTCGCTTCTTGCCACAGGTCGCCCCACTGGGATTGCAAGACAAAGAATTCAAACCACCTGAGGGATGGGCCACGGTCAAGGTCTCCCGTTGTGGCATCTGCGGCTCGGATATCGGGCTCCTCAGGGGGGCTGAATCCTACCTCATGGAGCCCTACGCTTCCCTGCCCTGCATCCTGGGGCACGAAACCGTCGGAGAAATAACGGACGCCCCTGAAGGGTGCGGCTTTTCAAAAGGGCAGCGTGTAGCCGTGGAGCCGATGTTGAGCTGCGCCGCGCGTGGATTGGAACCCTGTCGCTACTGCGCCCAGGGTGATTACAACCTGTGCGAACATTTCACTGAAGGCGCTTTGGACCCTGGTATGGTCATGGGCTTCAACTCCAGTGTAGGGGGCGGGTTTGCTGAGTACCTTGCAGCCCACCCTACACAACTTGTAGCCGTGCCCGACGCAGTGAGCGATGACCAGGCCGTGCTCGTAGACTCACTGGCTTCCGCGCTGCAACCTGCATTGCACAACCTGCCACCGGATGATGGTGTAGCGGTGGTGTACGGCGCAGGCATCATCGGCCTGCACTTGGTGCGCTGTCTGCGCTCCCTTGGCTGCAAGGCAAAAATTATAGTAGTGGCGCGATATGGATTCCAGCGTGATCTCGCACTGTCAGGCGGCGCCGACGAGGTGCTCATGTCGCCGAACCGTAAAAAACTCGGCCAGGCAGTGGGCGCCAGGATGCTCAAAACCACCATGGGCGGCGGCAACCTGGAAGGCGGCGCCACCCACTTTTACGATTGCGTAGGCAGCCCGCGCTCCATCCAGGATGGCTTGCTCTGCCTGCGCGGCAGGGGCGCATACGTCATGGTCGCCACCGTGGGTACTGTCAAAGGCGTGGACCTCTCCCCTCTCTGGCACAGGGAGCTGACCATGCACGGCACCAATTGTTACGCTTCGGGCAGCGATCATGGGAAAACTGTGCGCACCTACCAGCTTGCCATGGATTTTTTGGCATCCGGAACCTACCCTACGGAAGGCCTTTTGACACACACCTTTCCCTTGGAACAATGGCGAGAGGCCTTCACAACAGCTTTTGACAAGCGCGGGACAAAAAGTGTGAAAGTTGCCATAGCGCCAAAAGACTAGGTATGGATGTATTTCACAGTGAAAAAGAATACTTTTCAGTAAATAATGGAAACTTGCTTCGGATTAGTGCATAAGAGCAACTACCTTTTCAGATAGACACTACGCCCTAAAGGAGTGAGAGGCGGTGAGCGACCCCGGATTGCGGACCCTGTGCATTACCAACATTGTCGAAGGCCTGCGCGATGGATTGTCGCATTTTTCACCCCCCAGCCGGGTTGCCCTGCTCTATGCATCCTCTCCTGCCGACCCGTTACGCATCTATGATCCCCAAAATCTGATGTCCGGCCATGAGCCCAGGCTGCGCGAACTGTATCTGGAAGACGACGCATGGCGCAAAGGGCAGGAATCCCCAAAATCCTTGGACGGCAGCGAAATATTCAGTCCCGAAAGTCTACAACTGGCCGGACTTATTTCATTTGGCGTTCGTTCCCGCCATGTGGCCTATCAGATGTGGTTCACAGAGCACCACCCGGATATGTGTTCCATCGGCCCCACAGAACGTTGGCTGGAGCATGCCGCATGGCTGCTTTCTCAAGACCTGGCTGTGGAAAAACCGCCCCTGGGCAGCTCCGGCATCGTACTGCAGGGGTACGCTATCCACTCAGTGCGCGACCACATCGTGGACGAACGCAACGTCATGCTCGGTCCGGATACCCGGCTCAGGGTCTACCCCATACTGGATGCAATTCTCGGCATCTCAAAGACTCGTGAAGAAGGCGCATGGCCAAGGGGGCAATTGGTATTCATCGATACCAACCTGCACGACGAGATAAAATTTCTGGCCCGCTTTCCCAAACATGAGCAGCCTGTACTGAGCAACCACAAGCACGTGCGCAAATTGCTCATGGCCGTGGAAAGCGACTCCCGCGTGCTTATTTCCGACGGAAACGCCATTATCGGCGTGGCGGCGAAAAATCTTCCGGATACGCGTATCGTGGCGGACTTCAGGGGCGGGCACGGGTTTGTCTTGCTGGGAGAGCAACCGGTCTGCAGCTTTTCAGACGGGGCTTTCCACTCCTCAACACGCCGCGCCAAGCTGGTGCAATTGGAGGAACTGCTGCTGGAAACGCCCATGACCAAGGAAAACTCCCACATCCTTTTTCAGGTGGTGTCCTCCATCGTACACTCTGCTGAGGATTGCAAACACGGGTGTACGCTGGTCATCGATATGCGTGAAACACCGGCGCCCCTGGCAGGGCAAGGATTGGAAGAACCCCTGGACCTGAGCGATCCCGCCATGCTCGACATGGCCAAATCCCTGGCCAGGGTTGATGGCGCGCTGCACATTGCCTCTGATTGCACGTTGCAGGGCTTTGCCTGTCTTCTGGACGGGCTTGCGGCAGCAGGAGAAAACCGCGCAAGGGGAGCGCGTTTCAACTCCGCCCTCCGCTTTACCGCAGCGCATGAAAACATCGCTGTGGTTGTTGTCTCTTCAGATCGCCCCGTTTCCATCATTCACGGGGGCGTGGAATTGACGGCGCAATGCGCCTGGAAGCCTGTGATAGGGCTCGGCGACATGCCGCCGACCCTTGAGGAATGGCTGGGCAAAGCCTGACGCCGTCGTTTTTCCGACAGTCGCATCAGACAGTCACCCATTCCCTACTCGCCAGGACGGTGCATGGCCAACATGGCAGCCATGCCCTTGCGCTGGGCTTCGTCCGGATTCATGAAGCCACCGGCGACAAAGCGCATGCGTCCACAGATCACACGCACGTTGAAGAACAAATCCTCATCCGCAAATATGTCGATCTGGCAAAATGCATCGCGGCTCCGAGCATTGGGGGCGAGCAGGCACGCGGGATTCATGGTTTCGGTAGTATTGATGGTCTGCATGGTGCACCTCCCTGAGCTAAAGGGGTTGGCGGTTACTTATTGCAGAATCAAATGCATCTCTCGTGCCAGAATCACACTACCCTATCAATTATCCAAAGCTCTCCGGGAAACCAGCACCCAGGCGGCAGCCCTGCCGCTCATGCGTCCTGCCAATGCTGCGGCGCGTGGTCCGGAACCACAATACAGGTCCAGATGAGCGCGCTGCATTGTCCCCGTATCCTGGGCCAGCAGCAGCCCCACCAGGTTCTCAGGAACCTGTGACTGGTCGGCGGCATCTTCGGGCAAGGCAGCAGCCGCCATTATCACCGAACCCATGGGCGCCCATGAGGGATCACTCGCGCAGCTCAGCATTGGGGTAAGTTTTGCGCCCGTCGCGCCAAAAGGCCCATCATCATCAATGGCAAAGAAAATATACTTGGGATTCAGGAACATCAGCTCCTGCATTTTTTCAGGAGAACCCTCCAAAATTTCGCGGATCTTCTGCATGCTCATTTCATCACGGGAAGAAAGCCCCATCTCGATAAATTTCTTGCCCAGGCTGACATACTGGTAACCATTACCCCCCGCATACCGCGCGCGCACCTGACTGCCGTCCGGCAGCAACAAACGCCCCGAGCCTTGCACCTGAAGGAAAAACACATCCACCGCGTTTTTTGCCCAGGCAATTTCCAGGCCGCGGCCAGCGAGCGCCCCCTTGCCATCTATTTCCGCACGTGCAGGTAAAGGGGCGCCTTGTTTGGCCTCAGGGGGCAAAGCGTATAACGGATACGGATAATCGGGGCGCGGTGTGAGCGAAGCCTCCAGAAAAGGCTCGTAATACCCTGTGAGCAACGTGGACGCGCCTATCTTCATCCAGACAAACTCCTGTTGCAAAAGCTCAGGCCTTGCGTCCAGGTGAGGAAGAAGCTCTTGCAGATGCAACAGCGTGGTCTCCATCTGCCCCCATGTCACACTTCTGACAGGGGACTCGGGATCGCTCGCCGCAAACGCTGTGGCGCCCTCCTTCTTGGCCTTGGAGCGCACATAGCGCAGACTTCCCTCCAGAGCAGGGCCAAGCGACGCAAAGTTCCCCACTCCAGGGGTGGGGGCAATCTGCTCCAGCACCTGCTTTTGATTCCAAGAGGCAGGATCTGTTGCACACCCGCCCAGCAGCACAGCAAGGCACACGCCTAGTATCCCAAGAAAAACGGGCGTACAATCACACCACCGCAAATAACGTGAAATATGTTGTCTATCCATACGCTTACAAAACTTGTCCAGAACGTTTTTTTCGAAGAAAGAGCCCATACAAAACTTTCCCATAACCAGGGCCCCAGACTTCGCCCCTGCCTGAAAAATCAGTGGTCAATAAATCACGCCAACAACAGCGCCTGTCAGGCAGGTGGCCAGCACACCTGCAAATACGGAGCGCATCCCCATGGCCACAATCTCCTGCCGCCGCTGCTTGACCATTGCGCCAAGTCCGCCGATGAGAATGCCCAGGCTTCCCATGTTGGCGAAACCGCACATGGCGTAGGTCATTATCAGAGCGCTGCGCTCTGAAAGAGCGCCCTTGGGAAGGGCGGCCATGTCCAGGTAGGAGATAAATTCGTTGAGCACGATTTTCGTCCCCATGAGCTGACCGGCAGTGCCCGCCTCGCTCCAGGGAACCCCCATCAACCACACCACGGGAGCTATGACCGCGCCAAGTATGCGTTGCAGGGTCATAGGCGCTCCCCAGGCCTCGGGAAACAGCCCCAAAAGCGTATTGATCATGGCCACCAGGGCCACAAAGACAAGCAGCATGGCCAAAATGGGAATGAAAAGCTCCACGCCCTGCACAGTCCCTTTGACCACGGCGTCCATGGTGCCCATGGTATCTACCGCCGGTGTCATTTCCCCCGCTGTTGCGTCCCCGTCTTCCGGCACCATCAGGCGCGATACCATAATTGCTGCCGGAGCGCTGAGCACGGACGCCACCAGTATGTGCCCCAGCGCACCGGGCACCACAGGTTCGATGATTCCGGCGTAGAGCACCAGCATGGTGCCGGCCACCGTCGCCATGCCTGTGGTCATCAACGCGAAAATTTCACTACGGGTCATTTGTGGCAAATAGGGGCGCACGAACACCGGCGCCTCCACCATGCCCACAAAAATATTGACGGAGGCACCCACGCCCAAAGCACCGCCGATGCCCATTGCCCGCCGCAGCAGCAATGAAAAGCCTTTGACCACCAGGGGCAGAATACGCCAGTGAAACAGCACTGCGCTGATGGCGCTCATCACCAAAATGATGGGTAACGCCCGGAAGGCAAGGATATAGCCAGCGCCTGGGTATGGCTCGTCAAAAGGCAGCGTACCGCCCCCCAAATAGCCAAAAACAAAGGAGGTGCCGGCTTTTGTGGAGGTCTCTATCAGGTTCACTACCGCATTGAGATGCAGGAAAGCGCCCTTGATCATGGGAATTTTCAAAAGCAAAAGGCCCAGCCCGAATTGCAACAAAACGCCGGCAATCAGGATGCGCTTGTCAATCTTGCGCCTGTTTTCGCTTGCCAGCCAGGCAATGGCAAGCAGCGCGACAAAACCGAAAAGACTCTGGAGCATCGGAAAAATTCCCCCTCAAACTGATCTCTTAAGACTGAAATGGAGAAAACCCTGCTGCGTAGTGCAACAGGGATTTTTAGTGCGATAGTGGGCTCGATATCTTCCGCCCTTCTTTTGACCTCGCAGAGAGCGACAGGCTGACAGAGCGCTATGGCGGCCCTTTTTTGTAGCGGCAATGCGCTTTTTTGAAGGCGCTAGTGATCGTCCTCATCATCGAGCACAAAGTCGATGTCGAAGTCATCATCTTGGGGAGGTTTGCGCGGCGTCGCACCTGCATCCTTGCGGGGCATTCTGCGCTGGGCAGGAGCGTCTTCATCCTCGAATTCGAGGGCAGCCGCAAGAACATCCCGGGGCGCATCTCCCTGATCTGCTTCGGGCGCATCCATATCTCCCCCGGGCTCGATAACGATATCCAGATCGGTGAGGTCCAAATCTTCACCACCGCCGCCGAGGTTTCTTGCGCCTCCGCCCATCATCGGCGAAAGGTCCGGCATGGTCTGGTCCAGGTCATCGCCGGTGTCTTCCTCAGGAATAATGGCAAAGTCGTCATCCTCAAAGCTGAGGCTCAATTCCTGGTCAGCGTCACCCCCATCGTCTGCATCATCCACCTCTTGCAGACTTTCCATATCTTCCAGGTCGGGAGCGTTGAAATTCAAGACAGCCTCTTCCTCCTCATCAACCTGGGAAAAAGAGAGTTCTTCCTCACCGTCCTCAGCTTCCAACTTATCCGTCATGCCGCCTGCAACGTTTGGGATGTCCGGGATATCCGGAATGTCTTCGTCATCATCCTCGGCAAGGGAAAAGTTCAGCTCGCCTTCGTCCTCATCTTCGTCCTCATCCATGGAGATGACCGAAGGCGGCGCCTGACGCATAGGGCGCTGGCTCGAAAGGTCCAGAATAGTCTCGGGCTCGTCATCTTCCTCTTCGTCGAGCACGATTTCCGTATCAAAAACGGGAAGATCATCATCAGGCTGGGCGTGGTCTTCCTCAACATCCATCAGGTCTTCGATAAGGACATCCAGATGCTGGTCTTGCGCATCAGCATCGGTAATATCAACATGTTGTTCGGTAGGCTCATCGTCGCTAAGAGTAAATTCATCCTCTTCAGCCAATGCGGCGCCCAAACTGATATCAGCCTCGTCCTCGGGGGTGATGTCCTCGCCCTGCGCCTCGTCACCAAAAAGGTTGAAATCGCTACTGTCTCCGGATTCGTGCAAATCGGCGTCCAGGTCGATTTCTTCCTCATCCTCGTCAAAGTCCACATCAACGTCCTGGTTCATGGCATCCAGGGCGTCAGCGTCCATGCCGTTAAACGCTTCCATGGGCTGTGAACGTGCCTCTTCGGGCGGTGCTGCCATTTCAAAGTCGACCATGGCGTCGGCGTCTTCCAATTCCTCCTCAAGATCACCAGCCATGCCCAGGTCCAGCGTTGTCGGCCCGGTGGCCATATCCTCTTCAGCCGCTACAGGCAGATCGTCTTCCGGAGCCGCTGTATCGAATACGATTGCCTCGTCTTCATCGACTTCAATGCCAGGGATTTCCAGATCATCCGCGTCATCCGTGGTCTCTGCAAACGGTGCAGCCGCCACCGTGTCAGCATCGAATGTTTCGGAAAACGCATCCGTGCTGTCCTCTTCGTACATCTCGGGAACGATCCCAAGGGAATCACTGAACATATCCTCTTCAGCCATGTCCAGATCATACTCCCCTTCTTCTTCGGGGGCGGCTGCAGCGTCAGTTTCATCTTCATCGGTAAGATTGAATTCAACGGCCTCTTCAAAGGTAACCCTTGTTTCCTGCTCTTCGTGCAGCATCTCCGGCGGTGCGACCGGCGCATCGGGCGTTTCCAAAGAAAAATCTGCAGAATGGGGGTCTTCAAGCAGATCGTCTTCAGCGACCTCCTGCTTGGATTCCACTATAATATCAAGGTCTTCATCCATAGTTTGGTCAAACTGGATGCTCTCTTCCTCATCAGGCACTTCCAGGGTAGCCATGCCGGGCTCTTGCACGGGTTCTTCTTCGAGGTCTGCCTCCGGCTCCGGTACAAAAGCGGCCGCAAACCCGGCATCGGGCTCGGTTGCATCCAGATCAAGATCCACATCCATCGAATCCGAGACCGCCCCATCCAGTGCGGAAGCATGCAGAGGCTCGTCCAGAAGCATCACGTCTTCCTCAGAATCTCCGGGCTCAGAATCTCCGGGCTCGGCCTCTTCGGCCTCAGACTCCTCGACCTCGGCCACTTCCTGTTCGGTTTCTGTCAGCAGCGGACCGCTTTCGCTGTCTGTGGCTTCCAGCGAAAAATCAATGGCAGCATCATCTTCGGATTCTCGGTCAAAAGCACCCAGATGCACTGCGCTTTCCTCTGGCGCAGGAGGCTCCTGTTCCGGCATCCCGGGTTCCGGCAAGTCCATACCGCCAAGGTCCTCTTCGCCAACCCACTCCCGCTCAGTCGCAGCAGGCTCCTCTTCCTCAGCAAGGGTAAACACCACTGCATCGTCGTCGCCAGCCAGGGTATCTCCGGACTGCTCAACTTCGGGTGATTCTTCTGATATTTCAGGCCCTTCCAGAAAAAGATCATCCCCGGCCGGTTCCTCCACCGGCGCAGCTACTACGATTTCGTCGTCATCTTCCGGGGGTTCAATAAGGGCGATTTCATCATCTTCTTCAGGCGGGGTGATCAAAGCCTCGTCAATATCTTCTGTGCTGGGCTCCATAAAATCCGGGGCGTCTTCCGCTACGCCAGAAGGCCCGTCCAGCGTAAAATCCGCCTCGTCTTCCGGCACCTCAAGCACGCTCTCTTCACTCTCAGGCGCGACCTGAAGAGACTCTGCAGTCATGGTCATGTCGTAGTCATCTTCATCTTCAATGACATGGCCAAGGCTCAAATCGCTGGCGATATGGTCGCTCTCATCATCACGGGGGGCATTGAAAAGTTCTGCGAGGTATTCGTCTTCGGCTTCTTTCTCGGAATCATGCGGGGCAGGCTGTGATTCCTGAGGGGGGGCAGCAGGTGCAGCCATATCTTGTGCTGCCTCATGAAGCACGGTGCCGGCAGCCATTGCAAGAGCTGCATCAAGATCATCATGCTTTTCGGTTTCTTCGTGCTTTACTGGCTGCTCAGGAGAGGAAACCGGCGATGTAACATCAGACGCGCCAAGCTTTTGCAAGGCGTTTCCTACTTCAACCTGCTTACGCGCAAGCATGACAAGCATGTCGCTTATCTGTCGCACGCTTTCATGCAGGCTTTCACGATCCTGAGTAACGGTGCGGGCAACATCGTCAAGGCTGCGTACAACCTTGTAGAACATCACCAACAACGCCGCAAAACAGATCAGTATAAAAAGCAGAATAGGGGTATACCCCTGCAACAATTGCCCCAAAATTTCCATTTCATCCTCGCTTGAACTCCGCTAAGGTGGATGCCCGGCTATGGAATACCGAATCTACTGAATATCGCGCTACCACAATGCGTGAAAGAAAGCAAAGTATTATGGCTAAATCAAAAGTAACTCCACATATGGTTTTTGCAGACGCTCAAGGCAATATCTTCGACCATCCAGAGCTGCTCATGCTCTGTAGAAGAGGGGGCGATCTCGCACAACCGCGCCCCGATGAACTCATGCCCTTGCCCGAAGAAAGTGAATTATTCCTTCTTCCTGGACGCCAGGCCCTTGGTCTGGACCCTGAAACCGGCGCCGTGGAAATGTCTGGGGACATCGAGGGCGTCAGGCCCGTTGCAGCTTTTGTCAGCCCCGGCCATACCCTGACCGGTGTGACAGCCTACCATAGCCACCAGGATGCACAGTGCCCTCCCCCCGTGCTGCCGCTCTTTGCCTATGCTGCGGTGGGCTTTGCCAATGGCCGGTTTTACGTCACCGCAAAACGCGTGGATGAAGACCGGCGGCAAGTCTTCTCCAGAATCCCGCGTAAGCGCATAGAGCAAGGCGCGCAGAAAATCCTCAAAGCACTGCCAAAGAACCGCCTGGTAAAACATCTGGCGCATTGCGCTTTGGGCAACTGCTGCCCCGCCGCACGCAATCTTTGTCTGGGGCGTTTCGAAGCCCCCCTGCCCACGTCCCGCGTGTGCAATGCCGCCTGCATCGGGTGCATATCCCATCAGTCAGAGGATTCCGGATTTCCGGCAACCCAGCGACGTATCGACTTTCGCCCTAAACCGCAAGAAATCAGCGAGCTTATGCTGTACCATTGCAAGCGGGAACCCCGCCCTGTGTTTTCCTTTGGGCAGGGGTGTGAAGGCGAACCCCTGACCGAAGCGGAAATCATTGCCGCAGCCATAGCCGACTTCCGGGAAAAGGGCGGCACCGGTACGGTGAATATAAACACCAACGCCAGCCTGCCCGCAACAATACAGCCCTTGGCCCAGGCCGGACTGAACTCCATCCGCGTCAGTATGAACAGCGCCCGCCAGGGCTTGTACGAAGCATATTACCGCCCCAAGGGGTATGGCTTTGCAGATGTCCGGGAAACCATCCATGCGGCCAAGCAGAACGGGCTGTTCGTCTCCTTGAATTTGCTATACTTCCCAGGAGTCACCGACACGGAAGAGGAACTCGAAGCGTTGCTGGAATTCGTAACCACCCTTCATGTGGATTTCATCCAACTGCGCAACCTGAACCTGGACCCCGAACGGTACGTTGACCTGGCGGCACCATACACCGGCAGCCCAAGCATGGGGCTGACCAATTTTCGCAAGCGACTGCGCAAGGCAGCGCCCTGGCTGGAATTCGGCTATTTCAATCCGCCCCTGGTGGACGGCAAACTCGATGCGCCATACAAATAGGCGCTTTTCAGGGAGCTAGAGAAACCGTGCGCGCACAGACAATCAAAAAACTTGCCCTGGTAGGCGCATTGCTGCTGCTTGTCGCAGCCTTTTTCGTCTTTGACCTGCAGCAGTATCTCACCTTCTCTTACCTGAAATCGCAGCAGCAGGCGTTCCGCGAATATTACGAACAGCACGCATTTTTGACGCTTTCGGGCTACTTTCTGTTTTATATCATAGTGGTGACGCTGAATCTGCCCGGCGCCGTGGTGATGAGTCTGGCAGGGGCCGCGCTGTTCGGTTTCTGGCCTGCATTGATCACGGTTTCCTTTGCCAGCAGCCTTGGGGCCACACTGGCCTGCATGGTATCGCGCTACCTGCTCCGCGATTGGGTCCAGGCGCGCTTTGAAGACAAGCTGATGCGCATCAACAACGGTGTTGCAAAGGAAGGCGCGTTCTACCTGTTTACCCTGCGGCTTATCCCAGCCGTTCCCTTTTTCATCAT
The DNA here is from genome assembly GCF_055388615.1 of Desulfovibrio biadhensis. Taxonomy (NCBI): domain Bacteria; kingdom Pseudomonadati; phylum Thermodesulfobacteriota; class Desulfovibrionia; order Desulfovibrionales; family Desulfovibrionaceae; genus Desulfovibrio; species Desulfovibrio biadhensis. Next base: position 5,160,496 of record NZ_AP042477.1, read on the forward strand.
AAATCTGGCCATGGGACTCACCCCCATGCGGCTCTGGACATTCTACTGGGTGTCCCAACTGGGTATGCTGCCCGGCACCATCGTCTATCTCAATGCGGGGCGGGAGCTGGGAGAACTGGAATCGTTGTCCGGCATCTTTTCTCCGGGCTTACTGGTTTCCTTTGCCTTGCTCGGCATCTTCCCCCTGGCGATGAAAAAGGGGTTGGGCTGGTACCGCAAACGCAAGGGGCTGCAAGTGCGCCCTGTTGTTTCCAAAGAGAGCGACACTTGATTGCTGCTTCCGGGGGCAATGCATGAGCCCTGCAACCGGCACATACGTCAAATACAGCATTATAGCGCCCGTATATCAGGAACAGGCAGGGATCCGGGCTTTTGTCGACCGCATTTTCGCCTTGCCGGGGAGCATGCAGTACGCAGAGCTGCTTCTGGTTGACGGGGGGCCGGAAGCCGCCACCCTGGATGCACTGTATCAGAGCATGGAAACAGCACCCCCTGTTTGGGAAAAACGGGTGCGCCCCCTGGTTTCTCCTGCAGGTCGCGGACGGCAGATGAACGAAGGCGCCAAACGCGCCAAGGGATCAATCCTGCTCTTTCTCCACGCAGATACCCACCTGCCTGCCGATGCTCTGCCCGCAATAGAGGCAGCCCTTTCCCAGTCTGACATTACAGGCGGCGCCTTTTCCCTGAGTCTTGATTCCACACGCCCCATACTGCGTATGGTGCAGACCGTCGCCACTGTGCGCAGCCGCCTGACGCGCGTCCCCTTTGGGGATCAGGCAATTTTTGTGCGTCGCTCCATTTTTGATCACGTAGGGGGATTCCCTGAAATTCCCATCATGGAAGATGTGGCCTTCATGCTCAGGCTCAAACAAGGAGGTCACCGCATCCGCATCCTGCCTCAAAAAGCGCTCACCTCGGCGCGTCGCATAGAACACGAAGGCTTGTTGCGTTTTGCCTGCCGCAACCAGCTTCTCAGAATTCTCTTTCGACTAGGCGTTTCGCCAGACACATTGGCAAGGGCTTATCGCCCCCATGGAGAGTGAACCATGCCTGCGCGTTGTCCACTCCTCCAAAAAGAACCCCCTTTTGTCATGGTTTTCTGCAAGCGCCCTGCCCCTGGCAGGGTGAAAACGCGTCTGGCAAAAAGCATTGGGGCCATGCGTGCAGCAGCACTGTATCGGGCTTTTGTGCAGGATGTACTGACCTCAGTACGAGGAGCGGGCGCTCTGCTCCGCTGCTGCCCTGCCCCCAGTCCCCATGCAATCCGCGAAGACTGGCCGCCCCCTTTTTGGTGGCAGCACGGCGCAGATCTTGGAAAGCGCATGTCCAATGCGTTTGCCCGCGCGTTTGCACCGGTGTCCGCAGGAGGCGCAGGGGCAGCAGCCGCGCTGCTGGTAGGGACCGACGTTCCTCAAATCTCGCCGTGGGCGGTGCGCTCTGCATGGCGCGCTCTTATGCATGCGGACCTGACCTTTGGCCCTGCTTTGGATGGCGGTTACTACCTGGTGGGCATGCGACGCGAGGCATTTTCCCCCCATTTGTTCGAGAAGATCGCCTGGAGCGGCCCGCATGTTCTCAACCACAGTCTGCAGCGCGCTGCCGGTTTACATACGGTGTTCGCCCCTTGCCTGCGCGATGTGGACGACTTGGCAGACCTGCAGGCACTGCTCCAGGAAACGCGCAACACCATGCCGGCAACACGGCGTGCGGCAAGGGTGCTGCACATTCCCCCACAATAAAAAAAGGGAGCCTCCCTGGTGAGAAGCTCCCTGAAATGATCGTATGCGGCGTTATCAGCAGGCGTCCGGCTCTTCTGGAATGGAGATGGAAACCCGCTCGTCTTCGCTCTTGCCCTGTTCGTGGCGATTGATGCGGCCAATGATCCAGGCCGGCTGCTCAAAGGCACGGTTAAGGCGGTTGAGGACTTCGGCTTCCTGCTGCTTGTCCACTATGAGCACGTAGCCGATGCCGCAGTTGAATATCTGCAGCATTTCCGGCCAGGAAAGGTTGGCTGCGTTTTTGATCCAGGTGAAAACGCCGGGCATATCCCATGAGCCGAACTCGATTTCCGTTCCCACGCCGTAGGGCAGCACTCGTGGAATATTGTCGTAAAACCCGCCGCCAGTGATGTGGCACATGCCTTTCACTTTGAAGTCACGCAGCAGGTTGAGCACGGGTTTTGTGTAGATGGCTGTGGGTTCGAGCAGGGCCTCGGCAACCGTGCGCCCGTCTTCAGGCGCAAGACATGGCATGGGGTCTTCCGGCTGCAAGCCTTCCTGAGCCGCTATTTTGCGCACCAGGGAGTAGCCATTGCTGTGAAACCCCGTGGAAGCCAGGCCGATGACAGCATCGCCCACATGCATACCCGATCCGTCAACGATCTTGGAGTTGTCCACCAGCCCCACGCAGAAGCCGGCCAGATCATAATCGCCCGGAGCGTACATGCCAGGCATTTCAGCAGTCTCGCCGCCAAGCAACGCGCAGCCTGCGCGGTTGCACCCTTCCGCCACACCGGAAACAACGGTTTCCGCAGTTGCAGGATCAAGCTTTCCCGTGGCAAAATAATCCAGAAAAAAGAGCGGTCGGGCTCCCTGAACAAGAACGTCGTTCACGCTCATGGCCACGAGGTCGATACCTATGGTATGGTGGCGGGCATACTCCACGGCAAGCTTGATTTTGGTGCCAACACCGTCGGTGGAGGAAACGAGCACGGGTTCGGTCATGCCGTCGAGGTCGGGTTTGAAAAGGCCCCCAAAGCCACCGATATCCGAGAGCACGCCCTTGGTGTGGGTTGCGCTGACGATGGACTTGAGACGCGACACCAGGGTGTTCGCGGCGTTCAGGTCGACGCCTGCGTCAGTATAGGCTTTACTACGTTCCGGCATGCTCTTTGCTCCTTGTTCTCTCATAAGAGACCCCGTGTATGCGGGTCTCCTTGGCGCCAGGACGGCGCACCGGATCGGAAATGCACCACACAAGTGAAAGCGATCCGTATGCCTCGGCGAAACCGCGTTTTGCCAAGGCCGTTTAAAAAAGTCCAGAGCAGACTTTCTCTGTAATCTTATAAGCTGCTGACGGCTGCGCTTACTTATTCTTTTAAGAAGCCGAGCGCAAGAGGAGAAGCCTTATGATACGTCCGCTTTCACCCCGCCCTTTGCTCATAGCACTCATGTACACTATACTCCTTTCTGCTTCCGTTGTCCTGTGTCCAAACGTATATTCTCAAGAACTTGCACCCCCACCTGCAGGCACACCGGAAAGCACTATTGATAATGGCAACGCTGCCCCCTCTCCTGGACAGTCCCCAAGGACCGCCCCGGATGCGCAAGGTTTGCAGGAGCAGCGAAAAGACAATATTTTCGGCACCACGAACGAAGGCATCATCATGGAGCCCGACCCCGTTACGGGCGACAATATCATCCAGGTGACACCGCCCAGGCGGGAGGAACCCGAGCAACAATCCCCCAACATGCTGCTCATTCAGCCGGAAATAAAAGTCCGCCCTCGATAATTGCCAAGTTCCACCCAAAACGTGAAGGAGGCGCCCCCAATGCAACCGGCAATGCTCTGGCGCAAGGCCGAAGATAGTGAAGACGTTCTTTGCGGGCTGTGCAGTCAATACTGCCGCATAGCCCCTGGCCATCGCGGCTTCTGCGGTGTGCGGGAAAACAAGGGCGGGGAACTGTTCACCCACGTTGCGGATCGTGTGGCAGCCATCAATCTGGACCCTGTGGAAAAAAAGCCGCTCTATCATTTCATGCCGGGCACAATGACCTTTTCTTTCGGCACCATGGGGTGCAACGTAGGCTGTTCCTTCTGCCAGAACTTTTCCCTTTCGCAACCGCCCCGTGAAGGGCGCCCCATTACGGGACAGAAGCTGACCCCGGAAGATATGGTCAGGGCTGCCTTGGACAACGGCGCCCAAAGCATCTCCTACACCTACTCGGAACCCACCATTTTTTTTGAACTGATGCTGCAGACAGCCAAACTGGCCGTGGAAAAGGGGCTTAAGAACATCATGGTTTCCAACGGCTACCAGAGCCCGGCCTGTCTGGACGCCCTTGCTCCCTACATTCATGCAGCAAATATCGACCTGAAAAGCTTTCGTGACCATTTTTATCGTGAACAGTGTCAGGCCAGACTCAAACCGGTGCTGCAAACCCTCAAACATATCAAAAAATTGGGCTGGTGGCTGGAAGTCACGACACTGCTCATTCCGAACCTGAACGACGCCCCGGAAGAGCTGGCGGAAATGACCTCCTTTATCAAGGACGAACTGGGGGCTGAAACCCCCTGGCATATTTCACGCTTTCACCCTAGCTATCGACTTACCGACAGGGGGCCCACCCCGGTGGAGACCCTGGAGCGCGCCTATGAGATAGGCAAACAAACAGGATTGCAGTATATCTACGTAGGAAACGTGCCGGGGCACAACGGCAACAATACCATGTGTCCCGCGGGGTGTGGCCCGGTCATCGAACGGCGTGGATTCACCCTTGGCAAATGTTCCTCAGCCTGCGATGTTTGCGGCGCCACCATTCCGGGAGTGGGGATGGAGACCTTGTCCCGCGGTCGCAATTGACCGGCCGGGCAATAACATAAACCTCGTCGTGTGAGAGCCGCCCGGCTGTTTTGCAACCGGAGGCACTAAAGGAAACTGCATGTTGCTCGTTTATACCGGAGACGGCAAAGGTAAAACATCCGCATCCGTGGGGCAGACCATTCGCGCCATGGGGCAGGATATGCGGGTCGCCTTCTGCCAGTTCATGAAACGCCCTGGCCAGGCCGGGGAGCAGGCCCTGCTCAAAAAACTACTGGGAGACCGCTGCCACATCGGGGGGCTGGGCTTTCTGCGCCCCGGGCAGGATAGAGAACCGCATCGCGAAGCTGCCCAAAAAACCTTGGCCTGGGCTGAAAACCAACTCTACGAAGGCGCTGAACTGCTTGTACTGGACGAATCCCTCTACGCACTCAGCGCAGGACTCATCACCGCCGAAGAACTCAAAGAATGCATCAACGCCGGCATGGCCAAGGGTGCGCATATAGTGGTTACCGGCAGGGGCGTACCGGAATGGTTAGCCAAATCGGCCGATCTCATCACCGAGATGACCCCCATAAAGCACCACTTTGAAAAGGGCGTAACGGCGCAGCGCGGCATAGAATTCTAGGCTCCCGTAGGCAGTTGCGCCGCCCCGGGAAGCTACCCCAGAGAATTCTCAGCGGTGTGCTCCAAAGGCAGCTCAACAATAAATCTGGAGCCTTTTCCGATTTCTGACTCGGCCCAAATCCGGCCTTGGTAGTGTTCCACTATCTGAAGGCAGATGGCCAGGCCGAGCCCGGTGCCCTCTGGCTTGTCCTCCAGGGACTGGTACCTGCTGACCTGGTGAAAGGAATCAAAGACCTTTTCCAACTCGCCCTGCTCTATCCCAAGGCCAGAATCCTCCACTGTAAGACGCAGCCTGTCGCCCCTGATGCCGGCATGAAGCTGAACCCGCCCCTTTTCAGTGAACTTTGCTGCGTTATCAAGAAGATTGATGCACACCTGGGTGATACGGTCCTGGTCCATAAACAACGAAGGCAAGTCAGGAGCAATTTCAATTTCCAATGAGACAGCCGGCTTTTTGGCGAACGCCATGGAGGTCGCATCAACAGCGCTACGAATACACGCCTCCATGCTTATTTCACGATCTCGCCACTCCACGCGGCCGGCTTCTATCTTGCTCAGGTCCAGCACATCATTGATCAAACGGGTCAGGCGCTCGCTTTCCTTATAGATAATGCCAAGGTTGGCCTTGATGCGTTCACCTTTTCCGGCGCTGCTCCCTTCAGTGCAATCCTTGAAATGGCGCGAAAAATCCTTGTCTATAAGTTTGGTAAATCCAAGGATAGACGTCAAAGGAGTCCTGAATTCATGGGAAACAGAGGCCAAAAAAGATGATTTGAGCTGGTCCAGCTCCCGCAACTGCTCGTTGGCCTTGAGCAGCTCCTGCGCCTTGAGTTCCAGGTCACGGGTGCGCTCATCCACAAGCCTTTCCAGCTCCCGGTTGATGCCGGCGAGTTCTTCTTCCGCCCGCTTGCGCAGGGTTATATCGCGGACAATCCCCAGAACTCGTGTGACCCTGCCCTCTGTATCGCGGTAAAGCGCCCCCGCCACATGAATCCACTGTGTTTGTCCATCACGGGGGGCGGCCAGCCTGTGCTCCAGTGAAAAGTCGGAATTGTCTCGCAAATTCCGGCGTATGGTTCTTATAATGACCTGACGATCATCCGGGTGGCTCAGTTTCAGAAAAGAGCGGAAGGTATTGTCGTACTGACCGGGCTTGAGTCCCATGATGGACTCAAAGCCATCGGAACAGTGCACCCTTCCCTTTATGATATCCCAATCCCAACTGCCTATGTTTGCTGCCTGCTGGGCAAGGGCGTAGCGCTCTTCGCTATGATGCAGGGCGCGCAAATTCGCCACACGCTCCATGGCGTTTCCCACACTATCCGCCACCAGTTCGAGCAGGCCAATTTCATCATCCGACCAGTAGCGCTCGCCCCAACATGCCTCACAGGAAAGAAACCCACGCAGTTTTCCTCCAGGCCTTATCGGTTTCACAATCAAGGACTTGATGTTGTAGGCGATCCAGTGGCGCAGTTCATTGGACGCTTCCGGGGGTAAATCCCCCAGCCTGGAGACATGAACCATCCCTTGTCTGTTCAGGGTGTCAAAAAACCACGGAAACATATCAAAGGTAAGATTTTCAATCGGAATATCCGAGGCAGGCACATCCTCCAGCTGCCACTCAAATACCATGTTGAGAGCGCCATCTTCCTCCAGCTCGAAAACACGCATGCGTTGCACATCCAAATAACCACCGACCCTTTCAAGCACATCCAGGACGACTTCTTCCGTATTTTCGGGCAAAATACGGATTAGCTCTCTGGAGACAACAGCCACCAAATTTTCGATTTCAATACGCCTGTTCAAACGAGCGGTCATAGCGTTGAAAGAAGCCGCAAGCGCTCGAATCTCTCGTTCTCCAGCCACAGGAGCGCTAGCCGTCAACTCTCCCCTGGAAATAGATCGCGCCGTGCTCGCCAGCCTGTTCAACCTCCCTGCCAGCCCTCGCGTATATACGGCGGAAGCCATGACCGCCAAAATGACAGCCACCAGCGCCACAAGAAGATTCAAACGCAAAGTCGTATAGATGGGCTTAAAGGCCTCGGCCTGCCCCTGCTCTGCAATCAATACAAGCTCGGTATCCACAAGATGCCTGAAAACTCCGATGACGGACTGACCGCGATAATTAGTATACATACCGCGGCCTTTCTGCTGTTTGCTAAACAGTTGCAGGTACGCATCCGGCAGAACGCTATCGCCTCCTGAGTAGCCAGGATATCTTGAGTCCGTGAGCATCACGCCCCCAGTCCCCACCAGAAAAGTTTCCCCCGTATTTCCCAGGCCGCTGCGTTCAACCATTGCGCTATTCAGTTTGTCCATATCAGCTCTGCCAACAAGAACGCCTATCGCTTCGCCGTGTTCACCCTTGATGGGCTCAACGACAAAGATACCCCAGACACCTTGCCTGGGTGCGCCAGGAATAAGACGTTCCACATGCAAACCAGGTTTTTCAAGTCCTGAAATAAAAAAATGCTGCGCAGACAGGTCCAGCCTCTCATTCCAAATATCCGTCGAAAGCAGGACCTTGCCGTCTCTGGCGACAAGAAACAGTTCCTTAAGATCAGCTCATTGACAAACCCCGCTTTTTGCAAAGTGGGGTTTGTTTTTATGAACCGATTTCTTTTCAGGCCGCTGCCAGCTGGGATGTTGGCTCGATCGGCCCCAATCGAACGAGACAGAGAGACTGAGGTAGAAAGTACAGGCATTTGGGCTGCAAATATTTGTATGACAGCTCCAAAGGGGCCAGCAGCAAGGCCATTTTCTTCATGTTTTGACATGTGGCGGAAAGCAGGCTTTGAACCTGGACCTTAGCCAGGCCGCAGAACCGAGCATAGCGTTGCCCGTGCAGTTGTTTGGCGTCGGCAAAGCTGCGCTCTACGGTCTCTTTCCGGCGAGCATAGATTCTTTTTCCGAATTCCGTGAGCCGGTGCGCATCCACCGTATCCACGTATTCCCGCCACACATGGCGTGTCACTGTTTTCTTGCAATTCCGGTTTGTTGTGCACTCTTTCAGTAACGGACAGCGGCGGCAAATCTTTGGTAACGAGTCATAGAGACGATATCCTTCGCGGTTGGTGGTGGAGTAGTGAAGCTCCTGGCCTTCGGGGCAAAGATAGCAGTCCTTGTCCGGCAGGTATTCAAAGGCGCGTTTGGGGAGCATCCCTTTGCGACGAGTGGGACGACGATAGCCAATGACACCATAAATATGCTTTTCTTCCAGCGTCTTGCAAATGTGTGAGGTGAAATATCCTGCATCGAGGCCGACGTGCTTCACAGCAAAGCCGAAGCGGTTGATTTGTCGGTCCAGCCGATCGAGATAGGGCATGCTGTCATGCACCGAGGCCGGAGTTACGTAACTGTCGGTGATAATGTTGTGTCGGCTGTCCACAGTGCGATGATCCAAGTAAAAGAAGCCCTTAGGCTTGCCCTCGCGTACCATGTACCCGCTGTCCGGATCGGTTGTGCTCTGCTTGATCCGCTTGGACCCCGCTTCGCGGTTGTCCTGCTTCAGCGGTTTCTTTCCATGCCTGCGCCTGTCTTCCTCCACGGCGTCTTCAAGTTCGCCCAAGTATGACTTCGTGCTTTGGGCAACGAGCTTTTCCGTAAATTTATGCTTGTTGGCGTTGGCTTTCAGGTGGGTGGAATCGGTGTAAAGCGTGTGTCCGCCGACAAGCCTCTTTTTCATGGCCTGGAACACTATACCGTCAAAAATGTCCTGGGCAACGCTGGTGTCGTTAAATCTGCGCCGCCGGTTTTGGCTGATGGTGCTGGCATCGGGCACTTTGTCCTGCAATCCCAGGCCAAGGAACCAGCGATAGGCAACATTGACCTGGATTTCCTTGACAAGCTGACGCTCGCTGCGGATGCCAAACAGATAGCCGATGAATAGCATTTTGAAGAGCACCACCGGTTCAATGGCCGGACGGCCATTGCCCTCGCAATACAAATCCTTGGTGAGCTCATGAATAAAGGAGAAATCAATAACCTTGGCAATTTTGCGAAGCAGATGATTCATGGGGACAAGTTCGTTGATCGAAACAAACTCCATTTTCACCTGCTGATTTTTGGGCGGCTTTAGCATGAAGATAGTATAAGAAAACCCTCGCCGATTGGCGAGGGTTTGTCAGCATTCTGGATACGGGTTGCGGGAAGATTCCGTGACACGCAGGAAACTGTCACGCAGTAGCAGATAAGCTTGTTTGGGAGTAAATACCTGTTGTTGGGTGGGTTTTTCGTTGAAATGGTGGCGTATAAGCCGTTGCACCCAACGGTAGCTTTCCGTGCCTGTCATGACGGGAAAAAGCTCAGTATGCAGTGACTCGGTCCAGGTCAGCAGCTCCGCCCTTTTGAGTGCGACCACGCTTTCCAGCTGATTGTAGACTTGTTCTTTGCCATTACGATACCCCATGTAAACAGAGGTCAGACTGACGGCTGCAGTGGGAAGCAGCACCAGAAGGATGAACGTCACGAGCATGCGCGAGTGTATACTCGTGAGTTGTCCGGTCCCTTCTTGGCCCTTCTTGAACACATTCGCCATTATCCGTCACTCCGCACAGGCTTCCGGGAGGCGATGCGGCTTAACGTCCACGCCAAAAATCCGAGCCCTGAAGCTTTAGGTATTTCAGTAAAAATAACTAGCTGTACAGCAGAATATACAAAAAATAACCGGAATCGGACATGCACCGCCGCAGCACAAAGCACCATTTTTCAAACAAAGAGCAGACGGCGCAAAAAACGTCATGTGTATTATAATTGGTATCGGTCGGGCATTGTTCTTGTCAATATAACCATATGGCGCATGCGGCATGTGAAAATCATATTCGCCGCTTCAAATCACTTGCCAAACAGAAACGAAAAGGTTAAATAGCTCAGTTCATGTCGGGGCGTGGCGCAGCCTGGTAGCGCACCTGCCTTGGGAGCAGGGGGTCGAACGTTCAAATCGTTTCGCCCCGACCACATTTTTCACAGGGATATTCCGTTTTTCGGAATGTCCCTTTTTCTTTTTCTACTCCCCCCCATGGATTCCAAGCCCAAACGGCAAATTCTGGCAGGCGCGCTTACCCTCCATCAAGGCAGCGAAATCTGTTCAGAAAGAATTGCCATATTGTGCAGAAGTTGAAACGTCTGCCTATTTCCGGATTTATAAAAGACAAAAATGAAAAATAATGCTATGGGTATTTTAACATACCCCTAACACTTGCTTAGTCGGACGAGGTTACAAAATGCAGGGTGCTGTGCAAAGCAAAACAACAACCATCTTCTTCATTGTATTATGCACCTTACTGTATACTATAGCCCTTTGCGGTGATGCTGCGGGTAGCAAAACAGATATCATGGTTGTCCATAGCTATGATCCTGAGTATCTCTGGACACAGCGTATCAATGAGGGAATACGCGACGCCCTGGCGGGGCATGGAACTATAGACAAAATAATATATATGGATGCGAAAAGATTGCCATCGCCAGAGCATTTGAATCATGTCGCGCAAGAAGCACTACAGTTCATTAAGGAAAATGATCCACACATCGTCATCTGTGTGGATGATGTCGCGCAACAATACCTTGCAGCAAAATATTTGAAGGGCCAGAACTCCCCGCAGGTTGTTTTTTGTGGTGTAAACGCACCACTGGAAAAATACGGCTATCCCGCTGCAAATGTCTCAGGCATCCGCGAACGCTGGCATTTCAGAGATGCGTTCGCCCTCATGAAGAAAATACTACCTGAAGCGCAAACTGTTGCTTTTCTCGTGGAGGATTCTGAATCCGGGGGCTACGTTCTGCACGACCTCCTGGAGGAATTGCAACAGGACGGCCCATACGCCCTGACCCTCGCAGGCGTTGAAAAAATACAAACCTTCAAGCAATGGCAGCACCGCATACTCTACTACAGTAAAAACGCTGATGTTCTGGCCCTGGGCCTGTACAATTCCATTTTGGACGAGAAAACAGGCAAGGTGGCTTCTCCTGATAAAATAATGGCCTGGACCAACGCGACAATGAACAATCCAACACTCGGTTTTTCGGACATCGCCGTGCAGCATGGCATTCTTTGCGGCATCCTCGAATCGGGTCATGAACAGGGGTACCTGGCTGGCAAAATGGCCCGCACCATTATTGAAAAAGACATTCAAGCCGGGGAACTGCCTGTGGGCATCAATGACAAGGGAATAGTATTTCTCAACCTGAGAACAGCTGAACAGCTGAACATTCAGATCCCTTACAGATTCATCGAAGCTGCAGGGGAGGTAATCAAGTGAGTGTAACCAGGAAAAGCGGCCATTTTCCCCTTGCCCGGAGATTATTGCCCATATTCTCCATTGTTTTTCTCGGAGTGCTGATCAGCACGCTGTTCGGGTATTTTTATACACGCCAAACAGTGACCGATCTGGCCCTGTCACATGCTGCAGAATCCCTGCACTTCCTGAATCGGGAACTGGACGCCAAAGTGACGCAGGCCATTATGAACATGCGCATCTGGAGTCATGAAGACGTGTTCCGTCTGGCTCTGGAGGATTCTTACCTCGGCCGCTCTGCACAACAGACCGCAGTTGAGCGCATGCAGGCGCGAGTGCGGCACAGCGCGCTGGATGCAATGTATATCGTCGGCCCCACTGGAAAACTGATCATCGCCTCGACTACCGAGGCCCCCAAACGGTTCAAGGTGGATGACAGAAAATACTTTCATCGCGCCATGTCGGGTGAATTCAACATCGAAACCCTGGACATCGGCCGCCCCACTGGTCTTCCTTTGCTGGTGATAGCGGCTCCTCTCCAAGATATTCATGGCGCTACCCTTGGCGTCATGCTGGGTATCATTGACATTCCCAACTACGCTGAAAGTGCTTTTGAAGATACAGACTTCGGCACGTCGAGCTCCATTTCCATACTCGGGATAAACGGTCTGGTACTGGCTTCCACCAACACGGAAACCATTGGTCAAACATGGTCACAAGACGACCTGAACCAGTTGCGAGCGGCCCTCAAAAGCGACAGCACAGCTCAACTGCATAAGAATGCAAAAACACACATTCTTCTTGCAAAACACAACGACCGCTCCGGGTGGTTGCTCGTTGTGGATATGGATGAAGATGAAATTTTCAGCCCGGCAACCCGGCTGGGGTGGATCAGCGGTTCCATTTCTCTTGCAACGTTGCTTCTGGTCATCTTCACGCTCGTTGAATTATGGCGGGCGCTGGTCTGGCTCAGAACATCGGAGGAAACCTTTTCCAAACTGTTCCTGCTCTCCCCCACCCCCATTGCCCTGGTACGGCTTTCAGACATGACCATCCAGGATACGAACAACGCGTTTCAGGCCCTATTGGACTACACCCCCGAAGCGGTGCAGGGGCAGACTTTCGACGAGCTGCGTATTTTTGTGCAACACGGAGTTGCCGCGCAAATTGGCGCAAAACTGCATGAGCAAGGCAAGGTGGAGTCCCATGAAGCCGAGGTCGCAAAAAGGAACCAAGCCTCCATCCGCTGCCTTATATCGGGACAGGTTGTGGAGCTGGATTCACAGGATTACGCCATCATAATCATCTTCGAAGATGTATCACAGCTTACCGGCATGTATGAGAAGATGGCACAGACAGACAAGATGTCCTCCCTAGGGGGGCTGGCAGCGGGTATTGCCCATGAAATCAACAATCCGCTGACCGCAGTGATTGGCTTCACCGTGAATGCCCGGCGCCGCCTTTTTTCCGACAGCAAAAAGAGCGAAAAAGCGGCGCATGCGTGCGGGGTGCCCAAAGACAAGATCCGCGAATATCTTGAGATGCTGGATATCCCCTCCATGCTTCAGGGCATTTACGATTCCGGAATACGAGCCGCTAAAATCGTTGAAAACATGCTCAATTTCAGCCGCAAAAGTGGCAAAAGCATGGACTACAAGGCCATGGACCAGATGCTGGACAATGCCGTGGAGCTTGCCTTCAACTAGTATGACCACCAGAAGAACTTCTCTTTCAAAATGATTGAGATTACAAAAGAGTATGCGACAAACGCGCCCTTGGTGCATTGCATAGAAAACGAGATCCAACAGGTATTTCTGAATATTTTAAGAAACGGCGCGCAGGCGATGGCTGACAAGGAATATAAAAACGAAGCGCCCCGCTTCCTGTTACGGACACGGATAGAGGACGGCTATGGCGTTGTGGAGATCGAGGATAATGGCCCGGGAATCGACGCGGCAGTGCTGAAACACATCTTCGAGCCCTTTTACACCACCAAAGGACCGGGACGTGGCACGGGCCTTGGCCTTGCGGTATCTTACTTCATCATTACCGACCAACATCAGGGGCGCATGAAGGTCCTTTCCGAACCAGGTAAATGGACCCGGTTTGTTATCGAATTGCCGCTGGCGGACGTAAAGCCTCCGGACACAAACGAAAACATGCATAACACGGTGGATGCGTCTTCCTCTCCTTCATGAAAGCGAGTGTGCCCCCCCACGCAAAGCAGCACTTTGCGCCCTAAAGTGCAGGGCGTATTTTCATGCCCTTTTCCAGGTACGCACACACCACTTGCGAGCGGGGGCTGTGTGGCATAAACTTCTGCTGCAAACGCTCTTAAACCACCCGCACAATGAAAATACTCCTGGCCTACCCTTATTTTCTTTTTGACAGAAAACACGAAGACAACATCACGGCCATGCCCATGGGCATGCACTATCTTGGCGCTGTGTGCATTGCACAAGGACACGAGGTGCGCTGCGTAAACTGGAGCGCCGTGCATGAAAATCCCCAGGAAATCACCGCGACACTGCAAGATTTCAAACCCGACGTCATCGGGTTTTCCATCTTTCATGGCAACAGGTGGGGGGCCCTGGACATAGCCCAATTTGCCAAGGAAGCCTTGCCCGGCGTTAAAATCGTTTTTGGCGGCGTGGGCGCAACGTTTCTCGCACACCTTCTGCTCCAGCATTTCAATTGCATTGACGCAATCGTCAAAGGCGAGGCCGAAACCAGTTTCCCTGCCCTGCTGCAGGCATTCGCAACCAGCGCCTCCCTGCATGAAGTGCCAGGCGTTCTTTTTCGCGATGCCGGCAATATAGTTGCGACTAAAGCCCCTCCTTTGATCGAGAATCTCGACGACCTGCCCATGCCGGCAGAGCATTTCACATTTCAACATCTGGCCCTCACCAGGGGGTGCCCCGGAAAATGCACGTTCTGCGGCTCGCCCAAATTCTGGGGGACCAAGGTGCGTTTCCACTCCCCGGAATATTTCGTAAAGCAAATGCAACTGCAGTATGCCCGGGGAATACGCTTCTTCTACGTTTCAGACGACACCTTCACCCTAAAAAAACAAACTGTTCTGCGTGTTTGCGAGCTGATTACGGAAAGCGGCATGGACATTCAGTGGGCCGCCATTTCACGGGTGGATCGCGTCGACGCCGCTGTCCTCACAGCCATGCGCAAGGCAGGGTGCATTCAGATAAGCTATGGCGTAGAGAGCGGGTCGCCGCACATCCGCTCCCGGATGCGCAAAAACATCAACAACGAGCAGATAGAGCAGGCCTTCCGGCTGACAATGGCCCATGGCATCCTGGCGCGCGCCTACGTCATTTACGGCTCCCCAGGCGAAACGGATGCAACAATCCAGGAAACCATGGACCTGATACGCGCCATCAAACCGTGCATCACCCTCTTTCATGTGATGTCGATATTCCCCGGCACGGAACTGTACGACGAGCTTATCCAGAACAAAAAACTGTCTGAGTCCCACTGGCTGGAGCGCAACGAAGATTTGCTCTGGCTGGACTGCACGGACGCGTACAGTATCGAGCAGGTTATTGAATGGGGCAAACAGTTGAAACAGGACTATTTCAGCCGGCTGCCCGAATATGTCCGCAATGTTCAATTGGCGGACATCCCGGACCTGCGCAAGGAACAGGCCGATTTTCTTTCACGGCTGGGTTTCACCTTTGAGTACGGGGAATACGCCGAACTGCTGCCTCCAAAGGAGCGCGCCGAGCTGGCCCATACGCTTTATCAAAGAGCGCTGGACAGAACCCCGGACATGCCCGACCCCCGCGCCGCCCTTGGCATGAGTATGCACCTTGCCAACGCAGAAAAAAAAGACGCGGCCATAGAGCTGCTGGAAAAGGCGCTGCAGAGCGCCCCCAACGATACAAATCTGAGCGTACAGCTTGCGCAGTTGCTCCTGGAGCGCGGAAGAACAAACGACCCACAGCAGGCAAAGGCTTTGCTGCATGGTTTGGAAAGCACACCCCAGATCGCGGCGCTGCATGCGGCATGTGAAAGACAGCTGCAAGGCGCGTAAGGCAAGGCTTGTCGCAAAACAGCTTTTTATCCTGACACCAGGCTTATAAAAATTTACTTTCTGACGCTCGCCCTTTCACGGATATTTATGAGGAAATGCTCCGATGCCTTGTGATACCATTGAAAAAATGAGGGCTTTGCAATAGGCTAACGCAAAAAATGTCGTGGGGGGTTTCCATGCCCAAAATGGCAGGAACTTTTTTCAGCGAAACCGGGGGGGATCTCGGTTCCGGATCTACCAAACGAGAAGCAACCCAGCGCCTGGGGTGGTTCGCCATCTTTTTGGATGGAGACAGGGTGCTGTTGCGCGCTCTCAATGCCGCCGGTATTCCCACCGCCATATCCAAAGTAGTCAGCATCACTTCTTTTCTGTCACACTATCTGCCAGATGAGACACAGCACAGCGGCGTCATTCTACCGCTCCTCGCGCAGCTCAAGGAAAAGGTCCAAGCCGCCGGGGAGGACCTGGACGAAAGCGCCACCCCAGCTTCTCTGGGCCTGGACAAGGACGAAACCGCCCTGTTCAAGGCATTGCAGATCGAAGAGGAATACCTGCCCGGGCTCAACGCGAAAGGGCGCATGGAACTTGCCCTTGCCATGCTGCAGGCCCCGCCGGAATTCCATACCGTATCAGTGGAGCACAAGCGCCTGGCAAACAAGCAGAGCATCGCCTCCCGCAAGGACGGACGCTACGATGAGGCTGTGGAGCTTTATAACGCCATGCTCCGTGTCGCTCCTGAAGACTCCCACATTCTCTTCAATCTGGCGCGTGTCCACTATGACAAGAGCGACCATGAAGCCTGCCGCCAATGCCTTATAAAAGCTCTGGAGCATGACCCGGACCTCAAGGAAGCCCGACAATTCCTCGATTACCTCGAAAAGCTGGCGTCAAATGACGCATCCAGCACATCTACCTGATCTGGTATACTGTCCGTAAAATTCGTGCCCCTTGAATTTTACTTTTAAAATCAAGCACAAAACGCGGTTTTCTGTTTGATAACGGCGTATTCGCCCCTGGGGGGGCTGTGCACGCCCAGTGCCGCATCTCTTGATTTTTTTAAGGACGCGACACTAGTAGAACCTTCGCCACTACCCCTTGCTTCTCATCCTGCTGGCGTATAGGTACGCGGGATGAGTAACCCAACGTCCGCAAACGGCCAGCGCCACGACAAACAGCGCAGGCTTATAGAAAAATCCAGGCAGCGACTCGCACTCCCCACGTGGGTCCGAGTACGCCGTTTTCTGCTTACCCAAATAATGATCATCGTGGGCTGTTGCCTGGCAGGTCTAGGGTATGCACTCTTCCAGGTTCCTTTTGATCTGGCCGCCGGCGGAGTCAGCGGTACGGCCATCATCATCAATCACTATACCGGCGCAAGCGTTGGTATGCTGTTCCTGTTGCTGAATATTCCCCTGCTGGCCTGGGGTTTCTTCTCTCTGGGGCGCTGGATCTTTTTGCGCGACACGGTGCTGGCGGTCATCACGTTCTCGGCGGCGGCTGATTTTTTCACCGGCTGGCTGCCGACAATGGTGACGCCCTGGCCCATCACCCATGATTTGCTGCTTTCCGCCATCTATGCCGGCCTTTTATACGGCCTGGGCATGGGGCTGATCTACCGTGCAGGCTCGACCATTGGCGGCACCAGCATCCCTGCCCGGATTCTCAACCGCAAAACGGGCTTCCCCATGAGCCAGTCCTTCCTGTTCACGGACATGGCCGTCATCATCGCAGCCGGCATCGTCTTTGACTGGGAAAAGGCCCTGCTCGCCTTTCTCAGCCTTGTGCTGTCAGGTATTGTCTCGGATTTCGTACTGGAAGGCTCCAGCCAGGTGCGCACGGCCATGATCATCACCCGCCAGCCCGAAGTCCTGCGCTGGGGGCTCATGGAAGAGCTCGGCAAGGGCGTGAGCATGTGGGACATTACAGGGGGGTATTCAGGAGAGCAGCGCACCATGATCTACATCACTGTCCGCCGCTCCCAGGTTGCGGACCTGCGCTATGCCGTAACGCGGCTGGACCCGGACGCCTTCATGGTCATCGGCGTGGTGCAGCAGGCATGGGGAGGCGTGGGCTTCCGCTCTTTGCGCTCCAAACAGTAGCAGGCTAGCCGGGCCGGAGCCCGAGCAGTTTGTACACGGGTTCCCAGTCCATGTGTTCGCGCAGCACGGCGGCCAACCTGTCCAGTGCCGGTTCCAGGTCAAAGGTATGCACCACCCTGCCAATGGGAGACAAACCTTTTCGTTGCCGCAAACCGTCCAGAAACCAGCGCCGGAATGCATCGTCGTCAAACACGCCGTGCAGATAGCTGCCCCAGACAGGGCCGCCCTTTTCATTGCTGCTGCATGTATAGCCGATGACCTCGCCATCGCCCCGCACCATGGAGGGACTGACGTTTTCCGCCGCCCCCGGCAGCTTGTGGGTGGCTCCGTGGTGAATTTCGTAGCCTGAAACAGCCAACCCGCTTTCCACATGCCGGGCATCGCAGCGCAAAAGCGTTTTTTCCCGGGCCAGCGTCGTCTCCAAAGGCAGCAGTCCCAACCCAGGGGCGCCCCTGTCTTCCGACTCCAACCCCAAGGGATCGGCAATACGTTCCCCGATCATTTGTAGCCCGCCGCAAATGCCCACCACAGCACAGCCTTTTGCATGTAAATGCAGCACGGCATCCGCCAGTCCGCTTGTCCGTAAAGCGGCCAGGTCCTGAATGGTGTTTTTGCTGCCAGGCAGAATCACCACGTCTATGGCGGCTTCCAAATCTTCGGGGCGGCGCGCCACCAGCAGATCCACATCTGGCTCCCCGGCAAGGGCGTCAATGTCCGTAAAGTTGCTTATATGGGGGAGGTCCACCAGGGCCACCACCAGTTCGCCGCCACCTTTTGATGCAGCTGTCCCGGCCTTGAAGCTCACCGAATCTTCTTCCGGCAATCCCAAATCACCCACAAAAGGCACTACACCAAAAAAAGGGCGCCCTGTCCTGGCAGTGGTGGCTTCCAGCGCCGGTCCCAGAAGAGAAGCATCCCCCCTGAATCTGTTGATGACAAATCCGGCCAGCAGCTCCTGCTCCCAGGGATCCATGAACGCATAGGTTCCCAGAAACGAGGCAAAAACCCCCCCTCTGTCAATGTCTCCAACAAGCAGCACCGTTGCGCCGGCGTACTCGGCCATGCGCATGTTCACGATGTCATGTTCCTTGAGATTGATTTCGGCAGGGCTGCCCGCCCCTTCTAATACCATCACATCGTGCTCTGCAGCCAGACTGTCATAGGCCTGTTGCGCAGCCGCAAACGCCTGGGGCTTGTAGGCCACGTACTCACGCACCTTCATGTTGCCTACAGGCGCGCCCATGATGATGACCTGGGACCCCACATCACTGCTGGGTTTGAGCAGTACGGGATTCATGCGCGCGTCAGGTTCCAGCCGGCAGGCCTGCGCCTGTGTTACCTGAGCGCGCCCCATTTCGTGCCCCTGACGGGTGACACAGGAGTTAAGGGACATGTTTTGCGACTTGAACGGAGCGGGCGAATACCCATCCTGCAGCAGCATGCGGCAAAATCCGGCTGCCAGGACGCTTTTACCAGCGTTGGAGCTGACGCCCTGAAACATTACGGCCGGTGTGGATCGTTTTTTTGACATAGTGGGAGCTGGAGTGCACGTGTTCGAAAAATAGCTGCGCCGCCTCAAGCAGAGAATTGTTCCTTACCCGCCACACGTTCCGCTGGCAATGGCGCATCGTGCAACGCTATTGCCAGGCATTGCGCACCCGTGGCATAAGAAACAATTGAAACAGACATCTGCTGCAATGGCCCTGAGTCTGTCTCTCCGCAGCGCGCCAAACGCTTCATACCCCCGGGAGCCCCATGCTCGACATTCTTTTCGACCACCCCTTTGCCGCAACCCCAGAAATCCTGCGCATACGCTTACAAGGGCGTCTGGACGCCAACGGCGCTGCCGACTTTGACGAACGGCTGGCCAGCGCCCCTTCTGAGGCGCAAACGGTAATACTGGACATGAGCGAACTGGAGTACCTTTCCAGCGCCGGCATCCGCTCTCTGCTGCAACTGCACAAAGACCTGACGGCGCGCTCCGCCAGCATGCTGCTCATGGGGCTTACCCCTTTTGTACGCCAGGTCGTGGAACTCTCCGGCCTTACCCGGACATTCAACGTGGTGGACGGTATCGACGACGCCAGGCAGCGATGTTTCCAGGCGGTTACCGCCCCCTGGCAGGAAGAACTGGCCCTGGAATCCGGCTCGGCGCAACTTTCCTTCACACCATGGTGCAATGCCTACAGCGCAGTGGAAACCTGGCAGGGAGACGAGCAACAGCCAGTGGTCCAGGTCAGTCTGGCCGAACTCGGTCTCTGCATGGGGGCGGGCGGCTTCGGCACCCGGCCAGAACAAGCCCAGGAAAACCTGGGAGCGTTTTTTACCGGCCTGCACGTGGCTGCACTGCTTCCGGAAGACAAGGACCAGCGCACGGACTACATCACCACCCGTTACCCTATGGAAACCGTGATGTTTGTCGCCAGCGGCGCCGCCATTAACGGCGAGCCCGCCTGCTGCATGCGGCTGGAAAGCGACGAACCCGTGCCCCTCGGGCAAGCCTTGCAATCCCTGGATGGCGGTCTGCGCACTGCAGGACTGCACCAGGCAGCAGGCAATGAGGCGCGCGGTTTGCGGGCCGTCTTCATTCAGATGGAAGACCTGCAAATAGCAAAAAACACTGATACAACCGCGTTGGGCGCCGTCGGATTCTGCTATTATCTGGCAGAAGGGGCGGTCTCAAAATTGCCCCCCGTCCTCCAAAAACTGCCCTGGCGTAATGAAAGCGGTTTGGAATTCTGCTGCCTGGCGCTGACCCTAAACCGCCCCCCTGTTGGCGGATGCGACGCCCTGCCCCTGGAAATTCTGGAGCAGAGCTGCGATGTCCAGAGCATCGAACGCTTTTGCGAACTGACCGCACAAAGCGCTTTCAAAGCCGCAGCCTTTTGGTCCTTCACCCCCTCCGTCATCCGTTCATCGGAAGAAAAACGGCTGCAGATCGACTACGCGCTTGCGTCAAACATCCCCGGGCAAGCCAATGGCAATGGCGCACCATCTGCGGCGGGACATGCAGTGGCTGGTAGCGATCCCGACCAGCTCGATGCATGGGACGCCATCATCCGCAACATTTATGTATCATCCCCGCATCCAATGGGAGGTGGGCGCCCCGTGGCGCGCAAGGTGGAATTGCAGCCTCTACGCGGGGGGGCCGACGCCACCAGTTTTCTGGTGGAAAGCCAGGATGGCAGAGGTCGCCGCATGCAGCCGACCGTGCTCAAGCTGGGCACGGCGAAACGGATAAAGCACGAACAAAAAGCATGGGCAGAGCTTGTAAAGCCAAATCTCCCCCAAAATGCCACCGCCCTCACGGAAATAGCCACACATGGAAAATATGCCGGCGTAGCCTACACATTCACCGGCAATGATGCGGACGATATGCAGCTTTCTTCCCTGGCGCAATTTTACGCAGGACGCGCAGTATCAGAAATAATCCCCCTGATGGACCAACTGGTCACCCAGGTGCTCAAACCCTGGTACGCCCAACCAACATGGGGGGCGCTTCACCTCTGGCGAGAACACGACCCGACACGCCTCTTTCCTGACATTGTGGACAAGGCGCAAACCACCCTCGGTCTGAGCCCGGAAAGTAAATATTTTGACTGTCCCGAACTGGGGCGCCAACTGCGCAACCCCTTCCACGTGCTGGCCCAGGAATTCCCCAAACGCGCCCAGGAAACCACGCCCTGGTATTCCTGCATCGTGCACGGCGATCTGAATATGCAGAATGTGCTTCTGGATGAGCAAAACGCATTATATGTGGTGGATTTTTCCGAAACCAGGCGCGGCAATGCGGTGGCGGACTTTGCACGTTTGGAGCCCGTCCTGCTTTTGGAACACTCCCGCCTGGCAAACGAGGAAGATATGGACACCCTGGCCCGGTTCATCGAGACCTGGTACGCAGGAGAAAGCTATGCGGCGACGCCCCCTTTTGGCTATGCCGGCAGTGATCCACGCATATCCAAAACCTATCAGATATTGCGCCGACTGCGGGGGTATGCCAACACAGTAACGCTTTTCGAACGCGATCTTTACCCCTATTTGCTCGCCGTGCTGCAGTGGACGCTCCCAACGGTATGCTTCAATGATTTCAAAGCAGAACGCAAACGCCTGGGCGCTATCATGGCAGGCATTCTTTGCGAGAGGATTCTGGGCGAAGAATAACCTGCCCAAGGAAACTGGTGACGAAACACATGCTGCCGCGCTCCCTGAAGGTTCCAAAATCCATAAGAATTCTGGCTGGCACTCTGGTGATCACAGCGCTTCTGCTGTTGGCGGCGGGACTGCTGGCCCCTTGGATAATTGGACAAAAACGCGCGAAGGACTTCATTGTCACAACCCTGCAGGAGCAGGCCGGCCTTGAGCTGCACCTGGAAAAGCCCCTCTCGCTACGCTTGTTGCCCCGGCCTTCCGTGACATTGGAAGGCGTACAAATAAGCATGTCTGGGAAGCAACCCCCCCTCCTGGAGGCAGAGCGCATCGACCTGGCACTGGCCGTCACCCCCTTATTTCAGGGGCAGGTGGGAGCAGCACTCATACGCCTGGAAAAGCCACGCATCACCCTGACCAGGAACCTTGACGGCCGCCTGCAACTCCCAGAGATCCAAACGCAAAAAACGGATTCACCACCTGCCAAGGGAGAATTCGCAGCGTTCACCCCTTTTACTGGAGCGGCCATCGAGATCGCAGACGGCAGCCTCACCTATACCGACCAGGCAGCAGACGAGGTCTGGTCGCTGCGACATCTGGACGTCCTTGCAGAGGCCGCCATCCAGGATGACATTTTGGTCTTGCCCCCTGCCGACATTTCCTTTGTC